>NZ_JBSRXM010000001.1:1200000-6000000 GCF_054055655.1 Bradyrhizobium sp. USDA 4461
TCGGCTTAAGCTTGCTCGTTAAATTAAGTCGCTGGCCCATAATACAAAAGGTACGACGTCACCCAGAACGTATCTTGGGCTCCGTCTGTTTGTAGGTGTCCGGTTTCAGGTCTATTTCACTCCCCTCGTCGGGGTGCTTTTCACCTTTCCCTCACGGTACTGGTTCGCTATCGGTCGCTGAGGAGTACTTAGGCTTGGAGGGTGGTCCCCCCGTGTTCAGACAGGATTACACGTGTCCCGCCTTACTCGTGGATACATCATCGCATTACTCGTACGGGGCTATCACCCTCTGAGGCCCAGCTTTCCTGACTGGTTCCGATTGTCTTTGATGTATCACTGGCCTGGTCCGCGTTCGCTCGCCACTACTAACGGAGTCTCGATTGATGTCCTTTCCTCCAGGTACTTAGATGTTTCAGTTCCCTGGGTTTGCTTAAAACCTCCTATTTTATTCGGAAGTCTCATACCTTCTCTTGATAACCGGAAATCCAAAACCTCGCGGTCTGATTTCTTCCATTTCTGGTCGAACCCCAAAACACAAGGTCTTGGAGTTCCGGCTATCGAAGGTGGGTTTCCCCATTCGGAAATCCGTGGATCAAAGCTTCTTCGCAGCTCCCCACGGCTTATCGCAGCGTAGCACGTCCTTCATCGCCTCTCAGCGCCAAGGCATCCACCGAACACCCTTAAGGCACTTGATTGCTCTCATTATCAATGTCCACACACTCGGCAGAATGTTGTCTGCACGATTGCCGGTTAAGGCGCGCACCCTCGATGAGTGCTATCGCGCAGCCGGACATTGACTAGAAAGACCAGCTTGCTTCGTAAGATCGGCCCGATAGCGAGGCGGTCAAGCTTCGCTACAAAGATCGTTTTACAACTCGCTCACCCGCTCATCTTGCGATGAGCCGCGATGCGCGAGCGCCGAAAACGATCTGGAGATTAGGAATGGTACCCGCGAATTGCTTCGCCGGATCCAAACTCGGATCGATCTCCTCTTTACGATGTCAGAAAACACGCACGTCACCGTCCATCCGGACCAATGAGTGCGAAGTGATGTTTCGCGGACGATATGAACGAGGCATTATCGAGCTTCAATTCCATCTGGTGGAGCCAGACGGGATCGAACCGACGACCTCATGCTTGCAAAGCACGCGCTCTCCCAGCTGAGCTATGGCCCCGTACCAGAAGACGAAGCGCATTGTTGATACCGCTCGCCTTCGCCAAGGCTACGGCGCAGCAGCCTTCATCCTGAAAGGCTTGCCTAGCCGAAGCAGCGAAGCGCGAAGGCTGGTGGGCCTGGGAAGACTTGAACTTCCGACCTCACGCTTATCAAGCGCGCGCTCTAACCAACTGAGCTACAAGCCCCTAACACGAGAGACATGCCGGCGCGCACCCGACGTGACGTCGATGCATCGCACAGCGCTCAGCCCCTGGCGCGTGTTCGTCCGCGAAGAAAGAGAAACGAAGACGGCGAAATCCCGCCAATGGAGCTCAACAATCCTGAAACTGTTGGCCCCTGAATGTTTCTAAAACGATCCGATAGTGAGCGTGAGCTCGCTGAAGGATCATCCTTAGAAAGGAGGTGATCCAGCCGCAGGTTCCCCTACGGCTACCTTGTTACGACTTCACCCCAGTCGCTGACCCTACCGTGGCCGGCTGCCCCCTTTCGGTTAGCGCACCGTCTTCAGGTAAAACCAACTCCCATGGTGTGACGGGCGGTGTGTACAAGGCCCGGGAACGTATTCACCGTGGCGTGCTGATCCACGATTACTAGCGATTCCAACTTCATGGGCTCGAGTTGCAGAGCCCAATCCGAACTGAGACGGCTTTTTGAGATTTGCGAAGGGTCGCCCCTTAGCATCCCATTGTCACCGCCATTGTAGCACGTGTGTAGCCCAGCCCGTAAGGGCCATGAGGACTTGACGTCATCCCCACCTTCCTCGCGGCTTATCACCGGCAGTCTCCTTAGAGTGCTCAACTAAATGGTAGCAACTAAGGACGGGGGTTGCGCTCGTTGCGGGACTTAACCCAACATCTCACGACACGAGCTGACGACAGCCATGCAGCACCTGTCTCCGGTCCAGCCGAACTGAAGAACTCCGTCTCTGGAGTCCGCGACCGGGATGTCAAGGGCTGGTAAGGTTCTGCGCGTTGCGTCGAATTAAACCACATGCTCCACCGCTTGTGCGGGCCCCCGTCAATTCCTTTGAGTTTTAATCTTGCGACCGTACTCCCCAGGCGGAATGCTTAAAGCGTTAGCTGCGCCACTAGTGAGTAAACCCACTAACGGCTGGCATTCATCGTTTACGGCGTGGACTACCAGGGTATCTAATCCTGTTTGCTCCCCACGCTTTCGTGCCTCAGCGTCAGTATCGGGCCAGTGAGCCGCCTTCGCCACTGGTGTTCTTGCGAATATCTACGAATTTCACCTCTACACTCGCAGTTCCACTCACCTCTCCCGAACTCAAGATCTTCAGTATCAAAGGCAGTTCTGGAGTTGAGCTCCAGGATTTCACCCCTGACTTAAAGACCCGCCTACGCACCCTTTACGCCCAGTGATTCCGAGCAACGCTAGCCCCCTTCGTATTACCGCGGCTGCTGGCACGAAGTTAGCCGGGGCTTATTCTTGCGGTACCGTCATTATCTTCCCGCACAAAAGAGCTTTACAACCCTAGGGCCTTCATCACTCACGCGGCATGGCTGGATCAGGCTTGCGCCCATTGTCCAATATTCCCCACTGCTGCCTCCCGTAGGAGTTTGGGCCGTGTCTCAGTCCCAATGTGGCTGATCATCCTCTCAGACCAGCTACTGATCGTCGCCTTGGTGAGCCATTACCTCACCAACTAGCTAATCAGACGCGGGCCGATCTTTCGGCGATAAATCTTTCCCCGTAAGGGCTTATCCGGTATTAGCTGAAGTTTCCCTCAGTTGTTCCGAACCAAAAGGTACGTTCCCACGCGTTACTCACCCGTCTGCCGCTGACATATTGCTATGCCCGCTCGACTTGCATGTGTTAAGCCTGCCGCCAGCGTTCGCTCTGAGCCAGGATCAAACTCTCAAGTTGGACTTGAAACCTTTGAACCGGCTGATCACAACGTTTGACGAGGTCCCACCATTCTTCGTCGACCGAAGTCAACGAGCCGCCCGCGATTCACATCGTTGGCAGCGATGGTGTAACCTTTAAACGTGTACCGCCGAAGTCTTTCGTCCACTCTCAGAAGTCAAAAGCCGAAGCTTTCGAGTATCCCGAGAGACGCAAGGACTCCGCCGTCCACGTTTCTCTTTCTTCATCTTCACTTGTCAAACAGCCCGGGATCAGATGACCCCACACCCTTAGAGGGTGGTTCTACCCTTCACCGGCAGACAGTGAACCTCAACCGATTGTTGTCGGCTGTTGTGTCACTCATCTAAGTGAGGAGCATCAGAGGCGCGTTCGCTCGCCTTGGTCAGTGACCCGGCGGCGCCGCGCTCAGTGGTTGGTTTATAGTCCCCACCCCTCCGGATTGTCAACGCCCATTGTCAACAAATCGTCGCACGCCCAAATCCGTTGTGCAGCGCGAAGAAATTCTCGTGCTTTCCGTGGCTTAGGTCGGCGGTAAAAATTCGCCACCGAACCCGCTTGGTAAAAAACTTCAAAAAAAGTTTGTCCCCGGGGAGCCCGTCAGGCCCGTCGGAACGGGTTCCAAGCCGCTCCAGGTGGGGCTGTGGCACCGGCCCGTCTCAGGAAACTTTTCCACCTTAAATGCCGCACTTGAGCCACAATCCTGCGACGTTCTGGCTATAAGAGATGCACTGAGCCGCTCGTAACCTGTGGGGGCACGGGGGGTTTTTCTGGGGACCAGGCGATTTCTTCGAGAACCAGTCGCCTCTTTCCTACGCGGCCGAGCAATATCGAGAGATCTGCACACCATTGATGTTCGAGCGTGCGGCCGGCGAATGGCCTTCGTCTCTTCGACATCGATGCGTGTGGCTCGCCACGCTGCCGGGATTCCTCCTCGGAGGATCAAGGTGGAGATGAGGACGAGCAGAGGACGATCGCAGTTGCTGGAATTTGGGGGGATGCAGGGTTGAGCCAACGGGCGTCACGCGGAAGCGGCATTGGGCGCGAGACCGGGATGATCGATCTCGGTCACGAACCGCCGCTTTCGGTCGACGGCACCGAGGCCGCGGTGATCGATCGCCGCCGTGTCTCCGTACAATGGTTCAGCGGCACCATTCTCACCGGACTCTGTGGCGCGGCCCTGATCGGCGGCGCCGTTTTTGCGTCGCTCGACGGCGAGATGACCTTCGCCAAGGTGCCGGAGCGCGTCGAAGGCGCGCTGCGCGGCGCCTTCACCGGCACCGATCGCGTCGTCAGCCTGCACAAGGGTGACCGCCTGCCGCCGCCGAGCGAATCCTCCGCCTCGCGCAGCCTGGTGCGCGTCTCGACCGTGACCCGTGTCGGCAATCGCGACGTGATGCGGGTGCGGCCCTTCATCCGGATTTCCGGCAATCTCTCGATGACCACGAGCGATCTGTCGTCCAAGATACCGCCGTTCAATGCACAGCGACTGTTGACCGATGTCGGCTCCGACACGCCGACGGCGGCCGAGGATCCGAATGCGGCCGATGCCGCCGAGCCGGACGCCGAGGTCTCTTTCGTCACCAGGGATCTCGGATCGGTGCTGCCGAAGGCCAAGCTCGCCGCCGGCGTCGGGCTCGACGACATCCTGATGCGGGTGCGCGACGCCGCCAATTGGCGCGGCTCCGGCAGTTCAGTGCGCTACGCCTCGCTGGCCAACGCCACGGCCGACGCAAGCGGCGCCGGGCCCGACATGCGGATGGCTTACGCCGCCGAGGGCAACACCTCCGATCCCTATGCCGGCTTCGAGACCCGCGTGGTGCCGGAAAATGTCACCCTGCTGCCGAAGACCAAGGAGCAGGTCACCGGCGGCAATCCGGTCGGTGAACGGGTCCATGTCGTCAAGAAGGGCGACAGCATCACCTCGATCCTGCGCGATCAGGGCGCGACATCAGACGAGGCGAAGGCGATTGCCGCAACGCTCGGCCCGCGCGGCCGCGACGGCGGCCTGAAGGAAGGCCAGAAGGTGCGGATCCTGATGGCGCCGGCAGCTCCCGGACCGAATGTCAGGCTGCAGCCCTATCGCGTCGTCGTCGCCAACGATTCCGTGGTCGAAGCCGTCGCCGCACTGTCCGATCTCGGCAAATACGTCGCCGTCGACGTGCAGAGCATGAACACCACGACCGACACCGCCGACAATTCCAGCGACGATGACGAGGATGATGGCAGCGGCGTGCGGCTCTATCAGAGCATTTACGAGACCGCGCTGCGCAACAAGGTGCCGCCGAGCGTCATCGAGGACATGGTCAAGATCTACTCCTACGACGTCGACTTCCAGCGCAAGGTGCAGCCCGGAGATTCCTTCGACGTGTTCTTTGCCGGCGAGGACGAAGGCGTCACCAGCACTGAAAAGACCGAAGTGCTCTACGCCGCGCTGACGGTTGGCGGCGAAACCAAGAAATACTACCGCTTCCAGAGCTCGGACGACGGCCTCGTCGACTACTATGACGAGACCGGCAAGAGCGCGAAGAAGTTCCTGGTGCGCAAGCCGGTCAACAACGCGATCATGCGTTCGGGCTTCGGCGGCCGCCGCCACCCGATCCTCGGCTATGTGAAGATGCACACCGGCGTCGACTGGGCCACCGCCTACGGCACGCCGATCTTCGCCTCCGGCAACGGCGTGCTCGAGAAAGTCGGATACGAGGGCGGTTACGGCAAATATATCCGCATGAAGCATGCCAATGGCTACGAGACGGCCTACGGCCACATGTCGGCCTTCGCCAAGGGCATGGAGATCGGCAAGAAGGTGCGGCAGGGCCAGGTGATCGGCTTCGTCGGCTCGACCGGCCAGTCGACCGGACCGCACGTCCATTACGAAATCCTGGTCAACGGCCGCTTCGTCGACCCGATGCGCGTGAAACTGCCGCGCGGCCGTTCGCTCGAAGGCCCGATGCTGGCGAGCTTCGAACAGGCCCGCGACAAGATCGAAGCCCAGATGTCCAGCCGCGGCAGCTCGCGCATCGTCTCGGATGCCACGAGCTCGACGTCGCAGACCCGCTCCACCACCAACCGCTGACGGCGGAACCTGCTTCGGGCCGTTCCGGACGGAACGATCCGCCGCCGATTCGGCTTGTCCCGGCCAAGGCCCCCTTCAAAATCCCCCTTGCAGAGGAGGAGGAGCGCATGGCCAGCCTCACCCGTGATGACGTGCTGAAAGCCGTCGGCAACGCCGACGACGTCACGATCGCGAGAATCATCGCGTCCGGAGCGACCCCCGCCGAGCTTGCCGAGGCAAAGGCCTGGCTCGCCAATGACGAACCGCTGATCAATGAGGGCAGGCCGCTGGCCACGGGCCGCGCGCGCGAGCTGGTCGATATCCTCTCCGAGCTGGAGCCCGTCGAGGATGACGACCCCTCACCGCCGATCGTCCCGCAGGAGTGACGGTGCTTTACGGTGCAAGGCTCGCGCAGATCAGGAAGACGATTCCGATCGCGGTCAGCCCGAACGCGACGGCCGCGAGCGGCAGCAGCATGTTGATCGTGGCATGGGTGCTGTTGATCGTGCTGCCCCAGACCGCGAATTCGCCCCTCCGGCCGAAATCCGGCCCCAAGAATCAGGCTGCCCGACAGGAACCCCGTCGCGGCGGCTGTCGAATGCCCGCGGATGCGGCCCGTCGCCAGGCCGCATCCAGTTTCGTGACTGAAATGCTCAGTTCAGCTTGCGCTTCGAGACCGGGGCGTCGAACTGCACGATCTCTGCGGTTTTGGAGACCTGACCGTTGAAGGTCAGCACGTGGCCCTTCACCGAGATCAGCACGCGATCGCCGTCCTTGACCTCGCCGGCGAGGATCATCTCGGCCAGCGGATCCTGCACGTTGCGCTGGATCACCCGCTTCAACGGACGGGCGCCGTAAGCCGGATCCCAGCCCTTCTCCGCGAGCCAGTCCCGCGCCTTGGCGTCGAGCGTCAGCTCGATCTTGCGATCCTCGAGCAGCTTGGTGAGCCGCGCGAACTGGATCTCGACGATGCGGCCCATCTCGGTGCGCTGCAGCCGGTGGAACAGGATGATCTCGTCGATGCGGTTCAGGAATTCCGGCCTGAAATGCGCCCGCACGACGCCCATCACCTGATCGCGGACCTCAGCAGTGTCCTCGCCTTCCGGTTGATTCACCAGGAATTCCGAACCGAGGTTCGAGGTCATGATGATCAGCGTGTTGCGGAAATCGACGGTGCGGCCCTGACCATCGGTCAGGCGGCCGTCATCGAGCACCTGCAACAGCACGTTGAAGACGTCGGGATGCGCCTTCTCGATCTCGTCGAACAGCACGACCTGGTAGGGCCGGCGCCGCACGGCTTCGGTCAATGCACCACCCTCGTCGTAGCCGACATAGCCGGGAGGCGCGCCGATCAGCCGCGAGACCGAGTGCTTCTCCATGAACTCCGACATGTCGAGGCGGACCATCGCGGTCTCGTCGTTGAACAAGTCAGCGGCGAGCGCCTTGGTCAGCTCGGTCTTGCCGACGCCGGTCGGCCCCAGGAACATGAACGAGCCGGTCGGCCGGTTCGGATCCTGCAGGCCGGCGCGGGCACGGCGCACCGCGGTTGCTACCGCGCGCACGGCTTCGGCCTGGCCGACGACGCGCTTGGCGAGCGCATCCTCCATTTTCAGGAGCTTGTCCTTTTCGCCCTCGAGCATCTTGTCGACCGGCACGCCGGTCCAGCGCGAGACGACCTGCGCGATGTGGTTGGCGGTGACCGCCTCCTCCATCATCTCGCCGCCGCTCGGCTTGCTGCTTTCGGCTGCCTCGATATCGGCGAGCTTCCGTTCCAGCTCGGGGATCCGGCCATAGGCCAGCTCGCCCGCCTTCTGGAATTCGCCGCGCCGCTGCGCATTGGCCAATTCGACGCGGAGCGCATCGAGTTCGCTCTTCAGCTTCTGGGCGTTGGAGAGCTTGTTCTTCTCCGCGCTCCAGCGCGCCGTCAAAGCGGTCGACCGCTCCTCGAGGCCGGCGAGCTCCTTCTCCAGCGTCTGCAAGCGGCTCTTCGAGCCGGCATCGCTCTCCTTCTTCAGCGCCTCCTGCTCGATCTTCAGCCGGATGATGTCGCGATCCAGCGAATCGAGCTCCTCAGGCTTGGAATCGACCTGCATCTTCAGCCGCGCCGCCGCCTCATCCATCAGGTCGATGGCCTTGTCGGGCAGGAAGCGGTCGGTGATGTAGCGGTTCGACAGCGTGGTCGCGGCCACCAGCGCCGAGTCGGTGATGCGCACGCCGTGATGCTGCTCGTACTTGTCCTTCAGGCCGCGCAGGATCGAGATGGTGTCCTCGACCGTCGGCTCGCTGACATAGATCGGCTGGAACCGGCGGGCCAGCGCGGCATCCTTCTCGACATGCTTGCGGTACTCGTCGAGCGTGGTCGCACCGATACAGTGCAGCTCACCGCGCGCGAGCGCCGGCTTCAACAGGTTGGACGCATCCATCGCGCCGTCGGTCTTGCCGGCACCGATCAGCGTGTGCATCTCGTCGATGAACAGGATGATGCCGCCCTCGGCGGTCGAGACCTCCTGCAGCACGGATTTCAGCCGCTCCTCGAACTCGCCGCGATATTTCGCGCCGGCGATCAAAGCGCCCATGTCGAGCGACAGCAGCTTCTTGTCCTTCAGGCTCTCCGGCACGTCGCCGTTGAGGATGCGCAGCGCCAGGCCCTCGACGATCGCGGTCTTGCCGACGCCGGGCTCGCCGATCAGGACGGGATTGTTCTTGGTCCGCCGCGACAGCACCTGGATGGTGCGGCGGATCTCCTCGTCGCGGCCGATCACGGGATCGAGCTTGCCGTCGCGCGCAGCCTGGGTGAGGTCGCGGGCATATTTCTTCAGCGCGTCATACGCATTCTCGGCGGTCGCGCTATCGGCGGTGCGGCCCTTGCGCAGCGCTTCGATCGCCGCGTTCAGGTTCTGCGCCGTGACGCCACCCTTGCTCAGGATATTCGCAGCCTCGCTGCCCTTCTCGAGCGTGAGCCCGAGCAGCAGCCGCTCGACCGTGACAAAGCTGTCGCCGGCCTTGTCGGCGGCCTTTTCCGCCGCATCGAAGGCGCGCGCCAGCTCCGGCGACAGGTAGATCTGTCCGGCACCGTTGCCCGAGACCTTCGGCAGCTTGTTCAGTGCCTCTTCAGTCGATTTCAGGATCGCCCTGGAATTGCCGCCAGCACGGTCGATCAGACCGCCGGCGAGCCCCTCATTGTCGTCCAGCAGCACCTTCAACAGATGCAGCGGTGAGAACTGCTGGTGACCGTCGCGCATTGCGAGCGATTGGGCAGACTGGATGAATCCGCGCGCGCGCTCGGTGTACTTCTCAATGTTCATTCGTTTTCCCTCGGCCTGCCGTCACCACCCATTGAGGCATGGTTCCGGCATCTTCATTGGGTTTCCGCGGGCCGCGTTGACGTTCCTCAACCAGCCTCTGGTCGTCGCCATCATTTTTCAGGCTTGCCGCAGATGTGGGCACTTGGTTCCAAAACGGAAGAGCCACAGTCTGCGATTTCGCCTGCTCGATCTCAGCGCCGCACGATGGCGACAAGGTAGCGGCAAGGCTGAGCAGTTTCGTTACGGAAGACGATGTCCGACGGCGGCCCGAGCTCGACGCGGTCACCCGCCGCGAGCTCATGGCGCTCCGCCCCCTCCATCAAGGTGAGGCGGCCGCTGATCACCCAAACCACCTGGCGGACCAGGTGATAGGCGCTGGCGGGGAAGCCGGCTTCCTGCTGGGCGGGCAGCTCGATCTCAACCAGCTCCAGCGGGTTGGCCGGATGCAGGAACACCTGCCGCCGCAGATAAGCCGCCTTGGGATCGCGCCACACCGGCTGATCCTTCGCCCGCTGCAAACGGGAACCGGCTGAGGCAATCTCGAACAGCGCGGCCATGGTCAGGCCATAGGCCGTGGCGATCCGCGATAGCGTCGCCGCCGTCGGGCTGGCCTCCGCACGCTCGATCTTGCTCAGCATGGCCTTGGACACACCGGCCCGCCCGGCGAGTTCCGCCAGCGACCAGCCGCGCCCCTCCCGTTCGGCACGAACCCGCCGCCCGAGAGCCTCATCGGCCTTGTCCTCTATAATTGACATACCGTCTTATATAGTAGACGATGGGGTCCATTCAAGCGGCTTGTCGAGGAAGACCAATGATTATCCGCCCCGCCACGGAGCAGGACATCCCTGCGATCACCGCGATCTTCAATGAGGCGGTCGTCAACTCGAACGCGATCTGGACGGAGAAGCAGGATTCCGAGGCCGAGCGGCTGGCCTGGATGAAGGCCCGGCTGGCGCTGGGCTACCCGGTGCTGGTCGCGGCCGAGGGGCCTGTGGTGCTTGGGTATGGCGCGTTCGGCGACTTCCGGACCTTCCCGGGATACCGCTACAGCGTGGAGCACAGCGTCTATATCCATGCCGACCATCGCGGCCGCGGGCTCGGCCGCCTCATCGTCGACGAGCTGATCGCCGCAGCCACCGCGCTCGGCAAGCATGTCATGATCGCCGGCATCGACGGCGGCAATCCCGCCTCGCTCAGGCTGCACGCGCAGCTGGGCTTCGTCGAGGTCGCAAGGATGCCGGAGGTCGGACGCAAGTTCGGCCGCTGGCTCGAACTCGTGTTCATGCAGCGCGTGCTGGACATGCCAGGCGCGGCGCGGCCCGACTAGCTGCCTCACCGCTCCCGGCAGTTCTCCCCGCCCGCCAAACAGGCTAGAGCGGACGGATGGACACGACGCTCACCTCCTCCGCCCGGATCACCGGCATCTACCGCTACCCCGTGAAGGGTCTGACGCCCGAGGCCCTGCCCCGTGCAGAGCTCAGGGTCGGCGAGACGCTGCGCTCGGATCGCCGCTACGCGATCGAGAACGGCCCGAGCGGGTTCGATCCGTCGGCGCCGACATGGCTGGCGAAGCCGCATTTCCTGATGCTGCAACGGGACGAGTGGCTGGCGCCGCTGCGCGCCCATTTCGACGATGACAGCCACGTGCTGACGCTGCGCCGGGACGGCGCGATGCTGGCCCAGGGCGACCTCGAGACGGAAGCCGGCCGTGCGGCGATCGAGCGCTATTTCGCCGACGGTCATGCCGGCCAGATCAAGGGACCGCCGAAGGTGCTGGTCAGCCCGGGCCACAGCTTCTCCGACGTGCCGCGCAAGGTGGTCTCGATCATCAACCTGGCGAGCCTGCGGGCGATCGAAGAGATGGTGCACGCGCCGGTGCATCCGCTGCGCTTCCGCGCCAATCTCTATGTCGAGGGCTGGCCGGCCTGGCATGAGGCGAGCCTGCTCGACCAGACCATTGCGATCGGCAGTGCACGGGCAAAAGTTGTGAAGCGGATCACACGCTGTGCCGCGGTCAATGTCGATCCCGATACCGGCGCGCGCGATCTCTCGGTCCCGAACACGCTGATGCAGCGCTTCGGCAACAATGAATGCGGCATCTACGCCGAGATCATCAGCGACGGCGGCGCGGCGGTCGGCGACACCATTGCTGCGGAACCGCAGTAGGTCACGGTCCGCTCCGTATTCCTTGAACACGCATAGACGCGCATCCATTGCAATGTTCGGTTGCGTGAAATAGACTTCACCCGACATTTTGAATTGCAGCAAAATTTGTCGAAATTGATTGCACGGGGTTGCCATGAGCATGATCATGGTTTCGTACCGGCGGGTCGATCAGGACACAGCGGGCCGCATCGCAGACCATCTGATCGAGAAGTACGGCGAGAAGTCCGTCTTCTTCGACGTCAACAGCATTCGCACCGGCGCCAACTTCGTCGACCGGATCGCCAAGGCGATCATTGCCTGCGACATCGTCATCGCCGTGATCGGCCCGCTCTGGACCGGCAAGAGCGATGACGGGAAGCCTACGCGCCTGGAGGATCCCAATGATTCCGTGCGCTTCGAGATCGAGACGGCGCTGAAGCACAACAAGACGCTGCTGCCGCTGCTGGTGAACGGCGCAACGATGCCGGAGGCAGCCGAACTGCCGGAATCGCTTCGCTTTCTGCACTTCTGCAACGCGGCCCGGGTCGACTCCGGTCAGGATTTCCGCATGCACATGACCCGCCTGATCGACACGATCAACGAGGTCCTGAGCGAGGCCGGACAATCGCCACTGCGCGAGGTTTCGCCGATCAGGCGCTACTGGACGTACGGCGCAGGCGTCGCCGCCGCGGCGTTGGCGCTGGCGATCTGGACCGTCGGGCCCGCGTTCGAGCATACGGTGGTGACGTCGGGCGGACAGGACGATCAGGCCACCGTGGGGCGCACGACGCCGCCCGCCGTGCCGGCCTCGGTCACGCAGCGCGCCAAGGCGCATGACGGCTTCCTCTTCCCTGATTCCGATCGGCGATTTCTCACCGACGCCGATCTCAAGGACATGTCGGCGATCGAGCTGCGCGTCGCGCGGAACGAGATCTTCGCGCGGCATGGCCGGTTCTTCAAGGATCAGGTGCTTGCGAACTACTTCTCGCAATTCGCCTGGTATCAACCCGCCGCGGTCGAAGTCCCCTTGAGCAACCTCGAGGCCACCAACGTCGACACGATCGAGGCCAAGGAGCACGAGAAGTGAAGCCGGCCGGCAGCGCCGGCTGACCTCGTGCCGCGAATAGCCACCTCTCCCACATCCCCCGGGGAGAGCTAGATGATCCTGCCTCAGTTCGTCGGCATCACATAGGCGTAGATCCGGCCGCGCGAGACCGGCAGCTCGCGGACGCGATGGCTGGTGTTGCCCGAGATCATGATCGGATTGCCCTTGGCGTCGACCCCGGTGATGATGCCGACATGGCCGCCGCCGCGGCGGCCCATCACGGCGATGGCGCCGACCTGCGGTCCGGAGACGCGCGTACCGTATTTGGCGAACGAGCTCGCCATGTCGGAGCCGGTGCCGCGGTGACCGGTCTGCTGCAGCACCATGTTCATGAAGCGCGCGCACCACAGGCTGGAGCGGCCGGTCGGGTTGCCGCCGCCGAGATAGCGGCGCGCCGCGGCGACGATGCCGGACGAGCCGAAGCCGCCCGCCATGCTCACGCCGCCGGTGTTGGGCACGGCTTCGGCGTTGCCCGGCAACACCGCCGCATTGGCCTCGGCGAAATCATCCGGCTGCATCTGCCGTTCGCGGCGCTCGGCGCGCGACAGCCGCACGCCGTGCCGATAGTGCTGATGACCAGCGTAGCGCGCGTGATGGCCGGCATGGGCCGAATGCGCGTGACGCGAATGATGCGGACGGGCGGATGCCGGAGCGGCGAAGATCACGGCAAGAGTGAGCGAACACAGAGCCAGCGCCAAAACACGAAGCGACCGGCGATACGCAAGCAACTGAACCATACTTCTCGAGATCCTCTGCAACGCCCCCCAACTCCCCGTCGCGTTCCCCTTGCAGTTCCCCTGGAAAACGCGGCGATGGTTTTGAAAATCCGGATGTGGCGAGAGGAAGATTTGATGCGGCGCTGCGGAAACGATTTCTGGGTCATTCCGGGCAAATTCCATGACGAAAATAGTCGGAACTGCCGCATTGCAGCCGCGGAAATTAATTGCAAATCTGGGGCCGGCCAACGAGAGGAGAATTCCAATGCCCTACGCCACCACGAAAGATCATGTCCGCCTCTATTTCGAGGACGCAGGACACGGCTCCCCGATCATCTTCCTGCACGAGTTCGCAACCGATCACACCAATTGGGAGCCGCAGATGCGCTACTTCTCGCGCGGCCACCGCTGCATCGCGTATTCCGCGCGCGGCTACACGCCGTCCGACGTGCCGGCGAGTGCCGAGGTCTACACCTACAAGCACTTCTACACCGACGCGCTTGCGGTGCTTGATCATCTCGGCATCGCAAGTGCGCACTTCATCGGCCTGTCGATGGGCTCCTATTCGTCGCTGCAAGTCGCCCTCAACGCGCCGGAGCGCGCGCTGTCGATGACGCTCGCCGCGGTCGGCTCCGGCTCGCCGCTCGAGACCCTCGATGCCTTCCGCGCGCAGTGCCGCGCCAATGCCGAGCAATATGAGGCGATCGGCTCGGCCGAGGTCGCCAAGGTGACGCGCGAGGCGCCGAGCCGGATCCCGTTCCTGGTGAAGGACCCGCGCGGCCATGCCGACTTCTACGCCGCGCTCGCCCGCCACGACGCCAAGGGCTCGGCCAATACGATGCGCAGCTTTCAGGGCGCGAGGCCCTCGATCTACACCATGACCGACGCCATCAGGCGCGCGGCGACGCCGGCGTTGATCCTGTGCGGCGACGAGGACGACAATTGCATCGCGCCGAGCCTGTTCCTGAAGCGGCATCTGCCGGCCGCCGGGCTGTCGTTGTTCCCGAAGTCGGGCCATGTGCTCAATCTCGAGGAGCCGGCGCTGTTCAACGAGATGGTGGAGCGCTTCATCGCGCTGGTCGAGGCCGGCCGCTGGCCGGTGCGCGATCCGAGGTCGCTGGTGGCGGCGCCGGTTTGAGCCGTCATTCCGGTTCACGCGAAGCGTGAACCCGGAGTCCATTAGGCCGCAGACTCCATGGATGAATGGATTCCGGGTTCGATGCTGCGCATCGCCCCGGAATGACGAAAGTGACGCAGGCGTCATTTCCCCTGCCCGCCCCTGCTGAGCAGGAACACGCCCTGCTCGCCGAACATGTTCCACACCCACCACGGCAGGTTGAGCGGCACCGGGCGGCCGTAGAGATCGAGCGCCACCGCGCGCTCCATCTTGACGTTGATCTCTTCGCAGAGCTGCACGAAATCCTTGATGGTGCAAAAATGGATGTTTGACGTGTCGTACCAGCTTGCCGGCAGATTCTCGGTGCGCGGCATGTGGCCGCCGATCAGCAGTTGCAGCCGCATCTTCCAGAACCCGAAATTCGGGAACGAGACGATGGCGCGCTGGCCGATCCGAAGCAGGTTCTCCAGCACCGCCTTGGGCTGCCGCGTCGCCTGCAAGGTCTGCGACAGGATCACGTAGTCGAACGCATCGTCGGGGTAGTTGACGAGGTCGGTGTCGGCGTCGCCCTGCACCACTGCGAGCCCCTTGGCGACGCAGCCATTGACGCCCTCGCGCGACAGCTCGATGCCGCGACCGTCGATGCCGCGGCTTTCCAGCAGCTGCAACAGCTCGCCATCGCCGCAGCCGACGTCGAGCACCCGCGAGCCCGGCCGCACCATCTCGGCGACCAGAAGATGATCCCTGCGATAGCCGCCGGTGCGCTCCGGCGCGACGCCCGGCAAGGGCAGTGTCTGCTGCATGCTCATGACTGGCCGCCGTCCTTCAATCCGCGCGCCTTGCCTGCGGACAGCAGGAAGGCGCGGGAGATGTCGAGGAATTCGGGCACGTCGAGCAGGAAGGCGTCGTGCCCCTTGTCGGTCTCGATCTCGGCGAACGACACCCGCGCGCTCGACGCATTCAGCGCATGCACCAGCGCGCGCGACTCCGAGGTCGGGAACAGCCAGTCGCTGGTGAACGACACCACGCAGAACCGGGTCTTGATGCCGGCGAACGCCTTCGCCAGCACGCCGTTATGGTCGGCGGCGATGTCGAAATAGTCCATCGCGCGGGTCAGATAGAGATAGGAGTTGGCGTCGAAGCGCTCGACAAAGGACGAGCCCTGGTAGCGCAGATAGCTCTCGACCTGGAAATCCGCATCGAACGAGAAGGTCGGCAGCTCGCGGTCCTGCATCCGCCGCCCGAACTTGCGGTGCAGCGCGGCATCCGACAGATAGGTGATGTGCGCGGCCATCCGCGCCACCGCGAGCCCGCGATGCGGATGGGTGTCCTCGTCGACATAGCGGCCGCCGCGCCAGTCCGGATCGGCCATCACGGCCTGGCGGCCGAGCTCGTGGAACGCGATGTTCTGCGCCGAATGCCGCGTCGAGCAGGCGATCGCCAGCGTCGCGAACACGCGCTCCGGATAGGCCGCCGTCCATTGCAGCACCTGCATGCCGCCCATCGAGCCGCCGACCACGCAGAACAGCGTCGCGATGCCGAGGCGATCGATCAGCATCGCCTGCGCGCGCACCATGTCGGGGATCGTGATGATCGGGAAATCCAGCCCCCACACCTTGCCGGTCGCCGGGTTCAGCGAGGCAGGGCCGGTCGAGCCCATGCAGCCGCCGATCACGTTGGAGCAGATGATGAAGTACTTGTCGGGATCGATCGGCCTGCCGGTACCGACCATGGTTTCCCACCAGCCGGGCTTGCCGGTGACCGGATGGGTGTTGTTGACGTGCTGATCGCCGGTCAGTGCGTGGCAGACCAGGATCGCGTTGGTCCTGTCGGCATTGAGCTCGCCGTAGGTCTGATAGGCGATCTGGAACGGCGCAAGATCGACGCCGCAATCGAGCCTCAGCGGCTGGTCCATGCCGAACTTTGCCACCAATGACGACGGATGATCGGCCTCATGGGCGCGATCATCGCTCTGGGTTTGCGGGCTCGGTATCGGACGCACGTTGCTCATCTCAGCGACCCTGCCTCCCGCGCGGGAGGGCTCGAACAGAAATCAGGCCAATAAAAAACCCGGCCTGAACATAGGTTCGGCCGGGAGCTGATCTGTCCCCGGCCTGTTTAGCGAGTTGTTTAACGTGGCTGCAAGCCGGCCGGCTCAAATGACCACGGAGTGCAGCGAACCTAGTCCTCAGGCCCCCCGCCGTCAAGGCGGCCGGCGAGCGTCCCCCCATCGGGCGCCGATGGTTAACCGAATGCGCAAGGCACGCCTGCGACGTTTCTCTTTGCTTTCGGCGGCCGTCTTTCCTAATCAGGGGCCCTGTCCGAGGCGGCAACGGGCCGCCCTGACGACAAGGTTTGAGAGCATGTCCAACCCACCCCCGTCGCCGCCCTCGCTGCAGGAGCTGCGCAAGGAGATCGACGCGATCGACGCGCAGGTCCACCGCCTGCTGATGGCGCGCGGCGACATCATCGACCGCCTGATCCAGGTCAAGAAGACCCAGGAGGTCGGCTCGGCGTTCCGCCCGGCGCGCGAGGCCAGCATGATGCGCGAACTGGTGCAGCGCCATCGCGGCATCCTGCCCCTCGACACCATCGAGGGCATCTGGCGCGTCATCATCTCGACCTTCACCTATGTGCAAGCACCGTTCGCGGTGCATGCCGACGTGTCGGTGGGCGAGTCCGCGATGCGCGACTCGGCGCGGTTTCACTTCGGCTTCGTGGTGCCCTACGTCTCGCATTTCAGCGCGCAGGCCGCGGTCGAGGCGGTGGCGAAATCGAAGGGCGACCTCGCGCTGGTCTCCGCGATCGCAAGCCGCACGCCGTGGTGGAATGCGCTGGAGGCCGAGGGCGCGCCGAAGATCATCGCGCGGCTGCCGTTCCTGGAGCGCGCCGACCATCCCGCCGCGCTGCCGGTATTCCTGGTCTCCCGCGTCGCCGACGATGCGATGGTGACGGAGGTCCAGATGTGGAGCGTGCGGGTATCCGGCTGGAATGCCGATACCGCCCGCGCGCTCGCCCCGCTCGCCGAGATCGTCGCAGTGCCCGACACCGCTTTTGACGGCGCGGCGCTGCTGGTCTCGGTCGCCGGCCATGATTTCGAGAAGATCAAGCTCGCTTTGATCGAGGCCGGCGCCTCGGTGCGCTCCTCGGCCCTCGTCGGCAGCCACGCAACGCGCTATACGGTGCCCTCCAACGGGTCGCCAAAGAGCTAGCCGCCCGTATAGATTTTTGTTTTGACGCGTTTTCTTGACGCGAACCGGTATCCACTTCGCTGGAAAACGCTCTGTTCGGAGTTGATGATGTCCCGCCCCGTGCCGAACCCCGGCATCCTCGATATTGCGCCCTATACGCCCGGCAAGAGCCCGGTGCCGGAACCGGGCCGCAAGGTGTTCAAGCTGTCCGCTAACGAGACCCCGTTCGGGCCGTCGCCGAAGGCGATCGCGGCCTACAAGGCGGCGGCTGACCATCTCGAGGATTATCCGGAGGGCACCTCGCGGGTGCTGCGCGAGGCGATCGGCCGCGCCTATGGGCTCGATCCCGACCGCATCATCTGCGGCGCCGGCTCCGACGAGATCCTCAATCTGCTGGCGCACACCTATCTGGCGCCCGGCGACGAGGCGATCTCGACCACCCATGGCTTCCTGGTCTACCCGATCGCCACCATGGCGAACGGCGCCAAGAACGTAATCGCGGCCGAGAGCAACTTCACCGCCGATGTCGACGCCATCCTCAAGGTGGTGACGCCGCGCACGAAGCTGGTCTGGCTCGCCAACCCGAACAACCCGACCGGCACCTATATCCCGTTCGACGAGGTCAAGCGGCTGCGCGCCGCGCTGCCCTCGCATGTGCTGCTGGTGCTCGACGCGGCTTATGCCGACTATGTCTCGCGCAACGACTACGAGCTTGGCATCGAGCTGGTCGCGACCACCGACAACACCGTGGTGACGCACACCTTCTCGAAGATCCACGGCCTTGCCGCGCTGCGGGTCGGCTGGATGTTCGGGCCGGCGCATATCGTCGATGCCTGCAACCGGATCCGCGGCCCGTTCAATGTCACCACGCCTGCGATGCTGGCGGCGGTGGCGGCGATCGAGGATAGCGCGCATGTGCAGATGTCGCGGACCCACACCGAACAATGGCGCAACTGGCTGACCGAGGAGATCGGCAAGCTCGGACTGAAGGTGACGCCGAGCGTCGCCAATTTCGTGCTGATCCACTTCCCGACCGACCAGGGCAAGACCGCGGCCGAAGCCGACGCCTATCTCACGCGGCGCGGCCTCGTGCTGCGCGCGCTCAACAATTACAAGCTGCCGCATGCGCTGCGCATGACCATTGGCACCGAGGAAGCCAACCGCCTCGTGGTCGAGGGGCTGCGCGACTTCCTGGCTGGAAAGTGACATCGTGACCACCGCTCCGCTCTTCAACCGCATCGCGCTGATCGGCTTCGGCCTGATCGGCGGCTCGATCGCGCGCGGCGCCCGCGCGCAGGGCCTGGTCGGCGAGATCGTCACCACCGCGCGCTCGGAGAAGACGCGTGCGCGCGTCGCCGAGCTCGGGATCGTCGATCGCGTCGTCGCGACCAATATCGAGGCGGTGAAGGACGCCGATCTCGTCATCCTCTGCATCCCGGTCGGCGCCTGCGGCGCGGTAGCGGCCGAGATCGCGGCGCACCTGAAGCCGGGCGCCATCATCTCCGACGTCGGCTCGGTGAAGGGCGCCGTGGTCAAGGACATGGCGCCGCATCTACCTGACACCGTGCACTTCGTGCCGGCGCATCCGGTGGCCGGCACCGAGCATTCGGGTCCGGATTCCGGCTTCGCCGAGCTCTTCATCAACCGCTGGTGCATCCTGACGCCGCCCAACGGCACCGATCCCGCCGCGACCGACCGGCTGCGCGCGTTCTGGGCCGGGCTCGGCGCCAAGGTCGAGATCATGACGCCGGATCATCATGATCTCGTGCTCGCGATCACCAGCCATCTGCCGCATCTGATCGCCTACACCATCGTCGGCACCGCCGACGAGCTGGCGCAGGTGACGGAATCCGAGGTCATCAAATTCTCCGCCGGCGGCTTCCGCGACTTCACCCGCATCGCGGCGTCCGATCCCACGATGTGGCGCGACGTGTTCCTCGCCAACAAGGACGCCGTGCTCGAGATGCTCGGCACCTTCACCGAGGACCTGTCGAAGCTGACCCGCGCGATCCGCCGCGGCGACGGCGACGCGCTGTTCGACCACTTCACCCGCACCCGCGCCATCCGCCGCGGCATCGTCGAGACCGGCCAGGATTCCGCCGCGCCCGACTTCGGCCGCCCGCATGCGAATTTGAAGAAGTAGGATCGAGCGCGCAGCTTTCTCCTGTGTCGTCCTGGCGAAAGCCGTAACCAAACAACGCGATGTCATCACCCGCGAAATGTTTAGACCGGAGACATGGCTGACGCCTGTTCCGACACATCACTGACAGGTCTGCCATTGGTCAAGTCGATTGATGCGACCTGCCAGCTGGCGAAGAAGATTCCGTAGTTGCCGTCGCGGTTGAGCGGTCTGATCGCAAGAGGCTCGCCGCAGAAGGCTTGCGGGACTTTCCACATCTGCCCCCGGAAGGCGACGTAGCTCCGTGTCGAGGAGACGATGCGAACGATCTCTCCGGTATCGTATTCGACCTTCGGAACACGGTTCGGCATGGCGCGAGAACTCGGCCGGTAGCGGTCGGCTGGGACAGCCATGCCGAGCGCCTCGTGAGGCCGCTCCAAATTGTAGAGTGTGCGCCAGCTATCCAGGGCACGCTGGACTTCCGGCAAAGTGCGGAACGAGCGCAGGGCAAACACTTCCGCTTTCAAACTGCGATGGAAGCGCTCGTTCTTGCCGCGGCCCTGCGGGTGACACGGCCTGGCATGCACCACATGGATGCCGAGCTTGAGCAGCCAGACCTTCAGCGCGGTCCAGCGAGCGCCGGACGTATCGCCCCAGGGCGAGCCGTTGTCGATGTAAAAGGCGTCCGGTAGGCCATAGCGGCGAAAGGTATCGGTCAGATGCTTCTGCACGTTGGGGCGCTGCTCATTGGCACATGCCTTCAGGCACAGAGCATAGCGCGAGTGATCGTCCACCATGGTCAGCGGATGGCACCGCGTCCCGTTGCCGAGAGGCATGTGGCCCTTGAAGTCCATCTGCCACAGCTGATTGGGAGCCTCCTTCTCAAAGCGATGGCCTGGCGGACCGGGCGGTGCCTTCTCACTCGGCTTGATCCGCTCATGTCGGCACAGGATCCGATGCACCGTGGAGGCCACTGGCACAGCTTGCCCGTCCCGCTTCAGGCAATGGGCGATCTTGCGCGCTCCCCAGGCCGGATGCTTGTCGCGGACCGCCACCACCTGCGCCTCCAGCGCGATCGCACTGCGCTTGGGCATCGTCTTCGGTCGACGGGACTGATTGGCCAGTTCCCGATCGCCGGCATGCCACCGCCTCAGCCACTTGTAGCCGACATCAGGACTGATCCCAAAGCGCCGGCACAGCTCTCGCCGGTTCGCGCCTTCCTGCAGAGCAAGCCGCACAAACTCTCGTCGCTGATCCATCACTGACACCTCGCTCCACGGCATGGACGGCTCCCGAATCGACCAATCCAGCCAATTTTGACGTGTCAGCTATGTCTCCGAACACCTGTCAGTGATCTGTCCGGTCTAAACAGAAAGCGGGTGATCCAGTATTCCAGAGACGGTTGTGCTTGAGCCGAGAGGCCGCGGCGTACTGGATCGCCCGGTCCCGTCTACGCCAAGGCTTCGACGGGGCTTGCGGTCTTGGGCTCGCCGAAGCTTCAGCGGAGGCGGCGAGCCGAGCGATGACAGGTGTGGGTGGGACGCAGCTTCGCGTTCTCGCGACATGAATCGTCCGAGCTTTTGCATTTCGTTTCGCCGCCCTGAAATCAGAGGGCGCAGGGAAAGCCGGGTGCCGATCGCACCCATGGGTCCCGCGTAATGAAAAACGCGGGAGGTAGGACCACAGGTGTAACCGGAAACAACCCGGCTTTCCCTGCGCGATGGTTTTACGGCTTATACGTGCTCGCCCCGGTGAGACTGGGCTTGTTTGTCACCGTCCTTCGCGAGAACGCTTGCGCGTTCCGCTAGGAGACACCTGCCGCTAGGGCGTCAGGTCTGCACGACTTCGCCGTCCGCCGCATCGTGCACGTCGTCAGTGCGCAAGCAGCGTCCACCGCATCTCACCGCAACACTCCTGACGATGCGCAGCGCCCCTCGATCGGGTGAGACGGGCGTATTGAACATCTGAGTTGGGTCGGATGTCAAGTTAAATTCTGAAAATCGGAACGGAGCTGGGCTCGCGACCGTCACCGACGCATCCGCTGATCCCTGATCGGCCCCGCCGATATCGCCACAACCTTCTGTGTCAGCCGCTGACGGCCGACCAGGCCGGCGATTGCCAGCATGACGATGCCGCCGAACCACCATGCGCCGATCACGAACTCCCAGGCCCGCGGCGGGATCTCGTCGAACACGATGCCGTAGACCGACACCAGCGCGGCCAGTGCGGCGAGGAAGATGCCGGCCGCGCTCATCAGCTCGAGGGCATCGATGCGGCCCGTCACGCGCATCGCCGGCTTCGGAATGTCGATGCCGAGATAGAAGCCGACAGCACCGATCACGATCGTGGTCGCGATGAAGGCCAGCGTACCGAAGAAGGCGACGTGCCCCTTCGCGAGCTGGGCGGCCACGAAGGTGCCGCCCATGGCACCGGCCATCGCCAGCCCGGTCCGCTGCAACACATGCGCGACGCGGCTGATCATCATCAGCTCGCGGGCGATCACGGCCCTGCCCTTCGGTCTGGTCACGATCCTCATGTGCGGCCTCCTTCCGGCTCTGCGTTCCTCACTCCGCTCCTACGGCGAGAACGGGTAGTAGCGGAGCTGCGACATGATGATGTGATCGTCCGTCCTCGGCGCGCCGCCGACGCCCTCGAAGGCAAAGCGCTGGGTGTAGGAATATTGCGCGCCGGCCTTGATGGTGCCGTAGGCGCCCTTGAAGATCGTGTCGTAGAAGCCGACGGTATACTGCCTGACCTCCGACGTGTTGCCGTTGCAGGTCGCCGCCGGCGAGTTCTCGATGTTGCAGCCGAGATTGTTGTAGAGCGGATTGCCATAGCCGAACGGCACCGTGCCGACATTGGAGAAGGTCGCCTTGGTCTTCTCCAGCCCGGCATAGGCGTAGAGATCGAGCTCCGGCGTCGTATGCCAGACCGAGCCGACCAGGAAGGCCGTGATCGGCAACGGCTGGATCGAGCCATCCTGGCGCACCGTCGCATCGGGGAACGGCGTCGCCGTGAAGCGGCCGAGCGCGCCGTAGGATGCCGAGGCCTGCACTTCCAGCGTCTTCGGCACGATCTCGGCCGAGAGATGGCCGCCGAAACTCACCGTGTTGACGTCGTGATTGGCGAAGTTGAAGCGATCGTAGAAGTCGCGATATAGCGCCCATGCCTCGACATGCACCTTGTACGGCCCGAGCCGCGGATCCCACGCTCCCTTCACGGTGACATCGGGCACGTGGTTGAGGCTGACATTGTTCAGGCTGTTGAAGAAGCTGCCGCCAGGACCGGTCAGGTTCACCAGCAGGTTCGGATTGAGGACGCCCTGCGGCCCGACCGCGGGCGTGCCGACCAGCGGCGTATTGCCGCCGAAGAACGAGGTCTGCGGGTTTTCGGCCGAGACCGCGAGCTTGAACTCGGGCCCGATATCCTGCCAGACCCGGACGCCGGGCTGCCGCGCACCGAGGAAGCCCGGCACCAGCTCGAAATCGATCACGCCGGGCGTATCGGCGCCACGCGGATCGATGCCCGCCTTGCTCGGCGTGTTCAGCGACCAGGACTGGCCGGCGAGCACGTGCAAGCCGAGATCGCTGCGGTCGATCTCGATGCTGGCCTGCCGCAGCCGCGGGTTGAACGAGTTGGTCGCGACCGAATTCGCGGTCTGCGCCGCGCCCTCGAAATCGAGCTCGCCATAGCCGGCGACGTAGATGGTCTCCGTGGCATTGGCTTCGGCGAGCACCGAGAAGCGGGTCTGGCGCGCGGTGAAGCGCGACTCGCCGGTGTTGAAGTTCTTGCTCTGCGGGAACGGAATGAAGTTGTAGATCGAGCCCGAATCGGAGGCGAGGTTGCGGGTGCGATAGATGCCGGTGAGATCGATCCAGCCGCCGAAGGTGAAGGTGACGCCCTTGTAGCAGAGCTTGCCCGAGGCGCAGGGATCGAACGGCACCGGCGCCTTCGCCGCCATCTGCGTGTTGCGCATCGCGCTCTGCCTTGCCGCCAGCGCCTCCTCCTTGCGTGCCTGCACCTCCATCCTCTGCTCAAGCTGCCTGAGACGTGCCTTCAACGCCTTCAGCTCGGACGCATCGTCCTCCGCCAAAGCCGGACCTGCCGACAGCAGCATGCTGCCGAGCAAAATCCCCCCGAGAATTCGCATCGCATCCCTCCACACGAGTTTGTTTCCTCAGGCGAGAGAGAGCGGCACTCGGGGAACGATATTCGCAGTCGGCCGCAATATTCCGGTCACATTTTTCTCATCGCGACCGCGGGAATAGTTTGGCGCGACGGACGATATCGCGCGCGAGGGAATAATGAACAGTAGGGCGGATTAGCGTCAGCGTAATCCGCCGCGCAGCCGGCACCGATCGATGGCGGGTTACGGCTTCGCCTAACCCGCCCTACAACACGCCGCGCCTTCGCGTGAGTTTTTCTCGCGCTATGCGCGAGTTTTTGCAGGATTGTCCGGTTCGGATTTTGGCGATACGTCATGTCGCGATCAGGCGATCAACAGGGACACGCGACATGGCGGACAAGGCGAACGTTCGGGCTGGCCAATGCCATTGCGGCGCGGTGCGCTTCGAGGTGACGCTGAGCGACGGCTTCCATTCGATCCGCCGCTGCACCTGCTCCTATTGCCGGATGCGCGGCGCCGTCGTCGCCATGGCGGACATGGGCGGGATCAGGTTCCTGCAAGGCGAGGATAAGCTGACGAGCTACCGCTTCCACACCGGAACGGCGCAGCACTTCTTCTGCTCCGGCTGCGGCATCTACACCCATCACCAGCGGCGATCCGACCAGAGCCTCTATGCCGTCAACGTGGCCTGCCTCGACGGCGTCAGCCCGTTCGATTTCCCCGAGGTGCCGGTCATGGACGGCGTCAACCACACCAACGACACCGGCAAGCCGACCCGTCGCGCCGGCACGCTCCGCTTCATCCCGGCTGACTGAGCGCAACGCTCAGAACAGCGGCGGGATCTGCGCGACTTTCAGCGGGCCCAGGAACACCGCGCCGTCGGCGAAGCGCAGCGGGAAGCTGCGTGCCTTCTTGCCTTCGAGCACCGCCTCGGTGCCGAGCGAATTGATCCCGGCGGAGATGCCGGCATTGGCGTTCTGCTTGATCACCTTGCCGAGGCCGGGGATCGCGCGATCCAGCGCACCGAACAGATTGCTGAGGTCCTGGCTCTTGACGCCGGGCGCGACGCGATCGAGCGTCGATTGCGGCACGCCCTCCTCCAGCATCTTGTCGATGCCGAGCGCCGGGATCACGCGTTCGAGGCCGGCGACCGTCATCTGCAATTCGCCGTCGATGCGCCCCTGCGCATTCAGGCGCAGCGTGCCGGCCGCGACCGACAGCACGTCGCCCTGCTCGATCCGCGACTGCTGGATCTCGACGCTGCCGCCGGCCGCCTGGATCTCGCGGAAACGATCCGGCCACGGTTTTGGCGAGAAATCCTTCAGGCCGTTGAGCCGGGCGTGGATGTCGGCGTTGAACGGCTGGGTGAGCAGCGGATGCACGTCCTGCAAGGTGCCGCCATTGATCTGCAGCACGGTCTCGATCGCGGGATTGTCGGCGGCCGAGCCATCGACCTGCCTGCCGTGCAGCTCGATATGGTTGACGCGCATCAGCGGCGTCGGCGCGGGACCGCCGGTGCGGTCGACGGCGAGATTGTCGAACACCAGCGCGACGCGCTGCGGCACCGCCGGCAGGCCGACCACGCTGCTGCGCCCGAGGCTCCAGTCGACCTGCAGCGTCGGCTGCGCGTTGCGCTCGGCGATGGTGGCCGGGCCCTTGAACTCGGCGATCACGAGCTTGGGGTCATAGACCTGGGCCACCACAAGGATCTCGGCGAGCCGCGCCACGAACGCCATCTCGGGCGAAGCGGTCTGCGACACCAGCATCACGCTCGGATCGGTGCAGCGGACCTCGAAGCGGAACGGGTAACCCGCCACCGAACGGTTGCCGCAATCATAGACCCGGCCGGCCTTCGCCTCCTGGGCGCGCCAGGCATCGGCCTGCACGCCGACCTGCGAGGCGGCGTAGAACCAGAAACCGCTCCACGCGATCGCGGCGATCAGGACCGCGACGGGGACCGCGTAGAGGCCGAAGCGCGAGCGGCGGCGGGGGGCGGAGGTGGTATCGGACATGCGGCGTCCTTTGGCGGGCGAATTTGTCAAAATCGAAGCGGCGGCACTCGTTCTAAAGGTTAAGTGTTGGAAACAGAACGAAATTTGCTTCGCTTCGACGGCCTGTTCTGCTAGCCCATCAGCGCGATGTCAGCAAATCCTCCCCATTCCGAATCGCCCGACGCCGACCTCTGGGTGTTCGGCTACGGCTCGCTGATGTGGAAGCCGGGCTTCGAATACCTCGAGCAGGTGCCGGCGCGGCTGATCGGCGAGCATCGCGCGCTCTGCGTCTATTCGTTCGACCACCGCGGCACGCCGGAGAAGCCGGGCCTGGTGCTCGGGCTCGACCGCGGCGGCGCCTGCCGCGGCATCGCGTTCCGCGTCGCGGCCCGGCTGCGCCACGACACCATCGCCTATTTGCGCTCGCGCGAGCAGACCACCAATGTCTACCGCGAGGTGATGCGCTCGGTGTGGCTGGAGAACGCGGCGCGCGATCGCGTCCCGGCGCTGGCCTATGTGGTCGATCGCGGCCATGTGCAATATGCCGGGCGGCTGTCGCTGGCCGAACAGCAGCGCCTGGTGCTGCAGGGCCACGGCCGCTCCGGCAACAACCGCGACTATGTGCTCTCGACCGTCGCCTCGATCGAGAAGCAGGGCTTTCGCGACGCGCAGCTGCACCAGCTCGCGGCGATGCTGCACGATTCCGGCCCGCTGCATCGGGATGCGCGTGCAGCGGATGGCGTGGATCCGAACTGAGGCGCGGAACCTGGCGCGCGAATTTTTGCCACGGCGCGAACAACATTGTGGTCTCCATTTCCGGTCGCTGGAATGGAATGACTGGAATGCGCCCCTCATTGCTCAGGCTCGCCGCGATCGGCCTAGTGTTGCTGCTGAACTCCCCATCCTTTGCCGGCCTGAGAGAGGATGGCGCGATTTGCGACGCCAAGGATTCGCGGCCCGACCTGGTGATCCCGGCCTGCACCCGCCTGATCGCAGCCAATCCGAGGGGACGCGATCTCGCGATCACCTATTACAACCGGGCGCTGGCTTGGCATAACAAGGGCGATCTCGAGAAGGCCAAGGCAGATTACGATCAGTCGATCGCGGCCAATCCGTCGTTTGCGCCGTCTTATGGCCAGCGGGCCAAGGTCTTCCTGCAGAACCAGGATTACGACCGCGCGCGGAGCGACTTCGATCGGGCGATCCAGCTCAAGCCGGCCGGGCCGTTCAGCGCCGGCTGGTTCAACAACCGCGCCGAGCTGTTCGTCGCCACCGGCGACTATGAGCGTGCGCTGGCCGATTACGGCAAGTCGATCGAGCTCGATCCCGGCTCCTGGTACGCCTATGTCAACCGCGCGCTGGTCTATGATTTCAGCGGCAAGGACCGACTCGCGGCGCTGCATTGCCAGGATGCGATCAAGGTCGCGCCGCGCGCCGGCGGCCCCTATTACTGCCGGGCCGTGGTCGAGATGTCCGCCGGCGACATCGACAATGCCGCACGCGACGTCGAGCGCGCGATCGCGATCCAGGATAGCCAGCCGGAGTTCTACTCGCTGCGCGGCCTGACGCTGGCGAGCAAAGGCGAGCTCGACCAGGCGATGCACGACTACGACCACGCCACGCAACTCAATGCCCAGGGCGCATTGAACTACGCGCGGCGCGGCCTCGCCGACGAGAAGAAGGGCGATATCGAGGGCGCCCGCGCCGACTTCCGCCACGCGCTCGATGTCATCGGCCTCGATCAGCTCGATCGCACCCAGGGCCAGCGCGTCGCCAGAGACGGCCTGCAACGGCTGGCCACGGTCGCGACGACCGAAAAGAGCGTCGTCGCGGATCACGGCGCGGCCAAAGCTGCGCTCGCGGTTGCAGCCACCGTTCCGATCGCGCCGGCCGGCGCGGCCCCGAAGGCCGCGATGACCGAAAAGCGCGTTGCCCTCGTCGTCGGCAATTCGAAATACCGCTCGGTGCCGGTGCTGCCGAACCCCGGCCAGGACGCGGCGGCGATCGCCGAGACGCTGCGCGCCACGGGCTTTCAGGATGTCCGCCTGGTCACCGACGCCACGCGCGACGGCCTGGTCGATGCGCTGAAGTCGTTCGCCAACGCGGCCGACGGCGCCGATTGGGCGGTGATCTACTATGCCGGGCACGGCTTGGAGATGGCGGGCGAGAACTATCTGGTGCCTGTTGACGCCAAGCTCGCCACCGACCGCGACGTGCCGTACGAGGCGGTCGCGCTGACCCAGGTGATGGGCGCCACCGAAGGCGCGCGCAAGCTGCATCTCGTGATTCTCGATGCCTGCCGCGACAATCCGTTCGCCAACCAGATCAAGCGCACCGTCGCGTCGCGCTCGATCGGCCGGGGATTGGCGCAGGTCGAGCCCGACAGCGGCACGCTGGTGGTCTACGCCGCCAAGCACGGCCAGGTCGCGCTCGACGGCGACGGCGGCCACAGCCCGTTCGTGACCGCCCTGATCAAGCGGATGCAGACGCCGCGGATCGAGATCCGCAAGCTGTTCGACCTGGTGCGCGACGACGTGATGGCCGCGACCGATCGCCGGCAACAACCGTTCAGCTATGGCTCGGTGCCGGGCGCCGAGGATTTCTACTTCGTCGGCGCGAGCCAGACTACGGCGAAGTAGCGCGCGGCCGTGACCTGCGTATTGTTGCGGCCAGACACATCGCGGCTTCACTAAGGCAGCGGCCTGTGACATTTAGGCTTTTGCATCGCGGCGCGGACGGATAGAAGCTCATCCGCAAACATCGCTCGCTGATGCAATGAACCTCTCCGCCCCCTTCGTCCGCCGCCCGGTCGGCACCACGCTGCTGTCGCTTGGACTGGTGGTGGCGGGCGTCATTGCGTTCTTCAAGCTGCCGGTATCGCCGCTGCCCGACGTCGACATTCCGACCATCATGGTGCAGGCGACGCTGCCCGGCGCCAGCCCGGCCGACGTTGCGGCGACCGTCGCGAGCCCGCTGGAGCGCCACCTCGGCCAGATCGCCAGCGTCACCGAGATGACGTCGCAGTCCTCGCTCGGCTCGGCGCGGATCACGCTGCAATTCGACATCGACCGCGACATCAACGGCGCCGCGCGCGACGTGCAGGCCGCGATCAACGCGGCGCGCGCCGACCTGCCGACCAACCTGCGCGCCAACCCCACCTACCGCAAGTTCAACCCGGCCTCGGCGCCGATCCTGATCTACACCTTGACCTCGGACACGCTGACCCCGGCCGAGCTCTATGACGCCGCCTCGACCGTGCTGGCGCAGAAGCTGTCGCAGGTCGAGGGCGTCGGCGAGGTCTCGGTCGGCGGCGGTTCGCTGCCCGCGGTGCGCGTCGAGTTGATCCCGCCGGCGCTCTACAAATACGGCATCGGGCTCGAGGACGTCCGCGCCGCGCTGAGCAGCGCCAACGCGCACAGCCCGAAGGGCGGCATCGACGTCGGCGACCAGCGCTACCAGATCTACGCCAACGACCAGGCCCGCAAGGCGGACGACTACAAGCCGCTGGTCGTCGCCTACCGCAACGGCGCCGCGGTGCGGCTGACCGACGTCGGCGACGTGATCGATTCCGTGGAGAATGTCCGCACGCTGGGCCTTGCCAACGGCAAGCCGGCCGTCGTGATGATCGTGTACCGGCAGCCCGGCGCCAACATCATCAAGATGGTCGACAATGTGAAGGGGCTGATGCCGCAGCTCAAGGCCTCGGTCTCGCCGGCGATCGACATCACGCTGGCGATGGATCGCTCGAAGACGATCCGGGCCTCGCTGCACGATGTCGAGATCACGCTGTTGATCGCGGTCGCGCTGGTGATCCTGGTGGTGTTCGCCTTCCTGCGCAATGCGCGGGCGACGCTGGTGCCTGTCGTGGCGGTCGGCGTGTCCCTGATCGCGACGTTCGCGGTGATGTACCTGCTCGGCTACACGCTCGACATCTTCTCGCTGATGGCGCTGACGGTGGCGACCGGCTTCGTGGTCGACGATGCCATCGTGGTGCTGGAAAACATCACCCGCCACATGGACGCCGGGCTGTCGCGGCTGGAGGCGACGCTGCTCGGCACCCGCGAGGTCGGCTTCACCGTGCTGTCGATGAGCGTGTCGCTGGTCGCGGTGTTCGTGCCGATCCTCTTGATGGGCGGCCTGGTCGGCCGGCTGTTCCGCGAATTCGCCATGACCATCACGATCGCGATCGTGATTTCGCTGGTGGTCTCGCTGACCACGACGCCGATGATGTGCGCCGTGGTGCTGCGCAAGGAGGCAGGCCAGCCGCACGGCCGGATCTACCGGATCAGCGAGCACGTCTTCGAGCTGATGCTGAACGGCTACCGCACCACGCTCAGCCTCGCGCTGCGCCATCCGCTGCTGGTGATGCTGATCCTGGCCTCGACGCTCTATCTGAACTTCCATCTCTACAGGGTCGTGCCCAAGGGCTTCGTCCCGCAACAAGATACCGGGCTGCTGGTTGGCTCGATCCAGGCCGACCAGAGCACCTCGTTCCAGCTGATGCGGCAGAAGCTGACCCAGTTCATCGACATCGTGAAGTCGGATCCGGCGGTCGAGACCGCGGTCGGCTTCACCGGGGGCGGCGGCGTCGGCCCGGGCGGCACCAACACCGGCACCGTATTCGCCTCGCTGAAGCCGATGAACGAACGCGGGCTGCGCGCCGACAAGGTGATCGAGCGGCTGCGCGAGCCCCTGGCGAGCGTCGCCGGCGCCACCTTGTTCCTGCAATCGATCGGCGATCTCGGCGCCGGCGGACGCTCGGGCAACGCCGCGTATCAGTACACGCTGAAGGGTTCGACCTTCGAGGAGCTCAACGAGTGGACGCCGAAGCTCGTCGCCGCCCTGCAGAAGGAGCCGACGCTCACGGACGTCAACAGCGACCAGCAGAACAAGGCGCTGCAGGCCAATCTGGTGATCGATCGCGACGCCGCCTCGCGGCTCGGGATCACGGTCGCCCAGCTCGACAACACGCTGTATGACGCGTTCGGGCAGCGCCAGGTCTCGACCATCTTCGTCGCGCGCAACCAGTATCACGTGATCATGGAAGTCGCGCCGCGCTTCTCGCAGGACCCGCAGACCCTGAAGGAGGTCTATATCTCGACCTCGGGCGGATCGGCGACCGGCACCCAGAGCACCAATGCGGTGGCCGGAACGGTGGCCTCATCGTCGCAGAAGAGCTCGGTCTCTTCGGTCGCCGCCAATGTGGTGCGCAACCAGGCGACCAACTCGATCGGCGCCACCGGCAAGGGCGTCGCCTCGACCGGGACCGCGGTCTCGACCAGCGCCGAGACGATGATCCCGCTGTCGAGCGTTGCCCGCTTCGAGCATGGCGAGACGCCGCTCTCGGTCAACCACCAGGATCTGCTGGTCGCCAGCACCATCTCGTTCAATCTGCCGCCGGGCGTCTCCCTGAGCACGGCGACCACCACGATCGAGACTGCGATGCACGCGATCAACATGCCGGCGGGCATCAATGGCGGGTTCGCAGGCTCCGCAAAAATCTTCCAGCAAGCGCTGGCGAACGAGCTGTTCCTGGTTCTGGCCGCGCTGGCGACGATCTACATCTCGCTCGGCATGCTCTACGAGAGCTACATCCACCCGCTGACCATCCTGTCCACCCTGCCCTCGGCCGGCGTCGGCGCGGTGGCGGCGCTGATGATGTCGCACACCGATTTCGACCTGATCGGCGCGATCGGGGTGATCCTCTTGGTCGGCATCGTCAAGAAGAACGCCATCATGATGATCGACTTCGCGCTCGATGCCGAGCGGCTGCGCGGGCTGTCGTCGCGCGATGCGATCTACGAGGCCTGCCTGATGCGCTTCCGCCCGATCATGATGACGACGCTGGCGGCGCTGTTCGGCGCGGTGCCGCTGATGATCGGCCTCGGCGAAGGCAGCGAGCTGCGCCAGCCGCTCGGCATCGCAATTTTCGGCGGATTGATCCTGAGCCAGATCCTGACGCTCTACACCACGCCGGTGGTCTACCTCTATCTCGATCGCGCCCGGCTCTGGACCCAGCGGCGCCGCGCCGCGCGCCGCGCAAGGCGGGCCGCCGCGTCAAGTGCCGCCGGTCGTTGACAGGCTGCCACCGATCTTGCGAACCTGCCGCGAGGTGGCAGCCGCAAGGAAGCATGCAGTGACTCCAGCACCGGAAATCGCCGCGTCCCGCTGGTTCAACACCAGCGAGCCGCTGACCCTGGCCGCGCTGCGCGGCCGCCCGGTGCTGCTGCACGCCTTCCAGATGCTGTGTCCCGGCTGCGTCGCACACGGCACGCCGCAGACCCAGCGCGCGTTCGAGTTGTTCAAGCATTCCGACCTCCAGGTGATCGGGCTGCACACCGTGTTCGAGCACCACGCGGCGATGACGCCCGTGTCGCTGGAAGCCTTCATCCACGAGTACCGGCTGACCTTCCCGATCGGCGTCGACGAGGCCGGCGACGGCACGCCGATCCCCCTCACCATGCAGCGCTACGGCATGCAGGGAACCCCGACCAGCATCCTGATCGGCCGCGACGGCAGCATCGTGCATCACGGCTTCGGCCAGCAGAGCGATATGGCGCTCGGCGCGATCATCGCAGCCGAGCTTGCCGCAACGCACGGCTGACAGCCGAGCAGCCCGCTCACGCAGCTGCGTTATGACGGCGTCGCGCGAAGCGTGGTAGCCTGCGATCAACCAGAAGCATCGTGCGGGAGCGTCTCATGAAAACCTATCAGCTCTACATCAACGGCCGCTATGTCGACCCCGCCAATGGCGAGTGGTTCGACACGATCGATCCCTATCGCGGCGAGGCCTGGGCCAGGATGCCGCGCGGCACGGCCGCCGATGCCGACAAGGCGGTGAAGGCCGCCAACGAAGCGATGTGGAATGGGCCGTGGGCGAAGATGACAGCGTCGGCGCGCGGCAAGGCGATGCGCAGGCTCGGCGACCTCGTCGCCGCCAATGCCGAGCGTCTCGCCGAGATCGAGGTGCGCGACAACGGCAAGCTGATGGCCGAGATGCTGGGCCAGCTGCGCTACCATCCGGAGTGGTGGTGGTATTTCGGCGGCCTCGTCGACAAGCTCGAAGGCGGCCTGGTGCCGATCGACAAGGCGGACACCTTCGCCTACACCACGCATGAGCCGGTCGGCGTGGTCGCGGCGCTGACCGCCTGGAATTCGCCGCTGCTGTTCGTCGCCTGGAAATGCGCCGCCGCGCTCGCGGCCGGCTGCGCCGTGGTGGTCAAGCCCTCGGAATTCACCTCGGCCAGCACGCTGGAATTCGCCGCGTTGACCAAGGAGGCCGGGATTCCCGACGGCATCTTCAACGTGGTGACCGGCTTCGGCCCCGAGGCCGGCTCCGCGCTGATCTCGCACCCCGACGTCGCCAAGATCACCTTCACGGGATCGGACACCACCGGCGCACGGGTCTACGAGACCGCGGCCAAGGGCCTGAAGCGCGTCTCGCTCGAGCTCGGCGGCAAGTCGCCGAACATCGTGTTCGAGGACGCCGATCTCACTGCGGCCGCGGCCGGCGCGATCTCCGGCATCTTCGCCGCCACGGGACAAACCTGCATCGCCGGCTCGCGCCTGCTGGTGCAGAGCTCGATCAAGGACAAGTTCGTCGCGCGCGTGCTGGAGCTGGCGAAATCCGCCAAGATCGGCGATCCGATGCAGGCCGACACTAATGTCGGCCCGATCACGACGCCGGCGCAGTACAAGAAGGTGCTCGACTACATCGACATCGCCAAGGCTGAAGGCGCCCGCTGCCTGCTCGGGGGCAAGCCGGCGTCCGGCGACGGCATCAAAGGCGGCCAGTTTGTCGAGCCGACGATCTTCACCGATGTCGACAACACCATGCGGATCGCGCGCGAGGAGGTGTTCGGCCCGGTGCTGTCGATCATCTCGTTCGACACCGAGGAAGACGCCATCCGGATCGCCAACGACACGATCTACGGCCTTGCCGCCGGCATCTGGACCAAGGACCTCGCCCGCGCCATCCGCGTGCCGAAGCAGCTGCGCGCCGGCACGGTGTGGGTCAACACCTACCGCGCCATCAGCTACATGATGCCGTTCGGCGGCATGAAGCACTCCGGCGTCGGCCGCGAGAGCGGCATCGACGCGGTGCGCGAATATCAGGAGACCAAGAGCGTCTGGATCTCGACCGCGACCGACGTGCCGGCCAATCCGTTCGTGATGCGGTAATGCGGCTCAGCACCTCTCCCAGACCGGAAGCGGTGCGCCATGCCCGAGTCATGAAGTTCACCCGGTCAGCACGTGACGGACATCGCCGAGGCTCTGGAGGTCAGTCGCTGTCATCACTGTCATGCTGTCCGACGCTGTGAAATAGCCTCGATGCGCAAGGCAAAGCTGCCGCGCGTGCGCAGAGGCGCCGGACCATCGTCAAGACGGCCGAGCCTGATGAGCCCGCTGGAATAGCGATAGCCGCTGTGGAAGCAGGCCAAATTGCCCACGGCGCGTCGTAGCAGAGATCGCCCGGCGCTTCATTCGCGAATGGCCCGCTACCGTCTTGCGTGAGCTCGCGCGGCAGATAGGCGATCTTCTCATTGGTGGAGTAATCCTCGATGGAAAGATCGAGCGGGAGCATCGATGCGAAATCCCGCGCAGACGGATTGTCGAGCAAGCTAGCCCGGACGTTGCCATCAGCGAGATCGCGCCCTAGCCTTTCGAGCCCGGCACGCCGCCGAACAGCTTCGCCTGCTCGGCGCGGCCGGCGTCGACGATGCGCGTGGTGGCGGTTTCGATCGCCTCGCGCAGGCGGGCCATGAACTCGTCGCGCGGCAGGCCGGGCGGCAGCGGATCGAGGAATTCGACCACCAGCGTGCCGGGATAGCGCATGAAGGTGCGGCGCGGCCAGAACAGGCCGGAGTTGAGCGCGATCGGCAGGCACGGCACGCCGCTCTCGGCGTAGATCTGGGCGACGCCGGCCTTGTAGTTCGGCGGCGCACCGGGCGCGGTGCGGGTGCCCTCGGGGAAGATCACGAGCTGGCGGCCGAGCTTCACCTCGGCGGCAGCCGCCTTCAATGTCTTGATCAGCGAGCGCGGGCCGCCGCCGCGCTCCACCGAGATCATGCCGACCTTCTTCAGGTACCAGCCGAACACCGGGATCATCATCAGCTCGCGCTTGAGGATGAACAGCGGATGCTCGAAGAAGCGCACCAGCGCAAAGGTCTCCCAGAACGACTGGTGCTTCGAGGCGACCACCAGCGCTCCCGCCGGAATCTTCTCGACGCCGCGGAACTCGATCCTGATGTTGCAGATCACGCGCATCAGGAACAGGCTGGTGTTGGCCCACGCGGCTTCCAGCGCCATCAGCGCGCCGCGCGGCAGCAGCAGTGCCGGCAGCGCGACGATGCAGAGCACCACCAGCACCAGATAGAACAGCACGTTGAAGATCAGCGAGCGCAGGAAGATCGAAGTCATGCTCAAAAAATTCTCTCTTGTGCAGTCACGCCGTCATTCCGGGATGGTCCGAAGGACCAGACCCGGAATCTCGAGATTCCGGGTTCGCTTCGCGCCCCGGAATGACGGTGCCAAGCCTGATACATCAATTCGCCTGCGCCGTTGCCGGGCGGCGTGGCGCGGTTGCCGGCTCGGCAAGATCCGAAGTCAGGTCGAGGCCGAGATCGGCCAGCCGCACCCGGACCTCCGCCGCGACATATTTGGCGTATTCCGATAGCAAGAGACGGAAGGTTCCGCCACTCGTCCACCACGGCTCGTCGCGCCATTTGTCGCCGACCACCGCGAACGGGATCAGCGTGACGTCAGGCATCGCATGCGACAGTTCCACGATCGCCCTGGGCATGTGGTAATTCGAAGTCACCACGATCAGCGACTTGAAGCCGCGCTCGCGCGCCCAGCGCCGCGTCTCCGCCGCATTGCTGCGGGTGTTGACCGCCGAACGGTCGAGATCGACGCAGCAGCTCATCAACCCCTTGCTGTCGGGCACCGAGCGGGAAATATCGCCGGCGTCGTTGGTCGGGTGCACGCCGGAGATCAACAGACGCTTGCCGTAGCCTGCGGCCAGTAGTTCCATCGCATCCGACACCCGCGACGAGCCGCCGGTCAGCACCACGATGCCGTCGGCATTATGCGGCGGATCGGTCTCGACGCCGCGGAGTTGCGACAGGAAGCCGATGAAGCCGACCGCTGCGGCGACAAACACCAGCGCCAGCGGCGCGACGATAGCGGCGCGCAGCCAGCCACGCGGGCGCGCGGCATAGCCGTTCGGCGACGTATCGTCGGTCTGCAAACTCATGTGATGCGGTCGTCCTTCCCCCCGGGGATTTTAGAGCATGATCCGGCAAAGTGGAAACCGGTTTTGCCGGGCCAAGGTCGCGTGCATGCACGCGAAATCACACCCGGACGACCAAATGCGATCACGACATCGGCTCCATGATTGCGCTGTCGCGAGCCGTCAGTCGATGTCGTCGAGCGTGGCGAACAGGGTGCGCCGAGACGCCCACGCGGTGATCGCCGCGATCAGCACCGCCTGCATCGCCAGCACCAGATAGCCGGACGGGCGCAGCGAGAACGTGCCCAGCAGCGCCGCGAACTGGTCGCCCACCGGCGTGCCGGAGAACCAGTTGGCGATCGATTCCGAGAACCCGAACGCCAGCATCGCCGCGCCGCCGCCGATCAGCCCGCCCTCGAGACCGAGCCTCAGAAAATGCCGCAGGAAGCGGTTGGCGATGAAGCTGTCGCCGGCGCCGACGAAATGCAGCACCTCGACGATCGGGCGGTTGGCGGCCATCGCGCCGCGGGTCGCGAACGACACCGAGATGATGGTGGCGATGATGACGAGGATCAGGATGCCGACGCCGGCAAACATCGTGGCGCCGGTCATCGAGCGCATGCGTTCGATCCAGGCACGGTGATCGTCGAGGCTTGCGGTCGGCGCGGCCTGGGTCAGGCGCGCGCGCAAGCCGGCGAGATCGAGCGTGGTGCCGGGCTGCACCCGCGCCACGATGACGCGCGGCACCGGCAGATCATCGATCGACAGCCCGCTGCCGAGCCACGGCTCCAGCAGCTTTGCGGATTCCTCCTTGCTGAACGGCCGGACCTCGAGAATGCCGGACTGCGTCCGCATCGCATCCGCCGCCGCCTGCGCGTCACGGTCGAGGTCGCGGCCGGGCGACGGGCGCACCTGGATGGTGATCTCGCTCGACACTTCCGACTGCCATTCGGCGGCCGAGGCGCTGACCAAAAGCACCGTGCCTGTGGTCAGCGAGGCGAGGAAGGTCATGATCGCGACCACCGCGACCAGCGCGCGGCCGGAGATCGAGGCGCGCGGCACGATCGGCGACATGTTGCGCGCGGTGGCCGGGACCTGCGGGCGCTCGCGCCCGAGATCGACCAACGACACTTTCTCGTCGCCGCCCCTACTCATAGATGTGCAGCCGTCCCTGATGCAGCACCAGCCGCCGCGCCTCGTATTGATCCATCAGCGTGATGTCGTGGGTCGCGATGATAACAGCGGTGCCGGATTTGTTGAGCTCGATGAACAGCCGCAACAGGCGGCGCCCGAGCGTCGGATCGACGCTGCCGGTCGGCTCGTCCGCCAGCAGCAATTGCGGCCGCGAGATCACCGCGCGCGCAATCGCCGCGCGCTGCTTCTCGCCGCCCGACAGGATCGGCGGCAGCGCGTCCATCCGTTCGCCGAGGCCGACCCATTTCAGCAGGTCGATCACCTCGCGGCGATAGCTGGATTCCTCGCGACCCATCACGCGGAACGGCAGCGCGACGTTCTCATAGGTGGTCATGTGGTCGAGCAGCCGGAAATCCTGCAGCACGATGCCGATCCGCTTGCGCAGGTCGGCGACCTGGTCCTTGCCGAGCAGGGAGACGTCCTTGCCGAACAGATTGACCAGCCCGCGGGTCGGCCGCAGCGACAGGAATAACAACCGCAGCAGCGAGGTCTTGCCGGCGCCGGACGGCCCGGTGAGGAACTGGAACGAGTGCGCCGGGATCATGAAGGACAGGTCGCGCAAAATCTCCGGGCCGAGCCCGTAGCGCAGACCGACATTTTCGAACCGAACCAATGCGCTAGCTCCGTTCGAGAGGGCCTGTGGCCCAATACCCAAAACTGGCGGCCCGAACCCCCGCCGACCGGCCGCGAACCGCTCAGAAAGCTTGTGCGACGGTTATGGTTTCCGATTCGTTAACGGTCGCTCAGTAGCATCCGGGCATACCACACGGTGGAGATTCGGCTCCATGCATATCGTTTGCCCGCATTGTACAACATCCTACGCCATCAATCCGGCCACCCTGGGCGAGGCCGGACGCACGGTCCGTTGTTCCCGCTGCCGCGAGGTCTGGCTGGCCCGGCCGGAGGACGCGATCGGGGCGACCGCGCCGACCCTGGCCTATGAGGCCGCCGGCTCCGATCTCGCCGCCGAATGGGAGGCGATGGGCCGCGAGGAGGCCGACGCGACCCCGCTGGTCGACAGCCCCTCGATTTCGGCCGATTTGCCGGAGGGAAGCGATGCCGCCACGGACTGGCCGGCGGTCGCCGCCGCGGATGTCGCCGCCCATGCCGACGGTGAGGCACCGGCCGGAACCCGGCGCCGCTTCCGCCTGCCGCGGCTTCCCCGGCTGTTCCGGCTGCCGTCGCTGCCCCGAATTCCGTTCGTGCCTGTGATCGGCGCCCTGCCGACCACCTGCGCGGCGATGGCCGCACTGATCGTCGCGCTGTTCGTCTGGCGCAACGACGTGGTGCGGCTGCTGCCGCAGACCGCGCTGTTCTACAAAATGGTCGGGCTCGACGTGAATCTGCGCGGGCTCGCTTTCAAGGACCTCAAGATCACCAACGAGACCGTCGACGGCAAGCCGGTGCTGGTGATCGAGGGCGCGATCGTCGGCCAGACCAGGAAGCCGGTCGAACTGCCGCGGCTGCGCTTCTCGGTCCGCGATGCCAAGGGCGCCGAAATCTACGCCTGGAATGCGGTGCTGGAACAGCCGGTGCTCAATCCCGGCGAGCGCGCCTTCTTCAAGTCGCGTCTCGCCTCGCCGCCGCCCGAAGGCCGCAATATCGACGTACGCTTCTTCAACAAACACGACCTCACCGGCGGCCGCGCCTGAGCCGCCCGCTTACACTTTCGGGACCTGATCCATCACCATGACCCGCGTTCTGATCGCCGACGACGAAGACTCGATGCGCTCGCTGGTGGCGCGCGCTATCGCCATGGACGGCCACGAGACCGTCACCGCGCAGGACGGCGCCGAGGCGCTGGAGGTCCTGACGCGCGATGAAGGCGCGTTCGACCTGCTGCTCACCGATATTCAGATGCCTGTCATGGACGGCATCGCGCTGGCGCTGACCGCGGCGCGCGACTTCCCCGCGCTGAAGATCCTGCTGATGACCGGCTTCGCCCATCAGCGCGAGCGCGCCTCAGGGCTCGAGGCGATCGTGCATGACGTGGTGACCAAGCCGTTCTCGGTGGCCGACATCCGCACCGCGGTCGCCGACGCGCTGGCAGCAAGCAAGGCGAGTTAGCGCATGATCCGGAAAAGTGCGAAGCGGTTTTCCGAAAAGATCATGCAAAACGAAGAAGCTAAAGCGCGATGAGATTCCAATCTCGTCGCGCTGCTCAGCTCGGGAAACACGCCTGGGCCGTCAGCACGATCGGCGGCACGTTGAGAAACTGCATGAACTGAAACGAGTAGCTGGCGCTGACCTGGTTGCCGCAGGCCGACGCGGCATGGGTAAAGGTCTGCGTCGGGAAGGTGAGGCCGAACGCCTGCTGCGCGGCATAGCTCGTGATCGCGTTGCTGTTCGGACAGAGCGTGCTGTTGACGGTTGCGCAGCGCGCCGCCATTTCCGTGCCGTGCTGAAGCCCGAGCTGGGTCCAGAACAGCAACCCGAATTCGATGATGCCGAAGATGAACAGGAAGAACACGGGAGCGGTCAGGGCGAATTCCAGCGCAGAGGCGCCCCGATCGTCGTGCCACAACGCCGTGCGTTTCACTGCAGCCTCGCAGTGGACTGGGCGTTGTAGGTGTAGCTGGTCGCCACGATCTGGTAGTTGATCAGCGTATAATAGGTCCCCTGCGCCGAGACCATTGCATAGGTCCCGGCCTGCGCGCCGCTCGGGCACACCGCGCCGCAGCTGACGGTGCTGATCCCCGCACTCGTCGGGCATCCGCAGAACTGAAGCGGCTGGGGCGACGCCATGATGGCCGTGGAATTCGTGGCGGCGATCACGGCGTTGGACACGCCGGTGGTATCGAAGCCGCGCACGATCGCGTATTGCGCTCCCGCCTGTGCGGCATTTTCGACCTGCATCTTGCGGAACAGCGCAAGCCCGATGTCGGTGACCGAGACCACCATCAGGGTCAGCAATGGGATCATGACACCGAATTCGATCGCGGCGACGCCGCGCCGGTCGCGAACACCGGCGCGCAGGCGCCGCAAGAGAGGGCGAAGCAATCGGCTATGGCTGTTGGATGAGCATCTCTGGACCTGCATCGGCCTGCCTCATTCGATGAGTTGCGCGGTTTGCGTGCCAATCGTCGCGGTGCCGAGCGCTGCGCAATTGACCTGAAGGTTCGACGTGCCGGTGAGCGTCAAGGTGTCCACGATGATCTTGGTGCAGGATGTGCTCGTGCCGTTGCCGCCGCTGAAGCTGAGATTGGCCCTTGGCAGGTAGATGGCGCCGCCGAAGTTCTGGGTGGCGCCGCCGGTGAGGTTGAAGGCCGTGCCGACCGGCATGTTGCGGTCGCCATACATGACGATGCCCTTTGTGGTGCCGGAGGTCGGCGCCGTCAGGTCGATGATCGCGTTGCTGCCGATTGAAGCGGTGCCCCAGTTGCTTCCCGATCCCGTAAAGACAAGCGTGACGCCGCTGCCGGTGATCGTGGCGTTTCCCGCGACGCTCAGATTGGAGCCGTCCAGGTAATAGATGCCTGGATCGAGGCTCAGGGTCGCGCCGGCATTGACCGTGATGTTGCCCTTGTAGCAGCCGGGGCTGATCGAGTTGGTCTTTCCGTTGGAGTTCACCGTGATCTTGGCGTTGGTGCAGCTCGGCTCCGCCGGCGGTGAGACGTTTGCATAGGGATCGGCGATCGGCTGGATGTGCGTCCTGATTCCGTTGGTCGTGGTGATGTTGCTCGCGCCGGAGACATCGCCGACGACCCCGACCTGATTGGCGGAAACCGCAGCATTGCCGGCGACGTTGAGCGACGGGCTTGCGCTCGAGTTGCTGTAGAGGTTGCACTTGATCAAGTTGAGCTGATTGCTGCCGCTCACATTGACCGCGGGGCTCGCCGTCGGATCGAGAGCAAGGACGCAGCCGGTTCCGGAATTCGGCAGCGCGACCGCGCGCGCGGTGACCAGCACGGGATTCGAGCCGAACAAGGCCGACAGCAGCCGCGGCTGCGGCTGGGTCACGACGACTTCGACCGCCTGCAGATTGGATGTGTAATTGCCGGCCTTCGGCGGCTGATTCACGGCGATCGTGACGTTGTTCACCGTGTTGGCGTAGCCGTAATTTGCCGTCACCGCGTTGGCTTCGGACAACAGGTCTGCGCCTGCACTGGCCGCGGTTGCAGCACTGACGGCGCCCGAGTCGGCCGCGCTCTGCATGTTCTTGTGCTTATAGTACCACCAGCCCACTTCGGTGCCGAGCCCTGCCGTGCCCACCAGAACCGGCATCAGCAGCGCCGAGATAATGACATAGCTGCCCGACCGGTCGCGAACGAAGCGTCGGAGCAGGCTGGTCTTCTCAAGGTTCCGGCGAGTTGCACGCAATGGCCGGCACGACGATGCAATGAATAAACGGCTGCACTGCCTCATGTGATCTCCTGAGACGCATGCCAATTATCCGAAACAGAATGACGCAGGCGACTTAAATGCGCGCCAACGGGAACCCGAGAGTTTTAGAGAAATTGTGCGGGCAGCCGGGGCTGCCTCGGGGACCTGGTCGGCCCCATCCAGATGCGGGCGGGCCTGGCGGCCGGGCTCAATAGTCCTTCAGCAGGCGCTCGATATAGTCGAGCTCGATCTGCGGCCGCGACGGGTCGGCGAGGCGGCGGCGCAGCTCTTCCAGGATGCGGCGGACGCGCTGCACGTCGATCTCGCCGGGAATCTTCACGGTGTAGTCGTCGCCGAATTCGCGGCCGTGCAGCGGACGGCCGAGCGGATCGGTCTGGTTGCCGCCGCTCTGCTGACGGCCGGCGCGGTTGCCGGGGCTGTCGCCCGGCTGGTCGCCATCGCCCTGCTGCATCGCGTCGGCCAGGCTCTGCGCGCCCTTGCGCAGCGCATCGAGCGCACGGCCCTGCGAATCCACCGCGCCGTCGGCATTGCCCTCGCCGAGCCGGCCGGAGGCATCGCCCATCGCGGAGTCGGCCTGGTCGAGCCCGTCACCGCCGTCATCGCCCTGATCGCCGCCCTGGTCGCCCTGCTGCGCCTGATCGCCCTTCTGACCCTGGCCCTTCTGCCCTTGCTGGCCCTTCTGGCCGCGCTGATCCGGACCCATGCCGCGCTTGGCGAGCTCCTCCTGCAGCTTCTTCAGGCGGTCACGCAGCGCCTGCTGATCCTGTTGCAGGTCGCCCATCGACTGCTCGCCCTGCTTGCCGCGCATACGGTCGCGGCGGGAATCCTGGCCCTGCTTGAAGGTCTTGTCGCGCAACTGCTGCTGCTTGCGGATCATGTCGCCGAGCTCGTTGAGCGACTGCTGCATGTCGTCGTCGCCCTGGTTGGGCTGCGCCATCTGCAGGTTTTCCAGCATCTGCTGCATCTGCTCGAGCAGCTGCCGTGCGGCATCCTTGTCGCCGGAGCGCGACAGCCGCTCCATGCGATCGAGCATGTTCTTGAGATCCTGCTGGCTCAGCACCTTGGCGTTGGGATCGAGCGGCCGGGCGAGCTGCTGCGGATTGTTGCGGAACTGCTCGACCATCTGGCGCAGGAAATTGTCCAGCGCCGCGCGCAGATTGTCGGTGAGCTTCTTGATCTCCTCGTCGCTCGCGCCGCGCTCCAGCGCCTGCTTCAGCGCGTCCTGCGCCGCGCGCAGCGCCTTGTCGACGTCGCTGATGTTGCCGTCCTCGATGGTGACGGCAAGCGCCCACAGGCTGGCGACGACCTCGCGCAGCTGATCGTCGGTGCGCGCCGCCTCGAGCTGGCGGGCCACGGTGTGCAGGCCGAGATAATAGCCGGTCTCCGGCATGAACATTTCGGGCGCGATCATCAGCGCGTCGAGCGCGGCGTAGACCTGGCCGTTCTGGTTGGCGTCGAGCGCCAGGATCCGGCGCTGCTCGATCAGTGCGCGCGCCAGCGGCTTGGTGAACAGGCGCTCCGGCAGCCGCATGTTGAACGGCTCGCTCTTGCCCTCATTGCCGGCCTCGTCCTTTGCGGTCAGCGTCAGCGTCACGTCGGCGCCGGCATAGGGATCCTCGCTGAGATCCTTCACCGTCTGGCCGACCCCGTTGCGGGTGCGCGCATTGGGCAGCACCAGCGGGAATTGCGGCGGCTCGAACAGCGGACGCGGCGGGGTGGCCTTGTCGTCGGCATCCTTCGCTGCATCCTTCGCTGCATCCTTGGGCGCATCAGTCGGCCGCGGCGCGAACTGCGCGCGCGCTTCGGTCACGCCGTAATCGTCCTCGAGCCTGTAGGACAGCTGCAAGGCGCCGTGCGCCTGCCGCTCCGGATCCTTGGCGAGCGCGATCGACGGCGGCCGGTCCGGCGTCGCAGTGAATTTCCACTGCGGCTCGCCGGCCGGCGCGCGGACATGCGCGGTGCCGTCGCCGGTGATCTTGAAATGCCGCTCGTTGGTGCCCTTGGGCGCCTGTCCTTCCGGCGTGACCTCGGCGACGCCGCCACCGACCACGACGTCGATGCTGCCGCCGCTGGAGCGCACCAAGAGCGTGCTGCCGGCCGGAACCGCCAGCGGGGTGGTGTCGGCCGCGGCAGCGTCCTTGTTGGCGTTCGACAGGATGATCGGCGGCTTGCCGGTGTAGTTCGGCGGCGTCACCCAGGCGTCGACCCGGACATTGGCCGGCGCCATGATGCCGTTCCAGTCGAATGCGGAGGCGACCCGCAGGCCGCGCTCGTCGCCGGCGGCGACATAGCTCGCGACCAGCATCACGATGACCAGCGCACGCAGCGCCCAGGGGTCGTGCAGCGAGACGCGCGGCCGCGGCAGCCCGGCGCGGATGCGCTTGATCGAGGCCAGGGTGCGCTCGCGTTGCGCCTGCCACAGCGCCAGCGCAAACGGATCCTTGTTGGTGAGCGTATCGGCGAGCGTGGTTGCGGGGCGGTGCCGGATCCCGGCGCCGCGGTCGAGCCGGCTCAGGCCCTCCTCGCGGCTCGGCCAGCGCAAGCGCACCAGCGGCACCAACATGGCGAGCGCGGCCAGCCCGAACAGGGCGGCGCCGGCCAGGCGTGCGGCAAACGGCAACACCAGCCACAGCCCGGCCCAGGACACGACCAGGAACAGACCCGCGATCGTGAGGAACCGCGCCAGATGCGGCCACGCCCGTTCCCACGCAATCGCCAGCCTCGCCCGCTGCAGAGCCTCGTTGAGCTTCAGACGCGCGACCGCATCGCTGTCGGGGACGGCGCGTGAGGCGTTGTCGGACGGGTCGATGTTGGCTCCGCTCAATAAAATCTCCGGGGTAGCCGGCAGGACAGCCTAGCACGGCGGCGGCTTTGAGGCACCCGTTCCCCGACGTAACCCACACCGGGAAATACGCATAACACGAAGGCGTGACTGCGGCGGTTCGGCCCCGTAACGTCCCGGCCCGAACCAACGCGTTAACGCATGAGGAAACGATATGGACCAGAAGACGCACGACAAGGGGCTCGAAATCCGCAAGGCGGTGCTGGGCGAGGCCTATGTCAACAATGCGCTGAAGAATTCGGACAGCTTCAACAAGCCGTTCCAGGAACTCGTCACCGAATATTGCTGGGGCGCGGTCTGGGGCCGCGAGGAACTGCCGCGCAAGACCCGCAGCATGCTCAACCTCGCCATGATCTCGATCCTGAACCGACCGCACGAATTGAAGGCCCACATCAAGGGCGCGCTGACCAACGGGGTGTCCCGCGACGAGATCCGCGAGATCTTCATGCAGGTCTCGATCTACGCCGGCATCCCGGCCGGCGTCGATAGCTTCCGCATCGCGCGCGAGGTGTTCGCCGAACTCGACAAGGCGTGAGCGGCTCCTCTCGTTGTCGTCCCGGCCAAGCGGAGCGCGAGCCGGGACCCATAACCACAGTTCGTCGTCGCTACGACGGCTGTGGCCCCAGCTGAGCCAAACAATGCAGTCCTGGGGTTATGGGTCGCTGCTTTCGCAGGGACGACGTCGAGGGTGGGGCAAATTGCTGCACACATAACGACGTAGAGGAAACGAACCATGGAAATCGGATTCATCGGCCTCGGGAAGATGGGCTTCCCGATGGCGCGCCGGCTGATCGAGGCCGGTCACACGCTCACCGTGTTCGACACCCGCAAGGAGGTCGTCGATCAACTGGTCGCGCGCGGCGCGGCGGCCGCGACGTCGGCGAAGGACGTCGCCGACCGCGTCGAGACCGTGATGGCGAGCCTGCCCTCGCTGCAGGCCTCGCTCGAGGTGGCAACGGGCGCGGGCGGCGTGATCGAGGGCAAGCGCGTCAAGCGCTTCATCGATCTCTCCACCGTCGGCTCGCAGATGGCGGTGAAGATCCACGATCTGCTCGCGAAGAAGAACATCGTGCAGATCGACAGCCCGGTGTCCGGCGGCGTCTCCGGCGCCGAGAAGGGCACGCTGGCGGTGATGGTGTCGGGCCCGCGCGCCGATTTCGAGCTGGTGAAGGGCGCGCTCGACGTCATCGGCAAGGTGTTCTTCATCGGCACCAAGCCGGGCTCCGGCCAGACCATGAAGCTCGCCAATAACTTCCTGTCGGCGACCGCGATGGTCGCGACCTCGGAGGCGGTGGTGATGGGCGTGAAGTCCGGGCTCGATCCGGCCGTGATGATCGACGTCATCAATGCCGGCTCGGGGCTGAACACCGCGAGCCGCGACAAGTTTCCCCGCTCGGTGCTGCCGCGCAGCTTCGACTTCGGCTTCGCCACCGGGCTGATGGTGAAGGACGTGCGGCTCGCGGTCGAGGAAATGCGCGCGCTCGGGCTGTCGATGGAAGTCGCCGAGGCGGTCGGCCGGCTCTGGGAAGTCATCATCCGCGACGAAGGACCGGACTCGGACTTTACGGCGGCGATCAAGCCGATCGAGAAGGCCGCAGGCGTGATCGTGGGCGGGGGCGGAAAAGGCAGTCACGCCGCGAAGTAAGACGCGTAGCCCGGATGGAGCGTAGCGTAATCCGGGGTTCGTGCCGCGTCAGAGACCGTCCCGGATTTCGCTTCGCTACATCCGGGCTACGGCCTCACAACCACGGCGCGGGCTTGTCCATGGCGATCAAAGCGTCGACGTCGATGCGCGGGCGGACCACGGCAAACTGGTCGTCCTTGACCAGCACCTCCGGCACCAGCGGCCGGGTGTTGTAGGTGCCGGACTGCACCGCGCCATAGGCGCCGGCGGTCATGATCGCCAGGAGATCGCCGGCCTTCGGCTGCGGCAGCGCGCGGTCGAGTGCGAGATAGTCGCCGGTCTCGCAGACCGGGCCGACCACGTCGGCGACCATGGTCGGCGTGCCCTGCGCAGGCTGGCGCACCGGCAGGATGTCGTGATGCGCTTCATACAGCGTCGGCCGGATCAGGTCGTTCATCGCGGCGTCGATGATCACGAAGTTCTTGGCGTCGCCCGGCTTCACATGGATCACGCGGGCAACCAGGATGCCGGCATTGCCGACGATCATGCGGCCCGGCTCGAACATCAGCGTGCAGCCGAGATTGTGCGTGACGCGCTTGACCATCGCGGCATAGGCACCCGGTTCCGGCGGCGCGGCGCGGTCCATGTAATAGGGAATGCCGAGGCCGCCGCCGAAATCGACATGCGAGATATCGTGGCCGTCGGCGCGCAGCGTCTGGACGAATTCCGCGAGCAGCCGGAAGGCAACCTCCAGCGGACCGAGATCGGTGATCTGGCTGCCGATATGCACGTCGGTGCCGGTGACCTTGATGCCCGGCAGCTTCGCCGCGCGGGCATAGACCTCGCGGGCACGGGCGATCGGGATGCCGAACTTGTTCTCGGATTTGCCGGTCGAGATCTTGGCATGGGTGCCGGCATCGACGTCGGGATTGACCCGCACCGAGATGCGCGCGGTCGTCTTCATCTCGACCGCAAGGCGCGACAGCATGTCGAGTTCCGGCTCGGACTCGATGTTGATGCAGAGAATGTCGGTGGCGAGCGCGGCGCGCAGTTCGCCCTCGGTCTTGCCGACGCCGGAGAACACGATCTTCGAGGGCGGAATGCCGGCCGCCAGCGCCCGCTTCAATTCGCCGCCGGACACCACGTCGGCGCCGGCGCCGAGCTTGGCCAGCGTGCGCAGCACCGACTGGTTGGAGTTCGCCTTCATGGCGTAGCACACCAGCGCCTTCTCACCGGCAAAGGCCTCGGTGAAGACGCGGTAGTGCCGCTCCAGCGTCGCCGTCGAATAGCAATAGAACGGGGTGCCGACGGCTTCCGCCAGCTCAATGAGATTGACCGCCTCGGCATGCAGCACGCCGTTGCGATAGTCGAAATGGTTCATGACACACTACATTGTTTGAGCATGATCTCCGCGCAAACGCGTTCCGCGTTTGTCGCGAGGGAAAACCGGTTCCCACTTTTCCGGATCATGCTCCAGATATTAGTTGCCGAGCAGCGGATCGAGGATGAAGGGCCGTTTATTGCCCCTCGACGCGGCCGGCGCGGCATCCGAGCCATAGGTCGGATTGAACACGCTGGGCTGCGCCGCCCGCTCGGCCTCGGTGTCGGTCGGTGCTGCACCCGGCGCGGCGTTGGCGGTCGGCGGCAGGTCGAGCGGTCCCTTGCGGCCACAGCCGCCGAGCGCCAGCGCGGAAACGCTCAGCACAATGATGGCCCATCCCGAGGGGGTCAGGCGGTTCTTGCTAATCACGACGAATTCCCCAATTCGGGCGGCACCATACAAACATTGGCGTGCTCTGGCGAGAGGCCGAGGCCCGAGAAATCACCGCCAAATTTTCCGGTTCAGCCCAATTTTCGCTCTTTTTCCAGCCGCTTGGCCCAGGCCTTGGCCTGCGCCATCACATTCTTCGGCGCCGTGCCGCCAAACGAGGTCCGGCTCTGCACCGAGGATTCGACGCTCAGTACCTTCAGCGCCTCGGCGGTGATCTTGGGCTCGACCTCCTGCATGGCCTTGAGCGGTAATTCGTGCAGCGCCACGCCCTGCTTCGAGGCGAGGCCGACGATGCGCCCGGTGACGTGGTGGGCGTCGCGGAACGGCATTTTCAGGGTCCGCACCAGCCAATCGGCCAGATCGGTCGCGGTGGCATAGCCCTCGCCGGCGGCGGCCTTCATCTTCGCCTCATCCGGCACCAGGTCCTCGACCATGCCGGTCATGGCGCGGATCGCGAGCGACAGTGCCTCGAAGGCCTCCATCGCGCCCTGCTTGTCCTCCTGCATGTCCTTTTGATAGGCGAGCGGCAAGCCCTTCATCACGATCAAGAGCGCGGTGAGCGCACCGATCACGCGGCCGGTCTTGGCGCGCACGAGCTCCGCGGCGTCCGGATTGCGCTTCTGCGGCATGATCGACGAGCCGGTGGTGAACTTGTCGCTGAGCTTGACGAGCCCGACCAAAGGCGAGGTCCAGATCACGATCTCCTCGGCGAAGCGCGACATGTGCACGGCGCAGATCGCGGCCGCCGACAGCGTCTCCAGCACGAAATCGCGGTCTGACACCGCATCCAGCGAATTGGCCATCGGCCGGTCGAAGCCGAGCGCTTTCGCCGTCGCTGCGCGGTCGATCGGAAACGAAGTGCCGGCGAGTGCGGCGGCGCCGAGCGGCGATTCATTGAGCCGCTTGCGCGCGTCAGTAAAGCGGCCACGATCGCGGCCGGCCATCTCGACATAGGCGAGGAGATGATGGCCGAAGGTCACCGGCTGCGCGGTCTGCAGATGGGTGAAGCCCGGCATCACGGTTCCGGCGTGCTCCAGCGCGCGGGCGACCAGCGCCTGCTGGAATGCGGCCAGCGCCGCATTGGTCTCATCGATGGTGTCGCGGACATAGAGCCGGAAATCGGTCGCGACCTGGTCGTTGCGCGAGCGTGCGGTGTGCAGCCGGCCCGCTGCGGGCCCGATCAACTCGGACAGCCGCGACTCGACATTCATATGGATGTCCTCGAGCGCGCGCTTGAAATCGAAATCGCCCTTGCCGATTTCTGACAAAATCGTGTCTAGACCTTTGCCGATATTTTTCGCATCAGCTGCGGTGATGATGCCTTGCGCGGCGAGCATCGCGGCGTGGGCCTTGGACGCGGCAATGTCCTGGGCATAAAGGTGCCGGTCGACGTCGATGGAGACGTTGATTTCCTCCATGATCGCGTCGGGACGCTCCGAGAACCGGCCGCCCCACATCTTGTTGCTCATGACATCTCGCTCACGAATTTGTATTTCAGGCCGTGCGGTTTCATCGCCGGAGCGACGAAACAGCATGGCGGTTCCGATCGTAATTCCCGGCACTGCTTAGCCCACATCTGACCCAGGATGACAAACGATATGCCCGAGACGACCCCGAGCGAGCCGACCGCCAAGCCGGCGGCCAGATGGCGCATTCCGCTGGTGATCGGCGCCGTGCTGGTCGGGGCCGTGATCGGCTATGTCGGGGTCTCCGGCCTCAGGCATCCCGCGGGCGGCGATATCGCCTGCAACAGCGCGGTGGATCTGGCCAAGAAGATCGCCCCACTCGCCCAGGGCGAGGTCGCCGCGCTGACCATGGCCACCACCCCGCTCAAATTGCCCGACCTCGCCTTCGAGGATGCCAACGGCCAGCCGAAGAAGCTCTCGGACTGGCGCGGCAAGACCGTTCTGGTCAACCTCTGGGCGACCTGGTGCGTGCCCTGCCGCAAGGAGATGCCGGCGCTCGACAGCCTGCAGACCAAGCTCGGCGGCAAGGATTTCGAGGTGGTCGCGATCAACATCGACACCCGCGACCCGGACAAGCCGAAGACCTTCCTCAAAGAGGCCAATCTGACCCGGCTCGACTATTTCAGCGACCAGAAAGCCAAGGTCTTTCAGGATCTTAAGAACATAGGCAAGGCGCTGGGCATGCCGACCTCGGTGCTGGTCGACGGCAAGGGCTGCGAAATCGCCAACATCGCCGGTCCCGCCGAATGGGCGAGCGACGATGCGATCAAGCTGGTGAAGGCGGCGCTACAGCCGGCCGCGGCCGGGTTCTGATCAGGCGACGGCGTTGAGATTGTCGCCGATGCCGGGGCCGAGATTGGCGGTCGACGGCGTCCCAAGCAGGGTCTGAACCGCGAATTTCTCCGCGTCGAGGTTCTGCTTCGTGACCCGGGTCGCGATCTCACCCTGCAGGTTGCCCTGCTGCATCGACAGGATGCTGGTGACCATGCTCATCGTGTCCATACGCGGTACTCCCAATTCCAAACTTGGCGTAGCGCGCCAAAGTTAATGCCTGGGTAACGGATGGCCGCGTCAGGCTGCCGCATCGTCTGAATAAGGCTCAAGCCGCATTCGCCGCAAACGCCGCGCCGAGCGTGCGCAGCGCTTGCCGGGTTCGCGCATCCGACAGCTTCGAATGCAGCATGACGTCGCGCGACGGCAAGGGCGGCAGGCCAAGCCGCGGCCCGAGGTCGACGGTATCCGCCGGCGCCACCCGGCGCGCCAGCGCGGCGACCGCAAGCCCGGCGGATATCGCAGCCCCGATCGTCGCGAGCCCGCCGCCGACGAAGGCCTCGGTCCAGGCGATGCCGGCGGCATCGAGCGCCTCGACGGCCATGGCGCGGACGCTGCACGGCTCGGCCTGGGTCGCCAGCCGCAGCGGCTCGCCGGGACGATGGTGAAAATCCGGCGCGGCCATCCAGCCGAACGGTTCCTCGAACAGCACGTCGCCATCGCGGCGCTTGGCATCGTGACGGAGGGCGATCGCGGCATCGAGCTTGCCGTCGTCGAATGCGCCGAGCACCGCGCGCGACGTGTCGACATGCAGCTGGATCACCAGGCCGGGATCGGTGGCGTTCATCCGCTTTAGCAGCGACGCCAGCTCCGTTCCGACGATGTGGTGGCTGATGCCGACGACCAGCCGCCGATGCTCGACCGCGAACGACCCGATCGCCGATTGATGCGCGGCAACCAGATTGCGCGCCGCGGCGAGGAAGGCCGCTCCTTCGGCGGACAGCCGGACCAGCCGCGGCGTGCGCTCCAGCAGCCGCCGGCCAAGCCCGTCTTCCAGCCGCCTGATCTTCAAGCTGATCGCGGACTGCGTGGTCTCCATGACCTGCGCCGCGCGGGTGAAGCTGCTGAGGTCGGCGACCAGGACAAAGGCCTGCACCGCCTCGACATCGAGAGCTTTCATGGCCATTCATTTCAATATGAAATCATTGAAATGAATTACCATGCCGTTTTTAAATGATCAATCAGCGCCTAGGATTGGCTGCACGCAAATCTTCAAGGAGCCACCATCATGCCGCTGACCCGCGTCTCGCTGCGACGGGGCAAGCCCGCCGCCTACCGCAAGGCCATTCTCGACAGCCTTTATCGCGCCATGCGCGAGACCTTCGATGTGCCGGACGGCGACCCCTTCATGACGGTCTCCGAGCATGATGGCGACGATTTCGCTTATGGCGCCGACTATCTCGGCATCAGGCGCAGCGACGATCTGGTCATCATCCAGATCACCGTCAGCAACACCCGCCCGGTGACGCAGAAGCAGAGGCTCTATCGCCGGATCGCCGAGCTGCTGACGGACAGCCCCGGCCTGCGGACCGAGGACATCTTCATCAACCTGGTCGAGGTGCTTCCCGAGAACTGGTCGTTCGGCAACGGCGAGGCGCAGTACGTCCGATGAGCGCATCCCCGATCCTCTCGCCGCGGATGAGCGGCATCAAGGCATCGCCCGCATCGGTGCTGCGGCGGCGCGCCCGCGAGCTGCGCGCCAATGGGCGCGACATCATCGAGCTGTCGTCGGGCAATCTGGATTTTCCGACGCCGGCGCATGTGATCGCGGCGGCGCATGACGCGGCCCTGCGCGGCGAGACCCGCTACACCGACGTCGACGGCACGCCGGATGTGAAGCGCGCGGTGCAGGCCGCGCTGCTGCGCGACCATCGTCTCGACTATCGGCTGGATGAGATCGTCATCACCAACGGCTCGACGCAAGCGCTGTTCAACGCGCTGCTCGCGACGCTGGCGCCCGACGACGAGGTGATCATCCCTGCACCCTATTGGGCGCCCTATCTCGATCAGGTGCGGCTCGCAGGCGGGGCGCCGGTGGTCGTGCCGTGCGCGCAGAACAACGGCTTCAGGCTGCGCGGCGAGGATCTGCAGGCGGCGATCACGGCGCGGACGCGCTGGATCGTGCTCAACAATCCCGTGAATCCCTCCGGCGCGCGCTATTCACGCGAGGATCTCTCCGAGATCGCCGCGGTCCTGTCGCGGCATCCGGATATCTGGGTGCTTGCCGACGGGCTCTACGAGCACATCACGTTCGATGGCGCGCCGGCGCCGACGCTGGCGGAGATCGAGCCGCGCCTGAGGCCGCGGACGTTGACCGTCAGCGGCCTCGCCAAGAGCTACGCCATGATGGGATGGCGGATCGGTTATGCCGCCGGACCTGCGGCGCTGATCCGCGCGATGATCACGATCCAGTCGCAGACCACATCGGGCGCATCGTCGATCAGCCAGGCCGCCGCAATTGCCGCGCTCGATGGCCCACAGGATGTGCTGGCCGAGCGCGCAGCCATCCTGCGCGCGCGACGCGACCGCTTTGCCGAACTGATCAACGGATGCGCCGGGCTGTCCTGCACGCCGCCGGACGGCACGTTCTATCTGCTGGTCGGTTGCGCCGGCGTGATCGGCAAGCGCGCACCCGACGGCAAGATCATCGCGACCGACCGCGATTTCTCGGCCTATCTGCTCGAGAACGCCGATCTGGTGGTGTTCCCCGGCGAGGATCTCGGGCTGTCGCCCTATGTCCGCGTCAGCTTCGCCAACCCGTCAGCGACCATCGAGGAGGCGGCTACGCGCTTGAAGCGCGCCTGCGGAGCCCTGCAATGACGCCGCGCGCACAAAGCCAGCGCCTCGCACTGGCGGCGCATCTGCTCGGGCTTGGAATGGGTGCGACCGTCATCGTCGGTCTCGTGCCCGCGACGCTCGCGCTGCTGCGGGCACTGCCCTGAAGACGCAGTGATTACCGCGTCGGGATCGGCTTGTCGCCGCGATAGTCGTAGAAGCCGCGCTGGCTCTTGCGTCCGAGCCAGCCGGCCTCGACGTATTTCACCAGCAGCGGGCACGGCCGATACTTTGAATCGGCGAGCCCCTCATGCAGCACCTGCATGATCGACAGGCAGGTGTCGAGGCCGATGAAATCGGCAAGCTCGAGCGGGCCCATCGGATGATGTGCGCCGAGCTTCATCGCGGCGTCGATCGCCTCGACGTTGCCGACGCCTTCATACAGCGTGTAGATCGCCTCGTTGATCATCGGCAGCAGGATGCGGTTGACGATGAAGGCGGGGAAATCCTCCGACACCGCGACCTGCTTGCCGAGCTTGGCGACGAACGCCTTGGCGGTGTCGAAGGTCGTGTCGTCGGTGGCGATGCCACGGATCAGCTCGACCAGCTCCATCGCCGGCACCGGATTCATGAAATGAATGCCGATGAATTTCTCCGGGCGGTCGGTCGAGGCGGCGAGCCGTGTGATCGAGATCGACGACGAGTTGGTCGCGACGATCGCGTCCGGCTTCAGCACCGCGCAGACCTCCTGGAAGATCTTGCGCTTGGTTTCTTCCTTCTCGACCGCGGTCTCGATCACGAGGTCGCAATCGGCCAGCGCGTCGAGCGTCTCGGCGGAGGCGATGCGGTCGAGCGCCTGCTTGCGCTCGGCTTCGCTGATCGCCTTCTTGGCCACCTGGCGGGTCAGATTGCCGTTGATGGTCGCCAGTGCCGATTTCAGCCGGTCGCCGGACACGTCGTTGAGCACCACGTCGAAGCCGGCCAGCGCCGCCACATGGGCTATGCCGTTGCCCATCTGGCCCGAACCGATCACGCCGACCTTTTTGATTGCCACCGTCATCTTGTCATCCACCGGAACGGCGCGCATGTCGCGCCTGCCCAATCCCAACGATACCCGAAGTGAAGCCTTCCGGGTTGCCCAATCCGCCGGAAAACGTTTCCCGGGACCATGATGTGATGACCCATCATCACGTCAGACCCCCATTCTCCCCGTCGAGCATGATCCTTTCGGAAAAACGTTTCCGGATCATTGCCTCGAAAATATCAACACCGGCCGGAGCTTAGCCACCCGGCCGGTGTCTTGTCGCTACTTTCCGAGCTTGCCGAGCGCTTCGGTCAGTTCCGGAACCGCCTGGTAGAGGTCGGCGACCAGGCCGTAATCGGCGACCTGGAAGATCGGCGCGTCTTCATCCTTGTTGATGGCGACGATCACCTTGGAGTCCTTCATGCCGGCCAGATGCTGGATCGCGCCGGAGATTCCGACCGCGACATAAAGTTCCGGGGCCACCACCTTGCCGGTCTGGCCGACCTGCCAGTCGTTCGGCGCATAGCCGGCATCGACCGCGGCGCGCGAGGCGCCGACGCCGGCGCCAAGCTTGTCGGCGAGCGGCTCGATGTACTTGGCGAAGTTCTCCCGGCTCTGCATCGCGCGGCCACCCGAGACGATGATCTTGGCCGAGGTCAGTTCCGGACGGTCGCTCTTGGCGACTTCCTCGCCGACGAACGTCGACAGGCCGGGATCGGCGGCGGATGCGGCGTTCTCGATCGCCGCGCTGCCGCCTTCGCCGGCGGCGGCGAAGGTCGAGGTGCGGACCGTGATCACCTTCTTGGCGTCCTTCGACTTCACGGTCTGGATCGCGTTGCCGGCATAGATCGGCCGCTCGAAGGTGTCGGGCGCGACGACCTTGATGATCTCCGAGACCTGCATGACGTCGAGCAGCGCTGCGACGCGCGGCATCACGTTCTTGAAGCGCGAGGTCGCGGGCGCGACGAAGGCGTCGTAGCCGGGCGCCAGCGCGACGATCAGCGCAGCCAGCGGCTCGGCGAGGTCGTGCTCATAGGCGGGACCTTCGGCGACCAGCACCTTGGTGACGCCGGCAAGCTTGGCGGCCGCTTCCGCCGCCGCCTTGGTGCCCTGGCCGCCACCGGCAACCAGCACATGGACGTCGCCGCCGAGCTGGGAAGCCGCGGTCAGTGCCTTGTTGGTCGCGTCCTTCAGGGTCTCGTGGTCGTGTTCAGCAATCAACAGCGTCGTCATCAGAGAACCCCGGCTTCGGTCTTGAGCTTGTTCACGAGTTCGGCGACGTCCTTGACCTTGACGCCCGCCTTGCGGCCTGAGGGTTCCGCGGTCTTCAGCACTTCCAGACGCGGCGTGACATCGACGCCGTAGTCAGCGACGCTCTTGTCGTCGATCGGCTTCTTCTTCGCCTTCATGATGTTGGGCAGCGACGCATAGCGCGGCTCGTTGAGACGCAGGTCGGTGGTGACGATCGCCGGGCCCTTCAGCTTGATGGTCTGCAGGCCGCCGTCGACTTCGCGCGTGACCTTGAAGTCGCTTCCGTCGACCTCGAGCTTGGAGGCGAAGGTCGCCTGCGACCAGCCGAGCAGCGCGGCCAGCATCTGGCCGGTCTGATTGCTGTCGTCGTCGATCGCCTGCTTGCCGAGGATGACGAGGCCGGGCTGCTCCGCCTCGACCACCGACTTCAGGATCTTGGCGACCGCGAGCGGCTCGACATTGCCTTCGGCCTTGACCAGGATGCCGCGGTCGGCGCCCATCGCAAGTCCGGTGCGAATGGTCTCGGAGGCCTGCGCCGGTCCGATCGACACCACCACCACTTCGGTCGCCTTGCCGGCTTCCTTCAGCCGCAGCGCTTCCTCGACGGCGATCTCGTCAAACGGGTTCATCGACATCTTGACGTTGGCGAGCTCCACGCCCGTCCCGTCACTCTTGACGCGGACCTTGACGTTGTAGTCGACGACCCGCTTTACCGGCACAAGAACCTTCATCGATCCTCTTTCGCTTTGATTTTATGGGTTTCGGTTGGCTGGCGCGGAACCTAAAGGTCCCGTTTCCCCCGGTCAACGCGCCAAAGCCAAAAAACCGTCACCCGGTTTTGAACCAGTTTAGCGGTTCTGACCCGGCACCCACAACACGTCCCCCGCCCCCTTGTTGTTCTGGAAGCGGCTGGCAACGAACAGGAAATCCGACAGCCGGTTCATATACTGAATGCCAGCTGCATTGACCGGCTCGTCGGGCCGGGCGGCGAGTTCCACCATCATGCGTTCCGCGCGGCGACATATCGTTCGGGCGAGGTGCAGATAGGCCGACGCAGCCGTCCCGCCGGGCAGCACGAACGAGGTCAGCGGCGCCAGCTGGTCGTTGAGGCCGTCGATGTCGCGTTCGAGCCGCTCGACCTGGCTTGCCAGCACGCGCAGGCGCTCGGCCTTGCCCTCGCGCTCCGGCACCGCCAGATCGGCGCCGAGATCGAACAGGTCGTTCTGGATGCGGCCGAGCATCGCATCGACCTCGGGGCTTTCGGCGAGATGCAATCGGACTACGCCGATCGCGGCATTGGTCTCGTCGACGGTGCCGTAGGCGGCCACGCGCAGATCGTATTTCGGCCGCCGCTCGCCGGAGCCGAGCGCGGTGGTGCCGTCATCGCCGGTGCGCGTATAGATTCGATTGAGAACGACCATGGCCGGCTCCAGTGTTCGAGTTCACCCCTCCCATCGAAGTCGGATATATCCGACTTCGACAATTTTGCATGCCCAACTCGGATAAACCCGAGTTGGGTGGGAGAGGTGAAAAGTGTACCTCAGCTATCGTCCCATCGCCCACACCGCGAGCATCGCGATGACGATGGCGACGAACTGCAACAGCACGCGCAGCCGCATCAGCTTCTGCGACGTGTTCGGCGAGCCGCCCTTCATCATGTTGATGAGGCCGAGCAGGAGCACCAGGGCTACGGCGCCGACGGCGATGGGAAGAATGATCGTGCTGAGGACGGATGTCATCTGCGGTACATAACACCGCAGGACGCGGACTTCCACACAGCTACGCCATGCAACCAACTGGCTTTTCAAGGCGTAGTATCAGATGCTGGGTCCGTTCTCGGACCGAGCGGTCGTCGATAATGCCGGGTGGAATGTGAAGCAGCTTCGTTACGTCACCCACGTCGTGATGGATGCCTTTTACACGTTCCTCGCCGATGACGGCTGGGCGATCGCGAGCCATATCGCGCTGTCGACCCTGATGGCGCTGTTTCCGTTCCTGATCGTGCTGACGTCGCTGGCCGGCTTCGTCGGCTCCAAGCAGCTCGCCGACCAGGCGGTCGGGCTACTGCTCCAGGTCTGGCCGGATCAGGTCGCCGGCGCGTTGTCCGGCCAGATCCACGACGTGCTGACCAACACCCGCGGCGACATCCTGACCATCGGCGCGGTGCTCGCGGTCTACTTCGCCTCCAACGGCGTCGAGGCGCTGCGGGTGGCGCTGAACCGCGCCTATGCCGTGATCGAGCCGCGGCGCTGGTACTGGCTGCGGCTGGAGTCGATCGGCTATACGCTGGTCGCGGCGTTCACCTCGCTCGCGATGGCGTTCCTGATCGTGCTCGGGCCGCTGATCATCGAGGCGGCGCGGCGCTATATCCCGTTCTTCGTCGAATCCAACGAGAGCCTGCTCAACACCGCCCGTTACGGCATCACGATCCTGGCGCTGGTGGTTGCGCTGTTCATCCTGCATGCCTGGCTTCCGGCGGGGCGCCGCAGCTTCACGCAGATCCTGCCCGGCATCATCTTCACGATGGTGGCGTCGCTGATCTCGGGCATCGGCTTCGGCATGTACCTGGCGCGCTTCGCCAACAATTACGTGACCATGTATGCGGGGCTTGCCTCGGTGGTGATCGCGCTGGTGTTCATGTATTTCATCGCCGCGATCTTCGTGTTCGGCGGCGAATTGAACGCCGCGATCATCAAGTCGCGGCTGCCGCGCGGCGTGTCGCTTCATGCAGCGCAGTCGCGAGCGCCCGCGGAGAAACAGGCTTGACCAGGAAGGCGTCGGCGCCGGCGGCGCGCGCCGCGGCTTCGTCTTCGGCACGGCCGGAAATCCCGACGATCACGATATCGCCGTGCGGCGGCGGCAGCGCACGGATGCGCTTGATGGTTTCGACACCGCCGATGCCGGGCAGCACCATGTCCATCAGCACGGCGTCGAACTCACCCTGTCCGAGCCGGTCGGGCGCAGCCTCGCCCTGACCGATGAATTCGGCCTGGTGGCCGAGCTCGGTCAGGATCGTGTTGAGCACGACGCGGCCGAACGGATTGTCCTCGACGCTGAGCAGCCGCAACCCCTGCGACATCAGCACCGCAGCGCCTTCGCTCGACGCAGCACCGGCCGGCCCTTCGGCCGAGACCAGCGCCACGCTGAGCGTGAAGACGGTGCCGCCGCCGGCGCGCTGCGCCGCGACGATGTCGCCGCCCATGGCCCGCGCGAGCTGCTTGACCGAGGACAGGCCGAGCCCGGCACCGCCGAACCGCGCCGCGATCGAGACATTGGCCTGGGAGAACGGCCGGAACAGGCGCTTGACCTCCGACAGGGTCAGGCCGATGCCGCTGTCGGAAATTGCAAAGGCAACGCCGATTCTGCCGCTGTCCTTTCCCCTGGCCGCGCGCACCGGCGCGACGTTGAGCTCGACGCTGCCCTGCTCGGTGAACTTGACGGCGTTGTCGATCAGGTTCTCCAGCGCCGCGCGCAGCCGGACGGGATCGCCGACCGCAAACGCCGGCAGCCGGTCGGAGATCACGACGGAGGCCTGCAGCCCCTTGGCTGCGGCGCGGCCGGCCAGCGAATCCCCGGCATGGCGCGCCAGCGTGCGCAGGTCGAAGAAGTCCTGCCGGATCTCAAGCCCCGGCCCCTCGCTGCGGGCAGCATCGACGAACAGGGTGGCAAGGCTCGCCAGATGCTCGGCGCCGGCCTTGATGGTGTCGACCCAGCGCCGCTCGCGCTCGCCGAGTTCCGACGTCGCGAGCAGATTGCTGATCGCGAGGATGCCGGTCAGCGGCGTCCGGACCTCATGGGCAAAGGCGGCAAGCGCGGTCTCGACCATGCCGGGAGTGGTCTTCGGGGCCGGCTTTGGCGCCGCTCGCTTATGCCGTGGCTTGGTTGCCGCCTTCGCGGCGCCGGTTTTGGCGCCGGTTTCGGCCGCGCGCGTTTTGGCGGCGCGGGTCTTCGGCGGCGGCCTGTTGGATGGCCGCTTGCTGCGCCGTGCGCGCGATTTTGACGCCATGGTTTCCGTGATCCCCGCCCCGGACGACAACATGGCATGCCAGGCAGGCCGGAGTCACGGCAGCGTTTGCGGTCCATCACCGCAATGCGCGATGATCGTCACCAGCCGCTTTACGGCAGGCCGACCAGACGGCGAATGTCGGCCGGGCTCGCTCCCTCCGCCCGCAATTCGCGCAGTCCGGTCGCCCGGGTCGATTTCGACAGTTTCTGGCCGGCGGCATCCCGGATCAGGCGATGGTGCCGGTAGGCGGGCATAGGCAGGCCGAGCAACTGCTGCAACAGCCGATGCACGCTGGTCGACCAGAACAGGTCAACGCCCCTGACCACATCGGTCACACCCTGCAGGGCATCGTCGACCACGACGGAGAGATGGTAGCTGGTCGGGGTCTCCTTGCGCGCCAGGATTACGTCGCCCCAGGCCTTAGGCCGGGCCACAACGTCGCCGCGCTCGCCGTCCGGCCCTTCGCCCGCCTCGTGCCAGCACAGGTCACAGGCTTTCGCGCCGGCCACGGCTATGTCGAGCCGCAGCGCGAACGGCGCGCCCTGCCAGGTCAGCCGGTCGCGTTCCGCCGCCGGCAGCGATCTGGCCGTGCCCGGATAGAGCGGCGCGCCATCCGGATCGCGCGGCCAGGCGCCACTGGCCTCACGTTCGGCGACCAGCCGCGCGATCTCGGCACGGCTCTCGAAGCTCGGATAGACCAGCCCCTGGACCGCCAGGCGGTCGATCGCCGCGCGATAGGCGGCGAAATGCTCCGATTGCCGCCGCACCGGGGTCTCCCAAGCGAGGCCGAGCCAGGCGAGGTCCTCGTAGATCGCCTGCTCGAATTCCGGTCGGCAGCGCGTCGCGTCGATGTCCTCGATCCGCAGCAGAAAGCGCCCGCCGGTCTGCCGCGCGAGGTCATGGTTGAGCAGCGCCGAATAGGCGTGGCCGAGATGCAGGTGGCCGTTCGGACTCGGCGCGAAACGGAAAACGGGAGGCGGCATCAGACCGAGCCGGTGTGACGAAACACCTCGGATGGGGATCCCGTCTCCCGTTCCAGCCTCTCGACGACCATTCGGTAGAACCGTCCAGCCTCCAGCATCATCTCCTCAGATATTTCTGCCGTGCCGTTCTGGAACGCATTACGTGCAATGTCGAACTCCGAATCGATGAAGGCCGCAACTGCAGGCGACAGGGGCGTGGCGCCCAGTTCGTGCGTGACGGCCTTGCGGGCCATCAGGTCGCCGACCTCCTCCGCCAACTCCGCCGGAGGCGCGCACTCTGCCATCAGCGTCGGGAAATGCATCGGTGCCACAGCCTCGGTCGGATGCATCCGCAACCAGCGCAGCGCCGCCGCCGGCCGGAGCGCATAGAACACCTTTTTCTGCGGAATGCTGCTCTCGTCGCCGAAATAGACCCTGCGCTGCCGTTCGCCCAGGTGCAGGTAGTGGCGGCAGATCGCTTCCCGGCTCGCCGCATGCCGCGCAAATTCGAGAAAGCTGTCGCGGAACCAGACCTGACCGCGATAGACCACCGGAGAACAGAGCCACTCGATGATGACCGCGTTGCCTTTCAGCAGCAGTTGAAGCGCCTTGCGCAAATCCCAGCCATTCACGTCCAGATCGCCTTCGAGCGGAAGCTCGATCACATCGCGTACGATCCAGGGCGTAATATGATCGATGGCGCGGCGGACATAAACGAAGCGGCAATCGTAATCGCTATCGGGTGACGAAAAGCCCCACGCCCGGCTTCCACTCTCGACGGCCAGTGGCAAGAAAACCCGGTGTTCATCCGCGATGCCGTCGAGCATCGCATCGATCGCCGCGACCTTTCCTGCGTCCATGTCGGCAGGAATGCTTCTCAAACTCATCGAGCACTTCCGAAATCAAGTAATGTTGTCATACTCTGAAATCCCCTGAACCGTCCACAGGGCGTGGAGCCCGAGCTGTTGCGAGCGCCCGCCTGAGGAAGTCGATCCCGCAATGCTGATTCATCTCGAAACCCAGGCCGACCTCGACGACGCGGTCCAGAAACTGGTCGACCAGGATCGGCGGCTGCGCCCGATTCTCGAAGCCACCGGCATGCCGGCGATCCGGCAGCGTGAGCCCGGGTTTGCCGGGCTTGCCGCGATCATCTGCGGCCAGCAGCTCTCGACCGCAAGTGCGGCGGCGATCTGGGGGCGCGTCAGCAAGGCGTTCGACCCGTTTCACCATGATGCGATCCGCAAGGCGCGCGCCGACCGGCTCGGCCGCCTCGGGCTGTCGACGGCCAAGATCAAGACGTTGAAGCACATCGCGCGCGAACTCGCAGAAGAGCGGCTGAACCTCGACGTGCTCGCCAACGAAGAAGCCGATGCCGCGCACAACACGCTGACCGCGCTGCCCGGGATCGGCCCGTGGACCGCCGACGTCTATCTGCTGTTCTGTCTCGGCCATGGCGACGCATGGCCGGCTGGCGACCTTGCCGTGCAGGAGGCGATCAAGGTCGGGCTCGGGTTGAAGCAGCGGCCGACGCCGAAGCAGATGGCGCCGCTTGCCGAGCCGTGGCGTCCGCTACGCGGCGCGGCCGCCCATCTGTGGTGGGCGTATTATCGCGTGCTGAAGAACCGCGAGGGCGTGATCGCCGCCGCGAAGTAGCTGTCATCAAGAAAAACATACCGACACGCGATCGCGTGATATAGCATCAGCCGACAGATACTTTTTCAATTTGCCGGCCCCGCCCATTTAGCACGCCCAGCACATCCTTCCGGCAAGGAGGACGGACCTGGTTTCTCCCCGTATCCCGCTGACGCTGCTCGCGATCTCGCTGGGTGCCATCGCCGCCGCGTGGTGGTGGCTGGGCATCCCGGTGAGCCTCGCGCGGGCGCCGATCGATCCGAACGACAAGGTGCAGTGCATCTCGTACGCGCCGTTCCGAAACAATCAGACATCACTTTCGCCGGCGACGCAGGTCTCGCCGCAGCAGATCGCGGAGGACCTCGCTCAGCTTGCCAAGATTTCCTACTGCATCCGGACCTATGCGACCGATCTCGGTCTCGATCAGATTCCCGGGTTAGCAGCCAAGGCCGGACTGAAAGTCATTCAGGGCATTTTCCTCGACCGGGACCGCAAGAAGAACGCGACGCAGGTCGAGACGGCGATCCGCCTCGCCAGGCAATATCCGGACACGATCATCGCACTCGTGGTCGGCAACGAGGTTTTGTTGCGCAAGGAAATGTCGGCATCCGACCTTGCCGCCACGATCCGCGCGATCAAGGCGCAGGTCGCCGTCCCCGTCACCTATGCCGACGTCTGGGAGTTCTGGCTGAGCAATCGCGAACTCGCCGATGCCGTCGACTTCGTCACCATTCACATCCTGCCCTATTGGGAGAATGTTCCAATCGCCGCGGAACATGCCGCCGCGCATGCCGACGAGATGCGCCGGCAGGTCGCGGCGGTTTTTCCGGGCAAGGAAATCTTCATCGGCGAAGTCGGCTGGCCGAGCGAGGGACGCATGCGCGAATCCGCGCTGCCGTCGCGCATCAATCAGGCACGAGTGGTCTCGGAGGTGCTCGATCTGGCTCGCCGCGAGCATTTCCGCGTCAACCTGTTCGAGGCCTATGATGAAGGCTGGAAGCGCGAGATCGAGGGCACCATTGGCGGATCCTGGGGCCTGTTCGATTCCGAACAGCGCACGCTGAAATATCCGGCCGGCGTGCCGATCAGCAACTTTCCGTCCTGGAAATTGCAGATGGCCGGCGGAATGGCGCTGGCGATCCTGGTGTTCGGCGCGGCATGGCTGAGCTTGCGCCGCAAGCCGAGGACGCCCGAATTCGCACCATGGCTTGCGGTCGGCGTATCGGCGACCACCGCCGGAATCCTGTTTGGGGTCGCCGCCCAGCGAATGATCTACGAAAGCACCGGAACGGGAGGCTGGCTTATCTGGGGCTCGCTTCTGGTGGCGGCGACGGCGTCGCCGCTGTTCGCCGCCAACGCCCTGATATCGGGCCGCGCACCGCCCAGCTTCCAGGAGTTGCTGGGGCCGAAGGGCTACCACACCGAGACGGTGCTGGTGACCTTGCACGGATTGGCCCTGATCGTCACCGTCGTGGTCGGCACGGCGGCCGCGATCGGTCTGGTGTTCGACCCGCGCTTCATCGATTTTCCGTTTGCGCCACTCACCATGGCGGCGGTGCCGTTTGCGGCGATGACGCTGCTCAATCCGCCGACCAAGGGAGTCCGGCCGCTGGCCGAATCGATCTTCGCCGGCATCTTTGTCGGAGCCGCCATCTATACGCTCCTCAACGAAGGATTTGAGAACTGGCAGGCGATGTGGACTTGCGCTGTCTTCATCCTGCTTGCGGGAACGCTGTGGCGGGCGCGCGCCTGAGACGGTGCCTAGAGCGCCATTCCGAATTGAATCGGAACGGCGCTCTAGATTCTTGTTTTGACGCGTTTTCTTAACGCGAACCGGTATCCACTTCGCTCGAAAACGCTCTAGCCGCGCAGCCTGACGCGATCTTCCCGCGCGCTGTCGGTGACGAAGCCGATCACCGCGCGCACCGACGGCAATTCCACCAGATCGGGATGGGCGAGCAGCCACAGATCGGAGAGGCTCGCGAGCTTCTGCGGCGCGACCCGGACCAGATCGGGATAGTCGGCCCCGACCAGGCAGGACAGCGCGCAGATCCCGAGCCCGGCCCGCGCCGCCGCCAGCATGTCGCCCTGCGAGGAACAGCGCATCACCAGCGTGCCCTGCCGCGTGATGACATCGCTCCACCGCGCCAGCCGCACATTCGAGGCCTGGTCGGCAAACCCGATCACGCTGTGGCCCTTCCACTCATCCGGCCGCTCCGGAAGCTTGCGCCCGGCCGCATAGAGGCGTGAGGCATAGAAGCCGGCGCCGAGCCGGCCGATCCTGCGCCCGATCAGGTTCTCATCCCCTGCATCGACCGGCCGCAGCACCACATCGGCCTCGCGGCGGCGCACGCTGGCCGGAAACGGATGGGTGATGATCTCGAGTTGGATATTGGGATGATCGTGCAGGAACGGCCCGAGCCGCGGCATCAGCCAGTGCGCGGCAAGCGTCGCGCCGATCGACAGCTTGACCACGCCACGGGCCTGCTCGCCGGAGGCGGACGCCGAGGCTTCCGCGCGCAAGGCGGCTGCGGCCATCACCTCCGTGTGCTCGCGGAACTTGCGGCCATGCGAGGTCAGCGACAAGCCGTCATTGGACCGCGCGAACAGCCGGGTCCCGAGCTGCTTCTCGAGCGCCGCGACGTTGCGGCCGACGGTCGGATGGCTGATGCGCAGCCGCCGCGCCGCGGCGGCGAAACTGCGCGTCTCCGCCACCGCGACGAAGGTCTTGCAAAGCTCCCAGTCCATGCCGCTCGTCCGCCTATGTTCATTTCTGGGCAACTGACTGTTCAATATTGAACGCCATCGCGCAACCGTCCAGCCCTATATTGCGACGCAAGAGCGCCGCCGCTCCAAGCCATCACAACAAATCGCGAACCGCTTTGGCCACCGGCCGAGCGGTCCACCCATGGAGGACCCGAACAATGCCGCTGCCCGCGTCGCTCGCCAACAAGCTCGAACTGCCGGTCGTCGGCTCCCCGCTGTTCATCGTCTCGGGTCCCGAGCTTGTGATCGCGCAGTGCAAGGCCGGCATCGTCGGCTCGTTCCCGGCACTGAACGCCCGCCCGGCCGAGAAGCTCGGCGAGTGGCTGACGCAGATCGAGAACGAGCTCGGCGAGTACCAGGCGCTGCATCCCGAGAAGAAGGTCGCGCCCTACGCGGTCAACCAGATCTGCCACGCCTCCAACGACCGGCTGATGCGCGACATGGAAACCTGCGTGAAGCACAAGGTGCCCGTCATCATCACCTCGCTGCGCCCGCCGTCCGAGATCGTCGAGGCCGCGCATTCCTATGGCGGCGTGGTGTTCCACGACGTCATCAATGTGAAGCACGCCCGCAAGGCCGCCGAGCAGGGCGTCGACGGCCTGATCCTGGTCTGCGCCGGCGCCGGCGGCCATGCCGGCACGCTGTCGCCGTTCGCGCTGGTGCGCGAGGTCAAGCAATGGTTCAAGGGCACGATCCTGCTGTCGGGCGCGATCTCCGACGGCTGGAGCATCGCGTCCGCGCTCGCGCTCGGCGCCGACCTTGCCTATATCGGCACCCGCTTCATCGCGACCGAGGAAGCCAATGCCGACCTCAAGTACAAGCAGGCGCTGACTGAATACGCCGCGCACGACATCGTCTATTCGAACCTGTTCACCGGCGTGCACGGCAACTACCTCGGACCGTCGATCGCCGCGGCAGGTCTCGATCCGGCCAATCTGCCGGTCGCCGACAAGTCCAAGATGAATTTCGGCTCCGGCGGCAACATGAAGGTCAAGGCCTGGCGCGACATCTGGGGCTCGGGGCAGGGCATCGGCCAGATCGTCGACGCTCCGCCGGTCGCCGAGCTGGTGGCGCGGCTGAAGGCGGAGTTTAATGCGGCGCGCAGCCAGTTCCTTCAGGCCAGCGCCTGAGGTCCGGACGACCGCCTGGAGAGAGCTATTATGATCATCAGCGGCGACCGACAGATCAGCTACGCCGACATCCACGCCCGCATCGCGCGGGCCGCCACCGGCTTCCGCGCACTCGGCGTGCAGGGCGGCAAGCCGGTCGGCATGATGCTGCGCAACGATTTCGCGCTGTTCGAGGTGGTCGCGGCCTCCGCTGCGCTCGGCAGCCCGGTGGTGCCGATCAACTGGCATCTGAAGGCCGACGAGGTCGCCTACATCCTCACCGACAGCGGCGCCGACACGCTGGTCTGCCACGCCGACCTGCTGCCGCAGATCCGCGACGGACTGCCTGCTGGAATCAGGCTATTGGTGGTGACGACGCCGCCGGAGATCGCCGCGGCCTATGGCGTGGCTCCCGCGCTCACAACCGTGCCCGACGGCATGACCGATTGGGATATCTGGCGCGAGACGCATCAGCCGCTCACCGACGCGCCGATCGGCGCGGCGCCGATGTTCTACACCTCGGGCACGACAGGACTGCCGAAGGGCGTCAAGCGCAAGCCGATGCGGCCGGAGCAGCAGGCGGCCGCCGCGCGCGTCGGCGCCCTCACCTACGGCGTCAAGCCGAATGAAGACCAGGTGGTCCTGATGAACGGCCCGATGTACCATTCGGCCCCGCACTCCTACGGCATGCTCGCGTTCCGCAGCGGCTGCGCGATCGTGCTCGAGCCGCGCTTCGATCCCGAGGACCTGCTGCAACTGATCGAGCGCCACCATGTCACGCATATGCATATGGTGCCGACGATGTTCGTGCGGCTGCTGCGGCTGCCGGAGGAGACGCGACGCCGCTACGACCTGTCGTCGCTGCGCTTCATCGTGCATGGCGCGGCGCCCTGCCCGATCGACGTCAAGCGCGCGATGATCGAGTGGTGGGGACCCGTGATCAACGAATATCTCGGCTCCACCGAGACCGGCATCCCGGTGTGGCATTCGTCGGCCGAAGCGCTGGCCAAGCCCGGCACGGTCGGTCGCGCCATCGAGGGCGGCATCGTCAAGACCTTCCGGCCCGACGGGACGCCATGCGATGTCGGCGAGCCCGGCGAAATCTTTATGCGTCAAACATTGATCTCGGATTTCGATTACCACGGCAACGCCAAGGCGCGCACCGAGGCCGACCGCGACGGCCTGATCAGCGTCGGCGATGTCGGCTATCTCGACGCCGACGGCTATCTGTTCCTGTGCGACCGTAAGCGCGACATGGTGATCTCGGGCGGCGTCAACATCTATCCCGCCGAGATCGAGAACACCCTGATCGGCATGGACGGGGTGCGCGACTGCGCGGTGTTCGGCGTTCCCGACGACGAATATGGCGAGCGGCTGTTCGCCTGCGTCGAGCCGGAAGCCGGCAGCACGCTGTCGGCTGCGGCGATCCAGGATTTCCTGCGCGGCAAGCTCGCCAACTTCAAGGTGCCGCGCGACATCCGCTTCATGGACGCGCTGCCGCGCGAGGCCACCGGCAAGATCTTCAAGCGCAAGCTGCGCGATCTCTACCGCGAAGGACAGCTTCGCTGAACGGTGACGGCCAGGCGAACGGCGTTTGAAACTTAGTTGCTGTTGCAAAACACCGGCAATCGACGCAACGATGCGCCCGCATCCGAAGCTGGGACCTTCGCCATGAACTCGACCGACTTCATCGTCATCCGCAACGATCTGCAGCAATGGAAGTTGATCGAGACGCAGTTGCCAGAGACCGCGGCGCTGCCGGCCGACGCGCTGCTGGTGAAGGTTACCCGCTTCGCCTTCACCGCCAACAACATCACCTACGCCGTGATCGGCGAGCAGCTGAAATACTGGCAGCTGTTTCCGGCCCCCAAGGACTACGGCATCATCCCGGTGTGGGGTTTTGGCGAGGTGCTGGCCTCGAAACACCCCATGATCGCCGTCGGCGAGACGCTGTTCGGCTATTTCCCGATGGCGACCCATCTGGTGATCGAGGCGGCCGACGTCAGCAAGCGCGGCCTGCGTGACGGCGCCGCCCACCGGCAGGAGGTCGCGCCGGTCTACAACAACTATGCCCGCGTCTCCACCGACCCGACCTATGCCGGCCGGCAGGGCGACTTCCGCGCGCTGATGCTGCCGCTGTTCATGCTGTCGTTCCTGGTCGACGACGCGCTCGCCGAGAATGAATTCTACGGCGCGCGCCGCGTCATCCTGTCCTCGGCCTCGAGCAAGACCGCATTCGGGCTCGCGCACCTGCTGCACAAGCGGGGCATCCGCGTGATCGGGCTGACCTCAAAGGGCAATGTCGATTTCGTCAGTTCGCTCGGCTGCTATGATAAGGTCGTCACCTATGACCGGGGCGCCGCGATCCCTCCGGCCGAATCCGTCGCCTATGTCGACATGGCCGGCAACAGCGCGCTGCGCGAGAGCCTGCACCGGCACTTCGGTGCGCAGATGGTCTATTCCGGCCGGGTCGGCCTCACCCATCGCGCGAGCGAGCCGGACGAGCCGACGCTGCCCGGTGCCAAGCCGGTGTGGTTCTTCGCGCCCGACCAGATCCGCAGGCGCGCCAAGGAATGGGGGCCCGGCGGCATCGAGCAGCGCTTTGGCGCCGCCTGGGCCGAACTCGTGCCGCATCTGCCCGATTGGCTCGATGTCGTCGAGCGGCGCGGTCCGGCTGCGGTGCGCGAGGCTTATCTCGATACCCTGCAAGGCCGCGTCCCGCCGGATCAAGGCCTGATCCTGTCGCTCGCCGAATAGGCGCCATCCCGTCACGCCCTTTCAGCGTGGCTTCGGATCGGTATAGGCTTTGCGGCAATAGGAGCGCCGCATCAAGGCGGCCGATGGCGGGAAACACTCAATGCTCGACAAGACGGACGATATCTCGGTCGCCGCCGACAATTGGCTCGTGCAGTTCGAGGATGCGCTGGCCGGCCCCGACGATGTGCTGGTGAAGCCGCTGTTCCATCCCGACAGCTACTGGCGCGACGTGCTGGCGCTGAGCTGGAACATCCAGACCATCAACCGCGCCTTCGCCATCATCGAGGAACTGCCGGCGCATGCGCGGCGCAGCACGCCGCATCATTTTCGCATCGATGCCGAGCGCGCGGCGCCGCGCCGGGTCACGCGCGCCGGCACGGATGCGATCGAGGCGATCTTCAAGTTCGAGACCGCCATTGGCCGCGGCCACGGCATCGTGCGGCTGATCCCAGATGCCGCCGATAGCGACCGGCTGAAGGCCTGGACCTTGCTGACCGCGCTCGAGGAGCTGAAGGGGTTCGAGGAGCAGCAGGGCTACACACGACCGCGCGGACAGGCCTATTCGCGCGACTTCCGCGGCCCCAACTGGCTCGATTTGCGCAAGGCGTCCGTCGAGTATGCCGGCCGCGATCCCGCTGTGCTGGTGGTCGGCGGCGGACAGGCCGGGCTTGCGATCGCCGCGCGGCTGCAAGCACTCAAGATCGACGCGCTGATCGTCGACCGCGAGGCGCGGGTCGGCGACAATTGGCGCAAGCGCTATCACGCGCTGACCCTGCACAACCAGGTGCAGGTCAATCATCTGCCCTACATGCCGTTCCCGCCGAACTGGCCGACCTACATCCCGAAGGACAAGCTCGCCAACTGGTTCGAATCCTATGTCGACGCCATGGAGCTGAACTTCTGGACCGGCACGGAATTTCTCGGCGGCAGCTACGACGACGCACACGGACGCTGGACCGTCGAGCTGCGCCGCGCCGACGGAACGACGCGGACAATGCAGCCGCGCCATGTCGTGATGGCAACCGGCGTCAGCGGCATCCCCAATCTGCCCGAGATCCCCGGCCTGAAGAATTTCTCCGGCAGGGTCATGCATTCCAGCCGTTACGAAGACGGCGAGACCTGGACCGGCAAGCGTGCGCTGGTGATCGGCACCGGCAACAGCGGCCACGACATTGCGCAGGACCTGCATTCCTCCGGCGCCGACGTGACGCTGGTGCAGCGCTCCTCGACCCTCGTCACCAATATCGAACCGTCGGCGCAGCTGGCCTATGCCGCCTATAACGAAGGCTCGCTCGAGGACAATGACCTGATCGCGACCTCGATGCCGCTGACACTCGCCAAGCGCAGCCACGTGCTGATGACCGAGCAATCCAAGCAGCTTGACAAGACGCTGCTCGACGGCCTGGCGCGCAAGGGCTTCAAGCTCGATTTCGGCGACGGCGGCACCGGCTGGCAGTTCAAATACCTGACCCGCGGCGGCGGCTACTACTTCAACGTCGGCTGCTCCGATCTCGTCGCGAGCGGCGCGATCGCCCTGAAGCAATTTGCCGACATCGAGACCTTCGTGGCCGACGGCGCGCGGCTGAAGACCGGCGAAACCGTGGAAGCCGATCTGATCGTGCTCGCGACCGGCTACCGGCCGCAGGAAGAGCTGGTGAAGAAGCTGTTCGGCGCGGCGATGGCCGCGCGAATCGGTCCGATCTGGGGCTTTGGCGACGGTCAGGAGCTGCGCAACATGTACACCCGCACGCCGCAGCCCGGCCTGTGGTTCATCGCCGGCAGCCTCGCGCAATGCCGCATCAACTCGCGCTACCTCGCGCTGCAGATCAAGGCCATCGAAGAGGGCCTGCTGCCGCGCGATGTCGGGCCGGTGGCGAAGTTGACCTAACCACACCGTCATTCCGGGGCGCGCGCAGCGCGAGCCCGGAATCCATCGGGCCGCAAGCTCTGTAGATAAATGGATTCCGGGCCTGCGCTTCGCGCATCCCGGAATGACGAGAGAGAGGAACATAAAATGCCAACCATCCTCGGCGCCGGCGAGCACCGCTACCGCGTGGTGGAGAATTTCGCGAAGCTGCCCGACGGCTGGAGCCTGACCGACGTCGCCTCCGTCGCCGTCGACAGCAAGGACCGCGTCTATGTCTTCAACCGCGGCGACCATCCGATGGTGGTGCTCGACCGCGAAGGAAACTTCATCAGGAGCTGGGGCGAAGGCGTGTTCTCGCGCGCTCACGGCCTGCATATCGACGCCGAGGACAACCTCTATTGCACCGATGACGGCGACCATACCGTGCGCAAATGCACCACCGACGGCAAGGTGCTGCTGACGATCGGCATCCCGCACAAGCCGGCGCCGTTCATGAGCGGCGAGCCGTTCCACCGCTGCACCCATACGGCGCTGTCGCCGAACGGCGAGATCTACGTCTCCGACGGCTACGGCAATGCCTGCGTCCACAAATACACGCCGGACGGCAGGCTGATCAAAAGCTGGGGCGAGCCCGGCACCGATCCCGGCCAGTTCAACATCGTGCACAACATCGCCACCGACGCCGACGGCTTCGTCTACGTCGCCGATCGCGAGAACCACCGCGTCCAGGTGTTCGACGGCAACGGCAGATACGAGACCCAGTGGAACAACCTGCACCGGCCTTGCGCGCTGTGCCGTTGCGGCGGCGGCAAGCAGCCGAATTTCGTGATCGGCGAGCTCGGGCCCGGCATGGCCGTCAACCGCAAGGTGCCCAATCTCGGCCCGCGGCTGTCGATCGTCGATCACACCGGCAGGCACATCGCCCGGCTCGGCGGCGAGCGCGGCCCCGGCGTCGAGACCGGAAAATTCCTGGCGCCGCACGGCCTCGCGCTGGATTCCCGCGGCGACATCTATGTCGGCGAGGTCGGCGTCACCGACTGGACGACCAGTTTTCCGGACACCGAGATGCCCGCCGCGGTGCGCGTGACGCGGTGCCTGCAGAAGCTGGAGCGGGTGACGGCGTAGCGAAGCTCCGCTTTAATCCCGTCACCCTGAGGTGCGAGCGGAGCGAGCCTCGAAGGGTCGACGGCCCGGCTGGTGCCCGTGCATCCTTCGAGGCGCGCAAGAGCGCGCACCTCAGAGGGTGTGATTTTTTTGGGGTTTCAGCGAGCATTATAGCCGAAAGCCGGCGCGGTGTGATTCTCTGGCGATGATGGATTCGCGGGAGGTGATGTTGGCTGCCGATGAGTTGTTTGGGGACCTGCCGGAGCAGGCGAAGCCATCAGTCGAAGCGGGCTTGCCCGGCGCTCCGCGGCTGCGTGAGCCCCAGCGCGACCAGATTGCGCTGCGAGCGGTTGATATTGAGAGCCTGATCGGGGAAGACCATCCGGTGCGGCTGATCTGGTCTTATGTCGAAGAGCTTGATCTGAGTGAGTTGGAGGACCGGATCAAGGCTCGCGGCGATCGTCCCGGTCACCCCGCGACCTCGCCCCGGCTTTTGCTGGCGCTGTGGCTCTATGCCGCCAGCGAAGGCGTTGGCAGCGCGCGGGCGTTGGAGCGGCTGTGCGAGAGCCACGATGCCTATCGCTGGCTGTGCGGCGGGGTGTCGGTGAACTATCACCTGCTGGCGGACTTCCGGGTCGGCAACGCCGATCTGCTTGACCGACTGCTCAGTGAGCATCTGGCAGCGTTGGCAAAGGCCGGTCTCGTCGATCTGGAGACCTTGGCGCAGGATGGCATGCGGGTCCGGGCCAGCGCCGGGGCGGCCTCGTTCCGGCGCGAGGCGACGCTGGATAAGCATTTGGCGCAGGCTGAGGCCGTGGTGGAAGACCTCAAGCGCGAGGTCGACACACGCTCGGACGCCAGCAATAAGCGTGCCCGGGCAGCCAAGGAGCGGGCCGCGCGGGAACGCAGCGCGCGGGTGAAGGCGGCGCAGACGGCGCTCGCCGAGATCAAGCAGCAGCGCAAGGAGCGCGAAGAAAGTCGCGGCAACGGCAAGACGCCGAAGGAGCCGCGGGCCTCCACGACGGACGCCTATGCACGGGTCATGAAGATGGCGAACGGCGGCTTCCGCCCCGCCTACAACGTGCAGGTGACGAGCGTGGCCGGCGAGCAGATCGTCGTCGACACCAGAATTTGCAACATCGGATCCGATCGCGGCCTGATGCGTCCCATGCTGGAGCGGCAGCGTGCGCGGCCCGGAGGGTTGCCCAAGGACCATCTCGTCGATGGCGGCTTTGGCAGTGCCGAGGACATCGAATGGGCCTATGCCGAGGGCATCGATATCTTTTGTCCGCCCACTCAATCCAAGCACGGTACCGATCCCTATCTACCGCGGCGCGGCGACGGTCCGGGGGTGTTGGCCTGGCGTGCGCGAATGGCGAGCGAAGAGGGCAAGGCCCGATACAGGTCCCGGTCGATCTGCGAGTGCATCCATGCCCGCTGGCGCAATTGGGACCTGCGGCAATTGACCGTGCGCGGCATCGAAAAGGTCCGTGCCGTCGTGCTCTGGTACGCCCTCGTCAACAACATCCTGCAAGGCAACCGCCTCTCCAGAGCCTAAACAACGGGTCATCGCCGAACTCGAACTCAAACCTGCCAATTGCTGCGACGAACAGCCGCCAAAAACTCCGCAGGAGCCGAATCCGTCACAAGCTCTCAGGATGACGGGTCGAAAAAGCGCACCCGCGAAAATCAAATCTCGCCGATCACCTCGCGGCGGCGCTGCTCGGATTCTTCCGCGTAGCGCCGCATCGCATGCGCTTCGGTGAGCAGGCCGATCGGCCGCCGGGCGCCATCGCCTTCGACCACGGCGAGCGATTCGGCTTCGGCGGCGTCGAACACCGCGATCGCCTCCTGCACGTTCATGCCGGGATGCAGCACCACGTCGGCGTAGCGCAGGATGCCGACCAGTCCCTTGTGGGCCTCGAGATCGGGCGCATGCGCCTCGGCAACCAGCGCCAGCCCGGCATAGCGTCCCTCGCCGTCGATCGCGACCACCTGGGTCTTCGAGCCCGGCGGAAATTCCTCGCGGAACGCCTCGATCGGCATGGCGGCGCTCACCGTCGTCATGTCCTGCCGCATCATCTTGCCGACCGTGAGATCGCGAATCCAGCCGATGTCGGCGGCGCTGCGGATGGTCTCGCCGCGCAGATGCAGCCGCCAGGTCGCGAACGAATAGCCGAACAATTCGCGCGTGATCGTGGTCGAGATGATGACCGCGACCAGCACTGCGGTGGTGAGCCAGAGATTGCCGGTGGATTCCAGCGCGATGAACGACATCGTCAAGGGACCGCCGATCACCGAGGCCGACAGCGCGCTCATGCCGATCACCGCATAGGCGTTGGGATCGAGGTTGAGCCCCGGCCACACGATGTCGACGCCGGCCGCGAACAGCCGGCCGCCGAGCGCGCCCATGAACAGCGTGGCGAAGAACAACCCGCCGCGGAAGCCGGAGCCGAGCGAGACGATCGAGGCGATCGCCTTCAGCACGAACACGCCGGCGATGAAGGCAAGCGGCATCGCCACGATGCCGGCGAAGCGCAGCGCGCCATGGCCCGACGACATCACCTGCGGCGTCAGCAGCGCCATCGCGCCGACGGCAAGCCCGCCGAGCGCCGGCCGCAGCGGCTGCCAGAGGCGGGTCTTCGTCAGCAGCGCCTCGCTCAGCGTCACCCCGCGCATGATCGCGATCCCGGTCAGCGCCGCGACCATGCCGAGCAGCGCGGCAATCGCGAGATCGCGCCCGAGCACGTCGCCGACGGTTCCGACGCCGACCCCGAGCGGCAGCGGCTCGAAGGCATGGGCCACGAAGTAGCCGGTCACCGCCGCCACGCCGACCGGGGTCAGGCTGGCCGGCGTGTAACCGCCGATCACAAGTTCGAAAGCGTAGAAGGCGCCGGCTAGCGGCGCGCTGAAGGCCCCGGCGATCGCCGCCGCCGCGCCGCAGCCGACCATGATTCGCTGGTCGTTGCGGCGGAGGTGGAAGCCGCGGCCGAGCGAGGCGGCCAAGCCGCTGGACAATTGGGTGTAGCCGGCCTCGAGCCCGACCGAGCCGCCGACGCCGCTCGACCAGATCGTCTGCAGCGCCACGATCACGCTGCCGCGGAACGACATCCGCCCGCCATAGAGCGCATTGGCCTCGATCGGGTCGATCTCGCGGGCCGGCCGGACCCGGAGCAGCAGCAGGAACGCAAATCCCAGCAGCAAGCCGCCAACCGTGGGAACCAGCAGTGCGCGCACGGGATCGATGCTGGGCTGGCTCGACAGCCGGTCACCCAGCGGCAGATTGAACAGCACCGAATGCAGCACCGTGACGAGGCCGCTCATGACCGCCACCACGAGGCCGCCGATGGCGCCGATCAGCACCGCCAGCACCACGAGGCTCGTCTCGTGCGCACGCACGAATGCGCGCAACCGGCGCGGCGCCTCGAGATAGCGTGATGTCGTGGTCATCGGCAGGGTCCGTCACTGGCCGAGGGGGCTTGCGGCTCCCTTTACGGGCCTCGCGGGCAGGAGGCAATCGGGGCAGGAACATGGCAGGGGCTGGCGGATAAGCCGCTCATTGCTCTTCACAATCCCGTCACGCTGCCTGTAGTATGTGAGTGCATGCTGCTTCGCAGCTAATGGGAGTCAGGAGCGTTATTTGAACGCACATGTCTCGCAAGGCGGTTGGCCGGTGCTGGTGTTGAATGCGGACTTCCGGCCGCTGAGTTATTACCCGCTGTCGCTCTGGTCCTGGCAGGACGCGATCAAGGCGGTGTTCCTCGATCGTGTCAACATCGTCGAATATTACGACCGCGCGGTACGAAGTCCTTCCTTCGAAATCCAGCTGCCGAGCGTCGTATCCCTCAAATCCTTCGTCAAGCCGACCACCCACCCCGCCTTCACCCGGTTCAACGTCTTCCTTCGCGACCGATTCAGTTGCCAATATTGCCTGTCGGCCGACGACCTCACCTTCGATCACATCATTCCCCGCAGCAAGGGTGGCCAGACCACCTGGGAGAACGTCGTCGCCGCCTGCTCGCCCTGCAATTTGCGCAAGGGCAATCTGACGCCGCAGCAGGCCAAGATGTTTCCGAAGCAGACGCCCTATGCACCCACCGTGCATCAGCTCCATCGCAACGGCCGGCTGTTCCCGCCGAACTATCTGCACGAGAGCTGGCTCGATTATCTCTATTGGGATACTGAGCTCGATCCGTAATCTCGGTCTCGGCGGTGCGGCTGTGCCGCGACGGGCCGCAAGGTTAACGAATTAACCTCCACAAGCTGAATTTGTTGACGGCTCACAGGTCTCGCTGGAGAGTCGAAGCAAGGACGCACGCCTGCGCGGAGCAGTTCTGAAATTGTCATGCTCGCGTGATGTCGACCGACCCGAGCTTGTCGGCTGGCATTGATTCTGTCGTCCGACGGTGCTGTCGCAATTGGGCGGCAGGAGACGAGATGGCGAATCATGCTTAGCGTAACGTCCGATACGGCGGTCCGGCTCATCCATCCGCGCGACAGTCTGTCGATCGTGCCGGATCATCCGCGGCAGCAGTCCGAACCGACCGCCCAGGCCGCCCCGCAAACGTCACGCAAGGGCGCCGCCAGGCCGATGACCACGGCAGACGTTGCCGCGGTCGCGGGTCTCTTCCTCAAGGTCTTCAGGGGCATCGACAAACCCGCCAGCGCGGATCTCAAAGGCTATCTGCATGCGTTGACCCTGGGATCACCGTCCTACAGCGAAGCGGCGGGCACGCAAATCTATCAACAGCAGGATGGCCGCATCTCGAGCGCGCTGCTCGCGATCCCGATGCACTTCATGGCCTGCGGCAACGTCATCCCGGGTCGGCTGCTCGGCGTCTTCATGACAAACCGGGACTCCGCCGGTGCGGCCCAGCTCAATCTTGGTCTGCGGCCGAAAAGGGCTGGTCTTTCGTTCTGCGACAGTGCATCGCCGACCAGCGCCAAGTCGCTGCTGGCGATCGGCGGGAAAACGATTCCGCTGCAGAACCTGGAATGGGTGCGCACCTTCCGTCCGGTGGCAGCGTTCGTCGGACGTCTTTCGCCGCGCGTCTTGCGCGGCCTCGATCGGCGCCTGGCAACGCTCGCGCGTCCCGTCGACGCGCTGCTGAGCCGCCTGCGCGGCGACGGCGACACCGAGGGGCCCGCCGGCCTCAAGGTGCGGGAAATGTCTGTCGCGGACTTCCTCACGCGCGCGCCGGAGTTCATTGCCCACTACGCCGTCCGCCCGCTTTGGTCGGCGGATGAGCTGGGCTGGCTGGTCGGCCTGGCGGCGCAGAACACCACACTCGGCTCATTCACGATCCGTGCGGTCGAAGACCAGTCCGGCACGCCGATCGGCTGTTTTGTCTACTATGCGGCCCCGGGGCGCACCGCGCATGTTCTCAACATCCTGTCGCGTCCCGACCAGGAGGTTGGCGTGCTGTGTGCGATGTTCCGCCACCTCGAGGACACCGGCCATGCCGAAGCCCGCGGCCGCGCGCAACCGGCACTGATGGCAGGGCTCGGGCTGCAGCGCGGGCTGGTGTTCCGGCACCGCGCCTTCGCCATGGCGTTGACGCGTATTCCGGAAGTCAACGAGGCCATTATACGCGGCGACATCTATGTCGGCGGCCTCGCCGGCGAGGACTGGAGCCGATTGATGCACGACTTCGGCTGAGGTCGGGCGCCGCAGCGCGACGATGCAGACTGCAAGCGCCGTTCGCGGCTAAGCCGGCTGCTTGGTGAGAGCCGCCTCGCCCTCTTCGCGTCCGGGAACGCTGACGTGGACCTCGTGCCCCAGCCTGATTGCCAGGGACGCGGCAGCCGCGGCCGACTCGAATGCAGCTTCCTTGGTGGCGTACCCGGCGTTGAGATTGCCGTCATGCAGGACGCCCCATTCCTCGCCGGCCGGAATCACCGCGTATTGAGCCAATCCCATCGTCTTCTCCTTGCGCAAGCTGCGCGCCTCCGAACAGGGCCTCAACAACGCCCTCGGAGCGAAGTTCCTATGCGCTCCGGTTCGGCCCTCGCTCGCTAGGAACGAAGCTGCACCGGCCGCGTCGGAATGTGTTGTGACGAGCAGGACGCCAAGGATGGTCCGAGAAGGTCCCGCTGAACCAGCTCCCGCAAGGACCGCCGAGACGACGCAGGCGATCCGGGCGCGCCCCTACGGCATGATCATCACGTCTGCGATCATCGCGCTCGTGGTCGTCGTGCTCGCCTACACGCTGATGCGGTAAGCGGGCCGGCACCGTCTGTCCGACGCCGCCTCGCAGCGGCCGGGGAGCAAGCAGCCTGTCGCCATGCAGATTGCGGCGCTGCCGGTTGCGCAGAAATTATCAATTCATGACCAGCCCGTTCGGCGTTCCCGCGCGTTCATGGAACATGCCCGATCGCAACGCAAAGAAATCCTCTGCGCCTGCCCGCCTTTGGCCGCTGCTGGCCGTGAACTTCTTCATGGCAGACATGCAGTCGGGGATCGGACCGTTCGTCGGCGTCTTCCTTCAGCTGCATGGCTGGACCAGCGGCCTGATCGGGACCCGCGCTGACGCTCGGTAACGTCGCCGGCATGCTGATCACGACGCCGATCGGCGGCTGCATCGATACCACGAACCACAAGCGGGCCTGGGTGATCGTCCCGGGCGTGGCGGTCGTGCTGGGATCCACGGTCATCCTGATGTCGCAAAACTTCTGGGCCGTCGCCCTGTCGCAGGTCGCGACATCGATCGCGGGTGCCGCGATCGTTCCGGCGGTCACCGGCATCACGCTCGGCATCGTCAAGCAGCGCGGGTTCAACCGGCAGAACGGCCGCAATCAGGCGTTCAACCACGCCGGCAACCTGGTCGGTGCCGCGGCATCGGGTTATCTCGGCTGGCAGTACGGCTATGTGGCGGTCTTCGTCCTCGCCGCTCTGTTCGGCGCGATCACGATTGCTTGTGTCCTGATGATCCCGCCCGACAGCATTAATCACCACGCGGCACGCGGTAAGGAAGACGATCCGGACAGCCAGCCCAGCGGCTTCTCGGTGTTGGTCAAGCACAGGCCGCTGCTGGTGCTCGCGGTCGCATTGGCTGCGTTTCACCTCGGCAACGCTGCGATCGTGCCGCTTTACGGCCTTGCCGCGGTCGCCGGCAATCACGCCAATGGTCCGAGCTTCGTCGCGACGACGATCGTGGTTGCGCAGGCGGTGATGATCCTCGCATCGATCGCCGGCATGCACGCAGCCGAGCGGCGGAACTATTGGTCCGTCCTGTTGCTGTCGTTCCTGGCCTTGCCGGCGCGCGGCGCGCTCGCCTTCTTCCTTTCGGGCTGGTGGGGCGTTCTCCCTGTGCAGGTCCTCGACGGCATCGGTGCCGGTCTGCAGAGCGTCGCGGTGCCGGGAATGGTGGCGCGCTCGCTCAGCGGAACCGGCCGCGTCAACCTTGGACAGGGAGCGGTCATTACGATTCAAGGCGTCGGCGCCTCACTGAGCCCGGCGCTTGGCGGCTGGATCGCGCAATGGGTCGGATATGGCCCAGCCTTCCTCGTGCTCGGCGGGTTGGGCCTTCTGTCGGTCGCGATCTGGACGGCGTTCCGGTCGACCGTGCAGAAATACTGACGCCGTGATCGCATTTGCGTGAACACCCGCACCGAGCGGAACCCTATCGTTGTATCCTAATAGTTCGTATCCTATCTAATTTTTCATGCCGCCGTCGCAATCCCATATCCACGCCGAGATCGGCCGCCTGATCACCAGGCTCGGGCGGATCTGGCGCCGCGAGTCGGATCAGGCGCTATCTGAGCACGGCCTGTCCTACGCGACGGCGATTCCGCTCCTGGTGCTGTCGCGGCAGGGCGCGAACGTCCGCCAGGGCGTGCTGGCCGACGAGTTGGGGATCGAGGGGCCGTCGCTGGTGCGGTTGATCGATCTGCTGCAGTCCGAAGGCCTGGTCGAGCGTCGCGAGGACCCGACCGATCGGCGCGCCAAGACGCTGCATCTCACCCCAACCGGCCACGCCAAGGTCGAGGAAACCAACAGGGTGCTGCGCCGCGTGCGGTCGAGCCTGCTGAAGGATATCGGCAGCGAGGAACTTGCGGTAACCTTCGAGGTGCTCCTGCGCATCGAGCAGCGCGCGAGCCGCTTGCAGGACGCCAAGACGACTGCGGCCGCAACTGCCCACGAGGCGAAATAGCCATGCGCGCGGATGAGCCGTTCCTGGTCCGCCACGCGAACCTCATCTTCGCGTTGAAGACGTTCGCCGCGTCGATGCTGGCGCTCGTCATCGCGTTGATGATCGATCTGCCGCGTCCCTATTGGGCGATGGCGACGGTCTATATCACCTCGCAGCCGCTGGCCGGCGCGACCAGCTCGAAAGCGTTCTTCCGCGTCATTGGCACCCTGGTCGGCGCCAGCATGACGGTCGCGCTGCTGCCGAACCTGATCGATGCGCCGGAGCTCTTGTGCCTCGCGATCGCGCTCTGGGTCGGGCTCTGCCTGTATCTGTCGCTGCTCGACGGCACGCCGCGCAGCTATGTCTTCATGCTGGCCGGATACACCGTCGCATTGATCGGCTTTCCGTCGGTGTCCGCGCCGGGCAGCATCTTCGATATCGCGCTGGCGCGGGTCGAAGAGATTTCGCTCGGCATCATCTGCGCGAGCCTGGTCTCGACCGTGGTGTTTCCCCGCAGCGTCGCACCGGCCGTCGGCGGCCGGGTCCGGAGCTGGCTGTCGGATGCGCGCCGCCTGTCCCGCGATGTGCTGCTTGATCGCGGCAGCAGCGAGACCCGCCGGGCCGAACGCCTGCGCCTTGCGACCGACATCGTCGAGCTCGACACGCTGACCACCCATCTCGCCTATGACCGGCTGGCCGACGCCGGCCTCGTGCGCGGCCTGCGTGAAGTCCGGCTGCGCATGCTGATGCTGTTGCCGATCATCACTTCGATCGAGGACCGGCTTGTCGCGCTCGGCGAGGCGGCGCTGCAAAGGCAGCCGGAGCTGCGGCGCCTGCTCGGCAATCTCGCCGAATGGATCGTGGACGAGGACCGCCAGCGGCAATCCAGCGAACCGATCAGGGTTGCGATCGCCGAGCGGCAATCCGCACTCGACGGGCTCGCGCCGCGCGAGCGCATCATCACGATCAGCCTGCTGCTGCGGCTGCGCGAGCTTGTCGACATCTCGGCCGATTGCCGCGCGGTGGGCGATGCGATTGCCGCGGGCCGGGATATCTCGACCGTCCCGCTGGCGTTCCATCCGGAGTCGGGGGCAGCACCGGTCCGTCATCGCGACCACGGCATGGCGCTGTGGTCGGCCACAGGCGCCGCGGCGGCGATCCTGATCTGCTGCGGCCTGTGGATTGCGACCGGCTGGGCCGACGGCGCCTCGGCACCGATGATGGCGGCGGTCGCCTGCTCCTTCTTCGCCGCGCAGGATGAACCGGCGCGCAGCATCCGGGCCTTCGGCTTGTTTTCGCTGGTCGCGATCGTCGTCGTCGCGATCTATCAGTTCGCGCTGGTGCCGGGCATCTCCCATGTCGAGGTCCTGATCGCCGCGCTGGCGCCGACCTTCCTGTTGTACGGTTTCCTGATCGCGCGGCCGAAAACCGCGCCGATCGGCATGGCGCTCGCCGCCAACACCGCGACGCTGCTCGCGCTGCAATCGACCTACAGCGCGGATTTTGCCAGTTTCGCCAACACCTCCGTCGCCTTCTTCCTCGGCGTCGTCATCGCCGAGATCGTGACGCGGATCGCGCGCGGCGTCGGCGCCGAATGGATCGCCAAGCGGCTGATGATTTCGAGCTGGCAGACGCTCGCGGATGCGGCCGAGCGGCGCGGCCGCGGCGATCGCGCGCAGTTTGCCGGCCTGATGCTGCATCGGCTCGGGCTCTTGGTCCAGCGCATCGCATTCATCTCCGAGAGCGACCGCCGTGATGCCGACAGCCTGGTTCAGCTGCGCATCGGGCTCAACATCATCGACCTCAGGCGCGCCCGTTATGGTCTCGCCGCATCGACCGTGGACGCCGTCGACGACATGCTGGACAACCTCGCGGCGGCGTTTCGCGCCCATGCGGACCAGCCACTGCCGGACGAACTTCTATCATGCATCGATGCGGCGCTGACCGCGGTCGTCAAGGATCCCAATGAGCGCGCACGGGACGATGCGCTGCTCGGCCTCGTCGGCATCCGGCGCGGCCTGTTTCCGGATGCGCCCGCGTATCGATCGCAGCCCGAGGAGAGTTTTGCGGCATGAGATATGAGCTCGACATCTACGGTGTCCTGGTTCCGGCGCTGCTGCTGTGGCTCATCGTTGCCTATGCGCTGAGCGCGGTGGTGAGCCGGATCATGCAGCGCTTCGGGCTGTACCGGCTGGTTTGGCACCGCGCGCTGTTCAATTTCGCACTGTACGTATGCCTGTTGGGCGTCGTCGTTTATCTCTCGGAGTTTCTGCCATGAAGGGGAATTTCGCCTGGCTCGGCCGGGTGGCGCTGACTGCGGTCGCGCTCGTCGCTGCGCTGGCCGTCGCTCGCGCGCTCTGGATCTATTATATGGAATCGCCGTGGACCCGCGACGGCAGGGTGCGCGCCGATGTGGTTCAGGTTGCTCCCGACGTATCCGGCTTCGTCACCGACGTGCTGGTCAAGGACAACCAGCCGGTGCATCGCGGCGATATCCTGTTCCGGATCGATCGCGCGCGTTTTGCCCTGGCGTTGCAGCAGGCCGATGCCGCAGTCGCCGGACATCGCGCGACGCTGGATCAGGCCGAATCCGATCTCAAACGCTACAGCTCGCTGACAACGGATGCGGTGTCGCAGCAGAAGCAGGAGCAGGTGCTGGCCACGCAGCTCCAGGCCAAGGCCGCCTACGACCAGGCGGTCGCCGATCGCGCCGTGGCGCAGCTCAACCTCGATCGCAGCGAAGTGCGCGCGTCGGTCAACGGCACCATCACCAACATGGATCTGCGGCCCGGCGTCTACGTCTCCGCGGGCAAGGGCGTGATGGCGCTGGTCGACAGCGACACGCTGCATGTCGAAGGCTATTTCGAGGAGACCAAGCTGGCGCGCATTCACGTCGGCGACAAGGCGCAGGTCCGGCTGATGGGCGAGCCGGTCCGGCTCACCGGACATGTCGAGAGCATTGCGGCCGGCATCGAGGATCGCGACCGCGGCCAGGGCGCGAACCTGCTCGCCAACGTCAATCCGACCTTTACCTGGGTTCGGCTGGCGCAGCGCGTGCCCGTCCGCATCGCGCTCGACCAGCTGCCGGATCGCATTGCGCTGGTCGCCGGCCGTTCGGCGACGGTCGAGATCATGGACTAGCCGGCCGGGCCGCGCATGCTTGCGGTGGCTTCCGTCGCCAAGCGCGTCTACTGCACGCCGTAACGCCTGAACTCGTCGCCGATGCCGGCTTGAATTGCCTTGGCGGCTGCGATGTCGCTATTGCCGCCGGCCTTGTCGCCCTGCTTCAGCTTCGCGAGCCCGCGTCCATAGAGTGCGCTGGCGAGCTTCGGATCGACGCGAAGCGCCGAACTGTAGTCGTCGATCGCCGCGCCCAGCGCGCCGGTCTTCAGATAGACCAGGCCGCGCGAGTCATAAGTGGCAGCGTTGGCCGGTCCCGATTGCAGCGCCTTGTTGCAATCTTCCAGCGCTTGCTGCAACGCGCCGAGGATGGCCCGGCTCCAGCAGCGTCCGTTCCACACGCCGTCCAGGTTCGGCTCGAGACGAATGGCCTGATCATAGTCCTGGGCTGCGCGGGCATAGTCATGCTTCTTCAGATAGGCGCCGGCGCGGTTGGCGAAGGCCTCGCCGTAGTTCGGGTTGAGCTTGATGGCCTGATCGAAGGCGCTGGTCGCGCGATCGTAGTCGCGCTTCCCCAAATAGGCCACGCCGCGGTTGTTGAACGGCTTGATGTAGCTCGGATTGAGCTCGATCGAATGATCGAAATCCCGGATGGCGCGGTCGTATTCCCCCTTGGACGCATAGGCGCTGCCGCGATCGTTGTAGGCGATCGCGAGGCCAACCGGCGTCATGTCCTCGGCTGCGTCGATCAGCGCCGTACAGGCAACGATGCGCGCGTCGACCGCCTTGCGATCGTGGCCGCTGCACAACTCGATATTCTGCAGATAGTTGCCCTTTGGCTTCGGACTCTGCGCGGCCGTCGGCGATACGAGCAACAGCAGGAGCAGCAGCGCCACCAAGCCGCCCCCCGCGGCGGTACCCGCACGAGGCTTCATGTCTGGCTCCGGTCTTGATGACGCGGAGCCGCCGATTTCCGTGAGTAGCCGCACAAGACCGACGCCTTGCTTGCCTAGCACCCTCGACAAATACCGGGATTGAACCTGTGGTAGGTGTTTTGTTCGGGTTGCGGCGTCACGCGTGTCGCGGGCTTTCTCACGAGCTTGCTCTTGCCCTCTTCCACGAGCGTCGCGAACCTGACCGTTCCATCGTCGGAAATTTCGATGCGTGGCGTGGTGCCTCGAATTCCCATCGTCGCCGCAGGCGTGTCGATCTTCATGTCGCCTGTCTTGGCGATGTTGCCGGCGACAAAGGTGAAGGTGCCATTGGCCAATTTGAACAGCGTCGAATTCGACTTGCCGTTCGGGTCGTAGACGAACTCGGTCATGGCCATCTTGGCGTTGCTCGACAGATTGAACGAGGTGCCGTCGGTGAAGTTGATTCCGACCCGTCCGTCGGCCCCGGTCTGCACCACGTCGCCCATATAGATGCGGTCGCCAACCTTGGCCTGCGACGGCTGATCCGACAGAGCGGCCTGCACGACGACAGCACTCGGATGCTCGATCGTGACCGAGCCCGTGGCCGTCACCACCGTCCCGATGAAGTTCGCCGAGGACGTTTGAACCGCAGGTTGGGCGCGCTCGGTTTGCGCCAGCATCGGACCCGGCGTCAGCATCACGAACGCCAAAACGAAGCTTGCAAGCAATTGCACAATCAAATGGATACGCACGATCCCCTCCGTTGAGAAGATCTTGCCGTGTCACGGCGCGATGGACGATCTGGACCGCCAGGCCGGGACCGCAGGACCTTTACTGCCAAACGAGTTGTCGCAAAAACAGGCCTAAGGGCCTGGTGTGGCTCGATTAAAAATTAATAAGTGGACAATTTACTTGGTAAATATACACTAAATTCAGTGGGGCTGCACTCGGGATAATGGACAGCAGGTCTGTCGTTTCCGCGATGGCTCCCCGCCGCATTGGAAGCCGATTTTTCACTACCGAATTTGGTTTCAATCAGGACGTTTCGGCGGGCAAGCCTATGGCTGCGGGTGCGAGGTTTTTTCACCTCGTAGGGAGCGCAAGCCAGACCAAGAAAACGACGGCAGCACCTACCGCCTGAACCGTTCAGCAGGCGAAAAGCCAATGTTAGTCGCGTCCGGCGTAGCGTTCGGGGGCGCGAGCTCGGCCGTTTTAGGCCAGCTGCCCCGAGTGGTTGGCGTTGTCGATACGGTGATCGGTCGCGGCACCATTGTGCGTGCGCGCGACATCGCCGTTTTGGCCATGGCCGGCGATCCGGTTTGCCAGGGCGACATCATCGAGGTCGCGGCAGGCGGACGGGTCGACATCCGCTTGAACGATGGGGCAATGCTCTATCTGCCAGCGGGCACCCGGCTGGAATTGGGCGACTTCGCGCAGGACTCCGGCAGCAGTTCGCATCGGGGCCTGTTTGCCAAAACCAGAAGCATCTTCCGCTTGATCGGCAGCCGGCTGGCCGGGTCGGGCATCCTGACCGCGGACACGCCGATTGGCACCGTCAGGGCAAGCGGCTTCGGCCTGCTGTCGTTCGCCGCGCTGACCTTCTCGCTCTTGAAGGACGCCCGGGCCGCCGAGCCCAACGTCACCTTCCTGGACGACGACACCATCACCTACAAGGACATGCACCACGGCGTGTTCGAGCTGGTGACGAAAGAGGCGAACCCGCGGCATATCGTCGTCGACGACCCCGGGGTCACGGTCATCCTGACCACAAGAGGCTCGTCGGTCGGCGTGAGCCAGGTCTCGAACAGCCCTGCCCACATGGAGGATTTGCGCAACGCGCAACAGGAGGCGCTTGCCGGTTACGCGAAGGGAGTGTGGGCAAAGGGCTCCGGCATGCCCGCTTACGATGGGTCGCCGCTGCTGCAACCGATAAATTTTTCCGACCCGGACCCCTCGCCGATACCAAACCAGCTCGGGCCGCTCCCCGGAACTGTCCTCCCCTACGTCATCATCTACCACCCGCCGCCACAGCCGCCGAAGCTGAACCTCGGCGTGGCGCCGACCGAGGTCGATACGTCGGTATTCGACGATTTCAGCACCGCGCACGGGACCTTCTCCGCCTCCACCACCAACGGCGGCGCAATCACCTTCGGCGTCGTCGGCGGCGTCGCCAGCAACATGGTGCGGGGCGCGCAGACCTACGACGTCTCGAGCGTCGGCACCTTTGGCACGTTCTACCTCAACAGCGCGAGCGGCGCTTATACCTTCGTTCCCAACAACGATGCGATCAATGCGCTGAAGGTCAACGCGATCCAGAGCTTCGTCATCACGGTTTCGGACGGCACGCTCATCTCCAGCGAGAGCTTCAACATCACGATCGTCGGCGTCGATGACGCGTCCATCATTTCCGGCGTCATCAATGGTTCGGTGGTCGGCGCGGTCGGCGTCAACGGTGCCTCGCCCAGCCTGCTCATCGCAAACGGCCTCCTGACCGATACCGATGTCGACGATCCCGCCAACACTTTCGCGACGGTGAGCACGCCCACGACAAGCGCGGGCGGCTATGGCTCGTTCACCATCACGACGGGCGGCGTGTGGACCTACACGCTCGACAACGACAACAGCACGATTCAGGCCCTCGGGGTAGGTGATGTGCTGACCGACAGCTTCACGGTCACCACGATCGGCGGCACCCCGCAGGTCATCACGATCACCATTCACGGCCCGCTGATCGGGGCCGGGACGGCGCCGTCGCTGACGCTGAGCGAGACGCATCTGACTGCGACCGCGCTGGACGACAACATCGCGGGCTCGGCGCCGAATGCGGCACTGACGACGGTTTCGGCCGACTTCTCGGCTGCATTCGTCACCGCAAGCGGCTTGACCGGCACGACCCTCAGCTACGCGCTGACGATCACCGGGGGCAACGGCACCGCATCCGGACTGATCGATTCGCACACCGGCCTCGCCGACCTGCTGGTTCTGAACGGCAACACCATCGAAGGCCGCGTCGGCGCAATCGACGGCACGCTGGCATTCACCATCGCGCTCGATCCGGTCACGGGACGCGTGACCTTCACCGAATTCCGTGCGGTGACACAGCCGCTCGGCACCAGCCCGGACAGCGGCGAAGGCGTGACGCTTGCGACGGGGGTCGTCACCCTGATCGGGATCGTCGCGACGAACGGCGAATTCCAGGATGTGACGCTCGATCTCGGCAGCAGATTGACCATCACCGACGATGGGCCGAGCATCAGGACCAATCCCACGGCTCCGTCGCTGACGCTGAGTGAGACACATCTGACGGCGACGGTGCTGGATGACGGCATCGCAGGCTCGGTACCCAACGCGTCGCTGACGACGACGTCAGCCGACTTCTCGACCGCGTTCAGTTCGGTTCAGGGCGCGGACGGCGCAACGATCCAGTATGCGCTGGCGATCGCCGGCGGCAACGGCGCCGCCTCGGGCCTGATCGATTCGCACACCGGCCTTGCCGACGTGCTGGTCCTGAACGGCAACACGATCGAAGGCCGGGTCGGCGGCACCGCCGGCACGCTGGCATTCGCCATCACGCTCGATCCGGCGACCGGGCGGGTGACTTTTACCGAGTACCGGCCGGTGAAACAGCCGTTCGGCACCGACCCGGACGGCGGCGAGGCCATCGGGCTATCTGCCGGAGTGGTCAGCCTGATTGCAACCATCACCGACAGGGATGGCGACTTCCAAAGCGCGAGCCTCGATCTCGGCAGCCGGCTGAGCATCAGCGACGACGGCCCGACGATTGCCACCAGCGGGACGACGCCATCGCTGACGCTGAGCGAATCGCATCTGACTGCAACGGCGCTGGATGACAACATCCCGGGTTCGGCTCCGGATCTGTCGCTGACGACGATCTCTGCCGATTTCTCGACGGCCTTCACCTCGGTCCAGGGCGCGGACAGTGCCGCAATCCGCTATTCGCTGACAATCGCGGGCGGCAACGGCGCGGCGTCGGGTCTGATCGATTCACACACCGGGCTGGCCGACGTGCTGGTCCTGAACGGCAACACCATCGAGGGCCATGTCGGCACGACCACCGGCACCTTGGCGTTCAGCATCGCACTTGATCCGATGACGGGCCGGGTCACCTTCACCGAGTACCGCGCGGTGAAGCAGTCCGGCACCAGCTCCGAGGGCGGCGTCACGTTGGGCGCGGGCATTGTAAGCCTGGTCGCCACGATCACCGACAAGGATGGCGATTTCCAGATCGCCCACATCGATCTTGGCCAGCAGCTCACGATCACGGGCGACAACCCGAGCATCGCGACCAATGGCACCACCCCCTCGCTGACGCTCAGCGAGACACATCTGACCGCGACCGCGTTCGACGACAATATCGCAGGCTCGGCGCCGAACGCGGCGCTGACGACGACGTTTGCCGACTTCTCGACGGCGTTCAGCTCGGTTCAGGGCGCGAATGGCGCGACCATCGGCTACACGCTGACCATCACCGGCGGCAACGAGACCGCCTCGGGCCTGATCGACTCGCATACCGGCCTTGCCGACGTGCTGGTCCTGAACGGCAACACCATCGAAGGCCACGTCGGCACAACCACCGGCACGCTGGCATTCACCATCACGGTCAATCCGGCGACGGGACGCGTGACGTTCACCGAATACCGCGCGGTGGTGCAGCCGCTCGCCAGCAGCCTGGATACCGGCGAAGCCATCGGTTTCAGCTTCGGAATCGTGAACCTGGTGGCGACGATCACCGACAACGACGGCAATGCGCAGAGCGCGAGCCTGGATCTCGGCAAGCAACTCACGATCACCGACGACGGCCCGAGCATCAGGACATCGGGTACGACGCCAGCGCTGTCGCTGAGCGAGACTCACCTCACGGCGACGACATTCGACGACAACATCGCGGGCTCGGCGCCGAATGCGGCGCAGACCACGACAGCAGCCGACTTCTCGACGGCCTTTAGCTCGGTCCAGGGCGCCGATGGCGCGACCATCAGCTACGCGCTGGCGATCGCAGGCGGTAACGGCACCGCGTCGGGCCTGGTCGATTCGCACACCGGCCTCGCCGACGTGCTGGTCCTGAACGGCAACACTATCGAGGGCCATGTCGGCGCCTCCACTGGCGCGCTGGCGTTCACCATCACGGTTGATCCGATGACCGGGCGCGTCACCTTCACCGAGTACCGGGCAGTGACACAGCCGCTTGGCACCGATCCGGATCACGGCGAAGGCGTCACGCTCGCCGGCGGGATCGTCAGCCTGACGGCCACCATCACCGACAAGGATGGTGACTTCCAGAGCGCGAGCCTTGACCTCGGCAAGCAGTTGACGATCACCGACGACGGTCCGAGCATCAGGCTGAGCGGGACGATCCCAGCGTTGTCGCTGAGCGAGACGCACCTGACGGCGACCACATTCGACGACAACATCGCGGGCTCGGCGCCGAATGCGGCGCAGACCACGACAGCAGCCGACTTCTCGACCGCTTTCACCTCGGTTCAAGGCGCCGACGGCGCGACCATCAGCTACGCGCTGAAAATCACCGGCGGCAACGGGACCGCGTCCGGCCTGATCGATTCGCACACCGGCCTCGCCGATGTGCTGGTTCTGAACGGCAACACGATCGAGGGCCGCGTCGGCACCACAACCGGCGCCCTGGCCTTCACCATCGCGATCGATCCGGCCGCCGGGTTCGTCACCTTCACCGAGTACCGCGCGGTGACACAGCCGCTCGGGACCAACCCGGACAACGGCGAAGGCGTCACGCTCGGCGGCGGCATCGTCAGCCTGACGGCGACGATCACCGACACGGACGGCGACTTCCAGAGCGCGAGCCTCGATCTTGGCAAGCAGCTGACCATCACTGACGACGGCCCGAGCATCATGCTGAGCGGGACCACGCCGTCGCTGACGCTGAGCGAGATGCACCTGACGGCCACGGCGTTCGACGACAACACGGCCGGTTCGGCGCCGAACGCGTCGCTGACGGCGACGTCAGCCGACTTCTCGACGGCATTCTCCTCCGTTCAAGGCGCGGATGGTGCATCCGTCGGCTACGCATTGACGATCACCGGCGGCAACGGCACCGCCTCCGGCCTGATCGACTCGCACACCGGTCTCGCCGACATACTGGTTTTGAACGGCGACACGATCGAAGGGCATGTCGGCTCGACCACCGGTACGCTGGCATTCACCATCGAAATTGACCCGGCGACGGGTTCCGTGACCTTCACCGAGTATCGCCCGGTGACGCAACCGCTCGGCACCGCCCCCGACATCGGCGAGGCCGTCGCGCTGAACGCCGGAACCGTCAACTTGGTTGCGACCGTCACCGACAAGGACGGCGACTTCCAGAGCGCGAGCTTCGATCTCGGCAAGCAGCTGACGATCGCCGACGACGGCCCGTCGATTGGCGGCTTCCCGGACACCGACATCGCCGCTCAGGACAACCAGACCGTCAACGGCACTTACAGCATCAATTTTGGCGCGGATGGCGACGCCGGAATGTCCGTTGCGGTCCACAACGGCGCGGTCGGCGCCACCGGCTACAATCTGGCCACCTCAAGCCTCGGCGGCGGCATCACCTCGGTGCATGTCACCGGAAACGGCGATGACTATAGTTTCTACTATACGACCCATGTGGTGAGCGGCGGCGTCGAAATGGACGCCTACCTTTCGGACTCCGGCGGCACGCTGGCCGATCCCTACTTCAAGCTGCTGATCGATCCGGACGGGACCTTCTCCTTTAATCTCGAGAGTGTCGATGTGCTGAAGCAGGTGACCGTAGCGGGCTCCACGTTCGGCGCCTCGGGCGGCGGCACGCCGTCTCTGACGGCTCCGGATGGCGAGCTCGTCATCACGGGATCCGACAACAGCGGTCATCCGATCGATGTCAAGGCGTCGAGCAATGGCATTGCGGTCGGCGATACCGGGCTGAGCATGGATCCCAATGAGCAGTTGAACCTCGCATTCTCCAACGAGCAGCCGCAGATCAGCTTCATGCTGACCCAGTGGCAAGGCAACGGCACGGCGGGCGTGGTCTTCAAGGTGCTCGACGGCAGCTCCGACGTACACGACTTCAGCATCGACATTCCAAAGCCACATAGCGGCAACACCACCGTCTTCGTGCAGCAAACGTCGGACAGCTCGCTGATCAACACGTCGACCTTCGACGGCGCGACATCGACCTACACGCTCTATGTCGGCAAGGAGTTCAATCAGGTCCAGATCGACTACAATCAGGCGGCAAGCGGCAACGCCACCTTCACGATCAACAACATCACCTATAACGAGAAGACGACCATTCCGAGCACCGATCTGCTGTTCGACGTGCTCGCCACCGACAGGGACGGCGATTCGGCTGCGACCAACCTTCAGGTCGATATTCTGGGCGTCACGACCGCGGCCCCCGCGCCGATCTTTGCTGCCATGGGCAGCAGCATCATTTCAGACCCGATTACGCACGTGCAGCACGATCTGATTTTGTAGGCCCTGAAGCCTGGTGAAGGTTCTGGCCCGCGCCAAACGTTGGCGCGGGCCGGGATTTTGTCTCGAGACTGGTCTCGTATCAGTGCCAGCCTTCGCCGGCCTTCAGCGCGGCCGAGAGGCTGCGCGTGGGACGCGTCACCAGCGGCTCCAGATCGAAGCGCTTCTCGAGCATCCTGAGGATCGACGTGGTGTCGAAGTCCTCATGCGCGACGCCCGACTTGTTGAAGCGCTTGGCGATCAGCAGCGCCGGAATGCGGGTGCCCGGGCCCCACTGGTCCGCAGCCCTGGCTTCGGCGCCGTGACGGTTGTGCGGCGGCGGCGGGACGTGATCCCACTGGCCCCCGAACTCGTCATAGGTGATGACGATCAGCGTGTCCTTGCCGTCAGGCCCCTCGACGATCGCCTTGACGAGATCGACCAGATGCTGGCTGCCTTCGGACTCGCTGGTGTAGCCGGGATGCTCGTTCTCCTCGCCTATCGGCTTGATGAAGCTGACCTGCTTGAGCCGGCCGTTCTTGGCCGCCTGAATGAACTCCGCCTCGTCCTTCAGGTGGTCCCGGCGGGCCTGCGTGCCTGGCGCATAGTTGGCGAAGTAGTTGAACGCCTGATGGTGATACTGAAAGTCCACGTCGGGGCAGTTCGGGAACACTGCGGTGGAGACATGGTTCGGATCGGTGCAGGTGGTTCCGTTGCCGTTGGTCCAGCCGGAGGCACCGACGTCGCCGTTGGCGTTCGACCAGCCGCCGGAATACCAGGCCCAATCAACATGCTTGGCCGACAGCCGATCGCCGATATTCGGCGTGTGCAGCGGCGGCAGGCGCTTGATGTCGGGGGTACCCGGCGAATAGGGCTGATAGGTCGGCTGCGTGGTGTTGACCGCGTAGTCGCCGCAGGCGAGGCCGGCCGGCAGACCGGTCTGGTTGCACTTGGCGGTCAGCTGCGCATCTTTCACGGTCGAGAGCGGGGTATAGAGCGGCGTGCTGGTCGGCATGCCGTTGGCGTCGACGATCGAGTGGAAGTCGTTGGCGCTGCCGTCGTTCAAGGCGCCGACGAACTGCGGCGCCGCGGCCGCGACCAGGAACTGGTGGTTGAGGAACGAACCGCCGAACGCACCCTGGAAGAAGCTGTCGGCAATGACGTAGTTCGGCGCGCCGTGGCCGTGGAGATAGGTGTAGATCGGCAGCTTCTTGGTGTCGTAATAGCCCATCACCAGGCCCGCAGCATCGCTGCCGGTCATGTAGCGGTTCTGCCGGCCGCCATTGAGCTGATACTGCTCGCTGTAGAAGCGGTGCACGATGTCCTCGGTGCAGCCGCCGGGCGCGCCGCTGCCGTTGAGGAAGCCGTGCGCCGCGAAAGCGCCGAGCGGTTTCGGACAGGTGGTCGCCGAGGTCGGGATGAACTCGTTGATCTCGAACGGCTTGTTCTTGAAGGCGCTGAGGATCGCGACCGAGCCGGTGTTGTCGGTGCAGGTGGTCGGCTGCGGCGACGGCGAGGTCAGGTTGACGTCGTTCTGCAACAGACAGGCATAGACGGTCTGATTGTCCTGCCGGACCTGCAGCGTATGGGCCTGGTCGGCGTCGGAGGTGCCGTTGATCCGGTCACGGCCGACATCGCCCCAGTGCCCGTAGAGGTTATCGAAGCTGTGGTTTTCCTGGTAGATGACGACGATGTGCTTGTACTGATGCACACCTTCATGGCCGCGGTCGCGCAGATTACGCAATTCGTCCCGCACCTCGTGCTTGAACTCATCAACGATCTTTTCGACCAAATTCTCAGCGTTTGCCACCGGCGAGATGGCAACGGCGCCAGCAACAATCGCGAGCGCCGGAATGGCTCCCCAAAGCCGCATAGTGCTCTCCTGATTTCAGAAAGAAATAGAAATGGAATTACACGCTATGCAAAACACATTTCGCTGGGATGACCGTTTTTCGACGCCCACACAAACGCATCATTGGAGCGCTTTCGCGCCGATAAAGTTTTTGCCGGATGAGATGTGCAGATCGGTTTCTGCTTGGTTGCCGTCATCAAATCGCAATCAACAATCGTCTATCCAATCAGACGGTCATTGATCCTGCCGACAGGAAACTGCCACACGCGTGACATCTTCCGACGCGCGGCGGCGCATATGCATTGTGACGGAGGGCATCATCTCGCAATGGCTTGGGATATTCTGGCGTCCGAGTTCGGAAGATGTCGCGACACGTCCGCCGATCGCGCGAGACCGGCACGTATCGTGTTGCTGGCACTCGTCGTTGCCCTGCTTCCGTTGCGCGCGATAGCCTTCCCGCTCGGCGGCGACCAGACCGTGCTGCCGGCCGGCACCGAATTGTCCGAAGACGCGCTGGCGCGGCCGCGCGAGCTGTTTGATTCGGAAGCGATGGGCGGGCGAAAGTCCTATCTGGTCAATCTCGGCGATCTCGCCTTCAACTCGCCCGCCATCCTGGGCGGCAAGGCGCGCCAGGCCGAGATGAGCTGCGGCACCTGCCACGTCAACGGCGCATCGAACCCGAAACTGTTCGTTCCGGGCGCATCCTCCCGCCCGGGCACGTTCGACACCACAAGCCTGATCTTCAACGCGAAGACATTCAACAGCATCCTCGATCCGGTCAGGATTCCGAGCCTGCGGGGCGCCCGCTTCCTCGCCCCCTACGGGCACGACGGGCGCATCACCTCGCTGCGCGAGTTCGTATATAATGTCATCGTCAATGAATTTTCCGGCCCGAGGCCGAGCGACCAGGTCCTCGACGGCCTTGTCGCCTATATCAACGACATCGATTTCCTGCCCAATCCAAAGCTTGCGCCCGGCGGCAGGCTCGGCGCGCAGGCCAGTGTCGAGGAACGGCGCGGCGAGCAGTTGTTCTTCAAGCCGTTCCCGAAGCAGGCCGAGCTGAGCTGCGCCGGCTGTCATATCCCCGCGAGCACCTTCAGCGACCAGCTGCGTCACGACATAGGCTCTGGCGGACTGGTCAAGACCCCCACTTTGCTGAACGCCAATTTCAATGCGCCCTACTTCCACGACGGCCGCTACGACACTTACGAGCAGGTGGTCGAGCATTTCGACCGGGTGTTCGACCTCGAGCTGTCGGCCCAGGACACGCAGGACCTCGTGGCCTATCTGAATGCGGTCGGCGACGGCGAACGCCCCTTCGACAAGGACGGCGTCGTGCTCCGGATGAAGGAAGTGCTCGAGCTCTCGAGCGTGCTCGAGGTCGCGATCGCGGCCGCCGATACCGCGGTGGTGTCATTGGCCGTGACCGGGGTTGGCGCCGAGCTGCGCGAATTGACCGAGCATATCCCCGACATCAGGAACGCGACGGTCGGCGGCAAGGACGAGCGGCTGGCGGCGCGTGCGATCCTCAAGGATCTCGTCCTCACCCTGCGCCGCATCGATCTCGAGGTCACGGCCGGCCATACCGACGAAGCGATGGCCGAATATCGCAGGTTTGCCCAGCTGGTGAATTTCGACGTTCCCGTCGTCCTGAAAAAGGCCGAGCCCTGGTCGCTGTTCAACGGCAACGTGCATCAGTCGCACTACTCCGCACTCGGCCGGTTGCTGCCGGCGACCAGCCAGCAATCGCAGTGACGCAGCGCATGCTCACTGCGAGGCCGGCGGCGCGACCCACACATCGCTCTGCTGGATCCTGCGGATCAGCGCCTGCGGATCGAACTTGCGCAGACCTGCCGGGATTTCGAAGGCCTGCGCCGGCTGCGGCTCGTCGCGGATGTGCTCGGCGGCGATCACGGTCCCATCCGCGGTCCTGATCCGCACCGGAAACCGGCGTGCGCGGTCGATCCAGCCGACAAAGCCGGCACCGGATGGCGCCGTGATCCGATAGATCTCCGTGTTGCGGCCGCTGACTGCTTCCGCACCGTCGCGTTGGCAATGCCACGCGGCGGGATCGACCGACGCAGCCAGTTGCGCGATCGCCTGCCATTGCCGGCAGGGATCGTCCGGATCGACCGCAACGAACATCCCTGTCAACGGGCTGGACTGCCTCGCGTCCATGAAAACATGCGCGCCGGGACGGACGAAAACCGCCGCCGGCTTGGCCGCATCGATGAGGAAGAAGCCGTCCGGCAGCGCGCTGGTCTCCAGTCGCACCCGTCCGTCCAGCACCCGCAAAGCTCCCACGGTGGTTGCCGCATCGTCTTTCCTGGCAACGAGGTCGGCGGAAAACTGCTGCGCCACGGCCTGCGTCGCGGCATTCGCCAGAATGGACATCGCAAGCAGGCCGGCTGCCGCTCTCGGCTTCGCGTGACGCTTCATCTGACGTTTTCCGGTCGATTGGGTGGTCGATGGGCAGAACATGACGGCGCCGACCGAACCATCGGTTCGATCGGCGCCGGCCTAGGCTCGGATCAAGTGCTCGTTGTGGACGAGCGCTCGATCACTCGGTGTAGGACAACGTGACCGGCTTGCTGAAGTCGAACGCGTCGAACAGATCAGACAGCGCCGGGCTGTTGGTCGGAACGTACTCGTTGTTCTTCGCGTAGCTCGGGTTCGGCAAATTGTCGCGGCTGCGGTTCGTCAGCGGCTCGAGACCCCAGTTGCGCTCGATGAACTTCAGCAGCGACACGTGGTCGGCGTAGTTGTGGTTGACCTTGCCGCCGGTCGAATAGGGCGAAAGGATCAGGGTCGGAATACGCGGTCCGTCGCCGAAGAAGTCGATCGACTGCGTGTAGCCCGAGTCCCAATAGCCGCCGGCCTCGTCCCAGGTGATGAAGACAGCGGTTTCCGCCTTCAGCTCCGGGTTGTTCTCCAGCGCGTTGAGCACGTTCAGGACATAGGCCTCGAACAGATCAACCTTCGAGCTCTGCGGATGACCGTCGAGCAGACCGTCCGGCTTGCCGAATGACACCGCAGGCAGCGTGTTGCCCTGGATCGCCGTGATCAGATCGGCAGTATCCTTCATGTGAGCCTGACGCACGGCCGGGTTGGCCATGATCGAGGTCGCATACTGGAACGGATTGCAGATCTGGCAGTAGGCCACGCCGAGCGCGTGCGCCGGATCGGCGACCGCAGCGGCGCTGAGGTTCGGGTTCGACGGATTGGCCGCAACCGCGGCGTTGGAAAGCGCCACGGCGTCGTTGAACGCACCACCATAGAACGCCCAGGAGATGTTCTTCTCCATCAGCGCATCGCCGATCGTGCGAACCGACGACGGCGGCACGTTGTTGCCACCCGACAGCGCACCGTTCGGCAGATAGCCCGGATTGACGTTGTTGAGCATGTAGTAGTGGTTCGGCTTGCAGTTCGGCTCCGCCGCGTACGGCAGGTTGTTGAGGTAGGTGACGATCGGCTTCACGCCGGGTTGGAAGATATCGGAGCAATTGCTCCAATTGCCGTCGACGGTGTAGCGGTTGACCGAGCCCGCGACCGGGTTCGGGTTGGCGATCAGGGCGGCCGGCGGCGTCACCGGGTTGCCCTTGCCGTCGCTCCAGAACTCCGCGTCGCCGGTGCCGAGCATGAAGTGGTTCGCGCCGGTGCCGCCGTGGAACGACTGGTGGAAGTTGTCGCTCAGGGTAAAGCGGTCGGCCAGCATCTTCAGGACCGGAGCCTGACCCTGCTGGGCATTATAGAAGCCCATCGAGTTGGCCATGCTCTTGTTGGACGACGAGTAGGTCGCCATCACGAACGGGAACAAATCGTTCAAGCAGCCCGAATTGTTCTTCTTGGTGGCGTTGGCGGCGCTGCAATCTTCCTGCTGCCAGTCCTGGTAGAAGCGATGCGTCGAATCGCCGGTGTAATCGTCGTCGCTGATCTGCTCGCCCTGCAGCGGGAACGGTCCGTTCAGGCCGCCGGCGCCGGGAACGCGGGTATCAAGCACACCGGTCGGCAGGCCGCTGAAGCCGGTGGTGAGGATATCGAGATCGGCCGGGTCCATGTCCTTCTCGACGCTGGCCTCGGCGATCGTCTTGAACGGAGGCGACGTGTCGCTCTGCGCGGTCGGCGTGCCGTTGGTGTTCGGCTGCGGCATCAAATTGGTCGCGTTGTAGAGCGACTTCGAGATGACAGGCGCGCCGATATAGTAGGCGGTCTGGCCCGCGACCGAATACTGCTGCGCCTGCGCGAAGTTCGGTCCCGGCGTTCCATCCTCGTTGACGATGCCCTTCGACAACAGGTTGGAGATGGTCTGCCCCTTGCCCTTCGGCTTGTAGACACCGAACGTGTGATCGAGGCCGCGGTTCTCGCCGATCAGAATGATGACGTGCTTGATCGGCGACGCGGTCTTCACGCCGTGATCGCCGTCGCCATGATGGCCATGGTCCTCATGCTTCGCACGATTGCCCTCTTCGTGCGCCTGATTGGTGTGATGCGAACGCTTGTCCCAATCACTGCGACCGCCCGGATAGTGCGCGGCATATGCGGCTGTTGCGACGAGCACCGTTGACGCGATGCAGAGCGCGGTGCTGGTTCGCCAGTGCTTTTTGTAATTCAAACTCATTGTCGACCTCAGGGTGTTTTGCGGTTAGCAACGCACCCTGCTTAGTGCGGCAGTATGACGCATGATTTTCGCTTACGTGAAAGCGCGCGAGAAATTTCGAACCGTTCAAAGATTTTCTGTGGAGACATCTGCAGCGCGCGCAGCTGCACGATCCTGCACTTCAACGGATGATCGAAATTGATCGAGCGATCCGCGCAACGATGCGGATCGCGAATGCACTGCAAGTGCAGCGCAATCAGTGCGCAACATGCCTGGAGCGCATCACCTGGCGAAGCGCAGCATAATGCTGGTCATGCACGTCTTGATTGAACAGCGACCACGGCTCGGCGCTCGCCAGGAGCGCCGGCACCGCAGCGGCCATCAGATTGCGATAATTCCTGAACTCGTTCGCCGCATCGGCGTTGCGTCCTGCAGCAACCGCCATCTCGATGCGCCGCAGCGTCAGCACGAGCTCCTTGAGACCGTTGCGCGCGAGCACGCGCTGCTGCTCGCCGCCGGATACGCTGGTATTCTTGCGGTCGGGATATTGCTCGGTCAACTCGCGCAGTTCGCGCCCGATCGTGTCGACCGCAAGCGCGACGACGTCCTTGTCGCCGGCAGGAATCGCGGTCGCGAGCACCGACGAGAAATCGTTGATCTCCTTCAGCGTCGCACCGGCTCCGTCGCGCTCGTAGGGCTGCACGCCATCGCCGATCGCCGTGAGATAGGCGACGAGGTCGCCCTTGTCCTGCGCCGAGAGCTCAAGCTGAAAGGTCCGGTCGAAATAATCGACGACCTGGTTGTAATTGTCGAAGCGGCCGTCGTGGAAATACGGCGCGTTGAAGTCGGCGTTGCGCAGCGTCGGCGTCTTGAACAGGCCGCCCGACCCGACGTCATGCTGCTGGTGATCGACGAATCCGGACGAAGGAACGTGGCACCCCGCACAGCTCAGCGCCGCATCGTGCGGGAACGGCTTTGCGAACAACGCTTCGCCGCGACGCTCCGCGTCGGTGATCCTGCCGGCCAGCCGCCCGGCGGGACCGAGGCTCGGATTGGGCAGGAAGTCGATGTCGTGGAGATACGCCACGATGGCATCGAGCGTCGCCGGCGACGGCTCGGGACCCGCGAACTCGTTGGTGATGACGTTGTGGACGAAGTCGCGCAGCGAGGCGAAGCGGCCATCGGCGCCGTAGGGCGCCAGATAGCGGGCGCCGCGCAGGCTCGGGATCCGCACCGGATCGAACGCCAGGTTGTTGGCCTTCGGATTGAACAGTGCACCCGTGGTATCGAACGTGCCGGGCCGGCTCGACATCTTCGGCATGAAGAACTTGGCGTTGTTCGCGCCATTGACGTGGCAAGTGCCACAGCTCACGCCGGCCTGCCGCGCCACCTCGCCGAGCAGCCCGGGCGAATTGAACGCGAGATCGCCGAGATTGACCAGATACGACTTGGCTCCGGTCCGCTCCGACTGGAACACCTCGCGCGGCTTGTCGAGCGCATCCTCGTTCAGCTCGGTCGCAACCGGCAGCACGGTCTTGTCACCGTCGACCGGAAACGCCGCCGCGCGTCCGAGCAGCGCAAGGGCGAAGGCAGCGGAGAGCAGCGTGGCCAGACGCTGGTGAAGCGATCTCATCGCGCCTGGGCCTCCAGGGTCGGGCGCTGCAGCCCGAGCTTGGCCGACGCGCTCTGCAATGCGACGACCAGTTCCTCGCTGGTCTGGCGCAGATCGGCGATGTTGACATGCGGCAGATCGGGCGTCGCGACGATCGCCTCGAGCTGCTCGATCCGGTTGGTCACCATCTCGTCGAGCTTGCCGTCGACGGTGTTGAGCGCGGCGGAGAAGATCGTGTGGTAGGCGAAGTCGATGCCGGCGATGTTGTTGCGCATGTCGTCCAGCGAGGTGCCGCTGATGCGCGACTCGCCGCCATCCGCCTTGCTCTCGCCGACCTCATAGGCGAGCCGCACGGTACCATCCAGCAGCCCTTGCGGCGTCAGCTTGATATCCCTGAGCTTGCCGTGCAAATCGTTGAGGTGCTCGACGAGGCCGGCCGCATCGGTGGCTACCTCGGTGCTGCCGGCGCCGAACAGCTTCGCCTCGATGGCGTGGAATCCAGTGTCTGCGTTCGGCCAGGCGTCGATCTGCGCATCGAGCTCGGGCACGAAGCCCGCGGTGAATACTTCCGAGCGCTCCCAGCCGGCGCGCGCCGACAGCCAGGCCTTCTTCGCACCGGGCAGATCCGCCGCAGCGGCGCGCTCGCGCAACGCACGCGCGCCCGCCAGCGCGCTGGCGACGCCCTCGATCAGATACGGCCGATAGCGCTCGGCGCCGTCCTCGAGAGCGCCAGCTTTCGCGGCGCGCACGCCTGCCGACGCTGCCAGCAAAGCCAGGCACGCCGCCACTCGCATCATGTACATAGCCAACCCACTCATCGGCCGCGAAGGGCTCGCGGCACGTAGCGGAGCGAACTATTGTCGGTATCCACTGCGGATTTGTGACAGCGCAGACTTTTTGTCGCATCTTTTCTGCTTGGCGATCGTTGTTGACGATCACAATCGCGCAAAAAACATCGCGGGATGATTGGTCGATTAGAAATGCACTGTTCAACGCGCGCGCATTGTTGCAACACAGGGCCGGCACGCGTCACACTTGTCCCGCCACCATGCAGATCGATCGCGAAGCTCTTTATTTCATCGGATCCTACGGCGCGCTTTGCCTGCTCTGCTGTGCCGTGGCGCTGATCGATCTGCGCCACGGCATCATTCCCAATTGGCTGAACCTTGCGATCGCGGCGCTCGGGCTGGCGAACGTCGTCATCACGGACAGCACGACAGCCGCCTTCAGCGCGCTTGGGATCGCCGTCCTCGTCGGCGTCCTGTTCTTTCTATTGCAGCGGCTTTACTTCGTCCTACGGCACGTGGACGGCCTGGGACTGGGCGACGTCAAGTTTCTCGCCGCCGCGACGATCTGGGTCGGTGCCTTAGGCATTCCGACGCTGCTGCTGATCGCGGCGCTCGCGGCCCTTGGCGTTGCCGGCGGCCTGCAGCTTGCGGGACGTGAAATGAAGCGCCAGACCTCGATTCCGTTCGGTCCGTTCCTTGCGCTCGGGCTTCTTCTGACGCCAGCCCTTCAGAACTGGCTCGGGTTGGCGACCTAGCGCGCCATCACTTCTGGCGCCGCGCGGCAAGCGGCATCCTCTCGGTGCTGACCGGAACGATGCGGGCATCGCCGTTCTCGTCACCGCCGGGCTCGGGCAGTGTGAGCACCGCCCCCTGCTCGTCTTTCTGCATCGTGACTTCGCGCCCCTTGATGGTGCGCAGCTTCCATCCCTGGAACTCGTCGCCGAGCTTCAGCCGCAAGGCGGTCTTGTTCGATTGGTCGAGGAATATCCCGAAGCTCTCGTCGTCGCCGGCGATGGTGCCGACCAGCGACAGCGGCGGCGGCTCGGCCGCCACCTTGCGCGGCGGTGGCGGCGGTGGCTTGCTGACTTCCGGTTCCGCGACCACGGCCGGCGGCGGCCGCCGCGACGGCGAGAACACCGGACGGTCGCGCGTGTTGGACAGCGTCTTGAGCGGAATCCCCCACAGCGGATTTGCGCTGAGCGGCCGCGGCGCCGGGGCCGGCACGGGCGCCACCCGGACCGATGTCACCGGTTCGGAAGACGGCGGCGAACTCAGCACCGGTCCACCCAGACGGGTGTCGTCGAGCATGCCGGCGTCCAGGGCGTCGCCGGCCCGGTCAGGCACGGCCGCCGGCGCGGAAGAGGCCGACACCGCCAACAGCAGGATGGTCGCTGCAAAGCGTCGCATCATTTGGCTCCTCGCCATTGTCCGGATACGCCGAGCAGCACGCGCAGCTTGCCGGGATCGGCGCCCTTGGCGGCCTCGTCGGCGACGGGTTGCACGACCAATTGGTCGATGAACAGGAACGGCATGCCGGCCTCGAGATCGTAGAGCACCTGCTGCAACTGCGCCTGTTCGATCTCGGAGCTCGCGACCATGCTGATGAAGCCGGCCTTGGCCGGCGCGTTCGGAACGTCGAGCTGCGTCGACAGCACGTTCCCGCCGGCCTTGATCACCGCGCCCGACACGCGTTGCAGCAAGGTGGCGCCGGCAACCGTGACGGTCGCGCCCTCGAGATAGGCCGATCCGGTCGGCATCGCGGGCTGGCCGGGCGCGGTGTTCGCCTTGGACCGCCCCTCCAGCTGTTCCAGCAGTCCGGCCGATGCCGCAACATCGCTGCGCAGGCCGATGATGTCAGAGAGCGACGAGATGACGACAAACAGCGGCAGCACGAACAGGCCGAGATAGCTCGCGCTCGCGACCAGCGGCGAGGTGCTGACGGCGGTCAGCGATCGGGATGCTGCGCTCATGAGCCGGACCCAAAATAGGCTGAGATGTTGGCCTCGACGTGGAACCGCTCCGCCGTCTCATTGGCCGCGCGCGTCGTCGGCGCGAAGAAGGTCGCGCGGGTGAATTGCGGCGACTGCTCCAGCAAGCGGATCAGCGATGGCGCATCCTGGGTCAGTCCGACCACCTGCACCTTGTTGTTCTCGATGCGGAGCTCCGTCACATAGGTCGTATCGGGCAGCACGCGCGAGATCGCCTCCAGAACCATGACGCTCGACGGCGTGGTCTGCTTGCGCTTGGCGAGCAGCCCGAGCCCGGACGAATCGCCGTTGGTATCGAGACGCAACGCGGCGCGGCGCTGCGAGATCCGGTGCTGCAGGTCCTTCTGCTCGGATTGCAGCCAGCCGCCGAGATAGATGTTGAGCAGCAGCGAGACCGCCGCGGCCGCCGCCGTCGAGATCAGCCCGATGCGCAACAGCCGGGGAACCTGAGGTCCGGCCAGGCCGCGCAGCGATTTGTCGAGCAGCATCACCTGCTGCGTCGCGCCGTCGCTGCCGACCGCCGGCGCCGAGACCGCAACGGAAGCGGCGCCGAGCTGCCGCGCCATCCGGACCAGCGGATCGACCTTGGCCGCCGCGGTCGCACCGAACGCAACTTCGATGCGGTCATTGGCGATCGGCTGCGGCGCGCCCCAGCCGAACACCGCATCGGCGGCAGTCCATGGCGTCAGCCGGTCGACCTGGGCGCGGATCATGCCGTCGAGGAAGTCGCCGGCCTGGCTCGGGAAATCGAGCACGCGGCTGACGATGTGATCGGAGCGCAAGCGCACCTCGATGCGACTGCCGTCGAACGCGGTCTTCCACTCCGCCGGCAGCGGTGGCTGCGGCACATCATGATCGAGGCGGAACGAAACCGGCGTCGACGGCGCGCCGTCCTTCGCCGCCGCAAGGCGCGCGGTGAAGCTGCCGTCGCCATTCTCGTCAAGCGCGACGCTGCGCCGGCGCATGAACCGGCCCGCGACGCCGTCGACGGCCGTCGCAACCGCGCCAATCCATTGCTCGAACCAATGCCGTGCTTCGGCAAGTATCGCCATCAACCTCTCCCCCGCGGCAGAACCGTCACGCGCGGTTCGACGTCGTTCTGCCAGGACAACACACGATAGGGCTCGGCCTTGTCGCCGAGTGCAATCACCGCCTCGGAATCGGTGCGATGACCGTTGCGGAATCGGATCGACACGGCGATCCGGTAGCATGGGCTCTGCGCCGTCGAGGCCGCGCTCTGCGGGCTCGGCGCCTGCGATCCGGCCGGGAGGCCGCCGTTCGGCGAAGGAGCGCTCGCCCCAACAGCAGCCGAGCCGAAGCCGTCTGGTTGCTTGCCCGATGCCTTGTCCACGGCGAGCGCGAGTTCCGGCGCGGCGATGGTCGGATCGACATCCGGGCTGCCGTTGAACACCGTCACGAACGGCAGCACACGATCGACAAAGGCTTCGGGGATGCCGGCGACCAGCGCCAGCTCATTGACATGGGTGAACAGCCCCTGCCGCGGCGCATAGCCCAGCGCATTGTAGCGCGCGGCCTCGACATTCTCGCTGCCCGGCGTGGGCCGGGTCCGCCAGCCGACGATCCGGTCGGCATATTCGCTGGCCGCGTCCTTCCGGGCCCCGAGCACGACGAACAGCCCGCTCAGCATCTCCTTCGATGCGTAGTTCAGATCGAGCCGGCCGGCCTCCGACGTGAAGCTGACAGTGACGCTGGCGTCGTCGAGCCCGAAATGAAACGCGCCGTATTGCGGCCGCGTCTTGTCGTCGGTCAGCGTCAGCTGGTAGGCGGTGAGTTCGAGCCCGGCCGACACCAGCGCCTCGGTCTGCAACGAGATGTCGCTGGCCGCCAGCGCGCGCGCCGAGGCGGCCAGATAGGCCGAGACGATGATCGCCAGCGACGACAGCGCGAGCAGGATCCAGAGCACCGCGACGATGACGAAGCCGCGGTCGGCCGGCGATCGGCCGCTGTTGCCGGACGCGCCCATCACGTCTTCCCCTGGTCGGTGGCAACAGTATCGGAGCTTGGCTTGTCGCCGCAATTGCCGTCGGGCTTGGTGCAGTCGCTCGGGATTTGGACGTGGAGCGGGGCGATGGTCGACACCGACAGCACGCGCTGGCTCGCTGCGTCACGCACGGTCAGTCGGATCATCGCCGGCAGCTTCTCGGCATCCTTCCACGCGCCCTTCCAGGCCCGGTCAGGCCCGGCATAGGCAAAGGACAGCCGATACGGCGCGCGCAGCAGCACGACCGGGCTGTCGAGATGCACCTGCTCCGACAGCGACACGCCATCGGCCAGCGGCGTGAAGCGCGCCTGCGTGCGAACCGTGACGAACTCGCCGCGATCCCTGACCTCGCCGAGGCGCACCACGTCGAGGCCCGGCCCGGCATTCGGCCCCACCGACGTCCGCACGAAGGTGACCGACAATTCCGATCCGTCGAACAGCGGCTTGTGGGTATCGCGGTTGGCGGCGACGAATTCTGCCGCGGCGAGGTCGACGCCGATCCGCTCCAGCGCGATCCCAATCAATTCGCTGCGCTGGATCCGGTCGAGCCCCTTGTTCCAGCTCGGCAGCCATTGCGCCGTGATGCTGGCGAGCGCCGACAACAGCAGCCCCATCAGCGCCAACGCGACGATGGCCTCGATCAGCGTGAAGCCGCGCTCACCCGTGCGCTGTGCTGTGCCGGCGCGGGTCATTCCGAAGACCTCGGCATCAGGCGTACGGTGCGAATGTCGGACAATGCACCGGCCGGCGATTTGACGCGAATCCGCACGAGCTCCGGAGCCCAGGGCACGTTGCCCTCGGGCACGGTCCACTCGCCGCCGAGCGGACTGACGTCGATGGTCCAGCGATAGCCCTCCGCCTGCCCGGTCGAGCTGCCCGGCTGCAATTCGGCGCGCGGCGGAATGCCGATTGTCATCAAGGTACGCACCGCCTGCATCAGCGCGACGTGCTGCTCCATGGCCTTTACGCCGCGCGTCTTGGCCCCCATCACGGCGCCGATCGCAACGATCGAGACAGCCACCAGCGCCAGTGCCACCAGCACTTCGATGATGGTGAACCCCGCATCCCTGCGGTTAGTTGGCGGTGACGTCGCGAGCAACGATTTCAACCCTTCCGGTGAGCCAGTTGACGCGGACCTCATATCCCGCATCGAGCCGCGTCAGCGCGATGGAGCCGCCGCAGGAACCGCCATTGGCGAAGAAGCGGATGGTCGACAGTGCCGCGCGGCGCTGACAGCTCTGCGGCAGCACGGCGTCGAACCGCACGTCATCGGGGATCCGCACCATCATGCGCGACGCGCCGGAGTGGATCACCCGGCTCGGCGCATCGACCAGCGTCGCGACGCTGCTGCTGCGCTCGATCGCGGCATTGCGGTCGGCCTTCAGCAGCGTCGCGGCCTGCAGCGCGTAGGCCTGCAACCGCGACCGCGAGGTCTGGTGCGGAATGAACGGAAGCAGCACGGCCGAAAGCAGCGCGATGATGGCGAGCACGCACACCATCTCGAGCAGGGTGAATCCGCGCTGCGTCGCGTCATTCATGCTTGCCGTGCATCCTTATCCGTCACTGCTGGTCGTTGCTGGAGGCCGTGGTCTTCTCGAGCGAGATGTCGGCCGATGTGCCGCTGCCACCCTCCTGACCGTCGGAGCCATAGGAGACGATGTCATAGGGCCCGTGCTCGCCGGGCGAGCGATAGAGATAAGGGTGATTCCACGGATCGTTCGGGACGTTGCCGCCCTTCAGATACGGGCCGTTCCAGGCCGCGACACCGGGCGTACGCCGGACCAGCGCGGCAAGTCCCTCCGCCGTCGACGGGAAGCGTCCGGCGTCGAGATAGAACAGGTCGAGCGCGCTGGAGAAGCTCTGCAGCTGGATGCGCGCGGTCTTGACCTTGGACTCGCTGAGATAGTTGAGCACGCGCGGCCCGATCAACCCCATGATGAGGCCGATGATCGCGATCACCACCAGCATCTCGACCAGGGTGAAGCCCGCCTCGCCCGAACGACTTGCCGCTTGCGATCGGGCGCGATCGCGTGCCGCCCGCGTGGAATATGCCTCGATGATGCTGTTGCGCGATATCATGACCGATGACCTCTGCTCTAACCGACTAGCTGCGTGACCGAGAGCAGCGCTGTCATGACCGACACGATCAAGCCGCCGACCACGGTGCTGATCGTGATGATCGCCAGCGGACCGACGATGCCGACGACCCGGTCCAGGCTGCGCTGCAATTTTGCTTCGTAGAATTCCGCGACCCGCCCGGCCAGCACCGGCAGCTGGCCGGTCTCTTCGCCGAGCCGCAGCATGCGGACCGCCATCGGCGGCAGGCTGTCCGCCACCGCGAGCGCTTCCGATAATTTTCCGCCATGGCGGACGCGGTCGGCGGCGGCCGTCCAGTTCGCCTCGCTTCCGGTCACCGCCATGATGTCGACCAGGATGCGCAATGCGGCCGTGAGATTGACGCCGCTGCCGAGCAGGACGCCGAGATTGCGGCAGAACAGGCTGGCACGGTAGAACTGGAAGGCACTGCTGATGCCGGGCACCCGCGAAATGCCGTTGACCAGCGCGGCGCGCACCCGGGCCTGCCGCAGCAGCCACCACGCAAGTGCGATCGTCGCCGCACTGATCAAGCTTGCCGCCGTGGCATTGGCGCGCAGGAAGTCCGACACCGCGATGAAGCTCGCGAGCGCGGTATCCGATTTGCCGCCGAAGTCGCCCAGCACGGTCGAGAATTGCGGCAGCACGAACAGCAGGAAGAACAGCATCACGCCTGACGCCGCGACCAGCACGAAGGCCGGGTACTGCATCGCGTCGGTCAGCTTGCGCCGCATCTGCTCGGAGCGCGCGCGTTCGGTGCCCAGCATCTCCAGCACGGAATCCAGCGTGCCCGAGATTTCGCCGACCCGAACGAGAGCGATGTACATCGGCTGGAACAGGGTCGGATGATCCGCCACCGCGTCGGCAAAGCTCTCGCCGGTGAGCAGAGCGGCGCGGATTTTCGCCACCACCGGACGCATCCGCCCGACGTCGGCATCGCCGGATAACAGCTCCAGCGCATCGTCGAGACGCGCGCCGGCTTTCAGCAATAGCGCGAGATCGCGCGTGAACGTGGTGACCTCGGCGGCACTCGGGCCGCCGAACAGGCTGCGGCCGCCGGCGGCGCCGGACGCGCGCCTGTCCTCGGTGGTTTCGATCGGCAGCAGCTTCAGATATTCGATCCGCCGCGCCACTTCGGCCGCGGTCGGGGCGGAGATCGTGCCGTTCACGATCTCGCCGGCCTGGGTCAACGCGCGATAGCGATAATTCGGCACAGCGTCACCGCACCGTCGCGACGCGGAGGATCTCGGCGGGCGAGGTCAATCCGGCGCGGCATTTGGCGACCCCGTCATCGAGCATCGTGGTCATGCCCGAGCGGATCGCCATGGTATCGATCTTCAGCCCGTCAGTCCGCTCCCCGATCAGTTCGCGCAATTCATTGGACAGCTCGAGCAATTCGAATGCGCCGAGGCGGCCGCGATAACCGGTTCCACCGCACCGTTCGCAGCCGCAAGGCTCGTGAATGATCTCGCCGGCCTTGAAGCCGATCGCCGCGAGCCGGGAATCCTCGGTGAAATCGGCGGCGGCCAGCGGCCGCGCCGTCTTGCAGCGCTCGCACAATTGCCGGACCAGGCGCTGCGCGATGACGCCGCGCAGCACCGAACGCAGCAGATAGCCTTCGACCCCGAGGTCGAGCAGGCGCGGCACCGCGGCAGCCGCGGTCTCGGTGTGCAGCGTCGTCAGCACCAGATGCCCGGTCAGCGCCGCATGCACCGCGACATGCGCCGTCTCGGAATCGCGGATTTCACCGACCATGATCACGTCAGGGTCCTGGCGGACGAAGGAACGCAGCGCGGTGGCGAAGGTCAGGCCGATCGCCGGCTTGATCTGGGACTGGTTGACGCCGGGGAGCTCGTATTCCACCGGATCCTCGATCGTCAGGATCTTGCGGCTCGGCTCGTTGAGGATCGACAGGATCGTCGCCAAGGTCGTGGTCTTGCCGCTGCCGGTCGGCCCGGTGATCACGACCATGCCGTGCGGCAGCTTCAACAGCCGACGCAGCTTGGCTTCGTCGGGCTCCGAAAACCCGAGCTTCTCGACGACCAGCAGGCCGCGATCCTTGGGCAGGATACGGATGACACAGGACTCGCCATGCTGCGTCGGCATGATCGCGACACGGATATCGATGTCGGTCCGCCCGGCCCGCAGCCGTGCCGCGCCATCCTGCGGCAAACGACGCTCGGCGATATTGAGGTTGGCGATGATCTTGATGCGGGAGACCACCGCCTGCGGCAGCACACCCGACAGCGCCGCGACCGGCCGCAGCAGGCCGTCGATCCGCAACCGCACCATGAGGCCCGCGGAAAACGGCTCGATATGGATGTCGCTGGCGCGGAGCTCGACGGCCTTCTCGATCAGGTCGTTGACCGCGCGCACCACCGGTGCGCCGCTGGCGAGATCGCGCAGGCTCTCGATGTCGTCTTCGCGGGGCAGCGCCGCCGCCGGATCGGCGCCTTCGGTCTCCTCGGCGCTGGAGGCGTTGTTCAGCGCGATGGCGACGTCTTCCGACGACGCCACCTTCACCTCGATGCCGGCGCCAAGCACGATCTGTGCCGCCCGCAAGGTCGCCTGGTCGGTCGGATCGACCACCGCGAGCACGGTGACCCCGCCGGCCGTCCGGCACGGATAGACCATGGTCTCACGCAGGAAACGCGGCGAGAACGACCCGACCAGCGGCTCGGCCGAGGTCATGTCCTGAAGCGTCAGACGGCCGAGCGCGAAGAAACGCGCGGCCTCGTCTGCGAATTCGGTCGGTGAGAGACTGGTGATCTCCCACAGCTTCAGCTGCCTGACGTCGGCCCCCGGCCCGGTCCGCTCAGCCGATCCGTCGACCGGCGCCAGGTGATTGTTCTGACGCAGATAATCCACGAACCGAACGGACAGGTCGTTGGCCATTCCCTATATCCCGCCACACTATCCCGGATCAGTCCGTGCCAAGGGCCGCTGCGTGCCGCCGCATTCGGCTCCCGGCAGTTCTGCGGTTATCGATCCGAAGTGTGACAGCTGTGCGAAGTCAGATCGCTCGCCGCACTCAAGAAACCTTGACGTGGCATCGCGGACACGGTGCACGATTTTGGTGCGGGGCGTGGGGAGGGTCGCGAACGACAATCATGTAACCAATTTATTTCTGTCATGTTCGATCGCTAAGAGTCCCTGCGGGGTAGGACCGATCGTCGCAGACAATCGCAATATCAGTTAGTAAGAGCGAAGGGCCTTCATGCAACGCGTAGGCACAGTGGGCCGCTGCCCGACGATCCGTGGCGGCCTGGCAGCCATTTTTGCCTTGGCGTCAATGGGGTTGTTGGCGTCGTGCAATTCCGCGACGGTCAGCGAAAGCGTCGATGCGTCCCAGCTCGACGTCACCGACAAGGTACGCTCGCTGGATCTGCTGCCGCGCCAGCCGCAACAGGTGAACGCGCTGGCAGGGACACAGGGCAGCCAGAACGGCAGCGTCCGCGCCGCGATGTATGAGGGCAGCGAAGTCACCGCGGTGGTCGACGCGCGGCCGCAACCGGCATCGAATGGCAATGGCTTCGACCTGAATTTCGAGAGCACGCCGGTGGCGACCGTCGCCAAGGTCGTGCTCGGCGACATCCTGCATGTCGGCTACACCATCGACCCGCGGGTGCAGGGCACGGTGAGCCTGGTGTCGGTCCGCCCGGTGCCGAAATCCGACATGGTTTTCGTGCTTGAGAATGCGCTCCGCCTCAGCGGCGTGGTGTTGCTCAAGGATACGGCAGGCTATCGTCTGACGCCGCTCGGCGACGCCGTCGGCGGCGGCCGCGTCGATGCCGCGGCGGCCAATCCGGAACCCGGCTTCGGCATCTCGGTGGTTCCGCTGCAATATGTGTCGGCCCAGACCCTGCTGAAGCTGACCGACAGCTTCGCCACCAGGGCGGGCGCAATCCGCGCCGACACGACCCGCAACCTGCTGCTGATCCAGGGCACCGGCGCCGAGCGCCGCACCGCGGTCGACACCGTCCTCAGCTTCGACGTCGACTGGATGCGCGGCCAATCGGTCGGCATCTTCCCGATCTCGAGCGGCTCGCCGGCGCCCGTCATCGCCGAGCTGGAGAAGATCGTCGATTCCGGCGAGAACGGGCTCAGCCAGAACGTCATCAAGTTCATGCCGATTGCGCGCCTCAACGCGATCCTGGTCGTGACCAAGAAGCCGGACATGCTGCATACGGCCGCGACCTGGATCAAGCGGCTCGACCGCAACGACACCGCGCGCACCACGGTCCATGTCTACCGCGTCAAATACGGCGATGCGCGCCAGATCGCGCGGGTCCTGACCGACATGTTCCTCGGCGGCTCGTCCGGCAATCTGCTCGACAGCGCCGACAGCCAGCTCGCGCCCGGCTCCGGCACCTCGTCGAGCTCGAGCGTCGCCGACCGCCTGTCGCTCAACAACAACAACGGCTCGAATTCGAGCATGGGCAGCTTCGCATCCCGCGGCACGTCAGGGACCGGCTCGACGGGCCAGGGTCTCGGCCAGGGATTTGGCGCCGGCGGCCAATCGAACAATCCCAACAATCAAGGTCAGGGCAACAACGCCGCGCTGGATAGCGGCCGCGGTGCCAGCGGCGGCAACGGTCAGCCGGTCATGCAGGACGTGCGGATCACGCCCGACGTCGTGAACAACAATCTGCTGATCTACGCCGACCAGGCCAACTATCGCATCATCGAGGCGACCTTGCTGCAGATCGACGAGCCGCAACTCCAGGTCGCGATCGACGCCACGATCGCCGAGGTCACGCTCAACAATACCCTGTCCTATGGCGTGCAGACCTACCTCACCAGCCAGAACCTCGGGCTGAAGCCGAACACCGGCTCGATCCTCGGCACTCAGGCAACCGCGGCGCCCGCGACCACGACGGATGCGACCACCGGGATCGTCAGCGCCGCGGGCTCGCTCACCAATGCCTACATCAACCAGGCCTTTCCCGGCTTCAATTTCCTGATCGGAAACGCGACGCAGCCAAGCCTGATCCTGGACGCGCTGCACGCCGTCACCAGCGTCAAGGTGCTGTCCAATCCCTCGCTGGTCGTGATCAACAACCAGGTCGCCACCTTGCAGGTCGGCGACGTCGTCCCGGTGTCGACCGGCAGCGCGACGGTGCTGACCACCAGCAACACGGTGGTCAACACCATCGACTATCGCAACACCGGCATCATCCTGAAGGTTTCGCCCCGCGTCAGCGTGAACGGCACGGTGCGGCTCGATGTCGAGCAGGAGATCAGCAACGTTCCCCAGAGCAGCGGCAGCACGGTGAACCTGACGCCGACGGTGTCGGAACGGCGGGTCAAGAGCCAGATTTCTGTGGCCAACGGCCAGACCGTGCTGCTGGCGGGCCTGATCAGCGAACAGCAAAGCGGCGCCCGCAATGCGCTTCCGGTGCTGGACCAGATTCCCGGCCTCGGAGATGCCTTCGGACATCAGAGCAACGGTACCCAGCGCACCGAGCTGATCATCTTCATCCGCCCGCAGATCATCCGCAACGGCACCGACGCCCAGGTCGTGGCCGAGGAGCTGCGATCGAAGTTGCGTGGCAGCATCGCCACGACATCGACCAATGCACCGATCACCACCAGCTATCACTGAGCCGGACGACAGGATGCTCCGCATGTGTGCGCAACGGACCAGCTACTGCGCCTCTGCCGCGATCGCGCTTTGGGCCTTGACCGCTTCAGCCGCGAGCGCCGACATCGCGGCGCGCGGGACGGCCGCCTTCCATCGCGGCGATTATGCCCAGGCGTTTCGCGAGCTCTCGCCGGCCGCCGAACGCGGCAATGCAAGAGCCCTCGGCCTGCTCGGCTTTATGTACGAGCATGGCTTCGGCGTGCCGCAGGCCTACGCCGCCGCCGCCGATTGCTACTATCGCGGCGCGATGCTGGGAGACCCGTTCGCGCAAGCGATGCTCGGCCTGCTGTACGACAAGGGCCACGGCGTCCCGAACGACTACGTGCTGGCCTACAAATGGCTCAATCTGGCGGCGGCCCGCACTGGCGGGCGGCAACGCGAGGCCTATGTTCGGTTCCGCGATGCGGTCGCAGGCAAGCTTTCGACCTATGAGATCATTGCCGCCCAGCGATTTGCACTGGAATGGACCCCCGAACTGCCCGGTCGGGACGTGCACCTGACGGTCAAGTAGCTGCGGCTATGAACTCGACCGCGCGGGGCTCGCAGACACGCGCCTGCTTTGCAGCTTCGGCCGCCGCAACCGGCGCCAGCCGATCACGATGCCGCTGATCGAGATGATCATGCCGACCGCCGACAACAGCCACACCACGACATCGCGCGCCGGCGAGATGCGCAGCAGCAACGGAAAATCCAGGCTGTGCAGCGCATTGAACAGCCAGCGATAGGAACGGCGGCTGTCGTCGCTGCGATCGAGGATTTCGGCGGTGATGGGGGAAACGTGCAGCCAGGTGCGGGCGGGATCGTCGAAGACGATGCGCAGCACGGGAAGCTCGCGCGCCTGGTGCAGCGTGTACCAATAGGCATCCGGCTCATCGAGCCGTCGCGCCGATATCATCACAGCGCCCGGCATGGCGTGGCGCGCTGCGGCGATGATCTCGTCCTGCGCGAGCGTCGCGGGCGCACCGGTCACGGGATCGGCGAGGCTCCGGCCGCCGTTGCCGTCACTGAGCAGCATCAGCCGGCGTCCGCCGATCCAGACGAAGCGCGCCTCCACCGCCGGTATTGACGGCGTCGACTGAAAGTCGGCCACGATGTCCGGCGCGTCGTGGCCGCTATAGTTCCTCGCGATCTCGCGGGTGATGCCGCGAGCGGAGAACGCGCCGCCGGGATTGAGCGACAGCCAGCCGCTGAACATCCAGGTCAGGACGAAGATGCCCCCGATCAGGCCGGCGACGTGATGCCAGGTCATCCAGCCGCGATAGGGCGAGACGGCGTCGTCGGCGTAGCGGCGCGTCAGCCGCAGGCGGAGGATGCCGATCCAGAAGCCGGTGACCGCGACCACAAGGCAGACGCCCGAGATCCACAGCACGACATCCCGCCACAGCGCCCCGTCCTTGCGCAGCACGGTCGGATAGATCCAATGCGGGATCGAGCCGAGCCAGTTCCAGACACGCTCCCGCCGCGTGGTGTCGAGCGCGATCTCGCCGCTGCGTGAGGAGACGTAGAGCTCGGTGCCATCGGGATCGCCAAGGCCGATCAGATAGAGCGGCCGCAGCGGATCGAAGCGTGCGGTGACCGACCATTGGTCGCGTGTCACCGTATCGAGCAATTGCGGCCGCACCGCATGCGGATGATGGCGAGCGACCGCGAGTGCCTGATCCGGCGAGACATGGTCGATGACAGCACCGTCGATCGCCGAGATCGTAACGGAGCCTCCCTTCCAGCCGGTCACGCGATAGACCGGAACATCGTCCATCATCGAGAGCCGGAGATCGCGGGGATAGCGCTCCATCCCCGCGATCGCCATCGCGCGATCGGGTGCGACTCGCACCTTGCCCCACGAAATGACCGGGAGCGCAGACAGCCGCTCGCTGTCGGTGAGGCGCGGAAACGCCACATACATCATGACGAGGCCGGAGATGAACCACATCGCGAACAGCAGACACGTCGCAATGCCGATCCAGCGATGGACGACATAGAGCCATCGCCGCGCTCGCCGGATCAGAGCGTTGCGCATGATCAGAACTTCACGTTGACGGACAGTTCGGCGGTGCGCGGCGTGCCCAGCAGCCATTGCCCGGTGCCGTTCGAGGTCGCCGCGTAGACCTTGTCGAACAGATTGTAGACGCGGAACGCGACCGTGGTGCGGTCATCAGGCTTCCATCTGATGCCGCCATTGACCACGTTGTAGCCCGGCCGCAATTGGCTGTTGGCGAGATCGGAGTACATCGCACCGACGATCTGCACGCCGCCATAGGCCGACCAGTTGGGCGCGAAATCCCATGTTAGCCAGACGTTCGACACCTGCTGCGGCACGTTGACCGGAACATTGCCGTTGTAGCTGACGATCTTGCCGCCGACCACCTGGCTGTTGTTGTCGTATCGGGCGCGCAGCAGCGCAAGGTTGGCGTCGACACGCCAGCCGTCGTTCAGCGCGAGTCCGATCGAGCCTTCGACGCCGCGGGATGATTGCTGGCCGATCTGCAATGCCAGGCCGGCGGTCGGATTGCTGGGATCAGGAATCGTCAGGCCGGTCTTGACGATCTCGTAAGCGGCCAGCGTCCACTCGCCGCGGCCGCCCCAGAACGACTGCTTGACGCCGATCTCGGCCTGCTTGCCGGTCGCGAGCTGGAACGTTTTCTGCGAGGTCGACAGCGAGATCAGGTTGCTGACCGGATCGACGCCGACCGCATACTGGCCATAGAATGCGAGGTTCTTGATCGGCTCGTACACCAGCCCGGTGCGCCAGCTGGTTCCCGACAGCGTGGTTTCAAAACTGTTCGCCGGCGTCTTGTAGTCGGTCCGATCGACCTCGGGCCGGTCGTACCGGACGCCTGTCACGAGCGACAATTGGTCGGTCAGCGACAGGCGATCCTCGGCGAACAGCGCATATTGATTGACGACCGCATTGAAGCCCGGCGTCGTCGCCGTCGTGGTCGCGAAGAACGACCCGGGATCGAACACGTAGGGATTGACCGACGACGCGCCGCCGTAGGGCGAGTTGTTGATGTGGGTGAAGTCGATCCGGTTGACGTCGAACCCGGCAACGACCTGGTTCGCGAGACCGAACACGCGACCGCTGAAGGTCGCATCCATCCGGTTACCGAACTGCTTCTGGTCATGGAAGATCTCGATATAGCTCGAACGATCGATCAGCCGGGTGTTCGGATTCCAGCTGTAGTTCTCGATGTCGCGCCAGTGCCGCTCGCTGGCCAGATAATACAGCGTGTTGTTGAGCTTGATGCCGTCGGCGACATCCCATTCGGTCCTGAACTGGGTCCAGCTGTCCTGGTAGCGGATCGCGCTGTCTGATGCGTTGTAATTCTTGAAGCGCAGCGCGTCCTGGATCGAACCGTTGATCAGCGGCGTGCCGAAATAGCGCGACGGGCTGCGGTCGCCGTAGTCCTCGGACAGCGTGAAGGCGAGATTGTCCGACGCCTGCACTCGGACGGCGGCGGAGACCACCGCATTCGAGGTCTTGTCGCGATCGACCCAGCCAGCCGACATGTTGCCGGTGGCGTTGATCCGGTACGACACATTGGGATTGATCGGACCGGTGCTGTCGACCGAGAGCCGCCGCGTCATGTTGCTGTCGAGCGAGACCTCGGCCTCGTTATACGATGTGTTGAGCGGCTTCTTCGGGATCACGTTGATGACGCCGCCGATCGCGCCTTCGCCGTACAGCACCGAGGCCGGACCGCGCAGCACCTCGATGCGCTGCGTCGACCAGGTATCGTAGGGGAACGTCAAGGTGCCGGAGCCGACATAGAAGCGCGTGCCGTCATACAAGGTCATCACCGAGTTGCTGCCGGCAAAGCCGCGGGTGCTGAACGACAGGCCGCCATTGCCGGGCGCCGGCGTTGCGATGAACCCGGCCGCGTTCTGGGTGACGGCATCGAGCACATTGTGCTGGCCGCGTTCGGCAATGGTCTGCGCCGTGACGATCTCGACGCTGGCCGGTGTCTGCAATGGCGTCAGGTTGAGGCGGCTGCCGGTGCTGCCTGGCGTGGTGGCGTTGAGCGTCGGTGGTGCCGTCCCCGATGTGCCCGACGCTGCAGCACGCGGTGGGCCGCCCGCTGCCGCTGATGCTGCGGGTCTCGCGCGCGGCCGCGACGACGCCGCCGGGTTCTGGCCTCGCGCCGCAGGCTTCGGCTTCGCTGAGGCCGAGGGCGAGACCTCGATCGGATCGAGGCTGGTGGTTGGAGCTGTCTGTGCCGAGCCTTCGGCCGGCAGCAGCAACGATGACAGGGAGCAGACGAGACCGAGGCGCCATTTGCGCGCAACGGGAGAGGACGGAGACATGAAAACGGCTCGCGGTAACGTGGCACGTCACCGCGAACACGGACTGGGGCCTTGCCGAAAAGGCAGTGCTCCGATCCCACCAGGACGCCCCCGCCCGATGTGCTCGCGTGTGACCACGACTGACGGCAGGTCTCCTGGCTCACGGGTCATCGCCTGTCGACGCCTTCCCGGGCGGATAGCCCAGTGGCAAATTTGACGAAAGGCTCGCCGTTTACAGTTGCGGGGACAGCTGCGGCATTGGGGTTACCCTCGCACCGCATTCCCTTTTGATCCCCGAAGGGAACCGTCGGCGAAAACGATAGGTGCAGTCGGCATGGCTGTCAATTCGATGCGATTGTCGCACGCATGCTTTCATGTCACGCGACGCATCCCTGCATCACCTCATCGATCTCCGCACGCGAGAGCGCGCCCATCTCGGCGATGAACACGATCCGCGTGCGTGGCACGCCGGGCGCCGGCACGCCGCCGGCAGCCAAGGTCGCGCGACCGCCGGCGAGCTGAAACACCGTCAGCCGTCCGGGCTGCTCGACCGTCTCGAACAAGCCCTTCGCGCGCGCCAGCTTCGGCGCCAGTTTGCCGATCGCCTGCTGCAGGCGCGGCAGCGATACCTGCCGCTCCGACGTCCAGCTCAGCGTCTCGAACCGGTCGGACACCGGCCGTCGCGGCGCGGTCTCGCGCGGCGCGGGCAGATGATCGAGATCCGCCGGAAACAGCAGCTCCGTCGGCACCTCGCCATGCACGGCATCGACGATCACCGCCGCCGGACGCACCACGCGCACGGCATCGCGAATCGCGGCGCACGCGGCTGCATCGGCCAGATCGACCTTGCTCAGCGCCACCATATCGGCGGCCCGCAGCTGCGCGCGCAGCAGCGCATCGTCCAGCGCGGCCACCGGCTGCGTGGCGTCGACCACGCACAGCACGGTCTCCAGCGGCGCCTCCTTCCAGATCACGGGATCCATCAGATTGCGCACGATGTCCGCGGGATCGGCGATTCCGCTGGTCTCGATCACGATGAACTCGGGACACGGATCACGCCGCAGCAAACTGGCGAGCGTGCGCAGCAGGTCGCCCTCCAGCGTGCAGCAGATGCAGCCATTGCTCAGGCTGACCACGCCGTCGCTGGCGCCCGCGATCAACTCGGCATCGATATTGATCGCGCCGAAATCATTCACCACGGCGGCGATGCGCCGTCCTTGCGCATGCGCCAGCAGATGGTTGACGACCGTGGTCTTGCCCGCCCCGAGAAAGCCCGCGACCAGCAGGATCGGGACCGCCACCTCAGCCTCCGGTGACGGGCCGGCGCACCGGCCGGCCGGGACGCGCCGCGACGTCGAGCACGCCATCATTGATCAGCGGCTGGCCGCTGACCACGAGATGGCGCACGCCTTCCGCCGGGCGATTCATCGCGGAGAAGGTCGCGCGGTCGCTCAGCGTCTCGTAGTCGAACACCACGACGTCGGCGTCGGCGCCGGCCTGCAGCCTGCCCTTGGCGCGCATCGCCGGCGTGCTCGCCGACAGGATCTCGGCCGGGATCAGCGCGCATTTGCGGATGCCCTCGAGCAGCGAGAGCTTCTTGCGCTCGCGCACCCATTCGCGGATGAAGCGGGTGAAGCAACCCGCCGAGCGCGGATGCGAGGTGGCATCGTCCGGCAGCGGCCAGGCGTCGCCGCCATAGGGACGGCCATCCGACAGCGTCCAGGGCATCGCGTCGGAGGCGATCGCGCCGCCCGGATACAGCACCGCCATGTCGAGCAAATCGCGATGATGCGAATTGTTCTCGATATCGAGCACATGCCACAGCACCAGCGCCGAGGGATCTGCGGCCTGCGCCGCCAGCAACTCCTCGCGGCTGCCGAAGCGGTGACCGTCAGTCACGCGCTGCACTGAGTCGTAGCCGAGACCGTTGCGCTCCTCGAATTTCGGATCGCTGAAGAAGGTCGCGGCCAGCACGGTCGAGCCGGTGCCATAGGGATAGGCTTCCACCGTGATCGGCAGGCCCTGCGCCTGCGCTTTCGCGATCAGCGCAACGCAGCGCTCAATGTCGGTCTTGCTCGACGAGTTGAAGTGGCAGATGTGCATATGCGCGCCGGTGGCGCCGGCATAGCCGATCAGGCGGATATAGGCCTCGGCCGCGCTCTCGGGGTCGATGCGAGACATGTAGGCGACGTGGGTGAAGGTCGGCACCGCATGATTGGCCGCGAGCTGGCACACCGCGGTCAATTCCTGCACGCCGGCGCCCGGCGCATAGGCGTTGAGGATGCCGATGCCGATGCCGCCCTCGTTCAATCCATTGGCGAGACGCTCGAGGATGCCGCCGACCTCGCCCTCGGTCGCGACGTTCTCGATCCAGCGCCGATCACGCATCGCGGCGCCGAACGATTCCAGCGAGCTTTCCGAATTCGAGCCGGTCATCGCGCCGATCCGCGCGAACGCCCAATTGGCGGCGGCGCCGTAGTTCAGCACCCGGCCCTTCTCGGCCTGGCGCTTGTACCAGGACGCCACCGGCAGCACGCCGGCCTCGAGGTCGAGCGTCGTCGTCACCCCGTCGAACGCCTGCATGCGATCGGCCGGAATGGTCTGGCCATGCGCGTGCAGGTCGATGAAGCCCGGCGCCACCACGAGTCCGGTCGCGTCGATCTGCCGCTCCGCGCCGCCGAGCCCGGTGCCCACCGCGGCGATCTTGCCGTCGACGACGGCGACATCGCCGATCGCGTCCATCCCGCTGGCCGGATCCACCACCCGGCCGCCGCTGATCACCAAACCACCCATCTCGCCACTCCCCGCATTCCGAAGCCGATCGGTCGCTTTCCGAGCACAGAGAAGCGCATCGCGCTGATCACAGCAACCGGGTCAGGGTTGTGGCGACATGCTCTGGCGGAATGTCCGCCGCGCCGCGCATATGGATCGCATCGGCGGCGCGCATAGGCGCCCCAATTCGCTCAGATCCCCTCGAATTGCAGCCGCGCCAGCCGCGCATAGAGGCCGCCCGCGGCGACCAACTCGGCGTGGGTGCCCTGCTCGACGATCTTGCCGTGGTCCATCACCAGGATGCGGTCGCAGGACAGCACGGTCGCGAGGCGATGCGCGATCACCAGCGTGGTGCGGTGGCGCATCAATTCCTCGAGCGCGGTCTGCACCAGCGTCTCGCTCTCGGCGTCGAGCGCCGAGGTCGCCTCATCAAGCAGCAGCAGCGGTGCGTCCCGCAGGATCGCGCGCGCGATCGCGATGCGCTGGCGCTGGCCGCCGGAGAGCGTCACGCCGCGCTCGCCGAGCTGGGCGTCGAAACCTTCAGGCAGCCGGCGCAGGAATTCGGTGGCGTGCGCAAGATCGGCGGCGCGCTCGACCTCGGCATCGGTGGCGTCGGGCCGGCCGAACCGGATGTTCTCGCGGGCGCTGGCCGCGAACACCACGGAATCCTGCGGCACCAGCGCGATCCGCGCCCGCACCTCGGCCGGATCGGCCTGCCGGATCGGCACGCCGTCGAGCGAGATGGTGCCGGATTTCGGATCGTAAAAGCGCAGCAGCAGATGGAACAGCGTGCTCTTGCCGGCGCCGGACGGGCCGACGATCGCGACCTTCTCGCCGGAGCGAACCGAAAGCGAGACGCCGTCGACCGCCAGCGCATTGGGCCGGGTCGGATAGGCGAAGCTGACATTGTCGAAGCCGACATCGCCGCGTGCCGGCTGCGGCAGCGCGCGCGGCGACGCGGGGCCTGCGATCTGCGGCTTGACGCGCAGGATCTCGAACAGCCGCTCGGCGGCGCCCGATGCAGCCGAGACCTCGCCCCAGACCTCGCTGAGCTGACCGAGGCCGCTCGCCGCGAACGCGGTATAGAGAATGAACTGGCCGAGCCGGCCCGGACTGATCGTGCCGACCAGCACGTCATGCGAGCCGACCCAGAGGATTACGACGACGCTGGCGAACACGATGAAGATCACGATCAGCGTCAGCACCGCGCGCGCCTTGGTCGAGCTGCGCGCGGCCTGATAGGCCTGCTCGACCTCGCCGGCAAAGCGTGTCCTGGCGAGCCGCTCGCCGGTATAGGCCTGCACGGTGCGGATCGCGTTGACGAGCTCGCTCGCATAGGCGCTGGCATTGGCCAGCGTGTCCTGGGCGGTGCGCGACAGCCGCCGCACCCAGCGGCCGAACGCGACCAGCGGGATCACGATGACCGGGATCGCGAGCAGCACGAAGCCGGACAGCCGTGGGCTCGTGATCACCATCATCGCGGCGGCGCCGAAGAACAGCATCAGATTGCGCAGCGCGATCGAGACCGAGGCGCCGACCGCGGACTTGATCTGAGTGGTGTCGGCGGTGAGCCGCGACACCAGTTCGCCGGATCGTGCGGAATCGAAGAACGCGGGCGACAGCGAGATCAGATGCGCGAACACGTCGCGCCTGATATCGGCGACGATGCGTTCGCCGATCGTCATCACCAGATAGTAACGCGAGGCGCTGGCACCGGCGAGCACCGCGACCACCGCGATCATCACGCTGAAATAGCTGTTGATCATCGCGATGCCTTCGGGCGTGAAGCCCATGTCGATCATCCGCCGCACCGCGACCGGCACGATCAGCGTGGTGATCGCCGCAATGGTCAGCGAGATCAGCGCCAGGATCGCCCGCCCCTTGTAGCGCGCCACATAGGGCGCGAGCGCCAGCAGCGGCCGCAGGCGGGCGCGGCTCTTCGCCGGCTCCGTGATCTGGCTCTCGATGAAGGCCTCCTCATCGAGCAATGCGTCGCGCGGCGGCTGCGGGGCGCCGTGCGGGGTCTCAAGCTGTTCGGCTATGCTCATCAATCTAGACCGGTTCTATTGCCCCCCACATAGGCCCGCCGACCCCCGGCTGGCAAATCCGGTAAAGTCCCAATCCGGTGATGGGCTTAAAGCCCTTTCCTGGCTTGTTTTGGGGGGCTCCATGGGTTATAGAGCCGGCCAAATCCCGTACCTGAATGTCTTGAGATGGGCGCCGGCGCGCCGAAGGAACTGTCATGAAAGCCGATATTCATCCGAATTATCATACGATTAAGGTCGTCATGACCGACGGTACCGAGTACCTGACCCGCTCCACCTGGGGCAAGGAAGGCGACACGCTGAACCTCGACATCGACCCCAAGTCGCACCCAGCCTGGACCGGCGGTACCCAGCAGCTGATGGACCGCGGCGGCCGCGTCTCGCGCTTCCAGAAGAAGTTTTCGGGCTTCCTCAAGAAGGACTGAAGTCCGCTTCGGGATCGCCCTCGTGGTCGAACGCAAAACGCCTCCGTCTCGGGGGCGTTTTTGTTTTTGGGGCGGCCCGGCTCGGTTGGATGGACAAGCGCGCCACTCCCTCCACGCCGTCGTCCCGGCGACCCATAACCACCACATTCGGTGATGAACGGGATTGTGGCCCCAGCGCGCGCAACAATGCGCATTCGGGGTAATGGGTCCTGGCTTTCGCCAGGACGACGATGAGGATGGGGTTCGATTCAATTGCCGCACTCTCGCTGTCATCACCCGCGAAAGCGGGTGATCCAGTATTCCAGAGACGGCTGTGCTTGAGCCGAGAGGCCGCGGCGTACTGGATCGCCCGGTCGAGGCCGGGCGATGACAGTTGTAGATGAGGACGCAGTTTTGCATTCTCGCGACATGATTTGCCCGAGCTTTGCTGTTCGTTCCGCCCTCCTCTCACAGAGGGCGCAGGGAAAGCCGGGTGCCGATCGCACCCATGGGCCCCGTGCAATAGGTAGAAAGCACGGGGGTAGGACCACGGGTGTAACCGGAGCAATCCGGCTTTCCCTGCGCGATGGGTTACGGCTTATACGTGCTCTCCCCGGCGAGACTTGGCTTTGTTGTCACCGTCTTCACAACGCGCATTTGCGCAATCGGAAGAGACACCTACCGCTAGGGCGTCAGGCCTGCACGATTTCACCGTCCGCTTCATGCGCATTCGTCGACTGCACAATCCGCGTCCACCGCATCTCGACCCGCGTTCGTGACGACCGCGAAGCGCCCCTCGTGTCGGGCGAGACGGGAAAATTCATACACCGAATTGCTCTTCGGATAAAGCGAAAAATTTTTGTAGCGAGCCCTTGACGCGTTTTTGCTGAGTTGCCCGTCGGGTTGTTTTGTCGCACCCGCCGCATCGGGATTGCTGGCGCAAGGCTGCGGAGGTCGCACGCAGCAAGTGAACGTTCCCCCGAATCTTCGGCGATGTCTGCTTCGCTCCGACGCCGGCCGGCCCTTACGCAACTGCGGCCATGTCGCGATGGGCCAAGAGGCGACGTTGTCCCGACCTTGTGACAGCCAGTCGTTGCCCGCTAAGGTCGCGAATAACGAAATGCGAAATGGAAGGCTCGTGCATGAACGCTGCGATCCGACGCCTGAGGTCAGGCGATGCGGCGTCTTTCAAGGCAATCCGCCTGGAAGCGCTCAGAGCAAATCCAGAATTGTTGCGAAGCACCTTTGAGCTGGAGGACGGGTTGGACGTGACATGGTTCGCGAGCCGGCTTGAAAACGCGCACATCATGGGGGCGCTTCGAGACGACGAACTTGTCGGGACAGCAGGCTTCGCCGTCCAGGAAGGGCGACCGAATGCTCACAAGGGCAGGCTGTTCGGCATGTACGTTCGACCAACTTCAAGAAACCTCGGCATCGGACGTCTGCTGTTGAACGCGGTGCTGGATGCCGCGCGTGAAAATGTCGAACTCGTCCAGTTGAGCGTCGTCCGAGACAACCAACCTGCCCGACACCTCTATGAAAGCGTGGGCTTTCGAGAATATGGCGTGGAGACAAAGGCCTCAAAGTATGACGACACGTATTACGATGAGGAGCTCATGGTCCTCGACTTCGGGCCCCGGATCTTATGAGCACACGCCGCTAAGGCGCGATGAGCTTCGGTTGAATCGTCATCGCGCTCTTGTCTGTGGATGGGTAGAGCCGACGGGTCCGCGCAACGCGCGGCCCGATGATAAGCTCCGCGAAACCCATCAGGCTGCAACCCCGTGGCGAGATGATGGGTATCGCTTCGCTCCACCCATCCTTCGGGCTGCCGCTTGATCACGCTTTATCGCGGATGCCTTGCTCGCTTGAGTTCGGCGACCTTGAACTTCCCCGCGGCCTGCAGGCTGCTGCAAAGCCACCAGGCTCGGTTTCGGTACTCGCCCAGGAACCATTTGGTCTCGACGCAATCGACATAGGATTTGTAGGTCAGGTTGTCCCGGCAGGTTGCCGAGAACGGTCCATATGTATGTCCGCCCGTCGACTCGCTGCAGCCGACCCAGGGGTCCTTGCCGTGCGGCATGCTCGACTCGCAACCACCGTTGCAATTGCTGGCGACCTTCTCCAGCGCGGCAATCCTGCCCAGCACCGTATCCGGCGCCGGCGACGGCGCGCGCACGGTTGACGATCTCGTCTGGGCGGTTCTCGATCCGCGGTGCGATACCCCGGTGGTCGCCGCCTGCGTCGGACGATTTGGCCGGGCCGCCGGCTTCGGCGCTTCGACCGTGATGGACGGAAGCGGCTTGGCGGAATCGGTTTGTGACGCGGCCGGACCGCACAGCAAGACGGTCGACAAGACGGCGGCAGCTGAAGGCGCGACAAAGCCTGGCGACAATCTCATGACTTGCCCTCCCAAATCCGGGACGGAACAGCCGTCCCGAGAAGGGCACGGTAGCATAGATCGCGAATTGCGCTACCGAGGGTTGAGGATATTTCTGACGATGACCGGCCGTTTCCGGGATCGATACAGGCGCTGGCCTGCAGACGTCGCTCGCAGGCAAGTTAGCGAGTTGATCGACGCCATCGCCGCCGATCGAGAATGTCCGCGGCTAGCGATCCCCGAACGCCAGCCGCGCGCCGAGCGCGACCAGGATGCTGCCGCCGATCCGCTGCATGATCCGCTGCGACCTCCGCGAGCGCTCCAGCTTCGCCATCACCGCGCTGGCGAACAACACGCAGACGATATCGACCGCCGAGAAGGTCAGGTTGACGGTCGTGCCGAGCAGGACCAGCTGGGCCCAGACCGGAACGCCGGCCGACGCATCGACGAACTGCGGCAGGAATGCCAGGAAGAAGATCGCGGTCTTCGGATTCAAAACCTCGACGACGATGCTTTGCGCGAAGGCGCGCTCGGCGGAGAGCGGCGCCAGCTCAAGACGTTTGCTGCCGCGATCGCGAAACAGCGACAGCCCGAGCCAGACCAGATAGGCGGCGCCCGCAAACTTCATCGTCATGAAGAGCGGCGGCACCGCATGAAACAGCAGAGCGAGGCCGGCCGCCGCGGCGATGACATGGACATAGCCGCCGAGATGCAGGCCGAGCGACGCCATCAGTCCCGCACGCCTGCCGCCCGCCAAGGTGCGGGCTGCGGCGTAGAGCATGGCGGGACCGGGGATCAGTGCGAAGGTCGCGGTGGTGATCGCAAAGGCGAGATACAATTGCATGTGAAGACTCAATCTCCGGACAACGAGGGGGCTGGACGGACGCGACTTCCTCCGCCGTCATTGCGAGCCAACGGGTCGCGCGAACGCGCGCCCGATGACAGGCTCCGCGAAGCAATCCATCTGCCCGCATATGCCGATGGATGGATTGCTTCGTCGCTGTCGCTCCTCGCAATGACGAGCTGCGTTCGTTCATCACGCCTCAGTTCGCCGGGATCATCGCTGCGACTTCGCGATCGACCGGATTATCGCTTTCGCCGAGTCCCGCGATCACACCGGCGCGGTCCTCGAGCTTGCGGTTCTGGCTCATTTTCTTCTTGGCATCGATCCGCGTGATCGGCATCCGCACGCCGACGATGCCGCGCAGCTGCGCCTTGATGAAATCGGCGGGCGCGTCGCTGACCTGCCAGACCTCCTTGCGCGAGCTCTCGTGCAGGACGGTCAGCCGGGTCACGACATCGAGCAGGCGGTCGGCATCCTCGAAGAACTCGGCCGCGCCATAGGCGTGCACGGCGACGTAATTCCAGGTCGGCACCACCTTGCCGTGCTCGGCCTTGGTCACATACCAGGACGGCGTCACATAGGCGTCGGGGCCCATGAAGATCGCCATCGCCTCGCCGATCGCGGGCAGCTTCCACTGCGGATTGGGCCGCGCGACGTGACCGTACAGGGTGCCGTACGCGCCCTCGTCCACGTTGAGCATCAGCGGCAGCGGCGTGCCAATCAGCCCGTCGGCGGTCGCGCTGACCAGCGTCGCCAGCCTTGACGCCCGCATCGCGGCGTGGATCGGCCCGAGCTCTTCCATCTTGAAATGCGGCGGCAGGTACATGACGGACCTCTTCGATTGCTCGCATGATAGCGCCAAAGTGGCTTAGGATAAGGGCCACTTTCGATCAAACTGATTGGTCCACTATGCCCGCCTCCGTGCCACGATCAGCGGTCGACCGCGTGCGCGGCAGACCAGGGCATGGACTGGTCAGCGCCGGCTCGATGCCGATTGAGCTATTTCTGTTCGGCCTGCTCCGGCCGAATGGTCATCGTGTGCACGCGCTTCGGCTCGGTGAGCGAGTTCGGCGCCGGCCCTGCTGCTCGCTTGGGGGATTCGGCGCGCGCTTTGGCGGCCTCTATCAGCGCGGCGCACGTCGATTGATCGATGGTGAATTCGAAGGGGGCGCTATCATCGGGCGCGAAAAGGACTCGATGGATCACCACTCCATTCTTTTGAAACAGCGATACGCGGCGATCAAAGCAAAACCTGCCGGCAAATCCAAGTCGCTGCTCCTCGCCTTCAGCCTTGTTGCGAGGAAGCATTCCCGCATCATTCGCCCTGTAATGCACATCGACGACGTTGTCGTGCGACGTCGCGGATTGGAAGGCAATCGGCGGGGTCACCGATTTCTCCCGCTTCGCATCGAACGCGCGAGCCATCGCGTCGATGGAATGAGCAATCGCCTCGGCCATTTCCGCAGGCGTCTTGAGCTCCGGATGACTGGTCGTCTGGCTGCCAGCTTTGCCGATTGCGGCGACAAGAAGCGGTACCGAAGCGGCTGCCGCTATCAGCGAGTATCGCCAAGAAAGCACCGTGACCGCCTCCACATCGCGAGCTTCACGCCGATGTAACGGCTTGGACTTACTGCTCGAACGCGGCCTTGAGACGGTTGAGCTGCGGCACCAGCGGGTTGCCGATCGACGAGCGATCCGGCGCCGGGGCGTGGATCGTGGTGTCGAGGCGGCGGACGCGCGCCTGCAGATCCATCGAGCGGGCGATCAGCTGCTGCAATTGCTCGGGCAGCTTCACGACCATGTCGGCCGGGCCGGGATCGGCGGCCGACAGCTTCACCTTGGTCTTCTCGCGATTGGCCTGGGTCAGCGTCATCTCGCCTTCCTTGACCGCGCGATGCAGCAGCAGCCAGGAGGCGAGCTGCATCAGCCGCGTGGTCAGCCGCATGCTTTCGGTGGCATAGGTCAGGCTCACGGACCGTTCCAGCGCCTTGGCCTCGGCACGGCCGTCGCCGTCGAGATATGCGGCGGTCTGCTCGACCAGGTCCATGCCTTCCCGGAACAGCACGCCGAATGCCGCAGAATTGGTCAGCCGTTCGCTGAACAGCACAAGCCCGGCTTCGTTCTGGGAACGATCGGCCATGGTTAACGCCCTCACACCATCGTAACGCCCGCTGGCATCTCACGCGCCAGCTTATGATGAACAAATCATTGCGCGGGCGCGCCGAAGAGTCCAGCCGCAACCGGATTTATGGTTTCCAGCCGTGGACGCAACAAAAAAGAGCCGCCGTTTCCGGCGGCTTTGAAGTTGATAACAGGGAGGCGTCAAACAGAGTGGACAGGAGCCACTCGGTGTCCAAACGAGGACAATGCAGTCATAATCGAGAAAGCTTAACCGACCGTAAATGAGCGGATTTCTTCAGGCTTTGTTTGCCATGTCGGCCATTGACCTAGTTTGGGACAGGTGGCGTCACGCCGCTGCGTAGCCCGGATGGAGCGCAGCGTAATCCGGGGCCGGTGCAGACGCACACGACGCCTCCGGATTACGCGGAGCCTGTCATCGGGCCCGCGTTCGCGCGACCCGTTGGCTCCATCCGGGCTACGAAGGAGATCGCTTCGCGCGCTACGACTTGAAAATGCTGTTGGCCGCGTCCTTCGATGCGCTCTTCTTCGCCATCGCCTCTTTCAGGCGGTCCGCTTCCGCGTTCAACAGCGCGATGCGCTCAGCCAATTCCTCGACCGACAAGAGATAGAGATCCTGTCCGATCTCGTGGCTGATCTTCTTCCGCGGCCGGTCCTCATCCTCAATCGGCATGTGCCCTCCCGGCGATGTGATCCGATGTCGCGCACCCGGAGAAGGTGAATATCCGCGCGCAGGAGAATTTTGCAGTGACTTTGCCGTGCGTGCAACATCTGACGCGCATCCGTGCCGCGCTGACCCAATGGCTCACTCCGGCCGCAAGGCGTCCCCCGCCGGTCGAGAAAATCAGCCCTGAAAAAGCCGCGCATCTGGCGGCCCGGTTCGGGGCTTAATGGCGTTTCGCTTCGATGCAAAAGGCGGTATGCCATCCGGCAATCCTCTTCACCGACCAGGGACGAACCATGCCAAACCTGCCCGCGCAAATGACCGTCGTCGCCATCAGCAAGCCCGGTGGCCCGGAGGTGCTGGTGCCCGAGACCCGCGCGGTGCCGGTGCCCAAGGCCGGCGAGATCCTGGTCAAGGTCGCGGCCGCCGGCGTCAATCGGCCTGACGTCGCGCAGCGCTCCGGCTCCTATCCGCCGCCGCCCGGCGCGAGCGACCTGCCCGGTCTCGAGATCGCGGGCGAAGTGGTCGCGCTCGGCGAAGGCGCCAAGCACGGGATCGGCGACAAGGTGATGTCGCTGGTCGCCGGCGGCGGCTACGCGCAATATTGCATCGCGCAGGACGCGCAGGCGATGACCGTGCCGCCCTCACTGTCGATGCAGGAAGCCGGCGCGATCCCGGAAACGCTGATGACGGTGTGGCACAACGTGTTCGAGCGCGGCGCGCTGCAAGCCGGCGAGACGCTCTTGATCCACGGCGGCTCGTCGGGCATCGGCACGATGGCGATCCAGCTTGCCAAGGCGTTCGGCGCCAAGGTGATCGTCACCGTCGGCTCGCAGGACAAGGCCGATGCCTGCCTCAAGCTCGGCGCCGATCACGCGGTCAACTACAAGACCGAGGATTTCGTCGAGGCGGTGAAGAAGGCGACCGACGGTGCCGGCGCCAATGTGATCCTCGACATGGTCGGCGGCGACTATATCGACCGCAACTACGATGCCGCCGCGGTCGAGGGCCGCATCGTCCAGATCGCGTTCCTGTCGGGAACACCGAAGGCGTCAGCCAATTTCGCCAAGCTGATGGTGAAGCGGCTGCACCACACCGGCTCGACCTTGCGCCCCCGTAGTAATGCGGACAAGGCGGCGATGGTCGCGGCGATCGAGGCCAAGGTGCTGCCATTGCTGCGCGAAGGCCGCGTCAAACCGCTGATGGACAGCACATTCCCGCTGGAAAAGGCCGCCGACGCGCACCGCCGCATGGAGACCAGCGAACATATTGGCAAAATTGTGTTGGTGGTTTAACTCTCGCAGCGGATGGAAGGGCGGAAACCCTTTGATTCCCTTCGCTTTCGTGTCATTTATCGCGCCACCTCCGGGCCGGTCGCCGGGCCCGGGCAGTTTGTCGATCGCGGAGTACTGACATTGCGTCCGATCAGGTGCCTTGCGCTGCTGGCGCTGGGCCTCATGATGTTTGCTGCTGCGCCTGCCGCGTATGCGATCGACGCGGTCAGCGTGCGCAGCGACGCACCGGCGATCGACCTCACCGCGGTGCTCGACCATCAGCGCAGTGAAACCGACCGCATCCAGGTCTCGACCGCTCCCGGAACCGACGGCATCGTGCGCCGCATCGAGGTGCGCGCGCGCGAAGGCGGCCAGAACTGGGTGGTGTTCGCGCTCGCCAACAACACCGACGACCAGCTCGACCGCCTGATCGTCGCGCCGCATTATCGCATCGTGTCGTCGGGCCTGTTGTGGCCCGACCTCGGCCTGTCGCGCATCGCCACCATCACGCCGTCGGTCGGCGATCGCCCGGAGCGGCAGGAGAGCCCGACCGCCGACGTGTTCCGCATTACGCTCGATCCCGGCGCCGTCGTCACCTATGTCGCGGAGCTGCGCACCGACAAGCTGCCGCAGCTCTATCTGTGGGAACCCGACGCCTACAAGGACAAGGTCAACTCGTTCACGCTGTACCAGGGCATCGTGATCGGCATCTCGGGCCTGCTCGCGCTGGTGCTCACGATCTTGTTTGTGGTCAAGGGCAGCATCATGTTCCCGGCCGCCGCGGCGCTGGCCTGGGCGGTGCTGGTCTATATCGGCGTCGATTTCGGTTTCTGGGGCAAGGTGCTCGACATGTCGAACAACGCCGAGCGCGTCTGGCGCGCGGCGGGCGAGGCGATCCTCGCGGCGACGCTGCTGGTGTTCCTGTTCGCGTATCTCAATCTCAGCCGATGGCACGTGCGCTACTCGCACATCACGATCGGCTGGCTGGTGTTCCTCGGCTCGCTGGTGGCGCTGGCGCTGTTCGATCCCGCGGTCGCCTCCGGCATCGCGCGGATGTCGCTGGTGATGATCGCCTTCGCCGGCTTCGCGCTGATCGTCTATCTCTCGACCCATGGCTTCGACCGCGCGGTGCTGCTGATCCCGACCTGGTTCCTGCTGGTGGTCTGGGTGGTCGCGGCCGGCATGACGGTGGCCGGCTCGGTCACCAACGACATCGTCGGCCCGGCGCTGCTCGGCGGCCTGGTGCTGATCGTGATGCTGATCGGATTCACGGTCATGCAGCACGCCTTCGCCGGCGGCGGCGCCACCACCGGCGTGGTCTCCGATGTCGAGCGCCGCGCGCTGGCGCTGACCGGCTCCGGCGACCTGATCTGGGACTGGGACGTCTCGGCCGACAAGGTGTTCACCAGCCCGGAGACCGAAGCGCTGCTCGGGCTGAAGCGCGGCACGCTGGAAGGCCCTGCCGCGAAATGGCTCGAAGTGCTGCACCCGCTCGACCAGGACCGCTTCCGCGCCGCGCTCGACAGCGTGCTCGACCAGCGCCGCGGCCGCCTGGTGCAGGATTTCCGGCTGCGCACGCCCGACGGCCATTTCATGTGGTTCGCGCTGAAGGCGCGCCCGGTGGTCGGCTCCGACGGCGAGGTCTCGCGCGTGGTCGGCACCCTGACCGACGTCACCGAGTTCAAGAATTCCGAAGAGCGGATGCTGCATGACTCGGTGCACGACAACCTGACCGGCCTGCCCAACCGCAAGCTGTTCATGGATCGCCTCAGCGCGGTGGCGAACCTCGCCAAGACCATGCCGAACCTGCGGCCGACCCTGATGGTGATCGACCTCGACCGCTTCAAGCAGGTCAACGATTCCGTCGGCATCGCGGTCGGCGACTCCATTCTGCTGACGCTGGCGCGCCGGCTGACCCGCATCCTCAAGCCGCAGGACACGCTGGCCCGGATGGCCGGCGACCAGTTCGGCCTGATCCTGCTGTCGGAGCAGGACCCGGCGCGGATCACCAATTTCGCCGAGACCATCCGCAAGACCATCCGCGCCCCGATCGCCTTCAACGACCGCGAGATCTTCCTGACCGCCTCGATCGGCCTTGCGCTGTCCGATCCGGCGGCGCCGCTGACCGACGAGATCATCAAGGACGCCGAGCTTGCGATGTATCACTCGAAGCGGATCGGCGGCGACCGCATCGACGTCTACAAGCCGGCGATGCGGGCACGCAAGACCGACCGCCTGACCCTGGAAAGCGACCTGCGCCGTGCCATCGAGCGCCAGGAGATCACGATCCTGTACCAGCCGATCGTGCGGCTGGAGGATCGCGCGATCGCCGGCTTCGAGGCCTTGGCGCGCTGGGATCATCCGAAGCTCGGCCGGATGTCGCCGTCGGAGTTCATCACCGTCGCCGAGGAGACCGGCCTGATCGTCGATCTCGGCATGTTCGTGATGGACCAGACCGCGCGCCAGCTCGCAGTGTGGCAGCGCGCGATGCGCGCCCGCGAGCCGATCTTCGCCTCGGTCAACGTCTCCTCGCGGCAATTGCTGCGCCACGACCTGATCCACGACATCCGCACCGTGCTGTCGCGCTCCTCGGTGGCGCGCGGCACGCTGAAGCTGGAGCTGACGGAATCGCTGGTCATGGAGAACCCGGAGCACGCCGCCCAGATGCTGGCGCGAATCCGCGAGCTCGGCACCGGGCTGTCGCTCGACGATTTCGGCACCGGGCACTCCTCGCTGTCCTATCTGCAGCGCTTCCCGTTCGACACCATCAAGATCGACCAGTCCTTTGTTCGCACCACCAGCCGCGGCACCCGCCCGGTGATCCTGAAATCGATCATCGCGCTGGCGCACGATCTCGGTATGGATGTAGTCGCAGAAGGTGCCGAGACCGATTCGGATGCCGTCGAGCTCTACCAGCTCGGCTGCGAATACGCGCAGGGCTTCGCCTTCGGCGAGCCGATGGACGCCGACGCCGCCACGCGGCTGCTCACCGAGGAACGGCTGGAAGCCGCGAGTTAGGCGCGGGCCGGGGGCACTCTGCCTGCCCCGCTCACGAATGTCATGCTCCGCGAAAGCGGAGTATCCAGTACGCCGCGGCTTATCCGTATCACTCTGACGTCTCTGGAATACTGGATCGCCCGCTTTCGCGGACGATGACGACCTGGAGTGTTGCCTCTTCTAACGCGGCTTGGGCATGCGCTTGAACTTGACGCTCTTGCCGTCGGCCTGGCGGGTGGCGATGTAGCCGGCCTCGAGGCAGGCTTCGCGCTGCGGCATCTTCTCCTGCGGGCTGCGCAGGGTTTCCCACCACGACGCCCGTTGCGCGGCGCGCGGCAGCGCCGCGTCGATGATCTCCTCGATCTGCTCGAAGGTCAGCACGAACTCGGGAAGATGCTGCTTCTTCAGGTAGTCCCGCAGCGGGTCGTAGTCGTTCACGTCGTCCTCAAGGCTCAGGATTCCGGCAACCACCCGTTAACCCATTCGGCGACCGCTGTCGCCATTTAAGGCGACGACAAGATTTCCCGATGCATGACGGCGCATTGGAGCTGAAAATGCCATTTCGACGGGGAAACGAGGCTAAGCGGCGCTGGCGGCTATCGGCAAAGCTGCTGATCGCGGCGTCGATTGCCACCGTGCTCGGCTTCTCCGCGGTCTGCGCCGGCGTGATGTTCGACATGCGCCGCGGCGAGGAGGAACTGGCGCGCCGGACCCTGGAGAATCTGGCCTCAGGCATCGAGGCCGACATCAGCCGCAACATCGAGCTCTACGATCTGTCGCTGCGCGCGGTCGCCAGCAATCTAGAGATGCCGGAGATCCGCAACGTCAGCAAGGAACTGCGCCAGCTGATCCTGTTCGACCATGCCGCGACCGCGCAGCATTTCGGCGCGATCCAGGTGTTCGATGCGGAAGGCAACCTGACCATCGACGCCGCGAGCCTCGATCCGCGCCCGGAGAACCGCAGCGACGAGCAGTATTTCACCATCCAGCGCGACCATCCGGACACCGGCCTCTATGTCAGCCGGCCGATGCTGCACCGTGGCGCCTACGCCATCGTGCTGAGCCGGCGCATCTCCGCCGACGACGGCCGCTTCCTCGGCGTCGTGGTCGGCTCGATCCGCTTCAGCTATTTCCACGATCTGTTCGGACGGCTGAACCTGGTGCCCGGCGACACCATCACCGTGCTGCGCAACGACCGCACCATCATCATGCGCACGCCGTTCGACCTCGACGTGATCGGCAAGAACCTCGCGGAGCAATCGGACTGGAAGGCCGACAATCTGAAGGTCGGCGGCTCCTTCTCCGGCAAGGGTCCGGTCGACGATACGCCGCGGCTCTATGTCAGGCGCAGCAGCTCCGGGCCGCTTTATGTGGTGGTCGGCAAGCCGCTGGAAGCGGTGTTCAACCTCTGGCGCACCGAGGCGATCCGCATCGGCGCGATCATGGCTGTCCTGATCCTGTTCGTGCTCAGCGCGACGCTGGTGCTCGCCCGCGAGATCGTCCGCCGCGCCGACGCCGAGGACAGGCTCGAGGAGATGGCGACGACCGACGCCCTCACCGGCCTGAAGAACCGGCGCAAATTCGATGCCGAGATCGAGCGCGAATGGCGCCGTGCCGGCCGCTACGGCCAGCCGGTCGCGCTGATGATGATCGATGCCGATCATTTCAAGGCCTATAACGACACCTACGGCCATCAGGCCGGCGACCAGGTGCTGGTCGGGATCGCGATCTGCATTTCGGACGCGGTGCGCCGCGCCGGCGATTGCCCGGCGCGCTTCGGCGGCGAGGAATTCGCCGTGCTGCTGCCCAACATGACCGCGCTCGAAGCCTTCAAGCTGGCCGAGACCATCCGCGGCAAGGTGCAGCAATGGTGCGAGGGCGAGCTCAGCACGACGGTGAGCATCGGCGTCGCCAGCATGCGACCGGCCGCAGGCCAGCCATGGGCCGACCTGATCGAAGCCGCCGACAAGGCGCTCTACGCCGCCAAGGCCAACGGCCGCAACCAGTCGGCGCTGGCCACCGTGCCGAAGATCGCGCTGGTGGCGTGAGGGCAGTCGCGTTAGTCGCGCAACTCTCACCGCATCATCGTCCCCGCAAAGCAATCAAATCCGTCATCCTGAGGTGCGAGCGGAGCGAGCCTCGAAGGATGCACGGCCACCGGCCGGGCCGTGCATCCTTCGAGACGCCGCTTCGCGGCTCCTCAGGATGACGGTGGCGGACATCAGCGTGTCACCCGAAGCCGCACCAGCAAGCTGAGCGCGCGGCAGCTGCTGCCGCCAACTCAGCCGCGGCGCTTCTTCTTCGGCTTCTTGCCGAACTTCGGCTTCGCCGTCGACACGTCCGGCCATTGCGTGTGCCCGGCGTAGCCGGACTTGCTGCGATGCTTCGTCTTGCCGAACCTGGGCTCGCTGTCGAATTTGACGCTCGTTTCGCGGTCCGGCTTGCCGCGCCGCTTGGCCGTCGCCTCATCACGCGGCCCGTCGCTGCGCGGCGCGCTGCGTCGGCCATCACCTTGGTCGCGCCAAGGCTCGTGCCTCGGCTTGCGGGCCGGCTTCTCCGCGTGCGTCTCCCGCTGCGGAGCCTCCGCCAACGGTTCGATGCGGATGCTGTCTTCCTTGTCCGGACGCTTGATCTTGACGGCGAAGGAGTCCGCGACCCGCGCGGCGATCTCGAACTCGGTGGTGGTGTCCATGATCTTGATGGCGCCGATGTCCCGCTTGTCGATGCCGCCGCGGCGGCAGATCATCGGCAGCAGCCAGCGCGCTTCGGCATTCTTCCTCCGCCCGATCGCGGCGCGGAACCAGACGGTCGCCTCCTCCATGCCGTGGCGCGGAGACTTCCCGGTCTTCGATCGCGGCCCGGCGGCACGCTCCTCGCGGCGCGCGGCGCGATCGCCGCGGTCGCGGCCGCGGGCTTCACCGGGATCGAGAATGTCTTCGGGCGCCGGCAGCCGCGCGCGATAGAGCCGGGCCAGCGCCGCGGCGATCGCCTCGGGCGAGCGTTCGGCGAGCAAGGCCTGCGCCAGCGCCAGATCGTCCGAAGTCGCCTCCTCGGAGAACACGGCGTCTTTCAGCAAGCGATCATGGTCGAGCTTGCGGATCTCGTCCGCCTGCGGAGCGGTGCCCCAGACGATATCGATGCCGGCGAGATCGAGCAGCAATTCGGCGCGCCGCCGCCGGGCGGGCGGCACCAACAGGATGCTGACACCCTTGCGGCCGGCGCGGCCGGTGCGGCCCGAGCGATGCTGCATCACCTCCGGATCTTTCGGCAGGTCGGCGTGAATGACGAGATCGAGGCTCGGCAGATCGATGCCGCGCGCCGCCACGTCGGTCGCGACGCAAACCCGGGACCGTCCGTCGCGCAAGGCCTGCAACGCCTGGGTCCGCTCGTTCTGGGTCATCTCGCCCGACAGCGCGGCCACCGAGAACCCACGCTCCAAGAGCGCCGCCTGCAAATGCCTGACGGCTTCGCGGGTGTTGCAGAACACCAGCGCGCTCGGCGCCTCATGGAAGCGCAGCACGTTGACCACCGCATGCTCGACGTCGTCGGCGGCCACCCGGATGGCGCGGTACTCGATGTCGGCATGGCCGCCTTCGTCGCCCGCGACCTCGATCCGGAACGCCTGCTGCTGGTATTGCTTGGCCAGCGCGACGATGCCGCGCGGGAACGTCGCCGAGAACAACAGCGTGCGGCGGCTGTCCGGCGTGGTTTCGAGGATGAATTCCATGTCCTCGCGGAAGCCGAGATTGAGCATCTCATCGGCCTCGTCGAGCACGACGACGCGCAATCCCGAGATATCGAGGCGGCCGCGCCGCAAATGGTCGCACAGCCGGCCGGGCGTCCCGACCACGATGTGAGCGCCCGCGGCCAGCTCGCGCTGCTCGCGGCGCGGGTCCATGCCGCCGACGCAGGAGACCACGCAGGCATCGGCATGTTCGTAGAGCCACGCAAGCTCGCGCTGCACCTGCAAGGCGAGCTCGCGCGTCGGCGCCACGATCAACGCCAGCGGTGCGGCGGCCTGCTCGAACCGCTCGGCGTCGCCGAGCAGGTCCTTGGCCATGGCCAATCCGTAGGCAACGGTCTTGCCCGAGCCGGTCTGGGCCGAGACCAGCAGGTCACGGCCGACGGCATCCTCCGCCAGCACGGCGAGCTGGACAGGGGTCGGTTGTTCGTAGTTGCGCTCAGCCAAGGCGCGGGCGAGCGGCGAACTGGTGGTCGGAAAGGGCACGAGATGGGAAACCTTGATTGGTCCGGGCGCAGAACGTCGAGCGGGACGACTTGAAGCTGCGACCCCGGCAAGCGGCACAGCCGCATGGCGATTTGGCGTGCTTTACGCCAAGACCGGCCAAATCGCCATGCCTCCGTGGCAGAAAAGGTGCCGCGGATCAGGCCGGCTGTCCGATCGGGGCCCGGCTTCCGGCAATCCGGTCCATCAGTCCGGACAATCGCGATGGACGCGGGCCGGCGGCGGCGATCAGGCCGCCTGCTCCGCGCAGCGCGCCCGGCACCAACTCGCAGGCCAGCAGCCGCTCGCGTTGATACGGCCCGGGCATGCGGAGCGCGCCGGTTGTCGCAGCCGAGAAGCCGAAACGGCCGTAATAGGCGGCATCGCCGACCAGGATGACGGCGCGGTAGCCCAGCAGTTGCGCACGCGCCAGCGCCTGTCGCATCAGCGCGGCGCCGATGCCCAGACGTCGGGCATCCTCGGCGACGGCCAGCGGGCCGAGCAGCAGGCAGGTGTGACCGGTCGCGGTCATGACCGGCCACAGCCGTAACGTGCCGACCAAGCGGCCGCCACGGCGCGCGACAAACGCGAGGCCGCGCGCAGGTTTGCGGCCCTCGCGCAGCCGCTCCGAGGTCTTGGCGAAACGGCCAGGACCGAATGCAGCGTCGAGCAGACTGTCTCGCGCCGCCACGTCCGAACGGCGTTCCCTTCGGATCGCAACCGGCTTGTCGTTCGGAGAACCAGATGAGGACATCACGCAACCCTCGCCAGATAGATGAAGACCTCGTCAAGGTCCCGGCACCTGAAGCGCTCGGCCAACTCCTGCGGACGCCCCATCGCAACGACGCGGCCATGGCTCATGATCACGACGAAGTCGCAGAGCTGCTCGACCTCGGTCATGTTGTGCGAGGACAGCAGGATGGTGGCGCCGCGGCGCTTCTGATAGGCGCGTAACCGGCTGCGCACCCATTCGGCGCGGTCGGGATCGAGCGATGCCGTCGGCTCGTCGAGCAGCAGCACGTCGGGATCGTTGATCAGCGCCTTGGCCACGGCGACGCGGGTCTTCTGCCCAGCGGAGAGCCGCCCGGTGACCCGGTCGAGCACGTCGCCGAGTTCGAAATCCTCGATCAGCTGCTCGATCCGGGCCTTCAGATTGGCGACGCCATAGAGCCGGCCGAACACCGTCAGGTTCTGTCGCACCGTGAGCCGGCCCGGCAGCGCGACATAGGGGCTCTCGAAATTCATCCGGCTGAGCACCTTGTGACGCTCGGTCGCCATGTCGTGGCCCAGCACCATGGCGCGGCCGAAGCTCGGCACCACGAGGCCCATGATCATGGAGATCGTGGTGGTCTTGCCGGCGCCGTTGCCGCCGAGCAGGCCGACGGTCCAGCCCTTCGGCACGATGAAGTTGACGTCGTCGACCGCCCAATGGGTACGGTACTTCTTGCAGAGATCCTCGACGGCGATGGCTGGCGTGTCATCGAGGTTGGGCCGGTCCGAGTTACCCTGCGCGGGCGCAGCGTTTGCCAAAACTGGCGTCAGATGTCCGCGGGGCAGGAAGCGTTCGATGCGGCTCATGGATCTCTCCCCTTACTCGCCCATGGTGAGCAGGCCGCCCTTGTGGCGGGCGCTGTGCAGCAGGGCGACGAATGTGGTGAAGCCAATGCCGAGATAGACGGCATTGAGCGCGAGGCATTCGAGCATCAGATCGGTGCGGAACGTGCCGTCGAGCAGCACGGCGCGCATGCCCTCGAACACATAGGTTGGCGTCAACGACCAGGCGACCGGATGCAGCCAGAGCGGCAGCGCCGCGACCGGATAGTAGACGCAGCACAGCGGCAGCAGCACGATCATGATCGAATAGGCGAGGCTCTCGGCGCCAAAACCTTGCCGGATCACGAGACCGGCGACGACAAGGCCGATCGCCCAACTGGTCAGCACGAGATTGAGGAAGAACGCGATCAGCCCCGGCCCCATCGCAGTGAGGTTGAAGCCGAACAGCAACCAGGTCAGCAGCAGCACCGGCAGCGTGCCGATCACCAGTCGGATCAGGCTCATCAGCATCAGCGAGGCCGCAAGCTCGGACGGCTGCAACGGGCTCATCATCAGGTTGGCGAGATTGCGCGACCATATCTCCTCCAGGAAGGTGAAGGTGAAGCCGAGCTGGCCGCGAAACAGCACGTCCCAGAGCAGGATGGCGCCGAGCAAGAGGCCGGCGGTGGAGGCCATCGCCGACTTGCTGTCATAGAGGTAGGTGTAGAGGAAACCCCACACCAGCATCTGCATCGCCGGCCAGTAGACGATCTCGAGCAGCCGGAGCCATGACGAGCGCAGGATGTAGTAATAACGCGCCGTCATGGCGGCGATGCGATTCAGTGACTGTGTCATGGCACGCACCCTATTTGCTGCGATCAATCGAACTCGCGGCGGATCGGGCGGCGCTTGCCGACCTTGGGCGGAAACGCCAGCAGCGCGTGAGCCTGCACCCGGACCGGATGCTCGAGGCAGGCCTTGAGCAGATCCTCCAGATGCGCGACCGAGCCGTGCAACCGGCCCAGCGGCGTATCCTGGCCGAGCACGACGCGCGCCTCGACCAGGTCGACGCCGCGCTGCACGATCTCGAACTGCGCCAGGTGCAGATTGCAGTCGAACATCCAGCGATAGGTCGCATCGAGGATGCTGCCGGCCGGAACCTTGCGGCCGTCGCGGTTGACGAAGGCGTCGTTGAGCCTGCCGTCGATGCTCGCGATCTGCGACCAGTTGATATCGGACGGCGCGGGGTTGGCCGGCTGGGTGATGTAGTCGCCCTGCACGTAGCGAATGAACGGCATCGCCTCGTTGAGCAGGTTGGTGATCACGGCGATGCCGGACTGCCCGGCAGCCTGCGGCTGCATCGTGACGGGATCGAGCACGTCGAGATGCACGGTGTCCTCGCAGACGTGATACTGGCCGTTGGGCATTTCGAGCGCGATCCGCGTCGCCTCCTCGGAGGAATATTCGTCGAGCACGGGCACGCCGAGCTGACGCGACCATTCCGCCCGGGCGGCACGGGAGGAATATTCCGAATGCGTCACCGCGAGATTGAGCGAGGAGCGGAACTCGTCGACATGCGGCATCAACGCATCGAGGCTCGACGGATAGAGCGACAGGATCTTCGGCCCGAGATAGCGCAGATGCTGGGCGACGCGCGCCGGCGGGATCAGGTTCGAGATGAAGGCGGTCGGATAATCGCCGCCGATCGAATCGAACCACCACGGCACGGTGTAGACATGGGCGAGCAGGTCTTCGGCCCGGTAGTTGCCGCCGCTCTGCATCGCGAACTGGCGGACGCCCTGGATGGTGTCGGTGATCACGGCGTCGTAGTCGACGCGGATCAAGAGGGTCTGGCCCGACGAGCCGGATGAGCGGGTCGGAAACAGGTTTTCGGGCTTGTATTTCCTGTTGACGCACTGGTCCGGGAATGCCGCGACCAGCTCGGGCTTGGTGATGACAGGGATCTTCTGGATGTCGTCGTAGTCGCGCAGATGCTCCGGCCTGAAGCCGGCGGCATCATACTTGGCGCGGTAGACCGGGATGTCGCGATAGGCGAGCTCGACCAGTTGCTTGATGCGGGCGAATTGCCGCGCGCGGATGTCCGACACCGGCAGATAGGGATGCCGCATGCATTCGCCGAGATAGTTCGCGGTCGCGGCGACCAGCTCGGGCGCGGCATCGTCGGACGGCTGGAAATCCGGCCGGGTGTGCTCGGTCTCCCAGAACTGGCGCTGCGGCACGCTGGTGCTATCGACCGCGGCGGGCACCAGGGACGCGGCGGCCTGATCGTGCTCCGGCACCAGAGCAAGGCTGTCATCGGAAGTGCTGATTGCAAGCGTGGACGTCATCTTCAGCTCCATGATTGACGGGAGGACCGCCCGTTCATGGCGCTATCAATGGCGTGCGGCGTGCGTGGCTGCCGTGACTGGCGTCACACGGTGCTCCAGCCGCGCGCAGCAACGTCGGGCGGGTTGGGCAAAGCCGTAACCCGCCGCAACGCGACGCGATGGAGCCATGGCGGGTTACGATTTCGCCTAATCTTACTGCGTCATAATTCTGCCTCCGCCGTCATTGCGAGGAGCGATAGCGACGAAGCAATCCATCCAACCGCGTTTGCGGGCCGATGGATTGCTTCGCTTCGCTCGCAATGACGGCTGGATTCGTTCACGGCCTCTCAGGATCGGCTGAAAGAGCGCTTGTGACGCAGTAGTACTAACCCGCCCTACAAGACTGATCCGATCACTTCGCCTTCAGCGCCTTGTCGTGGCTCTCGAGCGCCGACGCCATCAGCTTCGGCAATTGCGCGGCATAGACCTCGATGAAGGTCGCGTCACCGCAGGCCTCCGGATCGCGCGCGGCCTGCTCGGCGACACGCGCGGCCTTGGCCTCGCATTTCGCGAACATGTGCCAGAACCAGTCCGGGCTCTTGCCGAGTGCCGGCTTGTTCTTCTTGATGACGGCGGCGCCGACCGCGCTCATCGCGCTGACGACGCCGGCGCCCAGCGTGCTGATGGCATGCGCGTTAAGGATATCCTCGCGCCCCTGCGCGGTGGCGTTGGTCGCGGTCGTTCTTGCCGTCGTTCTTGCCTTGGCCGGCATGCTCAAGCTCCTTGTCGATCCCTGGTCGGTCCTTTGGGCGGGCGAAGCATCGGCTGCGGAAGTTGAGGAAGGCTCAAGGGGCATGGTTGAAAACCGCTATGGATTTCATTCCGGTTTTAGGCGCTTCCGAGCGATCGGGCGCGGAGGGATTTTTGAGTTCCCTCCGGCGTGTAATGCGTCAACGACCGTTACCCTTTGGCGTCATAGCGGCCCGTTTGCTCGGGTTTGGCTTCTTTGCTTGAGCATGATCTTTTCGGAAAACCGCTTCGCACGTTTCCGGATTATGCTCCCCTGTCCTTGATCCGACTGCGATGCGCGGCCTGCTTGGCGCGGTTGCCGCAGATCGCCATGCTGCACCAGCGGCGCGCACGCGCCCTTGTGTGATCGGCAAACATCAAGGTGCAGGCCGGGCCCTCGCACGCCTTGATGTCGGAAAAGCTTTCCTCGCAGACGACTTTGGCCATCGCTTCGCCGATCGGCACCAGCAATGTTTCCGCCGAGCGCCAGCGCCGCGTCTGCTCCAGCGCGAAGCCGTCGTGATCGTCGTGACGATGCGGCACGATCCGGCTGAACGCCTGATCGCTCTCGAGCAGCCGGTTCAGCGGCTCCAATTCCTTCAGCGCCCGCGGCGCGAGTGGTCTGCCCATATGCTTGCGCACGAAACCGCGGAACCATTCGCGCAGGTCTCGCGCCTGGCCGGCGACATCATCGAGCTCGCCCGGCTTCGCGCGGGCCTTGAGCGCGTCGACCACATCCGACGGCACCAATTTCGCCTGTGCGAGCCAACGCAACAGGCCGTCACCGTCGCCGATCCAGTCCACCGGCGTGTCGACCGGGGTCGCGATCGAATTGATGAAATCGAGACCCAAACTATCGGCGATGAACATCGCGGGTGGATGGGGTTGCACGGCTGGACCTCCTGGCGGCTTCTTTTTTGACCCGATCGGAAATAACCGCCTAAGCGCCTCTTGACAAGTTACGTGCACTGGATCATGAGTCTAGTAACCTGTCAAATACAATTATACTGGTTACGATAGAGCCGAGGAGCGGACGATGTCGAACAAGGATGTCAGCGTGGTGCTTGCCCACGGCGCGTGGGCCGACGGCTCGAGTTGGGCGCGGGTGATCACGGCGCTCGACGCCGAAGGCATCACCGCGGTGGCAGCGCCGCTGCCGCTGACCTCGCTCGCCGACGATGTCGCTGCGCTGAATCGCACGCTCGACCGCGTCGAGGGACCGGTCGTGCTGGCCGGCCATGCCTATGCCGGCGCCGTGATCGCCGAGAGCCGCGCACCACGCGTCAGGGCGCTGGTCTATGTCGCGGCGCTGGCGCCAGACCAGGGCGAGACCGTCGCCGACGTGTTCTACCGCGCACCGCCGCATCCGTTCGCGCCGAAGCTCGCACCCGATGCCAACGGCCTGATCTGGCTGCCCGAGTCCGCCTTCGCATCGGCCTTCGCGCAAGGCGCGCGCGCCGAGGAGCTCGCGGTGCTCGCCGCCGTGCAGCGGCCGATCTCTCCTGCCTGCATCACCGTGCCGGTCGGCCGTCCGCTCTGGAAGGACGTCCCGAGCTGGTTCCTGGTTGCCGAAGAGGACCGGATGATCGCGCCCGAGACCCAGCGCAGCATGGCGGCGCGGATGCAGGCTGTCGTGCGTTCACATCCGGTCGATCACACGCCGATCGTCACGGCGCCGGCGCATGTCACCGACATCATCCGGGAAGCGGTCAGCGCAGTCTCCGCGCAGAGCAAGCCGTAATTCCAAATCCCACCACATCACGGCCACAGGGAGTGACAGATGTCCGAGATCATGTATCGCACCGCCGATGTCGACGGGGTCAAGGTGTTCTATCGCGAGGCCGGTTCGCCCGGCGCGCCGAAACTGCTGCTGCTGCACGGCTTCCCGACCGCGGGACACATGTTCCGCGATCTGATCCCGCTTCTCGCGGACAAATTTCACATCGTGGCGCCGGACTTGCCCGGCTTCGGCCTGTCCGGCATGCCGCCGCGGGACGCGTTCAGCTACACCTTCGACCGCATCGCCGGCGTGATCGATCGCTTCACCGAGATAATCGGCTTCGACCGCTACGCGGTCTATGTGTTCGACTACGGCGCGCCGACCGGCTTCCGCCTCGCGCTCAAGCATCCGGAGCGGATCGCCGCGATCATCTCGCAGAACGGCAACGCCTATGAAGAAGGCCTCAGCGACGGCTGGAGCCCGATCAAGGCCTATTGGCAGGACCCGTCGCAGGTGAACCGCGATGCGCTGCGCGCCTTCCTGACGCCGGAGACCACGCGCTGGCAGTACACCCACGGCACCTCGGATCCGCAGGCGGTGTCGCCGGACGGACAGAACCTCGACAATTACTACATGGCGCGGCCCGGCGCGCATGACGTGCAGCTCGATCTGTTCGGCGACTACAAGAGCAACGTCGCGCTCTATCCGGCCTTCCAGTCCTACTTCCGCACCCACCAGCCGCCATTCCTCGCGGCGTGGGGCAAGAACGATCCATTCTTCCTGCCGCCGGGTGCGGAAGCGTTCAAGCGCGACAATCCGAACGCCGTCGTCAAGTTCTTCGACACCGGCCACTTCGCGCTGGAGACGCACGCAGCGGAAATCGCGCGGAGTATCCGCGAATTCCTGAGCCGCTGAGTCACCTCGCGCCGCTACGCGCCCGTGACGCGCCAGATCACGTTGCCGACATCGTCGGCGACCAGCAGCGATCCGTCCGGGCCGAGTGCGACGCCGACCGGACGGCCGTACGACACCTTCTCGTCTGGCGCAAGTAAGCCCGACAGGATGTCGCGCGCCGGCCCTGACGGACGGCCGTTCTCGAACGGCACGAACACTACCTTGTAGCCCGACAGCGTCGAGCGATTCCACGAGCCGTGCTGGCCGATCACCATGCCGTCGGGGAAGCCGGGCAGCGTGCCCCTGGGCATCCAGCACAGGCCGAGCGAAGCAGTGTGGCCGCCGAGCGCGTAGTCCGGCTGGATCGCCCTGGCGACCATCGCCGGATCCTGCGGCACGCGGTCATCGACCGTCTGCCCCCAGTAGCAATAAGGCCAGCCGTAGAAGCCGCCGTCGCGCACCGAGGTCAGATAATCCGGCGGCGTCTCGTCGCCGATGCCGTCGCGCTCGTTGACGACGGTCCACAGCACATTGGTGTTCGGCTCCCATGCGAGCCCGACCGGATTGCGCAGGCCGCCGGCGAAGATGCGGCTGGTGCCGGCGGCGAGATCGAGCTCATAGATCGCGGCACGGCCTTGCTCGACCTCCATGCCGTTCTCCGCGATGTTGCTGAGCGAGCCGACGCCGGCATAGAGCTTCTTGCCGTCGGCGCTCGGCAGCAGGCTGCGCGTCCAGTGCCCGTCGGGCTTGAAGGTGACGAGCTTGCGTCCCTCCGCAGTGATGCGATCGGCGCCCGCGGTGTAGGGAAATGCCACCACGCCGTCGGTGTTGCCGACATAGAAGGTATCGCCGATCAGCGCCATGCCGAACGGCTGGCGCAATCCTTCCATGAAGGCACCGCGGCTTTCGGCGACACCGTCACCGTCGCGATCGCGCAGCAGCGTGATGCGGTTGGCGCTGACGCCGAGCGCTGCGGCGCGGCGCATCGTCGCCTGCATCGCATAATGGAAGACGCTGCGCGGGGTGCCCGCGATCTGCGTCGCCTCGGCGATCAGCACATCGCCGTTCGGCAGCACGTTGATCCAGCGCGGATGATCGAGCCCTGACGCAAACGCGTTCACCTTGAGTCCGGGTGCTGTGGTCGGAAGCTGGCCCTTGTCCCAGCCGCGCGCCGTCGGCATCTTCAGCGTCGGGATCGCGCCCTGCGACTTCGCCGCCGGAATCTGCGGCGCGCTGCCCCAGGCGGGCGCGGGCTGTGCGCCCTGCATCCGCCGCCACGCCACGGCGCCGGCCCCGATCGCCGCGACGACGCGGGCAAAAACTCCAGACGTGCTCATGTACTTCCCCTGTTGGTCGCGCTTTGTGCTTGCGCGTTGTCGGCCGGCAAGCAGCATTGGCATAATGCCGGCCCTGATGACAGTAGTTATACGATCTTCGCAGCCGCACCCGAATCGGGGAGACTGACCGCACGCTCCCTTGTCAGAGCGTTTTCCTCCCTGAGACCTTGCCCGCCCCGGTCGGCGGGCTTCCTTTTCCGAAGCGCCCGGGCTTTCCAGGCCCGGCGGGCGCAGCCCGCCGCGGCACGTTATAGCCGGAAAAGCATAGCGGGCCTGCTACGCATTCTACCGGGCAGAGCGACGGCGCGGCCCGCGGAACGCAAGCCCCCTCACCAAATCCTGATCCCACCTCCGCGCAAATTCACCTTCGTCAGCCGCATGGCAGATCAGGAACGCCGGTCCGCGGCATCCGTTGGTCGCGACACCAGCAAGGAGTGTAAGAATGCAACGGAACACCAAGATCATGGCTCTGGCCGCCGCGTCGCTGATCGCAACGACGGCAGGTGCGTTCGCGCAAGGCTACTATCCTTACGGGAACCCCGGCCCGCGATACTATGGCGGCCCGCGCTATCAGACCTACGAGCCGCAGGTGATGTACAATCAGGTTCAACCGGGCTGGTATGGCGCGATGAATGGCACCAACCATCCGACGCCGAGTTCGACGCAGGGCGACGTCGGCCCTGAAGGGAACAACAACGGCACGCTGACCGGCGTCTACCGGCAGTGGTAGCCCACGCAAGAGTGAAGGCCCGTCGCTCGGATTGGGCGGCGGGCCTTTTGCTGTTCCTCACTCGGCCGTCATTGCTGACGATTACGCCGCTCAGGACGCTTTCACTTCACCATCGCGCCGTAGACGATGTCCTGCACGGTCTCACGATAATATTTGCGCAGCTCGCCGGGCGCTGCGGTTCCCACCACCACGACGAGGCGCTCCTTCGGATCGCAAACAAACTGCGTGCCATAGGCGCCGTTCCAGGTGAACTCGCCGGGATCGCCGGGCACCGACGACAGGCCCTCGCTGGTCCGCACCGCGACCGCGAGGCCGAAGCCGAAGCCTGCGCGATGCGGCTCGACCGCAGCGACGTTGTTCTTGATCTCGGGCCCGAGATGGTTCGACGTCATTAGGCGCACGGTGCTCGGGCTGAGGATGCGCTTGCCGTTGAGCTCGCCGCCATTCAGCAGCATCTGCCCGAAGCGCAGATAGTCGCCGACGGTGGCGAACGAGCAGGCGCCGCCGCAGTCGAATTTGGTCGGCGTGTCGAGCAGCTTGATCGCCTGCGGCTTGCCGGTGAGCGGATCGTTGGGGAAGGGGCGCGCCAGCCGGGCGCGCTGGGCATCGGCCGGGTGGAATGTTGCGTTCGTCATGCCGAGCGGCTTCCAGACGTTGGCTGCGAGATAGTCGCCGAGCCGCTGGCCGGACACCTTCTCGACCACCGCACCGAGCACGTCGATCGAGAAGCCGTATTCGAACTCGGTGCCGGGCTGATGCACCAGCGGCAGCTGGGTGATGCGATCGATGAAGGCCCCCGTGTCGCCCTCGACCGCAGGCGCCGTGCCGTCGGGATAGAGCCGCGCCAGCGCGCTCGAACTGTCGGGCCGGCCGCCATACATCAGGCCGGAGGTGTGGCGATAGAGATCGTGGATGAAGATCGGCTGCGCCTGCGGCTCCATCTTGAGCGATCCGTCGGCCTGCTGCACGCCGACCTTCATGTCGGCAAACGCCGGATAGTACTCGGCGACCTTGGCCTGCAACGGCAACCGGCCCTGCTCCATCAACGTGAGCCCCGCGACCGCCGCCATCGGCTTGGTCATCGACGCCAGCGCGAACACCGCGTCGATCGGCATCGGCGTGCCCTTGACCGGGTCGAGCTGGCCATAGGCCTTGTAGTGCACGAGCTTGCCGTCACGCGCGATTGCCACCACCGCGCCGGGCACCCGCTTGGCCGCGATCTCGCGCGCGAAGAAGTCGTCGAGCCGCGCCAGCCCCTGGTCCGAAAAGCCGACCTGGTGCGCCGAAGCCTCCGGCAGCGGCGGTGCGGCATGAGCAATGTTGAAAGCAAGACTCGTGGCGGCGGCAGCCGCGGCAATGACGATTCTTCGCATTGTTTCCTCACCGGGGATCGCGGGCGATGGTTATGGGTTCGCTGCCCGCACCGGCAGGATTAGATCACGCCGACAAAGCCGACAAGGCGTGGCGCCGCGCGGCGGTGTCTGCGGGCTGCATGCCTTCCCGGGTAAAGAACGGCTCGACCTCGTGCTCGAACGTCTTCAGAGCGGCGCCGATCGCCTGGTGCATGTCGAGATATTTGTAGGAGCCGAGCCGGCCACCGAAGATGACGTTCGGGTGCGCCGCCGTCATGGCATGGTAGGAGGCAAGCATGGCGCGGTCGGCTGCGGTGTTGATCGGATAATACGGCTCGTCGTTGCGGCCGGCGAAGCGGGGATATTCCCGGTAGATCGTGGTCCGCGCCCCGGCATGCGCGCGTTCCGGGTGCAGGTGCCTGAACTCGTGGATCCTTGTGAACGGCACCTCGGCGTCGGCATAGTTGATGACGGCAGCGCCCTGGAAATCGGCGACGTCGTGCACCTCGCGCGCGAAGTCGACGGTGCGCCAGCCGAGATGGCCGCTTGCATAGCCGAAGAAGCGGTCGATCGGCCCGGTATAGATCACAAGCTGCCGCGGGTTGATGCGGTCGGCGACATCGAAATAGTCGACGCCGAGCTCGACGGCGATCCTGGGATGCTCCAGCATCCGGCGGAAGATCGCGGTGTAGCCGTCGACCGGCATGCCCTCGTAGCGGTCGGCGAAGTAGCGATCGTCGAAGGTGAGACGGACCGGCAGGCGGCCGATGATGTCGGCGGAGAGCTCGCGCGGATCGGTCTGCCACTGCTTCTGCGTATAGCCGCGGATCAACAGATCGTAGAGCGTGCGGCCGACCGAGGCGATCGCCTTGTCCTCGAGATTGCCGATCCCGGCCGCGCCATGCGCCGCCGCCTCCGCCGCGATCACCGCGCGCGCCTGGTCCGGCGTCATGATGCGGCCGAACGCGGCGCACACCGTCGCAAGGTTGATCGGCATCGAATAGACGCGGCCGTTCGCCACCGTGAAGACGCGGTGCCGGTAGTCGGTGAAATAGGTGAAGCGCTGCAAATAGCGCCAGACGGTCTCGGAATTGGTGTGGAAGATATGGGTGCCGTAGCGGTGCACCTCGACGCCGCTGTCGGAATCGAGCTCCGAGTAGGCGTTGCCGCCGATATGCGGCCGGCGATCGAGCACGCAGACGCTGCGGCCGAGCTTGTTCGCCACCTGCTCGGCGATCACGGCGCCGAAGAAGCCCGCGCCCACCACGACGACGTCGAAGCTTTCAAGCTGCATCTGGCCCCCACGCGGGCCGGGCGATAGCCCGCCGCGACATCCCGACGGAGCTTCAACGGCGCTGGAGCCGACTTCCGGCGAAGAATTTGGTTAAGGCCACGATAATTCCGTGCCCGGAACCGCCGGCTCGGCCGTTCAATTGACAGCATGCGAAGCGACCGGATTTGTCCGCGCGCGCAGCAACAGCATTTTGCGCGGAGGCCCCATGTCCGTGATCTGCGTCCTGTATTCCAGCAACACCACCTATGATTCGCTCCGCGGCATCCTCGCGATGGCGGCCGCCGAGCTCGACCGGCTCGGGCACGAGGTCAAGATGCTCGACCTGCTGGCGCCGGATTTCTCGGCCCGGCTCAACGCGCTGCTGCCGCGGAAGGCCGAGACCATGGCGCTCGGCTTCTCCGGCATCGGGCTCGACATCCATACCAAGGACGGCCGGCTGTTCTGGGACGTCGCGCAGATCCCCGTTTTCACCTGGTTCTGCGACCATCCCTGCTATTTCGCCAAGCGTCACGGGCTCGAGAGCCGCTATGCCGCACATGGCTACGTGTTCCCGGACCACGCGGCGTTCAACCGCGATCACCTCGGCGCAAACGGCAGCGTGTTCGCGACCCATATGGGCATCCCCGACCCCGGCTTCTTCGGCGGCCTGCCGCCGGAGCAGCGCAACGGCCGGCTGATCTTCGCCAAGTCGGGCTGGAATCCGGTTGCGCTCGAGCGCAGCTGGCGCAAGACCATGCCGCCAAAGCTGTTCGCGCTGCTGTTCGACGCGATCGCCGAGGCGCAAGGCAAGACCTGCGGCGCGTTTCCCAGGATCATCGTCGACGTCGCCGCGCAGCATCTGGTCTATCTGAAGCCGGGCGGCGACCTGTTCAATGTGATCCTGACCCGGCTCGACAACTACACCAGGGGCGTGCGCACCCGCGAGGTCGGCGCGGTGCTCGCCGACTATCCGGTCGATTTCATCGGCGGCGGCTGGAGCGATCTCGACGTCAGCGGCCGTCCGGCCCGCGTGCTCGGCGCCATGACCTTCGATGCGATGCGCGAAGGCCTCGGCAGCTATCTCGGCGCGGTCTCGCTCAATCCCAATATCGACGGGTCGGTGCACGATCGGGTGTTCTTCGCGCTCGGCGCCGGCACCGTGCCGGTGTTCGACGCCAACCGCTTCTCGACCAGGGAGATGCCGCATCTCGCGCCCTACAGCTTCGGTCGGGAGACGACGAGCATCGCCGCCGCCGTCGAGGCCGTGCTGACCGATCCCGCAAGCGCGCAGGCGGCGACCGCGACCACGATGCGCGAACTCTATCCGCGCTTCTCGATGCAGCGCTCGGTGCAGGACATCCACGAGATCACGATGTCGATCGCGGGTGCCGCCGGCGCCAATCTGCTGCCGGCCGAGCCGGTGCCGGCCGGCGTCTGGACCCCGAAGCAGGCGGCCTGACCGCCAGCCATTTCCATGGCCGCGGCGCGCCGGCTGCGATACCCTGTGCCGGTCACCTCCGATCGGGTCCAGCATGAACCGCCGCGCGTTCGTTTCGGGACTGACTGTTGTCGCGACCCTCGCGGGCCTTGCCGCACCGGCGGCGGCCGACGGAAAGCGGGTGGCGCTGGTGATCGGCAACGGCGCCTACAAAAGCGTGCCGGCGCTATCGAATCCACCGACCGATGCCGGCGACATTGCCGCGGCGCTGAAGCGCCTCGGCTTCGCGGTGACGCTGATCACCAATGGCAGCTTCGACGAGATGCGGCGCGGCCTGATCGCGTTCGGGCACAATGCCGCCGGGGCCGACATGGCCGCGGTGTATTTTGCCGGTCACGGCATGGAGATCAACGGCGACAACTGGCTGATCCCGGTCGATGCCGAGCTGAAGCGCGACACCGACGCCGCCAATGAAGCGATCAGCCTGCAGAGCGTGATGCTGCAGGTCTCGAGCACCGGAAGTCTCGGCCTCGTCATCCTCGATGCCTGCCGCAACAATCCGTTCGCGGCGAAGATGAGCCGCTCGCTCGCGATGCGTGCGGCGACAACCAGCGGGCTCGGCCGCATCGAGCCGGTCGGCAACGTGCTGGTCGCCTATGCCGCACGCGACGGCACCACCGCGCTCGACGGCGACGGCCGCAACAGCCCGTTCGCCGCGGCGCTGTTGCGCAACATCGAGACGCCGGGCGTCGAGGTCACCTTCATGTTCCGCAACGTCCGCGACGACGTGATGGAGGCGACCCGCAACGAGCAGCAGCCCTTCGTCTACGGCTCGCTGTCGCGCAAGGCGATCTATCTGGCGGGCGCGCCGCCGGCCGAGACGGCGAAACAGGCGAACGCCGCGCCAGCCGCCGTGGCTCCGGCACTGCCGACGGCGCCGGCAATCCCAGCTGGCGCGATCGATCCCGCGTTGGTCGGCACCTGGGAGATCATGGTGGCAAGCGGCCGCGGCCAGTCGCGCTGGATCTGGCAGATCCTGGCCGACGGCACCTACAAATTCCACGCCGAGCCGTTCCGCTCGGCACAAGCCCATGAAGGCACCGTCACCTTCGTCAACGGCCGCTGGACGCTGCGTGCGCTGAAGGGACTGAGGAATTACAGCGACGCCGGCTCCTATGAAGTCCGCGACAGCATTGCCGTGATCACCGGCAAGCTCGGCACCGGCTACTGGAAACGCAGCGGGGGGTGAGACGCCTTTCGCAATGCGACGGCCGGCGTCGCCCTCATAAGTCCAGTTCACCCGTCCCCGGATAGACCACCTTGCCGTCGCTCTGCACGACGGCGCCTTCGGTCAGGCGGGCGGGCTCCAGGCGCCCTTCCCCCATGATGTGGACGACGGTCTCTCCGGACGCGATGAGATAATCGGCGACGATGCGGCGGTGGCAGCGCCACCACACCGCTTCCGAGCACATCATCGCGCAGCGTTGCCGGTGGCCCTGGTCGCGCAGATGCTGCAGGCTCGCATGAAACTGCGGGGACAGCGCATAGTCGGCATAATTGTGAAAGCTCTCGTTGCTCCAGAAGCCGTTGACGGACGATGGCACGCTGCGCGCCTTGCCGCGGAGCCCGCCAAGATCGGCCAAATGCTCATACGAAATGCCCGCGGCGGCCAGCGGCTTGGGCAGCGTGTCCTTGTTGAACTGCGGATTGGTTCGCGACCTCGGCACCGTCCTGATGTCGACGACACGGTCGATCTCGGCCTCGGTGAGGAGCGCAACGAAATCCTCAAGATCGCGGTTGGAATGGCCGATCGTGAAGAACGGAAGCGCCACGCCGCCCTCGGCTACACATGTCGGAGAGCGCTGCCCTTATGGGCCGCGACGTGATCGGTCTTGTCGCTCTTGATCTCGTATTGCGGCTCGGCCTCCGAGGCGCGATGCGTGTGACCCTTGTAATCGAAATCGCTGGTGTGAACCGCGATGATGGTGCCCGAGACCCGGCCGGCCTCGGAATTCCATCCGACGTGATCGCCGACCTTGAATCTCCTGGCCATGTCGTACGCTCCAGCTTGATCGAGCATGCCGGCCGCCGTGGCGGGCCAACCTAACCGCCCCGACATATCTGGCTTCCCGACAATCGGCGGATCCGATGCAGGTTCCTGCCCCTCGCGCCTGTCACCAAACGGCGGCCGTGACATCGATGATGCGCCATTCAAAATAAAATCTCGAACCCGCATATCATTGAACTCGCTGCGATTTTCTCGCGTCGACAACCGGTCGACGAAAGCCGGATAAAGAGGTCATTTCCGAAGCTGTTTCAAATATTTAGGCTCTGGGCGCGCGGCTTCCGCGCGCCACGCCGACTTCACTTCAAATCGCTGTCGACCCTTGCGGGCGACAAGGCGAGAGCGCATCTCCTGGGTGACCAACGCAAAGTGTGCCTCAGATCAACCCATGATCAGTTCAGGACCGGCCCGCGAAGATTCAATCGAACCGGACAGGGCGCGAAGCGGACAAATCAGCCAGCGAAATGAATCAATGAGCTTCCTTCCGGGCTGAAACACTCAGCAACCGCAGAACGATGCGTAAACAATGTCGCGACTTGGTTTGGTTAACCGCTCGATTTGGGCCTCCCTATGGTTGTGCGGCTGAGGAGCTGCATCTAGTTTCCGCATCGGCCGGATTTCTCATGTTAGCTGCCTAAGGACGATTTTTTCGCGCAGCGCGGCGTTCACGCCCGCGCTGCCCAAGCGGCTCCCTTTTGGAACCGCCAGACCAGGAGACGACTGCAATGTCTACCTCTGCATCCCCGAAGCTCGCCGAATCGACCGCGCTCAATGAGGCCGTCAAGGCGCGGATGGCGCCGAAGCAGGCGGCGCAGGCAGCCCCGGTCGACATCACGGCCAATCCGGTCGCCAAGATCGTGTTCAATCCCGATGCCGCGCCGGAAGAGCGCAGCCGCCAGATCGGAGCGCTGCTCTCGCCGGACCTCGCGGAGGAGTGCAAGGCCTCGATCAAGCAGCTCGAGAGCTACAAGGAATATCTGGCGCAGCAGCGCACGCTGATGCAACGCAAGCTGATCGAGCTGTCGTCGACGACCGTGTTCGCCAAGATGAAGCAGACCTTCGCCGACATGAACAAGGGCGTGCTCGATTTCCGCGAGATGATCCGGCCGCTGGTCGACAATCTCGATGCGCTCTACACGCTGCGCACCGCCGGCGACAATGTCGTGCTGGATACCTTCGCGGAGATCGAGGAGGATCGCAAGCGCGAGGCCGAGTGGGAGCGCCGTACCGCGCAGGTCGAGTCCGAAGCGCGGCAGATCAACTCCGACAAGGACAAGCTCGATCGCGACATCGCGCAGCTGAAGACCCAGACCGGCCTGTTCGGCGGCATCAAGAAATCCGCGCAGGCCGAAATCGCCGCCAAGGAACTGCTGATCGCCAAGGGGATCGAGGCCCTGAAGAGCTGCCGCGACAAGGCGCAGGCGATCGTCACGGAGAAGGCCGAGCACGACGCCAAGCAGGGCAAGTTCAAGGCCGAGAAGGACCAGGTCCGCAAGATGCTCGACATCTCCGGCCCCGAGCACGTCAAGCGCGTCGAGGGCATCATCAAGGCGGCGCTCGACTACATCGACAAGTCGCAGGTCACGGTCTCGGAATTGCGCGACGAGCTCGGCGGCATCGAGGGGCAAGCCGACAAGCTGGTCAAGATCAACTCGCAGATGATCACCGTGGTCGCGATCCTCGACAAGGGCATCGACCTCGCCTGCACCGCGAACAAGGAGAAGGTGCAGGCGCTGTCGACCGCAAAGGACGGCGAGGATACGCTCGCCCGCCTCGAGCGCGAGCGCAAGAAGAACGATTTCGAGCGCCACGTCACCGCGCTGCTGGACAGCGGCCGCGGCACCAAGAAGACCGTGGCCGATCTCGAAAAGGACGCGGTCGACGCCAACACCTTCCACGACGCGCTCGGCAAGCAGAATGTCAATTTGCGCGAGCTCTCCAGCGACGGCATCGCGAGCGTCGCCACCAGCCTGAACACCACCATCCAGGCACTCAACAACTCGGCGCTCAACGAGGCCTCGGAGAGCGTGCGCGATTCGATGCGGGCGATGAATGCGGTGAGCGACGACGTCGCCAACAAGGAGGTCATCCGCCAGGCGCTGCAGGTCGACGAGGCATCCAAGCGGATCATGGAGAAGGTCGAGTCGATGTCGAACATCGCCGAATCGCTGCAGGCCGCCAACAAGCTGCGGGAAGACGGGCTCTCCAACATCCAGAGCCGGCTCGGAGAGCTCAGCGACGTCACCGCGACCGTCCGGGCGCGGCTGCAGGAGAGCATCGGCATGGACGCCAAGGATGCCGGCGCGCCGGCCGCTGCCGCGACGCCGAAACCGGTCGACGACAAGGAGATCACGTTCGGGCAGATCTGAGGCCCGCCTGCCGGACCGGCACGGCCGGTCCGGCCTTCTTGATGTGCAAGCCTCCTTGATGTGCAAGCCTGACCGATGGACATCCCAATGGCCGACAACTTCCTGATCACCGGAAGCGAGAAGCTCGCCGAGCGCAAGAACTTCAAGCTGGTCGGCTGCGCGGACAAGTTCGAGGAACTGTGCACCATCCTGACGCGGATGGAGGCCAACAGCGTGATCGTGTCCGGTCCGAGCGGCGTCGGCATCACCACGCTGGCGCAGGCGCTGCAGGCGCGCAAGGCCGACCCCGACGCGCCGTTCGACATCGTCAACAAGCGGCTGTTCTGGCTCGACACCGACGGCCTGTTCGGCCTCGGCGACAACGACGCCATCGTCAAGCAGTTCAAGACCATCTTCGCGAGGTTGAACCGCACGCCCGACAGCGTCCTGATCGTCGAGGACACGCTCGACCTGATCGATGCGCTGCGCAACAGCGGGCTGATGCACATTGTCAACGCGTTGACCGCGATGGTGAAGGCGAAGAAGACCCAGGTCTTCCTCGAGGTGCGCGAGGCCGACCTGACCCAGGTCCTCAAATGTCATTCCGACTTCCGCGATCACTTCACGCTGATGGACCTGACCGAGCCGGTCGGCGCCGAACTCGAGGAGATCGCGCTGCATGGCGCCAAGGACCTCGAGGAGAATTACGGGGTCCGGATCGATCCGGCGGCGGTCAGGGCGGCGATCGACATGTCGAGCAAGTACCGCTCGCTCGACACCGGCCTCACCGCGGCGCAGCCCGCGCGCACCCGCACCCTGCTCGACCGCGGCATGGCGCGCTATCTGTTGCGGGCGCATTCGACGCCGCCGCTGCTCGCGGAGCTCGAAGCCGAGCTCGCGCGCCTCACGGCCGGCGGATCGGCTTCCGGAAACGAGGAAAAGGCCGCCACCGTGCGCGCGGCCATCGCCCGCCACAAGGCCGAGTTCGCCGAACACCAGGCCAGAATCAAGGGCTATTACGCGGCGCAACGCGAGGGCGAGAAGTCGATCGCGCACATGGAGGCCCAGCTGCGCACCCTCGAGGAAGAGGAGAAGAAGCGCCACCTCGACGAGCCCGCGGGCAAGGCCTCCGCCGGCGATGCCGACTTCGACCTGATCGCCAGGGCGTCCGGCTATGCGACGCCCGAAATTCTCCAGCTGCGCGGCGAGATCGCGCGGACCCAGGCGGCCGTCGACGAGAACCGGGTGAAATACAAGGCCGTCACCAAGGAGATCAACGACCGGCTGCTGTTCACCGCAGACATGGTGATCGACGAGTTTTCGCTGATCTCCGGCATCGACGCCTCCAAGCTGAAGCAGAACGACGCCGTCAAGCTGCTCAATCTGCACGGCTCGCTGAAGCGGCGCGTGTTCGGCCAGGACGCGGTGCTCGATCATGTCGATCGTGCGGTCAAGGTCTGGCGGCGCGGCAGGCGCACCGACAAGCCGCTGCCGTTCCTGTTCTGCGGCGCCAGCGGCGTCGGTAAGACCGAGGTCTCCAAGGGATTGGCGGAGGCGCTGTTCGACACCGACAAGGCGCTGAACCGCTACGACATGGGCGAGTTCATGGAGAAGAACGACGTCACCAAGCTGATCGGCGCGCCTCCGGGCTATGACGGCTTCGCGGCCGGCGGCGAGATGACCAACTCGGTGCGGGCCAATCCGTATCAGGTCATGCTGTAGGACGAGATCGAGAAGGCCCATCCCGACATCTTCAACATCTGCCTCAACATCCTCGACGACGGCCGCTGCCGCGACAATCTGGGCCGCAAGGTCGAGTTCGGCGACGTGGTGATGCCGATGACCACCAATATCGGCGCGGACCATGCGCTGCGGGTCGGCACCGGTCCCGGCGATCTGACCCAGGAAGAGGCCTATGAACTCACCATCCGCGACCTCAAGAAGTCGTTCCGGACCGAATTCCTGAACCGCTTCGAGGGACGCGAGAACATCATCCTGTTCCACAAGCTCAACATGGAGACGATCGAGAAGATCGTGTTCCGCGAAATCTCGCGCATCAACGCCTTCTATGCGGCGCAATCGATCGAGGTACGCTTCCCCGAGGCCCAGTTGCGCGAGTTCTGCGACAAGACCTATTCGCCCGAGATCGGAGCCCGCGGGCTGCCCGGGCGCATCAAGCGCATCGAGGCCATGATCGTCGAGAAGACGATGGCGGATGCCGCCTTCAGCGGGACGCTCGACATCGGCTTCGATGCCGCGAGCCGCAATTTCACGTCGAACTGGATCGCCCATGACCGAAAAGCCGCATAACGACGCTGATGCGTTGCTGCACGGCATCGACAAGACGCTGTCCGACTTCAAGACCAAGGCCTATGAGGCCAAGAAGTCCTACGACCAGTCCGATCTCGGGCGCGCGCACCGCGAATTGACCATGCTCGGCCGGTTCTGGTCGCAGTTCGTCCGCTCCTGCGGCTGGATCTACCTGCAGCTGATCGCGCCGGTGACCTGGCGGATCTACCGCTTCCTGCGCTGGGCGTTCGCCGGCTACCGGGCGCTGTGGGCGCGCTGCGTCTACGCCAAGGACGCCTATGGCGATCCGGAATTCAGCAAGGCGCGCGGCGGAATCATGATCCTCGCAACGATCGCCGTCTGCTACCTCATCTATGGCGCGGCAACGGTCGCCGTGACCTTGCCCTGGTACCTCGCCACGGTTCAGCACGACGAGCAGCTCTATCTTTCCAACTCGCAGAATCTCTCCAGTTCGCAGACCGAAGGCCAGGAAGTCCACGAGGTCTACGGTTGCGAGACGCTGCCCTGCACCGAGCAGAACACCGTGACCTTCCGGGTGCGCGCGACCTGGTTCAACGAGATCTGGAGCGTGCTGCATCACGGCTCGCTGTTCTATCCCGGCTACGTCGCCGCGGCGGTCAGCCCGGTATTGAACCGCTGCATCATCACCTCCTACGGTATCCGCAGGAAATTCCTGGTGCGAACCTGGGAGCTCTATCCCGACCTCGTGCAGGTCGAATGCATGCCGACCGACGCCGGCGGCGGCAAGGACGGCAAGGTGATCGACAACAAGGACTATCGGTAGGACGCTAAGTCCGCCGCTTCACCGCTGTGATCTGCACGGCTCCGCCGCGCGGAGCCCGCTAGGGCGAAACGTGGTGCCCAGGGAGGGAATCACACGCAACCACCGACACGGGAACCTTTGTTTGTCCTTGCTAGGGTGGCGTGAGCGGCGGCATCATGGCGGAAAGTGCCACTCGCTCCCCCGTGAAAAACAAGGAATTTCTCGAGCCGACCACACGAAGGCCGACTGTTTGAACCCACGCCCGAGTTTCGCGTCAAGGTTGCTCAACCCGGCGCGGACTGCAGTCAGTCATTGAAAGGTATGCCCTGTGCCGGATCAGTCGGAAGCCCTGGCTCGGCGATGCCCGCGCAATTGCCCTGCCGCTTGCCACCCGCAAGCACCTCGTTGAGAAACGCAACAGCATCCGGGAAAGCAGCGTTCACGGTGCCATTGTGGGTGACGCCGGCATAAGTCTTCCACATCACGTCATTGCCGGCCGAGCACAAGGCAGCCACGGCGGCATATTGCCGGATCGGCGGCAGCACGGAATCAGCGAGACCCGTGCCAAGCAGAACAGGCACCGGCAGGCGCACCGGCCTCATGTCCGTCGGCGACGGAAAGCTCGCCTCAACCTTCCCAATCGGTTCAACATAGGCGTTATCCGCCGTGATGCCTTCCTTCTTTGCGATCGCGCGCATCTCGCCGGTACAGCTCTCTCGTGCCGCGCGCAGCACCAGTCTTCCTTTCTCCGTCACAAGCTTGTCGACGGGGGACGCCTCATCGGGAAGCGAGCCGCCGAGCATCATGAGCGTGAGGTAAATCGGCGAGCCGACCTTGAAAGGCTGCGCCGGCCGGTAAGGGCCGTCGGGAAAGGTCGACACCAGCCCTGTGGCGACGGTGGCGAGCAACGGCACATCGGGGGCATAGCTCGGTGCGACGGTCGTCGCGCCCAAAGCCGCGCCCGACCCCTGCGACTGGCCGCTGATGAAGACCTTCGCCGCGATCTTGTCGGCATGTGCAGCAAGCGCGGCACGGACGGCGTCGAGCACGGAACGCCCCTCCGCCGCCCATATGAGATAAGGATGCGGTCCTGGCCCGCCGAGACCCTGATAGTCCGTGGCGACGACAGCGAAGCCGCTCTCCAGCCATCTCTCGATGTATGTGGCGTCGCGCGGCTTGTGCCCGGTCCAGGAAGGCGCGCAGCTATCCGCAATGCCCAGCGTACCGTGCGCCCAGGCGACCAGGGGCCAGCCTCCGGCGGGGGGCTCTCCGGCGGGCAGATAGAGCGTTCCACTCACGGGTACGATTCCAGCGTGCCAGCGAAGGTCGGTCGAACTGTAGAGAATGCGAACAGCAAGAGACGCTTTCGCGATTTCCGGTTGGGCCGGCATCGGCTCCTCGCGCAGCATCACGCCGGGGCGCGACGGCAGCGCTTCGGTCCAACGATAGAAAGGAGACAGGTCCCGATCGCCCCATTGCGGACCGATCGGCAATGTGGAGCTTCCCGCATGCGCCTGAGAGAGTCCCAGCACCGCAAAGATGGCGATCGTTATGGCTGACTTCAATTCCGCACCTCACGATATTGAGTATTCGGTCCCTTGGGACCTGGAGTTTTTTCACCTGCCTTGGCCCACGCAATTGTCGGCTCCTTATCGAGCGGCGGTCCTGACGGCCTCTTCGTGTGCCGCACGGAGAAGGCCGAGAATGTAGCCATTCGCGAACGCGAAGCCCATCACGTAGCCGGGATCATCGGGGTGATAGGGGCTGTGATCAGCGAGCAAGGAGCCTTCCCAGCCGGTGTCGCGCAGCAGGCGAATGATGTTGAACAGGTTCACGTCGCCCTCGTCGTGGTAGACCTCGACGAAGTTGTTTTGACCGCCGCGTACATTGCGGAAATGGATCTGGTGAACCTTCTTTCTCTCCAGCAAGCCGTACAGAAGCGCGAACTGGTCATCACCGGCCGGCATCGATTCGCGTGAGACACCGGTGTCGTACTGGAAGCCGTTGTTCGGAGAATCGTAGAGCTTCTCGTATTTCAGCAGCGCAGCCGCGTAATCGCCGGCATCAAAGCTGTCGACGCCGAGATAGCCTCGTGGCAGGCCGCCCGGATCGTAGGGATGGCAGGCCATCTTGACGCCGCTTTCGATCGCAACCGGAATAACGCGCGACGCCCAGGTTTGCAGGCGCTCCCAATACTCATCGGAGGACACACGACCCGCGGGTGTCGGCGGCAGTTCGCGCCAATTGTCCTCCAGCTTGAACGCATGATATTCCGAGCCGCCGCGGCCGGGAACCTTCTGATTGCGGCGGATAGGGGTGAGATTCCAGTGGTAGCTGATGATCTTGACACCGGCGCGACCCGCAGTGCGGACGTTCTCGCAAATCAGATCCAAGTAGCGGTCGCGTTCCGGACCCGGCGTCATGGCGATGTACGCCGAATCCATCCGGACGCTTTCCCAGCTTAGATCGTTCTTTTGCAGAGTGTCCTGAATGCGCATCATGCCTTCGAGACTCCACCGCGTGGTCGGCTGAAGCCGGGCGCCTCCCATACCGGTGCCGAGCGCCTGGGCGCGCGCCACAGCCGCTTCATTGGGCGCATCGTTTCCGAAAACGTCGGGAGCCGCGCTCTTTGTTTCCAGCGAGATGTCGAGATATCGAATGCCCCAGCGCTGATGCCATTGCATGTTCTGGCGCGACGTCACCGGCCCCTTGTCGAAGTTGCGCTGGCCACCCAGCCTGATCTTGTCGTTGACACGCACCGGCAGCGGAGGGACCGCCCCGTTGCTTGCCCCTGGCGCCGCAATGGCAGGAACCGACACCGCGGCGCCTGCGGCTCCGGCCAGCAGAGCCTTGGCAAAATCTCGCCTGTCCATCCGTTACTCCTTCAGCGCGGCAAGTCGGCCGCGCGGCCGTCAAGAAAGCGATTTCAGCAACAGCGTTGCGATCACGATCATGATCGCGCCGCCGACGCGGGTGGCGATCTGGGCGAAGGCCATCAACCCCATGCGATCGGCAGCACCGAGAATGGCAACATCGCCGGTGCCGCCGAGGCCCGAGTGGCAGGCCGTCACGATCGCGGCCTCGACGGGATACATGTTCAGCCACCTGCCGACGTAAAATCCTGACGAGATCATCGCCAGCACCGTGGCCGTGCAGATCATGACGTAGCCAAGGTTGAACGAGGCGACGAGCTGCTCCCATTTGACCAGCAATGCTCCCATCGCAACCAGGATGGCGAAGGTCAGGTTCGTCGACATGAACTTGTTGATCTGATAAGCGCCGAGCTCCATCTCGGTCGGCAACATCTTGGTCAGCTTCAGTGCCACCGCAGCGATGATCATCATGATGGGGCCAGGAATGCCCGTGAAGGGTGCCAAGGTCATGCCGAGTACGAACAACGCGCACGACAGCACGATACCGGCACCAAGCAGCCCGAGATCGATCGGACGGTCTGGCCGCGCCTCGCCGAGGATGTCGCCGTCTCCGGTTTTGACCAGCATACCCTGGCCATTGAGATCGCGGCGCGTTTCGCCAAGACGCGCGAGCAGTCCGGCGCAGACGATCGCAACCACGTTGCCGAGCAGCGCTGCCGGCACCATGTGCGCGACGAGGTCAGCCTGTGGCCGCTGCAAAATCTCCGAGTACGCAATGGACAGCGGCAACACGCCTTCGGCAAGGCCGCCACCGACGATCGGGATGATGATGAAGAAGAAGGTGTCTTTCGGGCTATAGCCAAACAGCAATCCCACCACGATGCCGGCGGACACGGCGGCAATTGTCCCGATCAGGAGCGGGACGAACATGCGGATAAAGCCTTGAACCAGCACACGATAGGGCATGCCGAGAATCGAGCCCGCGACGAGGCAGGCAATGAAGAAATATTGAAAATTGGCGGTGCGAAACGTGGTCGTGATTGCCTTCAGGGCTTCATCCGGCATCAGACCGTAGCTCACCAAGGCTGCTGGAACGAACAGACAGAGAATCGCAGTACCACCGATTTGCTTCAGGACGGGTATTGTCTGGCCCAGCTTGCCGAGCAGAAAGCCGAGCAGCATCAGCACCGACAGTCCGCCGATCACATCATTCGGCAGCTTTTTGAAATAGACGGCAGCAGCACAGACGGCCATCGCAGCAACGTAGATGCCGATCGGTAACGGGCCGATCTTGAGCGCGGCGAGCCTCGTCGGAGCGGCTGTTTCCGGCGCCTCAACCGGGCGATACGTCGTGTCTACCAAGGGTCCCTCCACTGTTTATCGTTCGTTTGTGGCGCGGCGGACTGGACCGGCTCCAAGGTCTTGCAATTCAAAACATCCATGGATTTGCCGCGCGATGCCGCGCTTCGAATTCGCGGATGTCGTCGGCGAAGGCGAGTGTGGAGCCGATGAAATCGCGGCCGGTCAGAAAGGCCTCCTTCCTCGCCTGCTCGATCTCGAATGTGATCGAGCGGAGACCGCGGTCGAACCGGATCGTCTGCGCCGCGAGGTCGATGGTGACATCATTGCGCGCGCGGTCGGTCACAACGGTGGCGAGCTCGCTCACCACGCCGGGGTCGAGCGAAATCGTCAGGAGACCGTTGTTGGCACAATTGTCGTTGAAGATACCCGCGAAGCTGGTGCCGATCAGCGCGCGAATGCCAAGTTGCTGGAGACCCCAGACGGCGTGCTCGCGGCTCGACCCGCAGCCGAAGTTCGGACCCACCACAAGAAAGCAAGCGTCGCGATAGCCCTGCTGGTTCAGAATGAATTCCGGATTGGGCCTGCCCGCGCTAAAGCGCAGCAGGTTGAAGGCTCCCTCGCCAAGCCCGCTGCGATCCACGCCTTTGAGGAACATCTTCGGCATGATGACGTCTGTGTCGACGTTCGGCACCATTATGGGCGCGGCCGTGCCGGTCACTTGATCGAAGGGCTTCATTGATGCGGCCCGCGCAGGAGACGACGCACGTCGGTGATGTGTCCGGTCACGGCCGCCGCGGCCACCATCGCCGGGCTCATTAGGTGTGTGCGCGCACCCGGCCCCTGGCGGCCTTCGAAGTTGCGGTTGGTTGAGGATGCGCACCGCTCGCCCGGCTTGAGCACATCGTCATTCATCGCAAGGCACATCGAGCAGCCGGATTGCCGCCATTCAACCCCAGCGTCGGTGAACACTTTGGCCAGGCCTTCAGCCTCCGCCTGCGCCCTGATCTGGGTCGAACCAGGCACTACGATCGCCCGCACGCCGTTCGCAACACGGCGCCCGCGAAAGATTTCGGCCGCATCGCGCAAGTCTTCGATGCGCGAATTCGTGCAGGAGCCGATGAAGGCGAAGTCGATCGGAACCGATTGAATAGGAACACCGGGCGTCAGGCCCATATAGCTCAGTGCACGCGCGGCTGCCGCCTTGCGGTCGGGTGCAGCCTGCGCGGGATCGGGAACGTTCTCCGTCACCCCGATCGCCTGGTCAGGGCTGGTGCCCCAGGTTACGAGTGGCGAGACCTCCGATACGTCGAGCGCGACCTCGCGGTCGAATCGGGCGCCCGGATCCGAGGCCAGTGTCAGCCAGCTCTTGGCCGCTTGCTCCCACATCTCGCCCTTCGGCGAGCGAGGGCGGCCTTTGAGATAGTCCAGCACCTTTTGATCCGGCGCGATCACGACACCACGCGCGCCGCCCTCGACAATCATGATGGACATCACGATGCGGCCCTCGACGCTCATATTCGAGACGACGTGGCCGCTGAACTCCACTGCGTAGCCGGTCGCGCCGTCGGCGCCGATCCGCCGGATGACCTCCATTACGATGTCCTTGGGCGTGACGCCGAGCGGGATAGATCCGGTCAGATGCACGCGCATCGTCTTGAGGCGGCGGTAGCGGACCGTCGAGGTCGCCAGATAGTGCTCGATGTCTGATGTTCCGATGCCGTAGCCGAGAGCACCAAAGGCTCCGTATGCCGTGCTGTGGCTGTCGCCCGCAGCGATCACCATACCGGGCATAACCAGCCCCTGCTCGGGAGCAACCACATGCTCGATGCCCTGGCGCGGGTCGAGGATATCGAAATATTCGATGCCGAAGTCCCTGGCGTTCTCTGCGAAATAGTCGACCTGTCGCGCCGCGCTCGGGTCCGGCATGGCGAGGGTCCGATGTGCGGCGGTGGGGTTGACGTGGTCAACCACCATCAGGGCAGCTTTGGGGTTCCACACCTTGCGTCCGGCCGCCCGCAGCCCGGCAAAAGCCTGAGGACTGGTATATTCGTTGAGCACGGTGCGGTCGACATAGAGCAACACGAGACCGGAATCATCGAGATTGCGAACGACGTGGGCGTCGATCAGCTTGTCATACAGCGTGCGCGCGACCATCGCGCTTTCCTCCGAAAAAGCTCTTCATTCGACCGTGCCGCGCGCATGGCTGGAAATCCAATGTCGTGTTCTGATATCGTTATGCACATCCTGCATAAGCGCAGGAGTTGCCGAGGAGGCCTTCCGTGGAGATCAATTGGCTGTACGATTTCGTTGCGGTCGCCACGTCGCGCAGCTTCTCGCGAGCGGCCGAAGAGCGGAATTGCTCGCAACCCGCCCTAAGTCGCAGGATACAGGCGCTCGAGCTGTGGACCGGCGCACCGTTGCTCGAGCGCACAACGCATAGCGTCAATCTTACGCCGGCAGGCGAAGTGTTTCGTCAAACCGCCGAAGACATCCTCCGCCGACTGGCGGCCGGCCGCCTCGAGGCTCAGGAACGAGCACGCGGCGCGTCCGATGTCTTGAAGTTCGCCTCCACCAACGCGCTGTCACTGACCTTCTTTCCGGATTGGCTGCGCCGCATCGAGACCGAGCTTTCGTTTGTTCCGAACGTGCAGCTCGTCGCTAATCACATGGAAGGTTGTGAACGGATCCTGCTGGCGGGGGATGCGCATTTCTTGCTCTGCCATTATCATCCTGCGGCGACAACAGCGCTGATGCCGTCGCATTTTCGCTCGCTGCATGTCGGTGACGACCGGCTGATTCCGGCATCGGCGCCGGCTTCGCGCCGTAACCGAAAGCCTCGCTTCAAGCTTCCCGGAAGCGACAGCGCGCCGGTTGAATTCCTCAGCTTCCGCCCTGAATCCGGCATGGGACGGATCCTCGAAGCGGTCCGCACAAGGTCGCCGGTGCAAGCGCACCTGCGTACAACATTCACCTCACATCTGGCGAAGCTGTTAGTGACGATGGTTCAGGCGGGCCGCGGCATGGCATGGTTGCCTGAAAGCCTGATCAGCGATCAGCTTGCCTCAGGCGACATCGTCGCGGCAGGTGGACAGGAATGGTTCGTGCCTATCGAAATCCACATCTTCCGGCCGAAGCTTCGCTTGGCACAGGCCGCAGAGGCATTCTGGCGACACATCGAGAAAAACGGGCGCTAGCTTTCTCGCGTGGCCGGTCCCGAGCGCTACTCGAGCGCAAGATCGATCCCTGCGAAGCGCTGACGCAATCCCATCGCGTAAAACCATAGTCGAGCGCACAAAGGCGTAGCGTTGGTGCCCAGGGCAGAATCGAACCGTCCGGCTTCGCCCTTCGGGCTATGCCGGGACGAACTTTCGTGCTGACGGCTTGGTGGCTACGGCTGCGCTGAGCTGAATGGTGCCCAGGGGCGGGCTGGGCCATGATCCATCAAACATCAACAAAATCAGAGGCTTAACGCAACGACCTACTTACCGTTTGTACCACTCAAATGTGCTTCTGTCGACCGGGTTACTTGCCACTTACGGCGCACGAGAGGAACACTCAGTCGGCAAGCCATGGATCGCGCTCATATCGTCGGTCGGTGTCAGGACGGCATAGCCGGCCCTCACGGGCTCCGCCTTCGGGCAGCAAAGCAGTCAAACGGACAAGGCCGAAAGCAGGGAGTGGGCTCCGGCCTCCGACCGACAGCGGCCGCGCAATTAATGCAACGCTGGTTAGCCTGTTCAGCCTTATCATTCGGGGTTGCCGCGATTGGGCGGATTGCGGGTCTGTCCACGCTCTGTCTCGCGGGCCTGATGCTCAGCAAAAGCAATGATGGCTTCGCGTGCTTGTGGGTCCGTGATCTCCGAGAAGACCCGCAACAGCCTCAACGCCTGCAAATCCTTCTTCGTGGCTTTCATCTTCCCTCCGGCGCAAACTATACGACGGATAGGAATTGACAGTTCACCAAACTGCAGGGCACCTCGACTTAACCTTAAAGCTGGGCACCGTAGTTCAACGGTCTAAGCGTCTGTCCATCAATCCGTCCGCCCAACGGCATCCACATTTTCGTCAGAAGCGGACGAAAGAGAATTAGTTGGTCATGTCGGCTAGCCTCGCTCCAGATCACGTCGATCTGGTTTAAGAATGCAGTAGGCTCACTTTTTCCGCTTCGGCTTCAGTTTTCCCTTCGCTGATCGTTTCACTGCGCGAGGCGCCTTCCCAGCTACGACGCCTTTCTTTAGTTCCGCAATCCGTAGCTTTTCGCTGCGTTTGCTGACGGCTGACAGATAATCGAGAATGGAAACATGCGCCTCTCCGACGGCCTTTGGGTCAGCGGCTTGAACTGACCGATCGGAAAGGACATCCGTCGCGCGGAAAAGCCTCTCCTGAAACTCGGACGTGACAAGAGGCGCAACACGGAGGCGCTCGGCGGAGTGCCAGTCAACGTCGACAGCTATCTGAGCTGTGCCAAGCACGTTACCACTTGGTGGTGCTCGCCGCGCGATTTCCTTCGGATCGGGGGCCTTGCTTCGCTTGGACGCACTGACAGAAGGAAGCTTCAAGGGGACCGTTCGGGGCTTCGTCAGCAGGGCGGAATTCCAGTCGGGGGACGCGTCGTCGCGGTCTGTCAAGCTGCCTCCCAGAGAAAACGTCGTGCGGAGCGCTCGGACGATCGACGAATGATCAAACGGCTTATTCCCGAAAATATGCGAGCCCAATCCGGCTGGTAGCCAGGGTGAAATAAGCACCGCTGGCACGCGAACGCCGAAACGGTCGAATGAGCAGTTTCCGGGATTCTGGGCGCGGTCGTGATTGACCGGAGGATCGCCTGGCGGCACGGCGTGAGGGGGAGTCACTTGATCGAAGAAGCCTCCGTGTTCATCCCAAGTCACCAGAAGCGCGCTGTGATCGCCGACCTTCTGCGTGAAGATCGCCTGGTGCACGGCCTTTATGAGAAATTCACCGCGACTTATCGTGCCGACTGGATGCTGCGAGTTTCCGTTGCTGTAACCAGGCAGATTGTATTTCGGCTCGATGAATGTGTATGCGGCCACGTCGCCGGCTGCTACATCGGATGCAAAGCTATTGAAGTGCCGGAAGAAGTTAGGATCGTTCGCCTTCCCGACCATCCCTTTCAAACAGAGCACTTGCGGAAAGTCGATGTTACCAAGGCCACCATGGTGGTGATAAACTCGCCATCTCACATTCTTGGCCGTTAATCGGTCGAACACGTGCCCATTCTGAAACAGCAGCGCATATCCGGGGTTCGTAACCGCCCTATACGCATCGAACGCGGGCAGACTATTGTCCAAGCCTCCGGAAGAGGCTGCATGTGCAAACAGGCGGTTCGGCCAGGTCGGACCTGGCATTGATGAAAACCAGTTGTCGAAATAAAGGTTGTTCTTGGCTAACTCAATAAGCACAGGGACATCGGTTTCATCAAAGCCCAGCATGGCATCCGGGCCATTGTTCTTAAGAAACCCGTCCATTGCGCCACCGTTGATCTGGACCGCGACATCCAAGAACTCGTGATGAGGATCATTGGCGAGTTGATCGACCGCTCCAGACGAAAAGCCAAACTTCGCGGGTGGCGGCGTCACGCCGGCTAGTCCAGAGAATGCGAGTAGATGATCGAACGACCGATTTTCCATCATCAGCACGAAGACATGATCAATTGCCATAGTTCGCCCCTGGAGATCGAATGTTGATCAAGTACGTGACTTAGCTGCTAGGCTGCCTTCTGCGTTCCACCGGTGCGGCGAGCTTTGTTCTATTTGAAAAGTTTGGCGCAGGTGTCCAGGACGGGCTGCAGATAGTTGGGATCCATGCCCCGAAGATGAGGATCCCAGCCGGCGATGTGGCCGTTGTAATCAAGGTGGATCGACGCCCGCTCGGCGATATCACCAAGCCCCTCCGCCAAAGCGCTTTTTAAAGGAACGACGCCGTCGTCAGGGTGATCTCCCCAGAGATCCGTGCATGAAATCCCAAAACAATGATAGAGATGTCGCTGCGCATGCTCTGCGGCGGATCCATTCAGCGCCTTGAGTTCGGGGCTGAACGGCGAGACTGACGCGGAGCCCGGGTCAGGTGTCGGAAGCCAAGCGCCGATGCCAAGATGCGGAGAGCATATCGTTACAAGGGCTCTGACGTTCAGACCGTCGGCAATCATCTGGCGAGAAACGATGCCGCCTTCGCTGTAGCCAACTAGGATCAAGGGACTGAGTAGCGCCTGCACGTTCGGGAGAACATCATTTGCCGCAACAACAAACGTCTCAGCGTGGGTTTCGTACGTAAGAGCATAAAAATTCCAACCTGCGGCTTCTGGAAGAGCTTGCAGCGCTGCGCAGAGGGCATTCATGCTGCTTCCGTCCGCGTCCCATCCGTGCAAAAGGACGCATGATCCGCGGTTTCCGCTAGTAGGCCCAAAGGACCGAATGGACGCAGCTCTCGGCTGGACCATAAAACTCGCTGCATGTGCCAATTCAACCTCCTCCCGGAATGGTTTCGTGTCACGTTTGAGCGAACGGAAGTCTTGCCTGTCCTTTAAGATCGGCCAGACTTCGCTCGAAGTGCCGGCCCATCGATGTGAGTTCTTTCATGCCTCCGCCGCTATTGCGGCCCTAGCTTTTCTCCCAGAATTCTCAGCCGCTCATTGCGAGCCGCATCACTGGCCAGTTCGGCGTCGGTTCTTGGCCTTGACGGATCGGTCTCAAACCGCTCGGACAATAGACGCTCGAACTCGTCAACTTCTTCTGCCGTTCCGCGTGTCAGCATTCTCGCTCGTTCTTCGGGCCTCAGCGGCGCAATCATGTCGAACCTCTCACCGTGAGACTTTGGCTAGGATGCGGTCAATGAGATAAGTCTTGGTCAGACGATCATGAAGAGCATTTAAGGCTCCTCCCTTGGCATACCAGAAATTGTCCATGAGAGCCGGCGACGTCACGTCGGCAAGCTCCGAATGATAGGAAGTCCAATCCGCGGGATAGCCCAGCGAGTCGCGAATCTTATCGGATGCATAAGCTGCGCCGTTATAGTTCGCGAACAGGTCCGGAATAGGCCTTCCCGCCTTACGGTTGAACTGGACATCACCGTCCACATAAAGGTCGGTCACAAAACCATTTGTATAGCTTGAGAAGGCATGCCCGAACTCGTGAGCCGGCGTCATCGCGTTGTCACTCGGTGTTTGCTGGACGTTGATAGCGGCCATTCCCGGGATAAGGTGATAGTAACGGTGCACGATCACACGGCCATCGTAATAGGCGGTGATTCCTCCTCGATTGTCGTCGTCCGTCGTGCCGAATGCACTCGCTCGGGTATGGGTGGGCGAACGCGACACGATGAACACAATGTCAGGATTAAGTCCAATATAGGATAAGAACGGAGGAACAGCGGGCCGGCGTGGTGAGATGATCGTACTTCCCTTGACGCCATCTTCTCCCACCAGAGCCGTAGCACCGTTCGATACGAGACCGTAGACGTACATGGACCAGAATCTAACTTTTCCGGCATAGGACGAGTTGGAAAGAACTTGTTCCTGTTGAGTCGGAACCTTGCCGAATAGATTTTCGCCGATGTACTCGGCGCATGCGGTGAATTGTTTTCGTGACGCCAGATCGCCGGCCGCGAAGTCGTCAACGAAGATGCCCGATCCGATCGGGCGTTCTAGCGCGATGCTGTTGACCACCAGAATGAAGAATGGGTCCGATTTGCTGGTATCGCCATCGTGCCACTTTATAATTTCGGAGCTATAGCTTTTTGGAAACACGTAGATCTCCAATAAAACTCTCGAAATAAATAAACTAAAGGTTGCACGCGCGCTTTTGGTTGTCAAGCTTCGTACCAGCAATTTCAAAGAGAGTGCGCCTGTCAACTGCGGTCGGGGATCCGGGCGAAGCGTTCCGTTCCGTTGTCGAACGCGGCCTTCGCGAGCAACGGAAGCAAACTCCCGGCCTGCCGCGCTTCTTCTCGACGGCCACATCATAGGTAGCGATAGCCACTTCTATTATTCTGGCTTGTTTACTCTCACTAGAAGGAAGCGCCGTAAGTTTGGAGCATGACGAGAGTCAGCGAACCATGATTGGACCACCATGATATGCGTATCGAGACTGTCTCCAGGCCAGCAGCTGGGCCGTCCTGGCCATCGCTTTGTCCGCGAATGGATTTCACGAAAGAGCGGCTGGCGGTTTAACAAGCGGAGGCGTCTGCGAAGTCCATGCTGTAAGACATCGAGGACGTGGAGGATCAAGATCGCCGAAACGTATACCGCCAAGTGTGTTTACAGATTTGGGCCCCGCAAACACAGTCGATAGCACAGCGCCCAGACACTCCGCGGAGTGGCGGCCGCGAGCGCTCTTCAAACCTCAACTTCAATCGGCTGACTTCTGTATTTCTCACCGCACCGCGCAAGAGTTGTGGCGCAGGTTGTTCAAAACCAGTTGACTCAATACAACCAATCGATATCCTATTCAATTATTGCGCGAAACCATGCCAGCGTGCGTTCGGGGGCGTTCATGGCAACTGGAAAGCAAACTATTCAGAATCACGTAGTAGCTTATTTTGCTTGGCGATTTGATCGGCCGGCATCGCAGTTCGATCGCAGCACAAAAGTGAGAAATGCGTTCGTCAACGACGAGGCTTGGGACGCGCTGGCGGACACATTCAATAATATGGCTTGGATGCAGCAGCTCAACGTCAAGCTTTCGCAAAGCGATATGGATACGACATCGACCATCGGTGATATTACCGATTTGATTTTTAGTAAAGCGGGCAAGAAAGCGGCCAAAAAACTTACGGGAGCTGAATTTGCGGCTCCTGATGAAATGCACTGGCCACTCTAACGTTTGGAAAAGCGAATATGACGAAGCGATTTTTTATCGCCACGGCTGTTTGCGGCCTTTTATCCGCGCCTGCCGCGGCCTTAGCACAGGATGTCGTCTGCACGATTGGCGGCAAAGTTGTAGATGCCCGCGCATGTATCGCTGCGCTCCGCAAGCCGCCGACTACGCCCAAAGTGGCAGCGGCTCATTCGCCGAAGCCAACAGCGCCTCCCGCAGCATCGCTGATCAACACGCCCGCGCCTCCGTTAGCTCAGGGACCCGCCGCAAATCCTTTAAGACCGTACGACTCGTGGCAGACGAGCAACACGATCTTGGTACGCAATTCGCTAGATGATCTCGGATCATTCGGTTCACCCACCCCGCTAAAGAAAGCAACCGGTGCAGAGTTTTCATGGGCGCGCGATGCAATTGCGCACAATGATACTTGGACCGCACGAGGACTGGTGGCAGACCGCTTCAGCTTAGTCGAGGCACCGAGCCTATCACCCTACTTGGTTCACGCCTTGATCGCTCCGTATGTATCTTTCGATCGCGTGAGTAACACGACCAAGAAATCTTCTGATGTCGACGACCTTGTAGGCGGCCTCTCAACTGAATTTGCGGTTGGCAATCTACTGAATGCGACCCACTATTTCCGTTTCATGGCCGAGGAAGACACGAGCTTCGCGGGCACCACAAAAAATTGGAATGTGGCGTTCGAGTATCAACCCTTCGGCAATCCGCAGGGAGAAAATGATACGATCTTTTCCTATCTCGGGACGCCGTTGAACCTTGGACCTTATTGGTTCTTGACAATCTCGCCGAAGTTTCGCGCCGAGTATCGATCATCCCAGGATGGCTCGACTGACCCGCTTTTCTTCTCTCACAGTAGCATTATGCGTGTGGGTCCAAGCGTAACCGTAGCCATCAATGGCAACGACGTCGGCTTTTCAGACGTACCCTGGTACATCCAGCGGACGCATTTTCGACTAACCTACGGCACCCTTTACGACACACTGTCTTCGCGCAACTACGATCTCTTAGACACAGCACTAAGTTATGACCTCGACCCCTACGGCTATCTTGCGCTTACCTTGAGCTATCGCAAAGGCCAGCTCGAAACGACTGGCGCCAATGTCGACATTGTCAAACTGTCACTGTCCGCAAAGTACGGCCAATAGTTGCAGCTGGACCTTTTATTGCACCATCGTTCTTCAGGAGCGTTGCAATGGATCTCGAACAACAATTTCCAGGAATCGGCAATTATCTAGATAAGAGTGACGATTATGAAAACAGCGCCAGCGAGTTCAAACATGGCGACGATCGCTATTTGCTCGTCACGCAGAAAGGTGAAGACGGGCAACAACTTCTGTTTAAGTGGAACGGGCAAAAGTACGAATTCGTGCAGAATGACACAATTATTGACAGCCAAGCGCCACTGGGTGGACAAGCGGCGCCTTCGATCGCTGCCGGCACCACTTGCGGTCCGAGCTCAGCAGCAGACCATCAAACCGTTTTTGCCTATGTCAAAGGGCAGGTCGATAAGTTTAGCTCAAGCAGTGGCCCTGACCATGGCAACCTTGCATGCTGCTGGACCGTGCGTCAGTTGGCCCACGATGCACTCGGCCGCTGGATCACGCGAACCGATGGTACCGAGCAATTTGGTGAAGAGCTCAAGGCTTGCTTTCGTGCAGAGAGCAGCGAGGATCAAGTCCTGCCGGGCGGCATCATCATTTCTCCAACCAAGGAAGTTGCTGGACATGGTCGTAACATTGGGCATGTCGGATTTCTTGGTGAGGGCGGAGGCGACGGCCGTTTGATTTACTCGAACTCATCCGCGCTAGAAAAGCTCGAGCAAAACTTTACCGTAGGCAGCTGGAAAGCCAGGTACAAAGTTCGGAAGCAACTCGATGTTCTTTTTTATCCGCTACCAGTTAGGTCTGCCGCAGCAACTTCTTAAGCCATACGGCGGGCTCATATTGCCATGATGAAGGGAGCGTCGCCCGGCGTATCTTAGCCGTTCGACGCTCTCTTCGCCCGACTCTTCCGCTATCGAAGAGGCTTCTGTCGCCCTGCAGCGATCTTCATTGTAGCACTGGGTGGAAATTAGCGGCTGACGCCAGGCTCCCGCGCCATTTCAACTGAAGGAGGGGTGAAGCTCAGCGCTTTCTTGCTACCATTTTCAATTGCGAGCTTCCGAAGTTCATAGGATGCTCGTTGGTTCCCCAACTGACCGGATGCAATGGCGCCCGTCAAAGCGGCTTTGGACTTCAGATCCTTCATCTCGATGGTAAGCCTAGGATCAGCTGTCAGCACGGTATCGGCATAACCTATTGCTCGCTTCGACAACTCGAAAGATTGAGCGAAGCCTTTGTTGGTCAGATTGATATGTGCGGCATTATTTAAGGCCCAAGCACGCTGCCTGTCGGTTACCTCTGAGAGGGTCGAGTAGAGCAACATGGCATTCACGCGATCGATTGGCTGATTTGTTTTGTCGTCCGCAAATTGTCTAATGTCGTCTTTTGGCGAAACGCCCAACTCGGCGACAACTTCATTTGCAATCTTTCCGAGGCTCGCGGCTTGTTCTGGCGACATGGTCGGATTTACGGGGGGTACATAGCGGAGCTGTTTGAACAGCTTCTTGGTCGCAGCCGCACCTCCCTCCTGCTCCAGGGCCTTTAACGCAAGGCCTGCATATATCTCATTGTGAAGCTGTTGCAGAAACATCGAAAATTCTTTGGCGCCCATTAGCCCTGCGTGGGGCTGACGATCGTAGGGTTGACCAGCTTTCAAATGAAATATGTCTGCAGAAATCCAATAAGGAACGGTTCCGTCCCCTTCACACTTGCCGGGAATAAAATCGCCTCGGTAGTCCGGCGCCGCAAATACGATCTTGCAGACCGTCTTTTGATCAAAGCCGGAGAAGTGCACAACTTTTCCCTCAAACGCCTTGTCTACGTCGTATCGCGCGACGTCACATAGAAACGTCTTTGCCTCACTCAACAATGAAGGTAGTTCGTTGGCGATAAAGCTTTCTCGCTCCTTTCCGGTGAGCTGCACCGGCCACCCAAGCAACTCCCACGACTTCGGTTCAAAGAGATCGATGTCTCCTAACACGTCATTTTCTGATCGGAACTCCAGGTCCGTTCGCCATGTCGGCTCTCTGACGCAGCTTGTCGTATTCACGATTGGTAGTAGCTGGTAGGCGCTGGGGTAACGAATGCCATAGGAATTCAGATTTCGGGATAGTGTCTTTATATCGACGGTCATGAGAGCGCGCCATATCGCGCTGTCATTATCCGGGTCGACATACAATGTTTGCCCTTGCGAAAAAGATAGGACAGCCTTCGGGGCACCATAGTTTGGCGTACCAGCAAACACGATCTTTTGGATGGGCATATAACTCGAGAATTTTGGTCCGGCCGCCGAGCACCCCTCGAGATCATAGCTATGTTCAAGCCAGTATTTGAGGATTAGCCCGCCCATACTATGCGCAAGAAAGACTACGGGGCGGTCCTTCGCAACGGCCTGCACCTCTGCGCTACAAAGCCAACTTGAAAAATCCCGAGCGCTTAGGACGTTCGATTGCCGCCAGTCATAAGCAAACCGGAGCACGTTCGTCCGAGTGCCCATGACGAAAGCCAACTCGCGGTACGCCTTACCATAGACGTCCATATCTAGCCCAAGCGGCAGATAAAACTTGTCCAGCACGTTAACGGTTACGGACTCGCCCTGGTTATATTTGAAAGCGGGATTGTCTCTCGCAAGGTCGGCGACAGTGAGCGTTCCCCAGAACGGCACATCCACACCACCCGCTTTCCTTGAGAGCCGTGAGCCAAGTATCCCCGGTATGAAAATGAAAACCGGGGTCGTCTTTTCGATCGCCCTGTCAATGACCGCGCGATCTGATGATTGCAGCGCTGTTACAGCCGCCTGACGATCAGCCATGGGAGGAGGTTGAATGCGAAACGCGACCGCATCAGCTCGCGCGTGTGTAGCGGGGTCCAACCCGATGATCGATAGAATCAGCAAAAGGCTCGCGAAAGTCTTTCCTAACGAACGCCAAACGCGAAAAAAATCCTTCATCTGCCCGCCCCCAAAATAATGAGCCGGCGAAATAAGCAATGCACATCAAGCCTCGCATTGCTCGCCAAGCTTGCAATCCGAACCCTACACCATCCAAGAGATGGCTGTAAGATCCTATTATGAAGTACTGCTCCTATCCGAAGCAGGGCAGCCGGGGGACCGTCGCTCCGAAAGCGATTATCTGACCTTATAAAGTAGCTTGGCTTTTGCCCGACATCGCTAATGCGGGTAAAAGCCCATCAGGTTAGAAGCGGAGTTGTCCCATACTCCCACCGCTAGTGCAGCCGGCGATCCACCGAGCGCCGTCCGCCTAGGTGTTGACCGCGCCTCCGGCAAATTGCCGGCTCAGAGCTGCGTCGTTTCACGATGTTCATGCGACGCGTATGCGCAGAGCCTCAAACGGAGTATCTGCCCCTAGGGCGACAACTGTCTTTCATCTTTCGCCACGTTGCTCTCGCCGGGGTCGAACTATTGCTAGATCGATACGTGGCAGCAGGAGTATCGCAAGCGCTAACAGCACTAGGAGAATTCCAGTGAGACGCCACGACGAGAACGTTTCTCCGAAGATCGCCCACGCGAAGAACGTACCGAATACCGGAACGAGAAACGCAAATGGCGCTACGGCGCTCGCCGAGTAGAGCCCAATCAGAAAGCCAAATAGGCCATAAGCAAAGATTGTCGAAATCAATCCTAGATACACTACCACACCCACTCCCCTGAGCGACACATTGTGTATCGAGCCAGCGATTGCGCTCCAGCCTTCGAACCACAAGGAGCATGCAAGCAAAGGTAAGGGTGGGACAATGCAAAGCCAGCATACCAAGGCGAGCATGTCCGGCGCACGGACTTTCTTGACCAAAATGTTTCCGATTGCCCAGTTTAATGAGGCCAAAAGGACCAGAACGAAGCCGATCAATGTTACGTCGCCTGTGCCCGTCACCACCGTTCCAGCAATAATGGCCAGACCGACGGCCGCGACTGCCAAGCTCACAGCCTGCTTGGCCCGAACAGTCTCACCGAGAAGAATCCCGGCAAACAGCACGGTTAAGAACGCTTGGGTTTGCATCACAATCGAAGCAAGTCCTGGCGGCATGCCGAGCGACATACCAACAAACAAGAATGCGAACTGGCCAAAAAACCATGTGGCACCAAGAGCGATGAATGACGCCAAGCTAATGGGCGGCCGAGGGAAGAAAACAATGGGCGTCGCAGCCAGTGCGAAGCGAGTTGATGCCAAGAACAGAGGTGGAAAACTGTCGAGGCCCCACCGGATGATGACAAAATTGAAGCCCCAGGCGGCTGCGACAAGTATTCCGAGAATTATGTGGAGCGGTTTCACGAGCTGCCTGCAGTTCCCGCGGATAGATCCGCGATTAGGCTTCACAAATAAGTACCGCCAAACCGGTGTAAATTCACTGCTGAGTATACCTCAGGCGGAGCGGCCAGCGTTCTCTGCCTGCTCAGACGCCGCTCAGCAACTGATCACGAACCGTCCATCGACGATTGAGAGATAGGCCCCTAACGCTACCTCCAGCGCGCAAGCTTCGATGCGTGCGCGACCTTGACGCCGAGCGGTGCGGCAGGGAGCGTTGTCGGCATCACCAGCAGCGCGCCGTAACCGAGCGCAAACGGCAATTCAAGCGCGGCGACGTTGGGAAAGCGCGCGGCGCCGGGCCAGCCGGCCAGCGCGCCGGGATCGAGTTCAGTACCGCGAGCACCGACCAGGTCGCGACCGCCTGATGCATTAACCGACCGTAGGAGGTCATCAACAGATTGGCGAACAGCCCGACGCCGACGCCCATCAGCGCCGACAGCGGGCCGACGCGTAACTAGTGGTCAACCAATCCGCCGTCGATATGTGGTCGCATGGAAACATGCCGGGTTATCGGAGAGCGTATCTGTTCAGCGTCGTGTAACACCGAAACCCCGAGTCCGGGCCTGTCGGATCGCAACATGTAACCGTCGCGCACAATAAGATCGCTGTCGACGACATTCGCGCCAAGCGCGGCATCTGACGTCTCAAAGACGAAATTTTCGAGACCCGTCGGATACTCCAAGATCCATACGCAAGGGCGACTAAAAGCAATGGCTGCACAAGCCGCTAGTCCTACCGGTGAAATTGGATTGTGCGGTGCCAATTGAACCTCATTGGCTTCCGCGATCGCAGCAACCTTCATAGCACCTGTTATTCCACCGCAAATCCCCAGAGACACTCTCGCATATGAAAGTGCGCGTCGTTCTATGGCCGCCTTGAACTGATAGATGCTATGAAACCGTTCACCAGTCGCTATTGGGACGGGCGAACGTTTGGCTACTTCGGCCATCGCGTCTACATCGTCAGGTTTGATCGGATCCTCAATCCATGCAGGAAGGTACTCTGAAACCCCTTGAGCGAAGCCAATCGCTTCCGCGGGAGTAAGTCGTCTATGCAGCTCGAGCAGCAAGTCGATGTCATTCCCGACCGCAGTGCGAACTTCGCGGACGGTGTCTAATCCCATACGAATCAGAGAAGTCCGGTGATGCACCAAAGGCCGATCTTCAGGCTCATCCAACAACGGATTTACGTGACCAATGGCTGTGAAACCGGCATCGATCTTAGAACGGGCATGGCTCGCGATACGCGATGACGTTTCCGCCGATGCATGCGCATAGACGCGGATCTTGTCGCGGACTTTTCCTCCCAGCAACTCATAAAGAGGCACACCGAGCGATTTTGCCTTAAGATCCCATAGCGCCATATCAATCGCCGAAATGGCTCCGCCAACAGCGCTGCCATTGTGGTGGGAAAACCTGTGCATGACTTGCCAATGCGCCTCGATCGTCCGCGGATCTTTCCCTTCGAGGTAGTGTGCGAATTTGAGGAGCGCAGCCTCGGATGCTTCGAGGTGCCCCCATGCACCGCTTTCGCCATAACCGGCCAAACCGTTCGAAGCTGAGATTTCACAAAATAGAAATTGCCCCACGCGGCGGGGCGCTACTCGCTCAATTTTCATTGCAGAAGCTCGTCATCTGAAGCGAAAGATACCCTCGAGAAACACGTGTTCATCCCACCGAGGGTAGACAGATCGGGCGACATCAACGATGTCTTCATCTGCTCGATGGCCGTCTTGCCCTTACCGGTCCACAGAGGGAGTGTTGGCGATCACTCTGTTACTCGCAATCAATTCTTGTACACTTGCGAGTTCAGTTACTGATCGCGCGTCACTTCAGTGGTTGTGCGTACGTGCATAGAACATCAGCCACTCGATACATCCTCCTCCTGCCCGCCGCCGCTCAATTAGTCGCAACAAGCATATGCGCTGCCTGATCGAGCGATCTCTCGTTCTCTCGCGGGTTGCATTCGGGCACCCGTATACTGGTACGTATAAAGACAGACCTCGTGCCGGTATGCATGGTCGGTTCGTAAATTCCTGCTGCAATCTGACCGCGCTCTGACGCTAGTAGCGAACCGCTCCGTTGATTTGGACGCTTCAAACTAAGCCTACTTTGCAGACTACCTCATTCGGCTCGGGTGGCGCTTCGTTGAGTCATGAAGTGCAGCTGAGCCTTGGCGTCGTCGCACTGTCCGCAATTGCTGCCAGCGTCCTATGGGTTCTGGCCATGGTCGCAACTATCATTTGCGATCGGCAGCGGAACGGGCTGCGCCGGCTATGATAGCGATCTGCTGTGCCGTCATCCCAATCGCTGCAGTACTTGGTCTGATCGCCAGTCGCCGCGTAACGGTCTTCTCGGCGGGTCTCATCGGATGCTCGATCGCTGTTGGCGAAGCGCTCGTCGGGCTTCTCCCTCAGAAGTTGGAGATGCTGCAATTGTGGAGCGAAACCCTGCAAGGGTCGTGGATAGCCTGGCAATCGGCGGCCGTCCTTGTCTGTGGATACTTCTTCTATGATGTTATTCGGAGAGGTGACGCCGGAGCGCCTGCACTCGCTACCAGAAAGCTATCCCACAGAGGTCTATGGTCTATCTGCTTCTTGCTCGGGCCCATCGCGGAGTCGGTAACTGGATTTGGGGTCGGCGCGATCATAGCTATGCCAGCGATCCTCGCTTTGGGAGTAACAGGATCCGATGCCGTGCTACTCGCGCTGTTTAGCCAGATCTTGGTGCCGTGGGGCGCTCTGTCGGTTGGGACCATTACGGCCGCCGCACTCTCGCACCAATCACCACAAGAGCTCGCGTTCGCTACAGCTATTCTGACAGCGCCTCTACTGGGCGGGTACTTATTGGTGTTTTGGAGCTTGGTCACATCGTCTGGGCGTCTCATATCGACCCGTCAAAAATTAGTGGACGTCGCTTGGACGGCCGCTCTTGGGGCAGCAATCGTACTTGGCGCACCATGCATTCCAGTCGAACTGGGCGTGATCGTTCCTGCCGGTCTCGTGCTCCTCACCCATTGGGGGTGTTATGAGCGCCCGCGCATCGCTCAAGCGTCCCTCCTCTTACGGCGACTAATGCCATATGCCACTGTCATTGCGCTTCTCATCATTACACGGTCAATGCCACCTATCAGATCTCTGCTCTCAGGCGCATTGGAATTCAAACCATTCCCAGAGCTCCCTTCTTTTGCTCCCTTGTACAATCCGAGCTTCTGGTTGCTCGTTGCAGGGACGGGAAACCTCGTTGCAATTGGTCGCTCTACCGAATGGTCTTCCGTCCTAACTGAAGCAGTAAAGAGAACTTGGCGGCCAATCGCTTCGATTACCCTCTTCGTCTGCCTGGCGCAGGTTCTCTCAGCCACTGGCGGCGCAGAACTTCTGGGCTCTTCCTTGAAGTCGTTGCTGGGAAGCCATGCTCAACTGGTGGCTCCCCTGATAGGGGGATTGGGCGGCTTTCTAGTCGGAAGCAATTCCGCCTCTACCGCAATGATGATGCCCGTCCAGGTCGCCCTTGGAGTACAGAATTCCCTCTGGCCCGCGGCAATTCAAAACGTTTCGGCCAGCAATTTCACTTTGTTGTCCCCTCCACGGATTGGCTTAGCTACGGCACTCGTACACAGCTCCCTATCCGAATCTGACGTCTATCGGAAAGCTTGGCCGGTAGCTCTGACGATGATCTCAATCCTGACCGCCGAGGCGGCCATCCTTATGTCGTGGAGCGGCGATGCGTTGTTCTGATTGCTCGGCCATGACTGTAGAGCTCGAAGGGTCAGGACAAATCCTGCCGGCGATTCGTAGCGTGTACACCAGTCGGTGTAATTCGACGACCTCATTCCCACATACGCTGACGTCAACCAGTGGCCAGAAACCTTAGCGAGCTTTCGCGACCATATCGGCCTCTTCGGCTTGAGATCTTGATCAATATAAATCCACGTCACGAGGTACCTGGCCATGACCATTGTGGGCCGATCTAACGACGAAGTGGTCCCGAGCAAGGCTGCCTTAAATGACGCTGTCGGCTCCGGCAACAAACTCCATTACGCGTGGATCATCGCCGCTGTCACTTTTGCGGTCCTGATGATCACCGGAGGCGTACGCGGAAGCTCTGGCCTTCTGATCGTGCCTCTAGAGACGGACTTTCAATGGACGAGGGCGTCGATCTCGCTCGCGGTAAGCGTCAATCTTTTCGCATATGGATTGATGGGTCCGTTCGCTGCAGCGTTGATGGAAACGTTTGGACTTACCAGGACCGTGTTAAGCGCGCTTTGTTGCGTCGGCTTAGGCGTCCTTCTAACGACTCAAGTGCAGCAGCCCTGGCAGCTTGTGGCCCTATGGGGTGTCATTGTAGGAGCCGGAACTGGAGTTACCGCCAATGTTCTGGCTGCAACCGTCGCGGCGCGTTGGTTCGAGGCCCGACGTGGGTTGGTAACAGGATTACTCGCAGCTGCCGCTGCAGCTGGTCAATTGCTGTTTCTGCCTTTGCTTGCCGAAATCGCCAACGTCGCGGGCTGGCGGTGGCTCTGTGGCATGATTGCGCTTGCTACCGTTATCTTAATCCCGCTAGTTGCTGTTCTCATGCGAGATCGCCCGCAGGACATTGCTCTTGCACCATATGGCGCCAAGCCGTCGGTATCATCAATCGTTACACGCACCGATGGCAATCCCATGCGTGTAGCGCTTCAGACACTATCCTGTTGTGCTCGCACGCGCGACTTTTGGCTTATCGCAGCTAGCATCTTTATTTGTGGCGCCTCGACACAAGGTTTGATCGGGACGCATCTTATCCCAGCCTGCGTCGATCACGGCATTCCAGAACTAGCTGCTGCAGGCCTATTGGGCGGAATGGCGATATTCAATTTCGTTGGCGCTACAGCGTCAGGCTGGTTGAGTGACCGATTTGATCCTCGCCTACTGCTCGCCTTCTACTATGGCACCCGCGGCGTCTCCCTAATCTATTTGCCGTACGGGTTCGATTCATTCTACGGTCTGTCCACGTTCGCCATTTTCTATGGGTTGGACTGGATCGCGACCATTCCAGCTACAATACGTTTGAGCACCGCGAGCTTCGGCACAGAACGCGGAACGATTGCATTTGGTTGGATCATGACGATCCACCAATTCGGCGGCGCACTTGCTGCATTGGTCGCAGGCATCGCGCGAATGGATCTCGGTACGTATTTACAATCTTTCTTGTTCGCAGGCTTGATGTGCTTCGCTGCCGCGATACTTGTCGCTTTTATTGGACGATCCCCGGCTGAACCGCTGCCAGCGGCAAATTATCCCTGATCACATCGCACTGCGCGGTACATGCGCAACTTGGAAGTATGAATTTGAATGAGCGCAATCGAATTTCCTCTGGCTCCTGGTCTTCTAAGGAACGCGGCGTTTTCGCAGGTAGTCGTCGCTTCTGGAAAGCGCACGGTCTATACGGCGGGTCAGGTTTCGATCGATGAGACTGGTGCGCTCATTGGACGCGGTGATCTCACTGCTCAAGCTACTCGCGCCATGACTAACGTGGGCCGAGCGCTTGCGGCCGCGGGAGCTCAGTACAAACACGTTGTCAAAACCGTCACATACGTGGTCGACTATCGGCCTGAGCATCGCATCATTATCGACATTGCGCGAAAACCATTTTTTGCCAACTTGACGCACCCACCCGCTAGTACGCTTGTCGGCGTAACTGCACTTGCGATGCCCGGATGGCTCGTAGAAATTGAAGCGATCGCCGTTATTGATTGAGGAGATCCGCTCGACGGATCTTCAACGAACAAAGTCTCCTCCGCGTGGTTGAGGGACTTTCCTACCTCTATTTCTGCTTGCGCGCCTCGCATTCTGATCGCGAGGCTCCCAGTCATGGTAAACGACTGTGCGAGAGAGCTTTGGGGCTGCTCAATAAGGGCATCGAACCCACACCCGGCCCACGGTTTTCCCTCGGTTACATGCGCACGAATTCGAAGGCTTCCGCCATGCGGTCGTTGCCCCAGAATAGCTCGTCGCCCGCTATGAATGTCGGAGCTCCGAAAATGCCCTTCTTGAAAGCGAGCTCAGTCTGCTCTCTCAATCGCGACTTTGTTTCCTCCGCCTTGGCAAGTTCGAGCAAATTCGCCGAAGGGAGCTTTAGTGCTTCGAGGACTTGCGAAACGACTGCCGGATCGTTGATATCTTGCGTCGTACCGTAGTTCAACTCCATGACGGATCGACAAAAGCTTGCCATCCAAGGCTCATCGGAACCGATGAGGGCGATCCGGAGAGGCAGCAAGCCGAGGCGAGGAAAGGTCGTCTGTTCAATCCACTTTAAGCCGTACTTCCTGCACTGCCGCTCGAGATCGTGCTGCGCGTAAGCGAGCTTCCGCTTGTGTGCCAGAAATGGGTTCTCCTTCAATCCCAATGCCTGGAACACTGGTCCGAGCAGAAATGGTTTCCAGGCAATGGACACACCGAACCGGGTCGCCTCGGATTCCATCCGCATCACGCTCAGGTAGCTGTACATGCTTCCAAATTCGAACCAGAACTCGACCCGTGGCTTTGTGTTCAATGTTGGCTCCCTCAAAGAGACTGCGTGGCCTGGACAATCACCCAACTACCCACTTGCTTTGCTTCCAATCAAGAGCGTGCACCGTAGCTTAGTATACGAGCCGGTGAAGTTCAGCTTGTGCAGGCATCGCTGCAATGAAGCGGAGATGATTATCGCGCTCGATAGCGACATCGCGAAGGCAAGTGAACATGTCTACGTCCCAGAGTCGTATGCTACCGCCACGCTTGCTGGTGACGGCAGCATCAAATTCGCACTCAACGCCGTACGATTCGTTCTTCTTTTACTCAGTACGTGGGCCTTCAAAGCGGTTCAGAGAGACAATGTATACCCGAGAGTGTATTGATCTCGGGTAGTTTCGAGCCTGACTTTCGGTTGATCATCTCTAGCCCGGGGAAGTCGCATGCGCCGAGTAATGCTTCTGGCTGCAATCGCTATTTGCGTCGTTGACCCCGGATCTGCTCAGGAACCAAAGGCAGTCGGGCTGCTCCAAGATGAGCTGCGAGCACACTTACCGAGCAAATGGGACCTGCACGTACGTTGGCGAGAACAAGACCAGCTACTCGCCAGCATAACGCCCTGACCCTATCAGGAAGCTTTTGAGCTCTGGTACGACCAGACACGTCTTTTCGAAACCCTGAGCCGCCTCTGCCCCAGGCAAGACAGGCAAGTTTGGCGGGAGTTAGCGCCCGATGAGGACATCGTTTTGGAGCCTACGGTTGGTGGAAAGAGCGGTGTAGAGGCAAGAGTGAGCTGCCGTAAAATCGGTCGCGGCACTCATTGAATCAGACGCAGTATACTTCCGGGTGTGTTTGTTGAACGTCAGGGCGGTGCTTAACGGGTACATCGGGGATGAAGACGCTGGCAGATTCTCTTGCGGGAACGATCCCTAACAGGAGCCGAAAGCTGCGAGGTTCATCGAGATGAGCGGCGAAACAGCTTATTCAATTCAAGATCACACCTATGACGTGGTCGTAGTTGGGGCCGGAGGCGCAGGCTTGCGCGCTGTCGTAGGTTGCAGCGAAGCCGGGTTACGAACCGCTTGCATCAGCAAAGTCTTCCCCACCCGCTCACACACGGTCGCGGCGCAGGGTGGGATTTCTGCGGCACTCGGCAATATGCACGACGACGACTGGCGTTGGCATATGTACGACACGGTTAAGGGCTCTGACTGGTTGGGAGACCAGGACGCTATTGAGTATTTGACGCGCAACGCACCTGAGGCAGTGTACGAGCTCGAACACTGGGGCGTGCCATTTTCCAGAACCAAAGATGGAAAAATCTACCAGCGCCCCTTCGGCGGAATGACCACCGACTACGGCAACGGACTGGCACAACGCACCTGCGCCGCCGCCGACCGCACCGGGCATGCGATGCTGCATACCATGTACGGCCAAGCGCAGCGGCACTCTGCAGAGTTCTTCATCGAATTCTTTGCCATCGATCTCATCATGGATGAAGAAGGGACCTGCCGGGGCGTCATCGCGCTCAAGCTTGACGACGGCACCCTGCACCGCTTTCAGGCTCAGATCACGATCTTGGCTACAGGCGGGTTCGGTCGAGTCTATGGCTCCTGCACGTCAGCTCATACGTGCACCGGCGATGGCGGCGGCATGGTGTTGCGCGCTGGGCTACCGCTGCAGGATATGGAATTTGTTCAGTTCCATCCAACCGGCATTTACGGTTCAGGTTGCCTGGTTACCGAAGGCGCACGTGGCGAAGGCGGGTATCTTGTCAACGCCGACGGCGAACGCTTCATGGAACGTTACGCGCCTTCAGCAAAGGATCTTGCATCTCGCGACGTCGTTTCGCGCGCCATGACGATCGAAATCCGAGAAGGTCGTGGCGTTGGCAAGAAGAACGATCACATTTTCCTGCATCTCGACCACCTCGAGCCCCAGGTCTTGGCGGAACGTCTTCCGGGCATCTCCGAATCCGTCAAAATCTTCGCCAACGTAGACGTTACTCGGGAGCCTATACCGATTATCCCGACGGCGCACTATACGATGGGCGGTATCCCGACAAACATTCATGGCGAGGTGCTCACGAAGCGCAATGGCGATGATGACGCCATTATTCCCGGACTGATGGCTCTGGGTGAAGCAGCCTGCGTATCCGTCCATGGCGCAAACCGGCTTGGCTCGAACTCCCTCATCGATCTGGTCGTGTTCGGTCGTGCTGCGGCATTGCGATGTGGCGATAAGCTGACGCCCGGCGCCAAACAACCGGATCTACCCACAAACTCGGCTGAGAAGGCCCTAAGCCGCCTCGATCGCTACCGCTTTTCTGCAGGGAGCACTGCGACTGCTGAACTGCGCGACAGCATGCAAAACGTCATGCAAAATAGCTGCGCCGTTTTCAGGACGGGTGAAATCCTGAACGAAGGTCAGGATCTGATTGCCAGGGTCTATGGCGGCTGTTCCGATACCGCGGTCTCAGATCGCTCGCTAGTGTGGAATTCTGACCTTATCGAAGCTCTAGAGTTTGAGAACTTAATCCTGCAAGCTGTCGTGACGATGAATTCGGCGGCTAACCGTACCGAAAGCCGTGGCGCACATGCGCGAGAAGACTTTCCCGATCGCGACGACAAGAACTGGATTAAACACAGCCTCGCCTGGATTAGCGACCGAGGCAAGATAGCGATCGATTATCGTCCGGTGCATAATTACACGATGACAAACGATGTGCAGTACATCCCTCCAAAGGCGCGAGTGTACTGATCTTGAGAAGCGCGCCCTCACTGCTGCCGGGAAGCGCACTTATCCGACTTGACGCGACGACGGATGGATCGAACGGCTGCACAATGACCGCAAGGCTATAGAATATTCGCTCACCCGCGTTGAGGTTCTGACGATGACGAACGAAGCAGTTGCTACTCAGCCAGAGCAATCACACAAAGACTATCAGGCAGAACGAGCACACAAAGACTTTCAAGCGAGCATCGAAAGCGGCCGCGCTGCTACGCAGGCGGCGATTCTTATCAACGGCGGCGCTGCCACAGCAATCCTCGCATTTCTGTCCAAGCAAGCGCCTCCGCCCCCGGACGTAGTGGCGTGGGCTTCAGTGTCTCTTCTAATCTACGCCTTCGGGGTGATCTTCAGTGCCGCTTCAATGTTTTGCTCAGCCTATTCATTAGGCTACTATGCGAGCTCGTGGCAAACCCAATTCTTTGCAAACGAGCCACAAGAGAAACTTCGTGCAGAACAGATAAGCGGTAAACAGTGGTTAAATGCCCACAGAGGTTTTACGTGGCTTAGTTTTATTTCTTTCCTATCGGCAAGTGGCTTTATCGCACGCAGCATCATAGTTTCTGGGATTACGAAGATTGGATCGATAAACAGCGTAACATTCGCAACCGCGGTCCTGAATTATCCAAAGAGTGCGGTCGGTTCATGAGTACTAGCGAACTGCAAGCCGTGGGCTTAGTACGCTTTTGCCTAGTCGCTGACTTCAGCCGAAAACGAAGCGCAAAGCGTGATAGGCCCCGACAACAACAAATGCCGTCAAGGCAAGTGCAAACATAACGCGCCAAAGGTCATTCGATTTCCGTTGAAAGTCGAATTGGTTGATCATTTTGCCTTGGATCTGCATAGAGTGAACAAGTCGCCAAATAGCACGAGTCGGATACGCCTGCCCTAACATGATGTATGCGATGCTCGCTATTTATGGCTAACCTCCAGCCGTATTGGTGTCCCTACAGCGGGGAATCCCTAAAGCTTTTGCTTCGATAGCCATGGAGCCACTCGGTCGCTCTCTTTCGAAGCAGTTTGTATCATTCAAGGACCTAGGTGGCACCAGGGGTAATCCGCAGGAAGTGACAGGTTGCACACCGAAGCGTTCGGATAGCCAAGTCGGCAAGCGGCACTGAACCGGACTTCACACGAGAACGAGTCTCGTGGATGAGTTCCTTGTGGCTGCAGCGCTGAGCCTATACATGTAGAACGATGTCAACGCCTCGATGCCTATTCCTCCAGCTTCTCGATCCATGACAAGATGGCTTGACCGATCTGCCGCCCTGAATCTTCCTGCAAAAAGTGCGAACCAGGAACTGTAATCTCCGTTTGATTAGGCCAAGTGCGGCAGAACTCCCTCACCCTTCCGATTAGGATTGCTCCGGGATCGGCGTTGACAAATAGCTTGGGCACCAGATTTTGAGACATCCACTTCGCATACCTTGAGGCGAGCGCCGCTACCTCAGGCGGCGCGTCGGCGATCGGTATCTGTCGGGGCCACGTCAACATTGGCCAGCGATCTTCCCGGATCAAGAAGGGTCGTCGGTACTCAGCCATCTCTTGCTCTGTGAGCTTTCTGAGCACTGATCCCGGCAGTACGCGCTCTATAAATAGATTGCGATCGAGGATCATGCTTTCGCCTTTGTCCGATCGGAACCCCTGGAATATTGAAGCCGCTTCCGCGTTCCACTCTGACCAATCCTCAAAAGGACGGACGATGGCTTCCATGTAGGCGATGCCACGAACCATACCGCGGTTTCGATTAGCCCAATGGAAGCCCAGTGCCGAGCCCCAGTCATGGACGACTAGTACGACCGGCTTCGACGATCCAACTACTTGTTCAATAAATGCGTCTAGATACCGCGAGTGCGTCAAGAACGTATAGGTTTCAGGTCCCGCATCTGACAGCTTACCAGAGTCCCCCATTCCGATTAGGTCGGGGACGATTACGCGACCGGCCGATGCAACCTCAGGGATCACGTCGCGCCATAGATAAGACGATGTGGGGTTTCCATGAAGAAACAGCAGCGGATTCCCTGTACCCACTTCATGGTAAGCCATCCGAGCACCAAGGACGTCGACAAAGCGCTTCTGCAATTGGTGACTCGTCATAACCGACCCAAGGACATATTTTTGTTTAAGTTTCGATGATTCCGAGAAATCACACCTTTGGAATCTGCAACTTGCCGAGCGCCGAGCGAAGATCAGCTAGCGAATGCTGCCTGACGTACTGGCGAAGAAAAATATGCCAGGCATCTACCCGTCGAACATCTCCGACCGTCGTCAGCCCGGCTCGTAATAGAGCATTTTTTAGTCGGATCGGAACGGCCAGCGAACTCACGTGTATGCGATTCGGCAAGTCGGGGGCTGGGTCCACAAAGTCGGGCTTGCGGTGAGCTCGCATTCCACAAGTATAAAGTCTTGGCGCCCTGACGCTTTCACCGTCCAGTATACAGTCTAGGTGAAGCGCAGATTGCCTATTACCCCATCGCTTTGAGCGAGCAGAAGACGGCTGCCACATAAATTAATGGAGGCAGCCGCAACCGCCTCAACATCGCGTGGCTTTTCAAGCGCTGCACGTCGTACGCTGTGGCAACTAGCTCTTCATTTCTTTGAAGTTGCCTTTCCGCGAGATTTCCTTGTGGCCCTCTTTTTCGGCGCGGAGCTGCGTTCTGTCTTTTCCCCCTTCATAAATCCGCGTTGTGTGATCATTGCCTTATCGTAGAGCTTGCCGAGTTTCAGAAGCAACACGGCCTGCGATGATACCGCTAATCTCTTGAAGTTTTCAATTAGATGAGTTTCGGGGCGCTTCTTTGCCTTCCTCACCTTCTTCGCCATCGTCGGTTCCTAATCAAGGCTAGGCGGGACTGAAGCGCTTTGTTGATTGAAGCGCTTTGGACGTAAATGGCTCCCGGCCTCGAGCCGAGAGCCCTTCCCAGCGTTTGTGGTTCGGCGAACTAGTGATGCCAGAACAGGGCAATAGTCAGAATGAAAGGCAACGGCCCACCAAGCAGCCAAAGGATAGCGCCCTTTCCGGAATCCTTGATGTCGTCTTTGATAGTGCGCTGACAACTCGGTAGCGACAGGAAAGTTCCGCAACCGGAACGGCCGCCACCTTCGACTTTTCTGCTGGATGTGAAATTAGATCGGCGATTGCGATCGATGTCAGCAGAGAACAGTACGCCGGCTGTTGCCTCGGCGCCAGCTTGCTTCGGCTTACGCTTTCTGCTGCTTCACTTGAAGATAAGCGGCATCAAAATCCGCCAGCTCTTCGAGAGCCCTTCGGTTCGGTAGCGACACCTTCTCCCCGCGCCACTTCAATAGCCGGCGCTTCCTCAGCGCCTGCAACGTTCTATTAGTATGGACCGTCGACAAGCCACAAGCCGATCCAATATCGCCCTGAGTAAACGGGAGAACAAAGCTGTCTCGGTCAAGAAGCCCGACGAATTCAAGGCGAACGGCAAGCTCGCATAACAACTGAGCGACACGATGAATTGCGTCCATCGCACCAAGGTTGCCCACCCAATGCCGGAAGATGGCCGCATCAATGAGTGTTTCGCGCCAAAACGTGTGCACCAAAGAGGGGCATTTCTCAAATAGCGACCTCAAAGCAGCATGAGGGACCGTTGCCACAATGCTTTGCCCCCCACTAATCAAGTCATGATCCATGATCGGCAGGTACAGCGTCATGAGATCAGGTATGTCGCCCGGCACATGCATGGACAATATCTGACTTCGATCGCCGACAATTTTTTGCCGATAAAGAAAGCCGCTTATGACGGCAACACAATTCAACGCCCTGTCGCCTTCCTTCAGAATGCTTTCGCGGTCGCTAAGCGTCCTAACTGTATGCGGGAGTGCATTGAGTACCGCGCTCTCATCATCCGAGAGCCCGGACACGGCTTTCAAGCGCGAGATTAGCCGTTGGTGCATCGCTGGATCAGCTAACTGTTAGGATCACGCTGGCCCGGCCAACTGGACGCGTGCCGTCTCTGATACTGATGGTCAAGCTGAATTCGTGACCGGCCCGAGCCTCGTCAAAAGCAGCATCGCCGACGGCAGCCAACGCCTTCACGCGCGCCGCGTCAAGGTCTTCCAGCTCTTCCCCTACCTCGTCAGTCGTGGCGTCGCCATCTGATGGGTGGTAATCAAAAAAGAAGCGCGTCATGAAGCCGTAACACGCGATTTCGGGACCGGTTCCTACAGACAGCCGCAGGTGTTGTGGAGCCTGGGTTTTGTCTCCATTCTCCTACCCGGACACATTGGCCGGCGCCGCTCGCGGCTCGGCCCCGTTCGAAGAATTTTCGGTCATCCTCCGCTCCTCACGTCAGGACAGGTTGTACCGGCGCACTTCCCCCGCATTCATGCTCAGCGCAGCTGCATGTTCTACATCGCGCCGTCCTTGAATGAGTGCAACGGTCCACCCCTCCGCAACGGCGTCTAGAACTCGTTCTAGGGCTTGCTCCCGTGAGGTCGCAGCGAGCCAAATTCGACGCCGCCGCTGTCCTTTCACCCGCACCAAATGACGTCCTCACATGCATGAAGAGTAAAGGCGGTGTAGTCGGGATGGTTACTAAGAACTTCGGCTCTCAACGGCGAGACCCTGATAACGGTGGCGCGCGCGAACCGGGTAGGAGGGCCTTTCTCGAAGCAGCGGGGTCCGTGGAGCGGACCACATCGATTGGCTATGTACACTTTTGGACATATGCGGCATTGAATCGGGTGTTCAGCACAAGGGGGGCAGGTACGTCGAGCATGCGAGCTCATGTCTTGCGCTTTCGTGGGAACCGACGACGAGTTTGAGGATTGAGGAGCCTCCAGACTCCCGCCACCGAATACAAAGATGAAAATCTTTTCCTGCCAGTCCTGCAGAAACGTCCTCTATTTCGAGAACCGAACGTGCGGTCGCTGCGGTCACAGGTTGGGATACGATCCTGACACCGACGCCCTAGTCTCACTGGAGACCGACGGCGCGGCATTTCGCTCCGTGGGTGGCGGCGCCAGGCGCCTCTTCTGCGACAACGCCAACCTGGACGCTTGCAATTGGCTCGTCCCCACGTGCCAAGGAAGCGGCTTCTGCGTGGCTTGCCGGCATAACGGCACGATTCCGGATCTTTCCGTGACGCACAACTTGGCCCTCTGGCGCAAGCTAGAGGTGGCCAAGCATCGCCTGCTCTACTCGCTGCTCCGCTGGGGGCTGCCGCTGCGGACCCGCCATGAAGATCCCGCCCATGGGCTAATCTTCAACTTCCTCGCCGATACTCCTGCGGCCAAGGTAATGACCGGCCATGAAAACGGGGTCATCACCATCGCTTTGTCAGAAGCGGACGAGATCGAGCGAGAGCGGCGCCGCATAGAGTTGGGCGAGCCATATCGCACCTTGCTCGGCCATTTCAGGCACGAAGTGGGGCATCACTATTGGGACTTACTCGTCCGCGACGGCGGCGAGCTCGAAGCGAACCGCCTGCTCTTCGGCGACGATTCTCAAGACTATCAATCGGCGCTCGAACGACATTATCACGACGGCCCGCCGTCCGACTGGCGAGACCGCTACGTATCGGCCTATGCGTCGGTCCATCCGTGGGAGGACTTCGCCGAGACGTGGGCCCACTACCTCCACATAGTCGATACACTAGAAATGGCTGGGAACTTCGGCATCCAAGTGGCTCCCACCGGCGTTGCGTCCGAGGGACTGGCCGCTAGGATCGATTTCAATCCCTACACCATTTCTGATTTTGACCGCGTCGTAGCTTCCTGGCTCCCGTTCGTCTTTGCCATGAACAGTGTGAACCGGGCGATTGGACTGAACGACCTGTACCCGTTCATGCTTGCGCCTGCCGTGATTGCCAAGCTGGCGTTCGTTCATCGGCTAATTCAAAAGAGACGGGCAACGATCAGCCCGCAGCCGTCCGAGCGCTAGCGCCGCGTTTCATCCGTAGGAACGTCGCCAATCTCAGAGTGTTCTGAGAGTCTCAATTTCTACGAGGTATCGCGGAGGAGCGAGCATGGCTGAGAAACACCTGAACGAACTGTTTTTAGACACCCTTAAAGACATCTACTACGCGGAAAAGCAGATCTACAAGGCGCTCCCGAAGATGGCGAAGGCAGCCAATTCGGACGAGCTTCGCGCCGCCTTCGAGAAGCACCACGACGAGACCGAAGGACAGATCGACCGCCTTGAGCAGATCTTTGAATCGCTGGGCAAGGCCGCTCGCGGCAAGAAGTGCGACGCCATCGAAGGGATTCTCGACGAAGGCAAGGAAATCATGGACGAGTACGCGGACACGCCCGCCCTAGACGCCGGCCTGTTGGCCGCGGCACAGGCCGTCGAGCACTACGAGATATCCAGATATGGCACGCTCAAAACTTGGGCTGACAAGCTCGGCCACAAGGACGTGGTCAAGCTTCTCGACCAGACCCTGGCCGAGGAAAAGAAGACCGACGACGCGTTGAGCAAGCTTGCCGTATCGGCCATCAACGCCGAAGCGGCTTGACGGCATCGACTGTGGCCTTCTGGGGGACCGTCAGTGGCGGCCCCCTCGTCTTTCTGCCGGTGCTGCCCACGTTGGGAACTCCAACCGTAGCAATCCCGTTATCCCTCGCGAGGCTGCGGGGGGATCGATGGACAAGCATACAACGGACACGTTGGCACGGGCGGCGCAGTGGCTCAACCGAACCACTATACGCGAAGGCAAGCCATTTCCGCTTGGCGCGACTTGGGACGGCCTCGGCGTCAATTTCGCACTATTCTCCGCGAACGCGACAAAGGTTGAACTTTGTCTCTTCGACGCACGAGGCGAGCGAGAGCTCGAACGCATCGAATTGCCTGAGTATACCGACGAGGTATGGCATGGCTATCTGCCGTCGGCTCGTCCCGGGACGGTTTATGGCTATCGTGTTCACGGGCCCTTCGATCCCGACGCCGGACACCGCTTCAACCCGAACAAGCTCGTCATTGACCCGTACGCCAAGCAGCTGGTGGGCCAGCTGAAGTGGGGACCGGGGCTGTTCGCCTATAGGTTTGATCATCCGGACAAGGACAAATCCTTCGACGACAGCGACAGCGCTCCCCTTATACAGAAGTGCCGTGTTATCGACCCGGCCTTCACTTGGGGGTCGGCGCGAAAGCCCGAGACGCCGTGGGAGCGCACAATCTTCTACGAGATGCACGTCAAAGGCTTCACTAAGCTCCACTTGCTCGTTCCTGAGACGGAGCGAGGTACGTTTGCCGGATTGGCTAACTCGCAGGTTCCCGGCTATCTGCGCTCCCTAGGGGTGACGAGCGCCGAATTGCTACCCATCCATGCCTTCGTCGACGACAGTTATCTTGTCGATAAAGGACTACGAAACTATTGGGGCTACAATTCGCTGGCTTTCTTCGCGCCAGAGCCACGCTATCTCCAGACTGGCCTGGCGACCGAATTCAAGACGATGGTGAACCAATTCCATGCCGCCGGCATCGAGGTAATCCTTGACGTCGTTTACAATCACACGGCCGAAGGCAACGAACTCGGGCCGACGCTTTCGTTTAAAGGCATAGACAATGCTAGCTACTATCGGCTGCTGCCAGATAACAAGCGTTACTACATAAACGACACCGGCACCGGCAACACTGTCAACCTCTCCCATCAGCGGGTCCTGCAGCTGGTAGCGGATTCGCTGCGTTATTGGGCCACCGAGATGCGCGTCGACGGCTTCCGCTTCGACTTGGCGACCATCCTCGGCCGCGAGCCCTACGGCTTTGACGAGGGGGGCGGCTTTCTCGATTCATGTCGGCAGGACCCGGTGCTTTCGAGCGTAAAGCTCATCGCGGAACCGTGGGATATAGGCCCGGGCGGCTACCAAGTTGGCCAATTCCCGCCTGGCTGGGCGGAATGGAACGACAAGTTCAGAGATACGACACGAGGTTTCTGGAAGGGCGACGAAGGCGTACTGCCGGATTTCGCTAAAAGGATCTCAGGTTCGGGTGACCTCTTCAACAAACGCGGCCGGAAGCCGTGGGCGAGCGTGAATTTCGTTACGGCTCACGATGGCTTCAACCTCAACGATCTCGTCTCCTACAACGACAAGCACAACGAGGCCAACGGTGAAGACAACCGCGACGGCCATTCGAACAATCACTCGTGGAACCACGGCGTCGAAGGACCGACCGACGACCCCGAAATTCTGGCATTGCGCGAAAGACAGAAGCGCAACCTTCTCGCCACCATGCTGCTGTCGCACGGGACACCGATGCTGCTAGCCGGCGACGAATTTGGGCACTCTCAGGGCGGCAACAATAACGCCTACGCGCAGGATAATGAGACCACTTGGCTCGATTGGCTTGCCATCGATCAGCAGGGTCGTGCACTCCGTGACTTTACTAAGAAACTGATCGCCGTGCGGAAAGCTTTCCCCGTCCTATCCCGCGGACGCTTCATTATTGGAACCTATAATGAAGGCTTGGAGGTCAAGGACGTTACCTGGCTCTCGCCAACGGGCGAAGAAATGACGCAGGAGCAGTGGGACGACGCCAACGCGAAATGCTTCGGAATGCTGCTGGACGGGCGAGCGCAGGTGTCCGGTATTCTGCGTCGGGGGGAGGATACGACGGTCTTACTCCTCTATAACTCGCATTTCGACGTTGTGAAGTTCACCCTCCCAGCCGTGCCCGAGGGCCTGCACTGGGAGGGACTTGTCGACACCAATCAGCCCAACGCAGAGGTATCCAGCTTTTCTTTTGGGACGGTCTACGAGCTGACCGGCCGCTCCCTTGTCGCCTTTGGTCTAGCCACTTCCGCAGCGCCCACATCGCTGCTCCGAAGGCCGGACCATGGTCCGGCCTGGAGCACCTGAGTATTCGGCTGCTTGTCGGCAGAAGCTGGTGACGTCGAAACAAGGTCCTTCTCCGTCCGCTTGTCACCGAGACCTGGCAGCGAATGCTGTGATACTCGACACAATAATTGTAATCGGTGAGACCGCCACCAACAAAACGAAGTCCGCCTCTGCTTGTGGCGGCTGCTCATAGGGTCGACCGGAGCTAAGACTGCTCTGCGTCAATTCCCCCTCAAGTTTGCCGAGGGCGCCGCTCTCCGACGTCTGCCTTACGAGGTAACGTAGATCTCGCACTTTCTGGCACGTCTTCAATAGATGTCGCGAGACATGCGCTAGAGTTTGCGAATTGGGTAGCGCCTTGGTCCAACTAAAAGCAAGCAATCCATCGACTAAAGGCTCTTGTCAGAAACGAGATCCTTGCTCCATGTGTATCGTGCCTCATTCTGCCGCCGTGCTTGCGGCGGCACACCGGCTTCTCTGCCTCGCCCAAGTCCTCGCTAGGAGCTGGCGCTCATCAGGCGAGCATCACCTGCAGCCTGACGATATCGTTGAGTGAACCGAAGCAACCATCCGACGAAATAGCCAGCGCTAATTCCGGAGATGACGGCATCGAGCGGATAAAGGACTTGCCGATCGTAAAGACCGTAGGCCAACGCAATCCCGATCGAATATTTCGCAAAAAACAGGATCATGTTGCGAGCCAGCGGAACCACAGATCCCTCGAGATAGACCCGCCCGCGAGCAGGATCTGGCTGCATGCTGCCCAGATTGGTACCGAACCAAGCCAGGAGCGCCGCAACGAGTGCTGAGGTCCCCCAATAGAAAGGCAATGACGTCGATGCATCTAGCCTCAGCAATAGGCCGTACATGCCCCACGCGATGAAAACGACCGGCACTATGAGAAGCCTCCACACTTCAACGGTGCGCGGTCGCAAGGAAAGCGCACCAAGGATCAGCAGGACGGCGAAAAGTGCGTAAACCCAAGTGGGCGTGTGCTGAAGAATTGTGGCGAGATTTAGCATTTGCTAGTTTCCCAGGCGATAATGAAAGCAGGCATCGAAGATTCCTCTGCGGAAGAGCCTGCATCTGCCGCTGGTACCTACCAGTACCACATAACAAAGGTATATGGTACGTAGTAGTACCTGACAAGGGGGGGGGCCTTGAGTACAAGGAAAAAGACGGTGCAGGTTCGAGAGCGCGACGGAGATATCCGCGAGCGCGTGCTTTTCGCCGGCTTCGAAGCGTTAAAGGAGTTGGGCTTCGACGGCGCAAGCACTCTGGAAATCGCGACGCGGGCTAAAGTCTCAAAGCGAGAACTATACGCGCTTTTCAAGGACAAGCAGTCGATCGCGGTCGAATGCATCAAGTGGCGTGCCCAGCAGATGCAGCTGCCACTTGAACTCCCGCGGCCCACAGATCGGCAAACATTGTTAGCGGTACTGATTAAGTTTGGAGCCGTGCTCGTTTCAGGAGTGTGCGACCCGAATGTCTTGGCTGTATTTCGGTTCGCCATTTCGGAGTTTCAGCGAGCGCCTGAGATTGCTCAAGCCTTGAATGAACGCGGCCGAGAGCCAAGCCGTAAAAAGCTCATTGAATTGATCAAGAATGCTCAAGAGAGCGGTCTGCTGTTGCCCGCTCCGCCTGCAGAGATCTGCGAGTTTTTCTTCTCGGTGCTGTGGGGCGACCTGCAGATCCGGCTGTTGATGGGCCTAGCGAAACCACCCACGAAGGCAGAAATTGATCAGCGGGCAAAACAGGCCACCGAACGTCTGATGGCAGCCTACGCGAAGTCGGCCTAGAAGGCGAAGGAGGGCTATTGCGGAGGGCGGCGTCCCCTCCAATTGCGGTACGCGGTAAACCTTAGGCCGCGGTTTAGCCGGCATAAGGTGACGTGGACGTATACTCGCCGGTCCATTGCCATTTGGTACCATTCAGTACCATTCTTCTCGCACTTAGAAGCCAACCCGCGAGGAGAGCCATGCGATTCATCGGTCCAGAACAGATGCCATCCCTCTTACCGGCCGAGGAGGCGCCCGTCGTCTCCCCGATCCCCACTCAGATCGTGTCAAGCGATGAATACATGCCCGCACGCCAGACAGATCAACAAAAGGAAGTTGAGACAAAGCTGCATCAGCTCGGCGAGACGGTAGCATCGAAGCACGGAATGAGCCGCCGGCGGTTCTTCCAAACGGCGGCGGGACTTGCGGCGTCGTATTACGTAATGAATCAGGTCTACGGAAATATCTTCGAGGCCAGCGCCGCCGAAGCGACCAACCTTGACATTGCAGCTGATCGTTCGAAGAGTCTTAAAGGACAGATGATCTTCGACGCACACACGCACTTCATCCGAGACGATCCGAGCCCGCTGTTGGCAGATCCCAACCGTACGGGCGGCTTCATGTGGCAGCGGTCGTTGGCGGCCAAACTTGGGTGGGACAAGGGCATGCCGAAGCGAGCTGCAACACCTGAAGATCTCAAGTTCGACAACTTCTTCAAGGAGATCTATCTCGATAGCGATACGAAGGTCGCGCTTCTGACCAACGCACCTTCAGATGCACCGGAAGACTGGCTCTTGCCGCAAGAGGCCGTTTTCAAAGCTCGCGATCGGATCAATACCGAGGCAGGTTCGAGGCGAATGCTAGCTCACTACACGATCACGCCTGGACAAGCTGGCTGGCTCGAGGGTGTCGACAAGGCGATCGAGGTACATAAGCCGGACGGTTGGAAGGGCTATACCATCGGCGACGTCGTAATTGCTCACGGTGGGCACTATGCTTACAAGCTCGACGACGAAAAGCTCATGTATCCCTTCTATGAGCGAATTGCCCGAGCAGGCATCAAGAATGTCTGTATTCACAAAGGTCTTTTCCCGCGTGCGGCCGAGCAGGCAATGCCTCACCTCACCGCTCATGCTGCGGTCGGCGACGTTGGCAAGGCAGCCAAAGATTGGCCACAACTCAACTTTGTGATCTACCATTCCGGATACCGTCATCTGGGCGGAGACCCTTCGGAAGGACTCAGCGAATGGCGCCAGACCGGACGTTTGCCGTGGCTCACTGACCTTTCCGAAATACCCGAGAAACACGGCGTGACCAATGTCTACGGCGATCTGGGAGCCATTTTTGCCTGGACCGTCATTGCTCAACCGACAATCGCGGCTGCAATGCTTGGGACGCTGGTAAGAGGCCTCGGCGCCGATCATGTGATTTGGGGAACAGATTCGGTCTGGACAGGATCACCGCAATGGCAGATCGAAGCGATGCGGCGACTGGAAATTCCCGAAGAAATGCAGAAGCAGCATAACTTCAAGCCGCTTGGCGCGGCCGACGGGCCGGTGAAGAATGGCATCTTGGGTGAGAACGGTCTTCGTATCTTCGGCTACAACAAGAAAGCCGAGTATGACTCGAATGATCGTTTTGCTCTAATGAAGAGCGAGTATGAGCAGCTCGGCTACTACCGCAGCAATCTTCGCTATGGATACATTACAAAGCCAGCTTAAGAACCGAAGGGTATGCCGCGGGGCAGCTACTCCGAGCTCCGCGGCATATCGCGATTGTCTACCACTAACAAGCTATTGCCCAGCCTGGCGAGGCGCGTAGCTCGCGCACGCTTAGCCGTTGATGACATCAAGTCAAATGCGGCGAATGCGTTTTGCAGGTCAGAGTCGCGCTCAAGCACATCTTTCGGAACAGAGCCACGCAATTGATCAACAATTGAAGATGCGAGATCCCGCACCCCCGCTGCGATAAGCGCGCCCTCGCTTGCACCATTATCGAGACCGGAGACAGCGTTTTGGGCCGATATGCTACACATCAGCTGAAGCGCCGTGAACCGGCCCAATAGCAGCGCATTTTCTTCCGAGTGTGCTACGAGCTTGGCCGCGCGCTTTATCATCCACTGGACAAATCCCGCGGTCCCCGCGGCCACAACAACATCCTCAACATCTCGGAATGGTTCGGCCATCGAGCGGTATGCATCTCGTGAATCGCCCAAACGATGGCATGCCGAAACTTCGCAGTGGTTGAGGATCAATTCCGCATGGCTCGCGGGAGCGAGCAGTCCGCCCAAATCCATGCGCTTAACTTCCAGTCCAGGCGTTGTGCGAGGAACTAAGAAAAGCCCGAACGATTTGCGGCCTTCTTGTACCGACGTTACACCAAGGACCAGGAAGACGTCGGCATGGCCGCCATTTGTAACCCATGTCTTTTTGCCGGTGAGGACGTACTTATTTCCTTTTTGTGAGGCACTCGTAGCTAGGTATTTCGGATGGGCACCGGCGCCGGGCTCAGAGATCGCAATCGCGGGCCAGGCTTTGCCATCACGAAATCGCGGCAGCCAAACGTCCTTTTGTTTGTCAGAGCCAAAACCTAGAATGAAGAAGCGGGCGACGAGCTGTCGAACCGAAAACAGCATGCCATATCCGGGCAAGCCTGCTTCGGACAAAATGACTTCGTCTGCGCTCGCAATCGCCGCGTAACTGTCAAGCTCTCGCGAGCCGCCAAGTAGACCGACCTGAGTCAGACCAGTTAGTGCGAGGCCCTCAACTGAGCGGTCGCCTCTTATCCAATCGAGAGCTCGAGATTTTGCTTCGCTTATCACGGCGACATCCATTCTTATTTGGCTAGAGAGCTCTGGTCGCTAGCATTAGGATCCCTGGGCATGGTCCGACTAAACGAGGGGCGCTCGGCTAGTTTGTCGAACCACGAGGCGAGATTCGGGCACCTACGACGCCATCTTGTTTCGGGGAAGCGAAAATCCAGATACCCGATTCCGCAACCAAGCGTGATTTGAAAAAGATTAAGGGTCCCCTGGCCTATGGACGGCGCTTGAAGCTCATAGGCGTCCAATACGCTCCACACCTTTTCCCACTGGCCGTGGATCCATCCCTCCCAACGCTTGTCTGGGGGACGGAGCCAGGTCTCATACCTGATCGATATCAGAGCTTCGCAAACCCCATTGGCGATTGCGACATCGGACAAGAGGCGACACCGTAGATAGCTTGCGGGAGGCAAAAGCCGGCTCCGACCATCGAGCCAATCTAGGTACTCGCAGATAACGTTGGAATCCACCAGCACTTCTCCGCGATCGAGGATCAGAGCCGGAATTTTTCCAAGCGGATTAGCTTGCTTCGGAGAGGTTGGAGCGTCTTTGCCAGGTACTGCCTCAGCGTATCGCAGCTGTATTCGATCACCGAGATCCAACTCAAGCGAGGCAATTCGAACTTTGCGGGCGAATGGAGATTGAGGCGCATACATCAGCTTCATAAGGGCTCCCAGGTCGTTCCGCTTCACTACCCTCGGTGCCGCAGCGCAAAGTAAACTATAGAGTCTACTTTGACTAACTTCGTAACCAACGCGTTGAATCGTTACACAAGTCGGTGTACTGTTGACCGACTCCAGGGACGGTCGAGTGACCTCATGGTTTGGACGATAGGTATTCCATCGGGCGACGAGCTTCGCGCTCTAAAGAAAGATCAGCTCGTCAGGGCAGCGGCACGCTATTTCTCACGGTTCGGCTACCATCGAACGAACTTAGCCGAGGTGGCGCAGGCGCTTCACCTGAGCAAGTCTGCCATCTACCACTACTTTCCAGATAAGCAGTCCCTCCTCGGTGAATGCGCTAGATGGGCACATGACAGCCTAGTCGCGCTCCCATACAGCCGGGAATCCTCCGCACTAGAGCGCCTTCGCGCGCTTTGCACCGACTACGGTGACGTTCTGGCCGAAAATGAGCTTGGCTTCGTCGTCTTTTGTGAGCTGTCCGAGCTGTCGAGTTCCGACAGAGCCTATGTCCTGCGTTGCCGCAAGGCGGTCGAAGGCCGCTTCAGAGACCTCTTGATAGAGGCTACATCATCCGGAGAGCTAACCGAAGGCAATCCAAAGCTCCGCGCCATGATGCTCTTCGGGGCACTCAACTGGATATGCAAATGGTACAGGCCAGACGGCGAATTTCGGGCGCGAGAGATCGCAACAACTTTCTTCGACGAATGGATCAAAGGGGGTGGGCTGCCACAGACGCAGCCCGCGAGCCCTCCAAAGCGTCGGGCTGGTCGGGCTAAGGTGGGTGTACGAGCGGAGGCGGCGCGATGAAGTATCGCCTACCTCCACTCAATTCTTTACGTCTATTTGAAGCATCCGCGCGCCTTCATAGCTTCAAGAGCGCTGCAGACGAGTTGGCGCTCACTCCTAGCGCGGTCAGTCATGGCGTAATGAGCCTTGAGGAATGGCTCGGCGTCCCTCTCTTTGACCGAACACCGAAGGGCCTCGTGCTTTCACGGGCGGGAGAGCGCTTTTACCCAGCGGTTTGCCAAGCTCTAGAATTGCTCTCGAGGAGCAGCGCTGAGATCAACAGATGGGGAGACGGCGACCAGTTGATCGTCACGGCCGCCCCCACATTTGCCGCACGTTGGCTGCTGCCGCGACTTCGCGAATTTCGGGCTAATAACCCGATCATCAAGGTATTGCTTGACACGGCGACGACCCACTCCGACGTCGCTAACGGAGAAGTAGATTTAGCGATCAGACTTGGCCGCGGTGAATGGCCTGGGCTGTTTGCCGAGCTCTTGATGGACCAACTTCTTGTCCCAGTGTGTAACCCGCGCCTTGCTTCACAGATGGAGCAGTTGGACCTTATCGATCGCGCCACATTGATCCATGTGGACACTGCCAGTGTCGATTGGGAAGCCTGGGTGCGCCTCACCGGCCGGCCGGATATCGATGTATCAAAGGGGCTTCATTTCGATACATTGGAGATGGCGTTTCAAGCGGCCGCCGAGGGATTAGGTGTCGCGCTCGGACGAAAGCCCCTCGTTGATCCTGAACTGAGCAGTGGTCGATTGGTTGAAATCTGGAATGCGCCAGTTCCTAGCGACATGGGTTATTGGCTGGTCTGTTCAGAGAAGAACGAGCGACGTAAACCGGTCCGACTGTTCCGAGAGTGGATAAAGGCAGAGATTAAGCGACCTGGGTTGCTGGACGCGAGTTTAGTCCATCGGGAAGGTGATCTAGATCGCGCGTTGCCGGGGGACGCCGATGGCTAAGCTCGGTCGCACGGGAACGAAGGGCACGTCGCGGACCACAGGCCAGAGAATGCCGCCCCTTTCCTCCCTGCGCGTGTTTGAAGCGGCTGCGCGACACGGGAGCTTTCGTGACGCAGGAGCCGAGCTCGGAATGACAGGCAGTGCGGTCAGCCATGCCGTCGATGCCCTTGAGAAGGCCATTGGCGTGGAGTTGTTCCTGCGCGGTCCCCGGGGCGTCTCACTGACATCCGCGGGGACAGACTACTTGCCATATATCTCAGAAGCTCTGTCGTTGATCGCGGCTGGGCTCTCACACATCACCCTCTCTGAGCGCGACGCCCAGGTCAGGGTCCGGGCTGAGCCCGACTTCACGAGATTGTTCTTACTGCCGCGCATCCACCTTTTTCGGGAGCGGCACCCACAGATCCAGGTAAGTATTGCTAGTTCTTCGGAACCTACCGAGGCTGCAACAGAAGATTTTGATCTGGCCATTCGGCACGGAAAGGGCAGCTGGCCGCAAGCGTCTGCAACACTCCTCTTCAAGGAGTGCTTGGTCCCGGTTGCGTCCGAATCTTACCTCAGAAGCGTGCGGACACCAGGTGGGTTGCTGGATTGGAGCCGGGTGACCTTCATACACACGTCGGCGTTTCCCTCGGATTGGCGCACCTGGGCCGAAGGCACAGGGCAATCATTAGAATTCCGGCAAGACGCTGCGTTTGACAAGTTACAGCTAGCTGTTCGAGCTGCAGCTACGGGGTTAGGTATAGCCATGGGACGCGTTCCGCTGTCACTGCTTAGTACGTCGACCGGTCATGCCCCCGTTCAGCCCGCCCATCCTGCGCGCGTTTCAATCGAAGAAGGATATTGGTTGTTAGAAACTGCTGAGGGTACCAGGAGACGCGCCGCCCAGACTTTTCGTGAGTGGTTGTTAGATGTCAGTTCGTCGGAAAGAGCCTCGTCCGAGACATGCGGGCGCATTGCCGCGCCTTAGGTCGCGTACCCATAAATCCGCCATATCGGCTCTCCCTCTAAAATCGGACATCGCCCGGTGACCACGGCATCTCGGCTTTGAGCCACAAGCTGACATCAGCTCCGCAATGCGAAGGGCCACCACTTCCCCTGCGTAATAACTACGTAACGCCGAAAAGATGCGTTTTTTCTTACTGCTGCAGTGTCACTTGCACCGCGAAGTAGCCAGCCCATAAACATTAATCCGATCACCGCGCCAACAAGTTCACTTGCCATGAAGCCGGGAAGATCGATTGGACGAATACCTGAGAACGTGTTGGTCAGAGAGCGCGCGATCGCAACCGCCGGATTGGCGAAAGAAGTAGAGGCGGTGAACCAGTATGCGGCTGTGATGTAAAGGCCGATCAGCCAAGGCACAGCCGACCGGTCAAAGCGGACGCCAGAAAGGATGGTGGCGACCAAGCCGAAGGCGGCGATGGCTTCAGCCAACCACTGCGCTTTCGGTTCGTACTTTCATGGAGAATTCGAACAGCGGCATGCCAAACATCGCATGTGCGATCACGGTCCCAGCGATTCCGCCCAAAATTTGCACGACCACGTAGCGGGCCACCCCGCCCGCCGGGAGATCGCCCTTTAGTGCCATCACGAGCGAAACCGCCGGATTGAAATGCGCTCCCGAGACCGGACCGAGCATAGAAATCAGCACCACGAGAATAGCGCCGGTCGGCAGTGCGTTGCAGAGCAGCTGCAGTGCCACGTCCTTTGTCAGGGTCTCCGCCATGATGCCCCGCCGACGACAGTCGAGACAAGCAAGGCGGTGCCCAGCAGTTCAGCCGCCAGCCGCCGCAGCAAATCGAATTCGGACATCAACCGGCCTTTCCTCGCTCGATCGTAGTGCCGTCCATGCGGCCGATGTCGCGCAGCCACGTGCCGAGGACAGCGAGTCGATGCTGGCGAAAGGCAGGCTGGCTGGCAAAGGCCGCTATCCGGCTTTTCAGGTAGCGGAATGCTTGGACGAAAGCCGCTTCCTTTTGAAGGTCGGTGCCCTCGACGGCGGCGGGGTCCCCGATTCCCCAATGCGCCGTCATGGGCTGCCCCGGCCATATCGGGCAAGCCTCCCCCGCGGCGTCGTCGCAAACCGTGAAGACGAATCCATCACCGGCGCGTCAGCCCGCGCAAATTCCTCCCAGCTCTTCGACCGAAAGATCCTCTACTGGACTCTACTGGATAGTCCATGTGGCGCAAAACCTTGATCGCGAGGGGCTTGTCCGCTCCCTGGGGGCTGGCTTCCAGCCGGGAACGATTTGAAGCGCCCACGGCGGCCTTCCTTGCGCAGGATCGACTCCGCGAGAATCGAGCGCGCGGTAGTGCCGGTGCAGAGAAACAGAACGTCAAACGTGCGATCGGACATTGGCTTTTCCTTCCGCTTCGGTGGGCAACAAGGCGTGATGCATTCAATTAATGGCGCACAGATTTCCGGTCGTTCGTCGCAGCAGTCGTTGACGAGAAACGACATCACGGCCTGAAAGCGGGCCAGATCGGCGCGATAGATGATTGAACGGCTGATCCGGCGCGCTGTGACCAGCCCCGCCCGCGACAGGACCGACAAGTGCGCTGACATCGTGTTCTGCGGGACGGCCAGTGCCTTTGCGATCTCGCCGGCGGCAAGCCCCTCGGGCTCGCGCTTGACCAACAGCCGGAAAACGTCGAGCCGAGTGGCTTGCGCCAGCGCGGCCATTGAGATGATAGCGGGTTTTATTTTGATATATCTAAATTTATGGATGTATGTTCGACGCGCCAATCGGAAACGAATGTTATATTTCGATTATTCTAGAAATTCCGTTGACGAACGCCTCGACTCGAATTACATTGCAAATCATGAACCTAGATGACGCTGCCGCCCATCTCGAAGCCCTCGGCAATCCGACCCGGCTGAAAATCTACCGCACGCTGATCCGCGCGGGCGGACCCGGCATGCCGGTTGGACGTCTGCAGGACAGGCTGAAGATCGCGCCGTCCACCCTGTCCCATCACATTAAGGCGCTCGTGGTGGCAGGGCTGGTAACGCAGGTGCGCGAAGCGACGACGCTGGTCTGTCACGCCAACTACGGCGTCATGCGTGAACTCGTCGCCTACCTTGTCGCCGAGTGCTGCGCCGAGTCTTCTGAAAGTGGAGACGCCAAGAATGCGGCATGACATTGCCCTGTCTTTAATTTCGATGTTTCTGGTACTATGGGAGAAGCGATTTGAGCGAGCCCAAAACTGTCGCCATAGTCGGAGCCGGCCCCGTTGGCCTTGCTGCGGCGTGCCACGTCCTCGAACGCGGGATGAAGCCGATCGTTCTGGAAGCCGGTGATAAGATTGGCCATTCGGTTCGGCAATGGGCACACGTCCAGCTGTTTTCGCCTTGGGAATACAGCATCGATCGCGCGGCGGAGCGGCTGCTTCAGCCTACGGGATGGAATTCACCGGACCCAAAGCAGTACCCCACCGGCGCGCAACTGGTGGAGCGCTACCTCGAACCGCTCGCCATTCGAACCGCCCTCGCCGCTCATATCCGCACATCGAGTCGCGTCACCGACATCAGCCGCGCAGGCTTAGACAAACTGAAGAGTTCGGGACGCGAGGGCGCCCCATTCGAAATTAGATACCAGAACGGCCGAGGTTCGGAGGTCTTGCGCGCGGATGCAGTGATCGACGTTTCCGGCACGTGGCAGTCGCCCAATCCGGCCGGCGCCAACGGCCTGCCCGCCATCGGCGAAGAGTCTGCAACGAGCCGCGTTTTCTATAGCATGCCTGACGTGCTCGGCAGGGATCGCACGCGATATGCAGGCAAGACGGTTGCCGTGCTCGGCGCGGGACATTCTGCCATCGGCTCCCTGATCGACCTGGCCCAACTCGCGCAACAAGAACCTAACACGCGGCCGCTGTGGCTGCTGCGCGGCAACGACCCCGCGAAAGCATTTGGCGGCGGCGCCAACGACAAGCTGATCGCGCGCGGGGCGTTGGGCGCAGCGTTCGCTCGGCTCGTTGCCGAAGGCAAGATCGGCATCGAACGCCAATTCCGCGTCTCCCATATCGCGCTCGATGGAGCGAACCTTCTTATTGGCGCGGACGATGCGAGACGGCAAGTTATTGTCGATGAACTGATCGTAGCGACCGGCTTTCGGCCGCAGTTCGATTTCTCGCGCGAGCTCCGCATCGAAGTCGATCCGACCGTGGAAAGCCCGGTGCCGCTCGCACCACTGATCGATCCCAATCTGCACAGCTGCGGCACCGTGCGCCCGCATGGCTCGCGCGAGCTGGCGCAACCCGAGCCAGGCTTCTACTTTGCCGGCATGAAGTCGTACGGCCGCGCACCGACATTTCTGATGCTCACCGGTTACGAGCAGGTCCGCTCGATCGCTGCCGAGCTTGCTGGCGACGCGGAAGCGGCGCGACGCGTCGAGCTGAGCTTGCCGGAGACAGGCGTTTGCAGCAGCCCCGCGCCTTCCTTACAGGGAGCAAGCTGCTGCAGCGGAGCCGCAAAGGCCGATGCCTCGGCCTGCGCCACCGCCCACGAGAGCGCGAAAAAGGCAGGCGCCAGCGGCTGCGGGTATTCATGAATGAGGTAGCGCAGGACACCCCGGGACATTTCAGGTCAATTGGCGTCATCCTGGCGCTGGGCACGGCCCAGACCATTGCCTGGGCATCGAGCTATTATCTGCCGGCCATTCTGGCGGCCCCGATCGCGCGCGACCTCGGCATGACACCGACCGTCATTTTCGGAGCGTTGTCCGGTGCGCTTGTTGTCTCGGGATTGCTTGGCCCACAAGTCGGGCACTTCGTCGATACGTCGGGGGGGCGCGGCCTGTTGGCCGTCTCTAACGTGGCCCTCGCTGCCGGCCTGTGGCTGCTCTCGTTCGCTCACGGACCGCTGCTTCTCGGCGCTTCATGGCTTCTGCTTGGGATCGGCATGGGGATGGGTCTCTACGAATCCGCCTTCGCCACGCTGACACGCATCTACGGCAGCGCGGCGCGCTCGTCGATCACCGGCATCACCTTGATCGCAGGTTTTGCCAGCACCGTCGGCTGGCCGATCACGTCCTGGCTCGAGGCGCGCTACGGTTGGCGTGTGGCTTGCGAGGTGTGGGCGACGGTGCATTTGCTGATAGCTGTACCGCTCAATCTGTCTCTGCCTAGCATCACGTCAGCCTCCAAGGCGGCAGCATCGGCATCGAGCAATTTAAGCGCAGTACAGAATGAAACCTCAGCCATGGTCGTCGTCGCCTATGTCTTCGCTGCCACTGGCTTTGTAAGTTCAGGCTTGTCGGCGCTGTTGCCCACGATGCTGGTGCAGTTCGGCGCGACACCGACGGCCGCATTGTTCGCCGGCATGCTGATCGGACCGGCCCAGGTCACGGCGCGCATCGTCGAAGCGGGCTGGCTGGCGCGCTATCATCCCCTGCTCTCAGCGCGGCTCGCGACACTCACCAACCCGATCGGCGTGGTGGTCCTCGCGATCGGAGGACCACTGCTAGCTCCCCTCTTCGCCGTGTTCTATGGAACCGGCAACGGCATCCTCACTATTGCGAGGGGCACGTTGCCGCTGGCCCTGTTTGGCCCGCAGGGATTCGGACGACGCGTCGGCATGATCTCCCTGCCCGCGCGCGCAACCGGCGCGCTGGCGCCGCTCGCCGTCGGCTTTTTGGTGGAAGTCATGGGCACCGGCGCGCTGTGGGTCAGCGCGTTGTTTTCGTTGTCCGCGTTCGGCGCATTGCTGCTGTTGCGCACAGGCAAGACATGAGTGAAACGCCGATCATCTCGCGCGAAAGCCGCCGCTTCGTTTGGGCGATCGTGGCCGCACAAATGCTGGTGCAAATCGGTGCATTCAGCCTGCCGGCGCTGCTCCCGACCTACATCGCTGCCTGGAATCTGTCGAAAACCGAAGCCGGATGGCTGGTCGGCATTTTCTTCGCGGCTTACGTGGTTGCCGTGCCGGTCCTGGTGGCACTCACCGATCGCGTCCCTACGCGCTACGTGTACGCCACCGGCGCCGGCCTTACCGCGATGGCGCATCTCGGCTTTGCCTTTCTTGCCGACGGTTTCTGGTCAGCGCTAATCTTCCGTGCGCTGGCTGGCATGGGCTGGTCCGGTGCCTACATGCCGGGTCTGAAGGCGATCGCCGACACGCTTGAGGGCAACGAGCAGTCGCGCGCGGTTTCAATGCATGCAGCCGGCGTCGGCATCGCAGGCGCCAGCTCATTCGGTATCGCCGGGCTGTTCGCCGCCTGGGTAGGTCCGTCCGCCGCATTTTTGTTCGGCGGCATCGCCGCTCTCATCGCGCTTTTGATCGCATGGGCCGTCATGCCGGACACCACGTCGACGCACACAGTGGCGGCCGACCCTCGCGCTCTGCTCGATTTCCGTCCCATATTTCGCAACCGCCCGGCGATGGCCTGGATCGCTGGCTATACCGTCCATACTTGGGAGATGGCGGCGCTGCGTGCCTGGGGCGTCGCGTTCCTGACTGCCGCCGCGGCACAGGCCGCGCCCCCGTTGTGGCTACCCTCACCGACCGTGTTGCTGTCGATCGCGAATTTCGCCGGTATCGTAGTCTCCGTCTCTGGAAACGAACTGGCGCAGCGCTATGGGCGAATTCGCGTGGTTTCGCTTGCATTCTGCGCGGCCGCATCGTTTGCGCTGGTGACGGGATGGACGCTCGGCACATCGATACTGCTGTCGGCAGCGCTGATCATATTCTGGATGGGGACCATCTTCATCGACAGCGCGGCGCTAACAGCGGGTACCGTCCAAGCAGCCGACCCAAAGCTTCGTGGCACCACGATGGGTCTGCACAGCATGAGCGGCTATGCCGGTGGCTTCATCGGCCCGCTCGGCGTGGGCCTTTCCTTAGATCTTTGCGGAGACAACGCTTTACTCGGCTGGGGGATAGGATTTGGCCACTTGGCAATCGTGACGTTGGTGGGGTTCCTGATCTTGCGACAGCTTCGCGCAAATTAGACCAGTTACTGTTGGGCAAAATGACCGCTTTGGGTCATAGGCTGACTACGCCTGCGCGCAGCGCGGGTGTCGCTGCGCCCTCGAAGACGGACGTCCCAGGCCATTTATGAGTACGTACTATAGCTCTGTGTCACGAGATACCATTCAACAGAAGCACGGTGGCTTCCGCGCCAGCTCGTCGATCTTGTGCAATCTCCTCATATTCAGGCGACACGTGAAATCTAAACGCGTCTTCCCTATTTGGGAATGATAGCAGGACTACTTTGTCCATTGGCCAACTGCCAGCCAAGAGTTCGGCGTTTTCGTCTGCAATAAGCAGCCTGCCGTTGAATTTTTTGAGTACCGACATGAAACGTGCTGTATACCGATCATAGGCTCGCCGGTTCGTGAACTTTAGCTGAGCCAGAATGTAGCTGTGATCAGGTTCGCAATGGCGTCTTGACGATCTATTTGGCTCGGCGCGCGCTTCAGCCGCTTCCGTTGCCAGACCTTCGAACTCCGAGGGCCAAATCCGCAGATCTTGCAAGGTGAACTGATCCATGGAGGAGAGTTCGCCCAGGGCATTGCGAAACTCGATGTAGCGACGAATGCGTCGAAGTAAGTTCATTGAGGCCTCTTCTAGTTACTTTTAAGAAGAGCAGTCGTTCATCCGCGCTGGTGATCTTGCGGTCAGTATGGGTTAAGTAGATCGCGTCGCTTCTTCTCGCTTACTTTCTCTGTCTGGAGGGAAGGCACGCTTCCACGCTTCGAATAAGACCAAGTAGTTTGATGGCTCTTCGTCAAACGACAAAATGCCGGACGACAACGCCCACAGTTGAGCACTTGACGTCCAACACTGCGCAACGGGCCTCAGATCGCCGACGTAATCTAAGGTCCCCGCTCGCAAATTCACGGCTTTCGAGCCATTGCGCTGCACCCACAGTTTGCTACGACAAACTGGGCATTCAGTCGTTGTGTTTCTTCCAGCTTGCGGTGTCACCCTAGTCGTCTTCTCTGGGCTTCCGCAGGAGATCCTCACATTTGCGGTCGGATAAACCAGAAACATACCGAATGCGCTGCCCGTGCGCCTCTGGCACCGACGACAGTGGCAGATGAAGCAAGTTAGTGGTTCGCCAAAGGCCGTGTAACGCACCGCACCACAATTGCACCCGCCAGTACGAAAGGGTCTCTTCATCGATTCCCCCGATGCCCTTTCGCCGGCAAGCCCACAAGCTTTGCCGGCAGATAAGAAATGACGGGCGGGCGCAATGTAGCTTGCGCAGGACGATCGTAAAGATGGCGCGTTATACCTGTCGGTTGATCTACCTTTCATTGCACTGCTCACCCACCGAGCAATGATTGCGCGCCTTTCCACAGCTCGTCGACTACTTCTCCAGCCGGGATAGCCTTGGCCAGACCGGCCGATTGGCCTGCCCATGCCTGCATTCGCTCCACGTCGTTGGCTTTTCCTGCTTCTGCTCGCATAACGGCCGTCAACCCGCGCTGCACCGGATAGGGCGCAGGCTCCGGAGCATCAGGCCCCGTGGCTGCCACTACGTACTTCGTGGCAATGGCACGGCCTGCTCTACCGCTGAATACCCGACTTACAACCGTATCCTCAGGAGCTGCCTTACCGATCGCATCAGCCCAGGCGGGGTGGGTCTTGGCTTCAGGGGAGCGAAGAAACCCCGTTCCGACTTGGACCGCGCTCGCGCCAAACAATAGCGCGGCCGCCACTCCTCGTGCATCGGAAATGCCGCCGGTTGCGACCACTGGTACCCTCACAGCATCGACGACGGCAGGAAGCAGAGCGAACAAGCCGACCTGCCTTGCCATGGCATCGCCGGCGATAAAGCTAGCGCGGTGGCCGCCCGCCTCCGAGCCTTGCGCAACGACAACGTCCGCGCCAGCCGCTTCAGCAGCCTTCGCCTCCGCTACAGTAGAAGCGGTCGCAAACCACTTGATTCCCCGCTTCTTCATCTTCTCCACAAACGGTGCCGGATATAGTCCCATGATCGACGACAGGACCGGCGGCCCCACTTCAAGCATGGCCTCCAACTGTGACTCAAAGTCCGGCGGCGTTGCGTCCCCCGCCTCCCGCGGCACCGCCGGACCCCATTTACCGAGGAACTCGCGAACCCGGGCTTCGTTGACCTCATCCCTCACCGGCGATGGATCTGGGATCCATACGTTCAGCTGAAAGGCGCCATTACTGTTCGACCGGACTTCCCGCGACCACCCGGAGATCTCGTCAGGCTTCATGAGGAGCGCACCGCAGGCACCCATGCCGCCGGCGTTAGCAACCGCAATTGCAAGCGATGCTGGGCACGCGCCCGCCATCGGTGCCATGAAGATCGGCACCCGTACTCCCATTGCAGCTGCAAACTTTTCTGCACGCGTTAGAGCTTCGTTCACTTTCTTACTCCGATAGGACTTGAACTAATGCGAACAAGATGTGGGGGTCTTGCTGGCGTGATCGACAAAGGGATCGGAAGCGAGGCTAAGCTCGCTCTGTTGATTTGCGCTTCTTTGGTCGTGCCCAATCGGCGAGTTGTCGAGCAGATCGAGAGCGCAACGCGCCGCCTCAAGAGCATAGGTTGGGTCATGATGGACCACACCATGTACGATCGCTCCGTCGAGCAGCAGCACCAACTGCCTACTTAGCGAGCGCGCATTCCTGAAGCCTTCACCGACCAACTTGTGGAACAGGAGCTTCTCCATATCTTGCTTATACTTTCTCGCGGCCGCTGCCGCTGGATGACCAGGAAACCCGGCGAGCTCGGTCGCAGCCCTGATAAAAGCGCATCCCTTCCAACGAATATCCCGCGCGCCTGCCGCTACCTCACCGAACGCGGCGACAACAAACCTCCTGGCATCCACGTCGCGCGCCATCAGGCTAGCATCCAACATGCCGTCCCCTGAATGCTGTAGCTCCTCCAGTGCAGCGACCATAAGGTCATCTTTGCTCCTAAAGTGGTAATACAGCGTTCGCTTGGTCACTCCCGCGTTTGCGGAAATTGCGTCGACCGTAGCGGATCGTACGCCCTCGGAATCGAAGAGGGCGATCGCAGCGTCCAAGATCTTCCGCCGAGTGGGACTTTCACTTGAGACCTTTGTCACCGCCATCTCCCGATTTTCCTTTAAATACGCAACCGACTGCACCGCAGTTTCCGCGCCGCAACAAGCGAAAAAAGTTACGCCCCCCTTGAATTCTACTCACACCGGTCGGGCTACATGGCGCGATAGCTATACCCGGCAGTACGTTGCCACTCGCAACCGACACCGCGAAATTCGGCCATACGCTTCAACGTTGGACGTCGAACGTTCGGTTCGGGAGGATAAAATGAAGGATGTTCTGGTTGAACACCGGGCTAACGTGCTGACTGTTCAATTGAACCGACCAGACAAGAAGAACGCTCTGACCGGCGCGATGTACGACGCGATTTCCGACAGTCTTGAACAAGCGGAAGCAGACCCGAAGATCCGTGCTGTTTCTATCACTGGTAGTGGCGATAGCTTTACGGCCGGTAACGACATTGATGACTTCCTCAACGGTCCGAGCCGGTCCGGTGAGCGTCCAGCACCCCGCTTCCTTCGCGTGCTCTCGAGCTTTCCGAAGATCGTCGTTGCCGGCGTCAATGGACTGGCCGTTGGCATCGGCACGACGATGCTCCTCCACTGCGACATCGTGCTCGCGTCCGAGAACGCGAGCTTCCGCCTTCCGTTCGTCAATCTTGGCCTTGTCCCGGAGGCCGGTTCGAGCCTCTTGCTTCCGCGCTTGATTGGCTATCAGCGGACAGCAGGCATGATGTTCTGCGACGACGCATTGGACGCAAAGGCCGCTTTGAGCCTTGGCCTCATCAGGTCGATCCATCCCACTAGTGAATTGGAGCCGGCCATGACCACCATTCTTCAAAAGATCGCTTCTAAGCCTCCTCGCGCCGTGAGGCTGACCAAGTCTCTACTGCGTAGCGAGACCAACGAGGCGGCACTACAAATGCATCGAGAAATGCAGTTTTTCCAAAGCCAGCTCGGCTCAGGTGAGGCGTCCGAGGCAATGCAAGCGTTCAAAGAGAAGCGCAAACCGGACTTTTCGAGATTTCAGGACTGAGGCAATCGCTGACGGCCAGCGAGTACAATAAACGCGGCGGCGACTTGTCCGATCGCGGCCACTGCGAAAGGTAGAACATATTGACCCGTAGCATCTTTGAGAAACCCAAAGACGGCAGGTGCCAGCGCGAAAGTCGCTTGATTGATCGCCGTGATAAGTGCCACGACCACTCCCACCTCACTCCGTTTAAACTCCTTCTGTGCGATCACTGGAGGCAATGAGATTAGGTTTCCGACACCGAGACCGAACAGAACGCAGCCGAGTAGAATGGTCGTTTGATCGCCTAGAGTCAGCAGGATTACTCCAACTGATTGCATGGCGAAGTTCGCAGCACTCGCGATGCGTTGGTCCCACCGCGGTAGCATCCATCCAAACAGCGTACGTCCTATTACAGCGCAAACTGTCGTGAGGCTTAGGGCCCAGGCGGCACCATTTGAGCCAAATTCCGGCTCGAGGCGCGTGATCAGATGGGTGAACAATCCGATCTGAGCAAACAGCGCCAGAGCAAAGGCTCCCGCGACCGTGACGAAGCGCCGATCCCGCAGCAAAGCTCCTCGGCTCATGCTTGGCTCTTTAACCACCTCCTGTCGTGCTGGGCTTTGCGGCACGGGATCAAGCTTAGCATCGGCTTCGGTAGGCGAATGACGCAGTACCAGCACTGCCAAAGGCAACAGAACAACAGCCATAGCCATGCTGACTAGCAAGGAAGCGGACGGGAAGCCTACATTTGCAATGAGACTAACCCACAGTGGGCCGAAAATGACGCCCCCCACACTCGCGCCATTATAGGCGATACTTAGCGCCTTGGATCTGTCTTGGTCGAACCATGGCGCAACGATCGCGTTAATCGCTGCTCCACTCGTGGCTGCCCATCCGGCTCCGCTGACTAGCGCAGCGACGAAAAGCTGCCACTCTTGCTGAGCATTCGCCCAGGCCAAGACGCCCAAAGCAGTCAGGACAATGCCGGCTAGCGTTACCCTCAACAAACCGAAACTGCGGTACACTTCGGGAAGAAGCGCGACCAACGCCGCGCTCAACAGGAAGTGCGTGGTGATAGCCGCAGATACGGTCGATATAGACCAGCCCCGTGTCGTCGATAACGTCTGCAGGAAAATTGACGGCCCGTAGAATCCGATGCCCCAAGAGAAGACCGCAATGCAGAATGCCGCCCACGCAACTTTCCAACCGAAAAAGCTCGACTGGTTCTTGTCAGCATTGCTCGGAATCACTTGGCGCGCTCCTCTTCGCTTCGGTCTCGAAGAACCTCGTTTCGGCTGGTGCGGCTTTTATTGGGTGGAGAAAGCCCAGGATCCAGCGGCCTGCCTCGCGGTATCCCGCTGGCAAATATGCACACTCAACGAAAAGCGCTGGCCGGAAACGGACTCCATCCCCCAAAGGTCAAGATGTTGGATCTAATTGAGTGTGAGCAGGCTCGCGTCAGCCGTGACCACGCTTACGATGGGCGCTTCTTTACAGGCGTACGTACCACGGGCGTGTATTGCCGCCCTGTATGCCCAGTGCGGCCGGCTCGCGCGTCCAATGTCGAGATTTTCCCATCTGCCGCCGCCGCAGAGGTGGCAGGCTATCGACCCTGTCTTAGATGCCGGCCGGAAGCTGCGCCGTTCTCTCCGGCTTGGAGGGGCTCACAGGCGATCGTTGATCGGGGCATGCGGCTTATCCACCAAGGCGCTATGGATCGTGGCGACGTAGAGAGCCTCGCCAAGCGCCTCGGGGTCGGGGTCCGTCATCTGAGCCGACTCTTTCAGAAGCACATCGGAGCGAGACCGACTCAAGTCGCTCAAACGGTCCGGATTCAACGGGCCAAGCGGCTAATTGATGAGACGAACCTGCCACTGGCCGAAATTGCCTTCCGCGCCGGCTTTGGCAGCATTAGAAGATTCAACACCGTCTTCGCAGAGGTGTACCGGCGATCACCCAGCGAACTCAGGCGCAGCAGACGACGGTCAGAGATCGCCAAAAGCTCCGCCTGAGACAAGCCCGGGCGCGCGCCTGCTTTCCCGCTCCCAACTCGATCGAGATCGGCATTAGCGGACGTTTGCCAACCAAACCTCCGCAAAGCCCCGTAGCAATGCCATCTGCCGGAAATCTACACGCCTTCGCGCGCGACTTTCCAAGCCAACACTTCGAGGCGATCCGCCCCGAAGAAAATCTGTCCATTCCACACAAATGTAGGGGTACCGAACACACCGTTTGCGTAAGCGTCCACAGTCCGCTGCGTCAGCGCCTGCTGAACACTCGGGTCGCTTGCCCGCTCCAATAGCTTCACATCAGCGCCACTGCCAATCAGGACGTCTTTGAGGACCGCCGGATCACCGATATCCTTCTTTTCGTGCCACAAGCAGTCGAAAATGCTGCTTCGGAATGTCCCTTCTGCTTTTCCCGTTAGCAATGACGCGACACACAGTGCAGGGATCTGGTTTGGTCGAGACGGCCACTTCCAAGACGGTTGATAGGGCGCGCCGTAAAAATCAGCCATGCGGCGGACATCGGCCATGAGATATGCTCGCTTCGGCGGAATGAGCGCATCAACGTACGAAGCCCATGGCCCGCGGCCGGCCTGAAGGTTCAAAATGACGTCAATGAATATCGGCCGCCCAATCCACTCAACTTGTTTCGGAAAACCGAGGTCGCTTTTGCGGATCCGGTAGTCGGCGAAATAAGCGTAAGGTGAACGAAAATCGTAGTACGTCTCAATTTTGATCGTCATTCGACACCTTACGAGCTCTTGTGCACGGCCGCGCTATGCGCGTCATGAGCAACACAGCCGCTGGCGCAATACGACGCGTTCCGATGAGAACCCGGCATGTGTGACGCTGCTAGGGCCGCGCATCCGGCGTCATCGTGCGATCTTTCAGCGGCCATTGCTGGGCAAGCTCCGGTAGTGCTTGCTGCTTGCCGGTCATTCGTTCAATCGCCATTTCATAGACATTGATAGCGTCAAGTCTCGGGAAGAAGTTCTTCGGACGGATTGAATTCGGTTTCCCGTACTTTTCCATTAGTCTCTCGCAGAACAGCTGCTTGGCTGCATCAGCTTCGACGATGTGGGCTTTTCCAAACAAGACTACACTCTGATATGCGAGGCCGCTATCGCATTCAAAACGACCATAATCGAATACGTCGCCTGGTTCGTCGACTTCAAAGCACGCACGGGGCTCCGACCTCAAGTTCGCCTGTAAATGACCGCTCGCGCGCGTTCCATGCACAAAAATCCGATTGTCTGCCCAAATGTAAAGTAAGGGGATGCAGTATGGGTAGCCGTCCTCACTTATAGTCGCGAGCCGTCCAGCGTATCCGCGTTCAAGCAGCCGCAGGACCTGGTCTTCTGGCATAGCCTTTTCGGAGCGGCGCAAATTTGGCGAACTCATTGCAATGTTCCTTGCATCCGGAGGACGACGGCACACGCGTCGCTCTATATGACCGTTAAACCAAGCAGCATTGTACCTTTAGGCGGGAAGCAGCAACACTTCGCCGGTCGCCACCAGCCTTTCTTCCGCTTCTCGGTAAGCGAAGAGCTCGCTGCGAGCGAATATCTGACGTTTTCCCGATCGAACCACACGCCCCGTCGCTCGGAACGAATTGCCGACGGCAGGCAGCATAAAATTCACCGAAAGATGGCTGGCAATCACCGGACCGACTAAGGTCGTAGCGGCAAATCCCGCCGTGGTATCAAGGAGAGCTCCGATCATGCCAGCATGCAGAAAGCCGGAATACTGGCCAAGTTCATCTTTCCAGCTTAGCTGCACCTCAGCTTCACCGCCTTCAGCTCGGATCACGCGCATTGCTGCCCAGGAGTTGAACCCCGCACTCGCGTTCAGGGCAAGTACGCGTTCAAAATCGAATGGCACACTCAATGGCATCCTCCTGTTAGAGGTTCATGCGATCGCAGGTTGCCCGGCTACCTGCTTAGGCGTGTCGTTCATGGGCCACTGTAGGATTGTTGCCGCCGCTCCGATCGCGATCATGGCATACCATCCGAGCTGATAACCCCCCGTCGTGTCTAGGACCCAACCGCCCATAATCGGCCCTAGGAACCCGCCCAGCTGGTGACAGAAGAACACCACTCCGAACAGCAAGTTGAAATGACCAAGTCCGAAGAGGCGCCCGATCAACCCGGAGACTAAAGGCACGACACCAAGCCACGTAAAGCCCATTACTGCGGCAAACAGAAACGTGCTCGGTTCGGTGATCGGGAAGGAGATGTAGGCAATGATGGTGAGCGTCCGTATCGCGTAGATACCCGCCAGCAAGCGTTTTCGGCTATACCGTGCGCCAAGCACACCATAAGTATACGACCCGATAGCATTGAATACGCCGATCAAACCTAGGGCTGTCGCGCCGACCGAGGGTGGGAGCCCGCACAACCCCAAGAATCTCGGCAAATGCGCTGTGATAAACGCGAGCTGAAAGCCGCAGGCGAAGAAGGCTACCGTCATGGCAACGAACCCGCCGTGCGATAGCGCCTCGCTCATCGCTCCCGCGATGTTTTGATCGGATGAACTCAAACCAGTCTCGGTCTGCGTCGGAGCCGGGCGGCTCCCGATGAAAATGGATAGAACGATGATGGCGCCGCAAATTCCTGCGTAAGCAAGAATCGCAATTCGCCAATCATGCAGCTGAAGAAGTTGTTGACCAAGAGGCGCAAGACCGAGGACTCCGATTGATCCCGCCCCAGAAACAAGACCAAGAAGTTGACTCGCTCGTTCGGGCGGAGCTGCTCGGGAAACAGCTCCAAGGAGAACACCGAAGCCCGTTCCTGCGATCCCAAGTCCCGCAAAAGCGCCGATGCCAACATCCAATCCAATGATCGGGTTCGACGAGAATGACATCAAAACAAGTCCCAAAAGGTAGATGAGCCCGCATCCGACCAAGACCGGCCGCGGACCAAATCGATCACCCAGGGCACCAACGATTGGCTGCGTGACCCCCCAGACTAGATTTTGCAGAGCCAGCGCAAAGCCAAAAGCAGTCGCGGAAATTCCGAGATCTGACGTAATCGCTTCAAGAAATAGCCCGAAGCACTGCCGGATACCCATCGAGATCGACATGATCGCAGCCGCCACTGTAACGATTACGACTATGCTGGGCCGCGAAAACGATGTTTTGGCCTTCATGGCTGATCCTCTCGTCATTCAGCCGCAATGTAGATTGTTCGCGAGAGTGTGTGGCTACACTAGTGAGTATAGGAGAGAGGGCTTGAGATATCGAAGTTAGAGATCGAAGTGTTCTCACAACTTCACTTTCCTAGCCTGCCCCATTGCCCTTACATGAGCGCGCATATGGAGAATTGAAATGCGCTATCTAGTTCTAATTCTTACGCTTACCTTCCTGCACCAAGCCAATGCAGCCGAACTTGTTCTCTTGAGCTCAGTAGGCGCCAGGGCTGCTGTCGAGCGCCTTGCCCCTGAATTCGAGAAAGAAGGTCATCATCTAACAATACGCTACGATACCGCAGCCGCTCTCAAGCAGGCGATCGACCAGGGAACCCCGTTCGATGTCGCCCTGCTCACTTCCAACGTTTCGTCAGAATTGACGATCGAGAAGCATATCGCGGCCGCAGACCATCGCGTGTTTGCCTACGCTAAGGTCGGACTGGCCATCAAGACGGGTAGCCCGACCCAAGACATTTCCAGCAAAGACGCTTTCACCAAAACCTTATTGAGCGCAGACAAGATCTCCTTTGCACGCGATGGCGCCAGCGGTCGCTACTTCAAGAAGCTAATCGCTCAGCTTGGCCTCGAGGACCAGCTGGCGAACAAACTACTTCCGATGACCGGCGCCAAGGAGATCGAAGCAGTCGCAGAAGGTCAGGCCACTCTCGGGGTTCAACTCGTCAGTGAAATCTTGCCAGTCAAAGGAGTGACCCTGCTCGGTAAGTTTCCCGCCGAGCTGCAGAATGTGACCGAGCTGGATCTCGATATTTCAGACTCGACCCCGAACGCGTACGCTGCAAAAGAGCTGGTTCGCTTCTTGTCGTCAGCGCAAGCCAAGAGCGTCATTGCAAACGTCGGGCTCGATACTCCCTAAGTATTTTTGCCAGGGCGGCAGACTCTTACGCCATTTGCCGCCTATCAATGCAACCCCCGTATCGAATCACTTGCTTCTCTGTCGCAACCTAGGCGGAACGCGACCTTAGACCCTCGGAACTATCAGGCGGATATCATGAGCTTAAAAGTACTGTGCACTATCGGAATTCAGAACGCATTCACTGCTTTGCTGCCTCAGCTAGAACAACAGGCAAAGGCGGCGATCGATGTTACATTCGGCGTTGCGACCGCCTTCAAGGAAAACATCGAAAACGGCACCGAATTCGATGTTGCCATCCTGACCAAAGCGATCGCTGGAGAGCTTGCGAACACGGGAAAAATAAACGCCGCATCGGTGGTTGATATTGCACGTTCTGGCTTAGGCTTGGCAGTTCGAACAGGCGCAGCCAAGCCCGATATCAGTTCGGTCGAAAGCCTCAAAGCAACCCTGTTTGAGGCGGAATCGATCGCTTCGAGCGGCAACGGGTTAGCTGGATTCTACTTCCTGGATATCCTTGCAGAACTGGGCATCGCCGATCAGATCAAGCCAAAACTCAAGCTCGACTACTCTGGCGGATATGCCGCTCAACTCACGGCCAGAGGCGAAGCTCCGCTCGCAGTGCAGCTCGTAAGCGAGCTGCTGCCTGTTGACGGTGTCGAGCTCGTTTCAAGCTTTCCAGACGCCATTCAAAGGTACGCGATATTGTCTGCTGGGGTGAATGCATCGACGAGACAATCGGCTTCGGCTACAGCACTGATCAAGTCGCTTATTGCGCCCGTCGCCGATCAAGTGTTCGAGTCACGCGGGCTGATGCGCTGCGTTGCAGCCTAGCCATCAATCGAAGAGATAGCGGCAATCTCAAGAACATATTTGTGAAGATGCGTCGATCACCACATTGTGGTGCGTTTAGAGGACAGCAGCAAAGGGCGACGCCTTCATGGACGCTTCAGATCTTCGAGTGTTTGAAACCGTTGTTCGCGTTGGATCGATTACGAAGGCATCGAGTATCCTAAATACCGTTCAGTCCAACGTCACGACCCGAATACATGCTCTGGAAGATGAGCTCGGCGTTTCGCTCCTTCATCGCCATGCTCGCGGAGTGACCCCCACGGTTGCAGGTCAAAAGCTCCTCCCTTACGCCATGCGTTTTGCGGATCTTTTGGCCGAAGCCCGCGCATCAGTTAGCGAGGTGTCGCCTCCCAGTGGAAAACTATCTGTGGGGACGCTCGAGACGACGGCGGCTATAAGGCTGCCCCCCGTGCTGGCTCGCTATAAGGAGGCCTTTCCCAATGTCGAAATCGCGATCCGCACCGGCACGACACAAGAATTAGTCGAAGCAGTACTTCAGTATAAGATCGAGGGGGCATTCGTTGCTGGCCTGGTTCGACATCCGGAACTGATCGAAGAGGTGATGTTCCCAGAAGAGCTTTTCTTGGTTGGCGCCCCGAATAAGGCTCCTCTCGACAACCTGTTGGACACTTCACTTGTGCTCCTTGTTTTGAAATCAGGCTGCTCTTATCGGCATCAGCTTGAGGGAATTCTGGCAGCCCGGGGAATTGTTAACTTCCGCATTATGGAGTTGGGCACGATAGAAGCGATCGTGGGACTTGCGTCTGCGGGGATCGGGATCTCGCTATTGCCAAAGGTGGTCGTCGCACGAGCTGCGTCCGAAGGACGAATTTCCGCTCAACCGCTGCATCCCACTCCTTGTCGCGTGGATACCGTCTTTATCCGTCGAGCCGACGGATTCTTCTCAAATTCTGCCCGGATGCTGGTTGAACAGATGAAGCAGCGATCACTGTTCGATGCCGGCGAGCGACCTTTACGCTCGCCGGCACAACGTCTGCCTAACTCGCTTAGCGAGGCAACTAGAGCGGCTTCCTAGTTCGCGGCTGAAACGCTGTTGGACTCACCCTTCCGAGGAGATTGGTAAGCTCTGACGTCTTGATCTCGTCGAGATGCTCAACGGCGGAAACAATTTCATTCCTCAGCTGGTCATCTGCAAATGGCTCGGACAGCCAGTGGAACTTTTCCACGACGCGCTCCCACGAGAACGGCCGTGTCACCGAACCCTCGAAATCCGTTTGCTCTCGGACAAATTCCCGACCGTCCCGCAACTTTATCGTGATTCGGCAGGCGAGTTGCTGCGGATAAAGTCGAGTGAACTCATCCTGAGGCTTAATACTCACCCGCTGGAGAAGCCGCTGCACGTCGTCTCGCCTTACGCGTTCTGTTTCCAACTGCGCAGGACCGACTTCCCCATCAATCAGGGCTGCCGAAATAAGGTACTTGAGATTGTAGTCCGCCTGCTCTTTGCTCTGCGGCTTGTCTTTATTCCCGAAATGCCCACCTCCAGAGATCTCGTACGCGAATTGGAAGACCTCAGCCAGAACTTCGGAGACCTCATCAGCCTGAATGCCATGCTCAGCTCGGAGCGAAAGAACAGTCTCGAGCACGGGTTGGCCATGCACCAGAGCAGCATATTTTTTGAAAACGGTCTTTCGCGATGCATGGAGCGACGGATTGATCCAGTCGACTACGATGTCCTGATCGAATAGCCGGTTGAGCCCGTTCGGCCCCTCGAAGAGCCCAATTGGACCTGTAAATCCCTTTTTCGCAAGCGAGGTACCATACAGCGCTCTCATGCCCGACCAGCCCGGGGAAACACCCTTCCAGTTGGATACGGGCTCAACGTGCACCACAGCTAGCGAAACGTTATCCGCAGCTGCGATTGCCATCGCATTCGCTGCCTGGATCGGTGTCAGATCAAGCAATCGGGACGCAGCGGCTGCGACTGATATTGACAGTTGCAGGGCATGATTCAGTCCGCGGAACATCACGGGAACCACTTCCGTGAAACGGCATTGCACCTCGTAAGCGATTCCGAGCGCGAGCAAGAAGTCTTGCCCGCTCCGGTCCGCCATTTCAGCTGCGGCGAGGACCGCGCCAAAATTATCGCTAGGATGACAGAGCCCACCAGGCGACATGTAGGTGTCAAGGACATCGACATACCGTACGAGAACTGAATTCAGCAACGTGGCCTGGTCTGGCGACGTCTTACCCCCGCCGATCATTGTGCACAGCGGGTTTCCGCCATACTCACTGAATTGTTCGCGCAGTTTCGTAGCTGGCTCGCCTCCCAAGGCGGAAATAGCGCAGGCAGCAGTATCCAATACCGTCCGCTTGAGCGCCAACCGCGTCTCAACATCCACGCGTGCGTAATTTGCTTCGCTTACGAAGCGAGCAATCTGCTTGAGGGCCGGTTCGCGTCCATCTTGCGCCGATTGTCCGACCGGTCCCCAGGACCCCACTGCTGTTTTCTGAACCACTTCTTGTTGCATAACTCCTCCTATATTCGCGTTGAATATTGTTCTCAGTTCATGGTGGGCATGCTGAACCCATCCACTACGCGCTTATCTTTCGGCCATCGGGCCGTGACCGTCTTCAGTCTGGTGTAAAATCTGATGCCTTCCGGACCGTGCATAGCGACATCGCCAAAGAGCGAGCGCTTCCAGCCGCCAAAGCTGTGAAACGCCATCGGGACGGGGATGGGAACATTGATGCCCACCATTCCAACCTTGATCCTGTGCGCGAACCCCCGGGCCGAGCCACCGTCATTTGTGAAAATTGCCGTCCCATTTCCGAACTCGTGCCTGTTCACAAGATCGATTGCTTCCTCGAGCGACCGCACGCGGACGACGCATAGGACAGGACCGAAGATTTCCTCAGCATAGATCCGCATATTCGGCGTCACGCGGTCAAATAGACAGGCACCAAGGTAGAACCCGAGCTCGTGACCGGCGACTGAGTGGTTTCGACCGTCGACGACGAGCTCAGCCTTTTCCTCGACGCCGAGGCGCACATAGTCCCGTACTTTTTCCATATGCTGGCGCGTGACGAGCGGACCCATTTCGACGTCAGCGCCATTTCCTGGCCCGACCTTCAACTTCGAAATCCGTTGCCTTAGCTCCCGTACCAGCGCGTCTGCGACGTCGTCGCCAACCGCAACGGCCACCGATATGGCCATGCAACGTTCACCAGCTGAACCATAGGCGGCCCCCATCAGCGCTCCAGCTGCCAACCCAATATCGGCATCTGGAAGAATGATCATATGGTTCTTCGCGCCGCCCAGCGCCTGGACCCGCTTTCCTGCGTTGCTACATGTACGATACACATGCTCAGCCACAGGCGTGGAGCCTACAAAGCTGACGGCCTCCACGTCCGGATGTTCCAGAAGGCCATCCACGACCCTTTTGTCTCCGTGCAGTACATTGAACACCCCGTCCGGGAGCCCGGCCTCCATGAACAATTCGGCCAACCGGACGCTTGCTGAGGGATCGCGCTCGGACGGCTTGAGAATGAAGGCATTGCCACACGCGATCGCGATCGGCGCCATCCACATCGGAACCATGACCGGAAAGTTGAAGGGCGTAATCCCAACAACAACCCCCAGGGGCTGCCTCATAGACCAGGAGTCGATCCCGCGCCCTACTTGCTCCGAATGTTCGCCCTTGAGCAGGTGAGGAATGCCGCACGCAAACTCTGCAACTTCCAGCCCCCTCACAACTTCGCCGACCGCATCCGAATGCACTTTTCCGTGCTCAGAGGTGATAAGCATAGCTAGGTCTTTAGTGTAACGATCCAACAAGTCACGAAAGCGGAATAGTACTCGCGCTCGGGTGACGGGCGGCATTTCGGACCACTCGGCGAAAGCGCGCTTCGCCGATGCCACTGCAGCAACGACGTCTTCCGTCTCCCCAAGCGCGACCTTGCCGGTCACCGCGCCAGTGGCGGGGTTAAATACGTCTGCACTGGCCTTGGCTGCGTGGACCTGCTTTCCTGCAATGAAATGCCGAATAGACTGAATTTCGGGCCGAATGGTCTTGTTCATACTCCCGCTCTCCTTATTCTTGGCGGAGTCACACTGAGATGTCGGCTCACAGCCGCTTCAGTTCTGGGAGTACTAGTTCAACCCGCGGGCCTGCGAAAATTAGATTTAGAGATGAGCGCGATCAACCGTAGCGATGCCAGATCGGAGCTGATTGGCGTTGAATGCAAGGCCTACGCGATCCCTATTCGCTGTTGGACCGCGATCGAAATCGTTCGCAAGATGCTGGTTTGGAGACGAGATAAGCGGAATCGACCCTGCCACGAGCGAATGACTGCGCTATTGATTCGTCACTTGGCAGAGGCTTTTTCTGCGGGCTGAGAGGGTTAGTTGCCGCTGGCTGCTCCAGTAGCATTGCGACCACTCCGAACTGCCGCCAACAGCGGCGGCGGAAGTTGGTTCGGGCACTCTTCAGCGCAATGGCGGCTTGAACGTTTAAGACGCGTGCTAAAAACAGGGCCAGTTCGAGTTCGGCACGTTGCGGTCAGTGCACTGCTCAAGGCGCGCTTAGACTGTAGTCAGAGCAGCACAATAGATTGAACAAGCGCCAACTCTAAAGTGAGCCAGCGCTCGAAGCCAGGGATTGCCGTCCTAGTGGCTTCTATAAGTCCCTTCACGCCGTCGCTTGAGCTCAATCGCCCGCTTTGAACATCCAAACGTACTTGATCTATCTTAGCGGCCAACTCTGGTGGGAATACTCCGCTGAAATCGCTTATTGACTCGACCAGCTTCGTACTCGTTGCCAATAACCTCAATTCCAACGAGACGCGCTCACTTACTCCCGGTATCTTTTCCGTAGACAAATTGGGGCGACGCGCCATCGGGGGCGCTAACGTTGGCTTCTCTGCGCCGACGCTAACCAACCCTGTTCGCTTTTTCTCTGCTAGCCGTTTGCCAGGTTCTGGGAATTGAATGCGCAACTCCTCGGGCGCCAGATTCGCCTCAATTACGTCTTCGACAGTCCCTACGATTTTTAGCTCATAACGAGACGTGCTGAACTTCAAAAGCTGCGCTCGGATCTCTTCCGTTCTTTGCTCGAGTTTCTCGTTGCCGCTAGCCTTTGCGATCTCCAAGGCGCGATCTTGCAATCCATTGATGAAAGGGTGAACGAACGCCAATTCAGAACTGGCATAGCTAACGGTGCCATCCTTACCGAAAGACATGGCGCTGACGGAGCCCAATGGTGGATTTCGAGGTATCTCTCCCGTCCAACTCCCGTCTCGACTCGATACCCATCTCAGGAGCGCGAACGCCTCCGCAAATTCATTGGCGCGTGCGAAGGGATCGGTACGCTCAATTAACGTCGGCATCAGTTCATAGATCGGAACCGCGGCCTCGCTCTGCGGCTTTGATCCGTCAAAGGCGTGCAAGGTGATAAAAGCCTTCTTCAGTGTCTCCGCACTTGCGGACGGATAATCGGACTTTGCCCTTTGCACCGTAATGATCCCGCCCGTCGATTTGACGACCTCAAGCTTCACATCACTAAACTTGTACCAGCCCAATTTCTTTGCGAAGACTGCATCCAACTTTTGGCGATATCTTGCCCCAGCATCGTCGATTTGATGTTGCAGTTTGGAGCTCTGTTCGAGCAGCAGCGGGTACATATCCAGCATCATAAGAGCGCGCGCAAGACGCGTCGCCACGAGATCTGGATGCACCACGTAAGAAAATCCGAATCCAGAGATGTGTAATGCGCCTGTGCCATCGAGTGTTTCCACCGGGAACTGTCCGAGGAGGCCTACAAGGCCGTACCCAGCGCCTACGCCTTGTTTATGATCAAAAGCAAGCAGCTTTGCAGCGAGCGCCGAATCCGCACGGATCACTTTCGAGAACAACACGGAGTTATCTTTGAATTGAAAGGCAAAGCGACCCCATTCCTCAACCACGCTGGGAGAAGTCAACGAGGCCGCCTTGAAACCACTAACCCAAGAGACGTGAATGACGGACGGCAATGTGGAGGCGATGTCATTGCCAAAGATCACGCCTCCAAAGCCAATTTCTCGGCTAACCATTCTCCCATGTGTCCAGCCACCGCCGTGGCCACCACCGGGGCTACCACCTGGTCCACCTCCCGGGCCGCCGGTTCCGGAGGCAGAGCCGCTCGCGCCCGGGTATCGAGAATTGCGGAACGCAGTATAACTGTCACTGAGGGCCTGGGCGCTCGCTGACCCGGTGCCTCTAGGTGGGCTTGGAGCGGGCGCCGTGCCGGGCAACAGCGCAGCTCCTCCAACCATCGGCAAGAGAGCCTTACGGTAATCGTCCGCGGTTTGCTCGTCTTGCGCCGTTACTTCCTTCTCGATAACCTGCAGCTCGGCTGCCTTAAATTTCTCAATGTCGGGTTCAAATGCGATCGCCGGATTGTCGCGATGAATGATTTCGATGCAATTTGATATCTTCTTAACTGCGCTTGGCGGAGGCTTCTTCAATGCAATTGCTGCTTCGAAGGCCGCGTGGTCAGTCTGACTCGTTCTCAATACGCTATAGGCCTCATTTTCTGAAAGGCCAAAGCAGGCACTAAGCAAAAATGCGCGAGAGGTAGATTCAGCGTACTTGGCAATTGTCAGTATGATGCTGCGAATTCTCGGTGGCAGGGGTTGAGCTTTCTCCGATTGTCCTGCTGGAACGACGAATTCCATCGTCTGCGCCTGATGCCTGATCGGAGTATCGATCGGATCGTCGCGAAACATCAATGCCAGCGACGGCTCATAGCGAATGCTGGGGTTGTGTACCGCAATCAAGCGAACAACTTGTTTCAGCATCTCATCACCGCCAGCTTGCGGCTTTGCGGCTTCAGCAGCCCGGTAGGCTGTTTCGAGAATGTGAACGTCCGGCCATTGAGTCCACTTAGCCCACGTCGGTGGTGCTTGTGACGGCGGGAAACCGATCTGCTTGAGTATCTCCGAGATACGCAGGTCCTTCGCAGCAAGCGCCTCGGTAACATCACTGAGCTGCTTCTGCTGATCTGCTGAAACCTGCTCCGCGCATAACGGTTGAAGCGAACCGGTAAGAACTCCGAAAAGAATAACAGCCTTAAGAAGAGCGGATCGAGCCCAACGCTTCATTGCACTCCCCTACCTGATTGGCCAAGTCCTCAACATTGAAAGAAATTTCGCGACCGATTTCTCCAACCCGTCTAGCGTGCCTGGAGGCGCGGCATACAGGAGCGCGGCCAGCATCCGCGGGCCTCTCCCTGCCGCTGTCGTGAACGCGTCCAACCAATATGACGGGATGGGTACCTTACCCGGATCACTCAACTGAACTTGTACCGAATATGGTGGTACACCGCGACGAAGACTTCGAAGGCGCAGATTATTGGCTTGCGCGATGGTCAATCCACTGAAGCCCGCATCCAATGTAAAGAACGACGTCATGATTTCGTGCGGGACTTCGCCAACGGTGAGGCCAGGCCCTTCCGGAAAAAAAAGGAGTGCTTCCTCCTTCTGCTCGGTACTCAGCTCAGATGACGGAAGGACAATATTTCCTTCTTTCCAGGTAGGATTGCGCGAGTGATGGTCAGATTGAGCCTTGATGATCTCTGGGTAGCACGCCAAGATCAGGCGGAACGGCACGGCCAGCCCGCCGGCGTCCCCCTGCTCGTTGCGAGTCCGTGCGACCACGCCGCAAACTTGCATCGTACGGGTGTTCACAAGCGCAGACCCGCTCATCCCAGGGACAATTTGACCTCCTTTGAATTTGATCAGCGTGTATCTTTTGGAGCCGCTGTTTTTCTCATCGTCGACGGTTGAAATCAGCTCTCCTTCATGAGTACCGCTCGACGGCACCAAACGCGTTTCTTTGCCATGTGATACGAAACCCAACGTCCAAACGGGGTCCCCAATCTCTAGGGCGCCTCCGAGCAACACCACAGGATGATCTTCGAGGCCTATCCGCAGCAGCGCGAGGTCTGCCAGTCCACTTGGTCTACACTGCTCAGCGACAGCTTCGGCATTGCCGAACTTGCCACTGATTGCAAATGAGGTCGGACCTCCGTCTGGCTCGACCACATGCGCACACGTTACGATGAGCCCAGGCGCAACGAAAAAACCGGTGCCAAATCGCTTTCCGCCCTTTTCGACGATCCTGACCGTGCAGCCGGTAATGGTTTCCTGTAGGTCCAAATCATGCCCCCTGAGAGAAGCCGTATGATTTGCCTAAGAAGTCGTAGTAGGTTTGGGTCCGTGCAAGTCGTCCCAGCTCATTGCGATTTTAAAGTTCGCCTTGCCAGTACCCTTGACCAATAAGGCGGTAAGCTTGCCGGACTCAATTCCAACTTCAATTGAAAACTCAATACTGGCCTTAGAGGGCGCGACGCGCTTCAGCAGACTTCCTAATTCGCCTGTGATCGCCTCGATACCATCCAGAACGTCGGAGAACTGAGCGTTTCCGAGCCCTCCCGCGACATTCCGCTCGTTGTCCGCGACGCCGCCAAGCGACGTGACCTCTATCCGAAACTCCTTACCCGCGACGTCGACGGGTATAACCCTGACCGCATCCAAGGTAGGTCTCCTTGATAGAAAAAAGGAATACACTCAACTAACAGGAAGAACGGTACACGGCAAGGTTGATCGCTCACTGACGTCGCTTTTTTCGGATTACACCCTTCTGCCTATCGAACTTGCCGAACGCTGTCAGGCCGGCACTGCGAACGCAGGCGTCCGCAGCACCCGGAGGACTGGGGCTGGAGCAGGCATCGAATGAGAGGGTCAAAGGACCCGGGCAATCGCGCGAAGGGACGGATCGCGCCAGATTCGCTGACGCAAATTCAGGCAGGTTTAGCGCGTGAAGAGCATGTGCATGCTCCCCAGAGGGGGACCGCAATCCGTAACCTCGTAATGCTCGCATGCTGATGGCAATTCAGGACTAACTGAAATCGCCAAAGTCCCCGTGGCGTCCAGCACCTTTCGCGAACCGAGCGGCGCCGGCAGCTCCTTCTGATTTAAATGTCCCTTCCGAGTTGGCCCATTCCCGCTCGAGCGCGGCAAGCGTTGGTAGGCCATATTGCATATATACCGAGCGGCGATCGGCCCGTAAGGACACCTGTGGGAATTTTGCAATGCGGTGCGCCATTTCTTCGGCGGCTTGTCGCGCTTGCCCTTTTGGTACCAGCAGCTCGCAGAGCCCGATCCGATGACATTCCTCAGCGTCCACCCTTCGCGCTGTCATGATGAGCTCAAGCGCGCGACCTTCACCGACAAGACGCGGAAGTCGTACGGTGCCGCCGTCTGTCAATGCGATGCCCCACCGTCGGTTGAAGGTCCCCATATAGGCCCCCTCGGCCATTACACGGCAGTCCGCCCAGAGTGCCAGCTCCATACCGCCCGCGACCGCCGGTCCTTCGATCGCGGCGATCACCGGTTTGCTTAACTGCAACCGGCTTGGACCAATCGAGCCCCGCGGGACAGGGCCGCCGTCTGTAGGAAACTCCAGGGACCGGTGGGTCGCTCTGTTCTCTGGCGTAGCGATGCCGCGCGTGGCAAGGCTTTTAAGGTCCGCGCCAGCGCAAAACACGTCGCCTTCACCGCAAAGAACCGCAACGTTCACCGTTTCGTCGGCGTCAAAGCTGAGAAAGGCATCTTGCAGCGCGTCAGCATGCTCCGGATCGATCGCATTGCGCACCTCCGGGCGCGACTGAATCACCGTCAACACTGGGCCATCGCGTTCGATACGGACTGCCATCACAATTGCTCCTTTCATATTCAGGTTGGACGTACCATCTGGACAACCATAGCTACGAGACGACGCAGCACTAACTCACGAGACTTCGTAGACGCAAAACATCGGGCTTTTGCGCGATCGGAAAGCAACCGTTACGGCCGCCCTTGATTGGCGAGCGGCCGGCGCAAAAAAGGAACAGGCCACAGGACAGCGAGAAATAGACTCTTTGCTTGACCACCTGGGCGCCCCCAGCTGAGGCGGAAGATATCCATACTGCCCGGACGGCATCACTGCCCGCTTCCATGCAAGACGGATTGCTGGAGTTCAGATGGCGTCCCTCTAGCATGAACTCTGATTCAATCGCATCCGTCCTGGTATCAACTGCTGTGAGCATGGTTTTAGTCGACGAGGCGAACCGCCTTGTCCTCAGCCATCTTGTTGATGGTAGGCTCATCGTAGCCGAGCTCGAGTAGCACCTCTCGTGAATGCTCACCGATCCTGGGAGCTGGTCCTGCAATAGCTGACGGGTGCAGTTCGAACCGCGCAGCGGGCTTTGGTTGCCGCGCCCTACCGACACCCGTTTGATCGATCTCCTGAATCAGGCCGCGAGCAACAACCTGCTCATTGTGAATGATTTCAGAGCGGCGCAGGATGGGAGCACAGGGCACGTCCGCGGCATCGAGTCGCTTAAGCCACTCATCCGTACTGTGCTGGACAATGTATTCCTGCATCTTATTGATGCGGGCCGTCGCGTTGATGCTTCGGCTTGTCGGTGTTGAGAAGCGGTCATCCTTGATGAGCTCGAGATCACCGGTGGCGTGGCAAAAGCCTTGCCACTCGGAATCCGAGATCGTGCCGCACGTGATGTAGCCGTCGCAGGTCTTGAACACGAGGTCGGGTCGATCTTTTGGTTCAACTGCTTGGGCCTCCGCGCCGATTACGGTGTATTGCATCATGCCTTCAGGCCAGAGACAGGAAATCATCGTATCGAGCATCGCGACCTGAATATGATCGCCCAGCCCCGTCTTCTCCCGTGCGTAGAGCGCTGCCGCCACAGCCTGCGCCGTCATGACAGCAGTAGTCGTATCGCAGACGATGGCACGGATCATCTGCGGCCGATTGGTCACCGGCTGTGACTGGATGTCGGCAAGACCAGATAGGCCCTGGATAATTGGATCATAGAAGCGTTTTTTGACGTATGGGCCTGTGTCGCCAACGCCCGAGATCGAAACATAGATCAGCCGTGGATGGCGGCGACGCAACTCCTCGACTCCGAGGCCAAGCCGATCCATTGCGCCAGGGCGAAAATTCTGCACCAGCACATCTGCCTTCGCCACTAGCTTTGCTAGAACTTCACGTCCAGTATCGGTCTTGACATCGATCGAAAGTGATCGTTTGCCGCGGTTGGACGAGATAAACAAAGCTGAGAACTCCCCATCCTTGTCAAACGTCATCCGGCTATGGCGGCTGATATCGCCGCTGATAGGTTCTATTTTCAGGACATCAGCACCCTGATCCGCAAGAAACATGGTTGCGAACGGACCAGAGATGACAGCGCTCAAATCCAATACGGTGACACCTTTGAGTGGACCAGGCATACGTTCTACCTCTGCTTCTGTTCTCGCAGTCAAAAGGGACCTTATGATTGGTCCGCATTGTGTCGAAACCTTCAGTAATTCATCAGAGCACTTGGCTCGCCGGAGCGACGAGAGTTCCCTCGGCTTCTACCCACGGTCTGAGCTCAACTTCCATTGACCAGGCGCTGCGCGGCTGCCGGAGGATATCGACGTAGGTCTGGGCAATTGCGTTCGGATCAAGTGTGCTGTCCGGCCGCTCCACCGGATCTGGACGCTTGACGCTACGGACGCCGCCGTCGATCACGAAGTGGGCGACGTGGATGCCCTTTGGCCCAAGCTCGCGCGCAACGCTCTGCGCCAGACCGCGGAGAGCGAATTTGGCCATTGCGAACGCCGCTGACTGCGCAAAGCCCTTCAAGCTAGCACTTGCACCCGTCAACAAGATCGCGCCGTGGCTGTGCCGGACCATCCGCTGTGCCGCTTCGCGTACTGTGAGGAAGCCGCCGAATGCACCGATCTCGATCGCTTTGCGTACCGATTCAGGGTCGAGCTCGGCGATCGGTCCAGGTGCGCGCGCCGCAGCGTTGTAGAGCACGACGTCAGGCTCACCGAGCCGTGCATCCGCCTCCGCGAAAAGACGAGAGACGTCGGTGGGAACGGATGCATCGACCGCAAAGGTCTGGGCTCCAGTTTCGGCCGCCAGCTCCGCTAGCTTATCAGGATTGCGCGCCGCGATGCCTACGCGGAGGCCGGCCTTAGCGAGTGCTCGCGCGAGCGATGCGCTAATGCCTGAGCCCGCACCGACGATGAGCGCGCATCGATAGGGAATGTTCGTCATTCTCTTCCTCCAGGTTTGTCACCTGCAGCGCACGCACGCACCTTCGATCGGGAACTGCCAGTCATGCGATCTTCAGGAGTGGGCTGTTTTCCCTCTCGAGGATCTTGCGTACGGCCGGTCGCTCGAGGAGCCGACCTTTTAGGGCAGAATAGTTCTTGAGGCCTTCTATTGGGAGCCCAGCGCGCAGACCAAAGCCGTAGAACACCAGGGCAAAGGGATCGCACACGGTGAACTGTTGGCCGAGAATCCAATCCTTGGAGAAGAGCATCTGGTCGATCTCTTGCAGGCATGCCCAGAAGGTTCGTATGCCCTGCTCTTTCACCTTACCCACGTCCGACGCGTCAGTAGTGTATCGTTCCGGACGGACGAAATGTGCGAAGGCTGGGTGCACTGTTGTCGCGAACCACGCCATCGTCGAAAGCGCTTGCGTCTCTGCTAAAAGGTCTTGTGGCCACAATTTTGCGTTAGGAAACTTCTTGGCAAGGTAACTCAAGATCGCGGTGTTCTCGGTCAATACCTCGCCGTCCTCAAGCTGCAGGGCCGCTACCTTGCCGCGAGGATTGATCCTAAGATAGGCCTCGCTCCGCTGCTCGTTCTTGGCGAATGAAATTGGCTGCGTTTCATAAGCGGCGCCACTCTCCTCCAGTGTGATGTGCGCCGCCATCGAGCTGGTTCCCGGTGAATAATAGAGCTTTAGCATCCAGAAACCTCCTGGAGTTTGGTGCAAATCCGGTCGCCCAAGGACCGATTTTGTCATGGTCATCAGAAGCCATTCTCAATTGCAGCACAAACGAGCAATTCTTCTGGTTCGCATTCGCGCTGGGAATGTGAACGACAGCGATTTTCGGCCCGTGCTGTAGACATCGAGGCTGCTGCCGCCTTGACTGGTCTCCAATTGCAATAAAGGTTCGCACGTGACATCGAGAACTCTTGATCCCGTTCATATATCGGCCGCCTCCGCCTCAATCCAATGAACCACGGCCTCTACTTCAGGACGCAAAGCAGAGGAGGCTCGAACCAACCAATACGCGTGTGAGGTAATGGGCCCTGGCTGCGGTACACTCACGGTCGCGAGTTGCCCATTGGCGATCGCTAGTCCGACTAGTTCGAGGCGACCCAGAGCAATTCCTTGCCCCGCAATGGCTGCTTGAATTGTTTGATCATATTGATTGAACCGAAGAATGCCTTTGGGGCGGGCATCGCCCCAACCCTGCTTGGCGAGCCATTCGTTCCAGCGTAGCCAGGAGCGGTACTCACCATCAAATTCTAGGAGGACGTGCTCCTCTAAGTCTGCCGGCGTCCGCAGTACCGTGAGCTCTCTCGATGGATGGGCTACTGGCACCACAGTCTCGCCGAACAATCGGATTGCGCCCTGCGAAATCGCCTCCGGGGGGCAGTAGCGGACCGCGAGATCGAACTGCTCGCTCCGCAAGTCGCTTAGTTCGTTGCCAGCGGAGATGCGCACATCGATATCCGGGTGGTCTCTCAAGAAATGACTTAAGCGGGGCAGCAACCACAAGCCTGCAACCCCAATGCTGGATGAGATCGTCACCGGCCTTACGGCCGAGCTTACCTGAATGGTGCCCACGACATCCTGCAATTGCTTGATGACTTCATCCGCGCAGCGGAACAGTCGATCTCCTTCGTCAGTCAGGGAAATTGAGCGATGACCGCGTACAAGCAACTTGATGCCCAGAGCTTCTTCTAAAGAACGCACCTGACGGCTGACTGCTGATTGCGTGAGATGGAGATCCTCAGCTGCGAGCGTAACGCTCATCCGACGTCCGACCGCAACAAATCCTCGAATCAGATCGAGGTAACTCAGTTGACTCAGTCTTACGGAATACCTCGCTGCTTGTGTCACGACCCAATCTCTTGAGATTAGATATGCCTAGATCGATTCATCTCAGACAGGATGGCGTGCGCACGTTTTAGACCTTTGCCCTGGATTTATCCCGATCCTGCCGAAGGTGACCGCACGTCTAACCGGGCCAAACTTGTCGAGTTGCGCTACGAAACCTACATGAGCTGGATTACTCGGCACGCGACGCTGGCGAAATACACCGACCAGTGGACACATCTTGAGCCACGCCGATCATTGCAACTTGTAGCGCAGTGAGGAAGGAATGCTCCACTCAAACGAGCGCTCTCCTAAGCTACGCTGGGCGCGTTCGGCGAATTAAGGACTTCGCGCGTACCGCACCCCGTTAGGATGGTTGCGACGCCTAACTCTGTCTGCGCTGCGCGCGGCAGCTCTGAAGTTGCCAGGGGCCGTTTCGATCACTGTCTTTCAAGCGATCACCGGCGCAGATGCCGCCTATCACAATAATCCGTTATGAAGGGACATCGACCAGATGGCAGGCTTCGAGCCCTAAACTCAAGACCGTAAGACAACTCTCTGACGGTCATCATGACGGGGCCTTCCATGAACGATCGACGCTGGCGCTTGCGCGTTCTCTATAGCGGAATGTTGCTTGCCGCTTACTTCGGCTTTTTTCTGATGTGTTCTTATTTCCCCGACGCAATGGCTAGTCGGGTCTCAACCGGCAGTCCGGCGACGCTGGCAATGTGGTTGGGAGCAATGATCATCGCGGGCTCAGTTGCGATGACCGGCCTATACACGATCTCGGCCGACAGAGCCTAATGGTGGAGCAACAGATGACGCGCCGACTTTATCGTGTGTTAGCTGCCCTCACGCTGGGCAGCATGCTTACGCTGGCCGTTGCCTCGCCAGCAGCCGCAGCTGACGGTGGATTGAGCAACAACTCAACCGCGATCACTCTCTTTCTGCTGATCGTCGCAGGTTCTATTGGAGTAACCCTGCTGGCAGCCCGATCGACTAAATCAACGAGCGATTTTCTTGCAGCAAGTGGCAAGATAACTCCCTTCCAGAATGGCCTCGCGTTGGCCGGCGATTTCATGTCGGCCGGCGCATTTCTTGGCCTTTCCGCTCTCATTTTCAACTCGGGTTTCGACGGGCTCATTTATGCAATTGGCTACATCGCAAGCTGGCCCATTGTCATGTTCCTGATTGCCGATCCGTTGCGCAACCTCGGTCGTTATACGATGGCAGACGCACTCAGCCACCGCTTTGATGAGCGAAAGGTACGCCCGCTCATTGCCGTCATTTCTCTCGTACTTGTCATTTTCTATCTGATCGCTCAAATGGTTGGTGCCGGTCAGGTCATCCAGCTCATGTTCGGCCTAAACTATACGGTGGCGGTCAGCATCGTTGGTGCACTGATGATCTTCTGCGTGATGATCGGGGGTATGATCGCCACCACGTGGGTCCAGATGATCAAAGCAGTATTGCTTCTGTTTACCGGCGTGTTGGTTGCTTTTCTAGTTTGGCGGGCGTTCGGCTATGACTTCTCGGCTTTGATTCAAAAGGCCGTCTCCTCTCATCCCAAGAGTTCGGCGATTCTCAGCTCGCAAATGCTGCCGAAAGATCCGGTATCGGGCATTTCTCTGGGAATGGCGCTTATCTTCGGAACAGCCGGCCTGCCCCACATCTTAATGCGCTTCTTTACCGTCAAGGACGGTCGAGATGCCCGGCTATCGGCCGTTTGGGCGACGAGCTTCATCGGCTTCTTCTTCCTTTTGCTGTTTCCAATCGGCTTCGGTGCGATCGCACTCGTAACCAACGATCCTACTTATCATCAAGCAAACGGAGCTCTCATCGGAGGCGCTAACACAGTCAGTATCCACCTCTCGCACGCAGTCGGAGGTGACTTCTTGATGGCGTTTGTGTGCGCTGTCGCGTTCGCAACCATCGTCGCAGTTGTGGCTGGTTTGACGCTCGCGGGCGCATCTACAATCGCACACGACCTCCTTAAGACAACCGACATCGACCATGACGGCGCTAACAAACGAGGCTTGCTCGTCATGCGCATCGTAACGTTGATCCTCGGAATTGTAGCAACAGGTTTGGCAGTCGCATTCCGAGACCAGAACGTTGCTTATATGCTCGGCCTAGCGTTCGCTCTTGCGGCTTCTGCAAACTTTCCGATCTTGCTGCTTGCGATATATTGGTCAGGGCTCACGACCATTGGCATCATTGTCGGCGGTTGCGTGGGACTGACGCTTTCGGTCCTGATGACGATCCTTGGGCCCGCAGTGTGGGTAAAGGTTTTCGGCTTCAGCTCAGCAATCGTGACCCTTGATCCTCCAACACTAGTGACAATGCCGATCACCTTCCTGGCATGTTGGGCTGCCTCAATCTTGGATCGCTCCCGAAATGCTACCAAAGAGCGAGCTCAGTTCGCGGCGCAATATGGCAAGTCAGCAGCTCAGTCCGGCGCCTGAACTCGAGCTCGGCAATTCCGCTCATCTCGAAACGGGATTGCCGCCATCATCTTAAATCATTAGCCGAAGCCTCGTTCGAGGCTTAACCAAGGCAAAGACCGGGTGTCAAAGACGCTCAGGTTCTGGTTGGAAACTGTTGAAATACGGAGGACGGCAATGTCATGGATCACGTGTGACATGCGATTTGGACGAACGGACGAGCAGAAGCGCCAGCTCGCCGCCGAAGTTATTGCGGCAGTGCGAAAAGCAACTGACGAACCGCTTTCGAATATGGTTTTCGTCGTTCGCGAGGGCGTCGGCGTCAACTTCTGCGAGGCTGGGCAGCACTACCCGGACTACAAGCCCGGCGGAGACGACGAGTTGATCGCCCACGTCAAGGGTCTCAGCAAGAAGTAAAATCTAACTTGAAATAGGTGGAGCGACACATGCCTCAGCTGCTTTGCAAGGTTCCTAAGGGACTTCTTACTCGCGAAAAGAAGAAGATCATGCTTCGCGAAATCATCGATGCCACACATAGAGCGGTTGGATCGGATCCTAGTATCATCAACGTGGTGGTGATGGAGGTCGAAAAGGAAGACTACGCCATCAATGGAGAGGTCTTCTAATTCCTGGCTACGGCGGCCAGCGCCTGGTTATATGCCTACATGAGAGGCATTGAGCTTTGAGACGGGTGAGAACGGTTGCTGCAACCTGCAACAGTTTCTCACCCGCTTTCACGATGTCGAAAGCCACGGGTTCCTGCCGCTTCGTTTCGACCGAAGGAAGCGGACGGTCACTGTCAACACACGTCACCCGGCGTTCGGGATGGAAGCCTTCGCGGCGGATTGAGTTAGCGACTGATTATCGTTTCCGCTAAAATATGGGGTAACGCAGAGGATCCCAAGTCGGTCGCGGCTGCCCCAAGCGCCCCTTCATGTTCCGCAACGTTCAAACCAATTCTGCCTCAGGCATCAAGCCTGGAACAGGAAAGGATTGGCACATCTCGACGCACTCCGATTTGAGGCGCGACAAGACCGCCTCGTCTCCGGTCGCCCGTAGGGCCGTCGCGATAAATTGGCCGATGCGACGCATTTCCACCTCTCCCATCCCACGCGTAGTCGCCGCGGGTGTGCCGAGGCGAATACCGCTCGGTTTCAGCGGCGGTCTCGAGTCGTCTGGAATAACCTGCTTGTTGGTCGTTATGGCTATGGAATCCAGCACCTCTTCGGCCGCACGGCCATCTAATGCAAGGGATGCTACTGTGTCGATGACCATCATGTGATTGTCGGTACCGCCCGTCACCAGCATCATCCCGCGCTCCATCAGCGCCTCGGCGAGAACCTTCGCATTGTTCAAAACCTGATGGGCGTAAATCTGGAAATCCGAGGTCGCGGCCTTCTTGAGCGTCACGGCAATCCCGGCCACGACGTTCATGTGAGGTCCGCCCTGCAAGCCAGGAAAGACAGAGGCGTCGATTCGACCGGCATTCTCTTTCCGACATAGGATGATCCCACCACGAGGTCCGCGCAGGGTTTTGTGGGACGTCGTTGTCATGACATCGAAGCCAGCATCAAGCGGATTGCGCATGACATTCGCTGCAATCAACCCGCCAAAATGGCTTACGTCAGCCATAGTGAGCGCGCCAACTTCATCGGCAATGCTCTTAAATGCCGTGTAATCTAGGTCACGTGGGTAGGAGCTGTAGCCGCACAGAACCATTTTTGGGCGCGCCTGGCGGGCCGTGGTGCGCAATTCGTCGAAGTCAATTGCTCCGCTCTTAGACGGAGCCATCTTGTAGCGAATGAAGTTGAATAGACGCCCCATGTGGGACACGGGCGCGCCATGAGTCAGATGGCCACCATGGGACAGGTCCATGGCGAGAATCGTATCGCCTGGCTTCAATAGGCCGAGATAGACGGCCTGATTCATTGGCGATCCGGATAGAGGCTGAACGTTGGCGTGCTCGGCACGAAAAAGCGAGCAAGCCCGTTCGCGCGCGAGACTCTCTATTTCGTCGGTGAACTCCTGGCCGCCGTAGTATCGGCGCCCTGGATAGCCCTCCGAATACTTGTTAGTGAAGACCGACCCGAGCAGTTCGAGCACTTCCGGGTAGGTGTAATTTTCAGACGGAATCAGTTCAACGCCGTCTCGTTGACGGCGTTCTTCGCCCGTCAAGGCTGCGGCGATCTCGTGATCATTGCTGGACAATTGACTGCGGAACGACGGCATGCCTGAGCTCCTCATCTCGCTGTTGTTTCAGCTGATTGGTGCCCAGGCGATCGGCGCTAGATCCTTCCGCGCTTCCTCGTGGTCAGTTCCACGTTAGCTCGCCAGTCGCGCGGTAGGACGAATGAGTCAAGAACTCACCGCGAGCGAAAGTCTAGCCAACTTGCAGAGCTTCCGCAAGGAACTCTCGACAGTCCTCGAATTCGTCAAATTAATCCAGTTTCTGAAAACAGCGCGACCGCATGTATCCGGAGGCAACCATCGGTTCGCCGATCGCTGATATGCAATCGAGACGGTCGATTTCTGCACCGCCCGGTATATGCAAGCGAACACCAGCTCCGGCATTCTAAAGCTGCTCGAGGACCGGGAGATGACAATGGACGCTGGCGATCTCAGATTTTTCGAGGCGGTGGCCAGATTGGGCGGAATGAACAGGGCCGCAAACGAACTGAATACGGTCCAATCCAACGTTACTACCCGCATTCGATTGATGGAGGAGAGGTTGGGAATGCCTCTCTTTCGTCGACATGTGCGCGGCGTGGCGCTCACTCCTGCCGGTCAACGCCTTCTGCCCTATTCTATTAAGATTGCAAGGCTCCTGGATGAAGCAAAGCGCGCTGTTGAGGACGACGGTACACCAAAGGGGCCGCTTTCAATAGGTTCGTTGGAGACGACGGCAGCCCGCCGGTTGCCGGAAATCATCTCGCTTTTCTGCGGCCGCCATCCATCCGTGAACTTATCTTTGAAGACGGGCACAAACGCTACTTTGTTCGATCAAGTTATTGGATACGAACTCGATGGCGCCTTCGTCTGTGGGCCTATTGATCATCCAGATTTGGATTCTTGGCAGATTTTCACCGAGGAGCTCGTCATCGCTACCGCTCCAGGTCGACAGCCGTTCGAACGGCACGCCGCCTCTGGTGAGGTCAAGATCCTTGTGAAAGGCTGTGGTTGTGCCTATCGCGAGCGGTATGAACAACTGCTGTCAGCAAAGGGTATACCGTTCAGCCGACTAGAGTTCGGTACGCTCGATGCAATTATCGGCTGCGTTTCAGCGGGCATCGGCGAAACACTTCTTCCCAGAAGCGTCCTTGAGCGAGCCGCTAAGGGCGACGTTGTTCTTCACGCGCTGCCTGGCCCCGACGCATATACCGAAACCGTCTTTATCCGGCGGCGCGACGTAGCGGCAAGCAGCGCCCTACAGGCTTTCCTGGACTTGTTGCTGTCGTCAACACGAGTAACAGAAGCCGCGGAGTAAGCATAAAAAAGGAGGCCGGTACTTCGACCGGCCTCCAGTGGTCCAAGGGGAGGAAAGGAAACGCCAACTTGGATGGCGGCAGATTTACTGCTTGTAAGTCAGCAAGCAAATATACGACTCCGTAACAATCGAGTGCAAAGGGCACCCTATCTCCACTTCCAATGGGTACTTCCTGCGCCGTTACCCTGCCGGAAGGTTTCGTCAACAAAGGGCGCCCCCACCTTCCATCGAACACCCACCGCCCTACGGCGTAAGTTAGCCCTTCCGCGTAGGCGGAGCAGCCTCACCCGCCTGTTGCAAAGCTTTGACAACGCCCGGCCGCGTTAGCATCCACTCCCGATGCGCAAAAACCTTTGGGAATTTTGCGCAGTCTACACCATCCCCCTCCAGCCAACGACTGACCGTAAAAAGATAGGGATCTGAGATGGTATACTGTGCTCCGTGCACCCAGGGACCTTTGAACATGCTCTGCTCGATCAAGTCAAAGCAGTCGCGCATTGTTTGGGGCACTTTCTGCTTCATATCGTCGACCGAACTCTCTTGGTCAACCCACCGGTATCCTCGCATTCGGTGCGCATGCGCAATGTGAACTGTCGAGCAGAGATAAGAGCCAAAACTGCGCACGATCGCGGCTTGAAATGGATCATCTGACATACTCAGATCGGATCGGTTCGACACCTCTGCAATGTAGGAGAGGATTGACGGTGTTTCGGTCAGCACCCCTCGATCTGTCACGAGCGCGGGAACGCGTCCCTTTGGATTGATAGCAATATAGTGCTCGCTTCTCTGCTCAGAGCTTCCAAAGTCGATTTCTATCGCCTCGAAGTCTAAGCCTGACTCGATAAGCGCGATGTGGGATGCGAGCGAGCAGGACCCGCGACTGTAGTAAAACTTCATGTACATGATCTCCAGCGAATTGCTCATGTACTTTAGGGCGAACCAGAGACGGCACCCGTACACTGCTCAGTCTACTGCTACTCGCAGTCGTTGATACCCAGCGTTATCCCCTTCGGTGAATGTACTTTGATTGGTCTGCACCCCAACAAGACAAGATGCTCTGGAATAGATTCTTCTTGGCGTCCTTTTGGGCGCGGCTGACGCGACATTCAAAAACGAACCTGGGGTCAGAGCGCCTCGACGATGTGTCGGATCTGTCCGATCACATCATTCGTGACATCGGCCTAGATCCTGACTGGGTTCGGGCAAGATCAAGAACCAGCCGCGTTCTTCGAATTGAGCCGCGGATCGGACCGCCAGGCTGAGGTGACTGCAAAAGCCACCACCATGTTGTTCGCCGGGCGTCGATCTGAACACACTATTTCTCTTACGCTGCTCAAATACGAGAGTATCTCACTCCGGCACCGTAGCATCTCTCAACGTCTCAGCAATTGTACCGTCGATCACCAAACCCAGTAACGATCTCCGGATCTACACCGCGCGGTGAATGTTTTTTCTCAGCTGAAAGCGCATTGGTATGTCTCTCTCCCCCGGAGTAGTTGCAGCTATGCTCCGGTGCGCGCTTCCCACCAGCTGCCATTGCCCGGATGACACGCGTCATCCGGGCCTTTTTCGTCAAAGTGGCCATCCTATACTTTGCATTATCCGAGGAATTAGCGACCTCGCGAGCATTCGACACTCAACAACGGCGCCCATACATGCCTGCGTGGATCCTCTTGATCACGACGCGAATATTCAGGTCGCGGCACACATCCCTGAACAACTGCCAACACAGCTGAGATCAAGTCCGTCTTGATTACACGATACGGGACGGGCCCTACTCTCGGTACGCCTGGATCTATCGCCCTCCCCCAACGGTGTACCCGCTCCCATCTTTGGTCGTGTCAGAGTTGCGACTGAAGCGCATGGGTCACCCCTCTTTCCGTCCAGCCAAAAAGGAGACTTCAGTGCAAGAGCAGCCGTTAGACCAGCCAGAGGGGTACTCTCCTCACTTTAGGAAGAGCCCAGTCACTGACCCTTGGGAACCCCTTTACGCGAAGAAGTCCGAAGGGGTTGTGCAACTCGGAATGAGAATCCGTCCTGTTCATTGCAACGGGAGAGGTTTCCTGCATGGCGGCGTAATAAGCTCACTTGCTGACAACGCTATGGGTCTTTCGGTCATCGAAGCTTTGGCCGCAAAAGGCTCGGATCGCTCTCGCGCCGGTGTCACTTTGTCTCTTGCCGTCAACTACATTGCTTCCGGTAGAGTCGGGCAATGGTTTGAAGTCATCCCTCGCGTAATCAACGCGCGTCAAACCATTGCATTCACCGATGCGTCAATCCTAGCGGACGGAGAGCTAGTAGCGCAGGCGACCGCGTGTTTTCGCATATTCGTATTGGACGGAGATTCAAACCGGTCTCTTAGCGTCACGTAGGACACCTGGCCCAAGCGTGCTGCCGCGGTTCTAGCAACGTTGGATCACGTTTCGGAATGCGCGATACGAATTTGAGCGCTTCACGGGCTTTCTTTGCGGTACGCATCCGGCCAGCACCCCGGGCAGTCGCGCCGGTCTGCCGCGGCGCCTCAGGCAGCAGCCGCTTTGGACTGTTGGGTCGCCTTCCAATTCCACGGGAGCAGGTCGGCGACTCTGTTGACAGGGTGATCTGGAAGCCTGGCCAACACGTCAGCGAGCCAGGCTTGCGGATCAACGTCGTTCATCTTGCAGGTTTCGATCAGGGTATAGACAGCGGCGGCACGATTGCCGCCAGCATCTGAACCGGCGAAGGTCCAATTTCGTCTTCCGACAGCCACACCGCGTAACGCTCGTTCGGCAGCGTTGTTCGAGAGGCAGATGCGGCCGTCGTCCAGGAAGCGGGTGAACGCGGCCCAGCGGTTGAGCAGGTAGTTGATCGCCTTTGCAGTATCGTTGCCTGATGAGAGCAACGTTCTCTGCTGGCGCATCCAGATTTCGAGATCGGCGACGATCGACCTCGACTTATCACGACGTACCGCAAGTCGCTGTTCCGGCGTTTTGCCGTTGATGGTCCGCTCGATCTCGAACAGGATATCGATGCGTCGCACGGCCTCGCTGGCAATCGGCGCCTCTCCAGATTTCGCCAGCTCGAAGAACTTTCTGCGGCCGTGGCTCCAACAGGCCGCTTCAAGGATCGGAGCCGGCTTCCTTTGGGCCTTGTAGAGCTGGTTATATCCATCAAAGGCATCGGCCTGCATCAGGCCCACGTAGCCGGCAAGATGGTTTTGCGGATGCTCTCCAGCCCGGTTGCGTGAGTAGTAGAACAGGGCCGCAGGCGGATCCGAGCCGCCAAACGGCCGGTCATCGCGAACATAGGTCCAGATCCGACCGGTCACCGTCTTAAGCTTGGCCAGTACCGGCACCGTCGTATCGTCGGCGTGGATGCGTTCCGCGCTCATGACGTGGATCCGGATGGCCTCAATAATGGGATCGAGTGCTACCACGCAGGCGCCGACCCGATCCGCCAGGGTCGAGACGTCGATCTCGATCCCTTCGCGAGCATAGGTCTTGCTCTGTCGGTTCAACGGCTGATGCAGCAGGAACTTGTTGACCAGAACCATCGCCAGCAGGCTCGGCCCGGCAAAGCCTCGCGGGATCGGATGGGAGGGCGCCGGAGCCTCTGTGATCGCTTCGCAATCTCGGCAGGAGAACTTTTCGCGGACATGCTCGATAATCTTCCAGCGCCGCGGCTCGCATTCCAGGGTCTTCGAGACCACCTCGCCGAGCTTGTGCAGTCGCTCGCTGCCGCACTTACCGCATACGCAAGGCGCGGGTTCGACGACACGTTCGATGGGCAGATTGTCCGGCAGCGGACGTCGCGGCGGCCGCGGATCTTGCGCGCGCTTCTCCTTAGCGGCCCCTGGCGCGGCGATCTCCGCCTTGGTTTCCTGCTCGGCCTGGGTCTCTTCAAGATCCTCGATGGCGAGTTCGAGCTGCTCGACCAGCAGCTTGCCGCGCTCAGAAGATTGCCCGTACTGTTCGCGCCGTGCCTTGGCCAGCATCAGCTTCAGCCGCTCGATTTCCAGCCGGCCGACCGTCACCTCGCTCTTCGCCAGCGTCAGCTGCTCGCGTTGCGCAAGGATCATCGCGTGCGCAGCGGCAAGATCGGCGGGAAGCGGATCGGAGGGCATCGTCACGATGACCAACCAACCATATTCGGCGCAAAAAATCCCGCTGGATTCCTGCCGTGAGTCAAAGAGCCACAGCTTAACCAGAAGCCTGCGGACGCCAAGTTGCCTGCGGCATTCGCCAGTCGATGCCGGACAGGAGATAAGAGAGCTGCGCAACGCTGATCGTCACAACGCCGTCCGCCATTGACGGCCACAAAAAGCGGCCGCGCTCCAGCCGCTTCGTGAACAGACATGCGCCCTGGCCATCATGCCAAATGATCTTGATCAGGTCGCCGCGGCGGCCCCTAAAAACGTAAAGATCGCCAGCGTGTGGATCCCGCTTCAAGCTCTCCTGAACCAGACGCGCAAGGCTCGGGAAGCCTCGGCGCATATCGGTATGGCCGGTCGCAAGCCACACCCGTACATTACCCGGTATGGCGATCATCGGCGCTCAAGCACCTCGAGGACCCGCGCCAGTGCCTCCGGGTCGACGTGCGCATCCACCCGGATGCGTCGCCGGTTGCCAAGATCAATCTCGATCAATCCAGTACGCGCGGACGCTACGGAGCGCACCCGACCGTCACCCGCAGGCAAAAGCTTCGCAGTTTCCTCCACCTCCGTAGCGACGACCTGCACCGGCGCAAAAGATGGTACGACCTGCTCTGATGTCCGTGCTTGTCGACGCCAGGTAAACACCAGGCTCGCCGCGACTCCGTTGCGGCGCGCAACCTCAGTCACCTTCGCGCCCGGCACCAACGTCTCCTCGACAATCCGTGCCTTGTCGTCCTGCGACCAGCGCCGCCGCCGCTCCAGCCCGCCCAAAACCTCGACCCGCATCGCCTGATGACCTTAAAGCTAGACTTAAGGCTACACGCTTCGCGAATTACCTCGCGTCACGCAAGACGGCGCCCGTCGGATGCGTACTCTTTGCGTGACTTCGGACAACCTGAACAAACTCTGGTGCCCCTGGGCCCGAACCCTTTACGCCCCCTGCGCGGGCCATTTGCGGTCCGCTGAAGGGTCTTCTGAGTGAGCATTGTCCAACCCCGACGATGATCGACGAGCAGCCCGGTTTCTACCGCTTTCTCTCGCAGAGACGACCGTGTGCGCTCCGCGACGACGGCTGCTTTTGCGTCTCGACGCAAACCGAGCTCGACCGACCACGAGCGCTACTCTCGATCGTCTCTAGCTCCGGCCGAGATCGCCGGTATGTCCCCCGCGCAATTGAATCGAAATCCAACCGACTGATGCCCAGATCTCTTTGTGCGAGCTCGTCAAGCTCAAGCAGCTTGTACATCACCGAGTGATAACGGTACCAACTCAAAAGCCTCGCAAGAAATGGAAGTGCTGATACGATTCTGTCGACGTAGGTCATGAGGCTCTCCGCGCGTACTGCCGCCTTTCCCGACGTTATTTCCCGCTCGCGCCTCCTTGAATTCACCTGCTCGTATAAGGACAATTCTAGAATTCGCGCGACCGCACCGAAAAGGCGCGATAGCCGCAATAGCGCGTTACCACCGTGCAATCGCCTGGTACCGCGCGAAGGCTCGTGGCGAGCATTCACGGCGAGTCGATATCGTTTCCAGGAGAAGCAAGCGGAGATGCCACTTGCCAGCAACCTCTTGCGCATCACCGCCGAGGTTTGGTGCGCGCTATCGAGTCGATTTTGCGCGAATTGTTTGCGTTTTATGCGGCGCTCGACCACCATAGGCGCTAAGGCACGGAGAACGACGCTGCTCTAATCAATCATTGCAAACCAGCGGCAAGCGCCGTCCAGGAAGTAGTTCATACGGAGCGCGCCATCCAGGCAGCTCAGCGATACGCTCGAGCCACGCTCCTACCGCAGGGTAATCCCTATGGAGATCAAATCCACTTTCATGCTTGGGGAAACACAAATATCCACACAGAGATACGTCGACTACCGTCGGCCTGCCACAGGCGACAAAAGCCGCTTTTTCGAGGTGCGAATTGAGAATTCCAAGGTAATCTTCTAGCCGGCGTTGCATGAAGGCCAGAACCGAAGGATCGGGCGATGGAGTGAAGGCACGCATGTATCTAAAAGTGGCCATATACCCCGTGAGCTTGTGGTTATCCCAGAATAACCAACGCAGCATCTCGAGCATCTCAGCCTCGACGAGGGCACCGTATTTTCCGTAATGTCCTGCGAGCTTAAGCAGTATTGGTGCAGTTTGAGTGAGGCGAGCGCCATCCCACTCCAGGACCGGTAACTCTCCCATTTCGTTTACGCTAGCTCGCCATCCTGCAGTTCGCGTTACGCCGGCTGCGAAGTCGACCCAGACCGGATCAAACGATTCACCGCAAAGCGTCAGCATTAGTGCAAGCTTGTAGGAGTTTCCCGACTCCGGAAAGTAGTGCAGCCGAAACGCCATTCTTTCTTGCTCCCGCTTATTGCGCCTACGAGGACAGTCGCAAGTATATCCGACGAACTCGATTCAACGCTCCACGATGTCCCTAGCCAATGCACACTGCCTGGTATAGCGGGGGCTTTGATGGTGGATTTCGGCAATTCATTTCGTCGGGGCGGCCAGAATGGCAGCAAGGTCTTCAACCTTCGCCGCGGTGGCCAGCACCAATTGTGTCCGATGGAGCGCTAACCCATTCCGGTTTACCCGGGCGTATACATCGAGAAGAGCGCTGCCTTTCGTCTAAGGCAGCTATCGGCCGTCGATCAGACTTTTGGCTTTTTGCTACCCGTTACTCAATCCGCCAGGCCACAGCTGTAGCCTCCCCTCGTCTTTGAAATAGACAGCACTGCGCATTGTAAACCGCTAGTCCATTGTACTCTTCTATCTAAGCTTCACTCTAGGCTGATAGGAGAGAAAGCAATGTTCAGAAGCTTTGTGGATTTCGAGCGGGACGCAGCTCAAGTGATCCCTCAGGGCGCTCTCGGCTATTATGCCGGAGGAGCCCTGGATGAGCAGACGTTAGCGGAAAACAGACAAGCCCTTGCTAGGATCAAATTACGTTGGAAGGCACTTTCTGGTGTTACTCAGCCCGATCTTCGGGTTAGCTTGATCGACAGGGAACTTCAGCTCCCCATCATTGTGGCTCCGGTTGCTTTTCAGGGAATGGCTCATCCTGAAGGGGAACGGGCTACGGCAAGAGCCGCAGCTCGGTCCGGCTCGCTGATGGTGGTGAGCACTACCTCCAACTTTTCCGTCCGAGAAGTCGCAAAGGCAGCGCAAGGAGCCCTATGGTTTCAACTCTATATGATGAAGGATCGCGAGATCACCAAAGATCTCGTCAGAGCGGCTGAAGCTGGCGGAGCCAAGGCGATAGCTCTGACGGTTGACGTACCCGCATGGGGAATCCGAGAACGCGACCTGCGCAACGGCTTTTCACTTCCGAGCGAGCTGAAGGTAGAAAGCCTTATCCTCCCCGGTAGATCTGACTTTTATGACGGTCGATCCAGGTCGGACCTTGCGTCGTTCATTGCATCACGCCTCGAATTCGGCCTAACATGGGATGATCTGGCTTGGCTAAAATCCATCACGAGGTTACCGATCGTTCTCAAAGGTATTGGTACTGCAGATGATGCTGAGCAAGGCGTTCAAGCTGGCGCAGCAGCCATCTGGGTTTCCAACCACGGTGGCAGACAACTAGATAGTGCTTGCGGGGTGGCGGACATATTGCCCGAAATCGCTCAAAAAGTTGCAAAGCGGGTTCCGATAGTCGCGGATGGTGGAGTTCGCCGAGGAACTGATGTCTTCAAACTCGTCGGACTTGGCGCGACAGCCGTTGCGATCGGTCGAGCCGCGCTCTGGGCACTTGCAGTCCAAGGTGAAGAGGGCGTTCATTATATCCTCGAGCGCCTCCGCCTCGAGCTCATAAATGCCATGTGTCTTACCGGTTGTGCAGATTTGGCGGCAACACCGAACGCACTGCACAAAGTCAGCTAGGCCATTAACCCATAGGAGCCCGCCGCTAAAAAGCGTCTTGCGGGCGGCCATCTTTGACAGCGCCAATCGGTTAGCCCGAGATTTGATCGTCCAGGAGAGCGGCTTTCGGCGCTTGCAGCCGGATGGCCCCCGGGCGCAGCTGACTGCGGAGAAAGCCCGCGCCGAAAAGACGTTCACGAAAGCCTCCAGTAAGCCGTTCATTGCTTGGCGAATCGCGCGATGGACCCTCAGGCGGCCCTTCGGATTCTGCACGGTAACGGCTGGCGCTGCTCGATGTGACTACACGTGTGCGGGAGACGCTCGCCCTTGCCGCGCGGTCAGGTTGCGCGGGTTCTTGAACGTAACTAAACTCTGTGCCGGTGGCATGGCTGAGAATCGGAATGAAAAAGGTACTGCTAATTCTAATCGTAGCGTTCGTTGGATTCGTTACAGTTTTCATTTTTATGGGTGAGAGCGAACATCGCGCAAAGATCGAAAAAGCCACGACGCCCGAGCAACTCGCAATGGCCATCATCGACAAGTCGCAGGTGACTTTTGACAAAGGCGTGCTTGCGATCAGCCGGACCGTTGATTCCGTTCTATCTGCGGGCACAGCCGTCGACGGTTTCAACCTCCAGACTGCCCGACTCGTCCCTGCTGTATTTGCCAAATTCCCACAAGTCGATTCGATCGTCTTCCGGGAGAGCGGACCGTTTCGCGACATTCGCGGCAATGAATCGACGGAGGAAATGCTTCGGATCTCGTTCATGAGAGCTGACGCCAATCATATTCATTGGGACAGGATCAATTACGACGATGTTCCGAAGCTCGGCGAGCATTATTGGATGCATCCGGGCTTGCGGCGCGCGCTTCAATGAACGGCGCTTGGGTGGCAGCCTACCAATCGCGAGTCTTTCCCGGTCGCCGCCATCGAGCGCTCTCGTCGCCTGCGACGGTGTGCTAATTGAATTGAGTCGCTGCGTAGACGAAATGGCACCTGTACACCCGACAGTGTATCAGCACCTATTGCCGCCGCCGTCATCATCGGTCAAGAAGACACGTTCTCAGGGCGGGGTGAAAGTCCCCACCGGCGGTAAGGGTGAAAGCCCAAGCCCGCGAGCGCCTTCCCAATTAGGAAGGGACAGCAGATTCGGTGAAACTCCGAAGCCGACGGTCACAGTCCGGATGAAAGAGAACGGTACTCTGGCGGCCGCATTGTGAGCGGAAGCCTGCCGTGCCGTGTGCCCTGATTCATGTCTCTAATGGAGAAAGTCCATGAATCAGTTGCTGAAAGAGCCGGAACCCCAAGCAGATAAAATTCCGCATCCCGAGCTGCCGAGCTCGTCCGATCAATCACCAACGCATCCGCGCTTTTCGAAGCCGCAGCGGGTGGCATTCGTGCAAGCTTGTTGGCATCGGGACGTCGTCGACCATGCTCGTGTTGCCTTTCTACGGGAGATCAAAGCCCGCCATATCGACAATGTCGATGTCTTCGAAGTACCAGGCTCGCTCGAGATTCCTTTACATGCGCAGCTATTGGCAAAGACTCGACGCTACACGGCAATCGTCGCCGCGGGGTTTGTGGTTGACGGTGGTATCTATCGGCACGAATTTGTAGCGGACGCTGTCATAAAAGGACTTATGGACGTCCAGCTCCGGACTGAAATTCCTGTCTTCTCAGCGGTGCTTACCCCGCAGCAATTCCACGAGTCGGATGTTCATCGCGAATTCTTCAGCAAGCATTTCGTGCTCAAAGGAATTGAGGTGGCCGAGGCGTGCGCCGACACACTACACAGCTTGGAACAGTTGCGAAGTCAGGTCGCAGCCGGAATTGCGTGACGCTGGGCCAGCAGCCCTGCCATCCATTGGATTGCTGGGCAGCCGGTCGACCGGGACGGCATGGGGTGAATGACCCAAATGCCCGGTCTCGCGGCTAGAGCGCAAGCCACTCAACACCGCATCATCAGAAGAACGAGGGCCTATCGTTGGGCCGGAGATCCTGACGGCAGCGCCATCCTTTCTTGCCCGCTGGCCAAAAGTCTCGCCCCACCAACCGCAATGAGGAGAACTTTGAGATGACCGTCTATGTTATCGTACAGCTAAAGATGAAGGACCGCGCCCGCTATAATCGCTACCAGTCGCGTTTCTCTGACGTGTTCAAACAGTTTAGCGGCCGATTGTTGGCCGCTGACGAGCAGCCCGCCGTCCGGGAAGGGAAATGGGACCAAGATAAGGTCGTATTGCTGTCGTTCCCGGACGAATCCGCCTACCAGGCTTGGTCCAATTCGCCGGAATATGTTGAGATCGCGAAAGACCGCAAAGCCGGGGCAGACGCCATCGTACTGCTTGCGAAAGGCGTCTCGCCGTAGCGCGACGCCAATGGCATCGGTCGAGTTCAACGAAGATGTAAGCTCGCTGCAACGTATACCGCCAAGTGAGTTTACGCTTTGGGATAAAAGCAAGCACAGTCCATGGCACGATGGCCAGAGACTCCGCTAAAACACGACTGAAGATTATCCAATCCGCCGACGGACTTTTCTATTCCGAGGCGCTGCGGAGCGTCAGCGTGGATGAGATCGCTGCCATCGCAGGCGTTACGAAAAAGACCTTCTACTATCACTTTCGCTCCAAGGACGAGCTGATAGCTGCCTACCTACAGGCCAGGAGCGAACCGACGCTTGATCGCTTCAAGGAGTGGGCGGGCACCACTGGGACTGTTGCCGAGCGGGTCACGCACCTTTTTCGTAGGCTCGGCGATTTGGCAACATCGCGGGAATGGCTCGGATGCGGCTTTATGAGAGTGACAGCCGAATTGGCCAATATGCCCGGTCATCCTGCGCTAGCAGTTGCTCGCGCCCATAAGCTGGCCGTACAGGAATGGCTTCGCGCTGATTTGGAGGCTGAGGGTTGGTCTGATGCGGACTCGTTGGCGCGTGGCATCCTTGTCCTCATCGACGGAACGGTGGCTCAGCTGTTGATGCACCGGGATCCGCTCTACGCAGAAGCAGCGCTTCGGTTGGCTGAAACGGTCCTTACCGGCAACGCCAAGCGCACCCATTGAATTGGGCCACTCATCAACAGGCTAACAGTCAGACGATCGGCAAGCATTGAACGCTAACGTCGCTCCGTATTCGTGTCTTCCGCGCACCCGACCGGAGCATCGGTCCAAGGCCAGTCTCCCGGTATAACCGCAAAGGACAGAATCGGTGAGCAATAATATCATTCGTATCGCTGCTGCCGTGACTTGCCGGAATGACGGACGCATGTTGCTTGTTAGAAAACGAGGCACTGATAGTTTCATGCAACCCGGGGGCAAGATAGAGCTTAACGAAAGAACCCCCTGACCGCGTTGCAACGTGAGTTGCTCGAAGAGCTCGGAATAGCGCTCGACCATAAACAACTCAGCTATGTCGGCAGGTACACGGCCGCGGCAGCAAACGAACCTGGAAAGCTCGTCGATGCGGAGGTCTTCCGTGTTGAAATTTCACAGACTGTCATCCCTCGTGCGGAGATCGAAGAATTATCTGGCTCGCTCCTCTTTCCTCACCGGCGGTGAAACTCGCGCCCCTCACCCGCGACGAACTGCTTCCTCTATGTTTGGCCGACAGAAGCCGGCAGTGATGGAATAGCATCTGTAATCAAGCAAACGGACGCTAATTCAAGCTACGAGAGGCGCAGCACTTTCCCTGGATTCATGATGTTCTTCGGATCGAACACTCGCTTGATCGACCGCATAATGTTGAGTTCCGTCTCAGATCGGTACTGGGCAAGCTCATCGAGTTTATCGATGCCTATACCGTGCTCGGCTGAGATCGATCCCCCCATTGCGGTTGTGAGATCGTTGACGGCGCGCGTCACCGCGCCCGAGTATTGGTCCAGGGTCGGCCAATCCATGCCCACTGGTGCCTTGAAGGTGAAATGTAAGTTGCCATCGCCGATGTGACCAACGGTAGTGGGGCAAAGCGTCGGCAAGATCTCGAGCACTGCCTTGGTACCTTTTTCAATGAACTCGGGGACCTTGGAGACCGCTACCGACATGTCATAGGTCAAATAGGGTCCTGCAACCCGTGAGGCTTCTGCAACGCTTTCACGGATGCGCCATATGTTGCGAGACTGAGCATCCGATTTGGCAATGACCGCATTCAGCACGCGACCGGCCTCCAATTGAGTTTGCAAAAACTGCTCCAGGTTCGCTGAAATTCCTGGAACGCCATCCGGTCGCGGCCGCGCGGAGGACCATTCAAGAAGTAGATACCATTGTGCATCCGCATCGAGAGGATTCTGCGTCCCTGGAATATGGCGCAGTACATTGTCGAGGCAGCCATGGCTTAAGAGTTCACAAGACACAACGTTGTCGTCTGATGTAGCGTGCGCTTCGGAGAGGATCTCTACGGCGGCCTGTGGATCTCGGATAGCAAGCCACGCAGTGCAAATGTCTTTTGGCGCAGGAAACAGCTTCAGCACTGCCTTTGTGATGATGCCAAGTGTGCCCTCGGCACCTATGAACAAATCCTTGAGATCGTAACCCGTATTGTCTTTCTTGAGCGAACGTAACCCATCCCAAACATCACCGTTAGGCATCACTACTTCGAGGCCTAAAGCCAGATTGCGCGTGTTTCCATAACGTAACACCTGCACGCCGCCAGCATTAGTCGACAAATTACCGCCTATCATGCACGATCCTTGTGCGCCGAGACTAAGTGGAAACAGGCGGTCGTGTCTTGCTGCAGTTTCTTGCAATGTCCGTAGGACGCATCCAGCTTCCACGGTCATGCTGTATCCTAGCGGATCGACATCCAGTACGCGGTTCATGCGGCTGAGCGATAGTACAATGCCCCGATGCGTGGGCCAGGGTGTAGCGCCCCCCACAAGACCAGTATTGCCCCCCTGCGGCACGATGCCAATGCCGTGCTTATAACAGACCTTCACCACGCTGGACACTTCATCAGTATTGGCTGGCCGTACAACCGCGGCAGCTTGTCCTACGAGCGTGCCGCGCCAATCCATCACGAATGGCTCTAAGCTCTGCTCGTCGACAATGAGGTCTTTAGTGCCAACTATTCTACGTAACGCTTCCAGGATAGCTGGGGTCGCGACTGACGTCGGGATGGTCGGGACAACCGGTACTGCGGCGCTTGGCATAAGGGCTCTCCAGATACGCTTCCTCGGTTCGAAATCACCCTGTCAGGTGCGATGAGCGTGTTGCTACGGTCGGACCATTCTAACGGGCGCGCCGGCTGTTAAGTATACTGCGCGGTAACAGTTCAGCGTTGATCGAGACACTTTGGCACTGGCGCGCAAGCCATTCGCTGGACACGAAGTCGGGTCAGGATCGGCCCCAGCGCATCGGTCAGCCGAACCTTGAACGAGCGTCGCTTTAGTTAGGAACTTTGCTTTTCATCGCGGCTTATAGGACCCGTTCCGAGCAGGACCTTAACGAGGGGAGATCAATGGGACCGCCACGCCGCCGCGTCATCCAGACCAACTCACTTGAAGATCGACTGCTAAATCGAGCTAAAGCGCTACGCGAAAAAGCTGCAGGGCTTACCCCCGGTATCGAGAGAGATGCTCTGATGAAGCTAGCCAGACAGGCCGAGGTTGGCGCGAGAATGACCGAATGGTTGCGTCCCCCCGGTCTCCGATCGACACGTTAGTGGAACACAATTGAAAGGGATCGCCAAAGAGACGGTCCCTTCAGATTCACCGGCCCGCCCGCATGCCACTTCCGAAGCGCGCGACACCAGAACAAGATCTCCGCTTACTCGGCGGGCGACGTCGTTGTCACCAGCTCGTCTGATCCTTCTCGCCCCGACACTCTGCCTCGCTTCGAGAATAGGCCGCTAAGTCGATCCAAATATAGGTAGATCACGGGCGTCGTGTACAACGTCAGCAACTGGCTGATCAAAAGACCGCCGACAATCGCAAAACCAAGCGGTCGCCGAATTTCGGAGCCAACTCCCGCTCCGATCGCGAGTGGGATCGCTCCTAGTAACGCGGCCATGGTTGTCATCATTATGGGACGGAATCTGAGAAGAGCGGCGCGGTAGATGGCCTCAGCGGGCGTGCTACCGTGATTTCGTCGCTCCTCGAGAGCAAAATCAACCATCATGATGGCATTCTTCTTCACGATGCCGATCAAAAGAATGATGCCGATCAAACCGATGACGCCGAGGTCATACCCCCCGAGCATCAAAGCCAAGATGGCTCCAACCCCCGCCGAAGGCAATGTCGAAAGAATGGTAATCGGATGAACGGCGCTCTCATAAAGTATCCCCAGGATGACGTAGATAGCCAACACTGCCGCGGCAATGAGGTAAGGCTGGGTAGCGAGCGCAGCCTGGAACGCCTGAGCGTTGCCCTGGAACGATGTAACGAGTGAATCCGGCTTGCCCATCGCACGTTCGACGCTCTGAATGGCCGCAACCGCATCACCGAGAGCATGCCCCGGCGCAAGATTGAACGACAACGTAACTGCGGGAAACCGGCCTTGATGATTGACCGTAAGCGGCTGAACAGCAGACGATAGTCTAGCGAACTCCTTCATAGAAACCTGCTGCCCAGTTATAGGCGAACGCAAGTATAGTTCCCGCAGATTGTCAGGTGACTTCTGCCACTCCGGCGTGGCTTCGAGGATCACCTTGTATTGGTTCAACTGCGTGAACATCGTCGCTACCTGCCGCTGACCAAGCGCGTCATAGAGCGTATCGTCGATGTCTTGCGGAGTGATGCCGAATCGCGCCGCAGCATCTCGATCAATATCGAGTGCCAATGTGGGACCAAATAGCTGTTGATCGGAAGCCACGTCTTGGAGGATAGCAATGCGCCGCAAAGCAGTGAGCATCCGGCCTGACCACGTCTCGAGCTCGCCGAGGTTCGCGTCTTGCAATGTGTATTGGTATTGCGTCCTGGTGGCTCGACCACCGATGTTTATGTCCTGCGCCGCTTGCATATAGAGAACGATACCCTGCTGCGACGAAAGCGTCTTCCGCAGGCGCTGGATGACTTGCGAGGCATCGGCGTCTCGCGCGCTTCTCGGCTTAAGATTGATGAACATACGGCCGTTATTGACAGTGGAATTTACCGCGCCGGCACCGACTGCGGATATGACGCCGTCTACGGCTGGATCGGCCATGATGGCTTGCACAAGCTCCCGATGCTTGTCCATCATAGCCAAGTAAGAAATGTCTTGCGACGCTTCAGAAACAGCAACAATCAAGCCCGTATCTTGTGACGGAAAGAAGCCCTTTGGCACCGCCACATATAGCCAACCGGTGAGCGCGGCAGTTCCGATTGTAGCTCCGAGGAGGAGCCAAGCATGCGATAAACTCCATCGCAGTGACGCTTCATAGCCTCTCAAAAGGCTTTGGTGAACTCGCTCTAAAAATGACGAGATCTTTGTTCGTTTCGATTTGTGCTGCTTTATGAGAAATGCACACATCATCGGCGTGAGAGTAAGAGAGATTATCGCAGACGTTCCGATCGAAATTGCGACCGTCGCGGCGAATTCTCTAAACAAGCGACCTATGAATCCGCTCATGAACAAGAGCGGAATGAACACAGCGACGAGCGATACGGACATTGAGACGATCGTGAAAGCGATTTCGCGCGAGCCCCGAACAGCAGCTTGGATCGGCGACACGCCAGCCTCCACGTGCCTTGCGATGTTCTCTACCATTACGATGGCATCATCGATCACAAAGCCAACGGCGACTGTCAGGCCCATAAGCGACAGATTGTCCAGGCTGTATCCGAGAAGAAGCATTACCCCAAACGTGCATATGAGAGATAATGGGACGGTTACTGCCGGAATGAATGTCACTCTCGCGCTATGCAGAAATAGATAAACCACGAAAATTACGAGCACGATGGTCAATATCATCGTGAACTGAACATCCTCGACTGATGCGCGGATCGTCTGCGTACGGTCGGTGACGATGGCTAAGTCGGCTCCCGCCGGCATCGAGCCCTGCAGCTTTGGCAACGCCGCCTTTACACGATCTACCGTTTCGATGGTATTCGCGCCAGGCTGCTTTTGTACCAGCAGAATAATTGCGCGTTTGCCATTGTATGTGCCCTCTCCTCGATTGCTTTCCGAGTCACTGACGACCCGCCCGACATCCGCGATTCTGACAGGGGCTCCGTTGCGGTAATTGATCACCAAGGAGGAAAATCGATCGGGAGTGAAAAGCTGGTCGTTAGCCGATATCGCCAACGCCTGCCGATCGCCGTTTACGCTTCCCTTGGGCGCGTTGACTGTAGACGACGAAAGAAGCGTCCGAATTTGCTCGAAGCTGATACCTCGCGATGCGATCGCGGCGGGATCGATCTGAACCCGGATCGCAGGCTTCTGAACACCAGCGATCGAGACCAAGCCGACACCATCGATTTGCGATATTTGCTGAGCTAAGATGTTCTCTGTCGCATCGCTTACGGCCGTTATTGGAAGCAGGTCAGAACTGACTGCCAGGATCAAGATCGGAATATCGGTTGGATTGGTCTTCCGGTAGGTTGGTGGCGTTGGGAGGTTTTTTGGCAGATCGCCACCTGCGGCTGTGATAGCGGCTTGCACGTCTTGCGCCGCACTATCGATATTCTTTTCGAGATCAAATTGGAGCGTAATGACCGTAACGCCAACGCCACTGACGGAGGTCATTTGGTTCACACCTGAAATCTGTGCCAATTGACGTTCGAGCGGCGTCGCTACGGAAGAGCCCATCGTCTCGGGATCCGCGCCGGGGTACGAAACAGTAATCTGAATGGTCGGAAACTCTACTTGCGGCAAAGCGGCAACCGGGAGAAACACGTAGGCTAAGATTCCGAGACAGGTCACAGCCAGCGTCAGAAGTACGGTTCCGATTGGACGAGCAATAAAACCTTGGGAGATGCTCACCTGGTCATCTCCGTGTGCTGTCCAGCACCAGCATCTGTTGCGACAGCATTATCCTGGATTTTGCTTCCGGGCCTCAGTCGTGAGTGGCCGTCGGCTACGACTGTGGTCTTCGGTGCCAGCCCTCCTACTATAAGAGCCTGATCTCGCTCAATTCGCGCGACCTTAATGGGCCTCGGCTCGACGGTTCGGTCCGGGCGGACGACCCAAGCATAATTACCGTCTTGGTTCCGAAGTACCGCTTGCGCCGGGATGATCACCCCATCGGTCCGCGCTCCAAAGCGCAGCCGAACATTGACGAATTGGCCCGGCCATAACTCGTCGTGTTCGTTCGCGAAGGTCGCCTTCAGGCGGATTGATCCGGTTGATGAATCCACCGCGTTGTCGATGGTTTCGAGCGTTCCCGTTGCCAGGGCTTGATCACCTCCTTGCTGCGCGTAGGCCACCACCTCGAGATTGGCGCCCCTATTTGATGCTTCCAGCAGCTCGGGGAGGCTCTCTTGAGGTATTGCGAATACAACCGAGATTGGAGTCGTCTGGGTCAACAACACTAACGTCGTTCCTGCATTTGCCCGGACCATGTTGCCCTGATCTAGCTGCCGCATACCTGTACGCCCGTCGAAAGGCGCACAGACACGCGAATACGTCAGCTGAAGCTTGGCGAACTCGATTGTCGCTTCGTCGGACCTGAGTGCGGCCTCGAGCTGCGCGATCTGGTTCTTCTGCGTGTCATAGGTCTGACGTGTTGCGTAGCCCTGGCCAACCAATTGGCTCGATCGCCCAAAATCCAATTCAGCCGTTGCAAGAAGTGCTTTGTCGCGATCGCGCGCCGCTTCGGCTTGCCGAAGTTGCGCTTCGAATAGTCGCGGATCAATTTGAACTAGCAACTCGCCCGCCTTGACGTGCTGCCCTTCCCGATACGCGACCTTTTGAACTTCTCCGTCCACCCGCGAAACAATGGACACGGTGTTGTATGCCTGTACCGTACCGATGCTCCTCACGTAGATGGGGAAATCGCCCTTCACCGCCTCGGCGGACCTGACAGGTATTGGAGGCAATTGCGCGCTCTGTGAGGGGACCGCCTGAGCGAGAGCGGCAGACACTCTAAGCGCGACTGCAGCGAAGGCTGCGGACGCTCCAACCCATCTGATTAGCTCTCGAGATCGCTTCATTCGAATGCTCCCCAACGGTACCGATTGGTACCATATGCATGGAGAGCGCCAATATCAAGTTCGGCCGCGCCGCGAAAAATCCGCCAAGCGAACTGTAAGCAGAGAGACTGGTACTGACGAGTAGCGGCCTTATCAACGACAACTTACAGCGGATCGCTGAGAAACAGCCGACGTGAAGAGCGCTAGATAGCTCGGTTTCTCGAACAAGCATGCTGCCTGCTCCACTCGATAGTGTACCGAACGGGAGCCTGGGCAAGCTAGTGTTCTCGCCAGTTCGATTTTTGGGGCCAGCATGTCTACCCTCGTCTTTGCGCTCGTACTCCTCGCGGCGGTGCTGAACGCGTCATGGAATGCGATCATAAAGGTGAGCGGCGACCGGCTCTCGGTCATGGCGGCCGTAACATTTGTTGGAAGCTTGATTTCTCTGGCAGCTTTGCCGTTTGTCGAGCTGCCAGATACCGTTTCGTGGCCTTTTCTTGCGCTGACGATCTTATTACACACCGCTTATCACTTTTTGCTTCCTCAAGCGTACAGCTACGGTCCGTTAGGACAGATCTACCCTCTTATGCGCGGAACAGCGCCTTTGCTGGTTGGGATCGGCGGCGCTCTCGTAGCGAACGAACAATTGACGGGGCTCCCGCTCGTAGGGGTCCTCTGTCTGAGCTCTGGTGTCGTGCTCCTCTCTGTTGGTCAACAATCTACCGTCCGCCCAAGTCGAAAGGCGATCAGCTGGAGCATTGCCACAGGCCTTTCAATATCCGCGTACACGATTGTGGACGCGCTCGGCGCCAGGGTTTCCGGATCGACTTTGGGCTTTGCCGTGCTGCTGACTTTAGGGGATGGAATCCTTACGGCGGCAATCGTTGCTATCGCGCGCCCGCGAGCTTTGCTCGAAGCCGTTTCGAGAAACAATCTGGCCGTGTTTGCCGGAGGTACAATGCAGGCGCTGGCGTACTGGATCGCCGTTTACGCGTTGGCAAACGCTCCAATGGCCATGGTCTCCTCTCTGCGAGAGACCAGCGTTCTATTTGGGGCACTCATTTCTTGCTTCATTCTCAAGGAAGGCATCGGCCTCATACGGCTGGTCTCTACTGTTCTAGTGGCCGCCGGAGCAATGCTTGTGAAGCAGCGTTCTTAAAGGCACATCAGCCCCTGATGGCATTTAGTCCCAGGAGAAACGACCAACTGGGCATGCAAGAGGAACGCATGTCCAGACCGATCGAGCGCACCGAATGAGAACACTTTCGTTGTATGGCTGAAATCGGGTGCGGCGGTACACTTGCAAACGCTGATAACCCGAGGTCGACACTTCGGGCACAATGGACCTTATCGTTCTACTGCATAGGCGAGTACGCCATTTCCAATTTCGGTCGTGTCGCGCCTGACTGCGCCTGCCCTACGTTCAAACCGAGATTCTCAAAAGCGCTGCTAGCAGAAGGCAACTCAGCGCGATTACAACGCGCGGCAGAAGCGGTATAACGTTCACCTCATGAATTGCGCGCTCATAGTCGTGTTGCCAGGGTCCCATCCCACTGGACCATGAGGAATCCGCGGCGTCTACGTGCCCACTCGAGCGATCGCGACAGCCGTCGCTCTTTGAGTGGGAGGTCCTAACGCGAGGATAAAAGAGACGCGTCGTTGGCGGCTTTTTAGCGGACACGCGATCGCCCTTCAGGTCATCCGGTAACTATCTTCGTTTGAGACTCTTACGCGCTCACCTCGGACGGCCAAATATACTGTCCAGGATACCACCCTCATGTGCCAATCGAGATAAGCTTGAATCTTGGCTGGAGCGTCAGCCGTTCAACCAGTACGTCAGCTGGCTGGGGCGACAACGGCGCGAGGTTAAGAACGAGGCGAGTTTCGAACCTGTCGGTGTCGTAAGCCTCTCATGAGAATCAAAATGTTCGCTTGTGCGCTCAATGGAGCGATGGTACCGATCGGTACCATCAATTGAGAGCTGGCAATGAATCATTTTCTCGAGATGTTTACGTATGCAGGTATCGTCTTCCGTCCGATGTATGTCGGGCTGATGCTCCTCGGCCTTTGGCTCGGGCTCTCTCGGGCCGGCTGGGTCGGCGGGGAGAGAACAAGATACTTCTTGGTCATCGCGATCCCGGCTATCGCCTGGTTGGTCGCAATCTGGGTGTTTGCGCTCCATGGCGGTTTCTTGCCTGCGCCCGGCAAGGGAAATCCGTTACTGCCGATCGCGATCTTCGGTTCAGTTGGCCTCTGGATAGCGTTTCTCAGGCGTTCTTCGGTTATCGATGAAGTTCTTGCCTCAATCCCGCCCTCCTGGTTGATTGGCATTCAAACGTACCGAATTCTCGGTATCGCCTTTCTCGCACAGTGGATGCTCGGAAACATCTCGCCGGCGTTTGCATTTCCTGCGGGCCTGGGCGATGTGCTCACGGGTATTCTGGCTCCGCTTGCCGCAATCATGGCCGCCCGCTCGGGCACCGGCAAGACAGTCGGACTTCTCTGGAACGCGCTGGGAATACTCGACTTGGTTTCGGCTGTGACATTGGGAACGCTCAACGGAGCAGGATTCCTTCCGCCAGCGGCGAACGCGCTCGCTCCGCCGCTCGGTGCCTATCCCCTCGTAATGGTCGCAGCTTATACCGTGCCGCTCTCCTTCATCCTCCACTTCCTTTCAATTCGGCAGTTAGTCCAGCTGAAGAGGACGAAATCAGACGTTTCTGCGCTCACAAGCGAGACTAAAGCCGTAAGGGCCTAAACGTATTCTGGCGGGCTGTTACACAGAGCGGCCCGCCATCATGCGACGGTGAAAAGCAGAGAACGATGCGCACCGAGCTGACTGCGATATTGACGACGCTCGCGCTTTATTTTGCATCGACCGCGTGCCCCGGCCCGAACTTTGCGGTCGTCACCCGACTAGCGATCTGCGGCTCGCGCCGCGCTGCTCTCGCCGCCTCATTTGGCGTCGCATCTGCTTCACTCATCTAGGCGCTATTGAGCATGACCGGCTTAACTGTACTTGCTGAGCAAGATTGGCTGGCTTGCAAACAGCGTCCAAATTCTTGGGGCTGTTACCTCGTCTATCTCGGACTCAGGGCCTGGCTTGATGCAAGCAAGACGCAACCTCAACAGACGTTGGTCAACCCGCAAAAGAGCTTGTACGGGTTCCGCTCCGGCTTCTTCGTCGGTTTGTCAAACCCCAAAAGTATTGCCTTCTTTGTGGGACTTTTACGCCGCGGCCATCCCTTCCGAAACAGCCTCTTGGGCTAAAATCGCAATAGTCGTGGGTGGATTTGCCAATGAGGTGATCTGGTATGGATTTGTCGCAGTGCTACTGTCGTTACCAGGAGCCCGCGGGATCTATATCCGTTTCAATGCCTGGTCTAACCGTCTCGTTGGCGCGCTTCTTGTCGGCTTCGGCTTGCGCTTGATCTACGACCGATCCTAGCAGTGCCCCCCATTTTCTCACCAGCGTGAAACGGACGCGTGTCGTTGCATCAACGCGTCGCGGCGACGTTCACCAAATAGGTAGCAAATGGACGAGATTAATCGCCCTCACGCATGTTGCCAATCGCCGGCTCATCTCTTATCGCTGCCGACATTCTCCGATCAGTGATCCTGTAGGGATTCCCGATGACCATTAAACTGTACGAGCTCGTGGGCGCTGATCCAGCTCGCCCGTTCAGTCCGTTCTGTTGGCGCACGCGCATGGCCCTGGCGCACAAGGAATTATCGGTGGAGACAATCCCCTGGCGTTTCACGGAAAAGGGTACGATCGCTCCTTACAACTCCGACAAAGTTCCGGTTATTGTCGACGGCGAGACCGCAATCGTAGATTCTTGGGCAATCGCAACCTATCTGGAAGATAAGTACCCCACTCGCCCTTCCTTATTCGGTGGCGAGGGTGGTCGCGCAGTGGCCAGGATGCTCAATTACTGGAGTGACGTTGTGGTGGTCAGCGGCATGCTCCCCAATATTGTCGTCGATATTCCCGCTCATCTAATGCCGGCCGACGCAACTTACTTCCGCAATAGTCGGGAAGCGCGTCTTGGAAAGTCGTTGGAAGAAGTCAGCGCCAACCGCGACAGGGACGTTGAGACTTTTCGCCAAAGCCTCGAACCGATGCGATTGACCCTAAAGACCCAGCCCTACCTTGGCGGAAGGCACCCGAACTATGCCGATTATATCTTTTTCGGTGCATTTCAATGGGCCCGCGCGGTCAGCCCATTTAAGCTGCTGACCGATACAGATCCTGTTTACGCATGGCGAGAAAGCCTACTCGATGCTTTTGCCGGCATGGCGCGAAAATCGCCCGGCTACCCGGTCTAGGGGTCCGGTGCGCACCTCGCCGAACCTCATACTAGGCCAAACGCTGTCTTTGAGCTGAATGCTAAGCAGAAGACACGCCTGCGCTAAATCGAGCTGGAGGGCCAGCCGGCGGCATCGTGTTAACGAAGCTTATGCGGCGTGAATGTTCATGATAGTAGGCAAGAAGGCTCTGCGCATTCGATAGCACATCCTCACCGATCGATGTCTGCTGAAACCTATGGAGGATAGGCATCAAGTTTAAGTCGGCAAACGTTAAGTCCCGACCCACCAGATACCCTGTTTGACCAACGGCACGGTCGAGAACACTGATCTGGCTAAGTATATCTGGCATCACGGCTTGGATCACAGCAGACTCTGGCCGTCTGTCCTGCTTCATTGCTGTGATGTGCGCGGAAAGAAATGTCCGAATCAGAGTCCGATCCACACAGGTGTTGACGAATGAAACCCACTGCTCGGTGAGCGCCGCCTCTCTGACGCTCAATGGAAACATCCTAGGCCCCTCGAAACTGCGATCGAGATAGCTGGCAATCGCTTTCGATTCGAAAAGCGTGAAATCGCCATGTCTCATCACTGGCATCCTGCCCAACGGATGAAACGACAGCAACTCGGGCGCTCCCAGGGCGACCTCGGTCAGCGAGAACTCAATGGTCTTCTCGTGGCAAAGCATGCAGAGAGCGCGTGTGTATGTCGATGAGATCGACCCGATGATTTCCGGCGCAGTCATTGTACTTTTCGACCTCTGCATCTACTGCACCTCTATTACGCCAAGCTCTCTTCGATGGACGGAATGTCGTCAACCATCTCGGTCGAGCGCCACCTTCAAGCTAATCCTCGCTATCTACATTTAGCTACACCTCGCAGTATACGGCAGAGCTCGACCACCGCTTTGCTCGATAAGTAGCTTATCGAGTGTTCTGCACACAACGAACACTATGTTCTGGCGCGGTCCGGCATCTGAATGGCGGTCTACACCTTGCAGTGCATCCATTGAAAAGGCAGACGCGATTACTCTTCTCCGAGAGAAGGGTAGAATGATCATGCGGATAAAGTTACATTTCTCGAAATTGCTTACGCGTCTTGTCGAAAGACGACGGTGTGCGAAGTTGCGCCGCGCGTTGAGGGAGTTGGACGACCATCAGTTGCGCGATATCGGCGTTGACCCTTGGTTCGTCAGAGACCGTTCGACGGAATTTGCGAAAGTATTGCAGGACTATGCGAGACACTTTTAACTTAGCGGCCGGAACGAGTAAGACAACATCGGCGCACAAATGCTTCGATCCGACCAGTCGTTTGCTAAGTTCTAGGTATCTTCCTTCCTGCGGTCCTGCACCAATCGTCCACTTTCTGCCCTTCGCCCCTCCTCCAGCGATCCGCAGTCTCCATTTTTCAATCTACCGGATTTGCGCTTCACAAAGTGCTATGCGGGTCAGCAACGGTTAGATTGAGCCTCGATGGGGAGCAGAGGCAACAAGGACGGGTGAGACTACAGGGCTTCTAGTAGTGCGATGGCGCAAACCGGATGTCCCCAAATCGATCGATTCCACGAGAAGCACGCCGAACACCATCTCCGCGGGCTGTGTGGCCCAGCTGGACTCCGAGACGCTCCTCGCCTGTGATTCTTCAACGAGTGTACCTACACTGGGGAGTACATCGATCTCTTCCGCGCCGTTTGCTTGAATAGCCGTCCGCTCGCGGTTTGCCGGACGCAACCCTTCGCAACCGCGATCGCGCCAAAATCAGTTCGATTTGGAGGCCATACCGATGCCGATGCTCGATGCTTACATTCCGGAAGGAGCCCTCGACCCCGAGCGTGAGCGCAACCTCATTAGAACGCTTACAGCTACGCTTCTTCGATGGGAAGGCGCGGACCCAAATGACGAACGGATCCAGAAGCAGGTCCGGTCGATCGTCTGGACGTTTGTCCACCGTCCGAAGGTCTACGTCGGCGGCGACGAAATGGTTTCTCAGGAGCCGCGCTACAAGATAGTCGTTTCTCTTCCAGAAGGGCAGTTAGACGGCGCCTCGCGAGCCGGGCTCATTGAGGAGATTACAAATCAGATCCTCGATGCTGAGCCCGCCGGGCGTAGCCGAAATCCGTTTCGGATTTGGATCTTCTGCAACACGATTCCGGAAGGGACCTGGGGCAGTGGCGGGAAGGTGTTTGGGCTTGCTGAAATCTCAAGCTTTGTATTCGGCGACCGCGAGTTAGGAAAGACCCACGCAGCAACCCGGCTCGCGGCTGCAAGGTCGAAAGCAGGAGGTGCTTTCACAGTCGTTGATGGATCCTGAGCTGCCGTTAAGAAGTCGTCGATTTCCACCTGCCGAGTTTCAAGCGTGCGCCATTTGTGTGTCCGGTGGAACGGCCCCCAATTCTTTGCAGCAAACTCGCATACCGGTTGGCCTTACCTTGCAGCTCGCGGAAATCGTGCCTCGGCTTAAGTACTGCTCCTAGAAGCGACGCGGGCGAAGCGACACGGAGAGTGATTTGGAAGATCTAGTGCTGACCCAACTTCGCGATGCTATCGCCGAAGTGACCCTCAATCGGCCCGGCGTTCGGAATGCACTTTCGATCGAACTGGTGACCGCGCTCGACGAACGCCTCGGATCACTCGATACCGATCCAAAAGTAAAAGTCATCGTACTGAGGGGCTCTGGAGGGACGTTCGTTGCTGGCGCTGACATCCGGGAAATGCTGGCCATGACACCCGCGGATGTACTTCGCACGGAGTTTGTGGGTTGTTCCAAAGTCCTCGGCAACGTGACTAAGCCGGTGATCGCTGCGGTGGAAGGATATGCGCTGGGTGGTGGATGCGAGCTCGTTGAGATGAGCGACATCGTGATCGCCGCCGAGACCGCAACGTTCGGTCATCCGGAGGTTTCGCTTGCGACCATGTCGGCCGCCGGAGGAATTCAGCGTCTTTCGCAGTTGGCCGGTAAGGCAGCAGCAATGGACCTTCTTCTTACCGGCCGGCTTATCGGCGCCCGAGAGGCCAAGTCGATTGGCTTGGTGTCTCGCGTTGTCGCACCAGAGACTTTCCAGGCGGAGGTTCGCTCGACGGCCGAACGACTGGCGTCGTATTCCCTACCGGTTCTCAGGCTTATAAAGCAGGCTGTTTTGAGAGCTTCGCAACCACACCTCGACGATGGGCTGCAATTGGAGAAACGTCTATTCAACCTTACCTTTGCACTTGAGGATCACCGCGAAGGCATGGAAGCTTTTCTCGAACGACGCACTCCGCATTTCCGTGACAGATAGTCCTTAGCGTAGCGTCCAGCGCCCTGCATTCGTGATCTGCCAAGCGGCCCGAGCTCTCCTAAAAACTTACCGGCAAACGTACCGAGGTTTTTCGAGGCCCTTATCGGCGGTGCACGACCTGAAGACCATCCACACCCACGCTTGAAGGCAGGAAGTCTAGGCGCACCAATCCGATGGTCCTGATCCCGGTCCAATAGCGCGACTGCAAGTGCGCGAGTTGAGCAAGCTCCAAGAAGCCGCCATGACGGCTCCTACTATGAGCTCGTCCCCCTGCGTGATTTAAGATTTGTATAGGTCCGAGCGGTCGCCGATTTTGCGCCGTCCGAACACCATGTTGCGCCGAAATGCCGGTCCAGCACATCGGTCTCCTCGTGGATGCGCTTGATCGTCGGTGCTTGCAGCGCTTCCTTCGAGAAGGAATATGCAGCCAAACAATCTGGTGCCAAGTTCTTGGCCATACGCTTGGCAGTTTCGAGGAGGTGCCGTTTCGAAGAGAGCACATCAACGATGCCCGCCTCTAAGGCTTCGACGCCAGAATAAATGCGGCCAGTCAAGGTCGCCTTGGCCGCAACCGGAGTGCCCACGGCGTATCTAATAATCTCCGTGAAGAGACTAGGCATCGCTAGTCCGATCGGCACTTCATTCAGGGTGACGTTCGCGTCCTCCTCAACTGCAACGCGGAAATCGCAGCAAAATGCTGTAATCAGCCCACCGGCGTAAGCATGCCCGTTGATCGCAGCGATCGTCGGTCGAGGATAGGAAAAAAGCCTCAGGTTTATCTGCTTAAACCTGTCATACGAAGCTTGAACCGTGGCGATGTCGCCATTTCTGATGAGAGGAAACCAATAGTCAAAGTCGAATCCCGCCGAGAAAATCTGACGGGATGAGGTAAGCACGACCGGCAGCTCGGCGTATTCGTTTGATAGACGATCGAGCGCGGCTTCAAGGTCTGCGAAGAAGTCGGGATTTTGGCGGTTGACTTTATTCGAGTCCATCCAAACGACGGCCACACCGTCGCTGCACTCGATCTCCCAGGCCATTCGGTTCTCCGTCTGCAGATCGCGCCACTAAACTGGCAGTCCATCATCGACCAGCCAGCTTGCGTGTCCATGCTACAATGCCGAAACAGGCAAAATGTATACTGTCCAGTGACAGCGCTGGACCGGCTGACGCCGCGCTGTCGGCTCGCGACGCGAACCGTCACCTGACTTGAGAGGCGTAAGCTAATTCGGCTCTCAGGTAGCGGCCGATGGCCAAACCCAGCACCGTCTCGAGCGCCCCCACAGAGTCTTTCGGCGAGATTGCAAGCTAGCCCAATGCCGACTGTACGGGTCTGAAGGACGCGTAGGCCATTTGAATGATTCCAGCGGTTAGCCCGAGAGACACCGCAAGACGCCAGGCCAGGTCGTAAGAACCACCGAAATCGAACAAGATGCCTCCGCCGAAGGCGCCCGCAAAACTTCCGAGCTGATGACTGGTGAATGCAAGTCCCTGAATCATCGCCTGCCATTTCAATCCGAACATCTCGACAACAGCTCCTGAGATCAACGGACCTACACCGAGCCACAGAAATCCAGCGAAGGCCGCAAAAACCAACGTACTCGTAGGCGTCGGTGGAAAGGCAAAGTAGGCAGCCATGACCAAGGAACGCGACGTGTAGATTCCGCCCAGAAGTACAAGCTTAGACCGGCGACCACCCGCCCATCCGAAGAACACGCTACCGAAGAAGTTCGTGGCCGCTATTACGCTCAACGCTTCCGCTGACAGCATTGGATCCATACCGCAGATAGCCAGATATGACGGCAAGTGGGTCGAGATGAATAGCAGTTGCATCCCGCAGACGAAGTAGGCGAGAGTCATAACAAGGAAAGCGTCATTCGAGAACGCGTTCGCAACCGCTCCTTTCAGCGTTGTGTTCTTAATGCCCTCGTTCTGCGGTATCGGGATGGCATCAACTCGGCCGGCAAACCAAGCGGCCGGCAGAATTACGAGGGCCAGTCCCATAATTGCCAAAATACCTGCACGCCAGCCAGAGGCGATCGTAAATGCCTGGGCAATTGGCGCTGCCACTAAGGCTCCCAGCGTTCCCAGCCCGGTGATAATACCCAATACCGTGCTGCGAACCGTCGGCGGCACCGCACGGGAGACGGCGGCCTGTGCCATCGCCGAGGCAGTACAGGCGAGAGCCGCCCCGACGAAAAGACCAGAGCCGATGCCAATGGCAATGGGACCGCCGGCCACCGCGACAATTCCAAGTCCGAGCACGTACAAAATTGCGCCGCTCATGAGGATCAATCTGAAACCACAACGCACAACCAGCGCGCCGGTAAATGGCTGGAACAAACCCCAGGCAAGATTTTGGAGCGCTAGTGCGAACGTGAAATGCGCGACCGAGATTCCCATGTCCTTAGACATCGGCTGAAGAAACAGGCCCCACGTTTGCCGTATGCCCATACTGAACGAGAGCATAAATGCCGCGCCTACGACGATTGGAAGTGCAGTCCGAAGCTGTGCACGCATAGCCGCTTCCCAGGATAATCCATGAGGTACACAGATCTGTGTTATACGATCACTGACGTCAATCGTTCTGGGGTAAACTGGGTGGTGTAGCAACTCGCTGCAGCCGCCCCCTCCCCTGCAACCACAAGCAGGGCGATGGGCCGGCACTGGGGCGGAGACTAGGCAGGAAATTAATCGGCCTGACTAAGAGTGCAGGCCTGATTACGGCGGGACACCTCGACCTGAATGGGGAGAAGTAGTTTGGTGCCGATGCTTGGACCTCATTGCTCGAGAAGTTCAGCGGTCGAACAGAGGGAGATCGCTATGACGGAGAGCTGATTGGCTGGCCGGCGGGCTTGTCTTCGTCCCTATTGGCTCGAGTGGACCTGCCCGATCGTAACGGAGACGCTATATGGACCGACATCGACATCAGCAAACTCAGCTTCTCGTGAAGTGATGTCGTCGAAGACACGCAAGAGGTTGGCTCTCCCAATCGGATCGACGCAGATCTTGAGCAGGACGGCGAGCTTTAAGAACATGTCGTCCAGAAACGTTGGGCTGATGATTTTTCCTTCGTGCACGTACCTTCCCCGAAGGTCACGGAGCCTATTAAGTTTGTCGTCAAGACTTGGCGACTTCAAATCGACCGTTGCAAACTTTCTTCGCGCACGCCCATCGCCGATCGCTACTTCAACGGCTAGCCAGTAGGCTAGGAAGCGATGGGTCGGATCGCTTTCATGATGCGCCCGCGAAAGCAACGACAGTACCTTCTCCGAGGTATCAAGCCCTGTTCCGCTGACGTGCTCGATTGCCGACACAATTGCGGCATGGACGAGTCGCTCACGTTCAACATATCCGCTTCCCCAGACGTCGTCGCTGTCAACTATGCAACTGGGTTCAACGAGGTTTACCAGGAATAGCGCATGCCTCTGGGCGGCGATACTCGTGCCGTACACGAGCGTGAGAACTGCAACAAATGTCTTAAGCTGCATCTCGGCCCGGGCCAATTTTTCCTCTTCTCGACCCTCGCTCTCATTGACTGGGACAACGACGCGCAGATAACTTCCGACCATGAATCCGGCGCCATCGACGGCCCTCAATGTCTCTCCGGCATTCCCAAAATGACGTTGGACGCTCACACGCGGTACACTTTGTTCGAGGAAATCCTTGAGATCAACGAAGCTGTATGTCGGCAAATGCTTCGCGACGAGCATTGACAAGACTTTGGCTGGTACCGACCGCGACCCGCACGAGTAGTACGCGACGAGGCATCGCCTCACGCCGCGCGACTTCAAACTCTCAAATTCGGGGCCCGCGTGACAAGGAATTCGGGTATTCTCAAAAGGCATGTTGTGATCCGCACTTCTACGCTATCGGTTCAGCTCGATAGAATTAGGACAAGAAGACAATACGAAGATCCATCAAACGGATCACTGATTTCAAGACCGTTCTCGTGCCTTCCCTCAGTCCGACCACGAGCGCGGCAGGCAGATATCACTGATCGAGTCGAGTGGGATTAGCCAACTGCCCTCCTGCCGCAACGTTGGAGGCATGACACTCGGTTCGACAGGAGCGAGGCGATCCACTTTGCAATGCATCAATTCATCGCCGGCTCCTGCGGGAATCGCAGCTAACCATACTCGCGCCAAGGGCACCAACCGATATCTTCATCGCCCTCTAGTACAGAAAGAGACCATTGTGCAGCTTGATCCCGTTTTGACTCTGCCTGCGATCATCGCTGCGATCGCTACTATGATCGCGCTCGTGTCAGCTTACTTTTCGTTTCTTGGCTATCGTAAGTCTCAGCGACAGTACATTGCGGACCTTCATAGTGATTGGTGGGGTCATGACTTCGAGAACGATCGCGCGATTGTCTGGGAGCAGCTGGAACTCTGGGAGCTCTCCGAGAATAAGGCCGAAAGTCCAGCTATTCAGCACTATACGACCGGCAATTATTGGAAGCCAAGAGATCAAGAACGCCGTGCTCACGGCCGACTTCTTTTCTTCTTCGCCGACCTCAACACGTTCATCAACTACAGGCTGGTCGATCCTGACTTAGCGTTCGAATTGTTCGGAGTCGCGCAGTATGACTGGTTCAGACTCTACATTCAGGCGTTGATCGCAGCGCGAAAAACACGGCTAACTAAATCAGAAGGCAAGCCGATGCTTGCGCCTCGATGGATAAAGGACATTGAGCAGTTCGAGCGCCGTCTCGACGCTTGGAAAATTAGCAAACTGTGAGCGATTGGCCACTGTATACCGTGTAGTCCGTTTGCCGCAGTTATTCCTTCCGCTTAGCTGTAGGAGACATGAGCGGAGGTTACGATCATGAAGATTTCAATGCGGCTCTCGGTGCTTTTTACCTTGGTAATGCTACCGGTGACAGCATATGCACAAGAGATTACGATAGCGGTAGCCGCTTCCATGACAGGCGGGGAAGCAGCGTTCGGACGCCAGATCCGGAACGGGACTGAATTGGCGGTTGAGCACCTGAACGCAAAGGGCGGAGTACTCGGACGGAAGTTGAACATCGATGTCCAGGACGATGCTTGCGATCCAAAGCAGGCCAGATCCGTTGCAGAGAAGATAGCCGGCAGGAAGATACCTTTTGTCGTTGGGCACTATTGCTCCTCCACGTCCATACCAGCTTCTGAGGTATACGAGGAAGAGAATGTCCTGGAGATCACACCAGCTAGCACAAGTCCGACTTACACGGAGCGGAAGCTAAAGAACGTCTTTCGACTTTGCGGTCGCGACGATCAGCAAGGGCTGGTCGCCGGCAACTACCTCGCGAAAGCATTCAAAGACAAGCACATCGCGATCTTGAACGACAAAACCACATATGGCGCGGGCCTGGCGGATCAGACAAAAAAGGCCCTCAACAATGCGGGCGTAAAGGAGGTCTTATCAGAGTCATATAACAAGGGCGATAAGGACTTCAACGCTCTCGTCTCACGACTGAAGCGAGACAACGTCGACCTAGTTTACGTTGGTGGTTACCATCAAGAGAGCGGTTTGCTCGTGAGACAAATGCGAGATCAGGGATTGAGCGCCACTCTGATGGGTGGTGATGCGCTGAACGATCGGGAGTTTGCCTCTATCGCCGGCGCTGGCGCAGCTGGATCGCTGTTCACCTTTGGGCCGGATCCTCGCAAGAAGGTTACGGCGAAGGAGATCGTAGAAAACTTCAAAGCCAATGGGATCGATCCCGAAGGATATACTCTGTACAGCTATGCCGCGGTCCAAGTCTGGGCCCAAGCTGTCGCAAAAGCTGGCACAACGGACGCATCTAAGGTCGCGCAGGCACTTCGTAACGGCGAATGGGATACCGTGCTCGGAAAGATCGCTTTCGATGCGAAGGGCGACATCAAAGCGATTGATTATGTGGTGTATCGTGTCGACGATAAAGGCAACGCTTCGGAACTACACTAAGGCAAAAACGTATTTCTTCTAGCCATTACTGGGGCGTCGTAAGCGCTCACTGAGCGACAGCCCAGTGAGCTCAATCTCGCGGGTAATCGAACTAAGCATGACGCACCGAAGTCTCTGTCGGGGCCGAAGATTTGGTGGGACTATTCAATCTCACTTTGGTCATTCATTGTGTAGCGACCATGACTTCGATACTGTCTAGCCAACCTGCGACTTCCCCTTCGTAGCAGTGAAGCGGAATGCAGGCATCTCTGCGCGGCAGAAGTGCAAAACCGGAGCACGCTTTCCATAGCGCTTATAGAGACAAAGCATATGATGAAGTTTCATCAGCCCGAAGGCGCACAATTTGAAGCTCGCGTCCGCGCAAGTTTTTCCCAACAGGTAGCGCCATGCTCACGTCAATTCCGAACTTCCGGTTGGAAACGCCTCTTGCCATGCCTTCAGCAGGGACGAATAGTCAGAGGGCTGCTCCGCGAACGATAGTATGTTTGGCACAATCGCCCACTTCTGAGCGCTCGATATCCAGAATTGGGCAACTGGTCGCAATTCGCCAACGTCATCTAAAGTCCCAGCTCTGATGTTGAGCGATTTTGCTCCATCTCGATGGACCCACAATCGACTTCGGCAAACAAGGCATTCAGTCGAGGTGTTTCGACTACCTAACGGTGTCACTCTCGTGCTTGATGCTGGCTCGCCGAGTGTAATTCTGGTGCATTGCGCGAGGTACACCAGTGACATACTGAAAGCGCTGCCAGTTCGCTTCTGACAGAGGTGGCAATGGCAGATGAAGCAGGTTAGCGGATCCCCGCGGACTTCGTAGCGAACTGCTCCGCAGTTACATCCCCCTACTCGCGATCGCTCGCTCATTTTTGCCTCCGGTCGTAGCAATCGCTGGATGTTGTGATTTAGACCCCCGGCAGCTCTCAAGCTAGATGGCGATCGAAGCTGCCGAGCCCAATTGCTGTACCGTACGCGGCAGAACTATTGATGCACGCTGACTTCCATCAGGGTACAAGGACTGTAGAGCCAGTTGTTTTGCGTTGCTCTAGATCTTGATGGGCTTGCGCTGCGTCCTTCAGCGCGTATCGCTGCCGCACCTCGACCTTCACTTTACCGCTTCCAATCACGTCAAATAGCTCCCGCACTGCGGCATCGAGGTCGACTCGTTTGGCGATGTAAGTGGCCAAGGCGGGACGCGTCACATAAAGCGAGCCCTTCGCCGCTAGCTGGCCAATATTGACAGGCGGAACGGCTCCAGATGAATTGCCAAAGCTGACCATTAAGCCGAACGGCTGCAGACAAGCGAGCGACCCGTCCCAAGTATCCTTTCCGACAGAATCGTAGACGACCGGGACACCTTCGCCCGACGTGAGCTCGCGTACACGCGAGGCGAAATTCTCGCTCTTGTATAGAATTGTGTGATCACAACCATTCGCCCTTGCCAAAGCGGCCTTCTCCTCGCTTCCCACCGTTCCAATAACGGTGGCGCCGAGAGCTTTGAGCCATTGGCAGGCGATCAGTCCCACTCCGCCTGCAGCAGCGTGGATCAGAACTGTCTCCCCAGACTTCACTTTATAGGTTCGGCGGATCAGATACTGCGCCGTGAGCCCCTGAAGAAGAGTGGCTGCAGCCTGCTCATCGGAAATGCCGTCTGGAATTCGAACGATCGGATCGGCCGGCATCGTGCGTTCTTGACTGTATGCACCGGGTGGTCCACCGGCATAAGCGACTCGATCCCCAACTTTGACGTGATTGACGCCCTTGCCCACCGCCTCGACGACGCCAGCCGCCTCTATGCCGATGCTTCCAGGAAGAGGGATCTGATACAAGCCGCTGCGCTGGTATACGTCGATGTAGTTGAGCCCGATCGCAGTTTGCCGAATGCGAACCTCGCCGTCGGCTGGCGCGGGGGTCTGCACGTCTTCCCACTGCAGAACTTCGGTGCCACCAGTACGTTGGATACGAATTGCCTTGGTCATAGTAGGGTCCCTGGTAGGAGTCGTATTGTACCGCGGTGTGTAGCGCGACGAAGAAAGCTTACTGAGCGGCCACGCTTACGTGGCCTCCCTTTGGTTAGACCTCGCCTGCGGCGGAAATATCTTTTAGATGTTGGCGGAATCCGTACGTCGGGTCCTTAGCTCTCCTCGCAAGGTAATCTGCGAAGCGAGTCTGAGAGCGGTAGTTCTTGCCCTCACGCATTGCCTTTAGCTGGCGGGCTTCCGTTTCGCGGTATCCGGCCGCCGCAGCGACAATCTCCTCTAGCCGGTCGCGGGGCAGGAAGAGAACACCGTTGGCATCGGCGACCACATAGTCAGCCGTGGTTATGGAGTGTGTTCCAAATACGGCGCGATCAAATACGTCTGCCGGACGCGGGTGCAAGCGCTGAGGGCCGGTTGGTAGGGCACCCAAACTGAAAACTGGAAAGCCAATGTCGGACAGTTCCTTGCTGTCGCGGTGCAATCCCCAAATAACAAAGCCGGTGGCGCCGACGGCTTTTGCCTCCAACAGAATGATGTCACCAATACAAGCCTCGTCTAGCCGACCCGCGTTGTCGATCACGATCACTTCGCCGGGCTGAACATTCTCGAAAAGCTCGAGGAATATGTCGATGCTACCAACATGTCGGACCGGCCTTGCTGGCCCTCTACATTCCATGCCGGCAGCGAGCGGGCGCACGCCGGCGGGGGCAAATCTAATCGGGATGCCGGACCGAAGGCATCCGTCCGCAATGTGAGGGGTGGTCAACTCAGCGAGCTGCGCATCTAGTTTGTCGTGCACGGCGGTTCCTCGTCTGCGTTCGTTTGATTGTGTCGCGCAAGCTAGCCCGATAAGATTATTTCGAATATCAGATAGTTTTGAAGTCTCACTTCAGGAATTCGAAAGATGGCGACCTTCGATCTGGACGGCCTGCGCACCATCGTATTGGCCGACGAGCTCCAAAGTTTCGCGCGAGCTGCGGCGGAGTTGGGCCGGTCTCAATCAGCAGTGAGCATGCAACTCAAGAAACTCGAGGAGCAGGCGGGCTGCCCGCTATTTCGTAGAAAGGGTCGCGGACTGGTCGCAACGGAAGCAGGAGACTCCCTGCTTGCCTATGCGAGGCGAATTCTAACCCTTCACGACGAGGCCGCGGCATCTATCGGCGCCTCTACCTCTGCTGCGTCGGTCCGTATGGGCCTTCCTCAGGACTTCTTTGAGGACATCATGCCGGATGCAATTACGCAATTTTCGCGGATAAGACCTGGCGTCCACGTCGAAGTCCGGGCGGGTCGTAATTATGCGCTCGAGGACGAGGTGCGCGCTGGCCGGCTGGACATCGCATTGGCCTTTTTCCGCCCCGGATCGGATAGCCATGGCTTAAAGCTCTCGACCCTTCCCATGTTCTGGTTTGGATCGGCGCGCGGAAAGACGGTCACGGACGGACCGATTGCTCTCGTACTATTCGACCACCCTTGCCTTTTCCGTCAGGCCGCCATCCGGACGCTTGAGACCAAAGGACGCAAATGGCGTCTCGCACTCACAACACCTAGTTTGCCAGGCGTATGGGCTGCCCTGCGATTTGGCCACGGTCTTTCTATCCGGACCCGGCATCGCGTTCCGTCGGGGATTGCTAACGTTGGCGAAACGCTTGGTCTCCCTCGGCTGCCAGCATTGGAACTACGACTACTGTCCGCAGCTGGCCTTTCTCCGGCGGCTACGGATCTGCGTGACATCGTCGTGCAGTCAGTTCGAAAACACGTCCGAGCGTAGATCTCGCAGAGTGTCGTTGCGAGCCGGATCCCTTCAGCTTCGACGGCGCTACCACCCGCGAGATCGAAGCCCCCGCCGAGCGACAAGCTCCACGAGACCCAGGTTGCGCCGTGAGGCGCTCTAGAGACTCATGAGGTGAGCTGCGACTGTCTCTTCATTCCATTCCAGACCTAGACCAGGCGTGTCCGGAATGTGCAAAAGTCCGTCCTTGATCTCATATGGCCGCTGCAAAATCGGATCGGCCCAGTCCTGCCATTCCAGCCAATGTGCAGTCTCTGTCGCGCGCATGACATGAGCCGCTACTTCAGGATAAAGATGCGTAGAGATCGGTATTCCCGCGGCGCCGGCGATAGCAGCTGCCCGTGTCCAACCTGTCACCCCGCCAATTCGCATGAAATCAGGCATCACCAGGTCGCAAGCCTTTTTAGCGATTGCCTTATGCATCTCGCGTGGACCGTAGAAGTTCTCTCCGATCTGGATCGGCGTCTTCAGCTCGGCAGTCAGCTGAGCGTGTCCATCAAGATTGTCATAGAGAACAGGCTCTTCGATCCAGTCGAGGCCATAGTCATCGATCATGTGGCATCGTTCGATAGCTTCGGCGAGATTTAGTCCCTGGTTGTAATCAACCATCAAATGCATGCGATCGCCCACGGCTTTTCGAACGGCCTCGAGGGTCGTTAAATCCTGGCGCGGATCGCTTCTTCCGAGGCGCAATTTCAAGGCCGAGAATCCTCCCTCGTCGCGCAACTCAAGGGCTTCGGCTGCGACGGCCGCGGGCTCCTTCAGCCAAAGACCGTTGCTGTTATACGATTTTACGGCGCCGACCGTGGCGCCCAACAACACGCATAATGGCTTGTTTGCGGCCTTCGCCAACGCGTCCCACGCAGCCATGTCCAGGCCCGACGCTGCAATCATGGACAATCCCTCGTAGCCGACGAAATGCAGGGACTTGCGGGCCGCATCGAATAGCTCGACGGGCGCCACGCATCGACCTTTAAGCAGTTCGCTGAGATCGTGAAGCGCAGGGACCAGATATCGCATCGACTTCACGATATATGGTTCGAGATAGCTTCTCCCGACGACGCCCTCCTCCGTCACGAGATCGATCAGGACCATCGGCCATTCCGACAGTGTGGCGATCCGCGCGACGACGGGCCGCTTCAGCTTGAGCACAACCGGTCGCGCTCTGATCTCTCTCAGTGTCAGTGTATCGGGCATGTCGATTGCCTTCCAGCTCGAGGAAGCTGACAGAACTGGCTGGAACAATTCCGGTCGTCATTCGATTTTGTATCTCACCCAATGTAAATTCACTACCGGTATATCTAGCCGGCTGAATGGCCCAATCTGCGCGAGGTCGAGACGACAGATGGCCTTTCAGCAAGCAACGCTGGCACGCTGTCTTCGACCCTCCTCCGCAGCTGCCTCTCGATGTTACCGCAAAGTATACCTGCTTGCATGCACCACGCATTACGATGTCGGACAAACATAGCGCGCTCTTCGGTATCCGATCAGGTTTCCGCCGTGCGCCTGTCCAGAACTGTCGTGCATCGGAGGAAGTATGTTTGCTTTGCGCGCACCTCACGCGTCGCTTGCACGGATCGATGGCCCTCGCATCGAGACCCACCGACTGATCCTGCGACCATGGCGCGAGGACGACGCTGCGCCCTATACCGCCATGCTGTCAGACCCCTCCACTTCGCGCTACATCACGGCCGATGGAAAGCCAGTCGTCGATCCAATGACGGGATGGCGCCATGCCATGATGATGGCTGGCCATTGGGCTGTATACGGCGTCGGCATGTTTGCAGTCGAGGAGAAGACTTCGGGGCTTTTCGTGGGGCGGGTTGGCCCCTGGTTTCCACCCGTTTGGCCAGGGTTCGAGGTCGGCTGGGCCATTGCTAAGCAATTTCGTGGCAATGGCTACGCGGTCGAGGCCGCTCGCGCGTCTATTTCTTGGGCTTTCATGAACTTCACCATGAGCGAAATTATTCATTGTATTGACCGCGAGAACAGAGCGTCTCAGGCCACCGCCACGCGTCTCGGCGCCCGAATGGGACGCGAAATCGAGCTTTTCGGACATCCCGCAAATGTTTGGGTGACTGATCGCGAGGCTCTCTTGCAGAGGCTAGATCCAGTCACTTAGAGAGGTCTTCGCTGAGAAGCCCCAACTTGAGATGAGGGCACACTGTGTAAGAACGACAAGCCTAGCGCGGAGGGCGGCCGACTGCGGTGGGTATCCTGCATTGCGATTTCAAGAGGATCGATTGCGACTAGCAGGTCTTGAAAGTTTGATGATCGAGTCACCACATCGAAAATGACAGCGCTAGTGAGCCACCTTTTACCGGAGGGAATGCTCGTGACTGCTAGTTCGTTGCTTCAGTTTTTTCAGGCCGGCGCAGTCTCTGCCGGATTTGTCTTTCTCGTACCAGTCTTTCGTCTCATTCGGGACGAGATTCAACCGGGCCCAACCGGCCGGCGGCGGCCGGTTCGACTTAAGGCTATCGCGAGTATTTTCCTCTTCGCGATTGTCTCACTTACGTTTTTCCTTACCGGCGTCTATGCCCAAAACCTGGCACCGGATCCATTCTTGGACTACGAGACGCTGGAAATGGGCCACTATGGGTTTGACACAACGACCAACCCGGTCAAATTCCAGATGACCGTTGCGCGGCCTGATACGAGCCGGTACGTACGCAAAGTCGATGCGAGCGGCTACGATATCGTGCTTGGAGTGAGGGAAGATAGCCAATTGTCTCTCGAGGACAGGACCTATGACACTGCAATCCAACATATGAAATTCGCCACCACAGACATGCGCGAATGGAATCCGAGCGCCAAAGACCTCGCGATGTTTCAATCGAAATGCGTGCGATTTTCGATCTTTGGTATTTCAAACGCGGAACCGCATAGCATCGGAAGCACGTTCAATCCGCGGGATTACAAGACAATTAAGCTCTTCGATACCCGCAGTACCGGAAACCACTGCGGATAAGTTCGGATATTAGATGGAAAGAGGTGCACATATGAAACTGCTGCTTCGCGTCGCTATCGTGGCTGCTCTTACGGCATTTAGCCCCCAGCTTCTGATCGCGGACGCCCACGCGGATTGCGGAAGCCATATCGTCTGCTGAGAGAGCCCAGCTGAAATGAGTTAGCCCCCGCCAGACACTGGTGGGGGTTATCCTCTGCAGAGATGTGAATTACTAACCGCTTAAGGGCGAACAGGAAGGGCCGCGCCGCATCTGCGCTCCGTTCATCAGGCAACATTCCATGCGTGGTATCCCAGCTAAGGCCTCGTTACCGTAGTGGATGTCTCCCGAGAAAGCCAGTTGACCAAAATCCGGATGACTCGATCGCCGGTGAGCTCTGGACGCCAGCGTGCGACATGCACTTTGCTTGACGACACGTGAGGTGTCGTCATTAAAGCTGGTACCAGACGCCCATCGGCCACTGCATCGGCAATCAAGAGCGAACGTCCGAGTGCGATCCCACCACCTTCCACGGCAGACGTGAGGCAAAGCCCAATGTCGCGTAGGACGAGACCACGCGGCAAGGCTCGCTTCACTCCAAGCGTTTTGAACCAGAATTCCCAACTCCACTCGCCGGTCGGATCGCCCCCCTTTTGGATGAGCGGAAGCTCGGCCAGGTCGGCCGGATCTGTCAGGGGCTTGCCTTTGGGCAGCAGACGAGGCGCACACACCGGTACCACGCGCTCCTGAAAGAGCGGCAATTCGGTCGAGCTCGGCCGCGCCTCAGCGGCCGACGTCCAAACAATGCGAAGATCGACCGATCTTATTGAGTCTCGCCCCGTTTCGATTGGCTCGAAGTCAACGTTGATTTCCGGATGCGCCGCCTGAAACGAAGGAAGTCGCCGGACGAGCCACCAAGCCGCCAGCGCCGTGCCTGCGCCCAATCGGACCGTTCGTCGGCTAGCGTGGCGCCGCAGGCGAGGCTCAAGTCCGGCTATGGTATCGAGCAAGCTCGTTAGTTCGAGTCTAAGTAGGGAGCCCTCTGGGCTGAGATCAAGTCCGGGATTAAGCCTGCGCAGAAGAAGCGTCCCATAGAACTTCTCCAGCCGTCGGATTTGATGGCTGACCGCACTCTGGGTCACGCCAAGTTCGTCAGCCGCACGGGTGAACGAGCGGTGGCGGGCAACCGCGTCGAACGCAACTAGCGATGCAAACGGTGGTAGGCGACGAACCATTACAGCCAAGGACAATCAGATAGAGGCCCATGATACAGTTTCATGGGATTTTGAGAATGGATCATTCGCTACCAAGCTGCCGCTCCGCCATCTTATGGCCATGGCAGATCATCCCAAACTTGTAGTCGTCGACGATCCAACGGCAGAAGACGAGAATCCTTCTCCACGGTTGGCCTGGTTTGCGCTTTTCGCAGCAAGTGTCAGCAGCTTCCTATTCCAGGTCGATCTAACGGGCTTGGCCGCAGCATTGCCGGACATCGCCCGCAGCGTCGCCATACCGGCCAGGGGCCAGGCCTGGATTATCGACATCTACAGCCTTGCGCTTGTCTTTGCCCTTCCGATCGCCGGTCCTGTCGCAGACCGATACGGCCGTCGACGTGTGTTCATTTGCGGCGGGCTCTTGTTCGGCTTGGCCTCAGCGCTCTGTGCGGAGGCAACCACGCTCATCGATTTGCTTACTTGGCGTGTACTGCAAGGCGCAGCCGGCGCTGCGATCACGTCGTCGGCGTCGGCACTGCTCGCGGCCGCTTATTCGGATAAGCAGCGAGCATGGGCCTTTGGCATCTGGGGCACCGTAGGTGGGGCCTCAATGGTCATCGGACCACCGCTCGGAGCCTTTATCGCCGCTACCACCGGCTGGCCATGGATCTTTTGGATGAATCTGCCGCTTTGCATAGCGCTCGTGGTCCTAGCCTGGCCACTGGCCGAATCGGAGCGCATGAGCTCTAGGCCCCCAATGGATTGGCTCGGACCGGGCCTACTGGCGCTCGTTGTCGGCTCGTCCGCATACGCGCTTCTGTCATCGGGCGGGTTTCGTTTGAGTGCATTGGCAATTGGCCTCGCAGCGACCTGTGCGTTTTGGTTTGCGGAACATAGACACCCGCGCCCGGCTTTCGATTTCGAACTGTTCTTGTCTGCTCGATTCCTGGCGCTTTGTATCACAGCTGTTGCCGCCTCGATCGGCTACTGGTCGTTGCTCGTCCACCTACCGCAAATGTTGCGCGGGCCAATGGGCTTTGATGCAGGCAGCTCCGGACTTATGCTGACCGCGCTCACGGTGCCGATGTTCGTTCTGCCAAGCCTGGGGGCACGGCTGTCGCAAGCTATACCGGCAAGGCTTTATTTCGCCGGGGGATTAACCGTTGTCGGGATCGCAGGATTGGGCCTGGCTGTCATTTCAGCAGACCTCTCGAACCCAGCGGCCGTTTCCTCCGTCGGGGCGATCTTGCTCCTGGGCGGAACCGGATGCGCGCTAATCAACGTTCAGATCACGGCCTTCGCGGTTTCTTCCGTTCCAGGGGATCGGGCGGCAACAGCGGCGGCCATGTGCGTAACAATGCGCCAAGTGGGCTTTGCGCTTGGCATCGGTCTAATAGGAGCCGTTCTGAATCTGGACGACCGCAACCAGTATCCGCCAGCTTTTCTGCTCGTTGGTGCGATCACACTTTTGCTCGCCCTACTGGTGTTCGCCCTTCTCTCGCAATCATCCGCCAAATGGCAGCGGTAACGAGACGAGACGGGACAGGTCACGGTTGCTTAACCGCTTCGACGGGCTCAGTGTCAACTTTGCTCAGCAGTCGTTTGAGCTTTGGAAGTCAGCCGGATTATGCTTGCCGTAAAGCAACGCTATTGCCCCGTCAGGAGTCAATTTGGCTCGAGCGCTTTAAATCTCACCGAGGAAATCGCGCTTGCCGAGCGGTACCCCGCCATGACGCAAAATGTCATAAGCGGTTGTCACATGAAAGAAAAAGTTGGGAAGCACCCAGCTGAGCAAATACCGACGCCCATCGAGCTGCCGCTCGACCCCGCCGAACTTGATCGAAATCATCCGGGTGTCAAATTGCTCGGGCATCTCTGGCCCGACGCTGGAGATATACTTGACGGTGTTGGCAATTCGAGTTTGGAGCTGCTCGAAGGATCGCTCGTCGTCCAAGAATTTCGGCGCCTGCACTCCGGATAACTTGGCGACTGCCGCTTTCGCGTGATCCGCCGCGATCTGCACTTGCCGGACGAGCGGAAACATATCCGGGGCCAAGCGGGCCTCTAGCAGTACGGCATGGTCAAGATTGTGTGCGCTCGCGTGTGCAATGGATATTCCGAGGATGCCGGACAGATTTTCAAGTGATTTGATCAAGACCCCTACGGATGCCTGATGCATGGTGAGGGACATAGTTTTCCTCCGGGATAAGTCAAATTTTCAGTGCGGCAAGCGCTCTGGTGACATCGTCCGAAGATGTAACCTGAACCGCAGTCAAGCCGCGCGCCTTAGCGCCTGCGACATTCTCAGCCAGCGACTTTAAAAACTGGGAGCGCTCGCCAAGCCGTACAAGTACAGTGACAAGCGCTCCCAGGCCACCAGCGCACACCGCCTGAAATTAGATGGTGGAACATCGACTTCAATACACCAACGGGTCTACTTGTTGACTTACCGTCTTAAACGAGGCTGCGTGCGGCGCTACCAATATTAGACCTGGACCCGACAGCGTCAGTTTCTTCTTCTCTGCCGCGACCACAAGACGATCAGTTTCCATCCCCACAATGGGGTCACTCATGCGGTTATGGCAGCTCAGGTTGAGGAGGTCTCCTCGGCACACCAATCGTCGCTAAGGCCGCCCAGAAGCGGATGATACATTTCATCCCCCGCGTGCTGAGTGAACTCGACGTTGACCTGTTCTAACTTCAAACCAAGTACCTCGATGCAAGCAGCAACCAGCGCTTCGGCAAGCTTCGCGCGCTGCTCGGCTGGCCGCCCTCTCCGTATGTCGCACATCAGCAGGGCCGCCTGGTACGGCTCCGCCTCCGTACACCGCCAAACGCCGCCGTCTAATTCGCGGATTGCAACGGATATGCGACGGATGCTTGCCTGCATGTGCTCGCTATAGATTTGCCCCAATTGCATGGCCAACGCTTTTTTCTGGTCGGCAGGAAATGTGCGATAAACGTCGAGCTGGAGGTATGGCATCGCTATTTGTCTCCTTTGAGCTGCATCGCTTCTTCAATAGCCCCGGCCATGGAGAGCAAGCGCCAGTCCTGATTATTACGTCCAACTACCATCAACCCGACTGGGACCTTTCCGATTTCCTGAATCGGAATTGAGATCGCGCAACAGTCCAGGAAGTTGAACGGAGCTGTATTGCGCAGCAGGAGCGATCTCACCTCATCCTCTCTTTCGGCAGCTTCTTCGAAAGTCGGAGCTATAACTGCAACCGTCGGGAGTAGAAGGCCGTCGTAGGACGCCACCGACTTGTTGTAAGCGGCAACCATCTCAAGCCTCCGCTCAAGCATAGTGGCGTATGCGGCGGGCTCGATCGCACCGCCAGTCTCGATCCGACGCCTTATCGGTGGATCGTAGAGATCTCCGGCCGATTGCAGGAATTGCTTATGCCATTCGAATGCCTCAAACGATTGGATGATCCGGTTTCCGGCACAGGCATGAACGTCCGCAAGAATAGGAAGATCAACTTCCGAGATAACCGCGCCTTGGGCGCTCAGGATCGTGCAAGCACGTTCGAAGGCTCGGCTCACATGCTGGTCGAGCTTTTCGAGGAGAAACCCCGCAGGAATGGCAAGGCGGAGCCCTCGGATGGACCCGCGCTGTGAGATCTGTGGAGGTTCCCCGGAGATGACCGCGAACAGCGCGGCGCAATCCTGGACCGAGTTCGCCATGGGGCCGATCGAGTCGAGACTGGTCGAGAGCGGAATGCTTCCTGTAAGAGGCACGCGCGAACCTGTTGGCTTAAAGCCTACGATGCCACAAAGTGCCGCGGGCACCCGTATTGAACCGACTGTATCCGATCCTATCGCGCCGAGAGACATTCCGGCGGCGACCGAAACCGCGGCGCCGGAAGAAGATCCCCCAGGTATTCGACTAGCATCCCACGGGTTGCCTGGGGTGCCGAAGCTTCCGTTTAGACCGACGACGGAGTACGCGAACTCGGTCATATTGGTGCTGCCGACCAGGACGCCGCCCGCCCGTTTCAACCTCGCCACGACTTCGGCATCTGTCGTTGCAGGAGCAACGCCGTCCAGCACACGGGAAGCGGCCTGTGTCTTCTGCCCCTCTACATCCAGAAGGTTCTTTACCGAGATCGGCGCTCCCGCAATCGGCGAGAGCCGATAGTTTCGGTCAAAGAGCTTATCGATGCTCGCACCAACATCGCGCGCTGACTCCGGCCAAAGTTGAACAAATACGCGGCTTCCATCGCCTTCAGGATCGAGACTCCGCTCAAGGCATTTATCGACGACCTGCTCGCAACTCAGCCGACCTTCGCGACGCTCAACCGCGAATTGCTCAATGGACAGTAAGGCTTCATTGTTCTTGATTGGCGGATGCAGATTGAACGTCATAGTATCTCCGGGAGTTTTGTCAGTTTGTCGCAGGGAGTTCGTGTCTGCGATTTGGCCCTGAGCGTAAGACGCCAGGCTGCACGAGTAGCATCGCTGTCATTCCGATGAGCGACACGATCCCGACTGCCACGAACATCGAGTCATAGCCATGACGCTCGATCAGGTAACCTGAGAGCGTTGGAGCCACTACTGACGACAGGTTCGCGATGAAATGGGTGATGCCGCTAAATGCTCCGACGCGAGACATCGGGGCCGTATCGATGACCACCATCCAATAAGTCGCGTTCGGTAATGTGTTGAGGGCGTTGGCCAATGTAATCAACACAATGGCCTGCCAGGCCGAGCTCGCAAGCGGTACCGCCAGGAAGCAACAGGCGGCGACGAACAGCGAACCTGCGGCAAAGTAGCCCCGCGCCGCCCTTAAGTTTCCGGTCCGCCTCAGGATGGTATCGGAAAGGCGGCCACCAACGAGGACAGCTATACAGGAGCCGACCCACGGAATCATCGCCACGTACCAGAGCGATGAGAGCTGATAGTGAAATTGATTTTGGAGGTACTTCGGTGACCAGAACACCAGGAGAAAGGTCACGTACAGGAACGCAAAGTATCCCACCGAATTGAAAAGCAACGTGCGGCTGCCAAAGAAAGAAAACCATGAAGGCTGTGGTTGTTCAGTGCCAGGCCTTTCTACGGAGCCGCTCACTCCGGCCCTGATTTCCGCCAATTCAAGCTCGTTGACGCGACTCGATTCTTCTGGCCGGTCCCGGACGATCAGTGCAAACAGCCCAACCAGGATCAAACTGATGGCGGCGATCAGGACAAAGGTGATCCTCCAGTCGCCGAACCACAGTAGCAGCCCGACCGTGATCGGCGCGGTGATCATCGATCCTACTGGAGTGCTTGCGAGGGCGATGGACGATAGAAGCGCGCGCTCCTTGGGCGCGGCCCAACGCGAGACCGTCTTGTTGATAATCGAGAATGCCGGCCCCTCCGCAAGACCGAACAATATCCGAAAGACTGCAAAGCCCGCGAGGGCAGAGCCACCAAAAGCGGCCAACCCTATGTTACCCGCCCAGGCCGTGGCTCCCTCGAGCAAGGACCAGGTTACGCCGGCAATCAACCATACCTTCCTCGGCCCCAGACGATCGGCGAGGTAGCCGCCGAGCATGGCGCCGAACATGTAGCCATAGCCGAAATATCCGAGGATGCCTCCCCAGTCGGCTTTATTGAATCCGTACTCTGAAATAATGGCCTCTGACGCGTACGACAGGGCTCCACGATCGACATAATTGATTGTCGCAATCAAAAACAGCAGCCCTACAACGACATACCGGAAACGGGATGCCTTTGCCTCCTGCCTAGCCGTTGATCTGACGATCGGACTCTCCAGCGACGCCATTGAGCTCCCTCCCCATTGTGAGTATTTCTAATTGCTGGCTCGTCTCAAGCTCGCTGTCCAAGCAAAAGTCCTTGCAATCTAGGTTAGTTTTTCTCACATTTACCCAATGGCGTTCAAAAATCTCCCGTTGGTCGCTTTGCGCGCTTTCGAAGCCGCGGCGCGGCATTGCAGCTATAGCCGCGCCGCCGACGAACTCGGCTTAAGCCATGGCGCAGTCAGCCATCATCTGAAGGCGCTCGAGCAATCATTGGGGGTTGGCCTGTTCCGACGCGAGGGACAGCGAATGGTTTTGACCGAGCACGGCCAACGGCTCGCGGTGCATGCGAGCGAGGGGTTCGCTCACTTGTTACGAGGGTTCGAAGAGGTAAGGATACGACAGCGGCAATCGCGGATAGTGACCATCAGTGTACTGCCGGCGCTCGCTTCCAGGTGGCTTATCGATCGGCTGCTCGAGTTTCAGGAGCTGGAGCCTGATATCGAGGTGGCGATGACGGCCTCGCCCCTGCTCGTTGACTTCTCGCGAGATGGCATCGATATGGGACTGCGCTACGGAGCAGGCCGCTGGCCACGCGTCAAAACGGACTTGTTATTTGATGAGCAGCTATTTCCCGTCTGCAGTCCCGCATTCAACGAACTGAAAAAGCTCAAGAGCCCGGAAGATCTCTCCAAGGTGAAATTGCTGCACGACCAGCGGATTCCCTGGTCCGTCTGGCTGCGGTCTGCGGGGCTCAAGGTGCTGAAATTGCCAAGCGCTGGGCCAACCTACAGCGATGCAGGCCATCTTCTACAAGCGGCTGTCGCAGGCCATGGCGTTGCGTTGGCAAGGAGCGTTCTGGCAAAGCCGGACCTCGAAGCTGGTCGGCTCATTCGACCATTCGAACAAGCTGTACCCGCGGAATTCGCCTATTACGTCGCATTTCCTGATGATCGGCCTCTGCGCCAACCGGCCGCCCTTTTTCACGCTTGGCTACTCGAGGCCGCGAAGAAGACCTCGTTATAGCCGCGCGATCTTCGCGGAACGGAGGCGATGTGCAGCTCCGGCGCAAGCCCTTCACGCTGTTTAGCTCAACTATTCGTCCAAGCCAGAATTTCTAGTTTGCCGCGGCATTCCGCTCGCGCAACCCTAGGCGTGCGGGGCAAGCGGCCCGATCTTTTGATACTCACTGATAAGGATACAATCATGCGCGGTAGACTGATTTGGAGAGCAAGCTTGGTAGCCGCGTTAGTGACGACCACGGCGGCGTCTGCCGAGTCAGGCCAGCGTAACGACGCTGAGCTCGCAAGCGCGGCGGCGCAGATGTACCCTTCGCTCGAGGCTCTGTACAAGGACATCCATGCCCATCCTGAAATTGCCTATCAGGAGGAGCGGACCGCCTCAATCCTAGCAAAGGAGATGCGGGCGCTAGGATTTGAAGTCACAGAAAGGGTCGGCGGTACTGGTTTAGTCGCGCTGTACAAAAATGGCGACGGTCCCGTTGCCCTCGTCCGCACCGAGCTCGACGCGCTCCCGCTCGAGGAGAAGACAGGCCTGCCGTACGCAAGTCATGCCAAAGCTCCCTGGAACAATGGTGAGACCGCTGTTGCGCATGCCTGTGGCCACGACATTCACATGGCAAGCTGGATCGGCGCTGCTCGCGCTATGCTCGCGATGAAGGATCGCTGGAACGGAACCCTGATGTTCGTCGCTCAGCCGGCGGAAGAGGTTCTTTCAGGAGCAAAGAAGATGCTCTCCGACGACGTTTACAAGCGCTTTCCAAAGCCTAATTTCGCGTTCGCGATGCACACGTCGCCCGCAGCCGAAGGGCTCGTTCTGTACCGATCCGGAGCCATAACCTCAAATTCGGACGCTCTCGAAATTACTTTCAAGGGGCGGGGCGGTCACGGTGCGGGGCCCGATAAGACGATCGACCCGATCTCAATTGCTGCACATTTCATCTCTGATGTTCAAACCGTGGTTAGCCGGGAGAAGGATCCAGCCGAATTCGGCGTCGCCACCATTGGTGCCATTCAGGGAGGCACTGTGGGCAACGTTATTCCCGACACCGTCGTGCTCCGCGGAACGATCCGTTCGTTCAAGCAAGGGGTCCGCGAAAAGCTGATCGCTGGGGTTCGCAGGATGGCTTCTGCCGCTGCGGCCATGAGCGGAGCTCCCGAGCCGATCGTCGAAGTGACGCCTGGTGGGGTCGCCATCGTCAACGATGCAAAGCTGGTCGATCAAACGGTTGCCGGCTTCAGACGGGCGTTTGGCGACGACCGGGTGGCCGAAATGGCGGCTGTCCCTGCCAGCGATGACTTTTCCGAATTCATGATCAACGGCGACGTGCCGGGCATGATGTTCTATGTCGGTGTTACGTCCAAGGAGGTCATCGCCGCTTCGCTGAAGCCCGGTGGCAAACCCGTTCCTGCTAACCACTCTCCCTTCTTTGCGCCGGTACCGGAACCTGCGATCAAGACGGGCGTCGAGGCGACAACGATCGCGCTACTCAGCGTGCTTGCGAGCAAGTAGATCGCTCGTGAGCCCCATGCCACATAGAAATGCGCGCACGCGATACAGACACTGACGCGATTGCCTTTTTACGCAGAGACGCTCGAGCTTTTGCCGCACACAATCCGAAATACGCCACTATCGGTAAAGGTTTTGATAGGCCGCATCTATTCGGGAATCAGCCTCCTCAGCAGTGAGGCCAGTTGAGCCTGCTTGATCAGCGATCATTCGGCCGAGTGTTGGCAACTGATCGCGCGGGATCCGATATTCGTCCGACCAAAGACGCGACCGCATAACCGCTCGCGTGCAGTGAAGGAAAACTTCGTTTACGGACACAACGATGGCGAGCTTCGGAGCACTAGCGTTTACCGACATCGACTGAAGCAGACCTTCTGACCGCGTGACGCGCGCCGTTCCATTGATGCGCCGCATATCGCCAATTCCCGGGATGAGAAAAAGCAAACCGATATCGGGCTTCGCAAGCAGATTCTCAATTGTGTCTAGCCGATTGTTACCAGGACGATCTGGAATCGCGATACGATGCTCGTCAAGCACCCTGACGAAGCCAGGAGCATCGCCGCGCGGGCTCACGTCCATACCGCGCACAGGATGAGCGGAGCCAATGAACACTAGCGGCGACAGACCGATGAATTTCCTAGAATGCGCATCGATCCAATTGATTTGCTTTTGCAGCACCATTGCAGATGGATTTCTATAGAACGACCTTAGCTCGGAAACGTCGGCCAAGTAGCTCATCTCATCTATCATGCTGTTTTTCTCTCTAATTAATTTCTCGCCGACTCGCGAACTCTCAAGGCTTGCGGAGCTGAGTCAACCAGGTGAAGCCTCAAGCTAATCGATGACATTTACAATTGGCACGGATGACGATTATCATGCAGATCATGCCATCTTCATCCAAAACGCCTAGACCGCGCCGAGCTTGGCCAGCGAGCAAGCTCGTCGCTGTACTGGCTTATGATGGTGTGAATGCGTTCGAACTTGGTATTGCTACCGAAGTTTTCGGACTTACGGATATGGCAAAGGGCTGGTACCGCCTCCTGGTCTGCGCCGAACGACCGGGAAGGCCGCTTGCCACCACGGGTGGCATCAAGCTTGTGGCTGAGGCTGGGTTCCAGTCCTTGCGAAACGCTGGCACCATCATAGTTACAGGATGGCAGAACATCGACGCTACGCCCTCTCCCAGCTTACTAAGAGAACTCCGTCGTGCGCATGCAAGCGGCTCTCGTATCGTATCGATCTGTTCTGGCGTGTTTATTCTGGCCGCAGCCGGATTGCTCGACGGGCGGCGGGTTGCAGTACATTGGGCACACGCCGACATGTTGGCGCGCAAGTATCCGGTGCTCCGCGTAGTACAGATGTACTGTATGTCGATGATACTGATATTCTGACTTCAGCAGGACGCGCAGCGGGATTGGATCTCTGCGTTCATATTGTTCGGAAGGACTTCGGAGCGAACATCGCTAACGAAGCTGCCCGGCGGCTAATAATCGCTGCGCATCGTGAAGGCGGTCAATCGCAATTCATAAACTCCCGGGTTTGGATTGAAGGAAATCCCTTCACCGGATTGCGCACGTGGATCCGAGAAAATCTCGATCGGGAATTAACGATTACCGAGCTGGCCGCTCGAACCGGGATGAGCCGGCGCACCTTCATTCGCAGGTTCCAAAAGGCTTCAGATACTTCTCCCGGCGAGTGGGTGCTGCAAGAGCGCATGGCGCGTGCCTGTAGTCTATTGGAGGCCACTACGAAGTCAGTGGAAGAAGTGGCAACCTCCATCGGTTTTGGCTCTGCGGACACCCTCCGTCGCCACTTTCGCGCCCGGCTAGATACAACTCCAATCCGTTACCGAATAGGATTTCGCAGAACCAAGTGAGTAGACCTGGGCGGACGGCTACCGCTGGGCGGACAATACGGCGATATCGCAGCGCGGATCGGCAGGAATGCTTAGGAGAATTAGGTGGCAAGCGTCTAGCGGTAGTAAGCGCCATCGAGACATTACGCACATCGCCGATCAACTTTGCCGCGACCTTTCCTCCGCCGCCTGGCCAGCGCAGACCTAGATCGGAAGTGATGATACATCTGGCGCTGCAGGGCCAGATGTATCCCCTATCGCGGCTATAGGTTCGCAGCCTTTCCTTAGTTTTGGGGATTCTCCCCGACTGCAAATGCCTGCCTTGTTGCTCCGTTCGAGCAATCGCGCCAACGACTCCTTGCATGGCTTCGCAGTACTATGGCAATATCGCCACACTGAGGACGTTTTCGGACATCGCGTATGCCGCGCATTCACATCTGGGTTTATGACGACATACTGGCTTCTGGTGTAGCAGGCGCAATTGATGTCTTCACCGCAGCTAACGTGGTAGCGACCCAACGAAATGCCTTTAAGAGCAGCGGGCCACGACTGCAGTGGCGTGTCGAGTCGCTCGATGGAAAAGCGGTCCAGACGGCCTCCGGTCAGTCGGTTGGCGTAGATGGTCCGATTAACCCCCGCGCGGTCGTGGATGCCATTATCGTACCCGGTCCATTCATCGCCAACATCGACAGCTTTTTCGAGCGGCTGGACCGTGCCAAGCCGTTATTTGCCGCACTTCGCCGCCAACACCAACGTGGCGCCCTGCTCGCTTCCTATTGCACCGGCAGCTTCGTGCTCGCCGAGGCCGGTCTGCTCGATGGTGGGATCGCGACCACGCATTGGGCCAAAGCAGGCGCGTTTGCGAAACGCTATCCTGGAGTCGACCTGCGGATCTCCGAAATCTTAACCGAAGAGAACCGCGTCATCTGCTCCGGCGCCGTCACCACTTCACTTAATCTCGCGCTACGACTGGTGGAGAAATTTGTCGGCGCGGAGGTCGCATCGGAAACCGCCAGAATGATGCTGATCGACCACACGCGCGAATCCCAGCTGTCTTATGCCAGCCTCACCGCGGCTGAACACTCTGATGCGCTGGTGGCGCGAGCTCAACGTTTCATGGAAAAATCCTTGCGCAACGGTTTTAGCCTCGCCGATTTGGCAGCGCACTTGTCGGTGAGCGAACGGACATTAAATCGGCGCTTCAAGCTTGCGGTTGGCGAGGCGCCGCTGCATTACCTGCAGTTGCTACGGGTTCAAGTGGCAAAAGGCTTGCTTGAAAAGGGCCTCAACGTGGACACGGTTGGCGTGCGCGTCGGTTATGGTGACATTTCGACTTTTCGACGCCTGTTCAAGCGCGAGACCGGAATATCGCCGCGAGATTATCAGCGCCGCTTCGCACGCCGGCCGGATCGTGACGCGGCAGCCTAAGCCTCGATGTCCGAAATGCCTCGTAAGATGGCGATAATGCCACTGGTCGGCGCGATCGCACGATGGTTACACCTCTCTATGAACCAAACCGTGAGGTAAAGCATGCCGATGATCGATGTCACTATTCCAGAGGGCGCTTTGAAGCCGGAAGCCGAGGCTCAGCTGATTAAAGAGCTCGGCGATATCTTGATCGGGCACGAGGGATTTGATCCCGCCAACCAGGTCGCGCAGAGCGTCACGGTGGTGTTCCTGCATCGACCCGCTGCGATCTACGTTGCTGGCAAGAAATCGGCAGCCCCGCGCTACCGCATCGTGCCGTCGGTGCCGGAGGGACAGTATACTGAGGCATCGCGAAAGGCATTGGTGAAGGATGTGACTGATGCCGTTGTACGCGCGTCTGGCGGAAGCTTCGAAGAGGTCGCCGGACAGATCTGGGTGTTTCCGACCGAGGTGCCAGACGGTCAGTGGGGCAGTCGCGGTGTGATCCGACCGTTACCGGATATACAGGCCTTCATTGCCGGAGAGCAGGAGCGGAAAATTGGCGAGGAACGGCTGGCGCGCCGGCGTCGAGTCAAGGCGCTCGAACTGCTCCAAGGCGCGCTCGATGCCGCCCGGAATGGCGTTGAATGAGCGGGGCGCCGATCATGACTGGAGGTGTAACCTTTCGCTTGGCGGCGATCCAAGCTGCTGCCGTACCGTTTGACCGCGAAGCCTCGACGGAAAGGGCCTGTCGCTTGATCCGCGAGGCCGGTGAGAGAGGCGCGACCATTGCCGCGTTCGGCGAGACCTGGCTGCCTGGCTATCCGTTCTTCTGCCATGCGCCCACCTCGCCGCTGACCTTTCGCGCCATGGCTGAGTATATCGACCAGGCAGTGGAGATACCGAGCCGGACCACGAATCGCCTCTGCGAGGCAGCTGAAGGCGCGGGTATCGACGTGGTGATTGGTATTGCCGAGCGCGATGCTATCAGCAAGTCATCGGTCTACTGCACGTTACTCTTCATCGGCCGGGAGGGGGCTATCCTTGGCCGTCACCGTAAAATCAAGCCAACCTTCAATGAACGTTCGCTCTGGGCTGACGGCGACGCGACGGGCTTGCGGATCTACGAACGGCCTTATGGCCGGATCAGCGGGCTGAACTGTTGGGAGCATAACGCGATGCTCCCTGGCTACGCACTGGCGGCCCAAGGCACCCAGATCCACATTGCGGCGTGGCCCGGGCGCGAACCGGCGGCGGCTCCCATGTCGCCGATGCCGTTATGGCCTCGGCAGCTCCTCCTTTCGCGAGCGTTTGCCTCGCAAGCTGCCTGTTACGTAATTGCGGTGGGTGGCATGCGCTCGCATGCGCAAACACCGGAGCAGTTCCGCGAACTGTCGACGGTCGAGTATCCCGGCGACAGCTTTATCATTGATCCGCGCGGAGAGATCATTGCAGGGCCGGCACAGGGTGAGACGATCTTGATCGCGGAAGGGTCAAGGGAGGCGGTGCTGGCAGCCAAGGCATTGTCGGATATCGGAGGGCATTACTCACGGCCTGACCTTTTGCGCTTGATCGTCGATCGCAATCCAGCCGAAAGGGTGGTCGATTGCGGCATTGCTGGCCGCGTTCAGCCCGAGATGTGGGAGTAAGCCTAAAACAACCTCTCGTAACGAACCGTGGGCTACCGACCGTATTCTGGCTTTCGTCTCGCGGCGACAAAAAAGCCAAGATAAATGCCGGGTATGAGCTCGGCTAGGTTGGATCGCAGAATGCCAAGTATACCGCTTAGTGTCGGTCGATCGAAGCGCAGCTAACTATAAGGCCGCTTCAGAGCTACAGCCTCTATTGTGATTGCTAACCGCGGCACGTTTTAGAGCACCAAACTTTACCGTACAGTGTATCGATCTGTAGCCTAACGTCCGGTTCGATGGGTAAGCGCTGAATCATTTTGGTAGACGTGCAAGATGCAGCACAAAAACCTTGCGGTCCTCGTAATCTGTCATGACCACCACGCCCATACCGGCGCTTCTGCCAAATAAGTCGGGCCATCAGTTCGTGGTCTATTCCGATGCGTGTTCTGGCGTGGCCGGTGCTCTACACGAGCGAACGTTTGCGTCCATAAATGATGTGGTTCGACGACTACATCCCCGACCTGATTTTATTCTCTTTCCAGGCGACGAGATCATTGGTCTAACAGCCGACCCTGGATCCATCGAAATGCATCTCGCGCGACAGGCATTACGCTCGAAAACGCTGACCCGTGGGTCTTTCGGCAAGTCCTACAATGGCAATGAACGAACGAACCAGGGGCTGAATCGACTTCGTAAGCCACAGCTTGGCACAGGCAACTTCCGGTTAGCATGATTTCCTCCACTCGGGATCTCGTGCGGAAAGCACGATAAGGCGCTTGAGTTGAGCAGGCTTCATTAATCTACCAACGGCGCAAAAATGAGCTTGCTCATTGCCGCCTGCTACCGCTGATCGCTCACTATATTTTATTGCCACCAACCCGCCTACGCCGGCCACCACTTCCTACTTCCTGCCCCCTTCCCATTAGGCCGAGATACAGAGGCCGGCTCAGGAACTTCGACAAGCGCTAGGGCTGGAGCATTACGATCGCTGTATCACAAGCCTCCCGCCGTACCGGGTACGGTCGAGATTCATCTCGACGACCAAAGCCCTTCTATCGGAAAGGCATGAGATCAGCGCCAATGTTGGCGCCAGCCCGCGAGAACAGATAGCCATCCCATAAGCGACTTCAGTGCCCCCGTCCGACGCATGAGAGTGCGCGGAACTAAGTTGGGCCGGTATCATTGAGAGCTGATCTATTCGACAAGCCACGGCTTGCGCATCTGGATGTCTTCCCATGATTGGCACGCAGCGTCAGGCGGAGATTCAGAGCGATATTCCATTTCGGCTCGACCGGCTGCCCTGGAGCCGGTTTCATCTGCTCGTCGTCTTCGGTCTTGGAATCACCTGGATTCTAGATGGTCTCGAAGTCACGATCGTCGGCTCTCTCGGCCCTGCGCTGCAAAGCAAAGAGACTCTAAGCCTATCCAGCACTGACCTCGGATCGATAGCCTCCTTCTATGTTATCGGTGCCGTCGCCGGCGCCCTGGTCTTTGGCTGGATCACCGATCGCTTCGGCCGACGATTGGTGTTTTACGTGACATTGCTCATCTACCTCGGCGGTGTACTGCTTAGCGCCTTCGCTTGGGATTTCTGGAGCTTCGCGTTCTTCAGGATGATTACTGGGCTCGGTATTGGAGGCGAATACGCCGCCGTTAACTCGGCTATCGACGAGCTCATTCCAGCCAAGTATCGCGGTCGCGTCGACCTTATCGTCAATGGCAGCTTTTGGCTCGGCGCCGCCTTCGGCGCGCTCGCGGCGCCTAGACTATTGGATACAGACGTTTTCCCGCCGAACATCGGTTGGCGGCTTGGCTTCGGCATCGGCGCCGCGCTCGGAACCGCGATCCTGCTGCTTCGGCGCTTTGTCCCCGAGAGCCCGCGCTGGCTTGTGACCCATTGTCGGGGCGGGGAGGCGGAGAGGATCGTCAAGGACATCGAGGCCAGGGTCGCAAAGGAAGACGGCGTCACGCTTTCGCTGGTGGATCAGCGAATAAGGGTCCACCCACGACGCTCCTATGGGCTCGGTCTCGTGTTCGCAGCGATGCTTGGCAAGTACCGAGAACGAAGCTTGCTCGCCTTAGCGCTGATGGTGGCTCAGTCCTTCCTTTACAACGCGGTCTTCTTCACATTCGGCCTCATCCTAGCCCACTTCTATCACGTGCCGGACCAGCAGATCGGCTATTACGTATTGCCGCTAGCCGTCGGCAACTTCTGCGGACCACTGCTTCTTGGAACGTGGTTCGACACGATAGGTCGAAAGAAGATGATCGCTGGCACGTTCGCTTTGAGCGGTATACTCCTGGGTGTCACTGCAGCCCTATTTGGATATGGCGTCCTGACGCCTATTACTCAAACCGTAGCCTGGGTCGCCATCTTCTTCTTTGCGTCGGCTGCCGCGAGCTCGGCCTATCTGACGGCGAGCGAGATCTTTCCGCTCGAGACCCGCGCCCTGGCGATTGCGTGTTTCTATGCTCTGGGTACAGCGATCGGCGGAAGCGTCGCTCCGGCCCTTTTCGGATGGCTGATTGAATCGGGATCCAGCTGGCGTGTCTCCGCCGGCTACACGATGGCCGCGCTGCTGCTGCTGCTCGCCGCCCTTGCCGAGCTGAAATACGGCGTCGATGCCGAAGGGAAGTCTCTCGAAAGCATCGCGGATCCACTGTCCTCGAGCTGAAACAGTGGCGCCATCGCCATGTAACGCTACGTTTGGGAGCCAACACCGCCGAGCGCGCACGGTGTCACGCCTTGAGCATGGCCGGCTCGTTTGACCGCTAACATGTGTTAATTTCCGGCAGATGGCGGCGAACTTCTGGAGTTCGCGATTACCCACTATTCCGGCTCGCCGTGCCACGAAACCCCTGGCTTTGGCGACGCCTTTCCAGTTCACCAGGCAGCAGCCCTCCACGCCAGAGGAAATACAACACGTCCTGAACCCTTGGAAGCACTGCTCGCGATCGCATCATGCGAAGCTGTCGATCGAGCCAAAGGCACCGTCGGATTTAGCAAATCTACCTGCACGGCTTCGCATCGTGGTTCGTTGCAGCACGACTTTTTGCAAAGACATCGCGTTTGGCGTTGCATTGGAACCCATTGTTAGTCATCGCGTTTCCGATCATGTTCAACGAGGAAGAGCATGATGACAAATCCTACAGACGATGATGTCCGCCAACGCGCACATGAGCTTTGGGAATTGGCAGGTCGGCCCGAAGGTCGCGAGCAGGAGTTTTGGTACGAGGCTGAGCGCGAGCTAAAAAGCAAGACCTCATCGTCAAGAGACCCCTCGATCAACGCCGACGAGAAATCGGACACTTTCATCGAGTAAGGCCCGGCTGGAGCCGCGTTGAGCTGGCCCAAGCACCTGTCGATAAGCCTTCATGCTGTGTTCATGTCGCGGGCCCCATACCGCAGCTGAAAACGGCAAGTAGGTAAGGAATATGTCCTTTGACCCGATGGCTGCGGCGGTTGATTGGCTCGACGCTTACCGCGCGTGCGACGTTGAAACCATCCTCCGCATGTATGCGGATGATGCCGTTATTAATTGTCACTGTGGCGGGTCGAAGACGATAGCCGGTCGGGAGGCGCTCCGCGCCTATTGGATCGACCGGCTCAAGCGATGCAGAGCGTTCGAACTCGACAATCTCGAGTAAATTCGGCAAGAGGTCACAATCTCGTACTTTACGAGCGACGGCCTAGTACATGCAGCTTTGTCGTTCAACGCGTTGGGACAAATAATAACGCTCAATTGTGAACCTATCGCCTAGCTGATTTTCTCATCGGCAGGAGGGGGATCCATCGAGCGAAGGGTATCCAGTAGCTCAGCTTCTAATTCGCGAATGTGCTTGGCCGTCTGGCCATCCACATAATCCTTCGCGAGTTCACGGCAGCGCGCAAGCTTCCGTTCAATCGCCATTTTATTTCGATCCACGTCCATTATTCTTAGACGCTGCAGCAGCGAGATTGTTCAGCTACATCCGTTCTAATCAGCGCTAATCGCGTAGCACTACACGACTCTGACAAAACGCTCGGAAGGATTGGTGCTCATAGAATGGCAACCCTGCGACTTGGGCGGGTTGCCTGATGATGAAGCCTGCAGAACGACGGCCCCAGCGTGGGGAAGCATGCTGGGGCCGCGCTTCCTATGCTGTCCATCCGCCGCTTGCCACTAACAGGCGGACCCTGGGTCTAAAACATTTCCTTAATGAAAGAGCCACCTGCCCAGTAGCCGGATCATTCCATCCGCGATCGGGCCCCACATTTACCTACGTGAATCACTAACCCTTACTTGCCACTTCTGCCCGATCTTCGAAGCGAACTCGGCCTTGGGCTTGTTCAAAGCCATAACCGCAGGCCATGGAACCCTCGAATGAGCCGCATCCTTGACTTGCCTCAGATAGCGACAGGGTTCGGCTCAAATCTGCGAACCAACGAACTGTCTTTCCAAAGCTCTACGACCGATCCTTTAGATAGCAGTTCTGCCCGGCCGATGACCTCATCTTCACTTTCGCAAATAAGATCGATCCGGGACTGAATTCGATCATCCACGTCTATTACATAGATGCGATAGGGCTGAAATATCATCGAATCCCTCTTCGAGACTAACATGGCCGCGCCCGTAGGAGTTTGAGTGGCGCTCGGCCATGGTTGCCACTTTTTCCCGACGCTGGGAAGGGCCTGCGATTTCCATGTCGCTCCACGACGAAGCGCCTTCTCAGGAACGTTGCGCTCACCAGACAGTTCTCGAGGGGCTCGCATTGAGCTGACGAGGAGAACCTTTATGAAAAAGCTGCTGCTGACATCTGCGATCCTGTTGTCGTCGACAGGCGCGTTTGCCCAGACGACCGTCACCACCACGGCAACAGGCACCGGTCACACCGCAGCCGTTCAAATTGAACCAGAATACCGCACGCGCATCCATGGCTACGTCACCGAACACAAGATCCGTCCCGTAGAAACCCGCGAGAAGATCATTGTGGGCGCAACCGTTCCGCGCGATGTGGAGCTTGAGGCAGTGCCGACCGAGTGGGGACCGTCTCTCACGAAGTATCGCTATGTCTATTCAGGTGAGCGCGTGATGCTGGTTGATCCAAGCACCCGCACGGTCGTCCAAGAAGTCGAGTGACGCCGCTGATGGCGGGCCGCCCTATCGGCGGCCCGCCATCCACATTGTCTAACATCGAAAGAAGCGGCGGATGGTGGACTCACGCAAAGAGGCGCGTATCGTTGGCCTTAGCATCGCGACGATTTATGCAATCTGCATAGCATTTGCCGCGATGGGGATGACCTGATTGATTCCAGACACTAAGTTCGTAGTTCAGAGTTGAAAAAGAACCGCATAATTATCGAGGCTTTGTCTCGCGGAAAACGGCGGTTCGCATGACTAGGGCTAAGCGTTTGACTTACTTCCATTTGGGCGTCGACCTTCGCTTCCCCCTCCTAATCTTACTCGGTTGTCGCTTATAGACTTCGGCGAATACGGCATTAAATCGTCTGAGGCTGCCGAAGCCGGCGCGAAATGCGATTTCAGACAGCGGCAGGTCCGTCTCGTCAATGAGCCGCTTAGCCCGTTGCACGCGTACGGTCTTGGCAACCTCAGTCGGGCGCGCTCCAACATGCTTCTGAAACAGTCGGCTCAGATGCCGGGAGCCGACCCCCAGCCGCGCAGCGAGCTTCCCCACGCTGTCCTTATCAATCGCGCCCTCATGGATCAGCCTCATTGCGCGGTCGACCGTCGTCCGTGATCCTCTCCATGCAGGGGAGAATGGCACTGTTTCCGGTCGGCATCTAAGGCAGGGCCGATAGCCGGCGACCTCTGCAGCCGCGGCCGAAGGAAAGAACTCGACGTTGCATTCGCGTGCAAGCCGCACGGGGCATACCGGCCGGCAGTACACGCCCGTCGTGCGCACGCACGTGAAGAAATGACCGTCATAGGCCCTGTTTCGGCTGACGCGAGCCTGCTCACACTCAACTGGATCCAACATATCAAGCCCGGAGGACGGAGTCCGTTTCTGGCGAGCGCGTTCGATTCAACAGGCGTACTTGTGAAGCGCGAAAACGCAGCCAACTCAGCAGAAGAACCTTATGTTCGTCCCCTTTCAGGTCGACCCATCCTGGTACGAGAAATACTGGTTGCGTGAGCGAGCATCGAACCGAACGGCTTCTCGCCGACGACGTTTTGTCCGACGGCTTTGTCGAGCCTTCCTGCCGACTCGAGAGCGCTTGCTGCGCGCTGCACATGCAATGAAAGTGGCCAAACATCGGTTTGCTAAAATCCTGTCAGCTGCACTAAGGGTACGCCATCGCGGTGCCTGTCGATAATAGTGATACACGGAGCAGCGGATTGTCGCTGGATAGATCGCGGGTAAGCTACGCCCAACTCGACGTGGGATGCTTCGACCACGACCGAAGCATCTACCAGCGATACCTTACGTGCCTAGATTGGAAATCTATCCGTTCTGGGACCAGACCATCAGCGATCGCCACGCGCATACTAAACTCACCGGTCCGGATACTTTTAACAGCTTGTGTCGCCGCGAAGTCGAACCGAAGCTTCCATCCTGGCACGACGGAAAGCGGGCTTTGCTGAAGCGACGATCCTTTTTAGGAACAACTAGCGTAGCTGGCCGTTCTTTGAGCCCGTTCAAAAGGGGTTTGTTGGAGAGAAGAGAAATGAAGCTCACGACTATTCTAATGGCGTCCGCGATTATCGTATCCAGCTCGGCGGCCTTTGCCGCGGAAACGATGACTGCCGCGCCATCTGAAAGCTGGACGGTGACAAACTATTATAAGCAGAATGTTTACGATCCCAAGGAAGCGAAGATTGGCACGATCGATGACGTGCTGGTGGATAAGGCAGGTAAGGTGACCGGGCTCGTCGTTGGAGTCGGTGGATTTCTGGGTGCTGGCGAGAAGGATGTCATTGTCCCGTTCACTGCGGTCAAAACCCAGAAGAAGGACGACAAGTGGTGGCTCACGCTAGACGCAACGAAGGACGGTTTGAAAGAAGCTCCAGGTTTCAAGTACGATAAGGCCAGCACAACTTGGGTACCCGAGAAGTAACAACCGACAATACGAAGCTATATCGTTTCGGATCATCGGCTGCCTAAAGGGAGGAAAGCTCCAGGCGACGCCTGGAGCTTTTTTACGTCGCTCAAGCTAAACTCTGGCCAATCGTGATCGACGACTGTCTTCGCGGTCGTCCAAAATGCCCCCTCGGTCGGCTCACGCTGGTCCGATCAATTTCCTCTTAGGCTCGTCGAATCTCTTGAGCGCTCTACCGCGCTAACAACAGAGAGACGACCTTGAATACATTAGCAACATCCAATCCCCCACCACTCCCCGCGGACATCAAGTTTGTCCAATTGGCCAGAACCCCACTCGTCCCGGAACGGGTGCTTAAAAGCTATGGCGCTTATTGCGCAATCGACACTCGGTTTCGTGCGGCCGCTCGCTTACTTCAATGCCTCTGGTTAAGGGACAATAGCATCCCGACGGCATTGTCCACCGACAGTACGAGCCCTTTCGATTCCTTCGGCTCAATCCTCAGCGCCGAAGCTGCTCATGCGGGTAAGAACTTCCTCAATGAAGACATTCATCGCCTGGCGCTTCAAGAATGGCTCCTCTGCGAAGACGACGCAGCGATCGACGACGAGCGCCTTTTCGGTAACGGGCTAAGCTCGATGCCGCTGGTGTTCAATCTCTTTGGACCGCTATCGCTGAATCGAGAACTGGCAACGGCGGTCTTCCGTGCATTGCTCCCTGACTTCGTTCAGGACGTCGACGGCATCATGTACGAGCATTCGCCCGGACGCCGAAAGGACCGTTTCTTGTCCGACAGAACCGCCTTCGATCTCGCGATTCACGTTACAACAACGGACGGCGATCCGGCGATTATCTACGTTGAAACGAAATTTTCCGAGAGCATGGAGGGACCAGCCGCAAGGATGCGTGACCGCTACAACGATGCTTCCCAGCAGGTCCGGCTCTATCGTGACTCCGACGCTCCCATTCTACGCTCCTTGGCACTTGAGCAATTGTGGAGGGAACACATGCTTGCACAATTGGCTGTCGAGAACAGGGTCACGCCCCGCGCTGTCTTCATGGCAATCGGCCCGCGTCTCAATCGCCGCGTCCAGGCGGCTTTCCGGGTCTATCAATCGGAACTGCTTCATGTCGACTACCTTGACTCCGATCGCGTAACCTTTGTTGCTCTGACATTGGAGAGCGTCATTGAGGCGATCGCGGCGGCCGGCGATGTCGACCACGCACGCGCTCTTTGGGCGCGCTACTGTGACTTCGACCGTGTCTATCAACTGTCTCTACAGGAATTCTCCAGACGGAGACAACGGCGACCTCGGTCGGAATACCGGCGCTTCCTCCCAATCGCCGGACGCCGGCCTCGACGAGTGCGCGGTCAAGCAGAGCTTCTCCAAGCATCGCGCGACGTTCTAGTGCGACGCGACGGGAGGCCGTCTAATGCCCAAGCATGAACTTCTAACGGTCGAAGATCGAGTTCGGCTCCTAGTCAATGCGCTCACGGAACAACGGGATCATCCACCGGTCGTGAAGCTATTTTCACCTGATGGCGCGGCTACGTGGCTGATCAGCGAGGTTGACCCGGACGACCCAGACCGTCTTTTCGGGCTCTGTGATCTTGGTCTCGGCTTTCCTGAGCTAGGCTACGTTTCGTTGGCCGAAATCTCTTCGGTTAAGGGCCGGCTTGGTCTTTCGGTCGAGCGGGATCTGCACTTCGCCGCGGACAAGCCAATGTCCGCGTATGCGGAAGAGGCGCGCGCCAACGGACGCATCGTCACCTAATCCATCAGAAACCTTCATACAAAGCGCTAGAGGAGCTCTTTCTGGGCTCCTCTATCCCTTGGAACTGAGACATGAAAAAGCCGGGCTGCACACACCAATGGGACGATGAAGCGGCCTGTCAGCCAGCATTTGTCAACCAATACGAATGCGAGCACTGTGGCGAGGTTTGGCAGGATCAATGGTCCTGTGGGTGCGACGATGAATGCCCTCGCTGCCACGCTGACATAAGCCCAATCACCTCCGCGAGGATCGCTCCCTGTGCCTGTGTCTATCTCGGCAAATAGGACCTGGCGAGCCCATCAATAGCTCGAGGCGCGAATCGAAACACAATTCAAAGGTCTTTCGAACGTTCGCAGCGACACGGCAGCCTAGGTCGTCGGCCGCCGCGGCTAGGAATGATCAAAGTACAGCTGGAACAATAGAAACGGGCATTCCATTGGATAACACCGAAATCAATAGACCCCGAACGTGGAATGGCAACGCACTCACCGGTGATTGGTTGGTGACCGTAAAGATTGATGGCGTCCGCGCAGTTTGGCACCAGGAGCATGGATGGTTGAGCCGAGCCAACAAGCCGCTCTACAATATTCCACCATGGCGAGAAGGTCACCCCCGTGACTGCGAAGTTTTCGTCGGCACCTTCCAAGACACGATCAAAGCCACCCGGACTAAATTTCTCAAGTTAGGCACCCCTCCTGTTTGTCCTCAGCACCTGTACGGCCTTGAACCGCTAGACCCGCGTCTGGATTGGGGCATGCTGAGTGACCCCACTCCCACCGAAATCCTCGCTCAGCGCGGACGCGCTAACGAGCTTGGCTATGAGGGCCTGGTGCTGCGTCAGCGCGATCGCTGGATTAAGGTCAAGCCGGAAGAAACACACGACGTGGCTATTACTGGGTACGGTGAAGGGCGCGGCAAGCATCTCGGGCGTCTTGGTTTCGTCACCACCGCCAAAGGTACCGTGGGCGCCGGCTTTAGTGATGCCGAGCGCGAATGCTTGTGGGCTGAAGCTAAAGCTGAACGATTGGTCGGACAAGTTATTGAGGTGAGGGCTATGCAGTTTACGCCGAACGGCCAGTTTCGCCACCCCTTCTTTGTCCGCATGCGCCCCGACAGGCTGGCACCTTGAAAGGTTCGATCTACCGCGTCAATTGCAAGACCTACCCAAGCTCGCTGAGGATTCCGCCCGCAATCGTTTTGGTACGTTGCATCAGCTAAAGTCAGTGGCGGGCGTACTAGGAAATGGGTGCCGAGCTCAACGCTCGGCGTAAAGCTGACAACAACAAATCGCTACGACCATTGCGCAAAAATCAATGACAAAATCTGCAGCTTTACTGACCATATTATTTACCCCCCTACGCCGCTGGCCTACCCCACCTTCCCTGCCTTCCCTGCCTTCCCTGCCTTCTCCTCCTTCACCCTCCAGTTCCATCAGATTGCCGCTCGGCCAACGGAGGGTAATGCTTAATTCAAAATTGCCGGCCTACTCAGTGGCGATTCCCGTTTGGCGGAGTTATCTTGCCACCATGGCACATGGAATTTGCAAGATCACGAACGGCTGGGGCAACCAAGACAGCGCTTGGGTGCGATATGGCGACGGGACCAAGCTGGAGGTTCCTGAGGATAAATATCGCGAGGCCGGCCATACCCCTCCATTCGAGCAGTTGCCGGAGTGCAAGGGCGAGCAAGATACCTAACAGCCCCTGATTCCATCGCGACCCGCGGGATTGAGAGCGCGCCCGCGATGTCCCCAAATCAGTTCATCTCAAGTCGTGCTGGAGCACCAGACCTCACCGAAACACTCCCGCATCGAGATGCCAGGTCGCTAGTTTTTCGGCGTATGTCGCTAGTTCTTCCGACTTCATGCAATCCTAGAGCGGAATGAGCGAAGAAGCCGTTGCTGTCCAAGCCCAAAGACGCGCTCTGCCAATCGGCTACCTGCTGGCCCGCTTTGACGGCCTCGACAGCTTCATCAATGGCGACGGCCTTGATTGCGGCACTGACCACCGGGTCGCCGTCCCTCGTCCCGATTTGTCGATAGCATCAATCATGTGGAGATGGAGCCAGGACGCTCTTACCTGGCCGCGCTGTATTTCTTGAGACCAGGCTGATCGGCTATATGCGCTGGCCGCAACATTGGCCTTCGATCACCCTGTTTCTGGACTGCCCGGCACATGGCACATCGCGGACGTTGTGATCGAAGGCCTATTTGGTCGATGACCTTTTGCTGTAACGCGAGGACGAGAGAGCGAGGCAACGCTTACATCGAGAAGAAGGCCAAGGGAGATTGTAATTAGCCGAGCTTGCGGCAATCCTCACAACGCGGCCTATTACCCGTGCCTGACTTTCGGTGCTGAGGCTTAATCTGCTTTCCGGTCTGGCAGTTGTCATGGTCATGATAGACGTTGCGGTGAGACGGCGGATATTCCGGCGAATCGGTGTGATATGCAGGCACCTTGGACATTAATTTCTCCGATATCCTTTGCTTGAAAGGAGGCGGATATTCACCTGGAGCTGAAATTCCAATTACCTTTGGAGTATACTTGCTCAGCCTCCCGGCCTCCCTCGCGCTTGACCGCGGACAGGATCCAGAAAGACAACGGGCTTAGGACTGTTCGAGGCGTTCGTAGGCCCGCCGGAACGCAACTTCCCACGGCGTGTCCGGACGAACGCTGCGCCAGAACTCGCCCGCCGTCTCGAGGAGGTCCGCGATAGTAACGGACCGCGTCAAAGCGGCCTGCTCCATATCCTTTCGAGCTTGGGCCCAATCACGCTCGGGCACCACCGCCAGTGCCGGGTTGGTCGCGGTCCTCTCCTGGCCGAATGCGTCCCGCAGCTCGAGTTCCAGAAGCAAGGCCTGCATGCGTTGGACGCGAATCGGTCCATTGCACCCCGAGCCTTCGAAGCCCTTCATGGCCTCGCCGTACTGCCTCCTCACCACTCCTCGCCAGCAGCGCAAGATCGGTGGCCCCCAATCCAACTCGAGTTCTGTCACCACTGCGGAGAGCGTAACGACAGACACGCCGCCTAGCCTCGCCAAGACCATCGCCGCCCTTCCGTAGGCACCTCCGGAAGACCTTGCGATGATGTCCAGCGCGTCGGGTTCATATGCAAGCTGATGTCGCCTGCAACTATCAGCTAAATGCTCGGCTATGTCCGCTAGATCCATCCTTCGCAACCGGAAGACGTCGCAACGTGACCGCAGCGCGCCCGAGAATGAGTGATCATCGTCAACCAGAAAGATGAAGACCGTCCTGGTCTCCCTCTCGAGCGTCTTCAAAGCGGCGTCGGCTGCCGAGGCCATCAGCAGCTCCGCACGCTCAATCAACACGATACGGACGGCGGCGGTGTTCAACGTGCTATCGCGTTCAACCAAGGTCCGGATGGTTTCCTCGTCACCCTGGTTTGCGGCATCAATTTGCACGTAAGCCCAGCTGCTACCCCGCCGGACGCCCTTGCATTCATTACAAGCCTGGCAAGGGGATCCATCCGGACCAGGCCCCTCGCAGATTATGGCTTGTGCATAGAGTTCGGCGATCGTCTTCTTACCACTGCTAGTTGGACCAATAAGGGTTAAGTGGCGACCATGGCTCGTCCTCGCCAACAGGCGCTTTCTCAACGCCTCAACCAGCGGATCCTGTCCAACCACGGCGGAAAAATCCATCGGGCGGCCGAATCCCAATACCGCTTCCGTTTCACCGCACATTGCCGATTTCACGCGACCGCAACATTTCGATTGACCCAGCCGAAGCGCGCGGCCAGGTCCGCGGGCAGCCCGGACATTCGTTCCTTCAGCGCGGACTGCAGCTTCGCTCTGGTTTGATCGAGCGAGCTGGTCGCGGCGTCTCGTTCAGCCAGCAGCCAACGCGCAACAGTTTGCCAGCTCGCTTCGTTGCCGAACCAATTCGCACTCTCACGAGCAGCGCTATGATACATTTGGCAGAGATTTTCAAAGGCAACCATAAAGTTACTTCCTAAAAGCGTCTCCTCGGCTTCGAGCAACAGGATGCTCCAAGCCAGGTAAGGCAAGACAGCCAAATTGCCCTCCCTGTTGCGCTTATATCGTTGGTCTCGTCCCACCACGATGCCTGCTGACGCACGACATAAGCGCGCAAGCAATTCAGAAGGGCTGCTGCCCGACTGGAGCGCGCGGTCGGCGAACTGGATAAGCGGCTGCAACGTACCCGCGCAGCAATGATCCAAGAATTGATTCAACATCTCAGAGAGCACCTGTCGTTCGCGATGCTCAATGTCGCGCCGGTCCCGCAAAGGCGCGCCGCTCTGCACTTCAATCAGAATAATTCGCTCGATCTCCATCGCGAGCGCACGCGGCGACGTCCATCTCCTGGTTTGGACGAATGACTTCACGCGAGCCAAAAACTGGTCGTCTTCTCCGAAATGCTCAACGCCAGCCAAGTCGCTTCGTCTCAATAGCGACCGGGTCGTCGACCGATAATTGCTGGTCGTGATTCGCGGCTCTTCAATTAAGCCTAGCTGCTCTTTGGCGTGAGCCCACTCCTCTGTTCCGAGCAAGCCGCTTCCATCAGAGACTGTGAGCAGCACATGATTGCTGCAGCCGCCGTGAGCGATATCGATGAGGCTTTGCTTGAGGTCCCCGTGACTAAAGTCCGACGCATCGCATATGAAGAACATCTCGCCCAGCCAAGACGGAGCCTGCAACTGTCCCCACAAAGTGGCGCCGGTGGACACTCGCGTAGGTTCCCAACCCGCCCGCATGGCAAATGCCGCGAAGTGGGCTGCGACGGCCGGCCGGAGCAAACCGGAATTCTTCCTGTACACGTATAGAGAATGCCCCCTTGGAGCGATTTCTCGCTCCAAGAATTCGATATCGCTAACATAGTTTGCAATCACGATCCGTGCTCCCAGAGGCGCCAAGGCCGATCCCGCGTGTATTTGTCCGGCCAAGTGCTCTTCAACTCGCTCAGCTCAACGTCCAAAGCTGCCCGTTTATCAGGAGCATCGTCCGTAGGTTCGTATCGGCCCACCACCTCAGCTACGGCCTTTTCTCGAAGTTCTTTATGCCCTTGACGGCTCAGATGCTCATCCAACTCCCAGCCATCGTACAGCCTATCCCAGGCTTCATCGTCAAATGCCGAGAGGGCCTCAAGCCTCAGCTCGTTCTCGGCTTTCCTAATGCCAGCCGCTTTCAAGGAATCCGAGATTGGCATCCGGGTCCGCTGTCCGATGTCACCTGCTACGCGCTGAAATTCGGATTCAATGCCGAGGCGCTCCGCCCAGGGCTCGCGCGGATTAAGACCGCCGCACAGCCAACGCACACAGCCCCAATGTCCCTCTAGTTTGGAGCCTGGCGAGATGAACTCAACCCGAATAGCGGCGCTCTCCGGCGTCCCACCTGAGGTACCGCGCGCCCATCTCTCCGACCAACGAGCGAAGCGGGCGTCGTTCGGCACGTGAGCGACCAAGCGCCCACAGAATCCTTCCACCTCGTTTGCCTCTTGGACGCAGATACGATGGCCGCTGCCGGTCCAGGCCTTCAGGCGGCTATCCAGAGACTTGCTGAAAGTCGCAAAGTGCTCGGCCGCTTCGTCCTGCGTCTTACATCCGAAAGCCGCATGACGGATGCTGATGCGCGCATTGAACCGGATGCCGTACTCTTGCACCACAAAGGAAGACGCCCGGATCAGCTGCGCGACGTTCTCCATGCTGAGGTACTTTGGATCCCGCTTAAGCTTGGGAATCCGCACGAGACGCGTTTCCTGCCCCCCCGACGATGCGCGTCTGCTCCGATTGACGTACCGTGCGCCATTTTGCGGAATTCGGTCAGGCGCTACTGATCGCCTAGGTGCGGCTTCCGAACGCCCTGCGACGCGTTGGAATGCGATAATGTGAGCATTGAGGGCCTCGTCGCTGATTGCTGACGTCACGATCGGCAAGGCTGCCATCATGTCTTCCCAGAATTGGCTTAGGTCGACCGACGGCAATCGCTGCCGAAATGCAGCGACAATGGGAGTGCGCTCCGCCGTTCGGATTGATGCAATCAGCGGGTCGATCGTGACTTTCAATGCACAAAGCTCGTTATAGTAAAGGCTCAGAAGGAAACTCTGTATCAGGCGTGTTTTCAGCTGAACCGGTTCATTCCATTCGAAGAATGCCCCCGTTTGGCGAGCAAAATTTCCCTCTCCCAGAGCCAAGAAGTATTTGCAGAGGTGCTCCATGCGGCTCACACCGAACATGTCGATGACGCGGTCGCGGGTAACTTCCAACCTCCCGCCGAGACCGCCATCACTGACCTGATCCAAAGCTTGCAGCATGTTCCGCGGCTGCCCCTCACCAAAGCTGGCAATTAGTGCGAGGGCCTCCGTTTCAAATGGAATACCTTCTTGCTGCCCGATCTCGGCAAGGAACCGGATGCTCTGTTCGATCGGGAGAGGTCGGAGGCGCAATGGCACGAGACGAGACTTCAGCGCATCCGAAAGCTCCGCAGGAACGGTCGTAGCAAAGCAAAATGAAGTTTGATGTGGAGGCTCCTCGACCTGCTTAAGCAAGAAATCGGAGCTGCCGCGGTAGGTCGGATTACCAAGACTGTGCGCCTCGTCGATGAAGATTACTCGGCGAGTTCCTGGCCTTCTTTCCAAGCCGAGCAGCCGCGCAATTTCGGTCTGCAATTGCTCGAGGCTTCGAAGGCAAGGTGAATCGATCTCGGCGAACCTGGTTTCGTCGCCGGCCTCGATTGCACGACACGATTCGCAGTCATGGCACGGCGAGGCATTTTGCGGGGAGCGTAGCTCGCAATTTAGGGCCTTCGCGTAGATGCGAGCGAGGGTCGTTTTTCCCGAACCGATGCTGCCGTGGAGCAGCACGTTGCGGCAAACAGGGCCCCGCAATATCAAGCCGGAGAGATAAGAAACAGCAGTTTCTTGCCCTTTCACATCGTCGAAATTCTTTGGCCGATAACGATGGACCAGTGACCCATTTGTACGCGACCCTTGACGAGGGCTGTCGGTAACAGCGGATAATTCATTGCGATTCGTCGACATAACCTGTCCTGGCGACCTTACGCTTGGACGCGCCTAAAAATGTAAAGTGGTCGGCTCGCTGCAGCCGACCACCTTATGTTCAATCCTTAAAGGCCGCGAACAAGTCGCCCGCCGAGGCGTTTCCCGTACAGACCCTTTTCTGATGGCTGTGCCATTTCAGACCGGACACCTTTAATGTCGATCTGGATCGACGGACCGCTCTGCGGCGCTTCGCTTTCTCGGGCGGACGCAGGTTGGCTTGGGCCAACAGTCCGACAACGCCGGCGTCTTGCACCGACAAGATTGCCTCCTTGTGGGACTCATCAATGCCGTAAAAGCGCGTTGCCAGAATGACATAGGCCCTGCGCTCATCGTTCTCGATGCTCATGATCCACTCAACTGACGGGTTAATCACCTCCGCCAGGGCTATCTCGTCCGGTTCGGGGATGACCGGCGGCGTCGAGAGGCCAACCAGCTCGCGGCCGTGGCCGAGATAACAAGCCTCGGCGATGCCTTCATATCTCAGAAGCTCTCCAAAAGGGTGCACTTGACGAATCAGATCTCGGACGGCGATCGGATCGGCGTAATTGATCTCGTTAAGCGCTGGAGTCGGAGCCACGGTAGTAGCGCCGTCGCAAGGATATTCGCCGCTCGGCATCTCTACCGAGGAGACCTCGACTGGAAGGCTGCTCTTACGACCCAAATCGCTCACCGCTCGCTCCGATAGAATGGATTGGTCTTCATCTGCACCTGGGGACTGATCGATCGAGAGCGATATGGTTCGGCAGGCAAAGAAGGAAGTACCGATCTCCACGGATTCTGCTCGTGCAGCAGCTCGTCAGCCGGCACAATCATCGCGCTGAGTCGCCTGGAATGCATGCCAGGCCCAGTAGCGGCCGAAGCAACGACATCCGCATAAGCCGGATCGTGCATCAAGCCGAAATCGATAATATGCCATGCGCGTTCATCGCGGTCGTCGATCGTTAACAGCCAGGACCTCAGATCGAGGTCACACGAAGAATGATCGGGCATTTGGTTTTTCCTTCGAAGGCGGCGTCGGCATTGGTGGGCCTAAGTTCTTGCACCCGACGTCCCAACCCGTGTTATTGCCTCAAAGGAATAGCGAGTGCCGCAGGAAATTAGCGAGATATGGGGCTAACTTCCAATTTCTGGTGCCGCCGCGAGCTCGCATTAGCGAGCACCTCATCCCTGAGTACCTTACATGCGCGCGCAAGATGCTGCTCCACTTCCTCGGTGGACAGAATGATCCCCCAGTTTTCCAAAGACTGTCGTGCTCTGTCTAACTCCTGTTGGGACACGGCAGGTTTGCGTGCGGGGTCCACAGCCCGGCAGGATTGCGCGAAGAATGCCATCATGAATTGTCGTCGTTGCAAACGGCGAGCGACGCGGTCGGCGTCCTCCGGCGCCACCGCAAAGTTGTCATAGATTGTCTTGTAACTTGGAGCCGTGCCCAGCGCGGAACTCATGCGTCGCTCAATGTGACGAGCGGCCACCGTTGGAATCTTCGCATTTTTTGGCTCCAGCTCTCGTCCAACTGACTTACGATTATAAAAATGCACCATCAAGGCGTGGACGACTTCAAAATCTGTAGACCTAGAAGCCGCTTTAACCACTTCGTCGACAACTTCGGCGAATTCATTCCAAGCCTCTCTGACAAGATCATCCGTTGGAGGAAGCTCAAATAAGACGTTCTCTGTTGAAGAGCCAAATGGCTCATCGGATTTCTTCACCTGCTTTTGCATAAGTCGCGCCGGCTCATTTCTGAATAGCAGACCGCTTCAGCGCCGCCCCCTCTGTCAATTCTCTTTGCACTTGACCGTTCAACCTCTTCGTTTCGGTTCGGATATTCGATTACCCATCCAACTTTGTCGTATCGACAATATTTCGACGATTTGCTGCCACGGCCGCAAGGGAGGAATCCTTCGATGGCCAACACTGGAGCTCAGCGAATCGATCTCCTAACTATTTGTTTCTGTGATGCGCCATTCAACAAAGCAAGTGGATGCCGCATCGGGAAGTCAAGTGCTCAGGCCACCTTAGTACACCCCTTGGTATATCGAAAATGCTGTACGCCTGACGTAGCGTCCTGAACCCGCGAAGCGATGCAAACGCAACGTTGATCGCCACCGGCCATTCGACTCATCTTGACAATCTTGGATCGAGACGAGCCAGTGCTGCTTCGTAACATCGCCAAGGTCGCTTACGACACAGTCTCCTCTCTTCACAACTACACGCTACGTCGCTTGGTTTCGCTGGTAAGCGATCCAGGCCCTACTTTAGTTTAGAAAGTTCAAGGTTCAGATGTCCAACTATTCACCCCATGACCTCCTTAAAAAGCTTCAAGAGCTGCATCCGAACGCGAGCCCAGCCGAGCTTAAGGAGCTAATGTTGGATGAAATGCAACGATCTCCCGAGACGCTTGGGAAGGCTCTGTTTGATGACGTATTCGATGCTTTCGTGAATGAAACGGGCCATCGACCTCGCGACGTCGAAGACACGATGGATAGCCTTCTTTCGTGGCTCAAGAAGCCAATCAACTAATTGGGGTGCAGGAGCTCGCTGCCAAGACGCTATGAGTGATGGCAAGCGTCGCAGGTGACTTCCCTCCAACTCAGAGCGTCCCGTTTTTCGAGGGTGCCTTTGATGACACGAAGTTAATATCGAACGCACGTCGCCGAAGAATGCTTTAAGGCTTTGTGCGATCCTTCCCAGGGCAGCGACGAGGGGTACCGGCACGTGAGGGACTCGGAAGCGTGTCTCGGAACCTAATGACTTGCAATGTACGAAGCTCAAAGAGCCCCGTGAGGGGCTCTTTTCTTAGCGCTTTGAGGATGGGCACTAGCGAATCATTTCGGGCGCGAGAATCCCACACGACGAGTGTGCACCCATACCGGTCCGACACGACAGCTCATTGCAAAGTCGCTTGTGGTAATGTAGCGAGCAGCGGACCCGACAGATGGGCGACCTGGTAGGCGACGCCGCGCGTGCTTGCATCGGGTTCTGTCTCGGATATGTGCACGCGCACGAATTTCCAGTTGCGTGGATCGAGACCTGCGATAGCTGAGATGACGTCCGGCCGTGTTGCTCGTTCCCTCACAAGCTCTATCTCTGTTGCGAAGGCGGCTGTCAGGAGTCGAGCGGAATGGCGATGTCATCTCTGTAGAGGAAGCGAGGTTCGCGGGCTTTGCCGCGGAATGCGTCGAGCGCGAAGAACGTCTCGATCTCCGCTCGTCCAATAACATCTGTGACGGTCTTATAACCGCCGCGCACCAACCAGTCGCGGAAAGCCGCGTCCTGTTGCCAGAGATAGAGAGAGGAAAAGTTGTTCGCGATGGCGCCGAAGCGTCCAGCTTCCCGCAAGAGAAAAGCCTTGAAGTAAAGCTCAGGAACTTTGTCCCAAACGGTCCCGCGTTCTTGCAACCATCGTCGGAGAGCTCCCAAATCCTGATCTGCTGGCAGGCGACTAGCGTAATGGACGACAATCATGTCGCGGTTTCCCTGGCTGAAGACCGTGTGGCTACCGACCGGCGTCCGATTCGATATGGAAACCTTTCGACGTGATCAGCCACCTGCCGTCGATGTGATGCCAAGTCAGGTGGTCAATGAACACTTTCTCGATGACGCGAACCCTAACCTTCACCAAGGCTTGGGTCGTCGAAGCAAAGTCGACCATCAGGATTTCGTCCTCGCGCGGCGCGTTGACCGACTTCGGCGATTGACGCTTGTCCAGGATGTCCCGGTACACCTTGTTCGACCAGCAGACCATTTTTCCGTCACGATACCCGTGTAGCTGCGCCGTTGCGCAAAAGACGTCGTCAAAGCGCGCCGTGTCGCAGTCGTACATCATGTCGAGATATATCTGCAGGGCTGCCATGAGGCTCGCCATTTGGGCGAGGTCGATCCGATGAGCGACCGGGACATCATGGTCGGCCGAAACCGGATGTCGAAGCGTAGCAGTCATTGAGACCTCCTAAATCTTGCCGCGACTTGTGCACGAGGAAGTGCAATAATCCCACGGCACGTCAAACCATTGCAAAATCGAAGAATTCAGGTGCTAGGTGAGAAAACCTCATCTACACTTATGGTATGAGGAAGCTTCCACCCCTTCGGGCGCTCTATGCCTTTGAGGCAGCTGCCCGGCATCATAGCTTCGCCGCTGCCGCAAACGAGCTCGGCGTTACGCCAACGGCCATCAGCCATCAGATACGACAATTGGAAGAGGCCTCCGGAGTAAAGCTGTTCCAGAGGCGACCGCGGCCTTTGCTCCTGACAAACGCAGGCGCTCGGCTCTATCCTGCTTTGCGCAATGGCTTCGATGCGCTGGCTTCAGCGGTGGCGTTATTAGAAGAAGAGGATGTGACGGTGCCGCTTCGGGTGACGAGCCCGAGCGCATTCGCCAGCAAATGGCTGGTCCCGCAACTACCGAAATGGCGTAACGGAAACCCCACTGCCCCACTGGAAATCATCGGCACGGATGCTGTGCTCGATATGAGGGCGGGCGCCGCGGACGTCGCGATCCGCTATGCGCGAAAGCCGCCGTTCGACTTCGTGGCGCAAGAGGTGTTTCGAGACGCGTACGTTCCAGTTTGCAGTCCGCGCCTGTTGGAGCGCTATGGCCCGATCGAACGGGCCGCGGATATCCTGCGTTTTCCCTTGATCCACTATGATTGGATCAACCGTGATCCAGAAGCGCCGACCTGGCGGCAATGGCTGGCAGTCGCGCGGTCGGTCGATCCCGATTTCGACCTCCCCGAGAAAGCCTGGGATCTGAGCTTCAGCGAGGAGTTGCACGCGATCGACGCCGTCGTTGGGGGACAGGGAGTCGCGATCTGCAGCAACGTGGTCGTCAGCAATGAACTAAAAAGTGGGCTGCTCGTGAAGGCGCATCCGCTCTCCTTGCCCGGGTACGGGTTTTATCTGCTCTGGATAGCGCATAGTCCGCGGGCGTCCGCCATTGAAGCCTTCTCGACGTGGATAAGGGCCCTCAACTGAAGTCGGACACACTTGCCAACCCAGATCGTCAATTTCGTTTGACCCAGAGCTTCGTCCATGGCTTGCGACCTTCAACGCGCCTGAGCCAATTAAATCACATCCGGCTTTTGGTCCACCATTTGAACCGTCCTGTTTCTGTAAGCGCGAGCTCTCACCGTTGCCCCGATGCAATCACGCTAATCACGACAAGAATCATAGAGCCAATCACCAGGAAAGCGATCTTCCGTCTCAAAGACCGTTGAGCATCCAGCCGCTGTGTGCACGATGGACACAGCGTCCGAAGACCGAAATAGCTCCGGATCGAAGGTGCTTTGACCCCTGCAAGAGCGGCTAATGCGATCAATATAATTGACGGCGGTATGCTAAATAGTCCCGCGACGCTCGTCCCTGTCCTGACATTCCTGCGTATACCTTGTCCCTTTGCCAGGCCGGTCCCACAATGATAGCAGCTCGCCATTTCTGAACCTCGCTACCCACATCGATAGTATTTCGAATTTCCTTTTGCGCTGGACCAAGAAAGGGCCTTTCCGGAAACAGCGAACTTAATTGTTGCTGGCCATCTATCTGCTCCAACCTGACAATGACCTCGTACCGCCCAGCCCGTCCGACTGGGCAGGAACGATTCAAATGAGCAGACGCCGCCTTCGGTCCGAGCCTCTTGGGCGGAAATCGTGAGCTCAGTGCCTTGCGTGCACGTCGGGTCGCTGGCCCAGCCGCCCAAAAATGAACGATTGCGAGCGATAGCCCGAGGTGACTGCAATGCTTGGGTTGTTGTTGGGTCCAAGCGGCTGTCCGGCGGCAAGTGATTGACGATCTTGAATTCCCGCAATCCATTAAGCGAAGTTGCGGTCCAGGAAGACTCGATAGACGCAGTAAACCCCAGGTCCTTCAGGCGACCCATTGCAGGATCGGGCGTGCCAGCGTTTGGAGAAGCTTGAGCAACGTCTAAAGTGGGATCAGTTGGCGGCTGAGGTGCCAACTTAACCTCACGTACCGGATCGAGCGGCGGCAGCACTGATGGAGTAGTACCAACCCCGGCTGCACCCTTTTGCGGCTCCTGAGGAAGGCGGTCGAACGGTGACGGGGCTTGTCGCGCGGAATTCCCAACCTGGCTCGGCGTGGGTTGCACGGGAAACCTACCGGCAGAATTGCCGTTAGGTTGACTATTGCTCGCTACAATCGAGATATTCGAACCGGCCAAAGGCACGTTCATTGTAGATCGGGACGTAGGAGGCGTTGGAGGCACCGAGGCCGCACTCGGGCCGCCGCCCGTTGCGCCCGCAGCAAGGAACGCTGCAAAACAGGCTACGCCATACACCCAGCGTCGAGCTACGACATCGCCGAATACTCGCACCTTCTCGTCGACTTCAGCCTGCTTGTACTCGACCCAGATCGCCCGCGCTCGGTTCGTAAGGTCGGTCCGAGAGCGTTGAATCTCGGCGCCCACGGTCCGGATATTGATCAAATCAGCCTTCAAGGCTGTCTCGAGAGCAGCTCGCCTGTGGGCGATGTCTGACTTCACTTGAGCGATGTCGCCGGGGTTCACTGGTTGGCTTGGATTGAAGACGAAGCGTCGTTCAAGATCCGAGCGCCACGCCAGCAGAAGCGCGGCCGTCGCAGGCCCGAATCCAGAAATTTGCTCGATCCGGTGCTGAGAGATATCGGCCGCCGTATTAATCCCGTGCGACCGCAACGTCGCTTTCCTCGCGCTTCCGACGCTCTTGATTTTCGCATTTACGAGGCTAAACCGCTCAAGATGGTACTTCAGTTGCATCTCTCGCTGCCGTCGCGACAAGTCTGCCAAGCGCCGCGCTTCTTCGTTTGGCAACTCGTTGTACTCGCGAATTCTCAGCTCGGATTGGCGCCTCGCATCGTTGAAGCGGGATGCGTCTCCTTCTGTCCGATAGCGCTGATCGACCTGATCCCAAGTCTGCTTGAGTTGATGCGAGCGTGGACCGCTGGCGTGAAGCTGCTTTGGATTCCTAAGTGCGAAGTATGCGGACGTTCCGAGAGCCACTAAGCTAATCAAGGGCGGAACAAAGCCTAACCTCAACAGAGCGGCCGCGGCAACGCCGCCAAGCGTTGCCAGGATGAATTGTCCTGAGGAACTATCGAGCACTCCCTTATTCTGGACGGTTGGCGCGAGCTGCACGGCCGGCATTGCGGAGTCAAGCGACGGCGCGCTTCCCGGATCAGCCACCCCACGGATGGCAGCAATGAGCTGCCCGAGATCCAATGGAGCAGTCGTATTGATGATGAGCGGGGATGGAAATGCAATAAAGCCAGGGATGGCCTTTTCGAGCGCGCACCAGGGGCACTTTGGTGCAGCAGAGAAATAGAAGTGTCCCGCTGTCGCGGTGCATTTGATGAGCTGCATCTCAGCTCGATCTAGAAGCGAGATCCAGTCGGCAGACTTGGGACGCGCGCCGTTCACGCCACCGGGCCCGAAACAAGCCTCAAATGCAGTTGCTAGCTCTCGCGGTACATAGGAGAGGGTCGGCGCGAACGGCGGGGGCTCTGTTTGGGTACGGGACTTATCCGCGGAATACGCAAAGCGGAACTCAGCGATCGCCCGCTCTTCTGGCATATCCCCGCGACCAAGATATCGACCAGAGAACGGGTGCCGGCCGAGAAACAGCAAACTGAATATAGCTACGCCCAAGCCGAATGCATCGTGATTAGGCGTCCGACTTGTGTTGAGAGATTTCCCCTGCAATTCCGGAGGCGTGTAGTCGGGCACACCCACTTCGCAATTGAACGTCTTCCCATCCTTCGAGAACTGAAAAGAATCGCAGTCGATGAGAGTTGCGGTGGCGTCGACGCCAACGAGGATGCCGGAGTGATTTAGATCTCCGATGACGCAGCCGCTCGAATGCACCGCGGCGACCGCTCTTGCGATGTTCTTGGCGGTCCGAACCAGAAGCCTGTAGTCAGCATTCGGAAACTCATTCCGCCGGCTCGCGGGTGAGTACAGCTCGTGAACCGGCTTTTGCTTCCCGACGCGCCGCATCGTGAAACCGGCGAACGTGCCGGAGCCCTCATATAGCGGGGTCAGAGGGAATGCCGCGTTGGGCACCTGAGCCTGGATCCCGCTAGCGGACATAGCGACGATCTTTTGCTGCCGCTCCCGCGCCTTGTCGGGATGATAGATCTTTGCCGCCAGGTTCGGTTCGCCGACTATCTCAAAGACAGCCCCTTCGCCGCCGCGTCCTAGCAGCTTCCCGAGTGGGATCGCCTTTCTATGCTGGTCAAATATGCTCTTGAGGCGCGACATTGGGAATTCGACGTGCAAGCAAAAGGGTTTTGTCGTCATCAGTCCTGTCGCACACCGATGGACTGTTCAGATAATTACATAGGTGCCGCGACAGCTTCCGGTTCTTTCCAGCTTCCTCCGATCTGAAGCCGGAAAACATCTGATTGAAGAACGGGGGGAATGCACCGCGTGTCGAAAAATTCAGAACGAGATGCTCAATGCCATCCGTAAAGACAGCGAGCTCGGAGACAGAGCCCTCTATCTCGGTCAACTGAAACGACGGCTCGGGATCGTCCGTTACAAAGTAAGTAGTCGACGCATATTCTCCGTGCGATGGCCAACTACCAACAAGCCACTCTTCGGAGCTCGTCGTGCGATAGACTGCGGCTCCATCGCCGACATGCAGGACTTTCGTCGTCCCTTCGCCGACAATGCAGCCGACCAGTGTCGCCGCAAAGTCGCGCGGTGTGAGCTCAGCAGATCTTGATGCAATCTCAATCCGTCCGCGCATATCATCTAGCCAATCGCTCGCAACCTCGCGGGAAAGGCCGGCCAAGGTCCCACCGCTTTTGAGGTAGTTCGACACGCTTCGGCAAAAGGCCCGAACTATGATGCGAGAGCCAACGGACGATCGCTGCGCGGATCCAGCCCCATCTGAGCAGACCGCGACAAGCGCAGATTCATTCTTGCCTGCAACGAGCATGCAAGAGCCTGAGTCGTCGCAGCCTCGATTAATTCGAAGATGCGATGTCCCGGTCGCGCTCGCAGAAACCCATTGCCAACTGGGTTCGGTCATCCCGCCGTGGCCCAGCCATCAGGAGCCGTGGGATTTTGCAGCGGGACTTGATCGCCGGGGTTTGACTTGGAGACAGATGAAAGGGAGGCCGAGAGCCACTGGAAAAATTCTTTGAACTGAAGCCCCTTCAGTTTCAGAGGCTCTCGCGTCGCAATCGTACGTAGCGTACCCAAGTCGGCCCCTTCAACGCCGACCGCATAAAACATGAAGGATCTTGCTGCCTCGCCCTCGTGAACAAGCTGCGAAGCACGGCTTACGGAGTCGGTTGGCGAGCCGTCGGTGATCAAGAACACCCAAGGGCGGTAGTGCTTAACACCAGCAGCGCGGTAAGTCGCCTTCCTCTCCTTCAGCATGTCGAGAGCGCGCTCGATCGCCTCTCCCATCGGGGTAGCGCCGGCACTTTCGATGCGCGACGGATAGAAGTTATGCACCGTCGCAAAGTCTGAAAGAACTTGAACGGGCCCGAAGGTAATAACAGCCACTTCAACCCGCTTGGCAGCCAAACTATCCGCCGACAGTTCTTCGCGAAATGCCTGAAGGCCGGCGTTGAGTTGCTCGATAGGCGCACCGCTCATCGACCCGGAATTGTCGAGAACGAGGATAACCGGGCACCGATTTTCGGGATTCTCTACGAATTCCGCGGCGTTGAATGGCTGTTGTGCAAAGTCGGATTCCGACATGTTCGCCCCCTATTGTCGTGTAATTGCCGACTTATCTATACTATGCGGGCGCCTTTACAACCCAAAGAGGAGCAAAAGGTCAGGCCTTCTACTAAATGAGGAGGTCGGCGCTTTCACTTGGTATTCTCGGCGTTCCGCCGAAGCCCGTCTGGCAATGCGGTGTGTCGATGGGGTCTGACTATCCCTGTTGATACTCAAAATTCAGACAATCTCTCATCATTTCTGCCTGCCCAGCGGGCCGCCAGGACAGCCGCGGCCAAGTATACCCCTTAGTGTATCGGAGCTGCCTTACGCCGAACGTAGGTTCGGAGGCTCGCGGAGCAAATTCCGGAGGCGGCCATTCGGCGCGGCAAGCGCGCGCAGCTGGATCGACAATCGCGCATTCGGCGACAACCCTACCCAACCTGCCCTGCAGTCAGGATGCCGCTCATGCTTCATCGTTTTGCTGCTTTGGTTTTTTCCCTGCTGGTTTGGGGAATACCAATCGGTTCCCTTTATGCCTTTGGTCATCCACCGGTGCCGCTCGTCTCGTTCTTCAATCACTGGGATCATCATTGGTATGTTTGGCTGCGAGGTGACCCGACCTTCGAGGCCGTTGAAGTTATGAGCCGGGGCCGTGGGCTGAATGCGCCGCCGCTGGTCTGGGTGTTCTTCACTGAACGAGCACCGCCAAAGCGGCAAACCCACTACGTTAACGACAAGAGCATTGCTTCCGTTACAGGCTGGGAGTTCCGAGATATCGGATTCTCAACGTCCGGGGCGCAGGATGAGCCGCTGGGTCTGTCTGTCTCCCTCCGAGACCTTCAGGATCGACCGGTCGTGATCGAGATTGATCGCGATCCTGGGGTTCATCTTTCCCATGAGCGCGGCGGCCTTACGAACCAGATTGGGCACAGTGGTTCGCGGTTTCTGCTGCTGTTCTTTCGCGCAGAGGGCGCGCTAGCGAAGCAGGCGAGGGTCACAGTCGGCGACGAAGAGGTTTCTCGACCCAGACCCGACGCGGATTATAGCGCTCCATTCACTGCTGCCTACAGTAGCAACATAATGGTCGGTGGCTTCCCGCTCGGCGATCGGAAAACGACGTTTGACGGTCCCTTGAACGCTAACTCCGCCGTCTTACAGTTTCACCAGAAAGGTGCCAATTGGGTCGGCGCACGGGCCGATCACACAACAATCGAGCTTACTTTAGACAATATAGGTGATCTCGAAACGTATATTCACCGAGATGGCGACCACTATCTCGAGGTTCGTTTCGTGCCACCCATTCCACCGGACCCTCGCTTAGACGTCGGCTATAACGGCAACTTCTTCGTCTCATACGATCAATTTAGAGATATCGCCTCGGGGAAGATGTCGGCTAAGCCTGTTGCAGGCGGTTCTTCCATTGACTGGACGTTTGAGGGACCAGACTGGCTCCGAGGTAAGGTGCTCCGAACACAATCGCTAAGTGACACCGACCAGACTGTGCGAGTAAACGTGGAGGCCGTCGCTGCGGATCCGCGTATAAAATGAAGCCCTAGATCGGATCTGCAGCCGAGCTTAGCCACATGACGGCAGCGCGCCCGGTGCCTCAGCCGAGGTTAATATTCATAGTGGAACGGTGATCGCCATTCATTTTGACCGTTTGGAGCGCCGATCGTAATCCGTTGCCTCGATCACCCTTACAGATCTTCGAGCACTCGCCAAAGCCGTCGATTGGTCCAGCCAAAGACGGTCCTGAGCCATCAGCGTTACCAGCGTGATACAGCGCAAGACGTGAAAGTCAAAGAGACGCGTCTAAGCCTCTGCCAATAGCAGCTACCTTTTCCGGGACCGCTTGGGCAGCGGCTTTAGAAATTCAGCGGGTTCAACGTCGAGCACCTTTGATAGCTTTCCGATTATTTCCAAGCCTACGAACGTCCCGCCCTTTTCCAGCTTGCTCATGTAGGTCCGATTCACGCCGGCCTCATAAGCCAACGTCTCTTGAGACAGCCCTTTAGCATGCCGGAAGCGGCGCAAGTTCGCTGCAAAGACTTGGCGGAGGTCCATGCCTCAGCCAATCAAGGCACCGCTTATTAACCCACCGCTTTAAACCGACAAAATTCTGGACTTTGCTCTGGGGGAAACATTACAAACCAACAACCGAACCTTGACAGGTGGCGGGACATCAACACCGGGGTTTAACTTGACCAATTCAGCGGCAAGCGACGAAGAATGGTTCTACGCACAGGGCGGCCAGCGCAAAGGCCCTCTCCCCGCGGACAAGTTATGCGAACTCTTAGTGACTGCGACAATCGACGGAGAGACGCCAGTGTGGCGCAAAGGCCTGGCCGACTGGCAGCCACTCCGCACCACTGAAATCGGGACACAACTCAAGGACAGTCCACCGCCTATCGCCGCGAGCCAAATAAACAACGGTCTAGTGTGGGCTCTCGCTTTCGCCCCGCTCGCTTACCTGTTCGTCGATGTCGCTCTACTCAGCTACCAAACCAGCCATTCAGAAGGTGACGAATTCTTCGAGGCCTTTCTGTCACCACTCAGTTGGCTCGTTCCGGTGTTGACGAACGCAGCACTGTGCCTGGTCGACACCGAACAGCTGAAGCGCGCCGGGTACAGTTCCGGTTGGTTGACGCTCTTCGCGCTTCTGTTGGCGCCGGTCTACCTTTTCCTGCGTGCGCAACGCCTACGTCAGACGCCGACCTACGGGTTCGTTTGGATCGCGACGTTCATCGTATCGATTATTTTGCGGGCGGCGTGACGTGCAAACAGATTCCCATACCGGCGACCTAGTCTTCCTGGCCGTACTTTTCCTCGTTATCGGCATCATCTACATCGCGCCCACTATCGTGGCCTTTCAGCGCAACCATCCAAACCGTTGGGTAATCCTCGTCATAAACATCGCCTTCGGCGGCACGATCATCGGATGGGGCATTGCGATGGTGTGGGCAATGCGGGCGGCTCACCGAGTAGGCGCTATGAGCAGCGGCGGAGAGTCGGGTCTCAACCTGTTCGTCAACGACGTCAGAAAGGTCCAAGTCGTCGATCCTCCACCTCTGCCCGGGACGTCGCCCGCGCAGGAGTTGGAGCGCCTTCACGATCTTTTCGTACGGGGGGCGATTACCGAGGTCGAATTCAACGGCCTGAAAGCCAAGCTGCTTGGCGCTATTCCCTAACGTTGAGAAGAACCATGAAACTGCGACTGATCATTGCACTTCTGCTGTTCGCTGTTCCGATCGGAAGTCTCGGTGCCGAGGAACTCCCCTTCTATAGGAAGGAGACGGATGATTGGTGGACCGTTTTCGGCGGAGCCAACGCGGAGACTGGGCAAGCCACTTGCTACGGTAGCGCACACAAGAAGGACGGGTCGTTCGTTCAGATCCATCGCTCCCTCGTCGATCGAGAGGTCTGGGCCATGGTCCACGATACCGCATGGGAAATTCAAGGACCGGAACGAGGTTTGCTTCGCTGGAACTTCTTCAACGGCCTCAAGAATGGCCTCATCGGAGGCGCAGACTTCGATTACGTCCTCAAGGACAAGAACACGATCCTGATCCTGCAAATCGCCCCCGAGAACTTCTCGCAGGCTTTATGGAATGCACGGTACTTCACCCTTGTGATGCCCGGAAACGTACCGAACATGTCGGTCAGTTTTGGAAGCAAAGGCGCTTCAATGCTTTCCGCGATAGCAGAGTGCGTCAAAGAGAACGAATCGAACTATAAGAACTTCAAGCCGTCCCTTGATAAAGTTCCGGACTCGGTGAAGGAGCGGCTCTAAGGGCGCGCGGCTAGGGCACTCGACCGAACCGGCCCGCTCATACTTGATTGTTCGCGCGTCGGAGTAGCTCTTGAGAACGACCTATTCCATTGGTGACGTCCACGGATGTCTCGACCAGTTGCGGCGTCTCGTTGAACTCTGTGAAAGCGACGCAGGACAAGTTAGGTCTAAGCTAGTGTTCCTGGGCGATTACATCGATCGAGGACATGATAGCCGTGGTGTTATCGAGTTTCTGATCGACCTTCAGAAATGGTCACCGGATGAGGTCATTTGTCTTCGCGGCAATCATGAAGACATGCTCCTGGCCGCCCTCGAAGGCAGCGAGGATGCGGAACAGAGATGGCTGCTGAATGGAGGGGATGCAACGCTGCGCAGCTACCGAGTCCCTGGTGCCGCTGACCTCCCAATCTCGCACGTCGACTGGCTACGCTCGCTCGCCCTCTTTCACGATGACGGCAAACGGTTCTTTGTTCATGCCGGCGTGAATCCCGAGCGTCCCTTGGACAGACAGCGAACGCGCGATCTGCTGTGGATTAGAGAGCCGTTCCTCTCAAGCGACAAGGATTTCGGCCGCATCGTCGTCCACGGACATACACCGCTCAAAGACGGCAAGCCCGACGTCCGGACCAACCGGGTCAATATCGATACGGGCGCAGTGTACGGGCGCGCGTTGACGTCGGCGGTATTCGAAGCCGGCGCGCCGAATCGGTTCCTGTCCGTCGAACCCGATTTGGACTGACGCCAGTGCCGGCATAGATCTTTCTGCTGAGGCTCTGCCTCAGTGCGTCACTCGCGTAGGAAGCCGGCGATAGCTGCCCGACTTGTTCGATCGGCTTTGAGAGGCTTTATCCTTTGCCGCCCTATCTTAGCTGGACGCCCGAGTGTCGCTTGCCGTACTGCGGTGCGCGGCGAGTAAGGCGGTTGAGCGCGGCTTTGAGAATGCCAAAAGGCAAGCTTCCTCGAAGCGCTGTTAAGGTCGCGTACGGGTGTTTCCGCAAAGCTCTGCCGAGAGTTCCGCTGCGATCCGGTGCACGGTGGCGCCGATCTCCGACAAGCGATCATCAGTCAGCCGATCCGCCATGCCCGAGACCGAGACCGCTGCATCTGGCTCGTTGCAGTTGTTGAAGACGACCGCGGCCACGCAGCGCAGGCCAGGCCGCGCCTCTTCATCGTCCACCGCATAGCCTTGGCGCCGCACGGTCTCCAATTCCCTGAACAGCTCGCCCGGCCGCACGATCGACTTTTCGGTCAGACGCGGCATGCCGCGACGGCGGATGATCGCATTGACGTCGGCATCGGAATACGCGGCCAGCACCGCCTTCCCCACGCCCGAAGCGATCAACGCGACACGTCCGCCCACCTTGGTCAGCGAGCGCATGATCTCCCGGCTTTCGATGCGGGATACGATAATGATGGAATCATCATCGACCACCGCCAGATTGGCCGTTTCTCTGGTCTGGTCGCGCAGCTTGCGCAGATAGGGGAGTGCCCGGGCAGAGAAATTCCGCCGGCGCGTGAAGGTCGAGCCGACCACGAAGCTTTGCGCGCCGATGTGCCACTTGGACTCTTCGCGGTCGAACTGCACGAACCTGCGATTCTCCAGCGTCGTCAGTAGCCGATGTGCCGTCGACGGTGGCAATCCGATGCGGATCGCAAGATCGGTCAGCCGATAGCCTTCGTCATCCTCCGCAAGCGCTTCGACGATTTGAAGCGCGCGATCGACGGACTGGACGCCACCTTCTCGTGCATCCTGATCCGGCAGTCCTCGAGAATCGGGATCGGACAGCCTACGGCGGATCGGATCCCTTTTCATCACTCGCATGTCCCTAACCGGTTACAGTTCACAAGAATGCTGTCGGACGGTCGCAGGGTCAGCGAGACAAGTTCTCTTCGATCCGCTTCTGCATCAACGATATTCAAAGGAGGCGGAAGACGAAGTCGCTCTCAACCGGTTGCTCGCGCTGAGAAATGCCGTTCGCTGGAGCACGTGCAACGGCGCGTGCCCTTGAGCAGGCAGTGCGATCTCTGCCTCGTCACGAGGCAGAGATCTGTAATTGGTTCAATACTGATCGCTCCGGCCATTCTGACGCCGAGGAAACGTCTACCCTCGCCGGTACGATTCATTGTTGTCCTTTCTAAACAGCGGGATGCTTCCGATGCCAATCTGTTGCTTGTTGATAAGCATGGCCTGCGCGAAGGAGCAGCGCTTCTTCGAGGCGACGGCTGACGAGTTGAAATGAAAGAGGCATCCCCTTTGCCGTCATGCCGTTTGGCATCGTAAGCGTCGGATTACCCGACATATCAAAGGGAGTAGCGAAACGCAGGAAAGCACTGAGATCGTCGGGCTTTGTAAAGAGCTCAGCTTCCTGCTTAATCGTGAAGTCAGCAGCCGGCTGGGTCGGAATAAGGAGCAAATCGATGTCCGCCAGCAGAGCCGTCAGTGCGCCAGAATAAGCCAGACGGGCGTAATTTGCCTTCATCAAGTCGCTAGCGCTAACCGTACGGCCATAATCGATTAACCCCGCCAACGTGCCGCTAGCGGCAGGACCATATTCCGAAGCGCGAGACGGATAAGTGGCCGCGTGATTAATAGCCGCCTCAACGCCAGCAAAAGTCGCCCAGCCCGCAGATACGGCAGCATAATCGGGTAGTTTGACCTCAACGATTGTCGCGCCCAGCTGTTGCATGACCCCGCGTGCCTCCCGAAGGGCACGAACGATTTCCGCATCAACGCTGGTTTCATTATAGGAAGAATCGATGCCAATTCGCAGTCCCCGAACGCCCTTGTTCAAATCGGCCAGGTAGTCTGGCACAGGATTCACAAGGCTCGTGGGATCGTTTTCGTCACGACCAGCGATGATACCGAGCATGACGGCGGCATCGGCGGCAGACCGCGTCATCGGCCCAACGTGATCGAGGCTTGGTGCAAGCGCGAACACGCCATAGCGGCTAACCCGTCCCCAGGTCGGCTTCAGCCCGGTAATGCCGTTGGCCGATGCAGGAAAGCGGATGGACCCGCCAGTATCGCTACCGAGAGATCCGAAACATAGACCGGCCGCGGTTGCTACTCCGGAGCCGCTCGAAGAAGCTCCCGCATAATAATCTGCATTCCATGGATTTCGCGGCGGAGTAATTTTCGGATGGTGCTTTGCGAAGGCACCTTCGGTGAGTTGGAGCTTGCCGAGGATCACGGCGCCTGCATCGGTCAAGCGCTTCACTACGGTCGCATCGAAGTCTGGCTTGTAGTTCGCATACATCGGCATACCGGATGCGGTGACGATGCCAGCTGTGTTGTAGATATCTTTGATCGCTATCGGCATTCCGTGCAGAGGGCCGCGATATTTGCCTGCCGCAATTTCTTCTTCGGCTCGCTGGGCTTGGGATAGCGCGACTTCAGGCGTCACCGTCGCATAAGCGAAGAGTGACGGTTGGAGCCGCGCGATACGATCAAGCATCGCGCTGGTGAGCTCCAGAGGTGAAACCTTCCGCGCCTTAATGGCTGCGGCTGCATCGGTCAAAGTTGCGTATGGCAGATCAGTCGCTCCGGCCTTCGCAAATACCTTCGGCATGGCTATGCCGGCAACCGCGGTCGCGGCCAAGCCACGAAGTAGTTCTGCCCGAGTAAGCTCCATCGTTTCATCCCCTTGTTGAATGCTGCTGATGCGAAATTGGCTCATTCAAAGAGCCTTGGCGCGGGCATCGGGTGCCGAACTTGGGCTGTGCCGCTTGCTTGGAAACCTAGCTCCCGATTGACTATATGAAAATGGTATGCCTAAATATATCAGACATAACACAATGATATGCATGCCATGATGACACTTGATGTCGACGCGGTGCACGCGTTCGTTCTGGTCGCGGACTTGCAAAGCTTTACTCGGGCTGCAGAGGCGCTTGACACGTCGCAGGCGGCCATCAGCGTAAAGCTCAAACGGCTCGAGAATCGTTTGGGAGAAAAGCTGATCGAGCGGACACCTCGGCTTGTCCGTCTCTCTGCTCGCGGCGCCGCATTTCTCGGGGTTGCACGCGATTTCCTAGCCGCTCATCAGCGAGCGGTCGCTGGGCTCACGACGATGTCTCGCCGCTTCACGCTGGGTATCGCCGATCAGGTCGCTGGGCCAGAGCTGCCAGTGCTTTTGGCACGGCTTCACGCCTATGATCCCGCACTGCTCATCGAGGTACAGATCGATGCATCACGAAATCTCCTGGATGCGTTCGAGCGCGGTACTCTCGATGCCGCAATCGTCCGTCGTGAGAACGAGCGACGCGATGGAGAAGTCCTGTCTCAGGAGCGCTTTGGTTGGTTTGCCACACCTACCTTTGCACACAAGGAGGGGGACGCGCTTCGCTTGGCCTCATTGGCAGCATCGTGCGGTGTTCGAAATATTGCCACGCGAGCATTGGATGCCGCTGGCGTGAGTTGGGTTGAAGTATTTCTAGGGGGCGGCACAGCTGCAGTCACAGCGGCAGCCTCCGCCGGATTAGCAGTCGCCGCGTTGGCCCACCGGGTCGTGCCGATCGGCCTCGTCGATGTCGGTGAAAAGTTGCAACTACCGTCGCTTCCACCCACCGCAATTGTCTTACATTCGGCTTTGACAGATCCGCAATCACGGGGAGCTTTGCGAACGATTACGGCAACGTTCCGCGAGCATCGAGCGCCAACGCACTGAGCTCGGTCGCCCCAAGCGCCGCCCAGAAGCACACGGAGTAATCGACCTAACGAGTACGCCGCTCGCTTAACTCGAACATAGATTAAAGCGCTGACCGAAAATCAACTATCGGCGCTTCCGGCGTGATACCCCGTCGACTAGCGACTCCCCAGTCACCGTCATAATAGTGGGTCAGAATATGATCGAACCGCACCGTCTTTTCGACACCGGGGAGTTGATAGATCCGCTTAGTTAGCGCGGCGAGGGCACGATAGTCTACGAGCCGCCGACGACTAGCGCGGAAAAGTGGATTGTATACGCAGTCAAAGCGAACCAAAGGAGTAAAGATCAAGACATCAGACAGCGTCGGCTGATCTGCAAGCAGAAACGGCCGACTACCGGTGGCGAGCTCTTCCATCTCATCAAGAAATCCGAATAGCCGATCCATTGCAGACTCATAGGCGGCTTGGCTCTCCGCCTGTCCGACGGCGTACACTCCTTTTGAGAGATTGCTGTCTATTCTCCCATTCAGTTCATCAATTTGCGGCCTCAGTGACCGAGGATACAGGTCGAACTGACAGTCGGCACCGAGAGGGTCGAACGCCTCGCACAGCATCTTCGCAATTTCGATCGACTCGTTGTTGACTATAGTTCGCGTCCTCGTATCCCATAGCACCGGGACGGTCACTTTGCCGGTGTAGCCCGGATCAGTCGCACTGTAGGCTTCGTGCAGGAATTGGAGATCGCTGGCGACCGCATCGCCTCCAACTAAGGTGGCGTCAAACGTCCAACCTTCGGGTCGATCCCAAATCGGGTGTACTAACGAAAGTGACACAATACCATGGAGCTTTTTTACGGCATGCACCACCAATGCGCGATGAGCAAAAGGACATGCGTAAGAGACATACAGATGGTATCTCCCAGGCTCCACCGGATAATCTAACGACGGTCCTTTAGAAAGTGACCGGCGAAACCTTCCATCGTGTACCATGCTCGCACTTACCGTCTTCGGCGGAGCCGCTATATCGCCTTTCCACTCGCCATCTATCATCAACTTCATCGAAGTAGCCTTGGGCTCGTATCAAGGACCCGGCTGAGGTCCGTCATAACCAGCAATGATGATGAAATCGGCGTCGCACCCGCTCTTCAAATATGGCAGAGCGTCCTGATATTCGGGCGATCGATAGCAGGCGAGCGCGGCTTCGTGACTAGCAAATTCTATGACTACGTTGTGCTGGCGCCCCTCGCCCATCACGCGCTCGAACGACCCACCCCTGACAACAAATTTGGCGCCGAACTTAGCGAATGCCGCGAGATTCCGCTGGCGATACTCACCGTAGGCAGTTTCATTCTTCACCTGAAGCTGCGCAATCCAATAACCCTTAGGCATCGCCTTCTCCTTGTAAACTTTGGTCGAGCGAATCCGGAGGTCCAATACTCACGACCAACTGAAAGCGCGCCGACTACTGCGATCGGCGCGCAGCCTCAATGTCAACGATATCGACAAGCGTATCGCCACGGACGAAGTGATAGACTGAGTACCGGTCGACCGTCGGATCGCAATGGGGTGGGGTGAGCTCGATCCGCTCTCCGAGCCCGATCCCATTTCCGCCGACCGGACGCATCACTCCACCGTGCTCGTCTCCGTAGTAGAAATAGCCATCATTCGCGAAACGCTGATTAGCTACGCGGGGGACCGGGCCATCGGTCGCAAAGGCCTTGAGGCCGGCATCGACGGTGACCCACTTTTCCGCATTAATGCTGACGACACGCCCCTGTACGAACAGGCTCTGTTTGAATCCACCATCATCATCCTGGCCGAGCGCGTCGCGATACTGATTGTCCATAAAGATATATGATCCTGGCTGGACATCGTTCAGCACTTTTAACGCCGCGTCGGCCGCAAATGTCCCCGTGCCACCGCCAGTCACGAGCGGGACGCGATACCCCGATTCCCTCAGCTCGTAGACAATTGCACTGAGACGATCCATACCGGTCGCCACGGCTTTTCGCCGCTCGCCTTCGCCAACGATATGCTGCCAGATGCCGCCGTATCCTTGCACCCCCACCAACCGAAGCGATGGGTAGCTAGCGATCTTCCCCGCGAGCGCTATAGCCGCAGGGGGCGTCGCGACCCCTGTGCGCGCCATCGCAACGTCGACATCGATCAGCACCGACAAGGCCCGGTCGGCCTTGGCTGCGGCCGACCCCAGAGCTTCAACCTGCTGCTCGTGATCGACCACAAGCATGATGTCCGCATCTGTCCCCGCGAGCGCGATGGCACGATCGGTCGTATCCGCACCGACCACCGGCGATGTAACGAGTAAACTGCGAAGACCCGCAGCCGCCAATGCCTCGGCCTCACCGAGCTTTGCACAGCAGACACCTATCGCACCGGCAGCGATTTGATGTCGCGCGATCGTTGCCGACTTATGGGTTTTCGAATGCGGCCTGAGTGCCAGCCCCGCTTTCTTGGCCCGCTGTGCCATGCGCTCAATGTTATGTTCGAGCGCCTCGACGTCAACGATGAGAGCGGGCGTCGGCAATTGATAGCGCGAGCCAACGCGACCAATTAGGGCTTTCGCCTGATTCATGGCCGTCGAGCCGTTCGTCATGACTAAGCTCCCTCGATCATGCTGACCAGATGTTCGAATTTGGTGATCGATACGTTGTCAGGCAAGCGCAGGATCTTGCCGTTCTGCGCCCACTGCCCTTCCGTCACCTCGTGAATAACCGCCGAGGTGAAGACGGGGTAAGGCCTGTCCTTGCCCAAAGCGATATCCACCGCGTCGTTGAGAGCTTGAGCAAATTTCGTCTTCCGTGCCCCGTCGAGCACGCCGGCAGGAAGCTGGTAGTTGATGAAGACGCCTCCAAGCTTTCCATCGGCCGGCTCGCTGTTTGAGTAGAACTGTCCTGCTGGCAGCTCCTGCAACAGGATCATGCCCCTGGCACGAGAAGCAGGTAGGTCGGGCACCGACTCGGCGATGAAAGCCGCCTCGGTCAGGGCCTTGACCAGTTTCTGCTTAGCAGCGGCGTTGAAAACACCTGGCGTAAGCGTGACATACAGTAGAGGCATATGGATCTCCCATTGGTAGCTGATGGTTGATCTTGCAAAACGCGGCGTTCGTTTTACAGTGGCAAACCTGACATTAATCATGCAGGTTTTGCCAAATGGTCAGAATTGATATCCTGATCCTGGAAGGCTCCAGTCCAGCGGCACTCGGGGTCACGCTCGACGTACTGGATACGGTCAATCGGCTAGCTGACGAGCCGGTCTTTGAGTGGCGTGCGGTTGTCAGCGATGGCTCGGTTGCCAAGCTACGGGGTGGCGTGAGCTTGCCCGCGCAATCCCTACGCAGGTCAAAACCCAGAGACCTCGTTATCGTGCTGGGCATCGGCGCCGGAACCGATGCCGCAGTGGATGAGAGGATTGCAGCGCCGGATGCCACTCATGCAGCAAATTGGCTGCGCGCTGCGTGGCGAGGCGGCACGACGGTTGCAGCATCTTGTACCGGGGTTTTTCTGCTGGGCCAGGCAGGACTGCTCGACGGCAGGCGTTGCACGACGACCTGGTGGCTGACACCAAAGTTGAAATCACTCTTTCCGAAAAGCCTTGCTGATTCCGACTCTATGCTGACGGAAGATACCCGGGTGTGGACGTCCGGCGCAGCTTTCGCCCACATCGACCTGATGTTTGGTCTCGTCTCGCGTTTTGCCGGCCCCGCTCTTGCGGAGGACACGGCGCGGCATATCGTCGTCGATCAACGCGCATCACAGGCGCGCTACGTCATCCCGGCCTTTCTAGCCGCTCAGGATCCAATTGCGCGCAAGGTGGAAGCCTTTGTGCGTCGCCGCTTGGCGATGCCTTTCACACTCCAGGACCTGGCCCTGCAGACCGGAACCACAACCCGCACGCTGAACCGCCGGCTAGCCCTTGCAACGGGAATGTCGCCGATGAAGTTCGCGCAGAAAATCCGCGTCGATGCGGCGCTTCACTTGCTGCAGACGACGCGCTTATCGCTGGAAAGCGTTGCTGAGCGAGTTGGGTTCGAGGATAGCTCGGCGCTCTATCGCCTGATCCGCCGTCACACGGGAAGATCGCCGAGCCTGTTTCGAGCATAACCGCTATTTTTCGTCAGCACTGCCGCTCAGGGTATCGCCGAACAGGACCCATCTGTCGCCCTCGAACCGCATCATCTGCAGTTGCTTGATCGGGGCGAAATCGGTTGGTGACGTGTTGATCTTGATGCCCGGCAACAGTGCGTCCGGGATGAAGTCTCGGAGGCTTGCCGCCTGCTTCATTACATTTTCCCGAGTAAGATTGTTTCCACACATCTGCAATACTTTAACGAGCGTCTGCGCTACGGCGTAGCCATACCCGACATTGTTGTCGAGCTTGTCTCCCGACGGATAGTAATCCTTCAAGAAGGCAACGAATCTGCTCATGCCCGGATCGTCACGCCATTGCGGATCGCTGCCATCCTTAAGATAGGCGGCAGAGAGAACCCCTTGCGCATTCTCAACACCTGCGGGGTGAATAACACCTCCGACCGAATTCGAAACGTTCGCGACGATATGAACTGGTTTCCAATTGATCTCGGCAAGCTTCTTGATCGCCTGCGCTGCAAACTTGGGTGTGGTGAATGACAAGAGCACATCGGCACCGGATGCCTTCAGTTTGACGATATGGCTGTCGATCGTAGGCTCTGTAATTTCGTAGCTTGATTCAGCGATAATCATCGATGACTTCGCTCCGAGTCCATCCTTCAGCCACCTTAGGAGGTCCTTGCCGAAATCATCGTTCTGATACAGTACGCCGATTTTGGCGTCGGGCTTGTTCTTCAGCAAATACTTCGCGTAAACGCGGGCTTCGCTCTGATAGGAGGGATGCCAGCCCATGGTCCAGGGAAAGCCCGCAGGGTCGTTCCACTTGGTTGCGCCGGTGGCGACGAACAGCTGCGGAACTTTCTTGGCGTTCATGAACTTCTGGATCGCCGAGTTCGATGCCGTACCTAGGGGATTGAAGATCAGGAGCACCTCATCGTTCTCGACGAGCTTCCTTGCCTGCTCCACAGCTTTGGGCGGGCTGTAACCATCGTCATAGGAGATGAAATTGATCTTGCGACCATTGATTCCCCCCTCTGCATTGATCTTGTTGAAATAAGCCTCTTCAGTTTTGCCGATCACGCCAAAGGCCGATGCGGGCCCCGAATACGGCATGATGTTGCCGACCTTGATCTCTGTATCGGTTGCGCCGGCATCGTAGCTTTTTTGAGCTGACGCGTTAGATATGCCTAGAGCGATGACAAGCCCGATCCAAATGCTCCGTTGAAACTTCAAATGCATGTTTTCTCCTCCATTCTCACCATTTTTTCCCGACAGATCTTCGGATCATATTGAGCAAGTCGCGTGTGCCGTTCGGCGCCAGGAATACGAACAGGAACAGCAGCACGCCGAACACCGCGCCGGAAAGGCCCTTCGAGATGCCCTCCGCGATGTTGGGCACGAAGATGATGAAGGCGGAGCCTACGATCGAGCCGGGCAGCCAGCCGACGCCGCCGACCACCATGCCGAGGAACAGCGAGATCGCGAGCTGGATCGTGTAGCCGTCGGGTGCCACGAACTGCACCGCGATGGCGCCGAGACCGCCGGCGACGCCGGTGATGCCGGCCGAGACGCCGAACGCCAGCGTCTTGTACAGCGCGACGTCGACGCCCAACGCGGAGGCCGCGATCTCGTTGTCGCGGATCGCCATGAAGGCGCGCCCCGAACGCGAGCGCAGCAGGTTGACCGAGGCGATGTAGATCGCGATCGAGACCGCCAGGGTGAAGTAGTAGAGCCACATATCCTGCGACAGCGGCAGGCCGAACGGCGCATCCGGCTTGGTGACGACGAGGCCCTGCACGCCGCCGGTCCAATGCTCGAAATAGCCAAGCTTGAGCAGCTGCGGCATTGCGGTGGCGAGCGCGAAGGTCGCGAGCGCCAGATAGACGCCGCTGAGCCGCAGCGCCGGCTGGCCGAACAGGAAGCCGAAGCCGAAGCAGACGATGCCGGCGATCGGCAGCGTGAGGGCATAGTTCATGCCCGCATGCTCCATCAGGATCGCCGAGGTATAGGCGCCGACGGCGTAGAACGCGCTCTGGCCGAGCGAGAACTGGCCGCTTCCGCCGGTCAGGATGTTGAGCGCCATCACCGCCAGCGCGTAGATCAGAAGCATCGTCATCTGGAAGATGATGAAGTTCTTCACGAACAGCGGGATCAGGACCAGCGCGGCAAGCACGACGAGCGAGGTGCCATAGCCGAGCGTCATGGCGCGCTTGGGCACGGCCTCGACGGCAGGGGCTTCTGTGACGATTTCTTCAGCGGCGCTCATGATCAAACTCGCTTCACGATGGCGCGGCCGAACAGGCCTGCCGGTTTGACGACCAGGACGACGATGATCAGCGCAAGCGCGATCGGAAGTTTCAGCTCATTGCCGACGCCGGGGATGTAGGTGCCGACCAGGTTCTCGAAGATGCCGACCAGGAAGCCGCCCATCACGGCGCCGAACGGGCTCGACAGGCCGCCGAGCACGGCCGCGGCAAATCCGTAGATCAGCACGCCGAGCATCATGTTGGGCTCGAGGAACACGACCGGGGCGATCATCATGCCGGCGATCGAGCCGATCGCCGATGCCATGCCCCAGCCCAGCGCGATCATCCACGAGGTGTTGATGCCGACCAGGCGGGCCGATTCCGGCAGCGAGGCGGCGGCGCGCATCGCAAGACCGACCCGGGTGAAGCGGAAGAAGAAGAACAGCAGGAGCAGCATCAGCAGCGTGATGCCGATCATCCCGGCCTGGTGGGTCGAGATCAGCTGGCTGCCGAGGAACGGCGAGGAGCCGAACGGCGTCGGATACTGCTTGATGGTGAAGTCCCAGATCAGGCCGGCGACCGAGTTGATGATCGCATAGAGCGCGATGAAACCGGCGACGTTGGTCAGGATCGGAGCCTTGGCGAGCGGCTTGAACAGCAGCCGCTCGATGACGATGCCGGCGACGAACGAGAAGGCGACGGTGAGTACGAAGGCGCCCCAATACGGCACGCCCCACTGCATCAGCTGCCAGGACACGAAGGTCGAGAACATCGCCATTTCGCCCTGGGCGAAATTCAGATGGTCGATGGCCTGGTAGATCATCACCACGGCGAGCGCCATGCAGGCATAGATCGCGCCGGTGGCGATGCCGGCCAGGACCTGGTTGGCAAAAAGCTCCATTGTGCCAGCTCCCTCAGTAGCCGAGATAGGATTTGCGGACGTCTTCGTTGTTCGCGATGTCCTTGGCATTGCCCGACATCACGATCCGTCCGGTTTCGATCACATAGGCCTGGTCGGCGAGCTCGAGCGCGAGCTGCGCGTTCTGCTCGACCACCAGGATGGTCACCTTTTCCTCGCGATTGATCTTGCCGAGGATGCGGAACAGGTCGCGCACGATCAGCGGCGCGAGGCCGAACGACGGCTCGTCGAGCAGCATCAGGCGCGGCCGCAGCATCAGCGCGCGCGCCACCGCCAGCATCTGCTGCTCGCCGCCGGACAGCGTGCCGGCCTGCTGGGTGTAGCGCTGCTTCAGCACCGGGAAATGGTCGTACATCCGCTCGATGTCGGAGCCGATCGCCTTGGTGTCGGAGCGGCTGATGGCGCCGAGCTGCAAATTCTCCTCCACCGTCATGTTGGTGAAGGTGCCGCGGCCCTGCGGCACATGGGCGATGCCGAGCCGGACCACGTTCTCGGTCGAGCGCGTGCCGATCGGCTTGCCCTCGAACTCGATCGCGCCGGTCGAGCGCACCATGTTGCAGATCGCCCGCAGCGTGGTGGTCTTGCCGGCGCCGTTGGCGCCGAGCAGGGTGGTCAGCGAGCCCTCGTTGAGCGAGAAGCTGAGGCCGTGCAGGGCCTGGACCTGGCCGTAATAGGCGCGCAGGTCCTTGACGTTGAGCATCGCGGTCATTGGTCCTTGCTCCCCAGATAGGCCTTGATGACGTCGGGGTCGGCCTGGACCTGGGCCGGCGTGCCTTCGGCCAGCTTGCGGCCGAAATTGAGCGCGACGACGTGGTCGGCGATCGACATCACGAGACCCATGTGATGCTCGACCAGCAGCACCGTAATTTTACGGTCGTCGCGGATTTTGCGGATCAAATCGCCGAGCACATAGACTTCCTCGTGATTGAGGCCGCCGGCCGGCTCGTCGAGCAGCAGGATCTTCGGATCCGCCGCCAGGGCCCGCGCCAGCTCGACGCGCTTCTGGGTGCCGAACGGAAGTCCCGAGACGACGGTGTGGGCGACGTCCTCGAGATCGAGATAGCCGAGGATGTCGTGCACCTTCTTGTTCATGTCGTTCTCGCCGCGGCGGACCCAGGCGAGACGCAGCGAGTCGCTGACGATGTCGCTCGAGGTGCGGGCATGCGCGCCGACGCGGACGTTGTCGATCACGGACAGGTTGGGAAACAATGCGACGTTCTGGAAGGTGCGGCCGATGCCGATCTCGGCGATCCGGTGCGGCGGCCGCGACAGGATGCTCTTGCCTTCCATCAGGATGTCGCCGGACGACGGCTGGTAGAGCCGCGACAGGCAATTGAACAGCGTCGTCTTGCCGGCGCCGTTCGGCCCGATCAGACCGAGGATCTGTCCATGACGCATGTCGAACGACACGCCATTGAGCGCAATAACGCCGCCGAACATGACGCTGACGTCCTGGATCACGAGAAATGAGGAGCGTGATTGGTCTGCTGATCGGGACACTTCTTCTTTCCCGACTTCGGCGATGCCATCTCGACTATTCAACTCGAACACACGACTCCCCTATCGATCTTGATGCGACATATCATCAGTAGTTTCGTGAAGCGGCGGCGAAGGGTCGCGTCAGCTTGGAAAGCGTTTGCCGAACTGAACCAAACGCTCTGCAGCCATGCGCCGCATTGCCCGGAGCAAACGAACCGGACTTCCGCGACTGCCAAATCGAAGCAGCGTCACGGAGCACGCGGGGCAGACATCGCAAATCATGATCATTGGCAGCCGCACACGACGTTTCAACGCTTTTCAGATCTGCAGGTCATTGAGCAGCCTGCTAGTTCAATTCTTCGGGTCTATCTGATTGCCAACGAGGACCGGGACTCGCATCGAAGTCCGGACGAAAACCATCGTGCGCAACATCGCCGCCCGCTTGACGTGTTGCTTCACCGATGAGAGGCTCGGCAAACTAAGTATTTGCCTACGGGGAACGCAAACGAACAGTATTCGACCAAGCGGTGAACCGTTTTCACGCACGACAGAACGGCCCGCCCTTGCTCGATCCAGGCGACTGCGATACAGCCCACTTGGCAGCTATTTTCCCATCATCAGTGTTTGGAGCTATACGGTAGTAACTAAGTTTATCTGACCACGGGAGAGGCCGGGTACCCGGCGCCGAAGGAGCAACCGCCCCGGAAACTCTCAGGCAAAAGGACCGTGTCGGATCTACATCTGGAAAGTGATGCGGTCAGCATCCGCCGAAGGGATAACACTCTCAGGCCAAAAAGACAGATGGGGCGCTTCAAACAGCTCAATCGATTTGAATCGATGGCTAGAGGTGCTCCATGTCGATGTCTGCGTTAAAAACATCAATAACCACCCTACTCGAGCGGGCTGCGCAACGCGGCAAGCAAACCATGTTGCCCATTGGGTTGGGCGACTTGTTCAAAGTTGGGATCGGTCCGTCTTCCTCACATACAATCGGACCGATGAAGATCGCGTCCTCTTTCGTGAGAGGCCTAGGCGCAGAGCGGCAACAAAGGACCAGCAGAATAGCCGTTACCGCCTTCGGATCGCTTGCCTGGACTGGCAAAGGCCATCGAACGGACGTTGCGGTCTTGCTGGGGCTCTCCGGACACTTGCCGGACCAGTTGGAGCCGGATGAGACCGACTCGATCTTGGCTGAGATACGATCGAGTGGCAGCATTGTTCTTCCCAATGATACCGCAATCGAATTCGTCGAAGCACGCGACCTCGTCTTTGACAAGCAAACGGTCTACGACCGTCATCCCAATGCGCTGTTGCTGCAAGCCTTCGATAAAGGCCGCGAAATCATCGCGTCAGAGGTCTGGTACTCCGTCGGAGGGGGATTTATCGAGCGCGACGGAGACAGCGGCGCATCAAAGGTGCAGACCTTTGCATTCGGCTTCGATTATCGGTCGGCGGATGAGCTCCTGGCGATATGCCGCGCCAATGTCTGCGCCATAGCTGACGTTGCGTTCATCAACGAATTGGCACGCCGGGACGAGCCTTCCACCGTTCAGCTGCTCGACACCCTAATCCAGGTGATGATGGCGTGTGTCGACCGAGGCCTCGATCGGGATGGCGAGCTGCCCGGCAGTTTGAAGGTCCCGCGGCGCGCAAAGAAGCTCTTTCAGAGACTTCGCTCTGCTGCGCTGGCTAACCAACACTCCCCAAGCGAAGCGTTCGAGTACGTGTCCGCCTTTGCCATTGCCGTGAATGAGGAGAACGCTTCCGGTGGTCGGGTCGTCACGGCACCGACGAATGGCGCCGCCGGCGTGTTACCCGCCGTTCTCAGATACTACCGTGACTTCTGCGACGGATCCGATGTGGATGGCATGCGCACATTCCTTCTCACTGCGACCGCGATCGGCAGCATCATCAAGCACAACGCTTCCATCTCAGGTGCGGAGGTTGGTTGTCAGGGCGAGGTCGGCTCCGCCGCCGCGATGGCGGCTGCAGGACTCGCCGCCGCCCTCGGTGGCACCAACGAACAGATCGAAAATGCCGCTGAAATTGCAATGGAGCATCATCTCGGCATGACCTGCGACCCGGTCGCGGGGCTCGTTCAGATCCCGTGCATCGAACGCAACGCATTCGGCGCAATCAAGTCGATCAATGCAGCATTGCTGGCTCTCGCCGGCGATGGCACCCACAAGGTGTCGCTTGATCATGTCATCGAGACGATGCGCCAGACCGGAGCCGACATGCACGACAAGTACAGAGAGACATCTCGAGGCGGCCTCGCCGTTAACGTCCCCGAGTGCTGAACAAAGGAAGAAGCCATGGATAATGTCTTGGAAATGACGCGACGGGGTTTCGGTGATCCCGTGTTCGCGTCCATCGATCGAGAGCTGCATCGTCAGCAGAGTCAAATCGAGCTGATTGCATCCGAAAATATCGTGTCAGAAGCGGTCCTCGCAGCTCAGGGATCCGTGCTAACCAACAAGTATGCTGAAGGATATCCCGCACGCCGGTACTATGGAGGCTGCGAGTTTGTTGACGAAGTCGAGCTCCTTGCGATTGAACGGGCGAAGGCACTTTTCGGCGCAGGATTTGCCAACGTGCAACCTCACTCCGGAGCACAAGCAAACCTTGCTGCATTCCTGGCGCTTCTGGAGCCCGGGGACACCTTCATGGGCCTTTCTCTAGCGCATGGAGGTCATCTTACGCACGGTGCCGCCGTCACGATCTCAGGCAAGTGGTTTCGGGCGATCCCCTACGGGGTACGCGAGACGGACCACCTGATCGATATGGATGAAGTCCGCAGCCTGGCGCATCAACATCGGCCAAAGCTAATTGTTGCGGGCGGTTCGGCCTATCCTCGTGAGATTGACTTCGCACAGTTTCGGACGATCGCCGACGAAATTGGCGCGAAACTGATGGTCGATATGGCTCACGTTGCTGGACTTGTTGCTGCCAATTCCTATCCGAGCCCGGTTCCCCATGCGCATGTCGTGACTTCGACGACGCATAAGACATTGCGCGGACCACGCGGCGGGCTCATTCTGACCAACGACGAGGACCTCGCGAAGAAGCTGAATTCGGCAGTCTTTCCAGGATCCCAAGGCGGTCCACTGATGCACGTCATAGCCGCAAAAGCCGTGGCGTTCGGAGAGGCGCTTCAGCCGTCGTTCACGGCGTATGCGAAGCAAACGATTGCCAACGCGCGGGTCCTTGCCGCCTCGCTCGCCGAGGGCGGTCTCGCGATCGTTTCCGGCGGCACCGACAGCCATGTCGTTCTGGTCGACCTGCGCCCGCTTGGAGTGACGGGCAAGGCCGCCGAACTGGCGCTTGGCCATGTCGGCTTGACTTGCAACAAAAATGGAATCCCTTTTGATCCACAAAAGCCGGCTATCACCTCGGGTATCCGATTGGGCTCGCCCGCCGTCACCACGCGGGGTTTCAAGGAAAGGGAGTTCCGGGAAATCGGATCATTGATCCTGAAAACCCTAAAGATTGCCGCGAGAGATCCGCTGGGCTTGGTCGGAGAGACGTCGATTGCCAAACGTGTGCGCGAACTCAGTCAGGCATTTCCAATTTATCCGCATGCAGCTCAACCGCCGGTCTGATGAAGGAGAACGGTACAATGGACGCGAAAAAGTTATCAGAAGAGCTCCGCGACCAGGCGACAACTCTTTACAAGGCTGCGCCGCAGGTCATGCAGGCTTTCCAGAGTGTCATGCTTGCCGCCAACAAGAACGGCGTTCTGCCTGCCAAAATCAAGGAGCTCATGGCCGTCGCCATTTCGATCAGTGTGAAATGCGAGGGTTGCATCGTCTTCCACGTGCAGAGCGCAATCAAGCACGGCGCGACTAGGGAAGAGCTTGTCGAAGCAATCGCCGTCTCGGTCGAAATGGGCGGCGGCCCCGCTACGGTTTATGCGGGCAAGGCGCTTGCAGCTTTCGATGAACTGAAGTCATAGCGTCTCGGCTGCAAAAGCGGGACACGAGCAACTACGCTTTGCCTGGTCAGCGGGAAGACCGCGGAAAATGAGCGGCGGCGCCGACCGGCCGTTCGACCCTCGGGCAGATCATGATCGCTTACCGTAAAATACCAATTGCCGGGGCCGGGATGCCTGCGTAATCTTCAGCGGGAGTAAGGGCATACCGTATGATCTGAAGTCATTGACAAGACGACCGGAGCCAGCATGACATCTTCGCACATACCGCCACTGCAGTTGCTGCGCGGGTTCGAAGCTGCGGCTCGTCATCTCAGCTTTACCCGCGCTGCGGCGGAGCTTCACATTACCCATGGAGCGATCAGCCATCAGATCAGGGCGCTTGAAGCGCAACTGCGCACGAAGCTGTTTCAGCGACAAGGTAGGCAGATGGTGCTGACCGAGCGCGGGCAGGTACTTGTTACCCAAATCCGCCAAGGACTCCGATTACTAGAACGCGCGTTCGAAGGAAGCGCGCAACGTGCCCGATCGGATGTTCTGACCATCAGCCTGCTGCCGGCATTTGCATCGCGATGGCTGATCCCCCGAATTGGTTCGTTCCACACTCATCACCCTGGCATTCAATTGGCACTTCGGACAACAACCGAACTTGCCAACCTCGCGTCAGACGGCGTCGATCTGGCGATCCGCTATGGTCCAGGAGGCTGGCCGGGCGTGCAACAAGAGAGATTGATCGGCGAGCTCGTTTTTCCTGTCTGCAGCCCGAATTACCGGGACGGAGACTACCCCAGATCCCTGCCCGAGCTAGCGCAGGCAGACCTCTTGCTCAATCCACACCAACCCTGGGAAGCGTGGTTCAACGCCGCTGGCGCGGATATACGGGAACCTCATCATGGTACATCGTACACCGACGCCGCTCTTCTGCTCGAGGCTGCAGCGGAAGGGCATGGCATCGCGCTTGCCAGGGGCACCTTGGTTGCCGACGATCTTCGCTCGGGACGCCTGGTCCGCCTCTTCGATTGCGCGATATCGGATGAGTACTCTTATTTTATGGTATGGCGTGCGGAAAGCCGAAAATTGAAGAGTATCGCGATCTTCCGAGACTGGATGTTGGGACAGCTCAGGCCCAGTGACGAAGATGAAAGCAAGACCAGAGTCGCCTTCAGCAATGAATCTTCCCGTGATGTATCGCGGCGGCCAAAGCATCGCGCGCGCACAGCCAAGAGAGCTAATATCTCGCAGACGGCGACTTCTCACCGCTAGAAATCGGCTCACTTCGCCACTGTAAGCATTTCGTCGCGCGCCTTTACACGCTTCGTCAGCACCCCGAGATGAATTAGAGCTCAATTTCGAGGTCGGTAAGAGGAATGCATGAGCACAGAAGTTGCTCTTTGCTCGACGTTTCTGCGTGGGTCTTGCGGATAGGCATCACCTCACCAGCAGCGACTTTCTGGGCACATGTACCGCACGCACCCGTTCGACACGAGTACGGCACGTCCAGGCCGACCGTTTCCGCCAAGTCGAGCAAAGTGCCCTGCTCCTTCGTCCAGATTGCGGTTATCCCGGAGCGCGTGAACCGAACGTAGCAAGCTGTCGGTGCGTCAATAGCATTTCCTTCCGGCACAATCGGCCGCGGAATACAGGCCTCTCCGAGCCGTTGAATCTGTATCGAGTTTACGCCACGCATATTCGAGGCTAGCTCGGTTTCCGCCCAATTGGCGAACTCCGTCGGCCCGCAGACAAAAACATCACTCCCTTGATCAGAAAGCGCGTCCGCTATGAGGGAAGCACTCATAGGTCCGCAAAGATCGAAATCCCGTCCTTGCCGATCGTCTGCGAGCGGTTCAAGGAAGCAGCTCCGCCAATGGCTATTGCTAAGCTCCGACCTGAGCGACTCAACTTTGGTCTTCAGGCCGAACGTATTCGAATTGATGGTGGAGTAGAAAAAGCTGGCGCGGTGACGCGGCGCCCGGACGGCGAGCTCTTCCGCAACTGCCGCAATGAACGATTCACCTATACCCGAAGCGACAACGACGATGGGACGATCCAGACGCTCAGGTACCTGGAAGCTTCCTGTAGGTCCGTCAGCCCGCACCACGCCCCCACGATCCACTTGGTGGTACCAGTAGTCCGGCGCGTATGTATCTGGCACGGTCGGCCGGCCATCATGAGCGATCGTAATTCGATAGCTCTTCGGCTTGGCCGAGAAAGCTGACAAAAGGTATTCTCGCTCCCCGATTCCGGGGACGTCAACGACAAGCTGCTGGCCGCTGCGAAACGGCGCGAGCGCCGTGTCATCCTCGGCGGCGAAGTAAATCGAAAGAATGTTCGGAGTTTCCTCGACCTTACGAATGATTTTGTAGTTGCGTTTGGTCATGCGCCAACGTGAGGCTTTCCGGCGAAGACTTTCTGCGGCTTCCTTAGAGGCACCTTCGCTGCTCATGCAGCGAAAGCCCCCTCCAGACTGATCGTTCCTGACTCAGCCGGTAGCGGTGAGGCCGCTACTTCGCCTCAGTCTTGGCTTCGACACCGAACCCGGCTGTGTTACCGAACACGTTCGGCTTTCTGTACACCGCAAGCAGAATGCAGCCCTCATCGCTTCGCGTCTCGTGGTATGAGCCGGGCTGGCGCCATACATACTCTCCGGCGCGACAAATGCCGTCGTGATCGTAGAATGACCCTTCGAGCACAAAGCTTTGCTCGAGCTCCGGGTGCTGGTGAAACGGTAGCCGCGCGCCAGGTTCCCACTTGAGGAGACAAGTCAGCTCTCCAGCCTCGGGCCGCTCGTAAAGCACCTTGATCTGAATGCCCTCGAATTGAGACGGCTTCCAATCGATCGTTCCCGGCTTGACATACACTGATCCGCCAATCGTTGGTTCTTTGGTCTCGAATCGGGAGTTCATTGAGTTCTCCTTATCTTGTTTCCATTTTCGGTCGCTGGCGAGAAGAGCGGCGGCGTGCCGCGCAGAAGCCTGACTGCGAACTACAACTCATCGCGCGGTATTGCCAACGAACAATACTGATCGTTGCGATGAAGCATTTTCACATTTGTATGCGCAGAACTCGCAAGGTCATGATGGTTTGAAGTCAGCGCCAAGCTGCTTCAGCCAACGCGCTCTAACAACCGATTGGCCGACTTCAGCGCTCCGTGGTCTATCTGACAGAGTTACCTTTGAGATCTGGGGCATGTCGTGGTGCACGCCTAGAATCCGTAGAGCGTAGATCCTTGCAGATCGACACTCCCGCTACAAGCAAAGGCGTCCCAACAGCGTCTTTGAGCGCTGAGTGCCTGACCACGGATTCGTATCCAATCTACCGTTCGGGAAAATGCTTACCGCAATTGAAATCCCATGCTTCGACGTGCACGACAATAGCGCGCTCCGCCTTGGCGCCATAGTCCGGTACCTCAACACGAGCAAGTAGCATCCTGTCGTCCTCAACGACGACACCGCGCCCCCAGACCTTCAATCGACGGCGTTGTCGGTAGTCGACTATGAAGATGAACAGCCGATTGTTTTCCGACAGATTCCCAACCGTTATGTACTGTTGATTACCCGAGTAATCTGCGAATGCCAGTGTCGTTGGCCCCAAAACTCGAAGGAAGCCTTTGGGGCCGCCGCGATGTTGGACGTGCGGCCATCCATCTCGGTTCGCGGTCCCCAACAAAAAACTGTCGCATTCCGATATGAAGGAGCCACTGCGCTCGTCGAGAACCCTGTTCTCCGACTTTGTCTCCAGGGACGCGCAGAACTCCCGAGAGCCTCTCCTTGACTGCGCGGCCTTAACAGAATCGGTGAACGTCAACATCGTGAAAGCGCGAACCATGCGTGATATCCACCGAGGCATTTCTATACAGTTTTAACGAGCCACCTCTACAGCAAGGCTATCGCATTCGCGACAGTGCGCGCCATCGAACACGCCTCGCCTTTTCTGTTACTAGCGCTAACACGTCCAGACGCGGTGACTTCGACTGCAGGATCGTGTGAGTAGTTCTCGTTTGTTGCCTATTGCCGAATGAGGCTATGACCAGACTACCGCAACGACGATCGTTCATTGAATCGATCTGAATGAGGTGACGTGGGTGTTCTCTCCCTAGACTTCCCGGCGGCAACATTTGCCGCCGGGGCTCTTTTGCGTCCGTCTTGTCCGCAGTTCAGCGCAATTCGATGCCTGGCCCAACCAGGCAAGACATAAGTTTCCAGGCAGGCGTCCGTGAGCCTAGCGCACCACGCAGGGCTATACGCTCAGTACAGGCTAATTCTCTCGCGCTGAAACACTCGTTGAACGGCCGCGCGCCTCGTGACTCGTTCAGCGAGCTCAGTCCATCCGGGAAAGGAATTGCGCATGTCGAGCCCTATTCGACTTCCCCATCGGTAAAATACCAGTAGATAAGCATCAGCGATGGAATAGCTCTCGGGCACGGCCCACTCCCTACCGTCAGTCAAGATCGACTCAATGTAGGAGTACTGGTCGCGAACACTGTCCACGCCCTTGGCTTTCAACGGCCCGAATGCCTCCTGGTCAGAAACGAAGCGCAACGGACGCCAGATCTGCGCATATGCTGTAGCGTGCACGCTGCTGGACAGGTAGTTCATCCATTCCAGGCAACGCGCCTCGCTCGCTGGTGTCCGAGGCATCAGGCAGGCGTCCGGATTGGACCGCGCCAAATAGAACAATATGGCCGGCACTTCAGTGAGCACGTCAGGACTACCCGCAATCTGCCCGGGGACTCCACCAAGCACCGGCACTCGCGCCTTCGGATTTACCGCCCTCCACTTCGCTGTGGCCGTCATTTCCCCCTCATGCTCTCCGGCTGCTGACACCAGTTCTAGCTCGTAGGGCTGACCAATCTCCTCGAGCGCAATGTGAGCCGCGAGCGAACAGCTACCAGGCGAGTAGTAAAGTTTAAGCATGATAGGCTCTCTATCTTTTTCATCTCTGGGGCAGCTACCTAGCGATCCTTGTTTCGAGGACTGAAGGCATCGACGAAGTCCGAAGGACAAGTGATGACCGTTGTTCGAAGGAGGTTCCATTGCCATCTGACAACCTGAACTGATTGTCTCCAAGCACCAAATGACTGCGGATAATCCTCATACGCCTAGGCAAAACGGAGATTGCAACCAGACTAGCTGGGCCACTCCTGTCCACTGGTATCGTCGAGGCGAATGATCACTGGATGGCAGCGCACGCCGATCCAGACGGTCAGGAAGCGGGCGGAGCGGGCGGTGAACGTTTCAACAAGGTCTTGAGCACCATCGAGAACACGAGGGCCTTGTCCTCATCGAACAGCTCACACCTCGGATAGAGTGTTCCCCGATCGAGCTTGCTTTTCGACGGTTCCAGTCGCTCGACAGTCAAGACACCGCGCAGCCTCTGCCCTGCTCTGACCGGAGCGATCCATCGCAGGTCATCCACACCTGGAGAACCTAGGCACGACGCTCGATTGAGAATGCGATCGACGTAGAGGCGCATGAACAGCCCAGCAGTATGCCAGCCACTTGCAATAATGCCCCGATACGGAGAATGCCTGGCCCGTTCCTCATCAGTGTGAAAGGACTGAGGGTCAAATTGACTTGCGAAGTCTGCGATGTCTCTTTCGGACACCGATATCCAACCGAGCTCGATGACCTGCCCGACCCGAAAGCTTTCGTAGGTCAACAGTTGGTCAATGACCTGGCCTTCATTAGAAGATTGGAGATCGACCCGCATTTGAAATCTCGGTTTACGGCTAGTGCGATGCTATCTGGCGCTCGGGGGCGAGCAACATTCAGCTCGCCCCTCTTCAGCCCGATCTTATTGTACTGGAGGCAACGGCAGTCCGTTGACGATGGAAGTCGCCATCTGTCTAGGCCAGATAGTGTTCAATGAGCCCTTCTGCCACTGGTCAATTGAAACCGGGCACCTTTCATTCTGCCCGACCGCATCAAACTTGAGACCCCAGCCATTGGGATAAGTTCCGAGCGGAATATCTCGCGACATTGCTGCGTGACGAATGCTCTCGGCGGTCATCTCGCCTTGAATCTTTGGAATGACATCGTTCAGCAGCGAGTAGGCAGCACAGAAAGACATCGCGTTGAATCCAGATGGCTGCCTTCCGGTCAACCCTTTTAGCCGACTGACATACTCAACCTGCAGACGCCGGCCCGTCTCGTTCAGAGCGGCTGGCGCAACGAGCGCAGGAGCATTTGCAGACAAGATTCCTTCTGTCATTTCGCCAGCCAGGTTTAGAGTGTACAGACCAAATCCTGCGGAGGACGTCATAATGACCGGCGGACGATAGCCCGCCCTCTTCATCGCATCCAGAATTCCAACAGAGTCTCGAATGAATGAACTCGCAAACAGGACGTCCGGATTTTGTTCCTTGATCCGGCTGACGATGTTGTCGAAATCGAGATCGGCCCCATCGTACCTTGCGTCGTACGTGTACCGCTGTATTGGCTTGATGTTCTTTGCCGTCAGGGCCTTGACGGTCTCGTCGCCGCAACTCACGCCATACGCGCTCCCTTCGTTTATTACCATAACCCGAAGGTCGCTCTTCTTTGCCAGGAGCGGAGTGACCTCGTGCAGAACGTAGTCGACAGCAGCTTCCTCGACTGGAGTAGCATAGGTATTGGTACGAAACGTATATTTCGGCTTATGGTCGAACAGAGACGCCGTCCACGCGGTTTGGGTCCATAAGACCGCCCCATATTTCTCGCATACTTTCGACACTTCGATGCTGTGGTTCGACCCATAGCAACCGACGATCGTTCGCACTCCATCCTGAGTAATCATTCTTTCAGCTTGCTGCGCAGCTTCTTCGGGTGATGATCCGTCGGCCTTCACCCATTCAAACTTTCGAGACGATGCATCACGCGAATTGATGAAATGCAATGCGGCGTCTGCTCCGTCGAACGAGTCTTGGCCCAGTTCGGCGACGCCGCCAGAAAACATGAATATCGCACCGATCTTGGTTGGGACTGCACTTTTGTTGACAGGCATTTTGCTTGATCTCTCGCGATTGATAGAGGTTTGGGTCGGGAATGAATGAGCATTGAAACACTACAGGATTTGTTGCCGCTCTCAGCTCGATATCGGCTGACGCTTGACGTGAGCGGATCTAACGATGGAGAGGCAAGGCTCACATGGAGACAAGCCGCATTGATCTTTCAGAAACCTTGCTGAAAGCGGTTTCATGCGAACTCAGCGGTTCGTGCGATGTGAGCATTCCGGCGACTAGCGTGCCTTCAACGATCGGTTGAATGCTCAGGTACCGAGTGTGCTCGGATTGACAAGTCCGGCTTGGCTATGTTTCGTGAGCACTTCAACTGGCAATCACGTCGGGAGAGACCGGCTAGCGCCGGCGCCGAAGGAGCAACCGCCCCGGAAACTCTCAGGCAAAAGGACCGCGTGACGTCTGACATCTGGAAAGAGGCGCTGGGGTTCTCCCCGATTGCGTCCGCCGACGGGATAATACTCTCAGGCACAGCGACAGATGGGGCTTTCTGCAGGTTTCTCAAGGGGAAATAGGTCCCCGCGGGAACCGCGAGGGCCCTATGATGCTTGCGCGCGAAACTTCCCCGCTGAAACAGACCCCGCTGCACGCGCTGCATCTGGCGCGCGGCGCCAAGATGGTGCCGTTCGCCGGCTACGACATGCCCGTGCAATACACGGCCGGCGTGCTGAAGGAGCATCTCCACACCCGCAACGGAGCCGGCCTGTTCGACGTATCCCACATGGGACAGCTCGTGCTGCGGGCCAAATCCGGCAAGGTCGCCGACGCCGCGCTTGCGCTCGAAAAACTGGTCCCGCAGGACATCGTCGGCATCGCGCCGGGACGGCAGCGCTACGCGCAATTCACCAACAATGACGGCGGCCTGCTCGACGACCTGATGGTCGCGAACTTCGGCGATCACCTGTTCCTGGTGGTCAATGCCGCCTGCAAGGCCGAGGACGAGGCGCATCTGCGCGCGAATCTCTCTGAGAGCTGCGAGATCGTCTCGCTGGCCGACCGCGCGCTGATCGCGCTGCAGGGGCCGAAGGCCGAATCGGCGCTGGCGAAACTCTGCCCAGATGTCAGTTCGATGAAATTCATGGATGCCGGCCCGCGCCGCGTCGCCGACATCGACTGCTTCGTCTCGCGCTCCGGCTATACCGGCGAGGACGGTTTTGAGATTTCGGTGCCGGCCGACAAGGCCGAAGCCCTGGTCACCGCACTGCTCGACAATCCGGACGTGCTGCCGATCGGGCTCGGCGCGCGCGACAGCCTGCGGCTCGAAGCCGGGCTCTGCCTCTATGGCCACGACATCGACACCACGACCACGCCGGTCGAAGGCGCGCTGGAATGGTCGGTACAAAAGGTCCGCCGCAGCGGCGGCGCGCGCGCCGGCGGCTTCCCGGGTGCCGACAAAATTCTCGCGCAATTCGCTGATGGCGCCGCCCGCCGCCGCGTCGGCCTGAAGCCCGACGGCCGCGCCCCGGTGCGCGAAGGCGCCTTGCTGTTTGCCGATGCCGCCTCGTCCGAGCAGATCGGCACGGTGACCTCGGGCGGCTTCGGCCCGAGCCTCAATGCGCCGGTTGCGATGGGCTATCTGCCCACCGCCCTCTCAGCCGTCGGCACCACCGTTTTCGCCGAGGTGCGCGGCCAGCGGCTGCCGCTGAAAGTCGCCGCCACGCCCTTCGTTCCCAATACCTACAAACGCTAAACGCCAGAGGTTCTCCATGACGACGCTGTACACCTCCGACCACGAATGGCTCCGCATCGAGGGCGACGTCGCCACGATCGGGATCACCGACTACGCGCAATCGCAGCTCGGCGACGTCGTGTTCGTCGAACTGCCCAAGGTCGGCCGCAGCCTGAAGAAGGCCGAGGCCGCCGCGGTCGTCGAATCCGTCAAGGCGGCGTCCGATGTCTACGCGCCGATCACCGGCGAGGTGATCGAGGTCAATGAGGAGCTCGCGGCCGAGCCCGCGCTGGTCAATTCCGATGCCGCCGGCAAGGCCTGGTTCTTCAAGCTGAAGATCGCTGACAAGAGCGAACTCGGCGGCCTGATGGACGAGGCCGCCTACGCTGCCCACACCGCCTAAAGGATCAGCCGAGGATAAGCCCATGAACGCGCCCTTCAAGCCGATCAACGAAGCCGCCACCGATTTCGTCCGCCGCCACATCGGACCGTCCCCGCGCGACATCAACGCGATGCTGGAGACGGTCGGCGCCGCGAGCCTGCAGGCGCTGATGAACGAGACGCTGCCGGCGTCGATCCGCCAGAAGGCGCCGCTCGATCTCGGCCGCGCGCTGAGCGAGACCGAGGCGCTCGCCCATATGGGCGAGCTCGCCGCCCAGAACCAGGTGTTCACCTCGCTGATCGGCCAGGGCTATTCCGGCACCATTTTGCCCGCGGTGATCCAGCGCAACATCCTGGAGAACCCGGCCTGGTACACCGCCTACACGCCGTATCAGCCGGAGATCAGCCAGGGCCGGCTCGAAGCGCTTTTCAACTTCCAGACCATGATCTGCGACCTCACCGGGCTCGACGTCGCCAACGCCTCGCTGCTCGACGAGGCGACCGCCGCGGCGGAAGCGATGGCGCTCGCCGAGCGCCATTCGCAGGTGAAGGCGAAAGTGTTCTTCGTCGACAAGGAAGTTCATCCGCAGACGCTGGCGGTGATGCGCACACGTGCAGCACCTCTGGGCTGGGCGCTGATGGTCGGCGATCCCCTGACCGAGCTCGACAAGGCCGAAGTGATCGGCGCCCTGCTGCAATATCCGGGCACGTCCGGCGCGGTGCGCGATCTGCGGCCGGCGATCGCCTCGCTGCGCGCCAAGGGTGCGCTGGCGATCGTCGCGGCAGACTTACTGTCGCTGACGCTGCTCACCTCGCCCGGCGAGCTCGGTGCCGACATTGCCATAGGCTCGGCGCAGCGGTTGGGCGTGCCGATGGGCTATGGCGGACCGCACGCCGCCTACATGGCGGTGCGCGACACGCTGAAGCGCTCGCTGCCCGGCCGCATTGTCGGGCTCTCGGTGGATTCGCGCGGGGCACCCGCCTATCGTCTCGCGCTGCAGACCCGCGAGCAGCATATCCGCCGCGAGAAGGCGACCTCCAACATCTGCACCGCGCAGGTGCTGCTGGCCGTGATCGCCTCGATGTATGCGGTCTATCACGGCCCCGAGGGCCTGACCCATATCGCGCGCAGCGTGCATCGCCGCGCCACCGTGCTGGCGGCGGGCCTGCGCAAGCTCGGCTTTGCGCCTGTGAGCGAAGCGTTCTTCGACACCGTGACCATCGAGGCCGGTGCGAAGCAGATCGAGCTCGTGACCCGCGCGCAGGCGGAGCGGATCAACCTGCGGATCGGCAGCTCCACGCTCGGCATTGCGCTCGACGAGACCACGACGCCGGAGACCGTCGAGGCGGTGTGGCGCGTGTTTGGCGGCAAGCTCAGCTATGCCGAGATCGAGGCGGCCGCGCGCGAGGCGCTGCCGAAGGAGCTGCGGCGGAGCAGCGCCTTCCTCACCCATCCGGTGTTCAACACCCACCGCTCGGAGACCGAGCTGCTGCGTTACATGCGCAAGCTCAGCGACCGTGACCTCGCGCTCGATCGCGCGATGATCCCGCTCGGCTCCTGCACCATGAAGCTCAACGCCACCACCGAGATGATTCCGTTGACCTGGCCGGCGTTCGGCAATCTGCATCCGTTCGCGCCTGCGGATCAGGCCAAGGGCTATCACGCGCTGTTCCAGCGGCTGGAGCAGTGGCTGTGCGACATCACCGGTTATGATGCGGTCTCGCTGCAGCCGAATTCCGGCGCGCAGGGCGAATATGCCGGGTTGCTTGCGATCCGGGGTTACCACCTCGCGCGCGGCGAGCCGCACCGCAAGGTGTGCCTGATCCCCTCCTCTGCGCACGGCACCAATCCGGCCTCCGCCGCGATGGTCGGCATGGAGGTCGTGGTGGTGGCGTGCGATGCGCGCGGCGACGTCGACGTCAATGATCTCCGCGCCAAGGCCGAGAAGCATTCGGCCAATCTCGCCGCTGTCATGATCACCTATCCGTCGACCCACGGCGTGTTCGAGGAGCATATCAGCGAGATCTGCGACATCGTGCACGCGCATGGCGGACAGGTCTATCTCGACGGCGCCAACATGAATGCGCAGGTCGGGCTGTCGCGGCCCGGCGATTACGGCGCCGACGTCAGCCATCTCAATCTGCACAAGACCTTCTGCATCCCGCATGGCGGCGGCGGCCCCGGCATGGGCCCGATCGGCGTCAAGGCGCATCTTGCGCCCTATCTGCCCGGCCATCCCTCGACTGACGGTACGGTTGCACACGCCATCGGCCCGGTCTCGGCCGCGCCGTTCGGCTCGGCGTCGATCCTGACCATCTCCTACATCTACATCCTGATGATGGGCGGCGAAGGGCTGACGCGCGCCACCGAGGTTGCGATTCTCAATGCCAATTACATCGCCGCACGGCTGCAGCCGCACTTCCCGGTGCTGTATCGCAACGAGCGCGGCCGTGTCGCGCATGAGTGCATCGTCGACCCGCGTGGGCTGAAGACGACCAGCGGCGTCACCGTGGACGACATTGCCAAGCGGCTGATCGACTACGGCTTCCACGCGCCGACCATGAGCTTCCCGGTGGCGGGCACGCTGATGATCGAGCCGACGGAATCAGAATCGAAGTTCGAGATCGATCGCTTCTGCGACGCCATGATCGCGATCCGCAGCGAGATTGCGGAGGTCGAGAACGGCCGCTGGAACATCGAAGCGTCGCCGCTGCGCCGCGCCCCGCACACCGTGCACGATATCTCGGATGAAGCTTGGCATCGACCTTATACGCGTACCGAAGGCTGCTTCCCCGCGGGCAGCTCCCGCGTTGACAAATACTGGAGCCCGGTTGGGCGCGTCGACAATGCCTTTGGCGACCGTGTCTTAATCTGCTCGTGCTTACCGATTGAGGATTTTGTCGGGTAACGGCGGTGAAGTGCCAATGCCCTGACATTCTTGCCGCCCTTACCACTGAAACGACCTAAGATGCACATCGCAGCTTGGCAGGCTCATTGCTATGGGTCAAAATTTGGCGGGAGATTCCATGTAAGCATCGCATAACCAATGGAGATGCTCCCGTCGCTCAGCCGGATAAAGCCGCCTCCGAAGGTGGAGCATCGTGCCGGGTGCGCCATTCTCCGAATTTGCGCGACATTGTCGCCGACCGGTCGCTAGGGTCACACCGGGCCGCCGAATCACCGCAGCGGCACCGGCAGGCACGTCAACTGAAGAAACCATGTCGCAGCAACTCGGCGCCCGAGGCAATGACCGCGATCAACACCAGCTTTCTGAATGTCTCAGGCGCAATTCTATCGCGCATATGTCGCCCGGCGTACATGCCGGGCATGACTGGCAACATCGCAGCCGTCGAGACTAAAACGTCAGGCCAACTGAATTGGCGGCTGGCCGTCAGGAGAATTGCTAACAACCCGGCGGAAACGACGAGATACAGCGAGGCTTCCTTTGTAAACGCCCCTCCGCGCAGTCCCTTTGCAAGCAGAAATATGAAAACAAGGGGTCCTGGCATCGCTGCGACGCCTCCCAGAACCCCGCCGAGGAATCCGAATGTGACGCCGGCTGGTAAAACGAGGCGAGGCTGAAGCCGCAGCTTCGGCGAGAGCAGCGTCATGCTGCCGGCACCCATAAGCCCCAGACCCGCGACAACCTTGGTAACGTTCGCATCGAGCGCGAGTAGGACGCGAACTCCAAGGAAGAGGCCTGGGATCATGCCGATAATCACCGGCATCAATTGCATGAGACATCGTACAGTCTTTCCGCCCTCCAGCGCCTGCGGCAAGTTACTGAGGATCAAAGGCATGCTGAGTAGCATGGCCGCTGACTTAATGTCGATGAACAGCGACAGCAGCGGCAGCGCTACGACCGGCATGCCGACCCCGATCGTTCCCTTTAGGAGGCCGGCGGCGAACAGGCAGCAAACCACAGCAGAAATGATATCTGTCGGCTCGAGATAAAGGGCGCGGATCAACATGAGTTTTTGACTCCGGGAGGATCATATTCCCTGCTCGGGCTTTCGCTGTCTCTCGCGAACAGTTCGGCCCATGCCGAACTGTTTTCGATTGATGTGCTTCCGGCACCAGCGATAGGGTTGGGCATGGTCGCGGCGGCAAATCTGGTGGAAGTGGCGGCTCTCGTGGGTGACACCGCACGAGCGACGATGCTCAACGCCCTTATGGACGGCCGGTCGCTAACGGCTACAGAGCTTGCTTACTGCGCTAATGTCTCTCGCTCGACCGCGAGCGACCATCTGAGCAAGCTGGTTGCCGCACGGCTCTTAACGGTCACTCGCAAGCGCCGCTTCAGCTACTACCGCATCGCGTCGCCGCTGGTTGCGACAATGCTGGAGAGCATCAAGGTCGTCGCCGCAATAGAGGTGCCACCCCGCCGTCGGCCGCGCTCATCAAACGAAGATGCGATCTGTTTTGCCCGAAGTTGCTACGATCACCTGGCTGGCCAGGTAGGAGTCGCTGTTGCCGATGCACTTGTGACCATGGGGCACATCGTGCTTACCGATGAGGGCGGTGAGGTCACCTCTTCGGGCGAGCGCTTCCTTTCCGCGTTCGGCGCTGATCCGGGACCGCGGACTCGGCGAATTTTCTGCCAGCCTTGTCTTGACTGGAGCGAGCGCCGTTATCATCTCAAGGGACTTGTCGGAGCTCGGATTTTGGATCGTCTGTTCGAGCTCGGATGGCTCCAACGTGTATCGGGCAGCCGTGCACTTCAACTAACATCGTCTGGAAGGACGGGCTTGTCCGAAGTCTTCCAGATCGAGATCAGCGACGAGGGTGGGCTAGGTCGACTATGCGACACGCCACGACTGACAGTTTAAGACGAGCGAAGTCCAAACTGTTTGCGGCGAACTCCTCTTGGATCATTGCCACAACGGGTGCTCGGCGGCGCATCCGCCCGTTTGTCGGCAGGCGGTGAAGCCCTTGCTCACGCGTTTTCAAAGCGGTTGGCTTAATAGTCGCCCGGTCCGGCCTTGCCAAAGCTCGTTTGCGAAGCGCCTTCGTTTATTGCGAGAATCCGGCTCGACAAATTCTCGAATGCCAGGAGCGCCTTGGAACCTTTGACGAGGCGGCGACTGTTGGAGGGCAAGACAGATCTGCGTCGAGGGAGGAAATGCTTCGTCACGGACCGCTTCCTGACTGGAGGAGGCAAACCACTTGGGTCACAGTTCCAAGATAAACAGCGGTTCGGAAGCTCCGTTTTATCGACTTACATAGGATGGCGACTCGACCGAGCAGAAGCGCCAGTTGCACGCTTGGTTCTTGCTTATCCGAATTCTCCGTCCAGAGCGAATTTTCGGTCTCACCGAACGCGCGAACAATTCGAAAGGTCGCTCGAACAGGGACATGCCATCGTGCTTTCCCACAATCGCGAGCGCCTCGCACACCGGCCCCGGTCCAGCACATAGATAGCGATTTATAGCCGGAGGTTCGTTCTCGTAAAAATGATCTCGCCGCTCCTTCATGACTAAGATGCTTTCGGGCAACGGGCGTATTGCCCTGATCAGCACCGCACTACCAAAATTCGACTCCCGACAGACAAGATTTAGATTGTAGAGATGACGGCCGGGACACACGTATGCGTGCCCTCCAGGGAGATAGATCGATTGATTGATCGCCGATCGCCATCCGTCGAAGCAATGCGATGCGGCATCAGTTTCGTCGTATGCCTCGGTTTCGACGATAACACCGCCGATACCGTCAAACAGCAAGGTGACCCCAATCAACTCCTCAGCAACAATGTGCGCGTCTCGGTCGAAGAAATCTCGATGCAATGGCTTCGCAGAACGATCGTTCAAGTCTTGGTACATTCTTCGCCGTCGTTGATGTGAGCAGTTGACCGCAACAATAGAGTGAAAGATTGTTGAACAAGCAGTATGACTGAGCTCGCCGTACTCCGATCCGCTCGATAATTCGCGCAAACCCCCGCACTGCTCTAACTGAGTGGATTGAAGCTGTTCAGGACCTTCCGGTTGGATCCTCCTGCAAGGGCTCGAGCGCTCTTCACTGACTCGCGTAAAACGCCTCTGAGCAGCTTCTCGGCGCTCTCTTCGGTCGGAAATTTGGCCAAATACTCACTCTCTTCATAAGTGCCGTCTCCTCCTGCGCCAAAGTCTGGCCCGGTGAAATACGCATACATGAAGGGGTGCATCTTTTTATCGCCAGTTCTGATCTCAACTGCTTGCCCGACGCAGACGTATTGCTTGGATGGCTGAAGTCTTCCCCAGGCCTCAACAAAAACAACTCCGCGCTCGACGTACTTCCCGGCACCGCCTGGAAGCTCGGCGACCTCACTTCCACTTTCCCGCAAGGCCTTGCGGAGGCGATCGTGTGCGAACCAAGGCTGGACAAAGAGACGACGCGAGAACCGACGCTGGATCAATGCCTGATTTTTGTTGCGAACCAACTCACCAAGATATTCAACATTGTCGTAAAGCGTGCGCAGCGTTTCAGGCACTTTTGCCAGAGATTCGTCACTCTGATGTGTACCCATGCCGTTTGAATGCCGGAAGCCAAGAAGTTGCTGGAGCAGCAGGATCAGAGCTTTTGGTTCGGGCTGCTTGTAGATGCCCACGTTGATATCCTCCAGGTAGGAGCGCAACATTTCCGCGACAGGTGAATGCGTCGTTGGCATCACAGCGTGCAGATCCCGAAAGCGTAATGAAACTACGGGATCCCCTCTACGCTGAGCCGCGATCAGGGCTGCGTATTCTTCTGCTTCTGGGTGGAAGCGGCTAATATGGATGAACACCACTCCTCTCGCCGCACACTTTAGGTATCGGTTCAGTTGATCGAGATTGGTAGCGTTCTTGTTATCGAAATCCTTTATCTCGAAAAGTGCAGCAGCGTTCCCTTCTGCATGAAGCAAAGCGAGATCAGCACGCGGAGATTTCGCACCCCTCTCGGGATCGAACCTGAATTCCCTGACAGGCGGTGGTGAACGAACTACACCAGTAGGCTCCTTTGCTAGGGCGGCAAAACTTGCGTGTCTTGTCTTCTCTCTTGCCAATTGCAGGATTGCTCGAAATGATTGCGGCTCGTGGCGAGCAAGCTCACGAAGAAGAATGGCGAGGTACTTGCCGCCGTGCTTCCCATCAAAGTAGCTCTGAATGTCGCGAAAGAGACCTGACATAAGGTTGGCCGAAAATTCTCGGAGATGGAAAGCTTACAGCTACTTGTACCGTATCAGAGAAATCTTCACGCGCAAGTTGTCACCCGGCAATCTATAAACCGGTCGTGACGCGAGCCTCAACGCTTTAGATGTGCCGCGGCTTATGTATGGCGTCAGCACGCAATGAACCACGAACACGAGCTTGATCGATGGGCGGCCTCGAGCGCAGCAATCACCGATTCGGCCGGCGCGTTTACGCGACGCGAAGATCCACTTAAGCGCTCGGCACAGTACACCTGAAAGTATACCGCCCATTTCGATCGAGCATCTACCATAAAGCCCAGAGAACTCACCAAAATTAGTTGGGCCGCGACAGACGATGAGCGAACTTGCCATAAATCTCGATACTATCAACCGGGCTCTGCACTCGATCCGCGCCCTGGTCACAAGAACCCCGATTTTAACTAATAGCGACCTTGACGAACGTGTTGGTGGTCACGTTTACATCAAAGCCGAGAACTTTCAGCGCACTGGCTCATTCAAGTTTCGGGGGGCCACCCATCGGCTTTCGTTATTGACACCGGACGAACGCAAACAAGGTGTCGTGGCGTTCTCATCGGGTAATCATGCTCTGGCATTGGCGGAGGCAGGCGCCCACTTCGGGGTGCCCGTGGTGGTGATAGTTCCAAAAAACGTACCCGAGATCAAACTTTCGGCGGTTCGCAAGCGAGGCGCCGAGGTCATTTTGTTTGATCGCCTCACCGAGGACCGCTACGCAATTATGAATCGCATTGCAAACGATCGGGGATCGATCATCGTCCCGCCCTATGACGACCCTTACATCATTGCCGGGCAAGGCACCGCGGCCGTCGAAGCTGTCCAGCAATTAGATGCGAACGGCGTTACCCATATCGATCAGGCCGTCGTTTGTTGCGGCGGAGGCGGCCTGTCTACCGGATGTATCCTCGTTTTGAAGAACAAATTTCCAGACCTAGACTTCGTAACGGCCGAGCCTGCAGACTTCGATGACATGGCTAGGTCGCTAGCTTCCGGGAAGAAGGAAACCAACGAGTTGAGAGAAGGGTCGATCTGCGACGCTATTCTCTCGCCGAGCCCCGGTAACCTTACGTTGCCGATTTTGATAAAGAACGGAGCTCGCGGTGTGAGCGTGACCGATGGTGACGTCTTAGAGGCAATGCACTTTGCCGCAACGCGCTTCAAGATGGTAACCGAGCCGGGCGGATCTGCCGCCCTCGCGGCACTAATCTCAGGTGCCGTCGACTGCAAAGGAAAGTCCACCTTAGTTCTTACGACCGGTGGAAACGTAGACATGCAAATGCTTGCACGCGCGATCTCCTGGGCACCACAGAGGCAATAGTAACACCTCTACGAGATCGACCGCGGGTTTACCTCGCGGTTGAATCTTTTCCGACTTGCGGCTTCAACCGTTGATCGTCCGATGCAGCACAAATGGCCGATGCGGTTTGGCCAAAGAGTATGCCGCGCTGTTCTGCGGTTTCCACGCCTGGATCCTCGGAGTCGTATTTGTGGCTGAGCGCATACGCTCGTTGGACCGCAGGTCGCTCGGACATCAATTTGAACCACGCCTCGACATTGGGGAACTCGGATATCGTTTGTCCCTGTCGCTTGTGCGGAACTATCCAGGGGTAGCAAGCCATATCCGCGATTGAATAATCGCCAGCGAGAAATTTGCGCCCGGCCAATCCACGCTCCATGACCCCATAAAGGCGATTGACTTCATTCGTGTAGCGATCAATCGAGTATGGTATCTTGTCGACAGCGTAAGTACGGAAGTGGTGAGCCTGGCCCGCCATCGGTCCCAATCCTCCGACCTGCCAGAATAGCCATTGGAGCACTCTGAAGCGCTCTTGTACGTCTTCGGGCAGAAAGCTTCCCGACTTGGTCGCCAGGTAGAGCAGGATTGCGCCCGATTCGAAAATGGAAATTGGGTTGGCCGATCCCGTCGGCACAGTATCCACGATCGCTGGCATGCGGTTGTTGGGTGAGATCTTCAGAAACTCCGGATCGAACTGCTCACCGGCGAATATGTTGATCGGCACGATCGTGTATGGCAGGCCCAACTCCTCGAGGAGAATCGTGACCTTATGACCGTTCGGCGTTGGCCAGTAGTAAAGCTCGATCATTGAGTTCAGTCACCTTTGTCGTCAACGCATGCACCGGGGCGCGATTTCAAAGGCGCCGCTCTGCCTAGCTGCAGGACAAAGCCTTAGTTTCGCGACTGAATTTGTCCAATACACCTCGCGGTATAAATAGCCACGTGCCGCTAGATTGGGATCGAAGTTCGCAAGGCGATCAATCGACTGAGATCTCGTGCCGTTGATATGGAGCGGCAGCCAGAACATCGCGATCATGGAAACGGCATGGCCGGGTCTCAAACGGCCCCATGGCGGGCGCGTCCGTCATTTCCTGATCCTGGCGATTACGTCTGCGCGTTGCGCCCTTTAGGAAACGAGGAGGCCGCAAGGGACTTCGATTTCGCCGGCCGCTACACAGATCGCGTAGCCACCTACCGTAATGGAACTAACAACCGCATCTTTCTTTTGAGCGACCACCTCAATCGTGCTTGGTCGACCCATCGCCACTCCTTGCAGGATTTGTAAGCCATAGGTCCCCTCGCGCCTTTCATCTTGCGTTGCCAAATAGCCTACCAGCGCCGCGCAGGCGCTGCCCGTTGCTGCATCTTCTTCAATCCCGAGTGCTGGCGCGAACATCCGCGCGTACAATTTAGACCCATTCGACACTTCACCCGAGAACAAGAAGATGTTGGACGACCAAAGCGTTGGACTCGTTCGATTCCAGCTCGCGCGATCAAGCTGCGCCCGATCCACCACTGTATCGCTGGCGAGATGGACAAAGCAGAACGGTAGTCCGACGCTTGCGAAGAAGCCAGACCGTACACTGGCAACGTCCAGCATGAGTATCTCAGCAAGAGCTTCGTTTGCGGGCACATCCGGCGTAGTTTGCAAGTTCCCTGGAATAATCAGAGTGCCGTAAAGTATGCCGGCCTTGTTCTCTACACTCACTCTCAAGGATCCAATATCTTCCTTCAGGACAAGCTCTCGCTTGCTACCCGGTTCAAGTCCGTCGAGCATAGCCAGCGCGCAAGCGGTACCGATGGTCGGGTGACCTGCGAAAGGCACCTCCGCTTTCGGCGTAAAGATACGGACGTGAAATGCGTTCGCTGGCGCCACAAGCCGATAAACAAAGGCCGTTTCGGCGAAGTTGAATTCCTGGGCCAGAGTTTGCATCCCATCCGTTGACAGGCCCGCGGCATTGGGGAGAACGGCTAGTTGGTTGCCGCCGAACGCACCTTTGCTAAAGACATCTGCGATCAGGAATTCATATTTCATAGCTTTGCCTTACGGTCGACTGATAACCGCTCCTCTAACTCGTTGACCTCCGACACGCAGTATACCGCCGAGTCGATTTACGGAATTTCGCTTTTGAGACGTACTCCCGCACGAGAAGTGGCCGGGAAGTGAGCCGTCCGCGTCGACGAACGAAAGGACGATGATGGACCCGTGCACGTTAAGCGCTGTAGAAGCGGTGCAGCGAATGCGGAGCGGCCGCCTTTCCGCTCGAGATCTCCTCGAATCTTGCCTCCAGCGGATAGCTGACAGGGATCACATCGTCAGGGCGTTTTCGTATTTCGATCCAGAAGCAATTGCCGATGTCGTTCCCCTTGAGGGTCCGCTGGGAGGCATTCCACTTGGCATAAAGGACATATTTGATACAGCGGATATGCCCACGGCATACGGTTCGCCGATTTGGGACAACTGGAGACCAAAAGCGGACGCCGCCTCGGTCATTCGAGCCAAGCGTGCGGGTGCTCTGGTCCTGGGCAAGACGGTCACAGCGGAGTTCGCTATTCGAACACCCGGGCCAACGACCAATCCTCACAACGCCCGGCACACTCCGGGTGGATCGAGCAGCGGATCGGCAGCGGGAGTGGCGGATTTCTTCTTTCCCTTGGCGCTCGGAACGCAAGCGATGGGCAGCATCATCAAGCCCGCGGCCTATTGCGGAGTGGTCGGTTTCAAGCCAACATTTGGAGTTCTTCCGCGAGCTGGCACGAAGTGCCCAGCGGACAGTCTCGATACGGTTGGAATCCTCGCGCGAGATGTAGATGATTGCCGACTGTTGTTTACTGCGATGCTTGGGCTCAACACTGAGATCCGAAGCAATACCATCGACAGGCTACCGCGGATCGGCGTAGCCAAAACATTCATCTGGCCGAAGGCATCCGCCGCGGTGCGGGAAATGCTCGATCGCATCGCTGTTTCTCTCTCTCGAGCCGGCGCAATTGTTGCGGACTACGATTTGCCGGCCGAATACGAGGACTTGAGTTCTGCCTTCCCAACCGTACTCAATTACGAAGCTAACCAGGCGCTTGCTTGGGAAACACAGTCGCACGCGGTTCAGATAAGCGACGCCTTGCGCTCACAGCTTAAGGCCGGGTCGCAGATCGGCTCTGAACAATATGCGGAAGCAATCAAGAGCGTCTCTGGCCTCCGTCAGAGATTCTCGGACGACCTGGGCGATTTCGATGTCCTCATTACGCCAGCCGCCACTGGCGAAGCGCCCGAAGGGTTAACCGAAACAGGTGATTCCAGCTTCAATTACGTTTGGACCGCCCTACACGTACCCTGTGTCACGATTCCTGCGGGCAATGGATCCAATAATTTACCACTGGGTCTTCAGATCGTAGCGAGGAAAGGAAGCGATCTGCATTTGCTCGACTGCGCTCGCTGGATCGCAGCACACATTTAGTCAACAGGTCGGGTAGCTCGCTCGGCACCCTTGGGTGGACAAAAAGGGGGAGTGGGCGCGCCCCTCTGTCAGCTCATTACCGACACGCGATAGGATTGAGCCTCAATTGTCTATGCTACCGAAGCATATCATTTTTGCGGGAACGACTAATGCCCCTTGAAAACGATATTCTTTTAAAGATCGAAGAATTGAAGGAAGTCGGACACGAGTACCGCTATCGTGAGCAAATCATGGTCCAAGAATTTGGATTATCTATGCTCGTGGCAGGCGTCGCGGTTGGCGTAGTCCATGCGAATACGGGCACCGTGTTTGCCTTAGTGGTTCAGTGTTACGGCTTGGGTTTCCTAGCCCTGCTCACGCTCCATCTGCGTAACATCAATCAAGATCGTTACGCTGCTCTCGCTATCAAAGAGAAGATCCGCTCGGACCTTGGATTTCAACCGATCCATCAGAATACAGGGGACAGGAAGCATCGCTTCATCAGTATCAGTTCCACCAGAGCTATCTTCTTATTCAGCTTTTCAACAGCTTTGGGATGGGCCATATGGCTGGCGATTTCGGCCCTCTCCTAATTCAAACTGAGACACTACCCGGCTTTCGTCATAAGCCAGAAACATCCAATCCTCCTCAACGGACCCTGTCGAGATGTGCGTGAGCCCCGCAACCTAAGAGATGAGGGTTGAGCTCCCTCTCAAAACATATCCAAGGGCGGAATTAAACGACGAGCTAACCGCATCGATGGATTGCGATAATGCGCTCGGAATAGTCAGCTACCGCGGAGCGCTTCGACGATCACTGGTCCCTTGATCGAGGTAGGAAGGTCAACTCGGCATGCCCAAGTAGGCAGGACCGCAAAGTTTCGACTTCCGGACAATCGGCCGACGCCATCCTGTCGGAGATGGCCGAACTGCACGAACCGTTTCTGACCCGAAGGCATATTTGCGAGATGGACCTCTCAAGAAGCGATGATTGCGCCTGCGGGCTGCGGCAGCACTTTACAACATACTCGACGGTGTAATTCACAGGCTCCTCTTTCTATGGCAAGCGAAGGCTGTTGAACTGTACTATTATCAGATTCCCTTAATCGAGCTGTTGAAACCTTGGCCCGCATTCGCGTCATCGACATCCGAAATTTTCGTAGCCTGAAGACATTCACATGGCGACCGGCCGAGGGACTAAATTGCCTCATCGGTCCCGGGGATGCGGGCAAGTCAACTGTCCTTAACGCGATTGACTTCTGTCTTGGCGCGCGGCGTAACCTCTCGTTCTCGGACGTTGATTTCCACGGCCTTGATGTCACCGAGCCAATTTCCATCTCGATCACCATCGGTGAACTGGATGATGGTCTTAAGAGCATAGAGACTTATGGTCACTATTTGCGATCATTCAATCTCGAAACAGGCGTGATTGACGACGAACCGGACTACGGTGCCGAGACAGTTCTCACCTTAAACCTGAGCGTCAAGAGCGACCTTGAACCGATATGGACACTGGTGTCGGAGCGCGCCGAGGCACAGGGCCAGGCCCGGTTTCTCACATGGAGTGACCGTATCAGGCTTTGCGCTACTCGGATCGGCGCCTACGCGGAGAACGATTTGGCGTGGCGACGTGGTTCGGTGTTGACTAAGCTTTCGGATGAAAAGGCGGAGACTTCTGGCGCTATGGCCGAAGCCGCGAGGCAGGCCCGAGCTACCTTTGGCGACATCGCTGGAAAGCAGCTTTCCGAGACGCTCAGGATCGTTGGCGACACCGCCCGCGACTTGGGAATCAACATTGGCGCGGATCCGCAGGCGCTGCTTGACGCCCATTCCGTCTCATTTAGTGGCGGCACGATCGCTCTTCACAACGAAGATGGCGTTCCCCTCCGTGGACTAGGCACTGGCTCGGCACGACTGCTGGTGGCTGGCCTGCAGCGCAAGGCGGCCAAAGATGCAACCGTCATTTTGATTGACGAGGTAGAGCATGGACTAGAGCCGCATAGGCTCATCCGCCTCCTGCACTCCATCGGTTCGAAGGAAGAGCAGCCGCCCCTGCAAGGATTCCTGACGACGCATTCGCCCGTAGTGGTCCGAGAATTGTCGGCGAATCAGCTGACAGTACTTCGGCGTGGCAAAGATGGCCATAAAGCTACACTCGTGGGATCGAAAGCTGCCATTCAAGGCACAGTTCGGATGTTCCCAGAGGCACTGCTCAGCTCATCGGTTTTGGTGTGCGAGGGCGCAAGCGAGGTAGGTCTTGTGCGCGGCATCGATCAGTTCCGGGAGTCAAAAGGCAAAGTTACTCTGGAGGCACTTGGGCTCGCGCTTGTCGACGCCAAGGGTTGTAACAACATTTATCCGCGTGCCAAGGCATTCCGCAGCCTGGGCTACCGCACGAACGTCTTGCGGGACGATGACGTGCAACCCGACAAAACGGCAGAAGGCATGTTCGTCAGGGTCGTCGGAACAATTTTTAAATGGCGCGATGGCCGTGCGCTTGAAGACGAGCTGTTCGACGCACTCCCCGCCGATGCTGTGATGAAGCTGCTCGAATATGCAGTAACATTGCATGGCGAGGATTTGGTCGGGGAGCACATCAAATCCGCCTCTGTTGGAAAACTGGCCCTTAAGGATTGTCGAGCGGGCATCACGAAGGATGTCCGAGCCTGTCTGAGGAAGGCTTGCGCGACAAAAAGCGCTGCGTGGTTTAAAAACGTGACGGCAATGGAGTATTGCGGCCGGGAGATTGTAGGGCCAGCCTTGCCGAAGTGCGACGCAGAGTTTCGCACAATTGTCGACGGCTTGTTCTCGTGGATCGAAGATGGCCGATCCTGAAATCGATCTCCTTAGCATTGAGAAAGGCGCGGTTACTGCTCCTGCGGGTTGCGGCAAGACACAACTAATTGCGAGCGCTTTGTCGCGGCATGAAGGGCGCAAGCCTGTTCTCGTCCTTACACATACGAATGCTGGTGTGGCCGCGCTTCGAGGCCGGCTTGACCGCGCGCGCGTTACGCCATCAAAGTATCGCTTGGCAACGCTCGACGGCTTCGCCATGCGGCTGATATCGATGTTTCCGAAGCGTAGTGGACATGACCCCACAATACTTGAGCTAACTCAGCCCGCAACTGACTATCCGGCGATTCGCGACGCTGCGGTAAATCTGCTCAATGACGAGCATCTCGATGAAATTCTATCAGCAACGTATGACCGGCTGTTTGTCGATGAATACCAGGACTGTTCGCAGGTCCAACATAAGATGGTGGTCTATCTTGCCGACCCACTACGCTGTTGCGTCCTGGGCGATCCCATGCAAGCAATCTTCGGATTCAAGGGCAACGCGCTCGTCGACTGGGACAACGATGTCCTTGCCAGCTTCGGTGATGCGGGCGAGCTGAAGAAACCGTGGCGCTGGATCAATGCCGGAGAGGCGGCGTTTGGACAATGGCTGCTCGGTGCTCGCAAGACGCTCCTAGCCGGCGGCAGCATTGATTTAGCGTCAGCGCCGAAGAACGTAATTCACATTGCACTCGACGGCTCTGACGATCACGCACTGCGCCTCAAGGCATGTTTGACTAAGGCGCCGACTGCCGATGGATCGGTTCTCATTATGGCCGACTCCACCAAACCGACGGAACAACGGCGCTTCGCGAGGCAAACTCCCGGCGCTGTCGTTGCCGAAAGCGTGGACCTGCGTGACCTTGTGGAGTTTGCGCGCACATTCGATCTGAGCGCGAGCAACGCTCTCTATCGCCTTATTCAATTCGCTTCTCAAGTCATGGTGAATGTGGGAGCAGATGACCTACTCACCCGCGTCCGCGGTCTTCAGTCCGGCAAGGCCAGGAAGAATCCAAGTGAGACCGAGCAGGCAGCCTTGGCGTTCGCTGCCAAGCCCAGCTATCCCGCAGCGTCGACCCTACTGAGTGCCATCAACAAAGACGGAGGCGTGCGTGCTCATCGGCCGCCACTGCTACGGGGATGTCACAAGATGTTTCAGCTGTGTGGGGCAGCGGCTGGGCCCTCGATTTACGACGCGGCAGTTCAGGTTCGGGAAGAATCCCGGCTCATTGGCAGACCGCTAGCAAAGCGCACTGTTGGCAGCACGCTACTGCTAAAGGGCTTAGAAGCGGATGTAGCCGTAATCTTGAATCCCGAAGCCATGGACCATAACCACCTGTACGTGGCGATGACGCGCGGCAGCCGTGTGCTCGTTGTCTGTTCTTCTGCCAGTATCCTTGATTAGTAGATTCAGCCTTCATGAGCGCTGGCAATGGTTGCGCCGCTTGGCCTAGGGCGATGACGCTTCTAGATCTGGCCTGCAAGGCAAGCCCGAATGGTACCGGCAACGACGGCCTCTTTCGGATTTCCCTGGATCTTTGAACTGGAATAAGCGGCGCGCTTAGGTCGCTCGAACCTGCAACAGTCTTCTAGCGGAGGCCAAGAAAGCCGCAGCTCTCCGATCCGGAGGAGTTAGTGAAGCATCTTGTCCTGGCTTTGAATTATTCACTCTTTAGATCATAGCTCGCGCCCCCTTTGGGCAGATTTTAGAGAGGGTCTGGGAGCGATAGATCAGCCCATGATGATTCACCGTCAGGTCCTCGGGTAGGGCCGAGCTCGAGCTACTCTAATGCTATCCGTCCCGGTCAATTCACCCTGCCATCTCCCTTGTGCAGCTTAGCGCTAAGCATTAGCGTCCCGAACCAAACACAATGGAGACCGCAATGCCTACCATCAAGGCCCGCCACATCAGATATGATCCCTCAGACGAGGGTCTGGTACGCCGTCTCGGCGCTTCACTGGCAGTGCACTGGGATATACTCTCAGACATGCAGAAGGTGATGTTTCTAAACCAGGCGACTTTGATGGCGGATAAGGACGAAACGGTCCAACTCAAGGAGCAACTAGAGCTATTCATTGAGAAGCATAAGGTGGCGGGGCTAGATTGATGCCGCGCGGTCCGAAGGGCGAGAAGCGCGCCGGCGACGTGATCGGCAAGATCGCCACCGGTGAGATAGAGGACATTAACACAGAAGACGGCAAGAATGCCGCCGCGATGGCGCTTGGTCGCCTTGGCGGCAAAGCCAGAGCTGAGGGTTTATCGGCCAAGCGCCGAAAAGAGATCGCGAAAGAGGCCGCAAGAAAGCGTTGGGGCAAATAGGATTTGGCACAATGAAGAAATCGGCCCGCGCGTGGCGCGGGTCGAAAAACGTTTAGGCGTACGCGCGCGCCAATTCGTACTGGGCCGTCAGGGCGCCAATCGGAATGCTCCACTCCTTGCTAATGGTGCGGATCATTTCTAGCGTTAGAGGACGAATTCGGTTCAGTACTTCGGATGCGCGATTGCGCCCGATCAGATTACCGAGTTCGGCTTGAGATTTGTCCATAGACTCAATCGCAAAATGGAGAACGTCTACCGGATCGCCGTGAGGCGTGGAAAAATGCCCATCCTCGTACTCTTTGATGAGTGAGGAAAGAACTTCGAAACGATCACCATCGGGCGTGCCTGGAGTGGGCTCTGCCTCGAAATAACGGGTTACTTCGCGAATCGCCCAGTCGTAATCCTGTTCGTTGTGGAGAGGCTTTACATCCATCATCACACAGTCTCCGCGTTTATTCCGTTGTATTCTTCGTGGGTGCCGACAAACTTGATGAGGCCGGTTTTGAACCGGTAGGAGAAATGAACCACGAGGCGATACTTGTTGCCGCCGATATCGAAAATGGCTCGATTGTCTCCAACAAAGTCCACATTGTTCCCAAATGCCGTCTTCAGATCTGCTGGGCCTCCCCAATCCCCTTTGGATACGATTTCGTACCAGGTTCCCAAAGGAGTCTCTGCTTGAGGGTATTGTTCCCAAAAGGCTTTGAGGGCCTTTCTTGCTATTACGTTCATTGCCATAGCATGTTCCCAGCGCGGGATCAATTAATAATTCCCAAGACGGGAACAACTCAGTTTCTTGTGGGTTTCAGAGCGACAATGCTTGCATTGTTGATTTTTATCACCTACTTGTTGGTCTGAAAAATCAACACCAGGTGCTCCATGGACGTAGTTCAGGCCATCATACTGCGCGAGCCGTGGGAAGTGACGCCTAGGTTGCAGGAGTTAACTCTCCCCAAGAATAAGTTGCTAGAGGTTCGCGATATTGCCGTGCATGAAAGGGCTAATGCGACGGCTTTCCATGCCGCCAACGCACCCGGCACGTTCTCATATCACCACGGGATTTGGGCGCTCCGACACCGCTTCGTCGGAGCCGATTGGCGAGTGGACCGGACCAATGGCGTAGAAACGATCCGGAACGACAGACTCAAACTGGTGGCAAGTTTCTGTAATGTCGATCTTGCCTGCGTGGATTTCCATAAGCCTCAACCAAGAACGAAGAAGGGCAGCGGTGTCGAGCGTGCATCTGGGCCTGGATTGTTCGAGGACCTTCCGCAGTATGCGCCGCGTCCCAGTGGAGAATGGCAATTCTTCTACCTTATGGTCGATGAGAATGGGGCGGTTGAACTATCGAGGCCCGTCGTCAGGGGCGGTGGCTTCACGGCGATGATCGAACGTATCTATCTATCCTACGGAACTGACGATCATGCGACTGGGCTCCTGCAAGATACGCCCGATGCGCCCGTCGAATTTGATCCGCAGATCGCGCGCAAGCTCTGAGTAGGTAGATGTTCAATCCTAAGAGGCTCAGCCTTGCGCGAATGCGCCGAAGGCTGACAGCGCGAGCGCTCGCAGAAAAAACCGGACTAGCCGAGTTAACAATATCTCGGCTGGAAAAGGGTACCAATGCGCCCGATGCCGCAACGCTCGACAAACTAGCTGAGGCTTTGGTTTTTCCGCGCGAATTTTTTCTCGACCGCGATCCGGAGGAAATTGACACCGGTGCCGTCAGCTTTCGCAGCTTCACCAAAATGAGCGCGAAGGAGCGTGATGCGGCTATTGCCGCTGGCGCGATGGGCTTGCAATTGAACGCTTGGGTAGAAGAGCGATTCCAGCTTCCTCAGCCAAGTTTGATAGATCTTAGTTATGAGACTGAACCAGATTCCGCTGCAGCGGCCCTTCGCCAGTATTGGGGACTAGGAGAACGCCCAATAACCAGTATGCTGGCTCTCCTGGAAACTAAAGGAGTGCGAATTTTTTCGCTTGCCGAGAACACCGCATCGGTCAATGCATTCTCGTTCTGGCGAGATAACACGCCTTATATCTTCTTGAACAACTTCAAGACGGCGGAAAGCAGCATTTTTGATTCCGCGCACGAGCTTGGCCATCTCGTAATGCACAAGCATGGCGACCCTAAAGAATCGAGAGCTGCCGAACGGGAGGCCAACGGCTTCGCGTCCGCATTTTTGATGCCTTCAAGGGATGTGCGAGCCCAAGTTCAAAGACCAATTTCGACGCAGTCGATCCTGCGGGCGAAGTCCAGATGGCGTGTCTCCGCGATGGCTCTCTCATATCGCCTTCACGCCTTGGGCATGCTGTCAGACTGGCGTTACAAATCGATCATCATGGACTTGGGCAAGTTAGGTTTCCGCGACGGAGAGCCGAACGGCGTTCAACGGGAGACTTCAGCCATTTGGCGGAAGGTGCTTACGCATCTGTGGACTGAGCGAACTACCAAAAACGACATCGCAAAGAACCTAAATTTACCTTTGGATGAGCTCGAGGGCCTGATTTGGAACCTGGCTGGCCCTGAGAGCCGCCCGGCCGAGAGAGAATTGCGGGCGATTAAGTAATGTAAACTTAGCGCTTAACGCGGCGCGGCTTGGTAAGGCGGGCCTACCACCGGCTCTTACAGATAAGCACGATTAGCTTGTCTACGTGTCGGCCGCACCGAGTGGCGCGATCACCTAATGCCTTTGTGCGGCCTTGAAATACGGCGACCAACACCTTCTCGAGCCAATTCAGGGTTCTCTCGTCGTAATTAGGATTAGTGGCGGTCGACCTATTGGACGTCTCCGAAACGCGCAGGCGCGGATTATGTTTTTAGCTAAAGGATATTTTGACGAGAGCGGCGACTTCGATACGCCCCCCGGCATTTTCTGCATCTCTGGCTATTTCATTGGTATTGAAGCCGCTGAGGCAATGGACCGGGAATGGAAGGACGTCCTAGATGAGTACAAAATTCCGTTCTTCCACATGGTCGATTGCGCACATGGCAACGAATTCTATGCTGATATGAGCGTGGACGACCGCATCGATTTAGTCAAACGGCTGATCGCGCTGATAAAGACCTATACGATCGAGGGCTTCTCCATAATTGCGAAGTCTGACACCTATCATCCTCTTCGGGATGCGCCGGACGTCTATAGCGATTGCGCTCACGCATGCGCCCTTGCGGTCCAGAATTTCCTGCATGTGAATCGCGCAGAGGGCAACATCGCTTACGTCTTCGAGCAGGGGCACCGAGATAGGACCAACGGCTACAACTACATCGCCAAAACAATTAAGCGCCCAAAAGATTCCCTCACGTTCGCATCCAAGAGCGACGTTCGCCTGTTGCAGGCCGCCGATATCTTGGCTTGGCACACTGCCAAGTATGCCAAGGACTATTCTTACGCTCGACAAGCCGGCCAAGAACCGAAACGGCCTCCGAGAAAAGACTTTCTGAGCCTGATGGAGCACCCTCACACGTTTTTCTACATGGGCTTAGGCGGCCCGCGAGGAATGGGATTAGAACTTTGGCCCATGGATAGAAGGTCGTCACTCGGAAACACCACAATGAAAGTCGAGAATGATGGCCCGCTTGTCTACTTGCTCGACGAGAATGATGCGAGCGCAATCCCAATGATACCGGTATTAAGGCCCGTATCCTGGAAAGACGGTCCTGATAATACCGCCCATTTGGCTTTCGAAGGACTAGGCGGCAAACAATTCACCCTGGCGCTCGATGAGCCGGTGATATTTGAAACAGTTTCGTTCCTGTTGACGGCTGGCGGCAGACTCTTCGGCGACAGCCGGTACGCGCCAGCAGCGACGGTAGAAAACCTAGCAATTCAACGTGCGGATGGCTTCGCGCTACTACGGATCAAGATAGAAGGCGGCGGACAGCTAGCGCTTCGGCTCCCCAATGACATGGTAGAGACACTCAAGAAGGCACTGAACAGAGACTAAGCACTAATTGACGAGCTTTGGTTCGAAGTTACCCTCGCGGCATCGCACGCTTACTCAAATGGACTAAACCTCGCGAACTCTACACCTCGCGTCTTTTCATAGATTGCCAAACAATCTGCTTCAAGTTTGAGACCTAATCTTATCGGCAGACCTAACCGGCCATCTGAGCCAAAATCTCGGGCGACAGCTTCACTGTCCGAGGACGAACAGGAATCAACCGAGCACGATAGTGCATCCAGTCAAGCACTTGTCGATTAGTAAGCTGCCCATCCGGGCATGGGCCGAAATCCCGCTCGACCAGCGCACGAAGGTCGGCTGAGCTTCCATCGACATACTGCATTGCGCGGTTTTGGCACGAAGCTATGCTAAACGGGAAGGAAGAAAGCGCCAAAACGGCCAGCAACTTACTGCGCTAGTCCTTCATCTTGGTCGCCGCTTTTCTGACCGCCGCCTCGCTGACCTCTCCGGTTCTTTTGCGCATCGTGCCGAGCGTTGCGTTGGGGGAGAATTGCGGGATCGGCTTCGACAGATTCTTGTTCAGAGTATCACTTCGTTTTTGCTGTATGCGTCCAGTCTTTGGGGACGCTTTGTCTCGGTGTCGACCGTCTAATCCAGGCTCTTTCATCACGTATCCTCCATGCGTGTTCGCATCTGATATCACAACTTACCGGACGCTAGATGGCTAAGAGAAGCGCTGTCCACTGCTTGAGCGTTTATCACTGAGTAGCCCGCAGATTCGACTACGTGGCCACCACTTGGCATGCAATTCCTCTCACATCCGGAGAGAACGCGCGTCGTCATCCCTACCATAATCAAACCGTGGGTGCAGATCGGGCGCGGGTGCGCGGATTATTCGTATCTCAAGAGTGGCGGCTGGCCGAAAACGACTTTTAGGTACTGTGCCCTCCGATCGCCTAACCAGTTCTTCCGCTGCGCTCTCATCTCCTTTCGCAAGACCAACGGTGAGGGTACGAACCTCGTCGCTCTGGCCGAAATTCAGTCCAATTCCGTAAGGTGTGCGCCGGTCTAGCCACGGAATCACATGTGGAATTCGAACTGAGTAGAGTGGGTCTGGCGGCACGTTTCCCGCAGTAGCCAGCATCCAGAGGTTTGCAACGACAAACCATCCGAAGGGCAGATTGCTGAGAAAGGCTGTTCGATGAAGATCAACGGCCCTCCGTAGCCTTGGTGATATAGGCAAAATCCAGAAACCCGCATCCGAGGCATCCGGCGCCCCATCACTTACCTGCCGCTGGAGCTCGAGACCGAACGGTGTCCCAGTGTACAGCGCGCTCGCGTTCTCCTGATGCAACTGAAGGATTGCTTTGATGGCCGATGGATCAAAGATTGGCAGCCTGGGACAGTACGCGCCAAACTTGACAGCATCCTCGCCCAGCTGGGCTGCCAAATAGTGGTGCTTTATTCGCTGCTCCTCATCGCCCCCATCGAATGAAGATCGTAGATCGTAGCGCGGTCCGGCGGGATTGTCGTAAAGCCGTTTCGCTTGAACAAGGTAAGCCGTAGTTTGCGGAGGCCGACCAAGAACTTCATCCTCGAACGACAGCACAATCCCGTAGTCAGAATAAGTGACGTCATCTTCCCAACCAGTTGGGTGCAACCTCATTTCAATGGCGAACCTCAATGCCAAGTCAGAACCTTGCCACTCTTTCAGCACGTCATCCTCGCTGCTCCAGCTGTCACGTTCATCAAGCAGTCTATGGAGCCGGCGAGTAATTTCACGCTCATCGGCAGGTACCGGCTCGGCAAGTCCCTGCACTAAGTTTGAGTCAATCCGGTCGAAGTAAAGCACGAGGCGGCGAATTTGCGCGATTGACAGCATTGTCATCCGTTCGGGGTTTATAAACTTCAGAAGCCTACTCACTGCGCACAAAGCGCAAGGGATGCATTCACCACTATCCGCCGCAGCACCTTTATCGAGCGGATTGTTCTCGCTAACACTGCACCGAAGCCATACACTAGCAAATGACCTCGAAACCAGACTCGCCAAACTGGCTGGTTCTTAAAGATGCTTGCTAGAGATGTTCAAGTTCTGAAAACCACCTTGCTGTATTGCCCTAAGTACAAAACCTACGGCTTCTGATGCGGCCAATTCCTGCCTTTGCTTTTTATTTTTACTTTTGTTGCCGTCAGCCCAGTCACAGATCGCTTTTACAACAATCCAGTCCACCTTTCGATCAGCTGCCGCAGCGTACAGCCCACCCCCTTCCATCTCTCCACCGTCAGCCTCAGGCGATACAGACAAAATCTCCTGGCGGAAGTCCACATTGTCAACGAGCTTCTCGCCGGTCAATAGAAGCCCAACTCGCACTTTCTTTCCAGTCCATCCAACCTCGGCCGCCCGTAAGCGACTCAACATGGATGACGACGAATGCACACGATAGCCTCGTGTCAAGGTGACCTTGCGCCCGCGAGCACCAGTCCCAACCCGAGCCATCTCGTAGCTCTGCAATTCCTTAGCAATTATGATTTCTCCGATACTTTGTCGCTTCTCATTCACCCCGAATGCAATGCCGACCATAATGACACCGACCGGATGAAGCTCATCCAGTGCGTCGGCAATTGTACTATGCGATGCTCCGGGACTCAGCGAACCCATTTCCGATTGGACGAGAAACAGATCAACTCCGCCCACGCCGCCGAGCCTATAATAACTGCGGCGAGACCCAAAAATAAGAATCGGATCAGCCCCCGTGTATTGCTTAGCCATCTGCAACACGGCGTCTCTTTCGATCGCGGTCGCCGTTGCTATCAGCAGTCGCGGCGCTCCCTTGCCAATTGTTTCCATTGCCATCTCATATGCTCGCCGAAGTTCTCGGCAGTTTTCTACAGATCTCAAAAGTAAATTCGACCCAACGAATAACGTGTGTATGTAATCGTCGGTCGCGATTTTGCTTCCAACATCTCCGCTCAGAAAGCGCCTCATCGACAGCATGACGGCCGTTCGCAACCCAAACAAATCGCTATCGTTGCTTTGTGCCGCCTTTAATTCGTCTCTCGCAAAAAAATGCATTGTCCTGCTTATAACCCTCAAGTTTCTGCAAACCTGATGGAACAGGAGGTCCTCGTGGCGTCTTGCGGCCAAATGTAGCCATTTCAGCTCATTCAACTCAAATGGCTCCGCAACGGCCTGGCTCATGCCACTGAGCGACAATAGAAATTCAAGCACCCCGACATCATGGTCAGGGAATGCCTTGGATAAAGAGTCAAAGTAAGATAAAGGGCCGATCCCAGTGGCGATGCCTCCAGACGCGTACGTCATATAGTGCGCTGTATACCCGCGAGATATTTGCCTTCGCACCTCGAATTCCGCAGTGACGCCGTCGATGCCTGCGGAGCCCAGATACGACCGGAAGAGGGCAAATGTTATTGCACGGTCGTCACGCTCGGTGATCGCCTTCCTAACCGCTCGTCGTAGCTTTGAAGGCGCCTCGCGACCGCTGAGCATTTGTTCGGTCCCACCGCGCGCCCAGTCATCGATCCGGCCTGCAAGATAATTCGTAGCGCTGGATGTTTTGACCCTCGTTGCCTTTGGACCGCCCCATCCAGCTGGACGTTTGATAGTATAGTAAAGCGGATATCGCGATCGATCATGATTGTAGAGCTCTCGCCTCGTTTCGATGAACTCTTCGACTGTTGGATGTTGGCTGACCGCCTCAATCGCTCCACACTCCACCAGTTTCAGAACGAACTTGGTTATTGAGCTCGAAGAGTCGCGGAGAGCTGGATTTTCCCATAGCAACGATAGGCCACAATACAGAGGCTCGTCACAGCCGAGCAGAAGGACCCGAAGACTGCGAGCGATAACATCGCGATCTGGTTTAAGTCTGAGGGATTCCCAAAGCTCCCGGTCTAAGAAGTGCAGATAAATCGGCTGGTCAAGCGCCATTCTACTCCTCCAGCCTATCAAGAAAGGACAGCTGCTTCGCAGTGGTCTCTTTGCTTGGATGACTGGATTGATATTCTGAGATCTGAGCGAACAAATCTTCCTTGGTCGCGCCGGTAGAATGAATTTCGGGTTCGAACTTCAAATCCGTAATCGAGATCTCACGTATCTCCCGCGCGCGATTTTCAATCGTGAAGAAACGAATTGGCTTGGCTAAAGATTGAGCGTATCGAATTTCAAAGAGAACCCCGTTAGCTATGAGGTGCCCAAACACCCAAAGCTCGTCGGAAACGCGGATGAGATTGTTGTTTCCTTGTCGGACAGAATCACGTGATACGCGGTCCGCAAGGAAGTATCCGAACGCTCGGAAGGGATTCAGTGGGACACCACCGTTAAGGAAGACAAATTCGCAGACAGCGTCTCTGCAGTAGAAATGGGTTTTTGATTGCGCCGTGAATATTATCGGCAAAGGCGATACGCGGCTCATTCTACACTCCGCATCTCGCGTGCAATCTGCAGTCCCGAAAAATAGCCGCTTACCAGCGCAGCAACTAAACCGCGAAAACGGCCATTCACATCTCCCGCGGCCCAGATGCGGGTATCCGGAACACGAAGGTTGTCGCTCAGCATTGGATATCCACCCAGGCCCTCTACCGCAGGATAATGTATCACGGCGTGCGAGAATGCTGCGTCGCCAAACCGAGCCACAAGTTGTCTCAATCCGTCGGCCATCAACGCTGCCAACCCCGCCCCAAGCTGAGAACCTACCGGAGTGTCCTCCGCAACCTTCGCACACAAGAAGTCCGATAACTCCATTTGAACTCGTGCTGAAGGGCTGCGCAATCGGTCAAGTAAACCATTGAGACATCGCTGAGCCATTGCTTCATCCAGGATTCGTAGATGAAATCCGACGTTCGACATGCCTGTCATATTGCCATCGGCACGGCCAGATAGGGCCAAAATTCCTTCATGCTCAATCGCGACGATCTCACCGTTGCGGCAGCAACAGAACGTCCGATACTCAATGTCACGGCGCGGACTGGTGAAGATGAACTTCGGATCAACTTGCGGATGATCAGCTAGAAAAAATTGACCCGTAGGCTGCTCGATTCTAACGCCAATTTCGAAACGACGAAATCGGCTTGGAAGGAAGCCCGTTCGTTGGACCAATAGCGGGCCAAAGCGGCCGGTTGCCAATAAGACAGCTCTCGCAATAAGCGCCTCTTCCGCGTCGTCGCTCGTCGAGAGGCTCAATCGGTAACTCTGCTTATGCTCGGCTAGTTCAGTGACGGTAGAATTAGAGCGCAGCCGTCCCCGGACAGCGTCTTCCATCGATGAAATGAACGCCCTACGTTGTTCGAGGCTTCCGTATGTGGACAGATATCTCTTTTCTATGGTGCCTCGCCCTGCGTGCGGATTCGGTTGGGCGGAGATTTCCGACGGAACGCCATCCATCGGGATTCCAACCTTTCGGAGTTCCGACATTAGCCAGCCGTACGCGCGCTCGAGATCGGCTCGGGGCGTAAGAGACCACAACTCTGTGGCAGAAGGGAAAAAGGAAAACTTACCATCCGAAAAGAGACCCGCGCCCCCAGTGCCGTGACCGAGATCAGCGGAGGACTCGTGATTGCGCCCAGCCAGCGATTTGCCAGTATCGACTACACAAAAGTCTAGGCCAGCATCCTTGCAAGCGAGGCCAGCGGCAAGTCCCGCGGGCCCCGCGCCGATAATGACAACCGGATAGGTTTCATTCGAGGGTGCACCGTCAGCTTGCGGCCACATCGCGCACTCTCCGCTCATGCGATTTCAACTCAAGACCGGGTATCTTACAGAGCTCTCGATAGAGCGCATCCACTGGAAATTCTCCGTATGAATCTGCAACCGCCTTCAGGCCGTGTCCTGTAATCGCATCGAGAATATCTCGAGCAAGCCCATGCTTGCGCCCCAGCGTTCTGATCCGATGACGCCAGGAGTGGCTCGGTGACAGTCGTGGATCCTTCAATCCGAGCTGACGTACGAAGCGCCCGATCATTTTCGTGCCGTTGCCACCGCGCTTGCCGAACTTATCGGGCGAGAGATCGGCAAAGAGGGGTCCGGACTTCACCTGAGTAACGTAGTTCAGCAGTCCGCTCTCACTGAGAGCGGGATGAACGGGGACGATGCGCTCAGAGCCCGAGGTCTTCAGGGACCCTGCTTCTGGAGCAAATTTCATGCACCAGATGCCCTCGATTTGGAGGACGTCCTCGAAGCGCAGCTGGCAGATTTCCGAGAGGCGAGCTCCCGTGTAAGCGCCGATCCAGGGCACCCACCGTTTGACGGGATCCCGTTCGGACAGAGCCGCCCGAAGAATGATCTTCGCTTCCTCGTCGGTGAAGCTCCGCTTCTTCTCTCCCTGCTTGCTTTTGACTTCCAGCGAGATGCCGTCAGCGGCATTGGACGGGACCAGTTTGTTTTGAACGCCCCACTGCAAAATCGCCCGCACAGGTGACAGCTTTGAGCCTTGAATGGTCTTTCCGCGGAGGCCGGCGGCAACCAATGAACGCTTCCACTCGACGAGGTTGTCGCCAGTGACCTGATGAGCGTCACTGTGACCGAGATACTTCTCAAGTTCTCGGATCACGCGTGACCATTCGTAGACAGTTTTGGCGACCGGCCGTCGCTCAGCCTTCCAACCATCCAGCAGATCCTGGAAGGAGACAGCTCGCCGCGGTGCGAGCGGAATTGACGGCGAGGAGGTCATACCAGCAAGTGAGAAGAGCGGAGAGACTACAAACTCGCCCTTGGCCATCCTCGACAGGGTCACGCTCGCGCGTTGAACCGCCGCGGCGACAGCGCGAGCCAGAGTTCGTCGGCTCTGATCATCAACAACAAGTCCGCGTTGCGAAAGGCAGTCGTCTGCCGCCTGCAAGCACCATTCTTCCATTCGGAAGATTTTTGTCGCGGCATCATCAATCGCGATGGTTGAGAGGTCGAACAGATGATCCAGTTCGGTCGAGGTGAGCCGCTTCGACGGTCCAAAGACGCGGTCCCCGAGTTCGATATCCCAAAAGGCTTGTTGGCTTGGATTGTCTAGATGCATGTCTAGCCAGCGATCATGGGCAACGACCGCCAGTTCGTGCGCCTCACGCTCGGTCAGCGACTTCGGACCTGTTCGCAAGTTGGCCCACCGAGCCTCCAACTCCGCGAGCGCCTTGGCGTGCCGCACCTTCGCCTCGGCGGGATCGCGGGTCTGAAGGCTGACCTTCTCCTCGCGCTTGCCGATAAGCTTGCGCAGGTCGTCGGGTACGACTTTTCGGAGCTGATAGATCCCCGTTTTCGGGTGCTTCCAAGGACGTGACATTGCGAGCGGCATTGTACCACCTGTTTGTACCAACGAGGTAGCGTCAAGCCGCTGAAATTGCTGAATTGCTTTGGATATCAGGCCCTTAGGAGAGCCGTGGTGCCCAGGGGCGGGATCGAACCACCGACACTGCGATTTTCAGTCGCATGCTCTACCAACTGAGCTACCTGGGCATACTCGCGGGGCCTGAAAGGCCGGTGCGAGCGGGCGGTTTATAGAGAGGTCGGGGCGCCGTGTCCACCCGGCTTCGCGAAACGCTTCGCCGGGCGCGGCCCGCACCTGAACGTTTCCCCAACTTGTTGGGAAATCTTGGCTATTCCGGGTCTTCCGCGTCGTCCTCGCGGCCGGGAACGACGTAGCGGCCGGTCAGCCAGCGGTTGAGGTCGACGTCGCGGCAGCGTGGCGAGCAGAACGGGCGGAAAGCCTGTTCGACGGGCTTGCCGCAGATCGGGCAGGCGCGCGGCGTGGCCGGGGGCGTTGGGGGTTGGTCGGTCATGGCTGAAGCGGAGCGTACACTATCAGGCAATCGAGAAGGCGGTCTCGTGTTCCGCTCTCACCCCGGTCCCCTTTCCCTTCTCCCCTTGTGGGAGAAGGTGGCGCGGACGCAGTCCGCGACGGATGAGGGGTCTCCATCCGCGGAAACCGACCCCTCACCCGGAATTCAAGCTATCGCTTGAATTCCGACCTCTCCCACAAGGGGAGAGGTGCACCACCGATGCGGCAACGAATCTCACACCGTGGCCGTGTTGAGCCAGCCGTGGCGGATTGGGAAACCTTCGCCGCCGAGCAGGGTCACGGTCTCGTAGAGCGGCAGGCCGACCACGTTGGTGTAGGAGCCGACCATCTTGACCACGAAGGATCCGGCGATGCCCTGCACGGCATAGCCGCCGGCCTTGCCGCGCCATTCGCCGGAGCCGATATAGGCTTGGATGTCGTCCTCGCTGAGGCGCTTGAAGCGCACGCGGGTCTCGACCAGGCGCTGGCGGAACGCCTCGCGCGGCGTCACCACGCAGATCGCGGTGTAGACGCGGTGGTTGCGGCCCGACAGCAGCCGCAGGCACTGCGCGGCCTCGTCGACCAGATTGGCCTTGGGCAGGATGCGGCGGCCGACCGCGACCACGGTGTCGGCGGCAATGATGAAGGAGCCGCGCAAATCGTCGTCGAGCTGCACCGATTTCAGCGCCGCGTCCGCTTTCGCACGCGCCAGGCGGTTGGCGCAGGCGCGCGGCAGCTCGCCCCGCCGCGGGGTCTCGTCGACGTCGGCCGGGCGCAACGCGTCGGGCTCGATGCCGGCCTGGTTGAGCAGGGCCAGCCGCCGCGGCGAACCGGAAGCAAGAACGAATTTGGGACGGCCTAGCATGCGGGCTTTTGGGCTGAATCGGGGGGACGGACGCGGGCGGAACCTATCGGATGGGGCATGGATGCACAACCTTGGAACCGGCTTGCGAATCGCACGCCCCCTTGAAGACAAGGCCCCATAAGCACAGTCGTTTGTCAGTCTGGCGACAAGGCGCGGTTCTGCCAATCGGAACACCCGGCGCCCCCTTCACCTCGACCGGGCCTCACAGATTGGCAGCGCCCGCCTTGGCAAAACGGCGGCGGATGCGCAGCAACAGGCCGTCGCAGACCTCGCGATAGGCGGCGAGCTTCTGCTCGCGATTGCCGCCGGTGCCGGTCGGATCGACGGTGGGCCAGTATTCGACCTCGGCGGCGAGCGTCCGGGTCAGATCCAGCGCCTTGTGGTGCGCCTCCGGCGACAGCGTGATGATGAGGTCGAAATTCAACCCCTCCCAGTCCTCGAGTTCCTCGAAGGTCTGCGGCTTGTGGCCGGAAATGTCCTGGCCGAACTCGGCCATCACCGCGACCGCGAACGGATCGAGCTCGCCCTTCTTGACGCCGGCGGAACGGACGTAGACGCCCTGCGGAAACATCTGCTGCAGCAGGCTTTCGGCCATCGGCGAGCGCACGGCGTTGTGGCCGCATGCGAACAGCACGGCCTGAGGGTTGCGCGCGCGCGGCGCTTCCATGCGATCAGGCTTTTTTTGGCCGGGGCAAAACCCCGTCCATCATCGCATCACCGATCATCCGCCCTCGCCCTTCCAGTGCAGCACGGTGATGAGCGTGAACAGCCGTCGCGCGGTCTCGAAATCGACCCGCACCTTGCCCTTGAGCCGCTCCTGCAACGTGCGCGAGCCCTCGTCATGGATGCCGCGGCGGCCCATGTCGATCGCCTCGATCTTGTCCGGCGTCGCGGTCCGGATCGCCTGGTAATAGCTGTCGCAGATCATGAAGTAGTCCTTCACGACGCGGCGGAACGGCGTCAGCGACAACAGATGCGCCACCACCGGCGTGCCGTCCTCTTTCCGGATATCGAACATCAGCCGGTTGCCGGTGATCGCGATATGCAGGGTGTAGGGCCCGGCCGCGGCGCCTTCGGGTGCGAACAGATTCTGCTCGACCAGGTCATAGATCGCGATCGCCCGCTCATGCTCGATGTCCGGCCCGGAACGGCCGATCGATTCCTCGTCGAGCGTCACCGCGACGATGCGATTGTTGGAATCCTCGTCGTCTGGCGGCTTGTTCATGAGAGGTTGAGGCGCAATCCGACGGAACGTGAGTGGGCATCGAGACCCTCGGCCTGGCCGAGCGTCATCGCGGCGGGTCCGAGCGCACGAAGCTGATCCGGCCCGCACCTCAGGATCGAGGTTCGCTTCATGAAGTCAAGCACCCCGAGCCCCGAGGAGAACCGCGCCGAGCGCGCGGTCGGCAGCACGTGATTGGAGCCGCCGACATAGTCGCCGATCGCCTCCGGGGTATGGGCCCCGAGGAAGATCGCGCCGGCGTTGCGGACCTTTTTCGACAGGCCCTCTGCGTCCGCGGTCATGATCTCCAAATGCTCGGCCGCGATCGCATTGGCGAGCTCCACCGCGTCGTCGAGCTTGGCGACCTTGATCACGGCGCCGAATTCATTCCACGACGTGCGGGCGATCTCGGCCCGCGGCAGCGTCGCCAGCTGCGCCTCGACCGCGCGCTCGACATCGGCGGCGAGCCGCGCGCTGTCGGTGATCAGGATCGACTGCGCACTGACGTCGTGCTCGGCCTGCGCCAGCAGATCGGCGGCGATCCAGTCGGCGTTGGAGGTGTCGTCCGCGATCACCAGCACCTCGGAGGGCCCGGCGATCATGTCGATGCCGACCTTGCCGAACACCAGCCGCTTGGCGGCGGCGACATAGGCATTGCCGGGACCGACGATCTTTGCCACCGGCGCGATCGTCGCCGTGCCATAGGCCAACGCGGCCACCGCCTGGGCGCCGCCGACGCGGTAGATCTCCGAGACGCCGCCGAGATGGGCTGCCGCCAGCACCAGCGGGTTGAGCTTGCCGTCCGGCGCCGGCACCACCATGACCACCCGCGGCACGCCGGCGACCTTGGCCGGCACCGCATTCATCAGCACCGAGGACGGATAGGCCGCGGTCCCACCGGGCACGTAGAGCCCGACCGCATCGACCGCGCTCCAGCGCCAGCCGAGCTCGACGCCTTCGGCATCGGTGAACCGCTCGTCCTTCGGCAGCTGGCGGCGGTGGAAGGTCTCGATCCGGTCGCGCGCGAATTTGAGCGCCTCAACGGTTTCGGGGTCGCAGGCTGCGACCGCGGCGTCGATCTCGGCCGCCGTGATGCGCAGGCCGGCGGCGTCGAGTTCGAGCCGGTCGAACTTCCTGGTCGCCTCGAGCAGCGCCGCATCGCCGCGGGCCGCCACGTCGTCGACGATGGCACGGGTGGCGCGTTCGACGTCGGCCGAGACCTCGCGCTTGGCCGCCAGGAATTCGCGGAAACGCTGGTCGAAATCGGCGCTCTGTCGGTCCAGGCGAACGGGCATGACGGCTTTCTTAGGTGGAATTCAGCTCCCTGCTCAATGGCGCGGCGGATAATGGCCGTCAACCCTTCGGGAGCGCTGAAAATTGGCGTCGTCCCGGCGAAGGCCGGGACGACAGGATTTACCCCGGCACCACGCCGAGGTCGTCTTCCCCGAGATCGGTCAGTTCGCACTCCAGGCACTCGACATCGAGCCGGAGCGCCGCACCCTGGCCGAACATCAGCAGCGCGCTGCCGCCAGGCGGGTCGGAGGCATGGAATTCGATCCCGAGCAGTTCCAGGGTGGCCTCCGGGGCCTCGGGGTCGATATTGCGCGCCTTGCATGCCAGCACCCGGTCGAACCGGAGCGCGGCAATCAGCCGGCGCGAGCAGGTGCCGCCGGACAGGGTCTGTTCCCAGTCGAGCCGGTTCAGGCCGACCACCAGGCGCTTCTCGTCCTGGCGCCAGACGATGTCGGCAGCCTGGACGCGGGCGTCCTGGACATGGGCCGAGATCACCGCGAGGTCATCGGCATCGAGGGCGATCAGTTTCAGCGGCGCGGGTGGCGACATGACGGTGGTTATAACGCCTTGCGGCCGAGGAGGTAGCAGGTCGCCTTGAGATAATCGCGTCGGAGGAACCGGAGTTGCGCGCGAGACAGGTGAGGTGAGCACGCTCTTCAAGCTCCCTCCCCCCTTGCGGGCCCCTCGCGGGGGAGGGTTGGGGAGTGGGGTAAGCCCCGGGCGAGAAGCGTAACGAAACGATCGGCTTCGCAATCTCGGTTGCATAGTCGAACAGCCAGTTCGAGAGAGCGTGCCGTGTGGCCACCCCCTCTCCCTAACCCTCCCCCGCAAGGGGGAAGGGAACCCTACCGCTGGTGGCTTCCTCACTTGGACGTCGGTGAAACTGCGCGATGGTGAGATGCGCAACGCAGAACGCAACTCTGTCTCAGCCCTTGATGAACGCCAGCAGGTCGGCGTTGATCGTCTCGGCTTCGGTGGTCGGCATGCCGTGCGGAAAGCCCTTGTAGGTCTTCAGCGTGCCGTTCTTCAGAAGCTTGGCCGAGAGCGGGCCGGAATCGGCATAGGGCACGATCTGGTCGTCGTCGCCATGCATCACCAGCACCGGGACGTTGATCTTCTTCAGGTCCTCGGTGAAGTCGGTCTGCGAGAAGGCGACGATGCCGTCGTAATGCGCTTTCGCGCCGCCCATCATGCCCTGCCGCCACCAGTTCTGGATCACCGCTTCCGACGGTTTCGCACCGGGCCGGTTGTAGCCGTAGAACGGCCCGGCCGGCAGATCGCGGTAGAATTGCGAGCGGTTGGCCGCGACCTGGGCCTGCAAGCCGTCGAACACCGATTTCGGCAGGCCGCCGGGATTGGCCGGCGTCTGCACCATCAAGGGCGGCACGGCCGCGATGATGGCGGCCTTCGCCACCCGGCTCTCGCCGTGGCGCGCAATGTAGTGCACGACCTCGCCACCGCCGGTGGAATGGCCGACATGGACCGCATTCTTCAGGTCGAGATGCGCGGTGACCGCCGCGAGGTCGTCGGCATAATGGTCCATGTCATGACCGTCGGCGACCTGGGCGGAGCGGCCGTGGCCGCGGCGGTCATGGGCGATGACGCGAAAGCCGTGGTTGAGGAAGAACAGCATCTGCGCGTCCCAGTCGTCCGACGACAGCGGCCAGCCATGGCTGAACACGATCGGCTGGCCCGAACCCCAATCCTTGAAAAAGATCTCGACGCCGTCTTTGGTGGTGATGGTGGGCATTTGATTGCTCCTCTTGTTGCGTGCGTCATTCCGGGCTCGCGCTTCGCGCGCCCCGGAATGACGAGAATGATCAGGCGAACGTAACCGGCCTGAACCGGCGCCAGGCGCCGATGATCACCAAAGCGAAGAACACCAGCACGATGCCCTGCACGACAGCGAATACCGGCCCGGACGGCGGGTTCGGCGGCACGGCCGGCGCCAGCGCCTGCAACGCAGGCACCTTGAGGAAGCTCTGGATGACAAGCACGAAGACGTTGAGATAGAGCGAGACCATCGCGGTCACGATATAGATCGGGCGCCAGGCGCCGTTAAGCCGCATCGCATACAGCGCGATGCAGGCGATCGCGAGCAGCACCAGCGAGAGGCCGCCGATGATGTGCGACGGCAGCAGCTTCTCGGTCACCAGCGGCGGGATCACGAAGCCGGTGGCGTTGGTCAGGATCGTGAGGATGAGGAAGATCGAGGTCAGGCCGGGCATCGCGCGCGAGCCGAGCAGGCCGAACATCACGATCACACCGGCGGCGATGGCGATCAGGCTGATGATGACGTGGACAAGCACGATCGTCGACATGTGGCGCACTCCCCGTTGAGGACCCGCACCACGTTACGATGCGTCTTTGCAAATTGCTACATGGTTCGATGGCAGGATGGCCGGCATCTCATCCGAAATTTTTCCGGCGCCGGCTTTGATCGACCCGCGCCCACGGATGCAGCGACCTGTGCGCGGATTGGGACGTTGAAATCAATAATAGCGCGGGATCGGGCCGTTATGCGGCGTCTTGCGCTTCGAAAGGTCGAACAGCACCTCGTCGACATAACACCAGCCCCAGCCCTCCGGCGGATCGTAGCCCTCGATCACGGGATGGCCGGTGGCATGGAAATGCGCGGTCGCATGCCGGTTCGGCGAGTCGTCGCAGCAGCCGACATGGCCGCAGGTCCGGCAGATCCGCAAATGCAGCCAGCGGCTGCCGCTCTTCAGGCATTCCTCGCAGCCGAGCGCGCTCGGCGTGACGTCCTGAATGCCTGCGATATGGCTGCAGCCTTTTGTCATTTCTGGCCTCTTTAGATATGCCTCACGCACGCTGTTTGGCCCGTCATCCTGAGGTGCGAGCTCTTGCGAGCCTCGAAGGATGCACGGCCGCACTGTGGCCGATTCATCCTTCGAGGCTCGCTCCGCTCGCACCTCAGAGGGTGTGATTTTTTTGGGGTTTCAGCGAGCATTATAGCCGAAAGCCGGCGCGGTGTGATTCTCTGGCGATGATGGATTCGCGGGAGGTGATGTTGGCTGCCGATGAGTTGTTTGGGGACCTGCCGGAGCAGGCGAAGCCACCAGTCGAAGCGGGCTTGCCCGGCGCTCCGCGGCTGCGTGAGCCCCAGCGCGACCAGATTGCGCTGCGAGCGGTTGATATTGAGAGCCTGATCGGGGAAGACCATCCGGTGCGGCTGATCTGGTCTTATGTCGAAGAGCTTGATCTGAGTGAGTTGGAGGACCGGATCAAGGCTCGCGGCGATCGTCCCGGTCACCCCGCGACCTCGCCCCGGCTTTTGCTGGCGCTGTGGCTCTATGCCGCCAGCGAAGGCGTTGGCAGCGCGCGGGCGTTGGAGCGGCTGTGCGAGAGCCACGATGCCTATCGCTGGCTGTGCGGCGGGGTGTCGGTGAACTATCACCTGCTGGCGGACTTCCGGGTCGGCAACGCCGATCTGCTTGACCGACTGCTCAGTGAGCATCTGGCAGCGTTGGCAAAGGCCGGTCTCGTCGATCTGGAGACCTTGGCGCAGGATGGCATGCGGGTCCGGGCCAGCGCCGGGGCCGCCTCGTTCCGGCGCGAGGCGACGCTGGATAAGCATTTGGCGCAGGCTGAGGCCGTGGTGGAAGACCTCAAGCGCGAGGTCGACACACGCTCGGACGCCAGCAATAAGCGTGCCCGGGCAGCCAAGGAGCGGGCCGCGCGGGAACGCAGCGCGCGGGTGAAGGCGGCGCAGACGGCGCTCGCCGAGATCAAGCAGCAGCGCAAGGAGCGCGAAGAAAGTCGCGGCAACGGCAAGACGCCGAAGGAGCCGCGGGCCTCCACGACGGACGCCTATGCACGGGTCATGAAGATGGCGAACGGCGGCTTCCGCCCCGCCTACAACGTGCAGGTGACGAGCGTGGCCGGCGAGCAGATCGTCGTCGACACCAGAATTTGCAACATCGGATCCGATCGCGGCCTGATGCGCCCCATGCTGGAGCGGCAGCGTGCGCGGCCCGGAGGGTTGCCCAAGGACCATCTCGTCGATGGCGGCTTTGGCAGTGCCGAGGACATCGAATGGGCCTATGCCGAGGGCATCGATATCTTTTGTCCGCCCACTCAATCCAAGCACGGTACCGATCCCTATCTACCGCGGCGCGGCGACGGTCCGGGGGTGTTGGCCTGGCGTGCGCGAATGGCGAGCGAAGAGGGCAAGGCCCGATACAGGTCCCGGTCGATCTGCGAGTGCATCCATGCCCGCTGGCGCAATTGGGACCTGCGGCAATTGACCGTGCGCGGCATCGAAAAGGTCCGTGCCGTCGTGCTCTGGTACGCCCTCGTCAACAACATCCTGCAAGGCAACCGCCTCTCCAGAGCCTAAACAACGGGTCATCGCCGAACTCGAACTCAAACCTGCCAATTGCTGCGACGAACAGCCGCCAAAAACTCCGCAGGAGCCGAATCCGTCACAAGCTCTCAGGATGACGGGGAAACGTTATGCTTGCGCATCAATAATCCCTACAACGACGGACTCCCCGCATCGGCGAGATAGCCGTGCAGGGCGGCGACGACCTGGGCGCCTTCGCCGATCGCGCCGCCGACGCGCTTGACCGAGCCGGAGCGGACATCACCGACCGCGAACACGCCGGGCACCGTGGTCTCGAGCAGCGGCACGGCGCGCGCGCCCTCGCCGTTCTGCACGCCGGTCACCACGAAGCCGCCGCGGTCGACCTGCACGCCGCAGCCCTCGAGCCAGCCGGTCGCCGGATCGGCGCCGACGAACAGGAAGAGGTTGCGGATGTCCATGGTGAACTCGTCGGGTGCGAGCCGGCTGCGCCAGCGCACCCGCTCCAGCGTCTCCGCGCCGTCGAGCCCGACCACCTCGGTGTTGAACATCAATTCGATGTTCGGCGTCGCCTCGATGCGCTCGATCAGATAGCGCGACATGCTGGCGCCGAGCCCTCCGCCGCGAATCATCATGTTGACCCGGCGCGCATGCGCCGACAGATACACCGCGGCCTGGCCTCCGGAGTTGCCGCCGCCGACCAGCACGACGTCCTGGTTGGCGCACAGCCGCGCCTCGATCGGCGAGGCCCAGTACCAGACGCCGCGGCCCTCATAGCTCTCGAGATTGTCGATCTGAGGCCTCCGATAGCGCGCGCCGCTGGCCACCACCACCGACCTGGCGCGCAGCGTATGCCCGCATCCGGTGGCAAGCGCGAACGCACCCGACGCCTGCGTGCAGTCCAGCGATTTGATCGAGACCGGGATCAGCATCTCGGCGCCGAACTTCTGCGCCTGGTTGAAGGCGCGGCCGGCCAGCGCCTGGCCGGAGATGCCGGTCGGGAAGCCCAGATAGTTCTCGATCCGCATGCTGGCGCCGGCCTGGCCGCCGAAGGCGCGGGAATCGAACACCGCGACCGACAGCCCTTCGGAGGCCGCATAGACCGCGGTGGCGAGCCCGGCCGGGCCGCTGCCGACCACGGCGACATCGTAGAGCTTGTCCTGCGCGCCGTTGCCGATCATGCCGAGCGCCATCGCCAGCGCGGTCTCCGAGGGATTGCGCAGCACGGTGCCGTTGGGACAGACCACCAGCGGCAGCTCGGCGCGGGTCGGCGAGTAGCGTGCGACGAGGTCGGCGGCATCCTTGTCGGCCTCGGGATCGAGGACGTGATGCGGCTGGCCGTTGCGCGCCAGGAAGTTCTGCAGCGGCGCCATGTTGCCGACCGAAGCGGAGCCGATCAGCACCGGCCCGCCGGCGCCGCCCTGGATCAGGCTGACGCGGCGCAGGATCAGCGCGCGCATGATGCGCTCGCCGAGATCGGCCTCGGCGACCAACAGCGCGCGCAGCCGCTCGGGCGGCAGCAGCAGCGTCTCGACGGCACCGTCGGCATGGCCGTCGACCAGCGCCGGGCGGCCGGAGAGCTGGCCGATCTCGGCAAGAAACTGCCCCGGCCCCTGGTCGATGATCGGCGTGACATGGCCGAGACCGTCGCGCTGGGTGATCGCGACATTGCCCGAGAGCACCACGAACATGCCGGGGCCCGGCGCGCCGGTCTCGAACAGCGCCTCGCCGTCCTGATACGAGCGCGGCTCGCCGAAGCGGCGCATCCGCTCGATCTCATGCGCGGTCAGGGTCGGAAAGGTCTGCTCATGGCGCGGGAAGGCATAGGCGGTGGCGTTCAGCCGGTTGATCGTCGTCTCATCGATAGCCATCTCGGCGTCCCGCTTCTCGTTGCACCACACATCTAAGAGTCGGATTAGCGGCCCGGCCCATTTTCGCCGGCGTTGTCCAGCGAGCCGTCATCTGGCGAGCGGTCGGCCAGTTCGGAGGCGGCCGCATCGTCACGACCGCGCGCCTGCGATTTCCGCCGCTTGAGGTTTTCGCGCAGTGCCAGCTTGAGGCGATCCTGTCGTGAATCCTTCACGCGGGCTCCGGCCGGCCCGCCGCCTCTGTCCTGCTCGCTCATTGCAAACTCTCGAACTGCTATCGCGTTGCGCGAGACGACCATAGCCAATGGCGGATGCCCGCGCACCCTGCCCGGTCGGCCAGTTGCGCACCCGGTGGCATGATTCGGCGGCTTGGCGGATCAGGAGCTTTCGGTAGAATCGGGAACCCAATCGAGCCCAAATCGACCGGATTGGGCGGAATCACTCGACGGAACGCCAATTTCTGCCCATTTCACCGGCAGTGAGGGCGCTGTTTCGCTTGCGCGAAAGGGAGGCCTGTGGCAAGAACCGCCCGCTTGGACGGGCCCTCGGGGCCGATTCAATTTTCCCGGGCATGCTGCCGTAGCTCAGTGGTAGAGCACTCCATTGGTAATGGAGAGGTCGACAGTTCAATCCTGTCTGGCAGCACCATCCCGTTCCACTGACACATCAGTCACCCACTGAAGAAATTGGGCCCGGCCACGCGATGCTGGCTGGGAGCTGCCGGCGTGGTCCACTCTTGTTGCAACTCCGCGATTGGGGCCAGGACTTGCCCCCGGGCGCGTGGCGCGCAAAGTTTGAAAATTTGATGACCAAATGTCGCAAGTAAGTTGAGAGAATCAAAATATTCGCGTCATGTAGTCCGATAGTCAGGTCGAGAATCCCCGAGTGCATTCCCCCCGCTACAACATTTTGCTGCTGTGCGCCGCCGCAGCCCTGAAAACCAATACGGTATCGGACCATATTCGTGCGTTTCGCCAGTATGGTCGGCACAATTTTACGATTGTGGATTCGCTGGCGTTCGAGGCGATCGGAACGGATCTCGATGCCTATGACTGCATCGTATTTCACTATTCCATCGTGATCTCGATGGACAACTACCTTCCCGCCTCTTTCCGCGACAAGATAAGACGGTTCAAGGGGGTCAAGGTCGCGTTCATTCAGGACGAATATCGCTTCATCGATCGTCAAAACGCTGCATTGGCCGATTTGCAGGTCGGCGTGATTTTCACGGTCACGAATCCCGACGTGACCCGAAAGATTTACCGCGACCCGTATTTCGATGGTGTCCGCTTCGAGCACACGCTCACGGGATTTGTGCCCGAACATTTGCTGTCGATTGACGTGCCTGACTACGCGGCGCGCCCGCTCGAGGTTTCGTATCGCGCACGCAAGGCGCCGGCCTGGCTCGGATCGTTCGCCGAGGAAAAATGGCGAATTGCCGACAGATTTGCCGCCGATGCAGCCCGGCACAACTTGGTCTGCGACATCGACACCAGCGAGACGTCCAGGATCTATGGCGGCTCCTGGGTCGATTTTGTCGCGAGCTCGAAGGCGGTCCTCGGGACGGAGAGCGGCGTCAGCTTCATCGATTTCACCGGGGACACCCAGGTCGACGTCGAACGCTTCTGCGCAGAAAATCCCGATCTCCCTCACGAGGTGGTGAGACAGAGATTTTTGGGTGACGACGACGGCAAGATCGTCATCCGGGTGGTTTCTCCGCGCATTTTTGAAGCTGCCGCGCTTCGCACCCTGATGATTCTCTATGAAGGTGACTATTCAGGTGCGGTACGGCCGTGGGAGCATTACGTACCGCTCCGGCGCGACCACGGCAACATGGCGGAAGTGGTCTCGATCATCCGAAATCCGTCCAAGGCACAATCGATAATCGATCGCGCGTATTACGAAGTTGCCCTGTCGCCTGCATGGACGTTCAAGCAGATGATCGAGCGATTTGACCAGGTCGTCATCGACGAAGCGCAACGGCTCGGGCTCACACGCAGCACGCTTCCTGAGACGCTCGGCCCACTGGAGCTAGCCATCAGCACAAAAGGACTTCAGTGGGTCGCCCGCGGCCAATACCTCGAGGAGCACGTTGTCCCGGTCTACGACAACCTGGTCGACGGCCATCTGGAATTGGTCGGACACTATGAGCGCCTGAACCAATACTATCAGGGGTTGGTCGAAGACTACCAAAGTCTGGCCGAAGACTACCAAAAGCTGGCCGGAAACCATCAAAGCCTGGCTGAAGGCAACCAAAATCTGGCCGAAAGATACCAGGAGCTCGCGCGAGACCTGAGCCTTCCGCTCAGCCGCGTCGCCTATGTGCGGCTGCGGCAAAGCCTCAGCTCATTGAAGATGAAACTGACGCTCGCCCTTCAGCAGGTGAAGGCGCTCCGGGGCGAGCAAATGCCCTCGTCCGGTTCGCTGGATCAATGCGCGAGCAGCGCGCCGACCCCACCGATCATCAGCGCGACGTAGAACGCGAACACACTGCCGACCCATTTCCAATCGATCTGTCCGTGTTCGGGACTGAGGCTTTCGATGATGTCGTGCATGATGGTTTCCTTGAGATGCATGCAGGGCGTATAGACCGCGCTCCGAGCACATCATGTGACTCACTTCACACTTTATGCGGACTTCAGCGTGACCGGCCCGGAATTAAGGAAATTGCGCAAACATCTCGGCGAGGCGCTCGGCCGTGAGCTGACGGCCGCCGACATGGCGAAACTGTGCGGGCTGCCCGCGGCCGGCGGCGCCGAGAAGCTGCGCAAATGGGAAGTCAGCGGCCCGCCGCCGAAGGTCGCCGGCCTGCTGCGCGTGCTGGCGATGGCGAGCGAGCACTATCCGATCCTGCAGGAGTTCGACGTGTTCGATCGCCACGACGTTCCGGTCGGGGAGCGCACCGCGCGCCGCGCAGCGTTCCGCGAGCAGATGCGCGACGATGTGCGCAAGCGGCTCGCCTAAGGCGGGATGAGTTTTGATTGAATCGGCTTGGTTAACGGAAGTCGCGCTCGTGCACGCCGCGTTAAGCCTTCCGTCATCCCGGCTTAAGCGTTCGTTAGGCACAACAAAACGTTTCGCCGCAAAGGCTGCGACTTAACGCGCCAAGCCGTCGTTCGGTGAGAAATTTTATTCAAATGCGGGCTAACCCAGCGACCATGGATGGCGCCATTCACGCTGCGCCTCATGACTTGTCCGGAGACTGCCCCATGAAGACGTTCCTGCTCGCAACCGCAGCCGCAGCTGCTACCGTGGCCGCCCTCGGCGCGACCGCTCACGCCGCCGACTTCAACCGCGGCTATTACCAGAAGGCGCCCGCGCCCGTGTACGCCGCGCCGCTCTACAACTGGACCGGCTTCTATCTCGGCGGCCATCTCGGCGGCGTGTTCTCGGGCAACAACAATTTCAACGGCCTCGCGCTGTCCGACTCCGACGCCCGCTTCATGGGCGGCGTGCAGGCCGGCTACGACTGGCAGCTGTCGCCGATGTGGGTGATCGGCCTCGAAGGCCAGTATTCCTGGCTCAGCGGCCATCAGCTCAACGCCATCTTCCCGGGTGGCTACGTCTACAACAACAACCAGCGCGGCATCGCCTCGATCACCGGCCGCGTCGGCTACACCTGGGGTCCGGGCCTGATCTATGTGAAGGGCGGTTACGCCTATTCCGACAACAACGAGTCGGTGACACTGGGCGGCGTGCCGGCCGGCTTCGCGCTGACCGACAACCACAGCAACGGCTGGACCATCGGCGGCGGCGCCGAATACATGTTCGCGCCGAACTGGTCGGCCAAGGTCGAGTATCAGTACTACGACTTCGGCGACAGCCGCTTCACCGCGCCGGGCGCGCTGGCGCAGTACGGCAGCTTCCACAATGACGAGCACACGGTGAAGGCCGGCCTCAACTACCGTTTCAATCTCGGCAATCTCGGCGGCCCCGCTTACGGCCGCTACTGAGACGACCGACCGTCACAACCAGGAGTGGAGAGGCCGGCTCGCGCCGGCCTTTTCTGCGTCCGATCGCGTGCATCGATTTCGCACAGCGAACCGAAACGGCGACTGTGCACGGCGGCCCTGAAAAATCCCGCAGCTCGCCGCAATTTTCCCGATTTTGTTAACCCGCCGCACCGATACTCCCGCGCCGGGGAAACATCCAAGAGTAGTGGCCGGGATAGTTGGCCAGGGGGTACAGGGGCAATGGCGTTTTCGTTCAAGCTCGGCAAACCAAAGCTCAAGCGCATCCGCCTGCCGCAGATGGGCGTCAGGGGCAGCCTGTTCGCGGCCTTCGCCGTGATCGCAGGCATGGCGCTCGTTATCAGCGCGGGCGCCGGCATCGTGCTGCATCGGCTCGGCGGCACCATGAGCGATCTCTCCGGCCGCGACATTCCGCGGCTCGCCGCCAGCCTTCAACTATCGGCGCAGAGCGCCTCGCTTGCCGCCCAGGGTCCCGGCCTGCTCGCGGTGCAGAGCGAGGATGCCTTGGCCGAACGCACCAAGAAGGTGCAGGAGGTCGCGCAGCAGACCAATGCCAAGCTCGGCGAGATCATCGAGCTCGGCGCCGACAAATCCGTGGTGAGCGCGCTGCAGGAGAACGTCAAGAACACCGACGAGGCGACCAAGAGCCTGATCTCGGCAGCGCATGAGCGGCTCGATATCGCGGCGCTGCGCGACAAGCAGTACAATGCGCTGCGCAAGGCGCATAACGCCTTCGTCTCCGCCGCCGGGCCCGCGATGCTCGACGCGCAGACCCGGCTCAACGCCATCCTCGCCTCGGCCGATGTCTCCGCCGACGACGCCACCGAAGCGGCCCGCACCGTCGGCCAGATCAGCAATGTGCTCTCCGTCAGCAATCTGATCGCCGCCGACATGACCGCGGCGCTGTCGGCCACATCCAGCGAGACGCTCGATGCGATCGAGGCCGAGTTCAAGAACGGCCGCGAGCGCGTCAAGTCGAACCTCGAGGACCTGCCGAACAATCCGGCGATCGTCGCCGTGCGCGACACCGCCGCGAAGCTGCTCGCGCTCGGCGAAGGCAAGACCGGCGTGTTCAAGGTCCGCCAGAAGGAGCTCGATTCGATCGATTACGGCCAGACCATCCTGGAAGAGACCCGCAAGCTCAATGTCGGGCTCGGCATCAGCGTGCAGCAGCTGGTCGAGGCCGTGCAGAAGGAGACCGACGCCTCGACCTTCCAGGCGCGGCAGCAGATCTCGCTCGCGACCACGGTCATGATCGGCCTCGGCGCGCTGACGCTGGTCGGCTCATTCCTGTTCGTCTGGCTCTATGTCGGGCGCAACATCCTGCGCCGCATCCGCGGCTTGCAGCGCTCGATGCAGCTGTTGTCCGACGGCGACCTCGACACCGAGATCCCGCAGAGCCGGCAGCGCGACGAGATCGCCGTGATGGCCGACGCGCTGCAGGTGTTCCGCGAGAGCATGATCGAGAGCCGCGAGCTCACCGACAACCAGAACAAGGACCGCTCCGCCAAGGCCGAGCGCGCCTCGCGCATGGAGGCGCAGATCGCAGCGTTCGAGTCCAACGTGCAGAGCGCGCTCGGCAGCCTGCAGACCGCCGCCAACTCGATGCAGTCGACCGCGCAGAGCATGTCGGCGACCGCCGACCAGTCGAGCGCATTGGTCAACGCGGTCGCCTCCGCCGCCGAGGAAACCTCGGTCAACGTCCAGACCGTATCGGCCGGTACCGAGGAACTGTCGTCGTCGATCCAGGAGATCGGCCGCCAGGTCGTCACCTCGGCGGAGATCGCCCGCAAGGCGGTGGAAGAAGCCAGCGCCACCGACAGCACGATGCAGGGGCTCGCCGACAACGCCGCGCGGATCAGCGTCGTGGTCGACCTGATCCAGACCATCGCCTCGCAGACCAACCTCCTGGCGCTCAACGCCACCATCGAGGCGGCGCGTGCCGGCGAGGCCGGCCGCGGCTTTGCCGTGGTCGCCTCCGAGGTCAAGAACCTCGCGAGCCAGACTGCGAAAGCGACCGAGGAGATCCGCCAGCAGATCGTCAGCATGCAGGAGGTGACGACCACGGCGGTCTCCGCGATCCGCAACATCTCGAGCACGATCGGCGAGATCAACGACGTCACCACCGCGATCGCCGCCGCGGTCGAGGAACAGGGTGCCGCGACCCGCGAGATCGCCCGCAACATCCAGCATGCGGCGGGCGGCACCAGCGAGGTGTCGAGCAACATCGTCGGCGTCTCCACCGCCTCGGCGGAGGCCGGCACTGCTGCCGCCGAGGTGCTCAACGCCTCCGACGCGCTGCGCCGCGAGGCCGACGTGCTGCGCTCGGAGATCGACGGATTCCTGTCGAACATCCGTGCGGCGTAACTCGCCGCCGCCGTTCGGGGGCCTCGAGATTCTCAGGTGCGCAATTGCGCGTCTCGGGGTGACGGAATTGGCTTGCTCAGCTTGCTCAGTGTCATCACCCGCGCATGCGGGTGATCCAGTATTCCAGAGGCGGCCGTGCTTGAGCCGATAGGCCTCGGCGTACTGGGTCGCCCGGTCGAGCCGGGCGACGACAACAATGGATGAGGACAAAACTTCACATCCTCTCAGGTGTGCAATTGCGCCCGATCGCGGTCTTCTGGTTGCACTCGGGCGCCTAGCCGTGCGGCCAGGCCTGCATTGCCAAGCGGCCGATCTTGCCCAACTTCTCGCGCGGTGCTCCGTCGCGCGCCTGGACAGCCATGCCGCGAACGACCGCGCTGTAATAGGCGGCCAGCATGTCGCAATCGGTCGCCGGCGGCACATCGCCGTTGGCAATGCCCCTGCGCATGCGCTCGGCCATCACGCTTTCCGAGAACGCGCGATGCTCGACCATCATCTCACGAATGTTCTTCATTCCCGGCGAGCAATGCGTCCCGGCCAGCGAGATCATGCAGCCAAGCGGGTGATCGCCTCGCGTGAACTCGTCTGCGGTGGCCGCGAGCAAGTGCGCGAATGCGGTTCTGGTGTCGATCGACGGATCATTGAGAATGGCGAGAAACCATTTGCCCGCCCAGTCGAGATAGCTGCTGGTCGCTTCGCAATACAGCGCTTCCTTACTGTCGAATGAATTGTAGAAGCTCGAGGCGCTGATCCCCATCGCATCAATCAGCTCGTCGAACGACGTGCCTTCATAGCCGCGTTCCCAGAACAGCTTCATCGCAGCCTGCAGCGCGGCGGCGCGATCGAAGACCAAAGGCCGTCCTCGGCCGCGCTTTGGGTTGCGCACCTTGCGGTTACGGACCGTGTCGTCCCTGGTGTCGTCCCTGGCTTTCTTCCCTTGGATTATTTTTGGTGTCATCGCTCCAAAATTCCTTGAACGGCGCCTCCCCGAAGTTATATCGCCCCGAAGATATTGGAGGGCTTGCTCCAGATATCAACCCCGCGCGGTATTTTTCCACTCCGGCAACGACAGTGACCAGGCAACACCGACCCGATGCGCCGCAACGCTCAGCCTGCCGTTGGCGGCGCCTCGCCCGGCCAGGCTTCGGGCGGCCAGGCAAAGAATGACGGACGTCTCATGGACCAGATCACCGACAACACGAAGGTAGCACGCGAGCCGCTCGATCGATCGGGAGGGCAACCGCGCAGACGCAGCTGGCGAACCGGCGTCATCGTCGCGGCAATCGCACTCGCCGTCGGATCGGTTTATTTCGGCTTCGCGCCCCATGGGGGCAACAAGGCGGCAGCGGTCGCACCGCCGGCGCCTCCGGTGACAGTCAGCCAGCCGCTGCAGCGCGAGGTCAGCAACAGGATTGACTTCCTCGGCCAGTTCTCCGCGGTCGACCGCGTCGAGCTGCGTGCCTAGGTCGGCGGCACTCTGACCGAGATTCACTTCAAGGACGGCCAGATCGTTCACAAGGGCGATCTTCTGTTTGTCATCGATCCGCGCCCCTACGAAATCAAGCTCGCTCAAGCGCAGGCCGCGCTGCAGACAGCAAAAGCCCGCGTCGAGCTCGCCAACAATCAGCTGACGCGCGCGACGTCACTCAAGCGAAGTGACTTCGCGACGCAGGAAACCGTTGATCAGCGCACCAACGACCAGGATGCATCGCAAGCCGCGGTCGAAGATGCCAAGGCGCGCGTGCGCGACGCCGAGCTTGATCTCGACTACAGCCGCGTGCGAGCGCCCTTTACGGGACGCATCGGCGCGCGGCAGGTTTCGATCGGCAGCCTGATCGCGGGCAGCCGCGCCGCGACCAGCCCGACGACATTGCTGGCGACGCTGGTCTCGCTCGACCCGCTCTATGTCGATTTCGACATGAGCGAATCCGATTTCCTGACATTCTCGCGCGCGCGGCCCCGTATTCAGGGGCCGCTCGCCAACAAGGTCGTGATCCGGCTTTCCGACGAGAATGATTTCAAGCGCGAGGGAACGCTCGATTTCATCGATAACGCGCTCGATCGCTCCAGCGGCACGATCCGGGCGCGCGCGACGGTGCCGAACCCCGATCTCCTCCTGGCGCCCGGTGCGTTTGCGCGGTTGCGGGTCGAGATCGCGCCGCCGGCGCCGGCCTTCTTGCTTCCCGATGCCTCGGTTACGCTCGACCAATCGCAACATCTGGTGATGACCATTGGTCCGGACTCCGCGGTCAAGCCGAAGATCGTGACGACGGGCGATCTGCGCGGCGGGTTGCGGGTTATCCGGTCGGGCCTAGAGCCCGGCGACCGCGTCGTCATCGATGGCCTGGTACGCGCCATTCCCGGCTCAAAGGTCGCGCCGCAGGACGGCACCATTCACTACGACGCGAGCGCCGACGACCGCGGCTAGGTCAAACACCGACAGCGAATCCAGGCGTCGCTTTCCTGACTTCCGGAGCTTCAAATGAGCCACAGCTTCATTGACCGGCCGATCTTCGCCACGGTCCTCAGCGTGTTCGTGACGCTGATCGGTCTCGGCGCGCTCGCGATCCTGCCGATCGCGCAGTACCCCGAGATCGTGCCGCCCACCGTTCAGATCACCACAAGCTATCCCGGCGCCTCCGCCGAGGTGGTCTCGCGCACCGTTGCGACGCCGCTCGAGCAGGAGATCAACGGCGTCGAGAACATGCTCTATATGAACAGTCAGGCGACCGGTGACGGCAAGCTCACTATAACGGTCACGTTCCGGATCGGCACCGATCTCAACGTCGCGCAGATGCTGACGCAGAACCGCGTGCAGGATGCCCTGCCGCGGCTTCCGGAGGACGTGCAGCGGCTCGGCGTGCAGGTCAGGAAGGCGACCCCGAACATCCTGCTGGCCGTGCACCTCTATTCGCCGGATTCTTCACGCGACCTGCTCTACATCTCGAACTACGCGACATTGCATGTGAAGGATGCGCTGGCGCGGTTGCCGGGCGTCGGCGACGTGACGATGCAGGGCGGCCGCGAGTACGCCATGCGCATCTGGCTCGATCCGGACAAGGTCGCGGCCCACAATCTGAACGCAAGCGAGGTGCTGGCCGCGCTGCGCGCCCAGAACATCCAGGTCTCGGCCGGAATCCTGAATCAGCCACCGGTCGCCTCGAAGCAGGCCTATCAGCTCAACGTGCAGACGCTCGGACGTCTCTCGACGCCGGAGCAGTTCGCCTCCATCGTGCTGAAGTCGGATAGCGAGGGTCGCGTGACGCGGTTGCGCGACGTCGGGCGGGTCGAGATCGGCGCCTCCGACTACGGCTCGACCGCCTTCATGGACCGGCAACCCGGCTTGCCGCTCCTGATCTTCGCCCAGCCAGGCGCCAATTCGCTGGCCGTCGACAAGGAAGTGCTCGAGGCGATGCAGAAGCTCGGCAAGGAATTCCCGCCGGGCGTCGAATACAAGATCATCTATGACCCGACCATCTTCGTCGGCAAATCCGTCGACGAGGTGATCAAGACGATCTTCGTTGCGATCCTGCTCGTGGTCGGCGTGGTGTTCCTGTTCCTGCAAAGCTGGCGCGCCGCGATCATTCCGGTGATCGCGATCCCGGTCTCTCTGGTGGGAACGTTCAGCTTTCTGTATCTGCTCGGCATCTCGCTGAACAATCTTTCGCTGTTCGGACTTGTGCTCGCGGTAGGCATCGTGGTCGACGACGCCATCGTGGTGGTGGAAAATGTCGAGCGCAATCTCGAGCGTGGCATGACCCCGGTCGAGGCCGCTCACGTCACCATGACGGAAGTCGGGGGCGCCTTGATCTCGATCGCCCTGACGCTGTGTGCCGTGTTCGTTCCGTCAGCGTTCCTGTCGGGGATCACAGGTCAGTTCTTCCGCCAGTTCGCCGTGACGATCGCGGCGTCCACGCTGATATCCTGCTTCGTGTCGCTGACCTTGAGCCCGGCGCTCTGCGCGGTGCTGTTCAAGGCGCATGAGCCCGGCCGCAAGGCGCGGGGCTCGTGGATCGCCCGGCTGCTGCAGGCAGGGTTTGCCCGCTTCAATGTCGGCTTCGAATGGCTTTCGACCAGCTATGGACGCCTGACGCGCCGGCTGGTGCAGATCACGGGGGTCGTGCTTGTGATCTATGCGGCGCTGATCGGCCTTGCCGGCTTTCAGTTCGCACGGGCGCCGACCGGCTTCATTCCCGAACAGGACCAGGGCTATCTGATCACGGTGTTGCAGCTGCCGCCCGGCGCGACGCTCGACCGGACCGAAGCGGTCGTGAAGAAAGCGATCGAGATCATCATGTCGACGCCGGGCGTGGAGCACGTTGCGCCGTTTGCGGGTCTCGATGCCACGACCTTCACGATCGCCTCCAACGCCGGAACGATCTTCTCGGGCCTGCCGTCGCTTTACAACCATGAGGTCGACGGCGTGACCGCGGCCAGCGTGCTCGCCGATTTGCGCAAGCGGCTGTCGGTGATCCAGGAGGCCTACGTGCTGACGATCCCGCCGCCGCCGGTGCAGGGCATCGGCAATGCCGGCGGCTTCAAGATGATGCTGCAGGATCGTGCCGGGCTCGGCTCGGAGGCACTCGCCAAGGCGGCGCAGACGCTGGTCGCCGCCGCCAACAAGGATCCGAGCTTCGCTGGGGTCTTCACCCTGTTCGGCACCCGCGCGCCGTCGGTCTATGCCGATATCGACCGCGAGCGCGCCGAGAAGGTCGGTCTGACGCCGACCGATGTATTCAGCACCCTGCAGGTCTATCTCGGCTCGCAATATGTCAACGACTTCAACTATCTGGGCCGAACCTACCAGGTGATCGCGCAGGCCGATGGCTCGTTCCGGCAGGACCCGCAGGACGTCGCGCGGCTGAAGGCCCGCAACTCTTCGGGCGAGATGGTGCCGATCGGCACCGTGGCGCGGATGAAATCCGAGAACATGGCTTATCGCGTGCCGCGCTATGACCTGTTCCCGGCGGCCGAGGTGATGGGCGTCGCGGCGCCGGGCGTGGCGACCGGCAGCGCGCTGCATCGGATGGAGGAGTTGGCCCATGAGGTTCTGCCGCCCGGCATCGGCTTCGAATGGACCGAGCTTGCCTTTCAACAGCAGCTGCCGGGAACATCATCGCTGCTGGTGTTCGGCGCCGCCGCTTTGTTCGTGTTCCTGGTGCTCGCCGCCCAGTATGAAAGCTGGAATCTGCCGCTTGCGGTGGTGATGATCGTGCCGATGTGTCTGCTCGCCTCCGTGACGGGCCTGCTGTGGCGCGGCATGCCGATCGACGTGCTGGCCCAGATCGGCTTTGTCGTGCTGGTTGGTCTGGCAGCCAAGAACGCGATCCTGATCGTGGAGTTCGCGCGCCAGACCGAGGAGACCGGTGCGAGCCCGGCTGAAGCTGCAGTCACGGCGGCACGCACAAGGTTGCGGCCGATCCTGATGACGTCGCTCGCCTTCATCTTCGGCGTCGCGCCGCTCGTGGTCGCAACCGGCGCCGGCGCGGAGATGCGCCAGTCGCTCGGCACCGCGGTGTTCGCCGGAATGCTCGGCGTGACCGCGTTCGGCCTGCTGTTTACCCCAGCGTTTTACACCGTGGTCCGCAAGTTCGGGCGCAAGCCGCAGCGCGTGGCAACGCACGAAGGCACATCTTCGGGTGGTGTGAGCGGACACAGCCGTCCCGTGGGGAGCGTGCATCCAGCCGAATGACCCTGTCGCAAGCGTGCGGCGGAGCGACCGGCCCAATCCGGGCTGCGGAATTCGGGTGCCGTTCGAGCCCATTCTCCGGACGACTATCTGATTTTTCGGCTGGCGCGGCGGGCCATGTGCCGCTAAGCCGGTAGCATGCATACGAAGACCGACAGCCTTCCCTCCTCCGCGGAGGCACTGCGATACCCCTGGGAAAACCATCCCGGCCACGACCAGGTCGTGGAGGTGGCGCCCGGCGTGCTGTGGGCGCGGCTGAAGCTGCCGTTCCGCCTCAACCATGTGAACATCTACCTGCTCGCCGACGGCGACGGCTGGACCATGGTGGATGCCGGTTTCGGCAACGAGGAATCGATCGCGGCCTGGACCACGCTGTTCGAGGGACCGCTGCAGCACGTCAAGGTCAAGCGGCTGATCGTGACGCATTCGCATCCCGACCATGTCGGTCTCGCCGGCTGGATCACCGAGCGGTTCGACTGCCCGCTGTTCATGTCGCAGGTGGAATATCTGCAATCGGTCTATCACCAGAACCGCGGCACCGAGGAGCGGCGCAACGCGCAGCGGCTGTTCTTCCGCCGCCACGGCATGGACGAGGACCTCACCGAGAAGCTGCTCGGCCGCGGCCAGGATTACCTGAAGCGCGTCTCGGTGCTGCCGCCGTCCTATCACCGCCTCACCCATGGCGACGAGGTCGTGATCGGCACGCGGCGCTTCAAGGTGATCACCGGCGGCGGCCACGCGCTCGACCAGGTGATGCTGTATTGCGCGGCCGACAAATTGTTCCTGTCCGCCGACCAGGTGTTGAGCAAGATCTCGCCCAATGTCAGCGTCTGGGCGGTCGAGCCCGAGCAGAACTCGCTCGGCGAGTATCTGGCTTCGCTGGCGAGCCTGACCACCACGCTGCCCTATGACGTGATGGTGCTGCCGGGCCATGGCGTGCCGTTCTACGGGCTGAAGACCCGGATCAAGCAGCTCGCCGACCACCATGAGGAGCGCTGCCGGCTGATCGCCGAGGCCTGCCGCGAGGTGCCGCAGACCTCCAAGGAACTGGTGCCTGTGGTGTTCCACAAGCACGTGCTGGACGAGCACCAGATGGGCTTCGCCGCCGGCGAGCTGGTCGCCCATGTCAACTACATGCTGGTCGAGGGCCGCCTGACGGCCGCGATGCACGCCGACGGCATGCTGCGCTTCAGGACGACCTGAGCCCGCCGGGCGATCATACCCCGGGCTATTTGTCCGGAATCAAGCGGGATGGACGGCCGCTAGGGCAATTTGCCCAACTGCGACGCATGTCGAGATGTGGGCCAGTGCATGGACATTAGAGCTGGAAAAGCTCTAAGAAGAGGCAGTCGTTCCGGTCAGGTTCCGCTTTCTGGGTTTGCCGATGGATTACAGCCAGTTTTTCAACACCGCCCTCAACCGCCTGCATGACGAGCGGCGCTACCGGGTGTTCGCCGACCTCGAACGGATCGCGGGACGCTTCCCGCACGCGACATGGCATTCGCCGAACGGCAGCCGCAACGTCGTGATCTGGTGCTCCAACGACTATCTCGGCATGGGCCAGCACCCCAAGGTGGTCGGCGCCATGGTCGAGACCGCGACCCGGGTCGGCACCGGCGCCGGCGGCACCCGCAACATCGCGGGCACCCATCATCCGCTGGTGCAGCTCGAAGCCGAGCTCGCCGACCTCCACGGCAAGGAGGCCTCGCTGCTGTTCACCTCGGGCTATGTCTCGAACCAGACCGGCATCTCGACGCTCGCCAAGCTGATCCCGAACTGCCTGATCCTGTCGGACGCGCTGAACCACAATTCGATGATCGAAGGCGTGCGCCAGGCCGGCTGCGACCGCCAGATCTTCCGCCACAACGACATTGCACATCTCGAAGAGCTCCTGATCGCCGCCGGTCCCGACCGGCCGAAGCTGATCGTCTGCGAGAGCCTCTATTCGATGGACGGCGACGTCGCGCCGCTCGGCAAGATCTGCGATCTGGCCGAAAAATACGGCGCCATGACCTATGTCGACGAGGTGCATGCGGTCGGCATGTACGGCCCGCGCGGCGGCGGCATCGCCGAGCGCGACGGCGTGATGCACCGGATCGATATCCTCGAAGGCACGCTGGCCAAGGCGTTCGGCTGCCTCGGCGGCTACATCGCGGGCAAGGCCGCGGTGATCGATGCCGTGCGCTCCTATGCGCCGGGCTTCATCTTCACGACCGCGCTGCCGCCGGCGATCTGCTCGGCCGCGACCGCTGCGATCCGCCACCTCAAGACCTCGAGCTGGGAGCGCGAGCGCCACCAGGACCGCGCCGCCCGCACCAAGGCGATCCTGACCGCGGCCGGGCTGCCCGTGATGTCGAGCGACACCCATATCGTGCCGCTGTTCGTCGGCGATCCCGAGAAGTGCAAGCGCGCCTCCGACCTGCTGCTCGAGGACCACGGCATCTACATCCAGCCGATCAATTATCCGACCGTCGCCAAGGGCAGCGAGCGGCTGCGCATCACGCCCTCGCCCTACCATGACGACGGCCTGATCGACGCGCTGGCGGAAGCCCTGCTCCAGGTCTGGGACCGGCTCGGCCTGCCGCTGCACCAGAAGCCGCTGGCCGCCGAGTAACCTTATCGGTTTTCCGCCCCCGAATTCGGGCCGGCCGTGCATCGCGCGGCCGGCCCTTTGCGTTATAATCCTGATCCCGGGCCGCTTTGTTTGAGCATGATCTTTTCGGAAAACCGCTTCACACTTTTCCGGATCATGCCCTGGAGGCCGGGAACAGGAGATGAGCAGCGATGCTGCACGATTGGGGCGTGATCGCCACGGCGTTCGCCTACATCGGATTGTTGTTCTTCATTGCCAGCCGCGGCGACCGGACGCCGCCGGACGCGCGCGGCCGCGCCAGCCACTGGATCTATCCGCTGTCGCTGGCGATCTACTGCACCTCCTGGACCTTCTTCGGCTCGGTCGGCTTCGCCACCCGCACCAGCATCGACTTCCTGGCGATCTATGTCGGCCCGATCGTGATGGTCGGGCTGTGCACCCCGCTGCTGCGCCGCGTGATCGCCCTCGCCAAGTCGCAGAACATCACCTCGATCGCCGACTTCATCGCCGCGCGCTACGGCAAGAGCCAGGCGGTCGCGGCCACCGTGGCGCTGATCGCGATCATCGGCTCGGTGCCCTACATCGCGCTGCAGCTGAAGGCGATGGCTTCGTCGCTGGAGACCATCCTGAGCGAGGACCAGGCGTTCTCGAAAATCCCTGTGATCGGCGACATCGCGCTGATGGTGACGCTGGCGATGGCGGTGTTCGCGGTGCTGTTCGGCACCCGCCACACCGACGCCACCGAGCACCAGCACGGCCTGATCCTGGCGATCGCCGCCGAATCCATCGTCAAGCTGGTCGCCTTCATCGCCGCCGGCGCCTTCGTCACCTTCTGGATGTTCTCCCCGGTCGAGCTCTATGAGCGCGCCCTGAAAACGCCGGAGGCGGTGCGCGCGATCGAATATGTGCCGTCGATCGGCAATTTCCTGATCATGACGCTGCTGTCGTTCTGCGCGATCATGCTGCTGCCGCGCCAGTTCCATGTCAGCGTGGTGGAAAACTCGACGCCCGCCGAGGTCACCCGCGCGCGCTGGCTGTTCCCGCTCTACCTCGTCGTGATCAATATCTTCGTGATTCCGATCGCGATCGCGGGCCTCGTGATCTTCCCGTTCGGCGCTGTCGACGCCGACATGTTCGTGCTGGCGCTGCCGATCGAGGGCAATTCGCAACTGCTCAGCCTTGCGGTGTTCGTGGGCGGCCTGTCGGCGGCGACCGCGATGGTGATCGTCGAATGCGTCGCGCTGTCGATCATGGTCTCCAACGACATCGTGCTGCCGCTGGTGCTGCCGCGCAGCGACGACGCCCGCGCCGGCCAGAAGGATTTTGCCGATTTCCTGCTGAAGGCGCGCCGCTTCTCGATCTTCGCCATCATGGTGCTGGCGTATTTCTATTACCGCGCGCTCGGCAATACCCAGCTGGTCGCGATCGGCCTGCTGTCGTTTGCCGCGATCACCCAGCTCGCGCCGGCCTTCTTCGGCGGCCTGTTCTGGCGCAGGGCCACCGCACGCGGCGCCATGGCGGGCATGCTGGTCGGCTTTGCGACGTGGCTCTACACGCTGTTCATCCCGAGCTTCCTGGAAAACTCCACCGCCGGCCTGATGCTGCTGCAACACGGGCCGTTCGGAATCGAGGCGCTGCGGCCGCAGGCGCTGTTCGGTGCCGACCTGCCGCCGCTGCTGCACGGCGTGCTGTGGAGCCTTGCGCTCAACGTCCTCACCTATGTGCTGTTCTCGCTGGCCCGCGCGCCGTCCGCGATCGAGCTGTTGCAGGCCGACGTGTTCGTGCCCAACGCGCTGGCCCCGATCGCGCCGAGCTTCCGGCGCTGGCGCACCACGGTGACGGTGCAGGACATCCAGAGCACGGTGACGCAATATCTCGGCCCCGACCGCACCCGCGAGGCGTTCGCCGCGTTCGCCGCCGACCGTAACATCGTGCTGCAGACCGCAGCACCGGCCGATTTCGAGCTGCTGCAGCACGCCGAGCGACTGATCGCCTCCTCGATCGGCGCCGCCTCCTCGCGTCTCGTGATGTCGCTGTTGCTGCAACGGCGGACGGTATCGGCCAAGGCCGCGCTGAAGCTGCTCGACGATTCCCACGCCGCGCTGCATTTCAACCGCGAGATCCTGCAGACCGCGCTCAACCATGTGCGCCAGGGCATCGCGGTGTTCGACGCCGATCTGCAGCTGATCTGTTCCAACCGCCAGTTCTCCGAACTGCTGGCGCTGCCGTCGCATCTTGTGCAGCTCGGCATCCCCTTGCCCGAGATCCTCGAATATATGGGCGCGATCAGCCCGCCGGCGGCCGGCGACGGCGAAAGCCTGCTGCAACTGCGGCTGCGTGCCTACACCACCGAGGGCGAGCCCTATCTGGAGCGCTTCACCGACCGCCATCTGGTGATCGAGGTGCGCGCCAACCGGATGCCGGGCGGCGGCCTCGTCATCACCTTCTCCGACGTCACGCCGAGCTTCGAGGCCGCGGAGGCGCTGGAGCGCGCCAACGCGACGCTGGAAAAGCGGGTGCGCGACCGCACCGAGGAGCTGACGCGGCTGAACTCGGAGCTCGCGCTCGCCAAGGGCATCGCGGAAGATGCCAACGCCTCCAAGACGCGGTTCCTGGCGGCGGCCAGCCACGACATCCTGCAGCCGCTGAACGCGGCGCGGCTCTATGTCACGAGCCTGGTCGAGCGCCAGAACGGCGGCGAGGATTCGCGGCTGGTCGAGAACATCGACGACTCGCTCGAGGCGATCGAGGACATCCTGGGCGCGCTGCTCGACATCTCCAGGCTCGATGCCGGTGCCATGACGCCGGCGATCACGAGCTTCCGGATGGCGGACCTGATGCGCTCGCTGGAGATCGAGTTCATGCCGATCGCCCGCGACAAGGGCCTCGACCTGCGCTTCGTCGCCTGCTCGCTGCCGGTCGAATCCGACCGCTCGCTGCTGCGCCGGCTGTTGCAGAACTTCATCTCCAACGCGATCAAATATACCCCGCGCGGCCGCGTGCTGATCGGCTGCCGCCGCCGCGGCGACACGCTGCAGATCAGCATCTACGATACCGGTGTCGGCATCCCCGTGCAGAAGCGCGGCGAGATCTTCAAGGAGTTCCACCGCCTTGAGCAGGGTGCCCGGATCGCCCGCGGCCTCGGCCTTGGATTGTCGATCGTCGAGCGGCTGGCGCGCGTGCTCAACCACCGCATCGCGATCTCGGCCAATGTCAGCGGCGGCTCGGCGTTCTCGGTCACCGTGCCGGCCGCGACCGCAGTCAACCACACCGCAGCCGTCACCAGCGCCACCCCGCTGGCGAAGACGCCGATGAGCGGCTCGCTGATCGTCTGCATCGAAAACGACCCCGCCATTCTCGACGGCATGAAGACGCTGCTGACGGCGTGGGATGCCGAGGTGATCGCGGTGCTCGATGCCGACGGCGCGATCAGCGCGATCGAGGCCGCCGGCAGCCGCGTCACCGGCGTGCTGGTCGACTATCACCTCGACCGCGGCAACGGCGTCGCCGCGATCCGCGAGATCCGCCGCCGCTTCGGCGACGGCATCCCGGCGATCCTGATCACCGCCGACCGCAGCCCGGCCGTGCGCGCCGCAGCGCGCGAGGAAAACATCGCGGTGCTGAACAAGCCGGTGAAGCCGGCCTCGCTGCGCGCCCTGCTCGGACAGTGGCGGACGCAGCAGATGGTGGCGGCGGAATAGCGGCGAAGGTGCGCGATCCAAGTCAAACCACGCATTCCGTCATCCTGACGTGCGAGCAGAGCGAGCCTCGAAGGATGAATCGGCCCGGCTGGTGGCCGTCGACCCTTCGAGACGCGCGCAAGAGCGCGCTCCTCAGGTGACGGAGTTAGGCCCGGCGGAACGCTAGCTCGACGGCGTGCCCTGGCGCCACTGGCCGCCGGCGATCTTGGCGGCGGCGATCACGGCTTGCGTCCGGCTTTCGACGCCGAGCTTCTGCAGGATGGCCGAAACGTGGGCCTTGATGGTCGCCTCGGAGACGCCGAGCTCATAGGCGATCTGCTTGTTGAGCAGCCCCTCCGACAGCATCATCAGGACCCGCACCTGCTGCGGGGTCAGCGTCACCAGGCGATCGCGCAGCCGCGTCATGTCGGGATCGCCGGCCGCCGAGAGGTCGGTGTCGGGTGGAACCCAGACGTCGCCCTCCATCACCTTCATGATGGCATCGCGCAGCGTCTCGACACCGAACCGCTTGGGGATGAAGCCGGAGGCGCCGAAATCAAGCGAGCGGCGGATGGTTCCGGCATCGTCGCTGGCGGAGACGATGACCACCGGGATCGCCGGATATTGCGCCCGCAGATAGATCAGACCGGAAAAGCCGCTGATCCCGGGCATCGAGAGATCGAGCAGGATCAGATCGACCTCGGAGTCCCGTTCCAGCAGCGCAGTCAGATCCTCGAACGATCCGGCCTCGCTGATAGTGGCCGAACTCACGACGCTTCCCACTGCCTGACGCAACGCATCGCGGAACAGCGGATGGTCGTCGGCGATGACAAGATGAGTATTGGCAGCAGCAGTCATCTCAGTCCCACTAGCGGATCTCGGCAGATCCGCGCCGTTTGGTTGTGACCCGCGCGCCAGTATCACGCAAGTGCTTGATAATACCAGATGCCAACGCAGTTAACCCGCCGAACTTGTGCGCTGCAACAGATGCGCGTGGGTGCGTTCCACTCAGTTCTCCCCTTGAAGATAAGTTCGAGCGTGCAAAAGCCAAAAGTCTTATTGGGGCGGGTTTCGCTGCGATGTTACTTTGAAAGGAAGCGTCAGGCTCATTCGGGCCTGGTCAGCCAAGCGGGGGCTCGCATGGCAGCAATAATTCGGGGGGAGCTATCCAGATGTCCACAATGACTGCAACTTCGGCGCGGCCCGCCGGCATGACCAAGGATGAGCGTTTCGTCATCCTGGCGTCGTCGCTCGGCACCGTGTTCGAGTGGTACGACTTCTATCTCTACGGTTCGCTGGCTGGCATCATCGGCGCGCAGTTCTTCTCCGACTATCCGCCGGCAACCCGCGATATCTTCGCGCTGCTGGCGTTCGCCGCGGGCTTCCTGGTGCGCCCGTTCGGCGCGATCGTGTTCGGCCGGGTCGGCGACATCGTCGGCCGCAAATACACCTTCCTCGTCACGATCCTGATCATGGGCCTGTCGACCTTCATCGTCGGCCTGCTGCCCAACGCCAAGACCATCGGCATCGCGGCGCCGATCATCCTGATCTCGCTCCGCCTATTGCAGGGTCTCGCGCTCGGCGGCGAATATGGCGGTGCCGCGACCTATGTCGCCGAGCATGCGCCGCAGGGCAAGCGGGGCTACTACACCTCGTTCATCCAGACCACGGCAACCCTCGGCCTGTTCCTGTCGCTGCTGGTGATCCTGTTTACCCGCACCTTCACCGGCGAGAAGGATTTCGCCGAGTGGGGCTGGCGCATCCCGTTCCTGGTGTCGGTGCTACTGCTCGGCATCTCGGTCTGGATCCGTTTGCGGCTGAACGAATCGCCGGTGTTCCAGCGCATGAAGGAGGAGGGCAAGACCTCCAAGGCTCCGCTCACCGAAGCCTTCGGTAACTGGGCCAACGCCAAGATCGTGATCCTCGCGCTGCTCGGCCTCACCATGGGCCAAGCGGTGATCTGGTACACCGGACAGTTCTACGCGCTGTTCTTTTTGCAATCGATCCTGAAGGTCGACGGTTACACCGCCAACCTCCTGATCGCCTGGGCGCTGCTGCTTGGCACCGGCTTCTTCCTGGTGTTCGGCGCGCTGTCGGACAAGATCGGCCGCAAGCCGATCATCCTGGCGGGCTGCCTGATCGGCGCACTGACCTTGTTCCCGATCTTCAAGATGATCACGACCAACGCCAATCCGGCGCTGGAAAAGGCCTATGAGACGGTCAAGGTGCAGGTCGTTGCGGATCCCGCCGGCTGCGGCGATCTGTTCAACCCGGTCGGCACCCGCGTCTTCTCGGCGCCGTGCGACACCGCCCGCGCCTTCCTTGCCCAGTCGTCGGTGAAGTACTCCACCGTGCCTGGCCCGGCCGGCGCGCCGGTGAAGGTCATGGTCAACGATAAGGAGGTGCCGTACACGGACGCCAAGACGTCGAACCCCGCGATCACCGCGGCGGTGCAGGCGGCGGGCTATCCGAAGGCGGGTGACGCCGGCATCGTGAAGATGTCGAACCCGTTCGACGTGTTCCGTCCGCAAGTGGCTGCGATCATCGGACTGCTGTTCATCCTGGTGCTCTACGTCACCATGGTCTACGGCCCGATCGCCGCCATGCTGGTCGAGCTGTTCCCGACCCGTATCCGCTACACCTCGATGTCGCTGCCCTATCATATCGGCAACGGCTGGTTCGGCGGCCTGCTCCCGGCGACCGCGTTCGCGATCACCGCCTCGACCGGCGATATCTACTCCGGTCTCTGGTATCCGATCATCTTCGCGGCAATCACCGTCGTGGTCGGCGCGCTGTTCATTCCGGAAACCAAGGACGTCGACATCACCAGGACCTGACCGTCGACATCTCGGTCAACATGCATCGGCCGCGGAGCGATCCGCGGCCGATGTCGTCTTAAGCGGCGACGCGAACGCGTCAGCGCGTGGCGCCGATGAATTGCAGCACGATCTCGCGGCGGTGCGGCCGGGCGCGATGCTCGATCAGGTAGATGCCCTGCCAGGTGCCGAGCGCCATCTCGCCGTCGAGCACCGGGACCTGAAGCGAGGTCGCCGTCAGCATGGTCTTGATATGTGCCGGCATGTCGTCGGGGCCTTCGGTGTCGTGACGCCAGCCGCCGTTCGCGGGCGCGGCGCGATCGAGCGCCGTCATCAGGTCGACCAGCACCGTCGGATCGGCATTCTCCTGGATCGTCAGCGAGGCCGAGGTATGACGGATGAACAGCGTCACCGCCCCCTCGCCGGCGCGCACCTCGCGCAGGAATTTTGCGACCTCGCGCGTGATGTCGATGAAGCCGCTGCCCTGCGTTTCGACCGTCAGGCGCGACGAGACGATGCTGGTTGCGGCGACGGAGGACGGCGCCGAGCGGACCATTTTTCTCGGTGAGTTCATCTGTACTTTCTCAGCACGTCGTCCCGGCGAAGGCCAGGAGCCATACGCCGCGGCATTTCAGTTAGGAAGATTTGGAGTTACCAACTTAGCCACCCAACTCCCAGCGGTGGTTATGGGTCCCACCAGGCCGGGATGACAGCGATGGCGCCGCCTCAAATCTTGCCGCCGTTGACGTCGCGCTGCACACGGTTGGCCATCTCGATCAGCCGCCGCCAGGCCCGCTCCAGGAACGACATCATGCGATCCATGTCGCGGTCGCTCGGCAGCGGGATTTCGATCTTGCGCTCGCCCTCGGCGATTTTCGGCTCCGGCTTCTTCAGCTGATCCGATTTCGGCAATGCCTCGTCGGTCTTGGCCGACGGTGCGCGCGCGGCGAGTTCGCCCTTCAATTTGTCATTGTCGGCTTGCAGGCGCCCGATCTCGGCATCCAGCGCGGCGCGCTCGTCCGGCACCATGTAACAGGCCCAGCCGGCGCTGGAATTGGTGCAGGTCGACACCGCGCCGGTGCGCGTATCGAGCCGCAGGAATCCGTCGCCGGCCGGAGATAACGCGTAGCGGCCGTTCTCGGTATCGGGCGCGGTTTGCGCGGAGACCGCAGCGCTCGAGATCAGCACCGCAGCAATTGCGATCGACAATCTCGACGGCGACATCGCGATGGGCATGGCTTGCTCCGCCTCAACCTGATCCCGCCCCTATTGCCCAGAGCTATAGGGCTTGCGGCCTGACTTCAACGCGTCCTCGAGCAATTCGATCCGGTCCTGGCCCCAGAAGACCTCGCCGTCCAGCACATATCCTGGCGAACCGAACACGTCGGCTTCCAATGCATCCTGCCGATTCTGCTCATAGGCCGCGCTGATCGCATCGGAGCCCGAGCGCTCCACCAGCTGCTTGCCCGGTAGGCCCGCATCGTCGGCGAGCCTCACCAGCGTCGCTGGATCGGCAAGGTTGAGCTGAAGCTCCCACACCGCGGGATAGGCGCGTTGCAAGAACGGCTCAGGATCAAGCCCGGCTTCGAGCAGCGCGATCACGACGCCATCAGCGAGGCGTCCGTTGAACGGCCAGTTGGCCGGCTGGAGATGGAAATTGAGGCCGCGCTTGACGCGCCAGCGCTGCAACTCGATCATCCGGTAGCGCTGCCGCACCGGGTGACGCTTGGCGAGCGGCAGTCCACCGGTCTCCGAGAACAGATCGACCAGCAGCACGGGCCGGTAATTTACCTTGAGATCGTAAGTGCTTACGAGCCGCACAAAGGGCTGGTGGCCGATATAGGCCCAGGGCGATTGCAGCGAGAAGTAGTAGTCGATCTGGCGCGGCATGCGGAACCTTGACTGCACGAGAGGTGGGACTTTCGCCGATCCCAGCAGAGCGCGGGAAGCCAGGCAATATCGCTCGATGCCACGCCAGCTGTTGCACTGCGATCACTGCGTCACTCTGACCTTGAATATCTTCAAATAAGATCAGCAGAATCAAAGCAATAACTGGTTACGACGCAATCTTGACTTGATTAGACGCGGTAAGTATGGTCCGCGCGGCTTTTGACGGGGACGGGCGCAATTTCCATCATCCGCGGCATCGGTTAGTGTTCGCAGCATGGCTGAGAACACCAACCACGGCGCAGGTGGAAGTCGCGATCAATCGCCTCCTGACGAAGCTGCGCTTTCCGCAAGGCTCGGAAGTCTCGATCATCGGTTGTCAGAAATTCGCGACAGCCGCAGGAGCAAGACTGATCAATCCGATAATGAAAGCGGGGACAGTGCGGCCAGAGCTTCGGCGATGGCGCTCGGTTTTCGTCTTTCCTCGGAGCTGATCGCGGGCGTTGCCGTCGGAGCGGCGCTTGGCTGGGGGGTCGACCGTTTGCTGTCGACATCGCCATTCGGATTCATCGTGTTAACGCTGCTCGGCTTCGTCGCCGGCGTGGTCAACGTGGTGAGGTCCGCGGGCGTGGCCTCGGGCAAGCGCTGAGCGCTGGCGGAAGTCACGACATTTGAAATTCGATAACCGGCAGGACGGCCGGTGGACCAAGAGCCGCGCGGATGAAAATCGACCCGATCCATCAGTTCAATATCGAGCCCCTCTTCACGCTCGGCCACATCGGCAATCACACGATCGCCTTCACCAATTCGTCGCTCTACATGTTCATCGCGGTGCTCCTGATTGCGCTGCTGATGCTGGCGAGCGGCCGGGACCTGGTTCCGGGACGGCTGCAGTCGGTCGCCGAAATCTCCTACGAATTCGTCGCCACCACGATTCGCAGCACGGCCGGCGCGGAAGGCATGAAGTTCTTCCCGCTGATCTTCTCGCTGTTCATGTTCCTGTGCGTCTCGAACCTCGTCGGCGTGATCCCCTACACCTTCACGATCGCGAGCCACCTGATCGTCACCGCGGCGCTGGCGCTGTTGGTGTTCTTCACGGTCCTGATCTACGGCGTCTACAAGAACGGCCTGAAATTCTTCAGCATCTTCGTCCCCCACGGCGTTCCGATCTACATCCTGCCGCTGGTCATGTTCATCGAGATCCTGTCGTTCTTCCTGCGGCCGGTCTCGCACAGCGTTCGTCTGTTCGCCAACATGCTGGCCGGCCACATCGCGCTCAAGGTGTTCGCGGGCTTCGTCGCGATGCTCGGCTTCTCGCTGGGCGCGCTCGGCTGGGTCGGCGGCGTGCTGCCGCTGGCGCTCACGATCGCACTGTACGCCCTCGAACTGCTGGTCGCGTTCCTGCAGGCTTACGTGTTCGCGATCCTGACCTGCATCTACCTCAACGACGCCATTCATCCGGGACACTAAGCGGTCCGGGGAATCTCCACCCACCAATCCGTCTATCTTTCTCAAGGAGCTACAAATGGAACCGGCAGCAGCAAAACTTATCGGCGCGGGCATCGCGTGCATCGGCATGGGCGGTGCAGGCGTCGGCGTGGGCATCATCTTCGGCAACTACCTCGCCGCTGCGGTGCGCAACCCCTCGGCCGCTCAGGGCCAGTTCGGCAACCTGATCTTCGGCTTCGCCGTGACCGAAGCGCTCGGCATCTTCTCGCTGCTGATCGCGCTGCTCCTGCTGTTCGTTCCGCTCTGAGCGGCACCCCGGTTCCGCTTCAGCGGTAACCTGTCGCGCCGCCCGAAGGTCATACCAAGGGCGGCGCGCATGACAGCAACAGGAGAACACCATGGCTGAGAGTCATGGCGAGGCAAAAGGCCCGGCAGCCGGCGCCCACACCGAGGCCGAAGGCGGACATCACGGCGGAGCCTTTCCGCCGTTCGATTCGTCCAATTTCGCCTCGCAGCTGGTGTCGCTGGCGATTGCATTTGTCGCGCTCTATCTGATCGTGTCGCGTATCGCACTGCCGCGCGTCGGCGGGACGATCGATGCACGCCAGAACAAGATCGAGGGCGATCTGGCCGAGGCGCAGAAGCTGAAGGACGAGTCCGACGCGGCGCTGAAGGCCTATGAAACCGAGCTGGCGAATGCGCGCTCCAACGCGCAGGCGATCGGCAACGAGACCCGCGAGAAGCTGAACGCGGCCTCGGAAGCCGAGCGCAAGGCGCTGGAAGAGAAGCTGGCGGCCAAGCTCGCCGACGCCGAGAAGCAGATCGCAACGACCCGGACCAACGCCATGGCGAACGTCCGCGGCATCGCGGCGGATGCGGCCGGCGCCATCGTCCAGCAACTTGCCGGCGTCACGCCGGACGCCAACGCGGTCAACAGCGCCGTCGACGCGTCGCTGAAGGGATAGACGGATGTTTTACGAACCGGAAACCTGGGTTGCGATCGCTTTCGTCGTTCTGCTGGTCGTGTTCGGCTATCTCGGCGTCCATCGCACCCTGCTGACGGCGCTCGACCACCGTGCCGAGCGCATCAAGGCCGAACTGGAGGACGCCCGCCGTCTGAAGGACGAGGCCGCCAAGCTGCTCGGCGAGTACAAGGCGCGCCGCGCCAGCGCGGAGCGCGAGGCCCAGGAGATCATCTCCAGCGCCAAGGCCGAAGCCGAGCGGATCGCGGCCGAGGCCAAGACCAAGATGGAAGATTTTGTCGCCCGGCGGACCAAGACCGCCGAGAGCAAGATCGCCCAGGCCGAGGCCCAGGCCGTGGCCGATGTCCGCACCGCCGCCGCCAACGCCGCCGTGACCGCCGCCTCGACCATCCTGTCGCAGTCGGTCAAGGGCTCGGTTGCCGACGACCTCGTCGGCAAGGGCATCGCCGAAGTCCGCTCCAAGCTGAACTGACGCGATCTCAACTGCTTCCGAATAAGGCCGGCGCGAGCTGATCGCGCCGGCCTTTTTTCTTTGTTCCAGGACGCTACTTCTTCTTGTGCGGGGCGGCGCGAGGCTTCGGCTCCGGCTTCAGGGCCTGCGGGTCGAAGCCGATATAGAAGATGTAATTGTCGTTGTCGGCCGGCGACGGCGCGGGATAGACCACATCCTCGGCGACCAGGCTGAACGGCACGCTGCCGCTGTCGTCCATCTGCACCGTTGTGGTGTAGGCCTTGGTCATGATGGTCTTCTCGCCGACGCCGCCCTGCACCACGGCGACGCGGAGCGGCACCTGGATCGACGGCGGCGCGCCCTGGGGGCCGACGATGATCCGCCCCTGGATGCCGATCTTGGCCGTGATCTGGCCGCTGTTCAGATTGCATTGCCGCGCCGTGCGGGTGATCGAGGCCAGGAACTTGACGTCGTTGCCGACCGCCTCCTTGCCGTTCGCGGCCACCGAATAGGTCGAGGCCCCGGAGCGGATCTGCACCGGCGGACAGGTCAGCTCGGCATCGGCGTCGTTGAGCTGCTGCGGCGCGGCGGGCGCGGCCGGCTTGTCCTGGTCCGACGAGCCGCCGCCGAACAGGCTCTTGAAGCGGTCGCTGAGCGACTGCGCGGACGCCGCCGACGGCAGCAAGGAGACCCCGAGCCCGATCGATACCGCCGCCGCGAGCGCGAACCTGATCACCCTGTCACCCATGCGATATCCCTGCATTCTCCAAATCCGGGTTCCCCGTTTCGCGGGCGTTATAGCAAGCCAATGGCGGCGAACCCAAGGCGTCCAACAAGGCACCGCCTTCAGCCAATGGGCTTATGATTAGCCGCGGAAATCCTCGTGCAGCAGGCCGAACAGCAGATGGTCCTGCCAGATGCCGTTGATGCAGAGATAGCGCCGCGCCAGGCCCTCGCGGGTGAAGCCGCACTTCTCCAGCACCCGGATCGACGAGGCGTTGGACGGGATGCAGGCCGCCTCGATGCGGTGCAGATTGAGCTCGCCGAACAGCGAGGGCAGCAGCACCCGCAGCGCGGTCGTCATGTAGCCGCGATGGGCGTGCGGCAGGCCGACCCAATAGCCGATCGTGCCGGCCTGCACGATGCCGCGGCGGACATTGGCGAGCGTGATGCCGCCGATCATCACCCCGTCCGATTCGCGGAAGATGATGAACGGATAGGAGCGGTCGGCGGCGATATCCTCGGTGTAACGCCGCAAGCGGCGGCGGAAGCCGGCGCGGGTCAGGTCGTCGGACGGCCAGATCGGCTCCCATGGCGTCAGATAGGCGCGGCTGAATTCGCGCAATTGCGCCCATTGCGGGAAGTCCGACATTTGCGGCGCGCGCAGCAACAGCCCGTGACCGCGCGGCATCAATGCAGCGGGTCCACTGGACGGCAAACGAAACAGGGCCATGGCCCAACACTCCCCCGCTCACGTCCCCCTCGCCCCGCCCTTGCGGGGAGAGGGTCGGGGTGAGGGGCTGCTTCCACGAGCGAGCCGATTGTCGGGGACCTGTACCCCCTCACCCGGATTGCACCGGACGATGCTTCGCATCGCCGAGAACAATCCGACCTCTCCCCGCAGGCGGGGAGAGGTAACTTCTAATGCAGCAGCGTCTTTGCCTTCGACTTCGTCAATCCTTCCGCAAAAGCCACCGCCGTGTCCAGACCTCTTCCGCTGCCGAGGGCGACAACGGCGGGCCGGCTGCGCGCCAGCAGGGCGCGGGCGGCGTTGCGGCTGGATTCGACGCTGACCGCATCGATCCTCGCCACCAGCTCTTCCACCGTCTGCGGCCGTCCATAGGCTAGCACATGCCGCGCCAATTGTTCGGCCCGGGATGAACAGCTTTCCAGCGCCATCAACAGCCCGGCCTTCATCTGCGCCTTGGCGCGGGCGACCTCGGCCTCGGTCAGGGTTTCGACCGCGTCATTGATGACGTCGACGATGACTTCCATCATTTCCGGCGCGTCGGCCGGATCGGTGCCGGTGTAGAGGCCGAAGAAGCCGGTGTCGGTGTAGGGGGCGTGGAAGGTGTAGATCGAGTAGCACAGCCCGCGCTTCTCGCGCACCTCCTGGAACAGCCGCGACGACATCCCGCCGCCGAGCGCGTTGGTGAACACCTGCAGCGAGAACAGCGACAGATCGGTCTGCGGCACGCCTTCGAGCGCCAGCGTCAGATGCGCCTGCTCGAGATCGCGATGCACCACGCGCGAACCGCCCTTGCCGAACATCGCGACCTGCGGCTTCGGCGCCGGCGTGGCGTCGAAGCTGGAAAACTTCTGCACGACGTCCTCGACAACGCGCTCGTGATCGACCGCGCCGGCGGCCGCGACCACCATGTCGGGGGCGCGGTAATGCGTCGACAGATAGCCGCGCAGCATGTCGCGGTCGAACGCCTTCAGCGTCTTGGCGGTGCCGAGCAGTGAGCGGCCCATCGGCTGGTCCGGATAGCAGAGCTCGTTGAGATGCTCGAACACGACGTCGTCGGGCGTATCCTGCGCCGCGCCGATCTCCTGCACGATCACGCTCTTCTCGCGCTCGAGCTCATCCGGCACGAAGGACGGATTGGCGAGGATGTCGGAGAGCACGTCGAGCGCCAGCGGCACGTCGGCCTTCATCACCCGCGCATAATAGGCCGTGGTCTCGGTCGAGGTGCCGGCATTGAGGTCGCCGCCGACCGCCTCGATCTCCTCGACGATCTCGCGCGAGGAGCGCCGCGCGGTGCCCTTGAACGCCATGTGTTCGAGCAGATGCGAGATGCCGTGCTCGTTCGGCTTCTCGTCGCGGCCGCCGACGCCGGCCCAGACCCCAAGCGCCGCGGTCTCCAGATGCGGCATGGTGTCGGTGACGACGGTCAGGCCGCTCGGCAGCTTGGTGATGTCAACGCTCATTCAGGCAACTCCCTGCTTGGCAGCACGGCTGACCGACAGCACGAAGCGCTCGACCTCGGCGGAATCATTCTTCATGACCGTGATGTGTTCGGACTTGCTCATCAGGCCGCCGAGCCAGGCCGGCAGCTGCGGACGCACCCCGCAGGCCGCCTCGACCGCGTCGGGGAATTTGGCCGCATGCGCGGTCGACAGCACGATGTTCGGGATCTTGGAGTCCGAGGTGTCGCGGTCGGCGACCGCGAGTGCCACCGCGGTGTGCGGATCGACGAGATCGCCGGCCTCGCGCCAGGCGGCGCGGATCGCGGCCGCGGTCTCGGTCTCGTCGGCGCGGCCGGCGTCGAAATCGCGGCGCACCGCGGCGAGCGTCGCATCGGGCAGCACGAAGCGGCCGGACTGCTTCAGCGAGGCCATCAGGCGGCGGACCTGGTCGGCGTCGCGACCAGACGCCTCGAACAGCAGCCGCTCGAAATTCGAGGACACCTGGATGTCCATCGACGGCGACGCCGTGGCGTGTACCTCGCGCACCTCGTAATTGCCGGTCTTCAGCGTGCGCGGCAGGATGTCGTTGACGTTGGCGGCGATGCGCAAGCACCGGATCGGCAGCCCCATCCGCTTCGCCACATAGCCGGCGAAGATGTCGCCGAAATTGCCGGTCGGCACCGTGAAGTCGACCGTGCGCTGCGGCGCACCGAGCGCGACCGCCGAGGTGAAGTAGTAAACCACCTGCGCCACGATGCGCGCCCAGTTGATCGAGTTGACGCCCGACAGCGCCACCTGGTCGCGGAAGCGATGGTTGTTGAACATCTCCTTCACCAGCGCCTGGCAATCGTCGAACGTGCCCTCGATCGCGAGCGCATGGACGTTGGCAGCACCCGTCGTCGTCATCATGCGACGCTGCACCTCGGAGATGCGGCCGTTCGGGAACAGCACGACGAGGTCGACATTGTCGAGATTGGCAAACGCCTCGACCGCGGCGCCGCCGGTGTCGCCCGAGGTCGCGACCACGATGGTGGTACGCTGCGCGCGCTTGGCCAGCACGTGATCCATCAGCCGCGAGATCAGCTGCATCGCGACGTCCTTGAACGCCAGCGTGGGCCCGTGGAACAGCTCGAGCAGGAACTGGTTCGGCCCGGCCTGGTCGAGCGGCACCACCGCGGGATGGCGGAAGGTGGCATAGGCCTCGTTGGCCATGCGGCCGAGCTCGGCGTCGGAAATCTCGCCGGCGGCGAACGGGCGGATGATCTCGACCGCGACCTCCCAATAGGGACGGCCGAACAAGCCGGCGATGGTCTCGTGCGACAGAAGCGGCCAGGTCTCGGGCACGTAAAGCCCGCCGTCGCGGGCAAGCCCGGTCAGCATCACATCGCAGAAGCCAAGCACCGGGGCCTCACCCCTGGTCGAAATATACCGCGTCAAATCGCCCTCCAAAGGCTTCGATCTAAGCCTTAAGCCTTTGATATCATGGATTTATCGAGTTCGCCGCATGCGAACCGGATCAGCGCACCATAGAAGATCGGGCCGGCAATGGGTAGCCCACAGCGCGCGTTGCGAGGTCGCGTGAGTGCGGCACAAGCACCGCCGTCGCCTGGCGGAAAGCCAGGACCCATAACCACCGCATTCGGTGATGAACGGGACCGCGGCCCCAGCGTCGTGCAACAATTGGGATTCGGGGTAATGGGTTTCGCCAGGACGACGACGAGAATGGGTTTCGATTCACTTGCCACACTGTCGGTGTCGTCACCCGCGAAAGCGGGTGATCCAGTATTCCAGAGGCAGTAATGCTTGAGCCGAGAAGCCGCGGCGTACTGGATCGCCCGGTCCCGTCTACGCCAAGGCTTCGACGAGGCAAGCAGTCCGTGGCGCGCCGAAGCTTTAGCGGAGGCGGCGAGCCGGGCGATGACAGCTTGGGTGAGGACGCAGTTTCGCGTTCTCGCGACATGAATTGTCCGAGTCTTGCTCTTCGTTTCCGCCCTCTCCGTTGGTGAGGGCGCAGGGAAAGCCGGGTGCCGATCGCACCCATGGGCCCCGTGCAATAGGTAGAAAGCACGGGGGTAGGACCACAGGTGTAACCGGAGCAATCCGGCTTTCCCTGCGCGATGGCTTACGGCTTATACGTGCTCTCCCCGGCGAGACTTGGCTTTGTTGTCACCGTCTTCACAACGCGCCCTGCGCAATCGGAAGAGACACCTACCGCTAGGGCGTCAGGCCTGCACGACTTCGCTGTCCGCTTCATGCGCATTCGTCGACTGCACAATCGGCGTCCACCGCATCTCGACCCGCGTTCGTGACGACCGCGAAGCGCCCCTCGTGTCGGGCGAGACGGGCTATTCATACACCGAATTGCGCTTCGGATAAAGCGAAATATTTTCAACGCCGGCACTTGACGCGTTTTGCTGAGTTGCCCGTCGGGTTGTTTTGTCGCACCTCTCTCCCCTCGTCATTCCGGGGCGTGCGAAGCACGAGCCCGGAATCCATCAGGCCGCAGACTCCGCGGATGATTGGATTCCGGGCTCTCGCCTTCGGCGAGCCCCGGAATGACGAAAGCAGGGAGCTCCGCGATACGCCCTACCCCTTCGGCGGCGCCAGCGGCTGCACGATCTCCTGGAACGGCGGCAGCGCTTCGCAGCGCGCGGCGTGGGCCGTGAGCGCCGGATAGCGCGTGTCGAACAGATGTGGATGCGCTTCGCCGGTGAAGCGCAGCGCGCAGGCCACCGCGATGTCGGCGTGGCCGATCCGATCGCCCAACCAATAAGGCGACGGCACCGCCGCGCGTTCCTGCTCCAGCACCGTGAGCACGCGCGAGATCTGCCCCTCGCAGCGCTCGACCCACAGCTTGAGCTGCTCCTTGCGCAGCACGCGCTCGTAAACCAGACTCACCGCCTTGTCGGCGAGCCCGGTCGCCAGCGCCATGATGCGCAGATGCTTGCGCCGCTCGGGCCCCGAGCGCGCCAGCATCGCCTTCTCCGGCCCGACCAGCTCGTCGAGATAATCCAGGATCGCGCTGCTCTCGATCAGCGCCTCGCCGTCATCGAGCACCAGCGTCGGCACCCGCTGCACCGGATTATAGGCCGCGACCTTCTCGGCATCGCCGAAGGTCGACCACGGCTTGTGCTCGAACGGCAAGCCATAAAGCCGCAGCGCGATCGCGGTGCGGCGGACAAAGGGCGAGTCGTACTGGCCGATCAGGAACATCTGTCATCTCGTCCGTCATGCCGCGGCAGGCCACTGCGCTCGAAAGCAGGGCTTTCAAGGTGTGGCGGCCAAGCCGGGTCAAAGGTTGCGCTTTGCACCATCGTAGATGGCTTGCGCCGCATTGCAACCGGATCATGAGCCGGTCTGCGTGACAAGCTATCCAATCACCGGCACGTGCCCTGCCGCATCGCGCGGCAATTTGCCGTCGAGCCTCGGATCATCCGCCACCTCGATCTGCCGCAGGAACGGGCGGAAGCCGGAGCGCTGGTAGAACGCGATCGCCGAGGGATGATCGAAGGTGCAGGTGTGCACCCAGAAGCGGCCGATGTCGCGCGACCAGGCGATCTCCTGCGCGCGGTTCATCAGGAAGCGCGCGGCGCCGGTGCCGATGAATTTCGCGGTGACGCCGAAATAGAGCAGCTGGCATTCGCCGGCCACGCTGAAATCGAGCTCGAGCAGGCCTTCGTCCTCGCCATCGACCACGAGCCCGTAGAGCTCGATGCCGGGCCCGTGGATCCGCGAGGCGAGATCGGCGTCGTCGAGCCCGGTGCGGGTGAACCACAGCCACTGCTCGCCGACGCGACGGTAGAGATCGCGATACCAATCGAGCGCAGGCGGCTTGACCTTGCGCAGGCGCCACGCGCCGGGCGGATCGTCGCGCCGCGGCGGGCGCGCGGTCATTTCCAGATGTGTGACGACGGCGGCGATCTTGACGGGAGGGATGTCGGAGTAACCGTCGGGCAGCAGCATTGAGGACCTTTGTTTCTGCGTGTCGGCCGGAGATATTCGCATGTCGCGGCAGATGCAATGCAACGCCGCGTAACAATGTTACCGATTTGTCAGTGGGTGATTTGGCGAATCAGGCGCTCGATGTGCAGAGGCCACCGGAGCAACCACCGTGTCGCGCCATCACGCGCTGCCGCCGATCATCACTACGCCGCCGCCACCGAAGCCGAAGCCCACGCGGCGCCGGCGCGGCGTCGGTTATGCCTATGGTGCGGGCGCGGCTGATGCGGCCACCGACATCGATGACGGGGCGCCGGTGCACAGCGCTCCAGTCGTTCCGCAGCACGCGCGCCCGATCGAGACCGTCGTGCGACGCGTGCCCTCGCCGCACGGCAAGCTCAGCGACGATACATTGCGCGCGATGCTGGAGGTGCAGGAGAAGCAGACGGGGTAGAGCGGAGACGCTTCCACACATTCACTGTCGTCCCGGCGCGGGCCGCGACCCATTACCCCCGAATGTGAGTGATGAGGCACGCTGGGGCCGCCGTGTGCAACCCAACCGAGATTCGTGGTTATGGGTCCCCGGCCTTCGCCGGGACGACGGCGGAGTTTGTGGAGCGGCCAGCGAGACATACTCGCCTCTCACCTCGGCGTCAGCGTGATCGCCTCTGCCGTCGCCGCTTCCACCGCGCCTCGGCTGTAGAGCAGCGGCACATACTGGCCGGTGGCCCAGAGCGGCGCGAGGTCGCGGTAGTGGCCGCTGAAGGGATCGCCGGATTGGCCTGGGGTGTTGATGGTGCGGCTCGCATCCCAATTGCCGACATCGAGCACCATGCGGAACGAGGCGCCGGAGAGCAGATGATAGTCGGAGTGGCGATAGGTGGCGGCGCGCGGCACGTTGGCGGCGCCGCCGAAGGCGAGCGGACCGACCTGCATCTGCGCTGCGGTCGCCTTGTCGGCGAGCGGCATCAACGCGTGATTGAACTGCGCGACATGCAGGCGACCCCAGCGCCACATCGACGCATCGCCCCCGAGCTTGTCGATGACATCGGCGACGGCCGCGCCGAGGCTGTCGCGCAGCACGCGGTCGCGCTCGCCGGCGGGATCGCTGCCGAGCGCGGCATCGGGCTTTTCGAGATAGCCGACGATGGCAGAAATGCTCGACGCCTCCGGCGCGATCAGCTGAGCCGCCTTCGGCGCCGTGGTCTTGAGCAGCACCGGGCCGAGATGGTTGGCGATCCAGACCTCGTAGACCGCAGCCGCAGCGCTGTCCTCAGTGTCGCGGGCATCCCACGCTTTGAGCAGCTCGAGGCCCTTCTTGACGTTGGCATCGTCCGACGTGAGCGGCTTCAGCAGCGCGAGAAGGCGGCGCGCGAGCATGCCGGTGTCGTCGTTCTGCAACGCCATCGCGTCCGCCAGCGTCACCTTGCCGTTCTTCTCCAGCACCTCGGTGATGCGCTGCCAGCGCGCGCTGTCGGACCATTCAAAGCCGACCCGGCGCTCATTGACCGGATAATCCGCCGGCAGATTCATCTGATTGGCGGTGGCGATGAAGCCCTGCTTCGGCTGGTAGAGCTTCGGCAGCTCGTCGAGCGACAGAAAGCCCTGCCATTCGTAGCGGCCGTCGCCCGGCACCGGCATCAGCCCGTCGAAACTGGTGCGGCGCGGCGTCTTGCCGGCGGCGACCCAGCCGATATTGCCCGACGTGTCGGCATAGACCTGGTTCTCCGACGGCGCGCCCCAGCGCCGCATCGCGCCGAGAAAACCGTTCCACGACTTCGCGGTCATGTAGTCGGAGGAGCCGAAATAGGCCGAGGTGCCCGGCTCGAACCAGATCGAGCGCACGGCAAACGCATGCTTCTTGTCGGCGTCGACGAAGATCACCGGACCGTGGCGGGTGAACTTCAGCTCCAGGTCGCGGTCGGCTTCGCCCTTGACCTGCTCCGTCTCGTGCACGATGCGCATGTCCTCCCAGCCCGTGCCGTAACGATACTGGTTCGGGTTGTCGGGGTTGAGCTCGTAGACGTAGAGGTCTTCCTGGTCGACGTTGAAGATGGTCAGCCCGAACGCGATGGTGTCGTTATGGCCGATCGAGATGCCCGGCAGCGCCGGCTCGCCGGCGCCGATCACGGAGATGCCGGGCGCGTTGAGGCCGACGATGTAGCGCAGCGACGGCACCGAATGTTCGCGATGCGGATCGTTGGCGAGGATCGGACGCCCGGTCGCGGTGCGCGCGGCCGCGATCACCCAATTGTTGGAGCCGATGGTGTCGCGCTGCTGATCGGCTTCGGCGAGGAATGTGTCGGGATCATGCGCCAGCGCGGCCTTCTGATCCTTCGGCGCCGCGAACTTGACCGGGCGGGTGGCGAGGTCGTAGGCCGCGAGCACGCCTTTGGCACGCTGCACGGGTCGAGGCCGTCGGGGATCCTGGTGGTCCAGGCCGGCTCCAGCTTGACGCGGAAGCGATCGGCATCGAGGCCGGCGGCGCAGGCCACCAGCGACCGCTTCACCTCGGAGGCGACGTTGCGCGTGAGACCGTGGCTGCGGACGCGCACCACATCCTCGGCCGACCACGGGTCGGGCTTGGTGCCCGCGATCCTGAACTCGATCGGCAGCGGACGCTTGCCCGCGTTGACGTCGGCGACATACGCGTTGACGCCGGCGACGAACGCCTCGGCGTAGGTTTTCGCCTTCGGGCCATAGGCAGCCCATTCCGCATTCATGTCGCCGCGATAGAGGAACAGGCGCAGCGCCTTGTCCTGCTCGGCATAGGCCGGGCCGAAGTCCTTCGCCAGCAGGCCGAGGCCGCGCTTGCGCCAGAGATCGATCTGCCAGAGCCGGTCGCGCGCGGCGTTGAAGCCCTGCAGGAAGAACAGGTCGTGCTCGTTGCCGGCATAGATATGCGGGATGCCCCAGACATCGACCAGGATCTGTCCCGGCGCCGTCAGCCCGGCGACGTCGGTCTTGACCTCGCGCGCCGCAACCAGCGGGCTCGGTTTTTCGCGGGCGGTGGCGGGCGCGGCGAGCATCGCGGCGCAGAGCGCGGCGGTGAGTAGCTTGGTGACGCGGTTGAGATCCGTGTTCATCTTGTTCTCCGATGGTTGTTGTTTTTGGTTGCGAGACTTGAGCCGGAATTTTCCTGCCCGCGCGCTACTCCCCCTCGTCGCTCGCCAGCACGCCTTTCACCGCGCGGGCCCAGCCGGCGAGCTTGCGGTCGCGGGTCGCCTCGCTCATCGCCGGCCGGAAGCGGTGCTCGAGCCGCCAATTGTCGGCGAATTTCGCGGGCTCCGGATAGACGCCGGCATCGAGGCCGGCGAGATAGGCGGCGCCGAGTGCCGTGGTCTCCTGGATCATCGGGCGATCGACCGGCGCGTTGAGCAGGTCGGCGAGCCGCTGCATGGTCCAGTCCGACGCGGTCATGCCGCCGTCGACGCGCAGCACCGTGTTGGCGGCGTTCGCCTCCGGCCAGTCGGTGCGCATCGCGGCCCACAGGTCGAAGGTCTGGTAGCAGACGCTCTCCAAGGTCGCATGCGCGAGTTCGGCCGGTCCGGTGTTGCGGGTCAGCCCGAACAGCGCGCCGCGCACACGCGGATTCCAGTACGGCGCGCCCATGCCGACGAAGGCCGGCACCAGATAGACGCTCTGCATCGAGTCGGATTTGTCGGCAAGCGGGCCGGTCTCGGCGGCGTGCTTGATGATGCCGAGGCCGTCGCGCAGCCACTGCACCGCGCTGCCGGCGACGAAGATCGAGCCTTCCAGCGCGTAGGTACGCTGGCCATTGAGCTGATAGGCGATGGTGGTGAGCAGCTTGTTCTTCGAGGCCACCGGCGTGGTGCCGGTGTTGAGCAGCGCGAAGCAGCCGGTGCCGTAGGTCGACTTCATCATGCCGGGCTCGAAGCAGGCCTGGCCGATGGTCGCGGCCTGCTGGTCGCCGGCAATGCCCGAGATCGCGATCGGGCCGCCGAACAGGTCGGCGGTGCTCTCGCCGAACCGGGCCGAGGAATCCTTCACTTCGGGCAGCATCGAGCGCGGCACGCGGAGCAGATTGATGAGATCGTCGTCCCACGCGCCGGTGTGGATGTTGAACAGCAGCGTGCGTGAGGCGTTGGTGGCATCTGTCGCGTGCACCCGGCCGCCGGTGAGCCGCCACAACAGATAGCAGTCGACGGTGCCGAACAGGAGCTCGCCGCGCTCGGCGCGCTCGCGCGCGCCCGGCACGTGATCGAGGATCCAGGCGACTTTCGTCCCGGAGAAATAGGGGTCGATGATCAGTCCGGTTTTCGCCGAGATCGCCGGCTCATGGCCTTCGCTCTTCAATCTGGCGCAGATGTCGGCGGTGCGGCGGTCCTGCCAGACGATGGCGCGGTGCACGGCTTGTCCGGTGGCGCGGTCCCACACCACGGTGGTCTCGCGCTGGTTGGTGATGCCGATCGCAGCGATGTCTTTCGCCTTCAGCCCGGCCTTCTCCAGCGCCTCGCGGCAGACCATCACCGTCGAGGTCCAGATGTCCTCCGGCTCGTGCTCGACCCAGCCGGAGGCGGGGAAATGCTGCGGAAACTCCTGTTGCGCGACCGCGGCGATGGAAATGTCGCTGCGAAACACCATGGCGCGCGACGATGTGGTGCCCTGATCGATGGCCAGCACGAAAGACATGAGCGTTTCCCTTGAGGCTTGGTAACAGGCGCCAAGGGAGCGGATTACCGCGGCGAGGTCAAGCTTGCTGGTGAGTGTGGCGTTGCGAACGTATCAAGCCCGTCATCCTGATGAGGTGCGAGCTCTTGCGAGCCTCGAAGGATGCACGGCCACCAGCCGGGCCGTCCCCTTCGAGACGGCCGCTACGCGGCCTCCTCAGGGTGACGGATTGAGAGAAGACCAACTGATCACATCGGCCGGTAGGTGCGCACGTCGGCCGGGACGTTGACGCCGATCTTGATCGCGCCGACCGAGCGGATGATGTCGTCGCCGAGCAGCTGGGCGAAGCAGGCATAGCCCCAGTCGTTCATGTGCAGGCCGTCGGCGATGACGAAATCGTCGATCGGGATCGCCTGTTTCTCGTGCCAGTCGCGCATCACCTCGAAGCGCGGGAAGATGCCGACATGGCGCAGCGCGGCGATGCGCCCGAGCAGCTTGACCATGCCGCGCGCGCTTTCGGGACGCTCGGTGACGCGCGGCGAATATTGCGGATCGACCAGCACGAGATCGGCACCGTCCGCCTGGATGCGCGCGACGCCGTCCTCGATCTCCTTGGCGGTCTCGGTGGGATCGAGGTTGCGCAGCACCGCATTGGTGCCGACCTGCCAGATCACCATGTCGGGATGCATGTCGATCACTTCGGTCTGCAACCGCTTCATCATCTCGGGTGCGTCCTCGCCGCCCTTGCCGCGATTGAGCACGGTGATGTCGGCGGAGGGATACTGCCGGCGCAGTTGCGCGGCGAGGCGGTTCGGGTAGGTGAATTCCGGCGACGACGAGCCGTAGCCCTGGGTCGAGGACGAGCCGAACGCGATGATCACGACCGGCTTGCCCGCCGCGAGCTTGGCCGCGACATGCGGCAGCGAACCGGTGGTGTTCGGCACGCCGGTCGGCTGATGACAGGGCACGCGATGGAAGATGTCGCTGGCCGACTTCGCGACCTGCTTGACCTTGTCGAGCGCCTTGGCGGCGACGCCCGGTTGCGGGTCGGTCGTATCGGCGGCGATCACGGCGGGCTTCGCGGAGTCAGGCTTTGTCAGATCAGATCTTGCGGCCTTGGCACCGGGCGACAGCGCCGCGTGCTGGTCGGCCTGGCCGGTCTGCGCGCGCGACGGCTCGACCGCAAGCGGCGCGAGCAGCGCCAGCACGGCCGCGACGCACAGGCTCCGCGCCTGCGAAGCGCGAAAAGGGAAGGCAAAACGCATCACAACTCTGCTTCCTCTAATTCTGCTGCACCGGGCCCAGATGGGCCGCATCGATCACGAATTTCGCAAGGGCGCGGCCGAGACAGGCGTGAACCTTCTTGGCCAGGTCGACACCATGCGAGGTGCTGAACAGGTCAAAATATCCGGCGTCGCTCCACTGCTTCATGATCGCGAACCGGTCGAACAGCGGAACGTCGTGCTGCTGCGCCACCACCTTCATGTTGTCGAGATATGGCGGTGCAGAGATCATGGTCTCCGTACGCGGGCTGTATTGCAGGTTGACCAGCACCACGTCGGTCCCGGCGCCCCGCAACGCAACAACGCCGTCGTTGATGGCGGTGCGGAAATCGTCAGGATCGACTGCTCGCATAGCATCGACCGTGCCGGTCTGCCAGATAACCAAAGTAGGCTTTTTTGCTTCAACAAGCTTAACAAGGGTTCCTGCGGTCTCCTCGGCGGTGCTCTTTCCCTGTAATTCTACGGATAGATCGATGGTCGCCGTCGGAAATGCCTCTTTCAGCGCCGCCTGCAGCGTGGCCGGATAGGCGCTGGGCTCGTTGCCGGGGATGGTCGAGGAGCGGCTGCCGACCACCAGCACGTTGAGCGGCCGGTTGGCCTTCACCGCATCGGCGACCTTCGGCAGCGAGCTCTCACTTGTCAGCAGATAGGCCGGCACGTCGCAGGGCGGTGCCGGTGGTGCCGGCTCGGGGTTGTCGCCGGCGTGCGCGGGCGCTGCCGCCAAACAGGCGGCCAGCAGCAGCAGGCCCAGCATCGTCCGCGCGGACTTCATGCTCCCCCTCCCGCCAGATCGGCGTTGCCGACGGCACCTTTTTTCGAGGCGCCTTTGTCGGCGGAGTGCTTGTACCACGAGATAATCCACGCCATGCCGCACATGATGAGGATGCCGCAGACGCTGATCAAGGCGTGCAGTGCGGCACCGCCGGAGACTTCGGCAAGCACGAAGTGACCGGCGAAGGCAAGGAATACCCCGAGGCAGAATATCTCAAGCGAATGCTGGCCACACAGGATCAAAGGTCGCAGCCAGCGCGATTTCAAGCCCGGCCAATCCCGGGGCAAGAAGCGCACGGTGAGGGCCGCGAGCGCCAGGAAGTGCGCGAACCGCAACACGTCCAGGTCGGTCTTGTTGATCGGATACATCCATTGCTCGATGAGCTTCGGCATGATGTGGCCGAGCTGCGGCACGTACCAGGTCAGCGTCACGAAGAACGCCGCGACCAGATAGACGATGCAGATCCACATCGTGATGTTCGACGACAGGATGCGCGACATCCGCCGCGCGCCGCCGAGCGCGCACCAGGCGCCGAACACGAACAGCAATTGCCAGGCGAACGGATTGAACGCCCAGAAGCCGTTCGGATAGGCCGAGAGATACAGGTCGAACTGCCAGGTCAGCGCGTAGAGCAGGACCGACAGGCCGAGCGTGACGTCGGGCTTCCACTTCATCAGCCACAGGATCAGCGGCAGGAACAGCATCAAGACGATATAGAGCGGCAGCACGTCCATGTTGACCGGGCGGAAGCGCAGCAGCAGCGCCTGCACGATGGTGACGTCGGGCTGCTTGAGGAAGTCCATGATCCCCATCTCTTCCGAGTAGAGCGGGTTCTCGAACGAGGTCGCCACATAGGAGATCTCGGCGAGGAAGATCGTGAACAGGAAGACATGCGCGACATAGATCTGCCAGACCCGGCGCAGGATGCGCGCGGTCGCGATCACGAAGCCGCCCTCGAGCATCGCCCGGCCATAGACGAAGGCCGCGGTGTAGCCGGAGATGAAGATGAAGATCTCGGTGGCGTCGGAGAACCCGTAATTGCGGATCGTCAGCCAGGTCAGAAGATTGGTCGGCAGGTGATCGATGAAGATCAGCCACAACGCGAGCCCGCGGAACAGGTCGAGCCTGAGCTCGCGCTCGCCGGCCGCCGGCAGCGTGATCGCGGGCGCGGCCACTTTCGCCTTGACCTCGGCTTTGGCGTCAGCCGCCGGCGTACCGGCTATGGGATCGGCAATCGAGCTCATCAAACACCGTGTCGGGCGCGGACGCCCCGCCTGCCCAGCTGAAAAGATAATATCGGTCCGCGACTTCCTGAGAAAGCCTTGCCGACCCAACGCGCGGCGACATGCGGCCGCGCCTTAAAGCGGAACTATGTTGAAACCGCGATGAACGGACGCCCCCAATTCCGGCCTTTCAAGCCCGGCTTTTCAAGTCCGGCAGGCGATTGGTTCCGGCTGACCAATTGGCTATGATAGGCCCCTGTTTGCGCATGATCCGATCGAACGCGGGTTTTGCACTGAGACCATCGGATTGAGCCGTATGTATCGCGCCATTACCCGTCAAATCGAAGTCACCGTCGAGCCCAACTTCATGCCGGAGCGCTCGTCGATCGACCGGCGCGAATATTTCTGGTCGTACAGGATCGTGATCGTCAATTCGGGGACGGAAACGGTGCAGCTGCGGACCCGGCACTGGATCATCACCGACGCCACCGGCCGCCGCCAGGAGGTGCGCGGCGAAGGCGTGGTCGGCGAGCAGCCGGTGCTCGCGCCCGGCGAGCGCTTCGAATACACGAGCGGCGTGCCGCTGCCGACCGCGTCCGGCTTCATGACCGGCAGCTACCAGATGGTGACCGAGGCCGGCGAGCGCTTCGAGATCGACGTGCCGACGTTCTCGCTGGACAGCCCGAGCCCGGACGGCAAGCGGGTGCTGAACTGAAGCGCGCCTACTCCACGCCAGCCTCTTCCGGCGTGAACTCGTACACCGACGAGCAGAACTCGCAGGTCACGACGACCTTGCCGTCCTTGACCATCTCGGCACGATCGTTCGGCGCAAAGCTCTTCAGCATCGAGGACACCGCATCGCGCGAGCAGGAGCACTGCGCGCGCAGCGGTTGCGGGTTGAAGACGCGGACGCCGCGTTCGTGGAACAGGCGGTACAGCAGCCGCTCGCCGGAGAGATCCGGATCGATCAGCTCGACGTCCTCGACCGTCGAGATCAGCGACTGGCCCTCGACCCAGGCGTCGTCATCCGGCACCGAATGCGTGACCGTGCCCTCCGGCGCGTCGCCGGGGTGCAGATCGGCCTGCTTGGCGCGCTCGGGCGCCTTGGGCAGGAATTGCAGCAGGATGCCGCCGGCGCGCCAGTGCAGCTTGCCGCCCTCGCCGCCGCGCATCTCCTCGCCGACCGCAAGCCGCACCCGGGTCGGGATCTGCTCCGAGCGCAGGAAATATTCGTGCGCCGCCTCTTCGAGGCCGCCGCCGTCGAGCGCGACCAGCCCCTGGTAGCGGCTGGTGTTGGAGCCCTGATCGATCGTCATCGCAAGGTGGCCCTTGCCGAGCAGCTCGCCCGAGGTCTGCCCCGGCTTGAGCTGCGCCGCGTCGTAGCGCGCATAGGCACGCAGCCGGTCGGGCGCCTGGAAATCGACGATCAGGAGCGACACCGGACCTTCGGTCCGGGTCTGCAGGATGAAGCGACCTTCGAACTTGACCGACGAGCCGAGCAGCGTGGTCAGCACGATCGCCTCGCCGAGCAGCTTGCCGACGGCAGGCGGATAATCGTGCTTGTGCAGGATCTCGTCGAGGGCCGGGCCGAGCCGGGTCAGCCGGCCGCGCAAATCCAGCGCGCCGACCTCGAAGGCCAGCACGGCATCGTCGACAGGAACCGCAGACGGCGCGCGGACCGGCGCCTCGGGCGTGATTTTGATGTCGGGGGATTGTGAAACCATGGCGCTCTATCTGGGGTCTCGGACCGTGAAACGAAAGGGGTTCAGCACACCGAGGATCGACGTCGTCCCTGCCTAGTGCGCAATTGCGCACGGGAGCAGGGACCCATAACCACCGATGTGAGTTGCTGCATCAAGCTGTGGCCCCAGCTTTCGCAAAATTTCCATCGGTGGTTATGGGTCCCGGGTCGCGCTTCGCTTGCCCGGGACGACAACACTCACTGACCTGCGCCTTACGCGACTTCGTTAAAGCACCAGGCCAGGATGCCCTTCTGCGCATGCAGGCGGTTTTCCGCCTCGTCGAACACCACGGATTGCGGCCCGTCGATCACCTCGTCGGTGACCTCCTCGCCGCGATGCGCGGGCAGGCAGTGCATGAACAGGGCGTCCGGCTTGGCGAGCGACATCAGCTTGGCATTGACCTGATAGGGCCGCAGCACGTTGTGGCGGTGCTCGCCCTCCTTGTCGCCCATCGACACCCAGGTGTCGGTGACGACGCAGTCGGCGCCGCGGACGGCGGCTTCCGGATCGGTGCCGAGCATGATCGGGGCATTGGTCGCCTTGATCCAGTCGCGCATCGGCTTCTTCGGCGACAGCTCCGGTGGGGTCGCGACATTGAGCTGGAACTTGAACCGCTCGGCGGCATGCGCCCAGGACGCCAGCACGTTGTTGTCGTCGCCGGTCCAGGCCACCGTCTTGCCCTCGATCGAGCCGCGGTTCTCCTCATAGGTCATGAGATCCGCCATCACCTGGCAGGGATGCGAACGCCGGGTCAGGCCGTTGATGACGGGAACAGTGGCGTGGGCGGCGAGCTCGAGCAGCGCGTCATGGTTGAGGATGCGGATCATGATCGCATCGACATAGCGCGACAGCACGCGCGCGGTGTCGGCGATGGTCTCGCCGCGGCCAAGCTGCATCTCGGCGCCGGTCAGCATGATGGATTCGCCGCCGAGCTGGCGCATCCCGACGTCGAACGACACCCTGGTGCGGGTCGACGGGCGCTCGAAGATCATCGCCAGCGTCTTGCCCTCGAGCGGCTTCTTGCCCTTCTCATGCGCCTTCAGCTTCGCCTTCATGGCGGCGCCGGCGGACAGCATGTTGCGCAGCTCGGCGAGCGGCAGCTCGTTGATGTCGAGGAAGTGACGGACCGGCTTGCTCATCATCCGGCCTTCCTCGGCTGCGCTGCCGACAATGTCGCGCAGGCACGCTCGAGCGAGACGATCGACTGGTCGATCTCGGCTTCCGTCACGATCAGGGGCGCCAGGAACCGGACCACGTTGTCGCCGGCACCGACCGTGAGCAGCTTCTCGCTGCGCAGCGCGGCGATCAGGTCGCCCGACGGCACCACGGCCTTGACGCCGATCAAGAGGCCCTCGCCGCGCACTTCCGACAGCACGCCGGGATAGCGGTCGACCACGGAGGCGAGCTTCTGCTTGAGCAGCAGCGACATCTTCTGCACATGCTCGAAGAAGCCGGGCTTCAGCATGACGTCGAGCACGGCATTGGCGGCGGCGACCGCCAGCGGATTGCCGCCAAAGGTCGAGCCGTGCGAGCCCGGCGCCATGCCTTCGGCCGCTTTCGCGGTCGCCAGCACCGCGCCGATCGGGAAGCCGCCGCCGAGCGCCTTCGCGAGCGACATCACGTCCGGCGTGACGCCGGTGCGCTTGTAGGCAAACAAATCGCCGGTACGGCCCATGCCGGTCTGCACCTCGTCGAACGCCAGCAGCAGGCCATGTTCGTCGCACAGCGCACGCAGCGCCTTGAAGAACGCCTGCGGCGCCGAGCGCACCCCGCCCTCGCCCTGCACCGGTTCGATCAGGATGCCGGCGGTGTGCGGGCCGATCGCCTTCTTCACCGCCTCGATGTCGCCATGCGGCACCTGGTCGAAGCCGTCCATCGGCGGGCCAAAGCCTTCGAGATATTTCGCCGCGCCGGTCGCGGCCAGCGTGCCCAGCGTGCGGCCATGGAAGGCGCCTTCGAAGGTGATGATGCGGTAGCGCTCGCCATGGCCCTTGGAGAAGTGATAGTGGCGGACCAGCTTGATCACGCCCTCCATCGCCTCCGCGCCGGAATTGCAGAAGAACACGAAGTCGGCGAAGCTCTGCTCGCACAGCCGCGCGGCGAGCACCTCGCCGTCCGGGCTCTTGAACAGGTTCGACATGTGCCAGAGCCTGGTCGCCTGTTCCTGCAGCGCCTTCACCAGATGCGGATGCGCATGCCCGAGCGCGTTGACGGCGACGCCCGAGGTGAAATCGAGATAGCGGTCGCCGTTGGTTGCGATCAGCCAGGCGCCCTCACCGCGCTCGAAGCCGAGATCGACCCTGGCGAAGACGGGAAGCAGATGCGACGAGGCGTTGGTCATGGCGTTCACTGCCGGTTTGAAGCCGACAATTGCCGCGCGCCTTGACGCCAGCGCAGCAACGGCCAGCTTCGGAAAACAAAACGGCCGCCTTTGCGGGCGGCACGTGGGCAACATTCTATGCTGCGGCGGGTCCGTGTCAATCGCCAGGAGCCGGTCCTTTGCCGGGCTTCCTGCGCTGCCGAACGAGCGCAATCCGGAGCATTCCGGTGCGGTGGAAAAGCCTCACAGCAATGCTTAACTTTGTCGGAACATGTGGACGCACGGCCGCGGACTCTTGCGCCAGAGTCACGCCATATTGTAGCGTTTGGCCTGTCGGGTACGACATCTCGTGCGGCAGTACTGGACCCTCTAAGTAGCCTTTGTGTCTCGCGTAAACGTTCGGGCGCAACACCGCGCCCGGCGAGGGCTAAGGGATTCTGGCCGCAGGGATATTTGTCCAGATTTGGCTCGCAGCGCCGCTCCAATGACTGGCCGGCGCCATGCGAAAGGAAGAATGCGATGACGGTATTGACCTGGTCCGACGATCGCGTCGAGCAGCTGAAGAAGCTCTGGGAGTCTGGCCTTTCGGCCAGCCAGATCGCAGCGGAACTTGGCAATGTGACGCGAAACGCCGTGATCGGCAAAGTGCACCGGCTCGGCCTCTCCGGCCGCGCCAAGGCACCCTCCACGGCGGCGCCGCGGCAGCGCAAGGCGCGCCCCGCCCAGCACATGATGCGAGTGGCGCGCCCGGTCTCGCGCGGCAACACCGCGCTCGCGCACGCCTTCGAGGTCGAGATGGAGCCCGATCCGATCTCGTTCGACAACGTGGTGCCGATGAGCCAGCGGCTGTCGCTGCTCGAACTCAACGAGGCCACCTGTCACTGGCCGGTCGGCGATCCCTCGAGCCCGGAATTCTTCTTCTGCGGCGGCAAGGCGCTCGCCGGCCTGCCCTATTGCGCGCATCATTCCCGCGTCGCCTACCAGCCCGCCGCCGATCGCCGCCGGCCGTCGGCGAAGCCGCAGATCAAGTAGCCCTCGGGAAAACTACGGAAGACCTGAAAAACAAATCCCCGCACAAGCGGGGATTTTTTGTGAGCGAATGAACATCAAGGGCACATAGCCCAGGTCAAGCGCACTGCGCGACGTAAGGTGAGCACACGCGCCCCTCCCCACCCTCCCCCGCAAGGAGGGAGGGAGCCGGACAGTGTGCTCACCTCACGCGATAACGAGCCGCCGCTCGTGGCGCGATGGATTGCTTCGCTCCGCTCGCAATGACGATGACGGCTCTCGCCGGAAAGGCGACTTACGGCTGCGGCTCGGCTTTCGCGAAGCGGTCGTCGAGCGCGTAGCCGGCGCCGCGCACGGTGCGGATCGGATCCTGCTCGCGGCCCGGATTGAGCAGCTTGCGCAGGCGGCCGATATGGACGTCGACGGTGCGCTCATCGATGTAGATGTCGCGGCCCCAGACGCTGTCGAGCAGCTGCTCGCGGCTGAACACGCGGCCGGGATGCTCGAGGAAGAATTCGAGCAGCCGATACTCGGTCGGCCCGAGATCGATCGGACGGCCCGAGCGCGCGACGCGGCGCTTCTCGCGGTCGAGCTCGATGTCGCCATAGGTCAGGACGGTGGCGAGCCGCTCCGGGCTCGCGCGGCGCAGCAGGCCCTTCACCCGCGCCAGGAGCTCCGGCACCGAGAACGGCTTGACGATGTAATCGTCGGCGCCGGTGGCCAGACCGCGCACCCGCTCGCTCTCCTCGCCGCGCGCGGTCAGCATGATGATCGGAAGCTGCTTGGTCTCGGGCCGCGCCCGCAGGCGGCGGCACAGCTCGATGCCGGACAGGCCCGGCAGCATCCAGTCGAGGACCACGAGGTCGGGAACGCGCTCCTTGAGGCGGGTATCGGCATCGTCGCCGCGCCCCACCGTTTCGACATCGTAGCCTTCCGCATCGAGGTTGTAGCGCAACAGCGTCGTTAGCGCTTCCTCGTCTTCGACTACCAGAATGCGTGCGCTCATCGGTCTAAGTTCTTTCTCTGTGGTGATCTGTTGCCCAGACGCAAACCGAAACACTTAGCTTCTTGAGCATAATCCCCGCGGAAACGACTTGTCGAAGACAATCCGGTTCCGCGCGTGCGGATGATGTCCTAGTTACCCGGCACAGTGGTGGCAAAATTGGTCATGTCGCCCTTCGGGCGCTTGTCGGTGATCTGCTGGCCTTCGATCATGTAGAACACAGTCTCGGCGATGTTGGTGGCGTGATCGCCGATCCGCTCGATGTTCTTGGCGCAGAACATCAGATGGATGCAGAACGAGATGTTGCGCGGATCTTCCATCATGTAGGTGAGCAGCTCGCGGAACAGCGAGGTGCAGATCGCATCGACCTCCTCGTCGCCCTTCCAGACGTTCATCGCCGCCGGCAGATCGTGCGCGGCATAGGCGTCGAGCACCGACTTGACCTGCGACAGCACGAGGTCGGTCATGTGCTCCAGGCCGCGGATCAGCTTCAGCGGCTGGAAATCGCTCTCCAGCGCCGCGACGCGCTTGCCCATGTTCTTGGCGAGGTCGCCGATCCGCTCGAGGTCGGTGGCGACGCGCATCGCGCTGACGATCTCGCGCAGATCGATCGCCATCGGCTGGCGCCGCGCGATCGTCAGCACCGCGCGCTCTTCGATGACGCGCTGCAGATTGTCGATCTCGATATCGGCGGCGACCACGCGCTTGCCGAGCGCGACGTCGCGCCGGATCAGCGCGTCGACCGACTCGGTGATCATCCGCTCGACGAGGCCGCCCATCTCGGCGACCAGGCGGGTCAACTCCTGCAGGTCGCTGTCGAATGCCTTGGCGGTGTGTTCAGAAGCCATCATCTGTCTCCTCAGCCCGGTCAGCCGAACCGGCCAGTGATGTAGTCCTGGGTGCGTCGATCGCTCGGCGAGGTGAAGATCTTGTTGGTGTCGTCGAACTCGATCAGCTCGCCGAGATACATGAAGGCGGTCTTGTCGGAGACGCGCGCCGCCTGCTGCATGTTGTGGGTGACGATCGCGATCGTGTAATCCTCGGAGAGCTCCTGGATCAGCTCCTCGACCTTGGCGGTGGAGATCGGATCGAGCGCCGAGCACGGTTCGTCGAACAGGATCACCTCGGGACGCACCGCCACGGTGCGCGCGATGCACAGCCGCTGCTGCTGGCCGCCGGACAGCGACAGGCCGGAGGCGTTCAGCTTGTCCTTGACCTCGTTCCACAGCGCGCCGCCGCGCAGCGCCTTCTCGACCCGGTCGTCCATCTCGGACTTCGAGATCTTCTCGTAGAGGCGGATGCCGAAGGCGATGTTCTCGTAGATCGTCATCGGGAACGGCGTCGGCTTCTGGAACACCATGCCGACCCGCGCGCGGAGCAGATTGAGGTCGAGCTTGGGATCGAGGATGTTGGTCTGGTCCAGCATCAGCTGGCCGACCGCGCGCTGGCCCGGATAAAGGTCGTACATCCGGTTGAAGATGCGCAGCAGGGTCGACTTGCCGCAGCCCGACGGTCCGATGAACGCCGTGACGCGGTTGGTGCCGAGCGTCAGGTTGATGTTCTTCAGCGCGTGGTGCTCGCCGTAATAGAAATTGAGGTTACGCACCGTGACTTTCGGCGGCGCGTCCGGAAGCGGCACCTGGGGAACGTGGCCCGCGACAGTCGTGGAGACGGAAAGCTCGGTCATTTTGCGGTCCTTTCGGCACCAAGGATACGCGCGCCGATATTCAACGCGAGCACGGTGAAGGTGATGAGCAGTGCGCCGCTCCACGCCAGTTCCTTCCAGTAGGCGTAGGGGCTCTGCACGAAGTTGTTGATGGTCACCGGCAGGTTGGCCATCGTCTTGGTCAAATCCCAGCTGAAGAACTGGTTCGACAGCGCGGTGAATAGCAGCGGCGCGGTCTCGCCGGCGACACGCGCGGTCGCCAGCAGCACGCCGGTGATCAAGCCGCTACGCGCAGCACGATAAGCGATCCGCTTGATCACCAGCGAACGCGGCAGGCCGAGCGCGGAGGCCGCCTCGCGCAACGGATTGGGCACCAGCAGCAGCATGTCCTCGGTGGTGCGCAGCACGACCGGGATCACGATCACGGCGAGCGCAAGACTGCCTGCGATCGCCGAGAAGCCGCGCATCGGCACCACCACCGCACCATAGATGAACAGGCCGATGATGATCGACGGCGCGCTGAGCAGGATGTCGTTGATGAAGCGGATCACCGAGGTGAGCTTGTCGTGCTTGCCGTACTCGGCAAGGTAGGTGCCGGCGAACAGGCCGAGCGGCGCGCCGATGCCGACGCCGATTACGGTCATGATGACCGAGCCGACGATGGCGTTGAGCAGACCGCCGTCGGTCGAGCCCGGCGGCGGCGTGTTCTGGGTGAACAGCTGCACGCTGAGGCCGGCAAGGCCGTTGTAGAGCAGCGTGATCAGGATCAGCGCCAGCCAGGTGACGCCGAACAGCGCCGCACCGACGCAGAGCGTGCGGATGATGATGTCGCTGCGGCGGCGGGATTTGTAGATCGGGTTCATGGCGTCACTTCCCCGCCTTCTTCTCGAGCCGCATCAGCATCAGCCGCGCGCCGGCGAGCACGAAGAAGGTCAGCACGAACAGCAACAGGCCGAGCAGGATCAGGCCGGACTGGTGCAGGCCGTCGCTCTCGGCGAATTCGGAAGCGATCGCCGCCGAGATCGTGGTGCCCGGCGCGAAGATCGACGACGAGATGCGGAACGAGTTGCCGATGATGAAGGTCACCGCCATGGTTTCGCCGAGCGCGCGGCCGAGCGCCAGCATGATGCCGCCGATCACGCCGACCCTTGTGTAGGGGATCACGACGCTGCGGACGACTTCCCAGGTGGTGCAGCCCATGCCGTAGGCGGCTTCCTTGAGCACGGGCGGCACGGTCTTGAACACGTCGACCGAGATCGCGGTGATGAACGGCAGCACCATGATGGCGAGGATCAGCGCCGCGTTGAACAGGCTGAGATAGGACGGCGGGCCGGCGAACACCGCGCCCAGCACCGGAACGCCCTCGAAGATCCGGATCATGAACGGCTGGAACGTGTTGGCCAGGAACGGGCCGAGCACGAAGAAGCCCCACATGCCGTAGATGATGGAGGGGATGCCGGCGAGCAGCTCGATGGCGATGCCGATCGGGCGGCGCAGCCACTGCGGGCAGAGTTCGGTGAGGAACACGGCGATGCCGATGCCGACCGGGATCGCGATCAGCATGGCGATGACCGAGGTGATCAGCGTACCGTAGATCGGGCCGAGCGCGCCGAGCACCGGCGGATCGGCCGAGGGCGCCCAACGCTGGGTCCAGAGGAAGGCGAAGCCGTATTCCTTCATTGCCGGCCAGGCGCCGACGATCAGCGACAGGATGATGCCGCCGAGGATCAACAGGACCGAGATCGCCGAGATGCGGGTGATCCAATAGAAAGTGAGATCACCGAGCTTAAAGGCACTGAGGGCCTTGGCGCGATCGTAAGGTCCCGCGGCTTCCATCACATCGCCCTGAACAGCCATGTCTGCCACGCCAATTCCCTCTTTACTATGTGAAAGCCACGCAAACCGCCACGCCCCGAAGCGATCTCCAGTGACGCCTGTGACCCGGCACCGTTCCGGCCGCGCCTGCCGGAGGCGCGAACCCCGGACCCCTCCCGCGCTTGTTGCCGCGGTGATCGGAGCCCGGGTCTTGATCGCTCAACAGCTTGGTCGTTCAACCTGTGCCGCCCTCGACAGGCGGCACAGGCGTTGTCCGATGCGGTGGACTTAGCTCTTGATGTCCGAGGACCAGGTCTTCTCGATCAGCTTGACGACCGAGTCCGGCATCGGGATGTAGTCGAGCTCTTCGGCCGCCTTGCCACCCTTCTCGAAGGCATATTTGAAGAACTTGATCGCTTCCTGCGAGGCCGCCTTGTCGGTCGCGTCCTTGTGCATCAGGATGAAGGTCGCCGCGGTGATCGGCCAGGAGGCTTCGCCCGGCTGATCGGTCAGGATGACGTAGTAGCCGGGAGCCTTGGCCCAATCGGCATTCGAGGCGGCAGCCTGGAAGGCGGCGATGGTCGGCTGCACGGTCTTGCCGGCCTTGTTGACCAGCGCGGTGTAGGTCAGCTTGTTCTGCTTGGCGTAGGCGTATTCGACATAGCCGATCGCGTTCTTGGTCTGGCTGATGTTGCCGGCAACGCCTTCGTTGCCCTTGGCGCCGACGCCGACCGGCCACTCGACCGCGGTGCCGGAACCGACCTTGGACTTCCAGTCGGCGTTCGACTTGGAGAGGTAGTCGGTGAAGTTGAAGGTGGTGCCCGAACCGTCCGAACGGCGCACGACGGTGATCGCGTCGGCCGGCAGGGTCAGCTTCGGATTGAGCTTGGCGATCGCCGGGTCATTCCACTTGGTGATCTTGCCGAGATAGATGTCGCCGAGCACTTCGCCCGAGAGCACGAGATCGCCCGACTTGATGCCTTCGACGTTCACGACCGGAACAATCGCGCCCATCACCATCGGCCACTGCACGAGGCCGTCCTTCTCGAGCTGCTCGGCCTTGAGCGGCGCGTCGGTGGCGCCGAAGGTCACGGTCTTGGCCTGGATCTGCTTGATGCCGGCGCCCGAACCGATCGACTGATAGTTCAGGCCATTGCCGGTGTCCTTCTTGTAGGCGTCAGCCCACTTCGAATAGATCGGGAACGGAAACGTCGCGCCCGCGCCGGTAATATCGGCAGCGAAGGCCGACGTCGAAGCGGCGACCATGCCGGCAGCGACGATTGCTTTGATGAAATTCATGGGGTGGTCTCCATCTTGTGGGCGAAGCGCCGAATGCGCCCGATCGCGCCCACGCCGGTCCATCTAGGAGCGGTCGGTGCTGCTTTTACGAAGGTTGGATGACAGTTGGATGACAGAGCTAAGCAGCTGAAAACGCTCAGCTATGGGTCGGTAACGGGGTCTTCGGCCGGGGAAAACAGGCGGTAAAGGTCGCGCCATTGTTCGGCACGCTCTCGATCAAAAGACGCCCGCGATGACGGTTAAGAATATGTTTCACCAGAGATAATCCGAGGCCCGTTCCGCCCTGGTTCCGGCTGTCGCCGACGTCCACCCGGTAGAAGCGCTCGGTCAGCCGCGGCAGGTGCTCGGGCGCAATGCCGGGGCCGAAATCCCGTACCATGACACGGATTTCGGGCGCCCCCTCGCCCGATGCGCTGGATGCGGCCTGATTGAGCGACACTATGACGCGCCCCCCGGAGGCGCCGTATTTGAGCGCATTCTCGATCAGGTTCTCGAACAGGCGCAGCAGTTCCTCGCGGTCGCCGGCGATCGTGACCGGGGTCTGGGGCAGGTCGACGTCGATCTCGACCTGGCGCTCGCTGGCCAGCGCCTCGAGCCCGTCGGCGACCTGGCGGACGATCGGCACGATGTCGATCGAAGCCTCGGGCCGCACATGGGCCGACAGCTCGACCCGCGACAGCGACAACAGGTCGTCGATCAGCCGGGCCATGCGGGTGGCCTGGGTGTGCATGATGCCGAGGAAGCGCTCGCGGGCCCGCGCGTCCTCGCGCGCCGGCCCCTGCAGGGTGTCGATGAAGCCGGACAGCGCGGCGAGCGGAGTGCGCAGCTCGTGGCTGGCATTGGCGACGAAGTCGGCGCGCATCTCCTCGACCCGGCGCAATGGCGTCAGATCGTGGAAGGTCATCAGCATGCACTTCTCGGTGCCGCCGAACTGGGTCGGCACCGGCACCGGCGTGATCACCAATTCCATCCAGCGATCGACCGGGACGTGGTCGGTGTAGGTGGCGCGGCGCGGCTCGGTGGTCGCGATCGCCTCGCGCAGCGCGGTGATGATCTCCGGAGAACGCAGGGCAAATTGCGCCAATTCGTTCTTGCGCAGCGCCGGCGCGAGCTCGGCCGCGGCGGCGTTGAGATGGATGACGCGGCCGGCGCGATCGAGCAGCACGGCCGGATCCGGCATGCCGGCGACGACGGCGCTGACGGCAGCGGCCTCCACCGGATTGACGCCGCGGACATCCTCGCGCGAGGTCCCGGCATCATGCAGCCGCCATGGCACCAGGGCCGCGGCCGCGATGCAGGCGAACACCGCGCAGGCGCGCACCAGCGACAATTCGCCGAGCGCGACCACCACGCTGAGCGCCAGCGCCGCGGCAAGCAGGATCAGCGCGGAATGGCGCAGCCGGTCGGGCCAGGGCGAGAAGATCGATTGCGGCGTATCGTCAATTGCCATTGCGGCGGCTTTCATCCCGTCGGTTCACGTCTCGCCCAGGCGCGGTCATGGCGACCTTCCCTCGGGAGGCATCGGGCCGCTTCATCAGACGCCGGAGTCACCACGCTTGCGGACCAGAACCGCCTCATGATGCGGCTCGGCGCGGGGACCCGAATCAGCCTGCGACAGCCGTTTGAGTCGGGCGCCGACGATAACCTCCCGAAACGTCAGCAAGATTACAGATATGACGAACGGCGCAATATAGTACAGCAGGCGGAACAGCAGCATGCCGCCGAGCAGGTCCTCGCGGTCCATCTGCCACAGGCCGACCAGCATGGCGGCGTCGAACACCCCGAGCCCGCCGGGGGAGTGGCTGGCGAAACCGAGCAGGGTCGCCGACACGAAGATGACCGCGACCACGACGAAGCCGAGATTGGGCTCGTCCGGCACCAGCACGTACATCGCCAGCGCGCAGAAGCCGAGGTCGACGATGCCGATCGCGATCTGCAGCAGGGTCAGCGGGCCGCCCGGCAGGGTCACCGTCCAGGGGCCGCGGCCGACCACCCGCGGCTGGGTCCAGACCCAGACCACATAGGCGACCAGCGCGACGATGATGCCGAATGCCAGCGCGCGGTTGAGCCAGGGCGGCAGCTGGTCGATGTTGGCGGCGGCCTCCGGGTGATAGGCGATGCCGAGCCCGAGCACCGCGGCATTGCCGAGCCAGAAGGTGAGGCCGGCGAGAAAGCAGATCTTGGCGACGTCGATCGCGTTCAGTCCCCAGGCCGAATAAATCCGGTAGCGCACCGCGCCGCCGGTGAAGACGCTGGCGCCGACATTGTGGCCGATCGAATAGGAGGTGAACGCCGCGAGCGCATTGATGCGGTAGGGCACGTGGGCGTGACCGATCGCGCGCACCGCGAACAGGTCGTAGAAGGTCAGCGTGAAGTAGCCAGCCGCGACGAACAGCCCCGCCAGCGCGATCTGCCGCGGCTCGGTGCTCTTGATGGCCTCGAGCACCTCGTTGGTGTCGATGCCGCGCAGCATGTGATAGAGGACGTAGCAGGCGATGCCGATGACGGCGATGCTGATGACAACACCCAGCCGATGCAGGATTTGCTTCTGGCGCAGAAACGCCATCGCCCTGCGGATTGCTTCCAGCATCTAGACCTCGAATTGCGATCCCGCGACGACGGCTCCCGGGCGAACCCCGCCGGCGCTTCGCTGTGCCCCGCCCCGTGTAGCGCGTTTTAGACCGGAGTGGAATTCGTCAAAAGACAATAAAACGCGCATCTTCAAGATATTAGGGATGATTCATGACAGCGGATGCACAAATATGCGCGTTTCTCGCCACCTTCGACAAGCTTGACGTGCAACGTGCGGCAGTTAGCCCAGCGAACGGTCTGCTGGGCCATCCGGTAAACTACGGGACGACGGCTCAACGCGCCGTGATGGAGCGCCATGTCAGCTCGCCGGCTTGCTGCGCGAGACCACCCAGTCGCGCAACCAGGAGCCGATCGCGCAGCCGACGAGATAGAGCGCGAACATGATCAGGAAGAGGTCGAGCCAGTAGCCGAAGCGGCCGGGCACGATCCGCGCGAACGACGCGGCGATCAGCGCAACCGCGAGCAACGCCAGCCAGCGCATCCACACCTTCGAGACGCCCTGCGCCCGATGCACCACCGCGATCCAGCCCATGCAGAAGCCGAGCAGCGCGGCGCCGAGCAGCCAACCCCAGAAGAATGTCGCGAGCACGGTCATCGCTACTTCACCACGAATTCGATGCGGCGGTTCTGCGCCTTGCCGTCTTCACTCTCGTTGCCGGCGAGCGGCTGCGTGCTGCCATAGCCGACCGGCGTGAAGCGGTTGGCGGGCAGACCGGCGCGCACCAGGTAATCGACCACGGCCTGCGCACGGCGCTCCGACAACGCCTGGTTGGCCGCCTCCTCGCCGTCGCTGTCGGTATGGCCGGCGACCTCGATCGTCGCATTGGGGCAGCGCATCGCGGTCTCGGTCAGGCGGTCGAGCAGGCCGGCGGAATCCGGAACGATGTCGGCCTTCCCTGATTCGAAGCGGATCTTGCCCTTGGAGAGGATCTCGGAAAACAGCTGCTGGCACACGGTCGGATCGACCGGCGCCGCCGCAGGCTTCACCGTGACCTCGGCCTTGTACTGCCAGCCCTGCGGAAAATCCTTGCCGAGCCCGTCGCGGATCTGGCCGGCCGCCGCATCATAGAGCGCATCGCCGGACAGCTTCACCTCGCGGTCCGACACCACGAGCGTGCCGGTCGACAGCCGCGACAGCGCACCCAGCGCCGGCACCACCGCCGCCGCAAACCCGGAGGGCGCGCCGATGCTGGCCTTGAGATTGTCGACCACCTTCTCGCTGAAGAACTTGCGGCCGGCGGCGGCGACCAGCGCGGCGTGCACGTTGTTGTCGGGCACGTAGCCGGTCAGCGTCAGCGTCACCGCGACCGGGTCCTTGTAGGCCTGGAACACGTAAGGCGGCGCCTTGATGTCGTTGGCGGCGATCGCATAGCCGTCCGGCAGGTTCTTCAGCGCGGCGGCAACCGCTTCGCGTCCGCCGAGCTCGCGCGCCATGCCGGCGAGATTGACCTTGTTGTCGGTCAGCGTGATCTTGCCTTCCTTCAGTTTGCCGATCTGATCGAGCAGCAGCAGCGCCGCGGTGTCGAACCGCGGCGGCGCGCCGCGGGCGAGCGTCATCTGATCGGCTACCTCGACCCCGCCAAGACCGGCCTTGGCGGCCTCGGTCAGCTTGCTCTTGCTCGCCGGCAGCGGCGCGTTGCCGCCGAGCGTGACCCGCACCACGTCGCGTTCGGCGGACCAGACAAAGGGCTTGGCTTCGGGAACGAGGCGGGTCTCGTCATTGACCAGCCGCACGCCGGGCACCGCCTCGACCGAGGCCACCGCGCTGAGCCGGCCGTCTTCGGAGAAGGCATTGGCGGCAAAGGTCACGTCGCGGCCGTCGACGCTGATGCGGCGCTTGTCAAGCACGGTGTCCTTGAGTGCGGCATTAGAGCGCGCAACGAGATCCGCTTCGACCGTTGCCGTCGAGCTCCAGGCCGCGAACCCCCACAGGACGACCAGTGGAATCACTCCCGGCCACCACTTGCTACTCCACTTGAAAAGTCCGTGCATTCAGCGTCCTGCGGGTCGGGAACCAGAGAGAAAACAAACCCTTGGCTGACTGTCAAACCCCAAATCAGGCGCCCAAATCAAGTGCCATGGCGGGGGCGCCATGTCGGACCGGGATAACAGTTTCTTCAGTGGTCTTTCGCTAAGTTTGCGGCGGAATGCAAATCGGCCGGCCCGCGCCCTCATGAAACAACTCCGCAATACCGTGATCCGTGCCGGGATGGAGGCGTTGTATTTCTCGGGTGCGCATATCCTGCTGCGGCCGATCTTCGCCGGCGTCGGCGCCATCTTCATGCTGCACCACGTCCGGCCGCGGCGCGCCGACGCGTTCCAGCCCAACCATCATCTCGAGGTCACGCCCGACTTCCTGCGCGCGATGCTGACGCATCTGCGCGCGCTCGACGTCGACATCGTCAGCATGGACGAAGCGCATCGCCGCCTCTCCGAGCGGAATTTCGCGCGGCGCTTCGCCTGCTTCACCTGCGACGACGGCTATCGCGACAACCGCGACTTCGCGCTGCCGGTGATGCGCGAGTTCGGCGCGCCGTTCACGGTCTATGTCGCAAGCGACTTCGCCGAGGGCTGCGGCAAATTGTGGTGGATCGCGCTGGAGCGGGTGATCGCGGCTGCCTCCGAGATCGAGGTGCCGATCGACGGCACGACGAAGATCGACACGGCGACGCCGCAGGCCAAGCGCGCCGCCTTCGGCCGCCTGCACGACTGGCTGCGTTCACTGCCGGGCGAGACGGAGATGCAGGCCGCGATCTCCGCGCTGTGCGTCCGCCATGGCGTCGACGAGGCCGCGATCGCGCGCGAGCTCTGTATGTCCTGGGACGAGCTGCGCGGCTTCGCCGACGATCCGCTGGTCACCATCGGCGCGCACACCATCAGTCATTGCAATCTCGCCAGGCAGAGCGAGACCATCGCCGCGTTCGAGCTTGCCACCAGCCGGGCGCGGATCGAGCAGGCGCTGCAGCGGCCGGTCGCGCATCTCGCCTATCCCTACGGCGACCGGGTCGCCGCAGGCCGGCGCGAATTCGCGCTCGCCCGGTCGATCGGCTTCAAGACCGCGGTGACGACACGGCCGGGCATGCTGTTTCCCGAAAGCGCCGAGCACATGACCGCGCTGCAACGGGTTTCGCTGAACGGCAATTACCAGGACGCGCGCCTGCTGCCGGTCCTGACCTCCGGCGCAGCCACCGCGGTGTGGAACGGCTTCCGCCGCATCGACGCGGCGTGAGGCGCGCCGGACGAAACCAACGGGTCGCGCGAATGCGCGCCCGATGACTAAACGACAAGCAACAGCCCTGACACCAGCAACAGGCCGAGGATCACCCGCCTGAAATTGGCCTCGTCGATGTTGCGGAACGCAAAGATGCCGAGCCACGAACCGGCAAGCAGCGCCGGAGCACCCAGCACGACGTCATAGGCGACCTTCATCGAGAGATCGCGATGCAGCAGCATCATCACCAACGCCGAAATCTGCATCGCGGCGATGAAGGGTTGCACGAGTCCGCGCTGCTGCTGCTTCGGCACGCCGTGGATGTCGCACCAGATGGTCGGCAGCGCGCCGGGCATCGCGGTCAACCCGCCGATCAGGCCGCCGCCAAATCCGACCAGCGCGTGGCGCCTTTCAGGCAACCGGCCGTAGCCGATCGCGGGCCTGAACAGCATGTAGCCGGCATAGAGCGCGACCATGATCCCAAAACCTTCGCGAAAGGTCCGGCCATCGGTGTTGTGCAACAGCCAGAGCGCCAGCGGGACGCCCAGCAGTCCGCCCGAGGTCAGCAACAGGCTTTGCTTCCACTGGATGTTGTGCCGAAGCGCCCACAGATTGGCCCCCTGCACGCCGACGCTGCACGCCATCATCAGCGGCACCGCCTCGGTCGGCGGCATCGCATGCAGCAGGACAGCGCCGGCGATCGCGGAGAAGGCAAAGCCGGCGAGACCGGACACGAAGGCGCCGCAGAACACCGCGGCGCTGAGCACGATAAATGACGTGACGTCGGCCACCAGCGGACCTCCGTTGAGTGCAGGGATGATGAGTGAAGCGGGGCGATGCTAGTCGGTGTGAATCACCCTTGCGTCCTGCGGCACGGCCGCATCTGCCGTGGCTGCAGGCATCAGCAATGTCGCGGTGAGAAGGTGCAGCACAAGAAATCCGACCGCGATGGCGATCAGCAGCGTCATTTCGCTGATCTGCGGAAGCCGGACGATCGATTTGCGGGACGACGACCGATCAGTGATGGACATTGCCGCCGCCCTCCAGATTGGTCAGGCGCCGATCGGCGCGGTCGATCAAGTGCTGATATTGCTTCAGAACGCGGCACGCCTGAATCCGCCGTGAGTAATGAATTGCGCCGAGGATGGCGGCGAACAGCCCCTTCCGCCTTCGTGCAAATTGAACGTGGGTGACGGGCATCACACCGGTCACCGGCAATGAAATGTGCTTCATTACTGGAACTCCTTGATCTGGAATTCCACCCCGCGCACATGATGCGCCGATTCGGCCGGCCAATTTGTGCACCGCATCACATCTCAAGAAAGCTTGATCCAAGGAGCTTGATCCAAGAAAGCCTGATCGATGAGGCGCGCGACCTTCGCGGGTAACCGATCAGACCACCGCCGGAGGATCGAGCGGGCTGCGCGTTCGCCGGCGGTCGCGGTTCCTTGACTAGCTCCATCAACCCGGCCAGAACGCTTGGCATAGCTAAGGAGGCAACATGTTCAAGGATCTGTTTTCACTGAAGGGCCGCATCGCGGTAGTGACCGGGGGATCGCGCGGCATCGGCAAGATGATCGCGGCCGGCTTCCTCGCGCAGGGCGCCGCCAGGGTTTACATCACCGCGCGCAAGGCAGGTCCCTGCGAGGCCACTGCGCAGGAGCTCACCGCCGCCTATGACGGCGAATGCATCGCGCTGCCGATCGACATCTCGACTGTCGAGGGCTGCGACAGGCTCGCGGGCGAGATCATCAAACGCGAGCCGAAGCTCGACATCCTGGTCAACAATGCCGGCGCGGCCTGGGGCGCGGATTTCGACGAATTCCCGGAGAGCGGCTGGGACAAGGTGATGAACCTCAACGTCAAGTCGATCTTCTTCCTGACCAAGGCGCTGGCCAAGCCGCTGCGGGCCGCGGCGTCCCATGACAAGCCGGGCAAGGTGATCAACATCGCCTCGATCGACGGCATCTTCGTCAACCCGATGGAGACCTATTCCTATGCCGCGAGCAAGGCCGCGGTGATCCATCTGACGCGACGGATGGCGACGCGCCTGATCAAGGACAACATCAACGTCACCGCAATCGCGCCCGGCGCCTTCAAGTCCGACATGAACCGCGCCGCGCGCGACCACGCCGACGAAGTCGCGCAACGCGTCCCGTCGCGGCGGATCGGCAGCGACGAGGACATGGCGGGCACCGCGATCTACCTCGCCTCGCGCGCCGGCGACTACGTGGTCGGCAACACCATCGCCGTCGATGGCGGCGTGGTCTATGCGACGGCGGGACTGGAGATCGCGGGGTAGGGCGCGATGCTCCGGTACACAGGCCTACCGCGCGACCGCCTTGAGTCGCGCCCAGACGTCGCCGGCCGGAAATCCGAGCGCGCGCAGTCGTGGTGGGTAGAGATAGGCCACCGGCTCGAACAGATGACCGGCAATGGCCATGGCATCGGACCAGGTGACGTCGGCGACATCTTCGGGCTGCGGTTGCGCCAACCCGGTCTGCGGATCGACGACTTGCTTGCCGAACCAAAGTCGATCGGCATACGGCAACAGCGTGCCGGTCGTCCCCGACGCCAGGGTCGTGAGAGAGAAGGGCTCGGATGAATCCTTCTTGCTGTACAGCATCATCTTGGCCACGAAGATATCTTGGCCCTTGCTCTCGTGATATTGGTCCAGCAGTTGCTTCTGCGTGTCATAATCAGCGGCCAATCGATGATACATGACCTCGCGCTGGCGCGGTGCAAGGTCGTCGGTCAATGTGGCCTCACCCCAGCGACCGCCATCCCATTGCAGCAGCGTCGGCGATAAAAACCACGCCATCTGAGCTGCATTCTTCGCGATGTCCAACGCTCTTATCAAAGCGGTCCTATTCGCGCGGCCAGTAAGGTAGAAGAGACCTCGTGCCGGAACGAGCGCAACCGGAGCACCGTCGATCGCGGGCAATTGGTAGTCCGTGCCCGGTGTCAGCAGCAGCAGCGCCGACTGATGTTCTGCGAGATTGTTGGAGCCGAACAGGCCGTCGCCAAGGCTTTCGAACACCGGTCGCCCGAGCTTGGCGCGAAAATTCGCCATCGCGCGCTCCATCGCCTGATCGATCGAAAGCCCGCCGACCGCCAGATTGGCATTGCTCATCTGTGACATGGTGTTCGGCTTGTCCTGCATGGCGCAGACGACAAGATCGCCGACAAGCGGCCGGAACGCGGTGGCACTACTGTCGTCGGCTGGCGCCCCCATCGTCCAGTTCTGGATCAGGAGATTGCTGATCTGAGCGTGGGACCGGACACCCGGCATCAACTGCTCGGGCAACTTGCCGGGATCGAGCGCGTAGTTCCGATTGCCCTCGATAACCGAGCGCACCAGGGTTGTGACCAATATGGCGCGACTTTCCTGATTCCGCCCGAGCCACTCGTGGAATCCATTGTGCAGCCGAAAGATCCTCTCTGATGAATCGTCGCGAAAGAACACGAAACCACGAGCGTTTGGATCGTAGCTTTTGGGCTGGATGCCTTGCCGCTGGCACTCCACGACGAATGCCCGGACGAACTGCTCGTAGGGATCGTCGGCGGCCGGTTGTCGTCCAGCCAACTGCTTCTTGACCCAATCGAACATGCGACCTCCCGGCATCTCCACGCGGCATAACGAAACGGCCGCACTATTACCAACGTGCGTCATATTGTCCACGACACCTCAAGTTGCGACTTGCCGCACAAGTGAAGGCCAGGACCACCTCAAATTCGTCTGACTCCAAACGAACCGAGATTGAGGACACGCAGCAGCGGTTTCGCCGACAGGCAGACAATTTTGACCGCGCTACTCACCTCCGGTCATGAGTTGCGACGCCTCTGGCGCTTGTCATTCAAATGCATTACATTGATGGCGAAGGAGATCGCTATGGCTTCGAATGCCCTGGTCCAAACCCGCATCGACGCGGACGTCAAGGAAAAGGCCACCGCCGTTTTGGAAAACATGGGCCTTACGGTATCTGACGCCGTGCGGATCCTGCTGACACGCACGGCCAACGAGGGGATGCTCCCACTGGAGCTCGTGAGCAACAGCCAGGCTTACGACAGCTGGTTTCGTGACAAGGTGCGCCAAGCGCTGGCGGATACTCGGCCCAGTCTCGATGATTCCGACGTCGAAGCGCATTTCGAGCAACGCCGTGCCGCCGCGCTTCGAAAAGCGCCGGGGCGCAAGCGATGAAACTCCTCTGGTCGCGCTTCGCGTTGTCCGATCGCGACGATATTTTCAGCTACATCGAGGCGGAGAATCCTCGTGCTGCGGTTCATGTTGACGAACAGATTGCCGATACGGCACGGCGCCTGCTCGATTTTCCTGACAGTGGCCGGCCCGGGCGTGTCGCCGGCACGCGCGAACTGGTCGTTCCGCGCACACCTTATGTCGCTGCGTACCTTGTCGAAGGTGAAACGGTTCGTATCTTGCGGGTGCTTCATGGCGCGCAGATGTGGCCCGACGAACTTGCAAATGACGATTGAGGCCGGCTCCGCACCGGCACCTGATCAAAAAAGAAAAGGGGCGAGCCAGGACCTTCTCGGCTCATCCCTTTTCGGCCCTTCCGGGAGGAGAGGAACTGCTAGCTGACGGTCAGCAAGCAGCCCGCATGACGAAGCGGCATGCGGGTCGGTGCAGCCCCGGATATCGCTTCGCTCATCCGGGCTACATTGGCTGCAATGCAAGTCGGCGTCGGATCAACGAGTCCGCGAACCAGTCCGTAGCGCCGCTACGACTCGATCCTCACATATTCGAAGTCGCCGGGCTTGTTGTCGATGCCGACCTTGGGCGCCGAGATCCAGGAGGCGAACTCGCCGGGTTCGGTGACCGGCTTCATCAGCGAGGCGATGAAGTCGCCGTCCGCAGCCGACGGCAGCCAGTCGTTCTTGCGCTTGGCCCAGGTGGCGTCGTCGATCAGGAGGCCGTCGGGCGTCGCATGGATGTCCTTGAACTCGCCGATCTGGCGGTGGAAGGCGGTGTGCGGCACCGCGAGCTTGTAGTCGATGCCCGCGGTCGAGATCACCTTGTTCCAGCGCAGCATGCCCTTGACGCAATCCTGCGTGTAGTCGTCGCGCAGCCGCATGTTGAGCGCGGTCAGCGCCGGCTCGTCGACCAGCTTGATCTGGCCGTCCACCATCTTCATGACCGGATAGGTCGAGCTCTTGAGCTGGTGATCGTCCTCGATCGTGGTTTCCTTGTAGCGGCCCTTGATGCCGGCGTTGAAGGCGTTGGCCGCGTTGGTCGACACTTCCGAGCCGAACAGATCGAGCGACAGCGAATAGTGCAGGTTGAGCTTCTTCTGGATCGTCGGCAGGTCGATCACGCCGAGCGTGCGGACCTTGGCGATGTCGCAGGGATCGGTGATGCCGGCCTCCTTCATCGCATCGCAGGTGCGCTGCACGACGCGGGTGATGCCGGTCTCGCCGACGAACATGTGGTGGGCTTCCTCGGTCAGCATGAAGCGGCAGGTGCGGGACAGCGGATCGAAGCCCGACTGCGCCAGCGAGTGCAGCTGCATCTTGCCGTCGCGGTCGGTGAAGTAGGTGAACATGAAGAACGACAGCCAGTCCGGCGTCGCCTCGTTGAAGGCGCCGAGCATGCGCGGTGAATCCGCATCGCCCGAGCGACGGCGCAGCAAATCGTCGGCCTCCTCGCGGCCGTCGCGGCCGAAATATTTCTGCAACAGGTAGACCATCGCCCAGAGATGGCGGCCCTCCTCGACATTGACCTGGAACAAATTGCGCATGTCGTAGAGCGAGGGCGCGGTCTTGCCGAGATGGCGCTGCTGCTCGACCGAGGCCGGCTCGGTGTCGCCCTGGATCACGATCAGGCGACGCAGCGTGGCGCGATGCTCGCCGGGGACTTCCTGCCAGGCCGGCTTGCCGAAATCCTCGCCGAACGGGATGACGCGGTTCTCTTCCTGGGGAGCAAGGAGAATGCCCCAGCGATATTCCGGCATCCGCACGTAGTCGAACTTGGCCCAGCCGCGCGGATCGACCGAATAGGCGGTGCGCAGATAGACCAGCGATTCCTGGAAACCGTCCGGCCCCATGTCCTTCCACCAGTCCATGTAGCCGGGATGCCAGCCCTCCAGCGCCTTCAGCACCTGGCGGTCCTCGGCGAGATTCACATTGTTCGGAATCTTGGTCGAGTAGTCGACGTTCATGATGTTCATGTTCATTGTGGCCTCTCCCGTGTTTGGGGCAGCAGGCGAATGGCGAGTAGCGAATGGCGAATGGAAAAGAAGACCACTCGCTATTCGCTATTCGCTACTCGCCCTCTTACACTCTCGTCATGTCGAATTGCGCCTTCTGGCCGGTGCCGTAGCGACGCAGCGCGCCGTCCTCACCGACCGCGTTGGGCCGCTGGAAGATCCAGTTCTGCCACGCGGTGAGGCGGGAGAAGATCTTCGATTCCATGGTCTCGGGCCCGACGAAGCGCAGATTGGCTTCCATGCCGGTGAGGCCGTCGGGCGAGAACGAGGTGCGTTCCTCGAAGAACACGCGGACCTCGTCGTCCCAGTCGATGTCGTCGAGCGCGAAGGTGACGAGGCCGAGCTCCTCGGCTTCTTCCGCATCGAGCGCCTTGCCGATCGCGCCTTGCGCACGCTCCAGATCCATCGGGTCGGCCTGGAAGCGCGATTGCAGCCGGGTCAGGCCGTGGCTCATCGGATAGGGTCCGAAATTCATCGCAGTCAGCTCGATCGCCGGCGGCGGTCGGTTGTCGCCCTGCTTCTGGCCGATCAGCATGTAGGAGCGGTCAGCGGCGAACACGAGTTCGGCCAAGGTGCCGACGAAGCAGGAGCCCGGCTCGACCAGCGTCACCAGCGTGCGCGAGGTGACGTCGATGCGCTTGAGCACGCGCTTCCAGTAATGCCTGACCTCGTTGACCAGCCAGTGCGCCTTGTTGGCCTCGAGGAGCGCATCATAGGACACCACATTGGCGCGGTCGCCATGGCTCTTGAACACCAGCATCGCGATCTCGAGCTCGTTGATGCGCAGATGCAGGATCGCATCGTCGAGCTCACGGGCGACCTGCAACGGCCAGAATGCGGCGCCTTGGGCGATCATGCCGTCGATGTCGGCGGGCGCTGCGGTTTCCGGCGCCTTGATCGAGATGGTGGCGATACGGGCGGCGCGATCGATGTCGACGCTGACGAAGCCGTAGCGGATCCCGCTGTCGTCGATGGTGCGCCGAAGCGGCGTCAGCGTGACGCCTTTACCTGCACCATTGCGCTTCGACCTCGCGGCGAATTCCTTGACGCGCTCGGCAAGCTTGCCCTCGAGCTTGGAGTTCGGCGCGATCTCGTCGACCAGCCGCCACTGCACCGCGCGCTTGCCCTTGATGCCTTCCTCGATGGTGCAGAAGAAGTCGGCATGGTCGCGGCGCACCTTGCGCTTGTCGACGACGCGGGTCAGCCCGCCGGTGCCCGGCAGCACCGCGAGCAGCGGCACTTCCGGCAGCGCGACCGCGGCCGCGCCGTCGTCGGCCATCATGATGTGGTCGGTCGCGAGCGCCAGCTCATAGCCGCCGCCGGCCGCGGTGCCGTTGACGACGGTGATGAAGCTCTGGCCGGAGTTCTCGCTGGAATCTTCCAGGCCGTTGCGGGTCTCGTTGGTGAACTTGCAGAAGTTGACCTTGTGGGCGTGGGTCGAGCCCGCCAGCATGCGGATATTGGCGCCGGCGCAGAACACGCGGTTCTTGCCCGAGCGCATCACGACGACCTTCACCTCGGGATGCTCGAAGCGCAGCCGCTGCACGGCATCCGCCAGCTCGATGTCGACGCCGAGGTCGTAGGAATTGAGCTTGAGCTGATAGCCTTCGAACAGGCCGGCATTCTCGTCGACGTCCATGGTCAGCGTCGCGACCTCGCCGGCGACGTCGAGCTTCCAGTGCCGGTAGCGCGACGGCTCGGTCTGGAAGTCGATGTACTTCGCCCCGCCTGCAAGGACGCGATCGTCACCAGCCATGGGCCACCCTTATCTGTTGTCTTGCTGTTGTTCGTTCGAAGGTTCGTCGTCGACGTCTTCATGCACAATAATGCATGTTTTCGATCTAGTCCAGCTCAAAACGCAAAAACATGCATTTTGTTTCATGTTTGGGAAAATCGGTCGCTGGGCCAATGACCTACGATGGACGCGGTCACCTCCATACCCGTCATTGCGAGCCAACGGGTCGCGCGAACGCGCCCGATGACAGGCTCCGCGAAGCAATCCAACGTCCCGCATATGCGGAACGATGGATTGCTTCGTCGCTTCGCTCCTCGCAATGACACTTCCGACATTCGCCAACCCCTCAGGCGGCCAGCGCCGGGTCGTCCCGCAGCGCCGCCTTGGCGAATTCGGTGACCGCGTCCAGCGTCACCGCCTGCGCCTCGCGGTGCGGCGAGTGGCCGGCGCCGGCGATGGCCGCGACATCGACCGGGCAGTAACACTCCTCCTGGGCGATCTCGACCTGGCGCATCGTGCCGTATTGATCGTCCGCGCCCTGCACGATCAGCACGGGCACGCGGATGTAAGCGAGATAGTCGGAGATGTCCCAGTCGCGGAATTTCGGATCGAGCCAGGCGTCGTTCCAGCCACGGAAGGCGTTGTCGACGTCCTTATGCCAGCGCGCCAGCTTCTCCTTCAGATTGGTGGTCTCATACGCCGTCTTGATCTCGGCAATCGACTTGATCGAAATGTCCTCGACGACGAAATGCGGCGCGAGCAGCGCCAGGCCGTGCAGGCGATGATCCTGATGCGCGCCGGCATAGATCGCCGCGATCGACGCGCCATCGGAGTGACCGAGCAGGAGACCGCGGCGGAAGCCGATCCGGTCAAGCAGCTTCGGCAGCACGTCGAGCGCCTCGCGGTGCATGTAATCGACCGGACGCGGCAGATTCGCCGGCGACGAGGCCCCATAACCTGCGCGCGAATAGGCAAACACGCCGGCGCCGGTGGCAGCCTGCAGCTTCTCCGGGAAGTCGCCCCACAGCCCGACGCAGCCGAGGCCTTCATGCAGCATCACGATGGTGGGTGCCGTCTCGGGCGACGGGCCGATCATCCGATATTCGAGCTCGGCGCCGTCGATGCTGAGGAAGCCTGTGGGTGCAAGATTTGTCATGCCGAGTTTCTTTCCTCAGTCATTCCGGGGCGATGCGTCAGCATCGAACCCGGAATCTCGAGATTCCGGGTTCTCGCTTCGCGAGCCCCGGAATGACGGTGTTACGTCTGGCTTTAGTGCCGCAACTTGAACCGCTGGATCTTGCCGGTCGCCGTCTTCGGCAGGTTGTCGACCACGTCGATCCAGCGCGGATATTTCCACGGGCCGATCTTCTGCTTGACGTGCTCCTTGAGCGCCTCGCGCAAGCCTTCGGCCGAGTTGTCGGGCCGCAGCACCACATAGGCCTTCGGCTTCAACAGGCCTTCCGGATCGGCCTCCGGCACGACGGCGGCTTCCAGCACCGCGGGGTGGGTGATCAGCGCGCTCTCGACCTCGAACGGCGAGACCCAGATGCCCGACACCTTGAACATGTCGTCGGCACGGCCGCAGAAGGTGTAACGGCCGTCGGCGTCGCGGATGTATTTGTCGCCGGTGCGGGTCCAGGCGCCCTCGAAGGTGGCACGGCTCTTGGCGCGTTGATTCCAGTAGCTCTCGCCGGCCGAAGGCGCGTCGACCAGCAATTCGCCGACTTCGCCGTCAGCGACGTCGGCCCCGGCCTCGTTGACCAGCCGCACCTTGTAGCCGGGCACCGGACGGCCGGACGAGCCGTATTTGATGTCGCCGGGCGCATTCGACAGGAAGATGTGCAACAGCTCGGTGGAGCCGACGCCGTCGAGGATGTCGACCCCGAACCTTGCCTTCCAGGCGTTGCCGACCGATTCCGGCAGCGCCTCGCCGGCCGAGGTGCAGACCCGCAGGCGATTGCCTCCGCTTTGCGCCTTGGTCGCCTCGTCGTTCAGCATCGCCGCGAACAGGGTCGGCACGCCGAAGAAGATGCTGGGATGATATTTGTTCAGCAGCGCGAACATCACCGCCGGCGTCGGCCGCTCCGAATTCAGGATCGTCGTTGCGCCGACCGACATCGGGAAGGTCAGCGCATTGCCGAGCCCATAGGCGAAGAACAGCTTGGCCGCCGACAGGCCGACATCGTCCTCGCGGATGCCGAGCACCTGTTTTGCGTAGGTCTCCGCGGTGGCGGCGAGATTGGCGTGCAGATGGCGCACCCCCTTCGGCATGCCGGTCGAGCCCGACGAATAGAGCCAGAACGCCGGCTCGTCGGCATGGGTCGGCGCGGTCGCGAACACGTCGCTCTCGCGCGCGATTTCGTCGGACAGCTTGTTGCGGCCGTACGCATCCTTGCCGGAGACCACGACATGCGCGAGGTCCGGCATGCGCGTGATGATGTCCTTCACGACCGGCAGCAGCGCCTCCGACACGAACAGCACGCGGGCCCGGCAATCACCGAGGATGTAGGCGTATTGCTCCGCGGTCAGCAGCGTGTTGAGCGGCACCGGCACCACACCGGCGCGGATCGCGCCCAGGAACACGATCGGGAAGTCGACGGTGTCGAGCATGATCATAGCGACCCGCTCCTCGCGGCGGACGCCGAGCCGGCGCAGCATGTTGCCGACGCGGCGGGTCTGCTGCTGCAACTGGCCATAGGTGATTTGCGACACCGTGTCGTCGAACACGACCTTGTCGCCGCGGCCCTCATCGACGTTGCGGTCGAGCAGCCAGGAGACTGCGTTATAGGTCATGACCCGATCCTCGGAGCTTCCTTGGACCCAGACGTGCCACGCTTCCCTCTCCTGTGAATTTAAGAATTATAATTCATACAAAGCCACCAGATCGGCTTGCTGTCAATCCTTGTCGGCACTATGTTTCCGAAAACTCGCGTCGCGCAGGGATCATGACCGCAGCCAACGATCCGGAAACCGACTTCCTCGAACAGCTCGGCCAGCGTGTGCGCACCACCCGCGCGCTGCGCGGCATGTCGCGCAAGGTGCTCGCCAAGGTCTCCGGCATTTCCGAACGCTACATCGCCCAGCTCGAAAGCGGCAAAGGCAATGTCTCGATCGTGCTGCTGCGCCGTGTCGCAGGCGCGATGGGCGCGCATCTCGAGGACCTGATCCCCACCAGCGAGCCGATCCCGGATTGGGCCGTGATCCGCGACCTGCTGCGCAAGGCCTCGCCGAGCCAGATCGCGCAGGCCAAGGACATGCTCGCCGGCAGCAGCGCGCTCGCGCCACGCCGCGCCTCGTTCTCCGGCATCGCGCTGATCGGCCTGCGCGGCGCCGGCAAGACCACGCTCGGGCGGATGCTGGCGAAGAAGATCGGCTGGAGCTTCGTCGAGCTCAACAAGGAGATCGAGGCGCAGAACGGCCTCTCGGTCGCCGAGATCATCGCGCTGTACGGGCAGGAAGGCTTTCGCCGCATGGAGCAGGCCGCGCTGACGCAGTTGCTGGCGCGCAAGGAATTGATGGTGCTGGCGACCGGCGGCGGCATCGTCTCCGAGGCTTTGACCTTCGATTTGATCCTGTCGTCGTTCTACACGATCTGGCTGAAGGCCGAGCCGGAAGAGCACATGGCCCGCGTCCGCCGCCAGGGCGACCTGCGCCCGATGGCCGACGACCGCTCGGCGATGGCCGAATTGCGCAACATCCTGGTCAGCCGCGAGCCGCTTTATGCGCGCGCCTCGGCGGTGGTCGATACCGCCGGGCTGTCGGTCGACGCCGCCGCGGCAAGGCTGATCGATTCGGTGCGGCCGGTGCTGCAGAACGAGGCGCGCTCGTTCGGGCTGCGCAGCGTGGCGCTGTAGCCTTAAAGCGGGCCCTCTCCCCGTCATTGCGAGCCACCCGGTCGGCGCGAAGCGCCGCCGGATGACAGGCTCCGCGAAGCAATCCATCTTTCCGCGCGTGTGGATGCGTGGATTGCTTCGTCGCTTCAGCGCAAAATTGTTTTGCAATTTTGTCGCGAGCTCCTCGCAATGACGACGTGGGAGCCTTTACAGCAACCTGCTCTTCACATGCTCCGCCCCTTCCCGCAGCAGCGGCAGGAAGCGATCGATCAATTCCTGGGCTGGCACCCGGTCGACATGCGCACCCATGTTGATCGCGGCGACGATGGTGCCGTCGTAGCGGCGCACCGGCACCGAGATCGAGCGGAAGTGCGGTTCGGCCTCGCGGTCGACCAGTGAGTAGCCCTGCGCGCGATCGGCGATGATGGTGGCGAGCAGTTTCTTCGGATCGGTCACGGTCTGCGGCGTCACGGCCTCGCGGCGCATCGCCTTGAGCCGCGCCGCGAGCTCGGCATCGTCGAGCCGGCCGAGCATCGCGCGGCCGACCGAGGTACAGAACGCCGGCAACCGGTAGCCGATGTCGAGACCGGCGGAGAACACCCGCGTCGGGCTCGAGCGCGCGACGAACATGACGTCGTCGCCGTCGAGCAGCGCGAGCGAGGCGATCTCCTGTGCCGCGGTCGCGATGCGATCGAGCACCGGCTGCAGCACCGTCACCACCTGGTTGGATTGCAGGAACGAACCGGCCAGCGTCAGCACATGCGGCGTCAGGGCGAACAGCTTGCCGTCGGTGGTGACAAAACCGCCATGCGCCAGCGTGAACAGGATGCGGCGCGCGGTGGCCCGCGGCAGGTCGGCGGCGCGGGCGAGGTCGCTCAGCGTCGCAGGGCCCGTCACGGTGCCGAACACCTGCAACAGGCGCAGGCCGCGATCGAGCGCTTCGACGAAGTCGGTGGCGCGCTCGTCCTGGTCGGTCCGCTTCAGCTTGGGCATTGGGATCAGGTTGGGGCTTTGAACGGTTCAAAATTTGCGCTTGCTGTCCAAACCAGACATGGCATAATTCGCACATCCGTTCAATAGGCGAACAATTCCGAATTCAGGAGACGCCGCCATGATGAGCCAGGAAGCAAACGATCTGATCACCCGCACCGGGCGCAAAGACCCGTGCGGGAAGCTGATGCGGATGTACTGGCAGCCGGCGGCGCTGGTCGACGAGCTGGAAGGGCCGCGCCCGGTTCGGCCGGTGCGGCTGCTCGGCGAAAACCTGGTGCTGTTCCGCGGCGAGGACGGCAGCTACGGCCTGATCGATCGCCATTGCGCGCATCGCGGCGCCGACCTCGCCTTCGGCCGGCTGGAGAATGGCGGGCTGCGCTGCGCCTTCCATGGCTGGCTGTTCGACACATCAGGCCAGTGCATCGAGACGCCGGCCGAGCCTGTTGGCTCGCAGCTCTGCAAGGGCATCAAACAGCGCGCCTATCCCGTGGTGGAGAAGAGCGGCATCCTGTGGGCCTGGCTCGGCGAGGGCGCGCCGCCGGCATTTCCGGAGCTCGACTGCTTCGTCGCGCCCGGCAGCCATACGTTTGCGTTCAAGGGCCACATGAACTGCAACTGGCTGCAGGCGCTCGAGGTCGGCATCGATCCGGCGCACGCGTCCTTCCTGCATCGCTTCTTCGAGGACGAGGACACCTCGGCCGCCTACGGCAAGCAATTCCGCGGCGCTTCGGCCGGCAGTGACATGCCGATGACCAAGATCCTGCGCGAATACGACCGGCCGATCATCAATGTCGAGCACACCGAATATGGCCTGCGCCTGATCGCGCTGCGCGAGCTCGACGCCGAGCGCACCCATGTGCGGGTGACAAACCAGCTGTTCCCGCACGGCTTCGTGATTCCGATGTCGACCGAGATGACGATCACGCAGTGGCACGTGCCGGTCGACGACGAGAATTGCTACTGGTATGCGATCTTCACCAGCTACGCGGCGCCGGTCGACAAGCCGAAGATGCGCGACCAGCGGCTCGCGCTCTACACGCTGCCCGACTACAAGTCGCGCAAGAACAAGAGCAACGATTACGGCTTCGATCCGCACGAGCAGGCCACCGAGACCTATACCGGCATGGGCACCGACATCAACGTCCACGACCAGTGGGCGGTGGAATCGATGGGGGCGATCCAGGACCGCACCAACGAGCATCTCGGCCAGAGCGACAAGGCGATCGTGCAGTATCGCCGCCTGCTGCGGCAGGAGATCGAGAAGGTTGGCGGCGGCGAAAAGCCGATGCTGTTCCTCGATGAGGCCTCAGCACGCAGCATCCAGGGCCCGGCGACGATGGACGGCATCGGGCCGACGCTGGGCTGGGAGCTCTACTGGATGGAGGTCGACGTCAAGCGCCGCCGCGGCGCGCCGTGGGCCGCGCCGGTGCCGCGCGAGATCGCCGGCAAGGTGCAGCATCTGACGGCGGCGGAGTAGCCATGTCCTTCCGTCATTGCGAGCGAAGCGAAGCAATCCATCGCGCCGCTTGCCGAGACATGGATTGCTTCGCTTCGCTCGCAATGACGACTGCTGAGACAGAGGAGTAACGCGGTGAGCTTCGTCGAGCGTCACGGCCTGTGGTCGGATGAGCAGAAGGAGGCGGCGCAACGCCTCCGCCGCATCGTCGAAGAGAACAACCTCGAGGTCATCCGCCTCTCGTTCCCCGACCAGCACGGCATCCTGCGCGGCAAGACGCTGATCGCAGCCGAAGCGGTGCGCTCGCTGGAGGGCGGCTGCTCGATCACCACCACGATGCTCGCCAAGGACACCTCGCACAAGACGGTGTTTCCGGTGTTCACGTCAGGCGGCGGTTTCGGCATGAAGGAGATGGAGGGCGCGGCCGACGTGCTGATGGTCGCCGACCCGACCACGTTCCGCGTGCTGCCCTGGGCGCCGACCACCGGCTGGCTGCTCTGCGATCTCTATTTCAGCGACGGCCGGCCGGTGCCGTTCGCGACCCGCAACCTCTATCGCAAGGTGCTCGATCAGCTCGCCGGCCGCGGCTACGATTTCGTCGCCGGCCTCGAGGTCGAATTCCATCTGTTCAAGCTCGACGACGCGCATATGGCGCCGGAGGATGCCGGTCAGCCCGGACGGCCGCCGTCGGTCAGCCTACTGTCGCACGGCTATCAGTACCTCACCGAGCAGCGATACGATCAGATGGAGCCGGCGCTGGAGATCATCCGTCGCGACATCATCGCGCTCGGCCTGCCGTTGCGCTCGGTCGAGGTCGAGTTCGGCCCGAGCCAGTGCGAATTCACCTTCGCGCCGACCGTGGGGCTCGCGCCCGCCGACACCATGGTGCTGTTTCGCTCCGCGGTGAAGCAGATCGCGCGCCGCCACGGCTATCACGCCACCTTCATGTGCCGCCCGAAGCTGCCCAATGTATTTGCGAGCGGCTGGCATCTGCACCAATCGCTGGTGTCGCGCGCGGGCGGCGAGAATGCCTTCATGGCCAAGGAGATTGGCGAGCCGCTCAGCCCGCTCGGCCGGGCCTGGCTCGCCGGCCTGATCGAGCACGCGCGGGCCTCGACCGTGTTCACGACGCCGACCATCAACGGCTACAAGCGCTACCGCTCCTATTCATTGGCGCCGGACCGCGCGATCTGGGGCCGCGACAACCGCGGCGTGATGATCCGCGTGCTTGGCGGCGCGGGCGATCCGGCGACGCGGCTGGAGAACCGGATCGGCGAGCCGGCCGCCAATCCCTATCTCTACATGGCTTCGCAAATCCTCTCCGGCCTCGACGGCGTCGACCGCAAGCTCGATCCCGGCCGGTCCGCCGACACGCCCTACGAGACGAAAGCTGCGCTGCTGCCGAAGTCGCTGCGCGAAGCGGTGTTCGCGCTTCAGGACGATCCGTTCTTCCGCCAGGCATTGGGGCCTGAGTTCGTCGACTACTACGTCTTCATCAAGAACGCGGAGATCGAGCGCTTCCAGGCCGAGGTATCGGACTGGGAGCAGCGCGAGTATTTCGAGATGTTTTGAGGGCCGCTTTCCTCCGGCGAGGACGGAGCAAACCTCAATGGCGCGAGCTGTCGCGCAACAGGCGCGCCGCCAGTTCGGTGCGGTTGTGCGCGCCAAACCGCCGGCAGAGATTGGCGACGTGTTCCTTGACGGTCTGATCCGAGATCCCCATCTCGCGCGCGATTTCCTTGTTGGTCTGGCCGCGGCAAATCCGGATTGCGACATCGGCCGAGCGTGGCGGGAGCCGCAGCGCGAGCATGGACGGCTGCGGCAACACCGCGCGCTCCGGCAACGCGATGGCCTCGTGCTTCCGCTCGAGCTCACCTGAATTCATCATGTTCGTCACGGCGAGCGAGCCCGCCCGGCACAGCATGTCCATCCGCTGCTGCAACAGCGGGGTGTACGGAGCTTCGGCATCCGTCGTCGCAGTGAACAGCACGCCAATGATCTTGTGGCCGCACCGCAATGGGCCGCCCATGTTGTAGCTGAAGCCCCACTCCCTCAGCATCTCGAACGACGCGCTGCGATGCCAATGCGCTGAGCCATGCAGCGACGCGCCGTCGACGACCCGGCCACCGGTCAGGATGCAGTCGAGCACCGGATCGCGTTTCCAGAAACCCGCCCTGTAATTGTCGAGCAGGCCCTCCGCGACATGGCGGCTGTAAACCAGCTCGGGCTCGGCACCGTCGAGCAGATAGAGGCCGACGGTCGGAGAGCCGGTCAGGCTGCTGATCGCCGCGCAGCAGGCCACGCCGAGTCCATGCACCGACCGGCTCTCAGCGATGGACATGAGCCCATCGGCGAGCCGGCGCTCAGGCAGATGATCCAACTGCATTCGTCCCGCAGCCACCGCCACTCCTTGCGCGCTCGCGCTGCACCAGCCCCCCCGGACAGCTGCGCCGTTGACGGATCTTATAGGATTAAAATTTCTGCGCTGCCTCACGATTGGTCAAGCGAAAAGAAGCGGCAGCAATGCTTCAGATCGGGCGCGAGCCATGGCCGCGATCCCCCCATGCTGGGGGATTGCCGGGTTCCGGAGCCGTCTCCTAGCATCGTGACATCGCAATCGCGCGAGCCTGCGTGCCGGCTTAGACCGCCGTCGCGCGGTTCCGGCGGGACATGACATCGATCACAGGCACGCTCCGCCGCTCGCCCAACCCATGGCGGGCAAAGGCAGAGCCGTGCCCGCGCCCGGGCAGGATCCCGCCGTCCGATTTCAACCACCCCTCGCGTCACCGGCTGGTGCACGCGGCGGGAACGTCCGACCTGGAGATCTCGACCATGAACGTATCTGCCCAGCGCGTCGCCAGGCCATCCGGCACCACGACCGCCGCCGAGTTTCACGCCCGTCTCGACGCGCTGCTGCCGCTGGTGGAAGCCAGGGCAGCCGACGCCGAGGCCCAGGGCTATCTCACCGACGACGTGGTCGCCGCGCTGCGCAAGGCCGGCATCTACACCATGCTGTTTCCGAAACAGGTCGGCGGCGCGGAATTGCTGCCGTTCGACGCGATGACGGTGATCGAGCGCCTGTCCTACGTCCACGCTTCGGCCGGCTGGTGCGTGATCGGCAACAACATGGAAGGCACCACCCTCGCGATCTATGTCGAGGACGAAGGGATCAAGCAGGTCTTCGCCAACGGTCCCGACATCACCATTGCCGGAAACGGCGTGCCGCGCGGCTTCGCCCGGCCGGTCGATGGCGGCTACATGATCCGCGGCAATTGGGCCTATGGCAGCGGCATCCAGCACGCCGAATGGGTGCATTCCGGCTGCTTCGTCACCGATCCGACCGGCAAGGACATCGTGATGGGCCCCAACGGCCAGCCCAAGATCGTGGTCACCCATCACCCGCGCGCGACCATCAAGCTGATGGGCAACTGGGATGTGCTCGGCCTGCGCGCCACCGGCAGCTTCGACTACACCATCAGCGAAGGCACCGAGCTGTTCGTGCCGACCCATATGACCTACGACTTCGACATCGGCGCGCCCCGCCGCGGCGGCGTGCAGGGCGCGCTCGGCCTTGCCGGCTACAGTGCCTGGGCACATTCCGGCTGGGCGGTCGGCGTCGGGCGCCGCATGCTCGATGAACTCGTCAAGGTCATCGTGCAGCGCCAGGACGCTTTCGGCAAATCGAGCGAGAGCGCGAGCTTCAAGTTCCAGTTCGCCCAGGTCGAGGCGCGCTTCCGCGCCGCGCGGGCATTGGTGCACGAGACCTGGCGCGAGGTGTCGGACGCTTGCGCGCGCGGCGAAACTCCGACGCTCGACCAGATGACGATGATCAAGCTGTCGCTGCGCCACATTCACGACGTGATTTCCGACACCGCCACCTTCGCGCACCGCGCCGCGCGGGGCGCTTCGCTGCACAACACGCCGATGCAGCGCTTCTATCGCGACATCCATTCCGGGACGCAGCACATCCTGATGGCCGACCAGATCGTCGAGGAATGCGGACGCGCCCTGCTCGGCCTGCCCGCTCCCGGATCGCATTGGACCGTGTTCGGCGTCGCAGGCTGAGGCTTGCCATCGGATGAGGGTGGTCACGTGACGAAGCCCCGCATCGTCGGTTTCTGCGGCAACACCTGGCGACCGTCCAAGGCGCGCGCCCTGGTCGAGGCCGTCGGCGCCGAGCTGCACGTCCGACATCCGCTCACATTCGAGGTTCTCGATCTGGTCGATGCCGGTCCCGGCATCGCCGGATTTACCCGGGCCGCGCTCGACGAGCACGCCCGCATCGTGATCGAGGCCATCGAGCAGGCCGACGGCCTCGTGATCGGCTGTCCGGTGTTCCAGGGCTCCTATCCGGGCCTGTTCAAGCACGTCTTCGACCTGATCGAGCCCAACACGCTGCGCAATCGTCCCGTGGTGCTGACGGCCGTCGGCGGCGGGCTGCGCCACTCCCTGGTGGTTGAGCATCAGCTGCGGCCGCTGTTCGGCTTCTTCGAGGCCTGCACCGTGTCGACCGCAATCTACGCCAGCCGCGGCGAGCTCGCGTCCGGCGCACCGCTGCCGCCGATCATCACTGCGCGGATCGCCAATGCGGCCGAACAGTTCGCCGCTCTGTTGAGGGGCCGTCGCGCCGACGCCGCATGAGCAACCTCAACGCTCCCTGCACAGCCTTGCCGCCTTCAACCGGAGACTCCGATCATGCCTGATGCTGCCGCCAAGGCTTTGCCCGACCTGACCGGCTTCACCCGCTCGGAATACGATATCAACGGCGCGCGGACCGTGGTCCACAGCATCGGAAGCGGACCAGCGCTGGTGTTCCTGCACGGCACCGGCACCTTTACCGGCTTCGAGATGGCACGTGCGTGGGCCACCCGGCACAGCGTGGTCATCCCCTATCATATCGGCTTCGGCGATTCCGGCGATGCGGACGTGATCGACACCGCTGAGGATCATGTCCTGCACTATATGGACCTGTTCGACCGGCTGGGTCTCGACACATTCGACCTCGCCGGATTTTCCCTCGGCGGATGGCTTGCCGCCGAATTTGCGATCCGCCAACCGCAACGGGTGCGCCGGCTCGTGCTGGTCGCCCCCGCCGGGCTCGTCGTCGCTGACGCGCCGGCACCCGGGCTGTTCGAGATCGCTCCGCACGAGCTGCCGTCCTACCTCGCGCACGATCCGGCGGCGGCCCTACGCTATTTCCCGCAAAACCCAGATCCTGCATTCGACGCGCGGCTCGGGCGCGAGGTCACGGGCTTCGCCAAGCTGATCCGCAACGACCCGCAGGGTAACCCGAAGCTCGCGCATTGGCTGCACCGGATCGGCGCGCCGACCCTCGTTCTCTGGGGCGCCGAGGATCGCTTGCGTCCGACCGCCCAGGCACACGCGTGGATCGCCGGCCTTGCCGACGGACGTCTCGTCCTGGTGCCGGCGACCGGACATCTCGTATTCGAGGAAACACCGGCGGCCGCTCGTCACGTCACCGATTTCCTCGCCGGCTGAACGGCCGAACGCAATCCCGCAACACCAAAGGACACCACCATGATCGACATGCCTCCCGGCGTCACGGCAAACAACGAAGGCTTCGGCGATATCGTCTGGAACATCCTGGGTCAGACCTACACCTTAAAGCAGCAATCCGAAGCCTCGATGGCCTGGCACGCGGTGTTTCCGGACGGCACCTTCGTCCCCCCGCACGTGCATCCGACGCAGGACGAATTCATCTACGTCCTGAGCGGCCGCTACGACCTGTGGCTCGACGGCAAGGATTTTGTCGCTGGGGCCGGCGACCTGGTCCGCATGCCCAAGGGAGTGCCGCACGGGATCTTCAATCGATCGGGCGAGACCGCGACCAGCCTGTTCTGGGTGGCGCCGACCCGCTCGCTGAAGACGTTGTTCGAGCGCATCCACAATGTTCCGGACCCGCAGGAGGTGGTGCGCATCGCCGCCGAGCACGAGGTCGATTTCCTGCCGCCACCGGCCTGACGGCGTATTCATCTCCATTTGATCGCGATCACCGAGAGGACCCATCATGAGCTGGACCACCATTTCCGAGACCGATCGCCAGAGGATTGCAGGCTGGCAAAAAGGCATGCTGCTGCTCGCGATCCTGTGCGAGATCTTTCTTGCCGCGGATTGGTACGCGTTCGCCGCCGTGCTTCCCTTCGTATCGGAAACGCTCAAGCTCAATCCTGCCGAGGCCGGTCTCGCCCAGGGCATCTTCGCCCTCACCTACGGCATCGGCATGGTGGTCTGGTCTCCGGTCAGCCGATCGATGTCGGCGCGCAACATGCTGCTGATCGGGCTCGCGGGCACCGGGCTCGGCATGGTGTTGCAGGTGTTCGTGCAGAGCTACATCGAACTCGTCGTGCTGCGGCTCGTGATCGGCTTCTTCGATGCCGGCATCTTCATCGGCAACATGAAGCTGATCTTCGGCTGGTTCCCGCAGAGCCGGCGCGGCTCCGTCGTCGGCATGATCCTGGCAGCCTATAGCCTCGCCATCACCATGGATTTCGCACTCGGCATTCCGCTGACATTGGCCACGAGCTGGCGCACCTTCTTCGCGGTGCTGGCAATCGGCACGCTAATCGTCGCCGCGATCGACGCCCTTGTGGTCCGCAACGGTCCGCGCGAGCTCGGCATTGCCAATTTCAGCTGGGGCAACGAGCCGGCGCATGAAGCGCTGCCGCTCGCCGAGATCTTCCGCTCGAAATGGATCGCGGTCGGCGGCTTCGGCATCGTCGCCTGCACCTTCGCGATCGCCGGCACCGCCACCTGGGTGGTCCCGGCCTTCATCACCGTCCAGCATATGGCACCGGAAGCCGGAGCCGTGATCGGCACCGTGATGGGCCTGTCCCAGGTGGTCTTCCTCATGATCGGCGGCTACATGTCGGACCGGCTCGGCAAACCCTTCATGATCAAGCTCACCGCCGTGCTGGCGTTGCTGACCGCGCTGATGTTCCTGTGGAGCGTCGTCACGCCGATGCCGTTCGCCGCGTTGGTACTGCTGGCCGCACTCAGCGGCATCGCGCTGCTGGGCGGCGGCGCGATTTTCGCATTGCTGAGCGAGAAATATTCCGACGCCCTCGCCCCGGCCGCGATCGGCTATGCCGAAGTGTTCGGCATCTTCTCGGCGTTCGTGGCGCCCTGGTTGATGGGAGCCATCATCAACGCCTCCGGCGGCTCGTTCACCGGTGCCTTCGCCGCCTTTGTGATCATCGAGGCCGTCATCGTCGCGCTGCTGGTGATCCTCGCCCGGGAAAAAATCGGCCGGACCGAGCCGATCGAAAGCCCCGCGGAATAGCGACCACCGAACTGCAGGCCGCGTTAAAATCCCGGATACCGAGTTCGTGGACGAGAAATCGAACGCTTCCAGACCGAGATGCCGGACGGGAAGCACCGCGAATAGTTCGAGATGTTTTGATCCCGTGATCCGTCATCCTGAGGAGCCTGCGCAGCAGGCGTCTCGAAGGATGCACGGCCACCGACCGGGCCGTCGATCCTTCGAGGCTCGCTCCGCTCGCACCTCAGAATGACGGTAACTGAGCAATGCTTGCTGCTCAAATCCCCAAATACTTGTGCTGCAAATCCGGCTCGGCGATCAGCTGCTCGCTGGTGCCGCTCCATACCGTCTTGCCGCGCTCGATGATGTAGTGGCGGTCGGCGATGCGGGCGAGGTTGCCGACGTTCTTGTCGATCACCAGCACCGATTGCCCGCGGCCCTTCAGCATCGACAGGCAGCTCCAGATCTCGTCGCGGATCAAGGGCGCGAGGCCTTCGGTCGCCTCGTCGAGGATCAAGAGCTTCGGGTTGGTCATCAGCGCGCGGCCGATTGCGAGCATCTGCTGCTCGCCGCCGGACAGCGTGACGCCCATGTTGCCGGTGCGTTCGGCGAGCCGCGGAAACAGCGCGTGGATTTTTTCCAGCGTCCACGGATCGGAGGCATTGAGCCGATTGCCCGAGGCCGCGACGAGATTTTCGCGCACCGTCAGGTTCGGGAAGATCTGGCGGCCCTCCGGCACCAGGCCGATGCCGAGTTTCGCAATTCTGTACGACGGCAGGCCGCGTACCGCCTCGCCGGCGAAGCGGATGGCGCCGGCGCGGGCCGGCGTGAGCCCCATGATCGAGCGGATGGTGGTGGTCTTGCCCATGCCGTTGCGGCCCATCAGCGCGACCATCTCGCCCGACTTGATCGTGAGCGACAGGCCGAACAGCACCTGGCTCAAGCCATAACAGGTCTCGATCGCATCGACTTCAAGCAGGGTTTCGGCCGCCTTGGTATCAGTCATGGCGCGTCACCGCATGCTGCTCGCCGAGATAGGCGCGCTTGACCTCTTCATCCCTGCGGATCGCGTCCGGCGCGCCGCAGGCGATGACGCGGCCATAGACCAGCACCGTGATGCGATCGGCCAGCGCGAACACCGCCTCCATGTCGTGCTCGACCAGCACGATGGTGACTTTCTTGCGCAACTCCTTCAGCAGCGCGACCATCCGCGCCGACTCGGTGACGCCGAGCCCGGCCATCGGCTCGTCCAGCAGCAGGAGCTGCGGCTTGGTGGCGAGCGCGACCGCGAGCTCGAGTTCGCGCTGCTCGCCATGGCTCAACTGCGAGACCACGACGTCGGCGCGCGTGCCGAGGCCGACACGCTCCAGCGCCGCCCGCGCGGCCTCGCGCAGATGCCGCTCCTTGCGCGCATTGCCCCAGAAGCGGAAGGAGTGGCCGTCATGCGCCTGCGCCGCCAGCGCGACATTGTCGATCGCGGAAAAATCCTTGAGCAGCGAGGTGATCTGGAACGAGCGCGCCAGCCCGAGCCTCGAGCGCTTGTAGGACGGCAGATGCGTGACGTCGCGGCCGGCGAAGCGGATGGTGCCGGAATTCGGCATCACCTGGCCGGTGAGCTGGCTGATCAGCGTGGTCTTGCCGGCGCCGTTGGGGCCGATGATGGCGTGCAGCTCGCCCGGGATCACCTTCATCGAGAGGTTGTCGGTCGCGGTGATGCCGCCATAGCGGCGCACCAGATTGTCGACACGCAGCAGGGGCTCAGCCAAGGAATCAGACACGGCGCATCCTCCCGAGCAGGCCCATGATGCCGCCGCGCGCGAACAGCACGATCAAGAGCAGCACCGGGCCGAGGATCAGTCCCGAATATTCGGTGAATTGCGACAGCAGCTCCTCGAGCAGGAGATAGACGATCGCGCCGATCACGGGGCCGAACAGCGAGCCCATGCCGCCGAGGATCACCATCACCATCAAATCGCCGGAGCGGGTCCAGTACATCACGGCTGGGCTGACGAAATCGGTGTTGTTGGCCAGCAGCGCGCCGGCCAGGCCGCAGATCGTGCCTGCGATCACAAAGCAGACCAGGCGGTAACGGTTGGCATGGAAGCCGATCGCCTGCATGCGCTGCTCGTTGGAGCGGACGCCCTGCACCACGAGGCCGAAGCGCGAATTGACGATGCGCCAGATCAGATAGAGGCCGCCGAACAGGCAGGCCAGGCAGAGGTAATAGAACTGGGTGCGGTCCGACAGGTTGATCAGGCCGGCGAAATCGCTGCGCTTGTAGACGGTGAGGCCGTCGTCGCCGCCATAGCGCGACAGCGCGGAGGCGACGTAATAGGCCATCTGCGCAAAGGCCAGCGTGATCATGATGAAGTAGACGCCGCGGGTGCGCAGGCTGAGCGAGCCGATCAGCAGCGCAAACAGCGCGGAGACGGCGAGCGCCACCGGCCACTGGATGAAGCCGGAGCCGATGCCCTCGGCGGCGAGGATGCCGACGGCATAGCCGCCGATGCCGAGATAGGCGGCATGGCCGAAGCTCATCATGCCGCCATAGCCCATGATCAGGTTGAGGCTCGCAGCCGCCAGCGCATAGATCGCGATGCGGGTGAACAGCGTCAGGATGAAAATATTGCCGGTGGCCGCCGAATAGACCGGCAGCAGGATCAGCGCAGCGCACAGCAGCGCCGCGACCGCATTGGGGGCGTTGAGCTTTCGCATCATCGTTTGGCCGCCGGGAACAGCCCCTCGGGCCGCAGCACAAGGATGATCGCCATCAGGAGGTAGATCAGCATCGAGGACAGCGCCGGCGCTGCGGTGGAGGCGGCCGCTCCGCTCAACACCTTGCGCAAGAGATCAGGCAGGAAGGCGCGGCCCATGGTGTCGATGATGCCGACGAAAATCGCGGCCATGAAGGCGCCGCGGATCGAGCCGATGCCGCCGATCACGATGATGACGAAAGCCAGGATCAGGATGTTCTCGCCCATGCCGATCTGCACGGTGAGGATCGGCGCCTGCATCAGTCCGGCGAGGCCGGCGAGCGCGGCGCCCAGGCCGAACACCAGCGTGAACAGCAGCTTGATGTTGATGCCGAGCGCCCCGATCATCTCGCGGTTGGAGGCGCCGGCGCGGATCAGCATGCCGACGCGGGTCCGCATCACGACCAGATAGAGCAGTGCGGCGACCGCCAGCGCGACCACGATGATCATCAGCCGGTAGGCCGGGTAGTACACGCCTGGAATGATCTGCACCGGCACGGTGAGCCAGGCCGGCAACGGCAGCGGCAGGCCGGCCGGGCCCCAGATCAGCCGGACCGCGTCGTTGAAGAACAGGATCAGGCCGAAGGTCGCCAGCACCTGGTCGAGATGGTCGCGGCCGTAGAGATGCCTGAGCGCGACGTATTCGAGCGCGATGCCGAGCAGCAGCGTGGCACCCAGCGCCATCAGCGCGCCAAGAACAAAACTGCCGGTCCAGGCCACGAAGGTCGCCGCGAAATAGGCGCCCATCATGTAGAGCGAGCCGTGCGCCAGATTGACGAAATCCATGATGCCGAACACCAGCGTCAGTCCGGCCGCCAGCAGAAACAGCAGCAGGCCGAATTGCAGGCCGTTCAGCAGTTGTTCGACGACGAGATACATGGATCCTTCATATCGGGCTGAAACAAAACAGCGGCAGCGCGCATGCGCCGCCGCCTTTACGGCTTGTTGTTCTCCCTCGCCCCGCCCTTCGCGGGGAGAGGGTCGGGGTGAGGGGCTGTTTCCACGAGTCGAATGTGTGGAAAGAGCCCCTCACCCAATCGCTTCGCGATTGACCTCTCCCCGCATCCGCCTTCGCCCGAAGGCGGGCTACGGCGGACAAGAGAGCGGGGCAAGGTGAAGAAGCAAGCCACAGGCCAGAATTGCCCGACAATCACTTCATCGGACACTTGTCGTGGAATTTGTCCTGGTCATCCTTGACGATGGTCGCGACCGTCTTCAGCGAGAGCTGGCCGTCGGCGTCCTTGACCACGTCCTGCAGATAGAAGTTCTGGATCGGGATGTGGTTGTTGCCGTACTTGAACGGGCCGCGCAGCGACTTGAAGTTGGCCTTCTCCATCTCCGCCTTCATCGCGTCCTTCTTGGTGAGGTCGCCCTTGACAGCGACGACGGCGCTGTTGATCAGCTGGGCGGCGTCATAGGCCTGCGCGCCGTAATAGGTCGGACGCAGGCCGGGATACTTCTTGCGGTAGTCCTCGACGAACTTCTTGTTCTCGGCGTTCGGCAGGTCGTTGACCCATTCCTGGGCGCCGGGAATGCCGATCGCGTTGTCCTTCTGCAGCGGCAGCGACAATTCGTCGATCGTGAAGGCGGTGTAGAGCGGGATCTGCGCCTTGATGCCGGCCTGGGCATATTGGTTCAGGAACTGGACGCCGGCGGCGCCTGGATAGAACACGAAGATCGACTCGGCCTTGGAGTTGCGCGCCTTGGTCAGTTCGGCGGAGAAGTCGAGCTGGCTCGGCCACACCGTATATTCCTCGCCGACCACCTCGCCTTTGAAGGTGCTCTTGACGCCCGCCAGCATGTCCTTGCCGGCGGCGTAGTTCGGGCCGATCAGGAATACCGACTTGACGCCCTTCTGGTTCATGTAGAGGCCCATCGCGGCGGGCGTCTGGTCGTTCTGCCAGGAGGTCGAGAACACGTAAGGCGAGCACAGTTCGCCGGCGAGTTGCGACGGACCGGCATTGGCGGAGATCAGGAAGGTCTTGCTGTCGACCGCGGTCTTCAGCGAGGCCAGCAGCACGTTCGACCAGATGTAGCCGACGATGAAATCGACCTTGTCGGACTGCACCAGCTTCTCGGTCTTCTGCTTGCCGACGTCGGGCTTCTGCTGGTCGTCCTCGTAGATCACCTCGACCGGCTTGCCGTCGATCTTGCGGCCGAGATGGTCGAGCGCGAGCTCGAACGAATTGCGCATGTCGTTGCCGATCACGGCGGTCGGACCGCTGAAGGTCGAGACGAAGCCGATCTTGACGCTGTCAGCCGCCATCGCGGGCTGCGCCAGCGCCAACGCCATGGCGCCTGCCAGCCAAAATGCCTTCTTCATATTCACTCCCCTCCTCAACCAAAGATCCCGCAAGGGCCAATCGAGGCCTAATCGAGGCCCTGGGGGTCACGCGTTGCGCGCGTCGTTCTGTGACGTATTTTGTGCGCGATATCGCAAGTGTGCAGCAAGCATGAACCGACGGCGCTCCATTAGAACCTTCGGCGCATACCCCAGCACCTTGCATCATAATTCGTCCAAATCGACCATGGCAAGAAATATAATGCCGGTTGCGTCGGCAACGATTGTCGCAGGCCGGGCCTCCATTCCGGCAACCCGCGCCCCCAGTGCAGCAGGCTTTAACGATCCGGTAAAGCACGTGGAAACCACAGGCCGGCAGGCGCGGGCGGGCTTCATGGTCCGGAAAGCATCGCCGGGCGAGGCTGCGCCCAAAGGGGTGCGTCACATGCTCAATTACATCTTCGGCTTCAATGCCCGGATGGGCCGGTTGGCCTTCTTCTTCTGCAGCTTCGTGACCGGCATCGGCTTCCTGTTGCTGGTCTACGGCATCACCGGCAACGCACCGGCGAGCGGCCGGACGGACGTGCTGCTGGCGCAGGCCGCGAGCAGCCCCGCGCTGATCTTTGCCTTCTATGGCATGCTCGTCGTCTGCTTCATGCTGCAATCGATGCGGGTCCGCGACATCGGATGGGATCCGGTCTGCGTGATGGCGGCATGGATCGCGCTCATGGTGCTCGACAGGGCTATTGCCGGACGATTTCCCGAATATGCGCTGACCTATCAGCACACCGCAACGGTGGTCGGCACCGCCGTCAATGGCGTGATGAACCTGGTGCTGACGTTCTGGCCGGGCAGCGGCCATGCCGATAAAACGTCGCCCATGCCGCGCGAGAGCGGCAGCGATGGCATGTTCGATCGAAACAACACACCGGCCGCGGCCGGCAGCCGCATGGCGCGGATCGCCGGCGGCGAGTTCGGCGGCAAGTCGCGGTAGTGGCACGACACGTCATTGCGAGCGAAGCGAAGCAATCCATGCTTCAGCGTTGCGGAACGATGGATTGCTTCGTCGCTTCGCTCCTCGCAATGACGGTGAAGGCAATCAGCCGCGATCCACCGCCCACTCAGCCCCGTCGATCGCGTAGGGCGCATGACGAAAATCCCTGATCGTCGCGACCTTGTCGGCCGACCAGTCGAGCAGCATGAACGATCGCGGCGGCGCGTCGCGCGCATCGGGAGCGAACACCAGGATCGCCGGACGTCCCTCGACCTGTCCGGTCACCAGGTGCCAGTCGTCGATCTTCGCATAATTGCCGAAGTAGCGTGAGACCTCGGCCTTGCCGTTCAGCCGCGTCCGGTTGACGAGCTCGAGCCGGATATCGTCGGCGATCATGGCGCGGATGGCGTCGAAGTCGCGGGCGTTGAAGTGGCTGACATAGGCGTTCAGCCTGGTGCGGTCGGCCGGCGACAGGCCGGGCCGCGGCGCGTCATCCGGTTCGCCGGCGAACGCGCGCAATTGCGTGCGGCCGCGATGCAGCGCCGCCTTCACCGCGGGCAGGCTGAAGTCCATGATGCCGCAGACCTCCTGCAACGAGCAGCCGAGTACGTCCATCAGGATCACGCTGGAGCGCTGTGCCACCGGCAGCCGCATGAAGGTGCGCAGGCTGCTTGCCGCGATCTCGCGACGGCCGACATCATCGAGCTCTGCAGCCATCATGTCCACCTCCTCCGAAGCGTGGAGCGCGTCCTGGCGGTTGCGCCGCCTGAGGAAATCGAGCGCGGTGTTGTGCGCGATCCGGAACAACCAGGCTTGCGGATTCTGGATCGGGGTTGCGGACGCGAAGGCCTGCATCGCCTTGATCAGCGCGTCCTGCAGCACATCCTCGCCGTCGATCACCGAACCGACCATGCGCGCGCAGTAGCGATGCAGCCTTGGCCGCATCGCCGCCAGCAGCGCCTCGACGTCGGTCGCGGCGGGCACTTGGGGTGGTGACGTCATGATGGCTCCGCCAGATCGATCCACTGCTCGCCGGTTCACGGCTCATCCAGCATACGATAATTGCCGACAATCACCGCACTGCGAACCAGCGGCGGCTCGGCGCAACGATCCCGGATGCCGTCCTGGAAGGCCTGGAATGCGGCCAGCTTCGGGATCGGGCTCGAGCCGTCGTCGGCGGCGGTTTCGACCATGTGGATGAAAGTGTCGTCCTCCAGCCGCAGCGTCATGTAGCGCACGCCCTCCGGGCTCGCCGCCTTCAGCTCGGCAAACACCGCCGCCACCAGCGCGGCATTCTTCTCCGCCAGCTCCGGCTTGGTCTTGTACCTGATCAGGGTCCGTCTCATCGCAGCCTCCTTGGCCGGGTCCTGCGGCCTGAACCGGCCGCGTCAGACCCAAGGACGTTCGCGGGCGGCCAAAGGATGCGGCCCGGCAAAAATAATTCTCCTCCGCATCCTTTGCCCGGCTCGGTTCGTCCTGGCCTGCGAAGCGCGCCGCAGCCTGCGGCACGTCACCGGAGACCCCCCATGCAGACCCCTGAACAGCGTACCGAACAGCGCTGGGTGCTCGGCCTCACCGCGCTGGCATCCTTCATGATGGCGCTGGACGCCATGATCATGACCACGGCCTTCGCCACCATCCGCGCCGATTTCGGCAGCCGGGTGGAAACGCTGCAATGGACCGTCAACGCCTTCAATTTGACCTTCGCGGTGCTGCTCTTGACCGGTGCTGCGCTCGGCGACCGCTTTGGGCGGCGCCGGATGTTCGCGGCCGGGATCGGCCTGTTCATCGTGGCATCGGCGGCTTGCGCGCTGGCCGGCAATGCCGGTTCACTGATCGCCGCCCGCGCCTTGCAGGGCGCCGGCGCGGCGCTGGTGATGCCGCTGGCGATGGCGATCCTGAGCGGCGCGTTCGGCCGCGAAGAGCGCGCCCGTGCGCTCGGCATTTTCAGCGGCATCACCGGCTGCGCGCTGATCATCGGTCCCGCGATCGGCGGCTTCATCACCGAGCACCTCGGCTGGCGCTGGATCTTCTGGATCAACCTGCCGATCGGCCTCGTCGCGATCGCGCTTGTGATCGCGCGCCTGCGCGAAAGTTTTGGGCCAAAAGCGCCGCTCGACATCGCTGGACTGACGCTGGTCGCGCTTGCGGCGCTGGCGCTGGTCTGGGGCCTGTTGCGCGGCAACGGCGTCGGATGGGCCAGCGCGGAAGTCACGGGCGCGTTGATCGCAGGCGTCGCGCTTTCAACGATGTTCGTGCTGTGGGAGCAGCGCACGGCGAACCCGATGGTGCCGATGCGGCTGTTCGCGGCCAGGCCATTTGCATCCGGCATGGCGGCGAGCGTGCTGTTCTACGCCGCGATGTATGGCGTGCTGTTCCTGCTGCCGCAGTTCCTGCAGATCGTGCTCGGCTTCGATGCCTTCGGCGCCGGACTTCGGTTGCTGCCGTGGACCGCGACGCTGTTCATCACGGCGCCGATTGCCGGCGCCGTCGTCAACCGGTTCGGCGAGCGCACGCTTGTCGTCACCGGCCTGCTGATGCAGGCGGTCGGGCTCGGCTGGATCAGCGAGATCGTCAGCCCCACGGTGACGTATTCCGCGCTGGTCGCGCCGCTGGTGCTCGCGGGCGTCGGCGTGTCGATGGCGATGCCGGCGGCGCAGAATGCGGTGCTGAGCGCGGTCGCGGTCAGCGAGATGGGCAAGGCGTCCGGCATCTTCAACATGGGCCGCTTCCTCGGCGGGATGTTCGGCATCGCCGCGCTGGTGGCGAGCTTCGCGGCCAACGGCGCGGCCGATTCATCCGGACATTTCAGCGATGGATTCGCCGCGGCGATGAGCCTTGCGGCAATGCTGTCCTTCGCCGGTGCGATCGCGGGATTGTTCCTGCCGATGCGACGACGGGTCGCCGCCGCATCCGCGCCGCAGGATGCGTGAGACGCGCAGCGATTGGCTTTTGCTATCGGGCGATCGGGCATTTCATGTTGGAATGAGGCTGCGAATGATTACATAATCAGGCGACGAAGCCGTTCGAAACCGAGGGCGACATCAGATGACGCAAGCGCCGGCCAAACCTCATCGCGTGGTGATCGTCGGCGCCGGCTTCGGCGGATTGGAAACAGCCTTCGGCCTCGCCGGCGCGCCGGTCGAGATCACCTTGATCGACCGCCGCAACCACCATCTGTTCCAGCCGCTGCTCTACCAGGTCGCGACCGCGTCGCTTGCGACCAGCGAGATCGCCTGGCCGATCCGCTATCTCCTGCGCGACCGGCCCGAGGTGACGACGCTGTTCGCCAATGTCTGCGGCATCGACGCGGCGGCGAAGCAAGTCGAGCTCGACGACGGCGGCAGTGTTCCCTATGACACGCTGGTCCTCGCCACCGGCGCGCGCCACGCCTATTTCGGCCATGACGAATGGGAACCGTTCGCGCCCGGCCTGAAGACGCTGGAAGACGCCACCACGCTCAGACGGCGCATCCTGGTCGCCTTCGAGCGCGCCGAGCGCGAGACCGATCCCGACAAGCGCGCGGCGCTGCTGACCTTCGTCATCATCGGCGCCGGGCCGACCGGCGTCGAGATGGCCGGCACCATCGCCGACCTCGCCAAGGACACGCTGCCGCACGACTTCCGCCACATCGACACCCGCAAGGCGCGCGTGGTGCTGATCGAAGCCGGGCCGCGCGTGCTGGCTGGATTTCCCGACGATCTCTCAGCCTATGCGCAGGCGTCGCTGGAGAAACTCGGCGTCGAGGTGATGCTGGGCCAGCCGGTCACCGAATGCTCGGCCGATGGCGTGGTGTTCGGCGGCAAGCGGTTGGAGGCCCGCACCATCGTCTGGGCCGCCGGCGTGCGCGCCTCACGCGCTGCCGAGTGGCTGAACGCGCCGGCGGATCGCGCCCACCGGCTTGAGGTCGAGCCGGACCTCACCGTGCCCGGCCATCCCGACATCTTCGCGGTCGGCGACACCGTCACCATCAAGGGTCCCGACGGCAATCCGGTGCCCGGCATCGCGCCGGCCGCCAAGCAGGAGGGGCGCTACGTCGCCGCCCTGATCAAGGCCCGGCTCGACGGCAAGACGCTGCCGCCGTTCCGCTACAAGCACGCCGGCAGCCTCGCGCAGATCGGCAAGAAGAAGGCGGTGATCGATTTCGGCTGGCTCAAGCTACGCGGCTCGCTGGCATGGTGGATCTGGGGTCTCGCCCACATCTACTTCCTGATCGGCGTGCGCAACCGCATTGCGGTCGCGATGAACTGGCTCTGGATCCACACCCGCGACCAGCGCGCCGCGCGGCTGATCACCCAAGGCAGCAGCAAGGTGGCGCAGTAGGCCCGCTTCCGTGCGCGACTCTAACCCCGTCATCCTGAGGAGCGCCTCTTGGCCGCGTCTCGAAGGATGCACGGCCCCGATCGCTGGGCGTACGTTGATCGTCTGGCGGCGACAGCGGGGCCGTCGATCCTTCGAGACGGCCGCTTTGCGGCCTCCTCAGGATGACGGAAGAACCAGCTGCATGGCAAGCCGCCTCACCCCACCGCCTGATGCGGTGAGCGGCCGAATGCAGGCTCCGTACGCCAATGCTACTTCACCAGCGGGCACCCGCCCTCCGCCAGCGGCCGGAATGCCTGCTCGGCGGGGATGGTCGCGATCAGTCGGTAATAGTCGTAGGGGTATTTCGACTCGTCCGGCTTCTTCACCTCGAACAGATACATCGGGTGGATGACCCGGCCGTCCTGGCGGATCGTGGTGTCGCCGAACAGTTTGTCCTTGCCCTTGAAGGTCTTCATCTGCGGCACCACGAGTTTGGCGTCGTCGCTGCCGGTGGCAGCCACCGCATTGAGGTAAGCGAGCGTCGCCGCATAGACGCCGGCCTGGTTGCCGCTCGGCATCTTGCCGTTCATGCCGGGGCGCGCGGCAAAGCGCTTGGCGAACGCGCGGGTGTCGTCGTTCATGTCCCAGTAGAAGGCTTCCAGCAGTTGCAGGCCCTGCGCCACCTTCAGGCCCATGCCGTGGATGTCGTTGACGAACAGCAGGAACGCCACCATGGTCTGGCCGCCTTCCTGGATGCCGAACTCGGCTGCCTGCTTCACCGCATTGATGGTGTCGCCGCCGGCATTGGCGAGGCCGATCACCTTCGCTTTCGAGTTCTGCGCCTGCAGCAGGAACGACGCGAAGTCCGAGGTGCCGAGCGGATGCTTGCTCGAGCCCAGCACCTTGCCGCCGTGCTTCTCGATATAGTTGGTCGCCTCGGCTTCGATGCCTCTGCCGAGAGCGTAGTCGACCGTCACGAAATACCAGTCCTTGCCGCCGCGCTGCATCATCGCGGCCGCGGTGGTGTTGCCGGTCGCCCAGGCGTCGTTGACCCACTGAATGGTGTTCGGCGAGCAGGCCTTGCCGGTGAGATCGGAGCTCGCGGTCGACGACGCCAGGAACGTCATCCTGGAATCGCGCAGCACGGTGTTGATGGCGAGGCCGACCGCCGAGTTCGGCACGTCGACGATAGCGTCGACGCCTTCGACGTCGAGCCATTTGCGCGCGATCGCCGATCCCACGTCCGCCTTGTTCTGGTGATCGGCATAGACGATCTCGACCTTGATGCCCTTAGCCCCGCCGTTGAAATCCTCGGCGGCCATCCGCGCGGCCTCCACCGAGCCCATGCCGTTGGTGTCCTGGAAGATGCCGGAAATGTCGTTGAGCACGCCGACGCGCACCACATTGTCGGATATCTCCGCGTGTGCGCTGCCCGCGGCGCAAACCAATGCCAGCGCAAGCCCAACCCCACATCGCCCAGCCCCGAAGCCCCTCATCGATCGCATCCCCCGTTTCTCCTCAGCTAATCCCGTTGCCGGCTTCAGGCTTCCCGTCAGGCCGGCGCGATCTCGACCGGCAGGCTGCTCAGCCCGCGCAGCGTGTTGTTGAAAAGCCGCTTCGGCTCCCCGGTGATTTCGATGCTGGCGACGCGGCGTGCCAGCGCCGCCATCATCACCTCGCCTTCGAGGCGGGCGACCAGCTGGCCGACGCACATGTGGATGCCCGAGCCGTAACCGACATGCCCCGAGGTGCGGCGCGTGATGTCGTAGCTATCAGGGTTTTCCCAACGGCGCGGATCGCGGTTGGCCGCGGCGAGGAACATCAGCACCTTCTCGCCTTCGGGAATGCTTTCACCGCTGAGTTCGACGTCGCGGGTCGTGGTGCGGAAGAAGGTCTGCACCGGACTTTCGAACCGCACGGCCTCCTCGAAGGCGTTGCGCGCCAACGTCGGATCGCTGCGCAACTTCTCGAACTGGTCCGGGAAGCGGGCGAGGCAGTAGACGGCGGCACCGATGCCGTTGACCGTGGTGTCGAGCCCGGCCGACAGCAGCGAACGCACCAAGAGCGGCGCCTCGGTCGCCGTGATGGCGCCGCTATCGACATGGGCATGGATGCAGGCGCCGATGCCATCAGGCGCGAGATTGTCGCGCTGGCACTGCTCGGCGACATAGGCCTGGTGCGGCGCCGAGCGCTCGATCGCCTCCTTGCGCAGCTGGTTCGGTGGGCCGAAGGCATTGAACACCAGACTTGCATAGGGCAGCAAATTCTCGCGGCCCTCGGGCCGCAAGCCGAGCGCATCCGGGAAGATCGATAGCGGATAGGCTTCGGCAAGGTCTGCGATCGCGTCGAACCGGCGCTTCTCCAGCAACACATCGAGGCGAGCCTCCGCGGCCGCGGCAAACTGCCCGCGAAGCTGCTTCATCACGGTCGCCGACAGCACGGTGCTCAGCACCGCGCGGGTCCGGGTGTGGGCAGGCGGATCGGCCTCCAGGATCAGGCTCGGCGGCCGCCACGGCTTCTCCTTGGAGAAGTCGCTGAGGCCGACGCCGCGGCTGGAGCAAAAGGTCGCAGGATCGTTCAGGACGGCATGGACCTCGGCGTAGCGCGCCACGCCATAGACATTCCACTTGTCGAGATAGACCACCGGCCCGGCCTCGCGCAGCCGCTGATGGGTCGGGAACGGATCGGCGAAGAAGTCGAGCGCAAACGGATCGACGTCGAGATGCGGGACGGATGTCCCTGCTGTTGCAGTCATCGGGACCTCCCGAGGTTTGTTCTTGTCAACACGGGCCGCATGTCACTTGCTCCCGAGCGGTTTCGCAGCGATGATTTAAGAGATGAGCAGTCAGCCCCTCCCCCGAAAGCCCCGCCGGCCCAGACCGGCCGATCCCGCAGATGCCACCGATGGCCCGCTGCTGGACCTCAACCGCTATGTGCCGGCGTTCATCACCTTCATCGGCAACAAGCTGTCGAACAGCGCCACTGCATTTTACCAAAAGAATTTCGGCGTCAACGTCACCGAGTGGCGAATCATCTCGCAACTGGCGATCGAACCGGGGATTCCGGCCTCCCGGATCTGCCAGGTGATCGGCTTCGACAAGGGGCCGGTCAGCCGCAACCTCGCGGCGCTGCAGAAGCGCGGCCTGCTGACGATCCGCACCGCGCCCGACGACGGCCGCACCCATTCGATCACCCTGACCGCGCGCGGACGCGCCATCCACGACAAGGTGATCGTCGCGGCGCTGGAGCGCGAGCGGCGGCTGCTGTCGTGCCTGAAGAAGAACGAGCGCGAGGTGCTGATCGACCTGCTGCGCCGGCTGCACGAGAACCTCGGCGCCGTGACCGGGCAGAGCACGAGCTGACGGCGCGGCTGGGCGCTGCGCCGCCGCGGTATTCATCAGCTCTTCAAAGCGTGCTGCTCGCGCGCTGCTGCGCAACATCGTCCTCCCAAACGCGAGGCCGTTGGCCGGCCTTGTCCCTATGGGGCGAAAACTCGCACAGACTAGTTGCTATAGCAACTATAAAGGTGAACGAGTGCGGCGTCAGGTCCCATGCCGAGACCTGTAACGTCGCCCACAGGTCAGGGGGGAGGGAACCGTTCCGTTGGTACCTCCCTTACAGTCTCACCCGGCGCAAGCGATCGGCTCGGCCGAAGCATTGTCCTCCAGCACCGCCACTGCTGCGGCGCGGCGGGTCAGCACGGCGCGCTGGTTGACGTAGCCCTTGTCGGTGATCTCGCCGCCGTCGACCGAGGCGGGCTCGGCGAGCAACAGCGCGCGGGTGGCGTGGCCGGAGGAATGACCGCCCTGCGCTTTCAGCCGCGCCAGCCCCTGCCCGATCGCGGAGCGGACCGCCGTGTGGCCGATCGCCTCGCGCGCATCGGCGGTCTCGGGCAATCCTGCCAGCGACCGGCAGGCGGCGAGGTTCGGGAACACCAGGAAGCGCACCTCGTCGCGGCCGTGACCCGCGACGACGATGTCCTGCGCGAGCGGCGCCAGCGCCGCGATGCCAGCGACGCGCAAGGTGCCGACGCTGACCCAGGTGCCGGAATTGAGCTTGAAATCCTCCGCCACCCGGCCGTCGAAGAACAGGCCGAGATCGGGCCGGTCGGGATCGGCAAAGGTGACGGCGTCGCCGATCTTGTAGAAGCCCTCGTCGTCGAAAGCCTGTGCGGTCAGCTCGGGTGCCTTCCAGTAGCCCGGTGTGACATTGGGCCCGCGCACGCGCACCTCGAGCTTGTCACCCGACGGCACCAGCTTGAGTTCGGTGCCCGGGATCGGCACGCCGATATTGCCGGAGCGTTTGGCGAGGAAGTGACAATCGGTCGCAAGCGGCGAAGTCTCGGTCGAGCCCCAGGCCGACACCATCGGCAGCTTGCGGCCGACGGTGGCGAGCGACAATTCCTCCAGCGCATCCCACAAATTCTGCGGCAGCGCTGCGCCGGCATAGAAGGCGAATTTGCTGCCCTCGAAGAATTTGCGGCGCAGCTCGTCGTCGGTGCGCAGCGCCGCGATCAGCATGTCGAAGCCGCGCGGCACGTTGAAATAGACCGTCGGCACCACGCTGCGCAGATTGGCGAGCGAGGCGGAAAACAGCCCGGGCGCCGGCTTGCCGCCGTCGATGTAGAGCGTGCCGCCGTTGCGCAGCACCAGATTGAAATTGTGGTTGGCGCCGAAGGTGTGGCTCCAGGGCAGCCAATCCAGAATCACGAGCTCGCTGCCGGCCTGCTCCAGGAACGTCCAGGTCTGCGCCTTGGCCTGCTGGCTCGAGGTCAGCATGCGCTGGGTGTTGATCACGGCTTTCGGCGTGCCGGTCGAGCCCGAGGTGAACAGGAATTTTGCGATCGTGTCCGGCGTCACCGCCGCGAACGCCGTGGCGACCTCCGGCGATTGCGGCGTCGCCGCGATGGTGCGGAACGCCAGCGCATCGGCATCGTCGGGATTGCCGCTGACGATGGTCGCCCGATGCAGCGGGTTGATCGCGGCCAGCGCCGCCGCGAACGGCTTGATGCCTGTGACATAGATCGCGCCGGGATCGAGCAGGCTGATCATGCCCTTCAGCTTGTCGAAGTCTTTCGACATCAGCGAATAGGCCGGCGAGATCGCAGCCGATGGCACGCCGACATGCTGGGCGGCGAGCGCGAACAATGCGTGGTCGATGCCATTGTCGGACAGGATGACGAGCGGCCGTTCGGCGCTCAGCCCCTGCGCCAAAATCCACGACGCGGCGCGCCGGACGATGGCGAGCGCGTCGCGATAGCTCACGGTGCTCCAGGGTACCTCGGTGCTGGCGCGCTCAGCGAGGAAGATGCGGTCCGGCGCCTGCCGCGCCCAGTGCTCGAGCCAGTCGCCGACGCAGCGGGCGCTGTCTTTGAGCGGCGTGGTGGATCGAACCAGGATGCTGCCGTCGTCGCGCCTGACGGCAACGATCGCGGGCGTCGCGAACAGGCTGTCCGGATTGTCACCGCCGGCAGTGGCGATCGTCATCGTTTCCTCCTCGCCCGCATTTTGCGGGATCGCGCTGCAACATGATGCGGCGGCGCGGTCCCGGCCGGGCTCTTGGCGATAATGTTGCGGACATCAATTGTTGTCGTCAACAACAATCTTTCCCTCCCGCCTCAGGCGCGCTAGCCTTGCGGTGATGGCAATCCGTCAAAAGACATCGCGCAAGCCGGCAGCAGCGGCAATCCGCCGTCCCCGCGCGCGGGCGATCAATGGCGGGGCGCATGCCGGCGATGACATCGGCCTCGACGCACTGGTCGGCCACGCCGGCTATGCGGTGCGGCGCTTCCAGCTCTGGATCTTCCAGGACTTCATCAAGACGCTGGCGACCGTCGATATCCGCCCGACCCAATATTCGGTCATGACCGTGATCGGGGCCAATCCGGGCCTGAGCCAGATGGCGGTCGCCAAGCGGCTCGGGATCGAGCGCGCGCGGCTGGTGCATCTGCTCGACAGCCTGGAGGAGCGCGACTTCGTCAGCCGCATCCCGTCCGCCACCGACCGCCGCTCCCACGCGCTGCACTTGACCGCGCGCGGCAAGACCGCGCTGGCGCAATTCAAGCGGCTCGCCGCCGAGCATGAGCGGCATGTCGCCGAGAAGATCGGCAAAGAGAATCGCGAGCAGCTGCTGCGGATCCTCACCTGCTTCACCTGATCTGGCGGCTTGGCCGTATCAGCCCAAGAAATGGGCAATCGCACTCACCGGCCGATCCGCGGCAGTTCTCGGCGACTATTTCAAGCGACTGATATTGTATGATAATCCGCCACGCGATGGGCGCGGGTGAATTGTACACAATGGCACATTGCTTGCTTCGATCAGGCCGCAATTCCCTCGCGGCGGTGCCGCACCAGAGACGAGGCCAACCACGTGACTGAAACTGTCGCCGCGATCGTTGCCGCACACCGCGCCGGGAGCATGACGCCGGCGCAAACCGTGGCGCGCAGCTACCAGCGCATCCGCGCGCATAACGACCCCGCCATCTTCATCAGCCTGCGCGACGAGCAGGACGCGCTCGCCGAGGCCGCGCGGCTCACCGATCCGACGCTGCCGCTCTATGGCGTGCCGGTCGCGGTGAAGGACAATATCGACGTCGCGGGCCTGCCGACCACCGCAGCCTGCCCGGCTTTCGCTTACACGCCGGCACGGGATTCCACCGCGGTCGCGCGGCTGCGCGCGGCCGGCGCGATCATCATCGGCAAGACCAATCTCGACCAGTTCGCGACCGGCCTGGTCGGCGTGCGCTCGCCCTATGGCATTCCCAAAAATCCGGTGCGTGGCGACCTGGTGCCGGGTGGATCGAGTTCGGGCTCCGCGGTCGCGGTGTCCGCGGGCCTGGTGCCGCTGTCGCTCGGCACCGACACCGCGGGCAGCGGCCGCGTGCCGGCGATGCTCAACAACATCGTCGGCCTCAAGCCGAGCCTCGGGTTGATCCCGAACACCGGGCTGGTGCCGGCCTGCCGCACGCTCGACTGCATCTCGGTGTTCTCGCTCACCGTCGACGATGCGCTGGCCGCGCTCGCGGTGATGGCCGGGCCGGATGATGCCGATCCGTACTTGCGCGACCGGCCGCTGGCGCCGCTCGCGACATTCCCGACGAAGCCGAAGCTCGGTATTCCCAGCAGCGGCCAGCTGATCTTCTTCGGCGACCGCAAAGCGGAGACAGCGTATGGCGAGGCGTTGACGCGCTGGCAGTCGCTCGGCGCCGAACTCGTCGAATTCGATCTCGAGCCGTTCTATGAGACCGCGCGGCTGCTCTATGAGGGCCCCTGGGTCGCCGAGCGCTATCTGGTGATCCGCGACCTCCTGGCGTCGGCGCCGGACGCGATCCATCCGGTGACACGCGAGATCACGATCGGCGGCGCGCGGCTCACCGCGGCCGATACGTTCTCGGCGCTGTATCGTCTCCAGGCGCTGCGCCGCGTCGCCGCGCGCACTTTCGCGGAGTGCGACGCCATCGTGCTGCCGACCGCACCGACGGTCTATTCCACCGCCGACGTGCTGGCCAATCCGATCGAGCTGAATTCGCGGCTCGGCACCTACACCAATTTCGTCAATTTGCTCGATCTCTGCGGCCTGGCGCTGCCGGCGGCGATGCGGACCGACGGCGCGCCGTTCGGCATCACGCTGCTGGCGCCGGCCGGCCGCGACGCCGCGCTCGCCGGCATCGGCCGCGTGTTCCACGCCGACACCAAGCTTGCCATCAGCGCCAAGGCGCTCCCGCAGCCGCCGCTCGCCGCCGTGCCGGCGCAGGCGACGCCAAACGAGATCACGATCGCGGTGGTCGGCGCGCATCTGTCCGGCATGGCGCTGAACCACGAATTGACGACGCTCGATGCGCGCCTGCAGGAAGAGACCGTCACCGCGGCGGACTACAAGCTCTACGCGCTCGACACCACGCCGCCCAAGCCCGGCATGCTGCGTGTCGCGGCCGGCGCGGGCCACGCGATCAAGCTCGAGCTGTGGGCAATGTCGCCGGCCGCGTTCGGCACATTCGTCGCCGCGATCCCGCCGCCGCTGTCGATCGGCACCATCAGGCTCGCCGACGGACGCGAGGCCAAAGGCTTCATCGTCGAGCCCGCCGCGGTCACCGGCGCGACGGATATCTCGGGCTACGGCGGCTGGCGGGCGTTCATGGCGGAGCGGGCGAAGGGGTAGCAGCCCCCCATCGTCATTCCGGGGCGCGCCTCTTGGCGCGAACCCGGAATCCATCGGGCCGCACGCGTTGTCGACGAATGGATTCCGCTCGCCGCTTTGCGGCGCCCCGGAATGACAGCGTTGATGGGTTTGCGCGAGCGTTACACCGACACCGCGTAGGTCTCGTACTCCCCGCGCACCTGCTCGATATGGGCGCGCATCGCAGCGGCGGCACCTTGCTTGTCGCCGCGCAGGATGGCGACAACGACGCGGTCGTGCTCGGCGTGCGACTTCGCCAAACGCCCGAGGTTGCGGAACTGGGCGCGGCGGAACGGCTGCACCCGCACCCGCGTCGCCAGCGTGATCTCGGCGATATAGGCGTTCTGCGAACCGGCATAGATCGCGTTGTGGAAGCGCTCATTGACCTCGTGGAAGCGCTCGGGATTGCCGGTGTAGCTCAACACCCGCAATTCCTCATGGACCGCCTCCAGCGCGTGACGCTCGGCCGGAATCATCCGCTCGGCGGCAAGGCCGGCGCAGAGCGCTTCCAGCTCGGCCATCGCCTCGAACATGCCGGTGAGCCGCTCCAGCGAGGGCCGCGCCACCACCGCGCCACGGTGCGCGCGGGCATCGATCAAGCCGCTGGCGGCGAGCTGCCGCAGCGCCTCGCGCACCGGGGTGCGCGACACGTTGAACCGGCGCGCAAGGTCGGTCTCGTCGAGAGCCGCCCCGGGCGGCAGCGTGCCGCGCACGATCTCGTCGGCGAGTTGCAGGCGCAACTCCTCGGCGCGGGTGATCTTGTCGACCAGCGACGACGGGCGATCGACGCGCGGCACCAGCGGCTCGGCCTCGGCTTGCTGCGCGCGGGTCGGAAGATCGTCCAGGCTCATGGTTCAAGCGCTCGTGTTCAAACGCCTTTGGGCTCGTCGATGACGCTGACATGGGCCGCGACGATTCTCCAGCCCTCAGGGAAGCGAATCCACGTCTGCATCTGCCGTCCCACCCTACCCGGAGCGCTGTCCCGATAGAACAGCGTCGAGGCGATCGCGGTGTCGCGGCCATAGGCCGTGATCACGGTGCGGTCGATCCTGCGCATCAGGCCGACCGGCGAGCGCCGGGCGCGGAACGCCATGATCTCGGCGTAGCCATAGAGGTTCTCGCCGATGCCGTAACGCAGCGTGCGGCTGTCGTTGCGGAACAGCTCGTCCAGCACGGCGACATCGTTCGACACCAGCGCCGCCTCGTAACGCTGGAACTGCGCGGTGACCTCGGCGACCACGTCGGGAAGATCGATGTCCATAATCAGAGCCCTCTCGGCGCCGGCGCGGCCGCAACGCCCATCTGTTCCAGAGCATAGGCGACCCGCAGCGCGATGTCCTCGCGCCAGGGCGCGGCGATGATCTGCACCCCGATCGGCAACGGTTCGAGCGGCACCGGCACGGCCACCACAGGCAGGCCGATGAAGGAGATCGGCTGGGTGTGGATGCCGATATTGGCGCGCACCGGAAGCTCGACGCCGTCGAGCGTGAAATTGACCTGACCGAGCTTCGGCGCGGTGCACGGCGTCGCCGGCGCCAGGATCACGTCGACCGACTGGAACAGCTCCAGCATCCTGGCGCGGAACCAGCGGCGGAATTTCTGCGCCCTGTCGACATAGACCGCGGGTACCATCGCGCCCGCAATGAAGCGATCGCGCACCGCCGGATCGAAATCGTTCGGACGCTTGCGCAGCCGGTCGAGATGCAGCGCGGCGCCCTCGGTCGTGGTGATGATGTAGGCCGCAGCGCGGGCGCGCGCGGCTTCCGGCAGCTCCACGGTCTGCTTCGCGCCGAGTGCTTGCGCGACCCGCGCGACCGCTTCGACCGCCTCGGGAAACACGTTCTGCTGGAAATAGCCGCCGGCGATCGCGATCCGCAGCCCGCGGACATCATTGGCCAGCAACGGCACGGTCGGCTCGACCGACTGCACGATGCAGGCCGGATCGTCGGCGTCAGGGCCCTGCATCGCATCGTAGGCCAGCGCGAGATCCCTCACGTTCCGCGCCAGCGGACCGAGGTGATCGAGGCTCGCAACGAACGGATAGGAGCGCGCGCGCGACAGCCTTCCATAGGTCGGCTTCAGGCCGAACGTGCCGCAGAACGACGACGGCACCCGGATCGAGCCGTTGGTATCGGAGCCGAGCGCGATCGGCACCAGCGCGCCGCCGACCGCGCTGCCCGAGCCGCCCGAGGAGCCTCCGGTCATCCGCGTCGGATCGTGCGGATTGCGCGACGGACCGTCATGCATGTTCTCGCCGGTGAAGTCGTAGGCGTATTCGCCCATGTTGAGCGCGCCGACCAGTACGGCGCCGGCCGCCTCCATCCGCTCGATCAGCGTGGCGTCGCGCGGCGACGGCGGCAGGTCACGGTTGATCTTCGAGCCGGCGCGGGTCGAGAGGCCCTCGACGTCGAACAGGTTCTTGACCGCGAACGGCACGCCGGCGAGCGGGCCGACCGGTTGGCCCGCCGCAATCGCGGCATCGATCGCCTTCGCCTTGGCGCGTGCGCGCTCGGCGGTGATGTCGGTGAAGGAGTTGAGCACCTTGTCATGCGCCGCGATGCGCGCGAGCGCAGCCTCGGTCGCGGAGAGGGCGGTGAGCTTGCGGTTTGAGACGGCCTGCGCGATCTCGGCAGCCGACATGAAAGCGGGAGTTTCGGACATCGCGATCTCAGGTCGAATAGACAGCGGCCGAGACGACATCATCCGGCAGCGGGAAGTCGTCGACCAGCTTCGCCAGCCGCAGCGAGACCTCGAGATTGGCACGCACCGCGGGCCGCCAGGCGTCTTCCAGCGGCAGCCCCATCGCGCGGGCAACCGCGTTCATGTAGTCGTCGAGATGATCGGCCATTTCGCTTCCAATGGGTTTCTCAGGACACCGGCAACGGCGGATGCGGGATCGCCGTCAGCAATTCCCTTGTATAGGCATCCTGCGGATTGCCCAAGACGTGTTCGGACGTGCCCTGCTCGACGATGCGGCCGGCGCGCATCACGATGACGCGATCACACAGCAGGCGCACCACGTTGAGATCGTGCGACACGAACAGATAGCTCATGCCCATCGACTGCTTGAGGTCCTGCAGCAGATTGAGCACCACCGCCTGCACCGAGACGTCCAGCGCCGCGGTCGGCTCGTCGAGGATCACGAGCTTCGGGTGCAGCGCGATCGCGCGCGCGATGCCGACGCGGGCCTTCTGGCCGCCGGAGAGCTGATGCGGAAAGCGATCCAACAGATTGACCGGCAAGCCGACCAGCCGCGCCAGCTCCTCGCAGCGGTCACGCAGCGCGTCGCGCCCCTTGATGTCGCCGAGCTGCATGATCGGGTCCGCGATCGCGCGCGCCGCGGTGAAGCGCGGGTTGAGGCTGTCGGTCGGGTCCTGGAACACCATCTGGATCTGGCTGCGCTGCGGCAGCCGCGCGAAGGACTGCGGCAGGATGCCGCCGATGTCCTCGCCGTCGAACACGATGCGGCCGGAGGTCTGGTCGAGGAGGCGCATCACCATCATCGACGTCGTCGACTTGCCGCAGCCGGATTCGCCGACCAGGCCGACGCTCTCGCCATGGTCAACCTGGAAGCTGATGCCGTCGACGGCGCGGAAGATCTCCTCCTCGACCGGCGGCTTGCGGCCGAACAGTTTTGTCAGCACCGAGCCGGCGCCCTGACGGGGATATTCCTTGACGAGCTTTTCCACTGACAGGAGAGGCTCCCCACTCTTCGCAGGCGCGGTCGCAGCGGTAGTGGTGGCAGCTGTGGGCGTCGCCTCAGCGTCCTCCGGCAGCAAATCCCTCAGCGACACCCCAAGTCGCGGCGTCGCGCGCATCAGTTTCTTCGTGTAATCGTGCTGGGGCGCGGCGAAGATGTCGGCCGATTTCGCGGTCTCGACCACCCGGCCCTTCTCCATCACCACGACGCGGTCGCAATAGGCGGCGGCAAGGCCGAGGTCATGCGTGATCAGGATGGTCGACATCGCACGGCGCTTGGTCAGCTCGACGATCAGATCCATCACCGCCTTCTGGGTGGTGACGTCGAGGCCGGTGGTCGGCTCGTCGGCGATCAGAAGCTGCGGGTTGCAGGCCAGCGCCAGCGCGATGACGACGCGCTGGCACATGCCGCCGGACAATTCGAACGGATAGGCGTGATAGCGCTCGCGCGGTCGCGCGATCTTGACCTGCTCCAGCGCCTCGATCGCGGTCTCGCCGCGATCGGTGACAACAGCCTGCTGCACATGCTGGCGCAGCACGTCCTCGATCTGGTGACCGACCTTGCGGATCGGATTGAGGGCCGCGCGCGGATTCTGGAAGATCATCGAGACTTCGCGGCCGCGCAGATCGCGCATCTGGCTTTCGGTCGCGGCCTTGACGTCGATGCCGGAGAACATCACCGAGCCATCGGCGATGCGGCCGGCGCGGTCGAGAATCCGCATCACCGCGTATGAGGTCACCGATTTGCCGGAGCCGGACTCGCCGACGATGCCGACGGTCTCGCCCTTGGCCACCGAGATATTGACGTGCTGCACCGCCTTGACGATGCCGCGGCGGGTGGTGAATTCGACGGTGAGGTCCTGGACGTCGAGCAGCGGTTGGGAGGTCATCTTCGCCCCTCATGCGAGGCGTCATCCAAAAAGCCGCAAAACAACCCCATGCAAAGGCGTTGAGCGGTATCTTGACACCCTAACGAGACCGTCATCACGTCCTCCGCTGCGGGTCGACGATGTCGCGCAGGCCGTCGCCGAGCAGGTTGAAGCAGAACACCGCGATCATCAGCGCAAGGCCGGGGAAGAGCGCGATCCACCATTCGCCCGAGACCATGAAACCGGCGCCCTCGGCGACCATGATGCCCCATTCCGCGGTCGGCGGCCGGACGCCGAGGCCGATGAAGGACAGGCCCGCGGCGTTGAGGATCGCATATCCCATGGTCAGCGACATCTGCACGATCATGATCGGCATGATGTTCGGCAGGATGTGCCCGAGCAGGATGCGGTACTCGCCATTGCCGGAGAGCCGCGCGGCCTGCACGAAGCCGGCGTTGCGGCGGACGTTGGCTTCGGCGCGCGCAACGCGGGCATAGAGCGGAAAATTCACGATCGCCGTCGCGATGATGATGTTCTGCACGGTGTTGCCGAGCGCGGCGACGATGCCCATCGCCAGCACGAACAGCGGGAACGCCATGATGGTGTCGGCGATGCGGCCGACGATGCGATCGGTCCAGCCGCCGAAATAGCCGGCGGCGATGCCGGCGAGCCCGCCCATCAGGAACACCAGCACGACGGAGGCGACCGCAATGAAGGTGTCGAGCCGTGTCGCCACGATGACGCGGCTGAAGATGTCGCGACCGAGCTGATCGGTGCCGAACCAGTGCGCGGCCGACGGCGGCTTCAATGCGGCCGCAGTATCCGAGGCGAGCGGATCGTACGGCACGACGTAGGGCCCGAACAGCGCCGCGAACAGGATCAGGATCAGCAGCGCGAAGGCAAAGCCGGTGACCTTGTTCTCGCCCAGCACGTAACGGGTCTGCTCCAGCACCGCGGCGAGGCCGGACGTGCGGGCGGGACCTGCGGGTTCGACGGTCGGCGCAACGGTGCTCATGCTCTACCCTTCCAGCCTGACGCGCGGATCGATCACGCCGTAGAGGATGTCGATCAGTAGATTGAGAGCCACGTACATGACCGCCATGGTCAGCACGAAACCCTGCACCGGCGCGAAGTCGGACGCGATCAGCGCCTCCACCGCGTAGGAGCCGATGCCGGGCCAGGCGAACACCTTCTCGACCAGCACGTTGGCCCCCAGCAGGAACGAGAACACCATGCTGAGCGTGGTGATGACCGGCAGCATCGCGTTGCGGAACGCGTAGGTGACGATCACCTTGCCGGGCGACAGGCCGCTGGCGCGTGCGGTGCGGACGAAATCCGACGCCAGCACCGCCAGCATCGAGGCCCGCGTCATGCGCGCGATCGGCGCCAGCGAGAAAATCGCAAGCGTCACCGCCGGCAGGATCAGCTGGCTGAACGCAGAACGAAAAGCCTCGACGTCGCGCGCGATCAGCGTGTCGATCAGATAGAAGCCGGTGACGGTCGGCGGCGCGCTGTAGAACACGTCGAGCCGGCCGAGCGGCGCCGGCGCCCAGCCGAGCCGGAAGTAGAACACATAGACCAGCACCAGCCCGGTGAAGAACACCGGCAGCGACACGCCGGCCGTGGTGGTGACGCGGCAGAGATGATCGATCCAGGAGCCCGGCCGCGTCGCCGCCAGCACGCCGAGCGGGATCGCGATCACGATCGAGACGACGAGGCCGAGCAGCGTCAGCTCCGCCGACGCCGGCAGACGGTTGCGCAATTCGGCCGCGACCGGCTGCCCCGTGGTCAGCGACGTGCCGAGATCGCCATGGGCGAGATCGTTGCTGTAGCGGACGAACTGCTCGATCAGCGGCTTGTCGAAGCCGAGCTTCTTCCTGATCTGGTCGACCGCCTCCTTGGTCGCCGCAGGCCCGGCAAAATACGCCGCCGGATCACCCGGCAGCGCACGCGTCAGCAGGAACGTCACGATCACCACCCCGATCAGCGACGGGATCGCAAACAGCAGCCGCTTGCCGATCATGGTCAGCATGGCGTGCTCTCCGCACGTGCGAATGGCGAATAGCGAATGGCGAATGGACGCCCGCGACTAACAGTCATTGCCATGCTCCCTATTCGCTACTCGCTACTCGCCACTCACCATTCGCCCCTCATCCCTTCGCCATCGCGCGGTAGTCGAGGCGACGGTGGAACCAGTACTCATAGCCCGAGATGTTCTTCTGCATCGCGACGTTGACGAAGGGCTGATAGAGCGGGATGCGGGGGATGTCGCTAAACGCGAGATCGACGAAGCCCTTGACGTCGGCGTCGTAGGCCGCGGTGTCGCCGTTGGCGGCCGCGATGCGCGCGCCGTCGATGAGCTTGTCCATCTCGGGCGACTTGTAGCTCATCGTGTTGAAGATCGAATTGTTGCCGTGATAGCACCAGTAGAAGAAGTACTCGGGGTAATCGAGCCAACCCGAGAACACGTTGGTGAACAGCGGCATTTCCTTCTTGGTCAGCTCGGTGCGCCAGTTGGCGCCGGGTACCTTGTTGATCGTGGTCTTGATGCCGAGCTGCGCCAGGCTCTCCTGCACCAGCACGCAGAGCGGCTCGTTAACGCCTGCGAAATTCAGGTCGAACGAGATCGTGGTCTCGAAGCCGTTGGCGTAGCCGGCTTCCGCGAGCAGCGCCTTGGCCTTCTCCATCTCGGTGACATACTTGGTCGGCTGCGGCCAGGCGACCTCGGTCGGTCTGTCCTTCGGAGCGCCGAACATCGGGTTGGCGAGACCGAACAGCACCGCGTCCATGATCTTCTGGTACGGCATCGCATAGGCCATCGCCTGCCGCACCTTCGGATTGTCGAACGGCGGCTTGGTGACGTTCATGCCAATATACTGGATGCCGTTGGAGAACGGCAGCGAGACCACGTTGAGCTTGCCGTTGGCCTTCATCTCCTGGAAATCCTTGAACGGCAGCTCGTAGGAGATGTCGGCGTCGCCGCGCTCGAGCAGCGCACGGCGGTTGCCGGCCTGCGGCACCATGCGCCAGATCACGCGCCTGATCTTCGGCATCGGGCCAGAGACCCACTCGTCATTGCGCTCCATGACGACTTCGGTACCGGCGGTCCATTTGGTCACCTTGTAGGCGCCGGAGCCTGCGGTCTGCTGCTTGGTGAATTCGAGACCCCAGGGATCCTTCTCGCTGGCGTTCTTCTTGACGAGCTCGGAGTTGACGACGCAGGGCACGATGACGGCGAGATCGGGAATCGTCAGCTTGTCTTTCTTGAGGAAGTCGACCCGCACGGTGTGGTCGTCGACGACGACGAACTGCTCGGGCTTGGTCAGCGAGCCCGCGCTCATCTGGAAGGTCGGGAAGCCGCCGACGGAGACGGCGCGGTCGAGCGACCATTTGACGTCCTTCGCGGTCACCGGCGTGCCGTCGTGGAATTTGGCGTTCTTGCGCAGCTTGAAGGTGACCGACATGTCGCCGATGTTGAAGTCCTCGGCGAGCTCGGGCTTGAACTTGTCGCGGTCGTAATAGGGCACGCCGCCCGGGCCGCTCTTCATCTCGTGGCTGATCAGCCGGTCGTAGCAATTCCACGACACCTCATAGCCGGGCACGTTGGTGCCGACGCCATGGATATCGAGATTGTTGGGACCGCCTTCGGAGACGATCAGCAGCGTCTCGGAGCGGGCGTCGGCTTTGGCCGGCGACCAGATCGCCGGCGCGGCCGGCGCCAGCGCCCCCGCGGCCAGTCCGGACACCGATTTGAGGAAATCGCGACGCTTCATGTGATGCTCCAACGCCCCTGGACTGGGCCTTGGAACTCGGTTCGCAAGGATTGTGCCAACCCTTAACGAAACCTTATGAGACGCTAAGCACCTGTAAGAATGCGAGAAATTGACGAAGGTATCTTGATCTGGCGCTGTCGGTGATGCGCGTCATTGCATACAAAGGGCGGATCGCTGCTTAGTTAATAAGCAATACATGAGGCCTGCTCGTTTTCTGGCCGACAATCGACTTCGCCGTCCGGACGGCTAGTCCGGCCAGATCAACTCCTGCAACTGCACGAAGTCATCCACCCGGTCCGGCCAGTCCGCAATGCAGATGTGCCGGAGCGGATCGCTGGCCGTGTGCAGCATCATCAACGCCATCAGCCGCCGCTTCAGCGTGAAATTCACCTCGCTGCGCGGGATGCCGAAGCCGTCGAACAGGCTTTGCACCCTTCGCGGATGCCCCGCGGCCATGAAGGCGCTGGGACCGAGCAGGTCGTACTCGCCCCATCCGGTCCGGACGTCGCCGAAGTCGAACAGGCCGGCGACATGCCAGCCGTCGGCCCGGCGCCCGAGCAGGAAATTTTCCGGAATGTACTCGCCGGTCAGGATCACCGGCGGCGCATTCATCGGGATCAGCTCAGTGGCGTCGCGCAGCAGATCGTCGAGCGAGGCGAGCAATTTCGCCGGCAGGCCGAGGCGCTGGTGGCGGGCCCGGCACTGCGCGATCTGGGTGCGCAGGAAGGTCTCCCAGGGCTGCCCGATTGTGAGCAGACTGCCGGGCGGCACGCGCTGCACGTCGGCGATCACCGCGCCGATCTCGGCCAGCACGCGCTCCCGCTCGGCGTCCGACAGCGCTGGCCAGACCTCCGATCCGACGGTGCCGGCGAGGCGCGTGATGACGAGATAGGGCCAGCCGTCGCGCTCGCCCTCCGCGACGAGGTCGGGAATCGGAATGCCGAGCCGGCCGCGCAGCTCCGCCAGCGCGCCGCGCTCGGAGACGAATTGCGGGCGCAGGAACGGCGGGAACAGTTTCAGGATCAGGTTGCCATCGAGCCCGACGACGAGATTGGTGCCGGTCGCAAACACATGCGGCGTGCCCCAGGACAGCCCGTGGCCGTCGGCGATCTCGCGCGCGACCGGCAGCCAGCGCGAGCTGTCGCCGCGCCAGGCGCGGTAGGTGTCGTAGGTGGTGATGGAGGGAAGGTGCATTTTCAGCCGTCATCCTGAGACGATGCAATCACGGCGCAATCTCTCCTCTCGTCGTCCCGGCGAAAGCCGGGACCCATAACCACAGGGTTGAGTTGTTGAAAAAGTTGTGGCCCCAGCGCCGCGCAACAATGGCCTTCGGTGGTTATGGGTCCCGGCCTTCGCCGGGACGACATCGAGTATGTTGCGCCATCGCGTGTCATATATTTTGACAGTCTATCGGAGAAGCGGCTGAGCGCCTGGACGCGCCCCATCACCTATCCGGATTGGCGCGCTCGAACTGGCGCAGCAGGCGGTTGCCGCGTTCGACGGCGTTGTCCATCGCGGCCTGCGCCGAGCGCTTGCCTGAAAACACCTGCTCGAGCTCCTCCTCGATCACGTCGCGGATCAGCACGAACGAGCCGAGGCGGATACCCCTGGAATTGTCGGTCGGCGGCTTCAGCGTGACCTCCTCGATCGAGATCGAGGCGCCGGGATTGCGATCGTAAAAACCCTGCGCGCGGGTGAGATCGAACGCGGCGCGGGTGATCGGCAAATAGCCGGTGTTCTGGTGCCAGGCCGCCTGCACCTCGGGCCGCGACAGATAGGCGAAGAACTTCGCCACCCCGGCATATTCGGCACGCGGCCGGTCGCGCAGCACCCACAGCGTGGCGCCGCCGATGATCGAGTTCTGCGGCGCGCCCTGCACGTCCGGATCGTACGGCATCATGCCGTAGCCGACCTCGAATTTGGAGTTTGCCTTGATGTCGGCGCGGGTGCCCGACGAGCCGATGAAGATGCCGCACTCGCCCTTCTGGAAGCGCGGCTCGGCCGCCTGCCCGCGGCCGCTATAGTCGAAGGTCTTGTCGGCCTGCCACTGCGCGAGCTGGGCGATGTGGCGCACGACGATCGGATTGTTGAAGATCAGCTGCGCATCGAGCCCGGAAAAGCCGTTGGCCCTGGTCGCGACCGGCAGATTGTGGAACGCGGAAAAATTCTCGACATTGATCCAGGACGGCCACGACGTGGTGACGCCGCACATCGCACCGGCCGCGCGCAGCCGTTTTGCCGCGATGCCGAGCTCCGGCCAGGTCTTCGGCGGCTGGTCCGGATCGAGCCCGGCCGAACGGAACATATCCTTGTTGTAGTAGAGGATCGGCGTCGAGGCATTGAACGGGAACGACAGCATGTTGCCGTCGACATCGGCATAGTAGCCGGCCACCGCGGGCAGATAGGCCTGTGGTGAAAACGCCTCCGACTGGTCGCGCATCAATTCGAACACCGGATAGATCGCGCCGCGCGCCGCCATCATGGTTGCGGTGGCAATCTCGTTGACCTGGACGATCGCCGGCTGGCTGCGCGAGCGGAAGGCGAAGATCGCCGCGGTGACGGTCTCGGTGTAGTTGCCCTTGTAGGCGGGCACGATCCGGTAGTCGGATTGCGAGGCGTTGAAGTCGGCAGCGAGCTTCTCGAGCTGCTTGCCGAGCTCGCCCGACATCGCGTGCCACCACATGATCTCGGTCGCCGCGCGCGCCGGCGAGATCAGCAGACAGGCTGCGACGACGAGATGCAGGAGCTTGCAGGCGAACTTCAAGGTGAACGTCACGACGAGCTGTTCCCGGGTGCCAACACGCCGTCATACGGCGCCACAACCGCAGATTCAATCGACACCGCAGGTTGCAGGCGGGATTTAACGTTTTGGCCGATGGGCGAACCAGCGCCGTTCTGTTAAAAAGCGTTGAACCTTTTGCTCCCGCCCTGGACATACATCACAAGGGGAATTGTAGCCTGTGTACCGCCGCGCCGGCCTTTCGCGGATCGTCACGCTTGCCGTCGCGCTGTGGTGCACAGCGGTCTCGGCGAGCGTTTTCGCGCGCGAATTCCGCACCGCCGATACCCAGAATGAGGACTATCCGACCGTCCAGGCGCTGAATTACATGGACCGCCTGATCACCGAGCGCACGGGAGGTAAACACCGCATCGTGGTGTTCCATTCCCGCCAGCTCGGCGAGGAAAAGGAGACGCTGGAGCAGACCCGGGCCGGCGCGATCGATCTGAACCGGACCAATGTCGCGCTGATCGGAACCATGGTGCCGCAGGTCAACGTTCTGGCGATGCCGTTCCTGTTTCGATCGCAGGAGCACCTGCAACATGTGCTGGACGGATCGATCGGCAGCGAGATCCTGAACAGTTTCGAGTCCCACGGCTTTGTCGGACTGACGTTCTACGATTCCGGTGCCCGCTCGATCTATAACAGCGTGCGCCCGGTGCGTTCGCTCGACGACCTCAGGGGGTTGCGGCTGCGCGTGCAACAATCGGCGCAGATGTCGGACATGATCCGCGCGCTCGGCGCCGAGCCGGTCGAGATGGCCTACGGCCAGGTGCTGACCGGGCTGGCCAACCGGCTGATTGACGGCGCGGAGAATAACTGGCCGTCTTTCGTCACCACCGGTCACTACAAATACGCCGGCTACTACACCTTGACCCAACATACCGTGAGCCCCGAAGTGCTGGTGATGTCGCAAAAGGCCTGGGCCAGCCTCACGCCGGATGAGCAGAAAATCTTCCGCGAGGCCGCGCAGCGCTCCAGCCTCTACATGCGCGAGAAGTGGCGGGAGCTGGAGGACCGCTCGCGCAGGCAGGCGGAGCAGGCCGGCGTCAAGGTCGTGACCGACTTCGACCGCAAGCCGTTCGAAGCGGCGATGGCCGGCGTCTATGCCAAGGCGGAAAGCGATCCGGCGATGGCAGCGCTGATCGAACGCATCCGCAACATGGAGTAACCGGATCTTGGCCGCACCAGAGCAGGACGGGACGATGCGACGGCCGGCGGCCTTCGGGCCGCAGGGCCGCTTCCGCATCGTCCAGTTGCTGCGTGCGGTGCCAATCCGCTGGCGCATCCTCTCGATCGCGCTGCTCAACTCCGCGGTCGTGATCGTGCTGGCGGTGCTGATCTGGAACGGCTCCAAGGTGCTCGGCTCGGCCTGGGAGGACGTCCGCCAGGTGCGGGAATCCGACAAGATCCTGGCCAAGCTGGAAAGCGAGACCAGCCGGTTGCAGAACCTGATCCATCGCTACATCAACCAGCCGAGCCCGGACCTGTTCGCGGAGATCCTGCTGCTGCGCGAGGCCGTGCTCGGCACGCTGACCAACCGGGCCTCGACCGACCCGATGCTGTCGGGCTCGGTCGAGCAACTGGAGCGCGTCACCAGCCGTTTCCTCGACGGCTTCGGCGAATTGCGCACCGTGCAGACCCAGATCGCCAAGACCTATGACGAGCAGGTGCTGACGCCGACCAAGGACATGGCGGGGCTGTATTCGATCATCGAGGGCGCCACCGGCCATCGCGACGCGCTGATCTGGCCCGCGCTCGGCAAATCGCGCGAGGCATTCACCTCGCTCTTGGTCGCCGCCAACGCCTACTACCTCTCGCTTGCCTCCTCGTCGGCCGAGGAAGCCCGCCGCAATATCGATACGATCGAGCGGACGATCCCCGTGATGACCGACCTGGCCGAGAACGATTTGCAGCGCATGGCGCTGGCGCGGCTCAAGGTCAAGACCGCCGAGCTGCGCGACGGGCTCGGCAAGCTCAGCGATCAGCTCACCAACCGCACCGAATTGTTGCGCAACTCGATCGACGCCAGCCAGGCCGATGCGATCGGCGCGATCGACGATCTGTCGGTGAAGATGCGCCAGCGCGAGCAGAAGGCGCAGGAGACCTTCGACCGGACGCTGGCGTCGATCTCGCGCCGGGTGCTGTCGATCGCCGTGATCTTCCTCGGCGTCATCATGTCCGCCGGCGTCATGATCGCACTCTCGATCCGGCTGCCGCTGGCGCAGATCATGGCGGCGATGCGCACCATCACCTCGGGCGACCTCGACCGGCCGGTGCAAGGCACCTCGGCCAAGGACGAGGTCGGCGCGATGGCGCGCGCGGTGGAAGTATTCCGCGAGAATGCGATCGCCAAGCGCAAGACCGAGGACGAGCTGCGCACCGCCAAGGAGAAGGCCGAGAGCGCGCTGCTCGAGCTCAACGCCGCGCAGCAGAACCTGATCGATGCCGAGCGCCTCGCCGCGCTCGGCGGCCTGGTTGCCGGCGTCGCCCACGAAGTCAACAACCCGATCGGCATCAGCCTGACCGTGGCCTCGAGCTTTGCCCGCCGCAGCGAGATGTTCGAGAGCGACCTGAAGACCGAGCCGCTGCGCCGCTCCAAGCTCGACGAATTCGTGCGCGCCTCGCGTGACGCATCGCAGCAACTGGTCTCCAATCTGCAGCGTGCCGGCGAGCTGATCCAGTCGTTCAAGCAGGTCGCGGTCGACCGCTCGCACGCCGAGCGCCGCCAGTTTGCCTTGAGTGAATCCACCGACCAGATCGTGGCGAGCCTTCGCCCGGTGCTGAAGAAGGCCGCGATCGCGCTGTCCGTCGACGTGCCCGAGGGGCTCCTGATCGACGGCTATCCCGGGGCCTATGGCCAGATCTTAACCAATCTTTTCCTGAACGCCGTCAATCATGCGTTTGCCGATGGCCGCTCCGGCAACATCACGATCTCGGCGCGCGGGCGCGGCGCTGATGATGTCGAGATCATCTTCGCGGACGACGGGGCTGGCATGACGCCGGACGTGCAGCGACAGGCGTTCGATCCGTTCTTTACGACGCGGCGCAACGAAGGTGGTACGGGCCTCGGCCTGCATATCGTCTATAACCTGGTCACCCAGCAGCTCGGCGGACGCATGATGCTGGAGTCAAGGGTAGGACAAGGCACAACTTTTCGCATTATCATGCCCAGGATCGCCAAGGGGGCTGCCAAGGGGGAGCCCACGATCACTGACGCAGCAGCCGACGGAACCAGTCAATGGCCGAACAGGACGATGTCCTCCAACTGATCGACGATACCGAGAGCCCCCCGGAGGACTCGTCGGCCCGCAAATGGAAGATCGCCGTCATCGACGACGACCATGCCGTCCATGAAGGCACCCGTTTCGCGCTCAGCGACTACAATCTGAACGGAGCGACGCTGGAGATCCTCTCGGCCTACTCCGCGGCCGAAGGCCGCACGCTGATGCGGGACAATCCCGACATCGCCGCCGTGCTGCTCGACGTCATCATGGAGACCGACGTCGCCGGCCTCGAGCTCGTCGAATACATCCGCAACGAGATCAGGAACGAGACCGTCCGCATCATCCTGCGCACCGGCCAGCCCGGCCAGGCGCCCGAGCGGCGCGTCATCGTGCAGTACGACATCAACGACTACAAGGCGAAGACCGAGCTGACCGCCGACAAGCTGTTCACCTCGCTGACCGCCGCGCTGCGCAGCTACCAGCAGCTCGAGCGCATGGTGCAGACCAGGCGCGGGCTCGAGATCATCATCGACGCCGCCTCGACGCTGTACGACTTCAAGTCGATGCAGCGGCTCGCCGAGGGCGTGCTGACCCAGCTCGCCTCGCTGCTCAATGTCGATTGCGCCGGCATCCTGGTGCTACGCGACGACGGCAACGCGGCCGCCTGCGATTTCTCGGTGCTGGCGTGCTCGGGCTGCTACAGCCGCTTCATCGGCACCACATCGTCGAAGGCACTCGATCCCGACCTCAGGCACATGGTGGAAGCCGCGTTCCAGGCCCGCAAGAACGAGTTCGCCGACCACCGCAGCGTGCTCTATTCGCGCACCGGCAGCGGCCGCGAGGTGGTGGTGCTGTTGCAGGCCGAGCGCCAGCTTTCCGACACCGACCGCGCGCTGGTCGAGATCTTCTCGAGCCGGCTGTCGATCGCGTTCGACAACGTGATCCTGTACCAGCAGCTGCAAGAGGCCAACGCCCAGCTCGAGGACCGCGTCACGCAGCGCACCCGCGCGCTGATGCAGGCCAACCGGCGGCTGTCGGCGCAGTGGCTGCGGCTGCAACGCGCCAACGGCTTCAAGAACGAGATCCTCGGCACCGTCGCCCACGATTTGAAGAACCCGCTCGGCGTGATCCTCGGCCGCACCGAGATGCTGACCGAGCTGATCGGCGCCGGCTCGCCGAAGGAGAACGTCACCGCGCAGGTCGAGCACATCCGCGACGCCACCAAGCGGCTGACCTCGATGGTCGACCACCTGATCTCGGATGCGATGGCCGATGCCTTCGACATCACCATCCGCCGCGAGCCGGTCGATGTCGCAGCCCTTGTCAACGAGGTCACCGAGGCCAATCTGCCCTCGGCCGTCAACAAGCAGCAGAGCATCTCGGTCTCGGGGCCGCAGCACTTCGTCACGATGTGCGACGCCGACCGTATCCGCGAGGCGATCGACAATCTGGTCAGCAACGCCATCAAATATTCGCCGATCGGGGGCAAGATCACGGTCTCGGTCAACCATGAGGGCGACGACACGGTGATCCGGATCGCCGACCAGGGCCCCGGCCTCAGCCCCGAGGACCTCAGCCGGCTGTTCGGCCGGTTCCAGCGGCTGTCGGCCAAGCCGACCGCGGGCGAGAGCTCGACCGGGCTCGGCCTCTCCATCGTCAAGCGCATCATCGACATGCATGGCGGCCATGTGACCGCACAGAGCCCGGGCCCCGGACAGGGGTCGACCTTTACGGTTACACTGCCGGCGACAGAGACATGAACCAGAACCCGCATATCTTCATTGTCGACGACGAGGCGCCGGCCCGCGAGATGGTCGGCGATTACCTCAAGATGCACGGCTTCGGCGTGACGCTGTGCGACGGCGGCAAGAGCCTGCGCAAGGAGATCGAGAGCAGCACGCCCGATCTCGTGGTGCTCGACCTCAACATGCCCGAGGAAGACGGGCTGTCGATCATCCGCGACCTCAAGAGCAAGATCAACGTCCCCGTCATCATGCTGACAGCTACCGCCAGCCCGATCGACCGGGTGGTCGGGCTCGAGCTCGGCGCCGACGACTACGTGGCAAAACCCTGCGAATTGCGCGAGCTGATGGCCCGCATCCGCTCGGTGCTGCGGCGGAGCGGGCCTGCGAAATCAGCCGCGCCGGAGCCGGCCGGCAGCAAGGCCGAAAAGGAGCAATTGGTGCGGTTCGGCACCAAATGGCTCGATCTCGAGGCCCAGGCGCTGCGCGACGACGAGGGCAACGAGCACCCGCTGACCGCTTCCGAATTCGGCCTGCTCAAGGTGTTCGCGGCCAACCCGAAGCGCGTGCTGTCGCGCGAGCGGCTCCTGGAACTCGCCAATGCACGCGACGCCGAAGCCTTCGACCGCGCCGTCGACCTGCGCATCATGCGGATCCGCCGCAAGATCGAGTTCGATCCGACCAAGCCGTCGGTGATCCGCACCATCCGCGGTGGCGGCTACCTGTTCTCGCCGACCGGGGATAAGGCGTAAGCCGTTCCGGCTGCCGTCCCCGTCATCCTGAGGAGCGCGCAGCGCGTCTCGAAGGATGCACGGCCCGGCTGGTGGCCGTCGATCCTTCGAGACGCCTGCTGCGCAGGCTCCTCAGGATGACGGGTCAAATTCATCGAATTCGCTGTGCGGCACACCCAGAATCCACACAGGTAAGGCTGTCAATCCGCGCAAAAATCCCTAAGTTTCGGCCATGCCGAAAACAGCCTCCAAAGACCCCGCCAAGCCCGCTGAAAAGCCAGCTCCGAAGACCGCCCCCAAGCCCGTTGCCGCCAAGCCCGCGGCGAAGGGTGACCACGTGTTCCTGGTCGATGGCTCGTCCTACATCTTCCGCGCCTACCACGCGCTGCCGCCGTTGAACCGCAAGTCCGACGGGCTGCAGGTCAACGCCGTGCTCGGCTTCTGCAACATGCTGTGGAAGCTGTTGCGCGACATGCCGGACGACAATCGGCCGACGCATCTGGCGATCGTGTTCGACAAGTCGGAGATCACGTTCCGCAACAAGCTCTATCCCGATTACAAGGCGCACCGGCCGCCGGCGCCCGACGATCTGATCCCGCAATTCGCGCTGATCCGCGAGGCGGTGCGCGCCTTCGACCTGCCCTGCCTCGAGCAGGTCGGCTTCGAGGCCGACGATCTGATCGCAACCTATGCGCGGCTGGCGACCGAGCGCGGCGCCACCACGACGATCGTATCGTCCGACAAGGACCTGATGCAGCTCGTCACCGACAAGGTCGTGATGTACGACACGATGAAGGATCGCCGCATCGGCCGCGACGAGGTGATCGAGAAATTCGGCGTGCCGCCGGAGAAGGTCGTCGAGGTGCAGGCGCTGGCCGGCGATTCCACCGACAACGTGCCGGGCGTGCCCGGCATCGGCGTCAAGACCGCCGCGCAGCTGATCATCGAATATGGCGATCTCGATCAGCTGCTGTTCCGCGCCACCGAGATCAAGCAGCCGAAGCGGCGCGAGGCGCTGCTGGAGAATGCCGAGAAGGCGCGGATCTCGCGCCAGCTGGTGCTGCTCGACGACAAGGTCGAGCTCGAGGTGCCGCTCGACGATCTCGCCGTGCACGATCCCGATGCGCGCAAGCTGATCGCCTTCCTCAAGGCGATGGAGTTCACCACCCTCACCCGCCGCGTCGCCGAGTATGCGCAGATCGATCCGGCCAATGTCGACGCCGATCCCGGCAACAAGAGCGGCGCCAGCGTGTTCTCGCCGCTGCCGCCGTCGGATGTGACGCCGGCACCGGGAGAAGCGCCAACATCGGCCGCAGCGCCGCCGCCGAAAGCCAAGCCGACCGGCGCGCGCGACGACAAGAACTCCAACCGCAAGGGCACGCCGGCCACGCTGGCGGAGGCCCGCGGCGAGGCGATCCGCAAGACCGGCTTCGATCGCAAGGCCTACCAGACGATCGGCGGTCTCGATCAGCTCAACGCCATCGTCGCGCGGACGCACGACACCGGTTATCTCGCGATCGAGGCGATGTCGGAATCGATCGACCCGATGCAGGCCGAGCTGTCAGGACTGGCCTTGGCCGTGGCGCCCAACGACGCCTGCTACATCCCGCTCGGCCACAAGGCGCCCGGCGGCGGCGCCGGCCTGTTCGATGCCGGCCTTGCGCCCGGCCAGATCAAGACCGCCGATGCGCTGAAGGCGCTGAAGCCGCTGCTGGAATCGACCGGCATCCAGAAGGTCGGCTTCAACGTCAAGTTCACCTCGGTGATGTTGGCGCAGCACGGCGTCACGCTGCGCAACATCGACGATGCGCAGCTGATGTCCTACGCGCTCGATGCCGGCCGCGGCTCGCATGCGCTGGAGGCGCTCGCCGAGCGCTGGTTCGGCCATGCCGTCGTCAATTACGGCGGCCTGGTCGGCAGCGGCAAGGGCAAGCTGACCTTCGACCAGGTCACCATCGACAAGGCGACCGAGTATGCCGCCGAGAGCGCCGACGTGATCCTGCGGCTGTGGCGCGTGCTGAAGCCGCGCCTGATCGCCGAGCGGATGACGACGGTGTACGAGACGCTGGAGCGGCCGCTGGTGTCGGTGCTGGCGCGGATGGAGCGCCGCGGCATCTCGATCGACCGCCAGGTGCTGTCACGTCTCTCGGGCGATTTCGCCCAGACCGCGGCGCGCGTCGAGGCCGAGATCCAAGAGATCGCCGGCGAGCCGGTCAATGTCGGCAGCCCGAAGCAGATCGGCGACATCATCTTCGGCAAGATGGGATTGCCCGGCGGCACCAAGACCAAGACCGGCGCGTGGTCGACCACCGCACAGGTGCTCGACGAGCTCGCCGAGCAGGGCCACGAATTCCCGAAGAAGATCCTGGAGTGGCGCCAGGTCTCGAAGCTGAAATCGACCTACACCGACGCGCTGCCGACCTACGTCAACCCGCAGACCCATCGCGTCCACACGACCTACGCGCTGGCCGCGACCACGACCGGCCGGCTGTCGTCGAACGAGCCGAACTTGCAGAACATCCCGGTTCGGACCGAGGACGGCCGCAAGATCCGCCGCGCCTTCATCGCGGCGCCGGGCCACAAGCTGGTGTCGGCCGACTATTCCCAGATCGAACTGCGGCTGCTGGCGGAGATCGCCGACGTCCCGGTGCTGCGCCAGGCGTTCCGCGACGGGCTCGACATTCACGCGATGACCGCCTCGGAGATGTTCGGCGTGCCGATCAAGGACATGCCGAGCGAGGTGCGGCGCCGCGCCAAGGCGATCAATTTCGGCATCATCTACGGCATCTCGGCGTTCGGCCTCGCCAACCAGCTCGGCATCGCGCGCGAGGAAGCCTCGGCCTACATCAAGAAGTACTTCGAGCGCTTCCCCGGCATCCGCGCCTATATGGACGAGACCAAGGACTCCTGCCGCCGCAACGGCTATGTGACGACGCTGTTCGGCCGCAAAATGTACTATCCGGATATCAAGGCCTCCAACGCCTCGGTGCGCGCCTTCAACGAACGCGCCGCGATCAATGCCCGCTTGCAGGGCACCGCCGCCGACATCATCCGCCGCGCCATGATCAGGGTCGAGGACGCGCTCGCCGAGAAGAAGCTCACCGCGCAGATGCTGCTGCAGGTGCATGACGAGCTGATCTTCGAGGTGCCCGACAACGAGGTCGCGGCGACGCTGCCGGTCGTGCAGAAGGTGATGCAGGACGCACCGTTCCCCGCGGTGATCCTGTCGCTGCCGCTGCAGGTCGACGCCCGCGCCGCCAACAATTGGGACGAGGCGCATTAGCGCCAGCCTCTCTCGTCATTCCCCGGTGCGCAATTGCGCACCTGAGGGCTCGCCGCAGGCGAGAACCCGGAATCCATTCATCCGCGCGTTATGCGGCCCGATGGATTCCGGGCTCGTGCTTCGCACGCCCCGGAATGACGATGAGAGAGACCGGGCCGAGGCGCAACCCACATTGCTCCGAGTACAATTCCAGCATGGCCGCGCCTTGGATCACACGCTAGAACTGCGTGCATCCCCTCGCGAGACCCATGATGCCCCACACATCCGCCCTGCTCGGCTTTGCACTGGTCTGCCTCGGCATGGTGCTGACGCCGGGACCGAACATGATGTACCTGATCTCGCGTTCGATCACGCAGGGGCCGGCGGCCGGCATCGTCTCGCTCGGCGGCGTGGCGCTCGGCTTCGTGTTCTACATGCTGTGCGCGGCGTTCGGCATCACCGCGCTGCTGTTTGCGATCCCCTACGCCTATGACGCGCTGCGCTTCGCCGGTGCCGGCTATCTGCTGTGGCTGGCTTGGCAGGCGCTCAAGCCCGGCGGCCGCTCGCCGTTCCAGGTCAAGGCGCTGAAGATCGACGGCCCGCGCAAATTGTTCGCGATGGGCTTCCTCACCAATCTGCTGAACCCGAAGATCGCGATGCTTTATCTCGCGCTGCTGCCGCAGTTCATCGATCCCGCCGGCGGCAGCGTGCTGTCGCAGTCGCTCGCGCTCGGCTCGATCCAGATCGTGATCAGCGTCAGCGTCAACGCGATGATCGCGCTCGCCGCCGGCTCGATCGCCGTGTTCCTCGGCACCCGCCCGACCTGGCTCTTGGTGCAGCGCTGGCTGATGGGCACCGTGCTCGCAGGGCTAGCGATGAAGATGGCGCTCGAGGCGAGGAAGGCCTAGCAAGTACCCTCTCCCCCTGTGGGAGAGGGTGGCGAAATCGAGCGAAGCGAGATGAAGCCGGGTGAGGGGTTTCTCTCCACGAGCGCGTCTGCGGAAACAACCCCTCATCCGGCGCTGCGCGCTACCTTCTCCCACATGGGGAGAAGGGAAGAGTGCCTCCTCAATCCAGCTTCGCCTCCATGCCCCGCTTCGTCGCGGGGCGGGCCATCAGCGTTTCGTACCAGCGCTTGACGTTGGGGAAGTCGGCGAGATCGACCTTGTGGCGCGGGTGGCGCCAGGCCCAGCCGAGGACGGCGAAATCGGCGACCGAGAGATCGCCGGCGACGAAGTCGCGGCCGTCGAGCCGGCGGTCCAGCACGCCGTAGAGCCGCCGCGTCTCGGCCATGTAGCGCTTCAGGCCGTAGGCGCGATCCTGCTCGTTTTCCAGCGCGATGAAATGATGCACCTGGCCCGGCATCGGGCCGAAACCGCCCATCTGCCACATCAGCCACTCATAGACCGGGATCCGCTCCGCCAGCGGTTTCGGCAGGAACTTGCCGGTCTTCTCGCCGAGATAGAGCAGGATCGCGCCGGACTCGAAGATGCTGACCGGCTTGCCGCCGGGGCCATCGGGATCGACGATCGCCGGGATCTTGTTGTTCGGGCTGATCGCGAGGAAGGCGGGCGCCATCTGCTCGCCCTTGCCGATATTCACCGGGATCACCTTGTAGGGAAGGCCCATTTCCTCCAGCGCGACCGAGATCTTGCGGCCATTGGGCGTGTTCCAGGTGTGCAGCTCGATGGTCATTTCCGCTTCTCGTGCAAATGTTTGGCGCTTGCTTTAGGGGGAAGCCGGGAGCCGCACAACCCGCGCTTTCCGCACACCGCTGCGCCGAAATGGCGGCACCCCCACTGTTGACGGCAGGATTTACCCGCTGGAATGTGCCTGCTGCCGCCGATAGATTGCCGGCCGCCTCAAAGCCGCCAAAGAACCCCCAGAGGGAAAAAGCCTTGTCCAAATCAGCCTCCCGCGCCCGCCTCGCCGAGATCATCCGCAAGCGCTCGTTCGGCCGCGGCGAGATCACCTTGGCGTCGGGCCGCAAGAGCGATTTCTATTTCAACCTGAAGCCGACGATGCTCGATCCCGAGGGCGCAGCACTGCTTGCCGAGCTGACCTATGACGCCCTGAAGGACGACAAGCTCGATCTCGTCGGCGGGCTCGAGATGGGCGCGGTGCCGCTCGCCGGCGCCATCGCGCAGCTGTCCTGGCTGAAGGGTCATCCGATCGCGGCGTTCTTCGTGCGCAAGAAGCCGAAGGAGCACGGCGCGCGGCTCTCGGTCGAAGGGCTCGCCAAGGGCGAAACGCTGGTCGGCAAGCGCATCGTGATCGTCGAGGACGTCACCACCACCGGCGGCTCGGCGCTGAAGGCGGCGGAAGCGGTGCGCGAGGCCGGCGGCGAGATCGCCCTGGTCTTCACCATGGTCGACCGCGAGGAAGGCGCCACCGAGACCTTCGCCGAAGCCGGCTTGCCGTTCCGCGCGCTGTACAAGGCCGGCGAGTTCCTGAAGGACTGAGCTCTTTCGCGGCCGTCGCGGCCAGTTGCATAGGCCGCGCCCGTTTCTTGTGACGCCGTCACGCGCAATCAATCGCTCGTTTACCATCCCACCCTATGGTGAATCCGCCGGGGCTGCGCGTCGCCGCCCACGGCGCGTCGGGTGGAGTTGGCGTTGCGTACAGAGTTGAGTGATCGGCGCATGCGGCGCCGCGTGATGCTGGCCGTCGTGGCCTTTGCGGGTTCCATCCTGATCGTGCCCGCGCCCGTCTCGGCCGAAGGGCTGTTCGACTTCTTCTTCGGCGGTGTCCAGAAGCAGCAGGGCCGGCAGGCCCCGCCGCAGGCCAATTTCTTCGCCGATCCGTTCGGCCTCAACCAGCAGCCGGAACGGCAGACATCCGCGGCCTCGGCGCCACGCGTGGCCGGTTCCGGACCGGCCTATTGCGTGCGAACCTGCGACGGCAAGTATTTCCCGCTGACGATGCGCGGCAACGCCACGCCGGCGCAGCTCTGCCAGGCGTTCTGTCCGGCAAGCGCCACCAAGGTCTATTACGGCAGCCATATCGACAGCTCCGCCTCGAGCACCGGCGAGCGCTACGCCGACAGCGAGAACGCCTTCGCGTATCGCAAGGCGCTGCGCGCCGATTGCACCTGCAACGGCCGCGACCCGGCAGGACTTGCGCCGGTCGACCTCGCGCTCGACGCCTCGCTGAAGGCCGGCGACGTGATCGCGACCACCGACGGCCTGGTCGCCTATACCGGCGTCCGGGTCGGTAACGAGCAGGCGTTCGACTTCACCCCGGTCGCCTCCTATCCCGGATTGACCGCAGCGGTCCGCGCCCGGCTCGGCGAAATGAAGGTCGCTCCCGTCAGCGCCGAGATCGCGAGCGAGGCGCCGCTGGCGGAGACAGCGCCGTCGGCACCATCCTCGGTGGTGCCGAAGGGCAATGCCGCAAAGCCCGCCAAGCGGGCCGAGGCGAACTGACGGCGGACGCCGTCATTCCGGGATGGTGCGTAAGCACCAGACCCGGAATCTCGAGATTCCGAGTTCGATGCTTCGCATCGCCCCGGAATGACAGCACAACAACAATCAGCGCGCCACGATCACGCCGATCACATTCGGCGCGGCCAGGTATTTCTCCTCGATCGCGGCCCGCGCGGCGGCGCGGTTCTCCGGATTGAGGATGCCGCGCTTCTCGGCCAGGATCATCCAGCAATAGCCCCACCAGTCGGTCAGGATGCCCTGATCGTCGACGAGGTCGTAGCCCTGCTCGGCGGCGAAGATCCGCGCATGCGCTTCGTCGAGCGCGTCGAGCCAGGCGTGATCCTCGAGCGAGAACAGCTCGTCGCTGAAATCATCCGTGGTGTAGCCCCAGATCGACATGCAGACCGCATTGAACTCGCGATCGAGCTGGTCGTCGTCGATCGGCTGGCGCCGCGACGCCTGATGCAGCCGCGACAGCGAGCGGGCGAAATCCGCGATGCGGGTGAGAGCGAATTGATCGAAGGCGATGGTGGACATGTAGTCCTCGCGGAAGCTAGTAGACCCTAGATATTGTATCGGCACAGCGCCGAATCATAATGATATATCAACGACTTGCTAAAGTGTTCTTAATTCGTTCTGATCATTTAAAAGTCACTATCCATCGACGTCGTCCTGGCGAAAGCCAGGACCCATTACCCCGACACGCCGTCATTATCGCGAGCCTTGGCCACGCATGAGCACCGGCAGCTACTACGTCTACATCCTCGCCAGCCGCCATCACGGAACGATCTACGTCGGCGTGACGAACGACGTTCGCCTGCGGCTCGAACTGCATCGGTCGGGCCGAGGCTCCAAGTTTGTCTACAAATACCAAGTCTTCCGGCTCGTTCACCTCGAGGAATTCGCTACGCCGCAGGAGGCGATCGCGCGCGAGAAGCAATTGAAGTTCTGGAAGCGGGATTGGAAGATCAAGCTGATTGAGGCTGAAAATCCGGATTGGAACGACCGATCCGACCTCATTTGACAGTCGGGGTAATGGGTCCTGGCTTTCGCCAGGACGACGATGTGGTGCGAGCGTGCATTGTCGCCCCTTCACGCTGTGTGCAAAAGCAATTCGGGCCGCTGACTGACGCCAGCGGCCCGTTGAAAAATTGCTTCGGAATGAAATGCGTCGGAGCTAAAATATGTGCCCGCCCCACGAGCGACAGGTGTGGTTGTAAAGGACCTGTTAAGCCTTGGAAATCCGTATCACCACGGTGTTCCCGACCAGCGCATGAAGCCACGTTGCGCGGCGTTCAATTCGCGGCCGACAGCAGTCTGTCGCTGCGTTGAACCTGCCGCGGCGCAGGCTCCGCGCATCGCCGTGATGCACAGCACGCGCAACGCGGCGGCCGCGTACTCGATCAGCTCGTTCCGGCAACCATCGCAAAATCTCGGCGTTCGCAGGCGACGATCGCGCTGCAAGCGGCAGGCCCGAATGCCTGAATTCGGCCCGGTCCTTGCATAAAATCGCGGCAGTTGCGGTGCGTAACGGCTCTCGACGGTTTCGGTTGCAGCGCAACGCGCGTATCATTGCGTAGAGTTTGAACGGCGGGGATTGGCGTTGCAGGAACAAACAAACTATCCGGCCCTGAATCAGCCGGTCGATGAGCTGGCGCTGACCGAGATCAAGGGCGCGATCCTGGCCAAGCTGCGGCTCGCAATCGGCAAGGACGCCACCGTTGCGACGCGACGCGACTGGTACAAGGCCGCGGCGCTGGCGCTGCGCGACCGCATCGTGCACCACTGGCTGACCGCCGAGAAGCAGAGCTACGACGCCGGCGCCAAGCGGGTCTATTATCTCTCGCTCGAATTCCTGATCGGGCGGCTGTTCACCGATGCGCTGAACAATATGGGATTGTTGCCGCTGTTCGAGGCCGCGCTCGGCGACCTCGGCGTCGATCTCTCCGACCTGCGCAAATGCGAGCCGGATGCGGCGCTCGGCAATGGCGGTCTCGGCCGGCTCGCGGCGTGCTTCATGGAGAGCATGGCGACGCTGGCGATTCCGGCGACCGGCTATGGCATCCGCTACGATTTCGGCCTGTTCCGCCAGATCATGAACCAGGGCTGGCAGCAGGAATATCCCGACGAGTGGCTCGCCTTCGGCAACCCCTGGGAATTCCAGCGGCCGGAGGTGGTCTACAACGTCCATTTCGGCGGCCATGTCGAGCATGTCGACGATCGCGGCCGCGACCGCGCCACCTGGCACCCGGCGGAAACCGTCGAGGCGATGGCCTACGACACGCCGATCGTCGGCTGGCGCGGCCAGCACGTCAACGCACTGCGGCTGTGGTCGGCGCATGCGCCCGATCCGCTCAAGCTCGACGTGTTCAACTCAGGCGACTACGTCTCGGCCAGCGCCGAGCAGGCACGCGCGGAAGCGATCTGCAAATTCCTCTATCCGAACGACGAGAGCGCAGCGGGCCGCGAGCTGCGGCTGCGCCAGGAATATTTCTTCGTCTCGGCCTCGTTGCAGGATCTGGTGAAGCGGCACCTCGCCTCCGACGGCGGCCTGCGCAATCTCGCGCAGAAGGCGGCGGTGCAGCTCAACGACACCCATCCGAGCCTTGCGGTGACCGAGCTGATGCGCATCCTGGTCGACCTGCACAATTTCCGCTGGGACGAGGCCTGGAAGATCACGGTCGCGACGCTGTCCTACACCAACCACACGCTGCTGCCGGAGGCGCTCGAGACCTGGCCGGTCGAGCTGTTCGAGCGGCTGTTGCCGCGGCATCTCGAGATCATCTACCGCATCAACGTCGCCCATCTCGCGCTCGCCGAGGAGCGCTTCCCCGGCGACATCGAATATCGCGCCTCGGTCTCGCTGATCGACGAGCGCAGCGGCCGCCGGGTGCGGATGGGCCAGCTCGCCTTTGTCGGCTCGCACCGCATCAACGGCGTCTCCGCGATGCATTCCGATTTGATGAAGGAGACCGTGTTCCACGACCTGCATCATCTTTATCCGTCTCGCATCACCAACAAGACCAACGGCATCACCTTCCGCCGCTGGCTGATGCTGGCCAATCCGCGGCTGACCGCGCTGCTGCGCGAGACCTGCGGCGAGGCCGTGCTCGACGACTTCTCGCTGCTCGAACGGCTGGAGACCCATTCCAGCGACCTCGAATTCCAGAAACAGTTCCGCGACGTCAAGCATCACAACAAGCTGGCGCTGGCACGGCTGATCGGCGAGCGCAACAACATCAAGGTCGATCCGTCGGCGCTGTTCGACGTGCAGATCAAGCGCATCCACGAATACAAGCGGCAGCTGCTCAACATCCTGGAGACGATCGCGCTGTACCACGCGATGAAGGACAATCCGGGTGCGAACTGGGTGCCGCGGGTCAAGATCTTCGCCGGCAAGGCGGCGGCGAGCTACCGCTACGCCAAGCTGATCATCAAGCTGATCAACGACGTCGCCGAAATCGTCAACAACGACGCTTCGCTCGGCGGCAGGCTGAAGGTCGCCTTCCTCGCCGACTACAATGTCAGCCTCGCCGAGGTGATCATCCCGGCTGCCGATCTCTCCGAGCAGATCTCGACCGCCGGCATGGAAGCCTCCGGCACCGGCAACATGAAGCTGGCGCTGAACGGCGCGCTGACCATCGGCACGCTCGACGGCGCCAATATCGAGATCCGCGACGCGGTCGGGCCTGAGAACATCGCGATCTTCGGGCTGGAGGCCGGCGACGTGATGGTTCGCCGCAAGCAGGGGCTGGATGCCACTGACGTGATCCGCAAGTCGCCGCGGCTCGAGCGCGCGATCCGCGCCATCGAGAGCGGCGAGTTCTCGCCCGGCGATGCCGCGCGCTTCGCCTCGATCGGGCACGCGCTGCGCTATCTCGATCACTACATGGTCTCGGCCGATTTCGATTCCTACTACGACGCGCAGCGCGGCATCGACGCACGCTGGCAGGTGGTGCCGGCCTGGACCCGCGCCTCGATCCTCAACGTCGCACGGATGGCGTGGTTCTCTTCCGATCGCACCATCCGCGAATATGCCGAGGACATCTGGCACGTGCCGGTGCATCCGAGCGCGCCGCCGCTGCTGGGCACCCAGCGCGAGGCGAAAGGCTGACAGAGGTAATTCCCGGGTCGCGGAAATCGATGACGTCCGACGTCATTGAACTGGGCGTGGTCGCTGGGGTACTGCTTATCCAAACGCAAGCGTCATTGCGAGCGAAGCGACTTGTCCGCCGAAGCCTTGGCGAAGGCGGAAGCAATCCATCGCGCCGCATGTGCGGAAGGATGGATTGCTTCGTCGCTTCGCTCCTCGCAATGACAGCTGGACAGATTTGCAGTTAAGGAATTGCATGCTCATCAAGACTCCGCATTTGTTCGATGAAGCCACGGCCGTGACCGCCGGCGACAGCCGCTGGCAGGGGCGGACCAGCCCGGATTACTGGGCCTTTGTCGGCCCGTTCGGCGGCTGCACGGCAGCGACCATCCTGCGCGCGCTGATGCAGCACCCGCAGCGCGCCGGCGATCCGCTGGCACTGACGGTCAATTACTGCGCGCCGGTCGCCGAGGGCGCGTTCGATCTCGACGTGCGGCTGGTCAAGGCCAACCGATCGAGCCAGCACTGGTCGGTCGAGATGACGCAAGGCGGCGGCGAGGTCGCGACCTTGGCAACCGCGGTGTTCGCCGAGCGCCGTCCATCCTGGTCGCACCAGCCGGCGGCCTTTCCCGGCGCCGTGCCGTTCGAGCAGCTCCGCTCCTATCCGAAGCTCAAAATGACCTGGGCCAACCAGTATGACTTCCGTTTCGCCGAGGGCGAGCCGGCATTCGGCGGCGCCGGCGCGACGGAGCCGTCGAGCCCCTATTCAAAACTCTGGATCGCCGACCGCGTGCCGCGCAAGCTCGATGCGCTGTCGCTGATGTCGATGTCGGATGCGTTCTTCGGCCGCGTGTTCCACGCGCGGGGTGAGCTGGTGCCGTTCGGCACGGTGTCGCTGACGACCTATTTCCATGCCGACGCGGCCGATCTCGACACCGAGGATACCACCCGCGTGCTGGCGGTCGCCGACGCCAAGAGCTTCCACAAGAGCTACGGCGACCAGCACGGCGAATTGTGGTCGCCATCCGGCCGCCTGCTCGCGACCACGACGCAGATCGCCTATTTCAAGGCGTAGCCAAATATCCACATTGCTCTGCACCGACCGCATTGCCTATTTCAGGGGTTGGGGGAACATTGGCACGTCGCTGCTGTTCCACACCTCTGGGAGCATTGCTGCATGTCCGAAGCCGACACGTCAAAGCCCTCGCGCATCGCGCTGCTCGGCGTTCCGATCGAGATCGGCGCCTCGCAGGCCGGCCCGCTGATGGGACCGGACGCGCTGCGCACCGCGGGCATCGCGCGCCTGCTCGAGCAGCTCGACTTCCAGGTTGACGACCACGGCAATCTTGCGATCCCGCAGATCACAGCCGACGGCCCGGTGCCGGCCAACACCAGATTCTACGACGAGGTGAAGACCTGGACCCGCGCGCTGTCGGAGCGCGCCTACTGGCTGGCGCATTCCGGCGCGATTCCGATCTTCATGGGCGGCGATCACTCGCTGTCGATGGGCTCGATCAACGGCGTCGCGCGCTACTGGAAGGAGAAGGGCCGGCCGCTGTTTGCGCTGTGGGTCGACGCGCATGCCGACTACAACACCCCGGCCACCACCATCACCGGCAACATGCACGGCATGTCGGCGGCCTTCCTGTGCGGCGAGCCGGGTCTCGACGATCTGCTCGGCGGGCTGCCGCGCGCCTCGATCCCGCCGGATCAGCTCGCGCTGATCGGCACCCGCTCGGTCGACCCGCTGGAGCGCAAGCTGCTGCGGCAGCGCAACGTGTCGATCGCGGACATGCGCCAGATCGACGAGTTCGGCGTCGCCGTGCTGACCCGCCGCGTCATCGAGCGCGTCAGGGCGAAGAACGGCGTGCTGCATGTCTCGTTCGATGTCGACTTCCTCGATCCGGACATCGCGCCCGGCGTCGGCACCACGGTGCCGGGCGGCGCGACCTATCGCGAAGCCCATCTCATCATGGAGCTGCTGCACGATTCCGGGCTGGTGCGCTCGCTCGACATCGTCGAGCTCAATCCGTTCCTCGACGAACGCGGCCGCACCGCGCGCGTCGCGGTGGAGTTGATCGGCAGCCTGTTCGGTTTGCAGATTACGGACAGGCAGACGCCGAGCAACGCCGTGCTGCCGGAGATGGGCGAGTAGCGAATCCGCACTCCAGACCCGTCACCCTGAGGAGCGCGCACTTGCGCGCGTCTCGAAGGGTCGACGGCCACCGGCCGGCCGTTCATCCTTCGAGACGCGCTGCGCTCTCCTCAGGATGACGGGGATAGATATCGCCGCATAGCGCCATGAAGAAATCAAAACAAAAAGGCGGCCACGGGGGCCGCCTTTTCAGATCGCATCCCGCTTGCGCGATTTACTCCGCCGCGAGTTTCACTTCGGGCGCGGCGGCGCGGACTTCGGCGTCGACCTGCGCTTCGAACTTGGCGAAGTTCTTCGCGAACATGCCGACCAGCGCGCGCGCGGTCTTGTCGAACTCGGCCTTGTCGGCCCAGGTCTTGATCGGATCGAGGATGTGCGGCTCGACGCCCGGCAGCGAGGTCGGCACCGCGAAGCCGAAATACTTGTCGGTGCGGAAATCGGCGTTGCGGAGCGAGCCGTTCAGCGCGGCGGTGAGCAGCGCGCGCGTCACCTTGATCGGCATGCGGCGGCCGGTGCCGTACTTGCCGCCGGTCCAGCCGGTGTTGACCAGCCAGCAATCGACATTGTGCTTGGCGATCAGCTCGCGGAGCAGATTGCCATAGACGGAAGGATCGCGCGGCAGGAACGGCGAACCGAAGCAGGTGGAGAATTCCGGCTGCGGCTCGTTGCCGAGACCACGCTCGGTGCCGGCGACCTTCGCGGTGTAGCCGGACAGGAAGTGATACATCGCCTGCGCCGGCGTCAGCTTGGCGATCGGCGGCATCACGCCGAAGGCGTCGGCGGCGAGCATCACCACGTTCTTCGGATGCGGCGCGCGCCCGGTGCGCGAGGCGTTCGGGATGAAATCGAGCGGATAGGCCGAGCGGGTGTTCTCGGTCTTGGAGCCGTCGTCAAAATCGGGCACGCGATCATTGACGCCGAGCACGACGTTTTCCAGCACCGCGCCGAAGCGCTTGCTGGCGGCGTAGATCTCCGGCTCGGCTTCGCCCGACAGCTTGATGCACTTGGCGTAGCAGCCGCCTTCGAAATTGAAGACGCCGTCCTCGCTCCAGCCATGCTCGTCGTCGCCGATCAGCGTGCGCTTGGGATCGGCCGACAGCGTGGTCTTGCCGGTGCCGGACAGGCCGAAGAAGATCGCGGTGTCGCCGTCGGGGCCGACATTGGCCGAGCAGTGCATCGGCATCACGCCCTTCTCGGGCAGGTAGAAGTTCAGCGTGGTGAACACGCTCTTCTTCATCTCGCCGGCGTAATAAGACCCGCCGATCAGGACGATCTTGCGGGCGAAATCGATCGCGACGACGTTCTCCGACTTGCAGCCGTGACGTTTCGGATCGGCACGGAAGCTCGGCAGGTCGATGATCGTGAGCTCGGGCACGAAGCCCGCGAGTTCCGAGGTCTCGGGGCGAATGAGCAGCGTGCGGATGAACAGCGAGTGCCAGGCGAGCTCGGTGAAGACGCGCGTCTTGATGCGATGCTTCGGATCGGCGCCACCGTAGAGATCCTGCGCGAACAGCGTCATGCCTTCGGCATGCTTGAGGAAGTCGGCATGCAGCGTTGCGAACTGCTCCGAGGTGATCGACTGGTTGCCGGCCCACCACATGCTCTTGTCGGTCAGGCCGTCGCGAACCGTGAACTTGTCCTTCGGGCTGCGGCCGGTGAACTCACCGGTGTCGGCGCAGAGCGCACCATCGGCCGAGAGCACCGCTTCGCCATTGCGCAACGAATGCTCGTAGAGCTGCGGCGCGCCGTAGTTCCAGTGCACGCCCTTGAGATTTTTTAAGCCGAATTTGTCGGCACCGAAGGCACCGTTATGCACGCCCGTCTCTTGCACGAAGAACCTCCTCGAACCCGCGTATCCTTGTTCGCGCGAATGTTGCTAATCGCGCCCCGCCGCGGTGACCTTCATCAGAATATAGCCTCTCGGCCCCGGTCCGGCGACCTAATAGTGGGGATCGCCGGGCTTGCCAAGCCAGTCGAACGGCTTTTGGTTTATTCCAAGGCGGACGCATCATCTGGCTCGAATACCGCAGCGCGAAACGCTTTCGCTTTGCTTTCGTTTTCTCGTTCTTTTCGCAGCGCTCGGGCGGCGTTTCGCCGTCTTTCCCGCTGCGAACAAGGCATTGCGATGCACAAAGGGTGCCAGCGATCATCGTATGCCCCGCATCGTGCCAAGCAAAAGGCAGCGAGAATGCCGGGTATGCATTTCGCGCTGAGGATGTGTCATCGAGAAAGGCTGCCGCGAGTTGATGCAGCATTGCGAAGCGCCCGGCATGTCGTCCACGATCGCGTTGCACGCGGCGAGCACCATCGTCAGCGTTGAGCTGCGGACCAGCAGATTCAATCGGGCTCAATACCCATCGTCGAAGCTGGGTCACTTCAATGCGCGGCAACGTCGAATGTTCCGCAACGACGTCAGGTTCGGAGATCGACGAGATCGCTGAACCATCACGATCGATGGTAACGCAACCAACACGTCGTGCTCGTGCATCATCGACGCGCCGGCACGACATGATCGCGCTATCAGACGCCCGCAATGCCGATCGCCGCGTGATCGGATGACACGCTTCGACAAACGCACATGCCGCCGCGGCCATGCGACACCATGCCTCGTCGGGCACGGGCCTCGCGATCCCCGAGGTTTAAGTCCTGGGTCTACGTCTTGGCGCGCGCCTCGCCGGCGAGCCGCACCAGCATTTTGCGCAGCTCGGTGCCGTTGCTGACGCGCTCGGGGAAATCGAGCCGCAGCGTGGCGCGGCCGGCCTGCATGTCCATGCCGCCGGGATCGCAGCCGGTGCAGAGCCAGTCGGCACTGTCAGCACCGAGCAGCCGGGTGGCGTAGAGGTTCATGGCCTCGCGGTGATCCTCATTCATATGCGCCACCGCGCCCGGCTCGGCCTCCAGCAGCGCGTCGGCCCCGGCGAGATCGGTCAGGAATTGCGTGGGCTTGAGGTCGACGATGCGGCCGAACCCGGCGACCAGATGGGCGCCGCTCGGCCGAATCACGAAAAACGAGAAATCCTTAAATTCCACAAAAGCTTCCGCCGATGGCTGGGCGCCGAGATAGCGCCGTTGCACGAGCTCGCGCTCGGCGTCTGCGACCTCCTCTGCCCGCCCCGCCAGCATGATCCGGGCCCCCTCCAACGGATCACCCTCGGCACGCTCGTCCAGCATCAGCGACACCCGGCTGTCGGTCAGGATATTCCTGGTGTGCAGCGCCAGCCGGGAGATCAGCAGGATCGGCGAGCCGTCGGGATGGCTCGCCAGATTGACCAGCGAGCAATAGGGATCACCGGATCCCGCCATCAACGTGGCGAGCGCGCCCTGGCGGCTGCGGCGCAGCAGCGAGCGGGCAAGGTGGGCAGGATCGAAGTCGACGGTCGGTTGCATGGGGCCTATCGGGTCATTTTGGGGGCAAAACAGGCCGGTTCCGCATGAAAAAAGGGCCTGTTTTCATAATCTCAGGGTGGTATATGGGGTCCATCGCATGGGTCGCAGAAGCGTATTTTTGCGGAACTCGGTCACACTTCAGCCCAGCTTGCATTGCTCGTTGACCGCGTTCGAAGCCCATTTCCACGGCGCGTTGCCCGAGTGCCCGCCGTTTAAGCCACTCTCATTGTGAAAGCAGCTCATGCCCACAATCGCCTTGGTCGACGACGACCGCAACATTCTCACTTCGGTCTCGATCGCGCTTGAAGCCGAAGGCTACCGCATCATGACCTACACGGACGGTGCGTCGGCGCTGGATGGATTTCGCACGTCGCCGCCCGATCTTGCGATCCTCGATATCAAGATGCCGCGCATGGACGGCATGGAAACGCTGCGCCGGCTGCGCCAGAAGTCCGACTTGCCGGTGATCTTCCTCACCTCGAAGGATGAAGAGATCGACGAATTGTTCGGCCTGAAAATGGGCGCGGACGATTTCATCCGCAAGCCGTTCTCGCAGCGCCTGCTGGTCGAACGCGTCAAGGCCGTGCTCCGTCGCGGCCAGCCGAAGGATCCGACCGCCGCGCCGAAGGAGCCGGACGCCCGGGCGCTCGACCGCGGCCTGCTGCGGATGGATCCGGAGCGCCACACCTGCACCTGGAAGAACGAGCCGGTGACGCTCACCGTGACCGAATTCCTGATCCTGCAGGCGCTCGCCACCCGCCCCGGCGTGGTGAAGAGCCGCAACGCGCTGATGGACGCGGCCTATGACGACCAGGTCTATGTCGACGACCGCACCATCGACAGCCACATCAAGCGGCTGCGCAAGAAGTTCAAGGTGGTCGACGACGACTTCGAGATGATCGAGACGCTGTATGGCGTCGGCTATCGCTTCAAGGAAGCCTGATCTGCACCTTCCGGGAAGCTTGTTAACTGACAGGCTCCGCACGGCTGGGGTAAGCTCGGGCAAACATCTGCTTCGCGGGACGACACCCATACCAACCGGCAGCTTTGCCAGTGCTTGATCGAACGCAGCTCGAGCAAGGCCAGACCACCGAGGACGCCTCACAGCTCCTCGATCAAGAGGTCGTGGCCGACGATCTGGCGCGGGACAAGGGCTGGCGCCGGCCGCTCGGCTGGCTGCGCCGCGCCGGTCAGTTCTTCTTCGCGCTGTCGTTCTCGAGCCTGACGCGCCGCATCGTCTCGCTCAACCTCGCCGGCCTCGTCGCGCTGGTCGCAAGCATCCTCTATCTCTCGCAATTCCGCGCCGGCCTGATCGAGGCGCGGACCCAGAGCCTTCTGGTCTATGCCGAGATCATCTCGGAGGCGATCGCGGCGTCCGCGACCGTCGAAGGCAACACCGTCACCATCGATCCCGACCGGCTGCTCGATCTCAAGCCCGGCGAGAGTTATGGCCAGCCGGATGAATCGGCCGACTTCCCGATCAATCCCGAGCGGGTCGCGCCGGTGCTGCGCCGCCTGATCGCGCCGACCAAGACGCGGGCCCGCATCTTCGATCGCGATGGCGGGCTGATCCTCGACAGCCGCAACCTGTTCGCGCGCGGCGACGTGCTGCGCATGGAGCTGCCGCCGCCGTCGGAAAAGCCGTCGTTCTATGAGAAGACCAAGGCCACCATCAAGACCTGGCTCAACCGCGGCGACCTGCCGATCTATCGCGAGCTCGGTCCCGAGGGCGGCAAGGGCTATTCCGAAGTCGCGCAATCGCTCGAGGGCATGAACAGCAGCGCCGTGCGCGTCACCGATCGCGGCGCGATCATCGTGTCGGTCGCCGTGCCGGTGCAGCATTTCCGCGCCGTGCGCGGCGCATTGATGCTGACCACGCAGGGCGACGACATCGACCAGCTGGTGATGTCGGAGCGCCTCGCCATCCTCAAGATCGGCGGGGTCGCCTCCGCGGTCATGATCATGCTGTCGCTGCTGCTGGCGAGCACGATCGCAGGCCCGGTGCGACGGCTCGCCGAAAGCGCCGAGCGGGTCCGTCACCGCATCCAGACCCGCGTCGAGATTCCCGACTTCACCGGCCGCCGCGACGAGATCGGCCATCTCTCCGGCGCGCTGCGCGACATGACCAACGCGCTCTACAGCCGCATCGAGGCGATCGAGATGTTCGCCGCCGATGTCGCCCACGAGCTGAAGAACCCGCTGACCTCGCTGCGATCTGCGGTCGAAACGCTGCCGCTGGCGCGCAACGAGAACAGCCGCGCGCGGCTGCTCGCCGTGATCGAGCACGACGTCAAGCGGCTCGACCGCCTGATCTCCGACATCTCGGACGCCAGCCGGCTCGATGCCGAATTGCAGCGCCAGGACATGGCGGCGGTCGACCTGCGGCGGCTGCTGACCACGCTGACCGGCGTCGCCAACGAGACGAGGCTCGGCCACGACGTCGCCGTCGAGGTGCGCTTCGAGGGCCGCGGGCCGACCGACACGCTCTCGGTGCCCGGGCACGATTCCCGGCTCGGCCAGGTGATCTCGAACCTGCTGTCGAACGCGCAATCCTTCTCCAAGCCGGGCGACAAGGTGCGCATCGTCTGCCGCCGCACCCGCGGCGAGGTCGAGATCGTGGTCGACGACGACGGTCCCGGCATCGGCGAGGACGCACTGGAGCGGATATTCGAGCGCTTCTACACCGACCGGCCGCATCAGGGCTTTGGCCAGAACTCCGGCCTCGGGCTTTCGATCTCCAAGCAGATCATCGAAGCCCATGGCGGGCGGATCTGGGCCGAGAACCGTCCGGGCCCCGCGGACGAGGACGGCAACCCCACCGTGGCCGGCGCACGTTTCGTGGTCAGGCTGCCGACACTATGAGCGACAATTCCAGCGTGCACGCCTCCGCCGTTCTGGTCGGCGAGCGTGCGGTGCTGATCCGCGGCCCGTCGGGCGCCGGCAAGTCGCGGCTGGCCTTCGATCTGATTCTCGCCGGTCGCACCGGAGCGCTCCCGCCGGCCATTTTGGTGGGGGATGACCGTGTCCATCTCGACACAGCCGGCGAACAATTGTGGGTTCGTCCGGCCCAGCAATTGGCCGGTCTGATCGAGGTCCGAGGCCTCGGAATCCGCCATTGTCCGTTCGCCGGCGAGGCCGTGGTCGGCCTGGTCGTCGACCTGGCCGCCGACGATGCCGAGCGGCTGCCGCCGCCCGAAGCGCTCACGGCATGCCTTAATGGCATTATATTACCCCGAATTCCTGTAGCCGCAGGCTTCCAACCCCTGCCGCTGGTTGTCGCTGCGCTGACGACAACCTGAAAGTTCATGGTCCCGTAATCTTGCGGCCAATTGTGGGAAGGGAATTGGTAACCATATCACAACCACTATCGCGTCGGATTTTGCCGGCGCAGCCTCCCCTCTCTACCGCCAGGAACCGGGAGACTAGCCAAGATGCCCTCTTGCGCAGGGCCTCTGGATGGTCAAAGTGGCGCGTTCGTGCGGTGCACCAAAGGGCGCCCGCGAGGAGTTTCCGATGATTGGTCTAGTGCTGGTGACCCATGGGCGCCTTGCCGACGAGTTCAGAGCAGCGCTCGAACACGTCATGGGTCCGCAGAAACAAATTGAAGCGATTACGATCGGGGCCGAAGACGATTCCGATCTCTGTCGAAGCGACATCATCGAAGCGGTGAACCGCGTCGACAGCGGCGACGGCGTTGCGATCCTCACCGACATGTTCGGCGGCACGCCGTCGAACCTTGCGATCTCCTGCATGAGCCGCCCGAAGGTGGAAGTGCTCGCGGGCATTAATCTTCCGATGCTGGTCAAGCTTGCCAAGGTTCGCGAGGAGCGTTCGCTGCCCGACGCGATCGCGATGGCGCAGGAAGCCGGCCGCAAATACGTCACCATCGCCAGCCGCGTTCTCGCAGGCAAATGAGCGACGAGGCCGCGGGCGCAAACCATGTCGGCCCGGGCGTGCCAGCGGGCGCCATCTCGCGCGAACTCCTGATCGTCAACAAGCGCGGCCTGCATGCGCGGGCCTCGGCGAAATTCGTCCAGCTGGTCGAGCGCTTCAACGCCGAGATCTGGGTGACGCGCGGCGGCGAGACCGTCGGCGGCACCTCGATCATGGGCCTGATGATGCTCGCTGCCGGACCCGGCACCACGGTCGTGGTCTCCGCGAAAGGCGACGAAGCGCAGCAGGCGCTGGATGCCATCGCCGAGCTCGTCGCCAGCAAGTTCAACGAGGAAGGCACGTAAGCGCCGCTACGCTGAGCGAAAGCCTATCACCGTCATCCTGAGGAGCGCGAAGCGCGTCTCGAAGGATGCACGGCCCGCCGCGGTGGCCGATTCATTCTTCGAGGCTCGCTTCGCTCGCACCTCAGGATGACGGTGCGTACAGCCCTATCCGCGTCATTGCGAGCGAAGCGAAGCAATCCATCGCGCCGCAAGCGGAGAAATGGATTGCTTCGTCGCTATCGCTCCTCGCAATGACGGCGGCGAAAGCGTCACGGTCCCTCAGGACAACAGAAGCGGCACTGATGTCCGGCAACGACTACTTCGCCGGCGGCACCAGGTAGACCTTCCACGCCGTCGACGGACCGGGATGGCCGTTGAAGAAGCGCATGGTGGTCATCACCAGCGGCTCGGCATCCTTGGCATGCTCGGCCATCCACGCCTCGCAGGGTTTGAGAAACACCGGATCGGTGGTGTCGCAGATGCCGATGAAGCCGAGACGCTTGGCCTCGTCGAGCGACGTCAGCCCCGAAGTCCATGCCTCGCCTGGCACCAGCGAGGCCGGATGATCCGGGCTGTAGAACGTCATCGGCTCGCCGATGTCGGACCGCGCGACCACCACCGCCCAGCGCGAATGGAATTTGGCCTGCCAGGTCTCGGTCAGCTCGCGCGCGAGCTCGGAGCGCGCGGCGTAGGTCGAGCCGCTGGCATGATTGGACGCGATCTCCTGCGTCGCGATGCTGGGCGCGGCGATCAGCGTGACCATCGTGGCCACGAACCAGACCGCAACGATCGAGAACAGCGCCATGCGCGGGATTCTGAGCGAGGGGATCGCAACCAGCGCAAGCGGCACCAGGAAGAACAGCGGGATGCCCCAATCGGTCTTGATGTAAACGGTGAATGCCAGCGCGCCGAGCGGCGGCCCGATCGCGACGATCGCCTGGATGATCCAGACGTTGAGCGCCTGCGGAAGGTTGACGGCGGGATTAGGCCCGCGCGACCAGATCCGCGCCAGCACGTCCGACGGCCGCCACGGCACCGCCCCCAACAGCAGCGCGACGAGGCCGAGCGCGGTCGGAATCGCGAGCAGCCCGAGATTGTGCATGACATAGCCGATCACGAGCTGGACGTTGAGCGCGCGGCTCGACAGCGCGTAGACATCCCCGGCATAGGTGAACGGGACGAAGTTGACCTCCTCCAGCCAGACCAGATGCGGGATCATCGCCACAAGCATGGTGCCGATCGCAACCCACGGCGCCGGCGAGCGCAGGAATTGACTGCGCTGCGGATGGATCAGCGCGGCGAGCCCGATGGCGCCGATCATCGTCACCACCCAATACTTGGTCATCAGCGCCAGCATGCCGGCGAAGCCGAGCCAGAGACCCGACTTGAAGCTGCGCTTCTCGAACGCGTTCAGATAGGCCAGCACCAAGAGCGGCAGCGGCACCAGCTGCGCGAGGTCGGCGTTGTATTTGAAGCCCTTGAAATTGAAGATCGGGTAGAGCGCGAGCATCACCACCATGAAGAACGCGCGGCGGCGATCGATCACGCGCAGCGCGATCAGCCAGCACACCACCAGCGCGAAGCTGACGGTCGCCATCGCAAGCGCATAGGTCGACCAGTTGGTGACCGGGAATATCCTGAACCAGACCCCTGCGATCCAGCCCGACAGCGGCGGATGCTTGCCATAGCCGAGCAGGAAGCGCTGGCCCCAGGCATAGGCCTCCGCGACATCCATATGGACGTCCTGCGCGGCCTTGAGCTTGACCAGGATCAGCGTCCACAGCACCGCGTGAACCAGTGCGAAGCCGATCACGAACCACAGGCCGGTCTTGGGATCGATGGCGCGCGAAGCAATCCAGGCGGCGATCCGCCGGATTGTCAGCCTGCGGGTGGAGCGCCTTGCGGCAGGAAGCGTGGAAACGGTCGACATGGCCTGTGCCTGAGGCATGACCCGGAAAAAGTCGAAGGTGGCTTTCCGGAGGGATCATACCGAGTGGAAGCGTACGCGCGATGAGTGAATGCTCACCAGCACTTCAGCGCCCTTTAGCGCGTTTTTGTGGCCAGTGAAATCAGCTTGGCGTGAGAATGCGTCCAGAGCGGGATGACTTTTCTTCGACCCGCTCTACCTCTTTGCTTTGAGCATGATCTTTGGGAAAGCCGCCGCACATTTTTCCGGATCATGCTCCAGCCGGCCTCTTCACTTTTCGAGAAGCTCCGGCCGGTACTCGAAGTGCATGGTATCGTAGTGATACCACTTGCCGCCCCAGATGAAGCCGTGGCGCTCGAAGATGTCGACGATCTCCCGCGGCATCCGGTTCTTGTAGGGGATGGTTTTGCTCTTGCTTTCTCCCTTGCCTTGCCCCTTGCCCGCCCACAGCCAGTAATCGGAGACTTTCAGGTTGAGGTCGATCGCGGCCGCATAGCCATGCATGCTCATCCGGCCGGTATCGGCGACGGCGCGACAAGACAGCACACCCGCGATCGGAAACGCCGCGGCGCGCAGCGCTGGATCGAGCGCCTCAATCTCGGCGGAGACCTGCTTGAGCCGCTCGGCAATGCCGTTGACCCGGGTGACCTGGACCGGCTTGCCCCAGGATTTCGGCAGCCAGCTGATCGTCACCAGGTTCCGCCGGACCTCGGCCGTGTTGCAGTCGCCATACATCTTCCTGAAGAAGGCCTCGTTGCGGAAGCGGCCGGGATCGACATTCACAGCCGGCGGCGCTGACGGCCCCGACGGATAGGGCTGCCGCATCTGGTCAAGGATCGACGCATTGCGCAGGAGTTGATCGAACGACTTGTCGGAGACGCCGTCATCGACCGGCATCACCGTGCCGTCGCGCCAGGTGATCGTGGTGTCGTCGTGACCGGACAGCGCATCGGGATAGGCGCGCACCAGGCGGTCGAGCAGTTCGCTGCTACTCTCGGCGTGCGCGAGCTGCGGCAGCAGCGCCAGCAGAGCAATAATGCAGGCGATCCCGCGCGCGGCCATTCAGCGCTTCCCGGCCTGATCGATCAGCGCGACATTGGCCTCCTCGATCGCGTTCAATCGCGGATTCCAGCTGTTCGGCGCATACCACGCGAAGCGCGAGAAATACGCCTTGAGATCGGCGGAATCGAAATAGCGTCCGCGGCGGGCGAAGATCTCGTTGCGCGCGAGCCGCAATTCGTCCCGCGACAGCGACCGCAGATCGGCCGGCGTCAGCAGCCGCCGGTCGGAATCCGGGAAGATGAAGCCGCTCGGCGCTGCGCCGCCGGATTCGAAGCGATCGATCAGCGCGACATTGGCGCTCTCGACCGCGTTGAGCGGCGGATCCCATGAGCGGGGCACGTACCAGGCGAACCTGCTGAACCGCGCGGTCAGGTCCGGCGCGTTGAAGTAGCGTCCGCGCCGCGCGTAGATTTCATTGCGGGCAATCCGCAGGTCGTCCTTGCTGAGCGACCTGAGATCGGACTCCGACAGCAGGCGGCTGTCGGAATCCGGAATAATGAAGTCCGATTGAGTGCGCGCCACCGGCGGCGCGGGCGGAGGCGTGCTCGGCGGCGGCAGGCTCTGCTGCGGCGGGATCACCGTCGCCGGCGGATCGGCGGTCGCAACCTGCGCGGGCGCGTTGCCGGCAAAATAGAACGAGCCATCGATCGGCGAGGTCGACACCCAGGGCTGCTGCGCGCTGCCGGTGGCGCGCTTGACGACGAGGCCGACCTGGTTGAAGGCCTGCAACACGTCGAGCCCCGGCTTCTGCATGGTGTCGACCAGCGCGCGCGTGTAGGGACTATGGCCGTCATCGCCATCGAGCGCGACGTTGCCGGGCTGGGTCGCATAGGACAACAGCGTGCCCTCCGGCGCGCGGATCTGGGCGAGGCCGCCGTCAGCGGCGCGCAGGCCGCGGCCGCCGAATGGATTATTCCGGCAGGCATCCAGGATGACGATGTTGAGCCGGGTGCCCGCGCCTTCCATCTGCCGCAGCACCAACCCGACATCGACCATCTGGAAATCGACATCGGCCTCGCGCGTGGGGTTCGCCGAGACCGGCACCAGATAGTTCGTGCCGCGCACCTGGATGCCGTGGCCGGCGTAGTAGAACAGCGCGACGTCGGCGCCCATCAGCTGGCTGCCGAAGCGCTGGATCGCGCCATCGAATCCGGCCTTGTCGAGATCGACCTGGGCCTGCCCGCCGACCAGCGCAAAGCCGAGCCGCTGCAACGTCTCGGCCACCAGCTGCGCGTCGTTCTTCGGATTCTGCAGCCGCGACACGTTCTGATAGGTCGAATTGCCGACGACCAGCGCCACGCGCTTGTCGGCAGCCGCGGGCGCCGCGAACAACATGGCCAGCAATCCGGCGGCGAGAAGGGTCCAGCGCATCGTCAAATCCACGATTTTCGGGCCGCCAGACCTAGCAGAAACATGCCCGGAAATCGATCACTGCAACCCTGCCGGAAACACCCCCGTGATTCGCCGTCACACCCCTGCAAAATACCGCAATGTGGTTGCCCGCGCGGGGGTGCGGATGCTATCCCGCGCCCCATGACAACTGCCCCGATTTCCAACATCCGCAACTTCTCCATCGTCGCCCATATCGACCATGGCAAGTCGACCCTCGCCGACCGCCTGATCCAGATGACGGGCGGCCTGTCGGATCGCGAAATGGCGGGCAAGGAGCAGGTGCTCGATTCGATGGATATCGAGCGCGAGCGCGGCATCACCATCAAGGCGCAGACCGTCCGGCTGAACTACCGCGCCAAGGACGGCAAGGATTACATCTTCAATCTGATGGACACGCCCGGCCACGTCGACTTCGCCTACGAGGTGTCGCGGTCGCTGGCGGCCTGCGAGGGTTCCCTGCTGGTGGTCGACGCCAGCCAGGGCGTCGAGGCGCAGACGCTCGCCAATGTCTACCAGGCGCTCGACAACAATCACGAGATCGTGCCGGTCCTCAACAAGGTCGACCTGCCCGCGGCCGAGCCCGAGAAGGTGAAGCAGCAGATCGAGGACGTGATCGGCATCGACGCCTCCGACGCGGTGATGATCTCGGCCAAGACCGGCGTCGGCGTGCCCGACGTGCTGGAGGCGATCGTCACCCGCCTGCCGCCGCCGAAGGGCGACCGCGACGCGACCTTGAAGGCGCTGCTGGTCGACAGCTGGTACGACGTCTATCTCGGCGTCGTGGTGCTGATCCGCGTCGTCGACGGCGTGATGAAGAAGGGCAGCCGCATCCGCATGATGGGCACGGGTGCCGCCTACGACATCGAGCGCGTCGGCTTCTTCACCCCGAAGATGGAGCAGGTCGAGGAGCTCGGTCCCGGCGAGATCGGCTTCATCACCGCGGCGATCAAGGAAGTCGCCGACACGAGAGTGGGCGACACCATCACCGACGACAGGAAGCCGATCAGCGAGATGCTGCCCGGCTTCAAGCCGGCGATCCCGGTGGTGTTCTGCGGCCTGTTCCCGGTCGACGCCAACGACTTCGAGACGCTGCGCGCCGCGATGGGCAAGCTCAGGCTGAACGACGCCAGCTTCTCCTACGAGATGGAGACCTCCGCCGCGCTCGGCTTCGGCTTCCGCTGCGGCTTCCTCGGGCTGCTGCACCTCGAGATCATCCAGGAGCGGCTGTCGCGCGAGTTCGACCTCAACCTGATCGCGACCGCGCCGAGCGTGATCTACAAGATGAAGCTGACCGACGGCACCGAGCTCGAGATCCACAACCCGGTCGACATGCCGGACGTGGTCAAGATCGCCGAGATCGAGGAGCCGTGGATCGAGGCGACGATCCTCACCCCCGACGAATATCTCGGCAGCGTCCTGAAGCTGTGCCAGGACCGCCGCGGCTCGCAGAAGGAGCTGACTTACGTCGGCTCCCGCGCGATGGTGAAATACGACCTGCCGCTCAACGAGGTGGTGTTCGATTTCTACGACCGCCTGAAGTCGGTGTCCAAGGGCTATGCCTCGTTCGACTATCACCTGACCGACTACAAGCCGGCCGATCTGGTCAAGATGCAGATCCTGGTCAATGCCGAGCCGGTCGATGCGCTGTCGATGCTGGTGCACCGGACCCGCGCCGAAGGCCGCGGCCGCGCCATGGTCGAGAAGATGAAGGAGCTGATCCCGCCGCACATGTTCCAGATCCCGATCCAGGCGGCGATCGGCGGCAAGGTGATCGCGCGCGAAACCGTCCGCGCGCTGCGCAAGGACGTCACCGCGAAATGCTACGGCGGCGACATCACGCGCAAACGCAAGCTTCTGGAGAAGCAGAAGGAAGGCAAGAAGAAGATGCGGCAGTTCGGCAAGGTCGACATCCCGCAGGAAGCTTTCATTGCCGCGCTGAAGGTGGATAGTTGAGGCGCGTCCGCGGACCGTCGCCGGCCTGACAGCAACCACGCTAGTTCCGCCCCAACCAAAAATCGCGAAAACAACCCCATGCAAAGGAGCCGGAGAGGTGGCTAGCGCGACGCGCTGCCGCACCTGTTGCTCATTCTTGTCGCAGCAACAAAACGCACCATGATTTGAATCGCCATCGCCGGGCGGCCCGACTAAGCTCCGCGCATGTTGCGCATTCTCACCTTCTCGATCGTCATCCTCGCACTGCTGCAGCCTGACCTGAGCGCAGCCGCCTCCTCGAAGAAGCGGCACAGCAGCACCCGCTGGCATGGCTATGGCTTCCTGCCCGGCTACCGGCAGCCGCGCAACGAAACCATTCCGGTGTTCGGCCCGCGCGGCGCCGCCCGCGGCTACCCGGACTATTCGCCGGAATACTGGTATGGCGGCGACTGGCACTATTTCGGCCGCCCCGGCTTCTACCGCGGCCGCTACAATGGCGGCAGTTTTGGCCCGTGCTGGACCTGGACGCCGATCGGGCGGGCCTGGCAGTGCGGCTGAGGGCTCTTGCTCTCTCGATGGACCGCAACCCATCACCCGGTTTGCTGCGCAAAAATCGACCTCTCCCAAGGGAGAGCTGAAGTTTTGACGCCGCTCCAGCTCGACCTGATCTCATCAGACTTCCACGCCGCCGCCTGAGCGCGGGCGCATTTGCCATCCCGGCGCGCATCGGTGACGGATAGCTGATCTGCGTCGGGGCTATCCCGCCTTGCCCTCCCCTTTGGGATGAGCCACCATCACGCGCGCCCCCAACAAGAATGTCAGAACGGGCCGAGGACACGCATGAACAAGCCGCAGGGAGTAGACCTTGTCGAGCGGGCACGCGCGCTGGCGCCGCTGATCATTGCCGAAGCCGACGAGATCGAACGGACGCGGCGGCTGACGCCGGCTGTCACATCAGCACTGATCGAGAACGGGCTGTATCGCGCGCTGCTGCCGAAGCGGTTCGGCGGCGCCGAGGCGACGCTGGACTCGTTCATGCAGATGCAGGAGGAGATCGCCAAGGCCGATGCCTCGACCGCCTGGTGCCTCGGCCAGTGCAGTGTCTGCGCCATGACCGCGGCCTATCTCGAGCCCGACGCGGCCGACGAGATCTTCAACACCGCACCCGGCATCCTGGCCTGGGGCGCGATCGCCCATGAGGTCCGCGCCGAGCCCGGCGGCTACCGCGCCAATGCGCGCTGGGATTTCGCCTCGGGCTCGCGGCAGGCGAGCTGGCTCGGCGCCCATGTCCGTGTCGTCGAGGCTGATGGCTCGCCGCGCAAGAAGGCCGACGGCTCGCCGGAGATCCGCACCATCCTGTTCCCGATGTCGCAAGCGACAATGTACGACGTCTGGGACGTGATCGGCCTGAAGGGCACCGGCACCGATTCCTATTCGGTCGACAATCTCTTCATCCCGGAGAAGTTCGCCGCGTTGCGCGACGACCCGGCCGCGTGCCGCGAACCAGGGCCGCTCTACAAGCTCTCCACCAACATGGTGTTCAGCATGGGCTTTGCCGCCACCTCGCTCGGCGTCGCGCGCGCCATGCTGGATGCGGCGACCGAGCTTGCCCGGGCGAAGACCCCGCAAGGCCTCAAGGCGATGCGCGACAACAACGCCGTGCAGGGCCAGATCGGCCGCACCGAGGCGAGCCTGCGGGCGGCGCGCGCCTATCTCTATGCGACCGCCCGCGAGGTCTGGAGCGACCTCGCCCGCGGCGACGCGATCACCGAGGCGCACCGGATCGCGATCCGCATCGCCTCGACCTGGACCATCCACCAGTCGGCGTCCGTGGTCGACATCGCCTATCACATGTCGGGCGCGACGGCGGTGTTCGCCAAGAACCCGTTCGAACGCCGGTTTCGCGACATGCACGCGATCGCCCAGCAGATCCAGGCCCGCGACACCCAATACGAGGACGCCGGCAAGGCGATCCTGGCGGGCAATCTCGCAGCGCCGCCGACGACGCGCTAAGGCGCGGTGATCAGACTGAACCGGGGCGGGGTGCTCGCACATCCGCCATGTAGGCTCTGCCTCCGAACCGGACATCGCCGGGTGACCACGGCATCAAAAGCCGTCAAGAGCGGTCTAACCGAGCGGAGTTTTCCGCTCGGAACAAACGAACTGACGTGCAGGCGAACGAGTGGACCTTCGGCTACGGGCCATGCGGCATGTTCATGCACACGCTCAGGTCACGGTCTGGTGGGGATTTCCGCGTTTCCAAACGTAGTCGTGCAGCACAGCGAAGCCAAAGACAGATCCGATGATCGCTGCGTACATGGAGCCGAGAAGAAGAAGCCGTATCCAGCCCCAAAGGTCATGCGGGCTAGTAAGCGGCAATTGTATCGCCGCCGCGCATGTGCCCTCCTGTACAGCGAATTGGGCGCTCGAAAGTTTTGACGCCTCAGTGTCAACTAAGCCCAGTGTATAGGGGTCAACCTTGCAGTGAACCAGGCCTTGAGGGCTTGGTCGATCGAAGTCGAGCGTAACAACAACGTATCTAGAACCCTTTGTGCCGGAAACCTCGCGGTAGCCGGCGCGGTCGATCCGTCACGGCAGCCGTCGCGGCTGCGCGCTCGTCGAGCCTTGCGCAGCGTCAGCATCGCCGCGACTTAATCGATGCGGGTCTCTGTTCGCGCCCTGCTCAGCCCTCGTCCTGCCACCTGCGCAGATCCGTCTGGTCATGATAGCCCATGCGGTCCGGCGTGGTGATGAATTCCATCGTCGTGCCCCACGGCATGCGGCAGTAGCAGACCTTGTTTCCAGGACCTTTCTCGGTTGCATAGGGAATAGCGCGCGGCGCGGTGAGAGCTGTGCCTCCCGCCTTCTCGAAACGCTCGACCGATGCGTCGATGTCGTCGGTGTAGAGAGCGAAGTGCGTGATACCGAAGTCGCTCGCCCGGATCGGCTTGGCTTGCTCGGGACCGTGCATCTCGAAGAGCTCGATATCGGGTCCGGTTCCGATCTTGACCATCGCCTGCGCGCGCACGACCGTGCCGGGAAAAGCGCCGACGGCCCGCTCGAATTCGGCTCCCTGCCGCGGCGGATCCTGGGGTCCGAAGGACTGGTAGATCACCTGGCCGCCGAAAGCCTCCACCAGGAACGATTTTGCTGCTTCGATGTCGGGCACCGTGATGCCGATATGATTGACGCCGCGAATGACGGGTGCGGTCATGACAGTTCTCCTTTGCTATCTATTCGATCCATCGCGATCGCTGCGGGCGCATTCGCCCGCAGCCTCGTGATCTGCCCGGCCCACGACGGCGCCGGCGCCGAGTTTCAATTGGCCTTGAGGAATTCGATCAGGGCGGCTGCGACTTCATCCGGCCGCTCGTCCGCGACATAGTGGCTGCACCGCGCGATCGAGCCGCCCGTCACGTTGGTGGCGAACTCCTTGAGCATCGGCACCATCTGCGCACCGAACCGCTGGTCCCCACCCAGGCCGAGCACGGGTATCTCGAGCGGTTGCTTCTTGTGCTCGAGCGCAGTCGCATGGTCGGCGGCGAAGGCGCGGTACCATTCCATGCCGCCACGCGTGCGGCCAGGAAGCGCCATCGCCTTGGCGTAGATCTCGATATCCGCCGGATTGAAGGTGCTGTGATCGTAGAACCGCTCCGCCATGAAGGTCGAAACATAGTCATATTCACGACCATGAATCAGACGCTCGGGCAGGTCCCGGTTCATATGGAAGCTGAAGTGCCAGAGCCTTGCGGTCGTCGTCTCCCATCCGGTCCAGCCGGGAAGCGGAACGTCGAGGACGGCCAGGTGTGTAACAGCCTTCCGATAGATGGCGGCCTGCGGCAAGGCGACCATTCCGCCGATGTCATGTCCGCACACGGCGTAGCGTTCATGCCCAAGGGCAACCATCACTTCATGCGCGTCGCGCGCCATCGTCGCCTTGTCATAGCCGTCGAGCGGACAGTCGGAAAAGCCCGCGCCGCGCAGATCGATGGCCACCACGCTGAAATGCTCGGCCAGCAGGGGCATCACCTTGTGCCATTCCCACCATGTTTCCGGCCAGCCGTGAAGCAGAAGGATCGGCGGCCCTGAGCCTCCCGTGACGGCGTTGATCTTGATGCCGTTCACCGGCACCAGCTGCTGGGTAAACCCCTTCAAAGTTGCGATCATGATCGCCTTCCAGTCAGATGTTGACGCTCAAACGTAGCTCGTGGCCCGCGCTCAAGCCTGTGATGCGCCAAGTTCATTGCCTCTTCTCCGCGTTGTTTTCAGACGCCGCGACGCCGTCGCCGCCCCGAACCGTCATATCGGCCATGATCGACCAGTCCTTCTCCCCGAGGCCCGCCGAGACAGCTTTGCCGAGCCCCTCGCGGACAGCTTCAAGCATCGGGAGCGTGCGTCCGATCTCGTTGCTGGCCTCGGTCGCCAAGCGCATGTCCTTGAGAGCGAGCCTGGCTTTGAAACCCGGCTCGAACGATCGTTCCGTGATCTGGGCGCTGTAGCTCTCATAGGCGCGGCCCGAGAACAGGGTGCCCAGGATGAGTTGAAAGAAATCCGCACGGTCGAGGCCGACGCTCTCGGTCAGCACGACACCCTCAGCCATCGCCTCGATAGCCATGGCGATCATCATGTTGCAGGCGAGCTTTGCCGTATTCGCCCGAGCGGGGTTCTCCCCCAACTTCCAGACCTTTTTGCTGACGGGGGCGAGCAGCGGCTCGATCGCGGCAATTGCATCGGCCTTCCCGGCCGCCAGGATGTTGAGCTGGCCACTCGCGGCTATGTTCGGTCGACCAAGGACCGGTGCGGACACATAGCCGAGGCCCGCCGCTTCGTGCAGGAGGTCCAATTCCCGCGCAAAAGCGACAGAGATCGTCGAGGTGACGACATGGGTCAGCCCTGGTTGCGCGCTTGCCAACAAGCCGGCATCGAGGATCACCTCCCGAATGGCCGAGTCGTCGGACAGCATCGTGAAGACGGCGTCAGCCTCGAATGCATCAGCCGCAAGCTCGAGCAGCGTCACCCCGGGAACGCTTTCCTGGGCGACCTTGCTCCGGTTCCAGGCCCGAACATCATGGCCTGCCTTCACCAGGTTCAGGGCCATTGCCGAGCCCATACTGCCGAGACCGATGAAGCCGATCTGCATGTTCCATCTCCTGTTGTCCGGGTCAGAGCCCTGCGCCGGATCGGACGCAGGCTGCCGGGCGATGGCAGGAACCTAGGTGCTTAGATTTGTTCTTTAACTGACATAACTGTACTGTCGGCGTTCAGTTTTGTGTGGGTGTCGAGATGGAATGGAGTGACGTCCGAATCTTTCTTGCTATTGCGCGATCCGGTACGCTCGGCGGCGCCGCGCGCTCTCTTCGGACAAGCCATCCGACCGTCGGCAGGCGCCTTCGCGCACTTGAGCAGGCAATCGGTCACACCCTCTTCCAGCGCACAGCGGACGGTCTTGTTCTGACCGACGAGGGCCATGGGATCATCGCGCTGGCCGAGCAGATGGAAGAAGGCGCGCTGGGCATGGAGCGCCGGCTTGCGGGGCAGGAGCAAAATCTCAAAGGCAGTCTGCGCATCACGTCAGCGGACTGGTTCGGGGCCTATGTCCTGCCTCCTATCCTGGCGGACTTCTCGAAAGCCTACCCCAATGTCGACGTCGAGATCCTGACCGGCACGCGCCGAGTCAACCTTGCGCAACGGGAGGCCGACGTCGCTTTTCGCATCGTTCCGTTCGACACTGCCGATGTCATTCAGCGGCGGCTCTTCAGGCTTGAATACGGCGTCTACATCGCCGAGGAGGCGGCTGATCCCAACTATGGCGATGGGGCCGGTTTCCGGCTGATCACCCATGATACATCCACGGGCCATTTCCCTGACATCGCGTGGCTGATCGAGAGTTTCCCCAACGCGAGACCGGTCCTTCGATCGAACAACCGCAACGTCCAGGGGCGCATGTGCAGGCAAGGCGTCGGCATCGCCGTCCTGCCCCGCGTGGTCGGCAACCAGATCCCGGGTATCCGCAGACTAGAACTGCCAACGCCGCCGCCAGCGCGAGACATTTGGATGGGATACCACCGGGACCTGCGGCGTCTCGAGCGTCTTCGCGCGTTCGTCTCGACGGTATCGGACCATCTCGTGCACGCGACCACATGATGTGCGGCCCGAGCGCGCTTTCGTATTCAAACCGTTCGCGCGCTCGGCCTGAACTGGGTCAAGGCGACACCTGAGATCGCCAGCAGCGCACCGATCATCAACTTCGGGGTCATCGGCTCGCCAAGGAACAAGGCGCTCGACATCAGGGCGAACACCGGCAGCAGCAGACCGAAGGGGGCGACGCGGCCCATGGAGCAGCGCGCGATCAGCCAGAACCAAAGACCGAATCCGACGATTCCCCCGATGAAGATCGTGTAGGCGAGCGCCAGCCACCCCCGCTCATCCGCGGCAACGAGGCTCGCCAGTTGGCCATATTCAAGCAGCAGCGACATCAGCATCACCTGCGGCACCGTGAACAGCGACGACCAGCCCATCAACATCAAGGGATCAAATGGGCCGTAGCGTTTGGTCAGGACGTTGGAGACCGCGAAGGCGAAGGCCGCTCCGACCACCAGCAGCAGCGGCAACCCGTTTGCCGACAGGCCGGGCTCCGCCCTCAACACAAGGACGCCGGCGAATGCGAGCAGCACCCCGGAGAGGGTCGTGAGCGACGGCCGCTCCGCCAACAGCGGCCAGGCCAACAGCACCGTGAAGGGCGTGGAGAGCAGATATGCGACAGCCGTCATGCTTCCCGAGCCGAGCCCGAGACCCACATAGAACAGCCCGAAATTCAGCCCACCGAGAAAGAACGAGATCGCCGCGATCGGACGCAACTGGTCACGCGTGGGCTTTTTGACGAACGGAATCAGCAGCAGCGCGGTGGCCAGGAAACGCAGCGCCAGGAAGAAGAACGGCGGGAACTCCGTAACGCCCAATTTGATGACCACGAACTGGTAACCCCAGATCAGGGGAACGGCCACCGCGCAGGCCATCTGGATCGCAGACATTGCATTCTCCTTTAACGACCGATCGGTCCAGATATCGGCGAGCCGATTGCGGGGACGGGACCCGGATTTGCCTACCTGATGAAACGATCGAGCAGAGCGTCGGCGGCGGCGTGCGTGATGTCTCCGGCGGACGCCGTTTTGCTGATGACGCGCAGCCCCTCAACGAAACAGACGAGAATGCGGGCCGCATTTGCAGGATCGACACCATCGGCCAACTGGCCCGCGGCCTTCGCGCGTGACAGCGCATCCGCCACCCGCGCTTCCATGACCCTGAAGAAGCCTGCGATGCGACGATTGACGTCGGCGTCACGCCCGGCCAGCTCCATGGCCGTGGCGATCACCAGGCATCCGCGCCGGCCATGGGCGCCGCTCGTGCGGTCGACATATCCGGCAAGGTAGGCCCGCAGGCCGTCCACCGGATCCTTGCGAGGATCAAGCTCGACATTCAACCGTGTCACGGCATCGTCGATGTAACGGTCGAGCGCGCGCAGGAACAGCGAGTGCTTGTCGCCGAAAGCAGCGTAGAGGCTGCCACGCGAGAGCTTCGTCGCACGCAGAAGGTCGGGCAGCGCCGTGGCATGATAGCCGCGCGACCAGAACACGCCCATCGCGCGTTCGATGGCGGCGTCCTCATCGAAACTCCGCGGGCGACCGCGGGGCAATGGCGCGGGGGTTCGGTTGCTCATCGAGCAAATATAGACCAATCGGTCTTTAAATCAAGTGGCCGGCTCGTTCGTGCGACGAATGCAACCTCTTCGTCAGCCGTATCGGGACGACCGGTGCCGCATTGACGGGCGGTCGCCAGCGAATGGAATGTCGCACTGAGGCGACGAATTGGCCTGGGTATCATGGGTCAGCACGTGCAGTCATGAACTGCAAAGGCGTCGGTTACGGATCGAGCGAGCTCACATAGGCGGCCAGTGCGATCATGTCCGTCGGCGAAAGCTTTTCGACAGCTTGTTTCATCGGGGCGCTTGCGGCTCCCGATCGGCCGCCGTGCTGGAATTCGTAGAGCTGACGCACGATGTAGGTCGGCGATCTCCCCGCGATGGCCGGAACGATGTCAGCGCCCTTCAAGTCCGGTCCATGGCAGAGATTGCAGGCGACGGTCGCGCCGGCTCCGCCGGTCTTTGCGAGCGCCTCTCCCTTGGCCAGGCTGCCGACCGGGACGTAAGCCGTGAACGTCGCTCGCGAGTCGCGAAGTTCGAACTGGTCGGTATCATCGGGCATCTCGACGATGCGCTGGCCGAGTGGTTCGAGTCCTCCCTCCGGGCTCTTGACGTAAAACAGACGCGACGGTCCTGTTTTCGGAATCATCTCCGTCTCCACGACCTTGACGATCCGCTTGCGGCCCAGCGCGGCGAAGTATTCCGCAGCGGAACGAATGTCGGCGTCCGTCATGCCCTTGACCGACGCCAGCATCAGTTGCGTCGAAGGCCTCTGAGAGCCCGACATCTTTCTCGCTCCGCTTCTGAAGTCGGCGATCTGCTGGACAAAATATGCGACTGGCAGACCGGCGAGGCTTGCATTTTCGGGTCCGCCGGTTCCCTCGACACGATGGCATGATCCGCACGCGCGGATCTCGGGTCTGCGGCCGTTCGCGACGATGTCAGGCATCGCGGGATGGTCATCCGGATGCCAGTCAGGCGCAACGAAGAGGTCGCGCGCCTGTTTCCAACTGAACATGACGTCGCTACCTGGAAGCTTGATGGGCGTGTCGCTGGGCGGGGGCACCTGAACGGTCGGGTCCCACAGGAAGGCCCAGGCCGGAAGCTCATCATGAGCCTGCGCCACGGGTGAGCCAACAACACCCTGCGTGAGAGCATCGCCGCTGGCGGGAATCGCGATTGCCAGCAGGATCAATGCGCGCATCAAATACCTTTTCGAGGAAATCAAGATTGCCTCCTGACAAACGCCAAAACGGCCGACCTGAATGCTTTGAGGGCAGGAATGTCTGCGCTTGATCACAATGATTTTCGCGCAAATCTTCCGCGCGCCGACAACCTAGCCGTCCCGGGCTTGATGCGTTCGAAAAACTTTGCGCACATTCCGGGAAATCGAAAGATTAGCCGCGGCATCGCCAAACGGCAATCACTGGGCAGGCAGCCGGGTCGTACCTCGCCCACCCATGACGCAAGGTACGGAAGTAGGCTGGCGACGATTCTCCCGGCACGATTTTTTGGCAGCGCAACATACGGTTGTTAAGCTTTTTCTGGGATTGTGCGGCCGGCGCTAATGCCTGGAGTTCCGCTGGTCCCATGTTCACGCTTCGATCGATTGCCGCCCGCCTGATTCTGGCGATTTCACTGACCGTTGCGGTCGCCTGCGCGATCCTCGGCGGCTTCTCCATCAGCCAGCAACGGGCGCTGACCCGGCTCGCGCTCGATCAGCAGCTCAAGCTGCAATATGACAGCGTGATCGCGGCGATCGACTATGAAGGTCGCACCGCGCTCGCGGTCTCCGCCGTGATCGCCGCGCTGCCGCCGGTCGAGGACGCCATCGCCAAGGGCGACCGCGACGGCCTCGGCAAGCTGCTCGGCGCCCCCTGGGCCGCAATCAAGGCGCAGGGCATCCCGCTGATTTCGTTCTGGCAGGCTCCGGCGACCAGCTTCTACCGGGTCCACGTGCCGAAGACCTTCGGCGACGACGCCTCCACACGGCGCACCACGGTGGTGGAATCGATCAAGGCCGGCAAGCCGATCGTCGGCGTCGAGCCCGGCCGCGAGGCGCTTTCGATCTTCGGCATGACCCCGGTCGTGCATGACGGCCAGACGCTGGGCAATGTCGACATCGGCGTCGCCTTCGGCAAGGAATTCGTCGACCGCGCCAAGAAGCGCTTCGGCATCGACCTCGCTGTGCACTCGTTCGACGGCCAGAGCTTCAAGCGGCTGTCGTCCACCTTCGGCGACGCCGCGGTCGCGACCCCGGACGAGCTTAAGAGCGTGATGAACGGCGCGGTCGTGCTGCGCGACGCCATGCTCGACGGCCACGCCGTGGAGCTCTATCTCGGCCAGATCAAGAACTATGCCGGCCAGCCGGTCGCGGTGCTCGAGATCATCAAGGATACCAGCGACTATGCGGCGGCTGCCGCGAGCGCGCAGCGCAACCTGATCCTCGGCGTGGTCGCGATCCTGGCGGCTGCCGTGCTGCTCGCGTTCCTGCTCGGCCGCGGCCTGTCGCGGCCGCTGGCCGCGATCACCGCGGTGATGAACCGGCTGTCGAGCGGAGACACCAGCGTCACGATCCCCGGCAGCGAGCGCCGCGACGAACTCGGCACCATGGCGCGGGCGGTCGACGTGTTCCGCCGCAGCATGATCGAGACCTCCTCGTTGCGCGACGCGCAGGAGGCCGACAAGGTCAAGGCGGCGGCCGACAAGCAGGCGTTGCAGCGCCAGATGGCCGACCGGTTCGAGGCCGACGTCAAGGGCATGGTCGCAGCCGTCGCGCAGTCGTCGAGCGCGATGCAGCGCGTCGCGGGCGAGATCGCCACCAGCGTCAACGGCACCTCGGAACGGACCTCGGCGGCCGCCGCCGCGTCCGAGGAGGCGTCGGCCAGCGTCAATGCGGTCGCGGCCGCGACGGAAGAGCTGGCCTCGTCGATCACCGAGATCGGCCGCCAGGTCACCCATTCGAGCCGCGTCGCCGACAATGCCGTGGCCAAGGCGATGGAAACCACCGAGATGGTGACGAGCCTTGCCGCGTCGGCCGAGAAGATCGGCGACGTGCTGCGCCTGATCAGCGCGATCGCCAGCCAGACCAATCTCCTGGCGCTCAACGCCACCATCGAGGCCGCCCGCGCCGGCGAGGCCGGCCGTGGCTTCGCCGTGGTCGCCGCCGAGGTGAAGGAACTGGCGAGCCAGACCGCGAAGGCGACCGACGAGATCGCCGGCCAGGTCGGCGCGATCCAGTCCGCCACCGGCAATTGCGTCAGCGCGATCGGCGACATCAGCGGCACCATCCGCGAGATCTCGGGCATCGCGACCGCGATCGCGGCCGCCGTCGAGCAGCAGGATTCGGCGACGCGGGAGATCGCCCGCAGCGTGCAGCAGGCCTCCTCCGGGACCCGCGAAGTCTCGAGCAATATCGCGGGCGCGAGCCAGGCCGCCGGCCAATCGCGCGCCCTCACCGGCAATGTGCTGGAGACCTCCGGCGAGCTCGGCGATCACGCCTCGGCGCTGTCGCACAGCGTCGATACCTTCCTCGCCGGCCTGCGCAACGCGGCTTAGTTCTAGCGCGTCGTAAGGCACCTTAACCCGTCATCCGTCACCCTGAGGTGGCCGCTTCTTCAGCGGCCCTCGAAGGGTCGACGGCCACCAGCGGGGCCGTGCACCCTTCGAGGCTCGCAAGAGCTCGCACCTCAGGATGACGGGTCAGGAAGCGTACGCCTCGGCTTATGGCGCAGCAGTACTGGAGCGTGATCACGGCCAGGGCAGCACGGGCGGCGGCGCCGAGCGATCGATCGACCCGCGCTGCTTGTTGTCCGGCCCTGCTTCGGACTGTCCCCACTTGGCCATGAACGGCATCTTCAGCAGCCCGGGCAGCGACTGCTTCTCGGCATCGTCGAAACCGTCGAGGCCGTAGCGCAGCTCCGCGAACCGCGGGCCGCGGTTGTAGGTGCCGCCGATCCGGTCCCAGATCGAGAGCAAATTGGAATAATTGCTGTCGGTCTCCGGCTGGTGACGCGAATGATGCATCTTGTGCATGTTCGGCGTCACGAAGACGAGCCGCAGCCAGCGGTCGAGCCGCTCCGGCAGGCGGATGTTGGCGTGCTCGAACTGGGCGTTGAGCCCCGACAGCGTCAGATAGCTGACCAGCACCCAGGCCGGCGTACCGAACACGATCACGCCGGAGATGTGCCAGCCGATCCGCCACAGCGTCTCGCCGGGATGCTCGCGGAAGGCGGTGGTGACGTCGACGAAGCGATCGGCATGGTGCATGCGGTGGAAGCGCCACATCCAGCCGAGCTTGTGCATCGAGACGTGAGCGAAATAGGCGAACAGGTCGAGCCCGATGAGACCGAGCAGCAGCTGGTTCAGCGGTGACAGGCCGAGCCAGTGCGATAGGCCGAATTTCGCATCGAGCGTCCATTGCACGGCCAATGGCGACAGCGGGCTGAGCAGCAGGTTGACGCTGAGGAAGATCACGGTGATGGCAGCGTTGCGGCCGATGTTGCGCATCCGGTCACCGCGCGCGTAGCCGAACAGCGGAAACGCAGCCTCGAACAGCAGCACGATCGCGAACGACGCGAGCAGGAACGCGATGCGCGCGCCGATCGACGGCAGCTCGACATGGGCGATCTCGCCCGCGCCCGGATGCCACAGCAGCTTTGCAAAACCGATCATGCCGATTGACCCTTTCTTTACAAAACGAATATTCGTTCTTTATAATCGCGGGCGATGATCGTCAAGCTCGGCCACCGCGTGGCGGCGAACACAAGGACCGACCATGCCGAAGGTGAAGCCCGAAACACTTGCGATCCGCCGCGAGGAGATATTGCAGGCCGCGGAGATCTGCTTTGCGCGCCAGGGATTTCACCAGACCACGATCCAGGACGTGATCAAGCAGTCCGGGCTCAGCGCCGGCTGCATCTACGGGCATTTTGCCGGCAAGGAGGAACTGATCCAGGCGATCGGCGAAAGCCGCCATGGCCGCGACAGCGCGCTGCTCGCGGTGAAGGACCAATCGGACGACGTGTTGCAGAGCCTGCGGGCGATCGCCCGCGGCTTTCTCGGCGATTTGCAGAAGGAGGAAGGCCTGCGCGCCCGCCGCGTCGCCTTGCAGCTCTGGGCGGAGGCGCTGCGCGACGACGTGGTGCGCGACCAGGTGACGAGCGGCATCCGCCAGCCGATCGCCATGATCGTGGACCTGCTGCGGCGCGGCCAGAAGAGCGGCGCGATCGACCGCAATGTGCAGCCGCGCGGCGCGGCACGGGCGATGGTCGCGATGTTCCAGGGCATCGTGCTGCAACGGTTGTGGGGCGAGACCGTCTCGACCGCGGAGGCCATGCACGCCTTCGACATCTTCCTCGCCGGCCTTGCCGCCAAGCGCTGACGGGGACGCGGCGATGATCCACGACCTCCTGCTCGGCATCGTCACCGGCTTTGCCGGCGGCCTGACCGCAGGCCTGCTCGGCGTCAGCCCCGGCGGCGGACTGGTGGTGTTCTCGGTGTTGCTGCTCGGCGCCGGCCAGCACGTCGCGCAGGGCATCTCGCTGGTCGCACAGGTGCCGCCGACCAGCCTCACCGGCATCAGGCGCTATCGGCAGAGCGGCAACCGCACGCCGCTGCTCTGGATCGTTCTGCTGACTGTCGGCTTCGTCGCCGGCGGCGCGGCCGGTGCGCTCGCCGCCAACCATGTCGCCGAGCCCGCGCTGCGCTGGACTTACGTGGCTTATCTCGTCGCGCTCGACGCGATGCTGATCCTGCGCGGCGGAAACGACCAGAAGGAGCCCGACGGCGCCGGGCGCGACATATCCTCGCCGGCGTTGCTCATCGTCGGGCTGCTGGCGGGCCTGTCGTCGGGCTTTCTCGGCATCGGCGGCGGACTGGCGACCGTGGTCGGACTGAGCGCCGTGCTCGCCGTGCCGCAGCACCAAGCGCAAATGGCGAGCCTCGTGATGTCGCTGATCCCGACCACGATCCCGTCGGCCTGGATTTATTGGAACGAGGGCGCGCTCGCATCCTGGCCGGTGCTGGCAGGCGTGACCGCAGGCCTGCTCGCCGGCACCGATCTCGGCGCCCGCGCCGCCAACCGCATCGATCGCGCGCGGCTGCGCAGCGCCATGATCTTCTTCGTGTCGTTGATGGCGGTCTATCTGACCTTCAAGGCGTTGTGGTAGACAGACGCGACACGTCCTCCCCGCGGAGCCCGCGATGCGCAAGCCGGCAAGATCGCCCAGCAAGGCGACACGACGACCGACGGCAAGATCGGCGGATGCGCTGTTCGACGCCTACCCTGCCCCCGTCAAGACCAGGCTGCTGGCGCTGCGGCGGCTGATCTTCGAGACCGCGAAGGCGACCAAGGGCGTCGGCGCGCTGCAAGAGACGCTGAAATGGGGGCAGCCGAGCTATCTGACGCCGGAGACCGGCAGCGGCAGCACGATCCGGATCGATCAGGTGAAACCTGCGACCGACCAGGTCGCGGTCTACTTCCACTGCCAGACCAATCTGGTCGAGACCTTCCGCGAGCTCTATCCCGAGCTGAGCTACAGCGGCAACCGCGCCATCCTGCTCGATGTCGCCGGCAAGCTGCCGGAGGCCGAGCTGCGCCACTGCGTCGGGTTGGCGCTGACCTATCATTTGCGGCGCAAGGCCGGCGCGGCCAGCTAGTCCACCGTCATTGCGAGCGAAGCGAAGCAATCCATGCTTCCGCGTATGCGGGACGATGGATTGCTTCGTCGCTTCGCTCCTCGCAATGACGGTGATTGCGCCGTGATTCCTACGCCACCAGCGCCGTCGCCACCCGCTGCGCCTTCAAGAGACTGATGACCTCGCCATTCGGCCGCGCGCGGCTGAACAGAAAGCCCTGGCCCTCGTGGCAACCTTCGGCGCGCAGGCAGCTCAGCTCCGCCTCGGTCTCGACGCCCTCGGCGGTGATGGTGACGCCGAGCCCGACGCCGAGGCTGACGATCGAGCGCACGATCGCCTGCGCGTCCGGGTTGGCGCCGAGGTCGCGCACGAAGGACTGGTCGATCTTGATCTTGTCGAACGGGAAGCTGCGCAGATAGCTGAGGCTCGAATAGCCGGTGCCGAAATCGTCCATCGACATCCGCACCCCGAGCGCGCGCAGCGCATGCAGCGTCGCCAGCACCTGGCTGCTCTTCTCGAGCAGTAGCGTCTCGGTGATCTCGAGCTCGAGCCGCCGCGCCGGCAGGCCGGATTGCCGCAGCGCGTCGGTGACCAGCGCCAGCAGATTGCCGGTGCGGAATTGCAGCGGCGACAGATTGACCGCGACGCGCACGTCATCGGGCCATTGCGCCGCGTCCATGCAGGCGCGATGCAGCATCAGCGAACCCAGTGGATTGATCAGGCCGGTCTCCTCGGCCACCGGGATGAATTCGCCCGGCGAGATCATGCCGCGCTCCGGATGCGGCCAGCGCACCAGCGCCTCGAAGCCGGTGATGCGCCCGCTCGCAAGATCGACCAGCGGCTGGTAATAGGGTTGCAGGCCTTCGTTCTGGATCGCATCGCGCAGATCGATCTCGATCTTGCGGCGGCTCTGCGCCCGCGCATCCATCTCCGCCTCGAAGAACGAGAAGGTGCCGCGGAATTCGCTCTTCGCGCGCGACAGGGCCATGTCGGCACTCTTCAGCAGCTTTTCGGAATCCTCGCCGTCGCCGGGCGACATCGCAATCCCGATGCTGGCACCGACCACCACCGAATGCCCATCGAGCAGATAGGGCTCGCCGATCGCATCGAGAATCCGCCGCGCCAGCAGCACGGCGTCCTCGGGACGCATCACGCCGCCCTGCACGATGGTGAACTCATCGGAGTTGAGGCGGGCCAGCGCGTCTTCCTCGCGCAGCGTCGAGCGCAGCCGCTTGGCGACGGCGCGCAGCAGCTTGTCGCCGATGCCGTGGCCGAGCGTGTCGTTGACCGCCTTGAAATTGTCGAGGCCGAGCATCAGCACCGCGACCTTGTCGGTCGAGCGGCGGGTGTGCTGCAGCATGTCCTCCATCTGCTGGCGCAGCAGATTGCGGTTCGGCAGGCCGGTCAGGCTGTCGTGCTGGGCCATGAAGGCGAGCCGCGCCTCGGCGCGCTTGCGCTCGGTGATGTCCATCAGCGCCAGCAGCATCGCCGGCTGATCGCCATGCATCAGCTGGCGCGAATAGATCGCCAGATCGATCAGCGTGCCGTCGGCACGCACGTGCTTCCAAGTCCGCGCGGCCTGCTCGTCGCTGCTGCGGCCGGCGGCCCAGGGCAGCTCGGCATCGAACGCCTGCAGGCTCCTGATCGTCATCTTCTCGAATTCGGCACGCACATAACCATAATGCGCGATCGCGGCGTCGTTGACCGCAAGGATCCGCTCGCCATCGAGCGCGCACAGGATCATCGGCACCGGATTGCCGTCGAACAGCAGGCGGAACGAGGCCTCGCGCTGCTTCAGCTCGGTGATGTCGACGCGCAGCCCGACGATGCCGCCATCCGAGGTCAAGCGCTCCTCGATCAGCACCACGCGGCCATCGGCCAGCACCTGCTCGTGCCGCTCGCCCGGCTGGTACATCTTCCTGAGCCGTTCGGCGATCCACTCTTCCTCGCGCCCGATGGCCTCGGGATAGTCGCCGCGCGCGACGCCGACGCGGATGGTATCCTCGAGACGCGCACCGTGCTCGAACAGGTCGGAGCTGCGCTTGTAGATTTCCGCGTATTTCTTGTTCCAGAGCAGATAGCGGCCTTCGGAGTCCAGGAACACGATGCCTTGCGGCAGGATGTCGACCGCCTCGCGCAGCCGCGCATTGGACTTGCGCGCGTCGGCGATCGCGGCCTCGGCCTGCGCGCGCTGGCGCACCAGCTCACCGATCTCGGCAGCGGCGCGGCGCGAACTGCCCGACACTCTCAGCATCGGCTTGGGCCGGCGGCCCGGCGGGCCTGACAATCTGGCCTGTTTTGGTTTCTTGATCTTCTTCGGCCGCATCATCGGCATCGCACGCCCCACGCGCATTCCAGTTCGGCGGCATTTCTGCGATAAGTCTCTGAAAAATTGGTATCTCTTGGCCATCCCTTGGCGGTCTCTTGGCGAAGAGCCGCGCTGGATGAGAATCGCCGGTCATGCCTGCTTTGCAGGCGAATCCGCGTATCGCGCGCCTTGCCACGGCCGTGCAGGCGGCAAGCTGCGCCGATTTGCTGCGTGGAAGCGCCGGAGCGTGGTGAAGGAAGCGTAAACCGGCGCGGGACTGCACAACGAATGCGCGGACGCGCATCAATGTTTGCCAGCGTGGGACAGGGTTATCGCGAGGTAAAGGCGCGACGAGCTAGTTGGTGATCTCGATGCTGGGACGATTTATCGATGTGAACGGCGACGTCGGCGCGCGCCGGAGAGAGTGCCAGTGTCGACGCAGCAATCGCGGCGGCAATCCGCCCTGTGGGCGATCAAGCAATTGGGATGAGCGCGCGGTTCGTCGCGCGCGAATCCATGTTAGCCTTGCCCGGACAGAGTGATCCGAATGACACCCCGCCTGCGTCTGATCCCGCTCCTGATCCTAGCCCTCGCCGCCTGCACCGTCTCCGCGCGGGCGCAGGACAAGGGCTCGCTCAATCCGCAGCCATTGCCGCCGCTCGCTAACCCCAACGATCCAAAGATCGGGGCGAAGCAGCTGTTCGCGCGCAAGGTGCTGCCGGCGGCGATGCCGACGCAATCGATCGGCGGTTACACCAAGGGCTGTCTCGCCGGCGCGGCGCAGATGCCGCTCAACGGCGATACCTGGCAGGTGATGCGCCTGTCGCGCAACCGCTACTGGGGTCACCCCGACATGATCGCGCTGTTGAAGCGGCTTGCGGCCAACGCGCACAGGGACGCCGGCTGGCCCGGCATCCTGGTCGGCGATATCGGCCAGCCGCGCGGCGGCCCGGCCCTGTCCGGTCATGCCAGTCACCAGATCGGGCTCGACGCCGACATCTGGCTGACGCCGATGCCGGATCGCAAACTGTCGCGCGAGGACCGCGAGGAGATGTCGGCGGTGATGATGGTGCGAGATGACCGTCTCGATGTCGATCCGCGTGTCTTCACACCGGGTCATGTGCTGGTTCTCCGCGACGCCGCGCGGGAGCCGGCGGTGCAGCGCATCTTCGTCAACCCGGCGATCAAGAAGGCACTGTGCCGCGAGGCCAAGGGCGACCGCAGCTGGCTGTCGAAGATCCGGCCGTGGTGGGGCCACGACTACCACTTCCACATCCGCATGCGCTGTCCGCCCGGCAGCCCGGCCTGCGAGGCACAGAAACCGCAAGCGGAAGGCGAAGGCTGCAAGCCGTCCGATCTCGCGTTCTGGTTCAAGGATTCGGTGCTGCATCCGAAGCCGCCGCCGAAGCCGCCGAAACCGCGCCCGCCGATGACGCTGGCGCAGATGCCGGCGGCCTGCAAGACGGTGCTCAATGCACCAGACGCCAAACCATAACATCCAAGGCAATAACATCTTCGTCAGGCGGCTATGCCGGCCGGCGCGAACTGCGCTATGATCTGACGTCGGCGCGCCGTAAGCGCGCGCGAGCGATCGATCGGGGCCACTGATCACTATCATCCGCCACAATTGCATTGGACCAGACATGCGCACATCGCTCCTCGCCGCATCGCTGCTGCTCGTCTCAGTTCCCGCTTTCGCCGCGGAGGAGCCGAGCGGCTGCGACAAGTTCAAATGGTCGATCGACCGCGCCCGCACAGCGCTTACCGCGCCCGATCGTGCCAGGCTTGCCTCGGGCAGCGAGCAGACCGCATTGCCGTCGACCGCCATCACGCTGGCGCTGGTTGCGCCCGCCGATGCCAAATTGCCGTCGCCGCCGGAGCGCGCGCCGAAGGACGGCACCTTCGCCGGGTTCACCAGCTTCAAGGCTGCGCCGAAGGCCGGGCTCTATACCGTCAGCCTCTCGGCCGGCGCCTGGGTCGACCTGGTGCAGGACGGCCATTTCCTGAAGCCGAAGGCGTTCAGCGGCGCGACCGATTGCGACGGCATCCGCAAGACCATGAAGTACGACCTCGCCGCCAGCCCCTTCGTGCTGCAGGTCAGCGGTGCAAAGGAGAATTCGCTGTCGATCGCGATCCAGCCGGCGGATCAATAGCAGGATCGGTTAGACAAACAGTCGCCTTTACCGTAAGCCCCGGCCTGCTATGTTTGCAGTGCGATATCCCCGAGGACCGTAAGTCCGTCGGGGACCAGCGGAACAGCGCTTCCGTCCGTCGCAGGCCAGACCCCACTCAACGCCTGATTTGCGCGTGCATGTTCGCGCGCGAATTTGCTCGGAGCGCTTTCCATGTCACGACTTTCAGTTTCAAGGCTTGCAATTTCAAGGCTCGCCGGACTTCTCACTGCCTTCATCATCCTGCTCGGCGCGATCCAGTCGCCCGCGAAGGCCGAGGACAAGACGCTCACCGTGTTCGCCGCGGCCTCGATGAAGAACGCGCTCGACGACATCGATGCAGCCTACACCGCCAAGACCGGCGTCAAGATCAGCGCCAGCTATGCCGCGAGCTCGGCACTGGCAAAACAGATCGAGCAGGGCGCGCCGGCTGACGTCTTCGTGTCCGCCGACACCGATTGGATGGACTATGCGATCAAGCAGAAGACCATCAACGAGCCGACCCGGGTCAACCTGCTCGGCAACTCGATCGTGCTGATCGCGCCGAAGGATTCCATGATCGGCAGTGTCAACATCGGCCCGGGGTTCGATCTCGCCAAGCTCGCCGGCGACGGCAAGATCGCAACCGGCGACGTCAAGGCGGTGCCGGTCGGCAAATACGCCAAGGCGGCGCTCGAGAAGCTCGGTGCCTGGCAGGCGGCGGAGCCGAAATTCGCGATGGCCGAGAGCGTGCGCGCGGCATTGACACTGGTGGCGCGCGGCGAGGCCGTGCTCGGCATCGTCTATTCGACCGACGCCAAGGTCGAGCCCGGAGTCAAGATCGTCGGCACCTTCCCGGCCGACACCCATCCCGCCATCATCTATCCGGTCGCGGCGACCACGACAGCCAAGCCTGAGACATCAGAGTATCTCGCCTTCCTGCGCTCGTCCGCGGCGAAGACGATCCTCGAGAAGTACGGCTTCAAGTTCCTGGTCAGCCCGACGACCTGATGTTCGAGATCTCGCCGACCGAATGGACGGCGATCCTGCTGTCGCTGCGGGTCGCGGTCATTGCAACGCTGGTGGCGACCCCGTTCGGGATCGCGCTCGCCTGGCTGCTGGCGCGGCGCGATTTCTGGGGCAAGTCGCTGCTCGATGCCGCCGTGCATCTGCCGCTGGTGCTGCCGCCGGTCGTCACCGGCTATCTGCTGCTTTTGACCTTCGGCAAGCGCGGGCTGGTCGGCGGCTGGCTCGCCGATCATCTCGGCATCGTGTTCGCATTCCGCTGGACCGGTGCGGCGCTCGCCTGCGGCGTGATGTCGTTTCCGCTGCTGGTACGGCCGATCCGGCTCTCGATCGAAGCGGTCGACCGCCGCCTCGAGCAGGCGGCCGAGACGCTCGGCGCCGCCCCCTGGCGGGTGTTCGCGACGGTGACGCTGCCGCTGGCGCTGCCGGGCGTGCTGGCCGGCATGGTGCTCGGCTTTGCCAAGGCGATCGGCGAGTTCGGTGCCACCATCACCTTCGTCTCCAACATCCCCGGCGAGACCCAGACCATCTCGTCGGCGATCTATTCGCTGATCCAGACGCCGGACGGCGACACGGCCGCGGCGCGGCTCGTGATCATCTCGATCGTGCTCGCGGTCGGCGCACTGATCGCCGCGGAAGTGTTCGCACGCCGCGCCACCGCACGGCTGCATGGGCAATAGCGATGCTGCGCGTCGACATCAAAAAGCAGCTCGGCGAGTTCTCGCTCGCGGCATCGTTCACCAGCGAGGGCCGCGTCACCGGCCTGTTCGGCGCGTCCGGCTCCGGCAAGACCTCGCTGATCAACACCATCGCAGGGCTGGTGCGCCCCGATCGCGGCACCATCGTGATCGATGGCGAGACCGTCGACGATACCGCCGCCAGCATCCACGTCCCGACCTGGCGCCGCCGGATCGGCTACGTGTTCCAGGACGCGCGGCTGTTTCCGCATCTCGATATCCGCCAGAACCTCGAATACGGCCGCCGCATGAACGGCCTCATCGAGGATCGCGCGCAGCACAAGCGCGTCGTCGATCTGCTCGACATCGGCGCCCTGCTCGACCGCCGTCCCGGCAAGCTCTCCGGCGGCGAGCGGCAGCGCGTCGCGCTCGGCCGGGCGCTGCTGTCCAAACCGCGGCTGTTGCTGCTGGACGAGCCGCTGGGCGCGCTCGACGAAAGCCGCAAGCTCGAGATCCTGCCCTATCTGGTCCGGCTGCGCGACGAGGCCGGCGTGCCCATGGTCTATGTCAGCCACGACGCCGCCGAGTTGCGCCAGCTCGCCACCCAGATCGTGATGCTGCGCCGGGGTCAGGTGACCGCATTCGGCGGTGTCAAGGTGTTGACGTCGGGCGCCTAGGCCCACTCCGCTCGAAAAGGCTCAGCTGGCCGTTTTTCCGAAAGTCGGCATAAGATAGCCCATCTTGCCTGCTAGGCCCACGTCGGGACCTCCCGATCGGGCGTGGGGAAAGGTGCATCGTGCGACTGACTGGCTGGGTATTGCTGCTGATCGGCGGACTGTTGTGCGCCACGATTTCGTGGGCTGCGCTCGGCTTCCTGCTGATGGGCGTTGGCCTGATCTCGCTCCAGGTCGCCGAGCGGCGCCGGCGCGAGGCCGACGACCCGGTGCCGGCCGGCGCCGGCGGATTTACCCCGCCCCGCCTCAGCGCCGGGCTGCAGCCGCCGACCTTCGACCCCGTCACCGGCCAGGACACCGGACCCCAGCGCCAACCGCGCCGGGTGGCCTGGCCCGACAATAAGGGGGACGCGCCCTACGACCGGCAGACCTGGCGCCGGCTGGTCGAGAGCGACCCCGATCTGGCCCAGCTCGCCAGGGTGCTCGCCGATTACGGCCCGCAATATGTCGATGAGCTGGCCGCCAGCTATCTCGCCGCCCCCGACAAGAGCCGCCTCGGAGCGATCGTCGACGGCATCATCGCGCGCGCTCGCGACGGCCAGACGGCTCCTCCGCCCGCGCCGGTCGAAGCACCGCGGCCGGAGCGGCCCGAGCCAAAGCCGGCGGCCGCCCCCGCCGCCAGGCCGGCGACTCCGCCGGGCAATCCCGCCGATGCGCTGGAAGCGTCCCTGCTCGGTGCGGTCGAGGAGGCTTCCGCCAGGGTTGCCGCCGAACGCGCCGGTCTCTTCAAGTCGGCCAGGGAATCGAACAAGGAGCCCGGCAAGGCCACCGACAGCCGTCCGGCGACGGCGAGCCAGCGCGAACCGCTGTTCGGGCGCGCAGCCCGGGACGTGAAGCCGGACGCGCCATCGCCGCCGGTGTCCGCCGTGCCACTGCCGATACCGGCTGCACCGCCGCCAATGCCGCCTGAAACTCCCGCTGACCTCGAAGCATCGCTGATCGCGGCCGTCAGCGAGGCCGCAGCCCGGCGGGCGGACGCATCCAAGCCTCCACCGGTGCCAATGCCGTCGGCGAAGCCCGAGCCCGAGATCCCCTCCCCGCCGAAGCCCGCTACCACGGCGTCACCGCCGCCGGCGCCACCTCCGCCCGCCAACACGGCGCCTGCCAAGATGGAACCTGCCAAGACAGCATCCGACAATCTCGACGAAACGCTGCTCGCGGCGCTGGCCGAGATCTCCGGCCAGAAGAAGTTCAAGGACGAGCCGGCTGCGAAGGACCCCGGCCCGCCCGACGACGGCCTGTCCGACATGATCAAGAAATTCGCCCCGGATTCGAACTTCCTGCGCAAGCAGTGAGGCCGGCTCAGACCCCCGCCACCGACGCCCAGATATCGGCGAGCTTGCGCCGCACGATCTGCATCCGCGTTTGCGGCGCGACCTTCTCCTCTTCCTCGGGCAGGCGCAGGCCGACGACATTGACGCGGCCGCCGCTGATGCTGCGCGCCACCAGCACGATCTCATCGAGCGCAAGCTCGGCGCCTTCCTTCGGCGCGCGGTCGAGATTGATGTCGAAATAGTCCGCCAGCGTCAGCTTGGCCTGCTGCTCGTCGACCTTGACGCCGTAGATCTCGGCGAGCTCGCCCAGCGTATGCTCCGCCGACACCATGAAGTCACCGAGCAGATGCGGATCGGGCGCGCTCGACGGCGCCATATCGACGAAGAAGCGATCGAGCGCCTCGGCGCGCTCCGGCGGCGCCAGCAGGTAGATATAGTCGCCGGGCGCGACCGGATCGGCTTCGACAGGCGTCAGTATCCGCTCGTCGCGGATCACCAGGGTCGGCTTCGACCAGGACGGGATCAGGCCGCGGCGGAAATACAGGCTCTTCGGCCGTACCGGATAGCCGACCAGCTGTTGCTCGAGCTGGCCGGGCAGATCGAGCTCGACGCGGCGCGGGCCGCGCTCGGTGCGCGGCAGCGCGACATGCAGCTTCCGCGCCGCCGGCGCCAGCGTCCAGCCCTGCAACAGCAGCGAGATGATGACGACGACGAAGGCGACGTCGAAATAGAGATAGGCCTTCGACAGGCCGACCAGCATCGGGATCGAGGCGAGGAAGATCGCGACCGCGCCGCGCAAGCCGGTCCAGGCGATGAAGACCTTCTCCCGCCAGTTGAACTTGAACGGCGCGAGGCAAATCAGCACCGCCAGCGGCCGCGCCACCAGCATCAGCGCGAACGCGACCAGCACCGCGCCGCCGGCGCTGGAGAGCAGCCGATGCGGCGAGACCAAGAGGCCGAGCAGCACGAACATCACGATCTGCGCCAGCCAGGTCGCGGCGTCGAGGAACGTCACCACCGAATTATGGGCGCGGGTCGGCCGGTTGCCGATGATGATACCGGCGAGATAGACCGCGAGGAACCCCGAGGCATGCACGATCTGCGAGCCGCCAAAGATCACCAGCGCGGCTGTGGTGACGAACGGCGCATGCAGCCCCTGCGGCAGCGCCACGTAATTCAGCGCAATCACCACCAGCCGGCCGCCGATCACCCCGATGATGGCGCCCAGCACCGCCTCCTGGATGAACTCCAGTGCGATATGCGAGGCCGAGCTCTGGCCGATCGAGATGAACTCGACCAGCATCAAGGTGAGGAAGATCGCGAACGGATCGTTGGTGCCGGACTCCGCCTCCAGCGTGGCGCCGACGCGCGGGCGCAGGCGCAGGCCCTGGGTATGCACCAGCAGGAACACCGCCGCGGCATCGGTCGAGGCCACGACGGCGCCGACCAGGAGCGACTCGGTCCAGTTGAGGTCGAGCACATAGCGGGCGACTGGCGCCGTGATCAGCGCGGTCAACAGCACGCCGGTGGTCGCCAGCATCATCGAGGGCGCCAGCACGGTGCGGATGCTGGCAAACCGCGTCTTCAGTCCGCCGTCGAACAGGATCAGCGCCAGCGCCACCGAGCCGACCAGATAGGTGGTGCGGACGTCGTCGAACTGGAGGTGGCCGGGCCCGGCGTCGCCCGCCAGCATGCCGACCAGCAAGAACACCAGTAGCAGGGGGGCGCCGAACCGCAACGCCAGCAGGCTCGAGAGGATGCCAGCCATCACCAGCACGGCGCCGAGCAGGATCGCTATACTGACAGAGTCGAGGGATGCCATGCGCCTTTGGAGGTCTCAAGGACTTGGGAGGTCTCAAATACTTGCAATTGCATCCTTATCGTCGCCACACTGGGACGCCAACCGATTTCTGCCATGAGCGGCAATGTGCCCGATCCCGTGAGCTCCCGGTGTTTGCGATTCAGTCGGTGTCATTCCGGGGCTCGTGAAGCGAGAACCTCAGGTGCGCAATTGCGCACCGGGGAATCTCGATCCACGACCTCTAGATTCCGGGTTCGCGACTCCGTCGCGCCCCGGAATGACGGATGGACCGTGAGAGAGACACAACACTAGGTCGCCCCGACACTGTGGTGTATCGATGGTCGCGTGCGCGCCGATGTGGGATTCTGCGCGCAGCCTCGAATCACATTTGCCTGACCCGCGCCTCAAGTTGAGACTTTGCCGATGGACATGAGCTGGAAGGACGTCCTGGAATCGATTCAATTGGCGGCGCGCTCGGTCGGCGCCGAGGTCGCCTCGCCCTGGTTCTATCTGCAATTCGGCATCATCCTCGCCGCCGCGGGCCTCGCCTACGCCGCCGATACCGCGATCCATGCACGGGTCAACATGGCGTCGCTGGCGATGCGCTGGCCGCTGCCGCTCCGGCATTTCGTCCGCGTGGTGGTGGCGAGCGCCTCCACCGCTGTGTTCGCGGTACTGATGGTGATCTCGCGCATCGTGATGTGGCACGCCACCTGGCCGAGCCGCAGCTACCTGATCGCGGTCTCCGCCAAGCTGGCGCTGGCCTGGCTGGTGATCCGGCTCGTCACCTCGGTGATCGACAACGCCTTCATCGTGAAGACGGTGTCGATCTCGGCCTGGGTGGTGGCGGCGCTCAGCATCATCGGCCAGCTCGATTGGGCGGCCGACATGCTGGACTCCTACGCGGTGGTGGTCGGTGGCCTCCGCCTGACCCCGCTATTGCTGCTCAAGGCCGGCGCGCTCCTGATCGTGGCGCTGTGGCTGACCAACCTCGCCGGCAATTTCGCCGAGAGCCGGATCAACCGCGCCACCGACCTGACACCGTCGATCCAGGTGCTGCTGGTCAAGATCATCCGCATCGGGCTGATGGTGCTGGCGATCGTGATCGCGCTCGGCGCGGTCGGCATCAACCTGTCCGCGCTTGCGGTGTTCACCGGTGCGGCCGGCGTCGGCATCGGCCTCGGCTTGCAGAAGATCGTCGCCAACTTCGTCAGCGGGCTGATCCTCCTGGTCGACAAATCGGTGAAGCCCGGCGACCTGGTCACGATCGGGGACAATTCGGGCCGCATCAGCGCGATGAAGACCCGCTACATCTCGGTGGCTGCCGGCGACGGCCGCGAGTTCCTGATCCCGAACGAGGATCTGGTGACGCAGAAGGTCACCAACTGGACCTACACCGACAAGAACACGCTGGTGAAGATCGCCTTCGCCACCAATTACGATGCCAATCCGCGGCAGGTCTGCAAGCTCGGGATCGCGACCGCCGCAGCCCATCCGCGCGCCACCAAGGGCCGGACGCCGAACTGCATCCTGACCGAGTTCGCCGAGGCCGGAATGAAGTTCTCTTTGACCTTCTGGATCGCCGACCCCGACGGCATGGACAATGTGAAGAGCGACGTCATGCTGGCGCTATGGGATGCCTTCAAGCAGGACGGCATCAAGGTCCCCTATCCGGTGCGGGAACTCCGCATCCGCGGCGGGGCGCTGCCGGTCGAAAGCGTGGTCGAGGTCACCAGCTAGCGTTTGCACGATCTTTCGGACGGCCGGCCGACGCCTTTTTTCGGAATTCGCCGGGAAATCAGGCCGGTTTGGACATTGTCCCCATGCCCAGGCTTGGCTTGCGCCGGGCGCGCCGATCATTAAATTAGAGCCTGAAATCAGCCCCTTGCCCGCAGAAACATCCCGCCCATGAGCTATATCGACGCCACCGACACCTCGCTTCGCAAGACCGGCCAGATCAAGCTGCACGGGCCGAGCGGCTTTGCCGGCATGCGCAAGGCCGGCGCCCTGGTGTCGAAGTGCCTCGATGCGCTCACCGACATCGTCAAGCCGGGCATCCCGACCTCCGTCATCGACGAGTTCGTCCGCAAGTTCGCCTTCGACCACGGCGCCTATCCGGCGACGCTGATGTATCGCGGCTATCGCTACTCGACCTGCACCTCGATCAATCACGTGGTCTGCCACGGCATGCCGGGCGACCGCCCGCTGAAGGAAGGCGACATCGTCAATGTCGATGTCACCTTCATCGTCGACGGCTGGTACGGCGACTCGAGCCGGATGTATGCGATCGGCGCCATCGCGCGGAAGGCCGAGCGGCTGATCGAGGTGACCTATGAGGCGATGATGCGCGGCATCGCCGCGGTGAAGCCCGGCGCCACCACCGGCGATATCGGCCACGCCATCCAGAGCTTCGTCGAGCCGCAGGGCATGAGTGTGGTGCGCGACTTCTGCGGCCACGGCCTCGGCCGCCTGTTCCACGACGAGCCAAACATCATCCATATCGGCCGCCCCGGCGAAGGCGCGCCGCTCAAGCCCGGCATGTTCTTCACCATCGAGCCGATGATCAATCTCGGCAAGCCGCATGTGAAGATCCTGTCCGACGGCTGGACCGCGGTGACCCGCGACCGCTCGCTGTCGGCGCAGTTCGAGCACTCGGTCGGCGTCACCGCCGACGGCGTCGAGATCTTCACGCTGTCCGAGCGCCATGGCGAGAAGCCGTGGGTGCAGGTTTGATCCGGTTCAGGTGTAACGGGTCGTCGCCTTAGGCGGCAGCGACCCGCAAGTCCTATTTGCTCTCCGTTGCAAGATAAGCGAGCGCACAGAGCGGCAGCACGCCGCCGATTGCGGCCGCAAGCCACCATCCACCCGAGGCATAAGCCCAGCCTCCGATGCCCGAGCCGAGCGCACCGGCGAGGAAGAACGTCGCCATATAAAGCCCGTTGAGGCGGCTGCGCGTCTCCGCGCCGAGCACGAACAGCGCGCGGAAGCCGAGCACGACATTGGCCTGCACGCCAAAATCGATCGCGATCGCCGCGGCGACAAACAGCGCCAGCGACAGGGTCGAACCCGGTTCAACGATCATGGTGAGCGCGAAGCCGATACTCGCCAGCAGCAGCGCCGCTGCCGTGGCCGGACGCGTCCAGCCGCGATCCGCGACGCGCCCCGCAAGCGGCGCCGAGACGACACCGGCCGCGCCGACCAGCGCAAACAGCGCGATGCCCGACTGGGTGAATCGGAAAGCAGGCCCGGCAAGAACCAGCGGCACGGTGGTCCAGAACAGGCTGAACGCCCCAAACAGGCTGGCCTGGTAGAGCGCGCGGCGCTTCAGAACCGGCGTATTGCGGGCGAGGTGCACCATGGAGCGCAGCAGTGCACCGTAGCTCAGGCGCGCTTGCGGCACCCGCGTCGGCAGCGTCAATCGCAGCAGGATCGTAAGCGACACCATCAAGGCGGCCGAGAGCCAGTAGACCATGTGCCAGGACGAGATCGACGCGATGAAGCTTGACGCCGGACGCGCCAGCATCACCCCGATCATCAGACCGCTGGTGACATTGCCGACAACCTGGCCCCGGATGCGCGCGGGCGCCAGATGGCCGGCATAGGGAATCAGGATCTGCACGGCGACCGACGAGAAGCCGACCGACAGCGCAGCGGCGAGGAACGGCAGCGGATGCCTCGACAGCGCAGCCGCAGCCAGCGCGACCGCCGCGAGCGCGATCACGGTGGAGACCAGCCGGCGATTCTCGATCAGGTCGCCGAGCGGAACGATCAACAAAAGACCCGCGCCGTAGCCGAGCTGAGTCATGGTCACGAGCAGGCCGGCATGTTCCGGCGACAGGCCGAGGTCCGCTGCGATCGGCCCGGCAAGGGGCTGGGCGTAGTAGATGTTGGCGACAACCAACCCGCAGGACAGCGCCAGCAGGAATGTCAGCCAGGTGGACACCGAATCCGGCTCCGGGCCGGCCTCGGAGGTGATCGTCGTCATGGGGACTCCATTTCGGGAACGTTTATTTCCTAAATAGCCACGAAGCGCGACGGATCGTCATGCCAGCAGCTTCATCGCGATATCGACGGCGGCAGCGGTATCCGCCGGCGCGCGCCCTGATTTGCCGACTACGCGCAGGCCCTGCGTGAGGCAGACCATCAGCCGCGCCGTATCCTCCGGATCGACCCGGCTCGAGATCGATCTGTCCGCCTGCCCCTGCCGGATCAGATCGGCCAGGAACGCCTCGTTGCGCGCCAGCGTGGCGCCGACCCGCGCGGCGACCTCGCGGTCGGCGATGGCGAGCTCGACCGCGCTGCCGACGATCATGCAGCCGCGCCGGCCTTCGATCCCCTTTGCCGAATCGACATAGAAGCCGAGCAGCGCGCGCAGCCGCTCGCGCGCCGGCGCCTGCGTCCGGACAATCGAGGCAACCTGATCGTTGCGCAGCCGCATGTAGCGGTCGAGCGCCGCCAAGAAGACCGCACGCTTGTCCTTGAACGCCTTGTAGATGCTGCCGGACGCCAGCCCCATCGCGCCGGTCAGGTCCTCGATCGAGGTAGCGTTGTAGCCCTGTTCGCGAAACACCCTGATGGCCTTGTCGAGCGCCTGGTCCACGTCGAATTCACGCGGCCGCCCGCGTGGGCGGGCCATCTGCTGCAAGCGCTGGACCATGGCCGTCATTGCCTCTTTTAGGAAGGGATTGTTCCCTAAATCAATTCACGTCTTTGTGCGGTGCGCAAAAATCAATAGTCGCTCCGCGTGCGCGCGACGATCGCCTCCGGCGTGTGGTTCTCGCCGACCGACATCGCGCAGATCCGCGACAGATGCAGATAGGACAGCCCGGTCTCCTCCGCCCAGGCATTGAACTGCGCCTGCACCTTGGCGAGATCGCGCTTCGACTTGACCTCCTCGGCGATATCGAGGCCGGCATCGCGCAGGCAGGCGACGACGTCGCGCGAGGTGACGAAACCGTCCCAGCCGAGGAAGCGCAGCAGCATCTGCCCGGTGTTGCCGCCGAGCCGGCTGCCGCGCTTCGCCAGCAGGTCGAGCAATCCGACCTCATCCGACGATGGCCAGGCGCTCAGGAATTGGCCGAAACTGCCGTGCTCGCGCGCGATCTCCTGCACGAAGCGGCCATTGTCGCGCACCGACATGATCTTGGCACCGTTGCGCACGATTCTGGCGTCGCTGGTCAGCTTCTCCCAGAATTCATCCGATTTGAAGGCGAGCTTGCCGGGCGCAAAGCCCAGGAACGCCTCCTCGAAGCCCTCCCATTTGGCGTCGATCACACTCCAGGCAAAGCCTGCGCAGAACACGCGTTTGGTCATCTCGGCCAGCACGCGGTCGTCGCCGAGCTTGGCCAGCGCCTTGGCACCGGCCGGCGGCCGCAGCAGCTTCTCCAATGCCTTCGGCCCGCCCTTGCGCTTCTCGGCGCGTGCGCGGATCACCTTGAACGATGTCACGCCGCCCTCCCCCTTAGTTTTGCCGCGTTTTCTTTACGCGAACCGGTATCCACTTCGCTCGAAAACGCTCTTTTCGATCCCGAACATTGCGGCCGACGGTAATTCGCCCATCGCATTGTGGCAAACCGGGAAATTGCGTCGCCCCTTGCAAATCGCGGCAGGCACGGCATGGTTGTGCCCGATGCCCGCCAAGCCCGACGCCAGCCAGGACGAAGCCGACGAGACGCCGCATTACCACGGCCATCGCGAACGGCTGCGCGAGCGATTCTATGCGGCGGGTCCGGACGCGCTGACCGACTATGAGCTGCTGGAGATGGCGCTGTTCGCCGCTATCCCCCGCCGCGACACCAAGCCGTTAGCGAAAGCGCTGTTGAAGAAGTTCGGCTCGTTCGCCGAGGTGGTGCATGCGCCGGTGGCGCGGCTGCGCGAAGTCGACGGCATCAAGGATGCCTCGATCAACCAGATCAAGCTGCTGGCCGCGGCCGCGGGGCGCATCGCCAAGGGCGAGATCAGGCGCAACATCGCGCTGTCGTCGTGGAACGACGTCATCGCCTATTGCCGCACCGGCATGGCGTTCGCCGACAAGGAGCAGTTCCGCCTGCTGTTCCTCGACAAGCGCAACCAGCTGATCGCCGATGAGGTGCAGCAGACCGGCACCGTCGATCACACCCCGGTCTATCCGCGCGAGGTGATCAAGCGCGCGCTGGAATTGTCCGCGACCGCACTGATCCTGGTGCACAACCACCCGTCCGGCGACCCGACGCCGTCACAGGCCGACATCCAGATGACCAAAGCGATCGTCGACATCGCAAAACCGCTCGGGATTTCCGTGCACGATCACATCATCGTCGGCAAGAACGGGCATACGAGTCTGAAGGGGATGCGGCTGATGTGATCTCGCTGCGGTGAAACACACTGCCTGCACCGAGCCCCTCTCACGGAGACGATGATGTCGAACGGTCCGAGCGCGGTTCTGTCTTCAGACGAGATCGCCGCGATTGCGCGTGATGCCGTCGCAGCGGGACCGGACAGCAAGCAGGCCGCATGGCAGAAAATCCAGCCGCTGCGAAAGGCCCAGCGCCACCAGCCTGAGGCTGCGAGGGCGCTGATATGGATCGTCGACGAACGAGGCCTCGCAAGGGAACAAGCGGCGGACCTGCTTTCGGAGATCGCGGATGCCCATGATGACAACATCGGTCTCCTCTCGACGCTTGGGCAATGCCTCGAAGCCGCCCGCGACATCGACGATCTGAACGCGCCGCCGCCGGAACACCCGATATTTCAGACGATGATCGAAAAGCTCGGCCGCTTGGCCCAGCTCCATGTGGCGCGGCCTGAGCAGGAGCAGATCCTGCGCGGCCTCGCCACGGCGGCGCGAATGACGGCGCGCCAGAACGACGCGATTACCGAGGACAGTCTTCGAAAGCTGGTCGAACTCGATCCGCAGAAGAGCGCGAACCACTACAATCTGGGCCTTTTCTACAAGACGCGCGGCAGATTCGCGGAAGGCGCGGCGGCAAACCGGACTGCGGCGAGCCTGTCGCAAGAGGTTGTCGACAGCACCGAATGGAATCTTGGAATCTGCGCCACCGGTGCCGGGGATGCCGGGACCGCCTTGGACGTCTGGAAGCGGATGGGCAACAAAATCGAGCCTGGACGGTTCGGATTGCCGGAAGGCGGATATTCGGCCTGCAAGGTGAGGCTCGCCGAACGGCCGCTTGCCGAGCGGACCGCAAACTCCGACGATCCAGGCGCAGAGGAAACGGTATGGATCGAACGGCTCAGTCCGTGCCATGGCATCATCCGCAGCGTGTTGTACGGCAATCTCGGCGTCGATTATGGCGATGTCATCCTCACGGACGGCGCCCCGATCACGCATCACACCTATGGCGAGCAGCAGATTCCGGTCTTCCCCCATCTGGCAACGCTGCTGCGCCGGAACTACCAGTTCTTCGATTTCGCGGGCACCCAGGATACGGCGCGGCAATTGGCCGGCATCAGCGAGGAATTGGACGGGGACGCCGTCGTCTATTCGCATTCCGAGAGCTTCAAGATCATGTGCGCCAATTGCTGGCGCAAGCCCGACATCGATCACGCCGATCACGCGACGATGGAGAAGCACGTCGTCACCGGCCGCATTGCCGCACCGCCCAATATCGCGCCTGTGCGGCTGCTGGATCTGATCGACAAGGCAATCGAAGCACGCGGAAACTGCCAGCTCTATGCGCCCGATCTTTGCGCGGCCGCGGGACAATCGGCGCGCGAGCGGATCGACAGGCGCCGGTTTGCGATGCTGACGAACAATTAGCGCGCCGTCGTCCCTGCCCGGTGCGCAATTGCGCACGGGAGCAGCGATCCATCGTTCGTCGTCCTGGCGAAAGCCAGGACTCACAACCACCGCATCGGATTGCAAACGGGATCGCGGCCCGAGCGTCGCGCAGCGATGAGCTTTCGGGGTGACGAGTCCTGGCCTTCGCCAAGACGGGTGAACGTGCCAGATGCGATTGTGACCGATCAAATGTGTCTGCGCAGAAACGTGATTGCAGAAAGCATCGGCGGCGCGTTCGTTGTCATGAATGGACCGATTGGATAAAATGATCGTTGCACCGGCGCAGATCGTCGCGAGGCTGCCCACTGCATGATTGTGCGAGCCAAGCTGAAGGACTGAGGCCGCCATGAGCGAGATAGCGCCACCGATTGCTGAGCGCCGGCACGTCACTGTCCTTTTCGCCGACATGGTTGGCTTTACCTCCATCTCCGAACGATTGGGAGAAGAAGGGACCTTTACCCTCATCCATCCGATCTATGAGCTGATGGCCAATGTGGTGAAGGAGCAGGGAGGTTCGGTCAAGGATTTCACCGGCGACGGCATCATGGCCTTGTTCGGTGCACCGGATGGCATTGAAGATGCGCCGTTGCGGGCTTGCCAGGCCGCGTTGCTGATCCATCAGCGGCTTGCAGCCGCAGCTCCTGCAATCGAAGCCCGGCACGGCGTGCGGCCACAGATGCGCATTGGCATCAACACGGGGCCCGCAGTCGTGACACGGATACGCGGTGATGATGCCTCGATGACCGCGTTGGGTGATACGGTCAATACGGCGGCGCGCCTGCAAACGCTCGCCGGGTCGGGCAAGACCCTGTTGAGTGAAAGCACGTACCGGCTCGTGCACGGGCTGGTTGACGCCAATTTCGACGGCGAGCACGACATCAAAGGGAAATCGGCGCCTCAGAAGACCTTTAAGCTCGACGCGGTTCGAAAGGGAGCCGCGCGGTTCGACGCAGCGCTGAGCCGCGGTCTGACCGAGTTCGTGGGGCGCGAGCGCGAAATGGAGACGCTGGATCAGCAGCTTCGCCTGGCGCAAAACGGGCTTCGCATTGTCGATGTTGCGGCCGAACCCGGGATGGGCAAATCGCGACTGCTGCACGAATTCCAGCAGCGCATCAGCGCCGAGAGGATTTCGGTTCTGCGAGGACATTGTTCTCCGGACGGCAAACTGACCCCGTTCCTGCCATTCGTGGAGGTGGTACGAAGCTCCTTCCAGGTCAGCATCGGCGAGGATCAGAGCGAGCTGACGCGAAAGCTGGAGACCGGGCTCGGTGTCCTGGGATTGCATTCGGTCGAAAACATCGGCCTGCTTCTCAACCTGCTGGGCCTGACGCCACCGGAAGCGTCCCTGGCCGGTCTCGACGGCCTGCTGATCGGCCTGCGTACCCGCGACTTGCTGCAGCAACTGCTCGAAGCCAGTTGCCGCGTCTCCATGGTGGTGATGCTGATCGAGGATTTGCATTGGATCGATGGAGGATCGGAAGAACTGCTCGGCAAAATCATCGACCACGGGGCGGCGCTGCCGCTCCTGATCGTACATACGCGGCGGCTGGAGTCCGCTCCAGCCTGGCTCGACGCGAAGACGACGAAGACGCTCAATCTCGATCCCCTGCCTGTCGGCGAAATCCATCGCCTAGTGCGAGCACGGCTTGGCGTCAGCGATTTGACGGACGCACTGGCGCGACAATTGGCGACAAAGGCGGAAGGCAATCCGCTGTTCGCCGAGGAGATCGTGACGTTTCTGATCGAGCGCGGGGTAATCCGATTGAACGCCGGTCGCGTCGAGTTCGATGCCGAGGCAGTCGCGGCGACGTTACCGGCCAGCGTTCAAGGTCTCCTGACCGCGCGCGTCGATCGGCTCGCGACGGCCGATCGGGCACTTCTCCAGGCCGCGGCCGTCATTGGCCGCGCCTTCGAGGCGGATCTTCTGGCGGCAGTCGCGGACGTCCAGGGCGAGATCGGCGCACGACTGCTGGCGATGCGATCGCTCGATCTCATCCACGGCGAACAGAATTCCAGCATCTATGTCTTCAAGCACGCGTTGGGGCGCGATGCGCTATACCAGAGCCTGCTGACCGAACCGCGCAAGGCCCTGCATTTGCGCATCGGCCAGGAGATCGAGCGCCGCCAGGGAAATCGGCTGGCCGAGGTCGCTGAAATTCTCGCTCACCACTACAGTCAGACAGACCGCGCCGAGAAGGCATTCGTCTATTTCGCGCTGGCCGGGGCCAAGAGCCTCGGCGTCTATTCGCTTGAGGAAGCCAACAAATATCTTGCGGCGGCTGTCGCATTGCTCGAAAGCAACCCGGCATGCGCGGTGAGCGAGCAGATCGCATCGCTGCTGGTCGATCACCTCTATTGCCTGAACCTGCTCAACCAGCAGAGGTCGTTGATCGAAACCGTCGAGCGCTTCAGCGCCGATCTGGCGCGGCTTGGCGACAATCAGCACTGCGTCCTCATCCAGCACTATCACGTGGTCGCTCTTTTGCTGAGCGGACGCTATCGGGAGGCTGCGCAACGGCAAATCGATTTGACGGCGATGGCCGACAGGCTGGGGGATGCCAGATCGCGCGCCTATGCGATCTCGAGCGACATCCACGTTTCCACGATTGTCGCGCCGCGCCCCCGCGAGGCATTCGAGACGCTCGGCCGGGATGCGATCCGCCTCTCGTCGAGCACGGGCGACCCATATCCGCAGGCCTTCACGCGATATGCCTTGGGATGGGAAGAAATCCATCGCGGACGAATCTCGGAGGCGCGCCAAGCGGCCCAGGAGTTGCTGGCCGTCGGCCGGAAAATGAACGATCCCAGATCGATCGGATTGGGATTGCAAGTTGAGGCGTGGATTGCCCTGATCGGCGACGACTACGCTGCTGCGCTTGACTATGCTGAAATGGGCATCAGCATGGCCCGCGCGCCGTTCGACACCATCAGTTCGACCAATGCAAAAATATCGGCGCTCGTCCTGCTCAGGCGGCCCGAGGCGTTTGCAATGCTCCGCGCGTGGATCGACGAATGTGAGACCAACGGCTGGTATTGGGCGTTGTCCGGAGCCGAGGGGATCATGGCGATCGCCATGGCCTTGCGCGGTGAGATCGCCGCCGCACTGCGCTGGATGAAGCGCTCCATCTCGAAGCGCGAGAGCGAAGGCTATTACGCGGCGGCCGATTGGTACCGGATGTTCCTGTGCGAGATCTACCTTGAGATCATCGCGGGGAAGGAGCGGCCACCGATCGGGGTCCTCTGGCGAAACGCGGCCAGTCTCGTCTCGGTCATGTTCGGCGCCCGAAGACAGATCGTGATGCTGGTGAACCAGGTCAAACAGAACTCCCGGTTCGACGCCAATGCGCACCATTTTGGCCGCTGCGAAATGATTCTCGGGCTTTTGTACCAGGCAAAGAAGAAGCCGGGCCTGGCGCTCCAGCACTTGGTTGAAGCTCAGCGCATAGCGGGACAGTACGGTGCGACCCCCATGTTGGCACGGATCGAATCCGCGATGTCCGAACTCCGCACCTAGCGGTGTCTGCGTGCCACGCGCCACAACGTGTCACACGCAGCCAGTCCTCCGGCGCTAAAGTGACCATGCAACGTTTTCCGTGCGGCGGCGTTTGTTGCAGGTTGATTGATTGCTTTTGGGGGACCGATGTCCGAGTTCGTGATTGAGGAAGGGCTGCCCTATCCGCTGGGCGCCCATTGGAGCGGCCACGGCACCAATTTTGCGGTATTTTCCGCTAACGCCACCAAGGTCGAGGTCTGCCTGTTCGACGGCGAGCGCGAGACGCACCGTTTCGAGCTGCCGGAATATACCGATCAGGTGTTCCACGGCTTCATCAATGGCGTGCAGCCCGCCACGTTCTACGGCTATCGCGTCTACGGTCCCTACCAGCCGGACGGCGGCCACCGCTTCAATCCGAACAAGCTGCTGCTCGATCCCTATGCCCGCGCCCATGCAGGCCACCTGACCTGGAATCCGGCGGTGTTCGGCTACAAGATGGAGACCGACGACGACCTGACGTTTGACGAGCGCGACAGCGCGCCGTTCATGCCGAAATGCGTGGTGTGCGATCCCAATTTCGACTGGGCGCAGGAGCCGCAGCGGCAGGAAGCCCATTGGGACGAGACCATCGTCTACGAGACCCACGTCAAGGGCTTTACCAAACAGCACCCCGGCATCGACGAGCACCTGCGCGGCACTTACGCGGGCTTCGGCTCGAACGCCGCGATCGACTACCTGAAGGCGCTCGGCATCACCTCGGTCGAGCTGTTGCCGGTGCATTCCTTCGTCAACGACAGCTATCTGCTGGACAAGCACCTCACCAATTACTGGGGCTACAACACGATCGGCTTCTTCGCGCCGGACCCGCGCTACGCCGCCGACGTCGCCAACAGCCTGCGCGAATTCAAGGAGATGGTGGCGCGGCTGCATGGCGCTGGCCTCGAGGTGATTCTCGATGTGGTCTACAACCACACCGCCGAAGGCAATGAACGCGGCCCGACGCTGTCGTTCAAGGGCATCGACAATGCGAGCTATTATCGCCTGCTGCCCGACAAACGCCGCTACTACGTCAACGACACCGGCACCGGCAACACGGTGAACCTGTCGCATCCGCGGGTGATCCAGCTGGTGATGGACAGCCTGCGCTACTGGGCCGGTCACATGCATGTCGACGGCTTTCGCTTCGACCTCGGCACCATCCTGGCGCGCGAGGTCTATGGCTTCGACGAGCAGTCCGGCTTCCTGAAAGCGATGAACCAGGACCCGCTGCTCGCGACCGTCAAGCTGATCGCCGAGCCCTGGGACTGCGGCCCCGGCGGCTACCAGGTCGGCGGCTTCCCGCCGGGATGGGCGGAGTGGAACGACAAGTATCGCAACACCGTGCGCGATTTCTGGCGCGGCGAGGCGGCGCCGGGCAGCCTGGCGCCCCGCCTGCTCGGCTCGCACGACGTGTTCAACCGCGAGGGCCGCCGCACCTGGGCCAGCGTCAACTTCATCACCGCGCATGACGGCTTCACCCTGAACGACTGGGCGAGCTACAACAACAAGCACAACGAGGCCAACGGCGAGAACAACAACGACGGCTCGTCGGACAACCATTCCTGGAATTGCGGCGCCGAGGGCCCGACCGACAATCCAGAGATCCGCGTTTTGCGTGAACGCCAGAAGCGCAACATGCTGGCGACGCTGCTCGCCTCGCAGGGCACGCCGATGCTGCTCGGCGGCGACGAGTTCGGCCGCACCCAGCGCGGCAACAACAACGCCTATTGCCAGGACAACGACATCTCCTGGTTCGACTGGAATCTGTCCGACGATGCCGAGAAGTTGCTCGCCTTCACCAAGCGCATGATCAAGCTCAGGCGCGACTATCCGATCCTGCGCCGCAGCCGCTTCCTGTCCGGCGATCGCGATCCGCAGCTATCGATCCGCGACGTGGTCTGGATCTCGACCTCGGGCGTCGAGATGACGCAGTCCGATTGGACCACCGGCTGGATCAAATGTTTCGGCGTCGTGCTCGACGGCCGCGCCCGCAAGACCGCGATCGCGCGCGAGGGCGAGGACGACACCGTGCTTGTGATCCTCAACAGCTATGAGGGCGAGGTCGACTTCAAGCTGCCGGTGACATCGGCCGGCCCGCACTGGTCGCTGCTGCTCGACACCAACGCGCCGGACGAGCGGCCAGGCGCGCAGTTCGCGTTCGAAAGCACCTACAAGGCGGGCGGGCGTTCGTTTGTGTTGCTCACCGCCGGTGAGGTGAAGTAGGGGCGAAGTAGGCCGGCCGAACACCGTTGGCCTCGTCATTCCGGGACGTGCGAAGCACGAGCCCGGAATCCATCGGGCCGCGGATTCTGAGGATGAATGGATTCCGGGCTCTCGCTCCGCGAGCCCCGGAATGACGGAAGGAGCTGCCTCCCTCCAAAGGTCCCCTCCCCGCGACCCCGCGGGCCAATTGACATTCGGCCATGGGCTGCCAGACTTCGCCCAAAATACAGGGTGGAGACCTCTGGATGGCCAATCTATCGGCCTCAAATCACGTCGCCCGTGTTTTATCGGCGGCCCATCAGCTGGCCGGCGTCGACACCGAGGCGCGGATTGCCGCGTCGTGGCGGCGCTGCGTGGTCAATCACAACCTCGATCCGGCCCGCCGCGGGCCGCCGCAGACCCTGACCGAGGCCGAGGTCCGGCACATCGCCGAGCCGATGGAAGACCTGATCCAGGTCGCGATCCCGGAGATCGAGGATCTTGCCCGCGTGCTCCACGACAGCGGCTATTGCGTCAATCTCGCCGATCCCAACGCCACCATGCTGGTGAGCCGGCTGCCCGGCGGCGATTACGAACGGATGTTCCTGGAGTGGAAGATCTACACCGGCTCGAACTTCGCCGAGACTTTCGAGGGCACCAACGGGCTCGGCACCGCGCTCGCCGAGCAGCGGCCGATCATCGTGCATGGCGACGAGCATTTCCGCGAGCAGTGGCACATGTTCACCTGCGCGGTGTCGCCGCTGTTCGATCATGCCGGGCGACTGGCCGGTGCCGTCAACATCTCCTCCTGCCGCAGCGATCTGGGCCGCAGCGCGCATGAACTGGCGCTCGCCGTCACCACGGAGGCGACGCGACGGATTGAGCAGTCGTTCTTCCGCCGCCACTACCGCGCCTCCTGGATCGCGACCTTGCCCGGTGATGGGCACGGCATGCTCGCCTATGACGACGACCGCCGCGTGGTCGGCGCCTGCCGCACCGCGCGCGGCGTGTTCGGCCTGACGGATGCGATGATCGACGACGGCATCGATCTGTCGCATCTCATTCAACTCGACGATCGCGCGACGCGGGCCGCCGACGAGCTGGTCACGCTGCGCCGGGCCGACGGCACGCCATGGGGCCGCGGCCATTTGGCGCCGCCGGTGCGCGCGCGATCAGCGCGTCCGTTGCCGGCACCGCCGCGCGAACAACCGCCTGGACAGTTTTCCGGCCTGCATCGGCTGGCGGGCCGCGATCCCGTGCTGATCAAGGGCGTGAAGCGGCTGAAGACGGTCGGCAATCTCGATCTGCCGATCCTGCTGCATGGCGAGACCGGCGCCGGCAAGGACGTGTTCGCGCGTGCGATCCATGCCGCAAGCAACCGCGCGGCCCGCAACTATGTCGCGCTGAACTGCGCGGCGATGCCGGAAAGCCTGATCGACGCCGAGCTGTTCGGCTACGAGGCCGGCGCCTTCACCGGCGCCCGGCGCGAGGGATCGAAGGGCCTGATCGTGCAGGCCTCCGGCGGCACGCTGTTCCTCGACGAGATCGGCGACATGCCGCTTTCGTTGCAGACAAGGCTGCTGCGCGTGCTTGAAAATCGCGAGGTCTGGCCACTCGGCGCATTGAAGCCTGTACCGGTCGACATCCGCCTGATCAGCGCCACCCATCGTGACCTGGCGCGGATGGCCGAGGACGGCAGCTTCCGCTCGGATCTGTATTACCGGCTGCGCGGCATGGAGATCCGCCTGCCGGCGCTGCGCGAACGCGGCGACCGCAAGGACGTCATCGCGCAGATCGCCGACGAGGAAGCGCCGCATTGCCGCATCTCAACCGAGGCCTGGGCGCAGCTGATGGTCTATCCGTTCCCCGGCAACATGCGCCAGCTTCGCCATGTGCTGCGGCTCGCCGGTGCGACTGCCGAAGGCGGCGTCATCAGCGCGGCCGATCTCGATCTGCCGCCGTTCGCCGCGCACAGCGTGATGGCCGATCACACAGCGGCCGAGCGCGCCGCGATCGCCGACGCGTTGCGCGCCAATGGCGGCCGGGTAAACGACGCGGCGAAGGCCCTCAAGCTCAGCCGCGCGACCTTGTACCGAAAGATCAAGGCGTTGAAGATCGGGCTCGACGGCTAGATCAAATATTTCGTTCGAGAAACGGTTCGTAGCGCGGACATGGGTACTCCGTAAGAATGGCTGTCGTGTTTCGGCCGTGCAGGAAAAGTGATATCGTACGGCTTTCGCTTTCGACGCCACGGAGCGGGTCCCATGACACGGTTTCCCCTCGCTGTGGTCGTTGGCCTGGTTGCCGCGACCATTTCGCAGCCTGCCGCCTCTGATTCGACTGAACAACGATTGGGCAAAGTCCATTTTACGACGTCCTGCAAGCTTGAGGCGCAGGAGCTGTTCGATCGCGGCATGCTGTATCAGCATTCGTTCTGGTACAGCGCATCGCGCCGCACCTTCGAAGAGGTGCTCGAGGCCGACCCGCAATGCGCCATCGCCTATTGGGGGATCGCGCTCAGCTATCTCTACAATCCGCACGCGCCGCCGCCACCCGAGAACCTTCCGCTCGGCCTCGAAGCCGCCAAGAAAGGCCAGGCGTTGAATGCCGGCACGCCGCGCGAGCGCGAATACATCGATGCGATCGCCGCGATGTATGTCGACTACGACAAGGTCGATCACCGCACCCGGGTGCAGCGCTTCCTCGCGGCCGAAGAGCAGGTCGCGACGCATTATGCCGACGATGACGAGGCGCAGATCGCCTATGCGATCACGCTCAACGTCGCGGCGTCGCCATCCGATAAGACCTATGCCAATCAGCTGAAAGGCGCGGCGCTGCTGGAACCGATCTTCCAGCGCCAGCCGGAGCACCCGGGCATCGCCCACTATCTGATCCATCTCTACGATTATCCGGCGCTGGCGGAGAAGGGCCTCCCCGCGGCGATGCGCTATGCCAAGATCGCCGAACACGCGCCGCATGCCCAGCACATGCCGTCACACATCTTCACGCGCGTCGGCTACTGGAAGGAATCGATCGCCTCCAACAAGGAATCCGCGCGCATCGCCAAGGCAGACGGCGAACAGCAGGACCAGGCGCACGCGATGGACTACCTGGTCTATGCCTATCTGCAGCTCGGGCAGGACAAGGAGGCGCGGGCGGCGGTCGATGAGCTCGGCCAGCTCCAGTTCAAGCAGGACCGGTTCGCCGGCCCCTTCGCGGTGGCGGCAAGCCAGGCCCGCTACGTGTTCGAGCGCGGCGACTGGAAGGGCGCTGCCGCGCTTGACGTGCATCCGACCAAATATGCCTATGCGGATGCCATCACCTACTTCGCCCGCGCGGTCGGCGCCGCACGCTCCGGTGATCCGGCGTCCGCCAAGCCCGATATCGCCAAGCTCGTCGAGCTGCGCGACAGGTTGAAGGACGGCAAGGACGCCTATTGGTCCAACATCGTCGACATCCAGCAGCAGATCGCGAGTGCCTGGATGCTGTACGCCGAAGCCAAATATGATGAGGCGCTCGGCGCGATGAACGCCGCCGCGGACGCTGAAGACAAGACCGAGAAGCATCCGGTCACCCCGGGACCGCTGGCGCCGGCGCGCGAGCTCTACGCCGCGATGCTGCTCGAACGCGGCAAGGCCGCCGATGCGCTTGCCGCCTATGAGGCCGTGCTCAAGAAGGAGCCCAACCGGCTGGCAGCCTATATCGGGATGATGAAGAGCGCCAAGGCGGCCGGCGATCAGGCCAAGACACAGGATTGCGCAGTGCAGATCGCTCGGCTCACCGCGGATTCCGATGTATCGCGGCCGGAGCTGATCGAATTGCGGCAGACAACCGGAAGCAAGCTGTGATGCTGCTGATGACATGGCGCAACGGTGGCGCGGCGCTGCTCGGCGCTGTTGCGCTGTGCCTCTGCCACGCGCCGCCGCTCGGTGCGATGGAGATCCTCGGCCAGGCCGGCGTGCTCGGCGAATGGGAACTGACCGGGCATCTCACCGAAAGCGGACCGGACGCGCGCAAGCAATTCTCCGGACCGCTGAAGATGAAGCATGTCGGAATCTGCACGCAGGACGGGCCGGAGGAACGCGCCGGCGAGATCAAGCTGCAAATCTCGGGGACGGATGCGCAGGTGACAGCCGAGCTGGTGCTGGACGGCGCGCCCTGCACCTACAGCGCCCGCAAGACGCGCAATTACGAGGGCACGCTGTCCTGCGAGGGCCGCGCGCCCGTGCCGCTGCTGGTGTGGCTCAAATAGATGTAGAGACCGTCGCGGCTCTACGAAAACTCGTTCCAGCTGACGCGGCGCGCATCGACGTCGCCGAGCGTGATCGGATCGTGGATGTTGCGCACGCTCTGGAAGCCCGAGCGCAGATAGATCAGCGGATCGACCGTGGTCACAGCGCGGACATGCTGGACCTCGCCGATGAAGATCGAATGGGTCTTGGTTTCGAGCTCCTGGCTCAGCACGCAGTCGAACGCCGCGACGGCATCCTCCAGCATCGGAGCGCCGGTCGCGCCGGTGGTCCAGCGTCCGAACGCAAAACGATCATCGCCATTGACGCCCTTCTGGCCGGAGAAGGTCAGCGCCAGCAGCGCGTGGTCCTCGTTCAGGAAGTTGATGACGAAATGCCGCTCGGCGCGGATGCGCTCATGTGCGCTGGCATTACGATTCACGCAGACCAGGACCGAGGGCGGGTTATCCGACAGCGAGCAGGCCGAGGTCACGGTGAGGCCGGTCCGCTGCCCCGGCTCGCGACCGACCGTCACCAGCGCGACCGCGCCGGCGCAATGGCGCATCGCCTGCTTGAAACTCTGTGCGTCGACCGTCATGCCGCAAACCTCGTCAAAAACATTCGGTTTAACATATGCGACGCGGGGGGCGAGGCAAGCCCCGCACCCCGCGCAGCTGTCATGCGGCCTTCTCGAACTCGGCGCCGAGATGCTTCAGCCTCGGCAGCACTTCCTGCTTCAGCAGCCGCAGCGAGTTGTGCCAGGCCTCGGGCTTGTGCTTGTAGTCGAAGCCGAACACGCAGAGCACGCCGAAGCCGCCGACCTCCCGGTAGATTGTCTCGATCTTCTCGGTGACCGTCGCGGGCGAGCCGACGATCCAATTCCGGCGCGCGCAATATTCGACGGTGACGTCGCTGTCGGGCACATCGGGCGCGTGCTTCAGATAATCCTTGAAGCCGAAATGGCCGAGCAGCGGCAGGAAGTACTCGCTCATCATCCGGCCCATCATGTCGCCGGTCGAGAGCTTCCAGGCCTCCTCATCGGTATCGGCCACGAACACCTCGCGCACCAGCCGCCAGTCCTTGCGGCTCGGCTTGCGGCCGGTCTTGGCGGCGCCGGCTTCCACCGACTCCCAGTGGCTGCCGACATAGGCCGGGTTGAGGTTGAGGCTCATCGGGATGAAGCCGCGCTCCCCGGCGAGCTTGAGCGTGTCGGAATTCTTCGATAGCCCCGCAACGCCGATCGGCGGATGCGGGCCCTGCAACGGCTTGATGTGGGGTTTGAGGAAATCGAACATCGTGTCCGGCTTCGACACCGTCCAGAACTTGCCCTTGTGGGTCCACGGCCCCGGCTCCGACCACATCTTCAGGATGATCTCGAGCGCCTCGCGGGTCATGTCGCGGTTCTGGCCGGACATGCCGTCGACGTTGAACATAGCCCAGTCGCTCGGCAGCCCCGAAGCCGCGACGCCGAAATTGAGCCGCCCGTTCGAAAGATGGTCCAGCATCGCGACGCGGTTGGCGAGTTCGGCCGGGTGATGATACGGCAGCAGGAAGCCGCCGGGCCCGATGCGCAGATTCTTGGTCTGCAGCAGCGCCTGCGCCACCAAGAGATCAGGCGACGGGTGCGGCTCCCACGGCGCGGTGTGATGCTCGCCGATCCAGGCTTCCTGATAGCCGAGCTCGTCGAGCCAGCGCAGCGTTTGCAGGTCCCAGTCGTGGCCCTCCTTCAATCCGCACTCCGGCGGGTGCGAGGGCATGGTGAAGTAGCCAAGCTCCATGTGCGTTCCTTCCTTCGCGTTGGGTTCAGTCATGCAATGCGTCTTGCCGCGCATTCACGCGACAATCAGCAAGCGCTGTGCCAGAGAGGAAATCGCAGGGAATGGACGGGAACGGCCGGATTTCGGCCGGCTGCGGCCGTACGCCGGGCTCAGTAGCGCTGCGACCGTCTCACCGTCGCGAGACGTGTCGCAACGGTGAGACGCGCAGCTAGCGTGTCAGATCAGCCCGCCGCGCGGCGCGGCATCGCGTTGTTGCTATCGGGCTCCGACGGCGGCGGGAGCTGCATCAGGATGGTCTGGCCCATCGAGGCGATCTCGATGCCTTCCTCCTGGAAGCGCCGCTTCATGCGGCGGTTGAACTCGCGCTGCACCGACCAGCGGCCGCCGTCGGTGCAACGGATCTGGCCGACGATGGTGACGACGGAGCCGTCGACCTTGTCGACGCCCCACAATTCGAGATCGCCGCGGATCAGCGCGCGATACGCCGTCTCCTGGCGCATCTGCGCGACGATGTCCTTCAGCACCTCGCCGGCGCGGTCGGTGTCTTCCTTGTAGGAGACGTTGACGCTGACCGCGGCATTGCCGGCGCCGCGGCTGGCGTTGGTGATGGTGGTCACCGCGCTGAACGGCACGACATGCACCGAGCCGTCACCGGCCCGCAGCCGCATGGTGCGGATCGAGACGTTCTCGACCACGCCTGACAGCCCCGACACCGTGACGGTGTCGCCGACCTGCACGGTGTTCTCGATCAGGAGGAACAGCCCGGTGATCAGGTCCTGCACCAGCTTCTGCGAGCCGAAGCCGATCGCGATGCCGACGATGCCGGCGCCGGCGAGCAGCGGCGCGACATTGACGCCGATCTCGCTCAACGCCGTCAGCCCGACCACCGCGACGATCATGCAGAACAGCGCGGTGCGCAGCATCGGCTGGAAGGTGCGCAGGCGCGCGGCGCGGGCGTAATGCCCCTCGCGCGACAGCGTGTCGATCTGCCGGTCCATCAGTGCGTTGGCGACCTCCCAGATCACGGCCGCCGCGAGCGCGGCGATGCCGATCGTCACCAGCGCCGAGATCAGACGCGAGCCGATCTGGCCGCCGTAGAACCAGACGATGGCATCGACGCCCCACACTTCGAGCAGCGCGACGAATCCGATCAGGGCGATCACCGCCGTGACCACCTTGCGCAGCAGCGGCAGATAGCGGTTGGCACGGGTCTCCAGCCCCGGGAAGCGCTGGATCAACTCGGGGCTGATGCGGAAGCCGCGATCGATCAGGCTCAGCACCACCATGGTGACGAGACGGGTGACCAGCAGCACCGCGATGGTGCCGACGAAATATTGCAGCAGCAGCGAATAGCCGTTGCGGATGTTGAGCGCCCACACCGCCCACAGCGCGAGGTCGAGCGCGATCGCCAGCACATGCCAGAGCGCCGCGAGGCGGTTGCGCGTCCGCGCCGCAAGCCCGGTGCGATCGGCCGGCGCGCGGATGACATCGGCGACCTGGCGGCGGCATTGCAGGATGATGACGACGATGAAGAGGTGCACCACCAGCATCACCAGCCGGATCAGCGCGGCATAACCGGCGCGATGCAGGCCAAGCAGCAGCGCGACGTTGGCAAAGGCGATGCCGGAGACGCCGACGGCGACGATGCGCCTTGCCCAGATCTCGATATAGGCTGCGGTCTCGGCACGGACCCGGAACAGGCCGAACGGCCCTGCCAGCGCGCGCACCGCGCAGATCAGGACACGCGAGAACACATAGGCGTTGACGACGGCGAGGATCACCAGCCGCGTGGTCGACTGATCGCCGATCTCGGTGCCGAGCAGCGCGGTCGCGGTGCCGCCGAATACCACCACCGGCAATAATTCGAGCAGCAGGCGGCCGAGCACGAAGGGCAGCCGGACCAGCGACTGCCAGGCCCGTGCCAGGCTGAGCCGGCGCCGATGCAGCTCCGGTTCCGGCGTGACGTCGGCGACCGACGACGGCGGGTCGACGCTCGCGAGCGTCTGCACCGGCATACGCGCGGTCTGCGGCAGCCGCGCCTCGAGGAACGCGACCGGCCGCTTGATCAGGCGGAACACCACCCATTCGGCCACGAGCGCGCAGCCGAACACCAGCGCCAACTTCCAGGCGATGTCGATCAGGAGGCCATAGGCCGCCGGATCGTTCGCGGTGCGCACGAACCAGTAATAGAACGCGGGAAAATGCGTCAGCGTGCGCGCGACGTCGGCGACTTCGCGCGACATCTCGCCGACCTGCTCGGACACCATCAGCAAAAGCTGTGCGCCGAGGCTGTCAGCGGTGAGCGGGATCGGCGAATGCTGCTCGGGCGGCGGCTCCGCAGCCGCCGGCTGGGCAGCAGCCTGCGGCGAGGCATTGGCGATGGCGCGCAGCGTGTTGATGATCTCGCCGCGCTTCTTGTCGTCCTGCAGCGTCTCGAGCGCGCGCTTCGCCTGCTCCGGCGTCAGATTGTCACTGGTACCGGATTGCGGCGGCGCCGGCTTGGCGCCCGGCTGAGCCAGCGCGGGAGAGACGAACAAAGCGAGGACGAGAAGGATCGCAAAACGAAATGTGTGCGACACGAGGGCCCTCTTATGAAAAGTCATTGCGCGACGGCTCATCCCTGAAAGGAATCAGCTCACGCGCTCGTGCCATGTCGGATGCTCCTTTTCGCCCCGATGATGTGTCGGAAGTTTGCCGCTGTGGCGGCCATGTTTTGGCATTTGCCGCAACACAAACGTCACAGGTGTTGAGCGGCGTTTACGCATGCAATGCGCTTCTCCGCTGAGCCGAGCCGGCCGATCACGCCACACGTCAGGGATGAGGCGGGGGAATCTTTCGCTTGACGAAGGCCGGCGGCCATGATGTTCTTATTTTGTTCTTTTGGTTCCGATTGCGTTTCGAGGTGATCATGCACGACGTGTTAAGCGACGATGGTCCGGTCCGGCTCTTCATTCATGACGACGATGAGACCCCGCTGGAATTCGTGCAGGATTTATTGCGTACGGTGTTCGGGAAATCCGAGCAGGAAGCCGTTGCCTGCGCTGCCTTGATCGAGGCCAACGGCGCTGTTCCCTGCGGGCCATATCCGGGGCCGGTCGCACGGGCCATCTTCAACTCGGCGAAGTGGCTGATCCGCTCCAACGGCCAGCCGTTGATGATCAGCACCGAATCCGCCGACGCCAGCCGCCCCTGCGATCTCTGCGAAGCGCCAAGGGCCGTGACGGAGATTTTGATCCCCGGTACGACGACCGCATCGCTGTGCAGCGATTGCCTGCTCGCGGCACGCCGCAGCTCGGAAGAACTGCCGGGCGAGACGTTTCGATCCGCTTACGTCGCGCTCGACTGGCATTTCGCCGGCGTGCCGCGCAACCTGATCGTGACACGGGCGCGACAGTTTCCGGGCCATATGCGCGCCGACGTTCAGGTCGCGATCGACAAGCTGTTCACCGATCCAATCCACTTTTTCGGCATCCATGAAGAATATCGCTACGAGACGCTCGACTTCGCGGCGCTGATGAAGGCCGGCCGGCATGCACCAGCGATCGCGCCGCCACAATATCGCGACGTCGATATCGGCGAGGCCGAGCCGGTGAAGTGCCTTGCCAATGGACTATGGCTGTGTCGAACCGGTGAACTGCGCTACGCTGTGCTGCTGACATTCTATCGCGAATATAATCACGAGCCGTCGCTGCGGATCGAGCTTGCGTTGCCCGCCGGTGCGGCCGGCAACGCTTTCGTGCAGCGCACGTTCGCCGAGCTGGAAACGGCCGTGCACGCGGCACGCTCCTATCGCGGCAAGATCCTGTCGCTGGAGGATGGCGCCAATTATCGCGGACGTTCGCAAGGCTTGACCGTGCATCGGCTGCCGACGGTCGCGCGCGGCGACGTGATCCTGCCGGACCGGACGCTGCGGCTGCTCGACCGCAACGTGCTCGATTTCGTCGAAAGCCGCGACCGGCTGCGCAAGCTCGGGCAGTCGACCCGCAAGGGCATCCTGCTGTACGGGCCGCCCGGCACCGGCAAGACCCACACCATCCGCTATCTCGCCACCAACCTGCCAAACCACACCACGCTGATCATCACCGCCGAGCAGGTCGGTCTGCTCGGCGCCTATATGAGCCTGGCGCGGCTGCTGCAGCCGACCATGGTCGTGATCGAGGACGTCGATCTGATCGCGCGCGACCGCGAGGACATGGGCGGACCGTGCGAGGAATCCCTGCTCAACAAGCTGCTCAACGAGATGGACGGCCTGAAGGAGGATTGCGATATCCTGTTCGTGCTGACCACCAACCGGCCCGAAGAGCTGGAGGGCGCGCTCGCCGGCCGGCCCGGCCGCATCGATCAGGCAATCGAGGTGCCGTTGCCCGACGAGCCGGGGCGCGGCAAGCTGATCCGGCTCTATGGCCGCGGCCTGCCGCTGGAGCCGCCCGTCATCGAGGCAGCGGTGCAACGTACCGAAGGCGTCAGCGCCGCCTTCATCAAGGAGCTGATGCGCCGTATCGCCCAGGCCAGCATCGCCCGCGGCGGCGGCCAGGATGTCACCGCCGAAGACATCGACGGTGCACTGAACGAGATGTTGTTCGACGGCGGCCGGCTCAACGTCAAGCTGCTCGGCGGCGCGCAGGGAATGAGCACGGGGTGATACCAGGTCAGCGCGTCAAAGACGCCGGCAGCAGCAGCTCCCGCTCGCCGCCGGCGAGCCGGGCAAGCTGGTCCGACATCCGCGCCAGTACGTTTTCCCAGGCCTGCGGCCTGTCCTGACGGAACAGCCGCATGGTCGGATACCAGGGCGTGTCGGCCCGATCGCGCAGCCAGCGCCAGTCGAGCGCATAGGGACACAACATCCAGACCGGGCGGCCGAGCGCGCCGGCGAGATGCGCCACCGAGGTGTCGACGGCGATCACGAGGTCGAGCGCGCAGACCGCCGCCGCGGTGTCGGCAAAATCGCCGAGCGTCGGCGCGAGGTCGACCACGTCATTACCAAGACGCCGCAGCACCGGCGCATCGTCGGGCCTCGGCTCCTTCTGCAGGCTGTAGAGCTGCACGCCAGGCATCACCAGCCGCGGCAGCACGGCATCGGCCGGCAGCGAGCGCTGGCGGTCGCCCTTGTGCCTGGCATTGCCGGCCCAAACCACGCCGACCTTCAGCGCGGAGACGCTGCTGAGCGCCTCGCGCCAACGCGCGAGCTTGGTGGCATCGGCCCGCAGATAGGATACCGCCGATGGAATGGTCTCGACGGTGGTGCGGAAGATCCGCGGCAGGCTCAGCAGCGGCAGTTGCAGGTCGAACGGCGGCAGCGGCTCGCCGCGGGCGAATATCGCGACATCGGGCAGCATCGGCCGCAGCAACGCGACCAGCGCCGGCTGAACCTGCAGGATGATCCGGCCGCCCGTGCCGGATAGCATCGGCACATAGCGGACGAAATTGATGGCATCGCCGAGGCCGTATTCTGCAAACAACAGCAGCGTGCGTCCCGCCAGCGGCTCACCCTGCCATTCCGGCTCGTCGAACACCGGATCGCCGTCACTGAGCATCTTGGATTTGCGCCGCCACTGATACTCTTCGAATCCCTCCTCGAACTCGCCGTTCATCAGGAGGAAATGGGCGTGGTTGTAGTGCGCGAGCGGCTGCGTGGGATCGAGCGTGATGGCGCGGCGCGAGGCCACCAGCGCAGCATCGATCTCGCCGGCATTGCGCAGCGCGACCGCAAGGTTGGCGTAGCCCTTGGCATAGAGCGGATCGAGCTCGATGGCGCGCCGATGCGCCGCGACCGCCGCCTCGACCAGATTCTGCGCCTCGAAGATGATCCCGAGATTGGTGTGCGCGGCGGCGTAGTCCGGCTTCAACGCCAGCGCGAGCTCGGCGCAGGCGATGGCGTCGTCGACTTGTCCGAGCTCGAACAGGCCGGCGCCGAGATTGTTGAGGATGACGTGGTCGGACGGGTCGCGGGCCGAGACCTGCCGGTAGATTCGGACCGCCTCCTCGCGCTCGCCGAGCTCGTGCAGCACCATGGCCAGCAGGCGCTGCGGCACGAGATTGTCGGGATCGAGCGCGATCGCGCGGCGATAATGCACGACTGCGTCCTCCAGCCGGCCCTGGCGGTAGAGCGCCGCGCCAAGGCCGCTATGCAGCCCCGGATGATCGGGCTCGGCGGCAAGCCCGCGGCGATAGGCCGTGACGGCGGCGTCGAGCTTTTTCTGATCGGTCAACGCGTTGCCGAGGTTGAGCCAGACGCCGCGATAGGCCGGATCGCGCGCGATCACCTCGCGATAGGCCTGCTCGGCCTCGACCGGCCGCTGTTGCGCTCCCAGCGCAACGGCGAGGTTGAAGCGCGCGCGCGTCAGGCCGCCATCGAGCGCGATCGCGCGGCGAAACGCCGTCTCGGCTTCGTCGAAGCGCAACAGATCGCACAACGCGACGCCGAGCTTGACCTGCAGGCCGGCATCCTGCGGCCGCAGCGCCACGCCACGCTGGAACGCCGCCACCGCGCCATCATGCTCGCCTTTCACCGCAAGCGCATCGCCGAGCGTGGCAAAGGCCGGTCCATGAAGCGGATCGAGGCTGAACACCCGGTTCAGCAGCACCGCGCCTTCGGCGGCGCGATCGGTCACGAAGGCGATCACGGCAGACAGATGCAGTGCCGGAATATGATCGGGATCGGCGGAGAGAATGTCGCTGCACAAGGTGCCGGCCTCCGTCGCACGGCCCGCGCCATAATGCGCCACCGCATCCTGCAACATCCGATCGACCGCCACACTGCCCACGATACAGCCCCCCAAAGACCCCGATGGGGATTAAACGAACGGCTCCGCCAAATCCGGCACGCGAAGTTCGAATCGGCGCATCGTTTCTCACGGCGCATGGTCCCTCTTGACGTTCGCCCGATCATGTAACATATGAAGTTACATGATACGCGATAGCCGTTTGTCCAGCGTCCTGCACGGCCTGCTCCACATGATCGGAGCGGGCCAGGCGGTGACGTCGGAGCAGCTTGCAAGAGCGATGGCCACCAACCCGGTGGTGGTGCGCAGGGTGATGGCGGGCCTGCGCGAGCAAGGCCTGGTCCGCTCCGAGAAGGGCCATGGCGGCGGCTGGACGCTGGCGCGCGATCCCACCGAGATCACGCTTGCGGCAATCTATCGCGCGGTCGGCGAACCCACGATCGTCGCGATGGGCCACCGCTCGGAAAATCCCGGCTGCCTGGTCGAGCAGGCCGTCAACGATGCGCTCGGCGACACCTTCCGCCAGGTCGAAGCGCTGTTCCTGAAGCGGCTCGGCGCGGTGACGCTCGACGCGCTGGCGAGAGATTTCAAGCGCCGGCTCGCCAAGCACAAGCAAAGCCTCGAGGACCAGATTCATGCAGTCAAGTGAGCCGGCGAAGCCGCTGCCGTACAATGATCCCGCGCATTGGGACAAGATGGTCGCCGCCTATGAGGCGCAATCGCAGCCGTTCACGACGCTGTTCGCCGACGCCGCGGTCGCGACACTGCCGATTGGCCCGTCATCCAGGGTGATCGACGTCGCGACCGGCACGGGCGCTGCGGCGCTCGCCGCTGCCCGCATTGGCGCTGCGGTCACCGCGATCGATTTCTCCGCCGGCATGGTGGCGCGGGTCCGCGCGCATGGCCAACCGAATATCGAAGCCCGGCAGATGGACGGCCAGGCGCTCGATCTGCCGGATGCCTCCTTCGATGCGGCGGTGTCGGTGTTCGGCGTGATGCTGTTTCCGGATTGGCGCGCCGGACTGCGCGAGATGGCGCGGGTGACGCGGCGAGGTGGATCGGCTGCGATCGCGGTCTGGAAAAGCGCCGATGGTGCGGCCGTGCGTCTGCTACTCGCGCAGATCATCCGGCGGCTCTATCCCGACAACGTCACACCGATGCCCTGCACGGGCCTTGCCGAGCTCGCCGACCCCAGCCGCTTCGCGGCTGAGGTCATCGCTGCCGGCTTCTCCGATCCCGCCATCGCCGAGATCACCCACGACTTCAAACTCAATGTCGGCAATCCCGGTGACGTCGACAAACTGTTCGAATTCATGCCGCATTGGAGCGGCCTCGATGCCGACCAGAGCGCCACCGTCGCGCGCGCCTTCCGCGCCGAGATCGAGCGCGGACGGGTCGGCGACAGTTTTGCGATTCCCTCGACCGCGCTGATCGCCACCGCACGTCGGCTCTGACCTCGCCCTCCGGCGATAACCGTTATCAATCGCCCCATTGCGTGCGCGCGGTGAGAACGGGCGACCGGGCTGACCGGCAGCTATAGGATGGGCAGCCTACTGATCGAGCCGTCCGCGCGCCTCTACACGCTGTGGGAGCGGCCGGCGACGACCGACGCGGCGGTGGTCACGCCCTATCTCGGCGTCTACAGCGACTATTACTTCAGCCGGGATGACGCCGCGGCGCTGGCCGTGAACGGCATCCCGGTCAACCCGACGCTGGTGCTGGAGGGCTGGTCGGCGCGCGTCACCGGCGGGCTGAACGCCAGGGTCGCGGGTGGCGTCATGCTCGGTCTCGGCGCGGAGTATGGCGGGCTCGGCGGCACAGCGCAGATCTGGACGTTCTCGGCCAGGGCGCGCGTGCCGGTCAATCGATCGGAGACGGCACCTGCCTGCGTGAGCTCTTTGTTAGGTCATGATCTTTTCGGAAATCCGCTTCGCACTTTTCCGGATCATGCCCTAGCGCTTGTCGTCGTCCCGCTCGTCTGCGTCACTCGGCGGCTGCAGGCCGGGGCTGTTGGCCCAGCGGTCGAGTTCCTCGATCACCCGCCGGTGGCTCGGCCGCAGCCTGGACGGACCACCGGGCTCTTGCGATAACTTTCGGGGCAGCTTGACCTGTTCTGGCATCGTGAGGCTCCAGAGCTGGGCAGTACGCAGGATACAAGTGGCGACCGCTACGCACGCGACTTGAGAAGATCGCGAATCTCGGTGAGCAGCTCCTGGTCCCGGGTCGGCTTCGGCGGCTCGGCCGGCGCGGCGGGCGCTTCACGCTTGAGCTGATTCATGAGACGGACAACGATGAACAGCACAACGGCGACGATCAGGAAGTTGAGCGTCAGCGTCAGGAAGTTGCCCCAGGCCAGTACCGCCCCCTGCTTCTTGGCATCTGCCAAATTGGTTGCCGTCACCGACTTCGACAACGCGGTGAAATGGTTGGAAAAGTCGACGCCGCCGCTGATCGCGCCGATGATCGGCATGATGATGTCGGCCACCATCGACGTCACGATCGCCCCGAACGCCGCGCCGATGATCACGCCGACGGCGAGATCGACGACGTTGCCCTTCATGGCGAATTCCTTGAATTCCTTCAGCATGTGATCTCCTGATTCAAGAAGGGTATGGCCCGGCTCGACGACGGGATCGCCGGCCGCCGCAAAGGCGCGAAGATTATTTGCGAACTTCCGACTTCGCCGGCGCCGCGACCGGCTGAGCGGGCGTCGCCTGCTCCCATGGTGCAGGCAAGATGACCCGCGCCGGCGGCGGAAGCTGCGCAGCGCGCTGCACATTTGCATTCGCCGGATGCTGCTCGTCGCCGGAATTATCCGCGCGGGCGATGGCGATGGTGATGCCCAGCGCCAGCGCTGCGAGCCCGAGCCCCGCGCCGAGCGACGCGGCGGTGACGCCGGTGCGCCACCTGTTCAGGATGGCAAGATGAGATGAGGTCATCGCCACTGCTCCTCACGCAATACACATGGTTCGGAGCCGTGCGGGCGAGAACGCGCGCACGGCCCGATACGAATCGTCAGGTCTTGATGTCGGCGGGCAGCTTGCCGCCATTGGCGGCGAGCTTGACCATCACCTGCTGATGCAGCCAGACATTCATGGTGGCGGTGTTGTTGGTATCGCCGGTGTAGTGCAGCTCCTTGGCGAGTTCCTTGCGCGCCGCAAGGCTCGAGTCGAGGCCGAGCGCCTTCATCAGGTCGACAATCGACGTGCGCCAGTCGAGCTTCTCGCCGGTGGCTGCCGCCGCCTTGTCGACGATCGCAGCGACGTCGACGGTCGGTGCGGCGGGCGCGCCGGGCGCAGCGGATGCGGCGGTCGACGTTGTTGCCGGTGCCGCGCCGGGCGCAGCCGTCATTGTCGTCTCAGGTGTCTTGCCATCAGGTGTCTTGCCATCAGGTGCTTTGGCCTGGGCGCCGTGGCCGAAGATTGCACCCATGATGCTTCCAAAAATGCTCATGTCTCTCACTCCGTATGCCCGAGACAGCGTCGGTCCCGTGGCTGGTTCCGGTGACGGGGCGGACGATAGGCAGGCCATTGGCCGAGCGGAAGATGACCATCGTCACTATCGGAGTGTGGGACCGCGTGGTGCAGTCGGGGAGATTCGTGCGGTCGTGCGCCGCACGTCGCGCGCGTTTCATCGTACGCCCCACGTGCGATGAAGTCAGCCGTCCCGGCCCGATTCGCCAGCCCCGAGAAGTCGGGACGGCTGACACCAACGTCCGTTGCGCGTTTTGGACTAGAACTGACGACGACGGATCGTCTGCGCGAGGTCGACAAAGCTCTCGGCAATGCCGACGCCGGTCTTGGCGCTGACCGATTTCACGCTCGACTTCGCAAGCTCGGCGATCAGGCCGGCGCTTCCCGCGGCTTCCGGCAAATCGATCTTGTTGAGCAGCGCCCGGTAGGGCCGACCCGGGAAGCGCTCCTCGAAACCGCGGACCAGCTCGACCATGCGCGTCACCGTGTGCGGCCGCGTCACGTCGGACACGATGATGGCCGCGGAGGCGCCGGTGACATAGACCGTGTCGAAGATCTGGGTACCGAAATCGCCGTCGGTGTCCCACAGCACGAGGCGCATCGGATCGCTGCCATCCGCCGGCGTCACGTCATGGCTCAGGATCTCGACGCCGAGCGTCGATTTGTACTGGCCCTCGAACCGGTTGTAGATCAGCCGATAGAGGATCGACGTCTTGCCGACACCCATATCGCCGAGCAGCATGACTTTTGCGGTGAGCATCAGCGCGCCACTTCGCCTCGGTAGACCGTCTCGAACGCCACGCGGCGGTTGCCGCCGACAGTGGCATCGAGCCGGTCGGTGATCGGCATCGTCGCGGCGCGCGACACCAGGATCAGCCGCGACGGATCGACCCCGAGCGCGGTCAGCCTGCGCTGAACCTGCTCCGCCCGCTTGCGCCCCAGCGTCTTGTTGGTACCCTCGGTGCCGCTCTGATCGGCGTAGCCGACGATCCGCAGCCTGAGATCATTGTTCACCATCAGTCCGGCGAGCTCGCGCAGCTGCTGCTCGGCTAGGTCGTTGTCGAGGAACTCGTCGGCGTTGTTGACGAAGAAGATCGCGGTCGTGGCGATGAAGCGGTCGAGCCGCGCCGCCGGGCCGTCGGCGACGGATTGCAGCCTGGCAACTTGCTCGCCCAGCTTGGCGGACTGGTCGCCGACCTTGTCGTACTGCTCGGCGAGCGCGGCAAGTTTCTGGTCGCCCGATTTGGCCTGCGCGCTCATTGCCTCGCGCATCTGGTCGAGACTCGCTTGCAGCCGCTTCAGGCTCTCGGCGATGCCGGCCTGCGATGCCACAACCTGATCCGGCGCAGACACCAGCCCGATGCGGTCGACGACCTTGTACGGCGCCGCAGCCGCAGCGAGCGCGTCGATCAATGGCGCGGTTTCCAACTGGCTCGGCTCGAGGCCCGTGACGGCCACGCTTCGACCACCGTGATCGAAGTCGAGCCGCAGCGGGAAGCTGGCCAGCAACGGCTGCTTGGCGGCGAGCTGCTCCAGCGCGGCATGGGTCCGCCGCTCCAAAAGGCTTCGCGTCACCGCGGTCGCGGCAAGGTAAAGCAACAGCGCAGCCAGGGCCGCGAGCACCGCAAACAGGATCACCTTGCCGCGCCGGCTCGCGATCCGCCGCGGCGTGTCGTCGGTCTCGATCGCAGCGGCGAGCGAAGCGAGCATCGGGCCATCGCAATCCGCGCCGCGATCGATGCGTTCGATCGCATCGAAGAACAGCGAGTTGATCCTCGCATTGTCGGCAGGACGCAGCGGGCCGAGGCACTCCGCGGCCAGGATGTAGCGCGGCGAGGCGCGCAGCGCGAGCTGCCGTCCGCCGAAATCGAGCGTTTGCAGATTGCCTTCGCCGGCCAGCGCTTGCACCGAGAATTCGAGGATCGCCGCGACCATCGCACTGAGCAGATCGGCGCGCTCGTCGGCGGTCGCCTCGCGCTTCCAGTCGGCGATCAGGCGGCCGTTGCCGCGTTCGATGATCAGCAGGCGGTTGATCTGCGGCGGGGCATCGGCGAGCACGAACTCGCTGATCGGACGTCCGGTCACCAACGACTTGACGCGCCCGACCCACAGCTGCGCCGAGGTCAGGGCATTGATGCGCTGCTCAAGCGAGGCAACCAGTTCCCGGAATGCATTGGCGACCGCCGCACTGACCAGCCGGCCGACGATCGGATACAGCGCCTCGATCATCTGCTCGCGCGAATTCTTGATCTCATTGCGGATCGCGGAGACCACGACTGGCGCGATCGCACTGGCGAGCTCGCGCGGCCGGTTGACCTCGGCGCGCTCCAGCGCCTCGACCAGAATACCGGCGGTGGCGGTCTCCAGCCGATCGGAATTGCCGACATAACGCTGCAGCGAGTCAAGATCGGCCTCCAGCGACGTCAGACGCGTCGCCTCCGGCTGAAACAGCAATGTCTTGAGCTGCTCGATCTCGCGGTTCTGGCCGGCAGCGGCTGCCATGGCTATTTGCCCGTGCGGCCCGATCCCAATCCGTTGATGACGGAACCGAGCTGGGTGATGGCCGCACCGACATCCTTCAGCGAGTCCAAGCGCTTCTGCTCGGTATCCCGCTCGAGGTCGGACAGCCGCGCAGCAAGCGCGGTGAGCTCGTTGGTGAAGTCCGCCTGCATCTGCTTCAGCGATGCCTGCATCTCCTCGCGCAGGCCCGAGAGGTTGGTCTCCAGCGAGCGTTGCGCGCCGCCGAACAGGAGGTCGCGGACCTGATCGATCGCCGCCATGCCATGCGCTGCGGCATCCGCGCCGTTGCCGGCCGCCGCGTTTGCCAGTCCATCGGTATCCTTGGTCTGGCGCTCGATACCCTTCATGGTCATTTCCTGCTTACTCAAAGCTGCGCAATCCGGACCTGCCGTGTCAAAAAGCAAATCCGAAACAACCCTATAGCTAATTTTGCGGGCGCGGCCCAGAGAAAGGCGAGCAATCTCAGCCAGATCAGCCGTCTGGTTGTCCGGACAAGAGCAATTATTTCTAGTAAGTGATTGCCTTTATTGCCAGTTCCGTACGGTTCTTGACCTGGCATTTCTCCAGGATAGTGCTGACATAGTTCTTCACCGTGCCCTCGGCCAAATGTAGCCGCTCGCCGATCTCGGTGTTGCTCTTGCCCTCGACGATCAGCGTGAGAATTTCATTCTCCCGCGCCGTCAGCCCGTCGCGCACCGGCAGCTTCGCCGAAACGCGCGGACCGCGCAGCCGCTTGAACTCGTCGAGGATGCGCGCCGCGACGCTCGGCGACAACCCGGACTGGCCGTTGATCACGGCGCGGATCGTCGAGGCGATCTCCTCCATCCTGGCATCCTTCAGCAGATACGCCTTGGCGCCCGCGCTCACCGCCTCGAAGATCAGATCGTTGGTCTCGAATGTCGTCAGCACCACGATATGGGTCTGCGGCAGCTCGCGCAGGATCCGCTGGGTCGCCGCGATGCCGTCGACGCGCGGCATCTGCAGATCCATCAGGATGACATCAGGCCGATAGCGCCGCGCGAACTCAATCGCCTGCTCGCCGTCGGCAGCGCCGGGAAGGATCTCGAAATCGTCGTTCTGCTGGGCCAGCAGTGTGGCGATACCTTCCCTGATCAGGGTCTGATCCTCGGCGATCAGCACCCGCACCTTCTCAATCCTGCTCACGGGCTTCCTTCATCCTCTCGAAGGTCTGCATGGCGACCACCTCAACATGGCGACCACATCAATCGGCCAGCACGCCGGCAGATGCTGCCGGCGGCACCGCCACGGGGAGCGATATCCGGACCAGCGTTCCCTGTCCGGGCGCGCTCTCCACCGCGCAGCTTCCGCCGACGAGTTCAGCAAATTCGGCCATTCCGATCAATCCGAAATGTCCGGGCGTCGGCACCGCTGGATCGAAACCGCGGCCGTCGTCGCGGATCTCGACGATGAGCTTCCGGCCGACCGCGGCCGGTTCGTCGAAGGCGTGAAACGAGACGCGCCGCGCCTGCGCATGGGTTTGAACATTGCGCAGCGCCTCGCTGAGGATGCGCTGAACGGTCAAGCCGCAATCGCGCAAGCCGGCCCGTGCCGCGTCGTCGATCTGGATCGACACCCTGACGCCGCTGCGCGTGGCGAAGTCGCTGAGCTGCCCCTCGACGTCGGGATCGAGCTTCCAGTCGTCGGGCATCCGCAGGCGTGCGATCGCCTCGCGGGCGCGGCTGAGGCCGCTTGCGGCTGCATCCTCCGCCGTTGCGAGACTGTCCGCCATGCGCGCGGGATCGGCGGTCAGATAGTGCCTGATCAGCCGGATCTGGGTCAGCAGCGCCACGATCGAATGCACCAGCGTGTCGTGCAGATCGCGCGCCAGCCGCAGCCTTGTCCGCGCCAGCGAGGCAAAGCGCACCTCGGCGCTGGCCGCCTCGAGCTGCTGCTCCATCAGGCGCCGGGCGCGGCGCTCGCTGCCGAGCAAGGTTTCGACCTGACGGCCCGAGAAATCCGGCGTGGCGATGACGAAGTAGTGCGACTGCGCGCCGTTCCACAGCACGACCGCCGTCATCGGCTGGGTGATGTCAGGCGATGCGCCGCGCACGCCGGCAAGGGCGATCATGTTCCGCTGGCCGCTCGCGAGCGCCGCCAGCTCGGCTTCCATGCCGACCAGCAGCATGCACTCGCAGCAATCGATGCCGACTGCGGGAAGCCATTCGACCAGCCGCCCGATTTTCCGCTGCATGCTCCGGTCGGCACCGATGACGGCAAGTCCGATGACGTCGGCTTCTGCGGCCGCAAGCAAATCCTTGCCCAGATCGATCATGCGTTGCCCATCAGCTCAGCGAGCAGCCCACTCTGGCGTAAGCCGGCAGCGACCGCAAACGAATATGACTTTCGTCACAACTGATCCTGACCTTCGTCAGATGCCGCTGCCGCTCGAAATGCGGTTCTGTTCGGGGATGAGCAACAACGCGAGCGATGTTGTGCCACATGCCGGCGTCCATGACGATGCCGGCCGTGCGCCGGGTTTCGCGGAAGGCCGCGCCAGTCGACCGGATCGTGAGCTGACAATGAAGGCTGCGCCACGGAAATCGTCGCGCATTGAGCTGCGCATGTTGGCGGAAGCGGAGAAGCCCGCGCGGCGCCGGCGGCTGAGCGCGACCCAGAAGCTGGCGTTGCAGGAAGCGCTGGCCGGCCGCCTGCAGCTCTACCCGCGCGGATATGCCGCGAGCAAGACCGGACCGTTCCACTCGCGGCGCGCCATTCTCGGCCTGGTCCGCGCCGGGCTGATGAGCCTCAGCGCGACGGCGCGCTACGCGGCCGTGACCCGGCGCGCGCGGGAGATCTACGCGGCGCCGGCGGCGGAGCAAGAGGCCTGACGCCGGAAGCTCGGCGCCCGCAGGGCTGGACGGCCCTAACTAGCCCTTGAGCGCGGTCACCACCACCTCGATCAGCGCGCCGCCGCCGAGATCCGCCACGCCGACCGTCGCCCGCGCCGGCAGGTCGTCGGCGAAGACCTCGGTCCAGACGGCATCCATCTCCTTTTTCTTCGACAAATCGGTCACGAAGATCGAGGCACTGACGACGCGCGAGATGTCCGTGCCAGCCTGCTTCAGATAGCCCGAAATCTTGCCGAGGATGTTGCGGGGTCTGCTCGCCCATCGAGACGCTGGTGTCGTCGGCGATGGTGCCGCCGACAAACACGAAGCCGTTGGCCTCGACGGCGCGATGCATGATCGGCGTGCGGATGCTGCGGGTGATGGTCATGATGTCCTCATCTTTGCGGTTGGGAGGTGTGGAATCGCTCGACGCCGAGGCCGCCGATCCGGGTCTGGGTGCCGCCGTTCGCGATCAGCTCCGCCATGACAGCGCCGGCGGCGGGACCGAGCTGAAAGCCGTGGAGCGAAAAGCCGAACTGGTGATCAAGCCCTTTGTGACGGGCACTCGGCCCGAGCACCGGCAGCTCGTCTTTGGTGCGAGCCTCGATGCCGGCCCAGGCGCGCACGATGGTCGCGGCGCGCATCACCGGGAACAGCTCGAACACAGTACGCGCACTCACCGCAAGGCTGTGCCAGTCGAGCACGGTTTCGTTGCGATCCTGATCCGGCGTCGCCAGATGGCCGCCGCAGCCGATCAGCAAGGTGCGGTTGGCGAACTGCTTGAACGACAGCTTGCGGCCGCGCAGGATCACGACGGGATCGATGAAATGCGGCACGCGCGAGGTGATCATCAGCATCGGCGCCACCGTCTCGACCGGGACCGGCTCGCCGAGGCTGGCGGCGATCCGCCCGGCCCAGGCTCCGGCGGCGTTGACCAGCACCGGCGCGGCGTAGCTGCCGGCGCCGACGTCGACCTGCCACAGCCCATCATGCTGCCGGATGTTGCTGGCGGCGATGCCCTCGCACACCTTGGCGCCGAGCATCGCGGCCTTGCGCCGGAACGCCGTGGTCGCCTGCGCCGGATTGGCCGCGCCATCGCAGGCAGGAAGACAACCAAATTGAAAGTGATGCGTAGCAGAACCGGGTTCAGACGCGGTTCAGACTTGAAGCCTCGTCCGGCAATGCTCTGCCGCGCTGCTGACGATCACGGGAATATGAAGCCAATCTGCAAAGGTAATCTTTACAGTTTACCTTCATATTTGCTACCAGCTCGGCATGAGCAATGCACCGGCAACCCGCATCGGCTCGGCGCGCACCTCCGCGCTCGCCGAAGACCTCCGCCTGCTGATTGGAAAGCTGAAGCGTCGGCTGCGCGAGCAAGGCCAGCGTGACGACCTGCCGCCGTCCCAGGTCGCGGTGCTGCTTCGCCTCGAAAAGGACGGCCCCGCGACCGTGTCCAGTCTGGCGCGGTCGGAGGGAATGCGTCCGCAGTCGATGAGCTCGGCGATATCGGCGCTCGAGGCCGCGGGCCTGGTGCGTGGCGCGCCCGATCCGGACGACGGCCGGCAGACCATCATGTCGCTCACCGAGAGCTGCCGTGAGCGGCTGCGCACCGGCCGCGCCGCGCGGCAGGACTGGCTGTCGCGCACCATCGCCGTGCGGCTGTCGGCGCGAGAGCAGGACGAACTCGCCGCCGCCGTCGGCTTGCTGAAGCGGCTGGTCGAGGATTGATACCGGCTGCGCCGCGATGGTTGCGAGCATGCTCGATTGAAAGGAACGATCATGGCCCTGACGACGCTCGATCCGATCACCGCCCTCATCGTCGTCGATCTGCAAGCAGGCCTCGTCGGCGCGCCCTTCATCCATCCGTTCGCCGACATCGTGGCACGCACCTGCGTCCTGCTCACCGCGTTTCGACGACGCCGGCTGCCGGTCGCGCTGGTCAATGTCGACGGCGCAGCGCCCGGACGAACCGAGCGGCCGCGCCTCGGTACGGCGTTTCCCGAAGGCTGGACCGACCTGATCCCGGAGCTCGGCCGGCAGGCGAGCGACATCGTCGTCACCAAGCGGACATGGGGCGCTTTCGCCAGCACCGATCTCGAGCAGGAGCTGCGCACCCGCGGCGTCACCCATGTCGTGATTGCCGGCGTTGCGACCGGCACCGGCGTCGAATCGACCGCAAGGCAGGCCTATGAGGCCGGCTTCAACGTCACGCTTGCGATCGACGCCATGACCGACGCGCGGCCGCACGCACATGACTACAGCATCGAGCACGTGTTTCCGCGGCTTGGCGAAACCGGCTCGACGCAGGCGATCATCGATCTGCTTGAAAGGACCCATGCGCATGAACTGGCTTGACCTCGTCGCCTATTTCTTCGGCGGCGCCTTCCTCACCAATGCGATTCCGCACGTCGTCGCCGGCACGATGGGCGAATCGTTCCAGAGCCCGTTCGCCAAGCCGCGAGGCGAAGGCCTGTCGTCGTCGTCGGTCAACATCGTGTGGGGGCTTCTTCAACCTCGCGGTCGGATATCTCCTGGTCTGCCGCGTCGGTGACTTCGGCTTGAGGACCACAGCCGACGTCGCAGCCCTCGGTCTGGGCGGCGTCCTGATCGGTCTCTTCCTCGCGCGGCATTTCGGACGGTTTCACGGCGGCAATGATCCGCAGCGAACATGAGACGTGTCTTTCGATCACTCGCAAGCTTCAATTACCGGGTCTGGGCGGCCGGCGCGCTGGTGTCCAACATCGGCACCTGGATGCAGCGCGGCGCCCAGGATTGGCTGGTCCTCACGCAGCTGACAAATCACAGCGCCTCCGCCGTCGGCATCGTGATGGCGCTGCAATTCGGCCCGCAGTTGCTGCTGATGCCGTGGACCGGCTTTGCCGCCGACCATTTCAACCAGCGCAAGCTCCTGATGGCAACGCAAGCGACGATGGGCACGCTCGCACTCGGCCTCGGCATTCTTACCGTCACCGGGCTGGTGCAGCTCTGGCACGTCTACACTTTCGCCTTCCTGTTCGGCTGTGCCGCCGCGCTCGATGCGCCGGTACGGCAGACCTTCGTCGCCGAGCTGGTCAGCGATACCAACCTGTCGAATGCGATCGCACTGAACTCGACCTCGTTCAACGCCGCGCGCATGATCGGCCCGGCGGTCGCCGGCCTCATCATCGCGTCTGTCGGCACCGGCTGGGCGTTCCTGTTCAACGGCACATCCTTCCTGGCCGTGCTGACGTCGCTAACCCTGCTGCGCACCTCCGAGCTGCGTCCGAATGCGCGGGCCCATCCGACCAAGGGCAGCATCATGCAGGGCTTCCACTATGTCTGGTCCAGGCCCGATCTCAGAGCGACACTGATCATGCTGTTCCTGATCGGGACCTTCGGACTGAACTTTCCGATCTTCATCTCCACCATGGCGGTCGGCGCGTTTCACACCGACGCACGCGGCTTCGGCCTGCTGTCGTCGATGATGGCGCTCGGGACGGTGTCGGGCGCGCTGCTTGCGGCGAGCCGCGACCAGCCGCGGTTCGCTTCGCTGATGCTGGGATCCGCGATCTTCGGCCTCGGTTGCACGCTGGCCGCACTGGCGCCGAGCTACTGGTTGTTTGCCGCAGCACTCGTCGTGATCGGCGTCGCCGCGCTGACCGTCACCAACACCTCGAATGCGCTGATGCAGCTCTCGACCGAGCCGGCGATGCGCGGACGCGTGATGGCGCTGCGGCTCGGCGTGGCACTGGGAGGTACGCCGATCGGCGCACCGATCGTCGGCTGGGTCGCCGATCACCTCGGCCCGCGCTGGGCCCTCGGCGTCGGCGCTGCCGCCGGCTTCGCCGCGGCACTGGTCGCGCTCGGCATGCTGTCGCGATCCGGCCGCGAAGCCGAACTTCGCAGCCAGGAGACGCGAAGGAGCGAAGTCAACCTGCCGCAGCAGCGTTGATGATGCGTCACGCGAACCGGCGTCCGTTTCGCCCGAGACGGCTCTAATACGCGTAAGACGGCTTGCCGGGCTGCACGGTGAGGCGAAACGCAACATCGGTCGAGCCGTCCATCAGCTCGATCGTGTGGTGGCACACCAGGCAGCGAAACTCGCCGGCGACGCCGCCCTTCGACGTCAACTCGATCCGGCGATAGCCGGCCTGGCAATGGGGGCAGGTCACGTCAGATTTTCGCATCGAATCAGCAAGCCGTTGCTCTGTCTATTTTCCACACGCCCATGGTCAGAAATGTGACGGTGTCACGATCTCCGCGAAACAAGCGTCGAGGCGCGCGTCGTTATCGATGGCTGAAAACCGGCGCTGCCGGGCGATAGGGAAACGCCGAGACCCCGAAGTTGCGGCCATATTGCTGCTGCACCGCCGGGACGTTGACCACGCCGACCTTGAGATCCTGCGACTTCGCGTCGATCGGCGTCGTGTTGGTCACCGGCGGATTGACCTGATCGACCTGCTTCCTCAGCCGCTCATTGATGCAGCCAAGCGAAGACGCATCGCCGCAGCGCTCGGCGGGCGCGCTGCCGCTGCCTCTTGCCGTAGCGCGGCCGGTGCCGCCGCTGGTGTCGCGGTTCAGGTTGAGCGCCGGCGGCGGTGTGCCGAAGACGATCTCCGGCAGCGGCGTGTGTTGCGGCGTCGGCGTCTGTGCTGGTGCGGGCATCGCCGACAATCCGGCAACGGCAATGGCCAACATGATGACTTTCATCGGTGCTGCTCCTTGCAGAACCAGAACTGTTTCAAACGATAGGAAGCTCAAGCAGGATATCAAGGCAGCAAGGTCGATCAGAGCGGCTCGGCCTTGCTACTTCCCTCCCCGGGCCTGGATCACAAGCGCGTTCAGCCGCGTGTTGAGCGCGACGAGATCGACACGACCGATGCGCCCGCCGCCGCCGAGGCATTTGCGGCCGCATCCGCCACCCCCGCTGCCGCGCCCCGGCTCGCCGAACGTCGCGGCCGGCACGGTTCCGGTCACCCGAAAGCCGCGGGCAAACAGCCGGGCGCGCACCGCCACGCAATAATTCACGGAGAGATAGGAGAAGCGGGTCTCGCCGTGGCCGGCGCGGTACTTCATGACCGCGGTGCAAAGGTCGCCGCCGGCACGGCGCCACGCTTCCGCAAGGTACATGACACCGAAGTGAATGTTGGTTTCGGGAATCGCAAGTTCGGCGAGCGAGCCGGAAAAGCCGAGCATGCGCGCGGTCGACGGCAACAGCTGCATCAGCCCGATTTCGCCGACGCCGCCGATTACATCGGGATTGTAGCCGCTTTCGACGCCCATCACGGCCTCGGCGATCTCGGGCGCGAGCCCGGTCCCGGCCGCTTCCTTCTCGATCAGCGCGCGATAGCGCATGCGTGCATCCGAAATCGCGGGCTGGCTCGCGGGCGGAGGCGGCAGGTTTTTGCCGCCGGCATCCTTCGCAGCACCCTTGCTCGGGTCTTTGGACGTATCCTTGGTCGTGTCCTTGGCCGGCGCGGCCGGATTGGTCGCGGCCTCCGCCGGCGGCTTCGCTGCGGCGGCAGGCGGCTCCGCCGTTGCGACGGCAGCAAAGCGCGTGCTGAATGACGTTGCCGGCGTCTCGCCCTCGGCGTGCGCGGGCTGCGCCAGACCGAGCGCGAGCGCAAGACCACCGGCTGCGATGCAGCCGCCCCGGCGACGAACAGGACCGAACCGTTTCGACCATCGGCCGAAGCAGCTCGCCTGCATCGTGGAGGCAGCGTCGTTCATGATCGCTTGCGGGCCTGACCGTCGCGGGGCGGGCGCGACTTACTGGATGGTGGGAACGGCGGCCGCTTCCGCGGTGTGTTCATGCGCCGGCTGCTGGGCAGGCGCGGCGGGTTGCGCGGCAGCCGCCGCGCCGTTGTTCCGGGCGGCAAGCTTCGGCAGCTCCTCGCGCAGATAGGCGATCAGCTCCTGAACCAGCCGGTCCCAGACCTCGATCTGCGCCCGCACGAAGTTCGGCGTGACGCCGCCGGCAACGGAGACGTCGAGGCAGAACATCAGGAACGGATGGCTGAACTGCAGCCGTCCGAACCGCCGCGTCGCGTTCCAGCGATTGACGAGGTCGAGCGGCAGCTCACCCTGCACCTGAAGCGTGGTGAACAGCGTGGCGTCGACAAATCCCTGTTCCCCGCCGACCAGCTGGTTTCCTGGCCGGATCTCGAAGCCAAGCCCTGCCGTCGCCGAGCGCAGATAGGTGGTGTTGGCGACCGGATCGGTCAGCGTTTCGACGCGATAGCCGCCGTTCTGGAAGCTGTCGCGCAGTCCTTCGAGCGTGAGCTTGGTGATGATCTCGGACATCCTGGTCTCCGTATTATTTCTTCGATGGGTCGAGCAGGCTCGACAGCGCAAGTTCGTTGAGAACAGGCGGGTGCTGCTTCAAGAGCTCGGCGAGATAGGCCCGCCGCATCATGTTCGACCGCTCGGAGCGGATCTGCAGCACCAACTGGTCGCGCACTTCCGGCAGGGTGCGGGTGTAGGACGCCTTGGTGTCGATCAGCTTGATGATGTGCCAGCCGTCGTCGAGCTTGATCGGCTCGGAGACGCTGTTTTTGGCAAGGCCCATCACCTGGCTGCGGATCTCCGGACGAATCTGGGTCTCCGCGACCCATCCGAGGTCGCCGGCGTCCTTGGCGGCATTGTTGTCGCCGCGCGCGATCGCGGCGAAGTCGGCTGCCGGCGCCTTCAGCTTGCGCTGCACGTCGTCGAGCTCCTGCTTCGCCTTGTCCTCGGCGGCCTTGTCGGCTTCCTTCGGCGCGGCGATGAAGATCTGCGCCAGCTGGAACTGGCGCGGCATCAGGAACGCGGCGCGATTGGCCTCATAGACCTTCTGCAGATCGTCCTCGGTCGGGAAATTCGCCGGCGGCGTCGACACCGATTGCAGATAGAGCTCGACCACCGCGCCCTCGCGCGCCCGCTCGAGCTGGGCGGCGACAGCGGGTTGCTGATCCCATTTCTTCGCCACCGCCTCCTGCAGCACCAGGCGGTTGGCAAGCAGCAGCCGCACGGCCTGGCTGAGCATCGCCGGATCCTTGGCGAGCGCCGCCTGCTCGCGCGGCGCAAGCGCTGCGACATAGCTGCGGAGATCATCGGCCGAGATGTTGGTGTCGCCGACACGCGCGATGACGTTCTCGGGCGCAGTCGCCTTCGGCGCGGCCGCGACTGGAGCCGGCGCGGGCGTCGCGGCGGCTTGCGCCTGCGCGGCGGGCTGCGGCTGCGGCTTCCTGACCGGTGCCTGCACCGTCCGCGGCGCAGGAGCCTGGGTCTGCGCCTGCACCGCGATCGGCGCAACGAAAGCCGCCAAAGCGACGGTCATTCCGGCGGCAAGGCTGATCGACCGAAGCGACTTCACGATGGTGGCGGTCGTCATGGGTTCACCTTCTGATCGAGGAACTTGTCGGTGCTTTCCTGCAGCTGGTTCTGGATTTCGACCCGGCGCTGCTGGATCATCGGCTCGCGCGAGACCACGATCTCGCCGATCGTCAGATCCTTGTAGCGCTGCACCGCCTCCTTGCCGGCCTTGACCAGCTGGGTGTTCTTGGCGATGCAGCTCTTGGTGCTGGCCTTGTAGGCGGTGGCCTCGCCTTCAAACTTGGCGCGTTCGGCGTCCTTGCTGCGGGCGACGGTGGCCGCCTCCTCATAGGCCGACTTCCATTTCTCCAGGGTCTCATCGCGTTCGGCGAGCCGCTGATTGAACTCGTCGACTGCGTCGCGATGTTCCTTGTCGGCCTTCTTCAGCTGCGCCTTGAGGTCGTCGACCTCCTTCTTGGCCGCCGCCTTTTCGCGATCGGCGTCGGCGATTTTCGCTTGCAGCGCCGTGCGCTGGTCTTCCAGCGCGCGGGTCTGCGCCGTCGCGCTGCGCAGCGCGTCGCGCAGACGGTCGGTCTCGGACTGGGCGAATGCGGTGCCGGAGCTCAAGGCTCCGATCACCATCACAAGAACAAACAGTGCAATGCGCATGGTCAGAACTTCGCGTTGAGGTCGACTTGCAGGACGTCGACGGCATAGGGACTGCCGGCGATGCTGTTGGCGCTCATCCAGCGCAATGTCGCCCAGACATTCTCGCCGAGACCGATATTGCCGCCGACGAAGTAGCCCTTGAGGTTGGTGCCGCCGAGGCCGAAGTCGGAGTCTGCGAACGCGTCGAGAGTTGCATCCGACTCCAGGTATTTGTAGCCGGCATGGACGTTCCAATCCCAGAGATGCCTGATCTCCCGGTCGCCGACGGTGACGCGGCCGAGCCAACCCTGATTGCCGCCGTTGAACGGACCGGGCGTGGTGCCGCCGTCCGGACTCGGTCCGCGGTTGTTCATCAGCACGCCGTAGATCGCAGCCTGCGCATTCATGTAGGAGCGGCTGAACGCGGTGTTGTAGACATACTCGCCGTCGAGCACGATGTGGGTCGGATGGAATTGTCCGAGATCGAGCTGCCCGCTCACGACCACCGGGCGATACTGGCTGACCAATCCGAAATATTCGAACTGATTGATCGTGCCGCCATTGTTGCCGTTCGTAACCCCGGGTGCATCGGCAATGATGTTACGCAGCGGGAAATAGGTGTTACCCTTCTGCGCGAAGCCTGGCCGCGTCAGGTCGGTATCGCAGACATCGGACGACGATCTGACGATGCAGGGGCTGGAGAACTGGCCCTGGACGTTGTCGAAGTCGTAGAAGGCGACGCCGAACCGGAATGAGTATTCCGGGCTGAAGCGAGCGTTGAAGCCGACCTGGCCTCCGAACAGCCACTTGTCATGACTCACGAACTTGATCGGCGCGCCGGTGACCGGATCCGCGTAATTGATTCCGGCGTTGAAATCGGTGTTGTACAGCGGGAACGCGCCGCCCACGGCAAATGGCGTGAAGCCTTCCCAGACCTCGTGCTTGGTCTGAACGGCGAAGCCGTCGAAACCGAGTTCCCTGTACCAGACGAGATCGGTCGGCGACCAGAACGGATTGTCGAAGCGGCCGGCGGAGATCCGGAGATCGTCGCCCCAAGTCTGCCAGTTGATGTGGCCGCGATCGAGCCAGACGCCGTATTTCGAGAAGTTGCCTGCACCACCGCCAAGGGTCTGGTTGGTGGACACCGGCGAACTGTTCTCGCCAGTTGCGATGCGCAGGCCGGCCGTGAACCCATAGAGCAAGTCCGCTTCCATGCCGAGCCGGCCGCGGAGCCTGAACTGGTTGCGATCCTGCGTGGCGTCGTATGTCGGCCCGAACGCAGTGCTCGTGATATCATACGGCGAGCCGGTGTTGATCGCGTTGTAATTGGCGGCGCCGGCCTGGTCGTTGCCGGTCGGGAAATAATTGCCCTGATAGCGCACGCGCGCGTCACCGTAGAAGCGGATGCGTTGCGCCCATTCCGGATAGGTTCCGGGCGACGCCCAGTTTTCCTTCTGTGCCTTGGCCATCACCTCCTGCTTAATCTCTTCCCGTAACTGCCGTTTGACGACTTCGGGAACATAGGTGACGTGCTTGGTGCCGGGCGGCTGCGCCGCTGCAGCGGCGGCGGTTGCGGCCTTGGCGGCGTCATCGGCCTTGGCGGTGGCGTCCTTGGAGGCCTGACGCGAAATATAGGCTTCGTCTTCGGCCTGCTTGATTAGCGCCTGGGCCTGCTCTTCCTTCAGCACGCCCTGCTGCACCAGCAGATTGACGAGGTTGACGGTGGCGTTCGACGATGTCGGCTTCGTGCTCGATACTTTTGGCTTCTTGTCATCGGTCCGCTTGGTTGCGGCGGCGGGAGCCTGGTCCGCGCTCTGGCCCATGGCCGGCGTTGCGCAGGCGAGCGCACCCAGCGACACCGCAAGCGGTAGCGCGCGCCATTCTGCGTGAGCTCGTTTCTTAAACATCAGTCCCCCAGTTCTCACTCGCACATTTCAGTTCAAGGTTGGTCGTTTGGTTGGTCTGGTCAGCTCGGCCGCCGCGCGGTGACGCGCGTGACCACCGGCATCGGCATGTCCTTGGGTGGCGGTTCGCGCAGCGTCAGGCTGCCGATCACCTCGTTGCGCAGCGCCGCGTCGACCTCCGGATTGCCGGACGACGGCGCCAGGACGACGCGGCTGATATGGCCGGAGCCATCCACCCACAGCCGCATCTGGATCTGCGTCGCCATGTTGCGCGTCTTCGGGTTGGCGCGGATCGCCGCCTCGATCTGCGAGGTGACGATCGTGGCGTACCAGCCCCAGCGGCTACCACCGCCACCGCCGCCGCCGTACGGATTGCCGCCGGGCTTGCCGCCGAGATTGAACAGGTCGCCGGGGCTCGTCGGCTTGGCATCGAGCGACAGCGGACCGGGCGGCTCGTCGTTCTTGGCGTTCTTGACCGGCTCGTCCTTCGGCTTGTCGACCGGCTTCTCTTCCTTGAACTCGGGCTCCGCCATCTTGGGCTGCTCGACCATCTTCTGCTCGGGCTGCGGCTGTGGCGGCGGAGGCGGAGGTGGCGGCGGCAGCGTCACATTGACGATGGTGAGATCGCGCACCTGGCGCGGCGGCGGCAGGTCGTCATGGCCGAGGAAGAAATAGACGATGCCGCAGATCAACAGCGCGACCACGGCCACCGCCGCGCCGTAGCGCAGCAGCGCGCTGCGCTCGCTCTTCCGCGCGACCGCCTTGCGGGGCGGCGTTGCGGGTGCGACGGCGGCTTGATCTTCGGCAGAGGGCGTGGCGCGCGCAGCCTGCGCGTTCTGATCCCGAAGCGGCGCGTTCATGGCGCGGCCCTCATCGCGGCACGGTCGGTCAGCCTCTCATTGACATATTGCGTCACGAAGCTGGCGAGCGCGCCGAAATCCGTGGTCTTCAGGATGACCTTGGTGTCGGGGCCGGCTTCGATCGCCGCATGGAACGTCTCGATCTCGCTCAGATAGTCCACATAGGCCATCTCATCGATCGAGAGGCGGGCCCACGGGCATCGCGAGATTGTCAGCCGCAGCGGATTGTCGGCGGGTTGCCGGCCTGCAACCTGCCGTCGCAACAGTTCCGCCAGCTTCACCAGCAAGGCCTCGCCATGGAGGGGAAATGCCACCACCTCGCCGCGCGGTTCCTCGCGCAGCTCTGCGACAACAGTCGGGACAGGATGCTCCGCACCCGCCGCGGCATCGCAGCCGGGATCGAATGATCGCATCACGCCGCTGAGCCACGACCGCAGCGTCTTCCGCTCGGTCAGTGGAAAGGGTGCTGGCTGCGTGAACATGGCGTCGCTTTCCGGCTAGCTCACTTCACGAGCGGCTTCGTGGCGAGCCCGACCTGGCTCAGGCCGATGCGGCTGAGCAGATCGAACACATCCATCACGCTCTGGTACTGCGCCTGCGCATCGCCGCGAAGCACCACGGGGAATTCCGGCGTCAGCGCCTTCTGCTGGATCAGCCGCTGTTCGAGCTCGGCCAGCGTGACCGGGATCGTGTCGAGGAAGATCTTGCCGTCATTGGCGACGGTGATCGCCTTGGTGGTCTGGGTCGCAAGGCTCGGCGCCGCCGACGCCTTCGGCAGGTTGACCTTCTGTCCCTGTACGGTCGCCGTCGTCATGATGATGAAAATCACCAGCAGCACGTAGGCGAGGTCCAACATCGGCGTGATGTTGATGTCGTCATAGGGTTTGGAATCGGCCTGGATCTGCATCGCCGTTACTCCGCGGCGATGCGGTGTTCGATCGGGTCCGGCCGGTCGGCGGAATAGAATTCCGCCATCTTGGTCACGAACTCGTCGACGAAGACCTGGATGTCGTTGGTCAGGTCCTTGATCCGCGAGATCAGATAGTTGTAGCCGAACAGCGCCGGGATCGCGACGCCGAGACCGGCGACGGTCGCCACCAGCGCGGCGGCGATGCCGGGCGCGATCGCATTGACGTTGACGTCGCCGCTCGCTGCGATCGCCGCGAAGGTGATCATGACGCCGACCACGGTGCCGAGCAGGCCGAGGAACGGACCGCCGGAGATCGCGATCGTCAGCACCACCATCAGACGGTTGAGCCGCTGCATCTCCTTGACGACGCCGCTATCGAGCGCCGCGCGGATCGCCGCGATCGATACCGCCGACAGCACCGGCACGCGCTGCGCATTGTTGGTGCCGAAGCGGTGGCGGATTTCCGCCGCACCGATGTGATAGATGCGGTAGAGCGAGGACGAGCGCATCATCTTGGCGTCGGCTTCAGTGAGGCGTCCGCCGAGCGTCGAGACATCGTCGGCATCGCCGCGATCCAGCATGGTGAGATCGGCGGCGATCTCGCGGAAGCCCTTCATGAACTGGGCATTCGCCTTGGCCTGCTTGTTGAGATACGAGGCCTTGTCGATCATCACCACCCAGCTGATCACAGCCATGATCAGCAGAATGCCGATCACCACCCAGCCGTCGAGCGTCACCGACTTCAGGATCACCGCGAAGTAGCCGGACAGCCAGCTCGCGGTCTCCTCGTCGACGCTGAAGGACATCAGCTTGCCCTGGTCAGGGCCCTGCCCGATCGCCATCACCTTGATCAGTCCGGCGGGACGCGCGACCTTGCTGATCTCGAGTTCGTCGATGTCGCCGACGAAGCCGGCCATCGCAGCCGCGGGTGCCGGTGCCGGCGTTGCCGCCGCATCCGGCGTCGCCGCGGGCGCGGCGCCGCCGCCCGCAGCCGACGCATCAGGGGGCACTGACGGTGTTGCTGCGGACGGGGCCGTCGCAGGCGCGATCGGAGAAGCGCTGGAGGTCGACGAGTCTCCTCCGATCAGGCCAACGGTATTGAGAGCCGGCAGGCTCGCGCTGAGCGCGGTGTAGGATACGCCGTCGAGAAAGAGCGTGACCTGGCCGTTTGCCGCGACGAGGGCGACATGGTGCCAACTGCCGGCTGCGACCGGCGCGCCCGCGGTCGAGCGCTGCACGGATCCCGCATTGGTGACCTCGACGAACGGGCTGCCATTGTCGACACCGATCACCAGCGCGTTGGCGCCATCGCGCCGGCTGAACAGCGCAGTGTTGGGCTGCAACGTCGCCGGCTTGATCCAGGTCGACCAGGTCAGCGCCGCACCATCCGCCCAGGCGAGCGACGGCGAGGCCGGCATGGTCACCGGCGCGCGGCCGTCGAGCCGCAGCCCGGTCCCGATCAGCGAACCGTCCGCAGGCTGGCCGACGCTCTGCGCGTTGTTGGCCCATACCGAGGAATCGATCGCCGGCGTGCCGCGCTCGTTGAAGTGATAGACCGTCAGGGTATCCGGATCGTAGGTGCCCTTGGGATCGCTGGTCGCGATCGCTTTCTTGTTGCCGTAATAGAGCCAGATGTCGGTCCGCGCGCCCGGCGCGAGATTAGGCACCGCGACCCAGACCAGGCCTTCGCCAAGCAGAGAATCGAACTTCTCGATGTGGTGCTTCAGCGGCGTCTTGTCGTCGCCGGCGACGAAGCGCAGATCGCTACCGTCGTCCTTGGCCGAACTGAAGCGGAAATTTCCGACATGCAGGCGGACCAGCATGGGCGTCGTCCCGATCGGATCGGTGACGCTGGCACCCGACGCGCTGGCATCGATCGTGATCTTCTTGCGCAGCGACCATTCGTCGTTCCACCAGGCGCTCGCGGGCGCGAGCGACGTCACCAGGGCGACGAGCCCGAACAACAATGCCGTCGCGGCGTTCACAACGCCTCGGCGCAGCGCCGGCCGGCGCGTGCGTCGATCGAAAGTAAGACCCATCCCCATCAGAATTCACCCCAGATTCGGAAGTTCACGCGCGGACTGTTTGCGTGCGTGTATTGTTGAGCGACCCCGGGCACCGAAAGCGCGACCATGCCGTTGAAATATTCGAACGTCTTGAATCGGGTGCCGACGCCGTAGCTCCATGCGACGAAGGACGGCTGCTGCTCCGGCAGCGGCTGCTGGATCGACGCGTAGCCGGCATCGAAGAACGTGAAGAAGCGCCAATCGTTGAAGGTGATGAAGCGCGGCTTGCCGTCGCCGGTCTCGCTCTTGAGTTCGCCCTGCAGCATGCTGCCGACATTAGGCGTGCGCAGCTCCAGATTGGCGACTGCACCATTGTCGCCGAGCACCTCGGATTCGAGATAGCCGCGGACGGTATCGAGACCGCCGAGACTGAACTGTTCGCTCGAGACCAGCGGGCCGTCGGCGATCTGCCCCTGCACCTTGCCGTAGAGCTGGAAGCCTTCCGGCAGCTCCTGGGTATGCGAGACGTCCATGTTGAAATGGGTGAAGCTCGGCGAGGCCTTGTAGCGCTTCGCGTCGAACTCGTCCCACGGGCTGCTCAGCGTGCGGATGTTGTAGGTGATGCCGGCGTTGAACTGGGTCGTGAACTTCTCCTGCTGGAACGTCGCGCCATAGGTCGCGACGACGGGATAATAAGTGACCGGCGACGAGAAGCCGTCGGTGCCGAGGTTCACGGTCTGGTCGAAATGCTTGTAGTCCATGCCGACCGACAGCGTGTGGAACAGGCCCTCGCGGGTCGGCAGCGTGATCACGGCGCGCTCGCCGATGATCAGGCCCGGACCGACCACGTTGGTGCCGCCGATGGTCGCGACGTTGCTGTTCGACTTGACGCTGTAGAACAGCAGGTTGAGCCAGTCGGCGTTCGGGATCCGCGCCATGTAGGAGCCGGAGAACACTTCGGCATCGCTCGGCCGTTCCGGCGCGACCTGATAGGTGAAGCTCAGGGAATGGCCGAGCTGCCACAGATCGTCGTAGTGCACGGTGGCGGAGACGCGGCTTGCCGTGGTGGACGGCGACTGCCGGTTGTTCACCTCGAGGCTGGCGTGGATCGGCGCCTTGTCCTCGACATTGAGATCGACGTCGACCGTGCCGGGCGCGACGCCGGCGCGCAACGCCGGGGTCACACGACGATCCGGCCATTGGTTGAGCGACACGATGTCCTTGGTGACATCGGTGAAATTGGGAACACTGCCTTCCTTCAGCGAAGGCGCGTTGTCCTTGATCCGGTCGAGATCGAAATAGCGCGAGTTCTTGACCCGCAGCCGCCCGACCTTCAGCTCGCTCACCTTGAGGGTGACCGCGCCGCCGGTGACGTTCTGCTGCGGGACCGCGACGCTGACGGTCTGAAAGCCCTTGTCGTGATAAGCCTTCTCCAGCGCCGCGCGCGCCTTCTCGACGTCCTCCGAGGTCTTGTTCGGGCCGAGGAAGGGATAGATCGCCTCCTCGATCTCGACCTGGGGCAGCGTGTCGGCGCCCTGCACCTCGAAATCGTCGATATCGAAACGCTGTAACGGCGCCGCCGGCTTTTGCGCCGGCGCATTGGCCTGGGCGGGCTGCTTGCCCGCCGCCGGCGCTGCGGCCGGCGCGGCAGTATCCTTCGCTGCGTGCGCAGGAACGATGGTCACCACGCAGCCGATCACGGACAGCGCCGCAGCCGATCCGCGCAACCCGATCCGGGATCGCGCCCGATACCCGAAAACCCAATGATCTCTTCGATTACGCACAGACGTCCCACTTACTTCGCGCAGGCGCGCGCCATCGCAGCGGGAAGGCCGCGATGACGACGCCTTACTCAGAAGACGTCTGGGCGAGTGCAAACCCGCAAGAGAATCTGCGGCACCGCGAAAGAAATTTTTGGTTTGTTAGGAAATCGAGCGGCGCAGGGTCGATTCGTTCGATCAGAGCGTGATCCATTCCGAGCGAACAGGAACGAGGCCGGGCCGACTGATTTTTTGTGACGCTTTTTCTTCACGCGAACCGGATATCCGCTTTGCGAAGCGCGCGTGGTCAGCTCATCAGCACCACACCGCCCGGCAGCGATGTGATCCGCGCGCCAAACAGTTGCTCGACCTGGGCGACGAAATTGTCGAGCTTGTCGACGTGGAACGTGCCGTTGACGAGCCTGCGCTTCAGTTCTGCGTTGGTGATGATGATCTTTCCGGCGCGGTACCGGTTCACTTCGTCCACCACGCTTGCCAGCGGCCGGTCACGGAAGATCAGCAATCCGGTCTGCCAGGCCGCGACCTGCCTGGCATCGACCGGCAGCGACGCCTGCAACCCGGCGCGCGAATAGGTCACTTGCTCGGCCTTGCGAAGCTGCACCGAGCGGCCGTCCTGCTCGACCGTGACGATGCCGTCGAGGCACGTCACCGAAACCACGCCCTCGATGCAGCGCGCGTTGAAATCCGCCTGCAGCGCGCTGATGCGGCCGTCGCGCGCCAGCATCACCAGCGGCATCGACGACGACCTTCGGGCAACCACCGAGGCCTCGCCCGAGATCAATTCAATCCGGGTTTCGTTCGGCGCCGGCCGCAGCGCGAGACTGGTCTGGGTGTTCAATTCGACCGAGATGTCCGGCGCCAGCATCACCTTGCGCTGTTCGCCCTTGCCGGTCCGGTAATCGGCCGACAGTTCCTCGATCGACGGCCACAGGTCGAGCGGCGGATGGATCATCACATAGCCGGCCGCGGCGGCAATCGCGCCGCCCAGCATGATGCGACGTGTCAAAGGACGTAGCGGCCGAGGCGGCAATGTCACCACCGTGGCGGCCTTTTCCTCGGCGAGCTCCTTTGCCGCAGCCGTAGCGGTGCGAAGCAGCCGGGCAGCCGATCTGAACGCCTCCTCGTGGTCAGGGCTTTGCGCGCGCCAGCGCTGGAACGCGGCGACATCGGCGCGTGTCGGTTCGCCGGCCTTCAGCCGAACAACCCAATCAAGCGCCTCATCCAGCAACGGATCGGGCCCGGATGTGCCGGTCGGCTCGGTCACGACGGACTGCTCATCACCCTGCGCGCCAAACCTCAGCCTCCCGATCGCGTCGAGCACATAGCGAAGGTCGCTATATAGACGATTCCGACGGCAGCAGGGCACCGCAATCGGCCGTTGCGCACAACGCCGGCAGAAACATCCGGAAACTGCGGCACGCGCGGCGAGACCGCACGACGACCACATGCCGGGTCGATGACGTCTGAAGCTGTGTTCAAGCGGTGCAACACGTGCAGCGAACCTTTCCCAGGCGCCCCAGCGGCCCCCATGAGATCGCTCTCTACTCTATAGACGACAGAAAACCCGCTATCCCGCAGAATTGAGGTTGAAATCCTGCAGATTGTCAGTGTCGATTTCGGATCAAGCGGCCGCGGCCGCTGCAAATAATCCTCTGCAACGAATTTCACCGGCGCGCGCTACGGCCGCGGCGAATGCGATCACGAACGGGGGCGCGGACCGCCGAGGCGGCGGATCAACGTATAGTCGAGACAATCAGCACAATGGCTCAGGGCCGACTTCAAATCGCTTTCCACGGTTCGCACGCTGACACCGAGGCGGGTCGCGACATCCTGCGGCGTCCGGCCCTCGATCGTAATGCTATAGAGTACGTCGCGCGGCCGCTCCGGCAATTCGGCCAGCGCCCGCTTGAAGGCGTCAATATCGGAACGCGCCTCGACGATCCTCGCCGGGCTCGGTCCCTCGTCACTCAGGTCGAGCAGTGAATCGATCTCGGCGGCACTGACCCGAAGATTCTGCGCCTTCTGACGGTCCCGCGCGATGTTGATTGCGATGCGGAATATATAGTCGGCGGGGCTGCGGATCGGCACGGCGTCAGTGACGCGCTCCAGCCGCAGGAACGTCTCGTGCAGGGCCTCGTAAGCGAAGTCCGACGATCCCAGACGGCGGGTCAATTTCTTGACGAGGCCGTCGTAGTTGACTGCAAGCTGGCCCCGCAGCCGCACTCGATTGATTTCAGCCACGTTCCGCGGCCTCCCAGACACCAGCCCGATATCCAGATTGAATTGTTCTTGAAGCTGCCCATCTCGTAACGGCCGCGCACAACACATTTATGACGATAACAAGTCGACACCGGGCGACACACGAGCTGGTGCATGCGGGTCACATCCAAAAGTTGAACGGGTTGTGCTTGCGGACCGGAAAGCGCGGATCAGGACGGATCGAATTCAAGCCAGATCTGGATGTTGAGCCGGTCGGGCAATCCCCACGGAATCGGCGGCAGCGGTTGGGCGCGGCGGATCGCGTCGACCGCGGCCTTGTCGAGAACGGCCTCTCCGGAACTGGTCTTGACCCAGACCTCCACCACCGAGCCGTCGCGCTGCATCGAAAACAGCGTCTCGACCAAGCCATGCAAGCGGCCGGACCGCGCCGCACTGGGATAGCGCCGATAGCGCGCGACATGGCGGAGCAGCGTCTGCTGAAACTTGACGGCAACACTGTCTGGCGGCGTGTCGGCGGGCGACGGCGTCGCACGGAGGCTCGGCACGGCGGACTCCGCCGGCATCGGCTCCCGCGCCGGGGCCGCGGTCAGATTGTCGAGGGACGGATCGGAGTTTTCCGGCGATACCTCGGTCCGGCTGGCGAGGGTCGCGGTTTGCGGCTGCGAAACCGGAGCGACCGGTATCGGCGCGGGCGATGGGCTCGGCAGCAGCCGAACCTGCACGATCGAGTTCTGCTCACGGCTTGACGATCCAGCCTGCGGCTGCAGCCGGATCCAGTAGATTCCCCCGACAAACAACAAAGCGGCGATCGCCGGCGCCAGCAGCAGGCGCAGCACCTCGCCCGAGGTCCAGGCACTCGGATCCTCGGGATGAAACAGCAGGCTTGCCGGACCCGGACCCACGCCGCGCATGCCATCGGGTCCGCTGGTTTCGTTGGCGCTCATTGGAACGATTTCACCCGGATCGCGATCCGCACCGGCTGCGAGGCATTGGCGGGCGTCGTTCGGCTGACGGTCAATCCTTGCAGCGCCGCGGTCACCGCCGCATCGCGGCGCTGGTCGCCGGTCGACCGCATCAGCTGGGTCCGCTGAATCGTGCGGGAGGGGTCGATCCACAGATCGACGACCAGCTGATAGCTGCCGCCGCGCGACCCGATATTCTTCTGCAACGCCTTCTGGATGTCGAGCTGCAGGCTTTCGCTGTAGTCGCGCAGCGCGCCGGCGTCGTTGCCGTCGCTGCTCGCCCGCACCTGCAGCGTGCCCAGCGACAGATCCGCTGAAGCAAGCGGGCTCGCCGGCGGGCGGTCGGCGCGCGCGCTGCGCGATGCGAGGGTAATGGCGTCGGGGCGGATATACTGGACCTTCAGATCGGTTCCGGTCAGCAGCAGGTTCAAGGCATCCCCGGGCGTGAGGCTTCCCTCGACCGACGTCGACTTCCGGCCGGTCGCGGAATTGCTCTCATAGAGCACCTGAACGCCGGTGCGCTCGCCGTAAGCCTGCAACGCGCTGGCAAGCTGCTGTGCGGGGATGTTGAATTCGATCGGCGCGGGTGCGGCAACCGTCTCGCGCTGCTGCGCGCCGACGGCACAGATGCCGCCGATCAGCAGCGCAGCACAAATCCCGAACAGATATCGCGCGCCTGCGCCCGCTCTCGGCCCGGCGCTAATCGCAGCGCTCCCGCGCGCACCATATGATCCAACTGCCGTCATGCCTTGCTTCGGCCCAAACTGACCGTGGGTGAAATTCGGCCAGCAGTGCGGGTTAGCCTTCCGGCCAGCGAACCTGCGTTCTTTATATCTGGAATGTGACGGCCGTCTAACCGGGATGTTCGTCGACGCGCCGCCGGGAATTTGTGCTGAGCTTTCAGCATGAAAAGTTCCCGACGGCCGCCGGAGCCGCGCGCAGCAAAAGGCAAGCCGCACGCTTGTCCGCGAAAAACGAGCGAGCGCTCTCTCAGAAATTTTCACGATCCCCCTTTTCCGAATGCCGGTCCGTGCGCTAGGAATTGAGCAAGGGCGTCAAGCCCAGCCCAGACCGGCAACAAAATGAAACGGTCCAGGACATAGCTAGGGAGGCAATTTGGGTCTCGCGCGCCAGCGGCCGGGGACGAATGCGTTCGCTATGGACGTGCTTTGCGCACGTATCCTCGAACGACATCGCGATTCCATCCGGGTTCAGAAATCGCATCTCGCCGTTCCGAACCTCACGCGCATCATCGGCGCGACGCTGACGCTTTCCAACAAGCACGGCTTTCATGCCACCACGCTGCGCCAGCTCGCCGAAGCCTCCGGCCTCAGCATGGGCGGGCTCTATACGTATTTCGACAGCAAGCCGACGCTGCTGGCGATGATCCTCGGCGAGGTCGCCGAGACGGCGGCCGAGGTTCTCACCGCGCCCCCCGCCAGCGTGAAGCAGGATGCGCGCAAGCATCTGCACTGGATCATCGCCACCCATGTCCGCATGAGCGAGGCGATGCAGCCCTGGTTCGTGTTCTCCTTCATGGAGGCGAAGTCGTTTCCGCCCGCGGAGCGCCAGCGCGCCATCGAGATGGAGGTGATGACCGAGAAGATCATCGCCGACGTCCTCAAGCAGGGCGTCGCCAGCGGGGTGTTCGCGATCGATCAGGTCACGCTGACCGCCTCGCTGATCAAGCCACTGCTGCAGGACTGGTACGTCAAGCGCGCCAAGTACCGCAGACGCGGCACCTCGATCGAGACCTACATCAACGCCGTCGGTGCGTTCGTCGACGCCGCGGTCGCAGCCAGGACGCGGCCCGGCCGCGTCGCGACCGGCTCCCGCGCGAAATCCAGGCAGACGGCGCACCCATAGAAGCAGGAGGGACGAGGCAATGAAGCGGCTGCGATTCAATCAACAGGAGATCGTCTTCGCCGTCTTTGCCGTGCTGTTCCTGGCCTTCTCGATCTTCCTGCGCGGCTTCCTGACGCCGGAGAACATGCTGACGCTGCTGCAGAACGTCGCGGTGCTCGGCATCCTCGGGCTTGCGATGGCGATCGTCGTGATCGGGCGCGGCATCGATATCTCGCTGATCGCGGCGCTCGCGGTCCCTCCGGGACTCGTGCTGCAGATGGTGCAGAACGGCCATTCGCTGCCGGCCTCGCTGCTCACCGCCGTACTGCTCACGATCGCGTTCGGCCTGGTCAATGGTTGGCTGATTGCCTACGCCGAGGTGCCGTCACTGTTTGCGACGCTGGCGACCGGCCTGCTGCTCGCCGGCCTCGGCCAGGCCGCGCTGTTTCAGCTCGACGTCGTGCAGTGGAGCGACGGCATGAAGGGTTTTGAGCGGCTCGGACAGGGCACTATTCTCGGCATCCCAACCTCGATCGTGATGTTCGCGATCGCCTGCATCGTGGTCGCGTTCCTGCTGCGCCAGACGCGCTGGGGCGCCTATATCTACGCGATCGGCGACAATCCCTATGCGGCCCGCGTCACCGGCATTCCGTCGCGGCCGATCATCGTGCTGCAATATGTCGTCGCGGCGCTGATCGGCTGCTTCGCGGGCCTGGTGATGGCGGCTTCCGTCAACTCGATGCCGACCCGCATCTTCAATTCGACCCTGATCTACGACGTCATCCTTGTCGTCGTGCTCGGCGGCATCGGCCTGTCGGGCGGCCGCGGCGGCGTGCTCAACGTCATCATCGGCACGCTGCTGATCGGCACCATGCTGAACGGCATGACCATCATGGACATCTCCTACGCCGGACAAAACCTCGTCAAGGGTGTCGTCCTGCTGCTCGCCGTCATCACGGATTCGTTCCTGAATCCGCGCAACGAAGAAACGGCACAGCAGGGCGACATCTGAACCAGCCACAGAAGATCAACACGACCAAGGAGGAAGCAATGAAATACGCTGTCAGGACTGCAAAAGTGATCGCCGCAGCGCTCGGACTCGCGGCCATTGCCGCCCCGGCTCTGGCCCAGCAGGGCCTCGACGAGCCGTTCCAGAAGCCGTTCAAGGAGTCGCTCGCCGGCAAGACGGTGGCCTACGTGCCGGTCGCCATGAATTTCGACCTCACCGAAGGCTGGTACGCCGGCATGAAGAAGGAGCTCGAGCCCTACGGCGTCAAGTTCGAGATCCGCGATCCCAACTGGAACACCAATGCCGGCGCGCAGGCGGTGACCTCGCTGATCTCCGAGAAGCCGGCCGTGATGGTGATCCACAATCCGGACGTGCAGACCTACGCCAAGCTGCTGCAGCGTGCCGAGAACGAAGGCATCTACGTCATCCAAATCAACATGGGATCGGCCTATCGCTCTTCGGCCTTTGTCGGCGCCAACTGGATCGAGATCGGCGAGAAAGACACCGACGCCGTGGTCAAGGCCTGCCAGGGCAAGTCGAACAAGATCGCCATCGTGCAGGGTGCGCTCTCGGCCGCGGCCAGCGCCTACACGCTCAAGGGAGTGGAGAACGTGCTCGCCAAGCATCCGGAGATCAAGGTGGTCTCGAGCCAGGCGGCCGACTGGGATGCGGCGAAGGCCAAGGCGATCACCCAGACGGTGCTGAAGCAGAATCCCGACCTCTGCGGCATCGTCGGCTTCTGGGACGGCATGGACATCGGCACCGCTGCCGCGGTGAAGGAAGCCGGCCTGACCGGCAAGGTGTTCGTCGCGACCTCCGGCGGCGGCGAGCGCAAGGGCGCCTGCGAGCTGGTGAAGTCCGGCGCCTTCGATCTCAACCTGAGCTACGACGTGCCGACCCAGGCCGCGCAGATGGCCGGCACCATCAAGTGGCTGCTGTCGTCCGGCGCCAAGGCCGGCTCGATCAAGGGATCGGAATACACCACCCTGATTCCGATCACCAAGGAGAACGCGGACAGCCAGACTGCGTGCTGGAATCTCAGTGACCTGAAGAAATAGCCACAACCATTCCCGCTTGACGTCCCGGGCGTGACCTGCCCGGGACGTCGATCTCCCGAAATCCAACGCCTTGCTGGAATGCCGATGCGCGACACCTTGACGAGCCTGCGTTACCGCTACTGGCCGGACCATCTCCTCGGCGAGATCCTGTCGAAGCGTTGGACCGAGACCGCAATCCCGGTGATCCTGCTGTTGATCGTCGGCTTCGCGCTGAGCCGCTCCATCGATCACTTCCTGTCGCCGGCAAGCCTTGCCGACACCGCCCGCCAAGCCGGCGAGATCGGCTTCATCGGGCTCGGCATGGCGCTGGTGGTCATCGTCGGCGGCATCGACCTGTCGGTCGGCTCGATCTTCGCGCTGACGGATTTCTGCGCACTCTATCTGCTCGACGTGCTGAACTGGCCGGTGCCCGCGGTGGTGGTGGCGACCCTGGCCTGCGGCGCGCTGCTCGGCGCCGTCAACGGCGTCCTGATCGGCTACTTGCGGCTGCGCGCCTTCATCACCACGCTGATCACGTTGATCATCTACCGGTCGGCATTCGATCTTCTGATCCAGCGCTACTCCAACGCGATCGCCGCGGCCTTTCCCGATATCCCGTCTTGGAATTTCATCGGCGGCGGCGACGTGTTCGGGATTCCGAGCGTTGCGCTGGTCTATATCGCGATCGCGATCTTCGGCCATATCTTCATGACCCGGCTGCGGCCTGGCTGGCACATCACGGCGATCGGCGGCTCGCGCCGCTCGGCTTACAATTCCGGCATTCCGGTCCGCCGCACCATCGCGCTCTGCTACGTCGCAAGCGGCGCGCTGACCAGCATCGCCGCACTGTTCTTTGCCGCACGGCTCGGTACCGTCGGCGGCGACATCGGCGTCGGTCTCGAGGTGATCGTGCTGACGGCAACCGTGCTCGGCGGCATCACGCTCGGCGGCGGCAAGGGCTCGGTCGCCAAATCGCTGGTCGGCGTGCTGATCGTGCTCCTGATCACCAACGGCCTGACCACGCTCAATGCGCGCGGCGGCATCAACCGCATGGCGCTCGCCGGCATCCTGCTGGTCGCCGCGATGGTCGACATCCGCTGGCAGAAGAACCGCACCCGCATCATCAGCAAGGTCTATGTCGCACCGACCTATCATGCGCTACCGCCGCCACCGGCCACCGAGATCGGCCAGGGCGGACCGTTCGAGCAGAACGACAAGCTGCGCGACGTCGAACTGATCGGGCTCGGCCGTATCGAGGCGCCGGAGGACGTGATCCTCGATCGCAACAACAATCTCTACGCCGGCTCGCGCCATGGCGACATCATGCGCTTCTTCGCGCCCGACTATCAACGGATGGAGGTGTTCGCCCATATCGGCGGCCAGCCGCTCGGTATGGCGTTCGACCGGCAGGACAATCTCTATGTCTGCATCGGCGGCATGGGCCTCTACCGCATCACGCCCGACGGCGCCGTGGAGAAGGCGACCGACGAGACCAACCGCAGCATGCATTCGGTCAACGACGATAGCCGCCTGCGGCTCGCCGACGACCTCGACATCACCGACGACGGCCTGATCTTCTTCTCGGAAGCGACCGTGCGCTACGAGATGGACGAATGGCCGATCGACGGTCTCGAGGCCCGCGGCAACGGCCGCATCATCTGTTACGACACCAAGACCGGCGCCACGCATACCGCGCTGCGCGGCCTCAAATTCCCCAACGGCATCTGCGTCGCCAGCGACGGCCAATCGATCCTGTTCGCGGAAACCTTCGGCTGCTCGATCAAGCGGCTGTGGTTCGCCGGACCGAAAAAGGGCCGGGTGGAAGTGGTGATGGACAATCTGCCGGGCTATCCCGACAACATCAATCTCGCCTCCGACGGCAATTACTGGCTGGCGCTGGTCGGCATGCGCAGCCCTTCGCTCGACCTCGCCTGGAAGATGCCGGGCTTCCGCCGCCGCATGGCCAAGCGCGTCCCGGTCGACGAATGGCTATTCCCGAACATCAACACCGGCTGCGTCGTCAAGTTCAACGAGCAGGGCAAGATCCTCGAATCGTTCTGGGACCTGCGCGGCGAGAACCATCCGATGATCACCTCGATGCGCGAGCATCGCGGCTACCTCTATCTCGGCGGCATCATGAACAACCGGATCGGCCGCTACAAGCTCGAGAATGCCGATCCGAACTTCGTGCAGTATGACAAGCGCTGGGGGAGGCTGTCGTGATCGCGGCCGTCAGGGAATTCGCTAACCGCTTTCTCGGCCGCGGCGAGGCCACCATCACCGTGCCGTCGTTCGACGGCGCACTCAAGCCCAATCAGAAACTGGAGTCCGCGACCACGTTGCTGGAATGCGAGGCGCCGGAAGACCTCGCAACCGACGGCCGCAACCTCTACGTTGCCGACGGCCGGCGTCTGCTGCGCCTCGACGGTAGCGCGGCGACCGAGTTCCGCAGCTTCGCGCTGCCGATCTCGGCGCTGTGCGCGCTCGCTGACGGCGGCATCGCCGTCGCGCTTGGCGGCCGCGAGGTACACCTTTATGCCAATCCTTCGGCGAGCGAGCCGAGCGTGACGTTCAGCGACGCCGCCTTCCATGCGATCAACGCGCTGGCGCCGGCGGGCGACGGTACTCTGATCGCGACCGACGGTTCGGCGACCTGCGGCGTCGACGATTGGGCGCGCGACCTGATGGAGCTCAACCGCAGCGGCCGCGTGTTCCGGCTCGATCCCAAGACGAGATCGGTGAGACTGCTGGCCTCAAAACTCGGCTACGCCTTCGGCGCCTGCGCCCGCGACGATGGCGTGCTGGTCAGCGAGAGCTGGCGGCATCGTCTCGTGCTCGTCGCGGACCGCAAGGCGCCGCAGATCGTGCTCGGCCACCTGCCCGTCTATCCATCGCGGCTCTCGAAGGCCACAGGCGGCGGCTACTGGCTCACCGCGTTCACCGCACGCACCCAGCTGATCGAATTCGTGCTGCGCGAGCCCGCCTACAGGCGCCGCATGATGGCCGAGATCGACCCGGCCTATTGGGTGGCGCCGCGGCTGCGCTCGGGCTTTTCGTTCAAGGAGCCGATGCAGGGCGCGCACATCAAGACGATGGGCGTCATCAAGCCATGGGCGCCGCCACGCTCCTACGGCCTCGTCATCCGGCTGGGCGAGGACGGCAAGCCGCTCTATTCGCTGCACAGCCGGGTCGACGGCGTCAATCACGGCGTCGTCGCCGCGCTCGAACTGGGCGGCGACCTCGTGCTGATCGCCAAGGGACCGGGCCGCGTGCTGAAACTACCCCTCGCCGGGCTTGCCGAGGAGACAGGCTCATGAGCGACACCGTGCTTTCGCTGCGCAAGGCCACCAAGCTCTATGCCGGCGTCCCCGCGATCGAGGGCGTCGATTTCGACCTTCGCCGCGGCGAAATCCACGCGCTGGTCGGCGAGAACGGCGCCGGCAAGTCGACGCTGACCAAGGTCATGGCCGGCGTCGTGACGCTGACCTCCGGCGACATGACGGTCGACGGCGCAGCGGTCGCGCCGCGCACGCCGCTCGAGGCGCGCAATCTCGGCATCGCCATGGTGTTTCAGGAGAACAGCCTGGTGCCGACGATGACCGTGGCGCAGAACCTGTTTCTCGGGCAGGAGAAGTTCTACAACCGGCTGCGCGGCATCTACATCGCTGCCCAGCAATTCCTCCAATCGCTCAATTTCGACGTGACGCCGACCGCGACCGTGAGCGGGCTCGGCGCGGCCAAGAAGCAGATGGTGGAGATCGCGCGCGCCGTCCTGCACAAGGCCAAGGTCATCATCTTCGACGAGCCGACCGCGTCGCTGACGCCGGAAGAGAAGAAGTATTTCTTCGATTTGGTCCGCGACCTCAAGAAGCGCGGCGTCTCGATCGTCTTCATCTCGCATGCGCTGGAAGAGGCCTTGCTGCTGGCGGACCGGATCACCGTGCTGCGCGACGGCAAGCACGTCATCACCGATGATGCGGCGAAATTCGACCGCGCCGCGATCGTGCAGGCGATGGTCGGCCGCGATTTGTCCAACACGCTGTATGGCGCGCGTAAGACCAGCGTCCGCTCGGCCGGGGCGCGCGTGCTGACGGTGCAGAATCTCAAGATGGCGCCGATGGTGAAGAACAATTCGCTGTCGGTATTTGCCGGCCAGATAACCGGCGTGTTCGGCCTGGTCGGCGCGGGCCGTACCGAGACCTTCAAGATCGTGTCCGGCGTCCTGAAGCGCGACTTCTTCCACGGCGGCGAGATCCTGCTGCATGACAAGCCGGTGCGCTACCGGGTGCCGGCGCCGGCGGTCAAGGCCGGCATCGCCTATGTCACCGAGGATCGCAAGGTCGAGGGCTTCTTCGAGACCGCCTCGATCGCCCGCAACATCTATCTCGGCCTGCTCTCGAAATTTCCGGGCGGCCGGATGCTGCTGTCGCGACGCGAGACCAACACGGTCGGCAAGACCTGGACCCAGCGGCTGAAGGTCCGCGCCATCGGCGACGAGGCCAAGGTGGTCGAGCTGTCGGGCGGCAACCAGCAGAAGGTGGTGATCGCCAAGTCGCTGGTGCAGGAGCCCGAGCTGATCATCTTCGACGAGCCGACCCGCGGCGTCGACGTCGGCGCCATCGTTGAGATCCACGAGCTGATCAACCAGCTCGCCGACGAGGGCAAGGCAGTGGTGGTGATCTCATCCTATCTGCCCGAGATCATGGCGCTGTCAGACCGCATCCTGGTCTCGCGCCAAGGCAAGGTGGTCGAGGAATTCTCCGCGCTCGAAGCCACCGAGGAGAAGATCATGTACGCGGCGATCCACTGATGCCGCAACGCGTCACGGCCGGCTCGCCACGCCGTGCCGCAAGACGATGGCGCGCCCGAACATGATCATCGGGCGCTCCACCAGCCGGTAGACCATCCAGGACACCAGCAGAGTGAGGCCGGTGCAGACCAGCATCGTGGCGATGTCGCCGATCTGTCCGGTCAACGGCAGGAACCGGTAGACCGTGACATTCACCGGCCAGTGGAACAGATACATCGAATAGCTGATCAGCCCGATCCGCGACAGCAGCAGCGAGCGCGGCCGATCGAACCTGGCGGCGGCAAGGAACATCACGAAGGCGAGCGCATAGGCGACAAGGACGGGCCTCAAGCCCTCCATGATGAAATTGTCGCCGCGCGCCAGCGAGAACGCTGCAACCGACGGCACCGCGACGATTTGCGCAAGGACCAGCGCCAGCGCGGCAATCCGCGCGCCCGGCACCCGCTCGACCAGCCAGAGCCGCAACAGCAGGCCGAGGAACAGGAATGAGAGGTGCATGCCGAGATACTGCACCGGCAGATTGGCCATGCCATGCGTCCGCAACTGAACCGGCAGCGCCGTCGCGGCGACGAGTGCAAGGCTCAGGAGCGACAGCACCCCGACACGCCGCAGCGTGCCGGCCGCGAACAGCAGCGCGATCAAGATATAGAACACCAGCTCGATGAACAGGGTCCAGTAGATCGGCGACAGCCAGGGCTGCCCGAACAACGCCGGCGCCATCGTCATGTTGGCAAGCACGGTCACCGCGCGCGGCGGCTCGCCGGCAAGCCACGCCATGGTCGCAAGCACCGCGAGCGCAAGCCACAGCGCGGGATAGAGCCGGAACGCCCGCGAAACGGCGAACTGAAACAGCGGCCGTTCGCCGCCGATGCTGAACGGCACCACGAAACCGCTGATCAGGAAGAACAGCGCCACCCCGAACCGGCCCAGGCTGACATTCTGAACCAGCAGATCGCCCGCCGCATTCATCGGCCCGGCGGCATGCGGCGTCAGCCTGAGCAGATCGCCGAACATGTGCTCGACCATGACGCCGAGCGCTGCGATCGCACGCAAGCCGTCGATGTTGGCATAGCGCTGCGGTTTCATTGCGGTGCTCCCGCAGGTCGGAGCCCGAGTGCGCCGCGGGTCGCTGCGTCGAAGCCAGGGCCGGTCTCGTGCTCGGCCAGCGCGAAGCCGCCGACCGCCAGATAGGTCCAGCACGACCAGGCAAAGCCATATGTCTCGGCGAGCTCACGCATGTCGCGCAGCCAGCGCGCGCGGGCGACCTCGCCCGCGTCAGTGTGTTGATAAGGCGTCTTGCGCACGCCGAACTCGCCCAGCAGGATCGCCTGCGCCGGCAGATCATTCGCCTTGCGCCAGGCCGTGACCTGCTGAAACGTCCGTTCCAGCGCCGATCGGTTGAAGCCGGAATTGACATAACTCGTGAGCGTCCGCCTGGCTTGCCGCGCAAGGTCCAGTTGTTGGCCGCTGAGGCCGAGCGCCATCACCCGCGCATCGGTCGCCCGGATCATCGCGTCGGCCGACGTGGGGGCCGGATAGACGATCGCATCCAGCGCATAGGCAGGACTGCCGAGCAAACCCTGATGGGTGAACTGCCACGGCGAATAGTCGTGATAGGTGTAGATCAGGCGCCGATCGCCGGCGAACCGGCGCATGTCGATCTGCGCCAGCGCACCGGGAGCGTTCATCGAGCCGCCGCCGATCACGAGCGGCAGCGTCACTGAGCCGCGGCGCGCGGCGGCGTAAGCGGCCTCCAGCATCGGCTGCCATGCTGCCGCCGGAATCTCCGGCTCGTTCATCAGCTCGAGCGCGATCCGCGGCGGAGTGGCATTGCCCGGCTCCGCAATGAGCTCGCTCAGACGTCCGGCGAGGCGCGTCAGCAATGCGAGCACGGCCTGAAATTTCGGCGTGTTGACGCCTGCCGTCAGCTCGGCGGGCCGATAGGCCGGACTCATCGCGCTCGGATGCAGATCGACGATCACGCCGAGATCGGCGGCGAGCAGGTCACGGACCGTCGCGATGACAAGATTGTCCAGCCGATCGCGCCTCGCGCCGTCAGACGCCAGGAAGGGACCGACATCGATGACAAGACGCACGAAGTCGAACCCCGCAGCTCGGATCGCTTGCCGCTGCTCCGCGCCGAACTGAAACCGCGACGCCGTGAACGGCGGGTCCACATAGGAGCCGTCGGCCTGCACGTCGGCCCATCCGAACGCATGCGACACGGCGATGCCGCGACGAAAGGTGGGGATGTGGCTGACGGGATCGGACGCAGCGCGCCGCATTCCGAACGGGAGGAGCATCGCTGCGCCGGCGATGCTGCGGAGAATGGAACGGCGGCTGGCCACGGCACTTCTCCCGATCGCGCTCAACCGCCAAACCAGCCGGGATGGCGCGCCGTCAAGGCGCCATCGAGCACGATCATGTCCTCCTGGCCGGCAAAGGGCGCGGCAAGACCGTCGAGCGAGATATCGCGGAGCGCAGGATCGATGGTCCGCGACGGCACGAACCGGACGTCGTTCCAGGCTTCGGCGCCGAACGCGGCGATATAGTCGGCGGGGCGCAGCCGGTTCGGCTGCCCGGGAAAGCGGAACAGCCGGTAGAGCGTCTCGGGATAGCGATAGATATTGTTGGGGTCGTGCTCGCGAATCCAGCGCGAATGCGTCTGGAGATCGATGATGTGGATCGCCTCGCAGCCGGGCCGGGCCACCTGTGTGAGCCCGGCAACGGCATCCGGAACGCTGTCATAGTGCTCGAACGCCGCGCAGCTCACGATCAAATCGAAGCTGCGTCCCTCGGCGAGGCGCGGAATGTCGAAGTCCCGCCCGACGGCATAGCCGAAATCGCGGGAGCCGGACGTCGACGCGATGGTGCGTGCCCGCTGACGATCCGCCGCGGTGCCTTCGGTGAAGCGATCAAGCAGCACCTCGTAGAACACAGGATCCTCGTCGCCGGCGAGATTGAACACGTCGATGGCATGATAGGATCGGGCGCCGAGAGCGAGGAACAGCACGCCGTTGCCGCGCGACGCGCCGGGGCTGAGCTCCAGCACATCACGTCCGCGCAGATCGAAATCCGGCGGCATGAAGCGGCGAAGCGAGCCGAAGATGTCGAGCAGATAGGCGATCTGGCCCTCGACATCGAATTTCGACACCGTGTTCGGCGTGGCATAGCCGCGCAGCTTGTCCTTGCTCCAGGCAAGGCCGAGGAAGCCGAGCCCCAGCACCGTCATCTCGAGCTTGCGAAGAGCAGGCGTCACTGTCGGCCTCCAAATCCGAGGTGGTTCTTGAGATCGGCACTGCCGTGATGTGCATTGCGCGGCGTCACGGCGACCAACGCGCTCTCATAGACCTCGACGGTCCGGTCGACGATCGGATCCCAGCCGAAGCAGTCGAGCGCCCGCGCCGCGCGCGTAGCCCGTTCCGGCGCGCTGTCGGGTGCAACGAGCTTCAGCCGGATCGCTTCGGTCAGCGCCTCGATCCTGCCGAGCGGAAAGTAACTGTCCGGCCCGAGCTCGAGCGCGAGATTGGCATCGATGTCGCTCGCCAGACACGGCACCCCGTGGCTCAGCGCCTCGAGCAGCACCATCGGCATGCCTTCATGGCTCGACGGAAGCACGAACAGCGCGGCGTGCCGATAGAGCTGCGCAAGGCTCTCGCCGGACTGGAAGCCGGTCATCACCACGCCCGGCGTCGCAGCCGCCGCCTTCTCGACCGCGTGCAGATAGCTGCCGTTGTGATCGGCCGTGCCGACGATGATCAATTTCCTGTCGGGATCGCCGAGGCGCGCGAACGCGTCGATCAGATCGAGTTGCCGCTTCTCCTCGACAATTCGGCCGACGCACAGGATGTAGCGATTCGGGATCACCTCGATATGGTCGAGATAGGAGGTCCCGAGCTTCGGCAGGTTGCTCTCGACGCCGTTCGGGATGAAGGTCGCCCCGACAGCGAACCGGGCGCGGACCTGATCGACGATGCCTTTCGCCACGCCGATCCGGGCATGCGCGAACTTCATTCCCATCCATTCGCCGCTGCGCAGCACCGCCTTCGCCACCCGTCCCCATTTCTGGCGTTCGTAGTCGAAGCCGTGATGCGTCACCACGATGCGAAGGCCGAGCAGGCGGGCAAGCGGCGTCAGCAGCGCGGGCCCGATCGCATGGATATGAACGAGGTCCGGATTGCGCCGGGCTGCGGCGAACAGTCCGAGCGTGGTATGCAGCAGCGCCTCGACATTCTTCGAACGCGGCGCCCAGACCGGCGTCACGGTCACGTTCTTCCAGACGTAAGGCTCAGGCGACGGAAGGTAGGGCTTGCGTCCGAGCACTTCGACCTGCCAGCCGCGCTGGGCGATTCGCACCGCGAGCGCGGCGACATGGGTTTCGACCCCGCCCTGAATCTCGGGAATGCCGCGCAGACCGAGGAAGATCACCTTTCTCGGCGGACGCTGCGCTCCTCCGGTTGGTATCAACGTGTACATCAGTGCACCACCGTCCCATAGAGCTCCGTCGTGCGGTCGCGGTACTTGTCGGGTGAGAAGTCGCGCAGCACCCAGTCGCGACCTGCGGCCCCCAGCCTGTTCCTTGCGGTTCGGGGCAGCTTCGCCATGGCGGCCAACGCTTCGGCCAGCATGCCGACATTGCCCGGCTCCACCAGCGCGCCGGTCTTGTTGTGAACGATAAGCTCCGGAATGCCGCCGATCCGCGTCCCGATCACCGGGCGTCCGAGCGCATAGGCTTCAAGGATGCTGATCGGCGCGTTCTCGTACCATTCGGAGGCGAGCACCAATGCACGCGATTCTCCGATCAGCTGCTTCAACTCCGACTTGGCCATATGGCCGGCAAACACGACGTCGGAGTCGAGCTCGAACGCGAGCTGGCGCAAGGCCGGTTCTTCGGGGCCGCTGCCGACCAGGATCAGCCGCTGATGCGCGAGTGCGGCGGCGCGCACCAGCGTGGCCAGTCCCTTCTCCGGCGCGAGCCGTCCCGCATAGACGAAGTAATTGCCCTCGTGGCACCAGGGCGTGAACTGCTCGGCGTCGACGAAATTCGGGATGTATGCGATGCGGCTCGCGTCCCACCCCCACTCGATCAGCTTGTCGCGGTAGAAGCGGCTCGGCGCGACGAGGCAGTCGAGCGTGTCGCGGTAAAGGCCGAAGCTGCGATGAACCAGCGTCTCGAGGAAGACCAGCCCGCTCACCACGGCCGAATCCTTGACGCAGCGACGCAGCAGCAGGTTATGGATCCGTCCGCCGCGGCAACGCTCGCAGACTTCGCCCTGGCTCAGCATCTTGTAGGCGGGACAGGCGAGCTTCAGGTCGTGTGCCGTCATCACGACAGGCACGCCCTCGGCCTTGAGCACGTCGAAGATCGAGGGTGAAATGTGATGGTACACATTGTGGGCGTGCGCCACCGACGGCCGCACGCGGCCGATCAGGGCGCGGATCTTGCGGCGCGCCTCCAGCGAGAAGATGATCTTGGCCGCCTGCCTGGCTTTGGTGAGCGGTCCGTTGATCCGGCCATACTCGATCTCGGAGACGAAATAGTCGGACCACGGGCTCGGCAGATTGTCGGGATGCTCCATCGCAAAGGGCACGACATCCCAGCCGGCCGCGGCGAACAGGTCGATCTGGTCGAGGAATACGCTCTCGGCGCCGCCGCGCCGATAGAAGTAATTGTTGATCGCCAGCAGCCGCCGCTCGGTCGTCATCGCCCATCCTCCCGGAGTCCCATGCGGTTGAGCGCAGCATCGACGGTGAGCACGCAGCAGCCGCGCTCGATCGCATGCGCGACCAGCCGTTCGAAGCCCGCCGGCGTACAGCCATAGGGCGTCGGCATCGGCGCAATGTCGTGCGTGAAGAAGATCAGCCAGCCCGGTTTGGCGACCAGCGCGTCGATCCAGTGCGTCAATCCCGCCACATGCGTCTCGGGCTGGCGGATCTCGACGGCCTTCAGAAAGGTCGGGTCGGTCGGCCCGCGGTTGATCGCTTCGCCGCCGGCGCGGCAGCTCCGGTATGCATGCGCCAGGATCGGCCGCTTGCCGAGGCAGCCGCTGTTGTAGGGATAGGCGAAATTGCGCCGACCCGGGCGCGGGTCGACCGTGTCGAGATAGCGTGCGTTGTCCGCGAGGTCCGCGACGAACTCAGCGCGATCGACGTGCCTGATGTCCCGATGGCCGTAGGTATGGCAGCCGATCTCGTGACCGCGCGCGGTGAGCTCCCTGCAACCGGCCGCATCGATCAGGGTGCGGTCCGGCTCGACGCGCCCCTGGAGGCCGCCGGAGATGTAGAAGGTGCCGCGTACGCCGCGCGCCTCCAGGACCGCAGCACCGACGCGGAGCGCGGAATCCGGCACGTCGTCGAACGTGAAGGAGACGATCGGCTTGCGCGTCGGGACCTGGATGACCTGCCACGGCGTTGCCCGGATCAAGCCGTTGGTCAGACGTCCGGCGAGCCGGTCGATCGTCCCTGGCCGGCGGGATGCAGCCTCCGGCGCGCAGGGTGCGACGGCGGGACTATGCATGGGCGGTCTCCCCGACATGCATCACGGCGTCCTGCTCGCGAATCTCATGAGCGCTCGCCTGCAGGCGAAGGCCGAAGATCGAGACGATCACCATGAACCAGGCAAGACTGCCGGATTGGAAGAACATGCTTTCGACGCAGGCGGTGAACACGCCGTAGAGCCAGATCCGGGTGAACAGACGGGTCAGCGCGGGATCGTTGCCGTGCGCCTCCGCGCGCGACACGTCGCGGAGCGGCAGCCAGACCAGCAAAGCGACCGTGAGGATCAGGCCGGGAATGCCGGTCGTGATCGCGGCATCGAGATAGGCGTTGTGCGCGTTGAAGGCAGCGACCGCCCAGCTGGCGCCGCCGCCGGCCTTGTAGACCATCTCGTCGGTCTGCCAGAACAGCTGGAAGCCATAGCCGGTGAGCGGCGCTTGCGCGACCGCGGAGGCGCCAAGCCGCCAGATGTCGATGCGGTGGGTGAAGGTCGGATCGATCCCGAGGCTTGCGACCAGCTCGCGCATCTCAGGCGAGATCGAGCAGCCGATCGTGATGACGTTGAAGGCCGCGATCCCGAGAAACACCATCGGAATCCGGATCGCCCGCCAGCGCTCGAAGATCCAAGCGATCACGAGGATGCCGGGCAGCGCCGCGGTCGACGACTTGCCGCCGGTGTGACTGAGGAACAAGACCGCAAGCAGCGTGATCGCCGCGCCGACGATGCGCCGGCCGGTGCCGTAGAGATAGAGCCCGGCGAAGCTGATGATCACCATCGCCGCCGCCGCGACGTTCTTGTGTGCGAAATGACCCCGCCACATCCCGGCATTCATCGGCTCGCGCACCTCGCTCGCCTGGTGGATCGCTAGCTGCGGCCACAACGCGACGCCGATATAGGCCAGCGCCAGCGTGCCGATGCAGCACATCGACAGCATGCCGGCGAACTGCCGCTCCGATCGCGGCAGCAGCAGGAAGATGCCGGCATTGACGATCGTGAGCGTCGCCAGTACGACGCGCTTCACCGCGAGGTCGGGATGCGCCGACATCGCCGAGACGAACGCGAACCACAGCAGCGTCGCGATCAGGAGGCCGCGCGGACGCACCGCGAGATGACGCGCCGGCGAGCTGATGGCGATCAGCCAAAGGCTTGCGGTCAGGCCGAGAAAGACGATCTGGTTGATCGTGCTCGACCTGTCGGCGGCGGGATCGCCTGCATCGGCCGCGGACAGGTCGATGAACGGCGTCAGCGTGATCAGATAGAACAGCAGCGTTGCCACGAACAGCGGCGGCCCGAGCACGCAGATCGTTCCGCCCTCGCGCGTCTCGCCCGATCGCATCATGTCGCCCTGCTCCTGGCGAGACGAAGCGCACCGAGATAGCCGAAGCCGGCGAGCGCGGCCGCGCACAGCAGCAGGCCCAGCGCCGCTCCGGCAGCGGCGGCGATGATCGGACGCGGCGGCCAGGTCGGGCGGAACGGTGCGACGGCCGGCGAGATCACGCGTACGTCGGTGGCGTCGATCTGCTGGCGCTCGGCGGCCTCGCCGGAGCGCGTCAGGAAGGTCTGGTAGAGTGCGGTCTTGGCGCTTGCCTCGCGCTCGAGCTCGCGCAGCTTGACCTGGGCCTGGTCATCGATCGACACATTGCCGCGCAGGGTACGCGTTTCCTCGTTCAGCGTGTCGAGTGCCACCTTGGCCTGATCGACCTCGAAACGCGCGGCACGGCGCAGCCGCTCGGTCTCGGACTTGATCGCCTTCGTGAGGGCATCCGATTCGGCCACCGCGTTCAGCATCGCCGGATGGCGCGGACCCAGTGTCTGCGTGAGGGTCGCGATCTGCCGGCGCAGCGCCGCCTCGTCGGCCAGCAATCCCGACAGGGTCTGGGACTGGACCGCGCCGGCTTGCACGCCATAGAGCGACACGGCGCGCGACAGCTCGTTGTAGCGGGCCTCCGCCTCGGCGAGGCGCGCCTTGGCATCGGTCAGCTTGCCGTTCATGCGCTCCATCGCTTCCGAGCTCAGCGGCTGCCCGGACGGCCCCTGCTGCAAGCCATTGGCACGGCGGAACGCCTCGGTGCGGTCTTCCGCCTCAGTCGCCGCGGCCTTGAGCTCGCCCAGCCTTGCCGTCAGCCCTTGCGCCGCGCGTCCGGCGCGCTCCGCGTCGGCGCGAACGACCTCCTCGCGGAACGTCTGGGCAATTGAATTTGCAAGCCGCGCCGACATCGCCGGCTCACTGGCCCAGACCGACATCGTCACGACATAGGAGCGCTCCTGTCGCGTCACGTTGATGCGCTTGGCCAGCGCCGCCATCAGATCGTTGCGTTCGGCGGCGTCTGGCGCCCGGCGATCGAACAGCCAGCTGAGATCGAACAGGCGCCACTTGTCGGAGAATTCCGGATCGTTCCTGAGACCGAGCTTGTCGATGACGCGGCGCAGGACGTTGCCTGACGTAATCGTCCGCATCTTGCTCTCGACATCCAGGATCTGGCTGTCGCTCTGGATGTTCGTCACGTAGAGATCGTTCGGGGTCACCACCAGGTTGGACGGCGAGATCGTGAGATCGGTGATCGCGGTGAAGCGGGGCGTCACGAGTTGCGTCGCGCCGACAGCGGCGATCGCGCCGACGAGCGCGGCAACCAGAATCCACCGCCAGCCTTGCAGCAGCCAGACCGCGATCTGTATCGGGCTGATCAGGGCCGCAGGCGCAGATGCCGCTCCGCTCACGGTGACATAGGCGGCGTCGCTTCGCCGTGACCTTGAATTGTCGGTTGCTGTGTACATGTCAGTCGACTTCCCTGGGAGGGCATGCTGGCCGGATAAGTTCGGCCTAGTTGCTGCTGGACGGGACGTCGGCATCCGAAGCCATGCTGTCGTTGTTCGGCGCGATCGGTGCGGAGCCGGGTCCGTCGATCGTGTCGCGACGCGACACCGGCACGCCGATGAGTCCCTTGGCGTTCAGAGCGGCGATCGGGGCCAAGTCGTTCATGACGACCTCCATGTCCTGTCCCAAGCAGTGATTTCGCTCGGCTGGGGCCACTATCCTCCTCTCGAAAGAGCAGACAACCTTGAGTAGTTTTTAGAGTTAGGTGTTAGCGTTAACCTTACTATCGATTCTGCAGATAAATACATGCATGATTATAGATCCATAAAAGCTGATGCCGAACGTCGAACTTATGGGTGAGGCAATATCAACCTTTAATTGAATCGGCGACCGTATGATTTATGCCAGCGGCGCGTGCGAGAAATGACGCCGGCAACACGTCGGTCGACGTCATGTCCATGCAACGACCATTCAATCATCTGCGCTCGGAGTCGAAGCGCTTCAGACATCGATGCACTGCGGACGTCACCGCATTCACGAACAAAGGATGCATCATCAGCGTGCCGATGACGACGGCCGATTGCACCGTCGCGCCGACGTTAACGTCAATTCGCGAACAGCGTGCCGCGCGCGATACGCCGCGTATGCGAGCCTGATAGAGTGCATCGTGGGGATCGACCGCCAACAGAGGCCGTGGATCATTGCTGCACATCAATGCCGTTAGCCGGACATTCTCGACCGCCACGCCGATGATCGTCAGCTATCTGCTGTCGAGCGGATCGCTGGCGGCGGCGAGCCTTGCACAGCTCGTGACGTTTGCGATCCTGGCGCGCGCGCTCGGACCGGCGGAGTTCGGCCTGTTCGTGCAGATCACGGCGGTGACCGCGATTGCCGCGCAGATCTGCGGCCTCGGCGCCTCCGACTGCCTGCTGCGCAGGGTTGCGCGCGAGCCCGCGAGCTATCCGGACCTGCTCGGCCACAACTTTCTCCTGATTGGAACAACCGGCGCAGTGCTCGTGCTCGGCGGCGTCGCGGCGATGGCGGCCTGGACGCGCATGGGCTCCGGCCCGTCGATCGCCGTCTCGAGCATCGCCCTGCTGTTCCTCGCTAACGTCGTGCTGGTCCGCGTGATTCTTCTCGTCGAGACCGTGTTTCTTGGCCTCGGCCAGGTTCGCTCGGCAAATCGCTCGGTGGTCGGATTTGCGATCGCGCGCACTGCCACGGCCGCGCTTGCCTGCATCGGGTTCCACGCATCGAGCCTGGCGGAATGGGCCGTGTGGCAATTCTGCGGGCACCTGCTCTATGCGCTGGTCGGACTGATGTGGCTGCGGCCGCTCGGCCGGCCGCGGTTCAAGATCATACGCGAAGAATTGCGCTCCGGCGCCCTGTTCAGCTCCCAGTTCGTGGTTCGGGCGATCCGCTCCAACGTCGACCTGTTCGTGATCGGCCTGTTCACGCCGATCGAGACCGTCGGCAGCTATGGCGTCGCCCGGCGCATCATGGACAGCAGCTATCTCTCGATCGACGCTTTCAACCGCCTGGTCTATCCGCGCTTTGCGCGCGCCAGCCGCGACGGCCTGCACCTGGCGCTGCCGGCGGCGAAACGCGCCTTGATCGCGGCGCTCGGCCTTGGCGTTGCGACATTCCTCATCCTGTTCGTGCTGGCGCCGGAGTTGCCGCTTCTGTTCGGCCGCGCGTATCACGATCTTCCGTTCTTCGTGCGCTGCCTGTCCGGCACGGTTGTCCTGATCGGCGCCTGGGCGGTCGCGATGGACTTGCTGGGCGCTTCAGGACGGCAGGGCACGCGCGCCTTGATCATGAACAGCACCAATCTGGCGGGCAGCGGCCTCATCGCCGTTGCGACGTGGTTCGCCGCTCCGATCGGCACCTTCGTCGCGCTTTACGTGATCGAAGCATCTCTCGTGGTCTCGGCGTGGCTGGTTCTGCTGCGGCTCGCGCGTCGGAGCCGCCTGGACGCAGACGGATCCGGCAGCATTGCTGCGCACTCAGCGACTATCCTGGACGACCCGGCTGTCAATCCAGTCCGCCGGAGCCTTGCGGCCGTGGAAGAAGCCGAGCGGTAACGCCGCGGCGTGGAACAACCACGCGACGACCGCGTAGAAGCCGAGCGTCAGGCTGCGCTGGCGCAGGCTCATCAATCCGACGACGCCGGCAATCACGGCCACATCGATCGCAAGCCCCAATCCGGGCGGTGAGATCAGGAACGGCAGCGCCACCATCACGGCGAGCCAGAGATAAACTGCGCCCCAGAGCTTCAGTTCGGGCAATTCCTGAACCAGTTGCTTCCACTGCGGCTTGCCGAACGCCGCTCGCAGCAGTTCCCCGATGCCGCGCAGATAACCCGACTTCCAGCGTCGCACCAGCAGCGCATAGGCGTTGATCGCGTGCCCGAAATGCCGGACGAAGCTGCGGTCGAGGCGGTGCAGCGTCCAGCCGCGCGCGCGCAGCCGCACGCCGAGGTCGAACTCCTCATAGCCGTGCAGATTGCGGTCCGACAAATAGCCGACCTGCTCGATGGCCGCCCGCCGATAGAGGCCGCCGCCATTCATGCGATCGATGTCCCCGATCCGGTTCTCGGGCGAGATCCTGCGGCCGCGCCGGACATATTCAAGGCTGGTGTCGTTCATCTCCACGACATGACCCGTCACGCCGGCGGCATCCGGATTGTCGGCGAGCCAGGCGAGCGCTTCGCGTAGGAAGCCGGAATCGAGCAGCATGTCGCCGTCCATCAGGCAGATGAATGGCTCGCGGCTGTACTGGAAGCCGAGTTGCGCACCTATGCCGCAGCTCGGCGCAATCTCAGGTTCGAGCTGCACGACGCGAACGGGGTATCTGCCGGCGACGGCGAGCGTCTGATCGCGCGAACCGCCGTCGGCCACGATGACTTCGCCGCCGATCCCCTCGAGCGCAGCCAGCACGCTCTCGATCGCCGGACCGATCCGCGCCTCCTCGTTGAGCGCCTTGAGGATAACCGATACCGACATCTCTGCACCCGCCTCAGTGGAAATCGGACATCAACCGGCTCCAGTCTTCGCTGGCGAGGCCACCAACGAAGATGTCGCCACGCGCAACGGCATCGTTTGCGTCGGGCAGTCGTGTAAGCACCACTGCGAAGGCCTTGTGCCGGAAGACGAGCCAGCGTTGCAGCGACAGTCCCGCCATCAAAGCGGGGTGCGCGCGACCGCGGGCTTCGACGTGGCCGGAGCTTTCGAGATGATGGAACATCGCATTCAGCACTACGATCTCCTGGCCGCGCTCCGACAGCACATTGAGAACTTGCGCTGTCCGCCCCGGTACCGCGTAGTAGACGAAACAACCAATCAATTTGCCCACGCGATCTTCGACCGAGCGAATCGTCAACGTGCCGCGTGTCGTGTTCTGCGCCGCGAGCGACACGAGCCAGCCGAGCTCCTCTTCCGACCACAGAGGTCGAACAGCATAGTGGGCGATGAGGCCCGGCGCCTGCTCAAGAAAGGCCTTGACGGACATGTCCGTGACCTTGGCCCCGCCGGGCTCCGCTGCGTTCTTTTCGCTGAAGCGGCGCAGTAGCAACGTGTCGATGGGTCGCGCGAACGTCGCAAGACCAAGGCTCCTGCCGCGGAAGAACCGGTCTTCAAGTCGGCCGGCCAGCGCACCTAAAGGACGAAAGCTGCGCGTCCATTCCAGATTGTGGACGGGGATCGGCTTTGCACCAATTGCCCGCCAGTGATTAAAGGTGGTGGGCGACGCCGTGTCGCTGAATTGAATGTCGGGACGCCTCGGCCGCAAGGTCAGAACGAGCTGCGCCGCACCGGCGGCCTCCTTGTCAGTCATCAGTGTACAGACCAACCGGCCAGGCACGACAGTGCCGCAGGCGATGAAACGCATCGGCACCGCGAGCATCGCGCTCGGGATGCGCCCATCCTGCTGCTCGTAGACCTGCGCGCCCGCGGCTTCGCTGTAGGATGGAGCCTCCAGGGTAATCACCTTCAGATAGTTCTGAAGGTCCAAATCCGCCGGACGATCTGAGCCTCTGTAAATCTTCATGAAAAGTCGGGCGACCGCGGGTAAATCCGCAGCGGTCATCGGCCGGACCGCCCCCTTGCGCGGTGGCGGCGCATCAACCGGCGCTTGCTGCTCGGATGCCTGCATCTAGCCCACCTGGATTGGCGGACGCGCGCGCGCGTCACGCGGGTGGCTGGCCTGGAAAGCAGTGTGCGACGCCGGGTTCAGCATGGTCGGCCACTTAATCTTTGTCCAATCGCAGCGGCGTCGCCGGACGCCAGTATCAATGATCTTCAAAAGCCAATGACCTTGTTCCTCATGGCTCACCATGTGGTGCGCCCCGGGCGGTCATCACTGTCATTCAAGCAAGCCGGGAGTCTAAATCCCGATAGCGCCATCAGGCGCTCGTCCTGCGGCAAGCCTCCAACTTCAAGCGCGAGCCGTCAAGAAATTCAACTTGTGGAGGTTAACGCGCGAGCGGCTGCCAGTCCGTGACATCCGCATGACCGCGCGATCCGGCGCGATTCATTTTCGAAATCGCGCAAGCCTGCGTTGGCGCAGGCGACCATCCGCGGCGATCCCGGTTCGCGCGCTACTGCTTCGGACCGACGGTTCCCGTCGCTTTCAATCTCGCCGACCTCACCCAGCCCGAGACGTCGTCGCCGCCGCGTGGATTGAGGTACATCACCGACGACCAGCCATCATTGGTTTGCGCATAGGCGACAAGCTCGTCGTTCGGAATGACGAACACGCCTTTGATCGGGCAGTGCAGATTCGGTGCCGAGTAGAATTGCAGCCGCCCACTCCCCGTCACCACATTGGCGAGCGGCGGCGAGAATATCGGGACGCGATCGGTGCCGGTCTTCGGCTCCTTGCAACTCGACGGCGTCTGCGCGTGCACGGATGCGCCGAGCGCACCGAGTATCACGGCCGTGCAGACCACGCAGGCGAGGATCGATCTGTCCGACATCATTCACTCTCCCAGATCGCATCGATGGCGATCACCGCTGTTTGTCGCCGGACATGCCGAGCAGGTTCTACCGATGCGACCGAGATTGCATGCTCACTGCACCCGCTCGCGGAGCGGCCGCCCGAGCCATTCCATGCCGTCGACGTGTTACCATGTCCTCGAACCCTGTTACCCATGTCCCCGGTCCGGATGCGGCCCACGGCATCGCCGCAACTGCGCCACGATTGGCTGGCGGAACGGGTCAGGGAGATAGCCGGCATTCACCTTTCATGCCATTGAGATATCGGTATGATCTGCTCGCCGCTATTCCCGTCACCCCGGACAGATCCGGACCGGTTCGGGACGCGCAACACGCGGCCGGGTCAGGCCGCACGCTGATTGGTTGAATTCACGACGCCGGAGTCTTATGCGTGGTCGCCATGAACAGCCTTGCCATGAACAGCCTTGCCACCGCCGAACCGTCCCTGACGTCATGGCCGCGCCACCAGGCGCGGCCCGACCAGCCCGCGCCATTCCTGCCGATGAACCGCGCCGAGATGGCCGCGCTCGGCTGGGACCAATGCGATATCGTGCTGGTGACGGGCGATGCCTATGTCGACCATCCGAGCTTCGGCATGGCGATCATCGGCCGGTTGCTGGAGGCCCAGGGCTTCAGGGTCGGCATTATCGCGCAGCCCGACTGGCAATCGGCCGAACCGTTCAAGGCGCTGGGAAAGCCGCGCGTGTTCTTCGGCGTCACCGGCGGCAACATGGATTCGATGGTCAACCGCTACACGGCGGACCGACGGCTGCGCCATGATGACGCCTATACGCCGAATGGCGAAGGCGGCCGCCGGCCGGACCGCTGCACCATCGTCTATGCGCAGCGCTGCCGCGAAGCGTTCAGGGACGTGCCGATCGTGCTCGGCGGCATCGAGGCGTCGCTGCGCCGCATCGCGCATTACGACTATTGGTCCGACAAGGTGCGCCGCTCGGTGCTGGCGGACGCCAAGGCCGATCTGCTGCTCTACGGCAACGCCGAACGTGCCGTCGTCGAGGTGGCGCACCGACTCGCCAATGGCGAAGCCCCGCGCGATCTCGACTCAATCAGGGGCGTCGCACTGTTCCGCCGCGTGCCCGAGGATTACGCCGAGCTGCATGCCGACGATCTCGACTCCGCCGACGAGGGCGCAGCGCGCCAGCCGGGCAACGTCGTGATCCGCCTGCCGGCCTGCGAGCAGGTCGAGCAGGACCGCGACGCCTATGCCCGTGCCTCGCGCGTGCTGCATCGGGAGAGCAATCCCGGCAATGCGCGGCCGCTGGTGCAGCGTCACGGCGACCGCGATCTGTGGCTCAATCCGCCGCCGATCCCGCTGTCGACGGCCGAGATGGACGCCGTCTACGACCTGCCCTACGCGCGGGCGCCGCATCCCTCCTACAACGACGCCAAGATCCCGGCCTGGGAGATGATCCGGTTCTCGGTGACGATCATGCGCGGCTGCTTCGGCGGCTGCACCTTCTGCTCGATTACCGAGCACGAAGGCCGCATCATCCAGAACCGCTCCGAAGGCTCGATCCTGCGCGAGATCGAGCGCATCCGCGACAAGACGCCGGGATTCACCGGCGTGATCTCCGACATCGGCGGGCCGACCGCCAACATGTACCGGATGGCGTGCAAGGATCCGAAGATCGAAGCGGCATGCCGGCGGCCGTCCTGCGTCTTCCCCGAGATCTGTCCGAACCTCAACACCTCGCATGACGACCTGATCCGGCTTTATCGCAAGGTGCGCGAGGTGAAGGGCGTCAAGCGGGTGATGGTGGCGTCCGGCGTGCGTTACGACCTCGCGGTGGAGAGCCCCGAATACATCAAGGAGCTCGTCACCCATCACGTCGGCGGCTACCTGAAGATCGCACCCGAGCACACCGAGCGCGGCCCGCTCGACAAGATGATGAAGCCGGGCATCGGCGCCTACAATCGCTTCAAGAAGATGTTCGATGCCGCGGCCGAGCAGGCCGGCAAGAAATACTATCTGATCCCGTATTTCATCGCCGCGCATCCGGGCACGACCGACGAGGACATGATGAACCTCGCGCTCTGGCTCAAGAAGAACCGCTACCGCGCCGATCAGGTGCAGACCTTCCTGCCCTCGCCGATGGCGACCGCCACCGCGATGTATCACACCGGCGTCAATCCGCTGCGCGGCGTGCGCCGCGGGGCGACCGACAAGGTCGAGGCGATCAAGGGGCTGCGGCAACGCCGGCTGCACAAGGCGTTCCTGCGCTATCACGACCCGGACAACTGGCCGCTGCTGCGCGAGGCGCTGAAGCAGATGGGGCGCGCCGATCTGATCGGCTCGCGCCCCGATCAGCTGGTGCCCGCACACCAGCCGCCCGGCACCGGCAAGGCCGCCGGCACGCGGCGCCCGCTGCGCGACGGCGGCCGGGCTCAGCGCTTCACCACCAAGGGCCTGCGGATGGGCAAGTGAAAGGCCATCAGCGGCCGGACGTCAATCCGGCCGAGCCTGCCGACACGGCTAACTGATCAAGTTGGCTCGGTCAGTTCGCGCCAGCGATGATGGCGAGGTTGTTCAGCACGGGCGTCGAGCAGAACATGGCGACGAGGGCGATGTTGTAGACGTTGTTGCTGCGCCAAAGCAGCCAGGTGACGATGAAGGTCAGACCCAGCTTGGGCACCAGCCACCACACGCCGAACCAGGTCTGGGCCAGATGCATGAACGGGTTCAGCTCGCCCAGCCCGAGGCTCAGGATCACATTCGTCGACTCAAGGTCGGCGTAGCCCAGCAACAGGACGAACAGCACCAGCAGACCTTTAACCCAATTCATTCCGAGACTCCCGTTGCCGAACATTCCGGAGATGCCGGATCGGCCAGATCACGCTGTTGATGATGTCCACTCGCTCGGCAGGCACGAGACCCGTTGCGGGATACTCGTCCGGCTTCGGTATCCAGGCCGTACCGAACAGAATGTCGAGGAGCGGAAAGAAAGCGGCGAAGTTCTTGTCACGATGCTCGATATGGACCGAGTGATGGATCCGATGCCATTGCGGGTTGTTGACCCAGGTCACGAACCGGCCGAGCGGGATGCGGACGTTGAGATGCGCACACGCATCGGGAATGAAGAAGATGAATCCCACGGTGACCGCCATGTCCGGCGGGATACGAAACAGAATCGCCATGATTGGAAGGAATGCGTCGGAGAGCACTCTCTCGAGCCAAAAATGCCGACCGCCGGTAATGAACGTGATGCCGTTCGCGCTGTGATGGAACGAGTGCATCGCCCAAAGAAACGGGACTGCGTGCTGCAGGCGATGGAAGGTGTATTTGTAGAGATCGAGCGCGACCACCACGATCGCGAGCGAGACATACCACCAGTAACCTTCGGTCGGTAACTTGATCCAACCGACCCCGGCATAGGTCGCAATCGCACCCGCGCTGATCGCTGCGACCGGAGCGAGCAGATGCTCCAATCCGATACTTACGATCACCGCGAGCCAATCATCGCGAAATTCGCCGCGGGACACCTCCGCAATGGGCCATCGCTTCTCCAGGATACGGCTGGTGTAGACGACTCCCAGAAATATCGCCGCGTACAAAACGGCGTGGGCGATCTCGTCCGACATGAAAATGAACTCGCCGGTTCAACAGGAAGCACAAAAGGAATAAAAACATTCCCGCTTCCTATAAGGTGAAATGCCTTATTTTTTCTCAACGTTCCGGCCGGCGCAAGCGGGGCTTTTACGGGACGGCCCTCGCCTTCAGCGCTGATTGTCTCGGGGCCGGTTGCCTATGCGGGACCAACCATTCACCGAGCGCAACGGCAGGGATCGGCAAGCAGGAGGCAGACCTTGCATGGGCGCACATAAAAGGCCCGCGACGTCGTCGCGGGCCTTCGTGAACGACGGCTGTGCCACTCAGTGCAGCGAACGATCGGTGCGGACCGAAGCCCGCGCGGTCGTGATCTTGTTTCGCGGCGTCAGGACGTTGAGCTGATGCGGCGACGCCGCCATCGCGGCGGCCGGCGCCTGCTCATGGGCATTGGCGGCGCCAAGCACGCCGGCCTGCACCGGCGAGATCGGCAGGCCCGCCGCTTCGAAGGTTGGAAGCTCCGCGGCCGATGCACTCGCGATCGCGAGGGTGGCGGCGATGATGGAGAGGGAAATCTTGGTCACTTGCAGGCTCCTCAATGGAATCGAGAAGCACAGGTAGGCCTCTTTTGTTGCATTGCAATAAAGCTGATGCCGCGTCGCACAAATAGTTGAAGGCCGCGGCCATCCGGCAACGCAGACCGCAGCGCAGCAGGCAATTTCGCCCCGGTGCGATCGCAAAAAATCCAATGAAAACAAAGACGAATGGCGCGCCCGGAACGATTCGAACGTCCGACCCTCAGATTCGTAGTCTGATGCTCTATCCAGCTGAGCTACGGGCGCATTTTCGCGGTTGGGCCTGGGCCCGGATGGCTCCGGGAGCCCCGGAACGTCGCGAAAGAGCGCTCTAGCTACAGGCTCCCGGTCCGATTGGCAAGGCTCTGGAAGCGCCAATTTCGGCACGCTCAGCCGCCTCGGAGATGCCGGAGCGGCCTTACGCCCGCGCCCGCTCGCTGCGGACAGACAGCAGTTCCACCGGGCGATCCGGGATCGAGATCCGGAAGGTGGCGCCGATGGTGCCCTCGACCAGATGGATATGACCGCCATGGGCGCGGATCAGTTCGGCGGCGATCGCAAGGCCAAGCCCACTGCCGCCGGGGCGGCCGGAAGTCTGGAACGCCTCGAATAGATGCTCGCGCGCTTTGGCCGGTACGCCGGGGCCGGTATCGGAGACCTCGATGATCGCAACCGTCCCCTCGCGGCGGCCGGTGATGCGGATCTGCTGGGCCCCGCCATCGTCGGCCGGCCGGCTCTCCAGCGCCTGCGCCGCGTTGCGTACCAGATTGAGCAGCACGCGGAATAGCTGGTCCGGATCGGCGTCGATGGTCAGCCCGCGCTCGATCGCGCTGATCCAGGTGATCGAGACATCGGTCGCAAGCCCGGCCGATTCCCGCACCTCGGCAACGGCGGGCTCGACCATGATGACACGCCGGTCGGGTGCCGCCTCCTGCGCGCGGCCATAAGACAATGTCGACTGGCAGAACGCGATGGCGCGCTCCAGCGAGCGCAACAATTTCGGCGCGAAGCGCTGCACCCGCGGGTCGGGCACGCTGGCGAGCTGGTCCGACAGCAATTGCGAGGACGCCAAGAGATTGCGCAGATCGTGGTTGATCTTGGAGACGGCGAGGCCTAGCGCAGCGAGCCGGCTCTTCTGATGCAGCATCGAGACCAAGTCACGCTGCATGTCCGACAGCTCACGCTCGGCAACGCCGATCTCATCGCCGCGCTGGCTCGGCACGATGATTCGCGCCGAACTCTCCGGATTCTCGTGGAAGCCGATCAGGCTCGCAGTCAGCCGCCGCATCGGCCGCACGAACAGATAATGCAGCGCCAGATAGACCAGGCCGGCGGTCAGGCCGGCAATCAACAGCGCGACGACCAGCACGTTGCGCGAGAACCGGTACATCGCCTGCCGGAGCGGCTTCTCGTCGATCACCACCTCGATGAACTGAGCCTGGCCCGGCGCCGGGCCGACCACACGGATGGTCTGGTCGCCGTGCTCCAGCATGATCTCGAAGGCATCGACGATCGCCGACCACACCGTCATGGCCCGCATGTCGACGTCATGGTCGATCGAGGCCGGCAAATCGGCGCTGGCGAGCAGGCGGCGCTGCTGGCCGAGCTTGATGGCGACCGCGCGGGCACCGATGCTGGTCAGGATCTGCCGCGCCAGGGAATCCGGCACCAGGCCGGAGGGGGCGGCGTCCAGCACCAGCGCTGCGGTGTTGGCGGCGGCCAGGCGGTCATTGAGCCGGTTCATCCGGAAGTTGGCGATCGCCGGCACGTAGATCAGGAGCCCGGCGATCATCACCAGGGGGATCGTCAGCAGCAACAGCTTGCCCGACAGCCCGAGCCGGAGGGACGGCTTGGACCGCGGCATCTGCACGGTCGCCTGATCGTCAGTTAGAGCCACAAGATAAGGCCTTGTTTGGCTTAGGGGTCGGAAGATGCGGCCCGGCCCCCAAGCCGGTCAAATTACGGATCGCTAATGTCGCCGGTTCCCCGAACGCCCAAAAGCGTCCCGTTAACGACAAATACCCCGCGAAATCAGATATATTCGCCGCGATTGCGTCGTTTCGAAGAAGCCTTTTTGCGACGCCCTGCGACATTGACGAAAACTGGGCGCTCCCTTATAAGCCGCGCCAACTGTCCGCGATGGCCCGGTTCTTGACCGGGGGCGGCTCTTTGGGGCCGTACAACGGCTCGTTCGAGCCCGCCAGCATCACCGGACTCCATCTCAATACAACGGCAAATTGCCCGGTCAGCGGAGAATTACCCGTGAAGCGGACTTATCAACCCAGCAAACTGGTGCGCAAGCGCCGTCACGGCTTCCGCGCCCGTCTCGCCACGGCCGGCGGCCGCAAGGTCCTCGCTGCGCGTCGTGCGCGCGGCCGCAAGCGCCTGAGCGCCTGAGCCAGGACGTCTCCTCTCCGGAGATACCCATTATGGATCGGCTGAGGCAGCGGGCGGATTTCCTCGCCGTTGCCAATGGCGCACGGGCGAATACCGCAGCTTTTGTGCTGCAGGGCCGCCGCCGTGACGATCAGGGCCCGATCCGCGTCGGCTATACCGTCACCAAGAAGAATGGCACCGCGACCGAGCGCAACCGCATCCGCCGCCGGCTTCGCGAAGTGATGAGACGGGTCGATGCCGTATTCATGCGGCCGCACCATGATTATGTGCTAGTCGGCCGCCGTGACGCGCTGACCCGCGACTTTGCGACCATGATTGACGACCTGCGGTCGGCGCTGCGCCGCCTCGACCGGCCTGCGCCCCAAACGGCTACCAATAAGGCGGGTAACAAAAGTGCGCCCAATCCGAATGGAATGACGAGACCCTAAGAGATGTCCGACAACCGCAACACGATCCTTGCCGTCATTCTGTCCGGCCTCGTCCTGATCGCCTGGCAATACTTCTACAACGTGCCGCAGATGGAGAAGCAGCGCGAGGCGCAGAAGCAGGCCGAATTGCTGAAGCCATCGCCGCAGCCGACCCCGGGTGCCGCCCCCGGCGCTGCTCCGGGAAGCGCAGCGACGCCCTCCCCGGCACCGGGCACGCCTGCTGCTGACGCTCCGGTGGCGAGCCGCGAGACCGTGCTCGCAGCCGGCCCGCGCATCAAGATCGAGACCCCGCGTGTCATCGGCAGCATCGCGCTGAAGGGCGCGCGGATCGATGATCTGGCACTCGTCCAGTTCCGCGAGACCGTCGACCCCAACTCGCCGGCCGTCGTGCTGCTGTCGCCGTCCGGCACGGCCGAACCTTATTATGCCGAGTTCCTGTGGCTGACCGCCAACGGCTCGTCGGTGAAGACGCCGGATGCCGAAACGGTCTGGCAGCAGGAGGGATCGAACAGCCTGTCGCCGAGCACGCCGGTGGTTCTGAAATACGAGAACGGCCAGGGCCTGACCTTCCGCCGCACCATCTCGATCGACGATCGCTACCTCTTCAGCATCAAGGATGAGGTCGTCAACCAAGGCAGCGCGCCGGTGACGCTGTACCCATTCGGCCTGATCTCGCGCGGCGGCAAGCCGCCGGTCTCGGGCTACGCGATCCTGCACGAAGGCCCGATCGGTTATCTCGGCGAGCAGGGCCTGCAGGAATACACCTACAAGAACCTCGACGAAGCCAAGACCCCGACCGGCGGAAATTCGCGCGGCATCGTATTCTCGAAGGTCACCGACGGCTGGCTCGGCATCACCGACAAATACTGGGCCACCGCGCTGCTGCCGGAAACCAATGCGACGCTGGACAGCGCCCGCTTCACCACCGGTGATAAGCGCTACCAGGCCGACTACATGCTCGGCGCGCAGACCATTCCGATCGGCGGCACCGGCGTCGCCAATGCGCGGCTGTTCGCCGGCGCCAAGGAGGCCGCAACCGTCGGCCTCAACTTCCCGCTGGTCGGCTTCGGCGGCTACAACAAGCAGCTCGGCCTCAACCATTTCGATCTCTTGATCGACTGGGGCCACTTCTACTTCATCACCAAACCGATGTTCCTGGCGCTCGACTGGTTCTATCGCCTGGTCGGCAATTTCGGCATCGCGATCCTCTTGGTGACCGTGATCGTGAAGCTGTTGTTCTTCCCGCTCGCCAACAAGTCCTACGCCTCGATGGCGAAGATGAAGTCGGTGCAGCCGCAGCTGCAGGCGCTGAAGGAACGCTATCCTGACGACCGCGTGAAGCAGCAGCAGGAGATGATGGAGATCTACAAGAAGGAGAAGATCAACCCGATCGCCGGTTGTCTTCCCGTCGCCTTGCAGATCCCGGTGTTCTTCTCGCTCTACAAGGTGCTGTTCATCACCATCGAGATGCGGCACGCGCCGTTCTTCGGCTGGATCAAGGACCTCTCCGCGCCCGATCCGACCAACCTGTTCACGCTGTTCGGCCTGATCCCGTTCGATCCGATCGCGCTGCTCGGACCGCATTTCGGCGCCTATCTGGTGATGGGCATCTGGCCGATCATCATGGGCATCACGATGTGGGTGCAGATGAAGCTCAACCCGGCGCCGCCGGATCCGACCCAGAAGATCATCTTCGACTGGATGCCGCTGATCTTCACCTTCATGCTGGCCGGCTTCCCGGCGGGTCTCGTGATCTACTGGGCCTGGAACAATACGCTCTCGGTGCTGCAGCAGAGCTTCATCATGCGCAAGAACGGCGTGAAGGTGGAGCTGTTCGACAATCTGAAGTCGACGTTCGCCAAGAAGCCGACGTAGGAAGCACCGTCATTGCGAGCGAAGCGAAGCAATCCATGCCTCGGCACGAGGAGAGATGGATTGCTTCGTCGCTTCGCTCCTCGCAATGACGGAACCAGAGCGAGCCGCCGCACATGACCGCCGAACCCGATGCGGAGCTGATCGAGCGAGGGCGAAAGCTGTTCGCGGGCGACTGGCGCTTCATCTGGGCCTCGCCCTCGATCGAGACGCTGCCGCCGATGGCCGGCCTCGAGGTTGCCTTCGCCGGCCGCTCCAACGTCGGCAAGTCGAGCCTCATCAACGCGCTGACCGGCCGCAGCAACCTCGCGCGCACCTCGCACACGCCCGGCCGTACCCAGGAATTGATCTTCTTCGAGGGGCCCGAGAAGGCAGCCTTCCGCCTGGTCGACATGCCCGGCTACGGCTACGCTTCGGCGCCGAAGACCAAGGTCGCGTCATGGACCGCGCTGATCCACAAATTCCTGCTCGGACGCGCGACGCTGGCGCGGGTCTATGTGCTGATCGACGCGCGCCACGGCATCAAGGACGTCGACCTCGACGTGCTGAAGACGCTGGACAAGTCAGCGGTCAGCTACCAGGTCGTGCTGACCAAGGCCGACCAGGTCAAGCCCGGCGAACTGAAGACCGTCACCACTGAGACCATCGCCAAGCTCGCCAAGCATCCTGCGGCGTTTCCCGACGTGCTGGTGACCTCGTCACGCACCGGCGACGGCATGCCGGAGCTGCGTGCCGCCATGGTGCGCCTGATCGAGGAGCGGCGTTGATGAACGGCATGTCCCGCCTCCTGATCGCCCTTGCCGCGATCATGGGCGCCTGCGGCGTGATGCTGGCCGCAGCCGCAGCCCATTTGCCTGACGCCACGCGGCTGGCAGCGGCATCCTCGATGCTGCTGTTCCACGCCTCCGCCGCGATCGCGGCGATTGCGGTCGCGGACCGCGCGGTCATCCATGCCAGGCTCGGAATCGTGGCGGCAGCAGGCTTCGTCATCGCGGCGTCATTGTTCGCAGGCGACCTGGTACTGCGCCAGTATGCCGGCCATGGATTGTTTCCGATGGCGGCACCATCAGGCGGAACGCTGCTGATCCTGAGCTGGCTGGTGCTGGCGGTTTCGGCGGCGTGGCCGAAGCGCTGATCCGTAGCCCGGATGGAGCGCAAGCGAAATCCGGGAATCCCGTCGCGGGTGGCGACCCCGGATTGCGAAGCCTGTCATCGGGCGCGCGTTCGCGCGACCCGTTGGCTTCATCCGGGCTACGGATACAACCTCTCCCGCTTTGCGCCCTGCCCGGCAATCAGATAGAACCGCGCCCGTCCCTCCGCTGACGATGAGACCAGCCCCATGACCGACCAGCACATCAGCCCGCTCGATCAGGCCCGCATCCTGTCCGAGGCGCTGCCGCACATGCAGGAATATGACGAGGAAACCATCGTCATCAAGTACGGCGGCCATGCCATGGGCGCCGAGGACACCGCCAAGGCGTTCGCGCGCGACATCGTGCTGCTCGAGCAGACCGCGATCAACCCGGTGGTCGTGCATGGCGGCGGTCCGCAGATCGCGACCATGCTGAAGCGCCTCGGCATCCAGTCGGAATTCGCCGCCGGCCTGCGCATCACCGACGCCGCCACCATCGAGATCGTCGAGATGGTGCTGGCGGGATCGGTCAACAAGCAGATCGTCGGCTACATCAATGAAGCCGGCGGCAAGGCCGTCGGCCTCTCCGGCAAGGACGGCAACATGGTGAAGGCGTCGAAGACGACGCGCACCATGGTCGATCCCGACTCCCATATCGAGAAGGCGGTCGATCTCGGCTTCGTCGGCGACCCCGAAAAGGTCGATCTGACGCTGCTCAACCAGCTGATCGGCTATGAGTTGATCCCGGTGCTGGCGCCGCTGGCGACGTCGAAGGACGGTCAGACGCTGAACATCAACGCCGACACCTTTGCCGGCGCGATCGCCGGTGCGCTGAAGGCCAAGCGCCTGCTGCTGCTGACCGACGTGCCCGGCGTGCTCGACAAGTCCAAGAAGCTGATTCCGGACCTGTCGATCAAGGAAGCCCGCAAGCTGATCGCCGACGGCACGATCTCCGGCGGCATGATCCCGAAGGTCGAGACCTGCATCTACGCGCTCGAACAGGGCGTGCAGGGCGTCGTGATCATCGACGGCAAGACCCAGCACGCGGTGCTGCTCGAGCTCTTCACCAACCAGGGCACCGGCACGCTGATCCACAAGTAATGGCAGACGCGGGACACACGGCGAGGCAACCTCGCCGGTCGCCGGCGGCGCGGCTCGCGATGGCGCTGCCGGCCGCGCTGGTGTCGTTCCTGTTCTCGTCGGCGCCGGCGCATGCCGACCTCAAGCTCTGCAACCGCATGAGCTATGTGATCGAGGCCGCGATCGGCATCGACGACAAGGCCGCAACCGCGACGCGCGGCTGGTTCCGGATCGATCCGGCGACCTGCCGGGTCGTGGTGCAGGGCGCGCTGACCGCCGACCGTGTGCTGCTCAACGCCCGCGCGCTCGGCGTCTATGGCGCCTCGCCGATCCCGCAGAACGGCACCGATACGCTGTGCGTCGCTCAGGACAATTTCGTGATCGCCGCCGCACGGCAATGCCGCTCCGGCCAGACCCCGGCGCAATTCACCCAGATCACGCCGACGCAGACCGATGACGGCAATCTCGTCGCCTATCTCGCAGAAGACAGCGAATATGACGACGAGCAGGCGCGGCTCGCCGGCATCCAGCGGCTGCTGGTGATCGCGGGCTACGACGCGGCGCCGATCGATGGCGTCGACGGGCCGAAGACCCAGAGCGCGCTGTCGGCCTTCCTCAGGAGCCGCGGGCTCGGCAGCGACATCGTGCAGTCGCCGAACTTCTTCGCCACCATGGTCGATGCCGTGCAGAAACCGTCCGCGTCAGGACTGACCTGGTGCAACGACACCCAGTACAAGGTGATGGCGGCGGTCGCGACCGACGACGGCAAGGTGGTGACCAGCCGCGGCTGGTATCGCATCGACCCCGGCAAATGCCTGCATCCCGACGTCACCGGCACGCCGAAGCAGATCTATTCCTTTGCCGAAGCGGTCGATGGCGACAACCGCACCATCCGCATCAAGGACAAGCCCTTGAACTGGGGCGGTGCGGTGCCGCTCTGCACCCGCGACAGCAAGTTCGAGGTCAACGAGCAGGGCGATTGCACCACCCGCGGCCTCACCGCACTCGGCTTCACCACCGTCGACATGACCAGTGGCGGCAAGACGCTGCGCTTTGCGGTGCCGTGATGAAGATGACGGCGCTGCATATATCTCCGTCGTCCTGGCGAAAGCCCATTACCACAGGCAATCATTTGGCGAAGACTGGTCGTGGTCGACGGTTGTGCAGTATTGGCTCCCCGCTGCATTTGATGGATCACGCGGTATTGGTCCTGGCTTTCGCCAGGACGACGACGGAAAGATAACATGAAAGCTCCCCGCGGCTTCGGCCATGTCGAGACCTGGGTGTTCGACCTCGACAACACGCTGTACCCGCATCACGTCAATCTGTGGCAGCAGGTCGATGCGCGGATCGGCGAGTTCGTCGGCAACTGGCTGAAGATCTCGCCCGAGGAAGCGCGGCGGCTGCAGAAGGACTATTACCTGCGCTACGGCACCACGATGCGCGGCATGATGACCGAACACGGCGTGCAGGCGGACGACTATCTCGCCTATGTACACAAGATCGACCACTCGCCGCTGCAACCGAATCCGGAAATGGGCGCTGCGATCGCAAAACTGCCTGGGCGCAAGCTGATCCTGACCAACGGCTCGGTCGACCATGTCGATGCGGTGCTCGGCCGGCTCGGCATCGGCCAGCATTTCGACGGCGTGTTCGACATCATCGCCGCCGACCTCGAGCCGAAACCGGCGCCGGAGACCTACCAGAAGTTCCTCAGGCGGCACGACGTCGATCCGGCGAAGGCTGCGATGTTTGAGGACCTCGCGCGCAATTTGGTGGTGCCGCATGAGCTCGGCATGACCACCGTGCTGGTGGTGCCCGACGGCAGCCAAGAGGTGGTGCGCGAGACCTGGGAGCTGGAGGGGCGCGACGCCGCTTATGTCGACCATGTCACGGACGATCTCACCGGGTTCTTGCAGCGGCTGAAGCCGTAGCCCGGATGAAGCGAAGCGCAATCCGGGACCGCTGTCGCCACCCGTCGGGATCCCGGATTACGCTGCGCTCCATCCGGGCTACATGCCCGCGTCAGCCTTGACTCCGCGGCCTCAAATTCCGAAAAAGCCCTGCAAAATTTCCGTCATATCCCCGATACGCCCAAGGATCGTCCCGATGTCGCTGTCCGCCCTCGAAACCACCGTCAACACCGCGTTCGACGCCCGCGAAGGCATTTCGACCTCGACCAAGGGCGAGGTCCGCGAGGCCGTCGATCACGCGCTGGAGCTGCTCGACAAGGGTGAGGCCCGCGTCGCCGAGCGCGAGGCCAGCGGCAAGTGGAAGGTCAATCAGTGGCTGAAGAAGGCGGTACTGCTCTCGTTCCGCCTCAACGACATGGGCCAGATCGCCGGCGGCCCGGGCAAGGCGTCGTGGTGGGACAAGGTGCCCTCGAAGTTCGAGGGCTGGGGCGAGAACCGCTTCCGCGACGCCGGCTTCCGCGCCGTGCCCGGCGCGATCGTGCGCCGCTCGGCCTTTATCGCCAGGAACGTCGTGCTGATGCCCTCCTTCGTCAATCTCGGCGCCTATGTCGATGAGGCCACCATGATCGACACCTGGTCGACGGTCGGCTCCTGCGCCCAGATCGGCAAGCGCGTGCACATCTCCGGCGGCGTCGGCATCGGCGGCGTGCTCGAGCCGCTGCAGGCCGAGCCCGTGATCGTCGAGGACGATTGCTTCATCGGCGCACGCTCCGAGGTCGCCGAGGGCGTGATCGTGCGCAAGGGCGCGGTGCTATCGATGGGCGTATTCCTCGGCGCCTCGACCAAGATCGTCGACCGCGAGACCGGCGAGATCTTTGTCGGCGAGGTCCCGGAATATGCCGTCGTGGTGCCAGGCACGCTGCCGGCCAAACCGCTGAAGAACGGCCAGCCGGGCCCCGCCACCGCCTGCGCCGTGATCGTCAAGCGCGTCGACGAGCGCACCCGCGCCAAGACCAGCATCAACGAGCTGCTGCGGGACTAACGACGCCGCGGCGATTCCCCATCCCTCACCGTCACCCTGAGGTGGCCGCTTCTTCAGCGGCCCTCGAAGGGTCGACGGCCCGGCTGGTGGCCGTGCATCCTTCGAGGCTCGCTCCGCTCGCACCTCCAGCGACAACGGCGAAGCCGTTGCGCGGGGATGACGGTCCAGGAAGATCGAACCAATTTCCCTTTGACTCCGACAAAACTCCGGGCCGCGAAACGTTGCCGCCGCCCGGAGCTTTTTCATGGACTGGGCCAATTACCTGTTCGGCTTCAAGGGCCGCGTCAACCGCGCCAAATTCTGGCTCGCAGTGCTGATCATCGTCTGCTGGATGATGTTCCTGGACGCGCTGGTGGTCTTGGCCGGCCTCGGCGGCAAGGATCGGTCATTCGGCTTCAATGTCGACGACATCTTCCGGGCGTTCGACCCCGACAGCTACACATCACTGACATGGGCCGGATTGCCGACGCTGCTGGTCAAGGCCGGCGGCACGCTATTGTTCGTCTGGGTCTATATCGCCGTCTCGATCAAGCGCCTGCACGACCGCGACAGGAGCGGCTGGTGGATGGTCCCGTTCTTCGCGATCCCCGGCCTCATGAGCCAATTCTCGGACCGGCTTCCCGATCAGTCCTATTGGGTGGCGGCCGCGGGCACGATCGTTTTCGTGCTCTAAATCTGGGGCTTCATCGAGCTGGCGTTTCTGCGCGGCACCTCCTACCCCAATCGCTACGGTCCCAATCCACTGGGCAAAATCCATGCGAGCCGGGGAGGCAGCCGCGGCACCGGGTCGCGCTCGACGCAGGGCTGGGATCAACAAAGCGAGCTCGATATCGTGCCGCACAAAGCTGGTCCACCCGCGCTGTGACGTGTTAAGCGAGGCGCATGACTGATGCCGTCTCGATAACCCGCGATCTGGTTCGCTGCCCCTCCGTCACCCCGGCCGACGCCGGCGCGCTTGGCGTCCTCGAAAATTTGCTGAAAACCGCAGGCTTCGAGGTTCACCGCGTGACGTTCTCCGAGCCCGGCACCGCCGATGTCGACAACCTCTATGCGCGCATCGGCAACACGGCGCCGCACATCACCTTTGCCGGCCACACCGACGTGGTGCCGCCCGGCGATGAGGCGGCGTGGACGCTCGGTGCGTTCTCGGGCGAGGTGAAGGACGGCTATCTCTACGGCCGCGGCGCCGTCGACATGAAGGGCGGCATCGCCTGCAGCGTCGCCGCCGTGCTGCAATATCTCGGCGACCATGACGGCAAGCCGAAAGAGAATGGCAACGGCTCGATCTCCTTCCTGATCACCGGCGACGAGGAAGACGTCTCGATCAACGGCACCGTCAAGCTGTTGAAATGGTGCGCCGAGCGCGGCGAAAAATTCGACCATTGCGTGCTCGGCGAGCCCTCGAATGTCGAAGTGCTCGGCGACATGATCAAGATCGGCCGCCGCGGCTCGCAGTCCGGCACGCTCATTGTCGACGGCGTGCAGGGCCATGTCGCCTATCCGCACCGCGCGTCGAATCCGGTGCCGGATATCTCGCGGCTGATCGTGGCGCTGAGCGACGAGCCGCTCGATCACGGCAGCGCGCAATTCCAGGCCAGCAACCTCGAATTCACCACGGTCGATGTCGGCAACACCGCAACCAACGTGATTCCCGGCCAAGCGCGGGCGAAGTTCAACATCCGCTACAACGACAACCACACCCAGGAAACCCTGCGGCAGCTGGTCGACGCGCGGCTGGCGAAAGCCTGCGGCAATCGCATCCGCGCCCATATCGACTGGATGCCGTCGAACTCCAACGTGTTCGTCACCCAGCCCGGTCCGTTCACCGATCTCGCGGTCGCCGCGATCGAAGAGGTCACCGGCCGCAAGCCGGAGCTGTCCACCTCGGGCGGCACCTCCGACGCGCGCTTCATCTCGAGCTATTGCCCGGTGATCGAATTCGGCCTGGTCGGCCAGACCATGCACCAGATCGACGAGCGCACGCCGGTGGCCGATCTGGAGCAGCTGACGAAGATCTATCGCGGCGTGCTGGAGCGGTATTTTGCGTGATCCAGCCGGTTGGCTGGACAAAAATAGTGAAAAACAACCCCATGCACAGTAGGGATTGTGGCCACTAATAATCTACCCGCACCAGATATAGTCCCTCCGGCGGCGCCACCGGGCCGCAGGCGGCGCGGTTGCGGGCGGCGAGTGCGCCAGAGAGATCGTCCGCGCTCCAGCGGCCCTCGCCGACCCAGACCAGCGAGCCGACCATCGAGCGCACCTGGCTGTGCAGGAACGAGCGCGCCGAGGTCACGATGTTGATGGCATTGCCGTCTCTGACGACGTCGAGCTGATCGAGCGTCTTCTCCGGCGATCTGGCCTGGCACTCGGTGTCGCGGAAGGTTGTGAAATCATGCTTGCCGAGCAGGCGTTGCGCGGCCGCGTGCATCGCATCCGCATCGAGCGCGCGCGGCACCCGCCAGACCCGGCCGATGTCGAGCGCGAGGTTCGCGCGGGTGTTGGTGATGCGATAGAGATAGTGCCGCCTGGTCGCCGAGAACCGCGCCTCGAAATCGTCCGGCACGATATCGGCCGCGAGCACGGCGATCGGATAGGGCCGCAGATGCGCGTTCAGCCCGTCGCGAAAGCGGCCAGGCGGAAAATGCTTGGCGATGTCGCAATGCGCGACCTGGCCGCGCGCATGCACGCCGGCATCGGTCCGCCCCGCGCCATGGACCCGCACGTCCTCGCCGCAGATCGCCTTGACCGCGGCCTCCAGCGCGCCCTGCACGGTCGGCGCGGTGTCCTGGATCTGCCAGCCGGAGAACGGCGTGCCGTCATATTCGATGGTGAGCTTGTAGCGGGGCATCAGTTGAGCCGCGCCGGCGGCTTCAGCGGCGTGCCGCGCAAAAAATCCGCCGCCTTGGTCGGCGTCTTGCCGGCGCGCTGCAATTCGAGGATCCGGATCGCGCCGGCGCCGCAGGCGATCGCGAAGGTGTCGTCGAGCACATCGCCCGGTTGGCCCGAACCCATGGCCAGCTCGCAGCGCAGGATCTTCAGCCGCACCGGCTCGCCTTCGCCTGAAAGCTCGCACCAGGCGCCGGGGAACGGCGACAGCCCGTGAATGTGCCGCAGCACCGCGTGCGCCGGCTGCGTCCAGTCGATCCGCGCCTCGGCCTTCTCGATCTTGGCGGCGTAGGTGACGCCGTCGGCGCTTTGCCTGGTCAACTGCAACCCGCCGCGCTCGAGCCCGGCCATCGCACGCACCATCAGGTCGGCGCCGAGCGGCGCCAGCGCGTCGTGCAGGTCGGACGCCGTCATGCTGTCCGTGACGGCGAGACGCTCGGCCATCGCGATGTCGCCGGTGTCGAGGCCGACATCCATCTTCATCACCATCACGCCGCTCTCGGCATCACCGGCCATGATGGCGCGGTTGATCGGCGCGGCGCCGCGCCAGCGCGGCAAGAGCGAAGCGTGCAGGTTGAAGCAGCCGAGCCTGGGCGCGTCGAGGATCGCTTGCGGCAGGATCATGCCGTAGGCGACGACGACGGCGGCATCCGCGTCATGGGCGCGAAACTCCGCGAGCGCTTCGTCTGTCTTCAGCGTCTTCGGCGTCAGCACCGATATGCCGAGCCGGCGCGCCTCCTGCTCGACCGGTGTCGGCTGCAATTGCAGGCCGCGGCGACCACCGGGCTTCGGCGCACGGGTGTAGACCGCCACAACTTCATGGCCATGGGCCACGAGCTCCAGCAGCGTCGGCACCGCGAAATCGGGCGTGCCCATGAAGATCAGGCGGAGAGGCATGGATCAGGTCTTCCGGGCGTGACAGCGGAGAGCGCGCCTACTCCGCCGCGCGCTTGGCGGCCTTCTCGAATTTCTTGAAGACGCGGTCGCGCTTCAGCTTCGACAGATAATCCACGAACAGCACGCCGTTGAGATGGTCGATCTCGTGCTGGATGCAGGTGGCGTAGAGCCCCTCGGCATCCTCCTCATGCAGCTTGCCGTCGAGGTCGGTGAAGCGCAGGCGCACCCGCGCCGGGCGCTCGACCTCCTCGTAATATTCGGGGATCGACAGGCAGCCCTCTTCGTAGACCGACAGCTCGTCCGAATGCGAAATGATCTCCGGATTGATGAACACCCGCGGCTGCGGCGTGGTCTCGCCGTTCTCGTCGCGCTTGGCGAGGTCCATGGTGATCAGCCGCAACGGCTGCGCGACCTGGATCGCCGCGAGCCCGATGCCGGGCGCGTCATACATGGTCTCGAGCATGTCGTCGGCGAGCTTGCGGATCTCCGGCGTCACCTTCTCGATCGGTTTCGACACCAGCCGCAACTGCTTGTCCGGCAGGATGATGATTTCTCGTAATGCCATGGCGGCGATTTAAGCCGCGGGCCTGATGCGGTCAATGCGTTCAGGAACCCGTTAAGACAGCCTTAACCACGATTCTTCACGCCTGATTAACCAAGAAAATTAGGAAAGCATTTACCATAAATGTTCCCTCTTCGTTCGCATGCGGCCGCGAATCGGCTACAACGGCTGGCATGAACGAGATTCTTCTCATGTTTGGCGACCTTCCGGTCCGCGTCTCCGACGCGCTGATCGGGCTTGGCGCGCTGACGCTGATCCTGCTGTTCGCCATCGCCGTGGTGATCGCCCGCGCCAGCCGGCGTGGCGCGGAACTGGCGATGGCCCAGGCCATCCGCGCCGACGAGCTGGAGGAGCGGCTTGCCGACATGCTGCGCGCCCAGAGCGAATCCTCCGGGCGGGTCGACGCCAAGGTCGATGCCTTCGCGCAGGCGCTCGCCGGGCGCCAGGCCGAGATGGCCCGCGCCGTCAACGAGCGGCTGGATTCGGTGACCCACCGGGTCGGCCAGTCGATGGAACAATCGACCCGCAACACCATGGATTCGCTGCGCGTGCTGCATGAGCGGCTCGGCATCATCGACCACGCCCACAAGAACCTCAACGAGCTCACCACCCAGGTCACGACCTTGCGCGACGTGCTCGCCAACAAGCAATCGCGCGGTGCGTTCGGCCAGGCGCGGATGGAGGCGATCGTCCAGGATGGCATGCCGAAGGGCTCGTTCGAGTTCCAGTACACGCTGACGTCGGGCAAGCGGCCGGATTGCGTCGTGTTCCTGCCCGACCAGCGCCCGCTCTGCATCGACGCCAAATTTCCGCTGGAGGCGATGACTGCGCTGCACGATGCGCGCAGCGACGAGGAACGCAAATCGGCCTGCCAGCGGCTGCGCGCCGACGTGCTCAAGCATGTCAGCGACATCGCGGAGAAATACCTGATCCCGGGCGAGACCCAGGACACCGCGCTGATGTTCGTGCCGTCGGAATCGGTCTATGCCGAGATCCATGACGGCTTCGACGACGTGGTCCAGAAGGCCTATCGCGCCCGCGTCGTGCTGGTGTCGCCGTCGCTGTTGATGCTGGCGATCCAGGTGATGCAGCAGATCCTGAAGGACGCCCGCATCCGCGACGCCGCCGACCAGATCCGCAACGAGGTGATGCACCTCGGCGATGATCTCGGCCGGCTGCGCGATCGCGTGCTCAAGCTGCAAAATCACTTCGGCCAGGTCAACGAGGACGTCAGGCAGATCCTGATCTCCGCCGACAAGATCGAGAAACGCGCCGGCCGCATCGAGGAACTCGACTTCAGCAAGGCCGAGACCCCGATCGAGGTCCCCCGCTTCGTCAAGCCCGCCGCCGCCGACCTGTTCCCCAGCCCGCGCAAGCTGCAGGCGGGGGAGTGATTGTAGTTTTAGAAGTTGCTTGGCGCGCTCGCGCCATCCAATCGGTGTCATCGCCCGGCCTCGACCGGGCGATCCAGTATCCCAGAGGCGGCAGTTTGGGGCGACGCAGCTACTACGTCTACATCCTCCCCAGCCACATCGGCGGCACGCTCTATATCGGTGTGACAAATAACCTCACTCGCCGCGTGGGCGAGCACAAGCTGAAACTCATCAAGAGCTTCACCGAGAAATACGATGTGGTGAAGCTTGTCTACTTCGAGCAGTTCGATGATCCTGATAACGCGATCAAGCGCGAGAAGCGGTTGAAGAAGTGGAATCGAGCCTGGAAGGTTCGTCTGATCGAACAGCACAACCCAAATTGGGAAGACTTGTATCCGGGAATTGCAGGTGTCTAACTATGCGTCATGCCCCGCGAAGGCGGGGCATCCAGTACGCCGGGACGACGGTGGCTGGACGGAATCGTCACGGAGTACTGGATCGTCCGCCTTCGCGGACGATGACCTCACGATGGGATAGATGACCGCCCCCGACGCCACAGCCATGCCGGAAAAAACCACCCCTCCCGCCACCTCCTGGCGCGACAGTTTTGCGGTGTATCTGCAGCCGCGGGTGCTGATCGTGCTGCTGCTCGGCTTCTCCTCGGGGCTGCCGCTGGCATTGTCGGGCTCGACGCTGCAGGTGTGGATGAAGGAGGCCGGGGTCGATCTCGGCACCATCGGGCTGCTGGCGCTGATCGGCACGCCCTACACGCTGAAATTCCTCTGGGCGCCGCTGGTCGACGCGCTGCACGTGCCGCTGTTCACGAAAGTGTTCGGACGCCGCCGCGGCTGGCTGCTGTTCTCACAGCTGTTGCTGATCGCGGCGATCCTGGTGCTGGCGGTGGCCGATCCGGCGCGATCGCCATGGTTCGCGGCGTTTGCCGCGCTGTTGGTCGCAACCGCGTCATCGACGCAGGACATCGTGGTCGATGCCTTCCGCGTCGAGAGCCTGCCGGAAAGCGAGCAGGCCGCCGGCATGGCGTCTTATGTCGCTGCCTATCGCGTCGGCATGCTGGTCTCGACCGCCGGCGCGCTGTTCATCGTCAGCGGCTTCGAGTCCGCAGGCCTCGCGCGGCCATCGGCGTGGATGTGGGGCTATGTGGTGATGGCCGCACTGGTGGTGATCGGCATCGTCACCGCGCTTGCGGCGACCGAGCCGGCGCAATTGAAAGGCGCCGAGGCGGCCACGCATGCGCAGAACGCCGCCGAACGGGTGTTTCACGCCGCGCTCGGCGCATTCTCCGAGTTCCTCAGCCGCAAGGATGCCTTCGCGGCGCTCGCCTTTGTTGTGCTGTTCAAATTCACCGACGCCTTCTCAGGCACCATGACCGCGCCGTTCGTGATCGACATCGGCTTTTCAAAGGTCGACTACGCGGCGATCGTGAAGGGCGTCGGGCTTGCCGCGACCCTGATCGGCGGCTTTGCCGGCGGCTTCGTAGCGCGGCGCTATTTGCTGGCGTCGAGCCTGTGGATCGGCGGCGTGCTGCAGGCGGTCGCCAACCTGTCGTTCTCCTGGCTCGCCCATGTCGGGGTCGATCAATGGGCGCTGGCGCTGGCGATCACGGCGGAGAACTTCACAAGCGCGATCGGCACCGTGATCTTCGTCGCCTACCTCTCGGCGCTGTGCCGCAATCCGCTGCACACCGCGACCCAGTACGCGCTGCTGACGGCGCTCGCGGCGGTCGGCCGCACCTACCTGTCGTCGGGCGCGGGCTATGTCGCCAAGGCGGTCGGCTGGCAGGGGTTCTTCGTGATCTGCGTGCTGGTCGCGATCCCGAGCCTGATCCTGCTCGCCTGGCTGCAACGGCGCGGGCATTTTGATGAGCTGGGGCCGGTGCGGGTTTGAGCATCCGCTGTCATCACCCGCGAAAGCGGGTGATCCAGTATTCCAGAGACGTTCGTGATTCTGTGGAGAAGCCGCGGCGTACTGGATCGCCCGGTCGAGCCGGGCGATGACACCGCAACTGAGGTAGCTACTTCGTCACCACGCTCCACTTCGTGACGATGGCTTCGCTCATCTCGCCGGCGTCCTTGGCGCAGGCGACCTCGTCGACCTTCACCGAGATCGCCTTGCCGGAGAGGCTCTTGAGCTGCGCGGCCTGGGCATCGTTGGTCGGAACGAGCTGGAAGGTTTCCGGCCCGGTTTCGAGATTGCACAGGCCGTTCGGCGGCGGCAGGCGGCGCGGCTCGCTGGTGATCTGGTAGGTCGCGACGCGCTTGCCGCGATTCTTGGTATCGCGCACCTTCATGACGCCGAGTTCCCCGGACAGCACGTCGCCTGCGTGAATGATCTTGCCGGGCTTCTGCGCTGCATCGCTCTCTTGCGCGATGGCACAGGGCGCAGCGAGGATTGCCGCGAGACACGCAAAGCCCAAGCGTACGCCGAATCGGTGTGTCGTCATTTGCAGTGGTTCCGTAGTAGATTCGTCAGATCTGTTTGAGCATGATCTTTTCGGAAAACCGGTTTCCACTTTTCCGGATCATGCTGTTGTGCGTGGATGGCCATCCCCGAATCGTCATCCACCCTATCATTTTGTCTGAGCGCGATCTTTTCGACTTGTGACGGATCGGCCGGCAATATCGCCAGGGCCTGCTCTCAAGTGCGCGCTAGAACAGCGTCCGCTGCCGCATCGCAGCCGATAGCGTACCTTCATCGAGGTAATCAAGCTCGCCGCCGACAGGCACGCCATGCGCCAGCCGCGTCACCCGCACGTTCGCCTCCGACAACAGGTCGGTGATGTAATGCGCGGTGGTCTGGCCATCGACGGTGGCATTCAAAGCGAGAATGATCTCACTGACTTCAGGCGCATGCGCGCGCGCCACCAGTTGATCGATGGTGAGATCCTGCGGACCGACGCCGTCGAGCGGCGACAGCGTCGCGCCAAGCACGTGATAGCGGCCATTGGTCGCATTGGCGCGTTCCAACGCCCAGAGATCGGCGACATCGGCGACCACAACGATGATCGCGGGATCGCGGCGCGGGTCGGTGCACACGGTGCAGGGGTTTTGTGTATCGATGTTTCCGCAGGTCTTGCAGACCTGGATCTTGTCGATCGCGACCTGCAACGCCGCGGTCAGCGGCGTCATCAGCGCTTCGCGCTTCTTGATCAGATGCAGCGCCGCACGCCGCGCCGAACGGGGACCTAAGCCCGGCAGCCGCGCCAACAACTGGATCAGGCGTTCAATCTCGGGACCGGCAACGCTCGCGGCCATTTTAAGTGGGACCGAATCCCGGCGGCAGGCCTAGCCCGCCGGTCAGCGCCATCATCTTCTCCTGCATCGCGGTCTCGGCCTTGCGGCGGGCGTCGCCATGCGCGGTGACCAGCAAATCCTCGAGCACCTCGCGCTCCTCCGGCTTCATCAGCGACGGATCGATCTTGATGCCCTTCACTTCCATCTTCGCGGTCATGCGCACCGCGACCAGACCGCCGCCGGAAATGCCCTCGACCTCGACATTGCCGAGTTGCTCCTGCATCTCCTGCATCTTGGATTGCAGCTGCGCCGCCTGTTTCATCATGCCGAGAAAATCAGCCATGCCTGCGTTCCTATCGCCAAAGATCAATCGTCATCGCTGTCGGAAGTTTCAATCGGGTCTTCGCCTGATACGTCCGCGACCGGAACCTCGGCGGCGAGGCGGCGGACCTCGACCACCTTGGTGCCGGGGAAGCGCGCCAGCACCTCCTGGACGCGCGGATCGGCTTCGGCCGCGCGCTGATGCTCGCTGCGGGCCTGCTCGTTCTGCGAGCGCACCGTGGGCTGGCCGGCCTCGTTGGAGATGATCACGGTCCAGCGCCGCCCGGTCCACAATTCGAGCTTGCGCGGCAAATCGGTGATGAGCGCGCGCTGCGCCTTCGGCTCCAATGCGATCTCGAGCTGGCCGTCCTCGATGCGGACCAGCCGCACATCGGCCTCCAGCGCGCTCTTGGTCATGATGTCGCGCTTCTCGCCGGCGAGCGCGATCAGCTGCGGGAAGCTCGAGATCCGCAGCGCCGGCGCGGCATTGCCGGCCGGTGCCGCCATCTGCGGACGCGCGGCGAGATCGGCACGCGGCGCGGCCTGCGGGGCACGCGCCGGCGCTGATGGCATCGCAGACATCGCCGAGCCAGGTGCGCCGCGTGACGGGGACGATGCGGCGGAGCCAGATGTTGCCGGCGCGGCGCCGCCACCGTTCTGCTCGACCATCATCCGGATCGCCTCGTCCGGCGTCGGCAGGTCGGCGACATAGGCGATGCGCACCAGCACCATCTCGGCGGCGGCCGCCGGGCGTGTCGCGGTCTGCACCTCGGCAATGCCCTTGAGCAGCATCTGCCACATCCGCGACAGCACCCGCATCGACAGCTTGGCGGCGAATTCGCGCGCCCGCACCCGCTCGGTCTCGCCGAATGCGACATTGTCCGCGGTTGCCGGGATGGCCTTCACCCGGGTGACGAAATTGACGAACTCGGCAAGATCGGACAGCACCACCACCGGATCGGCGCCGACATCATACTGCGCGCGGAATTCGGTGAAGGCAGAGGCGAGATCGCCGCGCGCCAGCGAATCGAAGAGATCGATGACCCGGGTGCGGTCGGCAAGGCCGAGCATTTGTCTCACCGCATCGGCCTTCACGAGGCCTGCGGCATGCGCGATCGCCTGGTCGAACAGCGACAGGGAATCGCGCACCGAACCCTCGGCGGCGCGCGCGATGATGCCGAGCGCCTCGGGCTCGACCTCGACGCTTTCCTTGGTCGCGATATTGCCGAGATGCTTCATCAGCACGTCCGCCTCGACGCGGCGCAGGTCGAAGCGCTGGCAGCGCGACAGCACCGTGATCGGAACCTTGCGGATCTCGGTGGTGGCGAACACGAACTTGGCGTGCTCCGGCGGCTCCTCCAGCGTCTTCAGGAAGGCGTTGAACGCCGCCGTCGACAGCATGTGGACTTCGTCGATGATGTAGACCTTGTAGCGCGCGCTCGCCGGCGCATAGCGCACGCTGTCATTGATCTGGCGGACATCGTCGACGCCGGTGTGGGAGGCGGCGTCCATCTCCAGCACGTCCATGTGCCGGCTTTCCATGATCGCCTGGCAGTGCACGCCAAGATCAGGCATGTGGATGGTCGGCCCCTGCACCGAGCCGTCCGGCTTGGCATAGTTCAGGGCGCGGGCCAGGATGCGGGCGGTGGTGGTCTTGCCGACCCCGCGGACGCCGGTGAGGATCCAGGCCTGCGGAATCCGCCCGGTCTCGAACGCATTCGAGACGGTGCGAACCATGGCCTCCTGGCCGATCAGGTCCTCGAAGCTGGAGGGACGGTATTTGCGGGCGAGAACGCGGTATGGCTTGTTGGCGGCCTCAGGCGCCCCGCCGAGATCAAAGCCGCTTTGGCCTGCGCCGTCGGACGGTTGGGAGGGGGCGCCAGCGTCGTCGTTCATGCGTCGATCCGCAACTTGGGTGTCTCTTCAGCCGGCGTGCGGATGGGAGCCAAAATCAAGCGCCGGGCGCGGGGACCGCCATTCCAGCGCGATTCGCTCGGAAAAACAGGTAGGAGACTGACGAGCGACCCGATCCGGACCTCGTTAGGGCTGCTTCCTTCCGGACCTGACCCGGTTGGCGAGTGGCTCGTCCACCGCCAATCTCCCGGTCCCTATTTGGGGCCAAAACCGCCGGAAAGCAAGCGGCCTGACCCGGCTTTGTAAGGCTGGCTTTGCGGGGCTTGTCTGGGAACACGGAAAGGCATTATTTGCCCTCATGCCCGCCTCCAACTGGTCGCTGCATTCGCAGCTCAACAAGGACACCATCGACATCGGCGACCTGCCGCTGTGCAAGGTGCTCGTCATCAAGGATGCGCATTATCCCTGGCTGTTGCTGGTGCCGCGGCGCGACGGCGCGGTCGAGATCATCGACCTCGACGAGGTCGAGCAGGCGCAGTTGATGACCGAGATCACCCGCGTCTCGCGGGCGCTCAAAGAGGTCACCAAATGCGACAAGCTCAACGTCGCAGCGCTCGGCAACCTCGTCCCGCAGCTTCACGTCCATGTCATTGCGCGCCGCACCAGCGACGCTGCATGGCCGCGTCCCGTTTGGGGCGTGATGCCGCCGCTGGCGCATGATGCCGAGGAAGTGCAGAATTTCATCAGCGCGCTTCGCCGCAAGATCTGGTTGGGTTGAAATTCAATGTCCGCATCCGATTCATTTCCGCTCGGCCAGCCGGCCTTCGTCACCCATGTGCTGGACCGCGCCGCGCATCTGCGCAGCAATGACGAGAAGCTGTTTGCGTTGGAGGGCCACCGCGAGGCGCGCGCCTATGTGATCTACCGCGACTCGCTGGTCGTGAAGCAGGAGGAGGGCGGCGCCCGCGCGCTGCTCTCGCTGGAGGAGGCCCGCAGCTACGGCGCCAATCCCGGCACGATCTTCCTAGGCCTGCGCGACAGCGCGCCGATCTTCGGCATGGGGATCGCGCCGCAGGCGGCCGAGAAGCTGGTCGGCCGCAGCGACGTCGCGATCACCGAATTGCGCGGCATGGCGATGCAGGGCGTGGTGCCGCCCGAACAGCTCTCGGCGATCGCGATGGCGAAGTCGATGGTGACCTGGCATCAGCGCCACGGCTTCTGCCCGAACTGCGGCACCCGCACCGCGATGAGGGACGGCGGCTGGAAGCGCGAATGCCCGAGCTGCAAGGCCGAGCACTTTCCGCGTACCGATCCGGTCGTGATCATGCTGGTCACCTCAGGCGACAAGGTGCTGCTCGGCCGCCAGAAGCAGTTCATGCCCGGCATGTATTCCTGCCTCGCGGGCTTCGTCGAGGCCGCCGAGACCATCGAGGACGCGGTCCGGCGCGAGATCTTCGAGGAAGCCGGGATCCGCTGCACCGACGTCAATTACTACATGACGCAGCCCTGGCCCTATCCGTCATCGCTGATGATCGGCTGCACCGCGCGCGCGACCAACGAGGATATCGTGGTCGACCGCACCGAACTGGAAGATGCGCGCTGGTTCGACCATGCCGAGGCGACGCTGATGCTCAAGCGCCAGCACCCCGACGGCCTCGCCGGCCCGCATCCGTTCGCGATCGCCCATCATCTGCTCGGCCGTTGGGTGCACCACCGAAACCCGCTCGACCAATAGCGGGAACCGGACATCGTTCTGCCGATTAAATCTGGACACCAATTGTGCCAGTTGACGGAACCATTGCGACGGACCTTTGCATGAATTTTCAAGACGGCGCTCCGAAAATCCCGCCCCGCATCCTCTGCATCGGCCTGCCGGTGCGCGACCTGACCTTCCGGGTCAATGTCCCGGCACGCGGCTCCAAGGAGAATGCGACGCATTTCGACGAGATCTGCGGCGGCAACGCGCTGAACGCCGCAATCGGCATCGTCCGGCTGGGCGGCCGCGCCTCGATCTGCGGGCCGATGGGCGATTCGCGGGAGACCTCGAGCCGCTACATCTTCGACAAGCTCGGCCAGGAAGGCATCGAGACCAACCATCTCATCCACATGCCCGATCTGGTGACGCCGATCTCGGCGATCATGATCGACGACACCGGCGAACGGACCATCGTCACCTTCCGCGACCCGGAGCTGTGGAAGGTCAAGCTGCCGCCGACCGACCTGTTGCTGGAGGATTGCGCGGCGATCCTGACCGAGAGCCGCTGCGCGCCGTTCTGCACCGAGCTGTGCGCCGAGGCGGTCAAGCGCGGCATTCCCGTGGTGGTCGACGTCGACCGCGCAATGTCGATGCGGGAAGGGCTGCTCACCGCCTCCTCCCATCTGGTGTTCTCCAGCGAGCCGCTGCAGGAGACCGCCGACGTCACCGACGACGGCCAGGCGCTGCACAAGCTCGCCAAGCTCACCCCCTCCTTCCTGGCCGGCACCCGCGGGCCGATGGGCACGATCTGGCTCAATGAGCAGGGCGAGCTCGAGGAGACCCCGGCCTTCCCGGTTCATACCGTCGATACGCTCGGCGCCGGCGACGTCTTCCACGGGGCGTTTGCGCTGGCGATCACCGAGAAGCAGGAGCTGCGGCAGGCGCTGCGCTTCGCCTCCGCCGCCGCAGCGCTGAAATGCACCCGCTTCGGGGGTGCTTATGCCGCACCGCAACGTGCTGAAGTTGAAGCGTTTTTGGGCGAGCACGCCGAAGCCCCGCCGGCCTGACCGGTCAGGAACCGCTTGCGCGAGAAGATTTTTCTCTATATGAGGGATATTGATCCTTCATATGGAACTTTCTTCTATGTCCGAACTCGCCGTTCAGCTGCATGACAATAATCGCCGCCTCGACGCCATCGATCGCAAGATCCTGACCGTGTTGCAGGAGGATGCCTCGCTCTCCGTCGCCGAGATCGGCGACCGGGTCGGGCTGTCGTCGACGCCATGCTGGAAGCGGATCCAGCGGCTCGAGGCCGACGGCGTGATCCTGCGCCGCGTGGCGCTGGTCGACCAGAACAAGATCGGGCTCGGGATCTCGGTGTTCGTCTCGGTCGAGAGCGCCGACCATTCGGAAGCCTGGCTGCGCAAATTCGCCGATGCCGTCAGCGCCATGCCCGAGGTGATGGAGTTCTACCGGATGGCCGGCGACGTCGACTACATGCTGCGCGTCGTGGTCGCGGACATGCAGGCCTATGACGTGTTCTACAAGAAGCTGATCAGTGCCGTGCCGCTGAAGAACGTCACCTCGCGCTTCGCGATGGAGAAGATCAAGTCGGTGACGGCGCTGCCGGTGCCGGCGGCATAAGCGCCGGCACACACCCCATCAGATTCGATACGCCCCCAGGTAGCCGGCCTGGTCTGCATTTACCTGAAGTTAGCGCCGGCAGCGGCATTGTGCTGCGATGGTGCCGGGGGGAATCATCCCAGCGAGGCGACGGCCCGCATGGCGAGGCGCGGCTGCACTGCTGATTGCGAGCTGGATCGCGATCACAATGCTGTCGTTGCAGGTGCGTGCGGGCAACGACGTGGTGGCCGTGGCGTTTCCGCCGTGGTGGCGCGCCGAGCGCGCGCTGACGGCCGCCGCATCGGCCAATGCGTCGATCGTTCGGATGACCGCGATCCCGGCCCTGCTGGTGGTGCGGCCTGACCGCAATGGCGGGCTCACCCGGCTGTACGAGGCCGGCGCCTTGCTGACGATGGATCCGCAGGCGATCGCCGGCTGCTTCAAGGCGGACGACGATCCGGGGGTTGGGCGATCTGGGGGTTGGGAATGACCTTCGAAGACGATGAGATGGCCGCGCTGCGCGAGACGGCCAGCAAGATCCTGCTCGTGGTGCTCTGGCTGCATGTGCCGATCGCGATCGTCGTCGGCCTGTCGCTGCACACCGACTGGCTGATCCCGGCCGGCTTCATGGTCGCGATGGCGCTGGCCGCGACGGTGTCGTGGCGCACCTCCGGAAACGGCGTCTCAACGCAGCTGATCGTGGCAGTCGCCCTGATGGCCGGCGTGTCGATGCTGGTCTACCAGTTCGCCGGCCACCGCTGGCAGGTCGACATGCACATGTACTTCTTCGCTGCGCTGGCGTGCCTGGTCGCCTATTGCGACTACCGGCCGATCGTCGCCGGCACCGTGGCGGTTGCCCTGCATCACCTGACGCTGAATTTCATCCTGCCGGCCGCGATCTATCCCGGCGGCGCCGATCTCGGCCGCGTCGTGCTCCACGCCGTGATCCTGCTGATCGAGGCCGGCGTCTTGATCTGGCTCGCGCACACGCTCGCCGAACTGTTCAAGACCTCGGCGCGGAAGGCAGCCGAGGCCGAGGCCGTCAGTGCCGCCGAGGCGCGCGCCAATGCCGAGCGCATCGAGGCCGAACGGGCCAAGCACGACCGCGATGCCGCGCGGCGCGAACTGGCCCTGGGCTTCGAGCGCAAGATCGGCGAGGTCGTCGAGGCCGTCGCGGTGGCGGCGAACGCGATGCAGGGCCTGTCGGCAACGATGAACGGCAGCAACGCGGAAACCATGCGCCAGGCCAATGCAGCGGCCTCCGCATCGACGCTGGCGTCGAGCAACGTCGAAACCGTGGCGTCGGCGACCGAGGAGCTGACGGCGTCGATCAACAACATCGCCGAGCAGGTGACGCGCTCGGCGCGGATCGCCGCCAAGGCCGCCGACGAGGCGCGCCGCACCAACGGCGTCGTGCAAGGGCTTGCGGCGGGCACGCAGAAGATCGGCGAGGTGGTGACACTGATCCAGAACATCGCCAGCCAGACCAATTTGCTCGCGTTGAACGCAACCATCGAAGCGGCGCGCGCCGGCGAGCATGGCCGCGGCTTTGCGGTGGTCGCGAGCGAGGTCAAGGCGCTGGCCACCCAGACCGCCAAGGCGACCGAGGAGATTGCGGTTCAGATCCAGGATATCCAGAACGCGACCGGTGCGGCCGTCAGCGCGATCGGGACCATCGGCGCCACCATCGCCGAAATCGATCACGTCTCCGGCGAGATCGCCGCCGCCGTCGATCAGCAGGGCGCGGCGACCCGCGAGATCTCCAGCAATCTGCAGCAGGCGGCCGACCGTACAAGGGACGTCAACAAGGGCATCCTCAACGTCAACCGTGCCTCCGAACAGGCCGGCGGCGCGACCGCACAATTGCTCGATGCGGCCAACGGCCTGTCGTCGCAATCGGAATGGCTGAAGACCGAGCTCGACCGCTTCCTGGCCTCGCTGCGGGCGGCGTGAGCACCACCTTCCCAGCTGCCATCGCCCGACTCGATTGACCTACCTCACTGTCGTCGCCCGGCTTGACCGGGCGATCCAGTATTCCAGAGACAGTCATTTTCAATCGAGAGGCCGCGGCGTACTGGATCACCCGCTTTCGCGGGTGATGACAGCAGAGCACGTGGCTCAGATCTTCTGATTGTACGCGCCGACCTCGGGATGGGTGCGCAGCACGGAATCCATCGCCTCGAACATGTCGCGCATGCGCTGCTCGCTGACCGGGCTTTCGACCACGACCACGAGTTCCGGCTTGTTGGAGGAGGCGCGGACCAGGCCCCAGCTGCCGTCCGCGACCGTGACGCGCACGCCGTTGACGGTGACGAGATCGCGGATGGCCTGGCCCGCGACCTGCGCGCCGTTCTGCTGCAAGCTCTCAAAGTGCTTCACGACCGCATCGACCACGCCGTATTTCGCCTCGTCGGCGCAGTGCGGCGACATCGTCGGCGACGACCAGGTCTTCGGCAGCGCGTTCTTCAAATCGGCCATCGACTTGCCCGGCGCGCGGTCAAGCATCTCGCAGATCGCGATCGCCGACACAAGGCCGTCGTCATAGCCGCGGCCGAACGGCTTGTTGAAGAAGAAATGGCCTGACTTCTCGAAGCCGGCGAGCGCGCCCAGTTCATTGGTGCGGCGCTTCATGTAGGAATGGCCGGTCTTCCAGTAGATCGTGTTGGCACCCTGCTTCTGCAACACGGGGTCGGTCACGAACAGCCCGGTCGACTTCACATCGACGACGAACTGCGCGTTGGCGTTGATCGCCGACATGTCGCGCGCCAGCATGACGCCGACCTTGTCGGCGAAGATCTCCTCGCCGGTGTTGTCGACCACGCCGCAGCGGTCGCCGTCGCCGTCGAAGCCGAGGCCGACATCGGCCTTGTGCGCCAGCACCGCATCGCGGATTGCGTGCAGCATCTCCATGTCTTCCGGATTGGGATTGTATTTCGGGAAGGTATGATCGAGCTCGGTGTCGAGCGGGATCACCTCACAGCCGATCGCCTCCAGCACCTGCGGCGCGAACGCGCCCGCGGTGCCGTTGCCGCAGGCCGCCACCACCTTCAGCTTGCGCTTCAGCTTCGGCCGGTTGGTGAGATCGGCGATGTAGCGCGCCGGATAATTCTCGTGAAACTGGTAGGAGCCGCCGGCCTTGTTGTTGAACGCCGCGTTGAGCACGATCTGCTTCAGCCGCGTCATCTCGTCGGGGCCGAAGGTGAGCGGACGGTTGGCGCCCATCTTGACGCCGGTCCAGCCATTGTCGTTGTGCGAGGCGGTGACCATCGCGACGCAGGGCACGTCGAGATCGAACTGCGCGAAATAGGCCATCGGCGTCACCGCCAGCCCGATGTCGTGCACCTTGCAGCCGGCCGCCATCAGGCCCGAGATCAGCGCGTATTTGATCGAGGCGGAATAGCCGCGGAAGTCGTGCCCGGTGACGATCTCCTGGCGGACGCCGAGCTCTGCGATCAGCGCGCCGAGCCCCATGCCCAGCGCCTGCACGCCCATCAAATTGATTTCCTGGTTGAACAGCCAACGCGCGTCATACTCGCGAAATCCGGTCGGCTTCACCATCGGCCCGGATTCGAAGGCATAAGTGTTCGGGACCAGCGCGGGCTTCGGCTTGGGAAACATCAGGAACGGCCTCGTGGAAATGCGGAGGAACAGTGCCGCTGGCTTTAGCGAATGCATCGCCGCAACGGAAGGCAGATTGACGGCTTGTGGCCAATAATTACGGCAGATTTGGCATCGGCGAATACTTGCCCGCTGGCGCAAGACGCCCGCGCTTTTGCAGGGGCACCACTAGGCAAGGAAGGCCCGGAAGAGACCAAGAGCAGGGGCTTTATCCCGGAACTGGGCGTGGAAATCTATAAACGCGGCGGACTATATTACTACGATCAGATCGCGCGGGGATTCCAAGACGGAGTTGGCGGTGGTGTGGGGCTTGGCGATACCGGCGCGGTCGCAAGGGGGCATATGCACTGGGAAGATCAGCGAGAAAGTGATGGAGATCTAAGAAATGCGGAGGCTTATTCTCAGAAAACTCCAGGTTATAGAGCGTGGGTCGGAACTCGATATGGGAGCCGATTGTATTGGCATAACGGCAAGCCAACGGCGGGTCGGATGCCGGATTGGAATCGATACAAATATTGAGTCATGTCGATGAAGGCGATCGCGTTCGCTGGAGCTTTATTGCTTCTATTTGCCAGTTCAACCTTATGTAAGGCGAACTCTAGTAACTGGTGTGCGGCGGATGTTGCGATCTTGAATTTCAAAGATTACAAAGGTCAAGATCTTGCAAGGATCGAGCTTCGTTCCCTCAAACCGGTTTGCGACCGTAACCCGGAAAAGGAAGGGTTTGGAGCAAACTTTGAACGCTCGATGCGCATCGAACACGATGGGCAATGGACTGACGTGCCGACAGCGTGTCTATCCGGTTTTTCTTTTGCGATGGATAGCCTGGCGCTGGAGGGTGACGATCGCGGTCTGGGCATATCTCTTATTGGAAAATCGCCGGACAACGACGAGCGTGTAAAACGCTCGATATACAAATTGGATGGCAGGATTTACTGCTATCAGGTAGAGCGCTATCCGAATGTCGACGATCAGGATCACGAAATTAGGGAGTACAATAGGGACTTACAGTGAGTCCGCCGGGAGACCGGCTCGACACTCTGCGAAAGCGCCTCAGCCAATCGGCCTTACTGCTCCAGCAACAATTTTCCGTTGGCGTATTCGAAGCGCTTCAGCTTCGAGAGGAAGGACAGGCCGAGCAGGTTTTCCGACAGCGCCTCATCCGGCAGCACCAGAGCGTCGACATCGCGCACGGTGATGCCGCCGATCTCGACCATGGCGATGCGGGTGCGCGCCGCCCTGATGGTGCCGTTGGCGGTTGTGACGCGCGAGGTGTAGTCGCCCGGCACCGGACGCAGGCCGAAGCGCGCGGCCGAGGTCTCGTTCAGGGCGACCACGGAGGCGCCGGTGTCGACCATGAAATCGATGCGCTGGCCGTCGATCCGGCCGTCGGTCGCGAAATGACCGCGCGGATCGGGCGCGATGCTGAGCGTGCGGGCGCTGGCCTGCGCCACCGTGACGGCGGGGGAGATGGTCTGCTTGGTGGTGGTCGCGGCGGCGGGCGACATCTTGCTGGCCATCTGGGCCATGAAGGTGCCCAGCCCGATCAGGATGGCCGCGAAAATCATCAGGTTACGCATGACACCAACTCGGAGAACCGAACACGCAATTTCACCACGCCGCGCGCCGCGCCGCGAGCAAGCGCGGCAGCGCGAGCCTGTCATTTTGGCGAAAAGGATGAGCGAACAGTTAATGCGAACCCGGAGAGGCGGCCGAATGCGATCGGCCGCCCTCCAAAGCCGGAATTTGCCGGTCCTCAGGCGGTTCTGGCGACCGGGCTCGGCATTGCAGCGCGCAGCGCGTAATAGACCGCGCCCGCGATCGCGACCCCGAAGAACCAGCCATAGACCGCCCACCAGGCCGGCAGGATCGAGGTGAAGTTCGGCAGCACCGACGAAAACAGCGCACCGACGGCAGCGGCGATCAGCGCGCTGACGTTCCAGCCGTTCTGGAACCGATATTCGCCGTCCTCCTGATAGAGCGCCGGCACGTTCACTCGGCCTTTGGCGATCAGATAATAGTCGACCATCATGATCCCGTAGATCGGCCCCATGGTCGCGCCGATCAATCCGACGAACGAGGCGGCGCTGCCCTCCCAGGGTGCGAACGGATACAGCGCGAGTGCGATCAGTGCCGCGATGTAGCCGCCCTTCTTGAAGTCGATATGCCGCGGAAACACGTTCGAGAAGTCGAACGCCGGCGAAACGAAATTGGCGACCACGTTGATGCCGAGCGTCGCCACAGCGAAGGTGACGGCGGCGAGCAGCGCCAGGAACCAACTGTCGAACTTGGCCGAGATCTGGTCGGGATGCAGCAGCACCTCGTGATAGACGTTGAAGGCTGCGATGGTGGTGACGCCGGCGACCAGCGAGAACAGGATCAGATTGACCGGCAGGCCCCAGATATTGCCCTTGCGCAGCGCGTTGACGTCAGGCGCATAGCGCGAGAAGTCGCAGAAGTTGAGATAGAGCGCGGCGAAATAGGTGATCCAGGTCGCGGCGACGGCGCACAGCGCCGGGAACGAGCCGGGCACGCCGGGCACGCCGGCCTCCTTGGTCTTCTCCAGCAGCACATCGTGCGGGATCGGCGCGGTCAGCGAGATGCCGCCGGCCGCGATGCAGAGATAGATCGCGAGGATCAGCATCATCAGCCACACCGCGGGCCCCGCCCAGTCCTGGAAGCGCCGCACCGTTTCCATGCCGCGCTGGATGATCAAGAGTTGCAGCGCCCAGATCACGACGAAGCAGATCACCTCGAGCGTGGAATGGCCGAGCATGTGGCTCGACTGGTGGAACGCCTTGAAGCCGTCCATGCGGGTCAGCAGCGCGACGATCGCGCCGGAAGCCGCCGCGGTCTGCGCGCCGTACCAGAAGCAGGCGACGATGGCGCGGACCAGCGCCGGAATGTTGGCGCCCCAGACCCCGAACGAGGCCCGTGCCAGCACCGGATAGGGCACGCCGGTCCGCACCCCGGCATTGCCGATCAGGCTCATCAGCACGAAGATCACCAGCGAGCCGACGCCGATCGCGAGGATGAAGTTGACGAAGCTGCCGCAGAGCAGGAACAGGCTGGCGGCGAGGTAATAGCCCCACAGGCTGTGCACGTCCGAGGTCCAGACGTTGAAGATGCTGAAGGCGCCCCAGTTGCGTTCCTTGGCCGGCGCCAGGTCTTCATTGTACAGCGACGGCGATGCGTTCTTGATCTCCAGGTTCTGGAAGTTCATGGCGGCCTCCCCAATGTGCGAGCCCGTGATCCCGACGCACAAATCTAATCACCGTTTGCCGGTGCTTGCCAGCGTTACGTCCCCCGGACGGTGTGGATCTGTGCCCGTCATTGCGAGCCACCCGGTCGGCGCGAAGCGCCGCCGGATGACAGGCTCCGCGAAGCAATCCATCGAGCGGCATGCCCGGATCGACGGATTGCTTCGTCGCTTCAGCGCAAAATTGCTTTGCAATTTTGCCGCGAGCTCCTCGCAATGACGGCGATGTATGAAATTCGCGACCCGTCAAGTCCCGCGCGGCTTCACGCGCCGGGTCGGCATCGCGCTGGCGGGATCTTCCGGCCAGGGATGGCGCGGATAGCGGCCGCGCAGGTCGGAACGCACCGCGGCGTAACTGCCGCGCCAGAAACCCGGCAGGTCCCGCGTCACCTGCACTGGGCGCTGCGCCGGCGACAGCAGTTCCAGCACCAGCGGCACCGCGCCCTTGGCGATCGACGGATGGCTGTTGAGCCCGAACAATTCCTGCAACCGCACCGCGATGGTCGGGCCCTGCTCGGCCTCGTAGTCGATCGCAAGCTGCGTTCCGGTCGGCGCCTCGAAATGCGTCGGCGCCTCGCGATCGAGCCGCGCGCGTAGCTCCCATGGCAACAACGTCATCAGCGCGTCCGATACATCGCCGGCCGACAGATCCTTCAGAGCGGTCTTGTCGTAGAGCGCCCCCACCAGCCAGTCGTCGGCGCGCGCGGCAAGCGCGGCATCGGACAGATCGGGCCAGCTGTCGTCCTCGGCCTTGCGCAGGAACATGACGCGGTCGCGCCATTGTTTCGCTTGCTTCGACCAGGGCAACCGGTCGAGCCCCGCCGCGATCAGGCCGTCGGCGAAGATGCGCGCGGTCTCGGCCGATGGCGTCAGCGGCATCGGCGCTTCCGAGAATGTGATCGCGTGCAGCGAACGGCGGCGGCGCGCGCGCAGCGCCATCGCGCTGCGATCGAACGTCACCTCCTCGATCGTCTCGATCTGGTCGGCGAAGCGCTGCTCGATCTCCTCCTGGGTGATCGGCGCCGCCAGCAGGATGCGGCCGCTCGCGGCCGTGCCGGTCAGTTCGGCGACCGCAATATAGGGCAGCCGCGCCAGCGCTGCGGTCTGCTCGACGGCAGCGCCGCGGCCGTTGGCCAGCACGAAGCTGCCATTGCCGCGGTTCTTCGCGACCCGGTCCGGGAACGCAAATGCCAGCATGACGCCGGTCGAAAGGTCTGCGTTAGGAACGCGAGAGCGGTAGGGCTCCCCTCCCTCTTTCGGGGAGGGGTTGGGGAAGGGAGCGGCCCCGGGAGAAACTGCCCGTGTGGCTCCCTCTCCCCGACCCTCCCCCGCAAGGGGGGAGGGAGAAGTAAGAGCGTCCTCGCTGGCCGCCACCTGCGAGGCCCAGCGCGCGGCCATGCTGCGCGCGCTCGAGGCCCGCTGTGAGCGGTCGCGGCGGAACTGGTCGAGCCTGTGGTCGAGATCGACACTGTCGCCGCCGAGCCCGCGCTCGGTCAGCACGGCGGCGATCTCGGCCGCCTCCTCGCCCATGCCGAAGCGGGCGGAATCCACGATCATGCGCGCCAGCCGCGGCGGCAGCGCCAGCGCGCGCAGACTCTGGCCTTCCTCGGTGATGCGGCCGTCAGCGTCGAGCGCGCCGAGTTCTGACAGCAGCGATCTGGCTTCCTTCAGCGCCGGCCCCGGCGGCGGATCGAGGAAGGCAAGGCTTGCGGGATCGCTGACGCCCCATTGCGCGAGGTCGAGCACCAGCGACGACAGATCGGCGGAAAGAATCTCGGGCGCGGTATAGGCCGGCAGCGACGCGGTCTGCGGCTCGTCCCAGAGCCGGTAGCAGACGCCAGGCTCAATACGGCCGGCGCGGCCGCGGCGCTGATCGACCGCGGCGCGCGAGGCCCGCACGGTCTCCAGTCGCGTCAGCGCCATGTCCGGCTCGTAGCGCGGCACTCGCGCGAGGCCGCAATCGACCACGATGCGGACGCCCTCGATGGTCAGCGAGGTCTCGGCAATCGAGGTCGCCAGCACCACCTTGCGGATGCCTTTCGGCGCCGGCGCGATGGCACGATCCTGCACGCTGGCATCGAGCGCGCCGAACAGCGGCACGATCTCGACCGAGGCGTCGTGCACGCGCTCGGCGAGAAAGGTTTGCGTGCGGCGGATCTCGGCCGCGCCGGGCAGGAACGCGAGCACCGAGCCGGCATCGGCGCGCAGCGCAGTCGCGATCGTCTCGGCCATCTGCCGCTCCACCGGCACCTCGACCTTGCGGCCGACATAGCGGGTCTCGACCGGAAAAGCGCGGCCCTCGCTCTCGACCACCGGCGCATCGCCGAGCAGTTTGGCGACGCGCGCGCCGTCGAGGGTGGCCGACATCACCAGGATGCGCAGATCCTCGCGCAGGCCGGTCTGCGCATCGCGCGCCAGCGCCAGGCCAAGATCGGCATCGAGCGAGCGCTCGTGGAATTCGTCGAACAGCACCGCGGCGACGCCGTTGAGCTCGGGATCGTCGAGGATCTGCCGCGAGAAGATGCCTTCGGTGACGACCTCGATCCGCGTCGCGCGCGACACCTTCGAGCCGAAGCGGACGCGATAGCCGACGGTCTCGCCGGGACGCTCACGAAGCGTCTTCGCCATCCGCTCGGCGCTGGCGCGCGCGGCGATGCGGCGCGGCTCCAGCACGATGATCTTCTTGCCCCTGGCCCAGGGCGCATCGAGCAGCGCCAGCGGCACGCGCGTGGTCTTGCCGGCGCCCGGCGGCGCCACCAGCACGGCGGCGTTGTGGCGATCGAGCGTGCGGTCGAGCTCGTCGAGCACGGCGTCGATTGGCAGCGGGCTATCGAATTGGTGCGGCAAGGAGTTTCATCGCAGGCCACGGCCCTCTGCCGGCCCCGCGTCCTGTGGTTAACGGGCGTTGGATTCTTCTCAAGATTTCCCGGCTCTTAGACCATTCGCCTGGTCCAGGGAACCGGGGAAAGGGCTGAGCTTAAGGTGGCACATCCCTTGTACTGATAAAGGAGAAAGCAACCGATCGGGCCGATGATGGGCCCGATCACGCCGAAACGGGACAAGGATGGCCACAAACGGCACAATCGTCGCGACAGATCGCCCCGCCGGGAATGCGGGGGCGCGCGTCGATTGGGTCGACTATGCCAAGGGCATCTGCATCATCATGGTGGTGATGATGCATTCGGTGCTGGGGGTCGAGAAGGCCGCCGAGCAGACCGGTTTCATGCATTATGTCGTGATGTTCGCCAAACCGTTCCGGATGCCCGACTTCTTCCTGATCTCGGGACTGTTCCTGTCGGTCGTGATCGATCGCGACTGGCGCACCTATCTCGACCGCAAGGTGATGCACTTTGCCTATTTCTACGTGCTGTGGGTAACGATCCAGTTCGGCTTCAAGGCGCCACCGCTGGCCGCCGACATCGGTTGGGCCCAGGTTGGGCTGCAATACCTCGAGGCCTTCATCCAGCCGTTCGGCACGCTGTGGTTCATCTACCTGCTGCCGATCTTCTTCGTCGTCACCAAGCTGACCCGCAGCGTCCACCCGCTTGCGATCTGGCTGATCGCGGCAGCGTTGGAGTCGGCGCATGTCGCAACCGGCTCGACTGTGGTCGACGAATTCAGCGCCCGCTTCGTCTATTTCTTCACCGGCTATATCCTGGCGGACTACGTGTTCGCGCTGTCGGACCGCGCGCGGGCGCAGCCGGCGCTCGCCCTGCTCGGGCTCGGGCTGTGGGCCCTCGTCAATGGCGGCCTGGTTGCATGCGATGTCAGCGAATGGCCTGTTGTCTCGCTGGCGCTCGGCTTTGCCGGCGCCTGCGCGATCATCGTCACCGGCACGCTGCTGGCGCGCGGGCACTGGCTCGGCTTGCTGCGCTTCTGCGGCCAACATTCGATCGTGATCTATCTCGCCTTCTTTCTGCCGATGGCCGCGACCCGCACGCTGCTGCTGCGATTCGATGTCATCCCCAACATCGGCCTGATCTCGCTGATCGTGACCGCGGTCGGCGTCGCCGGTTCGCTGCTGATCTGGCGGCTGGCGCTGGCGGTTCGGGCCAATTTCCTGTTCGAACGGCCGGACGCATTCTGGATTGCCCCAAAAAAGGCGGCGCCCGCTTTGCAAGCGGCCGAATAGTGCCAAAAGTCATGGTCCGGAATCGTTCCCAGAGGGGCGATTTCGGCCTGCTGGAATTTCCACCCGTTAAAATTATTGAACTTTCGGTCCCGAATGTTTCGTCGTCCGGGCAGCGACGAAACAATTCTCCCGATCACGAAACCATTTTCCGCTTTTCGCGCAGACATCCGGAAACGGGCGGTAACTAGCTTTCTCCCAACGAACCGCCGCCTAACGGCGAACTGGGAGCCTGTCATGCCGAACGTCATCGCCATCAACTCTGCAGCCACGAAGCATATCGAAGCTGCCCGCGCGACCTCGGATGAAATGCTGCTCGCGCGTATCGCCAAGCATAACCGCACCTCGATGCACACGCTCTACGCCCGTCATAACGTCCGGGTTTACCGCTTCGTGCTCCGCATGGTGCGCGACACCACGATGGCCGAGGACCTGGTCAGCCAGGTGTTCCTGGACGTCTGGCGCACCGCGGCGCAATTCGAGGGCCGCTCGCAGGTCTCGACCTGGTTGCTGTCGATCGCCCGCTTCAAGGCGCTGACCGCGCTGCGCCAGCGCAAGCTTGAGGACATCGACCAGGACGACGTGCTGGAGATCCCGGATGGCGCCGACACGCCGGAAACCTCGCTCGATCGCGCCACCACCAGCGAAATCCTGCGCGCCTGCGTGGCCAAGCTGTCGCCGGCGCACCGCGAGATCATCAACTTGGTCTACTACCATGAGAAGTCGGTCGAGGAGGCCGGGCAGATCATCGGGATCCCGCAGAGCACGGTGAAGACCCGCATGTTCTATGCCCGCAAGCAGCTCGCCGATCTCCTCCGGGTTGCCGGCGTGGACAGCGTGGCGGCGTAAAGCAACAATAGATCAATTACTTAAAAGGAGATGGCGGAGGCCGGGCAATTGTCCACGAAGCCGAAAACGTCCGGCGACGAAACAATTGAAACAATCGACGACATCACCCGGAAAAACGCGATCTCTATACCCATATCCAACGACGCAACCCCAACCCAATTCACTGACCGGTTTCGACGCTTTCTAGTTCTAACCTCCCAAGTAAACCTCCGACGACCCGGCCGGGATGCCCCCCAGCCGGGTCGCTCTGTTTTGGCGCGCGTTTGTGAGGTCGAGCGCGCCTCGTCTCACACAGACGTGACGGTGCCCACAATCGTCCCGCCGTAACGGCGCGAGCGTCCTCGCGAAGATCATCAGACGACCCCGGCACGGCCCTCCGGCGCGCCGGGACTTCCGATGGACGGACGACGATGCTCAGCCTTGCCCCTGCCCTTACCTTGGCCCTGCTTGCCGGTGTCGCCACCGTCGCCGCGCCCTGCACCCTGCCGATGCTGCCGATCCTGCTTGGGGCATCGATAGGCCAGACCGGCAAGACGCGGCCCGCGATGATCGCGCTCGGCTTCGTGATGTCATTCTCTGCGGTGGCATTGCTGCTGAGCGCGATCACGCGCGCCTTCGATTTCGATCCCAACCTGCTGCGGACCGGCGCAGCAATCCTGCTCGCGGGCTTCGGCCTCTTGATGATCTGGCCGGCGCCGTTCGAATGGTTGGCGATTCGGCTCACTGGCAGCGTTGGTCAGGCCGCGCCGTCGCCGAGCCTGTTCGGCGGCTTCGTGCTCGGCTCGACGCTCGGCCTGGTGTGGACGCCCTGCGCCGGTCCGGTACTCGGCTCGATCCTGACCATCGTCGCGACCTCGAAGGACACCGCATGGGCGAGCCTGCAACTCGTCACCTACGCGATCGGCGCCGCGATCCCGATGCTGGCGATCGCCTATGGCGGGCAGGCGGTCACCACACGCGTGCGCAGCCTGGCGCGGATCGCGCCGCGCCTGCAGCAAGGCTTCGGCGTCGTGATCATCGGCTTCGCCGCTTTGTTCTACCTGCAATACGACACGCTGATCGTGGCGTGGCTGACCCAGTTCTATCCCAACGGCCAGATCGGCCTGTGAGCTTGAAAGGAGAATGCGATGTCCTTGCGCTTGATTGCCGTATCCGCTGTGGTCGCAGGCCTCGGTCTCGGCGGCGCCGTCATCCCAGGTCTCTGCACCGAGTCCGACGCGCCGGCCGTGCCGGTGCCGCGGGCCGTCGCCATGACCACCGGACAGAGCCAAACCGCGCCCGAATTCACCGGGATAAGCACCTGGTTCAATTCGCAGCCGCTGAAGCTCGCGGATCTGCGCGGCAAGGTCGTGCTGGTGGATTTCTGGACCTATGGCTGCGTCAACTGCGTCAACACGCTGCCGCATGTCACCCAACTTTATTCAAAGTACCGGGATCGCGGCCTCGTCGTGATTGGAGTCCACACGCCGGAATTCCCGTTCGAGCATTCGGCGACCAACGTGCAGGCGGCGCTGAAGCGGCACGGCATCCCCTATCCGGTGGCGCAGGACAACAATTCGCAGACCTGGAACGCCTACGGCAACCAGTATTGGCCGGCGCAATACATCATCGACCAGAACGGCAAGATCGTGTTCCAGCACGCCGGCGAGGGACAGTACGACGAGATCGACCGCACCGTCGCCCGGCTGCTCAACGCCAATAGCTGATCGGACAATCCGCCCTCTTTGTCGTCACACCTGACGTGGTAAGCTCCATGTCAGGTCGACGACAGGTGGTGGATCATGTTCGAAGGCTGGGATGCGGTCGTACTCGCCCGCGCGCAATTCGCTTTCACGATGTCGTTCCACATCGTGTTTCCCGCATTCTCGATCGGGCTTGCGAGCTATCTCGCGGTGCTGGAAGCGCTGTGGCTGATCACCAGGCGCGAAGTCTTCATCAACCTGTTCAACTACTGGCTGAAGATCTTCGCGGTCGCGTTCGGCATGGGCGTGGTGTCGGGCATCGTGATGTCCTACCAGTTCGGCACCAACTGGTCGTCATTTGCCGACAAGACCGGGCCGGTGATCGGCCCGATGATGGCCTATGAGGTCTTGACCGCATTCTTCCTCGAGGCCGGCTTCCTCGGCGTGATGCTGTTCGGGCTCGAGCGCGTCGGTCCCAGGCTGCACTTCCTGGCGACGTTGATGGTCGCGATCGGCACGCTGATCTCGGCGTTCTGGATCCTGTCGGCCAATTCCTGGATGCAGACGCCGGCCGGCCAGGCCGTCAATGCCGACGGCCAGTTCGTCGCCGCCGACTGGCTCAAGGTGATCTTCAATCCGTCGTTCCCCTACCGCCTGGTGCACATGGTGCTGGCGGCCTACCTCACCACCTCGCTGGTGGTCGGCGCGGTCGGCGCCTGGCACCTGCTGCGCGACCAGCATCTGGCGGGGGCGCGCGTGATGTTCTCGATGGCGATGTGGATGGCAACCCTGGTGGCGCCGATCCAAATCCTCGCCGGCGACCAGCATGGCCTCAACACGCTGGAGCACCAGCCGGCCAAGGTGATGGCGATGGAAGGCCACTTCCAGAGCCACAAGGACGGCGCACCGCTGATCCTGTTCGGCTGGCCCGACCAAAAAGATGCCAAGGTGAAATACGCGATCGAGGTGCCGAAACTGTCGTCGCTGATCCTGAAGCATTCGCTCGATGCGCCGCTCGCCGGCCTCGACACCGTGCCGCGTGAAAACTGGCCGCCGGTGCCGATCACCTTCTGGGCGTTCCGCATCATGGTCGGACTCGGCTTCCTGATCATGGGGCTCGGCCTGTTCAGCCTGCTGATGCGCTGGCGCGGCATGCTGTACCAGTCATCGCTGCTGCATCGCTTCGCGGTGACGATGGGCCCGGCCGGCTTCATCGCCGTGCTGGCGGGCTGGATCACCACCGAGACCGGGCGGCAACCATTCACCGTCTACGGGCTGCTGCGAACGGCCGATTCGGCCTCACCGCTGGCGGCACCGGCGGTGGGCTCGTCGCTGATCGCCTTCATCATCGTCTATTTCGCCGTGTTCACCGCGGGCGTGATCTACATCCTGCGGCTGATGGCGCAGCCGCCACACCCCGGCGAACAAGGCCCGGCGACGAACATCCCGGCCCGCGCGGCCGGCATCACGCCGGCAGCCGGCGCAGCCGCGGAGGGCGCGCGATGAGCATCGCAATCGACCTCGCCACGATTTGGGCCTTCATCATCGCCTTTGCCGTGTTCGTCTATGTCGTGATGGACGGCTTCGATCTCGGCCTCGGCATCCTGTTTCCGCTGTTTCCGCAAAAGGCCGACCGCGACATCATCATGAACACGGTGGCGCCGGTGTGGGACGGCAACGAGACCTGGCTGGTGCTCGGCGGCGGCGGCATGATGGCGGCGTTTCCGCTGGCCTATGCGGTGCTGATGCCGGCGCTCTACACCCCGATGATCGCGATGCTGCTCGGCCTCGTGTTCCGCGGCGTTGCCTTCGAATTCCGCTGGCGCACCAAGAAGGCGCGCAACAAATGGGACCTCGCCTTTGCCGGCGGCTCGCTGGTTGCGAGCCTGGCGCAGGGGATTGCGCTCGGCGCCATCCTGCAGGGCATCCATGTGGAAGGCCGTCACTACGCCGGCGGCTGGTGGGACTGGCTGACGCCGTTCAGCGTGCTGACCGGCATTGCGTTGGTGATCGGCTATGCGCTGCTCGGCGCGACCTGGCTGGTGATGAAGACCGAAGACGGGCTGCGCGACCGCGCCTATCACCTGAGCTGGATCCTGCTGGTCGCGATGCTCTGCGCGATCGGCGCCGTCAGCATCGCAACCCCGTTCCTCGCCGTGCAATACACCCAGCGCTGGTTCGCCTGGCCCAACATCATCCTCACCGCGCCGGTGCCGATCGCGGTCGCCGCCGTCACCGCGCTGTTGCTGCGCGCGCTCGGCAACAAGAACGACCACCAGCCATTCTTCCTGACGCTGGCGCTGTTCGCGCTGTCCTATGCCGGGCTCGGCATCAGCATGTATCCTTACATCGTGCCGCAGAGCATCACGATCTGGCAGGCGGCGGCGCCGGCCAACAGCCAGGTCTTCATGCTGGTCGGGGTCACGGTCCTGGTGCCGCTGATCCTCGGCTACACCGCCTGGGCCTATTGGGTGTTCCGCGGCAAGGTCCGCCCCGGCCACGGATACCATTGATGCCGCCCCATCCTAGTCAGCGGCCGCTCGGCCGGCGCCTGCTGTGGTTCGCCGTGCTCTGGCTCGGCGGCGTCGGCACGGTGACCTTGATCTCATTCATGCTGCGGCTCTGGATCGCGCCGAAATGAGGCGTCAGGCGTGGCGCGCCTCGGCTTTCGATGACAAAAAACGGAAGCATTACAGTGATATAGTGTGACGCTCGCCCTAAACTTGCCATCAAGCTGCCGCTGAGATTTGATGCGTCCGAGCGTGATTTGGGTGGAGCAACCATTGGCTGCGCGCCAACAAGGAGAGAGCTTGCAATGACGAAACTTCGTCACCTGGTCTGGATGGCGATCGCCACGGGCGCGCTCGTGCTGTCGACGTCGCAAGGCTTCGCCCAGAGCCGCCCGGACGCCGACGAGCCCGGCCTGATCGCCGACGACAGTTACGAGCTCGACCCCGAATGGCAGAAGCAGGTCGTGTATTACCGGACCAACGAGGCGCCGGGCACCATCATCGTCTCCACCGCCGAACGCCATCTCTACCTCGTGCAGGGCAATGGCCGCGCGCTGCGCTACGGCATCGGCGTCGGCCGCGACGGTTTCCAGTGGCAGGGGCTGGTGACCATCACGCGCAAGGCCGAGTGGCCGGATTGGACTCCGCCGCCGGAAATGATCGCGCGCCAGCCCTATCTGCCGCGCTTCATGGCTGGCGGCCCGGGCAATCCGCTCGGCGCACGCGCGATGTATCTCGGCACCACGGTGTATCGTATCCATGGCACCAACCGGCCCGACACCATCGGCACCGCGATCTCGTCCGGCTGCTTCCGCCTGGTCAACGCCGACGTCGCCGATCTCTACAACCGCGTCCCCGTCGGCACCAAGGTGATCATCCGACAGAAGCCCGAGCTATAATCTCTACGCCCTACCCGCCTTCGATATCCGACCTGATTTTCCCCGATCATTCGCGAGAGAGAACCCATGCGTACATTTCGAGGCGGCCTGACGATCGGGCTCGCGGTCGCCGCGCTGGTTGCGGCCGCCGCCATCACCTATGAGCGCTACGACACCCGCACGCTGAAGCGCACCGTCCGCCGCGGCGAAGTACTGTGCGGCGTCAACAAGGGCCTGCCGGGCTTCTCGATCCCGGACGACAAGGGCAACTGGACCGGCTTCGACGTAGACTTCTGCCGCGCGGTCGCCTCGGCGATCTTCGACGATCCGACGAAGGCGAAGTTCGTGCCGCTCGACGCCAGCGAACGCTTCAAGGAGCTGCAGAACCGCAAGGTCGATATCCTGTCGCGCAACTCCACCTGGAGCATGTCGCGCGAGGTCAATTACGATCTCTATTTCCCCGCGGTCGCCTATTATGACGGCCAAGGCTTCATGATCCCGCGCTCGCGCAACATCGATTCCGCGCTCGATCTGAACGGCAGCAAGGTCTGCGTGCAGGCCAACACCACGACGCAGCTCAACCTCGCCGACTATTTCCGTGCCAACAACATGAAGTACACGGAGATGAAGTTCGACAAGCTCGACGATGTCGTGAAGGCCTATGATTCCGGGCAGTGCGACACGCTGACCTCCGACGCCTCGCAGCTCTATGCGCTGCGGCTCAACCTCTCCAAGCCGGGCGACCACATGATCCTGGCCGACATCATCTCCAAGGAGCCGCTGGCCCCGGTGGTGCGGCAGCGCGACGACGACTGGATGATGATCGTGAAGTGGACGCTCTATGCCATGATCAACGCCGAGGAGCTCGGCATCACCTCGAAGAACATCGACGAGGCGCTGAAGTCGAAGAAGCCCGAAGTGATGCGGCTGGTCGGCACCGAGGGATCCTATGGCGAGGATCTCGGCCTGACCAAGGACTGGGCGGTGCGCATCATCAAGCACGTCGGCAATTACGGCGAGGTCTACGACCGCAACGTCGGCGCCGATTCCAAGCTGAAGATCCCGCGCGGCATGAACCAGCTCTGGAACGCCGGCGGCGTGCAGTACGCCCCGCCGATCCGCTGAGCGGCGGGTAGCGAGGCCACTGCTGCTTCCCCATCCGCAACTGTAATCACCCGGCTTGACCGGGTGATCCAGTACGCCGCGGCCTCTCGGCTCAAGCACTGACGTCTCTGGAATACTGGATCGCCCGGTCGAGCCGGGCGATGACAGTTGGTTGCGTGGCGACGACAGCGCGGCTGCGTCGCCCTCCTCAGTACCCCTTGCCGCTCGCCAGCTGGTCGGTGTGGAAATTGCTGTCGCCGAACAGCTCCTGGCAGACCCGGGCGCGCTTCATGAAGAAGCCGATGTCGAACTGGTCGGTCATGCCCATGCCGCCATGCATCTGAACGCCTTCCTGCACGGCCAGCGTCGCCGTGGTGCCGGCGCGCGCTTTTGCAACAGCGACCGCGGTGGCGGCCTTGCCGAGATCGGCATCGAGCGCCTGCAACGCCTTCATAACCGCGGCGCGGGTGATCTCGATATCGATGTAGAGCTGTGCGGCGCGGTGCTGCAGCGCCTGGAATTCGCCGATCGCCTTGCCGAACTGCTTGCGCTCCTTGAGATACGTCACCGTGCGGCCGAACACCTCATCAGAAAGACCGACCATTTCGGACGCAACCGCGCCGCGGCCGATATTGAGCACGCCCTCGAGCAGCGCAAAACCCTGATCGACCTCGCCGAGCACATGATCGGCATCGACCTCGACATTGTCGAACACGATGCGCGCCGCATTGTGCGAATCGACCATCGCGGTGCGCTCGACCGCGAGCCCCTTCGCCCTGGGATCGACTAGGAACAGCGTCAGCCCATTCTTGTCACCGGCGCTACCGCCCGTGCGCGCGGCGACGATCAGCAAATCGGCAGTGTGACCGTCGACCACGAAGGCCTTGTCGCCCGACAGCTTGAAGCCGTTGCCGGCGCGCGTCGCCTGCAATTTGGTCTGCAACGGACGATGCTTGGCGCCCTCATCGATCGCGAGCGCCGCCAGCAGCGAGCCGTCGGCGATTTTCGGCAGATGCTGCGCCTTCTGCGCCTCGCTGCCGCCGCGCGACAGCGCCGAGGCGGCCAGCACCGAGGTCGCAAGGAACGGCGACGGCATCAAGGTGCGGCCGATCTCCTCCATGACGATGCCGGCCTCGACGCAGCCAAGCCCGCTGCCGCCGAACTGATCCGGCACCAACAGGCCGGAGAAGCCCATCTCGGCAAACGTCTTCCACAGTTCGCGCGAGAAGCCGGTGGCGTCCTTGGCATCGCGCAAGGACCGCAGATGCGCCACCGGCGCCTTGTCGCGGATGAGACCGCGCGCACTGTCGCGCAGCATGGATTGTTCTTCGGTGAGGACGAGGGCCATGGAGAATCCGTTTTAACGTTCGAAGCAGAAATGTCTAAGTTCGTCATTCCGGGATGGCCCGAAGGGACAGGCCTGGAATCCATAACCACGATCTGGGGTTATGGATTCCTTGTTCGCGACTGCGTCGCGCCCCGGAATGACGGGTGGAGAGACCGCATCACGCCCCCGGCAGATCGAGAATGCGCTTGGCGACGATGCCGAGCATCACCTCCGAGGTGCCGCCCTCGATCGAGTTGGCCTTGGTGCGCAGCCAGGCGCGCGGGCGGGCGCCGCCCCGGGAGCGGTCGCTTTCCCATTCCAGCGCGTCAATGCCGCCGGCCGACATCAGGATCTCGTAGCGGCGCTTGTTGAGCTCGGTGCCGTAATATTTCATCGCCGACGAGAACGCCGGATGCGACTGCCCGGCCTTGGCGAGATCGACCGCGCGCTCGGCGGCGGCGGCGAGCGCGGCCTCATCGACCTCGAAATTCGCGATCTGACTGCGCAGCTGCGCGTCGTCGAGCCTGCCTTGCGCGTCCGCACCGACCGAGTCGGCTGCGATCTGGCCGAGCGGACGGCCGACGCCGCGCTCACCCATGCCCGAGATCATCGCGCGCTCGTGCTGCAAGAGATATTTCGCGACATCCCAGCCTCGATTGACGGTGCCGACGACATGCGACTTCGGCACGCGGACATTGTCGAAGAAGGTTTCGCAGAACGGCGAGTAGCCCGAGATCAGCAGGATCGGTTTTGTCGAGACACCCTTCGAAGTCATGTCGAAGAGAATGAAGCTGATGCCGTCATGCTTCTTGGCCGCGGGATCGGTGCGCACCAGGCAGAAGATCCAGTCGGCGTAGTTCGCGTAGGAGGTCCAGATCTTCTGGCCGTTGATGATGTAGTCGTCGCCGTCGCTGACAGCGCGGGTCTGCAGCGAGGCGAGGTCGGAGCCGGCGTTCGGCTCGGAATAGCCCTGGCACCAGCGGATCAAGCCCGCGGTGATCTTCGGCAGATGCTCCTTCTTCTGCTCCTCGGTGCCGTATTTCAAAAGCGCCGGTCCGAGCATCGAGATGCCGAACGAGGTCAGCGGCTGACGCGCGCCGATCGCGGCCATCTCCTGGCGCACGATCTTGGCCTCCTCGCCGTCGAGGCCGCCGCCGCCATATTCCTTCGGCCAATGCGGCACGGTCCAGTCCTTGTCGCGCATCCGCTCGAACCAGACCCACTGCGCTTCGGAGGAGAATTTCGCGTTGCGGCCACCCCAGAAGGTGTCGCCATCCGAGGTCATCGGCTTGCGCATGTCCGCCGGGCAGTTCTGGCCCAGCCAGGCGCGGGTCTCGGCGCGGAATTTCTCAAGGTCAGCCATGGTGCGTTTCCAGTCAATTCGACGAATTGGATTCGACCTTAGACCTACGCCGCCGCCGAATTCAATATGCCTCGCGGCCGCGTTATGCTCTGGCGTCGCTACTCAGCTTGCGCGATCGGGTGTATCGCCGGGATGGGGTAACGATTGAAAAACAAGAGGAAACGGACATGCGGCTGAAACTGCTTTCGCCTAGCGAAATGAACGCCGCCCAGAAAGAAACCTACGACGAGTCGATCGCCGGCAAGCGCGGCGCGCCACCGGCCCCGATGATGGCCTGGCTCAACAGCCCGGAGATGGCGCGGCACGCCACACGGCTCGGCGAGGTGCTGCGCTTCGACACGGTCTTTCCGCCCAAGTTGTCGGAGATCGCGATCCTGGTCACCGCGCGGCACTGGACCGCGCATTACGAGTGGTATGCCCACAAGCGCCTCGCACTGAAGGGCGGCCTCGATCCGAAGATCATCGAGGACATCCGCGTGCGCCGGACGCCGACTTTCGACGATCCCAAGGCCAGGGTGATCTACGACGTGGCCAAGGCGCTGCATGAAGGTCACGGCCTGCCGAAAGCACTGTATGACGAGGCGATCGAGGTGCTGAGCCAGCGCGGACTGGTCGAGGTGATCGGCCTGTGCGGCTACTACACCATGGTGTCGATGACGCTGAACACGTTCGAGTTCCAGCTGCCCGGCGGCGAGCTGTCGGAGCTCTGCTAGATCAGGCGGACCGGAGCGCCTTTCGGAAACGCTGGGTTTCCGGATGGATCGCTCCGGCCGCGGCAAATCCGGATTATATCAGGCGGGCGAAGCCTTGCCCCTGAAGTCTCGCCCCTGAAGTCTTGCCCCTGACGGCAAGGCACTGTTGCCAACGGAGCCAAGCCATGCCGGAAAATCCCCCCATCGTCGCGGGCACGCGGATCGGGCATGTCCACCTCAAGGTGGCCGATCTCGAGCGCGCGCTCGGCTTCTATTGCGGGGTGCTCGGCTTCGAGCTGCAGCAGCGCATGGGCGCCGACGCAGCCTTCATCTCGGCCGGCGGCTATCACCACCACATCGGCCTCAACACCTGGGAGAGCAAGGACGGCCGCCCGCCGCCGCCCGGCACCACCGGCCTTTTCCACACCGCCATCCTCTATCCGACCCGCCCCGCGCTCGCCGACGCGCTGCACCGGGTGATCTCGGCCGGCATCCAGCTCGACGGCGCCAGCGACCACGGCGTCAGCCAGGCGCTCTATTTGCGCGATCCCGACGAGAACGGCGTGGAGCTATATTGGGACCGGCCCGAAGCCGAATGGCCCCGCGGCGCCGACGGCAAGCTCTCGATGTTCACGCGGCGGCTGGATCTGGAGGATCTCTTGAAGCAGCGCGCGGCGTAATTCCGCAACGCGGAAGGAATTCGTAGCCCGGATGCAGCGCAGCGAAATCCGGGGTTCGCTGCATGAGGCGATACTGCTCCCGGATTGCGCTGCGCTCCATCCGGGCTACCTGTTCTTCATCATGATCGTCGTCGCGGCGATCAGCTCCAGCCCGATACAGCCATAGAACGGCAACGTGTAGCTGCCGGAGAGGTCGTGCAGCAGCCCGACCACGCCGGGGCCGAAGGCGTAGGTGATCTGATTGATCGCGGTTATCAGGCTGACCAGCACGCCGAATGCGCGCGGATCGAATTCGCGCTGCGCGATCAGCGCCGGCAGCGTGATCAGATTGCCGACCGAGAAGCCGAACAGCGCGCAGGCGGCGATCTGCACCAAATCATTGTGCACGTTGATGATGAGCGCGAGCGCGATCGCCTGGCTGACAAAGGACAGCGCCGACGCCAGCCGCTGGTTGAGCCGGTCGATCACGAAGGAAAACGAGACGCGGCCGACCACGGCCATTGCGGTCAATAGCGCCATCGCCACCGTCGCGCGCTCGCGGCCGATCACCTGATCGAGATAGGCGATCAGATGAACGATAAAGCCGACCTGGGCAAACAGCACCAGCGCAAAGGCGATCGAGACCGTGAGGAAGCGGACGTCGCGCAGCGCATTGCCGCGCACCTGGCTCGCCGACGGCGCATCGGCGCCCGCCGACGTCACCGCGTGCAGATGCACCGGCGGCTGGCCGACGAAGATCAGGATGACCGGCACCATCACTACGACAAGCAGCCCAGCTGCCGCGATCATCGCGCCGGAGAAGCCGAACGCGCCGATCCCGGCAACCAGCAGCGGCACGCCGACGATGCCGCCGAAGCTGGCGCCGTTCAGCGCCAGGCTGATCGCCATGCCGCGCTTCTTGTCGAACCACAGGCCGAGCGTGTTGGTGATGATGCCGAGGCTGGTGCCGGCCCAGCCGAACGCCAGCAGCGCGTCGGCGAGATAGAGCTGCCAGGGCGCGCGCACCTCGCCGATCGCGACCGCCGCGACCGCCATCGCCAAGGTGCCGGCGATCAGGCAGCTGCGCGCGCCGAACGCCTTGATCGCCTCGCTGACGAAGGCAACCAGCGCGGCGCCGAACAGATAGAAGAAGGTGGTGCCCGACGAGATCAGCGACGCCGGCCAGCCGTGCAGCCGCTGCAGTTCGGCGACATAGACGCTCTGGCCGTAGAAGCCCAATCCCCAGCCGAAGGTCGCAAGCAGGAAGCAGACCACGACGATGCGCCAGCCCTCATAACCGAGTGAGGATTCGTCTGCTTGCGTGGGCGAGGATGCGTCCATTTCTTGCTCTTGCTTCTCACATCGTCAGGGCCGGATTGATCCGTTCTCACGATGTAAGGAGCCGTGCAAGCCGGTCATTTCGAAACGGATCGAAGTGTCAGCATCTGGCAGCAGGAAGCTCTTTTGGGCATGCTCTTCCGGAAAACCAGCGCCACACTTTTCCGGAACTTGCCTAGATGCTCGGGTCCGGGATTTCTTCCACCGCACGCAATTTCGCCCGCCGCCTGGCGAACGACGCCAGCGACAGCACGGCAAGCCCGAGCAGCACCGGCGGAAACACCACCATGTTGACCGCGTTCCAGCCATAATGCGCGAGCAGCTGGCCGGACGAGAACGAGCCGACCGCCATCATGCCGAACACCAGGAAATCGTTGAACGCCTGCACCTTGTTGCGTTCCTGCGGCCGGTGCGTTTCCAGCACCAGCGCGGAGGCGCCGACGAACGCAAAATTCCAACCGATCCCGAGCACGAACAGCGTCGCCCAGAAGTGCGGCGCGGTGATGCCGGACAGCCCGATCATCGCGGCGACCGCCTCGAGCACGAGCCCGAGCGCGACGATGCGAGGCGCGCCGAAGCGAGCGATCAGCGAGCCGGTGAAGAAGCTCGGGCCGTACATCGCCACGATGTGCCACTGGATGCCGAAATTGGAATCGCTGACCGTGAGCCCGCACATCTTCATGGCGAGCGGCGCCGAGGTCATCACCAGGTTCATCATCGGATAGGCGATCACGCCGCACAGCGCTGCGGCAATGAAGCGCGGTTGTTTGGCGATCTCGAGCAGGGGGCGACCACCATGCAGGTCCGCTGCCGCGGGCTTCGGCGCGTCGACGCCCGACAGCACCGCCATCGCCACCAGCGCGACCAGCGCCTGCATCACGAACGAGAATGCGAACAAATAGGGGGGCCAGATGTCCATGGTCCATTGCACGAGCTGCGGCCCGAGCACGCCGGCGAACACACCGCCGGCCATCACCCAGGACACCGCCTTGGGCCGGAACGCGACGCTGGCGCCATCGGCCGCCGCGAAGCGATAGGACTGTGCGACGGCGCCGTAGAGCCCGCCGAGGAAGGTCGCGCCGCAGAACAGCCAGAACGATGAATGCAGGATCGCCCAGGCGCCGAGCGCGCCGGTGAGCGTCCCGCAGAAGGTGCCGACGATGAAGGCGACGCGCCGTCCATAGGCCCGCGAGATCGCGCCGGTCGGCAGCGTGCCGGCGGCAAGGCCGAGCACATACATCGAGAGCGGCACGGTGGCGAGCGAGACGTTCGGCGCCAGTGTCGCGCCGACGATCGAGCCGGTGGCGAAGATCACGGCCGAGTTGGCGCCGGTCAGCGCCTGCGCCGCCGCAAGCCGCCACACATTGCTGCGCGCCCGCGCGTCGTCGCTCGTCTCATCCGCAGCTGTCACGTCGATCATCGGCATTCCCGCACTGAAGCCCCGGCGGGAGCCTCCAATCGCCGGCACTATGGAGAGCGGGTCGAGGCCGAGCAACCGGCGCAAACGGACGTAGGCCATGCGGGAGGCGCACGAGGGTAGCAGCGCCTTTCGAAATAAAGAGCAGCTAGCACCCTATCTCGTCATTCCGGGGCTCGCGAAGCGAGAGCCCGGAATCCATTCATCCACGAAGCGTGCGGAGCAATGGATTCCGGGCTCGCGCCAAGAGGCGCGCCCCGGAATGACGAGTGGAGCGGGCGTCCCTCACCGCGCCGACTTCTTGCCCGGCCGCTTCTCGGCGCGCAGCGCGCCGGTCTTGTGGACCTTGGAGCGCGGCGCGATCGGGGCGCCGCGCGGATAGCCGCCCGGCCATTCGAGCGCGAGTGAGCTTGCAAAGCCGAAGAAGCTCGAACGGCTCATGCCGAGCTCGGCCGCACGCTTGTCGATCCGCGCGATCAGGCTTTTCGGCAGATAGACATTGACGCGTTCGGACGGATCCGGCGGATCGACGCCGACCATGAAGAAAGCGGCGACGTCCGAGCCCTTCGGCGGCACGATGCGTTCGATCGGCGTCGGCTCCGGCAGTGCCTTGCCCTGCTCGACCCAACCGTCGACCGCCTGTGCCAGCGCCTGCTCGGCGCGCTCGATCGCCTCCTCCTGCGATCGCCCCGCGGCGACGCAGCCGGGAAAATCCGGAAACCACGCCCCGAACGCGCCGCGCGGCCCGCGCTCCAGCACGGCCGGATAGAGCCGTCTCTTCATTCTGGCCTCCGTCGTTGACGTATGCTATTTCACACACCTCGGTGTGTCAAATCGCACAACAACGTAGGGCGGGGTAGCGTCAGCGTAACCCGCCGATGCTCTCTCCGGAGATCGCAAGACGGTGGATTACGCTTCGCTGATCCCCCTACGATCTACGATCGCACGAACATCAGGATCATGTTGTTGGCCGGCATCTCGAAGCTGCCGCCAAGCTTCAACCCGACACGCTCAGCAAGCGCCTCGAGATCGGCGATGTCGCGCACGCCCCATTCGGCATCGCGCTCGCGCAACGACGTATCGAACACCGCATTGCTGAGCGCGGTGTGCTTGCCGTCGCGCTTGAACGGGCCGTAGAGGAACAGCCGGCCGTCGGCGCGCAGATGCCTGGAGGCGCCGGCGAACAGCCCCTCGGCGACGCGCCACGGCGCGATGTGGATGACATTGGCGCAGAAGATCGCGAGCAGTTTGTCCGGACCGTTGCCGTCCGAGGGCGCCGGCGACCAGTCCGGATCGGACAGATCGATCGACTGCGGCGGCTGGATGTTGGCAAGCCCGGCATGCGCGCGCCAGGCCTCGATGCTGCGCAGATGCGCGGCATGGAGATCGCTCGGCCACCAGATGATCTCGGGCGTCTGGCCGGCGAAATAGACGACATGCTGGCCGGTGCCGCTGCCGGCCTCCAGCACGGCGCCGGATTGGCCTGAGAGGTAATTCTTCAGCACCGCCCAAATCGGCTGGTGATTGCGATGGAATGCCGCCGCGTCGAGCCGCCCGTCCGCCTCGACGGGCCTGCCGTCCTTGCCGAACTCCACCACAAACTCCGCCACTACGCTTCTCCTCACGCCTCGACCGGTTGTGAACCGTGCACATGCCAACGGCAAGAGCGGAACCAGCGCAACATGCTGCTTACCCGTCATCCTGAGGAGCCCGCGCTTGCGGGCGTCTCGAAGGATGCACGGCCACAGTCGGGCCGTCGACCCTTCGAGACGGCAGCCATGCGGCCTCTTCAGGGTGACGGAGATTTCCTGCCCAAGCACATTGCCCCCGTCGCAACACGCCTATTCTCCGTGTTGCCAGCCGATGGCCTTTGTGCTTTCCACTATTAATATTGCGATGGGATCATCGAGATTGAAGCCCGGGAAACGTCTTTGATCGCCACTTTCTTCAAGCCAGCCTTCGCCCTGGCGCTGCTGGCAGGCATTGCCATGGCCGCGCCCGCGGGGGCCCAATCCGCCGCCGAGGGCCAGAAGCTCGCCTTCGACCGCGGCAAGGGCAACTGCCTGACCTGCCATGTCATCAAGGGCGGCGACCTGCCCGGCACGATCGGCCCCGAGCTGACCGGCCTGAAGGCGAAGTACAGCCGCGACGAGCTGATCGCGATCGTGACCGACGAGACCAAGCGCAACCCGCAGACTGTGATGCCGCCATTCGGCCGAAACCGGATTTTGAGCGAGAAGGAAATCAGCGCGGTGGTGGACTTCCTGCAGACCCTGTGATGCCGCACCGCGTGAGGAGAGTTTTTCGATGAACATCACGACCAGCGAATTTTCCGGAACGCGCCGCCTGTTGCTGAAGGGCGCGGGCGTCGCTGCACTGATCGGCCTCGGCGTCATTCCGTTCGACGTGCCGCAGGCGCTCGCCGCCGCCAACGACAAATATCCGGAAGAGGCGTTCAAGCAGAAGAACGAGGCCGACGCGATCAAGGCGCTCTACGGCAAGACCGCCGAGCCGTCGGACAAGGTCAAGATGGACGCGCCGGAGATCGCCGAGAACGGCGCCGTGGTGCCGATCTCCGCCACCACGACGCTATCAGACGTCACCTCGATCTCGTTCCTGGTGAGCGAGAACCCGATCTCGCTGATCGCCTCCTACAAGATCCCGGCCGGCACGCTGCCGAGCGTCGCCAACCGCATCAAGATGGCCAAGACCAGCAACGTCACCGTGATCGTCGAGGCCGGCGGCAAGCTCTACAGCGCGAGCAAGGAAATCAAGGTCACCGTCGGCGGCTGCGGCGGCTGAGTCAATCAAGGGATAAATCAGATGGCATCGAGCATTCGCGTGCGCGCCACCTCAAACGGCGACACCACCGAGGTGCAGGCGCTGATCCAGCATCCGATGGATTCCGGCTTCGTCAAGGACGCCAAGGGCGAGATCATCCCGCCGCATTTCATCCAGGTGCTGACCTTCGAATACGACGGCAAGCCGGTGTTCGTCGCCGACTGGGGCGGCGGCGTGTCGAAGGACCCTTACGTCAAGTTCGCCTTCAAGGGCGGCAAGAAGGGCGACGATCTGAAGGTTAGCTGGGTCGACAACAAGGGCGCGACCGACACCACCACGGCGAAGATTCAATGATGCGGCGCCTCGCAATCCGCGCAGCAACGGCCATGCTCGCACTCGGCGTGCTGGCTTGCGCACCGGCGCGTGCGGCCGACAGCGTCGACCCTGCGGCCGACAAGGCCGTGTTCCAGAAATTCTTCACTACCAAATTCCCCAAGCTGAAGCTCGAGGATTTCGTCAACGGTCCCTATTCGATGAATGAGGACCTGCACAAGCAGTGGGAAGAGAAGGAACAGTTTCCGCCCTACGAGTTCTCGCTCGAGGCCGGCAAGGAGATGTTCTCGACGCCGTTCAAGAACGGCAAGACCTACGCCGACTGCTTCCCGAACAAGGGTATCGGCATCCGCCAGAACTATCCCTATTTCGACGAGAAGGAAGGCAAGGTCGTCACGCTGGAGCTCGCGCTCAACCGTTGCCGCGAGGCCAATGGCGAGGCGCCGTTCTCCTATGTGAAGGACGATATGGCGGCGCTGACCGCCTACATGGCCTTCACCTCGCGCGGCAAGCCGATGGACATCAAGATCCCGAACGATCCGCGCGCGCTGGAGGCCTATCAGAAGGGCAAGGAGTATTTCTACACCCGCCGCGGCCAGCTCAATTTCTCCTGCGCCACCTGCCACATCCAGAGCCCGGGCGAGCGGATCCGCGCCGAGGTGCTGGCACCGGCGCTCGGCATCCTGAATGCGATGCCGATCTACCGCTCGGAATGGTCGGGCATGGGCACCACCAGCCGCCGCTTCACCACCTGCAACAGCCAGATCCGCGGCGTGCCGCTCAATCCGCAGGACGACGAGTACCGCAACCTCGAATACTATCTGTCCTATGTCAGCAATGGGCTGCCGATCTCGGGTCCGGGAGCACGGCCATGAAGGCGATTTTCGCCGCCTCCGCCCTGCTGATCGCAACTGCGACCACGGCGCTCGCCGCCTCCGAGGCCGACTACAAGGCGGCCTATGCCGCGGCCGAAGCCGCCAACAAGGAAGCAGGCCTGCTGCGCAACCAGTGGACCACGACCGCCTCGACACTCGCCGCCGCAAAAAAGGCCGGCGAGGCTGGTGATTTCGACACCGCCGTCGCCCAGGCCAAGGAGGCCGAGGCGCTGGCAAAGGCATCGATCTTCCAGGCTACCAGCGAAAAGGAACGCTGGAAGGACATGGAAGTTCGTTAAGGGCGCGCTGGCCAGGGGCCGCGCGGAGAGAGTGATGATCATCCGTCGCCGGGATTTCTTGAGAGGCTCAGTCGCCGCGACGCTTGTGGCCGGCCTGCCCCGCCTCGCGCGCGGCGCTGATACCGCGAGCGTCTACGACCTCGAACGCTTCGGCAACGCCCGCATCCTGCACATGACCGACACCCATGCGCAGCTGAAGCCGGTGTTCTTCCGCGAATCCAGCGTCAATATCGGCGTCGGCGCGATGGCCGGCCAGCCGCCGCACCTGGTCGGCAAGGCGTTCCTCGACCGCTTCGGCATCCGGCCCGACAGCGCCGACGCCTATGCCTTTACCTGCGTCGAGTTCGAGAAGGCCGCCGGCCGCTTCGGCCGCCTCGGCGGCTTCGCCCATCTGAAGACGCTGGTCGACAAGCTGCGCGCCGATGTCGGCGACAAGCGCGCGATCCTGCTCGACGGCGGCGACCTCTGGCAGGGCACGGGCCTCGCCAAGGCCATGAACGGCGCCGATATGGTGGAGGCCGCCAATCTGCTTGGCATCGAGGCGATGACCGGGCATTGGGAATTCACCTATGGCGAGCAGGTGCTGCGCGACAATCTCTCTCGCTTCAAGGGCGAGTTCCTGGCGCAGAACGTGTTCCTGACCGAGGAAGCCGCGTTCAACGACGCCAAGGCGTTCGATCCGGCCTCGGGGCGGGTGTTCAAGCCGTCGATCATCAAAGAGATCGGCGGCCATCGCATAGCGATCATCGGCCAGGCCTTCCCCTATGTGCCGATCGCCCATCCCAAGCGCTTCACGCCGGACTGGAAGTTCGGCATCCGCGACGACGAGCTGCAAAAGCTCGTCGATGGCCACCGCAACAACGACAAGGTCGAAGCGGTGGTCCTGCTGTCGCATAACGGCATGGATGTCGACCTCAAGCTCGCGAGCCGCGTCACCGGCATCGACGTCATCCTCGGCGGCCATACCCATGACGCGATCCCGATCCCGATCACGGTGACCAATGCCGGCGGCGTCACGCTGGTCACCAATGCCGGCTCCAACGGCAAGTTCATCGGCGTGCTCGATCTCGATCTCGCCAAGGGCAAGGTCGCCAATGTCCGCTACCGCCTGCTGCCTGTGTTCGCCGAGCTGTTGAAGCCCGATCCCGCGATGCAGGCACTGATCGACAAGATGCGCGACCCGCATGTCGACGAATGGAGCGACAAGCTCGGCACCGCCGATCGCCTGCTTTACCGCCGCGGTAATTTCTCCGGCACCGTCGACCAGCTGATCTGCGATGCGCTGCTCAACGAGCTCAATGCCGAGATCGCGCTGTCGCCCGGCTTCCGCTGGGGCCTTACCACGCTCGCGAGCCAGCCGATTACCATGGAAGACGTGCTGTCGGAGACCGCGATCACCTATCCCGAGACCTACGTCGTTGGCATGACCGGCAGCCAGATCAAGGATGTGCTGGAAGACGTCTGCGACAATCTGTTCAACGCCGATCCCTATTATCAGCAGGGCGGCGACATGGTCCGCGTCGGCGGCCTCGCCTACACCTGCACGCCCGCCGAGAGCGTCGGCAAGCGCATCTCCGAGCTGAAGCTCGGCAACGGCAAGCATCTCGAAGCCGGCAAGCATTACAAGGTCGCAGGCTGGGCCTCGGTCAACCAGCAGAATGGCGTGCCGATCTGGGATGTGGTGGCCAGACATCTGCGGGCCGGCCGGCCGCCGAACCGCGACGAGCCCGGCGTGACGCTGAAAGGCGTCGACGACAATCTGGGCATTGCGAGGCACGGATGATACGGCGCGCGCTCATCGCGGCCTTTGGCCTTGCGGCGATCGCACTTGCAACGCCGCTCGCCCGTGCCCAGCTCGCCCCGTTGCAGGACAAGCCGTTCGCCGAGCACAAGGTCGTGCTGCAGCTCTCCGACAACGACCCGAAGAAGCAGGGCCTCGTCCTCAGCGTCGCCAACAACCTGATGAAGCACTACGACCCCGACAAGGTCGCGGTCGAGATCGTCGCCTTCGGCCCCGGCATCGAGCTGCTCAAGCCCGACAACCCGAACCGCAAGCTGGTCGAGAGCCTGGTCGCGCAGGGCGCGCGGGTCGACATCTGCCTCAACACCGTCGACACCATCGAGCGCGACTCCGGCAAGCGGCCGGACTACATCGCCGCCGCAACCCCCGTGCAGGTCGGTGTCGCGCAGATTTTGCTATTGACCGAGAACGGCTACACGCTGGTGAGGCCGTAATTCCTCGCCGCCCCATTCGCACAACAACCGTCATCTTGAGGGCCCGCGCAGCGGGCGTCTCGAAGGATGCACGGCCCTCATGCTTCAACGCGCATTTTCCGGCCATCGCCCCTTCGAGACGCCGCTGCGCGGCCCTCAGAGGTGAGGGGTCATTTCTGTTCAGGGATGGATTTGCTTTGAATGGACCCTCTCTATGAAATAATATCCTCTCCACGACTCGTCCCGGAGAATAGGTAAGCCGTCATGATCTTTCGCCAGCTCTTCGACAGCGTGTCCGGCACCTACAGCTATCTGCTCGCCAGCCGCGCCGGCGGCGAGGCGCTGATCCTCGATCCGGTGCTGGAGAAGGCCGACCGCTACTGCAGGCTGCTAAGGGAACTCGACCTCCGGCTGGTCAAGGCCGTCGATACCCATCTGCACGCCGATCACGTCACCGGCCTCGGCGAGCTGCGCGACCGCACCCAGTGCATCACCATCATGGGCGAGCAGAGCAAGGCCGACGTGGTCTCGATGCGCGTTGCCGACGGCGACAAAGTAACGATCGAGGGCCTTTGCCTGGAGGCGATGTACACGCCCGGCCACACCGACGATTCCTACAGCTATCTGATGGGCGACCGCGTGTTCACCGGTGACACGCTGCTGATCCGCGGCACCGGCCGCACCGATTTCCAGAACGGTAGCGCGCGGGCGCAGTACGATTCGATCTTCAACCGCCTGCTCAAGCTGCCCGAGGAGACGATGGTGTTCCCCGCGCATGACTACAAGGGCGACACCGTCTCCACCATCGGCGAGGAGAAGCGCTACAATCCGCGGCTGCAGGTCAAATCGATCGACGACTATGTCGAGCTGATGAACAACCTCAATCTGCCGAACCCGAAGCTGATGGATGTCGTGGTGCCCGCCAACATGCATGTCGGCCTGCACCAGGACGAACTCGCAAAAGAAGGTCTCTCGCTCAACGCGCGCGATGCGATCGCAAGCCTCGGCCGGCCCGATGTCCTGTTGGTCGATTTGCGCGAAACAGCTGAGCGCGCCAAGCACGGCACGCTCGCCGGCGCGCTGCATGCGCCCTATCCGGGAATCGGCGCCGGCCTGCTGCCCGGCGGCATGCTGCGCGAAGTGGCGGCCGCGACCGGCCGCCGCGTCGTGTTCTTCTGCGCATTCGGCGAGCGCTCGGCGATGGCGGTGGCCGCCGCGAAGAAGGCGGGGCTAGCCAACACCGCGCATATCGAGGGTGGCATCGACGCCTGGAAGAAGGCCGGCGGGCCAGTCGTGATGGGATAGTCGAGCCAACTGCGCGCGTATGACCATCACCGTCACCCTGAGAGCTTGTGACGGATTCGGCTCCTGCGGAGTTTTTGGCGGCTGTTCGTCGCAGCAATTGGCAGGTTTGAGTTCGAGTTCGGCGATGACCCGTTGTTTAGGCTCTGGAGAGGCGGTTGCCTTGCAGGATGTTGTTGACGAGGGCGTACCAGAGCACGACGGCACGGACCTTTTCGATGCCGCGCACGGTCAATTGCCGCAGGTCCCAATTGCGCCAGCGGGCATGGATGCACTCGCAGATCGACCGGGACCTGTATCGGGCCTTGCCCTCTTTGCTCGCCATTCGCGCACGCCAGGCCAACACCCCCGGACCGTCGCCGCGCCGCGGTAGATAGGGATCGGTACCGTGCTTGGATTGAGTGGGCGGACAAAAGATATCGATGCCCTCGGCATAGGCCCATTCGATGTCCTCGGCACTGCCAAAGCCGCCATCGACGAGATGGTCCTTGGGCAACCCTCCGGGCCGCGCACGCTGCCGCTCCAGCATGGGACGCATCAGGCCGCGATCGGATCCGATGTTGCAAATTCTGGTGTCGACGACGATCTGCTCGCCGGCCACGCTCGTCACCTGCACGTTGTAGGCGGGGCGGAAGCCGCCGTTCGCCATCTTCATGACCCGTGCATAGGCGTCCGTCGTGGAGGCCCGCGGCTCCTTCGGCGTCTTGCCGTTGCCGCGACTTTCTTCGCGCTCCTTGCGCTGCTGCTTGATCTCGGCGAGCGCCGTCTGCGCCGCCTTCACCCGCGCGCTGCGTTCCCGCGCGGCCCGCTCCTTGGCTGCCCGGGCACGCTTATTGCTGGCGTCCGAGCGTGTGTCGACCTCGCGCTTGAGGTCTTCCACCACGGCCTCAGCCTGCGCCAAATGCTTATCCAGCGTCGCCTCGCGCCGGAACGAGGCCGCCCCGGCGCTGGCCCGGACCCGCATGCCATCCTGCGCCAAGGTCTCCAGATCGACGAGACCGGCCTTTGCCAACGCTGCCAGATGCTCACTGAGCAGTCGGTCAAGCAGATCGGCGTTGCCGACCCGGAAGTCCGCCAGCAGGTGATAGTTCACCGACACCCCGCCGCACAGCCAGCGATAGGCATCGTGGCTCTCGCACAGCCGCTCCAACGCCCGCGCGCTGCCAACGCCTTCGCTGGCGGCATAGAGCCACAGCGCCAGCAAAAGCCGGGGCGAGGTCGCGGGGTGACCGGGACGATCGCCGCGAGCCTTGATCCGGTCCTCCAACTCACTCAGATCAAGCTCTTCGACATAAGACCAGATCAGCCGCACCGGATGGTCTTCCCCGATCAGGCTCTCAATATCAACCGCTCGCAGCGCAATCTGGTCGCGCTGGGGCTCACGCAGCCGCGGAGCGCCGGGCAAGCCCGCTTCGACTGATGGCTTCGCCTGCTCCGGCAGGTCCCCAAACAACTCATCGGCAGCCAACATCACCTCCCGCGAATCCATCATCGCCAGAGAATCACACCGCGCCGGCTTTCGGCTATAATGCTCGCTGAAACCCCAAAAAAATCACACCCTCTGAGGAGCCGCGAAGCGGCGTCTCGAAGGGTCGACGGCCACGCCGCGTCCGCGAACATTTGGAGAGATCCGGGCCGTGCATCCTTCGAGACGCGCTTCGCGCTCCTCAGGATGACGGGACTTAGATGCGGGGCACATCAACTACCGCGTCACGCGCTGCAATTCTTCCGTCAGCCGGTCCAGCGCATCCGCCAGCATCACGCCGCCACACACTGTGAGCCGCTCGGGCAGCACGATGCGCCTTCGCTCCGGATAGAAGCGCTCCAGCGCCGGATGCAGCAGGAAGGCGCGGCCCTCATCCTCGGCGCGATCGCCAGCCTCCGATACCAGGATGAAATCCGGCCGCAACTTCACGATGGCCTCGAGCGAGGCAAAGCCGCCCGCGCCGAGGCCGAGCTCACCGGCCGCATTGGTCAGGCCGGTTGCCGCCAGCAGCGAGTTAATCAGGCTGTTATCTCCCGACACGAAGCCACGCCGCTCCAGCGGCAGCACGCGGTAATGATGCGCGCTCGCCACCGCACGCGCCCGCGCGATCGCCGCATCGAGGCGCGCGATCTCCAGCTCGGCGCGATCGGGATGCTGCACCACATCGCCCATGGCGCGGATTTGATCCCTCACCTCGTCCAGCGTGCGCGGTACCGTGAATTCGGCGAGGTGCAGCCCGTGGGCCTTCAGCAGGTCACGCGTCGCGCGTTTGTCGAACAGGCTGACGACGACGATGTCTGGCTTGAGCAGCAGCACGTCCTCGGCCTCGCCCGACAGGCGTAGAAAGTTTCGCGCTTTCTCGGCTGCCCAGGATTGCCAGGCATCGCGCGAAAAGCGGCTGAGGCCGAGGATCTGGTCCGGGTCGGCGAGCGACAGCACGAGCTGGTCGCTGCAGACATTCATCGAGACGATGCGCGGGCCGGCGGCGGACGCGGCACCAAGCGACGTGATCCATGCCGCCGCGGCCAAGGCTGCGAGACGCCACGCGCACATCAGACGTCCGCCCATGGCACGATGACCGCCTCGCGCCGGAATTCAGCGCGGTAGGCGCTGACGCGGAATACGCTGGCGAGGACTGCTTCCGACAGTGCCTCATCAGGCGCGCCCTGCGCCGCCAGCCGCCCCTCCGACAGCACCAGCACATGATCGGCGAAGCGCGCGGCGAGGCCGAGGTCATGCGTCACGACGATCACCAGCACGCCGGTGTCGGCGACGTTGCGCAGCTTCTGCATCACGTCGATCTGATGGCGCGGATCGAGCGAGGCGGTCGGCTCGTCGGCGAGGATCACCGGCGCCTCGACCGCGAGCACCCGGGCCAGCGCGACACGGCTGCGCTCGCCGCCGGACAGCTCGGTGACGCGGCGATCGCGGAACTCGGTGACATCGACGGCCTGCATCGCCCGCAGCACCGCCTCCATATCCCCGGGCGACAGCCGCGCCGGATCGGTCGCGCCATGCGGATAGCGGCCGAGCGCCACGATATCGCGTGCCGGCAGCGGCCAGTGCACCATGTGCCCCTGCGGCAGATACGCAAAACGTTTCGCACGCTCGCGCAGCGGCAATGACGCCAGAGCCTCGCCGCCAATCCTGATCTCGCCGTCAGACGGGATCAGGCCAGCCAGCGCGCGCAACAGCGTGGTCTTGCCGGCGCCATTCGGTCCGACCAGCGCGACCAGGTGACCGGCCGCGAGCGACAGCGAGACATCGTGCAGCACCTTGCGGCTGCCGAGCGAGGCGTTGAGCGCTGTGGCGGAGAGCAGCGTCATGCCACGCCTCCGCCGAGCGCGCGGCGCTCGCGCATGATGAGGTAAAGAAAGAACGGCACGCCGATGATCGAGGTCAGCACGCCGACCTTGATGTCCGAGGTCGAGGGGATGATGCGCACCGCGATATCTGCGGCAAGCAGCAGCGCCGAGCCGGTCAGCGCGCTCGGTACCAGCAGCCGTGCCGGATCATGACCGATCACCGGGCGCATCAGATGCGGCGCGACGAGGCCGATGAAGCCGATCGTGCCGGTCACCGCGACCGCGCCGCCGACGCCGAGCGCGACGCCCGTGATGACGAAGAGCCGCAGCCGCCCGACATCGACGCCGAGACTCCGCGCCGCCTCCTCGCCGAGCGTCAGCACACGAAAGGCGCTCGCCTGGCTGAGCAGGATGGCCGCGCCGGCGACGATAAAGGGCAGCGCCAGCGCCACATGCTCGAAGCTGCGGTCCTCCAGCGAGCCGAGCAGCCAGAACGCGATCTCCAGCACCACGAACGGATTGCTGGAGAGGTTCATCACCAGCGCGGTCGCGGCACCCGCAAAGCTCGAGATCGCAAGCCCCGCGAGGATCAGGATCAGCAGCCCGGCATTGCGACCGGCGATCGCGAGCAATGCGAACACCGAGCCGAACGCGGCGATAATCGCCACCGCCGGCAGCGCGTAGTACCGCACATCGGCGAGGCCGAGCGCGATCACCAGCACCGCGCCGAATGCCGCCGATTGCGGCGCGCCGAACAGCGACGGCGAAGCCAGCGGATTGCGCAGCAGGCCTTGCAGCGCCGCGCCCGACAGCCCGAGAATGCCGCCGATCGCGAATGCCAGGATGGTGCGCGGCAGCCGGATCTCGCGCACAATGACCTGCGCGACGTCGCTGCCGCCCCCGAACAGCGCCTCGATCACCGCGAGCGGCGACAGCCGCACCGGCCCGATGCCGAGCGAGAGCACGCACAGCAGAACCACGAGCGCGAATAGCGCCGCGGTGGCACTCCACCGCCGCCGCGCCGCGATCTCGGCCGCCAAGGCAAAATCCTGCACGCTCATCTCATCCATGCTCTTACAGCGATCGCCGTGGCAGACAAGCGACACCCGACAAAAACCGTGGCCGGGCGGCCATTGCCCGACTTCCGCCGGATTGACTTTGCTGCCCGGCCGAACCCTAGATGACCATGACGGTTCTTTCATGAGATGAAAAGGGAATGCGGTACGGGGAAACTTCCCCAACGCCGCGGCTGCCCCCGCAACTGTATGCGGTGAATCCTTCGTCACAGGCCACTGGGAATCTCGGTCCTGGGAAGGCGACGAAGGGTAACGACCCGCGAGCCAGGAGACCTGCCGTCAGCCGTGGTCACACGCGAGGATGCCGGTCGGGGAGTACAGGCATGAGCTTCACCTGATGCTGCAAGCACATGGTGAGACTGCTTCGCGGTGACGTGCCACTGACGTTACCGAGGTCTCGCCTATGTTTTCCTTCCCACCCGATCGGCGCCGCGCGCTTCTGCTCGCGTCGACGATCATCTTGCCGACGATCGTCCTTTCAACGGCGCGGGCGCAGCAGGCGCCCGCTCCCGATCAGCTGCCCGCAATCGAAGTCAGCCGATCCGGCGACCAGAACGTTACCCGCGCCAAACCGCCCGCTGACGAGACCCCGGCCCCACGCCGCCCGGCGCCGGGCACCACGCAGAGCAGCAACGCGGGCAGCGGCGCCGGATCGAACTCGGCTGGAGCCGGCTCGGCCACGGGGACCGGCGGCAGCAGCGGCGGCCGCCAGTTTGCCGGGGTCGTCGGCTCCTCCTCGACCGTGATCACCGCCGACGACATCGCGCATTCGCCGTCGCAGTCGCTGCCGGAAATCCTGGCGCAGGTGCCGGGCGTGCAGCTGCAATCGCTCTATGGCGGGCCGAACGGCGCCAAGACCTCGGTTGACCTGCGTGGCTTCGGCGCATTCGCGACCGACAACACCCTGTTCCTGCTCAACGGCCGCCGCCTCAACGACGTCGACAAAGCCGGCTTCGATCTCACCACGATTCCGCTCGATTCGATCGAACGGATCGAGATCGTCAGCGGCAACAGCGGCGCGGTGCTCTATGGCGACAACGCGGTCGGCGGCGTGGTCAACATCATCACCAAGGCCGGCGCCGGTGGTCCACCAGCCACGATGCGCGCCGAGGCCGGAGTTGGCTCGTTCAACACCCGGATGGCCGCGGTCTCCGCGGCTCTCAATTCAGGACCGTGGTCGACCTCGTTCTATGGCAGCGGCATCAAATCCGACGGCTACCGCGTCAACAATGCGCTCGACCAGCGCAACGCCGTCGGCAACGTCAACTACACCACACCGGATCTCACCGCCTTCGTCACCGTCACCGGCAGCGACCAGAAGCTCGGCCTGCCCGGCGGACGGCTGGTCGATCCGTCGATCGGCGTCAACGAGTTGCTGACTGATCGTCGCGGTGCGGCGACGCCGTTCGACTATGCGAACCAGCAGACCGCGAGCGTCACCACCGGCTTCACCAGAACGCTGGTGAACGGCGTCGACCTGATCGTCGACGGCGGCTGGCGGCAGCGCGAGACGCAGAGCGGCTTCTTCGGCACCGTGCCGACCATCAGCTTCGCCTCGACCTACAATGACGCCGCGCTGCAGACCTGGTCTCTGACGCCGCGGCTCAGCGTCAAGAATGTCATGCTGGGCATGCCATCCACGATCCTGACCGGCATCGACTATTACGATTCGACCTTCCGTGAGGCACGCGGCGCCTATCAGGGCGTCGATCCCACCCACGTCTACAACATCGAGCAGCAGAGCGTGGCCGGCTATTGGCAGCACACGTTCGGCTTGCTGCCGACCACCGACTTCTCCTACGGCGCGCGGGTGCAGAACACCCACGTCTCGGCGCGCGATCGCTACGATCCGAATGCGCCGTTCGCTTTCGACACGCAGGCGGCACCGCTCGACAGCAACGAGACACAGTACGCCTTGCATGTCGGTGTCGAGCATCGCTTCACCGACACCTTCTCGGCGTTCGGTCGCGCCGCGCGCGCCTTCCGCACGCCCGATGTCGACGAGCGCGTCGCATCGGGGCCGGCCTTCGATCCGCTGACATTCGCCCCGATTCCGCAGAATTTTCAGCTCAAGACCCAGACCTCGCAGGACGTCGAGGGCGGCTTCCGGGTCAAGACCGCTCGCTTCCAGATCCAGACCAGCGTCTATCTGATGGATCTCGAGAACGAGATCCATTTCAATCCGGTGCTGTTCTACAATGTTAACCTCGATCCCACCCGCCGCTACGGCTCCGAGACCAGTGCTTCGCTGAAGATCAGCGACACCGTCACCCTGCGCGGCGGCATGGCGATCACCCGCGCGGTATTTCGCGAAGGCATATGGGCCGGCAACGACGTGCCGCTGGTGTCGCGCAGCACCGGCAATCTCGGCGTAACCTGGAACATCTGGCAGAACTATCTGGTGTTCGATGCCACCGCGCGGGCCTGGAGCTCGCGCATCATGGACAACGACCAGGCCAACACCCAAAGCAAAATCCCCGGCAACGCCACTGCCGATATCAAGCTGAGCGGACAAGTCGACCGCTTGTTCTGGTCGCTGAGCGTCAACAACCTGTTCAACGCGCTGTACTACGACTACGCCATCGCGAGCTCGTTCACGGAAGGCCGCTTCTCGGCCTATCCGCTGCCCGGCCGCACCTACATGGTCAAGGCCGGCGCGACGTTTTGAGAGCATGATCCGGAAAAAGTGGGGACCGGTTTTCCGAAAAGATCATGCTTAAACAAGAGAGGGTGTGGCGGGATGTGACCCCGTCACGTCGTCTGCTCACATGACGAGCGCTCGCAAACTGGAGTAGAATTGCCGCAGCTGATTTGACCCGTACAGGGGAAACGCATGGCCAAGGCCGGAAAGACGAGTAAGGGCGGCGCCAAGATCAACGAGAAGACCGACGACAAGGTTAAGGTGCCTCCGCCGCCTGCATCAAAGCAGGACGACGAGTATTACGAGGATGGCGACATCGCCACGCCGAAGCTCGACCGCTACGGCAATGATGACGAGCCGTTGTGAGGGATAAGCGATATATGTCGTCGTCGTCCGGCGAAAGCCGGGACCCAACCACAGGATTGAATTGTTGAAGCGCGCTGTTGTCCCAGCACGTCGTAACAATCACCGCTGGTGGTTATGGGTCCCGGGTCGCGCTTCGCTTGCCCGGGACGACGTGGGATGGAGCTAACCGAAATCCTCGCTCTCGATCTTTGCAATACTCCCGCGATCGAGCAGATGCGCGCCGAAGCCGCCGCGCGCCAGCGATGAGGCGATCGACGGCGAGGCCAGCAGCAGCGCGGTGGTCATCGCCAGCGGCACGGCGCTGAGCCAATCGAGCCGCACCGGCGTCAATTCCTCGGTGCTTGCCCGGTAGAGGCCTCCGCCCGCGGCGATGCGGCCGCACTCCCGGATCAGGTCGCGCCGCGTGCCGTCGCGCGATGCGCTGCCGAGCAGCGCCTGCATGGCCAGATGCGTCCGCACCCCGGCGCGGCTCTCGGCCAGCGGCGTCGGCGCTTCATCGAGAGAGACGCGCAGCAGCAGGTCGACCAGATCGGTGCCCGACCGGTACGCATTCACAGGCTCGACCAGCCGCGGATTGCAATCGATCAACAGCGGCGTCGCGCTGTCGAGCGGCATGATGACGTCGACCGAGAGCGCGCCATGCCAGCCGAGATGCGCACCGATGGTCTCGAGCGCGGCGCGGATTGCCGGCCGGCTCACGCTCTCCTTGATCGCCTCGCCGCCGCCGACACCGGCCGCGATCTGCCGGTAAGCGTGGAAGCCGATCAGCGTACCGCCCGAGAAGACCGACTGCGCCTTCTCGACCGTGCCGGTGATGAGATCCTGCGCCAGCACCTCGCCGGCAAAGTCGCCGGCGGAGTCGAGATCGTAGAGCGCGCGGTTGAGATCACCGGTGTCGCGCACGAACCAGATGCCACGGCTCGCCGTGCCGACCGACGTCTTGACCACGGAGGGAAACCGCAGGCCGTCGCGCAGCTCGTCGGCCGAGTTCACAATGCGGGTCGGCGGCTGCGGCAGGCCGAGCTGATCGAGCAGGCGGCTGAAGCCGGCCTTGCTGTGCACGGCGCGATAGCTGGTGAAGTCCGGCAGCGCGAGACCGGTATGCGACGTCAGCCGCGGCGCGGCGCGGGCGAACAGAAAACCCTGTTCATGGGTCGGCAGCAGCACGTCGAAATGCTGCGACGTCAACAGGCGCTCGACGAAGCCGAGATAACCGGCCGGATCCGACCGCAGCGGCGGACAATGGTGATATTTGCGGACAAAGCGGGAATAGCGCGCCAGGCACCAGCGCGAGGGATCGCAGACCTCGACATGATGGCCGGCCAGCCCCAGGATCGTGATCGCCTCGCGGCCGGAGGTGCTGGAGCCCTCCGACACCAGCACGCGGAGCGGTTTTTTGGTGTCGATCATGGCCGATCATCACCGCGCCGCTGCACTTTGTCGCCGCCTTTAATGCCGCATGTGTCGATCCGGCACGCCTGCGCCGGGGGCAGCTATGCGCCCGCGTTCATGGACAATTAGCGGCCAGCCTCTATTTTCGGCTGGCCCTGCCGGGCTTTGGAAAAAGTGGGTTGTCACTGATATGGTCGACATTCTGGCCGCACCGCAGCAAGCGAAAGCCGACAGCACGCTGCGCACGCTGACCGGGATCTCGGTCGCCCATTGGGTCAGCCATTTCCACATCTTCGTGCTGCCGATGCTGTTCCCGTTCCTGAAGCAGCAGCTCGGCGTCGGCTATGTCGAACTCGGCCTGGCGCTGACGGTGTTCGCGGTGGTCTCGGGCCTGACCCAGGCGCCGATCGGCTATCTCGCCGACCATATCGGCGCGCGCAAGATCCTGCTCATCGGATTGACGGTCGGCGGCTGTGCGCTGATCGGGCTCGGCCTGCATCTCAGCTACAGCTCGCTGATCGTTTGCGCGGTGCTGCTCGGGCTTGCCAACAGCGTCTACCATCCGGCCGACTACGCCATCCTCTCGGCCCACATGGACGAGGCGCGGATGGGCCGCGCCTTCTCGATCCACACCTTTGCCGGCTTCCTCGGCGGCGCAGTGGCGCCCGCGATCATGGCGGCCCTGGTCGCCTCGATGGGCGGTCTCGGCGCGCTGATCGTCGCCGGCGCGGTCGGCCCGCTGGTGGCGCTGTTCCTGATCGTGCTCGGCATTCCCGATGCCGGCGCCAACAAGAACAAGTCAAAGGACGATGCGGCGCCGAAAGCCAGCGTGATCACGCCGGCACTGCTGGTGCTGACCGCGTTCTTCACGCTGCTCAGCCTGTCGACCTCGGGCATCAACAATTTCGGCGTGGTCGCACTGATGGGCGGCTACGGCGCATCGTTCTCAACCGCCAACATCGCGCTGACCGCGTTCCTCGGCGCCAGCGCGGCGGGCGTGCTCGCCGGCGGCTATCTCGCCGACTGGACCAATCGCCACAGCCAGCTCGCCGCGGCCTGCTTCGCGGTCAATGCCGTGCTGGTGCTGCTGATCGCGCTGGTGAACCTGCCGCCGGTGGCGCTGACGCTGGCGATGGGGCTCGCCGGATTCCTCGGCGGCGTAATCGCGCCCTCGCGCGACATGATGGTGCGCAACACGGCACCGCCCGGCGCCGCCGGCCGCGCCTTCGGCATCGTCTCCACCGGCTTCAACTTCGGCGGCATCGTTAGTCCGCTCTTGTTCGGCTGGATCATGGACCAGCACATGCCGCATTGGGTGTTCGGCGCCTCGGTCGGCTTCATGGTGCTGACCGTGCTGCTCGCGCTGGTCACCGAGCGCAAGCCGCAGGCCTCTCCGATGGCGGTCCAGGCGCAGTCTCGTTAGAATTCACCGCCCCCAGAACACCGGCGTCGCCTTGAAGCGCCGCCAGCTCTTGCGCAGCGCTTTTGTCACCGCGATCTGATCGCGCGCCAGCCAGCCGGCCATCGCGCCGATGCCGAGATGAAGCGCAGGCTGGTCATCCTGTGCGATGGTGTGGAGCAGCACGCGCGTGCTGCCGATGTCGCACACCCGCCCGAGGCTGTTCTGCAACCGGGCGAGCCGCTTCACGTAGCGCTTCGCCGGCGCATGGGCGGCATAAAGCGGCAGGAAGAACTCCGCCGCATAGCGCAACTTCTTGAGGTTGATCCTCAGATTATGCTGCGCATGGATGTCGAGCTGCCGGAAGCCCGCACCACGCTTCAGCGTCTTGCGATGCAAGCGTTGCAGAATCCGATCGGCAAGCACCGGCATCGGTTGCGACAGGATCGCCAGCGCTTCGCTGTCGATCTCGTTGCGCCAGCTGCGGCGCTCCACCAGCTGCCCGAGCGAGAGCAGGAAGCGGCTGCAACGGGGGTCGGCCAGAACGCCATGCAAGGCGCCGTAGCTCGACTTCTGCCGCTGCTCGACCGCCTTGCGGAGGCCATCGAGGTCGATATCCGGAACCGCGCTGACCAGGCGGGTGATCGTCGTTTCGGCGAATACGTCCCAATCCCGGGCCTTGCCGAGTTGCCGCATCAGCCATCTTGCTTCGCTGTTGAGCGCCAGAAATGCCGGCGATGGAATATCGCGCCGGAACAGCGCACAGATCGTCCGTAGACGCCGCAACGCCACCCGCATCTGGTGCACGCCTTCGGGATCCGTCCCCTGCTCGGCCACCGCATGATTCTTCAAGAGATGATGCCAGCAGGAGCCAACCAGCCGCGCGATCACGTCGTCGACCACAAGATCAGCGGTGATGCCTGACGACTCGGCTTTCGCCGCCGACGGCGCGACATCAAACGCGAGCGCATAGCCGCGTTCCGCCTTGCTGCGCGTGCCGATCTGCAGCGGCGCCGCGTCGAGCAGCTGCGTTCCCAAATCGAACAGGACGCCGGCATTGCCGCTCTTCAGTTCAAGCTCGATTTCCGACAGAACCTCCTGGCGGGCATCGGCCTCGATGGTTCCCTCGTCGAATGCGACTTCAACCGATGCATCGGGCAGATCGAGCTGCCGGGCGTGGCGGCGCACTTTCGTCGCGAAAACCGGCAACAGCGCGTCGTTGCCGAGCGTCGCCACGGGATCGCCGACCTCGTCGGCCGGAAACCGCCTCAGATCGGGGACGATGCCTTCAACCTGCACCTCCCATTGGCGGCGCATCATAGGCTGCGCGGCATTGGGTGGAAACTTCAGCGTCTGGATGAAGGTCTTGCCGCTATGCCGCACGCGCAGCGACATGCCGTGCTGAAACAGCAGCCGCTCCGCCGTGTCGTAATACACCGTCTCGAGCCGGTGAAACGCGCCGCGATTGCGCGCATGCTGCACGATGCAGGGTGCCTCGCGCAGCTTTTCGAGGCTTCCTTGCGGCGCAAGCAGCTTGAGCTCGACTTCCGCCTGATCGCCATGCCCGACGGTAATGGGAGTGCCCGCATCGATCACGACCGGTTGCCGCTCATTCAATGATATCGCCCCCAGTGCGGTGTATGAAGGTTTTACGACAAAGACAAGCGACATCCTTTGTGCGGCAGCGTGCATTGGGCACGTTTTGTAGCCCAAATCCGCGCGGTGAAGTTGTACGTGAGCGGACCGCGCCGGCCGAGAGCGAATACTGCTTCGCGCGCGAAATGTTTCGTGCGTTCATTCCGATCGTCGCGACAGCACCTGCTTCAGCAGCGGCTCGATCCGCGACAGCTCATCGAGATGAACCGCTGACAATTCAGCGAGATGCTCGGCCGCGCGTGCGGTCAATTTGAGCAGCACGCGGCGCTGGTCGGCGGGGTCGAGCATGCGTTGGACCAGTTCGGCCTCGGAGAGCCGATCGACCAGTTCGACCGTGGTGTGGTGGCGAAGCCGCAGCCGCTCGGCCAGATCGCCGATCGTGACGGGGCCGCCGCCCGGATAGCCCCGGATCGCCAGCAAGGCCTGATGCTGCCTTGGCGTCAGGCCCTCGGCCTTTGCGGCATCCTGGCTGAACTCCAGAAAACGGCGGATCAGATAACGAAATTGCGAGAGCGCCTCGTAATCGGCCTGGCTGGGAACCCGTTTTCGGGGCTTGCTCCGGGTCTTGTTCAGGGCCTCGGCCGGCGATTTTAGCGGTCTTTTCAACGCTGCCATTCGATCCCTCCCGCTTGTAATTATATCGCAATGCGATATTACGCCGGCATCCCACTTCACCCGAGCCTTACGCCACCAATGAGCGTCATTTCCACTAAATCGCGCGCCTCGGCCAAAACCGGCACCAAGATTAGCGACAAGGCCAGCCACCTGCTGAGCGATTTCACGACCGATCCGCGCGTCGTGGTGATCTCGGCGATTGCCGTGTTCGTCGCCGCCGCCGGCGTGCTGGCCGGTGCCGGCCTGCTGCAATTGATCAAGCTCGCCACCAACATCGCCTATTTCGGCAAGTTCAGCTTTGCCGACCTGAAATTGCAGGATTCGCCGCTTGGCCTGTGGACCGTGCTGGTCCCGGTCGCGGGATCGCTGATCATCGGCCTGATGGCGCGCTTCGGCAGCGAGAAGATCCGCGGCCACGGCATTCCGGAAGCCATCGAAGCCATTTTGCTGGGCCGCTCACGGCTCGATCCCAAGGTGGCGATCCTCAAACCGCTGTCGTCGGCGATCTCGATCGGCACCGGCGGCCCGTTCGGCGCCGAGGGCCCGATCATCATGACCGGCGGCGCGATCGGCTCGCTGATCGCGCAGATGCTCCCCGTCACCGACAACGAGCGCAAGACCCTGCTGGTGGCGGGCGCCGCCGCGGGGATGACCACGGTATTCGGAACGCCGATCGCGGCGATCATGCTCGCGGTCGAACTCTTGCTGTTCGAATGGACCCCACGCAGCTTCATTCCCGTCACCGTCGCCGCCGTGGTGGCGGCGGTCGGGCGCACCTTGCTGCACATGCCGGCGCCGCTATTCCCGTTCACCGGCGGTGTCGACATCTCGGTGCTGCAACTCGGCGCCTGGATGCTGATCGGAATCCTGTCCGGTCTGCTGTCGGGCGTGCTCACCCCAGCTGGTCTATGGCTGCGAGGATCTTTTCCTCAAGCTGCCGATCCACTGGATGTGGTGGCCGCTGATCGGCGGCCTCGTGGTCGGTCTTGGCGGCTTGATCGAGCCGCAGGCACTCGGTGTCGGCTACGATAACCTCGCGTCGATGCTGCACGGCGACCTGGTGCTGAAAGCCGCGCTGCTGCTGCTCGTAGTCAAGGCGATCATCTGGTCGGTCGCGCTCGGCTCCGGCACGTCGGGCGGCGTGCTGGCGCCGCTGCTGATCATGGGCGGCGCGATGGGCACCGCGCTGAGCGGCTACCTTCCCGCCGCGAGCCCGGGCTTCTGGGCGCTGCTGGCGATGGCGGCGACGATGGGCGGCACGATGCGTTCGCCGTTGACCGCGACCTTCTTCGCGGTCGAGCTCACCGGCAATACCCATGTGCTGCTGCCGCTGATCGCGGCCTGTTGCAGCGCGCATGGCGTCACGGTGCTCTTGATGCGGCGCTCGATCCTGACCGAGAAGGTGGCGCGGCGCGGCCATCATCTGGTGCGCGAGTACCGGGTCGATCCCTTCGCGCTGACGCGGGTGCGTGACGTCATGACCAAGGCGGTCGAGAGCGTCGCCGACACCATGACGCTGCATGGCGCGGCAGCCTTCCTGACCAGCCCGAAGACCAGTCATCCGAGTTTCCCGGTCATCGACGCCAACCATCACGTGCTCGGCGTGATCGACCCGCCGTCGGTGCTGCGCTGGCGCCGCGCCGGCAAGCATCGCACCGCGACGCTCAGCCAGCTGTTGGCGGGGAGCAAGATCACGGTCGCCTACCCGGATGAATATCTCGACCGGCTCGCCGACCGCCTGATGCAGGTCAACGTCTCGCATCTGCCTGTGATCTCGCGCGAAGATCAGCGCCTGGTCGGCTATATCGGCTGGAAGGATTTGATGCGGGTGCGCGCCAGGCTGCAGGCCGAGGAGACCCAAAAGACCGCCTTCTTCGGCGCGCGATAGGTGCACAGCCAGCTTGCCCGGCGGAACAAATTTCCGCCGGGCGCAACCCCCGTTCTCGCTGGCAAAATCGCTGCCAGCGCATCCCAGAGCTTCATCGGCGCAGGTTGACAGCATCAAGGGCTCACCCATGATGCCGCATAACCAAGAACAGCCTCGGGATGAAACGCCATGAACTCGACCCCAGACCTCGTGATCCGCGGCGGCACGATCGCCGACGGCAAAGGCGGCGATCTCTATGAGGCCGATGTCGCGATCTCCGGCGGCAAGATCACCGAAGTCGGCAAGGTCACGGCGAAAGGCAAGGAAGAGATCGACGCCAAGGGCAAGCTCGTCGCGCCCGGCTTCGTCGACGTCCACACCCATTACGATGGCCAGGTGACCTGGAGCCAGGACATCACGCCGTCGTCGCAGAACGGCGTCACCACGGCGATCATGGGCAATTGCGGTGTCGGCTTCGCGCCGTGCCGGCCGAGCGACCACAACAGGCTGATCCAGCTGATGGAAGGCGTCGAGGATATTCCGGAGCCGGTGCTTTCGGCCGGCATTCCCTGGGCGTGGGAGAGCTTCCCCGACTACATGGAGTGGCTGTCGAAGCGCAGCTTCGACATGGATATCGGCGCGCAGCTGCCGCACGCGGCGCTGCGGGTCTATGTGATGGGCGAGCGCGGCGCGCGCCGCGATCCGGCAACGGCTGAAGACAACCAGCAGATGGCGGCGCTCGCCGGTGATGCGGTGCGCGCGGGCGCGCTGGGTTTCTCGACCTCGCGCACGCTCAATCACCGCACCTCGACCGGCGACTACACGCCGACGCTGAAGGCGGGCGAGGACGAATTGACCGCGATCGCCGGCGCGATGCATGGCGTCGGCCGCAGCGTGCTGCAATTCGTGCTCGACCAGAGCACAGTGCACGAAGACCTGCCGATGATGCTGCGGGTCGCCGAGAACACCAAATGCCCGATCTCGTTCTCGGTCGCCCAGGCCGACAAGGCGCCGCGGCGCTGGCGGCAGACCATGGACACCATCAATGAAGCCGCCGCCCGAGGTCTATCGATCACGACCCAGATCGCGGCGCGCCCGGTCGGGCTGTTGCTCGGGCTGGAGTTGTCGCGCAACCCATTCCAGACCCATCCGAGCTACCGCGAGATCGCCAAGCTGCCGCTGGCCGAGCGGCTCGCACATCTGCGGCGGCCCGAGGTGCGCGCGGCGATCCTCAGCGAGAACGCAACGGCGACCGACGATCCGCTGTTCTTTCGGCCGAACTACGACAAGATGTACCTCCTGGGCAATCCGCCGGATTATGAACAACCGCCGGAGAACGCGCTCGGCCCGAAGGCGCGGCGCCAGGGCCGGCAGCCGGAAGAGCTCGCCTATGACGCGATGCTGACCGACGAGGGCCGCGGCATGCTCTACGTGCCGTTCCTGAATTATGCCGACGGCAATCTCGATGCCGTGCATGAGATGCTGCGCGAGCCGAGCGCCGTGCCCGGCCTGTCCGATGGCGGCGCGCATTGCGGCATCATCTGCGATGCCAGCTTCCCGACCTATCTCCTGACGCACTGGACGCGCGACCGCAGCCGCGGCGACAAGCTCTCGATCCCGTTCGTGGTCGCGGCGCAGTCGCGCAAGACCGCACTGTCGGTCGGCCTCACCGACCGGGGCGTGATCGCGCCGGGCTTCAAGGCCGACGTCAACGTGATCGATTACGACCGGCTGCATCTGCATCCGCCGAAGGTGCATTACGACCTGCCGGTCGGCGGCCGCCGCCTGTTGCAGCAGGTCGACGGCTACGACGCCACCATCGTCTCCGGCGTCGTGACCCAGCGCGCAGGCAAAGCCACCGGTGCGCGCCCAGGCCGGCTGGTGCGCGGCGCGCAGGGTTTGAATTGAGCGCATGGCCGTAACCCGGATGCAGCGAAGCGCAATCCGGGACAGCTCCATCCGCGGATAGCGCGGCCCCGGATTACGCTGCCCTTCATCCGGGCTACAAGCACTCGATCTTGACGCGGCCGCTTCCCCCTCCCCTGGAGGGTGGAAGCGGCCCTCTACGTCGGCGACATCGCGCCCTTGATGACCCGTGCGGGCTGCGACGTTCCGGTCAGGCGCGCGCGCTCGGTGTTCGGCCACAGTAGCAGCAAGCCCAGCACCCCCGATCCCACCATGATCGCAGCGTTGATGGTGAAGCCCGACATGTAACCGGCCATCGGCGTGGCCGCACGCTGGATCACACTGCCCATCACCATCGGCGCCAGGATGCCCGAGATCGTGTACAGCGCGCCGTAGATCGCAATGATGGCGCCGCGCTGCGATACCGGCGTGAACTCGCCCAGCATCGGCGGGCACACCACATAGATCGAGCCGCAAAGGCCGGAGCCGATCACCAGCAGCGCGATCATCAGGCCGCCCTGGGGCGCATAGGGCAGCGTTGCGAGAATGCAGCCGCCGGCGACCAGCGGCGCTGCGCCGAGCACGCCGCGCGCGCCACGGGTGGTGAAGCCGCGCGCCAGCATCAGCTGCGAGATCCAGCCGGTCAGGATCACGATGGTCGCGCCGAAGATCCAGGGCAGGATCGAGACGAAGCCGGCCTGCTGCTGCGAGAAGCCAAGCCCCTCGATGATGAAGGACGTGAACCAGGTCAGCCCGAGCGATAGCGCCCAGTAAGCGCCGAAGGTCGCGACCACGCAGCCGATGAAGGTGCGCGACGTCAAGAGCTTCCAGTAGGGAATCCGTTGCTCGTCGGCGACCACGGCAGCCGTCGACACCAACGGCCCTTCTTTGCCGAGCACGAACCAGGCGACGGTCCAGAGCAGGCCGACGATGCCGAGCGCGCCGAAGGCATGATGCCAGCTGTGATTGACGATGATCCAGTTCAGCGCCGGCACCGCGAGGATCACGCCGAACGCCGAGCCCTGCGACAGGATCGCGGTCGGCAGCGTGCGCTTCTCGTCCGGAAACCACTTGTAGATGGCATGAGCGGCGACCGAGAAGGCCGGCCCCTCGCCGGCGCCGAGGATGATTCGGCAGATCGTGAGCGTCGTGAGGCTGACGGTGCCGATCATCGGAAATTGCGCGAGCGACCAGATCACCGCCAGAATCAAGAGCACCCAGCGCGTATCAATGCGGTTGACGATGAAACCGACCACGATCGCCGAGATCGAGAACAAATAGAAGAAGGACGATCCGAGATCGCCGAACTGCTCCGGGGTGAGGCCCATCTCCTTCCTGATCGGCACGCCGGCCAGCCCAACCACAATCTTGTCCGCAAAGTTCACCACCATGAACAGGAACAGGAGGAAGGTGATGGTCCACGCGCCTTTGGGCGTCCCCTTTGACATCCCTTTTGGCGTCGGTTGCGTCGTCATATCTGGCTCCCCGTCGTTTCGTATTTTGGCTTCGTAAGATCGGCCCCATCAGGCGATGCTAGCCACGCCTCGCCGCGCAACGCAACACCGCATTTCCTCGGGGCCCGGCGACGCGACGCGCTGCTAACGGCCGATCACGATCACGTCGTCGCCGTCGTTGAAGCGGTGAACTGTCACGGCCGCCCTGCTATGTTCGGGGCCAACGAAAAACCGGGGTTATTTCATGAACAGATTGATCCTCCGCGCAGCCGCCTGCGCTGCGCTCGCGTCCGCTACGCTGCTCACAATGCCCACAGTCCGCGCGGAAGACGCCGCCAGTCCCGATTACGCGACGATCGTCGCCGCTCCCGATCGCAGCGACGCGGATCGCCAGGTGGACAAGCGCCGCGAGCCGGCCAAGATGCTGGCCTTTGCCGGCGTCAAGCCGGGCATGACCATCCTCGACATGGCGGCAAGCGCCGGCTACAGCACCGAACTCCTGGCGCGCACCGTCGCCCCGTCAGGCAAGGTCTACGCGCAGGATTCGGCCAGCGTGCTCGAGCGCTTCGTCAAGGACAAGTTCGACGACCGCGCAAAATCGCCTGCGATGAAGAACGTCGTCCATGTGGTGCGGGACTATGACGATCCGATCCCGCCCGACGTCAAGGACCTCGACATGATCACCTTCTTCTTTTTCTATCACGACATCAGCTATCTGCCGGTCGATCGCGCCGCGATGAACAAGAAGATGTTCGCCGCGCTCAAGCCCGGCGGCTATCTCGTGATCGCGGACCACTCGGCCAAGCCGGGCGAAGGCACCAGCGTCGCCAAGACGCTGCACCGGATCGAGGAGAGCACCCTGAAGCAGGAGATCGAGGCCGCCGGTTTCAAGCTGGTCGCCGAGGGCGATTTCCTGCATCATGCGGAGGACCCCAGGGACATTCCCGTCTTCAAGGCGCCGGTGCCGATCAACGAGTTCGTCCTGAAATACCAGAAGCCTTGAATGAGGCACGGCCATCGCTTCATCTGACCAGACCGCCGCGGTGCTTCGCGTCACCGGCCTGACCAAGAGTTACCGCTCTGCCGGTGAAGACGTCGCGGTGCTGCGCGGCGTCGACCTCGCCGTTGCAACCGGCGAGAGCGTGGCGCTGACCGGTGAATCCGGCAGCGGCAAGAGCACGCTGCTGCATCTGATCGCGGGGCTCGATGCCGCCGATAGCGGCGAGATCGCGCTTGCCGATATCATCGTCTCCGGACTCAACGATGCCGGCCGTGCCGAATTGCGTCGTGACCGGCTCGGCCTCGTGTTCCAGCAGTTCAATCTGATTCCGAGTCTCTCGGTCGCGGACAATCTCGTGTTCCAGTCGCGCATCGCCGGCCGGCACGATGCGGCGTGGCACGACGAACTTGTCGAGCGGCTCGGACTGAAAAACCTGCTGAAGCGCTATCCCGAGCAATTGTCCGGCGGCCAGCAACAGCGCATCGCGATCGGCCGGGCGCTGGCGCCGAAGCCGCTATTGCTGCTCGCCGACGAGCCGACCGGCAATCTCGACGAGGACACCGCCGACGAGGTACTGCGGCTTGCGCGCGATCTCGTGATGCGCACCGGCTGCGGCTTCCTGATGGTCACCCACAGCGTGCGGCTGGCCGCGACGCTCGATCGTCAGGTCACCTTGCATGCCGGAGTGGTGGCGTGAGGCGCCCGTTGTGGATCCTCGCCGTGCTGCTGAGCCACTGGCGGCGGCATCCGATGCAGCTTGCGACACTGCTGATCGGGCTGATCTCGGCGACCGCGCTGTGGAGCGGCGTACAGGCGCTGAATCAGCAGGCCCGCATCGCCTATGACCGCGCCGCCGCGACCTTCGGTGGTTCACGCACCGCAATGCTGGTCGGCAAGGACAGCGCGACCTTCCCGCAACAACTATTCGTCGATCTGCGCCGCGCCGGCTGGCCGGTGTCGCCGATGCTGGAGGGCCGCGTCCAGATCGACGGACGCAGCTTCCGGCTGCTCGGCGTCGAGCCGGTGACGCTGCCGTCCGAGGTCGGCAATGCGCCGGCGGTCGGGCGCGGCAGCCTGCAAGCCTTCGTCACGCCGCCAGGCCAAATGCTGGTGGCGCCTGAGACGCTGCGCGATCTCGGTCTCAAGGACGGCGAGCGGCCGCGGGCCAACGGCATCAACTTGCCCCCGCTGCGCGTGCAGGCGGAGCTCGCGCCGGGCGCGCTGATCGTCGATATCGGCATCGCGCAGGATATCCTGAAAATGCCGGATCAAGTTTCGCGCCTGCTGGTCGGCAGGACTAAGGCACCGCACGCAACGATTGAGAGCGTAACTGGCGACAAGCTCCGACTGGTCGAGCCGAGTGCCGAGAGCGATCTCGAACGCCTGACCGACAGTTTCCATCTCAACCTCACCGCATTCGGCCTGCTGTCGTTCTTCGTCGGCCTGTTCATCGTCAACTCCGCGATCGGGCTCGCCTTCGAGCAGCGGCTGCCGATGCTGCGCACGCTGCGCGCCTGCGGCGTCTCGGCGCGGATGCTCAACACCGTGCTGGTCATCGAATTGGTGTCGCTGGCGCTGGTCGCCGGACTGATCGGCCTGGTCTGCGGCTACTTCATCGCGGCAGCGTTGCTGCCCGACGTCGCGGCCTCGCTGCGCGGGCTTTATGGCGCGCAGATCCCCGGCCAGCTTTCGCTGAAACCGGTCTGGTGGTTCGCCGGCATTGCGATCAGCATCCTGGGCGCGCTCGCCGCAGCCGCCGCAAGTCTTGCCAAGGCAATCCGGATGCCGGTGCTGGCGACGGCGCAGCCGCAGGCCTGGCAGCAGGCACAGCGGCGCTGGCTGATGTTGCAAAGCACGGCGGCGCTGGCGGTGTTCGCGGTCGCAGCAGCGCTGATTAAGTTCGGCAATTCCCTGATCGCGGGCTTTGCCGTGCTGGCCGCGCTGATGCTCGGCGCGGCCTTGATCCTGCCGATGGTGCTGCAGATCGCGCTCGCATTCGGCCAGCGCAGCGCGCGCGCCCCTGTCGGCATCTGGTTCTGGGCCGACAGCCGCCAGCAGCTCTCCGGCCTGTCGCTGGCGCTGATGGCGCTGCTGCTCGCGCTCGCCGTCAATGTCGGCGTCGGCACCATGGTGGAGAGTTTCAGCCGCACTTTCCTGGTCTGGCTCGACGGACGACTCGCCGCCGATGTCTATATCAGCGCCGCGAGCGATGCGCAGGCAAAGGAGATCAAGACCTGGCTGCGCGACCGGCCGGAGGTTCAGGCGATTCTGCCCGGCGGGCGCGCCGACACCCAGCTCGGCGGCGCGCCGATCGAGGTGCTCGGCCTGCCCGACCACGCGACCTATCGCGACAACTGGCCGTTGCTGGAAAGCAGCGCGAATGCGTGGATCAGATTGCGCCCCGGCGACACCTGCCTCGTCAGCGAGCAGCTGTCGCGGCGGATGAATCTCGCGATCGGCGATCATATCGAGGTGCCCGCCCCCGGCGGCAACTGGCCGCTCGAGATCGTCGGCATTTATGCCGATTACGGCAACCCCAAGGGCCAGATCGCGGTCAATTTCGCCGCGCTGACGCGGCGCTTCCCGCAGACGCCGCAGACCCGGCTCGGGCTGCGGGTTGCGCCCGACCAGATCGCGCCGCTGATCGCGGCGTTGCAGGCGAAATTCGGCCTCGACGACCGCAACGTCGCCGACCAGGCGACGATGAAGCGGGAATCGAGGCGGGTGTTCAACCGCACCTTCTCGGTGACGGCAGCGCTCAACGCGTTCACGCTCGGCGTCGCCGGCATCGCGCTGTTGACCAGCCTACTGACGCTCGCCAGTTCGCGGCTGCCGCAGCTTGCGCCGCTGTGGGCGATTGGGCTCACGCGGCGCCGCCTCGCGGCGCTGGAGCTGTTGAAGACCATGGCGGTGGCGCTGATCACCGCGCTGCTCGCGCTGCCGCTCGGCCTGCTGGTGGCGTGGTGCCTGCTCGCAATCGTCAACGTCAAAGCCTTTGGCTGGCGGCTGCCCTTCCATGTCTTCCCGTTGCAGTTGATTGAGCTGCTTGCCGTGGCAATGGCCGCCGCGCTCTGTGCCGCGGCGCTGCCGGTCGCCAGACTGGCACGCATGCAGCCAGCCACCCTGATCCGGACCTTCGTCAATGAGCGCTAGCCGCACCATCACGCGGCGCGTCTTCACTGGCGGCACGCTGGCGCTGGCACTCGGCGGCAAAACGTTTGCGCAGGGCTTCGCAGGGCTCGGCGAGAGCGCCGAAGGCTTTGCCGCCGTCACTCCGGGCAAGCCATTCGTTTTCCCCGCCGATCACGGCCCGCATCCGGAATTCCGGATCGAGTGGTGGTACGTCACCGCGAATCTCGCCGACGCGAATGGTGCCGCCTATGGCGCGCAATGGACGCTGTTCCGCCAGGCGATGACGCCGGGCGGCCCGGTCGAGGGCTGGGCCAACCAGCAGGTCTGGATGGGTCATGCCGCGGTGACCAGCGCCACCACGCATCGCTTCAGCGAGACCTTTGCGCGCGGCGGCGTTGGGCAGGCCGGCGTCGAGGCTACGCCCTTCCATGCCTGGATCGATGCCTGGGAGCTCCGCGGCCTCGATCCGTTCGACGCGCAACGCATCGCGCCGCTCGAGCTGAAGGCCGCCGCGGCCGACTTCAGCACCACGCTGCTTCTCGCTGCCGACCGTCCGTTGGCCCTGCAAGGCGACCGCGGCTACAGCCGCAAGTCGGACCGCGGACAGGCCTCTTATTATTACAGCCAGCCGTTCTATAAGGCATCCGGCCGCATCGTGATCGACGGCAGGCCGGCCGACGTCACCGGCATGGCCTGGATGGACCGCGAATGGAGCAGCCAGCCGTTGGCATCGGACCAGACCGGCTGGGACTGGTTCTCCCTGCATCTGCCCGGCGACGAGAAGCTGATGCTGTACCGGCTGCGCCAGAAGGACGGCCGCGAGAACCTGTTCGGCAACTGGATCACGCCGGACGGCCGCACGACCGAGATCGCAGCCAGCGGCAACAGCATCACGCCGATCGCAACCACCGAAATCGACGGCCGCAAGCTGCCGACATCATGGCGCGTCACCCTGCCCGCGCGCGGGCTCGCCATCGAGACTGCGCCGCTCAATCCGAAGGCCTGGATGGGAACCAGCTTCCCTTATTGGGAAGGCCCGATCCGCTTTGCGGGCAGCCACGCCGGAATCGGATATCTTGAGCTGACCGGGTACTAGCCAGTCTAGAGGTCGGCGGAAGACCGACGCAGAAAAATCAACCGACCAGTCACACCGGTCGTTGTAGCCCCGTCATGCATCGGGACCAACGGAACGAGAGGAAACGTCTGCCATGTACCATGACACGGCCATCGTCACCTGCCTTGCAGTCGCGTTCTACTTCTTCACCTCGACGCAGGTCGCGCGGGCCCGCGTCGCCTATGGCGTCAAGCTGCCGGCGATCTCAGGTCATCCGGATTTCGAGCGCATCTTCCGCATCCAGATGAACACGCTGGAATGGATGCCGATCTTCCTGCCTTCGCTCTGGCTGTTCGCGATTTACATCGGCGATGCCGCGGCCGCCGTGATCGGTGCGATCTGGGTGATCGGCCGCATCGTCTACTTCATCGGCTATCGCGAGGCGGTAGCGAAACGCAGCCCCGGATTTGCCATCCAGGCCATGGCCTCGATCGTCCTGTGGGTCGGCGCGATCGGCGGCGCGGTGTGGCGGCTGGTGCATTGAGAGCGCGATCGCGCCACAGCCACTGCCGTCGTCCTGGCGTCTTGCCAGGACGACGCTACCTTTGATGCCGCGTCACTTCGTCAGCGGGCAGCCGCTTTCCTTGGCGGTGAAGAACGCTTGGTCGCCGGGCACCACGGCGAGCTGCTTGTAATAGTCCCAGGGCTTCTTCGATTCCGATGGCTTCTTGACCTCGAACAGGTACATGTCGTGCACCATGCGGCCGTTCGCCAGCACCTTGCCCTTGGCGAAGGCGTCGTCGACCGGCAGTTCCTTCAGCTTCTTGGCAACCGCGTCCGAGTCCTTGGTGCCGGCGGCCTTCACCGCCTTCAGGTAGCTCAGCGTCGCCGAATAGGTGCCGGCATGGATCATGCTCGGCATCCTCCCGGTGCGCTTGAAGAAGCGCTCGGAGAAGGCGCGGCTCTGGTCATCATGGTCCCAGTAGAAACCTTCGGTCAGCACCAGGCCCTGCGCCGCGTCCAGCCCGAGGCCGTTGACCTCGGCGAGCGTCATCAGCAGGCCGGCGAGCTTCTGCCCGCCCCTGACGATGCCGAATTCGGCTGCCTGCTTGATCGAATTGGTGGTGTCCTGACCGGCATTGGCGAGGCCGATGACTTTCGCCTTCGAGCTCTGCGCCTGCAGCAGGAAGGAGGAGAAGTCCGACGAGTTCAAGGGCACGCGGACCGAGCCGATCACCTTGCCGCCCGCATGGGTGACGATCTCGCTGGTGTCCTTTTCCAGCGCGTAGCCGAACGCGTAGTCGGCGGTGAGGAAGAACCAGCTGTCGCCGCCCGTCTTCACCAGCGCGCCCCCGGTGCCGACCGCGAGCGCGCGGGTGTCGAAGGCCCAGTGGAAGCCGTAGGGCGTACACGCATCGCCCGTGATGCGCGAGGTCGCAGCGCCCACCACGATATCGATCTTCTTCTTTTCGTTGGAGAGTTCCTGCACCGCAAGCGCGACCGACGATGTGGTCAGCTCGGTGATCATGTCGACGCCCTCGGCGTCATACCAGCGCCGCGCGATCGAGGCCGCGAGATCGGGCTTGTTCTGGTGATCGGCGGTGATCATCTCGACCTTCTGGCCGAGCACCTCGCCACCGAAATCCTCGATCGCCATTTTGGCTGCTTCGACCGAATACTTGCCGCCGTAATCCGCGTAGACGCCGGACTGGTCGTTCAGGATGCCGATCTTGACGCCCTGGGCCATCGCCGGCGCCGCAAGCAACAGGCTGCAAGCCGCGACCGCGGCCAAGAATCCCGACTTCATTTTTAAGCTCTCCCAGCAGTTTCTATCAGGAAAAATCGGCGCGACATTATTTTATAACCCCGCCTCTGCCCATCGATTTCCGCTCAGCCAAAAGTATGGGCTTGACCTCGTCATTTCGGGCTCGCCGCTTCGCGACGCCCCCAGGTGCGCAATTGCGCACCGGGGCATGACGACGGAGAGGTCCACGCTCACCCCGCCACGGTCGCCGCAGGCTCCGCCGGCTTGCCCTCGTTCTTTCCTTCCGCGAGGTTGCGCACCACCATGTAGAAGATCGGCGTGAAGACCAGGCCGAACAGCGTGACGCCGAGCATGCCGAAGAACACGGCGACGCCGACCGCCTGCCGCATCTCCGAGCCCGAGCCGGTCGACACCACCAGCGGCAGCACGCCGAGGATGAAGGCGAACGACGTCATCAGGATCGGCCGTAGCCGCAGCCGACACGCCTCGATCACCGCTTCCAGCCGTGGCCGGCCCTCGAGCTCGATGTCGCGGGCGAACTCGACGATCAGGATCGCGTTCTTCGCCGCGAGGCCCACCAGCACCACGAAGCCGATCTGGGTCAGGATGTTGACGTCCTGGCCCATGATGCGCACACCGATGGTGGCCGCGAACAGACACATCGGCACGATCAGGATCACCGCGAACGGCAAGGTCCAGCTGCCATATTGCGCGGCCAGCACCAGATAGACGAACAGCACGCAGATCGGAAACACATAGAGGCCGGCATTGGCACCGTTGACCTGCTGATAGGACAGGTCGGTCCATTCGAACGAGAAGCCGCTCGGCAGGGTGTCGTTGGCGACTTTCTTGATGGTGTTGAGCGCCGTGGTCGAGCTGACGCCCGGTGCCGGCTCACCCTGCAGTTCCGACGCCGAGTAGAGATTGTAGCGCGCGACGCGGTCCGGGCCCGAGATGTCCTTGAAGTCCACGATGCTGCCGAGCATCACCATGTCGCCATTGGCGTTACGGGTCCGCAGCCGCGAAAGGTCGGTGGTCTCCTTGCGGAACGGCAGGTCGGCCTGCGCGGTGACGTGGTAGGTGCGCCCGAACAGGTTGAAGTCGTTGACATAGGTCGAACCGAAATAGGTCTCGATCGTGTCGGTGATGTTGGCTATGGGAACGCCGAGCTTCTGCGCCTTGACGCGATCGATATCGACGAACAGCTGCGGCGTGTTCGCGGAGTACGGCGAGAACACCGATGTGAGGCTCGGCGATTTGCGCGCGGCCTGCACCAGTTCGTCGGTCGCGGCGGCCAACAGTTCGGGTCCACGCCCCTGGCGGTCCTGGACGCGGATGGTGAAGCCGCCACCGGTGCCGATGCCGGGCACGGCCGGCGGCGGAATCACGATGATGAAGGCGCCCTGGATCACCGACAGCCGCTTGCGCAGTTCGGCGGTGATCGCGTTTGCCGTCAGCCCTTTCTTCAGCCGTGCCTCCGGCTCGTCGAACACCGGGAACAGCGCCGCGGCGTTGCCTGCCTGGGTGCGCGTCGCGCCGGAGAAGCCGGCGAAGGCCGCGACGCGAACGATGCCCGGCGTATCCAGCGCGATTCGTTCGATCTCACGCACCACGGCCGTGGTCCGCGCCAGCGACGCGGCGCCCGGCAGCTGCGCCGAGATGATGACGTAGCCGCGGTCCTGCGCCGGAATGAAGCCCTGCGAGGTGGTCGCGAGCAGCCAGCCGGCGCTGCCGATCAGCGCGAGATAGATCACGACCATCACCACGGTGTGCCGGATCACGAAGTCGGCGACACCAGCATAGCCGTGGGCCAGCCGGTCGAACACGCGGTTGAACAACGCGGTAAAGCTGTCCCAGCCGCGGGCGATGATATTCCAGCGCGCCGGCGGCCGCTTGTCCTCATGCGGGACCAGGATCTGCGAGGCCAGCGCCGGCGACAGCGTCAGCGAGCAGAAGCAGGAGATCGCGGTCGCGACCGCAATGGTCACGGCGAATTGCTGGAAGAACTGGCCGGAGATGCCGCCGAGGAAGGCGGTCGGCACGAACACCGCGCACAGCACCAGCGCGATCGAAACCAGCGCGCCGCCGACCTCCTCCATGGTCTTGAGTGCGGCGTCGCGCCTACTCATGCCGTGCTCGAGATGCCGCTCGACATTCTCGACCACCACGATGGCGTCGTCGACCACGATGCCGACCGCGAGCACCAGGCCGAACAGCGTCAGATTGTTGATCGAGAAGCCGAGCGCGGCCATCACCGCGAAGGTGCCGACCAGCGACACCGGGATCGCGATGATCGGGATGATCGCAGGCCGCCAGCCCTGCAAAAACACCAGCACCACGATGACCACGAGCGCCATCGCCTCGTAGATCGTCTTGATCAGCTCATGCACCGATTGGGCGATGAACTCGGTCGGGTTGTAGCCGATGTTGTAGTCGAGCCCCTTCGGGAACGTCGCCTTCATCCGCTCCATGGTGTCGGAGATGCTCTTGGCGGTCGCAAGTGCGTTCGATCCGGGCCGTTGCGTCACCAACAGCGCTACCGCGGATTTGCGCAGCAGGAAGCTGTTGGTGGCATAGGACAGCGCGCCGAGCTCGACGCGGGCGACGTCGCGCAGCCGCACCGTGCGGCCGTCGGAGCCGGCCTTGACCACGATGTCCTCGAACTGCCTGATATCCTTGAGGCGGCCGGTGAACACGAGGTTCGGCTGGAAGGCGCGATCGGCGATCGGCGGCTCCGCGATTTGGCCGCCGGCGATCTGCAAATTCTGCGCCCGGATCGCCGCCAGCACCTCGGTCGAGGTCAGGCCGAGATTGGCGATTCTATCGGGATCGAGCCACAGCCGCATCGAGTAGTCGCGCGCGCCGAACATCTGGATGTCGCCGACGCCGTCGAGCCGCAGCAGCTGGTCGCGGACCTGCAGCAGCGCGTAGTTGGAGATGTAGAGCTGGTCGAAGGTGTCGTCGGGCGACAGCATGAACACGACCATCAGGATGTCGGGCGAGTTCTTGCGGGTGACGACGCCGTTGCGCTGCACCTCCTCGGGCAGCCGCGGCTGCGCGATGGCGACGCGGTTCTGCACCAGCACCTGCGCCTTGTCGAGGTCGGTGCCGAGCTTGAAGGTCGCCGTGATGGTGAGCTGGCCGTTCGAGGTCGCCTGGCTGTAGAGATACAGCATGTCCTCGACGCCGTTGATCTCCTGCTCGATCGGAGCCGCGACGGTGTCGGACACGGTCTGCGCCGAGGCGCCCGGATACTGCGTGGTGACGGTGACGGTCGGCGGCACGACCTGCGGATATTCCGAGACCGGCAGCGTCGGATAGGCGATCGCGCCGACGATCAGCAGCACGATCGACAGCACCATCGCGAGGATGGGCTGGTTGATGGAAAGCCTGCCGAGATTCATGGCTTGGCACCTGCCGCGGGCTTGTCGCCTGCCGCCGGCGTGGCTGCTGCCGGAGCTTTGTCACCCGCCAGGGCTTTGTCGCCCGCCGGAGCCTGCGCCATTTTCGGCGTCACCTTGGCGCCGACGCGGGCGCGCTGCAGCCCGTCGACGATCACATGGTCTTCCGGCTTGAGGCCCTCGCGGATCACGCGCAGGCCTTCATCCAGCGGCCCGAGCGTGACCGCGCGGGCTTCCACCGTGTTGTCGTCCTTGACCACGAACACGATCTTGCGCGACTGGTCGGTGGCGACAGCGGTGTCCGGGATCAGCAGCGCCTCATAGGGCGAGGAGCCGATCAGGCGGACGCGGCCGAACTGGCCGGGCAGAATCGACAGATCCTTGTTCGGAATCACCGCGCGGCTGCGCAGCGTCGCGGTCGAGACATCGAGGCGGTTGTCGAGGAAGTCCATCTTGCCTTCATGCGAGGGCTTGGTCTCGCCGGTCAGCGTCACCTGCACCGGGTTCGCGGTGTCGCGCGAGCTCGGCCGCCTTCCTTCGAACCACAGCTTGCTGTTGCGCTGGTAGGTCGCCTCGTCGACGTCGAAATAGATGTAGATCGGATCGAGCGACACGATCGAGGTCAGCAGCGTCGCGCCGCCCTCGCTGCCCTGCACGAGGTTGCCCGGGGTGACCAGGTGCCGGCTGACGCGGCCGGTGATCGGCGCCAGCACGTGGGTGAATTCGACGTTGAGCTGCGCCGCCTTCAGCGAGCCCTCGGCCTGGGTCTCGGCGGCACGCGCCGCCTGCAACGCCTGACGGCGCTGGTCGACGACTTGCTCCGAGACCGCGCTGGTCTGCACCAGGTTCAGCCCGCGCTCGAGATCGCGCTTGGCAAGCTCGCCCTTGGCGCGCGCGTCGGCGAGCTGACCCTCGGCCTGCAGCACCACCGCCTCGAACGGCCGCGGGTCGATGACGTAGAGCAGATCGCCGGCGTGGACGATCGCACCGTCCTTGAACTCGACGCTGTTGACGAAGCCGCCGACGCGGGCGCGGACTTGCACCTCCTCGATCGCCTCGAAGCGGCCGGTGAACTCGTCCCAGTCGGTGACGGTGCGCTTGACCGGCTGCGCAACGGTCACCGGCGGTGCCGGCGGCGCGGCCTGCGATTGCGTGCTCTTGTCGTCGCAGCCGCCGAGCGTCAGCGCGGCCAACAACCCGATCGGCGCGAGGCCGAGCCGGCAAGCCCTGATGAATCCCTGGCGACGAAACGAATGACGCTCGACGCCGGTCGCCGGAGCCACACGCTCCGCTTTGTCAATCGAACCCAATTCCTTCTCCCCCAGAACAACGAAAGCACGACCAAGCAGGGCTACCAAAGTCGCAATTGAAATTGCCGTGATTTTGCGCGGATGGACCACGGCGATGCCGCGGCAGCGGACGTCACAGATGTAGCCGCCATCCAGTCTGTTCAAGATGGCCGCCGGATCAAGCAAATAGTTGCGTAGTCTGAAAGCCTTACGACGCGATCGCGAAACCGTGACGACGAAAAGGGGCAGTTTGGCTGGCCTATCGAGCTGCGAGGTCGTGGACCGGTTAGCCTCAAATCAATCACAACGCGAGCGCGCTTCACAAATTCGTCACAGCGCCGCCGATTCGACTTTTGGCGCAACAACCACCAGTTCTGCAGACGGCAAGACCGGCCGAGTTCCATCACTCTACCTCCCGCTGCACGGCAGAATCGTAGTTAACGGCGCGGTTGTCATCGGGACACACATTGACACCCGGAAGTATCGCCAATACGGTCATGGTTGCCAAAGCATGAATTTTGTTGGCCGGCCGCGTTTTTCTCGAACATTCATAGGTTTTGTTGCGGCGCGAGTGTGTGAAGGCGACGACGGAAATGGCAAGCGCATTTGATCTTGCTGATGTCACGGCTCCGCGGACATCACGGTTGTGCCGTATTGCAGTCAGCTTGGCGCAAACCCCGATCGCCGATGATCAACCTCAACGTGTGAACGACATCACACGTCCTCGTATCCAACAAATGTAATTATTGACCGGCTTCCATGCCGGTCGCAGGAGTGCTCATGACGACCATACCTGCTTATACAATCGGTGGTTTAACACGTCCGGAACTTCAGCTTGATTCGACCGGTCATATCGTCCTCGATTCGGCCGCGCAGGCGTTCGCCGACACGTATGGTCTGCAATATCTCTACCTCGGCTGCCCTCCCGGCACGCCCTGGCCGCCCGTCACCGACTCGCTGTCGACACCGGTCGATGCCAATTCGGGCAACAACACCGTCGCCGAGGGCGCCCCGGTCAACACGCTCGTCAACATCACCGCGCAGGCCACCAGCAGCAGCGGCCATGCCGTCACCTATTCGCTGACCGCCGACAGCTCGAATGGCGGCTTCAAGATCGATCCGAACACCGGCGTGGTGTCGGTCGCCGATCCCACCAAGGTCAATTACGTGACCAGTCCCGGTCACGCCTACACCATCACCGTTCAGGCCAGTGACGGGATGGCGACGAGCTCGCAGAGCTTCACCATCGGCGTCACCGACGTGGCGCCGTCGACGCCGGTCGACACCAATGCGGCACCCAACAAGGTCGCGGAAGGCTCCGCCGTCGGCACGCTGGTCGGCATCACCGCATCCGCGGCCGACATGAATGCCGTGACCTATACGCTGACCGGCGACAGCTCCGGCGGCGGCTTCAAGATCGATCCCAATACCGGTGTCATCAGCGTCGCCGATCCCAGCAAGATCGACTACACGACCGCACCCGGACACGCCTACACCGTCACCGCAACAGCGAGCGACGGCACCCTGTCCAGCTCGCAGAGCTTCACCATCGCGGTGACGCTGGGGGCCGCCACGCACTTTGCGGTGAGCATCCCGGCCAATGGCGCGGCGGGCACGCCCGGCACGGTCACCGTCACCGCGCTCGATGCGTTGAACCACGTCGTCACCAACTATACGGGCACGGTTCATTTCACGTCGACCGACAGCCACGCCGTGCTGCCGGCCGACGTGACATTGACCAACGGCACCGGCAGCTTCAGCGAGACGCTCGATACCGCCGGCAGCCAGACCATCACCGCCACCGATACGGCCAACAGCGCGGTCAAAGGGACATCGAATGCCGAAATCGTGACGCCGGGCGTCGCCACACATTTTTCCGTCAGCCTTCCCGCCAACGGCACGGCCGGGACGCCGGGTTCGGTGATCGTCACCGCGCTCGATGCCTTCGGCAATGTCGCGACCGGCTATACGGGCACCGTCCACTTCACGTCGACCGACGGCAGCGCCGTGCTGCCCGCCGACATGACGCTGACCCACGGCACCGGCACCTTCAGCGACACCTTCGATACCGCCGGCCACCAGACCATCACCGCGACCGACACGGCCAACGCCGCCATCACCGGCACCTCGAATGCCGAGACCGTGACGGGCGGCGCCGCCACCCATCTCGTGGTGAGCATCGCGGCCAATGGCGCGGCGGGGACGCCGGGCACGGTCACCGTCACCGCGCTCGACGCGTTCGGCAATGTCGCCACCGGCTACACGGGCACCGTGCACTTCACCTCGACCGACGGCCATGCCGTGCTGCCGGCCAACATGACGCTGACCAACGGTGTCGGCAGCTTCAGCGAGACGTTCGAGACCGTCGGCAGCCAGACCATCACCGCGACCGACACGGTCAGCGCCGGCATTACCGGCACCTCGAACGCCGAAACCGTCGCGCCGGGCCCGGCCACGCACTTCGTGGTCACTCTTCCGGCCAGCGAAACGGCGGGTGTCGCTGGCTCGGCCACGATCACCGCGTATGATGCCTTCGGCAACATCGCCACCGGCTACGCAGGCACGGTGCACTTCACGTCAAGCGACGGTCATGCCGTGCTGCCTGCCGACATGACGCTGAGCAACGGCACCGCCACGTTCAGCGAGACCCTCGACACCGCCGGCAGCCAGACCATCACCGCGACCGACACGGTCAGCAGCGCCATCACCGGCACATCGAACCCCGAGACGGTGACGGCCGCCGCCGTCACGCATTTTGCCGTGAGCATCCCGGCCAACGGAACGGCAGGCGCGGCTGGCTCAGGCACGGTGACCGCGCTCGACGCGTTCGGCAATGTCGTCACCGGTTACACGGGAACCGTGCACTTCACGTCGAGCGACGGCGCCGCCGTGCTGCCCGCCGACATGACGTTGACCAACGGGGTCGGCAGCTTCAGCGAAACACTCGACACCGCCGGCAGCCAGACCATCACCGCGAGCGACACGGCCAACGCCGCCATCAGCGGCACCTCGAATGCCGAGACAGTGGCGGGAGCTGCCGCCACGTTTCTTGTGGTCAGCATTCCCGGCAACGGCGCTGCTGGCACGCCGGGTACGATCACCGTCACCGCGCTCGACACCTTCGGCAACGTCGCCACCGGCTACACAGGAACCGTGCACTTCACCTCGACCGACGGCCACGCGGTGCTGCCCGGCGACATGACGCTGACCAACGGCGTCGGCAGCTTCAGCGAAACGTTCGAGACCGTCGGCAGCCAGACCATCACCGCGACCGACACGGTCAGCTCGGCCATCACCGGCACCTCGAACGCCGAAACCGTCGCGCCGGGCCCGGCCACGCACTTCGTGGTCACCCTCCCGGCCGGCGGAACGGCGGGTTCCGCCGATTCGGCCACGATCACCGCGTATGACGCCTTCGGCAACGTCGCCACCGGCTATGCGGGCACGGTCCATTTCACATCGACCGACGGCCACGCCGTGCTGCCGGCCGACATGACGTTGACCAACGGCACCGCGACGTTCAGCGAGACGCTCGAGACCGCCGGCAGCCAGACCATCACCGCGACCGACACGGTCAGCTCGGCCATCACCGGCACCTCGAACGCCGAGACGGTGACCGCCGCCGCCGTCACGCATTTTGCAGTGAGCATCCCGGCAAACGGAACGGCAGGCACGGCCGGTTCGGGCACGGTGACCGCGCTCGATGCCTTCGGCAATGTCGTCACCGGCTATACCGGCACAGTCCACTTCACGTCGAGCGACGGCGCCGCCGTGCTGCCCGCCGACATGACGTTGACCAACGGGGTCGGCAGCTTCAGCGAAACCCTCGATACCGCCGGTAGCCAGACCATCACGGCGACCGACACGATCAGCGCCGCCATCACCGGCACCTCGAACGCCGAGACCGTGGCGCCGGGTGCTGCCACGCACTTCGTGGTCAGCATTCCAGCCAACGGCAGAGCGAACATCCCAGGTTCGGTTACCGTCACCGCGCTAGATGACCACGGCAACGTCGCCACCGGCTACGCAGGAACCGTGCACTTCACCTCGAGCGACGGCAGTGCCGTGCTGCCCGGCGACATGACGCTGACCAACGGCGTCGGCACCTTCAGCGAGACCTTCGAGACCGCGGGCAGCCAGACCATCACCGCGACCGACACGGTCAGCGCCGCCATTACCGGCACCTCGAACACCGAAACCGTGGCTCCTCCGGACGCACCGCCCGTCGTGACCGGCGGCCACACCCTGAACTATATCGAAGGGCAGGCCGCCACCGCGTTCGACCCGGCGCTCACGGTCACGGACTCCGACAGCCCGACGCTCGATCACGTGACTGTGCAGATCACCGGCAACTACGTCAGCGGCGAGGATGTCCTGGGCTTCGTCAACACCGCGCACATCACCGGCACATGGGACGCCGTGCACGGTGAAATGACCCTGACCGGCACCGCCGGCTCCACGGTCGCCGACTTCCAGAGCGCGCTGGATTCGATCACTTACTTCAACACCAGCAACAATCCGTCCGCGCTGGCCCGCACGGTGACCATCATCGCCAACGACGGCACGCTGGACGGCACGCCTGCGACCGACACCATCGATGTGACGCCAGTCAACAACCCGCCGGTGGTGACGTTCGGCGCGATCACCGGTTTCAGCGAACCGCCGGTCGGCACGCCTACGACGGATTCGGTCCCGGTCACGATCGCGCCCAATCTCACGATCACCGACGTCGACAGCAGCAATTTGATCAGCGCGACCTTTGTGCTGAACGATCTCAAGCCGTCGGATGCGCTCTCGATCGCAGGCCATGCCGGCACGAGCGGCGACATAGGCAACATCCACTTCGACATCTCCAGCACGGCCACCACCGAGACGGTCACCCTGACCGGTACCGACACGATCGCGCATTACAATGCCGTGCTCGACCTGGTCCAGTTCAACAACACCGGCGAGCCGCCGGACACCACCGCGCGATCCTACACCGTGACCGCAGTCGACGATGGCGGCACCGCCAACGGCGGCAACGACACCGGTTCGGCGAGTGCGAGCCAGACCGTCACCGCGATCGACGATCCGCCCACGGCGACGGTACCATCGGATTCGTCGGTCGGAACGGCATTCTCGCACACCAACCTCGCGATATCGGGGCTTTCGGTCGCCGACATCGATTCCGCGGGCGGCAATGAAACCGCAACAATCAGCTCCGGCCACGGCGCGCTGAACTTCGACACCACGGGCCTCGCGAGCTTCACCAACAACGGCAGCCACACGGTCACGCTCACCGGCACGATCGCACAGATCAATACGGCGCTGGCGACGTTGACCTACAATAGCGACGACGGCTTCACCGGGACGGACACCATCTCGCTGAACATCAACGACAACGGTCACACCGGCACCGGCGGCCCGCTCTCGTCGGGCGCGCAGAGCTTCCATGTCGGCGTCGTGCCCCAGGTGTTCTATATCGACAATTCGGCAACCACGAGCCACAACCTCGGCACCCAGGCCGACCCGTACACCTCGATCGCGGCCTTCAACGCGGCGAATCCGGCTAGCTCCGGCGACTACGTCGTGCTCGAACACGGCACCGGCACCTACAGCGAGGCCAACGGCATCAATCTCGCCAACGGCGTCAACCTGATCGGCGGCAGCCATTCCCTGCAGTTCACCAATCCGGTGACCGGCGCGGTGGTCACCGCCAATGTCGGGTCCGGCGCCGATCCGGTGATCCATGTGACCGGCGCCGACAACGGCATCGACCTGCTCGGCACGACGGGCCACACCATCACCGGCGTCAGCATCGACACCTCGGCCGGCTCCGGCATCGGCATCAGCGACGACGGCAACAATGTCGGCACCGTCACGATGTCCGACATCACGGTGAAGACCGCCAGCGGCGCCGGCCTGAGCTTCACCCATGGCGGCACCATCACCGTCACCGGCAGCAACAACACCATCACGTCCACGACCGGTACCGCGCTCGATGTCGAGCACACCAACATCGGTTCGGGCAACCTGACCTTCAAGAGCATTTCTACGACAGGCTCGTCGGGCAGTGCCGGCATCGTCCTCGATACGACGGGAACGGCCGGCGGGCTCACGATCACGGGCAACGGCACCGCCGGCTCCGGCGGCACGATCGCCAACAAGACCGGTGGCGATATCCTCTCCGGTACCGACGCCGGCGGACAGACGACATCGGGAACGGGCGGCACCGGCATCTACCTGCACAACACGTCGAACGTGTCGCTGACCGACATGTCGTTGCACGATTTCAGCAACTTCGCGATCTACGGCAATAACGTCACCGGGTTCAGCTTCGCCAACGGCACCATCAGCGGCAGCAACGGCACCAACAATGCCGGGAATCAGGAAGAGAGCAGCATCCGGTTCGACAATCTGCTCGGCACCGCCTCGATCACGGGATCCAGCATCTCCGGCGGCTTTGACGAGAACATCGATCTCTACAATACCAGCGGCACGCTGAACCGCCTGACGATGGACAACGATGCGTTCGGCCTGATCGGCTCGAGCGGCAATGATAACGTCCGCGGACAGGTCTACAACTCGGCGACCGCCAACTACACGCTGACCAACAGCACGTTCGCCGGCACGCGGGCCGACTTCATCGCATTCGTGGCGAACAACAATTCGTCGATGGACGCGGTGGTCCGCAGCAACACCTTCCACAACGGCGAGACGATCATCCCGGGCGGCGGAACTGCAGTCGATATCCGCAGCGGCTCCGGCGGCTTCGCCTCCGCCGCGACCACCACGTTCGACATCTCGCACAACATCCTGACCGACGGCGGCGCCAACGCGTTCGACACCGTTGGTATCTTCGTTGCCAAGGGCCAGGACAACGGCACCATGTCCGGCACCATCGCCAGCAATCAGATCGGGCCGGCGAAGGTGGGCTCGAATTCCGACGGCATCTTCGTCCGCGACGCCGGCGCCGGCAGCCTGACCACCCTGATCCAGAACAACACCATCACCGGCGTCGGCGATGCCGGTATCGCGCTGCAGAACAACGATGGCAGCTCGACCCTGAACGCCACACTGTACGGCAACTCGGTGTCGTCTCCGACCTCCGCCAGCCCGTTTGCCGCGCTCGACGTCGAGAACGGCGCAACGGGCAGCGACACCAGCACGACCAATGTCCTCATCGGTATGGGCGCCGGCGGCACCGGCAGCAAGAACACGCTCAACCACAGTTCCAGCTACGCCACCGATGTCGAGCTGAGCAACTTCAGCAGCAGCACCCATCTGAACCTTTCGAAGAACGGTTCGCCGTCGGGCACGCCTGCGGGCGTGATCACCGACGACAACAGCAGCACCACCGGCGGCATCACCGTCGACACCACCGGCGGTAATGGCACGACGACGTTGGTCTCCACGGTGCCGGCGCTTCCCGCGGTGGTCGCGCCACTGCTCGCCGAAGCGGGTGGCGTGCAGGCGTCGACGCCGACCACGGGCGAGATGCACCTGACGCAGGCCGAGCTCAACTCGGTGGTGTCGGCGGCGATCACCGAATGGGCCAATGCGGGCGCCAGTTCGGCACAGCTCGCCCTCCTGCATGCCGCGACCTTCAGCGTCGCCGACCTCTCCGGCCAGATTGTCGGTCAGGAAGGCGGCGGGCATATCACGATCGATACCAATGCGGCCGGCCATGGCTGGTTCATCGATCCGACCCCGGCGGACAATTTCGAGTTCACGCACGCCGTCAACGCCGCCGGCACCGATCTCCTTACCGACCCGTCGACGGCCGCGGCCGGTCATCTCGATCTCTTGACCACCGTGGTGCATGAACTCGGGCACGTGCTCGGCCTTCCCGATACCATTTCATCGTCCGACGCCAGCGATCTGATGTATATCGGCCTTGCCGACGGCGAGCGCCGGCTGCCAACGGCGACCGATGTCGCTCAGTCCAACCTGGCATTGCAGAAGGTGATGCCGACGCAGGGCACCACGACCTCGACTGTCAACCTGACCAACCACGACAGCTTCGATTTCTCGTCATTGACCCAGACATCGTCGCAGACCAACACGAGCCATCCGGGCCTGACCGCGAACACTCAGACCTTGTCCGATCTGTTCAGCGGGCAGTCGAATGCCGCGACCCCGTGGTGGGTCGGCCACGAGGCGGTGTACGCCGCGATGGGAGGCACGCCGACCGATCATCTCCAGACCCACCACGATCTGGTGATTTGATCGAACGTTGCGACGGAGCGAACGGCGCCTGCCCGAACGATCCGGCAGGCGCTACAATCGGATCGTGTCCGCACCGATCCTGTTGGCCAAGCGCCAGGTCAGCGCGACGACATTTCCGCGTCGGCCGCTCGAAAAATTGCGAAGGCAAAACAATCGTTGAGGTTGCACTTGGCGTAAAACACGCTATCGTGCACCCGGTTATTGCGTGACGCCATTTACCTTGCATTTTCATGAATTGAGTCTCTGACGAGACGGAATCGTTTGGGCGGAGGGACCGATGTCTGAACCGTATCTCTCGGAAATCAGGATGATGTCATTCATCTACGCGCCGAGAGGCTGGGCCCTTTGCAACGGCCAGGTGCTGCCGATCAATCAGAACCAGGCACTGTTCTCGCTGGTTGGCACGACCTATGGCGGAAACGGCACGACGAATTTCGCGCTGCCCGACTTGCGGGGAAAGGTACCGCTGCATATGGGCTCGGGCTTCACGCTGGGGCAGGCCGGTGGTGAAACGTCCCACACGCTGACGATTTCCGAGATGCCGCAGCACCCGCATACGTTTCAGGGCACGACCAACAATGCCGACAGCGCCGCGGTCACCGGAAATCTGATGGCGACCTCAGCCAACCTTTATACGGCCGCGGCCAATCTGACGACGCTGGACCCCAGCACCGTCGGCTACGCCGGGAGCTCGCAACCGCACGAGAACATGCAGCCCTATCTCACGCTCAGCTTCTGCATCGCCTTGCAAGGCGTCTTCCCCTCCCCGAACTGAAGGAATCGTGCCATGGGCCAGCCTTACATCGGCGAGATTCGTATGTTCGGCGGAAATTTTGCGCCGAACGGCTGGATGTTCTGCCTGGGACAAACCCTGGCGATCTCCCAGTACGAGACATTGTACAACCTGATCGGAACCACATATGGCGGCGACGGCCAGGAAACCTTCGATCTGCCGAACCTGCAAGGCCGCCTGCCGCTGCACCAAGGCAGCACCTTCAGCCTGGGCCAGATCGGCGGCGTCGAGCAGGTGACGCTGACCACACAGCAACTGCCGACCCACTCGCACCCGATGGCGGCATCCCTGAACCCCGCGACCGGCAGCACCGTGACCGGCAATGTCGTGGGTGCCGTGGGAGCGACCCAGATTTACCGCGAGGTCGCGGCCGCATCGCTGATGGCGAATCAGGCCTGCACGTTCATGGGCGGCAACCAACCGCACAACAACATGCAGCCTTACCTCTGCATCAATTTCATCATCTCGTTGTACGGCATTTATCCGAGCCAAAACTAGGACGGGACCAATGTCTGATCAATTCGTAGCGGAGATCCGCATTTTCCCGTTCAACTTCGCACCGGTGGGATGGGCGATATGCAACGGCCAATTGATGCCGATCTCGCAGAACACCGCGCTTTTCTCGCTGCTCGGCACCACCTATGGCGGTGACGGCAAGAGCACCTTTGCGTTGCCCGACCTGCAAGGCAGCGCACCGATGAATCCGGGGCAAAGTTTCGGGAGCTTGTATTATCTCGGACAGGCGGGCGGCACGACGACGGTGACGCTGCTGCAAACCGAGATGGCCCAGCACAACCACGGGGTTCTCGGCAACATCAATCAGTCCGAGCTCGCCACGCCCAGCCCGACGCGATCGCTGGCGCGTGCAAACCCGGGTCAGGCGTATAGCGACACGCCGACCAATATCTCGCAGTTCTCGGCCACCAGCTCGATCTTGCCGACCGGCGGCAGCCAACCCCACAACAACCTGATGCCCTACCTCACCTTGAACTTCTGCATCGCGTTGCGGGGAATTTTCCCGCCGCGCAGCTGAACCGGCCATGACGAATGGTTTGAGCACCGATACGGCCGCCGCGGCGTTCGGATGGATACGCGCCGCGGAGGCCGGCCTCACGTTCCGTCGGATCACGGATGCCGACCTGCCCTTCCTGGCACGGCTCTACGCCTCGACCCGCGCCGAGGAGCTGGCGGTGACGCCATGGAGCGCGGAGCAGAAAGCCGCGTTCCTCGCCATGCAGTTCCAGGCGCAGCACGCGCATTACCAGCGATACTATCCGACCGCCGACTGGCTGGTGGCAATGCGTGGCGGCGAGGACATCGGGCGCCTTTATGTTGACCGCTGGCCGAGCGAGCATTGCGTCATCGATATCGCCCTCCTGCCGGAGCATCGCGGCTCGGGTCTCGGCAGCGCGCTGATGCGCGACCTGCTCGATGAGGCCGCCGCGGCCGGCAAGGCCATGTCAATCCATGTCGAGAAGTTCAATCCCGCGATGCGGCTTTATCGCCGACTCGGCTTCGTCACCGAGGAAGACAAGGGCGTCTACGACCTGATGCGCTGGCGCGCGGCGGAAACGTCCGGCCATCAGGTGAAAATCGCCTGATAGCCGTTGCCGTCGGCGAGCGGCCCGATCGGTACCAGGAACATCTCGATCACGCCTAATGCCGGATGCCGCACCGCATAGATCGCCTGCGGCAACCACGCGCCCTTCGGTCCGGCAAACAGCAGCGAGAACGCACCGCCCGGCCGGCCGCTGTTTCCGGCGGGCTCGACCTTGGCGAGCTTCAGCACCACGACGCGATCCGCCGCCTGCATCTCGAACTCCATGTCCTGATGCGGCGTGAAGTCATCAATTTGCAATTTCGCGAGGTCGACGGTCGATGTCATGCGATGCCCCTGTTGATCCCGAAGCTGTAGCACGCCGCACGCGACGCCGCTCGACAAAATGACCCGAAGGGTAACTCGGATGTAAGCGCCCCGCCTCTTCCCTCCATCGTTCCCGCCGCGCAGTTGCGCACCGGGGACTGATACGAACTCTTGCCAAATGCACCTGGATGGTCGTGAGATGCTGCGTGCAGGCAAAGCCGGGAGATTGCGATGGACGATCACACCATGCGCATGGCGCTGGAGCGCCATTGGGACGCTTCGGACGCGAGCGATTTCGAGCGCGAGCATGAAATCTACGCCGCGGATGCCGTGCTCGACTATCCGCAATCGGGCGAGCGGATCCGAGGTCGGCGCAGCATCCAGGAGAGCCGAACGGTTCAGCCGAACAAGAAACGCTTCACGATCCGGCGCATGATTGGCGGCGGCGATCTCTGGATCACCGAGTTCGTGCTGACCTACGACGGCGTTCCGTTGCACACGGTGAGCATCATGGAATTCCGCGACGGACAGGTGGTCCACGAAACGCAGTATTTCGCGGACCGGTTTGAGCCTTCGCCCTCGCGCGCTCATCTCGTCGAACTCATCGGCACAACCTAGTTCCGCGCAAGCGCGACCATCCGATCGGAGCGTCGTCGACTGCGCCGAGACGTTGTCTGCTCGTCTTTACGGGCCACGCCTGTTGGCGCGGTCCGCAAATGCATTGGCATGTCTGCCGAGCGTTACCACGATTTTAGCTACCTTTCCCTCGAATTAATGTCTCGGACAGGCGCCCGTAATGCGGCAGCGATAGGTTTCTAGCATCGGTATGGGGCAGCCAATTTCAGGAGAAACATCATGCCAAAGGACAACAACACTCAACAGCGCAGACCCCTGTCGGCCCGGCGCGTCGCAATGCTTGGCTCCGTTGCGATGATCGGTGCGACCATCGCCCTGGCTGGGCCGCTGGGACATTACCAATTTGTCGAGCAAGCCTTCGCCGCAACTCCGACGTCGCAGACGCAAGGCCCGGCAGGCTTCGCCGACCTGGTCGCGAAGGTCAAGCCCGCCGTCATTTCGGTACGCGTGAAGCTGGACGAAGAGAGCAACGCCAACACATCCGGTCCGGACGTAGAGAACCTCCCTCCGTCCCTGCAAGGCACGCCCTTCGAAAAATTCTTCCGCCAGTTCGGCGACGGCATGCAGGGCGGCAAGCTGCAGCGCCATCAGGTCATCACCGGCGTCGGCTCCGGGTTCTTCATCTCCGCCGACGGCTATGCCGTGACCAACAACCATGTCGTCGATCATGCAAGGTCCGTGCAGGTCACGACGGATGACGGCACGATCTATACCGCGAAGGTGATCGGCACCGATCCGAAGACGGATCTCGCGCTCATCAAGGTCGATGGCAAGACGGACTTCAGCTATGCCAACCTCGAAAATCAGGTTCCGCGCGTCGGCGACTGGGTCGTGGCGGTCGGCAATCCCTACGGCCTCGGCGGCACAGTGACCGCCGGCATCATCTCGGCCGAAGGACGCGATATCGGTTCCGGGCCCTACGACAACTACATCCAGATCGACGCGCCGATCAACAAAGGCAACTCGGGAGGGCCGACATTCGACACCAATGGCAATGTCATCGGCGTCAATACCGCGATCTATTCGCCGTCCGGCGGCTCAGTCGGCATCGGCTTCGACGTGCCGGCGACGACCGTGAAGATGATCGTCGCCCAGCTCAAGGAACACGGCACGGTGACGCGCGGCTGGCTCGGCGTGCAGGTGCAGCCGGTCACGAGCGGCATCGCCGAAAGCCTCGGCCTGAAGCAGGCCCAGGGTGCACTGGTCGACGAGGCCCAGGCGGACACGCCGGCGGCACAGGCCGGAATCCGGCCGGGCGACGTCATCACATCGGTCAACGGCAACGCGATCAAGGACACGGGCACACTCGCGCGAGAGATTTCAGCGATGGCTCCGGGCAGCTCGGCGAAGCTCGACATCGTTCGCAAGGGTGAGACGAAGACGTTCACGGTGACGCTCGCCAAGATGCCGAACGAGACAAGGAAAGTGGCCCAGGCCGACGAGTCCGAGCAAGGCTCGAAGGGCATTCCTCACCTCGGTCTGGCGGTTGCCCCGGCAGGCGATGTCGGCGGCGCCGGCAACAAGGGTGTCGTGGTCACGGCGATCGAGCCGGATGGTCCGGCCGCCGAGCACGGACTGCAGTCCGGCGATATCATCCTCGACGTGGCCGGCAAGAGCGTCAGTTCTGCGGCGGACCTGCGCAACGCGCTCTCGGATGCGAAGTCCGAAGGCAAGCATGATGTCCTGATGCACGTAAAGACGTCGGACAACACCCACTTCGTCGCCATGCCGATCGGTTAGGCATGACACTGAGCTGCCGTCGCGTGTTGTCCAGGCGCGACGGCGGGGCTCGTTGTCAGGTACGCCGCAGCAGCCAGCGCGGCGCGCTTATGCGTTCAACCACTCACCGCACGGGCAAGCAATGAAGATATCCCATTTGCGCACGATCGGAATCGTCTGTGCAGCATCGACCGCCCTCGCCGGCCTGGCACTTGCGTCAGAAATCGCCGCCGGCCCTTCCAGGGCCGACCTCGCCCTTCTCGCGAGTGTGATCCAGCTCGTGCAGCAGGACTACGTGCATCCGGTCGACTCGGGCGAGCTTACCGATGCGGCGTTGAAAGGAATGCTGTCGCGTCTCGACCCGCACTCCTCCTACATGACCGAACCGGAATTCCGCGAGGCCCGAGAGGACATGAGCGGAAAGTTCGGCGGCGTCGGCCTCAAGATCATGGAGCACGACGGGTTACCGACCGTTCTTTCGCCGATCGACGATACGCCGGGTGCCGGTGCCGGCTTGCAGCCGGGCGACGCGATCGTTTCGGTCGACGGCCAAAGCACACGCGGCGTGGACCTGATGGAGGTGATCAGGAAAATTCGCGGGCAGCCGGGGACGATCGTGAGATTGACACTCCAGCGCGGCGACCAGCCGCGCTTCGAGGTGCCGCTCACCCGGCAAGTCATCGAAGTCCACAGCGTCAAATCCCGGCTCGAGGCGAACGGCATCGGCTATCTGCGGGTCAGCGAATTCGGCGAGCAGACACCGACCGAACTGCACCAGGCAATCTCGACGCTGACGCGCGAAGCGGGCGGCAAGTTGGCCGGCCTTGTCCTCGACCTGAGAAACGATCCCGGAGGCCTGCTCTCCGCAGCGGTTGATGTGTCCAGCGATTTCCTCAACGGCGGCACCGTCGTCTCGGTCCGCGGACGCAACGGAAACGACGACCAATCGTTCACGGCTCCTGCAACGGGTGCCTTGCTGCCGGACACTCCGATGGTCGTTCTCGTCAACGGCGCCTCCGCATCGGCGTCCGAAATCGTCGCGGGCGCATTGCAGGATCGCCATCGCGCTACCGTGATGGGGACGCAGAGCTTCGGCAAGGGATCCGTCCAGACCATCATCCCGATCAAGGATCATGGTGCCTTGCGACTGACCAGCGCGCTCTACTACACCCCCTCGGGCCGCTCGATTCAGGGCGACGGGATTACACCCGACGTCATCGTCAAGGCGGCCAAGGACGAACAAGTTGCGAACTCCCTGGTTTGGCGCGAAGCCCAACTCCACGGCGCGTTCGCCAATCCCGGGATGCGGCCAAATCCCGGCGCAACGCCGGATACCAACGGCGCACCTTCAGAAGCAGCTTCACCGCCCATCAAGGAGCAGTTGATCGGGACGGACCGGGACACCCAGCTCAAGGCAGCACTGAACCATCTCGAACACTTGCCGGCCGGAAATCCCGCCGTCATCCGCACGAGTGTCCCGGGATGATGGTTTTGTGCGGCGCAGGATAGGCGGACGTGATTCAGGACGGGTTGGCTACAAACGACCAGGCAGCAGCCCATCCGGCCCGGAGAGGTTCACAATGACGGACGAAATATCCGGCTTGATCCGCAGGTCATGGCGCGTGCTGGCCGGCTGGATGAGCCTGATCGGCGCATCGCTGATCGGGTTCCTGCTCACTGAAGGCACATCGTATCACCACCTCGCGACAGGCATTCTGCTCTGCTCGTCGACGCTGTCCATCCTCTTGGTTCTGTTTGACGGTGCATGGCGGTTGTTCGTCGGCAACGAGCGATAAGCTCTGCCCCCAGGCGAGCGATTTCGTATCGCCAGCCGGAATCCACCGCCCGGACGCGGTGCTCGATGGTCGGCTGCACCGATGCAACGGCGAACGCCGCGACGGCTACATGCCGTGGCTCTCGAACACCTTCTTGCAACTTCGGCTCAGGCTATCGCGATTGGTCTGAAGGCAGTTCTGCACGGCGCCGTCATTGCCGAGGTCCTTGCGGCAGAAACGCTGTGCATCGCGCGAGCACGCGGATTGTTCCGACTTGGTGCCGGCGTGCTGGGCCACTGCGGCACCGCTGTTCATCACGGCGACGGCACAAATTACCGCAATCGAAGAATAGCGCATCGTGAATTCCTCCCGCTGCCCAACGGCGGCGGCGGCGCTTCGTTCCTGGGGAACCCTCGATTCGACGGCAATCTACGGCGCCAGATACCGCAGCAATTCCGGATCGTTGCGCACCTCGCTTGCGCCGCCCTGGAGCGCGACGCGGCCCCGGTCCAGCACATAGGCGTAGTCGGCGACGCGCAGCGCGAGGTCGAGATGCTGCTCGACGATCACGACCGAGATGCTCTTGGCAAGCTCGATCAGCCGCTCGGTGATCTCCTCGATCACGCCGATCCAGACCCCCTCGGTCGGCTCGTCCAGCAGCAGCAGCTTTGGATTGCCGAGCATGGCGCGGCTGATCGCCAGCATCTTGCGCTCGCCGCCGGACAGCGTGCCGGCCGGCTGGTCGAGGCGCTGGCCGAGCTTCGGGAAGATCTCCATCACGCGATCGACCGCACCGGCGTCCGAATTGACCAGCGAGCCGACCGCAAGGTTGTCGCGCACCGACAGGCGGGCGAACACCGAATGCTCCTGCGGCACATAGCCGATGCCGGAGCGCACCCGTTCCTCGGTGCGGCGCCGGGTGATGTCGCGACCGTCGAAGAACAGCTCGCCCTGCGAGCTTGCGAGCTCACCGACGATGGTCTTCATCAGCGTGGTCTTGCCGGCACCGTTGCGGCCGAGCACGGCAACGCCGCCGCGCCAGGGAATGCCGATGTTGACATCGAACAGGACCTGGCTGCGGCCATAACCGGCATCGAGATGCCTGATATCGAGGAAGGTTTGCTCAGGCACGGCGAAGATAAATCTCCTGGACGTTTCTGTTGGCCTGGATTTCCGCGACCGTCCCCGACGCCAGCACCTTGCCCTGGTCGAGCACGGTGAGGCGGTCGCAGATGTCGCGGATGAAATCGAGATCATGTTCGACGATGACGAGCGAGCAATGCTCTTTGATCGGCTGCAACAATTCGCCGGTGACGCGGCGCTCCTCGAGGCTCATGCCGCCGGTCGGCTCGTCCAGCAGCAGAAGCCGCGGCTTCCCGGCCAGCGCCATCGCGATCTCGAGCCATTGCTGCTGGCCGTGCGACAGCGCCGCCGCCGCGTCATGCGCCCGATCGGCGAGGCGGAACTGGGTCAGCATCGTCATCACCTGATCGTGCAATTTCTTGCGGGTGCGCGACAGCACGAGGTCGAACAGCGAGCAGTGCGCCTGCAACGCCAGCAGGATGTTGTCGTACAGCGTCAGCGTCGGCAGCACCGAGGTGATCTGGAATTTCAGGCTCATGCCGGCGCGGGCGCGCTCGGTCGGCGTGAACGCCGTGATGTCGGTGTTGACGAAGGAGACCTTGCCTGTCGTGGGGACTTCTGCGCCGGCGACGCATTTCATCAGCGTGCTCTTGCCCGAGCCGTTGGGGCCGATCAGGCCGTGAAACTCGTTCTCGCCGACAGTCAGCGCCGCACCGTCGAGCGCGGTGAGCTTGCCGAACACCTTGCTGATCCCTGAGGCCTCAAGGAGCGGCATTGCCGGTCTCCTTTTTTGGTGCTTTGCCGAAGCTGCCGACCCGCTCGCGCTCGCCGAGCACGAAGGAGATCAGCCCGAGCGGACGGAACATGATCACGAGCAAAAGCAGCACGCCGAGAATGATCGGCCAGATGTCGCGGTAATTGTCCGACAGCCAGAACGAGACGCCCTCGATGATCACGGTGCCGATCACGGCGCCGATCAGCGTGCCGGAGCCGCCGAACAGGACGTAGAGCACGACCTGGGTCGAGAACACGACGCCCAGCATGTTGGGCCAGACGAAGCCTTCGTGGAAGGCATAGAGGCTGCCGGCAAGACCGGCGATGGTGCCGCCGATCGCGAAGATGATCGCCTTCAGATGCTGCGCCTTGTAGCCGAAGAAGGCGATGCGCTGCTCGTTCTCGCGCAAGCCCGCGAGCGCCAGGCCGAATTGCGAGCGGACCAGGAAGCGGCACAGCAGGTAGACCACCACGAGGATACCGAGCACCATGTAATAGTAGATCGGCCCTTCCTCGAGCTCGTAGCTGCCGAGGGTGAGCGGCGGGATCGACGGGATGCCGTTCTGGCCGCCGAGATAGTACCAGCCCCGCGCCAGCCGATCCGCGGCATAGGATCCGGTGAGCGTGCCGAGCGAGACGAAGATCACGCTGGAGGGATAGCGCCCGAGCAGCAGGAAGCCGCCGAGCAGCAGCGCCGCGGCAAGGCCGATCAAGGTGCCGGCGGGCAGGATCAAGAGGATCGAGGTGACGTTGAGATCGCGCGCCAGCAGCGCCACGCCGTAGCCGGCGGCGCCGAAGAACAGCGCCTGGCCGAAGCTCATGATGCCGGCATAACCCCACACCAGGTCGAACGACAGCGCGAACAGCGCGAGGATCACTACGCGGGTCGCGAACACCGTCAGATAGTCCTGCAGAACCCATGGCAGGACCAGTGCGATCAAGAGCACCAGTCCTTCCACGATCGGCAGGACCTTCCATCCTGCCGATGCCTGTCCCGCCGGCGCGCTTGCGGCCGGTGTACCCTCACCCGTCACGACATCCTCGCTGATGCGTGCGACGGCCTCTCTTGCTCCACTCATCGATCGCTCAGCATTCCTTGGGATCAACAAGACCGTCGCTGCGCGCCACGATCTCATAGTTCCCGCCTTTGGCAACAGCGGTGTACATCTTCATCTTGCAGTGACGCTTGCCCGGAACCATTTCGGCCGGTCCGCCGGGCCCTTCGGCGATCTTGGCGTGATCGAGCGCGGCGGCAACCGAGTCGCGGTCGACCTTGCCGGCTTCCTTGACCGCCGCCTCCCACAGCTTGAGACCGCGATAGGTTCCGGTGGCGGCGCTGCCGGCCGCGAACAGGAAGTTGCCTGGGAAGTCCTTTTCATACGCTGCCTGCAGCTTGGCGTCGAACGGATCCTCCTTGGTCAGCACCTTGAAATAGTCGAGGCAGCTTGCCAGCCCCTCGATCTCGTTGGCCTGATTGATGTTGAGGGTGTTCTCGTCATAGTAGACGCAGGCGAGCCGGCCACCGTTCTTGAGGAAGCCCGCTTCATAGAGCTGCTTGAAGAACGGGCCGACGCCGGGCGGGATGACGGTGTTGAAGACGACGTCGACCTTGTTGGAGATGATGCGGTTGACGGTCGACGAGAAGTCGACCTGGTCGAGCGGGTAATACTCCTCGAACACGACCTCGCCGCCATTGTCCTCGATCACCTTGCGGGCATAGACGTTGAGCGTGTGCGGCCAGACATAGTTGGCGCTCGGCAGCGCGAACTTCTTGCCGCCGTTCTTGATCAGCCAGGGAATGAAGGTGTCGCATTGCTGCGCCGGCGTCGGGCCGGTGCAGAACAGATAGGGCGTGCACTCCCTGCCCTCGTAGAGCTGCGGATAGATGTAGAGCGTCTTGCCGCGCGCCACGATCGGGTCCTTGATGGCGTTACGCATCGAGGAGGTGATGCCGCCCAGCACCATGTCGACCTTGTCACGCTGGATCAGCTTGCGGACATTGCCGACCGCGACCGATTCGTTCGAAGCGGTGTCCTCGATATAGAGCTCGAGCGGGCGGCCGAGCAGGCCGCCGCCGGCGTTGATCTCCTTGATCACCATCTTGGCGACGTTGGCGTCGGCATTGCCGGCATAGGCGATCGGGCCGGTCAGGTCGGTCGCGATGCCGACCTTGATCGGGCCTTCGGCGGCGTTGGCCCAGTCGGGCCTGACGACCCAGCTGCCGACCCCGGTCGCGAGCGCGCCGGTCGCGAAGGCGAAATTGCTCATGAAGCGGCGGCGCGTCAGATTCATGCGTTCGATCGACATGGTGATTAGACCCCTTTCCCAGCAATGAGGCCTTGCGGCCGGAATTTGATGAAGGCGATGGCGAGCACGAAGACCAGCACGTCGGCGACGACCGGTGACATGACCCATGGCAGCGCCGCACTGAGCGTGCCGATCACGCCGGCGCCGGCGACCGGACCGATGAAGGAGCCGACCCCGCCGACCATCACGGCGACGAAGCCCTGGATCAGGAAACGGATGCCGAGATCGGCAAACAAGCTGAACACCGGCACGATCAGCGCGCCGGCAAGCCCGGCCAGCGCCGCGCCGAATGCGAAGGTCGCGCCGTAGATCAAGGGCGTCGAGATGCCTGATGCGCGCGCCAGCGCCGGGTTCTCCAGCGTGGCGCGGACCCGCAGCCCGAACGAGGTGCGCGCCAGCAAGAGATAGCAGCCGCCCATCACCAACAGCGTGATCACGATGATGGTGAAGCGCCAGGCCGAGATGTGGACCGAGCCGAGGTCGATCGAACCGCCGATCGGCTCCGGCACCGTGAGATAGAAGCCGCCGATCAGGCCGCGCACGCTCTCGCGGATGATCAGGCCGAGCGCATAGGTGCCGAGCATCGCCACGATCGGCGCCGCGTAGAAGCGCCGGATGATCAGCGCTTCCAGCACGAAGCCGAGTGCGCCGACCACGAACGGGGCGGCGACCATGCCGACCCAGACCGGCGCGCCATGGGCGTAGGCCAGATAGGTGACATAGGCCCCGAGCAGGACGAATTCGCCCTGCGCGAAGTTGAAGATGCCCATCATGCTGGCGATGATGCCGAGCCCGAGCACCACCAGCACGATGATGGCGCCGAAGCTCACGATCTCGAACACCGCGGCAAAGATGCTAGCCATGGTGCCCCATCCGTCGACGTTGCGTCTGCGACAAGCGGCGCCTCACATCTTCTTCCAGTCGCCGGCCTGCTCGAAGGCATGCGCGGCGCGGTAGATGGTGCTCTCCTCGAACATCCGCCCGACCAGCATCAGCCCGACCGGCAGGCCATCGACCATGCCGCAGGGCAGCGACATCGCCGGATGATGGGTGATGTCGAACGGCGCGGTGTTGGAGATCATCTCCAGCGCGCGGGCGACATATTCCTCGCGGCTCGCATTGGCCTCGGGCAACTTGGTCGCCTTCATCGGCGTGGTCGGCATCAGCAGGAGATCGTAATCCTTGAACGCCTTGTCGTAGGCCGCGGCGAGGCGGCGGGAGATGTTGAGTGCCTTGCCGTAGAAGCGCGGGCCGAAATTGTTGTTGATGTAGGTGCCGAGCATCATGAACAGTTTGGTGGTCTCGGACAGCGAATCCGCCTGCCGGCGCCAGCCGCGATGGTGATCCATCAGCGCGGTCGAATAGAGATCGCCGCGGCTGAGGCCGTAGCCGTCGCCGAACATCATGGTCTGGGTCAGGCCTTCGGTGCCGATCGGGGTCCAGATCGCGCCGCCCGCCATGTGCATCGGAATCGACACCGTCTCGACGCTGGCGCCGAGATCCTTGAAGCGCTTCGCCGCCTCGCGCACGCTTTCGTTGACGGCGGCTTCCGCGGTCGGCTGCTCGAAGCCTTCCTTGAGGATGCCGATCTTCATGCCCTTGACGCCCTTGCCGAGTGCCTTGGTGTACTCCTCGACTTTCGGCGCCTTGATGCGCGGATCATAGCCGTCGTCGCCGGCCAGCACTTCGAGCAGCAGCGCGTTGTCTTCCACGCTCGCGGTCATCGGGCCGGTATGGTCGACATAGATCTCGATCGGCATGATGCCGGTGTAGGGCACGAGGCCCCAGGTCGGCTTCATGCCGTAGGTGCCGCAGAACGAGGACGGCATGCGGATCGAGCCGCCCTGGTCGCCACCGATCGCCATGTCGACCTCGCCGAGCGCCACCACGACACCCGAGCCCGACGACGAGCCGCCGGCCGAATAGCCCATCTTGTGCGGATTGTGCACCGGCCCGTAGGAGCCGGTGTGGCTGCCGCCGGACAGGCAGAAATGCTCGCAATGCGTCTTGCCTTTGATCTCGGCGCCGGCATCCAGCATCCTGGTGACGATGGTGGCGTCGAAGTCGGGAATAAAGCCTTCCAGCGTCGACGAGCCGTTGGTCATCGGCACGCCGGCCAGCATGATATTGTCCTTCAACGCCACCGTCTTGCCCTTGAGCTTGCCGGAGGCCGCGCCCTTCACCGTCGACTTGCAGTACCAGGCGTTGTGCTTGTTATCCTCCGGCGCCGGGCGAGTGCCGGGCGTGCGCGGATATTTCACTTCGGGGAGTTCGTCCGGCATCTGGGCGACGAGGTTGTAGGCCTCGATCGAGCCCTGCATCAGGCCTCGGAACGAAGCCACGTCCTCTTCGGTCAGGGACAGGCCACACTGCTCGGCGACGGCACGAAGTTGCGTTGGCGTGGGAAGGACGACGGTCACGGCGCTCTCCTGAAGCTTTTGATCCTTGGATGTTCCCTCGGCACGGGGCAGCGGCCGCGCAATGCCCCGCGCGAACCGCCCCACCCCGCCGCTGTATTGAAAACGGAAATATTTTCCTTTTCAAGGATTATTTCGCAAGACCTTCCGACGAAGCTGGCGGACCCCGGCTCAGATCGACTTGATCACCCTGAAGTCGAGGCCGTCGGCTTCGGCAAGATACATCGGCATCCTGACATGGCCGCTGCGTACCGTGACCGGACCGCGCGGACCACGATAGACCAGGTTGTCGGCCGCCGCGAGCAGCGGCCGCGTGTCCAGCGTGCCGGCCCGGTTGGCGGCGGCCTCCAGCAGGCAGAAGCCTTCATAGGCCGACTCGCCGCACGATCCGACCGGCGGCGCGAACGCACCGAACATCGCGCGATAGCGATCGCGGAAATCGTCGCCGGCGGGCGAGCCGACACCGGGGAAGTAGCCTGAGGCGCAGAACAGGTTCTCGGTCCGGTCGGCACCGATGCCGAGCAGCACCGTTTCGTCGACGCAGCCGGCAAGGCGCAGCGTGGTGGCGGCGAGCCCGGCATCGGCGAAGGCGCGATTGAAGGTCACGCTGTCGGTGCCGATCAGCGAGATCAGCACCACATCGGGCTTGGCGGCGCGGATCCGCTCCAGATGCGCCTCGTGATCGTCCTCGCCGACCGGCACGAACTCCTCGCCGACCACGAGCCCCCCGGTTTCCTTGATGTAGCGCTTCACCGCGCGGTGCGACTGCCATGGCCAGACATAGTCGCTGCCGATCAGGTACCAGCGCGCGGCGCGCTTGGCCTCGGCCAGCCAATGGATCGACGGCCGCATCTGCCAACGCGGTGTCTCGCCGATCGCGATCACGCCCGGCGTCCGTTCGCCGCCCTCGTAGACCGGCGTGTAGATGTAGGGAATCCTGCTGCGGGTGATCAGATTGCGCAACGCGACGCGCACCGCGCTGGTGTGCATGCCCATGATGAGATCGACGTCGTCGGAGGCGATCGCCTGCTCGGCGCGGTCGCGTACGTCCTCGAGCGGCCCGCCGGCATCATAGACCGAGAGCTCGACCTCGCGGCCGAGGATGCCGCCGCGACGATTGATGTCGGCGACCGCAAGCTGCGCGCTCGAAGTCGCGGCCGGCCCCCACATGCCCGGCGAACCGGTGCAGCAGACGAAACCTGCGACCCGCAGCCGGTTGCGCGCACCGCGCGGACCGAACCCGCTGCGGTCCATCGGAGAAAACACCCGATCGGAGGCCGGCGCCAGATTCCTGAACAGCAGGGATGGCGGGAACGGGAGGCCGCCATTCCTGCCGTTCAGGCTTCCGGCCCTGACGTTGCGCGTCGAATGCACAGCTGCTCCTGTCTGGCACCGGTACGCCCTGGGCGAGCGCGGCATCGCGCTTGCGGACGACGGTGCCAAGCTAGATCGTCTTGATCACATTGAAGTCGAGACCGTCGGCTTCGGCAAGATAGATCGGCATCTCGGCGCGGCCGTCGCGAAGTGTGACGCTGCCACGGGCGCCACCATAGACCAGGTTGCGGGCTGCGGCGGACAGCGGTCCCGTCGACAGCGAGCGGGCCCGGTGGGCCGCCGCCTCGAGAAACCGCATGCCCTCATAATTGGACTGCCCGACCGATCCGATCGGGGGCGCATGCGCTCCGAACATCGCACGGTAGCTGGTCCGGAAGTCGTCATTGGCGCGGGAATCGATGCAGCCGAAATAGCCGGAGGCGCAGAACAGGTTCTCGGTCGCGTCCGGCCCGATGCCGAGCAGCACGGTCTCGTCCATCGCACCCGCATAGCGCAGCGTGGTGGCGGCCAGGCCCGCCTCGGCGAAGGCCCGATTGAAGGTGATGCTGTCGGTGCCGATCAGGGTGATCAGCACGACGTCGGGCTTGGCGGCGCGGATCCGCGCCAGATGCGGCTCGTGATCGTCCTCGCCGAGCGGGACGAATTCTTCGCCCACCACCTGGCCGCCGGCCTCCTTGATGTAGCGCTTCACCGCGCGGTGTGACTGCCAGGGCCAGACATAGTCGCTGCCGATCAGGTACCAGCGCTGCGCCTTCTTGACTTCGGTGAGCCAGTGGATCGCCGGTCGGCTTTCGGCGCGCGGCGTCTCGCCGATCGCCATCACGCCGGGCGTCCGCTCGCCGCCCTCATAGACCGGCGTGTAGATATAGGGGATGCGGCCCGCGGTGACCTTGCGCAGCGCGAGGCGGACCGCCGAGATATGCGAGCCCATGATCACGTCGATCTCGTCGAAGGCGATTGCCTGCTCGGCGCGGCGCACCACCTCCTCGATCGGACCACCGGCGTCGTACATCGACAATTCGATCTCGCGGCCGCGGATGCCGCCGCGCCGGTTGATCTCGGCGACCGCGAGCATGACGCTGTTGGCGGAGATCGGGCCCCAGATCCCGGGCGCCCCGGAAAAGGTGATGAAATTGCCGACCCGAAGCTTGCTGTCGGTGCCGCCGCGGCGCGAGGAGCCCGGCTTGACGGTCAAAGCGACATCGGCCGCGCAGGACGACGGAGTTCGAAACAGGTGCGGCGGCGGGACGGGCAAGCCGCCATACGCCTGGGAAGAGACCGTCGAGAGCACGCCAACTCCTGTCTGGGAAGCAGTACGCAACGCAGCCAGCGGGGCGGTCGCGGCATCCGCCCTTTGGTTGGGGGAATATCCTAGGGGAAAATATTGAATATTCAACAATTGAAGTGCATATAGAAACGGCAAGCGTTGCCGGACATTCATTCACCGGGTCAGGAACCAGGTCTCACGCCGTGGCTAAACCGCCGAAAGAAAATTCCCCGATCACCGAACACCTCGCCTACCTGCTCGCGCAAGCCAACCGGGAGATCAACCGGCAGTTGGAGACGCGATTGGCCAAGGAAGGCGTGCCGGTCGAGCAGTGGCGCATCCTTAAAGTGCTGTCCGACGGCAACGGCCACTCGATGGGCGAGCTTGCCGATGCCGTGCTGCTCAACCATCCGACGCTGACCAAGATGATCGACCGCATGGTGTCGGACGCGCTGGTCTACCGCGTGCAGGACCCGAAGGATCGCCGGAAGGTGCTGATGTTCGTCTCCGACCGCGGCAAGGCGCTGTGCCGGCGGCTGAACTCGCTGGCGGTGAGCCAGGAGGAGCACATCGTCGAGAGCTATGGCGACAAGTCGACCACCGAGCTCAAGCGCCTCTTGGAAAGCCTGATCGGCAGCGCCAACTAAGACGATCGCGGCCGCCCGCTACGAGGCGGCCTCGTCCTGCGCCACCAGACCGGATGTCCGGACCGGCTTGAGGGCGGTCTCAGCGATCGAATCGCTCAGACGGTTGCCGAGGATCATGATCGCGCACACCACATAGCAGCCGATTCCGACCGCGAATGTCGCTGTTATGCCGAACTGGATCGACAGCGCCATGCCGAGCACGGAGGCGAGCATCGAGGTGATGCCGTTGGTGCTCCAGAAGAACGGCAGCAGCCCTTCATGCCGCCGCCAGATGCCGAGGCCCAGCGGGAACATCATGCCCATGCAGAAAGCCGGCGGCGCCAGCAAGGCGATCGACACCAGGATGCGGATCTCGGTCGGCGCCGACCGCGACCAGGCGGTGACCGACGGCGTCAGCAGGCCCACGGCCACTAGCGTCGCGACCAGCGTCACGAGGCGGACGATCAGCACCGCCGGCCGCGCCGGCGTCGCGCCCACCGTGCCACTGCCGATGCCTCCGAACAGCAGGATCGTGAACAGCACGACGCTGAGCCCGTAGACGGGGTGGCCGAGGAACACCATCAGCCGTTGCATCTGCGAAATCTCGATCAGCATGAAGCCGAAGCCGATTGCGGCGAAATAAGCCACCGGCGGCGCCAGCGTCGCCACCGGCGTCCGCCGCGCCAGGCGCATGAAGGGAATGCCGATGTAACAGATGCAGATGCCGATCTGGAACACGAGCACCCATTTGATGACGCTGATCGCAGCGTTGTTCTGCAACTCGAAGCCGCTTTTGCTGAACAGATCGGCGAGCCGCACGGTATAGAAGAAGAACGGCTTGTCGTCGGTCGAAGCCGCGATGTTTTGCGGCAATGAATCCAGGAAACGCTGGTCGGCCTTGCCGGACAAGAGGGTCGAAGTGACGGTGTCATAGGCGATCCCGGGCCCGAGCAGCAGCTTGAATCCCTCCGCGACCAGCCGGTCGCGCGCGCCCTGCCACTGCGCCGCCGTGAACGCCTCGGGACGGATCATCACCGTGACGATGTCGCCGACATTCGCTGCAATCACATGCTGCGACAGTTCGGTCGCCGGCACGCCCTGACGCTGCAACGCCTCAGTTGCGATCGCAATCAGGCGATAGAACTCGCCGCGATAGACCGTCGGCTGGTACCAGCGCGACACCGAGAGCATGCCGCCCGGCTTCAGCGCGCGGAAGAAATCGTCCCACGCCTCCACCGTGTAGAGCCGGTTCTCGGTCAATGTCAGCCCGCCGGCCGCGGTGGTGGCCCAGGTATCGATCAGCGAGATCTGGATCAGGTCGTAGCGATCGGGCGAATGATTGATGTAGCTGCGCGCTTCGGCATTGACCAGCGAGACGCCGGGCCAGCGATCGAGGTGACCCGAATAATCCGCGAACTTGTTCGTCAGCACCTCGAAGATCGCGGGATTGATCTCGATGCCGCGAATCCGCTGCGCGCCGAAATAGAGCGCGGAGAGCACGTCGCGGCCGCCGCCGACGCCGACCACGGCGACGTCATCCGGCCGTTGCTGCACCAGATAGGGCGCGTTGATGACGTCGTGCTTGAGGTACGACACCTTGGCAAGATCGCCGGAGAAGCGGGTGATCGGCGTTCCCGCGTCGGCATCGATGTCGAGATAGAGCTGCTCGACCTTGGCATCCGGGGGACGCGCGAAGCTCCAGCCGAACGGGATCGAGAGCCCGAGATCGGTGACGCGGATGCGCGAATAGGTATTCCAGCGCTCGAACAGCGTTCCGGTCTGCGGAGTGCCTTTGGCCCAGGTCACGCCGAGATGGCTGCTGCCGGCTGCGGCAAGCGCGGTGTGGAGCGCGGCGAGTGCGGCAAGGCCGAGCGCGGTGTTGCGGCTTAGGCTCAGGCTGCTTCGGTCCTCGCCGTGACGGACCACGAACCAGCCGGCCGCCGCGGCGCCAGCGCCGATCCAAAGCGTCGCGCTGACCGGATCGATCACCAGCAGCACGAAGATGATGCCGAGGCATCCGGTCGCGGCGCCGAGCAGGTCGGCGGCATAAAGCCAGCCGCCGACATAGGGCAGCCGGGTCAGCAGCAGCGTGATGCAGATGCCGCCCTCGGCGAACGGAATGGTGAAGCCCAGCGCCACCACGCCGAGTGCAGCCATGGCATAGTTGCTGGGCGCGACCATCGGCGCGCACAGGAACGCGCACATCACGGCGACGCCGCTGATCGCGAACCGCGCGGCATGGCGGGCGAACTCCGGCCCCACACGCCCCGGCGCATAGCGGTCGGGATCTTCATAAACCCGCATCGCACCGCGCGTCAGCCCGAACATCGCAAGCGCGATGGCGCCGAAAGCGAAATGGTAATGCACCATCACGCTGAAGAAACGGGTGATCAGGATCTGATAGGCCAGTGTGGCCGACGCCAGCACGAAGATCGCCGGATAGTAACGGCCGGGCATTGTCGTCACGGTCTGCAAAGCGCGGGCCTCCCCGATCGAGCCTTGACCAAAGAGAGGCCTTGATGCGCTTGCGCGCGGTGCCGGCTTTCCTCTCCCTCGATTACAAGGATTCTCTCGCCATGACATCGATCACGCCGTTCCTGTGGCTCGACAACAACGTCCGCGATGCCGTCGCGTTCTACAAATCGGTGTTTCCGAACGCCGAAATCGAGACCGTCAGCGACTTCATGGCAAGCTTCGAGCTCGAGGGGCAGCGGTTCTACGCGCTCAATGGCGGCCCGCAGCACAAGTTCAACGAGGCGGTGTCGTTCTTCCTCAGCGTCGAGACCCAGCAGCAGGTCGACTACTTCTGGGAGAAGCTCACCGACGGCGGCCAGGAATCGCGCTGCGGCTGGCTCAAGGACCGGTTCGGCCTGTCCTGGCAGGTGGTCCCGACCGCGCTCAGCCGCTACCTCAGCGACCCCGACCGCAAGGCCGCGGACCGCGTCATGCAGGCGATGCTGAAGATGCAGAAGATCGTGATCGCCGATCTCGACAAGGCGTATGCGGGGTGAGCGGCGATGCGACGGCGGCACGTCACCGCTTGCAGCGGCTTACGCATGCCTGTCGCGGCAGACCGTAGGGTCGGCAAAGCGGCTTGTCCGCCGTAGCTCGAAGAGCGAGGGCGGAAGCGTGCCCAGCGTCGAGAGCAGCGCATGATAGGGTGGGCACGCTTTCGCTTTGGCCACCCTACAATCGCGATGATTGCAGCCGGTTACGCGTACCGGCCGTGGCAGTGCTTGTACTTCTTGCCCGAGCCGCAGGGGCAGTCCTCGTTGCGGCCGACCTTGCCCCAGCTCGTCGGGTCGTTCGGATTGCGATCGGCGGCGGACATGGCCGGCGCCAGCGAGGCCTGGGCGTAGGTCGCTTCGCTCAGGCTGGCGCGGGCGAACTCGTCCTCGCCGGTGTTGGGATCGAGCTTGTGCGCCTCCATCAACGGCAGCGGCTGCGGCGGCTCCTCGGGCGGCACGATCTCGACCCGCATCAGCTGCGCGGTGACCGCCTCGCGCAGATGCGCGCTCATCTCCTGGAACAGGTTGAAGGCCTCGGTCTTGTACTCCTGCAACGGATCGCGCTGGCCGTAGCCGCGCAGGCCGATCACCTGGCGCAGATGGTCGAGCATGATGAGATGCTCGCGCCAGAGATGGTCGAGCGTCTGCAGCAGGATGGTCTTCTCGACGTAGCGCATCACGTCGGGGCCCCATTGCGCGACCTTGGCCGCCATGCGCTCGTCGACATGGTTCTCGATGCGGGTGAGCAGCTCCTCGTCGGCGATGCCCTCTTCCTTGGCCCATTCGTCGACCGGCAGGTCGACATCGAGCACGCGCTTCAGCTCTTCCTTCAGCCCCGCAGTGTCCCACTGCTCGGCATAGGCGTGCTCGGGGATGTGCTTGGCGACGACGTCCTCGACGAAGGCGTGGCGCATGTCGGTCACGGTCTCGACCACGCTGTCGTCCTTCATCAGGTCGACGCGCTGATCGAAGATCACCTTGCGCTGGTCGTTCTGGACGTTGTCGAACTTGAGCAGGTTCTTGCGGATGTCGAAGTTGCGTGCCTCGACCTTCTGCTGCGCCTTCTCCAGCGCCTTGTTGATCCAGGGATGGATGATGGCTTCGCCTTCCTGCAAGCCGAGCCGTTGCAGCATGCTGTCGAGCCGGTCGGAGCCGAAGATGCGCATCAGGTCGTCTTCCAGCGACAGGAAGAATTTCGAGCGGCCGGGATCGCCCTGACGGCCGGAGCGGCCGCGCAGCTGGTTGTCGATGCGGCGGGATTCATGGCGCTCGGAGCCGATGATGTAGAGGCCGCCCGGCTTCTTCACCGTCTTGGCGGGCTTGTTGCCCTTGGCCGGCTCGACCTCGAAATCCTCTTCCGCCTTCAGCACGATCTCGCGGAAGCGCTCGATGTCGGCCTTGATCTGCTCGATCTTCTTCGCCTTCTCCGCCTCGTCGGTGATGCCGGCGGCCTCCTGCTGGATCCGCATCTCGAGCGAGCCGCCGAGCTTGATGTCGGTGCCGCGGCCGGCCATGTTGGTCGCGATCGTGATCGCGCCGGGCACGCCGGCTTCCGCGACGATATAGGCTTCCTGCTCGTGGAAGCGCGCGTTCAGCACCGCGAACAGCTTGGCCGGCTTGCCGGCGCGCGCCGCGGCATAGAGCTTCTCCATGCCGGATTCGGAGGTAAAGTCGATCTGCTTGTAGCCGTGCTTCTTGAGGTAGTCGGCCAGCACTTCCGACTTCTCGATCGACGCGGTACCGACCAGCACCGGCTGCAGCCGCTTGTTGGCGCGCTCGATCTCGGCAAGGATCGCCGCGTATTTCTCGTTTTGGGTGCGATAGACCTCGTCGTCCTCGTCGAGGCGCGCCACCGGAAGGTTGGTCGGGATCTCCACCACCTCGAGCTTGTAGATGTCGAACAGTTCGTCGGCTTCGGTCAGCGCGGTGCCGGTCATGCCGGACAGCTTCTGGTACATCCGGAAATAGTTCTGGAAGGTGATCGAGGCCAGCGTCTGGTTCTCGGGCTGGACCGTGACGTGCTCCTTGGCTTCCAGCGCCTGGTGCAGCCCTTCCGAATAGCGCCGGCCCTGCATCATGCGGCCGGTGAACTCGTCGATGATGACGACCTCGTCGTCGCGGACGATGTAGTCCTTGTCGCGGGTGAACAGCGTGTGGGCGCGCAGCGCCTGGTTGACGTGATGCACGACGGAGACGTTCTCGACGTCGTACAGCGAATCGCCCTTGAGCTGGCCGGCATCGCGCAGCAGGTTCTCGAGCTTCTCCATGCCGGCTTCGGTCAAGGTCACCGTGCGCTGCTTCTCGTCGACCTCGTAGTCGTCCTTCTTGACCAGCTTCGGCATGAAGGTGTCGATGGTGTTGTAGAAATCCGAGCGGTCGTCGAGCGGACCGGAGATGATCAAGGGCGTGCGCGCTTCGTCGATCAGGATCGAGTCCACTTCGTCGACGATCGCGTAGAAATGCTCGCGCTGGACCATGTCTTCCAGGCGATACTTCATGTTGTCGCGCAGATAGTCGAAGCCGTATTCGTTGTTGGTGCCGTAGGTGATGTCGCAGGCATAGGCGGCCTTGCGCTCGGCGTCGTCGAGGCCGTGCACGATCACGCCGGTGGTCAGCCCGAGGAACGCGTAGATCTGGCCCATCCAGCCGGAGTCGCGGCGGGCCAGGTAGTCGTTGACGGTGACGACGTGGACGCCCTTGCCGGCGAGCGCGTTGAGGTAGACCGCCAGCGTTGCGACCAGCGTCTTGCCTTCGCCGGTCTTCATCTCGGCGATGTCGCCCTCATGCAGCACCATGCCGCCGATCAGCTGAACGTCGAAATGGCGCTGGCCGAGCGTCCGCTTGGCCGCTTCGCGCACCGTGGCGAAGGCCGGGACCAGGAGGTCGTCCAGCGTCTTGCCGCTCGCGAGCTGCTGCTTGAATTCGGCGGTCCGGGCCTTGAGCTCGTCGTCGGAGAGCTTGATGAGCTCGGGCTCCAGCGCGTTGATGGCGCTGACGCGGGACTGATAGCCCTTGACCCGACGGTCGTTGGCGGAGCCGAAAAACTTGCGGGCGAGCGCGCCGATCATGCGAAATTCCTGTTCTTCGGTCTCGAGTTCGGTCTTGGTTTACAGCCTGAGATGGTCCAACGGGTCGCCTATCAACTCACCGTGACGCGCTACGGCTCGAGCCCCGACCCGGGGCTCCCTAGCCAATTGAGTGGGAAACAGGCCAACCTGGGTTCAACGGCAAAAAACGCAGCAAAATAAGCGCTCTCACCGCCGACACGGTCGGCCAGAGATATGGCCCGGTCGGGGGGTTGTCAACGCTGGCAAGATGTCAAGGAATTCATCATTTTGACACGACTTTCGCGTTGCCAATGTAACACGATTGGGCGAGTGTCCGCCCCGCTCGAGCTTCCCCCCTTTAGACCAAGGATTTTGCATGACCACCTCGCCCCCGGAATCCAAGACCGGCCTGCGCCTCGGCCTCGCCACACTGGCCGCCACGGGCTGTCTTGTCGCAGTGCTGGCTGCGGGCCTTCCGGTCCGCGCCGCGGAGTCCGACCCGGTGCTGGCGAAGGTCAACGGTTCCGAGATCCATGCCAGCGACGTGGCGCTCGCCGAAGAGGAACTCGGCCCGAGCCTGCAGCAGATGGACCCCTCGACCCGCAAGGACAACGTGCTGTCCTTCCTGATCGACATGAAGATCGTGTCCAAGGCCGCCGAGGACAAGAAGATCGAGAACAATGACGACTTCAAGAAGCGGCTCGCCTTCACCCGCAACCGCCTGTTGATGGACAGCCTGCTCGCCAGCGAGGGCAAGGCCGCGACCACCGACGACGCCATGAAGAAGGTTTACGACGAGGCCGCCAAGCAGATCACCGGCGAGCAGGAAGTGCGCGCCCGCCACATCCTGGTCGAGACCGAGGACGAGGCGAAGGCGATCAAGGCCGAGCTCGACAAGGGTGCGGATTTCGCCGAGCTCGCCAAGAAGAAGTCCAAGGACCCCGGCGCCTCCGACGGCGGCGACCTCGGCTTCTTCACCAAGGAGCAGATGGTGCCGGAATTCTCCGCGGTCGCCTTCTCACTCGAGCCGGGCAAGGTCTCCGACCCGGTCAAGTCGCAGTTCGGCTGGCACATCATCAAGGTCGAGGAAAAGCGCAACCGCAAGGCGCCGGACTTCCAGCAGGTGAAGGCCCAGATCGAGACCTATGTGACCCGCAAGGCCCAGGCCGACTATGTCGCCAAGCTGCGCGAGGCCGCCAAGGTCGAGCGCATGGACAAGCCCGCCGAGACCGCGACGGACCCCGCAAAGGACGCAGCCGCGCCGGCCGATGCCGCCAAGGACGCGCCGAAGCCCGCCGACAACAAGATGGCGCCGGCGAAGAAGTAAGCTTCGCGAAATAGATGCAGTTGCAGTGGCCGGGCATTGTCCCGGCCATTTGCTTTTTGGGATGCCGTTGTAGCCCGGATGGAGCGCAGCGCAATCCGGGGTAGGTCCATCCGCGGGTAAAGCGGCCCCGGATTTCGCTTCGCTGCATCCGGGCTACGGGACATCGCTTGAACAATTCATGACAGCGCGTTCGCATCACAGCCCTCTCCCGCTTCAGCCGGTGAGATGATATGCAGCGCTTCCCTCCCCGTAGCCGGAAGCTTGCCGATGTCCACCGTCGTCTCCCCCCTCGCCCCGCCTGACGTTCCCGAGATGCCCGTGATCGCGGGGGTGCGGCTTGCGACCGCTGCCGCCGGCATCCGCTACAAGGGGCGCACCGACGTGCTGCTCGCGCTGCTGGACAAGGGCACCACGGTGGCCGGCGTCTTCACCAAGTCGAAATGCCCGTCGGCGCCGGTCGAATGGTGCCGCGCCAAGCTGAAGGGCGGACAAGCGCGCGCGCTGGTGGTCAATTCCGGCAACGCCAACGCCTTCACCGGCAAGACCGGCAAGGCCTCGACCGCGCTGACCGCGCAGATCGCATCGAAGGCGGTCGGCTGTTCGACGTCGGACGTGTTCCTGGCCTCCACCGGCGTGATCGGCGAGCCGCTCGACGCCAGAAAGTTCGACGGCGTGCTGGCGCAGCTCGCCCAGACCGCGACGCCCGATCTCTGGTTGGACGCGGCCAAGGCGATCATGACCACCGACACCTTCCCGAAGGTCGCCACCGCGACCGTCAAGCTCGGCAAGGCCAAGGTGACGATCAACGGCATGGCCAAGGGCGCCGGCATGATCATGCCCGACATGGCGACCATGCTCTCCTTCATCTTCACCGACGCGCCGCTGTCGGCCGGCGTGCTGCAATCGCTGCTCAAGACCTGTGTCGAGGACACTTTCAACGCGCTGACCATCGACGGCGACACCTCGACCTCGGACACGCTGCTGGCGTTTGCGACCGGTGCTGCGGCGGCGCATGGCGCGCCGAAGATCTCGCGCGCCAGCGACCCACGCCTGAAGGCGTTCGCCAAGGCATTCCAGCAGATCCTCGCTGATCTCTCCGAGCAGGTGGCGCGCGACGGCGAAGGCGCCCGCAAGCTGGTCGAGGTTGTGGTCGAAGGCGCGACGACAAAGCCGTCGGCGCGCAAGATCGCGATGTCGATCGCCAATTCGCCGCTGGTGAAGACCGCAATCGCCGGCGAGGACGCCAATTGGGGCCGCGTGGTGATGGCGGTCGGCAAGGCCGGCGAGCCCGCCAACCGCGACAAGCTCTCGATCTCGTTCAATGGCATCCGCGTCGCCAAGAGCGGCGCGCGCGATCCGTCCTACAACGAGAAAGAGGTGTCGGAGGCGATGAAGGCGCCGAAGATCCAGATCAAGGTCGCGCTCGGCCTCGGCAAGGCCAAAGACCGCGTCCTGACCTGCGACCTCACCAAGGAATACGTCGCGATCAACGGCGATTACCGGTCGTAGACGCTGCACGCCGTCACCAGCTCCGTCATTGCGAGGAGCGAAGCGACGAAGCAATCCATCCATCCGCGCACGCAGATAGATGGATTGCTTCGCTTCGCTCGCAATGACGGTGTTAGTCCCGTCATCCTGAGGTGTGAGCGGAGCGAGCCTCGCAGGATGTACGGCCGGGGGTGGCGCCGCGTGGAGAGAGCCGGGCCGTCGCCCCTTCGAGACGGCCGCTGCGCGGCCTCCTCAGGGTGGCGGGAGAGATAGGACGCGCGGCCTCAGCTCGAGATCCGCGCGTCGGCGACGGCCTTCTTGAACAACGCGTTCATCGCGTCCGCGATGCCCTGGGTCGGACTGACCTCGAAATAGAAACCCGGCGAGGCGCAGGCCCGCATGTTCTGCGCGATCTGGCTGTTCGGCGACGGGCCGAACGGGCCCTGGTTGAACGGGTCGATCCAGGTCATGTACCAGTTGTTGGTCGGCAGCTGCAGATAGGTGGTGTAGAGCACCGCGATCTTGATGTTGCGCTTCTTGATCACATCACACAGCGCTGGATTGATCGGCGACTGGCAGCGATTGCTGCCGGTGATCGGCTTCAGGCAACTTGAATTGGGTTCGTCGGCCACGCCGTCGGAGACGAAGAACAGATACTTCATCGGCGCCGACGACGTCCCGGCGCCCGGGTTTCCGATCTCGTTGTTGATCTGCGGGAAGATCGTGGTGAACTGGCTGTCCTTGTCCGCGGTATAGGCATCGTTGTTGCCGTAGACGCCCATCAGATCGATGTTGCCGGCCGCCGACTTTGCACTCGACAGGCTCGACGACAGGGTGAACAGGCTGCGCAGGCCATAGGTCGCCGAGGACGCGCCGAAGTCGTAGATCGCCATGCGGAACTGGCTCGAATAGGTCTGGGTCGTCGCCGCGGTGTCCATCAGTTGCTGAGTTGCGCTGCGCAGCACGTCGATCCGCGTCGTCACGCCAAGCGATTTCGCCAGATTGTAATAGTTGTTGGGGTCGTTGTAGTCGTGGCAGGCGAAGGCGCACTGGTCGTTCGGCTTGAAGCTGTTGCCGGTGGTGGCCTTGACCAGCTTGTCGACGTCCGTCGGCGTAGCGCCGACGCCCATCGACGGCGAATTGTCGAGCAGCAGGTAGAAGTCGATATAGAGCGGCATGGTCGCGGTCGAGGTCGACGAGCCCGACACCGCCATCTTGCTCCGGCCGATCACGCCGAGGAACATGGTCGGGACATCGGCGGTGAATTTGACGGTCGAGGTGATCGTGCCGCCGGTCTTGGTCACCGTCGGCGTCACGCTGGTCAGCGTGAAGCCGTTCTGGTTGAAGATGTTGCCGTTGAAGATCTGCCTCGCATCGGCCTCGCCGGCCGGGATCTCACCGTCCGAAGTCATGGCACCGGCGGCAATGAAGCCGGGCGATTGCTTGGCGACCGACCCGACGCTTGCCGCGTCGGCGGCGGAGATCAGCTTGCTGCGGATCTGGTTGGCGCGGGAATAGTCGACCGCGCATCCGACCGCGATGACGAGCGGCAGCAAAGCCAGGCTGAAGGTCATCGCGATATTGCCGGAGCGATCGCGGCGGAAACGGCTGAAGGTCCGGATCAAGGTGCTCATGGGTTATGTCGGCAGAGAATATGATGGACGCATAAAGGGGACGCCTCACCCTGCCGGATGCGAATTAAGGCCGGATTATCTCGAATGCAGAAAGAGCCCACGGGCACAAATCGTTTGGCTGGAGGCGCGCTGCTGGTTAATGAAAGCTTGCAGATGAGAAGGACATTTCCGCCACATGGCTGATATCAAGCTGACCCTCGTCGTCGCCTGCGCGCTGGTCGACGCCGACAAGCGCGTGCTGCTGGCGCAGCGCCCCGCAGGCAAGGCGCTGGCGGGGCTGTGGGAATTCCCCGGCGGCAAGATCGAGCCCGGCGAGCGGCCGGAGCAGACCCTGATCCGCGAGCTGCACGAGGAGATCGGCATCACCGTGAGCGAGCCCTGCCTCGCGCCGCTGACCTTCGCCAGCCATGCCTACGAGACCTTCCATCTGTTGATGCCGCTCTACATCTGCCGCCGCTGGGAAGGCATGGCGGTCGCGCGCGAGGGCCAGAACCTCGCCTGGGTGCGCGCGGGCAGACTGCGCGACTACCCGATGCCGCCGGCGGATATCCCGCTGCTGCCGCATCTGATGGATCTGCTGCTGTGACCTTCTGCCGCTCCCACCTGCCCGGGAAGCGCGTTGCCAAAAACATCGAAAACAACCCCATGCAAAGGAGCCCGGCGGCGGCCGGCGCACGACCAGGGAACTTGACACGTCGGGCAACTCACCGGCACAATTCCATTATTCCGAAATTGTGGAAACGTCCTTCGCCCCCCTGCTCGCGCTGATAAGGGTGGCCGACGGTAAGGGATGCACGGTGGACGGGCTCCCTCCCCCTTGCGGCCCGTTGCGGGGGAGGGAGCCCTGGCACCGTGCGCGCCTAACGCTTCGCCTGCTTCACTGCCGCTTCCAAACTCGCTTTCGCCGAGCCGGGCTTGAGCGGCTTTTGCTGGCTGTCATCCGGTGCCCAGCCGGACAGCCAGACGATGTCGAAGGTGGCGCGGATGCGGCCGTCGGCATCGGCGAAGCGTTCGCCGTAGATCTGCGCCATGCGCAGCATGGTGGTGCGGCGGGTCGAAGCGTGGCGGCGCTCGCGCAGCACATTGGTCGCCCCCATGCGCCTGAGGTCGGCCATCAGTGCGAACGCGTTTGCATAGCGCACCACGACGCGGTCGACATCGGTGACCGGCAGCGCGAAGCCCGCCCGCTGCAACAGCGCGCCGATGTCGCGCAGATCGGCGAACGGCGCGACCCGCGGCGAGACGCCGCCCTCGCACTCCGCCTCCGCCGCGGCAAAGCTCTGCCTGAGCTCGGTCAGCGTATCGCCGCCGAGCATCGCCGCCAGCAGCAGGCCGTCCGGCTTCAGCGCGCGGCGGATTTGCGCCAGCACGCCCGGCAGATCGTTGACGAACTGGAAGGCCAGCGCGGAGACCGCGAGATCGAGCGATTCCGGCGGCAGGCCGAGCGCCTCCGCCTCGGTGAAGCCGATCGTATCGATCGCCGCGACACGCCCGCGCAGCGCCGCCGCGAGCCCGTCACCCGGCGTCCAGACATCGGCCGCCGCCGAAAAGCTGCGTGACACCGCCTGCAAGCGGTCCGCCATGTCCTCGGTGGCGCGCTCGAGCAGGAACGTCGCCGCCCCGGCGGCCTGCGCACGTGCCAGCCGCGCGCCTAGAAGCGCGCGATCGAACAGGATGGGGGCTGCGGGCGAGGTCGTTGCCATGCCGCTGGTTACGCCGGACCGCCGTCGCAGGCAATGCGCCTTGAGCCCGCGCGGCGCAAACGCTAGCCTCGCCCGATGGACGCCGAGGCATCCCAGACACGCTCGATTTCCGGTCATTTTCAGCGCGCGCTCGGCGTGGTCTCCGGCGCGTGGCTGCGCACCGCGCGGCTCATGCTCGACATCGCGCTGCCGACGCTGTGCGTGTCCTGCCGCGAGCCGGTTCACGGCGAGGGCGTCTGCGCAGACTGCTGGGCCAAATTGTCGTTCATCGCGCCGCCGTTCTGCCCGCGGCTCGGGATTCCCTTTGTCTACGATCCAGGGCCCGAGCTGCTGTCGATGGAGGCGATCGCCAATCCGCCGGCCTACCAGCGCGCCCGCGCCGCGGTGCGCTATGACGACGTCGCGCGCACGCTGGTGCATGCATTAAAATACCAGGACCGCACCGATCTGGCGCCGACAATGGGTCGTTGGATGGCCCGGGCGGGGAAGGAATTGCTAGACGGCGCCGACATGCTGGTTCCGGTTCCGCTGCACTGGCGGCGCGGCTGGAGCCGCCGCTACAACCAGTCCGGCGCGCTCGCCAAGGTGATCGCGCGCCAGAGCGGCGTCAAAATGGTCTCCGAGGCGCTGCGCCGGACCCGCGCCACCGAGCAGCAGATCGGCCTGTCGCGGAAGGACCGCGCCAGCAATGTGCAGGGCGCATTCGGGGTCGCCGATGAACGCAAGGCTGAGATCCAGGGCCGCCGCGTGATCCTGGTCGACGATGTCCTGACCTCGGGCGCGACAGTGGATGCCTGCGCGCGGGCCTTGTTGCGCGCCAAGGCCGCGCAGGTCGACGTGCTGGTGTTCGCCCGGGTTGTCGACCAGCACCGCGCTCCCATATAATCCGGTATTCTGGTTCAACTGAGCACACCATGACCGCTGCCATTGAAATCTACACCCGCCCGGGCTGCGGTTATTGCACCGCGGCCAAATCGCTGTTGACGCGCAAGAACGCGGCGTTTACCGAATTGAGCGTCGCCAGCAACCCGGCCTATCGCGACGAAATGTACGATCGCGCCGGCGCGGGCTCGACCTTCCCGCAGATCTTCATCGGCAAGACCCATGTCGGCGGCTGCGACGAGCTCTACGCGCTCGACCGCGAAGGCAAGCTCGACGGCCTGCTCAGCAACGGAGGCGGCGCCTGATGAGCACGGACAATATTTTCACCGCCGCGATGGTGCAGATGCGCACCGGATTGCTGCCGGAGCCGAGCCTCGAGCAGGGCACGCGGCTGATCCGCGAAGCGGCGGCGCAGGGCGCCAAATACGTGCTGACCCCCGAGGTCAGCAACATGATGCAGCTCAACCGCAAGGCGCTGTTTGAGCACTTGGCGAGCGAAGAGGACGACAAGTCGCTGAAGGCGTACCGCGCGCTGGCGGCCGAGCTGAAGATCCATCTGCATGTCGGCTCGTTGGCGCTGCGCTATTCGCCGGAGAAGGCGGTCAATCGCTCGTTCCTGATCGGGCCGGAGGGCAATGTCCTCGCGAGCTACGACAAGATCCATATGTTCGATATCGACCTGCCCGGCGGCGAGAGCTACCGCGAATCGGCCAATTACCAGCCCGGCGAGACCGCGGTGATCTCCGACCTGCCCTGGGGCCGGATTGGCCTCACAATCTGCTACGACGTGCGCTTCCCGGCGCTGTACCGCGCGCTGGCCGAAGCCGGCGCGTCGTTCCTCACCGTACCATCGGCCTTCACCCGCAAGACCGGCGAGGCGCATTGGCACACGCTGCTGCGCGCCCGCGCCATCGAGACCGGCTGCTTCGTGTTCGCAGCCGCGCAGGCCGGCCTGCATGAGAACAAGCGCGAGACCTTCGGCCATTCGCTGATCATCGACCCTTGGGGCGAGATCCTCGCCGAGGGCGGCGTCGAGCCTGGCGTATTCCTGGCCGAGATCGATCCCGCCAAGGTCGAGACCGCGCGCAAGACCATTCCCTCGCTGCAGCATGGCAGGCGGTTCGGCATCGCCGACCCCAAGGCGGGCCCGGAGCATCTGCACCTCGTCCGGGGATCGGCATGATCCGCTACACGTTGCGCTGCGAGCGGGGCCATCAGTTCGAGAGCTGGTTCCAGAGCTCTTCGGCCTATGAATCGCAGGAGCGGCGTCACCTGATCGATTGTCCGTCCTGCGGCTCCGATAAGGTCGAGCGCGCCATCATGGCGCCCCGGGTCGTCAGCAAGAAGGGCCGCGAGCCGGCCCAGAAGGCGCCGGTCGCGCCTGTCGAGGCAGCTTCCACCGAATCGACCTCGCTGATGATGGCGCAGGAGCGCGAGCTGCGCAGCAAGCTGAAGGAACTGCGCGACCACATCGTCAAGAACGCGGACAATGTCGGCGAGCGCTTCCCCAACGAAGCACGCAAGATGCATTACGGCGATATCGAGCATCGGCCGATCTACGGCGAGGCCTCGCCCGAAGAGGCGCGCGCGCTGATCGACGAGGGCGTCGAGGTCTCACCGCTGCCGACGCTGCCGGAAGATAGGAATTGACTCCCCTCTCGTCATTCCGGGGCGCGTCCTTGGCGCGAGCCCGGAATCCATTCCAACGCGGGTTCTGTGGCCCAATGGATTCCGGGCTCGCGCTTCGCGCGCCCCGGAATGACAGGAGGGAGTTCGCATGACCCCCGAAACCTTCTCCTCCTGGCAGGTCTGGGCGTTTCTGTCCGCCGTGTTCGCGGCGCTGACCGCGATCTTCGCCAAGGTCGGCGTCGAGGGCATCAACTCCGACCTCGCCACGCTGATCCGCACCGTGGTCGTGCTGATCACGCTGTCGGCGATCCTGTTCGCGACCGGGCAATTCACCCAGGCCGGACCGATCTCGGCCAAGAGCTGGCTGTTCCTGCTGCTGTCCGGGCTCGGCACCGGCGCCTCGTGGATCTGCTATTTCCGCGCGCTCAAGCTCGGGCCGGCGACGCTGGTCGCACCGATCGACAAGCTCAGCGTGGTGCTGGTGGCGCTGTTCGGCGCTGCCTTTCTCGGCGAGCGCCCGTCGGCCTATGGCTGGATCGGGATCGCGCTGATCTCCGCCGGCGCGGTGCTGATTGCCGTCAAGGGCTGATAGCGTTTTCGAGCGAAGTGGGCACCGGTTCGCCTGAAGAAAACGCGTCAACCGAGAGTCTAGGCGGCGATCAAGAGCGCGACGCCGATCACGATCAGGATGATGCCGAACACCTCACGCAGCGAGAATGGCTGCTTGAGCGAAAAATACGCCACGCCCTGCGCGAACAGCACCTCGATCAGCGCCAGCGTGCGCACATTGGCGGCGGCGGTGAGCGCGAACGCCAGGAACCAGAATTGCGACGAGAACGCGCCCATGAAGCCCGCGAACAGCGAGGGCCGCCACAGGCCGAGGATCTTCCGCAGCACGTCGGGCGCGCGCAGCAACAGATAGACCGACAGGATCAGGGTCTGGACGAACAGGCTCCACATCAGCGTGCAGGACGCCGCCGTCACGAACGAGACGCCGGGCACCGCAATGATGGCGCCGCGAAAGCTCACCGCCGAGATCGCGAATACCGCGGCGGCGCCGAGGCCGAGCACGGTCGGGCGCAAATCGGCAAAGCTCTTTTGCCCGCCGGGCCGCAGCGCCGTGATGACGACCCCGATGGTGGCGATCACGATCGCGATCACCTTTGATGCCGTGAGATGGTCGCCGAGGAAGATGAAGCCGAAGATCGCGGTCTGGATCGCCTCGGTCTTCATATAGGCGGTGGTCACCACGAAAGAGCGGTCGTTCATTGCGAGCAGCATGAAGCCGGTGCCGACGATTTGGCTAAGCGCGCCGGACACCAGCCACGGCCAGAACGAGGCCGCCGGCCACGGCACGCGATCGCCGGTTGCGATGATCGCGAGCGCAAAGAACACCACCGAGAACGGCAGGCCGAACAGGAAGCGGATGTTGGTCGCACCCCAGGTGCCAAGCGGCGCGGTGAGATGCCGCTGCATCGCGTTGCGCGCCACCTGCCCGAACGCAGCGACAATGGTGAAGGGGATCCAGAGCGAGGCGATGGTGAACATGCGGGTGAGGAAAGCGTGCCGGGGCGGGATACACGCCGAGCGTGCCGATTGCGGATGATGCGGTCAACCAAAACGGCGCATGACAGGGCTGCGCTGCCACCGCGATCTGCCGTAGCCCCGATGCAGCGAAGCGCAATCCGGGCCACCCCAACCGCGGACAGACCGGTCCCGGATTACGCTGCGCTCCTTCCGGGCTACGCTAGCAGGACGAGGTGAAGGCTACACCTCCTCCGCCACCACCATGTAGTTGACGTCCATGTCGGTCGACACCGTCCATTTGTCGGCGAGGGGATTGTAGACCACGCCGGCCTGTTCGGTGACGGTGAGGTTGACGTCGCCGAGATAGCGCTCGAGCTCGGCGGGGGTGACGAACTTGCTCCACTCATGGGTACCGCGCGGCAGCCAGCGCAGCACGTATTCGGCGCCGACGATCGCCAGCGCGAAGCTCTTCCAGTTGCGGTTCAGGGTCGAGACCACCATCAGCCCGCCGGGCTTGAGCATGACAGCGCAGCGCTTGATGAAGGCGCCGACGTCGTTGACGTGCTCGACCACCTCCATCGCCAGCACGATGTCGAAGCGCTCGCGCGCGTCCATCTCCTCCACCGTGGTGCAGCGGTAGTCGATCGACAGATGGCCCTTGTCGGCGTGCAGCTTCGCCGCGGCGATGTTGGTGGCGGACGGATCGATCCCGATCACCTGGGCGCCGAGCCGGGTGAACGGTTCGCACAACAGCCCGGCGCCGCAGCCGATGTCGAGCAGGCGCAGGCCGGACAGGCAATTCAGGCTCTTGGCATTGCGCTCGAACTTGCGGCAGGCGGCGTCGCGGATATAGGTCAGGCGCAGCGGATTGATCTTGTGCAGCGGCGCCATCTTGCCGCGCGGATCCCACCATTCATCCGACAGCTTTGAGAATTTCGCGACCTCGGCCGGATCGACCGAACCGGAGGAGGCATTGGACAAAGTTGATTGTGTCGCCATGGATGCGCGCGCCCCTATCGCGCGGTGATCGAATTGCGGAACGACAGCGGCGAGGCGATCGTCTTGATGATCTCGATGCCCTCGCCGACGCCGCGGATGGTGACGTCGCCATAATTGAGCAGCCGTCCCATGATGCTCTGGTTGACGTCGACGCTCTCGACCTTGTCGAGGCTCATCTCGAAGGTGCGCCGCTTGATGAAGCCGCTCTTGTGCACCACGCGGAAATTGGTGACGTCGGTTTCCGTGGTCCAGCGATGGAACCAGGCCGCGGCAGTCCAGTACAGCGCCGCGACGGCGACCACGGCGGCGGCCGCCAGGCAGGCCAGCGTGAGGCCGTCAACCGTCGTCAGGCGCGAGGCGATCAGCAGCGCTAACGCGACGATCCAGGCCAGGATCGCCTGCCAGTAGAAGATCCAGTGCGCATTGGTGGAATACAGCACCTTCTCGCCAGGCTGCAGGATATCGTCGATGTAACGTGCCATCCAATCCGCCTTCGCATTACGCCCCGGTCACCCCCGGCGAGTCACCCGTGAGTTACCCTTGCGCCACAGCCCGCCCGCAACCGGCCAAAACACCCCTGAAGGACCTCAAGAGAGCCCCACCAACCGGCTTGCCCCCGGGCGCGGCGCTATGTATACGCGCCTTTCGGTCCCCATGCTTGCGGTTTTCGGCGTGGGTTAACCTACTTATCCTCTTAAAGGAATAGACGCGTCGTCATGGGCCGCCTCGTGATGAAATTCGGCGGTACGTCCGTCGCCAATATCGATCGTATCCGCAACGTCGCGCAGCACGTGAAGCGCGAGGTCGACGCGGGCCACGAGGTCGCCGTGGTCGTCTCCGCGATGTCCGGCAAGACCAACGAACTGGTGGCCTGGTGCACCGACGCCTCGCCGATGCACGACGCCCGCGAATATGACGCGGTGGTCGCCTCCGGCGAACAGGTCACGTCGGGCCTGCTCGCGATCGTACTGCAGGGCATCGGCATCCAGGCCCGCTCCTGGCAGGGCTGGCAGATCCCGATCAAGACCTCGGACGCGCACGCCTCGGCGCGGATCCTCGAGATCGACGGCACCGAGATCATCACCCGCTTCAAGGAGCGCAAGGAAGTCGCCGTGATCGCCGGCTTCCAGGGCATCAACCCCGACACCGGCCGCATCACCACGCTCGGCCGCGGCGGTTCGGACACTTCGGCGGTGGCGATCGCAGCCGCGCTGAAAGCCGACCGCTGCGACATCTATACCGATGTCGACGGCGTCTACACCACCGATCCGCGGGTGGTGCCGAAGGCACGCCGGCTCGACAAGATCGCGTTCGAGGACATGCTGGAGCTGGCCTCGCAGGGCGCCAAGGTGCTGCAGGTTCGCTCGGTGGAACTCGGCATGGTGCACAACATGCCGATCTTCGTGCGCTCCAGCTTCGACAAGCCAGAGGATATCGACCCGCACGCCAACCAGCCGCCGGGCACGCTGATTTGCAGCGAGGAGGAAATCATGGAAATGCACGTCGTCACCGGCATCGCCTTCTCCAAGGACGAAGCCCAGATTTCCGTGCGCCAGATCGAGGACAAACCGGGCGTCGCCGCGGCGATCTTCGGGCCGCTCGCGGATGCCAACATCAATGTCGACATGATCGTGCAGAACGTGTCGGAGGACGGCAAGACCACCGACCTCACCTTCACCGTGCCGGCAACCGACTACAACCGCGCCAAGGACACCATTACCGCCGCCAAGGCCAAGATCGGCTTCGCCCGGCTCGACACCGAGACCGACGTCGCCAAGGTCTCGGTGATCGGCAGCGGCATGCGCAGCCATGCCGGCGTCGCGGCGAAGGCGTTCAAGGCGCTGGCCGACCGCAACATCAACATCCGCGCCATCACCACGTCCGAGATCAAGTTCTCGGTGCTGATCGACGCCGCCTACACCGAACTGGCGGTGCGCACGCTGCACACGCTGTACGGGCTGGATCAGGCGTAGGGCCGACAGGCAGGCGGGACACCCTCCGCTGTCATTCCGGGGCGGCGCGAAGCGTCGAGCCCGGACTCCATTCCACCACCCGGATTGCGGCCCAATGGATTCCGGGCTCGCGCCAAGGGGCGCGCCATGGAATGACGGGGAGCGAGCACGGGATGTCCGGCCTCCACCCGCCCCGGAGTTAGAATTTCTCTTAGCGGGCGCAGCATAGGGCTGACGCAGACGTTATTTGCTACTGGCAGGCGTTTTGCTTGGCAAAGCCAGCCTCGATTGGCTATACGGCCAGTCAGGTAGGCTGTCGCAAACTGTGGCACAGTTTGAGCGATCCCGAATCGGCGGGAACTGGCGCGAGCGGCGACACCGAATGACTAAAATTGTTGTTTTTGACGAGTTTTGCGCCAGCGGCCGGCCGGCCAGGTGCGCCGGCCTCGTGGGGAGGGACTGAAGCATATGCGGAGCGCGTCGGGAGGCCCACGCATCCTGTTGAGACGGCTCCGCGAAACCATGGCGGAGCAAGTCTCCGCCCAGGAGCGCCTCGACAAGATCGTGGTGCTGATCGCGGCCAACATGGTGGCCGAGGTCTGCTCCTGCTACGTGCTGCGCGTCGACAACACGCTCGAGCTCTACGCCACCGAAGGTCTGAACCGCGACGCCGTCCACCGCACCGTGCTGAGCGCGCATGAAGGCCTGGTCGGCCTCGTCGCCAGCGAGGCGACGCCGCTCAATCTGTCCGACGCGCAAAGCCATCCGGCCTTCGCCTACCGCCCGGAGACCGGCGAAGAGATCTACCACTCGTTCCTCGGCGTGCCGATCCTGCGCGCCGGCAATACGCTCGGCGTGCTGGTGGTGCAGAACCGCGCCAAGCGCACCTATGTCGAGGAAGAGGTCGAGGCGCTACAGACCACCGCCATGGTGCTGGCGGAGATGATCGCCTCCGGCGAGCTTGCCGCGCTGGCGCAGCCCGGCGCCGAGCCCGCCGCACGGCACTCGCTGCACAAGACCGGCGCGGTGCTGTCCGACGGCATCGCGCTCGGCCATGTCGTGCTGCACGAGCCGCGCGTCGTCATCACCAACTACATCGCCGAGGACCTGCCGAAGGAGGTCAAGCGCCTCGACACCGCGCTGGCCAACCTGCGTGCCGATCTCGACCGCATGCTGGAGCGCGGCGACGTCGCCGACGGCGGCGAGCACCGCGAGGTGCTGGAAGCCTACCGCATGTTCGCCAACGACCAGGGCTGGTCGCACAAGCTGCATGAGGCGGTCGCCACCGGCCTGACCGCTGAGGCCGCGGTCGAGCGCGTGCAGTCCGACACCCGCGCCCGCATGCTGCGATCGACCGACCCTTATCTGCGCGACCGCCTGCACGACCTCGAGGATCTCGGCCATCGCCTGATGCGGCAACTGGTCGGCCAGGACCATGCGCCGTCGCGCGAGCAACTGCCCGACAATGCCATCCTGATCGCCCGCGCGATGGGCCCGGCGGCGCTGCTCGACTATGACCGCAAGCGGCTGCGCGGCCTGGTGCTGGAGGAAGGCACTGCGAATTCCCACGTCTCGATCGTGGCGCGCGCGCTCGGCATTCCCGCGGTCGGCGAAGTGCCGAATGCGCCCGGCATCGCCGATCCCGGCGATGCCATCATCGTCGACGGCATTTCCGGCGAGATCTATGTCCGCCCCTCCACCGAGATCGAATCGGCCTATGCCGAGCGGGTCCGGTTCCGGGCGCGGCGGCAGGCACAATATTCGGCGCTGCGCGACAAGCCCTGCGTGACCAAAGACGGCCAGCCGATCGAGCTCCTGATCAATGCCGGCCTGACCATCGACCTGCCGCATATCGAGGACACCGGCAGCGCCGGCATCGGCCTGTTCCGGACTGAATTGCAGTTCATGGTGAGCCCGAGCCTGCCGCGCTCGAGCGACCAGCTCGCGCTGTACCGCACCGTGCTCGACGCCGCGGGCGCAAAGCCCGTCACCTTCCGCACGCTCGATATCGGCGGAGACAAGGCGCTGCCCTATATGGAGACCGTGGTCGAGGAAAATCCGGCGCTCGGCTGGCGCGCGATCCGGCTCGGCCTCGATCGCCCCGGCCTGCTGCGCGGCCAGATCCGCGCGCTGCTGCGCGCCGGCGGCGGCCGCGCGCTGAAGATCATGTTCCCGATGATCTCCGACATCGCCGAGTTCGACCAGGCCAAGGCGATCGTCGAGCGTGAGCTGACCTATCTGCGCCAGCACGGCCATTCGCTGCCCGAGCGAATCGACATCGGCACCATGGTCGAGGTGCCGGCGCTGCTCTACCAGCTCGACGAACTGCTGAAGAAGGTCGACTTCGTCTCGGTCGGCTCCAACGACCTGTTCCAATTCCTGTTCGCGGTCGACCGCGGCAATGCCAAGGTCTCGGAGCGGTTCGACATCCTGTCGGCGCCGATCCTGCGCGCGCTGCGCGACATCGTGCGCAAGGCCAGGACCGCGAAGAAGGTCGCCTCGCTGTGCGGCGAGATGGCCTCGAAGCCGATCGGCGCGCTGGCGCTGATTGCGCTCGGCTATCGCTCGCTGTCGCTGTCGGCGACGGCGCACGGCCCGGTGAAGGCGTTGATCCTCGACCTCGACGCCAAGAAGGCCGAGGCGATGATCAATCCGCTGCTGGACGCCCCGGTCGGCAGCGTGTCGATCCGCGAGGCGCTGACCAAGTTTGCGGAAACCGAGGGGCTGGCCTTGTAGCGACGCTGTCGTCGCTTCCGCCGCCCGTCGCGCCTCCTGCAATTCGAGATACCGCCATGCTACCCGAAGCCAAACTCGACGTCCTGCTCGCCCATCACGCCTCGCTCGAGGCCGAGCTGCTCGGCGAGGTCAAGTCCGACCGCTATGTTGCGATCACGCGCGAGCTCGCCGAGCTCAATCCGCTGATCGACGCCGTGAAGACGTATCGGTCGGCCCGCAGCGAACTCAGCGACACCGAGGCGATGCTGGCGGATGCCGGTACCGATCCCGAGATGCGCAGCATGGCGGAGGCTGAGCTTCAGACGCTGCAGGCGCGGATCGGCGATCTCGAGCAGAAGATCCGCGTCGCGCTGTTGCCGAAGGACGCGATGGACGACCGCAACGTGGTGCTGGAAATCCGCGCCGGCACCGGCGGCGACGAGGCCTCGCTGTTTGCCGGCGACCTGTTCCGGATGTATGAGCGCTTCGCCGCCTTGCAGGGCTGGAAGGTCGAGGTGATCTCGGCCAGCGAAGGCACCGTCGGCGGCTTCAAGGAAATCATCGCCGAGGTGCAGGGCCGCGGCGCGTTCGCCAAGCTGAAATTCGAATCCGGCGTGCACCGCGTGCAGCGCGTGCCCGACACCGAAACCCAGGGCCGCATCCACACCTCGGCCGCCACCGTCGCGGTGCTGCCCGAGGTCGAGGACGTCGACGTCGACATCAAGGACACCGACTTGAGGATCGAGACCATGCGCGCCGGCGGCGCCGGCGGTCAGCACGTCAACAAGACGGAGTCCGCGATCCGCATCACCCATCTGCCGACCGGCATCGTGGTGATGATGCAGGACAGCCGCTCGCAGCACAAAAACCGGGCGTCGGCGATGAACATCCTGCGCTCGCGCATCTACGACGCCGAGCGCCAGCGCGTCGAAGCCGCGCGCTCCGCCGACCGCAAGGAGAAGGTCGGCTCCGGCGATCGCTCCGAGCGCATCCGCACCTATAATTTCCCGCAAGGGCGCGTCACCGACCACCGCATCAACCTGACGCTCTATAAGCTGCCGCAGGTGATCGCCGGCGAAAGCTTAAGCGAACTGATCGATGCGCTGACCACCGAGCACCAGGCCGCGCAGCTCGCCGCCCAGGGCGCCGCGGCCTGAGGATCAGCGTTTCTGCGACTGCCTGAAATGGCGCAGGATCTTGCCGAGCGCGGGGCCCGCCGTGGTCAGTTCCTCAAGATGAATCTTCGACAGCGCCTGCAGCTTGCGCTCGCCCTGCGCCGTCAACGTCACCTGGACACGCCGGCCATCAGCGGCATCGACGGTGCGCGTGAGCAGCCCGAGCTTCACCATCCGGTTGACCAGCTCGACCGCGGTGTGGTGGCGGATCAGCAAATAGCGCGCGAGATCGCCGACCGTGGTCGGCTCGGTTCCGGAGAACCCCTTGATGGCGAGCAGCGCCTGGTGCTGCTGCGGGGTTAGCCCGGCCTGCTGGGCCGCCTCTTCGCTGAACGCGAGAAAGCTGCGCAGCTGGTAGCGGAACCGGGCCAGCGCCGCGTAATCGACCGTCGCGGCTTGCGTTCGTCGCTGCTTTGCTTGAGGCATTCCGCCGTCCCATTGCTGGCTCGCTCTGCCAATCGGCAGGAGCCACGCGACGCTAGCAAGCCCGAGCCCGGCGGACCATCCTGCCGGCGCTCTTTGCACTCATGTTTTCAGCGGTTTGACGGACGAGTGGCCCGGCGAGGCGAGATCACGGCTGCGGCCAGTGATCGTAGCTCGAGCTCAATATCTTCAACAGGACGATCTGGAACGCGACCGGGATCCGCGGGCTCCTGCGGCGGATCGACTTCTCCAGCGCCTCGGTGATCTCGCTCTTGGTGAGATGCCCGGCCGAGGCACGCTCGACCAGACCGCCCCAGACCTCCGACAACGATTTGCCGGTGTGATGCGGCGACGGGATCGAGATCCCGCGCGTCGCGGCCCAATCGATGATCTCACGCATGGTTTGCCGCCCGCAATTTCGCGCGGTCGCAAGATGGCGCGCAGTGAGCAGCCGCAGCAGATCGTCCGGCGGCGTCCAGCCCAGCTTCGGCGGCACTTCGTCGAGCAGCTCGAGTGACAGTTCCTTCAGCACGTTGAGCGCACGGATGCTCAGGCCGCCCGATGGCTCGGCGCTGCCGTCCTCGGTCGCGGCGTGCTCGGCGGCATTTGCGGTGCGATTTGAAGGCTGTTCGATCATCGCTCCCTCACTTACAGGACCGGCACCCGGGCGGTAAACCCTCGATACGTCGTGAACCGATATTAATTCTATCGTAGATCGATATGATTCGACGAAAGGTGACATTGACTAAATATGCCGGTGGGGAATTGTAGCTGTGACAGGCTGCTCCATCGCAGCCGGCGCATCCCGCAGCCGATCGCCCCGATCCGGCGACGAATGATCGTGCGCGCCAACAATCAATATAATTGGAGGATATCGAGCGATGAGCACCAAGGATTTATGGCCGGGCAGAGCATCGAACGTCTCGCGTCGCACCCTGTTGCAGGCCGGTGCAGGCCTGATCGGCGGCACCATGCTGCCGGCATCGATCGCATCGCGCGCATTCGCCGAAGACAAGCCGGCGATCGGCACCTATCCCGGCGGCACGTCCGGCTCCTCGGTCTTCATCGGCATCTCGGTGCCGCGCACCGGCACCTATGCGGTTCAGGGTGAGGATGAACTCAAGGGCTATCAGCTCGCGATCGAGCACATCAACAGCGGCCACGATCTGATCAAGAAGATCTCGCCGAAGACCAGCAAGGGCGTGCTCGGCAAGGAGCTGAAGTTCGGTGTCGCGGATTCCGCGGCGAAGCCGAACGAGGCGGTGCAGGCGCAGCAGCGCTTCATCACCGAGAACAAGGCTGTCATGATCACCGGCGGCACCTCGAGCGCGGTCGCGGTCGCGCTGAACAAGCTGGCGCAGCGCGAGAAGGTGATCTTCGTCTGCGGCATCTCCGGATCGAACGACACCACCGGCAAGGATTGCGTGCGTTACGGTTTCCGCCAGAACTTCTTCGGCCAGACCGCGGCTGCCGCAATCGCGCCTGTGCTGATCAAGCAGTTCGGCAAGAACAAGAAGGCCGCCTACCTGACGCCCGACTACACCTACGGCCACACCGTCACCAAGTCGATGCAGGACTTCCTCGCCCAGGCGGGCTGGACGACGGTCACCAATCAGGTGTCGCCGCTCGGCGCGCCTGACTATTCGTCCTACCTGCTCAACGTCGCGAATTCCGGCGCCGACGTGCTGATCAACGTCAACTGGGGCCACGACGCCGTGCTGTCGACGCAGCAGGCCAAGCAGTTCGGCGTGCTCGATAAGATGAAGCTCGTGGTGCCCTACCAGGTGCCGTTCATCGCGCGCGAGACCGGCGGCCTGATGCAGGGCGTCTATGCCGCGACCGATTATTGGTGGACCATCGAGGACAAGTATCCGCTGGCCAAGATGTTCAACGAGACCTTCGAGAAGAAGTACGGCTACAAGCCGGAGTGGGGCGCCGAGAACGCCTATGTCAGCTTCGCGCACTGGGCCCGGATGGTCGAGGAGGCCGGCAGCTTCTTTCCGCCCGACGTCATCAAGGCCTACGAGAAGGGCGAAACCATCCCGTCGCTGGTCGGCGACGTGCATTATCGCCCAGAGGATCACCAGTGCGTCCGCCCCGTCATCATCGTCCGCGGCAAGATGGAAAAGGAGATGAAGAACAAGGAGGACTATTACGAGGTGGTCGAGATCGTCCCCGGCGACGGTCTGATGCAGAAGCCGGACGCGTTCGGCTGCCATCTCGGCGACTACACCTAATTGACGTGAGACGACTCGGCGCCGTGGGCGGGGCGACCCGACCCACGGCGCCGCCTTGTGTCAGAACGCATCCTCCATTGACCGGGCCGACTGAACGCACGCCATGATCAACTGGCCAAACTTCGTCTCGCAACTTTTCAACGGGCTGGCGCTCGGCGCGCTGCTCGCGCTGATCAGCTCCGGGCTGACGATCATCTATGGCACGCTCGGGGTGCTCAACCTCGCCCACGGCGCCATGTTCATGATCGGCGGCTACGCCGGATATGTGGCCTACTCCTACACCGGCTCGTTCATTCTGGCCGTCATCGCCGGATCGCTGTTCGTGATGGCGCTTGGCGTTGCGATGGAGCGGATCATCATCCGACATTTCTACCATCGCCCGCATGAGGACCAGCTGCTGGTGACCTTCGGCCTCGGCATCTGCTTCGTCGAGATCGTGCGGTTGATCTTCACCAGCCAATCGCAGGTGGTGCCGCCGCCGGCGCTGCTGCAGGGCATCACCTCGCTCGGCTTCCTGTTCTACCCGACCTACCGGCTCGCCGTAGTCGGCATCGTCGCGGCCGCGCTCGGCGGGTTGTTCCTGATCTTGTATCGCACCCGGCTCGGCATGATCGTGCGCGCCGGCATCGAGGATTCGGTGATGGTCGATTCGCTCGGCATCAACGTCTACCGCGTCTTCATGATCGTGTTCGGCATCGGCGCAATGGCCGCGGGCTTTGCCGGCATCATCAACGCCCCTGTGGTGTCGCTGACGCCGGGTGTCGGTGACGACATCCTGGTCGAGACCTTCGTGGTGGTGGTGATCGGCGGCGTCGGCTCGTTCCCCGGCGCCATCCTCGGCGGATTGATCGCCGGCGAGATCATCAGCATCACCTCGATGTTCAACCCCGGTTATGCCTACGTCATGCTGTTCGCGGCGATGACGCTCGTGCTCGTGCTTCGACCACACGGCCTGCTCGGCACGCAGGGCCGCGAATGACGACGGATATCTAGATGCTGAAACAGCGCCCGTACCTGATCGAATTCCTGACCGCCGCCGGCCTGATCGTCGCGCCCTTCGTGCTGCCGTGGTTCGGCTTTGCACCCAACACGGTGAACCGGATCCTGGTCTGGGGCCTGTTCGGCCTCGGCTTCGATATCCTGTTCGGCTTCACCGGCCTGCTGTCGTTCGGCCAGTCGGCCTTTTACGGCACCGGCGGCTTCGTCGCCGCCTATCTGTTGACCCGCGCCGGCTTCCCCTACGTCGTGCTCGCGCTCGTCATCGGCATGATCGCGGCTGCCGCCACCGGCTACCTGATCGGCCTGATCGCGCTGCGCCGCACCGGCATCTACTTCGCCATGATCACGGTCGCGATCGCCGAGGTATTCTTCTTCGTCGAGTTCAATCCGCTGTCGGACTTCACCGGCGGCGAGAACGGGCTGCCGGGCGTGCCGACCCCGAGCTTCAATCTCGGCTTCACCACGCTGCACTTCACCACCGGCTGGTCGCTCTATCAGTTCCTGGCGCTGTGCTACTTCATCGGCGTCGTGATCGCGCTGCGCATCGTGCGCTCGCCGGTCGGCGCCGTGTTCAGCGCCATCCGGGACAATCCGCTGCGGGCGACAGCGGTCGGCCACAACATCCACGGCTACAAGCTGACCGCCTTCGTGATCGCCGCCGCCTATGCCGGCTTTGCCGGCGGCCTCCTGGGCGTCCTGCAGGCCTTCATGCCGCCCGACGCCTTCACCTTCGACACCTCGGGGCAGCTCGTCATGCAGACCGCGATCGGCGGCCGCGGCACGTTGTTCGGACCGCTGGTCGGCGCCGCGGTGTGGCTGTCGCTGCAGGACTTCCTGCAAGCGGCGCTCGGGCTCGGCGCGGCCTGGAAGCTGGTGCTCGGCGTCGTGTTCGTGCTGCTGGTGTGCTTCCTGCGCCGCGGCATCATCGGCGGCCTCGCCGATCTCTGTGACCTGCTCACCGGACAGCGCGACGCCCGCGAGCCGGAGGAGAGCGAGCCGGAGGCAGTCGCCGTCGCAACCGCGCCGCACGCCGCCATCGCAGCGGCCGTCGCCCCGGCGCCTGTGCGGCCTCGCCCCGAGGGCAGTCCGTCCGGACCGATCCTCCAGGCCAGAGGCCTGACCAAGCGCTATGGCGGCCTGCTCGCCAACAGCGACATCGATTTTACCGTCAATCACGGCGAACTGCGCGGCATCATCGGCCCGAACGGCGCCGGCAAGTCGACCTTCTTCAAGATGCTGACCTGCGAGGTTCACCCGACCTCGGGCACCATCCTGTTTGACGGCCGCGACATCACCGGCATGAACGTCACCGACGTCTGCCAGCTCGGGCTGACCAAGAGCTACCAGGTCAATCAGCTGTTCGCCGGACTGACCGTGCGCGAGAACCTGGTGATCGCGGCGCTGTCGGGGCTGCGCGGCAAGTTCAAGCTCGACCTGTTCCGCAGCATCGACAGCATTCCCGGCCTGTCCGAGCGCGTGCAGCACACGCTCGAGCTGGTCGATCTCGCCGCGCGGCCGGATACGCCGGTCTCCGAGCTCGCTTATGGCGAGAAGCGGCGGCTCGAGATCGGACTGGCGCTAGCGACCTCGCCGAGCCTGTTGCTGCTCGACGAGCCGCTGGCCGGCATGAGCCCGCGCGAGCGCGTCGAGACCGTGAAGCTCCTGAAGTCGATCAGCCAGGGCCGCACCATGATCATCATCGATCACGACATGGATGCGTTGTTCGAACTCGCCGAGCGCGTCACCGTGCTGCAGGAAGGCCGCGTGCTGGTCGAGGGAACGCCGGAGGAGATCAAGAACAATTCGACCGTCCAGGAAGCCTATCTTGGCGGCGTGCATGGAGAGCTCGCCGCATGAGCCTGCTCGAAGTCAACGGACTGAACAGCTATTATGGGGATTCCCACATCCTGTTCGACGTCTCAATGCGCGTCGAACGCAACGAGGTGGTGGCGCTGCTCGGTCGCAACGGCGCCGGCAAGAGCACGACGCTGAAGAGCCTGATGGGCGTGGTCACCCCGCGCCGCGGCTCCGTGAGGTTCGACGGCGTCGATATCGCCGGCAAGAAGAGCCACAAGATCGCACAGGCCGGCATGCAGCTGGTCCATGAGGAGCGCCGCATCTTCGGCAGCTTGAGCGTCGAGGAGAACCTCATGATCGCCGGCCTGACCGCCTCGCGGCGCTGGCCGCTCGATCGCATCTACGAGATGTTTCCGCGGCTCCGCGAGCGGCGCAGCAATCGCGGCACCGATCTGTCGGGCGGCGAGCAGCAGATGCTGGCGATCGCGCGCGCCCTGGTGCGCGATCCCAAGATCATCTTGCTCGACGAGCCGTTCGAGGGACTGGCGCCGGTGATTGTGCGCGACCTGATGAAGGCCTGCCGCGATCTCGCCGAGGCCGGACAGACCATCGTGCTGGTGGAGCAGAACCTCGCCGCGACGCTGGCGCTGGCGCAGCGCATCTACATCATCAACAATGGGCACATCGTCCATGAAGGGCCGGCGCAGGAGATCAAGGCGCAGCCTGACGTCCTGCAACGCTACCTCGGGGTGTAGCCCAACAACTCAGTCCGCGAGCGCCGCGATCATGCGTTTGGCATGATCGGCGAGCACATCCATCTCCGCCTTGACGGTCTGCGCGGGCAGCAGCGCGACGCCGGCCTTCACCGGCATCACATGCATGTGCAGGTGAAACACCACCTGCCCGCTGGCGGGCTCGCTGAACTGCTGGATGATGATGCCGTCGGCGGAGAATGCCTTCATCGCGGCGATGGCGATGCGCCTGGCCGACCGCACCACCGCGGCAAGGTCATCCTCCGCGATGTCGAGGATGCCGCGCGCCGGCGCCTTCGGAATCACCAGCGTATGCCCCGGCGAACGCGGCATGATGTCGAGAAAGGCAAGGGTCCGGTCGGTCTCATGGATCTTGAAGCTCGGGATCTCGCCGCGCAGGATTTTGGCGAAGATGTTCTGGTCGTCGTAGCCCGTCATGGTCGCGCGTTCCGGATCGGTCGGTTGAGGCTTCGACCGTGCGCGCCGGCCACGCGCCGCGCAAGCGATATCGACGCCGCATCGACCATCGGCTAACAACGCGCGATGAGCCCGTCAGCTGAAAACGCCAACCCGACCGTCGAGGGTGCCCGTCGCGCGCTCGCCACGCGCCTCACGGCCGCCGGCAACGACTCGGCCGAGCTCGATGCACGGCTGCTGATCGGCGCCGCGCTCGGCCTAGACCTGACCGGCATGATCACCGGCGCCAAGCGCACCCTGACCTCTGACGAAGCGGATCGTGTCGAGGCCCTCGCACGACGCCGCCTCGCCGGCGAACCGGTCGCACGCATTCTCGGCGTCAAGGAGTTTTGGGGGCTGCCGCTGCTCCTTTCCGCCGCGACGCTGGTGCCGCGCGCCGACACCGAGACCGTGGTCGAGCGCGCGCTCGAGCTGCTGCGCGGCGACGGCGCGGAGGATCGCACCTTGCGGATCGCCGATCTCGGCACCGGTTCCGGCGCGATCCTGCTGGCGCTGCTCTCGGAACTGCCGAACGCGCATGGCTACGCCACCGACATCTCGGCCGAGGCATTGCAGACGGCGAGCCGGAATGCCGCCGAGCTCGGACTCGGCGCGCGCACGACATGGATCGCATGCGACTATGCCAGCGCCCTGACCGGCACGTTCGACCTGATCGTGTCCAACCCGCCCTATATTCCCTCGGCCGACATCGCCGGTCTCGACATCGAGGTGCGCGCGCACGACCCGCGCGCGGCGCTCGACGGCGGTCCCGACGGGCTCGACGCCTATCGCGCGCTGATTTCGCAATCTACGGGTCTTCTGGCCTCGGGCGGATTTCTGGTTGTGGAAATTGGACAGGGCCAAAGCGGCGACGTTGAAGCGCTGATGACGGCGTCCGGGTTATCCCCAACAGGCCCGCCGAGGGCCGACCTCGGGGGCATTCCGAGGGCCGTTTCGGCCCGCCGGCCGCCCCGATAAAGTCCTATTGGAACGCAAAAAAACCTCTTGGATTATCCCCCGGGAACGACTACGTTCCGGGCACAACATCGGTGCTGGCCCCGTAATCGTTACGGGTGATGACCAGGGTTCAGCAGAGCCCGCCGATCGAAAGGTTCCAGGAACGCAGGTCTATTGAGCGCAATAGCCGAAGCTGTGCTGCTCTGACCGCCAAGCGAACGAAAGCCTGTTATTGCGCTTGAAGACTTACGCACGAGAACTGGGCCTGTCTCAACGGGCGGTATGATTTGGTCGCTGGCGGGCATTGCCGGCGGTTGGGGAACGCGTCTTTGCTGCACGCGACTTTGCTGAACGAGATGGTCGGCGATATCGATGCCACTTCGAACGGTATTGCGATTCCGTGTGCCTAGGCGCGCGCCGAATCGAATGTGACGGATCGAACATGACGGACTGCAATCACTTCAGGGCTGGAATAAAAGGCGACAGATGAGAAACGGTCAGAACAACAAGCGGATGCGCAACCGGAACAATAATAACAATAACAACAACAATAACCGGCGCGGCCAGAATCCCCTGACACGGGTGTACGAATCGAACGGACCCGACATCAAGATCCGCGGCACCGCCTCCCACGTCGCCGAGAAATACGTCCAGCTCGCGCGTGATGCACGCTCCTCCGGCGATCCGGTGGCGGCCGAGAACTACTATCAGCACGCCGAGCACTACTACCGGATCATCGCGGCTGCGCAGGAGCAGTTCCGGCAGAATCAGCAGCAGCCGCGTCCCGACGCCGAGCCGGTCGTAACCGAAGACGGCGACGACGACGGCTATTCGAGCTTCGGCCAGGAGCCGGGCTTCGTGCCGCAGCAGCAGCAACCCTTCCTGCGCGAGAACGGCCAGCAGCCGTACCAGCGCGATCAGCAGCAGCCGCGCGAACATCGCGAGCGGGACCAGCAGCCGCGTGAGCATCAACCGCGCGAACATCGTGAGCGTGAGCATCGTCCGCAGCCGCAATACCAGCCGCAACCGCAGAACCAGCCGCAGCCCGCAATGGCGGATGCCGGCGGCGTCGATCGCTTGCCCTCGTTCATCACCGGCGGCGCGCAGCCGCAGGTCAATGGCGGGGCCTATGAAGGCAACAATGGCGGCGCAGAGCGCGGCGAACGCAGCGAGCGCTTCCCGCGCCGCCGCCGCCGTCCGCACAGCCCGCGTCCCGACATGGCGGCGCAGCCCGCGCCGAGCGGCGACGACTTCAATCCGGGCAACGAGTAACGCAGGTACGTATGCGGCCACCCTCCCCTCCAGGGGCGGGTGCGCCCTACTACTCCGAGTGACTCGATTTGCGCGTTGCCGTCGAGGACGGCACCAGCACCGGACGCAATGACGGGATCAGCTGGGTGCGTTCGCGGCGCGCGGGAATCGCGCGATAGACCTGCTTGCTGGCCTCCACGATATGCACGCCCGCGAACGGCATCGACAGCGCGGCGCCGACGCGCTCCCACGCCATCGCCGAGCGCAGGAACCAGCTGCCCTGCACCGGCGGCATGAACAGCGCCTCGCCCCATGACGCCGGCGTGAACCAGGTCTGCCGTAACAGCTGGGTGATCTGCGCCCGCGAATAGGGCCGGCCATGGCCGAACGGCGTGGCATCGGTGCGGGTCCAGACGCCGCGCCGGTTCGGGATGATCGCGATCAGCCGGCCCGACGGTGACAGCACCCGCCACACCTCGCGCAGCAGCCGCTCGGGATCGTCGGACATCTCCAGCGCGTGCACCAGCAGCACGCGGTCGACCGCGGCATCCGGCAGCGGCATCGAGAATTCGTCGATCAGGGTCGCCAGCGCCGGCCGGCCGGTCGGCCACTTCAGCACGCCCTGGGCCGCCGGCATGAAGGCAATGCAGCGCTCGCAGGTCTCGCGGAACAGGCCGAGGTAGGGCGTCGGATAGCCCAGCCCGAGCACACGCTGGCCGTCCGCGTTCGGCCACCGTGCGCGGATGCCGCGGTTGATCAGCTGCCGCGCCACGATGCCGAGGCGCTGCGAATAGAAGTCGCGGAGGTCGATGACGTCCATGGTTGCCAGCCTAACATGCCGGCAGTGAGCCGGCTGCGCGGAAAATTGCGTTGCCGCCGGAGCGTTAACGCCATATTTCACACCTATATTGGGCGCGTTAAGAGCATGACCCGGGAAAGTTGCGACCGGTTTTTCCCAGACGATCATGCTCTGAATGTCCGTCCCGTTTGTTCGTGGAGAAATCATGACCGCCGAGATTCGTACCTTCAGCTGCCTCACCGACAATTTCGGCTACCTGATCCACGATCCCACGACCAAGGCAACGGCGTCGATCGACGCGCCGGAGGCCGGCCCGATCATCAAGGCGCTGGAGCGCGAAGGCTGGACGCTGACCGACATCCTGATCACCCATCACCATGGCGACCATGTCGGCGGCGTCGCCGAGCTGAAGCAGAAATATGGCTGCCGCGTCGTCGCCCCGCACGACCACTCGGCCAAGATCGCCAATGTCGATCTGCGCGCCGCCAATGCCGACGTCATCAAGGTCGGCAGCCTCCTGGCCCGCGTGGTGGAAACCCCCGGCCATACGCTCGACCATATCTCCTACGTGTTCGACGGCGAGAAGGCGGTGTTCGCCGCCGACACGCTGTTCTCGATCGGCTGCGGCAGGGTGTTCGAGGGCAGCTATCCGATGATGTGGGATTCGCTTCTGAAGCTGCGTTCGCTGCCGGACGATTTCCGACTCTATTGCGGCCATGAATACACCGCGGCGAATGTGAAGTTCGCGCTCACCATCGAGGCTGACAATCCGCATTTGCAGGCGCGCGCGGCGGAGGTGACAAAGCTGCGTGCCGAGAACAAGCCGACGATTCCCGTGCTGCTCGGCGACGAGAAGAAGGCCAACGTGTTCCTGCGCGCCGACGAGCCTTCGGTTGCGGCGAAGCTGCACATGAAGGGCGCCGACCCCGCGCAGGTGTTCGGCGAGCTCCGCGAGCGCAAGAACAAATCCTGATGTCCCAGCTCTCCGCTGCCGACATCATCGCGCGGCTCGACCTGAAGCCGCATCCCGAAGGCGGGCATTATCGCGAGACGTTTCGCGACCAACGCTGCGATGCCGGTGGCCGCGCGCATTCGACCGCGATCTACTTCCTGCTGGCGCGGGGCGAGCGCTCGCACTGGCACCGTATCGACGCCGTCGAGACGTGGCACTATTACGCCGGCGCGCCGCTGACGCTGCGGATCGCGCGCGACGGCGAGCCGCAGCATGCGATCGCGCTCGGGCCTGACGTCATCGGCGGCGAGCAGCCGCAAGCAATCGTGCCGGCGGACGCCTGGCAGGCCGCGGAAAGCAATGGCGACTGGACGCTGGTCGGCTGCACCGTCGCGCCGGGATTCGAATTCGCGACGTTCGAGCTGGCGCCGAAAGGCTGGGAGCCGACTTAGTTCGTCATTCCGGGGCGCGCGGAGCGCGAGCCCGGAATCCATTGGGCCGCAAGTGCAAGCGGTGAAATGGATTCCGGGCCTGCGCCAAGTGGCGCATCCCGGAATGACGAGTTGATAACCCTCAGCGCTTCCACACCATGTCCTTCGCCGCAATCAGCCCACCGCCAGCAATCAGGATCGCGGCAATGGCGATGTTGGCGCTGGGCTTGGCAAAGCCCGCCAGGATCAGGAACGCGGTCGAGAGCAGCGGCGTAGCGTAGGAGGCGGCGCCGAGCACGCGGATGTCGCCGCGCTTCATGCCGATGTCCCAGGCGAAGAACGCAGCCCCCACCGGACCGATGCCGAGCGCCACAACCGCGAGCCATTGCAGCGGCGTCGCGGGCCACATCGTGGTCTCCACCATCATGTGCATCAGCGCCGCGAGCACCGCGGTCGCGAGGCAGAAGCCCGCCACGGCATCGGTCGGCACCGCCTTGAGCCGGCGCGACATAACCGAATAGGCGGCCCAGACGAACGCCGCGACGAAAGCCGCCGCGAAGCCCGGAATCTGTTCGCGGGTGAAGGCGCCGGTGTTGCCGGCGAACAGCAGCACGGTGCCGGCGAGGCCGAGCAGCGCGCCGATGACGTGATGGATCGCCAGCCGCTCGCCCGGCAGCAGCGAGGAGAACAGCACGATCAGCAGCGGCCAGAGATAATTGAGCAGGCCGGCCTCGGCCGGCGGCGCGAAGCGCAGCGCCAGGAAATACAGCGCGTGATAGCCGAACAGCCCGCCGACGCCGACCACCCAGGCGATCAGCGGCTGCCTCAACGCGACGAACGCCGACGGCCGCAGCAGGAAGCTCGCGAACGCCACCGCGGCGCCGATCGCAAAGGTCATGGCAGCGAGCTGGAACGCCGGGATCGCCCCGGTCGCAACCGTCATGACCGACAGCAGCGACCACATCAGGATGGCGGTCAGTCCGACAAGGGTGGCAGTTCGGGTCGTCATTGTCTCATCGTTGCGGGTCAACCGGCCGGCGCCAGCACATCGCTGCATCACCGTCATCCCCGCGCAAAAGCTTCGCCTTTGCGCGGGGATGACGGATTACAGTTCGGAGTGCCCGCCGACAACTGCCTGCTGATGAAAAGCGCTGCGAAGCAATCCTGCGGCGTCATACCGAACCTGGATTGCTTCGTCGCTAGCGCAAACGCCTGCATTTGTCGCAGGCAATGAAGGTAAAGGCGTCAGGCGTGATACTGGCCGCCGTTCACGGTCAGCGTCGAGCCGGTGATGAAGCCGGCGTCGTCGGCGGCGAGGAACACCACCGCGCGCGCGATCTCTTCCGGCTCGCCGAGCCGGTTGACCGGGATCTGCGGGATCACGCTCTTCTCGAGCACGTCCTTCGGGACCGCCTGCACCATCTCGGTGTTGATGTAGCCCGGGCAGATCACGTTCACGGTGATGCCGCCCTTGGCGTTCTCGAGCGCCAGCGCCTTGGTGAAGCCGATGTCGCCGGCCTTCGCTGCGGAGTAGTTGACCTGGCCGAACTGGCCCTTCTGGCCGTTGATCGAGGAGATCGAGATGACGCGGCCGAACTTGCGGGCGCGCATGCCCTCGATCACCTGGCGCGTCATGTTGAACAGCGAGCCGAGGTTGGTGTTGATCACCGCGTTCCACTGCTCGACGGTCATCTTGTGGAACGCAGTATCCTTGGTGATGCCGGCATTGTTGACGAGCACGTCGACCGGGCCGAGATCGGCCTCGACCTGCTTGACGCCGGCCGCGCAGGCGTCGAACGACGCGACGTCCCACTTGTAGACGGGAATCCCGCTCTCCGCCTTGAACTTCTCCGCCGCGGCGTCATTGCCGGCGTAGCTTGCCGCTACCTTGTAGCCGGCCGCTTTCAGCGCCTTGCTGATCGCAGCTCCAATACCGCGCGTTCCGCCCGTCACCAATGCAACACGTGCCATGTCCGTTTCCTCCTTGGCCGTCTTTTATAACCGGATAACTCCGGCCTTCGCACTCACTCAACAAAGCGCGATGGGATAAGGCTGAATCGTCATCGCGCTTTAGCTCCCCTCTTTTGAGCATGATCTTTTCGGAAAACCGCTTCACGCTTTTCCGCATCATGCTCCCGAAACAAAATGCCCGGCGCAAAGCCGGGCATCTTATTTATCAGCTCGCGCCGCGGTTGACAGATGATCTTTTCATCACCTAACCGGCCCCGCTGCCTTTTGTTCAGTCGCGTGCAACGCACATAGCGATGCCCATGCCGCCGCCGATGCACAGCGTCGCGAGGCCCTTCTTGGCATCGCGCTTCTGCATCTCGTGCAGCAGCGTCACCAGCACGCGCGCACCCGATGCGCCGACCGGATGGCCGATCGCGATCGCGCCGCCGTTGACGTTGACCTTGGCCGGATCCCAGCCGAGATCCTTGTTGACGGCGCAGGCCTGCGCCGCGAACGCCTCGTTGGCCTCGATCAGGTCGAGGTCGGCGATGTTCCAGCCGGCCTTCTTCAGCGCCGCGCGCGAGGCGGGGATCGGACCGGTGCCCATGATCTTGGGATCGACGCCGGCCTGGCCCCACGAGACGATGCGGGCCAGCACCTTCTTGCCCTGCTTGGCGGCTTCCTTGGCAGTCATCAGCACCACGGCGGCGGCGCCGTCATTGATGCCCGAGGCGTTGCCGGCGGTCACGGTGCCGTCCTTCTCGAATGCGGCGCGCAGCTTGGCCATCGCATCGAGCGTGGCGCCGTGGCGCGGATACTCGTCGGCGTCGACCACGATGTCGCCCTTGCGGGACTTGATGGTGACCGGGACGATCTCGTCCTTGAACTTGCCGGCCTTCTGCGCCGCCTCGGCCTTGTTCTGCGAGCCGACCGCGAACTCGTCCTGCTGTGACCTGGTGATCTGGTACTGCTTGGCGACGTTCTCGGCGGTGTTGCCCATGTGGTAGCCGTTAAAGGCATCCCACAGGCCGTCCTTGATCATGGTGTCGATCAGCTGGAGGTCACCCATCTTGACGCCACCGCGCAGATATTGCGCGTGCGGGGCCATGCTCATGGATTCCTGGCCACCCGCGACGACGATCGAGGAATCGCCGTTGAGCAGCGCCTGGTAGCCCAGCGCCACCGTGCGCAGGCCCGAGCCGCAGAGCTGGTTGACGCCCCAGGCCGGACTTTCCACCGGGATGCCGGCCGCGATCGAGGCCTGGCGGGCCGGGTTCTGGCCCTGCGCCGCGGTGAGGATCTGGCCCATGATGACTTCGGAGACCTGGCCACCCTCGACGCCGGCACGCTCCAGCGCCGCCTTGATGGCGATCGCACCGAGGTCGTGGGCCGGCGTGGTGGCGAAGGCGCCGTTGAAGCTACCGACGGGGGTGCGGGCGGCGCTGACGATGACGACATCGTCTGACATGGACATCTCCTATGGGTTGTAGCTGGGTTTCTCGACGGCGGGCGGCCAGTTTGGCGGGCCTGTCTCTTAATGACCATCCTGTAAAGCTCATCGAGCCATGTCAATCGAACTGTCGCGCAAATCGCGCCGCGACGCACTCAAAATGACGCCCTTGGCACATTCCTGAGCAAATCCTATGCTTTGGAATTAACCGCAAAGCACAAAACGGTAGCCGAGCGGCTTTGAAAATGCTTACCTTTGCTGCGATGCGTTGCATTTAGCCCTGCGGCGATGCCGTCGGGGTTCCAGGTTCTTCGGTGTTGAAGTGAGAGCCCATGGCAAAATCTGAACATCCGACCACGATCAAGAAATACGCGAACCGGCGGCTCTATAATACCGGTACGAGCACCTATGTGACGCTCGAGGATCTCGCGGCGATGGTGAAGGAGGGCGAGGATTTCCTCGTCTATGACGCCAAGACCGGCGACGACATTACCCGCTCCGTGCTCGCGCAAATCATCTTCGAGCAGGAGAACAAGGCCGGGCAGAACCTGCTGCCGACCACCTTCCTGCGCCAGCTGATCCGCTTCTATGGCGACAGCATGCAGATGGTGGTGCCGAAATATCTCGAACAGTCGATCGAGACGCTGACCAAGGAGCAGGAGAAGTTCCGCAAGCAGATCGCGGGCGCGCTGAGCGGCACGCCGTTTGCGCCGCTGGAAGAGCAGGTCCGCCGCAACATGGAGCTGTTCCAGCAGACCTTCTCGATGTTCAAGCCGTTCGTGCCGCAGCGCGGCGGCACTGAGGCCGAGAAGGTGCCGGAGCCCGCGCCTGACGACGGCAACATCGACGACCTGCGCCGCCAGATGAAGGACATGCAGGAGCGCCTCGAGCGCATGTCGCAGCCGGCGAAGAAGGACGAGTAGGTCTGAGTCGCTGGGCTGTCCAGTTCTGAATCCCGTCACCCTGAGGAGCCGCGCCCTTGCGCGGCGTCTCGAAGGGTCGACGGCCACCAGCCGGGCCATGCATCCTTCGAGGCTCGCTCCGCTCGCACCTCAGGATGGCGGGTTTTGTAGTGGCAGGCCGACCTACCCCGTAGCCGGCACGGTCTTCTCCGCCGGCACGTTCCACGGCCGGTCCGGCGAGGCGAGGCCGATCAGGCGGCCCTGGATGAAGTCGCAGCCCCATTCGCGCAGCATCACGGCGGCTTCCTCATCCTGCACCCATTCGGCGACCGTCTTGATCTCGAGGCGGCGCGCGAGATCGATCAGCGTCTGCACGAAGGCGCGATCGTCGGCCGAGCGCACGATGTTCTGCACGAAGGCGCCGTCGATTTTCACAATATCGACGCCGAGCTTGCGCAGATTGCGGAACGAGGTGTAGCCGGCGCCGAAATCGTCGATCGCGATCCGGCTGCCGAAATTCTTCAGCCGCGTGACGAAGCCGCGGACATCGTCGATATCCTGGATCGCGACCGTCTCGGTGATCTCGACGATCAACCGCTCGCCGACGCCGGGATGCGCGCGCATCAGGGATTCGATGGTCGCCCACCAGTCCGGATCCATCGTGGTGTCGGGCGAGATGTTGAGGCTGAGCTGCACGCCCGGCGCTGCGGCGAGCTCGGCGATCGCAAGCTCCAGCACACGATGATCGACCAGCCGGATCAGGCCGAGCCGCTCGGCGACCGGCACGATATCGGGCGCCAGCAGCGCGCGGCCGTCGTCCTGCTCCATGCGGACCAGGCACTCGTAGAACGCCGGCTGCCGCAGGCGCGCATCGACCACCGGCTCGAAGCCGATCACGATGCGGCGCTCGTTCAGCGCGGTGACGATCTCGTCGGTGACGCGGATGTTGACGCGGCGCTGGGCATCGCGCTCGACATTCGGCTTCCACAGCGCGAACGATCCGGCGCGGCGGCTCTTGGCGGCGTCCAGCGTCTCCTGGGCGCGATTGACCGCCTCCTCCGCCGATTTCGCGTGGCGCGGGATGGTGACGGCGCCGATCGATGCCGTCACCGACACCGGGCCAGACTTGGTCGGCACCACCTCATCGCGCACTGCGGCGAGGAAGCGCTCGGCCGCGACGTTGGTGTCGTCGACGGTGCAGTTGCGCAGGATCAGGCCGAACTTGTTGCCGGAGAAGCGGCCGAGCATGTCGCCGCTGCGCAGCCGCGCGCGGATCCGCTTCGCGACCTCGGCGATGACCGCGTCGGCGACATCGAAACCGAAGGCATCGTTGACCCGCGCCAGATGATCGATGCCGATCAGCATGAAGGCGCAGGAGGTGCGGAAGCGCGCGCACTCCTCGATCGCTTCGGCGAGCGAGGCGACCAGATGGGTGCGGTTGAGCTCGTTGGTCAGCGGATCGTGCCGCGACAGTTTCAAGAGCTGCTCGTCGCGGGCGCGGCGTTCATTGTTGACGCGGACGACGCCCTGCACGCGCGCCGGCTTACCGTCAGCGCCGGCAAACCAGCAGCCGGTCTCCTCGATCCAGATCACCGGCGCCGAGGTGACGGCGCGCACGCCATATTCGATCCGGTAGGGCACGCCCTCCCCGCTCTGCACCGGCGCCGACTGGCCGAGCGCATCCGCGCGAATGCCGCGCGATGGCTCGATCAGCTTGGCGAGCTCGGCACCGCTGGCGAGCGCCTCGGCAGGGATATCCGGGAAGACCGTCGCCGCATTGTCGCTCCAGGCAATCGCGTCGGTCGCCAGGTCCCAGGCGAATGTCGCCTGGCCGAGCGAGGCGAGGATGCTGGCAGCTGGCGGGACAGGTGGCATCGAACATGTCTCGATCTGGGACGGAGCCCGGTGATTCTCCACACCCTCAAGATAGTAGTTCCGGCGAATCCAACGCTAGGAGAAGTTGATAAATAATCTGGAAACCACGTTTTGGACCGCCCGGGAACGAACTGGGGATGGCGGGCATGACCCTTGCCATGAGGGTTGTCGCGGAGGGACGTGACGTCCCAAACTATGACGCTCCAACGGGTCGCAGGCGATGCTGGATATCGATCAATCGGAAATCCAATTGGAAGTCTTGGACGGCGAGTTCACCGACGTGGCCGGGGTGACCAGCACGGCTCTGGTGCCGCTGGCGGCGACCACCCATTGGGCACCCAAGATTCCGCTGCCCCACGGCGACCCTTCATTTTTGGCGCACCTGATCGCAACTGCCGCGCACGAACCGCAAACGCGCAGCCTGCGGCGTGGGTCATTGGCCGACGCGCAGAGCGCTTACGGCCCGCATGTCGACGAACGCCGCAGCGTGACGCGGCGCACAAGGCAAATCATCTAGCAAATCATCACGCGATCAGCGGGCCTTGACCGGCCGGTTACCGTGGCTGTCCTGCGGCACGCCGCGGCGCAGCGACATGTGGGAGTGAATGCCGAGCCAGCGCCCGTCGGCTTGCCGCGCGAGGATGATCGTGGCCCGCCCCGGCCGGTCGAAACGGCTGCCGTCCGGATGAAAGCCGGTGCTGGTCCAGGGTGTGATCACCGTCGCCATGCCGCCATCGGCACTCACCAGCACCTCGGTGTGCGCGAGATCGAAGGCGAAATCCGCGGTGCGGGGCCAGACATTGTCCCATTGCATCTCGGTCCAGCGCGTGCGGCCGTGGATCAGCTCCTGATAGGTGCCGAACGAGATGATGTCGGAATGCCAGAACGGACGGGCGGCGGCATAGTCGACTGCCCTGACGCAGGCGGCGAACCGTTCGAGCCAGTCGAAGATCGATTGGGTGGTCGTCTGATCGGCGATTGGAAGGGGCGCTTGCTGGCTCATGACCTCTCCCGCGAGAACCGTCTAGCGCTGCGGGGCGTCCGACGATGGCTGGCCGCCCGGCTGTAAATCCGGCGAGGCAACCGTCGGCTTCGGCGCAGACGGATCGAGCAGCACGGATTCCGCGACCGATGTCGCCGGAGGAACGGGCGCGGCCGCCGGCGGCGCAGCAGACGCCGGTGTGGCGACAGGCGCGGGCTCGACACGCGGCGCAGGTGCCACGGCCGGCGCGGGCTGCGGCGCCTCGGGCTGCGCCTTGCTGACGCTCGGCGCGGGTGCCGCGATCACCGCACGGCGACGGGTGCGCAGCGCAATTCCGGAAATGAAATCGACCAGCGCCAGCAGCGCGAGCAGGCAATAGGTCGAGTTGCCGAATTTCGGCCAGAGCACGAATTCGGCAGCGGCCGCGCCGAACACGATCAGCGACAGCAGATGATCGGTGAGATATTTGGCGCCGGGGCGCGCGCCCTTGATGACCTCGAGCAGCAACAGCAGCACGCCGGCCGCGAGCAGCATGTCGCCGAGCGTGATCTGCCACACTTCGCCCGACAGCAAGGTCAGCCTGATCAGCGGGTCCGTAAAGGACACGCCGGGCATCAGGAAAGCGATGATGTTGTAGACCGCGAGCGGAACGAGCAGCAGCGGAAAACCGACCATCGGGGCTTGCGCCTTATTCAGGAAGAACCAGCAATGCGGCGATGCTCATCGGCTTCGCCGCGGACGCGCCCGTCTTGACCGCACTCGTTGGCCGAATTCGGGCGCAGCGCCGTTTTGACCAGAGCGTGATCTGACCGGAAATCGCTAGACACTTTTCCGGATCATACTCGGCGGCGCGACAGCCGAAGGTCCGATCAGGACTCTTTCTTGGCCTTCAGGACCTGGCGGCCCTTGTACATGCCGGTCTTCAGGTCGAGGTGGTGGGGACGGCGCAGCTCGCCGGAGTCCTTGTCCTCGACATAGGTCGGGGTCTTGATCGCATCGGCCGAACGGCGCATGCCACGGCGCGACGGCGAGGTTTTTCTTCTGGGAACGGCCATGACGGTGTCCTCTAGGGGTGTTGCGGAGGCATCGTCCGAAATGGGGACGAGCGCACAGCGCTTCAAAGCGCCAGCTGCGATGCCGGTAAGGCCGCGCTTATAGAGGAAGGTCCAGCGTAAAGCTAGGGCTGAAGACCGCAAAATCCGCCCGAAATCGGCCTCAGGGGCCGCGATTTTCGCGCCAGCAGTGGGTCACCGTGTTGGCCCGAGCCATATAGGTCCCGGACAGCCTGCGCACCCCCGGACCCGGGCTCCGGGCGTTCCTTTTGACCGGATTCGGCAAGATCGCCGCCAACAGCGCTGCCTCCCGGGGTGACAGCCCTGCCGCGGACCGGCCAAAGGCATATTGGGACCCGGCTTCAACGCCGAACTGCCCGGACGGGCCCATTTCCGCGATATTGAGGTAGATTTCCAGGATCCGCTGCTTGGGCAGCACGAAATCGATCCAGAGCGCCAGCGGCAGTTCCAGCCCCTTGCGGATCACGCTGCGACCCGGCCACAGGAACAGGTTCTTGGCCACCTGCTGAGTGATAGTGGAGCCGCCGCGCGCCGCCTCGCCGTCCTCGGCATCGTTGAGCGCCTCGCGCAGTGCCCCCCAATCGATCCCGTGATGCTTGCAGAAGTGGGCGTCCTCGGAGGCCACCACGGACCGCGGCAAATAGGGCGACATGGCGCCGAACTCGATCCAATGCCGGGTCACCGGGGCCCCGCGCAGGGTCCGCCATGCCATCAGGGCCGAAACTGGCTGACCGGTGCGGTAGAACGGCGTCACCAGATAGGGCAGCAACAGCAGGGCCAGCAAAAGCAGCAATAAAATTCGGACGATGCGCAAAACGGGGGTTTCCGGGGAGGGCGTCTCCAGAGAGGATTTGCGACCCGCCCGCCAGGATACGGCCGGCGCCGTCAGACGTCTGCGGGATAATTCACGGTTTTTCCAGCACTTTTAAGGCGCAATCCGTCGGAGGGCAGCAATTGACGAAGCCGGTGCCATCAACGATTGTCCGGCCGAAAATCGATCTGGAGCAATTCTTAATGACGACCGGTACTGCAGAGTTTTCCAAGCGGCTGGACCAGACCGCGGAGGATACCGAAGCCCTGCTCGCGAAACTGCTGTCGGATGTGACCGAAAACGACGAGATCGTGCGCCCGAAGCGGCTGATCGAGGCGATGCGCTATTCGAGCCTCGGCGGCGGCAAGCGGTTGCGGCCGTTCCTCGCGGTCGAGAGCGCCGCGGTGTTCGGCATTCCGCGCGAGTCCGCGCTGCTGGTCGGCGCTGCGCTCGAATGCATCCACTGCTACTCGCTGATCCACGACGATCTGCCGGCGATGGACAATTCCGATCTGCGCCGCGGCCGCCCGACCCTGCACAAGGCCTATGACGATGCCACCGCAATCCTCGCCGGCGACGCACTGCTGACGATCGCCTTCGACATCATCACCCGCGATGCGATCCACAGAGATGCCCAGGTGCGACTGCTGCTGACCCGCGCGCTGGCGCGCGCCTCCGGCGTCGGCGGCATGGCCGGCGGCCAGATCCTCGACCTCGCAGGCGAAGGCCGCTTCGGCGACCGCGAGCCGGTCGACGTCGCACGCCTGCAGCAGATGAAGACCGGCGCGCTGCTGCGCTTCGGCTGCATCGCCGGCGCGATCCTCGGACAGGCTTCGCAAAAGGAATACCAGGCGCTCGACGATTACGGCAAAGCGCTCGGCGAGGCCTTCCAGATCGCCGACGATCTGCTCGACGTCGAGGGCGACGCCGCCGCGCTCGGCAAGCCGGCCGGCGCGGACGCCGCGCTGGGCAAGACCACCTTCGTCACCCAGCTCGGCATCGATGGCGCCAAGCAGCGCGTGCGCGATCTGCTGGCGCGCGCCGATGCCGCATTGTCGGTGTTCGGCGAGCGCGGCGACGTGCTGCGTGCCGCGGCGCGCTTCGTCGCCGAGCGCAAGAACTAGCTGGAAGTGAAATGAACAAGGAGTTCGACGACCGCCTTGTTCGTTTCCGCAAGCTGCCGATGCCGGTCCGCGTCGTCGTGGGCCGGCCGCGCACCTTCGTCTCGCTCGCACTCGGCATCACCGTTGCGCTGTTGATCCCCGGTGCGACGCGCCTCGTCACGCGCCTGCTCGCCGGCTGGGACGCCTTCGCCGCGCTCTATCTCGTGCTCGCCTATGTGATGATGCTGCGCTGTGGCGTCGCCCACATCAAGCGCAGCGCGATCCTGCAGGACGATGGCCGTTTCCTGATCCTGCTGCTGACCGCGTTCGGCGCGCTGGCGAGCCTGCTCGCCATCGTGTTCGAACTCGGCGCCTCCAAGGGCAGCCCGGCGGGCCTGGCGACGGCGATCGTCACCATCACGCTGTCATGGACCGCGGTGCATACCGCTTTCGCGCTACATTACGCCCATGAGTTCTATCGCGGCAAGACGCCCGGCGGATTGCAGTTTCCGAGCGGCGATGCGCATGCCGACGCCGATTACTGGGACTTCGTCTATTTCTCGTTCGTGATCGGGATGACCGCGCAGGTCTCCGACGTCGGCATCACCGACAAGATCATCCGCCGCACCGCGACCGTGCACGGCATCATCTCGTTCGTGTTCAACACCGCGCTGCTGGCTTTGATGGTGAACATCGCGGCGAGCGCGATCTAGCACGTGATCGGATTGGATCGCAGAGCAACCGCGACGGCACTGTGCTCCCTCGCCCCGTTCTTACGGGGTCGAGACAAGCGAAGCTTGCTCTTAGAGGGTTGGGGTGAGGGGCTGTCTCCGCGCAAACGGTAACAGCTGCGCTCGTGGAGAGTCCTCCTCACCCGGATTGCATCTACGATGCAATCCGACCTCTCCCCGCACGCGGGGCGAGGTGAAATGGTGCCCGCCGCCTGCTTCCGACTAACCTCATCAGGCCTAGTTGCAGACCTCGACATTGCCGACGCCGAGGCCGGGGCCGCCGCCACCGCGGTACTCGAGGTGGCAGCCGTGCCGGACCGGTCGGCATAGATAGGCGTCGCACATGATCTGGCCGCTGCCACCGCCCTCAGCCCTTGCACGCTTCTGCGGGCGCGGAATTCCCGCTGATGGGACCTGCGGTTCGCCCTGCTCGCGCTCCGGACGGAACGCACGGGCGCGCTCACGGCGCGACGGACGCTCGTCGCTGTCGCGCTTGGCCACCGGCTTCCGCTCGCGGCGCCTCTCGCATTCATTGTCATCGTTGAGGAACGAGCCCTCGGCGCAGACGATCCTGGTGCAGCGATCGCCGTCGGCCTTGTAGCCGCGCTCGCAGACCAGCGGGCAGACGCGCGCCTGCTTCAGCTTGATGGCGTCGAGCGTGTCGAGGTTCGCGGTCTTGATCTCGAGCCTGGTGCCGGCATAGCGGTTGAACAGCGTCAGCGAGCGCTGCGAGGCCGCGTTCCAATCGCCGTCGACCGCGCCGGTCAGGCAGCCGACCCTGCGCAATTCGGTCTGCACCGATTTGACGACATCGACCTCGGGTGAGCCGGTCGCCAGCGCCGCCACGGTCGTGGTCTTCTCGGGCGCCGGCGGAGGAGCGCCCGCCGCTTGCGCTGCTGCTTGATCAGAGGCCGTCTTGTCTGCTCCGGTTCGATCGGCGAGCGCCGCATCGGCTTGCCGCTTCTGCTCGGCCGCTGCCGCCTGCTCCTGCGCGACCTGCTTGGCCTTCTCGGCCGCAAGACGCGCCGCTTCGGCCGCCCTGGCGTCGGCCTCGGCCTTCGCCTGCTGCGCCTTCTGTGCGCCCTCCGCGGCGAGCCGAGCGCGCTCCTGCTCGGCCTGACGCGCCTTCTCGGTGGCGGCGACGCGCGCGTCCTCGGCAGCGAACTTCTCGAGCTGCAACCGCGCGAGATTGGCATAATAGCCGCTCGGATATTGGGCGAGGAAAGCGTTCATCGCGCTCTTGTTGCCGATCTGCAGCGCCAGCTCGTAATCGCGACGCGCCTCGGATTGCGGCGTCGGCACTGGCGCCGCGGGCGCGGCAGCTGCGGCGGGCGCGGGCTTCGGCGCCGCCGGCACCAGCGGCACGTCCTCGCCGCCGAGCGAGCCATAGACGAACGGCTCCTGGCGGTTGTTGGTGGTCTTCAGCACCTCGTCGCGGACATAGCCGAAGGCGCGGCGGACATCGAGGCCGGGGGTCGGCAGGAACTTCGACAGCGCCAGCGTGAACGGGCTGTTCTTGCCGTCGCCATCGGCCGCGGTGGAGCCGGCCTTCGCCGAATAGGCGATCAGCACATTCGGGCTGGTCGGCTCGACCTTGGCGAGCCCCTGCCCGATCGCCCGGGTCGCCAAGGTTCGTTTCATGGTCTTGGCAAACGGGTTGTCGCGGCAGGCATCGAGGATCACCAGCCGCAGCTTCCGCGCCGGCTCGATGGCAACCAGGATGCGGTCGAGCGAAAACGCCTCGTCATAGACGTCGGTGTCGCGCTCCAGCCTGGCATCGACCGGGATCAGGTAATTGGCGCCGTCCACCTCGATGCCATGGCCGGCGTAGTAGACCAGCGCGATATCGGCATCGCGGGCGAGGTCGGCGAATTCACGCAGCGCGCGGCGGGTTTCGACCGCCGGCAGGTCCTTGCGGAAATCAACCACGTCGAAGCCCGCGTTCTTCAACGTCGCGGCGATCACCGAGGCATCATTAACCGGGTTCGCCAGCGGCGCGGTGTTCCTGTAGGCCGAATTGCCGAGCACCAGCGCGACGCGCTTCTCGGCGAAGGCCGGCTGGCAGACGACCAGCAGAACGGCCGCGACGGCAAACAGCAATCGATTCAATTTCAACAGCCCAGACCCGTTCATGGCGACACTTCCAGGACCTGACGTCCAATATCCGGCATGTCCTAACACGTAAGCCCCGACTACCAGAAAGCAGTGCTACGCTTTGTGAGGCGGCTCACGATCCACGCCCGCGGGGACCGTGCCGCCCTCATTGTTAGTCAGCGGAAGCGACCGCCGGTTCGCAAGTGACCGGCAGCGGGTCCGCCATCGGCGGGGTGACCGGAACTTGCTCGCCCTCGCGCTGCCAGACCTGCCCCCGCAGGGGTTTATTCCCCGCTTCGGGTCACATGCCCCTGATATTGCGGCAGCTCGTCCGAAATCTCGTACCACGGCGCCTTTGAGCCGACGAAGATATGCGCGGTCGGCCGGATCGTCGGCGCGTCGCGCAGTGTGCCCATCGTGACATGGACATAGGCGCCGTCGCGGACCTGCGAATAGAGCAGCGACCCGCAGCGCCCGCAATGCGCATCGTGGGTGACCGCATCGCCGTAGATCAAAAGACCGTCGGCACCGCGCACGACGGCGAATTTTTCGCGGGCGATGCCTGCGAACGGCTTGAACGCCGATCCTGTGGTGCGCCGGCAATTCGAGCAGTGGCAATTCAGCGCATAGGCAAACGCGTCGGCGACCTCGTAGCGCACGTCGCGGCAGAAGCACTCGCCGGTCAGGATGCGATGGCTCGAATTCGCGTTCGAATTTGCAGATGCGGTCACAACGTACTCCTCACGCGGAATTTTGCCGCCGGCCATGGCGCTATCAGGCGGTTCATGGCTACATTCCGGCCGTTCATTTCCTGCCGGGAGGACCAACCCATGAGCCAAGACCGATCCAGCGTCGAAAGCGTCGTGCAAACCTATTTCGACGGCCTCTACGAAAGCAATGCCGACAAGCTCGCCGAAGCGTTTCATCCGAGCGCCGATCTGCGCTGGGTGGAGAAGGGCGAGCTGAAGGTCCTGACTGTTCCCGATTGGCTCGCGCTGGTGCGCAAGCGCACTTCGGCCAAGGCCGAAGGCAAGCCGCGCGAGGATTTCATCGTCACTATCGACCGCTCCGACGACAACACCGCCTTCATCAAGGTACGCTGCCAGCTGCCGCCGCGCTATTTCACCGATTATCTGGTGGCGATGAAGCTCGCCGATGGCTGGCAGATCGTCTCGAAGTCCTACCGCTACGACCTCAGGGACTGACCGGGCGGCCAACCGCATCCCCGCGACGGCCTTGTGACACGACCCTCGCGGCCCGGCTCCGGCCGGACCGCATTGACTGGCGCTGGTTTCCGGGCGAATTGAGCCCGTTATGGAAGCCAAATTTCAGATTTTTCTCACTTTGCTTGGCGTGCTGGCGGGAACCGCGCTGGTGGCGCGGCGGACCGATATCGCGCCGGCGATCCTGTTGCTGCTGGTCGGCATCGTGCTCGCCTTCGTGCCGGGCATGCCGTCGCTGGAACTGCCGCCCGAGCTCGTGCTGCTGGTGGTGCTGCCGCCGCTGATCTACTCGGCGAGCGTCGCGATGAGCTGGCGCGAGTTCAAGGCCAACCTGCGGCCGATCATCCTGCTCTCGGTCGGCTGTGTGATCTTCACTGCCTTCATGGTGGCGGCCGCGACCCATTATCTAATCGGGCTGCCCTGGAGCATCGGCTTCCTGCTGGGGGCGATCGTCGCGCCGCCGGACGTGGTGGCGCCGCTCGCGATCGCGCGCAAGCTCGGCCTGCCCCGCCGCATCCTGGTGGTGCTCGAGGGCGAAGGGCTCGCCAACGATGCGACCGCGCTGATCCTCTACCGCTTCGCGCTCGCCGCCATCACCACCGGGCTGTTCTCGCTGCCGAAGGCGACCGGCACCTTCTTCGTGATCGTCGCCGGCGAGATCGCGTTCGGCACCGCGGTCGGCTGGCTCAGCCTGCGCGCCCGCCGCCGCGCCAGGGATCCGCAGGTCGAGATCACGCTGTCACTGATCACGCCCTATCTCGCCTACTGGATCCCCGAGCATTTCGGCGGCAGCGGCGTAATCGCGACCGTCGCCTGCGGGCTCTATATGAGCTGGAACGGACCGCTGCTGATCTCGGCCGCGACCCGCCTGCAAGGCATCTTCTTCTGGGATTTGATCATCTACCTGATCGAAGGCCTGCTGTTCCTCCTGACCGGCTTCCAGATGCGCTCGCTGGTCGAGAAGTCGAAGGCGTTCCCGCTGCACGACATCGTGACCGTCACCGTGCTGGTCGCGGCAATCGTGATCGTGGCGCGCTTCCTGTGGGTGTTTCCCGGCACCTATCTGCCGCGCTGGATCAGCAAGCGGATGCGCGAGCGCGATCCGCTGCCGTCATGGCGGGCGGTGTTCGTGGTCGCCTTCACCGGCGTGCGCGGCGCGGTCTCGCTCGCGGCGGCGCTGGCGCTGCCGCTGACGCTGCCGAATGGCGATACTTTCCCCTATCGCGACCTGATCCTGTTCGTTGCCTTCGGCGTCATCTTCGTGACGCTGGTCGGGCTCGGGCTCACCCTGCCGCCTGTCGTGCGCTGGCTCGGCCTCGCCAAGGACGGCCGCAGCGAGCACATCGCCGAGCACGAGCAGGAGATCGCGGCGCGGCGCGAGGCGCTGAACGCCGCGCTGAAATCGCTCGATGCGATCACCGACGACCGCGAACTCTCCGACGAGGTGGTCAAGCTGTTGCGCTCGCGGCACGAGATCCGCATCAACCAGCTGCCCGATACGCTCGACCCCGACAGGCACGACGTCTCCGCCACCGGCACCGCGCTGACGCGGGAGCTGATCGCCTCCGAGCGCAAGTTCATCCACATGCTGCTGCGCGACGGCAAGATCACCGACGAAACCAGGCGCCGCATCGAGCGCGACCTCGATCTGGAGGAGGCGAGCCTGTCGAACCGCGAGTATCGCAGGATTCCGTTGTAGCGCGCGGTAATCCCTCCCCACGTCGTCCCGGCCGAGTGCGCAATTGCGCACGGGGGCCGGGACGACGGCGGGAATCATTCCGCAGCCGCGTTCTGCCCGGGACCGCCGACGAAGCCTGCGGGATCGCCGAACCGTTCGATCATGACCGCGGTCAAATCCTTGGTCTTGCTGGTGACGCAGGCGCCGGAGCGCACGGTGTAGCGGTCCTGGTGCTGAACGTGCGGCGGCGCCTCGCCGTTTTGCAGCGCGCGGGCCGCCTCCATCACCAGCTTGCGGAAGTGCAGGATGCCGAGATCGGTCGGGCCGAGATGCTCGCGGGTGCGGTCAGCGATCGGGCCCTGGCTGTCCTGCACCGCGGCGTCCTGCTCGGAGACGCCCTTGATGCCGGTATAGCTCCTGGTCCGCTGCAGCTTGCGGTCGATCAGATAGTCGTTGGCCTTGTTGCGCAACGGCACGTAGTTCTCGTCGACCACGGCCATCACGCCGTTGCCGTTGGCGTAGCCGTCGCGCTCGGCCTCGGTCAGCGGCCGGTCCGGATTCCACGCATAGGTGTAGATCCAGCAATTGGTGTCGGTGACCGGCACGAAGGTCTGGCCGAACATGTTCTCGCCCGGCATCGAGCTCGGCGCGTAGCTGTGGAACGGCATCAGGAACTGGGCGATGCGCCAATAGATGTTGTCGCTGCCCGTGAGCCGCCCGCCCGCCACCGTCAACCCCGCCTCATGCGGATTGATCTTGATGACCGGGCGTGGGTCCTCCGCGATCCAGCGCATGTGGTCGGTCGCGACCCGCGTCAGCGGATTGACGAAATGCTTCTTGATGTCGAGGATCTCGTTCTCCTCCTTCTCGAAGGAGAGATGCGCGAAGGTGAAATGCGCGGTGTCGATCGAGCCCTCCACCGCCTGTACCCAGTTGCAGTCCTGCCACTTCTTGGTGACGAAGCGATGCGAGGCCGGCAGCAGCGCCATCTCCAGCGCCGGCAATTCGGGCATCGCATCAGCCGGCCCCATATAGGCCCAGATCATGTCGCCCCATTCGCGCACCGGATAGGACTTGATCCGGATCAGGTCCTTGGCGTTGAGGTCGGGATAGGAGGTCGGCATGTCGACGCAGCGGCCGTCGGTGTCGAACTTCCAGCCGTGATAGACGCAGCGGATGCCGCATTCCTCGTTGCGGCCGAGCCAGAGATTGGCGCCGCGATGCGGACAGTATTGGTCGATGAGGCCGACCACGCCCCGCGTGTCGCGGAAGGCGAGCAGCTCCTCGCCCATCACCACGATCTTCTTCGGGTCGCTGTCCGGCTCGGGCAGCTCTTCCGAGAGCAGCACCGGAATCCAGAACCGGCGCAGCAACTCGCCCATCCCCGTTCCCGCATTCGACTCGGTGAGGAACTTGTTGTCTTCGGCGCGGAGCATGGCGGCCTCCCCGGGGCTGTTTTTGATTTTCCCGGAGCTTGGCGGAGCGGATGCGCGGCGTCAATGCGATTGCCGGCGCGGCCGGGCAGCGCCGGCCGGCGAAGCCGATTTCCGATCCGCACCCGCTCAGGCGTGTTCAGTGCAAGCTGGCCCTTCAGCTCACGGCTTCACGTAGGCCCAGCCCTTCTCCTGCAGTTCCATCACCCGCACGACGCCGGACTTCACCACTTCCGCCTGCTTGATGATCGGGATCGACTTGTTCTCGGCCTTCTGCATTTTCTCCTGGGTGTTGCCGCAGGCCTTGAATGACACCTCGGGCGTACTGAGGGCCATTTCCTCGATGCGGGCCTTCACCGGCGAGGTGTCCTCGCGCAGCATGTGCAGGCCCGGGCCGAACGTCACCACCTCGATCTTCACCCTTTCGCCGAGGCCCTTGTAATATTCGCTCACGTTCGCCGCGTTGTTGAGCGTGAGATTCATGGCGGCAGGGTCATTGCTGTTGACCTGCAAGACCAGGTGATGCTCCTTGCCTTTCGGCGGCGCCGGATCGTGCATGCGCGCGAATGCGGCACGCTTGCGTTTTTCGGCCGTAGCTCGCGACTTGTCGGATTTCTGAACGTCGCTCGCCTGGTATGTTGCGGTCTGCGCGTTCGGCACCCAGTATTTGCCACCTTGCTGGGCCGCCCCCAAGGACGTGGAAGCCAGCACAGCGGCGGCGCTCATCGCAACGAATTTCACGGCAGATTGAAAACTGAACATCGGGTATCTCCATCTCCAAAAATCGGCGAATACATTTTCAATTGCTGAGCCTTGTCAATTGCGGGGCCTAGCGACCGCGAGCGGCCATTTGCAGACCGTGGCCATCCGCGCGCGCATCGCGTCCAATCCCGCGAGCGAGAATGTTGCGTCATGGGCAGCCCCCGCACCGGATGCGAGGTGGACGACAAGGACCGCGCCATCGGGAAGCGATTGCACCAGGCGTGCGACATCGCCCGCGACCGCGACGCCGGAGCCGGACGCTGGCGCGGCTGCCGCGACCTGCACGGGCTTGCCGTCATTGATGCGATACGAAATCGCATAGCCATCGCTCCGGCCCGAGATCGCGGGTCCCGCAAATGATAGTTCGGTCCGGCCGCCCCGGCACCGGATCGACAGCTTCATCGACGCTTCCGCCGAACCGGCATCCGCTGATGTCGTCGCGGTGGCGATCGGTGAATAATCGACGGGAGACGTCGTCTCGCTGACCATCCAATTGTCGGCTTTCGACGCATCGCGGCGGGCTGGCGGGGGGGCGCGCGACAGCTTGTCGAGACACTCCAGGCGTGCGTCATGTCCGAGCTGGGAGCAGGCGCGAAACTGTGCCATGGGATCTTCCACCCCTTGCGCCAGGGCAATGCCGTCGATCACGGCGATTGCAGCAACGAGCGGGGCGGCAAGTTTGCTCATTGCGATGCCCGTGTGGTGCGCGCCTGGCGATCGAGCCAGGCCTGCGCGGCGGGGAAGCGCGCGAGACCCGGCACCGTCGCTCCGAGGTTGATCGATTTCCACTTCGGGTCGAAGCCCGGCCCCTGCAGCTTGTCGATGCGGGAGAACAGAGTATCGACGAACCGGGCAACGCGCTCGAAACGGTTGCTGGTGGCCGGCCAATTGAAGGCAACCAGCACGGTCGGCACCGATATCGTGGCCACGCGATCACCCTGCTTGATCAGGTTCGGGTAATCCGCGGCATCGAGCGCCGCGGGCAGATAATAGTCCTCGAACTTGCTGTCATACGGGACCGGCAGGAACTTGAAGCCGGCTTCAAATTTGCCTTTCACGAAGGCATCGACCGGCTTCGAGGTGATGAACACGACGGCCGCCATCTCGCCTTTGCGCATCTGCTCGAGCGCGACCTGGTGCGGAATGAACGTCTTCTCGATATCGATGCCGAGGCGGCTGAAGATCAGCGGGCCCGAATAGGCCGCAGCGGTACCCTGGCTGTTGAAGTTCACCTTCTTGCCGGCGAGGTCAGCCAGACTCTGGATCTCGGGCCGAACGAAGATATGCAGCTCGGACGGAAACAGATTGAGGACATAGGTGATCCGGCGCTGGATGTCCGGCACCTGGCTCTTGTATTCCTCGAGTGCGTCGGAATTGATGATTGCCGCGTCGATGCCGCGCAGATACAGCAGCGCGTTCAGGTTCTCCACGGGCCCACGCGTCACCACAGGCAGAACATGCAGATTGTCGCCGTCGTCGACCACGCGGGCCATCTCCGCTGCGAGGCGGATCGGCGCGCCCTCGAGCAGGCCGCCGGCGAGGCCCACGGTCCAGGCATTCATGGCCAGGGCTTCCGGCCTCGGCTGCGGCGATTCGGCCCGGATCAGGTGCGCCTTGTGAGGCTGACCACGTTGCGGCCGTGCATCGGCCGGGGACAGCTGCAGCGCCGGGAGCAACGACACCAGGGCCGCAAGCAGGAACAGCGGGCGCAATCCAACAGACCCTTTCATCGATCAGCTCCTTTGCACAACAGACATCGGCGCGTTCGTTCTCGCTGCGATCGTTCGATCAACGCAGCGCTTCGAAGCGCGCCTTTGCTTCCTTGATTCCACCCGCCTCGGCCTTCGCGTAGAGGTCGCGTGCCTTGGCCGCATCGCCGCGCGTGCCATACGTCCCCCAGCTCGTCAGGGTCTGCGGATCGTAGGTTTCCGCGAGCGCGAAGCTTGCCTGGGCGCTGCCGGTCTCGGCGACGCGTTCCAGCACGATCCGCGCAGCACCGATATCGCCCTGTTCCAGCAACAAGCGCGCCCGCGCCATCAGTCTCGCCTCCTGGGCACCGTCGTCAGGCGGAACCACGGCATTGCCCGCCGTTCGCGGCGCGGCAGCGCGGTCCTCGATCGATCCCACCGCCGCGCCCGCCGGCTCGTCCTGCATGGACTTGCCGACGCTGCCGGTGGTGGCGACTTGAGATGCGACGGGCGGCACTTTCGCGGCGGGCGCACTGACGTCGCGGCGCGCCGAGGCAAGATCCCGCTCCAACTGCTCGGCCCTGCCACGTTCGCTCTGCAGCAGACTGCGCAGCTCGGCCACGGATTGCTCCGCGGCCTGCTGCGCCGTGGCGGCTTGCGCGTTCGCTGCGGCCGCCTGCTCGGCCTGGGTATCGAGTTCGCGGCTCTTTGCTGCAAGATCACGCGCCAGTTGTTCGGCCCGCTGCTGCTCGCGCTGGAGTGATTGGCGTAACTCGGCGGTATCGCTTGGCTCCGCCTGCTGGTGCTGCACGGCTTCGTCGCGGGCCTTGGCCGCCTGAGCCTCGTAGGCGTAGATTTTGCTGCGCGCCGTCGCCAGATCCTGCGCCAGAGCGTCGCTCCTCTCGTGCTCCTTCTGCATCGATTGGCGCTGGTCCGCGGCGCCAGCGTCCGTTGCCAACCTCAACTTGGCCAGTTCGTCGCTCGCCTTGGCTGTCGCCGCTGATTGCGCTTCCATGTCACGACGAGCCGCCGCCAGGTCCAGCTCCAACCGCGCCGCGCGCTCGTGCTCCTCCGCCAGCGACTTCTGCAAGTCTGCCGCGCCGTTTTCGGAGGCCTTCTTCAGCCGATCCGCTTCGTCACCGGCCTTGGCTGCCAGCGCAGCTTGCGTTTCCACCTCACGACGGGCCGCCGCGAGGTCCTGCTCCAACCGCGTAGCCCGCTCGTGCTCCTCCGCCAGCGACTTCTGCAAGTCCGCCGCGCCGCTTTGCGAGGTCCCCTTCAGCCGAGTCGCCTCGTCACCGGCCTTGGCCGCCAGCGCGGTTTGCGTTTCAACCTCACGACGGGCCGCCGCAAGGTCCTTCTCCAACCCCGCGGCCCGCTCACGCTCCTGCGCCAGCGACTTCTGCAAGTCTGTTGCGCCGCTTTCGGAGGCTTTCTTCAGCCGAGCCGCCTCATCGCTGGCCTTGGCAGCGAGCGTGGTTTGCGTTTCCACGTCACGACGAGCCGCCGCAAGGTCCTTCTCCAGTCCCGCGGCGCGCTCACGCTCCTTCTCCATCGAACTCTGCAAGTCCGCCGCGCCGTTTTCGGAGGCCTGCTTCAGCCGAGCCGCCTCATCGCTGGCCTTGGCCGCCAGCGCGGTCTGCGTTTCAACGTTACGACGAGCTGCCGCAAGGTCCTTCTCCAGCCCCGCGGCGCGCTCGCGCTCCTTCTCCATCGACCTCTGCAAATCCGCCGCGCCGCTTTCGGAGGCCTTCTTCAGCCGAGCCGCCTCATCGCTGGCCTTGGCCGCCATCGCGGTCTGCGTTTCAACGTTACGACGAGCTGCCGCAAGGTCCTTCTCCAGCCCCGCGGCGCGCTCGCGCTCCTTCTCCATCGACCTCTGCAAGTCAGCCGCGCCGCTTTGCGAGGTCGCCCTCAGCCGCGCCGCCTCATCGCTGGCCTTGGTCGCCAGCGCGGTTTGCGCTTCAACGGTACGACGAGCTGCCGCAAGGTCCTTCTCGAGTCCCGCGGCCCGCTCCCGCTCCTGCACCAGCGACTTCTGCACGTCCGCCATGCCGCCCTGCGGGGCCGCCTTCAGACGCGCCGCTTCGGCGCCGGCTTTGGTTGCCTGGGCTTCGTATGTGTAGACCTTGTTGCGCGCAGTCGAGAGATCTTGCGCCAGGGCATCGCCCCGCTCGCGCTCCCGCTGCATCGATCGGCGCAGTTCTTCCGTTGCCGGCCTCAGCCTGGCCAATTCGTCGCTCGCCTTGGCCGCCGCGGCCGATTGCGCTTCCACGTCACGCCGAGCCGACGCGAGGTTCTGCTCCAACTGCACGGCCCGCTCATGCTCCTGCCCCAGCGCTTTCTGCAAGTCCGCCGTGCTGCCTTGCGGCATGTCCTGCAGCGACTTTCTCAGTTTGTCGGCTTCGCTCCGCAGATCAGTCTCGACCCGAGTAGAATTTTCGCGTTCCTTGGTCAGCAAGCCCTGCAGCGATTCAATCTCTTTCTGTGCCGCCGCAAGTTCGCGGGCGAGCGCATCGGCAGCTTGCGACGGTTCCTTGGCTTTGCCGGCGTCACCGGCGGGCTTTGCTTTTGCCTGCGCAAGTTGCGGGGAACTTGCAGCGACGCCATTGGACTGCGCCTGCGCGCTGCCGGAACCCGGCGGATCCGAGATACACATTGCCGCAAGGGTTGTTGCGAACCATACGGGAACTGCCCGGCGCATCGTCCTCGGAGCAAATGGCGCTGGACCCGATTTGACGCGCGAGCCGGTCACTTCACAGCTTGAGTTCCTGCCATCGTCGCGAACGACGATGTTCTCATGGCCGCGCGCGTCCACTATCACCTGCCGCATGGTGATATTGCCCATTCTGATGCGGCATCATAGGGCTCACCGGCTCACGGATACTATGACCCGCAAGGGTTACCCCCGTTCAGTGCGCAGCGTTGTGGACGACGCTGAAACGGCACGGCGGGGCGCGACGGCGTCAGGCGAGCGCTGTCCTCACACCGGCCGTTCACCCTTCACCGTCACGCGGGTGCCGGAGCGGGTGTGCGGCCAGTAATCCCACATCGCGCGGTGCTGGGCACAGCGATTGTCCCAGAATGCGATCGCGTTCTCGGTCCAGCGGAAGCGGCACTGGAACAGCGGGTTCTCGGCATGCTGGTAGAGATAGGCCAGCATGGCGTCGCTCTCGTCGCGGGGAATACCGACGATGAAGCGCGTGAAGCCGCGATTGACGTAGAGCGATTTCTTCCCCGTCACCGGATGGGTGCGCACCACCGGATGCTCGGCGCGGGGATATTCCCGCTTGTCGGCGACGCCGTAGTTGGCATACAGCCCGCGATAAGTCTGCTCGCCGTCATGCAGTGCGGTCAGCCCGTCGAGATAGGCCTTCATGCGATCCGACAGCGCCTCATAGGCGGCGTACATGTTGGCGAACAGCGTGTCGCCGCCGCGCGGCGGGCACTGCTTGATGTAGAGGATCGAGCCCATCGGCGGTTCGAGATCGCAGGACACGTCGGTGTGCCAGCCCTCGCCATTGGCGCGTGGGCTATCCTTGTCGGCATAGATCTTCATCAGCGCCGGGTCGCCCTCATTGGGCGCGGCCGGATGCACATGCAGCTCGCCGAACTTGCGGCCGAAGGCGAGATGCTGTTGCGGGGTGATATGCTGGTCGCGGAAGAAGATGACGAGGTTTTCGGCGAGCGCGCGATGGATCTCGTCCATCTGGCGGTTGGAGCGCGCATCGTCGGAGATCAGCTTGCCGATATCGACGCCGGAGATTTCCGCGCCGATGATCGGCGTCAGCTTCTCGACGCCGATGGTCTCATAGGGCTCGGATTGGTCGGCGAGGTGGCGGTAGCGCGGACCTTGCTTGCCGGACAGCGAGCTCATGGGTGTTCTCCCGATGGTTCTTGTTTTGACCATCGTAGCCCGGATGCAGCGAAGCGCAATCCGGGTGCCTCCCATGGATGGCAGCGGCGTCCCGGATTTCGCTGACGCTCCATCCGGGCTACGGCCACATCAGGTTTATTCCGCGGCGCCCACCGTCTCCGGCAGCTTGGCGCCGTTGCCGTACTTCTGGTCGATGTAGTCGATCACCAGTGCCTTGAAGTCGGCGGCGATGCCGGGGCCACGCAGGGTGCGGAACTTCTTGCCGTCGACGAACACGGGCGCGGCCGGTGCTTCGCCGGTGCCGGGCAGCGAGATGCCGATATTGGCGTGCTTGGATTCGCCGGGGCCGTTGACGATGCAGCCCATCACCGCGACGTTGAGCTGCTCGACGCCCGGATATTTGGTCTTCCAGGCCGGCATCTCGTCGCGGATGAAATCCTGGATCGAGCGCGCCAGCTCCTGGAACGTGGTCGAGGTGGTACGGCCGCAGCCGGGGCAGGCCGCAACCAGCGGCACGAAGGTGCGGAAGCCCATGGTCTGCAGCAATTCCTGCGCGACCTGCACTTCCAGCGTGCGGTCGCCGCCGGGCTCCGGCGTCAGCGAGATGCGGATGGTGTCGCCGATGCCCTGCTGCAAGAGGATGCCGAGCGCGGCCGAGGACGCCACGATGCCCTTCGAGCCCATGCCGGCCTCGGTGAGGCCGAGATGGATCGCGTAATCCGAGCGCCGCGCCAGCTCCTGATAGACCGCGATCAGGTCCTGCACGGCGGAGACCTTCGCCGACAGGATCATCCTGTTCTTGGGCATGCCGAGCTCTTGGGCACGGGCGGCCGACAGCAGCGCCGACTGCACCATCGCTTCACGCGTCACCGCGCGGGCATCGCGCGGATTCGGCGAGGCCGTGTTCTCGTCCATCAGCTTGGTCAGCAGCTCCTGGTCGAGCGAGCCCCAATTGGCGCCGATGCGCACCGGCTTGTTGTTCTTGTTGGCGATCTCGATGATGTCGGCGAACTGGGTGTCGCGCTTGTTCTTGAAGCCGACATTGCCGGGATTGATGCGGTACTTGTCGAGCGCCTCGGCGCAGGCCGGATATTCGGCGAGCAGCTTGTGGCCGATATAGTGGAAGTCACCGATCAGGGGCGTGGTGATGCCGCGCTTGCGCAGGCCGTCGCGGATGTGCGGCACGGCGGCAGCGGCTTCCTCGCGGTCGACGGTGATGCGCACCATCTCGGAGCCGGCACGCGAGAGCGCGGCGACCTGGGCGATGGTGCCATCGACGTCGGCGGTGTCGGTGTTGGTCATCGACTGCACGACGATCGGCGCACCGCCGCCGACGGCGACATTGCCGACCATGACCTGCGTGGTGTGGTGCCGCGGCGCGGGGCCGGCGACGTCGTCTTGCGGCAAAATCTCGGGCTTGTTCATGGCGTCTCGAATATCAGGTTTTGGTGACATTCACCAAGGGGGCGATGGGCCGCGCACAAGTCGGGCCGAACGATCATGTTTCGGAGTGAATTCAACAGCTTATCGCGCCGATTGAGGCCAAACGCAAGCCATGCAGCGGCGTCCTGCATGGACAGCTATATTGGGCCGAATTGGGGTGAATCAAAGGGCAAAGTGACAGCTTTTCATGTGATCCGGCGCATCTTAGCATCCCGTTAAGACATGCCGGGAGGACGTGACATGGCCGATCATAGCGAACTGATCAGCACGGCGGAACTTGCCGAGATCCTGACCCGGCCCGATCTGCGGCTGTTCGACTGCACCACCTATCTGGAGCCGGCCCCCGCGGGCAGCAATATTCCCTATGTCGTCGTCTCGGGCCGCCAGACCTTCGAGGCCGGGCATATTCCGGGCGCGAATTTCCTCGATTTGCAGGCCGAATTCTCCGACGCCCATACCGACCTGCGCTTCATGATGCCGCCGCGAGCTCAGCTCGAGGCCGCGTTCGGCCGCCACGGCATCTCGGCCAGCAGCCGCGTGGTGCTGTATTCGATCGGCACAGCGATGTGGGCGACGCGATTCTGGTGGATGCTGCGCTCGCTCGGCTTCGAGGGCGCCGCCGTGCTCGACGGCGGCATCGACAAATGGACCGCCGAGGGCCGCGACATCGAGACCGGGCTTGCCGGCGGATATCCGCAGGCCGCGTTTGCGGCGCGGCCGAAGCAGGGCATGTTCGTCGACAAGCATGACGTGCTCGCCGCCACCACCGAAGCCGACACCGTGATCGTCAACGCGCTCGGCCCGCAATTCTACAAGGGGCTGGAGCCGAGCCGTTACGGCAGGCCGGGCCGCATCCCCGGCAGCGTCAGCGTGCCGGCGGCAAGCCTGATCGATCCGAAGGACAAGACGTTCGTGCCGCTTGAGGAAGCCGAGGCGACCTTCGCTGCCCAAGGCATCACGAAAGACAAGCGCATCGTCGCCTATTGCGGCGGCGGCATCTCCGCCACCATCGACCTGTTCCAGCTGCATCGGCTCGGCTACGACAATCTCACGCTCTATGACGGCTCGATGGGCGAATGGGCGAAGGATGCGGAATTGCCGATCGAGCGGGGGTAGTGGACGGGGCGCCATGCCTCCTCCTTCGTCGTCCTGGCGAAGCGCACATCGCTCCATCCGTCATTCCGGGGCGTGCGAAGCACGAGCCCGGAATCCATTCGTCCGCGCGTTATGCGGTCCAATGGATTCCGGGCTCTCGCTTCGCGAGCCCCGGAATGACGGGTGGTCACGCCGGCACGTTCGGGTCCGGCGTCACCTTCGGGTCGGGCTTGTTGACGAGATAGAGCCCGGCGATCACGAACAGCGCGGCGACGCCGAACACCGGCGTCAGCGTGTCGTGCATGATGAAATACGCCGCGACGACGCCGAACAGCGGCGTGATGAAGGTGAAGGCCGACAGCTTGCTGGCCGAATAGGTCTTCACCATCGCAAACCAGATCACGAAAGTGCAGCCCACCACCCAGACCGCCTGATAGGCGAGCAGCGAGAGCGACAGCGCGCTCGGCACATGCGCGATGCGCTCGCCGGCGATCCAGGCGGCGAAGCCGAGGATCGGGATCGAGATCGCAACCTGGTAGCCGAGCGCCTTTTCCGGCGCGGCGTTGCGCAGGCGCGTGCCCTTGGCAACCAGCGTGGTCGCCGCCCACAGCGCGCCGCCGCCGACCACCATGAGATCGCCGAGCAGTACCTTGGCGTCGACATTGGGCTGCGGCACGCCGATCGCGAGCGCGACGCCGGCAAAGCTCAGCGCAAGGCCGCTCCATTGCACGGTGGAGAGGCGCTCGCCGAGGAACTGGTGCGAGCCGAGCGCGACGAAGAACGGCGCGGTGTAGAGGAACACCGAAGCGCGCGAGGCCGAGGTGAAGACAAGGCCGGTGAAGATCAGCACGAACTCGCAGCCGAACATCAGGCCTGCGATGATGCCGGGGACCAGCGTGCCGTCGCGTTCGAAGAACTTCACACCGCGCAGATGACCGACAATCAGCATCACCGGCAGCGCGCCGGCGGACCGGATCATCGCCTGCAGCATCGGCGGCACGTCGGGCAGCGCCAGCTTGACCGCGAGCTGGTTGAAACCCCAGCTCACGCACAGCATCAGCATCACCGCGATGGCGCCGGGCGGCAGCCCGTGGCCGATGCTGACGGGCCTCGTGACGTGGGCTGTGATCGCTTGGGTCGACATGTTTCCTCGCGGGCCGGCTTGCTGCCGTGTTGTTGTCAGTATTCGCGCGTCGCTGGAATCGTCATTGCGAGCGGAGCGAAGCAATCCATTTCGCCACTTGCCGAAGCATGGATTGCTTCGTCGCTTCGCTCCTCGCAATGACGGGGGAAGAACATCATTTCTGGCAATGCGCGCAGGTGCCGGCGATCTCGACCACGGAGAGCTTCGGGATGAAGCCCGAGGCCCGCGCCGCCGCGGTCAGGCTTTGCGCGACGGGGGCGGCGGGGATCTCGCCGACCGAGCCGCAATGGTCGCAGATCAGGAACGCCACCATCGAGGCCTCGTCATGGTCGTGGGCGCAGGCGAGGAAGGCGTTGCGGCTCTCGATGCGGTGAACGAGGCCATTCTCCATCAGGAAGTCGAGCGCGCGATAGACGGTAATCGGTGCCGGCCGCGGCATCGTCTTGGCCAGTTCGTCGATCACCTCATAGGCGCCGAGCGGACGATGGCTCGACAGCAGCGCCTGCAGCACCTGACGCCGGATCGGGGTGAATTTCTGGCCGCGGCGCGCACACACCTGCTCGGCATGCGCCATCGCGTCGGCGGCGCAACGGCCATGATCGTGGTCGGGGGCAGGAAATGTCGGCTTGGCCAGGCTCATTGCCCGATATGTAGCATTTTCGCGCCCGTTCCCATAGCCCGGCCCACCAGATACCCCGCCGCCATGCAGCCATGCCCGCAATGCGGAGCAGCCCTCCGTTAACCCGACGTGCAGAAATCATAAGCAAGCTTATTATATGCCAAGCTTATGGAGGCAGGATCGATGCGCGGTTCCGTGGACACGGAGTTCATGTTTACGCTGGGCGAATTGTTCCGACTGATCCGCGTCTATGCCGACAAGGAGGCCGCGCGCTACGGCATCACCCGCGCGCAATGGGCCGTCCTGTCCAAGGTGGAACGCCAGGAGGGATTGAAGCAGACCGAGCTCGCCGAGCTGCTCGAGATGCAGCCGATCACATTGACGCGGCTGATCGACAAGCTCTGCGACAATGGCTGGATCGAACGCCGCAGCGACGAGACCGACCGCCGCGTCAACCGCCTCTATCTGAAGAAGGCCGCCCGCCCGCTGCTCGGCAAGCTCGCCGGCCTCCGTTCCGAAATCACCGCGACCGCGCTCGAGGGCATCAGCCCGGCCGACGCGCATCGCCTGCTCACTCAACTGGAATCGATCAAGGAAAACGTTCGCGATGCCATCCAAAGCCCAGCCGGCGAGCCCTCCCGAAAGGAACAGCGCTATGGCTGAACCCGTCCTCAAGCTGGCTCCCGAGCAGAAGAGCAATCCGGGCGAGCCCGCGCCGGCAGGAAAAGCCAGCCGCGCGCCGCGCCGCCGCCTGATGGCCGGCCTGCGGCGCTATCGCCGCATGCTGCTGCTCGTCGTGCTGCCGACCGTAGCCGCGATCGGCGGCATCGTGTTCTATCTCAATGGCGGCCGCTATGTCGGCACCGACGACGCCTATGTCGGCGCGCAGAAGGTGCTGATCACCCCGGAAATCTCCGGCAAGATCGACAAGATCGTCGTCAAGGAAGGCCAGCACGTCAAGAAGGGCGACGAGCTGTTCGAGATCGATCCGGTGCCGTTCCGCCTCGCGGTCGCGCAGGCCAAGGCCGCGCTCGACCAGACCAAAACCACCTATGACACGCTGGTCGACAACATCAAGATCAACACCAGGATGCTGGACTTCGCCCAGCAGAGCGTCGAACTGAAGAAGCGCGACGTCGAGCGCAAGTCGACGCTTGCCAAGCAGAATTTCGGCTCGCAGCTCGACCTCGACAACGCCGCCAACGCGCAGGTGACCGCCGAGAGCCTGGCGCAATACATCAAGCAGCAGATTTCGAAGGACAAGACGCAGCTGCTCGGCGATGTCGACCTGCCGATCGAGCAATTCCCGCCCTATGCCCAGGCCAAGGCCAAGCTCGACGACGCCCAGCGCAACCTCGACCACACCGTGCTGCGCGCGCCGATGGACGGCGTCGCGACCCAGGTCGACCAGATCCAGCTCGGCCGCTTCGTCACCGCCGGCGCGCCGGTGTTCTCGGTAATCGACGTCGACCATCCCTGGGTCGACGCCAATCCGAAGGAAAGCGACTTCACCTATGTCGCAGTCGGCCAGCCGGTCGAGCTCGATGTGGACGCGTTCCCGAACCATCAGTTCAAGGGCAAGATCGGCTCGCTGTCGCCCGGCACTGGCGCGCAGTTCGCGATCCTGCCGCCGCAGAACGCCACCGGCAATTTCGTCAAGGTGGTGCAGCGCGTGCCGGTGCGGATCTATTTCGACGAGAACGATCCGTTCGTGAAGAAGCTGAAGGCCGGCATGAGCGTCTACGCCACGATCGACACCAACCACCGCCGCTCGCTGGCCGGCCTGCTCGGGCTGGGCTCGGCCTCGGCGCACCCGGATCACCAGGACTAAGACGCGAATGAATGCACCGTCACCATCCGCCGTGCCCGGCATGCGCCGGAACATGGTGACGATCTGCGCAATGACCGCGACGATCATGCAGGCGCTCGACACCACGATCGCCAACGTCGCGCTGCCCTATATGCAGGGCTCGCTGTCGGCCTCGCAGGACCAGATCAACTGGGTCTTGACCTCCTACATCGTCGCCGCTGCGATCATGACCGCGCCGGTGGGCTGGATCGCCAACCGCTATGGCCGCAAGCGCATCTTCATCATCTGCTCGGCCGGCTTCACCATTGCATCCGTGCTGTGCGGCCTGGCGCAGGACATCAACCAGATGGTCCTGTTCCGCCTGTTGCAGGGCGTGTTCGGCGCCGCCCTGGTGCCGCTGTCGCAGGCGGTGATGCTCGACTCCTACGCATTGCATGAGCGGGCGAAGGCAATGTCGATCTGGGGCATGGGCGTGATGATGGGCCCGATCATGGGGCCGTCATTGGGCGCGTGGCTGACCGAGACCTATTCCTGGCACTGGGTGTTCTTCGTCAATTTGCCGTTCGGCGCGATCACCGTGGTCGGCCTCGCGGTGTTCATGGACGAGACCAAGCAGGACCTCAATCTGCGCTTCGACTGGTTCGGCTTCGGCGCGCTCGCGATCGCGATCGGCTCGCTGCAGCTCGCGCTCGACCGCGGCGAGCAGCTTGGCTGGCTGGAATCCAACGAGATCATGATCGAGTTCATCGTCTCGGCGATCGGCTTCTACTATTTCTTCGCCCATTCGCTGACCACCAGCCGGCCGTTCATCCAGTTCGCGCTGTTCAAGGACAAGAACTTCCTCGGCGGCTGCGTGTTCATGACTGTGATGGGCCTCGTGCTGTATTCGACCATGGCGCTGTCCTCGCCTTACTTGCAGAACGTGGTCGGCTATCCGATCATCACCGCCGGGCTGCTGCTGGCGAGCCGCGGCTTCGGCACGTTCGTTGCGATGATGCTGGTCGGCCGCCTGATGCGCTATATCGAGGCGCGCACGCTGATCATCTCCGGGCTGGGACTGACCGCAGCATCGCTGTTCCAGATGACCGGCTGGACCGACATGACGCAGGCGACCGAAATCATCGTCGTCAGCGTGATCCAGGGCTTTGGCTTCGGCCTGGTGTTCGTGCCGCTGTCGACGGTCGCGTTCCTGACGCTGCCGGGCCAGCTGCGCACCGACGGCACCTCGATGCTGACGCTGCTGCGCAACGTCGCGAGCTCGGTCGGCATCTCGATCGTGATCGCGCAGCTCACCGAGGGCTCGCGGCGGATCTACGCCAAGCTGTCGGAGCAGATCAATCCGTTCAACCACGCGCTGCAGATGCCCGACGTGTCCGGGATGATCAACCTCAACACCGATGCCGGCCGCGCGATGGCCGACCGGATGGTGGCGGCGCAGTCGCAGATCATCGCGTTCTCGCACGACTACCAGCTGGTGATGATCTTCATCCTGGTCTCGATCCCGCTCGCGCTGATGATCGGCTCGACCAAGGCCACGCTGCGCACGCAGTCGGCGCCGTCGGATCACGCCGCGGTGATGGAGTAGGTTTCAACGTCTCTGTGCCCGATGGCGCGCGCCTAACCGCTTTATCACTGTCATCGCCCGGCTTGACCGGGCGATCCAGTACGCCGCGGCTTATCGGCTCAAGCACTGCTGTCTCTGGAATACTGGGTCGCCCGGTCAAGCCGGGCGACGACAGTGTTGATGTGGCTGACCTCGACCAAAGCGCAAGGCACCGCAGCCCCAATCGCGTTGACTTTCCGACCTCTCCTCCCAATACTCCGCGAAAAGCAAGAAACACCCGTCACACAATCGACGGTTTCAGGGGAGGACGCGATGCCGACTTCACGCAGGACGCTGCTGAAGACTTCAGCGGCTGCCGCCGCTGCTTTCAGCTTCGATTGGACACGCGCGCAGGCGCAAGCCGAGACGGTCCGGATCGGCGTGATCTACGATCTGACCGGCCCGTTCGCCGCCGGCGGCTCGGTCGCCTCCTCGATCGGTACCCAGATCGCGATCGATCTCGTCAACGAGAAGGGCGGCGTCGGCGGCAAATACAAGATCGTGCCGGTCAACGTCGATTCCCAGAGCAAGCCTGACGTCGCGATCAACGAGGCCAATCGGCTGATCGACCAGGAGAAGGTCGACATCCTTAACGGCGTGTTCGCGAGCTCGCACGCGGTGCCGCTCGCCGCCAAGGTCGAGCAGCAGAAGCGCATCCTGTGGATCACGACCGCGGTCTCGACCGCCGTGTTCAAGGACAAGAACCTGCAATACGTGTTCCGCGCCCAGATCCATTCCGACCAGTACGGCCAGGCCTTTGGCGGCTTCCTCGCCGAGCACGCCAAGGCCAAGCTCGGCATGGAGCCGAAGGACGTCAAGGTCGCGCTGATCCATGAGGACGGCCCCTACGGCGTCGGCGTCGCCGCCGCCGACGAAACCTTCGCCAAGGAGGCCGGGTTGCAGGTCGTGCTCAAGGAAGGCTATTCGGCCTCCGCGCCCGACCTCTCGGTGCTGGTGACCAAGCTGAAGCGCGCCAAGGCCGACATCATCTCGCATGCCGGCTACAATCCCGACATCACGCTGTTCCTGCGCCAGGCGCGCGAGAGCGGGCTGAGGTTCAAGATGCTGTTCGGCGCCGGCGCCGGCTACAGCCAGCTCGACAAGCTGCGCACCACCTTCGGCGCCGACATCGACAATTTCTGCAACATCGACCCGGTGCCGGCGCAGCTGCTCGATCCGGCCAAGCTGGCGCCGGGGGTCGGCGATCTCACCAAGGTGATGGTCGCGCGCTACCGCGAGAAGACCAGCGCCACCGAGGTGCCGCCGCACTGCTCGATGGGCTTCAACCAGACCTGGGTCCTGCTCAACAACGTGCTGCCGGTCGCCAAGGAGAAATATGGCGGCTTCGATCCCGAAGCGATCCGCAAGGCCGCGCTCGACGTCGACATCCCGCCAGGCGGCACCATCCAGGGCTATGGCGTGAAATTCTATCCGCCGGGTACGCCGATGTCGGGCCAGAACGAGCGCTCGACCCCCGTGGTGATGCAGAACGCCGGCGAGCGCATCACCGTGGTGTGGCCGACCAATATCCGCACGCAAGACCCGGTGTTTCCGCTGCCGAAGGGATCGGTGTACGGGGCTTAGGGTTGATTCTTGTCGCGGCTGGTTGGCAACCATCCCCGTCATCCTGAGGAGCCCGCACTCGCGGGCGTCTCGAAGGATCGACGGCCACCGGCCGGGCCGTGCATCCTTCGAGACGCGCGTTCCGCGCTCCTCAGGATGACGGCGCGAGCGTGGCACGCGCGAGAGAGTAATCTCGCTATTGCCCGCCATCCTACAGCACCACCCGCCGCCCCTCATCCGCAGCCCAATAGCCGGCGTAGTTCACCTTCGTCGTCTCATACGCCAGCGCAAGATCGGCGAGCGGCTGCCGCCCGGTCGCAACGCATTCCATGAAATCCTGGATCTCCTGCAGATAGCCGCGGGTCCATTCTTCCTCGAGGCAGACATATTGCCAGCCGGCTTTGCGGTCGACCTTCTCGGTGATGTAGACGCTGGCGAGCTTCTCTTCTGAGGTCTGGTAGCTCGTCAGATGCGTGTTCGGCGTGATGTTGGCGAACAGCGAGCCGCCGCTCGTATAGGTCTCGATCAGATTGCGCACGCCGCCCATGATCATGTCGCCGGAAAACACCGTGGCCTTGGTGCCGTCGGAGAAGGTCGCGGTCAGCGTGCCCCAGTCCTCGACATCGACCGGATTGGCCTTGATATAGGCGCGCTCCTCCGGCTTCAGCCCAGCCGTGACATTGCCGACATCGCAGGTGACGCTCGCAACATTGATGGTCTCGCCACGTGCGCGGGCCTCGACCTGCTTGAGATAGAGCACGGCAGACAACGGATGGCAGCCCATCCGGATCAGCGAGCCGCCGCCGGTCATCGCCCATTCTGCGGCATGCGCGGCATGCGAGCCGGAATGGCTCTCCTCGCCTTTCATGAACAGGATCTTGTCGCCGGTTGCGCGGATGATCTCCGCGGACTTGGCCACCGCGGGCGCGTAGATCCAGTCCTCCGCATACATGAACAGCCGGCTGGTCTTTTCGATTGCGGCGCGCGTTGCCTCCATCTCCTCCATCACGCGCTGATACATCAGCGCCTTCGGCACATGCCTGCCGATCGGCGTCTTGTCACCGGGCTGCCCGAAATAGCCGCTGAACGGCTTTTCGCAGATCACGTGCTTGCCGGCCTGCATGGCCTCGACGATCATCGCGGCGTGCAGGTTCGGCGGCGTGCAGATGTCGATCACGTCGAGCTCGCGGTCGGCGACCAGCTCGGCGAAGCTGCGATAGGCGTTCGGGATTTCATGCTTGCGGGCGAACTCATTGACATGATCGCCGCGCGCCGCGACCGCCCTCACCTCGACATCGACGCCATAAACCCGCCGATACGCGACCATATGCAGCTCCGACACGAAGCCGCAGCCGGCCAGACCGATCCTGATTTTTGTCATTATGTGTCTCCGCCCTTCAGGCCGGCGCAGCGTAGCGCGCGGCCATCACGGCGTCGAACGCATTTCCCATGACTTCTGTCGAAGGCATCATTGTCGTGAACAATTCGAACGCGTCCGCCGCGGCATAGACCCCCAGACCGCGCCCGGTCAGGACGTTGGCGCCCTTGGCCTTGGCCGCCAACAGCAGCGGCGTCCAGAGCGGCGTGTAGACGGCATCGGCGACCCACATCGACGGATGCAGCAGCGCATCCGGCACCGGCGTGTCGCGGTTCGGCAGCATGCCGACCGGCGTCGCGTTGACGAGACCGGTCGCGCCATCGACCGCTGCCTCGACGCTCGCGGCGTGCACCGCATGGCAATCCTGTAATTGGGCCGCAAGTTGCGCGGCCTTTGCCGCATCGGCATCGAAGATACGGAGCTCGGCAATACCGCGGTCGGCGAGCGCAAACGCGATCGCCTTGCCGACGCCGCCGGCCCCGATCAGTGCGATCGGCCCGGGCGGCACTGACGCAAGCAGCGGTTCGACCGCACGCGTAAAGCCCGTCGCGTCGGTGTTGTACCCGACGAGACCCGTGCCACTGACGACGATGGTGTTGACGGCGCCGATCGCGCGTACGCCTGGTGCGAGATCGTCGAGCAGGTCGACCACCGCCTCCTTGTAGGGAAAGGTGACGTTGACGCCGGCAAAGCCGAGCCGCCTGACGCCCCCGAGCATCGCGCGCAGCTCTTCGCGGCCGGCGCCCTTCACCTCGACGAGCTGGTAGTGACAGCGGACACCGAGCGCGGCGGCGGCCTGCTCGTGCATCGCGGGCGCCGCCGAATGCGCGATCGGATACCCAATCAGACCGGTCAGGAAACGGTCGCGCATTGTCCCTCACACTGACGCTCTAACGACGGCAGCGGCAGACCGCCGGCCGAGCTAGACGTCGAAGAACACCGTCTCGTTGTCGCCCTGCAGATGGACGTCGAAGGTGTAGACGTTCCCCGCACCCGCCTTCTTCGCAATCAGCGTCGCGCGGCGGTCGGCCGGCACCAGGGCCAGCACGGAATCGGTGGCGTTGCCGGCTTCGTCGTCGAAATAGATCCGCGTGTAGAGATGCAGCAGCATGCCGCGTGCGAACACCGCGAGCAGGATGTGCGGGGCCTGCGGCTTGCCGTCGGCATCCGGCACCACACCGGGCTTGATGGTCTCGAACGCGTAAGCGCCGCTCTTGTCGGTGCCGACGCGGCCGAAACCCTTGAAGCTTGAGTTCGGCAATGCCCGCGCATCCTGCGGATCGGAAAAGCGGCCTTGGCTGTCTGCCTGCCAGATCTCCAGCATGCAGTCCGGGATCACGGCGCCGTCGCCGTCATAGACCTTGCCCTCGACGCGGATGCGTTCGCCTGAGACGTCCGGCGTCAGGAGGTTGTTGGTGAAGGCGTCGTTCCATTCATATTCGCCGTTCGGCGTCAGACCGTATTTGAAATAGGGGCCGACGGTCTGCGAGGGCGTGATTCCATCAGGACGCGGGTTCGACACTTACTTGGTCTCCATCGGCGTGGCGTTGCGCCCGCGCAGCACGATATCGAAACGGTAGCACAGCGCCCATTCCGGCTTGGTGTTGTCGAGGTCGAACGACGAGATCATCCGCGCCCGCGCCTTTGCGTCGGTCACCGAGTTGAAGATCGGATCGAACGGGAACAAGGGATCGCCGGGGAAATACATTTGGGTCACGAGACGCGAAATGAAGGAATGGCCGAACACAGAGAAGTGGATATGCGCGGGCCGCCACGCATTGTGGTGATTGCCCCAGGGGTAGGCGCCGGGCTTGATGGTGATGAACTTGTAATAGCCGGATGCATCGGATTGCGTGCGGCCGGCGCCGGTGAAGTTCGGATCGAGCGGCGCCGGATGCTGGTCGACGACATGGATGTAGCGGCCGCAGGCATTGGCCTGCCACAGCTCGACCAGCGTGTTCGGCACGCCGCGGCCGTCCTCGTCGAGCACATGACCATGCACGATGATGCGCTCGCCGAGCGGCTCGCCCCTGGCCTGGATGGTGAGATCGTTGTCGTGCGCGCGCACGGTCTCATGGCCATAGACCGGACCGGTCAGCTCCGAGAGCGTGTGCCGCATCGGGATCAGTGGCCTCGAGGGCGAACGCTTCACGGTCGAGCGATAATCCGGCGACAGCCGCGCCGGATGGGCTGCGAGCGATTGCAGCGGGTACAACAAGGTCATGGCGAATTCCTCCGCGGCCCACGCGCCCGGCGGGCTCACATCAGATCATTATAATGCATAACCAAATTGGGGAAGGGCTGTTTTCAACCCATCCAAGCCATTGGATCAATTCAGTTTTTCGATCGCGACCGCAACGCCCTGGCCGACTCCGACGCACATAGTTGCCAAGGCAAGCTTCCCGCCCCGCTTCTCCATGCCGTGCACGGCGGTCAGCACCAGCCGCGCGCCGCTCATGCCGAGCGGATGGCCGACCGCGATCGCGCCGCCATGCGGATTGACGAAATCGGCATCTTCCTTGACGCCGAGCTGGCGCAGGCAGGCGATGCCCTGCGAGGCGAAGGCCTCGTTGAGCTCGATCAGGTCGAAGTCCGACACCTTGATGCCGAGACGCTCGACCAGCTTCCTGGTCGCCGGCACCGGCCCGATGCCCATGATGCGCGGCGGCACCGCGGCCGAGGCGAGGCCGAGGATCTTTGCGCGCGGGGTCAGGCCGTGCTTCTTCACCGCGGCTTCGGACGCGAGGATCATCGCGGCGGCGCCGTCATTAACACCCGACGCGTTGCCCGCGGTCACCGTGCCCGGGTTGCGCACGATCGGCTTCAGTTTTGCCAGTCCTTCGAGCGTGGTTTCAGGACGCGGATGCTCGTCCTTGTCGACGGTGATGGGGCCGGCCTTGCCGCCGGGCACCTGGATCGGGATGATCTCCTCGGCGAAATAGCCCGACGCGATCGCAGCACCCGCGCGCTGCTGCGAGCGGATCGCCATCGCATCCTGATCGGCGCGCGAGACCTGGAATTCCTCGGCGACATTCTCGCCGGTCTCCGGCATCGCATCGACGCCATACTGCGCCTTCATCAGCGGATTGATGAAGCGCCAGCCGATCGTGGTGTCGTAGATCTCCGACGAGCGCGAGAAGGCTTCCGCCGCCTTGCCCATCACGAACGGCGCGCGCGTCATCGATTCGACGCCGCCTGCGATCGCGAAGTCGATCTCGCCGGCGCGAATGGCGCGGCCTGCGGCGCCAACCGCATCGAGGCCCGACGCGCAGAGCCGGTTCAGGGTCTGGCCGGGAACCGACTCCGGCATGCCGGCCAGCAGCAGCGCCATGCGCGCGACGTTGCGGTTGTCCTCGCCGGCCTGGTTGGCGCAACCGAAATAGACCTCGTCGACCTCGTTCCAATTGATCGTCGGGTGCTTGGCCATCAGCGCCTTGATCGGGGCGGCGGCGAGATCGTCGGCGCGCACCTTGGCAAGCGAACCGCCGAAACGGCCGATCGGGGTCCGGACGGCATCGCAAATGAACACATCACGCATTGAATCTCTCCCTGAATGCCGCGACTTAGGCGCTGGATCGGCTGGAACTTGAGGGCAGTTTTAGGAGCGTGCCCGCGGCAGGTCAATTGACGCCGCCGCGTGGCATCAGCGCATTGCCGTGATGCCTTGTCATATCTCGGGCCGTGGAGAGGGTGGAAAACCCCCTTGTCACGGATAGGACCACGCAGCGAAATTCTGTAGTTTCCGCCGTCTGGAGCCTAGGGCTCCAGATTCTTGTTTGGACGCGTTTTCTTCACGCGAACCGGTGCCCACTTCTCTCGAAAACGCTCTGATGACCATCCAACAGCCCATCCCTGTTCCGCCCGAGGCCGCTCCTGCCGCCGAGGCGCCGTCGCGCGTCACGCCGATGATGGAGCAGTATCTCGAGATCAAGGCCGCCCACCCCGGCCTGCTGCTGTTCTACCGGATGGGCGATTTCTACGAGCTGTTCTTCGAGGATGCCGAGATCGCCTCGAAGACGCTCGGCATCGTCTTGACCAAGCGCGGCAAGCATCAGGGCATGGACATCCCGATGTGCGGTGTGCCGGTCGAACGCTCCGAGGATTACCTGCATCGGCTGATCGGCGCCGGCCATCGCGTCGCGGTGTGCGAGCAGACCGAAAATCCCGCCGAGGCCAAGGCCCGCGGCAACAAGAGCGTGGTCCGCCGCGGCGTGGTGCGGCTGGTGACGCCGGGCACCCTGACCGAAGACACGCTGCTCGACGCCCGCACCAACAATTATCTGATCGCGATCGCGCGCGCCCGCGGCTCGGCCGGCGCGGACCGGCTCGGGCTTGCCTGGATCGACATCTCGACCTCCGAATTCATGGTGACGGAGTGCGCGACATCGGAGCTTGCGGCGACGCTGGCGCGGATCAATCCGAACGAGGCGATCGTCACCGACGCGCTGTATAGCGACAATGAGCTGGCGCCGACCCTGCGCGAGCTGCCGTCGGTGACGCCGCTGACCCGCGACGTGTTCGACAGCGCCACCGCCGAGCGGCGGCTGTGCGACTATTTCGCGGTCGCGACCATGGACGGCCTGTCGGCGATGTCGCGGCTGGAGGCGACCGCCGCGGCCGCCGCCGTCACCTATATCGACCGCACCCAAGTGGGGAAGCGTCCGCCGCTGTCGCCGCCGGCGCGCGAAGCGGCCGGCACCACGATGGCGATCGATCCGGCGACCCGCGCCAATCTCGAACTGACGCGCACGCTCGCCGGCGAGCGCCGCGGCTCGCTGCTCGATGCGATCGACTGCACCGTCACTGCGGCCGGCTCGCGGCTGTTGGCGCAACGGCTTGCCGCACCGCTCACAGACGTTGCCGTGATCGCGCGACGGCTAGATGCGGTCTCCGCATTCGTCGCGGATTCCGCCGCGCGCGAGGACGTCAGGACCGTGCTGCGCGCCGCACCCGACATGTCGCGCGCGCTGGCGCGGCTCTCGGTCGGCCGCGGCGGACCGCGTGACCTCGCGAGCCTGCGCGACGGCATCCTGGCTGCCGACCAAGCGCTGGAGCTGCTGGCGCAGCTCTCCGATCCGCCGGCCGAGGTATCGGCCGTGATGGCGGCCTTGCAGCGCCCGTCGCGCGATCTGGCGCGGGAATTCTCCCGCGCGCTGTCCGAGCAATTGCCGCTGATCAAGCGTGACGGCGGCTTCGTTCGCGAAGGCTATGAGGCCGCGCTCGACGAGAGCCGCAATCTGCGCGACGCCTCGCGTCTCGTCGTCGCTGCGATGCAGGCGCGCTATGCCGAGGACACGGGCATCAAGACGCTGAAGATCCGGCACAACAACGTGCTCGGCTACTTCGTCGAGGTCACCGCGCAGCACGGCGACAAGCTGTTCGCGCCGCCGCTGAACGCAACCTTCATCCACCGCCAGACGCTGGCCGGACAGGTCCGCTTCACGACGGCAGAGCTCGGCGAGACCGAGGCCAAGATCGCCAATGCCGGCGAGCGCGCGCTCAATCTCGAGCTCGAGATCTTCGAACGCTTGAGCGCGATGGCGCTGGCCGCCAGCGATGATCTGCGTAACGCCGCGCATGCCTTTGCGATGCTCGACGTCGCGACCTCGCTGGCGAAGCTTGCGATCGACGACAATTATGTGCGGCCCGATGTCGATGGCTCGCTCGGCTTCGCGATCGAGGGCGGACGGCATCCAGTGGTCGAGCAGGCGCTGAAGCGCGACGGCCAGCCGTTCATCGCCAATGCCTGCGACCTGTCGCCGGCGCCGGGCCAGAAATCCGGCCAGCTCTGGCTGATCACCGGTCCGAACATGGCCGGTAAATCGACCTTCCTGCGCCAGAACGCGCTGATCGCGCTTTTGGCGCAGATCGGCTCTTACGTCCCGGCGTCGCGGGCGCGGCTCGGCATCGTCGACCGGCTGTTCTCGCGCGTCGGCGCCGCCGACGACCTGGCGCGGGGACGCTCGACCTTCATGGTCGAGATGGTCGAGACCGCCGTGATCCTGAATCAAGCGAGCGAGCGGTCGCTGGTCATCCTCGACGAGATCGGCCGCGGCACCGCGACCTTCGACGGCCTGTCGATCGCCTGGGCCGCGATCGAGCATCTGCACGAGAGCAACCGCTGCCGCACGCTGTTTGCCACCCACTATCATGAACTGACCGCGCTCTCGGCGAAGCTGCCGCGGATGTTCAACGCCACGGTGCGGGTCAAGGAGTGGCAGGGCGACGTCGTGTTTCTGCACGAGGTGCTGCCGGGCTCCGCCGACCGTTCCTACGGCATCCAGGTCGCCAAGCTTGCCGGCCTGCCGCCCGCGGTGATCACCCGCGCCAAATCGGTGCTGGCGAAGCTCGAAGCCCAGGACCGCGGCCAGACCGCGCGCGCCCTCGCCGATGACCTGCCACTGTTCGCCGTCCCCTCCCGCGCCGCCGCCGAGGACAAGCCGCCGAGCGAGGCCGATTTGCTGGTGGAAGCAGTAAAGGCTCTGCACCCCGACGAGATGTCGCCGCGCGAGGCGCTGGATGCGCTCTACGCGCTGCGGGCGAAACTGCCGAAGCAGTAGATCTGTAGCCCGGATGCAGCGAAGCGAAATCCGGGAACGCTGTCGCTATTTGCACGACCGCCCCGGATTGCGCTGCGCTCCATCCGGGCTACAAAACTCTCCACTGTCATTGCGAGCGAAGCGAAGCAATCCATCGCTCCACGGACGCGGAACCATGGATTGCTTCGTCGCTACGCTCCTCGCAATGACGGACGTCAGGCTTTGTGCGCCAGCAGCTTCCTCCGCCCAAGCTGCCACAGCACCAGATTCCACACGACGCAGGTGGCGAGCGCGCAGCTGAGCCCAATCGGCGAGCCGAATTGCGCGACCGCGACGTGCAGCACCGCGATGCCGAGGCCGAAGCCGAGCAGGCCCCAAGCGCTGTTGGCGAGCACGGCGGCGGTGGCGGGGCCGCCGATGCGCGGATGCAGGATCAGCATCATCGAGGAGAACACGATCGGAAACAGCGCGATCACGCCGGTGACGCGCGGACCGACCCAGGTCGATGCGGTGACCACGGTGCCGACCAGGCTCGCGACCAGCGCGGCGCGCAAGGGAATGTCGTACCAGCGCCGCGCGATCAGCGGCATTTTCGCGACATGCCGATACGGCTTGAGCAGCGGAATGCAGATCGCAAAGGCGATGGCATTGAGGATCAGCCCGCCGGCCAGTGTCCAGGCGAACTGGCGGATGATGGTGCCGAGCACGAGCCACAACGCGATTGCTGCGCCCGCGCTGATCCACATGCTGAAGCGCTGCGCCAGTACCGCATAGGTGAGGCCCATGAAGATCGTCGCTGCGTTGACCGGCAGGCTCGACAGAGCGCCCTCGGCAATGAAGGCGGCGTCATGGTCGAGCGCGAGGAAGGTGTAGGACGGTCCCGCTGAGATCGGCAAGGTTGCGATCAGCGCGCCGATCACCGGCCCCGACCGCTCCGTGATGATGGACGCGCTGACCACGAACGCGGCCGCAACCACCATGCGCAGCACGAGGAGCAGGATGAAGTGGAGTTCGGGGGACATTTTTCCGTCGTCCCGGGCAAGCGAAGCGCGACCCGGAACCCATAACCACGACCGCTAGTGGGGAACGAAAGCCGTCGAACAGCAGAATTTCAACGATAGGACACGGCGTGTGGGTCCCGGCTTTCGCCGAGACGACGCCGGTGAAAGCCGCTACACCCTCACCATCGACACCGATACCTTCGGGCCGTTCTTGATGGTCTGATAGACCACGCAGTAACGCTCGGTGAGTTTCAGCAAGAGATCGAGCTTGTCCTGCGGCGCGTCGGTGCCGACGTCGAAGCGCAGGCGGATCTCGCGGAAGCCGACCGGGGCCTCCTTGTCGACCCCGAGCGTGCCGCGGAAATCGAGATCGCCTTCGGCAAAGACATTGCCGACCTTCAGCGGTACCTCGACGGCGGTCGCGACCGATTTCAGCGTGACGCCGGCGCAGGCGACCAGCGCTTCCAGCAGCATGTCGCCGGAGCAGAGCTCGAGCCCGGAGCCGCCGGTGGCGGGATGCAGGCCGGCGACCGCGAGCGCGCGGCCGGTCTCGACCTTACAGGAGATGCTCTCATTGTCGATCGAGCCCTTGGCCTTGAGCGTGATCACGGCGGCCTGGGGGTCGGTCTTGTAGCGCTCCTTGATCGGAGCCTGCATTGCGCGGAGTTCGGCGGAGTCCATGGGTCTGCTCCCAGCTGTTCTTCTTAGCCTTTGGATGTAAGGCCTTGGAGCGCCGATGTCACCACCACATCGCCTCGCCGGCGCTGGATTTGTCGGTGACGTCACGCACCGAACGGTCCAGCGAGCGGTCGAGCGCGGTCAGCACCCGGCGCTTGAAGCTGTCGAACAGCTCCGATTTGCGGTCGCGCGGCCGCGCCAGATTGACGGTGATCTGCTCGAACAGCCGGCCCGGCCGCGGCCGCATCACCAAGACGCGATCGGCGAGCACCACGGCCTCGTCGACGTCATGGGTGACCAGGATCAGGGTCGGCCGCGTGTCGGCCCAGAGATCGAGCAGGTGATCCTGCAGATCGCGCCGGGTGAAGGCATCGAGCGCCGAGAACGGCTCGTCGAGCAGCAGCACTTCGGGCTGCGGCACCAAAGCGCGGGCGATCGCCACCCGCTGCGCCTGCCCGCCGGAGAGCTCACGCGGCCAGGCCGACGCCTTGTCGGCAAGGCCGACGCGGGCCAGCGCGGATGCGACCCGCTCGCGCCTGATTTCGGCGGGGAGGTCGGCGAGGCCGAAGCCGATATTGTCGGCGACGCTGAGCCAGGGCAGCAGCCGCGGTTCCTGGAAGATGATGCCGATCTTGGCGTGCGGCGAGGTGATGACGGCATTGTCGAGCGTCACGCTGCCGGTGCTGGCGCGATCGAGGCCCGCGATGGCGCGCAGCAGCGTCGACTTGCCGCAACCGGAGCCGCCGATGATCGCGATGATCTCGCCGGGCGCAATCTCGGCCGAGAAGCGCTCCAGCGCGTGGACGCCGTTCGGATAGGTCTTGCCGACCTCTTTCAGCGCCAGCATCAGGCCCCTCCCCGCGCGCCGAACGCATCCTGCCAGCGCAGCAGCGGCGCGGCAGCGATTTCGATCCGCCAGTCGGTGAGCTTGCCGAGGATCGCGAAGATCACGATCGCAGCGAGGATCTGCGCCGGCTTGCCGAGCTGCTGGCCGTCGATCAGGAGATAGCCGAGCCCTTCGGAGGCGCCCATGAACTCGGCCGCGACCACGAACATCCAGCCCAGCCCAAGCCCGACCCGCAGCGACACCACATAGGCCGGCAGCACCGCGGGCAGCAGGATGCGGCGGATCATCGCAAAACCGGACAGGCGGAACACGCGGCCGACCTCGACCACCTTGCGATCGACCGAGAGAATGGCGCCCATCACGCCGAGATAGACCGGAAAGAACACACCGACCGCGATCAGCGCGACCTTCGAGGTCTCGAAGATGCCGAGCCACAGGATGAACAACGGCACCCAGGCGATCGAGGGGATCGCACGAAGCGCCTGCACCGTCGGATCAAGCAGCCGGCGGGCGAAAGCCCAGTAGCCGGAGATTGCGCCCATGATGGTGCCGGCGATGACGCCGAGCGCGAAGCCCGCGCCGACCCGCCATAGCGTTGCCAGGATATGCCGCGTCAGCTCGCCGCTTTTGGCGAGCGCGATAATGGTCTCGAACACCTTGGACGGCGGCGGCACCAGGCGGCCGTTGGAATAGCCGAGCGCAACGACGAGTTCCCAGCCGAGCGCGAGCACGACCGGCACCGCGAGTCCGAGCACGGGGCGCGCAACACGCGACCATCGCGCCGACGCCGCACGCGGCGCGGCCGTCTGTTCCAGCGCGGGCAGGTCAACGGTCATGGCCATAGCAAGAACGACTCTTCGCGGGGGATTGCAAGGTGGGCGCGGAATGGACCGCGGCCCTCTTCCCTTCTCCCCTTGTGGGAGAAGGTGGCGCGGACGCAGTCCGCGACGGATGAGGGGTCTCTATCCGCGGAGACAGACCCCTCACCCGGCTTCGCTTCGCGAAGCCACCCTCTCCCACAAGGGGAGAGGGTGCAGCGGCAGTTAATTCGTCGGCAGCGGGATCTGGTCGTCGATCAGCGCATCCAGCGCGGCCTTCACGTCGGTCTTGGCATCGATCACGCCCGCCTGCTGCAAGGCGAGGCCGGCGGCGAGGATCGATTCCCGTTGCGGCGCGCCGATCCGGCTATGGGTCAGCTCGGTGCGCTCCTTGAGCTGCTTGTCGACCACGGCGTCCGGCAGTTTCGTCACCGCGATGAAGGTCTTCTTCAGCTCGTCATAGTTCGCCAGCGAGTATTTCCGCGCCTCCTCATACGTCGCGAGCACGCGACGAACGATATCCGGATGCGCTTTCAAAAACTCCTCGCGGACATTGAGGATGCCCCAGGTGTTGGCGTCGGGCTTGCGGTAGAACAGCTTGGCACCGTCCTCGACCTCGGCCTGCGCCATCATCGGGTCAAGGCCGGCCCAGGCGTCGACATCGCCGCGAATCAGCGCGGTCTTTCCGTCGGCGTGCTGCAACAGCACCGGCGTGATGTCCTTTTCGGCCAGACCGGCGCCGAGCAGCGCGCGGACCAGGAAGATGTGCGGATCGGTGCCGCGCGTCACCGCGACGCGCTTGCCCTTGAGGTCGGCGACGGAGGCGATCTTGGAGTCCTTGGTGGTGACCAGCGCGGTCCATTCCGGGCGCGAATAGACATAGATCGACTTGATCGGATTGCCGTTGATCCGGGCCACCAAGGCGGCCGAGCCCGCGGTCGAGCCGAGATCGATCGAACCGGCGTTGAGGAATTCAAGCGCCTTGTTGGAGCCGGCCGACTGCACCCAGACGATGCTGATGCCGTCCTTGGCGAACTCCTTCTCCAGCAGGCCCTTCTGCTTCAGGACCATCGACACCGGATTGTAGGTCGCCCAGTCGATCCGAATCTCCTTCAGCGCGTCGGCGGAGAATGCCGCGCCGGGCAACAAGGTCGAGACCGCGAGCAGCGCAGCGAAGCCGCGCCGGGAAATTTTGTGCATTCGTCGATCCCTTCGATCGGACTAAGAAACAATCTTTTATTTCAATGAGTTATCCTTGCGGTCAACGAGAAAATCTCTACCCTTTACGCGATGGCGCGAGAACGAACTTGCTCGTAGCGGCGCCACGAGAGCATGGAGCTGCTGTCATTATACTTTGGTCCGTGACAGCAACAGCTCCGTCCGATATCGGATGAACGTATGGACAGTGTCGTAGCCGAAGCCCGCCCTGAAGCGGATGATCGTTTCGAGACCGCGCGGATCACCGCTTCGGTCAATGCACTGGCCGAGCAGCATGCCGGCCGCGAGGACCAGTTCCGCGCCGCGATGGCGCAGCTGCTCAAGGCCGAACTGATCGCGGCGCGCGCCAAGGCGCAGGCGCTGCTGCTGAAAGACCGTCACGGCCGGCGCTGCGCCGAACGGCTCTGCTTCGTGCAGGACGAGATCATCCGCATCCTTTACGCGGCGGCGACCCGGCATCTCTACCACTCGCCGATCCCCTCGGGCGCAGAACGCATGGCCGTGGTCGCGACCGGCGGCTATGGCCGCGGGCTGATGGCGCCGGAATCCGACATCGATCTCTTGTTCATCCTGCCCTACAAGCAGACCGCCTGGGGCGAGCAGGTCGCCGAAGCCATCCTTTATTGCCTGTGGGACATGGGGCTGAAGGTCGGCCACGCCACCCGCTCGGTCGATGAATCGATCCGCCAGGCGCGCGGCGACATGACGATCCGCACCGCGATCCTGGAAACCCGCTTCCTGACCGGCGACCAGCCGCTCTATGACGAACTGGTCGAGCGCTTCGACAAGGAAGTGGTGCACGGCACCGCGGCGGAATTCGTCACCGCAAAACTCGCCGAACGCGAGGAGCGGCATCGCCGCGCCGGCCAGTCGCGCTATCTGGTCGAGCCCAACGTCAAGGACGGCAAGGGCGGCCTGCGCGACCTGCACACGCTGTTCTGGATCGCCAAATACGTCTACCGCGTGCGCGAGACCGACGAGCTCTTGGAGCGCGGCGTGTTCGACGCGCAGGAATACCGCACCTTCCGCCGCTGCGCCGACTTCCTGTGGTCGGTGCGCTGCAACCTGCATTTCTTCGCCGGACGGCCAGAGGAGCGGCTGTCGTTCGACATGCAGCGCGAGATCGCGGTGCGCCTCGGCTACACCTCGCATCCCGGCATGCAGGACGTCGAGCGCTTCATGAAGCACTACTTCCTGATCGCGAAAGACGTCGGCGATCTGACCGCGATCCTGTGCGCCAGGCTCGAGGAGGAGCACAACAAGCCGGCGCCGGTGCTGAGCCGGATGGTGGCGCGGCTGCGGCCCGGCACCAAGCGGCGGCGGGTCAACGGCAGCGACGACTTCATCGTCGACAACAACCGCATCAACCTCGCGGCGCCCGACGTGTTCAAGCACGATCCGGTCAACCTGATCCGGATCTTCCGCCTCGCGCAGCAGAACAACCTCGCCTTCCATCCCGACGCGATGCGCACTGTGACGCGCTCGCTGAAGCTGATCAATACCCAGCTGCGCGAGAACGACGAGGCCAACCGGCTGTTCATGGAGATCCTGACCTCCAACGATGCCGAGACCGTGTTGCGGCGGATGAACGAGACCGGCGTGCTCGGCCATTTCATCCGCGCGTTCGGCAAGATCGTGTCGATGATGCAGTTCAACATGTACCACCACTATACGGTGGACGAGCATCTGATCCGCTGCATCGGCTTTCTGCAGGACATCGAGCGCGGCGGCAATGAGGAGTTCACGGTCGCCAGCGACCTGTTCCGCAAGATCCGCCCCGAGCACCGCCCGGTGATCTATATCGCAACCCTGCTGCACGACATCGCCAAGGGCCGGCCGGAGGATCACTCGATCGCCGGCGCCAAGGTGGCGCGGCGGCTGTGCCCGCGGCTCGGTTTCTCCGCTGCCGACACCGAGCTGGTGGCCTGGCTGATCGAGGAGCATCTGACGATGTCGACGGTGGCGCAATCGCGCGATCTGTCGGACCGCAAGACCATCGAGAATTTCGCCGCCGTGGTGCAGTCGGTCGAGCAGATGAAGCTCTTGACGATCCTGACCACCGCCGATATCCGCGGCGTCGGCCCCGGCGTCTGGAACGGCTGGAAGGCGCAGCTGCTGCGCACGCTGTATTACGAGACCGAGCCGGTCTTGACCGGCGGCTTCTCGGAGGTGAACCGCGCCCAGCGCATCGCGGTGGCGCAGGCCGAATTCCGCCGCGCCTTTACCGAATGGCCGGAGGCCGAGCTCAACACCTATATCGGCCGGCACTACCCGGCCTACTGGCTCAAGGTCGAGCTGCAACGCAAGATTCGCCAGGCGCGCTTCATCCGATCAAGCGAACAGGCCGGCCACAAGCTTGCTATCAATGTCGGCTTCGACGAGGTCCGCGCGGTCACCGAGCTGACGATCCTGGCGACCGACCATCCCTGGCTGCTGTCGATCATCGCGGGCGCCTGTGCCTCGGCCGGCGCCAACATCGTCGACGCGCAGATTTACACCACGACCGACGGCCGCGCGCTCGACACCATCTCGATCTCGCGCGAATACGACCGCGACGAGGATGAGGGCCGCCGCGCCACCCGAATCGGCGAGATGATCGAGCAGGTGCTGGAGGGCAAGCTCAGGCTGCCCGAGGCGGTGGCCAAGCGCGCGGTGCGCAGCAAGGCGCGGCCGTTCATCGTCGAGCCCGAGGTGACCATCAACAACCAGTGGTCCGACCGCTACACCGTGATCGAGGTTTCCGGCCTCGACCGGCCCGGCCTGCTCTACCAGCTCACCACCGCGATCTCGAAGCTCAACCTCAACATCGCCTCCGCCCATGTCGCGACCTTCGGCGAACGCGCCCGCGACGTGTTCTATGTCACCGATCTGCTCGGCGCCCAGATCACCGCCCCAACGCGGCAGGCCGCGATCAAGAGCGCGCTGCTGCATCTGCTGTCGAGCGAGGACCAGGCCGCGAAGCCGGCGGCGTAGGGACTTTTTCCAGTCGTCGTCATTCCGGGGCTCGCGAAGCGAGAGCCCGGAATCCATCGGGCCGCGGCTATCGTGGTGAAATGGATTCCGGGCTCGCGCTGCGCGCGCCCCGGAATGACGGCGGTTGGGGCGGTGGCCTAACCGAACAACCGCATCAGCAGCGCCTTGCCGACCGGTGCGGCGCGCACGCTGCGGAAGGCGCGGACATATTCGCCGGCATAGAACGCGCGCACCACATTGATCCGCGTCGCAACCGCCTCCTCGAAGCGGACGCCGAAACCGTCGCTTGTGCGGCGGACCACCAGCGCGGTGACGCTCTGGCCGTAGACATTGCACTTGATCGAGACACCGATGGCCGGCGGCGCGGGATCGATGAAGCGCGCGCCTGAGATCGAGATGTCGGCCATCCGCACCAGCCGCGATTCCGCGCCGTCCTGAATCAGGATCGGCTCGTCGCGCTCGAACCGCTCGGCCTTCCTGCGCCGTGGCTGCTCGATGCAGATGAAGCAGACGATCGCGAGCACCACGCAATTATACAGGCTCCAGCCCAGCGCCAGCCCGCCATAGGCGATGTTCTCGCCGCGCAGATGCAGGATGAAGGCGTAGGCGATCGCGAACAGCGTGATCAGCAAGGCAGTGCCATAAAGTCGCAGCAGCGGCCATTCGATGAAGCGGCGGTTGCGGTCGCCACCCTTGGCCGTCACCTTGAATTTGTGGCCCTGCGGCTTGGCAAGTCCGGTCACCACCGCCTTCAGCACCGCGGGTGCGGCGATGTATTGCGAGACGTCGGTCATGATCGCGAGCGAGCGGCCGCGCGAGATCCAGGCCATCGTGAAGGCGTGCCAGACATAGAACGGCATGAAGTATTTCAACAGCTCGAACAGGTCGGCGTGGACCGCCTTGATCCCGAACAGCAAATAGAGCCAGGGCACGACCAGGCCGAACACCTTGGTGCCATAGACCGCCGCCCAGCTCATGAAGGCATCGACCAACGACAGCCGGTCCATGAATGCGAGTTTCGATTGCCGCGAGAACGGCCCGCTGCGCCCCCGGAAGATCTGCATGAAGCCGAGGCACCAGCGCCCGCGCTGGGTGATGTATTCCTTCAACCCCTCCGGCGCGAGGCCGATGGTCAGGCGCTCGTTGAGATAGACCGTGCGCAGGCCTTTCTCCTTCAGGCGCAGCGTGACGAGGTAATCCTCCGTCACCGAATCGGTCGGGAAGCCGCCGATCTGCATCAGGCCGGAGAAGCGGATCAGCGATGACGTGCCGCAGCAGAACGCGGTGCCCCAGGCATCCTTGGCCGGCATCAGAATGTCGAAGAAGAAACGCTGCTCGTCGGGCCACACGTCGGTTGCGGCAAGATTGGTCTGGATCGGATCCGGATTGATGAAGTGCTGCGGCGTCTGCACGACGCCGACACTGCCATCCTGCATCAGGCTGATCGCCCGGGTCAGGAAATCCGGCATCGGGACGAAATCCGCATCGAGGATCGAGATGAACTCGGGCCGCTCGGCCAGCCCCGATACATGCTGGAGCGCATGATTGATGTTGCCGGCCTTGGCGTGGCGGTTGTCCGGACGGGTCAGATAGTCGCAGCCGAGTTCCTGGGCGAGTCGGCGCAGCCACAGCCTGCGCCCGTCGTCGAGCACCCAGACGCGATAATTCGGATAGTTCAACCCGGTCGCACCGATGATGGTGCGCTCCAGGATCGCCTTCTCCTCATTGTAGGTGCAGATGAAGACATCGACGAGCGGCGCGTCGGCCGACGCCCCGGATCGCCGCAGGATGGCGTTGACTTCGGGCGAACGGTCGATGGTGCGGCTGAGGAACAACAGCGACAGGCACACCGCGAGCATCGAGGCCGCCTCGGCCACCACGAAGGGATAGCCGACCACGGCGTCCGCGGTGAGACCCGGCGGCGGCAAGGTCTGGGTCACCCGCCAGATGAAATAATGCAGCAGCAGGATGAACGACATGCCGGTCATCATGATGCGCGCCAGCGTCTGCTCGCGGTTGAGCAAAGGCAGGAGCGCAAGACAGGCGCCGAAGGCGACCAGCCCGGGCGCGAATGCCGCCATCATGGCTTTGCCGCGTCCGTGTTGAACACCACCCGCCCGGTGCGTCCGACCGCGCAGTCCTTGCCGGTGGTATCGATCTCCGGCATCGAGACCGTCACCCGGTAGGGTTCCTTGTTCAGCGCATCCGGATTGATCGCGAGGTTCGCCGGCGCGCCCGACGCGCCGGTGAGGTTGACGATCTCGCCCTTGATCGCGGCACTGCCGTCGTTCGGCTCGAAGCTCGCCTGCTCGCCGAGCTTGAGACGGTTGTAGACGCCTTCGGTGACGTTGGCGGTGACGACGGCGCCGCTGCAATCGAGCAGCTTGAGCAGAGGCTGCCCGGCCCTGACATCTTCGCCGGGCGACGTCATCATCTCCCAGATGCGTCCGGCGACCGGCGCCTTGATGTCGGCCTCGGCCCGGTTGATGTAATGCAGCTGCTCCGAGGCAATCTCGTGGGTCAGCCAGTCGATCTCCGCATCGGAATGCGCCAGGTCGGCGCGCAGATCGCTGACGCGCTGGCGCATCTCCTCTTCGCGTTGCACGGAACTCGGCCGGTCATTGTAGCTGTCGCCGAGATAGGTGCCGTTCTTCGCCGCCGTGAGCTCGACCTTGGCGGCGTCGAGCCGCCGCTGCGCGCCGATCTCGGTCTGCTGGGCGATCGACTGCTCGCGCGTCAGCCGGGCCATTTCCACCGTCGAGACGCTGCCCGATTTGATCAGCGACGAGGCGCGTTCGACCGCCGCCGTCGCCTCTTCCCGCCGCGCCGCCGCGGCCTCGATCGCGGTCTGGATTTCGGCGATGCGGGCCTGGAGCTGGAGGATGCGGCCGTCGCGGAACTGGCCGGCCTGGCGGGCGAGGTCCTGTTGCGCCGTCTCGGCGGCGGCAAGCTTGGCAGCCAGGCTCGGCCGCTCATTCTCGAGGCGGGACATCTGCCGGCGGAGATCGTCGAGCCGCACCCGATCGCCGCGCGCGTTGACGACATGGAGGATCGCGTCGCCCTCGTGGACCACACTGAGCTGCGTCGCGCTCTGCTGCGGCTTCGCGCTCACGGTGCCGTCGATCGGCGAGCGCAAGGTCACGATCCTGGCGTTGACCACGGCCTCGACGCTCGAGGTCTGCAACACGGCTTTCAGCGGCAGCCAGCCGAAGACCGCGACAATGGCAAGGCCAGTCCCGATCTTGAGCAGGCGGCGGACCATCCGGCCCGAGCCCGCGGGCGCGTCGGGCTGCGGCACGCCCTCGCTGACCGGCTCGTCATGCGCCGGCTGCAAGCGGTCCTGCAAGTCGCGCTGCAATCCGCGCGCGCCCTCGGCATCATCCTTGGTGACGGAAACACTGCCGTCGGCAAACGGCTTCTGCTGCTGTGCCTGATTCATGATGTCCGGCCCCTGATCTGCGGAGTGCGCGAACCAACGCACAGCTCTTGGGAGCGATGCCGTTGCCGGACAGATCCAATAATCAGGTGCTTCAAAACCGGCTAAGGCGAACCGGGCATCTTTCGGAAAAATTGCTGCAATTCTGCCCGGGGCGGAGGCCTTATGGCGGCGCGACGTCGTTGACCTGGTCGCCCGTCATTCGAGACGCGTCCGAAAAACTGAGCCCGGAATCCATCAGGGCTAGAGGGGACTGGATTCCGGGCTCTCTCGGAAGGCTGTTGTCGGACCCGTCTTGCGCGACCCTGGCGTGAGCAGCCATCGCTCCGGTCCGGCAGCCTGCCGGGGCTAACTCCTGGCGTGCCTACGATCCTGGATCGGCTTGCGCGTGCAGTGCTGCCAGGCTCGCGCCCAGCAGGGCCAGGTAGCTCGCCTGACAGATCACGACGCCCAGATCGAAGACGTCGAGCAGATCGATCCAGGAATGGTCGGCCGGCGCGCTCGCGGCTTGCTTGCCGCCATCGATCACGGTCGGCTGGAAGCTGCGGTCGAGCCTTTCGCGCTTTGCCTCGTGCCCGGCATCTTCGGAACAGAGGATCAAATGCAGGCGCCTGTTGGGCATTTCAACCTCCCGTCCCTGATTGGCGATTGCCGAAGCCCGGAGACCTCTACCGTCATCGAGTTACCCAATAAGCGTAGTCACCGGGAGGAAACAGGCCATTGAACGGAGGTTGGTCCGGCCGTTACATTCGGATGGGGACGACATACTTAGGTTTATCCGCAACCCCGGCCTGGGCGTCACGGGCGAATTCGCTGTCCGGGCGACCGCATGCCCCAGCAGCGGAACGTCAAAAAGGCCCGCATGATCCGGGCCGGGCGTCGAGAAAGCTGCTAATGTGCGGCCGTTGGGGCGACGTTGTCGCCGCTGATGATGGCGGTCACCTGGCGACGCAGCGCGGCCTGTGATGGCCAAGTGTGATGGCAAAGTGCCATAGCCAGTCCTGTGCCAAGTACCTTGCCAAGTGCTGGTGCTGCCAATGATGCGCATCCCCACCATGAAGTCCTGGTCGGCCGAGCAATGGCTGCTCGGCGGCATGGTGCTGGCCCTGGCCGCCACCTGCGTGGGGCTGTTGCTTGCTCCGCAGCCCACGGCTTCCGCCCATCTGATTGCGCTGGCACTGCTCGTCGCCTCGCTTGCCGCGGCGCTGCTCGTGATGCGGTTGGCGGCCCGCACCCACCGGCGAATGGAAGCCATGTTGCGCGGCCAGGCCAGCGGCGAACAGCGCGCGATGGAAGCGCTGCGCAACAGCGAAGCACAGTGGAAGGAGGTGTTCGAGCACAACCCGGTCATGTACTTCATGGTCGACGCGACGGGCCTCGTGCTGTCGGTCAACACGTTCGGCGCGGCGCAACTCGGCTACACCGTCGACGAATTGCTCGGGCAATCCGTGCTGCGGGTGTTTGCCGCCGAAGACCGCGATATCGTCCTGCGCAACGTCGCGGCGTGCCTCGACAAGATCGGCCAGCCCCACAGCTGGGAAATCCGCAAGGTCCGCAAGGACGCTTCAAGGCTTTGGGTGCGTGAGAACGCCAAGGCCGTGCGACGGCTCGACGGTCAGTTGATCGTCCTGATCGCATGCGAGGACATCACCGAGCGCAAACAGGCCGAGAATGCGCTGCAGCAGAGCGAGATGTATCTGACCGAAGCCCAGCGGTTGAGCCACACCGGCAGCTTCGGCTGGCACGTCGCCAGCGGCGAGATCATCTGGTCGGACGAGACGTTCAGGATCTTCGAATTCGACCGGGTTCCTTCGATCAAGCACGCCACGGTGCTGCAACGCGTCCATCCGGATGATCGCAGCCGCGTGCAACGCACCATCGACCGCGCCTCGCTCGACGGCAACGACTTCGAGCATGGCTACCGGCTGCTGATGCCGGATGGGACGATCAAACATGTCCACGCCAGGGCGCATGCGGTGACCAACCTCGCGGGCGACACCGAGTTTGTCGGCGCCGTCACCGACGTGACCGCCCGCAAGCGCGCCGAGGCCGAGCTGCATGACGCGCAGACCAACCTCGCGCACGTCACGCGGGTGACTGCGCTCGGTGAGCTCGCGGCATCGATCGCCCATGAGGTGAACCAGCCGCTTGCCGCGGTGGTCGCCAACGCCGCCGCATGCCTGCGCTGGCTCAACCGTGCGGCCCCCGATCTGAACGAAGCGCGCGGCGCGGTCAGGTCGATCATCAGCGATGGCAACCGGGCGGGCGAGGTCATCCAGCGCGTCCGCGCGCTGGTGAACAAGACCGCCGACCAGAAGGCGCCGCTCGACATCAATGAAGCCATCAACGAGGTGATCGGCCTCGTGCAACATCAGTTGCAAAGCCAACACGTATCCTTGCAGCTCGAGCTCGCTCCCGCGCTTCCGCCTGTGGTCGCCGACCGCATCCAGTTGCAACAAGTCATCCTCAACCTGGTCATGAATGGCATCGAGGCGATGCAGCCGGTCATGGACCGGCCGCGGCAACTCGTGATCCGGACGCGCCAGGACGATGCCGGGCAGATCGTGGTTGCGGTCACCGACTGTGGGGTCGGGATCGCGGCAGAAAACGTCGAGCGGCTGTTCGACGCCTTCTACAGCACCAAGGCCAGCGGCATGGGGATGGGATTGTCGATCTGCCGCTCGATCGTCGAAGCTCACCGTGGCCGGCTGTCGGCGACCGGGAACAGCAACCGCGGCGCGACATTCCAGTTTACCCTGCCACTGCGTCAAGAGGATCACGCATGGTGACTGGACGCGCCGCATCGCCGCCCACAAACGCCGAGGATCCGATCGTGTTCGTCGTCGACGACGATGCCTCGGTGCGGGACGCACTGAACAATCTGTTCCGGTCGGTCGGCCTGCGGACCGCCGTGTTCGGGTCGGCGCATGAATTTCTGCAGCACAAGCTTCCGGATGTCCCGAGCTGCCTGATCCTGGACATCAGGCTGCCCCGGCTGAGCGGGCTCGACTTTCAGGCGGAGCTGGCCAAGGCCGACATTCATATTCCGATCATATTCATGACCGGTCACGGCGATATCCCGATGACGGTCAGGGCCATGAAGGCGGGGGCCGTCGATTTCCTGACCAAGCCATTCCGCGATCAGGACATGCTGGATGCCGTCACGACAGCGATCAAGCGCGACAAGAGCCGGCGCGATGACGCGAGGGTTCTCGCCAACTTACGCGCAGCCTTCGCGGCCCTGACGCCGCGTGAGCGTCAGATCATGAGCCTCGTGACCGCAGGCCTCATGAACAAGCAGGTCGCCGCCGAAATCGGCGTGGCCGAGATTACGGTCAAGATCCACCGCGGGCATATCATGCGGAAAATGGCCGCGAAGTCGTTGCCCGATCTGGTCAGGATGGCACAGACGCTCGGAATCGGGCCGGCATCCGGCAGCGCACAAACCTAAGTATGATTCTCCGGCCCCGGTCGGCGACGCACTGTGCCCCGTATCAGTGCACAGACCGCAGGCCCTCCGCCCGTCCCCAGGAAGACCCTTTTGTCCAATCCGCCAGTGATATCAATCATCGACGACGATCTGTCGGTCCGCACCGCGACCGACAATCTCGTCAGATCGCTGGGCTACGCGGTCGAGACCTACGCGTCGGCCGAGGAATTCCTGCACTCGCCCCACCTCAGCGACACATCCTGCGTGATCACCGACGTCAGGATGCCGGCGATGAGCGGGCTCGACCTGCAAGCCCATCTGATTGCCGGTGGACGACGCTTTCCGTTCATCTTCATCACGGCGTTCTCCGTCGAGGCCGACCGGGCCCGGGCCATGGAGGCGGGCGCGATCTGCTTCCTGATCAAGCCCTTTGACGGCGATGCCCTGATCAGATGCCTCGATGCCGCGCTCGCGCAGCCCGGCACAGCGACGAGCGAATGAGTTCGCTTCGCGTATACGCAGGGATAATGCCGCGAAACATCTGGACAGGTTGCGGACAGACGATGATGGCGCGAGGTTTCGCGCCGTCGCCCATCGGGATGATCGGCGGCATGGACAGCATCAGACATTTCGATTGGCAAGTGGCAATTCCTCGGGAGGGAGGTCGCCATGCGTGCGGAACCGCGCTGCGCCCAGTGTGACAGCGAACAGCCCAAGATCATCTGCCTGCGCAATCCGGCGGGCGAGCGCTACTGCGGACGGCTCTGTCTTTACAAAGGTCAGGAGAACTTCATTCGCTGGCTTTGGCGGGCGAATGCGCAGCTGGAGGCGGAGGCCGTATCATGACACCCCGTTGCGGGAATCCCGGATGCAGGCGTCCCTTCGGGCTGATCCGGCATAGCTGGCACTTCGAGCAGTTCTGCTCGACGCAATGTCGCGACGTCTACAAGCGGCAACTGGAGCGCAACAAGGCCTATTGGAAGTGGCTCTATCCCCTGGCCAGGACCAACGACAGCCCGTCCAGAAAGCCGGCCTGACCGATAGCGCGCAAGGAGAGTCCCGATGACGACGGTCGATGCGATGCTGGTCGGCGCGATCCTTGCCTGGGTGCCCTCACTGATCGTCTTCCTCTACATCGTGCGTGATCTGCGCAATATGCCCCGCGAAGACCTCGATTGATTGTCTCGCGGCCTGGCAGAGCGGGCCGCTATATCTCCACACCCTCGTGGCGCAGCAGCCAGCGCTTGCGTTCCAGCCCGCCGCCATATTTCACCAGCGAGCCGTTGGCGCCGATCAGGCGATGGCAGGGCACGACGACGCTGATCGGGTTGGAGCCGTTGGCGTGGCCGACCGCGCGCATCGCATTCGGCGCTTTCAGCCTCAAAGCCAGCGCGCCGTAGCTCATCGTCGTGCCGGGCGGAATGGTCGGCAGCGCGTGCCAGACCTTCTGCTGGAACGGCGTGCCGGCGACGCGCCATGCAACATCGGTCAGGCGGTCGAGATCGCCCTTGAAATAGTCGCCGAGCGCCTTGCGCATCGCAGCCGGCGCGCGATCGTCCCGCAGCGTGACCGTGCCATAATGCAGCCGCAGCAGTTCGAGCATGCGCCCTTCATAGTCGTCCCAGTCGAGCGCGCGCAGCACGCCGTCGTCATCGGTCACCAGCAGCGCGGTGCCGATCGGCGTCTTCAGGCGGTCGAGATTGAAGGTCTGGGCAGTCTTGCGGTCGGCCATTGTGATCTCGCGGAAATCGGTCACGCTCGGCGATACTTTCATTCCCCGACCGGCGGCGTCCACCCGAATTCCGCGACATCGCGCGCAGGATGCCTCGTCTTGCAATGCCCCTGCCCTTCCTCCATCATCCCCGGCAACGGTGACATCCGCCGGCCCATCGCTTGCGGACAAGATCATCGGCAACATGGGAGGTCACGGACATGAGGAGCGTGCAATTGCTCGCTGCGACAGCGCTTGCCATCGCGTTGTCGGTTACGTCAGCCACCGCGCAGAAGAAATACGACATCGGCGCCACCGACACCGAGATCAAGATCGGCCAGACCGTGCCGTTCTCGGGCCCGGCATCCGCCTATGCCGGCATCGGCAAGACCCAGGCGGCCTATCTCAAGATGATCAACGATTCCGGCGGCATCAACGGCCGCAAGCTGAACCTGATCCAGTATGACGACGCCTACTCGCCGCCGAAAGCGGTGGAGCAGGTGCGCAAGCTCGTCGAGGGCGACGAGGTGCTGTTCACGTTCCAGATCATCGGCACGCCGTCAAATGCCGCCGTGCAGAAATACCTGAATGCCAAGAAGGTGCCGCAACTGCTCGCCTCCACCGGCGCCTCGCGCTTCTCCGATCCGCAGAACGCGCCGTGGACGATCGCGTTCAACCCGAACTACCAGTCCGAGGGCCGCATCTACGCCAAATACATCCTGGCCAATCACCCCAACGCCAAGATCGGCATCTTCTACCAGAACGACGATCTCGGCCGCGATTACATCACCGGCCTGAAGAGCGGACTTGGCGACAAGGCCGCCAGCATGATCGTCGCCGAGGTCTCCTACGAGTTGACCGACCCGACCGTCGATTCCCAGATCGTCAAGCTGAAGGCCGCCGGCGTCGACCTCGTCTATGATGCCTCGACGCCGAAATTCGCGGCGCAGGCGATCCGCAAGATCGCGGATCTGGATTGGCACCCGGTGCACATCCTCGACATCAATGCGAGCCCGGTGTCGGCGACGCTGAAGCCGGCCGGCCTCGACATCTCCAAGGGCATCATCTCGACCAATTACGGCAAGGACCCCGCCGATCCGCAGTGGAAGGACGATCCCGGCGTGAAGGCCTATTTCGCCTTCATGGACAAGTATTATCCTGACGGCGACAAGCTCAACACCGTCAACACCTATGGCTATTCGACGGCCGAGCTGCTGGTCCAGGTGCTCAAGCAGTGCGGCGACGATCTCACCCGCGAGAACCTGATGAAGCAGGTGACCAGCTTGAAGAAGTTCGTGCCGTCGCTGGCGCTGCCCGGCATGTCGATCACAACCGGACCGAACGACTATCGCATCAACAAGCAGATGCAGATGATGAAGTTCAACGGCGAGCGCTGGGAGCTGTTCGGCCCGATCATCGAGGATACGGGGCCGGCGGGTTAGGTCGTTTGCCGTTTTGAGATCCGTCATGCTGAGGAGGCCGCGCAGCGGCCGTCTCGAAGCACGACGGCCCAGCTGGGGCCGTTCATCCTTCGAGACGCGCGGAGCCTGTCATCGGGCCGCGCTTTGCGCGGACCCGGTGGCGCTCCTCAGAGGGTGTGATTTTTTTGGGGTTTCAGCGAGCATTATAGCCGAAAGCCGGCGCGGTGTGATTCTCTGGCGATGATGGATTCGCGGGAGGTGATGTTGGCTGCCGATGAGTTGTTTGGGGACCTGCCGGAGCAGGCGAAGCCACCAGTCGAAGCGGGCTTGCCCGGCGCTCCGCGGCTGCGTGAGCCCCAGCGCGACCAGATTGCGCTGCGAGCGGTTGATATTGAGAGCCTGATCGGGGAAGACCATCCGGTGCGGCTGATCTGGTCTTATGTCGAAGAGCTTGATCTGAGTGAGTTGGAGGACCGGATCAAGGCTCGCGGCGATCGTCCCGGTCACCCCGCGACCTCGCCCCGGCTTTTGCTGGCGCTGTGGCTCTATGCCGCCAGCGAAGGCGTTGGCAGCGCGCGGGCGTTGGAGCGGCTGTGCGAGAGCCACGATGCCTATCGCTGGCTGTGCGGCGGGGTGTCGGTGAACTATCACCTGCTGGCGGACTTCCGGGTCGGCAACGCCGATCTGCTTGACCGACTGCTCAGTGAGCATCTGGCAGCGTTGGCAAAGGCCGGTCTCGTCGATCTGGAGACCTTGGCGCAGGATGGCATGCGGGTCCGGGCCAGCGCCGGGGCCGCCTCGTTCCGGCGCGAGGCGACGCTGGATAAGCATTTGGCGCAGGCTGAGGCCGTGGTGGAAGACCTCAAGCGCGAGGTCGACACACGCTCGGACGCCAGCAATAAGCGTGCCCGGGCAGCCAAGGAGCGGGCCGCGCGGGAACGCAGCGCGCGGGTGAAGGCGGCGCAGACGGCGCTCGCCGAGATCAAGCAGCAGCGCAAGGAGCGCGAAGAAAGTCGCGGCAACGGCAAGACGCCGAAGGAGCCGCGGGCCTCCACGACGGACGCCTATGCACGGGTCATGAAGATGGCGAACGGCGGCTTCCGCCCCGCCTACAACGTGCAGGTGACGAGCGTGGCCGGCGAGCAGATCGTCGTCGACACCAGAATTTGCAACATCGGATCCGATCGCGGCCTGATGCGCCCCATGCTGGAGCGGCAGCGTGCGCGGCCCGGAGGGTTGCCCAAGGACCATCTCGTCGATGGCGGCTTTGGCAGTGCCGAGGACATCGAATGGGCCTATGCCGAGGGCATCGATATCTTTTGTCCGCCCACTCAATCCAAGCACGGTACCGATCCCTATCTACCGCGGCGCGGCGACGGTCCGGGGGTGTTGGCCTGGCGTGCGCGAATGGCGAGCGAAGAGGGCAAGGCCCGATACAGGTCCCGGTCGATCTGCGAGTGCATCCATGCCCGCTGGCGCAATTGGGACCTGCGGCAATTGACCGTGCGCGGCATCGAAAAGGTCCGTGCCGTCGTGCTCTGGTACGCCCTCGTCAACAACATCCTGCAAGGCAACCGCCTCTCCAGAGCCTAAACAACGGGTCATCGCCGAACTCGAACTCAAACCTGCCAATTGCTGCGACGAACAGCCGCCAAAAACTCCGCAGGAGCCGAATCCGTCACAAGCTCTCAGGATGACGGAGATAATGCGTTTCCATCGGTCGGTTCGACGAACTAACTCCCTTTCGTGATGCGCACATCACTCCCCCCGCGCCCTTCCTTTCGCAGCGCCCCCTACTTTGGTTGACTGAAATCGCTCACCTTTTCGGCACTGCTCGTCTTGCGTCGCAGCAACGGTTCCTCCAGTATCCGGCGCAAGCGATGGCGGCCGCGGGATCTTGAACCCGCGGACAAGATCATCGGCCAACATCAGTCACGTGAGGGAAACAGCATTATGAGGAACGGGATTTTCCACCTGGTCACGGCAACGGCGCTCGCAATCGCGCTGTCGGCAACGGCGGCCTCCGCGCAGAAGAAATACGATCCCGGCGCGAGCGATACCGAGATCAAGATCGGCCAGACCGTGCCGTTCTCCGGACCGGCCTCCGCCTATGCCTCGATCGGCAAGACCCAGGCGGCCTATTTCAAGATGATCAACGATCAGGGCGGCATCAACGGCCGCAAGATCAATCTGATCCAGTATGACGACGCCTATTCGCCGCCGAAAGCCGTCGAGCAGGTGCGCAAGCTGGTCGAGAGCGACGAGGTGCTGCTCACCTTCCAGATCGTCGGCACGCCGTCGAACGCCGCGGTGCAGAAATATCTCAACGCCAAGAAGGTGCCGCAGCTGTTCGCCGCGACCGGCGCCTCGAAGTTCACCGACCCGAAGAACTTCCCCTGGACGCTCGGCTTCAACCCGAACTACTTCGTCGAAGGCCGCATCTACGGCCAGTATATCCTGAAGGAGCATCCGAACGCCAAGATCGGCGTGCTCTATCAGAACGACGACCTCGGCAAGGACTACCTGAACGGCATCAAGGCCGGCCTCGGCGACAAGGCGGCCAAGATGATCGTGGCCGAAGCCTCCTATGAGGTCTCCGACCCGACCATCGATTCCCAGGTGATCAAGATCAAGGATGCCGGCGCCGACCTGTTCTTCTCGGCCTCGACGCCGAAGCAGGCCGCGCAGGCGATCAAGAAGATCGCCGAGCTCGGCTGGCATCCGATCCACATCGTCGACATCAACGCCACTTCGGTGGGCGCGGTGTTGCAGCCCGCGGGCCTGGAGGCCTCCAAGGGCCTGATCTCGACCAACTACGGCAAGGATCCGGCCGATCCGCAGTGGAAGGACGATCCGGGCATGAAGCGCTATTTCGACTTCATGGCCAAGTACTATCCCGACGGCGACAAGAACTCGAACTTCAACACCTATGGCTACTCGACCGCGCAGCTGATGGTGCATGTGCTGAAGCAGTGCGGCGACGAGCTGACGCGCGAAAACGTGCTGAAGCAGGCGACCAACCTGAAGAACGTCGACCTCGACATGGCACTGCCCGGCATCAAGGGCAACACCACGCCGAACGACTATCGCGTCAACAAGCAGCTGCAGATGATGCGCTTCAACGGCGAGCGCTGGGAGCTGTTCGGCCCGATCCTTGAGGACGCCGGCCCGGCGGGCTAGCGGTTCGCGCAGGTTTGAACTGCAATCGGCGGCCTTTCGGCCGCCGATTGTCTTTGCGGACCACCCTATCACCGTCACCCTGAGGAGCCGTGAAGCGGCGTCTCGAAGGGCCGACGGCCCGGCTGTGGCCGATTCATCCTTCGAGGCTCGCTGCGCTCGCACCTCAGGATGACGGGGACAACGAGTGCGTGCAGCTCGCGCGGCTACTCCGGTATCTCGCCGAAATTCTTCCCGACCGGCAGCACCGCATGCCGGATCAGCCGCGAATCCTCGACGCCGGCCTGGCGGTGCTTCACCGCCTCGCGATAGACGGGATCGCGGATCATCTCGACGAAGGCGGCGACGCTTGGATATTCCGCGATGAAGCAGTGATCCCAGCGCTCCTCCTGCGGGCCGATCAGCATCAGCTCGAAGCGACCCTGCCAGACGATGCGACCGCCGAGCCGTTCAAACACCGGCCCGCTGTCGCGGCCGTAGGCCGCATAGGCTTCCGCGCCGGTCGCCTTGCGGCCGTCGGGATAGGCGGCCCATTCGCGCAAGCGCACCAGGTTGAGCATGTGGATCGGGCCCGGCCGGTTGTTGTCCCGGAATTGCGCAAACACGTCCTTGGTCGGATCGATATGGCCCATGCGGTGCTCCCCGTTTTCCTTTGTTCCACCTCAATGTAGCACGCGCTGCCCCACCTCCTAATCCCCCGTTAAGCTTTGCGTAACCGCGCCTTAAACCGGGAACGCTAGCGTGCGGCCCGGTGCGGTGTGAGCGTTGCGGATGGCGTGGGGACGTAAAAAAGGCGGTGGACGCAAGGAGCCGCTGTTCGGGCTTCCGGCCGCGCTTGCCGATCTCAGGCTGTCGCCTTCCGACCGCATTCCCGGCGGCGGTGACGACGGCAAACCTGCCAAATCGAAATCCAAGAGCGCCGACAAGGGCAACGAATCCGGTAGCGAGAGACCGCGCCCGTCGCGCAGCGGCACCAAACGACGCAGCAAGTCGCGCGGCTTCGGTATCGGCCGGCTGTTCTATTGGACCGCGGTGCTCGGCCTGTGGGCCGGCATTGCGGTGATCGGTGTCGTGGTGTGGGTCGGCGCGCATCTGCCGCCGATCCAGTCGCTGGAAATTCCCAAGCGCCCGCCGACGATCCAGATCGTCGGCATCGACGGCTCGGTGCTGGCGCAGCGCGGCGAGATGGCCGGCGCCAATATCGCGTTGAAGGATCTGCCGCCCTATCTGCCGAAGGCCTTCATCGCAATCGAGGACCGCCGCTTCTATTCGCATTTCGGCGTCGACCCGGTCGGCATTTTGCGCGCAGCCGCAACCAACCTGCTGCATCGCGGCGTCTCGCAGGGCGGCTCGACCTTGACGCAGCAGCTCGCCAAGAACCTGTTCCTGACCCAGGAACGCACCATGCAGCGCAAATTGCAGGAGGCCGAGCTTGCGCTGTGGCTGGAGCGCAAGCACTCCAAGGACGAGATCCTCGAACTCTACCTCAACCGCGTCTATTTCGGCTCCGGCGCCTACGGCGTCGAGGCCGCCGCGCAGCGCTATTTCGGCAAGTCGGCGAAGAACGTGACCTTGCCGGAAGCGGCGATGCTCGCGGGCCTGGTCAAATCGCCGTCGCGGCTGGCGCCGAACCGCAACCCGGAAGGCGCCGAGCAGCGCGCCCAGGTCGTGCTCGCGGCGATGGCCGACGCCAAATTCATCACCGAGGCCCAGGCAAAGGCCTCGATCGGCCAGCCCTCGATCGCGGTGAAGCCGGCCGGCGCCGGCACCGTGAACTATGTCGCCGACTGGATCGGCGAAGTGCTCGACGACCTGGTCGGCCAGATCGACCAGGACATCATCGTGCAGACCACGATCGATCCGAAGCTGCAGGGCGTCGCGGAAGCCGCCGTGATCGACGAGCTCGCCGCCAAGAGCGTCAAGTTCAACGTCAGCCAGGGCGCGCTGGTGGCGATGACGCCCGACGGCGCGGTACGGGCCATGGTCGGCGGAAGGAACTATTCCGAGAGCCAGTACAATCGCGCGGTCACCGCGAAGCGGCAGCCGGGCTCGTCGTTCAAGCCATTCGTCTATCTCACCGCGGTCGAGGCCGGGCTGACGCCCGACACCATCCGCACCGACGCGCCGCTCGACATCAAGGGCTGGAAGCCGGAGAACTACACCCACGAATATTTCGGCTCGGTGACCTTGACCCAGGCGCTGGCGATGTCGCTGAACACGGTCGCGGTGCGGCTCGGCGTCGAGGTCGGGCCCAAGAATGTGGTGCGCACCGCGCATCGGCTCGGCATCTCATCCAAGCTCGAGCCCAACGTCTCGATCGCGCTCGGCACCTCGGAAGTGTCCGTGCTCGAACTGGTCGGCGCCTATGCGCCGTTCGCCAATGGCGGCTACGCGGTGTCGCCGCATGTGGTGACCAGGATCAAGACCAGTACGGGCAAACTGCTCTACGACCGACCGACCGACCCGCCCAACCAGGTGATCGAGCCGCGCTATGACGCGATGATGAACGCCATGATGCGCGAGACGCTGATCTCGGGCACCGCGCGCAAGGCCGAGATTCCGGGCTGGACCGCCGCCGGCAAGACCGGCACCAGCCAGGATTATCGCGACGCCTGGTTCATCGGCTACACCGCCAAGCTCGTCACCGGCGTGTGGCTCGGCAATGACGACAATTCGCCGACCAAGAAGGCGACCGGCGGCGGCCTGCCGGTGGAGGTGTGGACCCGCTTCATGAAATCAGCGCATCAGGGCGTGCCGGTGGCGGCGATCCCGAACTCGCAGGGCAGTTGGGGACCGGCGAACCTGATGCAGATCTCGTCGCAGGTCACCGCGCCATCAGCGCCATCAGCGCCGCTGCAGATCCAACCGCCGATGCAGGCCCCGCCGCCGGCGCCGGTGCCATCCGGCGGTTACTATCGCCAACCTTCGCCGATGCCGGCCCGCGCCTCCGCACCGCCACCCAACCCGAACGCGCGGCCGGAAGCGGCAGCAGGGCTGGATGGCTGGCTCGCGGATCGGTTGTTTCGGTAAGCGTTAGGCACCGCGAATCCAACTGCCATCCCCCGCGCATGCGGGGGATCCCAGTACGCCGCGGCTTATCGGTTGAACACGAATGCCTCTGGAATACTGGATCGCCCGCTTTCGCGGGCGATGACAGCAGGGGTGGCGGAGACGCTGTGCGTCAGATGGGCAGAGCGACGAGAATCTCGCCTACTCCTGGATTCCGTAGCGGTGCAGGTCGTTGCCGTGGGTGTCGAGCCAGGTCTTGGCGCGCGTGACCGAGGCGCAGACCTTGTCGACCACCCGCCAGAACCGCGCCGAGTGATTCATCTCGACGAGATGCGCGACCTCATGCGCGGCGAGGTAATCGAGCACGAAGGGCGGCGCCAGGATCAGCCGCCACGAGAACGACAGCGAGCCCGCCGAGGTGCACGAGCCCCAACGGCTGGACTGGTCGCGGATGGAGATCCGCCGCACCCGCACGCCGAGTTCCGCGGCATGCAGCGCCGCCGCCTTCTGCAAATCCTTGCGCGCCTCGCGCTTGAGGAAGTCATGCACCCGGCGGTCCATGTGCTCGACGCCGCCGGCGACGCACAGGATCTTCTCGCCGCTGTCGCGGGTCTCGGTCCACACCGTGCCGCGCTCGCCCGAGCGATGCACCAGCCGATGCGGCACGCCGCGCAACGGCACCACGGTGCCGGGCTGAAACGGCGCGGCCTTCGGCAAACGGCCAAGACGGGCGGCGATCCAGCCGCCATGGATGTTGGCGAACTCCTTGGCTTCGACGATCGTGCCGCGCGGCGGCATCGTCAGGATCGCTTCGCGATCGGTCGGATGGATTCTGAGCGTATAGCGGCGCGCACGCCTGTGCCGGCGCAACCTGACGGTGAAAAACTGGGAGCCGTGTCTGACCAATACGGTCGCGGGTTCGGCAGGCCGCCGATAGAGGAGCGCGCGAGTAGCCATGTCTGAAAGTCCGGGGAGCAGGAGTTCGCCCGAACTTTGCCATATCCGCCGCCAGGGAAAGCGCTCGGCGCAAAAACAAATCATTTGCCCAATATACAGGGGTCGGCCGTTAACTGACCTCTACCGGCTGGGGCTGGAACCGGATTTTTTCTGATGAATCCGAATATCTAAAAAGGCCCATGAGATGAAACGAAATTCACCCCTTGTTCGCAGCCCGATTTGAGAATCTTTTAGTTAAATCAGTGGCTTGCGCGACCGCGAAAATCGCGGCCGGGACGATACCTATTCTGCCGCAGCGACCAGAGAAAGCCGCGTATTGGCCGCCGAAACCATGAAATCGGAGATCCGCGGCACGATTTCGGAGCGGAACCGCGAGCCGTTGAACACGCCGTAATGACCGACGCCCTTCTGCACATAGTGCACCCGGCGATGGTTCGGAATCGCGGTGCAGAGCGCGTGCGTCGCCTCGGTCTGACCGAGGCCGGAGATGTCGTCCTTCTCGCCTTCCACCGTCATCAGCGCGACGCGGCGGATCTTCGACGGATCGACCGGCTTGCCGCGATGGGTCATCTCGCCCTTCGGCAGCGCGTGCTTGACGAAGACGAGGTCGACGGTCTGCAGATAATACTCGGCGGTGAGATCCATCACCGCGAGGTATTCGTCATAGAATTCGCGGTGCTTGTCGACGAGGTCGCCGTCGCCCTTCACCAGATTGGCGAACAGCGCCTTGTGCGCGTCCATGTGCCGATCCAGGTTCATGCTGATGAAGCCGTTGAGCTGCAGGAAGCCCGGATAGACGTCGCGCATCACGCCCGGATGCGGGAACGGCACCTTGGTGATGACATTGTTGCGGAACCATTCGATGCCGCGCTCTTCCGCGAGGTTGTTGACCGCGGTCGGATTGCGGCGGGTGTCGATCGGACCGCCCATCAGCGTCATCGACAGCGGTACAAAGGGATCGTTGTTGGCTTCCATCACCGAGACGGCCGCAACAACCGGCACCGACGGCTGGCACACGGCAATCACGTGCATGTTGCCGCCGAGCGCATGCAGCATCTCGATCAGATAATCGACATAGTCGTCGAGATCGAACCGCCCTTCCGCGAGCGGCACCATGCGCGCATCGGCCCAGTCGGTGATGTAGACCTCATGCGTCGGCAGGAATGCCTCGACCGTGCCGCGCAGCAGCGTCGCATAGTGGCCCGACATCGGCGCCACGATCAGCACGCGCGGCTGCGGCGCGCGCAGCGGACGCGTCAGCTTGCGATCGAAATGCAACAGGCGGCAGAACGGCTTTTCCCAGATCGAACGGACCTCGACCGGTGTGCGGACGCCGTTGACCTCGGTGGTCGGCAGGTTCCAGTCCGGCTTGCCGTAGCGGCGCGTGGTGCGCTCGAACAGCTCGCAGCCGGCAGCGATCGATTTGCCGAACTCGGTATGCGACCACGGATTGAGCGGGTTCTGAAACAGGATCTTGGTGGCGTCGGTCACGGCACGCGCGGGGTTGAGCGACGCGTGCGCCATCTCATACATCCAGTACAGCGGCGTCGTGAGTGCCGGGCTGCCTTCCGCCACGAGTGGCGGGGCACCGCCAAATTCACCGATGGGCATTGTAGTTCTCAGACCCCTGTTTGCGCCGCAGCATACTGACCAATGCGCAACAATGCGTCAATGCGCCGCGAGACCCATGTGGGGCCGATATCGGGCTAAAACACCGGAAATCCACGAGAAAGTGACATTTATTCACCACCTGACAGCAGTGAGCCGTGGCGCTTGGCGCTCTGCAAAAGGGCAAGGAAGACCGCAAAAGAGGCAGCGAACAGGATGGCGTTGATGACGAGCGCCCAAACCATCAGGTCGGCGCGGAAGACGTGGTCGATCAACAGCGAGCGCATGCCCTCGAACACATAGGTCGGCGGCAGCGTCCAGGCGACCACTTGCAGCCAGCCCGGCAGCACCTCGACCGGATAGTAGATGCAGGCGAGCGGCATCACCGCGAACATCAGCGTCCAGACGATGCTTTCCGCGCCCAACCCGTTGCGCAGCACGAGGCCGGAGGCGAACACGCCGACCGACCAGCTGGTGAAGATCAGATTGCAGAAGAACGCGATCAGCGGCAGCCCGATGGCGTAGAAGTTGAAGCCGAAGAAGACCAGCGCCAGCAGCGTCATCGGGATCACGCCGATCGCGAGCCGGATCAGGCTCATGATCATCAGCGAGAGCAGGAATTCGATCGGCTTCAGCGGGCTCATCATCAGGTTGCCGAGATTGCGCGCCCACATCTCTTCGAGGAACGAGATCGAGAAGCCGAGCTGGCCGCGAAACAGGATATCCCACAGGATGACGGCGCCGATCAGCGTGCCGCCGGCCTTGGCGAAGAAGCCGGATGTCTGCGAGATGTAGTTCTGCAGGAAGCCCCAAGTGATGATCTGCAAGGCCGGCCAGTAGATCAGCTCCAAGAGCCGCGGCCATGACGACATCAGGAGATACCAATAGCGCAGCACCATCGCGTTGATGCGATGCAGGGAAATGCCGCGCGGCGGATGGCTGACGATCTCGCTCATGGTGTGCCCTCCGGAGCGCCCTCGCGCAGACGGCCGCGGGCCACGTCGAGAAACACCTCCTCCAGCGTGTCGCGGTTGTAGCGCGCCATGATCCGCTCCGGGCTGTCGTCGTCCTCGATCTTGCCCCGCTTCATGATGATGACGCGGTCGCACAGCCGCTCGACCTCCAGCATGTTGTGCGATGCCAGCAGGATGGTCGCGTTATGGGTCTTGCGATAGGTCTCGAGATGCTCACGCACCCAGTCAGCCGTGTCAGGATCGAGCGATGCGGTCGGCTCGTCGAGCAGCAGCAGGTCCGGCGCGTTGATCAGCGCCTTGGCCAGCGCGACGCGGGTCTTCTGCCCGGCGGAGAGCTTGCCGTTGGCGCGGTCCAAAAATTCCTTGAGATCGAGATCCGCGGCGAGCTGGTCGATCCGCTCGCGCAGATGCTTCACGGCATAGAGCCGGCCGAAAATGGTCAGGTTCTGCCGCACCGTGAGCCGCATCGGCATGTCGACATAGGGGCTCTCGAAATTCATCCGGCCGAGCACGTCATATCGCTGCTCGGGGATCTTGGCGCCGAGCACCGCGACGCTGCCCGAGGTCGGCAGCACCAGCCCCATGATCATTGCGATGGTCGTGGTCTTGCCGGCGCCGTTGCCGCCGAGCAGGCCGGTGATGCTGCCGCGGGCGATGCGGAACGAGATATCGTCGACCGCGCGGGTGGTCTTGTAGACCTTGACGAGGTGCGCAACGTCGATCGCGGCCGATCCGTCCTGATCGGCCGCGGGCGTTTGCGCCGGACCTGTCCCGCTCTGTTGCATATGGCCGTCATTGAGCCATTGCGACAATAAGCGCAAGGCTTCGCACACGTCCTTGCGCTAAGTCGCGAATTTGTGCGCCGCCCGCGGCACAGCTAAAGTCCAGGCATGACCGACGTCGCTTCCGATTTCCGCCAACCCCGCCGCTATGTCCGCCTGGATACGATCCTGCGGCTGCGCTGGCTCGCCGCGCTCGGCCAGCTGGTCGCGATCTTCATCGTGGCGCAGGGACTGGAATTCGACGTTCCGATCGTCCCCTGCGTCACCATCGTGACCTTCTCGGCGCTGCTCAATCTGGCGCTGCAGGTCGCGTTCAACCCGATGCAGCGGCTGGAGCCGGCCTATGCCGCGGCCCTGCTCGCGATCAACATCGTCGAGCTCGGCGGCCTGCTGTACTTCACCGGCGGCCTGCAGAACCCGTTCTCGTTCCTGTTCCTGGCGCCGGTCCTGATCTCGGCCACGGTGCTGCCGATCCGGCTGACCATGGCGCTCGGCTGCCTTGCGGTCGCCTGCGCCTCGGCACTGTTCTTCTATCATCTGCCGCTGCCCTGGGATAACGACGATCCGCTGGTGCTGCCGCCGATCTATCTGATCGGCGTCTGGCTCTCGATCCTGCTCGCGATCGGCGTCACCAGCCTTTATGCATTCCAGGTGACCGAGGAGGCGCGCCAGCTCTCCGACGCGCTTGCCGCGACCGAGCTGGTGCTGACGCGCGAGCAGCATCTGACGCAGCTCGACGGCCTCGCCGCCGCCGCCGCGCACGAACTCGGCACGCCCTTATCGACGATCTTCCTGATCTCGCGCGAGCTCGAGAAGACGGTGCATGACCCGGCGATCACCGGCGACCTGAAGACGGTGCGCGAGCAGGCGCAGCGCTGTCGCGACATCCTGAGCAAGATTGCGCAATTGTCATCGAGCGGCGCGCCATTCGACACCATGAAGCTGTCGACTTTGATCGAGGAGGCGGTGGCGCCGCATCGCGATTTCGGTATCAACATCAAGGTGCGGCTTGCTGTCGCAGCAACGCGCGAGCCGGTCGCAGCACGCAATCCGGCGATCCTCTATGGCGTCGGAAACATTCTCGAAAATGCGGTTGATTTCGCCCACCAGACCGTCGAGGTGAACGCCTGGTGGAACGCCGAAACCATCGAGATCGTCGTCTCCGACGACGGCCCGGGCATCGCGCCCGACATGCTGAAGCGGATCGGCGAGCCCTATTTGTCGCGCCGTCGGGGCGCAGATGAGGCCCAAAATGCCCGTGGCGGCTTGGGCTTGGGCGTTTTCATCGCGCGGACGCTGCTGGAACGCACCGGAGCCAAGGTATCGTTTACCAATCGCACCTTTCCCGATCACGGCGCCGTGGTGCAGATCGTGTGGCCGCGCGAGCGCTTCGAGGAATCGGCGGGAGACACAGAGGCGTCATCTTAAGAACGGTTCTCAATCGCGCCTCTGGCATACCGGATGCAGCCACCGCGACTTTCGGCTGCCTTGGCAGCGCCCCAGTGCAACCCCATATTCAGCGGGTCTATCACAGGGAAAAATGGATCGTGAACGCAATCGCTGAACTGAATGACCATGCTGACAAATCGCTCCTCATCGTCGAGGACGACAAGCCGTTCCTGGAACGCCTGTCGCGCGCGATGGAGACGCGCGGCTTCTCGGTGAAGTCATGCGATACGGTGTCCGACGGCATTGCCGAGATCGGCCGCGCCGCTCCCGCGTTCGCGGTCGTCGACCTCCGGCTCGGCGACGGCAACGGTCTCGACGTCGTGTCGGCGTTGAAGCGCAAGCGCCCCGAGGCGCGCGCGATCGTGCTGACCGGCTACGGCAACATTGCCACCGCCGTCACCGCGGTGAAGATGGGCGCCGTCGACTATCTCTCGAAGCCCGCCGATGCCGACGACGTCGTCGCTGCCCTGCTTGCGACCGGCACCGAGAAGTCCGAGCTGCCGGCCAATCCGATGTCGGCGGACCGCGTGCGCTGGGAGCACATCCAGCGCATCTACGAGATGTGCAACCGCAACGTCTCGGAGACCGCGCGCCGTCTCAACATGCACCGCCGCACCTTGCAGCGCATCCTCGCCAAGCGCGCGCCGCGCTAGGCGACGGGTTCATTTTGGTTTCGCGATGGCCGGGCCTTGCCCGGCCATTTGCGTTTGTGGGACGTAGCCCGGATGGAGCGAAGCGAAATCCGGGACGCATCATCCGCGGACGGGCTTACCCGGATTGCGCTGCGCTTCATCCGGGCTACGGAGCTCCTCGTACACCTCCATCTCCGTCACCCTGAGGAGGCCGCGAAGCGGCCGTCTCGAAGGGTCGACGGCCACCAGCCGGGCCGATTCATCCTTCGAGGCTCGCCAAGCGGCGCAATTGCGCCGCAAGGCTCACACCTCAGGATGACGGGTCAAGATCGCGTCTACCCTAAAACTCATGTCCCTGCGGATCGATCAGGCGATTGATCCGCTGCGCCGCGGCCATCGCAAAGCGCACCGTCATCGCCTTGCGGGTTGCCGCCGGCAGGCGATGCTCCGGCGCCTCGCAATGCAGGTGCGCGCCATAGGCGTCGGCGATGATCAGGCCGGTGTCGACCGGGAAGATCTCGCACGGCAGATCCTGCGTGAAGGCGAAGAACAGCCGGTCGCAATGCATCCGGTAGTCCTGCCATTTCTGGTCGGCACGCAAATCCTCGACCGACGACTTGATCTCGACGATCCAGATCTCGCCGCGCTCGTTCAGCGCGACCAGGTCGGCACGGCGGCCGGACGGCAGCGGCAATTCGCTGATGCAGGAGAATCCCAGCGATCTCAGAAGTCGCGCGGTGCCGCGCGCGATCGCAAGCGCGGTCTCCGACTGGCGTCGGTCGGGCGCAGGAACAAGCGCGATCTGGCGGGCGGGTGACTCCATCCAGGCAGATTAGCCGATTCCATCAGAGAATGATCCCGAAAAGTGAAAGCAGATCGCGCAGCGCAAGGCGCTGAACGAGAAGCTCGCCGCGCTGGTCGCCAAGCGTGACAACATCGCCGAGCACCGCGAGAGCGCGGGCGTCATCGTTCGACCGCGTGGTCGAGGATACGTTGAAGGCGCAGATCAAGCGGTCGGACTCTGGCGGAAAGTGTCGTCCGGCGGTTGACGGGACGACACCCTCCGCAGGAACTCACCGCTGCCTCGCCGCTTATCTCCGGCTGCCGCCGGAGAGGATGGCCTGGTGATCGACGACCTCTGGTACAAGAATGGCGTGATCTATTGTTTGTCCGTCGGCACCTATATGGACGCCAACGGCGACGGGATCGGCGATTTCAGCGGCCTGCTGCGGCGACTGGACTATCTGCACGGGCTCGGCATCACCACGATCTGGCTGATGCCGTTTCAGCCGTCGCCTTGCCGCGACGATGGCTACGACATTTCGGACTATTACGGCGTCGATCCGCGCTACGGGACGCTCGGCGATTTCGTCGAGTTCACCCATGGCTGCCGGCAACGCGGCATCCGCGTGATCATCGACCTCGTCGTCAATCACACCTCGGACCAGCACGCCTGGTTTCGATCGGCGCGCAGCGCGAAGGATTCACCCTTCCGCGACTGGTACGTCTGGTCGGACAAGAAGCCCGCCAACGCCAACACGGGCATGGTGTTTCCCGGCGTCCAGAAATCGACCTGGACGCGCGACAAGCAGGCAGGAGCCTGGTACTTCCACCGCTTCTACGATTTCCAGCCGGATCTCAACACGTCGAACCCGCACGTCCAGGCCGAGATCCTCAAGATCATGGGATTCTGGACCCAGCTCGGCGTCTCCGGTTTCCGCATGGATGCGGTGCCGTTCGTGATCGCGACCAAGGGCGCCTCGGTGCGCAAGCCGGTCGAGCAATACGACATGCTGCGAGCATTTCGCGAATTCCTGCAATGGCGCCAGGGCAACGCGATCATCCTCGCCGAAGCCAACGTGCTGCCCGAGACCGACATGGAGTATTTCGGGCGCGACGGCGACCGAATGCACATGATGTTCAACTTCCACGTCAACCAGCATTTGTTCTACGCGCTCGCGTCCGCGGATACAAAGCCGTTGGCGAAGGCCCTGACGGCAACCAAGCCGCGGCCCGCCACCGCGCAATGGGGCTTGTTCCTGCGCAATCACGACGAACTCGACCTCGGCCGCCTGACCAAGGCGCAGCGCGAGACGGTGTTCGAAGCATTCGGTCCGGACAAGAGCATGCAGCTCTACGACCGGGGCATCAGGCGGCGCCTTGCGCCGATGCTGGGCGGCGACCGACGGCGTCTGGAGCTCGCCTACAGCGTGATGTGCACGCTTCCCGGCACGCCCGTCATTCGCTACGGCGATGAGCTCGGCATGGGTGACAATCTCGATTTGCCCGAACGCACCTGCGCGCGCACGCCGATGCAGTGGTCGACCGAACCGCACGGCGGCTTTACCGAAAGCGACCGGCCATGCGTGCCCGTGATCGACGACGGCCCCTATGGCTATGAGCACGTCAATGCCGCCAAGCAGCGGCGCGATCCCAATTCGATGCTGAACTGGACCGAGCGCATCATCCGCATGCGCAAGGAAGTCCCCGAGGTCGGCTGGGGCGACTTCAAGGTCATCGCAAGCCGAAACCCTGCCATCCTGATCATTCGTTACGACTGGCGCAACAACTCGGTGCTGTTCGTGCACAATTTCGCGGAGAAGCCACTCGAGATATCGTTCAATGTCGGGTTGCCCGACGACGCCGGCAACCTCCTCGTCAACCTCCTGACCGAGGATCACAACCGCGCCGACGATGGCGGCCGCCACACGCTCCTGATCGAGGCCTACGGCTATCGGTGGTATCGGGTCGGTGGGCTCGACTACCTGCTCAAGCGCAGCGATATCGACACCAAGACGCCCCGCACATCCCGCTAATCGTCCTGATGCGGCCCTAGGATCACGCCTTCATTGGCGCGCAGCTCGAGCACGCCTTCGACCTTCTCGCCCTGCCGGTCCATCAAGGTCGACAGCAGAACCTCGTTGCTGAAGCCGATCGCGCTGGAGGAGACCGACGCGGGAGCCGCACCGAAATTCAGCGCAATCACCGCAACGCCCTCGGCGCTGCACCGCCGATAGAGCAGCACATCGCCATGCGCGGCGACCGGCTCATAGCTGCCATGGACGAGCTGCGGCAGCTTGCGCCGCAACGCGATCAGCGCCTTGTAGAGATTGAGGATCGACGCCGGCTCCGCCTCGAGGCTTGCGACGTTGTCGCTGGCAAAGTCCTGCGCCAGCGGCAGCCACGGCCTTGCGGTCGAGAAGCCGGCATAACGCTCCGCGCTCCATTGCATCGGGGTGCGGCAGCCGTCGCGGCCGACGCCGATACCAGGCACGTTGTTCTCGAAGGGATCGCGCACCTCGTCAGGGGCGATCGCAACCTGGTGCATGCCGATCTCGTCGCCGTAATAAAGCGTCGGCGTGCCGCGCAGCGTCAGCAGCAGCATCGCGGCGACCGGCGCCTGCGCGGGTCCCACCCGGCTCGCTACCCGCGGCCGGTCGTGATTGCCGAGCACCCAGTTCGGCCACGCGCCCGGCGGCAGCGCCTTTTCGTAATCGGCGATGATCTGCTCGACTGCACGCGCGCTCCACAAGGTCGACAGCAGCGCGAAGTTGAACGGCATCTGCGCGCCGCGCAGATCATTGCCGTAATAGGCGACCAGCCGGTGCAGCGGCAGATAGATCTCGCCGATCAGCACGCGGTTGTCGAACTCCTCGGTGACGCCGCGCATCTCGGTGATGACGGCGTGCACCTCGAGCTGGTCGGTCGAATATTGCGTCAGCACCTTCTCGTGCGGCGGCCGGCCTTCGCGGTAATGCGGGTTCGGCGGGTTGTCGCGGAATTCGGCGTCCTTGATCAGGTGCCAGATCACGTCGACACGAAATCCGTCGACGCCCTTGCGCAGCCAGACGCGCATCACCTCGTATATCGCGTCCCTGACCTCGCGATTGCGCCAGTTGAGATCGGGCTGCTGCGCGAGGAAGGCGTGATAGTAATATTGGCCTGAAGCCTCGTCATAGGCCCACGCGCTGCCGCCGAACTCCGACAGCCAATTGTTGGGCGGACCGCCATCCGGCGCCGGGTCGCGCCAGATGTACCAGTCGCGTTTCGGATTGTCGCGCGAGCTCTTCGCCTCGATGAACCAGGGATGCTGATCGGAGGTGTGGTTCGGCACCAGATCGAGGATCAGCTTGAGGCCGGCATCGTGCGCGGCCGCGACCAGCTCGTCGAAATCCTCCATCGTCCCGAACAGCGGATCGATGCCGGTGTAATCGGAGATGTCGTAGCCGAAATCGGCCATCGGCGAAGTGAAGATCGGCGACAGCCAGACCGCGTCGACGCCAAGCCGCGTCAAATAAGGCAGCCGCGCGATGATCCCCCTGAGATCGCCGACACCGTCGCCGTCGCTATCCTGGAACGAGCGCGGATAGACCTGATAGAAGATGCCGCGCCGCCACCAGTCCCTGTTGTCCTGGTCCATCCCATTCCCCCCTCGCTCGCCGCCCCGTGTCCCGAGGGGTGTCCGCAGGTTCAGGGATGACGCACAATTCGGGACGGAAAGATGGCGCCGTAGCCCGGATGCAAGGCGCTTTAGTGGCGGGCCATCGCCAACTGGTAGATGGTGATCAAGACCTCGAACAGGATCAGGAAGACGATGATCAGCTCCAGCCGCAGCGAGCGGCCGGTGTCGATGATGTCGGTCAAGACCTGCGCGGTCTCGGCGACGACGCCGAGCTTGCGGTTGAGCGATTCCGCACGCTCCTTCAACTCATACTCGTCCTCGAGCCGGGAATAGAGCCGCTCGAGCTGCGGCTTGTCCCAGAGGATGTCGGGCTTCTCCGACACCTCGACAGGTCCGGCCACGCGGTGCCGCACCAACAGCGCGTTGCCGATGTGCTTGAGGATCGCAACGCGGCCGCCATGCACCCGGCCGCCCTTGGCGAGTTCGCGCGCGAGCGGCTCGGTGGTGTCGAACACAGCCCGCACCTCGCGTTCATGCCGGGCCAGCACCGCGCTCTTGGCCAGCGCCTCGCCGACCAGGATCAGCCGCTCCGGCGACAGGCTTTGCAGATAGATCGGACCGCCCGGCGGAATCTGGTCCTCCTTCTCCGCGGCGACCTCGATGATCGCGATCTCCTCCTCGCGCCGCGCGAACAGGCCGGTCATGCGCGACTGCAGGCTGCGCAGGAATTCATCCTCCTCGAGCGCGTTGAGGCCGATCAGGACCACGACGCCGTAGCGGAACAGGATCGCCACACCATTGTCATTGACGCGAAACGCCAGCGGCGTCGTGGCCAGCACGTCGCCACGCTCGAGGCCGGACGTGTTGATGCGGTCCGCGACGAAGAAGGCACGGGCGGTGGTCCGGGGTCCGCCGAGCGGTGAGTTGGGAGCCTGGGTCATGACGTTCCGGACTGCGAGGGCTTGACGCGTGTTGCGAGCGACCGCGTACCGGCCTGCTCATGAATTGTTCTGTTGGACCTTATCACGGTCCGATTTGGGATCACACGCCGGGGCAGGCGTATGTCCCGTGCGTGTTGACGGCATTGCCGGGAAGCCTATGGTGCCTCCATGACCGAGACAACCGAGACCAAACCGAAGGCCGGCGCGATCATCGTGCCGGTGACGCTGTTCGAACAGAACTGCACCATCATCTGGCATGAGCCGACCAAGAAGGCGGTGGTGATCGACCCCGGCGGCGACGTCGCCAAGATCCAGGCCGCGATCAAGCAGACCGGCGTCACCGTCGAGAAGATCTGGCTGACGCACGGCCATATCGACCATGTCGGCGGTGCCGCCGAATTGCGCGACGCGCTGCAGGTCAAGATCGAGGGCCCGCACATCGCCGACAAATATCTGCTCGACAACGTGGTCTCGAGCGGCGAGCGCTTCGGCATGACCGGGATGCGCAATTTCGGCCCCGACCGCTGGCTCGACGAGGGCGATCAGGCTTCGATCGGCGACCTCACCTTCGACATCCTGCACTGCCCCGGCCATTCGCCGGGCAGCGTGGTGTTCTTCAACAAGGAGCTGCGCTTCGCGCATGTCGGCGACGTCCTGTTCGCCGGCTCGGTCGGGCGCACCGACCTGCCCGGCGGCAGTCATGCGACGCTGATCCAGTCGATCAAGCAGAAGCTGTTGCCGCTCGGCGACGATGTCGGCTTCATCTGCGGCCACGGCGCCGGTTCGAGCATCGGCCAGGAGCGGATGACGAACCCGTTCCTGACCGGCGAGATGTAGCTACTTCATCAGCCGTTACTTCATCAGGCCTGCGGCGGTCAGCGCCCGCGTGATGACGGCGCTGACGTCGACACCTTTGCTGCGCCGCTTGCGCGGCCGGTCGCTCTTGCGGCCGGATGCGGGCTCGGCCACGGGCACTGGGATGGTCATCGAGATCGTGTCCGCGCGCTCGCGCGGCACACCGGTCGGTGCGATGTGCGGCTGACGGACCTGATCGGTCAGGCCGAAGAAGGTCGCGATGTGATAGGACGAGGAGATCCCGGCCTCGATCAGGAACGCGCCCTCCACGCCATACCGCTCATCATTGTCGGCAAGCCCGAGCGGCGTGCCATGCGCCATGTCGGTGATCGAGTAGGACTCGACCAGGGTCTCGCCGTCGGCGTTCCACCAGACCTCGCGCGGATGGCCGTCGATATCCGACTTCGACATCGCCGTGAGCGGCAGGCCGTGCACGTCGAGCCATTGCCGCACGATCGCATCGGCATTGCCGGGATGCACGGTGCGGTCGGCGCTGCCGTGCCACACCGAGATCTTCGGCCAGGCGCCGCTATGCGTCGACGCGTTGCGAACGAGGCCGCCGAGTTCCGGCGCGGACAGCGAACTCGCATGCATCATCGCATGCAGCGCCTCGCGCAGATCGCTGGCAACGCCGAACGGCAGGCCGGCGATGATGGCGCCGCCCGCGAACACGTCCGGATAGGTCGCGAGCATGACGGACGCCATCGCGCCGCCGGCGGACAGTCCCGTCACATAGACACGCTTCGGATCGATCGCATGCGCGCCGACCATGTGCGCGATCATCTGCCTGATCGAGGCGGCCTCGCCCTGATCGCGCGCGATGTCCTGCGGATTGAACCAGTTGAAGCAGGTGTTGCCGTTGTTGATCGCCTGCTGCTCGGGCATCAGCAGCGCAAAGCCGTAATGCGCCGCGAGCGCCGACCAGCCGGCGCCGAGATCGTAGGACGCGGCGGTCTGGCCGCAGCCGTGCAGCACCACGACGAGTGCCGGTGACCGCGCAAGCTGCGCGGGCACGAACGAGTACATCTTCAGATCGCCGGGGTTGACGCCGAATTCGGTCGTCTCGACGAGCGGCGTCGGCACGGCCGGCGCAAGCGCGCCGAGGCCGCTGAACGCGTTCATCTTCGGCAGATGACGCAAGAATTCGACGTTGTTGACCAGGGACAACAGCAGCTCCTGAGGTGATTTATTGTTCTGTGTCACCCGAGCAGATAATTGTTGCACTGCAAAATGAAAAGGCCGTGTGCTGTCTTTCCCTGCGGAATTGTGAGAATCGGCGTTAACGCGTGATCGCGGCGAGGATCGGCCGAAATAGTTGCCGTAGCACCTTGTTTGAGCATGAACTTTTGGAAAGATCGCGCGTGCGTCACCGGATTCATGCGCTGGCGCGGCGCATCCATGACAGAAATGCGGCCGAAATAATGATCGACAGCACAAACAATGCGCATGCTGCAAACAGCGCCAGACGTGTCGATGTCGCGCTCTCGACGGCGAAGAACACCGCGCCGATCGCGGCAACGCCGGCCGCGTTGCCGATCTGCGTCGTGGTGCCGTACATGCCGGAGCCGGCGCCGGCGCTGGCCGGCTTCACGCTCGACAGCACCGCGCTCGACAGCGGCGCCATCACCAGGCCCTGGCCGTAGCCGAAGATCACAAGCACCAGCGCGAGCAGCAGCGCCGATGGTGCTGCGACCATCTCGACCGTCGCAACCAGCACCGCAATCCCTGTGATCTGCAAGGCGCAGCCTTCGATCAGCACCAGCGTGCCGCGATGCCGGGCGCGCGCGCCGCTGTGGCGCGAGGCGATCACGAAGGTCAGCGCCAGCGGCACGAACACCAGCCCGGCCCAGAGCGGTGGGATCTGCAAGCCCTTCTGCATGAACATCGTCATGATCAGGTAGAAGGACAGATTGGCGAAGAAGAAGAAAAACACCGCGACCAGGCCGCGCATGAAGGCTGCGTCCGCCAACAACGACAGGTCGATCAGCGGCATGCCGCCGCGGCGTGCGACGCTGCGCTCGAGCCGCACGAAGCCTGCGATCACAGCAACGCCCGCGGCCATCACCAGCCACACAAACGGCGCCCATTGCACATCGTGACCGAACAGCAGCGGACCGATCAGGCACAGCAAGCCCACGAACAGCACGATCGCGCCGGGAAGATCGAGCCGCGTGCCGGCGCGACGCGGCACCGTCGGCATGATCTTCAGCGCGGCTGCGATGATGACGACGCCGAACGGCACGTTGACGAAGAACACCGCGCGCCAGCCGAGGCCTAAGAGATCGAGCGTCACCAGCGCGCCGCCGAGCGCGAATCCGGTCACGCCGGCGAGCCCCAACACGATGCCGTAGATGCCGAAGGCCCGCGCACGGCTGGCATCCGAGAACAACAGATGCAGCGTCGCCAGCACCTGCGGCACCATCAGCGCCGCGGTCGCGCCTTGCGCCAGCCGTGCGACGATCAGCTCCGGGCCGGACTGCGCCAGACCGCACCACAGCGAGGTCACCGAGAAGCCGGCGACGCCGGCGATGAACACGGTCCTGGTGCCGTGGATGTCGCCGAGCCGGCCGCCGGTGACCACCAGCGTGGCATAGGCGATCAGGTAGATCGCGATCACGGCCTCGATCTGCGCCGGCGTGGCGTGCAGCTCGGCCGCCATGGTCGGGATCGCGACATTGACGATGAAGGCATCGACGCCGAACATGAATTGCGCCGACACCACGATCGCCAGCACCCACCAGCGGCGGGATATCTCCACCGGACTCGAGACGATCTGATGCATGCGCAGCCCTGCCCGAAATGACGTCACGTCCGACATCAGCAGATTCCGGTCATTGGCTCGATTACCTCGGACGTAAGCGTTGCTTCACGGGCGCGTCATCCCTGGCCATCCCGCGCCTGCCCGCGCGACTTGCGTTGATGCGCTGGGAAACATTCCGGACGGCGGCAATCGCCGCCGATTTGCGCAACAACCATGCGGGCGCCGCGGCCTCGGAGCATTGCCTTGCCCGGGGCCACCCCGTAGGTTGGCGGCGAGAGCGTTTTCGAGCGAAGTGGATACCTGTTCGCGTAAAGAAAACGCGTCAAAACCAGCGTCCAGAGCCCCGTTCCGATTCCATCGGAACGGAAAGGGCTCTGGCCCCCGATAACAAAAAGCCGGAGAGAACGACCTATGGCGCGCCTCAAGTTCGGAGCCTTCCTCGCCCCGCATCACCCGATCGGCGAGCATCCGATGCTGCAATTCCGCCGCGACCTCGATTTCGTCGAGCAGCTCGACAACCTCGGCTATGACGAATTCTGGTGCGGCGAGCACCATTCCTCGGGCTGGGAGACCATCGCCTCGCCGGAAATGTTCCTGGCCGCCGCCGGCGAGCGCACCAAGCGCATCAAGCTCGGCACCGGCGTGATCTCGCTGCCCTATCACCACCCCTTCAACGTCGCGCAGCGCATGGTGCAGCTCGACCACATGACCGGCGGCCGCGCCATCTTCGGCTCCGGCCCGGGTGCGCTCGCCTCCGACGCCCATACGCTCGGCATCGACCCGATGACCCAGCGCGACCGCCAGGACGAGGCGATCGCGGTGATCCGCCGCCTGTTCAACGGCGAGCGCGTCACCGCCAAGACCGACTGGTTCGAGATGCACGATGCCGCGTTGCAGATCCTGCCGCTGCAGGAGGACATGCCGTTCGTGGTGGCTTCGCAGATCTCGCCCTCGGGCATGACGCTGGCCGGCAAATACGGCATCGGCATCATCTCGCTCGGCTCGATGTCGACCCAGGGCCTGATGGCGCTGCCGCAGCAATGGCAGTTCGCCGAGGACGCCGCCGCGAAGGCCGGCACCACGGTGAGCCGCGCCAACTGGCGCGTGCTGCTGTCCTGGCACATCGCCGAGACCCGCGAGCAGGCGCGGCGCGAGGCCGGCGCCGGGCTGCTGCGCTGGCACAACGAATATAACGTCGGCACCTTGATGCGGCCGGGCCTCACCGCGTTTTCCTCGGCGGATGAAGCCGTCGACAAGACCGCCTTCGTCGAAGGCGCGGCGTCGACCATCGGCACGCCCGACGATCTGATCAAGATGATCAAGAACCTGGTCGAGGTCTCCGGCGGCGTCGGCTCGATCATCGGCTTCGCGCATGACTGGGCCAATCCGGAAAACACCCGCCGCAGCTGGGACATGGTCGCACGCTATGTGGTGCCCGAGATCAACGGCTATATCGACGGCCTGCGCAAGTCGCGCCAGTTCCTGGTCGACAACCGCGCCGTGTTCGAGCGCGCCGGCCAAGCCGTGATGGCCAAGATCATGCAGAACGACAAGGCCGCCGCCGCCCTCCAGCATACCGGCGCGGGCCGCGTCGCGATCCCGGCCGTGAACGCGCCGGATCTCGCCAAGGAAGCGGCGAAGCAGAAGGCGTGAGCGCAGGAGTGCCCTTGGAAGGGTAGAGGGATCGCAAGATCGCGCCGCATCCACCGCCGTCGTCCCGGCGAAGGCCGGGACCCATACGCCGCGGCGGATGTTGTGGATGGGACTCGTTGTTCCGGCGTGGTTCAACAATAGCCATTTGTGGTTGGGTCCCGGCCTTCGCCGGGACGACGATGAGGATGGGGTTCGATTCAATTGCCGCACTCTCGCTGTCATCACCCGCGAAAGCGGGTGATCCAGTATTCCAGAAACGGCTGTGCTTGAGCCGAGAGGCCGCGGCGTACTGGATCGCCCGGTCCCGTCTACGCCAAGGCTTCGACGAGGCAAGCAGTCCGTGGCGCGCCGAAGCTTTAGCGGAGGCGGCGAGCCGGGCGATGACAGTTGTAGGGGGGACGCAGTTTTGTATTCTCGCGACATGAATTGCCCGAGCTTTGCATCTCGTTTCGCCCTCTCACTTCACAGAGGGCGCAGGGAAAGCCGGGTGCCGATCGCACCCATGGGCCCCGTGCAATAGGTAGAAAGCACGGGGGTAGGACCACAGGTGTAACCGGAGCAATCCGGCTTTCCCTGCGCGATGGCTTACGGCTTATACGTGCTCTCCCCGGCGAGACTGGGCTTGTTTGTCACCGTCTTCACAACGCGCATTTGCGCAATCGGAAGAGACACCTACCGCTAGGGCGTCAGGCCTGCACGATTTCGCCGTCCGCCTCATGCGCACTCGTCAGTTGCGCAATCGGCGTCCACCGCATCTCGACCCACGTTCGTGACGACCGCGAAGCGCCCCTCGATCGGGTGAGACGGACGGAATTGGATCACTGATTTGCCCGACGACGGAAGCGCAAATTTGCCCGTCGGGTTAATTTGTCGCAGTGTGCGCAACTGGGTCCGAGAAATGAACTACGCCACCGCCCCGATCCCGACGACGTCGATGCCGTCGACGCGGCCGCGGATCGGCAGCCGGCCGAGATCGCTCAACGGAAATGGTGGCGGCGCGGCGAAGCGGGCCATCGCTGCGCGTGAGGCGAGGAAGCCGCCATCGACCTTGCGGCTCAGTTCCTCCAGCCGCGCTGCGGTGTTCATGACGTCGCCGTTGAACACGATGGCCGGCTTGACGTCGCCGATCTCGCCGACGATCACGGGGCCGAAATGCAGGCTGCCACGGATCTGCGGCACCGCGCCGAATTCGCGCTCGAACTGCGGCGCCGCCTTTTGCAGCGCGTCGCGCATCGCCACGAAGCAGCGCAGCGGCCGGCAATCGACCGCGCCAAGCTGCTCCGGCCAGGTCACGATGATCTCGTCGCCGACATAATTCAGCACCTCGCCGCGATAATCGACGACCGATTCCGTGAGCAGGCGAAACGTGCGGTCGAGAAAGCGGTGAATGCCGACACCGCCGAGCCGCTCGGCCAGTCCGGTCGATCCCGCGATGTCGACGAACAGCACGAAACGGTTCTCCTCGACCGGTGCGTGATAGCGGCCGGTGACGAAATTCATGAAGACGCGCGGGCCGATCAGCGTCGCGATGCTGAAGCCGAAGTTCAGCACCAGCGAGATCGCGGCGGAATAGGCGATGCTGACCCCGAAATCCCGGATCGAGGTTTGATGCGGCAAGCCGGCGACGCGCTCGCCGACCTGGAGCAGCTGGATGGCAATGATGACGATGGCATAGGCCGCGCTGCGCACCGCCAGAAGGGCGGCAAAGGACAGCCGGTTGAGTCGTTCCGACAGCCGGCCCTGGAAGACAAACAATTCGATCCCGCCGAGCACCACGCAGGACACGAACGCGTAGGCAAACCCCGCGACGAATGCTCCCGCCGAATGACGGCCTTGCGCGAGATTGATGGCGATACTCGCGACGACGCCCGCGACGATGACGGCGCCGAGCGTGCGCAGCTTCCGCTCCAGCCTGGCGTTCATGCCTTCCGTTCCGGCGCGAGTGTCTACCCTGCCCCCTGATCGAACGCCTTGCGCAGCGCGACATAGCCGGCCTGCTGCTGGCTCCAGTTGCGGCCGCCGGTGATGGCGCCGTCGACGACGAGATCGTGGCCGTTGATGAAGCTCGATTCGTCGCTCGCCAGAAACACCGCAGCATGCGCGATGTCGTCGGGCAGCCCTGCGCGGGGGATCGGCTGCGCCGCCTTGTAGACCTCGCGCATCACCGCGGGGGTCTTCTCGGCTGCTTCCGTCGACAACCCGAGCGCCTTGCCGAAAATGCCGGTCGCGATCGCACCGGGCGAGATCGAGTTGACGCGGATGCCGGACTCGCCGAGCTCCATCGCCACGCATTTGGTGAAGTGAATGACGGCGGCCTTCGCCGCGCCATACACCATCGACGAGGAGAAGCCGGCGAGCCGACCGGCGATGCTGCCATTGTTGATGATGCTGCCGGACCCCTGTTTGCGCATGTAAGGCGCGGCATGCTTCATGCCGAGCATGACGCTGCGCACCAGGGTCGCCATCGCCGCGTCGAACCGCTCGACATCGAGCCCTTCGATGCCGCCGGTCTGCGCCGGGCCGCCGGCATTGTTGAACAGGCAGTCGATGCGGCCGAACTTCTCCACCGCAAGCGCGATCAGCGCCTGCATCTGCTCTTCGACCGTGACGTCGGTCTGCCGAAACACGCAATTGCCGCCGAGCTGTTTGGCCAGCGCCTCGCCTTCCGCCGCGCGGCGCCCGGCAACCACGATCCTTGCGCCCTCGGCGACAAACACCTCCGCCGTGCGCAACCCGATGCCGCTGGTCGCCCCCGTGATCACCGCGACCTTGCCGTCCAGCCGTCCCATGCCGGGCCCCCCAACTTAACCTTTGGTGTTGCGGATATTCCCCAGCTGCTTCCATCAACGCAAGCGCGGGCGCGGTTAACTCGGCGAGGTCCGCCTGTGGCCAGAACGCCACAACTGCGGTTTTTCGGTCGCAGCGGCCTTATTTTAGTTCGCCTGTTCACGTGAACTGGAACGAGCGATGGCGAAGTGGATCGACGATTTCAGGGCGGGTTGGCGGGGCGATTCCCAGCCCTCGCTGCTGCTTGCGATCGTCTTCGCAGCGCTTTGTCTGGTTTTGGCCACGACCGCGCGCTTCGGGCTCGCCCAGATCAGGCCCGACGTGTTCTTCACGCCCTATTTCCCGGCGGTGTTCTTTGCGACCGCATTCGGCGGTTTCCGGGTCGGGATCGCAACCGCGCTCGCCAGCGGTCTGCTCGGGGTGGTGCTCAATTTCAGCGGCTCGACCGCCGATCCGGCGCGCTTTGCGCTGCTGATGATCTTCTGGGTGGTGTGCGGCATCGCGATCTGGGGCGTCGAGCACTACCGTTCCCTGGTCGCGCAGCAGCGCGAGGTGTCGCGGCGGCTGCTCGAGGAGGAGCAGTACCGCAAGGTCGTGGTCGATGAATTGCAGCACCGGCTGAAGAACAAGTCCTCGACCATCCACGCCGTGCTGCATCAGGCGCTGCAGGACCGACCCGATGTCTGGCAGCGCATCGACCATCGCATCCGCGCGCTCTCGGCGACCGACGATCTGATCGCGCGGGTCGACGGCTATGGCTGCGATATCAAGGATTTGCTGCGCTCGGAGCTCGGACCTTACGGCCATGTGCGGTTCAATCTGAACGGCGAGCAATTGTTCCTGCCCGCCAAACTCGCGGTCTCGCTCGCGCTGATCTTCCATGAGCTCGCAACCAACGCAGGAAAGTACGGCGCCTTCTCGTCGCCGCGCGGGTTCCTGCAGGTGTCATGGACGGTGGACGATGGCCGTCTCAACGTGATCTGGGACGAGACCGAGGGACCGGTGCTCGAGGCCGTCGGCGAAGCCGGCTTCGGCACCAAGCTGCTGAAGTCGGCGCTGCGGCCGTTCGACGGCAAGACCGAGATCAGTTATCTGAAGACCGGTCTTCACTGCACCATGCAGTGCAAGCTGCCGAGCTGTTGATAAGTCGACTTTCCGGCACACGCGCATGATTGATGCAACCGCGCAGCGCGCAATCGCTTTCACCGGCGGCCGCAGCCGGCATTGATACTCTGTTAATGACGATTGCCGCGACGGCTTGCGAAAGCCGCCCGGGTCTCATTCTGTCACGGCATTTCGCAGGTCCGCTTAACCAAAACTACAACGGACTTTGCCAAGGTCGGCCCATGCATAGTCTCACCAGAAACGATTTTCAGGCGGGCGCGGCAGCGACCGGCGAAGACGACATTTCCAGCAATGAATTGCGCATCCTTCGCGATCTTCTCCAGCTGCTGCCGGCGGGCGTGACCGTCCAGGACGAGCACGGCCAGTTCATCCTGGTGAACGAGGCCGCCGCGAGCCAGTTGCAGCTGGCCGCCAGCGCGACCCAGCCGCCGCCTGTCGACGAACGCCACGCCGCCAATCTCGACCTGCTGCGCAGCGGCCGGCCGGTGGTGCTCGAGGAAGTGCTGTCCTGCGGCGCCTCCAAATACGTGTTCCTCACCGCGCACCGGCCGGTCCAGATCGCCGGCCGCAACCTCCTGATCTCCGCATCGACCGACATCAGCGAGCAGAAGGCGTTCGAGGACCAGCTGTTCCGCTCGGCCTATTACGACGAGCTGACCAGCCTGCCGACCCGTCGGGTGATCGAGCATCGGGTCAACGGCCTGATCCGCGACGATGCACAGAGCCATTTCGCGCTCGCCTTCCTCGACGTCGACAATTTCAAGCACATCAACGACTATTACGGCCACGCTATCGGCGATGCGCTGCTGGTCGAGCTGTCGAAGCGGCTCGGCCACGCGCTGCGCGACACCGATATCCTGTCGCGGATTTCCGGCGACGAGTTCCTGCTGCTGCTGAACCCGATCAGCAGCAATGACGAGGTCGCCGAATTCATCCATGTGATGCAGGAGCGGCTGAAGGCGCCGTTCTTCATCGAGGAATCCGAGATCTTCGCCTCGACCTCGATCGGCGTCAGCCTCTACCCCGTGCATGGCAGGAGCTACGAGGCGCTGCGCCAGAACGCCGACATCGCGATGTACCGCGTCAAGAACAACGGCAAGGGCTCGACCGCGTTCTTCGACAACAGCATGGAGCGCGAGGCGCTGGCGCGGATGAAGATCGAGCAGTCGCTGCGGCTGGCGATCCTGGAGAAGCGCTTCTGCTGCGCGTTCCAGGCCAAGGTCGACATCCGCACCCAGGAGATCAAGGGCATCGAGGCGCTGGTGCGGCTGCGCGACGACGAGGGCGTGATCCAGGCGCCGGGCACCTTCATCAACCTCGCCGTCGAGCTCGGGCTGATCGACGAGCTGACGTTCCTGGTGCTGGCGGAGATCGTCAAGTCGATCGACCTGATCAACGACACGTTCGGGCCGACCGCGACGATCAGCATCAACGTCGCGGCCAAGCAGGCCGGCAATCTCGAATTCATGCGCCGCTTCGCGCGCGCGATCGAGGAGACCGGCTTCCCGAAGCGCTTCATGATCGAGGTCACCGAGGACGCGTTCGTGACCCGGTCGCATTTCCAGGACCAGATCCTGCCGATCCTGCGCGGCATCGGCGTCGGCATCTCGATCGACGATTTCGGCATCGGCTACTCGTCGCTGTCGGCGCTCGCCGACATCACCGCGGACGAGATCAAGATCGACCGCTCCTTCATCACCGACATCCATCAGCGGCCGCGCAGCCAGGGCATCCTGCGTGCGATCGAATCGCTGAGCGAGGCGCTCGGCATGACCGTGATCGCCGAGGGCATCGAGTCCTACGAGGAGCTCACCTATCTGCAGGCCGCGACCAAGATCCGCTATGCGCAGGGCTATTACTTCGCCAAGCCGATCTTCCTCGAGGATCTGAGGCCGGCGACGCCGGTCACGAGCGAGTCCCGCGCCAGCATGGCGGCACGCCCGGCCCAGGAGAGCCGCCAGAGCTACTCGCGCGCCAGCGGGTTCAGGCGGTAGGCAATCCGCCTCACCTCACCCCGCTTGCGGCAGGGCTATCGCAGATCGCCTGCCTCCGCAGGGACGCACTGCCAAACCTCGAAAACAACCCCATGCAAAGGAGCCGGCGGTCCAACCCGCTCCCCGCAAAAACGGGGAGAGGGTAAAGTCGGCCTATTTCTCCAGCACCGGCAGCGGCGCGACGCCGTTGTTGGCGGCACCGGCCTGCATCGTGATCAGCGTCATCGACACCAGGTCGTAGTAGCCCATGATGCCGATGATATCCATGATGCCGCGCTCGCCGAACTTCTCCAGCGCGGCCTTGTAGACGGCGTCCGTGACCTTCCGGTCGCGATAAAGCGCGCTGCCGAGATCGTACAGCGCGGCCTCGTCGTCCTTCATGCCGTCCGGCCGCGTGCCCTTGGCGATAGCGTCCGCGATCTTCGGATCGAGCCCGCCCTTGATCGCCAGCGGATAATGGGCGGACCATTCATATTGCGCGGTCCAGTGCCGCGCGGTGATCAGGATCGCCATCTCGCTGAGCCGCGCCGGCAGCGAGGTGTTCCAGCGCAGATACTCCGACAGGTTCGACAGCTTCGGCGCCAGATCGGGATTGCGGATATAGGCGCGGTACGGCGGCGCGGTGAATTTGGCGTTGCGCGGCGGCGCGCTGATCATGTCGGCCCAGGCCTTTTGCGGCGGCGACAGCTCCTCGGCCTTGAGCGGCGCGAAGCGCATGGCATCCTCGGCGCGCGCGGCCTGCACCGAAAATGCCAGCAGCACCAAACTCCCGGCCGAAAGGATCCTGGCCCCAAGAATCCTGGCCCCCAGAATCCTGGACCCATTTCTTTTTCTCATTGTCGTTCTCCCCTTTGAGGCGCGACGCGCCCGGTCCGCACCCTACCGCGGCGCCGCGCGCCGGCCTATATTGAGGGCGGTGTTACGCGAAGGTGTCAGCCATGCAGCCTGTGTCCATCCTCCTGAACGTCCTCTGGATCCTGATCGGCGGCGCGTGGATGGCGTTCGGCTGGCTGATCGCCGCTGTCATCATGGCGGTCACCATCATCGGGCTGCCCTGGGCGCGCGCCGCCTTCAACATCGCGGTTTACACGCTGCTGCCGTTCGGCTCGCGCGCGGTGCGCCGCGATGAGATCACCGGGATGTCCGACATCGGAACCGGACTGCTCGGCGTGATCGGCAACCTGATCTGGTTCATCCTGGCCGGCTGGTGGCTCGCGATCGGCCATCTGATCACCGCGATCCTGCTCGCGGTGACCATCATCGGCATTCCCTTCGCCTGGGCGCATCTCAAGCTTGCCGGCATCGCGCTGTGGCCGATCGGCAAGGTGATCGTGCCGGCATAGCAACAGGCCTGAAGGTTACAGCCAGTCCTTCGTCGCCTGCGAACAGGCCTTGTAGTCGCGCCTCCAGACGAACCCATGGCCGCCGCAGGGCGGACGCGGGCGCGAGGTGGCGGGGCATTCGTTCCACACGCGAGCGCCGGTGCCCCAGCCGTCAATCACGCAGGCGCCGTTCACAGTGGCGTGGCAACCGACGCCACAGCCATCCGCCGCGTTGGCGGGAATCGAGCCGAGCAACGCAGCTGCCGTCAGAACCGCGAGCAAACATCCTCTCATGACGTTCTCCATCAATCTGTCAGTCGTGATGCTCCATTCGCGCCAACAGCCTAGGCGATCTCAATGCGGCTTGCCATCGAATCGGCGCACACATTGTGGTGTGCGCGCGATGCAATCATGATGCGATCCCATGGGATCGCAGCATGATCGCATGCCATTGTTCGAGCATGACCTTCCCAGAAACCGGTGTCCGCTTTTCCGGATCATGCCCTAGCGCGCGGCCTCGCAGCCGGGGATGTCGAACACCGCGGTCAGGCCGCAGGGCGAGTTGAGCATCTTGCCGCCCTCGTGGCCGACGCCAGGCACGTCCCACACGCTGTGGTTCGGCGTGCCGCCGTCGCGGGCGGCCATCGCGGCGACATAGGAGTGGCCGCGCGCGTAGCGATACGGCCCCTCGGCCTCCGCCATGCAGGATTTGTCGAGCGCGGGATGATCGGGGTTGGTGTCGAGCGTGCCCAAGAGATAGATCACGCGGCGCGCGACATAGGCCTGTTCCAGTGCGGCCGGTGTCGGCGCGGCGAGATAGGGCGGCCGATCGTCCATGCCGAACTTCCAGCTGTTATAGCCTTCGCATGTCGCCGCGATCGCGGGCTCCGGCCGCTCCTTGGTGAAATACGCATAGGAGGACGGATTGGCGACCACATAGCGCACGCCGATGCCCTCGCGCAGCAGCACCTGATCGCCCTTCACTGCGATCGCATAGCGCTGCACCACCTGGCCGCCGCCGGAATGGCCGAACACCACGACCTGCTTCAGGTTCGGAAACAGCTTGCGGTCGCCGAGCCTGGCGAGGATCGCATCGAGCGCCTCGAACGAGCTCACCGGGCCAGGTGCGATCGCGGGCTCGCCGCCCTGCCAGCCATAGAGGCTCCAGCGCAGCGTCTCCGCCGGCAGCTTGAACGCCTCGACGTCGGGCGCGATCAGGAACTGCGGCGCGATCATCAGCGTGTGCTTGCCGACATCGCCGGCCGCCGCCTGCGCGCTCAGCGCCGCGCGGAAATAATCGTCGGCATTGCGCAGCACGCCGTGCAGCACCAGCACCGCGCGGGTCACGTCGGGCAGCGGACTGGCCCAGTCGGTCGAGAGATAGAGCGGAAACGTCGCACTGCCGACGGCGATGCGCCCGCTCGCGATCTCCTTGACCGGCGTCATGTCGCGCTCGGTCTGTGCCGGCGCGGCGGACGCGACCGGCGCGTGCGCCGCCGTCACGATGAGCAGCGCCAATGCCGCAAGCCAGCCCCGATGATGCATGGTTCAACTCCGTTGTGCCGCAATCCCGGCCGGATCATGCCGGGCCGATCGTCGATTCACCCGTGAATTTTCGGAAAGCTTCCGGATCGTGCTTCACGCAGCGAGGCGCCCGCGATTGTTGGCGGCGAGGATCGGGCGGATCAGGCGGCCGAACCGCTCGGCCTCCTCGTCATGCAGATAGCCGGACAGGCAGAAGGAGTGGCAGCCGGCGTCGATGAACCGCTGCAAGGTCGCGGCGCATTGTTCGGGATTGCCGACCACCGCGATCCCCGCGCCGGGCCGCACCTTGGTGATCCCGGTCCACAGATGCGGCATCAGCAGGTCGCCATAGTCGCGCGCGAGCTGCTGCACGCGCTGATTGGCCTCCGAGCGATTGTAGAGCGTCTTCATCTCCTGCTTCTGCCGCTCGGTGGCGTGACGCACCAATCGGTCGGCGGCCGCCCAGGCATCGGCCTCGTTCTCGCGACAGATCACCTGCAGCCGCATGCCGAAGCCGATCGCATGCTCGCGGTCATGCGCCTGCGCCATCCGCCGGATCTCGGCGATATTGTCGGCGATGCGCTCGGGCAGATCGCCCCAGAACAGATGGACGTCGGAATGCTTGGCCGAGACCTCCCAGGCCTGCCGCGAGCCGCCGCCGAGATAGAATTTCGGAAACGGCTGCTGCAACGGACGCGGGCGGACATGCGCGCCCGAGATCGTGTGAAACCTGCCTTCGAACTGCAGCGGCCCGCGCGTCGCCCACAGCGCCTTCAGGATCGAGACCTCCTCCTCCATCAGGGCGTAGCGCTCCTCCTTGGCGTAGCGCACGCCTTCGGCCTCGACCTCGCTCTCGTTCTGCCCGGCGATCAAATTGATGCAGATCCGGCCGCCCGACATCTGGTCGAAGGTCGAGATCATCTTGGCCATCAGCACCGGGTTGATGTAGCCGGGCCGCGCCGCGATCAGCGGCTTGATCCGCTCCGAGCGCGCCGCCATGAAGGCACCCGCGATCCAGGCCTCCCAGCACACCGAGCCAACGGGGATCAGGAGATACTCGAAGGAGGCATCCTCGGCCGCCTTGACCACCCGCGCACAGAGTTCCGGCGAACCGGCGATTTGCGCCTCCATCAGCCCATAGGCCGTGGTGTCGCCATGCGTGGGCAGGTACCAGCCGAATTCCAGCGGACGCATGGGCAAACTCCCTCCAAAGACGGCCATTTTATCCGGCCTGTCATATGAACGCAGGCAGTTTACAGCCCTTGACCGGCCGGACAACGCCGTTGCCGACCGGGAGCCAATCAGCTAAATGAACCCCTGCACGCACCCGTAGCTCAGCTGGATAGAGCGTTGCCCTCCGAAGGCAAAGGTCACACGTTCGAATCGTGTCGGGTGCGCCAGTTCCTCTACGCTTGCGGCGCGGTGCTATCGCGCGAGATGAAAGCTCCAGGTCTTTCTCGTCGAGCGAGCAAGCGACCTGGACGAAATCGTCACCGGATCGCGGCTGCGAGCGCCGCCAGCAACGCGGGTGGCGTCACCAGCACACCGATTTTCAGGAAGCGCCACGCGGTGACGTCGATCTTTTCGCGCCGCAGCGCCACCAGCCACAGGATTGTTGCGAGGGAGCCAGTCACCGATAGATTGGGCCCGAGATCAACGCCGATCAGCATCGCGCCGAGGACCGGCGCAGGGAGCTGGCCGCTGGCCGCGACCGAACTCGCCACCAAGCCAACGGGAAGGTTGTTGACGATGTTGTCGGCCACCGCGGCAGCGATTCCGGTGCCCCAGGCGGCCTGGGTCGGCGATCTCTCGATCGCGGCCTGAAGAAGCCCGCTGAGTTGGCCGATCGCGCCGGTTTTCACCAGCGCTTCCACCATCACGAATAACCCCGCGACCAAGGGCAACACGCTCCACGAAATGCCTCTTGTCACCGGCCACGGCGACTGCCGGCTGAGAACCAGCACCGCCGCAGCCGTGACAATGCCGCAAATGAACGTCGGCAACCCCAACGACATGTCGAGCGCCGATGCCGTCAACAGGACGATGCCGAGCGCGGCGATCCCGGCTGCGGTGAGCCTGCCGCCGCGGCCGAGCTTGGGATTCTGCACGGCGCGCTCGATGCTCTCTTCGGCGAGCGCGCGGCGCAGGGTAATTCGGAGCACGACAAAGGTCACGACAATCGCGACAACCGATGGCAGCGCGAACTGGCGCAACCATTCGGACAGATGCGGCATACGCTCGCCGAACATCACGAGATTGGCCGGATTTGAGATCGGCAGCACAAAGCTCGCGGCATTGGCGATGAAGGCGCAGGCGAACAGATAGGGCAGCGGCTTTGCTCCGGCGGCACGGGTCGCGGCGCAGACGGCCGGCGTCAATACGATGGCAGTGGCATCATTGGAGAGCAGCGCGGTAACAACGATGCCGACGGCATAGATCAGAAGAAGCAGACGCTGCGGCGAACCGTGCGCATGCTCGACCGCCATTGCGGCCAGATAGTCGAACAGCCCTTCGTTCCGCGCAAGTTCAGCAGCAAGCATCATGCCGATCAGGAACAGATAGACATCAAGGCCTTTGGCAACACCGTGCAGCGCTTCGCTTGCAGTCAGGACGTTGCAAGTCACCAGCGCGGCGGCACCCGCGACCGCCCAGATCGCTTCAGGCAGACGAAATGGCCTGATGATGACGCCAGCCGTTGCCGGGGCAATGATACCCCAGGTCAGGAGCGATTCGTACATGGGCACCATTCCGCCACCTCCAAAAGAACACTCAAGATCACCTCGCAGCGATACCGGAGGCTGCCGGCTCGGCATGCTCCATCCGGCCGGCATTCGTACCGGAATGCGTGCGGGTCTCGGGCAGTGCGAACCAGCAAACCCCAAAGCCGATCGCCGCGATCGCGCCGAGCGCAAGAAAGGCTGCGCTATAGCCCGCCTTCACAACGACAAGACCTGCGAGCGTCGTCGAGAGCGCCGCGCCAATGCTTTGCGCCGTGATGACTGCGCCTTGCGCGACGTTGAAGCGCCCGGTGTTGCGCATGAGGTCGGCGACGATCACGGGAAAGATCGCGCCAAGGATGCCCGCGCCGACTCCATCGAGAAGTTGCACGCCGACGAGCCAGGCCTCGTTGTCGGACAGCGTATAGAGCGCCCCGCGAAGGGGCAGGATCAGGAGCGCGGCAAGGAAGAAGCGTTTGTGGCCCCAGCGATCGGCCCGCGCCCCAACGAGCATCGCCATCGGCACCATGACGATTTGGGCCGCGAGGATGCACGCAGCCATCATGCTGGTGCCGAGATTCTTGTCCTGCAGCGCGAGTTTTTGTCCGACCAGCGGCAGCATCGCCGCATTCGAGAGGTGAAACAGCGTTACGCAAACCGCAAAGATCAGAAGCGGGCGGCACGTCAGGAGAATGCCAAGCCCTGACGGCCGCTCGCGATCGCCGTCCGGATTCCCGGCATGTTCGTGTAGTCCGCGCGCCAGGTCATGATCGATCGCCTCTTCCGGGATCGCCAACACGCTGATGAGGCTTGCGACGGTCATGCAGCCAAGCACGTAGAACACGGTCTGCGGACCGAAAAAATAAGCCGTGCCGCCTGCAATCGTGGCGGCCGCGGCATTGCCGGCGTGGTTGAAGCCTTCGTTGCGGCCGATGCGGGCCGCAAAGGCTCGATGGCCCGCGACGCCAAGGGAAACGGCCGCCAGCATCGGGGGAAGGATCACACCGGCCGCATGCGCGATGCTTTGCGACAGAACAACCGGCCAGAAGCCTGCGCAAAGAGGCAAAGCCAGCGAGGCACAGGTGACGATCAGCGCAGCGATGACCGTCACCAGGCGCTTTGCCCTTGTCGCATCGACCAGCGCGCCGGCCGGCGTCTGCGCAACGATGCCGGCAAAGCCGGCGATCGACATCACGACGCCAATGCTGGCTTCATCCCATTTTTGTACGGTCAGCAGATAGATGGCGAGATAAGGCCCGAGCCCGTCGCGCACATCGGCAAGAAAAAAATTGGCGGCGTCGAGGGCGCGGTTGGCACGTTGTCTCGATCTTGAATCAGTGGACATATCCGGCCTCGACCCTCGACGTTATTCCGCCAATTTCCTCTTGGCGATCGACCTCAGGCGTGTGCGGAACGATCGTGTTTGGGCTTTTCTTCGTGCTTGGGCTTCGGTTTTGCAGCCTTGATCGCGCGGAGATCACGGCTGCTGGTGCCGATCTCCTTGGCATCCACGACGCGACCGTGTCTGGTTTCGACACCGTCTCCTCTCACTGCGACCATCGCGTTCGGTGCAAGAAGACCGGCAAGCTGTTCAGCCTCCTTGGGCCCGATTCGGATCACCGTGCCGTCGGCGAGCAGCGCGCCGCGGAGTTCGCCCTTCGGGCCGAACAACGACAGCCGCACGGTTCCCTCGGCCGACATCTTCCTCCTTTCGAGCTTCGGATGTTTGCGATCGTGGTCCGGTCCTTGGTCTACGACATGCGCCCCATCCGCCGCCGTGACCGCGACCGCCGCGATGAGATGACCCTTGCGCGGCCGGACGCCGCGGACGCCGACCGCGTCGCCGGCCTTTACGTGGCGGGTGAGTCCGGCCTCCATGTGCGGCGGCGTGTGAACAAGGACCGGCGCCGGCGCATCGCCATTCATGACGAAGCCGTCGATCTCGCCGTGCTGGTTCAGCAGGAAGCGTTCGACGGTGCCTTTCACTTCGGGCAGGCAATCGGGATCAATCCAGTGCATGGTGTTGTTCTCCTCTGTTGTGTGTTGCTTCGGAAATATGCGGCTGGCGTCAGCCGCGCGGCGGCGGTGGAGGTGGCGGCCCGAAACGGTCGGGGCCACCCTTGCGACCACGCAGCGGACGTGGACCGTCGAGTTCGGTCATCTGACCGGGCGAGGCGCCGATCGCTTGCACGTCCACCACTCTGCCGAGCGCGGTGTCCAGCGTTTCTCCGCGCACGGAAACCATCTGCCCAGGTTGCAACCAGTCGGCAAAGCGCTCGGCTTCAGGCGGGGGCATGCGAAGCTGGGTGCCGTCGTCGAGCATGGCGCCGTTCACCTCGCCGCGCTTGCCGTGCAGCCCCGCGACGATCCGGCCGCTGAACGCCCGCTGCGCGCCGCCGTTGTCGGGGCCGCGCGTCGGCCCCTCGTCGGTGACAGTTCTGCCGGTTGCGACATTGCTGACTGAAGTCGCATCGACGAGCGGAATGGCTCGCGCACGAAGACCGCGGATCGAAACCTCGTCGCCCGGCCGGATCGTATAGACGATCTGGGCGGAGAGGTGCGGCGGCAGCTTCACTTCCGTGCCGTCGGCAAGGATCAGCCCGTCAACGTCGCCGCGGGGCGTCAACGTGTAGTGCTTCACCCGGCCGCGCGACTCCGGCAGTTGCGACGAATCCCAGACGGCGCCGGCGGCTTGCGAATGGGCTCTCGTGCCGGCTCCGATGGCTGTCGCCGCGAGGAACGCGCACGCAAGCGCTCGTATTCGCGTCGTTGTCATCTTCATGATCAAGCTCCTTCAGAAATGGCGAGCGGGTCGCCAATGCGAAAGGTTCAGCAATGGGCGTGCCAAAGCTGAAGTGCTTGTTTGTGAAGGATTTTTGGGAGCGTTCGGCTGGTCGGTCGTCGGCTTTTCTGACGGTGGGCGTCAGATTTTCTTACGCATCTCCGCCGGTCAGGCCGTAACGCTGCATCTTGGTGTAGAGAAGCTGGCGGTTGATGTTGAGGCGCCGCGCGGCTTCGGTGCGGTTGCCGCCGCAGGCGTCCAGCGCCTTGCGGATCATCGCTTCTTCAAGCTGCGCCACCGCTGCCGGCAGATCGCCCTCCGGAAGCGCCGTGTGAGCTGGGTGATGTTCCGCGGCGCTGGTATCGATATCGTCCGCGGCGATGGTATGGCCTCTGGTGAGAAGGCAAGCCCGTTCGATAACGTTGCGCAATTGCCTGACATTGCCGGGCCAGCCGTAACGCGCGAGCTTATCGATCGCGCCGCTGTCGAGCTGTTTCAGCGGCTGGCCGGAACTGACTGCAAGCGCAAGGAAGTGCTCGGCAAGGGGCACGATATCGGACGGCCGCTCGCGCAGCGGCGGTACCGCAATGGGAACGACATTGAGACGATAATAGAGGTCTTCCCGAAACCCGCCGGCCGCCACGAGCCTTGGCAAGTCGCGGTGGGTTGCGGTGACGACCCGCGCCGTGGTCTGGACCGGTTTGCCGCCAACCGGCGTGATCACCCGCTCCTGCAATACCCGCAGGATCTTGGCCTGCATCGCAAGCGGCATGTCGCCGATCTCGTCGAGAAACAAAGTGCCATTGTCAGCGTCGCGGAAGGCGCCGATGCGGTCGCTCGTCGCGCCTGTGAATGACCCCTTCACATGTCCGAAGAGCTCGCTCTCAAGCAGGTCCGGCGGGATCGCCGCGCAATTGACCGCGATGAACGGGCCGTCTTTGTGCTGGCCATGCATGTGCAGCGCGCGCGCCACCAGCTCCTTGCCAGTCCCGGTCTCGCCCTGGATAAGAACCGTCGATTGGCTGTCGGCGGCAAGCCCGATCGCCTTCTGCACGCGCCGCATGGCCTCGCTCGATCCGATCAGGGTATCGAGGCTGCCTTTGCTTGTCATGGCGATGGGCCGCTGCCGAGACGGCAAACGTCCCATGAGGATTTTCAGTTCGTCGCGCCCGATCGGCTTGGTAAGGTGGTCGAAGGCGCCGAGCCTCATCGCTTCGATGGTATTTTCCGCGCTGGCAAACGCGGTCAACACCACCACGGCAGGCGGGCTTTCCTGCGACCTGATGCGCCGCAGCACCTCGATGCCATCCATACCCGGCATCTTGAGATCGAGCAGCACCGCGTCCACCGTCTCGGACAGCGCGGCGAGACCTTCGCGCCCCGATGAGGCCGTTTGCGGTGTGTGGCCGAGATCGCTCAGCGCCTCCGCAAGACCTTCACGCAAATCCGGGTCATCATCGACAATCAGGACGTTTGCCATGGCACCTCGATCTCGAACCGCGCACCGCGCGCGGTATGCGCGAGGCGAGCTTCTCCGCCGTGAGCACGCGCGATTTCCCGCACGATGGCAAGCCCAAGTCCGGTTCCCTCGGAGCGCGCGGTTGCAAAGGGCTCGAAGAGCCGGTCACGCATCTCCTCGCTCACGCCCGCTCCGCTGTCGGTCACGGATAGCAACAACTTATCCTGTTCCCGCAGGGCGTCCACAATGATGCGCCCGCCGGCAGGCGTGTTCTGAATGGCATTGAGAATCAGATTGTCGAGCGCGCGCTGCATCTGGGAAGGGTCAAAGCGCGGCAACGGATTGTTCGGCGCCGTCGTTCCTGTTTCCAACGACAAGCCGTTGGCCGCCGCCAATTCCTGGTGGGGCTCGATCGTGCTGTGCAGGAACGACGCAAGCTCGACATCCATCGGCTTGGGTTCGCCGGCCTGGGTCATCTGCAAGAGATTGCGGAGCAGCGTGTCCAGCCGTGCAACCTGCTTCAGAATCGCTTCCAGCGCAGTCTTCTTGCGGGCGTCATCGCCGGCGGCAAGCGCGTTTTCCGCCTTGAGCCGCATCGCAGCGATGGGGTTGCGTATCTCGTGCGCGAGCCCCGCCGACAGCCGCCCGACGGCGGCAAGGCGCTCGGCTGTACTCGCGCGGCGCTGCTCCTGCGCGAGCCGTTCGCCGGTCTGGTTTAGCGCATCGACCAGCCGGTCGAGCTCCGGCTCGCCGGTAGGCGGAAGCCTTGGAAGATTGATGTCTTCATTTTTCCCCAGCGCCTTCTCCAGGACCGCGATCTTGCGCGACCATGAGAACAGCACGCGCGCGAGCCATATCGCGGAGCCGAAGATGGTGACTGCAAGCACAACCAATCCAGTCAGCAATTGTGTGTATGCCGGACCTTCCGCGGTGAAGGCGCGCGTCATCGTCCAGGCCGTCGTGCCCTGCAGCGGTCCGCGCAACGGGCAGGCGTGCACCAGCAGTACCTGCGAGCGCGCCGGCTGCCGCAAACCTGCCGGCCGCCCCGAACGCAGGGCTTCGCCATTGATTTCGCGGATCGTGCCCAGCTCCGCGGCAGGAAGATCGGTCTTCGGACCCGTACCTTCATAGGAAGGGAAGGCGTAGGCGAGCGAACCCGCATCGGCCTGCCAGACGCCCCCCTCGACGCCGGTGGCACCGGAAAGTGCGACCTGAACCAGCGCGTTGAGCTCCTGCTTCAGCCGGGCGTCAACGGGCCCGCCCGTCCAACCGGAGACGAAGAATTGGTAGCGGTCGGCAATATCCCGGCAGGCGCGTGCTACCAGCTCCTCAGACCGGGCAACGCGTGCGTTCGCGGTCTGCTGAAAGGACTCGAACAGGAGGTACCCGGTCGCAGCTCCTGACAAGACCAGCATGATCCAGAGTGCTAGCAGCCGCGACCGGAGAGACCGCATCGAAACTTCTCACGCGAGTGAAATAGCTTGTGAGCTTATACGAATCTGAAGACAGCGCTATTGGGCCGATTCTGCAAAAATCGCCGCTTGTTGCGATGCTGAGGTTTCGGGACCGCGCGCGGACCATCGCCTCCCACGACCCGCGATCTCTAAGCTCCGCGCGATCGGCGCGCACGAGTTGAATGGCGAGGCACTCCCATATGCCCGGAGTGCTGGCGTTCGTCCGGCACAGAACGCGCCGGTTGGCCCACCGCGCGTGCCTTCATCTGGCGTACGCAGACAACCTCGCGTTCCATCCTGACATCAAGCTGACTGTCGTCTGCTGCCGTTAACGATTCCATCGTCGCGCGATCTCGAAACCACGGTGTCAGCACAAACATTCACAACGGGTTCATGTCGCCGCCACTATTCGACTCCAACGCTGGGGGAATAAGATTGGAGTATGTGCCATGCGTCGCATCGCCGGACTGCCTTTCGCTCTTGCTCTCAGCCTCTGCTGCCTCTCACCGCCCAACGCTGCGCACGCGCAGCTCGCCATCGGCATCGGCATCACCGTGGATGCGGCGCCGCCGCCGCTGCCGGTCTATGTGCAGCCGCCGATGCCCGCGGCCGGCTACATCTGGACTCCGGGCTATTGGGCCTGGGACGACGATACCGGCTATTACTGGGTGCCCGGCACATGGGTGCTTCCGCCCGCGCCCGACCTGCTGTGGACGCCCGGCTACTGGGGCTGGAACGATGGCATCTACGCTTTCCACGCCGGGTATTGGGGCGCGACCGTCGGCTTCTACGGCGGCATCTCCTACGGCTTCGGCTACACCGGCGTCGGCTATGAGGGCGGCTACTGGCGCGGCGGCAGCTTCTTCTACAACAGGTCCGTCAACAACGTCTCGAACGTCTCGGTCACCAACGTCTACAACAAGACTGTCATCAACAACACGACCAACGTCAGCTACAATGGCGGCGCCGGCGGTACCACGGCGCGGCCGACGCCGCAGCAGGTGGCGGCCGCGAACGAGCACCACGTGGCGCCGACCGCCGAGCAGACCCGGCACGCGGAAGCGGCGATGAAGAATCCGGCGCTGACGCTCGCCAACAACCATGGTCATCCGGCGGTCGCCGCGACCGCACACGCCGCGCAGTTCAGCGGCGCCGGCGTGATCGCCGCGCGACCGGGCAAGCCGATCGCGGCGCCGCCGCCCCGGCATGCGCAATCGACGGCCGAGCACGCGGTGCCGACGGGGAATGCCGTGCCGCCCGGGCATACCCTGCCGAGCGGCAACGCGTTGCCGGCGACGCACGCCGCGCCGACTGAGCACGCTCAAACGACGGGGCACGCGCTGCCGAGCGGAAACGCACTGCCGCCACAGCACGCAGCGCCAACAGGACACGCCTTGCCCGCGGGGAACGCTTTGCCGGCGGCGCACGCTCAACCGGCACAACACGCCCTGCCGACAGCTCACGCCGCGCCGGCCGCAGGCGAACGTCCCGCGCCGGCGCCGCATGTCGCCGCAGCGCGAGCCGTGCATGCGCCGAGGCCGCAAGCCGCACAGCATGCCCCTGCTCGACCTGCGCCACGTCCGGCCGCGCATCCGCCGGCGCCCCACGTCGCGCAGGCGGCCGTGCACCGTGCGCCGCCGCCCCGGCCCGCGCCGCATGTGTCACGACCGGCACCGCGCCCCCATCCCGCGCCACGGCCGCAACATCCCGCGGCGAGACCAGCGCCACACAGACACGCCTGACCCGGCTGATCGGCGTGCCCGCAAGAGTACGCCGATTTCACATGAGTGCCATCGCGTGCAAAACGGCACGCGATGCAAATCGTCAGTCACGGAATTTGCGGCGCGCAGGGTGTACCGTCAGGCCAGTTCGTCGGCTGCATCCGCGATCGCGGAATAAATCTCACCGAGGTCGGCCTCAGTGACGCAATAGGGCGGCATGACGTAGATGGTGTTGCCGAGCGGTCGCAGCAGCAGGTCGCGACGTACGAAGAAGTCCTGCAGTTTCGGTCCGATGCCGGCGAGATAGCCGGCGTCGCCGGCCTTCAGATCGAGCGCGGTGATGGTTCCGGTGCGACGGACGTTTTCGAAACGCGCATCGCTGCGGAACGGCGCGATCAGGCGCTCCTGCATCGCGGCGACGGAGGCTGTGCGCTCGCCGGCACCATGGTGCCAGAGCTCGAGGTTGGCCCTTGCTGCGGCGCAGGCGACCGGGTTCGCCGTGTAGGAACTGGAATGGAAGAAGGTGCGCGAACGGTCGCTGGAATAATGCGCGTCGTAGATCTCGGCGCGGCACAGCGTCACCGCGAGCGGCAGCGACCCGCCGGTGAGGCCCTTTGAATAGCACGCGATATCGGGCGCGATTTCGGCCTGCTCGCACGCGAACAAGGTGCCGGTGCGGCCCCAGCCGGTCATCACCTCGTCGGCGATGAACAGCACGCCATGGGCTTCGCAGACGCGCTTCATCTCCTTCAGCACCCAAGTCGGATACATCAGCATCCCGCCCGCGCCCAGGATCAGCGGCTCGACGATGAACGCCGCCGCGGCCGGCTCCTTGCACGCCGCCTCGAGCGCATCGAGCGTCGCCTGCTCGTGGCCTGTGGCGGGAAACGGGATCGTCGCGACGTCGAACAATAGCGGCGCGTAGGCCCTGTTGAACACCCCGCGCGCGCCGACCGACATCGTGCCGACGGTGTCGCCATGGTAGGAGTGCTGCATCACGATGATCCGCGTGCGCGGCACGCCGATATTGTGCCAGTAGCCGAGCGCCATCTTCAGCGCCACTTCGACGCTGGTCGATCCGCTATCGGAGAAGAACACGTAGTCGAGGCCGCGAGGTGCCAGCTTCAATAGCTGCGCGGCAACGACTTCGGCCGGATCATGGGTGTGGCCGGCGAAGATGATCTGGTTGAGCTGCTCCGCCTGCTGCTGGATCGCGCGCACGATATGCGGATGGCAATGGCCATGGGTCACGACCCACCAGGATGCGATGGCGTCGATGATGCGGCGGTCGTCCGCGGTGTAGAGATAGGCGCCCTCGCCGCGCACGATCCTGGTCATCTCGCCGTGCAGCGCGTGCTGGGTGAACGGATGCCAGATCGGAGACCTCCTGGGCGACGTCATGCCTCGAAATCTCCGCGCCGGAACGACGCCTTGAACGCCGCCTGCAACGTGTCTGCTGCGAGTGAGGACAGCCATGGCAACCGGCCCAGCCGGCGCACCTGCCCGATCTGGCAGATGGCGCGCTCGCTCTCGGGATTGCTCTCGCCGATGAACGCGATGCCGAGGATGTCGATCTTGCGATTGCGCAGCGCCTCCACCGACAGCAGCGAGTGATTGATGGTGCCGAGCGCGGTGCGGGCGCAGAGCACGACCGGAAGCCGCCATCGCTCGAAGATGTCGATATAGAGCGTGTCGTCGTTGAGCGGCACCATGAGCCCGCCGGCGCCTTCGATCACCAGCGGCCGGTCAGAGGTTGCGGGCACGTCGAGCGCCTCAGGATCGATGCGTACGCCGTCGATCGCGGCGGACTGATGCGGCGAGGCCGGCGTTCGCAGGCGGTAGCGTTCCGGCACGATGCGATCGGCCGGGAGTCCCGCAAGCCGCGCCACCCGTTGTGCATCGGTCTCCTCATCGAGGCCCGACTGAACCGGCTTCCAGTAGCTCGCGCCGAGGAAGCCGACGAGGCCTGCGGAGAACACCGTCTTGCCGATCCCGGTATCGGTGCCGGTCACCACGATCCGGCCGCTCATCGCGACCAGCCCTTGGTCTCCTCGACCAGCGCATCGAGCAGCGCCCGCACGTCGTCCTCGCTGACATTGAGGGTCAGCGCGATGCGCAGCCGCGCGGTGCCGGCCGGCACGGTCGGGGGCCGGATGCCCCTGACGTCGAAGCCGCGCTCCTGCAAGCTGGATGCAAGCTGCATCGCGCGCGCATTGTCGCCGACGACATAGGGCACGATCTGCGATCGCGACGGACTGCGCCAGCCGCGTCGATCGAGTTCGTGATGCGTGAACGCGACCAGTTTGGCGAGGCGCTGCTGATGCTCGGGTTCCTCTCGCAGCATCAGCAGGGCCTCACGCACCGCAACGGCCACAAGCGGCGACGGCGCCGTGGCGAAGATGAACGGGCGGCAGCGATTGACCATGAAGTCGCGCAGCACCGTGGAGGCCGTGACCAGCGCACCCGCAGCACCCAGCGCCTTGCCGCAAGTGTGCACGATCACGAGGTTTTCGCGGCCTTCATAGGAGGCCGTCAGCCCGCGCCCGTGCTCGCCATAGACGCCGGTGCCATGCGCCTCGTCGACCATCAGGAACGCGTCGTGCCGGTCGGCGATCGCGACGAGGTCGTCGAGCGGCGCGACGTCGCCGTCCATGCTGTAGACGCTTTCGACCACGATCCAGACCCGGCCCTTGCCGCCCTCGGCGCGCCAGCCGCGAATGGCATCCTCGATCGCCTGCGGATCATTATGCGCGCTGAACCGGAACTCGGCCCGGCCGGCTCGCGCGCCTTCATGGATGCTGGCGTGCACCAGCGCATCCAGCACCAGCAGGTCGCCGCGCTGCGGCAGCGTGGTCAGCACCGCGAAATTGGCGACATAGCCGCCGCCGAACAACAGCGCGGTCTCGGCGTGGAAGAACTCGGCGGCCTCAGACTCCAGCCGCTCGTGCTCCGCGCAATTGCCGCGCAGCAGCCGCGACCCGCCGGCACCGATCGGCGTGCCGGCTTCGAGCGCCGCCGCAACGGCTCGCTTGATCCGCGGCGTGTTGGCGAACGCCAGATAGTCGTTCGAGACGAAATCGATGCCCGCGCGCGGCGTGAGGCCGCGCAGCCGATCGTCCTTGCTCAGGGCGTGCAAGGCCGCGGCGTAATCAGCGGCCGCGGCCGCATGGATTGCGCTCATGCTTCACTCACAGATTTGTCGTTGGTCGCGCGGCGGGGGCCGCGCGCATGCCGAAGGTTTAGCTCAGGCGAGACGGGAGGTGATGCCGAGCCGATCCAGCAGATCGGCGTCGCGGTCGCGCTGCGGGTTCTTGGTGGTCAACAGCACGTCGCCGATGAAGATCGAGTTCGCGCCGGCGAGGAAGCACAGCGCCTGCAATTCATCGGTCATGTATTGGCGTCCGGCCGACAACCGCACCACGCTGGTCGGCATCAGGATCCGCGCCGTTGCGACCAGCCGCGCCAGCGCGATCGGATCGGGACGTTCCGCGGTGTCGTTGACCGGCACGCCCTTGACCTCGTTCCACAGGTTGATCGGCACGCTTTCCGGAGCGCTGGGCAGATTGGCGAGCAGCACCAGCATGCCGAGCCGGTCCTCGACCTGCTCGCCCATGCCGATGATGCCGCCGCAGCACACCTTGATGCCGGCGTCGCGGACATGCGCCAGCGTATCGATGCGATCCTGCAACGTGCGGGTGGTGATGATCTTGTCGTAGAACTCGGGCGAGGTGTCGACATTATGGTTGTAGAAGTCGAGCCCGGCGTCGGAGAGACGCTCGGCCTGCTTGGGCGTCAGCATGCCGAGCGTGACGCAGGTCTCCATCCCCAGGCCCTTCACCGCGCTGACCATGTCGCAGACCTGGTCGAGGTCGCGGTCCTTCGGACTGCGCCATGCCGCCGCCATGCAGAAGCGGGTTGCGCCGGCATCCTTGGCGCGCTGCGCGACGGCGACCACTTCGTCCCGCGGCATCAGGCGGGTGGCCTTCAGGCCGGTGTCGTAATGCGCGCTCTGGGAGCAGTAGCCGCAGTCTTCCGGGCAGCCGCCGGTCTTGATGCTGAGCAGGCTCGCAGTTTCGACGTGGTTCGGATTGAAGTTGGCGCGGTGGATGCCCTGCGCCTGGAACATCAGGTCCGCGAACGGCAGGTTATAGAGTGCCTCGGCCTCCGCCCGCTCCCAAACCTTGCGGGGCGGAGCGCTGTTGCGGCTGTCGGTCCGTTCGATCTCAACGACATCAACCATCGGGCTTGCCTTCTTGTTTGCAATCGATCATAGATAATCAGATATATTATCTATGATCTTGGGTCTTATAATGATGCTAGCTGAGGCTGTGCGGCAGTGCACTCGTTTTTTTGATAGATAATCTATGACGGAAGAGGCTGAAAACACGACGACCGCCGGGCGCATTGCCGAGGTGCTCGCTGAGGACATCATCAGCGGCGCGTTGCCGCCGGATGCCCCGCTGCGGCAGGATCACATCGCGCGGGAATTCCATTCCAGTCATGTCCCGGTGCGCGAGGCGTTCAGGCAATTGGAGGCGCAGCACCTCGTCGTTGCGGTGCCGCGCCGCGGCGTGCGGGTCGCACCGCTCGACACCAAGTCGGTGAAGGAGATCGCCGAGATGCGGGCTGCGCTCGAGGTGGTGGCGCTGCGCAACGCTGCGCCGAAATTCACCTCGGCCCATCTGGCGCGGATCGAGGTCGCCATGATCGAAGGCGACAACGCCGAAACGGTGCAGGATTTCGAGATGGCCAATCGCGCCTTCCACCACGCGCTGGTGGCGCCGTGCGCGATGCCGCGGCTGCTCGCCAGCCTCGACGGCCTGCAGCTGGCGAATTCGCGACTGGTGTTTGCGATGGCGCGCAACGCCGGCTGGCGGCCGCGGCCGAGCCAGGATCATCGCGTGATCCTGCAGGCGCTCCGCGCGCGCAACGTCGAGCAGGCCTGCAGCCTGCTCGCCCGGCATATTCAGACCATCGAACGGCTTGCACTGCCGGCGGCGTGATCGGCAGTCGCTGTCCGCTAAAGCATGATGAGATCAGGCTGAGATGCAACGGCATCGAAGAGTTCACCTCTCCCTTGGGAGAGGTCGATTTGCGCAGCAAATCGGGTGAGCGGTTGCGGTCGATCGAAAGAGCAAGAGCCCTCACCCGAGAGCGCCAAGACGATTCAATCAAAAGTCATCCCGCTTTACGCGATCGCGACGATCTCAAGCTCCTGATCACCCGCGCCCACGACGTCGCCCAGGGCTTTGCCCATCAGCGACCGCGCCACCGGCGAGACGAAGGAGATCGAGCCGGCCTTCGGATCGGCTTCGTCCTCGCCGACGATGCGATAGGTCTGCACGCGCCCGTCGGCGCGGCTGAAGGTCACGGTGCTGCCGAAGGCAACGGTTTCGGTCGAGACAGGATCGGCGACGACCTGCGCGGTGCGGAGCCGTTCCGTGAGATAGCGCGCGTCGCGCAGCGGGACCGCCGACTGCCGGCGCCGCTCGTTGACGTCGTCCAGCTGCTGCGCGGCCTCGTAGGCCTCGCGCGCCTGCTGGAGCTGAAGCTCCAGCGCCTTCCGTCCTGCTTCCGTCACCAGATTGGGATGCGGCGATATGGGGCGGTCCGGCAACAGCGTCTCCGACGCGGTCTCGGCACTTTCTTCCTTGGTGAACGCAACGCTCAATCCGGAACTCCATCGATGGGGCGAGCAGTATAGCGCCGCCTCACGGGCCCCGCTAATGCGCGATGGGATTAGGCCGGGTCTAATGCGGCGCCGGCTGTTCCGCCTTGCCTCGCCGACCGAAGCGGTTCTTCACGCTCTCGCGCCAGCCCTGGAAGGTGACGAACAGCATCGGCACCAGGAAGATGCCGATCGAGCTGGCGGCGAGCATGCCGCCGAACACCGCGGTGCCGACCGCACGGCGGCTGATTTCCGCGGCACCGGTCGCGACCACCAGCGGCACCAGGCCGAGGATGAAGGCGATCGAGGTCATCATGACGGCGCGGAAGCGCATTTGCGCGCCCATCGTCGCGGCCTCCGCAAGTGGCTTGCCGGCCTCGCGCTGCTCCTTGGCGAACTCGACGATCAGGATGCCGTTCTTGGCGGCGAGCGCGATCAGCACCACGAGGCCGATCTGGCCGTAGAGGTCGAGGTTCAGCCCCGCGAGCTTGATCGCAAGATACGAGCCGAACACGCCGACCGTGACCGACAGCAGCACCGGAATCGGGATCGTCCAGCTTTCATACAGCGCCACCAGGAACAGATAGGCAAACAGCACCGCGAGCGCGAGGATGATGCCGGTCTGTCCCGACGCCGCCTGCTCCTGATAGGCGGTGCCGGTCCATTCGTAGGAATAGCCCGAAGGCAGCGTCGATTTGGAGAGGTCGGCCATCGTCGCGATCGCGGTGCCCGACGACACGCCCGCCGCCGGGCTGCCGTTCACCGTGACCGAGCGATAATTGTTGTAGCGCGTGATCACCTGCGGGCCGGTCACGATGCGCAAGGACGCGATCGAGCGGATCGGCACCATCTCGCCGCCGGTGTTGCGCACATAGATCTGCCAGATGTCGGGGATGTCGCGGCGGTCGGCGGCATCGCCCTGCACGTTGACCTGCCAGGTGCGGCCGAACAGGTTGAAATTGTTGACGTAGATGCCGCCGAGCGTAGCCTGCAGCGCGGTGAAGACGTCGGCCATGTTGAGGCCGAGCGCCTGCGCCTTGGCGCGGTCGATGTCGAGATAGACCGACGGGTTGGTCGCGGTGAAGGTCGAGAACACGCGGGCCAGATTTGGATTGCGGTTCGCAGCACCGATCAGCCCGCCCATCACGCTGCTGAGCGAGGCCGGATCCTGGCCTTCGAGCGCCTCGAGCTGATATTCGAAACCGCCCGAGGTCGAGAGTCCGATGATCGGCGGCAGGTTGAACGGCAGCACCGAGGCCTGACGGATCTGCGATCCGCCGACGAAGGTCTGCCCGATCGCGGCCTGCACCGAGTCGGTGACGGCCTTGCGGTCGGCGAACGCTTTCATGCGCGCCACCATGAAGGCGGAGTTCGGCTCGCTGGCGCCGTCGAGCAGCGAGAAGCCGATGATCGACAGCACGTGATCGACCGCCGGGTTCTTCTTCAACAGCGCCTCGACCTGCTTGGTGACCTCGCTGGTGCGCGCCACCGAGGCGCCGTCGGGCAATTGCACCGCGATGAAGAAGGCGCCCTGGTCTTCTTCGGGCAGGAAGCCGGTCGGCGTGATCTTCGATACGCCGAACACCGCGCCGGCGAACACCAGCACCGCGACCAGCGACAGCACCGCCAGGCGGAGCAGCCGCTGCACCACGCCGGCATAGCGGTCGCGCACCCAGTCGATGCCGCCGAGCACCCGTCCCATGATGCCGCGGCGCGGGCCGCCATGGCGCAGGAACACCGCGCACAAAGCCGGCGACAAGGTCAGCGCATTGAGCGCCGAGATCACCATCGCCGCGCTGATCGTCACGGCGAACTGGCGGAACAGCGTGCCGGAAATGCCGGGAATGAACGCGATCGGCACGAACACCGACAGCAGCACCAGCGAGATCGCGATGATCGGCGCGGTGATCTGCGCCATCGCCTTCTTGGTGGCATCGGCCGGCGACAGCTCCGGCTCCTCCTCCATGACGCGTTCGACGTTCTCGACGACGACGATGGCGTCGTCGACCACGATACCGATCGCCAGCACCATCGCCAGCAGCGAGACCGTGTTGGCGGAATAGCCCATCGCGAGCAGCACCGCGAAAGCGCCGATCAGACTGACCGGCACCGCAACGGCAGGGATCACCGTGGCGCGCAGATTGCCGAGGAACAGGAACACCACGATCACGACGAGCACGAAAGCCTCGCCGAGGGTCTTCATCACCTCCTTGATCGTATCGGACACGAAGGTCGTGGAGTCGTACTGCACGAGATAGGTCAGCCCCGGCGGGAACCGCTCCGACAGCCGGGCAAGCGTCGCCTGCACGGCCTTCGCCGTGGTCACGGCATTGGCGCCGGGCGCCAGATAGATGCCCATCGGCACGCCGGGATTGCCGTCGATCCGCGATTCCGAGTCCGAGTTCTGCGCGCCGATCTCGACGGTTGCGACGTCCCTGATCCGCAGCACCGAGCCGTCGGGATTGGCCCGCAGCACAATGTCGCCGAACTGCTTGGATGTGGTCAGGCGGCCCTGGGTCTGGACGTTGAACTGGAACTGCTGGTCATTGCTGATCGGACGCGCGCCGATGCGGCCGACCGGTGCCTGCACGCTCTGGGCCCGGATCGCAGCGATCACGTCCGACGGCGCCAGGTTGAGGCTAGTCAGGCGCTGGGTGTCGAACCAGATCCGCATCGAATAGTTCAGCTTGGCGAACAGCGACGCCTGCCCGACGCCGGGCGTGCGCGAGATCGCGTCCAGCACATTGATGATGGCGTAGTTGGTGATGAACAGCGGATCCTGTTCGGCGCTCTTGCTGTACAGCACGATGAACTGCAGCACGGCCGAGGATTTCTTCTGCACGGTCAGGCCCTGCGCCTGCACCTCGGTCGGCAATTGCGCGAGCGCGCTCTGCACCCGGTTGTTGACGTTGACGGTGTTGATATCGGGATCGGTGCCGAGCGCGAACGAGACCGTCAGCGTATAGCTGCCGTCATTGCCGCTGGTCGACTTCATGTAGAGCATCTTGTCGACGCCGACGACCTGCGCCTCCAGCGGCTGGGCGACGCTGGATTCGACCACTTCGGCAGACGCGCCGGGGAACACGGCCGAGACCGTAACCTGCGGCGGCACGATGTCCGGGAACTGGGCGACCGGGATTTGCATCAGCGCCAGCGCACCGGCGATCGTGATCACGAACGCGATGACGATCGCAAGCCGCGGACGATCGACGAAGATGGCGGAGATCATGGGTTATTGCCCGTCGACTTCGGCGTGCTGCCGGCGCCGCTGTCGGCCGACACCTTCATGCTCGACTGGATCAGCGCGCTGGCCGGTCCGGGCGCGACCACCTCGCCCGGCCTGACCTTCTGCAATCCCTCGACGATCACCTTGTCGCCGAGCGCGATGCCGCTCGTCACCGCCGCAATCGTCGAGGTCGATTGCCCAAGCTGGATCCGTTTTTGCTCGGCCTTGTTGTCCGCGCCGACGACGTAGACATATTCACCCTGCTGGTCCGACAGCACCGCCGAACGCGGGATCGCCAGCACCTCGACCGGCTGCACGCCTTCCAGCAGCACGGTCACGAACTCATTGTCGGTGAGCTCGCGGACCGCGCCGCCGGCTGCAACCGAGGTGTAGGTCGACGGGTTCGGGATGGTGCCGCGCAAGGAGATGGTGTCGGTATTCTGCGCGATCGTGTTGTTGACGAAATTCAATTCACCGGTCTTCTCGTAGAGCCGGCCGTCCGGCAGGCGCAGCCGGATCACGACCGCCTTGAAGCCGCCGCGCGTCGCATAGCGGTCGCGCAGATCGAGCGCCTCGCGCACCGACACGGGGAATGTGACATACATCGGGTCCTGGCTGACGATGGTCGTCAGGGTTCCCGAGCTCGGCGTCACGACATTGCCTTCGGTAACCGAGGTGCGTCCGATCCGGCCGTCGATCGGCGAGTGGATCTCGGTGTAGTCGAGATTGATCTGGGACAGGTCGACCTGCGCCTGCGCCGCCTGCACCTGCGCCTCAAGGCTCTGCTGGTTGGCGACCGCCGCATCGACGTTCGATTGCTGCCCGGCCGGCCCGCCCATCAGGGCCTTGGCGCGATCGGTGGTCAGCTTGGCGTTGACCAGCGTGGCCTGCAGCTGGGCGACCTGCGCCTTCTTCGATGCCAGGTCGGCCTCGAACGGGCCGCGCTCGAGTTGATACAACAGGTCGCCGGCCTTGACCTCGGCGCCCTCGACGAAGTTCCGCTTCTCCAGGAACGCGGTGACGCGCGCCACCACGTTGACGCGGTTGGGCGCTTCGATGCGTCCGAGAAACTCATTGGTTTCGGTGATCGGCCGCTTCACCGCCTCGAACACGCCGACCGCAGGAGGCCCGGGGGGCCCCGCCTGGGCATGCGCCGCCTGGATCCCGATCACCGCCAGTCCCGCCGATACCAGAAGTCCTGCCAATCCACCGAGCATTCGTTCCGCACCACTCATGCTGTCCAACCCCTCGGCTACCAACAGACTCTACGAGACGGATATGACGTCGGGTTCCCCAAGACCGGGACGGTCAGGAGATCATAACGCGCCTAATCCGACAATCCTGTAACGTGATTGCGCGGTGACCAGGCGTCAGCGAGGAGCGCTATCTCCGGGAAGCGGCGCGGCCCTGCAATGCCCGCGCAATCGCATCCGCACCGCTGGCTTGGCGCGGCCGTGGATGTCGACGGCTCCCGTCAATGTGATGCAGGCAAAAGGGGCAGCGGCCCGGGCCGCTCACAACGCGATGGCGTTCTTCAAGCGCGACGTCGCTTGATAGGCGGGCGACGCCAGATGCTCGGACAGCCATGGCCGCGCGCGCTGGCCGCTGGCCTCGTGCACGCCGTCGAAGATGGCCATGTCGATCGAATGCGGGTGGCCCGACAACGCGTAGACCGATTGCATTTCCGCGAACTTCTCCTCACGCCCGAGCTCGATCGCGTTGGCGCCGTCGCGGCTGCCGATCTCGACGAACAGCGGACACGGACAGAGCAGGTACGCCAGCTCTGTCCCGGCGTATTTGGCGCGGCTGTTGGCGAAATGAATATAGGCCGCCAGTTCGATGCCGAGGTTCTTGCTGATCGTGGACGACATCAGAAACTTCTTCTCGTCACGCATATAGCCGGAGACCACGGTCGGCCGCATCCGCCCCGTCGCGGCTTCGAGATGCAGCGCGAGAAAGGCGCCCGAGGACACTCCATAGACGCCGACATTCAGACCGGAGGCCCCGGTCAGCTTGCGGCAGACGGTCTCGCCGGCGTCGATCGATGCGCACGACACGTTGTGCGCGGAGACGCCGTGGGACGCCAGCATCGCGGCGATGTTGTTCTGGCTTTCCTGATTTCCGATCTGGACGATGTAGGGACACCAGACGACATAGCCGTCCTGGCACAGCTGCTTGCCGATCGCGTTCATGTAGTCCTGGTCGGCATCGTCGAAGCAGCGCTCCGGCGTGCTTGCCATGCCGTGACCGAGCAAAATCAATCCTCGGAACGCGCCGTCGGGAATCCCGAGACAGCCGCGCACCGGCACGCCGCATTCCAGATCGAACTCGACCTTCACCACCGAGAATCGGTCCGCCGTGCTGCGCCAGAGAATCCGGATCTCGTCGCCGGACGGCCGGTAAAGCCGCCGTCCCCGGAGCAGCGACCGCATCTCGCGGCGAATTTCCGACCCGGTCGCGACCGCGCGCAGCTTTCCGCTTGCCGCGATATCGAAGAACGAGCGGCAGAACGTATCGTAGCCAAGGGCCGGCAGATCGACGTTCGCGCACGACCCCTGGCAGTGACTCAGCGCCAGCGTGTTGCCGGCGACCGATGCGGGTCCAACCAGCGTCATCAACAATCCGGACAGCGCCCTGCGGCTGATCATCGGTTCCTCTCGAGCCCACGCTGGCTCGGCTGACTGACGGAGGTCACTGTCGCCGCGAATTGCGCGGATACAAATTAAAGATGTCCATGATCGAACGATCGCAAGCAGCGTTGCAAACGAGTGACTCTGGCTGAACCAGTGCAGCGGCCACCGATGCCAAATACGTTTCGGGACGCTTCGGAAATGTGTCTGATCGTCGCGCCGATTCAATTTCGCCGCACGCGGCGATGATCGTCGGGTCAGCGTCAGGTTCCAATCATCGGGTCTCAATGATCAAGTTTTGGGCTTGATCTCGGTGACCTTGGCATCGGCGGCCTTCGGCGGATCGCCGAAATCGAGTTTCTTCTGGAAGCCGATCTGCACGTTCAGTGCCCAGGGCTGAACCTCGTCGGGCCGCCGCACCTGCCGGACCGAGGCTCCGGCCGTGCCGATATATCCGTCACCGAAATCATGCGCGAAATCGAGCCCGGTGAGGAACGTCGTGCTCCACAGATCGGTGTTGAGATAGTCGTCGCGGCGATAGCGCGCCAAGAGGCTGACCGCGTTCTTGTCGTCGAACTTGTAGCTGAGCGAGGCTTCGCTCGCTTGCCCGACGTCGAGCGAGGCGAACGAGAGCGTGGTATCCGAGATCGTTCGCGACGATCCGACCCCGAATGTCCACGCACCGGTCTGATACTTGGCCTTGGCGGTGTAGAGCAGCTGCTTGACGTCGTCGAAATCGGTGGTGTCGTATCTGGCGAAATACGGCGACACCGATCCTTCCACCTCGACGCCGCTGCTCTTCACCGTGAAGAAGGCGTTCGGCTGCACGATGTTGTGGCTGCGATCGAGCCCGAAAATATCGGTCGCGAGGTAGGCAACCCGCGACAGCACCACCGAAGTGCCGATCTCGCCGGTCCCGAACTTGTAGGCGAAGCCGGGCATGAAGGTGCGCGTCACGAAGTTCTCGTCCTGCGGCAGGAAATCGCCCAGCGTGAAGATGTTTCGCTCGTTGAGCGCGTTGATGCCGGTGTCGACATTGGCGAACAGCCTGAAATCCGTGGTGTCGTATTCGAGACGGTTGCGCAGCTGTACGCCATGCGAGCGGCGCGCCCAATTGTCGTCGACCGTCGTCGTCAACGTGGTGCGCAACGCCAGCTTCGGTGCAAGCTCGATGGCGCCGGCGGCGGTGATGATCGCAGTGGTGCTGGGGGCTGCGACGCCGGGGTCGTATTGCGTGTCGGCAAACTTGACGTTGAGCCCGACGATGCCGTCCTGAAGCGAGCCGCGCAGGTAATCGTAGTTGATCGTCTGCGTCGCGAACATGCTGCCGCGCGCACCCAGGGTATCGGTCGGGTTGGAATCATAGCCCGTGCGCAGGCCGATCGAGCCGGCGTTCACGGACACCGTCTCCGCCGGAGCGGTCTGCGCCAGACCTGCGGAGACGCCAAGCTGCGAAGCAACAACAACTGCCGCCAACAACGCACGCCGAATCATGCACGCGACCCTCCACGCACAGGGTCGGAAATCATGGTTAATCGGCCGTTAAATCCGCAATTTCTGGTTGATTTTGGCCTTTCGGCCTGATGCGCATAGCGCGCGATTTTGATGACATCATCAGCATCAATGAGGGCATCAAGGATTCTGATAACATGGTTAACGCTAAGTATTAGAGTAAAAAACCACTTCAAGTTGTACGCGAATTCGAGACGTGGATAGTGGCGGCGACCAAGCCAATGGTCTTGGGCTCGATAACAACGGAGGAAGTCATGAAGAAGTATATCGTCGCCGTCGCTCTCGCCTCGCTCGTCGCCTCGCCGGCCTTCGCCGGTGGCCCCCGTGGTGGTGGCGGCGCCCTGATCGGTTCCGTGATCGCTCCGATCACGACCGCGGTCTCCGCGCTCAACGTCAACGCGCTCAACAACGTCAACGTGCTCGGCGGCGGCGTCAACGTCCTGAACGGCAACAAGACCAACGTCTCGGCCATCCTGCCGATCAGCCTCAAGAACACCAACATCCTGTCCGGCATCCTCGGCGGCGGTCGTTCGCACGGCTGCGGCTGCAACTAAGTGCACTTGTCGGGAGGGCACCGAGGTGCCCTCCCGACAACTTCGGGCGAGAGCCGCTTGCATCCGCCCCGCCACACGATCCATTCACTCACCTATCATCCAGGCAGCCTCGCCCTTCCACGACTCCGGATCGCGTCACGACGATCGTCGGACGCCGACGTTTCAGACATCCCACGACAGGTCGTGATTGCCCTGCAAGGCAGGCCATGGCGTCAGCGCGCCCCTCCGCCAAATTCCTCTCCGCGACATTTCGTCCCGACCGGCGCCATGTCGCGACACGCCGGATGCCCGGGAGGACCAACGAACGTCCGTCATTCATCATGAGTGCCCCGGAATAGTCCGGACTCGTGGCTCGGGTTGAATTGCTCTACGCAATATTTCCGAGGTCGATGGGGTTATCTGTTGGGCAATGTTTTTTGGAATGACCGATGGCGAACGACCTGCACGAGCATCTGATCGAACTGGCCTATGAGGCCGCGGTCGTTCCCGAACTGTGGCCGAACGTGCTGCACCAGGTCGGCGGGATCGCGAAAGCGCGCGGTATCGTGCTGCTGACGGCGGCCCCGCACGACGTCCGCTGGGTCGCATCGCCCGACATGCACGACGACACCGTGGCCTATGTCGAGGGCGGCTGGCACGAGCGCAACGGGCGGCTGCCGCGCCTGCTCGCGGCCAACCATGCCGGCTTCCTGCGCGACATCGACGTGTTCGCGACGCCCGAGGAGGTGCAGCAGGACTACCAGATCCGCGAGTTCTTCCGCCCGCGCGGGCTCGGATGGGGCGCCGGCACCGCGATCCCAGTGCCGAGCGGCGACGTGCTGATCTACAGCGTCGAGCGCGAATATCAGCATGGGCCGATCGAGCGGGAAGCCATCGAGCAGCTCGATGCGCTGCGCCCGCATCTGGCGCGTGCGGCTCTGCTGTCGGCGCGGCTCGGAATGGAGCGCGCAAGGGCGGCAACCGAATCGCTGGCGATGCTCGGCCTGCCCGCAGCGGTGCTGCGGCGTGGCGGCCGCCTAATGGCCGCCAACACGCTGTTCGACCGCCTGGTGCCCGACGTGATGCAGGATCGCGCCGAGCGGCTGACGCTGGCGACGGCCACCGCCGACGTGCTGTTCGCCCAGGCGCTGGCCGCACTCGAGCAAGGGCTGATCAGCACGGAGGTCCGCTCGGTGCCGATCGCAGCGCAGGACGATCGTCCGCCGTTGATCGTGCATCTGGTCCCGATCCACGGCACCGCGCGCGACCTGTTCGACCGCGCGCTGGCGATCGTGATCGTGACGCCGGTGGTGCCGGCCGAAGTGCCGAATGCGGAAGTGCTGCAAGGCCTGTTCGACCTGACGCCGGCGGAAGCCCGCGTCGCGCGCGGCATCGGCGAGGGCCGAACCGTTGACGCAATCGCCATCGCCTTCGGCATCTCCCGCGAAACGGTGCGCAACCAGCTCAAGGCCGTGCTGGCGAAGACCGGGCTCGGCCGCCAGGTGGAGCTTGCCGGCCTGCTCGCCGGCACGAAGGTGCCGCCGGGTTCGTCCGCGGAATAAGGCATGATCCGGAAAACTGCGAAGCGGTTTTCCGTCGCGACAAACGCGGAACGTTTGCGCCGAGATCATGCTCAAACATAGCGCGGCGCTCAGGCTGCGTTCAGACGAGCCTTGAGGAATCCGGCAACTCGGCTGACCGCGTCGGCGGTCATTGGATCATCGTCCGCGAAATCGAACCCGTGCGCCTTGCCCGGATATTTGACGATCTCCGCCGCGGCGCCGACCGACTTGCCGAGCCTGACGAGCTTCTCACCGCTAGAGAGCGGCACGTTGCGGTCGGCCTCGCCATGCAGCTCGAGCAGCGGCGGCAGGTGCCTGACCTCCGGCGCGATCTTGTCGGGCATGCCGCCATACAGCACGGCCAGCGCCGACACCCGCGCGTCGCGGGCCGCCGCGGTCGCGGCAACGTAGCCGCCGAGCGAGAAGCCGAGCAGCCCGATCCGCCCGGAACTGTCCGCACTTGCCAGCACCGAGGTCAGCACGGACGAGACGCGCCCGGCCCAGGCGTCGAACCGCCCGGCTTCATAGGGCGCGCGGCTCTCGCTCGTATGCATCGTCGCAAGCGCCTGCTCGTCGGCCGGCGTGTAGTAACGCACGAAGTAGGCGTCGATGCCGTCTGCGGTCAGCGCACTGGCATAGCGCTGATAGGCCTGCGGCCTGAGATCGAAACCACGCAAGCCGTGCAGGACCAACACGGCCGGCCGCTTGCCGGAGCGCCCGGCGGCGTAGCGGTTGAGCGTGATGCGGCCTTCGCTGGCATCGACGCTGAGCGTCTCGGCCGCCGCCGCCGCAAGCGCGGGCGATGCCGCCAGCAGCGCAAGGCTGCCAAGCAGGCTCCGTCGGCTGATGGCTGGCATCGAAACCTCGATTGGATCGCGCGGCCGGCGGCCGGTCCGCGCTGCTATATCATGCTGAAGCGCATGCCCGATAGATCGCGCAAGCATCCGCCGGTCCACCCAGCGAGGGGGGCCCGACCGATAATGCCGGCTCTCGGGGCGATCGCAAAAGGATCGCATGTTCAAATCGCACGGGTTGCGCTAGTGATAGCTCCCCTCCCTGCGCCAGCCGGCGCATGTCCCGTCATAATGAGTGTATCTGAATGGCCGAAGCCGACCTCGACGCCGTCATCCGGCAAACCGCAAGAGCGCAGACCAAGGCCGTGATGGCGGCCGCCAGGAAGCGCCAGGCCGTCTGGGTCGCACGCGCCGCCAAGGCCACGGACAAGGACACCAAGGCACGCTTCCGCCACCTCGCCAAGAGCACCATCCTGAACGCCACCGCGACCGCCAAGCGGTTGCAGAATTCGGCGGAGAATGCCGCCGACGCCTATGCCCGCGCCATGAAGAAGGCGATGGAAGAGCCGCCGCCGGCAAAGGATCCCCAGAAGAAATCCGAGCCGAAGCCCGACAAGCAATCCGAGAACAAGCCGGCGAAGAAGAAATAGGACGCCTGAGAGGCAGCCCCGCATGCTCACCGTTCACCATCTCGGCAAATCGCAATCGGAGCGGATCGTCTGGCTGTGCGAGGAGCTTGCGATCCCCTACGAGCTGAAGTGCACCACACGCGATCCCATCACGATGCTGGCGCCGGCCGACTACAAGGCGCTGCACCCGGCCGGTGCCGCGCCCGTCATCACCGACGGCGAGCTGGTGCTGGCCGAATCCGGCGCGGTCGTCGAATACATCGTCGCCAGATACGGCGATGGACGGCTGACGCTGCAGCCGGATCATCCTGATTTCGCCCAGTTCCTGTACTGGTTTCACTTCGCCAACGGCACGCTGCAGGCGCAGATGGGCCGCAGCATGATCCTGCACCGGCTCAACCTCGCGGCCGACAATCCGATGCTGGTGGCGACCAAGGCGCGGGTCGACCGCTCGTTCGACCTGATCGAGGCGCGGCTGCGCGATGTGCAATATCTTGCCGGCGACACGTTCACGACCGCCGACATCATGATTGGCTTCTCGCTGACGACGATGCGCTATTTCCTGCCTTACGACCTCGGCCGCTGCCCGAGCATCAGGGCCTATCTCGGCCGCATCGCGGCGCGCCCGGCCTATCAGCGCGCGATGCAGAAGGGCGATCCGGGCATGGCACTGCTGCTGACGTGAGGTCGTGATGCCGCGTTACGTCGCTCTGCTGCGCGCGGTCAATGTCGGCGGCACCGGCAAGCTGCCGATGACCGAGCTGAAGGCGATGTGCGTCGACGCGGGGTTCGACGACGTGCAGACCTATATCGCCAGCGGCAATGTGGTGTTCTCCTCGAAGCTCGGCGCGGCCAAGGTCAAGGCCGCGCTGGAGCAGCGGTTGCATGCCTATGCCGGCAAGCCGGTCGGCATCGCGGTGCGGAGCGCCGACGAGATCGCCGCGGTGCTGAAGGCCAACCCGTTTCCGAAGGCGCCGCCGAACTTCACGGTCGCGATCTTCCTCGACGACCCGCCGCCCAAGGATGCGCTGAAGGACGTCAAGGGCCAGCAGGACGAGCAGATCCGGCTCGGCAAGCGCGAGATCTATGTCGCCTATGGCAGCGGCATGGGCCGCTCGAAGCTGAAGATCCCCGCCGCCGCCCGCGGCACCGCGCGCAATATCAACACGATCGCGAAGCTCGCCGAGCTGGCGACGGACGAAGAGTAAGCCCAGTCGGAAAACCTAAGACCCGTCATCCTGAGGAGCGCGCCCTTGCGCGCGTCTCGAAGGATGCACGGCCCGGCTGGTGGCCGATTCATCCTTCGAGACGCCGCTGCGCGGCTTCTCAGGATGACGGTTCAAGGGCGGATTACGCTGCTACGTTTCCCGCACCGCGAATCCTTCGGCGTTGAGTCTCGTCAGCACGTCCTCCAGATGGGCGCGGTCGCGGGTTTCGATCACGAGCTCGAGCAGCGTCGCCTTCGCCGGCAGGTCCGAGAAGGTGCGCTGGTGCGACACCTCGATGATGTTGGCGCCGGCATCCGCGAGCAGGATCGACACCGCCGCGAGCTGTCCGGGCCGGTCGACGATATCGAGCGCCAGTTGGGTCAGCCGTCCCTCGCGCGCGAGCTCGCGGGTCAGCACCGAGGCGATCAGCCTGGTGTCGATATTGCCGCCGGTCAGCACGAGGCCGACATTGCGGCCGGCAAACCGCTCGGGCGCCGCGAGCACTGCGGCAAGGCCGGCAGCGCCGGCGCCCTCGACCACCGTCTTCTCGATCGAGATCAGGGTCGCAACCGCGCGCTCGATCTGGTCCTCGCTGACCAGCACGATATCGTCGACGAGCTCACGAACGATTTTCGTGGTGATCTGCCCGGGCGCCTTGACCGCGATGCCCTCGGCGAGCGTATCGCCGCGCATCGGCAGCTGCTCACCTTTGACCGCGTTGTACATCGACGGATAGAGCTGGGCCTGCACGCCGATGATCTGCACCGACGGCTTGATCGCCTTCGCGGCCGTGGCGATGCCCGAGATCAGCCCGCCGCCGCCGATCGGCACCACCAGGATATCGAGCTCCGGCACCGCCTCGAGCATTTCGAGCCCGATCGTGCCCTGGCCTGCAATGATCATGGGATCGTCATAGGGGTGGATCAGGATCAGGCCTCGCTCGGCGGCATGGGATCCGACGAACGCGAAGCATTCTTCCAGCGTCTGCCCTGTCATGACGACCTCGGCGCCGTGCCGCCTGGTGTTCTCGATCTTCACCATCGGCGTGCCGATCGGCATCACGATGGTGGCGGGGATGCCGAGCCGCTTGGCGTGGTAGGCGACGCCTTGGGCGTGATTGCCGGCGGACATTGCGATCACCCCGCGCTTGCGCTCATCCGACGACAGCGCCTGCAGCCGGTTGAGCGCGCCGCGCTCCTTGAAGGTCGCGGTGAACTGCAAATTCTCGAATTTGAGGAACAGGCGGCAGCCGCAGATCTCGCCCAGCGTGCGGCTCTCGTTGCACGCCGTGACCATCACCGAATCCCGGATCACGCCGGCGGCGCGGCGCACGTCGGCAAGGGTTACGGCGGGTGGATTGGAAGGATGCGGCATCGGCTTTGCTCAGGTCCATTTTGTCAAACGGAACCTAGCGGGTTTCGGCGCCGAAAACGACCGCGCTATCGTGCGGCCGACGCAGCCGGCTCCGGCCTGGCGGGCACCGCCGGCTGGACCTCATCGCATTTGGCGCACAGCAGCGCGGTACGGAAATGCTTGTCGAGCGCAATGGTTCGCGTCCTGCCGCACTGGCAGCGCATCGGCTTATCCATGAAAGGTCGGCCCGGGTTCGAGATGCAAGGAAAGCGCGCGCTTAGCTAACCCGATCCGGTTAACCCAATATGACTTGCAGACGGAAAACTAGAAAAAGCCCGCGCTGAGATCGAGACCATAGCTTGCCCTGAGCACCGCGACGAACAGCGCGGCCAAGGCGAACAGCAGGACATGCCGGGCGATGCTGCTCCGAAGCGAATTGGCCGGAAACACCCGTGCGATCGATTGAGCCAAAGCAGTCATTTGCGACCTCCAGAGCAGCGTCCCGAAGGTAGGTCGCGCGCAGGCCTGCGAGGTTCAACGCGGCTCGCGGAACGGGAGGCGGCGTGCCGATGCGCTCGGTTCCCGATCACGTTGCACGCGCGTCCGGTTCCTGAAGCGGTGACCGATCACGATCAGGGTGCCCTTGGCGCAGCGCAGCCTCTTTATTCGAATTTGAGCATGCTCTTTTCGGAAAAGCGCTTCGCACTTTTCCCGATCATGCTCTACAGGTTCGGCACCTCCGCCGGCGCGATCGCAGTCAGGCCGCCGAAGCGGCGCTCGCGGCCGTGGAAGGAGGCGAGTGCGTCGGCGAGGTCGTCGGCTTCGAATTCAGGCCACATCCGCTCGGTGAAGTGCAGCTCGGCATAGGCGCCTTCCCAGAGCAGGAAGTCCGACAACCGCTTTTCGCCGGAGGTGCGGATGATCAGATCGACGTCGCGCAGGCCGGCTTCGCCGGTGATCAGATCGGCAAAGGTCTCGCGGCTCAGCGGGCCTGCGCCGGCCGCGCGCGCGGCGGCATTCAGGATGGCGTCGCGCGCCGAATAGTCGATCGCGATGCGCAGATGCAGCGTGGTGCCGGAGGCGGTCTCGGCCTCGGCGCGGCCGATCGCGGCCGCGATGCCGTCGGGCAGCCGGTCGCGGCGGCCGATCACGGAAAGCCGAACGCCGTTGCGCACCAGCGCCGCGATCTCGTTGGCAAGATAGAACCGCAGCAGTCCCATCAGCGCCGCGACCTCGGCCTTCGGGCGGCGCCAATTGTCGCTGGAGAATGCGTAGAGGGTCAGCGTGCCGACGCCGTGGTCCGGTGCAGCCTCGACGATGCGGCGGATCGCTTCGACGCCCGCTTCATGTCCGCGCAGCCGCGACAGGCCGCGCCGCGTCGCCCAGCGGCCGTTGCCGTCCATGATGATGCCGACATGGAGCCTCGCGATGGCTTCCGGCTTGAGCGCAACGTTACTTTGCATCACAAAGTCTCCGGATAAAAATGGAATAATCAAACCGGCTGGACGCCGAGACGTCCGGACGCGCCGCCGTCCTTGCCGGCCGCCTTTTCAGCCCTGCCGGCGGCCTTCTCGGCCGTGCCGGCGGCCTTGGCTGCGTCGCGCACCAGCTGTTCGAGCACGGCGAGATAATCCAGGAAACGGCGACGGCCGCTCTTGGTCAGGCGGCAGCTGGTGTGCGGGCGATTGCCCTCATAACCCTTGATGACGTCGACCAGGCCGGCCTCTTGCAGCACCTGCAAATGCCGGCTGAGATTGCCGTCGGTCAGGCCGCAGAGCTGCTTGAGATCGGCAAAGGCGAGCCCCTTCGGATGCGCCATCAGCGAGGTCAACAGTCCGAGCCGCGCTTTCTCGTGGATGACGCGGTCGAGACCATCATAGGCGAATGGCGCGGTGGTCAGCTCAGTCTTCGGCATCATGGCCTCCGGAAGCGAAATACAACAGCGCGGCAAGCAGCAGCTGGCCGACCGCGAACGGCAGTCCCATGGTCCAGGGCGACAGCGCGTGGCTCTGGCTTGCGATCAACAACGCCGTGAAGCCGGACAGGAAATACCAGGCACCGCCGAGCGCGATCGTGCGCGGCAGCAGGCGGACCGAGGCGAACACGCCGAGACTGACCAGCACCTGCCACAGGCCGGGCAGCATCCACAGCGTCTCCGGCGCGAATTTCCATTGCAGGATCGCGAGCAGCACGCCGGCGATGACAGCGGGAACGAACTGCCCGATCGCCTGCTGCACCATCGCGTCGGCAAGGCCGGAATGGTGCCGCCGCGAGCGCGCCTGCATCTCGATCCAGATCAGCACGGCCGACAGCAGCGCGGCTGCGGCCCAGCCCGCGAGGAATGCGATCGGATGCGTCGTGGGATCGTCGAGCCAGAGATATTGCGCGAACGCCGTGACCAGCGCGATGCCGCTGGTGGCGGCAACCGTCGCCGGACCATAGCCGCGGAACGCGGTTCCGGCCGCAATCTGGCTGCGGATCGCGAGAATATCGGCCAACGCCTTGTCGAGGTCGCGCATGTTTCGCCCGCACTTTGTAATGCAAAGTATACGGGATCGCCAAGTAAACGCAAGCAGCATCGCGCCGCCGGCCGGTCGCGATGTTTAACGGCCGGTTACCGCGCGAATTGCGGCGAAAAGCGTGCGGCCTTACACCTTCACGAGGCCTCGCAAAGCCGCCATAGATCATCCGCTTCGGATCGAACGGCACGTCGCCCTTGCCCATCGATTCCAGGCGGGGATCGGCCATCACCTTGGCGTTGATCCTGTCGCGCTGGGCGCGCGACTTGTAGGTGATCCAGGCGAACACGACGGTTTCGCCGGCCTTCAGCTTCACGCTCTGCGGAAACGAGGTCAGCTTGCCCGGCTTGACGTCGTCGGCGACCCACTCGCGATAATCCAGCGCGCCATGTTCGCGCCAGACCTTGCCGGCCATCTTCGAGAGCTTGGCATAGGCCTTGAGTTTCTTCTTCGGCACGGCGACGACGAAACCATCGACGTAAGGCATGCGTATGACTTTCTGCTGTAGAGTTTCCCCTCACTGCGAGGAGCGAAGCGACGAAGCAGGCCATCTGGACCCTTGCGGCGCGATGGATTGCTTCGCTTCGCTCGCAATGACGATCAGGAGTGACAGCAGGATGCCTGAACCGGTGCCGGCTGGTACTGGTCACGTAGCCGCACCCAGTCCATCGGATAGGGCAAGCCTTCCTCGTGGCGGCCGAGCGGCGTCAGATCGAGGTAGTGATAGGCGGCATTCATCATGTCGAGACCGCGCGCGAAGGTCGAGTAGGTGTGGAACACGCTGCCCGTCTCGTCGCGGAAGAACACGCTGATGCCGGGCAGCTCCGGCCCGTAGAGCGGGCTCGTTCCGTAATTGTATTTCGCGTTCCCTGCGTCGATCTGGCCTTGTGTGAACGACACGCCGTAGTCGTAGTTGAAGTCATTGCCGCCCGACGACACCCAGTCGAAGGTCCAGCCCATCCGCCGCTTGAACGCCTCGAGCTTGGCGAGCGGCGCGAGCGAGACCGCGATCATCGTGGTGTCGCGGGCAGCCAGATGCGGGACCATGCGCTCGAAGCCGTCGACCCAGAACGAGCAGCTCTTGCAGGCGGCGTCCCACTCCGGCGCGAACATCACATGCTGGACCACGAGCTGCGGCCGGCCCTTGAAGAGACCGCCGAGCGTCACCTTGCCGTCGGGCCCGTCGAACACGTAGTCCTTGTCGACCTTGACCCAGGGCAGTTCGCGGCGCTGCCGGCTCAGCGCCTCGCGGGCCTGGGTCAGTTGCTTCTCACCGGCCATCAATGCCTTGCGGGCTGCGATCCATTCTTCGCGCGAGACGATCTTGTGCTGTTGCATGAGATACTCCTTTGCGGTCAGGCGCCGACATATTGTTCCAGATTGCCGAGGAATTCGGTCCAGCCGCGCTGGTGGTTGTCGCGGGCGGTCTCGTCGACGAACTGCGCGTGATGGAAGGTGAGCAAGGTGCCGCCCCTGTCGGGCTTGATCGATACCGTGACCTCCGACTCGCGCTCCGGCGTCGAATGCCAGGCCCAGCTGAACACCAGCCTCTCGTTCGGCACCACCTCGCGATAGATGCCGCCGACCTCGTGATATTCGCCGTTCGAGCCGGTGAACTTGATCCGGTAACGTCCGCCGACGCGGACATCGAGCTCGGCCTGCGTGGTGCCGGGCTTGACCTGCCCGGGGCCGAACCACTGCACTAGGTTTTCCGGCTCGGTCCACGCGGCGTAGACTTTTTCCGGCCGCGCGCGGAGCCGCCGCGTGAGGGTGAGGCTTGGCCGCGCGACGGGACCGCCGTCGGCTGCGGATCGCTTTTCCGATTGGTTTGCCGATTGGTCTGCCATGGGTCTTCCTCCACAAAAGCGGCCAGACGATCGAGATTGTCGGACCAGAATTGCGCATAGCGATTGAGCCAGTTCATCGCCTGCTCCATCGGCCTTGCGGTGAGCCGGCACGCCACGGTGCGGCCGGTCTTCTCGCGCGTCACGAGGCCGGCATCGGTGAGCACGTCGAGATGCTTCATGATCGCCGGCAACGACATCGCGAATGGCTGCGCCAGCTCGCTCACCGACAGGCCGTCCTGCTCGCCGAGCCGCGCCAGCAGCGCGCGGCGGGTGGGATCGGAAAGCGCCGCGAAAGTGCGGTCCAGCGTCTCGTCCTGATACTTAACCATATGGTTTAGTATAGGCGCAAACGGCGTGTCGTCAAGCTTAATGCTTCACGATCGCGTTAGGCGGAACGCAGTGCGAGAATCAGTTTCGATACGGCGGCAACCGGCGCCGTGCGGTGAAGCCCGATTCTAATCGGGGTAGACGGTCCGGTGCCGGCGATGGTGGCGGCGCGGCGACGGCGGCGGTGGCTCGCGGAACAGGAAGCGCGGGTTCTCGCCGCAGCTGAGATAGCGCCCGGACACGCTCGCCTGGCATTGCTGGTAGGTCTGGTAGGCACATTCGCCGGGATAGCCGAGGCTCGGGCCCTGCGCGCACCAGGGATAGTCATACGGATCGGCGGACGCCGGCTTGATGCTCGCACCGGCAAGCGTCATCGTCCCCAAAACCAGCAGTGCAAATCGCGATGTGCGCATGATCCGACTCCTTCGATGCCGCAGCAAGCAACGTGCGGCATCTTGGGCAAGGTTCCTGAAGCTCATTTTATTCCGCGTCAAGGCCCAACAAGAAACCAGGCGTCTCCCGACACGCGACGCCTACTCGACCTTGAGGCCGGCGAACTCGACGACCTTCTTCCACTTGTCGGTCTCGGCCTTGATGTCGTTGCCGAAGGCGTCCGGCGTCTGGATCAACGAATCGCCGCCGAGCTCGACCAGGCGCTTGCGCATGTCGGGCTCGGCGAGAACGGCGTTGATCTCGGTGTTGAGCTTCGTGATCAGTTCCTTCGGCGTGTTCTTCGGCGCCCCCATGCCGAACAGCGCGCTCGCCTCGTAGCCCTTCACGGTCTCGGCGATCGCCGGCACGTCGGGCAGCTGCGAGGACCGCTCCGCGGTAGTGACGCCGAGCGCGCGCAGCGAGCCGGAGCGGATGTGCTGGATGATCGAGGGCATGTTGTCGAAGATCACCTGCACCTGGCCGCCGAGCATGTCGGTGATCGCAGGCGCGGCGCCGCGGTACGGCACGTGCTGCATCTTGCAGCCGGTCATCGACATGAACATCTCGCCGGACAGATGCACCGAGGTGCCGTTGCCGGACGAGGCCATGTTCACCTTGCCGGGATTGGCCTTCACATATTCGATGAACTCGGCAACGGTCTTGGCCGGCACGTCCTTGTTGACGGTCATCACGTTCGGGACGCGGTTGAAGGACGCAACCGGCGCGACGTCGCGCACGAAGTTGAACTTCAGATTGGCGTAGAGCGAGGCGTTGATGTAGTTCGCCGGATTGACCAGCAGCACGGTGTAGCCGTCCGGCTCGGCGTTGATCGCAGCCTCGGTGCCGATATTGTTGCCGGCGCCCGGCTTGTTCTCGATCACGAATTGCTGGCCGAGCTTCTCCGACAGCCGCTGTCCGATCAGCCGCGCGATGATGTCGGTGGCGCCGCCCGGCGGATAGCCCACGATCCAGCGCACCGGCCGCGCCGGATAGTCGGCAGCGGACGCACGGCCGATCGCGAATGTCGAAATTCCCGACCCGATCAGGCCCAGCGCGGTGCGGCGTGAAATCATGAAAGTTTCTCCCAATCCAGCAGGGTTTGGTGCCCTGCCCGTTTCTGTTGCGTTGCGTGCGGCGCGGTTTTAACAAACAATGCCAGATGCGGCCAGTGCGACACGTGCGCCGCCGACCGCGACGAAAGACTAAGCTGCAATCCTGTCATGACGCGTTTTCTTCACGCGAACCGGTATCCACTTCGCTCGAAAACGCTCTGGACCGAAGAGGATCGATCATGTCCGTCAAGGTGAATGGGCTCGACCATCTCGTGATCAATGTCAGCGATGTCGTGCGCTCGGTCGCCTGGTACAGCAGGATCCTCGGTATGGAGGTGAAGGTGTTCGACCCCGGCAAGGGCAAGACGCCGCGCACTTCGCTGGTGTTCGGCAACCAGAAGATCAATGTGCGGCCGCGCGATGCCGACAAGGTGGATTGGTTCACCGCCGATCACGCGGCCGCCGGCAGCGACGACCTCTGCTTCCTCACCTCGAGCACGCCTGACGAAGTGGTCGCGCATCTGAAGGCCAACGGCGTCAACATCGAGGAGGGCCCGGTCGCCAGGCAGGGCGCGCGCGGCACGCTGCGCTCGGTCTATTGCCGCGATCCCGACGGCAGCCTGATCGAGATCTCGTCATATGAGCGAGACGCGACGTAGCATCATTACGAGGCAGCGATGCGCGCCCGCTCATAGGTGCGTACGATAGACCCAGCTCTTCCGCGCGGCGGAACGGATCGCTTCGGCGCAACATTGCTCTGCAAATCCCGGTTTGCGCTCGGCGCACGCCGATGGCAGAACTGCTCCCAACCAAGATCAATGGCGGCCGCCCAAGGCTGCGGGAGGACATATGACCAGTTCAAAGCCGGTGCCGGGAATCGTCGGACCGTTTGCCGGGCTCGACGTGCCATGGCTACTGAGAATGCGCGCCGAGGTGCGCCGCGATCATCCGTTCCTGATCTGGGCGCCGTTCGATGCGCCGGCGCGGCACTGGAGTTACGGTGAATTCCATGAGCGCGTCGGCGCGCTCGCCGCAGGCCTTGCCAAACGCGGCATCAGGCAGGGCGATTATGTGCTGATCCATCTCGACAATTGCGTCGAGGCGATCATGTCGTGGTTTGCCTGCGTCGAGCTCGGCGCCATCGCCGTCACCACCAACACCCGCTCGGCCGCAGCCGAGATCGAATATTTTGCCGGCCATTGCGGCGCGGTCGCCGCGATCACCCAGCCGGCTTATGCCGAACTGATCGCGACCAACTGCAAGAGCCTGCGCTGGATCGCGGTGACCTCGCACGACGCCGGCCAAGCGCCGGCGCAGGCGCCTTCGCAAGGCGACAGTTTTGAAGCGCTGTTCGGCGACAGCGCCGACCGGCCGCGCCGCCCGACCGATCCGCTCGCCCCGTGCAGCGTGCAATACACCTCCGGCACCACGTCGCGGCCGAAGGCGGTGCTGTGGACCCATGCCAACGCGCTGTGGGGCGCCAAGATCAACGCCGCACATCAGGACCTTCACGCGACGGACGTGCACCAGACCTATCTGCCGCTGTTCCACACCAACGCGCTGGCCTATTCGATGCTGGCGATCCTGTGGGTCGGCGGCAGCTGCGTGATCCAGCCGCGCTTCTCGGCAAGCCGCTTCTGGCCGGTCGCGCTCGAGCACGGCTCGACCTGGACTTCGACGATCCCGTTCTGCATGCGGGCGCTGCTCGATCATGAGGTGCCGAAGAACCACAAGTTCCGGCTCTGGGGCACCGCGGTGAACGCGCCGCCGGCGTTTGCCGTGTTCGGCATCAAGATCATCGGCTGGTGGGGCATGACCGAGACCATCACCCACGGCATCATCGGCGAGGTCGACCAGCCCAACACGCCGATGTCGATCGGCCGCGCCGCGCCGGAATACCAAATCCGCATCGTCAATGATGACGGCACGCCGACCGGCGTCGGCGAGACCGGCAATCTGCTGATCAAGGGCATTCCCGGCCTGTCGCTGTTCGCCGAGTATCTGCACAACGAGAAAGCGACGCGCGAGAGCTTCGACGAGCACGGCTATTTCATCACCGGTGACCGCGTCACGATGCTGGAGCATGGCTACATCAAGTTTGGCGATCGCTCCAAGGACATGCTGAAGGTCGGCGGCGAGAACGTCGCGGCTTCCGAGATCGAGCAAGTGATCGCGGTGGTACCTGGTGTCCGCGAGGCCGCGGTCGTCGCCAAGAAGCATCCGATGCTGGATGAAGTGCCGGTCGTCTTCATCATCCCGCAAACCGGCGTTGCGGCTCTGCCGGCCGATCTGCACGACAAGGTCATGACCGCCTGCCGCTCGGGCCTCGCCGACTTCAAGGTGCCGCGCGAAATCCGCTTCGTCGACGAGATGCCGCGCTCGACGCTGGAGAAGGTCGCGAAGGCTGAGCTGCGGAAGATGCTGGAATGACAGGTGGTCAATTCACCTCAAACCTAATCGGAAGCTTCTTCGGACCACTGACGAAGTAGGCCTGCGTCATCTTCACCTCGCCGTCGAGCGTGAGCGATTTCAGGTGCGGCAGCAGCTCCTCGAACAGGATGCGCATCTCGAGCTTGGCGAGATACTGGCCGAGGCAGAGATGCGCGCCATAGCCGAACGCAACATGGCGGTTGGGCTTGCGGTCGCTGCGGAAGCGGTCGGGGTCCTCGAACACCTCCTCGTCGCGATTGCCCGAGGCGTAGCACAGCATCAGCCAGTCGCCCTTGGCGATCTTGCGGCCGCCGAGCTCGGTATCTGATGTGGCCGAGCGCATGAAATGCTTGACCGGCGTCATCCAGCGGATCGCTTCGTCCACCAGGCCCGGGATCAGCTCCGGGTTGGCCTTCACCTTGGCGAATTCCGCGGGGTCTCGCGCCAGCGCCCAGATCGCGCCCGCGGTCGAGGACGAGGTGGTGTCGTGGCCGGCGGTGGCAACGATCATGTAATAGCTGGTCTGGTCGTGCTCCGGCATGTAGTCGCCGCCGATCTTCGCGTTGGCGATGACGGTGGCGAGATCGTCGCGCGGGTTCCGGCGGCGCTCCTCGGTGATCTTGCGGAAGTAGGCCGAGAAGTCGGCGATGATCGCCTGCAGCATCACGGAGACCTGCTCGGCACTGAGCGCATCGCGGACGCGCGCCGTATCCGGATCCTGCGGGCCGAACAGCTCCTGCGTCAGCTTCAGCATGCGCGGCTCGTCCGCCTCGGGCACGCCGAGGATCTCCATGATGACGTGCAGGGGATAGCCCAGCGCGACGTCCTCGACGAAATCGCAGGTGCCGCCGCGGTCCAGCATGCGCTGCACCGTGGCGCGCGCGATCTCGCGCACGCGGCCCTCGAACTTGCCGAGATTGGCCGGCATGAACCAGCCCTGGGTCAGCGCGCGGTATTTCGGATGGTCGGGCGCATCCATCTGCACCAGCGAGCGCACCAGATTGGGTCCGCCGGTGATCTTGCGCACGCGCTCCTCGAGCGCCCGGTTGGTCAGCGTGGTCGGCCGGTCGGCATTGTGGAACAGGTCGTTCTGCCGGCTGATCGCCTGGATATGGGCGTGCTTGGTCACCACCCAGAACGGATCGAACTTGTCCGGCCGGGCGATCCCGAGCGGATTGTTGGCGCGCAGCCAGCGATAGCTGGCGTGAATGCGGTCGTCGGCATAGGCGACGGGATCGACGAGGGTTGCCGCGATGTCAGCGGGGATGTCGACATCCCCGGTCGTTGCCGTGTCCATGATCGTCCTCACCCGCGCAAAGCATCGGTCATGCCGATGATCGCCGGAATCTAGGCGGGGTTAAGGTCGCGGACTTGCGTTGATTGGCTAAGGCCGTCGCCGGAGCCGTCATTGCGAGGAGCGAAGCGACGAAGCAATCCATCGGTCCGCGGGCGTGGAGCGATGGATTGCTTCGCGGAGCCTGTCATCGGGCGCGCGTTCGCCGACCCGTTGGCTCGCAATGGCGGCAAAGGCCGCGAAGGCTCAGTAATGCCCGAATGCCACCGGGCGGAACGCCTGCAGCAATTGCTGGTCAAGCTTGCCGCCCATCTCCTCCATCATGGAGAACGCCTTGGCGTGGGTGAACTGCAGCCGGTAGGCGCGCTTCTCGACCAGCGCGGCATAGACATCGACGATCGTGGTGACACGGACGATGTCGCTGATCTGGTTGCCGCTGAGGCCGTTGGGATAACCGGTGCCGTCGAGGAATTCGTGGTGATGCAGGATCACGTCGAGCATTTCCGGCGGGAAGCCGCCCTGCGCTGACAGTGCCTCGTAGCCGCGACGCGGATGCTCGCGCATCTCGGCCATTTCCTCGACCGTCAACGCGCCGGGCTTGTCGAGCAGCGCGACCGGAACGAAGGCCTTGCCGACATCGTGCAGCAGCGCGGCGCGGGCGAGCCGGCGCTGGTCGTCGTCGCGCATGCCGAGATGCTGCGCGAACGCGACCGCAAAGCCGGTCACGAACAGGCAATGGCGATAGGTCTCCTGATGATGGCAGCCGACGGTGGTCAGCCATTCACGCAGCGAATTGTGCTTGATCGCTTTCAGAATCTTGTTTTCGGCGGCAACGATGTCCTCGAACTTGAGCGGTTCGCCGGCGCGCATCCGCTCGAACATCTTGACCATCACGCCATGCGCGGCTTCGACACCGCGGTTGAGCGCCTTGCCGCGGTCGGTCTCGTCATAGCCGCTGTCGTCGGGAAATGCGGCGCGGATGCGCTGCAGGATGCCGCGCGCATCGAACGGCCGCGAGATCGTGTCGGTGGCGCCGAGCGCCCAGGCCTGCATCGAGGCGTGATGCAGCGCATCCGCCAGCACGAACAGCCGCGGCATCTCGCGATAGGCGTCGGCCTGCAGCTTGCTGCGGACCAATTGCACGGCTTCGGGCGAGCGCAAATTGATGTCGACGACGATGCCGGAGAGATCGCGGGCCGGCCGCTCGGGAATATCCGATGTCGGAACGGTATCGACCTCGCCCACCGAGCGCAGGATGCTGGCGAGCTCGTTGCTCTGATCGCTTCGATCTGACGCCAGCAGGAGGCGGCGCTTCGAAGTCTGGTTATTGGCCAAGGCAGTCATGACATCCCCGTCGCGGTAACGACCGACGCCGGGACGCTACCTGACGATGCGTTCCCTCCGGCTTAATGGGGATGCTGAACGATGGTTAAGCACAATAGGCGCAATTTGAACGATTGTGGAATCCGCCTGCAAAATCAGGCCGGCCGGAAATGGTCGAGCCGGCCGCGTCGGCGGCGACTCGTGAATTCTTGCGGCTTCGCCCATGCGCGTCGCAAAGAAAACGCCGGAGAGCGGTCAAGCTCTCCGGCGTCTGCATTGGTTCAGGCCATTACGCCTTCATCGCCGCCTTGACCGCTTCCGCGGTGATCGGTAGGCCGCGGACGCGGGCACCGACCGCGTTGAACACGGCGTTGCCGATCGCCGGCGCCACCACCGTCACGGCGGGCTCGCCGACGCCGGTCGCCTTCTCGCCATTAGCGATCACGTTGACCGCGACTTCCGGCAGCTGGCTCATCCGAAGCGGCGTGTAGCTGTCGAAGTTGGTCTGCTCGATGCCGCCGTCCTTCAACGTCGCCTTCTCGAACAGCGCCAGTGACATGCCCCACAGCGCCGCGCCCTCGACCTGGGCCCGGATGCCGTCGGGATTCACCTGCGTTCCAACGTCGGTCGCAACCGTCAGCTTCTTCACCGTCACCTCGCCCGACGGGGCGACGGCAACATGGGCGACGCAGGCGGTCCAGCTCGCCGTGGCGCGCTCCTGCGACGACACGCAGGCCACGCCCATGCCTTCGCCCTTGGGCAGCTGCTTGGTGCCGTAGCCGGCGAGACCCATCGCAGCGAGCAAGGTGTTGCGGAGACGCTGCGCGCCGCCGTCATTCTTGCCCTTGCCGTCGAGCAGCGAGATGCGCAGCTGGGCGGGGTCCTTGCCGGTCGCGTGCGCGATCTCGTCGATCATGCTTTCGACCGCCCAGAACGTCCAGCCCGGCGCCACCGAACGGAGCTGACCCGACGGGGTGGCGTTGTGCGCCATCTCGTTCTTGATCGCCCGCACATAGTGATTGGGCACGGTGTAGAAGAAGTCCGACCCGTTCACCGTGAAGGAATCGAGCGGACCTTTCTTGTCGACCGAGGGCGTGAGGAAATCAGGGATCCCCCAGCGCGCGGTCGGCCAGGCCGAGACCACGTCGTGGCTCATCGCGACGATCTTGCCGTCGCCGTCCATGCCGGCCTTCACCTTCTGGTAGGTCAGCGGACGCGAGAAATCCATCGTCATGTCGTTCTCGCGCGTATAGATGACCTTGACCGGCTTGCCGACGGCCTTCGCCGCCTGCACCGCGGGCACCATCATGTCGGCGTCGAGACGCCGGCCGAAGCCGCCGCCCAGCCAGGCCTGATGCATCACCACGAACTTCGGATCGATCCCGGCGGCGCCGGCTGCGATCGCACCGGAGCGCGTCGCGAACTGGTTGCCGGAATAGATGTGCAGGATGTCGCCCTTGAACTCCGCGGTGGCGTTCATCGGCTCCATCGGCGCATGGATGTTGATGTTGGTGGTGTACTCCGCCTCCAGCACCTTGGCCGCCGAGCCGTAGGCCGCATCCGGATCGCCGTCCTTGACGAAGAACTGGCCGGAATCGCTCAATCCCTGAAGCCGCTTGGCCTCGGCGAGCAGCGACTCGCTCGACAGCTTGGCGTTCGGACCGCCGTCATAGCTGATCTTCAGCGCCTCGGCCGCCTTCTTGGCATTGGCGTAGGTGTTGGCGACCGCGACGACCCAGCCGGTCGTGGTGGTGGTCTTGTCGTCGAGGGTGACGGCCTTGATGAAGCCCGGCACCTTCTTGGCCGCGCTGTCGTCGACCGACTTCACGGTGGCGCCGTAGCGCACCGGCGGGGTAACCAGCGCGCCGTAGACCATGCCCGGCAGCATCGTGTCGATGCCGTATTTCGCCGTGCCGTTGACCTTGAACGGGATGTCGAGCTGCGGCACCGAGACACCGATCATTGTGTACTGATCCGGCGTCTTCAGCTTGATCGCCTTCAGATCGTCAGCCGTGAAGGTCTTGGTCGCCTTGCCGCTCTTCACGATTTCGGCGAACGACATCGACTTCTTCGACTTCGGATGGCTGATCGTCGACGCGCGCACCACCAGCTCGCTGGCCGGCACGCCCATCGAGGCGGCCGCCGCCTCGGTCAATGCGATCCGGCCGGCGGCGCCGGCGCGGCTCATTGCGTCGAAATTCATCATCGTCGACCAGCTGCCGCCGGTGATCTGCGCGCCGAGCACGGGATCGTTGTACTTCGGATCGTTGGAGGCGAGCTGGACCCGCATGTCCTTCCAGTTCGCGCCGAGCTCTTCGGCGACGATCTGCGCCATGGTCGAGGCGACGTGCTGGCCCATATCGGCCTTGCCGCAGGTCACGGTGACGACACCATCGGGCGCGATCGCATACCAGACGCTCGGCTCGAAATTGGCGGGTGCGGGCGCCGCGAGCGCCTGGTCGATGCCGGACGCGGCGTAGCCGAGCACGAGACCGGTCGCAGCGGTACCGACCAGGAAGGAACGGCGGCTGAGATCGGTCGTCTCGGGAGCGAGGTTCTTCACGTGCTTGTTCATGTGGCCCTCCGCTCGGATCCGGTGGCCGATGCGGTGCGCATGTCGGACGCAGCGCGCATGATCGCCTTCTGGATTCGTGAATAGGTCATGCAGCGGCAGAGATTGCCGTCCATATGCGCGACCACTTCTTCCTTGGTCGGATTGGTGTTCTTCGACAGCAGCGCGGCCGCCTGCATGATCTGGCCGGACTGGCAGTAGCCGCATTGCGGCACCTGCTCGGCGACCCAGGCCTTCTGCAAGGGATGATCGCCCTTGGGCGACAGGCCTTCGATGGTGGTGATCTTCTTGCCGACGGCGTCGGCGACCGAGGTCTGGCAGGACCGCACCGCTTCGCCGTTGACGTGAACCGTGCAGGCGCCACAGAGACCGGCGCCGCAACCGAATTTGGTGCCCGTCATCTGCAATTGCTCGCGGATGACCCAAAGCAGCGGCGTGTCATTGGCCGCCTCGACGGACATACTCCGTCCGTTGATATTGAGATTTGGCATCTCTCTCCCCTTCCGGTGTCGGAAGCCGCTTACGGCGGCAACTCACTGTTGGGTCATGGCTGGCGCCCACCGGGTAAGCGACAGTTGCCGAAACAATGATCCGGTTCCCGGCTGGAGGCAATCCAATTTGGAATTGCTCGAAAAGAATAAATTTCGGAAACTGCTTGTTGTGCAATGCGGCAACGGCATGAAGCTTTTGAAATGCCAGTATTGATGCCGTATCGATCACTCCTACCAAGGTCGGTATTCGCCGGACCTGAGGTCGACAACAGAAGGAGCCCGTCAATGGCCAAGCTCAACCGTAGCGGCGTCGACATCTATTATGAGATTCACGGCGAGGGCCCGCCCTTGATTCTCACCCACGGCTATTCGTCGACCACGGCGATGTGGCAGGGCCAGATCGAGGCACTGTCGAAGCGGCACAAGCTCATTCTCTGGGACATGCGCGGGCACGGCCAGTCCGACTATCCCGACGATCCGGATGCTTATGGTGAGGCCCTGACCGTGGGCGACATCGCCGCCCTGCTTGATGCCGCCGGCGCCGACCAGGCGATCGTCGGCGGATTGTCGCTCGGCGGCTACATGTCGCTGGCCTTCCATCGCGCCCATCCGGAGCGGGTGCGCGCGCTCCTGATCATCGACACCGGCCCCGGCTTCAAGAAGGACGACGCCCGCGAGGTCTGGAACCAGCGAGCCCGCGACACCGGCGACCGGTTCGACCGCGAAGGGCTCGACGTGCTGAAATCGCTGAGCGCCGAGCGCGCCTCAGTCTCGCATCGCAACGCCAGGGGCCTCGCGCTCGCCGCGCGCGGCATGCTGGCGCAGCGCGATGCGCGGGTGATCCAGTCACTGCCGGGAATCAAGGTGCCCGCGCTGGTTGTGGTCGGCGCCGACGACACACTGTTCCTGGCGGCGTCCGACTACATGGCAGCGAAGATCCCGGGCGCGCAGAAGGCGGTGATCCCGAACGCCGGCCACGCCGTCAACATCGACCAGCCGCAGGCCTTCATTGCCGCTGTGTTGCCATTCCTGGACGGCCTTGAGGCCAAGTAAGGGATCGAGTGCAAGTAACGATCAGGGACACGCCATGAAGACGATCGCCGTCGCACTGCTGCTGACTGCCGCTGCGACAGAGGCGAACGCGCAGAAGCTGCCGTTCGTGACAGCCCCGTCGACCTTCACCGCGACGCTGTCGAACAGCACGCCGCTGGTGTTCGGCATGGGCAAAGAGGACGCGCAGCGCGCGCTCGGCACACCCTTGACGTATGTCAGCGGCCGGCCCGGCAACGAGATCTTCCTCACCTTCCGCGACATCGGCGGCAGCGGGCTGTTCCCGCATCACGACCGCCTCTTTCTCCAGTTCCGCAAGCACCGGCTGACTGGCTGGAAGGCCGACTGGGGCGAGAACTGGATGTGGCGCTAACCCTCGTCAAAGAACTTCATGCAACCCCCAACATGACAAGGACGGACCATGGGACAAGACATCAAGCTGAAGGCCTCCGACGGATTTGAACTCGGCGCCTATCGCGCCGATCCCACCAGCGCGCCGAAGGGCGCCGTCGTCGTGATCCAGGAGATCTTCGGCGTCAACCACCACATCCGCTCGGTCTGCGACCGGCTGGCGAAAGAAGGCTATGTCGCGGTTGCGCCCTCGATCTTCGACCGCATCACGCCGAACTTCCAGAGCGGCTATTCACCCGACGAGGTCGCCGAGGCGCGCAAGTTCGTCGCCAGTCCGGACTTTCCCGCGATGCTGCGCGACAGCCAGGCGGCGATCGACGCGGTGAAGTCGGTCGGACCTGTCGGCATCATCGGCTTCTGCCTCGGCGGCAGCATCGCCTATGCGGCCGCCACCAAGCTGACCGGCCTGTCGGCCGCGATCGGCTATTATGGCGGCGCCATCATCCGCTTCGCCGACGACAAGCCGACGGTGCCGACCCAACTGCACTTCGGCGAGAAGGATGCCGGCATTCCCTTGAGCGACGTCGAGACCATCAAGTCGAAACGGCCCGAGGTCGAGGTCTTCATCTATCCCGGTGCGCAGCACGGCTTCCATTGCGACGAGCGCGCCAGCTACGACAAGGCCAGCGCCGACATCGCCTGGCCGCGCAGCATGGAGTTTTTCGCGAAGCATTTGCGGAAATAGGGCGCCGCTTTTTCCCAACTCGTCATTCCGGGACGCGCGAAAGCGCGAGCCCGGAATCCATCTGCCGGCATCATTTGTGGTGAAATGGATTCCGGGCCTGCGCCTTGCGGCGCATCCCGGAATGACGGCGGAGAGAGTCCACTAAAACCAGCGCTCGCCAACGAACACCGTATCGCCCGGGCTCATCGGCGTGCCCAGCGGCACCACGAAGCGGCCGGCGCCGGACGCGTCGGTATGCGTCAACGTCACGCTGTCGCGGCGGGCGCGGGGCGAGAAGCCGCCGGCGATCGCGACCGCGCTTTCGACGGTCATGTTCGGCACATAGGGATATTGGCCCGGAGCCTGGACCTCGCCGAGAATGAAGAACGGACGATACGACTCGATCTCGACCGCCACCGAAGGCTCGCGGATGAAGCCGTTGCGCAGCCGCGCCGAGATCTCGCCGGCGAGGCCGGCCGGTGTGCGGCCGCGCGCCGGCACCGAGCCGATCAGCGGCATGGTGATCGCGCCGGCGGCGTCGATCGCATAGGAGTTGGTGAGGCCTTCCTGGCCGTAGACCACGACGCGGAGCTTGTCGCCCGGGCCGAGATGATAGGAATTGTCGTAGCCAGCGGGCCCACCCGGGGCGGCGGCGTAAACGACCGGGGCGGCATAGCCATAACCGGGAGAAGCGCTGGCGAAGGCGGATCGCAATGCGCTGATTGCACCGCCGCCTCCGTCAGCAACCGGAGCGGGCGCGTAGGCCGGGCCGTAGGTGACGGCATCGACGCCTTGCGGGCCGACGGCAACGGGACCGGACGTGCTCATGCAGCCAGACAGCGCGAGCGCAGCCACAACGGCAGTGATCGGCAATCGTAACGCGCGTGCAACCGGCACCGGACCTATCCCTCAACTACGAGACAGGCCCAGTCTTGCACCACTTATGGTTAATAAAGGGTTTTCGAGGATCGGTGGGGAAGCCGGAAAACCCGGCTTCCCATCGAACTGCAAGATCAGGCGGCGGTGACGCCGACGCCGATCGGGCACGACACGCCGGTGCCGCCGAGCCCGCAATAGCCTGCCGGATTCTTGGCAAGGTACTGCTGGTGGTAGTCCTCGGCGAAGTAGAATTCGCCCGCGGGGGCGATCTCGGTGGTGATCGCACCGAGCCCCTTGGCGGCAAGCGCCTTCTGATACATCGCCTGCGACTGCTCGGCGGCTCTGCGCTGCGCATCGCCGAACGTGTAGATCGCGGAGCGATATTGCGTGCCGATATCGTTGCCCTGGCGCATGCCCTGCGTCGGGTTGTGGTTCTCCCAGAACGTCTTCAGCAGCTTCTCATAGGAGATCTTCTTCGGGTCGAACACGACCAGCACCACTTCGGTGTGGCCGGTGCGCCCCGAACAGACTTCCTCATAGGTCGGGTTCGGCGTGTGGCCGCCGGCATAGCCGACCGCGGTGGTATGGATTCCGTCGCCGAGCTCCCAGAACTTGCGCTCCGCGCCCCAGAAGCAGCCGAGCCCGAACACCGCCTGCTCGAGGCCTTGCGGATAAGGCGGCGTCAGTTTGCTGCCATTGACGAAATGCGTGGTCGCAGTCGGAATCGGCGTCGCGCGGCCCGGCAGCGCCTCGGCGGCACTCGGCAACGCGGTGGTCTTGCGCATGAACAACATGGATACCTCCGGGCGGGACATCGGCCGACGCGGCAAACGGCCTGCGGGCCGACTGTCACCTATATATGTCGTTACGTGGACGATGGCAGCCCTGTTACGATGGGCCAGGCCCGAGAGGGCCATAGTCAGTCGCGCGCGTAGCCGATCAGGGGCTTGCGCGGCCGGAACAGGACCATCAGCAGGATCCCGGCGATGCCGAACACCGCGAACACCGGCTGCTCCAGCAGCAGGCGAATCACGTCATTCCAGAGCCACGGTGCGAAGCGATCCACCCAGGCATGAAACGCCTGCTGGCTCGACTGGTGGATGTCGTTCCAGAACTGGCCGAATTGGGTGAACCGCAGGCTCTGGTCGGCGACGTAGCGCGCTCCGTCATAGACCATGAAGATGAAGCCGCCAGCCAGCAGCAAAAGGCCGATCAGACGGAAAAAGCCGCGGATCATGCGTCACCCTAACTCCCTGTCGCGCCCCAGGCGTCGTCAGGCCTTACCGGGCGCCCCCGGGAAATTCAACCTCTTCAGCGGCTTATCCGGTCCCCGGAGGCCCAATTTCCGGCCCTTTTTGGGTCCCGAAAGCGTTGACGCTGCTGCTTGCGCCATCTATAAGACCGGCCGATGGCGGCGGGCGCAATCCTGCCGCCGCTGTTCTTTGGACAGTGCCGCATGCGGGGGCAGCATTTTGCGCTCTTCGGATGGCCGCCTCAAGGACACCCAAGCAGATACCTTGGACCAATACATCAGAGTTGAGATTTGAACCGGCCGGTGCGCGCAAGCCCGACCACTGAGCGATCACCGCCGAAGGACAGTTAGAGAACCATGGCCAACACCACCTCCGCCAAGAAGGCGACCCGCAAGATTGCCCGCCGCACCATCGTCAACAAGTCGCGTCGCACCCAGATGCGTGGCGCGGTGCGCACCGTCGAGGAAGCGATCAAGAGCGGCGATCGCGAGGCGGCACTCAAGGCGATGCGCAAGGCCGAGCCCGAGCTGATGAAGGCGGCGCAGCGCAACATCATTCACAAGAACCTCGCGAGCCGGAAGGTGTCGCGTCTCACGCAGAGCATCGCCAAGCTCGCCAAGTAGAGCTTGCCAAGTAGAGCTCGCGACGCTCGCCGCGCGAGCTGACTGAAAAACACATTTGTCACGAAGCCCGGCTCGCGCCGGGCTTTTTGTTTTTGTCTCGTCTTTCGTCGTGGAAGTTTTTGTCGTGGAAGTTTCATAGCGCGAGAAGACTGCGCATTGCCGCGCAACGAACCGCGTGTCATGTTTCGTCGCGTCCGTAGTTCTACCGGCTCAATATGCTTAATGCGGCGCACTCGCGCAGAGATTGTTCTTCGCTAAGCTGGATAGATGGAATAGCGCGCGTCAAAAAAAGCGACGCGGGGTTACCCTGCAAAAGCAATCGTGAAAAATCACGCTTCGCGAATTACTTATGCACATAGTGCCGGACAGCGATTGGAAAAATGACCGGCGCGAGACCAAATGTAAATTTTCTATGAAAAATTTTTGGTATTGCACCATGGTTTGTGACACGCGTGAATCTGCGCGGTGATTCAAAAACTTGCTTTCTCAACTCAGCGTCGGCAGCGCCGCAACAGTTGCGAAGAGTCGCGATCCCCGTCGAATCCACGGATTGTCAGGAAATGCGCTTGGTGTATTTATTTCTTGTTCGCGACGCCCACGGCTCTCCAGATCAGCGCGGTTTGAGACCCAAGGGCGGACGTGCAAATCGGCGGCGGTGTGCGCGTTAGCGACGCTCTCCAAGCGAAGCTAGATTGACGGCTCATAGCGATATGAGGATGGTTGACCTGTGTCAAAATTTCTCCGGCGATGTCCCCGGCAATTTGGGTGATCGAACAAGAGAGACCAGGCCTGCCGTCGGAATCTTGGCAGCGGGAACGCGGCGCAAGCGAACGGGTTGACGACGACACGCGGCGGCGAAGCGCCGGGCATTTCGGTGTTCGGTAGCGGCAGTTCGAATTTGAAGACACGAGCAAGCTGACACCTTGCCGCGATCCATCGCGGCGGGAGGGGGAGGACTTATGCCTTACGGTATCATAACTGCAGTCGAACCAACGACAGCCGAAGCGCAGATTTCCAGTGGTGCCGTAATCAACCCCTCGGACGCCGGCTCTTACCCGCAGAGACCGTCGAGTACGCGCTGACCTCGCGGGACGCATCTTCTCCAAACAGCTGATCTGTCGCGTGGCGCATCATCGCCACACGGGAGAGCTTTGTCCGGAGCAGACCGCGCCCGCTGGAGGTCGCGTCGTGGCAGGAAACCTGCACGGCGCTTTCGCAATTATCTTCTCTCAGATTTGGAAAAGTACGAAGGCAATGACGAACACGGAACAGGATCGCTGGTCGCGGGTGAAGGGACGTTTGCGGACGAGCGTTGGCGAGGACGTTTACACGAGCTGGTTTGCACGGATGGATCTGGAGAGCGTGCACGACGAGAGCGTGCACCTGTCGGTTCCGACCCGGTTCCTGAAGAGCTGGATCCAGGCGCATTACGCCGACCGCGTGCTCACCTGCTGGCAGGCCGAGATGCCCGAAGTGCATCGCATCGACCTCACCGTGCGCTCCGCGATCCGCGTGATGGCCCCCGCGAAGGAAGCGGTTGCTCCGGTCGAAGTGCGCCGTGTCGAGCGCCACGACGGTCGTCCCGCGCCGGAACTGCGCTCGGTTGCGACCGCGCCGGTGTCCGCGAGCCATGACGCGCTCGGCGGCTCGCCGCTCGATCCGCGCCTGACCTTCGCAAGCTTCGTCGTCGGCCGTTCCAACACGCTGGCCCATGCGGCGGCGCGCCAGGTCGCCGAAGGCCGCCGCGGCGATCCCGTGATGTTCAACCCGCTCTACATCCATGCCGGCGTCGGCCTCGGCAAGACGCACCTGCTGCAGGCGGTCACCTGGGCCGGCAATTCCGGTGGCGAGCGCAAGGTGCTGTATCTCACTGCCGAGAAGTTCATGTATGGCTTCGTCGCGGCGCTGAAGACGCAGACGGCGCTGGCCTTCAAGGAGGCGCTGCGCGGCATCGACGTGCTTGTCATCGACGATCTGCAGTTCCTGCAGGGCAAGTCGACGCAGGCCGAGTTCTGCCACACGTTGAACGCGCTGATCGATGCCGGCCGCCAGGTCGTGATCGCGGCCGATCGTCCGCCGTCCGACCTGGAAAGCCTCGACGACCGCGTTCGCTCGCGGCTCGCCGGCGGCCTCGTGGTCGAGATGGCTTCGCTCGGCGAGGAACTGCGGCTCGGCATCCTCAAGTCGCGCGTCGCCGCGGCCCGCGCCCACCATGCGACCTTCGACGTGCCGGAGGAAGTGCTCGACTATCTGGCGCGCACCATCACCCATAATGGCCGCGACCTCGAAGGCGCGATCAATCGCCTGCTGGCGCACTCCAAGCTCAACAACCAGCCGGTGACGCTTGAGATGGCCGAGCGCGAGGTGCGTGACCTGATCCGCCCGCAGGAACCGAAGCGGATCAAGATCGAGGACATCCAGCGCGTGGTCGCCCGGCAGTACAATGTCAGCCGCTCCGACCTCTTGTCGTCCCGCCGCACCGCCAATGTGGTGCGTCCGCGCCAGGTTGCGATGTATCTGGCGAAGACGCTGACCCTGCGCTCGCTGCCGGAGATCGGCCGGCGCTTCGGCGGCCGCGACCACACCACGGTGCTGCACGCCGTGCGCAAGATTGAGGCACTGGTCGCCAAGGACACGACGCTGTCCGAGGAAGTCGAATCGCTGAAGCGTCAGCTTCAGGAGTAGACTTCCGTCGCAAGCCTCGCCGGTTCGGTCGCCCTCCCCTTTGCTGCAAGGGGGAGGGCGACCTATTTTCGGGCTCAAAACGTGGGGAACAGACGCCGTCTCCCTTGCGCCAGCCGGCCATCCGCGCCACCTTGCGGTCCCCCCGTGGGTTTGATCAAATCCGGTATTGATCCGACTTATCGGGTTTCCGACGCCGCGATGCTGCCTCAACGGCCGCCCGGCTTTTCCATCTGAGGGATCTGGCGGGTATTGCAATGAAGGTCACCGTCGAGCGCGCGCAACTGCTGAAATCGCTGGGTCACGTTCACCGCGTGGTCGAGCGCCGCAACACCATCCCGATCCTCGGCAACGTGTTGATCCGCGCCGAGGGCGCCAAATTGTCGCTGAAGGCCACCGACCTCGACCTCGAGGTGACGGAGACCCTGGCTGCCGAGACGGCAACCGCCGGCTCGACCACGGTGCCGGCGCACATGTTCTACGACATCGTCCGCAAGCTGCCCGACGGTTCGCAGATCGTGCTGGAGGCCGATGGCGACCGCTCGGTGCTCGCCGTGCGCGCCGGCCGCTCGCGCTTCACGCTGCAAACCCTGCCCGAGAGCGATTTCCCCGGCCTTGCCGCCGGCGACATGACGCATTCGTTCTCGCTGCCGGCCTCCGACATCAAGCGCCTGATCGACCGCACCCAATTTGCGATCTCGACCGAAGAGACCCGCTATTACCTCAACGGCATCTATCTGCACGCCGCCGGCAGCGCCCAGGCGGCGACCCTGCGCGGGGTTGCGACCGACGGGCATCGGCTGGCGCAGATCGATCTCGCGCTGCCCAAGGGCGCGACCGGCATGCCCGGCGTAATCGTGCCGCGCAAGACCGTCGGCGAGGTGCAGCGATTGATCGAGGGCGACGACGCCGAGATCTCGATCGAGCTGTCGGACGGCAAGATCCGCTTCACGCTCGGCAATGTGGTGCTGACCTCGAAACTGATCGACGGCACCTTCCCGGATTACGGCCGCGTCATTCCGCAGAACAATGACAAGGAACTGGTCGTCGACAAGAAGGATTTCGAGGCCGCCGTCGACCGCGTCTCGACCATTTCCAGCGAGCGCGGCCGCGCCGTGAAGCTCGCATTGTCTGCCGGCAAGCTGATCCTGTCGGTCACCAATCCGGATTCCGGCAGCGCCACCGAAGAGATCGAGGTCGAGTACGCCTCCGACGCGCTCGATATCGGCTTCAACTCGCGCTATTTGCTCGACATCGCCGCCCAGATCGAGGGCGAAGTCGCGGTGCTCAAGCTCGCCGATCCCGGCTCGCCGACGCTGGTGCAGGACAAGGACAGCAAGGGCGCACTCTACGTGCTGATGCCGATGCGGGTGTAATGATTTCCTCCGCACGCGCAACCGCATCCTCTCCCCTTGTGGGAGAGGGTGGCGCCAAAGGCGCCGGGTGAGGGGTTGGTGCCGCGCACGCCGCACCATCGCCCGACCGACGAGCGCCTCCGCAGCTTCGCAAGGAAGATGCGCCAGCAGCCAACCGATGCGGAAGCGAAGATGTGGCGCCTGCTCCGAGATCGGCGCCTGTCGCACTTGAAATTCCGAAGGCAAGTTCCATTTCGCAATTGCATTCTCGACTTCGCGTGCTTCGAGAAGCGCCTCGTCATCGAGATCGACGGCGGACAGCACGCTTCGTCGCCCCGTGACGAATCCAGAACTGACGCGCTTGTGGCGGAAGGCTTTCAGGTCTTGCGCTACTGGAACAATGACGTATTGCGGATGCTCGCGGCGGTGCTGGAAGACATCGTCGCCAAGCTTGCCGAGCTGTGAGATACCCCTCACCCGTCGCCTCACTCCGTGAGGCGCCACCCTCTCCCACAAGGGGAGAGGGGAAGGAAGAGAGATGACCCCGTCCCGCATTCATCGCCTGTCGCTGACGCATTTCCGCAATTACCGGGCGGCGACGTTGCAGGTTGCGGGCGACATGGTGGTGCTGGTCGGGCCGAACGGCGCCGGCAAGACCAATTGCATGGAAGCGGTCTCGTTCCTGTCGCCGGGCCGCGGCCTGCGCCGCGCGACCCTGGACGATATCGCCGACAACCAGGGCGACGGCTCCTGGGCGGTGTCGGCCGAAGTCGAGGGCGCGCTCGGCCTCGCCACGCTCGGCACCGGCATCGATCCGCCGACCGGCGAGGCAAGCAACACGAGGCGGTGCCGGATCGACCGCGAACCGGTGGGGTCCGCAACTGCATTCGGCGATCATCTGCGCATCGTCTGGCTGACACCGGCAATGGACGGCCTGTTCATGGGCGCCGCCTCGGAACGGCGGCGTTTCTTCGACCGCCTGGTGCTGGCGATCGATTCCGAGCATTCCGGCCGCGTCTCGGCGCTGGAGCGCTCGCTGCGCTCGCGCAACCGGCTGCTCGAGGTGCGCAACTATGACGACCATTGGTGTGATGCGATCGAGCGCGAGACCGCGGAGCTGGCGGTCGCGGTCGCCGCATCGCGCGGTCAGACCGCGGCGAAGCTCGCGGTGATGCTGCGCGAGCGCGGTGCCGCCTCGGCCTTCCCGTCCGCCGAGATCATGCTCGACGGCTGGATGGAGAATGCGCTGCTGCAGGAGCCCGCAACCGCGGTGGAGGACCGCTACCGCGAGATCCTGCGCGCCAGCCGCCCGCGCGACGCCGCCGCCGGACGCACGCTGGACGGCCCGCATCTGACCGATCTGCAGGTGGTCTACGCGCCGAAGAACATGCCGGCGCGCGACGCCTCGACCGGCGAGCAGAAGGCACTGCTGATCGGGCTGGTGCTGGCGCACGCCACGATGGTCGCGGAGATGACCGGCATCGTGCCGCTGCTGCTGCTCGACGAGGTCGTCGCCCATCTCGATCCCAACCGCCGCAGGGCGCTGTTCGACGAGCTCGGCAAGCTCGGCGCACAGGTCTGGATGACCGGCGCCGATCCCTTGGCCTTCGTCGACATCGGTCCGCGCGGCGAGATTTTCGACGTCGAATCCGGCCGCGCCACGCGGCGCGGCTGAGGCCGCTGAGCCGGCTCCGTGAGGGCCTCGAATCTGCCCTCGAATCGGGCTTTTCAGAGGGTTCGGAATCGACCTCCCGAGACCTTGAAAAAGGCCTAAAAAATCCCATCTATTCAATAGTTTGTAGAGAGAGACTTTGCGCTAGGCGCAACCCCTCTTTCATGGCACAAATAGCGGAATCAGCGCCTCATATTGCGCAGCTGATTCGGGACATCCTCGAAGGCCTCACATGACTGAACCTGCCCGGCAGACCCCTGCCGAATCTGAGCACCCCATTCCGGCTGAATATGGCGCGGAATCGATCCGGGTGCTGAAGGGCCTCGACGCCGTCCGCAAGCGGCCCGGCATGTATATCGGCGACACCGATGACGGCTCCGGCCTGCACCACATGGTCTACGAGGTCGTCGACAACGCGATCGACGAGGCCTTGGCAGGGCATGCGAGCCGCGTCCTGGTCACCCTCAACGCCGACAATTCCGTCACCGTGTACGACGACGGCCGCGGCATTCCGGTCGACATCCACAAGGGCGAAGGCGTCTCGGCGGCCGAGGTCATCATGACCCAGCTGCACGCCGGCGGAAAGTTCGACCAGAACTCCTACAAGGTCTCCGGCGGCCTGCACGGCGTCGGCGTCTCCGTGGTCAACGCGCTGTCCAGCAAGCTGGGCTTGCGGATCTGGCGCGACGACAAAGAGCACTACATCGAATTCGCGCACGGTGACGCCGTGGCGCCGCTCAAGGTGGTCGGCGATGCGCCGGGCAAGCGCGGCACCGAGGTCACCTTCCTGGCCTCGACCGAGACCTTCAAGAACGTCGAGTATGATTTCGCGACGCTGGAGCACCGGCTGCGCGAACTCGCCTTCCTCAATTCCGGCGTCCACATCGTGCTGTCAGACATGCGCCACGCGGTCGAGAAGCGCGAGGAGATGCATTATTCCGGCGGCGTCGAGGAGTTCGTCAAATATCTCGACCGCAACAAGAAGGCGATCGTACCGACGCCGATCATGGTGCGCTCGGAATCAAACGGCATCGGCGTCGAGGCCGCGCTGTGGTGGAACGACAGCTACCACGAGAACGTGCTGTGCTTCACCAACAACATCCCGCAGCGTGACGGCGGCACCCATCTGGCCGGCTTTCGCGGCGCGCTGACGCGCCAGGTCAACGGCTATGCCGAAGCCAATGCGAAGAAGGAAAAGATCGCGCTGACCGGCGACGATTGCCGCGAAGGCCTCACCGCGGTGCTGTCGGTGAAGGTGCCCGATCCGAAATTCTCGTCGCAGACCAAGGACAAGCTGGTGTCCTCGGAGGTTCGACCCGTTGTCGAAAACGTCCTGAACGAGGCGCTCGCCGCCTGGTTCGAGGAGAACCCGAAGGAAGCCAAGGAAATCGTCGGCAAGGTGATCCAGGCCGCCGCAGCCCGCGAGGCTGCGCGCAAGGCCCGCGAGCTGACGCGCAAGAACCCGCTCAGCGTCTCCTCGCTGCCCGGCAAGCTCGCCGACTGCCAGGAAAAGGATCCGGCGAAATCCGAACTGTTCATCGTCGAGGGCGACTCGGCAGGCGGCAGCGCCAAGCAGGGTCGCAACCGTGAATTCCAGGCGGTGCTGCCGCTGCGCGGCAAGATCCTCAATGTCGAGCGCGTGCGCCCCGACAAGATGCTGTCGTCCGAGCAGATCGGCACCCTGATCACCGCGCTCGGCACCGGCATCAGCGACGACTTCTCGGTCGACAAGCTGCGCTACCACAAGATCATCGTGATGACCGACGCCGACGTCGACGGCGCCCATATCCGCACGCTGCTCCTGACCTTCTTCTATCGCCAGATGCGCTCGATCATCGATGGCGGCTATCTCTACATCGCCCAGCCGCCGCTCTATAAGGTTTCGCGCGGCAAGTCCGAGCAGTATCTGAAGGACGAGCGCGCACTCGAGGACTATCTGATCTCGACCGGGCTCGACGAATGCGTGTTCAAGCCGGCCTCCGGCGACGACCGCTCGGGCCGCGATCTGCTGTCGCTGGTCGAGGACGCCCGCGTCATCCGCTCGGTGCTGCGCAACCTGCACAGCCGCTACAATCGCGCCGTGATCGAGCAGGCCGCGATCGCGGGCGTGCTGAGCCCGAGGATCACCAGCGAGATCGCCACCGCCAACTCGGCGGCGGAATACATCGCCAAGCGGCTCGATGCCGTGGCCGAAGAGGTCGAGCGCGGCTGGGTCGGCACCTTCACGGAGGGCCATGGCTTCCAGTTCGAGCGCACCGTACGCGGCGTCAAGGAAGTGGCCGTGATCGACGACGCCTTCCTGGGCTCGGCCGATGCACGCAAGCTCGATGAATATGCGACCAAGCTGCAGGAAACCTACGTGCGGGCCGGAAAGCTGCGGCGCAAGGACGCCGAGCAGGTCATCCATGGTCCGGTCGACCTGTTCGAGGCCGTGACCGACGCGGCCCGCAAGGGAATCTCGCTGCAACGCTACAAAGGCCTCGGCGAGATGAATCCGGAGCAGTTGTGGGAGACCACGCTGGACACCGAGGCACGCTCGCTGCTCCAGGTGAAGGTCAAGGAGGTCGACGAGGCCGACGACATCTTCACCAAGCTGATGGGCGACGTGGTCGAGCCACGCCGCGACTTCATCCAGGAAAACTCGCTCAGCGCCACCATCGATATCTGAGGTGCTGCGGCGCTTTGCACCACCGTCATTGCGAGGAGCGAAGCGACGAAGCAATCCATTTCTCAGCTTGCGGAACGATGGATTGCTTCGCTTCGCTCGCAATGACGTGGGTTGCACCGTGCGCACCAATTCCATCACCGCGGAGGCGGCAAACCCTGACGGAGTGACGTATCCGTGACGGCACCGCCGCGCGGCTACCTTTCGTCTGGAAGCTGCATCGGAAACTGTGTTACGGTGCCGGGCAGTCATTGATTCCGTTGCGGAATTTTGAATGGCCGAGTTTGAATCCAAGTCTGCATGATGCGTTAGGGGACAATCCGCGTGCCGCCGATCCAATACATCGTCGAAGGCGGCCGCCGCCTTTCGGGCACCATCGAGCCGTCGGGCAACAAGAACTCCGCGCTGCCGATCATCGCAGCCGCCCTGCTCACCGAACACCCGGTCACGCTGACCAACGTGCCGCGCATCCGCGACACCGAAACGCTGGTCGAGCTGTGCCGCTCGGTCGGCGCCAGCGCCGAATGGACCGAGCGCAACACGCTGCAAATTCACGCCAAGGAGATCCGCGCCGCCGATCTCGATCCGGCACTGTGCGCGCGCATCCGCGCCTCGATCCTGCTCGCCGGTCCGCTGCTCGCCCGTTGCGGCGAAGTCGCGCTGCCGCCGCCCGGCGGCGACGTGATCGGCCGCCGCCGCCTCGACACGCACTTTCTGGCCTTCGAGCAGCTCGGCGCCACCGTCACCGCGACACACCGGCTCGAATTCCGCGCCTCCAAGCTGAAGGGCGCCGATGTGTTCCTCGACGAGCCCAGCGTGACTGCGACGGAGAACGCGCTGGTCGCCGCCGTCGCCGCCCGCGGCACCACCCATCTGCGCAACGCGGCTTCCGAGCCGCATGTGCAGGACCTCGCCAATTTCCTGATCGCGCTCGGCGCCAAGATCGAAGGCGTCGGCACCAACACCATCATCGTGCACGGGCCGGCGACGCTCGGCAGCACGAGTTTCGCGATCCAGCCCGACCATATCGAGGTCGGCTCGTTGATCGGCCTGGCCGCGGTGACCCGCTCGCCGCTGCGCATCGCGCGCGCCGGCGTCGAGCATCTGCGCTCGATCCGGATGGGCTTCGAGCGGCTCGGCATCGTCTGCGGCGTCGAGGGCGACGATCTCGTCGTGCCGTCGAACCAGACCATGAAGATCCACGACGATTTCGGCGGTCACGTGCCGAAGCTCGAGGACCAGCCGTGGCCGGCCTTCCCGGCGGACCTGATGTCGATCGCAATCGTCACCGCGACGCAATGCGACGGCGTCATCCTGATGCACGAGAAGATGTTCGAGTCGCGGATGTTCTTCGTCGACAATCTGATCGCGATGGGTGGCCGGATCGTGCTGTGCGATCCGCATCGCGCGATCGTGGCCGGCCCGAGCCGGCTGCGCGGCGCGCCGATGAACTCGCCCGACATCCGTGCCGGTATGGCGATGCTGCTGGCTGCGGTGTGCGCCAACGGCACCTCCACCATCAACAATGCCGACCAGATCGAGCGCGGCTATGAGCGGATCGACGAGCGGCTCAACGCGCTCGGCGCCAAGATCAAGCGGATACCCGCGCGATCCTGATCCCGAATTCCCTGCGGCAGCTTGGCCATGCTTCCGGCCGGTTTGCCGTGCTAGACGTGCGGTCATGACCTGCATCGACAAGATCGACCCGGCCGCGTCGCGCGCGGCCGTCGTCCCCTCCGGGGCGGCATTTGCCGTACCCCGCAAGCTGCTCACGGCCGAGCTCGCGGAGACGCTGAAGCTCGCAGTGCCGCTTGCGCTGACGCAGCTCGGGCAGATCGCGATGATGACGACCGATCTCGCCTTCATCGGCCGGCTCGGCAGCGAAAGCATCGCCGCGGCTGCGCTGGCGCATACCGTGTATTTCGTCAGCTTCACGATCGGCATGGGCATGATGTCCGCGGTCTCGCCGCTGGCCGCGCAGGCGTTCGGGGCGCGCAACCCGCGCGTAATGCGGCGCGCCCTGCGCGTCGGGCTGTGGGCGGGATTCTTCATGGTGCTGCCGCTGATGGCGCTGCCGTTCCAGGGCGAGCGCATCCTGCTTGCGCTCGGCCAGTCAAAGGCAACTGCACATCTCGCACAACAATATCTGTTCGGGCTCGGCTGGGGCATCCTGCCGGCTCTGTGGTTCATCGCGATCCGTGGCTTCATGAGCGCGGTGAACCGGCCGGAGCCGGTGCTGTGGATCACACTCGCGGCGATCCCGGCCAATGCGCTAATGGTGTACCTGCTGCTCTACGGCACATGGGGCATGCCCGAGCTCGGCATGTTCGGCGCCGGGCTTGCGACCACGATCGTCAATCTCGGCACCTTCCTCGCCGGCGTCTGGTTCGCGGCGCGCCGCCGCCCGTTCCGCAAATACCACGTCTTCAGCCGGCTCTGGCGGATCGACTGGCCGCTGATGGGCAAGCTGGTCGCGGTCGGCGCGCCGATCTCGGTCGCTTTCCTGCTGGAATACGGCATGTTCGGCGCGGCCGGCCTGTTGATGGGGCTGATCAGCACCACCGCGCTGGCGGCGCACCAGATCGCGCTGCAGATCGCTGCGATCCTGTTCATGGTGCCGTTCGGCGTCAGCATGGCCGCCACCGTGCGGGTCGGCCAGGCGGTCGGCCGCCGCGATCCCGACGCAGTGCAGCGCGCCGGCTTCGTTGCGGTCGGACTCAGCGGGGTATTCATGAGCGTCATGACGCTCGCGGTGATCCTGGCGCGCTTCGAGATCGCAGCGCTGTTCCTCGGCGAGGCCTCCGACGCCACCGCGCAGCTCACTGCGACGCTGCTGCTGATCGGCGCGACCTTCTTCATCGCCGACGGCATCCAGACCACCAGCGCCGGTGCGCTGCGCGGCATGAACGACACCCAGGTGCCGCTGCTGTTCGCGACCATCAGCTATTGGCTGATCGGGTTCGCGTCGGCTTACGTGCTGGCCTTCGGGGCCAGGCTCGACGCCGCCGGCGTCTGGATCGGGCTGTCGCTCGGGACCGCGGTCTATGCGACCCTCCTGATCTTGCGTTTTCGCCTGCTGGCACGCAGACTGGCTGCATGAGGGTCGACGAGGTCACGCCGAACGTGGAGTCCGTTGCGCTGCTTGCCGGCGCGCAGTTTGCCGATGCGTTCAGGATTGCGACCACGCGCGCCGACCTCGACGCGCGCCGCGCCGCCGAGGCGATGGTGACGCGACAGCCGCGCTGGGCCGAATGGCTAATCGCCTTGCGCAATCTCCTGGTCGCGCCGCTCGGCCTGAAGACCTCGGGCGCAACTGAGGGCGTGGCACGCGACATGATCGGGATCTTTCCGGTGGTCAGCGAAACGCCGGAACGGCTGGTCGCGGGCTTCAACGACAAGCATCTCGATTTCCGGCTGGTCGTCGACATCGCGCCAGTCGACGTCGCTAGCGCCGGCTCCGCGCGCAACATCACCGCGACCACGCTGGTGCTCACCCACAACTGGTTCGGCCGCGCCTATCTCGCGGTGATCATGCCGTTCCACCGCCTGATCGTGCCGGCGATGCTGCGCAAGGCCGTAGGCTGAACAAAGCGCTGGTCTCAAGCAGCTCTGGTCTCACGCCGGGCTCTTCTCCGGCGTGTCGGCGACGGCCTTCTCCGCGGCATCCTCGTTGGCGCACCAATTGCCGTGACAGCGCTTGAGGTCATTGAGGTTCTGCCGCATCTGGTCGAGCGAGAAGCCGAGCGCGTAGAAGCGTTCGGCGGCATCAACCGGCAGGCCGCGGATCAGACCGTCCCTGCGAACCGCGGCGACCTCCTCGCTATAAGCATGCAGCGCGGCATCGACTGGCGCCATGTCGGCCGGCCCGCTGCCGGCGCGCAAGGCGGTCGCGACCGCCACCATGTAGGTCACGATCGCCTTGCTGACGTCGGCCAGTGGCCGCGCCAGCCGGATCTGGATCTCGGCCGGCAGCGGCACGACACAGGCACGCCCGATCATCACGACGTCGTGCCGCAGCCGCTGGATGGTCCGCAGCAACGGACCGGTGTCCGGTCCCGATGACAGATGCATCGAGCGCTCGCGCTCGGCCTCCAGCCCGGTCGCGTGCAGATTGGTCACCGCGGTGCCGATGCCGTCCTGGATCCGGTGCAGCGCGTCGTTGTCGAGACCGCGGGTCAGGCCGGCGAGCAATTCGGCGAACGCCGCGGCAAGCAATTCCAGCAGCTTTGATCCATTGACCCGGATCTGGCTGACCGCGCGCGACGGCAGCACCAGGAACGAGATCACCAGCCCGGTAAGCGCGCCGACGGTGACCTCGAGGACGCGGTCGATCGCCGAATCCAGCGGATTGGAGTGATGCATCGTCGGCAACAGCAGCACGATGACCGCCGTCACCGTCGCCGAGTTCAGGCTGGGATTGAGCGCGGCGATGAAGGCCAGCGGCACGATCGCCAGCACCAGGAGCGCCAGCAGGCTGCCCTCGCCGGAATGCGGGATCAGCACCGCGATCGCGCCGCCATAGACCGCGCCGCCGATGGTGCCGAGCATGTAGTCGCGGGTCGCCTTCAGCGAGCGTCCGACGCTCATTTGGGTGACGATCAGCGAGGTCAGCACCGCCCACAGCGGCAGCATGAGGTGCATCGCCACCGCGATCGTATAGGCCGCCACGCCGGCGGACGCGATCCGGACCGCCAGCGCCAGCTGCGTCTTGCGGGTCCAAAGCTTGTCGAACATGCGTTTTGCGAAGGTCCTCATGCACCCTGATCCGCAATCAATGGAAAGGCCTATGTTAAAGGACGTCGAGCATGGCTGCTGCCCGCCGCGGCAAGGTGGCTTGAAAGGCCAAACCTGCCCGCCTACCCTGCGCCGCAAAAATGAGGAAACACGATGGCCCACGAAACCGCAACGCTCGCCGCCTATGTCGCCGACCTGAAATATTCCGACATTCCGCCGGAGGTGCTGGAGCGCGCCAAGGTTTTGACGCTGGATTTCCTCGGCAGCACCATCCGCGCCCGCCGCGATGCGGAATCGACGCCCTCATTGATGAAGATGCTGGAGGCGCTGGCGCTGGACGGCAAGGGAGAGGCCACCGTGTTCGGCGACACCAAGACCTGGACGCCGGCAGTCGCGGCGCTGCTCAACGGCGCGCTCGGCCATTCGCTCGACTTCGACGACACCCACGCCGATTCCTCGCTGCATCCGAGCGCGCCGGTGGTGCCCGCCGCGTTCGCAGTCGGCGAGATGGTCGGCGCCTCCGGCCGCGACGTGCTGACGGCGATCGTCGCCGGTTATGAAGTGTGCTGCCGGCTCGGCAACGCGCTCGACCCGACCTCGCATTACGCCCGCGGCTTCCACCCGACCGCGACCGCCGGCACCTACGGCGCTGCGGCCGCGGCGGCCAAGCTGTTCGGCCTGTCGAAGCAGCAGATCATCTCCGCGTTCGGCGTCTCCGGCAGCCAGGCCGCCGGCTCGCTGCAATTCCTGGTCAACGGCGCCTGGAACAAGCGCTACCAGGTCGGCGCCGCCGCGATGAACGGCGTGATCGCCGCGACCTTGGCGCGCAACGATTTCATCGGCTCGAGCGATTCGGTCGAAGGCAAGCATGGCCTCCTGGTCGGCTACACCGATGACGCGCATCCGGACAAGGCCGTTGCGGGCTTAGGCCACACCTATGAGACGCTGAAGATCGGCGTGAAGCCGTATCCGAGCTGCCGCTACACCCATGCCGCGATCGACGCGCTGATCGCGATGCGGCGTGAGCACAATCTGACGCCTGACCAGATCAGGAAGGTCGAGATCGGCCTGCACCGCAACGGCATCACGCTGACCGGCGATGCCGCCACCAAGCGCCACCCGACCTCGGTGGTCGGCGGCCAGTTCTCGATGTTCTTCACCGGCGCGATTGCACTCGACCAGGGCCATTTCGGCTGGGACGATTACGACCGGCTCGGCGACAAGGCGATCGACGCGCTCGCCGACAAGTTCGACGTGGTGCAGGACGATCGGCTCGAGGTCGGCCGCACCCATCCGTTCGGTGCCCGCGTCTCGATCACGACGGATGACGCCACCCATGAGCGCCTCTACGCCGATCCCTCCGGCGAGCCGACCTCGTTCCCCGACGCCAAGGCGATGCAACAGAAGTTCCTGACGCTGGCCCGCCCGGTGCTCGACAAGCGCGCCGACCAACTCGCCGACGCGATCCTGACGCTGGAGCGGTTCGAGCGCGTGGAACAGGCAACGCAGCTGGGACGGCAGTAAGCGGACTGTTATCGTTACAACGCAGGGCTAGCCGCCAAGCCCGCAGTCGTCGTCGCGGCGAAAGCCGGGACGACGACGAGCTTGTTGCATCGAGCCGCGGCATTCTCTTCCGTCATTCCGGGGCCCGCGAAGCGAGAGCCCGGAATCCATCGCGCAACGGAACAGGCGGTGAAATGGCTTCCGAGTTCGCGCTTCGCGCGAACGTCGCATTGCTCGACGTCGCCGTGACGACATCGCGGACCAGATCGAACACGCCGTCCGCCTTGGGCGGCGCGTTCGGCGAACGGCCGAGCCGCACGATGACCAGCCGCTGCGACGGCACAATGATCACATACTGCCCGATCGTGCCCTTGGCGAAAAACGCATCGCGCGGCCAGCCGTGCTCGACGCGATACTTGGCGCCGAAACTGTCGCCGAGATTGGTCCAGAAGCCCGCGCCGATGCCGACCCAGCCGTTCGGCGTCGGTGACGCCGAATATCTCACCCAGCCCGCGGGCAGGATACGCCGGCCACCGACCACGCCGTCATCGAGATAGAGCTGGCCAAACCGCGCCCAATCGCGCGCGCTCGCCATCATCGCGCCTGATCCTTCCGGTGTGCCCGTCGCATCGAACTGCATCACGACGTCGTGCATGCCGAGCGGATCGAACAATTCGCGGCGCGCGAAACGCAACACATCGGCGGCATGGCCGCCGGTCGCGTCGCGGATTAGATGCGAGAGGATGATGAAATTGCCGTCGTGATAATTCCAGGCGGCGCCGGGCGCGGTCTCGAGCGGGATGCTCTCGGCGTAGGCGGCCATGTCGGATTCCATGTACTTCATCCGGTTGACCGGTTCGAGCGCGGAGGCGAGCGAGGCCTGCAGCGAGCTGCCGAGCGCAAGGCCCGCGGTGTGACGCAACAACTGATCGACCGTGATGGCGTGGCGCGGATCGTCGGGATTTCTCCAGGCCGCGATCGGCACCGGCTGGTCGACGGCAAGCTTGCCGTTGCGCACCAGAATTCCGATCAGGGCCGAGATCACCGATTTGGTTGCGGAGAAGCCGAGCAACGGCGTCTCGGTGCCGATGCCGTCGGCGTAGCGCTCGGCAATGATGCGTCCGTCCTTCATCACGACAACCGCGCGGGTGTGGCGGAACGGCGGCTCGGCCGGTTCGGCAAATGCGCGATCGAGCGCGGCCGAGAGCTGCGGGTTCTGCGGCGCGACAAGGGCCGGGCCGGCGATCTCGGGCAGCAGCGCAGCCTGCGACCGTGCCGGCGGCAGCGCAATGTCCGCCAACGCCTCGCCATGTTCGAGGGTACAGCCGACGCCCTCGCGATAGACCGCATGGCTGCGGCCGAACCCGAGCAGCGTCACGGTGACGTCCCTGCGGTCGAGGTCGACCTCGGTGTCCATCGCCCAGGTGATCAGGCCGGTGCCGGGCATCGCGTCGGTGGTCTCGGCGAAGTCCCGCTTCGGGTCCAGTCCGCTGACGAACGTTTCCGAGCAGATGACGTTGGCGACGAAGCCGGTCGCGACCTTCGGAACGTCGCGGGCACGGGCGGCGGACAGCACCAGCGCCCCGAAGGCGGTGGTAGCGGCGAGAATGAAGACGAGCTTTCGACGGGTCACGGGATCCTCCGGCATGGCGTATTGGGCGCGTAGCCTGGAGGAAGCCGTGCGGGACGGGAGAGCGCTCGCCGGATTTCGAAATCGGGCTAGCCGAGGATTGGGGAAGATTGGCCGATTCTGGAATTTCTTTGTGATTACAACGCCTCATCATGAGAGGCGCACAATAGTAAGGCTCCCTCCCCCCTTGCGGAGGAGGGCTGGGGGGTGGGCCCCGGGCGAGACGATCGATGCAAACACCGTCGCCTCAACCTTCTGGACAACATCGAAACTCAAATTGAGAGGCCACCCGAGGGGTACCCTCTTCCCCGCAAGGGGGCAGGGAACCCTACGGCCGGGGCGTCCCTCGCGACGCAATAGAACAATCAGGCCGCTGTCGCCTTCAGCTTCCGATACTCCGTCGGGGTCACGCCGGTCGTCGCCTTGAAGGCGCGGTTGAAGGGGCCGAGCGACTGGAAGCCGGCATCCATGGCGATCGTGATGACGGGGACTTCGGCCTGGGCCGGATCGGCAAGCGCGGCCTTGGCCTCCTCGATCCGGTGGTTGTTGAGGAAGACGTTGAAATTGCGGTAGCCGAGCCGCTGGTTGATCAGCCGCCGCAAACGGTACTCGGGGATTTTCAGCCGGGTCGCCAGCGTGCCGATGGTGACGTTGTCCTGGCGGTAGATGCGCTCGTCCGCCATCAGCCGCATCAGGGCATTGACCAGTCTCTGGTCGGCTATCTCCTCCATCGCGGCCGGCTGCGCATTGGCTATGATGGGCTCGACCGGCGCGGTGAACAGATCAGCGCCATCGACGCGCATCATCGTCCAGGTGATGGCCGCGACGATGGCGGCGAGCACGGCCACGTTGAGCACGTTGGCCCACTCCACGGTCACGCGGCTGCCGGCATACGCGATCTGCAACAGCGCGTTCATCCCGCCATACAGCGCTGACGCAGCGACGATGAAGACACGGACGCGGCGGCGGCGCTCGACCAGGTCTGCCGACCATGACCCGATGGTCTGCGCCACGGCTAGCGCGATGAAGACGAGCGCGAGCAGATTGACCGTGGTAATCGCCGCTTGCGCGTGGCCGCCGGGCGCGATCCACATGCAAGTGACGAAGCTGTATGCGACCACCGCGATCCAGATCAGCCCGTGCCACCAGCGCAGCGCGAAGGCTTCATCGAACAGCGCGCGGGTGAACAGCCAGAACACCACGATGTCGCCGGTCGACAGCGCAATCAGCGGCCCGTGCCAGACCGAGATCGGCGGTCCGGCGCCGATCGACGCGGTCACCGCATGCGCGGCCGCGCCGAGCGCGAAGGCGATCACGAGCCGCCCCGCCAGCACCTTGCGGAAATCCGCGAACATCGAGGCGGCAAGCACCAGCAGCAGCGTCACGGCGGCGGCGCGCAGGCAGAGTTCGGTTGCGGCCAATGTCATCGGTCGAAAGGATCTCCGGGTCAGCCGAACAATCGTCGCTCAAGCGGGGATTTTCAAGCCGGATCGCGGTGCCACCGCGCACGTGCCGTGACCCAGATGTCGACGATCTCGCCCTCGAGCTTGCCCGGTCCCTCGTTCACGGCATCGAGCCGCCGCGCCACCGCCTGCGAGGCGGCGTTGTCCGGATCGATGCAATGAATGATGCGGTCGATGGTGAAGTTGGCGAACACAAAATCGATCGCGGCGCGCGCCGCTTCCACCGCATAGCCCTTGCCGCGGTGCTCTTTGGCGATGCCCCAGCCGACCTCGAAGCCCGGCCATTCAGGCGGACAATACGGACCGACGCGACCGATGTAACGGCCGGAGGATCTCTCCTCGACCGCGAACATGCCGAAGCCGTACAGCGCCCAGTGGCCCGAGATGACCGCGGCATTGCGCCAGCCCTTCAGCTCCGACGTGATTGGCTGGTGATCCGGCGTGATGAAGCGCGCCGTTTCTGGATCGGACAGCATTTTCGTGTTGTCGGCGATGTCGGATGCGCGCCATGGCCGCAGGATAAGCCGCGCGGTCTCGATCACGGGGCCATCGACACGCAACAGGTTTGCACCGGGCTTGATCAGGGAAACCATCGCTTGCCCCAGTTTCCAGGATTGCTCTCGCTGATATCGCACAGGAGCGGCAAATAAACCATCGTGACCGCGTCATGATCGCCGCGACGGAATGATCAAATCCTGTTACGGTCGCGGCAAACGAGAAGGAGTATTGCAATGAGCTGGCAGCCCTCGACCGATCCCGAACTCGGTGATCCCCAGACTTGCGACGCGCTGGATCTGATCATCGTGCCGCGCACCCGCGATCTCGGCGACGGCTTTGCGGTGCGGCGCGCGCTGCCGCATGGCAAGCGGCAGATGGTCGGGCCCTTCATCTTCTTCGACCATTTCGGCCCGGTGCAATATCTCGCCGGCAAGGGCATGGACGTGCGGCCGCATCCGCATATCGGGCTCGCCACCGTCACCTATCTGTTCGACGGCAGCATCATGCACCGCGACAGCGAGGGCAATATCCAGGAGATCCAGCCCGGCGCGATGAACCTGATGACCGCAGGCCGCGGCATCGCGCATTCCGAGCGCACCCCCGACGTGCAGCGCCGCGATGGCCAGAAGATGCTGGGCTTGCAAAGCTGGATCGCGCTGCCTGCGGGCAAGGAAGAGATCGCGCCCTCGTTCCAGCATTATGGCGCAGGCGACCTGCCGATGATCTCCGAGCGCGGTTTCACCGCGCGCATCATCGCGGGCTCGGCGTTCGGCATCTCCTCGCCGGTCAGCATGGTCTCGCCCTGGTTCTACACTGAAGTCACTGCGCAGGCCGGCACCTCGGTGCCGCTCGACCCCGATCATGAGGAGCGCGCGATCTATCTCGTCGACGGCGAGGTCGAGATCGCGGGCGACCGCCACCAGGGACCGCGGCTTCTTATCTTCCGGCCCGGCGACCGCATCACGGTGAAGACGCTGCGGCCGACCCGCATGATGTTCCTGGGCGGCGACGCCCTGGAAGGGCCGCGTCACATCTGGTGGAATTTCGTCTCCTCCTCCAAGGAGCGGATCGAACAGGCCAAACAGGACTGGAAAACCGGCCGTTTCGCGCAGGTTCCGCACGAACACGAGTTCATTCCGCTGCCGGAGTGAGCTAATTCGTATGACTCTTTGATTTGAGCATGATCTTTTCGGAAAACCGCTGCACACTTTTCCGGATCATGCTCTAGTCTCCCGCGCCCGCACGGCTCGTGCGGGCGCTCGTCGTTGAAGCCAGCCTGAAAGATCACGCCATGACCGCGATGCTATCCAGCGATTTGCCCCTGCCCCGGATCGGCCGCGGCAAGGTGCGCGACATCTACGCCGTCGGCGACGATCGCGTGCTGCTGCTCACCACCGACCGCATCTCGGCGTTCGACGTGGTGATGGCGGAGACCATTCCGATGAAGGGCGCGGTGCTGACCCAGATCAGCGCCTGGTGGTTCCGGCAGATCGAAGGCACCGTGCCGCATCACATGATCAGCGCCGATGCCGACGAGATCATCCGCGCGGTGCCCGAACTGAAGGATCATCGCACCGACATTTTGGGACGCGCGATGCTGTGCAAGCGCACCACCGTGTTTCCGATCGAATGCGTGATCCGCGGCTATATCTCCGGCTCGGCCTGGAAGGAATACGCCGCCAAGGGCACCCTCGCCGGCGAGAAGCTGGCGACGGGCCTGGTGGAAAGCCAGAAGCTCGAGCCCGCGATCTTCAGCCCGGCGACCAAGGCCGAGGCCGGCCATGACGAGAACATCACGGTTAAGCGGGTGCGCGAGATCGTCGGTGCCGACGTTGCCGCGACGCTGGAGAAGATGGCACGCGATGTTTACGCTTACGGTGAACAGACCAGCCGCGCCCGCGGCATCATCATCGCAGATACCAAATTCGAGCTCGGTCGCGACAAGGATGGCCGCATCATCCTGATCGACGAGGTGATGACGCCGGACTCGTCGCGCTTCTGGGCCGCGGACGCCTACAAGCCGGGCCAGCCGCAGCCGAGCTTCGACAAGCAGCCGCTGCGCGACTACCTCGACGTCGAGCGCCACGCCGGCCGCTGGAACGGCGACGCTCCTGCTCCGCCGCTGCCCGTGAGCGTGGTGGATGCAACCAGCAAGCGATATCTGGAAGCGTATCGCCGCGTCACGGGGACGGAGCTGAAGGTTTAGCGGCACCGTCGGCGCATTCGCTATATCACCGTCACCCTGAGGAGGCCGCAACGCGGCCGTCTCGAAGGGTCGACGGCCCGGCCGGTGGCCATGCATCCGTCGAGCCGCGCGGCGGCTGTCATCGGCCGCGCTTTGCGCGGACCCGTTGGCGGCTCCTCAGGATGACGGGTCACGACCGCGGGATTGCGCGGAACCTCACTATCGATGTCACTCTCCGGGCACAAGAACAGCCCAGGGAGCGCCCCGTGACCGAATCCGATTCCGTGCTCGTCGAGCGCGATGGTCCCATCGCCATCATCTCGATCAACCGTCCGCACAACCGCAACGCCGTCGATGGCGCGACAGCGCGCAGACTGTATGAAGCATTTCTCGCCTTCGACGCCGACACGAGCGCATCGGTCGCGGTGTTCACCGGCACCGGTGGCACTTTTTGCGCCGGCGCCGATCTGAAGGCGGTGGCAGCGGGCGATCCCGAGAAGAAGCGCGAGATCGGTGGCCACAACACGATCGCGCCGATGGGACCGAGCCGGCTGCGGCTCTCGAAGCCCGTCATCGCCGCGATCGAGGGCTATGCGGTCGCCGGCGGCATGGAGCTGGCGCTGTGGGCCGACATGCGCGTGGTCGCCGAGGACGCGACCTTCGGGGTGTTCTGCCGCCGCTTCGGCGTGCCGCTGATCGATCTCGGCACCATCCGCCTACCGCGGCTGATCGGCCATTCGCAGGCGATCGATCTGATCCTCACCGGGCGCCCGGTCGGCGGCGCCGAAGCGCATCGCATGGGGCTCGCCAACCGGCTGGTTGCAAAGGGCGAGACGCGTGCGCACGCCATCGCGCTCGCCAAGGACATCGCAAAATTCCCGCAGAACTGCATGCGTGCCGACCGCCTGTCGGCGCTGCGGCAATGGGACCTCGAGGAGGAAGAGGCGATCAGGAACGAGATGCGCGGCGGGCTCGATGTGATCGCATCGGGCGAGACGCTGGCGGGTGCGGCACGCTTCGCCTCCGGCATCGGCCGTCACGGCGCCTTCGGCAAGGAATAGCCCATTTGCGTCACGCAGACGAGGCGGTCCACAGCAGACCCCGCATCGCCTGAAGCTTGCGTGACGCAGATTCGGTCGAGCGATCAGCACGTTGCGTCGTGCGCACCGGAAGTGTGACGACGCCGACGAACGAGGATCACACGTCGCAATGAGAAGCTTTGCCGAATTTTAACCTGACAACGCCCTCAGCGGATTGCATCCTTCACATGACACAATCCCGGGGCGGCGACTGTCATGGAGCGGTATGTTGAGCTAAGAAGGCGAGGCGAACTATTTTCGCCAGCCTTCAATTTCAAAATGTTTCTTCGTTTCACAAAAAAAATATCATCGCTACGGACAACGCGTGCGCTGTCTCAAATCACCAGCGTCGAAATGCCGTACCTCGATGCAGTCACCGGCGATGCAGTGGCCGCGCGACCAGATATTCTTCTCGATGTTTCGGCGACGGCGCTGGAACACATGCAGCGGCGTTTACCAAAAGCGTGGTCAGGCCTGACCCGCACTGATCTTTTATATGTTTTTGCTTCAACTGCCGCACACAATCTCAAGCCTTACGGCGAAGGGTGCCCGTCGCAGGGGTTCAGCGCACTGCTGAATTCCGAGTATCTCGACTGCTCGAATTACGGACTGCTGGCCTATTACTTTTCACGTCTGCTGCTCAGTGAGGCTGATCGCAAGCCGCTCAGCTTCGTCGGATGGGACGGAGGAAAAGTCGGAAATCATCAAATGCTGTTCCTGAGCGACCGTGGCATGGCGCCGCACCTGGCGATCGATCCGACACTCGGGATCGCCTGCATCGCGAGCTTTGACGATATCGCATCCGGCAAGCCGATCCCACCGGATGCGATTGCAATCATCGGCGCGACGGAACAACTCAGCGCTTCGCGGGTTGCCTTTGTTACAGCTTTGCTGGAGGGGCAGTTTCGACCATCCGATCTCCTGTACTACTTCCCCACCGTCGACGACTATCTCACCCGGTACGGTAATCCGTTCGATTGGCCGACGCCGGCCATTTCCATCCTGCGAGACCGGCATTCCGGAGATCGTTGAGGCAATCAAGGCCGATGCACAGCGTTATTCAGACCAGATCGCGCAGCATTCTCGTTCTGTACGACCCAAATGCCTTGGCGACGGAATTCGTCCGTCAGCACCTGATGGCGATCCAGCGCCATTCCAGGCACGACGTAGCTTATGCTGCCGCGACGTTCGACTGCAGGGCCGATTTTCCACTCGAACTGTTCGACGCGCTGGTCATCCATTTTTCGGTGCGCATGCCGTTCGAGACAATGTCGCCTTCCTTCGTCGAACTCGTCTCCAACTTCGACGGACCGAAGGTGCTGCTGATACAGGACGAATACGACATGCCGCGAAAGGCATGCGCCTTGATCAGAAAACTTGGCGTCGACACGATCTTCACGACCGTGCCCCGACCGCTTGTCGAGAAGTTCTATCCGCCCGACGAACTCCCGAACGTGAAGTTCAGGTCGTGCTTGACCGGCTACGTCCCCGACGAACTACCGTTCGAGCTAGCGAGACCGCTTTCGGAGCGACGACTTTGGCTGGCCTATCGGGGTCGCAAGCTTCCGATCTGGTACGGGCAACTGGGATTGGAAAAATCGACCATCGCGCAGCGCATGAAGAGCGAATGCGCTGCGCGCAACGTTCCACATGACATCGAATGGGAGGAAGACAAGCGCGTCAATGGGCCCGCCTGGTTCAACTTCATGACGGATGCTAGGGCAATGCTCGGCACGGAGAGCGGCGCCAATGTCATGGATGCATGGGGCGACATTCGCAACGCAGTCCAGACCATGGCCAGAGAGCATCCGGAGCTCAGCGATGACGAGCTCTACAGCAATGTCGTGGCACCGCACGAGAACAACGTCAGCATGGGCCAGATGAGTCCAAAGTTCTTCGAAGCGATTGGACTGAAGACCGGGTTGGTATTGTTCGAAGGCTCCTACTCCAACGTGATCAGGCCCGACGAGCACTACATTCCGCTGCGAAAGGACTACAAGAATCTCGATGACGTGCTGAAACGGCTCGCCGACGTGGCCGGCCTTCAAGACATGGTTGATCGCACCTATCACGAGGTCATTGAGAGCGGCGCATATGGATACGACAGGTTTGTCGGCGATATCGACGACGCGATCGAGCAAGCCAGCACGCTCGGCCCGCCGCGCGAAAGGCGGCCGACCTTTGCTCTGGTGCGCGTCGACGCGCAATGCAAGAGCTGGTCGGCGGTGACGCCGCACCTCCCGCTTACTGCTCCGATTACGATTCGCCCACCGCCGCCGCCAGATCGCCTGCTCACGGGCGGGGCGCGTGACCTCTGGCTCAAGGTGCCGGAGAAAGTGCGGACGCCGTTGTCAGCCCTGCTTGGGACGCCGGCACGGCGCATCAAGGCATTCTATCAGCGATGAGCGGCACATGACTTCCCGCCCGGGGAAGACTTCGCGACGCGCTGATCTTGCGCGATGACTTCATAACGACGCGATCGCCGGTCACGAGCTCCCCGGCGGGCGCGCGTTGGGAACCGGCTGTCACAAAAATCCTGTTGTCGTCCTGCGCCGAGCTCGTCTACGACTGGCGGCTAGAGTTCAGGATATTTTTTAACGTGATTAGTCGGTCGCTTTATTTCGGCTCGCGGGCACGGCGGGCGATGCATGACATTCTCGGCGGCGGTGCGGCCAGCGTGCTCGGCATCACATTCGGGCTGTCCTACGCGCTCCTGATCTTCGCCGGGCCATTGTCACCCTATCTGTCATACGGCGTCGCGGCGACATTCATCTCCTCGGCGGTGCTCGCGAGCTTGATTGCACTCGGCAGTTCGCTGCCATTCGCGGTGGCCGGCCCCGACAGTTCCACCGCGGCGGTGACGGGAATCCTGATGGCCTCGCTGGTCGAGCGCATCGTCGCGGCCGGCCCGACGGCGCCGCTACTCGCGCCGGTGCTGATCACGCTCGGGCTCTCGACCATCGTCACCGGCATCGTGCTGTGTTGCCTGGGGTTGACGCGGTTCGGCCGTGCCATTCGCTACGTGCCGTACCCGGTGGTCGGCGGGTTCCTTGGGGCAACCGGCCTGCTGATCGTGCTGGGCGCGATCCGGGTGATCACCGGTTACCCGGTGCAGCTCAGCACTCTCTTCCATTTTACGAATATTATCACGATCTCCGAGCTCAGCGCCGCCTGCGCCATGGCGCTGGTGCTGTATCTGACCTGGCATCGCTCGCGCACCCCGTTCGGCCTGCCGATCATCCTGGTCGGCGGCGTGATCGTGGCGCATCTTGTATTTTGGATCATCGGAATCACGCCGGAGGAAGCGCACCTGACCAGCTGGACCTTCGAGCCTCCGCCGGCATCGACCTTCATGCTGCCGTGGCACGCGGCCGAGCTGGCACAATATCCATGGTCGGCGGTGCCGGACCTGCTCGGCAACATGATCGCAGTCGTGTTCGTGACGGCGGCGAGCACGTTGTTCAACACGACAGGCATCGAGGTCGCGGTGCATCGCGAGGCCAATCTCGAGCGCGAGCTCAACATCACCGGCTTCGCCAACATCCTGACCGGTGCGCTGGCCGGCTATGCCGGCTGCATCTCGGTCAGCCGCTCGATCCTGAATTTCTCCAGCGGCGGGCGCGGCCCGCTGTCGGGACTCACCGTCGCGGCGATATCTCTCTTGATGCTGGCGGTGGCGCCGCAGCTGCTCGGCTACATGCCGAAATTCGTGCTCGGCGGCCTGCTGCTCTATCTCGGCGCCGACCAGCTGCACAAATGGATGATCGAATCGCGCAAGCGGCTGTCGAAGACTGAATATGCGTCGCTGCTCGCGATCATCGTTATCATCGTGACCTGGGGCTTCGTGCCCGGCATCCTGATCGGCGTCATCATCGGCTGCGCCACCTTTGCGCTCAGCGCGGCGCGGGTCGAGGCGATCAAATACGGCTTTGACGGCTCGGAATACCGCAGCTCGCTGGATCGCTCGCGTGACGACCGCGAGGTGTTGTCGGCCCATGGCGGCAAGATCCAGGGACTGACGCTGCAAAGCTATCTGTTCTTCGGCTCCGCCAACCGGCTCTACCAGCACGTCAAGGCGCTGCTGCGCGAGCAGGCGGAGTGCCGCTATCTGCTGTTCGACTTCAAGCTCGTCACCGGCGTCGATTCGTCGGCGGCCTACAGCTTTGCGCAGATCAAGCGCAGCGCGCACGAGGTCGGCGTCGAGCTGGTGCTGGTGCATTTGTCGGCCAAGGCCGAGCAGGTGCTGCGCTCCAGCGATTTCATCACCGAGGGTGTGACCTTGATCGACGAGCTCGACCGCGCGCTGGAGTGGTGCGAGAACGAGATCATCGCGCAGCACCAGGAGCTGGCGCAGGAAGAAGCCGACCTGCGCGGCTGGTTCACGGAGATGCTCGACAGCGAGGATGACGCCGACACGTTGATCCGGCGCTGCCAGCGCATCGAGGTCGACGCCGGCGAGATCATCGTGCACGCTGGCGACGCCGCCGATTCCATGCACTTCATCCTCGACGGCCGACTTGGCATCATGATCCCCGCCGAGGACGGCCGCACCACGCGGGTGCGCAGCCTCGGCCGCTACACCACCATCGGCGAGATGGGTCTCGTCGCGCACACCCCGCGCAGCGCGACCATCCAGGCTGAGATGGCGAGCGTGCTCTATGTGCTGAACACCCACCAGTTCGCCGCGATCCGCGACGAGGCCCCCGAGCTCAGCCACAAGCTGCTGACTTACTTCGTCTCTGTGATGGCGGAGCGGCTGACGTTTGCGAATCGAACGATCGCGGTGCTGCGGCGATAGGGCTGCGTAACCCGGATGAAGCAAAGCGCGATCCGGGAATGTCGCCGGGCGGCGGGGCCCCGGATTTCGCTTCGCTTCATCCGGCTAAGCTGAAGCAAGGTTAAGCTACAGCAGCCCGCGGCTTTCGCTCGCCGCGAGTTCGGCCATCAATGCTTGGTCCTGATAGCGTGCGAGCGAAAGACTGCGCGCGAAGGCGGGCGCCGACGCGCCGACCACGGCGCGGGCGCAGAGATCGCCGGTGGCGCAGGCGCCCATCGTGCCGTAGCCGGAGAGTGCGGTTGCGAGGAACACACCCGGCGTTTTCGCAGTTCCGATCAGCGGCCAGTTTTCCTTCGTCATCGGATAGTAGCCGCCGTAGTGCACGCGCTCGCGCGGCAATGCGCCGAGATATTGCGCAAGGCGCGGCTGCAGCCGGCTCGCCGCGCGCAGCACGACCTCGGGGAAATACGGGTTCAGCTCCGGCTCGCGGACCGGCGCCGTGATCTGCTCGGCGTTGAAGGCCCAACCCAGCTTAATCCACTCGCCGTGATCGCCGCCATCCGGCCGGCAATGGATGCTGCCCGGCATCGGCGCCAGCAGGCGCGCAAACTCCGGCGCCGCGGACAGCGCCTCGCGATCGTCGTCGGACCAGGCCAGCGTCTGGCCGTCAAGATCGATCGCAAACGGCATTTTGCGATCGACCGCGCGGTTGCGATCGGCGAACGCGATCTTCTGCTGCAGCACGTTGACGATCGGAAGCGCTTCGCCATGCATCGCCGCGACCTGCGCCGCGAACGGGCCGGCGGCGTTGACGATGAGGTCGGCCTGGATGGTCTGCCGCGCGCCATCGGCCAGCACCTCGACGGTGAAGCGATCGGTCTTCGCGATGCCGACCACCTTTGCCTGCTGGAACTGCGCGCCCAGCGGACGCATGGTCTCCAGCATGTATTGGCCAAGCTGCTGGCCGCTGATGTCGCCGGCACGCCGGATATGCAGCGCGGTCGCGATTTCCCTGTCGAAACTCGGGTAGTGCGCCTGAATCAGATCGCGGCCCTGCAGAACGTCGACGCCATCAGGCGCGCTCTGCCAGTCGGCCGAATGCGGCGGCACATAGCCGCGGCCCGATCCTTCATGCAGACGGATCAGCTTTGCCGCCTGTGCGCCATAGCCGGCATGGAGTTGCTGCAACAGCTCGTCGGGCTTCGCTTCGCGCGTGACCAGGAGATAGCCGCGCCGCGTCATGTGGATGCGGTTGTCGCTGCGCCGCGCGATTTCCTCCATCAGGTCGGTGGAGTGGTTGGTGAAGTCGGCCATCGTCGGATGCGGCCACCAGTTGCGGTAGTTCTCGCCCGACTGCGCCGACGTCAAGGCCATCGGCTGGCCCTCATCGACGATCAACAGCCGCGAACGCTTGTGCTGGACGGCGAGGTAATAGGCCGTGGCGATGCCAACGATGCCGGCACCGATCACCAGGATTTCGACGTCATTGGTCTTCACACACATTTCTCCATGGCGCGCAGCGGGCCGGCGATGGTTCACATTGCTGGAGCGATCAGACCGGCCGCTCTGGACCGGCATCGCGCAACGCCTGACGCTGCGCCGAACGCAACGTCTTCTGCGTTTCCTCGATGTGATCGCGCAACAGGCGGACCGCCTTCTTGACCTCACCGCCGCGGCAGAATTCGAGCAGCCGGTAGTGCTCGCGCTGCGGACGCTCCTTGCCGGTTGCCTGCGACACCAGCGCCCGGGTGAAGCGGCCGACATGGCCGTAATTCGCCTGGATCATTGCCAGCAGCCGCGGGCGATTGCACGGCGCGTAGAGCGTGGCGTGGAATTTCCAGTTGAAGGCGCCCCATTGCGCCGGATCGGGCTCGGCGTCGTAGGCCTGCAGGATTTTCGTTGCCGCCTCGAGATCGATTTCGCCCATCGCGGGGATCGCCAATCGCAACGCGTGACACTCGAGCGCGATCCGGATCTCGAGCAGCTCGATCACCTCGTCGATCGACAGGTCGGAGACCACCGCGCCGCGGTTGGGCAGGAAGGTAACAAAGCCCTCGGCCTCGAGCTGGCGCAGCGCTTCGCGCACCGGGATGCGGCTGGTCCCGAACCGCGCAGCGAGCTCGTCCTGGCGCAGCTGCAGTCCGGGGGCGAGCTCGCCCGAACTGATCGCCGCCCGCAAGGCCTCGCGCACGGCGTCCGGCGCGGACCCGTGAGGTCCAGCTCCTCGATGACTGGTGGTGATTACGGGTTCCATCCGGGTTCTCTCGATGGTGGCCGAGGTCAGATATCCGATCTGATCGGTATTGTATAAAATCGATTTGCTGATTATGCAATGTTGTGTATAAAATCTGGCTTGATCATATCCAATGGCAGCCGCCCACGAGAAAACTGATGATTCAAGCCATCAAGTCATTGATCTTTTTCATGTTTCTCGCAGCTGCGATATCCACGTCGGCGCAAGCCCAATCACCGGGTGGCACGCTGGCCAAGATCCGCGACGCCGGCGAGATCCGGCTCGGGCACCGCGACGTTTCGGTCCCATTCTCCTATCTCGACGACAACCAGAAGCCGGTCGGCTTCGCGATGGACCTCTGTGGGCGGATCGTCGACGCGGTGAAAAGCGAACTCAAGCTGCCGGCGTTGCAGATCAGGCTGCAACCGATCCAGCTCTCGACCCAAATTCCGCTGATCGAGAACGGCACCATCGACATCGTCTGCGGGCCGGCCACCAACACGCTGGAGCGGCAGAAGGTCGTCGCCTTCAGCAATACGATCTTCGTGTCGACCATCCGCGCTGTCGTGCAGAAGGACGCGCCGATCAAGACCTTCGAGGACCTCGGCGGCCGGCCGGTCGCGCTGACCTCGGGCTCGACCTCGATCGGCCTGTTGAGCGCGCGTGCCCAGGAGAAGAACTTCCAGACCAAGAACATCCTGACGGCGGACCATGCCGCGTCGTTCCTCGCGCTGACCACCGGGCGCAGCGATGCCTTCGTGATGGACGACATCCTGCTGGCGAGCCTGATCGCGGGCAGCCGCAACCCGGCCGACTGGCGCATCATCGACGACAGCCTGCGCACCGAGCCCTACGGGCTGATCATCCGCAAGGGCGATCCGGAGTTCAAGGCGCTGGTCGACAACACGCTGGTCGCGATGATGAAGAGCGGCGAATTCCAAGAGCTCTACGCCAAATGGTTCACGCGGCCGATTCCGCCGAAGAACGCAAACCTGAATTTCCCGATGACGGCGCCGCTGAAGGACGCCGTCGCCAATCCGAACGACAAGGGCGTGTGACCGAGCAACGAGCCCGGCCCTGATCCAATCAGAGCCGGGCTCGAGCCAGAAAATAATGTCCGGGATCAGACGCCGGCCATCATCACGTATTTGATCTCGACATACTCATCCATGCCGTGGCGCGAGCCTTCGCGGCCGAGGCCGCTTTCCTTGACGCCGCCGAACGGCGCGACTTCGGTCGTGATCAGGCCGGAGTTGACGCCGACCATGCCCGACTCCAGCGCCTCGGCGACACGCCAGACCCGGCCGATGTCGCGCGAGTAGAAGTACGACGCGAGGCCGAACGGCGAGGCATTGCACATCGCGATCACGTCGGCCTCGTCCTTGAAGCGGATCACCGGCGCGAGCGGGCCGAAGGTTTCCTCCTGCGCCACCAGCGCGTCCGGCCGCACATCCGACAGCACGGTCGGCTCGAAGAAGCTGCGGCCGAGCGCCGAGCGCTTGCCGCCGGTCACGATCTTGGCGCCGCCCTTCACGGCGTCGGCAATGTGCCGCTCGACCTTTTCGATCGCCTTCATGTTGATCAGCGGTCCCTGCGTCACGCCTTGCTCTGTGCCGTCGCCGATCTTCATCGCCGCAACCTTTTTCGACAGCTTCTCGACGAACTGGTCGTAGATCTTGTCCTGGGCGTAGAGACGGTTGGCGCAGACGCAGGTCTGGCCCATGTTGCGATATTTCGAGACGATGGCGCCTTCGACCGCGGCGTCGATATCGGCGTCGTCGAACACCACGAAGGGCGCGTTGCCGCCGAGCTCGAGGCCGAGCTTCTTCACGCCGACCGATGCCTGCCGGTACAGGATCTTGCCGACATTGGTCGAACCGGTGAAGCCGACGAACCGCACCGCCGGATGCTCGCACAGCACCTTGCCGATCGGCGGTGCATCGCCGGTGATGATATTGAGCACGCCCTTCGGCACGCCGGCCTTCTCGGCCAGTACCGCCAGCGCGAGTGCGGACAGCGGCGTCTCGTTGGCGGGCTTCAACACCACGGTGCAACCGGCGGCCAGTGCCGGCGACACTTTGCGGGTGATCATCGAGTTCGGGAAATTCCACGGCGTGATGGCGCCGCAGACACCGATCGGCTGCCGGATCGCGAGCAGCCGCGCATCCGGACGCTGGGTCGGAATCGTCTCGCCATAGACGCGACGGGCCTCTTCCGCGAAGAATTCGACATAGGCGGCGCCGATATCGACCTCACCGAGCGCCTCCGCCAGCGGCTTGCCCTGCTCGGAGGTCAGGATTAGCGCGAGGTCCTCGCGATTGGCGATGATCAGGTCGAACCATTTGCGCAGGATGTTGGAGCGCTGTTTCGCGGTCAGCTTGGCCCAGGCCGGAAACGCGCGCTGCGCGGCCTCGACGGCTCGGGTCGCATCATCGGCGCCCATCTGCGCGATCTTGATCAGTTCGACGCCGGTGGCCGGATTGTTGACCGCGAATTCGGGGGTGCCGACCCAGGCGCCGTCGATATAGCAGCGATCGCGCAGCAGCGACGGGTCCTTCAGGCGGCTTTCGAGCGAGGATGCTGCGGATAGCGTGGCGCGTGCGGCAACGGGCGGGGTCATGGCGTTACTCCTGAATTTCTTTGGAAGGGTATTCGCCTCTTATATAAGCGGAAATGCGTGGAGATGCATTGTCAGTGGCGCGAGTCTGCTGGCCCGCAAATGCGGCCCTCTCCACGTCATTCCGGGGCGATGCGGAGCATCGAGCCTCAGGGGCGCAACTGCGCCCCGGGGAATCTCGAGATTCTCGATGCGCAATTGCGCACCTGAGGGTCTGTCCTCCGGACCATCCCGGAATGACATTGCTTTCGTCAGACCGCCCCGCCCGACATGTAGGTTTCACGACGGCCGATCATGCGTTCGGCCGCGGCCTTGGCATCCGCCTTGGTCGAGGTCGCGCAGGTCCGGTATTCGAGATCGGCCTGCGCCCTCGCATCGCGCCGGCCGAACCAGGACTTGGTGCCGGTCTGCAGCAGGGCCAGCGCCTGGGCGACATTGTCGACTGCCTCGAATGAGTGCAGCGCGCCGGTAGCCGCGTAGCGGACTTCGTAGAGGCCTGGGCTGATCGGCGCCTCGATGTTCTCGCCGCGGCCCGGCCGCGGATAGCGCTTCCATTCACTCCATGTCGAAATCATTGCTGCGTCCCCGTAAGGCGCGAAACGACGAATCTTTTCGTCAAATGCATCCCAATTCGCCGCACCTTTTGTGCAGCAATCTGAATGCGTTAGTGCAAATAAACAGGTACGGAAATCAACCTCCCGATCACGTTACCGTGGCCTCCGTCCGGGGTCATCCGGGCTTGTGCGGAGTCCACCGCAAAATCTGCATGCGTGGTGAACGCCTCCTCAGCATGGCCGTTCCTGTGCGGCCCGCCTTTCACGACATCGCGACATCACCGCATCGCGGCCGCCTTGCGGGAGCGGAAAAGCGGGAGGATGATCCCGCCACTTCAAAACAATAAACCCCACCGGAGGACGCCCCCAATGCAGAGCAAAGCTCAGATTGATCAGGTATTGCGGCAGAAGAGCGAGGCAAAGGAGATTCCCGGCGTGGTCGCCGTCGCGGCCACCGGCACGGATGTGATCTACGAAGGCGCGTTCGGCAAGCGCGATCTCGCCAAGAGCGATCCGATGACCGTCGACAGCGTGTTCTGGATCGCCTCGATGACCAAGGCGGTGACATCAGCGGGCGCGATGCAGCTGGTCGAGCAGGGCAAGCTGTCGCTCGACGAGCCGATCGGCAAGCTGTTGCCCGATCTCGCCGCGGTTAGGGTGCTCGACGGTTTCGATGCCAAGGGCGAGCCGCAGCTGCGCCCGGCGAAAAAGCCGATCACGCTGCGCCAGCTGATGACCCACACCGCCGGCTTCGCCTACGACATGTGGGACGTCAATCTCGGCAAATATCTGGAGAAGACCGGCACGCCGGGCATCATCACCTGCCTCAATGCCGCGTTGAAGACGCCGATCATGACCGACCCCGGCACGCGCTGGGAATACGGAACCAATATTGATTTCGTCGGCAAGGCCGTGGAGGCGGCATCCGGCAAGAAGCTCGATGCCTATCTGCGCGACAACATGTTCGCACCGCTCGGCATGAGCGACACCGGCTTCAAGATCTCCGACAACATGCGCAAGCGGCTGGTCGGCATGCATGCGCGCGGCGAGGACGGCACGCTGGCTGCGATCCCGTTCGAGCTCGAGCAGAACCCTGAATTCCACATGGGTGGCGGCGGCCTGTATTCGACCGCGGCCGACTACATCAAGTTCTGCCAGATGATCCTCAACAAGGGCAAAGGCAACGGCAACCAGGTGCTGAAGGCCGAGACCGTCGCGACGATGGGGCAGAACCACATCGGCGAGCTCACTGTCGGGAAGATGCCGACGGCGGCGCCGATGTACACCAATGACGTCGACCTCTATCCCGACATCGTCAAGAAGTGGGGACTGAGCTTCCTGATCAACACCGCCAAGACGCCGGAAGGCCGCAGCGCCGGCAGTCTGGCCTGGGCGGGCCTTGCCAACACCTATTACTGGATCGATCCGGCACGCGACGTCTGCGGCGTGATCCTGACCCAGCTGTTGCCGTTCGCCGACAAGCACAGCCTGGAAGCCTTCGCGGGCTTCGAGAAGGGCATCTATGCCGGACTCGACGCCGGCAGCGGACAGCGGGCGGCCTGAGGTTCCAATCAAGCACCGAGAAATCCCTCCCCTCGCGGGGAGGGATTTTTCGTACCCGCCATAGGTCGGGCCTGTCCCGTCGGCACCAAACGACTAAGATCGCGCAAAAAAGCGCGACGACACGAACACGACCACGAGGAGGACGATCTTGGCACCGATCTTGGCACCCACCCCCAAGGCAGACAGCTATGTCTGCGGTATTTCCGACACGCCGCTGCTCGGCGAAACCATCGGCCACAGCCTCGACCGCGCACGGGCGCGCTGGGGCGATCGCGAGGCGCTGGTGTCGCCGAGCCACAATGTGCGCTGGACCTGGAACGAGTTCGCCGAGCGTGTCGAGGCGGTCGCCGCAGGCTTCCTCGCACTCGGCCTGCAACGCGGCGAGCGGATCGGCATCTGGTCGCTGAACCGGCCGGAATGGACGCTGACGCAATTCGCCGCCGCGAAAGCCGGGCTGATCCTCGTCACCATCAATCCGGCCTATCGCTTGAGCGAGCTCGAATTCGCGCTGCGCAAGGTCGGCTGCGCCGCGATCGTGACCGCGACCGCGTTCAAGACCTCGGCCTATATGGAGATGATCAACACGCTGCTACCGGAGCTTGCGAGCGCCACACCCGGCCAGTTGCGATCGGCGCGGCTGCCGCAACTGCGCGCCGTGATCCAGATCGGCGGGCCGGCGGCACCGGGCACGATTCCGTTCGAGCAGGTCGCGCAGATGGGCGGGGACCGCCATCGCGAGCAGCTCGCGGCGCTCGGCGCCAGCCTGCAATTCGACGATCCGGTCAACATCCAATTCACCAGCGGCACCACCGGCTCGCCCAAGGGCGTGACGCTGACCCATCACAACATCCTCAACAACGGCTACTTCACCGGCCGCGCCATGCGTCTGACCGAGCAGGATCGCATCTGCATTCCGGTGCCGCTCTATCACTGCTTCGGCATGGTGATGGGCAACCTCGCGTCGGTCACGCTCGGCACCACCATGGTCTATCCCGGCGAAGGCTTCGATCCGCTGGCGACGCTGACGACGGTCGCGCAGGAGAAATGCACGACGCTGTACGGCGTGCCGACCATGTTCATCGCCGAGCTCGACCATCCGGAATTTTCCCGCTTCGACCTGTCGTCGCTGCGCACCGGCATCATGGCCGGCGCGCCCTGCCCGATCGAGGTGATGAAACGCGTCAACACCGAGATGAACATGGATGAGGTGACGATCGCCTACGGCATGACCGAGACCAGTCCGGTGAGCTTCCAGAGCGCGACCGACGATCCGCTGGAGCGCCGCGTCTCCACCGTCGGCCGCATCCATCCGCATGTCGAGGTCAAGGTCGTCGATCTCGACGGCCGTGTGGTGCCGCGCGGCGAACGCGGCGAGCTCTGCACCCGCGGCTACAGCATCATGCTCGGCTATTGGGACGAAAAGGAGAAGACGTCGGACGTGCTCGACGCCAATGGCTGGATGCACACCGGCGATCTCGCTGTGATCGACGACGAAGGCTATTGCAACATCGTCGGCCGCATCAAGGACATGGTGATCCGCGGCGGCGAGAATCTATATCCCCGGGAGATCGAGGAATTCCTCTACCGCCATCCGAAGATCCAGGACGTGCAGATCTTCGGCGTCGCCGACAGCCGCTATGGCGAAGAGCTGTGCGCCTGGGTCAGGGTCAGGCAGGGCGAGACGCTGACCGCGGACGAAGTGCGCGCCTTCTGCCAGGGCCAGATCGCCCACAACAAGATCCCGCGCTATGTCGAGTTCGTCGAGGAATTCCCGATGACGGTGACCGGCAAGATCCAGAAATTCGTGATGCGCGACGCGGTCGAGCAGCGGCTCGGATTGAAGGCGGCGAAGACGGCGTGATGCTCTTTCTTCTCCCTCGCCCCGCTCTCTTGTCCGCCGAAGCTCGCCTTCGGGCGAAGGCGGATGCGGGGAGCGGGTCGGGGTGAGGGGCTGCTTCCGCGAGTTGCGACGGGGGTGAGACCTGTACACCCTCACCCGGAATGGATCTCGCGATGCATTCCGACCTCTCCCCGCAAGCGGGGCGAGGTAAGAGGCGGCTAAACCAGCAGCCCCTGCTGCTTCGCCAGCTCCTTCAGCGACACCAGCGGCCGGGCGCCGATGTGCTGGATCACTTCGGCGGCGGCGAGCGCGCCGAGACGGCCGGCGTTTTCGTGGCCGATATTGCGCACCAGGCCGACCAGGAAGCCGGCGGCGAACAGATCGCCGGCACCGGTGGTGTCGACGAGCTTGTCGATCGGCAAGGCCGGTGCCGATGTGACGTCATTCCCCGAGATCACGACGCAGCCCTTCTCGCTGCGGGTGACGACGCCGAGCTTGGTGTCCTTGCCGAACTGCTTCAGCGCGGTGTCGAAGTCGGAGGTCTGGTACAGCGAGTGCAGCTCGGATTCGTTGGCGAACACGAGGTCGACGATGCCCTTGCGCATCAGATCGAGGAACTCGTCGCGGTAGCGATCGACGCAGAACGAATCCGACAGCGTCAGCGCGACCTGGCGGCCCGCGCCATGCGCGATCGTGGCCGCCTTCACGAAGGCGTCCTTGGCGTTCTTCGGATCCCAGAGATAGCCTTCGAGATAGATGATGCTGGCGGACGCGATCTGGGCGGGATCGATATCGTCCGGCGTCAGGTCCTGCGCGGCGCCGAGATAGGTGTTCATGGTCCGCTCGCCGTCCGGCGTCACCAGGATGTAGCAGCAGCCGGTGGCCGGGCCGGTCTTGGCCGGCGCGGTGTCGAAGCTGACGCCGGCGGCGCGGATGTCGTGGACGTAGAGCTTGCCGATCTGGTCGTCCTTGACCTTGCCGACATAGGCGGCGCGGGCGCCGAGATTGCCGACGCCGACGATGGTGTTCGCGGCCGAGCCGCCCGACACCTTGGTCGCCACGCCCATGTCGCTGTAGATCGCGCTGGCGCGCGCCTCGTCGATCAGCTGCATCGAGCCCTTGGTCATGCCGTGACGGCCGAGGAATCCCTCGTCGGTCTGCACCAACATGTCGAAGATCGCGTTGCCGATCCCGAGAACGTCATATTTTGCGTCAGCCATAGACCTGCCCTGTGTTAACGCCACCCAACAAGAGCCGCGACCTATCACGTTAGGCCTTGGGGCAGCAAGGGAAGCTCTACTTCCGCCATCCTGAGGAGCGCGGAACGCGCGTCTCGAAGGATGTACGGCCCGGATTGTGGCCGATTCACCCTTCGAGGGCTCGCTGCGTTCGCGCCTCAGGATGACGGGTTTAGTACAGTGCCGCTGGCGACAAGACCTGCGGCTGCTATACAGGCCCGATGTTCCGCTCCTTCCTCACCGTCTCCTCGGGAACGCTGGCCTCGCGACTCCTCGGCTTCGTGCGCGATTCCGTGATCGCGGCACTGCTCGGCGCGGGTCCGGTGGCCGATGCCTTTCTGGCGGCATTCCAGCTTGTGAATGTCGTGCGGCGGCTGTTGGCCGAAGGCGGGCTGAATGCGGCCCTGGTGCCGGCATGGCTCAGGGTTCGCGACGGCGATGGCGAAGCGGCGGCGCGCGCGTTTGCCGGCCGCGTGCTCGGCACCGTCAGCGCCGCCGTGATCGCGGCTGCGCTCGTGATCGGCTTCGCGATGCCGCTGGTGATCGCGGCGATCGCGCCGGGCTTTGTCGGCCGCGACACGCTGCAATTCGCGGCCGACGACGCAAGGCTGATGCTGCCCTATCTCGCCTTCGCCGGCCCGGTCACCGTGATGATGGCGCTGCTCAACGCGCAAGGACGCTTTGCGCTGACCGCGTTCTCTCCGCTGCTGTTCAACATCGCGCTGATCGCTGTGATGGCCGTGCTGCTGGCCCGGCAGCAGGATTCTGTGCAGGCCGCGCTTGTCATGGCCGCGACGATCGGCGTCGCCGGCTTCCTGCAACTGTCGATGCTGGCGCTGCGCGGCGCAAAGCTTGCTTCGCCGCTGCGCGTCTCGTTCGATCCCGAGATGCGCGGCTTTCTCGGCCGCGCGGTCCCCGGCATGGTCGCCAGCAGCGCGCCGCAATGGCTTGTCGTGGCGGGCGCTGTGATCGCGTCGACCTCGCCGTCAGCGGTGTCCTGGCTCTATTTCGCCAACCGCCTGCTCGAGCTGCCGCTCGGCATCGTCGGCGTCGCGATGGGCACGGTACTGATTCCGGAGATGACGCGCGCGGTGCGCAGCGGCGAGCACGCCGCGATCGCGCATGCGGAATCGCGCGGGCTCGAGCTCGCGGTCGGGCTGGCGCTGCCGGCCACGCTCGGCCTGATGGTGCTGAGCACGCCGATCGTGCGGATGCTGTTCGAGCATGGCGCGTTCACCGCGGAGGATACCGCGGCGACCGCGCAGGCGCTGATCTGGCTGACGCTGGCGCTGCCGGCCCATGTGCTGGTGAAGGCGCTGTCGCCGGCATTCTTTGCGCGCGAGGATACGCTGACGCCCTTATTCGCGACGCTGAAGGCCATCGTGGTCGCGATCGCGGCGGCCTTCCTGCTCGGCCATATCTTCGGCGCCAGCGGAATTGCCGCCGGCATTGCGCTCGGCGCCTGGAGCAACGCGCTGACGCTGATCCGCAAGGGCGCCGCGACCTTCGGCTTCTCGATCGATCCCGCGGCGCGCCGGCGGCTGCCGCGCATCCTGGCCGCGGCGCTCGCGATGGGCGCCCTGCTGTGGCTCGCAGAGGGCGCCCTGCCCACCGCAGCACACGGTTTGGTGCAGGCGGCCTCGCTGCTCGTGCTGATCGCGGCCGGCATCGCCGGTTACGGGCTCCTGTTGCAGCTTTTCGGCGTCACCGGGTGGCGCGAGGCGGTTAACGCCGTCAGGCAAAGACGCCCCGCCTGACTTGCGCACGCGCGCCTGACTTGCGCACGCGGAGCTTAAGTGGCAAACGAGCCCGCAAAAGCAGCCTATTTCCGGGAATTAGACCATGGCGTTCGTTGAACGGGTTTTCTCAGGCGTCCAGCCGACGGGCAATCTGCACCTCGGCAACTACCTCGGCGCCATCGTCAACTTCGTGAAGATGCAGCAGACCCATGACTGCATCTATTGCGTCGTCGACATGCACGCGATCACGCAAGGCGTCGATGTCTGGGGCGGCCCGGCCGAGCTCGCGCGGAACACCCGCGAGGTGACCGCGGCCTTCATCGCTGCCGGCATCGATCCAAAGAAGCATATCGTGTTCAACCAGAGCCAGGTTGCCGGCCATGCCGAGCTGACCTGGATATTCAACTGCGTGGCCCGCGTCGGCTGGCTCAGCCGGATGACCCAGTTCAAGGAGAAGGCGGGCAAGGACCGCGAGAACGCTTCCGTCGGTCTCTACGACTATCCGGTGCTGATGGCGGCCGACATCCTGTTGTACCGCGCCACCCACGTGCCGGTCGGCGAGGATCAGAAGCAGCATCTGGAGCTGTCCCGCGACATCGCGCAGAAGTTCAACAACGATTTCGGCGATTCGATCCGCAGCCACGGCTTCAATGAAGGCCTTTATTTCCCGCAGCCGGAGCCGTTCATCACGGGTCCGGCGACGCGGGTGATGAGCCTGCGTGACGGCACCAAGAAGATGTCGAAGTCCGACGCGTCGGACAATTCGCGCATCAACCTCACTGATGACGCCGAGACCATCGCGCAGAAGATCCGCAAGGCGAAGACCGATCCGGAACCGCTGCCGTCGGAGGAAAAGGGCCTGGAGACCCGCCCCGAAGCCGACAACCTGGTCGGCATCTACGCGGCGCTCGCCGAAATCTCCAAGCAGGAGGTGCTCAACCAGTTCGGCGGCGGGCAATTCTCCAGCTTCAAGAATGCGCTGGTCGAGCTTTGCGTCGCGAAGCTGGCGCCGATCGCCGGCGAAATGAAGCGGCTGGTGGCCGATCCCGGCCACGTCGATGCGATCCTGGCCGACGGCGCCAACCGTGCACGGATCATCGCCGACGAGACCATGCGGATGACCAAGGACATCGTCGGCTTCATCCGCCCGCGCTGACACCACCGGCAGACCTGCGCGCTCCCTCTCCCCAACGGCGAGGGAGTATGGCAGCATGGGTCTCGTTTGAGCATGATCTTTTCGGAAAGCCGCTGCGCACTTTTCCGGATCATGCTTGTTGGTTCAGCACCGGGACATGCATGACCACCCAGCGACGCAGCTACGAGCAAGGTCACAAGCCGAAATGCCTCGTCATCGTTGACGACACCGCGGAGTGGGACCGCGCGGTCTACTATGCCAGCCGGTGGGCGATCCGGGTCGGCGGTGGCGTCTTGATGTTGCGGGTGATCGAAACCGAGGACCAGAACCAGCAATGGCTGGGGGTCGCAGACATCATGCGCGCGGAGGCCGAGGAGGCCGCCAACGAGGCGCTCGACCGCGCCGCCGGCCGCGCCAACGGGATCGCCGCCATCACCCCGGAGCGGGTGATTCGGGAGGGCGACCCGACCGAGCAGATCCTCGACGTGATCGACAAGGACGTCGACATCGCCATGCTGGTGCTGGCCGCCAATCCGGGGGCCGAGGGGCCCGGGCCGATCATCACCACCATGGCCAAGACCATGGGCGCGTTCCCGATCCCGGTGACCATTGTGCCGGGCGGCCTGACCGACGCCGAGATCGACGCCCTGTCGTAAGCCTTATCGGCCCCGAAACCGGCGCCAGAGCATGGGTGCGGCCGTGGAACCGCGGTTTTGCAGCTTGATCGCGGGCTTTTTAGTTGCCATTTGAAGGGGGAACCCAACGCGCCGGCCTTGAACCGGCGACGCCGGAGACAGCAAATGTTCATTCAGACCGAAGCCACGCCCAATCCCGCCACCCTGAAATTCATTCCGGGCCGCCTGGTGCTCGACACCGGCACCATGGAATTCTCCTCGGCCGAATCCGCCGCCCGCTCGCCGCTCGCCGAACGGCTGTTCGCCGTGTCCGGCGTCACCGGCGTGTTCTACGGCGCCGACTTCATCACCGTGACCAAGGCGGACGGCGACTGGCAGCATCTCAAGCCCGCGATCCTCGGCGCGATCATGGAGCACTATATGTCCGGCGCGCCGCTGCTCGCCGACGGCACCGTCGGCAGCGATGATGCACGCGACGAGGGCGACGAATTCTTCGACGAGGCCGACGCCGAAACCGTCGAGCAGATCAAGGACCTGATCGAGACCCGCGTGCGTCCGGCGGTCGCCAATGACGGCGGCGACATCACCTTCCGCGGCTTCAAGGACGGCATCGTCTATCTCAACATGAAGGGCTCCTGCGCCGGCTGCCCGTCATCGACCGCCACCCTGCAACACGGCATCCAGAACCTGCTCCGGCACTTCGTGCCCGACGTGCAGGAAGTCCGGCCGATGTAATGGAGGCGAATGGTGGGTAGCGAATGGCGAATGGGGATCCACCCTGATAGTCCATTCGCTATTCGCCACTCGCCATTCGCCCTCCCATGATGATTCTCGCCATCGACACCGCGCTCGACGCCTGCTCCGCGGCGGTGCTCGACACCACCTCCGGCAATACGATCGCGAGCGAATCGCAGCCGATGCCGCGCGGCCATGCCGAAGCGCTGATGCCGCTGATTGCGCGGGTGATGAAAGAGAGCGGCATCGGTTTTGCCGGGCTCGACCGCATCGCGGTCACGACCGGTCCCGGTAGCTTCACCGGCCTGCGCGTCGGCCTCTCTGCGGCGCGCGGCATTGCGCTCGCGGCCGCGAAGCCGATCGTCGGGCTATCGACGCTCGCCGCCTACGCCGCGCCCGTGGTCGCCAAGAATGGCGAGCATGCCATCCTGTCGGCGATCGATGCGCGGCATGACCACGTCTATTTCCAGTTGGTCGGCGGCGACGGCGGCCTGATGCTCAAGCCGAAGGTGGCGCCGATCGCGGAAGCGCTCGAAGCCGCGCAATTCGGCGCGCTGCATCTGGTCGGCAACGCCGCCAACATTCTCGCCGAGCGCTGGCCTGCGGATGCGGCTCCCCCGGTGAAGGTCGACAGGCAACCCGCGCCCGACATTACCTGGGTCGCCTGGGTCGGCGCCGCCGTCGATCCCGAGACCGCGCCGCCGCGGCCGTTCTATCTGCGCGCGCCCGACGCCAAGCCGCCGAAGGATCGCCTCGTCATCAGCGCGCCGCCATCGACATGATCGGCGTTCTGTCGCGATGGTGGGGCGGCGGTCCGCCCGCGGTTGAGCCCGCATCGTTGCGTGACGCGGCGCGGCTCGCGCAACTGCACGGCGCGTCGTTTCATCGCGGCTGGGGCGAAGGCGAATTCGAGGCGATGCTGACCGAGCGCAACACGCTGGTGCACCGGCTGCGGCAGGGCCGCAAGGTGATCGGCTTTGCGGTGTCGCGGATGGCCGCCGACGAAGCCGAAATCCTCTCGATTGCGATCGATTCCAATCAGCGCGGGCGCGGCCTGTCGCGCGACCTGCTGCTGACCCATCTCGGCCATCTTGCCGGCCGCGGCATCCGCACCATCTTCCTCGAAGTGGAAGAGAACAATGCGCCGGCGCGACGGCTCTACGAAAGGGCCGGATTCGGCGTGATCGGCCGCCGTGAACGCTATTACAAGCAGCCGGGCGGGGAACATTTGAACGCGCTTCTGATGCGGCGCGACTTGTCGTAACATCGGCGCGATGGCAGAACAGCGCCCTGCTCTGCCCCTCAAGGCTTGGACCCAAGGCTTGGACCAATGACGACGGTGAAAATCACGCCTGCGCAAAAGAATACCGGCATCGAGGCGCGCTGCGCCGCGACCGGTATGCGCATGACCGAACAGCGCCGCGTGATCGCGCGGGTGCTGGCGGAGGCCATGGATCATCCCGACGTCGAGGAGCTGTACCGCCGCTGCGTCGCGGTCGACGACAAGATCTCGATCTCGACGGTGTATCGCACGGTCAAGCTGTTCGAGGATGCAGGGATCATCGAGCGCCACGACTTCCGCGAGGGCCGCGCCCGCTACGAGCAGATGCCCGAGAGCCATCACGACCATCTGATCAACCTGCGCGACGGCAAGGTGATCGAATTCACCTCCGAGGAAATCGAGAAGCTGCAAGCCGAGATCGCACGCAAGCTCGGCTACAAGCTGGTCGATCACCGGCTCGAGCTGTATTGCGTGCCGCTCGACGACGACAGCAAGCCGTAGGCGCGTGCTGCCCATCATCGCACCATGAGCTTCGATCTCGTCATCTTCGATTGCGACGGCGTGCTTGTCGACAGCGAGGTGATCTCCTGTCGCGCCCATGCGGACACGCTGACGCGGCACGGTTTTCCGATCACACCCGACGGCGTGCTGAAGCGCTTCCTCGGCGTGTCCGACCGCGAGGCGCGGCGGCTCGTGGAGAGCGAGATCGGCCGCGCGCTGCCCGAGACGTTCGAGGCCGAGGTCAAGCACGCGACACTGAGTTTATATAAAGACGATCTCAATGCGATCGCGCATGTCGGCGACGCGATCGCCGCGCTGACCTTGCCGAAATGCGTGGCCTCCAGCGGCACGCCGGAAAAGATCCATCACGGCCTGACCTGCGCCGGGCTATACGACCAGCTGGCGCCGCATATTTTCTCAGCCACCCAGGTCAAGCGCGGCAAGCCGGCGCCCGATCTCTTCCTGTTCGCCGCCGAACAGATGGGCGCGAGCCCTTCGCGCTGCGTCGTGATCGAGGACAGCGTGGCCGGCGTCACCGGCGCCTGCGCCGCCGAAATGACCGTGCTCGGTTTTTACGGCGGCAGCCATTGCACGGCGGAACACGAGGCCATGCTGCGCCAGGCCGGCGCGACCGTGACCTTCGCCGATATGCGTCAATTGCCCGATTTGATCGCCCGGATTGGTGCCACGGCGCTCGCTGGCTGAGCCTCACCCCCGTCATTCCGGGGCGATGCGAAGCATCGAACCCTCAGGTGCGCAATTGCGCACCGAGAATCTCGAGATTCCGGGTCTGGTCCTTCGGACCATCCTGGAATGACACCCAACAAGCTGGATTTTCGCCGGTTTAGGCTATATTTGAGCCCCGGCGCCCGGATGGCGCCGTTTCCATTTTCGCGCTCAGGGTTCCATGACGACGCCGCGCAAGCTGCACATCAAGTCCTATGGCTGCCAGATGAATGTCTACGATGCGCAACGCATGGTCGACACGCTGGCCGGCGAGGGCTTTGTCGAGACCGCGAGCGCCGAAGACGCCGACCTCGTGATCCTCAACACCTGTCACATCCGCGAGAAGGCATCGGAGAAGGTCTATTCCGAACTCGGCCGACTCCGCGTTGCCAAGGAGGAGGCGGCGCGGGCGGGCCGCGAGATGAAGATCGCGGTCGCCGGCTGCGTCGCGCAGGCCGAAGGCGCCGAGATCATCCAGCGGGCGCCGACCGTCGACATCGTGGTCGGGCCGCAGAGCTATCATCATCTCCCGGAGCTGTTGAAGCGCGCCAGGGAAAACGGCCGCGCGCTCGAAACCGAGTTTCCGATCGAGGACAAGTTCGGCTTCCTGCCGCAGCCGAAGCCCGATGCGATCCGTGCCCGCGGCATCTCCGCCTTCGTCACGGTGCAGGAAGGTTGCGACAAGTTCTGCACCTTCTGCGTGGTGCCCTATACACGCGGCGCCGAAGTCTCGCGTCCGGTCGGCAAGATCATCGACGATGTGAAGCAGCTCGCCGACAACGGCGTGCGCGAGTTCACGCTGATCGGACAGAACGTCAACGCCTATCACGGCGAAGGCCCCGACGGCCGCATCTGGTCGCTCGGCAAATTGTTGCAGCGGCTTGCCGCAATTCCCGGCGTCATCCGGCTGCGTTATTCCACCAGCCATCCGCGCGATGTGAATGACGATTTGATCGCGGCGCACCGCGACCTGCCCGGACTGATGCCGTTCGTGCACCTGCCGGTGCAGTCGGGGTCGGACCGGATCCTTGCCGCCATGAACCGCAAGCATACCGCCGATGACTACCGGCGCGTCATCGACCGGTTCCGGGCTGCACGGCAAGACATTGCTTTTTCATCAGATTTTATCGTGGGCTTCCCCGGAGAGAGCGCGGAAGAATTTTCCGCCACTCTCGCGCTTGTCACGCAAATCGGGTACGCTGCGGCATATTCATTCAAGTATTCGCCACGGCCGGGCACGCCGGCGGCGGAGATGCGGGAGACGGTGTCAGCAGCCGAGATGGACGAGCGCTTGGGGCGGCTTCAGGAATTGATCGACAGCCAGCAATCGGCCTTCAACCGGGCTGCGATTGGCACAACGGTCGATGTGCTGTTCGAGCGCGCGGCGCGCAATCCGGGCCAGATCGTCGGCCGCACCGCCTATCTGCAGCCCGCCCATGTGATGGCCTCGCCTGACATTATCGGCCAGGTCCGCTCGGTGCGGGTCGACAGCCTCGAGCGCTACAGCCTGATCGGCGAGCTTGCGACGCCGGCAGCACCTGGCCTCATTTCGCAGACCATTGGAGCCTGAAATCCTTGCCAAAAAGCGCATCGGATTCGTCTTCGCTCGCTCCCAGCCGCAAACCTGACCGCGACATGCAAATGCCACCTGAGACCCGCCCCCCTGAAACTCAGGTCGTTATCGATTTCGACGACAACCGTGCCGCATCCGCTCTGGTCGGCCCCTACGGACAGAATCTCGCGCTGATCGAGCGCCGGCTTGGCGTCGTGGTCGATTCCCGCGGCAATCATCTCACCATCGCAGGCTCCCGCGACGGCTGCGACGCGGCGCGGCGCGTGCTCGAGACGCTCTATGCGCAGGCCATCGAGGGACACGACCTCGATCAGGGCGAAGTCGAGGGCGCGATCCGCGCCGTGATCGCGCAGGGCTCGCTGTTCGAGTTCGACAACAAGACCGCGAAGCCGACGTTTGAAACGATCAATCTGCGCAAGCGTCCGGTGCGCGCCCGCACCGCGGCGCAGGATTCCTACATCCGCGCGCTGAAGCGGCACGAGCTGGTGTTCGGCATCGGCCCGGCCGGTACCGGCAAGACCTGGCTCGCGGTCGCCCATGCCGCGCAGCTGTTCGAGCGCAAGGAGGTCGATCGCATCATCCTGACGCGGCCCGCGGTCGAGGCCGGCGAGCGGCTCGGCTTCCTGCCCGGCGACCTCAAGGAGAAGGTCGATCCGTATCTGCGCCCGATCTATGATGCCCTGTACGATCTGATGGATGCCCGCGTCGTCGAGCGCGCGCTGCAGGGCAACGAGATCGAGATCGCGCCGCTCGCCTTCATGCGCGGCCGCACCTTGACCAACGCCGCCATCATCCTTGACGAGGCGCAGAACACCACGACGATGCAGATGAAGATGTTCCTGACGCGTCTCGGCGAGAACAGCCGGATGATCGTCACCGGCGACCCGTCGCAGGTCGACCTGCCGCATGGCCAGGCCTCGGGGCTCACGGAAGCCGTGAAGCTGCTCGACGGCGTCGAGGGCATCGCGCAGGTGCATTTCAAGGCCGAGGACGTCATCCGCCACGAATTGGTGGCACGCATCGTGGCCGCCTATGAGGGATTGCCGCAAAAGCCGGCAAACGCCAGATCTTGAGCCCAATAGCTTCGGCCGCGAGCCCGCACGACGCGGATTCCGGCCATAACGCAGATTTTGAAACCAACGTGTCTGCTTTTCCTGCAACCGAGGTTCTCGTCACCGCCGAATGCTGGCAGGCCGAGCCCCATGCCGACGCGGTGATTCACCGCGCCATCGAGGCTGCCGCCGAGATCGCTGATGCCGATGTCGCCGGCGCCGAGCTTGCGGTGATGCTGACCGACGATGCCGGCATCCGCACCCTGAACGCCAACTGGCGCAGCATCGACAAGCCGACCAACGTGCTGTCGTTCCCGGCCTTGCAGCCGGAGGGGTCCGGCGGCCCCGACGACGCCCCGCGCATGCTCGGCGATATCGCGATCGCCTATCAGACGACGCGGCGGGAGGCCGATGAAGAACAGAAACCGTTCGACCATCATTTGAGCCATCTCGCGGTGCATGGCTTCCTGCACCTGATCGGTTACGACCACGAGAACGACGACGATGCCGAGGACATGGAGGCGCTCGAGCGCGAGATCCTGTCCTCCCTTGGCATTCCCGACCCCTATGCGGATCGGACCGCCTGACATGCCGGACTCCGAACCGACCCACGACAATCCGCGCAACGTGAGCAACCTGCCCGCGGTGGTGCATGAGGGCGAGCTGCAGCGCCCGGCGGCCGAGGGCTGGCTGGTTCGCGCGATCCGTACCCTGTTCGGCTGGAAGGCCGGCTCGGTGCGCGACGATCTGCAGGTGGTGCTCGACGCCTCGACGCCCGACGACGTCGGCTTCTCGGCGATCGAGCGCACCATGCTGCGCAACATCCTGTCGCTGAACGAGCGGCGGATCGCCGACGTCATGGTGCATCGCGCCGACATCGTCGCGGTCAAGCGCGACATCCCGCTCGGCGAATTGATGAGCCTGTTCGAGAGCGCGGCGCATTCGCGGCTGGTCGTCTACAACGAAACCCTCGACGACCCCGAGGGCATGGTGCACATCCGCGACCTGCTCGCCTTCATGACCGCGAAGGCGCGCGTCACCGAAGCGACCAAGACCAAGCGCAAGAAGCCTTTTCCCGCGGGCCTCGATCTGCGCAGCGTCGATCTCGCGCTGCCGCTGGCGGACGCCAACATCATCCGCAAGCTGCTCTACATCCCGCCATCGATGCGCGCGATCGACCTGCTGGCGCAGATGCAGGCCTCGCGCATCCATCTCGCGCTGGTGGTCGACGAATATGGCGGCACCGACGGGCTGGTCTCGATCGAGGACATTGTCGAGCAGATCGTCGGCGAGATCGACGACGAGCACGATTCCGACGAGCCGCCGTCGATCGTCCGTCAGCCCGACAACTCCTTCATCGCCGACGCGCGCGCCAGCCTCGACGATGTCCGTTCGGTGATCGGCGAGGATTTCGTGACCGGCGAGGCCGGCGAGGAGGTCGAGACGCTGGGCGGCTATCTGGTATCGTTCGTCGGCCGCCTGCCGGTGCGCGGCGAGGTGATCTCGGGGCCCGGCAATTACGAGGTCGAGGTGCTCGACGCCGATCCGCGGCGGGTCAAGCGCGTCCGCATCACGACGCGCAAGGAGCGGCCGGCGCCGCGCAAGGAACGCGAGCGGCGCCGCGAGCAGGCCCCCGACTCCGGAAACCCGCAGGCGAATGACAACATGCCGCCGCCCGGCGAGGGAGCCGGACCGCAGTGAGGCTCTCCGACCGGCTCCGATCGATCGGCCTTGCCGTCATCCTGACCTGGGGATGGAAGCGCGCCGTGCTCGCGCTCGCGGCCGGTGCGCTGTCCTCGCTGGCGATGGCGCCGTTCAACGCCTGGCCGGTGCTGTTCCTGACCTTTTCCATCGCGGTCTGGCTGATCGACGGCAGCGCCGCCGGCCGCTGGCGCGGACTGCCCGCCGCGGCGCTGTGCGGCTTCTGGTTCGGCCTCGGTTATTTCGTGCCGGGACTGTACTGGATCGGCTACGCCTTCTTCGTCGACGCCGACACGTTCGCCTGGCTGACGCCGTTCGCGGTGCTCGGCCTGCCGGCCTATCTCGCGCTGTTCACCGCGTTCGGCTTCGCACTGGCGCGGCTGATCTGGCCGCGCGACGCCTCGCGCGTGCTGGCGCTGGCGGTCAGCCTGACGATTTCGGAATGGCTGCGCGGCCATCTCTTGAGCGGCTTCCCGTGGAATGCGTTCGGCTATGCGCTGACCGAACCGCTGGCGCTGGCACAGACCGCGTCGCTGATCGGACTGTGGGGAATGACGTTCCTGACCGTCGCGATCTTCGCAAGCCCGGCCGTGCTGATCGACGGCGCCTCGCGCGGCCGCAAGCCATGGCGTGCGCCGGCCGCCGCGGCGCTGGTTCTCGTCGCGATGCTGGGGTTCGGCACAGTCCGGCTGGCGCGAGAGCCGACCACCATGGTCGACGGCGTCAAGCTCCGCATCATGCAGCCCGATCTGCAGCAGGATGCCAAGTTCAACTACTCCGCCAAGGCGGCGGTGATGCAGAAATATCTCACATTGTCGGATCGTGCGTCCGGGCCGCACGCCACCGGCGTGAGCGATTCCACCATCCTGATCTGGCCGGAATCCGCGTTTCCGTTCTTCCTGACCAAGGAAGCCGACGCGATGGCGCAGATCGCCGACCTCTTGCCGAAGGGAACCGTGCTGATCACCGGCTCGGTGCGCGCGCCCGATCTGCCGCCCAATGTCCGCATCACACGAGCATATAATTCCATCTATGTCATCGACCACGACGGCAGTGTGCTAGCGGTCCACGACAAGCTTCACCTTGTCCCCTTTGGAGAATATCTGCCGTTCCAGGACTGGATGGAGAAGATTGGCTTCGTGCAGCTCACCAAGGTGCAGGGCGGCTACATTCCCGGGACGATCCGCCGGACGCTCGACATTCCCAATGCGCCGCGCGCACTGCCCTTGATCTGCTACGAGGCGATCTTCCCCGGCAATGTCGTGAGCCGCGACGATCGTCCCGGCTGGATCGTCAACGTCACCAATGACGGCTGGTTCGGGATCTCGACCGGCCCCTATCAGCATCTGCAACAGGCCCGGATGCGCTCGATCGAGGAAGGCCTGCCGCTGGTGCGCGCCGCAAATACAGGCATCTCGGCCATCGTCGACCCGCTCGGCCGGATCGTCGCGCAACTCGGGCTCGGCATCGAAGGCGTGCTCGACGCCGGCCTGCCGGCGGCCATCGCGCCGACGATCTATGCGCGTGTCGGCAACGTCCCCGCCGCTGTAATTGTGTTGGTTGCCCTCGCAATCGTATTGCGAAGGCGTTTTGTCAGGCGAAAAGCCTGATCGCTGCATATCGCCGGTTGTCGCGAACCCGAAAAAACGTCGAAATTTACCTCTGCGCGATTCCACTAGTTGACAGATCGACCGTGCACTTCGCATTGTACGGGTCCACGCGAAATCACAAGCCAAGTCAGCCCCTTTGCGCAAATTGTCCGCATTTTGTCCCGATCCTCCCTGCAGGATTTGACGGCACCGGCGCCTGAGGCATACTCCCCTTCCAACTTGCCTCATCCACGGGCGCGCAATCCCCTAGGAGAGTTGGAGATGTCCACCAAAGCGCCCAATCCTGTTGACAAATATGTCGGCAGCCGCGTCCGCATGCGACGCATCATGCTCGGCATGAGCCAGGAAAAACTGGGCGAGGCGTTAGGCCTGACGTTCCAGCAGGTGCAGAAATACGAGAAGGGGACCAACCGTGTCGGCGCCAGCCGGCTGCAGCAGATCTCCGAGATCCTGCAAGTGCCGGTCTCCTTCCTGTTCGACGGCGGCCCGAGCGGCGTCAAGACCGCCGACGGCTTCGGCGAGGGCTCCTCGCCGACCTACGTCTCGGATTTTCTGGCGACCGCCGAAGGCCTGGCCCTGACTCGCGCCTTCACGCGGATCGCGGACGCCAAGCTCCGCCGCAGCATCGTCGAACTGGTCGAACAGATCGCGGCACGCGAGGCCTCCGAACAGATCTGATTCAGCCCCATATCCGTTTGAGCGATCGTCAAATCTGGAATATGTCATTCCAGCGCGGGCTAATTTGCGATCAGGCAGATTAGGGCTTCTTCGCGCTTAGCTCCTTGTTTGAGCATGATCTTTTCGGAAAGCCGCTTTAACGCGTTTCCGGATCCGGTTTCGGCGCGTGCGCTGAATGACAAAGCGAATTCACAGGCCAAATTCACAGGCGACGACAACAGCATGTCCAGCAATCCGTTTGAAACCGCCGACATCCTCGACGGCATCCGCCGCTGGGTCGAGATCGAGTCTCCGACCGAGCGGCCGGATCAGGTCAACAAACTGGCCGATCTCGTCGCAGCTGGATATCGCGAGCTGCCGGCCACGGTCGAGCGCGTTGCCGGACGCGACGGCTGCGGCGATCATCTGGTCGCGCGCTCATCCTGGGGGCAGGACACGCCGGGCATTCTGGTGTTGAGCCATCTCGACACAGTCCATCCGATGGGATTCATCGAACGGTTACCATTCAAGATCGAAGGCGACAGCGCGTTCGGTCCGGGCATCTACGACATGAAGGGCGGCGCCTACCTCGCCTATCATGCGTTCCGGCAGATCTGCGCCGAAGATGCGCGCCCGCCGCTCGGCATCACCCAGCTCTACGTCTCGGACGAGGAGATCGGCAGCCCGACCTCGCGGGCGCTGATCGAAGCCGAGGGCCACAAGGCCAAATACGTGCTGGTGACCGAGCCCGCGCGCGACGGCGGCAAGATCGTCACCGGGCGCAAGGGCGTGGCGCGCTTCGACGTCAACATCAAGGGCGCGCCGGCACATGCCGGCACGCGCCCCGAAGACGGCCGCAGCGCGATACGGGAACTCGGCCATGTGATCTTGGCGCTGGAGGCGATGAACGACCTCAAGCGCGGCATCACCGTCAATGTCGGCGTGGTCCGCGGCGGCACCAAGCCGAATGTGATCGCCGAAGAGGCCTATGCGGAAGTCGATCTGCGCGTGCCGACCATGGCCGACGCCGACGAGCTGGTGCCGAAGATCCTCGGGATCACCTCACGCACCGAGGGCGTCACCGTGAAAGTGACGGGCGAACTGAACCGTCCGCCCTATGAGAAAAGCAATGCCGGCGCCGCACTTTACGAACACGCCAAGGGGCTTGCCGCCGAACTCGGCTTCGAGCTGATCGACGTCTTCACCGGCGGCGGTTCCGACGGCAATTTCACCGCGCCGCACACCGCGACTCTCGACGGCCTCGGGGTCGACGGCAAAGGTGCGCACACCCATTATGAGCAGCTCTACGTCTCGTCGATCGCGCCGCGCGCGCGGCTGCTGCACCGACTCTATCAGACGCTGCGATGACCCCGGCTCCGAACGACACCGACGATCGCGAGTCCCCTGATGACGGCGCGGCGGCTCATTCGCGCGGCTCGTTCTTCGGGCGGCGCAAGGGCCACAAGCTGCGCCCGCACCAGGCCGACCTGATCGACACGCTGCTGCCGCATCTGTCGGTCGACATCTCGATGCCGGCGCCGGAGACGCTGACCGAATTATTCGATGACGGCATCGATGCTGTCCGGCTCGAGATCGGCTTCGGCGGCGGCGAGCATTTGATCGCGGAGGCACAGGCATTTCCGGCGACCGGCTTCATCGGCTGCGAGCCCTATGTCAACGGGATGGCGAAGATCCTGACCCAGATCGAGGCGCACAATCTCGGCAACATCCGCCTGTTCGCGGGTGACGCGGCCGAGCTCTTGGCCTGGGCGCCAGCACGTTCGCTTGCGCGCATCGACCTGATCCATCCCGACCCGTGGCCGAAGCGGCGGCACTGGAAGCGGCGCTTCGTACAGGATGCGACGGTCGCTGCGATGACACGATTGCTGCCGCCGGGCGGCGAATTCCGCTTCGTCAGCGACATCGACGATTACTGCGCCTGGACGCTCGCGCATCTGATGCGCGCGCCCGACTTCACCTGGCTCGCCGAGCGCGCGATCGACTGGCTTGAGCCGTGGCCGCACTACACCATGACGCGCTACGGCGCCAAGGCCGAGCGCGAAGGACGCAAGGCGGCGTATTTGAGATTCAAGCGCTTGCCTTGATGCCGTCATTCCCGGGCGTGCGAAGCACGAGGGCGGAATCCATTGGGCCACATTGTTCGAGGATAAATGGATTCCGGACTCTCGCTACGCGAGCCGCGCTCACGCTGTAGCCGCACAATCCGTGAATTGTGATCCGTCATGCTGAGGAGGCCGCAAAGCGGCCGTCTCGAAGCACGACGGCCCCGCTGCAACAGCACGGCCGTGCTTCCTTCGAGACGCGCCTGCGGTGCTCCTCAGGATGACGGGTTTAAATGCTGGCGATTGAACTACCGCGACTTCCAGAACTCCACGACGCGCTGCGCGGTTGATGGCATCAGGCGCGTGAAATTCACCCGCGCGCCTTCGATATCGGCCGGCGACGGCACGCGGTTCGGCCCGAGCCGCATCAGGATCAGGGCACGCACGGTCGGCCATTCGAAGCCGATCGTCTTGCTGGCGATCAGGATCGGATCGTAGCGGTCGCCGGAGATCAGGCGATCGAGCGTGACGATCTTCACACTGGTCATCGCGGCGATGGCCGCGACGCATTCCTCGTATTTGAAGGCCTTCGCGAAGCCTGCCACCGCCGCCTCGTTCAATGCGCCGGCGCGATGCAGCGCCAGGATCGTGCGCTGCGCAGCCGCGAAATCGCGGCCCTCGACCTGCGCGACGCCGCCCTCGATCTCGCTCAGCGCCAGCTTGATTTCGGCCTGTCGTTCCGGCTTGGCGACGATATGCAGGCGGCGGCGGATCACGTCGATCGAGCCGGCCAGCAGGCCTTTCAGATGCTCGGGCGGCAGGTCGTCACGGCGGCCGATCCGCAGGGTCAGCACGCCGTCCTGGCTGGCGCGGCGCACCATGGTCGCAAAGGAGACGTCGGAGAACGCAGCGCCGGCATTGCCTGCCGCGCATCGGATCACATCGCGGTCGCCGCGACGGACCAGCACGTCGGTCAGCGCGCTCGAAAGCTTCGACCGCTCGGCCATCGCAAGCAGATGGCCCTGACCCTTGGCATTGGCGATCTCGACCAGCACCTTGTCGTCGATCACCGGCGAGCGGCGCAGCACCGGCCCTGCGACTGCGACCTCGTCCTCGCGGGCGAGTTGCCCGACCAGACGCCGCGGCGCATTGGCGAGCGGTGCGAGCCGTTCGGCAAGATCGATCCGCGCCGCAAGCTCGGCATGCGGCACCAGGCTGGTCAGCACCCCATCGAACAGGTCGATATGATCGGGACGGAAGCTTTGGGCGCCCTGCAGGAACAGCTCGCCGAGCCGCCGCGCGGCATCGGCACGGCGCTTGGGGTCGCCGCGACGGACGATGTCGTCGAGTTCCGGGATCAGCGCAGGGGCTGTCGTCATGGGCCTTGTCCAACCGGCGACTTCTGCCGATTTTCGGCAATCTATGACCCCGTTCGTAAACGGAGGGTTAGATCGAATCGAGCCCCGGGAAGCCGCAAAATCGCGTTCCGCGGAGCCGGGAGGCCTTGCCGGAGCCCGGCAAAAGAGCTATATCCGGCGCAACTTATGGTATCTCATACGATCGCGTAGGAGAGTGGGCCCCCCGGGACCCGCTCTTTTTTATTACCTGACGGGACCCAGCGAGGCCGGGTCCGGTTTGGGTAGCGTTAGCGGCCCCTTAAGGCCACCTGAACAACACAACAGACCTCAGCAGCCTTTAAACCTAGACAGCCTTTGACACTGGATATGACCGATCCGACCGCCACTCCCGTGGACACCGAACTGCTCGCCGAGCCGCGCCTCGTCGTCGAGCCCGGGGTCGCGGCGCGCGTCGCTGCGGTCGCCGTCCCGGTGTTGCAGGGCATGGGCTATCGCCTGGTGCGCATCAAGGTCTCGGGCGACGCCGGCTGCACCGTGCAGATCATGGCGGAACGGCCGGACGGCTCGATGCAGCTCGAGGATTGCGAGGCGATCTCGCGCGCGCTGTCGCCGGTGCTCGACGTCGCCGATCCGATCGAGCGCGCCTACCGGCTGGAAATCTCGTCGCCCGGCATCGACCGCCCGCTGGTGCGCCGCTCCGACTTCGAGCGCTACACCGGCCATCTCGTGAAGATCGAGATGGCGGTGCCGCATCAGGGCCGCAAGCGGTTCCGTGGCCTGCTCGCCGGCGTCGAAGACAACGCAGTGCGTATCAGGCGTGACGATCCGCGTCCCACCGAGGACGCCGAGGTCTTGCTGGTGATGGAAGACATCTCGGACGCGCGGCTGGTGCTGACCGACGAGCTGATCGCGGAATCGATGCGCCGCGGCAAGGCCGCAGAGCGCGAGCTGCGCCGCGAGCTCGGGCTGGCGCCGCCGCAACCGGCCCACGCCAGGAACAGCGATCCTGCGAAGAGCCAAAAGCCGAAACCCAGGTCCGATCACAAGTCCGATCACAAGCCCGGCAAGAAGCCGGCACCGACCAACACCAAAAAGCACCGCCTGGCCGCCGAGCGCGCGCGCCGTGGCGAGATCGATCCATTCGAAGGAGACTAAGCCATGGCAGTCAGCGCCAACAAACTCGAACTGCTGCAGATCGCAGACGCAGTTGCGCGCGAAAAGTCGATCGACCGCTCCATCGTGATCGCGGCGATGGAAGACGCCATCGCCAAGGCGGCGCGTGCCCGCTACGGCAGCGAGACCGACGTCCATGCCGAGATCGACGCCAAGAAGGGCGAGCTGCGGCTGACCCGCCACATGCTGGTGGTCGATGTCGTCGAGAACTCGTCGAACCAGATTTCACTGCACGATGCGCAGCGCGCCAATCCCGGCGCCCAGGTCGGCGACACCATCGCCGACACGCTGCCGCCGCTGGAATACGGCCGCATCGCCGCGCAGTCCGCCAAGCAGGTGATCGTGCAGAAGGTGCGCGAGGCCGAGCGCGACCGGCAGTACCAGGAATTCAAGGACCGCATCGGCGACATCGTCAACGGCATCGTCAAGCGCGTCGAATATGGCAGCGTGATCGTCGATCTCGGCCGCGGCGAGGCGATCGTGCGCCGCGACGAGATGCTGCCGCGCGAAGTGTTCCGCAACGGCGACCGCGTCCGCGCCTATATCTTCGACGTCCGCCGCGAGACCCGCGGTCCGCAGATCTTCCTGTCGCGCACCCATCCGCAGTTCATGGCGAAGCTGTTCGCGCAGGAAGTGCCTGAAATCTACGACGGCATCGTCGAGATCAAGGCGGTCGCCCGCGATCCCGGCTCGCGCGCCAAGATCGGCGTGATCTCGCGCGATTCCTCGGTCGATCCGGTCGGCGCCTGCGTCGGCATGCGCGGCTCGCGCGTGCAGGCCGTGGTCAACGAGCTGCAGGGCGAGAAGATCGACATCATTCCGTGGTCGCCCGACATCGCGACCTTCGTCGTCAACGCGCTGGCGCCGGCCGAAGTCGCCAAGGTCGTGATCGACGAAGAGCGCGAGCGCATCGAGGTCGTGGTTCCCGACACCAACAACCAGCTGTCGCTGGCGATCGGCCGCCGCGGGCAGAATGTCCGCCTTGCTTCGCAGCTGACCGGCTGGGACATCGACATCCTGACCGAGCAGGAGGAATCGGAGCGCCGCCAGGCCGACTTCGAGAACTCGACCCGCGTGTTCATGGAAGCGCTTAATGTCGACGAAGTGGTCGGCCAGCTGCTCGCCTCCGAAGGCTTCACCTCGGTCGAGGAACTCGCGCTGGTCGACGTCAAGGAACTCGCCGGCATCGAGGGTTTCGACGAGGAGACCGCCAACGAGCTGCAAACCCGCGCCCGCGAGTACCTGGAACAGCTCGAGGCCGAACTGGAAGCCAAGCGCAAGGAACTCGGCGTCGAGGACGCCATGAAGGACGTGCCCGGCATCACCGGCAAGATGCTGGTCAAGCTCGGCGAGAACGACGTGAAGACCGTCGAAGACCTCGCCGGCTGCGCCACCGACGATCTGGTCGGCTGGACCGAGCGCAAGGAAGGCGGCGAGCCGACCAAGCATGCCGGGTTCCTCGACGGCATCGAGATCTCGCGCGACGAGGCCGAAGCGATGATCATGCAGGCCCGCCTGAAGGCCGGCTGGATCACCGAGGCCGACCTCGCCAAGCCGGCCGAAGAGGTCGACGCCGCCGAAGCTGAAACAGCGGCCTCGTAAGGAGATGGCCTACGGATGCTCGCTCAGGCTGACCCCGATCTCGACGATGGGCCGCGGACACCGAAGTCCACGACCACGCGGATGTGCGCGGTCAGCCGCGAGGTGCGCCCGCTCGACGAGCTGATCCGGTTCGTCGTCTCGCCCACGGGCGAGGTGATCCCCGACCTCAAGCGCAAGCTGCCCGGCCGCGGATTATGGCTTTCCGCGTCGCGGCGCAGCGTTGCGGAAGCGGTCCGCCGTCACCAATTTAGCAAGGGATTCAAGCGCGATGTCCGCGTCGCGCCGACCCTTCCCGCCGACACCGAGACCCTCCTGGTGCGCAGCGTCACCGAGGCCCTGGCGATGGCCGCCAAGGCCGGTCAGGTCGTTGCGGGCTTCGGCAAGGTCGAGGACGCACTCAACCGGAACGAAACTGCAGCCCTGATCCACGCTTCGGACGGCGCCGCGGACGGAATCCGCAAATTGGACGCGATCCTCAGGCAAAGGGGCGGAAAACGTGGTGAATCGGCGGTAATCGCCGTCGTCAATGTTTTGACGTCGGACGAATTGGATTTGGCACTTGGGCGGTCAAATGTGATACATGCTGCGCTGCTCGCGGGCCCGGCGAGCAAGACGTTCCTGTCGCGCTGCCAGATGCTGGTCCGATACCGGATGGCCGACGACGACAAGACCGCCGAAGCGGCCAGAAATTCCAGAGCCTGATCCAGGAAGGCGGACGCCGTCTTTCCGACCGGATCATGCTCAGCAGAAGAACGACGCATTGAAGGATTTGTGCGGCAAACGCACAGCGAAACGAGATTAGGACTGCTGAATGGTTGATACCAAGACCCCTGGCGACAAGACTCTGAGTGTCCCGAGCAAGACGTTGTCGCTGAAGCCGCGCGTCGAGACGGGCACCGTGCGCCAGAGCTTCAGCCACGGCCGGACCAAGCAGGTCGTGGTCGAGAAGCGCGGCAAGCGCCGCATCGGGGGCGATGGCCCCGGTGAGGCGCATGCGCCGGAACCCGTGGTTGCAAAGCCCGCGGCACCTGCGCCGAAGCCGCCGCTCGGCCGTCCCTCAGGTCCGCCGCCCGGCCAGCAGCAACGCAACACCCGCTCCGGCGTGGTGCTGCCGACCTTGACCGAAGACGAGCGTTCCGCGCGCGCCAGCGCGCTGGCCGATGCGCGGCAGCGTGACATCGAGGAGCGCCGCCAGGCCGAAGAGGAAGCCAAGCGCCGTGCCGTCCGCGAGGCTGCCGAAAAGGCAGAGCGCGAGGCCGCCGAGGCCCGCCGCAAGGCGGAAGAGGAACGTCACCGCCACGAGGAAGAAGCCAAGCGCAAGGCTGAGGTCGAGGCCAAGCGCCGCTTCGGCGAAGGCGAGGCCAAGCCTGGCGCTGCGCCCGCCGCTGCTGCACCGGCCAGGCCGGCCGCAGCCGCGCCTGGCTCCGCTCCGGCCGCCCGTGCGCCCGGCGCAGCGCGGCCGGCGACGACCACAACGCCTGCTGCGCGCACGCCCGCCCTGGGTCGGCCGCCGGCCGTTGCCGCCGAGGCCGACGAGGATGAAGGTCCGCGCCTGGTACGCCGCCCCGGCGGCGTCGTGCGCCCGGCCGCAGCGCCGAAGACCACCCACAAGCCCGGCCCGCAGAAGCAGCGCGGCCGCCTGACCGTGACCACCGCGCTCAACGTCGACGACGTGCGCGAGCGTTCGATCGCCTCGTTCCGCCGCCGCACCCAGCGGCTGAAGGGCCATGCGTCGAACGAGCAGAAGGAAAAGCTGGTTCGCGAAGTCATCATCCCTGAAGCGATCACGATCCAGGAACTCGCGAACCGCATGTCGGAGCGCGCGGTCGACGTCATCCGCATGCTGATGAAGCAGGGCGCGATGCACAAGATCACCGACGTGATCGACGCCGACACCGCGCAGTTGATCGCCGAAGAGCTCGGCCACAGCGTCAAGCGCGTCGCCGCGTCCGACGTCGAAGAAGGCCTGTTCGACGTCGTCGACGATTCCACCGACACCGAGCCGCGTTCGCCCGTGGTCACCGTCATGGGTCACGTCGACCACGGCAAGACCTCGCTGCTCGACGCGCTGCGCCACGCCAACGTGGTGTCCGGCGAAGCCGGCGGCATCACCCAGCACATCGGCGCCTATCAGGTGCTGTCGCCCGAAAGTGGCACCAAGATCACCTTCATCGACACGCCCGGCCACGCCGCGTTCACCGCGATGCGCGCCCGCGGCGCCAAGGTCACCGACATCGTCGTGCTGGTGGTCGCGGCCGATGACGGCGTCATGCCGCAGACGATCGAGGCGATCAACCACGCCAAGGCGGCCAAGGTGCCGATGATCGTGGCGATCAACAAGATCGACAAGCCGGATGCGCGGCCCGAACGCGTGCGCACCGAACTGCTGCAGCACGAGGTGCAAGTCGAATCGCTCGGCGGCGACGTCGTCGACGTCGAGGTCTCGGCCAAGAACAAGACCAATCTCGATCGCCTGCTCGAGATGATCGCGCTGCAGGCCGAAATCCTCGACCTGAAGACCAATTCGCAGCGTCCGGCGGAAGGCACCGTGATCGAAGCCAAGCTCGATCGCGGCCGCGGCCCGGTCGCAACCGTGCTGGTGCAGCGCGGCACGCTGCGGATCGGCGACATCATCGTGGCCGGCGCCGAGATGGGCCGCGTCCGCGCGCTGATCTCCGACCAGGGCGAGAATCTCGAAGAGGCCGGCCCGTCCGTGCCGGTCGAGGTGCTCGGCTTCAACGGCCCGCCGGAAGCCGGTGACCGCCTCGCCGTGGTCGAGAACGAAGCCCGCGCCCGCCAGGTCACAAGCTACCGCGCGCACCAGAAGCGCGAGAACGCCGCCGCCTCGATCTCCGGCATGCGCGGCTCGCTCGAGCAGATGATGTCGCAGCTGAAGACCGCGGGCCGCAAGGAGTTCCCGCTGATCGTCAAGGCCGACGTGCAGGGCTCGCTGGAAGCGATCCTGGGCTCGCTGGAGAAGCTCGGCACTGACGAAGTCGCCGCCCGCATCCTGCATGCCGGCGTCGGCGGCATCTCGGAGTCCGACGTCACGCTGGCGGAAGGCTTCAACGCCGCGATCATCGGCTTCTCGGTCCGCGCCAACAAGGAAGCGGCCGCCGCGGCGAAGCGCAACGGCATCGAGATCCGCTATTACAACATCATCTACGATCTGGTGGATGACATCAAAAAGGCGATGTCCGGCCTGCTCGCGCCGACGCTGCGCGAAACCATGCTGGGCAACGCGCAGATCCTGGAAGTGTTCAACATTTCCAAGGTCGGCAAGGTCGCGGGTTGTCGCGTCACCGACGGCACCGTGGAACGCGGCGCCAACGTTCGCCTGATCCGCGACAACGTCGTGGTGCACGAAGGCAAGCTGTCGACGCTGAAGCGCTTCAAGGATGAAGTGAAGGAAGTGGTCGCCGGCCAGGAGTGTGGCATGGCATTCGAGAACTACGGCGACATGCGTGTCGGCGACGTGATCGAGTGTTACCGCATCGAAACGATCCAGCGCTCTCTGTAAGTCCAAATCTTACGAAGCGCAGATCTTACTAAGCGTTGGGTCCATTTAGCTGAAGATGCGACGGCGTGGCCGGACTTTGGTCTGGCCACCCGCGCATTGCCCGATTGAAAGCAAAGTCAGGACATTGATGCCCGCGGCCACGGCCTGCGGGCGCGACGGTTTTGGAAAAAGGTCATGCCCCGTCAAAAGAAGAGTTCCGGCCCCGGCGGCTCACAACGTCAGCTGCGTGTCGGCGAAACGGTTCGCCATGCGGTTGCCGGGATTCTGGCGCAGGGTGAGGTCCACGATCCCGATCTCGAAGGCCACATCATCACCGTTCCCGAGGTGCGTATGTCGCCGGACCTGAAGCTCGCGACGATCTATGTGATGCCGCTCGGCGGCCGCGACACCGACACGGTGATCGCGGCGCTCGAGCGCAACAAGAAGTTCCTTCGCGGCGAGATCGCGCATCGCGTCAGCCTGAAATTTGCACCCGACATTCGCTTCCGCGTCGACGAGCGGTTCGACGAGGCGGAGCGCATCGAGAAATTATTGCGGACACCTGCGGTGCAGCGAGACCTTGCACCCGATTCGGACGACGAGGAATGACTGTGATGACGACCAACAGCGTTATCGACGCGAAGGATGCCGCCGCGCGCGACGCTGAGCGGGATGCCTTTGCCGGACAGCGCAGCGACGATGCGCGCCGCACCAACAACGACCCGCGCCAGAAGCAGGGCAAGCAGAACCAGCAGCCGCGCCGCGACAAGCGCGACGTCCATGGCTGGGTGGTGCTCGACAAGCCGATCGGGATGACCTCGACCCAGGCGGTCGCCGTGCTCAAGCGCCTGTTCCAGGCCAAGCGCGCCGGCCATGCCGGCACCCTCGATCCGCTCGCCTCCGGCGGTCTGCCGATCGCACTCGGCGAAGCCACCAAGACCGTGCCGTTCGTGATGGACGGCCGCAAGCGCTATCGCTTCACAGTGGCCTGGGGCGAGGAGCGCGACACCGACGACACCGAGGGCCGGCCGGTCCGGACCAGCGAGAACCGGCCGACCGCCGCTTCGATCCGCGAGCTGCTGCCGCGCTTCACCGGGGTGATCGAGCAGATCCCGCCGCAATATTCGGCGATCAAGGTCCAGGGTGAGCGGGCCTACGATCTGGCGCGCGACGGCGAGACCGTGGAACTGAAGCCCCGTCCGGTCGAAATTCACGAACTAACCCTCGTAGAACATGGAGATAACGGCCAGTCCGTGTTCGAGGCCGAGTGCGGCAAGGGAACCTATGTCCGGGCCCTGGCCCGCGATATGGGCCGGATTCTGGGCTGTTTCGGCCATATCTGCGCCCTGCGGCGGACCCTGGTCGGTCCGTTTACCGAAGCGGACATGATTCCGCTGGAACAGTTGGAGGCTTTGTGCAATAGAGCCGCGTCTGGCGAGGGCAGCCTCGCCGACGCGCTTTTGCCCGTTGAGACCGCGCTGGACGACATCCCGGCACTGGCCGTCACACGGGCTGATGCGGCAAGGCTCCACAGGGGCCAGGCCGTTTTGTTGCGCGGACGGGATGCGCCCAATACGAGCGGCACAGTCTATGTCACGGTGGCAGGCCGACTTCTCGCGCTTGCCGAAATTGGCAATGGCGAACTCATCCCCAAGCGCGTGTTCAACCTGAACGGACTGACTGCCGGTCCGGCTCGCAACAATGAAAGTAACTGACGATGTCGATTACCGCGCAACGCAAAGCGGAAGTCATCAAGACGAATGCCACCAAAGCCGGCGACACCGGCTCGCCCGAGGTTCAGGTCGCGATCCTGTCGGAACGCATCAATAACCTCACCGAGCACTTCAAGAGCCATGTGAAGGACAACCATTCACGCCGCGGCCTCCTGAAGCTCGTGTCGACGCGTCGCTCCCTGCTTGACTACATCAAGCGCAAGGACGAGGCGCGGTACAAGGCGCTGCTCGAAAAGCACAACATCCGTCGTTGATTTGAGAAGCACGCGCGCGAGGTTCGCGCGCGTTTTCGCATGGTCGTCCGTGAACTCGGGCTTTCGAATTGTCGAAAGATGATCATGCGCAACCGCATGGCGATCGCCATGCACACTAGCGTCCAGCAGCAATCCGGCCGCTGGACCGGGCAAGATGCCCAGATGACCGAAAGGATGGACGCCATCCGAAATCCAGGGACCATGGCAGGATCGCCGGATGCTGATCGCACCAAGCGCATCAGTGTCTCGCCGTCTTGGCATGGTCTTTGTGCTTCGGGGCGCCGTGCTTTCGTGAAACCATGAAAGAAACCGAAATGTTCAATTCGCATTCCGTCGAGATCGACTGGGGTGGACGTCCCCTCAAACTTGAAACCGGCAAGATCGCCCGCCAGGCCGACGGCGCCGTGATGGCGACCTATGGCGAGACCGTGGTGCTCGCCACCGTCGTCGCGGCGAAGGCGCCGCGCGAGGGCGTCGACTTCCTGCCGCTCACGGTCGACTATCAGGAAAAGACCTACGCCGCGGGCCGCATTCCCGGCGGCTATTTCAAGCGCGAAGGCCGTCCGACCGAGAAGGAGACGCTGGTCTCCCGCCTGATCGACCGCCCGATCCGTCCGCTGTTCGTCGACGGCTGGCGCAACGAGACCCAGGTGATCGTCACCGTGCTGTCGCACGACATGGAGAACGATCCGGACATCGTCTCGCTGGTCGCCGCCTCCGCCGCCCTGACGCTGTCGGGCGCACCGTTCAAGGGCCCGATCGGCGCTGCGCGCGTCGGCTTCGCCAATGACGAATACGTGCTCAACCCGACGCTCGACGAGATGACCGAGACCCAGCTCGACCTCGTCGTCGCCGGCACCGCCGACGCCGTGCTGATGGTCGAATCGGAAGCCAAGGAGCTCAACGAAGACGTGATGCTCGGCGCGGTCATGTTCGGCCACCGCCACTTCCAGCCCGTGATCAACGCGATCATCGAGCTCGCCGAGAAGGCCGCCAAGGAGCCGCGCGAGGTCACCACGATCGACAATTCCGAGATCGAGAAGGAGATGCTCGGCATCGCCGAGCAGGATCTGCGCAAGGCCTATGCGATCCCGGTCAAGCAGGAACGCTATGCCGCGGTCGGCGCCGTCAAGGAGAAGGTGCTCGCGCACTTCTTCCCGGAAGGCCAGGAGCCGAAATACGACAAGCTCCGCGTCGCCGCCGTGTTCAAGGAGCTGGAAGCCAAGATCGTTCGCTGGAACATCCTCGACACCGGCAAGCGCATCGACGGCCGCGACGTCAAGACCGTGCGCAACATCATCGCCGAAGCCGGCGTGCTGCCGCGCGCCCACGGCTCGGCGCTGTTCACCCGCGGTGAGACCCAGGCGATGGTGGTGACCACGCTCGGCACCGGCGAGGACGAGCAGTACATCGACGCGCTGTCGGGGACCTACAAGGAAACCTTCCTGCTGCACTACAACTTCCCGCCCTACTCGGTCGGTGAAACCGGTCGCCTCGGCGGCACCAAGCGCCGCGAGATCGGCCATGGCAAGCTCGCCTGGCGCGCGATCCATCCGGTGCTGCCGCCGCACCACGAGTTCCCGTACACCATCCGCGTGGTCTCGGAGATCACCGAGTCGAACGGCTCGTCCTCGATGGCCTCGGTCTGCGGCGCCTCGCTGTCGCTGATGGACGCCGGCGTGCCGCTGAAGCGGCCGACCGCCGGCATCGCCATGGGCCTGATCCTCGAAGGTCAGCGCTTCGCGGTGCTGTCGGACATCCTCGGCGACGAGGATCATCTCGGCGACATGGACTTCAAGGTCGCCGGCACCGACCAGGGCATCACCTCGCTCCAGATGGACATCAAGATCGAGGGCATCACCGAGGAGATCATGAAGGTTGCGCTTGGCCAGGCCAAGGAAGGGCGCATCCACATCCTCGGCGAGATGTCCAAGGCCCTGACCGCGGCCCGTGCCGAGCTCGGCGAATACGCGCCGCGCATCGAGACCTTCAAGATCGCCACCGACAAGATCCGCGAAGTGATCGGCACCGGCGGCAAGGTGATCCGCGAGATCGTCGAGAAGACCGGCGCCAAGGTCAACATCGAGGACGACGGCACCGTGAAGGTGGCCTCCAATGACGGCGAGGCGATGAAGGCTGCGATCAAGTGGATCAAGTCGATCGCCTCCGATCCGGAGGTCGGCCAGATCTACGAGGGCACCGTCGTCAAGGTGATGGAGTTCGGCGCGTTCGTGAACTTCTTCGGCGCCAAGGACGGCCTCGTCCACATCAGCCAGCTCGCGGCCAACCGCGTGCAGAAGACCTCCGACGTCGTCAAGGAAGGCGACAAGGTCAAGGTCAAGCTGCTCGGCTTCGACGACCGCGGCAAGACCCGCCTGTCGATGAAGGCGGTCGACCAGGAGACCGGCGAGGACCTCGAGGCCAAGCAGAAGAGCGAAGCCCCGGCGCCGCGCGAAGCCGCAGGCGAGTAAGCCAAACCGACTGCAAACTGATCATGACGAAAGGGCGGCCCAAGTGGCCGCCCTTTTGCTTTTGAGATCGAACGCAAATCAATCCCCGCTGATCGGCGTGCGCGGTTTTGACCCGGCATTGTGACCGACACTGTTGGAACCCGTTCACAACTTGCGCCTAACATCAGGACGCTTACCAGCATGGAGAATGACGATGCCCTCGATGTCCCGACGCCACTTGATCATTGCAACAGCCGGCATCGCCGCGGCCGCCGCGTCGTCGCGCACAGCATTCGCGCAGGCCGCGACGCAGGCTCCGGCCGGACCGTTCAAGATCGATCCGCTGGCCTATCCGACCAACGCGCTGGAGCCGCACATCGATGCCAAGACGATGGAGATCCATCACGACCGGCATCATCAGGCCTATGTCACCAACCTCAACACTTTCGCCAAGGACAATCCGCAGATCGCCGAGAAGCCCGTCATCGATGTGCTTGCCAATCTCGGCAGCGTGCCGGAGGCGATCCGCACCGGCGTGCGCAACAACATGGGCGGCCACGCCAACCACACGATGTTCTGGCAGATCATGGGACCGAACGGCGGCAAGGCGGACGGCGAAGTGCTGGCCGCGATCGATCGTGACCTCGGCGGCATGGAGAAATTCCAGACCGATTTCAACGCCGCCGGCGGCCGCGTGTTCGGCTCCGGCTGGGTGTTCGTCACGGTCAGCAAGGACGGCAAGCTCGCGATCGAGACACGGCCGAACCAGGACAACCCGATCATGGACGGCAAGCGCGCGTTGCTCGGCAACGACGTCTGGGAGCATGCCTACTATCTGACCTACCAGAACCGCCGGTCCGATTACCTCAAGGCGTGGTGGAACACCGTGAATTGGAAAGCGGTGGCCGAGCGCTATGCCGCAGCCAAGGCCGGCACGCTCGGGGTATGAGCCGGTAAGGCTCGCTGCGTGCGAACAGCTGCGTTAGATTTGAAAGCTCCGCGAGACCCTTCGCGGAGCTCCTTGTCTTGAAGATAAGAAACCAAACCGGATGTCGGAGGCTAACCCATGATCAAGCTGTACTGGTCGCCGCGCTCGCGCTCGTTCTCCGCGATCTGGCTGCTGGAAGAATCCGGCCTGCCCTACGAACGGGTGCTGACCGACATCAGCACCGGCGCGCAGAAGTCGCCCGACTTTCTCAGGATCAATCCGATGGGCAAGGTGCCTGCACTGACCGACGGCGCGGCGGAGCTCGCCGAGGCGGCGGCGATCTGCGCCTACATCGCCGACCGCTATCCCGAGACGAAGCTCGCGCCGGCCGCCACCGACCCGAAGCGCGCACGCTATCTGCAATGGCTGTTCTTCTCGCCGAGCTGCATCGAGCCGGCGCTGATCCAGCTCTTCACCAAGCTCGAAGTGCCGGCGAGCACCGCATCATGGGGCAGTGCGGCACAGGTATTCGACGTGCTCGACGCCGAATTGCAGAAGGGGCCGTGGATCCTCGGCGATCAGTTCTCCGCCGCCGACATCGCGATCGGCGCGGGGCTGAACTTTGCGGTGCGGGTGTTCAAGATAGTGCCGCCGCGGCCGTCGTTCGATGCCTATATCGACCGCTGCGTGGCGCGGCCCGCGTTCCAGCGCGCAGAGAAGATCGCGGCGGGGTGAGCTTGTCGTCGCGTAGCCCGGATGAAGCGCAGCGTAATCCGGGATAATCCCTCTGCGAAAGAAGTCCCCGGATTGCGCCTCGCTCCATCCGGGCTACGAAGCAGGGGTTTTCCGAACGGCCTAACCCGGCACCACGCGCGGATCGACGTCCTGGCTATAGTCGACGCCGTCGATACCGAAGCCGAACAGGCGCAGGAACTGGCTCTTGTATTCGCCGAGATCGGCCAATTCGCCGAGCGTCTCGGTGGTGAGCAGCGGCCAGCGCCGCGATACTTCGGTCTGCACTTCCGGCGAGAGCTCCCAGTCATCGACCCGGATGCGCTGCGCGTCATCGAGCGCGACGTCCTTGCCGAGACGGGTGCGGAACAGGCGGTCGATCTGCTCGATGCAGCCTTCATGCAGGCCGAGCTGCTTCATCACCTTGAACAGCACGGTGCCATAGAGCGGCACCACCGGAATGGCCGAACTCGCCTGGGTGACCACGGCCTTCAGCGCGACGACGCGGGCGGCTTCCGCACCGAGGCGGCCGCGGATCGCTTCCGCCTTGCTGTCCAGATCGACCTTGGCGCGGCCGAGCGTGCCGTTCCAGTAGATCGGCCAGGTCAGCTCGCTGCCGATATAGGTGTAGTTGAGCGTGCGGAAGCCCGGCGCCAGCACGCCGGCATCGGCGAGCTGATCGATCCAGCGCTTCCAGTCGTCGCCGCCCATCACCGCGACGGTCGCCGCGGTCTGCTCTTCGTTCGCCGGCTCGAGCGTGGTCTGGAACACCTCGCCGGTCTCGGTGTCGAGCGTCTTGATCTCGACCGGGGCGCCGAGCGGCTTGATCACCGAGCGATAGGTCTTGCCGGTGTCCGGATCGGTCCGGACCGGCGCGGCCATGCTGTAGACCAGCAGATCGAGCTGGCCGAACTTCTCGCGCACGCGCTCGATGAAGTCTTTCTTCAGCTCGTCGGAGAAGGCATCCCCCTCCAGCGTGAGCGGCGACCGTCCGATCTTCTCGGCCTCGATCTCGAAGGCGCGGTTGTTGTACCAGCCGGCGCTGGCGCTTCTCTTTTCCGAAGGCTCGCGCTCCAGCGACACGCCGATCGTATCGGCGCCGCCGGCGAAGGTCGCGACGATGCGGCTCGCGAGGCCATAGCCTGTCGAGCAGCCCAGCACGGCGACGCGCTTCGGGCAGTCTGCGACCGGGCCCTGCTTGAGAACGTAGGCGATCTGTTCGCGGACGTTGGTGGCGCAACCGACCGGATGCGCCGTCGTGCAGATGAAGCCTCGCACGCGCGGTTCGATAATCATGCGCACCCCATTTCGGATCGTTGCAATGTCCCCACTCGCGTCCCGCGGGCGCCGCGCCGTGGGCGAGAGGAGATGGAAACCGGATCAGGCATCAAGCCGCTTGAACACCAGCGTGGCATTGGTACCGCCGAAGCCGAACGAGTTCGACAGCACGGTGCCGAGCTTGGCGTTGTCGATGCGCTTGCGCACGATCGGCATGTCGGCGAATGCCGGATCAAGCTCGGTGATGTGCGCGCTCTCGCAGACGAAGCCGTTGTTGAGCATCAAGAGCGAGTAGATCGCCTCCTGCACACCGGTGGCGCCGAGCGAATGGCCGGTCAGCGCCTTGGTCGCCGAGATCGGCGGGCATTTGTCGCCGGTGCCGAACACCTTGCGGATCGCCTCGATCTCCGGCGGATCGCCGGCGGGCGTCGAGGTGGCGTGCGGATTGATGTAGTCGACCGGCGTGTTCACCGTCGACATCGCCATGCGCATGCAGCGCTCGGCGCCCTCGCCTGACGGCGCCACCATGTCGTATCCGTCCGAGGTCGCGCCATAGCCGACGACCTCGCCGTAAATCCGCGCGCCGCGCGCCTTGGCGTGCTCGAGCTCTTCCAGCACCACGACGCCGGCGCCGCCGGCGATCACGAAACCGTCGCGGCTGATGTCGTAGGGGCGCGAGGCCGTCGCCGGCGTATCGTTGTATTTCGAGGACATGGCGCCCATGGCGTCGAACAGCACCGACAGCGTCCAGTCGAGCTCCTCGCAGCCGCCGGCGAAGATGACGTCCTGCTTGCCGATCTGGATCGTCTCATAGGCGTTGCCGATGCAGTGGTTCGACGTCGCGCAGGCCGAGGAGATCGAGTAATTCACGCCCTTGATCTTGAACCAGGTCGCGAGCGTCGCCGACGCGGTCGACGACATGCCCTTCGGCACCGCAAACGGACCGACGCGCTTCGGGCCCTTGGCGCGCGCGATGTCGGCGGCCTCCACCAGCGTGCGCGTCGACGGTCCGCCGGATCCCATGATGATGCCGGTGCGGACGTTGGAGACCTCGTTCTCCTCGAGACCGGAATCGCGGATCGCCTGCTCCATCGCAACGTGATTCCAGGCGGCGCCTTCGGCAAGGAAGCGCATCGCGCGGCGATCGATCACCTCGGCGGGATTGAGTGTCGGCGCGCCGTGAACTTGCGAACGGAAGCCGAGTTCCGCAGCCTTCTCCGCGCGCGAAATGCCCGACTTCGCCTCGTAGAGGCTCGCAAGCACTTCCTGGGTGTTGTTACCGATGGATGAGACAATGCCCATCCCCGTGATGACAACCCGCCTCATGTTCGCCTCGCCCTGCCTTTATGTTGCCGCGTCATGATCCCGCTCAAGACGGCGCCGTACCCTGCTTGAACAATCCGACCTTCAAGTCCTTGGCGCGATAAATAATCTCGTCGTCCATGGAAAGCCACCCATCGGCAATTCCAAGCACGAGCTTTGACCGCATCACGCGCTTGATGTCGATGTTGTACACAACCTTGCGCGCGTGCGGCAGCACCTGTCCGGAGAACTTCAGCTCGCCGAGGCCGAGCGCGCGGCCCCGACCTTCGCCACCGATCCAGCCGAGGTAAAAGCCGACCATTTGCCACATGGCATCGAGGCCGAGGCAGCCCGGCATCACCGGATCGTTCTTGAAATGGCAGCCGAAGAACCAGAGATCCGGTTTCACCTCGAGCTCGGCGCGCACCAGCCCCTTGCCGAACTCGCCGCCATTCTCGGAGATATCGCTGATCCGATCGAACATGAGCATCGGCGGCAGCGGCAACTGGGCGTTGCCGGGACCGAACAGCTCGCCCCGCCCGCAAGCCAGCAAATCCTCGTATTCATAACCGCCGCGCCGATCCAGCATCCTCTATCCACCTCTGATGTCCCGATGAAGCGCTTTGCTTGGTCGGACCTTAATCTACCCACGGGAACTGGAATATCTTGTCCCGCATCTTGGCGCTACCTGGGTACGCCACCGGCCTGTTATCTCTGCCGAAAGCGCATATGTGGTCCGCGCGCTCTCTAACATAGGGCCAACTGGGCGGCAAAGCGGCATTCCGATGATAAATGACCGTCATCCCATAGGTTTCTACCGCAGCTTGGATTCGTTCTAGTTGCGAAAAACTTGCATCTGATAGGCATCCTTTTTATATTTATGAGGAATATTGCCTGAGTTGGGTGCATAGAGTGGATATGAACGAGGAAGTACCGGCTGTGAACGACGATGCCGTGCACCCGGCTGCCCGGGGCGCTGGGCACCACCCTGCCCTGACCGGTTGCCCGTGGCACGACGTCAACGAGATGCTGCAGTCTGCCGGTCTCCGGCCGACCCGGCAGCGCATGGCGCTGGGCTGGCTGCTGTTCGGCAAGGGCGCCCGCCACCTGACCGCTGAGATGCTGTACGAGGAAGCCACGCTGGCCAAGGTTCCGGTGTCGCTGGCGACCGTCTACAACACGCTCAACCAGCTGACCGATGCCGGCCTGCTGCGCCAGGTCAGCGTCGACGGCACCAAGACCTATTTCGACACCAACGTGTCGACCCATCACCACTTCTACCTCGAGCACAACCACGAGCTGGTCGACATTCCCGACCCGAACCTCGTGCTGTCGAAGATGCCCGACGTGCCGGATGGCTACGAGATCTCCCGCGTCGACATGGTGGTGCGGCTGCGCAAGAAGCGCTGAACCGTCTTATCGTCGATTTGAGTTGTGATGGCCGGGCTCGTGTCCGGCCATTTTTGTTTCGTAGACGTCGTCATTCCGGGATGGTGCGCCAGCACTAGACCTCAGATGCGCACTTGCGCATCGGGGAATCTCGAGATTCCGGGTTCGATGCTAAACGCATCGCCCCGGAATGACGCTACGCGTCAGTCCACCTTCTCGTCCGCGTAGACGCCCCAGAGGCGCTGCTGCTCGATCCAGCCGTCGAAGCCGTTTCCGGTGACCCGGCACCAGTTGTTGGCGCATTTCTTGACCTGCGCGACCACGCCGGCCTGCAGGCGCGCCGCGATCGCGCTGGTGGCGTCGGGCCGGTCGTACAGCGAGGCCAGATCGTCCTTGTTCTTCATCGTCACGACGGCGGTGCGGCGACCGGACAGCAGGGAGTGATAGACCCAGCCTTCGGCGCCTTCCGAATCGCGCACCCGGCGCCAGTTCTCGAACTCGGCGGTGATTTCGACCGGCAGCCCCGAGCGGGTGTAGACCCAGGCGACGTCGTTGTCCTTGGTCGGGCCTGCCCTGACGTTCACATGGTCGGATTTCAGGCTGACATAGCGGGGAATCGGCAGGCCGCTGGTGGTGGGGCTCAAATCCTTGGCGGTATGTCCGGGGCTGACCGACGCACTCAGCATGCTTCCGACCAGCGCCACCAATGAACCGAAACGCCAGACCATCAACTCGTCTCCTGCCGAGATGCCCAACCCGCATTCGGCGAGCTGCAACCCAAATCCATGCCCGAAGGCTTCCAGCGCCTGCGCCGTTCCCTGCCCGCACGGATCCGAGGGGTTCTTGTCTTGGCCCGGCCTTCTGCTAGAGAGGACGGAACGCCTTAAGAGCCAGAACACCCGAATTTCCCCCTGACGAAAGCCGGGGCAAGTATCGGGGAACCCTAGGAAACGCGAAGGAAACGCCGGGACAGCGCGGCTATCAGCAGTGTCGAACAACCGGGTTAATGAGGCCTCAACGGCTCGGTTTTTGGCGAGCCGCGCGCCTCATGAAAGCAGGACATGTCGGTGAAGAAAAAGCCTCTCGTCGTCGTCACCCGCAAGCTGCCGGACTCGATCGAGACCCGGATGCGCGAGCTGTTCGACGCCAGACTGAATCTCGACGACACGCCGATGACGCCGGAACAGATCGCGGAGGCGGCGAGGACCGCCGACGTGCTGGTGCCGACCGTGACCGACATGGTCCGCGAGGACGTGATCAACCAGCCCGACTGCAAGCTGAAGATGATCGCCAATTTCGGCAACGGCGTCGACAATATCGATGTGGCGGCCGCGCATGCCCGCGGCATCACGGTGACCAACACGCCGAAGGTGCTGACCGAGGACACCGCCGACATGACCATGGCGCTGATCCTGGCGGTGCCGCGCCGCATGATCGAGGGTGCCTCGATCCTGACCGAAGGCAAGCAGCATTGGGCGGGCTGGTCGCCGACCTGGATGCTCGGCCATCGCATCGGCGGGAAAAGGCTCGGCATCATCGGCATGGGCCGCATCGGCCAGGCCGTGGCACGTCGCGCCCGCGCCTTCGGCCTGCAGATCCACTATCACAATCGCCGTCCGGTGGCGCCCGTGATCGCCGACGAACTCGGCGCGACCTATTGGGAAAGCCTCGACCAGATGCTGGCGCGGATGGACATCATCTCGGTGAACTGCCCGCACACGCCGGCGACCTATCACCTGCTGTCGGCGCGGCGGCTCAAGCTCATCCGGAAAGAGGCCTATATCGTCAACACCGCGCGCGGCGAGGTGATCGACGAGGACACGCTGATCAAGCTGATCGAAGCCGGCGATGTCGGCGGCGCCGGCCTCGACGTCTATGAGCACGAGCCCGCGGTCAATCCGAAGCTGGTGCGGCTCGCCAGGGCCGGCAAGGTGACGCTGCTGCCGCATATGGGCTCGGCCACCATCGAAGGCCGCGTCGAGATGGGCGAGAAGGTGATCATCAATATCCGAACCTTCCTCGACGCCCACAAGCCGCCGGATCGCGTGCTGCCGAGCATGCTGTAGGGCGCTTCTGATACGGATAAAGGCAACCGCCTCATGCCTAACCTCCCCTTGAAAAGGGGAGGCCGCTTTGCTCGACAGAGCCGGCTGACCCCCATCCCGACCTTCCCCCTTTCAGGGGGAAGGGGAAGGGAGATCCTGCCGCAAAGGCCCCGGCTATCAAAACAGCGAAAACAACCCCATGCAAAGGAGCCGGTGCGGCCGGCGAAGGTAGCGGGATGCAGCCACGGCGGCAATCACGCATGAGGTATCGTCCCGGCGATGCGGTAGCAGCGCGCCCTATTTCTTTTTCCGCGCCTGCTTGCGCCAATCGGCGACGAACGACACGAAGGCGGCGAGTGCCGGCGGCGGCTGGCGCCGGCTCGGATAATACAGGAACGGCCCGTCGAACGGCGGGCACCAGTCATCCAGCACGCTGATCAGCGCGCCGGATTTGACGCCGTAGCGGACATAGCCTTCGAACGTCGCCCAGTAGCCGACGCCGTCATGGACCGCGCGCAGCGCGAGGCCGAGATGGGTCGCGGTCAGCTTGGCCGGCGGCGAAATCTTCACCACGCGGCCGTTCTTCTCGAACTCCCAGTCAAACATCAGGCCGTTGCTGAAGCGGCTGCGGATGCAGGCATGCGCCAGCAGATCCTTCGGCTGCATCGGCCGGCCGTGCTTTGCGACGTAATCACGCGACGCCACCACCGCGTAGCGCTGCGGCGCGCCGAGTGGAACCGCCACCATGTCCTGCGCCAGGTGCTCGCCGTAGCGCACGCCGGCGTCGAAGCCCTGCGCGACGATGTCGACGAACGCGCTCTCGGCGACGAGGTCGAGGTCGACCTGCGGATATCTGGCGAGGAACGGCGCGATCATCGGCGCCAGCACCAGATCGACGGCAGGCGGCGGTGCGTTGATGCGCAGCCGCCCCGACGGCTCGGCGCGCAGACCACGCACCTCGGTGATCGCATCGGCGACATTGACCATGGCCGGTGCGACGCGGGCGAGCAGCAGTTCGCCGGCCTCGGTCAGCGCGACGCTGCGGGTGGTGCGGTTCATCAGGCGGACGCCGAGCCGCTCCTCCATGTCGCGCAGGCGCTGGCTGAGGCTCGAAACCGAGACGCGGCTCTCCAGCGCCGCACGCCGGAAATTGCGGGTGCGCGCCACCGCAACGAAGGCGTCGAGGTCGCGAAGGTCGAAATCCTGCATTGTTCGATATAGTGAACAACCCATTCTCGATTGTCCAGCTTATCCCAAAAGCGGTAGCGGCCCATATCAGCCGCGTCATTTTGGCGGCGGATCATCTGCCGCGACCTCCCAGGGAGCACCACCATGGACACACCCAAACTCGGTTCCACCGGCCCCACAGTTTCGCAGATCGGCCTCGGCTGCATGGGCATGTCCGACTTCTACGGCCCGACCGACCGGAGCGAGAGCATCGCCACCATCCATGCCGCGCTCGACGCCGGCATCACGCTGCTCGACACCGGCGACTTCTACGGCATGGGCCACAACGAGATGCTGATCGGCGAGGCGCTGAAGAGCCGCAGCCGCGACAATCTCGTGATCAGCGTCAAGTTCGGCGCGCTGCGTGATCGCAACTACGGCTTTCACGGCTATGACAGCCGTCCGGTCGCCGTGAAGAATTTCGTCGCCTATTCGCTGCAGCGGCTCGGCGTCGATCACATCGACATCTACCGCCCGGCGCGGCTCGATCCCAATGTGCCGATCGAGGACACGGTCGGCGCGATGGCCGACATGATCAAGGCCGGCTGGATCAAACATATCGGGCTGTCAGAGGTCGGCTCCGACACCATCCGCCGCGCCCACAGGGTGCATCCGATCGCCGACCTGCAGATCGAATATTCGCTGATCTCGCGCGGCATCGAGACCGACATTCTCAAGACCTGCCGCGAGCTCGGCATCGGCATCACCGCCTATGGCGTCCTGGCGCGCGGGCTGATCAGCGGGCACTGGTCGAAGGACCGCGGCGGCGAGAAGGATTTCCGCCTGCTGAGCCCGCGCTTCCAAGCCGGCAATATCGACACCAACCTCGCGCTCGCCGATCGGCTGCGCGCCATCGCCGGCGAGATCGGCGCCTCTCCGGCGCAGGTCGCGATTGCCTGGGTCGCGGCGCAAGGCAAGGACATCGTGCCGCTGGTCGGCGCGCGGCGGCGCGAGCGGCTGACCGAGGCGCGCGGCGCGCTCGATGTGAAGCTGACCGCGGCGCATCTTGCCGCACTGGCAGAGGCATTTCCGCCCGGCGCCGCCGCCGGCGGACGCTATCCGGAGGAGCACCTGCGGCACATGGACAGCGAGAAGCCCGCAAAGGCGTCCTAACTGACTACATGCCCGCTCAGATCGGTGATGACTGGCGCATCACCGTTGAGCGGGTTCTGCGGGTCGCGCGCGTAGCGCAGGGTTTCGAACCGCATTGCGCGCGCGTCCACCATTAGCAGGCGGCCGACCAAGCCCTCGCCGAAGCCGACGATCTCGCGGATCGCCTCCAGCGCCATCATCGATCCCAAGACGCCCGCGAGCGCGCCCATCACGCCGGCCTCGGCGCAGGCCGGCACCGTGCCCGGCGGCGGCGCTTCCGGAAACAGGCAGCGATAGGTCGGGTTGAACTCGCCTTCGGCATTCCTTTCATGCGCGCGGATCGTGGTCAGCGAACCGTCGAACTGTCCGAGTGCCGCCGTGATCAGCGGCCGCTTCGCGAGGAAGCAGGCATCGGCGACGAGATAGCGGGTCTCGAAATTGTCGGAGCCGTCGAGCACCAGATCGTAGTTCGCAATCAGCGCCATTGCATTGTCGGCGGTGAGCCGCATCGGATGCGCCTCGAACGTCACATGCGGATTGAGCGCGTGGATTTGCGCCGCCGCGCTATCGACCTTGCGCTGGCCGATGTCGGATGTCGTATGGATGATCTGGCGCTGCAAATTGGAGAGCGAGACGACATCGTCATCGATCACGCCGAGCCGGCCGACGCCGGCGGCGGCCAGATACATCAGCACCGGCGCGCCGAGGCCGCCGGCGCCGATCACCAGCACCGACGCCTGCTTCAGCGCATTCTGGCCGGGACCACCCACCTCGCGCAGCACGATGTGGCGGGCATAACGTTCGAGCTCGTCAGCACTCAGCATTGTCTCATCAGTCCTACCCGTATCCCCTCATGGTGAGGAGCGCGGCACGCGCGTCTCGAACCATGAAGGCCCCATCTGTGGCCTCATCCTTCGAGACGCGGCTCACGCCGCTCCTCCAGCGACAACGGCAAAGCCGTTGCGCGGGGATGAGGGTTGAAACCTGAACCGGAGCGCGGTTGTTGCCGACCAAGCAGATGTGCTTAATTACGTCGACGTCAATGGTTTCAGTCATTTCCACCGGATTTGTCATGAGATTGGTGCTTTCGGCAACATTGATGGTCGCGATGATCGGCGCGGCGAACGCCCAGTTGACGCCGCCGACCACCGCCGGGGCCAAGCCGAAGGCGGTGACCACGGTGCCGGTTCGCCCCGCGTTGCAAAAGCCGGAGGATACCGCCAACGCAATGGCGCAGGCCGATCGGCTGGCGCTGCAATCCGACCTCGCCTGGGTCGGCGAATATAACGGCGCGATATCAGGCGACGTCAGCGAGCGCATGGTCAATGCGATCAAGGAATTCCAGAAGAACCGCGGTGGCAAGCCGACCGGGGTGCTGAACCCGCAGGAGCGCGGCGTGCTCGCCGACACTGCGCGGCGGAAACAGGAGAGCGTCGGCTGGCGGATCGTCACCGAGCCTGCCACCGGGGCGCGGCTCGGCATTCCGACTAAACTGGTGCCGCAGGTCACCAGCGATGCCTCCGGCGCCAGATGGACCTCGCCGACCGGCACGGTCCAGGTGCTCTTGACCCGGCGCAAGGAAGCGAGCCCGACCACCGCGAAGCTTGCCGAGCAGGAAAAGAAGGAGCCGGCCGGCCGCACCATCGATTACACCGTGGTGAAGCCTGATTTTTTCGTGCTGTCGGGCCTCCAGGGGCTGAAGAAGTTCTATCTGCGCGGCACTTTGAAGGGCGATGAGGTCCGCATCCTCACCATCCTCTACGACCAGGCGATGCAAACCACCGTCGAGCCGGTGGTGATCGCGATGTCGAGTGCCTTCAATGCATTCCCATCGGGCGTGCAGGCCGGCCCGCCGCCGCGCAAGACTGTCGAATATGGCACCGGCGTCGTGGTCAGCGACGACGGCGCTGTTGTCACCGACCGCGTGGCGACCGCCGACTGCATCGCGCTGACGATCCCGGGCTACGGCAATGCCGATCGGGTCGCCGAGGACAAGGAGCACGATCTCGCGCTGCTGCGCATCTACGGCGCGCGCGGGCTGAAGCCGCTCAACATCGCGGGCCAGGCGACGCAGACCGCGCTCGAGATCACGGGGATCGCCGATCCGCAGAACCAGGGCGGCGGCACGGCCGCGAGCAGCCTCAAGGCTTCGGTCGCGCAACTCGGCGGCGGCGACCAGGCGCTGTCACCGCCGCCGGCGGTCGGATTTTCCGGCGCAGCGGCGCTCGACGGCAGCGGCAAGTTTGCCGGCATCGCATTGCTGAGGCCGGTCATCGTCGCGGGCCCTGCGACCGCCGCACCACCGGCGCAGGCCGCGCTGGTGCCGGCCGACACCGTGCGCAGTTTCCTGAAGGCGCAGGGCGTTACCGCGTCAGGCGAATCGGCGGACGCCAAGGCCGCCGTGGTCCGCGTGATCTGCGTCAGGAGGTAAGGTCACCTCGCCCCGCTTGTAGGGAACTATGCACCTGACATGCCGTGATTCTGAACGACGACCGAAAGTATTTTTTCGTCTATGCGCTCGTGAGGTCTTGGTAGCCCTCTACGAAATGTCGCGAGGGATCGATCGGACCCGCTATGACGCAGTAGACTGGAGTAGAGAGACTTCCGGGGACTAGAAGTCCCATGCCAGCAAATAAGCGAAATTTGACGAGTACGTAGCGTGCGCCCTTGGGAGAAGACCAAGTGTCAATTCCAACTCTGAAGTCGATATCCACCGGTGGTGGAAGATCTGGTTCGCTGCCAATGACGTAAGCCCCGTTATTGTGTCGACCTAAGATAAGATCGGGCAACCAATGATCGAAAGCGTTGATGCCGAAATGAGCTACGGCAAATCCATGGGCTACCTTTGCTAAAAATTTGGCGAAGTGCCAATTCTTGATTTCGAATTTGAAATTGAAGGATTTGGCACCCTCGATATCATTGGGCAACCTGCTATCAATGTACCAATGACGAATCTTCACCCACTCCCAATTATCGCTGGGGGGAGCGCCCGTCATCACCCCAGGTAGTGGGAAGTGCAGTAGGGCGACCCCTGACGGATGATTAGATATAGGAAGGGAAAATTGCTTGCGATCACCCGACTGAAAATCGACGGTGAGGGGAAGTTCGGTAGGTCGGTTTTTCGTACCGCGGCGAGATTTTATGCCCGTGGAAAGGCGGAATTCCCAGAACACCTTGCGGGCGATATAGCCTTCAATATTGCTGGTTATGCCCGAACACTTTCTGCAGCTCGCCTTTGGGAAAATGATGTTACCGCCGAGTGATGTCGGGATGATATGCTCGTCCTCAAGTGGAAGGCCGCCCCCGCTAGAGCCGCAATAAATACATCGGTTTGCGGGACGCAGTTTGGGAAAGTCCATGATCCAGCAAGATTCGTTGGATACAAAACGTGACGAAGATTGTTTTACCTCTCCCCGCAAGAGCGGGGCGAGGGAGCCCAGCCAGCCCGTTACCGCAACGCAAATCTGACTCCGGCCCGCGCCAGACCGCCGGCAATCCCGACCGGCGTGCCGTCGGCGCGCCAGCAGGCTGCGCCCGACATCGTGCCGTCCTCATGGAACTGGATCGCGTTCATGCCGCCGGCAACCGTCGGCACCACCTGCACCTTGTGGCCTTTCGCTGCCAGCGCCGCGCGGATGCTCTCCGGCACCGCCTGCTCGACTTCCAGCGCATTGCCCTCGGTCCACACCCGCGGCGCCTCGACCGCTTCCTGCAGATCCATGCCGTGATCGATCAGATTGATCAGCGCCTGCATCGCGCTCGGGAAGATGCGCTTGCCGCCGGGCAGACCCAGCGCATAGGCGAGCTTGCCGTCGCGCAGCGCCATCATCGGCGACATCGAGGTGGTGACGCGCTTGCCCGCGGCGAGCGACAGCGCGTGTCCCGGCCGCGGATCGAACAGGTTCATGTAATTGTTCGGCACGGTGCCGAGGCCCGGGATCAGGATCTTGGCGCCGAACAGATTGTTGATGGTCTGGGTGGTCGCGACCACATTGCCCATCGCATCCGCTGCCGTCATGTGCGTGGTGTGCGCGCTCTCGAGTTGCGTGACGCCGGCACCCCACGCCTGCGCGCGATTGGCATCGATCGCGCCGCGACGCTCGTCGGCATAGGCCTTCGAGGTCAGCCGCTCCACCGGGACATTGATATAGGCGGGATCGCCGCTCGCGGCCGCGCGATCGGCAAAGGCGATCTTCAGCACCTCGGCGAGATAATGGATCGTCTCGGCCGTGCCGAAGCCGAGCCGCGCGACGTCATAACCTTCGAGGATGTTCAGCATCTGCGTGATGTGCACGCCTGACGCCGCCGGCGGCGGCGGCCCGAGGATTTCCCAGCCGCGGTAGTCACAGCGGATCGGCTGCCGCTCGACGGTCTTGTAGGTCGCGAGATCCTGTTGCGCGATGAAGCCACCGTTCCGCTTCATGTAGTCGACCAGGATGTCGCCGAGCGGCCCCTGGTAGAGCGCATTGTCGCCGTGGTCGGCGATGTATCTCAGGGTCTCGGCATATTCGGCCTGCACCACGCGCTCGCCGGGTTTCAGCGGCGCGCCATCGGGCAGATAGATCGCCGCAATCGGCCTGTCCTTCAGCATCTCCTCGGCGCCGTCGGTGATGCATTCATGCAAGTACGGCGTCGCCGCATAGCCGCGCGCGGCATGCTTGATCGCGGGCTGCATGACGTCGGCAAGGCTCATGGTGCCGAAGCGGCGCAGCGTCTCGCACCACGCCTTCAGCGAGCCCGGCACCGCGACCGCCTTCGGCCCGTTCAAATTCTCGTTGCCGACGGTGTCGAACACGTCATGCGCCGAACCGGGCTTCGAGGTGTAAGTGTCCGGCCGCACCGCCTGCGGCACCGTGCTCTGGCCGTCGATGAAGCGGTGGCTGCCGTCGGCGAGGCGGATATGGGCCATGCCGCCGCCGATGATGCCGACCATCATCGGCTCGACCACGGTCAGCGTGAACAACGTGGCGATCGCCGCATCGATCGCATTGCCGCCGGCCGCGAGCATCTCGGCGCCGGCACTCGATGCCAGCGGATGATTGCTCACCACCATGCCGCGGCTGCTGGTGGCCGGCTGCTTCTCACATTGAAAACTTGTCGCGGCGCGATCGCGCCAATTGCCGCCCATGATCCGCACTCCCTTTATTGTTATTCTTGCATGGCTGTCACTTCTGGCACTTCGGGCACCAGAACGTCGAACGGCCGTTCTGGGTAAAGCGCCTGACGATGCCCTCGCAACCCGACGTGCGGCAGGACTCGCCCTCGCGGTCGTAGACCTGGAACGAATGCTGGAAATAGCCGAGATCGCCGTTGGTCAGGCGATGGTCGCTGATCGAGGAGCCGCCGGCCTTGATCGCCTGGTTGAGCACCGAATGGATCGCGTCGACCAGCCGTTTGGCGTGGTCGGTCGGCTCGGCCTTCTTGGTCGCGAGCGTCGCGGCCAATCGCCGCGGCGACAGATGCGAACGAAACAGTGCCTCGCAGACATAGATATTGCCAAGTCCCGCCACCACGCGCTGATCGAGCAGCGCCGCCTTCAGGCTGGTCTTCTTGTTGTGACAGGAGCGCGCCAGCATTGCCGCGTCGAACGCATTGCCGAGCGGCTCCGGGCCGAGGCCCTTCAACAGCGGCTCATCCTCGATCGCGTCGCGGGCGATGATCTTCATGTAGCCGAAGCGCCTGGGATCGTTGAACACGACGGCTGCGCCCGAGGACATGTGGAACACGACGTGATCATGCGCGCGATCGTCGCTGCGCGGATGGTGGAATTGCCCCGGCGTCGCCGCGCCTTCCGGCTTCAGCACGCGGAACGAGCCCGACATGCCCAGATGCATCAGCAGCACGTCGCCGGAGTTAAGGTCCGCCATCAAATATTTGGCACGGCGGCCGAGCCCGGTGATGGTCCGGCCTTCGAGGCGGGCGATAAAGTCTTTTTGAAACGGAAATCGCAAATCCTTGCGGCGGGCCTCGGCCTTGAGGATCTTGGAGCCTTCCATGGCCGGTTGCAGGCCGCGGCGGACGGTCTCGACTTCGGGTAATTCCGGCATGGCGGGCATTCACCTTTTGGAAGTGACGTGATAGCGCCATTGCGGCCGCCGCGCTATGGTTTGGCTGGAGCGTCTTCGAGCTCGAAAACGCGACCAAAAAGGGCCAAAAAGGGTAAGAGTTCTGAGTGATGGATCGGCCGGATCAAACCACCCATTTCGGCTTCAGGGACGTGCCCCTGGGCGAGAAGCAGACGCTGGTGAACGATGTGTTTCACAGCGTGGCACAACGCTACGACCTGATGAACGATCTGATGTCGGCAGGCCTGCACCGGGCCTGGAAGGACGTCATGATCACGACGCTCGACCCACCGAAGGGCGACCGCCCGTTCGCGCTGCTCGACGTCGCCGGCGGCACCGGCGACATCTCGTTCCGCGCCGCCAAGGCCGCGGGCGCCGGCTTCCATGCCACGGTCTGCGACATCAACACCGACATGCTCGCGGTCGGCCGCGAGCGCGCCGCCAAACAGCATCTCGATGACCGCGTGTCGTTCGTCGAGGGCAATGCCGAGGCGTTGGCTTTCGCCGACCGTTCGTTCGACGCCTACACCATCGCTTTCGGCATCCGCAACGTGCCGCAGATCGAGCTGGCGCTGCGCGAGGCCTATCGGGTGCTCAAGCCCGGCAGCCGCTTCCTGTGCCTGGAATTCTCCACCGTCGACGTGCCCGGCCTCGACCGGATCTACGATCTGTTTTCCTTCAAGGTAATCCCGCCGCTCGGCCGCGCCGTCACCGGTGATGCCGAGTCCTATCAATATCTCGTCGAGTCGATCCGCAAATTCCCGCGGCCGAACGCGTTCGCCGAGATGATCGGCGCCGCCGGCTTTGCGCGCGTGAAGTGGCAGAGCCTCTCCGGCGGCATCGTGGCGCTGCATTCGGGCTGGCGTTTGTGATCTCTGCACTGACCCACATCGCGCGGCTTGCCCGCGCCGGTTTCGTGTTTGCGCGCGAGGGCGTGTTCGGGGTCGTCGATCCCGCGCTGGTGCCGCCGCCGGGACAACTCGCATTGAAGATGGCGCGGCTGATCGAGCGCCGCTCGGCCAAGTCAGGGCCGCGGCTGTCACGCGCGCTGACTCGGCTCGGGCCGGCCTATCTCAAGCTGGGGCAATTCCTCGCCACCCGTCCCGACGTGGTCGGCGTCGCGATGGCGCGCGACCTCGAAAGCCTGCAGGACCGGCTGCCGCCATTCGCGCAGCAAGAGGCCGAGACCGTCATCACGCAATCGCTGGAACGGCCGGTATCGCAGGCCTTCGTACATCTGGGCCCGGCGGTCGCCGCAGCCTCGATCGCACAGGTACATCGCGGCGAGGTCGAGCGCGACGGCGTGCGCCAGCAGGTTGCGGTCAAGGTGCTCCGGCCCAACGTCGCCGCGCGCTTCCGCCGCGACCTCAGCGACTTCTTCTTTGTCGCGCACAAGGCCGAGGCGCATTCCGCCGAGGCAAGGCGCTTGAGGCTGATCGAAGTCATCAATACGATGTCGCGCTCGGTCGCGATGGAGATGGATCTGCGGCTGGAGGCGGCCGCGCTGTCCGAGATGGCCGAGAACACCCGCGACGATCCGGACTTCCGCGTGCCCACCGTGGATTGGGATCGCACCGCGCACAGCGTGCTGACGATGGAATGGATCGACGGCATTGCGCTGAACGATCACGCGCGCCTGGCGCAGGCCCAGGTCGACCTGCCCGATCTCGGCCGCAAGGTGATCCAGAGCTTCCTGCGCCACGCGCTGCGCGACGGCTTCTTCCATGCCGACATGCATCCGGGCAATCTGTTCCTCGACGAGGCCGGCCGCCTCGTTGCGGTGGATTTCGGCATCATGGGTCGGCTCGGGCTGAAGGAGCGGCGCTTCCTGGCCGAGATCCTGCTCGGCTTCATCACCCGCGACTATCGCCGCGTCGCCGAGGTGCATTTCGAGGCCGGCTATGTGCCGGGCCACCATTCGGTGGAGAATTTTGCGCAAGCCATCCGCGCCATCGGCGAGCCGATCCACAACCGTACCGCCGAGGAAATCTCGATGGCGAAGCTGCTGACGCTTCTGCTCGAGGTCACCGGCCTGTTCGACATGCAGACGCGCCCCGAGCTGATCCTGCTGCAGAAGACCATGGTGGTGGTCGAGGGCGTGGCGCGCGGCTTCGACCCCAAGCTCGACATCTGGAAGATCGCCGACCCGGTGGTGCGCGAATGGATCACGCAGAATCTCGGGCCGGCCGGCCGCATCCAGGGCGCGATCTCGGGCGCAGGCGAGCTCGGTCGCGTCCTTGCCAATTTGCCGTCGATTGCCAACCGCGCCGTGACGGTGCTCGAGCAGCTCGAGACCATGACGCGGGAGGGCCACACGCTGTCGTCGGATTCGATCGACGAAATGGCCCGCGCCGAGGCCCGCAAGGAGCGGGTCCAGACCATAGGCCTTTGGGTCATTGCGATCGCCTCCATCGCGATCTTTTTCGCCATCCGAGCGCACTGATTGCAATGCATGCACCATGTGATAGCATCGCTATCATACGCATGATCTTGTCGGAAAACCGCTTCGCACTTTTCCGGATCATGCCTGGGGCATGCCATGGCCAGCCTGACCATCCGCAAACTCGACGACACCCTGAAAGCCTATCTGCGGCTGCGGTCCGCCAAAAACGGGCGCTCGGTCGAAGAGGAGATCCGGGTCATCCTCCGGGACCTCGCCGAGGGCGGTACAGAGCCTGCGGAGGCGCCCAGATCGGGCTCCGCCACGCCCGCAGCGCCTGCGCCGCGGGCCGGCAGCGCGGCCGGCGAGGCCCGGGTGACCCTGATCATCGGCGGCGGGATCGCGGCCTACAAGGCGCTGGATCTGATCCGGCGGCTCAAGGAACGGCACATCCAGGTCCGCTGCGTGCTGACCAAGGCGGCCCAGCAGTTCGTCACCCCGCTCGCCGCCAGCGCGCTGTCGCATGAGCGCGTTTATACCGACCTGTTCGACGCCGAGAGCGAGTTCGACGCCGGCCATATCCGCCTGGCGCGGGACTGCGACCTGATCGTGGTGGCACCGGCGACCGCCGACCTGATGGCCAAGATGGCGCAGGGCCATGCCGACGACCTCGCCACCGCCACGCTGCTGGCGGCAAACCGGCAGATCCTGCTGGCGCCGGCGATGAATCCGCTGATGTGGAACAACCCGGCCACCCGCCGCAACGTGCTGCAGCTGCGCCGCGACGGCGTCCATACCGTCGGCCCCAATGCGGGCGAGATGGCCGAAGCCGGCGAGGCCGGCGTCGGGCGGATGGCCGAGCCTGTCGAGATCGCCGCCGCCGCCGAGCGCATGTTGCGGCCGCCGCAGCCGCGCCCGCTGGCCGGCAAGCGGGTGCTGATCACCGCCGGGCCGACCCACGAGGCGATCGATCCGGTCCGCTACATTGCCAACCGCTCGTCCGGCAAGCAGGGCTTTGCCATCGCGGCTGCCGCGCGCGCCGCCGGCGCCGAGGTCGTGCTGGTGACCGGGCCGGTCGAGCTCGACGATCCCCAGGGCATCTCGGTGATGCACGTGGAATCCGCGCGCGACATGCTGCACCGGGTCGAGGCGGCGCTGCCGGTCGACGTGGCGATCTTTGCCGCCGCAGTCGCCGACTGGCGGGTCGCCACCGAAGGCAGCCAGAAACTGAAGAAGACCACAGCCGGCATGCCGCCGCTGCAACTGGTCGAGAACCCCGACATCCTCGCGACAATTTCCAAGCTGAAGGAGAAGCGGCCGCCGCTGGTGATCGGCTTTGCCGCCGAGACCGAGCACCTGATCGAGAACGCCAAGGCCAAGTTCGCGCGCAAGGGCTGCGACTGGATCGTCGCCAACGACGTCTCGCCGGCGACCGGCGTGATGGGCGGCGACCGCAACACCGTCCATCTGCTCGCGCGCGAGGGCAAGGAGGTCACCGTCGATTCCTGGCCGGTCATGACCAAGGAAGAAGTCGCGACCGCGCTGGTGTCGCGGATCGCACGAGAAGTAGGAACCGGATCGTGAGCGCCACCATCAAGGTCGAAGTCCACCAATTGCCGCATGGCGCTGATCTGCTGCTGCCGATCTATCAGACCGATGGCGCAGCCGGGCTCGACCTGTTGGCCGCGGTGCCGCGGTCGGCGCCGCTGCTGCTGCTGCCGGGGCGCTACGAGATGGTTCCGACCGGGCTGACCATCGCGCTGCCGGCGGGCTATGAGGCGCAGGTGCGACCGCGCTCCGGGCTCGCCGCCAAATACGGCGTCACGGTGCTGAACTCGCCAGGCACGATCGACGCCGACTATCGCGGCGAGATCAACGTGCTGCTGATCAATCACGGCGAGCAGGTGTTCTCGATCCGGCGCGGCGAGCGCATCGCGCAGATGGTGATCGCGCCGGTCACACGGGCCGAGCTGGTTGCGGTCGAGGTGCTGTCGTCCACCGAGCGCGGCAGCGGCGGCTTCGGCTCGACCGGACGCTAGATCAGCGGGCGCCGGCTCACCTCGCCCCGCGTGCGGGGAGAGGTCGGAACGCATCGTCAGATGCGTTCCGGGTGAGGGGGGATCTCCGCGAGCGCAGCCATCACCCCATCTGCGGAGACGGCCCCTCACCCCAACCCTCTCCCCGTAAGAACGGGGCGAGGGAGCCCACCTGTCGTCGTAACCCGAGACGTGTGCGGATGCCTCTGGCAGATCACGCTGCTGAAGCGCACTCCCGCGTGAATACGGAGTCAATTCGCGTAAAATCCACACCACCGGCGCATTTTTTCACAGCGGATTCTGCGTTCACGGTCTGGACTCTTACTCGCCGAGTCCGGTTGGGACTATTCTGGATTGATTCGAGCGCGACGGGGGGTCTTCGTCGGGCTGTCGGGTCCTGCTCGGGCATGATCCACGGACAAACGCGAAACGTTTGCCGTGAGGGAACACCGGTCTCCTCATTTCCGGATCATGCCTCAAGGTTTGTGCGTTCTGGGGCAACATATGTCGGGCGTAGTCGCGGCAATGCGTCGAACCCTGCTGTCATGCACCTCACTGGCGCGCGACGGCATGATTGGGCTCGCCATCACCGCATTGCTGCCGGCCCGCGCCTCGTTCGCCGCCGAAAGCCTGGTCGCCCAGGCGATGTCGGATCATCTCGGCTTCAATCACCAGGAGGTCGCGGTGCTCGCGACGTCGTTCGCGCTGGTCGGCTTCTCCGCCGTCGCCGCGATCCTGTTGATGCGCACCCGGCTGCGCGCGACCCGCAATGAAGAACAGCTGCAATCCGAGATATCGGACCTGCAGGCGCAATCGGACCGGCTGCGCGCGCTGCTGTTCGTCGAGCCGCAGGTCCTGATCTCCTGGGCCGCGGGCGACAACCGGCCGCAGATCTCGGGCGACACCTCGCTGGTGATGTCGCAGGAAGGGTCGCCGCAGCGCGTCCTTGCCTTCGGAACCTGGCTGCCGCCCGAGCCGGCGCTGCAGATGGACCACGCCGTCGACGCGCTGCGCGAGAAGGGCGAGGCGTTCCTGCTCAACCTCTCCACCTCCGCCGGCCGCGCCATCGAGGCGATGGGCCGCGCGATCGGGGGACAAGCCATCGTCCGGATCCGCGAGCTCGGCGGCCTGCGCCGCGAACTCGCCGAATCCAACCTGCGCTACAAGACGCTGCAGGAGGAGACGGAGCTGCTGCGCGATTTCGCTGCCGCGGCACCCTGGCCGATCTGGGCCAAGAGCCTCGAGGGCAATCTGCGCTATGCCAACGCGGCCTATGTCCGCGCCACCGAGGGCAAGAGCGTGTCGGACGCGCTGCAGCGCAATCTCGAACTGCTCGAAAGCGACCAGCGCACCGAATTGACCCGCGCGCTGAACGACAATGCCAGCTATGCCGCGCGGCTGCCGATCGTGGTCAGCGGCGAGCGGCGGATCTACGACGTCCAGGCGCTCAAGCTTTCCGGCGGCACCGCCGGGATCGCGATCGACGCCAGCGAAGCCGCGGCGCTCCGTGCGGCGATCGCGCGGATGGTCGAAGCGCACCGGCGCACCCTCGACCAATTGTCCTCTGGCGTCGCGGTGTTCGACGCCGACCGCCGGCTCACCTTCTACAACGAATCCTATCGGCGGCTGTGGGGCCTCGACCAGGCCTTCCTCGACAGCAATCCCGACGATTCCAGCGTGCTCGACCGGCTGCGCGCCAACCGCAAGCTGCCCGAGCAGCCGGACTTCCGCGCCTGGAAGGCCAAGCTGCACGAGGCCTACCGCGCGGTCGAATCCGAGACCTATACCTGGTTCCTGCCCGACGGCCGCGCCATCCACGTCGTCACCACGCCGAACCTCGAGGGCGGCGTCACCTATCTGTTCGACAACGTCACCGAGAGCCTCGACCTCGCCCGCCGCTACGACCGCCTGACCCGGGTGCAGCGCGAGACCCTCGACAATCTCAGCGAAGCGGTCGCGGTGTTCGGCAGCAACGGCCGCGCCGAACTGTTCAACCCGCCGTTCGCCAAGATGTGGAAGCTGCCGCCTGACGCGCTGCAGGGCGAACCGCATATCGAGGCGGTGGAAGCGCTGTGCCGGCCGCTGTTCGACGACGCGCTGACCTGGCGGACGCTGCGCGAGCAGATCACCGCGATCGAGAACCGCGCCCAGGTCGCGCTCAAGCTCGAGCGCAGGGATGGCAGCGTGCTGAACTGCCTGACCATCCCGCTGCCCGACGGCAAGACCCTGCTCGCGTTCCAGGACATCACCGACACCGAGAATGTCGAGCGGGCGCTGCGCGAGCGCAACGAGGCGCTGGAAACCGCCGACCAGATGAAGGTCGATTTCGTCCACCACGTCTCCTACGAGCTGCGCGCGCCCCTCACCACCATCATCGGCTTCGCGCATTTCCTCAGCGATCCCTCGACCGGACCGCTGACCCCGAAGCAGGCCGAATATCTCGATTACGTCACCAAATCGACCAACGCGCTGCTGGCACTGACCAACAACATCCTCGATCTTGCCACCATCGACGCCGGCGCGATGAAGCTCGAGCTCGGCCCGGTCAATATCGGACAGGCGATCGAGGCCGCCGCCGAAGGCATCCAGGACCGGCTGGCCACCGACCGCATCGCGCTCAAGGTCGACATCGAGCCCAATATCGGCGCCTTCATCGGCGACGAGCGGCGCGTCGTGCAGGTGCTCTACAATCTGCTCGCCAATGCGGTCGGCTTCTCGCCGCATGACGCCACCGTCACGATCAGCGCGCACCGCACCGCGCACAGCGTGGTGTTTGCGGTGACCGATGCCGGTCCCGGCATTCCGCCCGAGATGCGCGACAAGGTGTTCAACTGGTTCGAGAGCCATTCCCATGGCTCGCGGCATCGCGGCGCCGGGCTCGGCCTGTCGCTGGTCCGCTCCTTCGTCGAGCTGCATGGCGGACGGGTGCGCGTCGATTCGACCGTAGGCCAGGGCACGACGGTGACCTGCGACTTCCCGATCGACCAGACCGCACATCGCAACGCTGCCGAATGACGGCGCCCTCGACATTCTCGGTGGCGCTCGCGAACGAAACCGCGACGTCAGAGCTGATGGCCGACCTCGCGCTGCTGATCGGCGCCGGCGACGTCATCACGCTGTCGGGCGACCTCGGCGCTGGCAAGACCGCGGCCGCGCGCGCGCTGATCCGCTACCTCGCCGACGACGATACGCTTGAGGTGCCGAGCCCGACCTTCACGCTGGCGCAGAGCTACGAGCTGCCGTCGTTTCCGCTTGTCCATGCCGACCTCTATCGCATCAATGACGCCAGCGAGCTCGAGGAGATCGGGCTGGCGCCATTGCCCGACGATATCGTGGCGCTGATCGAATGGCCGGAGCGCGCGCCCGACGCGATGCCCGCCGATCGCATCGACATCGCCTTCAGCCATCGCCCGGCGCTCGGATCGGCCGCGCGCGCGGCCGAGATCACCGGCCACGGCAAGGCCGCGGCGAAGGTCACCCGGCTGAACGAGCTGCGCCAGTTCCTCGATCGCGCGGGCTTCCTCACCGCCCGGCGTGAGCGGATGCCGGGCGATGCCTCGACCCGCTCCTATGCGCGGCTGCGCAATGACGACGGCAGCGTGATCCTGATGAACTCGCCGCGCCGCCCCGACGGCCCGGCGATCTACAACGGCAGGCCGTACAGCGCCGCGGTGCATCTCGCCGAAGATGTCAGGCCGTTCGTCGCGATCGGAAACGGTCTGCGCAAGCACGGCTTCTCCGCGCCTGCGATCCGCCACATCGATCTCGAATCCGGCTTCCTCATCACCGAGGATCTCGGCGCCGAAGGCGTCATCGCGGGCGATCCGCCGCAGCCGATCGCCGAGCGCTACGAGGCCGCCGTCGACATGCTCGCCGCGCTGCATCGCGAGGCGCTGCCCGACACGCTGCCGCTGACATCAAACGAGAGCTACGACATCCCGGTGTTCGATATCGACGCCTGGCTGATCGAGATCGGGCTGATGCTGGAATGGTATTTGCCCGACCGCGGCGTGCAGCCGAGCGAGGAGATCCGCAGCGAATTCCTCGGCATGTGGCGCGGCCTGCTGGAGAAGCCCGCTGCGGCCCCGCAGACCTGGGTGATCCGCGACTTCCATTCGCCGAACATCATCTGGCTTGCCGAACGCACCGGCATCCTGCGCGTCGGCATCATCGACTTCCAGGACGCAACGCTCGGCCCCGCGGCCTATGACGTGGTGTCGCTGCTGCAGGATGCGCGGATCGACGTGCCCGAGCAGCTCGAGCTGGCGCTGTTGACCCGCTACATCAAGGCGCGGCGCGCCACCGACGAGAACTTCGATCCGGCCGGGTTCGCCGAGCTCTATGCGATCATGTCGGCGCAGCGAAATACCCGCCTGCTCGGCACCTTCGCCCGGCTCAACCGGCGCGACGGCAAGCCGCACTACCTCAAGCACCAGCCCCGGATCTGGACCTATCTGGAGCGGTCGCTGGCGCATCCGGCGCTGACCAGCTTCCGGATCTGGTACACGGCCAACGTTCCTCCGCCGGTACCGTAGTTTACGGCTTGTTAGCCGTTTATTAGCCTTGGATCCCCTAAGCTTGCACCGGGTCGCACCACATCCTTGGCGCGGCCGGATCGGGAGCGGGACCAGACGATGGGGACGGAACGACGCAGGGGCGATCGTGTCACGTTTGAACGCGGCATCGCCGCGCACATGATGGGCATTGACGGCACCTGGCGGCGCGACTGCACCATGGAAGACGTGTCGGAGATGGGGGCCAAGCTCTCCGTCGAGGGCTCGGTCGAGGGCCTGAACCTGAAGGAGTTCTTTCTGCTGCTGTCGTCCACAGGATTGGCCTATCGCCGCTGCGAGTTGGCGTGGGTCAATGGCGATCAGATCGGCGTCAACTTCCTCAAACAAGGCGACAAGAAGAAGAAAACGGCCAAACGCGGCGCGCAGGCAGCCGACGTTTAGGCCAACCGTCGTCGTTAATGCCGTCTTACGGCCGTCATGTCCTATGACTATGGCGTCTGATTGATGTGCTTGCCGAATCGCCGTGATAGGATCGGCGCATGAGAGATGATGACCGAGAATATCCGGAAAATGCCCGTCACTCCCCATAAGGCCATGGTGCTCGCTGCGGGTCTCGGCGTCCGCATGCGCCCGCTGACCAACACGATGCCGAAGCCGCTGGTCAGCGTCGCCGGCCAGCCGCTGCTCGACCATGTGCTCGACAAGCTCGCCGGCGCCGGCGTCACTGAGGCCGTCGTCAACGTGCACTATCTGCCCGACCAGATCATCGAGCACGTCAAGACCCGCAGCCGCCCGCGCGTGATCATCTCCGACGAGCGCGACCAGGTGCTCGGCACCGGGGGCGCGGTCGTCAAGGCGCTGCCGCTGCTCGGCGATGCGCCGTTCTTCCATCTCAATGCCGACACGATGTGGATCGACGGCGTGCGGTCCAATCTGGGGCGGCTCGCGGAAGCCTTCGACCCCGAGCGGATGGATATCCTGCTCTTGATGGCGCCGACCGCCTCGAGCATCGGCTATGGCGGCCGCGGCGACTATTCGATGCTGCCGGACGGCGCGCTGCGCAAGCGGCGGGAGAACCAGGTGGTGCCGTTCGTCTATGCCGGTGCCGCGATCATGTCGCCGTCGCTGTTCGCGGACGCTCCGGCCGGCGAGTTCTCGCTGACCAAGATGTTCGACCGCGCCAATGAGCAGGAGCGGCTGTTCGGCCTGCGCCTCGACGGCGTCTGGATGCATGTCGGCACCCCAGACGCGATCCAGGCCGCGGAAGAAGCCTACCTGGAAAGCGTCGCGTAAGCGACGCCGTCGTCAATCGTCTCCGTCGATCGCAAGCACCGCAAAGCTCGCCAGCCAGTGCTCGCCCATATAGTCGCCGGCGATATGCGGCAGGCCGGCGTCGAGATGGCGTCGCGCGGCGTCGAGCAGGATCGCACGGCGCGTATCATCCTCCGGCAATGCACCGGCCAGCGCACGCCAGCACCATGCGCGGCTGAGATTGAGCCCATCGAGATGCGCCAGCTTGCCATCCGTGCGATCGGTCACCGTGGCAGGGCGGAACAGGGTTGCGGGCTCGCGTTGCGCAAGCCGCGGCAGGAAGCGATCGAACCAGGGCAGGAAGTCGCCCGGCGGCAGCAGCCGCCGCATGCACTCCGCTTCGATCAGTGCGGACGACTGGAAGTCGTCGCCGCTGGGCTCGCCCCAGGCGGGACAGTCCCGATCGGCGCCGTACCAGCGCAGCGCGGTCTCGCGCAGCAGCGCGCCGAATGCATCGTCCTGCGTCACGGCGGCATAATCGGCAGCCATGCGCAGCCCGAACGCGGTGTTGAAATGGGTGCCGACCCGCACCGGATAGGTGGCGAGCGGCAGGAAATCGCGAAAACGCTGCGCGAAGATTTCAGCGAGCGGCCCGATTCGATCGCGCCACCGCGCCCCGTCGAGCAATGAGAGCTCCGCTGCGAGCTTCAGCAGCCAACCCCAGCCATACGGCCGCTTGAAGCCGCGCGCCGTCGGCGCCGCGAGATAGGCGCATTCGGCCGCGATCTTCTCCGCAACGAACTGTTCGTTGAACAGGCTGCGGATATCATCTGCCACGTCGGATGCCGGATAGCGACGCAGCAGCCGTGCCAGCATCCAGTAGCTGTGGACGCAGGAGTGCCAATCGTAACTGCCGAAGAACACCGGATGCAGCTCGCGCGGCGTGCGCGCGTCCTGCGGACCCGCCAGCACATGATCCGGCTTGTTGGGATATTCGCGGCCGACATGGCCGAGCGCGATGCGGGCAAAACGGACGGCGAGGTCTTCGGTCAGGATCGGGTCGCTCATGACGGGGCTTGCTCCTTGCGCGCGCGCCGGACCAGCAGCTCGATCAGGCGCGGCGTCATATAGATCGGAAACTGGGTGGCCGCGAAGAACAGCGCCGTCATCGGCGACACCGCCGCGCCCATCGCCGACCAGATCAGTCCGACGTTGCGGTTGCCGAGAACGAGACCGCTGGTCAGCCGCGCAGCAAGATTGCCCGGCGTGAGTAGTACGCCAAATCCTTGCAGCGCGAGATTACAGGCGAAAGCGAGCCCGATGCAGGTCGCCGCCGCGATCGGCTGCGTTTCGATCTGCGCACGCACGCCGGCCATGGTGGCGATCGCAAACAGCAGCAGCGAGGCGAGCACGAGCGTATCGATGCTGCGCGAACGCCGCGCCAATTCTGCAGCGGCTTTTTGGCGCAGCAGCAACGCGACCGCGCCGGCGCCGCCGACCAGCAGCGCCAGCCGCACGGCAAGCGCCAGCGGATCGAGCGCGAGACCGGCAAAGCCGGCTGCGATCAGCGGCACCGTGACCGGCGCCAGCACCATCGACAACAGCGTCACTGCCAGCGGAACGGTGGCGTCGAAGCCGAGCATGCGCGCGACCGCCGCCGTGCCGCTCGACGGCGGCGCGCACACCGACAGCACCAGCGCGACGATCAGTTCGGTGCGAAGTCCGGCGCCGCGCGCGGCGAAGCCGACCGCCAGCGGACAGGCCAGCATCGCCAGCGCCGGCAATAGCAGCCAGACCAGCGGCCGCCGCAATGCGCGCCGGAACGCCGCGCCATCGGTCTGCACAAAGGTGCCGAGCACCAGAACGAAGATCGCCGCCGCCATCAGCGGGCGGACGGCGTCCGCCAGGGCAGGCAAAGCCAGTCCGGCCAGCACGCCGATGATCAACAAGGTGGGTCCCCGGGGCACCAGCCTTTCCAATGATCGCGCCAAATCCTCGGATCTCATCGCCATGTCCTGACCCAGCATACGACTGGGCAAATCATTGTTGAAATCGATTATTTCTATAAGCATTATTGCTGCAATGAATTTAGCTGCCGTCGATCTCAATCTGCTGGTCGCCTTCGAGGCGCTGATGGAGGAGCGCCATGTCACCCGCGCGGCCGAGCGCATTGGCCTGGCCCAACCATCGATGAGCAGCGCGCTGCGGCGGCTGCGCGCGCTGTTTGCCGACGAACTGTTCCTGCGCGCCGGCGCCGGCATGCAGCCGACCGAAAAGGCACTCGCGCTGGCCGGGCCGGTCGGCGAGGCGTTGCGGCAGATCAGAGGCGCGCTGGCGCCCGATCCTGCCTTCGATCCCGCCACCGCGCGACGACGCATCACCATCGCCGCCACCGACTATGGCGATCTGGTCCTGGTGCCGGAACTGACCCGCCTGTTGCGCATCGAGGCGCCCGGCATCGACCTTGCCGTGCGCCCACTGACCGAAGCGACGACGGCGCTCGCAAAACTCGAGCGCGGCGAACTCGACGCGCTGATCGGCGGCCATTTGCCGGAGTCGCCACGCTGCGTCCGGCACCGGCTGTTCGAAGAGCGCTTCGTCTGCATCCGCGCCGCCGCGCCCGCCAATCAATCGGAACGCCTGACCCTGCAAGATTATGCGGCCCTGCCGCATGCGCTGTTCTCGGCGGCCGGCGGCGATGGCCTGCCGAGCGTGATCGACGCGCTGCTGGCGCGCCATGGACTGAAACGACGAGTGGCCGTGACGCTTGCGCATGTGGTGGCCGTTCCCTTCGCGGTCACGGGCACCGATCTCATCGCCACGATGGCCGAGCGCGTCGCCCGCCGCTTTACGAATCTGGCCGATGTTGCGGTGGTCATGCCGCCGATCGACATTCCAGCCTTCGCGATCGACCTGATTCATGCAAGCCGTGCTGCTGAGGATCCGGCGCTGCGCTGGTTCCTGGATGCCATCGATCGCTGCGTCGCCGGATTGCGATCATGAGCGGTTGAGCATGAGGGGTGGCTAACGACGGCCGCCGCTCCCTATATTGGCGCCGGATCGAATCAGGCAGCCCATGCGCGTTTTCAGCGTTCCCGTTTCTGCGCCGTTCCTGCGCACCGTCATCTCGGCGCTGGTCGACGGCCGGCTGGTCGCAGGATTCGAGGCGCGCAACGATCCGGCGAAGCTCGCCAACGCCACGCTCTATCTGCCGACCCGCCGCGCCGGACGGCTGGCGCGCGAAATCTTCCTCGACGTGCTCGATTCCGACGCAGCGGTGCTGCCACGCATCATAGCGCTCGGCGAGATCGATGAGGACGAGCTCGCCTTCGCCGATCAGGGCGACGACATCGGCGGCGCCGCGCCGCTGGAGATCCCGCCCCGGCTCGGCGAGCTCGAGCGACGGCTGACCTTGGCGCATCTGGTCGCGGCCTGGGCCAAGACGCCGGTGTCGGCGCCGCTGGTGGTCGGCGGTCCGGCCTCGACCTTGCAGCTCGCCGGCGATCTGGCGCGGCTGATGGACGACATGGTAACGCGCGGCGTCGACTGGCGCGCACTCGACCGCCTGGTGCCGGACCAGCTCGACAAATACTGGCAGCATTCGCTGGAATTTCTGCGCATCGCACGCGACGCCTGGCCGAACTACCTCAAGGAGATCGGCCGGATCGAACCGGCGGCGCGCCGCGATTTGTTGATCGAGGCGGAAGCCGCGCGGCTGACCGCGCATCCGACGGGCCCGGTGATCGCGGCCGGTTCGACCGGCTCGATGCCGGCCACCGCAAAATTCCTGCACGCGGTGGCGAAGCTGCCGAACGGCGCGGTGGTGCTGCCCGGGCTCGACACCGATCTCGATGAAGAGTCCTGGGACACGATCGGCGGCGAGCGCGGCGACGACGGCAGGTTCAAAACGCCGCCCTCGTCGAACCACCCGCAATTCGCGATGCACGCGCTGCTCGACCGCTTCGGCATCAAGCGCCGCGATGTCGAAAGTCTCGCGCAGCCGGCACCGCAGGGCCGCGAAATTCTGGTGTCGGAGACGATGCGTCCCTCGACCGCGACCGCGCAATGGCACGACCGGCTGGAACGGCCCGAGATCGCGGCGCGGATTTCGGCTGGGATGAGCAACCTCACCGTGGTCGAGGCGTCCAATCCGGAGATGGAGGCGCTGGCGATCGCGGTCGCGATGCGCGAAGCGCGGCATCTCGGCAAATCGGCCGCGCTAGTGACGCCGGACCGCGCGCTGGCGCGCCGCGTGATGGCCTCGTTGACGCGCTGGAAGCTCGAATTCGACGATTCCGGCGGCGACGCGCTGATCGAAACGCCCGCCGGCGTGTTCGCCCGCCTCACCGCGGAGGCCGCGGCCAGGGGGCTGGAGCCGCCGACACTGCTCGCGCTGCTCAAGCATCCGCTGTTCCGGCTCGGCAGCGCGCACGGTGCGCTGAAGCGCGCGACCGAGGTGCTGGAGATCGCGTTGCTGCGCGGCACGCGGCCGCAAGCCGGGACCGCCGGGCTTGCCCGCGACTTCGCCCGCTTCCGCGCCGAACTGGTCAAGCTTAGTGGCGGCGAGACCTCGTCGCTGCACGCCATGGAGCCACGCACGCGGCTGCGCGACAACGAGCTCAACCAGGCGCAGGACCTGATCGCCAGGTTGCAGGCGGCGCTGGCGCCACTGGAAGGCATGGCGTCGTCAAAACTGCATGATTTCGCCGAATTGGCCGCGCGCCACCGCGAGGCGCTGGTCGCGCTGTCCTCCGACGAGAACGGCATCGCCATCGCGTTCGAGGAACGCGCCGGTGCGTCGCTGGCATCCGCGTTCGACGAGCTGCTCGCCAAGCAGCAGCCGAGCGGGCTGATGACGCCGCTGTCAGATTATCCCGAGGTTTTCCAGACCGCATTCGCCGACCGCATGGTACGGCGGCCGGAATCGGCGCGGGCTCAGCTCAACATCTACGGCTCGCTCGAAGCGCGCCTCACCGAATCCGATCGCGTCATCCTCGGCGGCCTGGTCGAGGGCGTCTGGCCGCCGGCGCCGCGGGTCGACCCGTGGCTGAGCCGGCCGATGCGGCATGAGCTCGGGCTCGATCTCCCCGAACGGCGCATCGGCCTGTCCGCGCACGACTTCGCGCAGCTGCTCGGCCATGACGAGGTGATCCTGACCCACGCGGCCAAGGTCGGCGGCGCGCCGGCTGTTGCTTCGCGCTTCCTGCATCGGCTCGAAGCGGTGGCGGGCGAAGCGCGCTGGAAAGCCGCGACTTCGGCCGGCGAGATTTATGTGCAATATGCCGCCGAGCTCGACCGGCCCGACAAGGTCGAGCCGATCGCGCAGCCCGAGCCGCGGCCACCGCGCGAGGCGCGGCCGCTGAAAATGTCGGTCACCGCGATCGAGGACTGGCTGCGCGATCCCTATACGATCTATGCGCGCTACATTTTGCGGCTCGATCCGCTCGATCCGGTCGACATGCCGCTGTCTGCGGCGGACCGCGGCTCCGCAATCCACGAATCGCTCGGCGAGTTCACGCAAACTTACGCCGACGCGCTGCCTGACGACATCAAGGGCGCGCTGCGCGACATCGGTAGCAGGCATTTCGCGCCACTGATGGAGCGGCCGGAGGCGCGCGCGCTGTGGTGGCCGCGCTTCCAGCGCATCGCGGGCTGGTTTGCCGAATGGGAGCAGGCCCGGCGCGGCAGCATTGCTGCGATCAAGGCCGAGATCCGCGGCGAGATCGGCATTCCGCTTGACGATGCCAGGACGTTCGTGCTCTCAGCGCGCGCCGATCGCATCGAGCGGCGCGACGACGGCAGCTTCGCGATCCTCGACTACAAGACCGGGCAACCGCCGACCGGCAAGCAGGTGCGCATGGGCCTGTCGCCGCAGCTGACGCTGGAAGCCGCGATCCTGCGCGAGGGTGGCTTTGCCGACATCCCGGCGGGCTCCTCGGTCGGCGATCTCGTCTATGTCAGGCTGAGCGGCAACAACCCACCGGGCGAGCAGCGCTCGCTCGAATTGAAGATCAAGACCAACGACGCCCCGCAGCCGCCCGATGAAGCCGCCGACAGCGCGCGGCGCAAGCTGGAAGCCCTGATCCGCGCCTTCGACGACGAGAGCCAAGCCTACACCTCACTGAACCTCTCGATGTGGGCGAACCGTTACGGCGCCTATGACGACCTCGCGCGGATCAAGGAATGGTCCGCCGCCGGCGGCCTGGGGATCGAGGAATGGTGAAGGCCGCCAGACCGATCCCGCCCGCGGTACGTGATGCGCAGGCCCGCGCGTCCGATCCGAAGGCCTCGACCTTCGTGTCGGCCAATGCCGGCTCGGGCAAGACGCATGTGCTGGTGCAGCGCGTGATTCGCCTGCTGCTGTCAGGCGTGCCGCCGGAAAAGATTCTCTGCATCACCTTCACCAAGGCCGCCGCTGCGAACATGGCGGAACGTGTGTTCACGACGCTCGGCCATTGGGTGACGCTCGACGATGCCGGGCTCGATGCTGCGATCCGTGAGGCCGGCATCGCACATCCGGATTCGAAGCTCCGCAAGGAAGCGCGCAAGCTTTTCGCGTGCGCGCTGGAGACGCCCGGCGGCTTGAAGGTGCAGACCATCCACGGGCTGTGCACTCGCCTGCTACAGCAGTTTCCGTTCGAGGCCAATGTGCCGGCGCGCTTCGCCGTGCTTGATGATCGCGACCAGAACGAGATGATGGAGCGCGCCAATCTCGCCGTGTTCCTCGAGGCATCGCGGATTCCCGACAGTCCGATCGGCCGCGCGCTGCGGACGGCGATGGCAAATGCCGCCGACGTCACCTTCAAGGAGGTGGTGCGCGAAGCCTGCCTCAGCCGCGACCATTTCATGGCCTGGACCGATGCCGCCGGCAGCGCCGCGGCCGCCGCCGCGCAGATGTCCGCGGCGCTTGGCGTTCCCGCCGATATTCGCATCGAGGATGTCGAGCGCGAGATCGTCGACGGGCCGAACCTGCCGCGGTCGAGCTGGCAGGAGACGGCGACGCTGCTCGACACCAGCAGCAAGGCGGATCAGAAGCAGGCCGAGCGGCTGCGCAGCGCACTGACCTTTAGCGGGGCGGCGCAGGTCGACGAATATCTCGGCGTGTTCCTGACCGATGAGCGGGCACCGCGCGCCTCCGTCGTCACCAACAATTTCATCAAGAAGAACTCCATCGCGGGTCATCGCTTCGAGGCGGAGATCGACCGTCTCGGTCCCCTGATCGAGCGCCGCCGCGCCGTGGTGGCACGCGACCGCACCGAGGCGCTGATCCATATCGCGACCGCGGCGGCCGCGCATTACCGCCGCGAGAAGCTGGAACGCGGCCTGCTCGACTATGACGATCTGATCGACAAGACGCTGGCAATGCTCGACCGCGTCTCCTCGGGCTGGGTGCATTACAAGCTCGACCGCGGCGTCGATCACGTGCTGATCGACGAGGCGCAGGACACCAGCCCGCGGCAATGGGACATCGTCGCCCATATCATCTCGGAATTCACCTCCGGCGCCGGTGCCCGCGACGGCCTGGTGCGCACCGTGTTCGCGGTCGGCGACGAGAAGCAGTCGATCTTCTCGTTCCAGGGCGCAGCCCCCCGTGAATTCGACCTGCGACGGCGCGAGCTGAAGCGACGATTTGAAGAGGCCGGGCTGAAATTCGATCCGGTGTCGTTCACCTATTCGTTCCGCTCGGGGCCGGTGATCCTGCATTCGGTCGACCATGTGTTCCGCGAGCAGGAGATCTTCCGCAGCATTCATGCGGTCGAGAACGGCTATCCGATCCACAATGCGATGGCCGATGCCGGCCCCAGCCTGATCGAGCTGTGGGATCTTGCGGCGGCCGACGACCGCCAGGACATCGAGGGCTGGCGGGCGCCGTTCGACGGCGTGTCCGTGACGAGCCCCGAGGTGAAGCTGGCGCGGCGCATCCAGGCCGAGATCAAGCGCCTCGTCACCAGCGGCACCATGACCGGCAGCGAAGGCGCGCGGCGGCCGCTGCGTTACGGCGACATGCTGATCCTGGTGCGGCGGCGCGGCAACGCCTTCGACGCGGTGATCCAGGCGCTCAAGCATGCCAACATCCCGGTCGCCGGCGCCGACCGGCTGAAGTTGACCGAGCACATCGCGATCATCGACCTGATGAACCTCGCCGATGCGCTGCTGCTGCCGCAGGACGACCTCGCGCTCGCGGTGGCGCTGAAGAGCCCGCTGTTCGGCCTCGACGATGACGACCTGTTCAAGCTGGCGTATCAGCGCCGCGGCTCGCTGCGCGAGGCGCTGGCCGCGCTGGCGCCGAGTGATGAGCGTTTGGCGGCCGCGCTGCGCCGCCTCGAAGGCTGCGAGCGCCGCTTCACCCAGGAGACGCCGTTCGCGTTCTACGCCTGGCTGCTCGGCGGCGATGGCGGGCGGGCGCGCATGCTGCGCCGGCTGGGCCACGAGGCCAATGACGCGCTCGACGAATTCCTCGAGCTGGCGCTGAGCTATGAGCGCAAGGCGCCGGCCTCGCTGCAGGGCTTCGTCGCCTGGATGCGCGCCGCCGACACCGAGGTGAAGCGCGACATGGAGATCTCGCGCGACGAGGTCCGCGTGATGACCGTGCACGGTGCCAAGGGCCTCGAAGCATCGGTGGTGTTCCTGGTCGACACCACGACCTCGCCGTCGGACACGCAGCGGCTGCGGCTGATCCATCTGCCGCAAGGCAACGCCGCACCGAACGCCCCCGGCGTCGTGGTGTGGGCCGGCAAGAAGGCCGAGGATCCGCCCAGCGTCGCCGACGCGCGCAAGGCGATGCTCGGCGACACCGAGGACGAGTATCGCCGCCTGCTCTATGTCGCGATGACGCGTGCCGCCGACCGGCTGATCGTCGGCGGCTGCATGCCCGGCAACATGAACACGGTACGCAAATCCTCCTGGTACGATTTGATCACCAAGGGGCTCGCCAATTCCGGGCTCAAGCTGGAGGAAGAGGAGACGCCGGCCGGCAAAGTGACGCGCTATTCGCGGCCGGATGACGCTGCCGATCTCACCAGCGCCGCGGCGTCGCCGGCCGCGGCGCCGATCGTACTGCCGTCCTGGCTGCGGACGGCGGCCGCGCCGGAAGCCGCCGCCGCGGACGTGCTGCGCCCGTCCGATCCGGCCGATGACGACGGCCACAAGATACGAACCGGCGAATCGGTGCTGCTGCGCGCCCGCGCCCTGCAGCGCGGCACGCTGGTGCATCGCCTGCTGCAATCGCTACCCGACGTCGCGGTGGAACGACGGCTCGACGCGGCGCTCGGTTATCTTGCTCGTAACGCCGATGGCTGGAGCGAGGAAGAGCGCGCGGCGCTGGCGCGGCAGGTGGTCGCCCTCACCGTCGATCTGCGCTTCGCGCCGGTATTTGCTCCCGGCAGCCGTGCCGAGGTTTCGATCGTGGGTCGGCTGGAGCGGCCGGGCCGGCCGAAAGAGCTGGTTTCGGGCCAGATCGACCGGCTGGTGGTGACGCCGAACGAGGTCCTGATCGTCGATTTCAAGACCAACCACGCCCCGCCCAAGATCTCCGCCGAGGCCCCCAGGGGCTATATCCGGCAGCTCGCACTGTACCGTGCGGTGCTGGCAAAACTTTATCCCCACAGGATCATCCACGCCGCTCTGCTCTGGACCGAAACCCCTGAAATGATGGAGATTTCCGCCTCCGCGCTAGACGCCGGGCTGGCATAAGGTCATGTCGGCGTGAGCGAGCTTGACCCGGCAAGGGGGCATTCATACGTTTGCCCCATGCTCCCGGGCGCGATTCTCAACCGCGCCCTTTTGTCCTAACCGAACGAGGTACTCACATGGCCGTTGGCAAGGTTTCTGACGCCGATTTCGAAGCCGAAGTGCTCAAGGCGACCGGGCCGGTGGTCGTTGACTTCTGGGCCGAATGGTGCGGCCCCTGCCGCATGATCGCGCCCGCTCTCGATGAGATTTCCGGCGCGATGGGCGACAAGGTCAAGATCGTGAAGCTCAACGTCGACGAGAGCCCGAAGACCGCGTCGAAGTATGGCGTGATGTCGATCCCGACCCTGATGATCTTCAAGGGCGGCGAGATGGCCTCCCGTCAGGTCGGCGCCGCCCCGAAGGCCAAGCTGCAGCAGTGGATCACCGCTGCGGTCTGATCCAGGTCTGCTGATTAAATAATTTCGAGCCCGGCCGGCGGATTCGCCGGCCGTTTGCGTTGAGACCTTGTGTGTTGCGTTTGAAGGTCTTAGCGCTTGCCCTTCCCACGTCAGAAGCCCGCTTCGATATCCACGCCGCTCGTCGCGATGGAGGCCCGCTCGGTCGATGCCATCCCGCGCGGCAAAGCGTGGCAATACGAACCCAAATGGGACGGCTTCCGCTGCCTGCTGAAACGCGCAGGCAACAAGGTCGACCTGCGCTCGAAATCCGGCGAGGATCTCGCCCGCTATTTCCCTGAGTTGGTCGCCGCGGCGCTGAGCGTAAAGGCAAAGTCGTTCGCGCTCGACGGCGAGATCGTGGTGCCGCACGGCCGGACATTCTCCTTCGACGATCTCCTGCAACGCATCCATCCGGCGGCCAGCCGCGTGACACGGCTCGCGCATGAAACGCCCGCCTTGTATCTGGCGTTCGACCTGCTGGCGTCGCCGACCGAGACGAAGCTTTCCGGACAGTCCTTGAGCACGCGCCGGCCGCAGCTCGAGGCTTTTGCCAAAGCGCAATTGAAATCCAATCCCGGCTTTCGGCTCTCGCCGGCGACAACGAGCTACACGACGGCGAAGACATGGCTGGCGCGCTCCGGCGGCGGATTCGACGGCGTGATCGCCAAACGCCTGGACCTGCCCTATCAGGCCGGCAATCGCGACGGCATGCAGAAGATCAAGAAATTCAGAAGCGCCGATTGCGTGATCGGCGGATTTCGCTATGCCACCAACAGGATCGGCCGCCGCAAGGTCGTCGGCTCGCTGCTGCTCGGCCTCTATGATGACGACGGCTTGTTGCACCATGTCGGCTTCACCTCGGCGATCAAGCAGCAGGACAAGCCAGCGCTCACCGATCGCCTCGAGCCGTTGATCGCCAAGCCCGGCTTCACAGGGAATGCACCGGGCGGTCCGAGCCGGTGGTCGACCGAACGCTCGGCACAATGGTGTCCGCTAAGGTCCAAGCTCGTAATCGAGGTCTGCTACGACCATTTCAGCGGCGACCGCTTTCGCCACGGCACCTCAATCCTGCGTTGGCGTCCGGACAAAGCGCCGACGCAATGCACGTTCGAGCAGCTGAAGCAGAAGGCGGTCGATCCGATGAAGCTGTTGAAGGCGTAGCCGTCAGCGGATCCATCCGGTCGCCAGCGCCGAGGCGAGTTCGGCCTGGCCGTGCTGCCTCGCCAGCGCCGCCATCGCTGCGTGGTCGTAGGGGATGTGGCGGAAGGTCACGGTCCAGTCGCCACCAACCTGTTCGAGGATCGCGTAGCGCGCGTCGGGCGAGCCGGCCTCGACGACATGCGGATGCGGCTTGCCGGCGCGATAGCCGGGCGAGCCGACGCTTCCGGGATTGACGATCAGCCGCCCATCGCGAAGCCGCACAGCACGCGCCGTATGAGTGTGCGCGCAGAGAATCAGCGATTGCGTGATGCCCGTGGCTTTGGCCTCGATCGCATCAAGCGCGGACATGCAGACTTCGCCGCCCGGCAGCACCGCCTCGAGCCAATAGGTCTCGTCATCCTGCGGCGTTGCGTGGCAGAGGAAAACCGCGTCGCGATAGACCGCATTGGCAGGCAGCGCGCGCAGCCAGTCGAGATGCTGCGGCTCGAGCTGGGTATAGGTCAGCCGCTCCCAGGAGCCCATCTTCTCGTGGGGGCGGTCGATCAGATAGCGGTCGTGATTACCCAGCAGATGGACCGCATCGAGCGCCATCAGCATGTCGATCGTCGGCCGCGCGTCGAGCGGCCCGCTCACCATGTCGCCGAGATCGACGATGTCGGAGATGCCCTGGGCGCGGATGTCGGACAGCACCGCTTCAAGCGCGAGGTGGTTGCCGTGGATATCGGCGATCGCAGCAAATCGCATGATGTGTTGTTCTCCCGTAGCCCGGATGAAGCGAAGCGTAATCCGGGGCCCAGCCTCGGCGGATCGAGCCTTCCCGGATTTCGCTTCGCTTCATCCGGGCTACGTCAGCGGGATCATGCAGGAGGCGTGCCGTTGGCCGCAAGCACCGGGCCGGCGAGGTACAGCGAGCCGGTGATCAGGATGCGCGGCGGCACCTCGTAGGCCAGCGTCGCGAGCCGCTGCAAGGCGGCGTCGACGCCGGATGCGATCTCGACCCGCATGCCGAGCGCACGCGCGGCGTCGGCGAGCTTGTCCGGCGCCATGCCGTTGTCGCGGCCGGGCACCGGCACCGCGATGATGTGTCGCGTCAGCCCGGCGAAATTGGCGAGGAAGGCGTTGGCATCCTTGTTGGCCATCATGCCTGCGATCACGACCAGCGGCCGCGACACCCGCTCCTCGAGATCGCCGAGCGCAGCAGCCGCAACGCGGCCGCCCTCGGCATTATGGCCACCATCGAGCCAGATCTCGGAGCCCTGCGGGCCCTGGCAGACCAGGCTGCCTGAGACCAATCGTTGCATCCGCGCCGGCCATTCCGCATTGACGATGCCGGCCTCGAAGGCTGCGATGTTGAGCTTGAACGCGTCGATCGCGCGCAGCGTTGCGATCGCAAGGCCCGCATTGTCGAACTGGTGCCGGCCGAACAGTTTTGGCGCGGCGAGATCGAGCAGGCCTCGCTCGTCCTGATAGACCAGCCGGCCACGCTCAACACCGACATGCCATTGCTGGCCGGCGGCATGCAGCGGCGCGCGCATGCGGCTCGCCTCCGCCTCGATCACCGCCATTGCCTCGGGCGCCTGTTCGGCGCACACCACCGGCACCTTGCGCTTGATGATCGCGGCCTTCTCGCCGGCGATCGCCGCCAGATTGTCGCCGAGGAATTCCATGTGATCCATGCTGACCGGCGTGATCACCGAAGCGAGCGGCGTCTCCACCACATTGGTGGAATCCAGCCGGCCGCCGAGGCCGACCTCGAGCAGCGCGACATCGGCCGGATGCTTGGCGAACAGGCAGAACGCCACCGCCGTCTCCATCTCGAAGACCGTGATCGGGTTGCCGGCGTTGATGCGCTCGCATTCCTCGAACGTCGCGCGCAGCTCGTCGTCGCCGACCAGCTTGCCGCCGCCGACCGCACCCAGCCGGTAGCATTCGTTGAGCCGCACCAGGTAGGGCGAGGTGAAGACGTGCACGCGCAGGCCTGATGCTTCGAGGATCGCGCGCAGATAGGCAACCGTCGAGCCCTTGCCGTTGGTGCCGGCGACATGGATCACCGGCGGCAGCTTGCGCTCGGGATGATCGAGCCGCTCCATCAGGCCGCGCATGCGATCGAGGCTGAGATCGATGCGCTTGGGATGCAGCGCCGATATCCGCGCGATCAACGCCTCGAACGAGGCTTGCGATGGGGCGGCGCTTGCGGTCACGCGTGCGGCGCAGCCGGCACCGTCTCCGGCGCCGTGACGATCTGGGCCGGCTCGGTGACCGGGGCCGTGGATTTCGATGCGGTTTCGAGCGCCGGCGCCTTGGTCAGCAGGCGGCACAGCCGCGCCAGCGTCGCCTTCATCTCGTGACGGTGCACGACCATGTCGACCATGCCGTGCTCGCGCAGATATTCGGCGCGCTGGAAGCCTTCCGGCAGCTTCTCGCGAATGGTCTGCTCGATCACGCGGGCGCCGGCGAAGCCGATCAGCGCACCGGGTTCGGCGATCTGGATGTCGCCGAGCATCGCATAGGACGCGGTGACGCCGCCGGTGGTCGGGTTGGTCAGCACCACGATGTAGGGCTGCTTCGCCTCGCGCAGCATCTGCACGCCCACCGTGGTGCGCGGCATCTGCATCAGCGACAGGATGCCTTCCTGCATCCGCGCGCCGCCGGATGCAGCGAACACGATGAACGGCGACTTCTTCTCGACCGCGAGCTCGAGCCCGCGCACCATCGCCTCACCGGCGGCCATGCCGAGCGAGCCGCCCATGAAATCGAAGTCCTGCACCGCGACCACCACGCCGGCGCCTTCGAGCTTGCCGTAACCGACCTTGATCGCGTCGTTCAGTCCGGTCTTGGCACGGGCATCCTTGATGCGGTCGGCGTATTTGCGCTCGTCGCGGAACTTGAGCGGATCGGCCGTCACCTCGGGCAACGCGACGTCGAACCAGGTCTCGTTGTCGAAGATCGACTTCAGCCGCGCCACCGCGCCCATCCGCATGTGGTAGTTCGAGCCGGGGATCACGAACTGGTTGGCCTCGACGTCCTTGTAGAACACGAGCTGCCCGGAATCCGGACACTTGATCCAGAGATTCTCCGGCGTCTCGCGCCGCAGGATGTTGCGGATCTTCGGCCGGACGACGTTGGTGAGCCAGTTCATGGTTCGCTCCGAAATGCGGGTCGGTCCCGCACCAGCTGGATATATGGCGGGCCGGGCGAACCCGGCAAGCCGCCATTGGCGGCCTTGTTGCCGCAAAATGTGGCTTATTCAGCGGCCTGCCTGGCGCCGCGGACCCCCTGCGCCAGCGCGGACACCAGGTCCGCCACCGCGCTCACGGTCTTCGGCGTCGCGCGGCCCTCGGCGTCGAGGTTGGCACGCACCGCATCGACGATCGCGGTACCGACCACCGCGCCATTGGCGCTTCCGGCGATCGCCCGCGCCGTCTCCGGGGTACGGATGCCGAAGCCGACGCAGACCGGGAGCTTGGTGTGCCGCTTGATGCGGGCGACGGCTTCGGCAACTGCGGTCGAATCGGCCGTCGCGGCGCCGGTGATGCCGGTGATCGAGACGTAATAGACAAAGCCCGAGGTGTTGGCGAGCACCGCCGGCAGGCGCTTGTCGTCGGTGGTCGGCGTCGCCAGCCGGATGAAGTTCAGCCCGGCCTTCATCGCAGGGATGCAGAGCTCGGTGTCTTCCTCCGGCGGCAGGTCGACGATGATCAACCCGTCGACGCCGGCGGTCTTGGCATCGGCCAGGAAGCCGTCGACGCCGTAGATGTAAATCGGATTGTAGTAGCCCATCAGCACGATCGGCGTGGCGTTGTCCTCCTTGCGGAAGTCGCGGACCATCGCCAGCGTCTTGCGCAGGGTCATGCCGCCCTTGAGCGCGCGCAGGCCTGCGGCCTGGATCGACGGGCCGTCGGCCATCGGATCGGTGAACGGCATGCCGATCTCGATGACGTCGGCACCGGCCTTGGGCAGCGCCTTCAGGATGTCGAGCGAGGTTTTTGCGTCGGGGTCGCCGGCCATCACGAAGGTGACGAAAGCGGAGCGGCCCTGCTGCTTCAGCTCGGCGAAACGTGCGTCGATACGGGTGGTCACTTCTTCCTCGCCTTCAAGATGTCGCCGACCTGCGGCACGTCCTTGTCGCCACGGCCCGAGAGGTTGACCACCATCAGATGATCCCTGGGCCGCTGCGGCGCGAGCTCGGACAATTTCGCGATGGCGTGCGCGGATTCCAGCGCGGGGATGATGCCTTCGAGCCGCGACAGCAGCTGGAATGCGGCGAGCGCTTCCTCGTCCGTCGCCGAGAGATATTTGACGCGGCCGGTCTCATGCAGCCAGGCGTGCTCGGGGCCGATGCCGGGATAGTCGAGGCCGGCGGAGATCGAGTGCGCTTCCTCGATCTGGCCGTCGGCGTCCATCAGCAGATAGGTGCGGTTGCCGTGCAGCACGCCGGGGCGCCCGCCGGCGAGCGAGGCGGCATGCAGCTGCGTCAGCCCGTGACCGGCGGCCTCGACGCCGAAAATCTCGACCGAGGGATCGTCGAGGAACGGATGGAACAGGCCCATTGCATTGGAGCCGCCGCCGATGCAGGCGATCAGCGAGTCCGGCAGGCGGCCCTCGGCTTCCTGCATCTGCGTGCGGGTCTCGCGGCCGATGATCGACTGGAAGTCGCGCACCATCATCGGATAAGGGTGCGGGCCCGCCACCGTGCCGATGCAATAGAAGGTGTTGTGCACGTTGGTGACCCAGTCGCGCAACGCGTCGTTCATCGCGTCCTTCAGCGTACGCGCGCCCGACTGCACCGGGACCACCTTGGCGCCGAGCATTTCCATGCGGATCACGTTCGGCTGCTGCCGCTCGACGTCGACCGCGCCCATATAGACCACGCATTCGAGCCCGAACCGCGCGCACAGCGTCGCCGTCGCCACGCCGTGCTGGCCGGCGCCGGTCTCGGCGATGATGCGCTTCTTGCCCATGCGGCGCGCGACCATGATTTGGCCGAGCACATTGTTGACCTTGTGCGAGCCGGTGTGGTTGAGCTCCTCGCGCTTCAGGTAGATTTTCGCCCCGCCGAGATGCTCGGTGAGCCGTTCGGCGAAGTACAGCGGCGAGGGCCGGCCGACATAGTCCTTCAGATAGACATTCATCTCGGCCTGGAATGCCGGATCGGCCTTGGCGTCGGCATAGGCCTTTTCGAGATCGAGGATCAGCGGCATCAGCGTTTCAGCGACGAAGCGTCCGCCGAAAATGCCGAAATGCCCGCGCTCATCGGGGCCGCTGCGGTAGGAATTGGGCAGGTTTTGATTCATCGAACCGTCAGTTCTCGGGTAGTTCTTTGGGTTGCGCGTGCGGCGCGGATGAAGGCGCGGATCAGCTCGGGATCCTTGATGCCGGGCGTGCGCTCGACGCCCGACGACACGTCGACTCCGCCGGCGCGGGTGACGCGGACGGCTTCAGTGACATTGCCGGCATTGAGCCCGCCGGAGACCATGTAGGGCAAAGCGAGATCGAGATTTTCCAGCAGGTGCCAGTCGAACGGCGCGCCGAGACCGCCCGGCCGCGTCGCATCCTTGGGCGCGCGGGCATCGAACAGGATGCGATCGGCGACGCCGGCATAGCCCGGCAGCGGCGCAAGGTCGGCCGAGGTCTCGACCGGCAGCGCCTTCATCAGCGGCAGGCCGAATTTCTGCTTGAGGTCGCGCAGCCGCGCCGTGGTCTCCTTGCCGTGCAATTGCAGGATGTCGGGTCGCAGCGTCTCGATGATGTTCTCGATGGTCGCGTCATCGGCATCGACGGTCAGCGCCACCTTGACGGCGCGTCCCTTGGCGCGGCTGCCGAGCTCGCGCGCGGTCTCCAGGCTGATATGGCGCGGCGACGGGGAGAAGAACACGAACCCCACCATGTCAGCGCCGCCCTCGAGCGCGACGTCGAGCGTCTCGCGCGTGGACAGGCCGCAGATTTTGACGAGCAGGGGCATGGTCTCGAAACGGGTCTTCAAAACGGGTTTTCGGGCGCCCGGAACAGGGGCAGGCCCGGGTCCGACGGGGCGGGTTCTACAACGTCGCGCCCTGCTTGTCTCGCCCATTGGGCCCGTAAAAGCCTGATAGGGCCGGGACCGGACGGCGCTGCGCGTCGTCCCGGGCGGCGGACCTGAGGTCGGCGAGCTCGGCGCGGACCTGGCGGGCGTCGGCCTCGTGCTGCCGGGCGGCGCGGCGCCACCGCCCCTGCCTGAACCAGGTCGCGATGCCGCCCGCGATCACACCCAGGATCGCGGAGGCAATGATGACGACAAACAGCGGCAGTGTGACCGCGATTGTCGGCGTCACAGAGTTGAAGGGGTCAAACGACACCGTCACCCAGTGCCGGTTAGCGACCGCAAAGATGATGAAGATCAGTCCGAGCGGAATGACGACCACTGCCGTGAAGAACTTTCGCATGACCATCTCTCGCAGCGATGGAGAAAGTGGCGGGCCGATCACCCGCAGCACGGCAACGTCTGATCTCGCGCGCTAGGCCGCAGCCTTGTCAGGCATCAGCCTCTCAAGCATCCGCCTTTTAAGCGTCGGCTTTGGACGCGTCGACCTTGGAGGCTCCCGCCTCGGTCTCGTCGCGATTGAGACGCTCGCGCATTTCCTTGCCGGTCTTGAAGAACGGCACGCTCTTCTGATCGACCGGCACATGCTCGCCGGTACGCGGATTGCGGCCGGCGCGCGCCGGGCGATGCTTCACCGAGAATGCGCCGAAACCGCGCAACTCGACACGGTCGCCACGCGCCAGCGCCGCGACGATTTCATCGAGAATCGCATTCACAATATTCTCGACATCCCGCTGATAGAGGTGCGGGTTGTGCTCGGCGATACGCTGAACAAGTTCGGATTTGATCATCGAAAGTGGGATCCGGGCTCTTGCGGAAACCCATTTCCGTGAAAATGCCGTGCACTGTCAAGACGCTAAATCGATTTAGAGCGCCGTGAAATCGCGTGACAAATAGCCCGATTGGGGCATGCAGCGATTCCCGCAGAGGGGGAATTCATCAAACAGCACACGTTTGGCAGCCGGTCAGTCGGTTCCGCCCGGACTCCACAATGCCAGCATGCCGTCCAGCCCGAACCGGTCGACCGCCTGGGCCACGCCGCCCTGCTCGATCCGCCGCGCGATGCCGCCGAGGCCAAGCGCATCGAGCGTCATGGATGCAGCCGTGCGCAGGAAGGTCAGGTCGCTGAAGCGCGGATTGAGCTTGTAAGTGCGCACCGGCAGGTCGCTTTTGACCTTCTTCTCCGCAACCAGCCAGGCGATCGCGGTCTTCTCGTCCCCGAGCTGATCGATCAGCTTGAGATCGACCGCCTGCCGGCCGGTGAAGACGCGACCGTCAGCGACCTTCTCCAGCAGGGCGTCGTCCATGCCGCGGCGCTCCTTCACCAATCCACGGAACCATGCATAGGAGTCCTTGACCAGGCCCTCGATCGCGGCGCGTGCCTCGGGGCTGGTCGGCTCCATGCCGTTGGGCGCAGCTTTCAGCGGGGAGGATTTGATCTCCTCCATCTTTACGCCGACGGTCTTGAGCAATTCCGAAACGTTCGGAAACTGGAAGAGCACGCCGATCGAGCCGACCAGCGAGGTCTGTTGGGCGACGATATGATCCGAGGCGATCGCCGTGATGTAGCCGCCCGAGGCGGCCAGGCCCTCGACCACGACGACCAGCGGCTTCTTCGCCTTCAACTGCATCAGCGAGTCGTAGAGCTGCTCGGAGCCTGCGGTGGTGCCGCCCGGCGAATTGATGTGCACGACAACCGCCGCATAGCTCGACTTGCCGAGCCGCTCCAGCGCTTCGACGCGTTCCTGGTCGCTGCGGATCAATCCGTCGATGTTGATCCGCGCGATCGCGTTCGATGCCGAGAGGCTGCCGCGGTCGCCGGCGGCGATCACGCCGACGCCGACGATGGCCGCGATCGCAATGACCGCAGCGGCGACGCGCCAGAACGTCAGCTTGCGCCTGATACGGCGGCGGTCGACGATCACATCCGAATCAAGCGACATCCGATCTCTCCAGAAATAGTCAGCGCGCAGTCCCGCGCGTTTTGCCGTCGCAGCGTCACCATCTGCTTAGCCAAATACATCAATTGCGGCGCAATTTGAAGAAAACAAGGCCCGTCCCATCGACGCATCCGGAGCCCGGATGAAGCGAAGCGCAATCCGGGAAAGTCCGCCGCGGGGATAAAGCCCCGGATTTCGCTTCGCTCCATCCGGGCTACGCCAAAAACAAAGGGCCCCGGTTCGCGCCGGGGCCCTCTAGTTGTTCGCTTAAATCGCCCGAACGCTTACTTGTCGGTGCCGCGGTTCTTCAGCGCGGTGCCGAGGATGTCGCCGAGCGTCGCACCCGAATCGGAGGAGCCGTACTGCGCGATGGCTTCCTTCTCTTCGGCGACTTCCAGCGCCTTGATCGAGACCTGCACCTTGCGGGCCTTCTTGTCGAACTGGATGACGCGGGCATCGACCTTCTCGCCGACGGCAAAGCGTTCGGCACGCTGGTCGTTGCGATCGCGGGCCAGCTCGGACCGCTTGATGAAGGTAGTGAACTCGGTGCCCGAAATCCGGACCTCGATGCCGCTCTCCTTCACTTCGAGCACTTCGCAGGTCACGACCGCGCCCTTCTTGACGTCGCCCGGCTCGGCGAAGGGGTCGCCTTCGAGCTGCTTGACGCCGAGCGAGATCCGCTCCTTCTCGACATCGACGTCGAGCACCACGGCCTTGACCATGTCGCCCTTCTTGAAGTTGTCGATGACCTGCTCGCCCGGAAGCTTCCAGTCGAGGTCGGAGAGATGGACCATGCCGTCGACGTCGCCGTCGAGGCCCAAGAAAAGTCCGAACTCGGTCTTGTTCTTGACCTCGCCTTCGACGGTCGAGCCGACCGGGAACTTCTCGACGAAGACTTCCCAGGGATTGCGCATGGTCTGCTTGAGACCGAGCGAGATGCGGCGCTTGACCGAATCGACTTCCAGCACCTGCACTTCGACTTCCTGCGAGGTCGAAACGATCTTGCCGGGGTGCATGTTCTTCTTGGTCCACGACATCTCGGAGACGTGGATCAGGCCTTCGATGCCCGGCTCTAGCTCGACGAACGCGCCGTAGTCGGTGATGTTGGTGACGCGGCCGGTGAAGCGGGCACCCAGCGGGTACTTGGCTTCGATGCCCTGCCACGGATCGTCCAGCAGCTGCTTCATGCCGAGCGAGATGCGGTGCGTCTCGTGGTTGATCTTGATGATCTTGACCTTGACGGTCTGGCCGATGGTCAGCACCTCGGTCGGGTGGTTGACGCGGCGCCAGGCGATGTCGGTCACGTGCAGCAGGCCGTCGATGCCGCCGAGATCAACGAACGCACCGTAATCGGTGATGTTCTTGACCACGCCGTCGATCACCTGACCCTCTTCGAGGTTCTGCACCAGCTCCTGGCGCTGCTCGGCGCGGGTCTCTTCGAGAACCGTGCGGCGCGACACCACGATGTTGCCGCGGCGGCGGTCCATCTTGAGGATCTGGAACGGCTGCGAGTTGTTCATCAGCGGCGCAACGTCGCGGATCGGACGAATGTCGACCTGCGAGCGCGGCAGGAACGCCACCGCACCGTCGAGGTCGACCGTGAAGCCGCCCTTGACCTGGTTGAAGATGACGCCGTTGACCTTTTCGTTGTTCTGGAACGCCTTCTCGAGCTTGCCCCAGCTCTCCTCGCGGCGCGCCTTGTCGCGCGACAGCACGGCTTCGCCAAGCGCATTCTCGATGCGGTCGAGGAACACCTCGACTTCGTCGCCGACCTTGAGGTCGCTCTCCCGGCCGGGGCCGGCGAATTCGCGCAGCGCGACGCGGCCTTCGGTCTTCAGGCCGACGTCGATGACGGCCATGTCCTTCTCAATTGCAACCACCTTGCCCTTGATGACCGAGCTTTCCTGCAAATTGCCGCCGGCAAAGGACTCATCAAGCATCGCCGCGAAGTCGTCGCGGGTCGGGGTGTAAGAAGACGCAGAATTCGAAACCATTTGATCTCCAGATGCGGGATTTCGCCGGCAGTTCGGGTTGATGGGCGCACCGCGCGTGAAGTGTCAGGGTTCCGCAAACCCTGACGACCGCTCATTGCAGGAGGTGCAACAGCGGGCCGGCAGCAAGACTGCACGTTCGGTACGTTTTGATAATCCGGAGCGTGATCACGAAAATATCGACTGCAAGACCTGGGAGCGGGCGTTCCTCCAGATGCGGCGTCAGTTTCGTTTGAGGATGGCTCAAACCCGGCGCCGGCCCGCTCAGACACGATCTCGACAATGTCGATGGTGCTCCGAACGGCGCTGATATAGCCGTGCGGGCACCTTTCGGCAAGCAGGAAATGCCCCATTTTGCTGGGGTTTCGGGCCGAAAGGCCCGCCCGTGCCTGCGATTCTAGCGTTTTGCGCGGGCCGCCTCGACGATGGCAATGGCGGCGCGGACGCCGGCCTCGATGTCGAGGTTGGAATTGTCCAGCGTGTGGGCGTCAGCCGCCGGCCGCAACGGCGCAATGGTCCGGTTCTGGTCGCGCTCGTCGCGCTTGAGGATGTCGGCGAGCACGGCCTCCTCGTCGGCATCCTCGCCGCGGGCCCGGGCTTCCAGGGTACGCCGGCGCGCCCGCACGCGGGGATCGGCGACCACGAAGATCTTCACATCGGCATCGGGGCAGATCACGGTGCCGATGTCGCGCCCATCCAGCACCGCGCCGGGCGGATCGGCCGCGAACTGGCGCTGGAAATTCACCAGCGCCTCGCGCACCTTGGGAAAGGCCGAGACAACGGATGCGCCCTCGCCGACCTTCTGGGTCTTCAGGATCGGATTGCCGAATTTCTCGGGATCGAGCTCGAGCGCGACGGCCACTGCCAGCATCTCGTCGTTGAGGTCGGCGCCCTGCGCCATCATCGCATAGGCCACCGCGCGGTAGATCACGCCGGTGTCGAGATGGCGATAGCCGTAATGGTGGGCGAGCCGCTTGCCGAGCGTGCCCTTGCCGGAGGCGGCCGGTCCGTCGATGGCGATGATCATGCGAAATCAGCTCCAAGCGAGCGCATCATCGGGATGAAGTCCGGAAAACTTGTGGCAATGAAGGCGGTGTCGTCGACCTTCACCGGCCGGTCCGAAGCACAGCCCATCACCAGCGCCGACATCGCGATGCGATGATCCATGTGGGTGGCGACGAGACCGTCGCCCGGGACATGGCCGCGGCCCTCGACGATCAGATCGTCGCCGGAGACCTCGACCGTGACGCCATTGACCCGCAGCATGTCCGCGGTCGCTTCGAGGCGGTCGGATTCCTTGACCCGCAGCTCCTGCAAGCCGCGCATGATCGTGGTGCCCTCGGCAAACGCAGCCGCAACCGCGAGCACCAGATATTCGTCGATCATCGACGGCGCGCGCTCCGGCGGCACCTCGACGCCCCTGAGCTTCGAGGCACGGACGCGCAATTGCGCCATCGGCTCGCCGCCATCGCCGCGCACCTCGCTCTCCTCGATCGCCGCGCCCATTTCGCGCAGCGTGGTGAACAGGCCGGTGCGCAGCGGATTGGTCATCACGTCGGAGAACATGACGTCGGATCCCTGGACGATCAGCGCCGCGACGATCGGAAACGCCGCGGAGGACGGATCGGCCGGCACCACGATTTCGGCGCCGCGCAGCTCAGGCTCGCCATTCAGCGTGATCCGGCGGCCATGGCTGCCTTCCTTTTCGGAGGAGATCTCGGCGCCGAAATGCTTCAGCATCAATTCGGTGTGGTCGCGGCTCGCCTCCTGCTCGATCACGGTGGTGACGCCGGGCGCGGACAGCCCCGCCAGCAGCACCGCGGACTTGATCTGGGCCGAGGCGACCGGCGTCTTGTAGACGATCGGCACCGGATAGCGGGCACCATGCAGGGTCAGCGGCAGCCGGCCGCCGGCCCCGATATCGCTGGTCCGGGCGCCCATCAGCTCCAGGGGATCGAGGATCCGGCGCATCGGGCGCGACCGCAGCGAGGCGTCGCCATCGAAGATGGCCGCGATCGGGCATCCCGCCACCGCGCCCATCACCAGCCGGCAGCCGGTGCCGGAATTGCCGAAATCGAGCGGGGCTGCGGGCTGGGCGAAGCCGCCGACGCCGACGCCTGCGACCGACCAGGCAAAAGGCGCGGTCCGCTCCACTTTGGCGCCCAGTGCGCGCATCGATTTGGCGGTGTTGAGGACGTCCTCGCCCTCCAAAAGGCCGGAAATGCGGGTTTCGCCTACCGAAAGCGCTCCCAGGATCAGGGCACGGTGGGAAATCGATTTGTCGCCGGGGACGCGGACCTTGCCGGCCAGGGGGCCGCAGGCGCGCGATTCCAGCGGGGTCGGGATGTCAGAATGGGCCAAGACTGTGTCCTCTCGCGCCGCGGCAGGTATCACATAGGCAACACCGCGTCACGCGCCCGTCACTTGCGCGCAAACCGCTATTGACAGCGGCCCCTCAACTAGCCAAGTGAAGCACCGTTTTTCAGCAAAATTCTGGGATGACCACGTGGCCAAGTCCGAGCTCGGAACCAAGCGCATTTGCCCGACCACGGGCAAGAAGTTCTACGACCTCAACAAGAACCCGGTGATTTCGCCCTACACCGGCGAGGTCGTGCCGATCGCGCCGGTGGCCCCGCCGCGGGGCCGTGGCGCCACCGTCAATTCGCCTGCGACCGCCGCCGACATGCCGGAACCCGCCGAGGCCGAAGAGTTGGTCTCGCTGGAGGAGGCCGATGCCGAGGAGAACACCGGCAAGGTCAAGGCCCAGGTTCCCGAATCCGAGGACGATATCGAGGTCGATGAGACCATCGACGACGATGACGACGACGATTCGACCTTCATCGCCGACGAGGAAGAGGGCGATGAGGACGTGACCGACATCATTGGTGACGTCGGCGGTGATGAAGAGACTTGAGATCGGCGCCGATCTATGATCAACGGTGCTGCCGCGCGAGTCATCCAGGCCGCGCGGATCGGGATCGATCCCCCAGGATCATCCCACTGGAATATGGGGCCATAGCTCAGCTGGGAGAGCGCTTGCATGGCATGCAAGAGGTCGGCGGTTCGATCCCGCCTGGCTCCACCAGCCTTCGCTCGCTTCGCGAGCTACGGCTCGGCAAGCCTGGGGAAGTCCCTCGTAGCGAAGTGAACGAAGGCTGCCGCGGCGTAGCCCGAAGGGCGAAGCCGGGCTCTCACCGAATTCAAATACGCTAGCATGCTCCCCATCCGCCGCGCGGGGAGCCTCATGAAATACGTCTACATTCTCGAAAGCCTCGACGGCCTGCACTTCTACGTCGGGCTCACCGACGTTCTGCGGGCCAGACTGGCCAAGCACAACGCTGGCGAAGTGCCCCATACATCCAAATATGGGCCTTGGCGGCTCAAGACCTACGTTGCCTTCAGCGACGAGAAGCAGGCCGTTGCTTTTGAAAGATACCTGAAGTCCGCCTCCGGCCGCGCCTTCGCCAAGAAGCGCCTCTAGCCGCAGCTCGCACCGCCCGCTACTCCCCCAGCACCGCGTTCAACCGATCACGCAACGCGACGATCTCGTCCTTCATCGCCAGCAACTCCCCGACCGTGCAGTCTGATGCCGCGAGGATCGACTGCGGGACGGCTTTTGCCTTTTCGCGCAGGGCGTGGCCCTGCGGCGTCAGCGTGATCAGGACGATCCGCTCGTCCGCGCTGCTGCGGGTTCGGCTGATCAGCTCGGCCGCCTCCAGCCGCTTCAGGAGCGGCGTCAGCGTGCCGGAATCCAGGAACAGGCGCTCGCCGAGGTCCTTCACGGGCACGTCGTCGCGCTCCCACAGCGCCAGCATCACCAGATACTGCGGATAGGTCAGCCCGAGCCGGTCGAGCAGCGGCTTGTAGACGCGGTTGAAGGCGTGCGCGGTCGAATAGACCGCAAAGCAGATCTGGTTATCGAGCCGCAGCGCCTGATCCGCCGCCGTCTGTTTCCTGACCATGATTGTCATCGAATCCATCTCGTTTCCGGGTCATTCTGGGCTCAAGGGACCGTGGATTCAATTGCGGACAATTAAATGGGAGGCTCCATAATTTATATTGCGCACAATTCAATTGGATGCAATACATGCATCGCCGAATTCAAACCGGCCCACAATCAAGGGAGACCACGATGTCTGTGAACGTGCTCTACAAGACCAGCGCCAAGGCCACCGGCGGCCGCGACGGCCATGCGGCGACGCTCGACGGCGCGCTCGACGTCAAGCTCACGACCCCGAAGGAGCTCGGTGGCGGCGGCGGCGCCGGCAACAATCCGGAGCAGCTGTTCGCGGCCGGGTATGCCGCCTGCTTCATCGGCGCGATGAAGTTCGTGGCCTCGCAGGGTGGACCCAAGGTTCCCGCCGACGCCGCGGTGACCTCGACGGTCGGCATCGGCCCGCGCTCGGAGGGCGGCTTCGGCCTCGCCGTGGACCTCGCCATCTCGCTGCCGGGCCTGTCCCGCGCTGACGCCGAAGCGCTGGTCGAGAAGGCCCACCAGGTGTGCCCCTACTCCAACGCCACCCGCGGCAATGTCGACGTCAAGCTGACCGTCGTGTAGAGCCCTTTCCGTTCCGATTGAATCGGAACGGGGCCCTAGACTCTTCTTTTGACGCGTTTTCTTCACGCGAACCGGTATCCACTTCGCTCGAAAACGCTCTCATTCCACATCACGCAATGGTCCGCCGCGATACGTGGCGGACCATTGTCTTTCAGATGCCGGTTCGTTTGGCGAACGCCCGCGCCGCCCCTGCATGGGCCTGCGCCGATCAAAGCATTGCTGCCTTGCCTGAAGACCGTTAGCTCTGGGACCGCATTTCCAATCCCAACTGAGCGAAGGTTGTTTCCATGAATACCCCAGCGGCTGCGGGCGCGATGACCGGACTGCGCGTGATCGATCTGACGCGCGTGCTCGGCGGCCCGTATTGCACCCAGATTCTCGCCGACCACGGCGCCGATGTGATCAAGGTCGAGCCGCCCGCCGGCGACGAGGTGCGCGAGTGGGGCCCTCCCTTCCATGAGGAAGACGCGGCCTATTTCGTCGGCATCAACCGCAACAAGCGCTCGATCGGCCTCGACCTCGCCTCCGAAGGCGGACGCGCGGTGCTGATGAAGATGCTCGAGACCGCCGACGTGCTGATCGAGAATTTCAAGCCGGGTACGCTCGACAAATGGGGCATCGGAAACGACGTGCTGCGCGCGAAGTTTCCGCGCCTCGTGCATTGCCGGATCTCCGGCTTCGGCGCCGACGGCCCGCGCGGCGGCAACCCCGGCTATGATGCAATCATCCAGGCGATGACCGGCATGATCGCGGCCACCGGCTCGCCGGAGAGCGGCCCGATGCGCATCGGCGTGCCGCTGGTCGATATCACGACTGGTCTTTATGCCGCGATCGGGATCCTGATGGCGCTGTCGGAGCGGCAGCGCTCCGGGCTCGGCCAGTTCATCGAGACCACGTTGTACGAGACCGGGCTTGCGATCATGCATCCGCACACCGCGAACTACTTCATGCACGGCAAGCCGCCACAGCTCACCGGCAACGAGCATCCGAACCTCGTGCCCTACGCGATCTTCCCGACCAAGACCGACAACATCTTCATCGGCGTCGGCAATGACGGCACGTTCCGCAAGCTCGCCAAGGAGATCGGCAAGCCGGAGCTCGGCACCGATCCGCGCTTTGCCCGCAACAAGGACCGCATCGCCAACCGCGATGCGCTGCGGATCGAGCTTGCGGCGGTGTTCAGCCAGCACGAGGCCGAGCCGCTGTGCAACCGGCTGCTCGCCGCCGGCCTGCCGGCCGGCCCCGTGCAGAAGATCGACCAGGCGCTGACCAACCCGCACACCATCCATCGCGGCGACGTCATCGAGAAGGATTGGTACAAGGGCGTCGCCTCGCCGATCCGGCTCGAACGCACCAAGCCAAGCTTGCGCCGCACGCCGCCGAAATTCAGCCAGCACGCCACGGAAGTGCTCCGCGAGTTCGGCTACTCAAAGGACGAGATCAACGGCCTGGTCGACAAGGGCGTGGTCTGCGGCCCCCAGCGCAAGCGCTGACACAACCATCCGTCAGCCGTGCGGTGCAGCGTCGCGTCTGGCGCTGCACCGCACGGCGCCGGCTTCTTCGCCTTTTTTACCGCTTCCCTTTGTCGCGGCTTCCCCCCTACGATGGCTTTCGTTTATACGGTCATTTGAACGTCATCCGGCGCTGATAACGCGCGCAACGAAACATGACGTTTCCAACCGGGAGGGGCCTTGATGATTTTTCGACGATTGGGCGCTGCTGCTGTCGCCGCCGCTACGCTTGCATTCGCGTCGCCTGCATTTGCGGTGACCGAGATTCAGTGGTGGCACGCGATGACCGGCGCCAACAACGACGTCATCGTCAAGCTGGCCAACGACTTCAACACCTCGCAATCCGACTACAAGGTGATCCCGACCTACAAGGGCGGCTACGCCGACACCATGAACGCCGGCATCGCCGCATTCCGCGCCGGCAACGCGCCGCACATCATGCAGGTGTTCGAGGTTGGCACCGCGACGATGATGGCCGCCACCGGCGCCGTGAAGCCGGTCTACAAGCTGATGGCCGATGCCGGCGAGAAGTTCGATCCGAGCGTCTATCTGCCCGCGATCACCGGCTACTACTCGACCTCGAAGGGCGAGATGCTGTCGTTCCCCTTCAACTCGTCGTCGACGGTGATGTGGGTCAATCTCGACGCGCTGAAGAAGGCCAACATCGCGGAGATCCCGAAGACCTGGCCGCAAGTGTTCGACGACGCCAAGAAGCTGAAGGCCGCCGGCTACACCACCTGCGGCTTCTCCGGCTCGTGGGTCACCTGGGTCAATCTCGAGCAGCTCTCGGCCTGGCACAACGTGCCGCTCGCCAGCAAGGCCAACGGCCTCGACGGCTTCGACACCGTGCTCGAATTCAACGGTCCGCTGCAGGTCAAGCATCTCGAGAACCTGGTCGAGCTGCAGAAGGACAAGACCTACGACTATGCCGGCCGCACCAACACCGGCGAAGGCCGCTTCACCTCGGGCGAGTGCCCGATCTACCTGACCTCGTCGGCGTTCTTCGGCAACGTCAAGGCGCAGGCCAAGTTCAACTTCACCGCCGCGCCGATGCCGTATTATCCCGACGTCAAGGGCGCGCCGCAGAACTCGATCATCGGGGGCGCCTCGCTGTGGGTGATGGGCGGCAAATCGGCCGAGGAATACAAGGGCGTGGCCAAGTTCCTGACCTTCCTGTCGGACACCGATCGCCAGGTCTGGATCCACAAGGCGTCGGGCTATCTGCCGATCACCAAGGCCGCCTACGCCAAGGCCAAGGAAGAGGGCTTCTACAAGGACCAGCCCTATCTCGAGACCCCGCTGCTCGAGCTCACCAACAAGGAGCCGACCGAGAACTCCCGCGGCCTGCGCCTCGGCAACATGGTGCAGCTGCGCGACATGTGGTCGGAGGAGATCGAGCAGGCGCTGGCCGGCAAGAAGACCGCCAAGCAGGCGCTGGACTCGGCCGTCGAGCGCGGCAACCAGATGCTGCGGCAGTTTGAAAAGACCGCCGTGAAATAATCCGGCCCTAGACCAACGATCCGGCAGGCCGCATCATGCGGCCTGCCATTTTTCAGGATGTCATGCAAAAGCAAGCGATTTTCCAATCAAAGCTGTTGCCTTACGCGCTGGTTGCCCCGCAACTCGCGATCGTCCTGATCTTTTTCTACTGGCCGGCCGCGCAGGCGGTGATCCAGTCCTTCCTGCTGCAGGACGCCTTCGGCCTGTCCACCACCTTCGTCTGGTTCGAGAACTATCTCGAGCTGTTCAAGGACCCGGCCTATTTCGCCGCGATCGTCAGGACCTTCGCGTTCTCGTTCGCGATCGCGGTGTCCTCGCTGTCGTTTGCGCTGCTGCTCGCGGTCATGGCCGACAAGCCGCTGCGCGGCTCGACGCTCTACCGCACGCTCTTGATCTGGCCCTATGCCGTCGCCCCGCCGGTGGTCGGCGTGCTCTGGGTGTTCATGCTGCACCCTTCGCTCGGCGTGCTGTCGCGCTATCTGCGCGCCATGGGGGTTGACTGGAATCCGCTGCTCGACGGCGATCAGGCGGCGGCCCTGATCATCCTCGCCGCGGCGTGGAAGCAGATCTCCTACAATTTCCTGTTCTTCCTCGCAGGGCTCCAGAGCATCCCCAAGAGCGTGATCGAGGCCGCGGCGATCGACGGCGCCCGCCCGATGCGGCGGTTCTGGACCGTGATCTTCCCGCTGCTGTCGCCGACCATCTTTTTCCTGCTGGTCATCAACATCGTCTACGCCTTCTTCGACACCTTCGGCATCATCGACACGATGACCCGCGGCGGCCCCGGCAAGGCGACCGAAACGCTGGTCTACAAGGTCTATACCGACGGCCTGCTCGGCGGCAATCTCGGCTCCTCGGCGGCGCAGTCGGTCATCCTGATGGTCATCGTCGTCGTATTGACCGGCATCCAGTTCCGCTTCGTCGAACGCAAGGTGACCTACTGATGGTCGAGGAGGAGGGCTTCCAGCGCTATCTGGCTCACGTCATCCTGTGGATCGGGATCGCGATCGTCGCCTTCCCGGTGTATCTGGCGATCGTCGCCTCGACCCAGGACAACGCCGTCATCGCCAACGGCCAGATGTCGCTGCTGCCCGGCGGCCATTTCCTCGAGACCTACTACCAGACGCTGTTTGTCGGCACGAGCGGCTCGACCCGCGAGCCGGTGCTCAACATGATGCTGAACTCGCTGATCATGGCGCTGTTGATCGCGGTCGGCAAAATCGCGATCTCGATCATCTCGGCCTATGCGATCGTGTATTTCCGCTTTCCGTTCCGGATGGCGATCTTCTGGATCATTTTCATCACGCTGATGCTGCCGGTCGAGGTGCGCATCTATCCGACCTACAAGATCGTCGCCGACCTGCATCTGCTCGACAGTTACGCAGGCCTGTCGCTGCCGCTGATCGCGTCCGCCACCGCAACGCTGCTGTTCCGGCAATTCTTCATGACGGTGCCGGATGAATTGCTGGAGGCCTCGCGGATCGACGGGGCGGGCCCGTTCCGCTTCTTCTGGGATACGCTGCTGCCGCTGTCGCGCACCAACATGGCCGCGCTGTTCGTGATCCTGTTCATCCTCGGCTGGAATCAGTACCTCTGGCCGCTGTTGATCACGACACGCGACGACATGCAGACCATCCAGGTCGGCATCCGCAAGATGATCACCACGACCGACGCGCTAACCGAATGGCCAGTGGTGATGGCGACCGCGCTGCTCGCGATGCTGCCGCCGGTATTCGTCGTCGTCGTGATGCAGAAACTGTTCGTGCGCGGATTGGTGGAGACGGAAAAGTAATGGCCAACGTCACGCTGCGCAGTGTCCGCAAGACCTATCCCGGCGGCTTCGAGGCCATCAAGGGCGTCGATGTCGACGTCGGCGACGGCCAGTTCTGCGTGCTGGTCGGCCCAAGCGGCTGCGGCAAGTCCACGCTGCTGCGCATGGTCGCCGGGCTCGAGACCATCACCGGCGGCGAGATCGACATCGGCGGCCGCGTCGTCAACCAGGTTGAGCCCGCCGATCGCGACATCGCGATGGTGTTCCAGAACTACGCGCTCTATCCGCATATGAGCGTCTACAACAACATGGCCTACGGCCTGCGTAACCGCGGCATGGCCGAAGCCGAGATCAGGACCCGGGTCGAGGAAGCCGCGCGCGTGCTCGAGCTGTTGCCGATGCTGGAGCGCAAGCCGCGGCAGCTCTCCGGCGGCCAGCGCCAGCGGGTCGCGATGGGCCGCGCCATCGTGCGCCAGCCGAAGGTGTTCCTGTTCGACGAGCCGCTGTCGAACCTCGACGCCAAGCTGCGCATCGCGATGCGGGTCGAGATCCGCAAGCTGCAGCGCCGGCTCAACACCACCTCGATCTACGTCACCCACGACCAGCTCGAGGCAATGACGCTGGCCGACATCCTGGTGGTCATGAATGGCGGCCAGGTCGAGCAGATCGGCAATCCGCTCGAGATCTACCAGAAGCCGGCGACCACCTTCGTCGCCTCCTTCATCGGCGCCCCGCCGATGAACCTGATGCCGCTGCGCTCGGACGAGCTGACCTCCCAGATATCAGGCACCGACGGTGCCGGCATTGTCGGCATCCGCCCGGAGGACTTTGTGATCACGGGCGAGACCGCGTCCGGCGGCGTTGCGCTCGACCTGACGGTCGAGGCCATCGAACATGTCGGCGCCGAAACCTTCGTCTATGGCAGCCGCCAGCGCGAGGAGCGGGGCGTTGCTGCCAATCCGGGCGAGCTGCCGCCGGGCGAGGTGATCGTCCGGGTTCCCGGCGCCACCGGTCCGGCGACCGGCGAGCGGATCCGGGCAGTGGCCCCGCGCAACAAACTGCATCTTTTTACCGCCGATGGCCGCACGCGGCTCGCGGGGTAACAGATCGAGAAGAATTTGCCCTCATGTTGCGGGCGTTTAGGCTGGTTTCGGGGCTGCTTGAACGCTATCCAGATCGCCCCCATATCCCTCACTGACCGGAGGCCCGACGGCCCGCCGGTTGCATGGGGCGCCGCAAGGGCCCCTCAAAGTCGCTTCGAGAGGACTTTGTAATGTCTCGTGTTCCATCGTTGTCCAGTCCGTTCCTGCTGGGATTCGACGAGATCGAGCGTGCGCTCGACCGCGTCGTCAAGGGCGCCGACGGCTATCCTCCGTACAATATCGAGCGGTGCGACCGGTCCAACGGGCAGCCTGAAAAGCTGCGCATCACGTTGGCGGTGGCGGGCTTCACCCGCGACCAACTCGATGTAACTATTGAGGAAAATCAGCTCGTCATCCGCGGCCGCCAGCAGGACGACAAGGCTCGGCAATACATCCATCGCGGCATCGCCGCGCGCCACTTCCAGCGCACTTTCGTGCTGGCGGAGGGGATGCAGGTGCTGGGCGCGGATCTGAAGAACGGGCTGTTGTCGATCGACCTGGCCAGGCCAGAACCTGAACGGGTCATTAAGACAATCGCTATCAATGAACACGAATAATAGAAACAACGAGCGGACTCGACCGCTTATCTGACTGAGGAGTCGAGACCATGAGTGAGCTGAGTACCACGACCATCGAATCCACCAGCGTCACGCCGGAAGCACTGGCTCATCTGGGCGAAGGCCACATCGCCTATGTGAAGCAGGTCCGTTCCGAGGACGTGCCCGACCTCTTTCCACAGGCGCCGAAGATCGCGCCCGGCCTCAAGCTGTTCGCACTACATGCCGCCGACGGCACGCCGATCATGCTGACCGACAGCCGCGAAGCCGCGATCGCCAACGCCTGGAGCAACGAGTTGCAGGCCGTCAGCGTCCACTGACGCACGGCTGAAGCATCCGCCGATACAATGCGCGGGCAGGCCTCGACACCGAGGCGGCCCGCGCTTTTTTATTGGGATGAGGTCGACGTGGCCAGTAGCGGACCCATGCTGAGCTGCACCTCGCCGGGCACGCTATAGTCGCGCATCAGCATCCGGTTGTTGCGCAGCCCGCAGGCCTCCCGCTGCACCACGAACATCCAGAGCGCATGACCGGCTTCCCGCACGAGGATGCGCCGGGCCTGCTGCCTAGCTTCGGAGGGCGGATGCGCGGCATCAAACTCCCGCAGTCTGGCGAGCGCCTGTTCCAGCGCGCGGCCCATGCGCCCAAGCGCGCTCGCCCTCTCTTCGGCGAGCTCGTAGGCGAGAACGTCGACGGGAACGCGATCAAGGCGAAAGTCACGGGACATACCGATCCCTCGGGTCGCAAGCGCGATACTATCCCCGCTTGTCTGGCGCCACAGGCCGGATGTCAATACACGCTCAGGTCAATCGCGAGCGGATGTCCGGCTTCAGCACCTTGCCGACCTTGGAACGCGGCAGGTCGTCCCAGACCTCGATCTGCTTCGGCGTCTTGATGCTGCCGATCTGCTGCTTGACGAACGCAGCCAGCGCTCCCGCGTCGACGGTGTGGCCGGCGCGCGGTTGCACCACGGCGACGATGCGCTCGCCCCATTTGTCGTCGGGCAATCCGATGACCGCACAATCCTGCACAGCTGCATGGGCGCGCAACGCGTTCTCGACCTCGATCGAGTAGACGTTGAAGCCGCCGGTGATGATCATGTCCTTGGCGCGGTCGACGATGTAGAGATAGCCGTCGCCGTCGATGTAGCCGATGTCGCCGGTGTGGTGCCAGCCATGCACTGATGCTTCGCGGGTGGCTTCCGGGTTCTTGTAGTAGCCCTCCATGACCAGCGAGCCGCGCACCACGATCTCGCCGCGCGATCCCGCCGGCAAGAGCTTGCCGTCGCCGTCCATGATGCCGGCCTGCACCAGCGGGCCGATCCGCCCCGCGGACGCAAGGCGCTCCAGCGCGATGGTGCCGTCCGCATTGTAATGATCGGCCGGCGCCATCATCGAGATCATCATCGGCGCCTCGGTCTGGCCGAACAGCTGCGCCATCGGCCCGATCCGCCGCAAGGCTTCGGCAAGCCGCGTCGCCGAGATCGGCGCTGCGCCATACCAGAAGCACTGCAATGAGCTGCGATCGGTCGCGTCGAGCCTGGGATGATCGAGAAGCATGTAGATCACGGTCGGCGGCAGGAAGGTGTGGGTGACGCGGTAGCGCTCGATCAGCGCCAGGAACTCGCCGATGTCGGGATGGTGCATGATCACGATACGGCCGCCCAGCGTCATGATCGGAAAGCACAGCACGCCGGCGGCGTGCGTCAGCGGCGCCAGCGCGAGATAGATCGGGCGGCCCTCGAACGGGTAGCCCATCAGGGTCAGCGCGGTCATTGCCTCGATGTTGCGGCCCGAGAGCATCACACCCTTCGGCTTGCCGGTGGTGCCGCCGGTGCCCGGGATCATCGCGAGATCGTCGATCGTGTCGCGCTGATAGACATCGCCGGCGAGCCCGCCGAGCCAGTGGTCGAACGACGGCGCGAACGGCAGTTCGGTATCGAGGCAGACCAGCGCGCGCAGCTTGGGCAGATCCTGACGCACGGCGTCGACCATCGGGGCGAAGCTCGAATGAAACAGCAGCAGGCTGCAATCGAACTGATCGAGGATGAACTTGTTCTCGGCCGCCTCGTTGCGCGGATTGATCGGGCACCACACCGCGGCGGCGCGCGAGATGCCGAACACGCAGGCAAACGCGAGCGGATCGTTGCTTGAGAGGATCGCGACTTTCTCGCCGGGCGTGATGCCGGATCGCTCGAGCCCGCGCGCGATGCGGTAGCTCAGCCGTTGCACCTCGCCATAGCTGAGGTCGCGGCCATCCATCGTGAGGCACGGCGCGTCGGCGCCGAGCGAGGCACCCTTATCGAGATAATCGATGAAGCGCATGGCGGGTCTCGCGAAAGGGGGGCGGGTGACGCGCGACTGCGTCACCCGCAGTGCGTCTTCGAGCAAAGCGGATACCTGTCCGCTTGACGAAAACGCTTCAGGGAACGGAGTGCTGAGCCCCGATCCGATCGGGGCTCAGGCCTAGTCGTGGACGGTCAGGACCGGCTTGCCGACCAGGCCGAAGCTGCGCAACTGCCCGAGCAGCTCATGATGGCCGAACGCCTGGCAGGCCGAGGCAAAGCCGACGCGCTTGGGCGGCTGCTGCAGCAGGTGCGCGGCAGCATAGGCCTGCAGCATGCCGGTCTGCTTGTAGTTGCTGTTGCCGTAGATGACGCAGTGCGCGCGCCCCAGCGGGCCGGAGGCATACACCGAATCCAGCGACTTGTTGACGCGCGGGTTCTCGCGCGGCGGCATGGTGTTCATCACGCCGGCCGCGGTCTGCGCCAGCGCGGCGTAGCGCTCATCCGGCTTCATGTCCTTGGTCGCCTCCAGCGCGGCGGCGACGATCTGCGGCACGCCCAGCATCAGCGCGCGATTGAACACGCCGCCCAGCACCTTCACATTGGCGACGCGCGGATCGCGCTTGAACCACACCGGGTGCGAGGTGCCGCCCCAGGGCAGCGCCAGCGCCAGCTCGTGCTGGCCGGGGATCGCGAGGCTGGTGAGACCGGCATCGGGCTGATGCTCGACGTATTTGTTCTGCTCGAGGTAGTAGGCCTTGGCCATCGCGGCGTTGACCAGGATGGTCTGCGTCGAGGCGATGGTCGGGCTGCCGCCCCAGAACACGGCGATATCGAGCGTGTCGAGGCCGGGTGTCTCCAGGCAGAGCTGCGCGGCGATCTCGCCGGTGGTGTACATCTGGGCGATGCCCGGCGCCAGCAGCAGGCCGGCATTGCCGAACCTGGTGCCGAACTCCTGCTCGAGCATGATCAGCCAGTCCTGCTCGCCGGTCGTGTCGGCGTAGTGGCATTTGGCGGCGAGGCAGGCCTGCACGACCTCAATGCCGAACTTGGCGAACGGGCCCACGGTGTTGAGCACCACCGAAGCGCCCTTGAACAATTCGGTCAGCGCGCTCGCGGTGTGCGGCACCGTCACCACTTCGTAGTCGGCCGTCTCGATGCCGGCCACGTTCGATTTCATCGCGGCGTTGAGCTTGTCGGCGCTGCGGCCGGCGGCAATGAAGGGGATGTTGTATTCGCGCAGATATTCGCAGACCAGCCGGCCGGTGTAGCCGGATGCGCCATAGACGATGACGGGCTTCTTCTCGCTCATTGCGTTCCTCCGAAATGCCTGTTGTCGGCTTGTTGCTACATGCCCATGCCGCCGTCGACCGGCAGGCCGATGCCGGTGATGAAGCGGGCATCGTTCGAGCACAGGAACACCGCGGCGTCGGCGATGTCGGTGACCTCCGCGAGCTTGCCGAGCGGCGTCTGCTCGACCACCGAGCCGACCGCGGCGTTGACGTCGGGCGCGAGGCCGATCTTCACGATGTCGTTGGCGAGCTGCAGGCCCATGTCGGTCGGGATCAGGCCGGGATAGATGCAATTGACGCGCACGCCGTAGCCGAGCTTGCCGGCTTCCATCGCGCCGACCCGGGTCATGCGATCGACCGCGGATTTGGTGCCGGAATAGACGGCGATGCTCGGGAAGGCGATCGTCGCGGCAACCGAGGCAATGTTGACCACGGCGCCACCCTTGCCTGCGGCGCCACCCGGCCGCATCGCGCGGAAGGCGTACTTCATGCCGAGCACGGTGCCGACGATGTTGACGTCGCACATCCGCCGCGCGTCCTCGGCCTTGATGTCGGCGACCAGCGAGGTGATCTCGATGCCGGCATTGTTGATCAGGATGTCGAAGCCGCCCAGCGTCTCGACCGTCGCGGCGGCGGCCCGCTCCCATTGCGCATCGTCGGTGACGTCGAGCTTGGCAAAGCCGGTCTTCACGCCGGCCCTGGCGATCTCGCCGGCGGTGTCTTTGCCGACGCTTTCGAGAATATCGCCGATCATGACCGCGGCGCCGGAGCGCGCCAGCGCCTGTGCGATCGCAGCGCCAATCCCCCGGGCGCCGCCGGTCACCAGGGCTTTCCTGCCTTCGAGGCTCTTCCCACTCATGACGTAGTCCTCCCTTTGCTTGCTGATTGATGGTGCTGCGGACGGGGGCAGCGCGGGCCGGGGCGCTTCGCGCATTTGGAGCGCATTGGTGGTCGCGGCCGGCGGCGGCGGGGCGCAGCCTTGGCGCCCCGCGGTGCATTTCCTCCTGTTTTGTCGATTGGTCAGCCGTCTTGACGGTTGTCCGAATTATTGACCCAACCCTCGTCCAGGAACTTGACGCTTGTCAAGCCTGAATTTGACAAGTGTCAAAGAGGATGCTGTGAAGAGATGGAGCGCGCCGCGGTTGCCGCGGTATAAGCTGCTGAAAGGAAGAAGAGGAAAGGCACCGGATGGCGCGGCAAGCGACAGGAGCGGCCCAGCGTGTTGCCGTAGCGGCCGAGACGCTGCGCGACGAAAAGTTCAACGCACGGCGCATCGAACTTGCGGAGGCCGCGCTTGAGACGCTCGGCGAACTCGGCTTCGCGCGCACCAGCCTGCGCGAGATCGCGCAGAACTCCGCCTTCACGCACGGCGTGTTTCACTACTACTTCAGCGACAAGCTCGATCTGATCTGCTGCTGCGTGCGTCACTACAAGGCGAAATGCGTGACGCGCTATGACGAGGTGGTGACGACGGCACAGAGCCGCGACGAATTGACCGAAGGCTTCCTCGCCAAGCTCGCAGCGACGCTCGAGAATGAAGCGCGCATGCATCGACTCTGGTACGATCTGCGCTCGCAGGCGATGTTCGAACCGGCATTTCGCAAGGATGTGCTGGAGATCGACAAGAGCCTGGAAGCGATGATCTGGCGCATCGCCACGCGCTATGCCGAGCTCGGCAACAAACGCCCGGCATCGTCACCGGCGGCGCTCTACGCGCTGTTCGACGGCCTGTTCCAGAGCGCGCTGCTCAGGCATCTCGCAGACGACAAAAAAGCCGTTCCGGACCTGCTCGACGAAGTCCGCCGTCTGCTGCCGACGATCTGCTGAGACGTTGCGACGTACACAGCTTCGTAGCCCGGATGAAGCGCAGCGGGGATTTGTGCCGGCGGCGAGACTTTCCCGGATTGCGCGGAGCCTGTCATCGGGCGCGCGTTCGCGCGACCCGTTGGCTCCATCCGGGCTACGGGAATTCAAACATCAACAACGCATTGGCGAACGTCATCACGTCACGCATCGGCTATGCTCTGGTGACAGCAGCGCGAACGAATTCGCTGACGGGGATGATTACGCCGCGCTCGCCGGCGGCAGTGCGAGCACCGAGTAGATCGCCTGGGCGTCGCGTGAGGCGCGCAGCTTCTTGGCGACGTCCTGGTCGCGCAGCAAGCGGGCGATGCGCGCCAGTGCCTTGAGGTGGTCGGCGCCGGCGCCTTCAGGCGCCAGCAGCAGGAAGATCAGATCGACCGGCTGGCCGTCCATCGCCTCGAAATCGATCGGGCGCTCGAGGCGGGCGAAGAAGCCGAACAGCTTCTCGAGCTTCGGCAGCTTGCCGTGCGGAATCGCAACGCCGTAGCCGACCGCCGTGGTGCCGAGCTTCTCGCGCTGCAGCAGCACTTCAAAAACGGCACGCTCGTTCTGCCCGGTCAACGCCGATGCACGCGCGGCGAGTTCCTGCAGCGCCTGCTTCTTGCTGATGACTTTCAAAGCCGGAAGTATCGCCTCGGGTGCGACCAAATCGGTAATCGGCATTGGGACGTTCCGAGGTGAATGAACCGTCAGGTTGCGAAATGGGCTTTACAGCGGCGGCGTCAAGAAGTTGAGGTGGGATGCGGGCTTAGCCCGGGTCCAGCTGGCAGGGCTTCTACTCCAACGTATCGGCGGTGCCAACACCTGCGAACCCTGTTCCGCCCCCTTATTCCTGGAGGCGGCGGACCATAAGCAGGGCTGGCTTCGGACGTCAATGCCATCGGCCAACTATCCTCAGGGGCTCACCGCGGGCGGATCGACCCAGCCGACATTGCCGTCCGTACGGCGGTATATGATGTTCAACCGGCCACTGCCGCCGTGCTGGAACACCAGGCAGGAGGCGCCGGTCAGGTCGAGCTCCATCACGGCTTCGCTGACCGACAGCCGCTTCAGCGCGGTGGTTGCCTCGGCAATGATCACGGGGCTGTATTCGGTGACCTCGTCCTCGTTCTCGGGCGCCTCGATCACGTAGCTCGGCGCGTCGAGACCTGCGCCGTTCAACTCGGCAAGTGCGGCGGTCGCGGCGTAGGCCTTGCGCGCGGAGCGGTCCTTGAGCCGGCTCTTGTAGCGGCGCAGACGCTTCTCGATCATCAGGAGCGCGGCATCGGCGCTGGCATAGGCGTCGGCGGCGTTGGATTCGGCTTCCAGCGTGATGCCGGAATCCAGATGCAGCGCGCAGTCGGTGCGGAAGCCGAAGCCATCCTTGCTCAGGGTGATGTGACCGGAATAGTTGCCATCAAAATACTTTCGCAGGACCTCGTCGGTGCGCTCGCTGACGCGCGCGCGAAGCGCCTCGCCGATGCTGATGCTCTTTCCCGAGATACGAAGGGTCATTTGATGCCTCGATTGCTGGATGCCTCGATCACTCTTGCTGGAGCATGATGCTTGCTGGGCTTCCGGTAACCTCCCTCTCTGGACGACGCTTCACCTGGAGATTGAGACTATCCCGATTTGGCGCGAACGCAACGAGCGCATGGGCCGCTCCGTACTCGGACGGGGGCATGCTCAAGAAGTAACCTAAACGGGGGCTGTATCGCGCGACCGGTCGGATGAGGAGGCAGGGGCCGAAAGGGCATTACCAAGCATGCTCTGTTTGTCACGGCGGCGCTGCACCGAGGATGGTATCCGCATCGCCTCGCGATATTTCGCGACGGTGCGGCGGGCAATATCAATGCCCGAGGCCCGCAAACGTTCCACGATCGTGTCGTCGGACAGGATCGCTGACGGCGCCTCGCCGTCGATCAACTGCTTGATGTGGTGACGCACCGCTTCGGCCGAATGCGCTTCGCCGCCGTCGGCGGACGCGATCGACGCGGTGAAAAAATACTTCAATTCAAAACTGCCGCGATTGGTCGCCATGTATTTGTTGGCGGTGACGCGCGACACCGTCGATTCATGCATCTGGATCGCGTCCGCGACCGCTTTCAGATTGAGCGGCCGCAGATGCGCGACGCCATAGGTGAAGAAGCCGTCCTGCTGGCGGACGATCTCGGTCGCGACTTTGAGGATGGTGCGGGCGCGCTGATCGAGCGCGCGGACCAGCCAGGTCGCGTTCTGCAGGCAGTCGGTGAAGTACGACTTGTCACCGTCCTTGCGGATCGTCTTCGACAGCTCAGAGTAATAGGTCTGGTTGACCAGCACGCGCGGCAGAGTGTCGCTGTTGAGCTCGACATGCCAGCCGCCATCGGGACCCGGACGCACATAGACGTCAGGCACCATGGTCTGCGTCCGCGAGGTGCCGAACTTCAGCCCGGGCTTCGGATCGAGCCGGCGGATCTCCGCGATCATGTCGGTGATGTCTTCATCGTCGACGCCGCAGAGCTTTCGCAAGGCCGCGATGTCGCGCTTGGCGAGCAGGTCGAGATGCTCGACCAGCGCCTGCATTGCCGGATCGTAGCGATCGAGCTCGCGCAGCTGGATCGCCAGGCACTCGCTCAGGTTACGGGCGCACACGCCCGGCGGATCGAATTTCTGCAGCACCGCGACGACCTCGTCGACCGCTTCCTGCGATGCGCCGAGCCGCTCGGCAGCCTGGCCGAGGTCGGCCGGCAGATAGCCGGCGTCGTCGACCAGGTCGATCAGGTACTGCCCGATCATGCGTTGCGCCGGCGCCGAGAACGCCACCGCGAGCTGTTCGGCGAGGTGATCGGCGAGCGTCAGCTCGGCGGCCACGAAGGCTTCGAGATTGTACTCGTCGTCGCTGGAGGCGCCTCCGCCCCATTCGGTATAGACCGACGGCGGCGCGTCCTGCGCGGCGCGCGCGGCGGCTTCCGCCGGCTCCTCGGAGAACACGTTGTCGAGACCGGTATCGAGCGTCTGCTCGATCTCGGCGCGGGTGCCGAGGTCGCGGTTCAGCCATTCCTCCTGGCCGGGTTCGAAAGCGGCCTCGCCACCGGAACCCGCGGCCATGTCGGACGAGTCGCCCTCATCCCCGTAGCTGCTCGAACCGTCGGAATCGTCGTAGTCCGCCCGCTCCATGGTCGGCTCGCCCGCCACCGGGGGTTCCGGCCCGTCCGTCGCCCGCTCCAGCAGCGGGTTACGCTCCAGCTCTTCCTCGACGAAGGTCGACAGATCCAGGTTCGACAGTTGCAGCAGCTTGATCGCCTGCATCAGCTGCGGCGTCATCACCAGCGACTGCGACTGGCGGAACTCTAGTCTTTGCGTCAGCGCCATGGAGGCAAGATCGACCCTGAAAGTTGGCTCGATTCTTGCTTATCTTAGTCCGTGAAGCTTGTACACGGCTTGACGGATGCAATTTTTGGGGTAAGCGCGATCAGCAAAAGTGGACGTCCGGTTTTGCGTCCGATCGCGCGTCAGATTCTCTAATTTGCGCATGATCTTGTCGCCACACCGCTTCACACTTTGGCGGATCATGCGCTACAGGCGGAATTCCTCGCCAAGGTAAAGCCGGCGTACATCCGGATCGTTAACGATCTCCTCCGGGCTGCCCTCAGTCAAGATCTCACCGGCATAGACGATGTAGGCGCGGTCGGTCAGGCCGAGCGTCTCGCGGACATTGTGGTCGGTGATGAGCACGCCGATGCCGCGGTTGGTGAGATGGCGGACCAGGTCCTGGATGTCGCCGACCGCGATCGGGTCGATGCCGGCGAACGGTTCGTCGAGCAGCATGTAATTGGGCCGCGTCGCCAGCGCGCGCGCGATTTCAACGCGGCGGCGCTCGCCGCCGGACAGCGCGATCGACGGGCTTTTGCGCAGCCGCGTGATGTTGAACTCGTCGAGCAGCGAATCCAACTCGTGCTCGCGCTTCTTCTTCGAAGGCTCGACGACTTCGAGCACGGCGCGGATGTTTTGTTCCACCGACAGGCCGCGGAAGATCGAGGCTTCCTGCGGCAGATAGCCGATGCCGAGGCGTGCGCGCTGGTACATCGGCAGCTTGGTGACGTCGTGGCCGTCGAGCTCGATCGCGCCGCGATCGGCCTTGATCAGGCCGGTGATCATGTAGAACACGGTGGTCTTGCCGGCGCCGTTGGGCCCGAGCAGGCCGACCGCCTCGCCGCGGCGTACATAGATGCTGACGCCGCGCACGACCTGGCGGCTGCCAAAACTCTTTTCCACGCTATGCACAGCCAGATAGCCCGGCCGCTTGATCAGCTGGGGCGCCGCCGTGGCGTTGTTGCGGGCGGGCCGCGCACGCGCCGGTGCGGGCGCTGCGGCCGGTTGGGCTCGCAGCTCGACTGCGGGCGCCGAGGCGGCGCGCGCCATCGGCGGTGCGTCGCGCACCGGAGACGTCAGCATCTCGCCGAACTGGTCGCCGAGCGCCGTGATGTCGTCATGCGCGCGCGCAAATCCGGAACTGCGTTTCGCAGGGCGCCGCCGGAACATGCCGAGAAAATCCACCATCCCCGCTTCGCTTCAGCCTTTCACGGATCCCGCGACTTTTGCCTGCGGACCAATCGATTCGCATGCGAAGGCGCAAGCATGAGCCGGAAAACTGAACACCGGCCTTCCCTGCGCAACAAAAGCGGACGCGTTTGCGGCGGAGATCATGCTCAAACAACACGGCAAAGCGCGATCGCCCGCGCCTTGAATGAATGGATGCCCCTCCGGCCGACAAGACTCCCCCTCAAGGCGCATCGTTCGGCCGGGCCGCAGCAGTAGATACAGCCTCACCCCGCGCGCTTCAACCTCGCGGCTGCAAAATATTATCTAATGCATTGATCTATCTTGCTTTTGGTGGCTTGGCCAAAGCTGACGGGGGGCTTACGGGCTGGCCGCAGCCGGCGCGCCGCCAGCAACTCTGATGGCCATCCGCGCACCACCAGTCGGCTATTTCGGTTTGCTGCCGGGAATCAGTTGAAGCGGCGACGGCGCCGGGGCTGCGCCGGGGGCGGCCGGCGTTCCGCAGCCGCCCTTGGCGCTCTGATTGAACAGGCCCTGCACCTTGCCGCTGTCGGATTCCACCCGCGAGACGCCGGTGGTCATGTCGACCAGCAGACGATCGCCGCGCAGCACGTTCTGGCACTGGGTCAGCACCACCTGGCCGCCGCCGCCGCCGCCGCCGAGCATGGTGATCAGATTGGTCTTGGTGTCGAAGATCGCGGTCTCGCCGGTGACGACCTGGTCCTTCTGGGTGACGACGACATTGCCTTTCGCCTCGAGCCGCTTGATCGAGGACGCGCCGCCGGGCCCGGGCGTCGCCGACTGCATCGGCGCGGCACCCCCCTTGGCGGCCGCGGCCTTGGTGCCGGCCGGCGCGGGCGCCGGCGTCTGGGTCGACTTATCCTCGTAGAACACGACCAGGATCTTCGAGGTCATGGTGGTGTCGCCCTGCACGACCTTCACATTGCCGGAGAAGGTCGCCTCCTTCTTCTTGTCGCGCATTTCGAGCGCAGCCGCCTCGATCTGGATCGGCTGATCGCGGTTCTGCGAAAAGCCCTGCATGGCGTTGGGAACGCCGCTCATCGAGCCTTGCGCGAAGGCCGCGCCGCTCGCGAGCAGCGCAAGCAGGAAAGTCGCAATTGCCGTGCCGTACGGAAAACGTCTCATCATCAAAATCATTTCGGGTTGGCGGATTTGCGCGCCTTCGGCGGCGCCGGAGGAGGAGGCGGTGCGGGCTCGGCTTGCGGGCTCGGATTGTTGTCGCCGAGCTTGTCGAGATACATCACGACATTGCCTTCGAAACGCACGAGCTCGCCGCTGTTGTAGATCCTGAGCCGGTCCGATGTCAGCGTGCCCTGGAGCAGCTTGACGTCGACGTGCTCGTCCGACGACACGTTGCCCTTGTTGATGTCGACGAAAGCTTGAGTCAGCTTCGCTTCATAGCCGGTGGAGGATTGCAGGAAGACATCCTGGCGCAGATCGAGCAGTTGCTTCTTGTTGTCGAAGAAGCCGGTGCGCGCATCCATCGTTACGGTCGACTCGTCCTGCTGCGCGACCTTGGCGCGGATCGTCTTCAGCTCGACATGGTCGGGATCGGTGACGTCCTGGATCGCCGCCTTGGCCCACATCTCGTAGGGCCGCCCGTCGGCCGAGAAGCCGGCGATGTGCGGCGATTCCATCGTGATCTTGGTGCCCGACACCACGAGGTTGTCCATCTCGACCGGCAGCTTGGGGATCAGTTCGCGGAACGGATTGTAGACCGAGACGAAGATGATCGAGGCCATCGACAGCCCGACCACAGCGGGCACCGCGACGCGCAGTATCCGCACCATGCGGCTGTGCCGCGCGGCGGCAGCAAAGCGCGCCTCGAGGCCAGTCACATAGGCTGGATTCTGAACCGAATTCACCTGAGCTCCAGAGGCACGAAATTGCCCCTATTCTAGCCGGAGCCGCCCAATCATGCAGCCCGGACCTCGCGTCGCGCCCCCGCAAGGAGACCACGCGTGAACAGTTTGGCCGAAACGGGGCGGAACGGCCCCTGCCGCGACGAATTCGACGCCCATCATGAACGGCGAATTCATGAATGAGCGAAGATGTCCTCGGCCTCCCAGCCATCGAGATCGAGCCTGGCGCGGGCGGGAAGGAAATCGAAGCAGGCCTGAGCGAGGTCGGTGCGTCCTTCGCGCGCGAGCATCGCATTCAATCTGTCGCGCAGCGCATGCAGATGCAGCACGTCGGACGCGGCGTAGGCGAGCTGGGCTTCGCTGAGGCTCTGCGCGCCCCAGTCGCTCGACTGCTGCTGCTTCGACAGCTCGACGTTGAGCACCTCGCGCACCAGATCCTTCAGGCCGTGGCGGTCGGTGTAGGTGCGCGACAGCCGCGAGGCGATCTTGGTGCAATAGACCGGCGTCGGCATCACGCCGAAGGTGTTGTAGAGCACCGCGACATCGAACCGCGCGAAATGGAAGATCTTGGTGATCTTGGGATTGGCGAGCAGCGCCTTCAGGTTCGGCGCATCGGTGTGGCCGTTCGGAATCTGGATCACGTCGGCGGTGCCGTCGCCGTTCGACATCTGCACCACGCAGAGCCGGTCACGATGCGGATGCAGCCCCATGGTCTCGGTGTCGATCGCAACGGAATCGGTGTAGCGCGTGAGATCGGGCAGGTCGCCGCGATGCAGGCGGATGGTCATGTATCAAGGCCTCGGGTCTCGGTTCGATTCGACAGGCGACACTAGAGCCTTTTCCGTTCCGATGAAATCGGAACGGAGCTCTAGACTCTTGTTTTGACGCGTTTTCTTTACGCGAACCGGTATCCGCTTCGCTCGAAAACGCTCTGCCCCAAACGCCCCGGATGCGAGCGGATAGGCAGTTGCCGGGCGGCTCAGCCGGGCGTTACTCCCTGCTCTTGCCATATCCCGACACGGCTGCCCAGCATCGCGCCGACCCTGTTGCATTTGGATCACGCTGCAATTCAAACGATAGGCGCCGGGATGACCCGAGGCCCGGCAACACCCATATGAAGAAGCGGAAATCTCGCGGTTCTTGATCGCACTTCCGCGCATTTTTTGCGTATCCGCGCCGATGAAATCCACGAGCGGCGCCCTATCTGTGGCCAGCCGCTCGCACGTCCTACTCATCTTCAGAAATGAGCCTCATGTCGGAACAGACCATCGCCGCGCCGATCGATGACGACCAGCAGGAGCGCGGCTTTTCGCGCTATCAAACGTTCCTGATCGCGCTGCTCGCCTTCACGCAATTCACCCTGATCCTCGACTTCATCATCATGTCGCCGCTCGGCGCCATCCTGATGCCGTCGCTCAACATCACCGCCGGGCAGTTCGGCGTCGCGGTGTCGGCCTACGCCTTCGCGGCCGGCATCTCCGGCATCCTCGCCGCCGGCTTTGCCGATCGCTTCGACCGCAAGCGGCTCCTGCTGTTCTTCTATGTTGGCTTCACCTTCGGCACCGTGCTGTGCGCGCTGGCGCAGAACTTCCACGTGCTGCTGCTCGGCCGCATCGTTACCGGTCTGTTCGGCGGCGTGATCGGCTCCGTGGTGCTCGCCATCGTCACCGACCTGTTTCCGCTGCAGCTGCGCGGCCGGGTGATGGGCTTGATCCAGACCGCATTTGCCGCAAGCCAGGTGCTCGGCGTGCCGGCCGGACTCTTCCTCGCCAATCACTGGAACTGGCACGTCTGCTTCGTCGCCATCGTCGGCCTGTCGATCGCTGCGATCGCCACCATCGCGTTGTTCATGGAGCCGGTCGACGGCCATCTCAAGCTGCAGCACGACCGCAACCCGTTCCAGCATTTGTTCGCGACCGTGACGCAGCCGCGCTACACGCTGGCCTTCCTGGTGACGACGCTGCTGGCGACCGGCGGCTTCATGCTGATGCCGTTCGGCAGCGCCTTCACCGTGCATAATCTCGGCATCGACATCGTCCATCTGCCGACGATCTATCTGGTCTCCGGCCTGTTCAGCATCCTGATGGGACCGCTGGTCGGCCGCGCCAGCGATGCATTCGGCAAATATCCGACCTTCATCTTCGGCTGCGTGGTGTCGGCGATCATGGTGCTGATCTACACTCATCTCGGCCACGTCTCGCTGCTGACCGCGATCATCGTCAACGTGCTGATGTTCGTCGGCATCTTCTCGCGCATGATCCCGTCGCAGGCGCTGATGTCGGCGATCCCCGACGCCAGCCAGCGCGGCGCGTTCAGCGCGGTCTCGGCCTCGGTGCAGCAGCTCTCGGGCGGGCTGGGCTCGGTGGTCGCAGCCGCGATCGTCGCCGAGAATGCGGACGGCTCGCTGCTGCATTTCGACCGGATCGGCTACGTCGTCGTGGCGAGCTCGATGATCTCGATGATCGCGATGTATTTTGTGCAGAAGCCGATCGCGCGGCGGGCTGGGCGGCGGGTGGTGTGAGGCAAGCTCGGCCCGGCGTCGGCGTACTCTGCCACCGCATCCTCAGCGGGTCACGGCCTCGTCGCACCCACCCTCCGGATGCTGAGCGATTTCAATCGCTTAAAAAGTGGGTGGTGCCCAGGAAAGGATTGGGGCTCGATCCGTCAAACTACAGCAAAAACAGTAACTTACCTCTGCGCCAAGTCCGACGTTTGTACCACTGGATTGTGCTCGTGTCGATCCTGCTCTGATCGCCGGGACGCGATCAGTATTCGCTCCTGGCCTGCAGGAAAGGCAGGATGCCCGGCTTGGCCAACGCGTGCCGACGGCCTGTCGCACGACGACAATTGACTAGCGTCACATCCACCAGATCGAAGAAGCCGCCGTCGCTCACGGCCCGGCAAGCCTGCGCCATCTGGATCGCAGCCGCGGCGACCGCGGTCGAAGGCACTCCAAGGCTGCGGCCGGCGATGGTGACGGCACCGCATCGATCGATGCGACCTGCATCGACGAGCTCCTGAAGGGTCGGGTCGAGAGGCATTTCCGGTTGGACGTCGGGTTCGGGCCAAGCTTGTATCGGCGATCGCGCACCCGGAAAACCGTGGATGCGAATGTCGAAAATCTCCGAAGGTGTGGCGCCCAGGCCCGCATCGAGCACGAGCTCGAAGTTCGAACCCGCCGCGGCGCGCCGCGCCGCCAGATTGTCGACTCCGACGAGCGCCAAGCCAGGCTCGGCCGCCGAGCGCTTCGTGCCCTCGACGAACCTGCTTTCGATGATCGTGGTGCCGAAGCCACGCTCCTCTGCCCACAGCGCCGCGCTGCGGGCCTTCTTGCGACCGATCCAGTCCGGCTTGGTTAGAACCTGGATGGCGAGATTGCCGAACTCCGACTTGTCCCCGTCCTGGAGAAACAGCGAGACCAGGCCGGGATCGGAATACGGCAGAAGTCCTATCGTCCACAGCGCGGCTTGCCCGAGATTGCCGAGCCCGAGCAGCCAGAACGCCGCTGGCAGGTAGGCAAGATCTATGTCGTGCCCGTCCTCATAGCCGGGCGACAACGCCGAGATTCTCGACGTCCTGCGACAGGCGAGCTTGTCTCCGAGCACGGCGCTACGGAAGACCTCGCCGATGCCCATAGCGCCCGCCAGCACGCCACCGATCTCGTTGCCGCCGCGGGGCGGATCGGCCGGCGCCTCGATGCCAACCAGGCCGGCCCAGCCGTCGGCCCAACATAGCGCGCCGCGTTGCATTCGCCGCCGCCCGGCGCCGACATGCAAGGCGATCGCATGCTCGGGTGCGTTCGTAGTCCTGCAGCCGGCGACTTCGAGATGCCGCCTGAGCGGCCATCTGCCGAATTGGCCGACCATGGTCGTTTCTCCGAAATCCGAACCGAGATAGACGCCGCCGGGAAACATCCGCACGCCGCATTCCGCGGCGGTCAGCAGCGCCGCTTGGCCCCACGGCAGACTGGCAGCGACATCCGCAGTCAGGACGAGCGCGGCGCGGTCGAGCTTGCGCCGCGCTGCGTCGTAACCGGCATGGCCATCGCCGCGCATGAGCAGATGCGCTAGGCGATCGTTCTCGATCGAGAGGTTCATGCGAACCTCCTGACCGCGAAGTACCGACCCGCGTCGTCGCTGCGGTCGGTCCATTGCCGGCGCCCGCGATATTCGTAGATGCCGATGTCGCCGGGGAAATACGCGCGGTCGGCGAAGTTCGGCACGATCAGCGCGACATGCCCGACCTCCGGGATCATCGGGTTGTCGCGGTCAGTCTGGCTCTGACCGACGCCAGCGGGATGAGTGTGGACGTCGGCCACCACTTCCAGGCCCTCGCGACGGCAGAGATCCCAGACGACGTCCATCTTCGAGCCGTCGAACAGGATGGTACCCCGCAAGGCGTGCGGATCGACATCGTCGTACGGCAGAAAGGCTTCGATCGTCCTGAGCCCGTCGACGCGACGGCCGAGAAGGAAACCGCCGCTTTCGCGATGACCACGGCCGCGCTCACGCAGCAGCGCCAGCGTGTCTAGCCACAAACTCCGGCGGCAGTTCAAGTGCCGCGGCGGGAAGATTAGCGCCCGCATAGTCCGTAGAATCGAGAATGCCATGTACAGTCTCCAGAAGAAAAACGATGGTCTTGTCGGCAGTCCAGCACAGTTCTTCGTGCTGACCCGGCCAATGGCTCCGCGCCAACCGATCGATGGGGTGATAGAGGCACGCCCCCCACACGCTGAACGAGATCATGGTGCCGGCCTGCCTGTTCTTGGGACGATGCGCGTCGGCGAGCGGCTGGTTGTCGCGACCGTGCCAAAGCTGCGAGTTCGGCGCCGTCGCGGGATATCCGGAGCAATCCGACCGCAGCAGGAATCCGGTCGGCCCGCCGAGCCGCACCGGCGCCGCGACGAAGAACATCGCGATCGGAAACTTCAGGCCGAGCAAGGCCCAACGACCTCGGCGTACGCCGACCTTGAAGGTCGGCGACGCCAGGTCGCGCAGGAGAGCGTTCTGATCGGGTCCCATGGACTAGCCCTGCGGCTTCACCTTGAAGACGAGATCGAGGACGATCGACTTCGCGCCGTGAGCCGCCTGGCCCAAGTGCAAGTCCGGCGGCAACACCTTGCCGTCGTGCTTCAGCTGGAAGTCGCTCGGGTCCTCGGTCGGGGCGAGCTTTCCAACCGCCCACTTCGTCACCTTCGCGATCGTCGCCGCCGGCCGGAACTCGTGCTCGACGTGACGGTTGCCCTGATAGCGCACCGTGGTCGCGATCTTGCCCGGCTTGGCGACGTGAAGCGGCGCGAACTCAATCGACAGGTGCTCGATCAGGATCAACTCGTGCCCGAGCGGCTCTTCGGCGTCCTCGAGGTAGACCTCGAGCAGACCCTCGATGCCCGTCTTGGTGACCGCGATTTCGATGAATTCCTTCACGGTGGTGGTGGGGCCGATTTCGGCGTCGTGGTGCCCGGCCTGCCCCTCCGCCGCAAACACGACGGCGACGCGCTCAGTTACTTCTTCGATCAATTCAGTCATTTCCAGTCCTCGTTCATGAGCGGCTGGAATACCCAGCCAGTTCGATGTGCAGGCTTGACCGGCATGCTCGGAGCCCCGGTGTCCCGTCTTCCCCGGCCTGATTCGCCGGACTAAGATGCGATTCGGGTCCACCAATGGACTTGTCCATTAATAGACTAATTGGATTAAAAGTCCATAACGAGACGGGAGATGGTATGCAGCTACCAGATCGAGAGCGGGAGGAAAGACGTCAGAACGACGCTGAAGCGGCCTTACGCGCGTTCTTCGGCATCGCGGAGAAATGGGGATTGTCGACCGAGGAGCAGATCAAGCTTCTCGGCTCGCCTCCCCGATCGACGTTCTTCAAGTGGAAGAAGGAAGGCGGCGCGATCCCTGCGGACACCGTCGAACGACTCTCACACGTTCTCGGCATCCACAAATGCCTGCGCATCCTCTTCACCGACGACGGCACCGGCGACAACTGGGTCAGAAAACCTAATCAGGCTCCGTTCCTGAATGGTCTCTCGGCCGTCGAGTTCATGACGACGACGGGGCACGTCGCCGACGTCTTCAGGGTCCGATCGTATCTGGACGCTCAGCGCGGGGGTTGAATTTGAGTCGCGTGCGAAACAGGAAGATCAACTGGCCGGCATGCTTTAGGCTGATCCCGTCCCGCTTCCCGCCCGTGCAGCTGTACGAGGGCGTGTCGGCCCCGCAGGATTGGGACGCTGTCAAACGCATCGAAGAGCTCACCAATCCGCGGCTGCGCCGAGGGACGCTTCTTCCGGAGGATGAAGGAAAAGTCGATCAGAGCTGGCTGGTCGCTCCCTTTGCATATCCAGACCCTGAACCGTCTGCCTTCAGCGACGGATCGTTTGGTTACTCGATCGTCGCCGAATCTCTTCACTCCGCCCTATTGCTCGCGATCTCACGTCGCGAGACATTTCTTCGCCGAACGGCGGAAGCGCCGACGCGGCTGGTGATGCGGGTCATCAAGGTCCCGTTGAAGGCGACGCTTCAAGATCTTACCCATCTTGATCTTGAGGACCCTTCGTTGAAAGGTCTCATTGCGGATCTGCGTGCCACCAAATCTCACGGCGTGCTCGTGCGCGGGCCGCGGGGAAAAGACGATCCCCTGGCGGTCGTACTGAGGCCTACCGCCTTCGTTCAGCCAGCGTCGCAGACTGAGCACTACTGCTTTCTTTGGAACGGCGAGCGAATCCATCAGCTGTTTTTGCTGCCGGCCGAAACGAAGGTGATGGTACCGGAAGACTTGATGAGATCCGTCACGGCGGCATAGTCGGTCCGGTTCAAACACCGGTCGCTTTGCGCGTTGGGTGGAGGCTGAGGAAGGCAAGTCGTCCACGTTCGTCTGCAACAACATCCGGGACAACAATCCCTGCCTGATCGAGAACCATCGCAGCCGTGGCATGTGCGCTGGCGCACGGATTATGGGCGACGAAGCTTGGCGCGAGAAACCGCGCAGCGTCACGCTGTCCGATCTCGTGCAAATCATTTCAAAGGAAACACCTGCGGCGCTCTGGAAGGATACGTTCGCGTGGGTCTTATCCCGCGCGGGATGAATGCGCCTCGATTGCCCTGGCAGAATGTTCGCCGCTCATCGCGGCCGGGCCGAAGACAAGGCTTTCGGCCGGCGCGGCCAACGAAAGACCGTTTGCTTTGCATTGGCTGTAAAGGAGGTCGATGACTTCGTTGCGGGCCGCCGTCCAGCCGGCGGGACTCTCCACACGGAACAACAACTCGACTTCAATCGCGGCTGCGTCAATCGAATTCAGGGCGACAATCGGCGACGGGTCCTGGACGATCCGCGTGCTGGCTTCCAGTACGCACCGCATGATTTGCTCGACGAATTTTGGCGTCGTGGTGGCAATGCGTACGGTCAACGTGATCTGGTGCGTCTCGTCGGGCCGGCTGAGATTGGTGACACCCTGTCTTGCCAGGATGCTGTTCGGCACAACGACGACATTGTACCCTCCGGTGAGCAGATTGGTGGAGCGCCAGTTGGTCTCAACGACGCGGCCTTCCGTACCGTCCTTCAACTGAATCCAGTCGCCTATGGCATAGGCCCTCCCCAGCGTCAGCGCGATCCCTGAGAAGACATCACCAAGGGTATTTTGCAGCGCCAAGCCGAAAATGATCGCGACAACGCCTGAGGTCGCGACCAGCGTGCCGACCGGGACACCAAATACAAAGCCAATGATCGACAGCGCCACACCGAGATAGATGACACCGACGGCCATGTCCTGGATCAGATGCGCTTCCCGTGGCCGGCGATTGACCAACATATAGATGTGGACCAGGCCAATAATGGCCCATGCGAGATGGGTCCACCACAGGATCCTAGCCGATATGGAGAGCAACGCGCCGAAACCCCGCAAGTGAGCGCCATCGACGTGGTGCGGAGAGATGCCGCCAAGATAGAGCACGAGGCTCATGCCGACAAAGAACAGAATCTGGGCGATCAGTCGGCCTGTCGGACGGTTGCTCCCCTGAACATGCCAAACGACGATACCGGCAATTCCGAGAGTGTTGGTCAGAACAAGCGGCATCATGTGATCTTCGCTTAACATAGTTGAGACTCAGCAATAGCGGTCGGCTGCGATCGACGGAAAGGCCTTACGCTCAGGTGAAGCTACGCATCAATGCGTCCACGCATCGGAGGTGAGATCAATCACCCACATGCATTCGAACCCCCTTGGCCCCGTTGAGGAGCCGCTTCAGATGGTAATTCGCCAGCGGGTCATGGGCGTTGAGACCAACCAGTGCTGCGAAGGCTGGCACCACGTCAGTGTCATTCGCCTCCAACTTGTTAAAGGCAGTCGCATACTGCGTCGCGGCCGGCCCATTACTCTCCGCAGCTGACAAGGGCTCGTGGGCGCGTAGCGCCTCACTTCGTCCCCGCAGAACAAGATCGCCGATCGGCCGCCCCCTGAACTCTCGAGCCTTACACGCGATCGAGTCGCTGACGCAGATTCGCGTGCCCAATGTCTTGTTCGCCGCCTCCAGTCTGGCGGCAGTGTTAACTGTGTCCCCGTAGGCTGTATAGTCAAAGTAACGGCCGCCGCCGAAATTGCCGACCAGCGCAGGCCCGGCATGGACGCCTATCCGCGTGACACCGAAATCAACGCCCCTCTGTTTCCAGCGCTCCCGAAATGTTTCGGCCCATCGATCGAGCGCCTGCGCGCACGCGATTGCACGGCTGGGGTAATCGATCTGGTCGCCGGGTGCATTGAACAGGACCTGAATGGCGTCACCGATCACCTTCGCCACCGTCCCCTCATAGGCGAAGACGACATCCGTCAGTCCACCGACGTATTCGTTGAGCATATCTGTCAGCACATTCGAATCGGCCATCTCGACGAGTGAGGTAAAGCCCGTAATATCGGTGAAAATCACCGCAATGTCGCGCCAGTGGACCTGCATTCCATCGTCACCATCTACCGCAGCAAGGCGCTTAGCGAGCTCAGGCGAGAAATATCTCGACAGCGACGCATGAGCGCGCTCCGCGTCCGCCTGTCGCCGGCGCGCCTCTCGCAAGACCTCGATGTGACGGATGGTCTTGTGGATCGTGGATTCCAGGTCGGCGAAATCGATGGGCTTGGTCAGGAAGTCGAACGCGCCGCGATTCATTGCGGTACGTATGTTGCTCATATCGCCGTACGCCGAGACGACAATCGCCACCTTCTTGTCCTCTCGCTCCTGCAGTTTCGCCAACAGTGAAAGGCCGTCCATGCGCGGCATGTTGATGTCCAAGACCACGAGATCGATATGCGGATGCTGCTCGATCGATTGCAACGCCTCAAGACCGTCACGCGCGAACACGAAGCTTACCTGCCGTTCGCGAATCTGCCGGCGAAACCTTCGGAGGACGAGCGCCTCCAGATCCGGCTCGTCATCGACTACAAGAACGGTGGCGGTCATGCGGCCTGTTCCAGTCTCGCCTGGATCGCCTGACGGACCTGGCCAAAGTCGATCGGCTTGGTCAACAGGGCCTGCGCGCCCCGCTCAAGTGCCGTCTTGCGCGTTTCGGCGTCACCGTACGCCGTGATCATGATCACCGGAACGTCGGGTCGCCGTGCGCGAAGCTCCGGCAGCATCTCTAGCCCGCTCATCCCGGGCATGTTGATGTCGGAGAGGATGAGGATCAGCGTTTGCTCGCCGGTATCGGAAATGCGGTTCAGGGCCTGCGCTGCCGAGCCGGCAAAGTCCATCACAAAGCGCCGGGCGCGAAGCTCGCGTCGAAATTGCTGGCGAAACAGAACCTCCAAATCGGGTTCGTCATCCACCACAAGAACCGATACAGTCATAATCAGCCCCCGATACTGTGAGAAACACCGATGTTACGCGGCAGCAGGATGGTGAACTCGGTGAATTCGCCGGGCTCAGTCTCGACATCGATCCTGCCGCCATGTTGCTTCACGATGATGTCGTGGCTCATGGAAAGTCCGAGGCCTGTTCCCTCGCCCGGCGGTTTGGTCGTGAAGAACGGATTGAACATTTTCTCCTTCACCTCCGGTGGAATACCAACGCCATTGTCGCGGATGCGGATTTCGACGGAATCGCCGCGATCATGCGTGATGGCGCAGAGCGCGGGCTCAAATCCGGGATCACCGTCGTCACAGCGCTTGGCGACGGCATAGAAGCCATTGGAGATGACGTTCAGCAGCACCCGCGTGATCTCCTGCGGGAACACGTCGGCGATCCCTGTGTCCGGATCGAACTCGCGCCTGAGGGTGACGTTGAACTGTGGTCTCTCGGTGCGCGCGCCATGATAGGCAAGATTGAGGCTCTCCTCGACCAGCGCATTGACGTCGGCAGGCCGATGCTCGCCGCCGCCGCCACGCGAATGCAGGAGCATGTTCTTGACGATGGAGTCGGCGCGCTTGCCGTGCTGTACGATCTTCTGAAGATTGTCCGTTAGCAGCTCGCTCAGTTCATCCACTTCGCCGCGGATGTCGTCGGGGAGCATGACCGGAGCGAGGACCTCATTCAACTCGCCGGTCAGCTCGACGGAGAGCGCGGCGAAATTGTTAACGAAGTTGAGCGGGTTCTTGATCTCGTGCGCAATGCCAGCGGTGAGCTGACCGAGTGAAATGAGCTTTTCTGTCTGAACCAGGCGGTCCTGGGCCGCCCGTAGATCGTCGAGGGATCTGGCGAGCTCCTTCGTGCGGGCCTCTACTTCTTCGAACAACCGCGCGTTCTCGATCGCGATCACGGCCTGATCGGCAAACGTCTTGAGAAGGTTGATCTGGCTACCAGTGAAGGTTCCTGGTTCGGCGCGCGAAACGCCGATTGTACCGATCGCCACGCCTTTCCGGAGCATGGGCACGACCACGATGCTTCGATATCCCCTCGCGCGTGCCATGCTCCTGATCGCCGGATGGACACCCGGTTCGGTCTCGATATCGGAGCGAAATGCGATCGTCGACGTGAGTGCGACCCGGCTGTGGATCCCGGAGGACGTGAGCGGCGTGGGAAATGAGATTCGGATCTCCTCATCACCGGCCACGCTTCCTGCCGTGCATGCCGCCAGATGAAGCATGTCGCCGACGACACGTGTCACGAGCGCCGTTTGGCCGGCAAGCAACCGCCTCGCGCTTTCGGAGATGACGTCGAATACCGGCTGCACGTCAGTTGGTGAACTGGCGATGACATTGAGGATCCCTGCCGTGACGGTCTGCCGCTCCAACGCGATAGCGAGTTCGCCCTGGAGGCGGGCATTCTCCGCTACTCCGCTCTGCAGTCGTTGTTCGAGCTCATCGACCCTGTTCCTCAGGTCGGCATCCATTCTGCTGATCATCACTTCCGGGTTCAGCGCCACCCCCCGATCGCGACTAGGCCAACCCCAGGCCGCCGTCGATGGCAACCACTTGGCCGGTCATCCATTCCGAGGCTGAGCCGGCGAGCCGGACAATCCATTCTGCGACATCGTCCGGGACGCCGCGCCGCCCGAGCGGGATGCGCGCACGCTCCTGTTCCTTGACTGCGGCGGCCTGCTCCTGCGTCAGCCCCATCATGCCGGTGAGGGCGCCGGATTCCGTTGGCCCAGCGGCGACGGCGTTCACCCGTATGCCGAATGGCGCAAGCTCCAGCGCCCAACAACGGGTCAGGTGCTCCAGCGCCGCCTTGCTCGCTGCATAATGAGACAGTCCGGCTGCGGGCCGGTGACCAAAGGTGCTCGACACGTTGATGATGGTGCCGCGCCTCGCCTTCAGGTGCGGAAGGGCAGCGGAGGCAAGCAGGCTAGGACCGAGCACATTAACCGAAAAGATATCCGTGATCCGATCGGCCGTGGTATCGGCCAATGGAAGGATTGCGCCGGCGCCGGCGTTGTTGACCAAGGCGTCTATTCTGCCCCAGAGATCCATCGCCTTGGCAATTGTGCGCTTGGCATCATCGGTCGAGGCCGCATCCGCAACGATACCCGCGATGTTCGGATGCTCAGCAACCGTTTCGTCCAGAGGAGCCGCCCGGCGGCCGGTCACGAGCACCTTGTCGCCCTGATTGGCAAGGCGGATCGCCGCCGCTCGCCCGATTCCTGAAGTGCCGCCAGTCAGCACAATGACTTTTTCTTTGCTATGCATGTTGATCGCGCTCCTCTGCGATTACTGGGCGGTCCAGCCGCCATCAACCGAGATCGCGGTTCCGGTGATCTGGTCGGCGGCGGACGAACATAGAAAGGCGACAGTGCCGCCAAGCTGCGCCGGAGAAACAAATTCGAGGGACGGCTGCTTCTCCGCCAGGAGTGTCCTAGCGGCTTCCGTCCGGCTGACCCCTCTTTGCGCAGCGATGTCGTCGATCTGCTTGTCGACCAGTGGCGTTCGTACCCAGCCCGGACAGACCGCATTGCATGTGACCCCGCTCCCGGCAGTCTCCAGGCCAACCACTTTGGTAAGGCCGACCAGGCCGTGCTTGGCCGCGACGTAGGCTGCCTTATGCGTCGAAGCGACGAGGCCGTGCGCGGAGGCAATGTTGACGATCCGCCCCCAGCACTGCTTCTTCATCTGCGGGACCGCCGCCGCAATGCCGTGGAACGCGGCCGACAGATTGATCGCCAGGATCGCGTTCCACTTGGCGGCTGGGAATTCTTCGACCGGCGCAGTGAACTGGATGCCGGCATTGTTGACGAGGATGTCGAGCCGGCCGAATTTCTCGACCGTCGCTGCAATCAATCCGCGCACGGCCTCCTCCTTTGACATATCGGCGCCATCGTAAACGGCGCGTACACCATGCTCACGTTCGATGCCGCCGCGGATCGCCTCGATTTCGCTGGCATCGCCAAAGCCATTCAAAACGATATCAGCCCGGAGCTTGGCCAACTCCCTAGCGATACCGAGCCCAATACCGCTGGTCGATCCGGTGACGACGGCTACCCTGCCCTTCAACATGGGACTTCCTTTCGATGCTTTGGGGTGAGATTGGCCGCGAGATCAGTCACGGCGGTGGATATCGTGCGTAACAATGCCGAGCTCGGGAGCAGGCGGGTCGAGCCGTCGTGGATCGGCCAACGTACGGCGGATATCCTCCAGACCGCTCTGCCAATGCGCCCGCATCGCGTTCAACCCGAATTCGTAATCCTTTGAATGGCGCTCGTAGATCTTGGACTGGTAGATCAGATGGATGATGTTGCAGGAGCGATGGCGAGCCATGTCCGCGATGGCGCGGATTTCCGGATCCTGCTTCGCGCCATCCGGCAACATTTCGAGCATTCGCTGCAACGCCTGACGCATCTTCTGCATCCGTAGCGCCTGGTCCGTGATGGCGCGTGTGCGGCTGGAATACTGAATGTCCTTCTGGCGGCTCGACACCTCCATCAGGTCATTCGGCACACGGCCCCGCGCCGACCAAAGATCGACCTGGAAGGTCAGCGTGTCGCGCGGTTCGCTCGACAGCACTCGGGATAGAGGCGTGTTCGAAACGACGCCGCCGTCCCAATAGTGCTCGCCGTCGACCTCGACCGCAGGGAAGCCCGGCGGCAGGGCACCGGATGCCATGAAATGCTGCGGTCCGAGCCGGCGTTCAGCCGTGTCGAAATAGGTCAGGTTGCCCGTACGGACGTTGACCGCGCCAACGGCGACGCGCACCTCCCCCGCGTTCAGCCGATCAAAGTCGACAAGCCGCTCCAACGTCTGCCGCAATGGTGAGGTATCGTAGAAACTCGTCGCCGCGTTGCCCGAGAAGGGCGACAGGAACGGTGGCGGGAAGCGTGGCTTGAAAAAGCCGGGCTGCCCCTGGAGGAGGGCCCTGAGGGCCGCCAGGGCATTGTGCGCTGAGCGGAGATCGAAGGCGAACGGCATCGCATTGGCAAGCCCTTCGCCGACCGGCCATTCCACCGCCGCCGCGCAGATGCTCTCCCAGAACTTGCGTAACCGTTCGATTCGCTCGGCCTCGGGCGAGCCGGCGATAATGGCGGCGTTCAGCGCACCGATCGAAATGCCAGCCAACCAGTTCGGCCGTATGCCGGCTTCGTGCAGGCCTTCGTAAACGCCGGCTTGATAGGCACCAAGCGCGCCGCCACCCTGCAGCACCAGGGCCACGACATCATATGGCAACGGCTTGGCCGGTTGCGGCGCCGGATCGATTTTCCCGCGCATGACGTTCAGCATTTTCTGGAGCTCCAGATGTAGGGCTGATCTCGGTCAGCCGGCATTCGCTTCGATGCCGCGGCGCGGAGTTGCCTGGTCGGTAGCAAGATAGTCATAGACCACGCCGCCGAGCCCAAGCGTCAGGTCCACGACGAGGTGCTTGGCCGACAGAACCTGCAGCACCGGCAACTCGGCGACGGGTGCCAGGGCATGCGAGTACAGATCCAGGGCAGCGGGCCCGGTCCAAGCGCCCTTCACGGTGATGTCCTCGAGGTGGAAGCGCACCAGCTCGCAGATGCGCGGCGAACCATCGACATGCGGAATGATCTTGAGAAGGAAATTGGGAGCTGCGAGCTTCCGGGCTTCTGCCGCGGTATCGAGCGTGCGATGCTTGTACCCCATGGTGCCGGTCGCAATGCGGACCGAGCCGTAGTTCAATGTGCCAACCAACGTGTCGATCTCGACCTCCAGCTTCGGTTGCGCCAATTTCTTGGGAAACCCCCACAGCTCGCGCCCGCCCGCAATCGGCGGATGGTCGTTCAGGAACATCTGATGGGTGAAGCCACCCAATTGGCCCTTGTAGGATACGGGAATGACCTGGCCGCTCTCGGTGTAGTCGCCGAAACCGGTGGAATCCGGCATGCGGATGAACTCGTAGTTCACCACCGGCTCGGTGACCTCCAGCGGTTCCGGCACCACGCGGCGCAGCGCGTCGGGATCGGTGCGGTACTGGATGATGAAATACTCGCGGTCGACGAAGCGGTAAGGACCGGGAGGAAAGGCCGGACTGCTTAGCGGCATCGCGAACGACGATGCGCGCACGGTCTCGTGTTTCACGGGGTAAGCTCCAAGTTTATCAGTGGCGGGCGCATCGCGCTTGCAGCACCCGCCCCTGGTTCGGATTTGACTCAACGCGCGGTCAGTAGTCCCAGAAGACCGGCACCCAACGAAACGCGTCGCCGGCGACCGCGACGTGACCGACCGACGGGAACGGCATGTGCGTGGCCACCAGCAGTTCGCGGTTCGCCGCCAGTTCGCGCAAAAGTTCGATCCGGACGCGAGCGGCTTCCTCGGGATCGTGCTCGAAGCCGTTGTGCCAATCCGGGTGCTCGAACCCGACGGTGAAGACGAGGTCGCCTGCGAATGTCAGCCGGTCGCCGCCGGATGCCACGCGAACCACGCTGTGTCCGGGAGTGTGGCCACCGGTGCGGCGGACTACGACGCCCGGCGCAACTTCGTGCTCATCTTCGAACGTCCGCAGCTGGTTGTGGTACTCGTTCGCGAACCGCTTTGCGGTGGCCCGAAGCGCGTCCGGGAATCCCGGCGGCATGGAGACGCGGGAGAAATCGGGCGCCTCCCAGAATTTGACCTCCGCGGCCGCCACGTGGATCCGCAGGTCCGGCCGCAGCCGGTCCCTCACGCCCTCGACCAGCAAGCCGCCGACATGGTCCATGTGCATGTGGGTCAGCACCACGTCGGTCACGGATGCCAGATCGATGCCGGCGGCTTCCAGTCGCTTGACCAACTGCCCGGCCCGCGGCAGGTGCAGATCCGGGTCCAGTCCGAGACCCGCGTCGATCAAGATGGTCTGCGCGCCGCTGCGTACCACAACCACGTTCAGTGCCCAGTCGAACGCGTCCGGCGGCAGGAACATGTCGTCCAGCCAGGCGGCGCGGACGGCCGGGTCGGCGTTGTGCGCCAGCATCTTGGACGGCAGCGGCAGCACGCCGTCGCTGATCACCATAACATCGATGTCGCCGATTTTCAGCGCGTAGCGCGATGGTACCAATTCGTCGGGCTTCGATCTAACGGAGCGTGCGGCAGTGTCTAAGCTCATGGTTGTCTCCTGTTGAGTATTGCGGATCATCCGATCCATTTTCAAGAACTTCTGCGCTGGATCCTGAGCGGCTCGTGCTTTTCGCGCAGAGAGCGCGGTCAATGCTCGTGAGGTGTTCAGAGATCAGTGACACGCTCCGGATCAGCGGACGCAAGAGCAGCGGCACGCACGGCTCGCGGCGGATAGATCCAGACGGTATTGATATCTTTCTTGGTCTTCTTGGCTTCGTCGCCAACCATTTCGACTTTGCGCTCCCAGCCTCGCGTGAACAGCGCGCCGGCTTTTCCCAGGTCGAGGCAGGTGACGTAGGCCTTCTGGTGGTACCGTTTGGTCGGGACCCCGAGCAACTCGGCGGCCGCATTGTTGCCGGCGAAGGCGCCCATCCTCGTGGCGTGTTGGCAGGACATGAGCGCGTAGTTGCCAACCTCGTCACATGCCGCTCTCGCGGCATCGCCGGTTGCAAAAACGCCAGGCACCGACAGCACGCGCAAGTCGGGATCGACGAGCAGGCGTCCAAAGCTGTCTCGCTCGGCTGGAATCTGTGCGGTTAGCGGAGCGGCGCGCATGCCGGCCGCCCAGATCACGGTCCCGCTGTCAATGTGCTCTCCGCTGGAAAGCGTGACGCCGGACTTGTCGAGCGAGGTGACGCCAACGCCGAGCCGAGTCTCCACCCCAAGCTTATGCAGCGCAGCTTCGATGATAGGACGAGGACCTTCGCCCATGTCGGGGGCGATCGAACTGTTTCGTTCGACGATGACGACGCGCGGCTTGGCATCCTTGCCAAGGATCTCACGAAGCCGCGCGGGCATTTCTGTCGCGACTTCGATGCCAGTGAATCCGCCGCCGGCCACGACAACCGTGTCACGCATCTGTGATACCGGCCACCCCACCAAATGATGCAAATGCCGGTCGAGGGCGATCGCGTCGTCGAGCTGGTCGACGCTGAAGCCGTGTTCAGCGAGCCCGGGGATGCTGGGACGGAATAGCCGGCTGCCAGTGGCGACAATCAATCGGTCATAAGTGAGTCTCTGCTTCGCACCCTTGGCCGCAACGATGTCTACCACTTTGGACTTGGTATCGATCGACTCGGCGCTGCCTTTCACATAGGCAACGTCAACGGCCTTCAGCACATCCAGAAGCGAAGCTGTCAGGGTCTCCGGTTTCGGCTCATAGAGGCGCGGTCGAATCACCAGCGTCGGCTCCGGTGCGACCAGCGCAATCTCGAGGTCTCCGGGGGAAACACCCTGAATTTCGCGCAGGCGGGCGGCGGAGAGTGCGGCGTACATGCCGGCGAAGCCGGCGCCTATGATGACGAGGCGCATGTAATACTCCTGTAGATCTGGGTGATGCAGAGAGGTCGGCGGAACGCACTAGGCCGAGATGAACGAGAGGAGCTCGGCGTTGACGATGTTGGCGTGGGTCGTACACAGGCCGTGAGGCAGGAGATCGTAGATCTTCAGGACGCTGTGCTTCAGCAGCTTCGCCGACAGGAGGGCAGAATCCGCAACAGGCACGATCTGATCGCCGCCGCCGTGCACGACGAGCGTGGGGACGGCGATGTTCTTCAAATCCTCGGTGAAATCGGTCGCCGAGAAGGCCTTGATGCAATCGTAGTGCGCCTTGGCGCTTCCCATCATGCCCTGACGCCACCAGTTCCAGATCACGGCCTGGGATGGCGCTGCACCCGGCCGGTTGTAGCCGTAGAAGGGACCACTCGCGAAATCAAAATAGAATTGCGCGCGGTTCGCGGCGAGCTGAGCGCGAAGGTTGTCGAACACTTCGATCGGCAGGCCACCCGGATTGGCCTCCGTTTTCAGCATCAACGGCGGTACGGCACCGATGAGAACCAGCTTGGCCACGCGATCCTTGCCATAGCGTGCAACATAGCGCGTGGCCTCTCCGCCGCCAGTGGAATGTCCGACGTGAATGGCATTGCGAAGATCGAGCTGCTCGACAAGCGCAGCGACATCTGCTGCATAATGATCCATGTCGTGACCATTGCTCACCTGGGTCGAGCGTCCGTGGCCGCGGCGGTCATGGGCGATGACACGATAGCCCTTGCCGAGGAAGAAGAGCATCTGGGTCTCCCAGTCGTCAGAGCTCAGCGGCCACCCGTGGTGGAAAACGATTGGCTGCGCGGTCTTCGGGCCCCAGTCCTTGTAGAAGATCTGCACGCCATCCTTGGTCGTGACAGAGGTCGTGGGATCGCTTCCTTGTGTAGGCGACATAGAATGGTCCCTTTCCTTGCCAATCGCCAAAGACGGGCGAACGGTCAGCGACGTCGCGCAAATGAGCGTGCTCGCCAGCAAGTTTCGACGTGACGTGGCGAGGTCGCTGAAGGGTTTTTTGGAAATCATCTGTTCGTCTCCGTGTGGTCAGATTTCTTTACGGGTTATCTAGGGGATCTCGCGGACCACTGCCCAAGAGCGATTGCGCCGATTGCAGCGCGATTGCTGCTAACGCATGCTGCGCCGCCAATTGGTCGGTGTTTCGCCGGTCAAACGCTTGAATGCCGCAGCGAACGCGGTCTGAGAGCCGTAGCCGAGAGCCTCCGCGACCGCGACGACCGACGTGTCAGTGTCCCGCAGCAGCTCCATGGCCTGCTCGAGCCGCCGCTGGCGCAGCCAGGCATGGGGCGAAAGGCCTGTGCTCTCCTTGAAGGCACGGCAAAAGTGGAAGCGCGAAAGGCCGGCCTCGGAAGCGAGTGCTCCGAGGGAAACGTCGGTATCGCTATCGGAGCGCAAGCGCTCGACGGCGCGGCGCAGGGCATTCGGCGACAGACCGCCCAGAGTTGGCTGGACCGTGATCGACGAGCCAGCATGTGCTGCCAAGAGGCGCGTTGCCAGCAGGTCCATCAATTGCTGCCTGAACAATGCGTCCAGCGTCGCGTGTCCTTCCAGAACATCCACTGCACTCATCAGCAACCGGGATGTAACGGGATCCGAGTGCACTGTCCGCTCCAGAAGATCGCCGGGCGCGGTCACGTCGGCTTCGTCGGCAACGCGCGAGAGTGTTGCGTGCGGAAGATAGAGCTGAAGGACGTGCATCGGCCGGTGAATATCCCACCGAGAGGTCGAACCAGCCGGAATGAGCGTCACGACGCCGGGACGAGCCGTTCCGATCGCAACTGATCGCCCGGTGCGCCGCTCGAGCCGTTGTACGCCGGTCGGGTAGGTCATGATGACGTGATCGACCATCGGCTTGACGATGTCGTGTACGGGCTCGTGCTTCCAGTATGCGATCGTGCCGCTGGACGGTTCCAAAGCAACGCGAAAGGGCTTGGTCCTGAGCACGCGTGCCATCTCTTCATTGGCGGGGCGCCGCTCACTGACCGGCGAGTCACTCCTATGCGATTGCGTCGCGCCGGGCGCATTGTCCAGGGGGGCCAAGATGGGCTTGCTCATGAACTTCCGCTCGCATTGGGGAAGTGCGCTCATTCCGCGCGTCTGCGGATGCATCGCTTCCCGTGTGCTGCGATCATGGCGGCGAGCGCTGTACGAGGGTATCGTGCAGCGGGTCTGGTCGCGCTGATTCAGCGAATAGATCGACCTATACCTCGGTATAGTTCGGGAGAGATGCTCCCCATCACGGGCGCAATTTCTTGCAAAAGTAGGCGCACTTAGCGAACGAGCGCGACAACGCTGGAATCGGGACCGGCAGTCACCGGCACGGGAAGCGTGAAGCGAAAATGTGCGCCGCCATTCGGGCGATTCGCGCCCCAAATGCTGCCGCCGTGGGCACTGATGATCGAATGACAGATCGCGAGGCCGATGCCAATTCCGGCATCCTTGGTGCTGAAGAAGCTGTCGAAGATGCGCGTGAGGTTTGCGTCGGCGATGCCAGGCCCGTTGTCGAAGATGGAAAGGCCGACCGAGCCGGCTTCGTCGATCGAAGTTTGAACGTCAATCCGGCGAATCGGCTGACCGGATTGCACAATGGCCTGGACGCTGTTGACGAGCAGGTTGATGATCACCTGTTGCAACTGAATGCGATCGCCCAGCACCTGGGGAAGCCCGGACGCGAAGGTCGTCGACAAGGCAATTGATTTTGAATCAATGTCGTGGCGAATGAATAACAGCGCTTCTCTTGCGACCTCATTGATATCCATGAGGCGCTTCTCTGGCTCATGCTTCGCCGCCATACCCCGGATGCGATTAATGATCTCACTCGCGCGCCGCGCGTTCGTCACGATTCGGGACGTGAGCTGGGTGACCTTTTCGATGTTTTGATCAGCGCGCGCCAGCCACCTCAAGCTTGTCTCGCCATTGGTCACGATGGCTGCAAGCGGCTGGTTGATTTCATGTGCGATCGAAGTTGCCAACTCTCCGAGAGTTGCGATGCGGCCCGCATGCGCGAAATCAGCTTGAAGCTTCCGAAGTTGCCGCTCTGCGTTCAAGCGCTCACTGATGTCCTGGATTGTGATTAAGGTGTTGTCGAGTTGCTCGGGAGGCACAGGATATGTGACCGTGAACAGGACATCGATGAGCGAACCGTCGAATGCACGGATTCTGGTCTCTTCTATGAGATTGCGTCGACCTTCAAAGTGAGCCACCATGACCCGCTCGGCGAGCCCCGGGGCGGCAGCAAACAGGTATCGAACGGGCTTGATCAGGTCGGCGAGAGTATGAGCTCGAAACAGTGAAACTGCATCGTGATTGACGTCCGTCACACGAACAACGTCCTTGGCGTGCTCGACAAGATCAGGGTTTGTCGCCAGATAGGAAGCAATATCGCGAACGCCTTTCGCCTTCAGATCGTCGAAGACCTCACCCGCGCGTCGGGAATCGACTTGCCAGAGAGCGGTCGGTAAGTACTGAATGAGCTTGCGATACCGATCCTCGCTCGCCTGTAGCTCCCAGGACGTGCGGTCGTCATCGATCGCGCCGTTGATCGTCACGAGCACGGTGCCCGGCGGCTTCGGGTCGGCAGAATGCCAGGCCCTGATGATGGGGTTGCGTATCGCGCCGCTCAGGACCATTCTGCGGGTCTCGAGGCGCGAGCGGTCTGTGGCAACATTTTCGATTAGTCCGGCCAGGATTGAGCGGCTTTCAGCCGGCCAGAATGTACCGACCGGTTGACTGATCATCTGCTCGTGCCCAGCATGTGCGCCGAACATGCGAACCGCGCGATCATTGACAGCCAGAATTCGAGTTGCGGTAAGCAGTCCGTTGACCCAGTCCGGATGCTGATCAAGATTGATAGCGGCTCCGCGGCGCCTGTGCTCCGCGATTGCATCAAGCAGGGGCCGGGCCGGCGAGGCATCAAGCTCCCAAGCAGCGGCCAGAGATCCCTGCAACTCGGCATCCATGCGCAGGTATGCTGCTTCGGTGAGTGGTCCCGCGTTTCGGCCAAACTCAACGATGTCAAGCACGGCGCCGGTTGCGTCTCGCCGCACCACTTGCCGCACGGCGGCCGCAACCTCGACTCCGGTCAGGCTACGCCGAAAGACGATACCCTCCCATCGACCTTCGCGGAGCAGTATGTCGATGTGATCGATACCGGATTGACCGCGCGAGCCGACCTCCGCCATGTGTCGACCGACCATCGCCATGGAAGGCCAGCCATACAGGACTTCCGATGCGGCATTCCAGTACTGGATGACACCGTGCAGGTTGCTGACGATGATGCTTTCGGACACAAGGTCAGCCAGTTCCGTGCCAGAGGCAAGGAGGTTCGGCTGGCCGCCTTGCGATACCTGTCGGACGAGATTAGTCATCTGACGGCGGACCCCGTCGCTCGTTGCGTCGCGAGCGGCCTGCGCAGTTCATTGCGTTCTGCAAGAGATGAAAGAGGACCTCATCATTGACCGGCTTCGTCAGGCAGGCATAGGCACCGCCCCTCAGTGCGCGAGCCTCTGTCGCCGGACTTGTGTCCGCGGTGATAAAAATGACCGGCATTGACGAGCCCAGCTGTCGCAATCGCTCCTGTAGTTCGAGCCCGCTCCGGCCGGGCATGCTCACATCGGTAATCAAGCAATCGAAGCGGCCCGGCACAAATTCGGCCATGAAGGCCTCCGCCCGATCAAACGAGCGACACGCAACGCTCAACACCAGGAGGAGATCGCAAAGAGCCTCTCGTACAGCTTGGTCGTCATCTACGATGGCAACTAGGGGCGTGTTGGACAAACAGATGTCTTTCGCTGGCATGGCCCGACGACCATCTGCCCATTGTTGATTGAGTTGTACCTATTCCTTGGTGTAGGCTGGGCTACCTACTTTCCCTCGAAGTTCCGCAGGAAGTGCTTCCCAAATCCGGATCAAGTCTCCGACGGACGTTGCTTGCAGCTTTCTTGTCGCGTTGCCGCGATGCAGCTTCACAGTAATCTCGCTTATGCCGAGATCAAAGGCGATCTGCTTATTGAGGCGGCCCCTTGCTACCTCACCCAGGACTTCACGTTCGCGCGGTGTCAGCGTTGCGAAGCGGGCAGCGTGTTGCGTGATGCGTCTGGCCGCAGCTCTTTGCGAGACATCCTTCTCGATCGCCGCCGCGACAGCGTCGAGGAGCGTCTGGTCTCTGACTGGCTTCGTCAGGAAGTCGACGGCTCCCGCCTTCATTGCCTGGACGGTCATGGCGATATCGCCATGACCCGTGAGGAAAATGATCGGTCTCGTGTTGCCGTTCAATGCCAGACGCTGTTGCAGATCCAGCCCGCTTGCTCCGGGCATGCGAACATCGAGAATCAGGCAGCCGGGCCGCTCCGGAAGATCGGCACGCAACAATTCCTGCGTCGAGCCAAAGCAGCACGCGTCGATGCCGACCGACAGCAAAAGCTCCCGAAGCGCCGACCGGATCTCCTCGTCGTCGTCCACGATCAAAACAAGTGGGCGGTCTGCACTGTTGGAATTGAGAGTCATAGGTAAGCGCGTTACGTGCGATGAAGGCTGCGAGCCCGTGGATTCGGTTGCCCTAAGCAAGTGCGTGGCCTCCCGATCTCTTCTGTCCCGCGGTCTTTCGCTGCTTCTTCGCAGATGCCCGTAAGGTCCATGTCACGACACGGCCGCCACGGTCACTTGGCTTCTACGGCGTGTTTCTAGGGCTCGCAGGGCGCCCGCGTCTTTCCCAAAACCGTCATTTCTTGCCCCATTCCGTGCCAAACGAGGACCATGCGACCGCGAGTCGCGGAATCACGTGTGCTTGCGAATAATGGCGACCTGCGCTCCGGATTCCACCCCAGTTCCTGGCGGCAGTTGATTGAGTCGACCTGCATTGAAATTGCTTCCGGATCCGTCGCGACTTTCGCGACGATTTGCCCTCACGAAAAGTTGCGCATCGCCGGGTGGCCGTGGACAGCCGCTTGCCTATTTCCGATAATGCACCGCAAAATTCGCAGGGCAATCAGCGCCTGCGGTCTAACCTTCCGGATCAACTCAAATGGCACAGGCCGGCGTCTACGGATTGAGGCTCGGACGACCCCTACAGGCGAAGAACGCACCTTCGCTGATTGCACGTACGCTGCGCAGTGCCGAGCTGGCGGTGACCGAAACCCGAAACGACGATCCGGTGCCGAGCCTTTCCGGTTCGCTGCCCTCCGAGGACGCTTACCTCGTCAGCCTTAAATTTCGTGATTACCCGGACTGCGAGTGCTGGGAGCGGGGCCGATGTGTCATCAAGACGAATGTCCACGGCGGCGCGACCTATCTCTACGATCTGAAGCGCGATCCGCGCTACGTCATCGACAAGCCGTTTCACTCCCTCTTTTTCTATCTTCCACGCTCCGCTCTTAACGACATTGCGAGGCAGGCCGGCGCACCGCGCATTGGCGAGCTCGCCTATGAGCCGGGTATAGGCCACGACGACACAGTCATCCGTAACCTCGGTGCATCGCTATTGGACGCTCTCCGTCGATCGGACGAGACCAACCAGCTTTTCGTCGACCACATGTTGCACGCACTTACTGCGCACGTCGCTCAGACCTATGGTGGACTTCGACCTAACGCCAAGCCGATCCGCGGTGGTCTTGCTCCGTGGCAGTTAGACCGTGCTTGCGATAGGCTCGAGGCCGATCTCGCTGGAAAGATTCCATTACGGCGGATCGCGGCCGAGTTCGGTCTTTCAGTCGATCATTTTTCGCGAGCATTTCGAATCTCCACGGGTCTGCCGCCGCATCGATGGCTGCTTCGCCAGCGAGTGAAGACGGCCCAACAGCTGATGACCGTCCGCGATCTGCCGCTATCCGAGGTGGCGAAATCGGCTGGGTTTGCCAATCAGAGCCACTTTACCAAGGTTTTTTCGACCATAGTTGGCGTCAGCCCGGGAGCCTGGCGGCGAGAAGTGCGGGGCTCGTCGGACAGCGAGACCTGATCCTGATTACTTTATTGCGGCGCATGCCACGCAGCGTCAAACCGACACTCGTATGCCGATCGCCCAAGCCGCAACATTCGTGCCCTGTTTTCCTGACCATCGCGAGCGACATGCGCGTTCTACGTAAGCAGTGGTGAAGCGACATTTCCTAAAACCGGCATGTTTTATCTGATCCTGCTGCGCGCGCAGCATCGATACCGACAAGAGCGCGCGTCCAGACGGGCAGCTTTTGCCGGATAGCATTTGCCGCTGGGCAGCGCGTGAAGTCCGTGACGTGCAATATGTCGTTGAGAACGCAAGTGATCGAAATTGGCATATCTATTGCTGGCAGCCCGAATGTTTGAAATGACAGTGGAGTCTCAGCGTGGGTATCGGAAGCATAGCCGGCGGAAACGCCGTGAGCTGGCCTTCTTCGGTCCGCCAAACCAATTCCGTTTCGGCAGCCGGTTCAAAAGGCGAAGGTTCGAAGCTCGCACTCGGCATGAGCGCCGATGCGCCTTACGACGAGATTAAGGTCAATCTACCAAATGGCATGTCCGTCGGAGTCTACAGCTTCGGCGGAACAGGACTCGATAGCGAGACCCTCAAAACGATCGAGAATTTCGTACAGAGATTGGCGAGCCAGGATATCCCCGGACAGCAGGCATCGGCCACGGATGAGCCAAGCGCAAGTTCAGGCGGCGATGAGGCATCAGACATCGCTGGGTTGGACAAAATCCACGTGGATCTTCCGAACGGGATTTCGTTCGAGGTGCGACACTCCTCCGCCGGTCAAACGACAGACAATGCCGCTGTCATGAAGGAGCTCACAGATGCCGCGGAGGAACTGGCGGAGGTCTTTGCAAGATATTCGCCGGCTTCGACCGCGGCCTCTGCCTATGCAACCAACCAGGCAGCGTCACTTGGCCGCGTAAATCAAGTCGACACGCGGACTTGAGAACGACTTGTTGATGCCCGCTTCGTGCTCCTCCCCGAGCACAGCGGGCTTTACGTGAACGGATCCTCGCGTGCTAACGGGCGTTGGAGATTATCAAACGCCCGTCGGCCCAAGGCCGAAAACTGCTATTTATCTGCCGAGAGCCGTTCGCGCCCATGCGCCGCGCCAAAATCACGCAGAGGGCCCGCAGGGACGATACCCGTGGGATTGATGGAGCGATGGCTCTGATAGTAGTGACGCTTGATGTGCTCAAAGTTCACGGTCGATGCGATTCCTGGCCATTGATAAACGTCACGGACGTACGCGGAGAGGTTTGAATAGTCGGCAACAGATCGAATGTTGCACTTGAAATGGCCGAAATAGACGGCATCGAACCTGATCAGCGTTGTGAAGAGCCGGATGTCCGCCTCGGTCAGACGATCGCCGAAAAGGAAGCGGCTATCCGCCAGACGCTCTTCGAGCCAATCCAGTGTCTCGAACAGCGGACCGACAGCATCATCGTAGGCAGCTTGTGTGGTAGCAAATCCGGCCTTGTAGACACCGTTGTTGAGCGTGTCGTAGACCCGGGTATTCACAGCATCGATTTCGTCTCGAAGCTGCACCGGATAGAAGTCGCCCGATCTTGCACCGAGATGATCGAACGCAGAATTCATCATGCGAACGATTTCGGAAGATTCGTTGCTTACGATAGTGCCTTGTTGCTTGTCCCACAGCACTGGCACGGTGGCCCTGCCCGAATAGTGGCTGTTGGCCATCGTGTAGATCTGATGCAGAAATTCCGCTCCGTTGACATGGTCCGGTATCACCCCCGGGCCTTTCGCGAAACTCCAGCCGCGTTCGGCCATTAGCCAATGCGCAATGGATACGGAGATCTTGTCTTCAAGACCCTTGAGCACTCGCATGATCAGCGTTCGATGAGCCCAGGGACAAGCAAGACTGACGTAGAGGTGATACCGACCCGCTTGGGCCCTGAACCCGCCAACACCGCTCGGACCGGGACTTCCGTCCGCGGTGATCCAGTTGCGGAAAGCTGCGTCCTTGCGAACGAAGAAGCCGCCGGTCGCGCCGGTGTTATGCCAGGTGTCACGCCATTCACCTTCCACCAACAGTCCCATACCGTCCTCCAGGAGTTATCATCTCGCGGGGTCATCTCTGGTAAGAACGAGAGACAAGTGTTTATGGCTGGCACCGGTGGGTTTGTCGAGAATGCCAATCGGCGGTACTTGAATTGCGCCCATGTCACGTATTCTAATCACTAAAAGAGGTTCCGATCGGGAGCCCGTTCTAGCGCCAAAGACAAGCCCAAATTCTAGTGCTTCTTGAAGCGCTCGATGCGCTCGCCGGGCGGATGACCAGGCCAATTTATTACGCCATTTTGCATCGCCGGCGAGGCAAAAAGCCGTTCAGCGTATTCGGGCACCCTCGGGCAGTCCTTCCACATCCAATTGTAACCAAGAAAGAGAAGCCGGAAGAGACTTACACCCCAGAAGATATCAGCCAGGGTAAATCCATCGGGCATCAACCACTCGTTTTTGCTTTCCAATCTTCGATCCAGCTGCACGATAGTGCTGTGCGTTGCCTCGATAATCCTCCGCATATTGGCCGGCTGCGATATGAATTCACGCCCCGCTTCTTCCTTTATAATCTTCTGCCTGTAAGCCTCGCGAAGAAGGGAGTCCGCCGGCAGGCCCTCTAAACGCTTGCGCACCAGTTCGATCTTCTTGTTATGAGCATCCCGCATTCCCGCACGGATCTCTTCAGGCCGATCGTCGCCGTCTGGATTCGCGCCATAGAACAACCCAGCATGTGGCAATGTGTCGACGATTGCTATTTCATTCCAGATCCTGTTTTGCCACTGCAACGGAACCAACGCACCTCCACTCAACATGTCGAGATAGGCCGCAATCAGGCGCGAATCCGCGACAACCTCTCCCTTTTCATGATCGACAAGCGTAGGTACCGCCAGTGGATCGAAGCCCTCGTTCTCAACACTTGAGCTTCCGGAATATCCCTTCACGAATGGGCGGCTACGCGCGATGGCAGACGCCATGCGGAGCTTCACATATTCCGCCGAATAGTTTTCACTGAACGGCGGCATAATGATTAGCTCGCTGCTGGCGAATGGAGCCCCGATCTGGAATAACGCCCCGCGAATCTTCTGAGAGCAGATCGACATAGTGAAATGAAAAAGTTCGAGCCTCGGGATGGGCGACTGGTCGCCTTTCGGCTTCGGATGCACACTGCCACTTGAAACTATGCACCTCCGCTCAGGATCTCCGATTGCGGAAGTCCGCGCTTGCTCCGCCAACGCGTCGACAGACGTTCTGAAATTGATGGTCATAGCGCTTCCTAAAAGTTGGGTCTGACACTCCCGCTACGGTCAGACTAGTCGCAGACTGCGCGACTTGAAGCCGACATTTTTAGAACCAAGCGTCCAAGCTATCGGACGATGCTTCCACCGGCGATGCAAGGCAGGATCTCGCGACCATCGTTCCAATTCATGGAACGATGTGTCCGATAACGCCCGGCTTCCCGCCCTGCCCGTGCTGCATTTACTTCCAAGACGGTCATCAGCTGCCGCATTGACGTCGTCGGCGGCTGACTCCTCAAAACTCTGGAGCTAAGAAATGACTTGTCTCTTGGTAATTGAAGCGAGTCCACGCTTTGAACATTCGACTTCCCGCGTCTTGACCGCTCAGTTTGTCGAGAAATGGTGCCGCCTACATCCGAATGCTTCCGTCATTAGGCGCGACCTTGCGCGATCCAACTTACAATTCGTTGACCTTCCGTGGATCGGGGCCGCCTTTACACCGCCTGACCAACATTCGCCGGAAACCGCTGCAGCGTTGAAGACTTCAAACGCCTTGATCGAAGAACTCAAGGCTGCCGACCACATCGTCATCGGCACGCCGATGTACAATTTTTCCATACCGGCACTCCTCAAAGCTTACATCGATCAGATCGTGCGCATCGGCGTTACGGTCTCAACCACCTATGAAGGCATGTTGAAGGGCAAACAGGCGACCGTGATCCTTGCGACTGGCGGCGACTTTTCTCCTGGAGCCCCATTCGCCTCAGCCAACGTGGCGAGCTCGTATCTCAAACAGATTCTCGGGTTTGTCGGCATTACCGATGTGAACATCGTTCTCGCCGCCAAGACTCTCACTATCGATCAAGGCGAGACGACCCTTGCGGATTTTGCCAAACGGTTCGATGCCGAAATCTCTGCAGCCGCAGCATGGCAGAGGACGGACCGTTTGGAGTCTCTTACCGTCGCTTGATGGCACTCTTTGAGTAGTAGATTAATCGCTGAGGATGCTGGCCGTGCCAGCATCCTGCAACCCAAAACACCTTCCAAGACATCGCGCTGGAGCAACACTCAGATGGGCCGGAAGAGATACGTGCCCTCCTGTTCAAAACTATGGACGATGTGTTCAGGTGCGGGCGTCTTTCCAATGAGCGCAAAACACCACGAACATTGATTGGAGGATTGGACGTTTTGGACAATCCGTCGGCGGCGTTCGATCGACAGACTCGGCGGCTGCTTGCGACGCATGTTCGCGTATCAAGCTCGCCAGGCCAACATTTGCCTGGCGACGTTCGATTCCGGACCAGTAACGAAACTCTTACAGAATGGGAGCACCAACGCGATGAACGTCCAGATCACCGACAAAGACAGATTTGAACAGACACCGTATAGCATGTGGCTGCAGACAGAGATTCTGCACACGCTGCAAAGGACGGTGAGCGATCATCCAGGCGAGTACTCGTTCATCGTCAACTGTCAGGTAATGGAGCTTTATTGGGCTCTCATTGTCCGAGAACTTCAGGCCGCTCAGAGCAGTCTGAGACAGAATGACCTTGCGAAGGCTCAGCAAGCCTTGCGCCGAGTGGTCGATGCACATGAACCACTCAATGCCACGTGGCGTTCTCTATCGTGGCTGACCCCGTCCGACCTGCTTCCGATGCTGGGCGCGGCTGGAGCGACATTAGGGCGCGACACTGCTCTCCAAGGTTGGACCTACCGCCATATGGTCTATCTGTTCGGAATCAAACAAGCGGAACATCTGGAGCACTTTAAGCCGCAGCCGCGCAGATGGCAGCAACTGAATGAAGCCCTTAACGCTCCGAGCGTCTACGACGACGTGCTGGCATTCCTGCATCGTGAAAAGCTTCCCATTCCTCGAGCTCAGTTTGAGCGTGATTTCGCTCAGCCGTACAAGCCGAGCCCCGAGGTCGAGCGTGCTTGGCAAATTGGGTACGATGAGCGACCTGAGATCAAGAACTTGGGTGAGACACTTGCCGATATTGCCGAGGAGTTCACGACCTGGAAATATCGCCACCTAATGCTGACCCGACGTACCCTGGGATCTCGTAAGGCCTACTTCGGCGTCTCCGGAATTGAGTGGCTGACGCCGACTCTCGAAGAGATTCCATTCCCGGAACTCTTTTCGGCCAGGACGTTCATCGGCAACCCCCCAGCGGGCTGCCCCGTGGGCAAAGCCAAGGAGTGAGCTTTCAAGATCGCCACAGTTTGGGGGGAAGCAACCGTGACGGCCGCTTCCCTCCAACCCGCGCGGATCCGCGTTCCTGCAATGGCAGAACCGATAGCAGGCACGGAGTGAGCGAATGCTCATTCTGGTACGCCAAATCAAGGCCGCGCGTTGTCTTGTGGGATGGCAGCAGCTTCAATTGGCCATTGCAGCCGGCGTCGGCATCGTAACCATCCGCCGGATTGAAAGAATGATGGGTGCTATCAACCCCCAAGTTCGAGACGGTCGAAAAGATCCGCCGGGAGCTCGAAGGGGCTGGCGTTGAGTTTATCGGAGAGCCGAAGCCCGGCATGTGCGTTCGACCTCAGTAGTTGGCATCGATTATTTCGCCGCGCAGAGACATCGATCGTCCGCCAGCGGTGAGCCGGGTCTAACTAATTGCATTGTTGCGGCTGAGCTCAAAGACCAGCCTCTGGAACTGCACCGCGGCATTGATGACATCGCGATCCCTTCCTCTACGGCCCACGATCTGCAGGCCCGCCGGCAGGACGCCGGCACTTCGCGGCAACGGTAGAGTCACGGCAGGATATCCAACAAGGTTGAAAGGTGCCGTGTAAGTCATGAGCGCTTTGCGGACGTCACCGCGCCACGCTCCAATCCGAACATCGTCCGCTCCTATCAGGGGTGCGGTACAGGGGCACGTAGGCAAAATGAGAAGCTCAATTTCCTCAAAAAGGGAGGCAATCTTCGACGAAAATCTGCGCCTTGCCTCCTGAGCTCTCACGAAATCGTCGATGCTGAGCATGCGCGCCCGATCAAGTCTGGCAACCGTCTCTCTACCGTAGCTTTCGCCAATAATTTCTGAGGAACTCCGCGAGAAATGTACCATACCCGCCTCAGCCAGCACCAGGTTAGCAAAAATCGAATAGGCCTCGTCGAGGCGTATCTTGACGTCGACGATGTTATGATCACGACGCAACCTTTCAACGATTGCTGAAAGATCATTCGAAATGGCCGTGTCCACTGGAACGTCGCTTGGCATTTCAAGTATGCCAATCGTTCGCTTCACCTTGGCGTCGCGCCAGGAATCATCCTGCAATACGTTCATGCCTAGTGCGCGAGCTAGGATGATGAGATCTTCGGTCTTTCGGCAAATGAGGCCTACATGATCGAGCGTGGGAGCAAGTGGAAACACTCCCTCGGTCGAGAGAACGCCGTACGTCGGTTTTAGCCCCACTACCCCGCACAGTGCGGCTGGGATTCGAACCGATCCTCCGGTGTCCGTGCCGATGGCAGCCGGGACGGCCCCGTAAGCAACTGCAGCGGCCGATCCCCCGCTCGATCCTCCTGGAATTCGCCTTGGATCGGTTGGATTGAGCGTATTACCAAACGCGTCGCTTGATGTGGTGACGCCCCAGGCAAATTCGTGTGTGGTCGTCTTACCAAGAATGATCGCGCCAGCATTCCGCAGATGGCGGACCACTCTCGCGTCGGCTCTCGGCACGTTGCCGATGTAAGCGGCCGATCCATAGCGGGTCTCGATACCGGCGGTATCGATGATGTCCTTTACGGCGATCGGGATACCCTCAAGATCTCTTGCCAACCCTGTTGCGTATCGCCGGTCGCTCTCGCTTGCGAGGGCTATTGCGTTTTCATCTATGGCTGCAAATGCATTCAACTCAGATGCGCAACGCTTTGCGTTTTCGAGAGCCGTTTTTACGAGCTGACGAGACGTTGTTACGCCCGCTTTGATCGCAGCGAGCATCTCGGCGATGGATGGCGATGTCATCCTCGCTCACCACAGGCTTCTTAGCAGGGCATCCAGCTTTCGATCGGCGTCTTCTCCAAGATCGGCGACTTCGCTCTGATAATTCGCTCGCAGGAGATCAGCGATCTCCGGAAGCGCCGATAGCCCCATCTCAAATGATCGCAGCCGACTTGGTAGCCCGAGGTGCGCCACAAGACTCTCTATTCTGGTGGCGAGTGCCGGCCCTGGATTAGGTTCTCCTGGCGAATTGAACACCCGAAGCTTATTGCCATACCGCGCTTCACAATTTCGGATGACGGGCCCGAGCGTTATGCATGACGTGACGCTATGCGGAAATCCGAACGTCCCACCCAAGATATGTCCGATTCGATGACTGAGCCCGTAGATGACGGATGCCGGATAGAAATAGCATTGCCACGCGGCCAGCTGCAGCTGAAGCAAAGCGTCGAGATGAACCGCTCCTCGTTGAACGGCCTCGCCGGTTTCCAGATCGGTTGGCCACTGCTCCAATACGTCAAAAAACCTGCATGCGCCTGCCGCGGCCATGATAGCGTGCGGGTGGTCGACGTCGACTAGTCGCATGCCTTCGATGGCATGATCCAGCCCCTTGACGGCAGACGACAAGAGCAACGCCCGGGGTGTGTTGATGAGCAAGCTGGGATCCATCAGCACAATCTTCGGAACTGTGTCGCGCTCGGCGTAGCTTCTCTTGAATGGTCGCGCCCCTGACGTTTCCGTGACACCGAAATAGTGAGAGAACTCGGATCCGGAGAGAGTGGTCGGCAGAGCGACTATCGGAAGATGGCGCCCCTGACGAAGAGAATGAAAATGAGAAACGGCCTTGGCGGCATCCAAAACCGAGCCGCCTCCATAGGCGATGATCGAGCGGGCGCCCGCTATGATGCACCGGTCAAGCGCACTTTCGATCGCTGTATCGGGCGCATGAGGCGGAAAATCGGAGATGATACCAGAGACGTCGTGAAGATGCGGAAGAATGAGCCGATCGGTTGAGCGCAGCAGCGGCTCAACCGTAAAAATCATCGGCCGCTCTAGGCCGTCGTCAGCCAGCTCCCGAAGGGCCGCATCGACGATTCCCAGCCCCCACCGCAGGGTTTCCTGCGGTAAGCACCGCAGGATCCCCCCGCTGATTACACGTTCGGAGCGAGGCGGGGCTGACTTCAGCACTGTGCCGGCTCCTTCAATTCTGAGGAAGCGGTACAGGAGCTGGGCGCAATGCCATATTTCGCTCTATCTCAATGCGGCGATCTTCCAAATCCGGCGCTAGGCAGAGCTTGGTCCCGAGTTCTTCAACGGGCTCATCGATCGTCAGCTGAGTTGGCGTAGAAAGGGCACAAATGTGCCCATCCGGATCCCGGAAGTAGAACAATTTGTTGTAGAGGCAGTCATAAACGTCCGACACCTTCACGTCAGCCCGTTTTAGGCGTTCCTGCTCATGAGCAAGGGCCGCGTCGTTCTCCACTTCCAAGGAAAAGTGATGCGATAATCCTGTGCCCAAATGTCCGGCGGAATACCCAGGCAGCCCAAAGAAGGTCAAGACCGAGCCAGGCGAGAGGTCTTCGTCGCATGCGTAGTAATAGTGCGTACCTCCGCGCTCATCCAAATAGTCGGTCTTTTTGATCAATCGAAGCCCGACGGTCTCGACGAAGAACTTTTCGGTCCGCTCGGCGTTCGACGAGATCGACGTGATGTGGTGGAAACCGCGTAGCGCAAAGTCATCCGTGATTGACGGGACGGCACGGGGCCAAGTTTCGGCCGCCGTTAGAACCTCGTCGCGACCGCCAATAAGGTTCTCCTTCGGCTGAGACCGGAACCCAGACCCGAGAACCGCTTCATCGTGCCCGAACCCAGGTTCTGTGGTCGCGATTTCGATGATCGCGCCATCGGGATCACGGAGGTAGATCGCGTGAAAGTAGTTACGGTTGTAGGGCCCCGTAACGTGGACACCCATGTCGGTGAGTCTCCGCTTCCATTTCAAGAGGCCGTTTCTTGTTGGAACGTGGAGAGCCAGATGATGGTTCGTACCGGCCCCCCAACGCCCCTTTGGGTCTCCAACCCGCGGCGACGTAACCCCAGCGACGGCCGTTTTTGGATCCACGAATCCAGTTTGCGGCATCATGTAGAAGATCGGATTCCACTCGATGTAGCTGATCGTGTGACCGCGCTTCTGCTCGCCCTTGAACGCCTGAAATCCAAAAGTAATGACCGGCAGTCGCGGATCCAAATGATGGACGGTCCGCTTTACGACTGGCAGGCCTAGAAGCGTTGAATAGAAGTGCTCAATCCTGCCGAGATTTGCGGCCACGAATACCTGGTTGTTGACGCCGCCGATAGTCATCTTGTTCATCTTAAACCCTCGCGATCACAGGCCGCTGAAGCGGCGTCTCTACCCATCGCGAAGGATGGCAGCGCTATTGAGGGAGATGAAGATACTCAGCGAAGGACGTAGCGTTCAATTTGTTGGACGTAGCGGCAAACCCTCAGGTCGATCGCTTGCTCGACGCTTTGGCGTGCATGTCTTCCGCCGGCGCAGGCTCGAATGCGGTCACGCGCGGTATCTCCGACGCTAAGAAATCGACCAAGGCCCTTACCGCAGGAAGAAGGCCCCGCTTATATGGGATAAGGGCCGAGACTCGCGCATCTGCCGCAATCCAGCGCGGCAATATCTGCTTTAGCTTTCCCGCCGCAATTTCGTCTCGGCAAATGTATCCCGGCAATGCGGCAATGCCCAGGTTGGCACATGCTGATTCCTTTAGCGCAACGAGATTGTTGCTCTGAAAGCGAGGGGCCGTCTGCACGATGCACCTGCGGCCGTTCGGTCCAGTCAGCACCAGGTTCGATGAACTCGTCCTTGCAATTGAGATTGTATCGTGCTGAGCAATTTCCTCAGGAGTCGCTGGAGCACCTCTAGCGTCCAAATATCCGGGTCCGGCGAACAAGTACCACGGTGCGCGTGCGATGGCCCGCTGGACCAGGGATGAATTCTGCAACGGGGCGGTATGGCCCCGCAAAGCAAGGTCGAACCCGTCGGCGACGATATCGACGAGGGCATCCGTAGTGATCTCCACGATCTGAACTTTCGGATACTTCTTGAGAAATATCGGTATCAGGTCCTTCAATGCGAACTGAGCGATTTCGACGGCCGTCGTCATTCTGATGACGCCGCTGGGCTCGGTTGCCCTCTGGCGCACCGCCTCCTCCGCGACCTCGGCTGTCTGCAGCAATGTCTGAGCGTAATGATAGAACTGCGTCCCTACTTCGGTCATACCGAAACGGCGCGACGTTCTGTTGAGTAACGTCACGCCCAAAGCGCCCTCGAGTTCTCTTATCCGATGGCTCAAGGTGGATTTCGGCAAGCCCAACGATCTACTCGCAGAGGTAAAGCCCCCTCTGTCAACAACCTGGACAAAATAGAAGACATCCTTGAGATCAAGCATGACGCAAGATGATTGATGTTACCTCAGGCTGACAAAGCTGCGGCTCGCACTTTTAGATACGCAAAACGATTTAGGCTATTCTAGACACCCGCCATTCTGACCTCAACAGGCACACCCCTTGCTTGTCTCTCGACACCAGTGGCTCGTATTCTGTCTCGAACTCGAGGCCCATCGGAGCAAGCCATTCGCCGGAGTAAGCCATGTTTCGTCTTTACGATAGCCTGCTATCTGGAAACTGCTGGAAGGTCCGAATTCTGCTTTCTCAGCTGAACCTTGAGTACGAGAGAATTACTCTGGACTTGGTCCGAGGCGATACTCAACAACCGGATTTCGAAAAAATTAGCCGGTTCTCGAGAGTCCCGACATTGGTGTTGGAGGATGGTCGCCCCATCGTGGAGTCCGGCGCCATATTGATGCATTTGGCAGAAGGAACGCGTTTTCTTCCGGGCGACCGGCATGCGCGCACGGAGGTGCTCAGCTGGCTGTTTTTCGAACAAGCCGATCTTCAAAAGGCCATCGCATATCCACGTGTTTACAATCTTCGCGGCCAAGCACCCCAGATGGCAGGCGAAATCGCCTACCGGCAAAAGGACGGATACAGCGCTTTACAAAAACTCGAGAACTGGATTGGAAATCGAGACTGGCTAGTTGGTAATGGCTACACGATAGCCGACACTGCAGTTTTCGCCTACGTGTCCCTGGCTGATCGACCGATGGCTGGGTACCGCTTATCGAAGGAACGGCCCCTTCAAGATAATCCGTACCCAGCACAGGGAAGTCTAGACGTCGAGGAACGTTGCGAACTTCTCCGGCCCGAACTTATCAAGCGCCATGTTGTTCTCGGGAAGGCCGTTGTCCGCGTAGCCAATGCACATGCCGCACACGACCATATCGCTTTCAGGAATGCCAAGCTCCTTGCGCAGCACTTGATATTGCAACGACCAAATCTGTTGAGGAAGCGTGTCAAGCCCTCGGCCCTGAGCCGCCAACATTACCGTTTGGAGGAAGGCGCCGTAGCAGATGAAGCTTGCGGGGACCAGTTTCCGGTCCATCGTGAAAATAAGACCGACAGGCGCGCCAAAGAACATAAACTGTCTCGCTACATCGCGGCGGCGGCTTTCCTTGTCGCTTCTTTCTACCCCCTGCGCGTCGCCTAGTTGACCACGAAACTTGGTGAAGACCGACAAATGGGGCTCGTGAAGTGGTTCCGGAAAAAATGGATATTCCGGAGTCAGTTTGTCGTGGTTGTCATTGAAATTTTTCACCGCGGCAGCAACTACGCGCTCCCGGGCTTTCCCGGTCAATACGTAGCATTTCCACGGTTGAGTGTTGCTCGAGCTCGGGGCGAACCTGGCGATCGAGAGGATATCTCTGACGACTTCGATCGGAACAGGTTTGTTTGTGAAGCCACGCTTTGCCCGACGAGCTCTGATGAGGTCATCAATGTCGAAAGAACACTCATCCCCCTTCGGAGCTTGCCGTAGAAATTCTGCCGTCATTGCATCCCCCGTGTCCTTTGAACGAAGACCGAATGGCCGTCTACGCTCATCTTCGGAGCTCAATAGCCGTTTAGGGAAGTAGTCCATCTTCGGACTTATCGTTCAAATAGTCTGAACGATGCAGGGCGCCGCGACATCAGTTGCAGCAGAGTGGCAGCCGGCCGACGCCCGGCCTTAGCACATTGCTACAGCGGAGCCGGCTGGCCAAGTCGTGGACAAATGTCGTCGGCGGATGACGCAGCGCCGTCAAGTCGACGTCCCGTTTCGTCTTGCAGCGCGAGCATTCGATCTCGAGTGAGGCGAAGCCCCCGTTGATGGCCTGGTCGACCATCGGTGATGGGTCAATGGGCCCGCCATCTGCCCACATGCGCTCGTTCCACGATTCGCAGAGCAGCTTGTCGGCCTGACGAATGAGAGCTTCGCCTTTGGCCCGGGCTTCGGCGGCCTGTCCTGCGAGGATCGTCGTCATCGCGCGTGCCCGGCCGAGCTCCTTGGTGAGCGCCTTGCGGTCTCCTCCGGAGAGGGGCGTCGGGTGATGTTTTGGTGCCATGGCAGCATCCAGTTCCGGACGCGCGGGCGACTACTCGAACGCAGGCCAACAGCCGTCTTCCTCATGGCGGCCGGTGCGCTGGGTGCAGGTATTGTCCAACAGCCGCTGCCCGACATCCTTCCAGAGCGCGTCCGGACCGTAGAGACGAGCGGCATCTGCCTTCTGGATCTCGACGACCCTGGCGCAGCGGCGGCAGCCCACCCTCAGAATATGTTGAGGAATTTGGCTCAGCCGCAGCGTCCCAGGGGACGGGCTTGCCGGCTTGGCATCGGCGTGGGGGTCAGCGAGAAGGGCCTCCCAGTATTCCTGCGGCAGATCATCGTCCGGAGCCAATCCTCGCTCCCGAGGCACGTTGTTGCGGACGAGAGCTGCCATCTTATCCATTTGCTTGGGTGTCGGCATGCGCCAGCTCGCGGGTCGATTGGACATAATCAATTAGAACATAACAAGAACAACAGAGTCGAGTCCGATCCGAAAAATTGGGGCCGTATGGCGGGCGGGCGCTGTCGGAACCATGGTCTGCCGTTCGTCTTGAATCCAGGCCGTCTCGAACCGGAGTTCTGCGTACATGGCCCCCCGTGCCAACTGGAAAGGCTTCCTGCGTCTGTCCCTGGTGACCTGTCCGGTCGGGCTCTATCCGGCCACCTCCGAGAGCGAGAAGATCTCGTTCAACCAGCTCAACCGCCAGACCGGCCACCGCATCAAGTATATGAAGGTCGACGCCGACACCGGTGACGAGGTGCCGAACGAGGACATCGTCAAGGGCTACGAGCTCGACAAAGGCCAGTACATCGAGGTCACCAAAGATGAGCTCGAGGAAATCGCTCTCGAGTCCACACGCACCATCGAGATCGACGAATTCGTCGACAAGTCCGGCATCGATCCGCGCTACCTGATCCGCCCCTACTACCTGCGCCCGGACGGAAAGGTGGGTCACGACGCTTTCGCGGTGATCCGCGAAACCATCCGCGAGATGGATAAGGTCGCAATCGGCCGGGTGGTGCTGACCAACCGCGAGCACATCATCGCGCTCGAACCGCTCGACAAGGGTCTTGTCGGCACGCTGCTCCGCTATCCCTACGAGGTGCGCAGCGAACAGGAATATTTCGACGAGATCCAGGACGTCAAAGTGACGAAGGACATGCTCGATCTCGCCAGGCACATCGTGAACCAGAAGGCGGGACGCTTCGATCCCGAGAAATTCGAGGACCACTACGAATCCGCGCTGATCGAGCTGATCAACCAGAAGCGCGCGGGCAAGCCAATTACGCCGAAAGAACGGCCCGCATCGACCAACGTGGTCGACCTGATGGAGGCGTTGCGCCGATCCGTCGGCAAGGAGGCAGCGCCGGCGAAGGCCGCAAAGCCAGCCAAGAAACCGCGCAAGGCGTCGAGCGGGCAGAAAGAGATGCTGATGCCGATTGAAGGCAAGAAGCCGAAGGAGACGGCGGCGAAGAAGCCGGCGGCCAAGCCGCAGCGGAAGTCAGCCTGAGGTCGGGATAGGAGGACCGCATGGATATGAAAGAAGCTTCCGCGATGACCGAAGCCTCTGGCCTGGTCGATGATCAGGACGCCATCGGCGCACCGCAGCCGCGCGGCCAGACGGAGTCCGCCGAGACGCGAAGGTCGCTGCGCCAGCCCTCAAACGAGGCGGCGCTGCGCTGGGCCGAGCGGCTGCGCAGGGTGACGGTGCAGGCCCCATTATCATCGCTGTTCGTCGCGTTCCTACTCGGTACCTGGGTCGCGCGCCGGCGCTAGGAGAATCCGCTGGGCTGCCGACAACCATGGCGAGGAAGCTCAAGACATTTCAGACGTCGCTGGGCTTCTACGATCTCGCAATCGCGGCGCCGTCGATGAAGGCTGCGCTCCAGGCCTGGGGAGCTGGCAGCAATCTCTTTCATCAGGGTGCCGCCAAGGAGACGGAAGACCCCGACGTGGTCGCCGCAACGATGTCGAAGCCAGGCGTGGTGCTCAAGCGCCCGGCGGGATCGAACGGTCGCTTCGCCAAACACTCCGAAGCCCCGTCCGACCTGGGATCCGGCGAGAATCGCGGTCGGCGCGCAAGAGTTCGGACAAAGCCCGCAAAGCGAGTCGCTCCCAAAATCAGCGAACGAGAAGCCCGAAAGGTCGTGGCCGATTTCGAGAAGGAGCAGAAACGCCGCGAAGCCGAGCGCCGGCGAGAAGAGGCCGCGCGAGAAAGGGATCGCGAGCGGCGAGAGAGGGCGAAGGCCAAAGCGCAAGCTGCGCTAGACAAGGCCCAGCGCGAGCATGCGAACAGGGCCGCGGCCATCCAGGCCGAGATTGGGGCTCTCGAGAAACGTTCGCGAGTTGAGGAAGACCGGTGGGAAAAGGAAAGAGCGACTGCAAGCCATGCTGCGGCGTGCGCGCGAGTAGGCCAGCTTGTTGCCATCGCGGCCGCCGGCACGCCTTCGAGTCCCGCAACTTGAGTAGGGCAGCGAACAGCGTGCGGGCATACCCTGGAGGCGAGGTCGTGGCGTGGGCTGAGGGCAGCAGGCGCGCTCTTCCGATAGGTGTTTGCCGTGTCGGCGAACAGTGTGCTACTCGGAGATACATCCAAATAACACGGCAACATGTCCGAAACCCAGAATCCTTTCGAACCGAGCATCTCGGAGAGCACGGTAGATGAAGTCCTTGCGACCATGCGTGATCCGCAGGAGGTCGCCCGCGACAAGTGGCCGCGAATTGCCGATCTGTTCCGCCAGCTAGTTCTCGTTGTGCATACAGAACATCGACTTTCGTCGATGAATACGCGCACCAAGCTGGACAAAACATTACGGCCGCTCTTGCGAGACGTTTCTTCGCTTCGGCGAAGAATCGGCGACGACGAGTTGTACTGGATGAACAAACTTTTAAGCGTTGCTGCCCTTGACCTCTACGTCAAATCGACACAATCGACAAACCCGGATGAGCCCAATCGCTACGTCGCACCGCATGACATCTTGGAACACACGGTAGCTCCGCTCAGCGATTTTGAAAGATTGCTGAACCACCTGTGTGACATGATAGAGCAGTTCGATCGTGTCGACCCGGGTGAGTATTACACCTGGATCGGAAGTGCAGGTTCAAAGAGAGAGGTGTACATTCGTGACGAGGTCGTTCCACACTTCCGAAAAGGTGGCGGCATCGGCCCAGATACGATCGCTGTCCGACGAATCGCTGGAATCTACGAATACGCCTTTGATAGGCGATTCAACGTAAATTCAATTGATGATACACTTGGTTACCTGAAGCGTCGCGACGACCGTGACGCAAGAGGCGTCAAGGCCAATCTTCCTCGCTACTCTGGCCCGGGCATCGAATTTTCATGCGCAGTGATTAAGGCGCTACAGCTGGATGGCTTCTTCTCCGCATACGGGCAAGACAAGTCGACACTCGAAAAGAAGCAGAGAGAAGATCAGCACGGACCTCCGGACTGGAAAAGAGCGTCGGCGCTGATGGAGCGACAGATATCGGAGGTCCAACTCATCAATCGGATTGGGGACATATGGAGGAACGATTCCAAACGCAGCAAGAAGCTTACGCCAAAGACGTGAACTGCCTGGCCAAGGTCTGCTCGCTTGCGGCGTTCAGCAGCTGGCGAGTTTTCAAGGTCACATCAATGATGTCCTCGTGGTCGATAATTGCGTCGTCGAACCAATGCCGCGCCAGTTCATCGCACAACGCGACCCACGTTGGACCGAGCCTTGCGGCATCTCGGTCGAGGCGATCTGTCAATTTACGCAAGTCAGCCTCCAAGCCGAGAAACGCCGGCTCGTATATCGCGGCTCTTGCCAGAAGCTGGCGCAGCCCGGCTCGCAAGCGATAGATCGCATCATCAGCTGTCATCCCGCTCAAGCAATCCATGGCTTGCGCTGATTTGAACTCATCGTTCAACAGCTCCTGCCAATATCGCAAGATCTGCACGCCCCAGCTAAACCCGAAGAGCACTTTCGCCTGCTCCAACGTCGACGCAGATGCTTCCGCGACTTCTTGACAGAGCTTCAGCACCGAGCCAGGAAGACCGCGCGCGCTCTTGACGATCAATTCGATGACAGCGTTTTCAACCTGATTCGACGCGAGCCAACGCTGAGCCAGTACTCGCACATCGTCTTCAGGCAGGGGACGAACTCTGAGAACAGCACTTCGGGATCGAGCTGCCGCCTCGACCCTCCGCTCGTCTTCAGCCAGCAAGATGAAGCTCGTCGCCTCTGCGCCGCGCTCCAAAGTCTTCAGCGCTGCGTTGATCGCTTCGGACGAATGATCGGCTTTCGTGATTAAAACGACGCGGCGATCGGTTATGGGAACATAGCGAAGATTACGAATTACTTGATTGACATGAGACAGGCCTTCATCGTGAGAAACGTCGAGTTCAAAGTACCCGAAATTTCCTCCTCCCTTGAACGTCGTGCATGATGGACAGCTACCGCACGGCCGCAGTTCCGCACGATCTCCTTCACAGAGCAGCGCTTTGGCATAAAGACGTCCGATCGTCCTTTTCCCACTACCATCGGGGCCTGCGAGCAACAAAGGACGATCGTGCCGCCCGCTCTGAAATCGATCCCGCAACTCCTGAAGGATGTGCTTTTGTCCCATCACGTCCGAAAGAGATGCAAGCTCCGTATTCGGGCTCTCCCGATCTACAAACGGCGAGTTCGATGCACCCTTAGGTCGGTGGCTTTGCGCGCCGGCGGCCGTTCGACGGAGCTTCTCGATCCACGGGTATGCTGGTCGACAGGACGTTTCACGCGAAATGGAACGGAGTAGTTCCTTCCTGGGATCGGGTCGTTCGGTATCGTCAATGACGGATATTGCGCGAAAGGCTTCTCGGATACGTGTCCAACAGCTATCGAGAGGGTCGGCTGCGAGGTCCTGCAGTCGTCGCTTAAAGTCACGGCAAAAATGATCGAACTCGACGAGAAACGCCATTTGAGCTGGGTCGGTTTGATTTGACGTGCAAGCAAGGGACCATGATAGCAGCAACGCACTCCAAAGCAGTGACACTTCTCTTCCAATGATTGCCGATCTCAAGACGCTCTTGCGTCCGGCCGAACCGGGGCCGCCACAACAGCTGATCTCTCGCACTCGGACCGACGCCTTTAGAAGCTTTTCGACAAGCTCCGCATCTTTCGCCTCCCTCTCTTTTCTTATCGCCAGAGCCATGAGCAGCTGCGAAAGCGCGAACGCCTCGTCCAAAGCGAGGAAGCGCTGCAAAGAGTTCATCAGGTACGAGCGGCCGGCAAATGCGAAGCTACCACTCCCAACATCCTGTTCACTTGAACCGGGATTAGAATATTGCACGACCGCATGATCAAATTCTTGCATGACTTCGGGCAGTCCGGCATGCCCTCGCTCCCCGATCCAGCGCCGAAGATGTCGGCGTAGGGGGTCCTGTCTGTACGCAAGATCCAGGCTCGCCAGGTCAGACGTCGATGCCAAGTATCGTACGACTTTCGCAAGGTTTGCGCTTGTCACGCGGGGCTCCTCGATGTGGAGGAATTTCGCGCCTCTTCGTAGCGGTTTCGACGAGGCTGGAGCCATTATCACGGTCGGGGCTGCCGGCCCATCGACCGCCAACGACAGCAGTCCGTCGACGGTGCATTGTGTCCTCGCACCGGTCAGATCGCAGATCCTCAATTCGTCAAATAGGGTCGCCTGTACGGACCACATGTTTTCGAGCGTGGCGGCATCGTACGAGGCGACCTCAACCGCCCATTTGCCGCGCAATCTCACGCAGGTGCCGTAAAACAGCCGGCCTCAGCACGCCGCTTCGATAGCTGTATAGCAGCACACCGCTGAACGGGGCCGGAGAAAGCAACCACTCGACATCAAGCATCACCACCATCCTCGCCACCGGCGCACCCGCTGCTCCGGGGTCATGCGCTGCCAAAGGTGCAGGACGTCCGACAACCGCTCAAGCTGTAAAGGATCAGGACGCCCATGGCCTTCGATTGCGGCTACCTCTTGCCGTCGCTGGGCTATCTCAGAGCCGCGATCTTGAAACTCGCGGAGTTCCCACCCTTGGTAGATCCAATGCCACTGCCTTGCATCAAATGCCGAAAGCGGAGCCATCCCGTATTTGCATGCTTCAGCGATCGCCCGGTCACTCAGGTCCCCTGAAAATATTGTCCGAGGATACGAGAATGGTCCTGGGGACCTCCATAGCGCCCTAGGTATGCGCAATAGCTGGCGTAAGTCTTTCGGACCTGACCCGTCACCATCAAACTTGTTGATACCGGCGCAGAGTTCGCGAACGTTTTGCCAATGGAACGCCATTGGCTCGGCGCCCTCGCACGTCGACACGCGTACGATATGGCCGAAGCGGTGCGCGCAGGAAGCGCGGAAGCCCTCAAGGCTTCCAATTTGAGCACCATCGATGTGGGCTATCACCCGCCCGACGATCTGACCACCGTCCCGCTCAATAACGGAGATGGCGGCAAAATTAGAACCTTGTGAGCCCATCTGTGATTCGAGTTCAAGGCAGAAGCTGCCAATCGCCTCGGCGCCAAGCCTTTCCAAGTCGCCTACCTCGCTTTGAACAAGGATGCGAAACACCACATTCATCGGCACGCCATGATGCTGCACGAAGAAGCTCGCACGATTGATGACTTGCCGGATTTCCTCGGTCTCGATGTACGGCGACGTGGCCCGTGAATTCTTCTTACCAAGCGTGTCCGCGCCAGGCGGAGACCTCTTTGGGCGCTCGGCATCTTGGCGGTTCCGTTGCCGGGGCGTCTTGATCGCAGGTGTCAAGTCAGAGCCTACAAAGGCTTCGAACAGCAGCAACTTCAGTTCGGCCGAGTCATCATCCTGAGGTAACGGCTGCGACCAGAATTCGAGCATCCGCCGCATAAGAGGTTCAGCTTTGCGCTGATCTGCCAGATCGAAGCGCACGCACAGCCGCGTGACAAAGTCGCGCCGAACGGCGACCATGCTCTGTACGAGGGGGTCTATCGGCAGCAGATGACCGAGAACGTCATTATAGTAGGTCGTTGCAAGGAAAAGCCGGATCCATCTGACTTTCTCCGGCGGCTGCGCCGGCCACTTGCGGAGCGCATTTGCCTGCAGGTCCCGATCACCACAAGCCAGGGCCATGCAGTAGTCCCGAATATGGTCACAGACGCTGAGATCATAGACATTCTTAACGAGATCGACGTCAATCCGACCGCCGCGATCGTGGAGCTGTTGCAGCGCAATGGTGAGATCTCGTGCATAGGGCGGCTTTGCCGCGATGAGAAGATGGAGCGCTTCCGGCTCGTACGCAATCCGTTCCCGCCCGGCGATATACTCTAGAAGGTCATAGGCAACCTTCGGCGTCAGCGCATGGATGCTCAACTCCGTCAAACGCGACACCAGCGCTGCGTTCAACATCTGCGCTTCGCTCGTCGCAAAGAAGAACTTCACCGCGGCGGGACTGTCTTCGATGAGCTTGAGAAGCCCGTTTTGGGACGCTTTTGACAAGGCATGAGCTTCGTCGAAAAATAGCACCCTGACTCGGCTATCACTATGAGACTGAACAAGAGTCCTCGCCCAACCCACCAAGTCTTCGTCCGATCGACCGGGCACATCGACCTCGAAGTGATAGCGCCCGGGCTGACAGCAATTGTCACAGCGCCCGCAAGGCGAGCCGTCACGTTCTGCGGCGGTGCAATTGAGAGCTCTTGAAAATAGCTGGGCGAGGCTCGTCTTTCCCGATCCCACGGCCCCATAAAGGAGAAGATGTCGGCCGAGAGTCCTTTTGGCGGACAACGCGGAGAGCAGCCGAACGGCGTGGTCCTGGCCGCGAACCTCGCTGAAACGTTGCGGCCGATACTTCTGCTCCCAACTCACCGCACTTCTCCGTCCGCGGGCGACAAGGATACCCCCTCGCCAACGCTGATTGCCTCGACCTTGCCTGACGAAGCTGATGAACCTGACGAAGCTGACGAAGCTGATGCCACTGATGAATTGAAGATTGCCGATATTTCCGGCAGCGCAGCGGCCGGTTGCGGGTTTGGCTTCTCAATCTCAACGGTGCGGTAATCAGCCAGCGTGAGCGTCGGACGCTGTTGCCGCACGCGATAGAGTGCTCCGATCTCCTTCTTGTGCTTCTCGGAGAAAGGCGCCCGGCTGTCTTTCATGTGCAAGAGCATGGCGTCGGAAAACTTTTGCTTCGAGAGCACGTCACCAGTCTCCATGACGTAGAGGTCTCGGAGCTTGTCAGCGCGGACGCCGCCAGAAACGGAAATGCGCTTGATCTTTTCCGAGTTCGTGTCGAGAGAGAACAACCACGCGAGGAGCTTCGGGAGCGGTCGATCACGGGTCTGGTGCAAATGCAGCTCTTCCAGGGATTGGAGAATCGGGCTCGCCGCATAGGCATCGACGGATTGCCACAACATTTCGTAGTTGAGGCTGGATACGATTTCCCAAATTACCTTCTCACCGCCTTTGGCAACATTACCGTTGCGAAACGGCATCATTGCAAACCTGCGGTGACCGGTCTCATCCTCAACAAGTTCATGAATAGGCCTGTTCGCCGTACCAATCAGAGTGGCCTTTTGCCGCGTGCTGGTTGCTTGGGACGTGTGCAACCGACGGCGAACAATGCGCTCAGAAGTGATCAGACTCTTCAGGATCGGCACAGTTTCCTTCGGCAACTGCTCCATGTCGTCAACGACAACGACCGGAAAACCATAGATGTCGCCGCTGCGGTGGTCGGCGAAATCCGAGATAAGGGCATCGGCGCTTGCAAGGTCTTTGAGAGGGCGGATCAGCGCGCGAACAAACGTCGTCTTTCCGGAGCCTTGTTGAGGGCTGAAAATAACTGGCATCAGATGATGCACAACCCGCCGACCCAGGCTTTTCGATTTGACTTGCCAGATAAAATGGCGAATGCAGTCGCAAGCCAGTTGGACGGGCATGTCGAAGAGCTGTCCGAGGCGAGTCCATTCGGGCTCGGCTGCCAAAGCAATCGCTTCCGGAACTGGGCGCATAAGCGGAAGCAGGATGGAATTGCGGCGCTCCTTGCGGCGACGGCGGAGTTCCTTCTGAAGAGCAGCCTTGACCAGGCCTTTCTTGGTCTTCACGCCCCGACGATCGCGATCCAAAGCCATGTCGTCCAGAAGATGGGAAGAGGTCAGAATCTCGGTCTGGAGATATTCGATTGCCATATGGGGGGCGTCTGCACACAACAAAGCGCCGGCTACTGTTAGCGACCCGTCATATTGCACCTCGATTTGATGACGATCGAGATAGTCGCAAACATAGCTCTGCACATCCTCCAAGGCTTCCGCTGCCTGCTGCGTGTCTGGAGAACCGCTGTCCGGACTGAGAGCCAGTTCTAGACTTTGGCCTGGCTGATCGTGATGGCCATCGTCGGCTGTTACTTCGGACTTCATAGTGACTGCTTCCTTATAAGTTCGATGCTTCGGCCACGCGGCCGACTGGTGAGGTCAGTCAGGCGCCTCGCAGCCCGCGCTTTCGGGGCGGACTGAAAACCCCTGATTTGTGTGAGACGGCGAAGACACAGAACGGCGTCGCTGCAAGACTCAGCGGCCTTGCCGACGCGAACGAGCCCTTCCAGCCGATTTGCTTTGGAAACTCGCCACGCCTGCTGTCGTCGTCACTCACGGACGACGCTTTGCCTCAAGTGGGTTCAGTAAGAACGGGGGGTAGCCAATTTAAAATGAGAAACGGCTACCTTTGCATCCTTGCAAGGCCAAGCAGCAGCGGACCACTAGCGCATAAAATGTCGTGATTTCAATGGTTTAAAAGACGTTGGCTCGAACCGAACTGACCCCCGTTTATGGCGCGACGTCGCCGTCTTGGCCGGAATGACCGTCGTCCACCCCGGAGGACGACGGCCGCCGCACCACACTCGTACTCGAGGCCCACCGCCGGGGGTGTCGGCATGGCCAATATCTCGACAGGCAAATCTAACGTGACGCTCGGTCGACTTTACCGCCAGATGAAGGCGGCAACCATGTGACAGGGGCATGCCATCCCGGCGGTCAAAGGATTCTCGGCAGACAAACGATCGGTGGCGCAGCGCTTCGCTCAGCACAAGCCATTCAACTGAGAAACAGATTCTTTCGAAGTCGCCATGATCGCTGCGCGAAAAGGCAGCGGAACATAGCAGCCCCCCATGGGCCCCGCACTTCCGGCTATCCAGGTCGTGGAGATCGAGCGGTGAAACGTCGAAAGGCATCGACAAAAGCATTCGGCGAAAGTCGAAAGCAGGAGCAGGCTCCGGTAACTCCCGACCTGCAGCTGTTGCGCAATTGACGGATGTGTTGCGCAATAGCCCCGCCAGATGAAGCGGCGCGTAAAGGCCGACCGGCTGACCCCGGCCTACCCGTAACAGGGTGCGCTTATCCGAAGACTGACCGACGGCGTGGCTCCGGGTTTCGGGCTCCCATCGACAGCAGCTTCGCCCTCGCAGGCGAAGCTGTGCCCTTCAGGCACAGAAACCTCCCTCCGACGTCCACCAGGTTTCGAGAAGCCGCAGGGACGCGTATCCGAAATCTCAGAATTCCGTACACCCTCGGTTAATTACCGTCCCGCCCACGGTGATTGGGACATCAGCGGCGCGGCTCCGAGCTTCTATATCGCAAACCACTTCTAATAGAACCATTGGAGCGCATCGCATGATCATCGGCAACGGCTTTAAGAGGCTGGAACAACGCGTCACGACTGCCCTCCACGACGGACGCCTTAGTTCGAAAGAGGCGGGATTCCTGCAGAACATACTTCGTAAAATCGAGCTCTATCGGGATCGAGCTTTCGTCACCGACAACCAGGCGAGCTGGCTCTTCACGATCCTCACCAATTTCGAGCAAGGAACAACCCACAGTACCAGGCCGCGCCGCCGGAAATCGACTAACGCACCTTCTCCGCATTCGTCACCCGATCAAGGCTCGGAATTGGACCGGCTTTGGAGAATACTGGCCGCTCTGGACAACCAAGCTGTGGCCGAGGAGGCAAAGCCCGAAGCTATCGACATCAGCAAAGTAATGGACGGAGATGGAGTGAAGGTCCTCCAGCAACCTTAAGCTCGTATCGCTCGGCGCGCCTGGCAACATACTCTCCTATTCGTCAACATCGTCGTCTTCTAGTCGAATCTCTCTCGCCACAACGGCCACAACAAAGAGAGAGACACCTTGACGAACACAAATCCGACGATCCCGCCCCCTGCTTCATCCGGGACCCGTGGGCGGAGATCGAGATTTCAACAGCTCGCGCGCACACCATGGGTGCCTGAACGCCTGCTCCAGCAGTTCGGAGGGACTTGCGAGATCGATTCCCGATTCCGGCGGGCCGCGCGTATGCTCCAGATTCTATGGATGCGCGATAACGATATCCCGAACGCGATGACGGACGGCGAGCCCAGCTCGCATCTTGCCTCTTATCTTCGTGCGGATGCTGCGGAAGAGGGCCGGAACTTCCTAAACCCGGACATTCACCTCCTCGCTCTGAGGGACCTGCTTCTTCTTAGGGAGGAAGACGCGGCGGTCGATGAAGACCGCCTCCTTATGAACAGTGTTTCGTCGATGCCCGCAACTCTGAATTGCATTGGGCCTCTTGCGCTGAACCTCAAACTTGCCGGCCGAGTTTTCAAACAACTCCTGCCCGACTTCGTTCACTCTGTGGACCGAATCATTTTCGAGCATTCGCCCGGGCGCAGAAGCGACAAATACCTGAGCGACCGTTCGGCGTTCGACGCAGCAGTGTTCGTCAAGACGCCCGATCAAGGGAGGGGCGTGATCTACCTTGAGCTGAAATACACCGAAAGCTTGGATCATGCCACTAAGCCGTGGAAACCCAGGCAGCTCGAAGCGCTTCGCGAGGTCGGTCTCTACAAAGACCCTGATAGTCCAATCCTCCGCTCCGGACCCTGCGAGCAGCTCACTCGCGAACACATGACCGCACAACTGGCCGTCCGAAACGGAGCGGTGCCCGGAGCCTGCTTCGTCGGAATCGGGCCGAGCCTAAACCGGCGCGTCCAAGCAGCCTTCCGCGTCTACGCGAACGAACTCCTTCCGCTGAATCCTGCTGACCCATCGCAGGTCCCTTTTCACCACTTCACGCTCGAAGCATTCATCGACGCGATTGATGTCGCCGGCGACAGGGACACGGCCGACCGCCTCTGGCAGCGCTACTGCAACTTCCAGCGGATCTATGATGCGGCTCTTAACGTCCTCGCACCGAGGCTCAGTCCAGACGTCGCGGCCAGCACGTCGCAGGCGGTGCCAAACGATGGCAGAGCAGGCGGCCAGAGGAAGCGAGCGCCGCAAACTGACAGCGGCACCACCGGTCCAGTCGTTCCCGCACCTGGAGCCAGCCTCGATGGTTGAGATCGATCTGCTCACGGTCGAAGATCGGGTTCGGCTCTTAGTCAACGCATTGGCTGACGAACGTGACCATTTTCCGGTGGTTAAGCTGTTCACACCTGATGCGGCCGCAACCTGGCTGATCACTGAATGTGACCCAGACGAAGTAGACCGCCTATTTGGTCTCTGCGACCTGGGCCTCAATTCTCCTGAGCTGGGGTATGTGAGCCTTGCCGAAATCAAGCAAGTCAGAGGCCGGCTAGGTCTTCCCGTGGAACGAGACCTTCATTTCACCGCGGACAAGCCGATCTCAGCATACGCTGCGGAAGCGCGAGCCAAGGGCCGCATTGTTGCGTAAGAGGCGCAAGCGCTGTGAACATCAGTGGGACCACGAGTCCCACTGCCAACCCGCCTTCATCAACAGTTACGCGTGCGCAAATTGCGGTACCGCATGGGAGGAGGCGTGGTCCTGCGGTTGCGACGACAAGTGTCCCAAATGCGGCGTAAATTCGTCACCGATCGACAGTCAAAAGGTCGGCCCTTGCGCTTGTGATTACCTCGGACACTGAGACGATACATGGCCCTCGCCCTACGTGCCGCCCATCATCGTCCTCCTCGATCGTTCGCTCCACCAACCACGCAAAAAAATGCGGCCGCTAACGCAAACGCAACGACTATATTTTCTTACCCCCACCGCCACCGACCGCCACTCACCCGCCGACCCACCCTTACCCAGCCCTCTCCCTTCCCCTGCCCCACCGTCAAACAAGACACCCAACAGTGTGAGAGACGGTAGAAACTGGCTACCGTTCCTTGGTGAAATGCTGGGCGAATGGCCTGAACTCTCCGACTGTCAGATGAAGTCCTTCAGGAAAGGAACTTGGCAGAACGCCTACGGGGACATCTCACGAAATCGATTGTCGGCGAGTTCATTTTCGCTAGTGCGCATGACTTATTTCCGCCGATCACCGTTTCGGACCGTTTCACATACAGGCAGTTCGTATGCCCAGCTTACCGCCTCCTGTATTGACCGCCCTTCCGGGCCGTCATTCGTCTAGATCCGCGTTGGTCCCCCAACCGGCGCGCTGCGGCTTTCGATGATAGATCGCGCGAGCGCAACATAACGATCCCTCCGTCGAATTCGCGAGAGCCAACATCTTCGCGAGGGACCTTGACTGCCGTGACGACTAACAATCCGCGTTCATGGAACGGAAAGGCCTTGGCCGGCGATTGGGTGGTCTCATTGAAGCTGGATGGCGTCCGCGCGATTTGGCAAGACGAGCTTGGCTGGGTAAGCAGATCGTCCAAGCCCTTGCATAACCTCCCTCGTTGGCGTGATGGTCAACCGAGAGATTGCGAGGTATTCGTCAACAATTTCCGCGACACAATTCGAGCTACCCGGACCAAGTGCCTCAGACAAGACACGCCCTCAATCACGCGACAGCACCTGTACGGCCTCTCCCCACTCGATCCCCGCCTCCATTGGGGCACCATAACGAACCCCACGCCGACGGACATTCGCGCATTGTTAGACCGAGCCAATGAACTCGGTTATGAGGGGGTTGTCCTCCGGAATGGCTCCGACTGGGTCAAAGTCAAGCCGTTCGAAACCTTTGATGTTTGTGTTCTCGACTCTTCAGAAGGGACTGGCAAACACCGCGGTCGGCTCGGCTTCGTCACAACAGCTCGAGGTGCCGTGGGCGCGGGCTTTACGGACAGCGAGCGCGAAGTCCTATGGGCTGAAGCCAACGCCGGGCGACTAGTCGGCCAGGTCATCGAAGTCACCTGCATGGAGCTGACAAACCAGGGCAAGTTCCGTCATCCGGTCTTCATTCGTATGCGCCCCGACAAGGCGGCTGATGGTACAGCTTGATCGGTGACGCTCCGAGGCCCGCGACCGTTTCGCTAAGACCATTGCGCAAAAATCAGCGGCACGAGATGCTGTCGCGTCAGTATATTTTTTACCCCCACCGCCACCTACCGTCACCCACCCTCTAACCCACGGCCATTCACCCCTCACCTACCCTCCACCTACCTTCCTATCCTCCCCTCACTGCCTCCTTCCCCCGGCGCCACCCACACGCAACCTTCCCTGTCGACGCCATTCCGGGCACCGCTTCCAGAGGCTCTGGATAGGTTCATTGTGGATGCCGAGCTTTGCGCTGAGCATCGTGCTCACGCCATGAGCGATCTAAATATGTTTCGTGGACCCGGCGGCAAGGAGCGGACTGAGCAGGAATATAGGCATCTGCTTAAAAGGTCCGGCTTCACGGTCAAATCGGTCCTCCCGGCCGGAAGGTTCAGTGTGATCGAGGCGAAGCACGCGTAATAAGCTGAAACAACTCCTGATCAGGCCGAGCGTTCTGCGCGTCATTTAGCGATGCCACGACCAGGATCAGCCCGGGATCTAACCGCGTCGATTAATGAGCCGTGCCGTTCTCGGAACTCGAGGCCTCCAGGCAGCTTCAGCTGGACTCAATCCGCCCCTGAAGAAGTGTACCGTCCGCCGAGATTCAACAAATGCGGCCCGCTCTGCCGCGTTGAGCTGGGCGGGGCTCACGCTCCGCCAATCGCCCTCATATGCGGCGTTCGAGCGCTTCGCCTGGCTTAAGTAGTCCTTTGTCTATGTAGACCGTCCCATCGAACTTAGATGCATAAAGTCGTGGAGCTTTAACAGCTGCACGTTGCAGGCTATATCGACATGGCGTTTGGTTGATGGCTGGGAGCCCTATCGTCACATTCTCTCACCGGTCTTCATGACGCACCGACCTCTACTTTCGCGATCGCCGCTGGATGAAGCCGCAAGATGAACGCTAGCAAACAGGAAGCCGGACCGCGCAGCTAGCGCGCCGAGACGTAACCAAAGCATCAAGCTAGAACTTCCAACAGCACTCCTCGAATGGATTGATAGCCAAGCACAACTGAATGAAACGAGCCGGTCGGACATGATACGGCGACTGATCGAAGAGTCGCGTCTTGAAGTCCCAGCCGAGCTCGGTCAAATACGTACGGCCTACCATGAAGCTGGACATGCCGTTGTAGCTCGCGCACTCGGAATCCCTGTGAATGTCGTGACCGTAACTGCAAATAGCAAATCGCTGGGGCATGTAGTCTTTGGGGAAACACCTATGCAGATGCATCGCCGACTTTGCGACGCCGGTGGCGATCTAAAGGACCGCGCTGAGAGCGAGTGGACAGCTTGGAGAGCTCACATCCGAGCGATCATGGCCGGTCGCGAGGCCGAGAAAGAAGTACTTGGTTTCCATCATGACGACAAAAGCGACCGGCACGACAGAAGGCAAATTCTTCGACTTGCAACCTGGATAGGTTATCGCACCCGAGAAGAGACAATTCACTATCTTCGGGTCGACACGATGCAAATAGTGGGAATCATGGCTCGCTCCATTCGGCGAGTCGCTGAGGCCCTGTCACACACCCCATCGCTGACTCAACAGCAGATTGACCGGTTCATTGCAGACACAGGCGAACAGCTTGGCCCCGATCTTCTGCGAGCATTCGGCCTCAAAAAAAGGCGTAAGGCAAGATCACAAGACGCCTAGCGCAGCCAAGAGACCCGTCGAAGTCTTGAACTCGGCTGGCAGCCGCCTATGCAGTTGCTCGCATTGATCTCATGGAGTGATGAGCTCGTTGCCTTGAAGTAAACATTGAAAGGGATCAGACGAAGCAAGGTCGACGCTTCGTGCGACTCTCCCTAGAACAGCGGCGAGGGGTACCGTCACGTGAAGGGCCTTGGAAACCTGACGTAGCCTGATGACCTGCAAGGTGCGAAGCTCAAAGAGCCCCTTTCGGGGGCTCTTTTCTTTACATCACCACGGAAGCGTGCATGGCTCCACACCACGCTTCGCAATCAACCAGATGCCCCCGTGGTATAACTGCCATTTCTCGCCTCCGTCGGAAGCCCTCGTGACAATGGACGGCATCATCAACGGGCGATCTTACCGATGGATGATCAGCGCCCAATTCTTCGAACAAGCCATCCTGGCTCTTCACACGCCGATTTCGAATAGTTACGCAAGAACAGCTTCATCTCGACATTGGCGTGGTCAAAGGGGAGAGCCGCGGTCTTCGCGAAACGCAGGCGGATGAACCGTCGATCCGGTCGAACGACTTGGTCAGATGTATTACTAGCGGAACTTAGGCCGCTATTGCGCCCGCACCCTCCCTCCTTCATCGTCCCGCCGCTCTATATTGCCAAAGACCACCCATATTTCGAGTACACCTATGGCAACGAAATTAGGACCCCCGAAGCATCTCGCTCAGATCGCACACATGATGTCTTCGGAAAAGCGAGCGAAAGCTCTACTCGAACTGGGAGCTATCGATCCCTACAACGAAACGCACGTCTCGCTGGCTCTCTCAGTAAACACGCCAGAAGCAGGTGCGGCCGGCAGGCAGATCAGAAGCCAGTGGGAGGATCTTTGGAGTGTGGAGGGGTACATCTATTACCAAGAGTCACACGTGTTCGATATCACATCACTGTCTCCTCACGACCCCGATGTGTTCCGACGAGCCGACTATACTGATGACGATCTTGATAGCTTGGCAGCAACTCTTCTAAAGAGCCTGCGCTGGAGAAGGAAGGAGCAAGCCATTTACGTGTATTTGGCCGCCTGTTTCGGCGCTGGACCCAATTCGTATCACCTGCGCGCGCTCGCGCTAATCGATGGGATAATTCTCCATAAGCGTATCGAGCAAGCTTACTATCACTGATAGCGGCGTACGCGCTTGGCAAGGCTCCAGAAGCGAAGACAAACGCACCTGACCGAACCACCGTTGATGCGTCGTGCGAGTCTCCCCAGAGCAGCGGCTAGGGGTACCGTCACGTGAGAGCTTTCGAAAACGGGACGTAGCCCGCGGATACCGCATGTGCGAAGCTCAAAGAGCCCCGGAAGGGGGCTCTTTTCTTTCCAATCTGATCCCTTCATCGTTTGCTCAGCTTCCGGACAACCTCAGCCGGATCAAAACCAATGATTCGGCCAAGCTCAATCAGCTCCACCACGTCGATCCGCCGCTGACCGGACTCCATGTGCGTCACCCACGACTGATAGACGCCGAGTTTTTCCGCGACATCAACCTGACGCAAGCCAGCGTCCTTCCTAAGCTCGACCAGCATGGCTGCGAGCTTCTTCTGAATCGGCGACGTGACCGTCTTTGGCATCCAGCCTCCCGGAGGGGGCTAGAGACATAAACCGACTTTTCAGATACCGATAAAATCGGTATTCATGGACACAACTAGCCGAAGCTTTGGCTGAATCTCACATGTCCGAGCTTACATTCTGAGGAAGCAAATGAACAACCTGATGAAGCGATGGTGGCCGTTGTGCCTATTGATCGGAGGCGGCGTGCTCCTCTGGCTTCTTGGCTACGGCCCGCAGGATCGGGCCGCGGTCGTCTTCATGGCTCTCCTGGTCACGGCAGCCGGCGGCTACCTCATCTTGGCCGAGCGGCAGAAGCGTAACTGAGGCCTGTGGAAATCCACCGATATCGCACCAAGAGCTGCCAACGATGACCGATTCCGCTGAACCGTCTATTCATCAGTCTCACCCGAGCAATGACCGAGGCTACGCTTTTGCCGTCTACGCCCTTTACGCGCTTGGCTTTTTTACAGTCATAACCACCGTCGTCGGCCTCATCATCGCTCATGTGAAGGCGACCACCGCCAGTGGCGTTTGGCTGAGTCACTTCCAATTCCAAATTCGTACGTTCTGGATTGGGCTCCTTTATTTCGTCGTGGGCTTCGCCCTCCTTTACGTCTACATCGGATTCCTCATCGTGCTGTGGTGGACGATTTGGACTCTGGTTCGCATCATCAAGGGGGCTATTCTGCTGCACGACCGGCGCCCAATCCCAGAGCCGAAATCTTGGCTCTTTGGATAATTGCGAAGATTGGCGGCTCGGCATAGAGGGTTGTCCCAGCCAACCTCATGGCTTTCCCGGAGCTCCCGATTGAGCAAGACCTACGCGATTGGAGACGTCCATGGGTGCGCGGACCAACTCCGGGAACTTGTCCGGCTCATCGAGGAGGACGCAGGCGCAGGAAGGTCAAAGCTCGTCTTCCTAGGCGACTATATCGATCGAGGGCCAGATAGCCGGGGCGTCGTCGAATTCCTCATGGACTTGCAGAGATGGTCCCCGGATGAGATCATCTGCCTCCGGGGCAATCACGAGGACCTCCTCCTTGCCGCGTTAGAGGGCGAAGACGCGGAGCTCGTTTGGCGACAGAACGGAGCTGATTCCACTCTGAAGAGCTATAGAGCGATGAGCCCGAACGAACTTCCCACGGGGCACATCGACTGGATTCGTTCGCTGCCTCTCTCCCACGATGACGGACAGAGATATTTCGCGCACGCCGGTGTGCACCCGGCCAGACCGCTAGATCAGCAGCGACCGCGTGATCTGCTTTGGATCAGAGAACCATTTCTCTCAAGCGATACCGACTATGGCCGGCTCGTTGTACATGGTCACACGCCGATCTCAAGTGGTTCACCTGAGCTACGCTGCAACAGGCTCAATATCGATACTGGTGCAGTCTATGGACGCGCGCTGACTTCGGCGGTCTTCGCGAAAGGCAATACGGCACCGTTGAAATTCCTTTCGACGAAATCTCTAGAGGACAAATAGATCTCCCTGAGGAAGCTGGTTACTCGGGATCAGATAACAAGCAAAAGCCCGCGAGCGCGTAATGTCGTGGACGCACTCACCGCTTTTGAATACAATTGCACTTGCCGAACATAACGATCACGACCCTCGTCGAGCTCCCGATCGGTCTTGAAATCTACCACGGTCCATCCCGTGAAATCGGGTAACTCCTCCCAAAACGCGAGATCGACCACTCCCTCGATCAGGGCATTATCCTGCATCAGCATTACTGGGATCTCGCGGCGCAGTCGTCCTATGCTGGCGGCCTTCGCAGCCCGCTGCAATACAGGATGCATCTTGGCGCGACGAACAGCCGCGACGGCAGATTCAATCTCCTCTTCCGTCGCTCCGATCATCTTGCCCTGAACATCAGCGGTCGCCGCTGCATCATCAATCGAGGCCCGCAGGTCGATTAACGACAGCACAGCGTGAACAAGTGTTCCAAAGCGTCGCCCACCAGGACGATGAACGCCATCTCGTGCCACGACATGCACCTCGACGGGCTCGATACTCAGCGCTTCTTCTTTGAGATCCTGGGCCGCCGAAGTAACCGTCCGGCTCTTCAAAGTCGGTACGGACGCTGCCTCTAAAATCGCTTGGCGTTGAGCCTGCCACACATCATGTCTAAGAACACTGTCAGTCGCAGCGGTCTCGCCAGGATCTAGCTCCAAAAGCCGCTGATGCCGAAGCGGTGCCAATTCTTCGGTCTGGAGCTTGAGTAGACTGGGGTCCCACCACGTGACCGGCACGTTACCGGGCTGCCGCAAATGCAGGCCCGGTCTCACCGATCCCGAAAGTGGCGGCTTCCCCTTTGGACCCCGGTCGAGAACGCTCTCTTCTCCGAAAGCTGGGCATCCAGCCGCAGGCACCGATCGCCGACACGCGGCATCCACCGGATACAGAAGGGGATTGAGGACTTCGAACCATCCCTCGATCGCTTGATCACCGCAGGTCGGGACGACTAGAAGATCGCGGGCTCGCGTCGCCGCCACGTAAGCAACACGCACAGCCTCGGCTCGATCACGCTTGAGCTCAAGTTCACTCGCTTCCAAAAGTTCGACCGGGCATGCCCCACAGATTTGCTCTAACCAGATAGAACGGCTGGTATCAATGTGTCGGCCGGGGCGGTCACGGGAAGCGGGGCAGGTCGGATCTCCAAGGATCACTATAGGGAACTCCAATCCCTTAGCCTTGAAGACGGTCATGATCCGGACGCCCTCGGTCCCCTCTTCAACGACAGGCGCTTCGTCGACCTTATCCCGCTCGGCATCGGCATCGATACTCTCGACGAACGCGCGGAAAGAGGAGGCGATTCTTTCGAACCGTCGAGCCGTGTCTATCAATCGTTGACAGTTCGCAAGCGCCTGTTCGCCGTTCTGCCAAAGAGCAATCCCGGCCTGTGCTCGGACTGCTTGCAGGAGATTTGTCAACGTTTCGGCGATCGGCCGGCTGTTGCGCCCCAAGTGAAGCTGCCGAAGGAGATCAAGCGCGTCGGCCACTTCCAAAGCCGACGGGCTGAGAGTGGAGCGATCGGCAACACGCATTGGATCGAGACGTCGAAATTGGACCCCGCCCTCATCGTTGATCCATTGGCGATAGAGAAGAAGCGCCTCATCGCTTAAGGCGAACAGGGGTCCACGTAGTGTCGCAAAGACTTCAAGCTCATCGTCAGGCCATTCGATCGCAGTCGCGGCGTTCCGTAGCGCAATGACCTCCTCACGATCATGGAACGACCGGCCGCCCACCAGCACATGAGGTATACGCCTGGCTTCTAGTTCGCGCACGTATGGTCGCGTAACGTCCGCCCGGTAATTGCGGAAGCGGCGAAATAGAATGGCAATATGTCGAGGGCGGATCGCGACCTGTTGGCCCGCTTCTTCGACCGTCCACCCGCTTTCATTGATCAACCAATCGACGTACGCTCCTACGGCGCACGGCAAGGACTCGTTGATGCTCCACTCTGTCACTTTACCATAATCGCCGTATGGTCGCGGTGTAGGCAATGCAACAATCGTTGGGCGGCCGCTCACCTCGTCGCGCGCTCGTTCGAGCGCAACGTATCCTTCTGCTTCCTCATCCGCCGCGATCGCGGGCGCGAAGGCCGAGTTGATGAAAGCCTGAATGGAAGGCGTTGATCGAAAGCTGGTCGTCAGATACAGGATTTCAGCACCGGCGCCCAGCAAAAGCCCCTTGATTTCTGCGTACAACGCGACGTCCGCTCGCCGAAAGCGGTAGATGGATTGCTTCGGATCGCCGACAATGAATAGCTTCCCTGGGACCGTTTGGACGGCCCGCCAATCTGCTGTCGTGTGACCGTCGGCAGCAAGCAGCAACAAAATCTCGGCCTGAAGCGGGTCGGTGTCCTGGAACTCGTCGACGAAAAAGTGAGTGAAGCGAGCCTGCAGCTCCTTTCGGACACCTTCATTGTCGCGGACGAGGTCACGCATCTTGATAAGTAAGTCCAGGAAGTCGAGCGAACCCGACTTCGACTTCAGTACCTCATACTCAGCGATGGCCACCTGCAATGCATCATGCACCAGCGGAGCAAGGTCGGCATCGCTGGCCGCTACGAACGTTTTGAGGTTAGACCGCACACGGTCTCGGCGCGCCAGGACATCGGTACGAGACAGGGAGCCGAATGTTGTTCTTGGCGCTCCCTTGTGATCCCAACCCTTGACTCGTCGTCGGTTTGTCGCGAGGTCGCGTAGATCCGCTTCGAGGCCATCGTAATCGCGGCCGCGGACGGCCTCGAGACGAGTTGCCTCTTTGACGAATGAAGCGATTTCCGTCAGGTTGCGAGCGAGATAATCGTCCGGCCAAGAGCTCAAGGAAGCCAGCTCGCCAACCTCCGCCAACTCGTCGATCAACACGTCGATCGCTCCCTGGCGATCGAACGGGTCCCGCCGCCAGGCCTGAGCGAAATCACGGTGATCGCACAGCACGTGCATTGCCTTTCGAAGCTGCTCGTGCGGAGGCTCACCGCCGGATCTCCTGCGAAGAATTCTCCTCGGTCCCTCGGGAGGGTCTGCTAGGATCCTTTGCAGCCATCGTTCGAACGCCTGATCCGCGACTGCCTCGGCCGCTGCGTCATCGAGCATCCTAAAGGCAGGATCGACGCCGGCTTCCACTGGGCGCTCGCCCAGGAGGTCCCCGCAGAACGCATGGATTGTCCCGATATGTGCGAGCTCGAGCTCTTCGAGTGCCTTATCGAGACGATTCCGCTCCGCCTGATCAGCGTGGAGCCGCGCTTTTTCGAGCTCGAGTCGAAGGCGTAGCTTCATTTCGCCCGCGGCTTTTTCTGTAAACGTCACTGCGACGATGCGAGCTAAAGTCCCTTTTCCGCTGCGGATCAGGCCGACGATCCTGCCGACCAAGGCCGTCGTCTTCCCGGTACCCGCCGCAGCTTCGACAAAAAGGGTCGATTCGTAGTCGCAGAGGATCCGAGCTCGCGCGCTGGCATCGACTAGTTCTGTCACTGCCAAGCCCTCAGCGCCTGCAACATTTCTAGATCGCCTTGAGGCTTTCGTGCCGAACGGATTTCCTCATAGGGTCCGCAAACGGTCCGATAGTTACAATCCCCGCACTGCCCTTTTCCTGGCGCCGCCGGAAGGAAAGGCCTTTCTATGGCCTGTCCGATGACGCTCGCGACGTCGAGGGCAGCATCGCGCGCGCGCTGATCGAGGGCGACGACTTGCTCGGAGAACTGACCTATTGACGTGCAGAAATACAGGCGCCCTTCGGAAACCTTATCACCGTCGAACAACTTCTCCGCAGCGAGCGCGTACAAGACGGGCTGCAACGACTGCCCGCCTTCGATGACCGGGTGGCTTGCCCCGGTGTTTTTTCCCGTCTTGTGATCGATGACCCTGAGCAACCCGCTCGGATGGCGCTCCACAAGATCGATCGAACCGCGCAATTGGATGCCACAATCCAGCAGAACGGCGCTCGAAACCGATCTAGGATCTGCTTCGCCGTGGTCGGCACGGCGAGTCAGGCCAAATGAGAGTTCGAAATGCTTTGGAACGAAGCCCGACGTGTCCTCGCTCATCCGTCGCAGCCACTCACGGAGATCGGCGCGAATTTCAGTCACAGCATTGTTCCAGACCTGATCGATGGCCGGCGCCAGCTCGTCTTCGTAGCGATCGGTTACCGCCACTATGACTTCTTCAAGCAGGACTCTCGCCCGCTCGAGGTTGCCCGGACGTACCGGCAATAGATTCTCTGCCGTTAAGCGGGCAAACAGGGCAAACTGGACATCGTGGATCATGGAGCCACGGTGGAGAGGATCCAGATCGTCGATCGCAACCGCGATGTCACGAGGTGCGATTCTGTGGATGGCATGAAGAAAGAAGCTGTATGGGCAGCGCGAGAAGGTCTGCAGCGCGGTCGGCGAATAGCCACGAGCATCGAGCGCGTGCTTGGCCATCAGCGATCGAACTTCGGCCGAGGGACTGAGTAACCCGTCAGCGACGGTCCAACCTCGATTCCAACGTTGATAGCGGTTGCGCAAGGCACGCGCGAGATGCGAATTGACCCTCAAGAGATAGCGCGCGCGACCAGCGCCGCCGTCCGTCAGACTCATCAGGCCGCCGAGGACGGCGAGATCATGCTCCGCGTCATCGATGGCTTCGTTCGGATCGTCGGGTGCCGGCCAACCGAGCCGGCTCCCAGCTACGGTCTCAGCTCGGCGTGTGAGTTCCGCGAAATCCGGCAGCCTTCCTTCCGCCGACCTCACAGCTTCCAGCGCGTAGAACGAGGGAACCCGCGGACGCGATTGGTCGAGGTCGATACGTGGATAGGAGAAGAACAAGCGCCGTTCAGCAGCACCCACGGCGAGTGCCAGCGCAAGCCGCTCCTGGTCAAGTCGTGACTGATTGGTCGCTAGACTCTTGCCGAGCTGCGCGCGGACGACGTCGAGCAGGATGGGCTCCTCGACGATCTTCTTAGGAAACATCTTCTCCGCAAGGCCCGGGACGAAAACCGCCTCGAAGCTCAGTCCTCGAGCCGATTCGATGGTTCCGACGAAGAGCTTTCCGTACCGCTGAGGGGACGGCGGCTCAGCCGTCTCCAACAGAAGGCTTCGTAGGACAGCAAGGATCTCGTCCAAAGACACCGGGCCTACCGGCGCCAACGGCTCGAGCTCAGCCAGCGCCGCAAACACGCGCTGCGGGCGCCTAAGGCTTCGAGCCGCAAGCGTGCTCAAACGGTCGAGCCATTCTCGCCAAGTCGCGGAGATCGGCAGACTTTCAAGTTCATCGATGAGCGGAAGAGCGAAGCCGGAAAACGCCGTGAGGTCGTTCAAATCACGGGAGATTGCGGCGGCTTGCGCGTCCTCCTGTGCTTCCGTCGCCTCGAGTCTGCGGCGCAAATCGTTAGCAAAGCCGTCAAGTCGCCTCCGCCAACGATCACTTCCACCTATCACCGCGGCTTCGACAAGCAACCGTTCCCATCGCCGCGGTGCCCGGAGATACCCTTCGCGCACGGGCCCGTCCGAAGGTTCCGAGACGTCCAGGCTTTGCACCGGGGCCTTTGTTGAGTCGCCTGCAACAGCCATCGTCGAGACGGGAGTGGTCTCGACGTCAGGCGCGACCCACAAATCACCCCGGAGCGGCGCATCGGGAGGCGCACCCGCGACCGCATCGGGCACTTGGCCGAGCGAAAGGTATTCGGCGAATTTTTGCGCCGAAAGGCCTTCGGCGGCACAATCGAGCAAACAGCAAAAGGCGCGCCCTGCGGGGTCCGGCCTCACTGTCCCGCGCGCAAAGTGAACGGGGATACCCGACCGCGAAAACGCCTCCGCGAGATGCGAACGATAGAGATCGGCCGACCGCAACAGCACGGCCATCCGATCGAACGGGCGACCGTCCCGAGCAAGCGATATAATGCGGCGCGCGATCTCGACGGATTCCCGTCCCTCTCCTGGCGCCGAGAATATCTCTATCTCATCGCTACCCTCGATCTCCGGCGGCTTCTCTTGCTCCTTGAAGAGATGACGTTGAAGGCGCCCGAGAGCATCCTTTGGTTTCTCGACAGCCTGATCCAGATCGCAGGTTTCGAAGCCCAATCGGTCACGAAAGCAATTCAGAGTTTCCATATCACCTGCAGGTACCGTTGCTAGCGTTGCCCGCGCCGCAGAGATAAATGCGGAAAGGAATCCGAATTCCGCCTCGGTCCGTACCGCGACGTCGAGCAGCAGGGTCGGCAGCCCGACGAGCCGATGCCTAACCCGTCGGGCGATCGCAACCCGTCGCCAGCGCGAGAGTGCCGGACCAATCGATAAAGCCACCTTCCGCCAATTCCCGCTCATACTCGCGAACGATCGGTCCAAAATCTGGAGCGACGACATCGAGCTCGCCGGAACGGATGCCGGCGGAACGCAACTCCGCTATCACACCGGCTATCGCTCGCGGAAAGCCGGGCGTGTGGCTAACGGAAGCATACCGGCCCAGCTTGCGCTCGACCTTCAAACGATGGATCAGCCGCGTGGTAATCGCGTCCGCGCCAATTTTGGTGAGGGGTACCACTCCGCGGCGCGCGAGCTCTTGAGCCGCGACGACCGACACGAGTTGCAAAAGACTGATTCGATGCCAACCGAACGCCGCGCCCCTTCGAGACGCAACTTGGCGCACGAGTTCGTTGGCGGCGTCGACCGTGGCGCCGACGACGACGAGTTCCTCATCTCGCTCCCGAGCCTCCAGCCAAGCGCATGCGCGCTCTATCCGGTGACGACTGGACGCGGAAGTGACGGCAAGCAAATCCATTTGAACGAGACCATACCTCAATGAACGGACAAAGATGGCCTGGCGCCACCCGACAGGTACATCTGCTCCATCTCATCGCCACCACGCGCCGTGAAGTGGATGCCGTGCGAGCGCGGCCTTCATCTTCCCCAACACCCGTCGATCAATTCGCGAATTGCCTTGCTGTCCAGCCCTTTGCTTGGACCGTCTTCCGTCACGATCAGCCGGCCCTTTGGGCTCGATTTGCTCCAAGGCGTCACGTCGTTGCGCTTATAGAAAGCGAGCTTTTTCCTCCAGCGATCGTCATAGTCTTCCTGCCCCAGCATCCCGCAATGCTCCCAGTACCAAGTATCGCCGTTGCGATCCTCGATCGAGAAATCCGGCCAGCGCGTTTCCCCGTCCGTGCCGACGACCGCGCGCTCGAAGAAATATCGGATGCCGTACTTCTTTTCAGCCTCGAACAGCAGGTCCGCAATCACCAATTCGGATTTTGAACTTACGAGGTCGCCGCGTGCGCTGCGATGAATGAGCTTCTCCTCAAGGAAGGTCCGGCCGACGGGTCCCACCGTGAGCCCGGGCGGCGGCGGGGCCTCGATCATGCTGGGTGCCGCAAAAAGGTTCGTCACGCGGCGCGCAACTTCGGAAAAGAATGGCGACCGGTAGGCGCGAAGATGGGCCAAGCCGCCCTGATGGAGAATGACGACGCGATCTAACTGCCGCGTCAGAGCGGTGTACAGCATCTCCCGCGACAAGAGGCGACTGCGCTCCGGCAGCACAAGGAGCACCTTGCCGAACTCACTGCCCTGAGCCTTGTGAACCGTCACGGCATAGGCGAGTTCAAGGATCGGGGACGCTTCCTCGCTGAAGTAACCAGCACTGAACCCATAGGTAAGATCAGGTTGTGAGGCGAACTGGACGTTTGTCCGTCGCGGACGCTTAGTCCCCTTGAAGGCGTCGCCAACGACCACGCCGATCTCGCCATTCGCAATATAGCCTTTGGACCGCTCCTCCGTCTTGAAACGATAGCCTTGATGATCGTGATTGCGGACGCAAATGACCTTGTCGCCATAGGTGATCTGTTCGGGACCGCGCGGCACGATCATGCGGTATTTGAGGTAATAGGGCGGTCCTTCATTGGAGCTTCGAGCGAAGCTGAGAACTCCGCCGCGAAACCGCGTCTTGATGTGACGGTTGAGGTCGAGCGAACCGCTCGACTGGCTCCGATGCGGCGTGAGAATTTGCCACTCTTCGCACTTGCTGATTTGCGGCCCGGGACCGAAATAGACATACCCATCCTGCTCACGCCCCCCGAGCGAGACACTGAGCGCGTTCTCAATCTTGTCCTTGGACAGACCGAGCTCCTCGATGAGCACCTGATCCAGCACATTCCGCAAGTCAGTTGGCGTGTTCCAGCTTACCGCACGCAAACGTTCGTCGAACTTTCCTGTAAGAACCCGCTCCAGAATTTCGTCCTCCCCAGGCGGGAGGTCCCGGCCCGAGAACAAATCCGCAAGCTGCACGTCCGCACAAGCAAGATCGCGCATTCCAGCTGCGGACGCCTTGGCGGAGGCGTGACGACGGCGCACCGTCAGTTCCGCCACTCCTTTTTGGTCGTGTTCACGCTCCAGGTAAGAAATTAGATCGACGAATGGGCGTCCGGCCCCAATGGGCGGGAGCTGCCGTGGATCGCCCACGAAAATCAGCCGCGCCGCTACCGGGAGAGCATCGACGAGCGCCGCAAGCTGATCCTCCGTCAGCATCGATGCCTCATCGACAATGCAGGTCGTCACCCCGTCAGCTTGGGGTGCCGCTTTGCTTGCGAAATAGCGCCCCGTATCTCCGTCGTATCTACGATATTGCCTTAGAAACTGAGCGAGGGTCTGGGTCTGATTGGGCAAGCCGGTTTGCTGACCGAGTCGAACACGCGCTTTGCCGGTCGGGGCAAGCAGTGCGATACCCGATCCCACGATCTTGCGTTGCTCCAAGAGATGGCGAAGCACCGTTGTCTTGCCGGTGCCAGCCGCACCGATCAAGACCGAGAGCCGGTTGCTGGCCATTACGTCCAGCGCGAAAGCCTTCTCCTTGCGCGCTTTCTCTTCCTCCTTGTCGCCCTTTGGAATTGGCCCAAACGCCTCATCTAGTTTCGCGCGCCAGTCGATCTTGGCTGGATTAGCCTTCGCAGCGAGCCTGTCGTCCAACGCGCGGCGAATGACTGTGCCATACGAGGAATATCTCTTTAGCTGCGCCGCTGTCCCGCCGAGCGTCGGGATTGAGATGACGACAATCTCGTCGCTGAAATCATCCTCACAGATGTCCATCGCGGTGCCATCCAGCGGCACTGGCCGGGTGGCAGGCAATTCTTTGGCGACGTCGTGGATCGCATTCGCACTGAGCAGCGTGTGCCCGCCATTCTGAGCCGACGCCTCCAGGATCATCACGCCCACCGCCCGCAATCGGCGCGGATCGTCAGGTTCCTCTGCATCAATCTTGCATTCCTTCGGCAAGGGATGACGCTTGAATACCTCGTGATCCGAGAAGAGGCCGCGGTCAATCGTCCAAAGGCCGATCGGATCAATTTGGGTCCGGTCGCGCTCGTAGAGAAGATAGGGATTCTCGAGGATGGCCTCGGTCTCATCCTTCAGCTCGAACCATCGCGCCGCTTGATCGCGGGTCAGCTCAAAGCGGGAAAGCAGCCGCAATAGCGCTGCGCGCTTAGGCTCCTTCTTGTGAAGATGCTCCCAGCGCTTGCGGAGCATAGTGGAAAGCTTTGGAGCTCCTGACGGAGGTACAAGCTCCTTGCGGAACACTTTGTCCGTAACCTCCCACGGATCGTCGGTTTCGGAGAGCGTCGCGGACAAGGCTAGTGCGAATAAGGTGCCGTTGAAGCCATCCTCCAAGGCAGACAACGCGCTGCCAAGGCCTGGACAAGGGCCGCTCAGCTTCCAAAGCCGATTGATCTGCTCGTCGATCCAAGCGATCTGCTGAGGCCAAGGTCCCGTAAGCACCTTCGACGCGCGCTCAAGCGCGGCCTTGCACGCGATTAGCGACGTGATCGCGGCGCCGTGTGTAACATGCTCCGATGCATATGAAAACTGCGCGCGAGCTTCGTCTGGCGCGCAGGCGAGGAACGACGCGGTATCCAGCGACACATCGGAAGCAGCGCGTTCTAGAATCGCGTGATAGGGCATTACGATGCCACCGACAAAATGGCCGGGGTTGTCCTTGTTCGGCCGGATGGAATGCTGAATCGGCCGCTCCCACATCATCGCGCGAAGATGTTCCTTAGGTGCACGCCGGTCATAGTCGTACTGCTGGACCTTTCCTTTGTGAGAGAGAAGTCCCACCGCGACGATCACTCGGCGGTCATCATCTGCCAGGGGCGTGCGCTTGGCGTAGAAGAAGATGAGCGATTCACTCTCGACACAGCGGGCGGCAAATGCATCAAGCAAAGCTTGCTGATTATCGTGATTTTGCACCCAGTCAGTATTGGCAAGAAAAGGGGGATCGGTTGGCTCGCGGTCTTCGCTCACGTCGAGCCCAAATTCATCCGCGATATCGTAGGCATTCTCCCGCAGTAGCCAGCGAAATGGAACCAACGTCGCGCCATAAGCTGGCACTCGTACTGGGGTGCGCTGAATATGCTTGTGCGCGTCACTCCACTCAGCGTAGTCGAGTCTGACTTGGAGCGTGACCTCCCGGTCCGACAGAAAGGTCGCACGCTCTTTGAAGCAGGCCGGCTTATCCTCTAAGGCAAGATCGGCCATCCATTGCCCGCGAAGGCCGGTCTCCTTGGCGTCGCTCCGATTTTCCGCGATCGCTTTCAGAACGACGCAAGATTGATTGTTGGAGGGATCTAAACAAAGCCGTCCGTCCCAGCGCGTATCCTGCCATGGCACGCGCACCGAAAGGTGCGTAACCGCTGGTCCCAGCATTGATCCCTCCAACCCTTTGCTACCATCATGATATATCCATGGCGAATTGCAATCGTCCAATGGTTCGAGAGCCTGACTCAGCGGCGATACGGCTGCGGAGCCGTCTCGACCGCACGAGCCCTCGGTACTAAAGCTCTTCCCGCCCTAATAGATGGAGCGCTCCTACTACCTAGCAGGCGTGACCGGCAGTTCCGCAGGCTGCTCGACTTTGTCCGCTCAGCTCAGTAGCTCCGAAATCGTCGATTATTCGTTGGACGTGAAGGGATGACGGCGCAATTGCTGGCGACCTATTAGCGCAACCGGCGCAAGGCACCCCGCCGTTCGCACTAGCGGAGCGGCCGCGAGCATTAGTTGCTTAGGCAGCAACGGGAAGAACTATCCCTCCCGCTTCCTCGATCGCCTCACGAAGGATCACGTAGAGCCTAGTTAGAAATTCACGCGCATCCTGGCTCATCGCAGCGCTAATGTTGGGTGCTGCGGTTCCGTGAATGTCGTCAATTGTTTTTGCACGACGCGTAGCCGAACCGGTCCCACTGTGATCGTAGGCTACCCTCCACGTCGCAACTTGATCGTCTCTAAGACGACGCCTCGTGAGTTCATACAATCGGGCGAAGACAGCACGTCGGATGACATCCAAAGCCGCTTCACGTTCATCTTCGTCCTTCGGGGGCCGAGTCCATCCCGCCGGCCGGTCAAGCCACTTCGAGGCCTCCTCCTGCAGTCGTGCGAGAAGATCTGCCACAGGCGTGAGGTTGTCGTATTCGTCGGCCCAGCCATTGGCTAGCCGTCTACTGAGCGCCTTGACGCGCGTCCAATGCTCCTTCGCAACGGCATCGTGGTAGGCAAGCCCAAGGCGGGCCCTCCAGGGATCTCGGAATGCATCAATGGCATCATGCATTGCGATCTCCAATCCCTTGAACTCGTATTGAGGAGCGATCTCAATAGGCTCTGCTGGTGCAGCCGCTCTCTGCATGACTTCGATCAAACGGCCCAGCTCTCGCTGATAGCCGACCGGGATCTTCTCGGTCGGCCGATCTAGTCCGCCGAGAAAGACCGATTGATGCTCGATCTGCCTGTCCAACGCTCCGGCGACGCCAGCCCCCACGATGTCGCGCAGGCTTGCAATTGCGTTTGCGACGGAAGCCGCCACGTGCTCTCGTTTCTGCTCAAACGACCCGAGATTGGCCCCTTTCACTTGGTCGAAGTGGGTGAAAGCAATTGCCAGCTTGTCGGCAAAACCTGCGCTACCGACTGCCCTCAAGAGCGCAAGAGGCGCGGCTTGCATCGGTTGCTGAGCATTGTCGACCAACAAGATCATGTCGACCGAATCAAATCGCTGACTGATTCTGGTCGAGACGGATGAGGCAGTAGTCGCTGTATGGCCAAGCCCCTGGCCGTCAAGCAGCACCAATTTGCCTGCCTTGTTCAATTCCGCGGCGCTCGGATATAGAGGTCCTTGGACACGGATTCCATCGACAAGGGGGGTGAGCAGGCGTCCGAATTGCTTGTGATGATTGCTGGAGAACCAACGAACATGGGAAAGAAAGTCGCCCCGCTCCTCGTTTTCGTACGACCAAAGGATCGGCCAACCACTCGTCCCCCGATCGAGTGCACCAGCACTTAGTATCGAAAATCGATCTGAGATCTCGTCCATGACGTCGAGAGCAATTTCCGAGAACTCCTTCCGAGTGAAGGCTTCATTCCCGAAAAGCTCAAGCCAAGCAGCGCGGTCGTCCGCTGTCTTTTGATCGTGGAGAGGACCCAGTACTTCTGTCACCCCCTTCTCCACTTCCGCGGCGAGTGCTTTGATCCTTCCATGGTACTCTCGAAGCCGAGCGGAATTCCGGGATCGCTCCTCCGGCCCTACGATCTCGCCAGCGTCGATCTCCGCCTCCAACTCCTCCTCATCTTCAAATGCAAATTCCGAATCGTCGGCCTCGGAGCGCTCTGTCCAAGAACCCAATACGTATGACAGCCGGAAGCGCTGCTCGCGGTGCTGCAAGAACGCACCCATGATTTTTGCGTCTGAATGGGTTTGGACGGCTTCGAGGCAAGCTTCTTCGAGACACTCCTCGATGTGCGCCCGCACCTCGTGTTCGGGCATGAAAGTTACTGCAGCCCGAAACGACCCAGGTGCCGTAATGATCTCAATGTCAGCCGTTGTTGTCTTGGCAGTCGATGTGGACGGGAATCGATCCTCGATCGGATCAGATCCGATCACATGCCGTAGAAGCGTGGTTTTTCCCGCTCCAGTCGTACCAAGAAACAGAATGTGGCTATAGCCATCCTCTCGACTTGGTAGCGGAATGACTTGGGTGCGGCGACCCTGCGAGTCCACAGAGCCCGCTTCAATGCCGTCGAAGAACGTCGAAACGACGACCGGGCTGAACTTCCGTTCCGCTTCGGCCCGCCGATCGCCGCTCCACCAGCTTTCGTCCTCAAGCAACTCGTTGAGTTGCGCGACAAGGCGATCAGCTTCGGCGTCGTCGGCCGTGCCGAGGCCACGACGAATCTTCAGTCCGCGCTGGCCGCGGCTGTCGGTTCGCATGGGGTGCCGAAAAGTGACGCTCCAGCCAGGCCGGTTGGAACGGGTCTTAGAGGCGCGAGAGGGGCTAACCATGTTGTTCTCCGTTGTTCCGCAGCCTAATCTCACGTTTTCGGACGACAGTCAAGGGGATTTGCCACAACGCAGAACAACGCTTGTCAGTTTGGCGGAGCGGCACCTCCGCGGGGCAGCGAAGGCTGGGTGGGAGGCTCCGCCTCTAGCATTGGCGCAACATTGTTCCGCCCTCGTCGAATCAGGCGCGAGACCGCGCACCACCGAATCCGAGACGGCGTGGCACTAAGCACAGGGGCAAGTCATGAAGGTGCCCTCCAGCCAACGCAAACAGATGAACGGCCGACGGCTCCAGGTCTGGAGTAGCGTGCCGTTCTGCGAACTCAACCTTAACCGTACGGTCGAGCCTAGTTGCCCGCCCGACGAAATCACTCCCATTCATTGACCATTGGAGTTGCAGCATGGCCTCGTCCAAGACAAAACCGGGCTACGAAGCGTTTGTTGTGAGCCAAGAAGGCTCGAGCGCTTACTGGACCAAAGTTGGCGCAGGCTGGAAACACGAAGACGGCCGGGGTATCAATCTGTCACTGACGCCGGGCTTGGCGGTGACTGGCAAAATCGTGCTGCGGGAGATGAACGCGGAGACGATCGCCTCAGGCGACAAGACCGCGCGGTCCCTAGAGGATGGAGCGAGACGCGTTCGATAAGGACGGGACTAATTGCATCCGTTCACCGTAATAGTTTTTGGCAACAGGCGCGCGAATTTCCTCGCTGGACGATCCCGCGCCATCAACGCACACTTAAGTTAAAGGCAGCCAACGCTCAGGTCGAAGGCTCCGAGTCGCGGCAAGAGCGGTTGCCCGCCAACTAACGCAGCGCTGGCGCCGCACCGTAAGGTCCGCACTGACCTACCGTTTGGGCACGCTGAATATTGCGAGCCTCACCTTTCCTTTGTTAATCGTTCCGATCAGGGAGCCAACGAATACACGCTTGGTGTAAGCATTGACCAGCCGATAGGGGTGCCCTGCCAGCATTTTCTCTCCCCTTCGGCATTTGAATCCTTGAATCGTTACGCTCGTCTTTCGCCCAACTATAGGCTTGCGCTTCGTCGCGTTTCGCTTTGGCACCATCCCCCCTAACATGGATCTAATTGATCGTCTCAGCCGTATAGATCGCCACAGGTGTTTGGCTCTGAGCCCTCACCACAGGCCAATAGAATGGCGTTCCTCGCCAGCCTTGTTCTTCGGTGCCGTTCTGTCGGAGCAGAAAGAGAATGGGCTGGCTAACAGCGTACGTTTTCGCGAGCTGCCCCTCGGTCCGCTCCGAATCGGGGGTTTCGATGTAGGTCGCATGGGAGCTCTCGCTTGCGAGCCGCGCCGAGTTACGGCCAGTGGCCGCCCATAGAAGAACTTTGCCTCGATCCGCAGGCTTTGCTGCCTGATGCGAGAGGTGAGTAAGAGCAGCTCTTGCAGCGTCCCAGTCGAAGGGAGGAGCATCATCTTCGGGAAATTCGAGCGTAGGCTCGATCCGGTTTAGCAAATCGATGGCAACGTCCAGGTTGACCAGCGTCGGTTTGGCCGAATTGAAGCCGCACAACTTTTCGATCCGCTCGTCAAGGGCCTGTATTGCTTTTCCGATGCCGTTGGTGCCAGTGCGATAGCCGCTTTGAAAGCCAATTGGGAGCATACGCTTGTGAGGGCGCAGTGTCTGCGTGGTCGCCACGAGGATCTTGTTTGGGCTGCATGGCACAATTGTGCCGTTTGCCGCTTTACGAATGAACTGGATGGCGCGGTCGCCGCCAGCCTCCACTGTTGCCCGCAATGAGGCATCGAACTCCTCCATCTGCGCCATCGCATGCCTGATAGCTTTTGAGGTATAGAAGCGCGTTACAGCCAAGTCCGGCCTTCGGTAGCCGTACATTCGTGAGTGCTGCAGCACGGTGTCCTGCTGAAACTTGTTGGGCCGTCGGCCGTAGTAGAAGCCAATCAAATTCGCTAGCGTCACGCCGCGATCGAGGACTTGCCCTCCGAGGAATATGTTGAGCGGGCTGCGCAACTTCAGTTGGCCTGTATCGTCAAGAAGGGCAGCGACGTCATCGTCCGAATTGACCTTCGTAATAGTGATGTGCTCATCTTGCAGCGCAACCGCAGTTGCCGACAATACCTCGGTCAGGGAGGGGACGGGCTTCCGATCCAGGCGAAGCGACTTGGCGAGATCTTCATATGCGGCGGTCACTAAATCCGAAAAGATCTTCGTCTTCTTGACGGCTGCCGTCTCAAGTTCTGACACGATCTTTTTCGTTAGCTTCTCCTGCCAATTGTGAGCGTCTCGGCCGGCTTCGGAATGTAACAAGAATGAATAGCGTAGCTTCTTGTCTTTCCCGCCCTCGATCTTGCCGGTAAGGCGCCGGATTGTGCCGCCCACGATAAATGTGACAATCGCGGTGCGATAACCAGCGAGATTTCGCGTTGTCAGCACTTCATCCAAACTGAATGACCGCCCGTCTTGCTTCTTCAGGCGGTCAAACTCACGATGGTCAACGGTATGGTGGATAAGACTCTCGAGCGTGTCTGTTTCGCTCCTGGACGACTCGCCAAAATAGACCTCGCCACCCACGTAGTCCGACGGTACAGGAACCAGTTTCGTGAAAGCGGGTCGAGTGGGTTTGAACTCGGTGACGTTGATCACCTCGATTTCCGTTGGCTGGAGATAAAGTGAATACGGAGTTGCTGTAACTTGAAGGAACGAGGATTGCTGAATTGCCGAGCGCAGTTCGCTGATCTGGAGTGCGATCTTCCGGGCTTCGACCAATCCCGCCTTTTTCGCATAGCCGATCGATGCGCTGTCGGCCTCGTCGTCAACGATCAGCATCCGTTTACCTGCCATTGCAGGATTTTCACGGAACAGAGCGATAAGGCGGTCTAAGTTGTCGGTTTGCTTCTTGGCTACGAAAACCAGTTTTGATTCGAGCTCAAATTTCCCGAACTTCTCCGGGGCATGCATGATGTCGTAGATTTCCAAATCGCCATCCTCGACAAAAGCCGCGAACTCGCTCCGTAGGCGCTTGTACGTCTGCTCGATCAATGCACGCGAATTCTTACTCAGGATGACGGCGATATCGAAGTCGTTGTCGAAAGCGAGTGCGAGTATGCTGATGAAAGTTCTTGTTTTCCCGCTCTGAACCTTACCTAAGAGCATTCCGGGATGATCGGACGTCGTTGTCGATGATAGAAGCTCTTTGACGGTCTCTTCGGCGCACGTGAAGGTGTCCGGATTGAACGACGCGTTAGCCTCTTTGTAGTTGGGATAAAAGGTGCCAGTTAGGTTCAGCGCCGTAGTCTTGAGCATTGCCTCACCTTCAAAGTATTCTTTTAGGATTAAACCGTCGTTGTAGCGAGATTGGCTGCCAAATGACGAGCTAAGATGTCTTGAACTTGCGAAGGCTGGAAAGCCACATCCCAACACCAACTACCGAATCCGCCAGCTGCGTTTACGGCTCCCACCCATTCGCCGAGGGCATCACGCTTCGCCTTGTCCTGTGGACTATCTTCGCCTTTGATTTCCAAGATTAATGTCTTGCCGTTGCCAAGCTTAACCAAGAAGTCGGGAATAAAGCGTCGACGCGAGCCCGCCCAGAGGTAGTGGACTTGAAAGCCGAGGTGATCGTTCTTGGCGTAAGCATCGATGCCGCTGCGTGTATCGAAGATATTGGCCGCATATTGCTCCCAGGCGGAGTCGCCGACTACGTGACTGATGTGCGACCTCAGGGTCGGGTTGTTGGGCTTAGTCGTGTACCAGGTGCGCATCTGCGCCGTTGAGCCGATAGGGTTCTCCTCGTCATAAATCGGCTCAAGCTTCGTCGTGTTCTGCTGGGTCACAAACCGCAACAGATGCTGCACGATCAAATCAATATTCAGCGCGAAGAGTATTCGTTTTCGGAGCGGGTCCTGATGAAACAATGACGGGATCTCGAGCCGGTCCGACTTTAGGAAGCCTTCGACCAACTGGATCAGCTGGAAAGCCAAGAAGTCTTCATTGCCCCTGAAGCCGCTCTGAAGCACGGCGAATGCCTTCCGTGCAGCCTGGAAGATCAACCTCTGCAGGCGAAATCCTTCGGGAAGTTTCTCCAGATCGATGGCTTGAACCTTGCTAAGGTCGGCGGCGCCACCGAGGGCGGGCGCCAGATCAGCCGATATTGGCGTCGTCGCGGGATCCAAACGAAGGATCTCAACTCGATCCCATTGGACCGTCAAAGTGGGGTTTACGACCGTCTCCACGCGCAGCACATTGGGCCATCTGATTTCAAGGTGGCTTCGCTCCGGCAAAACTTCGATCTGAGTGCTTGGTCGCGGCGGAGGGGGGGCTTCGCCGGCGCCGCCGATCTCTTCGGCAATAGAAAGGGGCACGCCGAACACGTTTACATACTCCGGCCTAAACAGCCCATTCTCGTCCGTGTCATAGGTGACGCGTCGCAAGCCGCGGCCAATTACCTGCTCGCACAGCAATTGGGAGGTGAACGCCCGTAGACCCATGATGTGGGTCACCGTCTTGGCGTCCCAACCTTCGGAAAGCATGGCCACAGAGATCACACTCTGCAAGTTCTGGCCCGCACCACCGCGCTTGCCGACGGTATCGACGATTTCGCGAAGGAGCTCTTCCTTCTTCAGCTCGGAGAGCCTGGCCTTCTTGGTGTCTGGCAGGCCGCTGCCTTCGACGATGGCGGCCAATCTCGCCTCGTATCCCTTGTCGGCCCCTGAGGTTTCGCCAATCTCCGCCTTCTCAAGGACCTTGGAATCAACCCGCAAAGTCTGGACCGGCGAATGCAGGTCAGGCCAATGTGCGTCTCCTTTATTAAGATAGTTCTCGATGCGAGCAGCGGTTTCCGTCCTGTTACACACGGTCAACATCACCGGCGGCGTGAAGCCGGCGGTGATCCACTCCTGACGCGTGTCGCGCCAATCAGCTGCCAACAGCGTGTAGGCGTCCTGAACTAACTTAGGCAGCGGCTCTTCCGGCATGGCCTTCCGGTTGAGATCTTCGGACACAGAGGGATCGCGATAGATATGATATAACTTGGAGCGCAGCGTGCGGGCATCCGGAAGTGCATCGTCACGTACGACCACCCGCGGCGTCTTCACCAGACCCGCCTCGATCGCGTCATTGAGACCAAAATCTGAGACGATCCACTCAAAGAGTGCATTCTCTGTCGTGTTCTTGCCTGTCGGTGCGAAAGGCGTTGCCGAGAGGTCGAAGCAGCGCATGATCCGCCTCGTATTGTGGATGCGGTCGAGCCCCTCGATCCATCGCGTGGCCTCTTCCAGATCGAGCCCCTGCTCTTCGGCCTCCTTCTTGCTGATCTTGACCTCGGCCGGCTTCCGATAGGCATGATGGGCCTCGTCGTTGATGACGACGATGTCCTTCGAGCTCGCGAGCTTCCCTAAAACACGGCGGGTGAACGCTTCGTCGCTCTCGGCGCCCTTCTTCACGACGGAGCGCTTGGCATCCTTGAGTGGCATCAAGGTGTGCCAGTTCTCGATCAGGATATCAGCCAGATTTAGCTTCTGGCGTAGCGCCTCTGATGGGCAAAGCGAAAATTCGTCGTAGTAGTTGGCCGGCTCACCAGTTTGGAGCACGCGCAAGCGGTCCTTCACTGTCAGCCCAGGAGCGACAATGAAAACTGCCCTGCTAAAATCCTTGTTGCGCTTGGGATAGGTCAGCGCATTCAGGGCCTGCCATGTGATGATCATCGCCATCACGGTCGTCTTGCCGCTTCCGGTCGCCATCTTGTTGCAGATGCGCTCCCAGGGACCGCCATCCCCCGGCAAATAAATGCCCTGACGGTATTCCGCCGCGGCCTCAACCCACCAGATGAGGGTTTCGATTGCCTCCAATTGACAGAAATAGAAGGGATGCTGCCGTGCTGTAGGATCGTGCCAATGCTCAAGCAGACGGCGCGTCACCGCAGTGATACCGGGATAGCTGGCCAACCGCCATTGGTCGACCCGCCCTCGGATCGTGTTGACGAGATTGAGCTCGACGAATCGCCGGGTGTTGTTCCGGATGTCGAAGATCTCATAGCCTGCGGGCCGACGCCAAGGCTTAATCTCAAGGCCGCCGGTGATCGGCATCCAGTGCTGCTGCGGGCTCACAAAAGGTGAGTTTATGATAAGGGACTTGGGCTTGGTCACGCGCTCTTTCTCACCTGTTGAGCGGGATGACTTTTAGCGACTCGATGCCCCGATCGTCGACGATCTTGACAGCGATGCACTGATTTTCGCCGGCCTCGAAGGGGAGGGAGACTGTTCCGTGAAACTCTTCTAACAGATCTTCATCGAGCTCTGCGCGGAGCGTCTTCTTCAGGCGACGCCAGCCATCCTTTTTACCGGCAATAGGAAAGAACAACTGGTGGGGAAATAAGGAGCGCTGGTCGTAATCTGGATCCAGTGACCACATCGCAATCTTGTTCTTTCCGCCCGATACCAGCTCGCCTTTCTTGGTGTCGAAATAGTCGAAGCCGTGAACCTCTACTTGCCAGCGCCCGTCCGACATCGCCCGCACTTCGACATCGGGCTGACCCATTAGCCAGAAACTCTCATTGCTGGAGCGCGCCTTCTTCAGATCCGCGGTCAGCAGGTCGGTATTCATCTGGATTCGAAGCATAGTCACGCCTGGCCAATTGATCTCGTCGATGTCCTTTGCGGCCTCCGGGTCGAACGTAAAAGCGCTAAAGATTACGAACTTGGGGGAGGGGCGCAGCTTCTCCGCATCCTTCAATGCCAATTCGACCTGCCGCTGTTCCAGAGCTGCATGTTCCGGTCCAAAGCTCACAACCACACGATCCCCGGACTCTGCAAGAGTGCCGCTTGCATGCAGGTTTCTGAGTCCAGGTATTGGCTCCAGCTCAGCAAATTGCAATTTCTGGCCGCCTTTGCCGCGTATGCCGGTCTTGATTAGCTCTTCTCGCCAAGAACTCTGACGAGATGTTTCGCCGGAACGGCTTATAGAACTGTCGGATGGATGACTGGTCGGCGCATGCGATAGATCAACAACAGTTGGGCTCGGAACGGCCTCGACAGTAAAGGGGCCAGTTATCCGATACTTGTTGGGCTCTTTTTCTGGGCGATCGTAACGCGTCTCCGGCTGCGCGTGGGCAGCTATGGCTTCCTCCATTTTCTTTTTCAATGAAGCGCGCGCCGCTTGAAATGCGTCAAACTGCTTCAGAGCGCTCGCGGGCCAATTGTCAGGATAATCAAACGGAACTTCCCACTCCAAAAGCCGATCGCCATGTCTGAAATTGACGCGGCGGCCGCTAGCACTCTCAATGCTCTTCAATTCACTCAGAGAAGAGTTGAGTTCCTCGAGAGATTTCTCGATGGCAGGGTGCATCGCGTCGTAAATGGCGTCTATGTCAGGGTTGCTCGCGATTGATCCCAAGGTCACGTGAGGGGCTGTCTTATAGATGAAGCCGCCCTTTAAGCCTTCGTATGGATAACGAAGCGCGAAATAATCAAAGCTCGAGGTGACCAGTCGCTGTTTCGCTAGAGCGACCGCGATGCGGGATGTATCGCACGTTATCCAGCGGCGCCCCCACTTCTCGGCGACGAAGGCTGTTGTACCGGAGCCACATGTCGGGTCGAAAACCAAATCACCCGGATCGGTCGTCATCAAAAGGCATCGCTCAATCACGAGCGGAAGCGTTTGAACAACGTACAAACGCTGCTCATTGAACCCGCTTATCTGGGTATCCAGCCAGAGATTGGTCAGGGGCGTCACTGGGTAGTCGCGATGGTAGTTCACCATTCGCAGAGTTTTGCCTTGTGCCAGCAGTCGATCTGCCTTTTCGAGGCGGCTCAGACCCAGTGCTGTAGTTTTCCAATGGGAGTTGGCGGAGGGCTCATAGATGGCGCCTCGCCAGCTCAACGGTTCGTCACTCGGGGAGGTGCCCTCTGAAAACAAGGGATATGCTTGGAACACCTCGCTACCGTTTGGCAGCGCATCTGCCTCTTCTTCCCGAATCGGGCGCCTTTGTCCGCTCGCTAATTCGACCCACGTGTAGTTCGTTGCGCCTGTTTCCCCGGGGACCTTGTCCAAGAGCAACTGACGGTACTTAATTGCACCAGGATTCTTACAGTACCAGATGATATAGTCATTCACCGTCGGCAGAGCACTGGAGCTTTGTCCTCCGGTTTTCTTGAAGGGAATTAGAGCGACAAAGCTTCTTGCCGAGAAAACCTCGTCCATGATGGCTCGCACCAGATGGAGGTTCTCATCGGAAATTTGAACAAAGATGCTGCCCGAGTCATGCAGCAGGTCTTTAGCTAAGAGTAGCCGGTCACGCAGGTATGTTAGGTATGAGTGGATTCCGAGCTCCCAGGTGTCCCGGAAGGCCTTGATCATCTCCGGCTCTTGGGTGAGGTCGGCGTCAGCGCCGTCTTTCACATCCCGCTTGTTCGTGAACGGTTGGAAGTTCGAGCCGTATTTGATGCCGTAGGGCGGGTCGATGTAAATCATCTGAACCTGGCCGGCCATGCTCTCCTTCTTCAGGAGAGAATTCATGACGAGCAAGGAGTCGCCCGCGATCAAACGGTTGGACCAATTCTTCTCGTGCTTATAGAAGTCGACGGCTTGACGAAGCGGCAAGCTTTCGAACGGCGCATCAAACAAGCTTGGTTGCAACGCTCTTTCTTGGCCAGCCTTTTCACCTTTCGATCGGCGTCTGACCGCGGCCAGAATACTTGCTGGGTCAATACGCTCATGGACATGCAGGGAGACAGTATCGACCTCGAAACTCGTGCGCTCGGCTTTGCCTGTCCAGTTGAGATAGGGCGTCTGCAGGCGCCTCAATTCCGCGAGCGCTTCGCGCATACGCGCCGAATCGCCACCCGCCAGCGCATCGTCGATGAGAGCCTCGACGCGGCTGCGCACACTATCGAATTGCAACGCGGGATCAATGTGTGGGTCGTAGCGCCAAACTGTCTCCGGCTGATCCGGATCATTCTCCGGATGGACCATACCCACTTCTGGATTATTGACCCGCTTGTCCGGATATCGGTAGCTGACAATTTGGGCCGGTTCGTCCGGGGCTTTTCGCTTTTTGCCCCTCTTAGTTTTTTGTTTTTTGGTGGGCTGCTGGGTAGCTGTCGGCTCTTCCTGTGCCTCCAGTTCAAATTCCTCTTCGCCTTCCAGTTCATCACTAGTGTCTTGAACAGCGGGCCTCTTCAAGGCGATCTCCAAGCGTTTGAGAAACTCGCCCCAGCCTAAGTGCAATGGAACGGGGCGGTAGTCATGTTTTAGGATGGGCTGGCCTTAGGCTGGCCGGAACTGTGCTTGTGCGCAATTGCGGGCAGGCGCTTGAATGCTGCTGTGAGACGAATCGGACAGCGCGTTGGAGCTGTTGATCATCGGCGGGCCTCCCCCAGAGTGGTTGTTTATCTATGACAGTAGAACCTTAGGTGAACAAGGGTGCTCATTGGCAAATGTGTCCCGAAGCCACAGGTCTATCAATTACACCAATGACTTAGACCGAGCGAGAATGGCGTCCGCCAGGAGCCTGGGGTCTGAGATGGTTTGGTTGAAATCTGGCCAGGAATGATGGATCGAGCAAACTCGATCTTTGTTGGATGGTGCCCGCCACTTGTACGTTTCCTTCGGCCATTGGATCCGATGCAAGGGCTCCTTCAAGGCGTGCGGCGGTCCACGACGGGACACACCGTGTTCGGGCCCTCGGAGGAATGGCCACAGCCTTCAATCGACGTCTATGTTTGGGAACCGGTCGACGGCCTTTGCCTTCGCAGCAATGGTTACGTCCCCGTAATCCTCAGACGCATTGCGCGGAGCGTGCCCCTGTATGGCATCAAGCACACGCATGGCCACCTCTTGCTCAATGCCGATAGTCTTAAAACGATGGCGCCAGCCATGGCTCGGATCAACGTTCGGATCCTTCACCACCTCACGCACGAAGGCGTTGACCTTATTTCTCGCTGTCTTCACCGCCCTGCGAACGCCGAGCTCGCCGGGCTTGGGGTCAATGAATAGATAACCTCCCGATGACCTCTCGTAGAACGCCGGGAAACCTTCGTCGATGATTTGCCGATGCAGCACCACGTCTCTCGCTTCGTCAGTCTTCACGGGGCCCGCCTCGGGGGTCACGTGCACGACCCAAGCTTCGCCTTCACGGCGAACGTCCTCTCTGCGAAGCTGAAGCATCTCGCCTACCCGCGCTCCCGTGAAGGCACACAACCACGGCACCCACCGTTTCGCCAACGCCAGCTTGGGAGCAGCCCTCCCTGCAGCAGCATTCCGAGCGTGCTTGAGAATGGCAGATGCCTCTCGGTCGTAAAATCCCTTTGATCTGAGTTTGCGCGACTTGCCGACCTTGATGGTAAGTCCTTCGGCAGGATTGGAGTGCATGCGGCGGTTCATGACCGCCCAGCCAAATACAGTCTTCAGGCCGGCTAAGTCACTATCCTTTACGGTCTTCGCACTCGCCCCGCCCTGCAGCCGGTGATCCTTGAAGCGAACGATGTCCTCTGGCGTCACGCGGCCCGCCTCGTCATGCTTCAAGAAGGCCACGAGCTTCATCATCGTCTTCTGATAGCTTTCATAGGTACTCTGCTTGCGACCGGCGGCCTTCGCCTCCTTCCACCAATCCTCAACCAACGCCGATAGCGACCCGTTCGAGGCGCTAGGCTCTGAAGCTGACTTTCCTCGTTCTGCCGCAGCGTTCCTCTGCGGGAATGGAATTGGCTGAGAATGGGGCGAGTAATCGCCTTCACCTCTCGCCAGCTTAGCCAAAATCAGGCACGCGCGCTGTATGGCCGCGCCGATTGCCCTGGCCATGGTTTGTTGATTTTGCCAATCGGCGAAGATTCCGTGGGCGGTAAGATAGCTGTTTGCTGCTTCTAAACAGTCCTGCTCCATAAGGCGGACCTTGAGCAGTTCTTGACTGGAGTCCGATCGGAGCGATCCCGGCTGGACCAAAGGTTCACTTCCCCGGGCTCCAAACAGCCAATCGCCCAATCTGACGTCCCATTTCGTCTGTCGGCTCGGATTATCGCCGTACTGCTCGATCCATCGATCATGCTCGGCGATTGCCAATTGGTGCGCCTCGCGCTCCGTCAGGGGCTTCGGTCCGGCACGTAGGTTCGCCCAGCGAACCTCGAGCTCGGCAAGGGCCATCGCAAACCGCTGTTTAGCCTCCACCGGATCGCGGGTTTTAAGGCTTACCTTCTCCTCGCGCCTGCCGACGATCTTGCGCAGATCGTCCGGAACGGCTTTCCGGAGCTGATAGATTCCAGTTTTGGGATGCTTCCACGGACGCGACATAGCTAACGGCATTGTACCACTCTCTTGTACCACTGAGGAGCGGGCAAGCCGTTGATTTTGCTAATTTGCTTTGGATTTCACGCTCTTAGAAGAGCGATGGTGCCCAGGAAAGGACTCGAACCTTCACGGCCGTTAAGCCACTGGCACCTGAAGCCAGCGCGTCTACCAATTCCGCCACCTGGGCATGTGGAGCGGCTTAGTAAGGATCGGTTACGCGCTTGTCAAATTCGCGATCGAAAATTCAAATAGCCTGTACAGGATTGGGCTGATGGCGTATCGCGAGAGGCGCTAAATGCGCTCAATCGCTCTCGAATCCGGCAGGAATGGACCTCATGGCATCGAACCTGGAAACGCTCGTCACGGTCTTCGGCGGATCGGGTTTTCTGGGACGGAACGTGGTCCGAGCGCTCTGCAAGCGCGATTACCGCGTGCGAGTCGCGGTGCGGCGGCCTGAACTGGCGTTCCATCTGCAGCCGCTCGGCCGCGTCGGGCAGATTCATGCCGTCCAGGCCAATGTGCGCTACCCGGCCTCGGTCGAGGCGGCGTTGCGTGATTCGCACATCGCCATCAATCTGGTCGGCATCCTGGCCGAGGGCGGCGGACAGAGCTTTGATGCCGTGCAGGTGAAGGGCGCCGAGGCAATCGCCCAGGCGGCGGCCGCTGCCGGAGCCCGGATAGTCCATGTTTCCGCCATCGGCGCCGATAAGGACTCGGCCTCCGGCTATTACCGCGCCAAGGCGGAAGGCGAGCAGGCGGTGCTGGCGGCCGCACCACAGGCCACCATCATGCGGCCGTCGCTGATGTTCGGGCCCGAGGATCAGTTCACCAACCGCTTTGCGGCGCTGGCCCGGATGTCGCCGGTGCTGCCGCTGGTCGGCGGCGGGGCCAACAAGTTGCAGCCGGCCTATGTCGCCGATGTCGCCGACGCGGTGGCCGATGCCGTGGACGGCAAGGCGAAGGGCGGCGCCACTTACGAGCTCGGCGGGCCGGAAGTGCTGACCATGCGCGAGGTGATGGAGATCATCCTCCAGATCACCCAGCGCGACCGCATGCTGGCGCCGCTGCCGTTCGGCCTCGCCAGGCTGCAATCCTATGTCCTGCAATTCGCGCCCGGCCCGTTCACGCTGACGCCGGACCAGGTCGCGATGCTGCGGTCGGACAATGTGGTGTCAGACACCGCCAAGGCCGCCGGGCTCCGGGCTCACATTTGCCGGGCTCGGCATCACGCCGGATTCGATGGAAGCGGTCGCCCCGCAATATCTCTGGCGCTTCCGCGCGACCGGCCAGTTCCAGAAGAAGAGCGCGTAGGGGCCCGCCCCAAACCCTCGCCGTCATCCTGAGGTGCGACCCTTGCGGCGCAATTGCGCCGCTGGGCAAGCCCCGAAGGATGAATCGGCCACAGTCGGGCCGTCGACCCTTCGAGACGGCCGCTTTGCGGCCTCATCAGGGTGACGGTGATGGATGGTGCCTGTGGGAGTCTTTACCGTCCCATCGCCAGCGCGATCAGGCCGAGCGTGCCGACGATCACGCGCCACCAGGCAAAGAAGGAGAAGCCGCGCCGGGTGACGAAATTCAGGAATGCCCGCACCACGATCATCGCGGTGATGAACGACACCACGAAGCCGACCGCGATCACGCTGAGATTGTCGGAGGTGAAGTCGCCGCGGTTCTTGTAGAAATCATAGGCGAACGCACCGACCATGGTCGGGATCGCAAGGAAGAACGAGAACTCGGCGGCCGAGCGCTTGTCGGCGCCGAGCAGCATTGCAGCGACGATGCTGGCGCCGGAGCGCGACACGCCGGGGATCATCGCCAGACACTGCGCAACGCCGATCCAGAAATACATCAGCAGCGGGAACCGAGTCGCATCGTCCTCATAGATCTTGAGGTCGAGCTGATCGACCCAGAGCAGCACGGCGCCGCCGACGATCAGCGTGAAACAGACCACCCACGGATTGAACAGGAATTCCTTGATGTACTTGCCGGCGATCAGGCCGATCACGACCGCCGGCAGGAACGCCACCAGCACGCCGATCACGAAGCGGCGGTCGTCGGGATTGGAGAACATGCCGAGCGCGACGCGCCACAGTTTGGTGAAGTAGAGCACGAGGATCGCCAGAATCGCGCCGAGCTGAATCAGGATCGCGAAGCTCTTCCAGAAATTGCCTTCGCCGAGATTGAAGAAACGTTCTGCGAGCAGCAGGTGGCCCGTGGACGAGACCGGCAGGAACTCGGTGACGCCCTCCACGATGCCGAGAATCACCGCCCGCAGCATATCCGTCATCATGATGTGGCCTGTCCTGTGTGGAAAACGGGATTCTTCTCGCTTATTCGCACATTGGCCGCAATCGCAAAAAATCGTCAAACAATGGGTTACCCGGCCGATTTGCTGAGCTATAGCGTTTTTGTGACCCGCACCATCTGCGGGGGTGGCTACCGGTTCGTGTGCTGACGCGACATAGAGACGACCGGAGCCGGTCTGGCCAAGGCACAGGTCCGGACCGCACAGGTTGATGGTTTCTTAATCGCCGTGAATCTACCAAGGGCCTCATGTACACGCTGTATCACCATCCGTTCTGTCCGCATTCGCGCTTCATTCGCCTCGTGCTCGGCGAGTACGGCCTCGATCTGCGTCTGGTGGAGGAACGGGTGTGGGAGCGGCGCGAGGCGTACCTCGCGCTCAATCCGGCGGCCACCACGCCGGTCCTGATCGCCGAGGGCTTTCCGCCGATTCCGGGTGCGCCTGTTATCGCCGAATATGTCGACGAGACGCATGGGCTGGATGCCGGCGAGCGGCGGCTGTTGCCGACCTCGTCGGCCGAGCGCGTCGAGGTGCGCCGGCTGATGGCGTGGTTCAACGAGAAATTCTTCGAGGAAGCCTCCAACCCGCTGGTGACCGAGCGGATCTACAAGCGCTTCATGAGCGAGGACAATGGCGGCGGCCCGCCGGCGCCCGACATCATGCGCGCCGCCAAGGTCAATGTGCGCTATCATCTGAGCTATATCGGCTGGCTGGCGAAGACGCGGAACTATCTCGCCGGCGACCGCCTGACCTACGCGGATCTCGCCGCCGCGGCGCATCTCTCGGCGATCGACTATCTGGGCGACGTGCCATGGAGCGAGGACGACGCGGCAAAGGCGTGGTACGCGCGGGTGAAGTCCCGCCCGTCGTTCCGCCCGCTGCTCAGCGAATGGCTGGCGGGGGTGCCGGCGTCGCGCACCTATGTGGACCTCGACTTCTGAACCCGGCAGTCACGCTCTCTCCGCCCGACCTCAAGGCGGCACTTCGGCGCGAGGCACATGCGCTGGGCTTCGATGCCATTGGCTTCACCGCGCCTGATGCGACCAGTGCAGCCGGAAGATATTTTTTGGAATTCCTCGGCTCCGGCGGCCATGGCGACATGGACTGGCTCGCAGCCAATCCGGAACGGCGCGCCGACCCGCGCGTGCTGTGGGGCGGCGTGCGTTCGATCATCATGCTCGGCGTCAATTACGGGCCCGCTGATGATCCGCTCGATATTCTCGCGCGCCGCTCGCATGGTGCGATCTCGGTCTATGCGCAGGGCGACGATTATCACGACGTCATCAAGAAGCGGCTGAAGATTCTGGCGCGCTGGCTCGCCGCCGAGACCGGCGACGAGGTGAAGGTGTTCGTCGACACCGCCGCCGTCATGGAGAAGCCGCTGGCGCAGGCCGCCGGGATCGGCTGGCAGGGCAAGCACACCAATCTGGTGTCGCGCGAATTCGGCTCCTGGCTGTTCCTCGGCGCGATCTATTCCGCGACCGAGCTGCCGTGTGACGAAGGCGAAGCCGATCATTGCGGCAGCTGCCGTGCCTGCCAGGACATCTGCCCGACCGCGGCGTTTCCGGCCCCCTACAGGCTCGATGCGCGGCGCTGCATCTCGTATCTGACGATCGAGAACAAGGGCCCGATCCCGCACGAATTCCGCAAGGCCATCGGCAACCGCATCTATGGCTGCGACGATTGCCTCGCGGTGTGCCCGTGGAACAAGTTCGCGCAACAAGGCCGCGAGCAGAAGCTTGCCGCGCGCGATGGGTTGCGCGCACCAGCGCTCGCCGATCTCGTGCGGCTCGACGATGCCGCGTTTCGCGCGCTGTTCACGAAATCGCCGGTCAAGCGCATCGGCCGCGACCGCTTCATCCGCAATGTGCTGATCGCGATCGGCAACTCCGGCGACCCCAACCTTGCCGGCGAAGCGCGACGCCTGCTCGACGATGCCAGTCCGCTGGTGCGGGGTGCCGCGGTGTGGGCGCTGGCGCAGTTGCTCGCGCGTGACGCGTTCGCAGCGCTGGCGTCACGGGCCGGCGGTGAGCCCGACATCACCGTGCAGCAGGAGTGGCGCGCGGCCAACGTTGTGTGAACGCATGCAGTCACCGGTGGCCGGTGCGCATCGCTCCATCCCCGTCATTGCGAGCGAAGCGAAGCAATCCATCGCGCGGCGGACGCGGACGCATGGATTGCTTCGTCGCTTTCGCTCCTCGCAATGACGGGAGAAACCCTTGATTTTCGTAACCCGTTCCCGTCATGGTCGCACGCCATGACAAACCAGCCCTTCTTCACCCGGCACGGCGACGGCTTCATGCCGACGTCAGTTGCCAACGGACCGTGGAGTCCGGAATCCCTGCACGGCCGTGTCGTGATCGGCCTGCTCGGCTTCGTCATCGAGGAGCGCCACGGCTCCGACGAGTTCGTGCCCGCGCGACTGACCGTCGACATGTTCCGGCTGCCCAACATCACGACGCCGATCGAGGTGACGACAAAGCTCGTCCGCGACGGCATGCGCATCAAGATGGTCGAGGCCGAGTTTGTCTCCGGCGGCACCATCATGGCGCGCGCCTCCTGCCAATTGTTGCGTAGGACGGAAAATGCTCCCGGCAATGTGTGGTCGCCGCCGAACTGGCAGGTGCCGGCGCCGGCTGACATCCCGAAGCCGGCCGATCCGAGGCTCGGCATGAACGGCAAATGGGAGACGCGGCCGATCACGGGCCATATGGGCTCGCTCGGCGAACGGAGGCTCTGGATGAGCGAGGTGCGCGAGCTCGTCGCCGGTGTGAAGATGACGCCGTTCGTCCATGTCGCCACCGGCGCTGACTTCGCCAGCCCCTTCGCGAACGCCGGCGACCAGGGCCTCGGCTACATCAACAGCGACGTCACGATCTATCTGCATCGTTTGCCGGTGACCAACTGGATCGGCTTCGAGGTCGTCAATCACCACGCCACCGACGGCATCGCGATCGGCGAATGCTGGCTCTATGACGAGAAGGGTCCGATCGGCACGTCGACCGTGGCGGCGCTCGCCCAGCGCAAGCCGATGACCAACCCGCCGCCGCCGTAGATTCCCACCGTAGTCATTCCGGGGCGCCCGCAGCGCGAGCCCGGAATCCATTCCTCTACCAGCGTTGCGGCCCGATGGATGCCGGGCCTGCGCCTGACGGCGCATCCCGGAATGACGACAGAGAAGTCCGTCGCGCAGCTCAAGCCAAATGCCGTTGCATCTCCGGCCGTGCCCTCAGCGCTGCGCCCTGCTTGGCGACGATCTTCGCAATCCGCTCCGGCGCGAAGTTCAGGTCGACGAAGGCGGGCGCGGTGTTGGCGACCTCGTGATACTCCATGATCTTGCCGTCGCGCAGCCGCATGATCGCGACACCCTCGAACATCGCCCGTGCGCCCTTGGCTTCCGGCAGGATCGAGCGGTAGCTGAACGTGTAGCGCGCGTAGAGCGTCGTGCCGTCGCTGACGGGATCGTGCATCACCCAGCGGAAATCGGTCGCGGTGCGGTAGAACCAGTCGTCGATCATCTCGGCGATTTTGGCATGGCCCGCGAACGCGCCGTAGAACACGTCGTGATAGACGCCGTCCTCGGTGAAAAGATCGGCAAAGGCCTTGCCGTTGCGCTGCTCGACCGCGTCGCAGAACGCGCGCAGCATCGTTGTCGTGTCCATTGGCGTTGCTCCCAGCCACTCTGTCATGCCCCGCGCAGGCGGGGCATCCAGTATTCCAGAGCGGTTGCCTTAGATCGAGAGGCCACAGCGTACTGGATCATCCGCTTTCGCGGATGATGACGTCGTGCAAGATGAAAGCGCTTAGCCGATCTCCGCCACCGCCGCGATGATGCGCGCGATGTCCTGCGGGCGCGACAGGCGGTGGTCGCCGTCCTGGATCATGGTCAGCACCACGTCCTCGGCGGGCAGCCGGTGCACCAGCGCGAAGGCGTGCTTCCACGGCACGTCGGGGTCCAGCGCGCCTTGCAGGATGCGCACCGGGCAGCCGACATCGATTTGGCTTCCGAGCAGCAGGTGGTTGCGGCCCTCCGCGATCAAATTGCGGGTGATCGGATAGGGCGAGCCGTCGCCATATTCCGACGGCCTGAGCCACATGCCCTTGGTCTCGATCTCGGCGCGGATCTCCGGCGAGAAGCCCTTCCACATCAATTCCTCGGTGAAATCGGGCGCCGGCGCGATCAGCACCAGACCGGCGAGCTTCTCCTTGCCGCGCCTTGCGATCTCGCGCGCCAGCAGCAGCGCCATCCAGCCGCCCATCGAGGAACCGATCACGACCTGCGGCCCGCGGCAGAACTGCGAGAACACAGCCAGACTCTCCTCGAGCCAGCGGCCAATGGTGCCGTCGACGAATTCGCCGCCGGATTCGCCGTGGCCGGAATAGTCGAACCGGACCGAGCTGCGGCCGTGCTCGGCGGCCCATGCATCGAGCGCGATCGCCTTGGTGCCGGACATGTCGGACTTGAAGCCGCCGAGCCAGAATAGGCCCGGCGCACCATTTGTGCTGCCTGGCGCACCATTTGTGCTGCCCGGGCCGCGGCCGGCGCGGGCGCGCACCGCGATCCGGCGCGCCGCACTGCCCTCGCCGACCTCGATGAAGGCGGGTTCCTGTCCGGTTGCGGCGGTTTGGCTCATGGTTCGGTCACTCGCGTGTCAGAGATCTGGTTTTCAATCGTCGCGCGGCAGCGGTCAACGGCAGCACGCGACGCCTTGCGGAGCGCATGCACCCGCTATATGTGCCGGGCGTGGCCAAAATGCCTCGCAATTGGCGGTTTTGCCGCTTAAAGGAGCGAGTTCGCTTGCCCGGTGCAGCGTCTTGCTTCAAAATATCCGCCTTCCCTTTCACAACTTTGGAGAGTTACCCATTCGCCGTCCCAATAGAGCCCCGCCCACAGTCGCCAAAGACGGGCCGCGCACCAATGATGAGATTCGCAACGCGCAGATCCAGCTGATCGATGCCGATGGTGTCAACAAGGGCACCGTCGAGACCATGGTTGCCATCAAGATGGCCATGGAAGCCGGCATGGACCTCGTCGAGATTTCGCCGAATGTCAGTCCTCCGGTCTGCAAGATCATGGACTACGGCAAGTACAAATATTCCGCGCAGAAGAAGGCCGCCGAGGCCCGCAAGAAGCAGAAGGTCGTCGAGATCAAGGAGATCAAGCTCCGCCCGATGATCGACGATCACGACTATGACGTGAAGATGCGCGCGATGCAGCGCTTCTTCGAGGAAGGCGACAAGGTCAAGATCACCTTGCGCTACCGCGGTCGTGAGATGGCGCACCAGGAGATCGGCACCAAGCTGCTGGACAAGGTGAAGGCCGACGTGGCCGAGTTCGCCAAGGTCGAGCAGGACGCGAAGTTCGAAGGCCGCCAGGTCGTGATGGTGCTGGCACCGCGCTAGTTCGAATTGGTTTGTAGGCTCTGTGAAACGGCCCGTCAGGCGACCTGGCGGGCCGTTTCTATTTCGAAGCCCGTAGCCCGGATGAAGCGCAGCGAAATCCGGGAAAGTCGATCCGCGGCGACAGCTGCCCCGGATTGCGCTTCGCTCCATCCGGGCTACCCGGTTCCCGCCCGTTTGGCTGTCTCAAACGTTGCAAAACCGCCGATCCTCTGTCATAAGCCGGGCCTTCGCCGCCCGGCTGATCAAGGGCTGCCGTGGCGACGTCCAGTGCAGGTTCTTTCAATTCGGAAAAAACCCTAGCACTTTCAACGCTCTAACGAGCATTTTAGCCGGCCGGACGCCTCTCGGGGCGATTTTCGTGCTGTGCGACAGGAGAGCTAAATGCCCAAGTTGAAGACCAAGTCGGGCGCTAAAAAGCGCTTCAAGGTGACTGCCACTGGCAAAGTGATGCACGCCCAGCGCGGCAAGCGCCACGGCATGATCAAGCGGACGAAGAAGCAGATCCGTCAGCTCCGCGGCACCCGCGTGCTGTTCAAGACCGACGGCGACAACGTCAAGAAGTACTTCTTGCCGAACGCCTGATCGCTCCGATCCGCTTGAACCCTCGCCGCGCCAGCGCGGCGCCCCGTCACCTCTTCCAGATCAAGGATTTCCGTCATGTCTCGCGTCAAACGCGGTGTGACCGCTCACGCCAAGCACAAGAAAGTCTACAAGGCCGCCAAGGGCTATTACGGCCGCCGCAAGAACACCATCCGCGTCGCCAAGCAGGCCGTCGAAAAGGCCGGCCAGTACGCCTTCCGCGACCGCAAGCGCAAGAAGCGCACCTTCCGCGCGCTCTGGATCCAGCGCATCAACGCCGCGGTCCGTCCGTTCGGCATGACCTACAGCGTGTTCATCAACGGCCTGTCCAAGTCGGGCGTCGTGGTCGACCGCAAGGTGCTGTCGGATCTTGCGATCCACGAGCCGGTTGCGTTCCAGGCGATCGCCGAGAAGGCCAAGGCGGCGCTGGCGGCCTGATTCTAGCGGGCCTTGAGGCCCGCTTTCAGCGCCTTCTGCGAATAGCGCTGGGCGACGATCGCCCGGCAGAACGCGGTGAACGAGCGGTACATGGTGCCGCTTTCGTTGTCGTATTTGTGGTCGCAGCGCCTGAGCTGGCCGGCATAGGCCTTCTTCTGCGACGCTCCGAGGCCGGACAGGAAGTCCCCCTCGCATTTCTTCTCGACCACCTCGCCGAACTGGACGTCCCCGCTGGCTCCATATTCGCACGCCTCGAAGACCTTCATCGCGCGGTTGCAGCTCGGCGCCTTCTCGAGCTCCGCGATGATGTCGTCCATCTGGGTCGATTTGGCGGGGCATTCCTCGGTCGCGGCCTGCGCCGTTCCGAGCATCAACAGGACCGCCGGCACGGCCAGGCAGGATCGCAGCAACATCGCGTGGGTCTCCTTGAACTCCCCCTTGGGTAGCGCGGCCAGCGCGGGGGGTTCAATGCAGCCGGCCATAAGCCCGAAATGACCGGCTTTTTGCTTGACGTTACGGCCTTCGGGCGGCGACAACCCAGCCGAATTTTCCCGCATGGTCCGCAAGTCGGGTCCCGGACCGCTTCCGGTTCTTCCCTCCAGATCATGCTCCGCTCAAGCAGGAATTGACCGTGTCCGACCTCGCAACGCTCGAAACATCCATCCTCGACCAGATCGCCTCGGCCGGTGACGAGGCCGCCCTGGAGGCAGTGCGCGTCGCAGCGCTCGGCAAGAAGGGCTCGATCTCGGCCTTGCTCGCCACCCTCGGCAAGATGTCGCCGGAGGAGCGCAAGACCGAAGGCGCCAAGATCAACCTTGCGAAGGATGCGGTGACGCAGGCACTCGCGGCCAGGCGCGACGTGCTGAAAGCGGCCGCGCTCGATGCACGCCTCGCCGCGGAGACCATCGATGTCACGCTGCCGCTGCGCGAGACGCCGGCGGAGACCGGCCGCATCCATCCGCTGAGCCAGGTCTGGGACGAGCTCACCACGATCTTCGCCGACATGGGCTTTGCGGTCGCCGAAGGTCCCGACATCGAGACCGACGACTACAACTTCACCAAGTTGAACTTCCCCGAAGGCCATCCCGCCCGCGAAATGCACGACACCTTCTTCTTCAACCCGAAGGAAGATGGCTCGCGCATGCTGCTGCGGACCCACACCTCGCCGGTGCAGGTGCGCACGATGCTGAGTAAGACACCGCCGATCCGCGTGATCTGTCCGGGCCGCACCTATCGCATCGACTCCGATGCGACGCACACGCCGCAATTCCACCAGGTCGAGGGTCTCGTGATCGACAAGGCCTCGCATCTCGGCCACCTCAAATGGATCCTGCACGAGTTCTGCAAGGCGTTCTTCGAGGTCGACCACATCAACATGCGGTTCCGGCCGTCGTTCTTCCCGTTCACCGAGCCGTCGCTCGAGGTCGACATCCAGTGTCGCCGCGACAAGGGCGAGATTCGCTTCGGCGAGGGCGAGGACTGGATGGAGATCCTTGGCTGCGGCATGGTGCACCCGAACGTGCTGCGCGCCTGCGGCATCGATCCCGACGTCTACCAGGGTTTTGCCTGGGGCATGGGCATCGATCGCATCGCGATGCTGAAATACGGCATCGCCGATCTCCGCCAGTTGTTCGAGAACGACATCCGCTGGCTCGACCATTACGGCTTCAAGCCGCTCGACATCCCGACCATCGCGGGGGGATTGAGTACGTGATGTCGGTGAGCGCAAACGACATTGCGAACACGCTCTCCGTTCCCTCCCCCCTTGCGGGGGAGGGTCAGGGAGAGGGGTGGCCGCGGGCACTGAACGCAGTCGTCGCCCTGTACATCTCCGCGAGTCCTTTTTCCTTGGATGTCGCTCACGCTAGCCACAGCACAACATCGTTTCGAGCAAGCGGCGTACCCCTCTCCCCAACCCTCCCCCGCGAGGGGGGAGGGAGCCATACCGCCGTCGCAAGCACGCTAATCAACACCAACAAGAACCGAGGCATGCAGCCGTGAAGTTCACCCTCTCCTGGCTGAAGGAACATCTCGAGACCGACGAGCCGCTCGACAAGCTCGCCGACAAGCTCACCATGATCGGGCTCGAGGTCGAGAACATCGAGGACAAGGCGAAACAGCTCGCGCCGTTCACGATCGCGCGCGTGATCTCGGCCGAGCAGCATCCGAACGCCGACCGGCTGCGCGTCTGCATGGTCGATACCGGCGACGGGGCTGAGCCGGTGCAGGTGGTGTGCGGCGCGCCGAACGCGCGTGCCGGGCTGGTCAGCGTGTTCTCGCCGCCTGGCACCTACATTCCCGGCAAGAACATCACGCTCGGCGTCGGCACGATCCGCGGCGTCGAGAGCCGCGGCATGCTGTGCTCGGCGGCCGAGTTGCAGATCTCGGAAGACCACGACGGCATCATGGAGTTGCCGGCCGACGCGCCGCTCGGCAAGGGCTATGCCGACTGGGCCGGCCTCGGCGATCCCACGATCGAGATCAATCTGACGCCGAACCGGCAGGACTGCACCGGTGTGCACGGCATCGCGCGCGATCTCGCCGCAGCCGACATGGGCAAATTCAAGGATCCCGGCATCAGGCCGATCAAGGGCGAATTCCCCTGCCCGGTTCAGGTCAAGGTTGAAGACGCCGCGCTGTGTCCGGGCTTCGCGCTGCGGCTGGTACGCGGCGTCAAGAACGGTCCGTCGCCGGAATGGCTGCAGAAGCGGCTGACCTCGATCGGCCTGCGCCCGATCAACGCGCTGGTCGACATCACCAACTTCATGACCTACGACCGCGCCCGCCCGCTGCACGTGTTCGACGCCAAGAAGGTGCAGGGCGACCTCACCGTCCGCCGCGCCAAGGATGGCGAGACGCTGCTTGCGCTCGACGGCCGCACCTACACGCTCGACAGCAACATCTGCGTGATCGCGGACGAGCACGGCGTCGAATCGCTCGCCGGCATCATGGGCGGCGAGGCCTCGGGCTGCGACGACAACACCACCGATGTGCTGATCGAATCGGCGCTGTGGAACGAGATCAACATCGCGCAGACCGGCCGCAAGCTCGGCATCAATTCGGATGCGCGCTACCGATTCGAGCGCGGCGTCGATCCGGCCTTCATGGTGCCCGGGCTCGAGCTCGCGACCAAGCTGGTGCTGGATCTCTGCGGCGGCACGCCGTCCGAGAACGTCGTGGTCGGCAAGCAGTTCGGCGAGGATCGCGTCATCGACTTCCCGCTCACCGAGGTGAAGCGGCTCGCCGGCATCGAGGTGCCGCTGGTCGAGGTCAAGCTGATCCTGACCCGGCTCGGCTTCATGCTGGCCGGCAACGGCCCGGTCGTGAAGATCGCGATCCCATCCTGGCGCACCGACGTGCAGGGCAAGGCCGACATCGTCGAGGAGATCGTGCGCATCGTCGGCGTCGACAAGGTACCGATGACGCCGTTCGATCGCGGCGAGGAGCCGCGCAAGCCGGTGCTGACGCCGATGCAGCTGCGCACCCGCCGCGCCAAGCGCGCACTCGGCGTCCGCGGCATGGTGGAGGCCGTGACCTGGTCGTTCATCACCAATGACGCGGCAAAGCTGTTCGGCGGCGGCCAGAGCGAGCTCGTGCTCGCCAACCCGATCGCAGCCGATCTCTCCGACATGCGGCCGAGCCTGCTGCCTGGCCTGGTTGCCGCCACTCAGGCCAACATCAACCGCGGCACTCCCGATGTCGCGCTGTTCGAGGTCGGCCAGGTGTTCCGCGGCGACAAGCCGGAAGACCAGCTGGTGGCCGCTTCCGGCGTGCGCCATGGCTATGCCTCGTCGAAGGGAATCGGGCGGCACTGGACCGGCGCGGCTGCGGCGGACGCAATGGATGCCAAGGCCGACGCCTTCGCCGTGCTGGCCGCGGCCGGCGCGCCGATGCAGGCGCTGCAGATCGTTCCCGGCGGCCCGGCGTGGCTGCATCCGGGACGTTCCGGCACCATCCAGATCGGCCCGCAGAACGTGCTCGGATATTTCGGCGAGCTGCACCCGCGTGCGGCCGAGGCCCTCGGCGCCGACGGCCCGATGATCGTGTTCGAGGTGATCCTCGAGCGCATCCCGCAAGGCAAGCAGCGGGCGACGCGCGCCAAGCCGGTGCTGGAGCTATCGGCATTCCAGCCGGTGTCGCGCGACTTCGCCTTCATCGTCGATCGCGGCGTCAAGGCCGGCGATATCGTCCGCGCGGCGCAGGGTGTCGACAAGAAGCTGATCACGGATGTCACCGTGTTCGACGTCTATGAAGGCAAGGGCATCGATCCCGGCAAGAAATCGATCGCGATCGCGGTGACGATTCAGCCGCGTGAGAAGACGATGACCGACCAGGAGATCGACGCTGTCGCGGCCAAGGTCGTCACCGAGGTGACCAAGAAGACCGGCGGCACGCTGCGGGCGTGACGCCGGCGCGGCGGCTGCCTTGAGACTCGCCGCTTGCGGGGAATCCATCACCGTCACCCTGAGGAGGCCGCGTAGCGGCCGTCTCGAAGGGTCGACGGCCCCGTCTGTGGCCGATTCATCCTTCGAGGCTCGCTCCGCTCGCGCCTCAGGATGACGGGTTTGAATTGCGAGTGCTTTGTATCAAGACATCAGTTCATTCGCCGCCTAGCTAGTTGAACGTTATTCCCACCGCATGACCTCCTTCAGCCTCATCCCATCCGACGTGTCGAGCAGCATCGCCCTCGTAATCTGCGCGATCGCGTTCGTGTCGGGTACGGCGCGCGGCTTCTCCGGCTTCGGCTCGGCGCTGATCTTCATGCCGCTCGCGAGCAGCGTCGCTGCGCCGCGGCTGGTGGCGGCGCTGCTGCTTGTGATCGATTTCGTGGCCGCCACGCCGCTGCTGCCGAACGCCTGGACTCACGCCGACCGCAAGGCCACCGCGGTGATGGTCGCCGGCGCGCTGGTCGGCGTGCCCATCGGCACCTATTTCCTGACCGTGCTCGAGCCGGTGACCACGCGCTGGATCATCTCCTGTTTCGTCGCAGCGTTGCTGGTGCTGCTGCTGTCGGGCTGGCGCTACCACGGCAAGGATCACGCCGCGCTTTCGATCGGCGTCGGCGGCCTCTCCGGCTTCTGTAGCGGTCTCGCGCAGACTGGCGGCCCACCGATCGTCGCCTACTGGCTGGGCCGCCCGATCTCGTCGGTGATCTCGCGCGCCAACATCGTGCTGTTCTTCGGGGCCTCGGATTTCTTCTCGCTGGTGAGCTACTGGTTCACCGGGCTGATCACGATCGAATCGATCAAGTTCTCGCTGATCGTGGGTCCGGTTTATGGCATCGGCGTTTGGTTCGGCGCCTCGCTGTTCGGCAAGGCGAGCGAGCAGGTGTTTCGCGCGATCTGCTACGCGCTGATCGCCGCCGCCGTCATCGTCGGCCTGCCGGCGCTTGATGGCATCCTGCGCGGCGGCTAGGGTCGCCTCAAAGACTTCAGGGAGGAACCGATGATCGATCGGCGCAATGCATTGAAACTGGCGCTCGGCGGCGCCGCCGTGCTCGCGGCGCCCGGCGTGCGCGCGCAAGATGCAAAACCGCTCACCCGCATCGTGTTCCTCGGCACCAAGGGCGGGCCGCGCGTCGGCAATGGCGCCTCCAATCCCGCCAACCTCGTCGTCGTCAACGACACACCGTTTGTCATTGATTGCGGCATGGGCGTCAGCCGCCAGCTGGTCCGCGCCGGCGTGCCGATCCCGTCAGTGAAGTACATTCTCGTCAGCCACCACCATTCCGATCACAATCTGGAATACGGCAATCTGGTCTACAACGCCTGGGCGGCCGGCCTCTCGACGCCGATCCATTCGTTCGGTCCCAAGGGCATCGAGGCGATGACCAAGGAATATTGGGAGCTGAACAAGTTCGATGTCGAGACCCGGATCGAGGACGAAGGCCGGCCCGACCCGCGCAAATTGCTAATCGCGAAGGACATCACCGACGACGGCGTGGTGCTGAAGACGCCTGATGTCACCGTCACCGCCTTCCGCACGCCGCATCCGCCGATCACGGACAATTTCGCCTACAAGTTCGAGACACCGGACGGTGTGATCGTGTTCTCCAGCGACACCGCCTACAATCCGAAGCTCGCCGAGTTTGCTGGGGGTGCCGACGTGCTGGTGCACGAGTGTCTCTATGTCCCCGCGGTCGACCGGCTGGTGGCAAAGACCAAGAACGGCGCGACGCTGAAGAAGCATCTGCTCGATAGTCACACTTCGACCGAAGACGTCGGACGCATCGCCGCCGCCGCCGGCGTCAAGATGCTGGTGCTCAGCCACTTCGTCCCCGGCGACGATCCTCAAGTCACCGACGACGACTGGACCCGCGACGTGAAGACGAATTTCAAGGGCCGAATCGTGGTGGCGAAGGATTTGATGGAGCTGAGATTGCCGGTGTGAGGCGGCGCGAACTCCCTCAACTCGTCATTCGCCGGCGCGCAACGAGAGGCAGAACTCGCGTCCCACATACGCTGTCATCGCTCCCGGTCTGACCGGCGATCCAGTACGCCGTGGCCCCTCAATTCAAGCACAGGCGTCTCTGGAATACTGGATCACCTGCCTTCGCGGGTGATGATACCGCGTGCTTGGCATCTTGAATCGAGGATCAACCCATCGCAGCCCGCGATGCCTGATCTCTCCGACCATCAATTCATTGGTCCCGCGGACCGGTGCGGCGCGCGCTTTCGCTGTTTTGCCGCCGGCGCTGCCGGCTCCGGCGTCGCATCCCTGGCCCCGCCGATCCTGCGTAGCGCGGCGTCGGCAGCGCGCTCGCCGCTTTCCCAGGCGCCGTCGACGGTGCCCCACAGGGTCTCGTGCGTGGCTTCTCCCGCGAGATACATCGCGCCGATCGGCTCGGCGAGGATTTTGCGCGAGAATTGCGCGCCGGGTGCCGCCGCCGACATCGCGCCTTGAATGAAGGGCTGTGCATTCCAGCGCGTCACGCTGGTCTGCTTCACGGCACCGCCGACCTCGCTGCCGTAGAGCCTGGTCAGCCATTCCACCGCGAACGCCGACATCGCTTGCTCGCCCTGCGCGGACAAATCGCGGCCGAACGAGCCGGCGACGTCGATCGTGCACAGCGAGGAGCCTGCGATATTGCCGTAGAGCAGCGCAGTCCTGGTCGAATTGCTCTGCTCGATGATGACGTCATCGCGCGACAGCCCGAGCGGATTGCCGGGGATCTGCAATGCGATGCGATCGTAGCTGCCGAGGGTCAGCTTGGCGGCGGCGTCCAGCGCGCGCTTCGGCAGTTCGGGCGCGAACTTGATATTGCCGCCCGCGAGCACGTTGCTCGACACCGTGACGATGGCGGCGCGCGCGGTGATCTTGCCAGATGGCGTCTCGACCATCACGTCGCGATTGCTCCACAGGATACGCTGCGCCGGCGTCGACAACACGAGCGGCAGTCCCTCGCCGAGCTTTGCGATCAGCGCACCGAGCCCTTGCCGGCAGGCGATCGCGGTGTTGCGATCCTGCGCACGCACCTTATCGACGGCGGAGAGGTCCTTCAGATCCTTGCCGCTGAAATTGGCGCCGAGCAGGAATTCCGCGGTGCCGGCCCAATCGCCGAGATCCTTCGGCATCGCCGCGGCACAGGCGATATCGGCCTTGCGCGAGGCGTCGTCGATGGCGCGATTGGCACGGACCAGCGCCGCCAGAAATTCCTCGGTCTCGCCGGGACGGGCGTAGCGGCGCCCGATGCGAATCTTCTGGCCCGCGGGCGCCGTGACGATGTCGAGGCCGGCGGACCGCGCCAGCCGGATCATCGGATTGGTCTCGGGATTGTGCATCCAGCGCGCGCCGCGGTCGAACGGCACGCCGAAGGTCGACGGATCGGTCTGGCAGCGACCACCGACCTGGCCGGACGCCTCCAGCACGATCACCTTGCGGTTTGCGGCGGCGATCCGCCGCGCTGCGGCGATGCCTGCGGCACCGGCGCCAATCACGACGATGTCGGCCTCGCGCGGCGGCGGCGCAGCAACGGCCCGGCTGCCCAGCACCGGCACCAGCGCCAGTCCTGCGGTCGCCGACAGGAAATCGCGGCGGGTCACTGTCATGACTTAGCTTCTGGCATGGTTTCCGGAGACTTGCAGGGAATGGGAACGCTTCGCGAACTGTGCCGCATCTCACCGACCGCAGCAACACTCATGGTAAATCAATCATGATTGATCGGTTGCAGGCATGAACCAAATTGCAACGGCTTACGACCATGATTAAGTCGAACGAAGCGGTCGTAGAACCGCTGGGGGGAATCCATGGGCGTAATGCTCGATACCGTCGGTAAATGGATTGCGGGGTACCTGCAGAAGGAGGTCCCCGGTTACGAACCGTTCACGCCGAGCGATCCGGACCATCTGCGGAGCATCATGCAGCCCGGCGATGTGCTGCTGGTCGAAGGCAACAACCGCATTTCCGGCATCATCAAGTACCTCACGCAATCGACCTGGTCCCATGCCGCGCTGTTCGTCGGACCGATCGACGGTGCGTTCGAGCCTGACGGTGAGCAGCATGTGCTGATCGAGGCCAATATCGGCGAAGGCGTGACCTCCGCGCCGCTATCGAAATATCTGGCCTATCATACCCGCCTCTGCCGTCCGGTTGGACTGTCGTTCGAGGACCGCACCACGGTGTGCCGCTATGCCATCAATCGCATCGGCTTCGGCTACGACACCAAGAACATCGTCGATCTCGCGCGCTATCTGTTTCCGCTGCCGATCCCGCAGCGCTGGCGCCGCCGCATGATCGCGTTCGGCTCCGGCGATCCGACCAAGATCATCTGCTCGGCATTGATCGCACAGGCGTTCGACGCCGTGCGCTATCCGATCCTGCCCAAGATCACGCGGGCCGCCAGCCGCAAGGCGCGCCGCGAGATCCTGCATATCCGCGACTCCTCGCTCTACATGCCGCGCGACTTCGACATCTCGCCCTATTTCGAAGTCGTCAAACCCACCATCGTGCACGGTTTCGACTACACGGCCCTGCACTGGGCCGACAAGCAGAAGCCGCTCCAGGAGGTAGCCGGCGCATTCGGTGTGTTTCCAGGATCGCCGCCGCTTGTTCCTGAAGCGATTGACGAAGAGACGGCGCTTCCGGTTGCGGAAATGACGACCGCGGCGGCATGACGCGTGCCGCTGGCTGGCTCAACCTGTCGGGCGTCGGCCGCGTCAACCATGATCTTGAATCCGTCTTGGCACTCGGCTTCGTCGTTGAGTTCTCGCGGCTGCATCATTAAAAGCGCGATGAGATTGGATCAAATCGTCATCGCACTTTAGGCCCTTGTTTGAGCATGATCTTTTCGGAAAACCGCTTCGCACTTTTCCGGATCATGCTTTAGAGTGCACGCGCTTCTGTTTTGCCTCATTCGGTAGTTTTACGGTGTTTTCGTTGATCGATTTCTCGGCGATGGCTGTCGCGTCGGAGAAAGACCCGGCGCGGTGGCGCCGTCCGTTCATCAAGTGGCTTGAAGGGATCGAGGCCGGATGGTCGATCCCGCTGCTGCTCGCCTTCTTTATCGCGATCTGGACCGCGTATCTCGTCATCGCCTATCTCGGCGCCGGACTGCATCCGGACGTGCTCGAGACCTGGACGCTCGGCCGTCATCTCGCTTGGGGGTACCCCAAGCATCCGCCGTTGATGGGCTGGATCGCGCGGGGATGGACGGCAGTCTTCCCGCTGATCGATTGGTCGTTGCAATTGATGGCGATGGTCAACGCAGCCGTGGCGCTGTGGGCGGTCGACCTGATCTCGCGCCGCTTCGTCCGCGGCGAGAAGCGGGTGATCGTGTTGCTGCTGGCGATGTTGCTGCCGGTCTATCAATTCCACGCCCAGCGCTTCAACGCCAACACGGTACTGCTGGCCGCATGGCCGCTGGCGACCTATTGCTTCCTGCGCGCATTCGAGGCGCCAAGGCAGCCCGGCTGGGCGATTGCGGCCGGTGCAGCCTGCGCATTCGCCATGCTCGGCAAATATTATTCGATCTTCCTGATCGCGAGCTTCGCGTTCGCTGCCGTGCTGCATCCGGGTCGCCGCCGCTATCTGCTGTCGGCCTCGCCCTGGATCTCGACGCTGACCGGAATACTCGTGCTCGGCCCGCATCTGCACTGGCTCGCCACGACCGGCGCGACCACGTTCGATTATGCGCTCGCGCACGCCGGCGCCGATCGTGTCGCCGCGCTGTGGGAAGTCTCGTACTTCATCATGGGGCTGATCGGGGCCAGCTCGATCGCGGCAATCACCTGGGTGTTCATCGCCGGCCGGCGGCTGGTGCGGCTGCCGGGGGATTTCAGGACGATGAGCCCCGGGCTCCGTTTGCTGCTGCTGGTCGCTATCGGGACCATCCTGTTTCCGGCGATCGTTTCGCTCGCGGTCGGCACCGACCTGCCTTCGCTCTGGGCGGTGCAGGGCCTGTTCCTGTTCATCGTCCTGATCGTGTGCACGACGAGCTATCCGATCGAGCACTTCTACACGGTCAACCTGACGGTCATGGTGGCAGGGATCGCCGTTCTCGCAGCCGTCGTCGGCGCCCCGCTTCATGCGCTCTACCGCAACATCCACGGTTATGGCGAAGGCCGCGGCTTCTATCACGCGGTCGCAGCGGAGCTGACCGCGCGATGGCACGATGCGGCCGGGACGCCGCTCGCCGCCGTCAGCGGCGACGACGCGCTCGCCTTCGCTGCGGCCTTCTACAGTCCGGATCATCCGTTCTATGCCCGGCCGTTTGCCTATCAGTACACCTGGGGCTTGCCGCGCAAGACCACGCTCGACCGCGGCTGGGCCGCGCTGTGCTTCGTCGACCAGCCGGATTGCCTGAGCTGGATGGCGCGTACCACGTTGCGCGCAACGGACGTCATTCGCTCTGAGTTCGATGCTCAGGCGACGTTGCTGGACAGACCGGGCCAGACCCGGCGGGTGGTGATGCTGATTGTGCCGCCATATCGCGAAGCACCCGCCGTACACCCCGATGTCGAGGATTTCAGCTCGAGCCGCCGCGTGTACGACTGATCAGAACGTTGCCGCCAGCGTCAGGCGGACGGCGAGCGGCTCGGCGGGATGCACATGACGGTCGACGACGCCGTCGATCGGTTCGCCGGGCAGCCGCGACATATAATAGTATTCGATCTGGTTGGTCTGGGCGTCGAAGAGATTGAGCACATCGAGCTGCAACCGCATCCCGTTGTCGAATTTGTAGCCGGCACGGGCGTTGACGATGAACGATGACAGCGAACGGACGCTGTCGTCCTCGATCAGCGGACGTGGGCCGAAATAGCGGGCGCGCAGGCTGCCGAACCAACCGGTGTCATGGCCGAAGCTGACGCCGCCGCTGGCGACCCAGCTGGGTGCGCCCGGAATGAAATTGCCGACCGGATCATCGTCGGTGAAGCGGGCGCGGGTATAGGCGAGGTCGAAATCGAGGCTCATCCACGGCAACAGTTTGTACTGGGTGGTCCACTCGACGCCGAGCCGCCGGCTCGGCCGGCTCGGCTCGGTGGTGCCGGCATCGCCGACGAACAGCAGCTCGGAATCGAAGTCGAGCACGAACACGGCAAGCGACGAGGTGAGACCGTCGATCGCCCGGGTGCGGATGCCGAGCTCGGCGCCTTTCGAGCGCACCAGTAACGGCACGCGATCGAGCGGCGTGACCTTGTCGTTGGGATCGACCGTGATGGTCGCGCCCCTGATATCATTGGAATGCAGCCCGAAGCCGGCATTGCCGTAGAACTCGGTCTTGGCCCACGGGCCGAGCACAATTCCTGCCTTCGGGCTCGTCATCGCCGCCTGCGCGTTGCCGGAATTCTGCGGCGTGTCACTCAGCACATGCCCGGCAAAATAATCCTCTCGGACGCCGACCGTGGTACGCAGCCAGTCGGTCCAGCGCGCCGTTGTATCGGCCCACAGCGCGAGGCTGCCTTCCTGCACCTGGTCGTTGCGCACGGTGGACAGGATCTCGCGCTGCGCCGTCTTGAACAGACCGACATTGATGTCGTCGTAGCGCGCCTGCACCCCGAACCGGGTCTGGGTCTCGATGCCGGCGATGCGGACATTGGCGGCGTGGCTGGCATCGAAGCCATAGACGGTGCGTCGGTCGATCTGGCTGAACTGATCGCCATTGACCGGGTCGTCGAGAAAATAGGTGAAGTCGTTGTAAAGCTGCAGCGACGAGCGGATCACATAGGCGTTGAGCTTGGTCTGCCCGTAGTCGCTCGACTGCGCCCAGCTGCCGGACAGGCTGAAGCGGCTCGAGGTGCCGCCATCGGTCGGATCGAGTGAGCCGTAACGGCCGATCAATCCCTGATCGATGGCGCGCTGTGCGACCTGGTCAGTCGAATTCCAGCCGTTGGAGTAGGCCATCGCAGTCAGCGAGAAGCCGTCGGTTGCGGTGCCCTGGCTGTAGCGCAGGACGCCGTTGAGCTTGCGGATATCGTCGGGCACGTCCCACGGGCCATCGTACTTGTTGGCCTCGAAGGCGGCGAGCAGCGTGCCGTCTCCGACCTTGGTCGAGCCTGCGGCCATCGCGCGCTGGTAGCCGAAGCTGCCGGCGGTCAGCTCCACGATGTTCTTCGAAAGCCGATCGAGATAATTGATGTCGACCGCGCCGGCGGACGCGAAGTCGCCCTTGTCGGCGTAGTACGGACCCTTGCGGACGTCGATCGACTGGATCAGCTCCGGGATCAGGAAGTTGATGTCGGCATAGCCCTGGCCGTGGCCATGGGTCGGCATGTTGACTGGCATGCCGTCGACGGTGATCGCGAGATCGGTGCCGTGGTCGAGGTTGAAGCCACGCAGAAAATACTGGTTGGCTTTGCCTTCGCCGGAATGCTGGGTGACGATCAGGCCTGGCACCACCTCCAGCACTTCGCCGACCCGCGAGACCGGCCGCGCATTCACTTCGTCGCCGCCGATCTGCCGCGCGCTGGCGGCGGTCGGTTGCAGGCTGGAAGACACCGTTGCGGATCCGCCGGTGATTCCATTGCTTGCAGAATTGGCCTGGCTCGGCTGCGCCGCGGCGGGCTTGCGGCCGCTCGCGGCGACATGACGCGGACGCTGCGACGGCTTGGCGCGCTTCGGCGGCGCCTGATCGGGCGGCGTCACCGTCACCGGTGGGAGTTGCCCGGGTGCCGCAGCAAGTGTCTGCGCCTCGGCGACCGGTGCGAATGCGGCAATGGATGCGGCGGCCGGAAATATCCGCCATGCAGTACGACGCAACGCCCATGCCCCCGCATGATACCTGTTACAGTCACGCGACGACCGCACCAGTCCAACCAATCCCGGCCAGCGAACGCTAGCAAGCACAGTATGATGTTACAAGAAAAATATCATACTGATGCTCAGCAACACGGATAGTCCATGCAACGCATCACCATCACCATCGAGGATGATCTGCTCGCGGAGATCGACGCCGCCGCCGAGGCGCGCGGCTATCAGAACCGCTCCGAGATCATCCGCGACCTCGCGCGCGCCGGTCTGCAGCAGAGCACGGAGGAAGCGCCGTCAGGCCAATGCGTCGCGGCGCTGGTCTATGTCTACGACCACGCCGCGCGCGATCTGTCGAAGCGGCTGGTGCAGAATTTCCACGGCCATCACAACCTGTCGCTGGCGACACTGCATGTCCATCTCGACGACGACAGCTGCATGGAGGTGACGGCGCTGAAAGGCCCGAGCGGCGAGGTTCGCCATCTCGCCGACCACATCATCGCTGAGCGCGGCGTGCGCTACGGCCGCGTCGTGATGATCCCGACCGTCCCAGACAAGAAGCCGCGCAAGCGGGGTCATGGGCACACGCATGATTGAGGCTGCATTGTTTCGTAGCCCGGATGAAGCGTAGCGCAATCCGGGATCTTGCGCCCGCGAACGAAGCGTCCCGGATTGCGCTTCGCTCCATCCGGGCTACGGGTCTCCTTACGCCGCCCTGGTGCCGCGCGGCAGGCCGGCGCGGGCGAGGCCGCCATAGAGCTGCTCGTTCGGCATCTCTGATTTCAGGATCGCGCGCACCTCGACCAGGCGATCGAGATCGATGCCGGTCGGAAATCCCTTGCTCTCGCACAGGAAGACGAGGTCTTCGAACACGACATTGCCGGTCGCGCCCGGCGCGAACGGGCAGCCGCCGAGGCCGCCAAGCGAGCCGTCGAGCACGCGGGCACCTTCATCGAGCGCAGCGGACGCGTTCGCGATGCCCATGCCGCGGGTGTCGTGCAAATGCACGCAGACCGGCCTGGAGCCGGCGATCTTCACCGCGCCGCGTGTCAATTCGCCGACCGCCTTCGGCCCGGCATAGCCGACGGTATCGGCGATCGCGACCATGTCGACCCCGACCTCGTAGAGCTCCTCGGTGAGGCGCAGCACCTCCTTCGGATCGACCGCGCCGACGATCGAGCAGCCCAGCCCCATCGAGATCGCGGCATTGACCAGCGGCTTGTGCGCAGATGCGTCACGCAGCTCGCAGAGGCGCTTGATGTTCTCGATCGCCGACTCGCGCGAGCGGTTGGCATTGGCCTGGCTATGCTCCTCCGTCGCCGACACTACCGAGGCGATCTCGGCGACGCCAGACGCCAGCGCCTCGTTGACGCCGCGCTCGTTCAGCGCCAGCGCGACGCCATGCGCGCCGGGCAGCGATGCGATTGTGGCGACGACGTCGCGGACATCGACGAATTGCGGGAAGGTTTTCGCCGGCAGGAACGAGCCGACTTCGAAATGCCGGACGCCGGCGGCATATTCGTCGCGCACCCAGCGCTGCTTCGCCTCGGTCGATGGGAACGTCTTCACCAGTTGCAGGCCGTCGCGCAGACCGACCTCGCGCAGGCTCACTCTGTCGTTGGGATAGATATCGTGGACACGGGTCATGTCAGCCTCACGCGGCGTTTCCGGTTGATGAGATCTTCCGTTGGGCGAGCTCGGCGCGCACCGCATCGGTATCGACGCCGAGCACCGGCACTGTCAGGCCTTCGCCGATATTGTGGCCGTTCCACTCAACCGGCAGCGCGGGGACGCGGAACGGCTTGCCGTCGGCGTTGACATTGTTGACCAGTCCGCCGGGCCGCAGCACATGCGGATCCCTGAGCAGATCCTCGGGCCGGTTGATCGGCGAGAAACAGATATTGAGCGCGTCGAGCCGCGCGGAAAGGTCGGCCACGTTCCAGCCTTTGATTACCTCGGCCACGCGCGGAAGGATCCGGTCGCGCGCCATGATGCGGTCGGTGGTGGAGCGCAGCGTCGGATCGTCGGCGAGCTCCGCCAGACCGAACTCGCGGCAGAAGTTCTGCCAATGGCCTTCGGTGACGACGCCGATGAAGATGCGGTCGCCGCCGGCGGCGTCGAAGATGTCGTAGATCGGCCAGGCATGCTCGCGCTCCGGCATCGAGCGCGGCTTGCGCCCGGTCATCTCGTACTCGACCATGTGCTGGGCGACCAGGAACAGGCAGTTCTCGAACAGACCGATGCGGATGTCGGCGCCGTTCCCGTTGCCGCCCCGCTTCTGGTAGAGCGCGGCAAGGATCGAGATCACCCCGAACATGCCGCCCATGATGTCGTTGGCGGAAGAGCCGACGCGCTGCGGCTTGTCGCGCGTGCCGGTCATCGTTGCGAGTCCCGACATCATCTGCACGACCTCGTCGAGCGCCGGGCGATGATCGTAAGGTCCGGAGAGAAAGCCCTTGTGGCCGGCGATGATCAGGTGCGGATATTTCGCACGCAACTCATCTGCGCCGAGCCCCTGCTTGTCGAGCTGGCCGTCGCGAAAATTCTCCAGAAACACGTCGGCGCCGGCGAGCAGCTGGTGCATCGTGTCGCGATCGTCCGCCTTGGCGAGATCGAGCACGACGCTGCGCTTGCCACGGTTGAACAGCGGGAAGAACGAGACGCCCATGCCGCCGAGCGAGCGGGTCTTGTCACCTGCGGGGGGTTCGACCTTGATCACCTCGGCGCCGAGCTGCGCCAGGATCATGCCGCAGGTCGGCCCCATCACCATGTGGGTCATCTCGACGACCCTCACGCCTTCCAGCGGCAGTCCGCTCCCGGTCATCGGTTTCTCCGTGCTCGTTGCGCTCGTTTTGAGTGGTTTGGCGCAGGTTAGGCTTCCGCACGCTATCTGAAAAATATAATCTGTCGAATAGTGCATTCGTCGTTCTAGAACGCTGAGCCAGCATGGATTCGCGCCAGCTTCGTTACTTCATCGCGGTCTACGAGCAGCGCAACCTGTCGCGGGCCGCAGATCAGGCCAATGTCGCGCAATCCGCGCTCAGCCACCACATCGCCAATCTGGAAGCGGAATTCGCCACGCCGCTGTTCGAGCGCAAGCCGCGCGGCATGGAACCGACCGCGGCGGGCGAGCGGCTCTATGAACATGCCCGCATCATCCTGCGCGCGATGGCGGCGGCCGAGCGCGAGATCAAGGACGGCGGCAGCGCGATCGCCGGCGACATCTCGATCGGCATGGCCAATTCGGCGATGAAGGCGATCGGCGTGCCGCTGATGCGGACCGTGCTGACGAAATATCCCAACCTGAAGCTGTCGCTGACCGAGAGCCTGTCGGGTGCGACGCTGCTGCATCTGATGAGCTCCGAGGTCGATCTCGCGCTGGTCTACAACCCGCCCTCGGAAAAGGACCTGATCGCCGAGCCCGTGCTGGAGGAGCAGATGTTCTGCGTCGGCACCGAGAAGCTGATCGGCAAGAAGGCACCAATCAGCTTCGAGGAGGTCGCGCAGCTGCCGCTGATCCTGTTGCGGCATGGGCTGTCGGCGCGTGCGCTGCTGGACGATCCGGTGCCGCTGAAGCGGCTGGAAGCCAACGCAATCATGCACCTCAATTCCACCAGCGGTATGATCGGCGCGTTGACCGCGGGCCTCGGCTGCACGATCGCGACGACGCATTTCGTCAAGGAGCCGTTGAAGGCCCGGCTGCTGGTCGCCCGCGAGGTGGTCGAACCGAAGCTGACCCGCACGCTTTATCTCTGCCGCTTGCGCAACCGCCCGATGACCTACGTCATGGAGGAAATGTGCCGGCTGATCCGCGCCCTGATCGCAGACCAGGTGGGCCGTGGCGACTGGGAGGCGACGCTTCTGATCTAGAATCGCGCGTGTCGGATAGCCCCATCGAAAATATCGAACGATCCCTTCGATATGTTCGTCTGGATTTCTGGCTCCCGGCTGCCAAACATGGCCGAACCGGTACGCCTTCCCAAGAAAGGCTGCCGCCAGCGCACCTGGGGAGGAGCGGAATGAGCGCCGTCGATGTCGGCTCTGCGATCGATCTTGCCACGACGACAAGCAGGCCCGACGAGATCTCGCGACGGCTCGAGGCGCTGCCTGCGTCCGGTTATGTCTGGCGGCTGGTGATCCTGCTCTCGCTCGGCGGCTGCTTTGAGATCTACGACCTGTTCTTCACAGGTTACATCGCGCCGGGCCTCGCCCGCAGCGGGCTGATGACCACGACGACGCAGGCCTTCTTCGGCTTTTCCGGGATCGGCGCCTTCGTCGCGGCGACCTTTGCCGGCCTGTTCATCGGCACCTTCTGCCTCGGCTTTCTCGCCGATCACTACGGGCGCAAGGCCGTCTTCACATATTCGCTGCTGTTCTACAGCGCGGCGTCGGTGATCATGGCGTGCCAGACCACACCGGGCGGCCTGCTGCTATGGCGCTTCATCGCCGGAATCGGGATCGGCATCGAGGTCATCACCATCGATGCCTACATCACCGAGCTGGTGCCGAGCTGGATGCGCGGCCGGGCGTTTGCGATCAACCAGGCGGTGATGCTGTCGGCAGTCCCGATCGTCGCCGCACTGTCGTGGTGGCTGGTGCCGCTCTCGCCCCACGGCATCGACGGCTGGCGCTGGGTGGTGCTGATCGGCGCCGCCGCCAGCATGATCATCTGGGTCCTGCGGCTCTACGTGCCGGAAAGCCCACTCTGGCTTGCCCGCCACGGCCGTGCAGCCGAGGCCGAAAAAATCATGCGGACCCTCGAGGCCGCATCAGGCACCACGACACCGCGACCTGCCTCAACGGCTACGACCATGCCGGCACGCGCGGCGATCGAAACCGGCTATGCCGACCTGTTCCGGCCGCCTTATGCTTCGCTCGTCGTGCTCTTCATGATCTTCAACCTGTGCCAGGCGTTCGGCGTCTACGGCTTCTCCAACTGGGTTCCGGCGCTGCTGGTCGAGAAGGGCATCAACGTCACCAAGAGCCTGCAATATTCCTTCATCATCGCGGTCGCCTATCCGCTGGCGCCGCTGCTGGCCGCAACCTTCGCCGACCGCCTCGAACGCAAATGGATCATTTGCGGCGCGGCCGCAGCGATCTCGGTGTTCGGCCTCGCCTTCGCGCAGCTCACCGAACCGGTGCTGCTGATTGCGAGCGGCGTGCTGGTGACCGGCGCCAACATGACGCTGTCCTACGCCTATCATGCCTACCAGACCGAGGTGTTCCCGACCGCGATCCGGGCCCGCGCGGCGGCCCTCGTCTATTCGATGAGCCGGCTCAGCGCGACCTTCTCCGGCTTCATCGTGGCGTTCATGTTGAAGGAGGCCGGCGTCATCGGGGTGTTCGGCCTGATCACCGCCGCGATGGTGATCGTGATCATTGCCATTGGTGTCTGGGGACCCCACGTCCGCGGCAAGCCGCTCGACGCCTAGAACCTTTCGGCACTTGCCGAAGCCATAATGGGTGGCTACCTCTCGCACGTCCACTTGCCAGAGGTAACCCGGTCGTGTTCGACGCCGCCGTCAAGGCGCTTTCGCAAATCCTGTCGCCGCCGATGCGCAGCATCCTGTGGCGCTCGATCGGGCTTGCGCTGGTGCTGATCACCGTGCTGGCAATCGGATTGCAGCGGCTGCTGAGCTGGCTTGCCGATGCCGGCGAGGTCTGGGCAGAAGGCATGCTCGGCCCCAATTTCCATTCCACGCTGCATGTGCTGTCCTGGATCATCTCGATCTCGGCCGGCCTCGGCGTCGTGCTCGGTGGCATCTTCCTGATGCCCGCGATCACCTCGCTGGTGGCCAGCCTGTTCGTCGACGATGTCGCCGACCATGTCGAGCGCGAGCATTATCCGGCCGACCATCCCGGCGTGGCGCTGCCGGTCACGCTCGCGACCATCGAGGGTATCAAGACGGCGCTGCTGACCATCCTGGTCTATCTGGTCGCCCTGCCGTTCGTGCTGTTCGCGGGCGCGGGCTTCATCATCTTCTTCATCGCGACCGCGTGGCTGCTCGGCCGCGAATATTTCGAGCTCGTGGCGATGCGGTTCCGCTCGCCTGATGACGCCAAGGCGATGCGCAAGGAGAATGCGGCGACCGTGTTCACCGCCGGCCTGTTCATCGCGGCCTTCGTCTCGATCCCGATCGTCAATCTGGCGACGCCATTGTTCGGCATGGCCTTCATGGTGCACATGTACAAGCGGCTGTCAGGCCCGCGCCGCGAATTGATCGAGCCGGACCGGCGTCAGGGAATCTCGATGCGGTGATCGGCGCGGTGAGGTCGACTCCAGACCGATCCTGCGCATCACATTCTTCACGAAGCCAGGCGGCACATGCGCGCGTGATCAAAGGCGGCCAGGAGCCGTCAATGCTCAGACGGTCTTCTCCGGCCACCGGCAGAGATCATTGATCAGACATACTTCGCAGCGCGGCCCGCGGGCGAGGCAGGTATAACGGCCATGCAGGATCAGCCAGTGATGGGCGTGCAGCATGAACTCGGTCGGGATCACCTTCTCCAACCCGAGCTCGACCTCGAGCGGCGTCTTGCCGGGCGCCAGACCGGTGCGGTTGCCGACGCGAAAGACATGGGTGTCGACCGCCATCGTGCGCTCACCGAACGCCATGTTGAGCACGACATTCGCGGTCTTGCGGCCGGCACCGGGCAATGATTCGATTTCGGCGCGGGTGCGCGGCACCTCGCTGCCGAATTCGGCAATCAGCTTTTCGGACAGCGCGATGACATTCCTGGCCTTGTTGCGATAGAGCCCGATGGTCTTGATGTAGTCGCGCAGCCTGTCTTCGCCGAGCTCAACCATCTTCTCCGGCGTGTCGGCGACCTCAAACAGCGGCCGGGTTGCCTTGTTGACGCCGGCATCGGTCGCCTGCGCCGACAGCACCACCGCAACCAGCAGCGTGTAGGGGTTGAGATGTTCGAGCTCGCCCTTCGGCTCCGGATTGGCTTTGCGGAACCGGTCGAAGACCTCGTAGACCTCCTCCGCCGTCCATGGCTTTGGCTTGGCGACCTTCCTGGCGGCCTTGGTCGCCGGCTTCTTTGCCGCGCGTTTGGACAGCGGCTTTGCCGCTTTCGCGGCCTTCTTCTTGGGCGCGGACCGAACGCTTGGCGTGCTGACGCGTTGTGAGCGGATGATTTTGGCCATGAACGGGATATACTGATACGTCATGACCGCAGGCAACGACTTTGATCCGGGCGATGACCTCGGGACCAATGACCTCGAGGCGGATGCGCTTGAGGGGGAGCCCAAGCTGTTCTCGGCGCTGCTGACGCCGCACCGCTCGCTGAACCGCACCGGCTTCATCGTGCTGATGTCGCTCGTCACCGTGATCAGCTTCATCGCCGGTGTGGTGTTCTGGTGGCTCGGCGCCTGGCCGATCTTCGGTTTCTTCGGCCTCGACGTGCTGGTGATCTACTGGGCGTTCAAGGTCAATTTTCGTACCGCCAAGGCGAGCGAGGAGATCACCGTGACGCCGTCGGAACTGAGGATCCGCCGGGTCAGCCACCGCGGCCATGTCGCGGAATGGGTGCTCAATCCGCTCTGGGTCCGGTTCGAGCAGATCGCGCATGAGGAGTTCGGCATCGAGCGGCTTTACCTGGTGTCCCGGGGCCGCCGGGTCAGCGTCGGCAGTTTCTTGAGCCCAGACGAAAAGGCGAGCTTTTCCAAAGCCTTGACTGCCGCATTGAATACCGCGAAACGCGGGCCCACCTACAATCCAATTGCTTGATCGAGCTCATTTTTGAGCATGATCTTGCCGGAAAACCGGTCCCACTCCTCCGGATCGTGCTTGTCGGAAATCGGGTGGTTTGGACGCGCCATGGCTCCTAAATCAGACACCATGATGACACTCGCGATACATGACCAGCGCCTGGCCAAGCCGGGCTTTCAGAGCGCCGCCCTGCGCGACTACGACTCGGTGCGGCGCGCCATCGCGTTCATCTCGGAGCATTGGCGCACGCAGCCGACCATCGAAGCGATGGCCGATGCCGCCGCCGTCACGCCGGATGAACTGCACCATCTGTTCCGCCGCTGGGCCGGGCTGACGCCGAAGGCTTTCATGCAGGCGCTGACGCTCGATCACGCCAAGAACCTGTTGCGCGATTCCGCCAGCGTGCTCGACGCGGCACTCGACTCCGGTCTCTCGGGCCCGGGACGGCTGCACGATCTGTTCGTCACCCACGAGGCGATGTCGCCGGGCGAATGGAAGACCGGCGGCGGCGGCATGACCCTGCGCTACGGCTTCCACCCGTCGCCGTTCGGCACCGCGATCGTGATCGCAACCGATCGCGGACTCGCGGGACTGGCCTTCGCCGATTCCGGCGGCGAGCAGACCGCGTTCGCCGACATGAAGCGGCGCTGGCCGAACGCGACTTATGTCGAGGACACCGACGGCACCACCGCATTGGCCCAGCGCGTGTTCGACACGAAGCTGTGGCGGGCGGACCAGCCGCTGCGCGTCGTGCTGATCGGCACCGACTTCGAGGTGCGGGTCTGGGAGACGCTGCTCAAGATCCCGATGGGCCGCGCGGTGAGCTATTCCGACATTGCTTGCAAGATCAGCAATCCAAAGGCCTCGCGCGCCGTCGGCGCCGCGGTCGGCCGCAACCCGGTGTCGTTTGTGGTGCCCTGCCATCGCGCACTCGGCAAGAGCGGTGCGCTGACTGGCTATCACTGGGGCGTCACCCGCAAGCAGGCGATGCTCGGCTGGGAAGCCGGCCAGGTCGGATTGCATTAATGCGGACCCGCTCTTTCACCGTCACCTTGAAGAGCGCGCTCTTGCGCGCGTCTCGAAGGGTCGACGGCCACGAGCGGGGCCGATTCATCCGTCGAGACGCGCTTCGCGCTCCTCAGGATGACGGATCACACGATGCCTACCCCGCCAGATCGACCTTCGATGCAACGGTCGAATCGGCGTTGAGCCGATAGACCACCGGCGCGCCGGTCGCGAGCTCGCGCTTGAGGATCTGCTCCGGGGTCAGCTTCTCCAGCACCATGATCAGCGCGCGCAGCGAATTGCCGTGGGCGGCGATCAGGGTGCGCTGGCCGCGCAGCACACCGGGCAGGATCTCCTGGACGTAATAGGGCAGCGTGCGCGCCAGCGTGTCCTTCAGGCTTTCGCCGCCGGGCGGCGGCACGTCGTAGGAACGGCGCCAGATCAGGACCTGATCCTCGCCCCACTTCTTGCGGGCGTCGTCCTTGTTGAGGCCGGAGAGATCGCCGTAATCGCGTTCGTTGAGCGCGAGATTCTTCGTCGTCGGCAGTCCGGTCTGGCCGATCTGCTCCAGCATCAGCTTCAGCGTGTGCTGCGCGCGGGTGAGATCGGAGGTGAAGGCGACATCGAACGACAGGCCCTGCGCCTTCAGCTTGCGGCCGGCGTCGTTGGCCTCGGCGATGCCCTGCTCGGTGAGATCGGGGTCCTTCCATCCGGTGAACAGATTCTTCAGATTCCATTCACTCTGGCCGTGACGAACGAGCACAAGAAGACGATCACTCATTTCAGATTCCGTTTTCGCTTGGCTGGATTTGATCTCGTCGAGCGGTCTCAGTCGCTCAGGCCGAGGACATCGGACATCGAATACATGGCGGGCTTCTTGCCATGCGCCCACAGCGCCGCCTTCAGCGCACCCTGCGCGAACAGCGCGCGATCCTCGGCATGGTGTGACAGCGTGATGCGCTCCGAGGGCCCGGCGAAGATCACGCTGTGATCGCCGGCCGCGGTGCCGCCGCGCAACGAGGCAAAGCCGATATCGCCCGCACGCCGCGCGCCGGTCAGGCCATCGCGGCCGCGCGCCGAATGCTGATCGAGCGCGATCTTGCGGCCGGCGGCGGCGGCTTCGCCGAGCATCAGGGCCGTGCCCGACGGCGCGTCGATCTTGGATTTGTGATGCAGTTCGAGAATTTCGATGTCAAAGCTCTGGTCGAGCGACTGCGCGACGCGCTTGACCAGCGCGGCGAGCAGATTGACGCCGAGGCTCATATTGCCCGACTTCACCACGATGGCGCGATCGGTGACGCTGCGGATCACGGCATCGTCGGACGGCGACAGGCCGGTGGTACCGATGACATGGACAAGGCCGCGCTCGGCCGCGATCGCGACATTGGCGATGGTCGCGGCCGGCACGGTGAAATCCAGGATGCCGTCGGCGGCCGCCGACATCGACCACAGGTCGGCCGACAGCTTGACGTCGTTGGCGGGCAGGCCGGCGAGCATCCCGGCATCCTTGCCGAGCAGCTCCGAGCCCGGCGCTTCCAGGGCGCCGACCAGCACCGCCCCCGGGGTTTCGGAAATCACCCGCGTCAGCGTACGGCCCATTCGACCGCCAGCTCCCGCAACAATCAAACGCATGTCAGCCATGGCTCACCTCTCCAGGCGATATAGCGAGCCAGGGCTGTTCCGGCAACCGAACCGGCTGGCCCCGATCAGGGCTGCGGGCCGTCATAGCCCTCGATGATGATGAGGTCGGCAACCGAATGCGGCTGCCGCACCTTGATGTTGGCCTGGTATTCCGGCGAATTGTAGCAGGCCATCGCGGTCGCATAGTCGGGGAATTCGATCACGACGTTGCGCGAGCGGCTCTGGCCCTCGACGCAATTGAGCTGGCCGCCGCGCACCACGTAGCGGCCGCCGAACTTCTTGAAGATCGCAAGGTTGGCGATCGCGTAGGGCTTGTAGCCCTCGTCATTGTGAACGTCGACACGTCCGATCCAGTATCCCTTGGCCATCTCTGTTCTCCCTTGTTGTTGGTTCAGGCGAGCGCCTGGGCGATCTCGCCGTGAATGGCTTCGGCGGCCGCCTTCGGATCGGCGGCTTCCATCACCGGACGGCCGACCACCAGATAGTCGGCACCGGCGGCAATGGCGCGGGCCGGCGTCATGATGCGCTTCTGGTCGCCGGTCGCCGAGCCCGCCGGGCGGATGCCCGGGGTTACCAGATTCATCTGCGCGCCGACGATCTTTCGCAGCGCGGCGGCTTCCTCGGGCGAGCTGACGAGGCCGTCGACGCCGAGTGCCTGGGCCTGCCTGGCGCGCGCCTCGACCAGCTCGGAGACACTGAGGCGATAGCCTGCGGCATGAAGGTCTGCGTCGTCGTAGGAGGTCAGCACCGTCACCGCGAGGATTTTCAGGCTGGAGCCGGCACGGGCCTCGACCGCGGCCTTCATGGTCTGCGGATAGGCATGCACGGTGAGGAAGGTTGCGCCGAGACCGGCGACGCTTTCGACGCCGCGCGCGACCGTGTTGCCGATGTCGTGCATCTTCAGGTCAAGGAAGACCTTCTTGCCGCTGCCGGTAAGCTGCTTTGCGAGCGTAAGGCCGCCGGCGTAACCGAGCTGATAGCCGATCTTGTAGAAGGTGACGCTGTCGCCGAGCCTGTCGATCATCGTCTCGGCCGCAGCGACCGACGGCAAATCGAGCGCCGCAATCAACCGGTCTCTGGGTGCGATCTTGGCTGGCTGCATGTCACCTCACATCATGCGTTGAGAATGGTCGATCAGCTGCCGCACCAGCGCGCGCATCGCGTCGATATCGCCCTGGTGCTTCAGACGATCCATATCGTCATAGGCCTGCTCGGCGAATGACAGCGCGAGCTGGTTCGGGATCACGGTGGCGTGGCACGCCGACAGGATCAGGCGCAGCGCCGCCAATGCGCGCGTGCCGCCGAGCCGGTTGCCGGATGCGGCTGCGATCGCGAAGGCCCGGCCGTGGAACACCTGGCCGCGGGCTTCCTGCGGATCCTGCACGCGGCTGACCCAGTCGATGGTGTTCTTCACCAGCGCCGGCACCGAGGAATTATATTCGGGCGTCACGATCAGCACGCCATGATGGGCGCCGATCATCCGCTTCAGATTGACGGCATGCTGCGGCACGCCCGATTTGACCTGCAGGTCGCCGTCATAGATCGGCAACGGAAAATCGCCGAGCGAGATGCGACTGACGTCGGCGCCCAGCTGCGCCAATTCATGCGCCAGCACAGCCGCCAGCTTCGCATTGAGCGAGCCTGATCGCAGCGATCCCGGGATCACGAGGATTTTCAGCGCGGACATTTCGAAATCGCAGGTGGAAGGTGCACCCGGCGCGACGGCGCCGGCGAGCATTTTCCTTGAAAATGCTCTTAGCTAAGATTCTACGCGTATTCCATGCGCAAAACCGGTACCCACTTTTGCGGACTACGCGTCAGCCCTTGCGATACACCCAGACCCGCGCGGGCGGAAGGTTCATCCAGATCCGCTCGGAGGCCTCCGTGGATACGCCCGGCAGTGACTTCGGAATCGGGGGCGCCACCGAATAGGTGAACTGGACGAAGGGCGCGCCGGGCGCGAGCGCGAGGAAGGCGTCACGGATCAGCTTCAGGCGGGTCAGCATCGGCTTGGTGACCAGCGGCAGGCCGGAGACCACGGCAGAGGCCGGAGACTTCATCACGTCCCACAGCGTATCGCGCAGCCTGTAGGCGTCACCCTGGACCACCTTGGCCTGCGGATAGCGTTCGCGCAGCAGCGCGCAGAAGCCGGGATTGTATTCGACCAGCACGAGTCGCTTCTGGTCAACGCCGTGCTCGATCAGCGCGTTGGTGATCGCACCGGTGCCGGGTCCAAGCTCGACAACCGGCCCTTCCGCATCAGCATCGACATATTGCGCCATGGTGCGCGCAAGCAGCCGGCCGGACGGCATCACCGCGCCCATGTGCAGCGGCTTCTCGATCCATGAACGGAGAAAACGAACCTCGTCGTCGAGACGGAGGGGCTTCTTCGACGCACGCACGGACGATTGCAAAGGCATGTCGCTACCAGGCGGGGACCGCACAATCGAGCGGTTGTCAGAAAACAGTCATAAACACGTATAGATCGAAGCCGTTACGGTCAAGCAGAACGACTGCGGCTAGGCGGAGCGGCTTCCGAAGAAGTCCTTGACCTTAGAGAAGAAACCCGCAGCCTCCGGCTGGGTTGCGCCGGACGACAGTTTTTCGAACTCCATCAGCAATTCCTGCTGCTTCTTGGTCAGATTCTGCGGGGTTTCGACCACGACCTGGACATACATGTCACCGGTCTGGCGCGAGCGCAGCACCGGCATGCCTTTTGATGCAATGCGGAATCGTCGGCTCGACTGGGTGCCAGCCGGCACCTTCACCTTGGTCTTGCCCTTGTCGATGGTCGGCACCTCGAATTCGCCGCCGAGCGCTGCGGTCACCATCGAGATCGGCACGCGGCAGTGCAGGTCGGCGCCATCACGTTGGAAGAACTGGTGCGTGGTCAGCGACAGGAAGATGTAGAGGTCGCCGGGCGGTCCGCCGCGGACGCCGGCTTCGCCTTCGCCGGCGAGACGGATGCGGGTGCCGTCTTCGACTCCCGGTGGAATGTTGACCGACAGCGTGCGCTCGCGCGTCACCCGGCCGGAGCCGGCGCAGGACGCGCAGGCGTCCTCGATCATCTGGCCGCGGCCCTGACAGCCGGGGCAGGTCCGCTCCAGCGTGAAGAAGCCCTGGGCCTGCCGGATCCGGCCGGCGCCGCCGCAATGCGAGCAGGTCTTCGGCTTGGTGCCGGCCTTGGCGCCGGTGCCCGAGCAGGATTCGCAGGTGACCGAGACCGGGATCTCGATCTGCGCGGTCTTGCCCTGGAAGGCCTCCTCGAGCGTGATCTCCATGTTGTAGCGCAGATCGGCGCCGCGTTCGCGGCCGCCGCTGCGGCGCTGCCCGGCCATGCCGAACAGATCCTCGAAGATGTCGGAGAAGGATGAAGCGAAGCCGGCGCCGAAGCCGGGGCCGCCGCCACCCATGCCCTGTTCGAAGGCGGCGTGGCCGAAGCGGTCATAGGCGGCGCGCTTGTCGCCGTCCTTCAGCACCTCGTAGGCTTCGTTGATTTCCTTGAACCGGACCTCGCTGGTGGCGTCGCCAGGATTCCTGTCCGGATGCCACTTCATTGCGAGCTTGCGGAAAGCCGATTTCAGCTTGGTCTCGTCCGCGTTCCGATCGACCTCGAGAGTCTCGTAGTAGCAGCGCTTGGTCGACATCCTTCAATTCCGTCCGAAGTTCGTGGCCATCGCCCAGGACCAGGTCTGCAAGAACTGCGCCTGCAAGGATTGCGGCTGTCTCGAAGATGCAGCGATCGCCTTAAAGAAAAATGACCCCCACTCCTCCGAGACGCCTGGCGTGCTCATTGGTGTGAGGGTCATGATCGCAAATCCGCTTAGGCAGACTTCTTGCTGTTCTTGTCGTCGTCGACCTCGGTGAACTCCGCGTCGACAACGTCATCCTTGGCAGCGTCCTTGGCCGCATCGGCCTCGGCCTGCTGCTTGTACATGGCTTCGCCGAGCTTCATCGAAGCCTGCGCCAAGGTGTTGGTCTTGGCCTTGATCGCCTCGGCGTCATCGCCCTTCAGCGCTTCCTTGAGATCGCTGACGGCGTCCTCGATCGCCCGACGATCGGTGTCCGGGATCTTCGAGCCGTGTTCGGCCAGAGCCTTCTCGGTCGAATGAACCAGGCCGTCGGCATGGTTCTTGGCGTCGACGGCTTCGCGGCGCTTCTTGTCCTCGGCCGCGTTGGCCTCGGCGTCCTTGACCATCTTGTCGATGTCGGCTTCGGACAGACCGCCGGATGCCTGGATCCGGATCTGCTGTTCCTTGCCGGTCGCCTTGTCCTTGGCCGAGACGTTGACGATGCCGTTGGCGTCGATGTCGAAGGTCACCTCGATCTGCGGCATGCCGCGCGGAGCCGGCGGAATGCCCATCAGGTCGAACTGGCCGAGCATCTTGTTGTCGGCCGCCATCTCGCGCTCGCCCTGGAAGACCCGGATGGTGACGGCGCCCTGATTGTCTTCGGCGGTCGAGAACACCTGGCTCTTCTTGGTCGGGATCGTGGTGTTGCGGTCGATGATGCGGGTGAACACGCCGCCCAGCGTCTCGATGCCCAGCGACAGCGGGGTCACGTCGAGCAGCAGCACGTCCTTGACGTCGCCCTGCAGCACGCCTGCCTGGATCGCAGCACCGATCGCGACGACTTCGTCGGGATTGACGCCCTTGTGCGGCTCCTTGCCGAAGAACTGCTTCACGACTTCCTGGATCTTCGGCATGCGGGTCATGCCGCCGACCAGCACCACTTCGCCGATCTCACCGGCGGTCAGGCCGGCATCCTTCAGCGCCTTGCGGCACGGCTCGATGGTTTTCTCGACGAGGTCGGCCACCAGCGCCTCGAACTTGGCGCGGGTCAGCTTCATCGTCAGATGCTTCGGACCGGTCTGGTCCGCCGTGATGAACGGCAGGTTGATTTCGGTCTGCGTGGTCGACGACAGCTCGATCTTGGCCTTCTCCGCAGCTTCCTTCAGGCGCTGCAAAGCGAGCTTGTCGTTGCGCAGGTTGATGCCCTGCTCCTTCTGGAACTCGTCGGCGAGATAGCCGACCAGGCGCATGTCGAAATCTTCACCGCCGAGGAAGGTGTCGCCGTTGGTCGACTTCACCTCGAACACGCCGTCGCCGATCTCGAGGATCGAGACGTCGAAGGTGCCGCCGCCGAGGTCGTACACGGCGATCGTGCCGGACTTCGACTTGTCGAGACCGTAGGCGAGCGCGGCTGCGGTCGGCTCGTTGATGATGCGCAGCACTTCGAGGCCGGCGATCTTGCCGGCATCCTTGGTGGCCTGACGCTGCGCGTCGTTGAAATAAGCGGGAACCGTGATGACGGCCTGATCGACCTTCTGGCCGAGATGCGCCTCAGCGGTCTCCTTCATCTTCTGCAGGATGAAGGCCGAGACCTGCGAGGGCGAATAGGTCTTGCCATCGGCTTCGACCCAGGCGTCGCCGTTCGATGCCTTGACGATCTTGTAGGGGACGAGCTTCTTGTCCTTCTCGACCATCGGGTCGTCGTAGCGGCGGCCGATCAGGCGCTTCACCGCGAAGAACGTACGCTCGGGATTGGTCACCGCCTGGCGCTTCGCCGGCTGGCCGACGAGGCGCTCGCCATCGTCAGTGAAAGCAACGATCGACGGCGTCGTTCGCATGCCCTCGGCATTCTCGATCACCTTGGCGTTCTTGCCATCCATTACGGCGACGCACGAATTCGTGGTGCCGAGGTCGATCCCAATGACCTTACCCATGGTTTTGATATCCTCTTTGCTACGGCAGGTTGGTTGGGCCCTGACGGCGCTCCGTACCGAACCCCCAGACGTTCACATACTCGCGATATTGCGACGGTGAGCCTGATATAGGAGAGAGGGTCCTGCCCGCAAGGACTGGACGCAACGTTGAAGCCTGAAAAGACTGACGTTTGAAAGATTGTGTCAGCCCGGCTGCGGCGGCGGTTCAAGGCCCGAGGCAACCGCCGGCCAAGTTAACAAATCGGCAATGATGCCCCCGCCATCGGCCGCGAATCTCCGTAACGCGACGTCTGCGCTGTTGAGTGAACGCTCACAAACGTCGTATGCGAGAGCCGCGCACGGGTCGAGGGCGCGCCGTTTGGCCGCTGGCCTCCATTCTTGGAAACGTCGGGAAACTGGAAAGTGCCTGCCGATCAGGGCGAAAAGCCCATGGAATCGGGCCTGCGGGCCCGGAGCGGAGATTTGGTGGCCTGTTGCAGGGTCATCAAAACCGCTAAAAGCGGTCCGACTGAAAGAGGCCATCCAGCCCTGCACCGGCCCCGTTGCGCGGCCCTCAAGCAAAACCGGTAGATTCCCCATGACGCCTTTTCGAGTTCTCGTTGCGGTTGCCTTGCTGATTGCCGCCACCTGTCGTGGCTCTGCCGCCGACGTGGTGTTTCCGCCGGGCGCACATGTCGGGATGAAACCACTGGTGGGCCTCGTCCGCGCCAAGTCGTTCATCGGCTTCGAGACCGAAGACCAGGGCGTCAAGGTCCTGATCGCCGACCTGCCCGCGGACGCCTACAACGAGGTCGTGACCGCTTTCAAGACCAACCCCGCCGGCACCGGAAACATCAAGCCCGAAAGCCTCGAGACGCCGGCCGGCCTCGCCTATTACACCGTGGAGAGCGCGCGCGACGGCGCCAGCAATGTGCGGCGCTATTCCATGATCCTGCCGGGGCCGACCTTCTCCGGCTATGTCGCGGTGCAGGTGCCGGAGAATGCGAGCAAGATCTACACCGACGACGCGGTGCGGCAGATGTTCGCCACCGCCCAGATCCGCAATGAGGTGCCGGTCGACGAGCAGCTCGGCATGATGCCGTTCAAGGTCAGCGAACTCTCAGGTTTCAAGAATGTCCGCATGTTGGCGCCGGGCGCGGCGCTATTGATCGCCGACGGCGACGAGAAGGGTCTCGAGACCAAGCCGTTCATGCTGCTCGGCATCATCGGCTCGGCCCCGGCCACGCCAGACGATCGCGGCCGTTTCGCCCAGCAGATCGCCACCACGATCCCCGGCGTGCGCGACGGGCGGATCACCATGTCCGAGCCGATCCGGATCGACGGCCAGCCCGGCTTCGAGACCCGGATCGACGCCGTCAGCGGCAAGGACAACACCCCGGTGACCATCGTGCAGTGGCTGCGGTTCGGCGCGCAAACGTCGATGCGCGTCATCGGCAGCTCGCCGCGCACCGACTGGGAGACCGCCTTCCCGCGCTTCCGCGCGGTGCGCGACGGCATCCAGCCGCGCGGCTGATCCGGTCTTCGCGAAGATTCGGACTTCCGCAGGTCGCCGAACGGAACTAGCCTCCTCGCGCTGTAATCACACAAAGCGAGGAGGGGCACGATGTTGGATCGACGACGGATCGTTGCAGGCCTTGGCGCGATGGCGCTCGCGAGCCTGGTTCCCAAGAGCCTCTGGGCGGCTGCGATCAAGCCCGACGACGGCTCTGCACTGCTCGTGATCGACGTCCAGAACTGCTTCCTGCCCGGCGGCAGCCTCGCGGTGAAGGACGGCGAGCAGGTGGTGCCGGTCATCAACAGGATCGCCAAGAGCTTTGCCAATGTGGTGATGACGCAGGACTGGCACACGCCCGGACACGTCTCGTTTGCCTCGGTCCATGAAGGCAAGAAACCGTTCGAGGTCATCGACCTCGCCTATGGCAAGCAGGTGCTGTGGCCCGACCACTGCGTGCAGGGCACCGACGGCGCCTCGCTGTCGAAGGAGCTCGCGATCCCGCAGGCCGAGCTGATCATCCGCAAGGGCTTTCACAAGGACGTCGACAGCTACTCCGCCTTCACCGAGGCTGACGGCAAGACCACAACGGGGCTCGCCGCCTATCTGAAGGCACGCAACGTCGAGCGGCTCTTCGTGGCCGGGCTTGCCACCGATTTCTGCGTGGCATGGACCGCGCTCGATGCGCGCAAGGCCGGCTTCGAAACCTACGTGGTGGAGGACGCCTGCCGCGGCATCGACACGCAGGGATCGCTGGCCAAGGCCTGGGACGACATGGCCAAGGCCGGCGTCAAGCGCATCCAGTCGTCGGATATCGCGTAAGGCGCAGAAGTCCTGCGGCTCAGACCGTGATGTCGGCGCTCGGGGCGGGCTTGGCACCGCCCTTGGAGACGCCGACCAGCGCCGGACGCAGGATGCGCTCGCCGATCATGTAGCCGGCCTGCACGACCTGCACCACGGTGCCCGACGGCACCGACGCATCAGGCACCTCGAACATCGCCTGCTGGAAGTTCGGATCGAACTTCTCGCCGATCGGATCGAACTTCTTCACGCCGTTCTTTTCCAGCGCGTTGAGCAGCGAACGCTCGGTCAGCTCGACGCCTTCGAGCAGTGCCTTCAGGCCGGGATCGGCGGTTTCCTTGGTCTCGGCCGGCACCGCATCGAGCGCGCGCTGCAGATTGTCGGCGATATCGAGCACATCGCGGGCAAAGCCAGTGATGCCATAGGTCTTGGCGTCGGCCACCTCGCGTCGCGTGCGCTGCCGGAGATTCTCCATCTCGGCCAGCGTGCGCAGCGTGCGATCCTTCGCCTCGGCGAGTTCCTTGGCCAGCGCCTCCGCCGACCCGACCTCGGGATCGTCCGGCATGATGTAGGGCTTCGAGACCACGGGCTCACCCGTCGGCGCCGAATTCTCGGTGTTGTCGTTGGCCCGGTTCGGATCGGTCATGGCGTGCCTTCTCGAAAACTCGCGTCGGTTCAAATCTTGGGGATTGCTGCCCGGGATATCGTGCTTTAGGCGGCGAAAATCAAGCGCAACATACCGGTTTCGGGAACAGGGACTTCCGACCTCGGCGAACAAAACCCGTCAAATGAAAGCGAAATCCGCTTCGATCAGCCGCCCAGCATCTTGCTGACGATGCGCGCCGCGTAATCGACGGTCGGGATCACCCGCGCATAGTTCAGCCGCGTCGGCCCGATCACGCCGAGCACGCCGACGATCCGGCCCTGGGCATCGCCATAGGGCGCGATGATGGTCGAGGAACCTGACAGCGAGAATAGCTTGTTCTCCGAGCCGATGAAGATCCGCACGCCCTCGCCGCGCTCGGCGCGTCCGAGCAGATCGATCACGCCGCGCTTGGTTTCGAGATCGTCGAACAGCGACTTGATGCGCTCGAGATCGTCCAACGCATGCAGATCCTCGAGCAGATTGGCATGACCGCGCACGATCAGCTGACGGTCCTCGCTCTCGCCGCCGGACCAGCTTGCGATGCCGGCCGCGACCACCTTTTGCGTGAGCTGATCGAGCTCGGCGCGGTTCTGCGTCAATGCGGTCTCGAGCTCGAGCCGCGCCTCAGCCAGCGTGCGGCCGCGGATCCGCGCATTGAGGAAATTGGTCGCCTCCGTCAGTGCCGAGGATGGAACACCCGGCGGCAGCGCCAGCACCCGGTTCTCGACCTGGCCGTCTTCGCCGACCAGCACGACCAGCGCCTTCTCCGGTTCCAGCCGGACGAATTCGATGTGCTTCAGGCGCGCATTCGACTTCTGCGTCAGTACCACGGCGGCGGCACGGGTCAGCCCCGACAGCCGCGTCAGCGCTTCGCCAAGCGCGGCCTCGACGGACTGCGCCCGGCCGACCGCGGCCAGCTGGGTCTGGATCGATTGGCGCTCGGCCTCGGTGAGGTCGCCGACCTGCATCAGGGCGTCGACGAAGAAACGCAGGCCGAGTTCGGTCGGCAACCGGCCCGCCGAGGTGTGCGGCGCATAGATCAGGCCGAGCTGCTCGAGATCCGACATCACATTGCGGACCGAGGCCGGCGACAGCGGTAACGCGATCAGGCGCGAGATGTTGCGCGAGCCGACCGGCTCGCCGGTCGCGAGGTAGCTTTCGACGATTTGACGAAAAATGTCGCGCGAACGCTCGTTGAGCTGGGCAAGCCCGGCATGCGGCGCGATCAGGCCGATCGGATCGTGGTGAGTCACACTCCAGTCCCTCACAATTGCTGCCTAATTTGTCGATCCCGAGGGCCGGTGACAAGCATGCAATCGGCCCTCTCGTACCGGACCCTTTTGGGGCCGAAACCCCTGCCAAAACCCTTGCCGCTGCCCCTTCCCCCTCCTACAAGCAGCGCAGCCATTTCTCTCGGATTTTTGGAGGATTTCATGCGGCCAAGCCGCCGTGCGCCCGATGAACTGCGTCCCGTGTCGCTGGAACGCGGCGTCGTCAAATATGCCGAGGGTTCCTGCATGGTGAAGTTCGGCGACACCCATGTGCTGGTGACCGCCACTCTGGAAGAGCGCTTGCCGCCGTGGTTGAAGGGCCAGGGCCGTGGCTGGGTCACCGCCGAATACGGCATGCTGCCGCGCGCCACCCTGGAACGCACCCGCCGCGAGGCCTCCGCCGGCAAGCAGGGCGGCCGCACCGTCGAGATCCAGCGGCTGATCGGCCGCTCGCTGCGCGCCGCCATCGATCTCGAGGCGCTGGGCGAGCGCCAGATCACGGTCGATTGCGACGTCATCCAGGCCGATGGCGGCACCCGCACCGCCTCGATCACCGGTGCCTGGGTGGCACTGGCCGACTGCATCAACTGGATGAAGACCCGTAACATGCTGAAGAGCAACGTGTTGCGCGACAATGTGGCGGCGATCTCCTGCGGCATCTACCAAGGCACGCCGGTGCTCGATCTCGACTATGCCGAGGATTCCGAGGCCGAAACCGACGCCAATTTCGTCATGACCGGCGACGGTCGCATCATCGAGGTGCAGGGCACCGCGGAGAAGACGCCGTTCACCCAGGACGAATTCCTGGCCCTGATGGCGCTGGCGCGCAAAGGTGTCGCGCGTCTGGTCGACTTGCAAAAGATCGCGGTGGCGTAGTCAGATTGGCCATGCATCGCCGAATCACCGGAAGGCTCGTGATCGCCACCCATAATCCCGGCAAGCTTGCCGAGATGCGGGAATTGCTGGCACCGCACGGCGTGGAGGCGGTGTCGGCCGGCGAGCTCGGCCTCGCCGAGCCCGAGGAGACCGGCGACAGTTTTCGCGCCAATGCCGCGATCAAGTCGATCGCGGCGGCCAAGGCGACCGGACTGCCGGCCTTCGCCGACGATTCCGGCCTCGTGGTCGATGCGCTCGATGGCGCGCCCGGGATCTACTCGGCGCGCTGGGCCGGCGAGGGCAAGGACTTCATGGCGGCGATGACGCGGATCGAGCGGCTGTTGCAGGAGCGCGGCGCCACCGCGCCCGCGCGCCGAAGAGCGCATTTCGTCTCCGCACTGTGCGTGGCCTGGCCGGACAATCACCTCGAAGAGGTCGAGGCCCGCGTCGATGGAACTCTGGTTTGGCCGCCGCGCGGCACCGCCGGCTTCGGCTATGATCCGGCATTCCTGCCGGACGGCTACACGCGAACCTTTGGCGAGATGACCAGCATCGAGAAGCACGGCCTGCCGCCGCTCGGGCTCGGCCTGTCGCACCGCGCCCGCGCCTTCGTGAAGCTCGCGGAGATCTGCCTTGAGCCACGCTGACCGAGAAGCCTTCGGCGTCTACGTGCACTGGCCGTTCTGCCTGTCGAAATGCCCGTATTGCGATTTCAACAGCCATGTGCGGCATGCGCCGGTCGACGAGGCGCGCTTCGTGCGCGCCTTCGCCCGCGAGATCGAGACCACGGCCGCGCGGGTGCCGGGACGCGAGGTCAGCTCGATCTTCCTCGGCGGTGGCACGCCGTCGTTGATGCAGCCGCAGACGGTCGGTGCCGTGCTCGATGCGATCGGCAAGCACTGGCAGGTCTCGCGCGACGTCGAGGTCACGCTGGAGGCCAATCCGACCAGCGTCGAGGCGACGCGCTTTCGCGGCTATCGCACAGCCGGCGTCAACCGCGTCTCGCTCGGCGTGCAGGCGCTGGATGATGCGTCGCTCAAAGCATTGGGCCGCCTGCACAGCGCGCGCGAAGCGCTCGACGCGGTTGCGATCGCGCGCTCCGCATTCGACCGCTATTCGTTCGATCTGATCTATGCCCGCCCCGACCAGACGCCGCGGATGTGGGCCGACGAATTGAAGCAGGCGATCTCGGAAGCGGCCGAGCATCTGTCGCTGTATCAGCTCACCATCGAGGAAGGCACGCCGTTCTTCGGGCTGCATGCCGCCGGCAAATTGCAGACCCCGGATGAAGCGACCGCGCGCGCGCTCTACGACGTGACGCAGGAGGTCTGCGCCCGCGAGGGATTGCCGGCCTACGAAATCTCCAACCACGCCCGCACCGGGGCGGAGTGCAAGCACAACCTCGTCTACTGGCGCGGCGAGGAATATGCCGGCATCGGCCCCGGCGCGCATGGCCGGCTCGACATCGATGGCATCAGGCACGCGACCGCGACCGAGCGGCGTCCCGAGGCCTGGCTATTGAATGTCGAGGAGCGCGGGCATGGCGTCGTCAGCGACGACAGCCTCAACAGCGAAGAACGCGCCGACGAATTCCTGCTGATGGGGCTGCGGCTCGCCGAGGGCATCGATCCCAAACGCTATGCGCAACTCTCCGGCCGAAAGCTCGATCCGCACCGGATCGCCCTGCTGCGCGAGGAGGGCGCGATCGCCGTCGATGCCGACGGACGGCTGCGCGTGACGAAGGCGGGATTCCCGGTGCTCGACGCCGTTGTGGCGGATCTCGCCGCCTAAATATCGAAAACAACCCCATGCAAAGGAGCTGGCGGGCGCTTCAAGGCGATTTCAGGCCAGTGCCCGACCGATCTAGGCGCCAAAGCTCTTCGGCGAGCCTGCGACCGGCGTGCTCCCGCCGGACGCCACCTTCATGACCGCAAGGCCCCGCTCATTGGTGCCGTCGGAGCGGAAGCGGAACAGGCCGTCGATACCGGCAAAGCCCGACGGGTTGGTCAGCGTCTCCGGCGCAAAGCGCTGCGCGCCCTGGGTGCGCGCCAGCGCCGCCATCAGCGCCACGGCGTCATAGGCCAGCGTTGCAGTGCGTACCGGCTCGCCGCCATATTTGGTGCGGTAACGGCCGGCGAAGCTGCGGAAGCCGGACGGATCGGGCGCGGCATAGAGGCCGCCTTGCAGGACGGGGCTCGCGAACACCCGCGGATTGTCCCACAGCCCGGTGCCGAGCAGCTGGATGTTGCGCAGATTGGCGCCTGCCGCGGTCAGCGCATCGGCGGTCGCGACCACCGAATCGCCGTCATCGGCGATCAGCAGCGCATCGGCCTGGCCAAGCGCCTGCGCCACGGTCCGCGCCGGCGTTGCGCGGTCGGCACCATACTTCTCGAAGGCGACGACGCGGCCGTTCTTGCGGCCGACCGCCTGCTTGAATGCGGCCTCGACCACATTGCCGTAGGCGTTGTCCGGCACCATCGCGGCGAACGAGCGTTTTCCGATTCCGGCCGAATAGTCGACGATGCGGTTGATGTCGGACTCCGGCAGGAAGCTCAGCAGATAGACGCCGCGGCCGGCCACGCTCGAATCGGTCGAGAAGGCGATCACCGAAGTGCCGCGCGGCCGGGTCAGTTGCGCGACGGCCGGCACCGAGCCCGCGAACAGCGGTCCCAGAATGATCTCGGCGCCTTCGGCCAGCGCCTGCTGGGCACCCTGCGACGCGCCCTGCGGGCTGCCGCCATCATCCTTGATCAGAAGCTGGATGTTCGGGTTCTGGAATTCCGCCAGCGCCATTTCGGCGGCATTGCGCATCGACTGCGCGGCGAGCCCGGCATTGCCGGCCGCCGACAGTGGCAGAATCAATCCAATTTTGACCTGGCCGGTGCCAACCGCCTGCGGCTGCTGCTGCGGGCCGGCAGGACCGGCGTCCGGGCTGCCGCTGGAGAACTGGCTCAAGCTCTGCTGGATACCGGAACAGGCCGTCAGCAACGGCGCGCCCACGAGCAGACCAAGCGCGGTTCGCCGGGTCGTGCCCGACGGCGAGGAGTTGCGGGGATGCGGGCCTGCCATCGTCTCTCTTCTCTTGACCGACCAGGATCGGCCAGGACTCCATCCAACTCTGATGAGGCGGGGGGATTTGGGCATATTGTCGGCGAATAGTTAACTAAAACAAAAGGATTATGGCCGCGCGGCGCCGTTGCCGCGGCCTTCATTTCCTTCCCTGGCAACGGCCTCTCCGCCGCCGTTTGCGGATGGCGGAAGCGTCGCCGTCCCTCTAGATTGGCATTATGCGCGCAAAAGCCAGTTCCCTCCACCATTCGGATGCCACGGCAGGCGTTGCGGCCAGAAGCTTTTCGATCGGCGGCCAGCAGTTGCCCGCGCCCAGGGCCAGGCCCGGGCTCCATCTGGTCGCGACGCCGATCGGCAATCTCGCCGACATCACCCTGCGCGCGCTGGAGACGCTGGCCGGCGTCGACGTCATCGCCTGCGAGGACACCAGGATTACGCGCCGGCTGACCGAGCGTTACGCGATCACGGCGGAGCTTGCGCTCTACCACGAGCACAATGCGGCCCAGGCCCGGCCCAAGATCCTGGAACGGCTGGCGCAGGGCGCCGCGATCGCGCTGGTCTCCGACGCCGGCACGCCGCTGATCTCAGACCCCGGCTTCAAGCTGGTGCGCGAGGTCTGCGCCGCCGGCCATGCCGTCATCGCGGTGCCCGGGCCATCGTCGGTGCTGACGGCGCTGTCGGTGGCGGCGCTGCCGACCGACCGGTTCTTCTTCGAGGGATTTCTGCCGACCAAGGAGCACGCGCGGCGCGCGCGGCTCACTGAGCTTGCCCGGATCGACGCCACGCTGGTGATGTTCGAGTCAGGCAATCGCGTGCAGGACACGCTGCGCGACCTGGCTGCAATCATGGCCGGACGTGATGCCGCGATCTGCCGCGAGCTGACCAAGCTGCACGAGGAGGTCAAGCGCGCGCCGGTCGCAGAGCTCGCGGCAGGCGTGGATGCGCTGGAGACCCGGGGCGAGTTCGTGCTGGTGATCGGGCCGCCGGCCGACGATGCCGGGGTGATGGACGAGACTTCGCTCGACGATCTCCTGCGCGCGCAGCTCGCCCGCGGCAGCGTCAAGGATGCGGTGGCGCACGCGGTCGAGCTGTCGGGCCGGCCGCGCCGCGAGGTCTACGCCCGCGCGCTCGAGCTTGCGAAGACCATCGGGGACGGCGATGGCCAAGCCTGATAACGCCAAGACTGAGGCCAAGACTGATAGCGCCAAGACTGACAGCGCCTCGCCCGAGCGCGTCGCCGCATTCCGCACCGGCATCTCGGCCGAGAGCCGTGCCGCGGCGCTTCTGATCGCCAAGGGCTATCGCATCCTGGCGCGGCGCTTCCGCACGCCCTATGGCGAGATCGACCTGGTGGTGCGCCGGCGCAATTTGCTGGCCTTCGTCGAGGTCAAGGCCCGCGCCAGCCTCGACGACGCCGCCTATGCGGTGACGCCGCGCCAGCAGCTGCGCATCATCAATGCCGCCCAGGCGTGGCTGATGGCGCATCCCGAACACGCCGAATTTGACCTCAGATTCGACGCCGTGCTGATTGCGCCGAAGAGCCTGCCGCGCCATCTGTTAGCGGCATTCGACGCAAGCCCATAGAATTTACCCTCAAGACCTCGCGGGACACACCTATGACATTGAAGATCGCCGTCCAGATGGATCCCATCGCGCGCATCAATATCCGCGGCGATTCGACCTTTGCGCTGCTGCTCGAGGCGCAAAAGCGCGGCCACGGCATTTCCTACTACACGCCCGACAAGTTGTCGCTGCGCGGCGAGGAGCTGGTGGCACCGGTACAGCCGCTCACCGTGCGCGACGAGGTCGGCGATCACTTCACGCTGGGCGAGCCGAAGCGCGAGGCGCTCAACGGCTTCGACGTCGTGTTGCTGCGCCAGGACCCGCCATTCGACCTCGCCTACATCACCTCGACGCATTTCCTCGAGCGGATCCATCCGAAGACGCTGGTCGTCAACAATCCGGCCAGCGTGCGCAACGCGCCGGAAAAAATGTTCGTGATGAACTTCCCGCAGCTGATGCCGCCGACCCTGATCTCGCGCGACCTCGACGAGATCAACGCCTTCCGCGACCAGCACGGCGCCGTCGTCATGAAACCGTTGCATGGCCATGGCGGCGCCGCCGTGTTCCGCGTGATGCCGCAGGACATGAATTTCGGTTCGCTGTTCGACATGTTCTCGGTCACCTTCAAGGAACCCTGGGTGATCCAGCGCTTCCTTCCCGAGGTGAAGCATGGCGACAAGCGCATCATCCTGGTCGACGGCGAATTCGCCGGCGCCGTCAACCGCGTGCCGGCGGCGGACGATCTGCGTTCCAACATGGTGCGCGGCGGCGCGGCCAAGGCGACCGAGCTGTCGGATCGCGAGCGCGAAATCTGCGCCACTGTCGGGCCCGCGTTGCGCGAGCTTGGTCTGATGTTCGTCGGCCTCGACGTGATCGACGGCAATTTGACCGAGATCAACGTCACTTCGCCGACCGGCATCCGCGCCATTCAGCGGCTCAACGGCCCCGATGTCGCGGCGATGATCTGGGATACCATCGAGAAGAAGCGCGCCGCGAAATAATCGTCCTTCTTTGTGCGCCGCACAGGTTGGCTGAAATCTAGAAGCATGATCCGGAAAAGTGCGAAGCGGTTTTCCGAAAAAGATCATGCTCAAACAATGAGCTAAAGCGCGCTGACGATTGATCCCGATATCATCGCGCTTTAGCCAGGGCTCGGTCGCGCCAGCGTTCGCCTTATTCTACTTGCCAGCTTGCGCGGGCGCGGGCAGCATCCTCTTGCCTGCGTCAGGTCAAGCGGCGGGTCAGCGCGCGGGCACAACGCGACAAATTCATAAAAATTGGGAGGAAGACGTTATGACGCTCAATGTCTCACGACGATCCTTGCTCGCGCTCGGTGCCGGTCTCGGCGCCAGCACACTGCTCGGCGGCACCGCACAGGCGCGCGCGCCGAAACTCGGCACACAGACTCCCTATTGGCACCGCTTCGAACTCGGCGACGCCGAAGTGACCGTCGTCTCCGACGGGCCCCTTCCGCTCGGCGATCCCTCGGGCACATTCACGGGCGTGCCGAAGGAAGAAGTCAAGAAGATGCTCTCCGACAACTTCCTCTCGCCCGACAATGTCGTGCTCGAGCAGAATTCGCCGATCGTCAACATGGGCGACAGGCTGATCCTGTTCGATACCGGCATGGGTACCTCGAAGGCGTTCGGTCCGACCACCGGCCGGCAGCAGAAGAGCATGCAGGAAGCCGGCATCAAGCCGGAAGACATCGATGCCGTCGTGCTGTCGCACGCGCATATCGATCATATCGGCGGCATCGTCGGCGCCGACGACAAGCCGCTATTCCCGAATGCGCAGTACTACATCGCGCAAAGCGACCTCGATTTCTGGACCGACGAAGGCAAGATGGGAAGTCCGTTGAAGGACTTTGTCGTGCACGCCCGCAAGAACCTGCTGCCGGTGCGCGACCGCATCGTGTTCTTCAAGGACGGCCAGGAATTCCTGCCCGGCGTGACCGCGCTCGCAGCCCCCGGCCACACCGTGGGCCACACCATCTTCATGGTAAGCTCGGGCGGCAAATCCTTCGCCTTCCTCGGCGATCTCTCGCATCACGCGGTGCTGCTGCTGGAGCGGCCGCGGATGGAATTCTCCTACGACACCGATCCGAAGCAGGCGGCGGCCTCGCGGGTCAAGATGCTGGAGATGCTGGCCGCGAACAAGACGGCCGTCATGTCCTATCACTTCGCCTGGCCGGGCTATGGCCACGTCGCCAAGGCCGGCGAGGGCTTCCATTATTATCCCGAGCCGATGCAGATGACGCTGTGACCAGCTGATCATCCGGGGACGGCGCGCGTCGCCCCCGGATGTTCTCTTAATGTTCTTGCGCTTGGCGGCCCGCTCCGCTACCTTGGGTGGCGGAAGACAGAGGCAGCATGGTTCAGCGGGTTTCCACCGTCGCATTCGAGGGGATCGAGGCCCGCGCGGTCGACGTGCAGGTCCAGGTCGCGCCGGGGCTGCCGGCATTCGCGATCGTCGGCCTGCCCGACAAGGCGGTGTCCGAGGCGCGCGAGCGGGTGCGTGCGGCGCTGATCGCCTCCGGGCTGGCGCTGCCCGCCCGCCGCATCACCGTCAATCTCGCACCGGCCGACCTGCCCAAGGAAGGCAGCCATTACGACCTGCCGATCGCGCTCGGCCTGATGGCCGCGATCGGGGCGATTCCGCCGGACGCACTGAGCGGCTTCACCGTGCTCGGCGAGCTCGGGCTCGACGGCTCGATCGCAGCCGTTGCGGGTGTGCTGCCGGCGGCGATCGGCGCCAATTCGCGCGACGAGGGATTGATCTGCCCGGCCGCCTGCGGCTCGGAAGCCGCTTGGGCGAGCCCGGACATCCAGATCATCGCGGCGCAGTCGCTGATCCAGATCGCCAATCATTTCAAGGGCACCCAGGTTCTGTCGCGCCCGCAGCCGAAAGTGCAAGACCAGAACGAGGCGCGCGAGGAAGCGCTGCTCGATTTGCGCGACATCAAGGGCCAGGAAAGCGCCAAGCGCGCGCTCGAGATCGCGGCCGCCGGCGGACATCATTTATTGATGATCGGGTCGCCCGGCGCCGGCAAGTCGATGCTGGCGGCGCGGCTGCCGTCGATCCTGCCGCCGCTGTCGCCATCGGAATTGCTCGAAGTCTCGATGATCGCCTCGGTGGCCGGCGAGATCCGCGACGGCGCGCTGACCGCGCGGCGCCCGTTCCGCAGCCCGCATCATTCCGCCAGCATGGCCGCGCTGACCGGCGGCGGCATGCGCGCCAGGCCGGGCGAGATCTCGCTGGCGCATCAAGGCGTGCTGTTCCTCGACGAGCTGCCGGAGTTCGATCCGCGCGTGCTGGATTCGCTGCGCCAGCCGCTCGAGAACGGCGAGGTCTCGGTCAGCCGGGCCAACCACCGCGTCACCTATCCGGCGCGCTTCATGCTGGTCGCCGCGATGAACCCGTGCCGCTGCGGCCACGCCTATGAGCCCGGCTATTCCTGCAAGCGCGGCCGGCTCGACCGCTGCACACCGCCGACTACCAGATGCGGATCTCCGGCCCGCTGATGGATCGCATCGATCTCAGGATCGAGGTGCCGGCCGTGACCGCGGCGGATTTGATCCTGCCGCCGCCGGCGGAGGGATCGGCCGAGGTCGCCCGACGCGTTGCGGCAGCCCGCGACATCCAGCTTGCGCGTTACGCGGCGGCCGGCATGCCACATGTCCGCACCAATGCGGAAGCGCCGAGCTCGCTGCTCGAAACCATCGCGCAGCCTGACGCGCATGGCCAGAAGCTGCTGCGCGAGGCCGCCGACACCATGCATCTCACCGCGCGCGGCTATCACCGCGTGCTGCGCGTGGCGCGCACGCTCGCCGATCTCGACGGCACTGATACGATCGGCCGGCTGCACCTTGCCGAGGCGCTATCCTATCGTGCATTGGCCGACGATTTGCGGCGCGCGGCGTGACGCCTCGGGTTTTGCAACCGACGCTCGTCGCGTCAACGCCGCAGTAACCACTCTCATTTACGCTCCGCAAACCATAAGCACCGCGATCCGCGGGCGCTTGGGTCGAGCGAGTTGTGTCATGTTGCGTATGAAGATTCTGGCCTCGGTGGTGCCGCTTGCCGTGGCCGCGATATTTGCCCGCGCTGAATTCCTGCCGGGCCCCCGGCCCTGCATCGATGTCGGCGGCGCCACGATTCAGATCGCAGCGGTGCCGTGGCAGGCGCAGCTTCACGTCAGCTTCACCGACGATCCGAGCCATGCCACCGTCCGGGTCCAGATTGCCGACAGCGCAGACACCGCCGACTTCACCGTGATCGACGACATCGACGACGCCGAGGCCGGGGCGTGCGAGAGCAACGTCACGCCGCAGCTGATCGGGATTTCGAGCGATCCGTCGGCAAACGGTCCGGTGATCTATCTGTCCCGTGACGATGGGCCGTCCGATTACCGCGTCTTCGTGCAGTCCAGGACGTTTTCGGCGCGCGATGCCGCGGCGCTGATCGTCAGTGCCCGCGGCGGACATCGCCGCCTGGAGGCGGCATCGGTCAAACCCGACACGCGCTTTCACGGCCGGGTCATGGCGGAGTTAACCTCGCGCTAACCCTGTTCCGAGGGCAACGCGAAACGGCCATCAAGCTCAAGCACTTTGCAAGGTGGCCGACGCATCGTCATTGCCGGATCAAAGCTATTTCAGGGCCACCATTGATGGGGCGTTTCTTCCGGATCAAGTTACGCTTTCGCCGCTTCCTGCGCCGCCATTCCTGGGTCGCGACGATCGTCCGCTCGTTCACGATCTTCTCGGTCGCGTTCGGCGGCGCGTTCGGGTTCATCTCGGGCGCCCTCTCGCCGCACAGCGGCTACGATCCCAATTCATTCGCGATCGGGGTCAGCTTCCTGTTCGCGCTGGCCTGTCTGTGGATCGTGACGCTCGGCATCCGCCTCAGGCTGATGCGCAAGCGGTTGCGCACCGTCGCCATGCACAACGAGGCGATGGCCGACCGCAACTGGGAACTCCAAGAGGCCGAACAGCGGGCCGGCAAGCTGTTCGAGGCGCAGGGCGATTTGATCGTGCTGCGCGACCTCGAAGGACGGATCACCTACGCCAACGACGCCTATTGCGAACTGGCGCAGGTCTCGCGCGACAATCTGATCGACAGCACCGCCACGCTGACAGTGCTGGAGCAGGGCGAGACCGCGCTCGAGCCCAGCGGCACCCGTGTCTACGACCAGAAGGTCGCGGGACCGCTCGGGCCGCGTTGGATCGCCTGGCGCGAGGGCCTCGTGCGCAACGATGCCGGCGCGCCGGCGGAGATGCAGAGCGTCGGCCGCGACGTCACCGACCGCACCGAGAGCGAGCGCGCGCTGACTGAGGCCCGCGATCAGGCCGACGCCGCCAACCGTGCCAAGTCGCGCTTCCTGGCGATGGCCAGCCACGAGATCCGCACGCCGCTGAACGGCATCATCGGCATGAGCGGACTGCTGATGGATACCCAGCTGACGCCGGAGCAGACGACCTACGTCAAGGCGGTCAAGACATCCGGCGACGCGCTGCTCACGCTGATCGAGGAGCTGCTCGACTATTCCAAGATCGAGGCCGGCAAGATCGACCTCGAGCACCGCCCCTTCGCGCTGTCCGGCCTGATCGAGGATATCACCGAGCTGCTGGCGCCGCGCGCGCAGACCAAGGGCATCGAGATCGCTGCCTATGTCGACGAGCGGCTGCCGATGCAAGTGGCCGGCGATGCCGCGCGGCTGCGCCAGGTGCTGCTCAATCTCGCCGGCAACGCCATCAAGTTCACCGCGAGCGGCGGCGTGGCGCTGATCGTCGAGCCCGGCCTCTGGCCGCACGAGATCAGCTTCCTGGTCCGCGACAGCGGCATCGGCATCGCCCCGGAGGCGCAGCAGCGCATCTTCCGGGAGTTCGAGCAGGCCGACGACCGCATCGCGCGCAGCTATGGCGGCACCGGCCTCGGGCTTTCGATCAGCGACCGCATCGTCAAGCGCATGGGCGGCCGCATCACGCTGGCGAGCACGCCGGGCGCAGGCTCGACCTTCGAGGTCTCGATCCCGCTGGCCGCCGCCGACACCGCCGAAGCCAACAGCTTCACCGCACCCGATCTCGCCGGCCAGTCGATCATGCTGGTGGCACCGCAGAGCATCGAGGTCTCGCTGATTTCGCGGCGGCTGCAGCGCTGGGGCGCGCAGACCTGCATCGTGTCGGATGCCGATGTCGCCGAGGCGTTGCTGCCGGAACGGAGCTGGCACGCGGCGCTGATCGACCACACGCTCGGCACCGCGGCGATGGAGGCGTTCGCCAACGCCGCCCGCATCCATGCAACCCATCGCATCGTGATGTTCACGCCGGCGACGCGGCAGGAGCTTTCGGCCGCCGAGACCGCGATGTTCACCGGCTATCTGGTCAAGCCGCTGCGCGCAGCCTCGCTCGCCGCACGCCTGACCGCGCAGCCCGAAATCGCGGCTCCCAGCCTCGCGATGCCGACACCAGGCCCCGCAATCGAGGCGGCCGCGGAAACCGCACCCACTGCGGCGGCAGGCGCGACGGCGGACAGGGCTCTCTCCATCCTGGTCGCCGAGGACAATGAGATCAACGCGCTGCTGATGCGTTCGCTGCTCACCCGGCTCGGCCACAACGTGGTCATCACCACCAATGGCGAACAGGCGATGGAATCCTGGCTCTCGGCGACGTCGGCCGGCACGCCGTACGACCTCGTGCTGATGGACATCCAGATGCCGCGCCTCAACGGCATCGAGACCACCAAACAGATCCGCAGCCATGAGACCGGGCAGTCCATCCGCCGGACCCCGATCCTGGCGCTGACCGCCAATACGCTGGTGGAAGACCGCTATGCCTGTTTCGAGGCCGGCATGGATGGCTTCCTGATCAAGCCGCTCGACCGCGAGAAGCTGGAAGAAGCGCTCGCGGGCCTCGCCGCCGCGCGGCATATCGCGGCGTAGTCACCACAAACTCAGTGTCGTCCCTGCGAAAGCAGGGACCCATAACCACCGAACTTGGTTTTGTGTTCCGCTGCGGCCACAGCCTTGCAAAGTGACGTACACCTGTGGTTATGGGTCCCCGCTTTCGCGGGGACGACAGCCGTGATGTGGCCCGTTCGCTGAGATGCGGCGATACCTACAGCCGCCGCAGCGCCACCGTCTGCACCACGTGGTCGGCGCCCTTCTTCAGGATCAGCGTCGCGCGCGGGCGGGTCGGCAGGATGTTGTCCTCGAGATTGGCGAGGTTGGTGCGCTCCCAGATCGCGATCGCGGTCGCGGTCGCTTCCTCGTCCGACAATGGCGCGTAGCGGTGGAAGTAGGACCTCGGATCGGTGAATGCGGTGTCTCGCAGCGCCAGGAAGCGCGTGATGTACCACTGCCGCAGCACAGCCTCATCGGCGTCGATATAGACCGAGAAATCGAAGAAATCGGAGACGAACGGCACCGCCTTGCCGTCACGCGGCAGCCGCCCGGTCTGCAGCACGTTGACACCCTCGACAATCAGGATGTCGGGCTGATCGATCTCGACCCATTTGTTCGGCACGATGTCATAGGTCAGATGCGAATAGACAGGGGCGCGCACGCGACGCCGTCCCGCCTTGATGTCGCTGAGGAACGACAACAGCGTCGGCAGATCGTAGCTCTCCGGAAAGCCCTTCTTCTGCATGATGCCCTGCCGCTCGAGCACGGCATTGGGAAACAGGAAACCGTCGGTCGTGATCAGATCGACCTTCGGCCGCGGAGACCAGCGCGCCAGCAGCGCCTGCAGCACGCGGGCGGTGGTCGACTTGCCGACCGCAACCGAGCCGGCGACGCCGATAATGTAGGGCATCTTGCGATCGCGGATATTAAGGAACTGGCGCTGCGAGTAATACAGCCGCTGGGTCGCATCGACATAGATGGAGAGCAGCCGCGACAGCGGAAGGTAAATGTCCTCGACCTCCTGCAAATCGAGGCGGTCGTGCATCGAACGCAGGCGGTCGAATTCGCCCGGCTCGAGCGTCATCGGCGTATCGTCGCGCAGATGCGACCATTGCTGGCGCGTGAAGACGCGGTAGGGGTTGTACTGCTGATCTGGTGCCCGGATGTCCATGAGGCCGCCCTTCTCGATGCGCTCGATCATTTGCGCTAGTCGCGCTTGCGCGACGCCTTCTCTTCCAGTCCCGACATCGCGGTGCGCTTCTCCAGCGCGGCCTCGACGTCCTCCAGTCTCACGCCGCGTGATTTCAACAGGACCAGCAGGTGAAACACGAGATCAGCACTTTCCGCGATGAGATGATCGCGATCATTCTCGACCGCAGCGATCACGGTCTCGACCGCTTCCTCACCCAGTTTCTTGGCGCAGTGCTCTGCGCCCTTGTCGAGCAGCTTGCGGGTGTAGGACGCCTCGCCGCCCGTTGCAGCACGGGCGTCGATGGTGGCGGCCAAATCGTGGACCGTGAAACGCGACATCAACTCAACTCAAGCATGCACAACAGCACCAGACGGTGCCATCCCCTAGGTGGGGACTTAGCATTTTTGTGACAAGGAGTCCCAGACCACTCTGTTGCCAGACCATGCTCTAGGGATCGAGGCGCATCGGCAGGCCGGCACGCACCATGTGATCCTTGGCCTGGCGGATGGTAAATTCCCCGAAGTGGAAGATCGAGGCTGCGAGCACGCCGGTGGCGTGCCCCTCGCGAACGCCGTCGACCAGATGATCGAGATTGCCGACGCCGCCGGACGCGACGACCGGTACGGGGACACTGTCCGCGATCGCCCGGGTCAGCCGCAGGTCGAACCCTTGCCGCGTGCCGTCCCGGTCCATCGAGGTCAGCAGGATTTCACCGGCGCCGAGCGCGACGACCTCCTGGGCATATTCGATGGCATCGATGCCGGTGGCATTACGTCCACCATGGGTGAAGATCTCCCAGCGGTCCGAGCCGCCGGCGCGCTTGACCCGCTTGGCGTCGATCGCGACCACGACGCATTGCTCGCCATACTTCTCGGCGGCTTCCTTGACGAATTCGCGCCGGCTGACCGCCGCCGAATTGATCGAGACCTTGTCGGCGCCGGAGCGCAGCAGCGTCTTGATGTCGTCGACGGTGCGGACGCCGCCGCCGACCGTCAGCGGCATGAAGCAGGCCTCGGCCGTTCGCCGCACCACGTCGAGCATGATGCCGCGGTTTTCATGGGTGGCGGTGATGTCGAGGAAGGTGAGCTCGTCGGCGCCGGCGGCGTCATAGGCGATCGCGGCTTCGACCGGATCGCCGGCGTCGCGCAGATCGACGAAGTTGACACCCTTGACCACGCGCCCGTCCTTGACGTCGAGACAGGGGATCACGCGAACCTTGAACATGATCTCCTCCTAGGATGCGCTGCGGATCAGCTTGAGGGCGGCGGCGGGATCGAGCCGCCCGTCATAGAGCGCGCGGCCGACGATCGCGCCGGCGAGCTTTTTGGCGCGCGGCTCCAGCAGCGCCTTGACGTCGTCGATCGAGGCGAAGCCGCCGGAGGCGATCACCGGAATCGAGATGCGGTCGGCGAGGCCGATGGTGGCATCGAGGTTGAGGCCCTTGAGCAGGCCATCGCGGGCGATGTCGGTAAAGATGATCGCGGCGACGCCGGCGTCCTCGAAGCGCTGCGCGATCTCGAGCGCGGTCACATGCGAGGTCTCGGCCCAGCCCTCGACCGCGACCTTGCCGTCGCGCGCATCGAGGCCCACCGCCACCCGGCCTGGGAATTTTTTCGCCGCGCCCTTCACGAGCTCGGGATCGCGCACCGCCGCGGTGCCGATGATGACGCGCGTGATGCCCTTGTCGAGCCAGGCCTCGATGGTTGTGAGGTCGCGGATGCCGCCGCCGAGCTGCACCGGCATGTTGACGGCCTTCAGCATCGCCTCGACCGCATGCGCATTCATCGGCTTGCCGGCGAAGGCGCCGTCGAGATCGACGACGTGGAGATATTCGAAACCCTGTGCGGCGAAGCTTGCCGCCTGCGCCGCCGGATCGAGATTGAACACGGTGGCGCGCGCCATGTCGCCTTGCTCCAGGCGCACGCACTGGCCGTTCTTCAGATCAACCGCTGGAAAAAGGATCACGGCTTCCACTTCAAGAAATTGGAGATCAGGGCGAGGCCGAAGCGCTGGCTCTTCTCGGGATGAAACTGGGTACCGACAGCGGTGTCCTTGGCCACGATCGCGGTCACCGGCCCGCCATAGTCGGCGCGCGCCAGCACGTCCGCCTCGTTGGCGGCGTCGAGGTGATAGGAGTGCACGAAATAGGCGTGACGCCCCTTCGGCCCGAGCGGCAGCCGCTCCAGCACCGGGTGCTCGCGCACCATGTCGAGCGTATTCCAGCCCATGTGCGGGACCTTCAGGCCCTCGTCGCGCGGCTCGATCTTGACGACATCGCCGCCGATCCAGTCAAAGCCCTCGGTGATGACGTGCTCCTTGCCGCGCGTCGCCATCAGCTGCATGCCGACGCAAATGCCGAAGAACGGCCGCGCCTTGACCCGCACCGCCTCGGTGAGCGCTTCCAGCATGCCGTCGACCGCGTCGACGCCGCGGCGGCAATCGGCGAACGCGCCGACACCCGGCAGCACGATCCGATCGGCGCGGTACACCGCGTCGGGATCGCGCGTCACCTTGATGGCTTGCGGATCCTCCATGCTGCGCGCGGCGCGCTCGAAAGCCTTGGCCGCCGAATGCAGATTGCCGGAGCCATAGTCGATGATTGCAACGGTCATCGTGATCCTCCTGGCTCTGGAAACAATCCGATGATGCCGCCCTGCGGCATCGGTGGGGGCTTTGAGAATGATTGACCGGGGACGTCCCGGGTCGGCGGCGGGCCGCCGCGATCGACCGAGCGCTGGTCATTGACGACGCCACGATGCCGCGCGGTCCAGCGCTCGAAGAAGCGGCGCTCGGCGGCATCCGCATTGTCAGCGACCACGATGTCGATCTGGCGCCATTTGCGCCGCGACAGCGTCCAGCGCTGCAGGGTCGCGGCCTCGAGCCCGAGCAGCACCATCAGCACCAGGTCGACGAGAAAGATCGCGCCGCGGCCGATACCAAGCCTTGTCAGCGCGTAGTCGATCACGAAGGTGACGACGAGCCAGCCGATCAGCGCCAGCCAGAGCCTGTTCCAGGCCAGCCACACCACGCCGGCAACCGCGGCCCAGAACCGGAAACCGTCGCGCACGAAGACGAACTTGTCGGCCGCCGCGAGATCGGCGCCGCTGGCCACGGGGGCATGCACTGTATAGACCGGCATCGAACGCTCCGCCGACGATGGAATCTTATTGAGAGTACGATCTTTCGGAAAACCGGTTACGGCCGTTTCCGGATCATGCTCCCGGGATCAGCCGCCGAGCTGACCCTTGGTCGAGGGCACTTCGCCCTGGGCGCGCGGATCGATCGCAATCGCGGTCCGCAGCGCCCTCGCCAAGCCCTTGAAGCAGGATTCGGCGATATGATGGCTGTTCTCGCCATATAGGGTCTCGACGTGGAGAGTCACGCCGGCGTTCATCGCGAAGGCGTTGAACCATTCGCGCACCAGCTCGGTGTCGAACTCGCCGATCTTGTCGCGCGGGAAATCGACCTTGAACACCAGCACCGGGCGGCCGGAAATATCGATCACGACGCGCGACAGCGTCTCGTCCATCGGCATGTGGATCGAGGCGTAGCGGGTGATGCCGGCCATGTTGCCGAGCGCCTGCTTGACGGCCTGCCCGAGCGCGATACCGACGTCTTCGGTGGTGTGGTGGTAATCGACATGGAGGTCGCCATCCGCCTTCACCGTGATGTCGATGCGCGAATGCCGGGCCAGGAGGTCGAGCATATGATCGAAGAAGCCGATCCCGGTCGAAACCGTGGATACGCCCGCTCCGTCGAGGTTGACCGTCACCTCGATGTCGGTCTCCTTGGTCTTGCGCTTGATGGTTGCCGTGCGCATGAAGATTAAGCTTTCCCGTGCCGAAAACGCCGGTCTTTTAACAGGCTGATGTCACCTTCGCTACTGCGGGATGACCCCGAAATGGCCCAACTTCGGGCCATGGTGACCTAAATTCCTTGTCAAATCGCCCGATTGTAACCCCCTGCCCGACCGCCTAAATCTGCCCGGAAGAGAGGTAACCTATGCAAGCATCCCAAAATGAGCTGCCGGTTTGGCATGGCACCACGATCTGCACGGTCCGCAAGGGCGGCAAGGTGGTGATCGGCGGCGACGGCCAGGTCTCGATCGGCCAGACCGTGATCAAGGCCAACGCCAGGAAGGTTCGCCGGATCGGCAAGGGCGACGTGATCGGCGGTTTCGCCGGCGCCACCGCCGACGCCTTCACCCTGTTTGAGCGACTGGAAAGCAAGCTGGAGCAATATCCGGGGCAGCTGACCCGGGCGGCCGTCGAGCTCGCCAAGGACTGGCGGACCGACCGCTATCTGCGCCGGCTGGAGGCCATGATGATCGTAGCCGACAAGGACGTCTCCCTGGTGCTGACCGGCACTGGCGACGTGCTTGAGCCCGAATCCGGCGTCATGGCGATCGGCTCCGGCGGCAATTACGCCCTCGCCGCGGCCCGCGCACTGGTCGATACCGACAAGGATGCCGAGACCATCGTCCGCCGCGCCCTGGATATCGCCGCCGATATCTGCGTCTACACCAACCGCAACGTGACGATCGAGACGATCGGCGGCTGAGCGTGGCCGCCCCCTATCATTTCCGCGCCATGACGACGGCCGATCTGCCGCAGATCAAGCGCTGGCTGGCGTTGCCGCATGTCCGGGAATGGTGGGGCGATCCGGCCGAGCAATACGCGCTCGTGAGTGGTGACCTCAACGAGCCCGCAATGGATCAGTTCATCGTCGCAACCGATGCGTCCGATTTCGGCTACATCCAGTGCTACGACCTGACGGCCTGGAATGCCGGCTTCGGCGCCCAGCCGGAGGGGACTCGCGGCATCGATCTCTTCATCGGCGAACCGGACATGGTGGCTGGCGGCCACGGCTCGGCGCTGATCCGTGCCTTTGCCGAGCAACGGCTGGCGCAGGGCGCGCCGCGCATCGTCACCGATCCCGATCCGGCCAATGCACGGGCGGTGCGCGCCTATGCGAAAGCAGGCTTTCGAGAGGCCGGAATGGTCGATACGCCCGACGGGCGGGCGCTGCTGATGATCCGTGACGAATGACACCCGCACCCAAATCCGCAGCCGGCGTTTCAGCGTGGCAATGGTCCGCGATCGCGGCCGCGCTGCTCGCGCTGCAAGCAGCCCTGCTGTACGCGATGGGTCGCTTGCCGATCTGCGCCTGCGGCTATGTCAAGCTTTGGCACGGGACGGTTCAGAGCTCGGAGAATTCGCAGCACATCGCCGACTGGTATACGCTGTCGCACATCGTGCACGGCCTGCTGCTTTATGGGCTGACTTTCCTCCTGCTGCCGCGGCTCGCCTGGCCGGGGCGGCTGATTGTCGCGATGCTGATCGAGGGCAGCTGGGAGCTCGTCGAGAACTCCAACTGGATCATCGAGCGCTATCGCGCCGGCACGATCTCGCTCGATTATTATGGCGACACCATCGTCAATTCGGTGTCGGATACGCTGGCGATGGTTCTCGGCTTCCTGCTGGCGCGCAAGCTTGCAATCGCGGCAACGATCGGGCTCGGCGTTGTGTTCGAAATCGTGATGCTGCTCCACATTCGCGACAATCTGACACTGAATATCATCATGCTGATCCATCCGTTCGAGGCGATCAGGCAGTGGCAGGCCGGGCCGCCGATCCTTTAGGGCATGATTTGCCGGAAAACCGGTGCCCACCTTTCCGGATCATGCCTGGCAGCAGCCTGCCGCTTGCCGAGAGCGCGATTTCAACCTAGCTAGAGCCAATGACCGACTTCTCCCCCCGTGAAATCGTTTCCGAGCTTGACCGCTTCATCGTTGGCCAGGCCGACGCCAAGCGCGCCGTGTCAATCGCGCTGCGCAACCGCTGGCGCCGGCTGCAGCTTGCCGGTTCCCTGCGCGAGGAGGTTCTGCCCAAGAACATCCTCATGATCGGGCCGACCGGCGTCGGCAAGACCGAGATCGCGCGGCGGCTGGCCAAGCTCGCCGGCGCGCCGTTCCTCAAGGTCGAAGCCACCAAGTTCACCGAGGTCGGCTATGTCGGCCGCGACGTCGAGCAGATCGTCCGCGATCTCGTCGAAGTCGCGATCGCGCAGACCCGCGAGCGCAAGCGCAAGGACGTCCAGGCCCGTGCCCAGCTCGCCGCCGAGGAGCGGGTGCTGGATGCGCTGGTCGGCCCCGGATCGAGCCCCGCGACGCGCGAGTCGTTCCGCAAGAAGCTGCGCGCCGGCGAGCTCAACGACAAGGAAATCGAGATCGAGACGCAGTCCGGCAATAGCGGCATGCCAATGTTCGAAATCCCCGGCATGCCCGGCGCCCAGATGGGCGCGATCTCGCTCGGCGACATCTTCGGCAAGATGGGCGGCCGCAGCAAGACGCGCCGGCTGACCGTGGAAGGCTCGCACGAGATCCTCGTCAACGAGGAATCCGACAAGCTGCTCGACACCGATCAGCTGGTGCAGGAGGCGATCAGCGCGGTCGAGAACAACGGCATCGTCTTCCTCGACGAGATCGACAAGATCTGCGTGCGCGAGAACCGCGCCGGCGGTGACGTCTCCCGCGAGGGCGTGCAGCGCGATTTGCTGCCGCTGATCGAAGGCACCACGGTCTCGACCAAGCACGGCGCGGTCAAGACCGACCACATTCTGTTCATCGCCTCGGGCGCCTTCCATATCGCCAAGCCGTCGGACCTGCTGCCCGAATTGCAAGGCCGCCTGCCGATCCGCGTCGAGCTGCAGGCGCTGACCCGCGACGACATGCGCCGGATCCTGACCGAGCCGGAGGCGTCGCTGATCAAGCAATATGTGGCGCTGATGAAGACCGAGGGCGTGACGCTCGACATCACCGACGGCGCGATCGACGCGCTGGCCGACGTTGCGGTCGCGGTCAATTCCACCGTCGAGAACATCGGCGCGCGGCGGCTCCAGACCGTGATGGAGCGGGTGCTGGACGACATCTCCTTCACCGCCCCCGACCGCCATGGCGAGACCATCCAGGTCGACGCCGACTACGTGACCAAGCATGTCGGCGACCTCGCCAAGAACGCCGATCTGAGCCGGTTTATCTTGTAGGCGTAGCAGCTAAGATCGTCGTCCCGGCGAAGGCCGGAACCCATAACCACCGATCCCCGCGGTGACCAAGACTCGGGCCGACATTCCCCTTAGAACTTCCTTCGGTGGTTATGGGTCCCGGGTCGCGCTTCGCTTGCCCGGAACGACGAGAGTGGGCGACCGATGAGTCTGCAAATCTGGCAAAACCCCTGGCGCTTGATGCTGGCCGTCAATGCGGCCGTGCTGGTCGGGGTGTTCCTGCACAAGATCGCGCTGCCGCCCTTCGTCCCCTACATCCATCTCCTCGTCGACTATCACTACGGCTTCACCAAGCGCGCGCTGGTTGGCGCCATCGTTTCGCTGTTCACCGACAAGGTGCCGGTGTGGCTGGTGTTCGGGATGGCCGGCGCGATCTGGCTGCTGACGCTCGGACTGTTCATCAAGCTGTTTCAGCGCACATTCGGCTTTAACGATACACATTGGCCGCTGTTCGTCTTCATCGCGAGCTCGCCGTTCTTCCTGAAGAACTTCATGCACACGCTCGGCCATTTCGACATTTATGGCTGTGCATTGGCGATCGTGCTGTTGCTGATCCCGGCACGCTCGGTCATCTACGTGCTGATTGCGGCGCTGTTCTCGATCGTGCTGATCCTGGTCCACCACATCTTCGTCCTGATGTATGTGCCGACCATCGCAGCGATCGTGGTGCTGCGCTTCTACCTCGTGCAAGGCGCGACGCCGCGAAACATCATTTTGGGCATCGGCTCGCTCGCGGCCGTCGGCATCCTGTTTCTGGTCGCGCAGTTCGCGGGCACGGTCGACGTACCCTATGACGAATTCATCCGCCATCTGCAGAGCCGGATGGCCGATCCGTCACGCACCGATCTGCTTCAGTTCGGATACATCTGGTACCAGCCGCTGTCGAAGGAGTTCGCCGATACCTGGGCGCGGATGCCCTCGAATATCCTGGGCGTGCCGGTGTTCGCGCTGCTGATCTGGCTGCACACGCCGCTGTGGCGCTATTTCGCGCGGCTGATCGAGGCGCTCGCGAGTGGGCTGCATCGCCGGATCGTGTTCGCCGCACTGATGATGATCAGCACCGGCTATGTCGTGATGTTCGCGACCGTGTTCGACTATTCGCGCTGGATCTCGAACTGGGCGGTCTGCATGTTCCTGATGCTGCACGCCGTGAAGATGCTGCCGGCGTCGAAGGACGTGCCGGTGGTCCCGGCGGACGATCGCAAGACGACAATCCTCGGCTGGATCATCACGCTGATCCCGCGCGTCGGGATCGTACGACCATTTTAGTTTTGAGCATGATCTTTATCGGAAAACCGCTGCAAACTTTTCCGGATCATGCTCAGCGTGCGCGCCGGACGCGCACGTAGAGTGCGCCCTCGCCGCCATGGCCGATATGCGCTTCCTCGAAGCCGACGACCAGCGAACGGAATTCCGGCAGGCTGAGCCATTCCGGCACCTGGCGGCGCAACACGCCGCGATCGGAATCCAGTCCCCCGACCTTGCCCTTGCCCGTAATCACGAGCACGAAGGTGAGCCCATCGGAGTGCGCGCGCTGCAGGAAGGCGAACAGCACCCGATGCGCCCGCATCTGCGTCATGCCGTGCAGATCGAGCCGCGCATCGATCTCCTGCCGGCCGCGCGACAGTTTTGTGCGATCGCGGCGGCCGATCGGTGCAAGCGGCGGCATCTGCGGACGCGGCGCCGGCGCGGGCTTGACTGACGTGACTGGCTTGACCGGGATAGGCTTTGCTGGCGCGTGATGGGCGGCGGACTCGGAGGTCGCGGCAGGAGCCTTCGGAGCGGCCGGCTTCTTGCGCAGCGGCTTGACCTGCTTGGCCACGGTCTCCCAGAGCGCACGCTCCTCCTCGCTCAGCGCACGTTTCCGTCGCGACGGAACGGACAGATCGGGGATCGGCGCGGGTCGTTTCATTGCTCGCGGTGATGGCGATAGCGCCTGTAGCGCCGCTTCTCCGGTTGCTGCGGAATGTCGGGCCGGGCGACCGGCAACGGCACCGGTTCTGCCACAGGCGCCGCCTGCGCGACAGGGGTCGACGCCTGAGGCGCTGCGGGCGCGGCATCCCTCGCGGCCGGCTTCTTGGCGACGCTAGTGCCGGCGTCTTTCGCCGTGCTCTTGGCAATACCGGACGTCGGCACATCCGCAGGCTTCGCCGCCGCCTTGTCCTTCAGCGGATCGGTCTGCGGAAACAGCTTTGCGATCCGGGCCGATGGCCGCTCCTCCGGGATCGGCAGCTTGTGGCCGCGCGCGACCGGATCGAGACCCCTCGGCACCAGCATCACGAACTGCATATTGTGCCGCAGCCGGCCCGAGACCTTTCCGGCATCGGCGCCGGCCCCGAAATAGAGATCGGCGCGCGCCGGGCCGACGATCGCAGATCCCGTATCCTGCGCGATCATCAGCCGGTGGAACGGCGTCTTCGACTGTTCCGAGTCGATCGGCAGTTCGCCGGCGATGAAGAACGGCGTGCCGTAGACATGCAGCGCCTTGTCGACCGCGATCGAGCGGCCCGGCGTCAGCGGCACGCCCTGCGCGCCGACAGCCTCGTCCTTGTCGGACAGCGGCACCTCGCGGAAGAACACGTAAGCGCGGTTCTGCCGCCGCACCTCGTTGGCGCCGTCGGGGTTCTGCTCCATCCATTCCCTGATCTTCTGCATCGACATCTGCTCCTTCGGGATGATGCCGCGGTCGATCAGGACGCGTCCGACCGGCGTATAGGGATAGCCATTATGCGCATCGTAATTGATGCGCAGCGTGGTGCCGTCCTCGAGCTTGATCCGCGCCGAGCCCTGGATCTGGGCGAACAACAGATCGGTCTGGCTCTTCAGCCAGCAGATCTCGAGCCCGCGGCCGGCGATCGCGCCGTCCTCGATCTGGGCGCGGTCGTAATAGGGCACGAGCTTGCGCCGGCCGATCTTGCGATACACCGGGCCGCTGTTGGGCAGGCCGACGGAAGCTTGCGTCTTGCCGCGCACGAACAGGTTGGACGGCCGGCGATAGACCGGAACATTGTAGACGTCGGTCTGGGTCCGCGAGCCGTCGAGCACCGGCTCGTAATAACCGGTGACGAAACCGGCCTCCTCACCGAGCCGCGAGATGCGCAGCGGCACGAAATTCTGCTCGAAGAATTCCTTCGCCTTGCCGCCGTCGCTGAGCACGAGCCCCTTGGCGATCCGGCAGGGATCCCGCAGCGAGCTTCCCAGCGCCTTTGAGTCTGCGGGCGCCCCCTGTTGCGCCGCGATCGGCTTGCAGCTGGCACGAAACGCGTTGTAGGCGGCGAGATGATCGTCGTCGTTCCAGCCGGAGACATTGGGCCAGGTCAGCGGCTCATACTGGCTGCCGCTGACCTGCAGCGGCAATTCCAGATTGGGATAGGGTATCGGGTGGGATTGCTCGTGCCGTGGCGCAGCGTGCCGGCTCGTCCTGTAGCGCGCGGCGATCGCCGCCGTGGAGCACAGGACAGCGAGCGCACAGCACGCGATCGCGAGGCGCCCGTAGCTGAGATGTTTAGTGAGCGCTTCCAGTGCCAACCAGCTTCCAGTTCGGATCGCGGGAAGTCGAGTCGCGGGCGAATGTCCAGATGTCGGTGATGTCGGCGACCTTGTCCGGGCTGCCGTCGACGATGGTTCCGGCCTTGTCGCGCGTGACCGAGATCATCTGCGACACGAAGCGGACGGTGAGCTGGATCGAGCGATCGCGCGTCTCCGCGCTGACGATCTCGGCCTTGTCAATCGAGACAAACCGGGTCTCGGTCTTCTGCTCGTGCTTCTCGCGATCCTTGATCGCGGCCTCGAAGCTCTCATAGACCTCGCTCGACAGCAGGTCGCGCAGCGCGCGGCGGTCGCCATTGGCGAAAGCCAGCACGATCATCTCATAGGCCGAGCGGGCGCCTGAGAGGAAATGTCGCGGGTCGAACGAGGAGTCCTGGGCGGCCACCGCGTCGAGACCCTGCGCCAGCGGCGTCCCGGGCTCGGCGATGCCCTTCCAGCGCTCCGTGGGCTCGACCGGCTCGGCTGTTGCGGCCGGGGCCGGCTGATCGATCACCGATCCCGGGATCGGCACGACGTTGTTATCCTGGCCGCGCTGCAGGACGTTAGGTGCTGCACGATCATATGGCGGTCGCTCGCTTCCCGTGCGCTGCCCGAGAACGCTGCGCAGGCGCAGGAAGATAAACACGGCCAGCGCCAGGAAGATGATGGTGTAGATATCCACGTCGAATTCGCTTTCTGGTCTCTGCCGGCAACGGGCCGGGCATCAAAGCGTTCCCGGTCGGGAACGGCAGAGATTACATCGCCGAGTGAGTCCGCAGCATGTAGGCACGAAACTATGCCCGGCCAATGGCGCTTTTTGGCACGGGCAAGTGTAGCGCGTTTTAACCCCGGGGGGAAACCCGTTCCTTCCCGGAAATCGCGCATCTTCAATAATTTAGGAAGCTGTTAAGAGGTTGGGCGGAGTAGCGCTCGCGCGCCGATCGCCAAAGCTTTGGCCGCAGCCGCACCGCCTCGCGCTTGCTCGTCGTCCTTGTGGACCGAGCCGGGCCTATGATAGCCACTCGCCCGGAATCGGCATTCCCAACACCTTAACGCGTGCCGTCGGACATCCTGTCCCGAGCGCCGCTCCAGGAGACATTTTCATGACCAATGGCAACGGCGCGCCCGTCGAACAGGCCGCTCCCCAGCTCAACGTTCTGGCGCAGTACACCAAGGACCTGTCGTTCGAGAACCCGAATGCGCCGGCCTCGCTCGGCCAGCAGCAGCAACAGCCGGCGATCAACATCCAGATCAACGTCTCCGCCAACAACCTGTCGGAGAACGAGTACGAGGTGATCCTCTCGATCGAGGGCAAGGCCGAGACCGCGGGCAAGGTGATGTTCAGCTTCGACCTCGCCTATGCCGGCGTCTTCCGGATCGTGAACGTGCCGAAGGAGAACCTGCACCCGCTGGTCATGATCGAGTGCCCGCGACTGCTGTTCCCGTTCGCGCGCGAGATCGTCGCAACCTCGGTCCGCGACGGCGGCTTCCCGCCCTTGCTGCTCGATCCGGTCGATTTCGTCGGCCTCTACCGCCAGAACATGGAGCGCCAGGCCGCCGCTCAGGCCGCCTCCGGCGTCAAGCCGAGCTGAACCGCAGTTCGAGATAGCGTCACCCGGACCTGTGAGCCGTCATCCTGAGGAGCCTGCGAAGCAGGCGTCTCGAAGGATCGACGGCCACCAGCCGGGCCGATTCATCCTTCGAGACGCCGCTGCGCGGCTCCTCAGGATGACGGGTAAGATTTAAGCCGCCGGGGCTTCGGCAGGCGCCGGCGGCGGCAAATAGTCGTTCCAGATCGGCTTGTCGCCGAGCGTGGCGACGAACGCCCGGTGGGCTTCGCGATCCGCGTCGCTGACCCGCGCCACCAGGGCCGTCTCGCGCTGCCGGCGCGGCGTATCACCATAGCTGCCGGCGCGCGCATCCGATGTTTCGGACGCCAGGATGAGCTGCGACTGCCGCGCCCCGATCAGATCGATATAGACCTCGGCCAGCAGCTCGGCGTCGAGCAAGGCGCCGTGCTTGGTGCGTCTGGAATTGTCGATCTGATAGCGCGAGCAGAGATCATCGAGCCGATTCGACACGCCGGGATGCTTGCGCCGCGCCAGCAGCAGCGTATCGACCAGCCGATCCTTCGGGATCGCCTTCCGCTTGATGCGGTCGAGCTCGGCATTGATGAAGCTGATGTCGAACGAGGCGTTGTGGATCACCAACGGCGTGTCGCCGATGAAGGCCAGGAACTCATCGACCACTTCGGTGAACAGCGGCTTGGACGCCAGGAACTCGGTCGACAGCCCATGGACGTTGAACGCTTCCAACGGCATGTCGCGCTCGGGATTGATGTAGACGTGGTAGGTCAGCCCGGTCGGCATGCGGTTGAAGATCTCGACGCAGCCGATCTCGACCAGCCGGTCGCCGCGCAGCGGATCGAGGCCAGTGGTTTCGGTATCGAGAACGATTTCGCGCATGACGTGAGGGAATCCGGAAGACGGCGAATCAGACGCGCCGCTTCGGCATCTTAACAACCTCGGCCAGAATGTCGCGGATGCGCGCCCGCACCGGATCAAGTCCGTGCGAGGTATCCACTATGAAATCGGCGCGCTTGCGCTTTTCGGCATCCGGCATCTGCTTGGCGATGATGGCGTCGAGTTTCGCCGCATCCATGGTGCCGCGGGCCAGCACGCGTTCGCGCTGCAGTTCCGGCGAGGTGGTGACGACGACGACGGCATCGACACGCTTCTCGCCGCCGGTCTCGAACAGCAGCGGGATGTCGAGAATGACGATCGGATTGCCTGCGGCTTCCGCGTCGGCGAAGAATTTCTGCCGCGATGCGCCGAGCATCGGATGCACGATCTGCTCAAGCTGCTTCATCGCCGCGGGATCGTGCACCACGCGCGCCGACAGCTTGGCGCGATCGACCTTGCCGCCCGTAGTGGTGCCGGGAAACGCGGCCTCTATCGCCGGTGCGGCTTCACCCTCGTAGAGCTGATGCACGGCCGCATCGGCATCGTACACCGGCACGCCGGCCTCCATGAACAATTTGGCCGTGGTGGATTTCCCCATCCCGATCGAGCCGGTCAGTCCAACAATCAACATGTCATCAACATCGGTTCAGTATCTCGTCGCCTCGCCTTCGCATCTCACACCGCGAGCAGCTTCTCGCGGCGCAGGAATGCGAGCAGTGACAATAGCGGCAGGCCGAGGATCGTGAAATGGTCGCCTTCGATCCGCTCGAACAGGTGCACGCCGAGGCCCTCGAGCTGGTAGGCGCCGACGCTGGTCGTCACCGCCTGGCCGGCCTGGTCGAGATAGGCCTCGATTTCGCCGGCGGCGAGCCGCCGCATGGTCATGCGAGCCACGCTGACGTCGTTGAATAAGACTTTCCCGTCACGCGCGACCGCGACGGCGGAATGCAGTTCGTGGGTTTGTCCGGCAAGCAGACCGAGCTGCTCGGCAGCCTGTGCGCGGCCGGCCGGCTTGCTGAACATCCGCTGGCCAAGCGCCAGCGTTTGATCTGCGCCGACCACGTATTGAGCGGGCTTATGCCTGGATATGAACAGCGCCTTCTCGCGCGCCAAAAGCGAAGCGATCTCGCCGGGCGCGGAGAGGCCGGAATTCTTCTGCACCGCGCGCTCGTCGATATCCGCCGGCAGCGCCTCGCAATCGAGGCCGGCGTTTTCCAGCAGCATCCTTCGCGCCCGGCTTTGCGATGCCAGAATGAGTTTCTGTGGTCCGCGCCAGATGCTCATGACGCGGCGATCATTCCGACGGCCGGGCGCGCTGGCGGTCGTTGTAGAGCTTCATGATCGCGGCCGCCGTCTCCTCGATCGAGCGACGCGTCACGTCGAGCAGGGCCCAATTGAACTTCGCGCTGAGGCGCCGGGCAAACGCGACCTCGTCGGCCACCGCCTGCTTGTCGATGTAGGTGTCGTTGTCGCGGTCGCCCATGGTGAGCAGGCGGTTCTGCCGGACCTGGATCAATCGTTCCGGCGTCGCATGCAGGCTGACCACGAGCGGCTTCTTCAAGGTCTCGAGCTGGTGCGGCAAGGGAATGCCAGGCACCAGCGGCACATTCGCAGTCCTGATGCCGCGGTTGGCAAGATAGATCGAGGTCGGCGTCTTCGAGGTCCGGGACACGCCCACCAGGACGATATCGGCGTCCTCGAGGCCTTCGACATGCTGACCGTCGTCATGGATCATCGTGTAGTTCAGCGCGTCGATCCGGCTGAAATATTCCGCGTTCAGCACGTGCTGCGCACCGACGCGACCGGTCGTCGCGGCGCCCAGATACGCCTCGAACAATTGCATCACCGGCCCGATGATCGACAGGCTCGGCACGTTGATTTCCTTGCACTTACCCTCGAGCCGGCCGACCAGGTCCTTCTCCAGCAGCGTGAACAGCACGATGCCGGGCGATTCCTCGATCTCGTCGAGCACCCGGTCGAGCTGCTTCTGGCTGCGCACCAGCGGATAGACATGCTCGACCGCGGTCACGTTGGCGTATTGCGCGGCGACCGCGCGCGCCACTGTTATCAGCGTCTCGCCGGTCGAGTCGGACACCAGATGGAGGTGGAAATAGTTGGAAGTCGTCGGCACCAGAGCCCCTGTCTATCCTGTGAATCCCTGTGGAGGTCGAGGACAAGAATCCGGGTCCGCCGCCCGGCCCGTGAATATCTCATCCCTTTCTTCACAGCACCCCGTGAAAGGATAAGTCGGCATCATGGCCAGGATGATAGTGAACCGATGTGGATTTGTCTCTTCATAAGCTGGCCACAGAGCTGCGCAACCGATTGAGCCGAGCGGCGGATTCCGGATATCCGCCCTCGCCTGCCGGAATGTTGAGGGATGTGAACAAGCCCGCGAAAGCCGCTGGACCGCATTGCATGAGTCAAATTCACCGCCATTAAGACTCAAACCTTAGATTCTAAAATTAATTAGGTTTAGGAGAGCCGTGTGTGCGGATATGTATCCGTCCCTCGCTTGCGGAGCTTTGTCCGCGACGCCGAGGCGGTCCGACTGTTCCCTGCCGAGCTGTTCCCTGAAAGGCATCGCTGCGATGTTGTATGACTGGATCAAGGCGCTGCACATCATTGCCGTCATCTCCTGGATGGCGGGCATGCTCTATCTGCCGCGGCTGTTCGTCTATCATTGCGAGGCCGAGGCCGGCTCGAAGCAATCCGAGACCTTCAAGGTCATGGAGCGCCGACTTTTGAAAGCGATCATCAATCCCGCGATGATCGTGACCTGGCTCGCCGGGCTTTATCTGGTCTGGGCCGGACACTGGTACCTTTCCGGCTGGTTTCACGTCAAATTTACGCTGGTGCTGATCATGTCGGGTATCCACGGCTTTTTGTCTCGCTGCGTGAAGGATTTCGCCGCCGACCGGAATCAGCGAAGCCAGAAATTTTATCGTATTATCAACGAGGTGCCGACAGTTTTGATGATCCTGATCGTCATCATGGTGGTCGTGAAGCCGTTCTAGACTTTGCGATGCCCAAGACGCATGCTTCACTCCTTCTTGCGAAGGACGGATCGATTTTCTATATAGGTTTTATCCCACCCCACGCAGGCGGATGTGGTCGCGTTCCGGTTCTTTTCGGGCCGGCGCCGCATCAGGTTTGAAAGCCCAAACGGCACTTTCCTGGCTGAGACCTGCGGACCTTCCTATGGCGTCCGCTTTTTCCAGAGCCACCTCGCACCCTTCCCTACTTACTTCCTCACAGGACGACCCCGATGCGGGAAATCAAACTCCAGGACCTCAAATCGAAAACGCCGGCCGAGCTCGTCTCGTTCGCGGAAGAGAATGGGGTCGAGAATGCCAGCACCATGCGCAAGCAGGAGCTGATGTTCGCAATTCTCAAGCAGCTCGCGATCGCCGAGACCGACATTATCGGTGAAGGCGTTGTCGAGGTGCTGTCCGACGGCTTCGGCTTTCTTCGTTCGCCCGACGCGAACTATTTGCCGGGCCCCGACGACATCTACGTTTCGCCGTCGCAGATCCGCCGTTTCGGCCTGCGCACCGGCGATACGATCGAAGGCCATATTCGCAGCCCGAAGGAAGGCGAACGCTATTTCGCGCTGCTGAAGGTCAATACACTCAATTTCGAAGATCCGGAAAAGTCGAAGCACAAGGTCAATTTCGACAACCTCACGCCGCTGTTTCCGAATCAGCGTTTCCGCATGGAGCTTGAGGATTCCACCAAGAAAGACCTGTCTGCCCGCGTGATCGATATCGTCGCGCCCATCGGCAAGGGCCAGCGCGCGCTGATCGTGGCGCCGCCGCGCACCGGCAAGACGGTGCTGATGCAGAACATCGCGCACTCGATCACCGCCAATCATCCCGACTGCTATCTGATCGTGCTGCTGATCGACGAGCGTCCGGAAGAAGTCACGGACATGCAGCGCTCGGTGAAGGGTGAGGTGGTGTCGTCGACCTTCGACGAGCCTGCCGTGCGTCACGTCCAGGTTGCCGAGATGGTGATCGAGAAGGCCAAGCGCCTGGTCGAGCACGGCCGCGACGTCGTGATCCTGCTGGATTCGATCACCCGCCTCGGCCGCGCCTACAACACCGTCGTGCCGTCATCCGGCAAGGTGCTGACCGGCGGTGTCGACGCCAACGCGTTGCAGCGCCCGAAGCGCTTCTTCGGTGCCGCGCGTAACATCGAGGAGGGAGGTTCGCTGACCATCATCGCGACCGCGCTGGTCGATACCGGCAGCCGCATGGACGAAGTCATCTTCGAAGAGTTCAAGGGCACCGGTAACTCCGAACTGATCCTCGACCGCAAGGTCTCGGACAAACGGACCTTCCCGGCGATCGACATCGCCCGCTCCGGTACCCGCAAGGAGGAGCTGATCACCGATCCGCAGGTGCTGAAGAAGATGTATGTCCTACGCCGCATCCTCAATCCGATGGGCACCATGGACGCGATCGACTTCCTGCTCGACAAGCTCCGGAACACGAAGAGCAATTCGGAATTCTTCGATTCCATGAACACCTGAGGCCGCGGACAAATAGCGAGGCCGAAACGAATAGGGCGCTCCGCACAAACGGGGCGCCTTTTTCATGCTGCGGATTTGCTGCAGCAAAGTGCAACACGAATTAGGCTGGCGGCGCTCGTGGAATTTTCGTTTAACTTATTGATGTAATTCAGAATTATAATCCTGCGTCATAGGCAGACTCACTCTTTTTTGCAGCAAGATTGCTGCGCGGTTGCTGTATCTGATTATCGACATACTGCACTGCAGCATTGTGCTCAGGTGTGCGAGGTGGAAGGCATTGCCTTTGCCGGTTTGCTTTGGAAGATAGGCGATGCATCCGCGCGATCAGACCATCTTCGCATTGTCCTCCGGACGTCCGCCGAGTGCGATCGCCATTGTCAGGCTGTCTGGCCCAATGGCCGCATCGGTCATTGAAGGACTGGCGGGCAAGATGCCGACGCCGCGGAAGGCGACCCGCGCGTTGCTCCATGATTCAAACCATCAGCCGATCGACGATGCTGTCGTGTTGTGGTTCCCCGGCTCGGCGAGCGCCACCGGCGAAGACGTGGCCGAGTTTCATGTCCATGGCGGACGTGCGGTGCTGTCGGCGATGTTCGACGCCATCGCGGCGTTCGAGAATGTGCGGCCGGCCGAACCGGGCGAGTTCACCCGGCGGGCATTCGAGAACGGCAAGCTCGACCTGACCGAGGCCGAAGGTCTCGACGATCTGATTCACGCCGACACCGACCGCCAGCGGCGCCAGGCGCTGCGCCAGCTGAAGGGGTTACTCGGCGATCGTGCGCGTGACTGGCGCGAGCGGATCATCGCGGCGTCGGCGCTGATCGAGGCCGGCATCGATTTCTCCGATGAAGGCGATGTGCCGGCGGAGCTGATCGCGCCGGCGCTCGAGAAGGTCCGGGCGTTGCACGACGAGATCAAGCAGGTGCTTGCGGGGCAGGGGCAAAGCGAACGGCTGCGCGACGGCCTGGTGGTCGCGATCGCCGGTCCGCCGAATGTCGGCAAATCGACCCTGATCAATCAGCTCGCGAAGCGCGAGGTCGCGATCGTTTCACCGCATGCCGGCACGACCCGCGACGTGATCGAGGTGCAGCTCGATCTCGACGGCTATCCCGTCACGGTGATCGACACCGCCGGGATCCGCGAGACCAGCGATCCTGTGGAGCAGGAGGGTGTCCGCCGCGCTCGGGTTCGTGCCGCCGAAGCCGATCTCGTGCTGTGGCTCGCCGACAGCGGCGGCGCGAAGATTGGGCAGGGTGGCACCACGCCGACCTGGCTGGTGCGAAACAAGATCGACTTGGTCAGGACTCCGGCGGGCGAAGGTGGCAATTATCCCGAATTCCGGATCTCGGCGGCCCGCGGCGACGGCCTCTCCGAACTGATTGCCGCGCTGGTCGGCTTTGCGCACGACTATTTCGCGACCAGCGAGGGCGGCTTGATCAGCCGGACCCGGCAACGCGGATTGCTTGAGGAGACGGTCGAGTCGCTTCGGCGCAGTATCGAGGTGGTCGGGCGGGGCGAGGAGCTGGCGGCGGAGGAACTCCGCAGGGCGGCAATGTCACTCGGCCGTCTGCTCGGCCGGGTCGACGTCGAGGACATCTTGGACGTCATCTTCCGCGAGTTCTGCGTCGGGAAGTGAGCCGACACGCAGCTGTTTCACGTGAAACATGGTTTCGAGCTGTTTAAGGAACTCTCCCGTTTCACGTGAAACAGCCACAGTCCGGCATTGCGAGCGAGAAGAACCGGTCCATATTCGTCTTGAATGGTCGGTCTCCCCTTTAGGCAGACCCTACTTCGTTCTTCCGCCTTTCATCACTCCACGATAGAAGTCCCGCCATGACTTTCAGGGCAGACTCATTCGACGTCATCGTCATCGGCGGCGGCCACGCCGGCTGCGAGGCCGCGAGCGCGTCCGCCCGGATGGGCGCGAACACCGCCCTGGTGACCCATCGTTTTGCGACCATCGGCGCAATGTCCTGCAATCCCGCCATCGGTGGCCTCGGCAAGGGCCATCTGGTCCGCGAAGTCGACGCGCTGGATGGTTTGATGGGCCGGGTCGCCGATGCCGGCGGCATCCAGTTCCGCATGCTCAACCGCCGCAAGGGTCCGGCGGTCCGTGGCCCGCGGGCCCAGGCCGATCGCAAGCTCTATGCGGCGGCAATGCAGGCCGCCATCACTGAGACCGCGAACCTCCGCGTCATTGAGGGCGAGGCGGATGAGTTGATCGTGGTCGATGGCCGCGTGACCGGCATTCGTCTGGGTGACGGCCGTCAGCTAGCTGCCGGTGCGGTTGTGATCACGACCGGCACCTTCCTTCGTGGTTTGATCCATCTGGGCGAGAAGAACTGGCCGGCGGGCCGGGTCGGTGAGGCACCGGCCATGGGCCTGTCCAACTCGTTCGAGCGGGCGGGCTTTGTGCTCGGCCGGCTCAAGACCGGGACGCCGCCGCGCCTGGACGGCAGCACGATCGACTGGTCCGCGGTCGAAATGCAGCCCGGAGACGAGCCTCCGGAGCCGTTTTCGGTCATGACCGACCGGATCACGACCCCGCAGATCCAGTGCGGCATCACCCGGACCACACCGGCCACCCATGAGGTGATCCGGGCCAATGTGCATCGCTCGCCGATGTATTCTGGCCAGATCAAGAGCTCCGGACCCCGCTATTGTCCCTCGATCGAGGACAAGATCGTCCGTTTCGGTGACCGCGACGGCCACCAAATCTTCCTTGAGCCGGAAGGGCTCGACGACACCACGGTCTACCCGAACGGTATCTCGACCTCACTCCCAGAGGAGGTCCAGCTCGCGATCTTGGCCAGTATTCCGGGCCTCGAGCGGGTGAAGATGGTCCGGCCGGGCTATGCGATCGAATATGACCATGTCGATCCCAGGGAGCTGGATCCGACCTTGCAGACCAAGCGTCTGCGCGGGCTTTTCCTGGCCGGTCAGATCAACGGCACCACGGGCTATGAGGAAGCGGCGGGGCAGGGCATCGTCGCCGGGCTCAACGCCGCACTGCTTGCTGGCGATGCCGATCCGATCGTGTTCGACCGCGCTGACGGCTATCTCGGCGTGATGATCGACGACCTCGTGACCCGCGGGATCACCGAGCCCTACCGCATGTTCACCTCGCGCGCCGAGTATCGGCTGACCCTGCGGGCCGACAATGCCGATCAGCGGCTGACCGACAAGGGCATCGCGCTCGGAGGCGTCGGATCGGCCCGCGCGGAGCGCCACCGGATCAAGATGGCGGCACTGGACGCGGCCAAGACCATGGCGAAGTCGCTCGCGATCACGCCGAATGAAGCCGCCAAGCACGGCCTCGCGCTCAATCGCGACGGCCATCGCCGCTCCGCCTTTGAATTGCTGGCTTATCCGGAGATCGAGTGGTCAATGGTCCAGGCGATCTGGCCGGAGCTGTCGGCGATTGACCCCGCAATCGCGGTGCATCTCGAGATCGATGCCAAGTACGACGTCTATCTGAAGCGCCAGACCGCTGATGTCGACGCCTTCCGGCGCGACGAGGGGCTGGTCCTGACCGATGTCGAATATGCCGACGTGCCCGGTCTCTCGAACGAGGCGCGCGCCAAGCTGCAGAAAGCGCAGCCGCGGACGGTCGGGCAGGCGGGCCGGATCGATGGCATGACGCCAGCGGCGCTGGGCATTCTGGCCGCCTATCTGCGGCGCGAGGCGCGGCGAAAATCAGCCAAGGCGAGCGCCTGACGTTTCACGTGAAACGGGCGGCCTCGTCATGGCGAGGAGCGGAAGCGACGAAGCAATCCATCGCTTCCGCGGGTGGCACGATGGATTGCTTCGCTTCGCCCGCAACGGCGAGCTCGACCGGCGTTTCCGAGAATGGCTCCAGCTCCACAATCCGCCGAACTTACCGTCTCCCCTAAGGACAAGGCGGCGGCGCTCTCGCTAACTCCTGTTTCACGTGAAACAGAGGCGCGGCTCGATCGCTACGTCGCGCTCCTCCTGGAATGGCAGGCCAAGACCAATCTCGTTGCGCCTTCGACGCTGCCCAACCTCTGGACCCGCCACATCTCCGATTCGCTGCAGCTCCTGAGCCTCGCGCCGGCGGCAAAGTCCTGGGTCGATCTCGGCAGCGGCGGCGGCTTCCCGGGCGTCGTGCTCGCCTGCACTCTGGCCGAGACGCCGGGCGCATCTATCCATCTGGTTGAACGAATCGCCAAGAAGGCCGCATTCTTGCGCGAGGCGATTCGCGTCACGGCATCTCCCGGGACGGTGCATCTGGCTGACATCGGGGATACTGTGGATAGAATCGCCGGCCCGATCGATTGCGTCACCGCGCGGGCGCTGGCTCCGTTACATCAACTGATCGGCTTTGCCGAGCCGTGGGTCAAAAAGGGCGCCAAGGCGCTGTTTTTGAAGGGTCAAGATGTAGAGGCCGAATTGACCGAGGCCACTAAATATTGGAATATTGAGCCAAAGCTACACTCCAGCCGGACCGGCGGACAAGGCTGGATCGTCGAACTCGGATCAATCGAGCGGCGCTAAAGGGGACTCCGCGAGAGTAAACGGTATTTTGGTATGACTGTGATGGACGAGGTTTATCAAGAAGATAGGACGTCGCAGCCGCCCGGCCAGCCGCGCATCCTGTCGCTCGCCAACCAGAAGGGCGGCGTCGGCAAAACAACCACAGCGATTAATCTTGGTACCGCACTCGCCGCGATCGGCGAGCGCGTCCTGATCGTCGATCTCGATCCGCAGGGCAACGCCTCGACCGGCCTCGGCATCGATCGCCGCAGCCGCAACTGCTCGACCTACGACGTCTTGATCGGCGAAGCGCCACTGCGCGATGCGGTGGTCGCGACCGCGGTGCCGCGGCTGCATATCGCTGCCTCCACCATGGATCTCTCCGGTCTCGAGCTCGAGCTCGGCACCACGCCGGGCCGCGCCTTCCGGCTGCGCGATGCGATCGCCGGGCTGAACAACAACGTCTCGCCCGACTCGGACTACACCTATGTGCTGATCGACTGCCCGCCCTCGCTCAATCTGCTGACCGTGAATGCGATGGCCGCGTCGGACGCGATCCTGGTGCCGCTGCAATGCGAGTTCTTTGCGCTCGAAGGTCTGTCGCAATTGCTGCAGACCGTGGAGCAGGTGCGTTCGACGCTCAATCCGACGCTGTCGATCCACGGCATCGTGCTGACCATGTTCGACTCGCGCAACAACCTCTCCAACCAGGTGGTTGCCGACGTGCGCCAGTTCATGGGCAACAAGGTGTACGACACCATGATCCCGCGCAATGTGCGCATCTCGGAAGCGCCGTCCTACGGCAAGCCGGTCTTGGTCTACGATCTGAAATGCGCCGGCAGCGATGCGTATCTCAAGCTCGCCACGGAAGTGATCCAGCGTGAGCGCGAGCTGCGCGCGCATTGACAGCGATGCGTAGGATGGGTGGAGCGAAGCGATACCCATCGCGGCACGCAACGAGAGTGATGGGTTTCGCTGCGCTCTACCCATCCTACGATTCTGAAATTCAAGTCTGGAGTACTGCGCGTGAATCCAAGGGAGCTCGCAACAATGGCCGATGAAGCGCGTTCGCGACTGGGGCGCGGGCTGGCAAGCCTGATCGGAGACGTCGGCGGCGAGGCGGCCGCGCATGTCGAGCGGCCGCGCAACCAGCGCAAGGTGCCGATCGAATTCCTCAAGCCCAACCCGCGCAATCCGCGGCGGAGCTTCGCCGATGCCGAGCTCGGCGAGCTCGCCGATTCGATCAAGGCGCGCGGCGTTATCCAGCCGATCGTGGTGCGCGCGATCAAGGGCGCGCAGGACCGCTTTGAGATCATCGCCGGCGAACGCCGCTGGCGCGCCTCGCAGCTGGCCGGCCTGCATGAAGTGCCGATCGTGCCGGTCGAGGTCTCTGATTCCGACGCGCTCGAGATCATGATCATCGAGAACGTGCAGCGCGAAGATCTTAACGCGATGGAAGAGGCTCTGGGCTACCATTCGCTCGCCGACGAGTTCAAGCGCAGCCAGGAAGACATCGCCAAGATCGTCGGCAAGAGCCGCAGCCACGTCGCCAACATGATGCGGCTGACCAAGCTGCCGGCCGAGGTGCAGGCGCTGATCTCGAAGGGCGATCTGTCCGCCGGCCACGCCCGCGCGCTGATCGGCGTGCCGGATCCGCTCACCACCGCGAAGCGCATCGTCGCCGAGGGTCTCAACGTCCGCCAGGCCGAGGCGCTGGCGCATGAGGAGGGCGTGCCGGAGCGCAAGCCGCAGAAGGTGCGAGCGGGCAGCGCGCCCAAGGTCGACAAGGACGCCGACACGCTGGCGCTGGAGAAGCGCGTCAGCGATGCGCTCGGCCTCGCCGTCACCGTCAGCCACCGCGATCCCGGCGGCACCGTCCAGATCAACTACCGCAACCTCGAGCAGCTCGACGAGGTGGTGCGGCGGCTCGAGGGCGGTTAGTTCGTAGGGCTCTTTCCGTCATTGCGAGCGAAGCGAAGCAATCCATGGTGCGGCATATGCTGTGCAATGGATTGCTTCGTCGCGTTCGCTCCTCGCAATGACGAGGCGGGAAAATTCGGCTACCCCCGCCGTTTCGCATTCACCGCGATGGCCAGCAGCGCACGCTGTGCGATCACGGCGGCGAGGGGGGCCTGCTTGCGCATGTCGAGCGCGGCGGTGGCGAGCTGGTCGATGATGTTCACCAGCCGCGGCGGCGTGAAATTGCGCAGCGCGATCTCGACCGCCGGCTTGCGCGAGAAATGCAGCCGCGGGAAACCGCCTTCGAGCACGGCCGATGCCGGCGTGCCGTCCGCGATCGCCAGCGCCGATTTGTGCAGCCATGCGGCCTGGCGCTGTGCGGCCGAGATGATCACGCCGGGATAGGTGCCGGCGACCATCGCCTTGGTGAACTCGCTCTCGACCAGCGCGGCATTGCCGGCGAACGCGCCGTCGACGATCGGATCGAGCTTCAGCTCGGAGGCGTCGGAGACCACGGTCATGACGTCGTCGAGCGTGATCTCGCCCTTACCGTGCGCGTACAGCGCGAGCTTGCGCAGCTCGTTGCGCGAAGCCATGCGGTCGCCGCCGAGCAGCGACATCAGCACCGCGCGGGCATCGTTCGCGAGCCGCAGGTTCGACAGCCGCAGCTCATCCTCGATCAGCTTGGTCAAGTCGCGTTCGGTGTCGGGATAGCAGCCGATCGCCACCGCGTTCTTGGCCCGCTCGCAGATCTTGCGCAGCGGCGATTCCGGCCGGAGCTCGCCGGCCTCGATCACGATGCGGCAATCCTTCAGGGCTGTGGTCCCGGTCAGCGTCTCGACGCCGCTCGAAAAATTGCGCGAGCCGGCGCGGACGCGGATGGCGCGGCGGCCGCCGAACAGCGGCACCGTCATCGCTTCGTCGACCAGCCGCGACGGTTCGGCGGCGAGCTCGTCGCCGTCGAGCCGCACCAGCGAAAACGGATCGTTGGGATCGTCGACGGCCGAGGCCATCAGCGCGTCGGCGCGCTCGCGCACCAGGCCCAGGTCCGGGCCGTAAAGCAGGATGATCGGTCGGCCGGCATCAGGCCGGGCGAGGAAGGTGTCGATCTCTTTTCCGCGAAGTGCGACCATCTAGCCTTGTGCTGTCATTCCGGGGCGCCTCGTCAGAGGCGAACCCGGAATCTGGAGATGATGGATCGAGATTCCGGGTTCGCGCCGCTGGCGTGCCCCGGAATGACGTCGGTGCCTCAGGTTCCGCTGGAGAAGAACGAGGCGAGCCGGGTCTGGATGTTGTCGGCGATCTCCTGCGCGGCGCGGTCCTCGGCATCGCGGAAGGCGCGGGCGCGGGCATAGCGCTGGTAGGAGCCCGGCATGTCATAGGACACGCGCGAGAACGTGGTGCCGGTCATGACCGACTTGTTTGATGCGATCTCGACCAGGTTGAACTGGGCGTCGATGCCATAGTTCTCGCTGGTCGGCAGCGCGGTGGTCGGGTCGATCATCAGCGAGGAGCGGCTGGTGGTGAAGCGCAACACCAGCCGGTGCGTCGGCGGCGCGCCGGTGGCATTGCCGTAGAGCTTGAAGGCGAGGGCGTTGCGAACCTCGACGCCGACCCGGGCCTCGCGCGAGGCGTTCGGCTTGTCGACCGGCGGAACCTCGACGCCCAGCAGCTTTTCGCGCAGGGCGGACGACTGACCGTCGAGGGTGCGCTCGGCATACATCGGCTGGAAGCATCCGGCCGTCAGCGCGGCCAAGGCGGCCACGGCTACAAGCCGGGCGGCGATCCCAATCCTAGCCGACAACATTGACGATCCTCATGGGCACCACGATCACCTTGCGGACGGGTTTGCCGCCCAGTGCGGCTTTTACCGCATCGAGCGCCAAAACGGCAGCCTCTATATCCGCATTTTGCGCCGTCCGTGGCACGGTAACATCACCTCGCTTTTTACCGTTGACCTGAACGACCAGGGTCACGCTGTCTTCGACCAACAAATCGCGTTCGATTTGCGGCCAATCGGCCTCGGAAACCAGCCCTTGCTGGCCCAGAACCATCCAGCACTCCTCCGCCAGATGCGGCATCATCGGCGAGAACAGCTGGACCAGGATGGCCGCGGCTTCCTTGACCGCCCAGGCGACGTCCGGCGCCGGCGTGTCGCCTTTCGCCAGCACCTCGGCCAGCGCGTTGGCGAATTCGCGGATATGGGCGAGACACACGTTGAAATGCAGCCGCTCGATTCCGGACGACACCTTGTCGAGCGCGCCATGGGCGGCCTTGCGCAGCGCCAGCGCTTCGGGCCCGAAGGTGCCCGGTCGCGCCGCCGGTGCCAGCTTGGCGATCTCGGCCGATTCGTTGACCAGCCGCCACAGCCGCTGCACGAAGCGGGCGGCGCCCTGCACGCGCTCGTCGCTCCAGATCACGTCGCGATCCGGCGGCGAGTCCGACAGCATGAACCAGCGCGCCACGTCGGCGCCGTAGCTTGCGATGATGTCGTCGGGGTCGACGGTGTTCTTCTTCGACTTCGACATCTTCTCGATCGGGCCGATCTCGATGTCCTCGCCGGTCGCCAGCAGCACCGCGCGGCGGGCGTTACCATCAACCTCGATCTTCACCTCGGCCGGGGTGACCCAGGCGCCATCGGCCTTCTGGTAGGTCTCGTGCACCACCATGCCCTGGGTGAACATGCCGGCGAACGGCTCCGACATGTCGATGTGGCCGGTCGCCTTCATCGCGCGGGTGAAGAAGCGGCTGTACAGCAGATGCAGGATCGCGTGCTCGACGCCGCCGATGTACTGGTCGACCGGCATCATCCGGTTGGCGACCGCAAGCGTGGTCGGCGCATCCTTGTTCCAGGGATCGGTGAAGCGCGCGAAGTACCAGGACGAGTCCACGAAGGTGTCCATCGTGTCGGTTTCGCGCACCGCCTTAGCCCCGCACTTCGGGCAGCTGACGTGCTTCCAGGTCGGATGGTGATCGAGCGCGTTGCCCGGCCTGTCGAACGAGACATCCTCCGGCAGCGTCACCGGCAGCTGGTCGTCGGGCACCGGCACCACGTCGCAGGTCGGGCAGTGGATCACCGGGATCGGGCAGCCCCAATAGCGCTGCCGTGAAATGCCCCAGTCGCGCAGCCGGAAATTCACCTGCCGCTCGCCGACCGGCGCATTGCCGCGGACTTCGCTTTCCAGGCGTTTCGCGACGTCTTCCTTGGCCTCGTCGATCGTCATGCCGTCGAGGAAGCGCGAATTGATCATCCGGCCGTCGCCGTCATAGGCGACGTCAGTAATGACGAACGTCTTTGGGTCCTGGCCTTCGGGGCAGACCACCGGCGTGTTGCCGAGATTGTACTTGTTGACGAAGTCGAGGTCGCGCTGGTCGTGGGCCGGGCAGCCGAAGATCGCACCGGTGCCGTATTCCATCAGCACGAAGTTGGCGACATAGACCGGCAGCTTCCAGTTCGGGTCGAACGGATGCACCGCCTTGATGCCGGTGTCGAAACCCTGCTTCTCGGCGGTGTCGATGATCGACTGCGCGGTGCCGATCTTCTTGATGTCGGCGATGAACTCGGCGAGCTTGGGGTTCTTCGCCGCAGCCGCCTGCGCCAACGGATGATCCGCCGAGATCGCCATGAACTTGGCGCCGAACAGCGTGTCCGGCCGCGTGGTGAAGATCTTCAGCTCACTCTCGCCCGCCGGCGTGGTCGCCGGATCCAGCGCGAAGCGGATCAACAGGCCCTCGGAGCGTCCGATCCAGTTGCGCTGCATCAGACGCACCTTGTCGGGCCAGCGGTCGAGACCATCCAGCGCGTCCAGGAGCTCCTGCGAGTACTTGGTGATCTTGAACACCCACTGGCTCATTTCCCGTTGTTCAACAACGGCGCCCGAGCGCCAGCCGCGGCCGTCGATCACCTGCTCGTTGGCGAGTACGGTCATGTCGACCGGGTCCCAGTTCAGCTTGCGCTTCTCGCGCTCGGCGAGGCCGGCAGCCAGCATGTCCAAAAACATCTTCTGCTGATGCTTGTAGTAGCTGGGGTCGCAGGTCGCGAACTCTCTGCTCCAGTCGAGCGACAGCCCGATCGACTTGAGCTGCTTCTTCATCGCGGCGATGTTGTCGTAGGTCCAGGCCTTCGGCGCCACCTTGCGCTCGATCGCGGCATTCTCCGCCGGCAGGCCGAACGCATCCCAGCCCATCGGGTGCAGCACGTTGAAGCCCTTGGCGCGCATGAATCGCGCCAGCACGTCGCCCAGCGTGTAATTGCGGACATGGCCGATATGGATGCGCCCCGACGGGTAGGGAAACATCTCGAGCACGTAGTATTTCGGCCGCGGATCGTCGTTCTTGGAGGCGAAGATCGCCTTTTCGTCCCAAATGGCTTGCCAGCGGGGCTCGGATTCACGGGCGTTGTAGCGTTCGGCGGTCATGAAATCGCAGGAATTCGGGGTGGCTTCGGGTGATTTTCGGGTCCCATCCGGGGACGGCGGACTAGGCCACAAAAACGCCCATGGGGTCAACGGCTTGGGGGCTGGCAAATACTCATGGCTCGCCGTCGGAGTGCGTTGGGGGTTGGCTGGGTTGGGCACCCCGTCAGGAACCTGCTGGGTGTCGTCACCCGGCTTGACCGGGTGACCCAGTACGCCGCGGCCCATCGGCTCAGTTACGGCCGCCTCCGGAATATTGGATCGCCCGGTCGAGCCGGGCGATGACAGCGCTATGTGGGGCGCGACCGGTCAATGTCTGCGCAACGCGTCGGTCGTGTTTGACGCCAAAGGTACGACGGATGAGCGCGCCGATCTCGGAGGCGCGAGATCCTGGATGAAATCTCTCAGTGCCTCGGTGTCGAACGGCTTGCGGAGTATTTTCAGGCTTGGCGGAGCCGCATTCGCAGCATCGCTGTAGCCGGTTGTCAGCGCGATCGGCAAACCCGGGTAGCGCGCCCGCACTTCTCTCGCGAGCCCGACGCCATCGATGGTTCCGGGCATGACGATATCGCTGAAGACGAGATCGATTCTTGTGCCGGCATCGAGCAGTTTTAGCGCCGCTTCGGCCGAATCCCGATAGATCGTTTCATAACCCAGATGCTCGAACAGCGAGGATGTCACGTCAGCCACTTCGGGGCTGTCGTCGACAACGAGGACCGTCTGCCGCTGCGGCTGCCTCGGTCTTGCTCTGGCGGCGGCGAGGTCCTTGCTGGCGGTTTGCTCGTCTGCACTGGACGGCAGGTAGATTGTAATCGTCGTTCCCTGACCAACCTTGCTATCTGCCGTCACCGTTCCGCCCGCCTGGTGGGCGAAACCATAGACCTGGGACAGACCGAGCCCGGTCCCCTTGCCGACTTCCTTGGTCGTGAAGAACGGATCGAACATCTTGGACAGGAGATGTGGCGGAATGCCGGTGCCGGTATCGCTGAGCGCTATCGCAAAGAACGCCTTTGCGCGGCGATCGCCGCCGGTTTCCTGGTTCGCGGTCACCGCATGGACGGACAGGGTGAACGTGCCGCCGTTCGGCATTGCATCGCGCGCATTGACGGCGATGTTGACGATCGCAAGCTCCAGCTCGGCGAGGTCCACCTTGACCGACGCTGTGCCCTCCCCGACGTTCTCGTTGTACACGATGTTGCCACGCAGTGAGCTCTCGATCATGGTCCGCATGTTCTTGATGGACGCATTGAGATCAACGACCGTCGGGCTGAGATGCTGATGACGGGAGAAGGTCAATAATTGGCGCGTGAGGCTCTCGCCGCGTTTCGCCGCGGTCTGGATGGCTTCGATGGCTTTGGGCAGTTTCGGATCGAGCAGGCGCGTGAAGATCTGGGCGCTGCCGCCGATGATCATCAATAGATTGTTGAAGTCGTGCGCAATGCCGCCGGTCAGCTTGCCGATCGCCTCCATCTTCTGCGACATCGCGAGCTGTTCGCGGGCCTGAACCAGCTTCTCCTCCGCGTCGCGACGCTCGGTTGCGTCGCGCAGGATGCTGATGAAGCCGATCAGATGTCCTGCGTCGTCATGGCTCGACGAAACGGAGCCCGTGATGAAGAATGGCGTCCCATTCTTTCTGATGCGCCAACCCTCGACGTCGTACTTGCCCCTTTCGATTGCCGTCTCCAGCGCGTGTGCCGGCGAACCCGCGCGGCGTTCGTCCGGCCGATAAAATATTCCAAAATGCTTGCCGATGATTTCTTCCGAGCTGTAGCCGATGATCTTTTGAGCTGTGCTGTTCCAGCTCGTGACGTGTCCCTCTCGATCAAGCGCAAAGATCGCATAGTCGACGACGCCTTCGATAAGGGTTTGGAAGTGCCGCCTGATGCTGTCGAGCGCCAGGGCCTTCCGTTCAAGCTGACCGTTCAGTTGGTCCCGAACAGAAAGCAGATCGGCTTCCGTGGTCTGTCGCGTCGCGATTGCCGCTGCCAGGGCAAGGGGAGCTGCCGATACGGTGATCGAGAGCACGAGCAAGGATAACAGCGCGCTACTCGGATCCGTTCTCGGAAATGGATCATTTCCCGCCGAGAACCCCCACACGGCCATTCCGATAAAAAAGAACGCAGCCGTCGACGCGGTGCATCGATCACCGCGCAGGCCGGCCCAGATCAAGGGGAGTACGACCAGAAAGCCCAGCAGGCTCCGGTGCGGCAGCGACACGTCGAGGTCGGTGCTGACGAGGTCGCTACCAATGAGCGGGCTGTAAGCAACGATCCCGATGATAGCAGCGAGAGCCGGGACAACGATCGATTCCAGCAGCCTCCATTTGGAAGGAATGCGTAAGGGCATCGTCGCCCAGAGCACGATGACCGGAGCAATCGCCAAGGCTGCGGCAGCGTCGGCAAGCCACCAGGTCACCCCGGCAACGACGGAATCGGAAAAGCTCGATTCGTTGGCGAGTGCGAAGCCGGTCAACGCGATGGTCGAACTGATGATCGCGGTCGGCGCGAAGCAAATGATTGCAAACTTCACGACACCGACAGGCGTGGCAAAGGTCTGGCGGCCGTTCGACCAACGGTCGATCAGCCAAGTTCCGGCACATGCCGCAAGCAGGCTGCCGATCCCGGCGGCGGCAAACTCCAGGAGCGATCGGTCGGCCATAAGGTAAGGAGAAACGGCCCCCAGCAGGATTGCCGGCCAGACCCGGTAGCCGCGCAGCAGGACCAGCGCGAGCGCAAGCCCGGTCGGTGGCCACAGCGGTGTCGCGGTTGGATTGATCGCGGGAAGCAACCGCGCGGCCTCGGCGAGGCCGCCATAAATCGCGGCAATGAGCAGGATTTCGACCGCGTAGGTCGCAATGCTCCGCGCGTCGCCAAAAGCGAGGACCCTGGCTTTGTCGAACGTTGCCCTTTCCATCGCAAGCCTTTGCCGAGGGCGCCTCAAGAATGCTGTGGTGACCTGTCCCCTGATCCAGTGTCACCAAAGAATCGCGTTGTCATGACGTCGATGTTCCCGCCAAGCACTCAACGCAGTTTTGACCAAAGCATGGCCGCACGATGGTGAGTAGAAGTGCGCGGGCAACTTCGCAAATTGGGGCTATCGGGCAGCATCATTGACCTAATAGCAGTGACGCACCGGGAACGGGTCACGGGCGGCATCCGGACTACAAAATGGGTACGATCGCGCTGCGTGTCGATGAGAGCACGAGCGTCATTTTCTTGGCTGCGGGAGGGATGAACTCGTGATGCTGCCCCGCCTGCACGGGGCGATGCGCTAGCTCGCCAGCGCCATCCCGGCTTCATCGAGCGTCTGCAGGAAGCCGTGCTCGATCACGGCGTTGCGGCCGCGGCGCTTGGCGGCGTAGAGGGCGGCGTCGGCGGCTTCGATCAGATCGCCGGGGCGCTGGGTCTCGTTCGGCTTTGTGGTCGCGACGCCGACGCTGACGGTGACGACGCAATGGCTCGACGGCGCATGCGGTACGGCGAGGCCAAGGACCGCGGTACGCACCGTCTCGCCGATCGCGAGCGCATGCGCGGCGTCGGTATTCGGCAGCAGCAGGCAGAATTCCTCGCCGCCATAGCGGCCGGCAAAGCCCATCGTGTCGGCGGCGATTCCGGCCAGCGTTTCGCCGATCCGGGTCAGGCAGGCGTCGCCTTCGGGATGGCCGTAGGTGTCGTTGTAGAGCTTGAAGTGATCGACATCGATCATCATCAGCGACAGCTCGCACTCATATTGCTGTGCCCGCATCCACTCGAAATCGAGCCGGCTTTGGAAGCCACGGCGGTTGGCGAGGCCGGACAGCGCGTCGATCGAGGCCATCACGGTGAGACGGTCGTTGGAGGCGACGAGCTCGCGCTCGCGCTGGCTGAGCTGTGCCGCCATCGCGTTGAAGGCGCGCGCCAGCGGCACGAATTCCGCCGGCAGCTTATGCTTGGCGACGCGCGCCGACCAGTCGCCTTCGCCGAACCGTCGCGCCATGCTGGTCATCAGCTCGATCGGATGGATGACAAGCCGCTCCGCGCCGACCAGCGCACCCAACAGCACGAACAGGCAGACGAAGCCGAGCTGCAGATAGGCGGTGCGGATCTCGCGGTTGATCGCCGCCGTCACCTTGGCCTCGTCCATGCTGACGATCAGCCGTGACTGCGTGCCGGCGATGCGCGCAAAGCTCAGCGTGCGCTGGGCGCCGTCGGATGCGGTGAATGACACCGAGCCTGATGGTTCGTCGTAGCTCAGCGCCTTCTCGGCAATCGCCGCCATCAACGGGATGGTGTCGAGCGAGCGGCCGATCAGGCTGGCATGATCCGCGGGTGCTGCGATCACGACGCCGGTCGAGTCGACGAGGACCGCCGACATGCCGGGCTGGCCGCCGAGATTGGCCATGATCTGCGACAGCCAGTCGATGTTGATGCCGGCGACGACGACGGCATCCTGCTCCGGATTGATCGCGGCCACCGGATAGGCCGCCATCATCATGGGACGGCCGTTGGTCCGACCGCGCAGGTAATCGCTGAACACGAAGCCACGATTGTCCTGCGCTTTCTTGAAATATTCGCGGTCGCCGACATTGAGGCCGACCTGGACGTTGAGGGTCGAGCACTGCACCAGCCCGTCCCTCGAGACGAACATGATGCTGCGGATCCAGGGCAGCACGGTCGGCAGGCTGGCGCGCAGCACCTCACAGCTCTGCGCGATGCCGCCGGAGGCGCGGATATAGGCGGCGGATTTCAGCATGGTCTCGACCGAGGAGACCACTTCGCGCTGGGTTTCGGCGGCGTGCGCGGTGAGGTTGGCGTAGCCGGCCGCGGCCTGCGCGATCTGCGAGGTGCGGAAATTCTCCAGCGTGCGGATCCGATCGAGCATCAGGGGCGCGACCAGCATCAGCGCAAGCAAGGCCAGCCGGGCGCGAATGCCCAGAACCTTCTTGAGTTTGATCCGGTTGCGGTTGAAAGTGACGCCCGACATTCTAGTCCCTTGCCCGTGCGCCAAGGTAGAATGCAGGGCTTCAAAAAGCCTTTCCCGAATTTGGTAAAATTCGAGCCAACCCCGGCATCTGTCAGAGAACGGCACAAGCATGACCCAAAGCCCGACCGCGCCGTTATCGGCTGATTCACCACATGGTCTCGCCGCCGTGGAGCAGGAGATCGCGCACGCCTGCAAGGAAGCGCGGCGCGACCGCGCCTCGGTGACCTTGATCGCGGTGTCGAAGACATTCGCGGCCGACGCAATTTTACCGATTGTCGGCGCCGGACAGCGCGTATTTGGCGAAAATCGCGTGCAGGAAGCCAAGGGCAAATGGCCGAAGTTAATCCAGGCTCATCCGGGACTGAAGCTTCACCTGATCGGGCCGTTGCAGTCGAACAAGGCCAAGGAGGCCGTCGCGCTGTTCGATGCGATCCATTCGGTCGACCGCGCCAGCATTTGCGAAGCGTTAGCCAAGGAAATCAAAAATCAAGGGAAACACCCGGACCTGTTCGTCCAGATCAACACCGGCGAGGAGCCGCAGAAAGCCGGCGTCTCGCCGCAGGACGCGGATACCTTCATCGCGGCGTGTCGCGAGACATATGGCCTGCAGATTTCAGGACTGATGTGCATCCCGCCGGTCGACCAGGCGCCGGCGCCGCATTTCGCACTCTGCGCCAAGATCGCCGCGCGCAACGGCTTGAAGAATCTCTCGATGGGCATGAGCGCCGATTTCGCGGTGGCGATCGCGATGGGTGCGACCCATGTGCGGGTGGGCTCAGCGATCTTCGGCACGCGTACGGTGCCGCACGCGTAGTGGCGTTGCGGCGTTCGCTTGGTCCGTAAACTCGTCATCCTGAGGAGCCGCGAAGCTGCGTCTCGAAGGATCGACGGCCACCGGCCGGGCCGTGCATCCTTCGAGGCTCGCTCCGCTCGCACCTCAGGATGACGGTGTTGGCGATCATCACTGACCAGCGGTCTCAGCCCGATGGTGACCCCAAATGAGATGTTGTCCCTGCCTGGTACGCAATTGCGCACCAGGCAGGGACGACAGCGGTATGTGCGGCGCGTGCGCTGCCTACGCGAACTTCACCGACACCTTGCCGATCGCGCCGAAATCGGCAGCGAACGCATCACCCGCGGCGATCGGCAGTGGCGGATGGCAGGTGCCTGTGGTGACCACCTCCCCTGCCCGCAACGTCAGCCCAAGTGCGCGCAGCTCGTTGGCGCACCAGGTGAGCGCGACACGGGGATCGCCGAGCACGTTCCTGCCGTGACCGATGTAACGCTCGCCGCGCAGCGTGATGGTCGGGCGCTCTTCGACCAGGTCGATCGCACGCCAGTCGGCTGACGTTGCTGCTCCGAGCACGAACAGATGCGCGCAGGCATTGTCGGCGATCAGCTGGGCCTCGCCGGCGGAGACGAAATCGGCGAACCGCGAATCCGGAATCTCGATCGCCGGATGCAGCGTGCCGACTGCGTCCAAAACGTCCTGCACGCCGTAGGGCGTCGCGCGCGGCGCGAGATCGTGCGCCATGCGGAAGGCGTATTCCGGCTCGCCGACCCGCATCTCGTTGCCGGTCATCGACGCGGTGCCGCCATCCGGTAGCACCGTCTCGGCGAGGATGCGTCCGGCCAGCGGCCCCGCGACATTGATGTGCTTCTGGCCGGCCGCGCTGGTCGCCGCGATCTTCCAGCCGAACAGTTTTTCGCGCGAGGTCTTTCCCAGCTGGGCCTGCACCGCATAGCCCTCGGCGCGATCGCGCGGCCGTATGGCGCTATCGAGCGCGCCGAGTTTCGTTCCCGCGCGCCAGTGCTCGCTCAGGACTTTTGCGGCGGCGGCGATCTGGTTGTTGTCGAGCATGGTTGAAGTCCCAACTGCATTGGTCTTGCCATATCATAAAGCTCTCAGCCCCGTCATTGCGAGGAGCGATAGCGACGAAGCAATCCATGCTTCCGCATTTGCGGGGCGATGGATTGCTTCGCTTCGCTCGCAATGACAGGAGAGGGTGGATCTACCCGATCACGATCTTTGTCTTTGGCGACATCCGCCGCAACAGCCGCAGCATCGACGCCTTGGTCATCGAGACGCAGCCCGCGGTCGGCGAAAAATTCGGCCGCGCCAGATGCAGGAACACGGCGCTGCCGCGGCCGGCGATACGCGGCGCGGCGTTGTGATCGATCTCGACGATGAAGTCGTAAAGATGATCCTCGCGGGTCAGGCGGTCGCCGGCCTGCTCGCGGTCGAGCCGGATCGGCTGGTTGTAATGGCGGTCGGCGGGATCCTCGCACCAGGCGTCCTCGCGGCGGATCGGCCGCGTCGGCAGCAAGGTCAACGGGCGCCGGTGCCGATCGGCGCGCCACCACAATTGCCTTGGATGGAAGATGCCGCGCGGCGTGCCGCCGTCGCCCTCGCGCTTGTTGGCGAGGATTCCGCCGCGTCCAAGCGCCACGGGAATCGTCCAGCCATCGGCCGTCAGCCAGCCGCGGCGCGGATCGCCGGCGGCCGCCCGGACCTCGATGGCGGAGAGCGGGCGATCACGTTTGGCTGTCATATAAGTGATTGAAATGGCTGACCTTCCCTTAAGAATCGTTCAAAAATGAACTTGCCTTGAACGCCCCAGACATTCTATCTCCCGGCATTACAGGACATTCACGTCCTGCCCCGCCGGATTTGAGGTAGACTGCGTTGCCTTGTGAATCGGTAACAATCGCCTACCTGAGCACATATCTAGCCGATGTTACGGCCCTAAGCGCCCTCCGCTTCTGACCGCCCCGCCCCCGAAGGATTGTACCAATGGCCAATGCCCGCAAGATCTTGATCGTGGATGACGATACCGATCTGCGCGATACGCTGGTCGAGCAGCTGTCCCTGCACGAGGAATTCGAAGCCTCCGCGGTCGACACCGGCGCCAAGGGCGCCACTGCCGCCAAAGCCAATTCCCCCGATCTGGTCCTGATGGATGTCGGCCTGCCCGACACCGACGGCCGCGAAGTGGTCCGCAGCCTGCGCAAGGGCGGCTTCAAGGCCCCGATCATCATGCTGACCGGCCATGACACTGATTCCGACACCATCCTGGGGCTGGAAAGCGGCGCCAACGACTACGTGGCAAAACCGTTCCGCTTCGCGGTGCTGCTGGCCCGGATCCGAGCCCAGCTGCGCCAGCACGAGGCCAGCGAGGACGCGGTGTTCTCGGTCGGCCCCTACTCGTTCCGGCCCGGCTCGAAGATGCTGACCGGCGCCAATGCCCGCAAGGTGCGGCTGACCGAGAAGGAAACCGCGATCCTGCGCTTCCTCTACCGCGCCGGCCAGATGCCGGTGTCGCGCGAGACCCTGCTCCAGGAAGTCTGGGGCTACAATTCCGGCGTCACCACCCACACGCTGGAAACCCACATTTACCGCCTCCGCCAGAAGATCGAGAAGGACGCCGCCAACCCGGAAATCCTGGTCACGGAAGCCGGTGGCTACAAGCTGGTGCCGTGATACGCTTCGCGCTCAACGATTCGTGAAATCGAGGCGCACCGCGGTTACCGGACCTGAATGTCGATCGATGATGACGTAGCCCTGCTCGAGCGGGTCCCGACGATGCGTCTGTTGGGCGACAGTTCCTTGCGCATGCTGGCGATCGGCTCCGAGCAACGCGACTTCAACGCAGGCGAAGTGCTGTTCAAGACCGGCGACACGGCGGACGCCGGCTATGTCGTGCAGCGCGGCACCTTCCGCGTCGAGGAAGGCGGCGCCGAGATCATCGCCGGTCCCGGCGCACTGATCGGCGAGCTCGCATTGATCGTCGCGATGAAGCGGCCGTCGACCGCGACCGCGCTGGAGCGCGGCTCGGTGATCCGCGTCGCGCGCAGCCTGTTCCAGCGCGTGCTGGAAAGCGATCCCGCCGCCGCCCGCCGCCTGCGCGACGAACTCGCGCTGCGCACCAGCCAGCTCGCCAGCGATATTCTGATGGCAGGCGGGAAGCTGAGTACGTAGCTGCCGCTCATTGACCCGTCACCCTGAGAGCTTGTGACGGATTCGGCTCCTGCGGAGTTTTTGGCGGCTGTTCGTCGCAGCAATTGGCAGGTTTGAGTTCGAGTTCGGCGATGACCCGTTGTTTAGGCTCTGGAGAGGCGGTTGCCTTGCAGGATGTTGTTGACGAGGGCGTACCAGAGCACGACGGCACGGACCTTTTCGATGCCGCGCACGGTCAATTGCCGCAGGTCCCAATTGCGCCAGCGGGCATGGATGCACTCGCAGATCGACCGGGACCTGTATCGGGCCTTGCCCTCTTCGCTCGCCATTCGCGCACGCCAGGCCAACACCCCCGGACCGTCGCCGCGCCGCGGTAGATAGGGATCGGTACCGTGCTTGGATTGAGTGGGCGGACAAAAGATATCGATGCCCTCGGCATAGGCCCATTCGATGTCCTCGGCACTGCCAAAGCCGCCATCGACGAGATGGTCCTTGGGCAACCCTCCGGGCCGCGCACGCTGCCGCTCCAGCATGGGACGCATCAGGCCGCGATCGGATCCGATGTTGCAAATTCTGGTGTCGACGACGATCTGCTCCCCGGCCACGCTCGTCACCTGCACGTTGTAGGCGGGGCGGAAGCCGCCGTTCGCCATCTTCATGACCCGTGCATAGGCGTCCGTCGTGGAGGCCCGCGGCTCCTTCGGCGTCTTGCCGTTGCCGCGACTTTCTTCGCGCTCCTTGCGCTGCTGCTTGATCTCGGCGAGCGCCGTCTGCGCCGCCTTCACCCGCGCGCTGCGTTCCCGCGCGGCCCGCTCCTTGGCTGCCCGGGCACGCTTATTGCTGGCGTCCGAGCGTGTGTCGACCTCGCGCTTGAGGTCTTCCACCACGGCCTCAGCCTGCGCCAAATGCTTATCCAGCGTCGCCTCGCGCCGGAACGAGGCCGCCCCGGCGCTGGCCCGGACCCGCATGCCATCCTGCGCCAAGGTCTCCAGATCGACGAGACCGGCCTTTGCCAACGCTGCCAGATGCTCACTGAGCAGTCGGTCAAGCAGATCGGCGTTGCCGACCCGGAAGTCCGCCAGCAGGTGATAGTTCACCGACACCCCGCCGCACAGCCAGCGATAGGCATCGTGGCTCTCGCACAGCCGCTCCAACGCCCGCGCGCTGCCAACGCCTTCGCTGGCGGCATAGAGCCACAGCGCCAGCAAAAGCCGGGGCGAGGTCGCGGGGTGACCGGGACGATCGCCGCGAGCCTTGATCCGGTCCTCCAACTCACTCAGATCAAGCTCTTCGACATAAGACCAGATCAGCCGCACCGGATGGTCTTCCCCGATCAGGCTCTCAATATCAACCGCTCGCAGCGCAATCTGGTCGCGCTGGGGCTCACGCAGCCGCGGAGCGCCGGGCAAGCCCGCTTCGACTGGTGGCTTCGCCTGCTCCGGCAGGTCCCCAAACAACTCATCGGCAGCCAACATCACCTCCCGCGAATCCATCATCGCCAGAGAATCACACCGCGCCGGCTTTCGGCTATAATGCTCGCTGAAACCCCAAAAAAATCACACCCTCTGAGGAGCGCGCTCTTGCGCGCGTCTCGAAGGGTCGACGGCCACGAGCCGGGCCGTGCATCCTTCGAGACGCCGCTTCGCGGCTCCTCAGGATGACGGAGGACAAGCTTCGCGTTGATGCGGCGTCAAACCTCCATCACCGCGGTCACCGGCACATGATCCGACGGACGCTCCCAGCTGCGGGCGTCGCGGGTGATCTTGAAATCGCTGACCTGATCCTTCAGCGCGCGCGAGACCCAGATGTGGTCGAGCCGGCGACCGCGGTCGCCGACGGTCCAGTCCGCGGCGCGGTAGCTCCACCAGGTGTAGACCTTTTCCGACAGCGGGATTCGTTCGCGCGCGATGTCGAACCATTCGCCATGCGCTTGGGCTGCGAGCAGCTTCTCGGTCTCGACCGGCGTGTGCGAAACCACCTTCAGCAACTGCTTGTGCGACCAAACGTCATTCTCGTGCGGCGCGACGTTGAGGTCGCCGACCAGGATGTGGCGGTCGTCGCCGCGCGGATGCAGCGGCTCGCACGCCTTCATCTCGTCGAGGAATTGCAGCTTGTGCTCGAACTTCGGATTGAGCGCGGGATCGGGAATGTCGCCGCCGGCCGGCACGTAGAAATTATGCAGCACCAGCGGCTTTGCGAGCTGCGCCTTCTCCCCGAAGGAAACTGAGATGTGCCGCGAATCGATCTTGTCGCAGAACGTCCGGATGTCGGTCGTCTCGAACGGCAGCCGCGACACGATGGCGACGCCGTGATAGCCCTTCTGCCCGTTCAGCGCGACGTGCTCATAGCCGAGCCGCTTGAAGCGCTTCAGCGGAAACGCATCGTCGATGCACTTGGTCTCCTGCAGGCACAGCACATCCGGCCGCGCGCTTTTCAGGAATTTGGCGACGATGTCGATGCGCAGGCGCACCGAGTTGATGTTCCAGGTGGTGATGGAGAACCGCATGAGAACGGCGTCTTAGCACGGTTCTCGATGCGGATTTCAATTGTCCACAGGAGGACTCTTACCTCGCCCCGCTTGCGGGCAGAGGTCGGATCGCATGGAGCGAAGCGCAATGTGATCCGGGTGAGAGGGACTCACCACGTACTCACGTCTTTCGAACATGCTAAGACAGCCCCTCACCCCAACCCTCTCCCCGCAAGAGCGGGCGAGGGAGAAGGATGGCTACCCCGGCGAAGACCCCGGATAGGTCGTGAAGTCGATCTTGAACAGGCCCGGATCGGGCTTCTGTGTCGCGTCGAGATTGTAGACCGCAACGGTCGTGTCGTAGCCCTGCGGGTCGGTGACGGTCCACTGCTTGAGCTTGCCGTCCTTGGCGCCGATCATCAGCAGGAAGCGGCTGGTGCCGACCAGCGCCTGCTTCTCCTCGATCGTGATGCTGATGAACACGTCGTCGGCGGTGACGCTGATGACGTTGGTGTCCTTCATCAGATCGATGCGGTCCGACAGCAGATAGCGCAGCGGGGTCTGCGACAGCGGATAGACGTCCTGGGTGGCGAGCCTGCGGTCGCGCACCGCGACCGACGAGCCGTCGGCGATCACCTCGATGGTGCTCGGATTGTCATATTCGAAGCGCAGCTTGCCGGGCTTCTGGATGTAGAAATCGCCCTTGGTCTTGGTGCCGTCGGGGCCGACCTGGACGAAATTCCCGACCAGCGTCTGCAGCGACGACAGATAGGCCGAGACCTTGGCGGCCTGCGCCTTCTGGTTGGCGTCGAAGGTCTGGAAGATGTTCGCGGGCACGTTGCGACGCGGATCGGGAATCACCGGATCCGGCGGCGGCTGGGTTGCGCCCGTGGTGGTCGGGCCCTTGTCCGCATTGCTCTGCGCGCCGGCGTCCTTCTTCGCCGCTGACTTGGGTGCGGGTTTCGGCGTCGTCGGCGCATTCTGCGCCGTCGCGGCGCCGGCGATCGCGGCGGTGACGAGAACAGCCAGCGCAGTGCGCCTGCCGCGGTCAATGAGGTGTTTTGCCATCAGATATGTCAGGTCTCTGTTCGACGCTCGTCCCGCTTGGCCGGATTTTATCCCGCCTCTTCCGAGGGAGATATGGTTTTTCCGTGATGATCATCCCCGATCAGAACTGGCCTTCTTCCTCCCCGACCAGGATTTCGCGCTTTCCGGCGTGATTCGCCGGTCCCACGATGCCCTCAAGTTCCATCCGCTCCATCAGCGAGGCGGCGCGGTTATAGCCGATTTGCAGCCGGCGCTGGATGTAGGAGGTCGATGCCTTGCGGTCGCGCTTGACGATCGCAACCGCCTGCGTGAACAGATCGCCGGCGCCGTCGCCACCCATGCCGGTGGCATCGAACACGGCGCCGTCCTCGTCGGTCGGCTCTTCCGCGGTGACGGCTTCGAGATATTCCGGGGCGCCTTGCGTCTTGAGGTGACGCACCACCTTCTCGACTTCCTCGTCGGAGGCGAACGGGCCGTGCACGCGGCTGATGCGGCCGCCGCCTGCCATGTAGAGCATGTCGCCCTGGCCGAGCAGCTGCTCGGCGCCCATCTCGCCGAGGATGGTGCGGCTGTCGATCTTCGACGTCACCTGGAAGGCGATGCGGGTCGGGAAGTTGGCCTTGATCGTGCCGGTGATGACGTCGACCGACGGGCGCTGTGTGGCGAGGATCACATGCAGGCCGGCGGCGCGGGCCATCTGCGCCAGGCGCTGGACCGCGCCTTCGATGTCCTTGCCGGCGACCATCATCAGGTCGGCCATCTCGTCGACGATGATGACGATGTAGGGCAGCGGCTCGAGGTCGAGCTTCTCTTCCTCGTAGATCGCCTTGCCGGTCTCCTTGTCGAAGCCGGTATGCACGGTGCGCGTCAGCTCTTCGCCCTTGGCCTTGGCTTCGACCAGGCGTGCATTGTAGCCGTCGATGTTGCGGACGCCGAGCTTGGCCATCCGCTTGTAGCGCTCTTCCATCTCGCGCACGGCCCATTTCAGCGCGACCACCGCCTTCTTCGGGTCGGTGACGACGGGCGTCAAGAGATGCGGGATGCCGTCATAGACGGAGAGTTCGAGCATCTTCGGATCGACCATGATCAGGCGGCACTGGTCCGGCCGCAGCCGATAGACCAGGCTCAGGATCATGGTGTTGATCGCGACCGATTTGCCGGAGCCGGTGGTGCCGGCGATCAGCATATGCGGCGTGCGCGCGAGGTCGATGATGACGGGATCGCCGCCGATCGTCTTGCCGAGGCACAGCGGCAGTTTCGCCACCGACTCGGTGCTCTCCTTCGCGACCAGAAGCTCGCGCAGATAGACCTTCTCGCGATGCGCGTTCGGCAGCTCGATGCCGATCGCGTTGCGACCGGCGACCACGGCGACGCGGGCCGACAGCGCGCTCATCGAGCGGGCGATGTCGTCGGACAGTCCGATCACGCGTGACGATTTGATGCCGGGCGCGGGCTCGAGCTCGTACAGCGTGACCACCGGGCCCGGATTGGCCTTGACGATCTCGCCGCGCACGCCGAAATCCTGCAGCACGCCTTCCAGCGCGCGCGAATTGTTCTCCAGCTCGGCCTTGCTCAGCGGCTGGCGATCGCTCGCCTTGGGCGCGCTGAGCACCGAGACCGACGGCAGCTCGAACTTGTCGGAATTCTTCTTCTTCGGCTTCGGCTCGGCCTTCTTGCGCGGCGCGCGGGCGGCGGGAGCTTCCTCCTCGTCGTCGTCCTCTTCTTCCTCGTCGTCGAAAGCCTCGGCCTCGTCTTCGTCCTCGCCGTGATCGCCACGCGCCGGTGCGATCGAGGGCGCCGCGCGGCCGCCGCCGATATTGGGCTCCTGGCGCTCGAACGCCGCGCTGCGGCCCTGCGTGCCGCTCGACACCAGCGATTTATAGGCGGTGGCGAACAGCCAGCCGAGCCGCGCTTTCGCGCTCATCAGCGCGTGGAACAGCCAGCCCAGCGAGACCGAGCTGCGGTCGTTGTCTTCCTCCTCGACGAAGGGCTCGTCGTCGTCGGAGATCGGCGTCAGCTCCTCGTCCTGCTCCTTGGCGCCCCAGCCGCAGGCGAACAGGAAGCAGGCAGCCATCGCGACGAACAGGATCAAGCCGAGCACGACGCGGTAGATGAAGCCGGGCGGCCCGAACACCACGGCCGGTGCGCGCAGCAAGGCGTCGCCAACCACGCCGCCGAGCCCGGTCGGCAGCGGCCATGCGGTGTTGTGCGGCCAGCAGCTGGCAAAGCCGGCCGCGATCACCGTGCACAGGATCCAGCAGCCAAGCCGCAGTGCCTCGCGGTCGAACGGCCGATGCGTCAACATCCGCCAGCCCCACACTGCGACCGGCAGCAGCAGCATGATGGCGCCGAGCCCGAGGATCTGCATCAGGAGATCGGCGCCGATCGCGCCGGGATAGCCGAGCACGTTGCGGATCGCGCGGGAGGTGGCGTGGCTCAGTGACGGATCCTGCACCGACCAGGTCATCAGCGCAGCGGTGATCGCGCCCGACAGCGCGATCAGGCCGAGCCCGGTGAGTTCGCGCAGCCGCCGCGCCAGCGCCTCGCGCAACGAGAGCGGCAGATGGCCGACCAGGGGGATGACACGTTCGATCGCAGGCATACTCAATCTTCGCGCTTCGCGATTAACCCAGGGTTTCGACCAGGCGATGCATCGCCTCGGCCGTTGATTCACTGTCGGAGACCAGCGCAAGGCGGATATAGCCCGCGCCCGGATTGGAACCGTCGCTCTGCTGGCGCGCCAGATAGCTGCCGGGAATCACGCGAACGCCGGCATCGCGATACAGTCTGACCGTCGTCTCCTCGTCGCCGCCGCGATCGGAGACGTCGAGCCAGACGCAGAAGCCGCCGGCGGGACGCTTGTAGCCGTAGCGGTTGCCGAGGATCTGGTCGGCGAAATCGAACTTGATGCGATAGAGCCTGCGGTTCTCCTCGACATGCGCCTCGTCGCTGTAGGCGGCGACCGCGACATGTTGCAGCGGCACCGGCACCTGCGGTGCGGCGACATTGCGCAGCTCGAGGAATGTGGCGAGAAATCTCCGGTCGCCCGCGGCGAAGCCGACGCGCATGCCCGGCAGGTTCGAGCGTTTCGACAGCGACTGGAACGCGACCACGTTGGTGAAGTCGGGGCCGGCGCATTCCAGCATGCTGCCCGGTGCCTCGCGGGTGTAGATCTCCGAATAGCACTCGTCGGAGAGGATCATGAAGCCGTGGCGATCGGCGAGCTGCTTCAGCCGCGTGAAATAGGCGCGTGAGGCGACCGAGCCCTGCGGATTGGCCGGCGAGGCAATGAAGAACGCCACTGTGCGCGCCCACGTCGCCTCGTCGATCGCATCGAGATCGGGCAGGAAACCGTTGGCGAGCGTGGTCGGCAGATGGATCTGCTCGCAACCGGCGGCGCGCGCGCCGGCGCCGTAGGCCGGATAGAACGGGTTCGGCATCAGGACCGCGGGGCGGCCCTTGCGCGGCGAGACGTAGCGTGCCGCCGTGATCGCGGCAAAGAACAGCCCCTCGCGGCTGCCGTTCAGCACCAGCACCTCGCTCTCCGGATCGATCGGACGCGGCAATTGGAACCGGCTGGAGAGCCAGGTCGCGGCCGCGCGGCGGAACGGCTCGATGCCCTTGGCCATCGGGTAGCGGCCGAACTCGGCGGTGTGCTTGGCGAGCACCGGCCCGACGAAATCGGGCACCGGGTGCTGCGGCTCGCCGACCGATAGCGCAATCAATGGCTTAGCCGGTTGGTACGGCGCCAGCAGCTCGGTGGTACGCACGAATGGAGAACGCTCGGCCTGGCCGGCGGATGCGGCATCGGCGGCGCCCTGCGCCAAGCCGGATGAGGCGGTCATTGCCATGATTGAAATGCCAGCACTTTCACTGCGGTCGGAGGAGTGGGGCGCCGACCGTAAACCGATCAAATCACCATAGATAGGGCGAGGTTAAGACGCGATTAACCATCGGCGGCGCCCGCGATGGGCAGGCGCGTGATATCAGCGTCGACCGCAAAAAATCGAACCCAAAATTGCACCGAGACATGATCCACCGCCGCGCCGTCAGGAGAGCCTCACGTCGCTGTCGCTTGCCGAAATCCTCAAACGCTATTTGCGCGACGGCGTAGCCCGGATGAAGCGAAGCGAAATCCGGGGCCGGTCTTTACGCGGGGAGGCTCTCCCGGATTGCGCCGCGCTTGATCCGGGCTACGCACCCGATGTGTGACGACTACCGCGCCGGCAGCTTCTCGAACGACGGCTTGCCGTCGGGAATGTGGTGGAAGGTCTGCTTGTCGCAGGTGTAGATCGTCATCTGCGGGGTGAACACGCTGGGATCGTCGAAGGTGCCGACCTTCAGGATGGTGGCGGGCAGGCCCGGCACCTTGGTCACCAGATGGGTGCCGCATTCCGGGCAGAACTCGCGCGTCACCGCGCGCTCGAGATCCTTGCGGGTGAACTGCTTGGGCTGGCTTGCGGTGTATTTGAAGCCGGTGGTCGGCATCGCCATGAACATGTTCGGGCCGCCGCCGGTGATGTACTGGCATTCGCGGCACAGGCATTGCGCCGCCATCATCGGTTCGCCCTCGGCCTCGTAGCGCACGTTGCCGCAGTAGCACCTGCCCTGCACCTTCATGACGTCCTCCCGCTTTTGTTGTCAGTTTCGTTGTTCGTAGCCTGTCATTCCACAATGGCAGGTAATTCCGACATTATTTTCTCAAGCCGGAGAAAAAAGAAAGGGGCTCCAACTTGCGCTGGAGCCCCTCAACGGCCCGGACATTGCCGGGTATGTGCCCGGACCGTAGTTCTGGGAACGACCGCTTGGGGAGGTCGCGCCCCGGGAGAACCCCCGAATTAACGGCCCTCAAGGGCCGTTAATTCTACATGTTGTAGGCGCGCTCCGTGTGCTCGGTGATGTCGAGGCCTTCACGCTCGGTCTCGACGTTGGCGCGCAGGCCGACGATCACGTCGACGATCTTGTAGAGGATCGCCGAACCGATGCCCGACCACACCAGCGTGGTGCAGACGCCCCAAACTTGCGAGATCATCTGCGCCGCGAAGTCGTAATCGGCGACCTTCGGCGGGATCGCGGTGTAGTCGATGATGCCGGCGCCACCGAGCGCCGGGTTGACCAGGATGCCGGTGCCGAGCGCGCCGACGATGCCGCCAACGCAGTGGACGCCGAACACGTCGAGCGAGTCGTCATAGCCGAGCGCGTTCTTCACGACCGTGCAGAAGAACAGGCAGACCACGCCGACCACGAGGCCGAGCACGATGGCGCCCATCGGACCGGCATAGCCGGCCGCCGGCGTCACCGCGACGAGGCCCGCGACCGCGCCCGAGAGCGCGCCAAGCAGCGAGGGATGGCCCTTGATGATCCATTCCGCGAACATCCAGGCCAGCGCCGCCGCGGCCGTCGCCACGAAGGAGTTGGTCATGGCGAGCGCAGCGCCGCCATTGGCTTCGAGGTTCGAACCGGCGTTGAAGCCGAACCAGCCGACCCAGAGCAGCGAGGCGCCGATCATGGTCATGGTCAGCGAGTGCGGAGCCATCAGCTCCTTGCCGTAGCCGGTGCGCTTGCCGATCAGGAGCGCGCCGACCAGGCCGGCGATGCCCGCGTTGATGTGCACGACGGTGCCGCCGGCGAAGTCGATTGCACCCTTCTTGAAGATCCAGCCGGCATCGGCGTTGATCTCGTCGAGCTTGGCCTGTGCCGCGGTCTTCGCCGCACCGTCAGCCGCAGCGGCAAGCGCCTTGGCGGCATCCTGGATCGCGTCCGGGCCCGGCCAGTACCAGACCATGTGCGCGATCGGGAAGTAGATCAGCGTCACCCAGAGCGGGATGAACAGCGCGATCGCCGCGAACTTCATGCGCTCGGCGAAGGCGCCGACGATGAGGGCCGGCGTGATCGCCGCAAAGGTCATCTGGAAGCACATATAGACGAGTTCGGAGATGTTGGCGTCGACCGAGAAGGTCGCAGCCTTCGAGTCCGGCGTGACGCCCATCAGGAAGGCCTTGGAGAAGCCGCCGATGAAGTCGGAGCCGCCGGTGAAAGCGAGGCTGTAGCCGTAGAGAGCCCAGAGCACGGTGACGAGGCAGACCGTGTAGAAAACCTGCGCCAGCACCGAGAGCATGTTCTTTGAGCGGACGAGGCCGCCATAGAACAGCGCGAGGCCCGGGATGGTCATCAACAGCACCAGCACCGTCGAGGTCAGCATCCAGGCGTTGTCGCCCTTGTTGACGGTTGGCTCGGCGTAGGCGGCGGTCGCGGCGAACAGGCCGACTGCAAGGGCCGCCAGTCCCGCGCCATAGGGACGCTTGAACGTCATGTTATTTCACTCCTGAGGTCTTAAGGTTTGAGCGCGAAATCAAAGGGCCGCGGCATCGGCCTCGCCGGTGCGGATGCGCACGGCGTGCTCGAGGCTGATGACGAAGATCTTGCCGTCGCCGATCTGTCCGGTCTTGGCGGCGGAGGTGATGGCGTCGATGGTCTTGTCGACCTGATCGGAGTTGACTGCGACTTCGATCTTGATCTTGGGCAGGAAGCTCACGGCATATTCGGCGCCGCGATAGATTTCCGTGTGGCCCTTCTGACGGCCGTAGCCTTTGACTTCCGTCACCGTGAGACCGTGAACGCCAATGGCGGTCAGGGCGTCACGGACCTCTTCCAGCTTGAATGGCTTAATGATCGCCATAACAATTTTCATGAGTCCTAATCCCCGCTTGGGCCCGGTGCGAACGGACACCGGGAGTTTCGACTGAGGTTCACCACGCGGAGGACTTCCACTACGCGGGCACAGCCGGGACCCTTAGAATCAAATGCCGTGCCAACCGGCCGGAGTTCGCTAATGGATTATGAATCCGGATATTTTCCCGCATTGCGGGAATGGTGTGCCGCTGCGCTATTCCGTCGCGCCTAAAATCTAATCAGGCCGGATCAATTCGTGAGCAAGACAGGGTCCGAACACAATTCTGCCCAGCAGCGGTGCAGGCGAAGGTATTTAAATAAGGTGCTGCCGGGGGATTAGGCGGCGTCGCGTTCGGAAAACACCTTGTCGATCAGCCCCCATTCGAGCGCCTGCTGCGCCGACATGAAGTGATCGCGGTCCAGGGTCCGCTCCACGTCCGCCTCGGTGCGCTTGCAATGCTGCGCATAGAGCCGGGTGATGCGCCGCTTGGTCTCCTGCATCTCGGTCGCGTGGATCAGGATATCGGAGGCCTGGCCCTGGAAGCCGCCGAGCGGCTGATGCACATGGAGGCTGGCGTTGGGCAGCGCGGCGCGGTGACCGGGCTCGCCGGCCATCAGCAGGAACGATCCCATCGAGCGCGCGGTGCCCATGCAGAGCGTATGCACCGGTGCCTTGATGAATTGCATGGTGTCGTACATCGCCAGCCCGCTGGTGATCACGCCGCCATAGGAGTTGATGTAGAGGTTGATCGGCTTGTGCGGGTTCTCCGCCTCGAGGAACAGCAACTGGGCGCAGACCAGTCCGGACATCGCATCATTGACCTCGCCGTTGAGGAAGATGATGCGCTCGCGCAGCAGCCTGGAATAGATGTCGAAGGAGCGTTCGCCGCGGCTCGACTGTTCGACGACCATGGGGACGAGTTGCATCATGTCGCGCATCGGCGACCTCCATGTCTGCAGGTGATGACGTTCAGCGGGTGAAGTTGGGATCAGGCCGCGCGCATCAGGGCGCGGTTGTTGCTGTTGGCCGCGCGCGGCTGTTTGCTCTCGCAGGCCTGCTGGATGATGCGAAACCGTGTGCCGCCGGCCTCGTTCGGCTCGATCCGGAACGTGACATGGCTTTCGCGAAACGGCGGCTCGGACTCGCGCAGCCGGTAACGCACCTCTTCGCCCGTGATCGTTGATTCAGGCTCGGCGCCGGCGAGATCGGAATCCGGCAGCCAGCGCTCGCGTAGCGCCGGAATCGTGACGGCACGCCAGACCTTTTCGGGCGGCGCATCGAGTTCGTATTCCATCACCAGAGCTGCGTCGGCGTGATCAGGCTTCACTGCGTCGCTCATTGATCCATGTCCTTCAGCAGGTCGGCGAGCGCTTCGATGCGCTTCGGCCAATAGGCGCGGTAGCGCGCCAGCCAGGTCCCGATGCTGGCGATGCCGTCCGGGTCGACCTCGTAGTTCACGAAGCGGCCCTGCCGCTGCTCGCGCACCAGCCCGGCCGCGCGCAGCACCGCCAGATGCTGCGACATCGCCGGCTGGCTGATCTCCAATCCGTCGCGCAAGGCGCTGGCGTTCAGGCTGCCGCCGGCCAGCTTCTCGAAGACCTTGCGCCGGGTCGGATCGGCCAGCGCCTTGAAGATGTCAACTTCGATCATGCCGACACATAAGCATACACTTATGTGTTGCGCAAGCCCGAACAATCCGCGTGCGGCGCGCGGATCCTTTGCATGGGGTTGTTTTGCGAGTTTGCCCTCGCGGCGCCCCATGAGCCGAGCTGGGCTGCTACTGCAACGCCTCGCCATGCTGCGAGATGTCGAGACCTTCGAGCTCCTGCTGCATCGACACCCGCAGCGGGACGAAGGCAGAGACCAGCTTGAGCAGCGCGAAGGTGACGCCGCCGCACCAGACCAGCGTGACGACGACGCCGTAGAGCTGGATCAGCAGCTGCTGCGGGTTGCCTTCGAGCAGGCCGGAGGCGCCGCCGATCGCCGCGGTGGCGAAAATGCCGGCGAGCAGCGTGCCGGTCAGGCCGCCGATGCCGTGGACGCCGAACACGTCGAGCGAATCGTCATACTGGAAGCGATGCTTCAGCCAGGTGCAGGCCCAGAAGCAGACCAGACCGGCGATGATGCCGATGATGATGCCGTGCCACGGCGCGACGAAACCGGATGCCGGGGTGATGGTGCCGAGCCCTGCGACCGCACCCGAGATCATGCCGAGCACCGACGGCTTGCGCCGCGTTGCCCATTCGATCGCGCCCCAGGTCAGCGCGCCGGCGCAGGCCGCGAGATGGGTCGCGGTGATCGCCAACACCGCGCGCGAATTGGCCGCCAGTGCCGAGCCGCCATTGAAGCCGAACCAGCCGACCCAGAGCAGGCCGGTGCCGACCACGGCGAGCGACAGGTCGAACGGCGACAGATTATCATGGCCATAGCCGTGCCGGTTGCCCATCACCTTGGCCGCCACCAGGCCGCTGATGCCGGCGGAGAGATGCACGACGAGGCCGCCGGCGAAATCCAGCACGCCCGCCTGAGCGAGGAAGCCGCCGCCCCACACCCAATGCGCCAGCGGCACATAGGCGAAGATGAACCAGCCGATCGAGAACAGCACATAGGCGGAGAACCGCATGCGGTCGGCGACCGAGCCTGCGACCAGCGCCACCGTGATGATCGCAAACGTCATCTGGTACAGCATGAACAGCGCCTCCGGGATGGTCTTCGCCGCCGGGTTGACGCTGTCCATCGTGATGCCCGCCAGGAACCAGCTGTCGAGCGAGCCGAGCCATGGACCATTGCCCACGAACGTCAGCGAATAGCCGAACGCGACCCAGAGAATCGAAATGATCGCGACCGCCGTGAGGCTCTGCGCCATCGTCGCCAGCACGTTCTTCTTGCGCACCATGCCGGAGTAGAACAGCGCGAGCCCCGGGATCGTCATCATCAGCACCAGCGCGGTGGCGACGATCATCCAGGCGGTGTCGGCGGCGTTGATGCCGGAATTGGCAGAGTCTTGTGCTGACGCCGGCGTGGCCCACGCGAGCAGCATTGCAGCAGTGATCGGCGCAGCTGATATCGCTGCACGAAGAGCCCGTGCCCCCATCATCATTCCCCGGCGTGTGGTCGTTTCTTGGTGTGGATGTCTGGCGTGCGCCGGCATCGTTGCCGGTGGTGAAATTCAGAGCGCGTCGTTGTCGGTCTCGCCGGTGCGGATGCGCAAGGCGTGGTCGATCGGCGTCACGAAGATCTTGCCGTCGCCGATCTGGCCGGTGCGGGCGTGCTGGGTGATGACGCTGACCGCCTGTTCGGCGAGGCTGGAATCGACCGCGATCTCGATCCGAAGCTTGGGCAGGAAGTTCACGACATATTCGGCGCCGCGATAGATTTCGGTGTGGCCCTTCTGGCGGCCATAGCCCTTCACCTCGGTCACCGTCATGCCGTGGACGCCGATCGCGGTCAGCGCCTGGCGCACCTCATCGAGCTTGAACGGTTTGATGATCGCGACGACGAGTTTCATGGTTCAGGCCTTCATTCCCTTGAGGTTTTCCGTGTGCGCCTGTCCCCGGCGCGGCAATTTGCCGTCCCGGCATTTCGCGCCCGCCAAATCTGGCAGCTTTCTGGGCAAATGGCATAAAAAAGTTGCAGGTTGAAGCGGAAAACGTACGCAACGGGTGAACTCCGTCACTGTACGGGACGACAACCGTCCGCCACAATGTGGCTTTCCCGCCCGGCCGGCGCCCCCCGCTGGCTTGCTTTGCTACCGCGTGTGCGTGCGCGCGCCCCCGAGGAACCAAGATAATGTCCAACCGAAACTGGTTTTATGCATCCGAAGGCCAGCAAAAGGGCCCCCTGCCTGAAGCCCAGCTCCGCGACCTGATCACCCGTGGCATGGTGGGGGCCGATACCCTGGTGTGGACCGAGGGCATGGCCGGCTGGCAGAAGGCCGGCGAGATTCCGGGCCTCGTCCCGAGCGCCGCCGTCGCCGCACCGCCGGCATTCCCGCAGGCCGGCGGACCGCCGCAGGTGGCGGCGTCCCAGGTGACCGCATCCGGAGACTATAGCGGCGGGGCGCTGTCGGCCGACTTCCCGATCTGGGGCCTGTTCGGCCGCAGCCTGCTGATGTTCATCGGCCAGATCTTCGTCATCCCCGCGCCGTGGACCGCGACCGGGCTTTATCGTTTTGCGATTCCCTATATCCGCGTGCCGGGCCGGCCGCATCTCGCCTTCACCGGGCGGCCGCTCGACATCTGGTACGCCTTCATCGTGCTCGGCCTGCTGACCTATGCTGGCGCGGCCAACAGCAATATCGTCACGCTGCTGTCGCTGCTGCTGCAGGGCTTCCTGAGCTGGATGATCGTCCGCTGGATCATCGGCCATCTCTCCTCGCGCGGCCAGGATCTGCCGATCTCGTTCACGGGCAGCCCGCTTGCCTATGTCGGCTGGTACGTCGCGATCGTGATCTCGACCATCACCATCATCGGCTGGGCCTGGGTGATGACCGCATGGATGCGCTGGATCTGCCGCAACATCGACGGCACGCGCCGAGAGGTCAGCTTCAATGCGACGGGGCTCGAGGTGCTGTGGCGAACCATCGTGTTCACGGTCGGCTTCGCCTTCCTGATCCCGATTCCGTGGGTGCTGCGCTGGTACGCCAACTGGTTCGTCTCGCAATTCGCGCTGACCGAGCGCGGTGCGGCGGTGTGATCGATCGGAGCGCTTTCGACAAGAGCCGCGTGCGCGCGCGCCATTCCTTCCCAGGCCACTGAGGCCGCCAGGCTTGAAGGTCAGGCCGCATGTCAAGGCGCGGCCAACTTGTGCGCTCGGATTTGCGAATCGCCCGGGTGGCCTTTACTGACTGGCCTTTCCACTGCGGAAATAAAATGTCGAACCGAACCTGGTTTTATGCATCCGAAGGCCAGCAGACAGGTCCCTTTCCCGAAGCCGAGCTTCGCGATCTCATCGTCCGGGGAACGGTACGCGCGGACACGCTGGTCTGGACCGAGGGATTATCCGGCTGGCAGAAGGCGGGCGAGATTCCCGGCCTCGTTCCCGGCGTAGGCGCGCCGCCCGCAGCGTTCATGCCGGGTGATCCGCCGCAGGTGACGGTGTCGGGCAGCTACAGCGGCGGACCGCTGTCGATCGATTTCGGAATTTGGGATTTCACTTGGCGCAGCATCGTGCTGGCGATCGGCATGAGCTTCTTGATCCCATTTCCTTGGGCAATGGTTTGGTATCTCAAATGGCTCGTTCCGTGCGTGAAAGTGCCGCAGCGTCCGAATCTCGGCTTCATGGGCTCGGCGATGCCAGTCGCTCTCGGGGTGTTTGGAGTCATCGTGCTCATGATCGTGACGGTCGTGACCGGCTTCGAGTGGCTCAACTTCTCGATCTTTCCGGCCATCATCGTGCTGAACTGGCTTTTCCTCAAATGGCTGGTCGCGGGTATCTCGTCCGACGGACAGCCGCTCGGACTCAGATTCTCTGGTTCGTTCTGGGCCAGTCTCGGATGGGTCTTACTTGCGAACATCGCCAGCATCACAATCATAGGCGTGGCGTGGGTTTATGCCGCCTGGGCGCGATGGTTCTGCCGAAACATCGCGGGTACGCGGCGCGAGGTGATATTCAATGGCACCGGGTTGGAATTTCTCTGGCGCGGAGTCGTGTCGGCGATCGCCGCCTCTTTCGTCATCCCGATTCCGTGGGTGTATCGCTGGATATCGGGTTGGATGGCGTCGCAGACCGCGCTTGTTGAACGAGGCCCGCGGCCGCGCGCCTAAGCTCGCTCTGTGAGCAGGACGTTCGCGATAAACGCGTTGCGCCTGTTCCGACCTTATCACGCCTTGCGTTCGCGCACCGAGCCTTCTTGCGCGACGGACGCCACCAGCGTGCCGTCGGGCTTGAAGATCAGGCCACGGGTCAGGCCGCGGCCCGACTGTGCGCTCGGCGAATCCTGCGAATAAAGCAGCCATTCGTCGGCGCGGAACGGGCGGTGAAACCACATCGCGTGATCGAGGCTCGCCGGCATCATGCGCTTGTCGAACAGCGTGCGGCCGTAGCGCGCCATGACCGCGTCGAGCAGCGAGAAATCCGAGGCATAGGCCAGCGCGCACAGATGCAGCGCCGGATCGTCGGGCAATTTCGCCGCGGTGCGGATCCAGACATGGATGCGGCCGTCGTCGATCTGCTGGCCGAAATAGCGGCCGAGCTCGACCGGGCGCAACTCGATCGGCCGGTCGCTCTCGTAGTAGCGGCGGATGAACTCCGGCATCTCCTTGAACATCGGCTGCTTCGACACTTCCTCCGCGGTCAGCTTCTCCGGCGGCGGCACGTCGGGCATCTTCTCCTGATGATTGAAGTTGGTCGCTTCATCGGCATGGAAAGAGACCATGATGGAGAAGATCGCGTTGCCGTGCTGGATCGCGGTGACGCGCCGGGTCGAGTAGCTCTTGCCGTCGCGCAGCCGCTCGACCTGGTAGATGATCGGGATCTGCGGGTCGCCGGGCAGGATGAAATAGCAATGGATCGAGTGCGGCAGCCGCCCCTCGACGGTGCGGCAGGCCGCGACCATCGCCTGGCCGATCACCTGGCCGCCGAACACGCGCTGCCAGCTCGTCTTCGGACTGTTGCCGCGGAACAGATTCACTTCGAGCTGCTCGAGATCGAGGATGGACAGCAGGTCGATCAGGCTTTTGGACATCGGTGATGCTCTCTATCCGTCATTCCGGGGCTCGCGAAGCGAGAGCCCGGAATCCATTCGTCCACGAAGATGCGGCTTAATGGATTTCGGGTTCTCGCTGCGCGAGCCCCGGAATGACGATCGGGCTTGTTTCTGCCCCCTGTTTCGCCCAGCTATTATCAGGTAGCAAGCACAGTCTGATGGCGTCGGGCGCGTAAGGAAAAGGCATGCCGGCACAACGAAGTATCGTGATCTGCGGGGGCGCGTTTGCGGGGCTGGCGCTGGCGGTGGCGCTGCGCCAGGGGCTCGGGCCGGACGTCCCGGTCATCGTGGCCGATCCGGCGCTGAGCCAGCGTCCAAGCCGCGATCCGCGCGCCACCGCCATCGTGGCGGCCTGCCGGCGGCTGTTCGAGACCCTCGGGGTCTGGGGCCAGGTCGCGCCGACCGCGCAGCCGATATCCGACATGGTGGTGACCGACTCCAAGCTGGAGGACGCGACGCGCCCGGTGTTCCTGACCTTCGCCGGCAATGTCGAGCCCGGCGAGCCGTTCGCCCATATGGTCGAGAACCGCTATCTGATCGATGCGCTGGCTGCGCGTGCCGAGGCCGAGGGCGTCGAGCTGCGCGCGACTGCGGTGTCGAGCTTCGCCTCGCGGCCCGACGGCGTCAGCGTCACGTTTGCCGATGGGGGCGTGATCGATGCGAGCCTCCTGGTCGCCGCCGACGGCGCTCGCTCGAAGCTGCGCGAGCACGCCGGCATTGCGACCCATGGCTGGGACTATGACCAATCCGGCATCGTCGTCACCGTCGGGCACGAGCGCGAGCATCATGGCCGCGCCGAGGAGCATTTCCTGCCCGCCGGCCCGTTCGCGATCCTGCCGCTGACCGGCAACCGCTCGTCGCTGGTGTGGACCGAGACGCGCAAGGATGCCGCGCGCATCACGGCACTGAGCGAAGAGGAATTCCACGCCGAGCTCGAGCAGCGTTTTGGTTTGCATCTCGGCGAGATCAAGGCGCTCGACAAGCCGCGCGCTTTCCCGCTCGGCTATTTCGTCGCGCGCTCGTTCATCGCCGAACGCCTCGCGCTGATCGGCGACGCCGCACATGTGATCCATCCGATCGCGGGGCAGGGCCTCAACATGGGCCTGAAGGATGTCGCCGCGTTGGCCGAGGTCGTGGTTGACGCGGCGCGGCTCGGCATGGATCTCGGTCAGGCCGACGTGCTCGAGCGCTACCAGCGCTGGCGGCGCTTCGACACCATGGCGATGGGCGTTGCGACCAACTCGCTGAACTTCCTGTTCTCCAATGAATCGACCTTGCTGCGCACCGTGCGCGATATCGGGCTGAGCCTGGTCGATCGGACACCGCCGCTGAAGAGCATGTTCATCCGCCAGGCGGCGGGACTGTCAGGCGAGGTGCCGCGGCTGTTGAAGGGCGAGGCGTTATAGCGATTGCTCGACGCTGTAGCCCGGATGCAGCGAAGCGAAATCCGGGGAATTTTTCCGCGGATGAACCGTCCCGGATTGCGCTGCGCTCCATCCAGGCTACGGATGCGCGCATCGCCTCACTTCGGTGCAATGAAAGTAGCGACCGCGTCGATCAGGTCGGGGTCGAGCGGCCGTTCCGGCTCATTGTAGCTCGCCACATCATCCGCCGCGTCGGTGACGTCGACCAACACGTGATTCATGTCCGGCAGCCATAAGGATTTGGCGGCGATGTCGGCGGTGGTGAGCGCGAGGAAGTCGAGCCGTGCCAGCTGATGGTCGCGGCCGCCTGCGATGATCAGCGTCGGCCCGGTGATCTTGCGCATCGGCTCGATCGGATCCTCGGTAAAAGCCGATGCGATGGCGGGCTGCAGCGCCGGCGAGATCGCAAGCCCGGCCGGCGGCGGGTCGACGATCTGCCCGGCCATGATATCGTCGATGGCTTTTCCGATCGGCGCGAATCTGTCCGGCGGCAGCTGCTTCTCGAGCTGCGCCTTCAGCAGGTCGCCCTGCTTGCGCGCCGCCGTTGCGAGCAGCACCAGCCGGTCGACCGGCACGCGCTGCGCCGCGAGGATCGCGACCAGGCCGCCTTCGCTGTGGCCGACCACCGCGACATGCGCGAACCGACCGCTGCCGCGCAGATAGTCGATCAGCGCCGCGGCATCGCCGACGAAGTCCTTGAAGCGAAAATCCTCGGGTCGGCCGAATTCCTTCTTCCACTCGCCGGCACCGCGCTTGTCGTAGCGCAGCGTCGCGATGCCGTGCGCGACCAGCTGCTCGGAGAGTTTCTTCAAGGTCGCCGGCTTGAGCTGCGGTCCGTTGCCGTCATGATCGGTCGAGCCGGAGCCGGCGATCAAGAGTGCCACCGGTGGCTTAGCGATGTCGAGCGGGACCGTCAGCACCGCATCGATCGGGCCGACGCGCAGCCTGCTCTCGTCGGCTGCCGCACTCGTCAGCGCGACGAGCAGCAGCAGCCATGTGACGAGGGCGCGCATGCAGTCCTCTTACTGGAGCATGAGCTTTTTGGAAAACCGCTTCACACTTTTCCGGATCATGATCTAGTATCCCGAATCTGAAGTTCGCATCATTTGCCGCACCTTCGGAGCGAACTTCAGATTCGATAAGGACACTAGCAGACTTATGATTCTAGTGTGCTTTATGAATGCGAAGTTCGTGAAGGTGGCTGCCGCGAGATCGCACGAACTTCGCATTCAGCACACTAGTCGATCTTGCGGGCCTCTTCAGGCAGCATGATCGGGATGCCGTCGCGGATCGGATAGGCGAGCTTGGCGGAGCGCGAGATCAGCTCCTGCCGCGCGGCATCGAACTCCAGCGGCCCCTTGGTGATCGGGCACACCAGGATTTCGAGCAGTTTTGGGTCGGCGGTGCTCTCGAGATGGTCAGTAGTCGAATTCATTGTGGTCTCCGGCTCGCCGTCCTGTAGCACATCCCGGCGCGCGCTGTCAGCGCCTGGCGATGCGCAACAGCTGGTCGATTGCGGCCTGCTGCCGTGCTTTCGGCAGCGTCTGCTCGGACACCGCGTAGCCGATGAAGGCCCAATAGAGGATCTGTGCGCGGCCGCCTGCCGCCTCGTCGGGGAATCCGGCCTGCCGCAGCAGGGTCTCGATATAGCCGATCCGGCGCTGGTCGACCGCGAGCACGGCGGCGCGTGCTGCGGCATCGGCGGTGGCCCAGCTGCGCACCGCGCGCTCCAGCGCCAGCCGCGCCGAGAAGCTCCGGCGCAGCAGCAGTGCCAGCGCATCGCCGCCTTCCGGGATGGTGTCGAGCTCGGCGATCACCCGTTCGGCAGCGACCTCGCGCCAATAAGTGAGGATCGCCGCCTGGTAGGCGCCGATGTCGGCGAAATGCCAGTAGAAGCTGCCGCGCGAGACGCCCATCGCCTTAGCCAACGGCTCGGCCTTCAGCGCCGTGAAGCCGCGCCGCGCCAGCGTCTTCAGGCCCTGGTCGAGCCAATCCTTGGCTGAAAGCTGTTCCGTCATGGTTCCCCGTCGGCGACAACCATACACAAGTGTATTGACAGGCGCCAGCGTCCGGTGTCTCATCCATACAGCGCTGTATGGAGACCTTCGCGATGCGTGATCTTCTGCTGCAAGGCGCCGGTGTCATCGCCATCCTGGTCAGCCTGATCCATGGAGTCCTTGGCGAGACCAAGATCTTCGCGCGCGCCACCGTCGAGCCGCCGCGGCTGCGCCTGCTGCTTCGTCTGGTCTACCAGGCCGGCACCGTCGCCTGGATCGGCGGCGGCGTGTTGCTGATCGCCGCGCCCGCGATGGCCTCCGATGCGGCACGGCACTGGATCGTGGCGACGCTCGCCATCGTGTTCGGCTTCGCCGCGCTCGCAAATGCAATCGCGACCCGCTTCCGCCATGTCGGCTGGATGGCGATGAGCGCGGTGGTCGCGCTTGCCGCCGCCGGCTACTAGTGCGCGCTGCCCTCAATGCCTGCAGACGTGCATTTGCAGCCGTGTGCGAAATTTATGGAGCCATCAATTTCCGTGCGGAATCGGCTTACGCGCGGATAACCATGCCACTGAAAGTTGCAGAAAATTATCGAGAAGACAATTCAATCGGCCTAGCTTGTCCGCGCGGACAACCATGGACCGATGCATGTTTCGTGTTTTGACGTGTCTTTCAGGTGAGCATGACTGGCGGCTCGTTCTGCTCGCCGGGCTGGTGTGCTTCGTCGCCAGCATCGTTGCCGTCAACATCTTCCACCGCGCGATCGCGTCGCAAGCGCGGACGCGGCTGATCTGGATCGCGATCGCGGGCGCTGCGATCGGCTACGGCATCTGGGCAACGCATTTCATCGCCATGCTGGCCTACGAGCCGGGCGTGCCGACCGGCTACGGCATCGTCCTGACGGCGCTCTCGCTCGCCGCGGCGATGACGCTGACGTCCGGCGGCCTCGGCCTCGCCGCCAGCGATACCAGTCCATGGCGCGCACCGGTCGGCGGCGCGGTGATCGGTGCCGGCATTGCCAGCATGCACTATCTCGGAATGTGGGCGCTGGAAGTGCCGGGCCACGTGGTCTGGTCGCTTGACCTCGTGGCGGCATCCATCGTGCTCGGCATGTTGTTCGGCTACGCTGCACTGGGGGTCGCGGTCCGCCATCAGGATCGCTGGATGACGCTGGTCGCGGCGCTGCTGCTGACGCTTGCGATCGTGTCGCATCATTTCACCGCGATGGGCGCGGTCGGGATCGTTCCAGACCCGCTGCAGGCGCCGGCGGCGCTGTCGCTCTCGCCTGCCTTCCTCGCCATCGTGATCGCCGGCGTCGCGCTCTCGGTGCTCGGGATGAGCCTGGTCGGCGTGCTCGCGGACCGGCGCCTCGCGCTTCGCACCCGCCGCTTCGAGGAGATCATCAGCCAGTTGTCGCTGGCACGCCAGCAGGTCGAGGCGTCGCAGAAGGAGCTGGAGGAACAACGGCTGCGGCTGGATACGGCGATCAACCACATGGGCGAGGGCCTCTGCATGTTCGATGCGGAGAAACGCCTCGTGGTGTGCAACGAGCGCTATGCCAAGATGTACCGGCTGCCGCCCGAACTGCTGCTGCCCGGCACCGCGCATCGCGCGATCATCACGCATCGGATCGCCAACGGCATTCTCAAGGGCGAGACCAGCGACCGTGCCGCGACGCAGGTGCTCGCGACATTGAATGCACTGCCGGCTGACGAGATCAGCAGCCGGGTCGACGAGCTTGCCGACGGCCGCCTGATCTGCGTGACGCGGCAGCCGATGCCCGGCGGTGGCTGGGTGGCGACGCATCGCGACGTCACCGAGCAGCGGCGCTCCGAGGCCAAGATCACCCATATGGCGCAACATGACGCGCTGACCGATCTGCCGAACCGCGTGCTGCTCAGGGAGTGGATGGAGCAGGCGCTGTCCGGCGCGCGGTGCGGCGGACCGAGTCTTGCGGTGCTGATGCTCGATCTCGATCGCTTCAAGGAAGTCAATGACACGCTCGGGCATCCGGCAGGCGACGCGCTGCTCAAACTGGTGGCCGGACGGCTGCGCAGGTGCGTTGCCGAAACCACGCTGGTCGCGCGGCTCGGCGGTGACGAGTTCGCCGTCATCGACTATGTCACCGATCCGGTTACGGAAGCGGGCCTGCTCGCCGAGAAGATCAAAAAGGCGCTCAGCGAGCCGATCGATCTCGGCCATCATCGGGTGACCACCACCACCAGCATCGGGATTGCGATCGCGCCGCGCGACGGCACCGATTCGGACGAGGTGCTGCGCAGCGCCGACCTTGCGCTCTATTCGGCCAAGAGCGGCGGGCGCGGCTCGTTCCGCTTCTTCGAGCCGGAGCTCGATCGGCTGCTGCAGGCCCGGCGCAGCCTCGAGCGCGACATGCGCAGTGCGCTCGCCAACGGCGAGTTCGAGTTGCACTATCAGCCGTTCATCCATGTCGCCAGCGGGGAGACCTGCGGCTTCGAGGCGCTGTTGCGCTGGCATCATCCGCAGCGCGGCATGGTGTCGCCGGTGCAGTTCATTCCGCTGGCGGAAGAGACCGGCCTGATCGTGCCGCTCGGCGAATGGGTGCTGCGCACCGCGTGCGCGGAAGCCGCCAAATGGCCCGACCATCTCAAGATCGCGATCAATCTGTCGCCGGTGCAGTTCAGGAGCCCGGAGCTGGTGCCGGTGATCGTCCACGCGCTGGCGAGCGCGGGAATATCGCCCGACCGGCTCGAGCTCGAAGTCACCGAAACCGCCATCATCCAGGACGCCGAAGCGGTGTTCGCGGCGCTGAGCCAGCTGCACGACCTCGGGGTGCGGATTGCGCTCGATGATTTCGGCACCGGCTATTCGTCGCTGAGCTTTTTGCAGAAGTTTCCGTTCGACAAGGTCAAGATCGACCGCAGCTTCGTGTCCGAACTCTCAAGCGCAACCGACGAGTCGCGCCGGATCGCGCGCGCGATCGTTCGCTTCGCGGTCAGCCTCGGCAAGACGACGACGGCCGAAGGCGTCGAAACCAGGGAGCAGCTCGACATCCTGCGCGCCGATGCCTGCGTGGAAGTGCAGGGCTTCCACTTCAGCCCGCCGGTGCAGAGCGAGAAGGTCGCGCAGATGATCGGTGGGCGGGCCCAGGCTGCAGCCGAACGCCCCGCGGTTCGTCGCGCCATGGCGGGCGCCGCGTCCTGACCGATGGCTCGCGCGGGCCAGAGCCTTTCCTTCCCGATTGAACCGGAACGAGGCTCCAGATGTTTGCTTTGGCGCGTTTTCTTCACGCGAACCGGTGTCCACGTCGCTCGAAAACGCGCGGATGAGGCTTTAGGCCGCAGCGCGCGGTCAAAGCGAAATTGCTGGAGCGCAAAGCGGTTTTCGCCATCGTTAGAATTTCTCTAAAGCCGGTCTCTGCCGCGCTTGCTTGACTTGGCAATCGCCTCAGCATTGTTCACGGATGTGCCCTGCGCGATGACGTCGTGGGCATCATCGTCAACGGAGGGGAGATTGCGCGTGCGAACGATTTTGAGCGCTGCACTGGCAGCCGGTGTGCTTGGGGGCGCTGTTGGGCTGACCGGATCGGCGGCGTTCGCCGACGGCTACAAGACCTGCACCAAGCTCGACAAGGCGTCGTGGAAGCCGGCAACCGATGCCGAAGCCAAGGCCAAGGAGGCCGGATATGAGGTGCGCCGCTCGAAGGTCGAGGGCTCCTGCTACGAAGTGTACGGCGTCAAGGAAGGCAAGCTCTACGAGCTGTTCTACAGCCCGGAGGATCTCAGCCTGAAGCACACCATCGCGAAGTGAAGCCAGTGCGATGACGGAGGCGGCGCCGGGCGCCCGCGGCGCGACCCATGTGCAGGTCTGGGACCTGCCGCTGCGGCTCTGGCACTGGGCGCTCGCCATCCTCGTCCTGGTCGCGTGGGTGACGCCCAACGTCCATGACCGGCTGCACCGGCTGGCGGGCTATGCCGTGATCGGCCTGCTGGCGTTTCGCCTGGTCTGGGGCTTTGCCGGCACGCGCTATGCGCGTTTCGGCAAGCTCATCGTTCGCCTGCGCGCGGCGCCACGCTACATCTGGAATCTCCGGCGCGGCATCACCGGGCGCTATATCGGGCTCAATCCCGCGGGCACCGTGATGCTGGTGGCGCTGCTGCTCACGCTCGCGGTATCCGCGATCACCGGCGCAATGGAAGTCACCGTGACCTTCTTCGGCGTCTGGTGGGTCGAAGACACCCACGCCTATGCTTCCGACGCGGTCATCATCCTCGTCGCCTTGCACGTGCTCGGCGTCATCGTGGTGGGATTGCTGCAGCGGCAGAACCTGGTGCGTGCGATGTTCACCGGACGCAAGCAGCTTCGCAATCGCTCTTAACTGAAGCGGCAACGGAAGTTCACCTCGCCCCGGCTGGTAGAGGTAGGCGATCGCGGGCCGAACCGATCCAAACGACAAACGTCTGATCCCGGTCGGTAGCTATTGCACCGGCGGGTCGCCCGAGGTGCGCTTCTTGGCGAGGTCCATCTCGGTGACCGCGATCAGGATCTCGGCGCGGGTCTTCAGGTCGGGGGCTTCGAGCATCGCCTGCTTCTCGGCCGGGCCATAGGGCGACATCATCGCCAGCGCGTTGACCAGCGCCTCGTTGGGCGCGGATTCGATGCCTTCCCAATCGACCTTCAGATTGTTGGCCTCCAGGAAATCGGCGAGTACCTCGAGCAGTGCCTTGCGGTCGACCGCGTCCTCGCCCTTGCGCGCGGTGAAGTCGCCGGTGAACGAGAAGAAGTCGACCTTGCACTGCCGATACGGCGTCTGCACGTTCAATTCCTCGACCACCTTGAAGCGTGCGACGCCGGTCAGTTCGAGGATGTAGCGGCCGTCGCCGGATTCGGCGAGCTGGGTGATGCGGCCGACGCAGCCGATGCGGAACAGCACCGGCTTGGCCTCTTTCTGCGAATGCGCCACATCGGGCTGGATCATCCCGATCAGGCGATGGCCGTCGCGCAGCGCGTCGTCGACCATCGCCAGATAGCGCGGCTCGAAGATGTTGAGCGGCATCTGGCCGCGCGGCAACAGCAGCGCACCGGGCAGCGGGAACACCGGGATGATCTCCGGGAGCTCGCCGGGCCCGCGATATTCGGCATTGATCGGCATCTGCGGTCCCGCTGCTGTGACGGGCGTGCGTTACGAGAACAGGATCGTCGACAATCGCCGGCGCCCCTCGACGGTTGCCTCATCGGTGCCGCCCCACGCCTCGAAGAACTGCACCAGCTGCTTGCGCGCGCCGTCGTCGTTCCACTTGCGGTCGCGCTTGACGATCGCGAGCAGTTGCTCGGTCGCCTCCGTGCGCCTGTTCATCGCATTGAGCGCGGTCGCAAGATCGAAACGGGCCTGATGATCGAGCGGGTTTGCGGCGACTTTCTGTTCCAGCTCGGCGATCGGACCGACCGACTGCGCCTGCTCGGCGAGATCGATCGCGGCCTGCACCGCCTTCACCGCGGCGTCGTTGCGCTTGGTTTCCGGCACCATCGCCAGCGTCTGCTTGGCCTGCTCGACCGCGCCCGACGTGATGTAGCATTTGGCGAGACCCGCCAGCGCCGCGATGTTGGTGGCGTCGTGCGCCAGCACCTCGGCATAGATCTGAGCGGCCTGGGCGGCGTCGCCCTCGGCCAGCACGGCCTCGGCCTCGGCCAGGATATCGGTGAGATTGGGCTCGCCGGCGGCGGGCACGCCCTTGGTGATCTTCTCGATGAAGGCGTTGACCTGGCTCTCCGGCACCGCGCCCATGAAGCCATCGGCCGGCTGGCCGTTGACGAATGCGATCACGGCCGGGATCGACTGGATGCCCATCTGGCCCGGAATCTGCGGATGCTCGTCGATGTTCATCTTGACCAGCTTGACCCGGCCCTTGGCGTTCTTGACCGCCTTTTCCAGGATCGGCGTCAGCTGACGGCAGGGCCCGCACCACGGCGCCCAGAAGTCGATCATCACCGGCTGCCGGCGCGATTCCTCGATGACGTCCTTGACGAAGGTCTGGGTCGTCGTCTCCTTGATCAGATCGGGCGCTGCCTGGGGCGTGGGGCCGCCCTGCTCCATTATCGTCACGTTGTCCTCGCCTGCTTCTGAGGTCGGAAATCCGGGGCGTTCTAGCACGCTCCGGTCGGCACGTTCAGCCGTTCTGTCAGGCTAAATGGCGGTCGGAAGACAAAATTCAATCGCTTGCCGCCCGTCCCGTTCCATCGGCGATCGGGTGAGCCTGACGACCCGGCCCAAATCGAACGCCGCCGCTTGCCGCGGCGACCTGGCGCCTGCTGGCCGGTCGGGAGCCGGCTCGAATCGCTCCGCGATGAGATGGCTTTGGGGCCGGTTCTGACCGAAACATAAAAAGAAATCGTCGCCACGGTCGGTTTCGGCCGATTTGGGGTCAATTTTTAGGGAAACCGGACGATTTCGTGAGGTTCGGACCGCGCTCTTGTGTTGCATTCACAGACGGCTTTTGGCATAGGTCTGCCGTTGCCGGCGAGCGATCGCCGCCATTTCGGATGCGGGTGTAGCTCAGTGGTAGAGCACGACCTTGCCAAGGTCGGGGTCGAGGGTTCGAGCCCCTTCGCCCGCTCCAAAATATCTCGCTGACCGAGCTGACAGTCTGATGAAGGCCCGCCCATTGGTGCGGGCTTTTTGCTGCTCGGCGGTTCTGGTGATTGCCGCGGTCTCGGGGTCAAGATGCCGCGGCCGGCGACGGCCGTTCCGGCTTCGTCAATGACCGAACGGTGCATTCTCAAAACTGAAAGAAATCTGTGGTTGTGTCGGTGTCGGAATGGCTGCCGGTCGTCCTCCGATGCGGCACGCAAGTGAATGATGTCGATCAATTGGACGCCAGATCCCGGGTTGAACCGCCGCGTGGCGCGCGCATCTGTTGCAGCGCTGGCCGTGCTCGCCGGCAATTGGATATGCGCGCCGGCCCCGGCACAGATGTTGCCGAGCGATTCGGCATATACGCCCGCACCCAGTTTTCCCGCCATGCCCGGCTTTACGCCGGCGCCTGACTTCGAGCCCGAACGGCGGCCGCGGCCCCGGGTCTACATCACGACGCGGTCGCACTGGGGCGGTCGACAGCAGTTCTGCGTCCGGACCTGCGACGGCCGGTTCTTCCCGCTGCCGCGCGTCAGCGAGGCGGCGGATCTCAGGGCATGCGAGGCGGCCTGTCCCGCCGCCGAGGTGAAGCTGTATTCCGGCTCCGATATCGACAGCGCCAGGACGGAAGCGGGCGACACCTACAAGGAGCTCGCCAATGCATTCCGATTCCAGCGCGAGATCGTGCCGCAATGCGCGTGCAGCGCCAGCGCATCCACCGGCCTGTCGCCGATCCCGATCGAGGACGACATAACGCTGCGGACCGGCGACATCATCGCCGCCGATGACGGCTTCAAGGTCGCGGCGATCTCCGGCGGACAAAGTCGCAGCGTGTTATTCAGGCCGCTGTCGAAGGCCAAGGCGCAAGCGCTCGGCCTGGCGCGCCTTTCATCACGTTAGCGGCGATCGCGAGCGTTAGCTTCATTCGGATATTACGTTGCGGTGCAGAATGCCTTGTTATCAGGCAGGGCGCGCGGGAAAATTTCGTCTCAATTTTCGCCTCACCTTGTTTTGACGCAGCGCACACCGCGGCATGCGCTTTTCAGCGTCGATGGATGTGCTACCATTTTGCCGTCTGACCTACCTCACAGACCGCCACCATCATCTCTCAGGGCGTTCAAAATCAATAACAGGCAAGCTGCAACGGCTTGCGTAGGGGAGTGACGCGATGAAGTCCGCTTTCAATCGATCAATACTTGCGTTCGCGGCGATAGCGCTGCTGGCGGGGACCACCTTCGCCAGTGCGCAGCAACAAACAGACAAGAACCGTGCGCTGAAGAAGTACGAATCGGGCACCAAGGAATTCTGGACCCATCCGCCGGACGATTGGTTCCTCGGCGATGAGACCGAGGCGCAGAAGGGCCTTGCCCCGCCGTCCGGTCCGCCGACCGGCGCCTCCGACGCCGAACTCGCCAGCATGATGAAGAAGATCAAGCTGCCGCCGGGCTTCAAGATCGAGGTCTATGCCTCGAACGTGCTCGCGGCGCGCCAGATGGCATGGGGCGACAAGGGCACGCTGTTCGTCGGCTCGTTCGGCCTCGGCAATGTCTATGCGATCAAGGACAACAACGGCAAGAAAGAGGTCAAGACCATCCTCAAGGGCCTCAACATGCCGACGGGCCTCGCCTTCAAGGACGGCGCACTCTACGTCATCGCGGTCGACAAGCTGATCAAGTACGACAATGCCGAAGCCAATCTCGACAATCTCGGCAGCGGCAAGGTGGTGTATGACGACATGCCGTCCTACGCGGCGCATGGCTGGAAATACATCGCCGTCGACAAGGACGGCTGGTTCTACATTCCGTTCGGACCGCCCTTCAACATCGGCATCCCGCCGACCTCGGTGTCGCAGATCCGCCGTGTCGATCCGAAGACCGGCAATGCGGAGATCTGGGCGCTTGGCGTGCGCAACTCGGTCGGCGGCGACGTCGATCCGCGCACCGGCAAGTACTGGTTCACCGAAAATGCCCGCGACTGGATCAGCGACGATCTGCCGAGCGACAAGCTCAACATGATCTCGAAGATCGGCGAGCACTTCGGCTATCCCTACTGCCACCAGGGCAATTTGCCAGACACCAAGTTTGCGATGGGTCACAAGTGCTCGGAGTTCACCCCGCCGGTGTACAATCTCGGTGCACACGTGGCTCCGCTCGGCATGAAGTTCTATACCGGCAGCCAATTCCCGGCCGACTACAAGAACGCGATCCTGATCGCCGAGCACGGTTCCTGGAACCGGCACAAGTACCAGGGTGGCCGCATCGTGAAGATCACTGCGAGCCCCGATGGCAAGAATGCCAAGCAGGAGATCTTCGCCTCCGGCTGGATCGAGGGTGACCAAGGCTATCTCGGCCGTCCCGCCGATATCCTGCTCGACAAGGACGGCTCCATCCTCGTCGCCGACGATTGGGCCGGTGCGATCTATCGCATCAGCTACAACAAGAAGTAACGGTCGAGCCAATGCGGGGCTGCGGTGGCCGATGAGGCAATCGCAGCCTCGCTTGCGATCAAATGACGGAACCAGCCGTCATGCCCGGACTTGGTTCGGGCAGCCATCCAAACAAGAAACCCTTTCAAACCAGATGGATTGTCGGAGCATCCTCGATCGGGTCGAGGACAGGCGCCCGGCAATGACAGCCGGAGAAACTGACAATGCGTCATGCGTCGCTTGGAATTCTGTCAGCGGCCATCCTGCTGGCGTCGTCCGCCCAAGGCGCGGACAATGCCGCCGTCAAGGAGAAGGCCGAGATGTGCGCCGGCTGCCACGGCGACAACGGCATCTCGCAGACCGAGAACATTCCCTCGCTGGCCGGCCAGCTCGACCAGTATATTCAATGGCAGCTGGTGTTCTTCCGCGCCGGCGCGCGCAAGAACGAGCAGATGCAGCCGATCGTCGAGCAGCTCAGCAATGAGGACATCCGCAATCTCGGCGCCTATTTCGCCTCGCTGACGCCGCCCAAGGGCGGCAAGGACGACAATCCGGACTTGTCCGAGAAGGGCAAGCAGGCCGCCGCCGGCCGCCGCTGCGCCTCATGTCACGGCGATACCTTTGCCGGTACCAAGGCGGTCGCCCGCATCGCCGGCCAGCGCGAGGAATATCTCGTCAAGGCGCTGCACGACTACAAGTCCGGACAACGCTCCGGCGGTGCGCAAGCCGTGATGGCCGACGTGGCCTATCCGCTGAGCGATGAAGAGATCACCGCGCTCGCGCATTACCTGGCGCATTTGTAGCGGCAACGACGGGGACGTGCGTAGCCCGGATGCAGCGAAGCGCAATCCGGGGCCGCTGTCTCAGTTGAACGACCGTACCCGGATTTCGCTTCGCTTCATCCGGGCTACAGGACTTAAGCGCTCCGCTGCTTCTCATACGCCTTGAGATGCGTATACGCCGTGCGCAGCTTCGGCACCGGGATCTTGGCGGCGTCGGCGCGCACGATCAGGTCGCCGATCACGTGGTCGGCTTCGACCGGAAGCCCCGCCTTGATGTCGCGGAACATCGATGCGGTCATCGGCGAGCCCTCGGTGGTGAGCAGCCCACGGGTGCGCTGGAAGAACGGACCGCCCGGCTCATGGCCGGCGTCGGCGGCGATCGCGCTGCATTCGTCGAGGATGCCGAGCAGGAATTCCTTGCCGCCGGGCGCGGCCAGGATGTTGCCGACCGAGGTCCGCATCAGGCTGGTAGAGGCGGCGAGCGACGCCAGGAACACCCACTTCTCCCACATGTCCTGCATCACGTGCTCGCTGGCGTTGGCACCGTTGATCGCGGAGAACGTCTCGGCAATCGCGCGCACCCGATCCGAGATGCCGCCGGCGCGTTCGCCGAAACCCAGCGACTGCATCGGCTGCAATTGCACCACCTCGCGCCTCTCGTTCAGGGTCGCCGCGATGGCGCAGAGGCCGCCGAGCACATGCCGGGCGCCGAATGCCTTGTCGAGCGCATCGAGATGCAGCATGCCGTTGAGCAGCGGGATGATCGCGGTGTTGTCGCCGACCGCTGGCGCAAACGACTTGATCGCGTCATCGAGATCGAACGCCTTGCAGCTCAACAGCACGACGTCGAACTTGTCCGAGAGCTTGTCGGCCTGCACGGTCGGCGGATTGGTCAGCGTGACGTCGCCGTTCGGGCTTTTGATCACAAGCCCGGCCGAGGCGAGCTCGGAGGCGCGGCGGGGGCGCACCAGGAAGGTGACGTCACGGCCGGCCTGAAGCATCCGGCCGCCGAAATAACCGCCGATCGCACCGGCGCCGACCACGAGAACGCGCATGGGAATTTGTCCTTCTTTGTTGTTCGCTGCCCGCGGGCGAATAGCGAATGGGGAGTAGCGAATAGATATAGATGCCGGCGCACCATTCGCTACTGGCTATTCGCCATTCGCTCCCTTGATCATTTCCTCGACCTCGCGCAGCTGCTCCTTGCCGAAGAAGATCTCCTTGCCGACGAAGAAGGTCGGCGAGCCGAACGCGCCACGCTCGACGGCGGATTGGGTGTATTCGATCAGCTTGCCCTTGACGTCGGCGTCCTGCGCCCGGGCGAACAGCTTTGCCGCATCGAGGCCGGAGGACGCCAGCGCTTTGCCGGCGACTTCCGGGTCGTCCATCTTCTTCGGTTCGACCCACATGTGATGGAAGGCGGCCTCGACATACTTCTCGAACACGCCCTCGAACTGGGCCGCGACCGCCGCGCGCATCAGGTTCAGTGTGTTGACCGGAAAGAACGGGTTCCAGGTGTAGGGCTTGACGTTGAAGCGCTTGAGGAAGCGCTCGGTCTCGATCTTCATGAACTCGGGCTTGTTCTTGACGCCCGCCAGCGTCTCGGCCGGCGACTTGTTGTTGGTGGCCTTGAAGATGCCGCCGAGCAGGACCGGGACATACTCGAACTTGACGCCGGTGCGCTGTTCGATCGCGGGGATCGCCTCATGGCTGAGGAAGGCGTTGGGGCTGCCGAAATCGAACAGGAATTGCGGTTTCTGGCTCACGGCGCTCTCTCCCTCGGCTTGTTGGGCATTTCTCCAGGATGAGCCTGCTGCGGCAGGCGCCATCCGGAGAATATGATACTCATCATGTGAGCCGCGGCGCGCGATGTCAAATCAGCCGCTCGATGGTCTGCTTGCGCCATACCAGAGCGTAATAGGCCATCTGCAGCACGAACATGGTTGCGAAGGTGGCGGGATAGGCGATCCAGATGCCGCTGATGCCGATGGTGCGGCTGAGCAGGATCGCGACCGGCACCTCGACCAGCGCGATCGCCAGGATCGAGATGAATAGCGGCATCCACACCGTGCCGCCGGCGCGCATCGCGCCCGAGAACACGGTCGCCATGCCGAACAGCACCATGCTCCAGAGCACGATGTACAAAAGCTGCTGCGCCAGTGCGAGCACCGCGCCGTCGACGATGAAGAAGCCCATCAGCGGCCGTGCAAAGAGATAGCCGAGCAGGACGAGTCCGCCGGTCAGCGCGAGATTCATCTCGATGCCGGTCCTGACGATGGCGCCGACGCGGGCGGGCTCGCCGCGGCCGATCGCCTGCGCGCCGAAGATCGAGACCGATATCGCGATCGAGATTGCCGGAAACTGCACATAGCCGATCACCTGGTTGACCGCGCCATAGGCCGCGGTGGCGTCGGAGCCGAAGCCGTTGACGAGGCCGAGCAGCACCAATTCGGCGAGCGAGACCACAACCATGCCGATCGCCGTGGGAATGCCGAGCCGCAGCACGATGCGCAGCAGGCCGCCGTTCGGCCGCATCGCGCGCAGGAATGCGGCGTCGAAGGCGAGCGCATGCTTGTGCCTGAGCATATGGACATGCAACCACAGCAGCGTGACCACGCCCGAAACCGCGGAGGCGACCGCCGCGCTGGCGACGCCGAGCCTGGGCAGGCCGAGCCAGCCGTGGATCAACGCCGGCGTGACGACGAGGCCGACGATGGTCGAGACCGTCAACGCCAGCAGCGGCGTCACGGTGTCGCCGACGCCGCGCATCATCGCGGTGAGCAGCAGGAATCCGAACGTCACCGGCATCGCGATCATCATGATCCGCGCATAGGACACCGCGGCATCGAGGACGTCAGGCGGCGTCGCCAGCGCGATCAGCAGCGGACGGGTAAACAGGCCGCCTGATATCGCGATCGCCAGCGCCAGCAGCAGCGTCACGGTCATGGTGGTGCCGGCGACCGCCTTCACGCGGTCGGGCTCGCCGGCGCCCCAGGCCTGGCCGATCATGACCGAGGCGCCGGCGCTCAGCCCGATCACGAAGGAGATGAAGAAGAACATCACCGGGAAGAACACCGACGCCGCCGCGAGCGCGTCGACGCCGATCATCTGGCCGAGATAGATGCCGTTGATGGTGCCGAACAGCGACTGCAGCACGTTGCTGAGCAGCATCGGCGCCAGGAACGACAGGAAGGCTTTGCGCAAGGACGGGGGCTTGGACACGTTGAACTTCCAGATCTGAGTTGCCAGGACGGCGCGCAGGCCGAATCACGACCCGCGCGGCCACCATGTCGCGCGAGAGCGGGCTAGTCCGCTTGATCGCTATGGGCGAGCCTGATCGCGTGATCGCGGATGTCGGCCGGCCAGTCCGCGATCAGCGTCGCAAAGCGACGCCGCTCATGCGCGAACAGGGCGCGGATCGCCTCTTCGTAGTTCGGCCGGTTGCCGGCCATCGTGGTCATGAAGCGATAGGCGGCATCCTGTGCTGCGCGCGTGCGGTCCTTGTCGCCGCTCGAGCGCCGGGCCTCGTCGATCAATTTGCGGATCGCAACCGAGGCGCCGCCCTTCTGCTGCGCGAGCCAGTCCCAGTGCCGCGGCAGCAGCGTGATCTCGCGCGCGACGACGCCAAGCTTGGGACGTCCCGGGCCGCGCGGCGCGGCCGGCGCCGCCGGCTCCTCGCTGGGCGGCGGCGCGAGCTTCGGCAGCCGGGCCAACACGTCGTCGACCGAGCCCCGGTAGTCGATGTCGACCAGCGCCGAGGTGCGGCCGTTGAACACCAGGATCGCGGCGTCCTTGCGCCGGTCGATTAACTGCTTGGCGGCGCAGGCAACGTCGCTGAGGTCGCCGGCTGCGATGCAGTGCTCGTTTTCGAAGGCGACATAGGCTGGGTTCATAACTGATCTCTTCGGTTGCGCGACATATTGCCCGGGTAATTTGGGACCATCCGCGTGCATTCATCTCGACTTTCCTGTGTCAGGCTGGCACCAAGCGCGGCCCGACTGCGCTGACACCCGAGAGGACGCCCATGCTGACGGTTCATCACCTCAACAATTCCCGTTCGCAGCGCGTGCTGTGGCTGCTCGAGGAATTGGGCGTGCCCTACGAAATCGTGCGCTACCAGCGGCAGCCGGACATGCGGGCGCCGAAGGAGCTGCGCGCGATCCATCCGCTCGGCAAGTCGCCCGTCGTCACCGACAACGGCAACACCATCGCGGAATCCGGCGCGATCCTCGAATACATCATCGCGAGCTACGGCAAGGGCCGCCTGATCCCGCCGGCCGATACGCCGGAGCGGCTGCGCTACACCTATTGGCTGCACTATGCCGAGGGCTCGGCGATGACCCCGCTGCTCCTCAAGCTGTTGTTCACGCTGATGCCGAAGCGCGCGCCGGCGCTGCTGCGGCCCTTGGTGCGCAAGGTGTCCAACACGGCGCTGTCGACCCTGGTCAATCCGCAGCTCAAGCAGCACATGGCCTATTGGGAAGGCGAGCTCGGCAAGAGCGAGTGGTTCGCCGGCCACGAATTCTCCGGCGCCGACATCCAGATGAGCTTTCCGCTCGAAGCGGCCGCCGCGCGCGGCGGGCTCGAGGACGGCCATCCCCGGTGCGTTGCGTTCCTCGAACGCATCCACGCCCGCCCGGCCTATGCGCGGGCGCTGGAAAAGGGCGGGCCGTACCAGGTCGGCCGGTAGAATCGCAGTCATGGCCGGCGGCTCCGGTTTCGATGTCGCCATTTATATCCGGGTATTATTGCGGTGTCAATAATGCCCGGATATAAATGGCGTGTCGAATCGACAGGAGCCGCCATGAAGACCGAGCACCGCAAGCAGGTCATCGCCGACTACAAGAAGCGTGCGAGCATGGCCGGCGTGTTCGCGATCCGCTGCCGCGCGACCGGCGAGGTCTGGGTGGGGCAAACGCTCGATCTGCAAAAAATCCACAACCGGATCTGGTTCACGCTGCGAATCGGCGGTCATCGGAATGCCGAGCTGCAGCGCGCCTGGGCGGCGCATGGCGCGGACAATCTCACGCTCGACACGCTGGAGCGGATCGAGGACGAGGAGCTCGGCTATGTGCGCGACACGCTGCTCAAGGAGCGCGTGCGGCATTGGCGCACGCAGCTGAACGCGGCTGCGGTGTAGCTTAGAGCGTTTTCGAGCGAAGTGGATACCGGTTCGCGTGAAGAAAACGCGTCAAGACAAGAAGCTCTAGCGCGCGGGCAGCGCCTGCACGGTGACCCCGGGCGGCGGCACATCGTCGTCGGGCACGAAGAAATCCGACATCAGCGGCACCGAAGGATCGACGCGGTAGCGCTCGAAGTCGCGCACACCGTTGGCATAGAGCACCTTGTCGTCGATGCAGAAATGCCCGGTGAATTCGCGCGACGGCCGGGTGATGATCGCATGGGCCGCATCGCCCATGATCTCCGGCGTGCGACTCGCGCGCATCATGGCATCGCCGCCGAGCAGATTGCCGACCGCGGCGGTCGCGATCGTGGTGCGCGGCCACAGCGCATTGACGGCGACGGCGGCGGATTTCAATTCGCCGGCGAGCCCGAGCACGCACATGCTCATGCCGAACTTCGCCATCGTGTAGGCGGTCGAGTGCTCGAACCATTTCGTCTTCATGTCGAGCGGCGGCGACAGCATCAGGATATGCGGATTCTCCGCCTTCTTCAGATGCGGAATGCAGTATTTCGACACCATGAACGTGCCGCGGGTGTTGATCCCCATCATGAGATCGTAGCGCTTCATGTCGGTCGCCTGCGAATTGGTCAGGCTGATCGCGCTGGCGTTGTTGACGCAGACGTCGATGCCGCCGAATTCGGCGACGGTCTGCTCGATCGCCGTCATCACCTGCGCCTCGTCCCTGATGTCGCAAATCACCGGCAGCGCCTTGCCGCCGGCGGCGCGGACCTCGTCGGCGGCGGTGTAGATCGTGCCCTTCAGCTTCGGATGCGGCTCCGCGGTCTTCGCCGCGATCGCAACATTGGCGCCGTCACGCGCCGCCCGCAGCGCGATCGCGAGCCCAATGCCGCGGCTCGCACCCGAGATGAACAGCGTCCTGCCTTTGAGCGATGTCATGAGAACCTCCTGTGAGGGAAGCACGGACCGACGGCTCCCTCTCCCCTTGTGGGAGAGGGTTGGGGGTGAGGGGTATCTCTCCGTACGGCATACTGCGTGGACAGACCGCGACCCCTCACCCGGATTGCATCTGCCGATGCAATCCGGCCTCTCCCACAAGGGGAGAGGCGAAGCGGAGCAAGCGGGATGGCCATCACATCACCTCACGTCCTACCCATCCGCATGCAACACGCGCCCACGCGTTTCCGGCAGCGCGTAGGCGGCGATGAAGAACACGCCGTAGGCCGCCACCGCGAAGATCGCAATCGCGTTGGCGAGCGTGGTCGTGGTCGAGAGCGCGCCGACCAGGAACGGGAACAGCGCGCCGACGCCGCGGCCGAAATTGTAGCAAAAGCCTTGTCCGGAGCCGCGCAGCCGGGTCGGATAGAGCTCAGTCAGGAACGCGCCCATGCCGGAGAAATAGCCTGAGGCGAAGAAGCCGAGCGGGAAGCCCAGTACCCACAGCACCTCATTCGAAAGCGGCAGCTGGGTGTAGAGCAGCACCACCGCGATGGCGCCGATCGAGAAGATCAGGAATAGGTTGCGCCGGCCGATCCGGTCGGCGAGCCACGCGCCGACGAGATAGCCGATGAACGAGCCGATGATCAGGGTCGCAAGATAGCCGGTCGAGCCGACGACCGAAAGCTTGCGCTCGGTGGTGAGGAAGCGCGGCACCCAGAAGGTGATGGCGTAATAGCCGCCCTGCATGCCGGTGCCGACCAGCGAGGCCAGCAGCGTGGTCTTCAGGATCGGTCCGTGGAAGATCTCCCACAAGGCCGCGGGTCCGCTGCCGGAAGCCTGCGCCTGCGCCATGGTCGCGGCCGAGATTTCGGGCTCGGTGACATAGCGGCGCAGATAGAAGACAAGCAGCGCTGGCAGCGCGCCGATCACGAACATCCAGCGCCAGGCGTTTTCCGCAGGCAACACCGAGAACAGGATCGCCTGCGCCAGCACCGCAAGGCCCCAGCCGATCGCCCAGCCCGACTGCACCGAGCCGACCGCGCGGCCGCGATATTGCGGCCGGATCGCCTCGCCGATCAGCACCGCGCCGGCCGCCCATTCGCCGCCGAAGCCCAAGCCCAGCAGCGCGCGGGCGATCAGGAGCTGGTCGAAATTCTGCACCACGGCGCAGACCAGCGAGAAGAACGAGAACCAGATGATGGTGAGCTGCAGCGTCTTCACCCGGCCGATCCGGTCGGACAGATAGCCGCCGAGCCAGCCGCCGACGGCGGAGGCAAGCAGCGTCACGGTGCCCGCGAGGCCGGCGGTGCCGGCATCGACCTTCCACAGCGTGATGATGGTGCCGATGACAAGCGGATAGATCATGAAATCCATGCCGTCGAGCGTCCAGCCGGACGCGCAGGCCCAGAACGTGCGCCGCTCCTGCAAATTCATGTCGCGATAGAAAGCGAGGAGGCTGGTGTCCTCGATCTCTGCGACTTCGATTGATTTGGATTCAGCCGTGCTCATGCGCGTTCCCCGGAGAAATCATTCACCGGCTCTTTGCGATCCGCGGCCGGAGTTGCGCGGACCGCCAATCTATCGCGATGTAGCAGGCCGGGCAAAGCCCCGCGTTTTAGTATCCCGCGGCCTCCGCGCCGCGCGTGCGCGGATCGGGCGCGCCGAGCAGACCGCTGGTCGTGACAGCGATCGAGTTCGCGGAGGAGTAGCCGAGCGGTTCGACCGTCTTGTGGCCCTTGGCGCGCAGCTCGGTCAGCACCTCATCGGGAAAGCCGCGCTCGATCCGGACCTCGTCGGGCAGCCATTGATGATGCATGCGGGGCGCGGCGACCGCGGCCGCGATATCCATCTTGTAGTCGATCACGTCGACGATGATCTGCGTCACCGCGGAGATGATGCGGCTGCCGCCGGGCGAGCCCGTCACCAGCACAGGCTTGCCGTCCTTCAGCAGGATGGTCGGCGACATCGACGACAGCGGGCGCTTGCCGGGTCCCGGCAGATTGGCCTCGAAGCCGACCAGGCCGAACGCATTGGAGGCGCCGGGCGCGGCGGTGAAATCGTCGAGCTCGTTGTTGAGCAGCACGCCGGTGCCGTCGGCGACGAGGCCGACGCCGTACGGGAAGTTCAGCGTGTAGGTGTTGCTGACGGCGTTGCCGCTGGCATCGATCACCGAATAATGCGTGGTGTTGTCGCCCTCGTGCGGCTGCTTCGCGTTGCGTACGTCGGTCCAGGGCGTGGCGCGGGCGAGGTCAATGGTCGCGCGCTGCCTGGCGGCATAGTCCTTGTCGACCAGCAATTGCGTCGGCGCGTCGACGAAGGCGGGATCGCCGAGATAGCGGGCGCGATCGGCATAGGCCCGCTTCATCGCCTCGATCATCACATGCAGCGAGGCCGCCGAGCCCTGCTTCATGTCGGACATCGGAAAGCCTTCGAGGATGTTGAGGATCTCGAGCAGCACGACGCCGCCGGAGGACGGCTGCGGCATCGAGACGATGTCGTAGCCGCGATAGGTGCCGCGGATCGGCGTGCGGATGATAGGCTGATAGGACTTCAGGTCCTCGACACTGAAGATACCGCCGGCGTTCTTGATCCCGCTGACGAGCTTCTCGGCGACGGCACCTTCGTAGAAGCCGCGCGGGCCCTGTTCGGCAATCGCGGTCAAGACGCCGGCGAGGTCGCCCTGGATCAGGCGGTCGCCCTCGCGCAGCGGCGTGCCGTCGGCGTGCGAGAACGTCTTGGCCGAATTCGGCCAGCGCGACATGCGGCGATACATGTCGTTCAGCGTGTCCGACGTGTCGTCGGTGACGACGAAGCCGTCGCGCGCGAGATCGATCGCAGGCTTGAGGATCTGCGCCAGCGTGAACTTGCCGGAGCCGTATTTCTCCAGCGCCAATGCGAGGCCTGCGACCGTGCCGGGCACGCCGATCGCGAGCGCGGAGTTGCGCGACTTGTCGGGATCGGGCTTGCCCTCGGCGTTGAGGAACATGTCGCGCGTTGCGGCCTGCGGCGCGGTCTCGCGGTAGTCGATCGCGACGTCTTCTTTGCTTGCGGCGAGATGGATCACCATGAAGCCACCACCGCCGATATTGCCGGCGCGTGGATAGGTCACCGCCATCGCAAATCCGGTGGCGACCGCGGCATCGATCGCATTGCCGCCCTGCCGCAATATGTCGGCGCCAACCCGCGCCGCGAGTTTCTCCTGCGCCACCACCATGCCGTGTTCGGCGCGAATGCTGCGGGCAGTGTCAGTGGCTGACGGCTCGTAGGCGTGGCGCTGAACCTGGCCGAGGGCTGATGTCGCGATGCCGGTCACCAGGAGAGCGGCAAACAGCCGCCGCGACATCATTGCTGTCCGCGCCATCGAAATGTCCTGCCCTGTTCATCGCCGTATCAGTCAAACCGGCTCATGCTATATGGGAGCGGATTGAAGCAGCAAAAGCCTGCCTGTGGTTCGAGTTGGGGAATATCTTTCGCGATGACGACAACATTGCAGACGGGCGCCGGCGATACGAAGGCCACCACAAAAGTCTATCCGGGCCGCGCCGCCGTCGTCAGCTGGATCTTCTTCGACTGGGCCGCGCAGCCTTATTTCACGCTGATCACGACCTTCGTGTTCGCGCCCTATTTCGCAAGCTTCGTCGCGTCGGATGCGGCGAGCGGGCAGGCGTTGTGGGGCTTTGCCACCGCGGCCGCGGGACTGGCGATCGCGTTGCTGTCGCCGGTGTTGGGCGCGATCGCCGACGCCAGCGGCCGGCGCAAGCCGTGGATCGCGGCCTTCGGCGCGCTGCTCGTGATCGGATCGAGCGCGATGTGGATCGGCAAGCCCGGCAATCCGGACATCGTCCCGATGCTGCTGCTTGCCTATGCGATCGCGAGCGTCGGCGTCGAGTTCGCGACCGTGTTCAACAATGCGATGATGCCGACCCTCGTGCCGCCCGACAGGATCGGGCGCCTGTCAGGCACCGGCTGGGCCACCGGCTATGTCGGCGGCATCCTCAGCCTCGTGCTGGTGCTCGGCTTCCTCGCCGCCAATGCCGAGACCGGCAAGACGCTGTTCGGCTTCACGCCGCTGTTCGATCTCGATCCGGTCATGCATGAGGGCGACCGCATCACCGGACCGCTGACCGGGCTGTGGTTCATCATTTTCGTGACGCCGATGTTCCTGTTCACGCCGGACTATCCGGCGAAGCGCCCGCTGCGCGAGGCACTCGGTGAAGGCCTGCGCGAGCTCGGGGAATCATTTGCGGGGCTGCCGAAGCAGACATCGCTGGCGCGCTTCCTGCTGGCCAACATGATCTACACCGACGGGCTGGTCTCGCTGTTCGCGTTCGGTGGCATCTATGCCGCCGGCACGTTCGGCTGGGACACGATCCGGATCGGCACCTTCGGCATCATTCTGGCGGTGGCTGGCACCTTCGGCGGCTGGATCGGCGGCAAGCTCGACGATCGGTTCGGGCCGAAGCGCGTGATCACCGGCAGTCTCGTGATCCTGCTGTTTGCGATCGTCGTGATCCTCACCGTGAACAAGGATTCCATCCTGTTCATCCCGGTCGCGCCGCCGGTGCCCGGCGGTGCTTTGTTCGCGGGCGCCGCCGAGCGCGCCTATATCGTGCTGGGTTGCCTGATCGGCGCCGCCGGCGCGCCGTTGCAGGCGGCCTCGCGCTCGCTCCTGATCCGCCTCGCGCCCAGGGATCGCATCGCGCAGTATTTCGGCTTGTTCGCGTTGACCGGGAAGGTGACGTCGTTCATCGGGCCGCTCTTGATCGGCGCGATCACCGCGGCGACTGCGAGCCAGAAGGCGGGCATGGCAGTGCTGGTGGCGTTCTTCGTGGTGGGGCTGGCGCTGCTGGCGAAGGTGCGGGAGTAAATCACCGGCGTCGTCCCGGCGAAGCTCGTAGCCGGATGGAGCGAAGCGAAATCCGGGACGGTCTCTCAGCGGATCAAAGACCCCGGATTGCGCTTCGCTCCATCCGGGCTACGAGATCAATGCCTAAAATGCCGCACGCCGGTGAACACCATGGCGATGCCGTGCTCGTCGGCGGCCTTGATCACCTCGTCGTCGCGCATCGAGCCGCCGGGCTGGATCACGGCGGTGGCGCCGGCCTCGATGCAGGCCAGCATGCCGTCGGCGAACGGGAAGAACGCGTCCGAGGCGACCACCGAGCCCTTGGTCAAGGGTTCGGCGAGCTTCAGCTCGGCTGCCGCATCCAGCGCCTTGCGCGCGGCGATGCGTGCGGAATCGACCCGGCTCATCTGGCCGGCGCCGATGCCGACGGTCGCAAGATCCTTGGCGTAGATGATGGTGTTCGACTTGACGTGCTTTGCCACCCGGAAGGCGAATTTGAGGTCGCGCAGCTCGGCGTCGGTCGGCGCGCGTTTGGTCGCGACCTTCAGGTTCATGTCCTCGATCACGGCATTGTCGCGGCTCTGCACCAGGAGGCCGCCGGCAACGGTCTTGGCGGTGAGGCCTGTCGCGCGTGCGTTCGGTAACCCGCCGGCAAGCAGGAGGCGCAGATTGCGCCGGCCGGCGATGATCGAAATCGCCTCTTCGGTGGCGTCGGGCGCAATGATCACTTCGGTGAAGATGCCGATGATGGCGCGCGCGGCGTCGGCATCGAGCGTGCGGTTGACCGCGATGATGCCGCCATAGGCCGAGGTCGAGTCGCAGGCCAGCGCACGGGCATAGGCGGTGGCGAGATCGGGACCCTCGGCGACGCCGCAGGGATTGGCGTGTTTCACGATCACGCAGGCCGCGGTGCGCTGCGGGTCGAACTCGCCGACGCATTCATAGGCCGCGTCGGTGTCGTTGATGTTGTTGTAGGACAGTTCCTTGCCCTGCAGTTGGCGTGCCGTGGCAACGCCCGGCCGCTTCTCCGGCGTGGCGTAGAACGCCGCGGTCTGGTGCGGGTTCTCGCCATAGCGCAGCGACTGGATCAATTTGCCGCCGAAGGCGCGGAAGTCCGGCGCCTTGGTGTCGAGCTGCACGGCAAACCAGTTCGAGATCGCGGCGTCATAGGCCGCGGTGCGCGCATAGGCCTTGGCGGCGAGCCGGCGGCGCAGGCCGAGCGAGGTCGCGCCCTTGTGCGCGGCGAGCTCGTCGAGCACGGCCTGATAGTCGTTCGCCTCGACCACCACGGCGACGTCGTCATGGTTCTTGGCCGCGGCGCGGATCATCGCGGGGCCGCCGATGTCGATGTTCTCGATGCACTCCTCGAAGCCGGCGCCTTTGTCGACGGTGGCCTCGAACGGATAGAGGTTGACGACCAGAAGGTCGATCGGCGCGATGCCGTGCGCGGCCATCGCGGAGGCATGCTCCTGGTTGTCGCGGATCGCGAGCAGGCCGCCATGCACCTTCGGATGCAGCGTCTTGACCCGGCCGTCCATCATCTCCGGAAAACCGGTCAGCTCGGAGACGTCCTTGACCTTCAACCCGGCCGCGGCGATCGCCTTGGCGGTGCCGCCGGTCGAGACCAGCTCCACGCCCTGGTCGGCCAGCGCCCTGGCGAAATCGATCAGTCCGGTCTTGTCGGAAACGGACAACAGAGCGCGGGTCACGCGGCGAAGCTGCTCGGTCATATCGGAAATTCCCTGGCTGTTAAGGCAGCCGGGTAGCATGGTTTTGGGCGGTACGAAACCGGTCCGTGGGACCGAATCCCCGCAAATTGGCGGCGATTCAGTCCAAATTTTCCCGCGCCACACCATCCCCGTCATCCTGAGGAGCCGCTCAGCGGCGTCTCGAAGAATGAATCGGCCCGGCTGGTGGCCGTCGACCCTTCGAGACGCCGCGTCGCGGCTCCTCAGAGGGTGTGATTTTTTTGGGGTTTCAGCGAACATTGTAGCCGAAAGCCGGCGCGGTGTGATTCTCTGGCGATGATGGATTCGCGGGAGGTGATGTTGGCTGCCGATGAGTTGTTTGGGGACCTGCCGGAGCAGGCGAAGCCACCAGCCGAAGCGGGCTTGCCCGGCGCTCCGCGGCTGCGTGAGCCCCAGCGCGACCAGATTGCGCTGCGAGCGGTTGATATTGAGAGCCTGATCGGGGAAGACCATCCGGTGCGGCTGATCTGGTCTTATGTCGAAGAGCTTGATCTGAGTGAGTTGGAGGACCGGATCAAGGCTCGCGGCGATCGTCCCGGTCACCCCGCGACCTCGCCCCGGCTTTTGCTGGCGCTGTGGCTCTATGCCGCCAGCGAAGGCGTTGGCAGCGCGCGGGCGTTGGAGCGGCTGTGCGAGAGCCACGATGCCTATCGCTGGCTGTGCGGCGGGGTGTCGGTGAACTATCACCTGCTGGCGGACTTCCGGGTCGGCAACGCCGATCTGCTTGACCGACTGCTCAGTGAGCATCTGGCAGCGTTGGCAAAGGCCGGTCTCGTCGATCTGGAGACCTTGGCGCAGGATGGCATGCGGGTCCGGGCCAGCGCCGGGGCGGCCTCGTTCCGGCGCGAGGCGACGCTGGATAAGCATTTGGCGCAGGCTGAGGCCGTGGTGGAAGACCTCAAGCGCGAGGTCGACACACGCTCGGACGCCAGCAATAAGCGTGCCCGGGCAGCCAAGGAGCGGGCCGCGCGGGAACGCAGCGCGCGGGTGAAGGCGGCGCAGACGGCGCTCGCCGAGATCAAGCAGCAGCGCAAGGAGCGCGAAGAAAGTCGCGGCAACGGCAAGACGCCGAAGGAGCCGCGGGCCTCCACGACGGACGCCTATGCACGGGTCATGAAGATGGCGAACGGCGGCTTCCGCCCCGCCTACAACGTGCAGGTGACGAGCGTGGCCGGCGAGCAGATCGTCGTCGACACCAGAATTTGCAACATCGGATCCGATCGCGGCCTGATGCGTCCCATGCTGGAGCGGCAGCGTGCGCGGCCCGGAGGGTTGCCCAAGGACCATCTCGTCGATGGCGGCTTTGGCAGTGCCGAGGACATCGAATGGGCCTATGCCGAGGGCATCGATATCTTTTGTCCGCCCACTCAATCCAAGCACGGTACCGATCCCTATCTACCGCGGCGCGGCGACGGTCCGGGGGTGTTGGCCTGGCGTGCGCGAATGGCGAGCAAAGAGGGCAAGGCCCGATACAGGTCCCGGTCGATCTGCGAGTGCATCCATGCCCGCTGGCGCAATTGGGACCTGCGGCAATTGACCGTGCGCGGCATCGAAAAGGTCCGTGCCGTCGTGCTCTGGTACGCCCTCGTCAACAACATCCTGCAAGGCAACCGCCTCTCCAGAGCCTAAACAACGGGTCATCGCCGAACTCGAACTCAAACCTGCCAATTGCTGCGACGAACAGCCGCCAAAAACTCCGCAGGAGCCGAATCCGTCACAAGCTCTCAGGGTGACGGGTTTAGGGTCAGTCGCGTTGCCGATACCAGCCCTACAGCGGCAGTTCCGGCTCGCGGCGGGCGTTGCGGCGGGCGTTGGTGGCGGTGGCCGAGGTCGAGGAGCGCACGAAGCTCCAGCGGATCGTGCCGGCGTGCCGCGCGTCCTGCCGGATCACGATCTGGGAGGTGCGGCGCGGGCCGTCATTGCCGGCCAGGAACACGCTGTCCTCGAGGTCGACCTTGTCGTCCATCGCCTCGAAGGTCCAGACGTCGCGGTTGGGCAGCACCAGCATGACGCCGCGGGCATCCGACAGCCGGCTCGCCTTCACCGAGGGGTGCAAATGGAAGCGCAGCGCGAAATCGGCCTCGCTGCCTTTGATGCGGCCGCCCGGCGCCGGCGTCAGCTGGTCCTCGCCTTCGAGCCTTGTGCCGTCCTGCGACACCATCAGCACGCGGCGGTGAATCACGCCGAAGCGGGAGAGATAGCCGTCATGCGAGGCGGTCAGCACGTCGCCGTCGGGCACGGCTTCGCGGTAGTTCTCGACATTGCTCGGGCCGCTGGTGATCGGCGCGCCGCGCAGCAGCCGCTTCATCGCCGACAGCTCGACGAACTGGCACGACGAGGTGTCGTGATAGGTCAGGGTCGAATGCGCCGCGGTGGAGCGTGCGAACGGCCGCCAATTGTCGCGGCCGGTGCTGGGCATGCCGCAATTGACGACGATGCGGCTGACCCCGGAGGACAGCTCGAACGACAGGCAGCCGGCATGCGCATCCTGGCTGACGCTCGCCGGCGGCGGCGGGCCGGTGTCGATGATCAACGTGGTGTTGCCGGCGTCGAGCCGCTGGAAGCCGGTGTGCGGCATGCTCGCCATCGGCACGCCGCGGGTGTCATCATAGGCGAGCAGCGTCGCGACCAGATCGGACGGCGCGGTCGACATGCCGTTGAACAGCGCGAAGCTGCCGTCGCCGTGCCGGAAGAAGCGCAGCATTGGCATCATGCGGTCGATCGCGTTGAGCAGCGCCGGCGGCGGCGCGATGTTCCGCGCGGCAAAGGTCTGCCGCAGCGGCAGGAGATCGCTGAGGAGCTCGACCAGCGCACCGGGATTGCGCGAGATGTGGCCGCCATCGGGCAGGATCTGGCGCTGCAATTCGTCGGACAGCCTGCGCGTCGCGGATTTGATGTTGCGCGCCTGGTTGGCGAGGCAGAGCGAAGCGTAGCACAGCGCGATCAAGACCTGCAGGCGCGGCACGCCGTCATTGTCGAGCGTGGCGTGGCGCAGATAGCGGATCTCGCGCGCCAGCCCGCGCAGATATTTGCGGTAGAATTTTCCATCGGTGTCGCCGAGCACCAAGGGCGCCTGCGACAGCAGCGAGATCACGCGCCGCGCGCGCACGTCGGCGCGGCGTTCCAGCGGCCGTCGGCGGGCCTGGTTGGAGATCCAGTCGTCGACCAGCGAGCGGGCGTTGGCGCGGGTGAGCGCGGTGTCGGCGGCGCGCAGATGGCGCAGCCAGCCGAAGCCGAGCAGCGCGGCTTCCCAATCCTCCGACGGCGGCTCGAGATCGAAGATCGAGCGGCCGTGGCAGGTGACGATCTTGCCGGCGAACACGAATCGCCCGGCATAGATCTCGGCGGCGCGGGTGGCGTCGGCGGTTCGCAGATCGTGCGGAGCGATGATCAGCCGGTCGGTGCGGCCGGGCCACAGCCGCGACAGCGCGACCGTGCTGCCGCTGGCGCGCGCGAGCATGCTGCGGGCGAAGCGGCCAGCAATCAGCGTCGAGATGCGTCTGCTTTGAGCGACCGACACGCCTAACCTTGCGGGGAGGGAATTTTCAACGAATCCTTATTTAATCCGGAAACGCGGCCAAGACACCATCTTGATCGACAAGACACCCTCTTGATACCGCACGAATCACTTCACGAAGCATCTGGAGCTTAGAAGACCGACGTTTAAAATCAGGCCTTAACCAGCCGGGCCGCGTAAAAGCCGTCCAGGCCGCCCAGCCGCGGGTCGGCGTTGGGCAAATGGCTGGGCAAAGTGCGCAGATCGCCGTCGGCGGTAATGATGTCGTCGAGGCCGGCGACCTCGCCCTTCTCGACCGGCGCGCGGCGCAAGCCTGATTCGCCGGCCAGCAGCGCGGAAATCGCGTGCTCGCCTTCCTCCGGCTCCAGCGAGCAGGTGCAGTAGACCAGCGTGCCGCCGGGCTTCAGCAGATGGATCGCCTTTTGCAGCAGCCGCTGCTGTAGCGATGACAGCGCGGCGATGTCGGCTTCCAGGCGCAGCCAGGCGACGTCGGGATGGCGGCGGATGGTTCCCGTCGAGGTGCAGGGCGCATCGACCAGGATACCGTCGAAGCTTGCTGCGTCAGCGCCCCACTCGGCGGCGTCGGCGACGACGGTCTCGGCCTGCAAGGCCAGCCGGGTGAGATTGTCGCGCAGCCGCGCGACGCGCGCCGGCGAGCGGTCGATCGCGGTGACCTGCGCGCCGGCCAGCGCGAGCTGGGCGGTCTTGCCGCCGGGCGCCGCGCAGAGATCGGCGACTGCCTTGTCCTTGATGTCACCGAACAGCCGCACCGGAAGTGCCGCGGCGGCGTCCTGCACCCACCATTGGCCTTCGGCAAAGCCTGGCAGCATCGTGACGGAACCCTGCAGCAGCGTGCGCACGGTTCCCGTCGGCAGCGTCTCGCCGTGCAGGCGGCTCGCCCATTGCGGCGCGTCCGACTTCACGGTGAGGTCGAGCGACGGCTCGTGGCCGAGCGCCAGCGCCATCTCGCGCGCGGTGGCTTCGCCGTAATGCGCGTTCCAGCGCGCCAGCATCCATGGCGGCAGGTCCAGCGTCTGCGTGCTGATCTCGTCGATCAGCCCCTGGCCCTCGCGTGCGCAGCGGCGCAGCACGGCATTGACCAGCCCGGCATATTTCGCAGCGCGCCGGTCCGACTGCACCAGCCGCACCGACAGATCGACCGCGGCGTGATCGGGCACGTCCATCCAGAGGATCTGTGCGGCGCCGATCAACAGCGCGCTCTGTGCGCGCGGCGCATCGGTCGGGATGCCGCGGTCGAGCAGGCGCGACAGCAGATGGCCGAGCGTGCCGAGCTTGCGCAGGATGGTCGAGACCAGCCGGCGCATCAACGCGCGGTCGCGATCGGCGAGCGATTTCAGGCCGGGATGCGCGCCGGCGCCGTCGAGCTGATCGTCCAGCGTGCGGTGCTTGTGCAGCACGCCGTCGAGGATGTCGGCTGCGATGCGGCGCGCCGCGAGACCGGGGACTTCGGCAGGAACTGCAAATCTTGAAGGAGGCATGGAGCGGAGTTATCTCGAAGGTGCTGAGTTACGTTCGGCTCATGCCATCAACTCGAAGACACCTCTGGCATGCGAATATGCCAAATGTAAGAATCGCCTTGCGGATTTCTTGATCGTGATGTCGTCACTGAGCCGGCACGGAGATACGAAGTACGCAGGCCGAGAGTTTTGCCAAGAAGGCTTGTCATGTCTGAGAAATCGCCAATGCCGACGCCGCCGGAACCCGCGCCGCGCAAGCCGCTGACGCCGGCCGCGCAGCGTGCGCTCGCCGAGGCCGCGGCGCGGCGCAAGGCTGCCGAGGAGTTAGCCGCGCAGAACGCAGCCGCGCGGCCGAAGGAATTCCAGGGCCCGAAGGGACCGGAACCGACGCGTTACGGCGATTGGGAGACCAAGGGAATCGCCTCGGATTTTTGAGGGTCTTTCGCGCGGTCTTGCCTGACGGTCCGACTCGGGCCAGTCTGGGAATATGTCCCCATACGAGAGAATAAATCCTTATCGTGGGACGGGACGTCCGCCCTTCCGCCGCTCACCTTGGGGCCGCCGTGTCTCGGCGGCGCTGCCTTGGGTTTTCGTGCTCGGCATCGCCGTCGGCAGCACGCTGCCGATCCGCCAATATGTGCCTCAATGGATGCCGCTACCGTCGCACTGGTCGTTGAACCGGTCGCGGGATGCCGAAATGATCCGGCAGCGCGCCGGCGCACCTGATGCGCGCCATGCCGTCGATGTCATCCGGACGATCGATGGCGACACGTTCGAGGCGCGGGTGCATCTCACACCGGGCCCCGATCTCTATACCCGGGTCCGCCTGCGCGGCATCGATGCGCCGGAGCTGAAGGCGTCGTGTGCGCGCGAACTGCAAATGGCGCAGGCCGCGACGGTGGCGCTGCGCGATCTGCTCGGCCAGGGCGATGTTGCGATCTACAATGTCGGTCCCGACAAATATCAGGGGCGCGTCGTCGCTGACGTCGCAACCAAGAAGACCGACAACGTCTCAGCCGCGATGCTCGCGGCCGGTCACGCCCGCGCCTACAATGGCGGGCACCGCTTCGGCTGGTGCGGATATTTTGCGCGCTAAGCGTCGTGGACGCCACAGCGCAGAAAACAAAAGCCGCGCAGATGCGCGGCTTTCTTCAAGCGAAGGACTGTTCGCGATCAGCGGGTGACGACGACCGTGGTGCCGACCGAGACGCGCGAATAGAGGTCGGTGATGTCGGTGTTCAGCATGCGGATGCAGCCGTAGGAGACGAAGCCGCCGACCGAGCCCGGCACGTTGGTGCCGTGGATCGCGTATTCGCCGCCGGCGAGCGTCATCGCGGCGACGCCCATCGGGTTACGCGGCGAGCCGCCGGCGATCACGTCTGGGATGCTCGGCTTGTCGCGCTTCACTTCGGCGGGCGGCGACCAGGCCGGGTTGCGATACTTGCCGTCGATCTTGGTGGTGCCGGCCCACTGCTTGCCGGACTTGCCGACGCCGACCGGGTAACGCATCGCGTGGCCGGAATCGAGAATGAGATAGAGCCGCCGTTCGTTGGTCTTCACCACGATGGTGCCCGGCTCATAATTGTCGGCGTGGATTCCGACCATTTCCGGCCGCGCTTCGGCCGCCTGCGACATCACGACAACAGCACCAAGGGTGGCAGCCAGCGCCACCGCAAACTTCATCGACATCAATCTCTCCACTTCCCAACAGCTCCCGCAAGGAAGCCAAAAACGAAGATGCAGAGCCCTGAAAAAACCGGGCCCGCCGGTCTCACGCACGCAATATTAACCGCGTGTCTTAACCGGGTGGTTTCACGCCGGCCGCGAGACACGTCCAGATGGCGGGAGAAAAGGAAAACTTCGGATCAAAGTAAATGACTTGAAAACAACACCCGGCCACAAACGCGCCGCAATGGCGCCGCGTCTCTGACAATCCCGTGAAATGCCCAATCCCAGAGCGTTTGAAGGGCCATCGACGCCCGATCGCATGAAAAGCGAAGGGCCGCGGCGGTGATCGCGCGCGGCCCTTGCACCATGTCCCGAGATTGTCGTCGCCGGATTACTTCTTGTTCTGCCGGTTCTGCACGAGGTCGTCGACCACGGCCGGATCGGCCAGGGTCGAGGTGTCGCCGAGGCTCGACGGCTCGTCCTCGGCGATCTTGCGCAGGATGCGGCGCATGATCTTGCCGGAGCGGGTCTTCGGCAGGCCGGGGGCGAATTGAATGAGGTCCGGCGAGGCGATCGGGCCGATATCCTTGCGGACCCAGGCGACGAGCTCCTTGCGCAGCGCCTCGGTCGGCTCGGTGCCCTTCATCAGCGTGACATAGGCGTAGATGCCCTGGCCCTTGATGTCGTGCGGATAGCCGACCACGGCGGCTTCCGAGACCGCCTCGTGCGCGACCAGCGAGCTCTCGACCTCGGCGGTGCCCATGCGGTGGCCGGACACGTTGATGACGTCGTCGACGCGGCCGGTGATCCAGTAATAGCCGTCGGCATCGCGCCGGCAGCCGTCGCCGGTGAAATACTTGTTCTTGTAGGTCGAGAAGTAGGTCTGCTCGAAGCGGGCGTGGTCGCCATAGACGGTGCGCATCTGGCCCGGCCACGACTTGGCAATGCAGAGATTGCCCGAGGTCTCGCCGTCCAGCGTCTTGCCGTCGGCATCGACGATTTCAGGCACCACGCCGAAGAACGGCCGCGTCGCGGATCCCGGCTTCAGCTTGGTCGCGCCCGGCAGCGGCGTGATCAGGATGCCGCCGGTCTCGGTCTGCCACCAGGTGTCGACGATCGGGCAGCGCTCCTCGCCGACCACGCGATAGTACCACTCCCAGGCTTCCGGGTTGATCGGCTCGCCGACCGATCCGAGCAGGCGCAGCGACTTGCGCGAGGTCTTCGTCACCGGCTCGTCGCCGCCCTGCATCAGCGCGCGGATCGCGGTCGGCGCGGTGTAGAATATATTGACCTTGTGCTTGTCGACCACGTTCCAGAACCGCGAATTGTCCGGGTAGTTCGGCACGCCCTCGAACATCAGCGTGGTCGCGCCATTGGCGAGCGGCCCATAGAGGATGTAGCTGTGGCCGGTGACCCAGCCGACGTCGGCGGTGCACCAGTAGATGTCGCCGTCGTGATAGTCGAACACGTATTGATGCGTCATCGACGCGAACACGAGATAGCCGGCCGAGGTGTGCAGCACGCCCTTCGGGGTGCCGGTCGAGCCTGACGTGTAGAGGATGAACAGCGGATCTTCCGCATTCATCGGCTCGCACGGGCATTCGTCGGTCACCATCTCGGCGGCCTCGTGGTACCAGAGGTCGCGCGTCGGGTTCATCTCGATCTTGCCGCCGGTGCGCTTCACCACCACGACCCAGTCGACGCCGCCGGTCTTGGCGATCGCGGCATCGACATTGGCCTTCAGCGGCACCTTCTTGCCGCCGCGCAGGCCTTCGTCTGCGGTGATCACGACCTTGGAGTCGCAGTCCTTGATGCGCTGGGCGAGGCTGTCCGGCGAGAAGCCGCCGAACACCACCGAGTGGATGGCGCCGATCCGCGCGCAGGCCAGCATGGCGTAGGCCGCCTCCGGAATCATCGGCAGATAGATCGTGACGCGGTCGCCCTTGCCGACGTTCCGCGTGCGCAGGATGTTGGCCATCTTGCAGACTTCGTCGTGCAGCTCGCGGTAGGTGATGTGCTTGGATTCGGAAGGGTCGTCGCCTTCCCAGATGATCGCGGTCTGGTTGCCGCGCTTGTCCAGATGGCGGTCGATGCAATTCCAGGCGACGTTCAGCTCGCCGTCCTCGAACCATTTGATCGAGATGTTGCCGGGCGCGTAGGAGACGTTCTCGACCTTGCTGAAGGGCTTGATCCAGTCGATCCGCTTGCCGTGCTCGCCCCAGAAGCCGTTGGGGTCCTTGACCGACTGCGCGTACATCTCGCGATATTTGGCGTCGTTGACATAAGCGCGCTTGGCCCAGTCGGCCGACACGTCATAGATCTTCTCGGACATCGCTTTCCTCCACTCATTGCCGATCGCAAACGACGCGGCGGCAAGTCTTTTAAGTTCAAGCCGTCTTGATCATTGCCGCGATTATGCGTTGGCGCATTCCGGCCCGGCAAGGAAAAAGGACTGTCACTTTCGTCGCGCAGAAGCCATGGGTCGAAGCCGCCAGCTTCTGCATGTGATGGGCCGATTTACCGTGCCTCATTGACGATGGAAACCTATGCGCCATCGTTCGTTCCCGGTCACCGGTCTCTTGGTCGTAGTGACGTTGCTCTGTGCACCGTGGTTCAGCCATCGCAACGATGCCGGGTCCGACGACGAGTGGGCCGGTGCCGATCTTGATAACGCGCGATGAAGCGAACGATCGGCCGCCGCCGCGATGATCTGCACCAACAATTGGTTGCTTCGATGCCGGCCCCCTCGGCCTGAACGCGTCGAGGTGACGCATGTCGCAAGGCTGGCATGCCTGCCGGCGGGTAAGCCGTTCGGTCGGTCGATGCCCCCGGCATCCGGCAGCGTCGCGAGAAGTTGTACGATCTCTGACCTGTTCGGCCGCGGCAGATCGTCCGTGGTGGGCCCGTCCCGATGGGTTCCCGGCCCGCGGTCCCGCCATTTTGACCCAATCCGGAGGGGCCAAAATCAAGGTTAGCGGGCGAATGGCACCCATGAAAGGTATTTAGAGACCTCAAATAACCGATTCGCGACTCGCAATGTCAGCCCTGACGCCCTAAATCGCGAAACCGAGGCCGGACGGCCCCACCGGAACGAAGCCCGAAGCAACGGCATTACCGGGAGAACAACGGAACAAGGCGTCTAACTGAGATGATGGATCAGCAGAACATCGCGGCTGTGCGGCCCATGTCCGCCGATCCCGCTGTCGCCCTGGCGAAGGCGCTGGGCCAATGGCCCAAGCCGGCGCAGGCAAAGCCGTCCAGGATCAAGCTCGACGCCCCCGCCGCCATCAAGACCTCGGTTGAGGATCTGGCCCGCGATCTCGGCCTGCGGCTCGGCGACCAGAACGAGCTGACGATCCGCCGCGTCAAGCGCGGCAAGACCTATTCGTTCGTTCGCGCCAACGGCTCGCGCGTCCGCGATGCCCGCACCATCCGCCGGCTGCATGCGATGGCGATGCCGCCGGCCTATCGCCAGGTGCGCTACTCCACCGATCCGAATACGCATCTGCAGGCGGTCGGCCTCGATGCGGCCGGCCGGCTGCAATATCGCTATCACGCCGATTGGGAGAAGGTCCGCGAGCAGCGCAAGGCGCATCGCCTGGGCAAGCTGGTGGCGGCGTTGCCGAAGATCCGGCGCAAGGTTTCGGCTTTCCTGTCCGGCGACGAGCCGACCCGCGAGTTCGCGCTGTCGGCGGTGATCGAACTGATCGCGCGCACCGCGATCCGGCCCGGCAACGAATCCTATGCCCGTCTCAACGGCACCCGTGGCGCCACCACGCTGCTGAAATCCAACGTCACGCTGGAAGATGACAGCCTGGTGCTGACCTTCAAGGCCAAGGGCGGCAAGGCGGTGCGCAAGGAATGCGACGCGGCCAAGCTGGTGCGCGCCATCGGCATTCTGCGCGACGTTCCCGGCAAGCGCATGTTCCAATATTACGACCGCTCCGGCGTCGTCCGCGCCGCCTCGACCACCGCGGTGAACGCGTTCCTGCGCGAGCTCGCCGGCATCAAGATCTCGCTGAAGGATTTCCGCACCCTGATGGCGTCGGCCGTCGTGGTGGAGTCGCTGTCGCGGATCACGCCGGCCGCCAGCCAGCGCGGCCGCAAGCGCCAGGTGCTGGATGCGATCCGCGCCGCTGCCGACCAGCTTTCCAACACGCCGGCGATCTGCCGCAAGAGCTACGTCCACGACACCATCGTCACCGCCTTCGAGGACGGCATCCTCGAACGTTTCGCCGCGACGATGGGCGGCTACCGCACCCAGAGTAAGCGCGAGCAATTGCTGGCGCAGGTGGTGATGGCGGCGGGGGCGTAAGGTCCTACTTCCCTTCTCCCCTTGTGGGAGAAGGTGGCGCGGACGCAGTCCGCGACGGATGAGGGGTTCTCTCCGCGGAGACAGACCCCTCACCCGCACTCGCTTCGCGAGCGCACCCTCTCCCACAAGGGGAGAGGGTTGATCACAGCCCGCCCATCTTGCAGACGTACTTCCACTCCTCCGCGGTCACCGGCTGCACCGAGAGCCGCGAATATTTCACCAGCGCCATATCGGCGAGCTTCTTGTCGGCCTTGATCGCGGCCATCGTCACCGGTGTCTTCAGCGGCTTGTCGGCCTTGATGTCGACGCAGACGAACTTGCCGGTCTTGTCGGTCGGATCGGGATAGGCTTCCTTGACGACCTCGGCGATGCCGACGATCTCCTTGCCCTCGTTGGAATGATAGAAGAACGCCTTGTCGCCCTTCTTCATATTGACCAGGTTCTGCCGCGCCGTGAAGTTGCGCACGCCGGTCCAGGCCTCGCCCTTGGCGCCCTTGGCGACCTGCTGGTCCCACGACCAGACCGACGGTTCGGATTTCACCAGCCAGTAATTCATCGCAACTCATCCCGTTCTCGAGCGCCCATCGCGCGGCAATCTACAGTCAGCCAGATGCCCGCGACAAGCGCGGGCATCTGCACTCACTGCTTCAGATACCGATCGAAGAATTTGGCGATGTCGGTGAACGCCTCCCTGGTCTCGGGCGCGTCGATGTTCATCTGGTACTGGGCGTGGGACTGCCCCTCATAGACGTTGAGATCGGCGATCACGCCGGCGCGTCGCAATTTGCGATGGGTGCGAACCGTGTTGCTGAGGAACAGGTCGCGCGTGCCCGAGGTCAGGATGGTCGGCGGAAAGCCCCTGAAGTCGCCATAGATCGGCGAGATGTAGGGATTCTTCAGGCTGGCCCCGTTGGCATAGAGCTTGGCCGCGCGGCCGAGCCAGCCGTCCCAGGTCACCAGCACATTGTCGACCCACTCATTGCTCGCGTAGCTGTCGCCGATCTTGTCGATGTCGGACCATGGCGTGCCCGGCGCGATCGCGGCCGGCAGCGGCAGCTTCTCATCCCTCGCCCGCAGCACCATCGCAAGCGTCATCGCGCCGCCAGTCGAGGTGCCGAAGATCGCCAGCCGGTGGCGCTCGTGCGATTTCAAAACCTCCTTCCAGACCGCCATCGCGTCGTCCATCGCGGCCGGATAGGGGAAGTCCGGCGGCATCCGGTAGTCGACCGAGATCACCTTGTAGCCGCCGAAGCCGGCCATCATGATCGCTTCCGGCAGCGCCGCTTCGCCGGGGCCGAACACATAGCCGCCGCCATGGACGTGGATCAGCAGGCGCCGCCGGTTCTCGAGCGCGATCTTGTTCGGCGTCACGATGTAGCAGTGCACGCCGGCGATCCTTGTTTCCTCGACCTTGACGCCGAGCTTCGCCTTCATCGCCGGAATGCCCGCGATGGCCTGCTTGGCGCGGCGATCGATCAGCTCCTTCCATTCCGCTGATGTCTTCGGGTCGGCGTTGAAATGCGGCGGGTAGGGCGTGCCGATCATCGCCTGCATTTCGGCAGAGACGTCGGCGGAGGGATTTCCGATCGACTTGAGCGGCACGACCCGCTTGCCGTTGTCGGCATTGGCAGCCGCCTCGCTCTTGGCGAGCTCGTCATAGGAGGTGGCGGTTTGGGCGTGGGCGGCGGATGAGACGGCGAGGGCGAATGCGATGCAGATCGGAACGATGGCGCGTTGCGGTTGACGCATGTGTTTTCCCTTGGGATCCATTGCTCGACTGCTAAGACCGGGATCCGACGGTTCGCCGCCACGCTAGTACGGCGCGCGCGGATCGTGAAGCACCGCCTCGCGCACCCGTGTCGTGCGTCACTCGGCCTTGAATGGTCGGGTCAGCAGGCCCTCGATCGCGGCGTCGATGGTCAGCCGCTCGCCGAGGATCGCGGCGACCGCGTTCGACACCGGCATGTCGACCGTCTGCGCCGCGGCGAGCTCGCACAGCACCGGTGCGGTGAACGCGCCTTCGGCGAGCTTGCCGACCGGCGCGGCCTCGCCGCGACCGAGCGCAAGGCCGAGCGCGAAATTGCGCGACTGCGCGGTCGAGCAGCTGAGCAAGAGATCGCCGAGCCCGGACAGGCCGGCGAGGGTTTCGGTGCGCGCGCCGCAGGCGCGGCCCAGTCGCGTGAGCTCGCTGAAGCCGCGCGTGGTCAGCGCGGCGAGCGCGGAGGCGCCGAGATTCCGGCCGACGACGATGCCGGCGGCGATCGCCAGCACGTTCTTGGCCGCGCCGCCGATCTCGACGCCGCGCACGTCCGTCGTGTGATAGGGCCGGAAGGTCGCCGAGCCGAGCGCCTGGACGAGCGCGCGTGCGAGCGCTTCGTCCTTTGTGGCCAGCGTCACCGCCGTCGGCAATCCGCGCGCGACGTCGTCGGCAAAGCTCGGCCCCGACAGGATCGCCGGCACCGCCCGCGGCGCAGCCTCCGCGATCACCTCGGTCATGAACTTATGCGTGCCGTGCTCGATGCCCTTGGCGCAGGCGATGACCGGCGTCTCAGGCGCGAGGTGCGGCGCAAGGTGCCCGACTGCCGCGCGCAAATGCTGCGCCGGGGTGACGGCCAGGATGATGTCCGCGCGTGCCGCCGCAGCGATATCCGGCGTCGCGACGATGCCGGGATGAAGCGGGACACCGGCCAGCTTTGGATTGACTCGCGTCGCCTCGATCTGCGCGGCATGTTCGGCATTGCGCGCATACAGCGTCACCTTGCGGCCGGCGCGTGCCGCGACCTCGGCCAATGCCGTGCCCCAGGCGCCGGCACCGATCACGCTGACTGAGCTATGCGCGGGCATCAAAACCCCCGGTTCAATATCCGGCGCGGCTGTTGGCGTGGCCGGCCGGCGCCTTGGCGTTGGCATCGAGCAGCCAGCGGGCGCGCGGCGGCGCTTCCATCGTGTCGGTGAGGCCGAGCGCCATCCGCTCGGCGCCGGCCCAGGCGATCATCGCGCCGTTGTCGGTGCACAGCGCCGGCGGCGGGATGATCAGCGTGGTCTGCGCTTTCGCCGCGACCTCCTGCAGCGCGCTGCGGATCGCATGGTTGGCGGCAACGCCACCGGCCGCGACCAGCGCGCGCGGCGTGCCGAACCGCTCCTGGAACAGTTTTAGTCCGACAGTCAGCCGATCCGCGGTCGCGTCCAGCACCGCAGCCTGGAAGCTCGCGCAGAGATCGCTGACGTCCTGCGGCTCCAATGGCTCCAGCCGGCTCGCTTCATTGCGCACCGCGGTCTTCAATCCCGACAGCGAGAAATTGGCATCGGGCCGGCCGAGCATCGGGCGCGGAAAGGCAAACCGCGTCGGGTCGCCGCCGGCCGCTGCACGCTCGACCTCCGGTCCGCCGGGATAGGGCAGCGACAGCATCTTCGCCACCTTGTCGAATGCCTCGCCCATCGCGTCGTCGACCGTGGTGCCGAGCCGCACATAGTCGCCGACGCCGACCACGGCGACGATCTGGGTGTGGCCGCCGGATGCCAGGAACAGGCAGTAGGGAAACGCCAGCGCGCAGGTCAGCCGCGGCGTCAGCGCGTGCGCCTCGAGATGGTTGACCGCGATCAGCGGCGTGTCGTGCACCATCGCGATCGCCTTCGCGGTGGTGAGGCCGACGATGACGCCGCCGATCAGGCCGGGGCCGGCGGCGGCCGCGACCGCCGACAATTGTCCGTAGCCGACGCCGGCCTGCTTCATCGCGCTGTCGACGATCCCGTCGAGCAGGTCGACATGGGCGCGCGCCGCGATCTCCGGCACCACGCCGCCGAAGCGGGCGTGCTCGTCGGTCTGCGAGCGCACCACGTTGGAGAGGATCCTTGCCTGCCCGTCAGCCTGGCGCTCGACCACGGCGGCTGCGGTTTCATCGCAGGTGGTCTCGATCCCCAGCACCAGCATCGGTGGTTCGTGTTCCAATTTCGGCCCTTGTGCTACCAGCATGATCCGGACAGGCCGGAACCGGTTTCCGGCAGGATCATATCCATCAAAATGTCCCCTCCGGGGTAGCATTGCGAGGTCTGAAAGTGCAATTGGTCGGCCAAGCCCATTTGCAAAGGTCCAATTTGCAAGGTCCAATTTCTGAGGCTGGAGACCTGACCCCGTGACCATCCTTGTCACACGACCGCATCCGGATAGTGACGCCACGCTCGCGGCGCTGCGCCAGCGCGGCTTCGAGGCCGTCGCGGCGCCGGTGCTGCGCTTCGAGCCGCTGCCGTTCCATGACGATGAGGCGGATTACGATGCCGTCGTCCTGACCAGCGCCAATGCGCTGCGCGCGCTCGATCTCGCGGCCAGCCGGTTGTTGCGTCTGCCGCTGTTCGCGGTCGGGGCGCACACCGCCGATGCCGCGCGCGCCACGGGTTTTGCCAAGGTGATCGTCGCCAAGGGCGAGGCGGCAAGCTTGCGCGATCTCGTGCTGGCGCGGGTCAAGGCCGGCGAACTCGCGGCGTCGGCCGTGCTGCTCTATCTTGCCGGCGCCGACCTGTCGCGCGATCTCGCCGGCGAACTCAGCGAACAGGGGCTGAGTATCGTGACCCACACCACCTACCGGATGGCGCCGGTGGCCGCCTTCCCGAGGGAGGTCAGCGACGCCTTCATGGCGAACCGGATCACGGCGGTGCTGCATTATTCCCGCCGCAGCGCGCAGGCGTTCCTCGACGCCGTCAGGGCCGACGGCATCGAGATCTCGGCGCTGGCTCTGCCGCAATGCTGCATCTCGGCGGCGGTCGCCTCCGTGCTGCATGACGCCGGCGCGACCAAGGTGGTGGTGGCGGCACGGCCGGATGAGGCTGCCCTGCTGGAGGCGCTGGTGCGAACGATGCGGCCCTGACCGGATTAATTCTTTCGTCTGACCATGATGTTAGGCAATGCTCGGTTTTTCGGATCGTGCTCTAAGAACTGGCGCCGATTCTGCTACAATGTGCGGCCAATAGTTTTGAGGACCCTCTGCGATGGCTGAAGAAAGGCCCGACGACACAGGACCTTCGCCGGATTCCCGGCCCAAGCGCGCGCCGCCGACCATCGATCTTCAGGCGACCGATATCTCCAGTGAACCGCCGAATGCCGAGGGCGCCGAGGAAGCCGGCAAGGACACCGGCAAGGAAGCTGAAAGGCCGTCCGTTGACGCCGCGGCCCTTGGGGTGGAGCCCCAGGCCGACGCCGCGCCTCAAACGGAGCCGCAGCATGGGACGGCTTCCGCGGCGCCGGATGCCGAGCCGGCGCGGCCGGTATCGCCCTGGGTGGTGGCGCCGCTGTCCGGCGCGGTCGCGGCAGCCCTTGTGATCGGGGTCGGCTGGCTGCTCGGCTGGCCCACGGTGCAGCAGCTCCCGGTGGCGCAGCCCAATGCCGCCGCGGTCGACGAACTCGGCGCCCGCGTCAGCGCGTTGGAATCGAAGGCGAGCCGGCCGCCTGCTGCGGCCGCCGATCCCGCGACAACGGCGCGGCTCGAGGCGCTCGACAAATCGATCGCCGCGCTGCGCTCCGAGCTCGCCGCAACGCGAGCGCAATCCGACAAGCTTGCCGCTGCGGTCAATGACGCCACGGCCGCGCCGCGCGACGGCGCTGCGGCCGACATCTCCGGCATCACCGCGCGCATCGACAAGGTCGAGGGCGCATTGAAGGCGCAGGGTGCGGCGATCGCCAAACAGGACGGCAAGATCGCCGACACCAAGGCCGAGGCCAAGGCGGACGATGTGCCGCTGCGCCGCGTGGTCGCGGCATCGCTGCTCGATGGCGCGGTTCGTCATGGCGACCCCTATGCGTCAGCGCTGGAGGCCGCGAAGGCAATGTCGGATGATGCCGGGGTGTTGAAGCCGCTCGAGACGTTTGCGACATCAGGTGTACCGAGCCCGGCCGCACTGTGCCGTGAGCTGATCGAGATCGTGCCGCAGCTCGCGCCGCCGGCGCCGGACGCTGCGGCGGCGAATGCGGGCCTGGTCGATCGTCTGCAGGCCGGCGCCTCCAAGCTGATCCGCATCGAGCGCGCCGATGGCACCGGCACCGATCGCAGCAGCATCGTCGCGCGCGTGACATCGGCCGCCGTGCATAATGATCTCGCATTGACCGAGCGTGAATTGAAGTCGCTGCCGCCGGCTGATCGCACTGCGGCACAGGCCTGGCTCGCCAAGGTGGACGCGCGCCGCGCCGCGCTCGACGCGTCGCGGAAATTTGCCGACAACGCCATGGCGGCGCTCGCCACGGTCAATCAATAGCTTCTTGCAATTGGGTTCTTGATGATCCGGATCATTCTGTTTCTGCTGCTGATCGCGCTCGCTGCAGCGGGTGCGGCCTGGTTGGCCGATCAGCCCGGCGATCTCGTGCTGAATTGGGGCGGCTTCCGCCTGACGTCGAAGCAGCCGATGTATCTGCTCGGCCTCCTCATTGTCGTTGCGATGGTCGCCGGTGTGATCCTGCGCGCGCTGTGGAAGATCCCGGGCCACATCCGCCGCGGCAGCCGCGAGCGGCGCCAGGCACGCGGTCGTCACGCCATCACGCAAGGCCTGCTCGCGGTCGGACATGGCGATTCATCGGCGGCGCGTGCGCATGCCGAGTTGGCGCGGCGCCATGCCGGAGGCGATCCGCTGGCGCTGCTGCTGCACGCGCAATCGGCGCAGCTCGATGGCGACCGCGACGGCGCGCAGCGCGCCTTCCGCGCCATGGCCGAGCGCGCCGACACGCGGCTGCTCGGCCTGCGCGGCCTGTTCATCGAAGCGCAGCGCGCCGACGATCCGGTGGCCGCCGTGATGATCGCCGAGGAAGCGCTGAAGCTGTCGCCGTCGTCGTCATGGGCGTCGCATGCGGTGCTCGGCTTCTGCTGCGCCAAGGGCGATTGGGCCGGCGCGCTGTCGATCATCGACAACAACCAGAGCGCCGGATTGATCGACAAGGCGACCTACCGGCGGCAGCGCGGCGTGCTGCTGACGGCGCGCGCGCTGGAATTCGAGACCATCGATCGCGATCTGTCGCGCGCGAGTGCGATGGAGGCGGTGAAGCTGGCGCCGACGCTGATCCCGGCCGCCGTGCTCGCCGCGAAGTTCGAGAGCGAGGCGCATCAGGTGCGCCGCGCGATGCGCATCGTCGAGACCGCGTGGCTCACGCAGCCGCATCCCGATCTCGCCGACGCCTATTCGCATGTTCGGCTCGGCGATTCCGCGCGCCAGCGCCTGGTGCGGGTCGAGACGTTGGCGGCGAAGACGCCGGGCCATATCGAAGGCGCGCTGGCGATCGCGCGCGCGGCGATCGATGCGGCCGAGTTCGCCAAGGCGCGTGCGGCGCTGGAGCCGTTCGCAGCAGCGCCGACGCAGCGCGTCGCGCTGCTGATGGCCGAGATCGAGCGCACCGAGCATGGCGACAGCGGCCGGGCGCGGGCCTGGACCTTGCGCGCGGTGCGCGCGCTGCATGATCCGGTGTGGACCGCCGACGGCTATGTCTCCGACCGCTGGCGTCCGGTCTCGCCGGTCACCGGCCGCCTCGATGCCTTCCAGTGGCAGACCCCGGTCGCGGCGCTGCCCTCCGACAAGGGCCATGCGATCGAGCCCTCGCCGTTCGAGGAGGCGATGCTGGCGCCGCGCCGGGTCGAGCCGCCCAGGGAACTGGCCAAGGAGCTGGCCAGCGAGCCGGAGACAGCCAAACCGCCGGAGCCGGCCAACCCGGTTGAACCGGTCGAGGTGAAGCCGGCCGAGAGCAAACCAGTGGAGCCGGCCGCGCCGACCGCCCAGGATAACGCCCCGCTGCCAGCGGCCATCGAGGCAGAGCCCGCCCCGGCCGCGCCGGAGCCGGCCCCGCCGCCAGCAGCCGCCGAACCGGCGCCGCCGGCCCCGGCGCCCCTGTTCCGCTCCCGGACCGACCTGCCCAAGGCACCGCCAGCGCCGATCCCGGCCGTGATCCCGATCGTACGCGCCCCCGACGACCCCGGGGTCGACGAGGACGGCCCGGTCGACGAATTCGCGGAACAAATCGGCCCGCCCAAAGCCCAGGCGGGCGGCTGGCGCGGATTTCTGTCACGTTTGGGAAGCTAATTCGTAGGTAGATAACCGCCGGGCGGTTAAATACCCGCGTCATCTTGCCAATCGGGGTCATGCCCGATATCAGGTGCGCGCTGTCAGGCCGTTGCCGAACGGTTCGCCGCAATAGCTCAGTTGGTAGAGCACGTCATTCGTAATGACGGGGTCGGGGGTTCGAGTCCCTCTTGCGGCACCAGCATTTCCTACATTAGATCAGTAGCTTAATGTTGCTTGATGGCGACGATCTTTGGCCGCGTGATTTGCGCATATCGCCTCAGCGAGGCTGAGTGAACAAGGCATAAGCGTACGCTGCCGCTAGCAAATAGTCTCTGACGATATCAACCGATCTTAGTGCTGAGGAGTTGCGCTCTTCCTCTAGTTGCGGAACTGAACAAATTGTTCCCTTTATGTTCTAAGGGGTTACAAAGCAAGGCCCTTTCCATGCCCCATCTCCGCGATGACCGCTGCTTGATCGAGCACGTCGGAAAACAGAGGAACGGAAAGCCGCGTTATTGGTGTCGAGCGCACCAATCGAACGCGACGGGTACGCATGGCGTGCGTCTCCCTGAGTGTGTTGGCGTTGCCAAGGCGACTAAGGCACCCAAGGTAATCGAGCTTGATGCATCTGAACATCCGGGCGGCATTGCCCTTTGGGGAGCGGTACTAGCCGTCTACGATACGTCGTCGATGCCACCGGAGATGGGAATTCACGTTCACGCCCGCGCAACCAAGGAGGGCAGCAAGCAAGTTGATGATACCTTCGACACTGTCATCGTGAAGCTCTCGCCAACCGAGCAGGCAACTATCACGGGTGACACCGCGATAAGCTTTTATCTAAGTCGCTTTCTCAACCGCGACGTCAAACTTCTGCGGTGCCCTCACTGCGACGAGGCACACTTGGACGCGGGCTATTTTGCCCTCAGGCCGCACCGCAGGCACATGTGCCAAGCTTGTGGACGCCATTTCAACGATTCGGAAAAGTCGATTTCCAATCCAGTCGCGCTCCTGAAGCGAGTGCAGCATGATATCCCGCCCGTGAGAGCGCCCCGCAATCTCGACGTAAAGCAGGCCTCGTATCCGGGAGGCATGCAAATCTGGGCGTCGAATCCCGCACTGGTTTGGACTTCAACGCGTGCGGAAGAGGAAGGCTTGCATATCCATTTGTATGACTCACAAGGGACCATCGTCGTGGACGACACCTTCGATCATGTCGCGGTTGACGGAGTCGAGCTTACCGAAACGCATGTCCAATATTTCATGGCTCAGCAAGCGCTTCCACATCTATCTGACAAAGTTGTCAGCTTGACGTGCCCACGCTGCGAGAGCCCGCACTTCGACACAGGTGATTTGGCATTCTTTCCTCACAAGGAACACGCGTGCGAACATTGCGGCGAAAAGTTTGCTTCAAGGGGGCGACGCAAGCTCGTCGTCAGCAATCCCTTCGAGGCTGTTCGAAAGAGCCTTAGGGCGACTTGGCAATCAGAAAGAATTTGACGCGCGGAGACGACCGGTGAAGGGCTACATTTACATATCAGCCACGGGTACTGATCCCAATGCACGCGGGAACATGAGCGATCCTATACTGTTTAAAAAGACGCCGACCTGCCGCCTTAACGCGATCATGACCAGAGTAGCGACCTTCCTAAGACAGTTGCCGCTATCGGCTGATGAGATAGCGAGCAAGTCGCGATTGTCATCGGATCGTATCCGCGCCTTTTTGGATGGAGAAGACCCTACTTTGGCGGACCTCCGCGCGCTATCGCGCGGCTTGAAGGTTCCTCTTCGATCGTTCGCGTCAGAGGGCGCATCGAAAAGCGAACTCGGGATGCTGTTCCGTCAAACCGTCTCTTCAAGACCTGATCGTGGCGTGGAGGCTGCGGCCGGCTTTGTGGAGGCCGCGTTAAAAATGCTTCCACCGCGCGACACGCCACCGAAATGGCTCTCGCAGTTCCGCTTCGTGGAGGAAACGTATGAAGAGGCAGATAGGCTCGCTAATGAATTCCGATTGATGCTGCTGCCGTCTAAGCCCGACGAGCCGCTCACCGATTTGCCTCGCCTAATTGTTGACTTAGGTGTGATAGTGGGCAGGCTGGAGACTTCCCGCTTCGAGGGAGCTTCAGTTATCGCGGACGGCTATCCGTTCGTATTCGTATCGCCCCGTTTCAGCGGAAGAATGCTGTTTACGCTGGCACACGAAATTGGTCACCTAATCACCCACCACAAGAATGCAAATCGATCAGTCACCTTCGATCTCGCGGGGCAGATTGGAGGTCTTCATAGACACCGGTCGCAAGCCGAGCATTTTGTAAATGCTTTTGCTTCGATCCTGCTGCTTCCGGCGGGAGGCGTAGGAAAATTCCTACAGCAGGTTCGCAAAACGCTCGGCATTAGAAATCCGGCAATTGGCGATATCGAGATACTGTATCTCTCGCGCTTTTATGGCGTGAGCTTCGAGGTGGCGGCGCGCCGGTGTGAAGACTTACAATTGTTGCCATCCGGCGGAGCTAAATCGCTAGCGGACCATTTGCGTGACAATTTCGGAGGTCCTGAAAAACGAGCTGAATCATTAGGTTTGCCGAACCGTGATCATGTTCAGATTCCGCGCGTATCGGAGAACCTACTAAGTGTTGCTGCGAAGAAGGTTGAGCAAGGCGAGGTTTCGATCGGGTGGGTTACGGACCGCCTGAACTGCTCAATCAATGACGTCTATGGCTCGCGTATAAGCGGTGAGGCGCCGGCGGTGCCCGCCGTCGAAGCACCGCCGAAGCCGCCGGAGGCGCCAAGATATGTCGAGCGCGCAGCGTCGGTCGCCACGCGGCTGCAAGCCCAACCGACCGTGCAGCAGTGCCAGCGCAGCAGGCCAGCGTCCAGCCGTCAGCGGCGCCCGACGCCCGGCGGTAGGCGAGCAGCGGGAGGAGCGCACCGGTCGAGCCATCATCGCCACGCCCGGCGCTGGACCGAGGGCCGGATCATCGGCGAGCTGCGTCGCCACGGGATTTACTGGTAACTTGGCACCTTTCAGCTCCTTTGCATGGGGTTGTTTCGCTTGTTTTGGCTGGAGCCACCGCAGGGCGCGACACGCGTTCCCTTGAAGGGTGGCTAGGGCCGCAAAACGAAAGCGCCCCCGGATCCGATCCGGGGGCGCCTTGCGTTGAGCGTGTCGAATGCGTTGGCTGCGTTAGTCCGCGACGGTCTGCACGACGTTGCCGATCGGCCGGCCCGATGCGACCGGCTTCTCGGTCTTCGCCATCATCGCGTCGTATTCGGGCAGCGTCTCGATCTGGGTCTTGGCCTTCATCCAGACCACCTTGTAGCCGCCCGCCTTCAGCTTGCGCAGCAGCGTCGGCAGCGCCTGCGCGGTGTGCTTCTGCAGATCGTGCATCAGGATGATGCCCTTGTGCTCCTTGTCGAGCTTGGTCATCACGTTGTTGATCACCTCGTCGGAGTTCTTGGACTTGAAGTCGTTGGAATCGACGTCGACCGAGAACATCGCGATGTTGCGGGTGCCGAGATAGGCCGTGGTGGCCGGCGTATGCGCGAGCGCCGGGAAGCGGAAGAACGGGGCGGGGTTGGCGCCGAGCGCCAGCTTCACCGCGCTAAAGCCCTTCTCGATCTCGTCCTTGGCCTGCTGCTCGGTGATCTTCTTGCCCGCCAGATGCGCATGCGACCAGGTGTGGGCGCCGATGGTGTGGCCCGCGGCTGCGACCTGGCGCAGGATATCCGGGTGATAAGTGGTGTGCAGGCCGATCGGGAAGAACACCGCCTTGGTGCACTCATCCGCCAGCGCCTTGAGCACCGCGGGCGTGGTCGGCCACGGACCGTCGTCGAAGGTCAGCACGACCTCATGGTCGGTCAGGAAGTCGTACTGCTTGTATTGCAGGAAGCCGAAGCCCGGGCCGCCCGTGGTGTCGACCACGACGGTGCGGCTGATGCCGAGCGCGTCTGGATTGTTGCATTTGGGCGTGGCCGCGGCTGCGACCGGGGCCGGCATCGGCGCCGCTGCGGGGGCGGCGGCCGGGGCGGCTGCCTGGGTGGCATCGGCGCGCTTCGACAGCGCGGCGGTCGTCTCGACATCGTCCCTGGCGGCCTGCTTGGCCGCCGCGGGAAGCGGATCGGCCTGGCTTGCGGCCGTGGTCTGCGGAGGTGCCGCGTCGGCACGCGGAGAGGAGGTCCAGAACCACACGCCGGCGATCACGATCGCCGCTACAACACTGGCCAGCATCAGGCCCAACGCACTACGCATCGCTACACACTCTCTCGGAACTCAGGGATACGCCACAGCCGTAACGAGCGATTAATGCCAACAAGGTCTTAACGCGATCCCAACGGGGCGCCGGAACGGCAAGAAAAAGTGCGGCTTACGCCTGCGTGATGACTATCACAGTCTGCTGGCTCGCGCCCGCGCAGTATCGGACCCATCGAACAACGGGCCCCGCCATTCGCGGTGCCGATGGGAGCCGATCATGACCACCATCTTCAGGAGCCGGGTTACCGTCCGCAGGGCCAGCGTTGCGTTGGCCGTTGCGGCCAGCGTGTCCGTGTTGTCGCCGACCGCGGGCTTCGCGTTCAGCGCCGAGGCGCAGCAGATGTGCACCGGCGACGCGTTCCGCCTGTGCAGCGCAGAGATCCCGAACATCCCCAAAATCACCGCCTGCATGATCAGGAATCGCTCCCAGCTGACCAGCGGCTGCCGCGTCGTGCTGGATCGCGATCTCGCCGCCCAGCGCCGGGCCGCCGCGGAGTGATCTTGCGCGGTGGAACCGACCGGTCGGCCCGCCGTTTCAAGCTTCTTCCCGGCGCTGAAACACTATAGAACCGGCGGTGCATTCTTTAGAGGCTTTGAGACATGACCCGATTTCTGCTCGCCGTCGTGCCATTCGTTCTGTTGGCGTCGGCCGCCTCTGCACAGCAGCAGGGACGCGATGCCTGCTCACGCGATGCGTCGCGGTTCTGCCGTGCGCATCTCAGCGAGGGCGATCAGGTCGTGCTGGCCTGCCTGAAGGAGCATCGCAGCCGCCTCAGCAAGCCCTGCCAGCAGACGCTTATCGATAACGGGCAGTAGCGCCAGCCGTCGTCATTCCGGGACATCGCGTCAGCGATGGGCCCGGAATCCATAACCACGATCGTGAGTATGGATTCCGGGCTCGCGCTTCGCGCGCCCCGGAACGACGACGATCGAGACTACGTACTACTCCCCGCCGCGGTCGCCACCACCGGGATCACCTCCTTGGCGGCGCGGTCCGGGGTCTCGTCCTTCCAGCGCACCGAGCCGAACGGACGCTCCAGCATCCGGCGCACCCGGATCGGTTCGGCACCGATGTGGAAGTCGGCCGCCTTCTGATGCAATTCGCGCTCGATCTGGGTGGCGCGATTGCGCTGGCGCAGGAAATCGAGCCAGGTCGGGCAGTGGTAGCGCTCGGTCCACAATTCGGGATCGGCGATGTCGCGCGCGATCGACCAGCCATAGGCGCCGTTGCGCTGGCGGCTCAGCTGCACGTCCTGCATCACATTGTGGAAGGCGCGGGCCTTGTCCTGCGCCACCCGGTATTCGATCTCGACCACCAGCGGCCCGCTGCGCCCGCTCAGTTGCAGCCGCACCTCGGGATCGGCCAGCATATCGGTGGCGTCCTCGTTGCGGGCGCCGATCGGCGGCATCCTGAGCCAGATGCCGAGCACCGGCGACAGCAGCATCAGGCCGGCCGAGATCAACAGCGCCATCTCGACGCCGCCGAGATCGGTGATGCGGCCCCAGCACCAGCTGCCGATCGCGATGCCGCCGGCGATCGAGGCCTGGAAGGCCGCCAGCGACCGGCCGGCGACCCAGCGCGGCGCCGACAGCTGCACGCCGATATTGAACAGCGCGATCGCCAGCATCCACACCGCGCCGGCAACCACCAGGGCTGCCGCGGTGATCACCGGCTGCGTGCTCACGGCCACGGCCGCGATCGCCGCCCCCATCGTCAACGCACAGACGCGGATCGCGGCCTCGCCGCTGAGCCGGCTGCGGATCTCGCTGATGTTGAGCGCGCCGATCACCGCGCCCATGCCGAACGCGCCGAGCATGATGCCGTAGGTCTGCGCGCCGCCATGCAGCAGGTCGCGCGCCACCAGCGGCATCAGCGCCGAGACCGAGCCGCCGATGATGCCGGTCACCATGGTGCGGGTCAGCACGATCTTGATCGACGGCGAATTGGTGATGTAGCGCACGCCGGAGACGATCGCGCGGTTCAGCCGCTCGCGCGGCAGCCGCGACGGCTCGCTGACGCGCCGCCACAGGAACAGCACGACCAGCAGCGGCAGATACAGCACGGCGTTGGCCGCGAATGCCGCCACCGCGCCCGCGGACGCCACCACGATGCCGCCGATCGCAGGACCGAAGCTGCGCGCGATGTTGTAGCTGATGCCGTTCAGCGCGACCGCGGCGGGCAGCGTCTCGGACGGCACCTGCTCGCTGACCGAGGATTGCCAGGCCGGGCCGAACAGCGCCATGCCGCTGCCGACCACGAAGCACAGCGCGAGCAGGATGTTCGGCGTCACCAGATTGAGCCAGGCCAGCACCGTCAGCGTGGTGGCGCCGGACAGCGCGATCATGAGCGACACCAGCGCCACAACGCGGCGGTCATGCATGTCGGCGATGGCGCCGGCCGGCATCGAGATCAGCATGACCGGCAGCATCAGCGCGGTCTGCACCAGCGCCACCTTGTCGGCCTCGGCGGTCATCTGGGTCATCGCCCAGGCGGCGCCGACGCCCTGGATCAGGATGCCGAGATTGGAGAGCAGGCTGGCGAGCCAGATGCGCCGGAAGATTGAATGCCGCAACGGTGCAGTGATACTGTCGGAGCGATCACGCGGTTCGGTCATATCCGGTTCCGGTTGGCCTGCTATGAATTGTTGAATGATTCCGGCTGTATCAACTGATGCCCGGCAAACGCGTGTCCTGTCCAGCGATTACGGTATATTTCGCTGATGTAGGTCACAGCTAAAGCCCTGAAAGACCTGAGGAAGGATTGGGGAAGGGGACCGATGGCGCTGTCGCGGCGGAGATTTTTGCAAGGGACCGGCGCGCTGTCGCTGATGGCCGGCCGCCTCGCCACCCCGGCGCTGGCCCAGCCGGCGTCCGCCGCCGAGATTCCGCCGCCGATCCTGTTCGTGCACGGCAATGGCGACCACGCCGCGCTCTGGCTGACGACGCTGTGGCGGATGGAAACCAACGGCGTGCCGCGCGAGCGCATGGCCGCGATCAATTTCGCCGATCCGCTGGCGCGCGCCGATGACAAGGTCGAGCAGGCGGGACGCTCCTCGACCGAGGATCAGCGCCGCGCGCTCGCCGAGGCGGTCAGGGAACTGAAGCAGAACACCGGCGCCGCGCGGATCGCGCTGGTCGGCAATTCCCGCGGCGGCAATGCGATCCGCAACTTCATCAAGAACGGTGGCGGCGGCGACGTCAGCCACGCGGTGCTGTGCGGCACGCCCAATCACGGCGTCTATGGGTCGGACGACGGCCTCGGCAACGAGTTCAACGGTCGCGGCCCGTTCCTGCGCGGGCTGAATGAGGGCGACAGCGAGGTGACCGCGGGCACCGCATTCCTGACCTTGCGCAGCGATGGTCTCGACAAATATGCGCAAGCCGATGGCCGCTTCATCGGCAAGCCGGGTACGCCGACCAACGTCACGTCAGATGGTCCGGCGCTGAAGGGCGCGACCAATCTGGTGCTCGGCGCGGTCGATCATCGCGAGACCGCCTATCATCCGCGCGCCTTTCGCGAAATCTACAAGTTCATCGCGGGGCACGAGCCGTCGCGGATCGAGATCGCACCGGAGCAGCCGGTGAGGTTGAGCGGCCTCGTCACCGGCACAACCGGCGGCGTGCCGACCAACCGCCCGGTGCCGGGCGCCACGGTCGACATCTATCATGTGGCGGCGGAGACCGGCGAGCGGATCGGCGGCCCGCTGCACAGCTCGCAGACCGGCGCCGACGGCCGCTGGGGGCCGGCGCAGGTCGATCCGTCCTGGCCGCTCGAATTCGTGCTGACCTCGCCCGATGCGGTGACGACCCACATCTATCGTTCGCCGTTTCCGCGCTCCTCCGAGATCGTGCATCTGCGCGCGGCGCGGCCGCTCGGCCCCGCCGATGCCGGTGCGGGCGCGATCGTGCTGATGTCGCGGCCGCGCGGCTATTTCGGATTACCGCGCGATGTCGTGCTGTTCGACGGCAAGGAGCCGGCCGACATCAAATCGGGCGTGCCGACCGATGCGGTGACGACATTGCGGCTCACCGCGGCCGAGATCGGCCGTCCGCTCGCCGCAATCTTCAACATGGAGCGCATTGTGATGCGGGCCTGGCCGGCATCGGAGAACCGGATTGCAGTTGCCGAGCTGACTTATTAGGTCTTGTGCAAGACCTATAAAGGGTCCGCGCGCCTTCATGGCGCCGGGATCGCATGGCCGGATCGGCTGTTGCGTGAGGCAGGAAGCGAGGACCATGAGCATAGCCGAAGTCTACGATATCACGGTCACGCGGCGCCCCCTGGTCCCGCCCGCCCCGCCGCGCGCGCCCGACGACATGACCGGGCTTCAGCGGATGCGGGTGATGCGCAACTCGCCGATCGAGACCTGGGGCCAGCGCGCCTATCAGGATGACATCGTGCAAGGCCATTTTCTCGGCCGCTCAAGCTTCATCCTCAACGCCCCTGATGCGATCCGCCACGTGCTGGTCGACAATTACGAGAATTACACCCGCACGCCGGCCGGCCTTCGCGTGCTGCGCCCGATGCTGGGCGAGGGACTGCTGATCGCCGAAGGCCGCGCGTGGAAGCATCAGCGCCGCACCCTGGCGCCGGCATTCACGCCGCGCGCGGTGACCACGCTCGAGCCCTACATGATCGCGGCGGTCGACGAGACCATCGCCAAGCTGACGGCCGCGAGCGGTGGCCCGGTCGATCTGCGCGAGGTAATGCAGCGCATGACGCTGGAGATCGCCGGCCGCACCATGTTCTCGTTCGGCATGGATCGCCACGGCGCCGCGCTGCGCGATTTCGTGATGGAGTATGGCGACACGCTGGCACGGCCGCACATGCTGGACCTGATACTCCCGCTGGGTTGGCCGACCCCGCAGGACTTCCGGCGCGCCCGCTTCCGCAAGCGCTGGACTGCGTTCGTCGGTCAGCTGATGGCTGAGCGCCGTGCCGCCGGCAAGGATGACAATGCACCGGCCCGCGACCTGTTCGATCTGATGGGCGCCGCGCGAGACCCGGAAACCGGTGAGGCCTTCACCGATGCCCAGCTCGGCGACCAGGTCGCGACCATGATCCTGGCCGGCCATGAGACGACTGCGACCGCGCTGTTCTGGGCGCTCTATCTGCTGGCGCTCGACCCCGAGACCCAGGAGCAGCTGGCGGCAGAAGTCAGGAGGGTGGCGACGAATGGCGCGCTCGACATCGAGCGGCTGAAATTCACCCGCGCGGTGGTCGACGAGACCATGCGGCTTTATCCGCCAGCGTTTTTAATCGCGCGTGCGGCCGGTGGTCCCGATATCATTGCGGGCCGGCCGGTCAGGAAGCATGACGTAATTCTGATCGCGCCGTGGCTGCTGCACCGGCATGAAAGACTGTGGCGCGATCCGAATGCGTTCGTGCCGCAGCGTTTCATGACGGGGACGCCGCCGGATCGCTTCGCCTATCTGCCGTTCGGCGTCGGCGCGCGGGTCTGCATCGGCGCGCATTTTGCGCTGGTCGAGGCGACGCTCGCGCTTGCGAAGATCATCGGCGCGTTCCGCGTCGCGCTGGCGGACAAGGAACCGGTGCTGCCGATCGGCGTGGTGACGACGCAGCCGAACCGCTCGCCGGCCTTTACGATCAAGCCGCGCTGATCTTGCGCGATAGTGTCGCAATGCTCATTTCTTGATTCAGCATGATCTTTTCGGAAAACAGGTCTCCACTTTTCCGGATCTGCTCTAGGGGCTCACCATGAGCGATACGCAGGCGCATTTCGCAGTCCTCAGGCAGACGACCGATCCGGCCGTCGTCGATGCCATGCAGCAATTGATTGCCGATGGTCACGATCGCGAGCTCAATCGCATCAACGCTCTGGATTTTTCGCGGCGCACCGGCCTCGACGAGGAGAAGGTGATCTCCGGTTTCCTGCATGCCTCCCGGCTCGGCCTGTTCGACATGAGCTGGAACGTGCTGTGCCCGGGCTGCGGCGGCGTGCTCGACGCCCACACCACGCTGAAGTCGCTGCGTCACGATGACTATAATTGCGCGCTGTGCGCCGCCGGCTACGAGGCCTCGGTCGACGAGCTGGTCGAGGTTGCCTTCACCGTCAGCCCGCGGGTTCGCCACATCGCTGCGCACGATCCGAACACGCTGCCGATCTGGGAATACTTCCGGCAGATGTTCTGGAGTTCGGGGATCGAGTTCGACGAGAGTTCAGTGTCGACGCTGATCAACGAGGTGACGCTGGAGGGGCTCGAGCTGCCGCCCGGCGAAAAGGCGATCCTGTCGCTCAACCTGCCCAATCAGTTCGTCATCGTGTTCGAGCCGGTGACGCATTCGGCGCATTTCTTTGCCGTCGAGGGCGAGCCGACTGCCGAGCGTCAGCAGTTCTCGATCGCGTTCAACAAGTCGCATGCGCCGACCGGCACCTCGACGATGCGGCCGGGGCCCCTGCGGCTTTCGCTGGAGAATCACGCCGATGTCCGCGTGCTGCCCTCGGTGTGGATCGCCGGCGATCCGCTGCACAAGCTGCTTGGCAAGCGCAAGCCGATCCTCACCGCGAAGCGGATGCTGTCGAACCAGACCTTCCGCGATGTGTTCAAGGCCGACAACCTCACCGGCGATCAGCGGCTGAAGATCACCGCGCTGACCTTCCTGTTCACCGATCTGAAGGGTTCGACCGCGCTCTACGAGCGGGTCGGCGATCTCGCCGCATTCGATCTGGTGCGCGCGCATTTCCACGCGCTGCTTGAGATCATCGCCTCCGAGCGCGGCGCCGTTGTGAAGACGATCGGCGATGCCGTGATGGCGACCTTCATTCGGCCCGAGCACGCTCTGTCGGCGGGCCTGCGCATGCGGGCGGCGATGAAGCAGCTCAACACCGAGCGCGGCAAGGAAGACCTGATCGTCAAGATCGGCATCCATGAGGGGCCGTGCCTCGCGGTGACGCTGAACGAGCGGCAGGATTATTTCGGCCAGACCGTGAATATCGCCGCCAGGGTGCAGAGCCTGTCGACGTCGCAGGAAATCCATCTGACCCAGCCGGTGATGGAATCGGTTGAAGTCGCAGGGATCCTCGATCGCGCGGCGATCAAGCCGATCCAGAAGGAAGCGGCGCTGCGCGGCATTGCTGACAAGCTCGTGGTGTACGAGATACCGTAGTATTTCAATCTCGCACCGTCATTGCGAGCGGAGCGAAGCAATCCATACCTCAGCATATGCGGTGGCATGGATTGCTTCCTCGCTACGCTCCCCGCAATGACGGAGGAATCGGTCATATTGCCGAAACGTAATGCCGCGGCGGGAACCTGCGCGATTGCACCGGTTTTGTTTCCACGCCATATAGGTTTTGGAGCACGATCCGGAAAAGTATGTAGCGGTTTTCCGAACGGATCATGCTCCGATCGAAGACTTCTTCATTGCGCAGAGAGAGCGATGCTCGACGGACTCCGACAATTCATTGCCGATATCGTCTCCCCCGATGCTCAGGCCGATCGCGCGTTCAATGACGGCGACTATCGCCTGGCGGCGACAGCGCTACTGGTGCACGTCGTCTCGCTCGACGGCGAGCCGACGCCTGCCGAAAAGCTCAAGCTGCACAGCCTGATCGAGAGCCGTTTCCAGCTCGATCCCGGCACCGCCGACAAGCTGATCACCTCCGCCATGCGCGTCGAGGGTGAGGCCGTAGATCTCTATCACTTTACCAGTGTGATCATGCGCTCGGTGAACGAGGAGGGACGGCTGCGCATCGTCGAGATGATGTGGGAGCTGGTCTATGCCGACGGCCAGGTCAGCGAGTTCGAGGACAATGTGGTCTGGCGCGCGGCCGATCTGCTCGGCATCTCCTCGCGCGACCGCATCGACCTCAAGCACCGGGTCGCCGAGAAGCAGGCAGCGCTGCCAAAGGGCCCATGGGGCACCGCGGACGCGGCGATCTGACACGGTCGCAGGCGCAAGCGGAAGCACCATCGCCGGCCTCGCGGATGACGAAACTTTAAGAAACTTTAATTTCCGCAGCGATTGTGGGGCGATACGACTGAAAATCTGGCGATTTCATCGCCAAATCGGCGGTCCACAACTATCCACAAGCCCATACGCGTCTTGCGTCACACCGCATGCCTATGCTCTCGTCGCGCCGTTGGGGACCTCACTAGAATTTGCAGTAAGAGTTTGAACGTGGCTGAGCGTGTGACGCTGATAACCGGGGCATCGGCGGGCATAGGCACCGAACTGGCGCGCGTGTTTGCATCGAATGGTCACCGCGTGGCGCTGGTGGCACGGCGCGCCGATCGCCTGAAGGCGCTCGCCGACGAACTCGGGGCCAAGCCAGGTGCGGCGGCCGGCGCGGCGCCGATCGTGATTCCCTGCGACCTCCAGCAGACCGATGCGGGTGATAAGATCGCCGCGGCCCTGGCCGAGGCTGGGGTCGAGGTCGAATATCTCGTCAACAATGCCGGTTTCGGCCTGTTCGGCCTCGCCGTCGAGCGCGATCGTGCCGAACAGCTCGACGTGATCAACGTCAATATCCGCGCGCTGACCGACCTGACGCTGCGCTTTGCCGATCAGCTGATCCGCAACCGCGGCGGCATCCTCAATCTCGGCTCGATCGCCGGATTCCTGCCGGGGCCCGGCATGGCTGTGTACTACGCCAGCAAGGCCTATGTGCTCTCGTTCTCCGAGGCGCTGCGTTGCGAGCTGGCGCCGAAAGGCGTGCGCGTCACCGTGGTTTGCCCGGGTCCCGTGCCCTCCGAATTCCAGGATCGCGCCGGCTTTGCCCCCGGCTTCGATTCGGCCATCCTCAACGTCGCGCCTGATGAGGTCGCCCGTCAGGCCTATCGCGGCCTGATGGCCAACAAGCGCGCGGTGCTGCCCGGCGCCTTCATCAAGCTGGTGCCGTTCCTGCTCCGGCTATTCCCGCGCTCCTTCATCCTGACCGCGGTCGGCGGTTTCCAGCTCCGCAAGCGCTAACGCGCCGATTCATCGCCGTTAAAGCCTGTTTCTGGCCCGCGATTTGCTTCGCCTGGGTGTGCGCAAACTCACACGATGTTAACGACCACTTAGCTATGATCGTGCCTTACGTGCCGAAACTTTGAGCAGAGGCCAAACCTTCAAGTTCGAGGCCAAGTCGGAGGCGATGTCGTTCCGGTCTGACCAAACCCGTGTCGTGGTGCCCTTCGCAAGCCGAAGGCCGGCTGCGGTCACGCTCAAGGATCAGATCGCAGATCGGACCCCGCTGCGGCCGGTGCTGATCGTGCTGCATCAGGAGACGTCGACCCCCGGCCGGATCGGCAACGCGCTGCGTGCGCTGGGCTACCCCCTCGACATCCGCCGCCCGCGCTTCGGCGATGCGCTGCCCGAGACGCTCGAGGCGCATGCCGGCGCCGTGATCTTCGGCGGCCCGATGAGCGCCAACGATCCCGACGACTATGTGCGGCGTGAGATCGACTGGATCGCCGTTCCCTTGCGCGAGCAGCGCCCGTTCCTCGGCATCTGCCTCGGTGGGCAGATGCTGGCGCGGCAGCTCGGCGCCAAGGTCGCACCGCATCCGCAAGGTCGTGTCGAGGTCGGCTATTACCCGGTCAGGCCGACGGCAGCGGGGCGCGCACTCTGCCCGGACTGGCCGGCGCGCGTCTATCACTGGCATGGCGAGGGCTTTCAATTGCCGGCCGGCGCAGACCTGCTCGCGGCGGGCGATGATTTCCCGGTCCAGGCGTTCCAGTTCGGCAATGCGTTCGGCCTGCAATTCCATCCCGACGTCACCTACGCGATGATGCATCGCTGGACCGCGCGCGGGTGTGCACGGATGGATTCGCCGGGGGCACAGCCTCGTCATCAGCACTTCGCCGAGCGCGCCGTTCACGATGCCGCCGAGCGCGCCTGGCTGACGCATTTCATCGACGGCTGGATCGCGCGCGTGCCGCAGCCGGTGATGCTACAGGCCGCGGAATAGCCGCAGCGCGGAATTTCGCGCCGCCTTTTCATCGTGATGGATGTGCTAGTGTTACCTGCCGCGCGCAGGCCGTGGCGCCGCGCCTATCAATAACAACAAGGCACAGGGAGATCGCCGTGGGCTACCAGCACATCCTCTATGAGGTCAGCGACCGGATCGCGACCATCACGCTCAATCGTCCCGACCGCATGAATGCGTGGACCGCGATCATGGAGCGCGACGTGCGCCACGCGATGGAGGCGGCAGCCAACGACGACAATGTTCGCGTCATCGTACTGACCGGCGCGGGCCGAGGCTTCTGCGCCGGCGCCGACATGGAAGCGTTGCAGGGCATCGATCCCAACGAGGTCAGGCGCGGCGAGAGCATCCCGTTCGACATGAACCGCCGCGCCGACTGGCAGACGCGCTACGCCTACTACCCCGCGATCAAGAAGCCCGTGATCGCGATGCTCAATGGCGCCACTGCCGGCATCGGCCTGGTCCACGCGCTGTATTGCGATCTGCGCTTCGCGGCCGACAGCGCCGTGTTCACCACCGCTTTCGCGCGGCGTGGCCTGATCGCCGAGCACGGCATCAGCTGGATGCTGCCGCGCATCGTCGGTCACGCCAACGCGCTCGACCTGTTGATGTCGGCGCGGCGGGTGTCGGCCGCGGAGGCGCTGCGCATCGGTCTCGTCAACCGGCTCTCTGCGCCGGACAAGCTGCGCGAGGACACCTATGCCTATGCCCGCGACCTCGCCGACTTCGTCTCGCCGAGCGCGATCGCTGTCATCAAGCGCCAAGTCTACGACGTGCCGTTCCAGACGCTCGCCGAAGCCACCATCGACGCCAACCGCGAGATGCAGATCGCGCTGAAGGGCAATGATTTCCGGGAAGGCGTCGCGAGCTTTGTGGAGAAGCGGCCGCCGCGGTTTACGGGGACGTGAGGGGGTTAGCACGAACCGAGGGCGGAGTTTGCTAAACCGGCCCGCCGTCGCCCTTCGGGCTATGGGCGTGGCAGCCTTCGCTCACTTCGCTACGATGGACTTTCCGGGCTTGCCTAGCCGAAGCTCGCGAAGCGAGCGAAGGCTGGTGGAGCCAGGCGGGATCGAACCGCCGACCTCGTCATTGCGAACGACGCGCTCTCCCAGCTGAGCTATGGCCCCATCGCGGCCGGGTGTTGCTGAGTATCCCGACCGTCAGTCGGGCGCCATTTACAGTCCCACCCAAGGCCAAGTCAAGAACGGTGAAACGGCGGTTTTCGGCCTTTCCCGCCCGGAACTTCCCTTGTTTGCGGGGGGATGAACCGATATTTAGTGCATGATCCGGACCCGGTCGGCCGCGCTAGCGAAAAGTACGTAGCGGTTTTCCGAGAAGATCCTGCTCAAACAAGAAGCGCGCTGGCGGTTCAGTCCGGTTTGTTTGCGCTTTACCTGGTCGTCCCACCCGCGAGCTCCCATCATATGCGCGCTGTTCTCGACATCGTCATCATCGTCCTCGACCTCTATGTCTGGCTCCTGATCGCCTCGGCCATCCTGTCCTGGCTGGTCGCCTTCAACGTGGTCAATACGCGCAACCAGTTCGTCTCCGCGGTGGCCGAGTTCCTCTACCGGATCACCGAGCCGGTGCTGCGGCCAATTCGCAACGTGATGCCGAATCTGGGCGGTCTCGATATCTCGCCGATCATCGTGATCCTGATCATCATGTTCATCCAGCGGGTGATCGCCTATTACATCTATCCCAACGTGATCTGATCCTTGGCGATGGACCTCTGCTGATGGAGCCTTGGCAATGGATCCTTGGCGCTATTCCACCGAGGGCATCAGCATCGCCTTGCGCGTGACGCCGCGCGGGGGGCGCGACGGCATCGACGGGATCGAGACGCTGGCCAACGGCCGCTCGGTGGTGAAGGTGCGGGTCCGCGCCATCGCCGAGGGCGGCGAGGCCAACCGGGCGGTGACCGAGTTGTTGGCCAAGGCGCTCGGCGTGCCCAAGGCCAGGGTGAAGCTGCTGTCGGGCGCCACCTCGCGGCTGAAGCAGGTGGCGGTCGACGGCGATCCGCGGCAGCTCGGCGACATCTTGAGGAAATTGACTGCGGCCGGGCCGAACCGAGACACGAAGGACTGACATGACTGCCCGCATCATCGACGGAAAAGCCATCGCCGCCGAGCTTCGCGCCCGCGTCGCCGACGAGGTCGCCCGCGTCAAGCGCGACCATGCGCTCACGCCGGGCCTCGCCGTCGTGCTGGTCGGCCACGATCCCGCGAGCGAAGTCTATGTGCGCAGCAAGCACACCCAGACCCAGGCCGCCGGCATGGCGTCGTTCGAGCACAAGCTGCCCGAGGACGTTTCGCAGGCCGATCTGCTGGCGCTGATCGCGCGGCTCAACCGCGATCCCATGGTCCACGGCATCCTGGTGCAGCTGCCGCTGCCGAAAGCACTGCACACCGAGACCATCATCAATGCGATCGACCCGGCCAAGGATGTCGATGGTCTGCATCCGAACAATGCCGGCCGGCTCGCCGGCGGCCTCGCGGCGCTGTCGCCCTGCACGCCGCTCGGCTGCATCATCCTGACCAGGAGCGTGCACGCCTCGCTCGAGGGCATGAACGCGATCGTGATCGGCCGCTCCAATCTGGTCGGCCGTCCGCTGGTGCAACTGCTGTTGAACGAGAACGCCACGGTGACGATCGCGCATTCGCGCTCGCGCGATCTGCCAAAGCTCTGCGCCCAGGCCGATCTGGTCTATGCCGCGGTCGGCCGCCCCGAGATGGTGCGTGGCGACTGGCTGAAGCCGGGTGCGACCGTGGTCGATGTCGGCATCAACCGGATTCCGGTTCCCGGCGGCAAGCCGAAGCTGGTCGGCGACGTCGCATTCCAGGAAGCGCTTGATGTCGCCGGTGCCATCACGCCGGTGCCCGGCGGCGTCGGGCAGATGACGGTAGCGTGCCTCCTGGTCAACACGCTGCGCGCCGCCTGCGCGATTGCCGGCCTGCCGGCGCCGGCGGTGTGAGTTGCTCCCTCGCCCCGCTCTTGCGGGGAGAGGGTTGGGGTGAGGGGCTCTCTCTACGAGTGTTGAAGGTGGACGGACCTGTACCCCCTCACCCGGATCGCATCTGTCGATGCGATCCGACCTCTCCCCGCAAGCGGGGCGAGGTAGGTCACTTCTTCTTCGCGCGCTCGATGCCTTCGAGGATCAGCTTGCGGGCTTCGTCGGCGTCGCCCCAGCGCAGCACCTTCACCCACTTGCCCTTCTCGAGATCCTTGTAGTGCTCGAAGAAGTGCTGGATCTGCTGCAGCGTGATGTCGGGCAGGTCGCTGTAATTATGCACCTTGTCGTAGCGCTGGGTCAGCTTCGACGACGGCACCGCGATGATCTTCTCGTCGCCGCCGGCCTCGTCCTCCATCAAGAGCACGCCGACCACACGGACACTCATCACCGCGCCCGGCACGATCGCGCGGGTGTTGACGATCAGCACGTCGCAGGGATCGCCGTCGCCGGACAGGGTGTGCGGGATGAAGCCGTAATTGCCGGGATAGCGCATCGGCGTGTACAGGAAGCGGTCCACCACGAGCGTGCCGGCCTCCTTGTCCATCTCGTACTTGATGGGCTCGCCGCCGACGGCAACCTCGATGATGACGTTGACGTCGTGGGGCGGATTTTTTCCGATCGATATGGCGTCGATACGCATGGATTGCTCCGCGTGGCCTTTGGAAGTTGAGAAACGATGTGATTTTTTGTTGGCGCCGCCGGGCCGCGAACAACATCAGGCCCGGCCTTGGGAGCCGGGCTGGCCGTCGCGCGCAAGCGCTCAGGCTGGTTTAGCCTTGCTGCAGCTGCGAGAGAAGCATGATTTTCAGTTCGCCCAGGCGAAAGCGACCTTGTCGAGCGACTTCGGCCCGAACCGCTCCGAGGAGCGCGCCACCATCCGTCCGCCCAGCGCGCGGTAGAACTCGGTCGCCGGCTCGTTATCCGAGAGCGCCCAGATCACCATGCTCTTCAGGCCGCTCTGCAGGAGGTCACGGCGGGCGGAGGCAAACAGGCGACGGCCGAAGCCGAGGCCCTGGAATTCCGGCCGCAGATAGAGCTCGTAGATCTCGCCTTCGAAGTGCAGGCTGCGGGCGCGGTTGCGGCCGTAATTGGCGTAGCCCGCGATGCGGTCGCCGAACACCAGCACGCTGACGCGGCTGCCCTTGCGGATGGCGCTGTCCCACCATTGCGGGCCGCGGCGATTGATCAGCTTTTCGAGTTCGGCGCCGGGGATGATTCCCTGATACGCCGAGCGCCAGGCTTCGTCATGGGTAGACGCCACCGCAGCCGCGTCTGCAGCTTTGGCCGGCCGGACCTCGATCAGCGTTGTGCTCATGCATCCGATCAAAGCAAGTCAGCGGGCCGCCTTCAAGGTCCATCGTTAATTATCGGTTAAGCTGTGGATTTTTTGCATCAGTGTGATGAAAACTTGTTCCGAAAAAGGACACATGCCGGGCTCAAGCGGTCGACCGCTGGCCCGGCCCTGTGCAAAGCGTGAATCGCGCGCGCAGTATGACACTGCCGTCGCGCTGAAAGATGCTCGTTCGGGGCTGATTCGCCGGCAGGATTTGGCGCGCGATCCCGGCGCGAGGTGGGTACCCCGCGTGCGCGGTCGCTGCGCCGCCGCAGTGGATTTTCGCGTGCGCCGGCCTTAAGGCAGCAGCGGTATTAATCGGCCCGAGCGGACTGCGATGACGCTCTACTTCCTGATCAAATATCTGCATGTGCTCGGCGCCATCGTGATCCTCGGCACCGGGACCGGCATCGCCTTCTTCATGCTGGCGGCGCATCGCACGCAGGATGCAGCGTTCATCGCACGCACGGCGGCGACCGTCGTGATCGCAGACATGATCTTCACGCTGAGCGCCGTGCTGCTGCAGCCGGTGAGCGGCGGACTGCTGATGCTGCTGTCGGCAACCGGGATCACCGAACGCTGGCTGTTGGTATCGCTTGCGCTCTACGCCCTGGCCGGCGCGTTCTGGATTCCCGTCATCTTCATGCAGATGGAGATGCGCGACCTCGCGCAGGCCGCCGTCGAAAAAGGTCTGCCGCTGCCGCCGCGCTACCATGCGTTGTTTCGCCGCTGGTTCCTGTTCGGCATTCCCGGCTTCGGCTCGGTGATGATCATCCTGTGGCTGATGATCGCGAAACCATTTTGAAGCATGATCCGTCTTCTATGAGTGACGATGCATCACACAACATCCTCGTGCTCGGCGCGTCGGGCCTGATCGGACGTGCCATCACCCACGATCTGAGGGCGCGCGGCTTTCACGTGATCGGGATCGCGCGGCATTTCACGCCGGCGCAAAAGATGAGCGCGGCCGATCTCGAGCTGCCTGTGATGTCGCTGGATGCCGCGGCGCTGACGCAGCTTGTTCGCACGCATGAGGTCGACGTTGTCGTGAATTGCCTCGGCGTGCTGCAGGACGGGCCGGGCAGTGACACGCGCGCGGTGCATCGCGATTTCGTCGCGCGGCTGCTGCAAGCAGTCCGCGACAGCCATCGCGCGATCCGTCTCGTGCATATTTCGATTCCCGGCACGGCCGATCAGGACCGCACCGCCTTCAGCACCACCAAGCGCGAGGCCGAGCGGCTGATTGCGGCATCAGGGATCGCGCACGCGATCCTGCGACCGGGCTTTGTCATCGCGCCATCGGCCTATGGCGGCAGCGCCATGCTGCGCGCGCTGGCGGCGCTGCCGGTCGAGTTGCCGGCCGATGAGGCGGCGACGCCGTTCCAGCCGGTCGCGGTCGAGGATATCGCGGCCACGATCGCCTGGCTCGCAGTGCGCGACGTCGGCGATGAAGCGGTGCGATCGGTGGCGTGGGACTTGATGCAGCCTCAGCCGGTCTCGCTCGGCGGCGTCATCGCCCAATTCCGAGGGACGTTCGGCACGGCGAAGCATGTCCGCATCGCCTCGCCGTCCTTCTTGATTGATCTCGGTGCTCGCCTCGGCGATCTCGTCAGCCGCCTCGGCTGGATGCCGCCGCTGCGGACCACTGCGATCGCCGAGCTGCGCCGCGGCGTCACCGGCGATCCCTCAGCCTGGATGCAGGCGACCGGCATCGTGCCGAGGACGATCGCGCAAGCCGTCGGCGGGCGTCCCGCGACGATCCAGGACAAATGGTTTGCGCGGCTGTTCCTGATCAAGGCGCTGATCTTCGCCAGCCTGGTGCTGTTCTGGGTGGCGTCCGGCTTCATCGCGCTTGTCATCTCCTATGACGCCGCCGCCGGGATTTTGAGCGCACATCATTTTCCACCCGCTCTGGTCGGGCCGGTGACGGTGCTGACCAGCCTGATGGACATGAGCATCGGCGTGCTGATCGCGATCCGCCGCACCGCGGCATTCGGCCTCGTTGCCGGCATCGTCGCCTCGCTCGGCTACATGGCGGGATCGGCGATCCTGACGCCCGATCTCTGGATCGAGCCGCTCGGCGCACTGGTGAAGACCGGCCCCGCGATCGTGCTGATGCTGGTGGCGCTGCTGACGTTGGATAACCGATGAAGAGCTGGCCCAACGACGACGTGATCCTCTACGACGGCGTCTGCATCTTCTGCTCGCGTTGGGTCCGCTTCGTCGTCTCGCGCGATACCGAGAGGCGCTTCCGCTTCACGCCGATCCAGTCCGCCTACGGCACGCGGCTCGCCAAAACCTTCGGCATCGACCCCGACGATCCCGACACCAATGCCGTGATCCATGGCGGCGTCGCCTGGATGAAGTCCGACGCGGCGCTGACGGTACTGAGCCATCTGCCTGGCTGGAGCTGGACCCGCGCGCTGTTTACGGTGCCCAAGCCGCTGCGCGACGCAGTGTACAGCACCATCGCGCGCAACCGCTATCGCATCTTCGGGAAATACGAGACGTGTTTTGTCCCCGACGCCGATATGCGGGCGAGGGTGCTGGAGTAACATCTGCCGTCATTGCGAGGAGCGAAGCGACGAAGCAATCCATGCCTCCGTTATGCCGCCCGATGGATTGCTTCGCTTCGCTCGCAATGACGATGCGGCTATTTGCGCGGCACAGCCGCCAGGACTTCCTTCGCCGCCCGCTCCCCCGAATCCCGTGCGCCATGCGCGGTCGAGAAGAAATGCGGCGACGTCGCCTCTCCCGCAAAGAACAGCCGGCCGTCGACCGGGGCGGCGAGCACGGCGCGCTTGTCGGCGTAGCCGGGCAGCGCATGCGAGTAGGAGCCGCGGGCGAACCGGTCGTGGGCCCAGCGGGATTCGCTGAGCGGCTTCAGCTTGCGGCGGAAATCATTGCCGAGGAAGGAGACGATCTCGTCGATGCTGTGCGCGGCGATGGCGCCGTTGCCGGCATCTTCGAGCGCTTGCGCAAAGCGGCCGCCGAAGAAGCCTTCGATGCAGGGCTGGCCGAACGGGCGGATGTGATAGGTGCCCATCTCTGTGCGCATGGTGGCGCCGCGCAGATTGCCTTCCTTCGGCAGCGCCTCGGGTTCGGCGAGCGCCAAGGTCACCTTGTCGGCGAGCCCGAGCGGCAGCCCGCGCGCGGCATCGCGCTTGTCCGGGAGCGCGGGCGAGAAGCGGATCGCCTCGTCGGCGATCAAATTGGTCGGCACGGTGACGATCACCTTGTCCGCCTCAAGCGTGCCGCGCGTGGTCTCAATGCGGATGCGCGGGCCTGTGTGATCGATCAACCGGACCTCGCAGTTCAGTGCGACCGGCACCTGTTCGCCGTAGGCCGCGACCAAAGCGCCATAGCCGCGCCGCACCCGCCAATTGATGTCGGTGTCTTCATAGGCGTCGACGTCGAGGATCGAGACCTGATCGAGCTCGCAGCCGTTCACATAGGTCGAGATCGCATCGATCATCGGGTTCCAGCGGTTGCCGGGTTCGAGATAGCGATCGGCGGAACCATCCTTGCCGTCGCGCGCGGCTTGTTCGAGGCGATCGTAGAACTGGTCGAGCGCGAGCGTGAACGCATCGCGGTCGGCCTGCGGGAACGCCTTGCCATAGGCGCGCTCGCGCCACGGCGGCAGGTCCTTGTTGAGCTCGAAGCCGAGTTGCTGGGCGATGCCGACAAAGCTGTTCTGGTCGGCCGAGTGCAGCCAGCCGCAGCCGACGTCGAACACCACGTCAGGCGCAGCCTGGATGGTATGCGCGCGGCCGCCGAGGCGATCGCGGGCTTCCAGCACGATGCTGGACAGGCCGGTGCCCTGCAGCGCATGCGCGGCGCCGAGGCCCGCAGCGCCGGCGCCGATGATGGCGACATCGACCGTGGAGGGAAGAGAACTCATGTCCCGGCTCTAGCACGTTCGCCGCCAGGCCTGAAGCCGCCGCGCGCATGACTGTCATCACCCGCGTATGCGAGCGATCCAGTATTCCAGAGGCAGCTGTGATTTTACTGAGGAGCCGCGGCGTACTGGATGCCCCGGTCGAGCCGGGGCATGACAGTTTCTATGTGGGACCGCTTACGCCACCGCTTCCTTGGCCTTCTCGGCGCGCTTGCGGTCGTTCGGGTCGAGGTGCTTCTTGCGCAGCCGGATCGACTTCGGCGTCACCTCGACGAGCTCGTCGTCCTCGATATAGGCCAGCGCCTTTTCCAGGGTCATGCGGATCGGCGGGGTCAGGCGCACCGCTTCGTCCTTCGAGGTGGTGCGGATGTTGGTGAGCTGCTTGCCCTTCAGCACGTTGATCTCGAGATCATTGTCGCGGGTGTGCTCGCCGACGATCATGCCCTTGTAGACCTTCCAGCCCGGCTCGATCATCATCGGGCCGCGGTCTTCCAGCTTGAACATCGCATAGGCCACCGCTTCGCCCTGGTCGTTGGAGATCAGGACGCCGTTGCGGCGGCCCTGGATCTCGCCCTTGTAGGCGGCATAGCCGTGGAAGATGCGGTTCATGATCGCGGTGCCGCGGGTGTCGGTGAGCAGTTCGCCCTGGTAGCCGATCAGGCCGCGGGTCGGCGCGTAGAACACCAGCCGCAGGCGGTTGCCGCCGGACGGGCGCATCTCGATCATCTCGGCCTTGCGCTCGCTCATCTTCTGCACGACGACGCCGGAATGCTCCTCGTCGACGTCGATCACGACCTCCTCGATCGGCTCCTGCCAGCCGCCGGTCGCCTCGTCCTTCTGCAGCACGACGCGCGGGCGCGACACCGAGAGCTCGAAACCCTCGCGGCGCATGGTCTCGATCAGGATAGCGAGCTGCAATTCGCCGCGGCCGGAGACTTCCATGGAATCCTTGTCAGCGGCCTCGACGACGCGCAGCGCGACATTGCCTTCGGCCTCGCGCAGCAGGCGGTCGCGGATCATGCGCGAGGTCACCTTGTCGCCTTCGGTGCCGGCGAGCGGCGAGTTGTTGACGATGAACGACATCGAGACCGTCGGCGGATCGATCGGCTGCGCCGGCAGCGGCGTCTCGACCGAGGGGTCGCAGAAGGTGTCGGCGACGGTGCCCTTGGTCAAGCCCGCGATCGCGACGATGTCGCCGGCCTCGGCCTCTTCGAGCGGGGTGCGCTCGAGGCCGCGGAAGGCGAGGATCTTGGTCAGGCGGCCGCTCTCGATCAGCTTGCCGTCGGCGCCCAGCACCTTGACCTGCTGGTTCGGCTTGATCGAGCCGGAGGAGATCCGCCCGGTGATGATGCGGCCGAGATAGGGATTGGCCTCGAGGATGGTGCCGATCATGCGGAACGGACCTTGCTCGACCTTCGGCGGCTCGACATGGCGCACGATCAAGTCGAACAGCGGCTGCATGCCGAGGTCCTTCGGGCCCTCCGGGCTCTCCGCCATCCAGCCCTGCTTGGCCGACCCGTACAGGATCGGGAAGTCGAGCTGCTCCTCAGAGGCATCGAGCGCCGCGAACAGGTCGAACACCTCGTTGATGACTTCGGTCGGGCGGGCGTCCGGACGGTCGACCTTGTTGATCACGACGATCGGCTTCAGGCCGATCTTGAGCGCCTTCGACACCACGAACTTGGTCTGCGGCAGCGGACCCTCGGCGGCGTCGACCAGCACCAGTGCGCCATCAACCATGTTGAGGATGCGCTCGACCTCACCGCCGAAATCGGCGTGGCCTGGGGTGTCGACGATGTTGACGCGAATGTCCTTCCACTGCACCGAGGCGGCCTTGGCCAGAATGGTGATGCCGCGCTCGCGCTCCAGGTCGTTGGAGTCCATGGCGCGTTCGGTGACCTTCTGGTTCTCGCGGAAAGTGCCGGATTGCTGCAGCAGGCGGTCGACGAGGGTGGTCTTGCCGTGGTCGACGTGGGCGATGATGGCGACGTTGCGAAGGTTCATGGCTCTTCTTCTGGTCGTGCAATGGTCAGATGCGCGATCTCGCCGGACCGATTTGGCCGGCCGCTCGCTCGCGTGGCCCCATCGGGGCCCGGATCACGCTCATACCCAAGAAATTTGACGGGGACGCATCACCCCAAAAAGGAAGCCCGGTCTTAAGGACCGGGCACCTTGCGCGTTGCGGCGCAATATAGTCAGAAAACGCCAAAAAACAATGATTTGTTGGTGGTTTGGAGGGCTGATTTTGGTTCCGGAAGCCGGCCTTAAGGGGCTTTTCTGGGTCGATTCAGCCCCGTTTCTGCGCCCGGGCGAACACGATCAGCCCGAGTCCAACAAACGCAACCAGCACCGAGACCCCCGTGAGCGGGTCGTTTGACCCACCCAAAGTGACATTGAGGACCACGCAGAGGGCGCCCGGGATCAGCAGCAGCACCCCCACGATCAGCATGAAGATCATGCAGCCGGGCGGCAACCGTGGTTCCTGCCGCGGCGGTTCTGTCGACGACGGTTGGTCCAGATTGCTCATGGGCTCCCCTTGATCGCGGCGCGGATCAGCATCACGCCGGCAAAGCAGACCGCCAGCCCGAGCAGGATCAGAAAGAAGATCGAGGGATCGGGCCGCGACCAGTTCATGCCGCCGAACCCGAACAGCAGGGCACAGAGCCCGGGCAGCAGCAGGAACACCCCGAACAGCGCCATAAAGGCGGTCGCGCAGCCGCTGCGTGGCGGCTGCGCCGGCGGGACGTATTGATAGGGCAGCTCCGGCGGCGCAGGCGGGAGCGGCGGTGGATTGGCCTCGCTCATCGCGGCACCTGCTCGCTCTGCCGTGTTTCGCGATAGGTCTGCCCGGCCAGCGCGGCGCGGATGCCGTCGATCAGCCCATTGCGGTAGAACAGGTTGTAGGTGTCGAACGGGATGATCGCGCCGCTCTCGGTGACGAAGTGGATGCAGCTTCGCTTGACGTTGCCGACGCAGAAATTGAAGCGATCGAGGAATTGCACGATGGTGACGCGGAACACGTTCTCGTAGCTGAGGCCCTCAGGCACCTCGAAGCTCGGCAGGCAGCACAGCAGCTCGCAAACACGCTCGCTTGTGTTGAGCGGTCCCGACGACAGCGAGAACAAATCGACGAACTTCTCCCGCAACACCGGATATTTCTCCGGACTGATCGTGTTGGGCATCACGGCGATCAGCTGATCCTGCGGGATCAGCGAGGTCAGCGGCAGCACCTTGTCGCCGTTGCGCAGACCGTAGCCGATCGAGATGCTCTCGGGGTTGCAGGGCAGCGGGATCATGTCGTTGGCGCCGAACACCCCGGTGTCGATCACCCGCTTTCGGATCTCCGACAGCATGATGCGGTCGGTGTCCTTGTTGAAATCCTCGTTGCGGCCGGCGTCCTGCACCGGTTGCAAGGTGACGCCGCGGACGCATTTCCAGCTCAGCGCATGGCGGACGATGTCGCCGATCTCGGCATCATTGACGCCGCGCTTGATGGTGGCGACCAGCGTGGTCGAGATGCCTTCGCGCTCGAGATTCTCCAGCGCCTGCTGGCGGATTTTTCGCAAGTCCGCGCCGCGCAGATTGACCAGAGCCTCGCGCTTCAGCGAATCGAATTGCAGATAGACCTCCAGCCCGCGCTTGTTCTCGGCGAGCTTGGCCACGAAATCGGGCTCGCGTGCGATCCTGAGGCCGTTGGTGTTGATCATGACATGGCGGATCGGGCGGGCGCGCACCGCATCCAGGATCGCGAAGAAGTCCGGGTGCAGCGTCGGCTCGCCGCCGGAGATCTGCACCAGATCAGGTTCGCCCTCGCTTGCCACCAGCGCGTCCAGCATCTTCTCGATCTTCGCCAGCGGCGTGAAGCTTGAGCGTGCCGGCGAGGAATTCGCAAAGCACACCGGGCAGGTCAGGTTGCAGTGCTCGGTGATCTCGATCAGCGCCAGGCAGGAATGCTGCTCGTGGTCCGGGCACAGCCCGCAATCATAGGGGCAGCCGAATTCGGTGTGGCGCTGGAAGGCGAGCGGCCGGTCGCCCGGCTTGATGAAGTCCTTGCACAGCCGCCAATAGGCCGAATCAGTCGAGACCAGCGTCGACTGCACGCCGTGCTGCTTGCAACGCTTCTCATACCAGACCTCGTTGCCTGATATCTGGATCTTGGTCGGCACCAGGGTCAGGCAGGTTTCGCAGAGCGACTGGGTCTGGCCCCAGAAGATGTAGGGGCGTGCCTTACGCAGCGGCGCGTTCATGCTTCAAACTCACATCTGGTGCCGTCGCCAGCATGACGGCGGCATAAATCATGACAAACAGCGATAGCACGTGGAACAGCGAGAACGGGCCGATCAGTGCGCCATAGGGCTTGATGAACTCCCACAGGAAGCGCTGCAGCCCGTAGTAGAACAGCACGAGGTAGAATCCATTGGTGATGACAGCGGCGTTGCGGTTCAATACGGCCCACACATAGAAGACCGCGAACGCGGCCATCGCCAGGCTTTCATAGAGCTGCACCGGATGGCGCAGCACGCCGTCGCCGAAATTATGGCCCCAGGGCAGCGTGGTCGGCGTGCCGTAGGTGAAGTCCTCGAGCCCCGCGAAATAGCAGCCGAGCCGGCCGACCGCGACGCCGATCGCAAGCGGCAGCGCGAAGCGCGCCCCGGTGCGCAGCGTCATGCCGTGCAGCCATTTGTAGAGCTCGATCGCGACGATGCCGCCGGCCAGCGCGCCCTCGACCGAGCGGGCGATGCCGGGCATGCCGGAGAACCACAGGTTCAGCGTGCCGAAGATGTAGGCGCCGATGCCGGCACCGAACACCAGCGCCGCGATGTAGGGCAGCTCGAACGATTGCCGGGCGAATTGCAGCCCGCGCTGGCGCGACAGCCACCACATCGCGGCTGCCGCCGCGCACCATGCAGCGACGTCGAAGACGGCGTGAAGTTCAGCCCCGCTCATCAGGCGAGTGTAGCGTGATTTTCGCGGCCTGCGATAGCTATGCTCCCTCTCCCTGTTCTTACGGGGAGAGGGTTGGGGTGAGGGGCATCCATCCGGCGAGCACCTCGCAGCTTGTTGAGCAGTGTGCCTCGCCCCTCACCCGGATCGCCAGAGCGATCCGACCTCTCCCCGCAAAGAGCGGGGAGAGGTAAGTGGGACTAATTCGCCGGGTTGTCCTCGCTCGGATAGACCCCGCGCAGCACTTCCTCGAAGTGATCCTTCACCGCCTCGTTGCATTGGCAGGAGCGCAGCCGGAGCTTGTCCGGATCGCGGATCACGATCGCGCCGCGGCGGGTGTCCAGCACGCCCTCCGCCTTGAAGTTCTGGATCACCCGGCTGGTGTAGCTGCGACCGACGCCGAGCAGGGTCGAGAGCTGCTCATGGGTGAGCGGCACCACGCCGTTGCCGTTGGTGCGCTCGATCGCCGAGATGATCCATTTCGCGGCGCGCTGCTCGATCGAGTGGATCGCGTTGCAGGCGGTCGACTGGAAGATCTGCGCCAGCATGCAGTCGGCATAGCGCGCGAAGATGTTGCGCACCGAGATCGATTTCAGCTTGGCGGCGTCGAGCTTGCTGATCGGCAGCCGCGCGAAGGGTCCGCCGAACTTGACGGTGATGCGGGTATAGGCCGGCAGGAATCCCTGGCTGACGATGCCGCCGACTGCGCCCTCGCGGCCGACCAGGATGGTCTCGACATCGCGTCCGTCTTCGTTCGGCACCATGTAGGACGCAAGGCTCGGTCCGCACGGGAAATGCACGGTCTGGACATCGTCGCCGGGATTATAGAGCAGATCGCCGGCATTAGCTTCGACCAGCGCAAGATGCGGCGCGATCAGCTCGTAGTCGACGGCATTGAGCCGGCGCAAAAGATTATTGAACGGCCGGTCGTTCGCCCCGGCCAAATCAGTCGGTTTTGTAATCATTGGAAAATCCTGCCAGCCCAACGCGGACCATACTGAAAAAGTTCCCGTATTTATGTTCACTAGTGAACAGACGCGACCGCGCGCGATGTGATGGGTTTCATATTGGGAACAGCCGGCGCGCCTTCGGGCGCCGGTCGCGGGCCATCCGGCCGGATCGATCCGGCCTCTCATCCATCATTGAAGAAATGGACACCGAGCCATGGACTGCGCTCCCAATGCCATGCCCGGCGACGTTCTGGTCGTCGAGGACGATCCGATCATCGCGCTCTATTTCGAGGACACCATCCTGGGCTTCGGCGTCCGCACGGTGCGGACCGCCGCGAATGTCGCGCGCGCGCTCGAACTGATTGCTGAACGTCCGCCGGATTTCGCCCTGCTCGACGTCGGCCTGGTCGGGGGCGAGAAGACGTTCGCGATCGCCGAGCGGCTCGATGCGCTGGAGGTGCCGTTCGCGTTCATCACGGGTTATGGCGCCGATGTCAGGCTGCCGGACTCGCTCGCCGGCAAGCCGCGGCTGACCAAGCCGTGTTCGAGCGAGACGCTCGAGGCCGCGCTGCGCAACGGGCTCTGACGAATTGCCGGCTTCGGCCTCGCCGTCGAAGCGTTCGTCGTCTACGATCCGGGTCGCAAGGATTCGGCGACGCACAGGCAAGCCGTCATGGCGATCAGCCCATCTGCCGCTGCGCGTGCAGCAGCGCTCTCTATCGGCCTGCTGCTCGCCTCGGCCGTCGGCGGTGGCTTCGTATCTCGAGCCGTTGCTGAGCCGACCGCATTGTCGAGCGCGCAATCCGCCGCAAGCGAGGCCTACGACAATGCCCTGAAGACCTTCGTCTCGATCCTGCGCCAGCGCCGCGCGCAGATCGACTCGAAGCAGCCGCTGCCCAACCTGCCGGGCCAGGCGATCTATCTTGCCCGGGTCGAGATGATGAGCGCCTACAAGGATCTCACCGATGCGTTGCCGTCGCGGATCGGAAGGCCCAACAAACTGGGAATTCCGCCGGCCTATTTCGACGCCGACAATGAGCCGCTGCTCGAGGAGTACAGAAAACTGTTCGACCTCATGGAGGCGCCGCCCGCCGGTGCGCAAAGCTCCGAGACGCCGTTCAAGGACGTGGTCGATCTGGCGACCGTGATCGCGCGCGCCAGGGGACTGGATGCCGCTGACGCCGCGACCGCCGGCCGTATCAGCCTCGGGCTGTTCTTTGCCGAGACCAACGGCAAGCAGAACGTGGGAAATGCGCGGTCGAACACCTACAAGGGCAGCCTGCAGACCGGCCCGTCCGAAGATCGCAACGGTCGAAACAAGTGGGCCGCGATCAAGGAATCGATCGCGGCGCTGGATCCGGCGCTGAGCCGCCGCGACGACAAGGAAGAGGCGCGGGCCGGCAACCTCGATCGCAGGTTCAATCACTGGACCGCGGTGCGGGACGGCCTGATGAACGCGCACGCGGACATTTTCCCGCAGGTCCCGGCGATCGCAAAGGCTCTGCCGGATCCGATCGATCAAATGAAGCTGTTCGAATTGATCCAGATCATTCCGACGCCGACGAGAGCTGCGCTGAAATCGGGAAACCTCACAGGTTACAGGATCTCCGATCCCCGGATCATGGGATATCTGCGAAACAACAGCGTCTTCGCTTTCGGCCGGGCCGACCGGGCTCGAACCTCCGCAACCTTCCGCAACATCCTCGATGCGATGTGGCTGTTCAACGCCAAGTTCGAACAGGCGCTTGCCAAATTCAAGGAGATCAAGGCCGGCAAGCCGGAATGACGTCAGCGGCCCGTCAGAGTGGGCCTTGCAGGCTCCATCGCGGCTCGCAGAATTGCTTCGCGGCAGACGCGACGCCGCCGGCGATGATGTTGCGGCGCTCGAGCGAGTCCATTGCGAGTTCTTCGTCGCGGTTGATGATCGAGCCGGCCTCCAGCAGCACGGCGGGCATTGCGGTCTTTCGCAGCACGATCAGCTCGTCATAGCTGTAGACGCCGGTGTCCTTGTTCAGCAGCGGGTGCTGGTTGCTGCCCATGATGGGCAGGCTGTACTGCTCGGCATAGGGCAGCCCCCCAGCCTTCAATTCCTTAGCGACCAGCTCGGCAAACCGCAGGCTGGTCCTGAAGTCCGGATTCTCCCGGGAGACGAACACCGAGTAGCCGCTGAAGCGATCGCTGAAATGGCTTTTCTTGCCCTCGAATTCCCAGTCCTCAAGCATCTTGTTGGGCACGGAGTCATGGTGGATCGACAGCAGCAGATCGGCGTGCAAATTGCTGGCGCTCGCGACCCGCTTGAACAGGCTGGGTCGCGCCTTGCCCTCGGTCAGCAGCAGCCTGGTTTCGGCAAAACCTTCGGCCTTCAATCTCTCCTCGATCAGCTTCGCAAGCCGCAGGTTGAAGGTGAACTCGGCAACATTCCGCGCGCTGATCGCACCTTCCGATTCGGCGGTATGTCCGACGTCCAGCACGATCCGGAATGTCGCGGGATCGCATGTGAGTGCGGCCGGCTTGAGCCCTGAAAGCGGCAGTGTGACTGGGCCAAGGGCGGCCAGTCGCGTGGCGCGGTGTTTGGGCGGGGCGCGGTGCCTCGCCAATCTGGCCGGCCTGGTTGCCTTCGCGCGCTTTGGCGACTTGGCATGTTTGGGTGAGCTCTTGAAGAGATCGGGCAGCCAGCCGGCATCACCGGCTCCGATCGGCAGCAGTGCGAACACCGCGATCGTAACGACCAACAAGCGGCGAGACCGAAACCTCGCGACGATACCACCGAGCACGCGAAAGAATTCGCAGCGCCTCATGCTCCGCCCCTCCGGGCCCCCAGCATAACGGCTCTGATATCGGTACCGGAAGGGGCGGGTCGCGTCCATCCCCGGCAATCGCGACGCCCTTGGTTTGGCCAAAAGCGTGCGGGACAGGGTGTCCGGTTCCGTCGCGGCTGCGGCCGGACTACACCGGCTTCGGGTCGAGCGTGATCGCCCACAGCTCGGCGTCGACGCGGTCGCGCAGGCTCACCGTCATTTGCCCGCTCTTGCCGTCGATCTTGACGTGGCCGAAGAACTGCATGCCGGCCGACGGCGGCAGGTTCTGGTTGGCTTCGCCCGGCGCCTTGACGAACCTCACCTCGGGACCAAACGTGTTGTCGAGCTCGTTCGGGCCGAACGTGCCGGCATGCAGCGGGCCGGAGACGAATTCCCAGAACGGATCGAACTCCTGGAACTGGGCCTTGTTCGGATTGTAGTAGTGCGCGGCCGCGTAGTGCACGTCGGCGGTCAGCCACACCGTGTTGACGATCCCTGCGGTCTTGATGAAGCGCAGGATGTCGGCGATCTCGAGCTCGCGGCCGCGCGCCGGACCGTCGCCCTGCGCAAACGCTTCCGAGCCCTTCTTGTTGGTCGCATCATCATAGACGATCAACGACAGCGGCATGTCGGAGGCGATCACTTTCCAGGTGGCGCGCGAGTTGAGCAGCGCGCGCTTCAGCCAGGCCATCTGGTCCGGCCCGATGAAATAGGCATCGGGACCGTAGCTCTCCTGCAGGTTCGGACCGTTGGGGCCGCGATAGCTGCGCTCATCGAGCATGAACACGTCGAGATGCGGGCCGTAGCTCAGGGTGCGATAGACCCGGCCCGGTTCGACGATGCTCTCGCGCATCGGATACATCTCGTGGAACGCCTTGGCCGCGCGCGCGGCGAGCACCGTGATGTCGCGCTCCTTGTAGGCCGCCGGCAGCTGCTTCGACAGCGACCAGTTGTTGGTCACCTCGTGATCGTCCCATTGCACGAAGATCGGCACCTCGGCATTGAAGGCGCGCACATTGGAGTCGAGGAAATTGTATTTGTGCGCGGCGCGGTATTCGTCGAGCGTCTCGGCGACCTTGGCCTTCTCCGGGATCGTGATGTTCTTCCAGATCTTGCCGTCCGGGAGCTTCACCTCGGACGGGATCACGCCGTCGGCGTAGATGGTGTCGCCGGAATGCAGCAGGAAATCCGGGTTGTGCTTCTTCATCGCGGCGAAGGTGATCATGCCACCGTCGTCGGGGTTGATGCCCCAGCCCTGGCCGGCAACGTCGCCGCCCCATACGAAGGAGACGTCGCGGCGGTCGCTCGGCGCGGTGCGGAAGCGGCCGACCACGGGCTCGCCGACCACGTCGATATGGGCGAGGTCGCGGAAGCGGACGCGGTAGAAGATGTCCTGGCCGGAGGGCAGGTTCTCCAGCAGCATCTTTGCGGTGAAGTCGCTCTCCGGCAGCGCCGTGATCGGCGGCAGCGCGCGAGCGTCCTTGAACGATTCGGTGGTCGCGACCTCGACCATCATCTGCGACGGCCGGTCCGCCCGCGCCCACACCACGCCGCTGTCGACGCCGACATCGCCGGACTGCACGCCATGGGTGATGACGGGACGATCCGCCGCGCGCGACAGATAAGGCATCGCGACCACGCCGGCACCGGCCGCAGCCGCCGTCGAGAGAAAGCGTCGGCGGGTGAGATTTCGCGAGAACCGGATCGTCATGGGGTCTCCTCAAGGTCACAGCGACACTGCGCCGCGGGCGTGCCAAGACCTAGAAAAATTCCATGACGGTGAGATTACAGGGGTGCGCGCAAGATATCGGAGTCAGCCTTTGTAAGGTGAGCACGCCTGTCAGGCTCCCTCCCCCTTGCGGGTCCCGCAAGGGGGGAGGGAACCCTGCCGCCGGTGATTCCCTCACGCGAGGAACGTGGATGGCTTACGCCGTCCCCGCCGCCCTGAACTGCGTCGCAGTCCGTTGCAAATTCTGCGGCATGCTCAGTAGCAGGGCCTTGCGGTCGGCGACCGCGTTGTGGAACTGCTCTAGCGCGATGTTGAACGCGGTCAGGGTGCCTTCCTCGATGGCGCCATGCTCGAAGCAGTCGAGCGTGTGGCGCAGGATGTCGTCGGCTTCGGCCTGCATCTGGTCGAGCTCTTCGGTCGAATCGCTTTGCCGCGCGGCCTTCAGCATCTCCAGTAGGCGTTCGCGCTGCGAGGTGTTGGTGTTGCGCTCGTCCTGCTTGAGATAGCCGGCGAACCACGCGCCGGCGGAGCCCATCGCCGAGAATGCCATCAGGCTCCACCAGATGTAATCGCTGTAGCGATCGAGGAAGGTCTTCTCCTCGCCGTCGACGAAGGCGGCCGCGCCCGGATGTACCGGGATGGTGGCGTCCTTGTCGGTGTCGGGGGTTTCGATCTTGGCGGCGAGCGGGAAGTCGTTCTTGAGCGATTGCCGGATCGCGAACAATTGCCGGGTGAAGGCCGCGACGGTCGAGTCCGACAGGCCTTTTCGTGCGACGATGTGATGCGAGAAGCTGATCGTCTTCACCTCGTCGTCCGGCCGGTCGGCCGAGCCGAGCGAGCCGGCGGGGATTTCCGCAGCCTCATAGGCCGGATGGTTTTGCGCGATCGCTTCCGACGCGTCGATCGCGAGGAAGGTGGGCTCGCCGCCGTCCTTGACCGACGCCGTGATCGCGTCGATCGTGATCTTGCTGTTGGCCGGGCCGACCGCGAGATAGGCGTCGGCCTTCAGGTTCTTGATCGCCTCGGCCGCTTCATTGGCCGGGAATTGCACGATCTCGACCTTCATCGGGTCGACGCCATATTGCGTCAGGATCAGCTTGAGCAAATTGACATTGGCCGGGGTGCGTCCGACGACGCCGATCTTGCGGCCGGAAAGCTGCGCGATCTTGGTGATTTTGGCAGACTTCCGGACCTTGCCCTTGGCGGGCGGCACCCACATCACCACGACGTTCTTGCGCAACGTCGCGACCGCCTGCGCATTCTTCGGCACTTCGAGGTCGCCGCGGATGATGGCGAGATCGGCCTTGCCGTCGGCCAGCGTCTGCGCGCTGGCGGTGGCGCCGTCGGTCTGCACTGGTCGGAGCTTGACCTGGGTGTGCTGCTGGTTGTTGAAGGCCTGGGCCAGCGCCTGCACGACCTTGACGTCATCGCTGTTCGCTGGGCCGACCGCGATCCGCAGCGTCACCGGGCGCACCGCGAAATAATATCCGGCAGCCGTCGCGCCGATGATGGCGAGCGCGCCGGCGATCAAAACGAACATCAGCCGGCGCTTGGCCGAACGCGGCGGCTTGGGCGATATGCTGGCGGAGCCGTCTGTCATCGATCTCGCAAACAAACGTCGGGGCTCAATCTCGTAAAACTACCAACGTGCATACATCCTGTATTTGTAGCAAATTCCTGAACGGACAGATGTTACATCTGCGTCATGGTTACCAGCGGCGATAGGACGCGATTTCGGCCTTAATTTTGGCGTGGATCCCGCCCCGGAGGCCGGTCGTTAGGCTAAGGTCGGGCCAAACGGGAGGGTACCCATGGTCGAAAAGCTGTCAGCGGAAGCAAGAAAGGCCGCGCTTTGGGAACTGGCCGGCTGGTCGGAGCCCGCCGGACGCGAGGCGATCGCAAAGACCTTCGTGTTCAAGGACTTCAACGAGGCATTCGGCTTCATGGCGCGCGCCGCTTTGGTCGCCGAGAAGAGCGACCATCACCCTGAATGGAAGAACGTCTACAAGACGGTCGAGGTCGTGCTGGCGACCCACGATGTCGGAGGGGTGACCAAGCGCGACATCGATCTCGCCAAGGCCATGAACGCGATCGCACGGCAGCTCGGGGTCAATTGAGCCGGCGGATCGGCCACCTTGCACCGGCTGGCCGACATCCCCAGATTCGTAATCGTCTGCCGCTGAACTTTCGCGGCGGCGAGGAACCCTTGCGATGGCATCGAGCGACTATGGCGTGGGATTTGGGCCTGCCGACCGGCTGGCGCAGGACCCCGAAAGCGTGCGCCGCCGCTTCTGGATCAAGTTCAAGAAAGTGGTCGCCCGCCTGCCCTTCGCCGAGGACCTGCTGGCCGCCTATTACTGCGCCTTCGACCGGCAGACGCCGCGCCATGTCCAGGCGGCGCTGCTCGGCGCCATCGCCTATTTCATCCTGCCGTTCGATTTCATCCCGGACATGCTGCCGGTGCTCGGCTTCACCGACGATGCCGCGGTTCTTGCAACCGCAATCCGCATGGTGGCAAGCCACATCACGCCGGAGCACCGCGAAGCCGCCCGCGCCGCGTTGAAGTGCGGCGTGCCTGAAGAGGAGTAGCGCCGCAGGCGTAGCCCGGATGAAGCGAAGCGCAATCCGGGGCCGCTCTAATCGCGGATGGTCCAACCCCGGATTTCGCTTCGCTGCATCCGCGCTACTAGACTTTCAACCCGTCATCCTGAGAGCTTGTGACGGATTCGGCTCCTGCGGAGTTTTTGGCGGCTGTTCGTCGCAGCAATTGGCAGGTTTGAGTTCGAGTTCGGCGATGACCCGTTGTTTAGGCTCTGGAGAGGCGGTTGCCTTGCAGGATGTTGTTGACGAGGGCGTACCAGAGCACGACGGCACGGACCTTTTCGATGCCGCGCACGGTCAATTGCCGCAGGTCCCAATTGCGCCAGCGGGCATGGATGCACTCGCAGATCGACCGGGACCTGTATCGGGCCTTGCCCTCTTCGCTCGCCATTCGCGCACGCCAGGCCAACACCCCCGGACCGTCGCCGCGCCGCGGTAGATAGGGATCGGTACCGTGCTTGGATTGAGTGGGCGGACAAAAGATATCGATGCCCTCGGCATAGGCCCATTCGATGTCCTCGGCACTGCCAAAGCCGCCATCGACGAGATGGTCCTTGGGCAACCCTCCGGGCCGCGCACGCTGCCGCTCCAGCATGGGGCGCATCAGGCCGCGATCGGATCCGATGTTGCAAATTCTGGTGTCGACGACGATCTGCTCGCCGGCCACGCTCGTCACCTGCACGTTGTAGGCGGGGCGGAAGCCGCCGTTCGCCATCTTCATGACCCGTGCATAGGCGTCCGTCGTGGAGGCCCGCGGCTCCTTCGGCGTCTTGCCGTTGCCGCGACTTTCTTCGCGCTCCTTGCGCTGCTGCTTGATCTCGGCGAGCGCCGTCTGCGCCGCCTTCACCCGCGCGCTGCGTTCCCGCGCGGCCCGCTCCTTGGCTGCCCGGGCACGCTTATTGCTGGCGTCCGAGCGTGTGTCGACCTCGCGCTTGAGGTCTTCCACCACGGCCTCAGCCTGCGCCAAATGCTTATCCAGCGTCGCCTCGCGCCGGAACGAGGCGGCCCCGGCGCTGGCCCGGACCCGCATGCCATCCTGCGCCAAGGTCTCCAGATCGACGAGACCGGCCTTTGCCAACGCTGCCAGATGCTCACTGAGCAGTCGGTCAAGCAGATCGGCGTTGCCGACCCGGAAGTCTGCCAGCAGGTGATAGTTCACCGACACCCCGCCGCACAGCCAGCGATAGGCATCGTGGCTCTCGCACAGCCGCTCCAACGCCCGCGCGCTGCCAACGCCTTCGCTGGCGGCATAGAGCCACAGCGCCAGCAAAAGCCGGGGCGAGGTCGCGGGGTGACCGGGACGATCGCCGCGAGCCTTGATCCGGTCCTCCAACTCACTCAGATCAAGCTCTTCGACATAAGACCAGATCAGCCGCACCGGATGGTCTTCCCCGATCAGGCTCTCAATATCAACCGCTCGCAGCGCAATCTGGTCGCGCTGGGGCTCACGCAGCCGCGGAGCGCCGGGCAAGCCCGCTTCGGCTGGTGGCTTCGCCTGCTCCGGCAGGTCCCCAAACAACTCATCGGCAGCCAACATCACCTCCCGCGAATCCATCATCGCCAGAGAATCACACCGCGCCGGCTTTCGGCTATAATGCTCGCTGAAACCCCAAAAAAATCACACCCTCTGAGGTGCGAGCTCTTGCGAGCCTCGAAGGATGGACAGCCCCGGTCCGGGCCGTCGACCCTTCGAGACGCGCGGAGCCTGTCATCGGGCCGCGCTTTGCGCGGACCCGGTGGCGCTCCCCAGGGTGACGGAGATAGTTAGGAGCCTGCGGTTCAGCGTTGCCTTCAGCTGCCCGGATGCAGGATCACCTTGCCCATTGCCTTGCGGCCGGCCAGCACCTTCAACGCTTCCGCGGTCTGCGACAGCGGGAAGGTGCGGTCGACATGCGAGGAGATCTTGCCTTCCGCGGTCCACTGCACGAGCTTCTCGAGGTTCTTGCGGTTCTTCTCCGGATTCTGCCGCGCCCACGCGCCCCAGAACACGCCACGGATATCGCAGCCCTTCAGCAGCGCGAGGTTGAGCGGAATCTTCGGGATGTCGCCGGCGGCAAAGCCGATCACCAGGAAGCGCCCCTCCCATGCGGTCGAGCGCAGCGCGGCTTCGGCATAGGCGCCGCCGACCGGATCGAACACGATGTCGGCGCCCTTGCCGTCGGTCAGCTTGCGCAGGCCCTCTTTCAGATCTTCCTTGGCGTAGTTCAGCGTCAGCTCGGCGCCGTGCTGCTTGGCGAAGGCGAGCTTCTCGTCCGACGACGCGCATGCGATCACCTTGAGGCCCATCAGCTTGCCGAGCTCGCACGCGGCGAGGCCGGTGCCGCCGGCAGCCCCTAACACCGCGAGCGTCTCGCCCGGTTTCGGGCTCGCGCGATCCTCCAGCGCATGCAGCGCGGTGCCGTAGATGATGATGATCCCGGCGGCGCGGTCGTAATCAAGATTGTCGGGAATCTTCACGATCGAATTCGCAGGCAGCGCGATCTTGTCGCGCGCGCCGTTGTGGCCGCAGGATGCGACGACACGGTCGCCGACCTTCAGATCGGTGACACCGGCGCCGACGCTCTCGATCTCGCCGGCGACTTCGGCGGCCGGCGAGAACGGGAATGGCGGCTTGATCTGGTACCTGCCCTGGATCATCAGGATGTCGAAGAAATTCAGCGCCGCCGCCTTGATCGCGATCACGGCTTCGCCGGGACCCGCCACCGGATCGGGCACGTCAGCCAGCACGAGATCGTCGGGTTGACAGTATTGCGAGCAGAGGATGGCTTTCATGGACACACCTGAGTTTCGGACGCAAAAAGGACTGAAAGCTTCATGCCGGATTTGCGGCGGAGCGACAATACAGTGCGGAGGGATCAAACTATGTTTGAAAAAGGCCTGCTAGCGAAAAAGCGCATCCTGATCACCGGCGGCGGCTCCGGCCTCGGCGCTGCGATGGGTCGACGCTTTGCCGAACTCGGCGCCGAATTGATCATCTGCGGCCGGCGCGAGGCGCTGCTGGAGGAAACCGCCGCGAAATTCCGCAGCGAGCTCGGCGCCAAGGTCTCCATCGCGCGCTGCGATATCCGCGACGGCGGTGCGGTCGAAGCAATGATGGATCAGATCTGGCAGGACGCGCCGATCGACGTGCTCGTCAACAATGCGGCCGCAACCTTTATTGCGCAGAGCGAACATTTGTCATTCCGCGCGGCGGACGCGATCCTCGCGCCGACCCTGCACGGCACGATGTATTGCACGCTCGCCGCCGGCCGCCGCTGGATCGACGGCAAGCACAAGGGCGTGGTGCTCTCGATCCTCTCGACCTCGACCATCACGGGCCGCGCGTTCACGGTGCCGTCGTCGATGGCCAAGACCGCGGTGCTGGCGATGACCAAGAGCCTCGCCGTCGAATGGGGTCCGAAGGGCATCCGCACCGTGGCGATCGCGCCGGGTGCGTTCCCGACGCCAGGGGCGACCGGCCAGCTCCGCCCCGAAGCGCGCGGCGAGACCTGGTCGCATCGCAATCCGCTCGGCCGCGCCGGCGAACATTTCGAGCTCGCCAATCTCGCGACCTTCCTGATCTCCGATCAGGCAGGCTACATCAATGGCGAGATGGTGGTGCAGGACGGCGGCTCGCATTTGCGCAGTTCCGGTGCCGAGGACCTGCTGCAATGGACCGATGCGCAGTGGGAGAGCCAGCGCGCGGCGCGTGCCAACGGATGAAAAAGGACTGCTAAGGGCTGATGCGCATCAGCAAACAATGAGCGTGCACTGAGAAGAGTAGACGTGCGCTGGTGGCGTTGGGTCCGCACGCGCATCCGACTGTAACTGCCTTCCCAAAAAAGCGTTTCCCGGTTATCCATCCCGGCCGGCGGAGGGGGAATCGCCGGGCCATCTTGCAGTCACAATGATGGGGGAACCAGTTGGCTGTGCGGCAGATTCTGACATCATTGGCGGCTTGTGGTCTGTGCGGGATCATCACCCTCGCACCGACGCAGGCTGCGCCCAAGAAAGACGCGGCCAAGCCGTCGCCTTCGGCGGCCGCGGCTGCGGCCGGCGGCGCAGAGCCGACGCTGATCGGGCAATTCGGGACCTGGGGCGCCTACACCGCCGCGCCCAACGGCAAGAAGGTGTGCTTCGCGCTCGCCAAGCCGGCGTCGTCGAAGACCAATCCGGCGAACCGGCCACGCGATCCGGCCTATGCCTTCATCTCCACCCGCCCGGCGGAGAAGGTCGTCAACGAAGTCTCGATCATGATCGGCTACACCGTGAAGCCGGGCTCGGAATCGACATTGCAGGTCGGCGGCGGGACCTATGCGATGTACACGCAGGGTGACGGCCTCTGGATCAAGAATGCGGCCGAAGAGGAGCGGATGGTGGAAGCCATGCGCAAATCGGCCGATCTGACGGTCAAAGCCGTCTCGGCCAAGGGAACCGAGACGATCGATACCTTCTCGCTGAAGGGCCTGGCGCAGGCGCTCGACCGGGTGGGCCAGGACTGCCGGCGCTAGAGACGCGACTTAAGGCGTAAAATTGAGGTATTAGGCGGCTTTCCAGCACCGGCTGGAAGGCCTATTTGAGGTTTCATGACCGACACCGTGACCACCAAGGCAGTCTCCGGCGCCAGCGCGCTGGTCGAAAAGGTTCCGCTCGAGACCTATGTGCCGCCGGCCAAGCCGTCGCTGATCGGGCTGTCGCGCGCCGAGATATCGGATCGCCTGGGCGAGATCGGCGTGCAGGCGGGTCAGCGCAAGATGCGCACCCAGCAGCTCTGGAACTGGATGTATTTCCGCGGCGCTCAAAGCTTTGCCGAGATGACCAACGTCTCGAAGGACATGCGCGCCGAGCTCGAGAAGCATTTTACCGTCGACCGTCCCGAGGTCGTCGCCGAGCAGATCTCCAATGACGGCACCCGCAAATGGCTGCTGCGGCTGCCGAGCGGCGACAAGCTCGAGCGGCCGCACGAGGTCGAGTGCGTCTATATCCCCGAGACCGATCGCGGCACGCTGTGTGTGTCCTCGCAGGTCGGCTGCACGCTGAATTGCGCGTTCTGCCACACCGGCACGCAGCGGCTGGTGCGCAACCTTACCGCCGGCGAGATCGTCGGCCAGGTGATGGTGGCGCGCGACCGGCTCAACGACTGGGCCGACCGCGAGGACGGCACCCGCCGCGTCACCAACATCGTGATGATGGGGATGGGCGAGCCGCTGTACAATTTCGACGCGGTGCGCGATGCGCTGTTGATCGTCGGCGACAATGAGGGCATCGGCATTTCCCGCCGCCGCATCACGCTGTCGACCTCGGGCGTGGTGCCGAACATCAAGCGGACGGGTGACGAGATCGGCGTGATGCTCGCGATCTCGCTGCACGCGGTGCGCGACGAATTGCGCAACGAGCTGGTGCCGCTGAATCGCAAATATCCGATCAAGGAATTGTTGCAGGCCTGCCGCGACTATCCCGGCGCGTCCAACGCGCGGCGCATCACCTTCGAATATGTGATGCTCAAGGGCATCAACGATTCGCTCGATGACGCCAGGCTCTTGGTGAAGCTGCTGAAGGGCATTCCGGCCAAGATCAACCTGATCCCGTTCAATCCGTGGCCGGGCACCGCCTATGAATGCTCGGACTGGGAGCAAATCGAGAAATTCTCCGAATACATCTTCAATGCCGGCTATTCCTCGCCGGTGCGCACGCCGCGCGGCCGCGACATCCTCGCCGCCTGCGGCCAGCTCAAGTCGGAGACCGAAAAGCTCTCCGCCCGCGAGCGCCAGGCGCTGCGCGCGATGGCAATGACGGATTGAGAAGTGCTGCCTCCATGCAATCCGTCATTGCGAGGAGCGAAGCGACGAAGCAATCCATGCCTCGGCAAGTGGCGAGATGGATTGCTTCGCTCCGCTCGCAATGACGGGGAGGTAGCATGGCCCTGATCGGCCGCCTGTTCGTCGTCGCGTTCGGCTTCCTGATGTCCTGCTTCGTGGCAGGGATCATCGTGGTCGTCGCGGTGCTGTACCCCGAGATCAGCGATTTCGGCGGCCAGATCGACCAGAGCGCGATCGATATCGTGCTCGGCTTCGGCTTCATCTTCATCTCGGGCTTTGCGCTGCTGCCCGCGCTGATCGTGGTGCTGATCACCGAGGCGTTCTACATCCGAAGCGTGCTGGCTTACGCGGTCGGCGGCGCGATCGTCGGCGCGGCCTGCTATCTCGGCCTGGTCCCGTTCGATCCCGATACGATCCAGTTCCACGGCATCGTACGCCGGCACCTGGAGATCATGACCGGCGCCGGCATCGTCGCGGGCCTGGTCTACTGGCTGATCGCCGGCCGCAGCGCCGGTGCCTGGCGCGAGCCGCGCCGTCCATTACCGCCGCCCCCGCCATTGCCGTCACAATCGCCGCGGCCGTGATGCTTCCCATACCCCATCGCCTCGGCTAAACCGCGCGCCATGAACCGGACCGGACTTTTCATCGCCCTGGCGCTCGCGCTCATCATCGGCATCCTGTTCGGGCTCTATCCCGAGCTCGATCTGAAGCTCGCCGCGCTGTTTTACGACGCCGCGCAGAAAACCTTTCCGTTGAAGCTCGACGCGATCGCCGCTTTTGCGCGCGATGCGGCGATGTGGATCGCGTGGGCACTGGTGCTACCGGCGCTCGTGACCATCGTCTGGAAATTCATTCGGCCCGATCGGCCGATGCTGATGTCCGGCCGCGCCGCGGTGTTCCTGCTCACCACGATGCTGCTCTCGGCCGGCGTGCTGACCAACTTCACCTTCAAGAATTATTGGGGCCGGCCGCGCCCGGTGGTCGTGACGCAGTTCGGCGGCGACCTGCAATTCATGCCGTGGTGGGATCCGCGCGGCGGCTGCCCGCGCAACTGCTCGTTCTTCTCCGGCGAGGGCGCCACCGCGTTCTGGACCTATGCGCCGGCGGCGCTGACGCCGCCAGCCTGGCGGCCGCTGGCCTTTGCCGCGGCGACCGTGTTCGGCATCGTCACCAGTGGGCTTCGAATGGCCTTTGGCGGGCACTTTTTCACCGATGTGGCGATCGCGGGCCTGGTGTCGTTCTTCACCGTCTGGCTGTTCTACGCGCTGATCTACCGCTGGGCAGCGACCCGGCTGACGGACGAGGCGGTCGATGCCGCGCTGACGCGCCTTGCAATGCCCGGCTACCGGTGGATGCAGCGCTGGCGCCGGGGCGGCAAGGCTGCATCCAGCCGGCCCGAAGCCTGATTGGAGCCCGATTAAAGGCGTGCTCCGCTTGCGGAAATTTGATATCGCCAGCCCTGAAACCTGATCCATGTCGACCGATTGGACCGTTCCATGAGTACGATTCTGAAAAGCCTGCCCACCGGCGAAAAAGTCGGCATCGCGTTCTCGGGCGGGCTCGACACCTCGGCGGCGCTGCTCTGGATGAAGCTGAAGGGCGCCAAGGTGTTCGCCTACACCGCCAATCTCGGCCAGCCCGACGAGGCCGACTACGACGCGATCCCGCGCAAGGCGATGGATTTCGGCGCCGAGAAGGCCCGCCTGGTCGATTGCCGCACCCAGCTTGTCCATGAGGGTATCGCCGCGATCCAGTCCGGTGCGTTCCACATCTCGACCGGCGGCATTACCTATTTCAACACCACCCCGCTCGGCCGCGCGGTGACCGGCACGATGCTGGTCGCGGCGATGCAGGAGGACGGCGTCAACATCTGGGGCGACGGCTCGACCTACAAGGGCAACGACATCGAGCGCTTCTACCGCTACGGCCTGCTGACCAACCCGAGCCTGCGCATCTACAAGCCCTGGCTCGACCAGCAGTTCATCGACGAGCTCGGCGGCCGCGCCGAGATGTCGGCGTTCATGACCGCGCAGGGCTTCGCCTACAAGATGAGCGCGGAGAAGGCCTATTCGACCGACAGCAACCTGCTCGGCGCGACCCATGAGGCGAAGGATCTCGAAAGCCTTGCGAGCGGCATCACCATCGTCAACCCGATCATGGGCGTGCCGTTCTGGCGCGCCGATTGCGACGTCAAGGCCGAGAAGGTCGTGGTGCGGTTCGAGGAAGGCCAGCCGGTCGCGCTCAACGGCAAGACGTTTGCCGATCCGGTCGCGCTGTTCCTGGAAGCCAACGCGATCGGTGGCCGCCATGGCCTCGGCATGAGCGACCAGATCGAGAACCGCATCATCGAGGCCAAGAGCCGCGGCATCTATGAGGCGCCCGGCATGGCGCTGCTGCACATCGCCTACGAACGGCTGGTCACCGGCATCCACAACGAGGACACGATCGAGCAGTACCGCATCAGCGGCATGCGACTCGGCCGCTTGCTGTACCAGGGCCGCTGGTTCGATTCGCAGGCCTTGATGCTGCGCGAGACCGCGCAGCGCTGGGTGGCGCGCGCCGTCACCGGCGAGGTGACGCTCGAGCTGCGCCGCGGCAACGATTATTCGATCATGAACACCGAGAGCCCGAACCTGACCTATGCGCCGGAGCGGCTCAGCATGGAGAAGGTCGAGGACGCCGCCTTCACGCCGGCCGACCGCATCGGCCAGCTGACCATGCGCAACCTCGACATCTCGGACACCCGCGCCAAGCTCGGCCTCTACAACAAGACCGGATTGATTTCGAGCGGCGAAGGCGCGCAGATCTTCCAGCTCGAGAGCGACAAGGATTGAGGCCACGCTCTCTCACCTCGTCGTCCCGGGCAAGCGAAGCGCGACCCGGGGCCCATAACCACAGGCCGTGGTTATTGAGCATGTTGTGGCCCCAGCTCGCTTCCACGATAACTCCCGGTGGTTATGGATCGCGGCCGGGACGACGGGGAGAGAGTTCGGCTACTTCACCCTCAGCGCATCCAAGAGCGAACGAAACGCCCGCGCGTAATCGGTGCCGGTCTTGCCGATATCGGGCCCCGCTGACACCGCGACTGCCGCCTCCGTCACTGCGCCGAGCAACAGCCGCGCCAGCGGTTCGATCGGCTGCTTCGCGATCACGCCGGCCTCCATCGCCGCCGCCAGCGCGCGCGGAAATTTTCCGCCGAAATGCTTGGCGTCGATCTCGCGCCAGCGTTCCCAGCCGAGCACGGCGGGGCCGTCGCGCAGGATGATCTGGCCGGTCGGGCCCTTCGCGCACGCCGCGAAATAGCCCTGCGTGCCCGCCGCCACCGCCGCGAGTGGATCGTTCTCGGCGCGCGAGATGCGGTCGAGATCGGCGACGAGGTCGATCGACACTTGCTCGAACACCGCCTCGAACACCGCCTCTTTCGTTGCGAAGTGGTGATAGACCGCACCCTTGGCGACGCGCGCGCTGGCAGCGATGTCGTCCATCGTCGTCGCGGCAAAGCCGCGCTCGCCAAAAATGCGGCGCGCTGCCTTGACGATCGAGGCTCTGGTCTTCTCGCGCCGCTCGGCCTGGGTTGCCATGGTTCGTTATTGTCTGAGCATGATCTATCGGAAAAACCGCGTCACACTTTTCCGGATCATGCTGTCTAACCCAGTTCCAGCCGCAAGCCAATTGACTTACCGACTGGCAGTCGATAAATACCGACCATCAGTCGGTAAATGGAGATGGCACATGCCCTCGCTCAAGACGCTGCAAGCCTTCGCTGACGCGGTCGAGTCCAACGACCATGTCGGCGCCATCAGGAATTTCTACTCGGCCGATGCCCGCACCCAGGAGAACGACGGCGAATGGCGCGTCGGTCGTGAAGCTCTCGCGGCGCGCGAGGCCGCCGTGCTGGCCGCGGTCAGCAGCGTGACGACCACGCGGCTCGGGCCGCTGCTCGTCGACGGCGATCACTCGGCGATCTGCTGGCGGTTCGAGTTCACGGCCAAGGACGGCAAGGTCCGCCGCATGGAGGAGGTCGCCTGGCAGACCTGGCGTGGCGAGGAGCTGATCGAGGAGCGCTTCTTCTACGATCCGGCGCAGATGGCGCGGTGAGGTCACTGACAACACCGCGCTGACGGTGTGCTCCCTCGCCCCGCTCTCTTGTCCGCCGAAGCCCGCCTTCGGGCGAAGGCGGATGCGGGTAGAGGGTTGGGTGAGGGCTCCCTCCACGAGTCGTGTGCGTAGATAGACCTGCACCCCCTCACCCGGAACGCATCTCGCGATGCGTTCCGACCTCTCCCCGCAAGCGGGGCGAGGTGAAGCAAGAGCCCGCTCATCCGACGACCAAAACGAAAATGGCCGGGATCGCTCCCGGCCATTTTGGTCTCGTGATGTCGCACCGGCTCAGCGCGGTGGCGCGGCGGAGGCGGTGCCGCCGTTGAGCAGCGGAGTGATGCGGCGGACCGTGACGCGCCGGTTGATGCGGCTCGGTCCGTCAGTCTGCTCCTTCAGATATTGCGAGCCGTAACCCTGCGAGGTCAGGTTTTCGGCCGGCACGCCGAACTGCTGCGTCAGCAACTCGGCGGCCGATTGCGCGCGGCGGTCCGACAGCGACAGATTGTCGGTGTCGTTGCCGGTCGCGTCCGTATGGCCTTCGATCAGGAACACCTCGCGCGGGTTGCGCTGGATGGCCCGGTTGAGGCCGTCGGCGATCACCTGCAGCCGCGCCGCCTGATCGGGCGGGATGGTCCACGATCCGGAATCGAAGTTGATCGTGTTGAGGTCGATCGACGGCATCTGCATGCGGACATTGGGGCTGTAGCGGATCTCCTCGAGCGAGTAGCGCCGATCGATCCGCTGCACCGGCGGTGCCTCCATGGTCTCGTAGATCACGTCGGGCGACGCGTCCTGAGCGTCGACGATGTAGCGATCGTAGGGAATGTTGACCACGGGCGGCGGTACGTCGACATAGAAGCCGCCGACCGCACGCGGATCGCGATAGCTGTTGTCGATGATGACGAGCTCGCGCCCGCCGGGATCCCTGCGGATTCGGCGCAGCATCTGGCCGTCGGCGCCGACCACGGTGATGATCTCGCTGCCGTCGGGACGGACCACGATGGTGCGGGTCTCGCCGCCGATCGTCTCGGTGCGGATGTCGCGCGCGCCATAGCGGAAACGATAGATGTCGTCGCCGCGTACATAGGCCTGGCCGCTCGGGTCGCGGATGATGACGCGGTCCGGCTCGGTGTAGATGGTGCGGCCGTCTTCGACGACTTCCTGCCGCTGGCCGCGCAGGTCCGCGATGCTCCCGCCGATGATGGCACCGGCCACCACGCCTGCACCGACTGCGGCGCCGATCGCGAGCGGTGTGATGTTGTCATGGCGCGGCGGCGGCGGCAGCGGTGCCGCGACTGCAGGTGCGGCCCGGAATGCCGGCGCAACCGTCGGCGGGGCGTATTGCGCCTTGCCGGGCGGCGGCGTTGCGGCGGCCGAGCCGGGCACCACGGTCGGTGCCGCGGGCGCGCCCATGGCGGCCCCCTGGGCCGGCGGCAAGCCGGGCGCAGCGCCCGGACGGGCCTGCTGCGCGGGTGCCGGCGCTGCGCCGGGGGCGCCCATCGCTGCTCCCGGGGTCGCAGGCGTTCCGGGCGGTGTGGCGGGACGTCCCTGCTGACCCGGAGTCGGTGTTGCAGCTCCCGGCGTTGCAGGTGCAGCCGGCGTTGGCGTTGCAGCTGCCGGCGGCGTGCCGGGGCGTGCTGCCGGAGCAGCGGCACCCGGTGCTGCCGGTGTCGCGCCCGGTGCGGGCGTTGCCGGCGACGTCGTGCCCGGCGGTTGCTTGGTGCCACCCGGACGTTCGCCGCCCGGGCGATCGCCGGGCCGGCGTTCGGCAGGCGCCATTGTCGGAGCTTGGGGCGTTGCGGGCGTCGGTGTTGCGGCTACGGGCGGCGTGCCGGGGCGTGCTGCCGGAGCAGCGCCGCCCGGTGCCGGCGTTGCGGCCCCCGGCGTCGGGCTTGGCGTTGTATGCGCTGCACCCGGTGCGGGCGTCGACGGCGTGCCTGGCCGCTGCGGTGCTGCGGCGGGCGGCGGCGGGGTCGGTGTGGGATGCGCGGGTGCAGCCGCGGGCGGCGGCGTCGCCGGCTTCGCAGCAGGGGGTTCGGGGCGTCCGGGCGCGGCCGCAGGCGGTGGTGTCGCCGGCTTTGCGGCAGGTGGTTCGGGCCGTGCGGGCGCGGCTGCCGGCGGCGGTGCCGGACGCGCGGCGGGCGGTTCCGGCCGTGCGGGAGCCGGAGGCGGCGCGGGATGCGGTGCGGCTGCCGGAGGCGGTGTCGGCTTTGCCGGTGCGGCAGCGGGCGGTTCGGGCCGCGCAGGCGCTGCGGGCGGGGTCGGCCTCGCGGGCGCTGCGGCCGGCGGCGGAGCTGGATGGGCGGGCGGCGCGGCTGCGGGAGGCGCCTGCGGATGCGGCGCGGCGGCCGGCGGTGCCGGATGTGCGGGAGCGCCCGGCGCCGGTTTTGGCTTCGGCTTTCCGTCGGGGCCGAGCTCTTCCTTTGGCTGCGCCTGTGCGACGACCAGCGGCGAAGTTTGTGCGTGCGACGCTGAGATTGCGAATTGCATCACCGTCAGCGCGGTCGTGGCGAGCAGCACGAGACGAAGCTTTGTCATGGTATCGGAGTCCCCGGGGCGGAAAGTCTGGGCAGGAGCGAAAGTGAGAGCCGAACAATTCGGCGACACGATGAATTGCCAGCCGTTGGGCCGGATTGTGGCGAGCACCGAATCATCGGCGAAGTTTATTTCGACATTATAACGGGTTGCATGTGCCCTTGTTCACTGGACATTCATAAGAAACGCCCGGACACGATTGTCAGCGATTGGGAACTAAGGCGCGCGCGTGATTGATCGGCCGACAGGTCGATCTGTCGCGGGCGGCGGGCCCGTCGGTCCGGGTGGCCCGCGCACCGGCGATTCGTCGGGCGTATTGCCCGGCAACTCGTCCGGTCGCGGCGGTTCGCCGGGTTCGCGCACCGGTGCTGGAACCTCCGGCTGCGGATTGCCGGGGGGAATTCCGGGCGGCGGTTCGCTCGGATTGCCGGGCGTCGTCGGCGGAATCTCGGGAGGCTCGATCGGCATCAGATCGAGGTGTCGTGGCCGATGCCGGCTCGCGTCGCGCGCATTGATCGCTCCATCGCAGTTCGAAGCGATAACGGAACGCGCGCCAAGCCGTTCCTGTGCGGCGCTATTCGGGCGTGTGGCAGACCGCCTCGATATTATGGCCGTCGGGATCGAGCACGAACGCGCCATAATAGGTCGGGTGATAATGCGCGCGAATGCCGGGCGCGCCGTTGTCGCGGCCGCCCGCCGCCATCGCAGCCTTGTAGAAGGCGTCGACGGTGGCGCGGTCCTTGGCGGTGATCGCGATATGCACCGGCTTGTTCATCGCGCCTTCGCCGCCGATCCAGAAGTCCGGCTTGCCGTTGGCGCCGAAGCCCGCCGCCGGCGCGTGCCCGGTCGCTTCAGCGGGCACCTCCATGATCAAGCCGTAGCCGAGCGGCGCCAGCGCGGTCTGGTAGAATGCTTTCGCGCGCTCATAGTCGGAAACCGAAAAGCCGATATGGTCGATCATCGCGAGCCTCGCTTGTTGTGGCGGTCAGGTAGTCGATTCGATATTCGCTCTCCCCGAGCGGATTGACGCTTCGGCGCCGACGTCATTGCGAGAAGCGATAGCGACGAGCAATCCATTCCTCAGCTTGCCGTGCGATGGATTGCTTCGCGTCGCTCGCAATGACGTGGATGGAGCTGCGCGCACCATCTCCCCGTTTCTCACCGCGAGCAACTAGCGGCTTCTCAACCGCGCACCAGCAGCGTGTTGCTGCGGGTCCGGCCCTGATCGACGTAACCGCGGCTGTGCATGTCGGCGATGCAGTCGTCAGTCCATTCGTCTTTCGACAGATGCTCAATCACCACCGCGCGCGGCCACAACTGCTCCGGCGCGTCGCGGAAGAAGCCGGTCAGCACGCGGTCCTCGAAGCCCTCGACGTCGATCTTCAGCGCATCGACTTTGCTTGCGCCGGCCTCCTCGAGGATGCGTTGCAGCCGCAGCGACGGCACCTTGTATGCCTTGCCGGTCGGCGTGCCGGTGACGATGTGGCTGGCGCCGAGATTGTCGCCGTCGGTCTCGATCATCAGCTCGCCGTCGCTCGGACCCGCGGCCGCTGCAACCAGCCGCACCTGCGGATAGTTGGAGGCCTGCGTGTTGAATTTGAGCCGCGCATGCGTCACCGGATGCGGCTCGATCGCGATCACCTTGCCATCGGCGCCGACATCGCGCGCCAGCGCCAACGCATAGGTGCCGACATTGGCGCCGAGATCGACGAAGGTGCCGCCGGCGCCGACATGCCGGCGCAGGAAGGCGAGCTCTTCAAGATTGTAATCGGGATTGAACAGCGCGCCGCGCTCGGTCGCGCTGGCCTGGTGATAGAAGCGGAACGAGGCGCCCTGATAGCTCACATCGAGCGGTCCTGCGCCGAACAGATCGACCAGCCGCGACAGCCAGGGCCGGAACGCGCCGCGCTTCAATCCAGAGCCGTGCGCCAGCCGGATGATGGCGGCCTGCGCCGCATTGGGCGCAAAGGCGCCGAATGGCGCCGGCGAAATGTCGTTGCTGGGGATCAAGCCTGGTCCTCGTCAAAAGCGCGGCATGCATAGCCGGTTTTGGCGGGAGCGCCAACGTCCGTTATGCGGCCTTGCTCGATGCCTGGCGCTGCCGCAGGAAGCGTCCCAGCAGCCGTCGCTTGCCCTTGCGCGGAATCAGGTCGACGTCGCTGACCAGTCTGGCGCCGCCCTTGCGGCGCTCCAGCACGATCTTGCGGCTATGGAACGCTTCGAGCTCGACCCGATGGGCGACGCTGACGATGGTCGCTTTTGGCAACTCCGTCGTCACCATCTCCATCATCTTGTCCTGGCTCTTCTCGTCGAGCGCCGACGTCGCCTCGTCGAGCACGACGATGTCGGGGTTGTGCAGCAGCAGGCGCGCAAAGGCGAGCCGTTGCTTCTCGCCGCCGGACAGCGTCTGGTCCCACGGCGCATCCTCTTCGATCTTGTCCTTGAGATGGTCGAGGCCGACCTTGTGCAGGGCCTCGCCGATCTCTTCGACATTCCAGTCTTCCGCCGCACCGGGATAGGCCACCGCGCGCCGCAGCGTGCCCGACGGCACGTAGGGTTTTTGCGGCAGCATGAACAGGCGGCGGTCCGCGTGCACGCCGACACTGCCGCCGCCCCACGGCCACAAGCCGGCGATGGCGCGCACCAGCGTGCTCTTTCCGGTCCCGGATTCGCCGGCAACCAGCAGCCGCTCGCCCGCCTCGACGTCGACCTCGGTTTCGCCGACCACGGCCGTGCCGTCGTCGAGCGTGACCGAGAGATCGTTGAGACTCAGCATGGCCTCGCCCGCGGTCTCGCCGCGCTTGATGCGACCGAAGCCGTCGCCGGTCTCGGCGCGCTCGAGCCCGTCGAGCGACATCATCAGCGAGGCGATGCGGCGCGCGCATGCGTTCCAGTCGGCGAGCCGCGGATAATTGTCGACCAGCCAGCCGAACGCAGTCTGCACGATGGTGAAGGCGGACGCCGCCTGCATCACCTGGCCGAGCGTCATGCTGCCATCGAGGAATTTCGGCGCGCACAGCAAGAGGGGGACTACCGGCGCAATGAGATTCGATCCCTGCGACACCAGCGTCGTCCGCATGTGCTGTCCGGCGAGCCGTGCCCATTGCCGCAATACGTTCGAGAACGTCCTGTCGATGCCGTCGCGTTCTTCGGCTTCGCCGCCGAGCAGCGCGATGCTTTCGCCATTCTCGCGCACGCGCGTCAACGTGTAGCGGAATTCGGCTTCCGCCTGGTTCTTGTCCTCGGATATCTGCACGAAGCGGCGGCCGATCGCGGTGATCGAGCCGGACGCGATCGCGGCGTAGATGATGGCGGCAATCACCAGGAAGCCCGGGATGCTGATCGACGAGCCGCCGAGCGTCACCGTCAGCGCGCCGCCGATCGTCCAGAGCACGATGATGAAGGTAACGGCGGACAGCAGCGCCGACGTCACACCCGCGACGAAGTCGACCGGCGAGTCGGTTGCGATCCGCAGATCCTCGGCGATGCGGTATTCCGGATTCTTGTGATCGCCGTCGACGAGGTTGAGCTGGTAGTAACGCCCATTGGCCAGCCAGCGCGACACGACGGCATTGGTCAGCCAGGCGCGCCAGCGCCGCTGAATGCTCATGCGGCCGAACACCTGGGCGACACCCAACAGCACGCTGCCGATCGCAAGCGGGAAGAAGATGGCCGTCAGATGGAACACTGACGCCGAGTCGCGCTTCTCGATCGCATCGAAGATCGCGCGATTCCAGACATTGATGCCGTACTGCACGGCGACGTTGGCGACGATCAGCAGCAGCAGGCCGATCGTGAACAGCCACGCCAGCCGATCGCCGTTGCGGCCCCAATAGCCGCGCGCGCTGATCCAGAACCGCGTCAGCAGATAATCCTTGCGCGCCTGTTCGGCCTCTTCGGGCGACAATTCGGGATCGGGCTCGAGAATTTCCGGCGGCGGCGGTTCGACATGGTCGCCGTCTTCGGCGACGACCTCGACGAGCTCCGATTTGTCGTCGGCCTCCTTGTCGTCCGCTCCGCTCGGTGCGGCGTTGCCGTCTGCGGCGCCGGCACGCCTTGTGCTCGCTTTCCGGGGCGAGGTGGCCTTGGCCGGCGAGGCCCCCTTCGACGATCTGGATTTTGCCTTAGCCTTGGCCATCGCGTGACAACGGGAGCGAAATCAGAAGGTTCCATTGCGGTTCCGAGGGGCAGCCGATTGACCCGACGGATGTTGCGAGAATGCGACGCTGAGCCGTGCGTTTGACGCCTTGAATCGGGAACAGTCATCGTCGTCCTGGCGCAAGCCTGGACCCATGAGCTCAAATTTCAATTGTTGTCCGACGCTGGGGCCACGGTCCCGTCCATCACGGAGTTCGGTGGTTATGGCCTTCTGGCCCTCGCCAGGACGACGGCGTTTGTGGGATACGTCACCACCTCACCCCGCCGGCGCTTGGTCCCGCTTCAGCCGGCGCGAGCGCGCGGCTTTGTGCAGCACGCGGGCGAGCTGCTCGGCCGAATAGGGCTTCTGCAGCAGCTCGAAGCCGCCGCTGCCCTGCTGCGACAGCACCTGGCTGTAGCCGGAGGCGAGCACGATCGGCAGATCGAGGCCCTGCCGGCGGATCTCCTCCGCAAGCTCGATGCCGCTCATGCCGGGCATCACGACATCGGTGAACACCAGGTCGAAGCGATCAGGGTCGACCGCGAGCTCCTCCAGCGCGTGGGTGGCGTTCTCCACCAGCACGCAGGTGCAGCCGAGCTGGGTCAGCGTATCGGCGGCGAATTTTCCGACCTCGGCATTGTCCTCGACGATCAGCACCGACGCACTGGTCGGATCGACCGACGGCGCATCCTCGGTGAGCGGCGATTGCGCGCCGGGTCCGCCGACGACGCGCGGCAGATACAAGGTGAACGTCGAGCCCTTGCCGACCTCGCTGGTCACGGTGACCTCGCCGCCGGATTGCTTGGCGAAGCCGAACACCTGCGACAGGCCGAGGCCGGTGCCGTGGCCGACCTCCTTGGTGGTGTAGAACGGCTCGAAGATACGGCCGAACAGTTCCTGCGGAATGCCGACGCCGGTATCGGCTACCGTGACGGCGACATGGCCGTGCGAGCCCGGTGGAGTGCTCGTCGTGGATGGCAGCTTGTCCACGACGCGGACTGCGATCGTGAGCCGACCGACGCCGTCCATGGCGTCGCGCGCGTTCACTGCCATGTTGATGATGGCGGTCTCGAACTGGCCGGCATCGGCATTGACCAGGCAGGTCTCGTCCGGCACCTGGGCGGTGATCTCGACCCGCGAGCCGATCAGGGTGGTGATCATCTCGCTCAGGGTGCGGACGTTCTGGCTGGCGTCGAACACCTCGGGCTTGAGGGTTTGCCGGCGCGCGAATGCCAGCAGCTGGTTGGTCAGCTTGGCGGCGCGGTTCACGGTATTGGAGATCGCATCGATGTAGCGCTGCCGCCGCGGCTCCGGCAAGTCCGGCCGCCGCAGCATGTCGACCGAGGCGCGGATCACGGTGAGCAGGTTGTTGAAGTCATGCGCGACGCCGCCGGTGAGCTGCCCGAGCGCCTCCAGCCGCTGGCCATGGCGCAGCGCCTCCTCGGCCTCGATGCGCCGGTTGGCCTCTTCCTCCAGGCGCTGGGTGCGCCGGTAGGCGAGCGCGAGCAGGCCGAACAGCAGGGCGGTGGCCGGAATGCCGAAGACCAGGTGCTGGGCCATGGTCGACACCCAGCGCGAGCGGATCGCCGCGGTTTCGAGGCCGGCACTGACATAGATCGGGTATTCGGCCAGCCGCTCATAGCGCATGCGCCGCTCAATGCCGTCGGCCGGCGACTGAATCGTCATGGTCCCGGACTGCGGATGGGCGACGAGCTGCTGCCCGAGCGGTCCGCTCGGCTCGAACCGGGTGGGGTGGTCGATGACGGGAAAGTGCGCCAGCACCGCGCCGTCGGTCCGGATCAGCGCCAGGAAACTGCCCGGCTCGCGGCCGATCTTGCCGTAGAAAGTCTCGAAATATTCCGGCAGCACGGAGGCCTGGATCACGCCGCCAAAGCTGCCGTCCTCGTTGTTGCGGCGCCGGCCGACGCTGAAGAACCGGGCACCCAGATAGGGCGGCCGCGGCGTCAGCACCTCGCCGATATAGGTGCCGATGTCGCCTTCGGCATGGATCCGGAAGTAGTCCCGGTCCGAGAAATCGACGTCGGGGGCTGGCTCCACCAGGCTGTTGACCAGGGCCCGGCCGTTGGCATCGAACACCCAGACCGATTTCACCTGGGGCAGCGCCTCGGCGACCGCGCGCAACCGCTGGTGCAGGCTCTTCTCGCGTGCGGCGATGTCGGCGTCGCTCATGCCGCGGATCACCTCGGTGACTTCGGCGAGGCCGCGGTCGATGGTCTCGAACACCTTGAGCGCGTGCTCATGGGCGACGTCGAGCGTGCGCTGGATCTCCTGGTCGGCGGCGTCGCTGGTCGAGATCCAGGACATCGCGGAGGCAAACGCGAACAGCGCCAGCGGAAGGGCCAGCGAGGCGGCCATCATCCATTGCAGCAGTCTCAGCGAATTGCGGTGTGCGGTCTGCACGGGCGCTCCGGCTCCGCAGCAACATTAACGCAAACCGTTGCGCCGGAGGAAGCGAATCCCTGTCCTGGCGCGCGGCGCTGGGGCTGCTTCGCCTCCCGGCGACAAGTCAAGGTTACCGGAGGCCAACCGGGATCGATCAAGTGCGTGCCGGCTTACATCCGCGGCGGAGGGCGGGTGCTGCTCGGCGCCATCACGACCTCGTTAGCACACCGCCGCCCGTCAAGCGCAAAATCGGGCGGGATGGCGTGCCGGGGCGCTGTTTTTAGGAGTTCTAAAACCTCTCACGGGCAAATGCTTGACCCTGTGACTACCTGCTGAAAAACAGGCCGCATGACAGGCGATCCAAACAGCTCCCACGGCAATTTCCCGGATACCCGGCTCGGACATGCGGATCGCGGTTTTGTCGGCAAGATCATCAGGCTCGATGCGCTCGTGACGGGCTCATCGCTTTCACCGCAGGAGCTGGAGCAGCGCCTGGTCGAGATGGGGTTTGTGGAAGGCGCGCGCGTGGAAATCCTGCATGAAGGCACGATCCGGCGGGATCCGATCGCGGTGCGCGTCGACAACATCACGATTGCGCTGCGCCGGAGCGAAGCCATGGCCGTGATCGTCGAATGACCACCGCATCCCTGCGCCTGGCGCTGGTCGGTGCCCCGAACACCGGCAAGACGTCGCTGTTCAACAGCCTGACCGGCAGCCGCCAGAAGGTCGCCAACTATCCGGGCGTCACGGTCGAGCGCAAATCCGGCGGCTTCGTCACGCCGGAGGGCCGCAGCGTCACCGTGCTCGATCTGCCCGGCACCTATTCGCTGCGCGGCCGCAGCCCGGACGAGGAGATCACCCGCGACATCGTGCTCGGTCGCTTCGACGGCGAGGCGGTGCCTGATCTGGTGCTCTGCGTCGCCGACGCCACCAATCTGCGGCTGACCTTGCGGCTGGTGCTCGAGCTGAAGCGCGTCGGCCGGCCGATGATGCTGGTGCTCAACATGATCGACATCGCGAGGCGCCGCGGCGTCACGATCGATCTCGATCGGATGTCGCAGGAGCTGGGCTTGCCGATCGTGACCTCGGTCGCGGTGCGCAAGGGCGGCGTCGACGAGCTGTTGAAGCGGACCGACGAATTCCTGGCGCGGTCGCATGAGGCGTCGGCCAGCGAGTGGACGACGCCGACGATCGCCGATCTCAAGGCCGCGCAGCGCGAGGCCGACCGCATCATCGCGGCGGCGGTGACGCTGCCGACCAAGCCGGACACGCTGACCAGCCGGATCGATTCGGTCGTGCTGCATCCGGTCTGGGGTCTCGTGGTCCTGGCCGTGATCCTGTTCGTGATGTTCCAGGCGGTGTTCACCTGGGCGCAGCCGGCGATGGAATTGCTGTCGGACGGCTTCTCGGCGCTCGGGCAATTGATCCATGATTTGCTGCCGGAAAGCTGGGGCCTGTTGCAGAGCTTCCTGCAGAACGGCCTGATCTCCGGCGTCGGCAGCGTCATCGTGTTCCTGCCGCAGATCATCATCATCTTCCTGTTCATCCTGCTCTTGGAAGACTTCGGCTACATGGCGCGCGCCGCGTTCCTGATGGATCGCATCATGGGCGGCGCCGGACTGCACGGCCGCGCCTTCATTCCGCTGCTGTCGAGCTTCGCCTGCGCGATTCCCGGCATCATGGCGACGCGGGTGATCGACAACCGGCGCGACCGCCTGACCACGATCCTGATCGCGCCGCTGATGACCTGCTCGGCGCGGATTCCGGTCTACACCCTGATCATCTCGGCGTTCGTTCCGGCAACCACGCTGTGGGGCTTCGTCAATCTGCAGGGCCTCGTGATGTTCGGGCTGTATGCCGCGGGCATCATCAGCGCGCTGACGGTGTCGGCGATCGCGAAATTCTTCCTGTGGCGCGACCATGCGCCGGCGCCGTTCATGCTCGAATTGCCCGACTACAAGGTGCCGCGGCTGAAGAGCATTGCGATCGGCGTGCTCAATCGCGCCAAGATGTTCCTGTATCGCGCCGGCACCACGATCCTCTCGATGATGGTGCTGATCTGGTTCCTGGCCTCGTTCCCGCAGGCGCCGGCCGGCGCCGAGGGGCCCGCGATCAACTACAGCTTCGCGGCGATGATCGGCCATACGCTCGAGCCGCTGCTGCGGCCGATCGGCTTCAACTGGCAGATCGCGGTGGCGCTGATCCCGGGCATGGCGGCGCGCGAGGTCGCGGTCGCGGCGCTCGGCACCGTCTATTCGATCGAGGGCGGCAAGGAAGCGGCGGATGCGATCGGCCAGGTGCTGGCGCAGAAATGGACGCTGGCGACCGCGCTGTCGATGCTGGTCTGGTACATCTTCGCCCCGCAATGCGCCTCGACGCTCGCGGTGATCCGCCGCGAGACCGGCGGCGCGAAGTGGATGGTGGTGACGTTCCTCTACATGCTCGTGCTGGCCTATGCCGCGAGTTTCCTGACCTTCAATCTGGCGCAGGCGCTGGGCCTCCATTAGACGGCGTATTGGGTTCCGTCATACGGGCCAGAGGTCGCAGCGGTTACAATGGGTCGAACGAGGAAGTAGAGTTCATCCGAAGCGCATCACGCGCTCCCTGCGAGACCATGCAATGTCGACCTACGGCCTGGAGCGGGTATTTGCGCCGCGAAGCATCGCGGTGGTCGGCGGCAGTCCACGCCCGTCGTCGCTCGGCGCGGCGGTGCTCAGGAACATCAAGGCGAGCGGCTTTGCCGGCAAGCTCGGCGTCGTCAACCGGCACTATGCCGAGGTCGATGGGCAGCCGACCGTTCCCGACCTGACGTCACTGCCGTTCGTGCCTGACCTCATTGTCATCAGCGCGGCTGCCGCGGCGGTCCCGGAGATCGTCGCGGAGGCAGCTCACGCCGGCGTTGCCGGCGCGGCGATCCTGTCGGCCGGTCTCGGCCACGGCGCGGGTTCGCTCGCGGAGATCGCGGGCCAGGCCGCGCGGCGATACGGCATGCGCCTGATCGGACCGAATGGCCTCGGCATCATGGTGCCGCGCGCCAAGCTCAATGCGAGCTTCGCCTCGCATCAGCCATCCGACGGACATGTCGCGCTGATCTCGCAGTCCGGCGCGGTCGCGTCGGCGATGATCGAATGGGCGGCGGAGCGGCGGCTTGGCTTCTCCGGCATCGCGTCGATCGGCGACCAGCTCGACGTCGACGTCGCCGACCTCCTGGATTATTTCGCGCTCGACGATCACACCAGCGCGATCCTGATCTATCTCGAAGCGGTCAAGGACGCGCGCAAGTTCATGTCGGCAGCGCGTGCCGCGGCGCGCATGAAGCCGGTCATCGTCGTCAAATCTGGGCGGATGGCGCCGGGCGCAAAGGCCGCCGTGACCCACACCGGCGCGCTGGCCGGCTCGGATGCGGTCTATGACGCCGCGTTCCGCCGCGCGGGCATGTTGCGGGTCTACGACCTGCGCCAGCTGTTCGATTGCGCCGAGCTGCTCGGCCGCGGTTTCGTGCCGCGCGGCAACCGGCTTGCGATCCTGACCAATGGCGGCGGCCTTGGTATCCTCGCGACCGACCGGCTGGCCGAGCTCGGCGGCGTTCCGGCGACGCTGACGACGGAGACCATCGAACGGCTCGACCAGATGCTGCCGCCGGGCTGGTCCTGCGCCAATCCGGTCGACATCGCCGGCGATGCCGATGCCGTCCGCTACGTGGTGGCGCTCAACGCCCTGCTCGATGACGCCAACAGCGACGCGGTGCTGGTCGCCAATGTCGAGACCGCGGTGGCGCCGGCCGTGGGCATTGCCGAAGCGGTGGCGCAGTGCGTGCGCGACCGCAGGACCAGGCGCAGCGCCGTCGCGGCCCTGGTGCTGGCGGCCTGGGTCGGCGCCGACGAGCGCACCGGCGCGATCTTCGAGGCGGCGCGGATTCCGCATTTCCCGACCGAGGATGATGCGGTTCGCGCCTTCATGTATCTGGTGCGCTACCGCGAGGCCTCCACCGCGCTCGCCGCGACGCCGCCCGGCGTCGCATCGGTGTTCACGCCCGAGACCCCGGCGGCGCGGCACGTCGTCGTGAAGGCGTTGTCGGAGGGACGCGCCTGGCTCGATCCGGCCGAGATCGTCGCGCTGTTCGAGGCCTATCGCATTCCGATCGTGACGACCCTCGTCGCCGACAGTGCCGAGGACGCCGCCGCGAAGGCTGCGCCGTTCCTCGCCGCGGGGCACGCGATCGTGGTCAGGGTGTTTTCGCGCGACATCCGGCACGCCTCCGATGTCGGCGGGGTGATCCGCGACCTGCGCACCAGCGACAGCGTCGTCGAGGCCGTCAGGACCGTGATGGAACGGGCACGCAGCGCGCGGCCGGACGCGACGCTGCAAGGCGTGACGATCCAGCCGATGATCGTGCGGCGTGCGGCGCGCGAGCTGATCCTCGGCATCGCCGACGATCCGACCTTCGGCCCGGTGATCGTGTTCGGCCGCGGCGGTCCGGCGGTCGAGGTGATCAACGACAAGGTGCTGGCGCTGCCGCCGCTCGACATGAATCTCGCCCGTGAACTGATCGGGCGCACCCGCGTGTCGCGGCTGCTCGGCGGCTATGGCGATGTGCCGGCCGTCCCGGCCGACGTGGTGCCGCTCACTCTGGTCAAGCTGGCGCAGATGGCCGCCGACATTCCCGAGGTCGCCGAGCTCGATATCAATCCGATGCTGGCCGACGAGAGCGGCGTGCTGGCGCTCGATGCGCGGGTGGCGATTCGCAAGCCGACGCGGCTGTTTGCCGGCCACACCAGGCTCGCTCGCGGTCAGGCCCTATCCGTCACAGTGGGAAGGTGAGCTGGCGCTGCGCGACGGCTCGCATGTCACGGTGCGTCCGATGCGTCCCGAGGACGAGCCGATGGTCGCCGATTTCTTCAAGCGCGTCACCGCCGAGGATCTCAGGCTGCGCTTCTTCCACGCGATGAAGGAATTCTCGCACGCCTTCATCGCGCGCCTGACCCAGCTCGACTATGCGCGCGCGATGGCCTTCGTGGCGCTCGATCCGGCGACCGGCGAGATGATGGGCGCGGTCCGGCTGCATTCGGATTCGCTGTACCAGAACGCCGAATACGCGATCCTGCTGCAGTCCGATCTGAAGGGCAAAGGCCTCGGCTGGGCGCTGATGCAGCTCCTGATCCACTATGCGCGGTCGGAGGGACTGAAGCGCCTGTCCGGCCAGGTCTTGACCGAGAACACCACCATGATCGGGATGTGCCGCGATCTCGGCTTCACCGTCACGATGGATCCGGAGGATCACAGCATCGTCGACGTCGTGCTCGACCTCGATCGGCCCGGCGCCGATGCGGTCGGCGCGGATATCCTGATCCGGCCGGCGGCTGGCCACTGATACCAGCGCCAGCCGCGGCGGTGTCGGATCAGATCTGGCGTTCGACCATCTTGAACTTGAGCTCGGCGATCGCTTCCGAGGGATTGAGACCCTTCGGGCACGCCTTGGCGCAGTTCATGATGGTGTGGCAGCGATAGAGGCGGAACGGATCCTCGAGATTGTCGAGCCGCTCGCCGGTCGCTTCGTCGCGGGAATCGGTGACCCAGCGCGTTGCCTGCAGCAGCGCGGCGGGGCCGAGGAAGCGTTCGCTGTTCCACCAATAGCTCGGGCACGAGGTCGAGCAGCAGGCGCACAGGATGCACTCGTAGAGACCGTCGAGCTTCTCGCGGTCCTCGTGGCTCTGCCTCCACTCCTTCTGCGGCGTCGGCGTCGTGGTCTTCAGCCACGGCTCGATCGAGGCATACTGGGCGTAGAAATTGGTGAGGTCGGGGACCAGGTCCTTGACCACCGGCTGGTGCGGCAGCGGATTGACTTTCACCGCGCCGCCGGCGCCGACATCGTGCATCGACTTGGTGCAGGCCAGCGTGTTCTGGCCGTCGATGTTCATCGCGCAGGAACCGCAGACGCCCTCGCGGCAGGAGCGGCGGAAGGTCAGCGTCGGGTCGATGTGGTTCTTGATCCAGATCAGACCGTCCAGCACCATCGGACCGCAATCATTGGTGTCGACATAGTAGGTGTCGACACTCGGATTCTTGCCGTCGTCCGGATTCCAGCGATACACCCGGAATTCGCGGGTCTCGGTGGCGCCGGCCGGCTTCGGCCAGGTCTTGCCGCCGGAAATCTTCGAATTCTTCGGAAGTGCGAATTCAACCATGCTTGCTCGCCTTCGTTCTCAGTAAACCCGCGCCTTCGGCGGGATGTACTGCACATCGTTGGTCATCGTGTAGTCGTGGACGGGACGGTAATCGATCGTGGTCTTGCCGGCCGGATCGATCCAGGTCAGCGTGTGCTTCATCCAGTTCTTGTCGTCGCGCGCCGAGAAATCCTCGCGCGCATGTGCGCCGCGGCTCTCGGTGCGGTTCGCGGCCGAATCCATCGTCACGACCGCCTGCACGATCAGATTGTCGAATTCCAGCGTCTCGACCAGGTCGGAATTCCACACCAGCGAGCGGTCCGAGACCGAGATGTCGCCGACGCCGCCATAGACCTTGTGGATCAGGTTCTGGCCTTCCTGCAGCACCTCGCCGGTGCGGAACACCGCGCAATTGTTCTGCATCACATGCTGCATGCTGTCGCGCAGCTTCGCGGTCGGCGTGCCGCCGGAGGCGTGACGGAAGTGGTCGAGCCGGCCGAGCGCGCGGTCGGCCGAGTCCTTCGGCAGTTCCGGCTGCTTGGCGTTCGCCGTCAGCTTGTCGGCGAGGCGCAGCGCCGCGGCGCGGCCGAACACCACGAGGTCGATCAGCGAGTTGGAGCCGAGGCGGTTGGCGCCGTGCACCGAGACGCAGGCGGCCTCGCCGATCGCCATCAGGCCCGGCACCACCGAGTTGTCGTCGCCGTTGCGCTTGGTCAGCACCTCGGCGTGATAGTTCGTGGCAATGCCGCCCATGTTGTAGTGCACGGTCGGCACGATCGGAATCGGCTCGCGGGTGACGTCGACATTGGCGAAGATTCTCGCCGATTCGGAGATGCCCGGCAGCCGCTCATGCAGCACCTTCGGATCGAGGTGGTCGAGGTGCAGGAAGATGTGGTCCTTCTTCTTGCCGACGCCGCGGCCTTCGCGGATCTCGATCGTCATCGCACGCGAGACGACGTCGCGCGAGGCGAGGTCCTTGGCCGACGGCGCGTAGCGCTCCATGAAGCGCTCGCCTTCGGAGTTGACGAGGTAGCCGCCTTCGCCGCGGGCGCCTTCGGTGACGAGGCAGCCCGAGCCGTAGATGCCGGTCGGATGGAACTGGACAAACTCCATATCCTGCAGCGGCAGGCCGGCGCGCAGCACCATGCCGCCGCCGTCGCCGGTGCAGGTGTGCGCCGAGGTGCAGGAGGCGTAAGCGCGGCCATAGCCGCCGGTCGCCAGAATCGTGGTCTGGGCGCGGAAGCGATGCAGCGTGCCGTCATCGAGCTTGAGCGCGATCACGCCGCGGCAGACGCCCTGGTCGTCCATGATCAGGTCGATGGCGAAGAATTCGATGAAGAACTCGGCCGAGTGGCGCAGCGACTGGCCATACATCGTGTGCAGCATGGCGTGGCCGGTGCGGTCGGCCGCGGCGCAGGTGCGCTGCGCCTGGCCCTTGCCGTAATCCATGGTCATGCCGCCGAACGGGCGCTGATAGATCTTGCCGTCCTCGGTGCGCGAGAACGGCACGCCCCAATGCTCGAGCTCGTAGACCGCGTCGGGCGCGTTGCGCACCATGTATTCGATCGCGTCCTGGTCGCCGAGCCAGTCCGATCCCTTCACGGTGTCGTACATGTGCCAGCGCCAGTCGTCCGGATGCATGTTGCCGAGCGAGGCCGAGATGCCGCCCTGCGCCGCAACGGTGTGCGAGCGGGTCGGAAATACCTTGGTGATGCAGGCCGTGCGCAGGCCCGCTTCCGAGCAGCCGACCACCGCGCGCAGGCCGGCGCCGCCGGCGCCGACCACGACGACGTCGTAGGTGTGGTCCTGGATCGGGTAGGCCTTGCCATTGCTGGCAGGGCCACTGCCGTTGGTGGCCTTGCCGTTACTTTCAGCGGCCAAACCTTGAGTGGCCATGGGTCAAACTCCCGACGACAATTTGAGGATTGCGTAGATCGAGGCCAATGCGACCGCGACGCAGAAGAAGTTGTTCGCCATCACGCTGGCGATCTTCAGCTTCTCGTTGTGGATGTAGTCCTCGATCACGACCTGCATGCCGATCTTCATGTGCCAGACGCTGGCGACGATGAAGAGCAAGAGGATGATGGCGATCGGGATCGAGCCGAGGATCTGCGCCGCGCCGGCGTGGTTGCGGCCGACCAGCATGATCATCACGACGATGACGGGGACGATCAGCAGCGTCATCGCGACCGCGGTGAGGCGCTGGCGCCAGAAATCGCCGGTGCCGGTGTGCGCCGAGCCGAGGCCGCGAACGCGTTCCAGCGGCGTGCGCATCGAGGAGGGGCCGCTCATCGTCCACCTCCAACCGCGTAGGCAATGATCCAGACCAGCACGGTCAGCGCGATGCCGGCGACCAGCGCGCCCCAGGTCAGGGCTTCGCGCTCATTGGCCTTGAAGCCGTAGCCGAGGTCCCAGACGAAATGCCGGATGCCGCTGCACAGATGGTGCATCAGCGCCCATGTATAGCCGAACACGATCAGCTTGCCGATCGCGCTGCCGGTGAAGGCCTGGACGTTGGCATAGGCGGTCGGGCCGGAGGCGGCGGCGATCAGCCACCAGGCCAGCAGCAGGGTGCCGAAATAGAGTGCCACACCTGTGGCACGGTGAACGATGGACAGCGCCATCGTCAGCGTCCACCGGTAGGTCTGCAAATGGGGTGAAAGCGGTCGTTCGATCCTGGCGGTCATCGGCGGGCTTTATGATGTGAGGGACCGCGCCCGGCCCATCGGGGAACGCGGTAGAGGAGTTCTATTTACGGACTAGACTCACCCCGCGCAACGGCCAAATAGCCTTCGCTCGAACCGAAGTTCATTGTTAGAGTTGCCGAATTCTGATTGATCCGCAGTGTGGTATACCAGATGCAAGGTCGAGTGAACTAAGAAGTGAATGGATATTCACGACCGTTCGCCGGCTGGTCAGATGCCGCCTTCCGGCGTCCGAAAGGCGTCGATCCTGCCCCATTGTTCCACCAGATAATCGACGAATGCCCTGATCTTAGGCGATGCGAGGCGCGCCGGCTGAAGCATCAAATGCAACGGCGTCGGCGCCGGCTCATGGTCGATCAGCAGGCGTTGCAGCCGGCCGTTCAAGAGATCGGACTGTACCTGCCACGACGGCACACGGACGATGCCAGCACCATCCCGCGCCGCAGCAACCAGCGCGTCGAGGCTATTCATCCAGAGCCGACCGGATATGCGGAATTTGCGGCCCGTCTTCGATCCATCGGCAAAGCGCCACTCCGCGCTGCCAGGCGAATCGGAAAACACCAGGCAGTCATGCGTCGCAAGATCGCTCGGCGTTCGCGGCTCGCCGTGCCGGGCCAGATAATTCGGTGATGCACACACGATCATCTGCAGATCGGTGAGCTTGCGGGTGACGAGCTGCGAGTCGCGCAGCCGGCCGATCCGAATGGCCAGATGGATGTCCTCCTCGATCATGTCGACGGCGCGATCGATCAACAGCAGGTCGACCGACAGTGCCGGATAGCGGCGCAGAAACTCGACCAGCAAGGGCGCGATCACGAGCCGTCCGATCAGGCTCGGCGAGCTCAGCCTGATCCGGCCCGACGGCTGCTGCGGATCGCGGGCCAGCGCCGCCTCGATCTCCTTGATCTCGCCGAGAACCGATTTCGCCCGCTCATAGAGGATCCGGCCGTCATCGGTCAGCGCGAGCTGGCGGGTGGTGCGCAGCAACAGGCGGGTACCGAAATGCTCTTCAAGCGCGCTGATCTGGCGGCTGACCGAGGTCAGCGAGCTCGGCAGCGACCGTGCCGCCGCCGACAGGCTGCCGGTCTCAACCGCGCGGACAAAGGCTGCCATTGCCGCAAGCTGGTCCAAGCCCGATCCTTCCGCATTTCGCAACAGAGCCTGCGCAACAGCATAGATACTCCCGAATCCGAAAAGCGGCTATTGCTCTCTCGAGGCGGCGCCACGGCACGGCTGCGGCCGCGCGCCGAACACAGATGAAGGACATGATGGCCGGCCTCGATCCCAGGGAATTGCTCGAGCTTGCGCTGCTGCTAATCGCGGTCGGCGCGCTGTCCGGCTTCCTCGCCGGCCTGTTCGGCATCGGTGGCGGCGCGATCCTGGTGCCGGTGTTCTACGAATGCTTTCGCCTCGCCGGCGTGCCCTTGGAAGTTCGGATGCCGCTCTGCATCGGCACCTCGCTCGCGATCATCATCCCGACCTCGCTGAGCTCGTTCCGTGCCCATTACCGCCGCGGTGCGGTCGACATGGAGATCCTGAAGCGCTGGTGGCTGCCGATCGTGATCGGCGTCGCCGCCGGCAGCGTCACCGCGCGCTTCGCGCCGGAGCGGCTGTTCAAGATCGTGTTCGTGATGGTGGCCTGGTCGGCGGCGGCGCGGCTGCTGTTGGCGCGCGAGACCTGGAAGTTCGGCGACGACGTGCCGAGGGGTTTTCTGATGCGCATCTATGGCTTCTTCGTCGGCCTGCTGTCGACTCTGATGGGCATCGGCGGCGGGCTGTTCGCCAATCTGCTGATGACCTTCTACGGCCGGCCGATCCATCAGGCGGTCGCGACCTCGTCCGCGCTCGCGGTCTTGATCTCGATCCCCGGCGCGCTGGGTTACGTCTATGCCGGCTGGCCCGCCGCCGCGCGCTTCCCCGACGTCGCCGCGCTGCAATTGCCGTTTGCGCTCGGCTATGTCTCGCTGATCGGCGCGCTCCTGGTGATGCCGACCACGCTGGTCACCGCACCGCTCGGCGTCAAGGTCGCGCACGCGCTGTCGAAGCGCGCGCTGGAGGTGGCGTTCGGGGCCTATCTCTTCATCGTCGGCGGCCGATTCGTGATCAGCCTGTCGGGCGGTGCGTAGCCCGGATGGAGCGAAGCGCAATCCGGGATTCTTGCAGAGGATAGACCGCTCCCGGATTTCGCTTCGCTTCATCCGGGCTACGGAAATCACTTCGAATAAATATCCTTATACGTATCCCGCAAGATATTCTTCTGCACCTTGCCCATCGCGTTGCGCGGCAATTCGTCGACCACGAAGACGCGCTTGGGCATCTTGAACTTGGCCAGCCGGCCGTCGAGCGCCTTCAGCACCGAGGCTTCGCTGACATCGGCGCCCTTGCTGCAAACCAGCACGGCGGTGACGCCTTCGCCGAAATCGGCATGCGGCACGCCGATCACGGCGGATTCGACCACGCCCGGCATGGCGTCGATCTCGCTCTCGATCTCCTTCGGGTAGACGTTGAAGCCGCCCGAGATCACCAGATCCTTGCCGCGGCCGAGGATGTGGACGTAGCCCTTGTCGTCGATCTTGCCGAGGTCGCCGGTGATGAAGAAGCCGTCGCCGCGGAATTCGGCCTTGGTCTTCTCCGGCATCCGCCAATAGCCCTGGAATACGTTCGGGCCCTTGACCTCGATCATGCCGATGGTCTCGCGAGGAAGCTCCTTGCCGCTCTCTGGATCGGTGACCCGCACCGAGACGCCGGGCAGCGCGAAGCCGACCGCGCCGGGCACGCGGTCGCCGTCATAGGGATTGCTCGTGTTCATGTTGGTCTCGGTCATGCCGTAGCGCTCGAGCACGGCGTGGCCGGTGCGGGCAGACCATTCGCGATGGGTGTCCGCGAGCAGCGGCGCGGAGCCCGAGATGAACAGCCGCATGTGCTTTGTCGCGTCCTTGTTCAGGCCGGGGTTCTGCAACAGGCGGGTGTAGAAGGTCGGCACGCCCATCATCACGGTGGCGCGGGCCATCAGCTTGATGATCAGGTCCGGATCGAACTTCGGCAGGAAGATCATCGCGGCGCGCGCGAACAGCGTCACGTTGCTGGCCACGAACAGGCCGTGGGTGTGATAGATCGGCAGTGCGTGGATCAGCACGTCCTTGTCGGTGAAGCGCCAGTAATCGACCAGCGAATACGAGTTCGACGCCAGATTGTCGTGCGAGAGCATCGCCCCCTTGGAGCGGCCGGTGGTGCCCGAGGTGTAGAGGATCGCGGCGAGATCGTTGTTTGCCCGCGGGACGGTCGCGAATTCCTTCGCCGCTTTGTCGGCGGCCTCGGTCAGCGAGCCCTTGCCGGTCGGATCGAGCGTCTCGACCCTGGCGCCGACCTTGGCCGCGATTGCCCTGATGCCTTCGAGCTTGGCGGGGTCGCAGACCACCAGCGCCGGCTCGGCGTCCGTGATGAAGTATTCGAGTTCGTTCAGCGTGTAGGCGGTGTTGAGCGGCAAATAGACACCGCCGGCGCGCACGGTGGCGAGATACAGCACCAGCGCCGACACCGATTTCTCGGTCTGCGCCGCGACGCGGTCGCCCGGCTTGACGCCGCGCTCAACCAGCACATTCGCGATCTGGCCCGCCCGCGCGATCAAATCGCCATAGGTGATGCGGCTGTCGTCGAGCTGCTCGATCGCGAGCCGGTTGGGGTCGTCGAGGCCGTCGAACAGGCGGGAAAACAGATTGGCGTTGGCGGTCGTGTTCATGCAACATCCCCTGAGGGGCGAAAGAGCCGGTAAGAGTCCGGCTGGATTAGCAAAAACGCCCTTCGGAAAGCAACGGAGACAGTTTGCATGACAAATCATGGGAAACGCGTGGCCTGGGTCACAGGCGGCGGCACCGGAATCGGCGAATCCGGGGCGGAATTCCTGGCCGCGGACGGCTGGACGGTGGTGGTCTCCGGCCGCCGCAAGCAAGAGCTCGACCGCGTCGTGGCCAACATCACAAAAAAGGGCGGCACGGCCGAGGCGATCCCGCTCGACGTCAGCAACAAGGCCGAGGTCAACAAGGCGGCAGAGGCGATCGTCGCCAGGCACGGCCGCATCGATCTTTTGGTCAACAGCGCGGGCATCAACGTGCCGAAACGCAGCTGGGCCGATATGGAACTGGAAGGCTGGGACAAGCTCGTCGAGGTCAACCTCAACGGCGTGCTGTATTGCATGCGCGCGGTGCTGCCGACCATGCGCAAGCAGCAGGACGGCTGCATCATCAACGTCGCCTCCTGGGCCGGCCGCCACATCTCGAAGATGCCGGGCCCGGCCTACACCACCACCAAGCACGCGGTGCTGGCGCTGACCCATTCCTTCAACATGGACGAATGCGTCAACGGCCTGCGCGCCTGCTGCCTGTCGCCGGGCGAGGTCGCCACCCCGATCCTGAAGCAGCGGCCGGTGGTGCCGAGCGAGGCCGAGCAGGCCAAGATGCTGCAGCCCGAGGATTGCGGCCGCACCATCGCCTTCGTCGCCAGCATGCCGGCGCGGGTCTGCATGAACGAGATCCTGATCAGCCCGACGCATAATCGCGGGTTCATCCAGACGCCGGCGAACCGGGATTAGGCGGCGGTCACGTCGTAGTCCGGATGGAGCGAAGCGCAATCCGGGGCGGTCTCTTGCGGAGAGGCTGTCCCGGATTTCGCTGCGCTCCATCCGGGCTACAAATCGTGACGGATCACTCGCTGATCTCGTTCAGCTCTTTCCCGGAATGTTCCGGCACGAACAGGACCACGCCGACCGCCATCGCGAGCATCAGCACGGGGATGCAGAGGAACGCCAGCGCGAACGAGCCGGTGTGCTGCTGCAGCGCGATCGAGACGAAGGGGAACAGCACGAAACCGACCAGATAGGCGATCGCCCAGACCACGCCGTTGGCGGCGCCGCGGATCCGGGTCGGGAAGATTTCCGCCGTCAGCGTCGTGCTCGGGCCCCAGAAGCCGAGGAAGCCGAGGCACCAAAGCAGTCCGAACGTCCACAGCAGCACGCGGTCCTCGGAATAGACCCAGAGCGTCATGAAGACCGCGCCCTCGATCAACGCAATGATGAAGGTGCGGCGGCGGCCGATCTTGTCGATCAGCCAGCCGACCAGGCACAGGCCGACGAAGCCGCACAGGCCGTAGAACACATAGAACAGGCTGTATTCGGTGGTCGACCAGTGCTTCTCGGTCGAGAGGTAGAGCGGCATCCAGGCGCCGACCGTGCCGTAGATGCAGGTCGAGGCACAGGCCACGAACAGCGCGACCAATGTCGAGGGCAGCACGTCGGGCATGAAGACCTGGCGGATGCCGACCGATTTGGCCTTGCCGAACCAGGTGCGGTCGTCGTCGCTAACCGTGCCGCCGCGCGCCAGTGTCTCGGCGATGCGCCGCTTGCGGTCCTGTGACCGCACCCAATAGGGCGATTCCGGGCAGGTGGAGCGGATATAGATCGCAAGCAGCGCGATCACGCCGGGCACCATCACGGCGATGCGCCAGCCATAGTTGGCGGCGATCAGCCCGGTGATCGCGCCTGCGGAGGTGGCGCCGAGGCACCAGGCCGAGCGGGTGATGCTGATGACGCGTCCACGCAACCGCGCCGGCCAGGTCTCCGCCACCAGCATCGAGCCGAGCGACCATTCGCCGTTGAGCGCAAAGAACAAGAGCGAGCGTGCGATCACGAACACCGCGAAGGTCGGCGACATCGCCGCGACCGGCATCAGCAGCGAGAACAGCGCGATGTTGACCGCGAGCAGCGTGCGGCGGCCGTAGCGGTCGGCGAGCCACGGCCAGAAATAAAGCCCGGCGATGCCGACGAACAATGCGATCTGCATGCCGGAGCGATATTCCGGCAAGGTCAGCGCGAATTCCTTGATCACCATCGGCGAGATCAGCGCGAAGATCACGCCGTCCATGCCGTCAAAGCCCCAGCCGAGCGCGTTGGCGGTGGCGATGTGCCAATGGGTTTTGGTGAGCTCGGTGCCGCCGGCGACGGCGCGGTAGTTGGCGTATTGCAGGTGTTGCTGCTCGAGCGGGCCGATGTCGGTGCCTGCATCGTTCACCGCAGGCATGGCATGGCCGTCAGCCGTGATGCTGCTCATGATTGACTCCCCGCAGCCGCTCTCTGCGAAGCAGCCTGCAAGCTCAGGCTGAACCAATCGCGCGGTGGCGGCAAGCAAATTGCTCGCGGCATCGCACCCGTCCATTCCGCTGAATGGAATGCGCGACCGCGTCGCGTGTACGCAGCGCGCCGCAGCTGGTTTCAGGAATCACAAAGAATTATTCCGGAAACCGCGCCGAAAACCTCCCGTAGCTCAGGCCAACGACGGCGCTTTCATCAAACCCATCCGTGCCGTTGTTGTCCCTTCATCGCCGGCGCGGATGCGTCGGCTCGATTACCCATCGGGAGACGAAACCATGTCGAAGCGTATTGCCACTCTCGCTGCCGCCGCCTTCAGTGCCATCGCGATCACCGCCACCGTCGTGGCGCCGGTCCGTGCCGAGGAGAAGACCGTGATGGTCGGCGGCGCGGCGATGTTCCCGTCGAAGAACATCGTCCAGAACGCCGTCAATTCGAAGGACCACACCACTCTGGTCGCTGCGGTGAAGGCCGCGGGCCTGGTCGGCACGCTGGAAGGCAAGGGCCCGTTCACGGTGTTCGCGCCGACCAATGCGGCGTTCGGCAAGCTGCCGCCCGGAACCGTCGACAATCTGGTCAAGCCCGAGAACAAGGCGACGCTGACCAAGATCCTCACCTACCATGTGGTGCCCGGCAAGTTCGAGGCCTCCGACCTCACCGACGGCAAGAAGCTGAAGACTGCCGAGGGCGAGGAACTGACCGTGAAGCACCAGGACGGCAAGGTCTGGATCGTCGACGCCAAGGGTGGCACCTCGATGGTGACGATCTCCAACGTCAACCAGTCGAACGGCGTCATCCATGTGGTCGACACCGTGCTGATGCCGGCGACGTAACACCCGGCGGCCCCGATTTAGTCCCTGCGCGCTTTCAAAAATCGCGAGCCGGAGCCTCGCTCCGGCTCGCATTTTTGTGACCAGATCGGGTGGCGTATATCAAACTGATGAGGCGTGCCCCCGTAACGCAACCCCGGTTCCCGGCGTATAAGCCGGTAACGACCATGAGCAGAGAATTTCCATGACGAGCCTTGCCGTCAGCGACCACCAGGCAGAGACCGCAACGCCCGCGAAGGTGATCCAGCCGGTCTGGGTCCGCATGGTGCACTGGATCAACGCTGTCGCGATGATCCTGATGATCATGTCCGGCTGGCAGATCTACAACGCCTCGCCGCTGTTTGGCTTCAGTTTCTCGCGCAGCATCACGCTCGGCGGCTGGCTCGGCGGCGCGCTGCTCTGGCATTTCGCCGCGATGTGGCTCTTGATGATCAACGGCCTGGTCTACCTGGCGCTCGGCTTCGCCACCGGCCGCTTCCGCAAGAAACTGCTGCCGATCACTCCCGGCGGCGTGATTGCCGACACTAGGGCGGCGCTGACCTTCAAGCTGTCGCATGACGATCTCAGCAAGTACAATTCGGTGCAGAAGCTGCTCTATGCCGGCATCATCATCGTCGGTGTCGTCATCGTGCTGTCCGGCCTGTCGATGTGGAAGCCGGTGCAATTGCATTGGCTGGTCTCGCTGTTCGGCGGCTACGATTTCGCCCGTTATGTTCACTTCACCTGCATGGCGCTGATCGTCGCCTTCCTGGTGATCCATGTCGCGCTTGCGCTGCTGGTGCCGAAGAGCCTGCGCGCCATGATTATCGGGCGCTAAAGCGCGATGAATCGTCATCGCGCCTTAGCTTCTTATTGTTTGAGCATGATCTTTTCGGAAAACCGCTTCGCACTTTTCCGGATCATGCTGTAGGAGGATTGTCATGGGTCGTCTCCGCAAGCTCCTGATCCCCGGTGTCGACAAGAAGCTGCTCGTGCGCGACGCAGTGAAGACGATGCCGGAGCTGACGCGCCGCCGCTTCATCACGGCGGGCACCAGCCTCGGCGCGCTGACGCTGTTGACCGGCTGCGACGTGGTCGATTCGTCGTCGGCGGAGGAACTGCTGAAGCATGTCTCCAAGTTCAACGACGCAGTGCAGGCCTGGATGTTCAATCCGGACGCGCTGGCTCCGACCTTTCCCGAGAGCATGATCACCAAGCCGTTTCCGTTCAATGCCTATTACGATCTCGACGATGCGCCTGAGATTGCGGGCGCCGACTGGAAGCTCGAGGTGCGCGGGCTGGTCGAGAACAAGAAGTCGTGGACGCTCGACGAATTGTACAAGCTGCCGCAGGTCAAGCAGGTGACGCGGCATATCTGCGTCGAGGGCTGGAGCGCAATCGGCAGCTGGACCGGCACGCCGTTGCGCGACTTCCTCAAGCTGGTCGGTGCCGACACCCGCGCCAAATATGTCTGGTTCCAGTGCGCGGACAAGGACGGCTACAACTCGCCGCTGGACATGCGCACGGCGCTGCACCCGCAGACCCAGATGACGTTCAAGTTCGGCGACGAGATCCTGCCGCGCGCCTACGGCTTCCCGATGAAGATCCGGGTGCCCACGAAACTCGGCTTCAAGAACCCGAAATACGTGCTCTCGATGGAAGTCACCAACGACTACAAGGGCGGCTACTGGGAAGACCAGGGGTATAATTCGTTTAGTGGAAGCTGAACTCTCCCCTCGTCATTCCGGGGCGCGCCTCTTGGCGCGAGCCTGGAATCCATTTGGCCGCATGTGTTGCGTTACGATGGATTCCGGGCTCTCGCTTAGCGAGCCCCGGAATGACGACGGAGGACTACCGCCCCACCTTCCTCTGAAACGCCGACAGCACCGCCCCCACCACAAGCATCGCGGCCGAGACGTTCAACGCAAATGACAGGCTGCCCACCGCGTCGGTGATCGCGCCGACCACGATCGGCCCGAGCGTCTGGCCGATGCCGAAGGCAATGGTCATCGCCGCGATTGCGGTCGGCCAGGCTTCAGCCGGGTAGTTGAGGCGCACGAACGCGGTGGTCGAGCCGACCACGGCGAAGAACGCGACGCCGAACACCAGCGCCGAGATCGCCAGCAGCAGCGGCGAATGGCCGAAGATCGGCAGCGCCGCGCCGAGTGCGTTGACGCCGAGGATGATCGTGGTGGCGAGCCCGCCGCGGTCGAGCGCCAGCACCCGCCGCCAGACCCATGGCGTGACGAAGGCGCTGACGCCGATCAGGCTCCAGAACGCACTCTGTGCCACCGCGCCGCCGCCACCGTCGCGGACATAGGCGATCATGAAGGTCATGTAGGCGATGTAGCCGGCGCCGAACAGGAAATAGGCGGCGAGGTAGATCAGGACCGGCATCACGGCGAATTTGGTGCGGACGATGCCGCCGGCGATTGCATTGGCGTGCAATGGCGCAAGCCACAACGGCACGATCATGATTGCGGAGAGCAAGGTCATCGCCCACCACACGATCCACCACGAGCCGGCGCCAAAGCCCTGCAACACGAACGGCGCGATCAGGCCCGATGCCAGGATGCCGACGCCCGGTCCGGCATAGAACAGGCTGAGCAGGAAGTTGGCGCGGTCCGGGCGCGATTGCGCGATCGTCGCCGCCAGCGCGCCGCCGCCGACAAAGCCGATCGCGGCGGCGAAGCCGACCAGCAGGCGGGCAAAGCTCAGCACGGCGAAATTGCCCGAGATGGCGCACAGCGCCAGCGACAGCGCGCAGGCCAGCGTCGACCAGCGCACCGATGCGGCGAGCCCGAAGCGCTGGATCAGGCGCGAGGCGAACAATGCGCCGACCAGATAGCCGGCGGCATTGATCGTGTTCATAAAGCCGGCGGCCGAATACGACCAGGCCAGCTGCTCGCGCATGTCGGGCAGCACCAGCGAATAGGCGAAACGGCCGATGCCGAGACCGACGGTCGGTGCAAGCGACAGAATCAGGATCAGCCGCGCGGGATGCGGGTAGGACGGGGCGGGGGCTCTCACAATTCACTCCGGCAATACAGCCATTGTGGCAGGCCGCGGCGCTCCTGCCCAGCGCCGGAGGCAGCAACACTGTCTTGCGTATCGGGCAATCAGGCGATCAGGACCAGCGCGACGCCGATCACGGTCAGCAGGGTTCCGGCGACGATCCGTGGCGTGATCTCGACATGCTTGAGCATGACGGCGCTCATCGCCACGGTGACCAGCGGGTAGATCGCGGCGAGCGGAGCTACCAGCGTGATCGGCCCGTTGCCGACCGCGGCGAACAGGCTGAGCGCGCTGAGCCCGTTGCTGATGCCGGTGAGCATGAACCAGAGCCGGCCCTCGCGCGGCGCCTGCACCATGAAGCTGCCCTTGCGGATCCGCTGCACGGTGAGCACCACCAGCGAGGACATCACATAGCCGACCAGGCAGGCCCATAGCGGGCTCGGCCAGATCGCAAGCCCGAGCTTGGCGATCGGCGGCACGATGCCGCGCACCAGCGCGCTTGCGAGCGGCAGCAGCAGCGCCCAGCTCCGCCAATGCCCGAGGTCGCGCGGCCGGGTCACGGTGATGATGGCCGCGCCGGCCACCGCGACGACGAGGCCTAAGAGCTGCTGCGGCAGCAGCGGCTCGTGCAGCAGCACCACCGCGGCGGTGACCGCAAACAGCGGCGCCAGATTGCCGAGCGTCGAGGTGATGACCGGCCCGAGCGCCCGGTTCGAGGCGAAGGTCAGCAAGGTCAGCGAGGCCGGGAAGAACAGGCCGATCGCCATGAAGATCGGCAAGGCTCGCCAGACCACCGGCTCGCCATGCAGGATCAGCGGCGACAGCACCAGGAACAGCAGGGTGAAGGAGGGCACGCTGATCGCGGCGCCGGACAGCGGCTCGACGGTGCGCAGCCCAAGCTGCGCCAGCACCACCCCGGCACCGAGGAAAATGGCCGAGGCGAAGGCGTAGACGATGGCTGCGGTCATGAGGTCCGTCTTGTCGGCTTCTTGAGGCGCGGTTTGGCTCGCTCAAGCCCCATTTTGGCCCTCTGCCGGGTACCTTGCCAATCGGTGCGGGGCGTTTTAGCACTCGCGCCTGACGATGGCGGGCATGCCCGATTGAATGAGGTAACGACCATGGCGACCCACAAACTGCTGCTCCTCCCCGGCGACGGCATCGGCCCCGAAGTGATGGCCGAGGTGCAGCGCCTGATCGACTGGCTGAATGCGCAGGGCATCGCCAAGTTCGAGACCGAGCAGGGCCTGGTCGGCGGCTCCGCCTATGACGCGCACAAGGTGTCGATCTCCGAGGGCGACATGGCCAAGGCCAATGCGGCCGACGCCGTGATCTTCGGCGCGGTCGGCGGTCCGAAGTGGGACTCTGTGCCCTATGAGGTGCGTCCCGAGGCCGGCCTGCTGCGGCTGCGCAAGGATCTTGCCCTGTTCGCCAATCTGCGTCCGGCGGTGTGCTACCCGGCGCTGGCCGATGCCTCGAGCCTCAAGCGCGAGGTGGTCGAGGGCCTCGACATCATGATCGTGCGCGAGCTCACCGGCGGCGTCTATTTCGGCGAGCCGAAGACCATCACCGATCTCGGCAACGGCCAGAAGCGCGCGATCGACACCCAGGTCTACGACACCTTCGAGATCGAGCGCATCGGCCGCGTCGCCTTCGAACTGGCGCGCAAGCGCAAGAACAAGGTGACCTCGATGGAGAAGCGCAACGTCATGAAGTCGGGCGTGCTCTGGAACGAGGTGATGACCCAGGTCCACGCGCGCGAATACAAGGACATCACGCTGGAGCATCAGCTCGCCGATTCCGGCGGCATGAACCTGGTCAAGACGCCGAAGCAGTTCGACGTCATCGTCACCGACAATCTGTTCGGCGACATGCTGTCGGACATCGCGGCGATGCTGACCGGCTCGCTTGGCCTGCTGCCGTCGGCTTCGCTCGGCAAGGAGGACGCCAAGACCAAGGAGCGCAAGGCGCTGTATGAACCCGTGCACGGGTCGGCGCCCGATATCGCGGGCAAGGGTCTTGCCAATCCGATCGCGATGATCGCCTCGTTCGGCATGGCGCTGCGCTATTCGTTCGGCATGGGCGATCTCGCCGACAAGGTCGACGCCGCGATCGCGGCCGTGCTCGCCGCCGGCCTGCGCACCGCCGACATCAAGTCGGCCGGCACCACGCCCGTCAGCACCGCGCAGATGGGCGAAGCGATCCTGAAGGAATTGCAGAAGCTGCACGCATAAATTTGACACCCGTCATTCCGGGGCGTGCGAAGCACGAGCCCGGAATCCATTTCACCGGCGCCTCTGCGGCCTGATGGATTCCGGGCTCTCGCGGAGCCTGTCATCGGGCGCGCGTTCGCGCGACCCGTTGGCGAGCCCCGGAATGACGGCGATCAAAAAAATGCCCGGCCGGAGCCGGGCATTTTCGTATCGGCGGTGCGCCAATTCTCAGTACAGCGGGAAGGTCCGCGGATAGCCGCCGAGGTCGGACGGCGGACTGAGCGGCTGGCGATCGATCGGGCGGTTGTTGTTCTCGCGTCCGAACGAGGGATAACCGACATCAGGCGGATAGGCGTAGTCGTTGAACTTGCGGTCGCCCGGCAGCACTTCGGTGCCGGCGTCCAGCCACGAGCGCGTGGTGACGTAGACGCGGGTACGCGGGCCCTGCTGATAGACCCGGTTCGGGCCCTGCGTGCCGTAATAGCGGCGGCCGTCGCGGTCATACTGCTCTTGCTGCTTGCGCTTGCTCGGGGTCTGCTGCGCGCTGGCCGCGGTCATTCCGAAGGCGGTTGCGGTGACGGCAGCCGCGGCAAGCAACACCACGAGCTTGTTCGCGGCAGGGAAATTCAAGGTCATCGCATCCTCGTCATTACGGCCCCCGTCAGGGGCTGGCGTATCAGCCAAAATCACTTGGAACACATTGTAGCCATGGTGGGGAGGCCGTCACTAGGTCAATTGCGCCACACCGGCCGAGATAATGCGTGTCCAAGCGCAAAAGTTTCATGAAAACCAGTGCCTTGCCACGGTGTCGCCATCAAAGCGCACCGCGCAGCAGCGGGTTCTGGCTGCCTACGACCCAGTCGGCCGAGAGCGCCGGCGGGCCGGAGGTAACGCAGTCGGTGCGGCGCAGTTCGGCATGGGCGAACAGCGCGGCAAGCCGCGCGTCATTGCCTGCGGCCAGAAGGGTCAGGCGGTTCAGCATGCAAACGACGGCGGCGCGCTGAGCCGGCAGGCTGTCGCCCTGGCAGGTCCAGCCGGAAATCCGCAGGTCAGGCGCGTCGGCCTGCTCGAGGAAGCCGAGGCAGGCGCGGCTGCCATCCTGCCGCGCCGGGCGCAGCAGGGTGACGCTGCCGAACTTGCTGTCGACGATCCCGGCGGCCTCGAGCTCGCGACTGCCGCCCGGGTCGAGCCGGCCGGCGATCTCGGTCACCGCGGGTCCCAGGGCCTCGCCGCCGGGGCGATAGATCTCCAGCTCGGCCGCCGGCGCACCGTCGGCATCGGTCCAGCGGAAGACGTCCTTGCGGCCGCCCTCGGGGTGCCGGTAGATTTCGTAAGTTGCTGTTTTATCTCGTGGATCGAGCTTGCTCACAGCAAAGCCGGGGGCCGTGCGGGCAGCCATGCTCCAGCCGGCGGCGGGGGCCGCCATCGCCGTTGTATCAGGCAGCCGCTTCCATAGATAAACGCCGAGGACCGCGAACAGCGCAAGCGCGGCGGCATAGGCGAACAGCCCGGAGAGCGTGGCGTACACCTCGTCGACGAAGCTCGTCAGCGCTGACGGAATTCTCGTATGATGGGGTGCGGCCGGATCGGCCCGGAATAAACGCATCAAAACGCTCAAAGCTACGCAACGTTGTGTTGACCGGGTTTCTCGCATAGAAGCGCTGCCTCTTCCCTTTCCGCTGACAGCGGGGAAGCGGGCATTTTTCGTCGGAGAGTGAACGATGGGTTACAAAGTCGCGGTGGTCGGTGCGACCGGCAATGTCGGGCGCGAAATGCTCAACATTCTCGACGAGCGCAAATTCCCCGCCGACGAGGTCGTCGTGCTGGCCTCGCGCCGCAGCGTCGGCATCGAGGTCTCCTACGGCGACCGCACCCTGAAGGTGAAGGCGCTCGAGCATTATGATTTCTCCGACATCGACATCTGCCTGATGTCCGCCGGCGGCTCGGTCTCCAAGGAATGGTCGCCCAGGATCGGCGCGGCCGGTGCGGTCGTGATCGACAATTCGTCGGCCTGGCGCATGGATCCGGACGTGCCGCTGATCGTGCCGGAAGTGAACGCGGATGCCGCCGCCGGCTTCACCAAGAAGAACATCATCGCCAATCCGAACTGCTCGACCGCGCAGCTCGTCGTCGCGCTGAAGCCGTTGCACGACAAGGCGACGATCACGCGCGTCGTGGTCTCGACCTATCAATCGGTGTCGGGCGCCGGCAAGGATGCGATGGACGAATTGTTCTCGCAGACCAAGGCCGTCTACACCAATGACGAGCTGATCAATAAGAAGTTTCCCAAGCGCATCGCCTTCAACGTCATTCCGCAGATCGACGTCTTCATGGAAGACGGCTTCACCAAGGAAGAGTGGAAGATGATGGCGGAGACCAAGAAGATCCTTGATCCCAAGATCAAGCTGACCGCGACCTGCGTGCGCGTGCCTGTCTTTGTCGGCCACTCCGAAGCGGTCAATGTCGAGTTCGCCAGTCCGATCACCGCGGACGAGGCGCGCAACATCCTGCGCAATGCGCCGGGCTGCCTGGTGATCGACAAGCACGAGCCGGGTGGCTACGTCACGCCCTATGAGGCGGCCGGCGAGGACGCCACCTATATCAGCCGCATCCGCGAGGACGCGACGGTGGAGAACGGCCTGGCGTTCTGGTGCGTCTCGGACAATCTGCGCAAGGGCGCGGCGCTCAATGCCGTGCAGATCGCCGAGGTGCTGATCAACCGCAAGCTGATCACCGCGAAGCAGAAGGCGGCCTGAGCGGCGCGGACCAACGGGGGCCTAACCATGTCGGAACAGTCGGCTCCCGTCCCATCCAACCCCGCGACGCCGCGCTTCATGCGCGGCTTCGAATATGTGCTGTTCAACAGCCGCTGGCTGATGGCGCCGTTCTATGTCGGCTTGGTCGTGGCGCTGGCGGTGCTGCTGCTGAAATTCGCGCGCATGCTCTGGGAGTTCGTGCTGCATGCGTCCGGCTACAAATCAACCGAAGTCATCCTCGATGCACTGGCGCTGATCGACGTCACGCTGGTCGCCAATCTCATCCTGATCGTGGTGTTCTCGGGCTACGAGAACTTCGTCTCGCGCATCGACACGTCGGGCAATCCGAACTGGCCGATCTGGATCACCAAGATCGATTTTGCCGGGCTGAAGCAGAAGCTTTTGGCCTCGATCGTCGCGATCTCCGCGATCCATGTGCTGGAAGCGTTCCTGAACATCGATTCCGCGTTCGATGCGACGCGGATGACCTGGTTGGTCGCCGTGCACCTGGTGTTCGTGATCTCGGCGCTCTTGCTCGCGATCTCCGATCGCTGGGGCAACGATCACGAATGAAGCTCGCGAATTGTGCGTAGCGAATGGCGAGTAGGGCTTCCCTATTCGCCACTCGCCATTCGCTATTCGCTCTTTTGAAGGGCTTCCCGCACGCTGATGAATTCCTTCGCGACCCTGTCGAGCACGAACAGCGAGCCCTCGGCGACGCCGAAATAGGCGCCGTGCAACTGCATCTCGCCGCTCTCGACCCGTTCGCGCACGAACGGGAAGGTCATCAAATTCTCCAGCGAGCGGAACACCGCGGCCTTCTCGATGCGGGTGACGAAATCCTGCATGCTCTCATGCGCGCGCTGCTCGACGACCTCGCCCGGCTTGATGAACATCTGCATCCATTTGCCGATGAAGTCGCCCGGCGTCAGCGGCTTGATCTTGTCGACGAAGGCGCGGATGCCGCCGCACTGGGCATGGCCCAGCACCACGATGTTCTTCACCTTCAGCACCGTCACGGCGTATTCCAGCGCCGCCGAGACGCCGTGAGCGTTGCTGTCCGGCTGATAGACCGGAACCAGATTGGCGATGTTGCGCACCACGAACAATTCGCCGGGGCCGGCATCGAAGATCACTTCCGGCGAGACGCGGGAATCGCAGCACCCGATCACCATGGTCTCGGGAGACTGGCCGCGCTCCGACAGGTCCTTGTAGCGCGACTGTTCAGTCGGCAGCCGCTGGGTCGCGAAGGTCCGGTAGCCGTCGATCAACTGCTTCGGAAAGAATTTCATGGCCTCTGGCTAACCACATGCCGGTGACGGGAACAAGACTTTCGGGGTACGGCCTGAAATGATACGGCAGCGTTGAAATGGTTCCCGGCCGATGCCCAAAACTTGGACCGGCAGAGCCGAAGCCCCGAGGAGAATGCCGATGACCCGTCCGCGCCGCAGCCTGTTGTTCATGCCGGGATCGAATGCACGGGCGCTGGAGAAGGCCCGCACGCTGCCGGCCGACGGCATCATCCTCGATCTGGAAGATTCCGTTGCGCCCGACGCCAAGGCGGTGGCCCGCGAGCAGATCGCCAAGGCGGTTGCCGCCAAAGGCTTTGGCAAGCGCGAGGTGCTGATCCGCATCAACGCGCTCGACACGCCCTGGTGGGTCGACGACATCGCGATGGCCGGCAAGGCGCAGCCGGACGGCATCCTGGTTCCCAAGATTTCCACCGTCGACGATCTCAACGCCGTCGCCGATCGCCTGAGCGATATCAATGCCCCGGCCTCGATCCGGGTCTGGGCCATGATCGAGACCGCGCGCGCGGTGCTCGATGCCGACAAGCTCGCGGCCGCGTCGAAGGATTCCGAGACCCGGCTCGCCGGCTTCGTGTTCGGGCCGAACGACATTGCGCGCGAAACCCGGATCCGGATGAGGCCGGGGCGCGCGGCGATGATCCCGATGATCACGCATTGCATCCTGGCGACCCGCGCGCATGGGCTCGAGATCCTCGATGGGCCCTATGGCGACATCAGCAATGTCGACGGCTTCGCCGAGGAGTGCGCGCAGGGCCGCGATCTCGGCTTCGACGGCAAGACGCTGATCCATCCGAGTCACATCGATGCCTGCAACGCGATCTTCACGCCGCCGGAGGCCGAGGTCACTGAGGCCCGCAAGATCATCGCCGCCTTCCAACTGCCGGAAAACGCCTCGCGCGGCGCGATCCAGCTCGAGGGCCGCATGGTGGAGCGGCTGCACGCCGAGATGGCGAAGCGCACCATCGCGATCGCGGACGCGATCGCGGCGATGGGACATTGATTCAGCGAAGATTCTTCCCTTCTCCCCTTGTGGGAGAAGGTGGCGCGAAGCGCCGGATGAGGGGTTCTCTCCGCTTGCGAAATCGCCCGTGTGGAGAGAACCCTTCACCCGGCGTCGCTTCGCGAAGCCACCCTCTCCCACAAGGGGAGAGGGTGCAGCAGTTGCATCACGCCGCAAACTTCTCCGCCGCCCACGCATAGAGGCTGCCCGGGATCGGCGCCTCCTTGCCGCGGCCTTTCGGCGAAATGTGCAGGCCGATGATTGCGGGATCGTTCAGGTACTTCGAAAAATCCGACGGCTCGAAGAACAGTCTCGGCTCGGCATGCACTGCGTAGAACGATTGCTTCGGCAGCGCGTATTGCAACTCGCCTTCGCGGCGCGCCAGCGCGGTGAGCGCGGCGGGGCCGTAGATCGCGATGCGGATGTCGGAGAGGCGGTGGGATTTGCCGCGCAGCTTGCGCATCGCAAATGTCAGGCGGTGACGCAGCGCCAGCCAGTCCGGCGTCAGCTCGTCCTGTTTCATCAGCGCTTCGAAGGCGCGCACGATCGGATCGTCCGGCGGCAGATACAGCACGGAGTTGCCGAGCTGCCGCGGCCGTTCCCAGGCGAAATAGGGCTTGGCCGGGTCGATCGCGACCGGCTTGAGTAACAGCACATCGGCGTCGAGCCAGACGCCGGCGCGCTGCGCCATCAGCCGCATCCGGAAGAAGTCGCTGAATTGCAGGATGGTCCAGTCGCGCCAAGAGCCGTCGCGCTCGGCCGGACGCAGCTTCTCGGAGAACGCGTGCGGCAACACCGCTTCGGCCTCGGCGTTGCCGACGCCGTCGGGCAGGCCGGGAATCGGATCGAAGCTGTAGACGGTCACCTTGTGGCCTGCCGCCAGCTGCGAGCGCAGGCAGGTCTGGCGCAGCGCGTCCATCGAGCCGTGCCAGAAGGTGACGATGTCAGGCAGCATGCGCGTCAGTCATCAGCAGGTTTGTGAGAAAGCGACTTGGCAAAGAAAAGCCCCGGCGCCTGAGGGCACCGGGGCGCGACGATACGCCGAGCCTCAGGCCCAGGCACGTTCCCTAAGCTTGGCCTCGTAGCTGTCGATCGACGTTTTCTTTTCCAGCGTCAGGCCGATGTCGTCGAGGCCGTTGATCAGGCAGTGCTTGCGGAACGGGTCGATCTCGAACTTGACCTTGCCGCCGTCGGGACCGCGGATCTCCTGGTTGGGGAGGTCGATGGTCAGCGTCGCGTTGGCGCCGCGCTCGGCATCGTCGAACAGCTTGTCGAGGTCTTCCTGCGACACGCGGATCGGCAGGATGCCGTTCTTGAAGCAGTTGTTGTAGAAGATGTCGCCGAACGAGGTCGAGATCACGCAGCGGATACCGAAGTCGAGCAACGCCCAAGGCGCGTGCTCGCGGCTCGAGCCGCAGCCGAAATTGTCGCCGGCGACCAGCACCTTCGCGCTGCGATAGGCGGGCTGGTTGAGCACGAAATCCGGGTTCTCGCTGCCGTCATCCTTGTAGCGCTGCTCGGAAAAAAGCCCCTTGCCAAGGCCGGTGCGCTTGATGGTCTTGAGGTACTGCTTCGGAATGATCATGTCGGTGTCGACATTGATGATCTTCAGCGGTGCCGCGACGCCTTCCAGCGTGGTGAACTTGTCCATCGGTGCTCTTCCGGGCCAAAAGTGGGGGTAGGGCCGGATATCTATCGCGAATGTGACAGCGGTAAAAGGGCGATTTCTGCAGGGCTAGCCCGCATCGGCCTCAATCGCCTCCATATCGGCGTCCGAGAGGCCGAAATGGTGGCCAATCTCATGGATCAGCACGTGGCGGACGATATGGCCCAGGGTCTCGTCGTGCTCGGCCCAGTAGTCCAGGATCGGCCGGCGGTAGAGCCACACCAGGTTGGGCAGCCGGGCCACGTCGCCATGGCTCTGCTGCGGCAGGCCGATGCCGTGAAACAGGCCGAGCAGGTCGAACTCGCTTTCGGCCTGCATCTCGTCGAGCACCTCGTCGGTCGGGAAGTCGTCGACACGGATGATCAGGCCCTCGCAGAGGGCCCGGAACGTCGCGGGCAGGCGCTCGAAAACCTCGTGCGCCATGGCCTCCATCTCGGCGAGCGAGGGGGCTTTTTCTGTGGTCCACATGCCACTCCTTTAGCGCGAGTGCCTCAGGCCACGCCAGCGCAGTTGACCTTGGCGATGCGATGGGAGACCGTGCTGCCCAATAATAGGGGCTCAAGATTGGGGCTTGGGTGGCGTGATGAAACGGATCGTGGCGGCAGCGCTGTTGGCGGCATCAGTCGGGTTCTCGCTCTCGGCAGGAGAGGCGCGCGCGCAGAGCGCGGCAGCCGAAGCGCGGATAGGTGAGCCGGCACCCGTTGCGCATCAGCGCGTCGCCGAGCGCCGCCGCCTGAGGCGCGTGCCGGTCTACCGGTCGCGGCCCGATCATTGGGAACCGGATGTGATCCCGCGCTACAATCCCGGTCCGAACGCTGTGCGCGAATGCACCGCGACCTATGTGCAGGAGCACCGGCCGAGCGGCACGGTGATCACGCCGCGCATGAATTGCTTCTGGCGGCCAGGCTAGCTGCGCGCCCGCCGACGTGCCGCACCGATCATCGCGGCAACCGCGACAACACCTGACGTTCCATAGACCACAACTGCCATCAGCAATTGCGTGAGATGGCTTGCCGTTCCCATGCCGCCGCCTGGTCCTTGCGAAGCGAGCGCGACATCGGCCAGCGTGATGGAACCAACGAACGTCGCAACGCCGGCTCGAAGCAACCGCCGGCGTGTGCCTGTCTGTGTCACGGCAATCTCCTGCAACAGAGAGCACGCGAGATACGACCATAGTCTATGCCGGGTTTCGCGCGTCTGCGCGAAAAATGACGCGGTCAATCGGAACCTGTGCGCGCCAGCGGCATTCATGATCGTGGCGCAGTCATTCACTTCCCATTCACGTCGTCCGCATTCTGCTAGCGATCTGCGTCGCGGCAACGGGGGTCGATTCGAAACTCCAATCGTCGTTGCAAGACGTGACCTCAAGGGATCAAGGAGACAACTCATGAAGGTGATGAAGGTTCTGGGGCTTGCGGCCGTCGGTGCCGTGCTGGTTTTGGCGGCGCCGGCCGAGCGCGCGAGCGCGATGTCGCTCGCCACGCCGGGCACCGCCGCAACGGTTCAGGACAACGCGAGCCAGACCACGCAGGTACGCTATGGTCGCGGCTGGCATCGTGGCTGGCATCGCGGACATCACCGTGGCTGGGGCCATCGTCGCCATTGGCGCCGCTGATCGCGCGACGTATCAGCGCAGTCGAGACACAGGCCCGTGAGCAGCGGGCCTGTCGTCATTATCAGCCATCAAACCGGCAGATTCGCGCGCGCCAGATGAGATTGATCGCAATCTGCAGGAGTTGATCATGATGAGATGGATCGGTGTCGCGGCGCTCGCGTGTGCATTGGCATTGACGGCGCCGGCATCGGCAACCGCGGCGGCTTCAGGCAAGGCGCAGGCCGCGACCCCGCAGCGGCAGGCGGGCCAGGCGACCGACTTCAGCGCGCAGCGCCATCATCGCCACGCCCATCGCCGCCACGATCACCGCGGTTACCGGCCATACTACCAGCCCTATTCCTACTATCGGCCGTACAACTCCTATTATTACGGGCGGCCGTATGACTATCGGCCGTATCCGTATGCTGCGCCGGCGCCCTTCACCTTCGGCTTCGGGTTCGGCCCGTTCTGGTGAGGCTCCGCGCGCGCCGCTTCGCGAACTGATGCGGCCTGACCCGGTCAGGCCGCGCGGATCTTGTCCAGGAAGGCATTGACGTTGCCGCGCAACGTTGCCGATTGATGACTGAGATCGTCGGCGGCCGTCAGCACCTGGGTAGCCGCCGATCCGGTTTCGGTAGCGGCCTCGTTGACGCTGCCGACATTTGCCGACACCTCGCTGGTGCCTCGCGAGACTTCCTGGATGTTCTTCGCGATATCGCGGGTTGCGGCGCTCTGCTGCTCGACGGCCGCGGAGATTGCGGCCGCGATTTCGCTCATGCGCCCGATGGTGCCGCCGATCGTCCTGATCGCGTCGACAGCGTGGCCGGTTTCCTGCTGGATCGCGGCGATCTGCGAGGAGATGTCCTCGGTCGCCTTGGCGGTCTGGGTGGCGAGCGCCTTCACCTCATTGGCGACGACCGCAAAGCCCTTTCCGGAATCGCCGGCGCGGGCGGCTTCGATCGTTGCGTTCAGTGCCAGCAGATTGGTCTGTGACGCGATGTTCTGGATCAGTGAGACCACTTCGCCGATCCGCTGTGCCGCCGCGGCAAGGCTCTCGATGGTCGCGTTGGTGCGGTCGGTCTCGTCCACCGCCGCTCTTGCCGTCTCGGCCGCGTGCGTCACCTGGCGCGTGATCTCGCTGATCGAGGCGTGCAGCTCCTCGGTCGCAACCGCAACGGTCTGGACATTGGCCGAGGCCTCGTTGGAGGCGGTGGCGACGAAGGTCGCCTGCCGGCTGGTTTCCTCCGCGGTTGCCGACATGCTGCCAGCCGTGGCGTGCATCTCGGTCGAGGCCGCGGTCAGGGCATTGAGCGCCTCGGAGATCTGGTTGTCGAAGGTCGCGATGTGACCTTCGACCGCGCGCTGCCGGGCCTCCTTGTGCAACTGCTCCTCGCGCTGCTCGGCTTCGAGGCGGCGCGCCGTGATCGCATTCTCCTTGAATACGCGCAGCGATTTGGCGAGACCACCGACCTCGTCGCTCCTGTCGTCGCCGGCAACAGTGATGTCGAGATCACCCTCGGCGAGCTTCGCCATCTCCTCCGTCATGCGCGACAGCGGCCGCGCGATCTGGCTGAATGCGATCCAGGCCAGGATGGTGAAGCCACAGAGCAGCCCGGCCGCGGCGCCGAACAGCAGCACGAGCCGGGTCTGGTCGGCGGAGGCGACGCCCTGGTCACGCGCGGCCTGCATGTCCTTCACATTGGCTGATATCAGGCTGGCGACCGCCTCCATCGCGGTCTGGCGATGCTTGGCCGCGACATTGCGCGAATAGGCGAAGGCGTCCTCTACCTTGTCCGCGGTCACCAGCTCGAACACCTTGGCACTTGCCTCGCGGCGGTCCTTGACCGCGCGGCGCAGCGTCTCGATCAGCTGTTGCTGTGCGGCGTCTGACGTCACGGACGCCAGGCGGTCGACGGCTGCGAGCGTCGCGTCCGTCGCCTTGGTGTAGGCTTCGATATTGGAGTCGGTCGCCCTGCGGTCGGAGGCAGAGAGGATGACGTTCTTCTCGCTCACGGCTGCGCTGTTGAAATTGCTCTCTGCCTCGAGGCTGTACTCGACGCGGCGGGCGTTGCCGTCGACGAGGTCGGAGGCGGTCACCGCCAGATGGCTGAGAGCCAGCGAGGCCTCGACAACGATGCCGATCGCGACCAGGGCGACAATGGCCGCGGGCACTGCGATCTTGGCGATGATCGGCAAATTCTGAAACTTGAGGGTCATTTCTGGTCCCACGATAAGGCTGCTGAAATCCATCGGCCCACCCGGCCGACCAGCCATATGTGAGGACACGATGCCACGGCCTGGCCTGGGCGGCCGTGCCGTGGAAACGGAAGAAGTCCTGAATTTTCTGATTGATTGTCGGTTAACCCTAGCCAGCAACCCTTAGCAAAGGGTTCACGCTGGAACCGGCCGCCGGCATCAAGGTGCGAAGCCCTTCGCGAGCAGCACGATGCCCTGCGCGCCTGCTTTGCGATCCCTGGAGATTTCGACGTAGTCGGGTGATTCCGACCAGGCGCGGAAGGCGGCTTCGTCGGGGAACGACATCAGCACCAGCTTGTCGCGATCCCAGCTGCCTTCAAGCACCGCAGGGTGTTCGTCGGCCGACAGCAGTCGTCCGTTGAACTTCCTGAACACGTCGAAGAAGCGCGCCTGATAGCGATCATAGGCGGCGCGATCGGTCATCTTCAGTTGCACGATCACATAGACGGTCACTGAACTCCCTCCCGGACTTTTCGCCGCACCGTTTGGTGTGCGTGTTCATGGCGCATTCACTCGCCGGTTTCTAGCGTCATGCCGGGAGCGACTGCAATCAACGCAATGAGACCGGCTGCGATGCTGCGCGGCTGTCGTTGCTGTTGTCAGGGAGGTTCTGTGATGAGGGAGAGCTATCAGCGGCGTGGATTGCTGCGCCGGCTCGGTGTTGCGGCGGCTGCGGTCTTCGCGTTGTCGATCACTTCGCAGCAGCGCGCCGAAGCGCTGTCGCTGGCGAGCCCGCGCACCGTGCCCGCGGCGAAATCTGCGGCCGATGCCATGACGACCCAGTAGACGAGACAGCAGTTTTCCGGCAAGTCGAACGTCATGGGCTTCACCCGGGCTCAGCGCCAGCCTTATTGGCAGACCATTGCCATCGACCACCGCATGGATTTTGCTCGTCAACCCGCCGCGGGACCTTCCCATCGATTGGCGCTGATTCCTAGTGATGCAGGCTCCATGCTGATGCACGCGGACAATGGTGTCGATCATCTGAACAGCGGCATCATGAGCAGCGGCAAGCGCTTCTATGATGCGGCCCCAAACACCGGACCGCCGCCACCTGACGAAGCGGTTGTAGCAAGTGGTGTATGGGCCAAACGCCGTTGGCAGATCACGCCAAGGTGCTCCTGATCGGAGGACCCAGAAGATGCCATTCAGGACCCGTCTGTCATTCACCCGACGAACGCCACGCGGCTTGTTCGGTAGCATCGGCTTGATGGCATTCCATTCATGGTCCGCGAGTAGCGCATGATTCGAGCCTCCAGTTCAGGAGTTTGAATCACGGCAGTCGGGCCAGGCGCAACGATCCTGGCCCGCTCCTGGTACGGCGCTTATGGATAGGAGCGGACATCAACCAGTTCTCAATTTCTGCCAAATGCGTCGAAAATGACCCGAGGAAACCAGTCCCTCACAAGCCTAGATTCCTGTAATTTGGCGACTTGAAAGGCGGATGAGACATGAGGAAGCACCGTAGAGTTCTCGGAGCGTGCATGGTCGCGGCTTTCGGGCTGTCCATGCATGCAAATAGCGCCGGTCAGCAGCCATCGATGAAAGAAGGCCTCGTCGGGACATGGATCGTGGCGTCCTGGGAGCAGAAGAAAAATGATGGCACCCCCTTACGGCAATTCGGAGAGAACCCAGCGGGTATGGCCATTTTTGATGCAGGTGGGCGGTACATCATCACGGTCATGCGTCCAGACCGCGCCAAATACAAAAGCAATGCGCTTTGGCACGGTACTCCGGAAGAGAATGAAACAACAGCTAATGGGACCCAGACCTACTTCGGGACGTACACCGTGAATGAAGCAGACCGTAGCATCGCAATCCATGTTGAAGGTAGCTCCTTTCCCAACTGGAACGGCTCAGATCAGAAGCGCTTCGTTGCGATCACTGGGGATCAACTCACACTGACCATTCGCCCTCCGAGCGGAGAGAATGTCGATGTGACTTGGAAGCGAGCAAAGTAAACCACTTCCAAGTCTCAACAAAGCCGCGACTCGGTCAGATTAAAGCGGCCGGCGCGGAGAACCGCGATGGGACGGAAGCCACTCTCGGTCAGGAGCCGACAATATTCCCTTTCCGTCCGTTCCCGTCCACCTGGTCCGCGCAGCATGTTTAAATCGCTCATCGCGCACGACCTGCCCGCGTCATCGGTGCCGGGCAATTCCGGCATCGCACGTTCGACTAATAGCAGTCTGCCTTTTTGGGGAAGTGCTTTGCGGCAGTTTCCCAAAATGATGCGGCTGCGCTCATCATCCCAGTCGTGAATAATGCTTTTCAAGATGATCGCATCGGCCACTGCAGGCACCACGTGAAAGAAATCGCCTGCAACGAAGCCGACGCGGTCGGAGATGCCGAGGCGCTCGAAGCACTGATTGGCGGCGTCGGCGCACCTCGGCAGATCGAAGACCGTTCCTTTGATGGCTGGATATGCCCTCGCCACCGCGCCCATGAGCTCCCCCGAGCCGCCTCCGACATCCGTCAAGTGGGAGATCGCGCCAAAGTCGTAGGCCTCAAGTAGATCGTGCGTGACCAGCCGTGTCAGGTCTGTCATGGCTTCATTGAATATCCGCACATGCTCTGGCGAGCGCGCCATCAAGTCGAAATTGTCCTCGACGTCCTGAAGCTGGGAAGCCGTCTTGCCCGACATGATCGAATCCAGGAGACCATCCCACCTCTTGGTCAGCATGGAGCCTTCAAAAATGACCCAGTTCTTGAATGATCGTCCCGCAGCACCGTCGAGTCCCGTCCCCAGTTCGGTTAGCAAGTAGCGGCGTTCGCCGACGCGGGAGCAGATGCCGACGGTCGAGAGAGCGACGAGCAAGCGCGCAAGCGCGTCCCGGTCCGTGTGGGTTCGACTCGCGAGTTCGTCGACCGTTCGTGGTCCGTCGCGCAGCAACTCGGCGAGCCCCAGCCGGGCAGCGACATAGATCACTGCGGTCACGCGGTGCGATTGAACAAGGTCCAACAACCGTTCGGGTGGATTGGTGGTCATGTGCCGCCCTAGTCTTCGATCGGGAATCCCGACGCCTTGACGATCGGTCCCCAGCGTTCGAACTCGGTGCGCTGGATATGTTTAAGTTCGTCCGATGTCGTTCCTGTCGGCTCGCATCCCATGGCATGAATCTTTGCGCGCATTTCGGGATCGCTTGCGATTGCAACGATCTCCTTTCCCAGGCGCTCAACGAACTGACGCGAGGAATGGGCAGGCGCATAGAATGCGAACCACCCGGCCGCGTCGATATCGATCCCGCTCTCCTTCAGAGTTGCAGTCTGGGGCAGGAAGGAAGACCGCGCAGCGGCCGCGGTGGCAATGATGCGTATGCCACCGCTCCCATGTTGCTCCAGGAGTTCAGAAAGAAACGCCATATACATCGGGACCCGGCCGGCCAGCACATCCGGGAGGGCAGCAGGCGTACCCTTGTACGGCGTGTGGCGCATGTTAAGGCCTGTGATCCGGCCAAACTCGCCGCAGATGAAATGAGGTGCTGTACCTGCTCCGGGCGAGCCGTACACGGCCTGTGCGGGATTGGCCTTGATCCAGTCGATGAGCTCATGCGCTGAATGGATGGGCAGCTTCCCGCTGACCGCCAGAGCCAGATCGACCGTCATCGCCTGCGAAAGGGGCACAAAGTCGCGGTCTGCATCGTATCCCAGGCTCCTGAAGAGATGCGGCTGAAGCGTGAATTGCGAAGCGGAAGCAAACAGCACTGCCTCCTCTCCGGGTGCGGCATTCTTGACTGCCTGGGCGCCGATGCGCCCGCCAGCGCCAGCAAGGTTCCCTACAATCGCCACCTTGCCGAACCTGGTATGAAGCTGCTCGGCAAACAGCCGGGCGATCGAATCTCCCGACCCACCAGGCGCGAATGGAAACACGATCTTCAGCGGCTGGTCGGCAGCAATAACGGGTAGCGGAACAGCCAGAGCCGAAAATCCGGCCAGTATGGCGCGACGCGAGTAAAGCTGCATGGCGTTCTCCATGTGCTTGGGACAGCAATGAGATGATCCGGCCGGCTTTCCATCTCGCTATTCTGAAGCAACAACGCTATAACCCGAAATCGCATTTTCCTATCGGGCTATAACGTGAGGTGAATACCCATGCAGTGGCACGAAAGCATCGGCCGGCGCCTGCGCCTCAAGGATCTGCATACGCTGCAGACCGTCGCAGAGGTCGGTAGCATGGCCAAGGCGTCTCGCCGTCTCGGGTTGTCGCAGCCGGCGATTTCCAAAGCTATCACCGATATGGAGCATGCCGTCGGAGCTACGCTGCTGGATCGCACTTCGCGCGGAGTTGAACTCACCGAGTGCGGTCGCCTTCTTGTCGATAGGACGCGCGTCGTCTTCGACGAAATAAAGCTAGGTGTTACCGACATTGTGCAAAGGTCAGATCCGGCGCAAGGGCTCATTGCGATCGGTACAACCGAGCCGGTCACCGCTATCGTTACAGAAATTATCGGACATCTCGTCCGCAGATATCCAGGCATCAGGTATCATATCACGATAGGTGATCGGGATGCGCTGGAGCACGCTTTGCGCCAGAGAATGCTTGATTTGGCCATAACGCGCTGGTCGCCGTTGCCGGCTGCCGACGATTTGTCCGCGGAGGTGCTGTTTAAATCCTCCCTCGCGGTGATGGCGGAGCGACGGCATCCGCTGCTGCGATCGAGCAAGAAGTTGAAGCTCGCAGACATTATGCAAGAGCAATGGACGCTCTCGCCACCCGATACTTTTTTGGGGCGTACCGGCGCCGAGCTGTTTCGGCGACATAACCTGCCGCTTCCGCCAACGACCGTCACCACGATCTCAATCTACATGCGGTTGAATCTGTTGGCGAGCAGCCGGTTTATAACCCTATTGCCCATGCAGATACTCAGAATGCGATCGAGTAGCGCATGGCTGCGCGCGCTGAACGTCGATCTTGGCGATACTTCCGCCCCGATAGCCTCAATCACCTTGAAGGGGCGACGGGCCGGAGGTGCCGTCAAATTATTCCAAGAGGCCAGCCGGGAGGTCTGTAAGGCGCTGGTTGGAGTGAACTGATCGGTCCGAGCGGACTGTTCAAAAGCGGAACTGACGAATTTATGAGTACGCGCCCTAGGTGACGCCCCGCGTCGCGGGCGCGCTGGAGCGTTTTCGAGCGAAGTGGATACCGGTTCGCGTGAGGAAAACGCGCCAACACAAGATTCTAGAGCCCCGTTCCGATTCTGTCGGAACGGGAAAGGCTCTAGTCCCAGTTCTTCAGCTTCCAGGGTTTGATCTTCCACGGCGTCAGGTTTTCCATCCGCCATTGCGTCCAGCGGTCCGGCGGCCAGTGGCTGAGGCGCGAGGTTTCCTTCACCTCGGGAAGCGGATCGATGATGCGTGGCGCAGCGCGGCGGCGCTTCTGCCGCGTCGCCTCCCTGATCATGTCGACGAATTCGGGTTTATCGGCCACGGCAGGCGCTCCTTGCGAAGACTTGTTTTCGCAAGGAGGCAGTGTGCGTGCGTCCCGTTAACGAGCCGTTTCCGAAACGGCTCGAGCTTGAGGCGAAGCAATAGCGTTTTCGAGCGAAGTGGCCCCGGTTCGCGTGAAGAAAACGCGTCAAAAAGAATCTGGTGCTTGCCTTACCGCCAGTCGCGGACGTCGACGAAGTGGCCGGCGATCGCGGCCGCCGCGGCCATCGCGGGCGACACCAGATGGGTGCGGCCCTTGAAGCCCTGACGGCCCTCGAAGTTGCGGTTCGAGGTCGAGGCGCAGCGCTCTTCCGGCTTCAGCTTGTCCGGGTTCATCGCCAGGCACATCGAGCAGCCCGGCTCGCGCCATTCGAAGCCGGCCTTGACGAAGATCTTGTCGAGGCCTTCGGCTTCCGCCTGCTCCTTCACGATGCCCGAGCCCGGCACGATCATCGCATTGACGTTGGCGTTGACGGTCTTGCCCTCGGCGATCTTGGCGGCGGCGCGCAGATCCTCGATGCGGCCGTTGGTGCAGGAGCCGATGAAGACGCGGTCGAGCTTGATGTCGGTGATCTTGGTGCCGGCGGTCAGGCCCATGTATTTCAGCGCGCGGTGCTTGGAGAGCCGCTTGGCCTCGTCCTCGATCTTGTCGGGGTCGGGCACGAAGCCGGTCACCGAGATGACGTCCTCAGGGCTCGTGCCCCAGGTGACAATCGGCGGCAGTTTTGCAGCGTCCAGCCGCAGCTCGTGGTCGAAATGCGCGCCCTCGTCGGAGCGCAGCGTCTCCCAGTAGCGCATCGCGGCATCCCAGGCGGCGCCCTTCGGGGACTTCGGACGGTCGCGCAGGAAGTCGAACGCCTTCTGGTCGGGTGCAACGAGACCGGCGCGCGCGCCGCCTTCGATCGACATGTTGCAGACCGTCATGCGGCCTTCCATGCTGAGGGCACGGATCGCCTCGCCGGCATATTCCAGCACGTAGCCGGTGCCGCCGGCGGTGCCGATCTCGCCGATGATCGCCAGGATGATGTCCTTGCCGGTCACGCCTTCGGGCAATTTGCCGTCGACGATCGCGCGCATGTTCTTGGCCTTCTTCTGGATCAGCGTCTGCGTCGCCAGCACGTGCTCGACCTCGGAGGTGCCGATGCCGTGCGCGAGCGCACCGAACGCGCCATGCGTCGAGGTGTGGCTGTCACCACAGACGATGGTGGTGCCGGGCAGCGTAAAACCCTGCTCCGGGCCGATGACGTGGACGATGCCCTGCCGCTTGTCGAACTCGTTGTAATATTCGATGCCGAATTCCTTGGCGTTCTCCGCCATCACCCGCATCTGCTCGATGCTCTCGGGGTCGGGATTGGGCTTGGAGCGATCCGTGGTCGGGATGTTGTGGTCGACGACGGCGAGCGTCTTCTCGGGCGCGTGCACCTTGCGGCCGGCGGCGCGCAGCCCCTCGAACGCCTGCGGCGAGGTCACTTCGTGCACCAGGTGGCGATCGATGTAGAGCAGGCAGGTGCCGTCCTCTGCCTCGTGGACCAGATGGTCGTTCCAGATCTTGTCGTACAGCGTGGTCGGTTTGGACATGAGCTTCAGCTCCAGAAGAAATTCAGTGGTGAATGGTGTAGAGCGCGCCTCAAGCGCGCGAGCAGGCGACAGCGTCCAGGCAGCGTTACGCTGCGCGTCTAAGCTCAGACGTTGCCGATGTCGCAAAGCGCCCGAAGAAGCGGCCGGGCAGCCGCGAGCGATCGTCGATCACGACGCGCTGGCAGATCTGACTTGGGCAGCGCTGGCTTGCTTGATCCGGAACCATTCTAAATTTCTAACACAGGGCTCGCGCCCGCGACAATCGATCGATGCGCGGGCCTGTCCATCAGATAGGTATGCCGCAACAAAAAAGCGCGGGGCCAGCCCCGCGCTTTTCGTCAAAACCCTTGCGGGATGGATTACTCGCCGACGGCGGTCTGGCGGTCCTGCTTCTCGACGATGCGGGCCGACTTGCCGCGCAGGTTGCGCAGGTAATACAGCTTGGCGCGACGCACCTTACCGCGACGCACGACCTTGATCGAGTCGATCATCGGCGACATCACCGGGAAGACGCGCTCGACGCCTTCGCCATAGGAGATCTTGCGCACGGTGAAGCTCTCGTTGAGGCCCTGGCCGGAACGGCCGATGCAAACGCCTTCATAGGCCTGCACGCGGGTGCGCTCGCCTTCGACAACCTTCACGTTGACGATGACGGTGTCGCCGGGACCGAATTCCGGAATGGTCTTGGTGGCGGCGAGCTTGTCGAACTGCTCTTTTTCGAGCTGCTGAATAAGGTTCATCGAAATCTCCATCGGCGGCGCGCCCAGCCTGTATGGGGGCTGCGCAAACGTCCATCTATCCTGCGCGTGTGCGGATTAGGCCGTGCCTATAAGGCAAAGCGCAGGGTTTGTCACCCGTCTGTCGTGTTTTTTGTCCGGCGCGGAGCGGCTTTTTGGCCGGCCTTCCGGGCCCAGAGATCGGGCCTGCGGGCCGCCGTCAGGGCCTCGGATTGGGCCAGCCGCCAGGCCGCGACCTTGGCGTGATCGCCGGAAATCAGGATTTCCGGGATCTGGCGGCCCTCGAACTCCTGCGGACGGGTGTATTGGGGGTATTCCAGTAGTCCTTCGGAGAAACTCTCCTCGGTTCCCGAGGCCAATTTGCCCATCACCCCCGGCAGCAGGCGGACGCAGGCGTCGATCAGCGCCATCGCGGCGATTTCGCCGCCGGACAGCACATAATCGCCGATCGAGACCTCCTCGAGGCCTCTGGCCTCGATCACCCGCTGGTCGATACCCTCGAAGCGCCCGCAGACGATCAGGGGGCCGGGCCCGGCCGCAAGCTGTGCGACCTGGCCCTGGCTCAATGGCCGACCGCGCGGGCTCATCAGCAGGCGCGGGCGGTCAGGTGCGACGGCAGCGGCGTCGATCGCTGCCGCCAGCACATCGGCCCGCAGCACCATGCCGGGGCCGCCGCCGGCCGGGGTGTCATCGACGCTGCGATGCCTGTCGGTCGCCGACGCCCGGATGTCGCGCGCCTCCAGCGCCCAAAGGCCCGTGGCCAGCGCCTTGCCGGCCAGGCTCACGCCAAGCGGCCCCGGAAACATCTCCGGGAACAGGGTCAGCACGGTGGCGCGCCAGTGTGCCGTCTGGGCTGGGGTCTCTTGCGGTGTCATGCCTCTGGTTACGGCACCACGGCCGTGAGGTCGAGGCTCTGCATCATCGCGGCGGCGTCGACCGCGCGGCGGAAGTCGGCGAGCGCAAAGGCCGCGACGCTGATCTTGCGCAGATCCAGCAGGCCTTCGGCGGCGAGGCCGGCGAGTTGGCCCGGCGCGGTGCGGTCGTACATGAACTGCCCGACCACCTCCCAGTCGTTGGCCAGCATCTCACGGAACGAGAGCTCGAGCGGCACTTCGGCGCTGCCCATCAGCACCATCCGGCCGCCGCGCCGGAGCGCGCGCAGCGACGACAGCGTGGTGGACGTGCTGCTGGCGGCGCCGAGCAGGTCGAGCGCGACATCGGCGCTGCCGCCGGCCGCGCGGCGGATGATCTGAAGGTCGGCTGTGGAATCGCCGGTGACGAGGGCAGGAATGACGCGCGGGCCGAATGCGTCGCGCAACTGGTCGAGCGCGGCCTGCTTGCGTCCGACGGCGACGACGCGGCCCGCGCCCATCGCGACCGCGAGCATCACGCCGCCCGAGCCGAAATAGCCGGTGGCGCCGTTGACGATGATCGTCTGGCCGCCGCGCAGGCCGCTGCGTTGCAAGCCGCCGAACGGCACGATCAGTTTGGCGAGCCCGATCAGCTCGGTCGCGGGTCGGTCGTCGAGATTGGCGAGCGGCGTGACGCAGGCGGCCGGCCAGTGCGCGATCTCCGCGAACACGCCGTCGCGCCAGCGCGCCTGCAACGCCAGCGCCTCCGGCGTCGTCACCGTGGCGGTGAGGCCGATCAGGATTTGCGGCGGATCGCGATCCGGCACGTCGCCGCGCAGATGCGGGCTGAGGAATACGCGGTCGCCGCTTTGCACATGCGTGACGTTGTCGCCGGTGGCGACGACGCGCGCGATCGCGTTGGTGCCCGGCACGAACGGCATCGGCGGCAGGCTGTAGGGCAGCGCGCCGGAGAGCAGTCTGTTGGTATAGGACAGCACCATGCCGGCCTCGATCCGCACCACGACGCCATCGGGCGCGGGCTTGGGCGTTGCGACATCCTTGAAGCGAAGATCGTTGTGGGCGTGCAGCCGCCAGGCCTTATGCGTGCTTGTCATTGGGATGCTCCGTGAGACCAATGCTTAAGTAGCCCGGATGGAGCGAAGCGCAATCCGGGGTCACGCAAGCAACAAGCAGCGGTCCCGGATTGCGCGGAGCCTGTCATCGGGCGCGCATTCGCGCGACCCGTTGGCTTCATCCGGGCTACGGGCTTGGGCATGTGCGGCGTCACGCCGTCGCTTCGTCGGCGAGATGCCGGGCGAGGACCATTGCAAGCGGACAGATCGCCAGTGCCGTGAGCGCGGTTGCCGTGGTGGCAAGCGTCGGGCCGAGCGCGTCGCCGAGCAGGCCGTAGAGGACAGGCGCGATCGCGCCCGATCCGATGGTCCCGGTATAGAACAGCGCGAAAGCGCGCTCGGTCTGATGCTCCGGCGTCAGCTCGGGCACCGTGCCGTAGAGCACCGAGGAGGTGCCGTTGAGCATCACGCCGAGCAGCGGCAGCAGCACGATGGCCGGCGCCAGCGGCAACAGCAGCACGGCCACGATCAGCGCTGCCGTGCCGCCTTCGGTGATCAGCACGGTGCGCAGCGTGCCGACGCGTTGGCCGAGCCAGCCACAGGTGAATTTTCCGGCGGCGCCGCCGATGAAGACCAGCGCCAGCGCGAGGCCGTTGGTCGGCAGCGCGGCGCCCTTGTCGCGCAACAGGAACGGCAGGAAGGTGAGAAAACCCATCCTCACCGCGGTGTCGAGAATGCCGATCGCGAGCAGCCAGGGAAAACCACTGCCGTCGCCGTCGTGGCGTGAAGCCCCGGCGGCCTTGTGCTCGGCGCCCTTGCCGACCGAGGGCATCCAGAACGCGATGCAGATCGCGACCAGCAAGCCTGCCAGGGCGATCACCAGCAGCGTGTGCCGCCATGACATGATCACGAGCAGGATCGAGGTCAGCGCCGGGATCGCCGCCTTGCCGAGATCGCCGGTGAAATTGTAGATGCCGAGCGGCCCGCGTGCGCCGGCGCCATAGGCGCGCGACACCGCGGCGGATGCGATCGGATGCTGCGTGCTCGAGCCGGCGCCGGACAATGCGAGCGCGAGGCCAAGTCCGATGACGCCGCCGGACAATCCGGCGAACATGTAGCCGAGCGCCGACAGCGCCGTGCCGGCGATCAGGATGATCTTGCCGTCGATCCGCTCCGCGATGCGCCCGACCGGAATCTGCAAGCCCGCCATGGCGCCGGCATAGAGCCCGCGCAGCAGCGCCAGGAGTCCGTAGCCCAGCGCGAATTCGGCCTGCCAGATCGGCAGCAGCACGTAGATCAGATCGGTGTAGCCGTCGTGCAGGGCGTGGTTGAGCCCGGTCACCGTCAGCGTCCGCGTCGCCCGGGCGCGGTCGGGGCGGGGCGTGCCGGCTTTCGCCGCTACGCTCATTGCGGCCACCTATATCGAGAAAATCTAAAGCCAGGACGGCGTTGCATTCGAGGAGTCTTCCGAAAAGTGGAGATATGTGAGTGTCTTGCTGCGCAATATGCGCCCGATCAGCCGCTGTCACAAATCAGTAATAATCCAGCGATGCGTTAGAAAATCTGGTATGGAGGAATTCATGTTCGTCCCCCGCCGCAGCCTGCCGCCGCTCAATGCGGTGCGCGCCTTCGAAGCCGCCGCGCGGCTCGGCAGCTTCAAGGAAGCCGCCGCCGAGCTCAGCGTGACTCATGGCGCCGTCAGCCAGCAGATCCGGCTGCTCGAGGAATGGCTGGGCGCGCCGGCGCTGTTCCGGCGGTCGGTGCGGCGCGTGGTGCTGACGCCGGCGGGCGCGGCGCTGCTGGCGGAATTCGCGCCGGCGCTCGACCGGATCTCGGCGGCCGTCCAGCAGCATCGCGCGCGACGCAGCGACGCGACGGTGGCGGTGCTCCAGGTCAATGCGCTCGCGACTTTCAGCCTGCGCTGGCTGCTGCCGCGGATGAGCCGGTTTCGCGCCGAGCATCCCGATATCGAGGTGCGCCTGAGCACGTCGAACGATCCGGTGGATGCGCTGCCCGACACTTTCGACGTCGTGATCCGCGGCGGGCCCGATACGTTTCACGGCTTCTCGTCGCGTTTCCTGGTCTCGGAGCGGCGACTGCCGGTGTGCAGTCCATCGCTGGCAGCGCAACTGCCGCTGCATGAGGTCGCGGATCTCGCGAGGCATACGCTGCTGCATGTCACGTCGATGCCGCGGCTGTGGCGCGACTGGCTCACCGAGGCCGGGCATTCCGCGCTGGAGCCCAAGGCCGCGCTGACCTTCGATCATTTCTATCTGACGATCCAGGCCGCGCTCGATGGGCTCGGCGTCGCGATGGGACCGACCGCGCTGATCGCGGACGATCTCGCGGCGGGACGCCTCGTGACGCCGTTTCCGGATATCAGCCTGCCGGCGCGCAGCTACTTCGCTTACTTCCCGGCGGGCCGCAGCAACGATCCGCACAGCGCGGTGTTCTGCGACTGGCTCGAGCAACAGGGCCGGATGACAGGCTGAAGAGTATTTTCAGGTCAGGCGGCCGACGGATCTTCGCCGTCGATTTCCTGCGGCAGCTCGATCACGACGCGGCCGCCGACAATGTCGACCGTCGGCACCACTGCATTGGTGAACGGCAGCAGCATCGTCGCGCCCTGCGGCGGGGCGATCTCGATGATGTCGCCGGCGCCGAAATTATGGATCGCGATCACCTTGCCGAGCGGCTGCTCTGCGGTCGTCACTGCGGCGAGCCCGATCAAATCGGTGTGGTAGTACTCGCCGTCGTCGGTGGCCGGCAGCCGGTCGCGCGGAATGTAGAGCTCGAGACCGTTCAGCCGCTCGGCATCATCGCGCGTGGCGACGCCCTTCAGCGTCACCACCAGATGGTCCTTGGCCTCGCGCGCATGCGTGACCTCGAACTGGCGCGTGCCGTCCTTGGTCATCAGCGGCCCGTAATCCTTCACGGCCAGCGGGTCTTCGGTGAAGGTCCATAGCCGGACGGCGCCGCGCACGCCATGCGCAGCGCCGATACGGGCGACACAGACCGGTGCAGCCACCGCAGCAGCCGTTCAGCTTATGCCTTGGCGGCGGCTTCGGCCTGCGCCTTGCGCTCCTTGCGCGGCACGGCCTTCTCCGGGTTGTTGCGCGGCGTGCGCTTCTTGACCCCGGCGGCATCGAGGAAGCGGGTCACGCGATCCGACGGCTGCGCGCCCTTGGCGAGCCAGGCCTTCACCTTGTCCATGTCGAGCTTGAGGCGAGCCTCGTTGTCCTTCGGCAGCAGCGGGTTGAAGTGGCCGAGACGCTCGATGAAGCGGCCATCGCGCGGGAAGCGCGAGTCGGCGACGACGACGTGATAGACCGGACGCTTCTTGGTGCCTGCGCGAGCGAGGCGGATAACAACGGACATTTAGTTCTCCTTAAGTGTTGGTTTGAAGTCTGTGTTGGTCAGTTACGCCGTCATTGCGAGCGCAGCGAAGCAATCCATAGCCCCGCACATGGAGGCGTGGATTGCTTCGTCGCTTCGTTCCTCGCAATGACGAAAGAGGGTCATTTCTTCTTGCCCGGGAAGCCGCCGAGCCCCGGCAGCATCGGCTTGCCGGAAAGCCCGGTCAGGCCCGGCACGTTCGGCAGGCCGCCGCGCAGCCCTGCGGGCAAATCCTTCGGCAAATTGGGCAGACCGCCGCCGGCGCCGCCCTGCATCTTCTCGGCCAGCGCCTTCATCTCCTCGGCCGAGGGCGGCTTCATGCCGCCGCCAAAGCCCATCGCCTGTGCGATGCCGGCCAGCGGGCCGCGCTTGCCGCTTCCCATCGCCTTCATCATGTCGGCCATGTTCCGGTGCATCTTCAGGAGCTTGTTGACGTGCTCGACGCTCTGGCCGGCGCCGGCCGCGATGCGCTTCTTGCGGCTGGCTTTCAGGAGGTCCGGGTTCTTGCGCTCCTGCCGCGTCATCGAATCGATGATCGCGACCTGGCGCTTGATGATCTTGTCGTCAATCCCGGCGGCCGCGATCTGGTTCTTCATCTTGGAGATGCCGGGCATCATGCCCATCAGGCCGCCGATGCCGCCCATATTGGCCATCTGCTGCAGCTGCTCGCGCATGTCGTTGAGGTCGAACTGACCCTTGCGCATGCGCTCGGCGGTGCGCGCGGCCTTCTCGGCGTCGATGTTCGCAGCGGCCTTCTCGACCAGCGAAACGACGTCGCCCATGCCGAGGATGCGGCCGGCGATGCGGTTGGGATGGAAGTCTTCCAGCGCGTCGGTCTTTTCGCCGGTGCCGAGCAGCTTGATCGGCTTGCCGGTGACCGCGCGCATCGACAGCGCGGCGCCGCCGCGGCCGTCGCCGTCGACGCGGGTCAGCACGATGCCGGTGAGACCGACGCGCTCGTCGAACGAGCGTGCGAGGTTGACCGCGTCCTGGCCGGTCAGACTATCGGCGACCAGCAGCACTTCATGCGGGTTGGCGGCGGCTTTGATCTCGGCCGCCTCCTTCATCATGTCTTCGTCGAGCGTGGTGCGGCCGGCGGTGTCGAGCAGCACGACGTCGTAGCCGCCGAGCTTGCCGGCTTCCAGCGCGCGCCGCGCGATCTGTGGCGGCATCTGGCCGGCGACGATCGGCAGGGTCGGAATGTCGAGGTCGCGGCCGAGCACCGCGAGCTGCTCCATCGCCGCGGGGCGGTAGACGTCGAGCGAGGCCATCAGCACCTTGCGCTTGTCGCGCTGGACCATGCGGCGGGCCAGCTTCGCGGTGGTGGTGGTCTTGCCGGAGCCTTGCAGGCCGACCATCATGATCGGCACCGGCGGCACGGAATTGATATCGATGGTCTGGCCGTCGGAACCGAGCGTGGCGACCAGCTCGTCATGGACGATCTTCACCACCATCTGGCCGGGGGTCACCGACTTGACGACGGTGGCGCCGATCGCCTGCTCGCGGACCCGGTCGATGAAGCTGCGGACCACCTCGAGCGCGACGTCGGCCTCGAGCAGCGCGCGGCGCACCTCGCGCATCGCGGCATCGACGTCCTTTTCGGTCAGCGCGCCGCGCCCCGTCAGACGATCGAGAATGCCACCAAGCCGTTCCGACAGATTGTCGAACAATGCCGTTGTCCTTCGTTGCGCCGGTCGGCGCTCGCTACATTCGCTTCCCGTCATAGCCCGCGAAAGCGGGGTATCCCGTACGCCGCGGCCTCTCGGTTCAATCCGAGCTGCTCTGGAATACTGGATCACCCGCTTTCGCGGGTGATGACCACATAGTCCGCCTTGGCACAGTGCCAAGACGGCGTGCCAAGACGATGGTCCAAACACTTTCGCGCCCGAGGGCGCATCGCGCTGTCGGGCGTTGGCCTCTGGCCTCCGGGACCAGTGGGCGGGTCGAAAAGACGGAGCTTTCCGAGAAAGTCGCGGCGTTAAACGCTGCCGGGGCGGCAAAGTCAAGGAAAGTTTCGCCGCGAGTTGCCGAACATAGTCATTAACATACTGAAATTGCGTCGATTTGCTGGCTTGGTTCCGAATCCGCGGCGGCCACCCATATAACCGGAGCCTGCCTCCTGTTTGGGAACCCGCTTGCCCATCTGCTTGCAACCTTGACCGGAGCCGCCGCCGCGCTCGGCGTGCCCTCGATCTGGATGTCCCTGATGAAAACCTATGACGGCCCCGTCTCCGATCATTTCGACGGCCTGCATTTCTTCGATCCGGATGGATCGCCGCCGAAATCGCTTGGCGAGGTGCTGCGCTGGCAGTTCGGCGGCGGCCGCAAGCGCGCCGAGTGGCCGGAATGGGCGCCGAGCCCCTTTGCCGACACGCCGCCGCCGCGGGTCGATGGCGACAAGGCCCGGTTCTGTTTCGTCGGTCATGCCAGTTGGCTGATCCAGACCGCGGGCCTCAACATCCTGTTCGACCCGGTGTGGTCGCTGCGCGCCTCGCCGTTCAGCTTCGCCGGTCCGAAGCGGCACAACGATCCCGGCATCGCGTTCGACAAGCTGCCTAAGATCGACGTCGTGCTGGTGTCGCACGGCCACTACGACCATCTCGACGTCGCGACGTTGTCGAAGCTCGCTGCTTCCTTTGCGCCGCGCGTGATCACGCCGCTCGGCAACGACGTCACGATGCGCGCGGCCGATGCTGCGATCAAGGCCGAGGCGTTCGACTGGCATCAGCGCGTCGAGCTTGGAGGCGGTCTTGCGGTGACGCTGGTGCCGACGCGGCACTGGTCGGCGCGCGGCCTGTTCGATCGCAACAAGGCGCTATGGGCGAGCTTTGTGCTGGAGACGCCGGCCGGCAAGCTCTACATCGTCGGCGATTCCGGCTATGGCGACGGGGGGCATTTCCGCAGGGTGGCCGAAGCGCACGGCCCGTTGCGGCTCGCAATCCTGCCGATCGGCGCCTACGAGCCGCGCTGGTTCATGCAGGACCAGCACATGAACCCGGAGGATGCGGTGAAGGCGCTGGCCGATTGCGGCGCGGCGCAAGCGCTGGCGCATCACCACGGCACATTCCAGTTGACCGACGAGGCGATCGACGCGCCCGCGATCGCGCTGGGCGAGGCGTTAGATGCGGCAAAAGTGCCGCGGGAGACATTCGTCGCGTTGAAGCCGGGGCAGGTGTTCGAGATCTAGCAGAAGAATAGCCCGGATGGAGCGAAGCGAAATCCGGGGGGACTATCCGCGGAGAGATCGGCCCCGGATTGCGCTTCGCTCCATCCGGGCTACGCCTGTGGCTCTACTTCTCCTTGATCGCCCAGGAGACGCTGACATTGACCGTCAGCGTTTCCTCGCCCTGCGCCACCGGCGTCGGTGCGGCAAAGCCTGCGGTGGCCATCTTGGCACGGAACACCGGCACCGGCGCCGAGCCGACCTCCGCGATGTTCAACGGCGCGCCGAGCGTGACACCGGCGGCCTTGGCGTAGATTTCCGCCTTGCGGCGGGCGTCGGCGACCGCCTTCTCACGCGCTTCGTCGAGCAGCTTCGAGGCCTGCGTCACCGAGAAGTTCAGCCCGCCGATATCATTGGCGCCGGCACCCACCAGCACGTCGATCACACCGGCGACCTTGCTGACATCGTTCAGCCGGATCGTGACGCGATTGCTGGCGTGATAGCCGACGATGCTGGGCGGCGCGTTGGTCGACGACGGCGTGCGGTTGGCGAATTGCGGCTGCAGCGACAGCCGCGAGGTCTGATAATCCTTCTCCGCGATCCCTGCGCCCTTCAGCGCCGCCAGCACCTTGCCCATCGTCACATTGTTGGCTTCGGTGGCCTCGCGTGCGGTCTTGCCGTCGGTGGTGACGCCCGCGTCGAGTTGCGCCTGGTCGGGCGCCGCCGACACGGTCGCCTCGCCGGTGACCGAGATCGCCGGCGGAAAGTCGTTGTCGGCGAATGCCGGCGCAGCCAGCAGCGTGGTCGCAATCAGGGTGGCAGCGCAAGGAAGGCCGAGGGGGAGGCGATAGGTCATCTGGCTCACTTCAGGGGGACGTAGACGTTGATCACAAGCTTGTCTTCGGCGGTCTTCAAGGGATCGGTGATGTATTCCTCGATGAAGGTGTCCTTGGCTTCGAGCTTCTTGTCGTCGAGGTGATTGGTGATCGCCTCATAGGTGTTGTCCATGTTGTCGTAGGACCCGCGATGGACGAATTTCAGCGCCTTGCCGTCCGGCGAATTGCCCATGCTGATGTTCTTGCCGAGGTTCTTCAGGTCCTGGTCGACCGGGACTTCGGCGATGAAGGTGAAGCCGGTGTCGTCGGTCGAGGTGTAGACGATCATCGGATTGCCCGCGGCCTTGACACCATCCTTGTCGAGCAGGGCGGTGAGCTGCTTGAACGCCTCGATCAATGCGTCGAACGCGGAATCCCAGTTGGCCGTGCCCTTCAGCATGACAACTTTCTTCGGCTCCAGCGTGAACGGCTCGCCGAACGGATCGGCGGTCTGCACCGGGGCGGCCGGCGGCGGTGTGGGGGATTGCGACGCGGCCGGGCTGTCGGCGGGCGACTTGGTCTCGGCCGGCGGGGGCACCGGCGTTGCCGATGGCGCTGGGGTGGGCATCGGGCTCGGGCTTGCCGCCGGGGCGGGCGAGGCCGCCGGGGACTGGGCAGGTGCCGGGCTTGCCAGTGCGATAGCGGTCAAAGGGAGCAGCGCGAGCACGGCCGCGCGGAGCGTGTTGATACGGTTCATTCGGTCTTCTCCATCCCCGTCCTCAGACGGCCGCTCGATTGTCCCGGCGCGCGGTCCGCGAGGTGCGCTAGTCCTAACACGCAAGTTCTGCATTCGTCCCATGACAGATGTGTCATGGGGCTATTCAGGCTGGCTAACTGGCCTTCACTCGCCATATAACCGGGCAGAATTTGGGAAAATCGATGAGCGCGCTCGCCAATCACGCATTCGCCAAGATGAACGGCATCGGCAACGAGATCGTCGTCGTCGACCTGCGCGATTTAGAGGCACCAGGTCGGGCAGTCGTCTCGGCGGCGGAGGCGCGCGCGGTGGCGTTGCCGGCCGGGGCGCCCTATGACCAGCTGATGGTGCTGCAGCCGCCGCGGCTCGACGGTACCGAAGCGTACATCACGATCTACAACAATGACGGCTCGGAGGCCGGGGCCTGCGGCAACGGCATGCGCTGCGTGGTGCGGCGGATCTTCGAGAAGACCGGCCAGACCACAGCGACGTTCCAGACCCGCGCCGGGCTGCTCAATTGCTGGCAGGGCCCGGCGCCCGATCTTTACACCGTCGACATGGGCGCGCCGAAGTTCGGCTGGCAGGACATTCCGCTGGCTGAGGAATTTCGCGATACCCGCTACATCGAGCTGCAGGTCGGGCCGATCGACAATCCGGTGCTGCATTCGCCCTCGGTGGTCTCGATGGGCAATCCGCATGCGGTGTTCTGGGTCGATGACGTCAATGCTTACGACCTCGAACGTTTCGGCCCGCTGCTGGAGAACCATCCGATCTTCCCGGAGCGAGCCAACATCACGCTCGCCCATATCGTCGATCGCGACCACATCACGATCCGCACCTGGGAGCGCGGCGCCGGCCTCACCAGGGCCTGTGGCTCGGCGGCCTGCGCCACGGCGGTCGCCGCGGCGCGGCTGAAGCGCGCCAATCGGGTCGTCGAGATCACGCTACCTGGCGGCAAGCTCGGCATCGAGTGGCGCGAGCGCGACGATCACGTGCTGATGACCGGCACCGCCGATTTCGAATATGAGGGCCGCTTCGATCCGGCGCTGTTCGCCAGCGTCGCTTAGAGCATGATCCGGAAAAGTGGAAACCGGTTTTCCGAAGAGATCATGCTCAAACGAAGAACTATGGGCGTCGACGTCGTCACCTTTGGCTGCCGCCTCAACGCATTCGAATCCGAGGTGATCCGCCGCGAGGCGGAACAGGCGGGACTTTCCGACACCATCGTCATCAACAGCTGCGCCGTCACCAATGAGGCGGTGGCGCAGGCCCGGCAGTCGATCCGCAAGCTGAAGCGCGAGCGGCCCACGGCGCGCATCGTGGTCACCGGCTGCGCGGCGCAGACGCAAAGCCGGATGTTCGCCGACATGGCCGAGGTCGACCGCGTCGTCGGCAATGACGAGAAGACGCGCGGTGACGCCTGGCGCGCGACACGCGCCGCGTTCGATCTCGGCGCCAGCGAGAAGATCGCGGTCGCCGACATCATGGCGGTGACGGAAATGGCGCCGCACCTGCTCGACGGCTTTGCGCGCGGCCTGCCGCGGGTGTTCGTGCAGGTGCAGAACGGCTGCGACCATCGCTGCACCTTCTGCATCATCCCCTATGGCCGCGGCAATTCGCGCTCGGTGCCGATGGGCGCGGTGGTCGATCAGGTCCGTGCGCTGGTCGAGCGCGGCCATGCCGAGATCGTGCTGACCGGCGTCGATCTCACGAGCTATGGCGCCGACCTGCCTGGCGCGCCGAAGCTCGGCCAGTTGACCCGGCAGATCCTGCGCCACGTGCCGGAGCTGAAGCGGCTGCGCATCTCGTCGATCGATTCGGTCGAGGCCGATCGTGATCTGCTCGATGTCATCGCCAACGACGCACGGCTGATGCCGCATCTGCATCTGTCGCTGCAATCCGGCGACGACATGATCCTGAAGCGGATGAAGCGCCGGCATTCACGAAAGGACGCGATCGATTTCTGCGCGCAGGTTCGCCGGCTGCGGCCGGACATCGCCTTCGGCGCCGACATCATCGCGGGCTTTCCGACCGAGTCCGACGAGATGTTTTCGCGCTCGCTCGACCTGGTCGACGAATGCGATCTCACCTTCCTGCACGTGTTTCCCTATTCGCCACGTCCGGGCACGCCCGCCGCACGGATGCCGCAGGTCCCAGGCGGCACGATCCGGGAGCGCGCCAAGCGGCTGCGCGCGGCCGGCGACGCCGCGCTGGCGCGGCGGCTTGCGGCGGAGATCGGCGCCGTACGCGAGGTGCTGATCGAGAGCGACACGCAGGGCCGCACCGAACATTTCCTGCCGGTCGCGATCGACGATGACGTGGCGGGCATGGTGCGCCGGCTCGCCGTGACCGGCCATGACGGTGCACGTCTCGTCGGGGTGCGCCGCGACACGACCGATCAGGAGTAATGACCATCTGTTCAGTCGATGAAAGCCGCTAGCTCCTCGGGGGTCCCCGAGGGGAAGGCTTGCTTCAGAAACTCAAGGAATGCGGAGACCCGAGCGCTCAACAGCCGGCGTGAGGGATACAGCGTCCAGAGCGCGATGTCCGGTCCGTCGACGTCGCCCCAGTGGACGAGCTTGCCGGCGGCCAGGTCACGGCTGACGAGCGAGATGGGAAGCCGCGCAGCGCCAACGCCTGCGCGCACCGCATCGCGGACCATGATGAGAGACGACAGGCGAAGCGCCGGTCTGGTCTTGATCCGCAGATTGCGTCCCTGCGCCACCGCGTCCCAGCTGGCGTCCAGGTCGCTTACCCCGCGCGCCACGGTCGGAACAGCGACATCCGCCGTCGGACGGACGAGAGCGGGGCTCGCCACGACCACCAGCCGATCGCGCATAAATATCCGTCCGACGAGGCTTTCGTCCGGGTCCGGATTGACCCGGATCACGAGGTCGTAGCCTTCCTCGATCATGTCGACGGCGCGGTCTTCCGTGGTGATCTCGAGCCGCACCTCGGGATATTTCAGCGCGAACGCGGCCGCCAGCTTGCCCATCGCGGTCTGCGAAAACAGCAAAGGTGCACTGATCCGCAACCTGCCCCGCGGCTTGTCCGCGCCGGAGGCGATCGCGGAGGCGGTCTCGTCGAGCTCCGCGAGCAAGGCGCCGCTCCGTTCATGAAGCGCGCGTCCCTCCTCGGTGAGCTTCAATGCGTGCGTTCCCCGCTCGAACAGGCGCAAGTCGAGGCTGCTCTCCAGCTCGGAGACCCGGCGGGACAGGGTGGCCTTCGGGCGTCCGGAGGCCCGGGCGGCCTTTCCGAACCCGCCGTGGCGGGCGACCAGATTGAAATCGGCGAGCGCGAGCAGATCCATGTGTTCCACCAGTGGGACGGTCTGTCCAAACATAGCGTCTATCGATCCGAATGTGGATCACTAATTTCCGGGGTGCTGACCAACCCCCAACTGGAGTGACCCAATGACCATCCTCGTGACCGGTGCCACCGGAACGGTCGGCCGCAGCGTCGTCGAACACCTCGTCAAGCGCGGCGCCGACGTGCGCGCCCTGGTGCGCGACCCGGCCAAGGCAAGCCTCCCGGCCGGCGTCGCCGCCGCGAAGGGCGACCTGCTCGACGTCGACTCGCTGCGCGGCGCATTCGCGGGTATCTCGACGCTGTTTCTGCTCAACGCCGTGGTGCCTGACGAATTCACCCAGGCGCTGATTGCGCTCAACGTGGCGCGCGAGGCGGGAGTCGAGCGGCTCGTCTATCTCTCGGTGATCCACAGCGACGTCTACGTGAATGTGCCGCACTTCGCCGGCAAGTTCGGCATCGAGCGGATGATCGAGCAGATGGGCTTCAACGCCACGATCCTGCGCCCCGCTTACTTCATGAGCAACGAGCTCACGATCAAGGACGTGGTGACCGGATATGGCGTCTACCCGATGCCGATCGGCAGCAAGGGTCTCGCCATGATCGATGCGCGCGACATCGGCGAGATCGCCGCCATCGAGCTCATCCGCCGCGAGGCCTCCAATACGCCGCTCGACCGGATCAACCTGGTCGGTCCCGACACGCTGACCGGCGCGAAGGCCGCCGCCATCTGGTCGGACGTGCTCGGTCGAACGATCGCCTATCCCGGCGACGATACCGCCGCTTTCGAGAAGAACCTCCGGCAGTTCATGCCGAGCTGGATGGCGTTCGACATGCGGTTGATGAGCGAGCGCTTCCTCACGGACGGGATGCTGCCCGAGGCTGGCGACGTCGAGCGTCTGACCACGCTGCTCGGCCGGCCGCTGCGATCGTATCGCGACTTCGTTGCCGAGATCACGGCCGCCGCCTGAGGGCGGCGACACCACCCCATCACGACAATCAAGGATGAGGCCATGATCCATTCGACTGCCACCGTCCCGGTGAATCCGGGGGACGTGACTCCGCTGACCCGCGCCCAGATCTGGACCGGGCTGGTTCGCAAGGCGATGGACGCTCGGCTGTTTCTGCCGCCCAATCTCTGCACCCGCTGCGAAGTCGTGGAGGAAAGCGCGACGCACATTGTGCGTGAAGCGACCATCGCCGGCGATGACCTGCGCGAGATCGTCGTCTTCGAACCCGAGAAGAAGGTCACCTTCTTCCAGGCCGCAGGCCCGCGCGAAGGCGCCATCGTCAACGAGGTGTTCGAGGACGAGACCGGCGCGTTGCAGCTGCGGTTCTATTGCTACATCGGGTTGCGCGGGAAGCAGCCCTTCGGTCCGGAAGAGCAGGCCGAGCAGACGCAGTTCGACGGCGACAAGGGCTACAAGGCCGCGCTGCTCTCGACGCTGAAGCGGACCCGCGAACTGCTCGCGGAGGGCAAGCTCTGATCATCGCCAGTCATTCAACGGCGGGACAGCCTCACTGGAGGCGTCCCGTCAGCCACGGAGGCAGCCATGAACAATCCCATCAACGACAGCCCAAAGACTTCCCCCTCGAAAATACTGGTGCTCGGCGCGACCGGCGGCACCGGACGCCGGATCGTCGGCCGGGCGCAAGCCCGCGGTCACGAGGTCACCGCACTGGTGCGATCGCCCGACAAAGCGCGTCATCTCGAAGGTGCCAGGCTGGTCATCGGAGACGCTCGCGATGAAGCCGTGTTGCGCGCCGCGCTCAAGGACCAGGACGCCGTGATCAGCGCGCTCGGCACGCCGGCGAGCCCATTCGGCGAGGTGACGCTGCTCTCGACCGCGACACGTGCGCTCGTCAAGGCGATGAAAGCCGAGCGGGTGTCTCGCTTGGTTCTCATTACGGGCATTGGTGCCGGCGATAGTGCCGGGCACGGCGGCTTCCTGTTCGACAAGGCGATCTTCCCGCTGCTGCTGAAGAACGTGTACGCCGACAAGAACCGCCAGGAAGCCATTGTCAGGGACAGCGGCCTCGATTGGGTTCTGGTGCGTTCCCTCCGTCCTGAACAACAAGCCCGGCAGTGGTTCGGTTCGCGCTCTGACGGATCTCTCCGGCTTCCATGGCGGAACCGTATCGCGCGACGACGTCGCGAGCTTCGTCCTCGACCAGCTGCAAACCAACACTTGGTTGCATCGCGCGCCTTTGATCACGTCGTGACTGCGGCTGCACTTCCGCGCATCGTCGTTCCGGTACGACGGCGCGGAATGCTGGGGTGCTGCCGTCTCCGAGTGCGCCGCGGCCGCTCGGCTCGGTACCCCTGTCTCTGGAATACTGGATCACCCGCTTTCGGGTAATGACACCCAATACCCTGTCTGACAGGTTGAATCGAAATCAAGTCGCGCCCTCGCGCGCGACGCCTTCAATGCGCGCGTCCGCCGGGCTTCGGAGGGTGTGCGCCGCGGACTTGCCAGAACCGCAGCAGGCGATCGGCATTTTCGCGGGTCAGTTTCGTGAACTGGCTCTTGGCTTTGGCGAGCTCGACCAGTCCCATGGAGCCGGTCGTGTAGCGGCATTCCATCACCGCGGCGGTGGTCTCCCAACTCAGGCCCGCGGCGCGGCACGGTACCAGCAGGCCTTCACTGCGCAGGCTCTGCATCAGCGAGCGGATCACCTCGATGCTCGACGGCGCAAGCTCCGCCAGCGCAACGATGGTCTCCTCATATCTTCGCTGTCTGGCGAAGCCGAGCAGGGCGGCCTCGTTGAGATCGCCGCCATCCCTGAGCTTCGCGATGTGGCGCTTCGCCGCGGTGAAATCGCGCACCTGCGACATGTCGCGCTCGACGCCGGCTGCGACCGCGGCGATCGCGTTCCGGATCTCCTCGAACAGATAGGGCGGGGCGCGTTCCAGCAAACGACCGCGAACCTCTTCGGTTGCATCGCGCAGCAGTTGAAGGCGGAGCTCCGAGGGCAGGTCGGCGCGGACGCCGGTCTGCACCGCGAGCACGGGATCGTGCTCGGCCTGCGCCAGGATGACCGCAAAGCCGCCCGGCGACAGCTTGGCGCCGGGATTGGTGACGAGACGATGACTGACGCTGGCAAAGCTGCGGGCCAACAGCGCGTCGGTGACGACTTCCTTCAACCACCAGCGGCCGGCGACGGCGAGCAGATGCTGCTCGCTCTTGGTCCGCGCGATCTCGACCAGGTCGTCCGCGCCGAGCCGCGAGGATTCCTGCAGGACCGGCCGGGCGATCCTGATCTCCTCATTGCTCGCGAGACGGCGAATGAGCGCGGGCGGGGCCTGGGCGATCGGCGCGAGCTGCTCGCTGATGTCGGTGAGCGCCATCCGGGCGCTGATGTCGGCGAGCGCGCGCAACTCGATGGTCTTCACCAGGCGATCGAGCACGTTGTCGAACAGCTCGACCTGCTCGCTGTTGAAGCTGCCGGCGGATGCGAGGAAGAGGCTGGTGACGCGCTTGGCCGTGGTGATGCATTTCGCGGCGGAGCCGGCGCGTATCGCAGCCTCGACCTCGTCGACAATTGCTTGCCCATCATTCAGCATTGCTCGTCCTGAGCCCGTCGCGGCGCGCTTTTTCTAAGCCGCCTGCAGGACTAGCGGATCGGGCTGAATGTTCCGTAAAGGATAATGGTCCGTAAAATCACGGTGGTCATTGCCCGTTCCAGCCGCAGGCCTTGAGCCGCGCCTGCATATGTTCGGGCGCCGGCGCGACGACATGCACCGGGTCCTTGTTGCGGGAGATCGGGATGCCGATCTCGCGGGAATGCAGATGCAGGGTCGGCTCGCCGAAACGCGGGCCGTTGCCATAGATATTGTCGCCGACGATCGGCCAGCCCATCGCCGAGGAATGCACCCGCAGCTGATGGGTGCGGCCGGTGACCGGCTCCATCGCGAGCCAGGCGAGACCATCGCCGCGCCCCAGCACCTTCCAGTTCGTGATCGCCTTCTGGCCGTCCGGGTCCGGCTTCTGCCACCAGCCGCGCTCGGCGTTGAGCCGGCCGAGCGGCATGTCGATGGTGCCTTCGTCCTCGGTGGGGGCCGCCCTCGACCACGGTCCAATAGGTCTTCGCAATCTTGCTGTGCTTGAACAACAGCCCGAGCGAGGCGGTCGCCTTGCGGTGGCGTCCCAGGACGAGGCAGCCGGAGGTGTCCTTGTCGAGCCGATGCGCCAGCACCGGCGGTCGTGGCAGCCCGAACCGCAGCGCGTCGAACGAGGCCTCCAGATTGGGGCCGCCCTTGGGGCCGCGATGCACCGGCAGGCCGGCCGGCTTGTCGATCACCAGCATCAGCCCGTCGCGGTGGAGCACCCGCGCAAGGATTTCTTCCGCGGTCAATTGGTGAACATCGATCAATTCGTCGAGACTTTCGTTTGTGAGCCGAAACGGCTAACACGTCCGCGCCATGAACGATACCACTGCGGGAACTCCCAAACAGAGCTGGTGGCAGCGGCTGAAAGGCGGCCTGAAGCGGACCTCGAGTTCGATCGGGACCGCGGTTGCCGACCTCGTCACCAAGCGCAAGCTCGATTCGGCCATGCTCGATGACATCGAGGATGTGCTGCTGCGCGCCGATCTCGGGACCGATGTCGCGGTCCGCATCGCGGAGGCGGTCGGCAAGGGCCGCTACGACAAGGCGATCTCCGCCGACGAGGTCAAGGACGTGGTTGCGACCGAGGTCGAGAAGGTGCTGGCGCCGGTGGCGAAGCCGCTCGAGATCGATGGCTCGAAGCAGCCGTTCGTCATCCTGGTGGTCGGGGTCAACGGCTCCGGCAAGACCACGACGATCGGCAAGCTGTCGGCGAAATTCGCCGCCGAGGGCCGCAAGGTGATGCTCGCCGCCGGCGACACCTTCCGCGCCGCGGCGATCGAGCAGCTCAAGGTCTGGGGCGAGCGCACCAAGTCGCCGGTCATTGCCGGTGCCCAGGGCTCCGATTCCGCGAGCCTTGCCTTCAGCGCGCTGACCGCGGCCAAGGAGCAGGGGCGCGACGTGCTCTTGATCGACACTGCCGGCCGGCTGCAGAACAAGTCCGAGTTGATGAACGAGCTCGAGAAGGTCGTGCGCGTGATCAAGAAGGTCGATGCCTCGGCGCCGCACGCGGTGCTGCTCGTGCTCGACGCCACGGTGGGACAAAATGCGCTGTCGCAGGTCGAGGCGTTTCATCGTACGGCTGGCGTGACCGGCCTCGTGATGACCAAGCTTGACGGCACCGCGCGCGGCGGCATCCTGGTCGCGCTATCGGAGAAGCACAGACTGCCGGTGCATTTCATCGGCGTCGGCGAAGGCGTCGAGGACCTCGCGCCCTTCACGGCGAAGGATTTTGCCAAGGCGATTGCCGGGATCGAGAACTAGATTGATGGACAAGACCCAGCCGCATCCGCTGTTCAAGCTTGCGACCGAACTCGGGCCGCTGCTCGTGTTCTTCGTGGCGAACGCCAAGTACCATCTGTTCGTCGCGACCGGTGCTTTCATGGTCGCGATCGTCGCGGCGATGATCGCATCCTATGTGGTGACCAGGCATGTGCCGATCATGGCGCTGGTGACCGGCGCGATCGTGCTGGTGTTCGGCACCCTGACGCTGGTGCTGCACGACGAGACCTTCATCAAGGTCAAGCCGACCATCATCTACGGCCTGTTCGCAGCGGTGCTCGGCGGCGGGCTGCTGTTCGGCCGCTCCTTCATCGCCGTGATGTTCGACCAGATGTTCAATTTGACGCCGCAGGGCTGGCGCATCCTCACCATGCGCTGGGCGCTGTTCTTCGCCGGCATGGCTGTTCTCAACGAGATCGTCTGGCGCACCCAGACCACGGATTTCTGGGTGAACTTCAAGGTGTTCGGCGTGACGCCGCTGACCATGATCTTCGCCATCGCGCAGATGCCGCTGACCAAGCGCTATCACCTCGAGCCGGTCTCGCTGGAAACCAGCGAAGCGGACGCCGGCGACCTGCGGAAGTAGATCGAAACGCAGCGCGGGCGATTGCGCCGCGCTGCGTTCGAGGTCTCGGAGATCAACTGTTCAGCGTTCAGCTCTTCTGCTTGGCGATGATCTTGTCCTTGATCTTGTCGTAGGTCGCCTGCGGCAGGATCTGCTTCTGCACCAGTTCATCCTTGCCCTTGTAGGGACGGCCCTTGATGATCGCGGCCGAATAGGTCTTGCCGACGCCGGGCAGCGCGTCGAGCTGGTCGGCGGTGGCGCTGTTGACGTCGAGCAGGTCGTCCTTGGCCATCCCGGTCGTCTTGGCGTCGGGCGTCACAGCCTTCGGCGCGGGAGCCATCTTGTTGACGTCCGACTTGGTGGCGGGCGTGGCCGGCTGAACGCTCTGGGCCATCGACGGCGTCGCCGTCAGCATGCCGAGCGTGAGCGCGGTGGTGAGAAGTGAAGCGAGCGTGGTCTTGCGCATATGTCCCCTCCAGAGGAACGTTGATGTCAACGCTGCTGAGTTGGGGTTGCGTTCGTGGCGTTGCCGTGGCCGCGAAATGAACCGCGGATAAATGCGACGAAGTATTTTGCCGCAGGTATTTCTCCTCGTCATTCACCAGCGGTTCACAGCATCGCTGAATGACGATGCGCTTACTGTCCGGCGTGCAGCGCCTTCTCGATCTCGGCCTTCAGCACGGTGTTGACGTTGTCAGGGGTGACCGGCCCGACCAGCTTGTAGACGATCGTGCCCTCGCGTCCGACCAGGAAAGTCTCGGGCACGCCGTAGACGCCCCATTCGATCGAGGCGCGGCCGTTGCCGTCGACACCGACGATGCCGAACGGGTTGCCGTAGCGGCCGAGGAAGCGTCGCGCGTTCTCGGGCGAGTCCTTGTAGTTGATGCCGATGATCTGGAAGCGCTTGTCGCGGCCGAGCTCGGTCAGCAGCGGGGCCTCGTCATGGCAGGGCACGCACCACGACGCCCAGACGTTAACGACCGAGACCTTGCCCTTGAACGCGGCGGGATCGAGACCGGGGACCGGTGCGCCGTCCTTCACCAGCCCGTCGAGCGCCGGCAGCGCGGTCTGCGGCGCCGGCCGGCCGATCAGCGCCGACGGAATTTTCGAGGGATCGCCGCCGTAGAGCCGCAGCAGGAACAGGGCTGCCAGCCCCAGGAAGATCAGCAGCGGTAGCACCACCAGCAGGCGGCGGGCTTGCGGCGGGCTGTCGGTCGCCTGCTCGCTCATCTGATGTCCGCCGCGCTGCGGCCGGAGCGGCGGGTGATGCCGCTGGCCTCGATCTCCCTGAGGCGGGTCTGCTGGCGGCGATAGTCGGCGACGATCCAGACGATCAACAGCAGCACGACGGCTGCGACCAGCGCATAAGACGTCACGATGAAGGAGGCGTAGGGACCAAGCGACATCGCGTCACGCCGCTCCCTTGGGCGCGCTTCCGTCGCGCGAGCCGGCACCTGCTTCGCTCGCGAACGAGACGCGGCTCGCCTGGATCATCTGCAGGCTGCGCACGCGCCGGCGCAGGATCTCGTTGCGCATCGCCGCCAGATGCAACGTGATGAACAGCAGTGAAAACGCGATCGCCATCACCAAAAGCGGCCACAGGAACGCCTTGTCGAGGGTCGGGCCGCCGGCGCGAAACACCGAGGCCGGCTGATGCAGCGTGTTCCACCAATCGACCGAGAATTTGATGATCGGAATGTTGATGGCGCCGACCAGGGTTAGCACCGCCGCCGCCCGTGCCGCGCGCGACGGGTCTTCGACCGCACGCCACAGCGCGATCAGGCCGAGATACATCAGGAATAGGATCAAGACCGAGGTCAGCCGCGCATCCCACTCCCAATAAGTGCCCCACATCGGCCGGCCCCACAGCGAGCCGGTGACGAGCGCCAGGAAGGTGAAGGCGGCGCCGATCGGGGCTGCGGCTTTCGCGGCGACGTCGGCCAGCGGATGGCGCCACACCAGGGTGCCGAGCGCAGCCACGCTCATGACGCCCCAGACGAACATCGACAGCCACGCATTCGGGACATGGATGAACATGATCTTGACCGTGGCGCCCTGCTGATAGTCGTCGGGCGCCATCGCCGACTGGTAGAGCCCGATCGCGAGCAGCAGCGCGGTCGCGCCGGCGAGCCACGGCAGGATGCGCGCGGTCAGTGCCAGAAACCTGGTCGGATTGGCAAGGTCGGTCAGCGTCTCGGTCAGCTTCATGGCACCCTGATAGTCGTCCGCTGTGAACGAGGCAATTGGCCGAATTCCCCTCGGCGAGATTTGATCAGTCCAGCCCGTGCCGGAGGCTCGCGGCAGCGGCAAACGGGCCGATCACGAGGCTCGCCAGCGACAGCGCGCACAGGATCGAGAACGGTGTTTCAAAGGGGAGGGGACCCGAGAGCGCCGCCTGCGAGGCCGCGACGCCGAAGATCAGCACCGGGATCGACAGCGGCAGCACCAGCACCGCCAGCAGCAGTCCGCCGCGATGCAGCGTCACCGCCAGGGCCGCGCCGATCATGCCAGTGAAAGTCAGCGCCGGTGTTCCCGCCAGCAGCGTGGCGGCAACCGCCAGCGTCGCCGTGCCGTCGAGATTGAGCAGCAAGCCGAGCACCGGGGTTGCGATGATCAGCGGCAGGCCGGCGGCAAGCCAATGCGCCAGCGCTTTGGCCGCGCAGGCGAGTTCCAGCGGCGTCCGGCTCATCACGATCAGGTCGAGCGAGCCGTCCTCGTGGTCGGCCGTGAACAGCCGGTCGAGGGTGAGCAGGCTCGCCAGCAGTGCGCCGAGCCAGAGGATGGCAGGGCCGAGCCGCGACAGCAGCGCCAAATCCGGCCCCACCGCGAACGGCATCAGCACCGTGACGGTGAGGAAGAACAGCACCCCGATCAGCGCACCGCCGCCGACACGCAGCGCGATCCGGATATCGCGGCGGATCAATGCGCCCAGCGCGGTCATGTAAGAAATCCACTCTGCAGGAAGCTCCCGAAATCTCGCCGCGTACTCGCTGCGCTCCCTCCCCCCTTGCGGGGGAGGGCGGGGGAGAGGGGTGGCCCCGGGCGAGAGGATTGTTGGGAGTGCTGCTTTCGCAATCTCGGCCGTGCGTCGTTGAAGCGCACATCGATAGAGTCCGTCGTGTGGCACCCCGCTCCATAGCCGAAGCTTTGCTTCGGCGTCCTTTCAGTCAACGGCCGCCAAAGGCGGCCTATGCCCTCGCCCGCAAGGGGGGAGGGAACGGAGAGACCGGAGCTCAGCGTTGAGAAGTACAGCGGGTTCATGTCGCGCCTCCCATCCGCAGGTCGCGCGCATCGATGCCGAGCGGCAGATGGGTCGCCGCGACGATCAGACCGCCGCTGGCGAGATGGTCGCGCATCAGGCCGACGAACAGCGTCTGTCCGGCGGCATCGAGCGCCGAGGTCGGCTCGTCCAGCAGCCAGACCGGCCGCCGCACCGAGAGCAGGCGGGCGATCGACAGGCGGCGGCGCTGGCCGGCGGAAAGATACGCCGCCGGCAGATGCGCGGCGTGGTCGAGCGCCACGGCGGCAAGGCAGCGGCCGGCATCCTGCGTCTCGCCGCCGAGGAATTCCCGCCAGAAGGAAAGATTTTCCGCAACACTCAGCGCCGGCTTAAGGGCGTCGCGGTGGCCGAGATAGTGGGCCTGCTCGGGCAGGCTGAGCTCGGCGTCGCCGCCTTCGAGCGCGACCGAACCCTCGGCCGGAACCAGGAGCCCGGCGAGCACGCGCAGCAGCGAGGTCTTGCCGGCGCCGTTGGGGCCGGTGATGGCGAGCGCCTCGCCGGCCGCAGCCGACAGGTCGAGGCCGGAAAACACCTCGCGTCCGCCGCGCACGCATTTCAGATTTCGTCCGGAGAGCTGCATGGTTTGTCTTGTCACAGCCCTCTGAAATCTTTCGCTACCGCGTGAGAATTTTTGGGTCGCGCAACGCTGTCGCACGCTTGTCGGTGTGGCGGTGCTTCTAGAAAGGTTCTATAAGCCCGGAACTTGATGCAGCACACACAATCGGCGGCCGCAAGCCATCCAGGCCATCCCTTGGCCCGTGTTGGTCGCCGGTGTTTAGTTACCCTCGTAGTTACCCCTGCCGGGTATAACTGAAAATTGGGATTCCTCGCATGACCTCGCTCGACAGCTTCAAATGCCGCAAGACCATGAAGGTCGGCGGCAAGTCCTACGTCTATTACAGCCTGCCCCAGGCAGAGAAGAACGGACTGAAGGGGATTTCGAAGCTGCCGTATTCGATGAAGGTTCTGCTGGAGAACCTGCTGCGCAACGAGGACGGCCGCACCGTCAAGAAGGACGACATCGTTGCGGTGTCGAAGTGGCTGAAGAAGCGCCAGCTCGAGCATGAAATCGCATTCCGTCCGGCGCGCGTGCTGATGCAGGACTTCACCGGCGTTCCGGCCGTGGTCGATCTCGCGGCGATGCGCAACGCGATGCAGAACCTCGGCGGCGATGCCGAGAAGATCAACCCGCTGGTGCCGGTCGATCTCGTGATCGATCACTCGGTGATCGTCAACTTCTTCGGTGACAACAAGGCGTTCGCGAAGAACGTCACCGAGGAATACAAGCAGAACCAGGAGCGCTACGAGTTCCTGAAGTGGGGCCAGAAGGCGTTCTCGAACTTCTCGGTGGTGCCGCCCGGCACCGGCATCTGCCACCAGGTCAATCTCGAATATCTCGCGCAGACGGTGTGGACCAAGAAGGAGAAGATGACGGTCGGCAAGAAGACCGGCACCTTCGAGGTCGCCTATCCGGACTCGCTCGTCGGCACCGATTCGCACACCACGATGGTCAACGGCCTCGCCGTGCTCGGCTGGGGCGTCGGCGGCATCGAGGCGGAAGCCTGCATGCTTGGCCAGCCGCTGTCGATGCTGCTGCCCGAGGTGGTCGGCTTCAAGCTCAAGGGCCAGCTCAAGGAAGGCGTCACCGCGACCGACCTGGTGCTGACCGTCACCCAGATGCTGCGCAAGCTCGGCGTGGTCGGCAAGTTCGTCGAGTTCTTCGGCCCCGGCCTCGACTATCTCTCGGTCGCGGACAAGGCGACCATCGGCAACATGGCGCCCGAATATGGCGCGACCTGCGGCTTCTTCCCGGTCGATGCCGCGACCATCGATTACCTGAAGACCTCCGGCCGCAAGGCTGATCGCGTCAAGCTGGTGCAGGCCTACGCCAAGGCGCAGGGCCTGTTCCGCACCGCCAAGTCGGCCGATCCGGTATTCACCACCACGCTGACGCTCGACCTCGCCGACGTCGTGCCGTCGATGGCCGGACCGAAGCGCCCCGAAGGCCGGATCGCGCTGCCGGCGGTGTCGACCGGTTTCGCGACCGCGCTGGTCAACGAGTACAAGAAGCCCGAGGGTGAATCGAAGCGCTTCGCGGTCGAGGGCCGCAACTTCGATCTCGGCCATGGCGATGTCGTGATCGCCGCAATCACCTCCTGCACCAACACCTCGAACCCGAGCGTGCTGATCGGCGCCGGCCTGCTCGCGCGCAAGGCGGCCGCCAAGGGCCTGAAGGCCAAGCCGTGGGTGAAGACCTCGCTCGCGCCGGGCAGCCAGGTGGTGGCGGAATATCTTGCCAATTCCGGCCTGCAGGCCGATCTCGACAAGGTCGGCTTCAACCTGGTCGGCTTCGGCTGCACGACCTGCATCGGCAATTCCGGGCCGCTGCCGGAAGACATCTCGAAGTCGATCAACGAGAATGGCATCGTCGCCGCCGCCGTGCTCTCCGGCAACCGCAACTTCGAAGGCCGCGTCTCGCCGGACGTGCAGGCGAACTACCTCGCCTCGCCGCCGCTGGTGGTCGCGCATGCGCTCGCCGGCACCGTGACCAAGGACCTCGCGGTCGAGCCGATCGGCATCGGCAAGGACGGCAAGCCGGTGTTCCTCAAGGACATCTGGCCGACCGCCAAGGAGATCAACGCCTTCATGAAGAAGTACGTCACCGCGACGATCTTCAAGAAGAAGTACGCCGACGTGTTCAAGGGCGATACCAACTGGCGCAAGATCAAGACCACCGAAAGCGAGACCTATCGCTGGAACATGGGTTCGACCTATGTGCAGAACCCGCCCTATTTCGAAGGGATGAAGAAGCAGCCGGATCCGGTCACCGACGTGGTCGACGCCCGCATCCTGGCGATGTTCGGCGATAAGATCACCACCGACCACATCTCGCCGGCCGGTTCGATCAAGCTGACCTCGCCCGCCGGCAAGTTCCTCAGCGAGCACCAGGTGCGCCCCGCCGACTTCAACCAGTACGGCACGCGGCGCGGCAACCATGAAGTGATGATGCGCGGCACCTTCGCCAACATCCGCATCAAGAACTTCATGCTGAAGGGCGCCGACGGCAATATTCCGGAAGGCGGCCTGACCAAGCACTGGCCGGACGGCGAGCAGATGTCGATCTACGACGCCGCGATGAAGTATCAGGCCGAGGGCGTGCCGCTGGTGGTGTTCGCCGGCGCCGAGTACGGCAACGGCTCGTCGCGCGACTGGGCCGCCAAGGGCACCCGCCTGCTCGGCGTGCGTGCGGTGATCTGCCAGAGCTTCGAGCGCATCCACCGCTCCAACCTGGTCGGCATGGGTGTGCTGCCGCTCACCTTCCAGGACGGCACGTCGTGGTCCTCGCTCGGCCTCAAGGGCGACGAGAAGGTCACGATCCGCGGCCTGCAGGGCGATCTCAAGCCGCGCCAGACGCTGACCGCCGAGATCGTCTCCGCCGACGGGGCCAAGAAGGATGTCCCGCTGCTCTGCCGCATCGATACGCTGGACGAGCTCGATTACTATCGCAACGGCGGCATCCTGCACTACGTGCTGCGCAAACTCGCGGCCTAAGGGCCGTTTGTTGGAGTCTGGTCTCCGCGCAAACCCCTCGCGTTTGCCGCGAGGGACCATGCCTCAACGCGGATTTGTGATCGGTGGCTCACCGCTTAGTGAGTAGCGACCAAAAAGAAGGCGGCCTATGAAAAGGCCGCTTTCTCGCGTTTTGGGGCACGCAAGTTCAGGGACAGACTTCATGCTCCGTACAATTACGGATGGAAATCATCACGACTGGTTCGCAGTATGACAGCGATGATGGCCTATAATTCTATCTCGCGATGGTCCAGTGCGCTCGGTATCTGCGCGATCGTCGCAATCATCCGCCCCGCTCACGCCGATCCGCGTGCTGTCGTCGAACTCTTCACCTCGCAGGGATGCTCGTCCTGCCCGCCCGCGGACAAGATCATCGGTGATCTTGCGAAGGACCCCAACGTCATCGCGCTCAGCATGCCGATCGACTACTGGGACTATCTCGGCTGGAAGGATACGCTGGCCGACTCCCGGTTCAGCGCGCGTCAGAAGGCCTATTCGCATATGCGCGGCGATCGCGATGTCTACACGCCGCAGGCCGTGATCAACGGCTCCGCGCATGTGATCGGCAGCGATCGCGCCGGCATCGAGAGCGCGATCAAGGATACCGAGAAGGGCGGCAGCGTGATGTCGGTGCCGGTGACGATGACGCTGACCGGCAAGCAGATCAACGTGTCGGTCGCGGCATCGAAGTCGCCCGCCGCATCGCGCGGCGAAGTCTGGATCTGCTCGATCTCGAAGTCGGTGCCGATCTCGATCGCGCGCGGCGAGAACCGCGGCCGCGAGATCACCTACCACAATGTGGTGCGCAACCTCCTCAAGGTCGGTGACTGGAACGGGTCGTCCGGGAGCTGGACGGTGCCGCTGGAGAACATCACGCGCGAGGGCGTCGATGCCGCGGCGGTGTACGTCCAGGACGGCAATCGCGACAAGCCGGGCCCGATGCTCGGCGCCGCGTTCACCTCGCTTCACTAAGCTTCACGGGGCGCGCTTGCGTCGCATGGTTTGTCGCGCAGCCGAGCGACAGCGAACGTGCATCCAGTGATGTGCTGAAAGGAAGGACGCGAGGCTTTGCGCCTGCGTCTCGATCGTGCGCTATGCCGTAGGTCCCAAAAACAAAAAGGACCAACTTTCGTTGGCCCAGTGTTGGGATTTGACTCCCCTGCGAACAGGCCCGATCCCGACGGCCCCGGGGGGCTGGGGGCTGAGGAATCCGGAACCGAAAGGACCGGGCCAACGCAGGATTTTATTTTCGCAAGGCAGCGGGGCGGGCGATTGGCGGAAGTGGGGCAGCAATATGATTCCGCTAACGTTCCCGTGACTCTCTGGTTTTTCGGACAATCCGTTGCGTCCAATAGTGGTTAAGGCCTGGTTGCGTTGCGAATGGCCCCTTGCAGGGCCCATCGCTTAGCGCAATCATGTCACTCTCGTGACGATCCCGAAGGGTGGACGGCATTCGGGTTCCGCCGTCACCGAGATGACAGGAGGCGCTCGATGAGTTTGATCTCGGAGGACACTGATCCGAGCGGGAGTCGCGCCGCGGCGCGTCCCGTCGCCGCGACCCCCCAGCCCAACCGCGTGACATTCAATCGACTTGAGCTCAACCGCATCCTCAATCTCTACGGCCGCATGGTCGCCGACGGCGAGTGGCGCGACTACGCGATCGACTTTCTGAAGGACCGCGCCGTGTTCTCGGTGTTCCGGCGTGCGTCGGAAATGCCGATCTACCGGATCGAGAAGGATCCCCGGCTGGCGCGCAAGCAAGGCATGTACAGCGTGATTTCGGCGACCGGTCTGATCCTGCGCCGTGGCCATGAACTCGAACGTGTGCTGCTCGCGATCGACCGCAAGCTGTCGCTGGTGTAGGCGTGGCAAGGCCGCGGCTTCGTAGCCCGGATGAAGCGGAGCGCAATCCGGGGCCGTTGTAACCGCGGATGGAGGAGTCCCGGATTGCGCTCCGCTCCATCCGGGCTACGCCATTCGGCCCGCCGAAAAGAAAAGCCCCGGCCAGATGGCCGGGGCTTCGATCGGTTGCCTTGCTCGAGGTGGTTAATCGCGCTGGCCGAGCAGCTGCAAGAGCAGCGTGAACAGGTTGATGAAGTTCAGGTAGAGCGACAGCGCACCCGTGATCGCCGCACGCTCTGCCATCACGCCACCCTGCGAGGCGTAACCGTAGATGTAGTCGTTCTTCAGCCGCTGGGTGTCCCAGGCGGTGAGGCCCGCGAACACCAGCACGCCGACCACCGAGACGATGAACTGCAGCGCCGAGCTCGCCAGGAACAGGTTGACCAGGCTCGCGATGATGATGCCGATCAGGCCCATGAACAGGAACGAGCCCATGCCGCTCATGTCACGCTTGGTGGTGTAGCCGTACAGGCTCAGCGCACCGAACGTCGCCGCGGTGATGAAGAACACGCGCACGATCGAGGTGTGCGTGTACACCAGGAAGATCGACGACAGCGACAGGCCCATCAGCGCCGAGAACACCCAGAACAGGAGCTGGGCGGTCGCGGGCTGCAAGCGGTTGATGCCGGCCGAGATGACGAACACCATCGCCAAGGGAGCGAGGATGAACAGCCACTTCAGCGGGCTCACGAACATCGCGTAGCCGAACTGCGTCAGATAGGCGTTGCCGAACTTGGCGACCGCGGCCGACTGGTCGGTGGTCACCGCGCCCATGTAGACGCCGAGCGCGGCCAGGCCGGTGATGGCAAGGCCGATGCTCATGTAGTTGTAGATGCGCAGCATGTAGGCGCGCAGACCGGCGTCGACGGCCGCAGCGTCAATGCGCCCGGCGGCCCGGCCGAAAGGAGAAGCGTAATTGCGGTCTAGGTCCGACATGGTCGAATTCCCGTGGTTGGTCCCGGTGGAGCGCAAGGGATTTGCGGCGCCGGTCGTAAATCTATCTCAGATGGCTCGGTTTGCGGAACATTAATTCCGTGTCATTCAGCCGGCCATCCGACCCGTTTGGTATGTGGGAAATTAACACATCCGACGCAAGCTTCCACGCGCGGCCGAATGTCGCTCTGGCCTAGCATGATAGGCAAAAACGGCGCTTTCGCCGCTACATATTGTCACAAATTCCGCAGCACCGAGGCCGGTTTCTGGTTCAGCGCGAGCAGCGTGCCGGCCAGCCCAAGCCCGACCGTGACGACCAGCGCGGCGAGCACGACCAGCGCGGCGCTGCCGGCCTGCCAGATGAAGCTCAGCGTCATCAGCCGCGTCACGATCAGCCAGGCCGCGACCGAACCGGCGATGACGCCGAAGATCGCGGTTGCAAAACCGATCATCAGATACTCCAGCGCGTAAGCGCCGAGCAATCGCGGCCGCGTCGCGCCGAGCGTCTTGAGGATCACGGCATCATAGACCCGGTGACGGTGCCCGGCCGCGAGCGCGCCGCCCAGCACCAGGATCGCCGAGATCAGCGTCACGGCGCTGGCGCCGCGGATCGCCAGCACGAGGTTGCTGACGACGCTGCCGACCGTCTCCAGCGCCTCGCGGACCCGCACGCTCGTCACCATCGGAAACGCATCGGCGACCTGCTTGATGATGCGCGCATCGTCGTCAGCGCCCGCCTGGGTCGAGCTTGCATGCGGCTCCGTCAGGGTGGCGACGTGGCTGTGCGGCGCGCCCTTGAAGGCGTTCGGCGAGAACACCAGCACGAAGTTGATGCCGAGGCCCTGCCAGTCGATGTTGCGCAGATTGGCGATCTTCGCCGGCACGTCGCGGCCGAGCACGTTGACCACGACCTCGTCGCCGATCTGCAGGGAGAGGCCGTCGGCGATCTTCTTCTCCATCGAGACCAGCGGAGGTCCGCTGTAGTCCGGGCCCCACCATTCGCCCTCGACGATCTTCGAGCCCTTGGGAATCTCGCCGGTATAGGTGAGGCCGCGGTCGCTTTGCAGCACCCATTCCGAATCGACCGACGACTTGAGCTGATCGGCCTTGACGCCGCGCGCGGCGACGATGCGCCCGCGCAGCATCGGCACGTCCTCGACGGTTGAGCCGGCGGCGATCTGACCCAGGAAGGCGGCAAAGCGGTCGGCCTCGGTGGAGGGGATGTCGATGAAGAAGAACGACGGCGCCCGCTCCGGCAGCGCGGCCAGGAATTGCCGGCGCAGATTGCCGTCGATCTGGGTGATGGTGACGAGCACCGCGAGCCCGAGCCCAAGCGACAGCACGACCGAAGGCGTCAGCGCGCCCGGCCGGTGGATGTTGGCGATCGCGAGCCGCAGCATGGTGATGCGGCTGCGCGGCAGCCGCCGCGCCACCGCCATCAGGATCTCGGCGATGCCGCGCAGCAGCAGGAACACTGCGATCGACGAGGCGACGAACACGGTGGCGACCCGCTTGTCATAGGCCAGCCCGATCGCAACGCCGATCAGCAATGCGATCACCACGGCCATCAGCGCGAGATAGCTCCAGCGCGGGCGATGCCACTCGCTGGTGACGGTTTCCCGGAACAGCGCGGCGACCGGCACGTCGTGGACCCTGCCGAGCGGCCACAGCCCGAACGCCAGCGCAGTGAGCTGGCCATAGATGAAGGAGAGCGCGAGCTCGTCGGGATGCAGCGCCGGCACCACCGGCAGCGGCAGCAGCTTGCCGAACAGGCCGACGATGACGAAAGGCAGCGCGGCGCCGAGCGCAAGCCCGATCACCGAGCCGATTCCGGCCAGCACCACGACCTGGGTGCAGTAGATCGTGAAGACGTCGCGGCCGGTGGCGCCGAGCGCCTTGAACGAGGCGATCACGTCGCGGCGGCGGTCGATATGGCTTTTCACTGCGTTGGCGACGCCGACGCCGCCGACCAGCAGGGCGGCAAGGCCGACCAGGGTCAGGAACTGGGTGAAGCGGTTGATGGTGCGTTCGAGCTGCGGCGAGGCGTTGCTGCGGCTGCGGACCTCCCAGCCGGCCTCCGGCGCCGCGGCCCGCGCGCCGTCGATCAGCGCGGTGGTGGCGCGATCGTCGTTGGCGCCGTCGGGCAGCTTCACCCGGTAGATCCAGCGTACCAGGCTGCCGGGTTGCAGCAGGTCGGTGGCGCGCAGGCTGGCTTCGCTGATCAGGAAGCGCGGACCGAGCCCGACGCCGCCGGCGAGCTTGTCGGGCTCGGCCGCCACCACGCTGCGGATCTGGTAGGTCGCGCTGCCGATGGTGACGCGGTCGCCGAGCTTGAGGTCGAGCCGCGCCAGCAAAGTCGAATCGGCAGCCGCGCCAAAAACGCCGTCGCGCTCGGCGAGCAGATCGGCGATAGGCATGCCGGGCTCGAGCGTCAGCTCGCCGAGCATCGGATATTTGCCGTCGACCGCCTTGAGCTCGACCAGCGCCAGCTTGCCGTCGCCACTGCGGGCCATCGCGCGCAGCGTGGCCGCAACCGAGACCTCGCCGCGGGTGCGCAGATACGCGACTTCGTCGGGCTTGGCCTCGCGCGAGATCAGCGAGAACGCGACGTCGCCGCCGAGCAGCGTGCGGCCCTCGCGCGACAGGCCGTCGCCGAGGCTCGCGGCGACCGAGCCGACACCGGCGATCGCCATCACGCCGAGCGCGATGCAGGCGATGAAGACATAGAACCCGCGCAGGCCGCCGCGCAGTTCGCGCAGCGCATAACGGAAGGCAAGCGACGACGCGCGGCCCTGGGTACGGACTTGCACCGCGACGTCGGACGCAATGCTCATGTGGCGGATTGTCCGTCGATGCGGCCGGAGCGCAGCCGCACCACGCGATCGCAGCGCTGCGCGAGCGCGAGGTCATGCGTCACCAGCACCAACGTCATGCCGCGCTCGGCGTGCTTGGTGAACAGCAGATCGACGATCTGCTTGCCCGTCGCCTCGTCGAGATTTCCGGTCGGCTCGTCGGCGACCAGGATCGCGGGATCCGGCGCCAGCGCGCGCGCGATCGCGACGCGCTGCTGCTCGCCGCCGGAGAGCTGCGTCGGATAGTGATGCAGCCGTTCGCCGAGCCCGACCGATTGCAGCTCCTGCGCGGCGCGCGCAGCCGCATCGGGATTGCCGGCAAGTTCGAGCGGCACCGCGACATTCTCCAGCGCCGTCATGGTCGGGATCAGATGGAACGACTGGAACACGATGCCGACCTGGCGGCCGCGGAAGCGCGCCAGCGCATCTTCATCGAGGGCATTGAACGAGGTGCCGTCGACGACCACTTCTCCGCTGTCAGGACGTTCAAGCCCCGCCATCACCATCAGCAAGGTCGACTTGCCCGAGCCCGACGGGCCGATCAGGCCGATCGCCTCGCCCGCTGCCACACGAAGGCTGATATCTTTCAGGATATGAACCCGTGCCGCGCCGGTGCCGAGCGAGAGATTGACGTTCCTGACGGCAATGGTGTCCGGCTCGACGTCGGTCAGTGAAGAGGATGCGATGAGACTGTCCATGGTTCGGTCATATGGCACTTCCGCAGCTGCGGTCGAGGGCCGGTTGAGAATTGTCGTGCACATACTCGTGTTGCTTATGGGCTTGATGACGGCGGCAAGCGCGCAGACGCCGGGATCTGGGGACGGAGCCGACAAAGGCCCGGCGCAAGGCTCCGTGAAACCGATCAAGATGGTGGTCCTGGGCGATTCCCTGAGCGCCGGTTACGGTCTCCCGGGCCCGGCGGCATTTCCGGTTCGGCTGCAAAAAGCCTTGGAAGCCAAGGGGATAAAGGTCGATATGACCAATGCGGGGGTGTCCGGCGATACCGCCTCCGGCGGCCGCGAGCGGCTCGACTGGTCGGTCGCCGATGGAACCGATGCGGTGATCGTCGAACTCGGTGCCAATGATGCCCTGCGCGGCATCGATCCCGCGGTGACGCGTGCCGCGCTCTCCGACATCATCACAAAGTTGCAGGCGCGCAAGATTGCCGTGCTCTTGTGCGGCATGCTTGCGCCGCCGAACTATGGCAGTGAGTATGCAGCGAAGTTCAACGCGATCTATCCGGATTTGGCGAAATCCCTCGGCGTACCGCTTTATCCGTTCTTCCTCGATGGCGTTGCTGCTAATCAGAAGTTCAACCAGGCCGACGGCATGCATCCGACGGCGGAAGGTGTGGACATCGTTGTGAAGAATATCCTGCCCACGGTGGAGGCACTTCTCGGCGCATTATCCGGGCAACGCAGTTGAAACGCAGGCAGTGCGCCGTGTCGGGTCCGTAGGTTTACGAGCTGTTAACGGGTCATGCTTCGCAGAGTCACATATCTCGGGTACAAATAGGCATCGGTGATTCGTCGCCGGGCTTGTTACAGGGTGCGGGCTCCCAAAACCCGCGCCAAGCATCGAGGATTAAAGCGATGCCGCGTCTGTTCACTGGTCTGGAAATTCCGGCCGATATCGGCCAATCCCTCTCCAGCTTGCGTGGTGGCCTTCCCGGCGCTCGCTGGATCGATCCCGAAAATTATCACGTCACCCTGCGCTTCATCGGCGATATCGACGGCCTCTGGGCCAACGAGATCGCGACGATGCTGTTTCGGGTGAACCGCAAACCGTTCGAGGTCAAATTGCAGGGCCTGTCGAGCTTCGGCGGACGCAAGCCGCGCGCGGTGGTTGCCGCCGTCGAGCCCAGCCGGCCGTTGATCGAACTGCAAGCCGAGCTCGAGCGGATGATGCAGCGGATGGGGCTCGATCCCGAGGGCAGGAAATTCACGCCACATGTCACGCTCGCGCGTCTGCATGATGCATCGAGCCGGGACGTCGCGGACTATCTGTCGGTGCGCGGCTACTTCCCGAGCCGCAGCTTCATGGCGGACCGCTTCGTGCTGTTCTCGTCGCGCGCGTCGACAGGCGGCGGCCCTTACGTGGTCGAGGATTCCTACGACCTCTGCGCGTAAGGGCTCGCAGATCGTGGTGCCAGGCACCTGGCAAGGCCGTGTGGCCGGCCGTGGTATGCAAGGGTTCGCGCTTGCATACCCCAATGGCACAATTCACGGCTTGCAATTTGTCGCGCAGTAGGGCCGTAAGGTGGGCCCATGCTGTCCACCTCGCCCAGTTCCTTTCTCGAGCACTACAAAGCCCTGGTCGCCTCCGGCGCGATCGAGGCTGATCCCGCGCAGGCCCGCGCTGCCGATGCGTTCGGCGCGCTGGAGGAGCGGCTCGCGAGCTACAAGCCGCAGCGCAAGCAGGGCCTGTTCGGCCGGCTGTTCGGCGGCGACAAGGACGACAAGCCGCCGCGCGGTCTCTACGTCCATGGCGAGGTCGGCCGCGGCAAGACCATGCTGATGGATCTGTTCTTCCAGCAGAGCCCGGTCGAGCACAAGCGCCGCGCGCATTTCCACGAATTCATGGCCGAGGCACATGAGCGGATCTACGGCTATCGTCAGCAGATCGCGCGCGGCGAGATTGCAGACGGCGACGTGATCGCGCTCACCGCGCAGGCGATCTTCGACGAGGCCTGGCTGCTCTGCTTCGACGAATTCCACGTCACCGACATCGCGGACGCGATGATCCTCGGGCGGCTGTTCGCGAGGCTGTTCGATCTCGGCACCGTCGTGGTCGCGACCTCGAACGTCGCGCCTGAGGATCTCTACAAGGGCGGCCTCAATCGCGCGCTGTTCCTGCCGTTCATCGCGCAGATCTCCGACCATATGGACGTGCTGCGGCTCGATGCGCGCACCGATTTCCGGCTGGAAAAACTGTTCGGCGTCAAGATGTGGCTGGTGCCGGCGGATCAAGCCGCCGATGCCGAGCTCGACGCGGCCTGGCGCAAGATGACCGGCAATGCGCCGTGCAAGGCGCGCGACATCGCGATCAAGGGACGTGTGCTGCACGTGCCGTGCTCGTCGCACGGCGTCGCGCGGTTCAGCTTTGCCGAGATCTGCGAGAAGCCGCTTGCCGCCTCCGACTATCTGAGGCTGGCGCACGACTACCACACCATCCTGATCGACCACGTTCCGGTGATGGACTACGCCGAGCGCAACGCCGCCAAGCGCTTCATCTCGCTGATCGACACGCTCTATGACAATGCCGTGAAGCTGATGGCCTCGGCGGCAGCCGATCCGGTGTCGCTGTACCTTGCCGACGACGGCGTCGAGGCGATGGAGTTCAAGCGCACGGCCTCGCGCCTGATCGAAATGAGCTCGGAATCCTATTTGGCGCTGCCGCACGGCCGGAAGGATTCTTCCGCAAGCGGCGCGACGACCGGGCTGGTCGAGACCTGAAATCCAGCTCGAAATTCGCTCTTGCGCGTGGCCCGGTTCGGAGCAACTTTTCGTGTCTCCGGGAGGATGCTGCTGGCATGCCTGATCGAATTGCAGGCAGGGTCCGCAATCGGGGCAGGCCCGCGACTTGCAGGCCGACTTGAATGGATCATTCGAAAGGGATAACCACCCTTGCAACCGACTTCCCTCCCTCCTGCACCAGTTCAAAGGACTGATTTCCCATGGCACGCGACAAGATTGCACTGATTGGCTCCGGACAGATCGGCGGAACGCTGGCGCACCTCGTCGGCCTCAAGGAGCTCGGAGACGTCGTGCTGTTCGATATCGCCGAGGGCGTGCCGCAGGGCAAGGCACTCGACATCGCGCAGTCGTCGCCGGTCGACGGCTTCGACTCCAACCTGGTCGGCGCCAATTCCTATGAAGCGCTCGACGGCGCCAAGGTCTGCATCGTCACCGCCGGCGTGCCGCGCAAGCCCGGCATGAGCCGCGACGATCTCCTCTCGATCAACCTCAAGGTCATGGAGCAGGTCGGCGCCGGCATCAAGAAGTACGCGCCGGACGCCTTCGTCATCTGCATCACCAACCCGCTGGACGCGATGGTCTGGGCGTTGCAGAAGGCCTCGGGCCTGCCGCACAAGAAGGTGGTCGGCATGGCCGGCGTGCTCGACTCCGCGCGCTTCCGCTATTTCCTGGCCGACGAATTCAACGTCTCGGTCGAAGACGTCACCGCCTTCGTGCTCGGCGGCCACGGCGACACCATGGTGCCGCTGACCCGCTACTCGACGGTTGCCGGCATTCCGCTGCCCGACCTCGTCAAGATGGGCTGGACCTCGCAGGCGCGCATCGACGAGATCGTCGACCGCACCCGCAACGGCGGCGCCGAGATCGTCAATCTGCTCAAGACCGGTTCGGCCTTCTACGCGCCGGCCGCATCCGCGATCGCGATGGCCGAGAGCTATCTGAAGGACAAGAAGCGCGTGCTGCCCTGCGCCGCCTATCTCAACGGCGAGTACGGCGTGAAGGACATGTATGTCGGCGTGCCCACCGTGATCGGCTCCAAGGGTGTCGAGCGCGTCGTCGAGATCGAGCTTGCCGGCAAGGACCGCGAAGCGTTCGACAAGTCGGTCGGCGCGGTGCAGGGCCTGGTCGACGCCTGCAAGAAGATCGCGCCCGATCTGCTCGGCAAGTAATCGCGTTCGGCAATCGCCCGATAGGCGATTTCGATCGCCTGTCGGGCGCAAGGTGATGAAATTCCGGCGGATTTTGTAGTTGCGCGCGCTTTGGTATATGGTATGCCAGCGTCAAGTCTGACGCGAAGTTCGGCGCACGAGGGTTTGGGAGCCTCTTTCCATGAATATCCATGAATACCAGGCCAAGGCACTGCTGCACGAATTCGGCGTGCCGATCTCGCGTGGCGTCGCGGTGCTGAAGCCGGAAGACGCCGACGCGGCGGCCAAGCAGCTCCCCGGCCCGATCTGGGTGGTGAAGAGCCAGATCCATGCCGGCGGCCGCGGCAAGGGCAAGTTCAAGGAAGCATCCGCCGGCGACAAGGGCGGCGTCCGCATCGCCAAATCGGTCGCCGAGGTCGACGAATTCGCCAAGCAGATGCTCGGGCGCGACGCTGGTCACGGTGCAGACCGGCCCGCACGGCAAGCAGGTCAACCGCCTCTACATCGAGGAAGGCTCCGACATCGACAAGGAGTTCTACCTCTCGATCCTGGTCAATCGCGAGACCTCGGAAATCTCCTTCGTGGTGTCGACCGAAGGCGGCGTCAACATCGAGGACGTCGCGCATTCGACCCCGGAAAAGATCATCTCCTTCTCGGTCGATCCCGCCACCGGGATCATGCCGCACCACGGCCGCACCGTCGCCGAGGCGCTGAAGCTGAAGGGCGATCTCGCCAAGCAGGCCGAGAAGCTGACGGCCCAGCTCTATAATGCCTTCGTCGCCAAGGATATGGCGATGCTCGAGATCAATCCGCTCGTCGTCACCAAGCAGAGCCAGCTCCGCGTGCTCGACGCCAAGGTGTCGTTCGACAGCAACGCGCTGTACCGCCACCCGGACGTGGTCGCGCTGCGCGACGAGACCGAGGAAGACGCCAAGGAGATCGAGGCGTCGAAATACGACCTCAACTACGTCGCGCTCGACGGTACGATCGGCTGCATGGTCAACGGCGCCGGCCTCGCCATGGCGACGATGGACATCATCAAGCTGTACGGCATGGAGCCGGCGAACTTCCTCGACGTCGGCGGCGGCGCCAGCGTCGAGAAGGTCGCAGCCGCCTTCAAGATCATCACCGCCGATCCGAACGTGAAGGGCATCCTGGTCAACATCTTCGGCGGCATCATGAAGTGCGACGTGATCGCCGAGGGCGTGGTCGCCGCGGTGAAGCAGGTCGGCCTCAAGGTGCCGCTGGTGGTGCGTCTTGAAGGCACCAATGTCGAGCTCGGCAAGAAGATCATCCGCGACAGCGGTCTCAATGTCCTGGCTGCCGACAATCTCGACGACGCCGCGCAGAAGATCGTGAAAGCCGTCAAGGGAGGCTAACGATGGCCGATCATCTCGACGCCCCGACGCCGCTGGATGAACACCGCAAGCTTGCGGTCTTCGCGGGCGAGTGGAACGGCGAAGAGATGGTCTATCCGTCGCGCTGGACCGCGGGCGGTCCGGCCACCTCGCATGTCGTTGCGCGCATCGCGCTCAACGGCTTCTACCTGATCCAGGACAGCGTGCAGACCCGCGACGGCAAGGAGAGCTTCGCCACCCACGGCGTCTTCACCTACGACCGCGAGGATCGCGCCTACCGGTTGTTCTGGCACGATTCGCTCGGCTACTACCCGCCGTCGCCGGCCTCCGGCGGCTGGGCGGGCAAGTCGCTGATCCTGGTGCGCGGCTCGCTGCGCGGCAATGCCCGTCACGTCTACGAGGTCGTCGACGACAACACCTACACCATGAAGATCCAGTTCTCGCCTGACGCGGAAGGGTGGGCCGACGTGCTCACCGGCGTGTACCGGCGTATCCACTAAACCCTTCACCGCTGTCTCGCGAAAGCATCTCGAACCATGTCCATTCTGATCGACAAGAACACCAAGGTCATCTGTCAGGGCTTCACCGGCAAGAACGGCACGTTCCATTCGGAAGCGGCGATCGCTTACGGCACCAAGATGGTCGGCGGCGTTGCGCCCGGCAAAGGCGGCTCGACCCATCTCAATCTGCCGGTGTTCGACACCGTCGCCGAGGCGCGCGCCAAGACCGGCGCGGATGCCAGCGTGGTCTATGTGCCGCCGCCCGGCGCGGCGGACGCGATCTGCGAGGCGATCGACGCCGAGATCCCGCTGATCGTCTGCATCACCGAGGGCATCCCGGTGCTCGACATGGTGCGCGTGAAGCGCTCGCTGTCCGGCTCGAAGTCGCGGCTGATCGGGCCGAACTGCCCCGGTGTGATGACCGCCGGCGAATGCAAGATCGGCATCATGCCGGCCAACATCTTCAAGCCCGGCTCGGTCGGCATCGTCTCCCGCTCCGGCACCCTGACCTATGAGGCGGTGTTCCAGACCACCCAGGAAGGCCTCGGACAGACCACCGCAGTCGGCATCGGCGGCGACCCGGTCAAGGGTACCGAATTCATCGACGTGCTGGAAATGTTCCTGGCCGACGAGAACACCAAATCGATCGTCATGATCGGCGAGATCGGCGGTTCCGCCGAGGAGGATGCCGCCCAGTTCCTCAAGGACGAGGCCAAGCGCGGCCGCAAGAAGCCGATGGTCGGCTTCATTGCCGGTGTCACCGCACCTCCCGGCCGCCGCATGGGCCATGCCGGCGCGATCATCTCGGGCGGCAAAGGCGACGCCGGTTCCAAGACTGCGGCGATGGAAGCGGCCGGCATCAAGGTTTCGCCGTCGCCGGCGCGGCTCGGGCATACGCTCGCCGAGATGCTGAAGTAACCGCCGCCACGCGGAACTTACCTGGATCACGACATGGTTCCGGCGGGATTTCCGTCCGGAACCACATCTATTTGAGCATGTTAACGGCGCGGCGGCCGCTCGATAAGAATTGAAAATATATTCATTTCTTAGTTCTTTTAGGCAGGAATATCCGTCCTAGATAGGGTAAAGGATATCCCATCCAGCCGGCGCACTTCCAGACCGGCATCAGCGCCGTCTCCTACGCGCGAACCGAAAAAATCACCAGGACTGCCCCATGTCTCGCCAAGACGCGAACGCCGCTTTTGCACTCTCCTCATTCCTGCAGGGCACCAACGCCGCCTACATCGACGACCTCTATGCCCGTTACGAGCAGGACCCATCCTCGGTCGACGCCGAATGGCAGGATTTCTTCAAGAGCCTGAAGGACGCCCCGGCCGACGTGCAGAAGAACGCCGAGGGGGCCTCGTGGGGCCGCGCCAACTGGCCGGTGACGCCGCGCGACGAGCTGACCTCGGCGCTCGACGGCAACTGGGCCCAGGTCGAGAAGGCGGTCGGCACCAAGCTTGCGGCGAAAGCGCAGGCCAAGGGCACCGAGCTTTCCGACGCCGACGTGCATCAGGCGACCCGCGATTCGGTTCGCGCCTTGATGCTGATCCGCGCCTACCGCATGCGCGGCCATTTCCACGCCAAGCTCGATCCGCTCGGCATCGAGGCGCCGCGCGATCGCGAGGAGCTCGATCCGCGCTCCTACGGCTTCACCGAAGCCGACTTCGACCGCAAGATCTTCCTCGATCACGTGCTCGGCCTCGAATACGGCACGCTGCGCGAGATCGTGCAGATCTGCGAGCGCACCTACTGCCAGACGCTCGGCGTCGAGTTCATGCACATCTCCAATGCCGCGCAGAAGGCGTGGATCCAGGAGCGCATCGAGGGTCCGGACAAGGAGATCAGCTTCACGCCCGAGGGACGCCGCGCGATCCTCAACAAGCTGATCGAGGCCGACGGCTTCGAGAAGTTCTGCGACACCAAGTTCACCGGCACCAAGCGCTTCGGCCTCGACGGCGGCGAATCGCTGATCCCGGCGCTGGAGCAGATCATCAAGCGCGGCGGCAATCTCGGCGTGAAGGAGATCGTGGTCGGCATGCCGCATCGCGGCCGCCTCAACGTGCTGACCCAGGTGATGGGCAAGCCGCACCGCGCCCTGTTCCATGAATTCAAGGGCGGCTCGGCCAACCCGGACTCGGTCGAAGGCTCCGGCGACGTCAAGTATCACCTCGGCGCCTCCTCGGACCGCGAGTTCGACGGCAACAGCATCCATCTGTCGCTGACCGCAAATCCGTCGCATCTCGAGATCGTCGATCCGGTCGTGATGGGCAAGGTGCGCGCCAAGCAGGACCAGCACGGCGATCCGCCGGACATGCGCATCTCGGTGTTGCCGCTTTTGATGCATGGCGACGCGGCGTTCGCGGGCCAGGGCGTGGTGGCGGAGTGCTTCAGCCTGTCCGACCTGAAGGGCTATCGCACCGGCGGCTCGCTGCACTTCATCGTCAACAACCAGATCGGCTTCACTACCTATCCGCGCTACTCGCGCTCGTCGCCCTATCCGTCCGACGTCGCGAAGATGATCGATGCGCCGATCTTCCACGTCAACGGCGACGATCCGGAGGCCGTGGTGTTCGCGGCCAAGGTCGCGATCGAGTTCCGGCAGAAATTCCACAAGCCGGTCGTGATCGACATGTTCTGCTACCGGCGCCACGGCCACAACGAGGGCGACGAGCCCGCGTTCACCCAGCCGGTGATGTACAAGAAGATCGCCGCGCACCCGACGACGCTGGAAATCTACGCCAAGCGGCTGGTCGCTGACGGCGTGTTGACCGACGGCGAGGTCGAGAAGGCCAAGGCCGACTGGCGCGCGCGGCTCGATGCCGAGCTCGAAGCCGGCTCGGGCTACAAGCCGAACAAGGCCGACTGGCTCGACGGCAAGTGGGCCGGGTTCAAGTCGGCCGATCAGGAAGAAGACGCCCGCCGCGGCGTCACCGGCGTCGATGTTGCCGTACTCAAGGACATCGGCCGCAAGATCACCAAGGTGCCGGACGGCTTCCGCGTCCACCGCACCATCCAGCGTTTCCTCGACAACCGCGCCAAGGCGATCGACAGCGGGATCGGGATCGACTGGGCGACCGGCGAGGCGCTGGCGTTCTGCACGCTGCTGCAGGAAGGCCATCATGTGCGGCTGTCCGGCCAGGATTCCGAGCGCGGCACCTTCTCGCAGCGCCATTCGGTGCTGATCGACCAGGAGGACGAGAGCCGCTACACGCCGTTCAACCATCTCGGCGGCGAAGACACCGGCCATTACGAGGTCATCAACTCGCTGCTGTCGGAAGAGGCGGTGCTCGGCTTCGAATACGGCTACTCGCTGGCCGAGCCGAATGCGCTGGCGCTCTGGGAAGCCCAGTTCGGCGACTTCGCCAACGGCGCCCAGGTGGTGTTCGACCAGTTCATCTCCTCCGGCGAACGCAAATGGCTGCGCATGTCGGGCCTCGTCTGCCTGCTGCCGCACGGCTATGAGGGGCAGGGACCGGAGCATTCCTCCGCGCGCCTCGAGCGCTATCTGCAGATGTGCGCCGAGGACAATATGCAGGTGGTCAATCCGACCACGCCGGCGAACTACTTCCACGTGCTGCGGCGCCAGCTGCATCGCGAGATCCGCAAGCCGCTGATCCTGATGACGCCGAAGTCGCTGCTGCGCCACAAACGCGCGGTGTCGCGGCTCGACGAACTCGGCAAGAACGCCACGTTCCACCGCATCCTGTACGATGACGCGCAGATGCTGCCGGACGAGAAGATCAAGCTGGTGCCGGACGACAAGATCCGTCGCGTCGTGCTGTGCTCCGGCAAGGTCTATTACGACCTGTACGAGGAGCGCGAGAAGCGCGGCATCGACGACATCTATCTGATGCGCATCGAGCAGCTCTACCCGGTGCCGCTCAAGGCGCTGGTGCAGGAGTTCGGCCGCTTCAAGAACGCGGAGATGGTCTGGTGCCAGGAAGAGCCCCGCAACATGGGCTCCTGGCACTTCATCGAGCCCTATCTGGAATGGGTGCTGAACCAGGTCAACGCAGCTAACAAGCGTCCGCGCTATGCCGGCCGTCCGGCATCGGCAGCGACCGCCACCGGTCTGATGTCGAAACACCTGGCGCAGCTCAAGGCGCTGCTCGACGACGCACTGAACTAACGATCTTCACTGCAGCCATGCCCCGCCCTGTGCGCAAGTGCGCACCGGGGCGGGGCATCCGGTATCCGCGTCATTCAGCACAGGTGCTGTCGTCACGGAGGACCGGGTCGTCCGCTTTGGCGGGTGGTGGCCGGATAAATTTTTCGACCGCAAGGTTATCGAGGAAAAGACCATGACTGAAATTCGCGTTCCAACGCTCGGCGAATCCGTGACCGAGGCCACCATCGGCCGCTGGTTCAAGAAGGCCGGTGAGGCCGTCGCAGTGGACGAGCCGTTGGTGGAGCTGGAGACCGACAAGGTCACCATCGAGGTGCCTGCGCCGGTCGCCGGCACGCTCGGCGAGATCATCGCCAAGGATGGCGAGACCGTCGCCGTGGGCGCGCTGCTCGGCCAGATCAATGACGGCGCTGTTGCCGCCAAGCCGGCTGCTGCTGCCGCCGCTCCCGCCAAGGCCGCCGCGCCCGCTGCCGCCGCGCCCGCTGCCGCCGCTCCCGCGGCGGCGCCTGCCGCGCCCAAGGCTCCGCCGGCGGACGCGCCGCTGGCGCCGTCGGTGCGCAAGCTGTCGGCCGAAAGCGGCGTCGATGCCTCCACCGTTCCGGGCTCCGGCAAGGACGGCCGCGTCACCAAGGGCGACATGCTCGCTGCGATCGAGAAGGCCGCCTCGGCGCCAACGCCGGTCAACCAGCCGGCGGCCGCCGTGCAGGTCCGTGCGCCCTCGCCGGCCGACGATGCCGCGCGCGAGGAGCGGGTCAAGATGACCCGGCTGCGCCAGACCATCGCGCGCCGCCTCAAGGACGTGCAGAACACCGCCGCCATGCTGACCACCTTCAACGAGGTCGACATGACCGAGGTGATGAAGCTGCGCGCGCTCTACAAGGACACGTTCGAGAAGAAGCACGGCTCGAAGCTCGGCTTCATGGGCTTCTTCACCAAGGCGGTGGTGCAGGGGCTGAAGGACATTCCGGCCGTCAACGCCGAGATCGACGGCTCCGACCTGATCTACAAGAACTACTACCACATCGGCGTTGCTGTCGGCACCGACCGTGGCCTCGTCGTGCCTGTCGTGCGCGACTGCGACCACAAGTCGATCGCCGAGATCGAGAAGTCGATCGCCGACTTCGGCCGCCGCGCCCGCGACGGTCAGCTCAAGATCGACGAGATGCAGGGCGGCACCTTCACCATCACCAATGGCGGCATCTACGGCTCGCTGATGTCGACGCCGATCCTCAACGCGCCGCAGTCCGGCATCCTCGGCATGCACAAGATCCAGGAGCGGCCGATGGTGGTCGGCGGCAAGATCGAGGTGCGCCCGATGATGTATCTGGCGCTGTCCTACGATCACCGCGTGATCGACGGCAAGGAAGCGGTCACCTTCCTGGTGCGCGTCAAGGAGAGCCTGGAAGATCCGGCCCGCCTGGTGCTGGATCTCTGAGGTCGTTCGCGCGCGACGCCCGACCGGCTCGGGCGTCGCGATTTGTTGGGTGCTCATGATCGGGGATCAATGTGACGGATAAGGTCGTTGTCATCACCGGCGGCAGCCGCGGCATCGGCCGCGCTACCGCGCTTGCTGCCGCCGCGCGCGGCTATCGCGTCGTGGTCGGCTACGCCACGAACCAGGCCGCGGCCAACGAGGTTGTCGCCGCGATCGAAGCGAAGAACGGCAAGGCGATCGCGGTGAAGTGCGACGTCGGCAGCGAGCAGGACATCCTGGCGCTGTTCAAGGCTGCGGATGGCTTCGGCACGCTCGGTGCGCTGGTCAACAATGCCGGCATCGTCGGCAAGAGCGGCGTGCGCGTCGACGAGATGTCGGCCGAGCGCATCCAGCAGATGATGGCGGTGAACGTCACCGGCAGCATCCTGTGCGCGCGCGAGGCGGTGAAGCGGCTGTCGACCAAACATGGCGGCAAGGGCGGCGTCATCGTCAACCTGTCCTCGGTCGCGGCCAAGCTCGGCGCGCCCAACACCTATGTCGATTATGCCGCCTCCAAGGGCGCGATCGATTCCTTCACGATCGGCCTCGGCTACGAAGTCGCCAATGAAGGCATCCGCGTCGCCGGAATTCGTCCCGGTCTGATCGATACCGACATCCATGCAGCCGGCGGCGAGCCTGATCGCGCGCATCGGCTGGCCCATCTGGTGCCGATGAAGCGCGTCGGCACCGCGGACGAAATCGCCAACGCCATCGTCTGGCTGATCTCGGACGAGGCGTCCTACGTCACCAGCGCGATCCTCGACGTGTCGGGCGGTCGCTAGGCCACATTCAAGAGCGGGCGCCGGTCTGCCAACAAGATCGCGCCCGCGTAACTGTCACAGAGTTTAGCTACAGGACCGTCCATCATGGCTTCTTACGATCTCGTCGTCATCGGCACCGGACCCGGCGGATATGTCTGCGCGATCCGCGCGGCACAGCTCGGCATGAAGGTTGCCGTCGTCGAGAAGAACGCGACGCTGGGCGGCACCTGCCTCAACGTCGGCTGCATGCCCTCGAAGGCGCTGCTGCACGCCTCCGAGATGTTCGAGGAAGCCGGGCACTCCTTCGCCAAGATGGGCGTCAGCGTCCCGGCGCCGAAGCTCGATCTGCCGGCGATGATGAACTTCAAGCAGCAGGGCATCGACGGCAACGTCAAGGGCGTCGAGTTCCTGATGAAGAAGAACAAGATCGACGTGCTCAAGGGCACCGGCAAGATCCTCGGTGCCGGCAAGGTCGAGGTCTCCGGCGACGGCAAGGCCGAGACCGTCGAGACCAAGAACATCGTGATCGCCACCGGCTCGGACATCGCGCGGCTGAAGGGCATCGAGATCGACGAGAAGCGCATCGTGTCGTCGACCGGCGCGCTGTCGCTGGAGAAGGTGCCGGGCAGCCTCTTGATCGTGGGCGCCGGCGTGATCGGGCTCGAGCTTGGCTCGGTCTGGCACCGTCTCGGTGCCAAGGTCACCGTGGTGGAATTCCTCGACCGCATCCTGCCCGGCATGGACGGCGAAGTGGCCAAGCAATTCCAGCGCATCCTTGAGAAGCAGGGCTTTGCGTTCAAGCTCGGCGCCAAGGTCACCTCGGTCGACACGTCTGGCAAGACGTTGCAGGCCAAGGTCGAGCCGGCCGCCGGCGGTGCCGCGGAGACCATCGAGGCCGACGTCGTGCTGGTCTGCATCGGCCGCGTGCCGTACACCGAGGGTCTCGGGCTGAAGGAAGCCGGCGTTGCGCTCGACAATCGCGGCCGCGTCGCGATCGATCAGCACTTCTCGACCAATGTGAAGGGCATCTACGCGATCGGCGACGTCGTGGCCGGGCCGATGCTCGCGCACAAGGCGGAAGACGAGGGCGTGGCCTGCGCCGAGATCATCGCGGGCCAGGCCGGCCATGTGAACTACGACGTCATTCCAGGTGTTGTGTATACCACCCCGGAAGTGTCGTCGGTCGGCAAGACCGAGGAAGACCTCAAGCAGGCCGGCGTCGCCTATACCGTCGGCAAATTCCCGTTCACCGCGAACGGCCGCTCCAAGGTCAACCAGACCACCGACGGCTTCGTGAAGGTTCTCGCAGATGCGAAGACCGACCGGGTGCTCGGCGTGCACATTGTCGGCATCGAGGCCGGCGAAATGATCCATGAAGCCTGCGTTCTGATGGAATTCGGCGGTTCGGCCGAAGATCTGGCGCGCACCTGCCACGCCCATCCGACCCGCTCCGAGGCGATCAAGGAAGCTGCGCTTGCGGTGGGCAAGCGCGCCATCCATATGTGATCGAACGTCCGGCGCGAGCCGGCTGGAGCGTGATCCGGAAAAGTGTGAAGCGGTTTTCCGAGAGGATCATGCTCAAACGAGGAGCTGAAGCGCGATGATTCATCGCGCTTCAAGATCATAGCGATGTTGCGCCGCCTGCTTCAGCCGTTCTGGGTCCTGCTTGCGATCATTTTCCTGATCGAGGCCTGGCTGTGGGATCACCTCGAGCCGATCGTGGCCCGCGTGGTGGCGTGGATTCCGCTGCATGCGCTCAAGCAATGGCTCGCCGACCGGGTCGATTCGCTGTCGCCGGCGATGACGCTGATCGTCTTCGTCGTGCCGCTGATCCCGTTGTTTCCGCTGAAGCTGGTCGGGCTCTGGCTCTTGGCGAATCAATACTGGTTCAGTGCGGTCTCGCTGATCCTGTTCGCCAAGATCGTCGGCGTCGGCGTCACGGCCTTCCTGTTCGACGTGACGCGGTCGAAGCTGCTGGAGATGCCCTGGTTCGAGGCGCTCTATAATTTCGTGATGGCGCTGCGCGCCAAGGCCACCGCGCTGGTCGAGCCGGTCAAGCGGCGCATCCGCGAGATGATCACCGGCGACGGCGAGGGTTGGACCGCACGCACGCTGCGCCTGATCGCACGCTTCCGCAAAAGCGTGCACCAGACCAGCAAGGTGCTTTGAGCATAGCTCTCAATCCCGTCATCCTGAGGAGCGCGCTTTTGCGCGCGTCTCGAAGGATGAACGGCCCGGCCGGTGGCCGATTCATCCTTCGAGACGCCGCTTCGCGGCTCCTCAGGATGACGGTTACAGAGCGGATTCGTCCGCCTCAATGCAAAGGCAGCAGGTGCGGCTGGAATAGACCGAGCACGGTCATCAGGACGCCGGCGAGCGTCACCAGGCCGGATACCCAGGCCAGCGCGGCGATGCCGGTGATGATAGTTGCGGATGCCAGCACGATCGCGATCTGGAAGGCGGCGGAGGCAAGCTCGAAGTGATGATACTTCGCGGTGGCCTCGTCGCGCTCATGCTCGGCGTGCTTGGCGCGCTCGGAGAGTTGCTCCGAACCCTCGCCGGTCTCCGGCTCCGAGCGGTAGCGCGCCGCGGTCTTCTGCCAGTCGTCGATCTGCTTCTGCAGCGCGGCCTTGGCCGCCTCGTCGGTGGTGGTGGCGAGGTTCAGCTTGCCCTGCTCGGCGGCGGTCTGCACCGCGGTGCGGCGAATGCTCTTGGCCTGGAAGAAGGCCCAGAGGTTGGAGGCCTCGACATTCTTGCTGATCGATTCGGTCTGGGCGCCCTTGCCGAGCGTCTCGGACAGCGCCAGGCAGAGCGCGATCACGGCGATCAGGAGCGCGATCTTCCTGTTCTCGCCCGACGCATGCTCGGCATGCTCCGCGTGCTCCATACTTTCATGTGCGCTCATGATTCCCCTCCGGATGAGACCGCGCCACGATTGCCGAATGCGGCGCACAAGGCAAGGGCCGCGCGGTATGTGGCAGCCGTATGAACGAAGATGAACGGCGCAAGATGAACGGCGGATCGGCAGGCGAGGCCTGCGCCTGACTTTGAGCTGACAGCGATGCGATCAGCCTCGCGGGTGCGCGGAGCGATAGACTTCGAGCAGGCGCTCGCTGTCGATGCCGGTGTAGATCTGCGTGGTCGACAGCGATGCGTGGCCGAGCAATTCCTGGATCGCACGCAAATCGCCGCCGCGGCTCAAGAGATGGGTGGCGAAGGAGTGCCGCAGCGCATGCGGCGTGGCGCTGTCGGGCAGGCCGAGCGCTCCGCGCAGCCGCTCCATGGTGAGCTGGATGATGCGCGGGCTCAACGGGCCGCCGCGCGCACCGACGAACATCGGCCCGGTCGGGCTGAGCTGGTGCGGGCAGATCGCCGCGTAGTCCGCGATCAGTTGCAGCACGTTGTGCAACACCGGCACCATGCGGGTCTTGTTGCCCTTGCCGGTCACGACCAGCACGTCGCCCTCGCCCGGCTTCGGCACGTCGCGGCGCTTCAGCCCCAGCGCCTCCGAGATGCGCAGGCCCGAGCCATAGAGCAGCGCCATCACGGCGGCGTCACGCACCAGGATCCAGGTCTCGCGCTCCTCGCCGGCACGCTCGTCCGCGTCGGCAAAGCGCTTCGCGGCTTCCATGTGGATCGGTTTCGGCAGGCTCTTCGCCACCTTCGGCGCGCGGATCGCTGAGAGAGCGCCGACCTTGCCCTTGCCTTCGCGCTCCAGGAAACGTCCGAACGAGCGCAGGCCGGCCAGCGCCCGCATCAGCGATCGGCCGCCGATCTCGTCGGCACGGCGCATCGCCATGAAGGCGCGGACGTCGCTCGCCTCGAGCGCGGAAAATGCCGCAAGCGTCACGCGCGCGCCCCAGTGCTCGGCCAGGAAGGCCAGGCATTGCCTGACGTCGCGGGCGTAGGCCTCGAGCGTCTTCGGCGACAGCCGCCGCTCGGCGCGCAGATGCGACAGCCATCGCATCATCTCCTGCGTCACCGATGGATCGGCGCAGTCGAGCTCGAGCGGTGCGATGGGCTGATCGGTCCGGGCCATCTGTTAGGGGCTATTGGCGCTACGAATCTCCTGATTATATCGCACTGCCTTCGTTTACCGATCGCTAAGACCGCACGACGGTGCTAGCCCGGTGCAAAGTCCGGATTCAAAAGCTCCGATTTCATGGATCACACCACGCGCCCCAGCTTGGCCTCCGCATCGACGACAGGCGTCGTCGACGTGCTGGTGCCTGTCGCGCTGAACCAGACCTATTCCTACCGCGTGCCGCGCGGCATGGAGCTCGCGCCCGGCGACGTGATCTCGGTTCCGCTCGGACCGCGCGAGGTCATAGCCGTGGTCTGGGCCGAGAACGCCAGGCCCGATCCGCGGCTGCACAACCGGCTCAAGGACGTCAGCGAGAAGCTCGATGTTCCGCCGCTGAAGGCGGAGCTGCGCCAGCTCGTCGACTGGGTCTCCACCTACACGCTATCGGCGCGCGGCATGGTGCTGCGGATGACGCTGCGGATGGGCGACAATCTCGGGCCGGAGCGGATGCGCCTCGGTGTGCGACTGGTCGGCGAGCCGCCGCGGCGCCTGACACCGGCGCGGCGGCGCCTGATCGAGGTGCTGTCGGACCGCTTGCTGCACGGCAAGTCGGACGCGGCGCGGGAGGCCGGCGTCAGTTCCGGCGTGATCGACGGCCTGGTCGATGAGGGCACGCTGACGGTCGAGGCGATGCCCGCCGCCAGCCGCGCCGCCGGTTCCGGATCCCTCCTATGCGCAGCCGGATTTCTCGCGCGAGCAACGCAGCGCGGTCGACGTGCTGCGGACGCTTGCGGCGAGCGGCAGCTTTCATGTCGCGCTGCTCGACGGCGTCACCGGATCGGGCAAGACCGAGGTCTATTTCGAGGCGATCGCCGAGAATATCCGCCGCGGCAAGCAGACCCTGATCCTGATGCCGGAAATCGCGCTGACCGGCCAGTTCCTCGACCGCTTCGCGCAGCGTTTCGGCGTGCGGCCGCTGGAATGGCATTCCGAGCTGACGCCGCGCACCCGCGCGCGCAACTGGGCCGCGATCTCGGAGGGCAAGGCGCCGGTCGTGGTCGGCGCCCGCTCGGCGCTGTTCCTGCCCTATGCCGAGCTCGGCCTCATCATCGTTGATGAGGAGCACGACCAGGCCTACAAGCAGGATGACGGCGCGCATTATCACGCGCGCGACATGGCGGTGGTTCGCGCCCATATCGCCAAAATCCCGATCGTGCTGGCGTCGGCGACGCCGTCGGTCGAGAGCGAGGTCAATGCGCGCAAGGGGCGCTACCAGCGCGTGGCGCTGCCGTCGCGGTTCGGCGGCCAGCACATGCCGCATATCGAGGCGATCGACATGCGGCGCGCGCCGCCGCCGCGCGGCCGCTTCATCTCGCCGGTTCTGGCCGAGCAGATTCGTCACGCGATCGAGCGCCGCGAGCAGGCGCTGCTGTTCCTCAACCGCCGCGGCTATGCGCCTCTGACGCTGTGCCGGGCCTGCGGCCACCGCTTCGCCTGCACGATCTGCGACGCCTGGCTGGTCGACCATCGGTTTCGCCAGCGGCTGGTCTGCCATCACTGCGGCTTCTCGATGCCGCGCCCGAACATCTGTCCGCATTGCGCGGCCGAGGAATCGCTGGTCGCGGTCGGTCCCGGCGTCGAACGCTTGCAGGAGGAGGCAGCTCACATCTTCCCCGAGGCCCGCACCATGGTGCTGTCGAGCGACCTGATCACCTCGATCGAGACCATGCGCAGCGAGCTCAACGAGATCGCCGAGGGCCGCGTCGATATCATCATCGGCACCCAGCTGGTGGCGAAGGGGCACAACTTCCCGCGGCTCAACCTCGTCGGTGTCATCGATGCCGATCTCGGCCTGAGCAACGGCGATCCGCGCGCCGCCGAGCGGACGTTCCAGCTTTTGAACCAGGTGGTCGGCCGCGCCGGCCGCGAGCAGGGCCGCGGCGTCGGCTATCTGCAGACCCACCAGCCGGAGCATCCGGTCATCAAGGCCCTGATCGCCAACGACCGCGAGGCGTTCTACGCCAGCGAGATCGAGATCCGCGAGCGCACCGGCTATCCGCCGTTCGGCCGGCTGGCCAGCCTGATCATCTCCGCCGGCGACCGCCCGACGGCGGAAGGCTTTGCCCGCAAGCTCGCCGCGGTGGCGCCGCTCGACGAACGGATTCAGGTGCTCGGCCCCGCCGAGGCGCCGCTTGCCGTCATCAAGGGCCGCTACCGCTTTCGCCTGCTGGTGAAGTCGCTGCGCAATGTCGACCTGTCGCAATATCTGCGCGAATGGCTGGAGGCCGGTCCGAAGACCACCGGCAATCTGAAGCTCGAGGTCGACGTCGATCCACAGAGCTTTTTGTAGTTCTCACAGCCGTCATTCCGGGGCGGCGCGAAGCGACGAGCCCGGAATCCATCAGGCCGCAACGTTGGTGACAAATGGATTCCGGGCTCGCGCTTCGCGCGCCCCGGAATGACGAAAAAAAGCCTGCCGTCATTCGCGACGGCAGGCCCTTTGGCGCGAGGCAGGCCTCGCGGCCGGTACGCAACGCAACGCTTACTGAAAGCGTTAGATGACCTCGGCCGTGACGCGGCCGACGCCGGCACCGGTCAGGCCGATGGCCCGGGCTGCGCCGGTGGAGAGGTCGAGCACGCGGCCGCGGATGAACGGGCCACGATCGTTGATGGTGACGACGACGCTGCGGCCGCCATGGGTGACGCGGAGCTTGGTGCCGAACGGCAGCGAGCGGTGGGCCGCGGTCATGGCGTTCTGGTTGAAGCGCTGGCCGGAAGCGGTGCGGCTTCCCGATTCATTGCCGTAGAAGGAGGCCATCCCCGAGAACGTGTGGCCGCCGGACGACTGGACCGATGCGTTGGCGTCGCGCCAGGACGAGCCTTCGGCGCGGGCATGGTGGTGATGGTGGCGATGATGGTGGTGCCGGGACTTCGCGGACGCCTCGGTCACGCTGCCCCCGACCAGAACAGTTGCGGCTACAAACGCAAGCGCCGTACGCGAGCGGGTGACGTTGCCCGCTGCTTTCTTGATATTCAGCATTGATAAGACCCTCAGACAGTATTGCCGCTAACGCGGCAAGTGGAACCCCCGTCCCTTCGTTGACCTAGGCCGTTTGGTTTCGCATTGAGGCACGAATTAGGCAGTAAATCCCGAATGTCTCCGGCTGAAATATCTTGTTACCGCCTTGGGGTACTCGATCGAAGTTGCCTAAGCTTGTGCTTTAATCAATTTTTAACCGATGTTATACTTACGAATACTGAATATCGATGCAGTGGTAAGTTTTCGGTAAGTATTCGCCAAATGGAAATCACGGCTGTCGCGGGTTCCTTGCGCGCTCGGCCCTAGGCCCATGCAAAATTCGATGGAACAAATTCGCGAGATGTAAATCGGGCGTCGCTGGGTCGATTTTCCGCGGGCCGAATTCGTCCCGATTTGCGGTCGGCTGCGGTCACCGAAAACCGCGTGCGACAAGGCGGCTCTCACGATGCCGTCATGTTGCACCTGCGCGATTGCTATGTTAGCAAAGCCGCGATTTTAACGGTCCCGGCATGTCCTGTGCCGGTCGAAAATCGAAGTCCCGCTTGAATTCCAAGGGCTTGGATCGCTAGGCGCTGCTTTGGTGGCGACGGTTTTTCCCTTGCGAATTTGACAGCAAAAAAGAGCGAGCTCGTGGCTGCTGAAGATCCGTCCGTTTCGGGAGTGTCCGGTCGTTACGCAACGGCCCTGTTCGAGTTGGCGCGCGACGAGCAATCCGTCGATCAAGTCCGGGCCGACCTCGACAAATTCGAGGCCATGCTCAACGAGAGCGCCGATCTGAAGCGCCTCGTCCGCAGCCCGGTGTTTTCCGCGGACGCCCAGCTGAAGGCGCTGACCGTGGTGCTCGACAAGGCTGGCATCGCCGGCACGTCGGCCAAATTCCTCAAGGTGCTCACCGCCAACCGCCGGCTGTTCGCAATTGCCGATGTGATCCGCGCCTATCGCGCGCTGGTGGCGAAGTTCAAGGGCGAGGCGACTGCGGACGTCACCGTCGCCGAGCAGCTCAGTGACAAGAATCTCGACGCCCTGAAGACCGCACTGAAATCAGTGACGGGCAAGGACGTCGCGCTCAACGTGAAGGTCGATCCCTCCATTATTGGTGGCCTGGTGGTCAAGCTCGGCAGCCGGATGGTGGATAGTTCGCTTCGCACCAAACTCAATTCGATCAAGAACGCGATGAAAGAGGCAGGCTGATGGACATCCGCGCCGCAGAAATTTCTGCGATCCTCAAGGACCAGATCAAGAATTTCGGCCAGGAAGCCGAGGTCACCGAAGTTGGCCAGGTGCTGTCGGTCGGTGACGGTATCGCCCGCGTCTACGGTCTCGACAACGTCCAGGCCGGTGAAATGGTCGAGTTCGAGAACGGCACGCGCGGCATGGCGCTCAACCTCGAAACCGACAACGTCGGCGTCGTGATCTTCGGCGCCGACCGCGAGATCAAGGAAGGCCAGACCGTCAAGCGCACCCGCGCCATCGTGGACGCGCCGGTCGGCAAGGGCCTGCTCGGCCGCGTCGTCGATGCGCTCGGCAATCCGATCGACGGCAAGGGCCCGATCCAAGCCACCGAACGCAAGCGCGTCGACGTCAAGGCGCCCGGCATCATTCCGCGCAAGTCGGTCAACGAGCCGATGGCCACCGGCCTGAAGGCGATCGATGCGCTGATCCCGATCGGCCGCGGCCAGCGCGAGCTGATCATCGGCGACCGTCAGACCGGCAAGACCGCGATCGCGCTCGACACCATCCTGAACCAGAAGCCGCTCAACGCCCAGCCGGACGAGAGCCAGAAGCTGTACTGCGTCTATGTCGCGGTCGGCCAGAAGCGCTCCACCGTTGCCCAGTTCGTCAAGGTGCTCGAAGAGCAGGGCGCGCTGGAATACTCGATCGTCGTTGCGGCGACCGCGTCCGACCCGGCGCCGATGCAGTACATTGCGCCGTTCACCGGCTGCACGATGGGCGAATACTTCCGCGACAACGGCATGCACGCCGTGATCATCTATGACGATCTGTCCAAGCAGGCCGTCGCCTACCGCCAGATGTCGCTGCTGCTGCGCCGCCCGCCGGGCCGCGAAGCCTATCCGGGCGACGTGTTCTATCTGCATTCCCGCCTGCTCGAGCGCGCGGCCAAGCTCAACAAGGAGCACGGTTTGGGCTCGCTGACCGCGCTGCCGGTCATCGAAACCCAGGCCAACGACGTGTCGGCCTACATCCCGACCAACGTGATTTCGATCACCGACGGTCAGATATTCCTGGAAACCGACCTGTTCTTCCAGGGCATCCGCCCGGCGGTGAACGTCGGTCTGTCGGTGTCGCGCGTCGGTTCGTCGGCGCAGACCAAGGCGACCAAGAAGGTCGCCGGCAAGATCAAGGGCGAGCTCGCGCAGTATCGTGAAATGGCGGCGTTCGCGCAGTTCGGCTCCGACCTCGACGCGTCCACCCAGCGCCTGCTCAACCGCGGTTCGCGCTTGACCGAGCTCCTGAAGCAGCCGCAGTTCTCGCCGCTGAAGATGGAAGAGCAGGTCTGCGTGATCTGGGCGGGCACCAACGGCTATCTCGATGCGCTGCCGCTCAACAAGGTGAAGGCGTTCGAGGATGGCCTGCTGTCGCTGTTGCGCGGCAAGCACGTCGACATCCTCAACGCGATCCGCGACAGCCGCGATCTGTCCGACGACAGCGCCGCCAAGCTGAAGGCGGCGGTCGACGGCTTCGCCAAGACGTTTGCATAACGAATGGGGCGTCGCCCGGCTCGCCGCCGGGCGTGACGAACGGAGGCTTGCGATCTGACCATTGTGGTCGGATCGCCGGGGTGAACGAAGAATGGCGTCACTAAAAGACATGCGGGTCCGCATCGCCTCGACCAAGGCGACGCAGAAGATCACCAAGGCCATGCAGATGGTCGCAGCCTCGAAGCTGCGCCGCGCGCAGAACGCCGCCGAAGCGGCGCGGCCCTATGCCACCAAGATGGATGCGGTAATCTCCAACATCGCCGCCGCGGCCAATGGCACGCCGGGCGCACCGGCGCTGCTCGCCGGCACCGGCAACGACCAGGTTCACCTGCTGCTGGTCTGCACCGGCGAGCGCGGCCTGTCCGGCGCCTTCAACTCGGCCATCGTGCGCCTGGCGCGCGAGCGGGCGCAGTCGCTGCTCGCGCAGGGCAAGGACGTCAAATTCTTCTGTGTCGGCCGCAAGGGCTACGAGCAGCTGCGGCGGACCTTCGAGAAGCGGATTGTCGAGCATCTCGACCTGCGTTCGGTGCGCCAGATCGGCTTCGCCAACGCCGAGGACATCGCCAACAAGGTGCTGGCGCGGTTCGAGGCCGGCGAGTTCGACGTCTGCACGCTGTTCTATTCGCGCTTCCAGTCGGTGATCGCGCAGATCCCGACCGCGCAGCAGATCATCCCGCTCGAGGTCGCCGCGCCCGCCGCGGGCGCGGCTCCCTCCACGTCCTATGAATACGAGCCGGAAGAGGATCAGATCCTCGGCAGCCTGCTGCCGCGCAACCTCGCGGTGCAGGTGTTCCGCGCGCTGCTCGAAAACAACGCCTCGTTCTATGGCGCGCAGATGAGCGCGATGGACAGCGCGACCCGCAATGCCGGCGAGATGATTCGCAAGCAAACCCTGATTTACAACCGAACCCGTCAGGCCCAGATCACGAAGGAGCTGATCGAGATCATCTCCGGCGCTGAGGCGGTCTAAGGCAGATTTTCGAAGGAGAACAGTCCATGGCTACAGCAGCCAATCCGATCGGTCGCGTTACCCAGGTCACGGGCGCCGTGGTCGACGTGCAGTTCGAAGGCCACCTTCCGGCGATTCTGAACGCGCTCGAGACCAAGAACGGCGGCAACCGCCTGGTGCTCGAAGTCGCCCAGCATCTCGGTGAATCGACCGTCCGTACCATCGCGATGGACATCACCGAAGGTCTGGTGCGCGGCCAGGAAGTGACCGACACCGGCGAACCGATCCGGGTGCCGGTCGGCGAAGGCACGCTCGGCCGCATCATCAACGTGATCGGCGAGCCGATCGACGAAGCCGGTCCGATCAAGTCCGACGGCGTGCGCGCCATCCACCAGGAAGCGCCGACCTACACCGATCAGTCCACCGAGGCCGAAATCCTCGTCACCGGCATCAAGGTCGTCGACCTGCTTGCTCCGTACGCCAAGGGCGGCAAGATCGGCCTGTTCGGCGGCGCCGGCGTCGGCAAGACCGTGCTGATTCAGGAGCTGATCAACAACGTCGCGAAGGCGCACGGCGGTTACTCGGTGTTCGCCGGCGTCGGCGAGCGTACCCGCGAGGGCAACGATCTCTATCACGAGTTCATCGAATCGAAGGTCAACGCCGATCCGCACAATCCGGATCCGAGCGTGAAATCGAAGTGCGCGCTGGTGTTCGGCCAGATGAACGAGCCGCCGGGCGCCCGCGCCCGGGTCGGCCTGACCGGTCTGACGGTCGCCGAGCATTTCCGCGACCAGGGCCAGGACGTGCTGTTCTTCGTCGACAATATCTTCCGCTTCACCCAGGCGGGTTCGGAAGTGTCGGCGCTGCTCGGCCGCATCCCGAGCGCCGTGGGTTATCAGCCGACGCTGGCGACCGACATGGGCGCGCTGCAGGAGCGCATCACCACCACCCAGAAGGGCTCGATCACCTCGGTGCAGGCGATCTACGTGCCGGCCGACGACCTGACCGATCCGGCGCCCGCCACCTCGTTCGCGCATCTGGACGCCACCACGGTGCTGTCGCGCGCGATCTCGGAAAAGGGCATCTATCCGGCGGTGGACCCGCTCGACTCGACCTCGCGCATGCTGTCGGCGCTGGTGGTCGGCGACGAGCACTACAACACCGCACGTATGGTCCAGCAGATCCTCCAGCGCTACAAGTCGCTGCAGGACATCATCGCCATTCTCGGCATGGACGAACTGTCGGAAGAGGACAAGCTGACGGTCGCCCGCGCCCGCAAGGTCGAGCGCTTCCTGTCGCAGCCGTTCCACGTCGCCGAAATCTTCACCGGCTCGCCGGGCAAGTTCGTCGACCTCGCCGACACCATCAAGGGCTTCCGCGACCTCTGCGAGGGCAAGTACGACCACCTGCCGGAAGCGGCGTTCTACATGGTCGGCACCATCGAAGAAGCCGTCGAGAAGGGCAAGAAGCTGGCGGCCGAAGCCGCCTGAGTTAGCGAATAGCGAATAGGGAGCGGCGAATAGGGAAAGAGTGACGAGCGCATTCGCTACTCGCCATTCGCTATTCGCCTCTCACCAGTCGAAACCAGTCTGAACTACGGGCGCTCCATGGCCACCTTCCACTTCGATCTCGTCTCTCCCGAAAAGCTCGCCTTCTCCGGCGAGGTCGATCAGGTCGACGTCCCCGGCGTTGAGGGTGATTTCGGTGTGCTCGCCGGCCACGCGCCTGTCGTCGCCACGGTTCGTCCGGGCATCCTGACGATCACGACCGCCGGCAAGAAGGAGAAGGTGATCGTGCTCGGCGGTCTCGCCGAAGTGTCGGACAAGGGCCTCACCGTGCTCGCCGACGTCGCGACCGCGATTGCGGAGCTCGACCGCGCCAAGTTCGCGGAGACCATCAAGGAGATGGAAGAGAAGCTTGCCGAGCACGAGGGCACCGAGCTCGACCACGCGATCGAGCGGCTTGACCACTTCAAGAGCATCCAGCACGAGCTCAACGCGACGGCGATGCACTAAAGCATGATCCGGAAAAGTGCGAAGCGGTTTTCCGAAAAGATCATGCTTAGACAACAAACCAAGGCGCGATGACGGTTCAACCTAATCACATCGCCCTTTAAGGCGATTGCTGATCTGTGATCGCGCCATGCGCTCAAGTCGGGCGCGGCTTTGTGAAATCGCTCACACTTTCTGCCTTCATCGATCAAGCCTTGAACGATTCAACGCTCGCCGCGCCCCGGCGGGCATTGAATGTTTATTGCACCCGCGAGCGTCTGGCGGCATGCTGCCCGGCACATTCGGGTTCCGGGGCTGGTGCTCATGAAGCGCAAGATCGCAGCGATCTTCGCAGCCGATATTGCAGGCTATAGTCGACTGGTTGCCGAGGATGAGGAAGAGACGCTGCGGCGGCTCGCGTCCTACCGCCAGGTCACCGACGATTTCATTGCCAAGGGCGGTGGCCGCATCTTCAACACCGCGGGTGACGCGGTGCTGGCGGAATTTCCCAGCGCCGTCGAAGCCGTGCGCTGCGCGATCGACATCCAGGAAAGCCTGCGCACGCGCAACATGGCCTATCCGCCGAGCCGGCAGATGGCGTTCCGGATCGGTATCACGATCGGCGACGTGGTCGAGCGCGACGGCGATCTGCTCGGCGATGGCGTCAACATCGCAGCAAGGCTCGAGGGCCTCGCCGAGGTCGGCGGCATCTGCGTGTCGCGCGCGGTCCATGAGCAGGTCGCCAACAAGCTGTCGGTGCAATTCGCCGACATCGGCGCGCAGGAAGTGAAGAACATTCCGACCCCCGTGCACGCCTACATGGTGGCGATGCGGCGCGAGGACGGCAGCTACGCGACGCCCCAGGTCAAGAAGCCGGCCAAGGCCGCGCGTGCGGCCGCACCGGCCTGGATGTGGCCCGCCGCAATCACGCTGGTGCTGCTGGCCGCCATCGGCGTCGGCGGCTTCCTGTATTACACCAAGCTGGAAACGTCGGCGGCGAAGCCTGCGGTCGTGACAAGCTCGACGCCGGCGCCCGGGTCCCTGGTCTCGGCTGCACCGGCACCATTGGTCGCACCGTCGCCGTCGCCATCGGCGGCGCCGTCTGTCAAACCCCCACCGGCACCCACATTGGCCGCGCCAGTGTCCGAGCCGCCGCCATCGATCACATCGGGCGACAAGCTCGTCGCCGGCATGACACCCTTTGTCAGCGATCGCACCCGCAACGGGCTCGCGACCGAATATCTGCCCGCGGGCGATTCCAAGGCGCTTGCCCTCAACATCAATGGTTTCGTCGGCTGGAGCGTGGCGCAGCCGAGCGAGGACGCGGCGAAGACGGCCGCGCTCGACCTGTGCCAGAAGCGCGCCGACAATGCAGGCTCGCCGCGCAAATGCGAGTTGTACGCCGTCGGCAATACGATCGTGTATAGCCACGGCCTGCCGCCGGTGCCGCCCTTGCCATGGGTCAAGCGCGATGCGCTGGTTGAGAAGCCGTATACGACCAAGGACGTTCCGCTGCTGCGCGAGCCGGCCAGGGCAAGGCTCGAAAGCCTGTTCGTGCCGGGACGCAAGACGCGAACCATCGCGCTCGGCCCGGGCGGCCACTACTTCTTCAATTCGGGCATCGATTCACTGGAGGAATCCGCGCGTCGCAACCTGCAGGCCTGCGGCGCGGTCGCGGGCGTGCCGTGCACGATCGTCGCGGTCGACGACGTCTTTGTGGTGCCGATCCCGGCCACATTGCGCGTGACCGGCTTCTTCAAGCCCGCCGACAGCTCGGTCATCATGCCGAACGAGCGCGGCGATGTCGTGCGCAAGCTTGCCGATGCGACGACCGGCTGGAATGCGGTCGCGGTCGGCACCCAGGGACGGCCCGGACTGGGCCTGAAAGCGGAGAACGAGCAAAGCGCGGTCAACGCCGCGCTAGCGGACTGCGTCAAGCGCGACAGCGATTGCCATGTCATCGCGATCGGCCCGTTCACGGTCGGCCCGAACTAATCTTACTGCGTCAATGGAGGTTTTTGGTCACGAAAGGCTCTGAACGAATCCTGCCGTCATTGCGAGCGAAAGAGAAGGAATCGTGCCTCAGCAAGACTAGAACATGATCCGAATGTGAGGCAGCTTACAGCAGGGATCACGCACACATGACAAGCTGCGGCGCGATGACGAACTGGCCTCGCAGCATCGCGACGTCTCTCCCACGTAACGGGTCATTCTGAAGTGCTGACTTTCTCCACCGACGCGCTCCGCCCGCAAGACCGCTTCGAGCATTGGTGCGACGTGCGCGGCAAGAGCCTGTTCGGGGTCACCATCGAGCTCGAGCGCGACAAACGGCCCGACTTCCGCGGGCGCTTTTCCGCGACGCCGATCGGCGATGCCGTGCTGGCGGAAATGTCGGCGTCGTCCTATCGCGTCAGCCGCACGTCGTCCGATATCGCGCGCGTCCCGAGCAACAGCCTGCAACTCGCCTGGCAGGTGCGCGGCCCCGGTCATCTGAATATCGGCCGCGATCGTGTTCAGTGGGTGGACAACGGGGATCTGGTGTTCGGCCACTCCAATCTTCCGTTTGCGTCGACGCCCGACCGGACCGATGGCTTCCACTTCTTCAGCCTCAAGATCCCCGTCACCGCCGACCTCGCCCTTGGTGCGCGGATCGAGGATGCCCCGCCGGTCATGCTGACGCGGGGCGCGGGCCTGACCCGGCTGGTCGGCGCCATGTTCCGCGCCATGACGCAGCATCCGGCGCAAGCCGGCCAGTTCACTGCCGAGGTCACGCATATGGTGCGCCTGGCGCTGCTCGCGCGCGGGCGCGTGCGGCCGCGCCAGGATGAGGTCCGGGCCGCGCTGCATGCCGGCTACCTCCACGCCGCGCGCGAAATCCTGTTGCGCGATCTGCATCGCACCTCGCTCTCGCCGGCCACTGTTGCCGCCGAGCTCGGCATTTCGCTGCGGCAAGTGCATGCGCTATTCGAGCCGACCGGCCTGTCGTTCGCGCGGACGCTGACGGCGGCGAGGTTGAAAGAGGCGAGGCGGCTGCTCTATGCCACGCGGGAGCGCGGCATCGACGAGATCGCATTCTCCTGCGGCTTCGACAGCATCGCGACCTTCTATCGCGTGTTCCGCGCGACCTACGGCATGACGCCGGGCGATGCGCGGCGGATTCCGCCGCCGGATCAGCCGGCGAATTCGGCGAACCAGGTCGCGACCGTGCGATAGACGTCGCGGCGGAACGGCACCACCAGATCGGCGACACGGTCGAGCCGCTCCCAGCGCCATTGATCGAACTCGGCGGGCTGGCCGTTGCGCGGCGTCAACGGATCGATCTCGGCGTCTTGTCCGGTGAAGCGCAGCGCAAACCATTTCTGCCGCTGGCCGCGGAATTTCGCCAGCCGGTGCGAGGCCGGACCGTCATAGGCGGGGAATTCGTAGGTCATCCAGTCGGTCTCGCCGAGATAATCGGCGCTGACCGCTCCGGTCTCTTCCCACAATTCGCGCATCACGGCCTGGCGCGGATCCTCGCCGTCGTCGATGCCGCCCTGCGGCATCTGCCAGTCGAGGCCGGGCAGCACGATCTCCGGACCGTCGTCCTTGATCCGGTGGCCGATCAGCACGCGTCCGGCCGCGTTGAACAGCGCAATGCCCACATTGGGCCGATAGGGCTTATCTGATGACATTTCGGCGCTGCGTCGTGGGTCTATTTGGCTGCCAGCGCGGCAAATTCCTTCACGACGCGCTCATAGACCGGCCGCTTGAACGGCACAATCAGCTCCGGCAGATTCTTCATCGGCTCCCAGCGCCAGGTGATGAACTCGGCCTTGTGGCCGCCGCCGGGGTTGGCGACGTTGATCTCGTTGTCCTTGCCGGTGAAGCGCAACGCGAACCACTTCTGCCGCTGGCCGCGATAGCGGCCCTTCCAGGCGCGCCCGGCGACGGTGCGCGGGATGTCGTAGATCAGCCAGTCCGCGACCTCGCCGAGCTTCTCCACCGATTTGACGCTGGTCTCCTCGTAAAGCTCGCGCTTGGCCGCCTGAAACGTATCCTCGCCGGGATCGACGCCGCCTTGCGGCATCTGCCAGACATGGGCGTCGTCGACATGCTCGATGCCGCCGGCGCGGCGTCCGATGAAGACCAGCCCGGCGGTATTCAGCAGCATGATGCCGACGCAGGTTCGATAGGGCAGGTCTTCATAACGTGCCATGCTGCCGCTACCTCGCCCAGTTCCCGGCGCCACCAGACCCGGCCCCCCGGCAAGGTCTCAAGTCGCACCAACAGATTGATCTTCTAGCCCGATTTTGATTTCAGCATCGCCGTTGTCAATGGCACAAGCATGATGCCCTTGGAGTCCAGTGTCTTGAGCCAGGCGCCGAGCCGCTCGATCGAGACCGGCAGCGCCGAGGCGACGCCCACGGCGGTGCCGCGTTCCTTGGCGATGGTTTCCAGCTTGACCAGTGCGCGGTCGATTTCTGCCGACGTCGGCACCGCGTCGATGGCGAAATCGGCCTTGGCAAACGGCAGCGACTGGCCCGCGGAGAGCGTCTGCGCCACGCTGCGCGGGGTGGAACCATCGTCGAACCAGCTCAGGCCGCGCTTGGCCGCTTCGCGCACGATCGGCTGCATCACGAGATCGGTCGCGACGAACCGCGCCCCCATGAAATTGGCGATCCCGGCATAGCCCTGCAGGCGGCTCAGATGCCAATAGAGCCGGTCGAGGTTCTGCTCGCTGCCCAGGGTGGTCAGCAGGGTCTGCGGGCCCGGATCGTTGTCGGGATAGTCGAACGGCTCCATCGGGATCTGCAGCAGGATCTCGTGGCGCTGGGCGCGGGCGCGTTCCGCAAGCTTGCCGGGGTCGACGCCATAGGGCGTGAAGGCCAGCGTCACGGCCGGCGGCAGCTTCATGATGGCGTCGGCGGTCTTGGCGGCGCCGACGCCGAGGCCGCCGACCACGATGGCAACCACGGGCATCCGGGCCGCCTTGGCACGGTCGGCCTCGGCCGCATAGACCGTGAACGGCTTCAGGCCGTCGGCGACCATCGGGATCATGCCGTAGCGCGACTTTTCCAACAGGCGCGGGTCGACCCCGGCCATCGCGACCGGAGATGCCTCGCCATCGGCCTTGTCCCCCGGATCGCCGGCGCCGATCACGACATCCTGGCGCTTGCCGCTGGAGCCGTCGATGATGGTGACCGTTCTGGCGTCGCTCGATGCGGCCGGCGCCTTGGCGGCGGATTTGACCGCCGGCTCGGCCGGCTGGGCGGCCGGGGCGTGCTTGTCGTCGCCGGCTGCGGGCGGCGCATTGCGGAGCGCGATCCGGGCCATCGGCTCGCCGCCGAGCGGGTTGTCGTTGAACAGCGCGACGCCGGCGAAGCCGACCAGCACGAGGCCCAGCAGCACGGCGAGCGCCTGCATCGCCGTGAATGGCAGGCGGATACAGCGCGTCCTGCCCACGGTCTTCTGCCCAAGCGGCGTGCTCAGTTCGTCGGCCGCTTCTGCCATGACCCTCCCCGAATCAACAGCGCGAACGATAGCACGATGCGGTGCATTCCCGCGCACCGGCCGCCCCGTCAAAGCACGGTTACGGGTGGACATCCGAAAGCAGAAAGGGCGGCCCGAGGGCCGCCCTGTTCACCGAATCGATCGGATCGGATTAGTTCGCGGACTTGTTGGCCGGCTTGTCGGCCGCGGCCTTGTCGCCGGGCGCCTTGTCACCGGCCGGTGCCGGCGTGGCGTTCGAGGTCGACTTGATGCCGTGCAGCAGATCGTCGGCCATTTTCAGCGCCTTGTCGTCCTTGGCATCCGGCGGGACGTAGGACTGCGAACCGGTCTTCTCGTCGCCATCGTTCTTCAGATGGCCGCGCAGCGAGGCCTCGCCCTTGGTATCGGTGCGCGCCTTCAGCTCTTCCGGCACGTCCTGCAGCACCTCGATATCGGGCACGATGCCCTTGGCCTGGATCGACTTGCCCGACGGCGTGTAATAGCGCGCGGTGGTCAGGCGCAGTGCGCCGTTGCCCGAGCCGAGTGGGATGATGGTCTGCACCGAGCCCTTGCCGAACGAACGGGTGCCGACCAGCGTTGCCCGCTTGTGGTCCTGCAGCGCGCCCGCGACGATCTCAGACGCCGAGGCCGAGCCGCCGTTGATCAGCACGATGACCGGCTTGCCCTTGGTCAGGTCGCCCGGATGGGCGGCGCGGCGCTGGGTTTCCTCGGCATTGCGGCCGCGGGTCGAGACGATCTCACCACGCTCCAGGAAGGAGTCGGACACGGTGACCGCTTCTTCCAGCAGGCCGCCGGGGTTGTTTCTGAGGTCGATGATATAGCCCTTCAGCTTGTCGCCGATCTGGCCCTGCAGATTGGCGACCTCCTTCTTCAGGCCTTCGGTGGTCTGCTCGTTGAAGGTGGTGATGCGGATATAGGCGATGTCGTCGGCCTCGACGCGCGCGCGCACCGAGCGGACGCGGATGTTGTCGCGCACCAGCGTGACGTCGATCGGATTGTCCTGGCCCTTGCGGATGATCTTGAGCTTGATCTTGGTGTTGACCGGACCGCGCATCTTCTCGACGGCCTGGTTCAGGGTCAGGCCCTGCACGGCTTCGTCGTCGAGGGTGGTGATGATGTCGTTGGCCATGATGCCGGCCTTCGAGGCCGGAGTGTCGTCGATCGGCGAGACCACTTTGATCAGGCCGTCTTCCATCGTGACTTCGATGCCGAGGCCGCCGAATTCGCCGCGGGTCTGCACCTGCATGTCGCGGAAGCTCTTGGCGTCCATGTAGCTCGAATGCGGATCGAGGCCGGACAGCATGCCCGAGATCGCGGATTCGACCAGCTTGGAATCATCCGGCTTCTCGACATAGTCGCTGCGCACCCGCTCGAACACGTCGCCGAACAGATTGAGCTGGCGGTAGGTGTCCGACGTCGCGGCGCGCGCGCTCGATCCCATCAGCACAGCGCGGGGCTGCGTGACGAAAAGCGTCAGGGCCGCGCCGGTGGCGGCGCTCAGGAGAATTACCGAAGTCTTGCGCATCATCCGCGAACCTTTTCGCCTTCATTTGCGGCCCACCATGGACCTGGATCGATTGGAGTGCCGTCTTTCCGGAACTCGACATAGAGCACTGGCTGGCTCGCATTGGTCGCGAGAATGGATGCAACCTGGGACGTCGACCCCATGGTCGCAACCGGCTCCCCCGTCAGTACAAACTGGCCGATGTTTACCGAAATACGCTCCATCCCGGCGATCAGGACATGATACCCGCCCCCGGCATTGAGGATCAAGAGTTGTCCATAGCTGCGGAAAGGACCAGCGTAAACTACCCAGCCGTCACACGGGGTTGTGACCTGCGCGCCCGGCTTGGCCGCCAAAGAAATGCCTTTTTGTACGCCTCCCGCGCCATCGGAACCGCCAAATTCGCGAATCTTGGTGCCATTCACGGGATACGAGAACAGGCCCTTGGCCGAGGCGAAGGCGACCGCCGGGCTCATGCGGGCGGGATCCTTCAGGGCTCCCAGATTCGGCTTGCCGTTAACCGTCGCCGGCGCCCCCTGGAGGCTCGCCGTGGCGGCGGCCTTGGCCGCGCTCTTGAGGTCCTGCTCCATCTTGGCGATCAGGCTCTGCAGGCTGTCGGCCTGCTTGGCCAGCGCGACGGCGCGCGCGCCTTCCGCCTCCATGTCCTTTTCCGCCGCGCTCTGCTGCCGTTGCCGTTCGTCGACCAGCGCCGCAAGCCGGGTCTGGTCTTCTCTGAGCTTGTCGCGGTCGGCCGCCAGCGCATCGCGCTCGGCGGAGATGGTCTTGCGCAGCGCGACCAGTTCGCCGAGGTCGGCGGCAAGCTTCTCGGCGCGGACCCGCAGCTCCGGCACCACGGCGCCGAGCAGCATCGCGGTGCGCAGCGATTGCAGCGCGTCCTCCGGCCGCACCAGCAGCGCCGGCGGCGTGCGCCGTCCGGCGCGTTGCAGCGCGGCCAGCACCTCGATCACGTCGGAGCGGCGTGAATCGAGCGAGCTGCGGATCTCGCGCTCGCGGCCGTCGAGCGGCTGCAGGCGTGCCTCGGCATCCGCGATCCGGGTCTCGACGCCACGCACCTGGCCGGCAATGTCGATCAGCTCCTGATTGAGCTTGCTGCGGTCCTGGCCGATCGCCGCGATGTCGGCCTTCAGCTTCTCCTGCTGCTCGGCCGCCTTGCGCTGCTGTTCGCGCGCGGCCTCGAGCTCCTGCTCGCGCTGCTTGATGGCGTCGGGCGAGGTCTCCGCCGTTGCGGCCTGCTGCGCCGGCGGCGCGGGTTGCTGCGCAGGTGATGTCGTTTGCGCGTGCGCTGCTGACAGCTGAGCGGCGAAGATTGCGACCGACAAAGCCTCCGGCAGCCAGCGGCGCGCGGTGCCGAAATACGAAACTGTGTCCCGCTTGTGCTGCATTCGCGTGCGTTCAGCGCTTTCGACTGTCGGCCACCGCGCCTTACGCGCGATGATAGGGGTGGCCGGCCAAAATGGTTGCGGCCCGATAAATCTGTTCCAGAAGCATGACGCGGACCATTTGATGCGGCCAGGTCGCGGAGCCGAATGCAATTCGCAACGAAGCCTTGCGCTGCAATTCCGGCGAAAGTCCGTCCGCGCCGCCGATCACGAAAGCCGTATGCGGCTGTCCCTCGTCGCGCCAGCGGCCGAGCTGCTGCGCGAAGCTTGCGCTGTCGATGCTCTTGCCGCGTTCGTCGAGCGCGACCAGCATGTGCTTGTCCGGCAGCAGCGCCGCGATCGCCGCAGCTTCTTCCGCGATCCGCGCAGCCGTGTCGCGCGCGCGGCTCTCCGCAATCTCATGAATCTCCAGGCCGCGAAAGCCGAGCTTGCGGCCGATATCCTCGAAGCGCTCGCGGTACCGCTCCGCGAGCTCCCGTTCAGGGCCCTGCTTCAGGCGGCCGATGCAGATCACGACAAGGCGCATCAGCGCAAACTATCTGCGCTGCAGCCGATTCGCATCGGCTTCGACACCCCTTAGACCGCCGCGACCGCCGGGTTCTGAGTCCACAACCGTTCGAGATTGTAGAACTCGCGCACCTCAGGCCTGAACACGTGCACGATCACCTCGCCGGAATCGATCAGCACCCAGTCGCAATTGGGCAAGCCCTCGACATGGATGTTCTTGACCCCGTTTTCCTTGAGGCTCTTCGTCACATTTTCCGCGATCGCGCCAACGTGCCGGTTCACCCGGCCGGTGGTGACGATCATGTAGTCGGAATATGCGGATTTGCCGCGGAGGTCGATGGTGACCGTCTCTTCCGCTTTCATGTCCTCGAGGCGGGAGAGGATCAGGCTCAGCGTCTTGTTGGCATCCGGTTTGTCGGCGTCCGGTTGCGCCTGCAAGGCCGCGGTTTTCGTCGATGTTTTACGCGCAGTCTTTGGAACCTTGGGTAAAACAGACTTTGACAATACAGATGTGGCCAGGGACCATTTCCTTTCACTGTATCGCGGGGGCCGAATCCTCGGCACCCACACACCATACTACGCATGTGGGGTTAATGGTTTCAATATTCCAGTAACCCTTTTGCGCTTCACGCCGTTCTCCAGCTCCCGTCCGGGTTCCGCAGACCGGTCGAAGACAGATTGGATTTCATTCCTGTCAGGAACACCCAGGCCGGCGCCTGCTGGTCGGCCAGCCGTGTCGCCTGATTTTCGGGCATGCGATAGCGCGAGAGCGCCTGCGCCGCCGGTGCGGCAAGGGCGCGAAAGCTCTGGGGCGGCCGGTCGATCACGGCAATCGGCACATCGGACGCGATGCGCCGCCAATCCTTCCAGCGATGGAATTGCGCGAGATTGTCAGCGCCCATGATCCATACGAAGTGCACGCCGGAGACACGACGGCGCAAGTGGATGATCGTGTCGACAGTGTAGCGGGTGCCAATGACAGCTTCGAGACAGCTGATGTCGATGCGCGGATCGTCGGCGACGCGGCGCGCCGCTTCGGCACGTTCGGCAAGCGCATGCAGGCCGTCATGGTTCTTCAGCGGATTGCCCGGCGTCAGCAGCCACCACACGCGATCGAGTTGCAAGCGCTTCAGCGCGAACAGGCTGATGGCGCGATGCGCGGCGTGCGGCGGATTGAACGAGCCGCCAAGCAGCCCGATGCGCATGCCGTTGGTATAGAACGGAAGCGCCTGGGCTGCGGACAACGGCACGGTGGAAGCTTGCTGCAAGGATCTACCGTGTGCGTGCGACAATGATCACGGCCGTGTCTGCCCGGTGCCGTGGACGCGGTATTTGAAGCTGGTCAACTGCTCGGCGCCGACCGGGCCGCGGGCGTGGAATTTGCCGGTGGCAATGCCGATCTCGGCGCCGAAGCCGAACTCGCCGCCGTCGGCGAACTGGGTCGAGGCGTTATGCAGCACGATCGCCGAATCGACCTCGTTGAGGAAACGCTGCGCGGCAGCGGCATCCTCGGTCACGATCGCATCGGTGTGATGCGAGCCGTGATTTTGAATATGCGCAATCGCTTGATCGAGGCCGTCGACGATCTTCGCCGAGATGATCGCGTCCTCATATTCGGTGTTCCAGTCCTCGTCGGACGCGGGCTTCACCCTCGCGTCGGCGCCCTGCACGACGTCGTCGCCGCGCACCTCGCAGCCGGCGTCGAGCAGCAGCGCGACCAGCGGCTTCAGTTTCGTCGCGGCGGCGTTGCGATCGATCAGCAGGGTCTCGACGGCGCCGCAGACGCCGGGGCGGCGCATCTTGGCGTTGAGCACGACCGACTTGGCCATGTCGAGCTTCGCAGTGGCATCGACATAGATGTGGTTGACGCCCTCGAGATGCGCGAACACCGGCACGCGCGCCTCGGCCTCGACGCGCGCGACCAGGCTCTTGCCGCCGCGCGGCACGATGACGTCGATGCCGCCGTTCAATCCGGTCAGCATCAGGCCGACGGCGGCGCGGTCACGGGTCGGCACCAGGGCGATCGCGGCCTCGGGCAAGCCGGCCTCACGCAGGCCCTGCACCAGGCAGTCATGGATCGCGCGGCAGGAGCGGAAACTGTCGGAGCCGCCGCGCAGGATCACCGCGTTGCCGGACTTCAGGCACAGCACGCCGGCGTCGGCGGCGACATTGGGACGGCTCTCGAAGATCACGCCGATGACGCCGAGCGGCACCCGGACGCGCTCGATCGTCATGCCGTTCGGACGCTGCCAGCTTTCGGTGACGGCGCCGACCGGATCGATGATCTCGCGCACGGTCGCAACGCCATCGGCCATGCCGTCGACGCGCGCCTGCGTCAGGGTCAGGCGGTCGACGAAGGCCGAGGTCATGCCGCCCGCGCGGGCTTCGGCGACGTCCTCGGCATTGGCGGCAAGGATGGCCGGCGCATTTGCGCGGATGGCGCGTTCGATCGCGGTGAGCGCCCGGTTCTTCTGCTCCGCCGGCGCCAGCGCCAGCACGCGCGCGGCGGCGCGCGCCTTGGCGGCGAGGTCGGTCATCAGGACGGTGAGATCGGCGTTGCCGTCGATCGCCTTCGGGGGGGCGCTCATGGAAGTCCCAGCTCTTGTTTGAGCATGATCTCTTCGGAAAACCGGTGCCCACTTTTCCGGATCATGCTCTAAGGCCATGTTCTAGCATGGCAATTGAGGGGTGGCGAGGCGCGGAACCGGCATGGCAGATGGGCGGCCGGCCGCCGCGCTCGGCCGATGGCCCACACAATGCCTGCCCAATGGCCTATTTGGCCGGGATCGCGCCGGCTGGGCCGATCACGAGGTCGTCGCGATGGATCATCTCGGACCGGCCGCTGATGCCCAGAATGGTCATCACGTCGGGCGAGGAGCGGCCCATGATCTTCTCTGCGTTCTCGGCGTCGTAGGCGACCAGGCCGCGGCCGATCTCGTGGGTGTCGGGGCCGCGCACCACCACGGCATCGCCGCGAGCGAACTGGCCGTCGACCCTGACAACACCGGCCGGCAGCAGGCTCTTGCCGGCGCGCAGCGCGGCCACCGCACCGGCATCGATGGTCAGCGTGCCCTTCGGCTCGAGCGAGCCCGCGATCCAGCGCTTGCGCGCGGTGACGGGATTGGCCGGAGTGAGAAACCAGGTGCAGCGGCCGCCGTCGGCGATCGCCTGCAAGGGATGCTCGATCTTGCCGGAGGCAATCAGCATGTGGGTGCCGGCAGTGGTCGCGATCTTCGCGGCCTCGATCTTGGTGGTCATGCCGCCGCGCGACAGCTCGGAGCCGGCCGAGCCCGCCATCCCCTCGATCTCCGCAGTGATGCTTTCGACCACCGGGATCAGTCTGGCGTCGGGATCGAGCGCCGGCGGCGCGGTGTAGAGGCCGTCGATATCGGACAGCAGGATCAAGAGATCCGCGCTCGCCATGGTGGCGACGCGGGCGGCGAGGCGGTCATTGTCGCCGTAGCGGATTTCCGTCGTGGCGACGGTGTCGTTCTCGTTGATCACGGGCACCGCGCCCCATTCCAGCAGCTTGGCGATGGTCGAGCGTGCATTGAGGTAGCGGCGACGCTCCTCGGTGTCCTGCAACGTGACCAGGATCTGCCCGGCCCCGATGCCGTGATGGCCGAGCACCTCCGACCAGATCCGCGCCAGCGCGATCTGGCCAACCGCTGCGGCAGCCTGGCTCTCCTCGAGCTTCAGCGGGCCGCGCGGCAACTTCAGCCGGCTGCGGCCGAGCGCGATCGAGCCCGACGACACCACCATGACCTCGCAGCCGCGCTTGTGGAGTTTTGCGATGTCCTCGACCAGCGCGGCGAGCCAGGATGCGCGCAACTCGCCGGCCTGCGAGTCGACCAGCAGCGACGAGCCGACCTTGACGACGATGCGGCGAAAGTTCTTGAGCGCGGGGCGTTTCATGGGTTCGGTCTGGCAGGAAGGTGGAAGCAAGAGGCGCCACGAGTGGCATGGAAAGTCCAAAGGGCGTTCGGCTCGCGCCGCTCAGCCCTGCGGCGGCAGCGGCGTCGCCCACGGCTCCGCCTGGCCGCCCTTGGCCTTGTTGGACACCGGCGCCTCGCCGATCACGTCGACCAGCGCACGCAGCGCATCCTGCACGCCTTCACCGGTCGCACCCGACAGCAGCAGCGGCGTCTTCTTCGCGGCCCGCTTGAGGCGGTCCTTCTGCTTCTTCAGCTCGTCGGGCATCACAGCATCGATCTTGTTGAGCGCGACGATCTCGATCTTGTCGGCGAGCTGCCCTGCATAGGCTTCGAGCTCGGTGCGCACCGTCTTGTAGGCCTTGCCGGCATGCTCGCAGGTCGCATCGATCAGGTGCAGCAGCACGCGGCAGCGCTCGACATGGCCGAGGAAGCGGTCGCCGAGACCGGCGCCTTCATGCGCGCCCTCGATCAGGCCGGGGATGTCGGCGAGCACGAATTCGCGGCCGCCGTAGTTCACGACGCCGAGCTGCGGATGCAGCGTGGTGAAGGGATAGTCGGCGATCTTCGGCCGCGCCGCGCTCACCGCCGACAGGAAAGTCGATTTGCCGGCATTGGGCAGGCCGACCAGGCCGGCATCGGCGATCAGCTTCAGCCGCAGCCAGATCCAGCGCTCTTCGCCGGGCGCGCCGGGATTGGCGTTGCGCGGCGCGCGGTTGGTGGAGGATTTGAAATGCGCATTGCCGAAGCCGCCATTGCCGCCCTTAGCCAGCACGAAGGTCTCGCCGAGCTCGGTGAAGTCGTGCAGCAGGGTCTCGCGATCCTCGTCGAACACCTGGGTGCCGACCGGCACTTTCAGCACGATCGACTTGCCGTTGGCGCCATGGCGGTCCTTGCCCATGCCATTGCCGCCCTTCGGCGCCTTGAAGTGCTGCTGGTAGCGGTAGTCGATCAGCGTGTTCAGCCCGTCGACGGACTCGATGATGATGTCGCCGCCGCGGCCGCCATTGCCGCCGGAGGGGCCGCCGAACTCGATGAACTTCTCGCGCCGGAACGCAACGCAGCCATTGCCGCCGTCGCCCGAGCGAATATAGACCTTTGCTTCATCGAGGAATTTCATGATCGGTACTAGTTAAGGCAGGCCGGTCCCTGCGGCAACCCGCAAGCGCGCCGACTTCAGCGAAAAGCCTTAATTTTCGGGCCTTTTTGCGGCCCTGAGGCGTGACGAAGTCAGGTTGAACTGGCGCCGCTAACACCCTGCGCTCCCTCTCCCGCTTGCGGGGAGGGCTGGGGTGGGGGTATTGCCGCGAATCCCATCGTGGAGAGAGCCCCCACCCGCCGCGCTACGCGCGTCGGCCTTCCCCGCAAGCGGGAGAGGCGAAACGAGTTTGCGGCCCGACTCAGCCAAAATCACCACGCTTTGGCGGCGATGCAGGCCGCCTCCGGACCAGGAATTTCTGCGTGCCCTCCAGCACCAGCTCGCGGCGCTGGTTGTGCACGGTCGAGCGCAAGGTCACGACGCCCGTCGTCTTGCCGGGCGACAGCTCGATCACCTCCAGCGCCGGGTAGATGGTGTCGCCGGCATAGACCGGCTTCAGGAACCTGCTCGACTGCTCCAGGAAGCCGACCAGCGACTCCTCGACGACATAGGGAAACAGCCCCGCGCCGGGCGCGGTGTGCACCAGGGTTTGGAAGCCGTGCGCCAGCAAATCGGGCATGCCGCGGTTGCGGCAATATTCGACGTCGTAATGGATCGGATGGGTGTCGCCGCTCGCGGTCTGGAACGCGGCAAACACCGCCGACGTCTGGGTCCGGCTCGGGATCACGAAGCGCTCGCCGAGCACGAAATCCTCGAACCAGCGCTGCGCGGGGACCATGCGATGCTGGGTGGGGTCGAACTCGCTCATGCGGCGTTTCCTGCTCTTTTTGTTGCCGGGATCGGCTACCGGTATCGCAGCGATGCGGGTGCGGCAATCCGTTCAATTCGTCATGCCCGGGCTTGTCCCGGGCATCCACGGCTCTTAAACCGGACGACCCGGGAATCCCTCCATGAGCCTGTTCGCAAAACTGTCCTCCTACGACGATCGATCGGCGCGGCTCGCCGGCATCGGCTTGATGTTGCTGTCGATCTTCATGTTCTCGTTCGGCGACGCGATGGGCAAATTCATCGTCGCCACCTATTCGGTCGGGCAATTGTTGTGGCTGCGCGCCTGCGCGGCGCTGCTCGTGCTGCTGCCGATCGTGTGGCAGCGGCGCGCGGATTTCCTGCATCTGGAGCGGCCGTGGCTGCAATTGCTGCGGGTCACGCTGTCGACGCTGGAGGTCGCGGCGTTCTTCCTGGCGACGGTCTATCTGCCGCTCGCCGACGTCATCACCTACTATTTGGCCGGGCCGATCTTCGTCACCGCGATGTCGGGCCTCGTGCTCGGCGAGCAGATCGGCTGGCGACGCTGGACCGCGATCCTGGTCGGCTTTTGCGGCGTGCTGATCGCGCTCAGGCCATCGGCGCAGACCATCAGCTGGCCGGCGATGATCGCGCTCGGCGGCAGCCTGTCGTTTGCGGTGCTGATGCTGATCACGCGCTCGCTGCGCGCGACGCCCGATATCGTGCTGGCGACGTCGCAATTCGGCGGCACCTTCATCCTGGGCCTGGTGCTCTCGCCGTTCGGCTGGGTGACGCCGTCGGCCGGCAGCCTGGTGCTGTTCTTCACCGCCGGCATCATCTCGGTTGCGGCGCTGCTCTGCGTGAATCGCTCGCTGAAGCTCGCGCCGGCCAGCGTGGTGGTGCCGTATCAGTATTCGATGATCGTCTGGGCGGTGATCTTCGGCTTCGTGGTGTTCGGCGACGTGCCGTCCTGGGCCACTATCGTCGGCGCCGCCATCATCATCGCGGCCGGCCTCTACATCTTCGTGCGCGAGCAGCAGCTCGGACGCACCGACTCCGCGGTGAATCCGCCGGCGTAATGGTGCGCGGCGGGCAAAAGCGTCCCCGCATAATAGCTGTCGTCCCTGCGAAAGCAGGGACCGATAACCACCACCTGCGCTGGAGCCACAGCTCGGCCGAGCAACGACCATTTGTGGTGATGGGTCCCCTGAGTTCGCGGGGGCGACGACCTGTGGCGCGATCGTGCTCGTGAGGGTGGGCACGCTCGCGCTTTGCCCACCCTACGCAATGTGCTGGTGTTCAGCTCTCGCGCCGGGTCGAGTTGTTCCAGCTCTTCAGCGAGGTCCAGACGCCGCGTGACAGGCGGAAGGCGTCGACCGGGCTCGATGAGCCCAGCGCCTCGAAGCGGTGCAGCTCGACGCCGCTCCACTGGAAGCCGCACTTCTCGAGGATGTTGCGCGACGACGGGTTGACGACGCGGGCGCCTGCGATCAGCTGGTCGAGATCGAACTCCTCGAAGAAGTAGTCGATCACGGCGCGCGCGGCCTCGGTGCCGAAGCCCTGGCCCCAATAATCGACGCCGAGCCAGTAGCCGAGTTCGGCCGATGTCTCCTCGCGCCAGTCGATGCCGACCATGCCGATCGGCGTGTGATTGTTCTCGATCAGGAAAACGGTCTCGCGTCCGCCGGCGCCGAGCGCGCGCACGAAATCGATGGCGTCGTCCTGGGTATAGGGATGCGGCAGGCGGCGGGTGTTCTCCGCGATGCGGCGGTCATTGGCGAGGCGTGCGATGGCTTTTACGTCCGCGAGCGTCGGCTTGCGCAATGTCAGCCGTTCGGTCTCGAGGACGCAAGCTCTTGCCTCACGCAAGGTCGGCGTCGGGATGTCCTGCAGCATGTCGAGCTCCTGTGATGCGAAAATCGTTACGCAACGCTTGGAACGTCACGCGCGGTCGAACCGGATCGCGCGCAACAAAAAGGGGAGGCCGGTCATCCCGCCTCCCCTTGGAGCCCTTTGCGACTCCGCCGGTTCAACAGGACCCGGCGGACTCGTATGTGTCCACCGTCTACTCGGCCGCTTCCGCCATCGGGATAACCGATACGAATGTGCGGCCGTTGGCTTTGGCACGGAACTCGACATGACCCTCGATCTTGGCGAAGAGGGTATGATCGGTGCCCATGCCGACATTAAGGCCGGGATGCCAGGTGGTGCCGCGCTGACGCGCGATGATGTTTCCGGGGATCACGCGCTCGCCGCCGAACGCCTTGATGCCAAGGCGTTTGCCCTTGGAATCACGTCCGTTGCGCGATGAACCGCCTGCTTTTTTGTGAGCCATAGCTCGTCTCCGACTTCGCTTTGATCTCTAGATCAATTCCTTGACGGAATCATTTCACATTTTGTCACGCTTCACATCTGAGAGCGCGACGATCACTTCTTCTTAAGCCTTGGCCGCGGCCTTCTTGGCCGGAGCCTTCTTCGCGGCGGGCGCCTTCTTCTTGGCCGCCTTCGGTGCTGCGTCCTCGCCATCGGCGGGCGCTGCGACCTTTTCCTTCTTCGGCCGCGGGCCGATGGTCGGCTTGGCGTTATCGGCGAGGATCTCGGTGATGCGAAGCACCGTGAGCTCGTCGCGATAGCCGCGCTTGCGGCGTGAATTCTTGCGGCGACGCTTCTTGAACGCGATCACCTTGGCGCCGCGCTTGTGCTGCAGCACTTCGGCCGCAACGGTGGCGCCTGCCACGGTGGGCGTTCCCAGCACCGGCGTGTCACCGCCGAGCACCAGAACTTCGCCTAGCTGCACGATCGTGCCGACGTCGCCGGCGATCTTGCCAATCTCGAGTACATCATTCGGAACGACGCGGTACTGCCGGCCGCCGGTTTTGATGACTGCGAACATCGTTTGATTCCTTCGTGTTCGGTTCCGGCCTCGGACCGATGGTCCGGGTCGGCTTTTTGTTCAGTCGCTATGGGTTATGTGTTTCGCGCGAAAGGGAATGAATTCCCAAATGGCCCGCACAAAAACAATCGGCGCGAGAAATCCCCGCGCCGGATGGGCGGACTTATAGCCGCAAACCACCGAGAGTCAAGGTAAAGCAGGGCAAAAACCGGCCAAAGATGAAGGGTTTGGCGTGCTTTTTGCCCGAATTCGCCACCTTGACCGGAGCTCTCGGCGCTGCCGGCGGCTCCGCCGCGCGGAGAGCAACCATTTGAGTTCCCGGCGGTTAGTGGAGGAAATCTCTCGGGCAGGCAAGGACGAATGGCAGAAGAGGCTGGACTGACCACGGGCATCGCGCACCACGGTGCCGCGCGGCTGCCATCCGTCGATATCGACAGTTTCAACATCGAGCTGAAGGACGACGAGGGCTTTCTCGGCGATCGCGCCTCCAAGGGCGCGTTCCGCAAGATCCTCGACCGCTGGCGCAAGCCGCTGCGCAAATCCGGCGAGGATCCGTTCGGCGACGAGCCGTCGGACAAGATCAGCAAGAAGAAGCTCGACGAGATGCTGGTCGGCGACGACACCGAGGCCTCCGCGGTCGTGCACAGCGCCATCGAGGAGTTCGCCCAGGAGCTCGCCTATGTGACGCGGCGCTTCCTCAACACCAAGGCCTGGGCCAAGACCGAGCGCATCGTGGTTGGCGGCGGCTTCCGCGACTCCAGGCTCGGCGAGCTCGCCATCGCGCGCACCGACATCATCCTGAAGTCGGAAGACTTCAAGGTCGACCTGGCGCCGATCCGCTTTCATCCCGATGACGCCGGCCTGATTGGCACGCTGCATCTGGCGCCCTCGTGGATCTTCGAGGCCCATGACGGCGTGCTCGCCGTCGATATCGGCGGCACCAATATCCGTTGCGGCGTCGTCGAGACGCGCTGGAAGAAGGCGCCCGATCTCTCCAAGGCGGCGGTCTGGAAGTCGGACCTGTGGCGCCACGCCGACGACGAGCCGACGCGCGAGGGCGCGGTGAAGCGGCTGGTGAAGATGCTGAAGGACTTGATCGCCGCCGCCGAGAAGGAAAATCTCAAGCTCGCGCCATTCATCGGTATCGCCTGTCCCGGCGTCATCAAGGAGGACGGCGGAATCGAGAAGGGCGCGCAGAACCTGCCCGGCAATTGGGAGAGCAGCAAATTCAACCTGCCGGCGAATCTGGTCGAGGCGATCCCGCAGATCGGCGATCATGATGCCGCGATCGTCATGCACAATGACGGCGTGGTGCAGGGGCTGTCCGAAGTCCCGTTCATGCAGGATGTCGCGCGCTGGGGCGTGCTGACCATCGGGACCGGGCTTGGCAATGCCCGCTTCACCAATCGCAGGAAGGACAACGGCAAAAGCGAGAAGGCCGAGGACAAGGACGACGACAAGAACGAGAAAAAGGCCAAAAAAGCCAAGAAGGCCGAGGCCTGAGCCGGCGCGTGCTCGTGCGATCGCGCGTAAGGTCGATCGGCTAGCCTGTAGCCTGGATGGAGCCAACGGGTCGCGCGAATGCGCGCCCGGTGACAGGCTCCGCGCAATCCGGGCAGGCGACGCTCCCGGCCAAACGGGTCGCGCCACTGCGTGCCGATGACGCCCGGTAAGGTTGACCGGTTAGGTTAAGATCGGCTTCGCGTTGCCGTTTCGACACCGGCCGCTACCGTGGACCGTGTCGCTCCCGCCGACCGGCGAAGCCGCACTTCCCGGCCTGCAATACTGAAAAGCGGCACGGGACCGCCAGTTTTTGTCGCGTCCTGGCGGTCCCACCACTTCTCTCACTTCCAATTGATCCGCGCGAAGAAGCCGGCGATCTCGGCGGCCGCGCGATCGGGGTCCTCGCGATGCGGGAAATGCCCGACATCGGGAAACATCTCCAGATCCAGATTGGAGAAGGTCTCGCCCAGCCGGTCGGTCCATGAGTAAGGAAACAGCGGGTCGTGCTCGGCCCAGCGGATGCAGGTCGGGACATTGATCGGCGGCAGCGCCGGCGCCTCGCCCTGCATCATCTTCACGCGGCCCGCGTGTGAGGCGCGGTAATGCGCGAAGCCGCCGGCGAGGTTGCCCGGCTTGAAGAAATTGTCGGCGAAATCCTCGAGCACGTCGTCGAACGCGGCCTTGCGGTGGGTCCAGTTGTGCAGGAAATGGCCGATGTAAGTGCGGCAGCTCTCGCGGCTCGTGCCGACCAGCGCGGGCGCCATCTCCATCTGGTGGAACGACTGGTACCAGATGTGGTTCAGCCGGTCCGGCGCGGCCATTCGTGTGCCGATGCCGGGATAGACGAAATCGAACAGGAACAGCCCGGCGATTCGCTCGGGCGCCTTGCGGGCGAGTGGCTGCATCACGGCGCCGCCGACGTCGTGGCCGACCACGCCGGCTCTGTCGATCCCGAGCCCATCCAGCAGCGCCAGCATGTCGTCGGTATGCTGATCTGGACCGTAAGGCCCCTGCGGCTTGTCGCTGTCGCCGAAGCCGCGCAGGTCGGGCGCAATCAGGGTGTAGCGGTCGGCCAGCCGCGCCATGACAGGCTCCCAGGTCAGCCAGAACTCCGGCCAGCCGTGCAGCAGCAACAGCGGCCTGCCGCTCCCGGTCCGCGCGACGTGGAACGCCGCGCCATTGGCTCGAATCGTCACATGCTCCATGGTCCGCTCCTGCTGCCTCTGGCTCGCTTGCACGCCGATCGAACCAGAGCCGTCCTGCTAGCGCGTTGTTTCCGCGCACGTTCTTGCGCCGCTCCGGCATTTCGGTGGAGTGGCGCGCCGGTGACGGAAATATTATTGCAGCGCCTTGTCTGTCCCGCCAACCTCGCCTAGAACACGCCCCGACCGCGGGTGGCGCAAATCACCCGGGCCACTGGAGAGGTGGCAGAGTGGTTGAATGCACCGCACTCGAAATGCGGCATAGGTGCAAGCCTATCGGGGGTTCGAATCCCTCCCTCTCCGCCACCCTTCGCCCTGTCCAGCCCGGACACATAGGTAACCGATCGTACCTAAGACATGGGTGACAGCCTCGTGCCGAACGGCTTGTCGAGGGATTGCAGGGTTTCTGGTCCAGGTACCGGCCGCGTGTCTCGAGGAAATCGCGCACTGGGGCAGCGAAGCGCGCCGGTCCATCAGTCGCGGCCGCCGCGGACTCCTTTGCATGGGGTTGTTTTCGCCATTTTGGTGGGAGGCTCGTCTATCGTCGGCGGGGATGGGTGCCGAGCTCGAACCTGCGGGTGATCGCGATCGCATCCAGGAAGGCTTCGTCGTGGCTGACGACCAGCAGCGCGCCGTCATAGGCGCGCAGCCCGGCCTCGACCGCTTCCATCGATTCGATATCCAGATGATTGGTCGGCTCGTCGAGGATCAACAGCGGCGGCGGCGTTGGGCCGCCCAGCACACAGGCGAGGCCGGCACGCAGCAGCTGGCCGCCGCTGAGGCTCGCAACGATCTGCAAGGCAGCATCCGCGCGGAACATGAAGCGCGCCAGCGCCGCGCGGCACGCGTTCTCGTTCGTCTCCGGATTGATGCGGCGGAAATTATCCAGGATCGGGGCCTGTGCATCGAGCAGGCTGACCGCCTGATCGAACATCGCAAAGCGGGTCATCACCTCGACGCTGCCGCGCGTCGCCGCCAGCTCGCCGCTGACGAGCCTGAGCAGCGTCGTCTTGCCGGCGCCGTTGGGGCCGGTGATCGCGACGCGCTCCGGACCTGAGATCGAGAAGGTGAGATCACGCAGGATCGGCGCGTCCGCGGCGTAGCCGGCGTCGGCCGCCTCGATCCGCAGTACCATCCTGCCCGCCGGCAGCTGCGTCGACGGCAGTTGCACCGAGAAAGGTTGCAGCACCTCGATGCGCTGGCGCGTCGTGGCGGCCAGTTCGAGCGCCTGGGTCCGCCGGCGCTCGGCGAGGCGGACCTTCTCGCCGCCGGTGTCTTCGCTGCGATCCCGGCGCAGTCCGGCAGCGATCCGCGGGATGTCGCCCTTGGCGCGCTTCTTCGCGCCGGTGCCGTCCTTGCGCGCTTGCCGTTCGGAGGTTTCCCTTGCCTTGCGGTCGATCTCGGCGACGCGCTTCTCGGCATCCGCCAGATCGTGGCGTGCGGCCGACAGCTCGACGGCCTTGCGCGCACGGTACTGGCTCCAGTTGCCCCCGTAGCGTCTGGCTTCAAGCGAGGTCAGCTCGACGATCGCATCCATGGTCTCGAGCAGCGCGCGGTCGTGGCTGACGATGATGGCGCCATGCCGCCACCCGGCGAGCAGGTCGATCACCGCCTGGCGTCCCGGGCGGTCGAGATTGTTGGTGGGTTCGTCGAGCAGCAGAAAGTCGGGTTCTGCAAAAGTCAGCGCGGCGAGGCGCGCCCGGGTGGCCTGTCCGCCCGACAGCATCGACAGCGGCGCGTCGAGCACGTCGCTCAGTCCGACCTGCGCGAGCGCAGCCGCGATGCGCGTATCGAGCGTCCAGTCGAGCTCCGCAAGCTCCTCGGTGCTCGCAAGGCCCTGCTCGGCACGGCGCAGTGCAGTGAGCGCATCGCGCGCGTCGAACAGATCGATGACGCATTGGTCCGGCTGCACCTGAACCGTCTGATGCAGCATCGCGACACGTCCCTGCACCGAGACCGCGCCGGAGTGTGGCGCGCGCCGGCCTGCGATCAGGCCGAGCAGCGTCGTCTTGCCGACGCCGTTGCGGCCGACGAGACCGGTCCGCTCGGGTCCGAAGCTGAGATCGATGTTGGAAAGGAGAACCCGGCCGTCAGGCGCGGACAGGGTCAGATGGGAGAGCGTGATCGATGCTGGCATGGAAATCCCCGTGGGCAAGGCTGATGGGCATTGCGGTCCGGGTGAAATCCATGGTCGTAAGCATCCTCGGGGATTGATGATCGAATGGATGTAATCCCGCATTGAGCCGGGATCAAGGCGCGAAGCGAAGCGTCACGCCGCTTCGGCGAAGGTCCAGCGATCGGGATCAGGCGTGTGGCCGATCAAGGCGAGACCATAGGCGATCGACTCGAATTGATCTGACGAGGTCAGCCGCGCTGCGCCAAAACGCTCGGCGAACAGGCGCTGCACCGCCGGCACGAACGAGGTGCCTCCGGTCAAGAACACCTTCTCGACATCGCGCGCGGTGATGCCGGATTTCGCCAGCGCCTCGTCGACGGTCGCGCCCAGCCGCTCGATATCGTCGGCGATCCAGGATTCGAAATCGTCGCGCGTCACGGTCGCGCCGATATCGATGCCGGCGCGGGCAAAGCGGAACTCGACGCGGTCGTGGCTCGACAGCGCGACTTTGGTATCGGAGACGGCGCGGTACAGCGCGAAGCCGAGATCGTGGTCGACGATGGTGATGAAATCGTTCAGCGGCGCCGGATCGAGCGCGGTGCGCGCCAGCTGCTGCAATTCGCGCAAATCGCCATTGCCCCGCATCATCGCGAGCTGGTGCCAGCGCGCGAGGCTCGAATAATAGTGATTGGGGATCGGCAGCACCTTGTCGAACGAGCGGTAGTTGGTGCCCTTGCCGAGCCGCGGCGAGACGATGTGGTCGACGATGCGGTAGTCGAAAGTGTCACCGGCGATGCCGATGCCGGAATGTCCCAGCGGTTCGGCGCGCAGCACGCCGCCCTTGCGCGAGAACCGCATCACGGAGAAATCGCTGGTGCCGCCGCCGAAATCGGCGACCAGCACGGTGGCGTCGTGGTCGAGGCTGCGCGCAAAGGAGAACGCCGCGCCGACCGGCTCGTAGACATAGCGCGCATGGCCGGCACCGAGCCGCTCGAACGCGGCGCGATAGCGCTGCATCGCGAGCTCGTCGTTGGGATTGCCGCCGGCGAACTTCACCGGGCGGCCGACCATGATGGTCGGTGCGCCCAGATCGAACCCGTCGCCGGCATGGCGCGTCAGCGTGCGCAGGAACGCCGCCAGCAGGTCCTCGAACTTGTAGCGCTGCCGGAATATCTGCGTGGTGTTGAAGGCCGAGCTTGCCGCAAACGTCTTGAACGACTGAATGAAGCGATGGATCGTGCGCCCTTCGAGGAATTGCTCGATCGCCCACGGGCCGCCCTCGGCGCGCGGATGCAGGCCGGCGCCGGGCCGCTCCTCCCAGAAGCACAGCGCCGACACATAGACGCTATGCGTGCGGCCGCCATGGTCGAAGCGGATGGCCTCAACGCGGCCGTCGGCATCGGACAGCGCGACCACGGTGTTGCTGGTGCCAAAATCGACGCCAATCGAGACGGCGGGCGGGGCGCTCGACATGTCATGCTCGGAATATGATGTGAAAGGGGGCGGACCTTTAGCGGCTTTGGCCGGACTTGCCAACCCTTGCCGACGCTATCCGAGTTGGGCCAGTTCCACCGCCCTTTGGAAAGGGGAGGTCGCTTTGCCCGCCAGAGCAAAGCGGGTGGGGATCTGCTCTCTCCACTTGCACCGTTGCCTGTGGTTGACCCATCCCGACCTTCCCCGTTTTAGGGGAAGGAGAAGAGAGCCCGGCCCCGATGAAGCGATTCAATCCCCCAATGCGTAGGCGATGACGTAGTCGCCGCGCTTGGTGCCGAACGAGCCGTGGCCGCCGGCCGCGGTGACGATGTATTGCTTGCCGTCGGCCTCGTAGCTCATCGGCGTCGATTGCGCGCCGGCGGGCAGGCGATCTTCCCACAGCACCTTGCCGTCACGCACGTCGTAGGCCCGGATCGTGTACTCGTAGGTCCCGGTGTAGAACGCGACGCCGCCCGCGGTGGTGATCGGCCCGCCCAGCATCGGCACGCCCAGCTTGAACGGAAGCGGCAGCGGCGTGGTGTCCCGGATCGTGCCGTTGGGATGCTGCCAGACGATCTTCATCGTCTTCAGGTCGATCGCAGCCATCGAGCCCCATGGCGGCCGGTAGCACGGCACGGAGAGCGGCGACAGGAAGCTCGAAATATCGACGCCGAACGGCGTGCCGTACATCGGCTGCACCCCGACCTCGCTGCCGACCGGCTTCTCCGCGGTCGGCGCCGGTGGATTCTGCGGGCCGCGCGGAATGAGCTTTGACGCAAACGGCAGCGACATCGGATTGGCGATCGCGATCTGCCTGACGGGATCGACGGCGATGCCGCCCCATTCGAACATGCCGAGATTGCCCGGGAAGACCAGCGTGCCCTGCAACGACGGCGGCGTGAACGTGCCCTCGTAGCGCAAGCGGTGGAACATGATCCGGCACAGCAACTGGTCGAAGATCGTGCCGCCCCACATGTCGGCGCCGGTCAGCTTTGCCTCGGGGCGGAAGGTCAGCTCGGAGAACGGCTGCGTCGGCGCGCTGCGGTCGCCGGGCGCGGCGCCTTGCGGTACCGGACGTTCCGGCGCCGGCACGATCAATTCGCCGGTCCTGCGGTCGAGCACGAAGATGTTGCCGACCTTGGTCGGCTGGATGATCGCGGGAACGACGCCCTTGGCCGTCGTCACATCGACCAGGCTCGGCTGCGAGGGCACGTCCATGTCCCAGAGGTCATGATGCACGGTCTGGTACGACCAGGCGCGCTTGCCGGTGTTGACGTCGAGCGCGACGATCGAGCTCGAATAGCGCTCGACCAGCGCATCGCGATTGCCGCCCCAGATATCAGGTCCGTTGTTGCCGGTCGGGATGTAGACCAGGTTCAGTTTCGGATCGAACGAGGCGGTGATCCAGGAGTTCGGCGAGCCGTTGGTGTAATGCCGCGTCGGCGACGGCAGCGCGTTCTCGTCGGCCGCGGCGGAGTCCCAGGCCCACACCAGCTTGCCGGTGTAGACATCGAAGCCGCGGATCACGCCCGACGGCACCTCGACCGCGTAATTGTCGATCACCGCGGCGGCCACGACCAGGATCTTGTCGCTGACCACAGGCGGTGAGGTCGGCTCGAAGAAGCCGGCGGTCTTGATTCCCATGCCCTGCTGGAGGTCGAGGATGCCGTGATCGGCAAAGCCGTCGCACAGCTTGCCGCTGTCGGCATCGAGCGCGATCATGCGGCCGTCATTGACCGGCAGGAAGATCCGGCGCGGGCATTCGGCCGGCGCCGGGCTGCCGCCGGAGTCGACGGCACCGGCCGCAGTCTCGTGATAGGAGACGCCGCGACAGGTCATGTGCTGGAAGGTCTTGTTGTGCACGAGCTTGGGGTCGTAGCGCCAGCGTTCCGTGCCGGTCTTGGCATCGAGCGCGAACAGCACCTGGTGTTGCGAGCAGAGATAGAGCGTGTCGCGCACCTTGATCGGGGTGACCTCGAAGGTCGTCTCGCCGGAATCCTCCGGCGTTGCCACGTCGCCGGTGCGGAAAGTCCAGGCGACCTTGAGCTTGCCGACATTGTCGGGCGTGATCTGCTTCAGCGGCGAGTAACGTTGTCCGAACTGCGTGCGTCCATAGGCGCGCCAGTCGCCATCCGGCTGCGGGTCGGCTTCGCTTTGCTGCACGGCCGCGCCGGCCTCGGTAATCGTGCCGTTGATGTCGTGATAGCTCGACAGCAGTCCGACGACGAGCACGGCGGCTGCCGCCACCACGCCGATCCAGAGCGGCGCGGTCGCGCGCCCGTAGGACACCGGCTGGTGTCGCGAGAGCCCGCGAACGATCACCGGCGTCAGCAGCCAGAGTGCCATCGGGAAGATGACGTCGCCGCGCGCCGCGAGCGGCCACCAGTCGAATCGTACCTCGGCAACCGCCCATGCCAGCGTGCCGACCAGCACGATCGCAAACAGCCAGAGCGCCTGACGGCGCTGCGCCAGCAACAACGCGGCGGTGGCGAGAATGCCGATGCCGAGAATGACGTAGAAGATCGATCCACCCAGTGCGGCGAGCCAGATGCCGCCGCCCGCGATGACCGCGCCGATCACGGCGTAGACGATAGCTGTGATGAAAATTGCCCGCGATCGCTGCATGGCTGCACCAGTGCGGAAGAGGCACCGGGCTTGTCCCGCGCAAGCGCAACAGACCACGTCCGCTTTCAGGAACTGTGGTTCAATCATGGGTAACTTGCAACCTGGAACTGCGATGTTGATGCAACACAGGCGTGCAAAGTTGCGCTGCTTGCCGAAGCAAGATCATTCAAACTGCGCGCAGTTGTTCGAGAAGCAGCAACGCCAGGTGCCTCGCGCTGACGCAAAGGTGACGAAGCTTCGGCGAATTTTGAATCGACGCGCTCTTCCAGTTCTGCGCAGGCACTGTTCTATACCGTCAGCCAGATTTGCCGGCTCGCAGGAGAAGCTCACATGACACTGAACCCTACGGCCAGGAATTACAGCGTCGCTGTCGCCGCCTATGAGGCGGGGCGGCCCAGCTACCCTGCGGAGATCATCGCCGCGCTGCCGCTGCAGTCCGCGGGTTGTGTTGTCGACCTCGGTGCCGGAACCGGCAAGTTCACCCGCCTGCTGCTTCAGCATCTCCCCACCACCGCGCGTCTGGTCGCAGTCGAGCCCGTCGCGGAAATGTCGGCCAGGCTGGCCAAGGAGGCGCGGGTGGAGGTCATCAACACGCATGCCGACGCGATCGATCTCGACACCGGCAGCGTCGATCTGGTCACCTGCGCCCAGGCGTTCCACTGGTTCGACAATGAGGCGTCGGTCGCCGAGATCGCGCGCCTTTTGCGTCCCGGCGGAACGCTTGCGCTGGTCTGGAACAACAGGGATGACCGCGCGCCGTGGGTCGACGCGTTGTCCGTCATGATTGAAGAATACGCGGGAGATACGCCGCGGCAACGGTCGGGACGCTGGCGCTGGATCTTGAAGGATCCCCGCTTCGTGCTCGAGAAGGAGATCGTGCAGGACCATCCGCACCGGATGGCGCGCCAGGACGTGTTCGAGCGCGTCGCATCGACCAGCTATGTCGCCAATCTTCCCGCTGCGGAGAAGGCGGCGCTTCGGGGAAAGACCGACGATATCCTGCGCGAGGCCGGCCTCGGTCAGGCCGACGAGGTGGTGTTTCCTTATGTCACGCAGCTCTTTTTGCTGAAGCGGGTCTAGTCTTGCTGCGTCACGATTCTGGCTCCGTCGTCATTGCGAGGAGCGATAGCGACGAAGCAATCCATCCAACCGCGTTTCCGGACAGATGGATTGCTTCGCTTCGCTCGCAATGACGGCTGGATTCGTTCATAGCCTCGCAGGACCAGCGGAAAGCGCCTGTGATGTAGTAAGACTAGACCGTGCTACTCCGCAGCGCGTCTTTCCTCGACCGCCTGCTTCAGGCGGGGAAGTGTCATGCGCCAATAGAAGGCGACATGCTTCGCGCCGGACTCAGGTCCGATTTCCCATCCGTCCCCGCGGCGAACCGGCGACGGCGGCACCTGCTGGGTGACGGTCAGCAATGTCTCATCGCCCTCAGTTGCGAGCGTCATCGTGACAGTCGCATAGGATTGCGGAACATCGGGCAGGCCGGAGACCTTTGACCAATAGGCGTATGCGAGCTGCATTGGCGGCTCGACATGGAGCACGCGTCCCTTGTCGCGATAGCGCTTCGCCCCGATCTCCGCCTCGATCTCGATCGGGGCGCCGATCTGCCAGTCGGTCTTGAAATGCGCATTGCGCCATGTCTCGCCCGCATTGGCGGCCATGATCGCGTCCCATACCTGTTCCGGCCGCGCGGCAATGCGGATCGTCTCGGTGACCGTCTGCAAGATCGGGGTTTCGCTTGTCATCGGATGCTCACTTGTCGCCCACGATCTTCCATTTGCCATCCGCGCCACGCCGCAGCGCCGGATCACCGACCCTGATGTGTTGCGCAAGAAAGTCGATGAAGGCGCGCACCCGCGCCGGCAGCGGACCGGCGTGCCCGACATAGACCGCGTGGATGTCCTCGCGGTCGCCGGGATTGAGATTTTGCAGCACCGGCACCAGCCGCCCGGCCTCGATATCGGGGCCGATGTGGAACAGTGCCAATCGTGCCACCCCGATGCCGCCGAGCGTCAACTGGCGCGCGGCCTCGCCGTCGCTGGCGCGGGCGACCGGCGGCGGCAACGCCTCGTCGATCTTTTCGGCGCGGCGGAACGGCCAGCCGCGGATGCTGCGCGGAAAAGTCCAGCCGATGCGGCGATGGGCGGCGAGGTCGGCCGGGGTCTTCGGCATGCCGAAGCGGGCGAGATAGGAGGGCGCGGCGACCACCGCCATCCGGCTGGTGCCGAGCTTGCGCGCGATCAGCCGTGAGGCGCCGAGCGGGCCGGCGCGGATCGCGACGTCGGCGCGCGCCTGCATCAGATCGACCAGCGTGTCGGTCAGCACGAGGTCGAGGGTGATGTCGGGATGCTCCCGCATGAAGCGCGGCAGCAGCGGCATCACATGCAGCATGCCGAACGGGATGTTGCTGTTCACGGTGAGATGTCCGCGCGGCACGCAGGAGGCGGCCTCGCGCTCGGCCTCGTCGATGTCGGCGAGGATACGCTGGGCGCGCTGATAGAAGGCCTGGCCTTCCTCTGTCAGTTGCAGCTTGCGGGTGGTGCGGTTGACCAGGCGCGTGCCGAGCCGGGTCTCCAGCCGGGACACCAGCTTGCTGACGCCGGACGGCGTCAGGCGCAGGCTGTTCGCGGCCGCGGTGAAGCCGCCGAGATCGACCACGCGGACGAACACGTCCATCTCGCCGGAGCGGTTGGTATCTGTTCGGGCCATCTTGAATTCAAGTCACAAATGATTGGATTGCGGCCATTCTAGTCCTTCCCCGCCTGGACCGCTATCTCGCATTGCGGAATCTTCACCTTCCGGAGCGACACATGCCTCTCGCAGTCCTTGCCCTGACCGCCGGTGCCTTTGGCATCGGCACCACCGAATTCCTCATCATGGGGCTGTTGCTGCAGGTCGCCGCCGACATGCACGTCTCGGTCTCCGCGGCGGGCCTATTGATCTCCGGCTATGCGCTCGGCGTGTTCGTCGGCGCGCCGATCCTGACGCTCGGGACGCGGCGGATGCCGCGCAAGGCGGTGCTGCTGGCACTGATGGCGATCTTTACGCTCGGCAATGCCGCCTGCGCGCTGGCGCCGAACTACGAACTCCTGATGGCGGCGCGCATCCTCACCTCGCTGGCACACGGTACCTTCTTCGGCGTCGGCTCGGTGGTCGCGACCAGCCTCGTCCCGGAGGACAAGCGCGCGTCGGCAATCTCGACGATGTTCATCGGCCTCACGGTCGCGACCCTGCTCGGTGTTCCCTTTGGCGCCTGGTTCGGCCTGATGCTCGGTTGGCGCGCGGCATTCTGGGCGGTGGCGGCGATCGGCGTGATCGCGTTCATCGTGCTGGCGGTGCTGGTCCCCGGTCATGTCGGCGCCAACGACAAGCCGGCGCCGCTGCGCGAGGAGCTCGCCGTGCTCGGTCGCCCGCAGGTGCTGCTCGGGCTTGCCATGACGGTGTTCGGCTTCGGCGGGCTGTTCGCGGTGTTCACCTATGTGCAGCCGATCCTGACCCGGCTCACCGGATTTTCCGACGCCGCGGTGTCGCCGATCCTGCTGGTGTTCGGCGCCGGACTTGCGATCGGCAACGTCGCCGGCGGGAAGCTCGCGGACAAGGGACTTGCGCGTGCACTGCTGGTGTCGCTCGGCGGCCTCGCCGCCGTGCTCGTCGTGCTGGTGGCGGTGGTCTCGATCAAGGCATTGGCCGTGGCGTTGCTGTTCGTGCTCGGCATCGCGTCATTTGCGACCGTCGCGCCGTTGCAGCTGCGCGTGCTCGAGTCCGCCGGCGCGGAAGGGCGGACGCTGGCCTCCAGCCTGAACATCGCAGCCTTCAATCTCGGCAACGCGCTCGGCGCCTGGGCCGGCGGCGTCACCATCGATCGCGGCCTCGGGCTCGGCGCGTTGCCGCTGGTCGCCGCAATCATTACCGCGGTCGGACTGCTGCTCGCGCTGTGGAGCCTGCGCCTCGACCGGCCGGCCGTGCTGGCCGCGCAGTGCCCGGCCGAATGAGCCGCATCACAAGGAGTATGACCATGGAATACCGCAATCTCGGCACCTCCGGCCTCAAAGTACCGGTGCTTAGCTTCGGCACCGGCACCTTCGGCGGCCAGGGACCGTTGTTCTCGGCCTGGGGCCGCAGCGACGCCAGCGAGGCGCGGCGGCTGATCGACATCTGTCTCGAGGCCGGCGTCAATCTGTTCGACACCGCTGATGTCTATTCGAACGGCGCGTCGGAAGAAATCCTCGGTGCCGCGATCAAGGGCCGCCGCGACAAGGTTTTGATCTCGACCAAGACCGGCCTGCCGATGGGCGACGGCCCGCTCGATGCCGGCACGTCGCGATATCGCCTGGTCGCGGCGGTCGACGCTGCGCTGCGCCGGCTTGGTACCGACTATATCGACCTGCTGCAGCTGCATGCCTTCGACGCCTTCACGCCGGTCGACGAGGTGCTGTCGACGCTCGATACGCTGGTGCGCGCCGGCAAGCTGCGTTATGTCGGCGCCTCGAATTTCTCCGGTTGGCATTTGATGAAATCGCTCGCCATCGCCGAGCGGCACGGCTGGCCGCGCTATGTGGCGCACCAGGTCTATTATTCGCTGGTCGGCCGCGACTATGAATCCGAGCTGATGCCGCTCGCGCTCGATCAGGGCGTCGGCGCGCTGGTCTGGAGCCCGCTCGGCTGGGGCCGGCTCACCGGCAGGATCCGGCGCGGCAAGCCATTGCCGGCGAACAGCCGTTTGCATGAGACGGCGCAGTTCGGGCCGGCGGTCGACGACGAGAAGCTCTACGCGATCGTGGATGCGCTGGACATGGTCGCCGCCGAGACCGGCCGCAGCGTGCCGCAGGTCGCGCTTCGCTGGCTGCTCACGCGCCCCAGCGTTTCATCCGTCATCATCGGTGCGCGCGATGAGGCGCAGCTGCGCGACAATCTCGGCGCGGTCGGATGGTCGCTCTCGCCGGACCAGATCGCGCGTCTCGACAAAGCGAGCGCGATGATGCCGGCCTATCCATATTACCCCTATCGCATCCAGGAGGGCTTCGCGCGCCTGAACCCGCCGGCCGTATGAGCTCAACCCCGCAGCTCGGGGAATACCAGGCGCATGCAGGCGCCGCCGGACGGCGCCTGATCGACCTCGATGCGGCCGCCGTGCAGGCGCATGATGGTCTGCACCAGATCGAGGCCCAGGCCGGCGCCGCGTCCACCCGGATGCAGCCGGCGGAACGGCTCCAGGATCTGCTCGCGCGCGTCGGGCGGGACACCGTCGCCGTCGTCGCAGACCTCGATCCGCGCGGCTGTCGTCACCCGAACCAGGATCGTGCCGCGGCGCTGCCCGTGGTCGATGGCATTCTGCACGAGATTGGTGAGGGCGCGCTCAAGCGCGGTCTGGTCGCCGGTCACCACGACCGCGTCGTCGTCCTGCTCAAAGGACATGTCATATCCCGCCGCGAAAGCGAGCGGTGCGATGTCGAGCACGACCTGCCGCGCGACGCCGACGAGATTGACCGGGCCGAACGTGTCGGTGCGCTGGTCGAGCCGTTGCAGGTCCAATAGCTGACCGGCCATCACGCTCAGCCTTGTGGCGTCTTCGAGCAGATGGGTCTTCTCCGGACCGGCTTGCAATGAAGCGACGCGTGTCGAGAGGATCGCGATCGGCGTGCGCAGCTCGTGCGCGGCGTCGGCCAGGAAGCGGCGATGACGCTCGTAACCCCGGTCGAGCCGGTCGAGCGCGGCATTGATCGCCTTGACCAGCGGCGTGATCTCGACCGGGACGTTGTCGAGCGGCAGTTGCACGCCGCGCTGGTCGATGTCGATGCGCTCGGCCTGCGCCGCGACCTGGGCGAGGCCGGTCATGGCCCGCCGCACCACGAACGGAGTTGCGACCAGCGTCGCCAGCGTCATCAGCACGACGATCGGCAGGATCATGTTGAGGAACAGCAGCGGCGTGCTCTCCAGCGCGCGCCACATCGAAAGCTGGCCGTACGTGCCGGTCAGGATCTGGATCCGTCCGGCCGATGTGTCGACCCATTTGACGAGAGCCGCGGGCCGCATCGCCTCCGCCGCGTTCCATTTGAGCCGCGCCTCGCTGACATGATCGAGCGCTGAGGCGATCGGCGCGAACTGCGCCGGCACCGCGCCTTCGGAGATCTGGCGTCCTTCGGCATCGCGGACGATGAACCAGAGGTCGGCGTGCTCGGCGCGCAATGCGGCCAGTTCCGGCGTCTGGCGCAGCATCACGCCGCCGGATTCATCGCGCATCACGGCGTCGCGCAGCGTATCGAGCGTGCTGCCTTCGTACTCGCCGATCAAAAGCCCGGCGCGCAGCAGGCCGATCGCGGCGGCGCCGATCAGCAGAATCAGGAGGGTCAACGCGATCGCCTGCAGGCCCGCCAGGCGCCCGACCAGGCGCCAGGTGAGCGATCGCGGCCGCAGCACGCTCACGGTGTCTCCCGCAGCACATAGCCGAGGCCGCGAACGCCGTTGATCGTGACGCCGGCGTCGGCCTCGGCAAGCCTGCGGCGCAGACGCGACACATGGCTGTCCAGCGCGTTGGGCTGCACGTCATCGTCGAGGCCGTAGACCGCCTCCATCAGCGCGGAGCGCTGCACCATCCGCCCCATCCGATGCATCAGCGCCTCGAGCACCAGCCGCTCGCGGCGCGGCATCTCCAGGGCACGGCCATCGACGCTGGCCTCGCGATGGGTGAAGTCGAACGACAGGCGGCCGATCCGCACGGCGTGCTGCTGCACATTGGCGGGCCGGCGCAGCAACGCCCGCAACCGCGCCAACAGCTCCTCGAACGCAAATGGTTTGCCGAGATAATCGTCGGCGCCGCTGTCGAGGCCCGAGATGCGGTCGGCGAGCTCGCCGCGGGCGGTCAGCACCAGCACCGGCACGGCGTTGCCGCTCGCGCGCAATTTCGGGATCAGCGTCAGCCCGTCGCCGTCGGGCAATTGCCGGTCGAGCACGATCGCGTCGTAGCTTCCCGCCGCGGCAATCGCCTCGGCTTCCAGGAGATCCGGCGCATGATCGACCAGCATGTCGTGGCGCGCGAGGGCCGCACGCAGCGCCGCGACCATGTCCGGCTGGTCCTCCACCAACAGCACCCGCATTCGTCTCTATTCCTGCATCGCCTCGGCAATCGATCTGCCGGCTTTATGTCTCGTTCATTGCGGCAACCTTGCGTGTTTGTCAGCTCAAATGCGTCGCCGACCGAAATTTTTCGGGTGCGCAGATTCGCGACAGGTTGACGCAAGCTTCGCATGAGACGGAGGCGGCGCTACCGGCATCTGCAATGCGAAAGACACCTGAAATGATTTTGCCAACCGACCTCTGCCGCGCGACCGGCATCGCGCTCAACACGCGGGAGCCTCAGCATGTCGGCCGCTGACATCCTGCCGTTCTTCCGCGCCTGGATGCGCAATCCGCGGCGTGTTGCCGCGGTCGCGCCGTCCGGGCCGGCGGTCGCGTCGCTGATGGCGCAGGAGATCACGGCTGACACCGGTCCGGTGATCGAGCTCGGTCCCGGCACGGGCGTCTTTACCCAAGCCTTGCTTCGCCGTGGCGTGAGGCAGCGGGACCTGACGCTGGTCGAGTACGGCTCCGAATTCATCCCGCTGCTGCAGCGCCGCTTTCCCGGTGCGCGGGTGCTCTGGATGGATGCGGCGTGGCTGAAGCGGGAGAGGCTGTTCGAGGGAGCGCCGGTCGGTGCGGTCGTGAGCGGCCTCGGGCTTCTCATCATGCCGCCCGAAAAGGTCACGGCGATCCTCGATGGCGCCTTCGGCTATCTCCGCTCCGACGGGGCGTTCTACCAGATCACCTATGGTCCGCGCTGTCCGGTCGCCGATGCGATCCTGGATCGCCTCGATCTGCAAGCGAGCTGCATCGGGCAGACGTTCCGCAACCTGCCGCCGGCGTCCGTCTATCGGATCAGCCGCCGCCACCCCCACGCCTGATCGAGGTCGCGATGGACACGTCGAGCACGATCGCGATGTTCCTGCATTTTGGCCTGGTGGGCGTCGGCTGCCTCGCCATCGCCGAGAAGTTCATTCCGCTGTTGCCGTCCTATGTGCTGCTGATGCTGCTCGGGCTGACCGTCTCCGACGGCACGACGCTCGCGATGACGATCCTGGCGACCAGCGTCGGATCCGTCGTCGGCGCGATCGGCTGGTACGGGCTCGGCCGCACGCTCGGCTCGCGGCGCATCGATGGCTTGGTGACACGCTTTGGCAAATTCGTGCTGTTGCGGCCGTCGCTCTACCGGCAGCTCACCGACGCCTATCGCGGCAATCATTTCTGGGTGACGCTGATTGGTCAGACCCTGCCCACCGTCCGGATCTATCTGGCGCTGCCCGCCGGCGTGCTGCGGCTGGAACCGCGCGCCTTCGTGCTGGCGACGGCGATCGGTACGGTGGTCTGGAACATGCCGTTCCTCACTCTGGGCTATGCGCTGCGCGGCAGCGGCCATGATCCGGTCAGCCTCGGCTTCTGGGTCGTCGTCGTCCTGATCGCCGTGGAGGTCGGGCTGTTATTCGGATTCCGCCTCTACAGGCGCTCGCGCGCGCCGCGGCCTCTCGCGGAGCCGCTCGCGCTACCCTCGCGCTTGCCGGTGGAGGAGGGCGCATGAGGATGCTGCCGTTTCGCTTGCAGCCAGGCTCGCACGCGCGTCAACGTGTCGCCGCGGCATCGGAGGCGATCGCCTGATGCGCGTGCTGGTGGCGACCGACGCCTGGCATCCGCAGATCAATGGCGTGGTGCGTTCGCTGGAATATCTTGCCAGCGAAGCGCCATCGCTCGGCGCCGAGATCAGCTTCCTCACGCCGGCCGATTTCCGCACCGTGCCGATGCTCGGCTATCCGGAGATCCGGCTGGCGTTGCCGTCGATCGGGCGCATCGCGCGCGCGATCGCGGCCGCGCGTCCGGACTCGGTGCACATCGCGACCGAAGGCCCGATCGGCTGGATCGCCCGTCATGTCTGCCGCACGCGGGGCTATCCGTTCACCACCAGCTATCACACCCGCTTTCCCGAATATCTCGCGGCACGGCTGCCGGTGCCGCTGCGGTGGAGCTACGCGGCGTTGCGGCGTTTCCACAATGGCGGCGACGGCGTCATGGTCGGCTCGCCGTCGCTCGAGCAGGCGCTGAAGGCGCATGGCTTCCGCAAGCTGATGCCGTGGTCGCGCGGCGTCGATGCCGAGCTGTTCTGCCCCCGCGCGGAACGGCCGCTGGCTTTCCCGGCGCCGGTGTTCCTCTATGTCGGCCGCGTCGCGGTCGAGAAGAACCTCGATGCGTTTCTCGGTCTCGATTTGCCTGGCTCGAAAGTCGTGGTCGGAGATGGGCCGCTGCGCTGCAGCCTGCAAGCTCGGTTTCCGCACGCGCACTTCCTCGGCACGCGGACCGGCCGGGCGCTCGCCGATGCCTATGCGTCGGCCGACGTCATGGTTTTTCCGAGCCTGACCGATACGTTCGGCATGGTGATCCTGGAGGCGCTGGCCAGCGGCGTGCCGGTTGCGGCCTATCCGGCGATGGGGCCGCTCGACGTGATCGGTCAATCGGGCTGCGGGTGTCTCGATCACGATCTACGCCGCGCCGCGCTTGGCGCGCTGCATGTGCCGCGCGAGAAATGCCGCGCCCACGCGCTCACATTTACCTGGCAGGAAAGCGTGCGGCAGTTCCTCGACAATATCGGGCGGGCGCACGCCACGCCGGCGCGCGCAGTCGTTGCAGGATTGCAGGCTGACTAGCTGCCCAACAGCTCCGTGATCAACCCGGCGGCCTTGATCCCGGTGCCGCTGATGATGACGACGGTGCGCTCCGCGGGCCGGATCGCACCGCGCGCCTTCAGGATGTCGAGTGCGGCCGCCGCCGTGGCCGAGGTCGGCTCGACGAACAGGCCGGTCAAGGCCAGCCGCTTCAACGCGGCGACGATGCCGTCTTCGGGTATGGCGACGGTGCCGCCGCCGCTCTCCGTAAGCGCCGCGATCATCTGCTTCAGCCGCAGCGGATGCCTGATCGCGGTGCCCTCGGCGATGGTTTTGTGGACCGCGCGATCGACCGGCGTGTCGACGCCGGCGGCAAAGCTGGCATCGACCGGCGAGCAGTTGAGCGGCTGCGCCCCGAACAGACGCGGCAGCTTTTTGATCTGTCCGGCCGCCAGCAATTCCTTGAAGCCGATATAGCAGCCGAGCAGGCTGCTGCCGGCGCCGACCGGCATGACGACATTGTCGGGCGCGGTGAAGCCAAAATCTTCCCAGATCTCGTAGGCCAGCGACTTGGTGCCTTGCAGGAAGAACGGCTGCCAGTTGTGGCTGGAGTAGAAGATCTGCTTCGACTGCCGGATCGCTTCAGCCTCGGATTCCTCGCGCGGGCCTTCGACCAGCTGCACCTCGGCGCCGAAGGCGTGCATCTGCGCGACCTTCATCGGCGACGTCGTGGCGGGCGCCAGGATCTTGACCCGCATGCCGCCGGCGGCGCCATAGGCCGACACGGACGCGCCGCCATTGCCGGACGAGTCTTCCAGCACCGCGTCGACGCCGAGCTGGCGCAGCAAGGACAGCATCACCGTGGTGCCGCGATCCTTGAAGCTCGCGGTCGGATTGAACCATTCGAGCTTGAAATGCGGCCGCAGATCGTCCCATTGCTTCTCGACCGCCGGGGTGCAGCCTTCGCCCATCGTGATCGGCTGCCTGATCTCGACCGGCAGCGCCGCGCGGTAACGCCACAGCGACCGCGTCCCGCGCTCGACGTCGTCGCGGGAAATGCCCGGCAGCGGCGTGACGAGCAACGGCTTGCCCTCGTCGGAGCACCAGCGCGGCACGTCCAGCGGGTAGAGCTTACCGTTGAGCGGGTCGATGTAGCTGGGTGATGGCATGTCGTTAGATCCTGAACACATTTGGCCTGTGCCGGCGTTACGCCGCGCCGGCCCGCTTGCTGAGATAGGTCTTTGCGAAGTCGAGATACCAGTCGAGGCATCCGGGATTGGCCATCGCGTCGCGGTTGATCACCTTTTCGATCGCATGGCCGAGCAGGAGTTTCTTGACCGGCAGCTCCTGCTTCTTGCCGGACAGCGTGCGCGGAATTTCCGCCACCGCGAAGATGTCGTTGGGCAGGAAGCGGCGCGACAGCCCGGCTTCCACCGCCTTGTTGATCTTCGCCTTCATCGCGGCATCCAGCGCAACGCCGTCGCGCAGCACCACGAACAGCGGCATGTAGCTGTCGCGGCCGAGATATTCGAGGTCGACGACCAGCGAATCCAGCACCTCCGGCAGCGCTTCGATCGCCGAATAGAGCTCGCTGGTGCCCATCCGCAAGCCATGGCGGTTGATGGTGGCATCGCTGCGACCGTAGATCACGCAGGAGCCGTCGGGATTGATTTTCAGCCAGTCGCCGTGCCGCCACACCGGGCCGCGGCCTGAGCCGTCGAAATTGTCGGGGTAGGTTTCGAAATAGCTCGACAGATAGCGCGCATTGTCGGGATCGTTCCAGAACCGCAGCGGCATCGAGGGCAGCGGCTCGGTGCAGACCAGCTCGCCGACCTCGTCGATCACGGCGCGGCCCTGCTCGTCGAACGCGTCCACCGCGCAGCCGAGCAGGCGGCATTGCATGATGCCCGGCGTCTGCGGCAATTCGCGATTGCCGCCGATGAAGGCGCCGGCGAAATCGGTGCCGCCGGAAATATTGGCCCACCACATCTCGGCCTGCGCGGCGTTGCCGTTGCGCTGCGCAAGCGCGGCGAAGCGTTCGTTGAACCAGGCTTGGGTATCGGCTGAAAGCGGCGAGCCGGTCGAGCCGAGCGTGCGCAGGGCCGAGAGGTCGCCGACAGCGGCCAGATCGATCTCCGCCTTGGTGCAATTGGCGAAGAACGCCGCGCCGGCGCCGAAGAAGGTCGCCTTGGCATCGGCGACGAAGCGCCACAGCGTGGTCCAGTCCGGCTTGTCTTTGGTGCCGCCGGGGCTGCCGTCGAAGATGCAGCAGGTGGTGCCGTTGAGCAGGCCGTTGGCCTGGCAATTCCACATGATCCAGCCGGTCGACGAGTACCAGTGGAAGCGTTCGCCGAACGAATTCGGATGGTAGCTGCAGCCGACGTCGTTGTGCAGCGTCGACAGCGGCAGCGCCACGACGATGATGCCGCCATGGCTGTGCAGGATCGGCTTCGGCAATCCCGTGGTGCCCGAGGAATACACGATCCAGAGCGGATGATCGAACGGCAGCCATTCCGGCTCGAAGGCATCGATCTCCGCGCTCTGGTCGGCGAGGATCGACGACAATCGTGTTTCCGACGGTACAGCGTCGTCGCTGTGCAGGATGACATGCTGCACGGTCGGCAGCGCGCGCCGCAGCTCTGCGATCACACCCTGCCGATCATGGCGCCTGCCCGCATAGATCACGGCGTCGCAGGCGATCAGCACCTTCGGCTCGATCTGCTTGAAGCGGTCGATCACCGCGGGCGCCGCCATGTCGGGCGCGCAGACGCTCCAGATCGCCCCCAAGCTCGCCGTCGCGAGGAAGGCGATGATCGTCTCCGGGATGTTCGGCAGGTACGCCGCGACCCGGTCGCCGGCGCGGACGCCCTTGGCCTTCAGATGCAACGCCAGCGCCGCCGATTTGCGCTTGAGCTCGGGCCAGCTGGTCTCCGTGAGCTTGCCGTCCTCGCCGCTCGCGATCAGCGCCGGCAGCCCGGCGGCATGCGCCGGCCCGACATGGCGGAAGACCTGGCGGGCATAATTCACCGAAGCGCCGGGAAACCACACCGCGCCCGGCATCTTGCGGTCGGCCAGCACCGCAGTGTGCGGCGTCGGCGAGCGCAGGTCGAAATAATCCCAGACACTCTGCCAGAAGCCGTCGATATCGGTGACCGACCAGCGCCGCATCGCCTCGAAATCCGCAAATTCGAGCCCGCGGGTCTGCTTCAGCCATTGCCGGTAAAGGGCCATTTGCGGGACGTAAGGTGCGGTCATGGGCGGTTTCCGAAACTTTCTTGTGTTGTGGCATGCGCCATCTGGCGTGCCGGCGTCTCTTAACATAGGGATGCGAGCACGGCGAACGCAGCGGTCCCGCGGCCTGCGTCATATTCTTGACCCCCTGCGGCGTGCTATTCCGTCGGTACGGGCTGATTCCATGCCTGTCGGAGTGGAGCGGCCATGTCCGTCGGCGAACTCTTCATCCTCGGCTTCCACGGCAAGATCATTCCGTCCTGGCTGACCGAATTCGCCGCGCAGTTCGGGCTCGGTGGCGTGATCCTGTTCGATTACTCCTGCCAGACCCGGCAATACGACAACAACATCGCCTCGCCCGCGCAGCTGCAATCGCTCTGCGCCGAGATCGCAGGCCTGCCGTCACAGCCGCTGGTCTTCATCGACCAGGAGGGCGGCCTGGTGCGCCGGCTCAAGGAGGGGCCGGGCTTTCAGCCGCTGCCGAGCGCGAAGGATTTCAACCGGCTCGCCACGTCGGATAAGCAGGCCATCCTGGCCGCAAGCTATGGTGAGCTGCGCCGGCTCGGCATCCGCTACAATTTCGCGCCGGTCATCGACGTCGATTTCAACCCTGACAATCCCAACATCGGCAAGATCAAGCGGTCCTATTCGTCCGATATCGCCGAGGTGGCGGCCCACGCCCGCCTGGTCGACGCCGCGGCGCGGCAGGCGGGCGTGGGCCTTTGCCTGAAGCATTACCCCGGCATCGGCGGCGCGTGCGTCGATTCCCATCTGGAGTTCATGGATATTTCCGATGCGCTGCGGCCGGAGCAGGAGGAGCTGTTCTATGCGCTGGCGCCGCAGATCCATGGCGACGCGGTGCTGGTCAGCCACGCCATCGTCCGCCAGTGGGACGCGCAGCATCCGATGACGTTGTCGCCGGCCGGGATCGGCCGGCTTCGCCACCGCCTGCCCGAGACGCTGCTGATCACCGACGACATGCAGATGCAGGGCTTGCAGAAGGCGCTCGGCACAGGCGCGGCCAGCCTGCAGGCGATCGCCGCCGGCCTCGACATGATCTGCATCGGCAATAATCTGCTCGACCAGGAGCGGGAGATGGCCGGCATCGCCGCCGCAGTCGCGGGTGCAGTGCAGGACGGATCACTGGATCGGGCCGCGGTGCAACGCTCCATTGCGCGGGTGCAAAAGCGCAAGGCACTGCTCGCCTGATTGCGCTGAACCAATTTTTGCGCCGGCCGACCACAAGGAGCGGAACCAAATTTCATTACCGCGATTTAACAGTGACGCTCATCGGGGCTAACAACCATGAAGATGCTCAAGCGTCTCTTCCGATTGACCTGGCTACGCCGCGACCCACGCGGCTCGGCCGACGTCCCGCCTGCCTCCATCGATTCCGACGAATTCACGCGTCTGCTGTGCAGCGGGCGTGCCGAGGATTTGCGGATCCTGGCCAAGCGGCTGAGCCAACGCTCGCGCGCCCACGCCTAGGCGGCGGATCGAATCCACAATGGTGAGCCGGTTCTCGGCGGAGCCGGCGTGCGGTCGCAGCTCCTGATCCGATCGGTTACTGCTTCGCCTTGTCGTGATTGCCGATCCCGACCGCCTTGTAGTCGTAGGTCGGATAGAATTCGGTGTGATAGGCACCCCAGGCACTGTTCTCGATGACACGGTTGACCTCGCGCAGCCGCGAGGCCGGCAGCCGCAGCGTCACCACCTGGCCGACACCCATCATCACATACCAGCTGACGACCTCGACGCCGTCGGGCGGGAACGCTTTGTAGAAGCCCTGCCGTTCGAGCTGCGCGTTGAGTTCGCTGAGCGGGCGTGACTGATCGTGCTTGAAGAAGATGGTGACCATGACGGCGTTGTCAGGTGTCGGTGCAGCGTTGATGGTCGGCGGCGTCTCGGCCTGCGCACCGGCGCCGGCCATCAGTGCAGCGGCGAGCGCCGCAATCGCCATCCAGGACCCGTGTCGCCCGTTTCGCCCTCGCTTCATGGCCGCACCCTTTGTTGTTGGTCGAGAGGCGGCGATCATCGCGGCGCGTGCCGGGGCTGTAAATTGACATTCACCTGAGCGGATGGCCGTCCGCTGCTCCCGGCGGGTCACTCGCTGCTCTCTTGCCGCCTTGGGCCGATGTGAACCGGCTCATATGCGCGCGCTCAAGCGTGCGGTAAGGCGAGGCCATCCCGATGCCCAGAGGGATGATCGATGACGACCCGGCGAATGGCGTATTGGTGGCTCAGGTTCGTTCTTTCGGGGCGGTTCCTGCAGAAATTCCTGCGGCTCCGGCGCCCGTGACCTCCGGTCCGCGGGGCGGCGACAGCACGGCCGCACTGGCCGCGCTGGAACGCGGCGGCCAAACGATAATGGTCAATGTCGATCTGTGAAGCCGCCCGGGAATCGGGCGGCGCCCTGCATCCCGTAAGAATACTGTAATTCGACTCAAATATGCGAGATTCGTTGCCAAATCAGCGGTAATCTGCGCCTCCTCGACCGGTCGGGGCCCGAGGTCACAGTTGCGTCACCCGTAGTTCTACGGAGTCCCGTGTTAACGCAGCCACAAGTTCACCTTCGGTAAACCATACTTATGACGCAACATGACAATCGAGCCGAGGCGCGCCTCCCGACATGGACGGGTGGAACTGCGACGCTCGAGACCCAGTCGGCCGAACTCCAGGGGGCTGCTGCACCGCGACCCCAGCCGAGCCCGGACGCCGGTGCCGCGATCGTCCGGCAGTTCAACGGGCCCGTGACGGCGCTGCTGCTCTATATGAACGAGCTCAAACAGCACAGCCAGCAATTCGCGCACGCGCCCGGCAACGGCGTCTATCTGCGCCAGGTGATCGAGAACGCGCTCGAGCAGACCGAGCGGGTGTCTGCGATGCTGAAGCAGATTTCCAGTCTCTATCCGAATGTCGTTCCGGTTACCGACCTCAAGCCGCAGGGCGACGACAAGCCGGCAGGCTCACGGTCGCCGGACGTCATGTTCGCGCCGGAAGCCGGCCGCAAACCATTGACCAAGCGCGAGCGTGAGGTGCTCAGCCTGATCAGCGATGGCTATTCCAACAAGCAGGGCGCGTTGCGGATGAACATCAGCCCGCGCACCTTCGAGAGCCATCGCGCCGAGGCCATGCGCAAGCTCGGTGCGCGCAACACCGCGGATCTGGTCCGCAAGGCTTTGTTGCATTCCGCCTGAGCGGTGAATCCGGTTTCGTCCGAACCCGTTTTCAAAAATCGTCTTTGGCGGCGAAGCACAGGCGCGGCGCGAGCCGCACGGGTGCGGCAGCCGCTTTCGGCTCCTCCGGAACGATCGTGACCACCCATGCGGCGGTCGCGCCCGACTTGCTTTCGACAATCGCGCGGACGCGTCCGGTGACGGTCGCGCCGGCCGACCGGACGGTGGCGGTTCGGCCGTTGAACTGGGCCATGCGGAAGCGCCGGGCTTCCTTCCGGTCGGTCGTCTCGTAAGTGAACATCGGCTCCCCCGTGCGTCCATGCGACTGTGGGGATTCAGCGTTATCCGACGGTGAAAATCGCACGCCGTAGAAGTACGGCTCGGGCGTCGGTTCGGGCCCTAACCGCCGACCTCCTGGCAACTCAGCAGTCCCGCATACTGCGCCTTGACCGTGGCGTAGCATTCGCACGCGGTCCGGCTCAGGCCATCCGCGTTGGTGATCTCGATGTGCCCGCGGCTGTAGTGGATGAAATTCGCCTGCTGCAAAGTATGGGCGACCAGCGACACGCTGTTGCGGCGCGCGCCGATCATCTGCGCCATCATCTCCTGCGTCAGGACGATCTTGTTGCTGCCGGAGAGATCGCGGGTTTGCAGCAGGCATCGCGCCAATCTTGATTCCACAGTGTGCACGGCGTTGCACCCGGCGGTCTGCTGGATTTGGGCATAGACGGCGAGACCATGCCGAATCAGCATCGCGCGCAACGTCGGACTCGCCGCGGCGGCGGCCCGCAAGGCTTTGACCTCGATCGTGGAGGTCACGCCCGGCACCAGGGCCACGGCGCTGCTCAGCGTGGGCGCCTCACCAAGCCCCGCGAATGCACCATAGATGCTGTCGCGGCCGACCATGGCGACCTGGACGCGCTCGCCTCGGCCGAGCTTGACCACCAGCGAGATCACGCCCTTGTGCGGCATATATGTCAGCTGGAGCAACTCGTCGGCCTCGACCAGCACCGAATCGGTGGCGAGCTCGGTGGTCCGCAGATGCGGCCGGATCAGCTCGAAATCGTTCGCGGAGAGCGACGACAGGAATCCGTTGGGTGATCGCGGAACCTTATCCAAAGCAACCTCCTGCCTGCCGGCAAAGCTTGTCTCTGGTCACCAGGGCTGATGCGTGCAGCTGGACGTCCTTGCAACTTATTCTGGCACGTCTCGGTTCCAATGGAAACATATCTTGGTTCCATAAGGAACATGCCAATCGCCGCAGGCGGCGTTATCCGCGGCCGGAATCGTCCGGTCCGATCAATTGTTCGGCGTGCGCCTTGACGGCCGCATAGCACTCACACGCGGCCTTCCGCAGACCGTCGATATCGGTGATTTCGATATGACCGCGGCTGTAGCGCAAGATGCCGGCCTGCTGGAACCCATGCGCGACGATCGAAACCGCGTTGCGCCGCACGCCGATCATCTGGGCCAGCATCTCTTGGGTCAACCGCAATGCCTCGCTGCCGCACAGATCGCGCGCACGCAGCAGCCAGCGTGACAGCCGTGCTTCCACCGGATGCGAGACGTTGCATGCCACCGATTGCTGCGTCTGCGCCATCAGCGCCTGCTCGTAGAGCGCGACCAGGGTCCGGAAATCCGCGCTGTGATCTGCCGCCTCGCGGAAGTCCTCCGCTCTCAGCATCGAGGCCGTGCCCGGCACCACGACGATCGCGTCGGCGAGCAGCGGCCGGTCATGCAGGGCGGCGGATGCGCCGACGATGCCGTCGCGACCGATGGTTGCAATCTCAACAGATTGCCCGTCGGACAGATTGACCATCATCGAGACCAGGCCGCCATGCGGGAAGTAGACCCGCTGCACCGGTGCCCCGGCTTCGGCGAGTACCGCTTCCTTGGTGAGGTCGACCGTTTCGAGAAAGGGATGAAGTTGCGCGTACTCCGCGGAGGGAAGTGCTTGCAACAGACGATTGGGCGGGGACGATACCGCAGACATTGGAGCTCCTGCCGAGGGCGGGAGCACTATGGTCTCGCATCACCTACTCTTGGCGCGTGGTCAGCGACCATAGCTTGCCTGTTTAATTGCACAAGGGTTGTGGTGCGAACCTCAGAGGTTGTGGCGCGAACCTTATACCCGCTAGGAGGCAGACGGTCCGCGTCGCATCGGCCTCTGCGGCAGTCGTCGATTCGATCGACAGGCGTCGCGGACGATAGGGTTGCGGCATTGTCTCGCATTTGTTGATTTTCATTAACTCTTATGCGTGTCCGATCACGCATCGACATGATTGCGATTGCGGCATTCGACGCGTCCGATCGGCGGCGCCGGGATTCTGCAAGTTACGCAAATGCGAGGACAAATTCGTCGTCGCGAGGCGGATCCGGCGGCGGATATGCGCCGCTCCGCGCAACGCTACATCGTCACACCGTAGAATTACCGGCAAGGCCATTCTGGGTATTTGTACGGAGCAGCCCTTTAACGAACGGGTAGCGCGGACGGACCAGTGTGGCAGCGGTCGCCGTGCGAAATTTACGGCGTCGCGTCAATCGTGTTCATCCAGAAGGGTATCAGTATGTCCGGCATCGTCCTCTCGGCATCGGTTCGTCAAAATCTGCTTTCGCTGCAGTCGACGGCCGATCTGCTCGCCACCACGCAGAACCGCTTGTCCACCGGCAAGAAGGTCAACACCGCTCTCGACAATCCGACCAACTTCTTCACGGCGCAGTCGCTCGACAACCGCGCCAGCGACATCAACAACCTGCTGGACGGCATCGGCAACGGCGTGCAGGTGCTGCAGGCCGCCAACACCGGCATCACCTCGCTGCAGAAGCTCGTCGACAGCGCCAAGTCGGTCGCCAACCAGGCCCTGCAGGCTGCAGTCGGCTATTCCGCGAAGTCGCAGGTGACGACCGCCGTGATCACCGGCGCCACCACCGACGATATCCGCGGCACCGCCACCTACAGCAGCGCCACCCTCGCTGGTTCGGTCGTCAACAACAATCTCACGACTCCCGCGCCGATCACGGCTGCGACCAAGCTCGTGAGTGCGACCAACTCCGATACCCTGGCGGCGACCCCGACCGGTGTGATCAACGTCAACGGCAAGACGATCTCGTTCTCGACCTCGCAGACCACGTCGACGACCGACTCGGCCGGCAACGTGACCCTCGGCACCGGCGCGGGCAGCACCCTGACGGTCGGCGACCTGCTCACCGCGATCGACGGCATCACCGGTGCGACCACCGCCTCCACCGTGTCGGCTGGCGCGCTCCAGATCAGCACCGGCATCAACCAGGATCTCAACATCTCCGGCGCGGGACTGGCTGCCTTCGGTCTTACCGCCGGAACCACGGCACGCACCGTCGCAACGCCGTCGCCGCTCAACGGCCTGACGCTGACGATCGGTGCGACCGGTAACGGCACCGCCACCAACATCACATTCGGCAGCGGTGCGGGCCAGGTGAAGTCGCTCAACGACCTGAACAACGCCCTGTCGGCCAACAACCTGCAGGCGTCGCTCAGCGCCAGCGGTGCGCTCACCATCAGCACCACCAACGATGCTGCCTCCGCGACCATCGGCACGATCGGTGGCACGGCAGCGGCCTCCGGCAAGCTGTTCAACGGCCTCGCGGGCAGCGCCCCGGTGCAGGATCCGAACGGGCTCGCCAACCGCGCCAACCTGGTCAACCAGTACAACAACATCCTGGATCAGATCACCACGACTGCCCAGGACGCGTCGTACAACGGCATCAACCTGCTCAATGGCGACCAGCTCAAGCTGACCTTCAACGAGACGGGCTCCTCGACGCTGAAGATCCAGGGCGTGACCTTCGACGCCTCCGGCCTCAACCTCACCAAGCTGGTGGCCGGCACGGACTTCATCGACAACGCCTCGGCCAATGCCACGCTGAAGACGCTGAACAACGCCAGCGGCCTGCTGCGCACCCAGGCTTCGACCCTCGGTTCGAACCTGTCGATCGTGCAGATCCGCCAGGACTTCTCGAAGAACCTGATCAACGTGCTGCAGACCGGCTCGTCGAACCTGACGCTGGCCGACACCAACGAGGAAGCGGCCAACAGCCAGGCGCTGTCGACCCGCCAGTCGATCGCGGTGTCCGCGCTGGCGCTGGCCAACCAGTCGCAGCAGAGCGTTCTGCAGCTGCTCCGCTAAGCGTAGCCGCAACAGACAACTGGTATCGAGGCGGCGGAGGAAACTCCGCCGCCTTTGTTTTAGCCGCGCTTAACCATCCCGCCGGCTTCAACCAGCAGGCGATCGCGTTTGATGCCGGCGAATGTCGGCGCCGCAAACGTTTCGCTCGGCTTAGCGGGACCGTGATTCCATTTGATTCAAATTGCGATGACCGGTGGAACGGGCTCTTTCCCGTCGGGGTGGTAAGGGCCTGTCCGGTGAGATTGGTCGTGATGTGCATCGTCGCTTGAAGCGCTTCATCGTCCGTATTTGCACGGACGGCAAAATTAACGTCGCTGTGAAGCCGGCCAAGTTATCGATGCGAGGCGAGCGTTCCGTAGCACCTTGAGGGGACCTATTCATGGACGATCTGTTGCGCGAGTTCCTGACGGAGAGCAGCGAGAGCCTGGATACGGTCGACAACCAGCTGGTGCAGTTCGAGCAGGATCCGAACAACGCGAAGATCCTGGATAATATCTTCCGCCTTGTGCACACCATCAAGGGGACCTGCGGCTTCCTCGGACTGCCGCGGCTGGAAGCGCTGGCGCATGCCGGCGAGACCTTGATGGGCAAATTCCGCGACGGCATGCCGGTGAAGGCCGAAGCCGTGACGCTGATCCTGTCCTCGATCGACCGCATCAAGGAGATTCTGGCCGGGCTCGAGGCAACCGAAGCCGAGCCTGAGGGCAACGACCGCGATTTGATCGATCAGCTCGAGGCCATGGTCGAGCGCGGCATGGCCGCAATGGCGGCTGCTGATGTCGCCGAAGAAGACGTGCCGGTGGTCGACGCCCCGTCGGTGCAGGCGGCGATGGCCGAAGGCACGCTGGTGGTGCAGACGCTGGAGCGCCCCTTGCGTCCGGGCGAGGTCTCGCTCGACGAGCTCGAGCGCGCCTTCCGCGAGACCGAGACCGAAGTGACTGCGCCCGTACCGGCACCGGCGCCGGCCGCCAAGCCGGTGGCCGCCGCACCCGCCGCCGAGCCGGCCGAGGCCGCCAAGAAGCCGGCCCGCAAGGCGGCCGCCGAGACCGACGTCCAGGAAGGCGACAAGATCGCCAACCAGTCGATCCGGGTCAATGTCGACACCCTCGAACACCTGATGACCATGGTCTCCGAGCTGGTCTTGACCCGCAACCAGCTGCTGGAGATTAGCAGGCGCAACGAGGACACCGAGTTCAAGGTGCCGCTGCAGCGGCTCTCCAACGTCACCGCCGAGCTGCAGGAGGGCGTCATGAAGACGCGGATGCAGCCGATCGGCAATGCCTGGCAGAAGCTGCCGCGCATCGTCCGCGATCTCTCCGGCGAACTCGGCAAGCAGATCGAGCTGGAGATGCACGGCGCCGACACCGAGCTCGACCGCCAGGTGCTCGACCTGATCAAGGATCCCTTGACGCACATGGTGCGCAACTCCGCCGACCACGGCCTGGAGACCACCGCCGAGCGCCTCGCCGCCGGCAAGCCGGAGCAGGGCACCATTCGCCTCTCCGCCTATCACGAAGGCGGCCACATCATCATCTGCATCGCCGACAATGGCAGAGGGCTCAACACCGAGCGGATCAAGGCCAAGGCGCTCCAGAACGGCCTCGTCACCGAGGCCGAGCTCGAGAAGATGACCGAAGCCCAGATCCACAAGTTCATCTTCGCGCCGGGCTTCTCGACCGCGGCGCAGGTGACCTCGGTGTCCGGCCGCGGCGTCGGCATGGACGTGGTGCGCACCAATATCGACCAGATCGGCGGCACCATCGACATCAAGAGCGTGGCCGGCGAGGGCGCCAGTGTTACCATCAAGATCCCGCTGACCTTGGCGATCGTCTCCGCGCTGATCGTCGAAGCCGGCGGCGACCGTTTTGCGATCCCGCAGCTCTCCGTGGTCGAGCTGGTGCGGGCCCGCGCCAACTCCGAGCACCGCATCGAGCGGATCAAGGACACCGCGGTCCTGCGGCTGCGCAACAAGCTCTTGCCGCTGATCCATCTCAAGAAGCTGCTGAAGATCGACGACGGCGCCACCACGTCAGATGCCGAGAACGGCTTCATCGTGGTCACGCAAGTCGGCAGCCAGACCTTCGGCATCGTGGTCGACGGCGTGTTCCACACCGAGGAGATCGTGGTCAAGCCGATGTCCACCAAACTGCGGCACATCGACATGTTCTCCGGCAACACCATTTTGGGCGATGGCGCCGTGATCATGATCATCGACCCCAACGGAATTGCCAAGGCCTTGGGCGCCTCCGGTTCCTCGGCCCATGACATGGCCGACGACAGCGCCAATGCCCACGCCGCAAGCGGCGAGCAGCTGACTTCGCTGCTGGTGTTCCGCGCCGGCTCCTCGCAGCCCAAGGCGGTGCCGCTCGGCCTCGTCACGCGGCTGGAGGAGATCGCAACCGACAAGATCGAGCTCAGCAACGGCCGCTACATGGTGCAGTACCGCGAGCAGCTGATGCCGCTGGTGCAGATGGCCGGGGTCGAGGTGCAGAGCCAGGGCGCGCAGCCGATCCTGGTGTTCGCCGATGACGGCCGCTCGATGGGGCTCGTGGTCGACGAGATCATCGACATCGTCGAGGAGCGGCTCAATATCGAGGTCGCCGGCTCCCAGGACGGCATTCTGGGCTCGGCCGTGATCAAGGGCCAGGCCACCGAGGTAATCGACGTCGGCCACTTCCTGCCGATGGCGTTCGCCGACTGGTTCTCGCGCAAGGAGATGCGCCCGTCGGCCTCGGCACAGTCGGTGCTGCTGGTCGACGACTCGGCGTTCTTCCGCAACATGCTGGCGCCGGTCTTGAAGGCCGCCGGCTACAAGGTCAGGACCGCGCCGAATGCCCAGGAGGGCCTTGCCGCGCTGCGCTCGGGGCAGGCGTTCGACGTCGTGCTGACCGATATCGAGATGCCCGAGATGAACGGTTTTGAGTTCGCCGAGAACATCCGATCTGACCACAATCTGAACCAGCTGCCGATCATCGCGCTGTCGGCGATGGTGTCTCCGGCGGCGATCGAGCGCGGCCGGCAGGCCGGCTTCCACGACTACGTGGCAAAATTCGACCGTCCCGGGCTGATCGCGGCGCTGAAAGAGCAGACCGCCGAGATGCGGCGGGCCGCTTGAGGGAAACACACCAATGACCAGCAAGACCGAGACAACTGAAGGCGCGGTCGCCGAATACGTCACCGCCGTCATCGGCGGCCAGCTGTTCGGACTGCCGATCTCGCGCGTCCAGGACGTGTTCATGCCGGAGCGGCTGACGCGGGTGCCGCTGTCGTCCAGCGAGATCGCCGGCGTGCTCAACCTGCGCGGCCGCATCGTCACCGTGGTCGACATGCGCGCCCGGCTCGGGCTGCCGAAGGCCGATGACGGCCAGCCGCCGATGGCGGTCGGCGTCGACCAGCGCGGCGAATCCTATGGCCTGCTGATCGACCAGATCGGCGAGGTGCTGCGGCTGCCCGATGACGGCCGCGAGGACAATCCGGTCAACCTCGATCCCCGCATGGCCAAGCTCGCCGGCGGCGTCCACCGCCTCGACGGCCAGCTCATGGTCGTCCTCGATGTCGATCGCGTGCTCGAACTGGTGCCCAAAACAGCTGCTGCAGCGTAACGCTCCGCCGCACAGACGGCGGATTCTACAAAGGAGGCCAACCCATGAAGACATGTCTTGTCGTCGACGATTCCGGTGTGGTGCGAAAGATCGCGCGCCGCATCCTCGAAGGAATGGAGTTCACCGTCATCGAGGCCGAGGACGGCGCGGTCGCGCTCGAGGCCTGCAAGCGCGCCCTGCCGGACGCCGTGCTGCTCGACTGGAACATGCCGGTGATGGACGGCTTCGAATTCCTCGTGCAGCTCCGCCGCATGCCCGGCGGTGACGCACCGAAAGTGGTGTTCTGCACCACCGAGAACGGCATCGACCATATCTCGCGCGCGCTGCATGCCGGCGCCAATGAGTACATCATGAAGCCGTTCGACAAGGACATCGTGATCGCGAAATTCCAGGAAGTGGGTCTGCTGGCGCTCGATGCGTCGGCCGAAGCCTGACACCCAGTTTCACTCTTTGCCCTTGCGAGGCTCCCGTGACGCCCCCCGACTACGAGTATCTGCGTAAGCTCCTGAAAGACCATTCCGGTCTCGATCTGTCTGCGGACAAGCAGTATCTGATCGAGAGCCGCCTGTTGCCGCTGGCGCGCAAGAGCGGCCTGTCCGGCATCCCCGACCTGGTCGCCAAGATCCGGGCCGGCTCGTCCACCCACACCGTCCAGGTGGTCGAAGCCATGACCACCAACGAGACCTTCTTCTTCCGCGACAAGGTGCCGTTCGACCATTTCCGCGACACCATCATGCCCGACGTGCTGAAGGCGCGCGCCGCGCGCCGCAGCGTCCGGATCTGGTGCGCCGCCGGTTCGACCGGCCAGGAGCCCTATTCGCTTGCGATGTGCCTGAAGGAGATGGGCGCCGCGCTCGCGGGCTGGCGGGTCGAGATCATCGCGACCGATCTGTCGCAGGAGGTGCTGGAGAAATCGAAGGCCGGCATCTACAGCCAGTTCGAGGTGCAGCGCGGGTTGCCGATCCAGCTGCTGGTCAAATACTTCAAGCAGTCGGGTGAGCTCTGGCAGATCAATGCGGAGTTGCGCTCGATGGTGCAGCATCGTCAGCTCAATCTGCTGCACGATTTCTCCCAGCTCGGCACCTTCGACGTGATCTTCTGCCGCAACGTGCTGATCTATTTCGACCAGGACACCAAGATCAACATCTTCAACCGCCTTGCCCGGCAGATGGAGGCCGACGGCTTCCTGGTGCTCGGCGCCGCCGAAACCGTGGTCGGTCTCACCGACACGTTCAAGCCGATACCCGAGCGCCGTGGCCTGTACCGCCCGAGCGGCGTGCGCCCGGCGCTTGCGATGCCGAGGCCGGCCATGGCGGTCGGATATTGAGCGATGACCGAGGACGGCAAATCCGTTGAGCGGGTCACCTTCAGCCGGGGCGTCGATGTCTGCATCATGGCCATCGACGGAACCTGGCGGCGCGATTGCCAGCTCAACGCCATCTCCGACAACGACGCGTCGCTGACGGTCGAGGGTTCCATTCAGGGGCTCAATCTGAAGGAGTTCTTCCTGCTGCTGTCCTCGACCGGGCTTGCCTATCGCCGCTGCGAGCTGGTCCGCGTCAACGGCACCGAGATGGACATCAGCTTCCTCAAGGGCAAGCCGAGCAAGCGGCGCTCGGCCGCCGACGAAGAGCGGGCCAGAGCCTGACGCTCAAGGCCTGACCCTCAAGAAGACATGATCCGGGCTTGGGGACGACTTTACGCGATGCCACGAAGCGGCGCTGGCCGGCCCGGCATCAGTTCAGGAGGCGTCTCGGCACGCCTGAATCGCGCAGCCGGTCGAGTGCCGCGCCAAGGCCGGTGCCGCTGGCCTTTAGGGCGGTCGAGGCTGCGACATAGCGCGGGGTGACGTCGTCAAGGACGACGATATCGGCAGCACCGTCCTGCTCGGCCAGCAGGGCCTCGCGCGCCATCGCGGCTTCGATCAGCCGCAGGCTCGCCTGGACGTGGCCGATCAGCGCGACCAGCTCGGTCACGATCAGATTGTAGGGATCACTGCCCTCGTCCAGGCACATTGCAACGCCGTCCACCGCTGCATTTTCCATGCATGTTTCTCCACTGCCCCCGGTTTTAGGGAACGCGGTGCTACTTGTGCGTTAAGCGGACGTCCCGTACAAATACGGGTCCATTGATCGAGATGGTCGAGTTAGGTCTTGTGCAGACTGGCAGCACGCTTCACCACTGATGGACGATGCATATGGTTGAGAATGGCGCTCCTCGCGGGGAAATCTTTGTAGTCGACGACGATCCCGCCGTCCGCGAGACGCTTTCCGTGGTCCTGTCGACCGCCGGCTACAAGGTGATCTGCTTTGCGGACGGTGCAGCGCTGCTCGCGGTGGCGCGCAGCCGGACCCCGGCCTGCATCCTGCTCGACGTCCACATTCCCGGCAAATCCGGCCTCGATATCCTGCGGGAGCTGCACGGCGAGGACTACCCGGCGCCGATCTTCATGATCTCCGGTCAGGGCGACATTCAGATGGCGGTCAGCGCCATCAAGAACGGCGCGCTCGATTTCATCGAGAAGCCGTTCCGCGGCAATGAGATCGTCAGCCGCTTGAATGAGGCGATCGACGCCTACACCAGGCGGCAGGCCGAGACCTCGGCCTCGCGCATCGCCGCGCTGCACTTCCCGGGCCGCGAGCCGCTGACCCGCCGCGAGCGCGAGGTGCTCGAGCAATTCACCGCCGGCGCCTCCAACAAGGAGGCGGGACGCCATCTCGGCATCAGCCCGCGCACGATCGAAGATCACCGCGCCAACATCATGAAGAAGCTCGGTGCGCGCAACGCCGCCGATCTGGTTCGCATCGTGATGACGGCGCAGCAGAAGTAAGCCCAAGCCGGTTTTGCCCTGATTGTCATATCGCCGAGTTTGTGCAGCGCACGTTCGGCGAACGGCACGTCTGCGCCTGGCGCGGGACGACACCTCCGGAAATCCTGTATATGCGTGGCGCAGGGCCTACGCGCGCCGTGACCGCGCGCGAGCACAGTCGAGACACATGGCATCGAGACATGGCGATGACGAAACAGAACAAGACCCCGGATCAATTGCGCAGCGCACGCTGGTTTGCGCCCGACGATCTCAGAGCCTTCGGGCATCGTTCGCGCGCGATGCAGATGGGCTACGCGCCGGAGGAATGGCGCGACCGGCCGGTGATCGCGATCATCAACACCTGGTCGGACGCGCAGCCCTGCCACATGCACTTCAAGAGCCGGGTCGACGACGTCAAGCGTGGCGTGCTGATGGCCGGCGGCTTTCCGCTGGAGCTGCCGGCGCTGTCGCTGTCGGAATCGCTGTTGAAGCCGACCACGATGCTCTACCGCAACATGCTGGCGATGGATGCCGAGGAGCTGCTGCGCGGCCATCCGGTCGACGGCGTGGTGCTGATGGGCGGCTGCGACAAGACCACGCCAGGGCTCTTGCTCGGCGCTACCAGCATGAACCTGCCGGCGATCTATCTGCCGGCGGGGCCGATGTTGCGCGGCAACTGGAAGGGCAAGACGCTCGGCTCCGGCTCGGATGCCTGGAAGTACTGGGACGAGCGGCGTGCGGGGAAGATCTCCGACAAGGACTGGGTCGACATGGAGGCCGGCATCGCCCGCAGCTACGGCACCTGCATGACCATGGGCACGGCCTCGACCATGACCGCGATCGCCGAAGCCATCGGCATGACGCTGCCGGGTGCTTCGTCGATCCCCGCCGCCGACGCCAACCACATCCGCATGAGCTCCGAGGCCGGCCGCCGCATCGTCGAGATGGTGTGGGAGGATCTCACCCCGCAGAAGGTCCAGAGCCGCAAAGCCTTCGAGAACGCGATCGCGGTCGCGATGGCGATGGGCTGCTCGACCAACGCCATCATTCACCTCATTGCGCAGGCGCGCCGCGCCGGCCAGGACATCTCGCTCGATGATTTCGAGATCGCGAGCCGCAAGGTGCCGGTGATCGCCAATGTGCGGCCGAGCGGCGACCACTATCTGATGGAGGATTTCTTCTACGCCGGCGGACTGCCCGGCCTGATGAACCGGATCAAGCCGCATCTGCATCTCGATTGCATGACCGTCACAGGCAAGACGCTCGGCGAGAACATCGACGGCGCCGAGGTCCACAATGACGACGTGATCCGGACGGTCGAGAACCCGATCTACAAGGAGGGTGCGCTCGCGGTGCTGAAGGGCAATCTCGCGCCCGACGGTTGCGTCATCAAGCCGTCCGCCTGCGATCCGCGCTTCCTCAAGCATACCGGGCCGGCGCTGGTGTTCGACGATTATCCGTCGATGAAGCAGGCGGTCGACGATCCCGATCTCGACGTCACGGCCGATCATGTCCTGATCCTGCGCAATGCCGGGCCGCAGGGCGGCCCGGGGATGCCGGAATGGGGCATGCTGCCGATCCCGACCAAGCTCGTGAAGCAGGGCGTGCGCGACATGGTGCGGCTGTCGGATGCGCGGATGAGCGGCACCAGCTATGGCGCCTGCATCCTGCACGTCTCGCCGGAATCCTATATCGGCGGCCCGCTCGCGCTGGTGAAGAACGGCGACCGCATCACGCTCGACGTCGCTGCCCGCATCATCAATCTCGATGTGCCCGAGGCGGAACTCGCCAGGCGCCGCGCCGAATGGAAGCAGCCGGAGAAGCGCTTCGAGCGCGGCTATGGCTGGATGTTCTCCAAGCACATCAAGCAGGCCAATGAGGGCTGCGACTTCGATTTCCTCGAGACCGGGTTCGGCAAGCCGGTCGGCGAGCCGTCGATCTACTGAACCGTCGTTCCGGGGCATGCGAAGCATGAACCCGGAACCCATTTCTCCACGGCGCATGCGGCTCGATGGATTCCGGGCTCGCGCTGCGCGCGCCCCGGAATGACGAAGGAGCACCCATGCCAAAACTCAGCGACGCCACCCGCAACAGGCTGAAATCCGTCTCCACCGCCACCGTCGCGACCGCGCTGTTCAAGCGCGGCTTGCGCATCCAGATGATCCAGGATGTTCACCCTCTCGGTCCGGATCAGCCGACCATGGTCGGCGAGGCCTTCACGCTGCGCTACATGCCGGCGCGCGAAGACCTCAATACGATCGAGGTGTTCCGCGACCGCGCGCATCCGCAGCGCAAGGCGATCGAAGACTGCCCGCCGGGCGCGGTGCTTGTCATGGACAGCCGCAAGGATGCGCGCGCAGCCTCTGCCGGCGCGATCCTGGTGACGCGGCTGATGAAGCGCGGCTGTGCCGGTGTCGTCACCGATGGCGGCTTCCGCGATTCGGCCGAGATCGCGCGGCTCGGCTTCCCCGCGTTTCATCACCGCCCGAGCGCGCCGACCAATCTGACCCTGCACCAGGCGATCGAGATCAACGTGCCGATCGGCTGCGGCGACGCGCCGGTGTTTCCCGGCGACGTGATCCTCGGCGACAGCGACGGCGTCATCGTGATTCCGGCGCATCTCGCCGACGAGATCGCGGCCGAGACCTTCGAGATGACCGCGTTCGAGGATTTCGTCACCGAGCAGGTCCAGAACGGCCGCGGCATCTTCGGTCTTTATCCCGCGACCGACGAGCAGACGCTGACGGATTTTGCGGCGTGGCGGAAGGCGAAGGGACGGTAGACGCCGCCGCACCCTCCGCCGTCGTCCCGGCGAAGGCCGGGACCCATACCGCGTGATCTATCGAGCGCGGAGGTCGCGGTACCACAGCACGCAACAGGCGGTCTTCACCAAACTCCTCCCTGTGGTTATGGGTCCTGGCCTTCGCCAGGACGACGATGGGAGGGACCTTTGTTACACCTCCGCCCTCTCAGCCATTCCCACCGCCCACAGTGCGAACGCGTAGACGATCGCGACCTCGTCGAGCCGGTTGAAGCGGCCGGAGGCGCCGCCGTGGCCGGCGCCCATGTTGGTGCGCAGCAAGACCGGGCCGCCGCCGCGCATGGTGGCGCGCAGCCGCGCGATCCATTTCGCCGGCTCCCAATAGGTCACGCGCGGGTCGGTGAGCCCGCCCATCGCCAGGATCGCCGGATAATCCTTCGCTGCGACATTGTCGTAGGGCGAATAGGACAGGATGGTGCGGAAATCCGTCTCGCTCTCGATCGGGTTGCCCCATTCCGGCCATTCCGGCGGCGTCAGCGGCAGCGTGTCGTCGAGCATGGTGTTGAGCACGTCGACGAACGGCACCTCGGCGACGATACCGGCAAACAGTTCGCCGGCGCGGTTGGCGACCGCGCCCATCAGCATGCCGCCCGCCGAGCCGCCATGGCCGACGATGCGTTTCTCGCCGGTGTACTTCGCCGCGATCAGCGCCCGCCCGGCGGCGGCGAAATCGTCGAACGTATTGGTCTTCTTCTCGCGCTTGCCGTCGAGATACCAGCCCCAGCCCTTGTCGGCGCCGCCGCGGATATGCGCGATCGCATAGACGAAGCCGCGGTCGACCAGCGACAGCCGGTTCGCCGCAAACGACGCCGGCATCGCCATGCCGTAGGAGCCGTAGCCATAGAGCAGCAGCGGCGCCTTGCCGTCGCGCACGAAATCCTTGCGATGCAGGATCGAGACCGGCACCTGCGCGCCGTCATGCGAGGTCGCCATGATGCGCGTGGTGACATAATCCGCCGGGTTGTGGCCGGACGGAATCTCCTGGCGCTTGCGCAACACCCGTGTCCGCGTCGCCATGTCGTAGTCGTAGACCTCCGACGGCGTCGTCATCGACGAATAGGCAAAGCGCAGATTGGTGGTGTCGAACTCGTAGCCGCCCATGGTGTCGAGCGAATAGGCCGCCTCGTCGAAGGCGATGGCGTGCTCCTCGCCCGTCCTGAGGTCGCGGATGATGATCGCCGGCAGCGCGTTGGCGCGCTCCAGCCGCACCATGTGGCCGGCATAGAGCTCGACGTCGAGCACATAAACACCTTCTCGATAAGGGATCAGGTCGCGCCAGTTGGCGCGCTCGGGCGTGGCGAGCGGCGCGGTGACGACCTTGAAGTCGATGGCGTCGTCGGCATTGGTCAGGATGAACAGCTCGTCGCCGCGGTCGGCGATCGAATATTGCACACCGTCCTCGCGCGCCGCGACCAGGCGCGGCGGTGCGTCGGGATTGGAAAGGTCGATCAGCCGCTGCTCCGAGGTTTCGTGATCACCGCCGGCGATCACGCAGAAGCGGCCGCTGGCGCTCTCGTGCAGATGGGTGAACCAGCCGGGATCCTGCTCCTCATAGATCAGGGTGTCGTCGGCCTGCCTGGTGCCGAGCCTGTGGCGCCACACCTGCATCGGCCGGTGATTGTCGTCGAGCTTGACGTAGAAGAAGCTCTTGGAATCTGAGGCCCAGACCACGCCGCCGTCGGTCTCCTCGACGAGGTCGTCGAGATCGCCGCCGGTGGCCCAGTCGCGCACGCGGATCGAGAAATACTCGGAGCCCTTGGTGTCGGCACTCCAGGCATGCAGCCGGTGGTCGTTGGAATGCCGGCTGCCGCCGAACTTGAAGTATTTGTGGTCCTTTGCCAGCGCGTCGCCGTCGAGCACGACATGCGCCTCGCCGCCGTCGCGCGGCGTGCGGCAGTACAGCTCGTGCTGACCGCCCTCGCGGAATTTCCTGAAATAGGCGAACGGGCCGTCCGGCGACGGAACGCTGGAATCATCCTCCTTGATCCGCCCGCGCATCTCCTTGACCAGTCGCTTCTGCAACGCGTCGGTATGGCCGAGCAGGCTGTCGGTGTAGCCGTTCTCGGCTTCGAGATAATTCCGGATATCGGGATCGAGGATCGAGGGATCGCGCAGCACCTCCTGCCACTTCGGATCCTTGATCCACGCGTAGTCGTCGGTCACCGTGATGCCGTGGGTGGTGAAGGAATGCGGCCGGCGCGGCGCGACGGGGGGCGGTGTCGTGGTGGCGGATTTGGTCACTCGATCCTCATAATGCGGGGTTCCGCACTATATCGGGATGAATGTGGCGATTGCCAGATGGTTGGGGCTCATTGGGTTGCTGCGCTCCATCCCCGTCATTGCGAGCGGAGCGAAGCAATCCATCCTTCCCCGAATGGATAGATGGATTGCTTCGTCGCTTCGCTCCTCGCAATGACGATGTGGATGGATCGAACTACCCGTTCGGCAGCTTAGCACCCGCATTGCCGCCGGACATCGGGATCCGGTTCACCGCCAGCACCACGGCGAAGGTGATCACCAGCATCGCGATGCCGAGCACCGCGATCGCGGCGAGGTCGCCGCCTTCGTTGAGATCGTAGATCAGGACCGACAGCACCTTCGTCTGCGAGGTGAACAGCACGATCGCGGCCGACAGTTCCCGCATCACGCCGATGAAGATGAAGCACCAGGTCGCGATCACGCCGGTGCGCAGCAGCGGCGCCGTGATCTGGCGCAGCGCCTGCAGCCGCGTCGCGCCGAGGATGCGGCTGGCTTCCTCGAGCTCGGGATGAATGGTCGCGAATGCCGCCTGCAATTGCTGGTAGGCCGAGGGCAGATTGATGGTGAGGAACGCCAGCAGCAGGATCCACAGCGTGCCGTAGAGCACGAAGGGCGGTCGCGTGTAGCTCAGGAACAGCCCGACGCCGAGCACGATGCCGGGCACCGCGACCGGCGCGGTGGCGAGGAAGCCGAGCACACGGTGGCCGGCGATCACCCTGCGCGTCGTGACATAGGCGATCACCAGCGCAAGAATGGTGCCCATGGTCGCGGTCGCGGTGCCGAGAATGACGGTGTTCTTCAGCGCGAGCTGGGTCGACGACAGTTCGGTGAACACGAAGACGATGTTGTGCAGCGTCGCCGTGGACGGCGTCACCAGCGTGGTGGCGTTCGGCGAGAACGCGGCGTTGAGCAGCGCGAGATAGGGCAGGAAGACCGGATTGAGCAGCACCAGCAGGCAGAAGCCGAGCGCGGCCCAGCGCCAGCCGCGCAGTTCCACGCGTCGCGGCGCGCCATATTTGCCACCGATCACCGAATAGCCGCGGCGGCCGAGCAGCGCCTTCTGGCCCTGCAACAGCAGGATGGTCAGCACCAGCAGCGGCACCGCGGCGGCGGCCGCGAGTTCGAGCTTCGGCGGATACTGGAACAGGCTCCAGATCTTGGTGGTCATGGTGTGGAAGCCGGCCGGCAGCGCCAGGATCGCGGGCGAGCCGAACAGCGTCATTGCCTGCAGGAAGGCGATCAGTGCGCCTGCGACCAGCGCAGGCAGCGCGAGCGGAATCGTCACCCGCCGCGCGGTGGTCCAGGCATTGCCGCCGAGGATCGCTGAGGCGTCTTCCAGCTCGCCCGGCATGGTGTCGAGCGCATTGGCCACCAGCACGAATACGAACGGGAAGGTGTAGCAGGAGATCACGAAGATGATCCCGGTCATCGAGTAGATGTTGAACAGCGCATCGGCGTCTTCGCCGGCGAACAGCCGGTAGAGCTGGTTCAGGAGCCCCGAATTCGGCGCCGCCAGCAATTCCCAGGCGACCGCGCCGAGGAACGGCGGCGTCACGAACGAGGCCGTCACCAGCGCGCGGATGGTCTGCCGGCCCGGCATGTCGGTGCGCGACACCAGCCAGCTCAGCGGCGCAGCGACGATGCAGCAGATCAGCGCCGAGGCGGTGGCGATGACGGCGGTGGTCAGCAGCGGATCGAGGAAATCGGGATTGCTGAACAGCGTGACGAAGTTTGCAAGCGTCGGATGCCGGTTCTTGTCGGTGAAGGCGAATACCGCGAGCCAGGACAGCGGCAGCAGGATGAGGAGGATCAGCACCGCGGCGAACAGCCATAGCACCGGACGTGTCCAGTCGATGCGGGGTTTGGGGGATAGGGAGGTGGTGGTCGTCATGTCAAGACTCCCTCCCCGTCATTCCGGGGCATCGCGAAGCGATGAGCCCGGAATCCATCGGGCCACAGGCGCAAGCTCAGAAATGGATTCCGGGCTCGCGCTGCGCGCGCCCCGGAATGACGAGGGTGGGTATGGCGCGACCTCATGGCTCACACCCGAAACAACCGCGCATCGCGCGTCTTGCTCTCTTCGGTCACGTAATTGCCCTCGGCCTGGGCGGCACGCGCCGGCGAGGCGAACACCGTGCCGGCGGCAAGTGCCGCAGAGCCTTTAGGACATCGCGCGTGGAAAGCGGTCTGCGCATCGCCTCGCCCGTTTCTTGTTGTTATCGCTTGAGCGCGCGGCAGCGCTCGGGAGGCAATGTCAGCCAGACCTCGCGGCCCTTCTCGACGGCGGTCTCCGTCGGCGTGGTCACCCGCAGCGAGGTGCCGTCAGCGGTTTCCACCATGGTGTCGCGGTTCATGCCGAGATAGACCTGGCGTGTCACGACGGCCTTGAGCGTGTTTGGCGCGGCGGCGGGCGGGCGCGTCGAGAGCTGGATCTCATGCTGGCGGATCGCGATCGGCGCGCTCTGGCCAGCGGTTAATTTTGCGCCGACCACCTCGAGCACGGCACCCGCGAACTCGACATGGGTCGCGTCGCGCGCGATACCCCTGATCACATTGGCGGCGCCGATGAAGCGCGCGACGAATTCGGATTCCGGCCGCGCATAGATGTCTTCGGGGCTGCCGAGCTGGTCGATCTTGCCGGCATTCATCACCGCGATCAGGTCGGCCGTCGTCATCGCCTCGGACTGGTCGTGGGTGACGTAGACGGTGGTGTAGCGATATTGGTCATGCAGGCGACGGATTTCGAACCGCATCTCCTCGCGCAGATTGGCGTCGAGATTGGACAGGGGCTCGTCGAGCAGCAGCGTCTCCGGGCCGACGATCAGCGCACGCGCCAGCGCGACGCGTTGCTGCTGGCCGCCGGACAGTTCGCCGGGATAGCGCTGCGCCAGCGGTTCCAACTTGGTCGTCGCCAGGATCGCGGCGAGTTTCTTGGCGATGCTGTCGCGATCCAGTTTGCGCAGTCGCAAACCATAGACGATGTTCTCGGCCACCGTCATGTGCGGCCACAGCGCGTAGCTCTGGAAGATCATCGACATGTTGCGCTGCTCGGGCGGCAGCGTGCGGGCCTTCGAGGACACCACGCGGTCGCCGACGCGGATCTCGCCGTCCGATGGTTCGAGGAAGCCCGCGATCAGCCGCAGCGTCGTGGTCTTGCCGCAGCCGGACGGCCCGAGCAGGCAGACCAGCTGGCCGTGATCAATCTTGAGCGAGACGTCATCAACCGCGACGAACGATCCAAACCGCTTGACCAGGCCGCGCAATCCCACCGATGCCAAGCGATCCCTCCATTTTATTGTGCTGCAGGGATCAGTGCCCGGCTGTTGCCGGCAGTAAAGCGGAAATCCGCGGCGCCGAAAAGTGGAAGTGCCTGCTCAATAAGTCGTGGCTAGGCCTTGTTGCGTCTCCCTCGGCCCGTCATCCTGAGGAGCCGCGCAACGCGCGGCGTCTCGAAGGATGCACGGCCCGGATATCCCGGCGTACTCCGATTCACTCGCCGCGGGAGCGTGGCCGTCGATCCTTCGAGACGGCCGCTCTGCGGCCTCCTCAGGATGACGGGGAAGCAGTTGCGCTGCGACGACGCGCCAGTTGGCTGATTGTGTCCCAATCCGATTTGATCAGCGCTTCTTTCTTCGCCCGGTTCCAGCCCTTGATCTGGCGCTCCGCAGCGATGCCGTCGGTGATACGGTCGAAATACTCCGACCAGACGAGAACCACCGGCCGGCGATTGTAGGTGTAGCCGGGGAACGCACCCGCATTGTGCTGTTCGATGCGCGGCGTGAGATCGTCGCCCGTTGCACTGCCGACAGTTGTCGGCGCAGCGAAGCATGTAGACGTAGATGCCCATGGCGTTGGTTCTGGCTCGCGTACGCTTGAATCAAGCATACGTCGCGACGGCCAAGTAGCAAGCACGCGTTGGATGCCTCTTGTCACATCGTGAAAGACGTCCCGTCATCCTGAGGAGCGCGCGCTTGCGCGCGTCTCGAAGGATGCACGGCCCGGATATCCCGGCGTACTCCGATTCGCTCGCGGCGTCAGCCGGGCCGTCGATCCTTCGAGACGGCCGCTCCGCGGCCTCCTCAGGATGACGGGTTTGAGATGCGAGTCATCGATCCCTTGGCCTTACGCCTTCACGTTCTCGCCGAGCCATTGGATGGCGGCGTCGGCGCCGGCCTTGCCGTGCGGGATGTTCAGCGCGGTGAGTGCGACCTCGATGACGCCGAGCGTGCCGAGGATCATCGGCGCGTTGACGTGGCCCATATGCGCGATGCGGAAGGCCTGGCCCTGCAGATCGCCGATGCCGGTGCCGAGCACCACGCCGCATTTCTCCTTGGCGTAGCGCTGGATCGCGGCGGGGTCGGCGCCCTTCACGGTCACCGTCGTCACCGTGTTGGAGCGCTCGGTGGGCTCGGCGATGTTGAAGCCGAGCACCTGGCCCTCGCCCCAGACCGCAACCGCGCGGCGCACCGCTTCGCCGAGCAGGCGGTGCCGTTCGAAGGCGTTCTCCAGGCCTTCGGCGTGCAGCATGTTGATCGCCTCGCGCAAGGCGAACAACAGATGCACCGGCGCGGTGCCGGCATATTTGCGGTAGTGCTCAGAGCCTTCGCGCTCGGTCCAGTCCCAATAGGGCGTGCGCAGATCGGCCTTCTTGTGCGCGTCCCAGGCGCGGTCGCTGGCGGCGACGAAGCCGAGGCCGGGCGGCGTCATCAGGCCCTTCTGCGAGCCAGACATCGCGACGTCGACATACCATTTGTCCATCTCGAACGGCATGCAGCCGAGCGAGGCGACGGTGTCGACCATGAACAGTGCGGGATGGCCGGCGGCCTTGATCGCCCTGCCGATCGCCTCGATGTCGTTATAGGCGCCGGAGGCAGTATCGACCTGCACCGCGAGGATCGCCTTGATCGCGTGCTCCTTGTCGCGCCGCAGCCGCTCCTCGACCTCGGCCGGGCGGATCGCGCGGCGCCAGTCGCCCTTCAGCACCTCGACATCGGCGCCCATCGCGGCCGCGGCCTGGCCCCAGCCGATCGCGAAGCGCCCGCTTTCGAGCACCAGCACCTTGTCGCCGCGCGACAGCACGTTGGAGAGCGTGGCTTCCCAGGCGCCGTGGCCGTTGGCGATGTAGATGTAGGACTTGCCTTTGGTCGCGAACAGGTTCGAGAGATCGCGCAGCAGGCCGTCGGTCAGTTCGAGCATCTCGCTGGAGTAGATGTCGAGCGCTGGGCGGTGCATCGCCTGCAGCACCTGATCGGGCATCGTGGTGGGCCCGGGGATGGCCAGAAATTCCCGGCCCGCGCGAACGGTCATCGTCCTGTTCCTTTTGGGTAAAGCAACGCAAATCATGCGTGTGAGGGGTCGAGCGGGGACAATATTCCATTGCGGCTTCGATTGCGAGCCGGACGGAGCAATCCAGCATTTCCAAAACCGGGTAGCAGCGGCCTATTTGCCGATCGACTCCACGACCGCGCGCCAGATCTGGTCCTTGAATTCGGTCGCGGCGGGACTCGGGATCTGCGCGACCGCGCCGTGGTTCTTATTGCAGGCCTCGACCAGCCGCAGCACCCAGATCTCGCCATCGGTGTAATAGAGATCGCCGCCGCCATTGCGGCCGTTGAAGGTCGGACCGATGCCGGTCACCTGATATTTCGCGGTGACCATGCCGGCGGACTCGAGGTCGGTGGCGAGCAGCGCACGCTCGGCGTCCAGGTCGGGTCCGATATGATGGGTCACCGCGCCGGTGTAATGGCTGACGCCGACGCTGCGGTCGAGCGTCGCGGCACCGAGCCACACCGGGCGCTTCTCCTGACCCTGGTCGAGCACGCGCCAGAACCGGACATGGTTGCGGCGATCGGCGCTCGATCCGACCGGCCGCTCGAAGGCGAGGTCCTCGCGGCGGCCGAGATAGAACAGGCTGCTCACCGGCGCATCCTTGTAGGGGCGATCGAGCAGCACGCTTCCGACGATCTCGATCGAGGATTTCAGTGTCACCGGATCGGCCGGAAACCAGCCGGCCTCGTGCATGGCGCAGACCACGTCCCTGGTGTCGCCGATCAGCCCGACATTCATCGGATCGCCGGGAATGCCCTGCGCGGTACGCGTCACCATCGGCAGATTGGCAAGGCCCTTCTGGTGCTCGTAATGCGTCCACAGCGCCGGCAGCACCAGATAGGCCGCGATCAGATAGATGACCAGCACGAACAGCAGCAGCATCTGCGCTTGCCGGAGGCGGCTGCGCCGCTGCGTGGAAGGTGGATCGATCTCGACGTCGGTCACGGCACACGCTTCCGGATCACTGCGTCGCGCGCGCTAGCGCCGTGTCTCGCGACAGCCGGCGGCCTCGGCTTCCTCGACCGAGCAGAACCAGCGCGTGCCCTTTGAGATCTTCATCTCGATCTTGGCGTACCAGCGGCTGGTCGGCTGATGAAAGATGCATTCGCCGGAGCGGTTGACGTTGCCCTTGATGGTGCAATCGGGCGAGGGCGCAACCGGCCCGGAGGCGGAGGCGAGCAGGATCGCATTGGCGCCCTCCGGCGGCTTCACCGCGCCGAGCACGATGGTCTTCTTGTTGCGCACGCGCCAGTCCCACGGTGCGATGAACGCGCCCTGCCACATCCCGGCTTTTGCCTCGCGCGCGGCCTTCTCGTCCGGCTCGTAGTCATGCGAGACGCGGGTGTAGGCCAGCGCCCAACCATTCGCGACCATCCACTTCTGGATGTCCTCACCATCGACCTCGCAGCGCGCGACGGTGCGGCCGCGGCGGTCGACCGAGCGGGCGTGGCAGGTCCAGCTCTTGTTGCCGGCATGCTTGATCAGCTCGTCGCGCGCGGCGACGCCGCAGGTCCAGCGCTCACCCTTGGTGTTGAGGCAGAGCTGGTCGGTCGACGGCGCATCGATGCCGCCGAGCCGAATCTTGACGCTGCCGATCATGAGCTGGTCGCCGTCGCGGATCTTCGGCACGCCGGTGATGTCGGCCGCCACAGCCAGCGTCGGCAGCGACAGCAGCAGGCCAGCAGTGAGCAGCGTCTTCAGCATCGGCGTTCCCGGCCAGGTTCTTGTCGTTCAAAGGGCTTTGGCGTTGATCGGTCAGTGCCCAACGATTGTGCGGGCAATTGGGCAACCCTGCCAGTGCTGTCGTGTTTCCGCCAGTGTCAACTTCGCGTCATCCAGGGGCGAATGGTGAGTGGCGAATTGCGAATAGGGAAGGGGTGGCTTTCTTCGCCATTCGCTATTCGCCCGCCATTCGCTTCCGCGCCAGCGCCAGGGCCATCAGCACGAACGCCGATGTCACTTCGGGCCCGCCGACCAGGATGCGCGTCGGCGTCTTCATCTTGTTCCATTCATAGGCTCTGTAGGGGCCCTTGCGGCCGCCCTCGCCGAGCCCCTGCACGATGCAGTGCAGCGCCGGCGTGAAGCTCGAGACCTCGGCGTTAAGATGCGCCAGCGCCATCAGCGCCAGCGCGGCGTCGAACGGGTTCATCTCATGGGTGATCAGCTCGCTCTGGACATAGCCGAGCACGCGGGCGCGGATCAGCGCGAACACGTTGCCGGGATCGATGATGCGCTGCGCCGCCAGCGGCAGCGCGATGAAGGCGGCATAGCAGCGGCCGAAATAGGCCGAATAGAGCTCCGGCAAATAATAAATATGCGAGCGCGGATTCCTGAACGCGCCGCTCTCGACCAGATTCCTCTGGAAGGCGATGATGCGATGCACCGTCTCCAGCCGCTGCGGCGTCTCGATGATCTGCCAGCGGGCGAGGTTGCGGAACGAGACCTCGAGAATATCGAGGTTCAGCGTCGGGTCGAGGTCGTTGCCATAGGGCCGCTCGCCCTTGAGATTGTCGATCCAGGTGACGACGCCGCCCTCGTAATCGATGTTGTCGTTCAGCGGCACGGTGACAACAGGCTCGTTGGCGCCCGCGCGCACCTGGTAGCCGCGGTAGAAGTCGAGCAGCGGCTGCGCGAGGATCGGATCGTCGGAGCCGGCTTGGGTCGCCGCCGAGAACGAGCATGCCGTGGTGTCGCAGTCCGGCACATAGATGCCGAAGCCGAGGTCCTGCTTGATCTGGGCGAAGAACCGCGAGAAGCGCGGATGCCGGCCCGGCGCCAGCGCGGTGATCACCTTCACCGTGGAACCGTCATGCGACGGCACCTCCTCGGCGCTGGTCTTGAGGCAGAAGTCCACCATGTCGGCGATCGCGCGCCGCGCCGTGCCAGCCTCGACCGGTGACGCCAGGCCGGTCTCGACGAAGCCGAGCAGCGCCTCGGTGAAGAACGCGTCGTAATAGGCCGAGCGGTGGCGGATCTGCACCGGCTCCCACATCGGCTCGGCGATGCCGCGCCAGGCCGGGTTGATCAGCGCGCGCGCCGGCGAATGCGCGATGAAGATCCGCGCCAGGCCGAACAGCAGGGTCGAGTTCTTGTAACCGCGCGCGTTCAGCCCGGTCAGCGCCATCAGCATCTCGCGCCCGCCCAGGTCGGGATCGCCGATCAGGTTGAAGGCGGCATAGGTCGGGATGAAGCCGTTCCTGCCGAACGAGGCGAGCAGATGCGCGCCGGTCTTGCGGATCACGCGGTCGATCTCGGCCATTGCCGGCGGGCGGCCCGGCGCCGCCGCGGCCGGCGGGGCGGGGTGGCGCACGCCGATGCCGTCCATCAGGTCCGCGACGGGGGCGCCGATCGCGGCCCAGTCCGGCGCCTCGCTATCGCGCGCCGCGGTCAACGCCGCGCGCAGGCCGGCAAGGCGGTCGGGGTCCTTCAGTGCGGGCAGGCCGGTGCGGCGGAGCAGCGTACGCAGCGGCGGATTGCCGAGCGCGGTCCGGTAGAACTTCCCGAGATGGGCGTCGCCGCCGCGATAGACCTGCAAGATGGGGTCGCAGACGTCGTACAGCGACGGGCCGTCCTTCCTGGCGGTCAGCGACCGGCACACGGCCCCGGCGATCTCGTGAAGGCTCATGAATCCCTTTCTCAAGGAACCGGTTAACGCCGCCGCCCCGGACGGTGTTTCCTCCGGTCCTCCCCCAAACTCGCAAGCCTTTGGAAAGCTACATGAATCCCTGCAAAATACAAATGTGACCGAGATCACGTAACGGGATCTTAACGGCGTCAATGCCCTGTGCCGGGCGGCAGCATGCAGCAAACCGGGTTGCCCCGGCCGGCCGTCCGGGTTAAGGGAATGTTTGTTGCGGCGCCGCAAATTGAGATCAATCGACGGCACACACAGCTCAACCCCATTAAACCTGACCGTCACTGACGCGACTAACTGGCGCGATTTCGTTCGAGCGCCTTCGGGACAAGGATTGGGACTAGGAACGCTATGAACCTTAGGCAGCTTCAGATTTCCCGTCGCACCATCGCCGTCTGCGTGGCGGTGGCCGGCACGGTGTCGCTGGCGATCGGTGCCCATGCCGCGCTCAACAAGCGCACCCTCGATGTCGCCAAGGGTGGCGACAAGGCCGTGACCGGCGAGCTGACCGGCAGCATTCCGGCCGGCACCTCCCGCCTCGCGCTGATCATCGGCAACGGCCATTACCCGGACGCCGCCGCGCCGCTGGCCCAGCCGATCAACGATGCCCGCACGCTGTCGTCGGCGCTGCGCCGCGAAGGCTTCGACGTCGACGTGGTCGAGGACGCGACCAGGGACGACATGTTCCGCGCGGTCGAGCGCATGAAGGCCAAGATCCGCCCCGACACCGTCGTGATGCTGTTCTTCGGCGGCTACGGCGTGCAGGTGGGCCGCGAGAGCTACATGATCCCGGTCGATGCCACGATCTGGAAGGAAGCCGACGTCAAGCGCACCGGCGTCAGCGTCGAGTCCGTGCTCGACGCGATGAAGGAGCGCGGCGCCAAGGCCAAGCTCGTCGTGCTCGATGCCTCCAGACGCAATCCCTATGAGCGCCGCTTCCGCGCCTTCTCGCACGGCCTCGCGCCGATCAGCCCGCCGGAGAACACCATCGTTCTCAGCTCGGCGACGCCGGGCAAGGTCGCCGACGACTCAAAGGGCGCCAACAGCGTGCTGGTCTCCGAGCTGATCCAAAACCTCAACGCCCAGGCCGGGGCCGAGACCGCGTTCAACAAGACCCGCGTCGCGATCTCCCGCGCGAGCGAAGGCGAGCAGGTGCCGAGCGTATCGTCCTCGCTGCTGGAAGACATCAAGCTCGGCGGGTGATGCCGCGAATAGCGAATGGGGAGTAGCGAATAGGGGACATCTCGTAGCCCGGATGGAGCCAACGGGTCGCGCGAACGCGCGCCCGGTTGGCTCCATCCGGGCTACAAACCGCTATTCGCTACTCCCCATTCGCCATTCGCTATTCGCCCCTCTCACTTCGCCTCCGCGGCTGCCCCCACCGGCCGCACCGGGTCGCCCTCGCGCAGCAGCGCGCCGGCGCGGGCCACGACGATGTCGCCTTCCTGGATGCCGTCGCGGATCTCGACCTGTCCCGCCGACATCAACCCGGTCTCGACCCGCCGCGTCTCGACGCGGCCGCCGCGCACCACCTGCACCACGGTGCCGGCGGTGGAGTAGAGGATCGCGGTCAGCGGCACCGCGACGCCGCAGCTCTGCCCGGTCTTGATCTGCGCCCGCCCGCTCGAATTCACCAGCAGCCGCCTGGTGCCGCCGATCGCCACGAACACCTGGCCGAGCTGGCTGTTCGGCTCGACGGTCGGCGCGATCCGCCGCACCTTGCCGTCGACGTCGCCGGCGCCGAGGATCCGCAGCTTTGCGGTCTGCTCGGTCTTCAGCTTGGCGATGTCGCGGGTCGGCACCATGCCGACCAGATCGTATTCGCTTCTGGTGATGATCGAGAACAGCGCGTCCTTGCCGGAGGCCGGGCTGCCGACGATCGCCGATGAGGCCGAGATCGTGCCCGCCACGGGCGCCGTGACATTGCTGGTATTGGTGCCATCGGTCAGTTTCGCCAGCACCTGGCCCGCGGTGACGGTGTCGCCGGGATCGGCATTCACCTCCGCCACCTTCAAGCCGAAACGATCCGGCCGGATCTGCTGCTCGTCGCGCGGCAGCACGATGCCTGTGACCTCGACGATGTTGCCGAAGCAGAATTTCGACGCCTTCAGCACCGTGACCGCCGCGCCCTTCGGCACGGAGTCGGGCTCGTCGGCGGCTGATGTGGGAGAAGCTGCGAGCAGCAGCAGCGCGGAGGCGGCGAGGGCGGTGCGGTACGGAAATCGCGGCGTCATCGGCGGATCATTCCCAGCAATGTGCGGCCCCTGATTAGCAGATGGCCGGGAAGCCAGCCAGCAGAGAGGTCACGCCGCGACCGCCCGCTCCGTTCGCGTCCCCCCTGTGGGAGAGGCCGGAGCGCATGGAGCGGAGCGAAATGCGATCCGGGTGAGGGGGCACGGTCTATCGTGGAACGTATCGGGCCGACCGGGCGGCGGGCTCGGAGTGCTTCGCGGAACCGGCACCATTTGCTTAGCCCAGTTGCCGCTGGTCGTGATATGCATCCCGGTGACCACGAGGACCTGCGATCCGATGAGAGATGAGTATGATTTCTCGGACGCCGTGCGCGGCAAGTTCTCCCGGGCAGGAGCGCGCCTCGTGCCGCCAATCCATCTGGAGCCGGACCTGCTGGATCACCTGACGGCGCAGGCCGCGGCACAAGGGGTATCGCTAAGCTCGTTGGTCAATACGCTGCTCAGGGAGAACATCATTGGCTCCCTTCAAGATCACGGAGGCGGATCATGAGCGCAACCGCAACCGCCCAACTGTTCATGCACGGCGGCAGCCAGGCTGTGCGCCTGCCAAAAGAGCTTCGCTTTGAGGGCACCGAAGTCCGGGTGAGCAAGGTCGGCGACAAGGTGATCCTTGAGCCGATCAAAAAGCCGCCGATCGACTTCGACAGATTCTGGGCCGAACTCGACTCGCTTGGGGCGAGGGATTTTCTGCCCGACGGTATCCCGGACGAGGTGCCGGTTGAGCCTGATACGAACGTGTTCGTCGACGAATGATTTGCCTCGACACCAGCATCGTGATCGCGACTCGTGAACGGGCGCAGGCCGCGACGCCATAGCCGGAAATGTCCGGCACCATGAACGGCACACCGCCGAGCGCGCCCGCAAGCTTGGTCCATTGCCGTCCCGATCCCAGCGAGCAGTGCAGCGCCATCACTGACGCCGAAGCCGGCGTCCCATCCAATCCCGTCATCAAACCATCCTGCTTGTTCTTGTTGTCGCAAGGCGCGCGCGTTCGCGCGCGCCCGTCATGACGCGAGCGAGGTGGGGGATGGGTTATTCCTAGGAGGGGTGCGTTGGGGAGGGATCGTGATTGCGGAGGGGGTGGGGGTCACGGGGTGGTGATTGGAATGCGGCTCTACGAGACCGCGTGACCAGCCGATCGTTCTCTAAAGGCCGGCAGTCGCACCCGAGCAAAACTGACGCTTCCATTTCCACGGAATTGGTGTTCTACCTTGGATAGAGCTTGATTGCGAGGATCGTATACGTGTGTCCAACGCCTATGAGATGGTGATGTTTACAGTCGAAAGTAGATTTATTGGCGACTTCAAAACTGGCGACAATATCAATCATAATCTAGGGGTGTTCGCGCGCAGCTCGCGTTCAACGAAGACCTTTACAAATAGAATCTTGGCGATCTCATCGAAGGCCGCCGCAGGATCGAGTTTTTCTCGATTGCGAATGACGTTATGACACTGATGGAGTAGGTTGGCGAACTCATCTTCCTTGATCCTCGGCCGGTGACCTCAAGCTCTTCGGCCATCTGCTCTAGAGTGAAGCCGTACTCCTTGATGAGTGTCGCAACTAGATATTCTTGACGTACTGTCTCCTCAGGAGTTTCTTCAAGCCATTTGTTTCTCAAATGGCTCCATATCTTTCCACCCTTGCGCTGAACCGAAACTTGGTCGGACATTTGCGATGCCTTACTCCCTAGAGGCAAGATCAATTGCGACGAATGATTGTCTTGCAACGGTTAAGCCAGAATCGCATGTCCGCGGCAAGCCCGCCCAACGTCGCTTTTGGCGTGATCCGGCTAGCGTGTGTTCATTAGATCGAACGGTGAAGCCATCGTTCTGATTTTCGGAATTTCCCTTGACATCTCCCCCAACTCACCTGTACAACTTCCCCCATCCCGCCCGGCAAGAGGGGCGTATCGCGATCGTCACGAACGTGCGGCGGGATGCGATGGACGCTGGCGGCGCGAACGACGACGCGCGCTGGTCGGCGGACGGCGAAGTCGTGCAGACCTGACGCCCTAGCGGTAGGTGTCTTTTCCGATTGCGCAATGCGCGTTGCGAAGACGGTGACAAACAAGCCAAGTCTCACCGGGGCGAGCACGTATAAGCCGTAAACCATTGCGCAGGGAAGGCCGGATGTTTCCGGTTACACCTGTGGTCCTACCTCCCGTGCTTTTTGTTGCACGGGACCCGCGGGTGCGATCGGCGCCCGGCCTTCCCTGCGCCCTCCGATTTCGATGAGGGTGGTTGATCGCATGACTCGGGCGCGGTGGCGTCGCGAGGCTGCGGGGGTGTGTTTCCCTCAGCTGTTTGATAGTTGAATCAGGACAAACGGGTTGCAGCGATGTGCGCTGTTGAACCGTTACCCTGAGGAGGCCGCGCAGCGGCCGTCTCGAAGGGTCGACGGCCCGGCTGCGGCCGCATCGGGGCCGTGCATCCTTCGAGACGGCGCTTCGCGCCTCCTCAGGATGACGGGACTTATGTGGGTGCCCGGGACGACGTTGGGAAAGAGCTTTGGCTATTCCGCCGCCGCCTCCGCGCTTGGCTCGCCCTTCCAGCGCAGAATCTCCGCCGCCAAAATCGGATGGTTGAAGCCCTTCAGCACGAGGTCGTCGATGGCGCGGCCTTCGACGTACGCTTCGACCATGCCGTAGACGCGGCGGCTGACCACGATCTGGCCGGCCTTGGCCTCGCCGCACAGGCGGGAGGCGAGGTTGGTGACGCTGCCGATCGCGGCGTATTCCAGCCGCTGCTCGAAGCCGACCTGGCCGAGCGTGGCGTAGCCGAGCGCAATGCCGATGCCGAAGCCAAGACTATGACCGCGGTTGCGCCACTTCTCGGTCAAGGGGCCGACGGTGTCGCGCATCTCCACCGCCATCTTCACCGCGCGTGCGGTGTGGTCGGCGAGCTGGATCGGCGCGTTGAACAGGATCATCACGCCGTCGCCGGCATATTTGTCGAGCGTGCCTTCGTATTTGAAGATCAGCTTGCCGAGCGCCGCGTGATATTCGCGCAGCACGTTCATCGCCTCCTCGGGCTCGGTCGCCTCGGTGAAGGCGGTGAAGCCGCGCAGGTCGCAGAACACCACCGTGACCTCACGGCGGTGGCTGTCGAGCAGGCCCTCGGGATTGTCCGACGAGGCGATCAGCTGCGCCACCTGCGGCGCCAGGAAGCGCTCGAGCCTGCGGACGCGCTCGAGCTCGCCGAGCTGGGTCTCGACCCGCTGCTCCAGCGACCTGTTCCAGTCCTTGAGCTGCTCGGTCTGCTCGCGCAGCTTGTCGGCCTGCTCGCGCACGGTGGCGTTGGCTTCCTCCAGGTCGCGGGTGCGCTCCTTCACCTTGCCTTCGAGGTCGGAATAGGTCTCGGCGAGTTGCGAGGCCATGCTGTTGAATTGCCCCGCGAGCTCCTCCAGCTCATCCGCGGTCTTCACCTCGATGCGATGGCCGAAATCGCCGGCGCCGAGCCGCCGCGCACCGGTGCGCAGTGCCGTGATCGGCACCAGCATGCGCCGCGCCAGGATCGTGCCGGCGATGATCGCGACCACGAGGCCGAGCGCGATCAGGAGCGCAATGCGCACCAGCTGGTCGCGGATCGGAGACAGCGCCTGCGCGGTCGGCTGCTCGTAGAACACGTGCCAGCCGAGGTCGGGCGCCGCGGTCGCAGTCGTCAGCACCGCGTTGCCGTCGACATCCCTGCCGGAGGCGAGCGGCCTGCCGTTGCGCGACAGCACGGCTGCGACCTGCGGCAATGCGGCGAGGTCCTTGCCGATCTCCGGGCCCTTCGACGAGGACGCCAGCACGCGGCCCCTGGCGTCGACGACATAGGCATAGGCGAGACGGCCGACCTGGGAGTCGCCGAAATAGTCGTTGAGGAAGCGCAGGTCGATCTCGGCCACGGTGACGCCGGCATTGAAGCCGGAATGCTGCTCGCCGATCGACATGAAGGGCCGCCCGTCGCGGAAATACGCCGGCGCGTAGGCGGTGCCGCGGCTGACCGTCTCGATGAAGCGGAGGTCGCGGGAGAGGTCGGTGTTGGAGTTCACCGTGACGGTCTGGCGCGACAGCCGCAGCAGCTCCTGGCCCTGGCTGCTGATCAAGGTGAGCTGGCTCACCGCCGGCACCTGGCCGAGCAGCTGGGCATAGTCGGCGCGGCGCAGCTCGATGGTGTTGGAGGAGGCGCGGGTCACCCAGGAGATCTGGCGTTCGAGATCGGAGATCGCCTGCTCGATGCGCTTGGCGGTGGCATCCGCCTTCTCGCTCATCGCATCGATCAGCGTGCTCTTGATGCCGCGATAGCTGATCCAGGTCTCGAGCGCGCCGTTGACCGCGAGCACGAACACGACGAGGCCGACCAGCGCGAGGACGTATTTGGCGAACAGGCCGCCGCGCAGGAACCAGTTCTTGCCGTTGTCCGCAGCCCCGTTCATCCCGCCTCGTCCGTGCCCTCCGATCCGTCGGGTGCGCCACTGTGTTGGGCGCTGTTTAGCACGGATCGGACGGGGAGAGCGGAGCCTTGGGTCGCATGGTTAGCCGCGGATAATGGCGGGGGATATCCGGGACTATCAGCGATTGAACAGCTGACGCAGCACGTCCTTCATCGCCGGATTGTCGTGCTGCTCGGCGGTGTCGCCGGGCGGCGGGGACGGCGGCGCGGGCTGATCGGCGGCCGGCGGCGCGTCCGCCTCGGGCCTGGCCAGGCTGCGGCTCGGGCGCGAGGCGTTGCCCTGGTTGAGGGTGGAAAGGCCCTGCTGCAGCAGGTTCCCGATGGTGTCGCCGAGTTGCCCGCCGAGCGGGTTGCCTTGGCCGGCGCCTGGAGTCTGGCCGGTGCCGGCGCCACCGCCGCCCTGCGCGCCGTTGAGCAGGTTGGTCAGCCCGTTGAGCCCCTGGCTCAGGCCCTGTTGGCTCAGACCCTGGCCGTTGGCGCCGAACAGGCCCTTGCCCATCTCCTTGAGCTTGGCATAGGCGGCCTGGGGATTGTCCAGGATGCCCTGCATCTCCGGATAGATCCGCGGGCTCACCCAGGGGCCCTCGAGCATCACGGGGATGCCGAGGCCGACCGGATTGCCGGCGCGGCCCTGGCCCTCGGTGGTCATCACGAGTTGCGGCTCGACGCGGAATCCGATCTGGCGGGTGTTGAGGTCGATGGTGCCGACCCCGGTCATCTTCATCAGCGGGCCGATCAGATTGAGATCGGTGGTGACGGCCTGGCCCTTGTCGACCTTGAACGAGGCCGAGAGCTGGCTGAGATCGGTCGACAATTCCTCACCCTGCTGCCAGCCCGACAGGGGGCTGGTGGTGAGGTTGCGGATCATCTGCGCGACGTTGAGGCCGAGGATCTTGCCGTCCTGGAACACGACGAAGGCGGTGCCGCCGAGATTGCCGACGATGGCGCGCTCGCTCGTGCCCTGCGAGGTCAATGCGAGCTTGGCCTGCATCTTGCCGTCGAGCTTGTCGAACTCGGCGAGGCTCTTGAGCACCGGCAGCGCGCGCACGCCGGCGAGATCGAGCCGCAGCGCGTAGGTTGGGTTCGCGGTTCGCGCGTCGATCGTGACGTCGCCATCGGCGGTGCCCTCATAGGCGCCGAGGTTGCTGAGCCTGCCCTTCAGCACGCCGCTGTCGACCGACGCATCGATCGCCGCCTGCGTAAAGCGGCCGCCGCCGATCACGAGCTCCGGCGTCGAGATGCGCGCTTGCGCGTCGACGTAATTGAGGCCGTTGAGATCGATCGACGCGTTGCTCCAGCTGTTGGTGCCCAATGGCTGCGCCGCGTCGGGCTGGCCCGGCGGCACCGCAATCGAGATGCGCTGGAAGTCGAGATCGAGCTTCACCAGCGGCTTGTTGCTGGCGAAATCGACCGACGCCCAGCCGGTGAAGCCGCCATCGCCGAGCGTGCCGGAGACGCCGTTGAACATCACGACCGTGCCGTTCAGACGTGCTTCCGCGTTGGCCTTGATCGCTGCCGGCAACAGGCCCGGTGCCTCGATGTTGAATTCGGTCGGCACGCTCTGATGGTCCAGCGATCCTTGCGGCGCGGTGGCGCGGAGCTCGAACTTCAGCGGCCTGTCGCTCGCGCGGGCGTTCGCGGTGACGACGATCCTGCGATCGTCGCCGATGGTCGCGTCGGCGTTGAGCGCCTCGATCCGGCTCTCGACGCGGTCGCGCACACTGGAGAACACGACCGTGCCGCCGGTGACGCCGACGTGCCGGATCGTGATGCCGCCATTGTCGGACGCAGACGACTTCGCCGGCGGATGATGGTCGCGGGTGCGCTCGCGCTGCAGCGGCAGGTTCACCACCGGCTTCTCGATCGCGAGGTCGGTGATCTCGGGCCGGCCCGACCACAGGCTCGACAGCGTCATCTCCGCGTCGACACGGGTGGCCGCGAACCGGTTATTGGACTCGCGGCCCCGCGGGTCCTGCAACACGACGTCGTTCAGCGTCAGATTGATCGTCGGCCAGAGGGAGACCTTGGCGCCGCCATTGATGGTGAGTTGGTAGCCGGTCTCCCGCTCGACCCGCTCGGTGATCGCAGACGTGACGAAAGAAGCGGGGATCCCGATCACGGCCACCAGCGCGAGGATCACGACCACGGCCGCAACGGCAGCCCCGGCAAGTCTCAGTGCTCTCATGTCGTCGTTCCAGGCCGGGCAAGCAGGGGTTCCGCCGCGCAAGGACACGGCCGTTCACACGAGATTACCCCGCAAACGGGGTCTCGCTCCAATGCCGGGAAAAATAATCCGTTACCAGCATGAACTTATGTGACCTCAAACACACTCTTATGAGGGTGATTTTTGCTAACCGGGCAGCGGGGACTGCTCGGATTGATTTGGAAGGCAGTACAATGAACAAACAGGCCGAATTTGCGGTCATTCTGAAGATGAATCCGATGTTCGCCGATCTCGGTGCGGACGAGCTGCAGCGGCTTTCGGGCCTCTGCCACACCCAGCAGCTCACCACCGGCGAGGTGCTGTTCCAGAAGGGAGATCCCGGCGATGCCCTGTTTGGGGTCCGCCGCGGCCAGATGCGGATCGAAACCGGTGCGTCCGACGGCAGCCGGCTCACACTCAACTTCATGGGATCCGGCGACCTGTTCGGCGAAGTCGCCGTGCTCGACGGCCAGGATCGCACTGCGGACGCGACCGCGGGCGAGCCGACCGAATTGTTCGTGCTGCGGCGGGAGGATTTCCTGGGCTTCCTCGAGCGCGAGCCGAAGGTCGCGGTCCGGCTGATCGAATTGCTGTGCCAGCGCATCCGCTGGCAGAGCGAGCGGATGGAGGAATCCGTGCTGCAGCCGTTGCCGGTGCGCCTCGCACGCCGGCTGTGTGCGCTGGCCGAGGATTTCGGTTCCGAGGTGCACATCTCGCAGGAGCAGCTCGGCATCTTCGTCGGCGCGGCGCGCGAGAGCGTCAACCGGCAACTGCAGACCTGGCGCAAGGACGGCATCGTCGACCTGCAGCGCGGCCGGATCATGCTGCACAACATGACCAAGCTGACGGCAGTCGCACGCAACGATTAGAAACGGTTTTCGAACGAAGCGAATAATCGGTTCGCGCAAGGAGCGCGACGAACGAGAAGCCCGGCGGAACGCATGCAACGTGCGCGAGAATTCGAGTCTCTCGCGCGCTTTGCCTGCGAATGTTGACGCACTGCTGCCTAAAAGACGTGCTTGCATGACGAGGCCGCTATCGCTTTCATTGCGGTGCCGGTCCTTGGGGTGACACCCAGCCTTGCTGGCCTCACGCCATCCACCTGCAAACCCCTGCGGTCTTTCCCGTTGACCGCAGGGGTTTTGCATTCCGGGCACCGCTGAGCCTCGCGGCCGCGGCCAATGCGCGCTCCCTGGCGGCCGGCATCAATTCCCGCGCTGACGTGGTATAGACGGGCCATAAACGGGAGTTCGCAATGAGCAGCCAGAACGCGGGCGGCAAGCCGCCGGTCAAGTCGCAGCAGGATCTTCGTGGGCATTTCGGGCAGGTCAGCCCGCTCGCCGAGAAGAAGGTCCTCCATCATCTCGACAAATTCTGCCGCGACTTCATCGCGCTGTCGCCGTTCCTCATCATTGCCTCCAGCGACGGCAACGGCCATGCCGACGCCAGTCCGCGCGGCGATGCGCCGGGCTTCGTCTCGGTGCTCGACGACAAGACGCTGCTGATCCCGGACCGGCGCGGCAACAACCGGGTCGACACGTTCGGCAATATCATCGCCTCGCCCGGGGTCGGGTTGATCTTCATGGTGCCCGGCATCAACGAGACGCTGCGCATCAACGGGCGGGCCGAGATCTCGCAGGAGCCGGATCTCCTGACGCCGCTGACCGTGCAGAACGTCACGCCGATCATCGGTCTCAAGGTGCATGTCGACGAGACCTATTTCCATTGCGGCAAGGCGCTGATGCGCTCGAAGCTCTGGAATCCCGCTGCCCAGGTCGAGCGCAACAGTTTCCCGACGCTCGGCCGGATCATCGCCGAGCAGACCGCCGCCGTTGAGGTCGAGGTCGCCGAGAAGGCGATGGAAGAGGCCTATCGCACGCGGCTGTATTAGCCGCGCCGCGAACCCAAGCTCATTCCGCCGCCGGCGATATCATGCTCGGCGGGCCGCCCTGCCGCTTGGTGTCGTCGGGCTTCGGCTCGCTCGGCGTGAGCTCGTGGTCGGCATGCGAGACCACCAGCCGCTTGCCGAGGCGCCAGATCAGGCCGCCGATGTCGTCCATCACCATGAACATCGCCGGCACGAACACCAGCGACAGCACGGTCGAGAAGATCAGGCCCCCGATCACCGCGAGCGCCATCGGCGAGCGGAATTCGCCACCGGCGCCGAACGCCAGCGCTGACGGCATCATGCCGGCGGCCATCGCGATCGTGGTCATCACGATCGGGCGGGCGCGCTTCATGCCGGCGTCGATCATGGCGTCCTCGCGCGCCTTGCCGTCGCGGATCGCCTCGACCGCGAACTCCACCAGCATGATGGCGTTCTTGGTGACGATGCCCATCAGCATCAGGATGCCGATCCAACACCGGCGTGGTGAGCTGCTTGCCGGTCAACAGCAGCGCGCCGATCGCGCCGCCGATCGAGAGCGGCAGCGAGAACAAGATGGTGATCGGCTGCAGGAAGGTGCCGAACAGCAGCACCAGCACGGCATAGACCATCATCAACCCGGCGGTGATCGCGGTGGCGAAGCCGTCGGACAGCTCGGCGAGGCTCTCGGCGTCGCCGGACGGGCTGACCTTGACGCCCTTCGGCAGGCTCTTCATGACCGGCAGGTCGTAGATCAGCTTGGTGGCGTCGCCGAGCGCGGCATTGCCGACCAGGTCGGCGGCGACGGTGGCCTGCCGCTCGCGGTCGTAGCGGTTGATGCTGGTCGGGCCCTGGTCGAGCTGGATGTCGGCGACGACGGACAGCGGCACGCCGCCGCGTTCGCCGCGCTGGCCGAGCGGCACCCGCAGCTGCTCCAGCATCTGCAAATCGCTGCGCGCATTGTCCTCGAGTTGGACGCGGATCGGGACCTGGCGCTCGCCGGCGTCGAATTTCGCCAGCGCGGGGCCGACGTCGCCGATGGTGGCGACCCGGATGGTCTGCGACAGGCTCTCGGTCGAGACGCCGAGCCGAGCGGCGAGCTCGGCGCGCGGACGGATGCGCAGCTCGGGCCGGTCGAGCGCGGTCTCCGAGATCACGTTGGCGATGATCGGGATCCGCTTCATCTGCGTCGCCAGCTCGCTGGCGACGTTGTTCACGATATTGCTGTCGGTGCCGGTCACGACCAGCGAGATCGCGCGCAGGCCGTTCTCGTCGAGAAACCAGAACCTGATGTCGGGGACGTTATCGAGCTCCTTGCCGATCGACAGCTCCAGCTCGCGCTGGGTGATCCTGCGGTCGGCCTTCGGCGTGTAGTTGATGATCAGCGCGGCGCGCCGCACCTCCTGGATGCCGGGCGGCACCCGGCCGCCGTCGACGAACACGCTCCTCACCTCGGGCCGCTTGCGCAGCCGCGCCACGATTTCCTCGGTGACCTTCTCAGTGTAGGCGAGCTGCGAGCCGGGCGGCAGCTCCATCGCGAGCAGCGAGCGCGCGGTGTCCTGTGCCGGCAGGAAGCCCTGCGGCAGCAGCGTGATGCTCCAGATCGAGGCGGCGAACACCGCGAAGCCGAGCAGCACGGTGATGTAATGGTGTTTCACCGACCAGGTGACCAGGCTGTGATAGCTGCGCAGGATGCGGCCGGGCGGCGGATCATCGTGGTCATGGTGCTTGAGGAAATAGGCCGCCAGCATCGGCGTCACGAAGCGCGCGGCGAGCAGCGAGAAGAGCACCTGCACCGACACCGTGATGCCGAACTGCTTGAAGAACTGCCCGGCGATGCCGGACATGAAGCTTGCAGGGGCGAAGATCGCGATGATGGTCAGCGAGATCGCGATCACCGCGAGGCCGATCTCGTCCGCGGCTTCGAGCGCGGCACGATAAGGCGTCTTGCCCATCCGCATGTGGCGGACGATGTTCTCGATCTCGACGATGGCGTCGTCGACCAGGATGCCGGTCGACAGCGTGATGGCGAGGAACGAGACCAAATTGAGCGAGAAGCCGAGCAGGTCCATCGCCCAGAATGCTGGGAAGATCGACAGCGGCAGCGAGACCGCGGCAATGATCGTGGCTCTGATGTCGCGCAGGAACAATAGCACGATGATGACGGCGAGGATCGCGCCCTCGAACAAGGTCGAGATCGCGGCCTCGTAATTGCCCTTGGTGAACTCGACCGAGGTGTCGATCAATTTGAGGTCGACGTCGGGATAGGCAATTTTCAGGGCGTCGATCCGCTTCTGCACCGCGGCCGCGACCACCACGTCGCTGGCGCCCTTGGAGCGCTTGATGCCGAGAGCCACCACAGGTTCGCCGTTGAAGCGGGCGAAGGTGCGGCGGTCGGCGATGGTATCGGTGACGGTGCCGAGATCGTCGAGCCGGATTTCGCCGCCGCCGAACAGCGGAATCATGGTGCCGGCGAGTTCGTTCAGCGTCTTGGCGCCGGCGAGCGTCCGGATCGCCTGGTCGTTCTTGCCGATCTCGGCGCGGCCGCCGGCGACGTCGACATTGGTGCCGCGCAGCATCTGGCTGACATTGACCGCGGTCAGCCCCACCGCCTGCAGCTTGTCGGGATCGAGCGAGACCAGGATCTCGCGCTCGACACCGCCGATGCGCTCGACCTGGGCGACGCCGCGCACGCCCTGCAACGCGCGTTTGACCACGTCGTCGACGAAATAGGAGAGCTGCTCCGGCGTCTTGCCGGGCGAGATCGCGGCATAGGTCACGATCGGCAGGCCGATCACGTCGACGCGCTGGATCAGCGGCTCGGTGACGTTCTGCGGCAGGTTGGCGCGCACCCGCGTCACCGCGTCCTTGACGTCGTTGAGTGCGCGGTCGGTGTTGGTCTCCAGCGCGAACTGGATCGTGGTCACCGACAGGCCGTCGGTGATCGAGGAGGAGATATGGCGCACGCCTTCGACGCCGGAGACGCCGTCCTCGATGGTCTTGGTGACCTGCGATTCAAGTTCCGAGGGTGCTGCGCCGAACTGCGAGACCGCGACCGAGATCACCGGAATGTCGGCGCTCGGCAGCCGCGTCACCGCGAGCTTGGTGAAGGAGACCCAGCCCAGCACGAGCAGGATGATCGAGAAGACGATCGAGGGAAGCGGGTTCCGGATCGACCATGCCGAGATGTTCAAAGCCATTAGAGTGTCCGAATTACCGTGATCGCGTGCGATCGAGTTCGTCGGCGAACATGGTCTTGATCTGGTCGCCGTCATGCAGCGAGGTGCCAGCATCGGCCACGACGATTTCGCCGACGTCGAGGCCTTCAAGGATTTCGGTCGAGGTGTCGGAGGTCAGCCCGACGCGCACCCTGCGGGTCTCCACCGTGTTGTCCTTGACGACCTGCAAGGTCAGGCGGTCGATCGCGGTGCGCGGCACCGCGACGCCGCAGGAACGCTTGGCGTCGATGTTGGCGCGCGCGAACATGCCGACCTTCAGCGTCGGATTGTTGTTGATGGTGATGCGGACATGGCCGAGTTGCGTGGTGCGATCGACCTGCGGCGAGATCTGGCGGACCTTGCCGACCATGTCGGGCGCGTCATCGCGGCTGATCCGGACATTGGCGCCGGGATTGAGCTTGAGGAGCTGGAAGCCCGGCACCTCGGCGTCGAGCTCGATCTCGTTGCCGATCGAGATCTTGAACATCGGGGGAGCCTGCGGCGAGGCCGGCGCGCCGGGCGCGGTGCGCACCTCGGTGATCAGGCCGGCCGCCGGCGCGCGCAGCACGATCGGCTTGGCATTGGCCTGGGCGGCCTGCTGCGGCGGCGGGGTCAGCCGCGCCAGTTCCTGGTTCTCGGTCACGGTATCGCCCTCGCGGACCAGGACGTCGGTGACCTTGGAGCCGTCCTGGTCGACATTCACCTGCGCCTCGCGGCGCGGCACGATGAAGCCGGTGACGCGGACCATGTCGGAGAAGCAGGCATTGGTCGACTTCGTCACCACCACCAGCGCCTGGCCCGGCGTTTCCTTCTCTTGCGGGGGGGAGCGGTGCTCGAAGGCGTAATAGGCGATGACCAGCGCGATGAAAAACACCGTGCCGAGCGCAGGCTTGAGGTATCGGGAAAAATTCATCGCCTGATCAATCCAGAGCTTGTCACGCCGTGTCTGCCTGTCGAAGTCTCATCCGCTCGCATTGTGTTGCTTGAGCATGCGACGTCATGTGAGGCGGGTCACCGGTGGGCTGCTCCGGGCTTCTGCCCTCAAGCAAATGCGCCCCGCCGGGGTGCGGGGCGCATTGTAACCTCAAAAAGCGGCCACGCCACCGGCCATCACATCCAGATCATTGGGACGAGTTTCACTTGGACGCGGTGTCCTTGTTTTCCACGTTCACGACCTGGACGCGGCGGTTGACGTCCGCCATGGGGTGGCTGGGGTCCTTCAGCTTGCTCTTGCCATAGCCGACGGTGACGAGATCGGTGCCGTTGATGCCGTATTTGTCGACCAAATAGCGCTTGATGGCGTCGGCGCGGCGCTCGGAGAGCCCCTGATTGTAGTCCTCGCCGCCAGCGGCGTCGGTGTGGCCGGCGACCACGAAGGTCGAACCCTTCAGGTCTGGATTGGTGAGGGCGCGGCCGAGCGCCTGCACCGAGGGCAGCGACTTGGCGCTGATATCGGCGGAGTTGTAGTCGAAGTTGATCTCGAGATCGATCTTCGGCTTGTCTTGGACGATGGTCGCGATCTCCTCGCGCTCGGTCGAGGACAGCGAGCGGGTGGCGCGGCCGCGGACGCTCTGCACGAATTTGGCCTGGTCGGCGTTCAGCCCGGGCGAGGTGGTCTGCGGGCCGACCGAGAGGCCGCGGGTCAGCGGCTTCTTCTCGGGCGTCAGCGCCTTGATGATCTGGTCCTCGGTGACGTCGTCACCGGCGCGGGCGGCCGCCATGCCGAACGACAGCACGGCGCCGGCGGTCATGATTGAAAGGATCGCGGCCTTTGCCGACGGCTTGAACATTTCGGTCCCTCCTGCGCAGGCTTGCGCGGTTCCATGCAACTCTTCAGTTCGCCCGGCATTGGCCCGGCACGCACCCTCTGATTAGTCGCGCAATTGCAGCGGCGGTTCGAGCCCGGCCGGGCAGCGATCGATTGGTCACTGCACGCCGTAGTCGGCGAATTCCTTGACGATGTTGGGGTCCATCGCCTTGGCGTTTGCGATGTCGAGATCGCCTTCCGCGACCGCGCCGTTGCGCTTCTTGGCGAGGCCACGCCCGTAGAGCGACGAGGTCAGCCGCGGATTGATCTTCAGCGCGGCGTCGAAATCGGCGATGGCGTTCTTGTTCTGCCCGCCCTTGAGATTCATCAGGCCGCGGCTGTCGAGCGCATCGACGAAATTCGGGCGCAGCCGCAGCGCCTCGTTGCAGTCCTTCAGCGCTGCCTGCAGGTCGCCGATCACGGTGCGGACCCAGCAGCGGTTGTTATAGGCCTCGACATCCTTCGGGTTCAGCCGCAGCGAATTGGTGAAGTCCTTCACCGCGAGCTCGTAAGCGCCCTTGCTGGCATAGACCTGGCCGCGGCGATACAGCGCGGCGCCGTCGTCCGGGTTCTTGTCCAGCTTCTCGCTCAGACTCTTGATGGTCGGATCGTCGGCAAGCACGGGCGAATTGCTCGGCGCCGGTGTCGGCTGGATCACCACCGGCGGCGGAGGCGCGGGTGGCGGCAGCGCGATCTCGGGGCCCTTCGGTGCGGGTGGCGGTGAGGCCGGGGCGGTCGCGACGGGGGGCTTGGGCGGCGCCGGCGTCGGTGTCGTTGCCGCGGGAGGCGCCGGTGCTGGCGTCGGCGTTGCGGCGGGCGGGGCCGGTGGTGGCGCGACCGGCGGAGCCGTGGCCACCTCGGTTGACGGCGATGCGGCGGGGGTGGGTGCAGTGCTCGCCGCTCCCGGCGCACCGCTTGAAGTGGCTGCGCCGCCTGGAATGAACGAGAAATCCTCGGCCAGTGACGACGAGATCCACGGCACCTGTTCCTGCCGCGAGGCCCGCGTGACGCCGACGCGGGTGCGGTTCAGCGTTTCCTCGGCCATCAGGTCCGGGGTGCGGATCTCCTTCAGGAGTTCCCGCACGAACAGGCTGTGGTCGCTGCCATTGTCGGAGACGACCGACGACAGCGCCGCCGAGTACATCACGAGCGTCCCGTTCGGCGCGATCACCGGCGCAAGCCCGGCCGAGAAGCTGCGGAAGCGGCGCTCGAACGGGTTGCGCCGGGAGGCGTCGATCAAGGCGATTTTGACGCCGGCACCGCGGCTGTTGATCTCGCCGAGCACGGTCTCCAGGCTGAAGCCGTCGCGGCGCACGTCGGCCTCGGCCCAGATCTGCGCATCGATCGGGATCATGTAGCTCTGCCGGTTCGACTGGATGCCGTAACCCGAGAAGAAGACCAGCGCGACCGAGCCGGGCTTGATCTTGCCATAGAGCCGGTCGAAGGCGCGGCGCATGCCGTCGCCGGTCAGGTTCTCGCCGACCTCGACCGTGAAGCCGTCGCGCTTGAGTTCATCGGCGACGTCGCGCGCGTCGTTGACCGGCTCCTTCAGCGGCGCGTCGGCGTCGGGATATTTGGCGTTGCCGATCACCAGCGCGAAACGGTCGCCGGCGGCGAACGACAGGGTGGACGACGCGATCGAAAAAATCAGCGTGGCGAGCAAGGCAAGGCGGATTTTCATAATCGCGGCAAATCCAGATCGCGGCATTGCAATGAAACGGCGCCGTTTCCAGCCTGCGCCGCGGGGACCTTAACTCTAGAGCCTTTTCCGTTCCGATGGAAATCGGAACGAGGGCTCTAGATTCTTGTTTTGACGCGCTTTCTTAACGCGAACCGGTAGCCACTTCGCTCGAAAACGCTTCTCACGAAAATCCATTATCAAGCCACGGCCGAACTCCCGTCAACGGCTTGCGACCGCATCGCTTATCGAGGTGACCGCAGGGAGGCCGCAGTGCAACAGCATGCGGTCATGGCGGCCATCGCCATCATGGGATGGTGCCGGTTCCTGCGCGTTGATAATGTGATTGCACTCACAGTGGCTTGGCGGCCCTGTCATGCGCTCGTCGCACGACGCGCGGTTTGACCTTTGCGCGGGGCGATGGCTTTGTGGTCGGGACGGCAAACCATTCAACAAGGCTGCAAACAAGAGCGAAACCGATGGGAAACGCCTACGAGATCTACGCCTTGCGTTATGCGACGATGTCGCCGCGCACGCCCCACCTCAACTTCCTAGTCCCCGATCCGCACGACACGACGGCGCAGGATCTGGATTATTTCGTCTGGCTGATCCGCGGCCACGGCCGCGATATCCTCGTCGACACCGGCTTCAACGCCGAGGAGGCCAAGGTGCGCGCCCGCAAGCTGACGCTCAACCCGGTCGATGCGCTGGCCGGTTTCGGCGTCAGCGCCGATGCGATCCGCGACGTGATCGTCACCCATCTGCACTATGACCACGCCGGCAACCTGGATCGCTTCCCGAATGCCAAATTCCATCTGCAGGAACGCGAGATGAGCTACGCGACCGGCCGCTGCATGTGCAGCGGCATGCTGCGTCATCCGTTCTCGGTCGAGCATGTCACCCAGATGGTGCGGCACGTCTATGGCGAGCGCGTCACCTTCCATTCCGGCGACGGCGAGATCGCGCCCGGCGTCACCGTGCATCGCGTCGGCGGCCATTCCGACGGCTTGCAGGTGGTGCGGGTCGAGACCGCGCGCGGTCCGGTGGTGCTGGCGTCCGATGCCGCGCACTACTATGCGAACCTGCACAAGAAGAGCCCGTTCCCGATCGTCTACAATGTCGGCGACATGGTGCAGGGCTGGGAGATCGTCGAGCGGCTCGCCGGGCATCCCGACCGCTTCATCCCAGGTCACGATCCGATCGTCAGCGAGATCTATCCGCGCGCCAGCGACAAGGTCGATGCGTTCGCGCTGCATCTGGCGCCGTCGCGATCGTTCGCGAGGTGACAAGCGCATCTGCAACGCGTCAAGAAACGTGAAAAGAAGCAACGATATGACTGACTACAAGACTCTCGGGTTCATCGGCCTCGGCGTGATGGGTGAGCCGATTTGCCGCAACCTGGTCAAGAAGAGCGGCAAGCGCGTCGTGGTGTTCGACCTCGCGACTGAGCCGTTGCAGCGGCTCCGCGCTGACGGCGCGGAGGGCGCGACGTCGGTCGCCGATGTCATCAAGCAGAGCGACGTGCTGTTCCTCTGCCTGCCGAGCGCCAGGCACGTGCGCGCGGTGTTCGAGGAAGACGGCATTTTGAAGAACGCACGGGCCGGCCAGATCGTGGTCGATCTCGGCACGTCATCCGTCAGCCAGACCCGCGACTTCGCCGCGCAATTGCAGGCCAAGGGCGCGGCCTGGGCCGATGCGCCGATCGCGCGCACCCGGCAGGCGGCGCAGGATGGCACGCTCAGCGTGATGGTCGGCGCGGTGCCCGCCCTCTATGCCGCGATCGAGCCCTTAATTCGCTGCTTTGCCACCGACGTCACCCATTGCGGCGATGTCGGCGCCGGGCAGGTGACCAAGATCCTCAACAACATGGTGCTGTTCGAGACGGTGAACGCGCTGGCCGAGGCTGTCGCGGTGGCCAAGCACAATGGCGTCGATCCGAAGTTGCTGCTGGACACCCTGTCGAAGAAGGGCTCGGCCGACAGTTTTGCGCTGCGTAACCACGGCATGAAGGCGATCGTGCCCGGCGTGTTTCCGGAGCGCGCCTTCTCGACCGAATATGCGCTGAAGGATCTGTCCTACGCGCTGGAGCTCGCCGCCGACGCCGGCATCAGGATTCGCGGGGCGGAGCTGATCGGCACGGTGCTGCAGGAGGCGATCGACAAGGGGTCGAAGGAATACTACTTCCCTGTTATCGCGAAGCATATCGAGGGGGCGTAACTCCCTCCGTCTGTCATTCCGGGGCGTGCGAAGCACGAGCCCGGAATCCATCAGGCCGCGTTGACCGCGGCTCAATGGATTCCGGGTTCTCGCTTCGCGAGCCCCGGAATGACCGGTAGGGGTCCTAATACACGTCCTTCGCGTCGGCCTCTTCACTGGTCTGCACCAGCTCGAGGCTGCTCTCGACCTTTCCGAGCAGGCGGCCGAGGTCGCGGCGCTCCTGTGCGGAGAGGCAGGACAATATCTCCTGCTCCTTGCGCAACAGGCGCGGGATCAACTCCTCGTACAGCGCTTGGCCCTTTTTGGTCAGCCGCAGGCGGAATTCGCGGCGGTCGTCGGCGTTCTCGACGCGCTCGACGATCTCGCGCTCCATCAGCGCCGAGACGGCGCGGCTGATGGTGGATTTGTGCGTGCGCGTGCAATGCGCGATGTATTGCGCGCTGCAGGGATCGCTGCGGAAGCCGAGCGTCGCGAGCACGCGCCACTCCGGAATGTCGAGGCCGTAGCGCGCTTGGTATTCGCTCGACAGCGCCGAACTCACCTCAGCCGCCAGCCGGTTCAGGCGGAATGGCATGAAGTGGAAGAGGTCGAGGCGCTTCTTCGCCGGCGCGGCATCGTCGTGCGCGTCCACTTCCACGGCGCTCTGCGCCCGGGCTGGAGGCTGGCTTGCAGAGGTCCTGACCAAAAATTCCTCCAATTTGAGTTGACGGCGGGCTCGACTGGGGGTTTAAGATAGTTGCAAGTGAGACTAATTTAGCAAGCTCGCGGCCGACCCGCAAGGTCCTGTCGCAAGCCAGTCACACAAGCCGCAGCCTGAGCCATAGACGAGGGCCGGTACAAGGGAACATCCAGGGTCACGCAATGGCAGCCAACACGGCAGAGGCCAAAACCCAGTTCGGCTATCGCCGCCACCCCGACCAGGACCGGTCGGCCGCCAACGTCGCGGAGCATCCGGTTGTCGTGGTCGGCGCCGGGCCGGTTGGATTGTCGCTCGCGATCGATCTCGCCCAGCGCGGCCAGCGCGTGGTGCTGCTCGACGATGCCGACCGGATCGGCGAGGGCTCGCGCGCGATCTGCTTCTCGAAGCGCTCGCTGGAGTTCTGGGATCGCCTCGGTGTCGGCGACCGCATGGTCGAGAAGGGCGTGGTGTGGAGCGTCGGCAAGATCTTTCACGGCGCCTCGCAGCTCTACCAGTTCGATCTGCTTCCCGAAGAGGGCCACAAGCGACCGGCCTTCATCAATCTGCAGCAGTTCTACGCCGAGGCCTATCTGGTCGACCGGGTCGAGCAGCTGCCCGACATCGATCTGCGTTGGCGCAACAAGGTGATCGCGCTGGAGAGCCGCAATGACGGCGTCGCGCTGACCATCGCCACGCCCGAAGGCGCTTATCACGTCCACGCCTCCTTCGTCGTCGCCTGCGACGGCGCCCGCTCGTCGCTGCGGCAGATGGTCGGTGCGGAGTTCGCAGGCCAGGTGTTCGAGGACCAATTCCTGATCGCCGACGTCAAGATGACCGCGGCGTTTCCGACCGAACGCTGGTTCTGGTTCGATCCGCCGTTCCATGCCGGACGCTCGGCGCTGCTGCACAAGCAGCCGGACGACATCTGGCGGATCGATCTGCAGCTCAATCCCGATGCCGATCCCATAGCCGAGAAGCAGCCCGAGAATGTTCGGCCGCGGATCGAGCGCATGCTGGGGCATGACAAGTTCGAGTTCGAATGGATCTCGCTCTACAAGTTCCAGTGCCGCCGGATGGCCAAGTTCATCCATGGCCGGGTGATCTTCGCCGGCGATTCCGCGCATCAGGTCTCGCCGTTCGGTGCGCGCGGCGCCAATTCAGGGCTGGAGGATGCCGAGAATCTGGCGTGGAAGCTCGATCGCGTGCTGCGCCGGCTGTCGCCGGAAGGCTTGCTCGAGACCTACCACATCGAGCGCAGTGCCGCGGCGGACGAGAACATCCGCGAGTCCACCCGCTCGACCGATTTCATGGCGCCGGTGACGCGACAGGAGGCGCGGCTGCGCCAGGCGGTGCTGTCGCTCGCCAAGGATACCGAGTTCGGCAAGCGCATGGTCAATGGCGGGCGGCTGTCGGTGCCGTCGATCTATGACACGCCGCTGTCGAGCGGCGATCGTGACGACTGGCGCGGCGGCCCGCCGCCGGGCGCCTCCATGCTGGACGCGCCGGTGACCGAGCAGGGCGGCGGTTCGAGCTATCTGACCGACGTTTTCATCAAGCAGGGAACGCGTTTCACCCTGCTGGAGTTTGGCAATGGCGCTGATGTCGATGTGCCCGACGGTGTCGGCTCCATCCGGGTCGGCGGCGAGGGCGGGCTGGTCGACGCGCAAGGCCTTGCCGGCAAGCGCTACGACGCTGCGCCCGGCACCGCCTATCTGCTGCGGCCGGATGGTTATGTTGCGGCACGCTTCCGCAACGCCGCGCGGCCGGTACTCGATGCGGCGCTGGCGCGTGCAACCGGCGTGAGCTGAGGATCCATCATGGCGCTGTCGACCAGTTCGAACTTCGCAAAGCCCGACGACGCCTTCCGCGCCATCGTCGAGGCGCATCGCGGCCTCTCCGACGCGCAGAGCGCCGATCTCGATGCCGCGCTGGTTCTGGTACTCGCCAACCATATCGGCGATCTCGACGTGCTGCGCGAGGCGATCGCGCTGGCCAAGCGGCGGCTTCTCGACGCGAGCCAGCAGCAACAACAACAACAGCAACAGCAACAGCACTGATCAAACGGACAGGAATGAACTGATGGCCAAAGGTTTCGCATCGACCACGGATCTCGCGGAGAAGAAGGTGACCTTCTCCGAGATAGGCACCGATCTCTACGCCTTCACCGCCGAGGGCGATCCCAACACCGCCGTGATCGTCGGCGAGGACGGCTGCCTGGTGTTCGACGCGCAGGCGACGCCGGCGATGGCCAACAAGGTGATCGAGCGGGTCAAGACCGTCACCGACAAGCCGATCAAGTACGTCGTGCTGTCGCACTATCACGCGGTGCGCGTGCTCGGCGCATCCGCCTATCACGCGCAGGGCATCGTCGCCTCGCAAGAGACCTATCGGCTGATCGAGGAACGCGGCCAGCAGGACTGGGATTCCGAATATGGCCGCTTCCCGCGGCTGTTTCAGGATGCCGCCAGCATTCCCGGCCTGACCTGGCCGACGCTGACATTCGAGGGCGAGATGTCGATCTATCTCGGCAAGCGCGAGGTGCGGCTGATGCAGCTCGGCGCCGGCCACACCTCGGGCGACATCGTCGCCTGGGTGCCGGATGCCGAGGTGATGTTCTCGGGCGATCTGATTGAATACCACTCGGCCTGCTATTGCGGCGATGCGCATCTGCGCGAATGGCCGACGACCCTGAACGAGATCCGCGCCTTCAATCCGAAGGCGATCGCGCCGGGCCGCGGCGATGCGCTGAAGGGCCTCGAGACCGGGCGCGATGCGATCGCGATGACCCGCGATTTCGTCACCACGCTTTACGGTGCGGCGGAGTCTTCCGTCGCCAAGGGCCGCAGCTTGAAGGAATCGATGGCGGCGACCCGCGAGGTGATGGATCCGAAATTCTCTGATTTCGCGATCTACGAGCACTGCCTGCCGTTCAACGTTTCCCGTGCCTATGACGAAGCGTCCGGGATCGACGATCCCGTGATCTGGACCGACAAGCGCGACCAGGAGATGTGGGCCGCCCTGCAAGGAGGAGGATAGACATGAACATCAATACCTCGCCTGATCAGATCGTGCGCAGCTCGGGGCAAGTCACCCCGGGCTACATGTCCGGCTTCGGCAACAGCTTCGAGACCGAGGCCTTGCCCGGCGCGTTGCCGATGGGGCGCAACTCGCCGCAGCGCTGCGCCTACGGGCTCTATGCCGAGCAGCTGTCCGGCTCCCCGTTCACTGCGCCGCGCGGCACCAATGAGCGCTCGTGGCTGTATCGCATCCGGCCGTCGGTGCGGCACTCCGGCCGTTTCGCCAAGGCAGATAGCGGGCTGTGGCGCACCGCGCCGTGTCACGAATACGACATGCCGATCGCGCAACTGCGCTGGGATCCCGCGCCGATCCCGAAACAGGACATGACCTTCCTGCAGGGCGTGCAGACCATGACCACGGCGGGCGATGCCAATACGCAGGCCGGCATGGCGGCGCATGTCTATCTCATCACCAAATCGATGGTCGATCAGCATTTCTACAATGCCGACGGCGAGCTGCTGTTCGTGCTGCAGCAGGGCAAGCTGCGCTTCGTCACCGAGTTCGGTCGCATCGATGCCGAGCCGGGCGAGATCGTGGTGATCCCGCGCGGCGTCAAATTCCGCGTGGAAATTCCAGGCGGACCGGCGCGCGGTTATCTCTGCGAGAATTACGGCGGCGCCTTCACGCTGCCGGAGCGCGGCCCGATCGGCGCCAATTGCCTGGCCAATTCGCGCGACTTCCTGACGCCGGTCGCCGCCTACGAGGACAAGGACACGCCGACCGAGCTCTACGTGAAGTGGGGCGGCTCGCTGTTCAAGACGACGTTGCCGCATTCGCCGATCGACGTGGTCGCCTGGCACGGCAATTACGCGCCCTACAAATACGATCTGCGCACCTTCTCGCCGGTCGGCGCGATCGCCTTCGATCATCCCGACCCGTCGATCTTCACGGTGCTGACCTCGCCGTCGGAGACCGCCGGCACCGCGAACATCGACTTCGTGATCTTCCCGGAGCGCTGGCTGGTGGCCGACAACACCTTCCGTCCGCCGTGGTACCACATGAACATCATGTCGGAGTTCATGGGCCTGATCTACGGCGTCTACGACGCCAAGCCGCAGGGCTTTGTGCCCGGCGGCATCAGCCTGCACAATTGCATGCTGCCGCACGGCCCCGACCGCGAAGCGTTCGAGCACGCCAGCAACGGCGAGCTGAAGCCGGTCAAGCTGACCGGCACCATGGCCTTCATGTTCGAGACCCGTTTCCCGCAACGCGTGACGCAGCACGCCGCGACCTCATCGATGTTGCAGGATGATTACGCGGATTGCTGGAAGGGCCTCGAGAAGAAGTTCGATCCGAACAAGCCGTAGAATTCAGTCTTCGTCATTCCGGGCATCGCGAAGCGATGAGCCCGGAATCCATTGCTCCGCGCGACATGTGGCCTGATGGATTCCGGGCCTGCGCCTTACGGCGCATCCCGGAATGACGAGAGATAGAGTGCGTCAATCATTTCGGCAGGAAACCATGCCCTACCCCAACGACCCCAAGCTACGCTCCTTCATCGACGTCGCGCCCAGCTCCGACTTCCCGATCCAGAACCTGCCCTATGGCGTGTTCTCGTCGAAGGACGGGCTTGCGCCGCGCGTCGGCGTTGCGATCGGCGATTATGTGCTCGACCTCTGGGAGCTCGAACAGGACTCGCGGCTCGATGTCGGGCCGCTCGGCGTATTCTCGCAGCCGTCGCTCAACGCCTTCATGGCGCTCGGGCCGAAGGTGTGGTCGGCGACGCGGGCGCGGATCAGCGAACTGCTGCGCTCGGATCATCCTGAGCTGCGCGACAACAGGGAATTGCGCGCGCGGGCGCTGGTGCCGATGGCCGACGTCAGGCTGCACATGCCGTTCGCCGTTGCAGGCTATACCGATTTCTATTCGTCGAAGGAGCACGCCACCAATGTCGGCGTCATGTTCCGCGGCAAGGACAACGCGCTGCAGCCGAACTGGCTGCACATGCCGATCGGCTACAACGGTCGCGCCTCGACCGTCGTGGTCAGCGGCACCAAGGTGAGGCGTCCGCGCGGCCAGCTGAAGCCGCCGAGCGCCGAGGTGCCGAGCTTCGGTCCCTGCAAGCGGCTCGACTTCGAGTTGGAGATGGGGGTCGTCGTTGGACAGGCATCGGCGATGGGTGAGATGCTGACCGAGAAACAGGCTGAGGAGATGATCTTCGGCTTCGTCATCCTCAACGACTGGAGCGCGCGCGACATCCAGCAATGGGAGTATGTGCCGCTCGGCCCGTTCCAGGCCAAGGCGTTCGCAACCTCGATCTCGCCGTGGGTGGTGACGCGCGAGGCGCTGGAGCCGTTCCGGATGCCGGGTCCGAAGCAGGAGCCGGAGCCGTTGGCTTACCTGAAGCAGACCCAGCCGAACAATTACGACATGCAGCTCGATGTCGCGCTCCGTGCGGGTGCGATGAACGAGGCCAAGACGATCTGCAGCACCAACTTCAAATACATGTACTGGTCGTCGGTGCAGCAGCTCGTGCATCACGCCTCGTCCGGCTGCGCGATGAATGTCGGCGATCTCCTAGGGAGCGGCACGATCTCCGGCCTGGAAAAGCACCAGCGCGGCAGTCTGCTCGAAATCAGCTGGAACGGCACCGAGCCGGTCGAGCTCGCCAGCGGGGTCACGCGCTCGTTCCTCGAAAACGGCGATTCGCTGGTGATGCGCGGCTGGTGCCAGGGCGACGGCTACCGTGTCGGGTTCGGCGAAGTCGAAGGCACCATCGCGGCGGCGGAGTAAATCGTCTCCGTCATTGCGAGGAGCAAAGCGACGAAGCAATCCATCGCTCCACTTACGCGGAACCATGGATTGCTTCGTCGCTTTGCTCGCAATGACGAGCTGAAGCTCACCGCTCCTCCGGCCTGATATCCCGCAAGCGCGCCGTATGCGTCGCGCAGTCCTCGACGCTGTACTTCAGATGCACCCGCTGGTCCGACGGCGGCTGGTTCACGGTGCAGACGCCCGGCCGCCACGGCTTGGCCGGGCGGATCGGCCGTGGCGCGAAGCCGCCGCCGCAGTTCGGACAGACATTGCCGAGCCTGGTCTCGGCGCAATCCGCGCAGAACGTGCATTCGTACGAACAGATTCGTGCGTCGAGCGCGCTCGGCGGCAGGTCCTTGTCGCAATATTCGCAGTTCGGTCGCAGCTGCAGCGCCATGGTCGTCTCTCTAGCCGGGTGTTGGCGGAATGATCGCAAATCGTGTCGCGAAAGCGAATGACGAAATTCCCTCGATTCGCGCCGGATCACGCCTGCAGCGATTTCAGCGGCAGCTTGGTGCTCTCCTTCAGGCGGTCGAGCACGATCGAGGAGCGAACATGGGCCACGCTCTGGTGCGGCATCAGCACGTTGTTGACGATGTCGGACAGGCTCTTGAGGTCGCGCAGCATCACCTTGAGCACGTAGTCGGCGTCTCCCGTCACCGCGTAGGCTTCCTGGATGTCGTCGACGCGGTTGACCAGTTCGCGAAACCGCTTGGCGTTGTCGGGCGAGTGGGTCGCCAGCGTGATGTGGATGAAGGCGATCAGCCCGAAGCCGAGCGCCTCGCCGGAGAGGTCGGCGTGGTAGCCGGCGATCACCTTCTCCTCCTCCAGCCGCATCCGCCGCCGCGAGCATTGTGAGGCCGACAGGCCGACCAAATCGGCCAGCTGCTGGTTGGTCAACCGGCCGTCGTCTTGCAGGGCAGCGAGCATTTTGAGGTCGAAAGCGTCGACTTGTGGCATGCGCTAAGTATCCATTCCATGCACGGATCGTGCGCGAATTTAGCAAATCGAGGTCCATTTTGCACGCACGTTGCGCCGCAAGTGACGGAAACTGGTCCCGGACAAATCAGGGAGTTGCCGCCATGGGTCCGTTTCCGCACGATGCGCCGCCGGCCGAAATCAGCACCGAGAACCCGATGGGCACCGACGGCTTCGAGTTCGTCGAATACGCCCACCCCAATCCCGGCGAGCTGCACGCTTTGTTCAAGCTGATGGGCTTTGTCGCGGTGGCCAGGCACAAGACCAAGGCCATCACGGTCTATCGCCAGGGTGACATCAACTATCTCGTCAACGAGGAGCCCGGCAGCCACGGCTTCGACTTCGTCGCCGCACACGGCCCCTGCGCGCCGTCGATGGCGTTCCGCGTGGTCGATGCGAGGCGCGCCTATGAGCGTGCGATCGCGCTGGGCGCCGAGCCCGCCGAGGTATCGTCGGCGCAGAAGACGCTCGATGTGCCGGCGATCAAGGGCATCGGCGGCAGCCTGCTGTATTTCGTCGACCGCTACGGCGCCAAGGGCTCGGCCTATGATGCCGAGTTCGAGTGGCTAGGCGCCGCCAACCCGCGCCCCGCCGGCTCCGGCCTGTATTACATCGATCACCTCACCCACAACGTCCATCGCGGCCGCATGGATGTCTGGACCGGCTTCTACGCAAAGCTGTTCAACTTCCGCCAGATCCGCTTCTTCGACATCGAGGGCCGCGCGTCGGGCCTGTTCTCGCGCGCGCTGACCAGCCCGGACGGCAAGATCCGGATTCCGATCAACGAGGACGCCGGCGATTCCGGGCAGATCGAGGAATATCTCAACACCTATCACGGCGAGGGCATCCAGCACATCGCCTGCGGCGCGCGCGATATCCACGCAACGGTCGAGAGATTGCGCGCGGACGGCCTGCCGTTCATGCCGTCGCCACCCGACACCTATTTCGAGCGGATCGACACCCGCCTGCCGAAGCATGGCGAGGACGTCGCGCGGTTGCGGAGCAACGGCATCCTGATCGACGGCGAAGGCGTGGTCGAGGGCGGCCAGACCAAGGTGCTGCTGCAGATCTTCTCGGCTAATGCGATCGGGCCGATCTTCTTCGAATTCATCCAGCGCAAGGGCGACGATGGTTTCGGCGAGGGCAACTTCAAGGCGCTGTTCGAATCGATCGAGGAAGACCAGATCCGCCGCGGCGTGCTCAAGGTCGATCACGCGGCGTAGCGGCGACCGAGCCGCATGACCTCGTCATTGCGAGCGAAGCGAAGCAATCCATCTCACCGCTTGCGGAGACCTGGATTGCTTCGTCGCTTCGCTCCTCGCAATGACGGCGAGACTATTTCCCCGCCTTCCATGCGCTCGTCACCTCGCCAATGCTCGCAAGCTCCGGCTCGCGGATCGCCGACGGCGTGCGCGAGAAGCGCGGCGCGGGGGCGGGCTGGGTGACGCCGTGGCGTTCGACGAACACGTGGCGGGCTGCCATGTGCGGATGCTTCGGTGCTTCCTCCATGGTGAGGATCGGCGCGAAGCAGATGTCGGTGCCTTCCATGATCGTGCACCAGTCGGCGCGCGACTTGCTCTTGAACACCTTCTCCAGCTTCGCCTTAAGCGCCGGCCAGGCCTTGCGGTCCATCTGGGCGTCGAAGTCGGCGTCGGTCAGGCCGGCATGCTTGCGCAGCAGTGCGTAGAACTGCGGCTCGATCGAGCCGATCGAGATGAAGTTGCCGCAGGAGCATTCGTAGACGCCGTAGAAATGCGCGCCGCCGTCGAGGAAATTCTGATCGCGGCCGCCGCTCCAGCGGCCCTGCGCGGCCATGTCGTAGAACATCGACATCAGCGAGGCCGCGCCATCGCACATCGCGGTATCGACCACCTGGCCCTTGCCGGACTTCTGCGCTTCCAGGAGTGCTGCGAGCACGCCGACCACAAGGTAGAGCGCGCCGCCGCCGAAATCGCCGACCAGATTGAGCGGCGGCACCGGCTTCTCTTTGGTGCCGATCGCAGCCAGTGCGCCGGTGATCGAGATGTAGTTGATGTCGTGGCCGGCGGCATTCGCCAGCGGGCCTTCCTGGCCCCAGCCGGTCATGCGGCCGTAGACCAGTTTTGGATTGCGCGCGAGCACGACATCGGGGCCGAGGCCGAGGCGCTCCATCACGCCGGGGCGGAAGCCTTCGATCAGCGCATCGGCATGGCCGAGCAGCTCGAGCACTTCCGCGATCGCCGCCTTGTTCTTGAGATCGAGCTCGATGACCTTGCGGCCGCGGGTTGCGACCGCCTTCAGATTCTTGCCCGCGCCGACCCGATCCAGCGTGATGACCTCGGCACCCATGTCGGCGAGCAGCATACAGGCGAACGGGCCGGGACCGATGCCGGCGAATTCGACGATGCGGAAGCCGGTGAGCGGGCCCGAGGTGCGAGCGGCGGTTTGGGAGGCAGGCTTGTCGAGCACGTTTGTTGTTCCGTTGGTTGGGTGGTGTTATGCGGCTGGGCTACGACCGACTTGGCGCCGAACTTCCTGCGTTTCCCCAGCCGCCCGTCTGACGGTATTTTTAATTAGCTGATTAGCTAAATTGTCTCGCCGAATGCGCGATGTGGCAAGCACCTTTTGCCTCATGCGGCCGGTAAAAACGCGAACGACGCGCATCGCTGCGCGCCGTTGCAGACTTGTGTTTAGGCGCTAAAGCGCACTGCTTGATCAGCCCGCGGCGGTCATGGCCCGCTGTCCCATCACCTTCACGAGGTTGGCGCGGTAATCCGCCGAGCCGTGGATGTCGGCAAGCAGGCCGCTCGCCGGGATGGTCACGCTGTCGAGCGCCGAGGCCGCCCAGTTCGCCTTCAGCGCCTGCTCGATCGGCCCGACCCGCATCACGCCGCTCTGCGACGCGCCGGTCGCAGCGACGCGGACATCGCCCGATTTGGTCTTGGCGACGAACACGCCGGTCAGCGCGAAGCGCGAGGCCGGATTCGGGAATTTCGCGTAGCCCGCCTTGGCCGGGACCGGGAATGCGACCTGCGTGATGATCTCGCCGTCTTCGAGTGCCGTCGAGAACAGGCCCCTGAAGAAGTCATCCGCCGCAATCGAGCGCTTGTTGGTCTTGACCGTCGCGCCGAGCGCCAGCACCGCCGCCGGGTAGTCCGCCGCCGGATCGTTGTTGGCGAGCGAGCCGCCGATCGTGCCGCGATAGCGCACGGCCGGATCGCCGATCCCCGACGCCAGATGCGCCAGCGCCGGGATCGCTTTCTGCACCGCCTCGCTTTGCGCCACGTCGTAATGCGGCGTCGCGGCCTTGATGGTGACGGTGTCGCCCGACACCTCGATGCCGATCAACTCCTGCACCTTGGAGAGATCGATCACGTCCGACGGCGCCGCGAGGCGCTGCTTCATCACGGGAAGCAGGGTTTGCCCGCCGGCGAGGAATTTTGATTCCGCGCCTTTGGCGAAGGTTGCGGCAGCGTCGGCGACCGAGGAAGCGCGATGATAATTGGTCTCGTACATGGCTCTTCCTCCCTCAACCGTGAATGGCGTGCCAGACGCGATCGGGCGTCGCCGGCATTTCCAGCTTGTTGTTGCCGATGGCGTCCGTGATCGCGTTGATCACGGCAGCCGAGGCGCCGATCGCGCCGGCTTCGCCGCAGCCCTTGACGCCGAGCGGGTTGCCCGGACACAGCGTCGTGGTGTGGGAGAGCTGGAACGACGGCAGATCGTCGGCGCGCGGCATGGTGTAATCCATGAAGGACGCGGTCACGAGCTGACCGGTGCCGTCATAGACCACGCCTTCCAGCAGCGCCTGGCCGATGCCCTGGGCAAGGCCGCCGTGAACCTGGCCTTCGACGATCATCGGGTTGATCAGCCGGCCGAAATCGTCCGCTGCCACGAAGTTGACGAAGGAGGTCTTGCCGGTAGCCGGATCGACCTCGAGCTCGCAGATATAGGCGCCGGCCGGGAAGGTGAAGTTGGTCGGGTCGTAGAACGCCGTCTCCTTCAGGCCGGGCTCCATGCCGTCGGGCAGATTGTGCGCGGTGTAGGCGGCGAGCGCGACCATCGGCAGCGCGATCGACTTGTCGGTGCCGGTGACCTTGAACTCGCCATTCTCGATCACGATGTCGCTCTCGGACGCCTCGAGCGCGTGGGCCGCGATCTTCTTGGCCTTGGCCTCGACCTTCTCCATCGCCTTCACGATCGCGGTGCCGCCGACCGCGAGCGAGCGCGAGCCGTAGGTGCCCATGCCGAACTGCACCTTGTCGGTGTCGCCATGGACGATCGAGACCTGGCTGATCGGCACGCCGAGCCGCTCCGCGATGATCTGGCAGAACGTCGTCTCGTGACCCTGGCCGTGGCTGTGCGACCCGGTGAGCACCTCGATGGTGCCGACCGGGTTGACGCGGATCTCCGCCGATTCCCACAGGCCGACGCCGGCGCCGAGACTGCCCACCGCCTTCGACGGCGCGATGCCGCAGGCCTCGATGTAGCAGGAGACGCCGATGCCGCGCAGCTTGCCATCAGCTTTCGCCTTGGCCTTGCGGGCCGGGAAGCCGGCATAGTCGATCGCCTTCATCGCAGCGTCGAGCGAGGCGTGGAAGTCGCCGATGTCGTACGCCATGATGACCGGCGTCTGATACGGGAACGAAGTAATGAAGTTCTTCTTGCGCAGCTCGGCCGGATCGACTTTCAACTGCCGCGCCGCCGTCTCCATCATGCGCTCGATCAGGTAGCTCGCCTCGGGGCGGCCCGCGCCGCGATAGGCGTCGACCGGCGTGGTGTTGGTGTAGACGCCGATCACCTCGGCATAGATCGCCGGGATCACGTACTGGCCCGACAGCAGCGTCGCGTAGAGATAGGTCGGCACCGCCGAGGAGAACAGCGACATATAGGCGCCGAAATTGGCGTGGGTCTTCACCCGCAGGCCAAGGATCTTGTTGTCCTTGTCGAACGCCATCTCCGCCTTCGAGACATGGTCGCGGCCATGCGCGTCGGTGAGGAAGGCTTCCGAGCGGTCGCCGGTCCACTTCACCGGACGGTTAACCTTCTTCGAGGCCCACAGCGCCACCATCTCTTCCGGATAGATGTAGATCTTGGAGCCGAAGCCGCCGCCGACGTCGGGCGCGATCACGCGCAGCTTGTGCTCGGGCGCGATGTTGTAGAACGCCGACAGCACGAGGCGGGCGACGTGCGGGTTCTGCGACGTGGTGTAGAGCGTGTAGTGCTCCTCGGCCTGGTCGTAATGCGCGACCGCCGCACGCGGCTCCATCGCATTCGGCACCAGGCGGTTGTTGGTGAGGTCGAGCGTCACCACATTGGCGGCTTTGCTGAAGGCATCCTTGACCGCGGCTTCGTCCCCGAGGTGCCAGTCATAGACGATGTTGCCGGGGGCCTCGGGATGCAGCTGCGGCGCGCCCGGCTTGATCGCAGCCTTGATGTCGGCCGCCGCGGGAAGCTCTTCGTAATCGACGACGACGGCTTCGGCCGCGTCCTTGGCCTGGTTCTTGGTCTCGGCGATCACGACTGCGACCGCCTGTCCGACGAAGCGCACGGTCTCCGGCGCCATCGCCGGCCACGCGCCCATTTTCATCGGCGAACCGTCCTTCGAGGTGATCGCCCAGCCGCAGATCAGGTTGCCGACCTTGTCGTCGACGATCTGCTGCCCGGTCAGCACCGCGATCACGCCGGGCATCTTCATGGCCTCGGTGGAATTGATGCCCTTGACCTTGGCATGGGCGTGCGGGCTGCGGACGAAGTGAGCGTAGCTCATGCCGACCATTTTAACGTCGTCGACGTAACGTCCTTGTCCGGTGATGAACCGGCGATCTTCCTTGCGCACGACGCGTGCGCCAATTCCTTCAACACCCATGGTCTGGTCCTCCCGACCGGAGATTCGATTTGCCGCCGTTTCCATCGAGATCGGCGGTGATGAGCTTGATCGTATGTGCTGCGCGAGCTGCTATTCGGCGGCCTGCGCGACCTTCATGCGGCCGGCAGCGTCGAGCACCGCCTTGACGATGTTGTGGTAGCCGGTGCAGCGGCAGATGTTGCCTTCGAGCTCGTGACGGACCGTTTCCTCGTCGAGCCTGCCACCGTGGCGGTGCACGATATCGACCGCGGACATGATCATGCCGGGGGTGCAATAGCCGCACTGCAGGCCGTGATTGTCGCGGAATGCCGCCTGCATCGGGTGCAGCTCGTCGCCCTTGGCGAGGCCTTCGATGGTGGTGACGTTGCAGCCCGCCGCCTGGCCGGCCAGCATGGTGCAGGATTTGACCGCGCGGCCATCGACATGGACGACGCAGGCGCCGCACTGGCTGGTATCGCAGCCGACATGGGTGCCGGTGAGGTTCAGATTTTCGCGCAACAGGTGCACGAGGAGGGTTCGGTCCTCGACATCGACCGAGACCGCCTTGCCGTTTACCGTCAGTTTGACTGTAGACACGCGTTTCTCCCAATAGCTTCGTTATGGGCCCAGTAGACCACGCTTCAGATGGGACGTAACCGCGATCAAAGTCGTAGTTACGGCCCTGTCACGAAGGCTCCGGGCTGTGCCTCTAATCCTAGCAGCCAGCCGTTCGATGGGCAATTTGCAAGCGGGCCGCGGCGTGCTCCGGCGTGACGAAAATGCGCTGCGACGCAAGCGATTTCCGGCAGATCATTGGTGCTTGCAGCACGGCAAAATCGTCGCCGCTGACGCTACTACCTTCCGCCTATAACGACGCAAGAGTGTTGCTGGCATTTTCATCGCCGATGTAGCGACACAAGATCGCTGATCCATGCATTTGGGTAGAGAGACGCGCGCGCGATGCATCCATCGCGGCAACGAAACCATATTGGAGGAAGCCAATGAAGCTGAGGAGCGGGATTTTCTTTGCCGGCGTGTCGCTGGTCGCCATGGTGATGGCAGGTGTTACGGCATCGAACGCCAATGATTCCGTCGCAAAGGCAGCGTCCGATCCGAACGGATGGGCGATCGCCGGCCACGACTACGGCAATACGCGCTTCAGCCCGCTGAAGCAGATCAATTCCGAGAACGCCGGCAAGCTGCAGCTCGTTTACTCGATGTCGCTCGCTTCGCTGCGCTCCAACGAGGCTTCGCCGGTGGTGATCGGCAAGAACCTGTATGTGTCGACCTCGTGGGGGCCGAAATACGTCTATGCGATCGACGCCGCGACCGGCGCGCGCAAATGGACCTGGCAGCCCGATATTCCTGACGACGTGCTCCAGTACGCCTGCTGCGACGTCAACAGCCGCGGCGTCTCCTATGCCGACGGCAAGATCTTCGTCGGCCGGCTCGACGGCAAGCTGACCGCGCTCGATGCCGAGACCGGCAAGGAGCTCTGGACCTCGACCGTCGTCGACTACAAGCAGGGCTCGGTGATCACCTCGCCGCCGCTGATCGTCCGCGACAAGGTCATCACCGGCTTCGGCGGCGGCGAATACGGCGTCCGCGGCGCGTTGCAGGCCTTCAACCTCAAGGACGGCAAGCTGCTCTGGCAGACCTTCACGGTGCCGGCGCCGGGCGAGCCCGGCAGCGACAGCTGGAAGGGCGACACCGGGCTGCATGGCGGCGGCGCCGCCTGGCTGGTCGGCTCCTACGATGCCAAGACCGACACCGTCTACTGGGGTACCAGCAATCCGGGTCCGTGGAATACCGCGGTGCGCTCCACCGGCGACGGCAATTTCGGCAAGCTGACCAACCTCTATACCGCCTCGACGCTGGCGATCGATCCCAACACCGGCAAGATCAAGTGGCATATCCAGGGCACGCCGGCCGACGCCTGGGACTATGACGGCGTCAACGAACTCTTGCTCGCCGACCTCAAGATCAAGGGCGCCGAGACGCCGGTGCTGATGAAGGCGGACCGCAACGGCTTCTTCTTCGTGGCCAACCGCGAGACCGGCAAGGTGATCTCGGCCGAGAAATACGTGTTCGCCAACTGGGCCAAGAAGTGGGACATCAACACGATGCGGGCGGAGGAGGATCCGGACAAGCGTCCCGGCCCCGGCCATCCCGCCAAGGACATCTGCCCGAACCTGATCGGCGGCAAGAACTGGCAGCCGATGTCGTTCAACCCGCAGACCGGCCTCGTCTACATCCCGAGCAACAATGTCTGCATGGATTGGTCGGTCTCCGACGTGAACTACAAGCGCGGCGTGTTCTATCTCGGTGCCGAATTCCCGACCAAGCCCGGTCCCGGCGGCTTCCTCGGCGAACTCGTGGCCTGGGATCCCGTGGCCAACAAGAAGGTGTGGAGCATCAAGGAAGACCTGCCCTTCAACGGCGGCACGCTGACGACCGGCGGCAATCTGGTGTTCTCCGGCAATCTGCATGGCGACTTCCGCGCCATCGACGCCAAGAACGGCAAGGTGCTGTGGAGCAAGAACCTCGGCAGCGGCATCGGTGCCGGTCCGGTGACCTATTCGGTCGACGGCAAGCAGTATGTCGCGATCGTGGTCGGCCGCACCGCGGCGCTGCCGGCCTTCCTCGGTGACATCGGCAAGCAGATGGTCGCCGCGGCGCCCGAAGGCGGCTCGCTGTTCGTGTTCGCCCTGCAGTAACAACAGTCGCGAGGAGGCAGCATTGTCCGTGTCCCGTATCAACTTGAATGGCATGCCGAACTCAACGCGCCGCGTGCAGTTGGGAAAGGCGATCCGGACCGTGCTGCTCTCCGCGACGCTGCTTGCGCCGGCCCTGTCGGCCGGCGCGGACGAGACAAAACCGCCGCTGCGGCTCTGCGCCGATCCGACCAACCTGCCGTTCTCGAGTGACGAGCCGGGCAAGCCCGGCCTCTACCTCGAGATCGGCCAGGCGGTGGCCGCGAAGCTCGGCCGCAGCGTGAGCACCAATTGGTACAAGTCGTATTTCGGCAAGCGCACCGTGCGGGAGACGCTGCTCAGCAAGCAGTGCGACGCCATGGTCGGGCTCCCACTGATCGATGATTTCATGGGGCCTTCGGTGATCTTCTCGAAGCCGATCGCCCATGAAGGCTATGCGCTGGTCGGCGCCAGGGATCGCAAGCTCGCCGGCATCGACGACCTCAGGGGATTGCGGGTTGCGGTGCAATACCAGTCGACGCCGCAGAACCTGCTGGCGCTGCGCGACGATATTCAGAAGGTCACCGTGCTGAGCCCGGAGGAGGGCATGGCGGCCCTCGAGCAGGGCAAGGTCGACATCGCCTTCATCTGGGCGCCGGTGGCGGGCTGGCTCAACAAGACCAGCTACGGCGACAAATACCAGATTGTCTCCACCGAGGGCGACGGCCTGCTCTGGGCCACCGCGATCGGTTTTGCCAAGGCATCCGGCGCACTGCGCGACGAGGTCGACGGTGTGCTGCCGTCGCTCGGGCCGGATATTGCCGCTCTGTTTGCCAAGTATGGCGTGCCGAACGGCGCGCCGGTGAAATTCGGCCAGGCGGCACCTGCGACGACGTCGGTCGGGACGAGCGAGCCTGTCACGGTCGGGCAGGCGGTCGCCGAGAAACCGGTTCAGACCGCGGCGGCCGCCGGCGACACCAAGGGGGATCCAAAGGCAGGGCGGGAGGTGTTCAATGGCACCTGCGCCCATTGCCACGGCCCGGACGCAGTGCAGGCCGAACGAAAGATCGATCTCAGGCTGCTCAAGAAGCGTTATGCTGACGACATGGAATCGACCTTCTGGAAGACGGTCCATGACGGGCGGCCTGCCAAGGGCATGCCGGCCTGGAAGGACGTCTTCAGCGACGACGAGCTGAGAAACGTGTATGCCTATCTGCAGAGCGTTCAGGATACCGGCGGGAACTAGGCAAAGAGCAGTGCGAGGGTCCTCATGATGGGGTTCCTGATCATCGACGATCACCCCCTGTTCGGCGAAGCGCTTGGCAACGCCATCCGCATCTCGCATCCCGATGCCCGGATCTACGAGGCGACCTCGATCAAGGGCGCGCTCGGCATCCTCGCCAGCGAGCCGAATATCGATCTGGCGCTGCTCGACCTGCTGCTGCCCGACGTGGTCGGCTTCTCCGGCTTCCAGAAGATCAGGGATCGCTATCCGCGGCTGCCGATCGCCATCGTCTCCAGTGAAGAAGACAAGCACACCATCCGCGAGGCGCTGGAGATGGGCGCGGTCGGCTATCTGCCGAAATCGACCTCGCTCGGCGAGCTGTCGCAGGCGATCGCGCGCGTGCTGAGCGGATCGGTGTCGGCGCCGCGGGATTTCGTCGCGGTCGGCGCGCTCGATCAGTCCGAGACCGCGCGGACGCTGCGCGAGCGGATCCAGAAGCTGACGCCGCAGCAGATCCGCGTGCTGCATCTGATCATCCGCGGCCTGCAGAACCGCGAGATCGCCGCCGAGCTCAAGCTCGCCGAATCCACCGTGAAGGCGCATGTCACCGAGATCCTGCGCAAGCTGAAGCTGTTCAGCCGCAACAAGGCGATCATCGAGCTCGGCAAGATTCCGCTTCCGGTCCTCGAGACCAGCGCGGCTGCGAAGGCAGAGAAGGCGCCCTAGCTTGCTGCATCGCGAGGCGATCGCATTGAACGTCCTGCCTATAGGCTGGCGGTCGGCTTTGGGATAAGTTCGTGCGCATCATGGCTGTCACAAGCGATCCGAGGGAGGACGGCGCAGCATTGACCACGACCGCGCCCCTGGCGGACCAGCCGCCGCTCGATCAAGCGGGTGCGCCTCGACTGCTGATCGTCGAGGATCACCCGCTGTTCCGTGCCGCCCTGATCGGCGTGATAAGCGCCGAGTTTCCCGACGCCGAGGTGTTGCAGGCCACCTCGATCGACGGCGCGCTGGACGTGATCGCCGCGCGCGAGGGGCTTGATCTGATCCTGCTCGATCTGTCGATGCCGGGGACCACAGGCCTGCTCGGCGCCTACCGGGTGCGCGCCGCTGCGCCGCGCAGCGCACTGGTGATCGTGTCGGCGCATGACGATTCCCGGATCGTCGGCGGCGCGATCTCGCTCGGCATCTCCGGCTACATTCCGAAGTCGACGCCGAAGCTCGAACTGGCGCGGCTGCTGCGCGGCATCCTCGAAGGCGAGCTGTGCCTGCCGACGCGCTTCCGCGATACCGCCGCCGCACGGAAGGCGCAGGCCGAGACCAAGCAGCTGATGCAGCAACTCGGTCAGTTCACCGCGCAGCAGCTTCGTGTGCTCGACATGATCTGCCGTGGCTTGCAGAACAAGCACATCGCCTATGAGCTCGATATCTCGGTCACGACCGTGAAGGTGCATGTCTCCGAGATTCTGCGCAAGCTCGGCGTACGCAGCCGGACCGAGGCGATCATCGCGCTGTCGAAGCTCGATTTCGGCAAGCACGACCACGCGCCGGTGACGGCCTCGTCGTCGCGCGACGCCGAATCATAGCCGCGCGCCGGACTGCTCCGCCGCCAGCAGGAACGACAGCAGCGAGCGCATCTCGGCCGGCTTGATCGGCTTCTTCAGCAGCTCATGGCCGAACGCCGAGACGTCGGACGCAGCCTTGGCCGAGTAGTCGGCGGTCACGATGATCGCCGGGACCTTGGCGTTGATCTCGCCGCGGATCACATCGACGGCCTGGATGCCGGTCTCGCCATTGTCGAGATGCAGGTCGGCGATGATCGCGTCGGGGATGCCGTCGAGCGCATGGATGCGCTCGAGCGCCTCGGTCTTGGAGATCGTCACCGCGACGTCGCAGCCCCATTTCTCCAGCAGATGCGCGAGACCCTCGGCGCTCGACAGGTCGTTCTCGATCAGCAGGATCTTGGCGCCCTCCATGCCGCCATAGCGATAGTCGACGCTGGCCTGCTCGCGCACCGGGATCGCGACCGGATCGAGCGTGCGCGGCACGGTGACCGAGAACACCGAGCCCTTGCCGGCGTGCGAATTCAGCCGGATGTCATGACCGAGCAGATCGGCAAACCGGCGCACGATCGAAAGGCCGAGGCCGATGCCGGCCTTGTCGCCGGCGCCGGCGTCGCCGCGCTGGAATTCGACGAAGATCGCCTCGCGCTGGGCTTCCGGGATGCCCGGCCCGGTGTCGTGCACTTCGATGCAGATGTCGCTGCCTTTCATGCGGCATCCCATCAGCACGGTGCCGCGCTGGGTGTAGCGCAGCGCGTTGGCGACGAGGTTTTGCAGGATCCGGCGCAGCATCAGCGGGTCGGAGCGAACCACGGCGGATGACGGCATGATCCGGAAGCCGAGATTGCGCTTGGCGGCGGTCGCGACAAATTCCTGCTCCAGCGCCTCGAACAGCGCGGCGATCGCGACCGGACCGAATTCGGGCCGGAGCACGCCGGCGTCGAGCTTCGAGATGTCGAGCAGCGTCCGCAGCATGTCTTCCAGCGTCGCCAGCGAGCGGTCGATCTGGTCGGTCAGCGCGACGCTCTTGGGCTCGGTCGCCATTTCCGCGAGCGCGGACAGCGTCAGCCGCGCCGCATTCAGCGGCTGCAACAGGTCATGCGTCACCGAAACCAGCACCGATGATTTCAGCGAGCTTGCCGCCTCGGCCTGCTGCTTGGCCTGCAGCAGGCGTCCGTTGGTTTTCTCCAGCGATTGCAGCGCCTGCTTGAGCTGCTGGGTGCGGTCGCGCACCTGCTGGTCCAGCGCAATCGCGGTCTCGAACAGGGAAAAGGCGTTGAGCTGCTGGTCGGTCGACCGTTCGACACGCGACATCAGCGCGGCGTTGATCTTGCGCAGCTTCTCGGCTTCGCGTTCGAGGGCGGCAATGCGCGTGGTCTTGCTGTCGGTCATTGCGGCGCGATCGCCCGCTTGCCGATGGCGATGCCGGTCAGCGTCTGGTTGACATGCATCGAGCGATACTGCTCGCCATAGGTCTGAAAGCCAATCACCTTGTTGCGGCGATAGAGCTCCGACATTTCGCGCGACAGCTGGCGCTGCTCGACATCGAGCCGGCGCAGCACGCATTCGAAGCCGATGAACATCGAGACCTCGCCGAGATCCTCGGTCAGCTCCTTGAGCAGGCGGCTGGTCACGTCGATCGGATCGCGCTCGCGCGCCACCGTCAGCACCATGCCCTCGTCGATGGCGCAGAAGAATTGCAGCGACCCATCGGGGTTGGTGCGTTGGATCGACCGCGCGTAGTAGGCGCCGCCGACCCGGACCAGCACCGGATGCGCGGCAAAGGAGAACAATTCGAGCTTGCTGTCGCTGAGGCCCACGGCGCGGGAATACTCCAGCGCGGCCGGCTCGGCGTTCAATTCCTTGACGATGCGGTGCTCGGTGTCGGCCTCGGTCACCACCATCTTGGTCGAGGTCGGCTCGAAATGATCGCACTTGAAGGTGCGGAACGGCAGCCGGGTCCGGATCAGGATCAGGACGGCGGCATCGCTATGGGCCTTGCCGTCATGGAACACCCAGGACTTCTCGAACCGCAACCCGTCGCCGGCGGAGCCGCCGACCACCGGGATGTCGCCGAGCGAGGCGTAGATCGCCGACATGATGGTCTCCTCACGCTGGCACATGCCATCGATGAAGAGCAGTCCGAAGGACTCGTCGGTGTGGTCGCAATGCTCGGTGCGTTGCGCGAATTCGTGCTGCAGCTCGGTGCAGATCGAGCGGCCGTGGTCGACCCGGAACGTCGAGACGTCGAACAGCGGCCGGGCCGCGATGACGAAATCGGCCGCGTCGAATCCCATCGCGACCACGCTGTCCTCGTCCCAGCCGCGCGGGGACAACTCGCCGGCCGTGGTGCAGCCGAAGATCGGAACGTCGGGCATCCGCTTCGACAGTTCGGCGATGAACGCTTGCGGATCGTAGAACGGCGACACGAACACCACGAGCATGGCGAGCTCGGTCGCGGCCAATTGGCGCGCGATCTCGTCGGCCGCCTCCTGCGGCCCGTCGGTCTTTGCCTGCACCACGACAATGCTGTCGGTGGCGCTGCCGTTCTGCTTCGCCAAACGTATCCTCCCTGACCAGAATTTTTTGCTTTTCTTGGCGCGGCCGGTTCGGCTCGCGCGGGTCTCAAGGCTACGGAGCTTCGCCGCGATCGGTTGCGGCTAGGCCCGCCTTTTTATTCCAGGTCGTGAAGGGAAATGTCATGGGCCGGCGGTCTTCGCCGTCAGCCGAGCTCGCCGCGAGCGCCAACGGCGCCGATCGACGCGATGACATGGGACACCTCCCGATGTGTTGTCCTGGCCCGGGCAGGGACAGGTTTGATCGGTTCTAAACTATCGGGCCGGACCCGCGCGTCAATCACCTTGCCCGCCCCCCTGGGCCGACCAAGGTAGTACCGGGCCGAACCGGCGCGGCCGCTGCCCATTTACCGGGCCTTATCGATTCTGCCTTAGTTTTGCCCTCCGGGGGCTGGGGCGGGTTGCCGCCGGACCCCGCGTGGTTTTCAGAATGAAGACGGGGGTTGGAATGCCGGGACTGAAGCGATCGTTGTCGATCAGGTTCCCAACCCTCAGATTCCGCGCCAAGATCATGCTCGGCTTTGCCGTCACCTTGGCGCTGTCGGCAGCCACCATGGGCTTTGCCTATCTGGGCTTCGAGCGGGTCTCCGTCGGGGTCGGCTCCTATCGCCAGAGCGTCGCGGAAGCCGATCTCGCCCGCAACATCGACCGCGAATTGATCTCCTACCGTTCGCTGGCGCGCTACTACGTCGCCACCGGCAAGGAGGACGACGCCAAGGCCGCGCTCGCCGCCGAGGCCAGCCTGAAGGACGCCATCGTGGCGTCGATGAAGGGCACCAGCAATCCGGCCCGGCTCGAGCAGGTCACCAAGCTGGAGCGCGAGTTCCGTGCCTTCACCAAGATCTTTGCCGAGATCGTCCGCATCAAGGACGACAGCGCGCTGACCGCGCAGAACAAGCTGACGCGCAGCGCGACCTCGATGCGCTACAAGCTCGACGATCTGCCGAGCAATGCCGACGATTCCGAGCTGCAGTCGATCCAGTTCGGCGCCAAGAAGGTGGCCGACCAGTTGCAGTCGATCGCCGGGGCAGTCAACACCTTCGTCGTCAACGGCGACAAGACGGTCGCCTCCAGCGCGCTCGCCCGGCTGAAATTCGCTGACAATCTGGTGAAGGCGATCACCTCGAAGGACGAGCGGATCACCCAAAGCGTGAAAGACATCACCGGCCTGCTCGAGGAGTACCGCGAGGCGCTCACCAGGCTGATCGCGAATGCGAAGTCGATCGACGAATTGACCGTCGAGATGACGGAATCCGCGGCTGCCATCAGCCAGGGCGCGGCGGCGATGAAGTCCGATCTGCTCGCCGACCAGAAGCGGTTCGAGACCGAATCGCACAGCATGATCGGCGACACCGAGCAGCTGATCCTGATGCTCGCGGCCGGCAGCTTCGTGCTCGGGCTGGTGTGGGCGTTCCTGCTCGGCAAGGGCATTTCGCGGCCGATCGCAGCGATGTGTGCGGCGATGCGCGAGCTCGCCGCCGGCAATTTCGACGTCGTGCTGCCCGGCCTCGGCCGTCGCGACGAACTCGGCGAAATGGCCGGCGCGGTGGAAGAGTTCAAGGTCCAGGCGGTCGCCAAGGCCGAGCGCGATGCCGCGACCCAGGAAGCGCAGAACAAGGCGAGCGCGACCGCGCGGCGCAACGAGCTGATTCGTTTCGCCGACGAATTCGAATCCGCGGTCGGCTCGATCGTCTCCAACGTGTCGGCGTCCGCCGTGCAGCTCGAATCCGCGGCCGGTACCTTGACGCGGACTGCGGAGACCACGCAGAACCTGTCGAGCCAGGTCGCCGCCGCCTCCGAGGAGGCCTCCAGCAACATGCAGTCGGTGGCATCCGCGACCGAGGAATTGTCGGCGTCGGTCGACGAGATCGGCCGCCGTGCCAAGGAGTCCAGCCAGATCGCCGATTCCGCCGTACGTCAGGCCGAGCAGACCGATGCGCGGATCGGCAAGCTGTCACGTGCCGCGCAGGAGATCGGCGACGTGGTCAAGCTGATCACGGCGATCGCCGAGCAAACCAATCTGCTGGCGCTGAATGCCACCATCGAGGCCGCACGCGCCGGCGAGGCGGGCCGCGGCTTCGCGGTCGTTGCCTCCGAGGTGAAATCGCTGGCGAGCCAGACCGCGCGCGCCACCGACGAGATCTCCACCCACATCTCGGGCATGCAGGCCGCGACGCAGGAATCGGTCGCCGCGATCAAGGAGATCGGCGGCACGATCGGGCAGATCTCGGGGATCGCGACCAACATCGCAAGCTCGGTCGAGCAGCAGAGCGCCGCCACGCAGGAGATCGCGCGCAGCGTGCAGAACGTCGCGCAGGGCACCCAGGAAGCCGCTTCCAGCGTCACCCAGGTCAACCGCGGCGCCACCGAGACCGGAGCCGCCTCCGAAGAGGTGCTGAACTCTGCCCGCTCGCTCTCGGTCGAGAGCTCGCGGCTGCGCGAGGAGCTCGACCGCTTCATGGCGAATATCCGCGCGGCGTAACTGGCGCTGAACTAACCACCGTCGTCCTGGCGAAGGCCAGAACCCATACGCCGCCGCCCTCGAAGGAGGCAAGCGGCGAGTTGTCCTTACGCCAACAGACAGTAGTGGTAATGGGTCCCGGCTTTCGCCAGGCCGACAGAACGAGGACGACGGTATCAATCCCGACCGAACTGATGCTTCAGCTCGACCTTGGCGCGCTCGAGCCGCGACCGCTCGGTCTTCGGCAGCGTCTTGCCGGCGCGGTTGATATAGAAGGTCAGCATCGACAGCGCGGAACGATAGGCGCCACTCTTGCGGCGCGTGCTGTGCTCGGCGGATTTTTTCAGCGATGCTGCGATCTTCCTCGCGCTGGTCTGCTTGAACACGCCGCGCTTGAGGTCGAGCGCGTCGCTCTCCTTTGTGACCCGCTGCGACCAGCGCTTCGACGTTGTCTTTCTCGCACCACGCTTGCGGCGCGCTCTGCTCGTGGATCGTGCCGCTGATTTTCTCGGCGTCTTGCGCGAGACTTTCTTGTGTGCAGCCATCAATGCCTCCATGGCTTTGTGCCGAGAACACTTCGCCGCGATTGCGGTTCCTGTGCCGCAGTGCGGGAACCGTTCCCGGCATGCAGCGTTGATGTGGTGTGGCGGGCACACCGTTTGCCGCAATCCTGGGAGGGAAGACCTTGGAACGCACCGTTCCGGGGATTTTCTCATTGGTCCAATCTGATGAATTTGCAGCCGGTACAATCGAGTTCTGCGACAACGATCGACGGGACGGCCGCGCCAACTGCGCAGACCGCCGATCGCATCATCGAGACCTCGATCCCCCTTCGCCTCGACAATCTCCACTGGAGCGGCTTCCACACCCGCGTCGTGCTGGCGCTCGGCATCACCTGGATTCTCGACGGGCTCGAAGTGACGCTCGCCGGCGCATTATCGGGGGCGCTGAAGGAGAGCCCGACCATGAGCTTCTCCAACGCCGATGTCGGTCTTGCCAGCAGCGCCTATCTCGCCGGCGCCGTGCTCGGCGCGCTCGGCTTCGGCTGGCTCACCGACCGGATCGGGCGCAAGAAGCTGTTCTTCATCACGCTGGCGGTCTATCTGACGGCGACGGCTGCGACCGCGCTGTCGTGGAATGTCGCAAGCTACGCGCTGTTTCGCTTCCTCACCGGCGCCGGCATCGGCGGCGAATACACCGCGATCAATTCGACCATCCAGGAGCTGGTGCCGGCGCGCTACCGCGGCTGGACCGATCTCGTCATCAACGGCAGCTTCTGGATCGGTGCCGCGATCGGCGCGTCGAGCGCGATCGTGCTGCTCGATCCTGCGTTGCTTGCGCCGGATCATGGTTGGCGGCTCGCCTATTTCACCGGCGCGGTGCTCGGCCTTGTCGTGCTGTTGATGCGAATGTGGATTCCGGAAAGCCCGCGCTGGCTGATGATCCACGGTCGCCCCGAACAGGCGCACAAGATCGTCGCCGATATCGAGACCTCGGTGCTCGGTCGCGAACAGTCCAGCGAAGATTTCGACAAGATCAAGCTGCGGATGCGCGATCACACGCCGCTGCGCGAGGTCGCGGTGACGCTGTTCTCGACCTACCGGCAACGCTCGCTGCTCGGGCTGACGCTGATGGCGGCGCAGGCGTTCTTCTACAACGCGATCTTCTTCACCTTCGCGCTGATCCTGACCGATTTCTTCGGCATCGCCGCCAGCAATGTCGGCTGGTACATCCTGCCGTTCGCCGCCGGCAATTTCCTCGGACCGCTGCTGCTCGGCCGCCTGTTCGATACGCTGGGCCGCCGCACCATGATCGTGCTGACCTACGGCACCTCGGGCGTGCTGCTCGCGTTGTCCGGTTATCTGTTCTCGGTCGGCGTGCTCAGCGCCACGACTCAGACCATCGCCTGGATGGTGATCTTCTTCTTCGCCTCGCCGGCGGCAAGCGCCGCCTATCTCACCGTCAGCGAGACGTTTCCGCTCGAGGTCCGCGCGCTTGCGATCGCGGTCTTCTATGCTGTTGGCACCGGGATCGGCGGCGTGATCGGGCCGGCGCTGTTCGGCGTGTTGATCGATACCGGATCGCGCAACAGCGTCTTCGCCGGCTACCTCCTGGGGTCGGCACTCATGTTGGTCGCCGCAGCCGCCGCTTGGCGCTATGCCGTCGCGGCCGAGCGAAAATCGCTCGAATCTGTCGCGCGACCGTTGGCATTTGTGGAGTAGACTATGACGAAGCATGACGTGGCCGAAATAGCTCTGGATGACGACATCGCCCCTGACGCCAAGAATGACAGCAGGATCGACAGCAGGATCGAGAGTGTGCCGGCATCGCTGATTCCGCCGCTTCACCAGACCGCGGTGCTGCTCGACATCGACGGCACGCTGCTCGACTTCGCGCCGACGCCGCGCGAGGTCTGGGTGCCGCCGGAGCTGTCAGGCACGCTGAAGCAGCTGCATGAGCGCACCGGCGGCGCGCTGGCGCTGGTCAGCGGCCGCTCGCTCAACGACATCGACCTGATCTTCGCGCCGGACGTGTTTCCCGCGATCGGCGGCCATGGCGCCGAGATGCGGTTGCAGCCGGACAGCGAGGCCGTCGCCGCGCACGCGCCCCCGCTCGACAAGGAATTGAAGCGCCGTCTGGCCGCGATCGCCAAGCTCAGCCCCGGCATTCTGCTCGAGGACAAGGGCTATTCGCTGGCGCTGCACTATCGGCTGGCGCCCGCTGCGGAGAAGGCGATCTATGAAGCGGTGTCGCTGATCCGCGCCGAACTGCCGAATGCGCCGATCGAGGTGTTGCCGGGCAAGAGCGTTTGCGAGATCAAGCATTCCGGCTTCACCAAGGCGACCGGCGTGCGCGAGCTGATGACGCATGAGCCGTTCCGGGGACGCCGACCGTTCTTCATCGGCGACGACGTCACCGACGAGACCGTTTTCGGCATCATGCCTGATTTCGACGGTCTCGCATTCTCCGTCGGCCGCCGCGCGACCGGCGTCGCCGGACATTTCGCCGGGCCGAGCGATGTGCGTCAATTTCTCGCGCAGCTGCTGGACGATGATCGGGACGTCAGCCTGTCCTAACCCGAGTCGTATTCATCGCAACCGAATCGAATGCGGTGCTTTTGCGTCGTGACGCGGCGCTCGCGTGTAATTTTCTTTTCGCAAGTTCCCGCGAGTTCCTCCGCGCCCTGCCCGATTTTGGTTTCATTTGGGAGATTCCTTGATCAGGAACCATCTTGATGAATGGTTGTTAATACGCGAGTTGACCAACAGGAGGGGACCTGGTGAACCTCGTCGTCGTATCGAACCGCGTCTCGCGCGGAAAACCTAACGAACCCATGACGGGGGGGCTGGCCGCGGCATTGCTGCCGGTGGTGGAAAAGACAGGGGCAATATGGGTTGGTTCCAGCGGGCGGGTCCGCGACGGGAACCACAAGGAACCTTTCGCAGAAGTCGAGGCTCTCGGTGCGGGCGCGCTGGCGATGCTCGATCTGCCGGCCGCGCATTATGGCGGCTACTACGAGGGCTTCGCCAATTCGGCGCTGTGGCCTGCGATGCATTCGCGTGCCGATCTGATTCGCGCCTCGCACGAGGACTACACCAGCTATCGCGAAGTGAACGCGTTCATGGCGCGCGCGCTGCTGCGCTTTCGCAAGCCTGATTCCGTATTCTGGATCCAGGACTATCATTTCCTCGCACTCGGCGCCGAGCTGCGCGACCTCGGCGTCACGCAGCCGATCGGCTTCTTCCTGCACACGCCGTGGCCGGCGCGCGCGGTGATCGCCGGCGTGCCCAATCATCGCGAACTGATCGAGGCGATGCTGTCCTATGATCTGATCGGCTTCCAGACCGATGAGGACTGCGAGAATTTCCTGAGCTACGTGCAGAACGATCTCGAATTCGAGGTGCGTGACGGCGTGATCAATTCGTCGTTCGGCCGCACCCGCGCTGCGGTGTTCCCGATCGGCATCGATCCCGGCAAGTTCGCGCAGCAGGCCACCAAGGCGATGACGCATCCCGACGTGACGCGGCTGCGGCGCAGCCTGAACGGCGAGAAGCTCGCGATCGGCGTCGACCGGCTCGATTATTCCAAGGGTCTCGTCAACCGCATCAAGGCGTTCGACCGGATGTGGTCGCTGCATCCGAACCTGAAGCGTTCGGTGTCGCTGTTGCAAATCGCGACGCCCTCGCGCGGCGCGATCGAGGCCTATGGCAATCTCGCCGGCGAGGTGGCGAAACTCGTCACCGATGTCAACGGCGTGCATGGTGAGGTCGACTGGACGCCGATCCGCTACCTCAACAAGGGGTTCGGCCAGGGCGTGCTCGCGGGGCTCTATCGTACTGCGCAGGTCGGCGTCGTGACGCCGCTGCAGGACGGCATGAACCTTGTCGCCAAGGAATACGTCGCCGCGCAGAATCCGGCGGATCCCGGCGTGCTGGTGCTGTCGAAATTCGCCGGCGCGGCGAACGAGCTCGACGCCGCATTGCTGGTCAATCCGCACGACATCGACGGCATGGCGCGCACGCTCGCAACCGCGCTGGCGATGCCGCTGACCGAGCGGCGGATGCGCTGGGAAGCGATGATGGAGAAGCTCAACAGCGGCACCATCCAGCAATGGTTCGCCGACTTCATCGAGGCGCTGCAGGATACGCCCAGTGCGGCAAACGCGGCGCTGCCGGAGCCTCCAACCCTGTGGCCGCGCCGCACGGCGGATCTTGCCGCGCGCTATCACTGAGCGAACGTTATCCCTGCGGGATCGGTGCGTCGTTCGCACATCCGCTGTTCTGTCGTCCCGGCCTGGTGCGCACGGGAGCCGGTATGACATTATGTTGCTCCGCCCGGTGAGTGATACGCGCGCATTCTCGCAATGCTTGCGCCAGCCCGCCCGGACCGCCGTCATTGATTTGCGCTTGCGTCCGGCCAGCACGCCGCAGGAATCGCCTGCGGCGTCAACCAGGCCGCCAGGCGCGGCTGGCGCCTTGCCAATTTATCTAATGTTTTCAATACATTGGGGAAATCTTGCGCCGGAGGCCCGCGCTCCCTTGCAAAATCCGGCTGAGCCCTTCAAGAGAGGCCTCCCGGAGAGATGGCCGAGTGGCTTAAGGCGCACGCTTGGAAAGCGTGTGTGCGGGAAACCGTACCGTGGGTTCGAATCCCACTCTCTCCGCCATTTCTACGCCATAGCCCTCCCCTGTATCCGATTCCCCGAATCTACCGCGAATCCAACGAAAATTTCCGCGAAGTTGCGCGATGCTTCGCGCCAACTCGTAGTTTTTCGCCGTGGGTTCGGAGGAGGGTTCTTCCGCCACCACAACGGTTTCCTCTGCCTCGCATTCTTCAAAGCGATAATAAAACAACGAGTAGCGCGACGAAGGCCATTGTGGTCAGTCCGCGATCATATCCTTGCATCATGAAAACCGTAGGTTTTGACCGCGGGTTTGGAGGACGGATTTTGCGAGGGAGAACATTTGGCAAGTAAGCTCCAACCGCTCGACATCGAACGTGAAACTTGGCCCCGCAACTAACCTGACGGCTGAGGCGCGTCGTGGATTTGGATATGAGCGCGAGCAGATCGGATATCTGCGCAATTAAAATGATCATTATTCGGAGCGCCAGCAGAGCAGATTCGGTGCAAGCGCTCATGAGATCTTCCCTCGTGCCTTGTTTGCCGCAGACCATCGACGCTCGATTTCCCTCACCGCAACTTTCATGCTGGGCAAATACTTCTTCGCGGCGACCTCGGGCGTCATCGACGACGAGAAAAAGATGAGGTTGAGGCTGCCGAGTACGGGGCCACCACCTGGGATGGCCAGCGCGATGGCGCTGATACCAGCCTCCGATCCACCGACGGACGAGGCGTATCCATCTTCTTTCGTCTGCAGGAGGATTTCGTTGATGAAGCGACGATCCTTCGCCAACCCTGCGTCTTCTTCGACGAGGGTGGCGGTCAGCTCGAGCATCTCGCGGCGCAGCGCAGGCGTCGAGGCGGCCAGGATGGCCTTCCCCAGGGCGCTCCGGACCAAGGATCTTCTGCGGCCGACCATCGAGCGATGGACCGAGAAGGGGCTGAAGGGATGCGTGCTCTCTCGGATGAGGACCGAGCCAAGTTCGAAGACGCCGAAGTCGCTTGGCCACGAAACCTCGTCGAGCAAGCCGAACATGGCTGGCAGCGCTGCCTGGCTTGATAGGTCGCGTGAAGAAACGCCTTCGCTGAGGGTGCGCACTTGGGGCGTCAAGCCGAACAGAGCGTTCATTTCGTCGAACGTTACGTAGCCGTCTTCGCGGAGCGTATCGAGTAAACGGTAGCAGGTTGTCCGGTTGAGGCCGGTCCTCTTCGCGAGTTGCACGACGTTCGATGGCCCGCTCGCATTGAGCTCATTGATCAGGGCCAACCCTCGGGAAAGTGCCCTGACGTTGCGGTGCATGATCGCCTCCGGACGTGTTCGCTGTGCGAACATTTCACAGACTCCGATGGAATCATAGTGCGATCGGCGGCAATCCATCGCCCAACCCGCTGAGAGAGGCGGCGACGGGAGGAAACGATGGTTCATTCAAGTTTTTATTTGTCCGCGGCCGTGTGCTTGGCCCTCGCAATGCCCGCTGCGGCCCAGAGCGCCGGTGGCAACGCCAATCTGAGCGGTGGGAAAGTCAAGGTCGGTGTCCTGACGGACATCGCCGGCCCCACGGCGATGGCGAACGGCAAGGGCTCGGTGATCGCGGCCGAGATGGCCGCCGAGGACTTCGGCGCGGGTCTCAACGTCGAGGTGATCTCGGCCGATCACCAAGGCAAGCCCGACGTCGGATCGCAGATCGCAGCACGCTGGTTCGACGTAGAGGGCGTGGACGCGATCGCCGACATGCAGGGATCGCCGATCGGTTTCGCCGTGCAGAACATGGCGGCGCAGAAGAGCAAGATCATGCTGTTGTCCGGTTCGACCTCCTCGGACTTCAACGGCAAGGCCTGCTCGCCGCTCACGGTCCAGTGGACGGTGGATACCTACAATCTCGCGAAAGGTGCCGCCAAGTCCGTGGTCGAGGCCGGCGGAACGAAGTGGTATTTCCTCACGGTGGATCAGGCGTACGGCAATGCCCTGACGCGCGATACGTCCGAGCAAGTCAAGCTCAACGGCGGGCAGGTGGTCGGCAACTCCGTTTTCCCGCCGAACACGTCCGATTTCGCATCGTTCCTTCTCACCGCATCCAATGCCGGTGCAAACGTGATCGCGATCGCGGCGTCGAGCGGCGATACGGTCACCGCGATGAAACAGGCGGACGAATTCGGTCTGAGCTCCACAGCCAAGATCGTTCCGCTTCAGTCGGTGCTGACGGACGTCTACGCGGTCGGTCAGAAGATCGCGCACGACGCCTACGAAGTGTCGCCGTTCTACTGGGACCGCACACCCGAAACGCGCGCATGGGCCGAACGCTTCTTCGCCAAGGCCAAGATCATGCCGACCGGATTCCACGCCGGCGTCTACTCCTCCGTCGCGCACTATCTGAAGGCGGTGAAAACCACGGGTACCGACGACGCTCCGACGGTGATGAAGCAGATGGAAAAGGAGCGGGTGCACGACTTCTTCGCGGCCGACGGCTACATCCGCGAAGATCGCAAGATGATCCACGACATGTACCTGCTGCAGGTCAAGAAGCCCGGCGAAAACAAAGGCCCCTGGGATCTCTACAACGTCATCCAGACGCTGCCCGGCGAGTCCGTGAATCGCCCGCTTTCCGACAGTCCGTGCCTGCTGGTGAAGAAGTAGCCGCCAGCCATCGTTCGACAAATCAGCTTGGCGTTCGAAGGAATCCGATCATGTCAGTCGCCATCGTCTGCGCTTCGCATACTCCCCTGATGTACAAGGGGCCGGCCAGCAACGAAACCGAGCAACGCGTCCGAACCGCGTTCGGACGGCTCGGGGCCTTCGTGAAGGAGTTCGCACCGGACTACATCATCCAGTTCGCACCCGATCACTTCAACGGCTTCTTCTACGACTTGATGCCCTCCTTCTGCGTCGGGGCCGGAGCAGTCTCCCTGGGCGACTGGGGAGGCGGGACGGGCCCGCTGGATGTTCCGGAGCAAACGGCACTCGAGCTCATCGACCACGTGCGGGCCGAGGACTTCGACGTCGCGGTGTCCTACCGCATGCCGGTCGATCACGGCTTCGTCCAGCTTTGGGAAGCGATGCTCGGAGACTTCAAATCAATTCCGATCCTGCCGATCTTCGTGAACGCCGCAGCGCCGCCCGTTCCGACCTACCGCCGTGCTCGGCAACTCGGTGAATCGGTCGGCCGGTTCGCGGCACGTTCCGGCAAGCGGGTGTTGTTTGCCGCGTCGGGTGGCCTCTCGCACGATCCGCCGCTGCCGTCGATCAAGGATGCGCCGCCCGAAATCCGCGAGCGGCTGATCAACGGCCGGAATCCGACGGCCGAGGCCAAGGAGGCCCGCGAGAAGCGCGTGCTCGAGGCGGGTGTTCTCGCCGAGGCGGGCAAGGGGCCCTGCCAGCCGCTCAATCCCGAGTGGGACGCGGAGTTCATGAACATCCTTCGCAGCGGCCAGATCTGGCGCGCGGACGCCCTCAACACCGGCAAGGTCCGCGAAGTCGCGGGGCGCGGCGCCAACGAGGTGCTCGCATGGGTCGCCGCCTTCGGCGCCTTTTCCACGGGCGGCCACTTCAAGATGGAGCAGGAATTCTACGAAGCGATTCCGGGCTGGATCGCCGGCATGGCGATGATGGCGGCGAAGCAGGCCGACGGTGCTCATTGATCGACTAAAGCCCGCGCGAATGCGGGCATCGCGGAGCAGGCAAATGGCATACGAAACGGACGTGCTCATCATCGGCGCCGGCCCCACGGGCTCGACGACCGCCCTGGCGCTCGCCAATTGCGGCGTTCGCAGTCACATCGTATCGCGCGGCAACTGGATGGCCGACAGCCCGCGCGCTCACATCACCAACCAGCGCGCCAACGAGGTCTTCCGCGATCTCGGGATCGCGGAAGACGTGGCCCGGTACGCGAGCCCCTGGGAGCTCATGGGCGACACGACCTTCACGACCAGCCTGGCTGGCTGCGAGCTGATCCGAATGCGGACCTGGGGGACTGGCGACGATCGCCGCGGCGATTATCTGCGTGCAAGCCCCTGCGGCATGGTCGACATCATCCAACCATTGCTCGAGCCAATTCTGTTCCAGAAGGCGGCCGAGAAGGGCGCGACCTTCGCGTTCAACACCGAGTACGTCCGGCATGAGCAGGATGCGGGCGGCGTTACGGCCACGCTGCGCGATCGCCTCGACGGGCGAGAGTACACCGTCCGCGCGCGTTATATGGTCGGCGCGGACGGCGCGCGCTCGATGGTGGTGGACCATCTGGGCCTGCCGATCGAAGGACAGATGGCGCGCGCCGGCACCGTCTACACCGTCTTCAACTGTGACCTGACCAAATACAGCAAACATCGGCCGAGCATTCTGAACTGGATCGTGACGCCGGATGCTAGCTTCGGCGAAATCGGCATGGGCCTGCTGCGGGCCGTGCATCCCTGGACGCAGTGGATCGCCGGTTGGGGTTTCGACATCAGCAAGGGCGAGCCAGACTTATCTCCGGACGCGATCATTCCAAAGATAAAGGTTCTGATCGGCGACCCGTCCGTCGACATCAACATCGTGCGCACATCGATCTGGTACGTGAACCAGGCCTACGTGACCCAGTATTCGAAGGGCAGGGTGCACTGTGGCGGCGATGCGGTCCACCGGCACCCGCCGTCGAGCGGATTGGGCAACAACACCTGCGTCCAGGACGCCCACAACCTCGGTTGGAAGCTCGCCTATTCGGTGAAGGGCTGGGCCGGTCCGAAGCTGCTGGAAAGCTACTCGCAGGAGCGGGCGCCGGTCGGAAAGCAGATCGTGCTGCGGGCGAACCAGTCCCGGCTCGACTACGCCCCGCTGAACGCATGCTTCAGGGTGCAGGGCGCGGAAAACCCGGTCGCCGCGGGCATCGCACGCTTCCGCGACCCAGGGCCGGATGGCGTGGCCGCCCGGAAGGCGGCGCAGGCAGCGCTGGACCTCAAGCAGACGGAGTTCAATGCCCAGGGCACCGAGATGAACCAGCGGTACGAATCCTCGGCCGTGATCCCGGACGTCGGTGCCAAGCCGGAGGAGTGGCGGCGAGATCGCGGCCTCTACAATCAACCGACGTCGCGCCCCGGTGCCAAGATTCCGCATGCATGGCTCGTCGACCGTGACGGCTTGCGCGTGTCGACGCTCGACGTGACCGGAAAGGGCCTATTCACTGTCGTGACCGGCCTCGCCGGCGGGGCATGGAAGGAGGCGGCGCTGCGCCTCGATCTGCCATTCCTCCGCGTCGTGTTGACGGGCTCGCCGGAGGCGCAGGACCTCTATTGCGAGTGGCAGCGCATCCGCGAGATCGAGGAAGCCGGAGTTCTGCTTGTTCGCCCCGATGGCGTGATCGCCTGGCGCGACATTGAGGGAACGTCCGACGCAAGCGCGGCCCTTGACCGGCTCAGCGCAGCAATCCGAACGGTCCTGGATCTTCCGGACCTCTCAGCGGTCCCGCGACAGAAACCATCCTCTCCATCGAAACCCAGCGGCACCCCGCTTTTCGCCTGACGTCAACGAACGAGATCCAGCTATGAGCGACACGAGACCAGAAAACTTTTCCAGCGTCTGGGCCGATCTCAGGGGCATTTCCTTCAAACAGCACTTCATCAACGCCGGCGGGATTCGCACTCGCTGCATCGAGTCGGGCGATCCGTCCAAGCCGCTCGTCCTGGCGCTGCACGGCGTCGGCGGCCATGCAGAGGCATACTCCAGAAACTTCGGTCCGCACGCTGATCACTTCTGGTTTGTCGCCATCGACATGCTGGGCCATGGATGGACCGACAAGCCGGCCATCGACTACCAGGTCAAGGACTACGCCGATCATGTCCTTGCCGTCCTCAAGACGCTCGGCAGGGACAAGGCGATGATCAGCGGTGAGTCGCTCGGCGGCTGGGTCGCGACCTATCTCGCGGTGCATCGTCCGGCCGCGGTCGAGAAGCTTGTCCTCAACACTGCCGGTGGCTGGACGGCGCACCCTCACGTGATGGAGCGGCTGAAAAAGCTGTCCAACGAGGCGGCGTCCGATCCCTCCTGGGAACGGATCAAGGCACGTCTCGAATTCCTGATGTGCGACAAGAGAATGGTTTCGGACGATCTGATCGAGACCCGTCGCGCGATCTACGCCCAGCCGGGATTCGCCGACACGATGAAGCGGATCATGTGCCTGCAGGAGATGGAAATCCGCCGGCCCAACATGATCACCGCCGACCAATACCGGTCGATCAAGGCGCCGACCATGGTCGTATGGACCTCGCATGATCCGACGGCGACGCCCGAGGAGGGGAAGCAGATCGCGGACATGATTCCGGGCTCGAAATTCGTGGTCATGAACCGCTGCGGCCACTGGCCCCAGTTCGAGGACGCAGAGCAGTTTAATCGGCTCCACATCGAATTTCTGCGGACCGGCAAATAAGGATCGTTCAGATGAATCAGCAAGCCAAGCACAGCGAACTCGCCGCTCAGATTCGCGCCGCTTACGCCGGTACTCCGATCGCGCCCATTCGACCCCAGTTGGCGGACCTCGACGTCGATGGGGCCTATACCATCCAGCAGGAGAACACCGCACATTGGGAGAAGGAAGGCCGGCGCATGGTCGGAAGCAAGATCGGTCTGACCTCGCGCGCCGTGCAGAAGCAACTCGGGGTAGACAGGCCGGATTTCGGAGTTCTCTTCGCCGATATGATCGTGGGCGAGGACGAGCCTGTCGCTGCGGGGCGCGTGCTTCAGCCGAAGATCGAAGCGGAAGTGGCTTTCCTTCTTGACCGGGACGTCGAGGTCGAAACACCGACGGTGGCCGACGTGCTGCGGGCGGTGGCCTACGCGATGCCAGCCCTCGAGATCGTCGGCAGCCGCATCACCAATTGGGACATCGGCATCGTCGATACCGTCGCCGACAACGCGTCGTCTGGCCTCTTCGTCCTGGGAGGGCCTGTGCGCCGGCTGGATGGGTTGGATCTCCGCGCTCTCCAGATGCAGATGACCAGGAAGGACGAGGTCGTCTCGAAGGGAACCGGCGCGGCCTGTCTCGGCAATCCGCTCAACGCGATGGCGTGGCTCGCCGGCGAACTGGCCCGTCGCAAGCGGCCGCTGCGCGCCGGCGACATCGTGCTTTCCGGAGCGCTCGGGCCGATGGTCGCGGTGAACCCGGGGGACGCGTTCGAGGCCAACATCGCCGGTCTTGGCACCGTCTCGGCCCGGTTCGCATAAGGATATCCAAAGGAACACCAAATGAAGCTCGTCAGATTCGGCAATCCCGGCGCCGAAAAGCCGGGGCTTGTCGACGATCAGGGGCGCCTGCGCGACTTGTCGAATGTCATCGCCGACCTCACCCCCGCCAACCTGTCGCGTTCAGCGCTGCAGAAGATCGCTGGGATCGCTCCATCCACGCTTCCGCTCGTTGCCGGCGAGCCCCGTTTTGGCGTGCCGATCGCAGGCGTCGGAAAATTCATCGCGATCGGTCTGAACTATGCCGATCATGCGGCGGAGGCGAACCTTCCGCTGCCCTCCGAGCCCATCGTCTTTCAGAAAGCGATCACTTCGCTCAGCGGACCGAACGACGATGTCGTTATGCCCAGGGGCTCGAAGAAGTCCGACTGGGAAGTGGAGCTCGGAATCGTGATCGGCACGCGAGCTTCCTACGTCGAGCGCGCCGACGCGCTCGAACACGTCGCGGGCTACTGCATCGTGAACGACGTGAGCGAGCGCGAGTACCAGATGGAACGCGGCGGCACCTGGGACAAGGGCAAGGGCTGCGACAGCTTCGGACCTGTCGGGCCGTGGCTGGTGACGACGGACGAGGTCACCGACCCCCAGGCGCTCGACGTCTGGCTCGACGTCAACGGGCAACGCATGCAGGCGGGCAACACCCGGACTATGATCTTCGACTGCGCTGAGATCGTCAGCTACGTCAGCCGCTTCATGACGCTGATGCCCGGCGATATCATCGCGACGGGCACGCCGCCTGGCGTAGGCATGGGCAAGAAGCCCGCTGCGATCTACCTCAAGCCGGGCGACGTCATGACGCTCGGGATCGAGGGTCTCGGGACGCAACGTCAGCAAACCCGTGAGTGGTCGCCCGCTGCGGGGCCGCGGTCGTGACGGTCTATAGCGGAAGATTCGAAGGACGGACGGCCGTCGTTACCGGCGCGGCGTCCGGCATCGGTCGCGATGTGGCCCGGCGCCTGGCGGCCGAGGGCGCCCAGGTCTCCATGTGGGACCTTAATGCCTCCGTCCTCGCAACAGCAGCGGCGGAGGCCGGCGCGGCACACACGCAGTCGCTCGACGTCGCGGAAGAAGACGCCGTCGATGCGGCTATGCGGCGGAGCATCGATGATCTGGGCGGCCGGCTCGACATTCTGGTAGCCAGCGCCGGCATCACAGGGCCGAACGGAGCCGTGAAAGACTATGCCGGCAGCGATTGGCGCAAGGTCTTCGACGTCAACGTCAACGGAGCTTTCTACTGCAATCGCGCTGCTGTCCGCGCGATGGAGAAGGGTGGCTACGGTCGCATCGTGAACGTCGCTTCGGTCGCAGGAAAAGAAGGCAACCCGAACGCTTCGGCCTACAGTGCGTCCAAGGCCGCCGTGATCGCGCTCACTAAATCGCTGGGCAAGGAAACGGCCACGACGGGCGTCCGCGTCAACTGCATCACGCCGGCTGCGATCAGAACGGCGCTGTTCGACCAGATGACGCCCCAGCACATCGATTTCATGCTTTCGAAGATTCCGCTCGGACGGTTCGGAACGATCGAAGAGGCGACATCGCTCGTCTGCTGGCTCGCGAGCGAGGAGTGCTCGTTCAGCACGGGCGCCGTATTCGATCTCTCGGGCGGGCGAGCAACTTACTAGCCGGGCGGTCCGTCATGTTCGCGCCGCGAACGGTTTGCGTGGACGGGGCCCGCCGCACTCATCTTCGTCTTGATTGGAGCGAGGCGTTGAGTACGCGCGAACTCCTCTAGGAAACGGCAATGACAGTAGCGCAACTCGTGGGTTTGGGTTGCGTAAGGTCAAAAATGCTTTATGTTTCAATGGGGATTGACTGACACTCTCTCCGCCAGTCTCAGCCCGTCCGGCCCGCCGAGCCTGCTTTGAGCAAACCGAACTCCGCCAGGCTTCGGGCGCGAGCGGGGACCGCATCCGCGGGACTTCGCGGCGCCCGGCCCAGCGTTCGGCGCGCCTTTTCGCTGGATGCGTTCTTGCGCTTTCCGAGCTCCGGCAACAGACCCTTGACCCCCGGGATCGAACACGGCGACCGCGCGCGTGAGCCAATCCGGCAAGGAGCGGGTGGAAACCCTCCCCGCGTTATCGCCAGCGGCCTTCTTGAGCAATTCGGCCATCTGCAGGACGCTCATGAAGTCGCCGCCAGTCGCAAGAAACCTCTCTCCACATGCTGCTGGGGCGGTCATCGCCCGCAAGTGCAGGTTCGCGACGTCACGTGCGTCGACCACACCAAACCAGATGTCGGGGGGCAACCCGCCCCCGTCACCAACACGCGCGTCGTGCTATTGAGCCCTTCGTAGCCGAAACGCAGCGACAGCGGCAGCAGCCAAAATTGCAATGCTCAGCCAGATGATGACGTCTCCAATCCTGTTGTAGATCGTCGCGCTTCCTTTGGTTGGCACATCTGCATACATGATGTGGCTCTCCGGTCCCGAGGTGTCCTGTGTTGCAAGGACATGGCCGAGGCGATCGAAAGCCGCCGATTGGCTGTAGTAGGCGGCGCGGATCAGGGCGTAGCCATTCTCGATTGCTCGCACGCGCACCCATTTCAGCGTGTGCGAGGAGCCGATTTCGGGCCACTCGAACCCTGGCACCAACATGACATCCGCGTCCACCCGCGACTGCGAGGGGAAATCGGCGTCGAAGCAGATGACGTTGGTCAAGCGGCCGAAAGGCGTTTGCGCAGTGGGTGCCGGTCGTGTTCCCGGAGCAACCGGTTCGAGGAGAGGAACAGGATGGCGCTTGTCATAGGACCAGATTTCCTTGCCGTCAGGACCGATCAGCTCACTCTGATTCCGAGCGAACGGCTCTCCGATGGCGGCATCAATGAAAATCTTCTCCGAGCGCGCAACGTCTGCGATCTTGACAAGAAAGGCGGATTTGTCGGCATCACTGAGTATTGGTGCCGCTGTCTCGGACCAGAGCACGACTTTGGCGCCGCTCCAGGCAGCCTCGCGCGTGCTTCGGAGCAGGTCGTCTTGCACAAGCGAATAGGCAGCTCGCACCAAATCCGTGGGCGCGCGCGCCACTTCACTCTTGTTCGCGAAAAGAAGTGTATTGGCGTGCATGACGGTCATCGGATCGGCGTATGAATTTGGAGCAGCGGATCGACCTTCGATCATCGCGCGCGCGGCATTTTGCGCGTACATGCTCGGCGTGATCGTCGCCATGCGGACGTAAGCTTTTGGCGTCGGCGTGAATGCGAGCCGCAAACCCCCTCCGATCAGAACCACGCCTAGAACGGTACCGTAAGCGATCGCTACGGATCGTCGCCTGGAATCGCGCGGGCGCTCCCACATCCAGTTCACCGTCGTTGCAAACCAATTGATCAGAAATCCAATGCTGTACGGTCCGAGCACGGAGGTCAGCTGCAGTACCGACAGATATTCGGTCTGCGTGTTGGCGCGCAGGCCATACATGCCTCCCAGCGGGCTCAGCGTCGCCACCAAATATTCCGTGCAGGCCCAGGCTGCCGGAAATGCCAGAAGTTTACCGAGAACACCAAGGTGGGGCGTGAGTATTCGATCGGCCACATATGGCAGCGCGAATACGGCGCCGAACACGATCGCTATCGCATAATCCGGAGCGGTCATCGCTCTGTCGTTCAGCTCGATCGCCCAGAACAAGGCGTTGGCCAGGGAAGCCAGCCAAATGGCCGGGATCGCGACGCGTAAACGGTTGATGCGTACAAATCGCAGCAGGAATACCGGAGCAACCCAAGCTGCCAGTGCGATGTCCCATCGCCCGCCGACGGCGAACATCGAGGTGAACGCTCCTGCAATCAGCCATAGTAGCGACTGGTTGCAGGCGGGAGCAGCGACCGCAACTCTCGCGCTGTCGTCCTCAAATGCGTGTGTAGTCATCGGGCGCTCCCTCCTTTGGCTTTTCCGGCCGATCGGTCGACGCTACACTTTCAACCTAGGTTCAAGGTCAAGGAGGTCCGATGCGGATCGGAGAGCTTTCAAAAAGGACCGGCATCTCGCCGTCCCGCATCCGGTTTTACGAAAAGCGCAAAGTGCTTCCCGCCGCGATCCGGCGTGAGAATGGCTATCGAGACTATCCGGAAACGACCGTGAAAATTCTCAGTCTCATCGATGGATCGCAGCGGCTGGGTTTTTCCCTTGGCGAAATCCGAAAGGGCCTCAGCGACGCCGCGCCCAATTATCCCTCGCGCGCAGCGATGGTAAAGGCACTAAGAGGAAAGCTGGGCCGTATCGACCAGCATATCAAGGAGATACAAGCCCGGCGGCGTGAGATCGCAAAACTAATAAAGGTAATGGATCGTTGAGGGCGGTGTAAACCCAGCTCCCATTCGCGACAGAAGCTTATATCTCGAGCTCGAATTTCCGAGTTGGATGAGCCAAACCCGCTAGACTGGTTCGGGTCGTGGCTCAAGTTGTGGTTTAGCACCCGGCGATCGATGTGCAGAATAGCACGCGATCATTCGTGCGTGAACGTCTCTCGTCCACGCGTCGATCGGGACTGTAACGGATGGCCGCAGGTCAACAGTTCCGAGAGCAGCGCCGTCAAGGTTGCAGCTTCCGATGTGCCGAGCCGGTCAACGACGTCCTGCTGGATAGATGCGCCGAGCGCGCCGATGTCGTCGAAGCGCGCAGCGCCCCTGCGCGACAGGAAGATCAGCACCTTGCGCCGGTCGAACGGATCGGGACCGCGATACACGTCGGCCGACGCGACCATTCTGTCGATCACCTTGGTCAGGGTCGGACCATCGACCAGCAGACGGGTCGCCAGATCTCCCATCGACAGGCCGTTCTGCTCGGCCAATGCCTCGAGCACGCGATACTGGTGGAGCGACATGTCGTGCGGCTTGAGCTGGGCTTCCAGCGCTTGCTCCAGCTGACGATGCACGCCCCGGATCAGGTCGGGTAGATCCATGGAGGTCCTTGGCCAATTTATTTGATATTTCAACATTTGATTTCGACTATAAATTGGTGTGCCCGGAAAGCAAATCCGGTTGGGGCTGCTCAATGAATGGGCAGGCTCGGCGGCAAACATCGGCAAGACAGGCGGCGAGACTGCGAGAATGATCGCTTCTGCTGCAAAACCGGCCCGGTTGCGCGCGGGATCGCGGTTGGCATGATTCGTGAGTGGTATCTCCGTCGGAATTGCGGAGAGGCCATTGTTGCGTAGCGTCCGGATATGTCTGCTCATCCCACAAAGCGGCGCGGCGGGACTGTGGGCGCCGTCGGCCGAGGCGTGCGGACGTCTGGCGGTCGACGAAATCAACCGGATGTCGGGCATCCTGCGCCGGCCGGTCGAACTCTGCGTCATGAATGCCGGCGAGAGCGGCGCAAGTGCGGGGCAGGCGGCGCGCGACGCCATCGACCTTCATGGCGCGGACGGCATCGTCGGGATGTTGCCGAGTTTTGCGCGGGACTCCGTGGTGAACGCGGCCCTCGGTCGCGTTCCATTCATCTATACGCCGCAGTTCGAAGGGCTGTCGTCGCCGTTCGACGTCATGACGACCGGCGAGACCGCCGACGAGCTGCTCGCGCCGGCGATCCAATGGCTCTCGGAATCGAAGCACGCGCGCCGCTATTTTCTCTGCGGCAACGACTACATCTGGCCGCGCTCGTCGCTCAGGATCGCGCGCGCGCTGATCGCCCGCTTCGGCGGCAGCGTGACCGGCGAGCATTATCTGCCCGTCGGCCTGCATGATTTCGATGAGATCCTGGACCGCATCAAGACCACGCGCTCGGACGTGGTGGTGCCGATGTTCCTGGGGCTGGACTGCATCGCCTTCAACCGGGCGTTCTGTGCCGCCGGCCTGAGTTCGCACGTATTGCGGTTTTCCTCCGCGGTCGACGAGACCATCATCTACGGGCTCGAGCCGGACGAGACCGAAAACCTCTATGCGGCGTCGAGCTATTTCGCCTCGATCCGCTCCCGCAACAACGGCGCCTTCCTGGAGCGCTATCACACCGCGTTCGGTGACAGTCCGCCGCCGGCCAATGCTTTCGGGGAGTCCTGCTACGAGGGGATCTATTCCCTCGCCGCCCTGATCGAGGAAGCCGGCAGCCTCGATGCGCGGCAACTCAGCCGCCTTTACGGGCGGACCAGCCAGCAGCGCACGGCACGCGGCGATGATGCGCGTCCGGTGGTCGGAGTCCGGCATCCGATCCATCTCGCCCGGCTCGACGGCTACGATTTCTCGCTGGTCGCGTGGCGATAAAGCGCTTGCATTTTCAAATATTGTCTTTTTAATAGTTTCCATATCAAGCACCGCCAACTTGGGGGCCTCCATGAGTTTCTCGCGTCGCCGCTTCCTGCAGCACTCGGCCATTGCAACGACGACGCTGATCGCGGCGCCCGCGGTCTTCCGCTCCGGCGCGCTCGGGGCCGAGAACCCGATCGTGGTCGGCAGCCTGCACGATCAGTCCGGGCCGATCGCAGCCTCCGGCACGCCGATGGTCTACGCCCTGCAGCTCGCCGTGGACGAGATCAACGCCGGCGGCGGATTGCTCGGCCGGCCGCTGAAGGTGATCCACTACGACACCCAGTCGAACATCCAGATGTATTCGCAATTCGCCCAGCAGCTCGCGGTGAAGGACAAGGTCGACGTGGTTCACGGCGGCATCACCTCGGCCTCGCGCGAGGCGGTGCGCCCGACCTTCGACCGCTTCAAGGTGCTGTACTTCTACAACGTGCTCTATGAGGGCGGCGTCTGCGATCGCAACACCTTCTGCACCGGAACGACACCGGCGCAGACCGTGGAAAAGCTGGTGCCGACCGCGATGAAGAAGGCCGGCAAGAAGGCCTACATCATTGCCGCCGACTACAATTACGGTCAGATCACCGCGAAGTGGATGACCAAATACGTCAAGGACAATGGCGGCGAGGTGCTGTCGACCGACTTCTTCCCGCTCGACGTCACCAATTTCGGCCCGACGATCTCGAAGATCCAGGCCGCCAAGCCCGACCTCATCCTCTCGGCGCTGGTCGGCGGCAACCACACCGCGTTCTACCGGCAGTGGACCTCGGCCGGCATGAAGGGGAAGATCCCGATCGCGTCGACCACGTTCGGCCTGGTCAACGAGCCGACCACGCTCGATGCGGCCGAAAGCGACTCCATCCTCGGCGCCTACGGCTATTTCGAGGAGCTGACGACGCCGGCCTCGAAGAGCTTCGTCGAGAAGATCAAGAAGGCGCATTCCGACACGCCCTATATCAGCGAGCTCGCCGCCTGTACCTACGAAGGCGTCATGCTGTGGGCGGCCGGCGTGCGCAAGGCCGCCAGCATCGACCGCATGAAGGTGATCGCGGCGCTGGAGGATTCCATCTCGTTCGACGGGCCGAGCGGCAAGGTCACGCTCGACAAGGCAACCCATCACACCATCCGCAACGCCTTCCTCGCCGAGGTGAAGGACCGCAAATGGTCGGTGCTGGAGAGCTACCCGGACGTCAAGCCGGCCGACACCGCGAGCGTCTGCGATCTGGTCAAGAATCCGAACGACATCAAGCAGTACATCATCAGTCTCTGACGTCTTCTGGCCCCGCAGCGCGGCGGGGCCAGCGCACTGGACTGCCGGAAGGACCTTACGAATGGCGATCTACGTCATACTCGGGCTCGACGTTCTGAACGGAATCGCCTCGCTGTTCCTGCTGTGCCTCGGACTGGCAATCATCTTCGGCATGATGAAGATCATCAACCTCGCCCATGGCGAGTTCGTCATGCTCGGCGCCTACGCGACCGTCATCTCGGCCAACGCCGGAGTGAACATCTGGATCGCGATGCTGGTCGTCGCGCCGCTGTTCGTCGGCGTCGTCGGCCTCGTCATCGAGCGCTGCCTGATCCGGTTTCTCTACGGACGCCTGGTCGATTCGATGCTGGCGACCTGGGGACTGAGCCTCGCCATCATCGGCATCATCACGACGATCTACGGCAATACCCAGCAGGGCGTGCCGACGCCGCTCGGCGGCTTCTCGATCGGCTCGTATCAGTCGAGCTACTACACGCTGTTCCTGGCCGGCATGGCCGTTGTCATGATGGCGCTGGTCTACGGCGTCATGCGCTATACCAGGTGGGGCCTGATCGCGCGCGCCACGATGCAGAACCCGGCGATGGCAGCGACGTTGGGGGTCAATCCGGCGCGGGTCTATATGAGCACCTTCGCGGTCGGCGCCGCGGTCACCGGCCTTGCCGGCGGCCTGCTGGCGCCGGTCTCGGGGATCACGCCCGGGATGGGCGGCGCCTATGTCGCCAAGGCCTTCATGACCGTGGTCGGCGGCGGTGCGGCGATCCTGTCGGGCACGATGTCGGCGGCCAGCCTGTTCGGCGCCGTCAATCAGATCGGCGCCTACTTTACCACGCCCGTATACGGCGAGGTTTTGGTGTTCACGGCGGCGATCGTCCTGATCCGCCTGCTGCCGCAGGGCATCTCCGGCCGCTTCTTCAAGGGGACGCTGTGATGCCGCCCCGCTTTCGCCTCGCGGCCCAGGCGGCTGCGATCGTCGCTGCGATCATCGCGATCGCGCTGGTTCCGTCGGTGATCGAACTGTTCGCGCTGATGCAGCTGACGCTGTTCGCGGCGATGTCGGTGCTGGCGCTCAGCCTGGCCTTCATCTGGGGCTTCGGCGGCATCCTGTCGTTCGGACAGACCGCGTTCTTCGGGCTCGGCGGTTACGCCTATGCGATCGCCGCGATCAATTTCCAGGACTCGACGCCGGCGATCCTGCTGGCCGTCATCGTTCCGCTGCTGTTCGCGGTGGTGCTCGGCTATTTCATCTTCTTCGGCCGCATCTCCGACGTCTATCTCGGCGTGATCACGCTTACCGTGACGCTGATCCTGTTCAACTGCATCAACTCGACGTCCGGCGACAGCTACCGGATCGGCCAGGCGCTGCTCGGCGGCTTCAACGGCATTCCGGCAGTGCCGACCTTCAACGTGCCGTTCCATCCGGGCGAGATGCTGTCGCCCGAGCAATCCTGGTGGACGACGGCCGGCGCGCTGCTTGCCGTGTTCCTGTTGCTACGTCTGTTGCTGTCGCTGCCGGCCGGCCGCGTCATCGTCGCGGTGCGCGAGAACGAGACCCGCGCGTCCTTGCTCGGCTATGACCCGCGCGTCGTCAAGCTGCTGACCTTCAGCCTGGGCGGCGCGATCGCGGGGTTGGCCGGCGCGCTCTATGTCAATTGGGGCGCGTTCGTCGGTCCGACCATCTTCAGCCTGTCGCTCTCGGCCGAGATCATCATCTGGATCACCGTCGGCGGCCTCGGCACCCTGCTCGGTCCGATCGTCGGCTGCGTGCTGATCGAGTACATCGTCGCCTATATCGGCTCGCAGCAGGCGCTGAACTCCAATCTCGTCCTCGGCGCCGTCCTGATCGTGTTCGTGCTGCTGCTGCCCAAGGGGCTGGTACCGACGGCGCGCGATCTCCTGCTCAGGCTTGTGCCGCAGCCGAAAGCGAAAGCGTCTCTCGAAGAGGAACCGATGTCATCGCCGACGGTGGCGCCGCACCCGGCTGGAGCAGAATAGAAATGGCCGAACTCGTCCCCCTGCTCAAGGCCGAGCATCTCACGATGCGGTTCGGCGGCGTGGTCGCCAATGACGACATCACCTTCACGCTGGAGGAGATGGAGCTGCGTTGCCTGATCGGCCCGAACGGCGCCGGCAAGAGCACCTTCTTCAAGATGCTGACCGGCCAGCTCACCCCGACCTCCGGCACCATCGCATTTCGCGGCGAGGCCATCGCCGGCCGGCTGTCGCACCAGATCGCCCGGATGGGGATCGGCATCAAGACCCAGGTGCCGAACGTCTTCAACGGCCTGTCGGTGCGCGAGAACATCTGGCTTGCGGTCCGCCGCAAGGCGACGCCGCGCGCGCAGGCGCCCGCCGTCAATGCCGTGCTGGGGATGATCCGCCTGACCGACCACGCCGACCGCATTGTCGCGACATTGTCGCACGGCCAACGACAGTGGGTGGAGATCGGCATGGTGCTCGCCGCCGAGCCCGATCTGATCCTGCTCGACGAGCCGGCCGCCGGCATGACCGACGAGGAGACCGCGCACACCGCCGCGATCATCCGCGAGATCAACCAGACCCATGCCATCATCGTCGTCGAGCACGACATGGAGTTCATCAAGCAGATCGCCAAGAAGGTGACCGTGTTCCATCAGGGGCGCGTGCTCGTGGAAGATACCGTGAGCAAGGTGCTGGCGGATCAGCGGGTGCGCGACGTCTATCTCGGCAAGAAGGTGGCGGCATGAACGCGCTGCTGGAGGTCAGGGATCTGCGCTCCGGCTACGGCCGGATTCCGATCCTGTTCGGCATCGACATGACGGTGCAGGACGGCGAGTATCTCGGCATTCTCGGCCATAACGGCATGGGCAAGACCACGACGTTACGTGCCTTGATGGGCCATCTGCCGACCACCGGCGGCACGGTCGCCTTTGCCGGCAAGACCATCACCCATCTGAAGCCACATGAGCGGTCCCGACTCGGCATCGGTCTGGTGCCGCAGGGCAGGGAGATCTTCCCCGACCTCAGCGTTGACGAGAACCTGCGGATGGGGCTTGCGGCGGCACCGAAGGAAGATCGCACGGTGATCGACGCGGTGCTGCAGGACTTTCCGCGCCTGGTGCGCCTGCTCGACCGGCGCGGCGGGGCGCTGTCGGGCGGCGAGCAGCAATTGCTCGCGCTGGCGCGCTGCCTCTGCACCAAGCCGCGGCTGATCCTGCTCGACGAGCCGACCGAAGGCATCCAGCCGTCGATCATCGAGGAGATCATCGAGACGCTGCTCGCGCTGAAGAAGCGCTGGAGCATGTCGCTGATCGTCGTCGAACAGAACCTCGAATTCATCACCTCGCTGTCCGACCGGGTGCTCAATATCCAGAAGGGACGCATCACGGAAGAGCTCGACCGCAACAGCCTGATGGCACGGGATGCCGCCATGAGCCCGAGTTAAGGCCCGTTCCGGCGCAGCCGCGCCGGCCACCGCGATGACTGATTTCTGTCTGCTCTGCCAGCTTGTCCGCACAAGAAAGGATGACTCATGTCTATCAAGCGCCCGAATGCCGAGGATGTCGCCGAGCTCGCCGCGAGCCTACACATGAACATGTCGGTCGAGGAGGCCTCCGACTATCTCGCATTGATGGGCGGCATGTTCGATGCGTATGACGTCGTCGATGAGCTCCCGAATCCGCTGCCGCCGGTGAAATATCCGCGCGTGCCCGGCGGCAAGCCGGCGCCGAGCGAGAACAAGTACGGCGCCTGGGCGATCAAGACCGAGGTGAAGGGCGCATCGAGCGGCAAGCTTGCCGGCCGCACCGTCGTGCTGAAGGACAACGTCGCGCTTGCCGGCGTTCCCATGATGAACGGCTCGACGACGCTCGAGGGCTTCATTCCAGCTGCCGACGCGAGCATCGTGACGCGGATCCTCGATGCCGGCGGCACCATCGTCGGCAAGGCGGTGTGCGAACATTTCTGTCTGTCGGGCGGCAGCCACACCTCCGATCCGGCGCCGGTTCATAACCCGCTCAAGATGGGGTATTCCGCAGGCGGCTCGTCCTCGGGCAGCGCCGCGCTGGTTGCGGCCGGTGAAGTCGACATGGCGATCGGCGGCGACCAGGGCGGCTCGATCCGCATCCCGTCGTCCTATTGTGGCATTTACGGCATGAAAGCGACGCACGGCCTGGTTCCCTACACCGGCGTGATGCCGATCGAATCGACGATCGATCACACCGGGCCGATGACGGCGAACGTCGCCGACAATGCGCTGCTGCTGGAGGTGCTGGCCGGTCCCGACGGGTATGATCCGCGGCAATATGCGCCGAAGGTCACGAGCTACACCGAGCTGCTCAACCGCGGCGCCAAGGGCCTGAAGATCGGCGTCCTCAAGGAGGGCTTCTCGGCGCCGAACATGCAGGAAGGCGTCGTCGCCAAGGTCAAAGCCGGGGCGGAGCGCTTCGCCAAGCTCGGCGCCAGCGTGTCGGAGGTTTCGATCCCCGAACACATGCACGCGCTCGCGGCCTGGAATCCGATCACGCTGGAGGGCTTTCTGGTTCAGATGATGATCGGCAACGGCATGGGCTTCAACTGGAAGGGGCTCTACGATGTGGGCCTGGTCGACGCGCATTCCGCCTGGCGCGACCGTGCCGACGATCTGTCGCAGACGCTGAAGCTCTGCATGCTGGTCGGACAGTGGGGCGTCAGCCACTATCGCGGCCGCTATTACGCCAAGTCCCGCAACATCGCGATCGTCGCCAAGGCGGCCTACGACAGGATGTTCGGGTCGTACGATTTGCTGCTGATGCCGACCCTGCCCTGCGTCGCGACGCCGATTCCGGCGAAGGGGGCGCCGTTGGCCGAAGTGGTCCAGCGTGCCTTCGAGATGACCGCCACCACCAGCCCGTTCGACGTCACCGGCCACCCCGCCATGACTGTGCCTTGCGGTCTCTCGGACGGCCTGCCGGTCGGCCTGATGCTGATCGCCAGGGATTACAACGAGGCGACCATCTATCAGGCGGCCAAGGCCTTCGAGGCCGACGGCGACTGGAGAAAGTTCTGATGATCACGATCACCGCCATCATCAGGGCGAAATCCGGCCGCGAGGTCACGATGCGCGACGCGCTGCGCGACGTCGCGGCCCATGTCGCGGCTAATGAGCCGGAGACGATCGGGTTCTTCATCTCGCAAAGCGAGGACGATCCCTGCCTGTTCACGACCTATGAGCGCTTCGCCGACAAGGCCGCGATGGATCGTCACAACGAATCGGCCGCGGTGGCGACCTTCTTCGGCATCGCCAAGCCGATCCTCGACGGCGAGGTCACGCTGGTGACGTCAAAGGAGGTGTCGGCGACGGTGCGTTAAAGCATGATCCGGAAAAGTGCGAAGCGGTTTTCCGAAAAGATCATGCTCAAACAAAGGGCTAAAGCGCGATGACGATTCAACCAAATCGCATCGTGCTTTAGACCGGCGCCGGATCAATTGCGGGAGAACATCGTGACGTTACGGCTTCATGGCATCATCGGGAGGTCCGACGACACGGCCTTTGCGCGCCGCCTCCATCATGTCGAGCATCACGGCGGCATTGAACTGCTGTTCGTGCCGCCGGCGGATGTCGGTCGCAAGCGCTTTCGTCTGACGACCGATCGTGGAACCGACTGCGCGGTCAGCCTGGATCGCGATGAAGAGTTGGTCGATGGCGCGCTGCTCTTTCTCGCGCATGATCGCGCCGTCATTGTGCGTTTTGGCGAGCAGCAGACGTGGCGATTGAAGGCCACGGATCAGGCGGCGGCGCTCAAGCTCGGATGGAATGCCGGAAACCTGCACTGGCGGGTCCGCTTCGACGGCGACTGGCTCGTCGTGCTGCTGGATGGTCCGCTCGAGACGTATCGCGCGCGCATCATGCCGCTGCTCGGGACCGGCGAGGTGATGGAAGCCGATGCTGTTCGATAGATTGCAAGCGCTGGCGCTGCTGCAGCTGGGCGATAGCGCCTATCCGGCCGGCGGCTTCGCGTTCTCCTGGGGACTCGAAGGGCTCGCCGCCGACGGCATGCTCGCCAATCGCAACGAGCTCGACCGCATCATCTCCGATCAATTGGTGCGGCGCTGGGCCACCATGGATCGCATCCTGCTGCGCAGCGCCTTTCATGCGGCGGGTTGCGATGCGATTGCTGCGGTCGATCGGCTCGCCGAGGCGGCAACGGTGTCGGCCGAGATGCGGGAAGGTTCGCGTCGCGCGGGCAGGGCGCTGCTCGGGGTCTGGGTCAAGCTCGATGGCCCGCTATCGGTCGCTTACCGCAGGCTGGTGTCATCGGATGCGCGGCTCGGTCATTTACCGGTCGCGCAGGCCGTGGTCTGCCGCGATGCCGAATTCAAGCTCGATGCAGCGGAGTTGATGTCGGGCTGGACGCTGGTGACCGGTCTGGTCGGTGCCGCGGTACGGCTCGGCGTCATCGGTCATGTGGAAGCCCAGCGTAGCCAGGCGGTGGCGCGCGGATTGCTCGCGAACCTGCTGGCGGAAACGCCCCGGCCGGACGCGCAGCCGGCGAGCTTCACGCCGTTCATCGACATTGCGGTGTCGCGCGGGCCGCTGCGCCACGTCCGGATGTTCACGACATAGAGGAGCTGACCTCGCCATGATGAACCTGTCGCCGACTGAACTGGATCGTCTTGTGATCTTCAACGCCGCGCAAATGGCGCGCCGCAATCGTTCGCTCGGGATCAAACTGAGTCACCCCGAGGCGGTCGCCTACATCACCGACGAGGTGATGACGGCGGCGCGGCGTGACCTGCCGTATGCGGACATTCGCGACATGGCAGGCCGGCTGCTGACGGTCGACGACGTCGAGCCCGGCGTCGCCCCGATGATCCCGATGCTCTACATCGAATGCATGTTCGCCGAGGGCACCAAGGTGATGGCGGTGTTCGAGCCGATCGCGCCCAGCGATAGTGCGGTCGCCGAGGATCTCGTTCCCGGCGAGATCATCGCAGGCGGCGAAGACATCGAGAGCTTTGCGGGCCTGCCGGCGATCACCATCGAGGTCGTCAACACCGGCGACCGCGACGTCCAGGTCCGCAGCCACACGCATTTCTTCGAGGTCAATCGCGCCTTGCGTTTCGATCGCGCGGCAGCCTGGGGCATGAAGATCGATCGGCCGGCCGGCGCCGGCATCCGCTTCGAGCCGGGTGTCACCAAGTCGGTGCGCCTCGTTCCGATCGCGGGCGACCGGGTCGTGCTTGGGCAGGCCGGGCTGGTCAACGGTCCGCTGGATGCGCCGTCCGCGCGCGACGCGGCGCTCAAGCAGGCCCGCGCCCGCGGCTATCAGGGAGCCTGACCGTGGCCATCCTGACCCGCCGCGCCTATGGCGAACTCTACGGCCCGACCAAGGGCGATCTGGTGCGGCTCGCCGACACGAGCCTGCTCGCCGAGATCGAGCACGACTACACCACTTACGGGCATGAGCTGCTGGTCGGTGCCGGCAAGAACCTGCGCGACGGCGAGGGCGTCAACGGCTACCGGACGTCCTCGCACAAGAGCCTCGATGCGGTGATCAAGAATGCCACGATCGTCGATGCGGTGACCGGGATCGTGAAGGCCGACATCGGCATCCGGGACGGCCGCATCGTCGGCATCGGCAAGGCGGGCAACCCCGACGTGATGCCGGACGTGCATCCCGACATGGTCGTCGGCCACACCACGGCGCCGATCGCCGGCGGTCCGTTCATCATCACCGCCGGCGCGATCGAGTCACACGCCCACCTGATCTCGCCCGAACAGTCCGACCATGCACTCGCGGGCGGCACGACCACGTTGGTCGGCAACGGCTCGGGCCCGGTTTTCGATGTCGGCAGTGGTGCCGCCGCACCCTTTGCGCGCTTCCTCCAGGCGATCGAGTTCTCGCCGCTCAACTACGCGCTGTTCGGGCGCGGCGGGTCCAATCCGGAAGCCGTCGAGGAGGCGGTGGGGGCCGGCGGCATGTCGGTGAAGATCCACGAGGATTTCGGGGCCGCTCCGGCCGTGATCGACCAGAGCCTGGTGGCGGCCGATCGCAACGATTTCGCGGTCCACCTGCACACCGATTCGATCAACGAATACGGCTTCTGCGAGGATACGATGGCCGCCGTCGATGGGCGCACCATCCACATGTATCACGTCGAGGGCGCCGGCGGCGGTCATGCGCCGGATCTGCTCAAGGTCGTGTCGTGGGACAATGTGATTCCCTCGTCCACCAACCCGACCAATCCCTACACCTCCTACGGTATGGAGGAGGGCGTGCCGATGACGATGATCTGTCATCAGCTCAACTACAATGCGCCCGAGGACGTGATGTTCGGCGAAGCGCGGGTGCGCGCCCAATCAATGGCCGCGGAGGATTTCCTCCACGACATGGGCGCGATCTCGATCTTCGGTACCGATACGCAAGGCATGGGACGGCTTGCCGAGAATGTCGCGAAATGCTGGCAGCTCGCCAGCGTGATGAAGGACCGGATCGGCCGCCTGCCCGAGGAAAAAACCGTTCGCGCCGACAATGAACGCATCAAGCGTTATGTCGCCAAGCTCACCATCAACCCGGCCATCGCGGTCGGCATCGACCACATGGTCGGCTCGGTGGAGATCGGCAAGATGGCCGATCTCGTGCTCTGGCCGCGCGCGTCTTTCGGCATCAAGCCCTACATGGTGATCAAGAACGGCTTTGTCGTTTGGGCCGCCATGGGCGACGGCAATGGCAGCCTTGGCCTGTCGGAACCGATGATCCAGAAACGCATGTGGGGCGCGCTTGGCGCCGCGCCGCAACGTCTGGGCGTCAACTTCGTCTCGAAGCTTGCCATCGATGCCGACGTCGGCCGCAAGCACGGCCTGACGCGCGATCTCGTCCAGATCAGGAACGTGCGGAAGCTGCGCAAGGCCGACATGGTGCGGAATGCGGCGAAGCCGCATGTCGAGGTCGATCCGCAGACCTTCGAAGTCCGCGCCGACGGCAAGCTCTTGATGTGTCCCCCGGCTACCAAGGTGCCGCTTGCCAGGCGGTATATGCTGCGATGAATCGAATCACGCTAAGAGGCGAATCGAGCGCTGCACATATCGCGGCCGCGCGGGTCGGGATCGGAGGGCCGGTCGGCTCGGGCAAGACGGCGCTGGTCGAGCGGCTGATCCCGGCGCTCAAGGCGCGCGGCATCGATATTGCCGTCATCACCAACGATTTGGTCACCGCGGAAGACGCCGAGCGGATCCGGCGATCCGGGCTGATCGATCCTGCGCGGGTGTCGGCGGTCGAGGCGGGCGCGTGCCCTCACACCGTCATTCGCGAGGACCCGACGCTCAACATCGAGGCGGCGGACGAACTCGAGCGGCGCTTTCCCGGCGTCGAGCTGATCCTGCTGGAGAGCGGCGGCGACAACCTCGCCTCGACCTTTTCGCGCGATCTGACCGATTTCTGGATGTTCGTCATCGACGTGGCCGGGGGCGACGATATCCCGCGCAAGCGCGGGCCCGGCGTCATCCGCGCCGACCTCCTTGTCATCAACAAGGTCGATCTGGCGCCTCATGTCGGCGTCGACCTCGAGCGCATGCATCGCGAGGCCCTGACCGTCCGCGACGATCGTCCAGTCTTGCTCACCAATTGCCGTCGCGGCGAGGGGATCGATGCGATCGTCGATCTGCTCGAGCGCGAGGTTCTGTTCAGAACGTGAGGCCGGCGGCGACAGCGGACGATCTGCGGCTCGACCTGAGCTTTGTCCGCCGTGGCCAGCGCACGGTGATCGACCGGCGCCTGTTCCGTGGGCCGTTCGTCCTCACGCGCAGCTTCCATGTCGATCCGGATCGGCCGGATTGCCTCGGCGTGATCGTGCAGACGGCAAGTGGCGCCGTGCACGGCGAGGATCGCCTGGCGCAGCGTCTCGTGCTCGAGCCGGGCACGGCCGTCTGCCTCACCAATCAAGGCGCGACGTCGGTGCATCGTGCGGACCCGGATGCTCACTCCGTCGAGACCGTCAGCCTTCAGGTCGCGAACGGCGCCAGCCTGGAATATCTGCCGGAGCCGCGTATCCTGTTTCCGGATGCGGCGCTGCGCCAGTCCGTGGAGCTCGACTGCGCAGACGAGGCGTGCAGCTTGATCGTCGACGCATTCACGATGCACGATCCCGGCGGGAAAGCCCGCGGTTTCCGCGAGCTGGAATCGACGTTCTGCCTGCGCAGATCGGGCGGCGAGCCCCTGCTGATCGACCGGATGCGGCTGCAGCGTCCGGACCCCGATATCTTTTGCGGTCGTCGGGCGTTTGGATCGGCGTTCCTGGTGCTGACCCCAACGCATGATCTGGCGAGCCTTCAGGCATCGCTGAACGCCGCTCTGGATCGGATTCCGTGCCTGTACGCTGCGGCCAGCGTGCTGCCCGAGGCCGCGGGGCTCGGTGTCCGCCTTGCGGCGACGGACCTCCGGCCGATCCGAACGGCCTTTGACGGGATCCGGGCGATCTATCGTCAAGCAATGCTGGCGCCGACGGCGCGTGCGGGCGCGATCGCCTGCTGATGCGAGTATCGGCGCCCCGGTATGCGAGGCGCCGATACGTGAGATCGGGCAGGTCGGCTTGCCCGGTGTCTCTGCCGCGCAAGCCGTTCGCTGTGGTGCGCCGCTGGAGCTCCCGCAGCTGCGGCTTCATTTTTCCTTCAGCGGCTCGACGCCCTCGTCGCGAACCGCTTGCAGGCTGCGCGGATCGAGGTCGAGCGCGCGGAGGATGGTCGGCGCGATCTGGGTGGTGAAGCTCTCGTCCTCGATGACCCGCGCATGCTTGATGCGCGGCGAGGAGAGCAGCAGCAGCACGTTGCGATCGTCGTTCGAGAAGCCGCCATGCTCGGCAAGCTTGCTGCCGCCGGTGCAGATCACGCCGTGGTCGGTGATGGCGATGAAGTCCGGCACCCGGCTGTTGTGGAACGGATCCTCATACAGCCTGGTCAGCTCGTCGCGGTCGAGCAGCTCCTGGATATGCAGGTCGGCGGCGTGAGCCAGGATGTAGGCCTTGGCGTCGGCATAATAGGGATGGCCGGTCGCCGGATTGGTCGCCTGCTGCAACTCGGGCGACAGCCAGACCAGCGCCTCGTCATCGCAGATCTCGAAGCCGTTGCTGCCGAAACCGGGCGTGCCGCTGTACAGCGCGTCGGAGATCGCCACGCGGTCCTTGACGTCGATCGGCGACTGGCCGTGCTTGGCGCTGACGATGATCAGCGTCGAGTCGTAGAGGTTCTGCGCCTTGAGCTCGTTGACGAACTTGCCGAGCGCGTCGTCGACGAACTGGAATTGCAGCGTGAGCGCATTGCCGGGCGTCGCCTTGCCGTCGGCGTAGCCGCCGACCAGCGACTTGTCGGTATCGGCGTGGCCGGCCTTGGCGAGCTTCTGGCCGACGCTGACCGCCTGGAAGTTCATGCCGAAGATCGCAGGCACCGGCTGACGCTTGGCTCGCGTGCCGTCATAGCCGTCGATCCAGTTCAGCACCGCCTGCACCTTCAGCGAATCGTAGGAGCGGACGCCGGTGTAGCTCGTGGTGTAGTCGTCGCCGGGCTGCGCGCCGGGGTCGATCGTGTCCTGCGAATTGATCTCCGGCGTGAACAGCTCGTCGAGGCCCTTGCCCGACGGACCGGCGAGATCCTCATAGGCGGGATGCTTGTCGGACCAGGCCGTGCGCATGCCGGCCTGCTTGATCACCTCGAAGATCGTGTTGGTGCGCACATAGTCGTGCGGATAGACCGGCTTGCACTCGCCGTTCACCAGCTTGCGCTGCATGTGATCCGGATCGAGCTGGGTGTAGACCTGACCGAGCGTGCCGCCGGCGGTGTAATCGGCGACCAATCCGCTGGAATAGTTGTAGCTCTTGTCGAGCGCTTCGAAATTGGTGAGCTCGGTTCCTGCGGGGCTTACGCAACCGGGATCGGCAAGACCCTGGCTGGTATAGAAGGCCTTCGCCGGATATTCGGTGCGATCATAGCTGTCGTCATAGAACAGGCTACCGCCTTTCGGCGTGGCGCCCGTGACCTGCGCCAGCATGCCGGGATAGCTGTCGGAGGGCGCGGTGGTGAAGGCGTTCGGATAGACCACGCCCTTGCCGCTGAGCTGCGCGAAGTTGCCGCCCGGACGGCTTTCGACCCAACGCTTCAAATCGACGGCGTGCATGCCGTCGACGCTGATCAGCAGGACGTGCTTGTAGCCATGTCGCTGCGAATGGTCGTTGTCATCATCGGCATGCGCGACCGCGACGCCGCAAGCCAGCATGGCCGCCGCGATCGCGGCAGTCGACAAGAAATAGTCACGAAAACCACTCATGAGTTCGCCCCTCTCGATTCCCGGTGAGATTTTGAATCGCCTGCGCTGGCCGCGACAATCTGTCGCGGTCAGTTGACGGCGGGATGACGCTTTCTTGCGAGTTCGATGACCGGCCGGGGCTGACCGGCATCCAAAGATCGTCACGCCGATGGCGCGAATTGGCGCAGGCGGCGGCCGCCCGCACCTTTGCATGGGGTTGTTTTCGATGTTTTTGCTGGGGAGCCGCGGCGGACGCGCGTCACCCGGATCGAGCGGCTTCCCGCAAATGCCGTTCGATCGCGGCCTCGACCTCGCTGGGGTGATCGACCTGGGGCAGGTGTCCGGCGTCGGGAATGATCGCAAGCCGGCAATCAAGCATCGCCGCGAGTTCGGTCATCGGCTGCACCAGCAGCTGGTCGTTTGCGCCGACGATCATCGTTAGCGGCACCTGCATCGTCTTCACGCCGTCGAGATAGGCGAGGGACTGGATCGCGCGGGCACAGCCGATGAAGCCCGCGGGATCGGTCCCGTTGATGCACTCGAGCAGCGCGGTGGTGATCGCCGGATGGGCCTCGAGAAAAGCGCGTCCGAACCAGCGCTCGGCGGTCGGTGCCGCCAGCCGCGCGACGCCCTGTGCTTGCACGAGAGCGATCCGATCGTCCCATGCGGCCGCGAAGGGCTGTGGCGCATCGGCGCGCGCGGCGATCACGCACAGGCTGAGCAGGCGGTCGGGATGGCGCACGCCGAGGCCGAACGCCGTCATGCCGCCCTGCGAGACGCCGATCACATGCGCCCGCGCGATCTCGAAATGATCGAGCACCACGGCCGCATCCGCCACGAGGTGGTCCATCGTATACGGACCGCGCGGTGCCTCGGATTGTCCGTGACCCCTGCTGTCGAGTGCGAACACGCGATGGCCGCGCGCGGCGAGCGCGAGGGCCTGGCGGTGCCAGATCGCGCTGCTGGTCAGGATCGAGTGGCAGAGCAGCACCGGCGCGCGGTGACCGGCGCCGCCGACACGGACGCTGAGCCGCCCGGCCTTGCCCGGCACGTCGTGCCGGACGAAGCCCTGCCATGCGGCGGTGACGATCGGGGCCGGTTCAGTCGACAAGGCCCATCTCCGCGAACACGTCCTTGGCGATGCGGAAGCTATCGAGGCCGGCGGGCATGCCGCAATACACCGCGATCTGCAAAAACACCTCGCGCAGCTCGCTCTTGTTCAGGCCGTTGTTGAGCGCGCCGCGGATATGCACCTTCAGCTCGTGCGGCCGGTTCAGCGCTGCGATCATGCCGAGGTTGAGCAGGCTTCGGCTGCGCTTGTCGAGATCCGGGCGATTCCAGATCTCGTCCCAGCAATATTCGGTCGCAAGCTTCTGGATCGGCCAGTTGAACTCGTCGGCCGCCTTCAGCGATCTTTCGACATAGGCGTCGCCGAGCACGGTGCGGCGGGTTTGCAGGCCGCGCTCGAACTTCTCGCCGCGGGGATTTGCGTCGGTCATCATCGTCTCCATTTCTATTGTGGTCAGGCCAGCGCCGGCTGGGCGAGCGGCGTGGTCCAGGCGTCGTAGCCGTAGACCCAGTCCGGATCGGTCGGGTTCTTGAGCCAGGTGTTGGTGCGCGAGCTCGCCTGCACGCGCGAGGTGCGTGGCTTGCGCGTCGCCTCGAAGCGGCGGAAGGCCTCGGCGACGCCGTCGCGATCGACGCCCGCGAGGCAGCGTGACAGCACCGCGGCATCCTCGATCGCCATCGCCGCGCCCTGCGCCATGTAGGGCGTCATCGGATGGCAGGCATCGCCGAGCAGCGTGATGTTGCCCTCGCTCCAGCGCGGCAGCGGATCACGGTCGACCAGCGCCCATTTGTGCACCGACGGGCAGGCCTCCAGCACCCTGCGGACTTGGGGATGGAAGCCTTCGAACGCCTTGCGCAACTCGCCGACGTCGCCGGTCGCCGACCAGGATTCCACCGTGAAGCCCGGCTCCGGCTGGCTGGTCACGAAATAGACCTCGCTACGGTCGGGCTTGACGTAATAGATCACGATATGGCGATCCGGCCCCCACCATTTGGTGCAGTCGTCGATCGGATAGCCCTCGAGCAGCGATGCCGGAAACACGGTGCGATAGGCGATGCGGCCGGTGAAGTTCGGCTCGTCGCGGCCGAACAGCCGCTCCTTGACGAAGGAATGCACGCCGTCGGCCGCCACCACCGCGTCGACCGCCGTGCTGTGGCCGTTGGCGAAGGTCAGCGCCACTGAACGGTCGGCGCGCTGTTCGATCGCAGTCAGCTTGTGATCGAGCCGGACGAGATGATCTGGCACGGCGCTGGCGAGCGCCGCATGCAGGTCGCCGCGATGCCCGAGCAGATAGGGTGCGCCGTAGCGCTCCTCCGCGGCAGGGCCGAACACCATGTCGAAGCGCACCTCGCCGGTGTCGTATTCCTTGTTGTTCCAGGATCGCGGGTAGAACGCCGCGCGGCGCAGTACCGGCTCCAGGTCCCAGGCCCGCATCACCTTCATGGCGTTGCAGCCGATCTGGATGCCGGCGCCGAGCCGGGTGAAGCGCTGGGCCTGTTCGTATACCGTCACATCGACGCCCGCGCGGCTCAGCGCCGCCGCCGAGGCCAGTCCGCCCATGCCGGCGCCGATCACCGCCACCGAAAGTCTGCTCATCGTCGTTCCTCACAGCTTGCGCCGGTTGACGACCGGCTTCCCTGCCGTTGTCGGTCAAAGCGGCAGGCGCCCGCAAACGAGTAATGCTGACGGAGCGTGAGGTGGGCTCACGCGCCCGGTACCAGCCTGTGAGCTGAGGTCACGCTGCCTGAGCTTAACTCGTTTGCGCTCGGCGCGATCGCCCGCCAACGTTCCGCCGCTGCTGCAGCGGTGCATCCACCGATGGCGCGGCCAATATCAAAGACTCCAGAGGATCGCCGCCCATGTCCACGATCACCAATGACGGTGCTGCCCGTCTCGACGTCGCCGCAGCGCCCTGGCATGCGCGTCTCTATGTCCAGGTGCTGATCGGCATCGCGCTGGGCGTGCTGGTCGGCTACCTCTGGCCGGATGTCGGCGCGGCGCTGAAGCCGCTCGGCGACGCCCTGATCAAGATGATCAAGATGGCGATCGCGCCGATCGTCTTCCTCACCGTGGTGCACGGCATTGCGAGCCTCGACGACATGCGCAAGGCCGGACGGATCGGTCTGAAGACAATCATCTATTTCGAGGTTGCGACCACCGCGGCGCTGATCATCGGCCTGATCGTGATCAACCTGGCGCGGCCCGGCGCCGGCATGCACGTCTCGGCCGCTTCGCTGGATTCCCGCCTCGTTGCCACCTACGTGACCCAGTCGCACGACCAGACCGTGGTCGGCTTCCTGATGAACGTCATTCCCTCCACCGTGGGCGGCGCGTTCACCAGCGGCGACACGCTGCAAGTGCTGTTCTTCGCGGTGCTGTTCGGCATCGCCCTGCAGCGCTATGGCGAAGGCGGCAAGCCGGTGCTGGTGGCGATCGAGAAGCTGTCGAAGATCCTGTTCATCCTGATCGGCATGATCATGCGGATCGCGCCGATCGGCGCGTTCGGCGCCATGGCCTTCACCATCGGCAAATACGGAGTCGGCTCGATCGTCGCGCTGTCGCACTTCATGCTGGTGTTCTATCTCACCTGCGTGCTGTTCGTGATCGCAGGGCTCGGCATCGTGTCGCGCCTCGCCGGCTTCAGCATCTTCAAGCTGATCCGTTATCTCCGCGAAGAGCTGCTGCTTGTGCTTGGCCTGTCGGGCTCGGAATCGGTGATGCCGCGCTTCATCGACAAGATGAAGGCCGCAGGCTGCGCCGAATCGACCGTCGGCCTGGTGATCCCGACCGGCTACACCTTCAATCTCGACGGCACCTGCATCTATCTGACCATGGCCGCCGTGTTCCTCGCCCAGGCCACCGACACGCCGATGTCGCTTATGCAGCAGATCGGTCTCGTCGTGGTTTGCCTGTTGACGTCGAAGGGTGCAGCCGCCGTGCCGGGCAGCGGCTTCATCGTGCTCGCGGCAACGCTGGGCTCGATCGGCCATGTCCCGGTGGCAAGCATCGCGCTGCTGCTCGGCATCGACCGCTTCATGTCGGAAGCGCGCGCGCTGACCAATTTCATCGGCACGGCGGTGGCGACCGTGGTGGTGGCGCGCTGGGAGGGCGACCTCGACCGCGCGCAATTCGTCCGCGCCCTCGACAATCCGGACGCCGCCACGCTATCCTCCTGAGCCTTCCGGAGACGCGACAGCATCATGAGAAAGTTACCACCGCTCAACGCGGTGCGGACATTCGAGGCGGCCGCGCGGCACGTCAGCTTCACCAAGGCCGCTGAAGAGCTGCTCGTCACCCATGGCGCGGTCAGCCGCCAGGTTGCGCTTCTCGAGGACTGGTTCGGCGTCAAGCTGTTTCGCCGCGCGCCCTCGCAACTGACGCTGACCGCCGCCGGGCAGATCTATTATCGCGAGGTCACGGCGATCCTCGATCGGCTGGCGCTCGCGTCGATGGACATGAAGGCGTACGGCTCGCCGTCGGTGCTGCGCGTCAGTGCGCCGCCGACCTTTGCGATGCGCTGGCTGATCCGCCGCATCGCCTCGTTCCAGCGCATGCGCGCCGATGTCGAGCTGCGGCTGTTGACCTCGATCGGACCGCTCAACTTCAACGACCGCTCGTTCGACGTCGCGATCCGCGGCAATATCGGCGAGCCGGTCGGCTGGATGTCGCAGCACTTCATGACCGAGCTGATCGCGCCGGTCTGCCACGTCGACCTGCTGAGCCGCGGGCGGCTCGCCACGCCCGACGACCTGCGGCACCACACCCTGATCACCTATCTGACCGAGCCCTATGACTGGCCGCGCTGGCTGGCCCAGGCCGGCGGCGAGATGAGCGCGGATCAGGAGACATTGCGGTTCGAGCAGATGTTCTTCGCGCTGCAGGCGACCATCGAGCGCATCGGCATCGGGCTGTTTCCGCTGTTCCTGGTGATCGACGAATTGATAGCCGGGCAGCTCTGCCTGCCGTTCGGCGATCTCGGCCTACGCAAGCGCGAGTATCGCTCGTTCTATCTCGCCGACAATGAAAGCGCCGGCGCGATCGCCGACTTCACCGCATGGCTCGCCGACGCCGGGCGCGAGACCGAGCAATTCATGATGGACTGGGGCAGATCGAAGGGCTGGAGCTTCTAGACGAGCGGCTCTAAGACCGCATCAGGGGGGAATGCACATGAGCAACATGTCTCGCCGGCCGTTCCTGCAACTGGCGCTCGGTGGGGCGACGCTGCCGCTTGCAGCGCGCGGTGCGCGCGCCGAAACCATGGCGCGGCCGATCACCATGATCGTGCCGTTTGCCGCCGGCGGGCCGACCGATGTGCTGGCGCGGATCCTCGCCGAATACATGCGCAATGCGCTCGGCCATCCCGTCATCATCGAGAATGTCACGGGCGCCTCCGGCACCGTCGCCGGCCTGCGTGCCTCGCGCGCGGCGCCGGACGGCTCCACGATCACGATCGGGCATTGGGGAACGCACTGCCTCAACGGCGCGATCTATCAGCTGCAATATGACGTGCGCGAATTCGCACCGGTCGCGCTGATCGCCAGTGGGCCGCAGCTGATCATCGGGCGACCCGATCTGCCGGCGCAAAATCTGAAGCAGCTGATCGCCTGGCTCAAGGCCAATGGCGACAAGGCGACGGCGGGCACCGCCGGTCCGGGATCGGGCGCGCATGTCGCCGGCGTGTTCTTCCAGCAGTTGACGAACACGAACTTCTCCCTTGTGCCGTATCGCGGCGCCGGCCCCGCGATGAACGATCTGATGGCCGGGCATATCGACATCATGTTCGATCAGGCCTCCAACTCGCTGCCGCAGGTGAAGAGCGGGACCGTGAAGGCGTTTGCGGTGACGCAGTCGTCGCGGCTGGCCTCGGCGCCCGAGATTCCAACCGTCGATGAGGCCGGATTGCCGGGTCTCACTATCGCCTATTGGCACGGCATCTGGGCCCCGAAGGGTACGCCCGCCGAGATCGTGGCGACGCTGTCGAAGGCCGTGATGACTGCGCTCGCCGAGCCCGTCGTGCGGCAACGCTTCGCCGAGCTCGGTCAGGAGATTCCGCCGCCGGACAAGCAGAGCCCCGCCGCGCTGCGCGACCATCAGGCCGCCGAAATCGAGAAATGGTGGCCGATCGTCAAGTCGGCCAACATCAAGCCGGAATAGGCGTAATCGTCTGACTGAATGGGTGTTTTAGGCGAATTCCCCGACTTGGGGTTTGCCCCTTGAACGGTCGGCCTGCACCATTATATGTTCAATCGAACATATAATGGTGGCGATGACCGATACGAGCAAAACGGCGCCGGCGACAATCGCTCGGCCCAATTCCCGGCCCAAAGGACGCCGCAGCAAGGACATGCCTGATGGCCGTCAGGCGCTGCTGGTCGCGGCGACCGAGGCCTTCGCGGTCCAGGGCTTCGACGGCGCGGACCTGCGCAGTGTCGCGGCGGCGGCCGGGGTCGCGCCGAATCTCGTGCGCGTTCATTTCGGCAACAAGGCCGCGCTATGGGAGGCCTGCCTCGACCGCATCGTGACGCTTGCCGTGCCCGCGATGGCCGAGGTGCATGCGATCGCCCACGACGGCAGCCGTTCGCTCGGCGACCGGCTTCGCGCGCTCATCATCAAGGTCGCGACGTTTTATGCCGCGCATCCGGACGTCAGGAATTTCGTGGTTCGGCACGGCGCCGAGAGCCCGGAGCGCGCCACGCAGGTGACCGAGAAGCTGCTGCGTCCGGCCTATGAGTCGGCGCGCGAGCTTTTCCAGGCGGGCATCGATGCCGGCATCATCCGCAGCAGCCATCCGGCGCTGTTCTTCGCGCTGCTCAATGCCGCGCTGAACCAGCCGCCGTCCTTCCCGATGCTGCTCGGCCGGATTGCGCCCGAGATCGACGCGGAAACCGCCTGGACCCGGCTGCTCGACACCACGATCGCAACGCTTCTGCACCTTCCGCCGTCGCAAGCCGACGTCGATCCCGCAGCCGGCAACGCCGGCACGCCGCAGTCGTGACAATCCGTCTCGACCCGGCATTTCAACCACCAGTGAGAGAGTGATCCATGAAACTTCGTCTTGCCCTCGTGCTTATCGCCGCAACCATTGCGCCCGCCGTGACGCCCGCTGTGGCCCAGTCCGGACCGAACGAATCGATGCAGCGTCAGGCCTGCATGGGTGACGCGGTGCGGCTGTGCGGCGCCTACATTCCGGACCGCGAGCGGATCAGGGATTGCATGGCTGCGCAGGTCGAGCAGCTCAGCCCGTCATGCCGCGCGGTGTTCGATGCCTCCATGCAGGCCGAGCGATCGCCGTCGCCGCGGCGTTGATCGGCCGTCAGCTCCAGAAGTTTGCATCCGGGCCACAGTTCGCAGCCAGTGGCGGTTGCCGCCGGAGCAGCCGTCTCAAATCCGTGAAAACACCCCCTTCCGTTAACCTTTGATTAACCATGCGGTCCGATTGTTAACCATTCGACAAGACAACCGAGTCAGGGGCGATGGACGCAACTCAACAGGTCGCACGTCAGCAGGTCCGCATGCGCGGCCGTTCCTATGTTGCGTTCGTTTTCTCGCCGGTCGTGCCTGTCGTGTCCTGGCTCGCCGAGATTGACGCGACGTTGGCGAAATCGCCGGGCTTCTTCACTGGCAAGCCTGTGGTGCTGGACCTCGCGTCGGTCGACCTCAGCCAGGCCGCGATCGCGCATCTGATCGGCAGCCTCGGTGAACGCAACATCCGCATCCTCGGCATCGAGGGGGTCGACGAATCCAAGCTCGGCGCCAACATGCCGCCGCTTTTGACCGGCGGCCGGGCCTGCGCGATCACCCATGTCGAGCCGAAGGCGCCGCAGCCGAAAGAGAAGGACAAGGACAAGAGCAAGCTGCCATCGCTGCTGCTGGAGAGTCCGGTTCGCTCCGGCCAGTCGATCGTGTTCGCCGAGGGCGACGTCACCGTGCTCGGCTCGGTCGGCTCCGGCGCCGAGATCGTCGCCGGCGGCTCGATCCATGTCTACGGCACGCTGCGCGGCCGCGCGATGGCCGGCATCAACGGCAATTCGGCGGCGCGGATCTTCTGCCAGAAGATCGAGGCCGAACTGCTCGCTATCGACGGCTATTACCAGACCGCAGATGACATCGCCGACAGCTTGCGCAACCGGCCCGCCCAGGCGTGGCTCGAGGGCGAAATGCTGCGCATCACACCATTGAACTGACCGACTGACTACAAGGAGAGAGAGAATGGCCAAGGTTTTGGTCGTGACGTCTGGGAAGGGCGGGGTCGGCAAAACGACCTCTACTGCCGCCTTGGGCGCGGCGCTTGCGCAAATGGGCCAGAACGTCGTCGTCATCGATTTCGACGTCGGCCTGCGCAACCTCGACCTCGTGATGGGCGCCGAGCGGCGCGTGGTGTTCGACCTCATCAATGTGGTGCAGGGCGTCGCCAAGCTGCCGCAGGCCCTGATCCGCGACAAGCGGCTGGAAAATCTCTGGCTGCTGCCGGCATCGCAAACCCGCGACAAGGACGCGCTGACCGAAGAGGGCGTCAAGCGCGTGATCGCCGACCTCAAGACCAAGTTCGACTGGATCCTGTGCGACAGCCCGGCCGGCATCGAACGCGGCGCGACGCTCGCGATGCGGTATGCCGACGAGGCCATCATCGTCACCAACCCGGAAGTGTCGTCGGTGCGCGACTCCGACCGCATCATCGGCATGCTGGATTCCAAGACGGTCCGCGCCGAGCGCGGCGAGCGGGTCGAGAAGCATCTTCTGGTCACCCGCTACGATGCAGGCCGCGCCGCGCGCGGCGAGATGCTGTCGATCGACGACATCCTGGAGATCCTTGCGACGCCGCTGCTCGGCATCGTCCCAGAGAGCCAGGACGTGCTGCGCGCCTCCAATGTCGGCTGCCCGGTGACACTGAACGCGGCGGGCAGCGCGCCGGCGAAGGCCTATACCGACGCGGTGCGTCGCCTGATGGGCGAGGCGGTCGAGATGGTGGTGCCGGTCGAGCGCAAGGGGCTGATGGACAGGCTGCTGCGACGGAGGGCGGCATGATGAACGTAATGCGGCTGTTCGGCGGCCGCGCCGCATCGGCGCCCGTCGCGCGGGAGCGGTTGCAGATCCTGCTTTCGCATGAGCGCGGCCGGACCGGCGCACCCGACCTGCTGGAAACGCTCCGCTCGGAAATCCTGAGCGTGGTCTCCAAGCACATCGACGTCGATCCCGACAAGGTCGTGGTCAAGATGGATCGCGGCAAGTTCGTCTCGATGCTCGAGGTCGACATCGAGGTTCCCAATGGCGTGCAACGATCAAAGATGGTGGCGGCCACATGACGGTAGACAGCGACAGTCACATCGCCTGGCAGCGCGCGCAGCTCAAGAAGCTGCGTGCGGCCTTGAAGGCGATCGAGGCGGATCAGCTCGGCAAGGCCAATTGCGGCCGCGCGACGCAGATGACGATCGACGAATTGCAGCGCAAGATCGGCGAGTCAGGCCGCTGCATCGCCGAGTATGAGCGCCGCACCCGCCGTCCGCTGGCGACGGATCTCGGCAGTCTCGCCAGCGTCAGCTGGACGCATTGGAACGCCAACATGCCGATGGCCAAGGCGCCGCGCCATCGCGCGTAGAGGGCGATTCCCACAAGGTCGTTATTCCGGGGCGCGCCTCTTGGCGCGAGCCCGGAATCCATTGAGCCACGGGCGATGCGGAACAATGGATTCCGGGCTCGACGCTTCGCGTCGCCCCGGAATGACGATCCTATTGGGGAGCGCTGAGCTGAAGCAGCAGCGGCCTACAGCAAAAACGACAGCGCCGTCTCGCACGGGGCTTCGACCTTGAGCGTCAGCAAATCGTCGGCGCGGGTGCGGCCGAGATTGACGGCGGCGATCGGCAGGCCGAGCTGCTCTGCCATCCGGACGAAGCGAAAGCCGGAATAGACCATCAGCGAGGAGCCGACCACCAGCACGGCGTCGGCCTGCTCGAGATGCGCCTGCGCGGCGGCAACCGTCTCGCGCGGCACGTTCTCGCCGAAGAACACCACGTTGGGCTTCAGCACGCCGCCGCAGGCCGTGCAGGCCGGCACCGCGAATGATGAAAAATCCTGCTCGAGATCGGCATCGCCGTCGGGCGCGTCGGCGGCATCGAGCGTGAGCCAGGCCGGATTGAGCCGCGCCAGCTCGCCCTGAAACTGCTCACGCGGCATCGTTGCGTCGCAGCCGAGGCAGCGCACCACATCGAGCCGGCCGTGCAGGTCGATCACATGCTCGCTGCCCGCGGCCTGGTGCAGCCGGTCGACATTCTGGGTCACGAGCTGCTCGCAGCGGCCTTGCTGTTCGAGCTTCGCCAGCGCGCGATGCGCGCCGTTCGGCGCCGCGCGGCCGAACCGCCGCCAGCCCACCATGCTGCGCGCCCAGTAGCGCTGCCGCGTCGCGGCTTCGCCCAGAAATGCCTGGATGGTGACCGGCCGCGTCCGCTTCCAGTTGCCGTCGCTGTCGCGGTAATCGGGAATGCCCGAATTGGTGCTGCATCCGGCCCCGGTCAGGACAAACAGGCGTTGGTGGCCGGCGACGAAATCCTCGAGGGCGGGGTGCTGCATGCGGGCACATCTAGTGCGGCGCGCGCGGCTCCGCCAGATGTGGGGCCTGCCGCGAGCGGACCTTTCACGTGATCTCTGCGTTGACGGCATGGCACTTCCGACGGAGCGATCGATGCGTCAAGGATTCATCGTCGTTGTTTGCGGGTTGATATCCCTGCCGTTGACGCCGTCTCATGGTCAGGATGCAGGCGTGTCCGGCGAGCAGGCGTTCAACAATTCCTGCCGCACCTGCCACACCGTCAAGGACGGCGACAACCGTGTCGGCCCGAACCTGCACAATATCGTCGGCCGCAAGGCCGGATCGGTCGCGAACTTTCCCTATTCGGAGGCGATGAAATCATCCGGCATCGTCTGGGATGAGCGCACACTGCTGCGCTTCATCGAGGATCCCGAGGCTGTGGTGCCAGGTAACGGCATGAAGCCGTACACCGGCGTGCGCTCGGCGGAGGATCGCGCCAGGATCGTCGCTTTCCTGAAATCCCCCGGCAAATGACCGTTGGCGCAACGCCGGTCTCACCGTGCCGGCACGACGAAGACCTGGCCGGGATAGATCAAATTGGGATTACGGATCTGCTGCGAGTTGGCCCGATAGATCACCGCGTAGCGCTGCCCGGCGCCGAATGCGCGCTGGCTGATCCGCCACAGGCTGTCGCCGCGGACGACGGTGGTCGTCGCGATCTTCGGCACGATGACGGCGGAGGGGGAGCTTGATGCGGCGGTGGGCGTTGCCGCCGCGAGCTGCGGTGTGGTTGCATTCGCACCGCTCGACGCCGGGATCGACGCGGTCATGGCCGCGTCCGGAACGTTGAACGGCACTTCGGCGCGTGCACGGACCTTGCCCGAGCCGGGGTCGACATCGTCGAGCCGGATCCGGTAGTCGCCGGCGGTGACGCCTTGGTTGATCGTGACCGAGAGGTGTCCGGTCTGGTCGGCGGTGGCCGACGTGATCAAGCCGCCGTTGAGATAGAACCGGACGGTTGCCCCGGGCGCGGCCTGACCGCTGACATGGAGCTTGCCCCCCGGTTCGGTCTCGACCGCCTCGACGGTCACCTTGCCGGCCGCCGGCGCCGCCGCGGCAGGTTGCGACAGCAGACGCACCGGCTTGTCCGGCGCCATCAGTGCCACCATCGGCCGCTCCCGTGCCGCAGCATCCAGCGCCACGGCCACGCTCTGCGTCGAGGTCACCTGCTTGCCGTCACGCGTCATGCGCAGGGTCAGGTCGTAATTTCCCGGCGGAAGCGGGCGCGGCACCATGACGAACTGGCCGGATTTGTCCACCAACGCGCGATCGTGCACCTCGCCATTGCGCAGCAATTCCACCGTCGTGCCCGGGGCTGCCCGGCCGGCGACAACGGTCTCGCCGGTCGGCTCGATGTTGATGACGTCGAATTCCGGCACCGCGTCGCCACCCGTTGCCGGCGACGATCCTGCGAGGGCGTCGGTCAGGGCCGCTGTCTCGGTCTGTGCCTTTGCCAGCGCGGTCTTGTCTTGGTTTCGTGCGTCTGGTGCGGCAGCGGATGGCGCCGTCGCCATCAGGCGCGGGCTTGTGCTCAGGATCTGCTGGGTTTGGCGGATACCGAAGACGAGCGCCGCCGTGCCGCCGGCGGCAAGTGCCAGCAACGGTATGACCAATCGCATCGCCGTAGCGTTCATGATCGTCATCCGCGGATCAATGTCCCCGTGTGTCCGCGCTCCCCTGCAGCCTCGTGAGGTTCCGGAACAGAGTGCGCCGGTTTGCGCACCCCATCAAGTCGGATGAAAGGATTACTCCCTTGAGCGGCACGGCCGGCCGGGCAGCTCAGCGCCACGCCGCGACACTGACAGCAAGCGCTGCGGTGCCCACAAGAACCAGGCTGAGCGCCCAGACCATCTCCAGGTTGAACCAGCTCCGCGCAACGAATCTCACGCCGAGATAGCGATAGACCAGCCATGCCAGCAGGCCACCGGCACACAGCATGGCGGCGGTGTGGACGAATGCGACCAGGAGCGCCATCGCCAGATTCTGGTCGATCATCCGGGCTGCGGCCGTGTGGCCGTCGTGCGACGATGACGTCGCGCAGAGGCCGAGATAGATCGGCAGCAGCATCAGGCCTGCACCGTGTGCAATCGCCACAGCGAACGACCAGAGCGCCAATCTGGCCGGCGGAATCCGCGCGAGGGCGCGCGGATGGCGGCGATCGACCAGGCGCATCAGGCCGAAGCCGATGACGATAATGCCGGCCGCGACCTGGATCGGGCGCTGCCATTCCACCAGCGCGATCAGCAGCGCGAACGGCAGCAGCACGAGCAGCATCGCTGCGAGATGGCCCGCCGACAGCGGCAGCAGCGCGCCGACCACGGCGCGCGGCGATTTGTCCATCAGGCCCGCGGACACCGCGAGCGGCCAGCCCATGCCCGGATTGATACCGTGATAGAGGCCGCTTGCGATGATCGCGAACCACAGCCAGATAGCCGTCGGTTCGACGCCACTCAATGTCAGACCGACGGATAGCAGAACGAATCCGTCGAACAGTCGCCGCCCTCGAGGCGGATTTGATGCGGGCGATAGCCCTCGGGGAAGTCGACGAAATAGTCCTTGGCGAGTTCCAGCCCCCCGTTGGCGCCGACATTGGCCATCACCTCGGCGCCCGGCATGCCGTCGGGATAGAACTGGTCGTCCCAGGTCGAATACAGCGAGTTGGTCCAGTACACCCGCTTGCCGTCGCGGCTGATCTCGACCATCTGCGGGCCGCCGGCAAACGCCTTGCCGTTCGGATGCGGCGTGCGGCGGGCGATGCCGCCGATATGCACCGAGCCTGCGAGCTTCGGCTTCCGCGGATCGCGGACGTCGTATTGGCGCATTTCGCCGGTGCCCCAGCAGGAGACGTAGAGGAAGCGGTCGTCCATCGACAGGTCGATGTCGGTCACCAGCGGCGGCACGGCGCCGAACCCCTGCAGCAGCGGCGGGAGCTTCTCCTTCGGCGCCGGCTCGGGCGGGATGACCGCGGTCTTCTCGGCGTGGAATTTTCCGCCCTCGCGCCACCAGGTCCAGATCGAGGCTTCGAGGTTGGTGGTGTCGACGACGACGCCGACAAAGCCGTATTCGCGGATCGGATCATGCGCGGGTCTGACCTCGAGCGCCATCTGGTGATTGGCGCCGAGGTCGATGGTCTGCACGTTGCGCCGCGCGCGCAAATCCCAGAAATGCAGCCGGTGGCCGTATTTGTTCGCCAGCAGGTCCTCAGGCACGATGCCGTTCTCGAATTGCGGCGGCAGCGCCCACTCGCTCGACACCATGTAATCGCGCGGCAGGTTCCACCAGAAATCATAGTGCAGCGTTTGCGGCCCGCGGTCGATCTCCCAGCGGCCGAGCACGTCGAAGGTCTCGCAATCCATGATGAAGATGCCGGGCGGGCCTTGCGTGCCGTCCTTGCCGCCGCCGCCGAGGGTGGAGACATAGATGCCGTCCGGTCCGCAATGAATAGTGTGCGGCCGCGAGTAGCCGGTCTTCTTGAACACTTCCTCCGGCTCGATGATCTTGTGGATCTTGGCTTCGAGCGGCGAGGGCTTGGTGTCGATGATGTAGATGCGCGACGACCGCAGTCCGGGAATGATGAGGTAGCGCCGCTCGATGAAGGCATGCCCTGTGAGCGGTGACAGTGCGGAGGAGCAGGCGTTCCAGCCGAAGTGGTGGAACTCGTCGCCCTTGTTCGGCATCGTCACGGTGTGGACGACCTTGCCGTAGGTCTTCGAGCCCGGCTTGACGTCGATCACCGCGAGCGCGTCGGGCTTCTTGAAGTCGGGACTGAGCAGCAGCGTATAGGCGAATTGCTCCGGCGGCGCCTCCATCGCAAGCTTGGGCGAGGCGTGAAACGTAGGGTCGGGTCGCATCGTCATGACGTCCTCCCGGTTCTATCGGCTTGTCGCCAACATCGGGCCGTGCGCAGCGTTGCAATGCTCTGAATGGTCGGCCTGGCACTCCGCTGGGCGCGAGGTTGGCTGCGGACAGCTTACGGCATCGTGCGCCTGCCGGAAACACGCGCGCATCCACCTGGGCTGTGGCGTTCTGCCACGAGTTCGTGAACCGCATCACATATGCAATTGCCGGGCCGCTGAGCTTTCGCTGCGCCAGCATCGATGTCTGCAAGTTGTGAAGTGAGACCGCTGCCGCTCGTGGTATATGCCTTGCGCAAAGCTGGTCACTGGCAGGGGTGGAATATGCGGGCAGCCGATCTCGTCGTCGGGCTTTCGTCACGGATCGGGACCGCGCTAGGCGGGCTCATCCTGCTCACGTCACTTCACTCCAGCGCGGCCAATGCGCAAGGCGCCGAGCCGGTCTGGCCGACGGCTCAGTGGGAAACCTCGACGCCGGAGCAGCAGGGGATGGATTCGGCGGCGCTGGCAAAGCTGGTGGTGGCCGGCACCACGCGTAGCTTCGACAGCCTGCTGGTGACGCGCCATGGCCGCATCGTGCTCGATGTGTATTACGCGCCCTTTACCGCCGACATGCCGCACGCGATCAACTCCTCCACCAAGGCAGTGGTCTCGACGCTGCTGGCGATGGCCTACAAGGATGGTCTGCTGGATCGTCTCGATCATCCGATGCTGGATTTCTTTTCCGATCGCGCCATTGCCAATGTCGACGAGCGCAAGAAGGCCATCACGGTCCAGCATCTGCTCAACATGACATCGGGCCTCGACTGGGACGAGGGCTTTGAAGGCGGCCGGGAGCAGTCGCTGCGCGACATGGGAAAGAGCGCGGACTGGGTCCAGTTCATCCTGGACCGGCCGATGGTGCACGCGCCGGGCGAGGTGTTCTATTACAACAGCGGCGGCTCGCATTTGCTGTCGGCGATCGTCAGCAAGCTCACCGGCAAGAACACCGCCGACTATGCCGAGGAGCGGCTGTTCGGCCCGCTCGGCATCTCCAGGCCGTTCTGGCGGCGCGATCCGCAACGGCTTCCGATCGGCGGCTTCGGCCTCACGATGCGGCCGCGGGACATGGCGAAGATCGGCTATCTCTATTTGCGCAACGGCGCGTGGGCGGGCAAGCAGTTGCTGCCGGCGGATTTTCTCGATGCCGTCAACCATGCCAGCACCGACATGAATGCGCGGTTCGATCCCTCGCTGCGCTATGCCGATCAGTTCTGGGCCATCCCCGACAAGCACATCTACATGACGGTCGGCTATCATTGCCAGGTGATCATGGTATTGCCGGAGCGGGATATCGTCGCCGTCATGACGGCAAGCAATTTCTGTTCATTCGGCAAGCTGGCCGACGAGATTTCCGCTGCCGCCAAATCCGACCAGGCCTTGCCGACCGATGCGCTCGCGGCCGAACAATTGGCCAAGGCGATCGCCGACGTCTCGACGGAGAAGCCGACACCGGTCGGCGTGACGCCCGCGATTGCATCCGCGATCTCGGGCCGGACCTACAAATTCTCTGACAATGACCTCGGGATCAAAACGCTGACGTTGTTCCTTGCCGATGAGAACCCGCGCTACGTCGTGGAGACGAACGCGGGCGATCCTGCACGGCGCCAGCTCGACGGACCGGTTGGCCTCGACGGCCTCTATCGCAAGAGTGCCCCGACCTTCCTCGGCGTTCGGGCCGTCAAGGGCGCGTGGCAGGACGAGCAGACCTTTGTCGTCGACCTCCAATATGTCGGCCTCGGCGACGCCTGGATCTGGACGCTCACTTACGACGGCGACAAGGTCGCGCTGCGCGGCAAGGCGAGGGACGGGCGCAAGGGGTCAGCGGAAGGCATCGCCGGCGGCTGAAGCAAGACGCGTGACAACCGCGCGCCTGCGTTGGTTCAAAACTCCAGCGCCGCGTTGTCCACCACCTCCTTCATGACGAAAAAGGTGCGGGTCTGGCGCACGCCGGGCAGCGCGATCAGTTGATCGCCATGGATGCGCTTGAAGTCGTCGACGTCGCCGGCGCGGATCTTGAGGAAATAGTCGAAATCGCCGGCGACGAGGTGGCAGTCGAGCACGCATTTGAGTTTCGCCACCGCCTGCTCGAAGCTTGCAAAGCTTTCCGGCGTCGAGCGGTCGAGCACGACGCCGACCATGACCAGCGTGCCCTTGCCGAGCTTGCGCGGCGCCACCATGGCGCGGACGCCGCTCAGATAGCCCTCGTCGAACAGCGCCTGGGTCCGGCGATGGCAGGTGGCGGGGCTGACGCCGACCTGATCGGCCAGCTCGGCATTGCTGAGCCGGCCGTTCTTCTGCAGCAATCTCAACATCTTGAGGTCGATGCGGTCGAGCCGTGCCGTCATGGAAGAATCTCTCACGATTGATCAGTTTTGTGAGAGAAAACATATCATCCGTGGCAAATCCGGCAATCTTCTACGAATACGCGGGCTGAGTTAGAGAGCACCTTTCGTGCCGGTGATGGTAGGTCTGGCCGCCATTCCAGACCACCCAAGAGGATGCCAGCATGCTGGAGAAGTTCGCGCGCTACCCCCTCACCTTCGGACCCACCGCCATCGAGAAGCTCGATCGGTTGTCAAAGCATCTCGGCGGCAAGGTCGAGCTCTATGCCAAGCGGGAGGATTGCAATTCCGGGCTCGCCTATGGCGGCAACAAGCTGCGCAAGCTCGAATACATCATCCCCGACGCGATCGCCTCCAACGCCGACACGCTGGTCTCGATCGGCGGCGTGCAGTCGAACCACACCCGCATGGTTGCCGCGGTCGCGGCCAAGATCGGCATGAAGTGCCGACTGGTGCAGGAGAGCTGGGTGCCGCATGAGGACGCCGTCTATGACCGCGTCGGCAACATCCTGCTGTCGCGCGTGATGGGCGCCGACGTGCGCCTGGTCGACGATGGCTTCGACATCGGCATCCGCAAGAGCTGGGAGCAGGCGATCGAGGAGGTGAAGGCCTCCGGCGGCAAGCCCTATGCGATCCCCGCCGGCGCCTCCGTGCACAAATATGGCGGGCTCGGCTATGTCGGCTTCGCCGAAGAGGTGCGCGCGCAGGAGCGCCAGCTCGGCGTCAAGTTCGACTACATCGTGGTCTGCACGGTGACCGGCTCGACCCATGCCGGCATGCTGGTCGGCTTCGCCGCCGACGGGCGCGCGCGCAACGTGATCGGCATCGACGGTTCGTTCACGCCCGCGCAGACCAAGGCGCAGGTGCTGTCGATCGCGCAGAACACCGCCAGGCTGGTCGAACTCGGCCGCGACATCGTCAAGGATGATGTCGTGCTGATCGAGGACTATGCCTATCCCGCCTATGGCGTGCCGTCGGAGGAGACCAAGGCGGCGATCCGCCTCAGCGCGCGGCTCGAAGGCATGATCACCGACCCCGTCTATGAGGGGAAGTCGATGCAGGGCATGATCGACCTGGTGCAGAAGGGCTACTTCCCGGCCGGATCAAAGGTGCTCTACGCCCATCTCGGCGGCGCCCCTGCGCTCAACGGCTACGCCTACGCGTTCCGCAACGGCTGAGGCGTCGCACGCATTCTTACCACCCCTTTAAAAGGGGAGGTCGCTTTGCTCGACAGAGCAAAGCGGGTGGGGATCTGCTCTCCCCGCATACAGCTTCGTAGCCCGGATGGAGCGCAGCGCAATCCGGGATAGGTTTCTCCGCGGCGCGAGATCCCCGGATTGCGCGGAGCCTGTCATCGGGCGCGCATTCGCGCGACCCGTTGGCTTCATCCGGGCTACGCTTCTTCGCGCTATCCGGGCTACGTTCCATCTCTCCGCGTCAGGTCGGCGTCAGCTTCTCTCGGTATCCTGTCCGGGCCGGGCGAGTCGGGAGACCTTCGCGTGAGGATGATGAATGCGGCCGGCCGGGCCATCGCCGCACTTGGCCTTGGCATCGTCGCCGTGGGGCATTGGTTCTGGACCTACCAGGGCCACGCTGCTGGGCTGCGCGCCCGCCTGCTGGGGATGAATCACGCGGTCGAGCTGTACGCGGGCATCTTCCTGATCGGCATCGGCGTCCACGCCCTCGCATCCCGGTACTGGTTCAGCGATTCCAACGACTCGGCGCAATCCTCGGTTCGGGAGCCGCAGTAGCCATCCGCCTGCATGACCGACGAAATATGTCTGGGTTGACATTCTAGGAACATAATAAGAACATTCCAGGCGTAACCTGAGGATGTGGCGATGGCCTCATCTGCGGCGGTATTGCGCGGTGGCAGGACCAAAGGCTGAGCCGCGCACCGCTTGCGGGTGAATTTCTTCGCCTCCTAGAATGGGTTGTGGCTGGGGAGTGCGCGTCATGAGAGTTGTGATCTGGGTGGCCGTTTTGGCCGCGTGGCTGTTCACGTCCGCAACTCCATCGCATGCCCGCGGCCCCTACGGCTCGATCACGGTCGGCAACTGGAAGGGCGGCGCCTTCACCGACGACAAGAGCGGTGCGTTCACGCATTGCTCGGCCGCGACGGTCTATCAAAGCGGCATCTACTTCGTCGTCGCGATTGCCGCGAACGGCAGCTGGCGGCTCGGCTTTGCCCATGAGAGCTGGCGCCTGACGCCGGGCGAGGCCTTTCCGCTTGCGCTGACCTTCGACGGACAGCCCGCGTTCAATGTCTACGGCATGCCGCTCGGCACCCACCTCGTCAATGTCGAGATGCCGGTCAATTCCAACCTGGTCAACCAGTTCCGCAAGGCGCGCCAGATGACGGCGTTCGCGCAGGGACAGTTGTTTCAGTTCAACCTGAATCAAACCGGGCAATTGCTGCCCGCGTTGCTCAACTGCGTGGTTTCGGTGAAGAAGAACGGCGTCGCCGGTGCCGGGGAATTCGCGGTCGCGACAAAGCCTGCGGCCGCGCCGCCGCCGCAGGCTGCAGCACCCAGCGCACCGCCGGCGAAGCAGGCAAGATCGGGGACCGGCACCGGATTCGTCGTCAGCGATGGCGGCCACGTCGTCACCAACCATCATGTCATCGAAGGTTGCAGCGAGATCACGGGCAATCTGAGCGGCGCCGCGGCGGTCAAATTGCGGTTGGTGTCCGACGACGAGACCAACGATCTCGCGCTGCTGCAAGCGCCGAGCCCGTTCAAGGATGTCGCGAGCATCCGGCAGAACGCGATTCAGGTGGGCAACGGAGTCGTGGCGATCGGTTATCCCTATCATGGCCTGCTGACATCCGATTTCACCGTGACCACGGGCATCGTCTCTTCGCTGAGCGGCATCCTCAACGACACGCGCCATCTGCAGATCAGCGCAGCGGTGCAGCCCGGTAACAGCGGCGGACCGCTGTTCGATCTCGGCGGCGCGGTGGTCGGCGTGGTGGCCTCGAAGCTCGACGCGGTCAGGATGGCGCGGGCCACGGGATCGATCCCGGAAAACATCAACTTCGCCATCAAGACCGGCGCGCTGCGCGACTTCCTCGACAACAGCGCGGTGACGTACCGGACCGCCGAATGGCGCGACGGGACCAAGAAGGAGACGTCCGACATCGCCAAGGAGGCGCGTGGCTACACGCTGTTGATCACCTGCACGGTGACCGAGCAGAGCGCGAGCGCGAAGAAGGGCAATTGAGACCTCCGCTCACGCTCTCTCCGCGGAGGAGATCGCATAGGGGCTGATAGCCATACTCCATCACCTATCGGACGGCCACCGGCTCCTTTGCATGGGGTTGTTTTCCATATATTGGCATGCGCGCCACTCCTGGTATCGGAGCTAGCTCAGCCGCCGCAGCGTATGCACCGTGATCTCGGCCGGGCAGTTCAGCCGCACCGGCGCCAGGCTGGTGCCGGCACCGGCCGATGTGTATCCGGCGAGTTCGCCGAAACGCCAGGCGCCCCGGCCCATCCGCCGCGGCAGCCGCGCCTCCAGCTTGATCGCGATGCCGCCGGGCAGGCAGAGCTGGCCGCCATGGGTATGGCCGCTCAGCATCAGGTCGAAGTTGGCCGCTGCCGCCGCGTGATAGGATTCCGGCGTATGCGCGAGTAGGATCGCGTAGCCGTCGCGCGGGATCGCCGCGGCGGCCTTCGCAATGTCGTCGGTGCGGTAGAAATGCGCGTCGTCGATCCCGGCGAGATGGATCGTCGCGCCATCGCGCGTGATCGGCTCCTGCTCGTTGAACAGCATCCTGTTGCCCATCGCCTCCAGCGCCGGCGTCATGCGGATGCTGTCGTGGTTGCCGAGGATGCCGTAGAGCGGCCGCTTGATCCGCGCGCAGAGCTCCTTGATCAGCGCAAGGCTGGTCCCGAACGGGCCGTACGTCTTGCCGCGATAGTCGCCGGTCAGCACACAGATATCGCAGGCGACATAGCACACGATGTCGGCCAGATGCCGCATCGCGCCCTGGCTGATGTCGGCGTGGAGATCGCTGAGCTGCAGGATGGTGAAGCCGTCGAACGCTGCCGGCAGCCGTGCCGACGTCACCAGGTTGCGCCGCACCTCGACCCGGTCGGCGTTGCGTCGCGCGCGGCCATGGAGGCCGGCAACTTTCAGCGCGGTCGTGACGATCCGCGGCGCCAGCTTCCAGTTCTCGACATTGAACAGCAAGGTGCCCTGGCCGAACACTTGCTTCTCATGCGCAGCCTCGATGCCAAGCCGGCGTATGACATGGTCGGCGCCGATCCGCTCGATCAATCCCTGCAACGCCGTGTCGGCCATCATCCCCCGTGCGGCCCGCGATGCGAAACGGCGCCCGGCGCGACACTATCATGTGCAATCCCGGCGGGGATACCGCCGGCGATCAGATCACGGGAACCCGTTTGGCGGCGACCGCGGCCGGCGAGATCACCTCGATGTCGAGCGGTACCTGCCAGCGCTCGGTGAAGCGCACCTGCGGCGGCGCATTGCCGTTGCGTCCGCCCTGCAGCACGAAGCCGGCATAGCCCGAATTCATCACCTCGTTGCACTTCTGCACATAGATCGGGAAGCCGCCGATATAGGGCATGAACACGCGAGGCCGGCCCGGGATGTTGGCGCCGACATACCACGAGCTGCAGGTCGAGCGCAGCGACACCGTGGAGACGTCGTTGACATGGGCGACCCAGGCGTCCTCGTCGTCGCGGATCGCCTCGATGGTGCCTGCGCCGGTGTCGCGCATGTGGCCAAGGCAATCCGCCAGCCAGTCGACATGCTGCTCGATCGCCTGGATCATGCTTGCGAGCACCGACGGGCTGCCGGGCCCGGTGATCATGAACAGGTTCGGAAAGCCCTCCGAGGCGAGCCCGAGATAGGCACGCGGGCCGGCGCGCCATTTCTCCGCCAGCGTTCGTCCGCCGCGGCCGGTGATCGCGATCTTGTCGAACGAGCCGGTCATGGCGGCAAAGCCGGTGGCGGAGACGACCGCATCGAATTTGTACTCGGTACCGCCGACGACGATTCCGTCACGCGTGAAGCGCTCGATCGGCGTCTTCGACACATCGACCAGCTTCACATGCGGCAGATTGTAGGTCTCGAAGTAATTGGTATCGACGCAGAGCCGCTTGCAGCCGAACACGTTCCGCGGACACAGCAGCTCGGCGGTGGCGGGATCCTTGACGATGCCGCGGATCTTCTCGCGCGCGAAATCGGCGATGGTGTCGTTGGCCGCCTTCTCGAACAGGAGGTCGCCGAACGTGCCGAGGAAAGGCAGGCCGCCGCGCTGCCAAGCTTCTTCATACAGCCGTTCGCGTTCCTGCTCGCTGGCTTGCAAGGCGGGCTGGGCATTGAACGGGAAATAGAATCCGGTCGGCCGCGCACGGGCCTTGGCGCGCAGCTCCGGATAATGCGCCTTGGCCTCCTTCAGATATTCTGCCGACAGCCGCTCATTCCAGGCCGGCACCGACCAGGTCGCGGTGCGCTGAAACACCGTGAGGGCGGAAGCCTGCTGCGCGATGATCGGGATCGACTGGATCGCCGACGAACCGGTGCCGATCACGCCGACGCGTAGGCCGGTGAAATCCACCCCATCATGCGGCCATTCGCCGGTGTGATAGATCGGTCCGCGGAAATCCGCCATCCCGGGGAAGGCCGGGCGGTTCGGCGCCGACAGGCAGCCGACCGCCATGATGCAGAATTTCGCGGTGACCTTGTCGCCGCGATCGGTCTCGATCTGCCAGGTGCCGGCCTGCTCGTCGAAGGTCGCCGCGGTGACGCGGGTGTCGAACACGATCTGGCTGCGCAGATCGAAGCGATCGGCGACATGATTGGCATAGGCGAGAATTTCGGGCTGGGGAGAATATTTCTCCGACCAGCTCCAGTCCTGGTCGAGTTCCTCGGAGAACGAGAAGGAATATTGCAGGCTCTCGACGTCGCAGCGCGCGCCGGGATAGCGATTCCAGTACCAGGTGCCGCCGACGCCGCCGCCGGCCTCATAGACCCGCGCGGTGAAGCCGAGCCCGCGCAGCCGGTGCAGCATGTACATGCCGGCAAAGCCCGCGCCGATCACCACGGCTTCGAACGATCCGGTTTCGGCAGGGCGCGCAGTTGTGCGCGCGGCGCTGTCATGAGCCATGGCCCGTCTCTTCCCTGTGCCTTGTCTTCGACCGCGCCTCGTTGGACACGGTGACAAAAGATTAGGGCTGTTGCGGCGAGGCCCGCAAGCGCGTGCGCTGCTCCGTCGGGTATGGCTCCTATGCCGGGGCGGCGAGGGCCGCGGTATCCGGGCGCTACTTGTGTTTAGGCGCCGGCCAGGCTGGTCGCAGCTTCGTCGATGAAGGCGCTCACCTCTATCGGCTTCGAGGCCAGCGAGGCGTGGCCGGCAGCGAGCGTGATGATCTTGCGCGGATTCATCCGTTCCGACATCCGCTTCTGATTGTCGGGATTGATCATCCGGTCGTCGCTGGAGATTTGGTACCAGACCGGCTTCTTCCGCCACGCCGGCGCGGTGATGTTGTCGCCGAACGTGCTGGCAAGCGGGGCCTTCTGCGTGACCGCCATCACCAGCGCTTCATCGGCAGGCAGGTCCTGGCAAAAACTCTCATGGAATTTGTCGGGCTTGATCCAGAGGTAGCCGTCGCTGTCCGGTGCGACATTGGCGATCGCTGCCGGCGGCAGCGCCGCGGTGATGCCGCCGGGGCTCTCGCCGGCGTCGGGTGCGAAGGCCGCGATGTAGACCAGGCCGACCACGTTCGGCAGATCGCCGGCTTCGGTGATCACCGCGCCGCCATAGGAATGGCCGACCAGCAGCACCGGACCGCTCTGCTGCCTGACCATCTTGCGCAGGCGTTCGGCATCGTCCGCGAGCGAGGTCAACGGCATCTCCACCGCTTGCAGGCCGGTGTGCCCCTTGCGCGAGAGCGCGACGATCACCTTGCTCCAGTGTGCTGCGCCGCCCCAGAATCCATGAACCAGAACGATCGTCGGCTTGCTGCTCATGCTCGGCTCCTCTGCTGGATCGTTTAAGGAAACGCGGTCAGGATGAGCCGGCCTCGGGCGGCCGTCAACGAGACAAAACAGAGCCGCGTCGCGCCGGTGTCACGGTGTCGTCACCAACAGGAGGCAGTCGCCGCCTCCGGCTGTTCAGCCCTCGTTGGCCTTCACGATCCGGATCAGCTCGGCGCCGTAATGCTCGAGCTTCTTGTCGCCGATCCCGGCGATGTTGCGCAGTTCGCTCAGCGTGTCCGGACGCATCGCGGCGATGCCGTCGATGGTGGAATCGTGCAGCACCACATAGGCCGGTACGCCGCGCTGCCGCGCGACCTCCGAGCGCCAGGCGCGCAGCGCCGCGTGCAGCGCTGGGTTGGCGACGCCACCGGGGCCGTCGGCGGGCGCAAGCTCGCCACGGCGTGACTTGTCGCGGATCGCGCGGTTGCGCGCGCCTTGCGGCTGCTCGCGCAGCATCACCGCGGTCTCGCCCTTCAGCACGCCGCGGGCGCTGTCGGTCAGTTTCAGCGCGCCGAAGGCGTCGCTGTCGGCGCGCAGATGGCCCATCGCCACCAGCTGGCGCAGCACCGCGCGCCATTGCTTCTCGTTGAGCTCACGGCCGATCCCGAACACCGACAATTGGTCGTGGTTGAACTGCTTGACCCGCTCGGTCAGCCGTCCGACCAGCACGTCGATCAGGTGCATGGCGCCGAAGCGTTGCCCGGTGCGATACACGCAGGACAATAGCTTCTGCGCCAGCACCTTGCCGTCGCGGACACGCGGCGGCGTCAGGCAGTTGTCGCAATTGCCGCAGCTTTCATCGGCTCGCGTCTCGCCGAAATAGCCGAGCAGGCGCTGCCGCCGGCAGTGCACGGTCTCGGCCAGTGCGACTAGGGCGTCGAGCTTGCCGATCGAGACGCGCTTGAAGGCGTCGGAGCCGGTCGATTCGTCGATCATGCGGCGCTGCTGCACGATGTCGGAGAGCCCATAGGCCATCCACGCCGCCGACGGCTTGCCGTCACGGCCGGCGCGTCCGGTCTCCTGGTAATAGGCCTCGATGCTTTTCGGCAAATCGAGATGCGCCACGAAACGGACATCGGGCTTGTCGATGCCCATGCCGAACGCAACCGTTGCGACGATCACGAGGCCGTCCTCGTTGAGGAAGCGATCCTGATGCCGGGCGCGCACGCCGGCATCGAGCCCGGCATGATAGGGCAGCGCCGGAATGCCGGCCTCGTTGAGCGCCGCCGCGACGTCCTCGACCTTGGCGCGCGAGAGGCAATAGACCACGCCGGCGTCGCCGGCATGCCGATCCCTGATGAAGTTCTTCAGCTGCGTTGTGGCGTTCTGCTTGTCGACGATCTCGTAGCGGATGTTGGGCCGGTCGAAGCTCGCGACGAATTCCGGCGCGTCGCTGAGCTGGAGCCGCTCGGCGATCTCCTTCCGCGTCAGCGCATCCGCGGTCGCGGTCAGCGCGATCCGCGGCACCTTGGGAAAGCGTTCGGCCAGTGCGGACAGGCCGATATATTCCGGACGGAAGTCATGGCCCCATTGCGAGACGCAATGCGCCTCGTCGATCGCAAACAGCGCGATCTGCGCCTGGCCGAGCAGATTGAGGCAGCGTGGCGTCAGCAGCCGTTCCGGCGCGACATAGAGCAGATCGAGATCGCCGGCCAATAGCCGCCGCTCGACCTCGGAGGCTTCCTCATAGGACAGCGTCGAATTCAGCACCGCGGCGTTGACGCCGGCCTCGGTGAGGCCCGCGACCTGGTCGCGCATCAGCGCGATCAGGGGCGATACCACGATGCCGCAGCCGTCGCGCAGCAGCGCCGGCAGCTGGTAGCACAGCGACTTGCCGCCGCCGGTCGGCATTAGCACCAGGCAATTGCCGCCATCGGTGACGTGGCGGATGATCTTCTCCTGCGCGCCGCGGAAGTCCGACAGACCGAACACGGAACTGAGCACGGATCGCGCGTCGAGGGGTGGAGCGGAGGCGCGATCGAGGGCGGGCTGGGCGGTCATGATCCGTTGTTTGATCCCTTGCGACTTCCCCGGATGTCTGTGGGGTCAACAGGCGGTGATCGAGGTCTTGCGGGCGAACGATAGCGGAACGAAGCGTGTTAATACACGTCCCAACAACAAACTCAATTCAGGCATGACGGGTCGGCTGCGGATCATCACAGGCATTGCTGCGATCGTGCTGGTCGCCGGCGCGGCGGCGGCCTTCGCGGTCGCCTGGCGGCCCCAGATCGCGGCCATTGCGCCGCCGCGGCCCGATAGCTTCGATCCTGACATGGTCAAGCGTGGCCGCGACCTCGCGGCAATCGGCAATTGCAACACCTGCCATACCGTGCAGGGCGGCGCGAATTATGCCGGAGGGCTTCCGGTTCCCACGCCGTTCGGCACCATCTTCTCATCGAACATCACGCCCGATGCCGAGACCGGTATCGGGGACTGGCCGGAGCAGGCGTTCGTCCGCGCGATGCGCTCCGGCGTCAGCCGCGACGGCCGGCATCTCTATCCGACCTTTCCCTATGATCATTTCACCAACGTCTCCGAGGCGGACGACCGGGCACTGCATGCCTTCCTGATGACGCGACAGCCGGTCCACGCCTCGCCACCGGCCAATCAGTTGGCATTTCCGCTCAACTATCGGCCACTGATCGCCGGCTGGAAGCTGCTGTATCTTCGCAGTGGCGATGTGCCTTCCGACGCAGCCAAGGGCACCGAATGGAACCGCGGCGCCTATCTGGTCGAGGGGCTCGCGCATTGTGGCGCCTGCCACACGCCGCGCAACGCGCTCGGCGCCGAGCGGGTGAATGCGCAGTTTGCCGGCGGCGATGTCGACAATTGGCACGCCTATGCGCTGAACGATTCTTCGCACGCCCCGGTGCGGTGGACCGCCGACGCGCTGTACGCCTATCTGCGCCATGGCTGGCACAGCGATCACGGCACCGCGCGCGGACCGATGGCCGAAGTGGTCGGCAATCTGGCATCGGTGGCCGATAGCGACGTGCGGGCGATTGCCGTTTACATGGCCGATATTTCGGGTGCGCCGGCGCAGGATCGCAAGGCGCCCGCGGATGTCGTGGCGCAAACGTCTTCAGATGATGCGGCGCAAGCCCAACCAGCAGGTGCTGCGATCTATGCCGCGGCGTGCGCGGCCTGCCATGAGGGCAACCGGGCGCTGCCCTATGGCGGCGTCAACCTCGCGCTCAGCACGGCGATTACAAGCCCGGATCCGCGCAACCTGCTCAACATCGTGCTGTCAGGCGTCGGCGCTGTCGCGGGCGAGCGCAGCCCGATCATGCCCGGCTTCGCGCCGAGCATCGATGATGCGCAGATGGTCGCGCTTGCGAACTACCTGCGCGCCCGATTCGGCAAGCGGCCGGCATGGAGCGACCTCAACAAGGCCGTGCGCGATGCGCGCGCGGTGCAGGCCGCGTCGCTTGCAGCGCGCGATGCGTCTGCGGACTCCAAACAGCGAGGCAAGCCATGACGACAGTGAAGGTCAATGGCCGGGATCATCAGGTCGACGCCGATCCGGATACGCCGCTGCTCTATGTGCTGCGCGATGATCTCGCGCTCAATGCCGCCAAGTTCGGCTGCGGGCTCGGCCAATGCGGCTCCTGCACCGTGATCGTCGACGGCAAGGCGGTGTTGTCCTGCGTCACGCCGCTACTGCTCGTCGAGGGCAAGCAGGTGACCACCCTGGAAGGGCTCGGCACCGTCGCCGCGCCGGCGCCGATCCAGCGCGCCTTCATGGAGGAGCAGGCCGCGCAGTGCGGCTACTGCATCGCCGGGATGATGATGCGCGCGCAGGCGCTGTTGATGCGCAACCCGAAACCATCGGATGCGCAAATCCGCGCCGAGCTGGAGCCGCATCTGTGCCGCTGCGGCACTCATATGCGCATCCTGCGCGCGGTGCGCCGCGCCGCCAGGTTGATGGACACGGCCGACGCCACAAGCGACAGGAGCGTCCGATGACCGCGCCGCTGGTTCTCGATCGCCGCAGGGTGCTCGCCGGCGGCGGCGCGCTGATCGTCAGCTTCTCGCTGCGTCACGCTGTGGCGCAGGAGAAGCCTGCGCAGGGGCCGAAGCTGCCGGGTAGTCTCGCGACCTCGCCCGATCTGGATTCCTGGATCCGGATCGATGCCGACGGCCAGATCACTGCCTTCACCGGCAAGGCCGAGCTGGGCCAGGGGTTTAAGACTGCATTCCAGCAGATCGCCGCCGAGCAGCTCGATATCCCGTTCGATGCGCTGAAGGTGATCACCGCTGATACAAAGCTCACGGCGAACGAGGGCTACACCTCCGGCAGCCATTCGATGCAGGACAGCGGCACCGCGATCCTGCATGCCGCGGCGCAGGCGCGTGCGCTGCTGGTAGCAGAGGCCGCCAGGCGCTTCGACCTGCTGCCCGACGGATTGCGAACCGAGAATGCGGCGGTCATTGCTTCGGATGGCCGCCGCCTGAGCTATGGCGAGCTCGTGGCCTTGAACATGCTGCACGTCCAGGCGCAGCCGACGTCGCCCCTGAAGGATCCGGCAAGCTTCAAGGTGATGGGCCAGCCGGTGCCGCGCCTCGATATTCCCGCGAAGGTCACCGGCGGCGCGGCCTATGTGCAGGATATGCGGCTGCCCGGCATGGTATATGCGCGCGTCGTGCGTCCGCCGGGCTACGGCGCGCAGCTGATCGAATGCGACACCGGCGCGATCGAGAAAATGCCCGGCGTGGTCGGAACCGTGCGCGACGGCAATTTCCTCGCGGTGGTAGCGGAGAAGGAATTTGCCGCGGTCAGGGCGATGCAGGCGCTATCGGCGGCAGCGAAATGGCGGGAAAGCGCGAAGCTGCCGAACCAACAGGACCTGGCAAATGTGCTGACCGGGCTGCCGTCGCAGGATTTTTCGATCTTCGAACGCAGCAATCCCGCGGTGAGCGGCACGAAATCGCATGAAGCGACCTACACACGACCCTACCAGTCGCATGGTTCGATCGGGCCGTCCTGCGCGGTCGCGCATTTCGTCGATGGCGCGATGACGGTGTGGACGCATACGCAAGGCGTCTATCCGGATCGGCAGGCGCTCGCTGAGATGCTCGGCATGCCGCAATCGAGCGTCCGGCTGATCCATGTCGAGGGCTCCGGCTGCTACGGCCACAACGGCGCCGACGATGCCGCGGCCGACGCCGCGCTGATTGCCCGTGCGTTTCCGGGCCGCCCAATTCGCCTGCAGTGGATGCGCGAGCAGGAGCATGGCTGGGAGCCGTATGGTCCGGCGATGGTGACGAAGCTGAGTGCATCGCTGGATGGCACCGGCAAGATCGCCGACTGGAATTTCGCGGTCTGGAGCAACACCCATTCGATGCGGCCTGGCGGCGCCGGCTCACTGCTCGCGGCCCAGCATATGGCGCGGTCATTTGCGATACCTGCGCCAAAACCACTGCCGCTGCCCGAAGGCGGCGGCGACCGCAACGCGATCCCGATCTACAATTTTCCGAATGTGCATGTGATGCATCACTTCATTGCAGCCATGCCGCTGCGGATCTCCGCGATGCGCGCGCTCGGTGCCTATCACAATGTGTTCTCGATCGAGAGCTTTATGGATGAATTGGCGGACCTTGCTGGCGTCGATCCGGTCGAGTTTCGCTTGAAGCATCTCGACGATCAGCGCGGCCGCGCGGTGGTCGAGAGAGCCGCCCGGGAATTCGGCTGGACGCGCGGTCGGAAGGCACCGCAAAACCGCGGCTATGGCTTTGCGTTCGCGCGCTACAAGAATCTCGCCGCCTATTGCGCCATCGCATCCGAAGTGGAGGTCGATCGCGAGACCGGGCGCGCGCGGCTGGTGCGCGCGGTTGCCGCCGTCGATGCCGGTCAGGTCGTCAATCCGGATGGCATCACCAACCAGATCGAGGGCGCGATCGTGCAATCGACGAGCTGGACCTTGTACGAGAGCGTCACTTTCGACGATGCGAGGATCACGAGTATTGACTGGCAGACTTACCCGATCCTGCGCTTCGATGCCGTGCCGGACAGCATCGCCGTCCACATCATCAATCGCCCCGGCGAGCCGTTCCTCGGCAGCGGCGAGACCGGGCAGGGCCCGGCCGCCGCGTCACTGGCCAACGCCATTGCGCACGCGACCGGCAAGCGGCTTCGCGACCTGCCGCTCAGCCGCAAGCGGATCAAGGATGCGATCAATGCGTAGCGAAGTCAGGCAACGGGCGCGGGTGGCGCCGGCGGCGGTGTCATCGGTTCGATGTTATAGGTCTTCGGTAGGTTGATCGGCTTGTAGGCGGGGTCCTTCTCCATGCGTTCGAGCACGGAGGCATGGATGATCGCACCTTCCGGTATTGGCCGCGGCTCGCCCATCGGCAGGTAGAAGCCGAGGAAGGATTTGCGCTCCGGCCATTCCTTCCATTTGTCGCGCTTCGGAATCCACTCCAGGATTTCCCAGGCGGCGGTCAGCGAGTTGTGCAGCGGCGCGGTCGCGCTTGGCGGCACATAGTCGTGGACGTGCGGCGGCAACGGCAGCCCCCAGGCGAGATGATCGATCAGTGCCTGGTCCATGTGCAGCCCGGCGGCCTTGGCCTGCTCGAGCATCCAGATCAGCGGAAACTTCGACGGCCCGCTCTGATCCTCCGGATAGCCGCCGCCGACGTCGGAGTGCACGCCGGCGAACCAGACCTGGCGGATGTCCTGCTCCACCGCCGTTGTCGGATCGAACGGATCGGAGCGAAATTTCTGCGGTTCGATCCAGCGGTTGAGGCGGAACATGCGTCGGCGCTCGTCGATCGAAATCGCCTGGCGGAAACGCCTGACGCTCGAATTGGTCCGGGTGAACAGCAGCGTCTGCAAGTCGAACAGGAAGTTGTCCTGCCGCGGCACGATGATCGAGGCGACGGTGTCCCAGACGCCGACGAATTCGATGTCGATGTTGCGGCCGCCGGCGATCTGGCTGAAATGCCAGGCTTCCTTCAACGGGGCATCGTCGAACGTCCCGTCGGGCTTCTGGGCGTCGGAGCTCGCCTTCTTGTAGGTCGAGAACGCGTAGCCCGCGAGGTCGAGCTGGTCGACCGGCAACAGTCCCATCACGTGGACGAAGGCCGCCAGCACGCGCACGGTGTAGGCACCGCGGCTGAAGCCGAACATCCAGACCCGATCGCCGGGCTCCCAAATCTGACACAGGAACTGGTAGGTGCCGAGCGTATCCTCGTCGAGACCGGCGCCGAAGGCCAGCCCGAACAGGCCGCGCACCTGCTGCTTGAAACGGCCCCAGCTGTTCTGCAAGCCGACCGTGCCGAGACCCGGATGATAGTAGATCCGCTGCTGGTCATGCTTGTCGGCGACGCGAAACAGCTTCAGCACGTTGGAAATATTGGCGCCGATCTCGTTGCCGGTGCCGTCGCACATGATGACAATATCTTTCGGCATCCGTTGCCCCTGCGGTCGCCGTGAAAATTCGCAGTCTCAATGTACGGCGGAATACAGGCGAGATTCAATCTTCAATTGAAGGCGGCTCTGTGCACGCGGCGTGACGGGCGCACTGTCGGCCGTGTGCTCATGCCTCGCGGCGATCCGCAGAATTCAATTGCAACATTTCTGAAAAGGTGGGAATCTCACCGACACTCATTGCGGTATTGCGTTGATTTTTTCTCCCGTTCAGGGATTTCGCCGGTGCGCGCGATCATCTTGCCTGCTGCCGTCAGCAGCTCCCTCAACACGGACAGGAACGGATCGGCATGAGCCACCAAGCTCTCGTGACGGTCATTCTCGCGGGCCTGGTTGTGATTGCGTTCGGACTGTTCTGGTGGGTCGGCCGCTACTCCGATCGCGTCTTTGCCAACCGGTTTCCCACCCGCTTTCCGGAGAAGACGTTGAGCTACACCGGCGGCCAGCTCGGCACGCTGGTACAGTCCAATCTGCGAATGAAGTACGTCTTCCCGATCCTGTTTCCGCTCGACCTCATCGTCATGCTGGCGCTGGCGGGTGCGATGGGCGCGGCGTCATCGCACTGGCTCAACCAGATCCATCCGTCCGCGGCGTGGCTCGGCCTGGTCGTGCCGGCGGTGTACCTGCTCAGTGACCTGATCGAGGATTGCCTGCTGGCCTGGCTTCTGCTGCACGGCAACCCGCATGCAGCGGCGCGCTCCGTCTCGGTGCTGAAGGCGATCACGACGATCAAGCTGGTCAGTGTCACCGCCTCGATCGCGCTGACGCTGATTGCATTCGTCGGGTGGCTGTTCCACGCCGAGTCGCTTGCCATCTAGGCTAGGCGGCCAAATCTCGATGATATTGCGTTGAATCGGCGTCGCGCTTTGGCTCCTTGTTTGAGCATGATCTTTCCGGAAAACCGCTTCGCACTTTTCCGGATCATGCTTTAGCGGCCTATTGATAGGTCGCGACGATGTCCGACACCGCGCGCTCGAGCTGCTGGGCTGTCGCGCATTGGCGCACCACGGTGCAGAAGGTTGCGTATCGCGGCATCTCGGAATCGCCAAAGCCCCAGACCATGCGGCCCTCGGGATTGAGCCAGACCAGCCGCTTCGACCGTTCGCCGATGCGGCGCAGGATGTCGGCACGGGGATCGAGGTTGTTGCTGCGGGCATCGCCCAGCACGATCACGGTGGTCTGCGGCGTGATCGCGCTCATCCAATTGTCCTCGAAATCGGCGAAGGAGTTGCCGTAGTCGGACGAGCCGAACCCGACCTTGGACATGATCTCCTTCATCGCCTCCTCCGGCGATTTCGATTCCAGGATGTCGCTGACCTCGATCAGATGGCCCGAGAACGCGAACGAGCGGACGTCGTCGACCACCTCTTGCAGGCTGTGGATCAGGAGCAGGAAGAAATCCGAGACGCGGGCGACGGAGCCGGAGACGTCGCACAGCGCGACGATCTTCGGCCGGTCGCGATGCTTGCGCTTCCAGGCGGTGAGGAACGGTACGCCGCCCCAGGCCGCGTTCCGCCGCAGCGTGCGGCGGACGTCGAGATGGCCGCGGCGCTGGCGCTTGCGCGGTTTGGAATAACGTTCGCGCAGCCGGCGCGCGATCTGGCGGATCAGCGTCCGCATCTGCTCGACCTGCCGCGGCTCGATCCGCGCCAACGGCGCGTTGCGCAGGATCTCGTTGCGCAGGTTCTCGGCTTCCTCGCGGCCGTACAGCAGCAGAGCCTGCGAGACCGCGTCGCGCACGGTGCCGCGCAGGCCGTTGAGCGCCTCCTGCAAGCGCTCGGCGAGTGCCGGATTGCGCGTGGTCTGCTCGTCGATATCGTCGCGCAGGCGCTGGATGCCCATCGCATCGAGGATGCGGGTCTGGAAGATGCCGCGCTGGGTGAAGTAGCGAATGTCAGGCAGCGAAGCGGCGCCGGAGGCATTGGCGATCGCGGTCGAGATTGCGGAGCGGTCCTGCGACAGCAGCATCTGTGCTAAGGGCCCGACATCGGCGTTGGCGGCGCCGCCCGTCGTGTCGCCGTGCTCGTCGGCCGACGGGTTGTCGCCGGATTCGCTGCCGTCGTCGGGCTTGTTCTGCTCGGCGTTCTCCTGCTGCGGCTCGGGCTGGCTGAAGAACAGGTCGAAGCATTCGCCGAGTGCGCGCTTCTCGTCCTGGGTCTTGGCAAGCGTCAGCAGGAAGGTGTCGCGCAGGATATCGCGATCGTTGAAGCCGACCTGGGCGACCGCCCGCATCGCATCAATGCTCTCGGCCGGCGAGACCCGGACCCCGGCTCCCCGCGCCGCACGAAAGAAGCGATGCAGGTTCTCGCGCATGTTGGTCTAACTAAAAACGCCCTGGCGCGACGCCTTGGCGATGAAGGACGAGATCTGCGGCGTCGCGGCCTCGATATCGGCCTCGTATTTCAAGAGCACGTTGAGCGTGTCCTTGACGATCTCGGTATCGAGCTCGCTGGCCTGCAGCAGCACCAGCACGCGCGCCCAGTCGATCGCCTCGCTGACCGAGGGCAGCTTCTTCAGGTCGAGCGAGCGGATCTCGTGGATAAAACCGACCATCTGCTTGCGCAGCGTCTGCGAGATGCCGGGTACCCGGCTCTCGACGATGCGCTCTTCCAGCTTCTGCTCGGGGAAGCCGATATGCAGATGCAGGCAGCGCCGCTTCAAGGCGTCGCCAAGATCGCGCTCGCTGTTCGAGGTCAGGATCACGGTCGGCGGCGCCACCGCGGAGACGGTGCCGAGCTCGGGGATCGTGACCTGAAAGTCGGAGAGGATCTCCAGCAGCAACGACTCGAATTCGGCGTCCGATTTGTCGATCTCGTCGATCAGCAGCACGCAGCCGGCGGGCTGCTCCAGCGCCTGGAGCAGCGGCCGCGGCTCGACGAACTCCTTGGAGAAGAACACGTCGCCGAAGGTGTGGAGCTGGTCGAGCGCCGCGGCCAGCGATTGCGCGCCGCCGAGCACCTCGCCGAGCTTGTCCTTCAGGATCTGGGTGTAGAGCAACTGCTTGGCGTATTTCCACTCATACAGCGCCTTGGCCTCGTCGAGGCCCTCATAGCATTGCAGGCGGATCATCTTCATGCCGCGCCAGGCGGCGATCGCCTTCGCCAGCTCCGTCTTGCCGACGCCGGCAGGCCCTTCGACCAGGATCGGCTTCTCGATCTGCTGCGACAGATAGACCGCGGTCGCGATCTGCCGGCTTGCAATATAGCCTTGCGCGGCGAGGCCGCTTTCCACGGCCTCGATCGAGGCGGTGGGCCTGGTGTCAGCCACGAGGATCAGCTCCGAATTTGTCTTGAACTCGGACCTGTTCTGCGCCCGTTGCGGGCAAAGCACAAGGCTCGTTCGGCCCGCAACGGCATGGAGATTAAAGGCTGGGGTAAGCGCATGGTTCCCGGGGTATTCCGCCGAGCGCAATACGCGGCGCTCAACTGGCGCAGCTCTTCACGAAATCCTTGCGCTGCGGGCCGACGATCTTCTGGTCGATCGCCTGCTTCAGGCAGTCGAGATGGGCTTGCGCCATGCAGAGCTGCATCTGGTCGTGGCGGTCCTGCCCTTTCAGGGCCTTCGCCGCACTCTGGCAGGCTGCTCGCTTCGCACCGGGCACGGGGGCCGCTGCGACGCTCTCTTGTGCAGGCGCCGCCGCCGGCGCTGCTGCCGGTGCGGGGGCTGAGGTTGATTGCGCGAAGGCTGCGACCGAAACCAGCAGCGAACCAGCCGAGACAAGGGCGACGACAAGACGTTTCATGGGATGTGCCTCCGCGGGCATGGTCCGGAGACGTGGATATCGGCTGTCCGGTACATCATGCTCAGACCAGGAAAGGATCACAATGCGATCTCGCGGTCGCGCCGTGATCCACGGGGAGGCCGACAATTAGCGGCCGCCGCCTGAATGCGGCGTGAATAGGCCGGGAGGACGTTTCACCTCAGCGTGAGGCCGGTCGCGGCCTCGAGTTCGCCGATCGCCTGCGCGGCGTTCGCGACCTTGATCGTGGTCATGCCCATCTCCCGCGCCGGCTTGAGATTGACGCCGAGATCGTCGAGATAGACGCAGTTCGCAGGATTCACCTGCAGCGCCTCCACCATCATCCGGTAGATGCGAGGATCGGGCTTGCGCAGGCCGATCTTGGCGGACTCGATGATATGGTCAAACAGCGCCATCACCTCGGCGACATACAGCGTACGTCCGCTGTGGCTGCCGATCGCGTTCGACGGCAGATTGTTGGTGATGCAGCCGGTCTTGAATTTCGTCTTGACGCGCTTCAACGCCTCGACCATTTCGGGGCGCAGGTCGCCGGAGAGCAGCGGCAGCACGTCCCTGCCGCGCACCTCGGCGCCGAGCGCCTTCGATTCCGTGGCGAACAGTTCATCGAACGCATCGATCCCGATCTCGGCCCGCTCGAACTTGGCCCAGGCGTTTTCCAGATGGTTGGCGGCGTTGGTGCGGCGGATGATATCGATCGGCAGGCCGCGCTCGGTCTCATAGCGTGCAAATGCCTCGAACGGCGAGGTGGTCAAGACGCCGCCGAAATCCCAGATCACTGCCTCGATCATCAATGTCCTGCCCGTCAAAATCCTGCCCGTCGCAAAGCGTCGGCTTCGCCTCGCGTCTTCCGGCCGTCTGGCAGGAAGATAGGGAAACGCGTGTCCGTTCTCTTTATTGGAATTGCCGCCGATCAGGCAAGCCGCCAGTTTGCGTCGAAAGACCGCCACGCGGAACGGGCTCACCAGACCATCGGCACCAGCCGATAGCGCACGCGGGTAAGGTAGTCGGCATAGCCGTCGAGCTCGGCGGTGAGCATCCGCTCCTCCATCATCGACCGCAGGCCGAGCAGCGCCGCCATCACAGGCACGATCGCCAGGCCATACCAGGATCCGAGCAGCAGCGGCGTGCCGACATAGGTCAGCAGGCCGCTGGCATAGATCGGGTGCCGCACATAGGCGTACGGTCCGGTGGTTACGGCTGCATGCCCGCGGTCGCGCTGGATCTTCACGACCGGTGCGGCATAACTGTTTGCGCGATAGGTCCGGTAGACGATATAGAACGATGCCGCGATCATGACCGGGCCGGCGCATTGCAGCCAGAAGGGCACGAGCGATGCCTGGTAGCGGATCGCGTCGAGCGCCATCAGCGGCAGCCATGTCAACCACAACAGCGGCATGATCGTCGTGATGACGCGATCCCAGCTGGCCTGGCCGCGCGCGGTGCACCGCTCCGCCAGCAGGCCCGGATCATGCCTCGCAAGCCAGGCCTCGGTGATCAGCCCGCCGATCGTGAGCTCGAGCAGGAACACCCAGGCGCCGGCCCATCGCAAGGTGCCGGCGGCGAGAAACAGGAGTGTCCCGAGACCCACAAAGGTGAAGGCGGCGCGGTGCAGATTGATGTGGGGCGGATTTCTGGTCTCATTCATGTCTCTCTCCGACGAGCGGCAACGGCCGCGCCGCCGGAATCGAGCGGGCCGTTGCGTGTCTTTGCAGCGAAGCGCGGTTCAGCGCGCAAGACCGCTCACGATCGGCGGGTCCAGTTTCGCGCCTGTCCGGAATAGACCTTGCTCGGCAGCGCGCGCGCCGTGGGATCGAGCAGGATCTTCATCGCGGTGTTGAGCCGCGCTTCCGAACGCGGCGAGCCATCATGGCGCATCTGCTGCGGAGCACCCGGGCCCTGCGGCGGCGCCATATAGGCCTGCGTTGTCGGCGGAGCGGGCGTGGTGGCGATCTTCGGACGGGCGACAACAGCTGCCTCCAATGGCAGCCGCGCGTCTGCAATGCTTGACGCTGCGGATGCTGCGTCCGCCTGCGGCGGCGGGGCGGCATTGCCGGATCCGGATTGGCGGGGCGTTCTTGCCATGGCATCGGCTCCATAGGTTGGTGATGACGACGATTTCAGGTCTTGTCTTCGTCGGATGTGGTGCGTTTGGCGATGATCGGGTTGCGGTCGCTGATCGCGGCGAGCAGCGAGGCGTGGGTCACGACGGATGACACGACGATCTTTCCGGAGCGCTCGATCCGGCGACCGTTCTGCTGCTGTGGCTGCGGACTCGTGGCGGTGGACTTCTGCATCATATCGGCCTCCTCGAAGATGGGGTGGGGCCCGGCAGCGCCGGGCCCCGAGTTTGGCGATCAGATGCCGAGGACGCCGCTGAGGGCGGGGATCGCCACCTTTGCGATCCCGCCGAGGATGTCGCCCCAACCCTGCGGGTTGACCGACCCGTTGGTCGCCACTTCAGCAATCCGCTTCGGACCGCGCTCGATGCCCTCACACTGGATCGGGCTACGCACGCTGCCGAAGGTCTCAAAGTCGTTCCTTGCGTACATGTTCAGCTCCTTCTTTCGGTTTGAATTGACGGCAACGACCGGAGGTGGGCACCGACCGGGGCCGCCGTCGCTGGACGTCGCCCAGGGGATCGCTCATCGCGTCGATCCCCTGGACCACGTGACGCCAATTCGCGCCACGTTCTGATCTCCTCCGGACGCAGAGGAGCAATCGCGTCAATAGACCTGCCACTGCCGCAGCGGCCCGACCGCGACAGGCACCACGTCGCTGACGTCGATCGTGTACTGATAGACTTCGCGCGCCTGGGTCAGGACCTGCGTCGGGTTGAAGAAGCGGTAGGTCACGTCGTGGCAATCCGAGTCCGGCCGACAGATGACGCTCTGATCCACCTCGACGGTGTCGAGCCGCAGGCCCTTCTTGGCGGCGTCACCGAAGATCTTCTGCGTGTTGTAGGCATTCATCGCCGAATAATTCAGCGCGCGGTCCTGCGGCGAGAGGCCGACGTTGCGGAACTCGTTGTAGATTCGATCGAGGAAGCCCTCGGCACCTGCGGGCCAGCTATCAGACTTGGGTCCGAACAGCGTGAACAGATCCCACTGGTAGAAGCCGCGCCAGTCGGTCACCAGCGTCGGCACGACGGTTCCGTTGAGCAGCTTGGTCGTGTTGGTGCTGTCGACCCAACCGGCCATCGAGACGCGCGCGACGCCGCCGGGCCCCGGGAATGGCGGGTTCGCCGTCGGTCGTGCCTCGGAGTCGGCCGCGGCCGCTGTCGCCTTCACAACGGTCCGGGTCGTCGCGGGATCGTCATGCGAGACCTCCTGGTGCCACAACGCCAGGATCAGTGCGGCGAAGAACCCGAGACCGAACACATCGAGCGGCTTGATCGCGTAGATCGGGATCGAATCGATCGTCATCGTCCAGGTAATGGCGTCGGCGTCCGGGAAGTTGTTGCCGGCGCCGGCCGGCGTCGCGGTTTCGCCTTCGGCCTGGTTCAGCAGATAGCGCGCCATGATCGCGGGATTATAGGGCGCCGAGGTGTCGCCGGAGTGGTCGCGCTCCGGTCCGAAAGCCGGATCGCCGCGGCCGATCAGGCTGTCGCGCCAGTTGGCGATCGCCTGCACGAAGTAATCGAGCCGGGCTTCCTTGCCGAAATCGTAGAACAGCCGGCCGATCGGGAAGGCGAGCTGACCGGTGGGCTCGGACGCAGCGCCCCGCGGACGCATGCCGCCGCGACAACCGCAGTTCGTCTCGCTCGTCCGGACCGCGGGTGCCTCGTACATCGGCAGCGCCTGCGGCATAGCGACGGGAAGCGCGTGGCTCGGCATCAGCGCCGGCATCTGCTGCGGCTGCAGCCAGGTTTGCGGCATCATGCCGGCGGCTGGCATCGCCATCTGCGGCATGACCATCTGCGGCGCCGGTGCCGGCATCCAGACCATGTCGCCGCCCGGATGAGGAGCGTGGTACGGATAAGGCGCGGGTGCCGCGATCGGTGCGGCGGCGACACTGTGATCAACGGGGACGGCCATCGCCGCTGGTGCCGCCGGCGCGGCGGGCTGCGCCTCGCTTGGCATGATCCCGGCGCTGCTTCGCAGGACCGAGCCGTCGGGCCCGAATATGCGCGGAGCCGATGGTGCAGACATTGCTGATAGATCTCCCATGGAACCCTCTCTGGTTGCAGTTGGCTGAGCGGCGGATGACGGTTGGAGGAAGGGGCGCGCGGATACTCCCCGGAAGCGGGGAGGCGCGGCCGTGGCACCCGACGGCATGACGGCGTCCGCCTGCTCGCCAAGCAGGGCGGCGACAGCCGCGGGAATATCGAGCCGTCCGGCGAGGCAGCGCGTGGCGCTGCCGTCGTTGCGGCAGGGCACCGCGCTTTCGAGCAGCGCGGCACGGACGGCTTGCGGATCGGCCTTGCGCCCGTTCTGGCGCAGGCAGGAGAGCAGCAGCGCGACGACCCCGGCGACGATCGGCGCAGCGAAGCTCGTTCCGGATCGCAGACTGACGTTGCGAACGGGTGAGGCGCCGGCGATGTTCTCGCCCGGTGCGAGGATGCCGTTCTTGAGATAGGCGTCGCCGAAATTGCTGAACGGCAGCGGATTGCCGGCGAGGTCGCAGGCGCCGACCGCGAGCACCGAAGAAAGGCTACCCGGCACCTGGACGCAGCGGCAACCGTCATTGCCGGCCGCGGCGACGATCAGCTTGCCGGCGCGCTCACAGGCGCGCACCGCGTCCATCAAGATGCGATCGGCCTGTCCGGTCGCCGATTGCTGGCCGCTGCTGATATTGATGATATCGGCGCCGACGGCCAGCGCCTGGTTGATCGCGAGCGCCAACGTGCTTTGCGAGGACGGCTCGATCTGCCCGGCGGCGTCCTCGCGATAGATCGAGAACACGGTCGCGCTGCAATTCGGCGCGACGCCGAGCACCGGGCTGCCCGGCGTGCCCATCAGCACGCTGGTGACATGGGTGCCGTGCTCGGACTGAATCGTCGGCGAAGACGGCGCGACGAACTCGCCGCCCATGGCGACGCGCGCTTGCCCGAGCGAGGGATGATTGAGGTCGACGGGACCGTCGATGATCGCGATCTTCACCGCGGGGTCGCCACCCGACGTTCGCTGCCACAAAACAGCCAGACCAGGAATGTCGGCAACTGGATTCATGAAATCATTCCCGACCGATCTGCCGCGAACTCACGCGGGCGATCCGTCTTCCACGGCAATCTGCAATTTGCGCAGCGAGCTAAAAAGCACCGGTACCTCGTTGCGTCGGTGCAGTTGTGGCAGCTCTGCCGCAAACGGCCTATTCGTCGCGGTGGATCAGAAAGGATCGAGGCGATGATGGGGCTCGATTGATCCATGAGGTCGATCGAGTGCCTGGAAATATCGATCAAAGGATTTGGTCGGGATCGACCTTGCAGCGCGACGCGCACGCGCGCGCGCCGACACGCGCCACATCTCTGCAACGATGCAGCGCCGCCGGCCGCACACGGAATTCAGGATGCCGGGGTCAGTCGAGCTCGCGGCGACGATCGAGCGTCGGTGCGGATGATGCGATCCACGGCGCTTCGCGCACCCGCCGCATTGCCTGCGCGCGGCGCGGCAGGCCGAGCTTCTGCAACACGTGATGGACATGATGCTTGACGGTCGCAAGGCTGAGATTGAGATCGCGTGCGATCTCCTTGTTCGACAGGCCCTGGCCGATCAGCTTGAGGACCTCGCTTTCGCGACGCGTCAGTCCCTGGTCCGCCTCGATCGTGTCGGTCTGGCGCTCCATGCAAAACAGCGCGCGCAGCAGGCCGCCGGAAATCTCGGCGCTGCAGGCTAGCCGTCCCGATGCCACGTCCGACAACGCGCGGCAGAGCTCATCGAAGCTGGCGTTGCGGGAAATGTAGCCGCTGAACCCGGCCCGGCCGCAGCGAACCACGTCGCGCCTATCCTCGTTGAGGCCGAGCGCTACCAGCGCGATCTCCGCATGCTCGCTCGCGATCGTGCGCACCTCGTCGAGATCGATTCCCTGTGTGACGTCGATCAGGATGACATTCACATTGCCGGCCTCGAGACTCTCGCGCAGCCCGGCCAGATCGGATACCGCCGCCGCGATGGCAAACTCGGCGTGGTTCTGGAAACTCGAGGTAAGCCCCTCGCTGAACAGCCTTATCGGCGTGACGACCGCAATCCTCATGATAATCCTCGAACTCAACGAAATGGCGGATGGAAAAAGCCGTCTGAAGCTCGACGGTACCGGCATCCAGAAAGTCATGAAGGTAAGTATGCGGTATGCTGCCAGAGGTTGTATTATTATCGGGTCGAAATTACGGCCGCAACGCGCAGGATCAAGAGAAGCAGTTCACATTCGCGCATCGTGCGGATCACACAGACCGCGATCGGATGTGTTGCGGTTCGCGACAGGGTCGCGATGCGAAGCCTGCACGCGTCTCGTCGCAGCAGGAATTTTGGCGGCGACTTCAATACCGTAGTGATCGACGTCTAGATATTTAGACAATTGACGCCCACAAATCCGGATGCTCTGTACAACAATGCGTGTTCGCCGGCGCGAAGCGTGAGCGACGCAATGCCGCGCCTCGGATGTGCTTAACACGGATGCAGATCGACAGGGTTCCATGACGAGCTTGATACGAGCGACAGCCTTTCTCACCCTGTCGATGGCAACACCGGCCTTCGCGATCGTCGGTGGCGGCGCGACGTCGACCGACGGCGTTGCGCGTGCGGTCGTCACCATCGTCGGTTCGCGCGGCAATTTCTGCACCGGCGCGCTGATCGCGCCGAAGGTGGTGCTGACCGCGGCGCATTGCGTGCAGCCCGGCGCCGACTACAAGATCGTCGAGTACGGTGCGGACCGCCAGCCCAAGCTGCAGGACGTCAAGACGGTCGCGATCCATCCAGCCTTTCGGATGCAGGCGATGACCAATCATGTCGCGACCGCCGACGTCGCGCTGCTGCAACTCGCGATGCCGGCCGCAGGCAAGGCGCCGGCTGTGCTCGGCATGCCGAACATTCCGATCCAGGTCGGCGGCCGCTTCACCATTGCCGGCGTCGGTGTCACCGTGCGCGGCGACGGCAAGAGCGGCGGCAGCATTCGCGTCGCCGGCCTGATCGCGAGCGGCAAGCCCGGCACGCTGCAGATTCGTCTGGTCGATCCGGTCGGGCAGGGCGTGCGCGACGGGCTCGGCGCCTGCACCGGCGATTCCGGTGCACCCGTGTTCGAGGACAAGCCTGGCGGGCCTGTCATCGTCGGCGTGGTGAGCTGGTCGACCGGGCCGAACGGCACTGCGGGCTGCGGCGGCATCACCGGCGTGACGCCGCTGACGCTCTATCGCGACTGGGTGATGCAGACCGCGCGGCAGTGGGGCGCGGGGTTTTAGCCCGGCGCGCTCCGGTCGAATCGCCGACGCACTCAGAATTCCGTCATCCTGAGGAGCCGCGAAGCGGCGTCTCGAAGGATCGACGGCCACCAGCCGGGCCGTGCATCCTTCGAGGCTCGCAAGAGCTCGCACCTCAGGATGACGGGAGGGGCAGGGCGGGCGCCAGACCTAATGCCCCGCTGCCTTGTTCGCGGCGGCGTTGTTCAGCACGATCAGGCCGTCGACGGCGACGCCGAGCTTGCTGTTGATCAGGAACGGGTTGACGTCGATCGAGGCGATGCGGCCATTGGCGTCGGCCATCAAGTTGGAGAGTCCGACCAGCGCCTTCACCGCCGACGGCTCGTGCAGCGCCGGCTTGCCGCGATAGCCCTTCATCTTGACGCCGGCCTTGGTCTTGGCGATCAGCTGCTTCGCTTCGGCGTCATCGAGCGGTGCACCGGCCAGCGCCACGTCCTTCATCAGCTCGATGTCGACGCCGCCGGTGCCGAACAGCACCACGGGGCCCATCTCGGCATCGAGCGAGGCGCCGACCACGAGCTCGAGATCGGCCTTGACCTGCTGCGCGATCAGGATGCCCTCGAGCTTCGGCTTGCCCTTCAGCTTCTTCACCCGCGCGGTGATGTCGTTAAACGCCTTCTTCACCTCGGCCGCGTTGGCGAGGTTCAGCACCACGCCGCCGATATCCGACTTGTGCAGGATGTCGGGGCTGACCACCTTGGCGACCACCGGAAAGCCGATCTGCTTGGCGATCTTCACGGCCTCCGCGGCGGTCTGCGCGACCGCTTCCTTGGAGATCGGGATGCCATAGGCCTTAAGCAGCTTCTTCGAGGCGACCTCGTCGAGCGCGGCGGCGCCATTGGCGGCCTTCAGCGTCTTCTCCAGCACGGTGCGCGCCGACGGCTTCGAGCTCGACGCGATGTCGGGCACTTCCTTGCGCAACCCCGCATATTCGATCAGCGACTTGATCGCGCCGACCGCGCGGTCGAGGCCCTGCATGACGGCGATATTGGGCAGCGATTTGCGCAGGCCCTTGGTGAATTCGGTGAAGCCGATCGACATCGCGCTGATGTAGATCACCGGCTTGTTGGCTTGGCCCGCCATGTCGTTGACGATCCGCAGATTGCGCTCGCGCAGCTCGTGCGGCGCCTTCGGCAGTTCAGCATCGATGATGACGATGTCGGTATCGGGATCGTCGATCATGATCTTGATCGACTTCATGTAGACGGAGGGATCGACCACCGCGGCAAAGCCGGCGTCGAGCGGGTTGCCGACGATGCTGCCGGGCCCGAGCATCTGCGCCAGTTGTCCGGACGCGCTCGGGCTGAGCGGCGCGAAATTGAGGCCGGCGGAATAGAACGCATCGATCAGAAGCCCGCGCTTGCCGCCCGACAGCGACACCGCGGCGAGGCGGTTGCCCTTCGGCGGATCGGCGTGCACGAAACACTCGGTGGTTTCGATCAGTTCGTCGAGCCCGCGCACCCGAATCACACCCTCGCGGGTCGAGATCGCATCGAACGTCTCGATCGAGCCGGCGAGCGCGCCGGTATGCGCCATCGCAGCAGCCCGGCCGCCTTCGGAGGCGCCGAGCTTCAGCGCGATGACAGGCTTGCCGGCGGCGCGCGCGGCCTTGCAGGCCTCGCGGAACACTTTTGTATTCCTGACGCCTTCGAGATAGACCACGATGACACGGATGCTCGGATCGGCAGCGAAATAGCTCATCAGATCCGGCGTCTCGAGACCGGATTCGTTGCCGGTCGTGACCATGTAGCCGACGCCGACGCCGCGATCCTCCAGCGCCTGGCGGATCGCCATCACGATGGCGCCGGACTGGCCGGCGATCGCCACCGCGCCCTGCTCCATGGTGACGATGCGGTCGTCGATATTGGTGAACAGGTTCTCGCCGGCGCTGAGATTGCCGAGACAGTTCGGACCGGTGACCGCAAGCCCGGTCTCCTTGATCGCCTGCTTCAGCTCGGCTGCGAGCCGCTGGCTCTCTTCATCCTGCAATTCGCTGAAGCCTGACGTGACGATGGTCGCCGAGCGTGCACCCGCCGCGGCGGCGTCGCGGATCACCTGCACGGCAAAGCGGGCCGGCACCAGCACCAGCACGTGGTCGGGTTTCTCCGGAAGGCTGGCGAAATCCTTGTAGCAGGTGACGCCCCAGATCGCCTCGCGCTTGGCGTTGATCGGATAAAGGCCTCCGGCATAGCCGTACTTGACCAGGTTGTTCCAGATCCGTTCGGCGTAGTTGCCGGGCTTGTCGGTGGCGCCGACCAGCACGATGTTGCGCGGGTGCAGCATCGCATGGATGCTCTTGACGATGTCGCTGGCGTCGGCTGGCGGTGCCCATCCGCGGGACGGATGAGACGCGGTGCGTGCGAGAGCTTCCATGGAGCCTGCCCTTATCCTTGTTCTGCTTGTTTCCTCTGGCCCACGGTCGATCACCGCAGGACATGATTTTTCATTGTTTTTATGGCTGATGGAAGGGGGTAGCAACTCACGCCGGCGCAAGTCAGGGCGTCGCGCGCAATATCCCGGCAGGCGAAAATTGACGCGAGTCAGGAACCCGATTCGATCAGGGTCGCGTGCAACAGATAACGCTCGGGCCCTGATATCAGCGCGTCGAACGGCCAGCAGGTCGACAGCACCAGCTCGTGCTTATCCGTGATGGGATCGATGTCGGATTGATCGAAGCGGACGACCGCGCTGCGGTCGGCCCGGTAGCGAAACATCTTGCCGTCGCTTCGCGTCACGTCGATCTCGTCGCCGATTGTGACATCTCTCAGAAAGGCGAAATGGGTGTCGCGATGCGCCGAATAGACCGCGACACCCCGCTCGCCGGCGTCGACGGTCTGCTCGACATGGCCCGGGCCGAACGCCAGCGCCTGGCCGCTGCTGCCGGCAAGCGCGATCGCGGAGGCGTGCAGGCGCTTCACCTCGATCCGGGCCACCGGCCAGGTGTCGGCCCAGCGCCACGGCTTCACCGGCTGGCCGGTCGCGATACTCTGGGCGAAGGCGCGCTCCAGCAGCACCTGCGCGAGCAGCGCCTTGGCGCGGATATAGGCGCCCTGGCCGAACAGGATCAGGCCGATGAGAGCGAAGGCGAGCGGGAGAATGAAGCGGCGCATCGTCATCGGACTCCCGTCATTGCGAGGAGCGAAGCGACGAAGCGATCCATTTTTCCCGAATGGTGGCATGGATTGCTTCGCTCCGCTCGCAATGACGCTCGAGGGAAAACTGCGCGCGCGGCCCCCGGGGGACGGATGGGAAGGCCGCGCGCGCTCTTGGAAAGGAGGAGGCCGGGGGCACCTCCTCCTTTCATCCGACGTCATTGGGGCGACGTCTGACGTCGGTTGAACACCAGAAGCAGGAGGCTGACCGTGAGCAGGATCACACCTGCGATCATCTTCAGTTCGGCATCGGTCGCGGTCTTCGGCAGCTGGATCGCGCCGGGACCTTGGGGGGCGACCGGTGACCGCTTCAGCGCGGCGAGCTGCACCTTGCCGTCGCCGGCCTCAGCGCGACGCTCGGCGGGAGCAGTCGGCAGGCTCGGGCGCTCGCCGAACAACTTTGCGAAATCCCAGCCGGCGGGCAGGTTGAGCGGCAGCTCTGCGAGCTTCAGCGGCTCGCCTTCGGGACGGCTCGGCGTCTTGTCGACCGCAACGAGGCTGGTCAGCCGGGTCACGAGCTGATGCTCCAGCGCGAGCGCAAGGATGGTCTTGTCGGCATCTGCGGGGCTCTGCTGCCGCGTGGTGCGTGCGACCTCGGCGTCCGCGATCTTGCGGCGCGCCCACAGTTTCGACAGGCCCTTGCCTTCGGCGGCGTTCGCCAGCGGCAGCGTCACGCTCCACGGACGGTCGCCGATGCGGCCCTTGATCTCGACCGAACCGGCGAGCTTGTCGAGCTTCGCGGCCAGCACTAGCGGCTCGTCGCGATAGACGTCGGGGAGTGCGGACGGCGTTAGGTCGGCGGTCGCCTCGGAGAATTTCGCGGACAGATTGGTTACCGCGGGATTCTCCAGCTTGGCGAACAAATCGCGCATGCGCTCGTCGACCTGCTCGACCGAGCCGATATGGGTGAAGGTGCCGCGGCCGAGCTCGGCCGCGCGCGTCATGAGGTAGGTGTTCGGCGCCGAGCCGATGCCGACCATGAAGACCCGCGAACGGCCGCGCAGCGCGCTGATGGTCTCGAACAATTGCTGCTCATTGCCGATGGCGCCGTCGGTCAGGAACACGACCTGGCGGACGTGGTCGGCGTCGTCATGGTTGGTGTCGGAGAGCGCGGCACGCATTGCCGGCACCATCTCGGTGCCGCCGCGGGCCTGGATCGCACTGACGAACGACGTCGCGTTGCCGATATTGCTGCTGTTGGCCGCGACCGGCGCCGGGAACAGCGTGTCCATGGTGTCGTCGAACCGGATCACGTTGAAGCGATCGGTCGGTTGCAGGCGGCCGAGCGCGTAGAGCAGGCTCGCCTTGGCCTGGATGATCGAGGTGCCGCCCATCGAGCCGGAATTGTCGATCACGAAGATCACTTCGCGCGGCAGCTGTTTCTGCTGCGCCTGCTCGACCGACGGCGGCGTGACGAAGGCCAGCAGGTAGTCGGAATCGCCGACATGTTCGCGGAACAGCCCGACCGACGGTGCCTTCTCGGCGGCCGGCCTCCAGGTCAGCTCGAAATCGCGATCGGCCGGCACCGGGCCTTCGGCAAGCCGGACGACGCGCACCGTGCTATTGGGGCTCTCGATCTTGACTTGGTGGAAATGGCTCTTCACGTCGCCAAGCGGGAAGCCGGCGTTGAGATGCACCGTAATGTTGGTCGGGTTGACCGGCGCATGGGCTGCGGGATCGAGCACGTCGGATGCGATGCGGTCGCGATCCGGTACCGGATCGGTCGTGGTGGTGCCCCAACCGCTGCCATCGGCGCGGAGGTCGACGCTTTGCACGACGAGCCGCGGATTGTAACGCGGGCCGACCACCATCGGCACCCGCAGCGAGAACTCATTGCCGTTCTGCTGCACCGGCTCCTGATATTCGATCTGTACCAGCACGGTTTCACCGGGACCGATATTGGCAACCGAGTTGGTGAAGATATTGGGCCGCTCCTGCTCGGTGAGCGCGGCCTTCTGGCCGGTCTGCTTGGCCTGCTCGTAGATCGCGCGGGCCTGCTGCCGCTCCTTGATGTCGCCGACCACCATCTTCAGGGCGTCGACCGCGCCGCCCGCCGGCAGCGGATAGACATAGGTCGCTTCCACCCAGTCCTTGGTCGGGTTGCGGAAGATCTGCGTGACGCGGGCGCGCACGGTCGGGCCCGATACGGTGAGGTCTACATCGATGCCGAGCCTCAGCGCATCGCTATAGCCGTCATCGGTCTTGAACAGCAGGGAGCCGGAGCGGGCATCCGATGGCCGCAGCACCGCCTGTTGCGGCAGCTCGGCCGACCACACCGGATCGAAACTCACAAACAGCGCGGCAAAGCCGATCGCCAGCGCGGCCACGCCTTCCACCAGGAAGAACAGCGCAATGCGCATCCTGCGCGACATTCGGATCTGCGGGCTGCTGTCACATGCATCGTAAATCGTCATTTTCGTCACTCCCGAGCGAGGCTTTCGCTGCTTCGCAATCATGGAGAACGGCGGTTTTGGCGCGAGCAGAATGATCGGCAATGATTGGCCGCCGTCCGGCGCCCTCCGCCGCCGGCCGCGGCGGGTTTGTGCGGTTTTGTGATGAGTTGTCCGGTCTGCTAGACTGCGTCAATTCATGGGGAACCCGCTGCAGGATCACGATGCCGACGCCGGACAAGCAACTTTCCACCGAGCAGAGCCAGCAGGTCGCGGAGACCATCCGCGAGGAAATCGCCCGCCGCCGCATCTCGCGGCAGACGCTGGCGGAGCAGGCCAAGCTCAGCCTCTCGACCTTGGAGAAGGTGCTCGGCGGCCGCCGCCCGTTCACGCTGGCGACCACCGTGCGGCTGGAGCAGGCGCTCGGCGTCTCCCTGCGCAAGCTGCCGGAAGCGATCAAAGTGGTCGTGCCAACCAATGGCGGGATCGCACCCGACAGCCTCGGATCCTATTCCCGCCGTTCGGTGGCGCGGATCGAAGGCACCTACATCACGGTGCGCCCGTCGTTCGGCGAACCGGGCGCGCTCTACGCCTATCGCACCGAGATCGTCTGGGACGATGCGACATCGTCGCTCGGCTTCCGCGAGGGTGAGCGACAGGACGCCGACTATACGCAGTATGGCGAAGTCGCGGTGCCGAATGAATCCGGCTTCGTCTACCTCGTGACCAACCGGCACGGACAGCATCGCGTCATCACGGTGTCGCGCCCGCGCAATTCCGGCGAGATGTACGGCATCATCACGACCTTGCTCGCCGGCCGCGGCTCGCTGCTGACGCCGGTCGCCGCGCCGATCGCGTTCCTGCCGGAGAGGAACGTCGCCAAGCCAAGCCTTGGCCGGGTGTCGGCCGACGATGCCAACTTCGCCCTCTATCGCGAGCATCTGCGCCGCACCATCGACGAGCCGTTTGCGATCTTCCTGCCGGGATAGTCGCGGCTCGTGCGGCAACAAGGATGTCGGCATATTGCGATGCCAGTTCCGTCATCCTGAGGAGCGCGGCACGCGCGTCTCGAAGGATGCACGGCACCAGCAGGGCCGTCGACCCTTCGAGACGCCGCTTCGCGGCTCCTCAGGGTGACGGTGAGATAGATTGATCCGCAAAAACAACGAAGCCGCCCGGAGGGGCGGCTTCGCGATGTGTTTGCTCGTCGAGAGCTCAGCGCTAGCCGCCGGTCTCGGCACTGATGATCTCGCCGAATAGCTCCCACTGTCCGTTCTTGAACTGCATCATCTTGAGCTGCTCGACCGGTGCGAAGTCGGTCGGGCTGGTGTTGATCTTGATGCCGGGGATCAGCGTGTCGGGCGCAAAATCCTTCAGGCTGGCGGCCTGCTTCATCACGTTCTCGCGCGTCAGGTCGTCGCCGGCCTGCTTCAGCACCTGCACCATGGTCTGCGCGGCGGCGTAGCCATAGACCAGATTGGCGTCGGAGAGGTTGGCGCCCGGCATGTACTTCTCGGCGAAGGCCATGAACTTCTTCATGCCCTCGTCGTTCTTCCACTGCGGATCGGAGGCGTCTTTCAGATAGCCGGCCGACAGCACGCCTTCCGAGGCTTCGAGCCCGGCGGGCTTCATCACGGCGCCGATCGAGATCGAGACGTCGGTCATCACCTGCATCGGCTTCCAGCCGAGCTCGGCGATCTTCTTGATCGCTTGTGCCGCGAATTTCGGCGTCGAGATGTTGACGAACACGTCGGCGCCGGTGTCCTTAAGCTTGACGATGTGGGAATCGATCGACGGCTCCGTGGTCTCGTAGCTTTCCTCGGCGATGATCTTGACGCTCGACTTGTCGAGCACCTCCTTGAGGCCGATCAGGTAGTCCTTGCCGAAATCGTCATTGGCATAGAAGATCGCGACCTTGGCATCCGGCTTGGCCTTGAGGATGTACTTGCCGAAGATTCGCGCCTCGACGCGATAGCTCGGCTGGAAGCCCATCGTCCACGGGAAGTCCTTCGGGTCGTTCCACTTGCTGGCGCCGGTGGCGAGGAACAGCTGCGGCACCTTCTTGGCGTTGTGATACTTCTGCACCGCGGTCTGGGTCGGCGTGCCCAACGCGTTGAACACCAGGAACACCTCGTCGCTTTCGATCAGCTTGCGGATCTGCTCCACGGTCTTCGGCGGCGAATAGCCGTCGTCATAGGAGATCCAGTTGATCTTGCGGCCGTTGATGCCGCCCTGATCATTGATCATCTTGAAATAGGCTTCCTCGGTCTTGCCGATGATGCCGTAGGCGGAGGCGGGACCGCTATAGGCCTCGACATTGCCGATCTTGATCTCGGTGTCGGAGGCGCCGGTGTCGTACTTCTTTTGTGCAAAGGCGGCCTGGGTGGAGAGCAGGCAGAGCGCTGTGGCTACGGCCAGCAACGACAATTTTTTTGTAGTTTCCATAAAGGCAATTTCCTCGATTGATTCTGGTTGGGGACTGACGCAACGAACCCGCAGCCGGCCCCGGCAGCCGGTTGCGGGGTATCTGTGGTCGCGGCGAGATCCGGAACGCATGAGAAACGCGCGCCAGGATCACGCCGCGGTATCGGTCGGCTTCGGCTGGCTGAATTGCTGCCGGAGCGTCGGCTTATGAATCTTGCCTGTCGCGTTGCGCGGCAGGGCATCGATGAATTCGATCAGGCGCGGGCATTTGAACCGCGCCAGGTTGGCCTGGCAATGCGCGTGGATCTCGGCCGGCGTCAGCGTATGGCCCGGCTTCACGGCGATCACGGCCATTCCGACCTCGCCCCATTGCTCGTTCGGAATGCCGATCACGGCGGCCTCGGCCACGGCGGTCAGTTGATGCAGCACGCTCTCGACCTCGGCCGGATAGACGTTCTCGCCGCCGGAGATGTACATGTCCTTCCAGCGATCGACGATGTAGTAGAAGCCTTCCTCGTCGATCCTTGTGGCGTCGCCGGTGTGCAGCCAGCCGTCGGTGAAGGAGGAGGCATTGGCGTCCGGCCGGTTCCAGTAGCCCGGCGTGATGTTCGGGCCCTTGACCCAGAGTTCGCCGAGCTCGCCGACCGCGGCATCGCTGCCATCGGGTCGCACGACGCGCACTTCGGTATGCAGCACCGGCTTGCCGGACGAGCCGGCCTTGCGCGCGGCATCTTCGCGGTCGAGCACCATCACCGCCGGCGAGGTCTCGGTCATGCCGTAGCCCTGCTGCAGCGCGACGCCGCGCGCCTCCCACGTCTTCAGCAGCGGCACCGGCATCGGCGCGCCGCCGACGCCCCCGATCACGAGGCGGCTGAAGTCAGCGGTGGCAAAACTCGGATGCTGCGCCATGAACTGGTAGATCGCGGGCACGCCGAAGAACACGTTGATGCCCTGCGTGGGATCGCCGATCAGCTTCAGCGCCTCGCCGGGATCGAACGCGCGCATGATCAGCACCGTGCCGCCGGCATGCAGCACCGGGTTGGTGTAGCAATTCAGCCCGCCGGTGTGGAACAGCGGCAGCACCGTCAGCAGCACCGAGGCCGGCGAGATGTAGGCGGGACCGCCGAGATTGACGCAATTCCAGAACGTCATGCCATGGGTGATGATCGCGCCCTTGGGCTGACCTGTGGTGCCCGAGGTGTACATGATGGTCGAGATGTCATCGAGCGTGACTTCCTCGAACCGTTCGAGCTGCTTGGCCGCCGCGATGCCGGCTTCATAGGCACCGCCCGCGCCGAGCCGCACGGTGGACGCGACGTCGCAGAGTTTGGCGACCGCAAGCGCCGTCTCGTCGAGGTCGTCGTCATGGATCATCACCTTGGGCGAGGCGTCGCCGGTGATGTAGCGCAGCTCGGGGACAGTGAGGCGGGTGTTGAGCGGCAGGAAGATCGCGCCGATCCGGAAGCAGGCGAACTGCACCTCCAGCGTATCGGTGGTGTTCAGCGCCAGCACCGCGACGCGGTCGCCGCGCGCAACCTTAAGCCCGTCGCGCAGCCAGGCGGCGAGCCGCGACACGCGGGCATCGAGCTCGGCATAGCCAAAGCGGCGTCCGCTCGCGAGATCGACGAGCGCCATCTTGTCCGGCGTGCGCCGGCGATGATGCGCGATCCAGTCGTAGTAACGAACCGGCACATGTCCCTCCTCCGGGAACGACAGTCTTGCGCCGCCTGTTCCTGGCTCGATTGATGCCATGAATTGGCAGTGGAGAGGGCGTATCGGGATACTGTCTTGCGTTTAGTGGCTGAGAAAAGCCAGGTTTGGGCGCATGGCTCTTGAGCGAATCTGCCGAATACTTCAACTTTAACGATCGTTTTGAAACAGGAAATTGGACATGGGGTATCGAGACACTTGGCTCTGGCAACGAGCATTTGTTCAAGCACGCGAAGATGCGACCCAGTCAGAGCAGCAATATTTTCAGGAACGTTATCTATCTGTGCGGGAAAAGGCCGCTTCGCTAGTTGGTCGAATCCAGGCCGATATGCCAAGCATGACAGTTCACGACACTTCGCATTTGGATGCGCTTTGGGAAATGGGCTCCATAGTAGCGAGAGACAGGCTGGATCTTAATCCGCCTGAGGCGTTCGTGTTTGGCGGGGCTGTACTCCTCCATGATGCGGCTATGACTGTTGCCGCCTACCCGAACGGCCTCGAGGGTCTGAAGGAGACGCTGGCGTGGAAAGATAGCTACGCAAGAATTCTTATGGAGACTCAAGAGGGCTCGAATGAACCCATCGACCTCGCTTTAGTCGAGGAGCGTGCGACGGCAGAAGCGTTGCGAATGATGCACGCCCCGCAAGCTGAGAGGCTCCCGGGGATGTCTTGGAAGGCTCCGAGCGGCGGACAGGAATTCTTGATAGACGATGTCGAGGTCCGCCAGTTCTACGGACCGAAGATCGGTCAGCTTGCGCACAGTCATTGGTGGCCGATCGGTCGAGTCGAAGACGAGTTGGCGAACGACCTTGGCCCATTGGGAGGGAGAACGAGGAGTCGTATCGACCTGATCAAGATGGCTTGTTTACTGCGAGTTTCAGATGTCATGCACATCGATCGCCGTCGCGCACCAACTTTCCTGCGGAAGCTATTAAATCCGCAAGGCATATCTGAACATCATTGGGCCTTTCAGGAGCGGATGGCGGTCCCATTCATTGAGAATGAAGCGCTTGTCTACACCGCTGCTCCCGCATTCGAACTCGCCTTGGCGGAGGCTTGGTGGCTTGCCCACGACACCTTGGTGTCGGTGGATAAAGAACTCCGAGGTGTGGACCATCTGTTGCAGAAGCGGAGCGCCGGACGATTGAACGCAAATCGCGTGAAGGGAATTGATAGTCCCACTGAACTCGCGCGTCTTGTAGAGACGTCTGGATGGGTTCCCGTTGACAGTACAGTGCGGGTTTCCGACGTCCCAAAGATAGTATCGACGCTTGGCGGGCGTATTCTGTTCGTTCCCAATGAGTATGCTGGCTATGACACAATTACTCTAACGCGATTTTTTGCGGAAGTCGCTCCGACGGAGGCACCAGCAGATCTAGAGGGGCTTGTTCGACGTCTAATTGAGGAAGCGTGGACAGACGCTTGGGAAAGTGCGGAAGATGCGGTGGTGGGTACCGTGAATGGATCGGACATTAGCAGAGAGGTAGTCAGATTCGAGAAAGCCGCTCCTATCGAAGAAGGCTAGTTTCAACATGAAGTCTCGGTAGCAAGTCAACGCAAGTCTACCTCGCTCGATGCGGACACTCTCGCTCCAGTATTGGATCCATGGAGCACCGGGATGGCAAACCCGTTCTACACCGGCGAGCATGAAGCCTTTCGCGAGGTGATGCGGCGCTTTGTTGTCAGGGAGATCGAGCCATTTGCCCATCAATGGGACGAGGAGGGCGAGTTTCCGCGCGAACTCTATGCCAAGGCGTCCGAGATCGGGCTGCTCGGCCTCGGCTTTCCGGAGGAATATGGCGGGATCGCCGCCGACCAGTTCATGAAGATCGTGGCCTCGCAGGAGCTGGCGCGGGCCGGCGCCGGCGGCGTTTCCGCCAGCCTGATGAGCCACACCATCGGCTCGCCGCCGATCGCCCGTGCCGCGCGGCCCGAGGTCAAGGCGCGCGTGCTGCCGGAGGTGCTCGCGGGCAGGAAGATCTCCGCACTCGCGATCACCGAGCCGAGCGGCGGTTCCGATGTCGCGAACCTCCGCACCAGGGCGCGGCGCGACGGCGACCATTATGTCGTCTCTGGCGAGAAGACCTTCATCACCTCGGGCATGCGCGCCGACTATCTGACGGTCGCGGTGCGCACCGGCGGCGAGGGGCCGGGCGGTGTCAGCCTGCTGTTGATCGAAGGCGATACGCCGGGTCTCTCCCGGACCAGACTGAAGAAGATGGGCTGGTGGGCGTCGGACACCGCGACGCTTCATTTCGACGAATGCCGGGTGCCGGTCGAGAATCTGATCGGCGAGGAAGGCCAGGGCTTCAAGATCACCATGCAGAACTTCAACAGCGAGCGCATGGGCATGGCGGCCGGCTGCACCGCGTCTGCGCGGGTCTGCCTCGACGAGGCGATCGCCTATGCCAAGGAGCGCAAGACCTTCGGCAAGCCGATCGCGCAACATCAAGTCATCCGGCACAAGATCGTCGACATGGCGCAGAAGGTCGCGGCTTCGCAGGCGATGCTGGAAATGCTGGCGTGGCGGCTCGGCCAGGGCGAAAGCCCGGTCGCCGAGATCTGCATGATGAAGAACCAGGCGACCCAGACCATGGCGCACTGCGCCTCGGAAGCGGTGCAGATCTTCGGCGGTGCCGGCTTCATGCGCGGGGTCAAGGTCGAGCGCATCTACCGCGAAGTCAAGGTCAACGCCATCGGCGGCGGCACCGAGGAGATCATGAAGGATCTCGCGTCAAGGCAGATGGGGTTGTAACAGAGTTTCCCGTCATTCCGGGTTCGTCCGCTGCGTGGCCGCCCCGGAATGACAAGGGATAGACCACAAGGGGAATGCCTGAGATGATCACGCTCTATCACTGCGATGCCGCGCGCTCGTTCCGTCCGCTGTGGATGCTGGAGGAGCTCGGGCTGCCCTATGAGCTGAAGATGCTGCCGTTTCCGCCGCGCGTGTTCGCCAAGGAGTATCTCGGCATCAATCCGCTCGGCACCATCCCGTTCATGGTCGATGGCGAGACCAAGATGACGGAGTCCTCCGGCATCTGCCATTACCTCGGCACCAAGTACGGTCCGACGTCGCTCATCGTCAGCGTCGACGAGCCGGCCTATGGCGCGTTCCTGAACTGGATGTATTTTTCCGACGCGACGCTGACCTTTCCGCAGACCTTGGTGCTGCGTTACAGCCAGCTCGAGCCGGAGGAGCGGCGCAATCCGCAGGTCTCGGGCGATTATGCAAAATGGTTCCTGGGCCGGCTGCGCGCGGTGGAGGCCGCCGCCGCCAAGTCGGAATTCCTCTGCGCGGAACGCTTCACCGCTGCGGACATTGCAAATGGCTATGCGCTGCGGCTCGCCAGCAATATCGGCCTTGCCAAGGATTTCGGGCCGAATGTCGCGGCCTATTGGGCGCGGCTGCAGCAACGCGACGGTTACCGGCACGCGGTGGCGGCGGAGCAAAAAGCCGGGCTGGAACAGAACGTTGCGCCGCGGGCGCGGCCTTAATCTCGCCGGCGTCGATGCGCCCGGAATGACGACATTTCGCGCCGGTGACAGTCCGCGAATTTGCGCTATGGTAACCCCGCCGCAGCGGCCCAAAGAGCCGCGCGAGGAGGAACCGCCATGGACGCGATCGTGGACGCGAAGTGCAAGGAATCCGCTCGCCATTCCGGCCAGCAGCAGTCCGGCCATCGGATGCTGATCACGCCGGAGCGGGTGTTCTATGCCGGGCTGCTCGGCCGTCCGCGCGAGCGCTGTCCGGGCGCATTCCATGTCTATGTCGCAATCCGCGACGGGTTGCATCTGTCGACCAGCGAGGGGCGCGAGTCCCACGGCGAGCTCGCGGTGACGATGCCGAACCTGCGCCACACCATCACCAGCGAACATCCCTCCGCGATCTGCGTTGCGATCGAGCCGGAGAGCGTGCCCGATGGCACGCTGGAAGCCGTCGCTCGCCGTCTGCAAGGACCCGACTCGCATTTGTTTGCGAACCGGATTCGCAACGCCTATGCGACGCTCGCCGAGATGCAGCATCGCGACGCGATCGCGAATGCCGAGTTCGACACCATGTGCTTCGGCGATGCGCTGCCGCAGCGCGTGCTCGATCCGCGCGTCGTGCGCGCGATCGGCCGCATCGGACAATTTTCCGGCGAGCCGGTGACGGCCGCCGGCTGCGCTGCCGAGGCCGGCCTGTCGCCGTCGCGCTTCCTGCATCTATTCAAGGAGGAGACCGGGATCTCGTTCCGGTCCTTCCGTGCCTGGAAGCGCGCGCGGTATCTGCTGCACTTTGCCAACCAGGACATCAACCTCGCGCATCTCGCGCAGGACATCGGTTATCCCGACTCGACCCATTTCAGCCACTCGATCCGCCGCTTCTACGGCTTGAAGCCGCGCGCGATCTTCTCCGGCTCGCGTGACCTCGCGATCTATCGGACGGGGCAAGCGGCGAACGAGCGCGCGTTGACCTAGATCGGCGTCCCGGCGGGTTGCGTTTCGCTGCATGCAGGCTGTGACTTAACCTCCCCTTGAAAAAGCGGGTGGGGATCAAATCTCTCCGCTTGCAGCGTCGCTTGCGGCTGACCCATCCCGACCTTCTTTCTTTCAGGCGGAAGGGGAGGACGGGCGACGGCGGCGGACGCCGGGACGAAGGCTACAAATTCGCGCCCTGGATCACCTCGCCGAATCGCAACCAGCCTGGCCCCTCGATCCGTTGGAGCTGCAGCTGCTGCAGCGGGTGGTGATTGGTCGGGCTGGTGTTGACCTTGATGCCGGGCAATAGCGTCGGGACATAAACGTCCCTGAGATTGTTCGCCTGCGCCATGATGTTGTCGCGGCTGAAATTGCCCTTGCACTGCTCGAGCACGATCTTGAGCACGTTCGCCACCATATAGGCGTAAAGATTGTAGCCTTCCTTCGGATTGCCGTCGGGGAAGTATTTTTCCATGAATGCGAGGAAATCCTTCACGCCTTGGTCATTGGCCCAGGCAGGGTCGGCAACGTCCTTGATATAGGCCGACGAGATTGTGCCCTGCGCCTTGTCGAGACCGACGGGGACGATGGTCGAGGACAACGACGCTGCGCCGCTCGCGATGAAGTGCATCGGCTTCCAGCCAAGCTCGTAGATCTTGCGGATCGATTGCGCGCAGAACTTTGCCGTGGTGCCCGAGATCAGCACGTCGGGGTTGGCGCCGCGCAGCGCGACGATCTGGGAATCGATCGTAGGATCGGTGACCTCATGAGAGGCCACCACGGCCGACGTCGCGAACCGCTCGCCCAACACATCCTTGGTGCCGGCGACGAAATCCTTGCCGAGATCGTCATTCTGGTAGAGCACCGCGATTTTGGCGTCCTTGTGTTGACTCAGCGCATATTTGACGAACACCTGCGCCTCGGTCCGCGCGCTGGGCGCAAAGCCCATGGTCCAGGGATAGGATTTGTAATCACCCCATTTGTCGCCATTCACCGACAGGAACAGATGCGGCACCTTGGCGGCGTTGATGTATTTGACGACGGCCGAGTTCGGCGCAGTGCCGAGCATGTTGAACAGGAAGGCGACATTGTCGCTCTCGATCAGGCGGCGCACCTGCTCGACCGTCTTCGCCGGATTGAACGCGTCGTCGTAATAGATGTACTTGATCTGCCGGCCGGCGATGCCGCCCTGCTCGTTCAGCATCTTGAAATAGGCTTCCTGGCAGCGCGCCTGCACGCCGAGCGCGGACACCGGTCCGCTCAGGGAAGTGGTGCTGCCGATCCTGATCTCGGTCGCGGTGACGCCGGGCGTGTCCTCGGCGAGCAAGGGCCTGAGGCCTCCGACGGCGGCAAGTCCCGCGCCTGCCGCACTCGCGAGCCAGGTGCGCCGGTTGATCGAGACCATGACGTTCTCCCCGTGATGCCGGCTTGTTGCGCCGCTTTGCTTTGCAGCAAGGTTACGCATCATGTGGACGTTGCGTCTTGTGTTAACCGGCTGACAGCCGATTCCGACGTGATCGCATCCTCTTAGCCAGTCAACGCAAGATGGTGCGAAGGCAAATTTCTCATCATGGGAAAATCAGCAGCGCATGTGCGCTGCAAAGCGGACAACAGACCATGAGCGACAAGGCTGTCATCACCTGCGCGCTGAACGGCGTGCTGACCGACCCGAAGCAGCACAACGTCCCGGTGACGCCGGAAGAAATGGCGCGCGAGGCCAAGGCCGCATTCAACGCCGGCGCCAGCATCATGCACATTCACCTGCGTCAGCAGGCGCCCAACAAGGGCCACCTGCCGTCATGGGAAGTGGCCGTCAGCAAGGAGATCCAGCAGGCGATCCGCGAGGCCTGCCCCGGCGTGATCATCAACCACACCACCGGCACGTCAGGTCCGAACTACCAGGGCGCGCTCGATTGCGTGCGCGAGACCAGACCCGAGATCGCGGCCTGCAATGCCGGCTCGCTGAATTATCTCAAGGTCAAGGCCGACAACACCTGGGCCTGGCCGCCGATGATGTTCGATAACGCGGTCGAGAAGGTGCAGGACTATCTCGACGTGATGAAGGCCGCCGGCACCATTCCCGAATTCGAATGCTTCGATGTCGGCATCGTGCGCTGCGTCGGCATGTACCGGCAGACCGGGATGTATTCCGGGCCGCTCGAATACAATTTCGTGATGGGCGTCGCCTCGGGAATGCCGGCGGATCCTGAGCTGTTGCCGATCTTGCTCAAGCTGAAGGCGCCTGACGCGCATTGGCAGGTCACCGCGATCGGCCGCGCCGAGATCTGGCCGCTGCACCAGCACGCCGCCGATCTGGGGGGCCATCTGCGCAGCGGGCTGGAAGATACGTTCTATCTCGGTGACGGCACCAAGGTGACGTCGAACGGGCAGCTCGTCGAAGGCCTCGCCGCCTGCGCGCGGCGCGCCGGCCGCGAGATCGCGAGCCCCGCGGAAGCGCGGCAGATTTTTGGGGTCAGGCACTAGGGCTGTCATTCTGGGGCGCACGCAGCGCGAGCCTGGAATCCATCAGGCCGCATGTCCTGTCGCGCCATGGATTCCGGGCTCAGCCCTTCGGGCTGCCCCGGAATGACAGCGAGTGAGGAGCAGGGTTGATGGCCATCATCGAGAACGCAATTTCCACCGGCAGCGCCGCGTTCCTGGGCAATCGCGATGGCATGCTCGCCCTGATTGCCCGGATGCGCGGGCTGGAGGAGCGGACGCGCGCAGCGTCGGCCGCGGCAAAGGACCGCTTCCACAAGCGCGGGCAGCTGTTGCCGCGCGAGCGCGTCGCGCTGGTGCTCGATCCCGGCTCGCCGTTCCTCGAACTGTCGACGCTCGCCGGTTACATGTTCGACGTGCCGGATCCGGACAAGAGCGTGCCCGGCGGCGGGCTGGTCGCCGGCATCGGCTTCGTCTCCGGCATTCGCTGCATGGTCAGCGCCAACGATTCCGGCATCGATGCCGGCGCGCTGCAGCCCTATGGTCTCGACAAGACGCTGCGGGTGCAGGAGCTCGCGCTGGAGAACAAGCTGCCCTATGTGCAGCTGGTCGAGAGCGCCGGCGCCAACCTGCTGCGTTACCGGGTCGAGGATTTCGTCCGCGGCGGCAACATCTTCCGCAATCTGGCGCGGCTGTCGGCGGCGGGGCTCCCTGTCGTTACCGTTACCCACGGCTCTTCGACCGCGGGCGGCGCCTACCAGACCGGCCTCTCCGACTACATCGTGATGGTGCGCGGCCGCACCCGCGCGTTCCTCGCCGGACCGCCTCTGCTCAAGGCTGCCACCGGCGAGATCGCGACCGAAGAGGAGCTCGGTGGCGCCGAGATGCACACCCAGGTCTCCGGCCTCGGCGATTACCTTGCCGAGGATGACCGCGATGCGCTGCGCATCGCGCGCGAGATCATGGCCAAGCTGCCATGGGATCGTCTTTGGGATCGTCCTCGCGACCGGCCGGCGCCGACGCCAGCCGCGTTCAAGCCGCCGCGCTACGATGCCGAAGAACTCCTCGGCATCATGCCGATGGACCACAAGCGCCCCGTCGACATGCGCCAGGCGATCGCGCGCTTCATCGATGATTCCGACTTCACCGAGTTTGGCGCCAATTACGGCCCGGCGACGGTCTGCGGCCATGCCCGCATCCAAGGCCAAGCGATCGGCATCATCACCAACAACGGCCCGCTCGACGTGCCCGGCGCCAACAAGGCGACGCACTTCATCCAGGCTTGCTGCCAGTCGCGCACGCCGATCCTCTACATGAACAACACCACCGGCTACATGGTGGGCAAGGCCTATGAAGAGGCCGGCATGATCAAGCACGGCTCGAAGATGATCCAGGCGGTGACGTCGGCGACGGTGCCGCAGATCACGCTATACTGCGGCGCCTCGTTCGGCGCCGGCAATTACGGCATGTGCGGCCGCGGCTTCCATCCGCGCTTCTGCTTCTCCTGGCCGAATGCCAAGACCGCCGTGATGGGCGGCGAGCAGGCTGCCGAAACCATGGCAATCGTCACCGAGGCCGCTGCCATCAGGCGCGGCAAACCGATCGAGAGGGAGAAGCTGGAGGCGATGAAGGCGCAGATATCAGGCGTGTTCGACGGCCAGATGGACGTGTTCTCGACCAGCGCCCGCGTGCTCGACGACGGCGTGATCGATCCGCGCGATACGCGGACGGTGCTGTCCGAGATACTTTCGATCTGCCGCGAGGCCGAGGCACGCACCCCGCAGCGCATGCAGTTCTCGGTGGCGCGGCCATGAGCGGTACCATCGTGAAGCGGACGCCGTTCTTCAAGATCCTGGTCGCCAACCGCGGCGAGATCGCGCTGCGCATCATGCGCTCGGCGCGGCGGCTCGGCTATGGTGTCGTCGCGGTCTATTCGGATGCCGACCGTGATGCACTGCATGTGCGCGAGGCCGATCAGGCGGTGCGGATCGGCGAGGCATTGCCGGCGCAATCCTATCTGAAGATCGACGCGATCATCGCAGCCGCCAAGGCGAGCGGCGCCAGCGCGGTGCATCCCGGTTACGGTTTCCTCGCCGAGAACGAGGACTTTGCGCAGGCCTGCCGCGATGAGGGGCTGGTGTTCATCGGGCCGTCGCCGGAAGCGATCCTGGCGATGGGCAACAAGGCCGGCGCCAAGGATATCATGCAAAAGGCCGGGGTGCCCTGCGTGCCCGGTTATCAGGGCGCCGATCAGAGTGACGCCGTGATGCTGGCGGAAGCCAAGGCGATTGGCTTTCCGGTCATGATCAAGGCGGTCGCCGGCGGCGGCGGCCGCGGCATGCGGCTGGTTGTGGATACTGCGGCGTTTCCTGATGCGCTGCGCAGCGCGCGCTCGGAGGCGCAAGGCGCGTTCGGTGATCCCACCGTGATTTTGGAGCGGGCGATCGTCGATCCCCGCCATATCGAGATCCAGGTGTTCGGTGATCGCCATGGCAATGCCATCCATCTCGGCGAGCGTGATTGTTCGGTGCAGCGGCGGCACCAGAAGCTCATCGAGGAGGCGCCGTCGCCGGCGGTGACACCGGAGTTGCGCGCGCGGATGGGTGCGGTCGCCGTCCAGGCGGTGAAAGCGATCGGCTATGAGGGCGCTGGCACGCTGGAATTCCTGCTCGATCGCGCTGGCAATTTCTACTTCATGGAGATGAACACACGGCTGCAGGTCGAACATCCCGTCACCGAGGCGATCACCGGACTCGATCTCGTGGAATTGCAGTTGCGGGTCGCGCGCGGCGAGCCGCTCGGTGTGAAGCAGGAGGACGTCACCTTTTCCGGCCATGCCATCGAGGTGCGGCTGTGCTCGGAGGATGCCGGGCACGACTTCATGCCGCAATCCGGGTCGATGGCGCGGTGGCAGATACCCGATGGCATCCGCGTCGAACACGCGCTGCAGTCGGGCTCGGAGATTCCGCCGTTCTATGATTCGATGATCGCCAAGGTCATCAGCCATGGCGCCACCCGCGACGAGGCGCGCGGCAAGCTGATCTCAGCCCTGGAGCAGGTCACGGCGTTTGGCGTCACCACCAACCAGGGCTTCCTGATCGACTGCCTGCGCCACCCGGTGTTCGCCAAGGGCGAGGCGACCACCGCCTTCATCGGCAATAATCGCGAGGCGCTGCTGGCGCCGCGGCCCGATCGCAGCAGCGATCTCGCGCTGGCGGCACTGCTGCTCTATGTCACCAATCCGCATGCGCCGCCATGGCAGCGCGGCCGGTCGCTGGCTGCGACATTCCCGCTCGGCCTGCGGATCGACCTCGGCCACGGCGTGCAGGAGATCGAGATCGTCCGCGAGCGCGACGGCAGTTATCTCGCGGCCCGCAATGGCGATCGCTTCAGCTTCGTGATCGACGAGCTGGATCAAGACAGCATCCGCTTCCACCATGATGGCGTGATGGAGCAGGCCAAATTCCTGCGCGACGGCGACCGGCTCTTTGTCCTGCATCGCGGCGTCACGCTGTCAGCCCGCGATCTCACGCTCGCGCCGCCCGAGAGCGCGTCAACCGCCGGCGGCGACGGCAAGGTCCGCGCCGCGATGAACGGTCGGGTCGTCGCGGTCTTGGTGAAGGCCGGCGACAAGGTCGCGGCGGGCCAACCTGTCATGACGCTGGAGGCGATGAAGATGGAGCACGTCCATACCGCTGGTGTCGCGGGCACGGTGTCCTCCATTGACGTCGCCGAGGGCGAGCAGGTGACAACGGGGAAGATCGTGGTGGAGATCGAGACGGCGGCGTAGCCGCTGTCATAACCGCTGGGTCCCTGCTTTCGCAGGGACGACAGCTCTATTCGCTCCGCCCCGTCCCATCATTCAGCCAGCACGCTACCTGATGCCCGGGGCCGGCTGCCTGCAGCGCCGGCCGCTCGGTCTTGCAGTGATCGATCGCGCAGCGGCATCGGGTGTGGAAGGCGCAGCCTGACGGCGGGTTGATCGGGCTCGGCACGTCGCCGTCGATCAGTGGCGCGGTGCGCCTGGCCTTCGGATCGGCGATCGGCACCGAGGCGAGCAAGGCTTGCGTATAGGGATGGCGCGGATTGGCAAACAGCTCGTGCTTGTCGGCGATCTCGACAATACGGCCGAGATACATCACCGCGACGCGGTGGCTGATATGGGCGACGACCGCGAGGTCGTGCGCGATGAACAGGTAGGAAAAGTTCTGCCTGCGCTGCAGGTCGATCAACAGATTGATCACCTGCGCCTGGATCGAGACGTCGAGCGCCGAGACCGGCTCGTCGCAGACGATCAGCCGCGGCCCAAGCGACAGCGCGCGCGCGATGCAGATGCGCTGGCGCTGGCCGCCGGAGAACTGGTGCGGAAAGTTCTTCATCTGGTCGGGCCGCAGCCCGACCTGCTGGAACAGCTCCGCGATGCGCTCCTGCTTCTTCGCGCCGGTCGCGATGCCGTGCACGCTCAAGGGCTCGCCGACGATGTCGCCGGCCGTCATGCGCGGGTTGAGCGAGGCGAACGGGTCCTGGAACACGATCTGCATCGAGCGGCGATGCGGCCGCAGCGCGGTCTTGCTGAGCGGCGCGATATCCTCGCCGTCGAGCTTGATCGCACCGCTGGTCGGCTCGACCAGCCGCAGCACGGTGCGCGCCACCGTCGACTTTCCGCAGCCGGATTCGCCGACCAGGCCGAGCGTCTCGCCGGCGCCGAGCGCAAAGCTGACGCCGTCGACCGCATGCACGGTGCCGACCTGCCGGCGCAGCACGCCGCCGCGCACCGCATAATGCTTGACGAGATCGGTGACCTCGAGGAGCGGGCGTTGCGTGGTCATGACGCCTCCGCCAGGTCGCCGGCGCGCCAGCATGCCGCCCAGTGGTTGGGTCTGACCTCGTCGAGCGGCGGATATTCCTGGCGGCAGCGATCGATAGCCAGCTTGCAGCGCGGCGCAAAGGCGCAGCCGGGCGGCAGGTTGGTCAGCGACGGCACCATGCCGGGAATTTCGTTCAGCCGTGCGTCGCTCTCTGCGCCGAGCGCGATCACGGCCGGCATCGAGGCCATCAGCCCGCGGGTGTAGGGATGCAGCGGCGTCTCGAACAGCGATTCGACCGTCGCCTCTTCGACCTTCTTGCCGGCATACATCACGATCACGCGCTGCGCGGTCTGCGCGACGACGCCGAGATCATGGGTGATCAGGATCAGCCCGGTGCCGAGCCGCTGCTGCAGATCGACAATCAACGCCAGGATCTGCGCCTGGATGGTGACGTCGAGTGCGGTGGTCGGTTCGTCCGCGATCAATAGCGCCGGCCGGCACGCCAGCGCCATCGCGATCATCGCGCGCTGGCGCATGCCGCCGGAGAGCTGGTGCGGATATTCCTGGGCGCGGCGCTCCGGCTCCGGAATGCGCACCAGCCGCAGCATGTCGACGGCTTGTTTCCAGGCTTCGTTGCCGCTCACGTTCTGGTGTAGCCGCACCGCCTCGATGATCTGGTCGCCGATCCGCATCACCGGATTGAGCGAGGTCATCGGCTCCTGGAAGATCATCGAGATGCGGTTGCCCCTGATGTCGCGCATCGCGGCATCGTCGAGCTTCAACAGGTCGGTGCCTTCGAGTGTCACCGAGCCACCGACGATGCGGCCGGGCGGATCGGGCACCAGGCGCATGATCGAGAGCGCGCTGACGCTCTTGCCGCAGCCGGACTCGCCGACGATCGCCAGCGTCTCGCCGCGGCGGACCGAGAACGAGACGTCATCGACAGCGCGGAACAGGCCGGAGTTGGTGAAGAACACCGTTTGCAGGTTCTTCACCTCGAGAACCGTATCGAGCGTCTTAGCCTCGGTCATCAGCCGCGCTGCCTCGGATCGAGGATGTCGCGCAGCGCGTCGCCGAACAGATTGGTGCCGAACACCGCGAGGCTGATCGCGATGCCGGGAAAGATCACCAGCCACGGCGCGGTGCGGACATATTCGGCGGCGGATTCCGACAGCATGCGGCCCCATGACGGATAGGGTTCGGGGATGCCGAGGCCAAGGAACGACAGCGATGCCTCGGTCAGGATGGTCGAGCCGAGCTGCGCGGTGGCGAGCACGATCAAGGGGGCGATGGTGTTCGGCAGCACGTGGCGCAGCGCGATCCGCATCTCGCTCATGCCGATCGATTTGGCGGCTTCCACGAACGGCTGTTCGCGGAGCGCCAGCGTGTTGGCGCGGATCACACGGGCAACGGTCGGGATCAGGGGGATGGCGATCGCGAGGATCACGTTGGGCAGCGAGGGGCCGAGCGCCGCCGTCATCACCAGCGCGAGCACCAGCAGCGGCAGCGATTGCAGGATATCGGTCACGCGCTGGAACACGAGATCGACCCAGCCGGAGAGATATCCGGAGGCGAGGCCGACGATCACGCCCAGCGTGGCGCCAAGCATCGTGGAGCCGATGCCGACCGCGAGCGAGATCCGCGCGCCATGGATGATGCGGCTCCAGACGTCGCGGCCGAAGGAGTCGGTGCCGAACCAGTGCAGCGCGGAGGGGGCGGCCAGGCGGTGTGCGGAATCGACGGTCAGCGGATCGTAGCGGCTGATGACGTCGGCGAAGATCGCGGTCAGCATGAACAACAGCATGATGACAAGGCCGATCGTGCCGAGCACGTGTCGCTGCGCCAGGAACGCAAACCGTCCCCAGCCGCCGGTGGCGTTGGCCCCGGCGCGTCGCAATTCACTTTCGAAGTTGATGGTCGCCACGCCGCCTCTTTAGTTGAGCATGATCATATCGGAAAACCGGTTTCCACTTTCCTGATCATGCTAGTCTCCGAACCGGATACGTGGATCGATCGCCGCATAAAGCATGTCGACGATGAAATTCACCACGACGACGACGACCGCGATGAACATCACGAGGTTCTGCACAATCGGGTAGTCGCGCCAGCGCAGCGCCTCGACCAGGAAGCGTGCGATGCCGGGTATGTTGAAAACGGTCTCGGTCACGATCAGGCCGCCGATCAGGAACGCGGCCTCGATGCCGACCACGGTGATCACCGGCAGCACCGCGTTCTTCAGCGCGTGGTGATAGTTCACCGAGGCCTCGGAGGCGCCCTTGGCGCGCGCGGTGCGGATATAGTCCTGGCGCAGGATCTCCAGCATCGAGGAGCGGGTGATGCGCATGGTCAGCGCCGCGCTGCGGAAGCCGACCGCCATTGCCGGCACCGCATAGATGGTCAGCGCCTCGAGCCAGGTCGTCGGGTTCGGATTGAAGATCGGCATGGTGCCGAACAGCGAGACCGAAGCCATCAGGATCAACAACCCGAGCCAGAACGACGGCAGCGACAGGCCGCTGAGGCTGACGACGCGCAGCGCATAATCGAGTTTCGAGCCCTGATGCACGGCGCTGATCACGCCGAGCGGGATGCCGATCGAGGCGGAGAACAGCAGCGCAAGTCCCGCCAGCCGCGCGGTGATCGGAATCCGCGGCAGGATCTCCTCCAGCGCCGGTTTCTCCGAGACGTAGGAATAGCCGAGGTCGCCGTGCAAGAGGCCGCCGATCCAATGCAGATACTGGATCACGATCGGCTGGCTCAGGCCAAGCTCGCGCTCGAGATTGGCCTTGTCGGCGGGATCGACGAAGCCCGCGGCGTCGAACAGGATGTCGACGATGTTGCCAGGCACCACGCGCAGCAGCACGAAGATGATGACCGAGATCCCGAACAGGGTCACGAGCATCAGGAACAGCCGCCGCACGATATAGGCAAACACCCTGGCTCTCTCCCTGATCTCGCCTGTGGCTTTCTTTTGACGCGTTTTCTAGACGCGAACCGGTATCCACTTCGCTCGAAAACGCTATGACTATTTATCCAGCCAGACGTCCTCGTAACGATAGCCGTTATACGAGCTGTTGGACATGATCGTGACATTCTTCACGTAAGGCTTCCAGCAGGTGCCGGTGCGGGCATGGAAGATGATCGGACGCGCGACATCCTCTTGCAGCTTCTTGTCGATCTCCCAGACCAATTTCTTGCGCTTGTCGAGGTTGGTCTCCTCGGACTGCTGGTCGAACAGCTTCTCGATCTCCTTGTTGCAATAATTGGTGTAGTTCCGCTCCGAGCCGCAGGCATAATTCTCGTAGAACGATTGGTCCGGTTCGTCGACGGCGTTGCCGGTGAGGTTGAGGCCGAGCGAGTAGTCCTTGCGGGCGATCTTCGGGAACCATTGCGCGGTGTCGACGACGTCGAGCTCGGCGTCGATATAGATGCTCTTGATCTGGTCGATCAGGATGATCGCGGGATCGCGGTAGACTGCGATGTTGCGGGTCGACACCTTGATCTGCAGATGCTTGTCCGGGCCATAGCCCGCCTTCTGCATCAGCTTGCGGGCTTCCTCGCGGTTCTTCTCGACATCGGGACCGTAGCCGGGGATGGATTCCAGCATGTCCTTCGGCATCGCCCACAACCCGTCCGGCGCCGGCTCCATGGTGCCGCCGATGTCGCCCTGGCCCTCGAACATGATCTGGATGAACGCCTTGCGGTCGAGCGCCAGCGCCAGCGCGCGGCGGACATCGAGGTTGTCGAATGGCGGTGCGGTCGAATTGATGATGATGTTGGTGGAGACGTTGTTCGGCTCCACCACGCAGACCGCATTCGGGTCCTGCGACTTGACGTCCTTGAGCAGCGGGATTGATACCTCGGTCGGGAACGTCATATCGAACTTGCCGGAGACGAAGCCGAGGATCGCGGTCGAACGGTTCGGGATGATGGTGAACTCGATGCCGTCGAGATAGGGCAGGCCCTTCTTGAAGTAATCGGGGTTTTTCGTGAGCTTGATCGATTCGTTGGCCTTGAACTCGACGAACTTGAACGGCCCGGTGCCGACAGGCTTGGTACGCATCTCTGCCGGCGACACATGGCAGGGATAGACCGGCGAATAGCCCGAGGCGAGCAGCGACAATAGCGCCGGCTGCGGCCGCTTCAGCTTGAACGACGCCTCATAGTCGCCGTTGGTGGTCACCTCGTCGACTTGGTCGTACCAGGACTTGCGCGGGTTCTGCCGCAACTTCTGCTGCGACTTGCCCATCAGCATGTCGAAGGTGCATTTGACGTCGGCCGCGGTGAACGGCTTGCCGTCATGCCACTTCACGTCCTTGCGCAGCTTGAAGGTCAGCGTCTTGTTGTCGCCGCTCCAGGCCCAGCTTTCCGCGAGCTCGGGCCGGATCGTGCTGGTGCTGTTCTGGGCGATGTGCTGGTCGAAGATGACGAGGTTGTTGAAGATCGGCATGAACGGAACGTTCAGCGAATAGGTCGCGCCCTCGTGGATCGAGGCACTTCCGGGACTGTCGCGGTGATAGATCCTGAAGATGCCGCCGGATTTCGGCTCGGCTGCACGTGATACGTCACTGACGGTCAACACAGACAACACCGCAACGGCCAGCGCTTGCACGCTCCGCATGGTCCCCTCCCGCATGTCGGTCTCAATGGCCGATTGGCATCGACGATACCACGGTGAGCCTGTCGGGCAACCAGCGAGGGCCGCGAAGGGATTGGCAATTCGGATGACGCGAGTGCATTAAAATTTCCACGGACTGGGAATATTGACTGTGATGGCGCGGAACTCGGGTTGTTTTGCTATGCAGTGACGCATCTCCGCTTGAATTCGATTGCGAGCGCCGACGCGTGCGCTGTGAAGCAGTCCGCTATCAGCGACAGTTTGTCGCCGATTACGGTGTGGCTGCCGATTCGTTCTCCGTCATCCTGAGGAGCGCGAAGCGCGTCTCGAAGGATGAACGGCCCCGCTGGCGGCCGCCGATCCTTCGAGACGCGCGCAAGAGCGCGCTCCTCAGGATGACGGTGAGAGAGCATTGTCGTCCTTCACTCCGCCGCCTGCGACGAGGGTGGGCTCACGCTCGCGACGCCATCGGCATCCGTCGCCGAGATCGTGGTGCGGATCATCAGGCGGCCTTCATGTGCCGGCCAGGGGCGGCCGCGATGCATGGTGGCGCGGTTGTCCCACATCACGACATCGCCCTGCTTCCATTGATGCAGATAGCTGACGCCGGGCGCGGTCGCAGCCTCGGTCAGTTGCTCGATCAGCGCCTTGCCGGCCTCGGCATCCATGCCCTCGACGCCATAGGCGTGGGAGGCGAGATACAGCGCGCCGCGGCCGTTGACCGGATTGCGCCACACCATGCGCCAGCACACCGGCGGCAGTGCATCGACTTCCTCTGATGTCGCGAGGCCGGCTGCGACCTTGCTGCGCGAGTGCGCGTAGGAGTGCCAGGCGAACGAGTTCTCCAGCCGCTTCGCCACATCCTTGTCGAGCCGCTCGAAGGCCAGCCGCATCGAGACGAACTCGGTCTCGCCGCCATGTTCGGGGATGATGCGCGCCGACAGGATCGAGGTCAGCGCCGGCACGCGCTTGAAGGACGAGTCGGTGTGCCAGAGCTGGTTGGCCCGGGCGCGCAGCTGCTGCCGGTGGTCGGATGGCACCACCTTGCCGTCGGGCCCGAAGGTCGAGAGGATCACGAAATGCGAGCCGGTGCCCATCGAGCCGACCTTGGTCGTCTCGGGCGGACCGAAGCGGCGCGAAAAGGCGAGCTGGATGTCGTCGCTGACCTCCTGGCCGCGGAACACCAGCACCGAATGTTCCTCGAACGCCGCGCGCACCGCGGCATAGGCCGCATCGCTGGCCGCGACATCCGACAGCGTCACGCCGCGCAGTTCGGCGCCGAAGCCCGGCTTGAGTGGAATCACTTCCATCGGCACATTCTCCCTGACTTTTCTTGTTGGGCCGAGGTTAGGGGAAAAGCTCGCCGGCGGCAACGCGGCCCACGCCGCCTCACCCCATCGCGATCAGATTGTGCCGCGCGCGCCGATCGGCGACCTCGATGCGTTGCGTGACGAAGGCGAACAGCGCCCAGCTGGCGTGAAACGCAACGCCGGCCAGGATCACGATCTCTCCGGGTATCGGGCCGATCGAAGCGCGGTCCCAGATCGCGCTCATCGTGGTCAGCGGCAGCGGATGGATCGCAAGCTTGCCGTAATAGGCAATGGCCTGGATCGCGAAGATCCAGCCATAAGTCCGGCGCAGCCGCCGGCCGACCGCACGCGCAAAGCTGATGTGATAGCTCGGTTTGCGATAGTCGTTGGCGAGCAGCTCAGTCCATGGCGCAGTCGGCGAGGGATCTTCGCCGCGGATCATCGGCGCGTAGAAATCAGTTTCGAGCAGTCGTGCCCGGGCGCGCCACACATTGAAGTAGCGATAGCGCCTTGCTTCGAACAGCAGGAAGACGGTGACCAGCAGGCCGACCAGCACCATCGGCAGGGGCGAAGCATCCGCGTTGCTATAGGTCGCCGACAGCGCGATCCCGGTCGTGACCACCGCCCAGTTGGTCGAACTGTCGAGGCGGGTGCGCCAGACCGTGCTGCGATAGACTTCGCCGCGATAGAGGTGGGCGAGCGCGCCGATCTCGGCGGCAGTGAATTCGAGCCTTCCGGCCTGCACCGGCTGGGGCTCGCGCGGCTGGGGCGACGGCATGGCGGCCTCCGGCGAAGCTGGCTTGCAATGGCGGAGCATAACGCCGAATCCGCGCGGCGGGCGAGTCTGTTACGTCGCCCGCCGTTCCCGGCCGCGCGCGCCCCGGCTGGCCGCGCCGCCAGACTCAGACGATCCGCGAGGTCTTGTTGCCCCAGTAGCGATCGCGCAGCAGGCGCTTGTAGAGCTTCCCGGTCGGCAGCCGCGGCAGCTCGGCCTCGAAATCCACCGAGCGCGGCACCTTCTGGCGCGACAGCGAGCTGGCGCAGAACGCGATCAGCTCCTCGGCGAGCTCCGGCCCCGGCGCCACGCCCTCGGCCGGCTGCACCACCGCCTTCACCTCCTCGCCGAGATCGACATTGGGCACGCCGAACACCGCGGCGTCGGCGACCTTGGGATGGGTGATCAGGAGGTTCTCGCATTCCTGCGGATAGATATTCACGCCGCCGGAGATGATCATGAAGGTGGCGCGATCGGTCAGATAGAGGAAGTTGTCGTCGTCGACATAGCCGACGTCGCCGACCGTGCTCATGCTGCCGTCGGCCGAGCGCGCCTCGCTGGTCTTGGCCGGATCGTTGAAATATTCGAACGGCGTGGCGGTCTTGAACCACACGGTGCCCGGCGTGCCCTTCGGGCAGGGCTTCATGTTCTCGTCGAGAATGTGCAGGTCTCCGAGCAGCACCCTGCCGACGGTGCCGCGATGCGCCAGCCACTCCTCACTGTTGCAGGCGGTGAAGCCGAGGCCTTCGGTCGCGCCGTAATATTCGTGGATGATCGGCCCCCACCATCTGATCATGTCGTCCTTGACCAGCGCCGGGCAGGGCGCGGCGGCATGGATCGCGATCTCGAGCGTCGACAGATCGTAACGGGTGCGGACCTCCTCAGGCAGCTTCAGCATGCGCGAGAACATCGTCGGCACCAGCTGGCTGTGAGTGATGCCCCATTGCTCGACCAGCTGGAGATACCGTTCGGGATCGAAGCTCTCCATGATGACGACGGTGCCACCCATTCGGATGGTCAGATTGACCGCGGCCTGCGGTGCCGAGTGATAGAGCGGCGCCGGCGACAGGTAGACCATGCCCTCGCGGTAGTGCCAGAGCTTGGTCAGGAAATCGAACAGCGGCAGGTTTTGCGATGGCGGCTGCTCTGGGAGCGGCCGCACGATGCCCTTGGGACGGCCCGTGGTGCCGGAGGAATACAGCATCGCGGTGCCGGCATATTCGTCCGCGATCGGCGTTGCCGGCAGCCCGGCGGTCGCGTCGCGCAATCCGACGATGCGCGCGCTCTCGCTGTCGCCGTCGACCACGATGCAGAGCTCGACCTGCGGGCACTCCTTCAGTGCCTCGCGTGCGATCTCGAGCTTCAGCTTCGAGGTGATCAGGATCCGCGACTGGCTGTTGGTCAGGATGTAGGCGAGCTCGCCCGGCGTGAGGAAGGAATTGACGCAGGTGAAATAGAGGCCCGACCGCTCACCGGCACCACAGGCCTCGAGGTAACGGTTGTTGTTCTCCATGAAGATCGAATAATGATCGAGCCGCTTCATGCCGCGGTTGCGGAACAGGTGCGCGAGGCGGTTGCTGCGCGCCTCGAGTTCGCGATAGGTGACGATCTCGCCGGTGCCGGCCATGATGAAGGCGGGCTGCAGCGGGCGCAGGTAAGCGTGCTTGCCGGTGTACATCGAACTCCAGATCCCCCTCAATCTTTGCCTTAAGCCGCCATCTCCAGAATCTCGCGAACCTCTGACGGATCGTCGATCTTGCGCGGATTGCGTGGCACCCAGGGCGTGCGCATCGCACCCGCAGCGATGCGATCGAAATGTTGGGGGCCGACGTGCACCTCACGCAGGCTGCGCGGCATGCCGAGGTCGCGGATCAAGCGGTCGAGCACGTCGCCGGCGTCCTTGCCGGGATGCCCCATCGCGGCGGCGACCAGCGCCTGACGGTCGGCATTGTCGCGCTTGTTCCAGCGCATCACCGCGGGCAGCATCACGCATGAGGTGTAGCCATGCGGCACGTCGAACTCGGCGCCGAGCACATAGCCGATGCCGTGGCTCGCGCCCATCGGTACGCCCGATGCAAGCGGGCCGGTCGAGAGCCAGGTGCCGATCTGGCAATCCATCCGCGCCGAGATGTCCTTCGGATTGGCCTTCACGCGCGGCAGGCCGGCCGCCAGCATCTCGAGCCCCTTCAGCGCCTGCGCATCGCCATAGGGATGCGCCTCGCGCGAGCAGATGCCCTCGACGCAATGATCGACAGCGCGGATACCGGTCGACAGGAACAACCATTCCGGCGTGTGCACCGACAATTCCGGATCGAGGATGGTGGCGCGCGGCATCACCAGCGGATGGCGCAGCATCTCCTTCTGCCGCTTGGCCTCGTTGGTGACGCCGGCGATCGAGGAGAACTCGCCCCCGGCGATCGTGGTCGGCACGCTGATCTGGCGCACGACGGGCGGCTTCATTTCGGGCGAGACGCCGCCGCGGGTGCGGATCGTGTCGATGCCGTCGGATGTGGTGACGTCGTTGGCAAGGCAGAGCTGCACCGCCTTGGCGCCGTCGGTGATCGAGCCGCCGCCGATAGTGACGATCAGATCGGCCTTCGCAGCGCGGGCCTGCTCCGTGGCCGCGATGACAGCGGCGCGCGGCGTATGTGCCGGCATCCTGTCGAAGGTGCCGACGCAGCGTGGGCCGAGCGCGCGGCGGATCTTCTCGATCTCATCGGTGCCGCGGTTCAGCGTGCCCGACACCATCAGGAAGGCGCGCGCGGCGCCGAGCCGGTCCAGTTGCTCGACGATGGCCTCACAAGCGGGCCGCCCGAACACGACCTCCTCCATGGCGCCGAATACGACACGGCCTTGGTGCACGCGGGTCTCCTCCCTCAATCCGGTCCGCCTTGCTGGCGGTTCTGTGCGGAGAGGTTAGCGGAGGAAATCGGGGCCGTCATCAGTGCTCCTGCGCGTGGTTGCACGATCGCGCCGCCTATTCCGCTGTCGTCCCTGCGAAAGCAGGGACCCATAACCACAGGGTGGTGTTGTTGAAGTGAGCTGTGGCCCCCGCGCTGGCCAAGCAATTGTCATTGGTGGTTATGGGTCACGGGTCGCGCGGAGCCTGTCATCGGGCGGCGCTTCGCGCCGACCCGTTGGCTTGCCCGGGACGACATCGAATATGTGGTGCTCGCTTGAGGATCATAGACCCGCAATCTCGCGGCCGATTGAGTCCGAGTCTTGCGTTTAGTTGCCCTGCGCCTTGTTCATGAAGTGAGCAGAAGGAAGCTCGGACAGAACATGTCGCGAGACAAAACGCGCCGAAGCCGGGCCGCGCTTACTTCACCGCGGAGAAGCGGGTGTCGAACGAGTTGGTCTGAACGACAGGTGCGGAGCCGGCGAGCTGGGTCGACGAGGTCGGAGCCGGTGCGGCGGCTGCGGTGTCGGTCGCCTGCGGCTTCGGCGCGGGCTTGGCGGCTTGCTTCGGCTCCGCCTTCGGGGCGACGCGAACCACCGATTGCGGCTTGGCTTCGGCGACCTTCGGCTTGGCGGGCGTGGCAGCGGCTGGCGCCGGCGCGGTCGCCTTGCTGGCGTCGGCGGTGGCGCCGCCGATGCCGACCTTGCGGGCAAAGCTCGAGAAGAAGCCTTCGGACTTGTCGGACGCATTCGCCGAAGCGACGCGGGTGTTGGCCGCAGGTGCGGTCGAGGAGGTCGTCGCCACCACCGGCTCTTCCTGCTGGACCGCGAGATTGGGCCGCGGCGGATTGACCGTGCCTGGGATCGTGCCGGGCGCGCGCGCCAGCGCCATCGAGGCCAGCGCCTGGCTGTCACCACCTTCGGACAGGCCGGTGTTTCCTTCCGGAATCTTGGAGGCGAAGATCGCGTTCATGCCGCCGTCGATGCCGGTGTTGAGGCGCGCCACCGGCGTGCCCTTGGACACCAGCTTGGCGATCTCGGCGTCGTCGCGCTGCTGCTTCTCGCGCACCGCGCTCGTGATCTCCTCGGGGATCACATAGGCCGGGCACTTCGCCGACGCGTTGAACACCGGATCGCGGGTCGCATCCGGCGGCTTCACCGCATCGAACACGTATTTCTTCTCGCAGAAGTCGACCTTCGGCTCCTGCTTCGTCACCTCGAAATGATCATTGCCTTCCTTGATCATCTTCCAGAAAGGCATGTTCGGGTTGTTGCGGTGCTTGGCCATGTTCACCGGCGTCATCCGGAACGGATAGGCCTGGAACTGGAACGCCTTCTGGCCGCCGAAGAAGGATTCGCGACCGAGCGAGTAGATCTCGGCGATCTGCTCGTCGGTCATCGCGTAGCAGCCGCGCGACGAGCAGTCGCCATGCACCATCAGCTCCGAGCCGGTTCGGCCGAGCGCCTTGTCGAAGGCGTTGGGATAGCCGGTGTTGAACGAGAGATAGTAGGCCGACTGCGGATTCATCTGGCTCGGGTTGATGGAATAGAATCCTTCCGGCGCCTGGCGGTCGCCTTCGCGGACCTTGGGGCCGAGGTCGCCCGACCAGCGGCAGATCGGATAGGTCTTGAGCAGCGCGAACTGGCCGGATCGGGTCTGCTTCCAGACCTCGAGCTCGGCCTCCTGCTTGAACAGGCGGACCAGGATCGGCGACTGCAGATCCATGTCCTTCTCGGCCATGGCGGCGACGAGCTTTGGCGGGACCGGCTGGTTGGCCTTGGCGTTCTGGGCGAGCGAGATCTGGTCGCTGTCACAACCGGCGAGCATGACGCCCGCGGCGAGGACTGCCGAAGTCAGAAGCGCGCGTACGAGCGTGCGATGAGTCAAGTCCGAGCTCCACACCCACCGGGCGATTTTCGCGACCCCAACACGGCGAATATGCCCTGAAGCCATTGTGTAAAATATTAGCCTTCGACCACCCCTGCTCGCAACCTGAACCGGGGCTGACAGCCTTCACGGTAGCAGGCATGGTTCAAGGAACGTTAAAGACCCGGCTCGGGGCCCAATTGCGGCAAAATTGGTCGATTTGGGCGAAAAATCCGGCCGTTTGGGCGCCTCAGCCCAGCTTGCGGCCGATATCGAGGAACTTCTGGCGCCGCTGTTTGCGAATCGCGTCCGGATCAAGATTTCGTAGGTCGTTGAGTGCCTGGGCGATCGCGTCGCCGGTGGTCGCGATCATCGCGGCGGGGTCGCGATGCGCGCCGCCGGAGGGCTCCTTGAGGATTTGGTCGATCACGCCGAAGCGCAGCATGTCCTGCGCGGTGATCTTCATGCTGTTGGCGGCTTCCTGCGCCTTGCTGCCGTCGCGCCACAGGATCGAGGAGGCCGCCTCCGGCGAGATCACGCTGTAGATCGCGTGCTCCATCATCAGGACGCGGTTGGCGGTGGTGATCGCGATCGCGCCGCCCGACATGCCCTCGCCGGTGACGATCGCGACATTGGGCACGCCGAGTGACAGGCAGGCGTCGGTCGAGCGCGCGATCGCCTCGGCCTGGCCGCGCTCCTCCGCGCCGATGCCGGGATAGGCGCCGGCGGAATCGACGATCGACAGCACCGGGATGCCGAAGCGATCGGCCATCTCCATCAGGCGCACCGCCTTGCGGTAGCCTTCGGGGCGCGCCATGCCGAAATTGTGCTTGATGCGGCTGTCGGTGGTGGCGCCCTTCTCCTGGCCGACCACGCAGATGCTCTCGCCGCGGAAGCGGCCGAAGCCGCCGATCAGCGCCTCGTCGTCGGCGAATTTGCGGTCGCCGGCCATCGGCGTGAATTCGGTGATCAGGCCACTGACGAAATCGGTGAAGTGCGGCCGCTGCGGATGCCGCGCCACCAGCGTCTTCTGCCACGGTGTCAGATTGGCATAGAGGTCGGTCAGCGCCTGCGCCGCCTTGTCCTCGATCCGCGCGACCTCGTCACCGATGTCGCTGCCGCTGGCGGCAAGCGTGCGCAACTCGTCGATCTTGGATTCAAGCTCGGCGACGGGTTTTTCGAAGTCGAGATAGCTGCGCATCGGGTCGGGCATCAACTTAATATAGGGAGGAACAATGCGAGGGGCGAAGCGGATTCGGCGGTGACAAGAGAAGTTTTGTAACTTCAATCGGTTAACGCGCATTCAGCGGAATGCACGCTTCGGGATCGCAGGCAGGCCACGCTCTTTCTGCGGAGACGGCGCGGAAGTCAAGGCGGATCAGGTGAAGGTATCGAGGTCTCCAACGCTCGTAGCCCGGATGGAGCGAAGCGTAATCCGGGGTAGATCGGGCTACGGATGGTCTGTCCCGGATTGCGCTGCGCTTCATCCGGGCTACGGGGCCTGCGACGTTTCCGCCAGCGGATGCAGGTCGCGGACCAGGCTCTTCAGCCGCTCCTCGACCACATGGGTATAGATTTGGGTGGTCGAGATATCGGTATGGCCGAGCAGGGTCTGCACGATGCGCAAATCCGCGCCATTGTGCAGCAGATGGCTGGCGAACGCATGACGTAACACGTGCGGGGAGACCAGCCGGGGCGCAAGGCCGGAAGCCGCCGCAAGCTCCTTCAGGTCGCGGGCAAAATGCTGCCGGGTCAAATGGCCGCTCTCGCCGGAGGACGGAAACAGCCATTTCGATGCTGCTGCCTTCTTCGCCTTCGGCTGCATCACCTCCAACGCGGCGAGGTAGTCCGCCATCGCCTGGCGCGAGGCCTCGTTCAGCGGCACCAGCCGCTCCTTGTTGCCCTTGCCGCGCACCACGATCATCCGCGCATCGCGCCGCGCCGCGGAGACCGGCAGCGACACCAGCTCGGAGACGCGCAGGCCGGTGGCGTAGAGCACTTCGAGCAGGCAATACAGCCGCAGCGCGCGCAGCCGTTGCGCCGGCGAGACATCGGTCCGGGTCAGTTCCTTGGCACGGGTCAGCATGCGGTCGACGTCGGCGATCGACAGCACTTTGGGCAGGCCGCGGCCGCGCTTCGGCCCGGACAGGATCGCGGCGGGATCGTCGGCTCGGACCTGCTCGTTGAGCAGGAAGCGGTAGAGATGCCGCATCGCCGACAGCCGCCGCGCCACGCTGGTCGACTTGAAGCCCCTGGTATCGAGGTCGGCGAGGTAGCCGCGCAGCGCCTCGGTGTCGGCAGTGGTGAAATCGGCGCCGGCATGGGCGAGGTAACCGGAGAAATCGGTGAGGTCGCGCCGGTAGGCGTCGAGCGTGTTGAGGCCTGCGCCCTGTTCCGCGGCGAGCATGTCGAGGAACAACGCGGTCAGTTTGGCGTCGGAGGACTTGGCAGGCGGCTTGGTCTGAACCTTGGCTGGCATGCCGGAATCATAGCGGCTATTTCTTGAGGAACTTATCGGGCGGAATGGTCACGGTCATTTCCCGCGGTTTCGGCTGCACGAAATTCGCCAGCGCGAAGACGATGCCGTACCCGATCCCGAAAATCACGGCGACGACCGTCAGGAAGCGGAACAGGCTGGGCATAGAGGCGACTCGGGCGGCGAATTAACCAATGAAATCATCCAACATGTTCCCCGCGCGGTTGCAAGAGTCGCTGGTAACGGTATCGCCGGGGGTAGTATAGGTGGCTCGAATTCCAAACAATTCGTCCCAATATCCGAGCTTTTTGATGTCCGACGCAGCCGTACCGGCACCCACCCACCCGACCCTGGAGGCCGATATCGCGGCCGCGCTGGGGCTGCGGTCGATCGTGCTGGTCGGCATGATGGGGGCCGGCAAGTCGACCATCGGCCGGCGGATGGCGGCGCGGCTCAAGCTGCCCTTTGCCGATGCCGACACCGAGATCGAGGCGGCGGCCCGCATGACGATCCCGGAAATCTTCGAAACCCATGGCGAGCCCTATTTCCGCGACGGCGAGGCGCGGGTGATCGCCCGCATCCTCGACAGCGGCCCGGTCGTGCTGGCGACCGGCGGCGGCGCCTTCATGCGCGATGAGACCCGCAACCGGATCCGCGACCGCGCGATCTCGATCTGGCTCAAGGCCGACAGTGATATCATCATGCGCCGGGTCCGCCGCCGCGCCGACCGTCCGCTGCTGCAGACCGCCGACCCGGAGGCGACCGTCAACCGGCTGCTCAGCGAGCGCGAGCCGGTCTACAAGAATGCCGACCTGACGATTGCCTCGCGCGACGTGCCGCACGATCGCATCGTCGACGAATGCCTCGCGGCCCTGCATGCGCATCTGTGCGGCGTGCGTCCGGCCGGCGGGCCGCCACCTGATGGATTGAACGCGACCTCATGACTGCGCCCTTGAAACACTCCGCCTCCGTTACCGTCGACGTCGCGCTCGGCGACCGTGCCTATGACATTGTCATCGGCCGCGACGTGCTGGCCTCGCTCGGCGAACGCGTCGCGGCGCTGCGGCCCGGCGTGCGCACCGCTATTGTCACCGACCGCACCGTCGCCAAGCACTGGCTGGAGCCGACCGAAGCGTCGCTTAAGGCCGCGGGCGTGCCGACATCGCAGATCGTCGTCGAGGAGGGCGAGGGCTCGAAGAGCTACGCGACGCTGACGCAGGTCAGCGAGGCGCTGATCGCGGCGAAGATCGAGCGCAACGATCTGGTGATCGCGCTGGGCGGCGGCGTGGTCGGCGATCTTGCCGGCTTCGCGGCCGCGATCCTGCGCCGCGGCGTCGATTTCGTGCAGGTGCCGACCTCGCTGCTGGCGCAGGTCGATTCCTCGGTCGGCGGCAAGACCGGCATCAACTCGCCGCAGGGCAAGAATTTGATCGGTGCCTTCCATCAGCCGGTGCTGGTCATCGCCGACACCTCGGTGCTCGATACGCTGTCGCCGCGCCAGTTCCGCGCCGGCTACGCCGAGGTCGCGAAATACGGCATCCTCGGCGACGAAGCGTTCTTCGCCTGGCTGGAGAAGAATCACGCCGACATCTTCGGGGGCGGCGCCGGGCGCGAGCACGCGATCGCCACCTCCTGCCGCGCCAAGGCCGGCGTCGTCTCCCGCGACGAGCGCGAGACCGGCGAACGTGCGCTGCTCAATCTCGGCCACACTTTCGGCCATGCGCTGGAAGCCGCGACCGGCTTCTCCGATCGCCTGTTCCACGGCGAGGGCGTCTCGGTCGGCATGGTGCTGGCAGCGGAATTCTCGGCGCAGCTCGGGATGATCTCGTCCGACGATGCGACCCGCATCGCGCGTCATCTTTCCGCGGTAGGGTTGCCGACGCGCCTGCAGGATATCGCAGGCTTTACGCAGGAAGGCCTTGTCGATGCCGACGCATTGCTGGCGCTGATGGCGCAGGACAAGAAGGTCAAGCGCGGCAAGCTCACTTTCATTCTGCTGGAAGCGGTCGGCCGCGCCGTGATTGCCAACAATGTCGAGCCGCAGCCGGTGCGCGACTTCCTGCAAGCCAAGCTCAAGGCCTAGAGCGGGATGACTCTTCTTCGAATCGTCACCCCGCTCTGTCTGCTTGATTCGAGCATGATCTTTTCGGAAAAGCGCTGCACACTTTTCCGGATCATGCTCTAGCCACGGATCATTTCAGTGGGATGGTTGACCTTCTCGATCGTGTTGCTCTGTCTCTTGATCTCGGCGTTCTTCGCGGCGAGTGAGACGGCGCTGACCGGCGCCTCGCGCGCCAGCATGCTGCGGCTGTCGAAGCAGGGCAACACCGATGCCGGAGTGGTCTCGAAACTGTTCAACATGCGCGAGCGGATGATCGGCGCGCTGCTGCTCGGCAACAACATTGCCAATATCGGCGCCTCGGCGCTGGCAACGGGCGTGTTCACCGCCTGGTTCGGCGATGTCGGCGTGCTCTATGCCACCGCTGTGATGACTGTAATGGTCGTGGTATTCGCCGAGGTGCTGCCCAAGACCATCGCGATCAACGCGCCCGACCGCATCTCGCTCTTGGTCGCGCGGCCGATGCGGCTGACGATCTTCGTGCTGGGGCCGTTGCTCACCATCATCGAGGCCATCGTGCTGGCGCTGATGAAGCTGCTCGGCATCAAGGTCGGCGCGCATCAGGCGGTGCTGTCGCCGACCGAACGTCTGCGCGGCGCGGTCGATCTCTTGCATCACGAGGGCAAGGTCGAGAAGCAGGACCGCGACATGCTCGGAGGTTTGCTGGACCTCAGCGAGTTGCAGGTCTCCGACGTGATGGTCCATCGCACCGAGATGACCATGGTCAACGCCGACCTGCCGCCCGAGGAGCTGGTGCGCGAGGTGCTGGCCAGCGAATACACCCGCATCCCGCTATGGCGGGAGAAGCCCGAGAACATCGTCGGCGTGTTGCACGCCAAGGACCTGCTGCGCGCGATCCGCGCCAATGAGGGCGACATGTCCGCGATCGATGCCTCGGCGATCGCGCTGCCGCCCTGGTTCGTGCCGGAGATGCGCCCGGTCTCCGAGCAGCTGAAGGCGTTCCGCCGCCGCAAGACCCACTTCGCCCTCGTGGTCGACGAGTATGGCGAGGTCGAAGGCATGGTGACGCTGGAGGACATCCTGGAGGAGATCGTCGGCGACATCTCCGACGAGCACGACATCGTCGTCGCCGGTGTCCGCGCCCAGCCGGACGGCTCGGTCGTGGTCGACGGCTCGGTGCCGATCCGCGACCTCAACCGCGCGATGGACTGGCGCCTGCCGGACGAGGAGGCGACCACGGTCGCCGGCCTCGTGATTCACGAGGCGCGCTCGATCCCGGAGCGCGGCCAGAGCTTCACCTTCCACGGCTTCCGCTTCCGCGTGCTCCGCCGCGAGCGCAACCGCATCACCGCGCTGCGCATCACAGCCGTGCCGCGCGAGGCCGAGCTGGAGGAGAAGAAGCCGAAGCGGGCAGGGACAGCGTTCTAGGCGGGTACAGCACACGCAAGCCTCTCTCCGTCACCCTGAGGAGCCGCGCAGCGGCGTCTCGAAGGGTCGACGGCCCGGCTGGTGGCCGTGCATCCTTCGAGACGCCGCTTCGCGGCTCCTCAGGATGACGGGTTGAACGAAGCCGTCGGCCTACTCGATATCGATCGAGATGCCCGACAGCTTCCACGCGCCGTCGGAGGGGATGAAGCCGAGCTGGTACTTCACCTGCTTGGGCCTGGTGTCGAAATGGCCTTTCAGCCGCAACACGCCCTTGTCGTCGATCTTGGCGTCCTCATCGAGCGTGATCGGCTTGGCGACCACGGCGTCGAACACCGCGTGCTTGTCGACCAGGTCCTTGAAGATGGTCTTCAGCTTGTCCGGCGAAAACTGGTCGCGGAACGGTTTCGATATCTTGGCGTGGAATACGGTGAAATTGTTGGCGGCCACCGCATCGTTGAGCGACACCAGGATGCTCTTGATCAGCACCTCCTGGACGAACGGGCTCGGCATATCCAGCGCCGAGGCCGGGCGCATCGCACAGATCAGGAGCAGGCCGGCAGCGGTGACGATCGACCGGAAACGTGGCCAGCAAGGGATCATCAACGGCCCCATATCATGCGTGGCGACCCGTGGTTTCCCTGCTCGCATCGGGAGCAGGTCCATCGCCGGAGGTATCATCCTCATAACGGAAAACCGCTGCTTCGTCTTGCGGCAAGCGCGAGCTAGCGCGGCTTTTCCCCGGGGCCGTGGGCATGGATCGCCAGCGCATGCACCGAGCCGGCGAGTTCCGGCGCCAGCGTCGCATTTATCATGCGATGGCGTTCGATCCGGCTCTTCCCTTCGAAGGCCGGAGACACAATATATACCCTGAAATGCGTCTCCCCGCCTGGCCTGTGGCCGGCGTGGCCTTCATGCAGATGTGACTCATCGACGACGTCGAGGCTTTCCGGCAAGAAAGCTTCACGCAACTTGTTTATGATAGCGTCTTTGGTGCTCATGGCGGCGGAGTTAGGTTCGCGACGGCTTTTCGTCAATGGTGCTAGCGGGAAACGAGGTCTGCGCAATGTCAAGACTTGAAGATTTGTGCATTGCGTAGTCAAAGAGAACATGCCGATCGATTCATCAAAATTCTTCGACTCCATTCGCATCAAGCCGACCAAGGTGAGTGCGAAGCGCCAGGCGCAGGCCGGCGAGCAGGCCGTGACCTGCGAGTGGGCGGGTTGCCAGAACAAGGGTGCGCACCGCGCCCCGAAGGGCCGCGAGAATTCGCGCGAGTATTGGCACTTCTGTCTCGACCATGTCCGCGAATACAACCAGTCCTATAACTTCTTCCAGGGCATGAATCCTGACGACGTCGCGCGCTACCAGAAGGACGCGCTGACCGGTCATCGGCCGACCTGGAAGATGGGCGCCAACAACGGCAAGAAGGAGAGCGGTCTCGATGCCGCCTCCGATCCGTTCCACGTGTTCTCCGAACTCAACGGCCGCGGCCGTTGGCGGCCCGGCCCGGGCGGCGCGGAGCCCAAGCCCGAGACCCGCAAGGTCATGAACGCCGAGCGCAAGGCACTGATGGTGATGGGGCTCGGTGCCGGCGCGACGCTGGACGACGTCAAGTCGAAGTACAAGGCGCTGGTCAAGCAGCACCACCCCGACGCCAATGGCGGCGACCGCTCCACCGAGGATCGCCTGATCGAGATCATCAAGGCGTATAATTATCTGAAGACCGTGGTGCGCGAGGCGTAAGCCATCACCGTCGTCGCCCCTGTGAGTGGGTGGCTCCGCCGTCGTCCAACGGTGCGGTTTTGTAGCCCGGATGAAGCGAAGCGTAATCCGGGACCCCTCTAACCGCGGTCACACCGCTCCCGGATTTCGCTGCGCTCCATCCGGGCTACGGTTCGCGGTTGGCTCTCAGCCCTTCGGCACCGCCCCGACATAGGACGAACTCGGCCGGATCAGGCGGCCGGTGCGGCGCTGCTCCAGCGCGTGCGCGGTCCAGCCGGCGGCGCGGGCCACCGCGAAGATCGGCGTGAACGCCTGCCGCGGGATTTCCAGCCCGTCGAGCAGGATCGCGGTGAAGAACTCGACATTGGTCTCCAGCGGCCGCTCCGGATTCTTCTTCTGCAGCGCCTCGCGGATATAGGCCTCGACCTCTGCTGCAAACGGCAGGTCGGCCCCGTTTGCCTCGAGGCGTTCGATCGCGACCTTGAGCACGTCGGCGCGCGGGTCGCGCACGCGGTAGACGCGATGGCCGAAGCCCATCAACCGTTCGCCATGCGCCAGTGCGCCGTCGACCCAGGGCTTGATTCGCTCGCGTGTGCCGATCGCATCCAGCATCTCCAGCACCGGCTCCGGCGCGCCGCCATGCAGCGGGCCGGTCAGCGCGCAATAGCCGCCGGTGATGGCCGCGAACAGATCGGCCTGGGTCGATGCGATCACCCGTGTCGTGAAGGTCGACGCATTCATGCCGTGATCGCAGACCGTGACGAGATAGGCGTCAAGCGCTGTGATCTCGCGCGGCGCGGCCTTGCGGCCCAGCAGCATGTGCAGCGTGTCGGCGGCGTGGCTGACATTCGGATCGGGCGCGATCGGGGCGTGTCCCTTGGCTTGCTGCACCAGCGCACCCGCGATCACCGGGAAGGCGCCGACAATGGTCGCCTCGTGCTCCAGCCCGTTCTCGCTGCGCAGGCCGGCGATCGCGGCGCGGAAGCCGTCGACAATAGACATGCCGCGGGTCGCCGGCAGCAGGTCCGGCAGGCGAGCGAAGGCGCGTTCGCGGGCGGCGCCGAGGCTTGAGCGGACATTGGCCTCGCTCAGCGACTTGCCGGTGGCGCCGTTCCACAGCCGCGCCGTGACGGCCTCGAAGCTCGACGTGCCGGCGAGGCTCGCGACGTGCTCGCCGGCGATGATCAATTCGCCGCGCTCGCCGTCGACATGGCTCAACACGGTCTCGGCGGCGGGAACGCCGTCCAGACCGATCTGGCTCTTGGTGACAATCATGTTCATGACCCGATCTCCTTGCTTCACGCCTCGAAGGTCGGGCCTCTCGACGAGTTGATCAATCTTGATTATATAAATCAATATGAAAAAATCCGCCGAGCTCTACCTCTCCGCCCGCGAGGCCGCCGCCGAGCTCGCGATCTCGCCGGCGACCCTCTACGCCTATGTCAGTCGTGGCCTGATCCGCTCCGAGCCGTCGCCGGATTCGCGCAGCCACCGCTACCGCGCCGAGGACATCAGGGGCCTGAAGGAACGCCGCGTGCCGTCGCCGGAGCCGCGCGGCTTTCGCAATTTCGATGCCGATTTGCCGGTGATGGATTCGGCGATCGCGACCATCACCGAGCAGGGCCCGATCTATCGCGGCGTGAACTGCGTCGATCTTGCCGAGCGGGATACGCTGGAGCACACCGCGACGCTGCTCTGGGATGTCACCGACGTCGATCCGTTTGCCTCGGACAATTGTCCGCATGTCTCGGACGAGATGCGCTTGATCGCCGAGGCCGCGCGCCGCGCCCAGCCGATCGACCGCACGGTGGCCGTGCTGGCGCTGGCGGCGAGTGCCGATCCCGGCGCCTTCACCCGCGCGCCCGACGGCCGCGCGATGGTCGGCGGCCGCATCTTGCGGCTCTTGGTCGCGACCATGCTGAACGCCGCGCCATCGGCGGACCCGCTCCACGAGCAGGTGGCTCGGGTCTGGACGCCCGACAACAAGCACGCACCGGATCTGATTCGCCGCGCGCTGGTGCTGCTCGCCGATCACGAATTGAATGCCTCGACCTTCACCGCGCGCTGCGCGGCGTCGACCGGACTCAATCTGTATGACGCCGTGATCGCAGGTCTCGTTGCGCTGAAGGGGCCGATGCATGGTGGCGCCGGCGTGCTCGCCTCGCGCCTGGTCAGGACGATGATCGACAATGACGTTGCGCCGGTGGTTCGCGAGCGGGTCGCGCTCGGCGAGCGCTTCGCCGGCTTCGGACACGGCGTCTACAAGAAGGGCGATCCGCGCGCGATCTCGCTGCTCGAAGCGCTGACGCGGGCCGGCGCGCCGCGCAAATTCACCAGGGAGGTGCCGGAGCGGATCGCGGAGGCGACTGGCGAATTCGTCAACATCGACTATGCGCTGGCGGTACTGGTGCAAGCCCTGCGGATGCCCGCAGGCAGCGAGCTCGCGCTGTTTGCGATGGCTCGCAATGTCGGCTGGATTGCGCATGCCAGCGAGCAGCTTCAACTCGGCAAGCTGATCAGGCCCCGCGCGCGCTATGTCGGACCGGCACCCGGGCGGGCCGCTTCGACCAATAGTATCTAGAGCATGATCCGGAAAAGTGGAGGCCGGTTTTCCGAGCAGATCATGCTCAAATAAAAGCTATTCTGCCGGCTTGGACGGTTCGATCAGGCCGCCGCCGTGGCGGCGGCGAATGGTCCAGATCGCAAGCGCCAGGATGACCGCGCCGCCGGCGACCGCAAACATCCAGAGATGCTTGCCGACATGTTGATGATGCGGCAGGCCGGCATAGTCGTGCAGCGCAGTGACCGCGAGCACGCCGGGCAGCACATGCGCCGGCGCCCAGAGCAGGATTGCGGGGATGTTGACGGCGTAGAAGCGCTGAGGCGGCATGTCGAGCGCGCCGGCGGTGATCGGCACGAAGGCGCGAATCGGCGGCACGAACCGGGCGAAGAATACCGCGAGCACCCCCCAGCGGTTGAAGAAGGCCTCGCTCTGCGCGACCACCCGCGGATAGTTGGAGAGCGGCCAGGCGGAGAGGATCTCGCGCTGGCTGCGGTAGCCGATCAGATAGGCGGTGCCGTCGCCGAGCATGGCGCCGCAGGCCGCGGCGGCCAGAACTGGCACCAGCTTCAATTCGCCGCCCGGCACCAGCGCGCTCAGCGCCAGGATGATGGTCGAACCTGGCACCAGCGAGCCGACCACCGGGACAGCTTCCAGCAGGGCGGCCAGAAACAGCGTCAGATAGGCGAGCCAGGCATGGGCCGAGACGAAGGCGATCAGGGGGTCAAGGAATGAAGTCACAAAAATCCCATGCGGCGGTGATAAAACGGCTTCGAGAGCTAACAACTCCCCGCCGGGCTGAAAAGTGCCCGGCAGGGCAGGCCGCCGTGGCGCTGCGGCGAAAGTACGGCGGGATTTGCAGGGCAGCCTTCCAAAAATCGAGTTTCGTTCCTATCTTTATGATAGACCAATGAAACTTTGATTTGCCCGCGGGCTTCTGCCAGCCGTTGCTCTCTGCTAGGCTTGTGCGCAGCACCCCATCCGCAGCCAAATGACCTACAATCTGGTTTCGGGAATGCCCGGGACCTCGGAGGATGAATGACGACCGCCGTCCAGACCAAAGAACAAGAACCCGTCGGCTTGCCCGACATGAAGGTGTCGGTCCGGCAGGTCTTCGGGATCGATAGCGATCTGGAAGTTCCGGCCTATTCGGAAGTCGACCCGCATGTGCCGGAGACCGATCCGGACTATCGCTTCGACCGCGCCACCACGCTCGCGATCCTCGCCGGCTTCGCCAAGAACCGCCGGGTGATGGTCACCGGCTATCACGGCACCGGCAAGTCGACCCACATCGAGCAGGTTGCGGCCCGCCTCAACTGGCCCTGCGTCCGCGTCAACCTCGACAGCCACATCAGCCGTATCGATCTGGTCGGCAAGGACGCCATCGTGGTCAAGGAAGGCAAGCAGGTCACCGAATTCCGTGACGGCATCCTGCCCTGGGCGCTGCAGCACAACATCGCGCTGGTGTTCGACGAATACGACGCCGGCCGCCCGGACGTGATGTTCGTGATCCAGCGCGTGCTGGAAGTCTCGGGCCGCCTGACGCTGCTCGACCAGAACAAGGTGATCAAGCCGCATCCGGCGTTCCGCCTGTTCTCGACCGCCAACACGGTCGGCCTCGGCGACACCTCGGGCCTCTATCACGGCACCCAGCAGATCAACCAGGGCCAGATGGACCGCTGGTCGATCGTCACCACGCTGAACTACCTCGCCCATGACGAGGAGGTGGAGATCGTGCTGGCCAAGGCGAAGCACTATCGCACCCAGGAAGGCCGCGACATCGTCAACAAGATGGTGCGGCTCGCGGATCTCACCCGCAATGCGTTCGCCAACGGCGATTTGTCGACGGTGATGAGCCCGCGCACGGTGATCACCTGGGCCGAGAACGCCGACATCTTCAACGACATCGGCTTCGCGTTCCGCGTCACCTTCCTCAACAAGTGTGACGAGCTGGAGCGGCCGCTGGTCGCCGAGTTCTACCAGCGCTGCTTCAACGTCGAGCTGGCGGAATCCTCGGTCAACGTGGCGCTCAGCTAATCCATGCCGAACATCTCCGTCGAGCGCACAGTCACACAGACGAAGAAGGCGGTGCTCGGCGGATTGCTCCGTTACAACAACGAGAAGATGGGGAAGCAGAAGTACAAGCGCTTCGCCATCTCGCTGCGGCAAGGCGACGAGATCGTCGGCGGCATCGTCGGCGAGGTCTGGACCGCGGTGTTGTTCATCCAGTTGTTCTGGATGGAGCAGAAGTTTCGCAACAAGGGTTTTGGCGCGAAGCTGATCAAGGCGATCGAAGACGAGGCGCGGCGCTTCGGAGCGGCGCGATCCTATCTGGATACGATGAGCTTCCAGGCGCCGGGCTTCTACCGCGCCAACGGATATAAAGAGTTCGGTTCGATTGAGGGGTATCCCGGCGGCGTCACGCGCCACTGGTTTACGAAATCGCTATGACAACCTCCAACATCAAATTCCGTCCCGGATCGAAGGAAGCGCCGACCGAGCCGTTCAAGCGCTCGGTGTCGGCGTGCCTGAAGGCGATCGCCAAGAAGCCGGAGCTCGAGGTCTCCTTCGCCGCCGAGCGGCCGGGGCTCGCGCCCGGCAAGGCGCGGCTGCCCGAACCGGCGCGCAAGATGACCAAGCGCGATGCCGCGATCGTGCGCGGCCACGCCGATTCGATCGCGCTCAAGATCGCCTGTCATGATCCCAAGGTGCATCGCAAGCTGATGCCGGGCAATCCGCAGGCGCGCGGCGTGTTCGAGGCGGTCGAGCAGGCGCGCGTCGAGGCGCTCGGCTCGCGCCGGATGGCGGGCGTCGCCAAGAACCTCACCGCGATGCTCGACGATCATTTCCACCGCGGCAAGTATGACGAGATCACCGACCGCGCCGATGCGCCGCTGTCGGACGCGCTGGCGATGCTGGTGCGCGAGCGCCTCACCGGCTTGGCGCCGCCCGCGGCCGCCAAGAAGATGGTCGATCTCTGGCGTCCGACGCTCGAGGACAAGATCGGCTCGCGGCTCGACAAGCTCAGCCGCTTCGCCGAGGACCAGGCGAGATTCGGCGACCTCGTCCACGATCTCTTGTCGGCGCTCGATCTCGGCGACGATCGCAACATGGATTCCGACGACGACGAGGACCAGGACGAGAACCAGGACGGCGAGAACGATCAGTCCGGCGCCGAAGGCTCGCCCGATTCCGACGCCGCGCAGGAGATGAGCGCCGACCAGGCGCAGACCACCGCTGACGAGATGAGCGAAAGCGCGATGGAGAGCGCGCAGGCCTCGACGTCGGATACGTTCGACGACGGCGAGCTCGGCGACGACGAGACGCCTGGCGAGGCGACGCGGCCGAATTCGCGCGGTCAGAACGAGCCGCGCGGTCCGGAATATCATGCATTTGCGCCGAAGTTCGACGAGGTGATCGCGGCCGAGGATCTCTGCGACCACGACGAGCTGGAACGGCTGCGCTCCTATCTCGACAAGCAGCTCGCGCATCTGCAGGGCATCGTGGCGCGGCTCGCCAACCGTCTCCAGCGCCGCCTGATGGCGCAGCAGAACCGCGCCTGGGATTTCGATCTCGAGGAAGGCATCCTCGATCCGGCGCGGCTGTCGCGCGTCGTCACCGATCCCTATCACCCGCTGTCCTTCATGCATGAGAAGGAGGCGACCTTCCGCGACACCGTGGTGACGCTGCTGCTCGACAACTCAGGCTCGATGCGCGGCCGGCCGATCACCGTTGCCGCCACCTGCGCCGACATCCTGGCGCGCACGCTGGAGCGTTGTGGCGTCAAGGTCGAGATTCTGGGCTTCACCACCCGCGCCTGGAAGGGCGGCCAGTCGCGCGAGGCGTGGCTTGCCGCGGGCAAGCCGGCCAATCCCGGCCGCCTCAACGATCTCAGGCACATCATCTACAAATCGGCCGACGCACCATGGCGTCGTGCGCGGAAGAATCTCGGCCTGATGATGCGCGAAGGCCTGCTCAAGGAGAACATCGACGGCGAGGCGCTCGACTGGGCGCACAAGCGTCTGCTTGCGCGTCCCGAGCAGCGCCGCATCCTGATGATGATCTCCGACGGCGCGCCGGTGGACGATTCCACGCTGTCGGTCAATCCCGGCAATTACCTCGAGCGGCATCTGCGCCACATCATCGAGGAGATCGAGACCCGCTCGCCGGTCGAATTGATCGCGATCGGCATCGGTCATGACGTCACGCGCTACTATCGTCGCGCCGTCACCATTGTCGATGCCGAAGAGCTCGGCGGCGCGATCACCGAAAAGCTCGCCGAGCTGTTCAGCGAGACCCACGGCTCGGCGCCTGCACCGGGCAGCCGGCGCCGCCTGCACTCGTGAGACATGCGCTCACTCCCTAGCCGCCGCCATATCCTGAGAGGTGTGGCGGCGGGGCTGTCGGCCGCCGCGCTGCCGCATCTTGCCTTGGCACAGAGCGCGACCCAGCCGCCACTGACTCCGGGACCATCAGGCAGGCCGGGCCGGCATCGCGTCGACGAGCCCGTCGCGATCGAAGTCAACGCGCGGCCGTTGCCGTCGTTCGATATCCGCGATCGCGCGCGGGTCAAGTTCGGCGCGCTGGAATATCGCAGCGGTCTTATTCTGACCTCGTCATTCTCCGGCTTCGGCGGCCTCTCCGCGCTGCGGCTCGATGCCAAGGGCGAGCGCTTCATCGCGGTCAGCGACCAGGGGACCTGGTTCACCGGCCGCATCGTCTATCGCGGCCGCGACATGGCCGGGCTGGACGATGTCGAGGCTGCGCCGCTGTTAGGTGCCGACGGCAGGCCGATCACCGCGACTCGTGGCTGGTACGATTCGGAATCGCTCGCGCTCGACGGCTCGTTTGCCTATGTCGGGCTCGAGCGGGTCAACCAGGTGCTGCGCTACGATTTCGCCAAGGGGTTTACCCGCTCGCGCGGCGAGGTGGTGCCGCTGCCGCCGGCGGCGCGCAAGCTTCCCAACAACAAGGGGCTGGAGGCGCTGGTCTTCGTACCCAAGGCCTTGTCGAAGGCCCAGCCGTTGGCAGGCACGCTGATCGCGTTCTCGGAGCGCGGGCTCGACGCGAGCGGCAATTTGATCGCCTTTCTGGTCGGCGGCAGAACGCCGGGCCAGTTCAGCGTTCGTCGCACCGAGAATTTCGATATCAGCGACGCGGTGTTGCTGCCGTCAGGCGATCTGTTGATCCTGGAGCGGAAATTCTCCTGGCTCGGCGGCGTCGGCATCCGCATCCGCCGCCTCGCGCTGTCCGACATCGCGCCCGGCGCCGTGGTCGACGGACCTGCGATCTTCAACGCCGATCTCGGCAACGAGATCGACAACATGGAAGGCATCGACGCCCATGTCACCGACGAGGGCGAGACCGTGCTGACCTTGATCTCCGACGACAATTTCTCGCTGATCCAGCGCAACCTGCTGCTGCAGTTCACGCTGCTGGAGTGAGGTGCCGCGCCTCAAGGGGCGGCGCTATCGCATTGCTGATCTGCGTCGTAGCCTGCCCGGCGTCCCCGACAGTTGGTGATCTCGGCCGCGCCCTCTATCTTAGCCGGGTCCTTTCCCGGTCCCGGATGTCCCCGCATGAGCGCCCTGTTTTCCCCGATCGAACTGCGCAGCCTCAAGCTTTCCAACCGCATCATGGTCTCGCCGATGTGCCAGTATTCGGCCGACGATGGCTCGGCCAATGATTGGCATTTCACCCACATCAACATGCTGGCGCTGTCGGGCGCCGCGATGTTCTGCATCGAGGCCACCCATGTCGAGGATATCGGGCGGATCACGCCGGGTTGCCTCGGCCTCTATAGCGATGCCAACGAGGCGGCGCTGAAGCCGATCATGGCCTCGGTGCGCAAGCACTCGGAGGCCGCGGTCGCGATGCAGCTCGCGCATGCCGGCCGCAAGGCCTCGAGCCAGCGGCCCTGGGAGGGCGGGCAACTGATCCCGATCGCCGAGGGCGGCTGGCAGACGGTCGGGCCGTCCGCTGTCCCGCACAAGGAGAGCGAGGCGGCGCCGGTGGCGCTCGACGATGCCGGTCTGAAGCGCATTCGCGAGGCCTTTGTCGCGTCGGCGAAGCGCGCCGACCGCCTCGGCATCGACGCGCTCGAATTGCACGGCGCGCACGGTTATCTGCTGCACCAGTTCCTGTCGCCGATCGCCAACAAGCGGACCGACCGCTATGGCGGCTCGCTCGAGAACCGCATGCGCTTCCCGCTGGAAGTGTTCGACGCGGTGCGCGCCGTATTCCCGGATCACAAGCCGATCGGCATGCGGGTGTCGGCGACCGACTGGGTCGAAGGCGCCTGGGACCTCGCGCAGACCATCGAATTTGCAAAGGAATTGAAAAAGCGCGGCGTCGACTGGATGGATGTCTCGTCCGGCGGCGTCTCGCCGCTGCAGAAGATTCCGCTCGGTCCGGGCTACCAGGTGCCGGCGGCACAGGCGGTGAAGGAGGCGACCGGCGTCACCACGATGGCGGTCGGCCTGATCACGGAAGCCAGGCAGGCGGAGGAGATCGTCTCCACCGGCAAGGCCGACATGGTCGCGCTCGCCCGCGGCATGCTCTACGACCCGCGCTGGGGCTGGCATGCCGCTGCCGAGCTCGGTGGCGAGGTGAGCGCGCCGCCGCAATATTGGCGCTCGCAGCCTTCGACGCAGAAGGCGCTGTTCGGCAAGACCACGTTCGGGGCGCGCTAGGATTACTCCCTCGTCATTCCGGGATGGTGCGTCAGCACCAGACCCGGAATCTCGAGATTCCGGGTTCAATGCTGCGCATTGCCCCGGAATGACGATGTGATTCATCTGGCCATTGTCCTGCCGCAGCCGGGGCAGCTACTCTCTGCGCGCGTGCGCAAGACACGCTTCGAACAAAGAGAGGAAACCCATGGAACTCGGATATTTCGCGATGCCGTCGCATCCGCCGGAGTGCGGATTGAAGGAGGGCCACGACTGGGATCTGCAGGTGCTGCGCTGGCTCGATGAGCTCGGCTATCAGGAAGCCTGGATCGGCGAGCACCACACGGCGCCGTGGGAGCCGCATCCGTCGCCCGACCTCTTAATCGCGCAGGCGCTGCTGCAGACCAAGAACATCCGCATCGGGCCCGGCGGCTTCCTGCTGCCGTATCATCACCCGGCCGAGCTCGCCAACCGCGTCGCGATGCTCGACCATCTCTCGAACGGTCGGCTCAATTTCGGCGTCGCGGCTTCGGGGCTGCCGAGCGACTGGGCGATGTTCAATGTCGACGGCATGTCGGGCCAGAACCGCGACATGACCCGCGAGGCGCTCGAGATCATCCTGAAGATGTGGACCGAGCCGGCGCCGTGGACCCACAAGGGCAAGTTCTGGACGGTGACCAAGCCGGACACGATGTTCGATTTCCTCAAACCCCACATCAGGCCCCAGCAAGCGCCGCATCCGCCGATCGGCGTCGCAGGCCTATCGAAGAATTCCGACACGCTGAAGCTCGCCGGCGAGCGCGGCTTCATTCCGATGAGCCTCAACCTCAACCCGGCCTACGTCGGCAGCCACTGGGAGTCGGTGGAAGCCGGTGCCGCCAAGACCGGCCGCAAGCCAAGCCGCAAGGACTGGCGGATGGTGCGCGAGGTGTTCGTCGCCGACACCGACGAAGAGGCGTGGAAGCTTTCGACCGGCGACATGATGGGCCGGATGATGGGCGAGTACTTCCTGCCGCTGCTCGGCCATTTTGGTTTCAAGGATTATCTGAAAGCTTCGCCCGACGTGCCGGACAGCGACGTCACCGTCGAGTATTGCGCCCGCAACAACTGGATCGTCGGCTCGCCCGCGACGGTTACCGAGAAGATCGAGACAATCTACCGGGAGGTCGGCGGTTTCGGCGTGCTGCTGGTGTTCGGCTTCGATTACAAGCACAAGCCCGAGGCCTGGCACAACTCGCTGCGGCTGCTGAAGCACGAGGTGCTGCCGAAGCTGAAGCATCTCGATGCCTCGGTCGGCCGCGCGGCGTAGACCTGAGCGATGCGAGGCAGCGGCAACGCTGCCCCGTGCTTCAGGTTGTGGCGGGCAGTCGGCGTCGCGCACAGATGGAATACGTCGCGCGGTTCGTTACGGTTGCTGCGGCCTGCAGCAACCGCGAAGCGCCGCCTGGTCGCAGTCATGTGAGTGGCGAGCGACTATCGCGATGCTGCGAAAAGGCCTAGCCTGACAGCGGTGCAATTCATTGATGAGGCAGAGCAATGCGCAGCCGCGTCAGAAAATTTGCCCATGTCCTGGAGCGCTTCGGCCTTGCCCTGGCGGGAGCTGCGAGCGGTCTGTTCGTCGCCATCCATGTCGGATCGAGCGTATCGGCGCTGACCTCGCAGGCGTTCCTGCTGATCATGATGCTCGGCGGCGCGATCGGCTTCTATCTCGGCATCGATACGCCGCCAAAGCTGTTCCATCCGAAGGATGCCGCATCGACGCGGAAGATCGACGCGGCGGAGCTGCTCGGCGCGATCGGCACGTTCCTGGCGACGATGGTCGCGTTCTTTTCGGTCGGCGTCGTCGTGCTGCGCAGCGAACCGGATATCGGCTGGACCGCAGCCATCATGGCCGGCTGGGTGCTCGGCGTCGCCATGCAGATCGTCGCCGGCACCATCGCGCGGGCGCGCGCGTAGCTAGTCGCCGCGCGATACGCCGAGTCCGGCAAGGTGCGTGTCGACGAACTGCGCAAGGCGCTCGCGCAGCTGCTCCGGCGGCACTGCGACCATGCGCTCCTCGAGGCCCAGCGAGATGATGCCGTGGACCGCTGAGAACATCATCCGCGACAGCAGCGCGACGTCGTCGGGATCGCGATCGGGCAATAGCCGCACCAGTGGCGCATGCATCAGCGCAAATGCCTCCATCACCATCGTCAGGATATCTTCCGGAAACGGCCGGTCGTCCTCCATCCGGTGCTCGAACAGCGAACGCAGCAGGTTGGCGTGCTCGGTGGCGAAGCCGAGATAGGCGTCGGCGAGCCCGTGTAGCTGGCGCAGCGGATCGTCGGTTGGGACCGCCTTGAGCCGCGCGGTCAGGGCCTGAACGGTTTCCCGGTTCACGGTCAGGATCAGGCCATCGAAGTCGCCGAACTCGTTATAGACGCTGCCGATGGAGCAGCCGGCGGCTTCGGCAACGTCACGAACCTTCAATGATCTCAGACCTTTAGTCGAGATGACCCGGCGCGCGATCTCGATCAGCAGAGTGCGCCGCTGAAGTTTTTTTCGGTCTCGTCGCGATTCTTCTTGAACAACGTTCATTTTCTAGCTACAAATTTGAGCGTTGCTCAAGTTGGCATAGGAGGCCACTCACATGCAGACCCTAGCACTTCAACTGACCACCACCCTTATCGATGACGCGATCGAGCTCGTGAAGGGCCTTGGCCGCGGCATCCTCGCCCTGGCGATGGCGCCGATCGAGCGGATCGCCCGTGCCTGCGACGTCGCAGGCGTCCTGGAGCAGCGGCGCGCCGATCGGCGCGCGCCGCGCCCGGCGATGGTCACCGGTGGTCGTTGCAAGCAGCGCAGCTGCCGCTGGTCGCCGTTCCGCGGCTTGAGTGAACTGACCTGAAGGGTTCGGGCCGCAATTGTCGCCGAAACCTCAACAAAGCACTCACCATGTCCCTCGCGAGTCCGTTTCGCCGTCGACCGGCCACAACCCTGGATAAGGTCTCGTACATTTCTGCCGGGCATTGTCCCGGCGTTCCGGTGCGGCCGATCCGCCCCGATTCGAACCGATACGTTGCGGAACAGACTAAAGGCTGCGGCATCTCCGTCATTTTCACCACGCTCAGCATTCTCTGCCACCCGAATTCGCAGACCTGCCAGCGCCCTGCGCGCTAACCCAAGGAACCGGTCATGATCAAGGAATTGATGACGTCCCGCCGCTTCGCGCCGCTGTTCTGGTCGCAGTTCTGCTCGGCATTGAACGACAACGTGCTGAAGAACGCGCTGGTCATCATGCTGCTGTATGGGGTCGCCAACGAGCAGGGACCGGCGCTGGTGCAGCTCGCGGGCGCGGTGTTCATCTTCCCGTTCTTCGTGCTGTCGGCGCTCGGTGGCGAGCTCGCCGACCGCTATGTCAAATCCATCGTCGCGCGCCGCCTGAAATTCTTCGAGATCTTCGCCGCCGCCTTTGCCGCGGCCGGCTTTTTCACGCATTCAATCCCGCTGCTGTTCATCGCGCTGGTGCTGTTCGGCACCGTCGCCGCGCTGTTCGGCCCGGTGAAATATGCCGTACTGCCCGACCAGCTGTCGGTGTCCGAACTCGCCACTGGCAACGCGCTGGTCGAGGGCGCCACCTTCATGGCGATCCTGATCGGCACCATCGCGGGTGGCCTGTTCGTCGCGGGCGCCAGCCACATGGGCTGGATCTGCGCCGCCGTTGTGGGCCTGTCGATCTTGTCCTGGGGATTTGCCTCGCGCATCCCGGTCACGCAGCCGTCCGCGCCTGATCTGCCGATCACCAGGAATCCCTGGACCTCGACCGTGCGGCTGTTGAAGTCGCTCTATGCCGAGCCGCGGCTGTGGGACGGCATGGTGATCGTGTCGTGGTTCTGGATGGTCGGCGCGATCGTGCTGTCGCTGCTGCCCGCTCTGATCAAGGAAGGCGTCGGCGGCACCGAGGGCGTGGTCACGCTGTGCCTCGCCGTGTTCGCGATCGGCATTGCCGCCGGCTCGCTGTTCGCCGCCCAGCTGAGCCATGTCCGCCCGAATATCGCGCTGGTGCCGATCGGTGCCATCGTGATGGGCGTGATCGGCCTCGACCTCGCACTTGCGATCGCCACCACGTCGCTCGGCAAGGACGTCACCGCGGCCGCGTTCGCGACCTCGCTCGGTGGCTTCCGCATGCTGGCCGACTTCTTCCTGTTCGCCATCGGCGGCGGCCTGTTCGTGGTGCCGGCGTTTGCCGCCGTGCAGGCCTGGACCGCGCCGTCCGAGCGCGCCCGCATCATCGCCGCCGGCAACATCCTGCAGGCCGGCTTCATGGTCGCCGGCGCGGTGTTCGTCGGCGCCCTGCAAGCCGTCGGACTGCCGATCGCCTGGATCTTCTTCGGCCTCGGCATCGCGAGCTTCGGCAGCGTCTGGTTCGTGCTGAACAAGTGGGGCAAGGAGGGCGTGCGCGATTTCGGCGCGCTGCTGTTCCGCGCGATGTTCCGGCTCGAGGTGCGCGGCATGGAGAACCTGCCGCCTGCAGGCACCCGGATGCTGATCGCGCCCAACCATGTCAGCCTGGTCGATGGCCCGCTGCTGCACGCCACCTTGCCGATCGACGCGAGCTTCGCGGTCGACACCGGGATTGCCAAGGCGTGGTGGGCCAAGCCGTTCCTGAAGATGATCAAGCACTACACGATGGATCCGTCGAAGCCGCTGGCCGCGCGCGACCTGATCAAGCTGGTTGCCGCCGGTGAGCCGGTGGTGATCTTCCCGGAGGGCCGCATCACGGTTTCGGGCTCGCTGATGAAGGTCTATGACGGCACCGCGATGATCGCCGACAAGGCTGACGCGGTCGTCGTCCCGGTCCGCATCGAGGGCGCGCAGCGCTCGCATCTCAGCTATCTCAAGAACGGCGAGATCAAGCGCTCCTGGTTTCCCAAGGTGACGATCTCGATCCTGCCGCCGGTCAAGCTGCCGGTCGACCAGTCGCTGAAAGGCAAGGCGCGCCGCAACGCCGCCGGCGCCGCACTTCAGGACGTCATGATCGACGCCATGGTGCAGAACGCGATGCTCGACCAGACGCTGTTCGAGGGCCTCGGCCACGCCTATCGCGACCGCGACACCGGCAAGCCGATCATTGAAGACGCGCTCGGCACCAAGCTGACCTATCGCAAGCTGATCCTCGGCGCGCAGGTCTTGAGCCGCAAGCTCGAGCAGGGGACTTCAGTGGGCGAGAATGTCGGCGTTCTGCTGCCGAACTCGGCCGGCGTCGCCGTCGTGTTCATGGCGCTGCAGACCATCGGCCGGGTGCCCGCGATGCTCAACTTCTCGGCCGGCCCGGTCAACGTGCTGGCCGCGATGAAGGCGGCGCAGGTGAAGACCGTGCTGACCTCGCAGGCCTTCATCGAGAAGGGCAAGCTCGACAAGTTGATCGCGGCGATGGCCGGCCAGGCCCGCGTGATCTATCTCGAAGACGTGCGCGGCGGCATCAGCCTCACCGACAAGATCGCGGGCTTCCGCGCCGGCATCGCGCCCCGCGTCGCCCGCAATGCCAGCGATCCCGCGGTCATCCTGTTCACCTCGGGTTCGGAAGGCACGCCGAAGGGCGTCGTGCTGTCCCACCGCAACATCCTCGCCAACGCGGCGCAGGCGCTGGCGCGGGTCGATGCCAACGCCAACGACAAGGTGTTCAACGTCCTGCCGGTGTTCCACTCGTTTGGTCTCACGGGCGGCATGATGATGCCGATCCTCGGCGGCATCCCGATCTTCATGTATCCGTCGCCGCTGCATTACCGGATCGTGCCCGAGCTGATCTACCAGACCGGCGCCACCATCCTGTTCGGCACCGACACCTTCCTCACCGGCTACGCCCGCTCGGCGCATGCCTATGATTTCCGCACGCTGCGGCTGGTGATCGCCGGCGCGGAAGCGGTGAAGGAGCGCACGCGGCAGATCTACATGGAGCGCTACGGCATCCGCATCCTCGAGGGCTACGGCGTCACCGAGACCGCACCGGTGCTGGCGATGAACACGCCGATGGCCAACCGCCAGGGCACCGTCGGCCGGATTTCGCCCTTGATGCAGTACCGCCTCGATCCGGTTCCCGGCATCGCGGAGGGCGGCCGGCTGTCGGTGAAGGGCCCGAACGTGATGATCGGCTATCTCCGCGCCGAGAATCCCGGCGTGCTGGAGCCGCTGCCCGAGGGCTGGCACGACACCGGCGACATCGTCACGGTCGACGCGCAGGGCTTCATCGCGATCAAGGGCCGCGCCAAGCGCTTCGCCAAGATCGCCGGCGAGATGGTTTCGCTGTCGGCGGTCGAGGCGATGGCGACCGCGCTGTGGCCGCAGGCGATGTCGGTCGCGGTCACGCTGCCCGATCAGCGCAAGGGCGAGCGCATCGTGCTGCTCACCACGCAAAAGGACGCCGACCGATCCGCGATGCAGCGCCAGGCCAAGAGCACCGGTGCCTCCGAGCTCGCGGTGCCGGCCGACATCCGCGTCGTCGACAAGGTGCCGCTGCTCGGCACCGGCAAGACCGACTATGTCGGCGCCACTGCTTTGGCCAAGGAACTTGCGGCCGCTGCGCCCGTGCCGGCGCCGCAGGCGGATGAGACGACCGACGCGGCCGAGGCCGAGCCGGAGGCGCGTCAGCAACACGTCGCTTGAGCCTTCGGCCTGAGTTTTGGCTTGAGCCTCGGCATGATGGTTGTGCTTTCCGTGCGCATGTTGTCAGATGGACGGCAACTGCTCCCGAGAAAGCACAGCCATGGTTCTTCCCCTCGACCCCGTCATCGAACAAATCATCCCGCTGCTGCCGCTGCGCGATCCCGCGACCATGACGCCGCAGAGCTGCCGCGAGCAGCTGCGCGCGCTGGCCGAGGCGCGCAAGGCGGTGCCGCCGCCGCCGGTCGATGTTTTCAGGGATATCGAAGTGCAGGGCGCCGCCGGCAAGCTCGGCGCGCGGCTCTATCGGAACGGCAGCGGCACCGCGCCGACCGTGATCTTCTTCCACGGCGGCGGCTGGGTCGCCGGCGATCTCGAGACCCATGACCGGCAGGCCCGCAACCTCGTGATCGAGACCGGCGCGGTCGTGATCTCGGTCGATTACCGCCGCCCGCCGGAGACGCGCTTTCCCGGCGCATTCGAGGATGCGTTCGCCGCGATCCGCGACGTGATCGCGCGGCTCAGTGAGTTCGGCGGCGATCTCGCCCGCATCGGCGTCGCCGGCGATTCCGCGGGCGGCAACCTCGCCGCGACCACGGCGCTGGCGTGCCGCGACGCCGGCATCAGGCTCGCCGGGCAATTGCTGGTCTATCCCGTCACCGACGTGGTCGGCCACTATGCCGACGCGGGCGAGAACGCCAAATTCCCGTCGCGCGATGAGAATGCGGAAGGCTACTTCCTGACCCGCGCGACGATGCAATGGTTCGCGGGGCATTACCTCGCGGACAAGGCCGATGCCGCCGACTGGCGCGTCTCGCCGCTGCGCGCGACGAGCTTCGCCGGCGTGGCGCCGGCGGTGGTCACCACCGCCTGGTTCGACCCGCTGCGCGACGAGGGCCACGCCTATGCCAGGGCGTTGCAGGCGGCCGGGGTGCCGGTCGCGTATCACACCGGCGAGGGGCTCATTCACGGCTATTTCGGCCTCGGCGACGCGTCGGACGCCGCCCGCGCCGAGGCGCAGCGGGCGCGGGCGGATTTCAGGGTGTTGTTGGAGCGGGGGGTGTAACTCCCGCCCCGCGGAGGGGGCCGATACCAAAACAGCGAAAACAACCCCATGCAAAGGAGCCCGGCGGTAGCCGGGGACCTTCGACCAGGCGGCTTGACGCGTCGGGCAACTCAAGGGTACATTTCCAATATTCCGAAATCTGGAATGCGTGTGTGCGCGCCCCAAGGGCGAGTCATTTCGCCGTTGTTGACGGCAAGTCTAACCTCCGTCGTCCCGGCGAAGGCCGGGACCCATAACCACAAATGAATGTTTGGCGCGATGCTGGGGCCGCAGCCCGCTGCAACAACGGGCTGCGGTGGCAATGGGTCCCGGCCTTCGCGGGGACGACGATGTGGATGGGGCGCGTCCGACAACTTGCCCCTCAACACATCCCTCTCAACCCCCTCAATCATTCCCGATCGTCTCGCCGAACAGCTGCCAGGTTTCGCCGTTGAATTTCTGCAGCCGCATCGCTTCCACCGGGAAATAGTCGGTCGGCGAGGTCTTCACCTTGATGCCGGGCAGGAACATCGGCAGCGCGATGTCGAGGTTGGCGGCCTGCTTCATGATGTTCTCATGGGTGAGGTCGTCGCCGCATTGCTTGAGCACCTGCACGGTGGCCTCCGCCACCACATAGCCGTAGACGATCAGCTGGTCCTGCAGATTGCCGTCCGGGAAATATTTCTTCATGAAGTCCTGCCAGGCGATCACGTCCGGATCGTCTTTCCACTGCGGATCGTTCGGATCCTTCAGCGAATAGGACGAGATGATGTCCCTGGAGTAGTCGAAGCCGGCCGGCTTCAGCACCGAGGAGACCGAGGTCGAGGTCGCCGCGAGGAAGAACAGGTCCGGCTTCCAGCCGATCTCGCCGATCTTCTTGATCGCCTGCGCCGCCTGCTTGGGGATCGCGTGCATGAACAGCACGTTGGCGCCGGAGGCCTTCAGCTTCACGATCTGGCTGTCGACCGTCGGATCGGTCGATTCATAGGTCGTCTCCGCCACCACCATCTTCGCGGTGTTCTCCGGGCCCAGCCCCTTCTTGAAGCCGTTGCCGTAATCCTTGCCGGCGTCGTCGTTCTGGTAGAACAGCGCGATCTTCGCGTCGGGCTTTTGGGTCAGCACATATTTGGCGTAGACCGCGGTCTCGGCCTGGTACGACGGCTGGAAGCCGATCGACCACGGATAATGCGCATAGTCGCCCCACAGCGTGGCGCCGGCGCCGACGAACAGCTGCGGCACCTTCTTGTCGTTGAGATATTTGCGCACCGCAAGCCCGGTCGGCGTGCCCAGCGGATTGAGGATCGCGGCGACCTCCTCCTGCTCCACCAGCTTGCGGGTCTGCTCCACCGTCTTCGGCGGCGAGTAGCCGTCGTCGAGCGTGATCAGATTGATCCTGCGCCCGTTCACGCCGCCCTGGTCGTTGATCATCCTGAAGTAGGCTCCTTGCGTCTTCGCGATCACGCTGTAGGCCGACGCCGCGCCCGAGAATGGCGAGGTCTGCCCGAGCTTGATCTCGGTGTCGCTGGCGCCGGCGCCGTATTTCTTCTCGGCGGCGTACGCTTGCGTCGCCAGCGCAAGCGCTGCGGCTGCCGTGATGGCCTTCCAGATCATCGTGAGCCTCCCTGTGCGTTTTTTGTTGTTCGCGAGGGCTAAGCTTACGCGAGGCCGGGGGAGGCAGGCTTGCGGCGAGACGCCGGGGCAGGGATGCGAAAATGCGGCGGGATGAATGGCCGGGGTAATATCAAGCCGCCAAGCTCAGCGACTGTGCGGTGGCCTGCCGCGATGTGGAATGATTATCAAAATCTTTCCCCGCGCCCGGGGCGCTTCTCACCTCGCCCCGCTTGCGGGGAGAGGTCGGATCGCATGCAGCGAAGCGGAATGCGATCCGGGTGAGGGGGTACAGGTCTATCAGCGACCTATCGCGTGGAGAGATGCCCCTCACCCCAACCCTCTAAGAGCGAGCTTCGCTCGTCTCGACCCCGCAAAAGCGGGGCGAGGGAGAACTCCTGGCCTCAGCGATACCGCACGCTACCAGTCGTCACCGGATCGGTCGGCAGCACGGTGGCGCCGGCGCGGCTGGCGGCGGCGGAGGTGATCATCCCGGGCTCACCCGTTCGCACGTTCCTGGGCGGGTGAAATTCGAGGACGACGAGGGCGGCTGTTGCGAGCACCGCCACGGCGGCGGTTGCGATCGCGGGCACCAGTCTTCCGCGCGGATCGGCTGCGCGAACTTGCATTGATCAATTCCTTTATCGGGTCGTCTTTGGACGTGACATAAGAACGGCCAGGCTTCTTCCCAAGAGTGCGGCGCACGGGCCTCACAATCAGTTGTACCCGCCGTGATGTCCGGCACGGTGTTCGAGACGATGCGGCGTCGGCCACAAGCGAATCGGAAGCGCGTCGGGCGCGCTTGTTTGCACACTCACATCTGGAAGAGATCATGGCGTTTTGCATGCGCCTCATGCGCTCGTGATGATGCGCAGTGATGTTGTGATTAACGAGTGCGGGAAGCCGCTTTTGCCTTTATTTATAGAGTTTCTATGTTGGTTAAGGCGCGCGCGTTAAGCGTTTCTTCACGCACGAACAGCGTATCGCCACAGATTCGCGCAGTGGCGAGCGATGACACCGCTGTCATTGGCAGTAGCTGTCAGCGGATTCGATGCAGCTCTCAGCGCTGTCAGTGCGAGGAGCGTAGCGCTGAGGCAATCCGCCTCTCATCATGCAGCCCGATGGATGATTTTACTTCGCGCGCGATCGCATAAAGAATAATCCACCTCACCATTGTGGCACGTGCGCCATGGTCAGATCGACTCACCTGCCGGACAGAGGAGAGGCTGTATGTGCGCATCCTCGCGCGCGATTGATCCGAGCTTTGCGGCAGTTGACCTCGCTTGTCAGCAAAGGGCGCAGGGAACGCCGGGTGCGGGCACGCCGTCTATGGGCGTCAGGATCACGCGATTTCGCCGTCCACGATGCGGCGCGCTCGTCTCGCCCACCCGTTCCGTCCACCGCACCCCCTCGTATACGCGCTTCTCACAGGAGGCGGGATGCGGTCCGTTCTACTGTTGTGGGGGGAATATTTTTGTGGTGAAGGTCGGACAGGATGCGGTGCCTTGAAAAGGTTGGGGAAATTCGTGTTTTGGTGCATAGCCAGACCGCACGTTCTTGCTCCATGATGTTAGTTGGCTCGCACCCAGGAGATCACAACCTAGGGGAGAGGCCGCTTGATAGAGAGGCACCGTCCTCTACTCATGCCAAGTTTAAGGGACCTGTCAGTCATTGGTGATTCTGATTCCCCCCAATTTCGAGATCTCAGACGATGCCCGTCGCATATAGTTTTTCGATCACGCAAAGTCCTCGATCGATGTTGGTCGGATGACACCAATCGAAACTGATTCCACGGTCACCAAACGGGCACTTGCATGCTCGGTGACAATACGTTCGATGGGCGTCCAAGGCGTTCGAGCACTAATCTCGTGTAGCAAGACCAAAGGGGATCACCGCGAGCTTGCGCGCGACATGTACGCGTCCCCTCTATATCGGAAGTCACTACTACTCGTTGAGCGTTGGGGGCTATGCGTACAGTCGTGGAAAGATTTGCGTTGGAGTGAAGACGGACGTTCGGTCGCTTTTGCCGATCGGCGACAATCCGATGATTGATTGCGCGTTACGAGCGGTGTTTCACAGCATTGACGAGGCTTGTGAATGGATACGGTGCAGGCGCTGGGAGCAGCATTAGACCGGAATGCTGCAATCGTGCTCTTTTCAGGAGGTCAAGATTCGACGACGGTCCTCGCATGGGCGCTAAACAAATACAGGCGGGTTGAGACCGTCGGATTTGAGTACGGCCAGAAGCACTCCATTGAGCTTGAGCAAAGACTCGCTGTCAGAAAATCCCTAGAGGCGGCGTTTCCGATTTGGAGCGAGCGCCTCGGTCCTGATCACCTCGTGAAGCTTGATTTGATCGGGCAGGTCGCGACAAGTATCGAGGTCCTTCACGGAGGTTTGGTTGGGTCGCCGCTTTTCCCTGGAAGGCGCTATATCCCGGGTCGCAATCTCATCATGCTTTCCATGTGTGCAAGTATCGCACTTACGGGTGTTCGATTTGCGATGCTTGCCGATTGCGCAAGAAGGGTTGGCGCGAATTCGTTGATAGTTGACACGCGTACCACTTCAACAAAAACGGCCGGGTCATCGACCCGGCCGTTCAAAACACTCTCCGCGAATTCCGCTCTCGCAGTCTCGCTCAGCTCGCCTTCTTCACCGGGACCGGCTTGCCGACCTTCTTCTCGATCGCGCGCTTCAGGTCGAGGGCACGGGGCGAGAGCACGTCGGCCTTGGCCTTGAGCAGGTAGGCGTCGAGGCCGCCATTGTGGTCGACGCTTTTGAGCGCATTGGTCGAGACGCGCAGGCGCACGTTGCGGCCGAGCGCATCCGAGATGAAGGTCACGTTGGCCAGGTTCGGCAGGAAGCGCCGCTTGGTCTTGATGTTGGAGTGGCTCACCTTGTGGCCCGTCTGGGGGCCCTTGGCCGTCAGTTCGCAGCGCCGGGACATCTTACAAAATCCTTATTGCATCCCCGCCGCTCTGCCAGGCGTGCAATCGCACGGCCCGCGCGGGGGTTTTGAATTCGCGTCCATTTTCCAGGAACCGCGGGTGTATAGAGGCGGATCACCCGAGCGTCAAGATTATATCGCCGCATGGCGGTATCCGGGAATGCCGGTTCATAAGCCGTTCCAGCCACTTAACGGCTGAAATGGCAACCATATAAAGGGCGTATTCGGCTGCAAGTCTTGGTTCCATAAGAGACGCGCATGTTGTCCGGCCGATGTGCTTTGAGAAATGGACAACGGACCAAGCGCCGATAGCAGGACCGTCAGGTAGGTTAAGTGACGACCGCCATTGCCATTTTGCCCCCGCTCGGCCGGCTCCTCGGCCTGTGCGCCGGTGCCCTTTTGCTGTTTTGTGCCGAGCGCGCCAGCGCGCAGGGTCGGCTCGACGCGCAGTATGAGGCGACGCTTGCCGGTATCCCGGTCGGCAAGGGCTCCTGGACCATCGAAATCGGCGACGACACCTTCTCCGCCACCGCCCAGGGCGGCACCGCGGGGCTTCTGAAGGCATTTTCCGGCGGCAGCGGCTCGGGCGCCTCGCAGGGCCGGGTCGTCAACGGGACGCTGGCGGCCTCGTCCTACACCGCGACCACCACCACCTCGAAGAAATCCGAGACGATCCGGATGGTGCTTGCGGGTGGCGGCATCAAGGAATCCACGATCGAGCCGGAGCCGCCAGTTGATGCCGACCGCCTGCCGGTGACCGAGGCGCAGAAGAAGAACGTGTTCGATCCGATGACCGGCGCGTTCCTGCGCGCGCCCGGCAACGCCGAATTGATGAGCCCGGATGTCTGCCGCACCGGCGCCGGCGTGTTCGACGGCCGCATGCGCTACGACCTCAAGCTCGATTTCAAGCGGGTCGAGATCGTCAAGGCCGAACGCGGCTATCACGGTCCGGCGCTGGTCTGCGCGCTCTATTTCGTGCCGATCTCGGGCTACATCCCGGATCGCCCCGTGATCAAATACCTCGCCGCCCAGCGCAACATCGAAATCGCCTTCGTGCCGATCGCCGGCACCCGCCTGCTGGTGCCGTTCCGCATGACGATCCCGACCCCGCTCGGCCAGGCCATGCTGGAAGCGACCTCGTTCGTCACCACAGCCGCGCCGCCGCGCGTGGCGAAGACGCAGTAGGGCTACGCGGGCGACACTGCCCGACCCGTCATCCTAAGGTGCGAGCCTCTTTGGCGAGCCTCGAAGGATGCACGGTCCCCGGCGTGGCCGTCGATCCTTCGAGACGCCGCTTCGCGGCTCCTCAGGATGACGGTCTGGCAGCTTGGTAGCCCGGATGGAGCGAAGCGAAATCCGGGGTCTTTCGCCGCGGATGCAAAGTCCCGGATTGCGCTTCGCTCCATGCGGGCTACGCAGCGCGAGGCCATGCAACAAACGTCACCGGAATCCAGTTGACTGAATCCAGTTGACTCTTGCCCGCTTCTGATTCGACTCGGCCGCCTCTGGAATTTAAGGAATTCAGTCCGCATATCCCCTGCTTGTGGAGCCCGTTCAAACTTGATCTAGTGCCGCCGCCGTGGAGTCTACCCGAGATGTTGCGGTGAACGTTTCAGGCCCGGAACGGAGTCAGCGATTCGGCCGCGATTCGTTCTCAAGTCGTTCCGAAGCTTAAGGGCGGCGCAGCAAGCGTCGCATTGTGAGACAGATTTTGCGAAACACTCTGCCGGTGCGAAACACACTGCCAAACCGTCACCCTGAGAGGATGTGAAGCTTTGTCCTCATCCACCGTTGTCGTCGCCCGGCTTGCCGCCTTCGCTAAAGCTTCGGCGCGCCAGGGAGTCATGGCCTCGTCGAAGCCTTGGCGAAGACGGGACCGGGCGACCCAGTACGCCGCGGCCTATCGGCTCAAGCACGACCGTCTCTGGAATACTGGATCACCCGTATGCGCGGGTGATGACACCGAGCAAGCCAATGCGTCACAAGCTCCCGGGATGACGGATTGAGCGTTTCGCCCAACACTTCAAGAAACACCTGACTTCAAGAAACACCTGCAAAAAATGGTTTTCTCAACTTCGTTCGGAAATGACCGCGTGCCCGGTGCGGGTGTCACTGCGGTGCTGGGGCCGACCAACACCGGCAAGACGCATCTGGCGATCGAGCGCATGCTGGCGCATTCATCGGGCCTGATCGGGCTGCCGCTGCGGCTCTTGGCGCGCGAGGTCTACAACAAGATCGTCGATCGCGCCGGCGTCGACAACGTCGCGCTGATCACCGGCGAGGAGAAGATCAAGCCGAAGGCGCCGCGCTTCTGGGTCTCCACCGTGGAGGCGATGCCGCGCGATCTCGATGTGTCGTTTCTTGCGGTCGACGAGATCCAGATCGCCGCCGATCTCGAGCGCGGGCATGTCTTCACCGATCGCATTCTCAACCGCCGCGGCCGCGACGAGACGCTGCTATTGGGTGCGGCGACGATGCGGCCGATGATCGAGCGGCTGCTGCCGGGCGCCTCGATCATCACGCGGCCACGGCTCTCGCAGCTCGAATTCGCCGGCGACCGCAAGATCACGCGGCAGCCGCGCCGCACGGCAATTGTCGCGTTCTCCGCTGATGAAGTCTATGCGATCGCCGAACTGATCCGACGTCAGCATGGCGGCGCGGCCGTGGTGCTGGGCTCGCTTAGCCCACGCACGCGCAATGCGCAGGTCGCGATGTTCCAGAACGGCGATGTCGATTATCTCGTCGCGACAGATGCGGTCGGCATGGGGCTCAATCTCGACGTCGATCACGTCGCCTTCGCCTCCGACCGCAAATATGACGGCTATCAATTCCGCCGCCTGACGCCGGCCGAGTTCGCGCAGATCGCCGGCCGCGCCGGGCGCGCCACCCGCAACGGCACATTTGGGACGACGGGACGCTGCGCGCCGTTCGAGCCGGAGCTCGTCAACGCGCTGCAGAACCACACCTTCGACAGCGTCAAGATGCTGCAATGGCGCAACGCCAGGCTGGACTTCTCCTCGCTCGGCGCGTTGCAGGTGTCGCTGGCGCTGACGCCTAATCATGAGGCACTGACGCGGGCCCCGGTGGCCGAGGATTTGCGGGTGCTCGAACATGTCGCACGCGACGCCGAGGTGCGCGAATGGGCGCATGGGCCCAAGGCGGTGGAGCGGCTGTGGGAGGCCTGCCAGGTTCCGGACTACCGGAAGCTGTCGCCGGCCGCCCATGCCGAACTCGTGACCACGCTGTATGGCTTCCTGATGCAAAAGGGGCGTATCCCTGACGCATGGTTTGCCGCCCAGGTCGACCAGGCCAACCGGACCGACGGCGATATCGACACGCTATCGGGCCGGATCGCGCAAATCAGGACCTGGACCTTTGTTGCCAACCGGCCCGACTGGCTCGACGACCCGGACCACTGGCAGGGGATCACGCGCGACCTCGAAAATAAATTATCCGATGCGCTGCATGAACGGCTCACGGAGCGTTTCGTTGACAGGCGGACCAGTGTATTGATGCGCCGCCTGCGGGAGAACTCAGTTTTGAATACGGAAATTGGCAAGACCGGTGAAGTGATCGTGGAAGGCCACGTGATTGGCCGGCTCGATGGTTTCACCTTCGCACCCGATGCGGCCGAGGCCGGCAGCGACGCCAAGGCGCTGCAAGCCGCCGCCCAGCAGGTGCTGGCGCGCGAGATCGATGCGCGGGCCGAGAAACTGGGCGCCGCCCCCGACGAGCAGTTCGTGCTGACCTCCGACGGCACCATCCGCTGGACCGGCGATGCGGTGGCGAAGCTGGTCGCCGCCGACGACGCGCTGCATCCGCGCCTGCGCATCATTTCCGACGAGCGGCTGACCGGCGCCTCGCGCGAAGCGGTGCAGACCCGGCTCGATCTCTGGCTCAAGACGCATGTCGAAAAGCTGCTCGGGCCGCTGTTCGAACTGTCCAAGGCCGAAGATCTGCAGGGCATCGCCCGCGGCATCGCCTTCCAGCTGGTCGAGGCGCTCGGCGTGCTCGAGCGCAGCAAGATCGCGGCCGAGATGAAGGATCTCGACCAGCCGTCGCGCGCGGCGCTGCGCAAATACGGCGTGCGGTTCGGCGCCTATCACATCTATTTCCCGCAGCTCTTGAAGCCCGCGGCGCGCTCGCTGGCCTCGCTGCTGTGGGCCGAGAAGCAAAGCAATGTCGACATGGCTGCGCTGTCGAATGTGCAGCATCTGGCGTCGAGCGGCCGCACCTCGTTCCCGGTCGACAAGACCTTGCCGCGCGACGGCTATCGCGTGCTCGGCTATCGCCAGTGCGGCGAGCGCGCGGTGCGCGTAGACATCCTGGAGCGGCTGGCCGATCTGATCCGGCCGGCGCTGGCCTGGCGCGAGACCTCGCCGGGCGAGAAGCCCGCCGGTGCGTTCGACGGCCGCGGCTTTGTCGTGACCCAGGCGATGACCTCGCTGACCGGTTCGGCCGGTGAGGATTTTGCCTCGATCCTGCGCGCGCTCGGCTATCGCATGGACCGCCGTCCGCCGCTGCCGCCGAAGCCGGTCGAGGCTGCGCCGGCCGAGACCACCGAGACGGTCGCCGCCGAGACGCCGCCGGTCGAAGCGACCTCCGACGCCGCCGTGAACGCGCCGGTCGATGCCGCTGCCGAAGTCACCGCCGATGCGGCGGAGGCTGCGGTCGATCATCAGCCGGTGTCCGGCGATCCGGCGCCGTCGGCCGCGTTGCTGCCCGATGTCGGCTTTGCCGAGGTCGCTGCCAGCGAGGCGACGCCGGCCGTGGTCGAGACTCATCAGGATGCGGTGGCCGAGCGCGCCGCGCCGGTCGATGCGCCGGCCGCTGCCGTCGAAGCTGAGGCGCCGGCTGCCGAAGTCGCGGCCGAGCCTGCGCCTGCCGTGGAAGCTGCTGAAGCTGTTGCCGAAGCGCCTGCGGAGACCGCAAGCGTTGACGCTGCACCCGCTGAAGCTGTCGCCGAGGCGGCTCCCGCCGCCGTGGAGACGCCGGCCGAGCCGCAGCTGGTCGAAGTCTGGCGTCCCGGTGGCCGTTCCGACGAGCGCCGTCCGCATCATCGCGGCCACGATCGCAACCGCGGCCGCCATCAGGGCAAGCCCGCCGAGGGCGCGCAGGCCGCGGAGGGTGGCAGCGAGGGCGAGGCCAAGCGCGAGCAGCATCGTCGTCCACGCCGTCACCAGGATTTCCGCACCCCGCGCCCCGGCGCGCCGGCGGATCCGTCGGCCGCACCCACTGAGGGCGCGCAGGCCCGCGACAACAAAGACGACAAGGGCCCGCGCCGCGAGCGCTTCGAAGGCAAGGGCCGTGATCGCGACAATGAACGGCGCCGCGACAACAAGTTCGGCGGTGGCGATCGCAAGGGCGAGCGCGGCGATCGTGACCGCGGCGGCCGCGATTTCGGCCGTGACAAGGGCGGTCGCGACAAGCGCGAGGGCGGCCCGTCGCATCGGCCTTACGCCTCCAGCGCGCCGCGCGAGCGCGACCGGCCGATCGATCCGAATTCGCCATTCGCCAAGCTCGCTGCTCTCAAAGAGCAGCTCGCCGGCCGGAAGGAATAGTCCAACCCTTGGTCTAGCTTTTGGATCGACAGCGCCTCGATAAATGGCTGTGGCACGCGCGGGTGGTGAAGGCCCGCACCAGCGCGGCTGAACTGGTCGCATCAGGGCATGTCCGCATCAACGGCACGCGCGAGAAATCGCCGGGCCATGCGGTGAAGGCGGGCGATGTCGTCACCGTCGCGCTCGACAACAGCGTCCGCGTGCTGAAGGTGATCGCCTTCGCCGAGCGGCGCGGCGACGCGATTTCAGCGCGGGTGCTGTATGAGGATTTGCAGGCCGGGAATTTGCAAGCCGGTAAGGAGTAGTTATCTAGCGCTTGCTATTCCGATTTGGGCGGGCAGTTACGTGAGAATACTGGCGTTTTTCGGGGGCGGCTTCCCTTGCGGCCCCGGTATTCCTGCGCTACGCAACCCCAGAAAAATCGATCGTTCCGGAGTTTTGGATGACCTACGTCGTCACTGAAGCCTGCATCAAGTGCAAATATACCGACTGCGTCGAGGTCTGCCCCGTCGATTGCTTCTACGAGGGCGAGAACATGCTGGTCATCCATCCCGACGAATGCATCGATTGCGGCGTGTGCGAGCCGGAATGCCCGGCTGACGCCATCAAGCCGGACACCGAGCCGGGGCTGGAGAAGTGGCTCGAGGTCAACCGCGACTACGCCAAGAGCTGGCCGAACATCACCCAGAAGAAGGACTCGCCCGAGGACGCCAAGGAGTGGGAAGGCAAGGAAGGCAAGTTCGAGAAATATTTTTCTCCGAATCCGGGCAGCGGCGACTGATTCGCTGGCGTTCGCGAGCAATCTTCCGGATTACCCCGATAAGGGCGGGCTTTGGCTCGCCGCGGCGCTCCAATTTAACCCTAATGACGGACATATGACCTGAGGATGCCCTGTTATGCCCGGAATCGGGCGTAAACCATTGATTTTTGCGGAAAATGTGCTATATCTGACACATTACAGGCCAAGAACCCCCTGCCATGCGTACCTTGTGGCTTCGAGGTTCCCGCAACATCGAACAGGGGCGTGGCAGTTTCCGCGCGCAGGCTGTGTCACAGAAAACGCGTAAAAAGAGTGCTTCAAAGACGACGAAGAAAGCCGCTGTCGTTGCCCGCAGCGCAACCAAGGGCCGTGCCAAGGCGCCTGTGAAAGGCGCCAAGAAGGCCGCGGCTGCAAAGTCCTCAAAGAACAAAAGAAGCGTGATGCCAGAAAAGACTGCCAAGACTGCCGCGAAAGCGGCAGCTGCGAAGCCCGCTGCTGCGAAGGTCGCCCCCAAAACTGCTGCTGCGCCGAAGCCGGCTGCCCCGAAGGCTGCCGCCCCCGCCGCTGCTCCGAAGGTTGCCGCCAAGCCGGCCGCCGCACCGCGCGTCGAGGAGCCGAAGAAGGTCGTGACCCAGCGTCAGGGCTTCAAGGCCAATGAATTCGTCGTCTATCCCGCTCACGGCGTCGGCCAGATCCTGGCCATCGAGGAGCAGGAGATCGCGGGCGCCAAGCTCGAGCTGTTCGTGATCAACTTCATGAAGGACAAGATGACGCTGCGCGTCCCGACGGCGAAGGTCGCCAATGTCGGCATGCGCAAGCTGTCGGAGCCGGCGCTGGTCAAGAAGGCGCTGGAGACCCTGAAGGGCCGCGCCCGCGTCAAGCGCACCATGTGGTCGCGCCGCGCCCAGGAATACGAAGCGAAGATCAATTCGGGCGACATCGTCGCGATCGCCGAGGTGGTCCGCGACCTCTACCGTTCGGAATCGCAGCCCGAGCAGTCCTACTCCGAACGCCAGCTGTATGAAGCGGCGCTCGACCGGCTGTCGCGCGAGATCGCGGTGGTGCAGCACTCGACCGAGACCGAAGCGATCAAGGAGATCGAAGGCCAGCTCGCCAAGAGCCCGCGCCGCGGCGCCAAGGCGGAAGCCGAGGGTGAAGGCGAGGGCGATGCCGACGGCGAGGATGCCGACAGCGATGGCGACGACACCGCCGTCGAGGACGAAGCCGCCTGAAAGGGTTCGACGGATTGAAACCAAAGCCCGGTCGCAAGACCGGGCTTTTTGTTTTTTGGCAAAATGTCGCCCACCTCATTGCCGGTTTATCCCGAACGGAACGCCGCTACCTTTCGCGCGTTCGCTCGCCATTGGAGGAGAGCGGACCATGGCATCAAAGGCAGTCATTTTCTTCGCGGGCGTCGGAACAACCTTCATCATCCTCGGTGCCGGATTCGGTGGTGGGCTGCTGATGGCAAATTCGGCGCTCAAGGATCCCGCCGGTCCCCAGACGCGCGTCTCTTCGCCGGCGGCCGCGGAACCAGCACGCGTGGTGCTGCCATCGACGGCAGAAGCCGCGCCCGCACCGCAGCCAGCGAGCCAGCGCGAGGCCGCCGCTGCAGAAGCCGCCGCGCCACCCCCGCCGTCGCAGGTGCAGCCAGAGCCGGTGAAGGACGTCCAGGCGCCCGTCGAGAAGCAGGCGGATGCGGCTGAGGCGAGGAAGCCTGCAGCGGAAGAACGGGAGCGGCGCAAGCGGTATGCTGAACGCAAGGCGAAGCGTATCGCGTCCGAGCAGGCGAGACGTCAGCAGCGGCGCATCGAGCAAGGCGGCCAACGCCGTGAAGCTCCGGTGCTCCTGGAACAGGTAGACCGCCGTGACGTACCGATCATGGCATCTGAAGATGATGATTCCCCGCCCCGTCCGTTCGCGAAATTCTTCGGGAATGACTGAGCGCGTCACTTGGTGAAGGAATGGAGGAACAGTCCGGAATTAAGGAACGTTGATGGTGATGACTGACGAAACCTCCATTGCTTTCGCGACGAGCCCTGAGCAACGCATCGAGCAGGCGTCAGAGGCGATCCGTCAGATGGCTGAGCACAGCGTATTTGAACCTTTGCCGCAACGAGACCGGTGGCTGCATCACCTGGGCGAGGCGACCAAGGCCGCCCCACTTCAATCACTTGCCGTTGCATGCTAGGGGTCTTTCTGGCCCGCCGGTAGCGTCTCGGTGACACTGACTGCTCTCCTGCTGCGGCACTTGTACTCAAGACGAGCGCTGCGTCGCCATACGGTAGCGGAGCAAACGGCCACGGCGCTCGACGCTACGTAAACGATTCCGACCAGCATCGTCCTGCGGATGTATCCCGGTGCTCGCGGAGGAAGTAGGGCCGTCGCCCTTCGAGGCTCGCCGAAGGGGCGAGCACCGCAGGGTGACGGTGAGAAGCTTCCGCCTATGGCTACTTCACCCGCTGCTTCTCGAGCTTTCGCGCCAATGTCCGGCGATGCATGCCGAGGCGGCGGGCGGCTTCGGAGATGTTGAAGTCGGTTTCGATCAGGGTCTGGTGGATGCGCTCCCATTCGAGCGTCTTGATCGAGGTCGGCCGCGCACCGACCTCGATGGCGGCGTTGCCGGCGGCTTTCTGGAATGCGGCCTCGATGTCGTCGGTGTTCGACGGCTTTGCGAGGTAGTGGCAGGCGCCGAGCTTGATCGCCTCGACCGCGGTGGCGATGCTGGCAAATCCGGTCAGCACCACGATCAGCATCTCCGGGTCATGCGCATGCAGCGCTTCGACGCAGGCAAGACCCGAGGCGCCGCCGGCGAGCTTGAGGTCGACGACGGCATAGCCGGGCGATTGCTGCTCGAGTAGCTCACGGACCTCGTCGAGCGAGGCGGATACGGCGACGCCGTAGCCGCGGCGCTCGAACGAGCGCTTCAGGGTCCGGGCAAAGCCTGAATCGTCCTCGACGATCAGAAGCTGGCGTTCATGCGTCAAGGTGGTCTCCGATCGCAAGCATCGAGAGCGGCAGCTCGAGCCTGACTGTGGCGCCGATGTCCGGCCGGTTGCGCGCCGCCACCACGCCGCCGAGCTTGCGCACCACGTTGACGACCAGGAACAGGCCGAGGCCGCTGCCGGGGCTGCCCTTGGTCGATTGATACGGCTTGCCGATATGTGAAAGCACCTCGCGCGAGAAGCCCGGACCGCGATCGTTCACCGACAGCACAAGCGTATCGGCATTGCGCTCGGCCATCAGCTCGATCCAGTCGCGCGAAACCTCGGCGGCATTGTCGAGCACGTTGAAGATCGCCTGCTTGAGCGCGATGTCGGACACGATCGCAAGATCGGTGCCGAACGCGTTGCGGAAATACAGCGTGGCCGACGGCCGTGTCGTCCGCCACTCCTCGACCAGCGTGCTCAGGAATGCCGCGACGGTGGTCGGCGAGGAGCCTTCGCCGCGGGCTTCGCCGGCTGAGAGCAGGATGCCGGTCACGATCGACTTGCAGCGCTGCACCGAGATCTCCATCTCGCCGAGGTCCTGCGACAGTTCGGGGTCGGAGGCGAGCGCAGGCATCCGGCGCCAGTCGCCCAGGATGACCGAGAGCGAGGCGAGCGGCGTGCCGAGTTCATGCGCGGCGCCGGAAGCCAACAGGCCGATCCGGACGATATGATCCTGCTCGGTGGCATGCTGGCGCATCGCCGCGAGGCGCAGGTCGCGGTCGCGCAGATTGCGGTTGATCCGGGTCATGAACACCACGAGCAGCACGGCGTCGAGCACGAGGCCGATGAAGGTGCCGGCGATGTACAGGTTGAAGGCGTCAGCGAAGCCCTGCTGCGGCAGCTCCAGCGGCCGGTAGTAGCTGGTCAGCCAGGCGAAGTTCATGCAGACCAGCGCCACCAGCGACCAGGTCGAGGGCGCATCGAGCAGCACCGCGCCGAGCGTCACCTGCAGCAGATAGAGTGAGGTGAAGGGATTGGTCGCGCCGCCGCTGAGATAGAGCAGGGCGGTCAGCGCCGCGACGTCGAGCGCCAGCGCGACCAAAAGCTCGCGGTTGTTGATGTCGGCGCGGTAGCGCAGCCACAGCAGGCTGACGACATTGAGCGCGACGAGCCCGGAGATCACGGCGGCGAGCGGCAGCAGCGGCAGCGCGATGCCCATCCAGAACTGGACGAAGCCGATGGTGGCGATCTGGCCAATCACGGCGATCCAGCGCAGCTGGACCAGCAGGGCCATGTTCTTGCGGTTGGTGGCGATGTCGGCGGGGCTTGCGAGATCGAACGGGATGCCGGTGGCCGCGCCTGCGGCAGACGGCATCACAGCCGTGCCTGTCGCGGCATTTTCCTCATGCGGATCCGATGTGCGCTCGAGCATCTGGGCCTGGGTCGCGAGACAGGTTGCGGGCTGCGCCGACCAAGCGGCGCACGGCGGCGCGTCTTGAACTCCACCCTGGATCGGAGGCGCCGGCGCGGCTCCTGCCGACGATGCGCAGGAGCGCGCCCGCCAGCATAAAGGCCAGCGCAAACCATGTCAGCGCGTAAATCAGGTGGTTGTTGGGAAACCGCACGATCGTGAGCCCGCCGAGGGGGCTGCCGCCGGGATTCGGCGTCGCATCGGCATCGATGAAATAGGGGGCGACGTGCGACAATCCGTGCGCGGCGGCGATCGCGGCGACGTCGCGCGAATACCAGCGGCCCGCCGCAGGGTCGTTGCTGCGCAGGAAACCGCCCTTCGGCTCCGAAATCCGCAACAACCCGGTGAGATTGACCCGGCCCTGCGGGGCGCCGTCGCGCCGTGTGGCGGGATCGCGCCGGTCGGGCGGAACGAAGCCGCGATTGACCAGCACCGTGGTTCCGTCGGCCATCTGCAGCGGCGTCAGCACCCAGAAGCCGGGGCCTTCGGCCGTCACGGCCTGCACCAGCGTCTCGTCGGCATTGAGGAACGTGCCGCTCAGGGTGACGCGGCGATATTCGTCGCTGGCGGCCGTGACCGCGGGCCATGACGATGGCGGCGGCGGCGCGACCGCTGCCGCATGCATGCGCTGCTCGACCCGTTCGATCAGCGCCAGCTTCCAGGTCCGGCGTTCGATCTGCCAGACGCCGAGCGCGCTCAGCAGCACCACGCCCAGCATGCCGAGCGTGAGCAGCACCAGCGGTGGTCTGGCAGATCGCACCGTCACGGCATCTGGCTCATGTCGTGGATCGGCATCATGTTGATGTTGAGGTGATGCATGACCCACAGCGAGCCGGTCAGCGCGATCACCACCATGACCACGGTGAAGATCATGGCCATCATGGTCCAGCCGTTCTCGGACCGCGTGTTCATGTGGAGGAAGTAGATCATGTGAACCACAATCTGCACCGCCGCCAGCACCAGCACGATCAGGGCGGTGACCGCCTTGTCGGCGATGGTGCCGGTCATCACCAGCCAAAACGGAATGGCGGTGAGGACGACCGAAAGGCCGAAGCCGATCAGATAGCTCTTCAGCGAGCCGTGAGCGGCGCCGCCATGATCGTCATGGCCGTGTCCGGCATTGGCTTCGAGGGCATGAGCTTCGGCGTGAGCTTTTGTTGTCATCGCAGCATTCCCAGGAGGTAGACGAAGGTGAAGACGCCGATCCAGACCACGTCGAGGAAGTGCCAGAACATCGACAGGCACATCAGCCGGCGCCGGTTGGCGGTGGTGAGGCCGAACCGCGCGGTCTGCACCATCAGCGTCACCAGCCAGACCAGGCCGAAGGTGACGTGCAGGCCGTGGGTGCCGACCAGCGTGAAGAACGACGACAGGAAGGCGCTGCGCTGCGGCGTGGCGCCCTCATGGATCATGTGGGCGAACTCGGTGAGCTCGATGCCGAGGAAGGCGAGACCGAACAGTCCGGTGATCGCGAGCCAGAGCTGGGTCTGGCCGATCTTCGATTTCTCCATCGTCAGCATGGCGAAGCCGTAGGTGATCGAGGAGAGCAGCAGCATCGTGGTGTTGAGCGCGACCAGCTTGAGGTCGAACAGGTCCTTCGGCGACGGGCCGGCGGCATAGCTGCCGCCGAGCACGCCATAGGTCGCAAACAGCATCGCGAAGATGAGGCAGTCGCTCATCAGGTAGATCCAGAAGCCCAGCATGGTGCTGGCGCCTTCCGGATGATCGTGCTCGTCGACGACGTGGAAGACGGGCTCGGAGTCTTGAGTGGTGATGGTCGTCGCTACGCTCATGACTGGGCTCCCGCGGCAAGAACGCGTGTCCGCGCGTCTTCAGTCCGCACCACCTCATCCGCCGGGATGTGGAAGTCGCGGTGATAGTTGAAGGTGTGGCCGATCGCGACCGCGAGCAGCGCAACGAAGCTGACGGCGGCGAGCCACCAGATGTACCAGATCAGCGCGAATCCCATCACCGTCGCGAACCCGGCGAGGATGACGCCGGTGCCGGTGTTGGACGGCATGTGGATCGGCTTGAAGCCGGTCAGCGGGCGCCTGTAGCCGCGGCGCTTCATGTCCCACCAGGCGTCGTTGTCGTAGACCACGGGCGTGAAGGCGAAGTTGTAGTCCGGCGGCGGCGAGGAGGTCGCCCATTCCAGCGTGCGCGCGTTCCAGGGATCGCCGGTGGTGTCCTTGAGCTGTTCGCGCCGGAGGATGCTGACCGCGAACTGCACCAGCATCGCACCGATGCCGAGCAGGATCAGGAAGGCGCCGAACGCCGCGATCACGAACCAGATCTGCAAGGACGGATCGTCGAACACGCGGAGCCTTCGGGTCACGCCCATCAGGCCGAGCACATAGAGCGGCATGAAGGCGAAGTAGAATCCGGAGACCCAGAACCAGAACGACAGCTTGCCCCAGAACGGATCGAGCCTGAAGCCGAACGCCTTCGGGAACCAGTAGTTGATGCCGGCGAACAGGCCGAACAGCACGCCGCCGATGATCACGTTGTGGAAATGCGCGATCAGGAACAGGCTGTTATGCAGCACGAAATCGGCCGGAGGCACCGCGAGCAGCACGCCGGTCATGCCGCCGATCACGAAGGTCAGCATGAACGCCACCGTCCACATCATCGGCAGCTCGAAGCGGATGCGGCCGCGATACATCGTGAACAGCCAGTTGAACATCTTCGCGCCCGTCGGGATCGAGATGATCATGGTGGTGATGCCGAAGAACGAGTTGACGCTGGCGCCGGAGCCCATCGTAAAGAAGTGGTGCAGCCAGACCAGGTAGGACAGGATGGTGATGACGACGGTGGCGTAGACCATCGACGTGTAGCCGAACAGCCGCTTGCCGGAGAACGTCGCGGTCACCTCGGAGAAGATGCCGAACGCCGGCAGCACCAGGATGTAGACCTCGGGATGGCCCCAGATCCAGATCAGGTTCACGTACATCATCGGGTTGCCGCCGAAATCGTTCGTGAAGAAGTTGGTGCCGACGTAACGGTCGAGCGACAGCAGCGCCAGCACCGCGGTCAGCACCGGGAAGGAGGCGACGATCAGGACGTTGGTGCAGAGCGAGGTCCAGGTGAACACCGGCATCTTCATCATCGTCATGCCGGGCGCGCGCAGCTTGACGATGGTGCAGACCAGGTTGATGCCCGATAGCGTGGTGCCGACGCCGGCGACCTGGAGTCCCCATATGTAATAGTCGACGCCGACGTCAGGACTGTAGCCGATGTTCGACAGCGGCGGGTAGGCGAGCCAGCCGGTGCGGGCGAATTCGCCGACGAACAGCGACATCATCACCAGCACCGCGCCGCCGACCGTCATCCAGAAGCTGAAATTGTTGAGGAAGGGGAACGAGACGTCGCGGGCGCCGATCTGCAGCGGCACCACGTAGTTCATCAGGCCGGTGACCAGCGGCATCGCCACGAAGAAGATCATGATCACGCCGTGGGCGGTGAAGACCTGGTCGTAGTGATGGGCGGGGAGGTAGCCGTCGGAGCCGTTGAAGGCGATCGCCTGCTGCAGGCGCATCATCAGCGCGTCCGCGAAGCCGCGCAGCAGCATCACGATGCCGAGGATCATGTACATGATGCCGATGCGCTTGTGGTCCACGGTGGTGAACCATTCGCGCCACAGATAGCTCCAGAGCCGGAAGTAGGTGACGAGGGCGAACAGCGCCAGCCCGCCGGTTGCGACCACCGCGAAGGTGCCGACCAGGATCGGCTCATGGATCGGCAGCGCTTCGAGATTGAGGCGGCCGAAGATCATCTTGACGAGATCGGGATTCATGCGGTCCTCCTCAGGACTCTGATTTCGGACGCTGGCCGAGCAGCAGGGATGTCGATGACGGGTGAGCCGGCGAGAACGGCGGGCGCTTCAGCCCGAAGCCGCGCAGCGGCGTCAGATCGAGCGGCGCGGTGACCTCGCGCGACGGCGCATCCTTGATCTCGTCCATCGAGCAGATGCCGGCGACGAAGGTCGGCTCGGAGCCGAGCGGCGCGCCGCGGCGGGCGTATTTGTCGTAAGTCAGCGGCAGCGTGTTGCTGAAGCCTTCGCGTCCCAAGCCGCCCTTGGCGTCGATCGCCATCATCTCGCTCATGCACATCTTGCCGGGCTCGACGCACATGTTGAGGATCGCCTTGTAGAGATCGCGATCGACCGAGCGATAGAGCCGGACCGGATCGTTCTCGCTCGGACGTTCGAGCTGGAGATAATCGGTGCGGCCGAGCATGTTGGCGCTGGCCTTGGCGGTCGCGATCCACTTGTCGAAATCGGCGTTCGACAGGCTCTTGAAATCGAAATGCATGCCGGAGAAGCCGGCGCCGCTGTAATTGGCGGAGAAGCCGCGGAAGGTGCCGGGCTTGTTGGCGACAGCGTGCAGCTTGGTCTCCATCCCGGGCATGGCGTAGATCTGGCCGGCGAGAGCTGGGATGTAGAACGAGTTCATCACGGAGGAGGCCGTGATGCGGAAGCGGATCGGGCGGTCGACGGGCGCCGCAAGCTCGTTGAGCGCGGCGACGCCGTAATCCGGGTAGATGAACAGCCACTTCCAGTCGAGCGCGACCACCTCGACATTGAGCGGGGCGTCCTTGCTCTCGATCGGCTTGTCGGCGGCGATGCGGCCGAGCGAGCGGTAGGGATCGAGCAGATGGGTGCCCATCCAGGTCAGCGCGCCGAGGCAGATGATGATCAGAAGCGGTGCCGACCAGATCACCAGCTCGAGCTGGGTGGAGTGATCCCAGTCCGGCTCGTAGGGCGCCTGGGTGTTGGACTGGCGGTAGCGCCAGGCGAAGAACACGGTCAGCGCCATTACCGGAAGCACGATGATCAGCATCAGGACGGTAGAGATCACGACGAGGTCGCGCTGCTGGGCGGCGATGTCGCCGGCAGGCGCCAGGACGACGAAATCGCACCCGCCAAGGAGCGCCGCGAACGGCAATAAGGCCAATAATTTCAAGGCGCGCACGGCTCACCCCACTTGAATTTCATGAGTTCGGCCAAGGGGTAGCTGCGATGCAGCAAAGTTGACATTGGACAATTTGTCCAATGTTGCACTGCGGGATAGGCGGTCAGAAGGTGAGGTGGACCGCGTGGCAAAGTCTGCCCGTGGCCTCATCTTGTTCGAGCATGATTGGTTCGGAAAACCGTTCTTCGGTTTCCCGGATCAGGCTCCAAAGGACGGTTCTCCGGCGATGGCACAGGCCCCAGCAATGGCTCACGGCACCCCGACCACATCAGGTCACGGGCAGGCGAAACCCGGCGAGATCGCCATCGGCGTCATCATCGGACGCACCTCGGAGTTCTTCGACTTCTTCGTCTACGCGATCGCCTCGGTGATCGTGTTCCCGAAGCTGGTGTTCCCGTTCGCCAATGAATTGACCGGCACGCTCTATTCCTTCGGCATCTTCGCGCTGGCCTTCGCCGCGCGGCCGCTCGGCACCGTCATCTTCATGGCGGTCGACCGCCGCCACGGCAAGGGCGCCAAGCTCGTCACCGCGCTGTTCCTGCTCGGCACCGCGACGGTCGCGCTCGCCTTCCTGCCCGGCTACGATACGATCGGCGTTGCGGCGATCTGGCTGCTCGCCGCCGCGCGCGTCCTGCAGGGCATTGCCTGGGGCGGCGCGTGGGACGGCCTCGCCTCGCTGCTCGCGATGAATTCGCCGGCGAACAAGCGCGGCTGGTACGCGATGGTGCCGCAACTCGGCGCGCCGCTCGGGCTGATCGTGGCGAGCGCGCTGTTCGCGTTTTTCGCCGGCAACCTGTCGGCGGATGATTTCTTCGATTGGGGCTGGCGCTATCCGTTCTTCGTCGCCTTCGCCATCAACGTGGTGGCGCTGTTCGCGCGGCTGCGCATGGTGGCGACCGATGAATATTCCGAGCTGTTCGAAAGCCGCGACCTCGAGCCGGCGCGGGTCGGCGAGACCGTCGCGCAGGAAGGCCGCAACATCCTGCTCGGCGCGTTCGCGCCGCTGGCGAGCTTCGCCCTGTTCCACATGGTCACGGTGTTTCCGCTGTCCTGGGTGTTCCTGTTCACCAAGGAAAGCCCGGTGCGCTTCCTGATCATCGAGATGATCGGCGCCATGGTCGGCGTCGCGGCGATCGTCGCCTCCGGCATGATCGCCGATCGCGTCGGGCGCAAGCCGCTGCTGCTGGGCTCGGCGGTCGCGATCGCGGTCTATAGCGGCTTTGCCCCGCAGCTGCTCGACGCCGGCGCGTTCGGTGAGACCGTCTACATGGTGCTCGGCTTCGTGCTGCTCGGCCTGTCGTTCGGCCAGTCGTCGGGCGCGATCGCCTCGAACTTCGCGCGCAACTATCGCTACACGGCTTCCGCGCTGACCTCGGATTTCGCCTGGCTGTTCGGCGCCGGCTTCGCGCCGCTGGCCGCGCTCTTGCTGGCGACGCATTTCGGCCTGATCTCGGCCGGCGCGTACCTGTTGTCGGGGGCGGTGTGGACGCTGCTGGCGCTGTGGCTCAGCGGCCTGCGCGAAGCGGAAGTGAATTAGACTGCTCGCGCAGTTTCCCTCGTCTTGTAGCCCGGATGGAGCGAAGCGAAATCCGGGGCCACCTTGACCGCGGACCGTTCTGCCCCCGGATTGCGCTGCGCTCCATCCGGGCTGCGAATCTCAGGCTAGCGGAATAATCCATCGACGCGAAACGAATAGCCTAAGCCGACAACGTAGTTCGGCGAGTTGCGGTTGAGCCCGAACGCGATGTGGAAGTCGAGCTGCTGGGTCGGTGTGATCTTGTACATGCCGCCGGAATTGACCAGCTGGGTCGGCCGCGCGCCGTCGGGATAGTCGCCGACATATTCGGTGAACACGCTGATCCGCTCGGTCAGTTTCTTCTCGACCACGAACGTCGCCTCCGACATGTGCTGGCCGGTCGGTTCGGCCGGACGGAAGAATTCCGTGAACATGCCGCTGACGCCCCAGCCCTCATGCAGCTCCCATGACCATGGCAATTGAATATAGGGCTGCGCGCCGCGGCCGGCGATAACAGCAGCACTTGTCGGCAACGCGACGCCGGCCGTGATCGAGAGGTCGATCTTCCCGGGCACCCGGGCTGATCTGCCATTTGATGGCCGGCGCGACGTCGGAGAAGCCGGAGGCGCCCGGCGATTTCAGCGTGCCGACATAGCTCGGCAGGTCGACCAGTACTTCGAGGCAGGGCGCAATCCCGAGCCGCCAGCGGCTGTTGCTGCCGTCGATGCTGCGGCCACCGTCGCGGCCGGTCAGGTTGACGCCGTTCTCGTTCTGCAGGCTCCCGACCGGCACGACGATACTGGAATTGGTGACGTCGGGCCGGTCGGTCGCAATTTCGTCGCTCGGTTTGGGACAGCCGTCCGCGCGCGCGGCGGTGGCTGCTGCGAGTGTGAGCGCAGCAAGCACGCACCCGAGTTCGGCAAGTCGAGCGACGGCGCCGAACCTGGTCTGAAACACTGGGGATGCTCCAATAGCGCGGCGCGGCTGCGGAGGTGGCAGCCGCAATCAAGATCGACGGGGCCGCGCAATTATTCCGCGGGGGCGGCAAAAAACTTCAACACGAGGCATGATTGTCGGCGATCCCAGCGGCCGGCGTCCAGTGCAATGACGGCCGGGCGGCAGGGAATAGAATGGCAGCGCGGCGGCTCCTGTTGTGGTGGCAAACAGGAGACCCGGAATGACCATTCGTTCGATCGCCGGCGCGCTGGCGCCGCGGCGCGCCAAAATCGCCGCGATGGCGGCCATCGCGATCCTGCTCGCGCTGAACAGCGCCCGCGCGGCGGGCGATCCGGCACGCGGCGCCACGCTGTACCAGGGCTGCGGCGATTGCCATTCGATCGAGAAGAACGACGTCGGCCCGATGCATAAGGGCGTGGTGGGCCGCCTCGCCGGTTCGGTCGCGGGCTATAATTATTCGCCGGCGCTGAAGAATTCGAAGATCGTGTGGACCGAGGAGAATCTCGACAAATGGCTGACCGATCCGGACGCGATGGTCCCGGGCACCAAGATGTTCTACGAGGTTCAGGATCCCAGGGATCGCGCCGACATCATCGCCTTCCTCAAGGAGAGGGCGAAGTAGGGTTGCTTGTAGCCCGGATGGAGCGCAGCGTAATCCGGGATCTTCTCTTCGCGGACGCACGTCCCCGGATTGCGCAACGCTGCATCCGGGCTACGGTTCTCTACCGCCTCAATCCACCACGATCTTGACGCGGTCGCGCGGTTTGACCTGGGCGTGGGCGTCGAGGCCATTGAGCACGCGGAAGCGCTCGGCCGGATGATCGACGCCGGCCATGCGGTGCGACAGCGATTCCACGGTGTCGCCGGGCTGCACGTTGATCACCTTGATGCGCAGCGGGCGCGCGGCCTGGATCTCGTCGAGCGTCAGGCGACGGAATGAATTGACGGTCTCGCGTGCGTTGCGCTCGCTCTCGGTGGATTTCTGCTTGGCGGCGAAGATGAAGCGGTAGACGTCGCTGCCGAAGCGCAGCGCATAGACCTTGAACTGCCACTGGTCGCCATGCGCGGTGGCCGAGGCCGCCGGAAAGCCGTTGATGGTGAGGTCCTCGGTCGAGGACTTCTCGACGCCCTCCATCCAGCCGGAATTCAGATAGTCGCCGAGCGACTGCTCGGCCGGCACCCGCACCACGTCGAAGCGCATCGCCTGGCTGCCGCCTTCGCGCACGCCGATCACCGCCTGCGCGGTGTTGTCGAGCGTGAAATTATCGGGCGCGGTGAAGGTGAAGCCGAGCTTCGGATGCAGGAAGCGGCGGCCGCGGACGAAGCCTTCGCTGGGATCCTCGCCGTAGACGATGTTGTCGATCGCGGCGAGATAGGTCTCGCGGTCGCGATCGTTGCTCTCCGGCGATGAATATTGCCGCGCGGTGGTCTGCGCATTGTTGATGCGCTCCGGCGTCGCCGGATGCGACGAGGTGAAATCCTGCGCGCGCGGATCGAGCGCAGTCTTGCCGATCTTGAGCGCGGCATTGCGCTCCATCGCGGTCAGGAAACGCGCCGCGCCGTAGGGATCGAAATGCGCGCGGGCGGCGATGCCGACGCCGATGCCGTCGGCCTCGAACTCCTGCTGCCGCGAGAAGCTCGCCAGTGTCAGCTTGGTCTTGGCGAGCGCAAGCGCCGTGAGATCGGGATCGGTGCTCATGTCGGTGACGACGCGCGTCACCACCGCCGCCTGGCGCGCCTGGTCCTCGCGCATCGCGGCGTGCTTGGCCAGCACATGCGCCATCTCGTGGCTCAGCACCGAGGAGAGCTCCGAGGTGTCGCTGGCGAGCGCGATCAGGCCGCGCGTGACGTAGAGCTGGCCGGTCGGCAGCGCGAAGGCGTTGACCGCGCCGGAGTTGAGGATCGTCACCTTGTAGGCCTGGTCGGGCCGCTCGGAAGCGGCGACCAGCCGCTCGACGGTCTTGCTGATCAGCGCCTCGAGCTTCGGGTCGTCATAGGCGCCGCCATAGGACGACAGGATGCGCTCATGCTCGCGCTCGCTGTTGGGCGTCTGCTGCACCACCCGGTTCGGCTTCACCGGCGCCGCCGCCGCAGTCGGGGTGACCTGCTCGAATCGGCCGACATTGCCGCAGGCCGACAGCGTCAGGGCGGCGCAGACGAGCACCGGCGCAGCCGAAAGCCGGCGGCCAGTCCCATTTTCACGCCGTCCTGCGCGCACCATCACGTCCAAAACTCGCAAATTGTCCCGTGAGTCGGCCGGGGTGTGGCCAAAGGCCCCCTAGTTCCCGCCGAGCACTTCAATCTGCCCCACCCGGAGCAGTTCGATTCGCGGCCCACGTCGTGCTTCCACCCAGCCTCGTACACGAATCCTGCGATTTTCCAGAGACTTGGGCGCAAGCCCGGCCGCTTCGAACGCAGGGACTATGCGCCTTGAAATAGTCAGAGCAAAGTCCCGAGTCCAGTTTCGGCCGAAATTCAGGTAGGTCGTCGCCCCGGCCTGGCGCACCGACAAAACCCTGCCCTCGACCACCATAAAACGCCCGATCCCGGCCAAAATATCGTCCGGACTTTCGGCGTTTTTTATGACACTGGCCTCGGCCCAGGTTCCCGACCGGGCCGCCCGTGCCTCGCCCTCCGCCGCCATCAGCGCCGCGGCGCAGTCCTTGTCGGCGACCTCGGACGACACCAGCGCGAGGCCCTGACGCAGCAGTTCGGTCTGCACGGGCAGCCCCTCACCTTCGACGAAGGCGTAGGCCGGTTGCCGGCCGTAGCGGTCCGGCGTGTCGTCCTGCCCGCGCAGCGTCACCTCGCGGCCGACCAGCCGTGCCGACAGCGCTGCCATGGCCTTCGTCCTGTCCGCCACCTCGATGCCGGCAAGCCGGACCTCACGGCCGTCGTCGAGCCGAAGGCTGCGGGCATCGATGATAGCCGCGACGCGCCCTTCGCCCTGAATCTCGAAATTGCATCCGGCCGCTTCGGCAGGTTCGATGCATGCGACGATTGCGAGCGCGCATACTGTCATCGTCACCGTCCGCGAACGGCGTCGCCATGCTCGATCGTGTGGAAGCGTCATGCTGCACTCTTCACTCCGGCGCGCTCTGTTCCGAGCGGCGGCCGCCAACAGAGGCAGTCTGACGGAAAGATCGTCGCGGAGCCACAAGCGAAACGACACCCGTTGGGCACCTTGATTCAGCGAACAAATTTTCCGAGCGCTTCTCATCGCGCGCATGCACGCGCCGCTGGTTTCACATCGATGCGTGGCCGCGACGGGACAAACACACCTCGCATGTCCCTTGCCGTGACGAAAATGGCCATCCAATCGCGCGCGACGCGGTCCGCGCGCCCGTCAACCTTACCCATTGACCATCTCAACTCCGTGCGCGGAATGAGAATTCGTTATTATTGCCAATGATTTGCGGCGCACGATAACTATTCGGCAATTTTTAGAAACAGCGATCGATTGCGGTCGCTCAATCCTATTGCCGAGGTCCTTGTGTCGAACCCAGTTGTTCTCACGCTGACGACCAGCGATCTCCTCCACGATTACACCCAGCTCTACAACGCGATCTCGGCGATCAGCGTCGGCGGCGGCTTCGCTGCGGCGAACACCGATTACGTCATCAACTTCTCGCTCTCGTCAGGCGCGCGCACGTTGCAGCTGCTCGACGATCTGCCGGCCATCAACCTGATGAACGGTTCGACGCTCACCTTCGACGGCAACTCCGACTACAACAATCAGCTCGGCGGGCAGGATTACAGCGACGTCATCGACGCGCGCGGCTATCAGGGCTTTGTCGTCACCTCAGGCAAGGTGACGTTCAAGAATCTCACCATCATCAATGCGGTTGCGAGCGGCGGCAATGGCGGGGTCGGCGGTGGCGGCGGCGGTGCAGGCCTCGGCGGCGGCCTGTTCGTCGGGCAGAACGCCGACGTCACGCTCGACAATGTCAATTTCGGCAGTAACACCGCGAAGGGCGGCGATGGCGGTGCGGTCGATCCTGCCGGTGGCGGCGGCGGTGGCGGCGGCATCGGTGCCGACGGCGGCAGTGGCAATGGCGGCGGCGGCGGTGGCGGCGGTTTCGGCGGTCACGACTATTATGGCGACCACGGCAATGGCGCGAACGGTTACAGCGAAGCCGGCTCTGATAGCCAGCATCCTTCAACAGGCGCGCAGGGCTCGAGCGGCACGCCGGCGACCGTCGTCGGTCCAGGCGGCGGACAGAGCGCCGACAATTATGGCGGCATCGGCTACGGCGCGCATGCCTCCGGCGGCGCAAATGGTGGCGGTGGTGCCGGCGGCGTCGGCGGCGGCGGCGGTGGCATCGGTGGCGGCAACTCGGTGGGCGGCGGCCCTTCGGGCACGCTGATCGGCTTCGGCGGTGCAGGTGGCGTCGGTGGCGGTGGCGGCGGCGGCATTTATGGCGGCGGCAATGGCGGGTTCGCCGGCGGTGGCGGCGGATCCGGCAATGGCAGCGGCTACGCGCACACCGGCGGCAATGGCGGCTTCGGCGGTGGTGGCGGCGGGTCGAACGGCACGCCCGGCAGCGGCGGCTTCGGCGCGGGCAATGGCTCGCTCGCCGGCGGCGGTGGCGGCGGTCTCGGCGCCGGCGGCGATATCTTCGTCCAGCAAGGCGGCAAGCTGACCGTGATCGGCGGCACCCTGTCCGGTGCCACCGAGACCGGCGGCACTGGCGCGAATGGCGCGAGCAACGGCTCGGCCTATGGCGACATCTTCATCCAGGGCACGATGGTCGTCACGCCGACGCACACCGTTTCCACGGTCTTCGAGGGATTGCAGACCGTCACCACGCTGACGATCGCCGACACGATTGCGGACGAGAAGGGAATCAGCGGTGCCGGCACGACCGGCAAGTTGCAGATTTCCGGCGGCGGCACGCTGACGCTGACCGGCGCCAACAGCTATGTCGGCGGCACCCAGATCGATGCCGGCAATACGCTCTCGATCACCGCCGACAACAATATCGGCGGCTCGGCCGGCGCACTGATCCTCAACGGCGGCACGCTGACCACGACCGGCGGCTACACTTTCACGCACGGCATCCAGGTCACCGCCAATGGCGGCACCTTCGACATCTCGTCCGGCACGATCGCCGACTCTGGCGCGATCAGCGGCTCCGGCACGTTCACGCTGTCGGGCGCAGGCACCTTGCAACTCGGGCTTGGCCAGCTCGCGGGGCTGACCGGGACGCTCAACCTGAGCGGTGGGCACCTTGGGTTGACGACGGGCGGAACCTTTGACGACGCGATCGTGGTCGGCGGCAACTCGGTTTTGACGGTCGGGACCGGCGCGACCGTCACCGATACCGCCCTGATCAGTGGCGGCGGCAATCTCGGAATCGACGGCGGCGGCACATTCGTGCTCAGCCATGCCAACAGCTATGGCAGCACGACGATCTATTCCGGCACGGTATGGCTGACCACGGCCGGCGCAGCCGGCACCGGCAATATCTCGTTCACGACAGGACTCGCCAGCACGCTGAAGATCGACGATGCCGCGCTGACCGGCAACGCGTTCACCAACAGCATCTCCAACTTCAATCCCGGCCAGTCCATCGACCTGACCGGGCTGCACTACAACGCCCAGAACACCTCGCTCAACACCGTCAGTCTTTCCGGCAACGTCCTCACGGTCTCGAACGGCACGGTGACGGATACGTTGACGGTGAACGGGCTCGACGGCGGCGCCCGCTTCCAGCTTTCGCAGGATGCGAATGGCGGCACGATCGTGCAGCTTGTGTCGACGCGCGTCTTCAATGTCTCGAACGTCACCGAGCTCAACGCAGCCATCCTGCAGATGGATTCCGGCGGCCAGAACGCCGCGCCGAATGCCAACTACACCATCAACATCACCGCCAGCTTCAGCCTCTCGTCGGAGCTGTACGCGCTCAATCTCTTGAGCGGGTCGAGCGTCACCATCAACGGCAGCGATGGTCACGGCGGCGCCTACACGATTGACGGCCTCAACGCCCAGCGCGGGTTCTTCGTTTATGCCGGCAACGTCAATCTCGAGAACCTGACCATCCAGAACACGGTGGCGGCCGGCGGCGGCGTCATCCAGGGCGGCGGCGGCGGTGGCGCCGGGCTCGGCGGTGCGCTGTTCGTCTCGGCGAACGGCAGCGCCACGCTCGACAATGTCGTGTTTCACAACAGTGCCGCGATCGGCGGCAATGGCGGAACCGGCAGCACCGCGAGCAACGCCAACCTCGACGGCTTCGGCGGTGGTGGCGGCATGGGCGGTCGTGGCGGCAACAGCAGCGGTGGCGGCATCGGCCTTCACGCGCAGGGTGCGAACTCCGCTGCATTCCAGAACGGGGCCGCTGGGATCGTTCCCGGCGCCGCGGGGGGCGGCAAAGGCGTCGACGGCTACCTGATCCCGTTCGGAGGCGGGACCATGCTTTACTGGTATGGCGGAACGGGCGGCGCCAATGGCGGCGGCGGCGGCGCGGGTGGCTTCCTCGGCAACAACAACCGCGCGCACGGTACCGGCGGTGGCGTCGGCGGCGGCAACGCAATCGACGGCGGCAATGGTGGCTACGGCGGTGGCGGCGGGGCGTTCGGCAATGGTGGCTTCGGTGGTGGTGGCGGCTATGGCGGCAATGGCGGCTTCGGCGGCGGTGGTGGCGTCAGCGGGCTCGGTGGCTTCGGCGGCGGTGGTGGCACGGCGGGTGGCGGTGGCGGCCTTGGCGCTGGTGGCACCGTCTTCGTTCAGCAAGGCGGCTCGTTGACCATCAAGGGCGGCTCGCTCTCGAACGATTCCGGCTTCAACGCGGTCAAGGGCGGCACCAATGGCGCCGGCCAGGCCAGCGGATCTGCATACGGCTCAGGCATCTTCATCCAGGGCACCAACAATCTCAGCTTCGCACCGGCCAGCGGCCAGACGCTGACGGTCGCCAGCGATATCGCGGACCAGAGCGGCAGTGGCGGCACCGGCGCCAATGCGGGCGTCGGCGGTCTCGTGGTTAGCGGCGGCGGCACCGTCATCCTCGGCGGCAACAACACCTACACCGGCAACACCACGGTCAGCGGCGCCGGCACACGGGTGTCGATCTCCGCCAACGTCAATCTCGGCGCGGTGACCAACGTGCTGAAGCTCGGCGACGGCACCGGCATCAGCTTCACCGACGGTTTTACGCAGACCCGCAACATCACCGTCGCCGGTGATCCGGTCTTCAACGTCGCGGCCGGCCAGACCGTCACCCAGAGCGGCGTCATCTCCGACGGCGCGACGCCCGGCGACGTGGAAGTGACCGGCGGTGGACGGCTCGTGCTGTCCGCGCACAACACCTATTCGGGCGGCACCGTCATTAAGGGCTCGATCCTCGAGCTCGCAGCGAGCGGTGCGGCCGGAACCGGAGCGATTGCGTTCACGGACGGCTCTACCGAGAAGCTCGTGCTCGATGCCGCGGCATTCTCCGGCACCTCGTTCGGCACGTCGATCACCGGCTTTGCCGGCGGCGATACCATCGATTTCAGCAATCTCGCCTATGACGCGACGGCGACGCTGGCCTATGCGAACGGCATATTGACGGTGAAGAGCGGCAGTGGCAGCACGCTCGCCTCGCTGCATCTGGGTTTCGGCGCGGGCGCCACCTTCGGCTCGCTGAGCCTCGCCTCGGATGGTTCGGCCACGCCGCACCTCGAGATCAGGTCGCAGGCCAGCATTGCTTCGCTGACCGCGGACACGACCGGTCACCTGACGCTGCTCAATACCGGCAAGGTGGTGACCATCACGGTCAATTTCAGCAATGCGGTGACCGTGACCGGTGCGCCGGAACTGCTGCTCAGCGACGGCAAGGCCGCGACCTATGTCAGCGGCAGCGGCTCGCAGGCACTCGTGTTCAGCTACACGGTGCAGGACGGCGACAGCAGCTCTGATCTTCAGGTGCAGAGCCTGTCGCTCAACGGCGGCACGATCAAGGATCCCGGCGGCCAGGACGCCGACGTCACCCATGCGGCGACCGATCTGCATCTGGTGATCGACGGGGTCGCGCCGACGGTATCGGTCGCGGCAAGCTCGACGTCGCTGCTGGCCGGGCAGAGTTCGATCGTCACCTTCACCTTCTCCGAGGCGGTCACGGGCTTCGCGCTTGCGGACACGACGGTGAGCGGCGGCACGCTTGATAACCTTATCCATGTCGGCCTCAACGCCGCGCACCAGGACATCTACACCGCGACCTTTACGCCTGACGTGACCAATTCCGAGGTGGGTTCGGTGCAGGTCAACGCGGCTAGCTATACGGACGCGGCTGGAAACGCCGGCGCGGCCAGCAGTGCGATCAATTTCTCAGGCGACACCAAGGCGCCGACGGTGTCGGTCACTGCCGATCACAGCAGGCTCGCGGCCGGCGATACTACAGTCGTGACTTTCAGCTTCTCCGAGGCCGTCACCGGCTTCGGGCTGGGCGACGTCACCGTCAGCGGCGGCACGCTGGATAATCTCACCCATGTCGGCGTCGATGGCTCCGGCCACGACGTCTACACCGCGACCTTCACACCCGACGTGACCAACACCGAAGCGGGTTCGGTGCAGGTCAACACCTCAAGCTATAGCGACGTCGCCGGCAATTCCGGTTCGTCGAGCAACGCGGTCAATTTCACCGGCGATACCAGGGCGCCGACGGTGTCGGTTTCGGCGGACCACAATGCGCTGCTCGCCGGCCAGACCGCAGTGGTGACCTTCACCTTCTCCGAAGCGGTCGCGGGCTTCGCGCTCGGCGATGTCAGCGTCAGCGGCGGCGCGCTGGGTAATCTTGTCCATATCGGCGTCAACGGCATCGGTCAGGACATCTACACCGCGACCTTCACGCCCGATGTCACCAACATCGAGGCCGGATCGGTCCAGGTCAACGCATCGAGCTACAGCGACACGGCCGGCAATGCCGGCGGTATCAGCAACACGATCAATTTCACCGGCGATACCAAGGCGCCGACCGTCTCCGTCTCGCTCAATCCCGACGCGGTGCTGGCCGGCGACCTCTCGGTCGCAACCTTCACCTTCTCGGAGGCGGTGTCCGGCTTCGCCCTGGGCGACACCACCGTGCATGGCGGCGCGCTGAGCAATTTGGTCCACGTCGGGCTCAATGGTGCCGGCGAGGATGTCTACACCGCGACCTTCACGCCCGATGTCAGCGACACCGAGACCGGTTCGGTGAAGGTCAATGCGTCGAGCTATGCCGATCTGTCCGGCAACGCCGGAGCGGCTGGTAACACCGCCACGATCGGCGGCGATACGCTGGCGCCGACGGTCTCGATCGCGGCCGACCGTAGCGCGCTGCTGGCGGGCCAGGCCGCGCTGGTGACATTCACCTTCTCCGAAGAGGTCGCGAGCTTCGCGCTCGGTGACGTCACGGTGCATGGCGGGACGCTCGGCCATCTCGTCCATGTCGGCATCAACGCGTCGGGCCAGGACATCTACACCGCAGCCTTCACGCCGGATGAAAGCAACACCGAGGCGGGCTCGGTGCAGGTCACGGCGTCAAGCTATACCGACGTCGCCGGCAACGCCGGTGCAGCGAGCAACATCGTCAATTTCATCGGCGATACCAAGGCGCCGACGGTGTCGGTTGCCGCGAGCCCGAGCACGGTGCTGGCCGGGCAGACGTCGGTGGTCACCTTCACCTTCTCCGAACATGTCGCGGGCTTCGCCATCGGCGATACCGTCGTCGCCGGCGGTGCCCTGAGCAACCTGGTCCATGTCGGGCTCAATGTGTCGGGCCAGGACGTCTACACCGCGCTGTTCACGCCTGATATCACCGATGTGCTGGCGGGCTCGATCCGGGTCACGGCCTCGAGCTATGCCGACGATGCCGGCAATACCGGTGCGGCTGGTAACACCGCCACCATCGGCGGCGACACGCATGCGCCGACGGTGTCGGTGGCGGCCAATCACACCGTGCTGCACGCGGGCGACACGGCGCTGATGACGTTCACCTTCTCCGAAGCCGTCGCGGGCTTCGGGCTCGGCGACATCACCGTGCACGGCGGCTTCATGGGCAACCTTGTTCATGTCGGCCTCAACGGCGCAGGCCAGGATATCTACACCGCGATCTTCACGCCCGATGTCACCAACTATCTGTCGGCAAACCTGTCGGTCGCCGGCGCGAGCTACACCGACGTCGCCGGCAATGCCGGTGCGGCAAGCAGCTCGGTCAATTTCAGCGGCGACACCAAGGCGCCCTTGGTACCGGCGCTATTTCTGCATCAGGACACCGGCGTCTCGGGTGCCGATCGCATCACCAGCAATCCGCTGATCGACTATTACAAGGCCGATGCTGCCGACACGCTGCGCTTCAAGGCCGACGGCGCGTCGGGCTTCTCGGCGGTGGCGCCGGTGTTCACGACCGATGGCGTGCATTCCGTGACGGTGCAGGAGGTCGATGCCGCCGGCAATGTCAGCGCGTCGTCCAGCCTGACCTTCACCCTCGACACGACTGCGCCCCATCTGACCGGGATCACCGCCACGCCCTCCGGCGGCGTTGCGTCTCCGGGCGCGCTGGTGCAACTGACGGTCGGCTTCAGCGAGGCGGTTCGCGTGATCAGCGGCACGCCGACACTGACGCTGAACGACGGCGGCAGCGCGATCTACGATGCCGCGGCCACGACGCTGCTCGGCGATCCCTCGAAGCTGGTATTCGATCACATCGTGTCGTCGACCGATCGCGCGCCATCGCTGGCGGTGACCGGCTTCGCCGCCAATGGCGCCAGCGTGGTCGACCTCGCCGGCAATGCGGCGTCGCTGTCGGCCGTGTCGGCGGCGTTCGATGCGTTGCACATCAACGAGACGACAGTGCCGGCCTATACGCTCGGGTCGATCACGCGGCCGGAACTGCATCTCGATCTCGGTGGCCATGTCATCATGGACGCGACCGCCACGGCGTTCGCCGGGCACTATGGCATGCAGTACCTGTTCCTCGGGCTGCCGGCTGGCACGTCGTATCAGACCGTGCCTGACTTCCATCTCTGATCGAGGCGTCATTCCGGCTAGCGGAAAACAGATTACTGCCGCTGCGGCTTGCTGCACTGCGGGCCATGCGGCATGATCCCGCCCTCGAAACGGACCTGATGCAATGAGGTCCGCATCTCCAGGGAGGGTATGAATGAGACGAGTTTTGGCCGGCGTGTTGGCCTGTGTGTTTGCGATCTCGGCGAATGCGTCGCTGGCGCAGGACAAGCCTCCGCTGAAGCTCGGCGGCATCCTCGACATGTCGAGCCTCTATGCCGACATCACCGGTACGGGCAGCGAGACCGCGGCCAAGATGGCGGCGGAGGATTTCGGCGGCACGGTGCTCGGCCGCAAGATCGAGATCGTGGTCGGCGACCATCTCAACAAGGCCGACCTCGCCGCCAATATCGCCCGCGACATGATCGACAACCAGGGTGTCGAGATGATCTTCGACGTCGCGGCCTCGGCGACCGCGCTCGCCGCCGGCGAGATCGCCAAGGCGCGCGGCAAGATCATCATGTTCAACGGTCCGGGCTCGATCCGTCTCTCCAACGAGGCCTGCGGTCCCTATACCGTGCACTACGTGTTCGACACCTTCGCGCAGGCCAATGTGACCGGCCTTGCCGCGGTCAAATCCGGTCTCGACACCTGGTTCTTCCTCACCGCCGACTACGCCTTCGGCCAGGACCTGGAAAAGGACACCAGCAATGTCGTGGTGAAGTCGGGCGGCAAGGTGCTCGGCAGCGTCCGGCATCCGATCAACACCTCCGATTTCTCGTCGTTCCTGTTGCAGGCACAGGCCTCGAAAGCCAAGGTGATCGGCCTTGCCAATGCCGGCGGCGACACCATCAACGCGATCAAGCAGGGCGCTGAGTTCGGCATCACCAAGGGCGGCCAGAAGATCTCGCCGCTGTTGGCTTTCGTCACCGACATCGACAGTGTGGGGCTCGAGACCGCGCAGGGCCTGCTGCTTGCGGAGGCGTTTTACTGGGACCTCAATGACGACACCCGCGCGTTCACCAAGCGCTTCATGGAGCGGACCAAGCGGGTGCCGACCTCGGCCCAGGCCGGCGTCTACTCCTCGGTGCTGCATTATTTGCAGGCAGTGAAGGCCGCCGGCACCACTGATGCCGCCGCCGTCATGAAGGTGATGAAGGAGACCCCGATCAACGACATGTTCGCCAAGAACGGCAAGATTCGTGAAGACGGCCGCATGGTGCACGACATGTATCTGTTCGAGGTCAAGAAGCCCTCGGAGTCGAAGGGTCGCTGGGACGACTACAAGCTGCTCGCGACCGTGCCCGGCGACCAGGCGTTCCAGCCGCTGTCGGCGTCGCGCTGCCCGCTGGTGAAGAAGTGACGGAGTGACGAAGTCACTCAGTCATCCCGGGGCGATGCGTTAGCATCGCACCTCAGATGCGCAATTGCGCATCGGGGATCTCGAGGTTCCGGGTCTGGTGCTAGCGCACCATCCCGGAACGACGGGGAACAACCAACAAACAACGAAAGGCAAAACGCCATGAGCGACAATCAGATGGTTCTCCAATCCCTCGAACAGGGCCTGCTCACTATCACCATGAACCGCCCGGATCGGCGCAATGCGCTCAATCCCGACATGACGCAGGGGCTCGTGGAGGCCGCGCGTCGCGCGCAGGACGATACCGAGGTGCGGGCGGTGCTGATCCGCGGCGCCGGCGGCACCTTCTGCGTCGGCGGCGACGTCAAGTCGATGGCGGCAGGCCGTGCGCCGCTGCCGTTCGAAGCCAAGATGGCCAATCTGCGCCGCGGCATGGAGGTCTCGCGGATCCTGCACACGATGCCGAAGCCGGTGGTGGCGCAGCTCGATGGTGCTGCGGCCGGCGCCGGGCTCTCGATCGCGCTGTCCTGCGATCTGCGCGTCGCCAGCGCGTCCTGCAAGATCACCACCGCCTTCGCCAAGGTCGGCTTCTCCGGCGACTACGGCGGCACCTATTTCCTCACCAAGATGCTCGGCAGCGCCAAGGCGCGCGAGCTCTACATGATGTCGCCGGTGCTGTCGGCGCAGGAGGCCTACAATCTCGGCATGGTCTCCAAGGTGGTGCCCGATGCCGATATCGAGGCCGAAGCGCTGGAGCTCGCGCGCTCGCTGGCGCAGGGCCCGTCGGTGGCGCTCGGCTACATCAAGCGCAACATCAACAATGCCGAGACCATGACGCTGGAGGCCTGCTTCGACGGCGAGGCGATCCACCACACCCGTGCCGGCGAGACCACCGACCACAAGGAAGCGGCAAAGGCCTTCGTCGAGAAGCGCAAGCCCACCTTCCAGGGTCAGTAAGCCGTGACCAATCACATGGCCGAGTACATGCGGTTGCGGCAGATCTGCCTGGTGGCGCCGCAGCTCGCGCCCGTGATCGCGGATATCTCTGCGATCATGGGCCTCGATGTCTGCTACCGCGACGGTAACGTCGCCAAATACGGCCTCGAGAACGCGCTGCTGCCGGTCGATACGATCCTGCTCGAAGTGGTCGCGCCGTTCCAGCCGGGGCCGGGCACCGCGGCCGGCCGCTTCATCGAGAAGACGGGCGGACGCGGCGGCTACATGGCGATCTTCGCTTGCGAAGATCCTGACGCGCGCGGCGCCAAGGCCAATGCGATCGGCGTGCGTACCGCCAACGTGATCACGCATGCGCCGTATCATGGGGTGCAACTGCATCCGCGCGACTGCCGCGCCGTCTTCATCGAGTTCAACCACACCGACGGCAGCGATAACGTGCTGGGGCCATATCCGCCGGCCGGCCCGGACTGGCAGAAGTCGATCCGCAAGGACACGACGTTGGCGTTGACCGAGGTCGAGATGCAGAGTCCCGACCCCGAAGGGTTGGCGGCGCATTGGGGCAGGATCGTCGGCATTCCCGCCGACGGTACCGTGGTGAAGCTGCCGAATGCCACCTTCCGCTTCGTCAAGGGGGCCAGCGAGATCATGAGCGGCTTGACCTTCAAGGTTGCCGACAAGGCCAAGGTGCTGGATGCCGCGAAAGCCAGGGGCTGCGAGGTGAAGGACGATGAGTTCTTTCTGTGCAGTGTGAACTTTCGCCTGATTGCGTAGTTTCGTAGCCCGGATGTAGCGAAGCGAAATCCGGGTTTACGCTGTGGGCGGATAAGCCGTCCTCGGATTGCGCTGCGCTCCATCCGGGCTACACGTTCCCTAATCCGTCATCCTGAGGAGCCGCGAAGCGGCGTCTCGAAGGATCGATGGCCACCGGCCGGGCCGTTCATCCTTCGAGACGCGCTACGCGCTTCTCAGGATGACGGGGAAAGATTGAGCGAATGGCCGCTATTCAATATCGTGGTTCATAATAACAACAACGGAACGCCCCATGCCGCATCCGCTCGATTCCTTCTTCGCGCCCAAAAGCATCGCGCTGATCGGCGCCTCGCGCGATCACGAGAAGATTCCGGGGCGGTTGCTCGCAATGTTGCGCAAGAACGGCTATCCGGGCGGGCTCTATCCGATCAATCCGAACTATGAGGAGATCGACGGGCTGAGATGCTTCAAGTCGGTCGCCGAGATCGGCGCGCCGATCGATCTCGCGGTCATCGTGATCCCTGCGCGTGCGGTGCTGCCGGCGCTGGAGCAGTGCGCGGCCGCCGGCGTCAAGAACGCGGTCATCATCTCCTCGGGCTTTGCCGAGGAGGGCGGCGACAGCGCAGCGATGCAGGATGCCATCGTCGCGCTCGCGAAGCGGACGGGGATGCGGATCTCCGGTCCGAACGCCGAAGGCTTCTACAGCCAGGTGCAGAAGGTCGCCGCGACCTTCAGCCCGACCGTCGACGTCAAGCCGGATGCGCCCGGCCTGGTCGCAAGCCAGCGGCGGATCGGCATCGTCGCGCAGAGCGGCGGCATCGGCTTTGCGATATATCATCGCGCCAAGGCGCTCGGCGTCGCGCTCAGCTATGTGGTCAGCGCCGGCAATGAAAGCGATCTCGGTGCCGGCGAGTTCCTCGACTACATGGTGCAGGATGCCTCGACCGACGTGATCCTGCTGTTCATCGAGGGCATCCGCGACGTCGACAAGTTCCTGGCGGCGGCGAAGCGCGCGGCAGAGCTCAGGAAGCCCGTCATCGTAACTAAAGTGGGCCGCTCCGGCGCCGGCGAGCGCGCCGCGGCCTCGCACACCGCGAGCATGGCGGGCTGGTCGGCGGCCTATGATGCGGTGTTCGCGAAATACGGCTTCATCGTCTCCAACGACCTCGACGAGGCGGTGACGATTGCCGCCGTCCTCACCACCAATCCGTTGCCGAAAGGCGACCGCGTCGCGGTGCTGACGGTGTCCGGCGGAGCGGGCATCTGGGGCGCCGATACCGTCTCGATGCAGGGCCTGCGCGTGCCGGAGCTGTCGGCCGAGATCCAGAGCCAGATCAAGCAATGGATGCCGTCCTATGGCGCGGCGGGCAATCCGGTCGACGTGACCGCGCAGGGCGTCTCCTCCGGCGGCCTGCAGAAGAGCATCGAACTGTTCAACGCTTCCGACGAGGTCGACGCGACCTTGGTCGTGCTGTCGCTGTCGAGCGAGACGCGGATGCCGTTCAAGGAAGAAGAGCTGAAGCCGGTGATATCAGCGCAGCACAAGCCGGTGGTGTTCTACTCCTATACGCTGCCGTCGTCGTTTGCGCGACAGGAGCTGGCGAAATCGGGCGTGGTGGTGCTGTCGGGCCTGACCCATGTCGGCGTCGCGATGCGGCGGCTGGCTGATTATGCCGGCTTCAAGCCCGCGCCCGAGATGGCGGCATCTGCGTCGCAAGCGCGCGATCTCTCCGCGCATCTCGCAGCGAAGACGTTCTCCGAATATGACAGCAAGTCGCTGCTGCGCGCGGCGGGGATCGCGTTGCCGGACGAGGTGCTGGTGACCGATCGCGACGGGCTCGATGCCGCGATCGAGCGGGCCGGGTTTCCACTTGTCATGAAGATCCAATCGCCTGACATCGCGCACAAGAGCGAGGTCGGCGGCGTCCGCGTCAACATCTCAGCCAAGGGCGCGGCGTTCACGGCCTATCGCGACATGCTGGAGAGCGTGCAGAGGCGGCGGCCGGACGCTGCGATCCAGGGCGTGCTGGTCGGGCCGATGGCGAAGAGGGGCGTCGAGATCATCGTCGGCACCATGACGGATGCCACCTTCGGACCGATGGTGATGGTGGGGCTCGGCGGCATCACCACCGAGCTGTTCAGGGATGTGGTCTATCGCCCGGCGCCGGTGAGCGGGGCCGAGGCGACCGCGATGCTGGAGACGCTGAAGGCCGCGCCGCTGCTGCACGGTTTCCGCGGTGCGCCGAAGGCGGATGTCGCAGCGCTGGCGCGGTTGATCTCGCAGATTTCAGTGCTGGCAGCGCAGCATGCGAACCAGATCGCCGAGATCGAGCTCAATCCGGTGCTGGTGCATCCCGAGGGGCAGGGCGTGACCATCGTCGATGCGCTGGTGGTGCCGAGGGATTAGCCCGCTATCTCCTCAACGTCGTCCCGGCGAAGGCCGGGACCCATACGCCGCGGCCGACGAAAGAGGCACAAGCGGCGTCGGCGTTCCTTACAACTCAGTTCAGTGGTTGTGGGTCCCGGCCTTCGCCGGGACGACCCGTGGAGAGAGTGCCGCTCGGCGCTCACCGCCCCTTGAAGTTGGCGACGCGGCGCTCGGCGGTGGCCTTGACGCCTTCCTTGAAGTCTTCGGTGGCGCGCAGCTTGGTCTGCTCGGCGAGTTCATGGTTGGTCGCGGCGAGCACGCGGTCGGCGAGGCCGGCGCGCATGGTGGCGCGGGTCGAGACCAGGCCGAGCGGCGAGCATTCGGCGATCTCCTGCGCGAGCTTCATCGCTTCAGCCCGCACCTGGTCCTGCGGCACCAGCACGTTGGCGAGTCCCCAGCGATAGGCTTCCTCGCCGGTGACGCGGCGGCTGGTGTAGAACATCAGCTCGGCATTGTTCTTGCCGATCAGCTCCGGCAGCGTCGTGGTGAGGCCGAAGCCCGGATGGAAGCCGAGCTTGGTGAAGTTGGCGGAGAAGCGGGCCTCGGGGCAGGCGACGCGGAAGTCGGCGGAGACCGCAAGGCCGAGGCCGCCGCCGATCGCGGCGCCATGGATCGCCGCGACGATCGGCTTCTTGTTGCGGAAGATGCGCACCGCCTGAACGTAGAGATGGTTGATCGGCAGGTTGGAGGCCGGATCAGACTTGGCGCGCTCTTCCTGCTCCTGGCGGGCGGGATCGCCGAAATTGGCGCCGGCGCAGAACGCCTTGCCCTGGGCTGCGAGCACCGAAGCGCGGATCTCGATGTTGTTGTCGAACTCCTCCAGCGCGTCGGCGATCTGGTTGATCAGCGCGACGTCGAAGAAGTTCAGCGGGGGTTTACGGATTTCGATCAGGCCGACATGGCCGTGGGTCTCGACGCCGATATCAGTGTACTTGGTCATGATCTGTCCTCTTTGAATTAGCGCAAGCCGAGTCCGCGGGCGATGATGCCGCGCAGCACCTCGGTGGTGCCGCCCTGGATCGTCAGCTTGGGTGCGGTCTTGATGGCGAAATCGAGCTGCTTCTCCAGCGTCTCGCGGTTGGTCGCGGTCTCCTCGACGAACGCCGCGAGATCGCGCACGCGATGCGGCAGCTGTTGCTCCCACACCGTGCCGATGTCCTTGACGATCGAGGCCTCCACCACCGGCTCCTTGCCGGCCTGCAACATGCCCGCAACCGACACCGACATGCGGCGCATGGTGTGCACCTGCGCCACCAGCCGGCCGATGCCCTCGGCGCTGCGGGTGTCCGGGTTCTTGCCGACCGCGCGCACCAGCTCGGTGAGCACGTAATAGGTTTCGAGGAAGCGCTCGGGGCCACTCCGCTCATACGCAAGCTCTGACGTCGCCTGTTTCCAGGCGCCGTCGACTTCGCCCAGCACGTGATCGTCGGGCACGAAGTAGTCGGTGAACACCACCTCGTTGAATTCGAACTGGCCGGTGATCTGGCCGATCGGATTCACCTGGATGCCCGGCTGCTTCATCTTGACCAGGAACTGGGTCAGGCCGTGGCGGCGGTTTTCCTTGGTCGGCGGCGAGGTGCGGAAGATCGCGATCATGTAGTCGGCGATGTGCGCCGACGAGGTCCAGATCTTGGTGCCGTTGATCAGATAGCCGCCGTCGGTCTTGGTCGCGCGGGTCTTCGCCGCGAACAGATCGGAGCCGGAGTTCGGCTCGCTCATGCCGATCGCAAAGCAGACCTCGCCGCGGCAGATCCGCGGCAGGATATCCATCTTGATGTGCTCGGGCGCGTATTTCAAAAGCACCGGGCCGCTCTGGCGGTCGGCGACGAAGAAGCGCCGGGTCGGCGCATTCGCCACCCGCATCTCCTCGGTGACGACGTAGCGCTCCAGGAACGAGCGCTCCTGGCCGCCATACTTCTTCGGCCAGGTCATGCCGAGCCAGCCCTTGGCGCCGACGCGACGGGAGAATTCCGGCGCATCATTGTCCTCGCGGTTGGGCGCGTGCGGATCGAAGGTGCCGGCGGCGATCTCCTCGGCGAGGAAGGCGCGCACCTCCTTGCGGAGCTGCTCGCATTTCTCCGGCAGGCGGATCGGATCGAAACGAAGGGCTGCGGTCATGATGTCCAGTCCTGATCTTTCTGCCTGATCTCAGCGCGAAGCCACCAGCGGCCACAATTCATCGGCGCCACGTTCGGCGACGAGCTTGCCGAGCTCGACCGCCCAGTAGCTCTCCGAGCCGAAATCGTCGCGCCATGCCAATGCGCGCAGCGAGTAGCGGTGCAGGATGTGCTCGATGGTGAAACCGATCGCGCCATGCACCTGATGCGCGATGCCGCTGCCCTTCTCGGCGGCTTCCGAGCAGCGGATTTTTGCCGACGCCGCCTCGAGGAACACCGCGTCGGTATTGAGCGAGGTCGCGTTGACGATGGTATCCGCCGCCGAGGTCGCGGCGGCCAGCGCCGCGGCGTTTTCGCCGGCGAGGCGCGCGAGGTTGTGCTGCACCGCCTGGAATTTCGAGATCTTCTTCTCGAAGGCGACGCGCTCGTTGGAGTAGCGCACGGAGATGTCGAGCATCGCTTCCAGCGCGCCCGCGATCTGCAGGCTGCGTACCACGCCGCCCATCAGCATCAGCGTGGTCTGGTCAAAACCCTTGGGCGCGGGCTTGGTGGTGACCGGCTGCACCTTGTCGAGCGTGACGGTGTCGTTGTGATCGCCGCCAAGGCCGATCCCGGATTCGATCCGGCACTTCGCGGCATCGACCAGCGCAACCGACACGCCACCATTGCCATCAGCCAGCACGGCAAAATGCTTTGCGTCTTTCGCGAACGGCACGCCGCGGGCGCGGCCGGAGAGCGAGCCGTCGGCGCCAACCGTGACGCGGTCCTTCGGGCTCGCCGGGACGACCGTCATCTCGCCTTCGGGAGATGCGATCTTGCCCTGCGTCAGCAGCCAGCCGGCCAGCATCGTTTCGGCCAGCGGAACAGCGATCGCATGTCGTCCGGCGACATTGAGGACGCTGAAGCCTTCGGCGAGACTGGCACCGGAACCGCCGAGATCGTCGGGCACCCAGGACAGCGGCAGGCCGGCTTCGGTCAGCGCCTGCCACAGCGGCGCTTTCCATGCGCCCTGCTTGTCGTGATTGATGGTTTGGGCATCCGCGAGATCGGCGAAAATCTTTTCCGCGGTCTCGGCGACGATGTTCTCACTCTCCGCCACAGCGTTCCTCGTGTTGATTGGCTCGGGCCGGCCGTTCGGCCGTGCCCTGCTTGCGATGTTGTCTTGCGCTCAATGATGGGGAAAAGCCATAGCCGTGACAAGCGCTGCCCGCAGGGCCACTTGCGCGGACGGCATGAAGCCGGACGCGGCACATGAATTCCGCAGAGTGAACTTTGCCGCGCCTCGTTTTGTATGCCACGCGCGATCGTAAATCGGTCGGTGACATCAGTTCAGTCCGCCAGATGAAACTCGATCGCTTTCCGCATCAGGTCGGCGAATTCGGTCTCCTGGGTGACCAGCGCGTCGTTCAGTCCGGCCACGCACAGCACCAGCGGCTCGTTCGACTCAGCAATCGGCGGCAGGTTCATGGCAACGGCGCCGGCGCCCGGCGTGACCAGGCCGAGCGAGAAGGCATGCCCCTTGGCGCGGACCTTCTTCAGCTCGAGCATGAGGGCCTTGATGTCGACATGCCGGTCCGGCCGGGTCTCGTTGGCGTTGATCAGGCGCACCAGGCGGCGGACCTCCTTGTCCGGGTAGGCCGACAGCAGCGCGTAACCCGACGCGGAGCGTGCCAGCGGCCGCAGCGTTCCGGCCTTGACATAGAGCCGCATCGGCAGCTTGGCCTGAATGATATGGACATATTGCGCGCTGAGCCCGTTACGCACTGCGAGCATGATGGTCTCGCCGGTCCGCGCGGAGAGCTCCTCCATCAAATTGACCAGGCGCCCCCTGGTGAACAGCGCCGGGCTCAGCCAGTGCCCCAGCATCGAGATCCGCGGCGTCGGGATATAGGTGCGGCGGCTGGTGTCGTAGTGCAGATAGCCGAATGCGGTCATGGTCCGCATCAGCGCCGAGGTACTGGATTGCGGGAATTTCAGCGCGGCGGCGACCTCGATGGCGGAGGCGGCGCGCTGGTGCTCCTCGAAGAATTCGAGTACGTCGAACACGCGCCGCGCCGACTTGACCGCATTGTCCATCTTCGGCAGGTCGCGCGAGGTATCGCCGGGAAAATCGAAAGACCGGGCGCCGGCAGCCACGTCGGTCGTCGCTGCATCTTTCTTCGCCACCGGCATCGTTATCGTCCCTGCTGTGCCACTCGCCGCTTCAGCCACCAGCCATATTGCTCGGGCCAACTGGTCCACTCGGGATCGCAGCCGAGCGCAAGTGCGGTCTGCGCGGGCCAGTTCGGATTCCACAGCAGTTCGCGGCCGAGCGCAATAAGCGTCGCCTTGCCGTCCCGCAAGATGGCTTCGGCGTAGTCCGGCTCGCGGATCAACCCGACCGCCACCGTCGGGATGCCGGCTTCGTTCTGGATACGCTCGGCGAACGGCACCTGAAAGCCGGGGGTGCGCGACACCAGCGAATTGCCGCGCGGCAGTTTCATGCCGCCCGACGAGCAGTCCACCATGTCGATCCCGATCGCCTTCAACTCGCGCGCAAACGCAACCGAGTCCTCGATCGACCAGCCGATGTCGACGCCGTCGACCGACGAGATGCGAACGAAGGCCGGCAGATGATCCGGCCATTCCTCGCGCATGATTGCGGCGATCCGCAGCGGCAGGCGCATGCGGTTCTCGCGCGAGCCGCCATACTCGTCGTTGCGGTTGTTAGCGAGCGGCGACAGGAACGAGTGCATCAAATAGCCGTGCGCGCAGTGTAGCTCGATGACGTCGTATCCGGCGGCCCTGGCCCGGCGGAACGCCTGGCGGTAGTCATCCACCAGGGCGTCGATTTGCTCTGACGTCATCATCTGCGGCGCGGGCCAGCCCTCATCGAACGGAATGCCGCTCGAGGCCGCGATCTGCCACGGGCCTTCGCCGCGCGCCTTGATGTCGGCCTCGCCGAGCGGATTGCCGCCTTCCCACGGCCGCTGCGACGAGCCCTTGCGGCCGCCATGGGCGATCTGGATCGCGGCCTTGGCGTTGAAACCGTGGATCAGCGCGGCGAGGGCGGCATGGTCGGCGATATGCGCATCATCCCAGATGCCGAGGCAGCCATGGGTGATGCGGCCCTGGGTGTTCACCGAGCTCTGCTCGACGAACACGAGACCAGCGCCGCCGGCGGCGAGCTTGCCGATATGCGCGGTGTGCCAATCGGTGGCACGTCCCTCGCGCGCCGAATAGGTCGCCATCGGCGAGACCATGATCCGGTTCTTCAGTTCGAGGTCGCGCAGTCGCAGCGGGGTAAACAGCAGCGGCAGTTCGGTCATGCGATGTCCAGCCTTGCTTGTGGTTTGCGGATTCGTCAGAGCCATCATTTCTTCAGCAGCGGACAGGCGCTTTCCTCTGATGTCGCGAACGCTTCCTTGCCCGGAATGACCTGAACCAGCTTCTCGTAATCCCAGGCGCCCTTGGATTCCGCCGGCGATTTCACCTGCACCAGATACATGTCGTGGATCAGCTGGCCGTCCTCGCGCAGGAATGCGTTGCGGGCAAAGAAATCATCGATCGGCATGTCCTTCATCTGCGCGATCACCTTGGGGCCGTCGTCGGTGCCGGACTTCTCGATCGCCTTGAGATAGGTCATGACCGCGGAGTAGAGACCGGCCTGCACCATGGTCGGCCGCTTCTTGGTCCTGGCCATGAAGCGCGCGGCGAAGTCGCGGGTCTTGTCGTCGAGATCCCAGTAGAACGCGGTCGCGAGCTGCAGGCCCTGGGCGGCCTGCAAACCGATGGCGTGGATGTCGCTGGTCTGCATCAGGAAGGCTGCGAGCTTCTGCTTCTGCGCCATGCCGAACTCCTGCGCCTGCCGGATCGAATTGGCGAGGTCGCCGCCGGTGTTGGCAAAGGCGATCACGTCGGCCTTCGAGCTCTGGGCCTGCAGCAGATAGGACGAGAAATCCATGCTGTTGAGCGGATGCCGCACTTCGCCGGCGATGCTGCCGCCGACCTTCTCCACGGTCTTGGCGGCGTCGTTGCGCAAGGCGTGGCCGAAGGCGTAGTCGACCGTGACGAAGTACCAGCTCCTGGCGCCTGATTTGGCCAGCGCCCGCACCGTGCTGTTGGCGAGCGCATAGGTGTTGTAGGTCCATTGCACCGAATTCGGCGAGCAGCCCTTTCCGGTCAGGTCTGAAGAGCCGGCCGACGACACCAGCATCGCCTTGTTCTTCTGCTTGGTGAGCTCGAGCACCGCGAAGGCGACCGCGGAATTGGCGAAATCGACGATGACGTCGACATTCTCCTGCTCGTACCAGCGCCGCGCGATGCCGGCGCCGATATCAGCCTTGTTCTGATGGTCGGCATCGACCATCGCGATCGGCTTGCCCAGCACCTTGCCGCCGAAATCCGCAATCGCCATCCGGACCGCTTCGACCGCGCCGGGGCCGGCCGCGTCGGCATACAGCCCGGCCTGATCGGTCAGCACGCCGATCTTGACCATGTCGTCGGAGATCTGCGCGTGCGATGGCGCGGCGAAGGCGACTGAGAGGATTGCAGCGCTCGCGGCGATCCATCCGTAACTCGGTGTCATTGTCCCTGGTTTCCTCTAGTTCGATTGCCTTATGGCCTTGGTCTTGTCTTGTCGCAGGTCGATCATGCCCGGATGCGACAGCGGGTCCCTGTCGGCGCCGAGCAGCACGTGCTTCTGGATCTTGTTGGTCGAGGTCAGCGGCAGCTCGGCCACGAAGGCGATCCACGCCGGCAGCTTGAACGGCGCCAGGCGTTCGCGGCAGAAACGGAAGATGTCCTGCGCAAGCTTGTGGGAAGCGTCAGCGCCATCGTTGATCACGATGAAAGCCGCGACCTCTTCGTCGCGGATCGGATCGTGCGCGGCAACAACCGCGGCCTGCTTGACCAGCGGCGACGTCGTCAGCACGGCCTCGACCTCGGCGGCCGAGATGTTCTCGCCGGCGCGCCGGACCAGATGCTTCAACCGGTCGACGAACACGAAGGCGCCATCCGGATGCTGCCAGGCGCTGTCGCCGGTGTGAAACCAACCGCCGCGCCAGGCGTGCTCGGTGGCCTCGGGGTCTTTCAGATAGCCGGAGAAGAAGCCGCGCCGCGGCGTCGCTTCCGAATGGCGCACGCAGAGTTCGCCGACCGCGCCCGGCGGCAGCGCATGGCCGTCGGCATCGAGGATCGTCATTTCGAGGCCGGGCGCGCTGCGGCCGATCGTGTTGGTCTCGAGGTGGCGCGGTTCGATGGTGTTGAACGGACTGCGTCCGGTCTCGGTCATGCCCCAGCCCTCGACGAAGGCGATGCCGAAGCGGTCGCGGGCCCGCGCGCGCTGCTCGGGATTGGCGCCGACGCCCATCGAGAAGCGCAGCGCATGCGCTGTCTCGTCCGGCGTTTCCGGCTGCGCCAGCAAGGCCGCGACGATCACGCCGAGATAGTGCAGTACGCTGGCGCGGCACGCGACGATGTCGCGCCAGGCGAATTTCGCGTTGAAGCGTTCGGGGAGGATCAGGCAGCCGCCGGTCAGCATCATCGCGATCGGAGTCAGCGTCAGGCCGGCCATGTGGAATAGCTGCAGCGGGCTGTAGAGACGCTCCGTTCCCATGTGATACGTCGCCTCGCCGCCGTGGCTGACGTACCAGCGGCCGGTCGAGACCACGTATTCGTTGGTCAGGATGCAGCCCTTCGGCCGCGCCGTGGTGCCCGAGGTGTAGAGCAGGGCGGCCTCGGTTTCGCTTCCCGGTTCGCCGGTACGCGGTGGCGGCCGCCTGGCAAACGGGATTTGCGCCAGGCTCGCGCCGAGGTCATCACCGGACACCTCAAGCACGGGCACCGCGCCGGTCAACGCCTTCTGCAACTCCGTCTGACCGTGCAGCGTGACGATCAAATCGGGCTCGGCATGCGCAATGAGATATTCGATTTCCGCCGCGCGATAGGCCGGATTGATCGGGACGATCGAGACGCCAAGGCTGTTGAGCGCCAGCCAGTGCACGATGAAATCGGGCCGGTTCTCCAGCAGCAGGCAGGCGCGATGTCCATGGCCGAAGCCCGACGTGCGGTACCGGTCGCGCAATGCGCAGACCTGCCGCGCAATGTCGCCATAGGACAGTTCGACGCCGTCGGGAAAGTATGTGCGGTTGGGACGCGCGGGAATGCAGAGAAAGGGTTTGAACGCCGCAGCATCTGCGGTCGCAGCGAACACGTTGAAGACGGTGTACATCGTCGCGAATGTTTCCCCTGACGGCCGCGGGTCGACGTCAACGATGCCGGCCTGCGGGTGCTGCTTCGTTGAGCGCGTTGCCGCGATCGCGGCGTTGCGCGGAAGCTATAGGGGCGAGTAACGTGCTGTCAAATCCGTTATGAGTTTCCAAAAAACTCATATGTAGTTTGAAGGCGAATCGGGAGGTAACGAGATGAAGATGCATATGTTGTCGGGCGGCCGTCTGCAGATGTCGAAGCGGACCTATCTGCCTGATGCGCCGCGTGGCGCGACGATCGACCTTCCGGTGTCCTGCGTGCTGTTGCGGCATACGCAGGGCAACGTGCTGTTCGACACCGGATGCCATCCCGATGTCGCCACCGATCCCGAGGGGCGGCTCGGCATGCTCGCCAAATACATGCGCCCGATCATGCCGGCGGACGATCACGTGCTGACGAGCCTGAAGGCCGTCGGACTTGGTTCTGATGATATCGACGTGGTGATCTGCTCTCACCTGCACACCGATCATTGCGGCTGCAACGCCTTTTTCAAGAAGGCGACGATCTTCGTCCACGCGCTCGAGATCGAGGCCGCGAATGCCGACAACGCGTTCGATCGCGGATACATCAAGGCGGATTGGGATCATCCGCTGAAGATGGAGATCTTCGATCGGCAGATGGACGTGTTCGGCGATGGCAAACTGACGCTGATCCCGCTGCCGGGACATTCGAAGGGCACGACCGGCGCGCTGGTCAAGCTCGACAAGAGCGGCGAATATCTGCTGGCGTCCGACGCGCTCAGCGTGCGCGCCAATCTCGACCAGCGGGTCTCGCCCCGGAACAGCCTCGATGTCGATCAATTCCTGAAATCGCTCGACGAGATCGCCAGGCTCGAGGCGTCGGGCGTCAAGATCATCTGCGGCCATGACGAGGCGCAGTGGGCCGGCCTGCAAAAGGGGCCGAACGCGTATACGTGAGGCCTCGTATCTGAGAGCTTCGCGCTGTTTGCAGATGCTGTGCCGCGCGATATGGTGTGCCACCGCCGGAGATCATCTGGCTTACAACAACAAGGAAAATGCAGATGTCCAAGGATGGTTTGTGCGCGATCGTGACGGGGTCGGCGTCGGGACTCGGCGCCGCGACTGCGCAAATCCTCGCCACGCCGGGCGCGCGCCTCATCATCAACTATTCCAACAGCAAGGCGGAAGCCGAGGCGACCGCGGAAGCCTGCCGCAAGCAGGGCGCCGAGGTGCTGGTGGTGCAGGGCGACGTCTCGCGCGATGAGGATTGCAAGACAATCGCCGCCGCTGCGCAGGGCTGGGGCCGCCTCGACGTGCTGGTCAACAATGCCGGCACCACCAAGCATGTGCCGCATCACGATCTCGACGGCCTGACCGCGGAGGATTTTCAGCGCATCTATGCAGTCAACACCATCGGTCCGTTCCAGATGGTCCGTGCCGCGCGCGCTTTGCTCGAAGCCGGCGCCAAGACCTCCGGCCGTCCCTCGGCGGTGGTCAACGTCTCCTCGGTCGCCGGCATTTCCGGCGGCGGTTCGTCGGTCGCCTATGCCGCGAGCAAGGGCGCGCTCAACACCATGACGCAGTCGCTGGCGCGCGCGCTGGCACCGTTGATCCGCGTCAACACGGTATGCCCGGGTTATATCGATACGCCCTGGTTCACCAAGGGCCGCGGCGCTGATGGCGCCAAGCAGGTGCGCGATGCCGTGGTCGCGCGGGTGCCGCTGAAGGTTGCCTCGACCGCCGAGGACATCGCCAATCTGGTCTGCTTCCTGGCCAGCCCCGCGTCGAGCAACATGACCGGCGAGTTCGTCCGCATGGATGCCGGCATGCATCTCATTCAGTGAGCCGAATGTGAGGCTATATCCTCATCTACCGCTGTCCTCGCCCGGCTCGACCGGGCGATCCAGTACGCCGCGCCCACTCGGCTCTAGCACTGCAGTCTCTGGAATACTGGATCACCCGCATGCGCGGGTGATGACACTGAGCAAGTCAGAGTGATGCATCTCTCCGGGATGGCGCCTTCGCCGTCACTTGTTGCCGATATCCGGGATCACGCGCGCCGCGACCAGCCGATTCCAGATGAACAACACCACCAGCGCGCCGATCGTGGCGGTGATGAAGCCGGCGCCTTGTTCGGGGCCGTAATGGCCGATCGCCTGGCCGATGAAGGTCGCGAGAAACGCGCCGGCGATGCCGAGCACGGTGGTGAGAATGAAGCCGCTTGGATTATTCGGCCCCGGTGACAGGAACCGCGCGATGATCCCCGCGACAAAGCCGACGATGATGACCCAGATGATGCCGCCCATGACTGTCGTCCTCCTCAGATGGAATCAACGCTGCCGCTAAAGCCTGCGGTTCAGCTCGTCGCCGCTCGGCAGCCGGCCGTCCGGCGTCAGATGATTGATCGCGTCGGGCAGGTATTGGCTGAGGCCCTGCAGCAATTGGTCGCGCGACATGCCGCTCTGCGACGCCAGCGAGTCGATCTGGTCGGCGCCGAGCGCGTTGGCGAGATCGCCGGGCGCGATCTGCTTGTTGGGCCCGTTGCTGACCCAGGAATTGGCCGCATCGCCATGGCCCTTCTGCTGCAATTGATTGAGCAGATCGCCGAGGCCGCCGCTGAGCACCGTGCCGGCCGCGCCGCCGGCGAGAAGTCCGCCCAGGCCGCCCTTGAGCAGATCGCCAAGCCCGCCACCGCTGGCGCCGCCGGGCAGGGGCGTGTCGCCGGGCAGGCTCGCGGTGACGTTGCCGGGCAGCGACGGCGCTTGCGCCGGCTTCGGCTCAGGCTCGCCCGCACCCGGCTGACCGCCGGAGAAATGCTTGACCGCCTTCCAGGCGAGCAGCGCCAGGATGGCCATCGTCATCGGCGACATCCCGCCGCCGCTGGAGCTGTCGGATGATGTGCTCGGCGCGCTCGGACCGCGGGGCCCGTTCTGCATGCCGTTGAGTACGTCGAGTAGACCCATGATCGTCTCCTGCCGCAACCGTGCCCCGAGCCGGAAACATAGCTTCGGCCCATGACGGTTACAAGGCGGACCACCCGGGCCGCGGCGCATCGAATAGGCAGGCAACCCCAGGTCTGCTATCGACGTCCGCTAGAGACTTGATGAGCGGACGTTTAGCCAGATGAACGCGGACCGGCCAATCGGGATTGCGGGCGCCGGAAGCATCGGCTGTTTCGTCGGCGGTATGCTCGCGGCTAAGGGTCGTCGCGTCGCGCTGCTGGCGCGGCCGCGGTTGATCCAGGAGATCACGGGCAACGGCTTGCGGCTCAGCAGTTTCGACGGCTCGGAGCGGATGGTATCTGCCGACCGGCTGATTCTGTCCGACGATCCGGCAGTGCTGCGCGATGCCCAGACCGTGCTGGTGACGGTGAAGAGCGCCGATACCGGAGAGATCGCGGAATTGATCGCACGCCACGCACCCGCCGACGCCGCGGTGGTCAGCCTGCAAAATGGCGTCGGCAACCTGCCGCTGCTGCGCGACCGCCTGCCGGACCGCAAGGTGCTCGGCGGCATGGTGCCGTTCAACGTGGTCGCGCTCGGCGATGGGCGCTTCCATCGCTCGACCTCAGGCGACATCGTGATCGCGCGGGATGATTCCGGCACTGCGGCGCGGCTCTCGGTGCCGGGCCTTGCGATCAAGGCGACCTCCAATATCGATGGCGTGCAGTGGGGCAAGCTGATCGTCAATCTCAACAACGCGCTCAATGCGCTGTCCAATATTCCGCTACGACGACAGCTCGCGCAGCGCGGCTGGCGACAATTGTTCGCCGACCAGATGGCCGAAGGCTTGGCCGCGGTGCGCGCCGAAGGCATCGCGCCGGTGTCGCCGACGCCGCTGCCGTCGAGCTGGATGCCGCCTTTGTTGCGGCTGCCGGACGCGCTGTTCGACGTGCTGCTCGGCCGCACCATGAAGATCGACCCCGAGGCGCGCTCCTCGATGTGGGAAGACCTGCAGCGCGGGCGCCGCACCGAGATCGACTATCTGCAAGGCGTGATCGTTGCGATCGCGGATCGCCGCGGCCTTCAGGCTCCGTTGTCGCGCCGGATCATCACGCTGATCCGGAAGGCGGAGGCCGACGGCAAGGGATCGCCCGGGCTGACGCCGGAGCAGATCCGCGATGAACAACCGAGGAGGTGACATCATGCAACGATCTTGCATCATGCTGCTCATGCTTGTTGCGCTGGGCTTGGGCCCGGCGCGCGCGGCGCCGCCGACCGTGGCACCATCGCCGGGCTATGATGCGCGCTTGCAGGAGCAGCGCGCGGCGGCTGCCGCGGCAACGAGCCGATCGGCCATGGCTGCGCGCAAACCGGTCACGCATCGCCACCACAAGCGCAGTCGCGCGCGCTGATCCACCGCAGAGAAGATCTCAATGAAGCCGCTCGTCCTCGCGCTCACCTTCGTGCTCGGCGTCAGCACGACGGCCGGCGCCGCCGATTATGCCGGTTCGATCAGTGCCTACCGGCGTGCCAACCGCATGCCCGCGGTGACGCTCGACGCGAAGCTGAATGCGATGGCGCTGAAGCAGGCGCAGGCGATGTCGGCGACCGGCTCGGTCAGCCATTCCGCGGACGGCAGCTTCTTTAGGCGCATCGCGCCGCTCAAGAAGCAACGCGCCGCGGAGAATATCGGTGCCGGGTTCATCGCCTTCGCCGAGATGCTGAAGCAGTGGGAGAATTCGCCGGGCCATCGCGAGAACCTGCTGATGCCGGGCGCCAAGCGCGTCGGCGTCGCGTTCGTCGACAATCCGAAGTCGCCGTACCGCAGGTTCTGGGCGATGGTGATCACCGACTGACGCAGCGTAGCGTTTTCGAGCGAAGTGGATCCCGGTTCGCGTGAAGAAAACGCGTCGACGATGAAGAGACGTTAGTTTCGTTTGGCCAGCTTGGTTGGTGTCGGCGAGGCCGGCGTGAACAGCTTCTTCAAGCCATCCAGCCCCTCGGAAAGCCGCGGCCATTCGCAGGAGAACGTGCCTTTCACGCAGCTCCCCGCCTGCGGCCGCACCCGGGGAAGAGGAGTGGCCGCGGCCCGCGGTTTGGTCGGCCTTGCGACCGGCACGGGGACTTTCGCCGGTTCGCTCTGCAATGACGCCTGCTGAATCTGCGGCTGCTGCTGTTCCTGCCGCTCCAGCTGCTTGGCGTTGAACGCCGCGACGATGCTCGAGCGGCGCTCCTTCTCGAGATAGCCGGTATATTCCTGGTCGATCTTCTTCTGCTCGTCCGGCGTCGGGTTGGGGCCGGCGATGTCGAAGCTGCGATCCTGCATGAAGTCGTAATAGGTGTAGCCACCGCCTGGCTTGCGGCGTCCGGCAAACTTGGCGTTGCAATCGGCAAGTTGCGCGGTCCTGTCTTCCCTGGTCTTCGCCTTCTCGGCGAGGTCGGCGCAATCCTCGAAGTCCTTCGGGGCGCTGCGCCACCATTGTGCGTGCGCGCTCGTCGTCAGCGCGCAGGCGGCGACGAAAACGGCAACAGCCAACGTCGATGATCGTGACGGCATCACGGACATTGCAACCAAATCCGAACGACACAGAGTGAGCAGATTGTCGCCATTTTAGTGACGCTTGTCACCCCGGGAACCCCACGATTTTGCGCGCCTGTGGACCGCCACGCCAGCCGCTGTGTCTGATGGAACACAGCCGCGCGGTATTGAAATAATTAAAGAATTCTGATCCGAAGCCGAATGACCATCGGAACAATTCGACTTGAATCGTTCACTTCACGCGGTGCAGCAATGCGACGAGCTCGGCCTGCCGATGCGTGCCCGTCTTCTGGAAGATCGTCTTCAGCTGATTGCGCGCGGTGGCGAGGGCAATGCCGGCTTCCTGCGCGGCCGCTTCGACTGAATCGCCGCGCGCGAGCCGCGTCGCGAGCCGCGCCTGTGCCGGCGTCAGCTCGAAGGTCGCCGCCAGCAGTGCCTGATCGAACGCGGCGCTGCCTTCCAGATCGCGGATCAGGAGGATCGCGCGCGCGCCCAGGAAGGGCGAGCGCGCGGCAGGAGGCACCGGCTGCATCTGGATCACGATCGGCCGTTTGTCGATCCTGCGCACCACGATCGGCGACGACGGGAGCGGGTGCAGGTCCGAGCTGTGGGCCAGTTGATCGATCAGCCTGGTCAGATCGGCGTTGGCCTGCCGGTCGAGCAGGGTGAGACGGTTGTTGCGGATCGCAAGGTCGTGGCCCAGGCAGGCTTCCGCCTGGCCGTTCATGCCGATGACGGCGCCGAAGCGGCCGACGGCGATTGCCGCGACCTGGATCAGGTCGAGCGCGCTGGTGATGCCCGACAACGCGGAACGGCCGACGGCGGCGGAGAGCGTCGCCGCTTCGGTCAGCCGCGCCGACACCCGCGAGAGCGCCTTGACCTCGTCGGCGTCGAACATGCCCTCCTTCGGCGTGCGCTGGATGGTCAGTCCCCACAAGGCCGGGCCGGAGCGAAAGCCGATGGCGGCAAACCATTTCAATCCGAACTCGCCGAGCGAGGCGTAGAGCGGATCGCGCAACATGTCGGTCTCGGACTCGAACAGGTCCGCATCGGTGATGACGTTGGTGCCGGCGAGGATCAGCGGCACGCCGCGCGCCGCGCGGATGTCGGACAAATGCAGGTTATTGGGGAAGTAGGTCTTGGTGAAATAGTCGGTGATCGATTCCGTGCGCGGGATGTCTTCGGTGCGGATATCGCTCTGAAGCATCGCAGCCCCGGTCGCACCGACGGCGGCGCAGACCTCGTCCATGAAGGACGGCCAGGTCGTCGGATCGAGCACCACGTCGCCGAGGCGCGCGGTCACATCGTCAAGCCTGTGCAGGTCGACCAAAGGTTCAGCTCCGCCCTATGCAGAGTTTGCTTGTTTCGTAAAGCGAAACAGGTCGCGCCTCTTTCGCCCGGTACCGGGCATAAGAGAACCCGGGCCCGCTGACATGCAAGTGAAATCGATCACATGCCGAGCGGGCGTGCCCACAGAGTTTGGCGAAACATGATCGAAAATCGGCGAGGCCGGCCGGCTGGTACGATCCGGCCGCTACGATGAGTGACCATCCTCACGGAGGTCGGCCTCGGCCAGCGCCACGCGGCAGAAGCTGGCCGCGATCGCGACGACATCCTCGACGGCCTGCGGATATTGCTTCGACACCCAGCGCAGCGCGATCGAGATCACGGCGCCGACCATGCCGATCGAGAGCAGCGTGGCCGCAGCGCCCCTGTCGCTGCCTTTCGGATCGCGTGCCGGTGGGACCAGGATGTCGCTGAAGACGCGCAGCGCGTCGAGCTTGACGGCATCGACCGCGGGACTGATGCCGGAAATCTCCAGCAGGAAGACCCGCGCCGGCTTCGGGTGCTGCTTCAGCCGCGTGAAATACAGCGTCAGCGCAGCGCGCAGCCTTGCCTCGGGATCGTCACTGCCGGACGCGGCGGCCGCCGTCATCTCCTCGTGGAGGTGGCCAACGACATGATTATAGGCCGCGATCAGCAGCGCCTCGCTGTTGGCGAAGGATTCGTAGAAATAGCGCTCGGTGAGCTCGGCCGCCTCGCAGATCGCCTTCACGGTCGCGCCGCGATAGCCGACCTCGCCATAGACCTCGATCGCCGCATCGATCAGCTTGAGCCGTCGTTCGGCGCGGCGTTCCTCGGCGTCCATGCCGCCGTAGAGGCGGGCTTTCCGGCTGCTTGCCATGAAAGCCTATTGACACGATGCATTGTCAGATGTCAAGCTATCTGACAATTGGCATTGTCAATACTGTCACGGGAGGGTCAGGGCATGTCCGCTCATTTCGACGTGTTGATCGTGGGCGCGGGCCTGTCGGGCATCGGCGCCGGCTATCATTTGCAGGCCAATTGCCCGGACCGCAGCTACGCTATCCTTGAAGGCCGCGATTGCATCGGCGGCACCTGGGATCTGTTCCGCTATCCCGGCATCCGCTCCGACTCCGACATGTACACGCTCGGCTATTCGTTCCGGCCGTGGACCGAGCCGAAGGCGATCGCCGATGGTCCCTCGATCCTGAATTACGTGCGCGAGACCGCGCGCGTCCACGGCATCGACAAAAACATCCGCTTCAACCACCGCGTCGTGCGCGCCGACTGGTCGTCGGCGGAGTCGCAATGGACGGTTGAGGTCGAGCGCGGGCCGGAGAAGACGATCGAGCGCTTCACCTGCGGCTTCCTGTTCATGTGCAGCGGCTACTACAAATACGAGCACGGCTACACGCCCGACTTCCCCGGCATCGCCGATTTCGCCGGCCGCGTCGTCCATCCGCAGCAATGGACCGACGACATCGACTATGCCGGCAAGAAGGTGGTGGTGATCGGCAGCGGCGCGACCGCGGTGACGCTGGTGCCGGAAATGGCCAAGACCGCAGCCCATGTCACGATGTTGCAGCGTTCGCCGACCTACGTCGTGGCGCGTCCGGACGAGGACAAGGTCGCCAACTGGCTGCGGGCGCGGCTGCCGGCAAAACTCGCCTACGGCCTCACGCGCTGGAAGAACGTGCTGTTCGGCATGTATTTCTACCGGCTCTGCAAGCGCGATCCGGAGCGGGTGAAGAAGCTGATCCTGGGCGGCGTGCGCCACGCGCTCGGCCCCGACTACGACGTCGCCACCCATTTCACGCCGCGCTACAATCCGTGGGACCAGCGGCTCTGCCTGGTGCCGAACGGCGATCTCTTTCAATCCTTGCGCAGCGGCGCCTCCTCCGTCGTCACCGACCAGATCGAGACTTTCACGCGTGAGGGTATCAAGCTCAGGAGCGGCAGTGTGCTCGACGCCGATGTCGTGGTCACCGCAACCGGCCTCGATCTCCAGGTGCTCGGCGGGCTCGAGATCAAGGTCGACGGCGCGCCGGTCGATCTGTCCAAAACCATGAACTACAAGGGGCTGATGTATTCCGGCGTGCCGAACCTCGCCGCCGCGTTCGGCTACACCAACGCATCCTGGACGCTGAAATGCGACCTGACCTGCGAATATGTCTGCCGAATGCTCAACCACATGAAGACGAATGGCTACGCGCAAGTCACGCCGCGGCGGAACGATCCTGATGTCGCCGAACTGCCCTGGGTGGATTTCTCCTCGGGCTATATCCAGCGTGCGGCGGCCAGGTTCCCCAAGCAGGGCTCGCGCCGGCCGTGGCGGCTCTATCAGAACTATGCGCTCGATATCATGACGCTGCGCTTCGGCTCGCTCAAGGATGAGGCGATCGAGTTTCTGCCGCCGCGCCGGGCGGCGGCGGTGACTCCGGCATCCGGCTCGGCACGGCAGGTGGCGTAGCACTTAGAAACAGCGAAACTCCGGGCAACTTCGCGCGCCCGATGTGGCGCGGGCTGGCGATCACGCCTCGCCTCTGCTATGGGATGGCACCCCGCATGCTTCGCCGCGGGTTCGCGGTCCCGTAGCTCAGCCGGATAGAGCGACGGTTTCCTAAACCGTAGGTCGGAAGTTCGAGTCTTCCCGGGATCGCCAGTCCGCCAAACGCAATTGGCCCTTCCAATACCGCAATGTCCCCACGAGGCCAGGTTCCGGCAACTGCGTTGGCGGGTTTCGCTGGACGCTCGGTCGGCGGCGATGATAACGGCTGAGCCAATGTTCTCGTGACGGATCGCATGCCGAAACCTCCGCCTCCTTCAGCCAATCGCGGGCCCAGCCCGTCCCCGGTCCTGCAACGCGCCATCGTCGCATTGCAGATGGGGCAGATCATTGAGGCCGAGCGGCTGGCGGCGGAGGTCTTGAAGGCAAACCGCAACGATGTCGGCGCGGCATCGATCCTGGCCCGGGCGCTGATGATCCAGAACCGCAACGAGGAGGCGATCGCGCCGCTCGAGCGCGCCACGCGCCGCGTCGAGGATCCCGGCCTCGAGACCCTGCTCGGCGCGGCGCTCGGCGGCGCCGGTCGCCAGGACGAGGCGATCGATCTGTTGCGGCGAACCACCGCGCGGCGGCCGCCATATCTGCCTTCATTTCAGGCGCTGGCAGGGCAATTGCACGCGGCCGGCCGCATCGACGAGGCGGTTGCCGTGCTTGAGAGCGCGCTTGCTCTCGCGCCCGGGAGCCTCGAATTCCAGCTCCTGCTCGCGCAGCTGTTGCCTCAGCGCAATGAGCGCGGCCGCGCGCGCGAGATGCTGGAGAAGCTGCGCGCGGCGGCGCCGGGACATCCCGATGTTCTGGCCGCGCTCGCGCGCGTGCTGCTGCTCGACGGCGAATATGCCGCTGCGGCGGATCTCTACAGTCAGGTGGTGGCGCAGCGCCCCGACGACCCGCTGACACGCCTGAGCTTCTCCGCCAGTCTTCTGGAAATGGGCGATCGCAACGCCGGCGAAGCCAATCTGCGTCTGGCGATGCGCGGCCGCCCGCAAATGATCGGCCGCACCACGGCCGCGCTGATCATGTCATCGCATGGCCGCTTCTTCTTCCGTCGCAGCGCGTTCGCGAAGTTTTTGAGTTAGCACAGCTATCATCGCCCGGCTTGACCGGGCGATCCAGTACGCCGCGGCTTCTCCACTCAAGCACTGCTGTCTCTGGAATACTGGATCACCCGCTTTCGCGGGTGATGACAGGATCGCGCCACATCGTCGGTGTCGTCCTGCTTTCGCCGGGACGACGGCGACGGATGCAGAGCTAGGTGGCTCGCAACGACGCGCGCGCCTAGCTCCGAAACTGGCGGCGATAGACGCCGGGCTCGCGGGCCATCCTGTTGGACAGCTCCTGGGCGCGCGACGTTTCATCCGGGGTCATCGCCGCGGTCTGGGCGACCCAGTTCTCGCGCTTCACCGGGAAGCATTGCGCAACCGGCGTGCCCCTGGGCAGGACGCCTCTGAAATTGGTGTCGTGCCAGTGCGCGGGGAAATGAACCCAGCTGTCGTGAAACAGGTCGCAATCGACCATGCCGGACAGCGTGGTGAACGGCAGGTCGAACCGATTGACCGGATGGGTGAAGTACAGCGAGTAGCCCGGCGGCGCCTCGATGGTCCACAGGTTGACGAACTTGATGAGGAGGCGGTCGGCCTCGAACAGCGGCGAGCCGATCACCTGGCTTTCGTCGTGGAATCCGATCGGCGAGCGCGGGAATTCCAGCGCGCCGCCGGCGGGAAGATCGTTGTCCCATGTGATCTCGCCGTTCTCGACCTTGAGATCGCAGACCAGCGGCATCAGGAAACCCGACGTCATCGCATCGACGAATGGCGGGCAGCGCTTGACGGTGTCCTCTTCGCGATTGCTCATCGTATTGAAGGCCTGCGTCGGCATCGCCTTGAGCCATCCGGGGAGACCCAATGACGCCGGCACCGGCGGCGGGATCTTGCCCTCGAGCTCCGCCGGGCAGCGGAATTTGATCGCTATCGCTTCGTTGTTGTTGGACACGGCCTGGCCCTTGGTTCGTTCGATGTCGCGGCGCATCTGCGCCAGTTGATGCTGATCTAGCACGCGATGACGGGACGGAGAAAGCAGCCGCAGCGGCTGCCGGGCGAACCGCGGCATGGAGCTATAAGTTGTTGTTATCATGAGAGATAAGGCAAAGTCTTCGATGGCCGGCGCGGCGCTGCTTTTTTTGCCTCGTTCGGCTCGCCGGTGTGCAAGACTTTGCCGACAGGCATTGGCTTTCGATGCCGGTCGGGCGCATCATGTCGGCCTTCGCTGACGACGAGGTTGCAGCAGGCAACGGAGGGATCGATGGCCGAATCGAAGGTTGAAACCGCCAACACCGCAGGCACCGCGCCACCTTCCGGCGATAGCGGCGGCGTCAGCGAGCTTGCGATCGCGACCGTCCGTACCGTGCCGATCGAGCAGGCGCAGTCGCGCACCGAGCACGATCTGCTCGGCGAGGACGAGGTGCCGGCCAATGCGCTGTGGGGCATCCACACCAAGCGCGCGGCGATGAACTTTCCGATCACCGGCGTGCCGGTCGGCCATTTCCCGGAATTCGTCCGCGCGCTGGCGCTGGTCAAGCAGGCGGCCGCCCGCGCCAACAGGCGCCTCGGCTATCTCGCGCGCGAGAAGGCCGATGCGATCGAGGCGGCCTGCACCAAGGTCGCAACCGAGAAGGTCTACGCCGAGTCCTTTGTCGTCGATGCGATCCAGGGCGGCGCCGGCACCTCGACCAACATGAACGCCAACGAGGTGATCGCCAACGTCGCGCTCAAGCTGATGGGCAAGAAGCCCGGCGACTATCACACGCTGCATCCGAACGACGACGTCAACATGGCGCAGTCGACCAACGACGCCTATCCGACCGCGTTGCGGCTCGCGGTGATCTTTGCCACCCAGCCGCTGGTGCGCGCGCTCGATGATCTGGCCTATGCCTTCAAGGGCAAGGCGGTGGAGTTTGCCGATGTCCTGAAGATGGGCCGCACCCAGCTCCAGGACGCGGTGCCGATGACGCTCGGCCAGGAGTTCGACGCCTTCCACGCTACCGTGAAGGAGGACGTCGCGCGTCTGAACGAGATCTCAAGCCTGTTCCGCGAGGTCAATCTCGGCGCCACTGCGATCGGTACCGGCATCAACGCCGACCCGCGCTACGCGGCGCTTGCGGTCGAGGAATTGTCGCGGCTGTCGGGCCAGCCGATGGTGCTGGCCTCGAACCTGATCGAGGCGACCTCCGACCTCGGCGCCTTCGTGCTGTTCTCGGGCGTGCTGAAACGCGTCGCGGTGAAACTGTCGAAGATCTGCAACGACCTCCGTCTCCTGTCGTCGGGGCCGCGCACCGGCATCGGCGAGATCCGGCTGCCGGCGGTGCAGGCCGGCTCGTCGATCATGCCCGGCAAGGTCAATCCTGTGATTCCCGAAGTGGTCAATCAGGTCGCCTTCCTCGTGATCGGGCACGATCTCACGGTGACGATGTGCGCCGAAGGCGGCCAGCTCCAGCTCAACGCCTTCGAGCCGACCATCGGCTATTGCGTGTTGAGTTCGCTGCGCATGCTGACGGCGGCGATCGATACGCTGACCAGGCGCTGCGTCGAAGGCATCGAGGCCGATCGCGAGCGCTGCCGCAGCCTGGTGCAGGGCTCGATCGGCCTGATCACGGCGCTGGCGCCGGCGCTCGGCTATGAGGCGAGCTCCCGCGTGGCGCGTCGCGCGCTGAAGGAAAACCGCTCGGTCGCCGACATCGTGCTGGAGGAGAAGCTTCTGACCGAGGAGCAGCTCAACCAGCTGCTCGAGCTGGAAGCCATGACCCGCCCGGCACGCCGGCAGCCGGTGCCGAAGAGCTGAGGGCGCCGAAGGAATGACCCGACCTCCACCGCAAGCGGGGAGGTCTGGCCACCTACCGATGTCACAGCGTCTTGATGAATTCGATCAGGGCGCGGCGCTCGCCTTCCTCGAGCCTCGGTCCGATCACACCGGTGCCCTTCTCGTTGGAGAATTCGTGCCCGGCATTGCTGTTGCCGCGCTTGGCGGTGTCGAGCGCGAACACGTTCTTGATCTTGCTGTCGGAGACGTAGCCGAGATCCTTCGGGTCATACTCGCGGCTGCCGAGATAGACGATCGAGGGACGTTCCTTCACCGGCGACAGCAGCGCGTAGATGGTCGGGACCGACCCGTTGTGCAGGTAGGGCGGGGTCGCCCAGATGCCGTTGAGCGGCCGGACCTTGTAGGCGAGCGGCGCCTGGATCTCGTTCGCCCGGTAGCCGCTGATGCGCTTGCGATCTTCCGCCGGGGTGTTGTTCTGGTCATACCAGTAGTCGACCGTCTTCTCGACCAGTTCGCCGAGCGCCGGCCCGAAGCTGCCGTCCCTGATCTTCAGATTGGCCGGGGTCTCGACCGTACGGCTCCTGAGGCCTTCGGCCTGAGCACTGTCGGTGCCGATATGGCTGATCGGAATCATCTCGACGTCGAGCAGCGACTGGCCGGCGTCGTTCTTGATCCAGCGCTTCTTGTCCTTGAACAGTGCAAAGGCTTCGTCCTGCGGCAGCGCCTTGCTGTTGATCGCCGGGCCGTGGCAGCCCTCACAGTGCTTCTTGTAGAGTTTGCCGCCCTCTGTCGCGAGCGGCATGTTGATCTGTCCCAGGATGTTCTCGGGCCATTTCGGCGATGCCAGGCCGTCAAAGCCCTTGTCCTCGCTTGGCGGTTCGCCAGCGATCATTCGCTCCATCTCGTGCAGGACGTCGATCCGCGCACTCGATTTGAACAGGCCCTTCGATTCGTCGAGCAGATTGAGTTCGGCGCTGACGCCGAGCGCTTCGCCGGCATTGCGGACCATCGGCTGCATGATGGAGCCGTCGTATTGCACCCAGCTGAACCACGGTGCGTTCCAGATTCGCGGGAAATGCACCGGCGCCGAATGCGCGGCATAGTTGTTCGGGTTGTTGAGGTCGATCGAGAACACCTGGTTGCCGATCCGGTTCAGCGCGTCGAGCCGTGCGTAGCCTTCCTCGACGCTGTTGGCGGCGACCTTGGTCTCCAGCGCGTTGATGTTGGCGTATTGCTTCAGCACGAGATCGAGCTGGCCGCGCAGCGCCATGCGTTCGTCGCGGCTGGCCTCCTTTCCGAGGATGTCGTCGGCAAAGCGTGCAAAGCGGCCCGGCCAGAACCGGGTCAGCAGCAGCGAGACGCCGATGCTCTTCTGGAATTCGAACAGATTGGTGTTGGCCGGCCCGCCATCGATCACGACCTCGGTGCCGCGATAGCTGAAGCTTCCGGTGTGGCAGGCGGCGCAGGTCAGCCCGATCCCGTGCATATCCTCTTTCGTGTGCGGGTTGCGCCAGGGCGCGCCGTTGGCATCGGTCATCGGGGAGCTCGGGGCGAAGCCGATCGGCAGCGCATCCGGGCTGCCCGGGATCACGGTGTCGGGAATAAAGCCGAAGCGGCCGAGATAATTGGTCTCGCTGAGTCGCGGTGCCGCGCCGAACAGCGGCCACAGCGTCGGCTGCTCAAGCGCCATGAACCATTTCAGCGGAATGCCGAAGGTCCGCGTGCCCTGGTCGGCGTGATAGAACCAGCGTAGCTGTGCCGCGGTGACATTCTGCTCCAGCCACACCGTCTTTGCCGGCGGCTGGTAGTCGACGACCTTGACGTGGAAGCCGCTCGCCACCGTCTCGATATCGTCCTTGAAGTAGAGCAGGCCGGCGACAACCAACAGTCCGATAAAAAAGATCGTCTTGCGAGGCATGCCCGTCCCCAATTCGCGGTACCCGCGCGTGATATGGATGAGATATTAAGATTCGCCGAAAACAGGTTCGCGCTAAGCGTGTAGTGCGCTGCGCGCCATCCTACAGTAGCGGCGCTTGGTCTACCAACGGAAATGTTGCCAAGGAAATATTGACTGGCTGTGAGCCAGTTCACTTGCGGCATCGCGACGGTGGCGACATTTGCGCGCATCGCGACCTGCGGCTAGATATGCCGGAGCCACAATTCTTCGAGATGTCATCTTGAACGCGTCAGGTGCACAGCCGCTCACGATCGCCGTCGCCGATGACAGCACGGTGCCCGCACTGCTGCTGCGCCCGGCGCAGGCACGTGCGGCCTATGTGCTTGCGCATGGCGCAGGCGCCGGCATGACGCATCCGTCGATGGCCGTGATCGCGGAGGGTCTGGCGGAGCGCGGCATCGCGACGCTGCGCTATCAGTTTCCCTACATGGAGAAGGGCAGCAGGCGGCCCGATCCGCCTGCCGTTGCGCAGGCGACGGTGCGGGCGGCGGTGGCGGAGGCCGGGCGCCGTTGCGGCGAACTGCCGCTGTTCGCCGGCGGCAAGTCGTTCGGCGGACGCATGACCTCGCAGGCGCAGGCCAAAGCGCCGCTCGAAGGCGTGCGCGGGCTGGTGTTCCTCGGCTTCCCGCTGCATCCCGCCGGCAAGCCGTCGAACGAGCGGGCCAGGCATCTCGCCGCGGTCAAGATTCCCTTGCTGTTCCTGCAAGGCACCCGCGACGCGCTGGCCCAGCTCGATCTGCTCGAGCCCGTCGTGAAGGGGCTGGGTAGCCGTGCGACGCTGCATCTGGTGCAGGAGGCCGATCACTCCTTCCACGTCCTCAAGCGCTCCGGCCGCACCGACCGCGAGGTGATGGCCGAGCTGCTCGATGCCTTCGCGGCCTGGATCGCACAGCATTCGTAGGTTTTTGTAGCCCGGATGGAGCGCAGCGAAATCCGGGATTGCTTGCCACCTGTGACACCGTCCCGGATTGCGCGGAGCCTGTCATCGGGCGCGCGTTCGCGCGCCCCGTTGGCTCCATCCGGGCTACGCTCGGTCAAGTTGCGGCGCCGCCATAGATTCGGTCGCGCAGCCGGCGCATGCCGGACAGCCAGCGGTCGCGATTGGCGGCCTTGCGCTGCATGTAGTCCTGCACCTGGGGATGCGAGAGAATCAGGAAGCGCTCCTCGGCCATCGCCTCGAGCACCATCCGCGCGACCTCACTCGGCTGCAGCACGCCGTCGACCCGCGCCGCGCTCGGGCCCGGCGTCGTCATGCCCGTCTGCACCGATTGCGGGCAGAGCACGGAGACGCGGATGCCGCGATCGCCGTACTGGATGGCGAGATGTTCGGCGATCGCGACGGCGGCGCTCTTGGTGACGCCGTAAGGCATCGAGTTCAGCGAGGCCAACAATCCGGCCGCAGACGCCGTGTTGATGAGATAGCCGGAGCCGCGCGCCAGCATGCCGGGCACCAGCGCGCGGGCGGCGAACACGTGGCTCATCACATGCACGCGCCAGCTGACCTCCCAATCGGCGTCGGACGCGGCTTCCTGTCCCTTGCGCGACAGCCCGGCATTGGAGAAGAACACGTCGACCGGCCCATATTTGTCCTCGGCCGCGGCGATCAGCGCCTTGACGTCCTCCTCGAGCCCGACATCGGCGGTGACCGCGAGCCCGTCGATATCGCCGGCGACGCTGGCGAGCCGGTCGCGCGAGGTCTTCAGATCGGCGACCACGACGCCGCGGGCGCCGGCCTCCGCATAGGCCCGTGCCACCGCTTCGCCGATCCCGCTGGCGCCGCCGGTAACGACGCAGACCTTGTCCTTGATTTGCATGGTTCGATGTCCCTGCCTGTTTATTGTCGCGATCGTCAGCCCTGATACAGCCCCTTGTCACGTGCCTTGCTGATCGCGAGTGCGGCAATCAGGTCGAGCATCGGGGTCGCAAGGCCGGCCGCGCGCGCAAATGCCGCCGGGGCGCGCACCAGTACGTCGATCTCCATGGCGCGGCCGAGCTCGTAATCCTGCAGGATCGACGGCTTGTGGTTCGGCGCCGGCCCTGATCGGGTGACGCGTTTGACCTCGGGAATGTAGTGTGTCGCCACCGCATTGGCCTCCTCGAGCAGGCGTGGGATCACGTCCTGGATGTCGGGATCGTCGCGGACGCCGCGCGCGGTCAGCCCGGTCAGCAGGCAGAGCACCGACATCGACATGTTGGTGAGCAGCTTCGACCAGATCGTCTCGCGGATCTGCTTGACCTCGGGCGATTCGATCGCGGCGTCATTGAGTGTCGCGCGCAGCCGGGCGATGCGCTCGCTCTGCCGATCGTCACATTCGCCGATCAGGAGGCGATTGCGATCCGGCGACAGGTTCGCCACCACGCCGGGCGCGATCACATCATTGGAGGAGAAGATCACCCCGCCGACGATCCGCTGCTGCGGGACGGCGCTGCGCAGACGCCCGCCGGGATCGAGGCCGACCTTCAGCGTCAGCCCGTTGGTCCTGACCGCGTCGAGATGCGGCCCGCGCATCACGCAGGAGACATCGTGGCCGGCGCGTGCCAGCCGGACCGCGACATGGCTGCCGACGGCGCCCGCGCCGAAAATACAAATGCGCATCAGTGGAACTGGTCCTTGCAACGTGTCGCGTCAGTTTCCACAAGCGCGGGGCATTGCGCAACCCGCCATGCATGCGGCGCGGCCGCGCGCGCTCGAAAGTGATGGATCACGCCATCTCCTGTCGCCATAGTGGCTGGGCAAGAGCAATGGCGAACGAGGGAGAAAATTCATGTCGGTCAGCCCAGTCCTGTGGAGCCTCGATGCGCGCGGGGTCGCGACCGTCACGCTGAACAGGCCCGAGGTCAACAACGCCTATGATGGCGCGCTGATCGCCGGCGTGTTGGCCGCGATCGACGATCTCTCGACCAAGCCGGTGCGCGTCGTCGTGCTGAACGGCAACGGCAAGCATTTCCAGGCCGGCGCCGACCTGAAATGGATCAACGGCGTGCGGCCGAAATCATCTGATGAGAACGAGGCGGCGTCGCGCGCCACCTTCGAGGCGGTGCAGCGGCTCAACACGCTGCCGGTGCCGACGGTCGCGCTGGTGCAGGGCGGCTGCTTCGGCGGCGGCACCGGCGTGATCTCGGCCTGCGATATCGTGATCGCGGCCGACAATGCGCTGTTCTCGATCACCGAGGTGCGCTGGGGCCTGACCGCGGCGATCATCATCCCGCAGCTCTGCGACGCGATCGGCGTGCGCCAGGTGCGCCGCTACGCGTTGACCGGCGAACGGTTCGGCGCCGAGGATGCCCGGCGCATCGGTCTGGTGCATGAGGTGGTGCCGCTGGCCGATCTCGACAGCGCCGGTGCCAAGGTCGTCGAGCAGCTGCTCGGCAACGCCCCGGATGCGATGGCTGAGACCAAGAAGCTCGCGATGGAGAGCTCGTTCGGCGGCATGGCCGTGGATGATGCGGCCTACCAGCGCCTCGTTCATCTGCACTCGGCGAAGCGGCAGACCGCGGAAGCAGCCGAAGGGCTCGCGTCCTTTGCCGAGAAGCGCGCCGGCCGCTGGGGTGGCAAGGTATAGTCGTGCCGCTCAGCAGCCGTTGCAGATGCCGCGAATGCTGCGATAGACCTCTTCGTCGTCGCGGCGCATCTGTTGCAGCGATTCGAACGTCTTCGCTTCGTTCGATCGCGTCGATGCTTCAGGCTTGGCCTCCGGCTTGCGCTTGGCGGCGAGCTCCAGCTCCTGCCGATGATAGCAGGCTTCGCGCTCCGGCTTGGCCTCGATGAAGCGGCAGGTCTCGATCGCGGCCGCAGGCTGCGCTGCGAGGATGAGGCCAATCGACACGGACATCAGGAGTTTCAAGCGGGCGATCCTTTCGTACTGTTGTCTCAGGTCCACCCTTGCGAGGCAAGGCCGCACCATCACAGCGACTGCGACAGCGATTTTTTCAATGTCTTGAGTAGCGCCTGCACCGCGGCGGCGTCGATGCGGCGTTCGGGAACGGCGGCCTTCACCCACAGTTCGGGGATCGGAAATTCAGGGAGTAGGGGTTGCAACGTGCCCTTGCGCAGCGCCTCCGCGACCAGATAGTGCGACAGCAGCGCGATGCCATTGCCGGCGATCGCGCTTTGCGTCAGCACGCGGCCCTGTTCGAGGACAGCATGGGCCGCACCTGGATGTTGATGCGGCCGCGCGGTCCCTCGAACGGCCATTCCGGTCCGGTCGGCAGAAAGCTGAGGCAGCGATGGTCGACCAGGTCGCGCGGATGCTTCGGCGTGCCGTGCTTCTTCAGATAGGCCGGCGCGGCGCACAACAGCCGCGGCAGCCGGCACAGCGGCTCGTCGACGACGCCGCCGAACGAGTGCGGAAAGGCGCCGATCGCGATATCGAAGCCTTCGGTCACCGGATCGACCGGGCGATCGATCATCACAATCTCGAGCTTCACGCTTCTGTTCTGCTTCTGGAAGACCGTGAAGGCATCGGCGAGCCGCGCCACCGTCAGCGAGGTCGGCGCCTTGACGCGGAGATGATCGGAGAGGTCGCGCTGCTTCTCGCCCATCCGCGACAGCAGATCGCCGACATCGGCAACGACGCCGCGGGCGCGGTGCACATATTGCTGTCCGGCCTCGGTCAGCCGCAACTGGCGGGTCGAGCGGTGGAACAGCGCGGTCCCGATCCGCTCCTCGAGCTGGGTGACGCGCTTGGCGACGACCGAGGTCGCGACGTTGAGCTTGCGGGCTGCGGCGGAGAAGCCGCCGGCATCGGCGGTGGCGAGGAAGGCTTCGAGATTGGTGAGCGTATCCATCTGCCTTCCCCTTGCTCTTCTTTTGCCTTTCTCGATTCGAGAAAGCTGATCACATAATTTGGTGGATTGTACTGCAATCCGCATCAATTCATAGTTTGCCCAATCAACCTTGTTCAGGGCGGAAATGATGCGAGCGAGCACGATCGAAGAACCTGCGCGGCAGGTGCCCCTCTATGGCGAATATGACGTGGTGGTGCTCGGCGGCGGACCGGCCGGCATCGCCGCCGCGGTCGGCGCGGCACGGGCCGGACGGCGAACCCTGTTGATCGAGCGTTACGGCTTTCTCGGCGGCATGGGCACCGCGGCCGGCGTGACCAACTTCTGCGGGCTGCATGCCAACGTCTTCGGCAAGATGCATCGCGTGGTGCAGGGCATCGCTTCCGACCTGCTGGCGCGGATCGACCGGCTCGGCGGGCTGAACGCGCCGCACCTGATCCTCGGCAAGATCCTTGCGCAGGCCTACGACACCGCGGCCTACAAGATCGCGGCGGACGATCTCTTGGCCCATCATAAGGTCGACATCCTGTTCCATGCACTCGGCGCCGGCGTCGTGATGGACGGCGCATACATCCGCGCGCTGATGGTGGAGACCAAGGCCGGCCGGCAGGCCGTGCGCGGTGGCATCTTCATCGATTGCTCCGGTGACGGTGATCTTGCGGTGTGGGCCGGCGCGCCCCATGAAGTCGGCGACAACAAAGGCGGCATGCTCTATCCATCGATGATGTTCCGCCTCAACGGTATCGATCCGGGGAAGGCCGGCGATGCGTGGCGGACGATTCCGGAGCGGATGGCGCAGGCCGAGGCCGCCGGCACCTTCAAATTCCCGCGCAAGTCCGCGATCGTGCGGCCGCAGAAATCGCAGATCGAATGGCGGGTGAATTTCACCCAGGTGACGCGCAGCGATGGCGGTGCGATCTCAGGTATCGATCCCGACGACATGACGCGCGGCGAGATCGAGGGCCGTCGCCAGGCCGTCGAGGCGTTCAAGTTCCTGCGCACGGTGCCGGGCTTTGAAAGCTCCTACATCGTCGACCTGCCGCCGCAGCTTGGCATCCGCGAGACGCGGCGTGTGATCGGCGGCTACATGCTGTCCGGCGAGGACGTACTGGGCTGCGCTTCATTCGCCGATTCGATCGGCGTCAATGGCTGGCCGATGGAAAAGCACGTGCCGGGCGATGTGACCTTCGAATTTCCGCCGATCCCGGAGAGCCGGGGCTATAACGAATTGCCGTACCGCATGCTGGTGCCGGAGGGCGTCGACAATCTGCTGGTTGCCGGCCGCTGCGCCTCGATGACCCATGAGGGGCAATCGGCCGCGCGCGTCTCCGGTGCCTGTTTTGTGATGGGCGAGGCGGCGGGAACCGCGGCGGCGCTGGCACTTTCAGGCAATACGATTCCGCGCGACATTTCCGTCGAAAAGTTGCAACAACAGCTTGGCAAGCAGGGCGCGTTCATCGGCCGCGATCAGGCCGTGCCCGAGGGGTTGTAGGTGGAGACGGTAATGAAGGGTTGGGCGCGGCTCGCACTCGCGGGTCTCTTGGTGTGGGCCGCGAGCGGTGTGGCGCGCGCGGATGATCTCTTGAAGGCGAAGATCGGTGTGTTGCGGCTGTCGTCCTCGGCGCCGGTGTTCATCGCGCAGGACGAGGGCTATTTCCGCGACGCCGGCCTCGATGTCGAGCTGAAGTTCTTCGACGCGGCACAGCCGATCGCAGTCGCGACCGCATCCGGCGATGTCGATTTCGGCGTCACCGCCGTCACCGCGGGTCTCTATAATCTCGCCGGCAAGGGCACGCTGAAGGTGATCGGCGGCATGAGCCGCGAGAAGGCCGGCTATCCCCTGATCGGCTATTTCGCCAGCAACAACGCCTATGCGAGCGGCCTCAAGACGCCGAAGGATCTTGCGGGCAAGCGCGTCGCGGTGACCCAAATCGGCTCCAGCTTCCACTATTCGCTCGGCCTGCTCGCCGACAAATACGGCTTCAAGCTGTCGGACCTGAAGGTCGTGCCGCTGCAATCGCTGTCGAATGCCGCCGCAGCGCTGAAGGGCGAAACCGTCGACGCCGCGCTGCTGCCGGTCTCGACCGCGCGAACCTTGATGGATTCGAACGGTGCGAAGCTGCTCGGCTGGGTCGGCGACGAGACGCCGTGGCAGCTAGGCGCCATCTTCGCGTCTCCGAAGACGCTGGCCAACCCGCAGCTGGTGAAGCGGCTGCTCACCGCGCTCATTCGCGCCGACCACGAATACCACGACGTGATCCTCACCGCGATCAAGGACGGCATGGCGCCGATCAACGAGAAAACAAAGCCGCTGCTCGAGATCATCGCCAAATACACCAATCTTCCGGTCGAGCAGGTGGTCGGCAATTGCGCCTACATCGATCCCGACGGCAAGCTCGACGTGAAGAACCTCGACAACCAGATCAAATGGCTGCAGGGGCAGGGTTTTGTCGACAAGGGCTTTGATGCCGATGCGATCATCGCCAAGGATTATGTGAAGGCGGATTGATGATGAGCCGCGCAAACAACTCCATCCCCGTCACCCTGAGGAGCCGCGCAGCGGCGTCTCGAAGGGTCGACGGCCCGGATGCAGCAGCTCGGCCGTGCATCCTTCGAGACGCGCTTCGCGCTCCTCAGGATGACGGTCAAACAGCGCGGAGCGGCGCATCATGGACCTGATCGCCGATCATATCAGCCATCGCTTCGGCGCGCTCGACGTGCTCGACGATGTCTCCTTCCAGGTCTCGGCCGGGGAGATCGTGGCAATCGTCGGGCCGTCCGGTTGCGGCAAGAGCACGCTGCTGTCGATCCTCGGCGGCCTGCTGCGGCCGAGCAGCGGCGCGGCGGAGTTGCGTGGCGTGTCGCCGGCCGGCAGCCTCAATCCGCTGACCTTCGTGTTCCAGGATTTCGCCCTGCTGCCGTGGAATACGGTCGAGGAGAACGTCGCGTTTCCGCTGCTGCACACCGGATTGAGCGCCGGCGAGCGCCGCGCCGTGATCGACGATGCGCTGCGCCGCACGGGCCTAACCGATTTTCGCGCGGCCTATCCGAAGCAATTGTCCGGCGGCATGCGCCAGCGCGTCGGCATCGCGCGCGCGCTCGCGGTGCGTCCCGCGATCCTGTTGATGGACGAGCCGCTGTCGGCGCTGGACTCGCAGACCCGCGAGCTGCTGATGGAGGATTTCGTCGGCCTGCTGGCCGACGGCGCGATGGGAGCGGTCTACGTCACGCACAATCTCGAAGAAGCCGTGCGGCTCGCCGACCGCATCGTGGTGCTGTCGCGCCGCCCCGGCCGCATCAGGGAGATCGTGGCCATCCCGATGACGCGCGCCGAGCGCGGGACCGCGGATGCGCGCGGGCCGATGGCAGCACTCCAGAGTGAGCTGTGGTCGCTGATCCGGAAAGAGGCGATCGATGCCGAGCGCGAGGTCCAGCATGCTTGATCGCGCGCCGCCGGAAACGAAGGACCAATCCGCGGAAGCAACCCGCCCGGTCGCGTTTCGCGGCGCCGGCTTCACGCCGGGCGGCAGCCGCTCTGCCGGCTGGATCGCGCTCGCGCTGGTGATCGCGGTCTGGCAGCTCGCCGGCAGCGCGGGATGGGTCAATCCGCTGTTCCTGCCAGCGCCGTCGGCGATCGCGGTTGCGATCACCGAGCTCGCGATGTCGGGCGCGCTGTGGCAGCATTTGTCGTGGTCGATCATGCGGATCGGCACCGGCTGGATCATCGGCACGGCCGCCGGAATCGTCACAGGCTTCGCGATCGGGCTGTCGACCATGGCGCGCGGCGTCGGCATCACCTTCATCTCGGCGCTGTTTCCGATCCCGAAGATCGCGCTGCTGCCGTTGCTCATCCTGTGGCTCGGGATCGGCGAGGAGCCGAAGATCGCGACCATTGCGCTCGGCGTGTTCTTCTCGACCGCGATCTCGGTCTATAGCGGCGTGGATGCGGTGCCGCGCAATCTGATCCGGATGGCGCAGAGCTTCAACGTGCCGTTCCACGCCATCGTGCGCCGCGTGATCTGGCCGGGCGCGCTGCCCTCGATCCTCGCCGGCTTCCGCATCACTGCGTCGGTTGCGCTGCTGCTGGTGGTCAGCGCCGAAATGATCGGCGCGCAATACGGCATCGGCGCCTTCGTGCTGCAGGCCGGCAATCTGATGCAGACCGATCAGCTGCTCGCCGGCGTCGTGATCCTGTCGCTGTTCGGGCTCGCGGTCGGGAAGCTGATCAACCTGCTGGAAGTGCGGCTGCTGCACTGGCGGTGAAGGCTGCGCTGCCGGCTACAACCCCCGCTGTCGTCCCTGCGAAAGCAGGGACCCATAACCACAGGGTGTCGTTGCTAGAAAAGGCTGGGGCCCAGCGCCTCGAACAACAAGCCCCTGTGGTTATGGGTCCCGGGTCGCGCGGAGCCTGTCATCGGGCGGCGCTTCGCGCCGACCCGTTGGCTTGCCCGGGACGACACCATTACATTTTGCCACGCCTCGCTACGCGTTACCCCTGTCCTCGCGGAACAGATCGAGCTTCTGCTGCACCGGGCGGTCCGAGAACGAGAACAGCACGGAGTCGGTGTCGGCCTCGTGGGTGACCCAGTGCCAGCTCGGCACCACGAACAGATCGCGCGGTCCCCATTCGAAGGTCTGGTCGCCGACCCGGGTGCGGCCCTTGCCCTCGATCGCGGCGAACACGGTGGCGTCGGTCGCGCGATAGCGTGCGGTCTTGAAGCCCTTCGGCAGCAGCTGGATGAAGGTGCCGATGGTCGGCATCGCGAAGTCGCCGGTCTCGGGGTTGGAGAATTTCAGCTTGAGGCCGTGGCAGGCGTCCCACTCGTCGCGGGCGCGGGCCTTTTCCAGCGTCTCGCGGGTGTGCTCATAGGGATAGTTGAAGATCGGCGAGGTCTTCGACGACCGCTTCTGGTCGATCGGCAGCAGGTTGCGGCCGTAGCGCGCGAAGCTGTCGCCCGCCGGCTTGGAGATCGCCTGCTGATCCTCCTTGGCGCCTTCCGCAAACGAGCAGTCGAAGAACTGCACCATCGGGATATCGAGCCCGTCGAGCCAGAACATCGGCTCCGATGTTTCGTTGGAGTGGTCGTGCCAGGTCATCGACGGCGTGATGACGAAGTCGCCCGGCGCCATCGCGGTGCGCTCGCCATCGACCGCGGTATAGGCGCCCTTGCCCTCGAGCACGAAGCGCAGCGCCGACTGGGTGTGGCGATGGGCGGGCGCGACGTCGCCCGGCACCACCATCTGCACGCCGGCAAACAGCGAGGTCGTGATCCTCGACTGGCCGCGCAGGCCGGGATTCTCCAGCACCAGCACGCGGCGTTCGGCTTCCTTGGCCGTGATCAGTTTGCCCGCCTCGTTCATGTAGTCGCGGATCTGGTCGAACTTCCACAGATGCGGACGGCAGGCGCTGCGCGGCTCCGGCGTGACCAGGTCGCCCAGCACGTTCCACAGCGCCGAGAGATTTTCGCCGTCGATCTTCTTGTAGAACGCCTCGCGCTCCGGGGTCTTCTGCACGGCTTCCATGGCAAGCCTCCCATCATTCTTGTCGGTTCAATTTAATTGACAGTATACTGACAATATGGCTAGCGTCAATGAAACAAGCCAATCACGAATGCAAGGGAGGTTCCGATGAAGCTGCATGGCTATTTCCGGAGCAGCGCGTCCTACCGGGTCCGGATCGCCCTCAATCTGAAGGGTCTGACACCGGAGCATCTGCCGCATCATCTGCGCAAGGGCGAGCAATGCGCGCCGGCCTATCTCGCGATCAATCCGCAGGGGCTGGTGCCGACGCTGGAGAGCGATGCGGGGGCGATCCTCACCCAGTCGCTGGCGATCATCGAATGGCTTGACGAGACCAATCCCACTCCGCCGCTGCTGCCGAAGGATCCGTTGCGGCGCGCCAAGGTGCGGGCCTTCGCGCAGGCGATCGCCTGCGACACCCATCCGGTGCAGAATCTGAAGGTGCTGGCGCGGCTGCGTCAGCTCGGCCTGCCCGAGGCGCAGGTGACGGAATGGGCGGCCTGGGCCAATCGCGAGGGCCTGTCGGCCTGCGAGACGCTGATTGCCGAAGAGACCGGGCCGTTTTGCTTCGGCGACCAGCCGACGCTCGCCGATCTCTGCCTGGTGCCGCAGCTCGCCAATGCGCGGCGCTTCGGCGTCGATGTGTCAGCCTATCCGCGCCTGCTCAAGGCCGAGGCCGCAGCAAAGCAGGTCAAGGCGTTCGCCGACGCCGTCCCGGACAAGCAGCCCGATGCCGAGTAGCAAGCCAACGCCCGTCACCATGGACGCGGTCTACACCGCGCCCGGCTATCTGTTCCGGCGCATGCAGCAGATCGCGGTCGCGCTGTTCATCGAGGAGTGCAAGGCGTTCGACCTGACGCCGGTGCAATACGCCGCGCTGGTGACGATCTCGACCCATCCCGGCATCGACGCCACAAGGCTCTCGGCGGTGATCGCGTTCGACCGCTCCACGCTCGGCAACGTGATCGAGCGGTTGCAGGCCAAGGCGTTCATCGCCCGCAAACCGTCGCCCGAGGACAAGCGCGTCAAGCTGCTCTACCTCACCAAGGCCGGCGCGTCCGTGCTCAACGACATCATGCCCTCGGTCGACAAGGCGCAGGCGCGGATGCTGCAACCGCTGAAGCCTGCCGATCGCAAGACGCTTCTCGCGCTCCTGACCCAGCTCGTCGACCTCAACAACGAGGCGTCGCGGGTGCCGCTGCGCGCCGAGGACGCGCTCGAGCATCTCGGGAGGTCGGGCTGATGGCGGAGACGAGGCCTGTCCTGATCGCGGGCGGCGGCATCGGTGGTCTCGCCGTGGCGCTGGGGCTCGCACAAAAGGGAATCCGCTCGATCCTGCTGGAAAAGGCCGCAGCGCTCGGCGAGATCGGTGCCGGCATTCAGCTCGGGCCGAATGCGTTCCATGCCTTCGACTATCTCGGCGTCGGCGAGGCGGCGCGCAACATGGCCGTCTATATCGACCAGTTGCGGCTGATGGATGCACTCACCGCCGACGAGATCACCCATATCGACCTCGGCGACGCCTTCCGCGCTCGGTTCGGCAACCCCTATGCCGTGGTGCATCGCGGCGATCTGCACGGCGTGTTCCTGCGCGCCTGCGAGAGGCACGAGTTGATCGAACTGCGCGTCAGCAGCGAGGTGGTCGGCTACGAACAGGACGGCTCATCGGTGACCGCCAGGCTCGGCAGTGGCGAGCGGGTCACCGGACGTCTTCTGATCGGCGCCGACGGCCTGTGGTCGAATATCCGCAAGCAGGTGACGGCCGACGGCCCGCGCGCGCGTCTCCGGCCACACCACCTATCGTTCCGTGATCCCGACCGAGCAGATGCCGGAGGATCTGCGCTGGAACGCAGCTACGCTGTGGGCCGGCCCGAAATGCCACATCGTGCATTATCCGCTGTCGGGCTGGAAGGTGTTCAACCTCGTCGTCACCTATCACAACGACGCGCCGGAGCCGGTCGCCGGCAAGCCGGTCTCCGAGGAAGAGGTGATGAAAGGCTTCACCCACGTCCATGAGCGGGCGCAGACCATCATCCGCCACGGCACCAATTGGAAGCTCTGGGTGCTGTGCGATCGCGATCCCACCGAGCGCTGGATCGACGGCCGCGTGGTGCTGCTCGGCGACGCCGCGCATCCGATGTTGCAGTATTTTGCGCAAGGTGCCTGCCAGGCGATGGAAGATGCGGTCTGCCTGTCGCACATGCTGGCCCATCACGACGATCAGCCGGCAGCGCTCGACGCCTACCGGGCGCAACGCTTCCCGCGCACCGCGCGGGTGCAACTGATGTCGCGTGCGATCGGCGAGCACGTCTACCATCCCTCAGGCGAGCACGCCCGCATCCGCAACGCGATCATGAGCGCGAAGTCGCAAGCTGAATGGTGCGACGATATCGCGTGGCTGTATGGTGGGACGGGGCTGGGCGGTTAGCTGCGGCACGCTGATTGAAAGAGCACTCCGTGTGGCCACCCCTCTCCCCTGCAAGGGGGGAGGGAACCCGTCCGCCGGTGCCTCTCTTACGTCCGTAGGCATGGATTGCCGCGCATGCGAGTGAGGTGAGTACCCTGCTCGGGCTCGCTCCCCCCTTGCGGTGGAGGGGTGGGGAGAGGGGTGAGCCCCGGGCGAGATGTCGAGATTGAGATCAGGCGACAGCAACGCGGCGCGCTATCTCCACAGCACCGCTCACATCCGCATCACCGCCTGGCGATCGATCTTCCCCGTGCCGGTCTTCGGCAACTCGTCGATGAACTTCACCTCGCGCGGATATTTGTACGGCAAGAGCTTCGTCTTGACGTAATCCTGCAGCCGCCGCGTTGCCTCGTCGCTGTCGAAGCCGGCCTTGTTCATCACCACCACCGCGCGCAACGTCATGCGGCGGTCCGGCAATTCGGCGGCGTAGACGGCGCATTCGCGGACATCGGGGTGATCGGCGAGGCAGAGCTCGACCTCCAGCGGATAGACCCACTGGCCGGAGATCTTGATCAGGTCGTCGGCGCGGCCGCGGAAGAAGTGGAAGCCGTCGCTGTCGCGCATGAAGCGGTCGCCGGTGTAGATCCAGCCGTCCTCACGCACCGTCTCGGCGGTCTTGTCCGGCCGATTCCAGTACAACGGCGTGGCGGAATCGCCGCGCACCCACAAAATGCCTTCCTCATTGTCGCCGACCTCGCGGCCGTCGCTGTCGCGCAGCATGATCTCGTAGCCCGGCACGCGCAGGCCCGCGGCGCCGAGCTTCTTCTGTTCTGCGCGGTTGCTGAGATAGACGTGCAGCACCTCGGTCGAGCCGAGCCCTTCGATGATCTCGAGCCCGGTCAGCTGCTTCCAACCGTTGAAGACCTCGGCGGACAGCACCTCGGCGGCCGAGACCGCCATCCGCAACGAGGAGAAATCGGCAGCGTCCGCGCCCTCGGCCTTGGTCAAGGAGATGTAGAGCGTCGGCAGGCCGAAGAACACGGTCGGCCGGTACTGCCCGATCGCGTTGAAGATCGCGGCCGGCTTCGGCTGGCCCGGCAGCAGCAGCGTGGTAGCGCCGACCGAGAAAGGAAACGTGATCGAATTGCCGAAACCATAGGCGAAGAAGATCTTCGGCACCGAGAAGCAGATATCGCCGGGCGCAAGTTTCAGCACGCTGCGGGCAAAGGCGCGTTCGCTATAGGCCATGTCGTGTTGCAGATGCACGATGCCCTTGGGGCGGCCGGTCGAGCCCGACGAATACATCCAGAACGCCATCTCGTTGCGATGGGTGTCGGCCGCGTCGAGCTCGGTCGGGAAGCCGTGCAGCCATTCGCCGGCGTTACGCGTTTCCGCGACAGCGTGATCGCCGGCTGTGCCATTGACCACGACCAGCGTCCGCAGCGGCGTATCCTTGCAGGCCTCGGCATTGAAGCGCGTGCAGAACTCGGCATCGGTGACGGCGACCTGCGCGCCGGCGTCGGACAGGTAGAATTGCAGCAGCTCCGGCGTCGTCAGGGTGTTGATCAAGAGCGGCACGAAGCCGGCGCGCACCGCGCCGAAGAACGCCGCCGGATAGGCCGGGGTATCGTCGAGGAACAGCAGCACGCGGTCGCCGCGCTGCAAGCCGAGTGATTGGAAGGCGTGACCCCAGCGCGCGGCGTCAGCGCAGAGCTCGCGATAGGTCCGCGTGCCGGCCGGCCCGGTCAACGCCAGGCGCTCGGCGTTGCCGTTGCCGAGATTGTCGAACAGGATGCGGCTCGCATTATAGCGCTCGGGGATCGTGAAGCCGATCTCGCGCGCACCGGGATTGTCCTGCGGAACCTGGTCGGCGATCCCGGTCATGAGCGTCCCTTTGCGGCTTCGTAACGGGCCATGAAGGCAGGCGACATCGCGCGCAGCCGCGCGTCGTCGATCCGGCCGGAGCGGGTGATGTAGCTGTAGGCGAAGTCCATCAGATCGCGCTGCATATGAGCCGGGAAGTGCTCGTACCAGTCGGCGCTGGTCCGTGCCGCGGTGACGAGCTTCTTCACGATCGGCTTGCGCTCGGCCTCGTAGCGGGCAAGGGCAGGGGCGATGCCGCCCTCGCTTTCCAGTGCCTTGGTCAGCGCGATCGCATCCTCGATCGCGAGCCGCGTGCCCGAGCCGATCGAGAAATGCGCGGAATGCAAGGCGTCGCCGATCAGCACCATGTTGCCGTGCGACCAGCGTTCGTTCCAGATCCACGGGAAGTTGCGCCACACCGATTTGTTCGAGATCAGCCGATGGCCGTCCAGCGTCGCGGCGAACACGTCCTCGCAGATCGCCTGCGATTGCTCGATCGTCTTGTCGGCGAAGCCGTAAGCGTCCCAGGTCGCCGCGTCGCACTCGACCAGGAAGGTGCTCATGTCCTTGGCGTAGCGATAGTGATGGGCGTTGAAGCAGCCCACGTCGGTCGCCACAAAGGTCTGCGACAGCGTCGCGAAGGGCTTTGTGGTGCCGTACCAGGCGAATTTGTTGGTGGAATGCGAGACCGACGCGCCGAACGCGGACTCGAAACCACGGCGGACCATCGAGTTCAACCCGTCTGCGGCAACGATCAGGTCGTAACCCCTGAGCTGATCGACCGATTGTACGACAGTATCGAAGCGCGGCGTGACACCTGTGCTGCGCACCCGCTCCTGCAGGATGGTCAGCAGCTTGAGCCGGCCGATCGAGGAAAAGCCGACGCCGTCGATCTCGACGCTCTCGCCGCGCAGATTGAGGGTGATGTTCTTCCAGCTCTCCATTTCTGGGGTGATGGCGTCGACCGTCCCGGGGTCGTCGGCGCGCAGGAAGTCCAGCGCCTGCTCGGAGAACACCACGCCGAAGCCCCAGGTGGCGCCGGCCGCGTTCTGCTCGAACAGGTCGATCTCGGCGTCAGGATGACGCTTCTTCCAGAGATAGGCGAAATAGAGCCCGCCGGGCCCTCCGCCAATCACGGCGATCCGCAACGTCTGCCTCCCAGATTGACAGTGTACTTACAATTTGGGTCCAGACTAATCGCCCTCTGGCGGGAACGCCAGAGGGAAAATGCGCGGCGACTACCCTGTCGGCGCCGAAAGGCTCAGTAGCAGCGGCGGACCTTGACCCCGTCGACCCATACCCAGCGGCAGCCGGCGACGACGGGTTTGCGGACGACAACCGCGCCGCGCGTGCTGGCGCATCCGGCGCGATAGGGACCGCGCCCGCAGACGACGGCGTTGGCGTCGGAGGACTCGAAAGTCATGGTCGCGGCAAAGGACAGCAGGGCCGCAGCGATCAGCAATAATGAACGCATCATGTTCCCTCTCCCTGGGTGAAGTTGGTTGGCCTGTGGATGACAACAAGGTGCTGCGGCTCCGTGCCCGGCCATCGCCGGGCACATGTCGTCTCGCCGCCCGCGCGGCTATTTCTTCTCCGCGTCCGCCAGCACCTTCTTGCAGGCGGGTGCCAGCTTGTCGCTCTGCCTGGCGAGACAGGCGATGATGCGCCCGCCGCCGGGCGTCACGCTCTTGCAGAACTTCTCGTAGTCGCCCATGCAGGCGTCGCGCTGTGCGCTGGTCAGCTCCTGGGCGTAGACGGCGGTCGCGCCGCAGAGCAGCGCGGCGGTCAGGACAAGTCGCAGCATTGTTCGCTTCCCTTTCCGGTCAGTTGCTTGGCAACAGGATCACCGCGCCGCGAACGGCGCCAGCACGTCGCGGCATCCCGGCGAGAGCGAGCCGGCATTGGTCGCCAGGCATTGCACGATCCGCCCGCCGCCGGGCTGGACGCCGCCGCAGATCGAGCGGACATCCGCGCCGCAGGCCGAGCGCAGCACGAACAGCTCTTCGCGCGGCCGCAGCGGCCGCAGCACGATCACGGCTGGCGCCGCCGCTGGCGCCGCGGCCGGTGCAGCGGTTGCCGCAGCGCCTGCCTCCGGTGCGGCACCGCCGGCAGCCGCCACGGCCTTTTCGCAGGCCGGCGACAGCCTGCCCTTGTTCTTCTCCAGGCATTGCAGCGCCGGTGCGCCACCGGTCGGCACGCCCGCACAGACCTTGGGATAGTCGGAGCGGCATGCGCTGCGGATCGCTGAAACCTGTGCGCTGGATGGCGTCCCGGCCGCCTTCGGTGCAGCCGCAGCGGCGGCGGGCTTGGCTGCCGCTGCTGCGGGTGCCGCGTCGGTTTTGGCTGCCGCAGGCGCGGCGGCCGGCGCGTCCACGGCCTTCACTGCGGTGGCGCAGCCCGGCGCGAGACTTGCCATGTTCTTTTGCAGACATTGCAGTGACGCTTCGCCGCCCGGCGGAACGCTCGAGCAATGTGCGATGTAGTCGTCGCGGCATTGCGATTTGATGGCGTCGCGCTGCGCCTGGCTTGGCGCCTGCGACAAGGCCGGCGCCGTGCTGATGAATGCCGCAAGCCCGAACCATGCGGACAGCTTCGTTGCACGTATCAACGCATTGATCATCGGAATAAATCCTCTCGTCGTGCCGGCAGCTTGCGGCTCAATTGAACTGGGTTCTGAAAATGACTTGCTTTGACAACCTCGGCGGGTGACATCATTTTCGCTTTCGAGTTCCGCCGCAAGCGGATTGTTGCTATGGATGACGCACGCGGATTTTTTGCTCGCCACGACGGCTTTGAATTAAGTCATTTGAATCGAGGCTCGGAAATGAGGCATGCGCGCGCGTCGGCACATTTCAATCAGAGCAATTTTGTGCGGATGCGAAATGCGCCGCTCACGCGCATCGCGTTCATCGCATCCGCCTTTGTCAGTTTAAGTGCCTGCGAGCAAAATAGTTTTGTTGCGCCGCCGCCCCCCAAGGTCGACGTCGCGCCGCCGGTGCAGCGCGCCATCACACGCTATCTGGATGCCACCGGCAACACCGCGCCGATCAAGACCGTCGATCTGGTCGCGCGCGTGCAGGGTTTTCTGGCGTCGATCAACTATCAGGACGGCTCGCCGGTGAAGGAGGGGACCACCCTGTTCACGATCGAGCCGGAGACCTACAAGCTGAAGCTGGAGCAGGCGCAAGCCGCCGAAGTCGGCGCGCAGGCGACGCTGAAGCAGGCCGAGTCCGACTTCAAGCGGCAGCAGGATCTGGTGCAGCGCCAGGCAGTCTCGCAGGCGACGCTGGAAACCTCGACATCGACGCGGGACAACGCCCAGGCCAATCTGCAACAGGCTCAGGTCAACACCAAGATCGCCGCGGTCAATTACGGCTACACCAACGTTGCCGCGCCGTTCGACGGCATTGTCAGCAACCATCTGGTCTCGGTCGGCGAACTGGTCGGCGTGGCGTCGCCGACCCAGCTTGCCACCATCGTGCAGCTCGACCCGATCTATGTGAATTTCAATGTCAATGAGCAGGACGTGCAGCGCGTCCGCGACGAAGCGCGCCGCCGTGGCATGACGACCAATGAGATCAGGCAGCTGCCGATCGAGGTCGGCCTGCAGACCGAGACCGGCTATCCGCACAAGGGCAAGCTCGACTACGTCTCGCCGACGGTCAACCAGTCGACCGGCACGCTTGCGGTTCGTGGCCTGGTGCCCAATCCGGATCGCGTGCTGCTGCCGGGCTTCTATGTCCGCGTTCGGGTGCCGTTCGACAAGCAGGACAACGCGTTGCTGGTGCCCGACGTCGCGATCGGCAGCGACCAGGCCGGCCGCTACGTGCTGGTGGTCAATGCCGACAATGTGGTCGAGCAGCGCAAGGTGACGACCGGTCCGCTCGACGAGGGACTGCGCGTCATCGAGAGCGGGCTGAAGGCCGATGACCGCGTGGTGACCGCCGGACTGTTGCGTGCGATCCCCGGGCAGAAGGTCGATCCGCAGATGCAGAAGGGCGACGCGACGCCGGCAGCGGCCAAGTGAGGGGCGCGCCATGATCTCGAAATTCTTCATCGAGCGCCCGGTCCTTTCCAACGTCATCGCGATCCTGATGATCCTGCTCGGCGGCGTGGCGCTGTATAGTCTCGCGGTCGCGCAATATCCCGACGTGGTGCCGCCGACAGTGCAGGTGACGACGCGCTATCCCGGCGCCTCGGCCAAGACCGTGGTCGACACCGTGGCGCTGCCGATCGAGCAGCAGGTCAACGGCGTCGAGGACATGCTGTACATGCAGTCCTACAGCGGCGCCGACGGCACCTATACGCTGACGGTGACCTTCAAGATCGGCACCGATCTCAACTTCGCGCAGGTGCTGGTGCAGAACCGGGTCTCCTCGGCGCTGTCGCAGCTGCCGTCCGCGGTGCAGAACCAGGGCGTCACGGTGCAGAAGAAATCGACCTCGATCCTGCTGTTCGTGACGCTGACCTCGCCGAACAAGACCTATGACAGCCTGTTCCTGTCGAACTACGCCACCATCAACATCCGCGACGAGCTGTCGCGGCTGCCCGGCGTCGGCAACGTCACGGTGTTCGGCGCTGGGCAATATTCGATGAGGGTCTGGCTCGATCCGAACAAGCTGCAGGTGCGCGGGCTGGTGCCGCAGGACGTCATCCAGGCGATCCAGCAGCAGAGCCAGCAGGTCACCGCCGGCCAGGTCGGCGCGCCGCCGACGCCGGCCGGGCAGGCGTTTCAGTACACGTTGAACGTCAACGGCCGGCTCGACGACAAGAGCCAGTTCGAGGACACCATCGTCAAATCAGGCACGGTCGGCGACGTCACCCGGGTTCGCGACGTCGGCTGGGTCGAGCTCGGCGCGCAGACCTACAGCCAGATCTTCTCGCTGAACCAGAAGCCTGCGGTCGGCATCGGCGTGTTCCAGTCGCCGGGTGCCAATGCATTGCAGGTCGAGAAGGCGGTCGAGAAGAAGATGACGGAGCTCGCCAGGCAGTTTCCGCAGGACATCAAATACGACACGCCGTTCGACACCACGAAGTTCGTCAACGCCTCGATCGCGGAGGTCTACAAGACGCTGATCGAGGCCGGCCTGCTGGTGCTGGTCGTGATCCTGGTGTTCCTGCAGGATTGGCGGGCGATGCTGGTGCCGGCGACCACGGTGCCGGTCACCATCATCGGCGCGTTCGCCGGCATGGCCGCGCTCGGCTTCACCATCAACCTGTCGACGCTGTTTGCGATCGTGCTGGCGATCGGCATCGTGGTCGACGACGCCATCGTGGTGGTCGAGGGCGCCGCGCACAATATCGAGCGCGGCATGAACGGGCACGACGCCGCGATCAAGGCGATGGACGAATTGTTCGCGCCGATCGTCGGCATCACGCTGGTCTTGATCTCGGTGTTCCTGCCGGCGGCCTTCCTGCCCGGGCTGACCGGGCGGATGTACGCGCAATTCGCGCTCGTGATCGCGGCAACCGCGCTGCTCAGTGCGGTCAATGCCGCGACCCTGAAGCCGACGCAATGCGCGCTGTGGCTGCGTCCTCCGGCGCCGCCGGAGCAACGCAATGTCTTCTATCGCGGCTTCAACGCGGTCTATGACCGGCTGGAGCGCGGCTACACGCGCGTCGTCGGCGGCATCGCCGGGCATGCCAGGATTTCGGTCGCGGTCGCGCTGGTCATTATCGGGCTCGCCGGCTACGGCCTGTCGCGGGTGCCGACCGGCTTCATTCCGATCGAGGACCAGGGCTATCTGCTCGCCGCGGTGCAGCTGCCGGACGGCGCGGCCCTCGACCGTACCCAGCAGGTGCTCGACAAGGTCACCGAGATTGCCGGCAAGACGCCCGGCGTCGACCAGGTGGTCTCGATCGCCGGCATCTCCGCGCTCGACAATTCCTCGAGCCTCGCCAATGCCGGCGTGGCCTACCTGATCCTGAAGGACTGGAGCGCGCGCGGGCCGGGCGAGGATCTGCGTTCGCTGGTCTACGGGCTCAACGACAAGCTCGCGGTGATCCCGGAGGCGCGCATCCTGGTGATCCCGCCGCCGCCGATCCAGGGCATCGGCAACGCCGCAGGGTTTGCCATGCAGGTCGAGCTCCGCGACGGCAATGCCGATTACGGCAAGCTGCAGGCGATCACCGGGGCGATCGTGGCCAATGCGCAGACCCAGAGCGCGCTGCAGCGGGTGCAGTCGTCGTTCCGCTCGATGGTGCCGCAGTTCGACGTCGAGGTCGATCGGGTCAAGACCCAGACCCTTCACGTCACCACCGACCAGATCTTCGCGGCGCTGTCGTCCTATCTCGGCGCCAGCTACGTCAACCAGTTCACCAAGTTCGGCCGCACCTTCCAGGTCTACACCCAGGCCGAGGCGCAATACCGCCTGACCCTGCGCGACATCCAGAACATGATGGTGCGCAACAGCAATGGCGACATGATCCCGCTCGGCACGGTGGCGAACATCACGCCCTCGGTCGGACCGTCGCTGATCAGCCTCTACAACCTCTATCCGTCCGCCTCCGTCATCGGGCTGCCGGCGCAGGGCTACTCGTCCGGCCAGTCGATGACGCTGATGGAGGAGATCGCGGCCAGGACGCTGCCGCCGGGCGCGGGCTTCGAGTGGACCGCGATGTCGTACCAGGAGAAGGAAGTCGGCGGCCAGATCTACTATGTGTTCGCGTTGGCGCTGCTCCTGGTCTACCTGGTGCTCGCCGGGCAATATGAGAGCTGGTACGCGCCGATCTCGGTGATCCTGGCGGTGCCGCTGTCGCTGCTCGGCCCGACGCTGGTGCTGCTGAGCCTGGGCATCGAGAACAACCTCTACACCCAGATCGGCACCATCCTGTTGATCGCGCTGTCGGCCAAGAACGCGATCCTGATCGTCGAGGTCGCGCTGGAGCATCACGTCCGCGACGGCAAGCCGGTGCTGGAGTCGGCGATCGACGCCGCCCGCGCCCGATTCCGGCCGATCCTGATGACGTCGTTTGCCTTCATCCTCGGCGTGCTGCCGCTGGTGCTGGCGACCGGCGCCGGCGCCAACGCCCGCAAGTCGATCGGCATCACGGTGTTCTCCGGCATGATCGCCTCGACCTGCCTTGCGGTGCTGTTCGTGCCGGCGTTCTTCGTCGTGGTGCAGAGTTTTGAGAACTGGCGCAAGGCGAAGAAGGGCAAGGCGGCCGCGCCGCAGTCGGCAGCGGAGGCACCCGGCACGGTGCATTAGCTCCGCGCATCTAATTTCTCCCCGTCACCCTCAGGAGGCCGCGAAGCGGCCGTCTCGAAGGGTCGACGGCCACCAGCCGGGCCCTGCATGCTTCGAGGCGCGCAAGAGCGCGCACCTCAGCATGACGGGACTGAGTTGCGTAAGGCGGGTTAGCCGACTACGTCCGCCGTAGCCCAACGAGCGAAGGCGGAAGGCGTAACCTGCCATCTTCTCCACGGCACGAAGTCGGTGGGTTACGCTGCGCTAACCCACCCTACGACATCGTGCTTGCCGTTACACCTTCACCATGCGCTTGCCGCGGTTCTCGCCGGCCAAAAGGCCGATCAGCGCCTGCGGCGTGTTCTCGATGCCGGCGATGACGTCCTCCTGCACCTTGAGCTTGCCGGAGGCGACCCAGGATTGCAGGTCGGCGAGCGCGGCGTCGCGCTGCTCCATGTAGTCCATCACGATGAAGCCCTGCATGACCAGCCGCTTCACCACGATCAGGCCGGGCACACCGCGCGGGCCGTGCGCGGAGGGCACGCCGTCATATTGCGAGATGGCGCCGCAGCAGGCGATCCGGCCGCGGTTGTTCATCTGCGCCAGGCAGGCCTCCAGGATGTCGCCGCCGACATTATCGAAATAGACGTCGATGCCCTTCGGCGCGGCTGCGCGCAGCGCCTTGTAGGTGGCGCCGTCCTTGTAGTCGACCGCGGCGTCGAAGCCGAGTTCCGAGGTCAGCCAGTGACACTTGTCCTTGCCGCCGGCGATGCCGACCACGCGGCAGCCCTTGATCCTGGCGATCTGGCCGACGATCGAGCCGACCGAGCCGGCGGCGGCCGACACCACCACGGTCTCGCCCTCCTTGGGCTTGCCGACATCGAGCAGGCCGAAATAGGCGGTCAGCCCGGCGACGCCGTAGACGCTGAGCAGATGCGTCATCGGCTCGAGCTTCGGCATCTTCGCCAGATGCTTGGCGGGAACCGCGGCATAGTCCTGCCAGCCGGTATCGCCGAACACGATGTCGCCCGGCTTCAGGCCGGGGTCGTTCGACGACACCACCTCGGCGATGCTGCCGCCGGCCATCACGGTGTTGGCCTCCACCGCAGCGCGGTAGGTGGCGCCGTGCATCCAGGCGCGGTTGGCGGCATCGAGCGAGATGTAGCGCGTCCGCACCAGCGCCTCGCCGTCCTTGGGCACGGGCACCGTGCCCTTGGTCAGACGGAAATGCTCGGGGCCAAGCTTGCCGGTCGGCTTTTCAACCAGCAGGATCTGGCGATTGACGGTGTCGTTCATGGATGTCTCCCCCTCGCGTTGGTCGTTTCGGATGCAGTTGGCTGCCGCGTGCGCAGCTCGTTGCACAGATTGTGCGCTGCATGAACGCTAATCCGCGCGCTGGCATTCCACAACGGGAACGTTTCGGCAAAGTCCCGCTGGACGCGAAGCGTGTTGCGTAGCTGCGTAAATCTGCCACACTTGCCCTTCGCCGGGAACTTACGGGGGTAAGAGAATGTCGAACAGGTTTACGCAGTACATCCTGATTGCGATGGTCCTTGGCATCGCGATGGGGACGCTCGTCTTCAACTATCTGCCTGACAGCCGCGCCGAGATCGCAGCAGACGTCAACCTGATCGCGATGCTGTTCCTGCGCCTGATCAAGATGATCATCGCGCCACTGGTGTTCGCCACCCTGGTCGGCGGCATTGCCCATATGGGAAGCGGCGCCAAGCTCGGGCGCATCTTCGCCAAGACCATGGGCTGGTTCGTCTCCGCCTCCTTCGTTTCGCTGCTGCTCGGCCTCGTGATGGTCAATCTGCTGCAGCCCGGCGCCAACTTCCCCGGCACGCTCCCCGACAAGGCGCAGTCGACCGGCCTGCCGGTCTCTGCGTTCTCGATCGAGAAATTCCTGACCCATCTGATCCCGACCTCAATCGCGGACGCGATGGCGCAGAACGAAATCCTGCAGATCGTGGTGTTCGCGGTGTTCTTCGCGGTGGCGCTCGGCGCCATGCCTGAGCGGTCGAAGCCGATCATGGGCCTGATCGACGACCTCGCGCACATCATGCTCAAGGTCACCGGCTATGTGATGCTGTTCGCGCCGATCGCGGTGTGGGCCGCGATCATGGCGACGGTCTCGAAGAACGGCCTCGGCGTGCTCTGGAAGCTGATCGTGTTCATGGGCGGCTTCTACCTGTCGCTGCTGATCCTGTGGGGCATCCTGGTCGCGGTCGGCTTCATCGTGATCGGGCCGCGCTACAGTCATCTGCTGCGGCTGATCCGCGAGCCGCTGATGATCGCGTTCTCGACCGCCTCGTCGGAGGCGGCCTATCCGAAGACGCTGGAGGGACTGAACAAGTTCGGCGCCTCCTCGCGGATCTCGGCCTTCGTGCTGCCGCTCGGCTATTCCTTCAATCTCGACGGCACCATGATGTACTGCACCTTCGCGAGCATCTTCATCGCGCAGACCTACCACATCGAGATGTCGCTCGGCACGCAGCTCGCGATGCTGGCGACCCTGATGATCACCTCGAAGGGCGTCGCCGGCGTGCCGCGCGCGTCGCTGGTGGTGATCGCCTCGACGCTGTCGCAGTTCGGCATCCCCGAGGCCGGCCTGTTGATGATCATGGGCATCGACACCTTCCTCGACATGGGCCGCAGCGCCACCAACGTGATCGGCAACTCGCTGGCGACGTCGGTGGTCGCGAAGTGGGAGGGCGAGCTGAAGGCCGAGCACGAGCTCGGGCCCGACGACGCGGTGCCGCAGGACGCGGTGCCCGGCGCCGTGATGGCCGGCCATTGACGGGAGGGATGCATGCATCGCGCCCGCTGGAGGCCAGTACGGGCTGAGGGGCCTCTGCCGTCGACATGGCTGCTGTCGGCATGCCTGCTGGCGGCAAGCCTGCTCGCTGGTCCGGTGTTCGCACAGCCGGCGGGCGAGGGGCTCAGCCCCACGCTCGCCAACATCAAGGCCACGCACAGTGTGCGGATCGGCTATCGCGAGAGCTCGCCGCCGTTCTCGTTCCTCGACCACTCCAACCGGCCGATCGGCTACAGCCTCGAGCTGTGCGATGCGATCGTCGAGGAGATCGGCGCCGAGGTCGACGACGCCAACCTCAAGGTGGACTACGTCAAGGTCACCTCCGACGACCGCATTCCGGCGGTCGTCGACAAGAAGATCGACCTCGAATGCGGGTCGACCACGGCGAACTCCGAGCGCGGCAAGCTGGTGGCGTTCTCGCCGCTGATGTTCGTGGCCGGCACCAAGCTGATGGTGCCGAAGGCCTCCGGCGTTGCCCAGGTCGCCGACCTGAAGGGCAAGACGGTGGTGGTGACCAAAGGCACCACCAATGAGCAGGCGATGCACAATGTCGACGCCAAGCAACAGCTCGGCCTCAACATCGTCACCGCAGGCGACCATGAGCAGTCCTACCAGATGCTGGTGGACGGCAAGGCGGATGCGTTCGCGACCGACGATATCCTGCTCTACGGCCTGATCGCGCGGCACAAGTCGCAGGACAAATTCCGCGTCACCGGAGACTATCTGTCCTACGATCCCTACGGCATCATGTACCGCAAGGGCGAGCCGCAGATGAAGGACGTGGTCGAGCGCGCCTTCCGCAGGCTCGCCTCGAACCGCGACATCATCCCGCTCTACAACAAATGGTTCGTCGGCCGGCTGCCGACCGGCGAGAAGCTCAACGTCGCGCTCTCGCCGCAGCTCGAAGAGGCCTTCAAGGTGCTCGACGAGGGGCAGAGCAATTAGGCTGCCGAACGGCCGCCCGGGCCGGGCGTCGTCCGGAAAGAAGAGAGCCCGCGCTCGGCATGCGGCCGCACCGGCCGTGACCGCGCGCGTCGACGCCAATTATTTACCATGTTAAGCGCTAAACTCCGGTCTTTTACGGGGATTTACCACTCCTAAGACGCTGCCGCCTATCGTCGGGCCATAACGGCCCGTTATGGGTCCATCAAATTGCGGCAGTGATCGGATGTTCAAGGTCTATAATTGCATCGCGACCGAGCATGACCTGTGGCTCGTCGGGCTGGCCGCCGTCGTCTGTAGCCTCGCATCCTATGCAGCCATCAACCTGCTGCGCCATGCGCGCAGTTCCGTCGGTCAAATGCGCGGCGTCTGGCTGGTGGTGTCGGCGGTGTCCACCGGCTTCGGCATCTGGGCGACGCACTTCATCGCGATGCTGGCCTTCACGCCCGGAATTCCCAGCGGTTACAACATCAAGCTGACCTTTCTCTCGCTGGTCGCGGCCATCGTGCTCACCGGCGTGGGGCTGGCGGTCGCGATGCGGCCGGGCTGGCGGTTCGGACCGGCGCTGGGCGGCGCAATCGTCGCCGGCGGCATCGCCGCGATGCATTACACCGGCATGGCCGCCTTCGAGATCGCCGGAATCATCCTCTGGGATCGAACGCTCGTCGTCGTCTCGATTGTGATTGGTGCGGTGATCGGCGCCGCGGCGTTGCCCGCCGGTCTCCATGACCGCTCCGAAAAGTGGAAGGCCGTGGGCGCGCTGCTGCTGACGCTCGCGATCTGCAGCCACCACTTCACGGCGATGGGCGCGGTATCGATCGTTCCCGATCCGACGATCCAGGTGTCGCGCTCGGCGCTGCCCGCCGAATGGCTTGCCGGCGCCGTCGGCGTCGCGAGCTTCATCATCATCCTGCTCGCGCTGACCGGCAGCGCGCTCGATCTGCGCGAGCGGCGCCGGATGGAGATCGAGGCCGATCGCATGCGCGGTCTCGCCAACGGAGCCATCGAGGGGCTGCTGGTCTGTGACGGCGACCTGATCGTGACCGTGAATGACAGCCTCGTGCATCTGGCGGGCGCCGCCTCCGAGCAACTGGTCGGTTGCCGGCTCGCAACCTGCTTTCCCGATCGGATCGCGCTCGCCAGGATCGTCGCCGATCCGCACAAGCCGATCGAGACCAATCTGCATCACACCGATGGTTCGATGATCCCGGTCGAACTGATCATGCGATCGCTCGATTTTGCCGGGCGGCCGCATCACGTCATTGCGGTTCGCGACCTGCGCGCGCGCCGCGAGGCGGAGCGGCATATTCGTTACCTGGCGCACCATGATGCGCTGACGTCGTTGCCAAACCGCAGCCACTTCAACGCGCGGATGGATCAGGAAGTCGGAATCGCACTCGCCAAGAGCGAGAAGCTCGCGGTGCTCTGCCTCGATCTCGATCGCTTCAAGGAGGTCAACGACCTGTTCGGTCATGCCGCGGGCGACAAGGTGCTGCAGGCGGTGGCCTCGCGCGTGACCGCGGTGCTGGGCGAGCGGCATATGATGGCCCGGCTGGGCGGCGACGAATTCGCCGTCCTGGTGCCGCAGGCCAGCCCGTCCGCGGTGAGCCATCTGGCCGAAGCCATCCTCGATGCCTTGCGCCGCAAGGAGATCATGCCCGACGTGGAGAGCATTTCGAGCAGCATCGGCATCGCGATCTGCCCCGATGACGCCTCGGAACGCGAGGCTTTGCTGGTCCATGCCGACACCGCGCTCTATCGGGCCAAGACCGAGGGTCGTTCCACCTACCGCTTCTTCGAGGCGAAGATGGGCTCCGACGTCCGCGAGCGGCGCATGATCGAGCACGATCTGCGCCACGCGATCGGCCGCGACGAGCTGCGGCTGGTCTATCAACCGCAAAAGGACATTCGTTCCGGCGCCGTGACCGGCTTCGAGGCACTGCTGCGCTGGAAGCATCCGACCCGCGGCGACATCTCGCCGGCGGTCTTCATCCCGATCGCCGAGGAGTCCGGCTCCATCCTGGAGATCGGCGACTGGGTGATGAGGACGGCGTGCCGGGAGGCGGCCAACTGGACGCAACCGCTGACGGTTGCCGTCAACGTCTCCGGCGTGCAGCTCTACAACAGCAATTTCGTGCAGGACGTGCACAAGATATTGCTGGAAAGCGGGCTTTCGCCGCGCCGGCTCGAAATCGAAATCACCGAGACGGCGCTGGTCCGCGATTTCAATCGCGCGCTGGCGACGCTGCGGCGGGTCAAGGGATTCGGCGTGCGCATTGCGATGGACGATTTCGGGACCGGCTATTCGTCGCTGTCGAACCTGCGCGCGTTTCCGTTCGACAAGATCAAGATCGACGGCTCGTTCATCAAGTCGGTCGATACCAACGAGCAGGCCGCCACCATCGTGCGCGCCGTGCTGGGCATCGGACGGGGGCTTGGCCTGCCGGTGCTCGCGGAAGGCGTCGAGTCGAACGAAGAACTCCAGTTCCTGCGCGACGAGCTCTGCGATGAAATGCAGGGTTACCTGCTGGGCGCGCCGGCCAGGATCGAGACGTTCCGCGGCCTCACCCATCGCGGCGATGTGGCGCCGGCGGCGGATCAGGACAGCGCTCCGGCGCTGGCGCAGATCGCCTGACGACGGTGCACGCGGCCGCGGCGTCGTTCATCGCCAATAGCGGCGCGACAGATCCAGGCACTGCCGGACCCAGTATCCGTTGACATGGATCAACTGGCATGTGCTCGGATATGGCTCCTTGATGATCGGGTAGCCGTGGATGTCGATATTGGTCGGGGCCGTGACGCCGCGCCAGAATACGGCGTGGGCGGCCGGAGGATTGAGGGTGGCGGCGACCGCCGCGGCGGCCAGGACACTCAAAAGGAGTTTGCGCATAATCTGGATCCGGGTCGATGAATGCGCAAAGCGTACTCCCTTGGGCGGGATGAGCAAGCCGCCGAATGGATCAAAATGACGGGGAACGCTCGCGCATCGGCGCTAGCTGCCTTGCACCGCCATGCAGGCGAGGGCAACGATGCCGACGGCCGCGAGCACAACCATGACCTGGAAGATCGCGCGGCCAACAATAACCCCCATCAACGCTCCATCGATCCGGCGGGATCTTGCTTCGAGTTTCCACGCGCCGCGATCTCTCGAGCATCGGCAGGCAAGTACCAATCGTGAGATCGACCAATTTGTCGCCTGACGGGCTAATGCCGCTCCGCGACGATTCGGTCGACCACTTGCGATAGCTCCGCTTCCATGTCGGAAATAATGTCGTGCAGGCGGGCACCGAGCGGATCGGTCGTTTCTCGCGCCATCGTCTTGAAGCGCATGACGTTGGCATGTTCGTCGACCCGATCTTCAGCCGGTCGTCGCGCGGACAGACTGCCTGGCGCGCCGGTCGTCACGTCGGTCCCGTAGGGTTCGCAAACATCCTGATCCGGCTGTGCAGCGTTCTTCATGAGCTTTGCCTCCTGGCACGACGTCCTTTCTTCGGCCGCGAGCTGATAGCTCGTCGCTCATCAATGACTCCGATACCTCGAAAGTCGTTCCGGTTGGAACCTGCAAAGGCTTGCCGGAACCCGCCCGTCGCTGGGCCTGGAACCAGAACTATCGGCGTCCCCGAGCGTTGACTGTGGTTACCCTTTGGAGGGTGCCATGGGTTACGCGAGGCCAAACCGAAAAACTGCGGTGGTGGTCGAAGACGATATCATCCAGCGCGACATGATCACGCTGTTGCTGGAGCAAGATCACTTCGACGTCATCCAGTGCGAGGACGCAGAGACGGCAGCGCTGGCCATCAAGCGGCGCCACCCGTCGCTTGTCGTGACCGACATCAAGCTCACGGGCAAGATGGATGGGATCGCGCTCGCGCATATGGCGGTCAATTGCGACCCAGCCGTGCGCGTTCTGGTGATCTCAGGCCTGCCGCTGGCCGTCGCCCTGCCTGCCGGCGTCAAGTTCTTCGAGAAGCCGGTTTATCCGCCCCTCCTGCTGCGCGAGCTGACGTCGTAGGTTTCGGGGATTGAGAATTGGTTCATGCAAGAGGATCCAGAAATCGATTGGCACCGCGAGCAGATCACCAAGAATCGTGAGCTGCTCGCGGAGTTGCAAACCGCAAACACGGCGGGTGTGGAGGTATTTCCGGAAACACAGGCCGAGATCGACCGTCTCATGGCACAGATCGAGCAATCGGAGCTGATCGTCGCCGCCTATGAAAAGCAGCACCTGCGAGACTGATTGGGGGCGCCTAAAGGGAAGCGCGAGATGCGCTACCTACGCGAACACCTTGTCCAGCGCGGCGGAGTAAATCATCTCGACGAGATCAGGGGCGCGCCTGCCGAGCGCTTCCATCTTTACCCCCGAGTTGACCTCGAGAATCTGCCAGCCGCCGTCGGCCTGCACCACGTCGATGGAAGCGAAGCGAATGCGAAGAGCCTGTGCGGCTTTGATCGCAAGCGCGCTGCCGAAGGACGGCATTTCCTTGGACTTGAGCAGCGCCGGCTCGGCGCCGGAATCAAGATTATGTCGCCAGTTGATGATGCGTACTTCGCCTTTGGCCGGAATGCCGTCTAGCACGGCAGGCGAGAAGTCGTCGGTGATGGTCTTGAGCTGGTCAGCATGTGCGGCCTTGTGCGCGAGTTCGCGCAGCGAATGGATGCCATCGCCGACAACCGATGGACGCAATTTGACGTAGGCGAGCAGGGCGCTGTCGTCGAGCACGATGAATCGCACTTCGTGCTTGATCGCGACATAGGGCGAGATCGCAAGGCTTGGATGCGCGGCAAGGATACGCGCGACCGCGGCCTCGAGCTGATCCCGCGTCGTCACGCGGACGACGAGCTCGCCGGACGTCCCCTCATTCGGTTTGACGACCAGTCCGTGCGGATGGGCGTCGAGCAGACGCTGCATCGCGTCCAGCGAGTCCGATCCCGGGATGTGCTTGCTGAGCCTGGCGCCGAGAAACAGCGTGTGCGGAATGGCTGGCACGCCGGCCGCTGCCAGCACCTCGGCGCAGGCCGATTTGTCGTTGGCGACCTGGTGCGCGACCGCGCTGTTCAGCCCGACGTCGTAGCCGATCACGAGATGTCGCGCGTCGTCCTTGGTCAAGATGAGCAGCCAGCCGCCTGACCGGACCTCGACCGCAATATCGTGCGCCAGACAATATTTTTTGATGGTTTCCAGGAAGGTTCGCTGGCTGATCAGGACCACGAGACATTTTCCCTTCGCCGCGGTTTTCGTAGCAATTAATTGCCAGATCGGCGCCGATCTCAGCAAGTAAATTACGTGCAGCGCCGCGCGTTAACGATGCCGTCGCTGAACCTCTGCGCGAAATCGAACGACTGCCATTCTGAGATCGCAATTGCACGCCAGTTGATCTTGACTATCTCATGCGCAGGCGCGATGGACACGCGAGATCTTCAATGATTTCGGCTACTTCTGCGCCGTCGCGAGCAGTCTAGAAATCAAATCATTCTGAATCTGGTCAGTCGAGAAAACGAAAACACATGAGCGCGTTCTATCGAGAGAAGGTTCTTTCCGTTCAGCACTGGACCGATACGCTTTTCAGCTTCCGGGCGACCCGCGATTCCGGTTTCCGCTTCCAGAATGGCCAGTTTGCCATGATCGGCCTCGAGGTCGACGGCCGGCCGCTGCTGCGCGCCTATTCGATGGCGAGCGCCAATCACGAGGAAGAGCTCGAGTTCTTCTCGATCAAGGTGCAGGACGGCCCGCTCACCTCCAAGCTGCAGAAGATCCGCGAGGGCGACACCATCCTGGTCGGCCGCAAGGCGACCGGCACGCTGATCACCGACAATCTGATTCCCGGCAAGCGGCTGATGCTGCTCTCGACCGGCACCGGCCTCGCGCCGTTCGCCAGCCTGATCAAGGACCCCGAGGTCTATGATCGCTACGACCAGATCCTGCTGGTGCATGGCTGCCGCCAGGTCTCCGAGCTCGCCTATGGCGAAGAGCTGGTGGCCAAGCTGCGCGACGACGAACTGTTCGGGCCGCTGCTGTCCGAGAAGCTCTCCTACTATCCGACCGTGACGCGCGAGCCGTTCCGCAACCGCGGCCGCATCACCGACCTGATCACCTCGAACCAGCTGTTCACCGACCTAGATCAGGGGCCGCTCGACATCGAGACCGACCGCATCATGATGTGCGGCAGCCCGGCGATGCTCGAAGAGCTGAAGCAGCTGTTCGAGACCCGCGGCTTCCAGGAAGGCAGCGGCAACACGCCCGGCCACTTCGTGATCGAGAAGGCATTCGTCGAGCGTTAAGGCTCCTTCCACTTCGTCATTCCGGGACATCGCGAAGCGATGGGCCTGGAATCCATAACCACTGCTTTTTGTTTGTCGAAGGCTGGGGCCTCATCTGGCTCCAGCCTTTTGCATTGGTGGTTATGGATTCCGGGTTCGATGCTTCGCATCGCCCCGGAATGACGCCTGATATAGCGCCGTCCATTCCCCCGCTGCTATAACGCCCCCAACGCCGCGCGCCCCTCCCCGAACGTGGCGACCAGGGAGCAGCACCTTGTCCATCACCGATCCGGATGCACCGAAGACCGCCTTTGTGTTTGCCGGCGGCGGCAGTTTTGGTGCGGTCCAGGTCGGCATGTTGCAGGCATTGGCCGGGCATGGCGTGATGGCCGACATGGTGGTGGGCTCCAGCGTCGGCGCCTTGAACGGCGCCTTCTATGCCGGCGACCCGACGGTCGCGGGCGTGGCGCGGCTCGCCGAGATCTGGCGCGGCCTGAACCGGCAGGACGTGTTTCCGGTGACCTGGCGGACGCTGGTCAGCTTCCTGTGGCGGCGCGATTTCCTGATCCCGCATGACGGCGTGCGCAGGCTGATCGACGATTACATTCCGTTCCGCAATCTCGAGGATGCGCGGATCCCGATCCACATCGTCACCACCGACATCATCAGCGGCGACAGCGTGGTGCTGTCGGAAGGCTCGACGGCGGAGGCGATCGTCGCATCGACCGCGATCCCCGGCGCGTTCACGCCGGTGCATTACCGCGATCACTACCTCGCCGATGGCGCGATCTCCAGCAACACGCCGGTCCGCGTTGCGGTGAGGCATGGGGCAAAACGCCTGATCGTGCTGCCGACCGGGCATGCCTGCGCCAACCAGGCGCCGCCGGTCGGCGCGCTTGCCAACGCGCTGCATGCGCTGACGCTGCTGATCGCGCGCCAGCTCGTCAACGAGCTCGAGAATATCGGCCCCGACGTCGAGTATTTCGTGGTGCCGCCGCTCTGCCCGCTGGTCGGCTCGCCCTACGATTTCTCGCGGACCTCAGATCACATCGCACGCGCCCTGGACACCACCAATGCGTGGCTGGCCGGCGACGGCCTGAAGCCGGGCCACATCCCGCACGAATTGCAGCCGCACGACCATTGAGCGGGGCGCGCTTCACCTCGCCCCGCATCCGCCTTCGCCCAAAGGCGGATGCGGGGACAAGAGAGTGGGCGAGGGAGCGCAGTTGCGCGGTTGCCCTTCGTTGCACTGCAAAAGGCAATTCGATTCAATTTGACCGGCCACAGCACCCGCCCATCCGGGCGGTTGTCACATCTGTGACTGCTCGGCCGTATAACCGTAGTGCACTTGTTCGGCGAGTTGGATTAGGCTCACGACCGACAGGGTAGTCAGGGCAGACCGGAGGGGATTCCGATGGATACGATGCTGCTTCCGTTCTCGCCGCGCTTCATCGTGCTGACGATCTGCGCCGTCGTCACCACGCTCCTGCTGCTGGTTGGAATATTCGACCACAAGGTCTTCAAGATCGTCCTGATCCCGCTGGTCATCTTCGGCGCGCTGACGTTCCTCGGCATCCGTGACCTGACACAGAAGAATCATGCGGTGCTGCGCAACTACCCGATCTCGGCGCATGTCCGCTTCCTGCTCGAAGAAATCCGCCCCGAGATGCGGCAGTATTTCTTCGAGAGCGAGAAGGACGGGATGCCGTTCTCCCGCGACACCCGCGCGGTGGTCTATCAGCGCGCCAAGATGGTGCTCGACAAGCGGCCGTTCGGCACTCAGGAGGACGTCTATCGCGAGGGCTATGAGTGGATGCACCACTCGGTGGCGCCGAAGCCGAAAGCCGACGAGAAATTCCGCATCACCATCGGCGGCCCCGATTGCACCAGGCCGTATTCGGCCTCGGTCTTCAACATCTCGGCGATGAGCTTTGGCGCGCTCAGCCCGAACGCGGTGCGGGCGCTGAATGCCGGCGCCAAGAAGGGCGGCTTCGCCCACGACACCGGCGAGGGGGGCGTCAGTCCCTATCACCGCGAGATGGGCGGCGACATCATCTGGGAGATCGGTTCCGGCTATTTCGGCTGCCGCAACCGCGACGGCACCTTCAACCCGGAGCTGTTCGCGAGCGTCGCGGGCGAGGACCAGATCAAGATGGTCGAGCTCAAGATCAGCCAGGGCGCCAAGCCCGGCCATGGCGGCGTGCTGCCGGCGGCGAAGGTCTCCGAGGAGATTTCCAAGATCCGCGGCGTGCCGATGGGCGAGGACTGCATCTCGCCGGCCTATCACAAGGCGTTCTCGACGCCGATCCAGATGATGGAATTCGTCGCGAACATGCGAAAACTGTCCGGCGGCAAGCCGGCCGGCTTCAAGATGTGCATCGGCCATCCCTGGGAATTCCTGGCGATCTGCAAGGCGATGAAGGAGAGCGGGCTGTATCCCGACTTCATCGTGGTCGACGGCAATGAAGGCGGCACCGGTGCGGCGCCGCTCGAGTTCATGGACCATCTGGGCATGCCGATGCGCGAGGGCGTCAACTTCGTCCACAACGCGCTGATCGGCATCGGCGCGCGCGATCGCATCAAGATCGGCGCCTCCGGGAAGATCGCGACCGCCTTCGACATGGCGCGCGCGATGGCGATCGGGGCCGATTGGTGCAATTCGGCGCGTGGCTTCATGTTCGCGCTCGGCTGCATCCAGTCCCTGAGCTGCCACACCGATCGCTGCCCGACCGGCGTCACCTCGCAGGATCCGATCCGCAACCGCGCGCTCTATGTGCCGGACAAGATCGAGCGCGTGTACAATTACCACCACTCGACCCTGCACGCGCTGACCGAGCTGCTCGCCGCCGCCGGCCTTGAGCACACCAAGGATCTGCGCCCGATCCACTTCTCGCAGCGCTCTTCGACCACCGAGGTCTCCACGTTTGCCGAACTCTACCCGACGCTGCGCCCCGGCGAGCTGCTCGAAGGCACCCAGGACCGCCGCTTCCGCGACGCCTGGGCGATGGCGCGCGCGGACTCGTTCCAGCCGGCGGGGTAGAAGCGCGAAAGCGTCGTGCCGCAGCCCGGATGAAGCGCAGCGCAATCCGGGGCCCTTTCTCTGTGGATCGACCGATCCCGGATTACGCGGAGCCTGTCATCGGGCGCGCGTTCGCGCGACCCGTTGGCTTCATCCGGGCTACGTTCCCTACGTACCGGCAGGCGCGCCGAACCATCTCGTCAGTGCTTCAGTGAGCCCAGCCTGCGTGCGCTCTCCGACCCACGCCACGTAACCGTCGGGCCGCACCAGCACCGCGGTCGGGGCCGCAACGGTGCCGATCGCCGGAAGCTCCCATTCGCCGCCATAGACGGCGTCGACCAGCCGAACCCGGTCGGTCCATCCGGTCAGGTCGACGCTGGCCGGCTCACCGAAATTGAGCAGCACCGGCCACGCAAGGTGCAGCAGCGTGAAGGCCTGCACCGGGCCACCGGCGGTGACGAGATCGAGATCGGGCAGACGGCGTCCGAGCAGCGGATGGCCGCTGCCGAAATCGTATCGAATGTCCAGTCCGGACATCATCGCGGCGAAGCGTCTGCGCGGTTCGTCCATGCTGAGCAGTTCGCGCACGAATTCATCCAGCGCCTTGGAGCGGTCGTCGGTACGGCGCAGCGCGACCTGCGCCATCGTATTGCGCAGCACGCGAGCGCCGATCGGGTGGCGCTCCCTGTGGTAGCTGTCGAGCAGACTGTCCGGCGCAATGCCCTTGACCACCTGCGCCAGCTTCCATCCGAGATTGACCGCGTCCTGCACGCCGATGTTGAGGCCCTGTCCGCCCATCGGCGGATGCACATGCGCGGCGTCGCCGGCGAGCAGCACGCGCCGTTCGCGATAGGCGCCTGCCTGACGCGCCATGTCGGTGAACCGTGAGATCCAGCCGGGACTGTGGATGCCGAAGTCGGAGCCATAGACCGCGACGAGCGCCTCGCGCACATCGCTCAAGCTAGGTTCGGTGGACTTTAGCTGCCGCTCGGTCAGCACCAGCCGCAACCCGCGTCCGTCCTCGATCTTGCCGATCCCGTGGATCCCGACGGCATCGTTGCGAAAGCCGAGCGGCGGCTCCTCCGCCATCTGCACTTCCGCGATCAGCCAGCTGGCGGTCGGTTCGAAGCCGGGGAAATCGATGCCGGCTGCCTTGCGAACCAGGCTGCGTCCGCCGTCGCAGCCGACAAGATACTGTGCCCGCAGCACATCGCCCTCTGACAGCGTGACATCGACGCCGCTGTCATCTTGCGTAAAGCCGGTCACGTCGCACCCGCGATAGATCGGCACGCCGAGCTCGCCGGCCCAGCCGGCCAGGATACGCTCGATATGGTTTTGCCACAGCGCGAGCGTGTAATTATGCCGGGTCGGAAAATCGCTGAGATCGAGCGGCATCGGGTGGACGTGCACGACCGGATGGCGCGTCCCTTCCGAGACGAACCGGTCCGCGACGCCGCGCTGGTCGAGCACCTCGAGGGTGCGCGCGTGCAGCCCGCCTGCGCGGGAGCCCATAAGATCCTGGCTGGCGCGCCGCTCGACAATCGCAACGTCGATTCCCCCCAGCGCCAGCTCGCACGCCAGCATCAACCCGGTCGGTCCACCGCCGGAAATCACCACATCATGTTCCCGCATCGCGCGCTCCTCCATTCGATTGGGCGCGCGTTCTACGGGATCACCCCGGGCTTGCGGCAAGCCCGGGGGGTCTACATATATCTAAGTGGGGAGAGGGCGTTCGGCTTGGCCGCACCTCGACCAACCATCCAGGCTGTCATTGCGAGGAGCGAAGCGACGAGGCAATCCATGCTTCCGCGCAATCCGGGATTCTTTATGCGCGGATGAAGCACCCCGGATTTCGCTGCGCTCCATCCGGGCTACAGCGGCCTCAGAACTCGCCGTGGATGCGGCCGGAGAAGATGTGCACCGGGCCGCGGTCGGCGTTGTAGGCGGGGTTGGTGATGAACTGATAGTCCGCGGTCACGGTCAGGTTCTTGTTCACCTGATAGGCGTAATAGGTCTCGAAGATCCGCTCCGGGCTGTAGTTCAGCGCACCGTCGCCGATCAGCAGACCGAGGCCGCCGGCAGCGAGGTAGTCGCGGTGCGCGGCGGAGAGCCCGTTGATCGCGCCGCCGATGCCGATCGTGTCGTTCGCCCGGCCCCATCGGCTGCCCTTGATCGACAGGCCGCCCGAAAGGCTGCGATCGACGTCGGTGAACGACAGGATCTCGGTCCGGCCGTCGTTCCAGCTGAGGCGCCCGAACATGCCGACATCGGTTGCGATCTGCTGCTCGCCGTTCAAATAGAAACCGTATTTGGTGTTGTCCTTGCGGATACCGGCCATCACGTCGTTGATGTCGAGCGCAGGGTTGGCGTCCTCGATCGCGAGCGCTTGGGCGTAATTGCCGGTGTTGCCGCGATTGCCGAACACGCCGACGCGCAGCTTGCCGGGCTGATCGAAGATCGAGTAGCGGCCCTCGAATTCCACCACCGCGCCGCCGGTATTGGCGTTGGAGACCAGCACGTCGCTGTTCGGTGCATTGGGCACCTGGAACACGCCGGCGCGCACGGCCCAGTCCTTGCGGTTGAGCTCGACCACGGCGCCACGGGTGTAGCCGGGCAGATCGGCCGGGAAGTCGTAGGCGGCCGACGCCCACATCGCCCAGTTCATGAAGTCGGCGCGCGGGTCCTTGGCGTAGGAATTGCCGTCGAAGAAATCGCCCACCGCAAAGCGGCCGACCACGATCGTGAGGCGATCGATGTCGCGCTTGCCCGCGATCTGGTTCGGACCGTCCGCGACGTCTTCCTGCTCGCCGCCGAAGCCGAAGATCTGCTTGAGGTAATAGCGCTGCGGCCGGATCTTCGGGAATTCGGCGCCGGCCTTCTGCGCCTCGCCGTTCGGGAAGCCGGCAAGGCCGAGCGTGCCGTTGAGGCCAAAACCCTGCGCCGTCTCGGGGTTGAAATAGAGCTCACCGCCCTCCCAGAGCCGCACGCCGAGAAACGCCGTCGTGGTCCAGGTCTGCTGCACCTGGCTCACGCCCGGCAGGCTGTTGGTGCCGGAATAGGGCGCGCGGAACGACGGATAGCCCTGGCCGAGCAGCGTGGTCTGCCCGTGCACGCTCCAGTCGCTGGAGTCGGGCAGCGCGCTCCGCGTCGGCGTCGCCGACCAGGGCGAGTCGCCGAGCTGGTAGTTCAGGCCGAATTTCAGCAAATGAATGCGCGGGTCGATGCTGACGCCGGGCATGCCGAAATCGTCGAGGCCGAGCGTGCGGCGCGACAGGTCGATGTAGTCGTATTCGAGCTTGGCGGTCCAGTTGCCGCTCAGCGCAAATTCGGCGCCGGCACCGACGGTCCAGCCGGTCTGGTACTGGCCGGGCTCGGAGATCACGTTGCCGCCGGCATCGTTGACCCTGACCTCGGTGTGGCCCCAGGCGAAGCCACCGGTCACATAGGGCATCCAGCTGCCGAAGCTGTAACCGGCGCGGCCGCGCACCGTGCCGACATAGTCGATCGACGAATTGAAGGGCCCCGGCACACGCCGCGGCAGGTCGGTGGGGCCGGTGAAAGTCGCGTCCGCCTCGACGCCGAGCACGAAGCGGTTGGCGAATTCCTTGTTGTAGCCGGCCTGGAAGCCGCCGATCCCGCCGGTGATGGTGGGCGGAAAGAACACGCCCTGCTCCAGGATCGGATTGGTGCCGGGGCCCAGGGTGCCGTCGCCATAACCGACATGGCCGCCGACATAGAAACCGGTCCAGCTGTAGACCGCCTTGGCGGCTGGGGACTTGAGCGGCAGATCGGCCGCGGTCGCCGGCGCGCCGAAGGTGGCCGCACCGAGCGCTGCGCCGGCGGCGATCTGAACCCGGAAGAGACGGACGCAGGTCATGGCGCGGCGTTCCGCGAACGGTTGGCGGTTTCGCCCGTCATCACAGATTTGGCGGCCGTGTGCCACCCGAGATTTGAATTCATTGCCCGCCGTCCCCGGTCCGATCCGTCTCGTCCCATCCAAAGCCAGATCAGCACCTGGCATCCTCAGCTTCTTATTGCAAATAATTCGCAATAGCAACTGGGGTGCGCCTGATACCTTTTCGATTTGCACGCCACTATGACAGTCACGTAACACCGCCGGGCTGCACGCCTCCGCGGCTGCGATCGGCTGCGCGGCTGTGGCAGATCGGTCGAGATCGGACCGTTCAGTCATTGTCTTCTTCCGTTGTTGCGATGAATGCCGGCTGCGCTGCCCTGCCGAGCACGATCCGCGCGCCGGCCCGTTCGACCGATCGCGCCATCGACAGCGCCGTCCGCAAGCCGGCGGGCGAAATCACGTGCCGCTGATGGAGCGCAGCCGCACCGCGCAGGATGGCGCCGGCCAGCCTGAACAGCATGATCGCGCCCCACCGCCGGCCGCGGCCGAGCGCCGTCACGCCCCGACCGTCGCGAGCTGGACGATGCGCAGCAGCACAAGGCCGGCGGCAACCACCAGATAGAAGCGCAGCACGATCATCCAGATCCGGCTCAGCGGGCTGAGTCGCGCCGGCGGCAGCCGGTCGAGCGGCGGCATCCGCCAGCTGTCGCGATCGGCCAGCGGCGGCTTGCGCCTGAAGCGGAATGAAGCGTGACGTCGCGACGACATTTCGTAGAACTTGACGGCGGCGGTGAGCGCGAGTGCAAGCCCGCTGCCGCCGACCAGGATGCCGATGATCCATTGCTCGCCGAGGTCGGGGAACAGCACCGAGGCGGTCAGGATCACCGACAGCATCACCAGCCCCGCGACCACGGCGCCGGTGAACAGGTTCAACCGCGTCGAGTTCACCCACGGCCCGAGGATGTGGCGGTCGTTGCACAGCAAGAGCAGGAACACGGTCGCGCTCGGCAGCAGCACGCCGGCCAGCGTCTGCACCGCATTGGTGAGCAGCCCGAGCGGCGTGCCCGGCGTCAGCACCAGCACGGCGGCCAGCACGATCAGCCCGCAATAGACGCTGTAGAAGCCCTTCGCATCCCATGGCTTGCGGTGCAACGAGTGCTTGACCGCGAACACGTCGCCGATCGCGTAGGCGGTTGCGAGCGACACCGCGGCCGCGCCGATGATGCAGGCATCCAGTAGCGCGAGGGCAAACAGGACCGCCGGCAGCCGGCCGGCATATTTTTCGAGCCCGACCGCGGTCCCCAGCGCGTCGGTGTAATTGCCGAATTCGGGCTTGCCGGCGAACACCGCTGCGCAGAACGAGATCATCGCCACCGCGCCGACCACGACCAGCACGATGCCGAGGCAGAGGTCCATCCGCTCATAGCGGATGAAGCGCGGCGTGATCCGCTTGTCGACGATGTAGCTCTGCTGGAAGAACAATTGCCACGGCGCCACCGTGGTGCCGACGATCGCGACGATCAGGAGCATCACCTCGCTGAGCTTGGCGTCGTGCGGCATCTTCGGCACCAAGAAGTCGGCCGCGATCTGCCCGATCGGCGGGTGCACCATCAGGATGACCGGCACCAGCAGCAGGCTGCCGATCACCAGCACGATGCCGAAGCGCTCGAAGCGACGGAAGTCGCCGGTCGAGACTGCCAGCATCACGATCACAGCCGAGGCCAGCACGCCCCAGAACCGCGAGACGCCGAGAAAATGCAGCGCGAAGGTGATGCCGATGAATTCGGTGACGATGGTCAGCGCATTCAGCACCAGCAGGTCGATGACGCTGAAGGCGCCCCAGAACTTGCCGAAGCGCTCGAAGATCAGCCGCGCATGGCCGACGCCGGTGACGGCGCCGAGCCGCACCACCATCTCCTGGTTGACGTAGAGCACGGGGATCAGCAGCAGCAGCGTCCACAATAGCGTGGTGCCGTAATTCTGCCCGGCCTGGGTGTAGGTGCCGAACGCGCCGGCATCGTTGTCGCCGACCATCACGATCAGGCCGGGACCGACGATCGCCAGCAGCGTCTTCAGCCGCGCCAGCAAGGTCGCACGCGGTGCGGTGTCGTCGCGTGCAATGCTGCCGAGCGCGCCGCGGATATCTCCGGCATGTGCGCTGTCGAGAATGGCGGTTTGGGTGATCTTGCTTTCGGTCATTTCGCGTCTCCTCGCCGCCTTGCGGGCACGGCGGGAGGGACGCAGCGCCGCTAGGTACGCACGTCTCCGCTACCGTGAGCAGCGGCGTTTCCAGATGTGATGCAGCTCCATGGTCCCGCTGCCGCGCCGCGATGGCGCGCAACGGGACGACTAGGTCCTTCGTCCATATTGGCCTCCTAGACGTACGCGGCGGTCTTCACCGCGAGACGTGTAGCTCTCACGCGCGGGCCGAGATGCCGGCCCGCGCGCCGCTGACGATCGAGATCGCCGCTGCCGTCGTCGATCCTCCACCGGCACTCCAGCCGGCCCTCGATCAGAACCCAATGACAGGCCGGGGTTGGACGCCGGCGGCCGGCCAGGCGGCGAAAGCCCGGCAGGTTGTCATTGGAATGAATGGCCGCCGGCCGCGGCACGCGCCGCGGCTCGAACGACCGGAATTTTGCGAGCTTTTCGAACATCGCTCACCTCCACTTCCGCTGTCGCGCGGCAGGCCGGTGAGGAGCAGGCGGTTACGTCAGGCGCGACCACCCATCCACGCAGGCAATCTGCGCGACAGTCTTGCGGTGTTGCGGCGTCAAGTGTCCCGTTGCCGGTCGACTGTCGCCTGAGTTGCTACTGCCCATGTGCCTTCTGTGCTGGCTCGTGGTCGGGTTGCTATCCGGGAGTAAAACCCCGGTGCGGAACGCATGTTCCGGCAATCGGGCACTACGCCCGTGACAATGGCCTGTCAAGCCGATTCTGCTATCCTCCGGGGAGGATCATGATTATCCTCCAGGGAGGATAGGAGACCCAGATGCCCGACGACCATCCGCACGCTGCGATCGCCCGGCGCTTGAAGCGCGCCAACGGCCATCTCGAGACCATTGTCGAGATGATCGAGCAGGGCCGGCCCTGCGCGCAGATCGCCCAGCAATTGCAGGCGGTGGAGAGCGCGATCGAGAGCGCCAAGAAGGCGCTGATCCACGATCACATCGGCCACAGCCTGGAGGAAACGCTGAAGGCGTCGGGTCCGAAGGGCCGCGGCGTGCTGCGCGACTTCCGGCTGATCGCGAAATATCTGTGAGACGGCCCGCATGCGGCGAGCTGGCAAAGCGTGACCCGCCCGGGGGGATCACCGGACGGGTCGGTTGCGACACGGGGTGGATGAGGACCCGCGCCGAACGCAGGATCCGCAGCCTTTATGAGAAACCCGTCGATCAGTAGCAGGAACGCACGCGGCCGATGTAGTTGCCGTAGGCGTCGAACTGGCGCACCCAGACGCAGCGGCGATAGCCACTGTAGTAGCCGTCATTGGCTGCGATCGCGCTGCCGACGATGGCGGCGCCGACGAGGCCTGCACCGACGCCCCAGCCCCAGCCATACGGCCTGGCTTCGGCCTGCGAGGTGGTGGTCGCGATGGTGCCGGTCACGGCAAGCGCAGTGAGGGCGAGGGCGGCCAACTTGGTCTTGATCGACATCGGATACTCATCCTGTTTGAGCGCGGCGCCGGTGTGGTCCGCATGCCCGTTGGACGGAGGTTTTTCGGTTCCGGTTCGAACACGAGGCAGGAAATATGGTTTCGTGAATTGTTTCGTCGGCCTCTCGCCGAACGTAGCGATGCCCGGTCAGTTGCCCTGAAAGACGCCCGGATCGAACCGATCGACATCGGCCAGCAGCTCGCAGAACGCGCGTGCGCCGTGCTCGAGCAGCTTCTCGCCTTTGTCGGCAGAGGCCTTGGTCGCATCGCCGATCGCGCCGCTGGGATTAAGGTCCTGCGCCTGCCAGGCGAACGGCGCCGGGCGCTGCGTCGACAGCAAACGATGATCCTTCTCGATCTGCACGCTTGCAGACTTGAAGTCCGCGATCGCATCCTTGCGCACATGTTGCGGATATTTCGCCAGCATGATCGAGGTCTCGACTGCGCCGCCATGGATGCCGTGGCGCAGTTCGTCGGCATCGAACAGCCCGTCGGGCGCGCCGAAGCGCGACCAACTCGTGGTCACCACCAGCATCTTGTGATGCGCGCGCAGATCCTGCGCCACCAGCTGCATCGCCGCCGAATTGCCGCCATGGCTGGTCACGATCACGAGCTTCCTGATCCCGGTGCGCGCCACGCTCTCGCCGAGCGCCATCCAGCCCTTCAGTGCGACCTCGGTCGGCAGCGTCAGGGTGCCGGGAAAATCGATGTGCTCGGTGGAGATGCCGACCGGCTGCACGGGCAGGAACGTGGCCAGGATCTTGGCCGGCAGCAGCTCGCGCACCCGCGCCAGATACGCCTCGCCGATCATGACGTCGGTTCCGAGCGGCAGATGCGGCCCGTGCTGCTCGGTCGCGGCCAGCGGCAGCACCGCGATCCAGCGCGCCGCCGCCCCCTTGGCGAGGTCGGGCCAGTGGATGGCGGTCCAGTCACGGGACGGGAGCTGAGAAGTCATCGGGCCGGTCGTCTCAATACAAGCGTTTCATTGGATGGATTTGCAGGCTAGTTTGTCTAACATCATTCGGGGCGTTCGCGTCTCCGGGCGCGGTCCACGTGTCCCGCCTTCCATCATGGGCCATAATATCAGACGGAGTCCAACCATGATCCGGGCCTTTTTGCCGCGAGCGTTAACCACAAGCCTGCTGGCCGTTGCCTTCGGCCTCGCCGTGACCCTCGTCCCGGCACGAGCGCAGACTCTGGACAAGGTCTCGTTCGGCACCAACTGGGTCGCCGAGGGCGAGCATGGCGGGTTCTTCCAGGCGCTGGCCGACGGCACCTACAGGAAGTACGGCCTCGACGTCACCATCGTGCCCGGCGGTCCCAACGAGAACAACCGCATGCTCTTGATCGCGGGCAAGCTCGACTTCTTCATGAGCGCGAATTCGCTGCAGACCTTCGATGCCGTCACCAACAACGTGCCGCTGGTCGCGGTCGCCGCCATGTTCCAGAAGGACCCGCAGGTCTTCCTGACCCATCCCGAGGTCAAGGTCACGAAGATCGAGGATCTGAAGCCGCTGACGCTTCTGATCTCCAAGGAGGGCATCACCAGCTACTTCCAGTGGCTGAAATCCGAATACGGCTTCGATGAAAACAAGGTGAAGCCCTACACGTTCAATCCGCAGCCCTTCATCGTGAACAAGCAGACCGCGATGCAGGGCTACGTCACCTCGGAACCCTTTGCGGTCGAGAAGGCCGCCGGCTTCAAGCCGAACGTGCTCTTGCTCGCCGATTACGGCTTCAACTCCTATTCGACGTTGATCGAGACCCGCCGCGACCTGGTCGACAAGAAGCCTGACCTGGTGCAGCGCTTCGTCGATGCCTCTGTTGTCGGCTGGTACACCTATGTCTACGGCGACAACTCGGCCGGCAATGCGATGATCAAGAAGCTCAACCCCGACATGAACGACGAGCTGCTGGCCTATTGCGTTGCCAAGATGCGCGAGCATGGCATCGTCGACTCCGGCGACTCCGTCAAGAACGGCATCGGCGCCATGACCGACGAGCGGATGGCGAGCTTCTTCGACAAGATGGTGCGCGCCGGCGTGGTGAAGAGCACCATCGACTATCGCCAGGGCTACACGCTGCGCTTCGTCAACAAGGCGGTCGGCGTCGAGCTGCGGCCGAAGAACTGACGGGCGCGGACGGGCATGTACCCAGGTCCTGCGGCATCGGTGCTTCACCTCTCCCCTTGTGGGAGAGGTCGCATCGCATCATCAGATGCGATGCGGGTATCCGCTGTCTCATGGGACCGGCGCCCCCTCACCCGCGCCTGCGGCGCGGCCTCTTCCCGGTGTGGAGAGGTGCAGTTTGCGGCACGATCGTGTGCAGCAATATCTGGCCGTCGATGGTAGAGAGCATCGTGCCGGAAACCGCGGCCAGCCGCTTCGCCGTGCGCCTGCGCGGCGTCTGCAAGACCTATGACAGCGGCGTGACGGCGCTTGGCCCGCTCGACCTCGATGTCAGGCGCGGCGAGTTCGTCTCGCTGCTCGGGCCCTCCGGTTGCGGCAAATCCACCGCGCTGCGAATTATCGCAGGTCTCGCCACGCCGAGCGCCGGTACGGTCGAGCTGGCCCATCACGGCGCGGCGCAGCGCGGCAGCCACAGGATCGGCTTCGTGTTTCAGGAGCCGACCCTGATGCCGTGGGCCAATGTGCATGACAATGTCCGCCTGCCGCTGAAGCTGGCCCGTCTGCCTGCGGCCGCTGCCGATGCGCGCATCGATGCGGCGCTCGATCAGGTCGGGCTTGCGGAGTTCGCCGCCGCCTATCCGCGCGAATTGTCCGGCGGCATGAAGATGCGGGTGTCGCTGGCGCGCGCGCTGGTGACCGATCCGGATATTCTCCTGATGGACGAGCCGTTCGCGGCGCTCGATGAGATCACGCGCTTTCGCCTCAACAACGACCTGCTGGCGCTGTGGCGCAACCTGCACAAGACCGTCATCTTCGTGACGCACTCGGTGTTCGAGTCGGTCTATCTGTCCGAGCGCGTGATCGTGATGACGGCGCGTCCGGGCCGGATCGGCGCCGAGTTTCGCATCGCCACGACCGAGCCGCGCGGTGAGGAGTTCCGCACCTCCGCCGAATATGCCGCGTTCTGCCGCGAAGTGTCAGGCGCGCTGGCGCCGTCTTATGCAGGGCAGGCGGGCGCATGACGTCTCCGCAGGATCTCGTCCGCTTCGTGTTGCCGGTCGCGGTGTTTGCCGCGGGCCTCGTGCTCTGGGAGGCGATCGTGCGCGCCTATGGCATCCAGCCCTATGTGCTGCCGAGCCCGCTACTCGTATTAAAAACGTTGGTCGCGGACTGGCCGATCCTGTCGCAATCGCTCGGCGTCACGCTGCTGACAACGCTCGAAGGCTTCGTCGCTGCGGCGATCGGCGGCATCGTGCTGGCGCTGCTGTTCAACCAGTCGAAATGGCTGGAATATTCTCTGTTCCCATATGCCGTGGTGCTGCAGGTCACGCCGGTGATCGCGATCGCACCGCTGCTCTTGATCTATCTGCAGCAGCAGACCGCCGTCATCGTCTGTGCCTGGATCGTGGCGTTCTTTCCGGTGCTGTCGAACACCACGCTCGGCCTCAGCTCGGTCGATCGCAACCTCGCCGGATTGTTTCAACTATATGGCGCCTCGAAGCTGCAGACGCTGCTGTTCCTGAAGCTGCCGGCGGCGCTGCCCTATATCCTCGGCGGCCTGCGCATCGCTGGAGGATTGTCGCTGATCGGCGCCGTGGTCGCGGAGATCGCGGCGGGCAGCGCCGGCGCCGGCTCGGGGCTCGCCTTCCGGATCGCTGAATCCGGCTACCGGTTGAATATTCCCCGCATGTTCGCAGCCCTTCTGCTGTTATCGCTGGCCGGGATTGTCATCTATGGGGTGCTGGCGCTAGTTTCCCACCTCTTGTTGCGCCGCTGGCATGAAAGCGCGTTAGGAAAGGACAGTTGATGGCCCCGATTTCTTCCGAAAAGATCGATCTGCTGATCTATGGACCGATCCGGCCAATCCTCGAAAACGGCTTTCCCGACCAATACGTGCTGCACCGGGCCGAAAGCCGCGGCGACCTCGAGCGCCTGACGCCCGACACGATGAGCAAGATCCGCGGCATCGCGGTCACCTATCATACGATGGCGACCGACAAGACCGCGCTGGCACTGTTTCCCAAGCTCGAGATCGTCGGCAGCTTCGGCGTCGGCTACGACCACGTCGATTCCGCCTATGCGCGCGATCACAATATCGTGGTCACCAACACGCCCGACGTGCTGACCGAGGAGGTCGCCGACGTCGCGATGGGCCTCTTGATCGCGACGCTGCGCGAGTTCGTCAAGGCCGACCGCTATGTGCGCTCCGGCCTGTGGCAGACCCAGAATTATCCACTCAGCGTCGGCTCGCTGCGCGACCGCAAGATCGGCATCGTCGGCATGGGCCGGATCGGCCAGGCGATCGGGCGCCGTCTCGAAGCCTCACGGGTGCCGGTGTCCTATCACTCGCGCAACCCGTCCAAGGACGTCTCCTACAAGCACTATCCCGATCTGATCGAGATGGCGAAGGCGGTCGACACCCTGATCGTCATCGTGCCGGGCGGCGCCTCGACCGCGAAGATGATCAATGCCGACGTCCTGAAGGCGCTGGGACCCCGCGGCGTACTGATCAATGTCGCGCGCGGCTCCGTCGTCGACGAGCCGGCGCTGGTTGCCGCGCTGAAATCGGGCACCATTCTCGCCGCCGGCCTCGACGTGTTCGCGGCCGAGCCGAACGTGCCGGACGAATTGAAGGCGATGCAGAACGTCGTGCTGCTGCCGCATATCGGCTCGGCGTCGGTGGTGACGCGCAATGCGATGGACCAGCTCGTGGTCGACAACATCAAGAACTGGTTCGCCGGCAAGCCGCCGCTGACGCCGGTTGCCGAAACGCCGGTCAGGGATCGCTGATGCCGCTGTCCCGCTGCAACGTCGCCCTGCTCGTGCTGCTGGCCGCATCCGGTCCGGCCGCCGCGCAGGACGTCAAGACGTTGCAGAAGGACATGATCGGGCAGTGGGAGCTCGCCACCACCGAGCGCAGCAAGACCTGCGTCGTGACGCTGAAGAGCGACACGACGCCTTTGGGCCTCAAGCTCGAGCTCGAGCCGGGCTGCGCGGCCGCGCTGCCCTTCACCAAGGACATCACCGGCTGGAGCATCAAGGGTCTCGGTGACATCGTGCGGCTGCAAAACGCGACCGGCGAGGCGGTGATCGATTTCACCGAGGTCGAGACCGGCATCTTCGAGGGCATGCGCACCAACGAGGGCGTCTACATCCTGCAAAACCTCGCTGCCGCCCGTTCGCTCGCCAAGTCGATGGACCAGATGATCGGCGACTGGTCGATGGTCCGCGGCAACGGCCAGGCGATCTGCGGCCTGGTGTTGACCAACACCGACGCCGGCAACGACAATTTCCAGGTGTTCCTGAAAGGCAAATGCGATCCCACGGTCGCCGCCTTCAACCCGACGCAGTGGCGGCTCGACCACGGCCAGATCATCCTGATGTCGGCCAAGGGCGAGACCTGGCAATTCGAGGCCGACGACAACGCCCAGTGGCGCCGCGTCCCCGACAGCGCCGACCCGCTGATCATGCTGCGCGAGCAGTAGGGGGCGGCGCTGCCACACATACCGTGTCGTCCCTGCCTAGTGCGCAATTGCGCACGGGAGCAGGGACCCATAGCCACGATGCCCGTTGGTTGGCGCGGCTGTGGCCAGGGCTCGTCTCAACAACTCAACTCTGTGGTTATGGGTCCCTGCTTTCGCAGGGACGACGAAGGGGCGATCTGCGTCTCGATGGCACCCTCAAAATAATTCCCAAGCCCCTGTCGATCCGGCGGCCGCCGGATCGTCGTTCCCCATAACAAGCCGATTTGACCTGCGATCATCCCGCGGCTCGCCCGGAAACAGGAGCAATTTCATGCGCTTTATGTCGATCGTCACCTCGTCGCAGCCGCCGCAGCAGCCGACCCCGGAACTGCTGGAGGCCATGCACAAGCTCGCCGATCGCGAGATCAAGGCTGGCCGCATGATCGACAATGCCGGCCTGATGCCGCTCGCCACCGGCGCCCAGGTGCGGATAGCCGACGGCAAGCTCAGCGTCGTCGACGGCCCGTTCATCGAGGCCAAGGAAGTGATCGGCGGCTATGCCATCACGGAGCTGCGCAGCAAGGAAGAGGCCATCGCACTCGCGGTCGAGTTCATGCAGCTGCACAAGGATCACATGCCGGGCTGGGAAGGCACCTGCGAGGTCCGTGCCTTCGCAGGCTTCGCCGGCCAGTGTCCCGAATAGACCAAGGGAAAGACCAAGAGGAGGACAGGCGATGCGCTTCATGTATGTCCTGGTGGCCGAGAAGCCGATGCTGCCGAACCCGCCGTTGCGGGAGGCGATCGGCAAGCTCGCCGAACGCGAGATCGCGGCCGGTCGCATGCTCGATACCGGCGCGCTGTTGCCGCGCACCGCGGGCGCGGAGGTCAAGATCAAGGATCGCAAGCTCACCGTCACCGACGGCCCCTTCATGGAAGCCAAGGAAGTGGTCGGCGGCTATGCGGTGTTCGAGCTGAAGGACAAGGAGGAGGCCGTGGCGCGCGCGGTCGAGTTCATGCAGCTTCATCTCGACCACATGCCGGATTGGGAACTGTCATGCGAGGTTCGTCCCTTCATGGAGTGCTGACGGTCGCCTCGGGCGCATGCCGGAGGCCGGCGTGACGGACGACGATGTCAAGCGCACCATCCTCGGTGTGTGGCGCATCGAGCAGCCGCGGCTGATCACCAGCCTGTCGCGGATGCTGCGCGACGTGCCGCTCGCCGAGGATCTGACCCAGGAAGCGCTGGTCGCCGCGCTGGAGCACTGGCCGGCCGATGGCGTGCCGGAGAAGCCGGGCGCCTGGCTGATGGCGACCGCCAAGCGCCGCGCGCTCGATCATATCAGGCGCAACCGCATGCTGAGCCAGCGGCACGGCATGCTGGCGCATGATCTGGCGCGGGAGCAGGAGACCATGCCCGATTTCGATTCCGCGCTCGACGACGATATCGGCGACGAATTGCTGCGGCTGATCTTCACCGCCTGCCATCCGCGCCTGTCGCGCGAGGCCCGCGCCGCCCTGGCGCTGCGGATGATCTGCGGCCTCACCACCGAGGAGATCGCGCGCGCCTTCCTGCAGAGCGAGGCCGCGATCGCCCAACGCATCGTGCGCGCCAAGCGCACGCTGTCGGACTCCGGTCTCGCCTATGAGACGCCCGGCGGTGCGGAGCTGTCCGAGCGGCTCGCCTCGGTGCTCGAGGTGGTCTATCTGATCTTCAACGAGGGTTACACCGCGGCACGCGGCGACCAATGGCTGCGGCCGCAGCTCTGCAACGAGGCGCTGCGCATCGGCCGCGTGCTGACGTCGATCGCGCCGTCCGAGCCGGAAGCGCATGGGCTGCTGGCGCTGATGGAGTTCAACGCCTCGCGGATGGTGGCGCGCACCGACGCGGCCGGCGAGCCGATCCTGCTGATGGAGCAGAACCGCGCGCTGTGGGATCGTTTGCAGATCCGCCGCGGCCAACTGGCGCTGGCGCGCGCCCGCGAGCTCGGCGGCGCCGGCGGCTTCTATGTGCTGCAGGCCGCGATCGCCGCCTGCCACGCCGAGGCCGACACGCCTGAAGCCACCGACTGGCACCGCATCGCCGCGCTGTACGGCGATCTGGCCGCGCTGCTGGACTCGCCGGTGATCGCGCTCAACCGCGCGGTCGCGATCGGCATGGCCGAAGGGCCGCTCGTCGCGCTCGCGATCGTCGATAGTCTCGCGGACGAGCCGGCGCTGAAATCCTATCACCTGCTGCCGAGCGTGCGCGGCGATCTGCTGCACCGGCTGAGCCGCTTTGCCGAGGCGCAGGCCGCGTTCGAGGCCGCCGCCGCATTGGCCGGCAATGCGCGCGAGCGCGAGTTCCTCAAGCGCCGTGCCGCCGCCGCTGCGCGCGCCGCGCAGGACCAGGGCCGTCACTGACGGCTCCGCGATTTCGACTCAAATCCGTGGCAGGCTCGCGCGAGATGTACCGAACTGGGAACTGCCGCCATGACGAAGCCATCCGTGCTGGCGATCGGCCTCGACCCGACCTTCGTCGATCTCTCCGTCGTCCCGCAATTCACGCCCGAGCTCGTGCGCAGCTATATCGACGCGCAGATCGAGGGCCTGCGGACGCTCGGCTACGACGTCGAGAGCTGCCTGATCGATCTCGGCGAGACCGCGGAAGCGGTGGCGGCGGCGGCCCTCAACGCGCGCCGCTATGATTGCATCGTGATCGGCGCGGGGCTGCGCGAGCCGCCGGAGCGGCTGCTGCTGTTCGAGCAGATCCTCAATCTGGTGCACCGGCTCGCGCCTGGCGCCGCCATCTGCTTCAACAGCAACCCGGCCGATACCGCCGCCGCCGTGCAGCGCTGGGTCAAGCCCTAGCGACCGTGCAGCCCGCATGAGCGAAGCGGCATGCGGGGCCTTGCGGCGAGTAATCCCGGGTATCGTACAAGCTGAGCCGCTTCACAGGCGCACGCCAGCGACCTGGTCTCGTCGCGCCGCTGCCGGCCTGCGGCGGAAGCACGGGCAACTGCGGGTCGGGCCCGGCACGGGCCGGGGGCTGCCGCGAAGGCCTGGCGGTTGTTGCCGGCGGCAACCTATGACACCATCCCGATTCCGATTGTTTTTGATTTTTGGAAGCCAATGCCGCGCCGCAAATTCGCCTGGGAGAATCTGTCGGACGAAGAGTTGCTCGAGCAGCGTCTCAGCAGCCTGAGGGTTGCGGTCGAGGACACCTGGCTCGCGGACTGCGTCAGCACGCTCTATGAGGAGCTCGAGGAACGCGGCTTGCGGCTGCGGCCGCACACCTGGATATCGAGCGAATGGTTCAGCCCGGCCGATGTGCCCGGCATCGCCATTCCGTTCTATCTCGCCCATCCCCGCTTGATGAAGCTCGAGAAGAAGATGATGCTCGACGTCGAAGGCGGCACCTGGTCGGAATGCATGGCGATCCTCCGTCACGAGGCGGGCCACGCCGTGCAGCACGGCTACCAGCTGCAACGTCGCCGGCGCTGGCAGCAGCTGTTCGGCCCGTCGTCGAAACATTATCCGCGCTATTACCGGCCCAATCCGGCCAGCCGGAATTATGTCCAGCATCTCCGCCTCTGGTACGCGCAGAGCCATCCGGACGAGGATTTCGCCGAGACCTTTGCGGTGTGGCTGCGGCCGCGGTCGAACTGGCGGACGCGCTATGCCGGCTGGCCGGCGATCAAGAAGCTCGAATATGTCGACGAGCTGATGGGCGAGATCGCCGGCAAGCGGCCGCCGCTCGCCAACCGCGAGCGGGTCGATCCGCTGTATACGCTCAAGCAGACGCTCGGCGAGCACTACAAGAAGAAGCAGGCGTTTTACGCCTTCAGCCCGCCCAAGACCTACGATCGCGATCTGTCGAAACTGTTCTCCGCCGATCCCCGCCATCACCGGCATCCGCCGGCTTCGTCCTTCATCCGGCGGCATCGCGCCCAGATCAGGCAGCTGGTCGCGCGCTGGACCGGCGAGAACCAGCTGACGCTCGATGCGGTGCTCGACGATATGATCTCGCGCTGCCGCGAGCTCAATCTGCGTGCCGTCGGCCCCGAGAAGAAGCTGGTGACCAATTTCATTATCCTGCTGACCGCCAAGACCATGCACGCGCTGTTCGGCCCCTCGCGCCGCAAATGGATCGCGCTATGAAACACTCTCGCATTCTGGTGCTGATGCACCCGGACTGTGTGCCGCCGGACTCCAGCGACGGATATTCCGCGCGGGAGATCAACGAGTGGAAAACCGAATACGACGTCGTGAGCACCCTGCGCGCGGCCGGCCATGACGTTCGTCCGCTCGGCGTGCAGGAGGAAATCAAGCCGGTGCGCGACGCGATCGAGGACTTCAAGCCGCACGTCGTGTTCACGCTGCTGGAGGAGTTTCACTACGATGTCGTGTACGACCAGCACATCGCGAGCTATCTCGAGCTGATGAAGATTCCCTATACCGGGTGCAATCCGCGCGGCCTGATCCTGGCGCGCGGCAAGGACCTGTCGAAGACGCTGGTGCATCATCGCCGGGTTCCGGTGCCGGCCTTCGCCGTGTTCCCGATGCGCCGCAAGGTCAAACGGCCGCCGCGTCTCGAGCTGCCGCTGATCGTCAAGAGCCTGAGCAGCGACGGCTCGCTCGGCATCTCGCAGGCCTCGATCGTCGATACCGACGAAAAGCTCGCGGAGCGCGTCGCCTTCATCCATGAACGGATCGGCACGGCGGCGATCGCCGAGCAGTTCATCGAGGGACGCGAGCTCTATGTCGGCGTGCTCGGCAACAACCGGTTGCGGGTGTTGCCGGTCTGGGAGTTGAAGTTCGGCAGCATGGGCGGCCCGGCTGCGCGGCAGATCGCAACCGAGAAGGTCAAGCATGACACCAGCTATCAGGAGCGCGTCGGGATCGTGGATGGCCCGGCCGAGGACCTGACGCCGGAACTCTCAGCGCATATCCAGCGGCTGGCCAAGCGCATCTACCGCACCCTGGGGCTCGACGGCTACGCGCGCATCGACTTCCGCCTGTCGACCAATGGCGTGCCGTTTTTCATCGAGGCCAATCCCAATCCGGAAATTGCCAAGAGCCAGGAGTTCGCGACCGCCGCCGGGCATGACGGGCTGGACTACCCGGGCCTGCTGAACCGCATCCTGACGCTCGGAATCAGCCGCGCCAAGGCCGGCGTGTCGCTGGGCTGACCGAAGCGGTCAAAGACTGCCCTGCGTCAAATGACGCCGCGCGTCCCTCGGGATGAACATCGCAAACGTTTCCCTAACGCGCGCCGCCGGCGTCGTGCTGGCGGTGGCTGCGGAAACCGCGGCCGCCGTGACACGAAACGCATCGGGCTCCGGCCACCGCCGTGCAAGGATTTCGTTTACCGAACCCGGCATGGCCTGCGGGTTGCGGCGGCAGGTATCGTAGACGTACAAGCCGGCAAGAAAAATCGATACGACAACAAGGATCGTCCTGAAAATCGGCATTGTGTTCGCGCCTTCTTGATTGAGGCGCACAATGCCCGGCGACGGTGAACTCCGGGTTGAGCGTTCCGGGCGATCGGCCGATACGGTTCCCAACTGATGAACGTGGCCGTGTAAAGAGCTCGCTTACCAATGCCTTCAAGGTTGCGGCAACCAGCTTTCCTCACCGGCGGGAAAGGAGTCCCGCCTATCCTGGCGCAAACACAAGAAGCTCAGGAGGCTCCATGTTCGTCGCCCTTCGCGTTATGATCCTGATCGCCAGCGCCTATGCCGGCTCCGCCGTCGCGGAGATGCAGTTTGCGCCGCTGCCGAGCGCTGCGGTTTCCGCGCGGTAGAACCGGCGCGCGGCGCACTCAACGCGCGACTGCGGCCACGCCGATCGCACGCGCCGCGTTCTCTGTCATCCGCGTCGCCGTCAGCCGCAGGAAATACAGCGACAGTCCCGGATTGCGTTCGCACAGCTTGCGCAGCGCGCCGTCGCTGATCCACAACAGATCCACATCGGTTGCCGCCAGCGCGGTTTGCGTGCGGCGGCGCTCGAGCGAGAACAGTCCGATCTCGCCGAACAATTCGCCCGCCGATACGCTTCGATCGATCTCCGGAAACCTGACCTCGCCCGAAACGACCATGTAGAGCAGGTCCGCGTCATCGCCCTTCCTGAAGATGGTTTCTCCGGCCTTGACGTGCTTCGGCTGCATGAACGGTTGCAGCCAGTTTGGCGAGAGATCAGTCGATGCGGCGAGCCTGGCCTTGCGCAGCAGCCGGACCATCTGGACCAGCAACAGCGCGTTCAACGGCAACAGAATAATGTGCAGGGCGAGCACCGGGTACAATCGGGCACCCAGCCCGTAGCTGATGAACGCCAGATTGCTGCATATCGCGACCGAGCGCAGGCTCAACATCGTGCTCATGCTGAACGTCAGCAACACGAGCGCCGACGCCAGATATCCCAGGCCATCGATCAATGTCATGGCAACGTCCACTGGAAATGAATTGCAAGCAAGCGGGTCTGAAAACGATCCGCAAAATACACCAGTGCGCTCAATTCTCTGAGTGGAAATGTGGCCGGCCGCCACTTGCATTGGAACTTCGGCGCTTTCCGTCGCTTTACAGAAGGTAGCTCGTTGGGATGCGCGATGTTCCGACATTTTTTCGTTGTGCGATTTGCCCTTGCTGCTCTGCTTCTGCCGGCCGCGCCCGCAGTCGCGGCAGGTCTCGATGCCGCGGCGATCAATGACGTTGCGGCGCCGCCGGCAACATTGCCGGGCCGTCACCAGCTCAACGCCTCGATTGCCAAGCTCGAGATCCTGCTCGACCGCGCGCATTTCTCTCCGGGCGAGATCGACGGCAAGTTCGGCGAGAATGCGCAGAAGGCGCTCGCTGCGTTTGCCGCAGCGAACGGGTTATCCTTCGATAAGACGGTCTCGGCCGACCTCTGGAGCAAGCTCGCCGCCGCCAGCGAGGGGCCCGCGATCGTCAGCTACACGATCGCCGATGCCGACGTGAAAGGTCCGTTCTCGAAGAAGATTCCCGCGAAGATGGAAGATATGAAGAGCCTCCCGGCGCTGAACTACACCAGCCCGCGCGAAGCGCTCGCGGAAAAATTCCACATGAGCGAGGGGCTGCTGCAGGCGCTCAATCCGGGACAGAAGTTCGACAAGCCGGGTGACAGCATTATGGTCGCGAACGTGCTCGACACCGGAAAGCCGCCGGCGATTGCGCGTGTGGAAGTCGACAAGACGCGACAGACGCTCAGCACATTCGACGCTGCGGGGAAGCTGCTCGCCTTTTATCCCGCGACGGTCGGCAGCACGGAGAAGCCGACGCCGAGCGGCACGCTGAAGGTGACGGCGGTCGAGAAGAACCCGACCTATCACTACAATCCAAAATACAGGTTCAAGGGCGTCAAGTCGAACAAACCGTTCACGATCAAGCCCGGCCCGAACAACCCGGTTGGCTCGGTCTGGATCAATCTCTCGGGGGAGGGCTATGGCATCCACGGCACCGGCAATCCCGACAAAGTCTCCAAAGCCGAGTCCCATGGCTGCGTCCGGCTCACCAATTGGGACGCGGCGCGCGTCGCGGCCGGTGTAGCCAAGGGGACGCCGGTCAGCTTCGTGGAGAGCGCGCGATAGCGCGACGAGCGCGGGAGCGACAGTTATTGGTCGGTCGGACGCTTCCGATTCAGGAATTCCTGCACCGCATCGTGACTCGCCGGCAGGCTGTCGTCCAGCAACAGGAAGTGCACGCAGCCTTCGACGGTTTGCGATGCGCGGGCAAATTGTTCGGCGAGGCTCAGAACGATGGCGCGCTTCTCCGGCTCCATGATGCAATAGAACGCCAGCGCGAGCCGGAGGGCTTCCTTGTCGTCGGGGCGGCCGAGCATTCAAATCTCCGAAAATTCGTAGCAGGCCGCAGCGAGCGCGAAGCCGTTAGTCCCGTTCGGCATATTGACATCGGCCGCAACGGTGACGCAGCCGATCGCGCGACGGTGACCGCTGGTGGAATTCAGGATCAGGCAGGCGACCGAACGAAGCCAGCGAGTCTCTCCGGACGGCCGCACGACCCCGAATTCGACGCGGCAGTGTTCATTTCTGGCCAGCAGCTCGGATACTTCGGGTCATCGATTCGTGTGGCGATCTCCAGCCGGCGGCTCGTGGTGGCGACGTCGCGGGCTGCTCCTTGCTGCGCCGACCTGGTCAGATCGGACGCACGCGCAAAGCGCGTCTCCACCGCGCTGCTCGCAGGATTGGACATACTTGCCGCAAAAATGTGAGCGAGGTCGGTGCCCCGCGCTTCGCTTTCACCGACGAGGTTTCGGATCGTTTCTGCGGAGCCCTCGGCTTCCGGCTTGGGGCCGGACTCCTGACGAATCCGGCGCGCCCTGCAACGTATTAGTGATGCCTGCACGGTCTGGCGTAGGAGTTTCTGGTATGCCAGTATCATCACGCAAACGCACAGGAGGTCGGCATGCGAGCGATTCTAATTGGTGCACTGTGCGCCGTCGCGATGGTCACGAGCGCGAATGCTGCGATCCGGGAAGAGCCCGTCACCTATTCCGACGGCGAGGCCACGATGAAAGGCTTCGTTGTCTATGACGACGCGACCCAGGCCAAGCGGCCCGGCATCGTCATGGTGCATGAATGGTGGGGCATCACGGCGCATATCCATAACGAGGCGCGCAAGTTCGCGGAGCAGGGCTACACCGCGTTCGTTGCGGATATGTATGGCGACGCCAGGACCGCCGACAACCCGAAGGACGCCGGCGCGCTCGCAGGCTCGGTGATGAAGGATCCGAAGGTGATGGAGCAGCGCTTCAACGCCGCGCGGGAGCAGCTTGCCAAGCAGGCCTCAGTCGATCCGCAGCGGATCGGCGCGGTCGGTTACTGCTTCGGCGGCGCGGTGGTGCTGAACATGGCGCGCAGCGGCGCCGATCTCGCTGCGGTAGCGGGCTTTCACGCCTCGCTCGGCCTCAACACCCCCGCGCCGGCACCGGGAACCGTCAAGGCGAAGATCCTGATCCTCAACGGCGCCGACGATCCATTCGTGAAGCGCGAGCAGTACGAGGCGCTGAAGAAGGATTTCGACGCCGCGAAGGCCGACTACCGGATCATCGAATATCCCGGCGCCGTGCACGCCTTCACCAACCCGGAAGCCACCGAGCTCGGCAAGAAGTTCAACCTGCCGCTCCGATACGACGCCAAGGCGGATCAGGAATCGAAGGCTGAAGCCGCCAAGCTGTTCGCTGCAAATCTCAAGAAATAAGCAGGAAAGGTGGCCTCCGGCAGCCTCGCTGAACGCCGCCGCCGTTCAGCGCACCGTCATCGCCCAGCTTGACCGGGCGATCCAGTACGCCGCGGCTTCTCGATTCAAGCACCGCTGTCTCTGGAATACTGGATCACCCGCTTTCGCGGGTGATGACAGCGCAGAATGCCGCTCCATATCACGCCGTCATTGCTTCGCTTCGCCCGCAATCGCGGCGGCACGGTGCGCTCGCGCCTTGAAGCCATGCGGAAGACGCAGCCGGCCGCGCGGACGCTGGCCGGCTGGCGCGGTTGCCATGTGCCGCTCGACGGCTGATGATGCACAAAACAAAGCCGATCGAGAGGGAGCGAATGCGCGGGCGTCGTGTGCTGATGGAATCGTTCGTGTCGCACGGCGTGCGCCACATCTTCGGCAATCCCGGCACGACGGAGACGCCGCTGCTCGACAGCCTGCCGGCCTTTCCGCAACTCGACTACATCATGGCGCTGCATGAAGGTGTCGCGGTCAGCGCGGCGAGCTTCTACGCGCAGGCGTCGGGACGCGTCACCATCGCCAACCTGCATGTCGCTCCCGGCCTCGGCAACGGCATCGGCTCGCTCTACGGCGCGCTGAAGGCAGGGTCGCCCGTGATTGCGACCGCCGGCCAGCAGGATACGCGCATGCGGCTCAACAATCCGCTGCTCGGTCATGACCTGGTTGCGATGGCAGCTCCGGTGACCAAGTGGAGCGTGCAGATCGAGCGCGCCGACGAGATCACGCCGATCATGCGCCGCGCGTTCAAGGTGGCGACCGATGCGCCGCAGGGGCCGGTGTTCGTCGCGCTGCCGATCGACGTCCTGGAGCAGGAGACCGCGGTCGATGCATCGACGCCGGATCGTTTGTGGCGATCGACGCGCCCCGATCCGGCCGGCATCGACGCGCTGGCCGCGCTGCTCCTCACGTCGAACAATCCGGCCGTCATCGCCGGCGACGACGTGGCGCGATCCGGCGGCGAGCAGGCGCTGGTGACGCTTACGGAGACGATCGGCGCCACCGTCTGGTTCGAGGGGCTGCGGCATCACGCGCCGTTTCCGACCAGTCATCCGAGCTATCGCCAGTCGCTGCCGGGCGATGCCCGGCAGGTGCGCAAGGCGCTCGGCGAGACCGATCTCGTGCTGCTGATCGGCGGTCCGTTCTTCGAGGACATCTGGTTTGCGCCCGGCGGCCACATCCCCGACGGCGCATCGGTGCTGCAAATCGAAGCCTCCGCCGAGCGTCTTGCGCTCAACAACCGGCTCGATGCCGGCATTGTCGGCGACATCGCCGTCAGCATCGGCGCATTGACCGACGCGGTACGCGCCAAGGCGAGCGCGGAGTTCAGGCAAGCCGCGCAAAGCCGCAATATCAGGCTTTCTCAATTGCAGGCGAAGGAGAAGGAGACCTATCGCGCGCGTGTCGAGAAGAGCTGGAACCGGGAACCGAGCTCGATGCCGCGGGTTGCGGCGGAGCTGCGCCGCGGCCTGCCCGATGACGTCGTCATCGTCGATGAAAGCATCACGGCGAGCCTCGATCTCGCGCGTGCCTTCGACTATCGCGGCTTCGGCGATTATTTCGGCGGCCGGGGCGGCGGCATCGGCCAAGGGCTTGCCGGCGCGATCGGCGTCAAGGTCGCGATGCCCGACCGTCCGGTGGTCGCGATCTCCGGCGACGGCTCGGCGATGTATGCGATCCAGGCGTTGTGGACCGCCGCGCACCACAGGCTTGCGATCGTGTTCGTGGTGCTGGCGAACCGCGAGTACCGCATCCTCAAGCACAATGTCGACGTCTGGCGTCAGAACTTCGAAGCCGGCACCCAGCATCCCTATCAGAACATGGATCTCACCGGCCCCGCGCTCGACTTCGTGCATCTCGCGGCCGGCATGGGCGTCGAGGCCGTGAGAGTCGACAAGGCCGACGACATCGCCGGCGCCGTTGCCAAGGCCGTCGCGGCCCGGCGGCCGTACCTCGTCGAGATCGCAATCGAAGGCAAGCGCTGACCATCGGAGCAGGTTCATGGCAGGCATTCTGGACGGCAAGGCTGCATTGGTGACGGGCGGCGGCTCCGGCATCGGCCGGGCAACCGCGATCGCGATGGCGCGCGAAGGCGCGCGGGTGGCGGTGTCCGACCTCTCGAAGGGCGGCATCGAGGAGACGGTCGCGCTCATCAATGCCGCCGGCGGCCAGTCGATCGCGATCCAGGGTGACGTCACCGACGAGGCCGATGTCGCGAACATGGTGGCGCGCACGGCTTCGGCGTTCGGCCGCATCGATTGCGCGTTCAACAATGCCGGCGTGGCCGCACGCTCCGTCGGCCCGCCCGGCCAGCGCATTCACGAACTGACGCAAGCCTCGGTCGCGAAGATGTTCTCGGTGAACCTGATGGGCGTGTTCCTGTGCCTGAAATACGAGGTCGCGCAGATGCTGAAGCAGGGCGGTGGCGGCGCCATCGTCAACACGGCCTCGATCGCAGGCCTGGTCGGCCTCGCCACGTCGGGCCACTATGTCGCGACCAAGCACGGCGTCGTCGGGCTGACCAAGTCTGCCGCGATCGAATATGCCCAGGACGGCATCCGGGTGAACTGCGTCAATCCCGGATACATCAAGACGCCGATGACCAAGGAAACGATGGACGAACGTTACGACGAGATCATCGCCAAGGTGCCGGTGCGTCGTTTGGGCGTGCCCGAGGAAATCGCCGAAGCCGTGGTCTGGATGTGTTCGGACAAGGCCTCGTTCATGACCGGCGCATCGCACGTCGTCGACGGCGGCTACAGCGCCGCCTGATCTTCCGAGCAAAGACGGCAGCGTCATGGGGCCTTGCGGCAACGGGGCCGCTGGTCCCTCTACCGCGCTGTCGATGGAAATCGGCGGGGCGCGCGGAGCTTGTCTTATCGGGGCCAGTGCGGGCCGTCCGGAAATGGATTGATCACCTCTTCGGTTTGCTGCGCCCCTCTGGTCGCCGGTTTGGCTCCCCGCGGAACGTGCGGGCCGCCTGGAAACGGGTTGATCTGCTTTTTGGCCTTCTTGACGGGCTTGCGCTTGGCCTTCTTGGCTGCGCGTTTTCCCGCTGCCTTACGCGTCGCCGCTTTCTTGCCCGTCTTGGTCTTCTTGGCCTTCTTGGCCTTTTTCGCCTTTTTCGCCTTCTTCGCAGTCTTCGATGCCTTGGCCATGGTCTTTACCTTCCTGCTACGGAGTTGGCAGAAGCTTGAATTGCTGGCTCTTGCGTTGGTCGACGGCATAAACGGCCAACGTCTCGGAAGACGTGCCTCCGCCAATGACGCGCGCGCCCAGGACCATCGAGGTGCGGCCGCGTTCCCTGTCACCGACCACAACGGCATTGGTCGGCGCGAAGGTGAAGGCCCGCAGGCTGCTCAGATAGGCCGTCGCACTGGTCGGCAACGCCAAGCCGACGGTCACTTCATGCATATCGGTCCGCTTCAGCTCTCCGGTCAGGGCGGCGTCCGTCAACTGAAAGGCCGTGCCCGTTGGTGTGAACGTGATCTTTGGTGTCGCCGAGGCGTCGAGTGTCGTCGTGAATGTCAAATCGTCGGTCATCGTTGGAGGCGCGGTCGGTTTCGCTTTCGTCCCGGCCAGGTTTCCGAACAGGGTGAGGTCAAGATAGTCGTAGACCATCCTGTCCATGCCGATATGGCCGACGATTGGATAAGCGTAGTTCGCTTCAACGAGGTAGCCATCGCAGTCGCGACGGCCACCTTCCCTCACGGTCGTGTTGAGCTTGGTGAGCAGATTGCTGAACGTGTCGGTGACCGTGAAGCTGCGCTCGTTGTTGCGCTTTCGCGTAACGGACCCGCCGAGCCCCAACTTGAACAGCGAGTTTGACGGCCCGCCTTGGAGGTTTGCGGTCCCGGCCGAGAAATCATTGTTCTCGGTCATCGTCAGATCGAAATTGTAGGCAACACCGATCGAATAGAAGACATCGATCACATTGCGGACTTGTTGAAATTCATCCCCTTTGAAGAGAGCCGAACTGAACCCGGAAATTTCATTCGGGTTGTTCTTGTAGCGCGCCGCGAGCGTTCGGGCGAGCGGAACGCCCGCCTGGCTTGGATGATCCCGGCCAAGGTCTTCGAGCCAGGTGACAAGCGCCTGAATGGCCGCGTCACGGGTTTCGCAGCGAATCTGCTGAACGATCTGCGGTGTGGTTACGCCCGTGTAGTCTTCCGGCAAAGGGTGGATGGCGCACGCCGTGAGGAAGATCAGTCCCGGAAATATAACTGCCCAGCGCCGTGTCATGACGCGCCCCAATCCATTCGTCAAAAAAACAATCAAAAATTGATGCACGCTGAGCGTGTATCAAAACCAGCCCATTGGCAATAGGGCGTTTGGCGGGATCGGGCTCTGGCCACAGACAAGTCGGCGTCTGCGGGGTAGGGCAAATCGCGCAGCTCCCAGCGTCGTCATTCCGGGGCTCGCGCCAAGCGGCGCGCCCTCAGGTGCGCAATTGCGCACCGGGCAATGACGGAGAGAGGTGCGACAAAACAACCCGACGGGCAACTCAGCAAAAACGCGTCAAGGGCTCGCCGCAAAAATTTTTCGCTTTATCCGAAGCGCAACTCGGTGTATGAATTCCGCGTCTCGCCCGACACGAGGGGCGCTTCGCGGTCGTCACGAACGTGGGTCGAGATGCGGTGGACGCTGATTGCGCAGTCGACGAATGCGCATGAAGCGGACGGCGAAATCGTGCAGGCCTGACGCCCTAGCGGTAGGTGTCTCTTCCGATTGCGCAAATGCGCGTTGTGAAGGCGGTGACAAAAAAGCCCAGTCTCGCCGGGGAGAGCACGTATAAGTCGTAAGCCATCGCGCAGGGAAAGCCGGAGTGTTTCCGGTTACACCTGTGGTCCTACCCCCGAGCTTTCTACCCATTGCTCGGGGCCCATGGGTGCGATCGGCACCCGGCTTTCCCTGCGCCCTCTGTGAGAGGAGGGCGGAACGAAATCAAAAGCTCGGACGATTTATGTCGCGAGAATGCGAAACTGTATCCCATCCTCAGCTGTCATCGCCCGGCTCGACCGGGCGATCCAGTATTCCAGAGGCAGCAGTGCTTGAGCCGGGAGGCCGCGGCGTACTGGATCGCCCGGTCGAGCCGGGCGATGACACTGAACAAGGTGTTTGACGTCGTGCATCGAGTTCTATCGCCACCGTCGTCCCGCCCCCCGTGCGCAATTGCGCACTAGGCCGGGACGACGCGGGGAAGGAGCCGCGGCGCGCATCAACCGCATGCGGGTGATGACGTCGAACAAGCTGTTTGACAGGTTGAATCGGAATCCTCGCGTCGTGCCCGGACGCCGAACGCCGCGCGACGAACGCACGCCGGCGTGCGTCTCGGTCGTTGGCAGCCGGCCGCGCGAATCAGCAGTGCTACGGAAGTTGTGCGTCCGGCTTCGCGGCAGCGGGCCTAATGGTCTGTCTTCGGTGCCTTGATCGGTCCGTTGGCCGCGATCTCGAAGCCGAGCCGGAGCGCGCGCTCCTGGCGCTCCTCGGTCAGGAACCTGAGCTCCCGTTCCAGCGACCGTGCGACCTCGTCCTGGGTTTCCTTGGAGTGGCGGCGGGAGCCGCCGTGCGGTTTGGCCGATTCGGCAGTCACGGGAGAAACCCTTGTCATCACAGTGTCACAGGTCCTGATGCCACGACCGGAGTCCGACGGACAATCAAAAAGAATTCAGCGGGCACCCTTTGGCAGGTTTGCTACGTGTCTGACTCAAATTTAAGCAGAAAATTCTCCTGGACCTCGCACGGCGCCGAAGCCGGCCGGCCACGGTCTCATCAATTCGGATGAGAGAGCCCGGTTCCCGCGAAATCATTTCCGGATTCGCACGAAGGCGTCCTGAAACCGACAAGGTCTAACCTTAGTAGCGTTGTGAAGGACGGTGCCTGGTGAGACGCTGATGGCCTCGGTCGTGAGATTCACGATCCGGGTTGTGAGGTCAGTTGGTCCTCCTGAGACATTGGGGATGATCTCTGAAATGAAGAAGCCGAATGCTGTGCCATATGTCTGGGCGGCCGCGTTGATTGCGGTCGCGATTTGGGGAGTGAGCGGCACCCCGCAGATGGCGCACACCTCCGCCCCCACGCATCTGGCGCGGGCGCGCTAGACCCGAGCGTTTTCGAGCGAAGTGGACACCGGTTCGCGAAAAGAAAACGCGTCAAAGCAAAACGCTAGAGCTTCGGCCGCAGCGAGCGCTGCATGTCCATCGTGTAGGTATAGCGCCCTTCCGGGTGCGTGGTGATGGTGACCTCGAACAGCTCTTCGCGCACGCCGTAATAGCGGCGGATCACGGTGAGTGCCGGCGAGCCGGTCTTGACGCCGAGCGCCTTGGCGATCGGCGCCGGCATGCCGCGCACGAAGATCTCCATCTGGGCGCGTTCGGTGACCTGGCCGTACATCTTGGCGATCTGCTCGTGCACCGGGGTGCGGCCGTGGTCGCTGCGGGTCACGACATCGGCGAACCGGCGCAACACATAGATCTCGGTCCAGCCGAGCGGGGCGGCGAACTGGTCGGAGCGGCGCACCGCCTCGATCAGGAACCAGCTCTTGCCGGGTTCGCATTTCAACAGCCCGGCCAGCTTGCGGTCGGCGACGATGTCGCCGCTCGCGACCACATCGCGGTAGGTTTCGTTGGAATAGCGCAGCCACTCGCCGAGCGATTTGACGCTGTGGGTGAACAGCACCGGCGGCTCGGCTGCGATCACCACCGACCCGAGGCCGGCGCGGCGCACGATCAGGCCCTGGTCGATCAGGATGCGCAGCGCCTCGCGTACCGTCTGGCGGCTCGCCTGGTAGCTTGCCATCAGCTCGGTTTCGGTCGGCAGCAGGTTGCCGACCGCGTAGGTGCCGAGCCGGATGTCCCTCTGCAATCCGGTGGCGATGTCGCGGTAGCGAGACGATCTCGCACGGTCCGGTTGTTCAGACATGGCGGATCACTGGTATGCCGTATGGCAGGCGACCACGTGTCCAGACTGCATCGATCGCAGCGCGGCCTCGAACGCGGCGAGCGTCGCGAGCACGTCTGCCTCCGGTACCGGGAACGGCCGGCGGCCTTCGACCGCATCGGCAAAGGCCGCAAGTTCCGCGGTGAGCGTGTTGACCGCCGGATAGCGCGTCGTCGCAGGCGCCGCACCGGACGTCCGTAGCACCATCGTCGTCTCGTCGAGCACCTCGGCGGATCCCTTCGTTCCGAACACATGCACGCGCCAATAGAACGGTGTTGCGCGCACCGTCGCAAGGGTTGCACTCACGCCATTCACAAATTCAATCGCCAAAGTTGCAGTGTCGAGCGGCGGTGGGCCCGCCGCGCGCTCACTCAACCGGGCATAAACTTGTCGAGCAGGACCAAGCAGGCTGACGAAGCCGTCGAGCACGTGCAGTCCCGCGCCGGTCAACCCGCCGCCCGGCGACTCCTCGGGCGACAGCCGCCAGCCCTGGGTGATTGCCTGCGAGCTCTCGTTGCTGTTGTGGCCCTCGACATGCAGGATCGTGCCGAGCTCGCCGCTCGCTGCGATCGCGCGCAGCGCCTGCATCGACGGCCAGAACCGGCGGTTATGCCCGACCGCGAGCAGCACGCCCGCCTTGCGGCAGGCCGCGAACATCTCGGCGGCATCGTCGCGCCGGAGCGCCAGCGGCTTCTCGCAGAACACCTGCTTGCCGGCTCGGGCTGCCGCGATCACCTGGCCCTTGTGCAGCGAATGCGGTGTCGCCAGCAGCACGGCGTCGATGGCGGGGTCGGCCAGCACGGCCTCGAGGCTCGGCGCGGGCGATAGGCCGTGCGCCGCGCAGAAGCCCGCGGCGCCGGCGACGTCGGGTTCCACCGCGCGGACGATCTCCAGCCGCGGCTCGTTCCGCGCAGCCTCGACCAGCGCGCGACCCCAGCGGCCGAGGCCCGCGATCGCGCACGTGATCATGAGCGCTCCCTGTGCTGATCGCGGCCGGGGCGGATCGCCTCGATCACCGCGGCGCTGTCGCTGTCCGGGCCTTGCAGCGCAATCGCCGCGCGCAGCAGCTCCGCCTGCGTCGACGTCATCGGCAAGCACAGCCCGTGGCGGGCAGCCTCCTGCAGGATCAGCTCGGCGTCCTTCAAGGTCTGCGCGATATGCGATTGCGGCGAGAAATCCCGCGCCAGCATCTTCGGTCCCTTGCTGTCCATCACCTTGGAATATGCCGCCGATTGCCGCGCAGCCGCAAGGAAGGCCGCGGCGTCGAGGCCGAGCGCTTCGGCAAAGGCGAGGCCCTCGGCGAGCGCGGCGCGGTTGCTCTGCAGGACCAGGTTGACGGCAAGCTTGGTGCGGCTGGCATTGCCGATCGCCCCGACATTGATCCGCTGCGGGCAGAGGATGTCGAGCGTCGCGGCGGCTGCCGCGATGATGTCGCTATCGCCGGCGACCAGCGCGGTGGCGGTGCCGGCGCGGACCTCGGCGCTGGTGCCCGAGATCGGCGCCTCGATGAAGCCGAGCCGCGCGCGCGCCGCGAACTCGGCAATTGCCGTGATCTCGCCCGGCGCGCAGGTGGTGGTGCAGATCACGCGCGGCGGCACTGTCGCATTGGCGAGGTCCGGCAGCAGGCCCATGACCTGGGCCGCGTCGTACACCGCGACGACGATAGTCCCGCAGCGTGCGGCGACGTCGGCGGCGAAGGCCGCGAACTCGGCGCCGCTGGCCCGCAAGCCATTCGTCTTCGCCGCATCGACGTCGAAGCCGATGACGCCGATGCCGGCGTCGATCAGCCGCGCGGAGAGCGCCGATCCCATCAACCCCAGGCCGATCATGCCGATGGGTGTCTCGCGAGCCATGTGCGATGTCGCTCCGCGCTATTGCGGCTGGATGCCGGCCGCCTTGACCTCGGCCGACCAGCGCACGACCTCGCTCCTGACGAACGCGCCGAACTCGGCCGGCGCCAGCGGCGCCACGATCACGCCGACATCGGCGAGCTTCTTCTTCGTCTCCGGCATCGCGAGATACTTGGCGCACTCGGCATAGAGCTTGTCGACCACCGGCCCCGGGGTGCCGGCCGGCGCGAACAGCCCGTACCAGATCGTGGCCTCGAAGCCGGGCATCGCTTCTGACAGCGCGGGCAGGCCGGGCGTCAGCTCGTTGCGGGTCGCCGACGTCACGGCGATGCCGCGCAGGGTGCCGCCCTGCATCTGCGGGATCGCGACCGAGAAATCGCCGAAGGTCAGGTCGATCACTCCGGCCATCACGTCGGTCATCGCCTGGGGCACGCCGCGGTAGGAGGCCGCGATCAGCGACAGGCCGCCGCGCGATTGCAGCTGCGCGATCGAGATCTGCGATGCGCCGGAGCCGTAGCCTGCGGTCAGATTGGGGTTGGCCCTGGCATAGCTGAGGAACTGCGGCAGGTCCTTGGCCGCAAGCTTCGGGTTGACCAGGAGCACCATCGCCGTCGTCGTGGTGCGGATCACGGGCGCGAAATCCTTCACCGGGTCGTAGGGCAGGCTCTTCAGTGTCGCGACGTTGCTGGCATGGGTGGTGTTGGTGCCCATCAGCAGCGTGTAGCCGTCGGGCGCGCTGCGGGCGACTTCCTGGGCGCCGATGCTGCCGAGCGCGCCGGCGCGATTCTCGATCAGCACAGTCTGGCCGAACGCGTCCTGCAGGTGCTGGCCGACCAGCCGCGCGACATTGTCGGGGCCGGCGCCGGCCGGGAAAGGCACGATGATCCTGAGCGGCCGTTGCGGGAAATCGTCCGCCGCGTATGCCGGCAGGACCGGAAGTGCCGCGAGCAGGACGAGGAGCAGCCCCAGCCGTAACTTCATCCCGGTCCCTCCCGCGTCTGTTTGGGCCGAGTTTATACGGACAAATTGGTCGGAGGTGCAAGCTAAGCGCCTCCAGGAATATTGAGGTGCGACATATTTATCCGTATAAATAGTCCATACAGGGAGCCAGACGACGATGGTCGACATCAGCGATCTCCATGCGCGCGGGCTGCGCCGGCGCCAGAAGATGTTCGGCGAGGGCGATGTCGCCAAGCGGATGGCGGCTGCGGGCGAGTTCGGCACGCCGCTGCAAAACATCATCAATGCCTATGTCTATGGCGACGTCTGGGAGCGCTCTGGCCTGTCCGACCAGCTCCGCAGCCTGGTGATGCTCGGCATCACCGCGGCGAGCAGCAAGCCCGCCGAGTTCCGCGTCCATGCCAAGGGCGCGCTGGCCAATGGCTGCACCGCCGCGCAGGTGCAGGACGTGCTGCTGCTGGTCGCGATGTATTGCGGCATTCCGGCCGCGATCGAGACCAGCAAGATCGCAGCCGAGGTGTTCGGCGAGGCGCCGCCTGCGGCGTAGGGTTCACGCCGGGGCCGAACAGGTGAACGCGCGCCAAAGCGGCAAAATTCGAGACAATCGCTCGCTGCCGCGTGATCGGATGCGGCAGGCAGGAACCTTGCGAATGCGGATCGAATTGGACTACGAATCCTGAAGAGATCCTCCAACGACACGGCGCTTCATGACCGCACATCAACGCAACCTTTCCGCCTCGATCGATCCGGTAAAGCTCGATCGGCTCGCCGAAGTCGCGATCAAGGTCGGCCTGCAGTTGCAGCCGGGGCAGGATCTGCTGCTGACGGCGCCGGCCGCGGCGATGCCGCTGGTGCGGCGGGTGGTGGAGCATGCCTACAAGGCCGGCGCGGGCCTGGTGACCCCGTTCTTCTCGGACGAAGAGCTGACGCTGGCACGCTACCGCTACGCCAACGATGCGAGTTTCGATCGCGCCGCGGGCTGGCTCTACGAGGGCATGGCGAAGGCGTTCGGCGCCAACACCGCGCGGCTTGCCATCGTCGGGGACAATCCGATGCTGCTGTCCGGCGAGGACCCGACCAAGGTCGCGCGCGCCAGCAAGGCCAATTCGATCGCCTACCAGCCGGCGCTGGAGAAGATCGTCAATTTCGACACCAACTGGAACATCATCGCCTATCCGAGCACGTCCTGGGCCAAGCAGGTGTTCCCCGACGATGCCGAGGACGTCGCGGTGGCGAAGCTTGCGGATGCGATCTTCTCCGCGTCGCGGGTCGATCAGGATGGCGCCGTCGCCGACTGGGAAAGGCACAACGCCAAACTGCGCGAGCGCACCGATTGGCTGAACGGCCAGCGCTTCCACGCGCTGAAATATTCCGGCCCCGGCATGGACCTCACGATCGGGCTCGCCGACGGCCATGAATGGGAAGGCGGCGCCTCGACCGCCAAGAACGGCATCGTCTGCAATGCCAACATCCCGACCGAAGAGGTCTTCACCACGCCGCACTGCCGCCGCGTCAGCGGCCATGTCGTGAGCTCCAAGCCGCTGTCCTATCAGGGCACGCTGATCGACAATATCTCGGTGAAGTTCGAGGAAGGCCGCATCGTCGAGGCCAAGGCCTCGCGCGGCGAGGAAGTCTTGAAGAAGGTGCTCGACACCGACGAGGGCGCGCGCCGTCTCGGCGAAGTCGCGCTGGTGCCGCACTCCTCGCCGATCTCGAAGAGCGGGCTGTTGTTCTTCAACACGCTGTTCGACGAGAACGCCGCCTCGCACATCGCGCTCGGCCAGTGCTACTCGAAATGCTTCGTCAACGGCGACAAGCTGACGCCGCAGCAGATCGCCGAGCAGGGCGGCAACAAGAGCCTGATCCATATCGACTGGATGATCGGCTCCGCCCACACCGACATCGACGGCATCCACGCCGATGGCCGCAGCGTCCCGGTGTTCCGCAAGGGCGAGTGGGCGTAGGGCGCGCTCGCCCATAATCCCGTCATCCTGAGGTGCGCGCTCTTGCGCGCCTCGAAGGATGCGCGGCCCGGATATTGGCCACGCGTTCGGAGAGAGCTCGGCCGTTCACCCTTCGAGGCTCGCTCCGCTCGCACCTCAGGATGACGGGGCTAGGTTCTTGTCGCTCGACTAGGCTTCAAGGTGGCTAACGAAACCGCCGCTCGCGCGCGGCGATCAGGTCGCCTCGCATCGCCAGGAAGCGGCAGGTCTCGTGCTGCGGCTTGAAGCCGAGACGGCGGTAGATCTTCAGCGCGGGAGCGTTCCGGCTTGAGACATTGAGCCAGCAGGGATGCTCGACCGACACGTCGTGCGCGGCCAGCACGCGATAGACCAGGAGCTGGCCGAGCCCGCGTCCCTGCCGCGCCGGGTCGACGGCGACCGACTCGATCCACATCGAGTTCTGCTCCGGCTCGGTCAGGCAGAAGCCCGAGACCTGTCCATCCTCCGATGCGATCCAGACCTCGGTCTCGGTCAGGACCTGCGCCATCTCTTCCGGCGAGTACAGGCGGAACGCGGCGTCGGAGGCGTAGGCGGTGTTGTGGATCCGCGCGACCTGGCCGGCGCAGGCGGTGACGTCCGAGACCTGCTCGATGGTGGCGCGGGCGGCGGCGAGCGTGCGCGCGGGCTGCAACGGCTCGACGCACTTCATCCCGATCTCCGACTCGACATGAACAAAGCCGAAGGCGGCGACGAAGGCCATGCCGGCCGGCCAGTCGCTGCTCACCAGCGTCTGCACGGTGAGATTGGGGTCGGTGTCGATTGCCAGCACGTCGTCGACCAATGCGAGCCCGATCCGGCGCCGCCGCATCTCGGGCGTCACGACGATCTTGAGGAATCGGGAATGCCCTGCGCCCTGGTCGCGCAACGAGGACTCGGCAAGGCCGACAAGCCGCCCGTTCTGCTCGGCAACACGAAAGTCGCGGCCGCCGCGGTTCTGCGGCAGCTTCAGGAACTGGTCCCATTGCGACAGCGTGACAGGGCCTAGCCGCGGTTCCACCGCAGCTGCCTTTGCGTAAAGTGCGACCACCGCTTCCGCATCAGCCTCTCGAAGCGGCCGGATGGTGATGCCGTCATCCATGAGTCGGAAGCTTACCCGATATCGAGCCGATAGACATCCTTTGCCGTCTTCAAGAACAACGCCGTCTTCTCGGCTTCGCTATATTGTGATGCAAGCCGTTTAAAGGTGTTGAAGATGACCTGATAACTGCATTGCCCCTTATCAGGTGGGAAGTTGCTCTCGAACATGCAACGGTTGGGGCCGAACGCGTCGATGCAGGTCTCCACATAAGGCCGCCAGGCGCCGGCGAGTTCCTCCGACGACGGCGGGCGGGGGCGGAGGTGGAAGTCATAGCCAAGCAGGCACATCGCCAGCCCGCCGAGCTTGACCACGACGTTGGGGCATCTGGCGATCTCCTGGATCGACGCCCTCCAGACCGGAAAGGTCTCCGCCCGCTTGCCGGCGAAGCGGCCGGTGCCGACCGGGCCGCCGCAATGGTCGAGCACGATCCTTGTGTCGGGGAAGGCGCGGGCGAGGTCGGTGAGCTCGCCGATCTGCGGATGGAACAGCCAGGCGTCGAAGCTGAGGCCGAGCGGCGCCAGACAGGCAAAACCCTTGCGGAAGGTGGAATCGAGGAGGATGCCCTTCGGCCGGCTGGCGTACATATGGGCGACGTTAGGGGCCTCGTCCCAGGCCGAGGAGTGGCGGATGCCGCGGAACCGGCCGTTGCCGGCTGATATCTCCGCCTCCAGCACCGCCTTGGCCTGGTCGCCGAGCAGAAGGTTGACGTGGCTGACGATGCCGGCGCAGATCGCCGCCTTGCCGTAGCCGCCGCTCGCCGCCATCGCCGCGACGCCGTTGGCGAACTCGACCTCGCCGACCGGGCGGAACGCCTCCGGGCCGTCGGCGCGGTACATCGACCGGCAGTCGACATAGACGGTCGCGACGATGTTGTGGCCGGAAGCGATGTCGTCGCGCATCTCCTCGATCAGGTAGCGCAGGCCGCCGCGATCCCAGAGATGGTGATGCGGATCGACGATCGGCCTGTTCGGATCGATGATCTCCTCGGTGTATTGGGCGAGCCAGTCTTCGCGCGGATTGGCATAGAGCCCGCTGGCGGAGGCGGGTAACGTGCTGGCCATCGATTTTCACTCCCGTTGGTTTTGCTTCTTCTTGAACAGAGATCTCACACCCCGTCGAGGATGATCACCGTCGGTGCCGCCGGCAGGGTGTCGCGGGAAATCCGCAAGGTGCGCTCGCCGCCGCGGCGGTCGATCTCGAACTGCTGGCCGATCAGGCGCATGAACTCGTCGAGCGGGGTGGCGAAGCGGTGCATCGGCAGCACCACCGATGCACGCAGCCGCCTGGTGATCTCGGAGATGCCGTCGAGCGACATCGTATAGGTGCCGTCGATCGGCACCATCACGATGTCGAGCCGGCCGATCGCCGCGAACTGGCTGTCGTCGAGCCTGACATGGAGGTGGCCGAGATGGCCGATGCAGAGGCCGGCGACCTCGAAGATGAAAATCGAATTGCCGTCCTTGATCATCTCGCCGCCGGGGTCCTCCCCCCAATAGCGGCGGATGTCGGTCGTGACGTTGCGGATATAGACGTCGCCGATCCGCTCCGCGTAATGCGCGGCCTGGCCGTTCTCGCCCCAGCCGTGCAGCACGTGGGCAATGCCGGGATCGGGGAACAGCGTGTAATGCGTCGCATGCGCCCGGTTCATGGTCGCGACGTCGGGCAGCCGTCCGGTCTGATAGACGCCGTTGTAGTCGGTCGCGATCCGGACGCCACCAGGCGTGTCGATGTAGTAGGTGGAATGGCCGGCATAGGTGATGGCGACCTCCTCGGTTTTGGCCGCGACGCGCCGGTAGCTCACGGGGGTAGCGCGCAGTGGCGCGTTGGCCATCGCGAGGCATTCGCTGCGCTGGGCGTCCTGCGCGAAGGCATGGCCGGTCAATGATCCCAGCAAGACCAACGCGGCGAGCAATCTCAGCATGACCTGTTCCGCCTTCGGCGACATCCGCCGAGGCGAGACTACCGCGCAATTGGCGCGCCGTCATGATGAGGCCGGCGCATCGCTCCACGGCGCTGACTGCAACACGATCCAGGCGATTCCGGCGCCGGGACGCGCTACCATGCCGCGCACACAACCGAGATCAGGGAGTTATGCGTGACCGACACTGCCTCCTCGCCGCGCGCGCCTTCGACCAAGCGGCTCGAACCGTTGCGCCATGTCCCCGCAGGCGTGCTCAACATCGCCTATTACGAGGGCGGCCCGGCGGATGGTCCGGTGGTGTTGCTGATGCACGGCTTTCCCTATGACATCCATTCCTTTGTCGACGTCGCGCCTATCCTGGCCGCGCAAGGCTGCCGGGTCGTCGTGCCCTATCTACGCGGCTACGGCCCGACGATGTTCCGAGATAAGGCGACGCCGCGTTCGGGCGAGCAGGCCGCGGTCGGCGCCGACATGATGGCGCTGATGGATGCGCTCGGCATCGAGCGCGCGGTATTCGCCGGCTATGATTGGGGCGGCCGCGCCGCATCGATCGGTGCGGCGCTGTGGCCGGAACGCTGCCTCGGACTGGTCTGCACCAATGGCTACATGATCCAGGACATTGCGCACGCGATGGTGCCGGCGCCGCCGGAGCGCGAGGTCCCGCTCTGGTATCAGTACTATTTCCAGCTCGAGCGCGGCCGCGCCGGCCTTGCCGCCAACCGGCGCGGCATCGCAAGGATCCTGTGGTCGCAATGGTCGCCGAGCTGGACGTTCGACGAGACCTGCTTCGAGCGGACCGCGATCGCGTTCGACAATCCCGATTATGTCGACGTCGTGATCCACAGCTATCGGCATCGCTATGGCGTCGTCGAAGGCGACCCGCAATACGCGGATGTGCAGCGGCGGCTCGATACATTGCCTGTGATCACCGTCCCCGCCATCTCACTCGACGGCGCCGACGACGGCGTGACGTTCGTCAGCGACGGCAGTCGCACCGCCGCAAAATACACATGCCGCCTGGCCTATCGCGCAATTCCGGGCGCCGGTCACAACGTGCCGCAGGAAGCGCCGGAGGCGTTTGCAGCGGCGGTGATGGAAGTGATGAAGGCGTAGCTCGGTTTCAGCGCTGCCGCGGGCTGATCTTCCAGGCGATCGTGAGCGTCAGCAGGGTCATGATGCCGCTGACGAGCGCGGCCGCCGGGATCGTCAGCGCCAGCGCCGCGGTTGCGGCCCAGCCGATCGAGGAAAAGGCTTCGGCGAAGGTCGCAATGCGGGAGGAAGTCTGGCGCCGGCGGAACTGGCTGCGCTTGGCCTGTGCGCGGAACCAGAGCTGGACAGCGGCGGCGGATGCGGTCGCAATCAGGATCGCGATCGCCGTGACCACGGCCTGCGCCAGCGAGGCGAACGCCAGCGCGGCCACCAGCGGCGTGAACACCACCGCGATTGCGATCAGCACCACCTCGATCTTGGCGCGGGTCACGCGTGACGGCGGCAGCGGCGCGGTCGCCACCAGATCGGGCGCGTCCTCGCCCGAAATGGTCAGCCAGGCAAGTCCGCCGGCAAGCTGGCCTGCGGCCATCACGATAACAGGCGTGATCAGCACGATCGCGGTCGATGTGCCGGAGAAGCTGCGCCAGAGCATCAGCGCGGGCGGCAGCAGATAGAGCATCTGCATCAGACTCTGCGACAGCAGCCATGGATCGCGGCGCAGCAGCACGAACTCCTTGCGCCGCAGCGCCTGTTGCCGCGAGCCGGGGCGGAACGCGCGGGCGCGCCCCCGCGTGACCGCAGCCGGATTGGCGGCGACGCTTGCGACCGTGTCGGCGAAGCGCGGCGCGAAGGCCGCCATCACGACGCCGAGCAGCACGAGGCTTGCCGCGAGCAGCAGCATCATGATGTCGAGATCGCCGAGCGATGCGCGCGCCGGCCACCACAGCAGGCTGTCAAGCGCGGGGGCGATGTGTGCCGCGGTATCCGAAGTCAAAAAGGCAAAGCGCGACAACGTGCCGTAGGACAGCACGGCCACGACCTGCAGCGCAATGACAAAACCCGCGCCGATGACCGCGGAGACGACCTGCGCCACCAGCCGGGTCCGGATCGGCCCGATCAGGCGAAACAGGAAGGCGGTGACGGCAATTGCGGTGGCGGCCGCCGACAGTCCGATCGCAAGCACGACGCCGAAGCCGGCGAGCCAGCGCGGGCCGCCGAGATACACCAGGACGTCGATGAACGGCGTCGACAGCAACAGCGCCATGCTGCTCACCGTCAGCGCGATCGCGACGATCCGGATCGAGAAGATGTTGGTGAGCTTGGCCGGCGACGACATGATCAGATCGAGATCGGCGCGGGCATAGAACACGCGCGTCACCGATTCGATCGCCTGCGACAGCATCAGCGCCCAGGCCAGGAAGACTGTCGCGGTCAGCACGATCAGCGACGACGGATCGAGCGGAAACCTCAAGTCGGCATAGCGATTGACCACGGCATAGGCCGGCAGATGCAGGATCGCGGCGAAGACCACAAGTCCGATCACGGCGCGATTGCGCCTTCGCCGGCCGCCGGTCATCATCGCCAGCCATTCGCGCCACGCCAGGCGGAATTCGTGGCGGGCGAACCAGCTGAGATGGGCGACCGAGCTCACGCGGCCGCCGCTTCGGTATCGACCAGCGCGATGAACATGTCCTCGAGCGTGGTGTCGTTGCGGCCGTTCTGCTCGCGCAGTTCATTGAGCGTGCCCTCGGCGATCAGCCTGCCGGCCGCGATCACGCCGATGCGGTCGGCCATGCGCTCGGCGACTTCGAGGATGTGGGTCGTCATGATCACGGTGCAGCCGGTGCGGACGCGCTCCTGCAACAGACCCTTGACGTGGCGCGCCGACAGCGCGTCGAGGCCGGTCAGCGGCTCGTCGAGGATGATCAGGCGGGGTTCGTGCACCAGCGCGCCGGCGAGCGCCACCTTCTGGCGCATGCCCTTGGAGAAGCCCTCGCAGCGCTCGTTGAGATGCGGCTCGAGCCCGAGCGACACCAGGAGCTCGCGCGCCGACTTTTCCGAGGTGCGGGGATCGATGCCCCACAGGCCGGCGACGAATTCGAGATATTCCAGCGGCGTCAGCTTGTCATAGATCATCGGCTCGTCGGACACCCAGGCCATGATCTGCTTGGCTGCGACCGGATCGGCCAGCGCATCGATGCCGAGGATCGACACCGAGCCGGCATCCGGACGCAGCAAACCTGCCACCATGCGCAGCGTCGTGGTCTTGCCGGCGCCGTTCGGCCCGAGCAGCGCATAGAACTCCCCAACCCGGATGGTGAGATCGAGCGCATCGACCGCCGGGCGATCAAAACGCTTGGTTAACCCTCGCAGGGCGAGTGCGGGCAGTTGCGATGTCATGATGCGGTGGCGATCCGGGATTTCGCTCGTCGGTTGCGCAAACTTGGACAAAAACCGTTTCGGTGCAGTGAATCGCACGGGGCAAATCGCAGGCGATATCCGTATTACCCCGTGCTGCGGGCAATCTTCGCAAATGTGATGATACAGCCGGATCAGCGGTTTGTTGACAGGGATCGGGCGTTTTGGCTCAATCGGGGCGGACATAGCGGCTTTCAGCGCTTCCGACACAAGGGCGTGAAGGCGGGATGCGACGAGCGATCGGATAAGAATCGCCGGGCATCGGGGAGGGAACGATGCTGGACTTTGTTCAGCAGCTCGTCAGCGGCATCGCGCTCGGCTGCGTTTACGGCCTGATCGCGCTCGGCTTCGTGCTGGTCTACAAGGCAACCGAGGTCGTCAACTTCGCGCAGGGCGATTTGATGATGCTGGGCGGCTTTTTCGCCTTCACCTTCATTGGCATGCTCGGGCTGAACTACTGGGTCGGCTTCGCCGGCGCGGTGATCTGCATGGCGTTGTTCGGCATGCTGGCCGAACGGGTCGTTGTGCGGCCGATCCTCGGCTATCCGCAATTCTCCATCATCATGGCGACGATCGGGCTCGGCTATTTCCTGCGCTCGGTGGCCGGCATGATCTGGGGGACCGACGACTTCAAGATCGAGACGCCGTTCAGCCAGGGCGTGTTGCGGATCGGCAGCCTGGTACTCGCCTATGACAAGCTGTCGGTGATCGCGGCGACCATCATCCTGTGCGCGCTGCTCTATCTGTTCTTCAACCGCACCACGCTCGGTACCGCGATGCGGGCCAGCTCCGAGAACATGCTGGCTGCCTATTACATGGGCATCCCGGTCAAGCGCGTGGTCTCGATCGTCTGGGCGATCTCGGCGGCGGTCGCGACCTGCGCCGGCGTGCTGCTGGCGCCGATCACCTTCATCCATTCCAATGTCGGGCTGGTGCTGGGGCTGAAGGCGTTTCCGGCCGCGGTGCTCGGCGGCTTCGGCTCGATCCCGGGCGCGGTGGTCGGCGGCGTGTTGATCGGTGTGATCGAGAGCATGGCCGGCTTCTATTTGCCGCAGGGATGGAAGGACGTCGCGCCCTACATCGTGCTGCTCGCGGTGTTGCTGCTCAAGCCCGAAGGCCTGTTCGGCCTTCACGTCCGCAAGAAGGTTTGAGGAGGACGCATGCGGTTTCTCTTCAAGACCGATTACGAAGACGACATCAGGCTGCTCCCGCATTCCGGCTACGTCTATTCCTACGGCCTGTTGCTCGCGGTGCTGCTGATCGCGCCCTACGTGCTCTCTAGCTATCTGATGAGCCAGCTGGTCTTCGTCTGCATCTATGCGACCGTCGGCGTCGGGCTGATGATCCTGACCGGCTTCACCGGACAGGCCTCGCTCGGCCACGCCGCGTTTCTGGCGATCGGCGCCTACACTGCGGCCTATCTGCAGCAATTCAACGTGCCGTTTCCGGTCTATTTCCTCGCCGCGGGGCTGTTGACCGGCGTGGTCGGCGCGCTGGTCGGGTTTCCGGCGCTGCGGCTGCAGGGCATCTATCTCGTGATCGCGACGATCTCGTTTGCGTTCATCGTCGAGGAAATCCTGGCGCGCTGGGAAAGCGTGACCCATGGCAATGAGGGCATGCGGGTCAAGACGATGCAGCTGTTCGGCACCACGGTGTCGCGCGACGGCCCGACGTTCTATTACCTCTGCCTCGCGGTGCTGGTGCTGACCATCGTCGGCACGCTCAACCTGTTGCGCTCGCCGACCGGGCGCGCTTTTGTCGCGATCCGCGACAGCGAGACCGCGGCGCGCAGCATGGGCATCAATGTCGCGCTCTACAAGGTGAAGTCGTTTGCGATCTCGGCTGCCATCACCGGCTTCGCCGGCGTGATGTTCGCGCACAAGCTGTCTTTCATCTCGCCCGAGATGTTCACGCTGCAGCTCTCAATCGAGTTCATCATCGTGATCCTGATCGGCGGCACATTCAGCCTGCACGGCGCGGTGCTGGGCGCGATCTTCCTGGTCATGATCGACCCGTTCCTGACCTATCTGAAGGACGACATGCCCGGCGTGATCGGCGGCGTCGCGGCGACGCTGGGTGCCGGCCCCGAGCGCGCGGGACATATCCAGGATGCGGTCGCAGCCTTCGCCTCGGCCAACGGGCTGAAGGGCGCGATCTACGGCATCATCATCGTGGTGTTCGTGCTCTTCGAACCCTTGGGACTTTACGGCCGCTGGCTCAAGATCAAGCTCTTCTTCCAGCTGTTCCCGCTGTACAAGCGCGCGACCTTCAAGCGGCAGAAGATTTATGTGAAATCGGAGCGGAATCGATGAGCTATTTCCGCGCCGAGAACCTGTCGCTGCATTTCGGTGGCCTCAAGGCGGTCGACGCCGTCAGCTTCGCGGTCGAGAAGGGCGAGATCCTGTCGATCATCGGGCCCAACGGCGCCGGCAAGAGCTCGATCTTCAATTTGATCTCGCGGATCTATCCGCCGACGTCGGGCAAGATCTTCTTCGAGGACCAGGACATCACCCAGCAGCCGGCCTACGACATCGCCAGGCTCGGCATCGCGCGCACCTTCCAGAACATCGAGCTGTTCGAGAATGCGACGGTGCTGAGCAACCTGCTGGTCGGCCGGCATCGTCATTCCACCACCCAGCTTTGGCAGGAGCTGTTGTTTCTGGGAAGCGTCCGCGCCGGCGAAAAGGCGCATCGCCGACAGGTCGAGCAGGTGATCGAATTCCTCGATCTCGAGCCTTACCGCGACAAGCTGATCTCGGGGCTGCCCTACGGCGTGCGCAAGGTGATCGAGCTGGCGCGCGCGCTGTGCTCGGAGCCGAAGCTGATCCTGCTCGACGAGCCGTCGCCCGGCCTCAATGTCGAGGAGACCGACGACATGTCGTTCTGGATCCGCGACATGAAGAGCGAGCTCGGGATCACCGTGCTGATGGTCGAGCACGACATGACGCTGGTCAACCGCGTCTCCGACCGCGTGATCGCGCTGAACTACGGCCGCGTGCTGGCAATGGGCTCGCCCTCGGAAGTCCAGCACCATCCCGACGTCGTCGCCGCGTATTTGGGCGCATGAGGATGATGCCATGAGCACGCCGGACATCATCCTGAAGCTCTCCAACGTCGAAAGCTATTACGGGCCGATCATGGCGATCCGCGGCATCAGCCTCGAGGTGCCGCGCGGCCGGATCGTGACGCTGCTCGGCGCCAACGGCGCCGGCAAGACCACGGTGCTGAAGACGATCTCCGGCATCCTCGACCCGCAAAAGGGCTCGATCGAATTTTTGGGCAAGCCGATCCAGCGCATGGAGGCCGACCGGATCGTGCGGCTCGGCCTCAGCCATGTGCCGGAGGGGCGCGAGGTGTTTCCGTTCCTGTCGGTGCGCGAGAACCTGATGATGGGGGCCTATCTGCGCAAGGACCGCGACGGTGTGGCGCAGGACCTCGAGCGCGTCTACGGCTATTTTCCACGGCTGAGGGAGCGGCTCGGCCAGCCGGCCGGCCAGCTTTCGGGCGGCGAGCAGCAGATGCTTGCGATCGGGCGCGCGTTGATGAACCGGCCGACGCTGCTGCTGCTGGACGAGCCGTCGCTTGGGCTGTCGCCGATCCTGGTGAAGGAGATCTTCACCATCATCCGCAGGGTCAACGAGGAGCAGGGCATGTCGATCCTGCTGGTCGAGCAGAATGCCAAGATCGCGCTGGAGACCGCGCATTACGGCTATGTGCTGGAGATCGGCCGGGTCGTGATGAACGACACCTGCGAGCGGCTGATGAATTCACCCGATATCCAGGAGTTCTATCTCGGCGCCAAGGAAGCCGGCGCGCGGGGCGAGCGGCGCTGGAAAAAGAAGAAGACGTGGCGTTAGGAGGACTTGGCGTTGATGAGCGTCGACGAAAGTCGGCGCTGCGTTGAGCGAGGGTTGGAGCTAGATTTCAGGCCTGTTTCGCCAACAAGACCGGCACAACAACCCGGCGCGCGAGACAGGCGGCAGAGGAGGGAGCGCGCATGGCAGGACCAGCGGTGCTGACGGTTGCCGACACGATCGCGCGGAGCTTTCTGCTCGCGGTGCAAACGCGTGGCGACAGGCCCGCGATCCGCGAGAAGAAGTTCGGCGTCTGGCAGCCGACCAGCTGGCGCGAATGGCTGCAAACCTCCAGGGACATCGCCTTCGGCCTGCACGCGATCGGCTTCCGCCCCGGCGACGTCGCCTCGATCATCGCCAACGCGGTGCCGGAATGGGTGTATGCCGACATGGGCATCCTGTGCGCCGGCGGCGTCTCATCCGGCATCTATCCGACCGATTCGGCGGCGCAGGTCGAATACCTCGTCAATGACTCACGCACGCGCGTCATCTTCGTCGAGGACGAGGAGCAGCTCGACAAGGTGCTGGCCTGCCGGTCGCGCTGTCCGACCCTGGAGAAGGTCATCGTGTTCGACATGGAGGGGCTTTCCGGCTTCTCCGATCCGATGGTGCTGTCGCTCGCCGAATTCACCGCACTCGGCCGCAACCATGCGCAGGGCAATGACGCGCTGTGGGACGAGATGACCGGCAGCCGCACCGCGTCCGATCTCGCGATCCTGGTCTACACCTCGGGGACGACGGGCCCGCCCAAGGGCGCGATGCATTCCAACCGCAGCGTGACGCACCAGATGCGCCACGCCAACGATCTCTATCCCTCGACCGACAGCGAGGAGCGGCTGGTATTCCTGCCGCTTTGCCACGTCGCCGAGCGGGTCGGCGGCTATTACATCTCGCTCGCGCTCGGCTCGGTGATGAATTTCGCCGAGAGCCCGGAAACGGTGCCGGACAATCTGCGCGAGGTGCAGCCGACCGCGTTCCTCGCGGTGCCGCGGATCTGGGAGAAGTTCTATTCCGGCATCACCATCGCGCTGAAGGACGCGACCCCGTTCCAGAACTGGATGTATGCCCGGGCGCTTTCGATCGGCAACCGGATGACCGAGTATCGATTGGAAGGCGAGCCGCCGCCGCTGTCGCTGCGGCTTGCCAACCGCGCCGCCTACTGGCTGGTGTTCCGCAACATCCGCCGCATGCTCGGGCTCGACCGCTGCCGGATCGCGCTGACCGGCGCGGCGCCGATCTCGCCGGATCTGATCCGCTGGTACCTCGCGCTCGGCATCGACATGCGCGAGGTCTACGGCCAGACCGAGAATTGCGGAGTCGCGACCATGATGCCGGCGGACCGCATCAAGCTCGGCTCGGTCGGCAAGGCCGCGCCCTGGGGCGAGGTGATGATCTGCCCGAAGGGCGAGATCCTGATCAAGGGCGACTTCCTGTTCATGGGCTATCTCAACCAGCCGGAGAAGACCGCCGAGACCATCGACGCCAAGGGCTGGCTGCACACCGGCGATGTCGGCGCGATCGACAATGAAGGCTATGTCAGGATCACCGACCGGATGAAGGACATCATCATCACCTCCGGCGGCAAGAACGTCACGCCGTCCGAGATCGAAAACCAGCTGAAGTTCTCGCCCTATGTCTCGGATGCAGTCGTGATCGGCGACAAGCGGCCGTATCTCACCTGCCTGATCATGATCGACCAGGAGAATGTCGAGAAATACGCCCAGGACCAGGACATCCCGTTCACCAATTACGCGAGCCTATGCCGCGCTCGCGAGATTCAGGATCTGATCCACCGCGAGGTCGAGGCGGTCAATGCGAAATTCGCGCGGGTCGAGACCATCAAGAAATTCTATCTGATCGAGCGCCAGCTGACGCCCGAGGACGAGGAGCTGACGCCGACCATGAAGCTGAAGCGCAGCTTCGTGAACAAGCGCTACGCGGCCGAGATCGACGCCATGTATGGCGCGCGGGCGGTGGCATAGCCGAAGCAGGAAAAGGCGAAGGAGCGAGCCGGCCCTACCCTTCGCTCACCATGGGCCCTTGTTGAGGAGGAGACTGCAATGTCGAAATCGCTGAAGGCGCTGGGCCTTGCGGTGAGCGCGCTGGCGCTGACCTGTCTGCCGGCCGCAGCCCAGACCAAGGTCACCAATGAAGGCATCTCGCCGACCGAGATCGTGATCGGAACGCATCAGGATCTGTCCGGCCCGATCAAGGTCTGGGGCGTGCCGGTCTCGAACGGCATGAAGATGGCGGTTGAGGAGATCAACGCCGGCGGCGGCATCAACGGCCGCAAGATCAAGATGATCCTGGAGGACAACGGCTACGACCCGAAGAAGGCCGTGCTGGCCTCGCAGAAGATGGTCGAGCGCGACAAGGTGTTCGCGATGATCGGCCCGATGGGCTCGCCGACCGTGCTCGCCGCACAAGACATCCTGTTCGACGCCGGCGTGCTGCAGCTGTTTCCGCTGACCGCCGCCGAATTCACCTTCAAATTCGATCCCGCCAAGCCGCAGGAGCGGTTGAAGTTCAACAACCTGCTGCCCTATGTCGAGAGCACGCGCGCCGCGCTCAAATACATGATGGAGTGGAAGAACTTCAAGAAGCCCTGCATCATGCATCAGGACGACGAGTACGGCAAAAACGTGCTCGACGGCTTCACCCAGCAGCTCGCTGCGATGAAGGTGCAGCCGGCTTCGGTCACGAGCTACAAGCGCGGCGCTTCCGACTTCTCGGCGCAGGTCGCCAAGATGAAGTCCGACGGCTGCGACCTCGTCGTGCTCGGCACCGTGATCCGCGAGACCATCGGTGCGATGAATGAGGCGAAGAAGCTCGGCTGGGACGTCACTTTCCTCGGCGCCACGCCGACCAACGTGCTCGAAGTGCCGGCGCTCGGCAAGGACGCCGTCGAAGGGCTCTATGCGGCGTCAGGCTTCGAGATTCCCTATGAGGACACCTCCAAGGGCAAGGTGAAGGACTGGCTGGTCAACTACAAGAAGATGTTCAACTCCGACGCCAATACGCAGGCGATCATCGGCTACAATGCGGTGATGACCTTCGCCTTCTATGCGCAGAAGGCGGGCAAGGATCTCACCGGCCAGAAGATGCTGGACGCGCTGGAGTCAGGCGACAAGTTCCTCGACATTTTCAGCTCGCCGCCGACCAAATTCTCCAAGACCGATCATCTGGCCAACACCATCACCCAGGTGCAGCAGGTCAAGGGCGGCCGCTGGGTGCTGGTGAAGGACAATTTGATGTTCTGAGCAGAACAGAACTCCGTCATTGCGAGCGCAAGCGAAGCAATCCATATCCCCGCGAGCGGAAACATGGATTGCTTCGTCGCTTCGCTCCTCGCAATGACGGTCCATGGTGGCGGTGACTCGTGCTCGGAGAGCGAACCGAATGCCGGTCAATTCACCGCCCCGCCGGCCGCCATGCGGCCTCGCTGACGAGCGGCGCATCGACGTAGCGGCTGACGCCGTTCTGGTCGATTACGAAGGTCGGCCGGAAGCTCCTGAGGTCGCTGTCCTCGATCATCGCCATGCGGCGGTTGTCGAGCGTCAGCCAGTGGCCGTCGAGCCGTGCCGCGACCACGGCATGGTCCTCGCCGCCGAGCAGGTCGTGCATGACGACGATGCGCAGATCCTCGGGCGCGACGCCGGCCTTGGCGAGCGCCACGAATTTCGCGATCGCATAGTCCTCGCAATCGCCGCTGCCGCGGGCGAAGGTGGCAAGCGGGGTCACCCAGACGTCGGGCTCGCCATAGGTCGCCAGATCATTGCCTGGGCGGATCGCCAGGTTGATGGCGCGGTTGATCTCACCGAGCCGGGCACGGCCATGATGCGCCCGTCCGGCGTCGACGATCGCCAGGAACCGCCGCGCCTCCGGCGATGCGCAACCGGCGCGGTCGCTCTCGCAGGCGGCCAGCTGCACCAATTCGTCGGCGAGCTGGCGCTGTACGCCGAGCCATTTGTCGTGCAGGCCGCCGTCGGCAAGCAGGCTGGTCGACAGGCCGAACGGCTCGGCCGACTTCCTGAGCAGCGATGCCGGGCCGGGCGACAGCAGCGAGGCGGCATTGAGCTCGGCCATTGGCGCAGCCAGGGCCAGGCCAATGCCCAACATCACGGCGCGCGGTGCGAACGAGCGAAGCGACAGTCCCATGTGACACCCCCTGTCCGCTCATCGGCGGGTGGACACTACACCGCACACGCGACCGGATCGTTTCATGCGCGAGCATGGCCAACGATCCCTTCGAATCGACTTAAGATGTGGGGAATCCCGCCAGCAGGCTGAAGGGCGCCTGCCCGGGGTCCCGAAAACTTTACCGGTTTGTGAAACGAACCGGCGAACCTTTTTCCACTGCGAAACGCCTCATCCTTGCCTTCTGGTTAACCCGGCCAGTCCGCGCGCAGGATAGCTGCGATTTGTAAGCCAAGTCACAGCTTTAGCCGGAAAAATCGGGTCAAATGCCCGCTCGGGGCTGTGGGGAAATAAAGGCAAGTAGAGAAATGCCAATCAATACCACGAATACGTGGCTCAGTACGCATCTTGGCTCGAATCCTATCTCATGGTACCGTCAGTCAAGTTCTGACTACACGACTCTTCTGAGAGTGAGCCAAGTCACACCCGCTGAAACGGCGCGACCAGCACACCTTGCGAAAGCAAAGGATGGTTTCGCCAAGCTTTATCCGATGATATGCAGGCGTAATCATTCGGATACTTTACCAATATTAACCCTCATGCGGTGATCCGCAGTGAACTTTGTTGGGAAATTCGACGGCCATTCGCCGAGCGCGGACCCTTATGTCCGCGGATCGGCATACGTCGAAAGCGTTACCTCGCATGCTCCGCCTGGCGCGATCACGGTCGACGACGGGCAATTGCTGTTCACCGGCGACTTCAAGCGGACCGGGCTCGATCTCGTCATCTCGAAGGACGATCGGGAACTCGTCCTGCACGACTACTTCAAGGGCGAGAAACGCGCGGCCCTGGCGTCGCCTGAAGGCGCGCATCTCACCGGCGACCTCGTCAACGCGCTCACCGGCTACACCCAATATGCCCAGGCCGGCGGCGCAGCGGAGCCCGCCAAGGTCATCGGCCATGTCACCAAGCTGACGGGCAGCGCCACCGCCGTTCGCAACGGCGTCGCCATCGTCCTGAACCAGGGCGACAACGTCAACAAGGGCGACGTGGTGCAGTCGGGCAGCGACTCGACGCTCGGCATCACCTTCATCGACGGCACCGTGTTCGGTCTCGGGCCGAACGCCAAGATGGTGCTGAACGAAATGATCTACGACCCGAACGGGTCGAGCAATTCGTCGCTGATGAGCCTCGTCTCGGGCACCATCTCGTTCGTGGCCGGCGCGACCGCCAAGCATGGCGACATGAAGGTCGATACGCCGGTCGCGACCATGGGCATTCGCGGCACCGCCGTGCTGGTCGAGATCGATTTCGACGTGCAGGGCTCGGGTGGCGTGCCGCCCGCCAAGTTCCAGGTGCTGGTCGAGCCTGACGGCACCACCGGCTCCTACATCCTGTTCGATAAGACGACGCTCAATCCGATCGCGACCGTCGATCAGGCCGGCACCCAGACCATCGTCAACGGCCAGGGCAGCGTCAGCTTCGTCTCGTCGGCGCAACTGTCGGCCGATGCGCAGAAGCTGATCTCGGACGTCTTCGCGCTGAAGTTTACCGACAACAACAATCCCAACACCAAGCTCACGACGAACTTCACCGACAGCGTCGTCCCGGTCACGACCAGCCTCAAATTCGCGACCGGCGACGTGATCCTGCCGACAAGCTTCCTGCTGGCCTTGACCGGCAATGCCGGGCCACAGGCCCCGTCAGCCAAGACTGACCACGCCCCCGGTGCGCCGCACGTCGTGACGCAGAACGGGACGTTCACTGAACTGGCCGGGCAGACCCATAGCGAGCAGTTCGATACGGCGACCGGCCAGATCACATGGGTCGACGTCAATCTCGGCGACAGGCCGACGGCCGCGGTCAATTTCAGCGCGTTCAGCTATCGCGACGCCGGTGGCAACGATGTCACCTCGTCGCTGACGGCGGCGCAACTGGCGGCGATCCAGGCGGTCGAGATCCCGTTGCAGCTCGATCCCAATCCGCTGAACACCAATTTCGGCTCGGCGACCTGGACCTACAGCGTTGCCGACGGTGCCTTCGACTTCCTGGCCGCCGGCGAGACCCTGACGCTGACCTATCTGGTGCGCGTCGACAACAACTACGCGCCGAGCAACGAGACCGCGTTCACGACCATCACCATCACGATCACCGGCACCAACGACACGCCGGTGGTGACGTCCGCGGCGCAGGCAGGCGTGATCACCGAGCTGCCATGGACGACGAACTCCGCCACGCCTGATACCGCGCACGGCACGCTGACCTTCACCGATGCTGATCTGACCGACGCGCACACGGTCACCATCACCGGCGTCACCGAGGCCGGCGTCACCACGGGCCTTGCCAGCCACGCCACCGTGCTGAGCTGGCTGTCGCTGGGCGCGCTCACCGATTCGACCGATGGCGTCACGGGATCGCGCGCCTGGACGTTCTCTGCGGGCGACAGGAGTTTCGACTATCTCGCCGCGGGCGAGACGCTGACGCTGACCTATACGGTCGAGATCGACGATCATCATGGCGGGGTCGTCACGCTTCCGGTCACCATCACCATCGTCGGCACCGATGACAGGCCGGTGATCACGTCGCCGACCCAGGTGGCGGCCATCACCGAGGCCGAAGGGGTGACCGGTTCGCTGATGCCGGATACCGCGTCCGGCACCGTGACCTTCACCGATGTCGACCTCAGCGACACCCACAGCGTCACCGTGGCCGGTGTCACCGAAACCGGCGTCACCACGGGGCTGCCCGATCAGGCCACGATCCTGAGCTGGCTGTCACTCGGCGCGCTGACGGATTCGACCGGCGGCGTCACCGGATCCAGCCACTGGACCTTCTCGGCCGCCGACGCGAATTTCGATTATCTCGCGGCTGGCGAGAAGCTGACACTGACCTACCTGATCCAGGTCGACGATCATCATGGCGGCATCGTCACCCAGCCCGTCACGATCACCATCACCGGCACCAACGACGTCCCGACCTTCACGTCGGAGCCGCCGACCGCGACGGTCGACGAGCAACCCGACACGACCGGTTCATCGACGCCGGACATGGCGGCCGGCGTGGTGGGGTTTGCTGATGTCGATCTCAGCGACACCCACACCGTATCCATCACCGGCGTGAGCGAATCCGGAACCACCACGGGCCTGCCCGAGGACGAGTCGACGGTCCTGAACTGGCTCTCGCTGGGGACGCTGACCGATTCGACCGGCCATGTGACGGGATCGCAGGCCTGGACCTTCTCGGCCGCGGACAAGAGTTTCGATTATCTCGCCGCGGGCGAGACGCTGACGCTGACCTACATGATCCAGGTCGACGACCACCATGGCGGCGTGATCAGCGAACCGGTGACGATCACGGTTGTCGGCAGCAACGACACGCCGGTCGTCACCTCCGAGGCACAGGTAGCCACCATTCCCGAGCAGCCCGACACGACAGGGTCATCCAAGCTGGATACCGCGTCGGGCGCGGTGACGTTCACTGATGCGGATCTCAGCGACACCCACACGATGAGCATCACCGCTGTGGCCGAAACCGGCGCGACCGGGGGCCTGCCCGAGGACCCGTCCACCATCCTGAACTGGCTGTCGCTGGGCACGTTGACGGACGCGACCGGCGGGGTGACCGGATCGTCCAGCTGGACGTTCTCGGCCGCCGACCAGAACTTCGATTACCTTGCCGTCGGCGAGACGCTGACGCTGACCTACACGATCCAGATCGACGATCATCATGGCGGCGTCGTCACCACGCCGGTGACGATCACGATCACTGGCGCCAACGACGCGCCGACGCTCGCCGACGTCAATGCCGGCACGCTGACCGATACCGCGGCCTACGACACGTTCAGCCCGCTGACCGGCACGCTCCATGGCCACGACGTCGACGATGGTGAGACCGCGACGCTGACCTATGCCGCCCTCAATTCGGACCATGTCGCGGTCAATTCGGCGATCAGCGGCCTCTACGGTTCGCTCACGGTCAATGCGGATGGCAGCTACAGCTATGTCCCCAATGACGCCGCGATCAACGCGTTGGCCAAGGGCACCTATGCCGACACGTTCACTGTCGAGACCATCGATGCGCATGGCGCGACCGGGACGGCGACGCTGACGGTCGATGTCGTCGGCGCCAACGATGCGCCGGTGATCCATGCCGACAACATCAGCATCACGGACAATTCCAACGGCACCGAAACGATCTCCGGCCTGACCGTCACGGACGTCGATGCCGGCGCCAACGAGAACTTCACCCTGGCGGCCGCGACCAACCCCGGTTCGGGCAGCAGCGTGACGCCGCCGTCGCAAACCGGCCATCTCTCGGATATCAACACCGCGCTCGGGTCGCCGGGTCTTGTCTACAACCCCGGCCAGACGCCGCCAGCGACCGACAAGATCGCGCTCTCCGTGACCGACGGCAGCGGCGCGAGCGATACGGTCAATCTGATTTTCAACGTCCAGCAAGATTCGTCCCAGCCGGTGACGCTGACCGGCACCAGCGACAAGGACGTGTTCTTCGGATCGGGCTATCAGGACAAGTTCGTGTTTGCGTCGAACTTCAATCACGACACGATCCTGAACTTCACGCCGGGCCAGGACCAGATCGACCTGTCCACAATCGTCTCGACGAGCACCTTCGGCAGCTGGTTCGATCAGCATGTGACGACATCCCCGACGAATTCGGCGGATACGCTGATCACGATTGACGGTGCGGACACCATCACGTTGCACAACATCGCGAAGGCGAGCCTGTCCCAGAACGACTTCATCATTAGTTATACGTGACAAGCGCCAGCCTCCCGAAAAGCCAGCCAATTCCCGCATTGCGCAACGTCTGCTCGATTGGAACAATCGTCCGCGCGTGATATCCAGACGGCATGAAACGGCTGAAGGCGATACGACGGTGGTTCGCACGGCGCTTCGGTTATGCGCGGCTGGCCTGCGTGGCGCTGCTGATCGGCATTGCCGCGCTGCGGATCGTTGATCCCGCTCCGGTTCAGGAGCTTCGCGTCAGGACGTTCGACACATTCCAGGTGATCGAGCCCCGCCAGAAAACCGCACGGCCCGTCACCATCGTCGATATCGACGAGAGGAGCCTCGCCGATCCCCGGCTCGGGCAATGGCCCTGGCCGCGGACGCGACTCGCCGACATCGTCATCAATCTCACCCGGCTCGGTGCCGTGGTGATCGCGTTCGACGCGGTGTTCTCCGAGCCGGACCGTCTCAACCCGGATATCGCGGCCGATACGTTCAGCAATCTTGACGAGGAGATGCGTGCCAGGCTGCGGCAGCTGCCCAGCAACGACAGCATCTTCGCCGAGGCGATCAAGAACTCGCGCGTGGTGCTCGGCGAATCCGGCGGGCCCAATGTGCGCGCCGACCTCAACGAAAAGCTGCCGGTGACCGGGCTTGCGATGCTGGGCGAGGAGCCGCAGCGCTTCATGTTCCAGTTTCCGGGATTGTTGCGCAACGTGCCGATGCTCGAGGAGGCCGCGGCCGGACGAGGCCTGTTCACGATCAGGCCGGAACGCGACGGCATCGTCAGGCGGGTGCCGATGATGATGGTCGCGCAGGGCATCACCATGCCGTCGCTGACATTCGAAATGCTGCGGGTGGCGGGCGGCTCCGGCACCATCCTGATCAAGGCCGACAAGGGCGGCATCCAGAGCCTCGGCATCAAGGGCTTTGCGATCCCGACCGATCTCTACGGCCAGCTCTGGATCCACTACGCCCGCCGTGACCCTTCGATCTATGTCTCGGCCGTCGATGTGCTGGATGGCCGGGTCGCGCCGGACCGGATCGCCGGCAAGCTGATCCTGATCGGCACCTCCTCGGTCGGGTTGAACGACATCAAGACCACGCCGGTGACGCCGGCCATGCCCGGCGTCGAGGTTCATGCCCAGGTGCTGGAGAGCGCGCTGACCGGCGACGTGGTTTCGCAGCCGAGCTACGGTATTGCGATCGAATTCCTCGCCGCGATGATCATGGGGCTCCTGGTCATCGCCTTCGCGCCGAAGTTCGGGCCGATCACGCTGGTCGTCGTCGGCGGAATGTTCGCCTCGGTGCTGACCGGCACGTCCTGGCATTTCTACGCCCAGCACCGGCTGCTGATCGATTTCACCTATCCGCTGATGTCGACCACGGCGATCTACCTGACGCTGATCTTCTCCGCCTTCGTGCGCGAACAGCAGCAGCGCCGGCAGATCCGGTCGCAGTTCGTGCAGTACATGTCGCCCGCGCTGGTCGAGCAGCTGGCGCAGTCGCCGGAGCGGCTGGTGCTCGGCGGCGAGGAGCGCGAGATGACCATCATGTTCTCGGACATGCGCGGCTTCACCTCGATCTCGGAGACCTACAAGAGCGATCCGCAAGGCCTCACGGCGCTGATGAACCGTTTCCTGACGCCGCTGTCGAATGCGATCCTCGCCCGCAAGGGCACCATCGACAAATACATGGGCGACGCCATCATGGCGTTCTGGAATGCGCCGCTTGACGACAAGCAGCATCAGCTCAACGCCTGCGAGGCGGCGCTCGACATGCTGGAGCGCGTCGACGACCTCAACCGGGCGCGCGAGCGCGAGGCCAAGGACGGCGGCCACGTCTATGTGCCGCTCAACATCGGCGTCGGCCTCAACACCGGCACCTGCGTGGTCGGCAACATGGGCTCCGACGTGCGCTTCGACTATTCTGTGTTCGGCGACAGCGTCAATCTGGCCTCGCGGCTGGAGGGCCAGTCCAAGGAATACGGTTTCCCGATCATCGTGGGATCGAAGACCGCGCTGGCGGTGAAGGAGAAGTTCGCGATCCTCGAGCTCGACTTCATCATGGTCAAGGGCAAGAAGGAGCCCGAGGTGATCTACGCGATCGCCGGCCGCGAGGACGTGGCGAATTCCGGCCGCTTCCAGCGGCTGCGCAACCTGACCATCGAGATGCTCGCCTGCTACCGCGGCCGCGACTGGGACGGCGCGCTCGCCGCGATCGAGCGCGGCCGCAAGACCGACGATGCCCGGGCGCTGCAGTCGCTCTACAATCTCTACGAGGCGCGCATCCGCAATTTCGAGAAGTACCCGCCGCCGCCCGACTGGAACGGCGCGTTCGCGTTGACGACGAAGTAGTCGCCGCACATTCAGATTGCAGGGTGGGCAAAGCGCAGCGTGCCCACCACACCTTGCGCTGCTCGCGATGGTGGGCACGGCGCTTGCGCGCCTTTGCCCACCCTACGATCTCTTACTCCACCCCGATCTGCGTCAGATCCTGGAACCAGTGCTGCGCCTGCACGAAGGTCTTGACCTTCGGCGACAGCGCGTGCGGATTGGTGTCGTGCACCACCCACACCAGCGCGGCATCGTCGACGATCAGCGCATGCGCCTGCGCCAGCAGCGCATCCTGCTTGGCGGTATCAAAGGTCTGCTTGGCTTCGTCGATCAGCGCATCGACCTTCGGGTTCTTGTAGCCGCCCCAGTTGACGCCGGTCGGCGCCACCTGGCCGGAATGGAAGAACCGCACGATGGCGTAGAGCGGATCCGAGGTGACATAGGCGATGTTGTTGGCGGTGATGCCGGCGTTCATCTCGTCGGCAGCACCCTTGCGCCAGTGCGAATACAACGTCTCGAGCTCGACCACCTTGAAGTCGATATCGATGCCGATCTCCTTGAAGCTCTGTTGCAGGAACTCGTTCATCGGCAGCGACAGCATCTGCCCGGTGCCGCCCTGGGCGATGATGAAGGTGGTCTTCAGCGGCTTGTCCTTGGAATAGCCGGCTTCCTCGACCAGCTTCTTCGCGGCCGCGAGGTCGTACTTCAATTCGAAGGTCGGTTTGCCGAACCATGGGCTCGACGGATCGACCTGGCCCTTGGCGGGCTTGGCGAGGCCGTTCATCAGGCCGACCACGGCGTCGCGGTCGATCGCGAGGTTGAGCGCCTTGCGCAGGCGGATGTCGGTCCAGGGCGAGCCCGGCAGCACGCTCAGATGATAATTCCAGACATGCGGGGTCACGTTGTCGACGATCCGCATGCCGGCGGCCTTGAGCTGCGGCACGGCATCGGGCGCCGGCGTCTCGATCAAATCGACCTGTCCGGCCAGCAGCGCATTGGTGCGGGTCAGCGCTTCCGGCATCGGGATCAGGATCAGCTTGTCGACCTTCGCCAGTCGCTTCTTGTCCCAATAGTCCGGGTTCTTGGTCAGCTCGGCGAGCTCGCGCGGCACCAGCTTGGTCAGCTTGAACGGGCCGGTGCCGGAGGGCTGGCTGGCGAACTTGTCCCAGTCCTTGCCGAGCTTCTCATATTGCGCGGGGCTCGAGACCAGGAACCAGAGCATCTGGTAGGGGAAGAAGGAATCGACCGTCTTGGTGGTGATCTCGACGGTGAAGTCGTCGATCTTGGCGTAGCTCGCAACCGAGGGCAGGCGGGTCTTGACCTGGGCGCTCTGCCGCTTGTCAAACTGCGGCGCCTTGTCGTTCAGCACCTTGTCGAGATTCCAGATCACGGCGTCGGCGTTGAAGTCGCTGCCGTCGTGGAATTTCACGCCTCTGCGCAGCGTGAAGCGCCATTTGGTCTTGTCGGTGTCGTCGACCTTCCATTCGGTCGCAAGCCCGGGCACCAGCTTGCCGGGCCGGTCGGCCACGTCCATCTCCCAGGCGACCAGCGGATCGTAGATCGTGTAGGCCGTGAACTGATAGGCGCCGGCGCCGCGATCCGGCTGGCCGGTCGTCAGCGGAATATCGGCCATCGAAATGCCGTAGCGCACAATGGACTCCGCCCGCGCCGACAAGGCCGGCCAGCCCGCGGTCAGGGCAAGCGCCATTGCCGCCATCAGGATCGAATTGCGCGCACGCATATTGAAGGCTCCGTTGGTGGGAAGTCGGAGCCAAAAACTTGCAAGCATGATGCCAGAATAGGCACTCTTGCCCCGTCTTAGCCGAAGGTGGGAAGAATTGACGCGCCCAACGGTAATTTGCTGAAGAACTATTCCCCTTGGCACAGGCATTGCATACGCTTGCCCAAGAAATAATCACCAAAACGTCACCAGACTTCGAAGGGGTTGCTGAGATGCGTAACAAGAAGACCAATGCGACGGCATTCATGCTGGCGCTCGCGATTGCGACCGGCGTGCCGGCGATCGCCGGCGCCGAGACCGTGCTGCGCATTGGCATGACGGCTGCCGACATTCCGCGCACGCTCGGTCAGCCCGACCAGGGTTTTGAGGGCAATCGCTTCACTGGACTGACGATGTACGACGCGCTGACGATGTGGGACCTGTCCTCGTCGGACAAGGCGAGCGCGCTGATCCCGGGCCTCGCCACCGAGTGGAAGGTCGACGATGCCGACAAGACCAAGTGGATCTTCAAGCTGCGTCCCGGCGTCGTCTTTCACGACGGCTCGCCGTTCAACGCCGATGCCGTGGTCTGGAATGTCGACAAGGTTCTGAAGCAGGACGCGCCGCAATTCGATCCGAGCCAGGTCGGTGTCACCGCCTCGCGGATGCCGACTTTGGTCTCGGCGCGCAAGATCGACGACATGACGGTGGAGCTGACCACCAAGGAGCCCGACAGCTTCCTGCCGATCAACCTCACCAATTTGTTCATGGCGAGCCCGGCCAAGTGGCAGCAATTCTACGACAAGGCCGAAGGCGCCGACGCCAAGGCGAAATCGCAGGCCGCATGGGCTGCGTTCGCCAAGGACGCGTCGGGCACCGGGCCCTGGAATATGTCGAGCTTCACCCCGCGCGAGCGGCTCGAGCTGGTGAAGAACGAGAACTACTGGGACAAGGCGCGCGTGCCGAAGACCGACAAGATGGTGCTGTTGCCGATGCCGGAGGCCAACGCCCGCACCGCGGCGCTGCTGTCCGGGCAGGTCAACTGGATCGAAGCGCCGGCACCGGATGCGTTGCCCGAGATCAAGCAGCGCGGCTTCAATCTCTATTCCAACGAGGAGCCGCATGTCTGGCCCTGGCAGTTCTCGCGCGTCGAGGGCTCGCCGTGGAACGACATCCGCGTCCGCAAGGCCGCCAATCTCTGCGTCGATCGCGAAGGGCTGCGCGATGGCCTGCTCGCCGGCCTGATGGTGCCGGCGACCGGCACCTTCGAGCCCGGCCATCCCTGGCGCGGCAACCCGACGTTCCAGATCAAGTACGACAAGCCGGCCGCGCAGAAGCTGATGCAGGAGGCGGGCTTCGGTCCGAACAAGAAGCTCACCGTCAAGATCCAGACCTCGGCGTCGGGCTCCGGCCAGATGCTGCCGCTGCCGATGAACGAGTATCTGCAGCAGGCTTTGGCCGAGTGCTATTTCGATGTGCAGCTCGATGTCATCGAGTGGAATACGCTGTTCACCAACTGGCGGCGCGGCGCCAAGGATCCGTCGGCCAACGGATCGAATGCGACCAACGTCACCTATGCGGCGATGGATCCGTTCTTCGCGCTGGTGCGCTTCCTGCAATCGGGCATGGCGCCGCCGGTCTCGAACAATTGGGGCTTCATCAACAATCCGAAGTTCGACGAGCTGGTGAAGAAGGCCCGCCAGACCTTCGATCCCGCGGCCCGCGATGCCGCGCTCGCCGAACTGCACGCCGCCTCGGTCGATGACGCCGCGTTCCTCTACGTCGCGCACGACGTCGCGCCGCGCGCGATGAGCCCGAAGGTCAAGGGCTTCGTGCAGCCGAAGAGCTGGTTCGTCGACTTCTCGCCGGTGTCGGTCGCGCCGTGAGATAGTTGGTGGCTTGCTCGGTGCACCCTCTCCCCTTGTGGGAGAGGGTGGCTTCGCTGAAAGCGAAGCCGGGTGAGGGGTTGCCTCCGCGGGCGATCGTCCTTGCTGTGAAATGACTGTCGCCGCGGATCGAACCCCTCATCCGGCGCGCTCCGCGCGCCACCTTCTCCCACAAGGGGAGAAGGGAAGAAGCGAGTGAACTCGTGTTCGCCTATACGTCCAGACGAATCGTCTACGTCATTCCGATCGTGCTCAGCGTTGCGCTGGTGTGCTTCCTGCTGGTGCACATCACGCCCGGCGATCCCCTGGTCGCGGTGCTGCCGGCCGATGCCTCGCAGGAGCTCGCCGCGCAATTGCGCTCGGCTTACGGCTTCGATCGTCCGCTGCCGGTGCAGTTCGGCCTGTGGCTGTGGCGCGCCATCCATGGCGATCTCGGCAATTCGATCGCAACCGGGCGTCCGGTCCTGAGCGAGGTGATGCGCGCGGTCGGCAACACCGTGATGCTGGCGATCGCGGCTGCGATGATCGGCTTCACGCTCGGCCTGCTGTTCGGCCTGATCGCCGGCTACTTCCGCGACACCTGGGTCGACAAGGTCGCGACCTCCTTTGCGATCGCCGGCGTGTCGCTGCCGCATTACTGGCTCGGCATGGTACTGGTCATCATCTTCTCGGTGCAGCTCAACTGGCTGCCCGCGGTCGGTGCAGGTCCCGGCGGCTCCAGCGCCTGGGCGTGGGACTGGGAGCATCTGCGCTATCTGGTGCTGCCGGCGATCACCACCTCGGTGATTCCGATGGGCATCATCACCCGCACGGTGCGCGCGCTGACCGGCGACATCCTGAGTCAGGATTTCGTCGAGGCGCTGCGCGCCAAGGGTCTGCGCGAGACCGAAGTGTTCCGTCATGTGATCAAGAACGCGGCGCCGACGGCACTCGCGGTGATGGGCCTGCAACTCGGTTACATGCTCGGCGGCTCGATCCTGATCGAGACGGTGTTCTCCTGGCCGGGTTCGGGGCTGCTGTTGAACTCCGCGATCTTCCAGCGCGATCTGCCGCTGTTGCAGGGCACCATCCTGGTGCTGGCGCTGTTCTTCGTGCTGCTCAATCTCCTGGTCGACATCGCGCAGGCCGCGATCGATCCGCGCATCAAGCGGAGTTAGAGCATGATCCGGAAAAGTGGAGACCGGTTTATGCTCCAACAAAGAGTCTTCGCATGAGTGCGTTGTCAGATACCGTATTGCAGGCTGCGCCGGCGAGCAAGGCGCGCGGCTATTGGGCGACGGTCGGCCGCCGCATCCGGCGCGACAAGGTCAGCATGGCCTGCGCCTTCATCCTGGTGCTGATCTTCGCCTCGGCGCTGCTGGCACCGTGGCTGCATCTTGCCGATCCCTACCAGGGCTCGATGATCCGCCGCCTCCGCCATATCGGCACGCCGGGCTTCCCGCTCGGCACCGACGAGCTCGGCCGCGACATGCTGGCGCGGCTGATCTATGGCGGACGGCTGTCTCTCGTCATCGGCATCCTGCCGGTGATTTTCGCCTTCGTGATCGGCACTTCGCTCGGCCTCGTCGCCGGCTATGTCGGCGGCAAGCTCAACACCGCGATCATGCGCACCGTCGACGTGTTCTACGCCTTCCCATCGGTGCTGCTGGCGATCGCGATCTCGGGTGCGCTCGGCGCCGGCATCACCAATTCGATCGTGTCGCTCACCATCGTGTTCGTGCCGCAGATCACCCGCGTCGCCGAAAGCGTCACCACCGGCGTGCGCAACATGGATTTCGTCGAGGCCGCGCGCGCGTCCGGCGCCGGTCCCTTCACCATCATGCGCGTGCACATGCTCGGCAATGTGCTCGGCCCGATCTTCGTCTATGCCACGGGCCTGATCTCGGTGTCGATGATCCTGGCCGCCGGTCTCTCGTTCCTCGGACTGGGCACAAAACCGCCGGAGCCGGAATGGGGCCTGATGCTGAACACGCTGCGCACCGCGATCTATGTCAATCCGTGGGTCGCGGCGCTGCCGGGCGCGATGATCTTCGCGGTCTCGATCTGCTTCAACCTGCTCAGCGACGGCATGCGCAGCGCCATGGACATCAGGAACTAGTGCGATGACCGAAGCCAAACTCCCGGCGGACATGCTGGAGCCGGTCGCCGATGTCGGCGGTGCCGCGCAGCCGTTGTTGCAGGTCACCGGCCTGACCAAGCATTTCCCGGTGCGCGGCACCCTGTTCAGCCCGCGCAAGACGGTACGGGCGGTCGACGACGTGACCTTCGCGGTCATGAAGGGCGAGACCGTCGGCATCGTCGGCGAATCCGGCTGCGGAAAGTCGACCACGGCGCGGCTGTTGATGCATCTGATGACGCGCGATGCCGGCGACATCATCTATGACGGAAGGCAGGTCGGCCCGGCGCTCTCGCTGCGCGATCTCAGGCGCGGCGTGCAGATGGTGTTCCAGGACAGCTACGCCTCGCTCAATCCGCGCCTCACCATCGAGGAATCGATCGCCTTCGGACCGAAGGTCCACGGCATGGCCGACGACACCGCGCGGACCTTGGCGCGCGAGCTGCTCGGCAAGGTCGGTTTAAGACCGGAGATCTTCGCCAACCGCTATCCGCACGAGGTCTCCGGCGGCCAGCGCCAGCGCGTCAACATCGCTCGCGCGCTCGCGTTGTCGCCGCGGCTGGTGATCCTCGACGAGGCGGTGTCTGCGCTCGACAAATCGGTCGAGGCGCAAGTGCTCAATCTGCTCGCCGACCTCAAGCGCGAATTCGGCCTGACCTACCTCTTCATCAGCCATGATCTCAACGTCGTGCGCTACATCTCCGACCGCGTACTGGTGATGTATCTCGGCGAGGTCGTCGAACTCGGCCCGGTCGATGCGGTGTGGGACGCGCCGGCGCATCCCTATACCCGCGCGCTGCTGGCGGCGATGCCGTCATCCGATCCCGACAAGCGCACCGAGGTGCCGCCGATCTCGGGCGATCCACCCAATCCGATCGATCCGCCGTCGGGCTGCCGGTTTCACACCCGTTGCCCGTTTGCGGAGCCGCTCTGCGCAAACGTCACGCCAAAACTCAGCGATCTCGATACAATCGGCCATCAAGCGGCGTGCTACATGGCCATTCCCGGCTCGGGGCACAGCCGCGCGCCGGCAAAAGCAAAAGGAGAAAATGCGGCATGACAAGACCCACTCCAAAGGACGTCAAGGTGATCGCGCAGGTCGCCGATGTGCCTGCTGACGACGAGGTCGCAACCCGTATCGCCAATTCGATCGGACCGGCCTTCGACGGCTTTGCACCGATCGCCGGCACGCTGCCGTTCGATCTCGAACCCGCGAGCTTCCTGCTGGCGCAGATCGCAAAGGTGTCGAAATGAGCTCCGATCCGGCCCTGATGACGCTCACTGCGGTCGCCAAGGCGATCGCCGACAAGAAAGTCTCCTCGCATGAGGTGACCCGCGCCGTGCTGCATCGCATCGCAGAATGGCAACCGCGCCTCAACGCCTATATGGCCGTCGAATCCGAGCAGGCGCTGGCCGCCGCGACCGAAGCCGATGCCGCGCTCGCCAAGGGCGGTAGCCGCGGTCCACTGCACGGCGTGCCGCTGGCGCACAAGGACATGTATTACGAGGCCGGCAAGGTCGTGACCTGCGGCTCGCTGATCCGCCGCGACTTCATGCCGAAGACGACGTCGACGGCGTTGCAGCGGCTGAAGGATGCCGGGCCGGTCCGGCTCGGCTCGTTGCAGATGGTCGAGTTCGCCTATGGGCCGACCGGCCACAACGTGCATTACGGCCCGGTACGCAATCCCTGGAACACCGAGCACATCACCGGCGGTTCGTCGTCGGGCTCGGGCTCGGCGGTCGCCGCGCGGCTCACCTTTGCCGCGCTGGGCTCCGACACCGGCGGCTCGATTCGCATGCCGGCGCATTTCTGCGGTGTCACGGGATTGAAGACCACGGTCGGCCGCGTCAGCCGCGCCGGCGCGATGCCGTTGTCGCAGTCGCTCGACACCGTCGGCCCGCTGGCGCAGACGGCGGAGGATTGCGCGCTGCTGCTCGGCCTGATGGCCGGTGCCGACCCGGAGGATCTCACCGCGTCGACGCAGCCGGTGCCGGACTACATGGCCGCGACCAGGCAGTCGCTGAAGGGCATCAAGATCGGCGTCCCGACCGCGTTCTATGTCGACGATCTCGATCCCGAAGTGGCGCGCATCCTCGACGAGACGGTGGCCACGCTGAGGAAGGAGGGCGCCGAGATCGTCAAGGTCGAGCTGCCCGACCAGCGCCAGCTTTCTTCGGCCTCGCAACTGGTGCTCGCGGTCGAGGCCGCCGCCTTCCACAAGCGCTGGATGATCGAGCGGCCGCAGGATTACGGCGCGCAGGTCCTGATGCGGTTGCAGAACGGCCTGACCATCCCGGCGGTCACCTATCTCGAGGCGATGCGCTGGCGCGGCCCTGCGCTCGCCGCGCACAATGCGGCGGTCAATGGCGTCGATGCCGTGATCGCGCCGTCGTCGCCGGTGCCGGCGCCGACCATTGCCGAGAGCGATGTCGGCAATGGTCCGGGCGCCGACGCGGTGCTGCAGCGGCTGACGCGGTTCACCCGTCCGGTCAACTATCTCGGCCTGCCGTCGCTCTCGATTCCCTCGGGCTTCACCAAGGCGGGGTTGCCGGTCGGCATGCAGCTGATCGGCCGCTCCTTCGAGGAAGCCACATTGCTTCGGATCGGCGCGGCGTTCCAGCGCGTGACCGATTTCCACGCCAGGGTGCCAAGACTCACATGACAAAGCGGCTCGCATGACCAATCTCGTCGAGATCAACAACCTCAACATCCGCTTCACCGGCGATCGCACGGTCCATGCCGTGAACGATCTCAGCCTGTCGCTCGGCGAGGGCGAGGTGTTGGGGCTGCTCGGCGAGTCCGGCTCGGGCAAGAGCGTGACCTTGCGCGCGCTGATGCGGCTGTTGCCGCGGAAGCGCACGCAGATCTCCGGCAGCGTCAAGGTGCTGGGCCGGGAGGTGCTGGCGATGGACGATGAGGCGCTGTCCGCGTTCCGCGGCCAGACCGTCTCGATGATCTTCCAGGAGCCGGCGCTGGCGCTCGATCCGGTCTACAGCATCGGCCGCCAGATCGCGGAGACGGTGATGCGCCACGAGGGCAAGAGCGAGCGCGAGGCGACCGCGCGTGCGCTCGAGATGCTTGAAGTGGTGCGGATCCCCTCCGCCAAGCGTCGGCTGGAGTCCTATCCGCACGAGATGTCGGGCGGCATGCGCCAGCGTGCGATGATCGCGCTGGCGCTGGCCTGCAAGCCGAAGATCCTGCTCGCGGACGAGCCGACCACCGCGCTCGATGCCACCGTGCAGATCCAGATCCTGCTGCTGCTGCGCGAGTTGCAGCGCGAGTTCGGCATGTCGGTCATTTTCGTCACCCACGACATCGGCGTCGCCATCGAGATCTGCGACCGGGTCGCGGTGATGTATGCCGGCCAGATCGTGGAGCAGGGCGCGCTGCGCGACATCGTCCGCACGCCGGTGCACCCTTATGCGAAGGGGCTGCTGGCCTCGACCATTCACGGCGCGATGCGCGGCCAGCGGCTGGAGACCATTCCGGGCACGCCGCCCTCGCTCGACCACGCACCGGCCAGCTGCTCCTTTGCCCCGCGCTGCAAGTTCGCCGAGCCGCATTGCAGCGAAAGCCTGCCGCCGAACGTGCAGGTCGCACCCGGCCATCAGGCGCGCTGCGTCCTGGCAGAGCCGGTGCCCGCCACGGTCTAGCTCGCGCGCGCGACCGCGTCGGCGATCCAGCGCCGCACCGCTGATATCCGGCGGTCGCGGGCCTGCTCGGTGCGGGAGACCAGATAGATCGTCTCGCTGTGCGCGGGCTCGAACGCAAACGGCGCCACCAGCCGCTTGCCGAAGCCCGGCCGCGCCTTGATCAAGGGCGCCATGGCGAGCGCCACGCCGAGCCCGTGTTCGGCGGCCTCCAGCATCGCCGGCACGCTGTCGAGCCAGAGATGCCCACGCGGCGCGAGGTGCGGCTGCCCGGCCTCCTTCAGCCAGGCCGGCCACGCCCGCGGCTGCGTGGTGACATGGATCAGCACCTCGCGCGACAGGTCCGCCGGGGTCCGAAGCCCTGCCTTGACCAGCGCCGGCGCGCAGACCGGCAATCCCTTGACCTCAACCAGCGGCTCGACCTTCAGCCCGGCGGCATGTTCCCGCCCGTAGCGGATCGCGACATCGACGCGCGAGCCGTTGAAGTCGGCATATTGATGCGTGGCCTCGATCCGCAGCGTCAGTTGCGGATGACGCCGTTTGAACTCGGGCAGCGCCGGCAGCAGCACGGCGCTGGTGAAGAACGGCAGCGAGCTGATCCAGAGCTCGCCGCCGGCCTCGCCGCGCTGCCGCATCATCTCGCGGCTCGCCTCCTGCAGCGTCGCCAGCGCTGCCGACACCTTTGCGAGATAGCGTTCGCCGTCCTCGGTCAGGCGCACCGAGCGCGCACCGCGGACGAACAGCCTGGTGCCGAACTGTTGCTCCAGCCCGCGGATCTGGTGGCTGATCGCGGACGGGCTCAGCGACAGGTCGCGCGCGGCGCGGCGGAAGCTGAGCTGCGTCGCCGCGCGCTCGAAGGCGAGCAGCGCCGTCAGCGGCGGGATCGCTCGCGGGTCGGGCGCATCCAACGGGTGAATCCTGCTCACCTCAGGTGACGAATGGCCTTTTGTCATGGCGGCTATTCTTGGATCAGATTGCCCGAACGCTCAATCCTGCTCATCCGTGAGACCGTCCGCCTTGGCCATCTTCGAACCGACAGCCACGCCCCATCACTGGAAACCCGCGGCGCTGGCGGCGGGGCCGTTCGCCGGCTTGCAGGGCGGTGCGGTCGCAAGCCTGCTGACCGGCGAAATCGAGGCCATGGCCGGCGCGCGCGACTGGGGCACCGCGATTTCGGCTTCCGCCTGGTTCCTGCGGCCGACGCCGATGGCGGAATTGCGCACGCAAATCTCCGTCGTGACCGAAGGCGGCCGGGTCAGCGTCGTCGACAACACGCTCTGGCCGGCGGGCGAGCAGCAGCCCTGTGCGACGGTGCGGGTGACGCTGTCGCGCGAGCGCGCGGTCGAGATCCCCGGCTTTCACGAAGCAGTAGCCGAACCCGTGGATCCCACGCTGTTTCCGCTGCGCAGTCCGCACGCAGTGAATGGCCGCAGCTGGTTCATGGACGCGATGGAGGCCCGCGCCGGCGACGATGTCGCCTGGTTTCGGATGCATCACAGCGTGATCCCGGACGCCGGTCCGCTGGCGCGGGTGCTCGGTCCGGCCGACTGGACCCACGGCATCGCGCGCCCGGTGCAGAACGTGGTGGCCGACCCCAACCCGAACCTCGCGGTGCAGTTGTTCAGGCCGCCGCGGGGCGCCTGGATCGGGGTTCGCGCCGAGGCGCGCTGGCGGGCGGAGGCCGGGCTTGGCGTCGGCAGCGGGGTGCTGCTCGATGTCGACGGCGAGATCGGCCGGGTCTCGATGTCGGTCATTCTCGTGCCCTTTCCGAGAAGCGCGCCGGCACCCGCGCCGGGTTCCGCGGCCGGTTAACCCTAATTATTCCGTCAATTGTCTGTGGGATCACAAAAATAGGGCGCGAGCCGTGCTCTGGTCGGCGCGACTGAAATGGACGATGATCGCAAACGTCTGTACAACGTGGTGATCACGTAACTCTTTTGTTTTGCAGAGATCAGTTTCTATGGCAGCCGCGCCCGCTGTCCGGCGTTCCGAACTGGCTGAGGCGCTGCGCGCTTGCCGCAGTGCCTTCATCGGCGTCGGCCTCATCAGTTGCATGATCAACCTGCTGTACCTGACCGGTTCGATGTTCATGCTGCAGGTCTACGACCGGGTGCTGCCGAGCCGCAGCGTACCGACCCTGGTCGGCCTCGTGGTGATCGCCGCGGTGCTCTACATGGCGCAGGGCGTGCTCGATTTGCTGCGTGGACGAATCCTCGGCCGGGTCGGCACCTCGCTCGACGAGGCGCTCAATGCGCGGGTGTTCGACACCATCGTGCGGCTGCCGCTGACGGCCGGCAATCGCAGCGAGGGCCTGCAGCCGCTGCGCGACCTCGACAATGTGCGCTCCTTCCTCGGCAGCATGGGCCCCGGCGCGTTCTTCGATCTGCCCTGGCTGCCGTTCTACATGGCGATCTGCTTCGCGTTCCATTGGCTGCTCGGCGTCACCGCGCTGATCGGTGCCGTCATCCTGGTGACCCTGACGCTGATCACCGAATACCTGTCGCGCCGGCCGGCCAAGGAGGCGATGTCGCTTGCGGCGCGCCGCAACGATCTTGCCGCGTCCAGCCGCCGCAACGCCGAAGTGCTGGTGGCGATGGGCATGGCCGGGCGCATGAACAAGCGCTGGAACGAGGCCAACGAGGAATATCTGTCCGGCAACCAGCATGCGAGCGACGTCACCGGCGGGCTCGGTGCGGTCGCCAAGGTGCTGCGCATGATGCTGCAATCCGCGGTGCTGGCGGTCGGTGCCTGGCTCGTGATCCACCAGGAGGCCACCGGCGGCATCATCATCGCCGGCTCGATCCTGAGTGCGCGGGCGCTGGCGCCGGTCGATCTCGCGATTGCGCATTGGAAGAGCTTCGTCGCCGCGCGGCAGAGCTGGCAGCGCCTCAACCGCCTGCTGGAGCAGATTCCGGCGCGGCCGCAGCAGACCTTGCTGCAGGCGCCGGAGAAGAAGCTCGCGGTCGAGGCCGTGACCATGGTCGCGCCGGGCGACCAGCGCGTCATCGTGCAGGACGTCAGCTTCACGGTCGAAGCCGGCAGCGGCGTCGGCGTGATCGGTCCGAGCGGCTCGGGCAAGTCGTCGCTGATCCGGGCGCTGGTCGGCGTCTGGGTGCCGGCGCGCGGCAAGGTGCGGCTCGACGGCGCCGCACTCGATCAATGGTCGTCGGACGAGCTCGGGCGCCATATCGGCTATCTGCCGCAGGACGTCGAATTGTTCGCCGGCACGGTCGCGCAGAACATCTGCCGGTTCGATCCCGACGCCAAATCCGACGGCATCATCGCGGCGGCCAAGGAAGCTGGCGTGCACGAGATGATCATCAAGATGCGCGAGGGCTACGACACCCAGGTCGGCGAGCAGGGCAGCGCGCTCTCGGCCGGCCAGGCGCAGCGCGTCGCGCTGGCGCGCGCGCTCTACGGCGATCCGTTCCTGATCGTGCTGGATGAGCCGAATTCCAACCTCGACAGCGAAGGCGACGAGGCGCTGACCCGTGCAGTGCGCGCCGCCCGCGAGCGCGGCGCTGTTGTCATCGTGGTCGCGCACCGGCCGATCGGGATCGAGGGCGTCGACCAGCTGCTGGTGCTGAAGGACGGCCGCATGCAGACTTTCGGTCCGAAGGAGACGGTGCTGGCGCAGGTGCTGCAACGGGTCGCGCCGCCGGTGCCGCCGCCGATCAAGATCGTCGCCGATGCGGGAGTGGCCAAACCATGACCGATCAACCGCGCAATGCACATGCCTCGATCAGGAAGCACCTCATCGTCGGCCTCGTCGTGATCCTCGTTCTCGGCGGTGGCGTCGGCGGCTGGGCCGCGACGGTGCCGATCTCCGGGGCGCTGATCGCGCCGGGCTCGGTGGTGGTCGAATCCAATGTCAAGAAGGTGCAGCATCCGACCGGCGGCGTGGTCGGCGAAGTGCGGGTGCGTGATGGCGACGTGGTCAAGGCGGGCGATATCGTCGTGCGCCTCGACGAGACCGTCGTGAAGGCGAGCCTTGCGATCGTGGTCAAGACGCTCAACGGGCTTTACGCGCGCGCCGCAAGACTCGAAGCCGAGCAGCAGGGCCGTGACAAGATCGCCTTCCCGCCGCAGCTCGTGGAGCAGGCCAACGATCCCGACGTCCGCGACATCATGGCGAGCGAAACCAAGCTGTTCGAAGTGCGCGTCAACGGCCGCACCGGCCAGAAGGCGCAGCTGCGCGAGCGCGTCACCCAGCTCAACGAGGAAATCTCTGGCCTGCAGGCGCAGGAGACCGCCAAGGACAAGGAGATCGCGCTGGTGCAGCAGGAGCTGGTCGGCGTCCGCCAGCTCTACGAGCAGCATCTGGTGCAGCTCACCCGCCTGACCACGCTCGAGCGTGACGCGGCGCGGCTCTCCGGCGAGCGCGCGCAGTACATCGCCTCGCGCGCCCAAGCCAGGGGCAAGATCACCGAGACCGAGCTGCAGATCATCCAGGTCGACAAGGACATGCTCTCCGAGGTCTCAAAGGACCTGCGCGAGACCAACGACAAGATCGGCGAGTTCGTCGAGCGCAAGGTCACGGCCGAGGACCAGCTTCGCCGCATCGATATCCGCGCGCCGCAGGACGGCGTGGTGCTGCAATCGACGGTGCACACCGTCGGCGGCGTCATCACCGCGGGCGATGCGATCATGATGATCGTGCCCAAGGCCGACGATTTGTCGGTCGAGGCCAAGGTCAATCCGCAGGATATCGACAAGCTGCAGGTCGGGCAGAAGACGGTGCTGCGGCTCTCCGCCTTCAACCAGCGCACTACGCCCGAGCTGAACGGCGTCGTCACCCGCGTCTCCGCCGACGTCAACACCGACCAGCGCACCGGGCAGAGCTACTACACCATCCGCGTCTCGATGCCGCCGGAAGAGGTCGCGCGCCTCGGCAGCGAGGTGAAGATCATCCCGGGCATGCCGGTGGAAGCTTTCGTCCAGACCGGCGACCGAACCATGATGTCGTATTTGATGAAGCCCCTGCACGATCAGTTCATGCGCTCGTTCCGCGAGAAGTAGGATTCCTCACGCGAGATGATTGACCCGTCATCCTGAGGTGCGAGCCTTGCGGCGCAATTGCGCCGCTCGGCGAGCCTCGAAGGATGCACGGCTCCGCTGGTGGCCGTCGATCCTTCGAGACGCGCTGCGCGCTCCTCAGGATGACGGGGAGAGGTCGAGCCCGTGGCGAAGATCCGTTGCCGTCGAGCGTAACGTGCGATCAGCGCTCCAGATTCTTCAACAACAGCTCCAGCGCCGCTTTCGCGAACGCCTGCATGTTCGCGGCCCGGTCGTTGTCGCCGGTCTCCAGCGTGATCACCTCTTGTTGGGGCCCAGCGACCGCCATGCAGCTGTGACCGGCGGCGTCGCCGTAGCGGTTGCCGGTCGGGCCGGCGGCGCCGGTCTCGGATAGACCCCAGTCGGTCGAGAGGCGCGCGCGGATCTGCCGCGCCAGCAATTGTGCGTAGGGTTCCGACGAGGAGCGGAGGCCGCGCATCGCATCGTCGGAAACATCCATCAGCGCGCGCCGTGCGTCGCGGGTGTAGATCACGCCGCCGCCGAGGAAATAGGCCGATGCGCCGGGCACCGCCAGCAGCGATGCCGAGATCAGTCCGCCGGTGGACGATTCCGCGACCGCAATGGTCTGCTTGTTGGCGATCAGTTTTGCGGCGACCTGTCCGGCGATGGATGTGAGTGCGTTCATCGGCGCTCTTTCTCGTTGCTTGCCATGAAAACTGCCATGAAAATCCAGTGGGGCGTTCTGCCTTCCTAGCACACCACACAGGCCGCTGCCGAGTTGCGGAGCGACGCCCCGGCTGCTTGAATGCCGGACAACAACCAAGCGTCGCCCGGCAGATTGTCGCGAGCGCGCACGGAGGAAACTCGCGAGGAAACCTGATGACGTCGCTGATCGCGGGCGGCGTGGATTGCGATCTGCATCCCGCCGTGCCCCACCTCACCAGCCTGCTGCCATACTTGAACGACTATTGGCGCGACCAGGTGACGACGCGCGGCATGACCGATCTGATCTCGCAATCCTATCCGACCAATTCGCCGATCTCGTCGCGGCCGGACTGGCGGCCCGCGCAGGGCAAGCCGGGCTCGAGCCTTGCCGACATGCAACGCCAGGTGCTGGACCGGTTCGGCACCGCCCACGGCATCTGCAATCCGCTCTACGGCGTGCAGATGGTGTTCTCCGAGGACATGGCCGACGCCTTCTGCCGCGCGCTGAACGACTGGCTCGCCAAGGAATGGCTCGACAAGGACGAGCGCCTGCGCGGCTCGATCGTGATTCCGGTGCAGAGCATCGAGAAGGCGGTCGCCGAGATCGAGCGCTGCGCGCCGGACAAGCGCTTCGTGCAGGTGCTGATGCTGGCCATGGGCGACATGCCGCTCGGCAAGCGGCACTACTGGCCGATCTACGCCGCGGCCGAACGGCGCGGCCTGCCGATCGGCATCCATGCCGGCAGCGCCTATCACAATCCGCCGACCTCGGTCGGCTGGGGTTCCTATCACATCGAGGACTATGTCGCGCAGGCGCAGGCGTTCCAGACCCAGCTCACCAGCCTGATCGTCGAGGGCGTATTCGCGCGTCATCCGAATCTGAAGATGGTGATGCTGGAGTCCGGCTTCACCTGGCTGCCGCCGTTCCTGTGGCGGCTGCACAAATTCTGGCGCGGCGTGCGGATGGAAACGCCCTGGGTCGACCGTGCGCCGCTGGAGATTGTGCGGAGCAACATCCGCTTCTCGCTGCAGCCGGTCGATGCGCCGCCGGACGGTGACACGCTGAACCGGCTGTTCGACCATATGCAGTCGGACGAATTGATCCTATTCTCGTCAGACTATCCGCATTGGCAGTTCGATGGTGACGAGGTGCTGCCGCAGGGATTGTCGCAGGATCTGGTCCGCAAGATCATGATCGACAATCCGCATGCGACCTATCCGCGCCTCAAGGTGAGGCATGATCCCGAAAAGCGGCGTCCGGTTTTCGGATCAGATCATGCCTAATGAAAAGGAGACGACGCGATGAACGTCCAGATTCGTGAACGCCCGGAAGCGGCATCGTCAACCAGCATCAAGACCGCGATCGCCGATTGCGACATCCATCCGGCACGTGCGACCAAGGACGAGCTGTATCCTTATCTAGCCAAGCGCTGGCACGCGCATCTCGAGACCTTCGGCGTCCATGCCTATCAGGGCATGATGGAAGGCCCGCCCTATCCGAAGGCGCAGCCCAATGCGTCGCGCCGCGATGCCTATCCGCCGGAAGGCGGCCCGCAGGGCTCGTCGCTGTCCTTCATGCAGAAGCAGCATCTCGATCCCAACAATGTCGCGCTCGGCGTGCTCAACCCGCTCAACACCGGGCAGGGCCTGCGCAACCAGGATCTCGCCGGGGCGATCTGCTCGGCGATCAACGACTGGCAGATCGAGAAATGGACCAGCAAGGATTCACGGCTGAAAGGCTCGGTCGTCGTCCCCAATGAGGACGGCGTGTCGGCTGCGGCGGAAATCCGCAAGCGCGCGGGCGACACAAATTTCGTCCAGGTGCTGCTCTTGAGCCGCAATGTCGAGCCGCTCGGCCAGCGCCGTTATTGGCCGATCTACGAGGCGGCGCAGGAGGCCGGGCTGCCGATCGGCGTGCACGCCTTCGGCTTCGGCGGCAACCCGATCACCGCGTCGGGCTGGCCGAGCTATTACGTCGAGGAGATGGTCGGCCATTCGCAGTGCCAGCAGACCGCGCTGGCGAGCCTGGTGCTCGAAGGCGTGTTCGAACGTTTCCCGAAACTGAAGATGGTGATGGTCGAGGCCGGGTTCGGCTGGGCGCCGTCGCTGGCCTGGCGGCTCGACAAGGTGTTTGCGCGGCTGCACGCCGAGGTGCCGCATCTGACGCGCAAGCCGTCGGAGTACATCCGCGACCGCATCTGGTGGACCACGCAGCCGATGGAGGACCCGGAAAGCCGCGACCATCTGTTCCAGACCATCGAGTGGATCGGCTGGGACAAGCTGCTGTTCGCGACCGACTATCCGCACTGGGACTACGACGAGCCGTCGCGCGTGCTGCCGGCCGGCGTCAGCGACGCCAACCGGCAGGCGTTCTATCTCGGCAATGCCAAGCAGCTGTACGGTATCGCATGATCCGAAAACGTGGGAACCGGTTTTTCGAATCAGATCATGCGTGAGAACAACTGATGGCGCGCCATGTGATCGCCCCGGTGGATGAACTGCCGCCGGGCTCGCGAAAATTCCTCGAGATCGACGGACGGCCGATCGCGGTCTTCAACGTCAAGGGCGAGTTCTTCGGCCTGTTGAACCGCTGCCCGCATCAGGGCGCGGCGCTGTGCGAGGGGCCGCTGATCGGGCTCGCCTCGTCGTCGGACCCGGGCGAGATCGAATACACCAAGCTCGGCGAGATCCTGCGCTGTCCCTGGCACGGCTGGGAGTTCGACATCCGCACCGGCCAGTCCTATTGCGACCCGCGCCGCTTCCGGGTGCGTGCCTATCCCGTCAGCGTCGAGCCGGGCACCAATGTGGTGAAGGGTCCGTATGTCGCCGAGACCATCAAGGTCGCGGTGGAGAGCGACTACGTGGTGGTGGAGCTCTGACCACGCGTCATTCCGGGGCGTCGCGCAGCGGCGAGCCCGGAATCCATTTGACTACTTGCTCTCTGGCCCGATGGATTCCGGGTTCGTGTCATCCAAGTCGGCTGTTGGCGACTTGGACACTCAATATTTGCCGAACTCGGGTAAACCCGAGTTCGGGCGGCGCGCCCCGGAATGACGGCGGTTGGAGCTTACTCCACCATCATCTGCCGCTCCCGCGCGTAGCGCACCAGCGCGACGAAGCGGTAGATGCCGTGCACGAACTTGCCGTAGGGCATGGTGATGAACAGCGCGAACACCACGCCGAGATGCAGCGCCAGCAGCGGCCCCATCGCGGCGGTCTCGCGCCACAGCAGCAGGGCAAGGCCCGTGATGCTGGTCAGGAACAGCATCAGGATGAACGCGGTGTCCATGCCCATGGCCTGCCCGTCGACCAGCACGCGATCGCGCTTCCATTTCTCGCTCAGCAGTCCGATCGGGCCGACCACGAGCCCGATGCCGCCGAGCGTGCCGAGCACGACCGGCAGGTCCCACCACGCATAGGGCGCCTCGCGCGCCAGCAGATAGTGGTACAGCGTCGCGACGCAGGTCGCGGCGAAGCACAGCAGGAAGCCGTAGAAGGTGAGATGGTGATACAGCTTGCGGCGGTCGGTCGGATGATCGTCCTCGTTGAAGCAGCCGACGCCGCCGCCGTCGAGATAGCGCAACTCGCCGGCATCGCGCACCGCCTGCAACAGCGATGTCGTATCCGTTGTCATGCCGACCGGCTCGCCGATATCGCGCCAGAACGCGCGCACGCCCATCATGAGCGCCAGGATGGCGTAGAGCAGGGCCAAGCCGAACAGCAGCGCCATCGCGTTGTGCGGCATCAGTTCGTAGAACGCGCCGGGACCGGTGTGGATGCCGGTCAGCACGCCGCGGTCGTTGATCGCGGCGAAGCCGAATATGAAGCCGGCGACGCTGAGTGCCGCGATCAGGCTGATGACGAGGCCGTTGCGTGCAAACACGCCGGCCAAGGCGCGCGGCCAGGCATAGGCGGCATAGGATTCGGCGCGCGCCACCGCCAGCGTCTTCGGGACGTTGACATTGAATTCGTGCGGCGGCGAGAACTGGCAGTCGGTGTAGCAGGCGCCGCAGGAATGGCAGAGGTTGGCAAGATAGTTGAGGTCGCCGTCGGAGAACGCGCGGCGCATCTCCATCGCGGGAAACACCGCGCACAGGCCCTCGCAATAGCGGCAGGAATTGCAAACCGTCATCAGACGGTCGGCTTCCTGCAATGTCCTCGTCCCGTGCATCTCAGACTCTTTGTTTGACGCGTTTTCCTGACGCGAACCGGTAATCACTTCGCCGGAAAACGCTAGCCTTATCCCGTATCTCGCTACTGCTTCGTCAGTCCTTTGCCTTCCAGCCATGTCTGGATCAGGCCGGCGACCTCGGCGTTGTTCTTGTCCATCATCATCATGTGCGAATTGCCCTTGATGCCGACCTTGGGCAGGTCGACCACGTCGACGCTGCCGCCGGCGGCGCGGATGGCGTCGGCGAAGGCGCCGCCGGTCGCGCGGATCTTCGGCCAGCGCGAATCCCGCTCGATGTAATCGCCATAGACCATCAGGGTCGGGATATTCTTCAACGCGTCGACCTTGGCGGGATCGCCGACGCCGGCCGGCTCGATCGCGATCAGCGCCTTGACCTTGTCGGGGCGCGCCTGCGCGACCTTGAAGCCGAACGTGCCGGCCTGGCTGTGGAACATGATGATGCAGGGGCCGACGCGATCGATCTCGGCGATGTAGGCTGCGATCGTCGCATCATCGGTGGTGGTCCAGCGCGGCACGTTCTGCTTGACGAAGTTCTCATAGCCTTCGTTCGGGAACTGGCTGCCCGGCATCAGCTTGCGCTTGGCGGGATCCGGATCGTAGGAGTCGGGGCCGTCGCCGATGCGAAACCGCTGGAACGGGTTCGCTGTGGTGAGGAACACCGGCTCGCCCTTGAAGATGTCGGGGTATTGCGCCCAGCCGGCGCGGCCGCGCTCGACCGCGTCCGAATTGTAGACGCTCCAGCCCTTGCGCAGGAAATAGTTCAGCCAGCCTTCGCGGCCGTCCGGCGTCGTCTCATAGGTGACGCCGGTCAGGCCACCGCCATGCCACAGCAGCAGCGGATAGGCGCCTTTTTCGTTCTGCGGCAGGAAGTACTGCACGTACATCTGCTCGACCTGGTAGGTGCCGTTCGGATCGACTTTTGCAGGTACGCCGCCCGGCGTGAAGGTGACGTCCTTGACCGGCTTTCCCGTGATCTCGACGAGGCGGCCGCCGACATGGAACGAGCCCATGTCGCGCAGCGCGATCGGCTCGGCGGCTTTGCTCGTGGTCGCTGCCATCAGCGCGGCGGCTGCGGCGAACATGGCAAGACGTGACATCGGTCCTCTCCGATCGCGCAAGGCTCAATTCCGCGCATTCTTCGCCGCTTCCCGTCCGGCGACGCGGCCGAACACGCTGCCGATGGTCATGCCGATGCCGGCGGCGTAGCCCTTGCCGAGCACGTTGCCGGCCATGATCTCGCCGGCCGCGAACATGTTGGCGGATGGCTTGCCGTCCTTCATCAGTATCCGCGACTGCTTGTTCACGCGGGTGCCGAGATAGGTGAAGGTGATGCCGGGCCGCACCGGATAGGCGAGATAGGGCGGCGACTCGATCCTGCGCGCCCAATGCGTCTTGGCCGGCGTGATGCCTTCGGTGCGGCAGTCGTCGAGGACGGTGTGGTCGAAGGTGCCGGGCTGCACCGCGGCGTTGAACTCGGTGATGGTCTTTTCCAGCGCGGCTGGATCGAGCTCGAGCTTGCCGGCGAGCTCGGCGACCGTCGCGCCGGCGATCGGCGGAAACAGCGTCGGCATGAAGCTGGTCACCACGCTGGAGTCGAAGATGATGTAGGCGATCTGGTCCGGCTGGGCGGCGACCAGGCGGCCCCAGATCGCGTAGCGCTTCGGCCAGATGTCCTCGCCCTCGTCGTAGAAGCGCGCGGCATGCTTGTTGACGACGATGCCGAACACCACCGAGTCGTGGCGGGTGATGATGCCGCCGTCGAATTTCGGCGCACGGGCGTCGATCGCCACCGCATGGCATTGCGTGGGATCGCCGATCTCCTGCACGCCCTTCGCAAGCAGCATCTTGAGGATCGCGCCGCGATTATACGGCGTGCCGCGGATCAGGAAATTGTCGGCAGCCTCGCCCCAATATTCTTTCAGCCATTCGATATTGGCCTCGAAGCCGCCGGCGGCCGCGACCAGGGTCGAGGCACGCACCTCGGTCCTGCCGCCGACCGGCTGCTTCAGCTGCGCCGAGAGGAACATGCCGTGCTCGATGTTCAAGTCGATCACCTCGGCGTCGTAGAGGATGTCGACGCCGAGCTGCTCGGCGGTGCGATAGAGCGCGTTGAGCATCGCGCGGCCGCCGCCGAGAAAGAACGAATTGGTGCGGCCGAGGCTCAGCGTGCCGCCGAGCGAGGGCTGCCAGCGAACGCCCTGCTCGACGATCCAGTTCAGGATGTCCTTGGACTCGTGGATCATGAAGCGGGCCAGTTCCTCGTCGGTCTGGCCGCCGGTCACCAGCAGCAAATCCTTCCAGAACTCCTCCTCGGTGTAGGGACCGGTGAGGATCGCGGTCGCCGCGTCATGGGCGCAGCGCATGTTGCGGGTGTGACGGGTATTGCCGCCGCGGTAGAATTTCGGGGCGCCTTCCAGCACCAGCACCGAGGCGCCGGCGCGCCGCGCGCTGATCGCAGCGCAAAGCGCGGCGTTGCCGCCGCCGATCACCAGCACGTCGAACCTGCGCGTCAGATCAACCATGCGCTCTTGTTATCGTCGTTGGCATGGAAAGCAACAGGGGCAGGCGAATGAGCATGAACCGGAAAAGTGTGTAGCGGTTTTCCGATAGATCATGCTCAAATCGGGAGTCCTGCCCCGATTGCATGCGTGATATCAGGCCGCGACGGTCTCGCGCTGCTCGATGGTCTGGCCGCCGCGATAGACGATCAGCGCGGCGACGATGCCGAGCAGCGCGGCGCACATCAGCCAGTAGCCGGGCGAGGCCTTGTCACCGGTCTGCTGGATCAGCCAGGTCGAGGCGAACGGCGTGAAGGTGCCGAACAGGCCGGCCGCCAGTGCAAAAGCCAGCGAGAAGCAGGTGGTGCGGACATGGGCCGGCACGATCTCGACCAGCGCGCCGAGCATGGTGCCGCTGTAGACGCCGAAATAGAACGAGAACATCATCTCGACCGCCAGCATCTTGCCGAAGGTCGGTTCCGTCACCAGCCAGTGCAGCGCCGGATAGGCCGTCACCAGCGACAGGCAAGCGATCGCCAGCAGCACCGGCTTGCGGCCGAGCCGGTCGGACAGCGCGCCGCCGACCGGATTCCAGATGAAATTGGTCACCGCCACCAGCAGCGTCACCAGCAGCGCGTCCTGGGTCGAGAGCTTCAGCACGGCCTTGCCGAAGGTCGGCGTGTACACCGTGACGAAGTAGAAGGTGGTGGTGGTCAGCACCGCGATCATCATGCCGAGGATGACGATGCGCCAGTTGGCGACCGCCGAGGCAAAAACCTCGCTTGCGGTCGGATGCTTCTTCATCGCCAGGAATGCCGGAGTTTCTTCCAGCGTACGGCGCAGGAAGAAGATCACCGGGATGATCAGGCAGCCGACGAAGAACGGAATCCGCCAGCCCCAGGCCGCAACGGTTGCGGCCGGCATGCTCTCACTCAGGATGTAGCCGAGGATCGAAGCGACGAAGATCGCGACCTGCTGGCTCGCCGACTGGAATGAGGTATAGAAGCCGCGATTGCCGGGCGTGGCGATCTCAGCGAGGTAGACCGAGACGCCGCCGAGCTCGACGCCGGCGGAAAAGCCCTGCAGCAGGCGGGCGATCAGCACGATGATCGGTGCGGCGATGCCGATCGACGCATAGGTCGGGCAGATCGCGATCACCACGGTGCCGACCGCCATGATTGCGAGCGTCACGATCAGGCCCTGGCGGCGGCCGATGCGGTCGATATAGGCGCCAAGCACGATCGCCCCGACCGGGCGCATCAGCGCGCCGAGCCAGAACACGCCGAAGGCGTTGAGCAGCGCGGCGGTCTCGTTCTCGGAGGGGAAGAACGCCTTGGCGATCAGGGGCGCATAGAAGCCAAACAGGAAGAAATCGAACTGCTCGAGGAAATTGCCGCTGGTCGCACGCAGGATGGCGCCGAGGCGCGATTTGATTTGCGGGACTTGCGATGAGCTCGACTGCGACATAACGGCCTTTCCTCCCCGTGGCAAAACGGCCGGCGTAAATTGCCACGCCGGCCAAGGCAGTTAACTGCCATATGCGGCAATTTGGCACGGCCGTCCGGCGCGACCAACCCGAAATCGTGCCGCTGCTATCGGAAAAAAGCCGTAGGCGAGAGCGGTTTCGGGCGAAGCGGACGCCGGTTCGCGTGAAGAAAACGTGTCAAAACAAAACAGAGCCGCGTGCGCCGCATCACGGCGTCGAATGCGCGGTGGCGCCGAGCCAGGAGCGGAAGGCCGAGAGTTTGGGTGAATCGGCGCGTCCCTGTGGCGAGACCAGGTAGAAGCCCGCATCGGCGGGCAGCGCGATCTTGAAGGGAACCACAAGGCGGCCTTTGGCGATGTCGTCCTGCACATAGGAGGTGCGGCCCATCGCGATGCCGATGCCGTCGATCGCGGCCTGCAGCGTCACGAACAGCAGGTCGAAGGTCACGCCCGGCTGCTTGGAAATATCGGTCGGCAGGCCTGCTGCGGTCAGCCACAGCCGCCAGTCGTCGCTGTTGGCGTTGCTGGTGTGCAGCAGCACGTGATCCCGGAGATCTTCAGGGCATTTCAGCGGCTTGTTTCCCTGCAGCAGCGACGGGCTGCACACCGGAAACAGCTCGTCCGCCATCAGCCAGTCGGCGCGCAGGCCCGGCCATTGGCCGCGGCCATAGCGAATCGCCGCGTCGACCTTGTCGCGCTGGAAGTCGACCAGGCTGGTCGAGGTGGTGATGCGGACGTCGATCCCGGAATGCGCCTCCTGGAACGCCGACAGCCGCGGCAGCAGCCATTTGGCGGCGAGCGATGCCAAGGTCGAGACCGTCAGTACATGATCGTCGTCGCGGCGCAGCAGGCGATCGGTCGCCAGTCTCAGGTCGTTGAAGGCGGCGCGGACGCCGGGAAGGTATTCGGCAGCCTCCGGCGTCAGGCTCAGGGAGCGGTTCTGGCGGATGAACAGGCGGACGCCGAGCTCCTCTTCCAGTCGCCGGATCTGATGGCTGATCGCGGTCTGCGTCACGTTCAGTTCGGACGCCGCGACCGTGAAGCTCATGTGCCGCGCGGCGGCCTCGAAAGCCCTCAGGCCGTTCAGCGAAGGCAGCCGGCTGGTCATCCCTGATTTGCCTCCAAATACATGACTTTAATTCATGCGAAACGGTACAAAGTGTCGTTTGTGAACAAGTCGGATGGCGTAGATATTACTGCCAACAGGTTACCGAGAGGAGCCGCAAATGTCCATTTTCACCCATGAATCGATGACAAATCATCATACGCCAGGGCTTTTGCACCAGGTCGGCGAGACCCTGCATGTGTGGTGGGACCGCTATGAGCGCCGCCGCGAGCTGTCGCAGTGGACCGAGCGCGACCTGCACGACATCGGCATGTCCCGCAGCGACATCGTGTTCGAGACCGAGAAGCCGTTCTGGCGGGCCTGATGGGCCGCCGGAGCGCGACCAACAAAAGTGGACGCCGGTTTTGCGTCCGGTCGCGCTCCAAACTTAAAGCAAGGCGCATGACCCGGCCGCCAAACCGCTTCACACTTTGGCGGGTCATGCGCCGCCCGGCGCTGCTTCCACCGAGGGCGCCGGCCAATTTCTTCACCCGAGGAGCGTGTCATGACTGCGCTGCATCTCGACGATCTCAAGCAATACTCTGATGTGCTGCGCGCCAAGGACGGCAGCGAGATCAAGGTGCGCTTCGTCGAGCCGCGCGACCGCGAGGAGCTGCAGGGCTACATCCGCTCGCTCTCCGCGGCGTCGCGTTACAACCGTTTCCTGGGTGCGCTGAGCGAGCTGCCGAAGCCGGAGCTCGAGCGCTTCATCCATGTCGGCGAGACTGACCGGTTCACGGTGGTCGCGACGATGCCGGTCGATGGCTTCGAGACCATCGTCGGCGAAGCCCGCTACGCCTTCCATGCCGATACGTCGAGCGTTGAGTTCGGCCTGTCGATCGATGACCGGTGGCAGGGCCACGGCATTGGCAGGGCGCTGTTGAAGAATCTCGAATGCCGTGCGGCGTCCTTTGGAGCCGAGCGCATCTTTGGCGATACGCTGCGATCCAATGCGGCGATGATCGGCCTCGCCCGGAAGTCGGATTACGCTTTCAGTGCTAGTCCCGGCGACTGGAAGCTGGTGCGCTTTGCCAAGGAGATCCACGTCGAACCGCAAGACATTCCCTGTGCCAGCTGGCGGCTTGCCGCCATTTCCCGCTCGGCCGCGATGTCCTCGCTTGCGGTTTGACCGACTAGGCCCGGTTCTGGCCCCTCCAGAACCGGGCCCTTTTCTTTCCGACGCTGTGACCTGTAGCCCGGATGGAGCGAAGCGCAATCCGGGATCGGTTTCACCGCGCCCCGGATTTCGCTTCGCTCCATCCGGCTAGAAGCTCTCCCGTCACGCGACGCTATTCCGTAAAATCCGTCGACGTCGCGACCGCCCGCCATTCCGCGAGCTCTTTCGCAACAAACGCATTCTTCGTCTCGATTCGCTCGACCGTGTCGCTGCCGAGCGGCAGCCGCAGCGGCGGGTTCTGCGCGTTGACGAGTTGCAGCATCGCGCCCGCAAGCTTGCGCGGGTCGCCGCGCTGGCCGTGGTTGAACTCGACGGCAGCGGCGCGGGTCTTGCCGACGCTCGCGTGATAATCCTCGATCTGATGCGCGGTGCGCGACAGCGAAGCGTCGTCGAGGAAGTCGGTGCGGAAGAAGCCGGGCTCGACCACGGTCACCTTGATGCCGAGCGGTGCGACTTCGGCCGCCAGTGCCTCGCTGATGCCTTCCACCGCGAATTTGGTCGCGCCGTAGACGCCCCAGCCGGGATAGCCGGTGTAGCCGCCGACCGAGGAGATGTTGATGATGTGGCCGGAGCGCTGCCGGCGCATATGCGGCAGCACCGCGCGGGCAACGCCGAGCAGGCCGAATACGTTGGTGCCGAACAGACGCTGGGTTTCTTCAGCACTGGCTTCCTCGATCGCGCCGAGCAGACCGTAGCCGGCATTGTTGATCAGGATATCGATGCGGCCGAACGTCTTGACCGCTTCGCTCGCCGCAGCGTGAGCTTCGGTCTCGCTGGTGACGTCCAGCCTGGTGGCCAGCAGCCGCTCATGCCGGCCGAGCCGTGCCGCGACGGTTGCGGGGTCGCGGGCGGTCGCAACCACTGCATCACCTGCCTTGAGCGCGGCCTCCGCAATCAGGGCGCCAAATCCCCGGGAAGCTCCTGTGATGAACCAGACACGCATGATCTTGCCCTTTTCTGTTGGGCCCGGCGCAGTGCCAGGCTGATGGGCAAGGGATAGCGTCTCGCCATAATTGAGATAATCCGCTATGAATTTCGTAAGCTGTTGAGAAAAATTCATCAATGCGGATCGATCCCTCCGACCTCGCAACGTTCCTCGCGATCGCCCGCCACAAGAGCTTTCGCGCGGCGGCGACCGAGCTTGGCGTGTCGGCCTCGGCGCTGTCGCATGCGCTGCGCAATATCGAGGAGCGGCTCGATCTGCGCCTCGTCAACCGCACCACCCGCAGCGTCGCGCTGACCGAGGCCGGCGAGCTCTTGTTCGCGCGGATCAGCCCGGCGTTCCGCGACATCGACGACGCGCTGGAGGATCTCAACAATTTTCGCGGACGTCCGGCGGGCACGCTGCGCTTCACCGCGGCGCGCCAGTCGGCGCAGCTGGTGCTGCTGCCGATCGTCACGCACTTCCTGAAGGCGTTTCCCGACATCAGCGTCGAAATCATGATCAACGACGCGCTGATCGACATGGTCGCCGCGGGCTTCGACGCCGGCGTCCGCTTCGGCGAGACCATTGCCGCCGATATGATCGCGGTCCCGATCGGTCCGCGGCATCGCTTCGCCGTGGTCGGCGCGCCGGGCTATTTCAAGGTCCACAAGCCGCCGGTCACGCCGCATGATCTGAGGGGATTGCCCTGCATCCGCTATCGATTCACCTCAGGTGCGGTCTATCGTTGGGAGTTCGAACGCGGCGGCATCGAGGTCGATATCGACGTCGCGGGACCGCTGACGTTGAACGACCAGGACCTGATGGTCGATGCGGCGCTCGACGGAGCGGGGCTCGCTTACGTGTTCGAGGCGCAGGTCGAGACGCTGATCGCGAAAAAGAAGCTGGTGCGCGTGCTGGCCGACTGGTGTCCGGCCTATCCCGGCTTCTTCCTCTATTACCCCAGCCGCCGCCAATTGCCGGCTGCGCTGCGCGCGTTCGTGGATTTTTCGCGCAGCCAACATCCGTAGCCCGGATGGAGCGTAGCGCAATCCGGGGAGGCTCTATCCACGGCCAGACTGATCCCGGATTTCGCTGCGCTCCATCCGGGCTACGCACTTGTGAGCCTCTCCCACAAGCGAGAGGTGACTTCAAAGGCGCTACGCGCTCAGTTCCCCCGAAACACCGGCTTGCGCTTTTCGATGAAGGCCTGCACCGCCTCCTTGTGATCGGCCGTCGTGGTGAGGCGGATCAGCCGCTCGGCCTCGTGGTCGCGCGCGGTGGCGAAATCGAATTGTAGCGCTTCGTCGAGATTGTCCTTCGTGTAGCGCAGCGCCAGTGTCGGGCCTTCGGCGATCGACTTTGCCAGCGCGAACGCTTCGTCCTGGAGTGCTTCGTCAGGCACCACGCGGTTGACGACGCCGATCTGCTCACATCTCGCGGCGTCGACCTTTTCCGAGGTGAACATCAATTCGCGGGCGCGCGAGGTGCCGACCAGTCGCGTCAACAGCCAGGCCATGCCGTAATCGCCGCTCAGCGCCACGCGCAGATAGCCGGTCGAGATGAAGGCGGATTGCGCCGCGATCCGGATATCGCAGGCCATCGCGATCGCAAGCCCGGCGCCGACTGCGGGGCCGGGAAGTGCTGCAATGGTCGGCTTGCGCACCGAGGCGAGCGCGCCGGTCAGCAGGCGCTGGCGCTCCTGCAGATCCGCGACCTTGTCCTCATAGGACATTTCGAGTTTCTTCGGGTCGCGATTGGCGCCCATGCCCTTGACGTTGCCGCCGGCGCAGAACGCCTTGCCGGCGCCGGTGATGAGCAGCACGCCGACCTCGGGATTCTCGCCGCAGGTCCGGATCATCGTGCGCAGCGCCGGCGTCAGCGTGTCCGACAGCGCGTTGCGCGCATCCGGGCGGTTCAGCGTGATGATGGCGACGCGGTCGCGGATCACGCAGAGCAGTTCGTCGGTGCCGGTCTCGATCTTGATTTCGTTCGACATGTTTTCCTTCCCCAGTTCAATCCGTCATTGCGAGCGCAGCGAAGCAATCCATGCCGCCGCAAGTCGAGGAAATGGATTGCTTCGTCGCTTCGCTCCTCGCAATGACGAATGCGGCGGCGATTTAGGCCCATCCTACGTCGATTACATGATCTTCGTCATCTCAAAACTTCTCGACCCAGGGCCGCAATTCCAGCTCCCAGCTCCAGGCGCTGCGCGGCTGTTGCAGCACGTTCCAGTAGCTCAGCGCAATCGCATCGGGATCGAGCATCGAGTCCGGCTTATCGGCGGGCTCGGTGCGGGCGGCGCTGCGGATGCCGCCGTCGATCACGAAATGCGCGACATGGATACCTTGCGGCGATAGTTCGCGCGCCATGCTCTGCGCCAGGCCGCGCAGCGCGAACTTGCCCATCGCGAACGGCGCCGATTGCGCATAGCCCTTGACGCTGGCGGAGGCGCCGGTGAACAGGATCGCACCCTTCCTGTTGGGCAGCATGCGCTTCGCCGCCTCTTGCGCCACCAGGAAGCCGCCGAACGCCGAGACCGCGATCGCCTGCTCGACCTCTGACGGCACGAGTTCGACGAACGGCCCGCGGCTGCGACCACTGGCGTTGTAGACCACGAGATCAGGCGTTCCGACCTCGCGCTCGACCAGGCCGAAAAGCCGCTCGACATCCTCGGCCTTGGTGGTGTCGCAGGCATAGGCCTTCGCGCCGGTTTCGGTGCAGAGCGCGCCGAGCTTCTCGATACTGCGGGCGCCCAGCGCCACGCGAATTCCCTCCCGCGAAAATAGCCGCGTCAGCGAGGCGCTGAGGCCCGCGCCGGCGCCGACGATCAGGGCGATCTTGTATTTTGGAATATCCATTGGGCTTTCCTTTGCTCGGCCGGAGGAGGATAGTCGTGCCCAAACAAATGAGCACCGCAGCCGGGAATTCAATGCAGCCGCACAAGCAGGATCCGAAAACGTCCGCCAGCCAGCCGGGCCTGTTGGCGCCCGACACCACGGGAATGAATTTCTACCGGGCCGATCCGGCGCTATCGGACCTTCTGAAACTGCATCTGCCTGAGGCGTTGTTCCGCCACATCGAGCCGCATCTCGACCGGCTCGGCGGATTGGCCGGCGGCACGCTCGACGAATACGCGCGGCTCGCCGACCGGCATACGCCGGTGCTGCACCAGCGCGACAAGTTCGGCCGCGACGTGCAAACAATCGAATATCATCCGGCCTATCGCGAGCTCGAGAAGGCCGCGTTCGGAGAGTTCGGCATCCATGCGCTGTCGCTCCGCAAGGGGATCATGGGCTGGCCCGACAAATATCCCGTGGTGGCCAAGCACGCCTTCACTTTCCTGTTCAACCAGACCGAATTCGGTATGGGCTGTCCGATTAACGTCACCGACGGATGCGCGAAGCTGCTGGCTAATTTCGGCAGCGAGGCGTTGAAGGCGAAATATTTGGACGGACTGACCCAGACCGACATGAGCAAGCTCACGCAGGGTGGCCAGTTCATGACCGAGAAGGAAGGCGGCTCCGATGTCGGCACACTGACCACCCGCGCCGTGCAGGAGGGCGACCACTGGCGGCTCTATGGCGAGAAGTGGTTCTGCTCGAACGCCGATGCCAAGGTGGTGATGCTGCTGGCGCGCCCCGAGGGCGCGGGGCCGGGCACCAAAGGCGTCGGCCTGTTCCTGATGCCGCGCTTCCTCGACGACGGCTCGCAGAACCACTATCGGATCGTGCGCTTGAAGGACAAGCTCGGCACCCGCTCGATGGCCTCGGGCGAGATCAAGTTCGACGGTGCGATCGCCTACGCCGTCGGCAAGCTCGATCGCGGTTTCGTGCAGATGGCCGAGATGGTGAATTCGTCGCGGCTCTCCAATGGCGTGAAGTCGACCGCGTTGATGCGCCGTGCCTGGCATGATGCGATCACGGTGGCGCGCGGGCGCGTGGTGTTCGGCCAGCGCATCATCGACCTGCCGCTGGCGCGGCGCCAGCTGATGAAGATCATGCTGCCGACCGAGCAGGCGCTGTCGATGAGCTTCCTGACCGCGGACGCGCTCGACCGCGCCGAGGCCGGCAGCCAGGATGCCGCAGCGCTGCTGCGTATCCTGACCCCGACCCTGAAATTCCGCGCCACCCGTGATGCCCGAAAAGTCTGCGGCGACGCGATGGAGATGCGCGGCGGCATCGGCTACATCGAGGAATTCGTCACGCCGCGGCTGCTGCGCGATGCGCATCTCGGTTCGATCTGGGAGGGCACCGGCAACATCGTCGCAATCGATGCGCTGAAGCGTGCGGTGGGACGTCACGGCGCCGACCATGCGCTCGCCGCCGATCTGCATGCGCGGCTCGACGACAGCCCGAATGTGCCGCTGGCGTGGCGCAGCCGGCTGCGCGATCTCAGCGACCGTGCGATCGCGTTTGCGCGCGAGGTCGCAAGCCGTATCGACAATGAGGGCGATGCGCGGCGCGCCACCAGCCTGCTCTATCATGTCGCAAGCGCCGTGGCGCTGGCGTGGGAAGGCGGACGCATCCACGAGATGCGCGGCGACGCGCGCCGGCTGTTGCTGTCGCGGATGGTGATCGATCACCGCGTGATGTCGGGCGATCCGTTCCGACTAACGGAAAATACCGTTCAGCGCAGGATCACAGAGCACCTGCTCGGCGAGCGCGCCGTCGGCATCGCCGAGGTTGGCGAATTGCTCGTCGCAGCGTAGGCTGATCTTCGGCCGCTCACGCAGTCTCACCTCTCCCATCGGGAGAGGTCGGATCGCGCCAGCGATCCGGGTGAGGGGTTGCGCTCCAACGATAGATATGAACCCCTCACCCGGACCGCATCTTCGATGCGCTCCGACCTCTCCCCTTGGGAGAGGTGGAGAGCGGGCACAACAAAAAACATGAGAGGAAATTCCGATGAAGGCCGCCGTCCTGCATGAAGTCAATCAGCCGCTGGTGATCGAGGATGTCAGCGTGCCCAATCCGGGACCGCGCGAGGTCCTGATCCGCACTGCGGTCGCTGGCCTCTGCCATTCCGACCTGCACTTCATGGAAGGCCTTTATCCGCATCCGCTGCCGGCGGTGCTCGGTCATGAATCGGCCGGCGTGGTCGAGAAGGTCGGCTCCGACGTCAACTATGTGAAGCCCGGCGACCACGTCGTGACGTGCCTCTCGGTGTTCTGCGGCACCTGCGACAATTGCACCACCGGCCGCACCGTGCTGTGCACCGACACCACGGTGAAGATGCTGCCGGGCGCCTCCAATCGGCTGTCCTGGGGCAGGAAGGAGAAGCTCAATCAATTTCTCAACCTGTCGTCGTTCGCCGAGCAGATGCTGGTGCATGAGAACGCCATCGTGAAGATCAAGAAGGAGATGCCGCTCGATCTCGCCGCGTTGATCGGCTGCGGCGTCATCACCGGTTACGGCGCGGTGGTGAACACCGCGAAGGTGACCGCGGGCGAGACCGTGGCTGTGATCGGCTGCGGCGGCGTCGGCATGGCCGCGATCAACGGCGCGCAGATCGCCGGCGCCGGCCGCATCATCGCGATCGACACCAATCCGGCCAAGCTGCAACTCGCGACCAAACTGGGCGCCACCGACATCGTGGATCCCGCCCGCGGCGATGTGGTGCAGCAGGTGCGCGAGCTCACCGGCGGCGGCGTGCAGCACTCCTTCGAGGTGCTCGGCCGCAAGGACACCGCCGAGCAGGCCTTCGCCATGCTGGCGGCCGGCGGCACCCGCGACCATCGTCGGCATGATCCCGTTCGGCCAGAAGATCGAGCTGCACGGCTTCGACTTCCTGCGCGAGCGCCGCATCCAGGGCTCGTCGATGGGCTCGAACCACTTCCGCGTCGACATGCCGCGCCTGGTCGACTTCTACATGCGCGGCAGGCTGCATCTGGAGGACTGGATCTCGGCCAAGCTGAAGCTCTCCGAGATCAACGAGGGCTTTGCCAACATGAAGGCCGGCAAGACGCTGCGCAGCGTGATCATGTTCGACAGCTAGTTGTCGTCGTCCCGGCTTTCGCCGCGACGACGGTTGAGGGTGTGTCCAGCCTACCGCGCCACGTGCGCGGACACCGCGAGCCATTTCCCGTTCTGCCGCGCCCAGCAGTCGGTGTAGCGGCCATAGGCCTGCTCGCCGTCGGCGTTGAGATAGCTGGTGCGGGCGTGGATGATGGCGAAATCGCCGAGGACGCGGATTTTGACGTCCTCGGCTTTCAGTCCCTTGATCTTCACCGGGATCGCCGTCTGCTTCAGGAATGCGGTGCGGTCGACCAGGCTCTTGTCGGGATTGGTGCAGTAGAAGTCCGGCGCCAGGATCTCGTCAAAGCGCTTGACGTCGCAGTTCTGAACGGAATCGACGTAATCCTTGTTGAGTTTTGTGAGTTCTTCGAGGTCTGTGCTCACCGGTTTCCCCTGTTGTTCGTCATTGCGAGCGCAGCGAAGCAATCCATTTCTCTGCCTGCCGAGATGTGGATTGCTTCGTCGCTTTGCTCCTCGCAATGACGGCGTCTAGAGTCTTCGTGTGTCAATCATCAAACATCTTCGGCGGCACGAAGCCGCCGAATTCGCGCTCGATCAGCTCGGCGAGCTTCAGCGGCGTGCGGTCCTCGAGCCACGGGCCGACGATCTGCACGCCGATCGGCAGTCCGTCGGGCGCAAAGCCGGTCGGGATCGCGGTCGAGGGCAGGCCGGGCAGGGTCGCGATGCCGGGCCAGGCGAGCTGGTCGGTGTAGACGTGCGGCACGCCGTCGATCAGGATCTTGCGCTGCTCCTGGTCGGGCGAATGATCGTGCGGATAGGCCGGCGTCGGCATGATCGGGCAGATCACCGCGTCGAACGATTTGAACAGCTCGCGCCACTGCGCGCGCAACCGCGCACGGCCGCCGTCGGCGATCACCCAGTCGCGATGGCTGAGCGCGATGCCGCGTAGCCGTTCGGCTTGCAGGCTGGTGTTGTCGGCAGGCAGCGCCGCAGCGGCGGCGCAGGCGCCGGCATAGACTTCCGGCGGGAACGTGGCCGCGAGGAACGACAGCAGCATCCGCATATAGAGACGCGAGGAGGCGGCGAAGTCCGGCAGCAGCGGGCTCGCGCGAGAGACCTTCGCGCCGGCCTTGTCGAGGTTGCTGGCGAGCTTGTCGATGCTTCCCCGGATCACCCTGTCGGTCGGCAGCACCGGATCGCTGTCGATAACGAGGATGCGGAAGTCCTTCAGGCTCGCGTGGCGCGCCGCCGGCAGGTCGAGGCGATAGGCCTTGCCCGCTTCGAGCGGATCGGGACCGGCCATCACGTCGAGCACCAGCGCGAGGTCGGCCGCGCCGCGCGACATCGGGCCGATCACCGACAGATCGCGATCGAACGGCAGTGGCGGCAGCGGCGGCGGCGTGTGGCCGCGCGACGGCAGCAGCGCGAAGGTCGGCTTGTGCGCATAGATGCCGCAGTGGAATGCCGGCACCCGCAGCGAGCCGCCGATGTCGGAGCCCAGCGACAGCGCGCCGTAACCCGCAGCGAGCGCGGCCGACGATCCGCCGGAGGAGCCGCCCGGCGTGCGGCCGAGGTCGTAAGGGTTGTTGGTGGTGCCGTAGATCTCGTTATAGCTCTGCCAGTCGGCGAGGCCGACCGGCACGTTGGTCTTGCCGAGGATCACGCCGCCGGCGTCCTTGACCCGCTGAATCGACAGCGCATCCTCCGCCGGAACGAAGTCCTTTTGCGGCGGGAAGCCCCAGGTGGTCGGCAATCCCGCGACGTTGAAGGATTCCTTCACCGTCATGGGAATGCCGAGCAGCGGCCTGTGCTCGCCGCGCGCGATCGCGGCGTCGGCAGCGCGGGCCGCGTCAAGGCCGCGCTCGAAATCGCGCACGCACACCGCGTTGACCTTGCCGTCATGGCGCTCGATGCGGCCGATCGCATCCTCCGCGAGCTCGATGGCCGAGACCTCTTTCTTGCGCAGCGCCGCCGACAATTCGACGGCGGTCTTGAAACTGTATTGCGATTTGGCCACTGGCATGCTCCCTGATTTTGGCGGCGATCATGCGCAGAATGGAGCCGACGGGCAAGACCGGCTTGATCGCAATTGCGCTAGCCCGGAAGCATGCGCTGCATGATGCGATCGCGGTGGATCAGCAGGTGCACCAGCGCGGTCGCGACATGGATTCCGATCAGCACCAGCAGCGACCATTCCGCGGCCTGATGCAGGCCATCGATCGCCTTGCCTGCCGCGGCATTGTCGGAGGCCAGCATGGGCAGCGGCATCATGTAGAAGAGCGAGATGCCCCAGCCGCGAAACGACGCGAACAGCCAGCCGCTGACCGTCGTTGCCAGCACGAGGACATAGAGCATCCAGTGCACGGCTTCCGAACTCAACCGTTGCCATGCCGGAAGCGAGCTTTCCGGAGCCACCGGGTGCGTCAATCGCCATACGAACCGCAGCACGATCAGCGCCAGGATGACGATACCGAACGAGATGTGGAATGTCATCGCTGCGCCGGGCGTCTGGCCGCGATGAATGTCCGGCATCAGCCAGCCGATCGGGTATTGCACGGCAAGCAGTGCGACGACCGCCCAATGCAGGAGCTTGGCGGTGGTGCCGTAATGCAGACGGTCGGTCATGGACTTTCAACCCGGATCGAGGTCGTCGGTTCAATCTAGAACGGCGCGCCGCGTGCGGACAGATGCGCCAGCGGATTGATGGCGCCGTTGGCGCTTGCCCGCTCGGTTCCCTTGGCGCCCGGTACCGGGAAGGCATATCCGATGATGGTCTTGACGACGAGTCGGTCGGACGCCGGCGTGAGGCCGTAGCCGACACCGAAATTGACGTCGAAATCGCCGAGCTTGAAGTCGGTCACCGCGAACAGCGTATGCTGCTGCTCGGCGAGCGGGCTGAAGGCGCCGATCTTGCCGAGATCGGCGTAATACTCGAGCCCAACGAACAGATCGTCCTTCAGCTTGCGCGCGACGCGCGCCGCCGGTGCAAAATCCGTCTCGCCGTATCTGCCGAAGCCGACATCGACGATCGGGTTGACGATGAATTCGTAATCCGCGTTGCGCACGCCGATGATCGGGCGGATCTCCATGCCGAACCGGGTCTGCGCGAATTTCGGCGTCTCGTAGCTGAACTCGAAATTGATGCCGTAGAACAAATTGCGTTTGTCGGCGTTGGGCGAGACGAACAGGGTACGCAGCTTGACGCCGTCGGAGAGGAATTGCCGGTCCTGGACCGCGAACGGCAGATAAAGCCCGAGCTCCCACCAGTCGGTCATGCCATAGGCAAACTCCGGCGTCCCGTTGAGGCTGTGGTTCGATGGAAAGCCACCGGGGAAGGGCGGGTCCTTCTGGCCGATGCCGACATAGTTGAGATGCTGCTGGATGGTGAACTGCCCGACTTCCGCGATGCCGGCATTGTAGACCTGGATCTCGTCGGTCGCTTGCGCGCGACCGCTCCAGCCGAGCGCCGGCAGCGCCGCAAGAAGCGCTATGATGGCGAGATGCTGGCGCTGTCGCATCTTTCCCTCAAGCCGTTAAGCCGCGCCGATCAAGATGCCGACTGCGAGCACGATCGCGCCGCCCAGCACGATCTGGAACACCGCCTGCAGGAACGGCGTATCCATGTAGCGCGAGCGGATGAAGGCGATCGCCCACAATTCGAAGAACACGACGATGCCGGCGATCGCGGTCGCGATCCAGAACGCATTCGGCCAGGCATCCGGCACCAGATAGGGAATGGTGTGGCCGAGGCCGCCGAGCGTCGTCATCAATCCGCAGGTGAGGCCGCGCAGCCAGGGCGAGCCGCGGCCGGTCAGCGAGCCGTCGTCGGACAGCGCCTCGGCAAAGCCCATGCTGATGCCGGCGCCGATCGACGCGGCCAGCCCGACCAGGAAGGTCTGCCAGTTGTGATGGGTCGCGAAGGCGGCGGCGAACAGCGGCGCCAAGGTCGAGACCGAGCCGTCCATCAGTCCGGCAAGTCCCGGCTGCACATATTGCAGCACGAACATCCGCCGCCGCGTGCGGTCTTCCTCCGCGCGCACATCGGGCTTGAGGATCTCGCCGGTCAGCTTGATCGCGAGCTTCTCGTGGCCTTTCTCCTCCTCGGCGAGATCGCCGAGCAGCCGGCGCACGCCGGTATCCTCGGCCTTCTCGGCCGCCTTGGCGTAGAAGCGTTCGGCCTCCAGCTCCATGGTCTCGACTTCCTTGCGGATGGTGTCGAGCGGCAGGTTCTTGGTCAGCCAGATCGGGCGCCGGCGCAGAAAGCCTTTGACGTCCTCGCGCCGGATCGGCGGCAGATGCGGACCGAAGCGTTGCTCGTAGGTCTCGAGCAGTCGGTGGCGATGGCCGCGCTCCTCCTCTGCCATCTCCTCGAAAATCTTTGCGGTATCGGGATAGCGGCCGGCGAGGTCCTCGGCGAAGGACATGTAGATCCGGCTGTCCTCCTCTTCGGAGGCAATCGCGACCGCCAGCACCTCGCGCTCGGTCAGATCGGCGAAATTCTTCACGGCAACGCCTTATTCATCCAACTTAGAATTAGAATAATTCTAATATTGATCATCGGCGCGCCGGTCAACCGAAAGGGCCATTGGTCGGCACCGTTTTTGATCACGATGAAGGGAACCAGGCGTTTCCGCGCCCGTTCGAGTTCCGGTGCTGATCAGCGGGGGACTCCATGAGCACGGTCAAATATCGCCTGAACGATCCACGCCTGGCGCCGCGGCGGACCAGGCTCGAGATTCCCGGCTGGGCGGGTCAGCGCGAGCCGCGCGCCGACGGCTCACGCGAACAGGTCTGGCATTGCGTGCCGTTCTCGGAGGGTGCGCAATACGGCATCGAGCTGTTCTATCCCTACGACTTCGAGCTGCATGTCACCACGCGCGATGGGCAGCTGCATCTCGATGCCGATTGGGGCGAACCGCCGGACAGCGGCGTGCAATGGCCACCGTTCCGCAATTTCGGCACCACGTTCTATACCTACCAGATCCTGCTCGACCTCAAGGTCGAACCGGGCATGGCGGTCCGCACCGAGCCGCATCCGCGCTTCTATACCGACCGTACCGACACGGTGCCGATCGCCGTTCCGGCGCTGATCCGCAACTGGTGGCCGATGATGTTCTTCTGCGTGTTCAAGGCGCCCGCCGAAGGCCGCACGCACATCTTCCGGCCGAACGAGCCCTTCGCGCAGATCATCGTGATCCCGGAGGAGGCGGGTTTTCAGCTCGAGCCAATGGGCGAGGAGGAAGCCGCCGAACGCGAATTGCAGGCGCGCCGCATCTACAACAGCCGGCCGAAGCTCGCCGCCGGCACGGAATGGACCTCGTCGACCGATACGGTGTTCGACGGCACCTATCGCCATCTGCATCGTGCGGCAAAGGAGAAAGCGCGCGGCGACTGAGACGTCATAGGCTCTTAGACCAAAACAGCGGGGCCTGCGGGCCCCGCTGCCTTATCGCACGTCAGCCGACGCTCAGTAGTCGCGTCGATAGAAGCTGTGGTGATGATGGTGGTGATGGTGATGATATCGCCGATAGCGCGGCACCACGATGACGCGAGGCCCGTAGCCGCGATCATAGTCGCGATAGTAGCCGTGATGGTGGTGGTGATGGTGGTGGTGGTGATGATGATAGAACTGCGCGACTTGCACGTTCTCGCGTGCCTGCGGCGGCGCCGTCTCGTCGAGCGCCTGTAGCTTCGCCGAAGCGTTCGAGATCGGCTCCAGCAGCTCTGCGTAGGAATTCGCCCGCAATACGTCGGTCGGCGCGGGCGCCGGTGCGGCTTGCACCGTTCCGAGCGCACCGAGCGATGCGACCGCGCCCAACAGTCCGGCGATCTTCTTTTCCATAGTCCTCCTCCATGTCAGGTCGCCGGACAAAGGACCGGCTGAGCGCAACGCCGGGTTCCATCGAATGTTCCTCGGAATGTTCCTCGAAATGTCTGGAACATTGCCTGTTGCGTCCGCCGCTATTGCACCGCACGCGCGACGAACTGGAGCAGCAGCCGGCTCACCTCGTCCGGCTGCTCCTGCTGCACCCAGTGGCCGGCGCCGTCGACGAGGTGGCAGCCGATCATGTTGGTGCAGACATTGGTCTGCATCGTCTCGAACACGCCGGGCCGCTGATAGGTGCCCCAATCCTGCTTGCCCGAGATGAACGCCGACGGCTGATCGATGCGGCGGCCGCTCCAGGTCTGCAATTCCGCCGTGAACGCGCCCGACGTGCCACAGCGATACCATTGCAGTCCGCCCTGGAATCCCGTGCGCTGATACTCCGCGCTGTAATAGGCGAGCTCGCGATCCGGCAGCCAAAGGTTGGCGGCGATCGCCTCGCGTGACGGCATCTCTTCGGCCACCGTCGCCGCCATGCCCCTAGCGAGATCCATCACATAATAGGTCGGCAGCTTTGCCAGCTCGCCCGCCGACCAGGATTGCAGCGGGTACGGCTTGTTGTCTTTCCAGTCCGCGCTCTTGTGATGATAGTAGGCGCGCAGGAAATCGTGCACGCCTTGCGGTGCGCGATGCATGTCGTCGTTGGCGGGGCGCGTCGAATAGTACCATTGGTAGTGCTTGCGCGGCCGCGGCAGCGCGGCGAGTTCGCGATGCACGGGGTCTTCGGCCGCTTGCTTCGCCGGTACGTTCGCCGTGTTGAACGGCAGTGCCGGCGGTCCTGCGAACGGCGCGCTCATCATCACCACCGCGCGGAACACGTCGGGCCGGATCAGTGCGCACCATGCCGCGACCGACGAACCGAAATCATGCCCGATCACCGCGTCTACGTGCTTGTAGCCGAACGCTGCGACCAGCCCGAGCGCATCGCGCACCAGGTTGGGCAGGCGGAATGACGCAAGGTCGCCGTCATAATCCGCGCTCCAGCCGGTGGTGCGGCCATAGCCGCGCTGGTCCGGCGCGATCACGTGATAGCCGGCCGCAGCGAGCTTCGGCATCACCTTGCGCCAGGAAAACGCTAATTCCGGAAAGCCGTGCAGCAGCAATAGGCAAGGCCGGCCGGATGTTTCGAAGCCGGCTTCGAGCACATGCATGGTGAGGCCGTTGATGCCATCGACATAGCGCGAGCGGATGGTTGCGGGCAGCGGGACGTCGGGGAGCGTTTCCATCTGAGATCACCTGTTGGGCATCGTCGCACAACCAGCGCATTTTGCTGTATGCTGACGGCCATTGATTCACGATAGCAACTTTGCCCAGGGGATGCATACCGCATGCGCCACGCGAGGATTGCAGAGCTGGCCGGCTCGATGTCGCGTCTCGGCCTGATGATCGTGGCCGCTGGTCTTGTGCTGGTGTCTGCCGTGCGCGCAGCCGACATCAAGGAGCTCACCGAAAAACTGCCGCACGCCTATATCGGCGAGTTCCTGTGGGACGGCGACAATACGGTGCAGAACGTCGTCATCACCTTCGACAAGGTCAAGGCTCTGAACGAGCAGAATGCGGAAGCGCGCGGCTGCGGTTCATATGAAGCTGGGCGTCAGGTGACGAAGATCGGTGTGGAGATGTTCATCCGGCTGTCCGATCTCGAGGTCGAGATTTTTGAGCGGTCGCCCGACGGCAACGGATCGTTCGAGACCGAAGGCAGCCATCGCGGCAAACTGTCGGACGATCTTCAGCGGATCGATGCGCAGTGGACCACCACCGCCAATGGCAAGCACGGCCAACTGCATCTGCGCGCTGCGGCTTCCGCCGCCTGCGAGCCGGCGGCGGAGTTGTAGGTCAGATTGGAGTTGTCGAGCGCGATCAGCTTCGTCGGGTGGGCAAAGCGTTAGCGTGCCCACCATCGCGAGCAGAGCATGGAGGGTGGGCACGGCGCTATCGCGCCTTTACGCCCTCCGAAATTTACGCCTTGGCCGGCGCCTTCGGCCAATATTTGTCGCGCAGGTGCCGCTTCACCAACTTTCCGGTCGGCGTGCGCGGCAGCTCCTGCTCGAAATCGATACTCCTGGGGCATTTGATCGGCGACAGGTGCTGGCGGCAGAACGCGATCAGCTCGGCCTCGAGCGCCTTGCCGGCCCTGCCCATGTCGTGCGGCTGCACCACGGCCTTGACCTCCTCGCCCATCTCCTCGTTCGGCACGCCGAACACCGCGACATCGGAGACCGCCGGATGCGTGATCAGCACGTCCTCGGTCTCCTGCGGATAGATGTTCACGCCGCCGGAGATGATCATGTAGCTCTTGCGGTCGGTCAGATAGAGGAAGCCCTCTTCGTCGAGATAGCCGACGTCGCCGAGCGTCGACCAGCCCCTGGCGTTGTAGGCCTTCTTCGTCTTCTCGGGATCGTTGTGATAGGAGAACGCGGGCGCATCGGCAAAATAGACCTGGCCGATCTGGCCGGTCGGCAGCTCCTGCTCGTTCTCGTCGAGGATCTTGACCTTGCCGACCACGGCGCGGCCGACCGTGCCGCGATGGGTCAGCCATTGCTGCGAGGTCGAGACCGTGACGCCGTTGCCTTCGGAGCCGGCATAATACTCGATCAGGATCGGTCCCCACCAATCGATCATCTTCGCTTTCACGTCGACCGGGCAGGGCGCCGCGGCGTGGATCGCGCCCTTCAGCGAGGAGACGTTGTAGCGGGTGCGCACCTCGTCGGGCAGCTTCAGCATGCGAACGAACATGGTCGGCACCAGTTGCGACTGCGTCACCTTGTGGGTCTCGACCTGCTTCAGGAATTCCTCGGCGTCGAAATGCTCCATGATGACGGACGTGCCGCCGAGCACCGTCGCCATCATGTTGAAGCGCAAGGGAGCCGCGTGATAGAGCGGCGCCGGCGACAGATAGATAGAGTCGGCGTTCATGCCGCACATGTCGGCGGTGAGAATCCGCAGGAACGGGTTCGGCTCGTCGATCCGGTTGCCCTCGAACTGCTTCTTGATGCCCTTGGGCCGGCCGGTGGTGCCGGAGGAATACAGCATGTCGTAGCCGGCGACCTCGTCGGCAATGGGCGTGGTCGGCTGCGCGGCGGCCTCCTTGTCGTAGGAGCGGAAGCCCGGCGCCGGCTCGTCCATCATGTAGAACAGCGGTTCGCCGGGTCCGCCCTTGATCAGGCCCTTCACCTTGTCGGCGCATTGCGGCGTGGTGATGAAAACCTTGGCGCCGCAGTCTTTGATGATGTAGGCGATCTCCTCTTCGGTCAGATAGCGGCTGATCGCGGTGTAATACAGCCCCGAGCGCTGCGCGGCCCAGCAGATCTCCATGAAGGCGAGCCGGTTTTCCATCAGCAGCGCGATGTGGTCGCCGGGCTTCAGGCCGAGCGAGCGGAACAGATGCGCGCCCTGGTTCGAGAGCTCGTCGAGCTCGCGATAGGTGATCGCCTTGCCGGATGACGCCATCTGGTAGGCGATCTTGTTCGGATGGTTACGCGCGTGGATGGACGGATGGGTCATTGCGTTTCCTCAAGGCGCGAATGGCGAGTAGCGAATGGCGAATAGGGAAGGGTGCAGCACCTTCCGCCTACTCGCTATTCGCTACTCGCCATTCGCTATTGGCTTTTTCTTTTTGTTACAGCCGCTCGACGATCGTCACGTTGGCCATGCCGCCGCCTTCGCACATGGTCTGCAAACCGTAGCGCTTGTTGCGCTGCTTCAGCGCATGTAGCAGCGTCGTCATCAGCTTGGTGCCGCTGCCGCCGAGCGGATGGCCGAGCGCGATCGCGCCGCCATTGACGTTGAGCCTCGCCGGATCGGCGCCGGTGGTCTTCAGCCACGCGGTCGGCACCGAGGCGAACGCCTCGTTGACCTCGAACAGGTCGATGTCGTCGATGGTCATGCCGGCCTTCTTCAGCGCGCGCTGGGTTGCCGGCAGCGGCGCTTCCAGCATGATCACGGGATCGCCGCCGATCATGGTCATGTGATGGATGCGCGCCATCGGCGTGAGGCCGAGCGCCTTGAGGCCCTTCTCGTTGACCACCATGACGCCGGAGGCGCCGTCGCAGATCTGGCTGGCGCTGGCCGCGGTCAGCTTGCCGTTCTCGGCGATCAGCTTGACGCCCTTGATGCCGTCGAGGCTGACGTCGAAGCGGATGCCTTCGTCGATGTGGTGGGTATCGGTCGAGCCGTCGGCGCGGGTGATTTGCACCGGCACGATCTCGTCCTTGAAGGCGCCCGCTTGTGTCGCCGCGATCGCGCGCTGATGGCTGCCAAAGGAGAATTCGTCGAGCTCATCCTTCGACAGGCCGTACTTCTCGGCCATCATCTCCGCGCCGGTGAACTGGCTGAACACGATGTTGGGATATTTCGCCTCGATGCCCGGGCTCTTGTAATGGCCGAAGCCGTTCTTGGCGGGCAGCGAGGAGGCGAGGCCCATCGGCACGCGGGTCATCGATTCCACACCGGCGGCGATCACGCAGTCCATGGTGCCAGACATCACCGCCTGCGCCGCGAAGTGCAGCGCCTGCTGCGAGGAACCGCATTGGCGGTCGATCGAGGTCGCCGGCACGCTCTCCGGCAGCTTCGAGGCCATCACAGCGTTGCGCGCGATGTTGGTGGATTGCTCGCCGGTCTGCATCACGCAGCCCATGATCACGTCCTCGACCTGCGCGGGGTCGACGCCGGTGCGGTCGACCAGCGCGTTGAGCACGGTCGCGGCCAGATCGGCCGGATGCCAGCCGGCGAGACGCCCTCCCTTGCGGCCGCCCGCGGTGCGAGCGGCGGCGACGATATAGGCCTCGGCCATGTCTGATCTCCCTGATGTTTCCGGATTGGGGTTTGTAAGTTGGGCCGGATTTAAGGGACGGCTCAGCATTTAGTCAATCAATCAATTAACTCTTGAGTGCAGCCCCGCCATGGGCTTATGTGCGGCCTCGATTGAACGTCGAGCAGATCGAGCCAAGATCGAGCCGAGACGGGCTCGGGACACAGAGCGGGATCAGAGCGCAGTTGAATACCAGCGTACCGACGAAACTTCCGGCCGGCAAAAATGCCACCGCGGACAAGCTATTGGTCGCAGCCAGCGAGCTGATGATTGAGCGCGCCTCGATCGAGGTCTCGCTATCCGACATCGCGCAAAAGTCGGGCGTCAACGCAGCGCTGGTGAAATATCATTTCGGCAACAAGGACGGGCTGTTGCTGGCGCTCTTGGCGCGCGACGCCGCCACCGAGATGTCGCAGCTCGAATATCTCATCAGCCAGCCGATCACGCCGTCCGCGAAGCTGCGGCTGCATATCGGCGGCATCATCCGCGCCTATCACCAGTTCCCCTATATGAACCGGCTGATCCATTATCTGCTGCACGAGAGCTCGCAGGAGGCCGCGGACGAGGTGTCGAAATTCTTCGTCGCGCCGCTGCTGGATTTCCATCGCCGGCTACTCGCCGAAGGCGTCAAGGCCGGCGAATTCCGCAAGATCGATCCGGTGCTGTTCTACACCAGCCTGATCGGCGCCTGCGATCATCTGTTCTTCGGCCGCCACGCGATGTCGCGCGCGGTCGGCGTCGGTCCGGTCACCGACGAGGTCTGCCGCGAATACATCAAGCACATGGAAGCCTTGATCTTCGGCGGCGTGCTGGAAGCGAAAGAATTGCGGATGGCGAATAGCGAGTAGCGAATGGGGAGAGGTCATCTCTTCCACTCGCCATTCGCTACTCACCATTCGCCATAACCAAGTCTAGAGAAGAAACGCCCAAGGAAAGGTTATTCCGATGCAGTTGAAAGACGTTGCCGTTCTCATCACCGGCGGTGGCTCCGGCCTTGGTGCCGCAACCGCGCGCGCCATGGCCGCCAAGGGCGCCAGGATCGGCGTGATCGACCAGAACAAGGAAAACGCCGAGAAGGTCGCCGCCGAGGTGAAGGGCGTCGCCCTGCATGCCGACGTCACCGACGAGGACGCGATCAAGGCTGCGATCGCCAAGGCCGAGGCGGCGCACGGCATCGCGCGCGTCTTGATGAACTGCGCCGGCATCGGCGGCTCGCAGCGCATCGTCGGCAAGGACGGCGTCTATCCGCTGGCGAAGTTCGTCCGCATCATCAACGTCAACCTGATCGGCACCTTCAACGTGCTGCGCCTGTTTGCCGAGCGGCTGGCCACCGAAGCCCCGATCGGCGAGGAGCGCGGCGTCGCCATCAACACCGCATCGGTTGCGGCCTATGAGGGCCAGATCGGTCAGATCGCCTATTCCGCCTCCAAGGGCGGCGTCGTCGGCCTCACGCTGCCGGCCGCGCGCGACCTCGCCAGCCTGAAGATCCGCGTCAACACCATCGCGCCGGGCCTGTTCCTGACGCCGCTGCTGATGGGTCTCAACGAGGAAGCGCGCAAGAGCCTGGGCGCACAGGTGCCGCATCCGGCCCGCCTCGGCGACGCCTCGGAGTACGGCAACCTCGCCGTCCACATCGTCGAGAACCCGATGCTCAACGGCGAGACCATCCGCCTCGACGGCGCCATCCGCATGGCCCCGCGCTAGCGCAGGCGCCGCTCTTCTTTCCCTTCTCCCCCTGTGGGAGAAGGTGGCGCGGACGCAGTCCGCGACGGATGAGGGGTTCTCTCCCCGGAGACAGACCCCTCACCCAATCGAATGCAAAGCTGACAGCGAACATGCCCTCTCCCACAAGGGGAGAGGGCGCAGCAACGAGCATCGCGTTCGCTGAACGGGCGGGAGCAGGAAGTGACGAATCCGCTGCTGATCGAACATCACGACGGGGTCGATTGGGTCACGCTCAATCGCCCCGAGAGCCTCAACGCGCTCGATCCCGCGCTGATCGATGCGCTCAATAGCTACTTCCAGGGCCTGCAGCGCAATCGTGACACCCGCGTCGTGGTGCTGAAGGGCGCCGGTCCGAATTTCTGCGCCGGGCTCGACCTCAAGCACGCGATGGCCCGTCGCGGTGGGCAGACCGAGCCGCCCGGCGTCACCGAGTCGCTGGACTCGCAGCGCCGCATTGCCGACATCGTGATGCTGATGCGGCGCTGTCCGCAGCCGATCATCGCGCTGGTGCAGGGCGCGGCGGCCGGCGGCGGTTTTGCGCTGGCGCTCGCCGCCGACATCCGCATCGCGGCGACAAACGCGCGGATGAATTGCGCCTTCATCAAGCTCGGCCTCGGCGGCTGCGACATCGGCACCAGCTATTTCCTGCCGCGCCTCGTCGGTGTGTCGGTGGCATCGGAGCTGATCCTCACCGGGCGCTTCATCCATGCCGATCGCGCGCTTGCCGTCGGCCTGGTGTCCGAGGTGGTCGAGGTCGCCGATCTCGATGCCGCGGCCAATCCTTATGTCGAGGCGATGATGACGGCCTCGCCGGTCGGTCTGCGTCTGTCGAAGGAATGCATCAACATGAGCGTCAATGCCGGCTCGATCGAGGCCGTGATTGCGATGGAGGATCGCAACCAGGTGCTGTGCAGCCGCTCGGAAGATTTTCAGGAAGGCATCAGGGCCTTCCTTGAGAAACGAAAGCCTGTCTATATCAGGCGCTGATAAAAAGTCCGCAAAGGACAAGAAATTCCGGGAGACGCAAAATGGATGGAGACGCGGCGATGCTGACGAAACCTGGCTTTCGCAAGGTGGATTGGCTCGCACGTGACATCGCGGTCGAGCGGCGTGCCGACGGCACCGTCATCCTGAAGTCGCGGATTCCGCTGCAAGCCTACGAGACGCACATCCCGGCCTATCTCGCCAAATGGGCGACGCAGGCGCCGGAGCGGATCTGGCTCGCGCAACGCGGCGGTCCTGATCGGCAGTGGCGCAAGGTCTCCTATGGCGAAGCCAAGCGCACCGTCGATGCGCTGACGCAAGGCCTGCTCGATCTCGGCGTTGGTGACGGCCGGCCCGTCGCGATCCTGTCCGGCAATTCGATCGAGCACGCGCTGATGACGCAGGCTGCGATGCAAGCGCGGCTGCCGGCCGCGCCGGTGTCGCCGGCCTATTCGCTGATGAGCCAGGATCATCTCAAGCTCAAATACCTGTTCAACCTGATCAAGCCTGCCGTCGTGATGGTGCAGGATGGCCCGGCTTTCGAGAAGGCGCTCAGGGCGCTCGATCTCACCGGCATCACGGTGGTTCACGTGCTGCGCCCCTGCGAAGACATCAAGAGCGTGGCATTTGCCGATCTCGCGGCTGCGACGGTGACGGCCGATGTCGAGGCGTCGATCGCGAAGATCACGCCTGCGACCACAGGCAAGCTGCTGTTCACGTCGGGCTCGACCGGCATGCCCAAGGCCGTCATCAACACCCAGCAGATGATGTGCGCCAACGCGGCGATGATGATGCAGGTGCGGCCGCGCGAAACCAATGGCCCGATCCCGACTGTGCTCGACTGGATGCCGTGGAATCACACCATGGGCGGCAACGCCGCATTCAATCCGGTGCTGGTCGATGGTGGCACGCTCTATATCGACGACGGCCGGCCGATGCCGGGCCAGCTCGAGGAGACCATCAGAAATCTGCGCGAGGTTTCGCCGACCTATTACGCCAACGTGCCGGCCGGCTATGCCGCGCTCGCTTCCGCCATGGAGAAGGACGAGGCGCTGTGCGCGAGCTTCTTCAAGAACCTCTCGATCATGGCCTATGGCGGCGCGCGGCTGCCCGACGATCTCTACGACCGCATGCAGGCGCTGGCGGTGAAGACGACAGGCGAGCGCATCGTGTTCTACACCGGCTGGGGTTCGACCGAGACCGCACCGACCTCGACCGGCACCTATTGGGACACCGAGCGCGTCGGCCTGATCGGCCTGCCGTTCCCCGGCGTCGAGCTGAAGATGGTGCCGTGCGGCGCCAAATACGAATTGCGGCTGCGCGGCGTCAACGTCGCGCCCGGCTATTTCGGCCAGCCCGATCTCACCGCGAAGATGTTCGACGAGGAAGGCTTCTACTGCATCGGCGATGCCGGCGTGTTCGTCGATCCCGACGATCCGTTGCAGGGCATCATCTTTGCCGGCCGCGTGGTCGAGGACTTCAAGCTGACCACCGGCACTTTCGTCCATGTCGGCTCGCTACGTACCGATGCGATCGCGGCCGCGACGCCGGTCGTGCATGACGCGCTGGTTGCGGGGCAGGATCGTGAGTTCATCGGCCTGTTGTGCTGGCCGAACCTGCACGCCTGCCGCCAGCTCGTCGGCAATGCGGACGCGAGCTACGAGGACGTGGTCCGGCATCCCGAGGTGGTCGCGCGCCTCAAGAACGGTTTGCAGGCGCACAATGCGTCGACCACCGGCAGCAGCATGCGGATCGCGCGGGCGATGCTGATGGCAGAACCGCCGTCGATCGACGGCAACGAGCTCACCGACAAGGGCTACATCAACCAGCGCGCCGGCCTCGAGCGTCGCGCCGCACTGGTGGAGAGGCTGTATGCCGGCAAGCCCGGCGACGACGTGATCGTGTTGTGATGAAGCTCTCTCAACACGTCATTCCGGGATGCGCCGAAGGCGCAGGCCCGGAATCCATTAAGCCGCATGATCTGCGGCTCGATGGATTCCGGGCTCGCGCTTCGCGCGCCCCGGAATGACGGCCAATTGAAACGACAAGGACCGAGAAGGTAACGCCATGAATTTCGATTTCTCCGACGAACAGAAGCAGATGCGCGACGAGGCGCGGAAGTTCCTCAGCGAGCAGTGCCCGCCGAAGGCCGTGCGCGAGGTGCTCGACGGCAAGGCGCCCTACAACAAGTCGCTGTGGAAGGGCCTCGCCGAGATGGGCTTCCTCGGGGTTGCGATCCCCGAACAGTTCGGCGGCGCGGGCGCCGGCCATCTCGAGCTCTGCGTGATCGCCGAGGAAATGGGCCGCGCGCTGGCGCCGGTGCCGTTCTCGTCCACGGTCTATCTCGCCGCCGAAGCGATCCTGATCGCGGGCAGTGACGCGCAGAAGCAGAAGTGGCTGCCGAAGATCGCCTCGGGCGACGCGATCGGCACGCTGGCGCTGTTCGAGGGTAAGGGCAATCCGTCGCCGAAGGCGATCAAGCTCACGGCCAATGGCGGCGTGCTCAACGGCGTCAAGAAGCCCGTGCCGGATGGCGCGATCGCCGATTTCGCTGTTGTCGCTGCGCGCACCGGCTCAGCCGGACGCGAGTCCGATATCGCGCTGTTCATCGTCGATCTCAAGGCCGGCGGCATCGAGGTCAGGTCGTTGACCAACATCGATCTCACCCGTGGCCAGGCCGAGATCACCTTCAAGGACGCCAAGGCCGAGCCGCTCGGCGCGGCCGGCGAGGGCTGGAGCGTCATCACCCAGGTGCTGGATCGTGCGGCCGTGTTGATGGCGTTCGAGCAGGTCGGCGGTGCCGACCGCGCGCTGGAGATGGGCCGCGACTACGCGCTCGATCGTATCGCGTTCGGCCGTCCGATCGGCTCGTTCCAGGCGGTCAAGCACATGCTGGCCGACATGTATGTGTCGGCGACGCTGGCGCGCTCGAATTGCTACTACGGCGCCTGGGCACTCTCGACCAATGCCGCCGAATTGCCGGAAGCGGCAGCCGCCGCGCGCATCAGCGCGACGCAGGCGTTCCAGCACTGCGCCAAGAACAACATCCAGGTGCATGGCGGCATGGGCTTCACCTGGGAGTTCGACTGCCACATGTACTACCGCCGCGCCAATGCGGTGGCGCTCGGGCTCGGCAGCCTGTCCTATTGGGAAGACGCGCTGATCGATCGCATGCGCAAGAAGAACGCGGCGTAACAGTTGGTGATTTGTAGGATGGGTAGAGCGCAGCGAAACCCATCATGACGCGGGTGGTCCAAGAGATGGGTTTCGCTTCGCTCGACCCATCCTACGACACCGGCGAAGGATGACAGACCATGAATTTCGACGACACCCCGCAGGAGGCCGCATTCCGCGCCGAGGCGAAAGCCTGGATCGCGGCCAATGCGCCGAAGCAATATGAGGACGAACTGCGCAAGGCCTCGCTCGGCCGCGTTGCGCTCACGGGCGCCAACATTCTCGAAGTGGCAAAAGCCTGGCAGAAGAAGAAGGCCGACGCCGGCTGGGCCTGCCTGCACTGGCCGAAGGAGTATGGCGGCCGCGGCGCCTCGCCGATCGAGCGCGTGATCTGGCAGCAGGAGGAGGGTCCGTTCGGCCGCCTGAGCTCGATGTTCATCATCGGCCACGGCATGTGCGGCCCGACCATGATGGCGTTTGCCGGCGAGGAGCAGAAGCGCAGATATCTACCGCCGCTCGCCTCCGGCGAGAAGATCTGGTGCCAGCTGTTCTCGGAGCCCGCCGGCGGCTCCGACGTCGCCGGCCTGCGCACCCGCGCCGAGAAGCAGGGCGACGAATGGGTGATCAACGGCCAGAAGATCTGGACCTCGGGCGCGCACTACTCCGACTACGGCATTTTGCTGACCCGCACCGATCCGACCGTGCCGAAGCACAAGGGCCTCACCATGTTCTTCCTGGACATGAAGAGCCCGGGCGTCGAGGTCAGGCCAATCAAGCAGGCGAGCGGGGCGTCGGACTTCAACGAGGTCTATTTCACCGACGTGCGGATTCCGGACGCGCAGCGGCTCGGCAATGTCAATGACGGCTGGAACGTGTCGCTGACCACGCTGATGAATGAGCGCATGTCGATCGGCGCCGGCGTCTCGACCGGCTTCCCCGAGCTGTTCGACTTCTGCAACAGCCTGATGCTGGAGGATGGCCCCGCGATCGAGAACCGCGCGGTGCGCTCCAAGCTCGCCAATTGGGCGGTGAAGGCGAGCGGGCTGAAATACACCAGCATGCGCGCGATCTCCGCACTCTCTCGTGGCGAACGCCCGGGACCGGAGAACTCGATCGGCAAGCTGGTCGCCGGCTCGATGATCCAGGACGTCGCGACCTACGCGCTCGACCTGCAGGGCGCCGCCGGCGCCTTGAGCGGATCCGAGGATGCCGAGGTCACCGGCAAATTCCAGGCGATGCTGCTGCGTGCGCCCGGCACCCGCGTCGAAGGCGGCACCGACGAGATCATGCGCAACATCATCGCCGAGCGCGTGCTCGGTCTGCCCGGCGACATCCGGGTCGACAAGGACGTTCCCTTCAACAAGATCCCGACCAAGGGAAGAAACTAGCCGTCATTCCGGGGCGGCGCGCAGCGCCGAACCCGGAACCTGGAGATTGTGGATCGAGATTCCGGGTTCGCGCTTTGCGCGCCCCGGAATGACAGAACAAAGGAGCCGCCATGAATTTCGATGACACGCCGCAGGAAGCCGAGTTCCGCAAGGTTGCGCGCGACTGGATCGCGGCCAATGCGCCGAAGGAGTTCGAGGAGGAGCTGTCAAAATCCTCGCTCGGCCGCATCCGGCTCGCCAAGCACGACATGGTCGAGGTCGGCAAGGCCTGGCAGAAGAAGAAAGCCGAGGGCGGCTGGGCCTGCCTGCACTGGCCGAAGGAATATGGCGGCCGCGGCGCCACCCCGATCGAGCGCGTGATCTGGCAGCAGGAAGAAGGCGTCTACGGCAAATTGACCCAGCCGTTCCAGATCGGCGAGGGCATGTGCGGCCCGACCGTGATGGCCTGGGGCTCTGAGGACGCCAAGCGCCGCTATCTGCCGAAGCTTGCCTCCGGCGAGGAGATCTGGTGCCAGCTGTTCTCCGAGCCGTCGGCAGGATCCGACGTCGCAGGGCTGCGCACCCGCGCCGAGAAGACGGGCGACAATTGGGTCGTCAACGGCCAGAAGATCTGGACCTCGGGCGCGCATTACTCCGACTACGGCCTGTTGATCGCGCGCACCGATCCCAATGCGCCCAAGCACAAGGGCCTCACGATGTTCTTCCTCGACATGAAGAGCCCCGGCGTCGAAGTGCGCCCGATCAAGCAGGCCAACGGCATGCAGGAGTTCAACGAGGTCTATTTCACCGACGTCGTGATCCCGGACAGCCAGCGGCTTGGCGCGGTCGGCGAGGGCTGGAGCGTGTCGCTGACCACGCTGATGAACGAGCGCATGTCGATCGGCGCGCGGCTCGCCACCGGCGTGCCCGAGATGTTCGAGTTCTGCTCCAATCTGATGCTGGAGGATGGTCTTGCGATCGACGATCCGGCGGTGCGATCCAAGCTCGCGAGCTGGGCGGTGAAGGCGAGCGGGCTGAAATATACCAGCTACCGCGCGATCTCGGCGCTCTCGAAGGGCGAGCGTCCGGGTCCGGAAAACTCCATCGGCAAGCTGGTCTCCGGCCTGATGCTGCAGGACATCGCGACTTATGCGATGGACCTTGAAGGCGCCGCAGGCAGCCTCACCGGCACCGATGAGGAGCAGGCCAACGGCCAGTTCCAGCAGATGCTCTTGTCGTCGCCCTCCATGCGCATCGCCGGCGGCACCGACGAAATCCTGCGCAACATCATCGCCGAGCGCGTGCTGGGTCTGCCCGGCGACATCCGGGTCGACAAGGACGTGCCCTACAACAAGATCCCGACCAAGGGGCGGGGCTAGTCGTCATTCCGGGGCACGCGAAGCGTGAACCCGGAATCTCGAGATTCCGGGTTCGATGCTTCGCATCGCCCCGGAATGACGAAAAAAGGAGAACAGCATGGACGCGAAAACACCCGGCGCGCGTTACGCGACCGAAGACCGCATCGGCGCGCTCGAGGAGTTGCTCAACGAGCGCTATTCGGTGCGCGCGTTCCAGCCGCGCGAGGTGCCGCGCGAGACGATCGAACATGTGCTCACCACTGCGCAGCGCACCGCGTCCTGGTGCAACAGCCAGCCCTGGCAGGTACTGATCGTGTCCGGCGAAGCCAAGGAACGCTTCCGCAAGGCGATCTACGCCGAGGCCTCGCGCGGTCTCGGCGATGATTACGACTTCACCCCGCCGCGCGAATATGTCGGGGTGTATCTGGAACGCCGCCGCGAGAGCGGCTTCCAGCTCTACAACACGCTGGGCATCGCGCGCGGCGACAGAGCGGCGTATGCCAAACAGGCGCTGGAGAACTACAATTTCTTCGGCGCGCCGCACATTGCCGTGATCCATACCAATGAGCCGCTCGGCATCTATGGCGCGGTCGACTGCGGCGGCTATGTCTCGAACTTCATGCTGGCCGCGCAGGCGCTCGGGCTCGGCACCATTCCGCAGGCCGCGATCGCGCGCCATTCCGGCCTGATCCGCCGCCATTTCAACCTGGCCGATGACCGCCGGGTTGTCTGCGGCATCTCGTTCGGCTATGCGGATCATGCGCACAAGGTGAACAGCTACCGCACCTCGCGCGCGACCGTGGCGGATACTGTCACATTTGTGGATGTATAATTTTCCCCAAGGCGGGCGCTTCCTCCCGCCGAGGACAAGAAGACGCGACAAGAAGAACGACAAGAACAACAATGGCGAATAACGCCTCCCTGGCGCCGGCGGAGATCAGCTGGCAACCTGCACCGTCTGCCCGCGCTCGAGCGCGACGCCTACGTCGCCGCGCATTATCTCGGACAGCCCGTTGCCTGGAAGACCCGTTTCTTCGACGCGATCGATTGGAACGCGGGCTCGGTGCTGCAATTCAGTTTCCTGCAGCGCGGCTGGCACCGTCATTCCCGGCTCGACAATCCGATCTATGCCTATATCGACATCGAGCAACATCCGGAAACGCGCGGCCTGCGCCGCGGCCGGCGGATCGACCTCGAGGGCACGATCAAGGGCGTCGATTTCGTGACCGGGATTACGCTGACGCTGGACAAGTTCGAGATTCTGCCGGTCAATTTTCTCGACCGCTTCGTGATCAGTTCGGACAGCCGGTACTACTAAGCATGATCCGGAAAAGTGCGAAGCGGTTTTCCGAGAAAGATCATGCTCAAATAACGACTCAGCGCTTGCGTCCCGCCATGGCCGGCGCGGCGGTGCATCCACATAGCGCGCGGCCATCGCGCCGGTCAGCTCGGCCATCTTCTCGCGCAGCCCGTCAGGCGCGATCACCTCGGCCTCGGCGCCGAGCCGCAGCAATTCGGTCGCGGCATGCCACACCGTCTTGCCGACCGGCATGGTGGCGACGCGCCAGCCGTCGGCATCGGTGCCATCGGTGAGCCGCATCCGCGCCTTGACGTAAGGATGCGCCAGCGCATCGAACAGCTTGAGCCCGAGCGGCGACAGCCGCACCGTGGCCTGGTTCGGATGCAGCTCGGCCTCGAGCCGCTCGATCGAGGCGCGCCAATAGCCGGCGAGGTCGAAATCCGTCGGCCGCGCGAACGGCGTCTCCAGCACCGTGCAGTCCAGCACCCGTGCGACACGATAGCTGCGCACGCTGTTGTCGACGAGGCCGGCGAGGTACCAGCTGCCCCCCTTCAGCACGAGGCCGAGCGGCGCCACGCGTCGCCGCTTCTCGGCCTTCCAGCTCTGGTAGCGGATCTCGATCAGATTTTCGCGCAGCACGGCGCCGGCGATGGCGCGCAGGTGCTTCGGCTCCTCGGTCTCGCCGAACCAGCCGGGCGCGTCGAGATGGAAGCGCTGCTGCATGCCCCGTGCGTTGGGTCGCAAATTCTCCGGCAGCGCCGCCATCAATTTGCTCTGCGCCGCCGACATCGCCGCATCGAGGCCGAGCGCGGCGGCGGGGCCGGGCAGGCCGGCCATGAACAGCGCCTCGGCTTCGCCCTGCGACAGCCCGTTCAGCCGCACCCGATAGCCGTCGAGCAGCCGATAGCCGCCCTCGGCGCCGCGGTCGGCGTAGACGGGGACGCCCGCGGCGGCGAGCGCGTCGATGTCGCGATAGATGGTGCGCACCGAGACCTCGTTAGCCTCCGCCAACTCGGGCGCGGTGGCCTGTCCCCGCGCCTGCAGGGTGGTGAGGATGGAAAACAGCCGGCTTGCACGCATGGCCGGATCATACCTGACACAAGATGTCAGGTATAGGCGGACATAAGAGGACCATGCCCTGACGGCGCAAGGAGATCGCCCATGACCACCGCTGCCCACATCGACCGCGTCACGCTGTATTACTCGCCGCAGAGCCGCGCCACCGGCACCCGCGTGCTGCTCGAGGAGCTCGGCGCGCCCTACGATCTGCATATCCTCAACATGAAGGCGGCCGAGCAGCGCAAGGCCGCCTATCTCGCCATCAATCCGCTCGGCAAGGTGCCGGCGATCCGCCATGGCGACGAGCTGGTCACCGAGCAGGTCGCGATCTTCATCTATCTCGCCGATCTGTTTCCGCAGGCCGGCCTGACGCCGGCGTTGAACGATCCGCGCCGCGGCCCCTATCTGCGCTGGATCGCCTATTACGGCTCCTCGTTCGAGCCCGCGGTGATCGACCATTTCATGAAGCGCGAACCGGCGCCGATCACCCAGTCGCCCTATGCCGATTACGACACCATGCTGGGCGCGCTGGAAGCACAGCTGGCCAAGGGGCCCTATCTGCTTGGCGATCAGGTCACGGCGGCCGACATCCTCTGGGGCATCGCGCTGTCCTGGACCATGATGTTCGGCATCGTGCCCAAACGGGATGTCTTCGTCCGCTACGTCGAGCGCATCACCGCGCGCCCGGCGTTCCAGCGCATCACGGCCGCCGACCAGGACATGGCGGCGGCGCATGCCGCGGCGGCCGGCCTATGATACGATCGGCTATGGTCAAGGAACTCCACACCACCAACGTCGTCAACACCTTCGTCCGTGTCGCGGAGGATTGCCCCGCGCGCGTCGGCGAGGAGCCGCGGCCCCATGGCGGCAAGCCGACAGTGGGCACGCTGCAATACGCCATGCTTGCCGGCGCGCCCTACAAATACACCTCCGACGATGTGGTGTTCGCGACCTCGGCGGCGGGCCGCGCGCTCGGTGCGAAGGCGACGAAGAAAGAACGCAGCGCGGCCCGCGAGGCGTTCTTCTCGAAAGGCCAGGCCTGCATGCGCGCCTCGCCGCTCGGCAAACGCTTCGGCTGGGGCGTTCACGCCGACGCCGAAGGCCGCATCGCCATCGTCGCCGTCGACAGCAAGCGCTACCAGGCGCTCGCCGCGGACCCCGACATCGCGCAGACCCGCGCAATGCGGAGCAAGCGGGTGTGAGGGGATTCAGCGAGCGATCGTGCCGAATAGCACACCGCCAGCCCCGTCATCCTGAGGAGCGCGTAGCGCGTCTCGAAGGATGCACGGCCACAGTGGGGCCGTCGACCCTTCGAGACGCCGCTCCGCGGCTCCTCAGGGTGACGGTAGTTGGAGCGCGGCCGACCTAAAACCGCGGCGGCCGCTTTTCGGCGAACGCCTTGATGCCTTCCTTGATCTCGTCGCCGCGCATGCTGTGGCGGTGGCGCTGGTCGGCGGCGGCGGCGTCGAGTTCGCCGCGGGCGAATTCGTTGATCGCGCGCTTCATGCCGGCCATCGCCTTCGGTGCATTGCCGGCCAGGATCGTTGCCAGCCTGTCGACCTCTTCGTCGAGCACGTCGGGGGGCACCATCGCGGTGAGATAGCCGATCCGCAGCATCTCCGGCGCCGAGATCTTCTGCGCGGTCAGGAACAGCATCTTGGCGTTGTCGACGCCGAGTCGCGTGACATAGCGCTGGATGCCGCTCTTGTAATAGTGCAGCCCGAGCCGCGCCGCCGGCATGAACATCTCGGCGGTGTCGACGCCGACGCGGAAGTCGCAGGCCAGCGCCAAATCGGTCGAGCCGCCATAGACGCCGCCATTGAGCCGGCAGATCGTCGGCACGCTCAAATCCTCGAGGCGGTTGACCACGACCTCGAACGCCGAGCCCGCGCTCTGCTGCTCGTTCGCGCTCACCGCGCGCTCGGCCACCGAGTTGAGGTCGTAGCCGGCTGAGAACGCGCGGCCGGTTCCGGTCAATACCAGCACGCGGATCGCGGGATCGGCCTCGATCGCGTCGAACAGTTTCAACAGCTCGCCGAGATCCTCGGCCTGCAGGCGGTTGAGGTGCTTCGGCCGGTTGAGGCGGATCGTGGCGCGCGCGCCTGATTTTTCGAGCACGGGTCCGCTGGCGGTGTCGGCCGCGTCAGCCATCTTGGTCTCCATCATTGATTCTCGCGTTCCCGCCGCTTCGCCTCGGCGTCGATGGTCTCGGCGAGATCGGGGTGTCTTGCCATCAACAGGCGGAAATCGACCAGGTCAAGCACCAGCAGCCGGGTCACCTTGCTGGTCGAGACGCTGGCGCCGCGCTTGGCGTTGCCGAGCAGTGCCATCTCGCCGAAGAACGCGCCTTCGCCGAGCTTCACCTTGCGCCCGGGCAGGTCGACCTCGACCTCGCCGGCGGCGACGAAGTACATGCAGTCGCCATTGGTGTCCTTGCGGATGATCATGGTGCGCGGCGGCAGGTCCATGGTCCGCAGCATCTGGGTGACGTCGGCGATCGCGGCCGGGCCGAGATGCGCGAAGAACGGCACCTTGCTGACCGTCTCCCAGGTTTTCAGGAAATTGTCGCGGCGGGTCTCGTTGGCAAAGCCGGTCGCCAGGATACCGGTCCACAGCCCGAACACGCCGAGGCCCGAGATCATCACCATGGCGGCGACCACGCGGCCAAGCGGGGTGATCGGCACCACGTCGCCATAGCCGGTCGTGGTCAACGTCACCACCGCCCACCACAACGCCGCCGGCACGCTGCCGAAAGTCTGCGGCTGCACGTCCCGCTCCAGATAGTACTCGGCGACGGAGGCCAGGAACACCACCATCAGGAAGATCACCAGCACGCTGAGCAGCGGCCCTGACTCCACCACCAGCACCCGGCGGAGCTGGCGCAGGCCGGGAATGCCCGGCACCACCTTCAGCACCCAGAGCACGCCGAGCAGCCATGCGGTTTTCGGTTCGAGGCCGGCGAGCAGCGCCAGCGGCACCGCCAGCGCGCCGATCGCATCGACGATGCCGGCGCTGGACAGCTGATAGAACCAGAGCTTGTCCTGCCGCCGCATGTGGCGCAGCCGCACCAGCCACTCGAACACGAAATAGGCAAGGCAAGTCCACAGCAGCGCATCGACCCAGTGCGGGACCGCGTCATAGGCCGGCGCGACCGTCAGCAGCGTCATCATGGCGACGCCGACCGTGACCGCGACATAGGCCGCCCTGGTCATGTTGCGGCCGGCGGTGGCGGAAACGAAGCGCGTCAAGGCCGGAAGGACGAGCGGCTTGGACATCAATACGGGGCTTGCCTGTCGATGAACTGCTGGAATGGAGGCTCTGCGCGTGGCGGAGCCGCAGTCACAAACTGCCTCTCCCGGCCGAGGCCGTCAACGCGCAGGCTGTGGCGGCACCCATTCAGCGGCCGGTCCGTTCATTGGACGAATGGCCTAAATGGCCTAACCATGTTGGCTCGATTTTGCGTCCGCGAATGTGAGAAATCAGACAAATCGTCGCTTTTTCCCCGTATATCAGGGATGCTGACGAACGCGATAGCTATGCGACCCGGGCGGGCAACCCCGAGCAAGGCAGCCTGAGCAGGCAACCTGAGCAGGAATGAAGCGACTAATAAGACGATCTTATTCACTTCTTGAGAATTGGCTGGTTTCCGATGGATACCTCACATCTCGCGCAGCACGCCGGCGCCGCCGGCAGTTTTTTCGCATCGATCTTCGTGGTCGCCACGCTGTCGATGCGCACCATGATCCCGTTGCGCGTGTTCGCCATCCTGACCAACATCATCCTGATCGCGACCGCGGTCCCGACCCATAATTACGCGACGCTGATCCTGCATGCCGTGCTGCTGCCGGTGAACACCTATCGTCTGCACCAGATGCTGCAGCTGGTCCGCAACGTGAAGAAATCGGTCAACAGCGATCTGTCGATGGATTGGCTGAGGCCGTTCACGACGGAACGCAAAGTCGCGGCGGGCGAAGTCCTGTTCTACAAGGACGAGAAGGCCGACAGCATGTTCTACATCGTCAGCGGCCGCTTCCGCCTGGTCGAGTCCGGCATCGAGCTGCCGGTCGGCGCCCTGGTCGGCGAGTTCGGCATGCTGTCGCCGTCGAACACCCGAACCCAGACGCTGGAGTGCGTCGAGACCGGCATGATACTGTCGGTGACCTATGACCAGGTCGAGCAGCTCTACGTCCAGAACCCGGCGTTCGGCTTCTACTTCCTGCGTCTGGCCAGCGCCCGCCTGTTCGAGAATATCGCGACGCTCGAGCAGCGGCTCGCGCAGCACGCCAGCCCACAGGTCGCGGAGCCCAAACCTGCATGAGCCCGGTGACGAGTTCTGGAGGCGCCGCAGTGCCGGATGACGACAGCCTGCTGGCTTCGCTTCGTTACCTGTTCGCCGATATTATCGGCGACGAGGACGAGGGGCCGCCGGTGCTGCCCGAAGCCTGCCCGGACCACCTCGGGCCCGCGGTCACCGAGGCCATCCACCAGTTGATCGCCTATCAGAGCACGAGCTACGCCCAGCTCTATATCGACCGGCTCAAGCGCTTCGTCGGCCGCCGCGGCGTCGACGATGCGCTGCTGGCCGACATCGCGCGGCTGATGGCCGAGCGGATGGCCTATGAGGACGCGATCCGCATCGCGCAGCTCAAGCTCGGCGAAGTCCACGCGGCGGGCGGTCCTGTGGCGCGCTCGGCCGACGACGTCAAGAAGCTGCGCCTCGACGAGTTGATCGACGCCTTGCCGGCAATGGTCGCCGATCCGATTCTTGCCGTGCTCGATCAGTTCGGCTGGCGCCGCCGCCGGGTCTCGATCCGCTTCAGCGCCAACAACCGCTTCAGCATTCGCCGGCTCAGGATCGAGGCGGGGCTGAAGCGCTGGCGGCTGTTCTCGGGCCGCTACGCCAAGGAGCGGGTCTGGGTGGAGCGCTGGCTGCACATGATCGACCGCAGCCTGACCAAGCAGCCGAGCGCAGCTTCGGCCGTCGCAGAGACCGCAACCATGATCCGGGGCTACGGCGATCCCTATCGTCAGGGCATCGCGGACTGGCACGTGATCATCGACGGGCTGGTCAAGCCGACCTTCGACGGCGTGCTGGCGCTGCCCGATCTGGCCGCCGCCATCACCGAAGCCCGGGCCGCCATCATGCCGGATCCGCGGCAGGCCGCGCTGAAGCGCAAGATCGCCGAGATCCGCGCCCGCGTGCCGGCAAATCCATCACCGTCACCCTAGCGTCAGCCCATCCACGTCATTGCGAGAAGCGAAGCGACGAAGCAATCCATGCCGCGACTTGCGGCGCCATGGGTTGCTTCGCTTCGCTCGCAATGACGGTGAAAAATTCATCACCGTCACCCTGAGGAGGCCGCGCAGCGGCCGTCTCGAAGGGTCGACGGCCCGACTGGTGGCCGATTCATCCTTCGAGACGCGCTACGCGCTCCTCAGGATGACGGGTCTGGCGACGTTACGCGCTGCTTTTCGAACTCGGCCTACCGCTTCATGTGCGGCGGCTCGTCGTAGCCGTGGCGGCTGGAATAGAACAGCAGGCCCATCAGGCCGATGCAGACCGCGGCCAGAACCGCAACTCCGATCGTGAACAGGACGACGCCATAGGTGGGGATCGGAGCGTCTACCGTGAGTCCTTCATAGGCGTAGGCGCCGACGGCGGCGAGAAGCACCAGCAGGCCGATGCTGATTGCGATGCGCATGCAAAGCTGCCTTTGCTACGGGCCAGGAGAAGGGCAGGTTGCAGCAGGGCAGGTTGCGCTTATCCCGCCGCAGCGGTGACCTTGGTCAACGCCTGCTGTCCGGCTTCGATGAGCTCGGAGAGCGTCGTCCTGCCGCTCTTGGCACACTTGATGATGTATCGGGCAACGCGCCGGCGGGTGCCATGTTCCTCGCCGTGCAGCGCGCCGGCGCAGACCTGGTCGAGCGCGAAGTTCATCGCAGCGAGCGTACGTGAATCAAATCGTTCCTCGATCATCGCAGCTCTCCCTTCGCGGCTCTTTCGACTCGCGGCTATTTGCGGAGCGTCAGCGAATCGCTGACCTCCATTGTCGCCTCGGTCTGTCGGACCTTCTTCATCAGCGCTTCGCGTTCCCGCCCCGGCGGCAGCTTGCGTGCTGCAATGCGCGAATCCTCGGCAAATTTCTGCAGGCGGTCTTCGAACGATCCGGGAGGCCGTGACCTGTTGCGCTTGTTCTTGATCATGCCGCCTCCGAGCCGGAACCAGTGATACTAGGCATGTTCCCGGAGGCCGTCGTTAACCCATGACATCGGCCCATGCGAAATCGACGTCAGGACCGCAGGAACGATCTCGTGCGCCATGCGTAAGACCCACGTGTTCGCTGCTTTGCTCCCCGAAAGGCGGTGGACCACTCTGGTGACGGGCCTCGGCGAATTTCGTCGCCGGGGCCCGCATACCTTCAGGGAGGTCAGACGTGGCGCATTCCAATCACGGCATCATCAAGGACGACAAAGGCCAGGAACAGCCTGCTGACAAGCCGCGCGCACAAACCGCGCAGAAGACCGACAAGCGAAAGCCGCAGACGCGCGAAGCGACGCGGGATCCGAAATTGAACGACGCCGACAAGACGCCGGGCTCGGGCATGTCATCAGACGATGGCGGCGAGCCGCCGACGGGCTGAATGGCCTTCGCTGTGCAGCAGCCGCGGCAAATGCGACAGGAACGATGATCCCTGCGCCATCGTTGGCCCCGACGGATATTTCGGTGGTCGATGGAGAACTGATATGGTGACGGACGAGAGGGAGCTCGGAAACCTGATTGGCAGCGACAAGGTCGAGGGTACCGCAGTCTATGGATCGGACGAGCGCAAGATCGGTTCGATCGAGCGCGTGATGATCGACAAGAAGAGCGGTCGGGTATCCTATGCGGTGCTCGGTTTCGGTGGCATCCTCGGGCTCGGCAACGACCATTATCCGCTGCCCTGGCAAGCGCTCAAATATGACACCAGGCTGGGCGGCTATGTCACCGGCGTGACCGAGAGTCAGCTGCGCGGCGCGCCGAAATACGGCAGCGAGCGGGACTGGAATTGGGCCGATATCGGCACCACACGCGCCGTAAATGACTATTACGGCGTGCCGTTTGTCTGAACGGCGATACCCCGAAGGCACTGCGCTTCGGCCGAATTAGCCGAGTTGTACGACGCTTGAAGACGTAACCGTTACGTCGTTAAGCGTCTGTACACTAGTGAACACACGTCAATAGCTGTGCAATGTAACATACGTTATTGAAAGCGGCCCGGCAGTTACCCGATTAAGCATGCGGGGAGATCAATGTCGTTGGCGTCGCTAGTCCGGAAATTGGAGCACTTTGTACGGCTTTCGCCGGTAGACCATGTCATTCTCAATCGCGCGTCGACCGAGCGTGTGCGGCATTTTGGTCCGCGCGTCGATATCGTCCGCGAAGGCGAGAAGCCGAAGGATGTTCATTTGATCCTGTCGGGCTGGGCCTACCGCTACAAGCAGCTCGAGGACGGCAGGCGCCAAGTGGTGTCGTTCTTCCTGCCCGGCGATATCTGCGATGTGAACATCTTCATCCTGCGCGAGATGGATCATTCGATCGGGACCATCACCGCGGTGTCGATCGCGGATCTCTCGCGCGAATTCTTCGATAAGGTCGCGGCCGGCCATCCGCGTATCGTCACCGCATTCTGGTGGGAGACCCTGGTCAACGCGGCGATCCAGCGCGAATGGACCATGAGCCTCGGCCAGCGCACGGCGCTGGAGCGGATGGCCCATCTGCTCTGCGAGATCTGGCTTCGTCTGCGCCTCGCCGGCCTGACCCAGGGCGACAGCTGCGACTTCCCGCTGACCCAGAGCGATCTCGCCGACGCGACCGGCCTCTCCAAGGTCCACGTCAACCGTACGCTGCAGGAGCTGCGCGCCGGCGGCTTGATCGTGCTCAAGGGAAAGACGCTCGCCGTCCCCAATCTCGACCGGCTGATGCGCGCCGGCCTGTTCAATCCGAACTACCTGCATATGGATCACGAGGGACGGCAGCTCGACGCCGGCGTGACGCCGCCGGATGCGGCGGCGGGCTGACGGGCCGCGTCGCGAGAGCGCGGATGTACACTGGCCGCGCCACACATGCGATGTCGTCCCTGCGAAAGAAGGGGACCCATAACCACCAACGCTGATTACTGCGCGACGCTGGAACGACGAGTCACGTTCACAACTTCCGCCGCGGCGTATGGGTCCCTGCTTTCGCAGGGACGACAGCTCTATACGCAGCGCAACCAGGGGCCGCGCCTCACCCGTTCGCGGTCTTCACCACCACGAGATTGTCGTCCGCCGTCGCCGGGTGGCGCTTGAGGTGATCGCGGCGCAGCGCGATCTCGTCGCGGACGAGTTCGTAGCCGAGCTTGAACGTGTCCATCCCGTCGCCGGAAACGGTGCCGTCGCGCAGGCCGATCACCGCGCCGCGCAGGATCGCCTCGAGTTCGTCCTGCAATTGGTCGAGATCCTCGGCACAGGTGGTGTGCTCGACGCGCTCGCCGATGTCGAGGATCCGGGTCGCCAGCTCGCTGGCCTTCTCCGGCGCGACGCGGGTGATCTTGGTGTAGACCGCGGCGAAGATCGAACCGATGATGCTGAGCGCGGCGGCGCCGAGATACATCACGTCGCTGTAGCGATCCATGAATGATTTGGTGTCGTCGTTGATGTATTCGGCGGCGCCCTGATGGGCGACGATGAAGGCGTCCTTGTCGGTCGCCGCCGGCTCGATCTTGGAGGCGAAGCCGTCGTCGAGCGCGAGTTCGGACTTGTTCTCGTAGACAATGCGGGCGAGCTCGGCGGCCGTCGTCGTGGACATCGAGGATTGCGCCACCAGCAGCCATTCCAGCCCGATGGTGTCGACGTCGTCATCGGGTATCGCCGGCGAGGACGACAGCATGCCGGTCGAGACGGTTTCCTCCGATATTGCCGGATATTTGCGCGCCAGCGCCTTGGCGGAATCGATCGCGTTCAGCGTAAAGCTGCCGGAGCGCTTGGCATATTGCTCGTAGGTCTTGTCCTTCACGATCTTCGAGGCATGCTCGATCGCGACGACGGCGCCAAAGCCCGAAGCGAACAGCTTGTCGAACGGCGTGTTCGGCGGTGCCTGCTGGACCCGCTGCGCCGCTTCCGCGCTGTCGGAAATCTCGAGCGCGCTGCGGACGAAATTCACGCTGTTCTCGCCGTCGCCGACCACCGCGACCCGCTTCTTCTTGAGCTCGGACAGTGACTTGATCTTCTTGCCGCCGGGGCTCAGCACCAGCACCACGTCATGTTCGAGGATCGCGATGGCACGGGCGCGCGGCGGCACCCTTGCATCGGTGCGCAGCACGGCAAGTGCGGCGTCGCGGCGATCGAATTGCGCCAGCGCCTTGGCGTTGTCGGGATTTGGCGCGATCTTCAGCCGCAGCCGCGACGAGTTGGTCTTCAGCACGGCCGCGAGCTTGGCGGCGAACCTGGCCTCCGGACCGCCGGCGTCGCCGACCGCGACCACCAGCGTTTCCGAATTGCGCAGCCAGAGCCGGCCGCCGACCACGGTGACCGCGCTCAACAGCAGCGTCAGCAGGGTGAAGACGATGATCTGCGCGCGGTTGCTCTTGGCGGCCGGCGGGCGTGTCGGCGTTGGCGCAGGCGAGGGGGCTTCGGCACTCATGGCAGATTACCTGGCTCATCACCCGTCCGGGCCACCCGCAACCGGATCGGCGCTGCCCGGTGAATCGGTAAATGACTATAAAAGAACGAAAATTTCCTGCATGGTCGACGATATACCTCCCCGGCAGGAATGCAAACCGGCCGGCTGCCGTAACCTTGACTGCGGCCGATCTGCGCCGCGATGCGACATGACCATCGCCACTATCGATGGCTGAAGGCGGATGTGATTTTCGAGCCAGCCGCAGGTGCATTCCGTCGCCGGAGATGTCATAAATGAGACACGCATCGGTTTGCGCAATTGTGCTGACGGCCTGACCCGGATTTCTTGCAATCACATTCATCGAAGGTAAAGGGCGTCAGCTTGTTGTTTCCTGCCATGTCATCGTCGGTGTCGGTTGGTGCGCTGATGGGATGGATGTTGCTTCTCACCGCGAAGCACATCATCGCCGACTTCATGCTGCAGAACGCCTGGATGGCGATCGGCAAGGACCAGAAGACCGGCTGGGCCATGCCGCTGCTGGCGCATTGCCTGGTCCATCTCGCGGTCGCGCTGGCGCTGATCCTGGTGGTGGCGCCGCGGTTCTGGTACGTCGCGTTCGTCGACTTCGTGATCCACATCATCGTCGATCGCTGCAAGGGATACTGCGCCTCGCATTTCGGCGTGACGCTGGAGTCCGGCCATCCCTGGTTCTGGACCCTGATCGGGGTCGACCAGGCGCTGCACCATCTCACCGGCTTCGCACTGTCGATCTACATGGCGGCGAACTGAGCGGCTGACGGACGGCCTTTCCTTCATTTCGAGCAATCGACCATCCGCCTGCGGCGGGCGGATGTGATTCGCGTGCAACGGGCAAGCCGCTCCGGAGACGACCGGGAGCCGTGGTTAACCTTTCGTTAGAGGATTGCGCGGCATCTTCCCGATCGAGGGGGATTTGCAAATGTTTTCAAGCCGCGACGCCTTTGAGAACGATGCCTGCCCGGTTGCGGACGACCTGCTCGGCCAGATGTACCGCGCCAATCCGAACGGGCTTTCGCTGCTGGTTGCCAATGTCGCGCCCGACGTCAGGGCGAGGCTGGCGCTGTTCTGCTATCGCCGCAGCCACCTGCACGCACTCGCACTCGCGATCGCGTCGAGCTGCAGCGAATGGGAGCTGGTCAATTCCGGCGGCCGTGTCGGGTCGACGCTGTACGCGCTGTCGCGCGAGCCGGCTCGCGCAGCGACCGTGTCGCATGGCGGCCGCAAGCCGATCACGCTGTCGACTAAGCCGCTGTCGAGCTTCGCGCCCGTTGTCGATGACGAGCTCGACGACGAAGACGTCACCGACAGGGTGACAGCCTAAAGCGCGCGATCAAATCGGCTGCGCGCTCGGGATGAGCGGCAGCCCATGCCGGCGCCGCGCCATCGCGCATTCCGCGTCGCCCGGCTGGCAGGTCCGGCACACCTCCGGCCGCACCGCATAGACCACGCAGCGCGTTGCCTCTCCGATCTTCCCCGACAGCGCCGAGCAGCGGTCGCCGTCGCAGCGCATCCCCGATTGTCGTGCATTGACGTATTGCGCCGGGATCAGATCGAGCTGCGCATCGTCCTCGATCGTGAAGCGCGGCCAGTTCTCCGAATAGCTGCAGCAGGCGCCGCAGGACTGGCACGGGCTATCGCCCGCCGCATCGATTGCGTCGCCGGCCATCAGGTGTCCTTATCAGGTATCTTTGGGTGCTTCCCACACCAGGCTGCGCCGCCAGCGTGCCCTGAGCAGGTCGCGCCGCTCCGGATATTTCTCGTCGTGATACACCGCGGTGACCACGCGGTCGGTGCGGAAGCTGCGGAAATCCTTGCGCAGCTCGCACCAGGCGGCGAGCAGCCGCACCGCCTCGTGATAGCCGACCGCGATCGGCCAGATGGTGCGCTCGCTATCGCGGCCATGCTCGTCGCGATAGTTCAGCGTGATTTTCTTGCCCTCGTGGATCTGGCTGCGGGTCCGGACCATGTCGATGCGGTCGGGCTCCCGGTTCCAGGCGGAGCGGGCGCGGCTTGCGGGCTCCAGCACGAACGGCCGCAGGCGATCCGGCACCGTCTCGGCGATCTTGGCCATCAGATCCTCGGCCGCCCGCGCCAGCGCGGGATCGGCGTGGCCGACCACCCATTGCGCGCCGAGCACGCAGGCCTCGATCTCGTCCGGTGTCAGCATCAAGGGCGGCAGGTCGAAGCCCTTCTCCAAAATATAGCCCATGCCGGCTTCGCCGCGGATCGGCACCCGCTGCTCGATCAGGCTGGCGATGTCGCGGTAGATGGTCCGCTTCGAGGTCTCGAGCTCGGCTGCGATCGCATCCGCGGTCAATGGTTTGCGGGTGCGGCGGAGCACCTGGATGATCTGAAACAGCCGGTCGGCGCGTCGCATGGCAATTCTCTCGGCAGTTCTCTCGGCAACTCTCTGGATCGCTCTCTTGACGAGTGTCTTGACGGATCTTGGGGTGTCTCGACCTGTCGCCTTTTTCGCGTCCCCTGTCACTGCTGCTGACAGCATGTTGGCAGCAGGTGGGGGCTATATCAGGACAACACCTCAAGTGAAGGGAATTTGTCCATGACGAATCTTGATGAACTCGGTTTCCGGCAGGCGCAGAGCTTCGCGCTGGAACAAATGGTCACGGTCTACTCCACCTCCGGCGACCTGCGCTGGGCCCTGGTCGCGCTGATCGCACAGTCGATCGGCACCGCCTGGTCCTACGGGCGGGCACGGCTGGTCAAGCGGGTTCGCGAGGCGGTTCGCCGCCTCGCACCGGTCGGCCCGCTCGACAGTGAATGCCACTGCTGCTGACACCATGCTGGCAGCAGGGGGCGGCTAGCTTCAATTCACGTCCACAGGCGATCGGGAGCTTCATATGATTGCGCTTTTTGGCTTTGGCACGGGCTTCGGTCTGCCGGAAATCAGCCCCTTCGTGACCAAGACCGAGGTCCAGCTCAAGATGGCCGGCCTTGCCTACACCAAGGAAAAGGCGATGCCGCCGGCCTCTCCCAAGGGCCAGCTGCCGTTCATCACCGATGACGGCGAGACGATCGCCGATTCGACCTTCATCCGCGCCCATATCGAGGGCAAATACGGCTTCGATTTCGATGCGCCGCTGAGCCTGCAGGCGCGCGCCCAGGCCTGGGCGTTTGAGCGCATGATCGAGCATCACGTCTACTGGGCGCTGGTCGGCGCGCGCTGGGTCGACGACACCAATTTCGCCAAGGGGCCGGCGCATTTCTTCGACGGCGCGCCCGATCATCTGCGCGACAAGATGCGCGAGGACGCCCAGTTTCGCGTTGCCGAGAATTATCTCTTGAGCGGGCTTGGCCGCCACGGCCCCGACGAGGATGTCGATCTCGCGCTTCGTTCGCTGTTTGCGCTGTCGGTGCAGCTCGGCGACAAGCCCTATCTGATGGGCAATGCCCCCTGCGGCACGGACGCCACCGCGTTCGGCGCGCTGGCGGGAATCCTGACGCCGTTCTTCGATTCGCCGCTGCGCGAGCGCACCGAGAAGTTCGACAATCTCACCGCCTATGTCGGGCGGATGATGCAGCAATATTATCCGGAGTTCGCCTGGGCGCCGTTGCAGCAACAGGCCGCTTAGACCGGCGTAGCGGGCGCGCCCTTCATTGCGGCGAGCTCCGCCTCGAGCTCGGCGATGTGCTGGTCGCGCGAGGCGAGGGCTTGCGCGACGTCGGCGGCGTCGAACTTCTGCGGAATATGCTGCGGACAATTCGTGTCCCACGCCGCGACCGTGAACAGGATCACCTGCTCGGGCCGCGCGCGATAGCCTTGCGGCATCAGCGAACGCGTCAGCGCCGGATCGTCCTCGACGACGCGCGCCTCGCCCCAGATCTTCACGCGTTGCCGGTACGCGTAGTTCATCACGAAGATATAGGCCTTCGGGTTCTCCGAGAGATTGCCCTGGGTGATGAACTGCCGGTTGCCGCTGTAATCGGCGAACGCGATGGTGTGCTTGTCGAGCACCTTGATGAAGCCCTTCGGCCCGCCGCGATGCTGGATGTAGGGCTGTCCTTCCGCCGAGGCGGTGGCGAGATAGAAGCTGTTGGTGTTGGCGAGGAAGGCTGCGAGGTTCTCGTCGATCTCGGTCTGCCAGCCGCCACGCGCCTCGACCTCGGCATAGCTTGCGCGCGAGCCCTTGCGGGCCTGGACATCCTTCACCGCCGGGGTGAACCCGACGTCGCTCGAAGAGCTGCGAACCTCTGACATCTGAGCCTCCCGCGATGGGCGGCAAAGCGGCCGTCCTCGGATCTCAAGATGGATATTTCCGGATCGCAAGCAATCTTGTGAATTGACACTTCACTGTTGCCGATTATGCAATAGTGCCATGGACCGGATCGACGCCATGCAGGCCTTCGTCGCGGTGGCGGACCTCGAGGGGTTTGCCCCCGCCGCGCGCAAGCTCGGCCGGCCTGTCGCCCTCTGCAATCACCCGGCTGATCGCGGCGCTGGAGGAGCGGCTTGGCGCGCGGCTGCTGCAACGGACCACGCGGCAGGTCACCCTGACCGATGCCGGCTCGCGCTATCTGGAGCGGGCGCGGCGGATTCTCGCCGACGTCGAGGAGGCCGAGGACGCGGTCGAGAGCGAGCGCACCCGCCCCGAAGGCCGCCTGGTGATCTCGGCGCCGTTCGGCTTCGGGCGGCTGCATGTCAGCCCGGTCGTGTCCGCCTATCTGAAACGCTACCCCGATGTCGGCGTTGATCTGCGGCTATCGGATCGCCGGATCAACCTCGTCGAGGACGGCGTCGACCTCGCGGTCAGGCTCGGGCACCTGCCTGACTCGACGCTGGTGGCGCGGCATGTCGGCCAGATGCGCCGGATCGTGGTGGCCTCGGCCGGCTATCTCAAGCTCCGTGGCGAGCCGAAACGGCCGTCGGACCTCGCCAACCATGACACCATCCAGTTCGGCGCCGTGACGGCCGTGCCGGATTGGCGCTTCGTGGAAGATGGCCAGGAGATCCGGATTACGCCGACGCCGCGCTTCACCAGCAACAGCTCGGATGCCGCCATCCAGTTCGTCGAGCAGGACGGCGGGCTGACCCGGGTGATGGCCTATCAGGCCGCCGAATCGCTGAAAGCCAAGCGGGTCCGAATCGTGCTGGCCGCGTTCGAGCAGCCGCCGGTGCCGATCCATGTCGTCTACCCGACGTCACGGCTGCTGTCGGCCAAGGTGCGGACCTTCATCGATCTCGTCACCGAGATCACCGACTGGCATTTCAGATAGCTTCCCGCGAAAGCGCCTAGCTTACCGGCGGCTTCTTCGGCACTACGCGGAAGGTGCCGCTGGCGCGCGCGATCGTCACGCCGTCGGCCTTGATCAGGGTTTGGGCGAAGCAGATCGTGCTGCCGGTCTTGATCACGTCGCTCTCGATTGAAAGCCACTGCCCGACATTGGCGGAGCCGACGAAATCGACCGTCAGCGAGATCGTCACATACGAGGTGGTCCAGCCGGTGGCCTGGCCGCAGCTATAGCCCATCGCTTTGTCGGCGAGCGCTGCGATCAGCCCGCCATGGATCAGGCCGCGGCCGTTGGTGTGCGGCCTTGCCAGGCGCAAACCGATGACGACGGACCGCTCGGTCGTCTTCTGTTACAGCGGCTCCCAGGGTTCGGTCAGCGGGCTCTTGCGGAACAGCGGCTCGAAGCCTTGCGGGACGTCCTGGGGAATGTCGGGGGCGACTTGCGTCTCGGTGGTCATGTGAGTCTCGCTTATGACGTTGGGTTGACGCCATTGAACGCGATGTCGATGACGGTTTCACCGCCTACAAAGTTTTAAACGGGATTTGCGTGGGCGTTTGAATGCGGCCCGGGCCTGTCGCCACGTCTTCAGCTGTCATCGCACGCGAAAGCGGGCGATCCAGTATTCCAGAGACTTCGGCTGGATCCGAGAAGCCTCGGCGTACTGGATACCCCGCCTACGCGGGGTATGACGACCGAGATTGCGGAGAGAATGCTGCCCGACAAAAGCATCCGCGAGCCCGCCTAAAACGGCAGCCCCACATAGTTCTCCGACAGCGAGGTCGACGCCGCCTTGGAGCTGACGAGGTAGTCGAGCTCGGCGATCTGGATGCGCGCGGCGAAGTCGCCCTCGTTGGGGAATTTGTGCAGCATCGAGGTCATCCACCAGGAGAAGCGCACCGCCTTCCAGACCCGCGCCAGCGCCTTGGCCGAGTAGCCGTCGATCCCGGCCGAGGATTTCTCGTCGTAATATTCGCGCAGCGCCTGCGACAGATAATGCACGTCGCTGGCGGCGAGGTTGAGGCCCTTGGCGCCGGTCGGCGGCACGATGTGCGAGGCGTCGCCGGCCAGGAACATGCGGCCGAACCGCATCGGTTCGGCGACGAAGCTGCGCAGCGGCGCGATGCTCTTTTCGATCGAGGGGCCGGTGACGATCTCGTCGGCCGCCTTCTGGTCGAGGCGCCGCTTCAACTCGTCCCAGAACCGCTCGTCCGACCATTGGTCGACCTGATCGTCGAGCGGGCACTGCACATAGTAGCGGCTGCGGTGGCTCGAACGCATCGTGCACAGCGCAAAGCCGCGCGCGTGGTTGTTGTAGATCAGTTCCGGCGAGACCGGCGGCGTCTCCGAGAGGATGCCGAGCCAGCCGAACGGATACACCCGCTCGTAGCTGGTGATCGCCGAGGCCGGCACGCTGGCGCGGCTTATGCCGTGGAAACCGTCACAGCCGGCGATGAAATCGCAGGCGATGTCGTGGCTGACGCCGTCCTTGACATAAGTGACACGCGGATGATCGGTGTCGAAATCATGCGGCTTGACGTCGGCGGCCGAGTAGATCGTGGTCAGGCCGGCGGCCTTGCGGGCGTTCATCAGGTCGAGCGTGACCTCGGTTTGACCGTAGATGGTCACGGTCTTGCCGGTCGAGCCATGCAGGTCAATGCGGTGCCGCGCACCGCCGAATGCCAGCTCCAGGCCATGATGGACCAGGCCCTCCTGGTGCAGCCGCGCCGCCGCGCCGACGCTCTCGAGCAGCGACACCGTGCCTTCCTCGAGCAGCCCGGCACGAATCCGCCCCAGCACGTAGTCCGGGGTCTGCCGTTCCAGAATGACGTTGTCTACGCCGAAAGTATGAAGTAGTTGCCCAAGCAACAGTCCGGCCGGACCTGCGCCTATGATTGCTACTTTTGTCCGCAATACCTCGTCCTCCCGATCGGATAGGCTTTATCCGGGCGCCCGCTCAGGGGCGAGCGCCGTCAACTTGCCAAGGCAACTATATCATATAACAGTTTTGGCAAGGCGGATTTGCGCGGCAAAGGTCCTTCGCCGCAGCGCAAGATGGAGCAGGGGCGGGTGCGACGCAGCGTCCACCACGCGGATTTCGTCTTGAAAACGTCCGCGAATTAGATAACATGTTAAGTAATGAGACCGGGCACGAAGCCCGCGGTCCTGGAGAGGAGGAGACGTGATGAGGAAGAGTTTGCTGGCGCTGCTGATGGCAGCCGCCATCGTGCCGGCCGCGGGCCCTGCCATTGGACCTGCCTTGGCGCAGGACAAGACCGTCAATCTCAAAGTGTCGCTGTGGGTGCCGCCGGCGCATCCGCTGGTGCCGGCAACGCAGGCCTGGGCCGCCGACATCGAGAAGGCGTCGGGCGGCACCATCAAGGTCACCGTGTTTCCCTCCGAGCAGCTCGGCAAGGCGTTCGACCATTACGACATGGCGCGCGACGGCATCGCCGACGTCACCTACGTCAATCCCGGCTATCAGCCCGGCCGCTTCCCGATCGCCGCCGCCGGCCAGCTTCCGTTCACCTTCTCCGACGGCAAGAAGGGCACGCTGGCGCTGAACGAGTGGTATCACAAATATGCGCCGACCGAGATGAAGGACACCAAGCTGTGCTTCGCCTTCATCCACGATCCGGGCGCGCTGCACGGGAAGAAGAAGATCGTGCTGCCGAGCGACCTCTCCGGCGTCAAGGTGCGGCCCGCGCAGAGCACGATCGGCGAGATGGTCAAGATGTTCGGCGGCACCAACGTGCAGGCCTCCGCGCCGGAATCGCGCGACGCAATCGAGCGCGGCGTCGCCGATGAGATCACCTTCCCCTGGGGTTCGATCTTCCTGTTCGGCATCGACAAGGTGGTGAAGTACCACATGGACGTGCCGCTCTATACGACCGTATTCACCTACAACATGAACCTCGCCAAATACAATGCGATGTCGGACGCCCAGAAGAAGGTGATCGACGATCACTGCTCGCCGGAATGGGCCTCCAAGGTCACCGATCCCTGGACCGATTTCGAAGCCAACGGCCGCACCAAGATGAAGGCGCTGCAAGGCCATGAAGTCTATCCGCTGACGGCGGATCAGCTCGCCGAGTGGAAGAAGGCGGTCAAGCCGCTGCACGACAGCTGGGCCGAGGCGGTGAAGAAAGCCGGCGGCGACGCCGAGAAGATCGATGCCGATCTGCAGGCCACGCTGAAGAAATACGAGGCGGGAATTTGATCTCGCTCCCCTTCACCTCTCCCCGCTTGCGGGGAGAGGTCGGATCGCATCGCCAGATGCGATCCGGGTGAGGGGTACAGATCTCACCGCATTCACTATTCGTGGAAGCAGCCCCTCACCCCAACCCTCTCCCCGCAAGAGCGGGGGCGAGGGAGCCAATCGAAGCCGCGCATGACGCAATCTTCCGAAGTCACCCAAGACGGCGCGATCACCGGGCCTCCCGAACCGGTGCGCAAGAATGTCATGGACCGCTTCATCGATTCGATCGAATGGGTGGCGGCCTTCTTCGTCGGCGTCGTCGCGCTCAACACCTTCACCGCGGTGTTCATGCGCAAGTTCTTCGCGGTGACGATCCCCGACTACTATAATGTCGGCCAGTTCCTGCTCGGCATCCTGATCTTCTGGGGCATCGCGGCGACCAGCTATCGCGGCACCCACATCACGGTGGACCTGGTCTGGGCCAACGCCTCGCCGCGTTATCAGCGCTGGATCGACATCTTCGCGACGCTGGTGCTGCTGTTTGTCGTGTCGGTGCAGACCTACACGCTGGTCGACAAGGTGATCGACACCAAGAACAGCCACATCGTCACCATGGATCTCGGCGTGCCGGTGTGGCCTTTCTTCCTGGTGTCTTGGATCGGCGACGTTTCGGCCGTGCTGCTGATCGCGATCCGCACCTACCGCCTGATCTTCCATCCGGAAGATATCCACGATGCCAAGATCAAGACCGCGGAGTAGACGGCCATGAGTCTCGACCTCAGTCCCGAGGCCGTCGCCGTCATCGGCTTCGTCAGCCTGTTCGTGCTGATGCTGCTGCGTGTCCCCGTCGGCATGGCGATGGGCCTCGTCGGCATCACCGGCTTTGGCTACCTCACCGGCTTTGCGCCGGCGCTGAAGCTGGTCGGCCAGACCACGATGCGCACGGTGACGGACTATTCCTTCGGCGTGATCCCGATGTTCCTGCTGATGGGCGCCTTCGTGTCCGTCTCGGGCATCAGCCGCGAGCTGTTCCGCGCCGCCAATACCTTTGTCGGCCACTGGAAGGGCGGGCTCGGCATCGCGACGATCGCGGCCTGCGGCGGCTTCGCCGCGATCTCGGGTTCCTCGGTCGCCACCGCCGCGACCTTCTCGGCGGTGGCCTATCCCGAGATGCGCCGCTTCGGCTATCCGCAATCCTTCTCGACCGGCGTGATCGCGGTCGGCGGCACGCTGGGCGCGATGCTGCCGCCGTCCACGGTACTCGCGGTCTACGGCATCATCACCCAGCAGGACATCGGCAAGCTGTTCATCGCCGGCGTGGTGCCGGGCCTGCTCGCGATCCTGATGCACATGATCACGATCGGCATCATCGGCGTGACCCGGCCGGGCTTCCTGCCGGCGGGCAAGAAGGCATCGTGGGGCGAGCGCGCAATGGCGATGCGCGACGTCTGGTCGCCGTTGCTCCTGTTCCTGTTCGTGATCGGCGGGCTCTATGGCGGCTTCTTCGTCCCGACCGAAGCCGGCGCGGTCGGCGCGGTCGGCGCCTTCATCATCGGCATCATCAGGGGCAAGCTGAGCAAGGACGGCATCCTGCAATCGCTGCTGCAGGCGACGCGCACCGCGGCTGCCGTATTCACCGTGCTGATCGGCGCGCTCTGCTTCGGCTATTTCCTCACCATCACCCAGACGCCGCAGCACGTCACCGAATTCCTCACCGGGCTCGGGATCGGGCCCTATGGCGTGCTGGCGCTGATCCTCCTGATGTATCTGGTGCTCGGCTGCCTGATGGACGCGATGGCGATGGTGATCCTCACCGTGCCGATCGTGTTTCCGGTGGTGACCGCGCTCGGCTTCGACCCGATCTGGTTCGGCATCATCATCGTCATGACGGTCGAACTCGGCCTGATCCATCCGCCCGTCGGCATGAACGTGTTCGTGATCAAGAGCGTGATCAAGGACGTCAACATGTCGACCATCTTCGTCGGCGTGCTGCCGTTCGTGATCACCGACCTGATCCGGCTGGTGATCCTGATCCTGTTCCCGCTGCTCGCGACCTGGCTGCCGCAGCGCATGATAGGTTAAATCCATGATACCCACGCTTCAGACCAAATACGTCTTCACCATCACAGCCCGCATCGCGGACGTGACGTCCGCCGGCGACATCGGCACCGGCATCCGCCGCATCATTCCGATCATCGGCGGCGAGGTGACGGGCGAGGGGATCAACGGCAAGGTGCTGCCCTTCGGTGCCGACTTCCAGATCATCCGGCCCAACGAGCTGATCGAGCTGGAGGCAAAATATGCCTTCGAGACCGACGACGGCGCCGTCGTCTATGTCGAGAACAAGGGCATCCGGTTCGGGCCGGTCGAACTGTTGCAGAAGCTCAAGCGCGGCGAGCCGGTCGACCCGAAGCTGATCTACTTCCGCACCGTGCCGAAATTCGAGACCGGAGCGGAAAGATACCGCTGGCTGATGCAGCACATCTTCGTCGCCTCCGCCGCCCGCCACGCCGACCGCGTCGTGATCGACGTGCATCAGGTGCTTTGAGCGGTGGTGCGACAAATTAACCCGACGGGCAAAATTCCGCTTCGCGTTTCACCCAACTCAGATGTTCAATATGTCCGTCTCACCCGATCGAGGGGCGTTGCGCACGTCACGAACGCGCGGTGGGATGCGGTGGACGCTGCTTGCGCACTGACGACGTGCACAATGTAGCGGACGGCGAAGTCGTGCAGACCTGACGCCCTAGCGGCAGGTGTCTCCCGCGAGATGCGAAAGCGTTTCGCAGTGACGGTGACAAACAAGCCCAGTCTCACCGGGGCGAGCACGTATAAGCCGTAAAACCATCGCGCAGGGAAAGCCGGGTTGTTTCCGGTTACACCTGTGGTCCTACCTCCCGCGTTTTTATTACGCGGGACCCATGGGTGCGATCGGCACCCGGCTTTCCCTGCGCCCTCTGATTTCAGAGCGGCGAAACGACAAGCAAAGCTCGGACGATTCATGTCGCGAGAATGCCGACGTGTGCGCAAGTCCATCCCCGTCACCCTGAGGAGCCGCGAAGCGGCGTCTCGAAGGGTCGACGGCTACCAGCCGGGCCGTGCATCCTTCGAGGCTCGCTCCGCTCGCACCTCCAGCGACAAAGGCGTCGCCTTTGTCGCTGGAGGCCCACTTGCGTGTGCACCTCGGGACGGGCTCGACACTCGTGCGTGCCCGTATTGACTCTCCCGCCAATCGTTATAAAACATAACTATTCTAACCAGGAAACAATAACCATGGGAAACGCTGCCGACGCGGGTGACGCCACGCTGCTCAGGATCGAGACGCGAGGGGCGGTGCTGACGGTCGGGCTCAACCGGCCCGCCAAGCGCAATGCGCTGAACGACGGCATCATCCTGGCGCTGCGGGACTGCTTTTCCGCGATATCGGACGACATCGGCGCCGTCGTCATCCATGGCATCGGCGATCATTTCTCGTCCGGCCTCGATCTCTCCGAATTGACCGAGCGCGACGCCACCGAGGGGCTGGTGCACTCCCAGATGTGGCACCGCGTGTTCGACCGCATCCAGTATTGCCGCGTGCCTGTCATCGCGGCGCTGAAGGGCGCGGTGATCGGCGGCGGGCTGGAGCTGGCCTGCGCCGCGCATATCCGGGTCGCCGAGCCGTCGGCCTATTTCGCGCTGCCCGAGGGCCAGCGCGGCATCTTCGTCGGCGGCGGCGGATCGGTACGGCTGCCGCGCCTGATCGGCGTGCCCCGGATGGCGGACATGATGCTGACCGGCCGGGTCTATTCGGCGACCGAGGGCGCCGCCTACGGCTTCTCGCAATATCTCACCGAGGCGGGCGGCGCGCTGCCGAAGGCGCTGGAGCTTGCCGAGCGCGTCGCCGCCAACGCGCCGCTGACCAATTTTGCCGTGTTGCAGGCGCTGCCGATGATCGCCGAGGCCAATCCGCAGACCGGCCTCCTGATGGAATCGCTGATGGCGACGGTGGCGCAGAGCGACAAGGAAGCCAAGCAGCGGATCCGCGCGTTCCTGGATCGCAAGACCGCCAAGGTGAAGCCGACATGAATGCCACGTCGCCTGCGTCCACTGCGAGCGCGCATCCGCTGCGCCCGATCTCGTTCGGCAATCCCGACGTCACCGTCGAGCGCCGCGACGACGGCACGATCTATCTTCGCCCAAAACTCAAGCTCGCCGATTTTCCCGTTCGCCTGACCGATCGCCTGCACCACTGGGCGAAGGCTGAGCCGAACCGCGTGTTCATGGCCGAGCGTGCTGCCGGCGGCGGCTGGCGGCAGATCACCTACGCGCAATTGCTTGAGGCCGCCAGGAGCATCGCCTCCGCGCTGATCGCGCGCGGATTGTCGGCCGAGCGACCGATCGTGATCCTGTCGGGCAATTCGATCGATCACGCGCTGGTCGCGCTCGGTGCGCTCTATGCCGGCGTTCCGTTCTGCCCGGTGTCGCCGGCCTATTCGCTGGTGTCGCGCGACTACGGCAAGCTCGGCTTTGTCATCAAGCTTTTGACGCCCGGCCTCGTCTTCGTCGACGATGCCGACAAGTTTTCCGACGCCTTACTCGCCAATGTCGGACCCGACGTCGAGATCGCGGCAAGCCGCGGCGCTGTCGCCGGCCGCGACGTCACGCGGCTCGCGGGCCTGATGGCAACGCCGGAAGATCCGCGCCTCGATGCGACCAACGCGGCGATCGGCCCGGACACAATTGCGAAGTTCCTGCTGACCTCGGGGTCGACCGGCAATCCCAAGGCCGTGATCAATACCCAGCGCATGATCTGCGCCAACCAGGTGATGCTGCGCGAGACGCTGGCGTTCCTGAAGGACGAGCCGCCTGTGATCGTCGACTGGCTGCCGTGGAATCACACCTTCGGCGGCAACCACAATGTCGGGCTGACGCTCTATAACGGCGGCTCGATGTATCTCGACGAGGGCAAGCCGATGCCCGGCGGCATCGAGGAGACCGTGCGAAACCTGCGCGAGATCTCGCCGACGGTCTATTTCAACGTGCCCAAGGGCTATGAATCACTGCTGCCCTATCTCCGCGACGACGCGGCCCTGCGGGCAAGGTTTTTCCACCGGCTGCATGCGATGTTCTTCTCCGGCGCCGCGCTGTCGCCGTTCGTCTGGAACAGCCTCGATGCGCTCGCCGTGCAGGAGAAGGGCTATCGGGTGCCGATGCTGACCGGCCTCGGCGCCACCGAGACCTCGCCGTTCTTCATGTCGGTGCGGCCCGACACCAGCCGGTCCGGCCATGTCGGGCTGCCGGTGTCGGGCAACGAGGCGAAGCTCGTGCCGAACAACGGCAAGCTCGAGGTACGCGCCAAAGGCCCGAACGTGACGCCGGGTTATTGGCGGCAGCCCGAGCTGACGGCCAAGGCGTTCGACGAGGAGGGCTTCTACAAGTTCGGCGACGCGCTGAAGCCGGCCAATCCCGGCGACCTCGATGCCGGCTTCGATTTCGACGGCCGCATCGCCGAGGACTTCAAGCTGGCGAGCGGCACCTGGGTCAGCGTCGGGCCGTTGCGGGCCCGCTTCGTCGGGACCTGCGCGCCGCTGGTGCGCGACGTCGTGATCGCAGGCCTCAACCGCGACGAACTGGCTGCGATCGTGATCCTCGATCTCGATGGCTGCCGCCTGATCAATCCGGCGCTTGCCTCGGGCGACATCGCGGCCGCGGCCAATGATCCGCTGGTGCGTGCCGCCTTCCGCGAACGTTTCGCGCGGGTCCTCGCCGGCGCCACCGGCTCGTCGACCCGGATCGCGCGGGCGATCCTGCTCGACACGCCGCTGTCGATCGATCGCGGCGAGGTCACCGACAAGGGCTCGATCAACCAGCGCGCCGTGCTGGAGCATCGTACCGACATCATCGAAGCGCTCTACGCGCCGGTGCCGCCGGCATCGGTGATCACGCTCATCTGACTCTCGAAGAGGAGAAAGCCATGCAGTTGAAGGATCAAGCCGCCATCGTCACCGGCGGCGCATCGGGATTGGGAGCTGCGACCGCGCGCCGGCTGGCCGCGCAGGGCGCCAAGGTCGCGGTCTGCGACCTCAACGCCAAGCTCGCCGAGAGCGTCGCGGCCGAGATCGGCGGCATTGCCGTGGTCTGCGACGTCGCGGATGCGGCGGCCGCCGAAGCCGCGGTCGCTGCCGCCGCCAAGGCGCATGGCCCGGCGCGCGTGCTGGTGAATTGCGCCGGCATCGGTGTGGCAAAACGCGTGATCGGCCGCGAGGGGCCGATGGCGCTCGCCGATTTCGACAAGGTGATCAAGGTCAATCTGCTCGGCTCCTTCAACATGCTGCGGCTTGCGACTGCCGAGATGGCGAAGCTCGAGCCGCTTGCGACCGGCGAGCGCGGCGTCGTGATCTCGACGGCCTCGGTCGCGGCCTATGACGGCCAGATCGGGCAGGCGGCCTATTCGGCCTCCAAGGGCGGCATCGTTGCGATGACCTTGCCGATCGCGCGCGAGCTCGCGCAGTTCGGCATCCGCGTGCTGACCATCGCGCCCGGCCTGTTCATGACGCCGCTGCTGGCGGGCCTGCCGCAGGAAGCGCAGGATTCGCTCGCCGCCGCGATCCCGTTCCCGCGCCGGCTCGGCCAGGCCGACGAGTTCGCCTCGCTGGCGCTGCACATGATCGACAATCCCTATCTGAACGGCGAAGTGGTGCGGCTCGATGCCGCGCTCCGGATGGCGCCACGCTGACGCATGATCCGGAAGAGCACCAACGCTCTTCCGGATCGCCCATGCTCAATCGAGGACAAACCATGTTCGTCAATCGGCGTGACGTGCAGATCCAGTGGGGCGATTGCGACCCCGCCAACATCGTGTATTACCCGCGCTACTTCGCGATGTTCGACGACTCGACCTCGATCATGTTCGAAGCCGCCGGTTGCTCGAAGCAGGACCTCGTTCACAAATACGACCTGGTCGGCATTCCCATGGTCGACACGCGGGCGAAATTCCACATCCCGTCGACTCATGGCGACTGGATCACCATCGAGAGCCGGATCGAGAGCATCAAGCGCTCGAGCTTCGAGGTGGTGCACCGCGTGTTCAAGGGCGAGGCATTGGCGATCGAGGCCTTTGAGACCAGGGTGCTGGTCGGCCGTCACCCGGACGATCCCACCAAGCTGAAATCGGCGCCGTTTCCGCAGGAGGTCATCGACCGCTTCATGAAGGGCTGACTTGCCGTCCTCCATGACCTAAAGAAGGGGCTGAATTCGCCCGCAAAACCGGTTTAAACCCAAAAAACATATCCGCAGGGAGGAATGAATGAGGAAGGCCACTCTCGCCGCAGCAGTGCTCGCGGCTGTCATCGCGCTGCCGGGCGCGCCCGCGCTGGCGCAGACCAATGAGATCACCATCGGCATCTCGCTCTCGACCACGGGCCCCGCCGCGGCGCTCGGCATCCCCGAGCGCAACGCGCTCGATTTCGTGCCGAAGGAGATCGCCGGCGTGCCGCTGAAGCTGATCGTGCTCGACGACGCCGGCGATCCGACCGCTGCGACCACCAATGCGCGGCGCTTCGTCACCGAGTCCAAGGCCGACATCATCATGGGCTCCTGCATCACGCCGACGACGATCGCGGTGTCGACGGTTGCCAACGAGGCCGGCATCCCGCATCTCGGCCTTGCGCCGTTCCCGATCAACGACGCCCGCGCGAAATGGTCGGTCGACCTGCCGCAGTCGATTCCGATCATGGGCAAGGTGCTCTACGAGCACATGAAGGCGCACAACATCAAGACCGTCGGCTATATCGGCTATTCGGATTCCTACGGCGATCTCTGGGTCAACGACTTCAAGGCGCAGGCCGTGCCGATGGGCCTGACCATGACCGATGAGGAGCGCTTCGCGCGTCCGGATACGTCGGTCGCCGGCCAGGTGCTGAAGCTCGTTGCCGCCAATCCCGACGCCATCCTGGTCGGCGCCTCCGGCACCGCCGCGGCGCTGCCGCAGAGCGCGCTGCGCGAGCGTGGCTACAAGGGCCTGATCTACCAGACCCACGGTGCCGCCACCATGGACTTCATCCGCATCGCCGGCGCCTCGGCGGAAGGCGTCATCATGTCGGCCGGCCCGATCATGTCGCCGGAAACCCAGGCCGACAGCGCGCTGACCAAGAAGCCGGGCCTCGCGCTGAATGCGGCCTACGAAGCCAAATACGGCGCCAACAGCCGCAGCCAGTTCGCCGGCCACTCCTACGACGCGTTCCAGGTGCTGAACCGCATCATCCCGGTGGCGCTGAAGACCGCCAAGCCCGGCACGGTGGAATTCCGCGAGGCGATCCGCCAGGCGCTGATCTCCGAAAAGGAGATCGTCGCGTCTCAGGGCGTCTACAACTGGACCGAAAAGGACCGCTACGGCCTCGACGACCGCTCGCGCATCCTGCTGACGGTCAAGGACGGCAAATACGTCCCGGCGATGTGAGCTGGGCGCGATCTGCGAAACGAAAAGCCGGTCTACGGACCGGCTCTTTTGTTGTCTCTGGGATGGGGCATTTCCCAGCGCCTCAAATCGCGCTCTCGCCTTCGTGCTGGAAGCCGAGATAGCTGGCGGCGACGCCCTTGTTGGCGGCGATCTCGTTCGCGGGGCCCGACAGCACGAATTCGCCGAGCTCCATGACATAGGCGCGGTCGGCGATCTGCAGCGCGGCTTGCGCGTTCTGTTCGACCAGCAGCACCGAGACGCCGGCGGCGCGGAGCTCGCCGACGATGCGGAAGATGTCGGCGACGATGATCGGGGCGAGGCCGAGGCTCGGCTCGTCGAGCATCAGCAGCTTCGGCGCGCCCATCAGCGCGCGGCCCATCGCCAGCATCTGCTGTTCGCCGCCGGACAGCGTGCCGGCGAGCTGCTTGCGCCGCTCCTTGAGCCGCGGAAACAGCGTGTAGACCCGCTCCAGCGAGGTTGCCGCGACCGCCTTGGCGATCCGGAACGCGCCGAGCTCGAGATTGTCCTCGACATTCATGGTGCCGAACAATTCGCGATGCTCGGGCACCAGGCTGAGACCCGTTGCGACGCGGTCCTCGATATCGAGCGGCGCCAAGTCGATCCCGGCGAAGCCGGTGCGGCCCTTCAGCGGCAGCACGCCCATGATGGCATTCAGAAGCGTGGTCTTGCCGGCGCCGTTGGCGCCGATGATGGTGACGATCTCGTTCTCGCCGACGTCGAGCGAGACGCCGCGCACGGCCTCGACCTTGCCGTAGGAGATGTGGACGTCGGTGACCGTCAATAGCGCGCTCATGCGGCGGCTCCGAGATAGGCCTTGATGACGTCGGGGTTGCGCTTGATCGCGGCCGGCGTGCCCTCCGCGATCTTGGTGCCGAAATCGAGCACCACGATGCGATCGGCGAGATCCATCACGAATCCCATGTCGTGTTCGACCAACAGCACCGACATGCCGCCGTCGCGCAATTGCCGGAGCAGCGCGGCCAGCCGCTGCTTCTCCATGTGGCGCAAGCCGGCAGCCGGTTCGTCGAGCAGCAGCAGCATCGGGTCGACGCACAGCGCGCGCGCGATCTCGACGATGCGCTGCTGGCCGAGCGACAGCGAGCCGGCGAGCTGGTCGATCTGGTCGGACAGGCCGACGCGCGCGATCTGCCGTACAGCTTCGGCCAGCAGCTTCGCCTCGTCAGCGCGGTCGAGCCGCAGCATGCTGGAGATCGCGCCGGAATTGCCGCGCAGATGCGCGCCGATCGCGACGTTCTCCAGCACGGTCATGTCGGGCACCAGCTTGACGTGCTGGAAAGTTCTGGAGACGCCGAGCTTGACCACCTCCTGGGGCGGCGCGTTCGCGACCTCGTTGCCGAGCACCGCGATCTTGCCGCTGGTTGCGGACAGCACGCCGGTGATCAGGTTGAAGGTCGTGCTCTTGCCGGCCCCGTTCGGGCCGATCAGCGCGACGATCTCGCGGGCGTTGACGTCGAACGAGACGTCGTTCACCGCAAGCACGCCGCCGAACTGTTTGCGCGCCTTCTCGACGTGCAGCAGCACGGATGACGTTCCCGGCGCCCGCTCGCGGTGCTCGAGCTTCACCGAGGTGTCCGGGGTCTTGCGGGCAGGCTTGAACGGCAGCTTCGACATCAGCCAGGGCCAGACGCCCTGCGGCGCGAGCTGCAACAGCAGCACCAGCATGATGCCGAACACGATGGTCTCGAGCTGGCTCTGCCCGCCGAAGATGTAGGGCAGATAGCTCTGCAACACTTCTTTCAGGATCACGACGATCCCGGCGCCGAGCACGCCGCCCCAGACGTAACCGGCGCCGCCGACGACGGCGATGAACAGATACTCGATGCCGGCCTGGGCGCCGAACGGGGTCGGGTTGGCGGCGCGCTGGAAATGCGCGTAGAGCCAGCCGGACAGGCCGGCCAGCACCGCGGCATAGATGAACACCAGGAGCTTGGCGCGCGGCGTCTGCACGCCGAATGCTTCGGCCGCGATATGGCCACGCCGCAGCGCGCGGATCGCGCGTCCGGTGCGGGAATCCAGCAGGTTCATGGTCAAGAGCGCCGCGAGCAGCACCGCGACCCAGATCGCGTAATAGATCGCATCCGGGTTCAGCATCTTGAACGAGCCGATCGAGAGCGGCGGAATGCCCGAGATGCCGTCGTTGCGGCCGAGGAATTCGAGCTTGCTGAACAGATAGAACAGGCCGATGCCCCAGGCGATGGTGCCGAGCGGCAAATAGTGACCCGACAGCCGCACCGTGACGAGGCCGAGCAGCACGGCGGCGATGCCGCTGACCAAAAGCGACGCCGGCAGCGTCAGCCAGGCTGAGACGCCGTAGGCGGTGGTCAGCACCGCGGTGGTGTAGGCGCCGAAGCCGCAGAACGCGGCCTGTCCGAACGAGGTGAGGCCGCCGACGCCGGTGAGCAGCACCAGCCCCATCGCGACCAGCGCGGCGAGGCCGATATTGTCGAGCAGCACGATCCAGAACGGCGGGATGCCCGGGATGAGCGGGATCACCGCCATCACGAGCGCGAAAATGATGAGAGGGAGCCGCTGCGTCATCGCGCTCAATCCTTCTCTTCTTCGACCTGGGGCGCTGCGAGCGAGCGCAGCACCAGGACGGGAAGGATCAGCGTGAACACGATGACTTCCTTGAAATTGCTGGCGTAGAACGACGAGAAGGCCTCGACGATGCCGACCAGGATGGCGGCGACCGCGGTCAGCGGATAGCTGACCAGGCCGCCGATGATGGCGGCGATGAAGCCCTTCAGGCCGATCAGGAAGCCGGTGTCGTAATAGAGCGTGGTGATCGGCACGATCAGGATGCCCGAGATCGCGCCGATCACGGAGGCGAGCAGGAAGGCGATCTGGCCCGACAGCGTGGTGCGGATGCCGACCAGGCGGGCGCCGAGCCGATTGACCGCGGTGGCGCGCAGCGCCTTGCCGGTCCGGGTGTAGCCGAAGAACAGCCACAGCGCGACGATGAAGCCGACCGTCAGGCCGTAGACCGCAAGGCTCTGGCCGGTGAAGCGCAGCGGACCGGCGGTCACCGCGGCACTCGACAGCGCCGGGCCGCGCAGGCCCTCGGCGCCGAAGAACACCAGGCCGAGGCCCTGCAACGCCAGATGGCAGCCGACCGAGGCGATCAGCAGCACCAGCACCGAGGTGTGCGCGATCGGCTGGAAGGCGATGCGGTACAGGAACAGCCCGATCGCCGCCACGATCAGGAGCGCCAGCGCGATGTTGACGGCGATCGGCGTATGGGGGCCGACCAGCGCATAGACCAGGCCGAGCAGCGCGAAGGGGAAGACGATGTTGAGCGCGACCGAGCGCATGACCAGCCGGGCATGCAGCGCCTTGCGGGCGAAGAACAGGTCGAGCGCGAAAGCGACGAGGCCCATCGCGACCGCAAGCCGCACGGTGCCGGGCACCTGCCCGGTCGCCAGCATGGCGTAGCTCAGCGCGCCATAGGTGACGAATTCGCCCTGCGGGATCAGGATCACCCGCGTCACCGCGAACACCAGCACCAGGGCCAGCCCCAGCAGTGCGTAGATTGCGCCGTTGGTGATGCCGTCCTGCAGCAGGAACAGCATGATCGTTGTGTTCAAGGCCGAGCGCTCCCCCTCAAGCGTCGGGCCGCCGCAGCCGGCTGTGCCGGTGGGGTCGGCCGATATCGGCTGTTGATAGAAGCCGATATTAGATATAGCGAATAACAATTATTAGATATAATCTCAAGGTCCCCGAGCGTCCCGCGGGGTTTTTGTACCGGGATTGCGAGCCTGGCGCGATGACTGTTTCCAAGACCGCCTCCGATGCCGTCCGTTCGTCGCGCGACCAGCGCAGGGAACCGGTCGATCCTGCCGGGGACGACAGCATGCTGCAACTGGGCGAACTGTCCGGATTGCTCGGCTATTCGCTGAAGCGTGCGCAGCTCAGGGTCTTCGAGGACTTCCTGCGCTGCGTCGCGCCGTTGCAGCTGACGCCGGCGCAGTTCTCGGTGCTGCTGCTGCTCGACAAGAATCCCGGCCGCAACCAGACCGAGATCGCCAACACGCTCGGCATCCTCAGGCCGAATTTCGTCGCGATGCTCGATGCGCTGGAGAGCCGCGACCTTTGCGCGCGGATGCGCTCGACCAACGACCGCCGCTCGCACATCCTGGTGCTGACCGACCGGGGCCGCGCCGTGCTGGCGCGCGCCAAGAAGCTCGTCGCCAACAAGCACGAGGCGCGGCTGATCGAGGTGCTCGGCCCGGCCAATCACGCCGCGCTGCTGGAGATGCTGGCAAAGCTCGCGCAGGAGTTTTGAGGCTCCGTCATTCCGGGGCAGCCCGAAGGGCTGAGCCCGGAATCCATTGCGTCGCGAGCTTGGTGGCTGAATGGATTCCGGGCTCACCCCCTCTGCGTGATTGCGAGGAGCGATAGCGACGAAGCAATCCATCTTTCCGCACGATGGATTGCTTCGCTGCGCTCGCAATGACGGGGAGAGAGCGGTGCGCGGCTAATCCACCAAAATCACCCTGACATCGTTGACGTTGGTCAGCGTCGGCCCGGTCAGCAGCAAATCCCCGGTCTGCGCGAAGAAGCCGGTGCCATCATTGTTCTCGAGATACGTGCTGGGATCGAGGCCGAGCGATTTCATCTTCGCGAACGTCGTCTGGTCGATCATGGCGCCGGCGGGGTCGGTCGCGCTGCCGGCGCCGCCATCGGCGCCGTCGGTGTCGGCCGCGAGCGCTGCGATATCTGGCGTATCCTTGAGCAGGTCGGCCAGCGCCAGCGCATATTCCTGGTTGGGGCCGCCGCGGCCGTTGCCGCGCACGGTCACCGTCAACTCGCCGCCGGAGATGATCGCAACGCGCTTGCCTTCGCTGCGCGCCTTCAGCGCCAGCCGCGCGTGCGCGGCCGCGACCTCGCGCGCCTCGCCTTCGAGATCGGCGCCGAGCGCGATGGTCTCATAGCCGGCGTCCTGCGCGACCTTCACCGCGGCGTCGATCGAGGCCTTCGGCTTCGCCAGCAGCTCGAACGTCGCCCGCGCAAAGGCGGGATCGCCGGGCTTGCAGCTTTCGTTGCCGGGATCGTCGAGCGCGCGGCGGACCGCGTCGTCGACCGAGAGATTGTATTTGGCGACCAGCGCGCGGGCATCCGCCAGCGTGGTCGGATCCGGCACCGTCGGCCCCGAGGCGATCGCCGAGGGATCGTCATGCGGCACGTCCGAGATCGCCAGCGTCACGATCTCGGCGGCGTGCTGGCCGGCGCGCGCCAGTCGTCCGCCCTTGATCCGCGACAGATGCTTGCGGACGGTGTTCATTTCGCCGATCGGCGCGCCGGAGCGCAGCAGCGCGCGGTTGACCTGCTGCTTCTGGGTAAAGCTGACGCCCTTGACGGGGGCGATCCAGTTCGCCGAGCCGCCGCCGGTCAACAGCACCAGCAGCAAATCTTCCGGCGTGGCCTCGGCGGCCAGCCGCAGCGTATCGTCGGCCGCGCGCAAGCCGGCTTCATCGGGCACCGGGTGGCCGGCCTCGACCACCTTGATGCGGCGGGTCGGCACGCCATGGCCGTGCCGGGTGGTCGCGATGCCGACCAGCCGCGACGGTGCGAGGCCGAGCGTGTCGAGATAGTGCCGCTCGGCCGCAGCCGCCATGGCACCTGCGCCCTTGCCGGCAGCGAGGCAGATCACGCGGCCCTTCGGCACCGGCCGCAGCCGCGACGCCAGCACGACATCGGGGTGCGCAGCCGCCACCGCGGCATCGAAGATCGAACGCAGGAAAGGACGTCGGTCGGTCATGGCTGTGCTTTCGTTACGCGGTCAATTGCCGGCGATTTCGCCGCTGATGACGTCGCCGAACAATTGCCAGCGCTCGCCCTTGAACTGCATCAGCTGCAATTGCTCGATCGGCTGGAAGTCGGCAGGTCCGGTCGACAGCGTCACGCCGGGCAGCAGGCCGCCCTGCGTAAACTGCTTCAGGCTCGCCGCCTGCTTCATCACATTGGCGCGGGTGAGGTCGTCGCCGCAGCGGCGCAGCACCTCGACCATGGTGGTCGCCATGTTGTAGCCGGTCATCGCCGAGGCATCGACGCGGTTGGTGTCGGGCATGTATTTGGCGAGCAGTTCGTCGAACGCCTTCATGCCGGCATCGTCCTTCCACTGCGGATCGCTGGCGTCCTTGGCATAGGCCGCCGAGATCACGCCCTGCGCATTATCGAGCCCGGCCGGCCGCATCACGGTCGCGGTGGAGGCCGAGACGTTGGAGACGATGGTCATCGGCTTCCAGTTCATCTCGCCGAGCTTCTTGATCGCCTGGGCGCCGAATTTCGGCGTGGTGAAGAAGATGATGACGTCGGGGTTGGAGGATTTCAGCCGCACCACATGGGAATCGATGGTCGGCTCGGCGACCTCGTAGCTTTCCTTGGCGGCGATCCGCGCCGGATCGCTGGCGAAGCCGTCTTCGAGGCCCTTCAGATAGTCCTTGCCCATGTCGTCGTTCTGATAGAGCACCGCGACCTTGGCGGCCGGCTTCTCCTTGAGCAGATATTTCGCGTAGATCCGCGACTCGCTCTGGTAGCTCGGCAGCCAGCCCATGGTCCACGGGAAGGTCTTGGGGTCGTTCCACTTGGTCGCGCCGGTGGCGACGAACAGCTGCGGCACCTTCTTGGCGTTGAGATATTTCTGGATCGCGGTGTTGGAGGCGGTGCCGAGCGTGCCGAACAGGAACAGCACCTCGTCGCTCTCGACCAGCTTGCGCGCCTGCTCCACGGCCTTCGGCGGCGAATAGGCATCGTCATAGGAGATGAAGTTGATCTTGCGGCCGTTGATGCCGCCCTCGTCGTTGACCTTCTTGAACACCGCGGCCATCGCCTTGCCGACCACGCCATAGGCCGAGGCCGGGCCGCTATAGGGCACGATATTGCCGATCTTGATCTCGGTGTCGCTCGCGCCGGTGTCGTATTTCTTCTGCGCCCATGCGGCATGGCCCGTCGCGGCGGCGACGGCGAGGCCGAGCAGGGCGGTTGCGACACGGTGACGGATCGGCTTCGGCATGTCCCGAAATCTCCTTGTTGTTGCCGGCGCACGAAGGCGCCGGGTTCTTTGTCGGGGTCTTGCCGGTTTACCTAGCGCATTGCCGGACAAAGTGTAAGCGGGCTTCGCCCGGGCGGGCCGGCCCGTGGTGAATCAAAAGCCCCCTGCGATGGTATCGCAGGGGGCCGTTTTCGGTCGGCAATTCGCGAAAAGTCAACCGCCGACGTCGGCGCTGATGACGTCGCCGAACAGTTCCCATTTTTCGCCCTTGAACTTCATCAGCTGCAGCTGGCTGATCGGGGCGAAATCATTCGGAGCGGTGTTGATCTTGATGCCGGGCAGCAGCACCTCGGTGCGGAAGTCCTTGAGGTTCGCCGCCTGCTTCATGATGTTCTCGCGGGTGAGGTTGTCGCCGCACTGCTTCAGCACCTGGACCAGCGTCTGCGCCACGCCGAAGCCGACCACGGTGCCGCCGTCGAGCTTGTCGCCCTCGGGGAAGTCCTTGGCCATGAAAGCGTAGAATTCCTTCATGCCGGGATCATTGTCCCACTGCTTGTCGGACGCATCCTTCAGATAGGCGGCGGAGATGATGTCCTGCGCGTTCTCGAAGCCGGCCGGCTTGATCACGCTGCCGACCGAGGCCGATACGTTGTTGAGGAAGTGGGTCGGCTTCCAGCCGACCTCGGCGACCTTCTTGATCGCCTGGGCCGCGAATTTCGGCGTCGCGATGTCGATGAAGACGTCGGCGTTGCTGGCCTTCAACTTGACGATGTGGCTGTCGATGGTCGGCTCGGAGGTCTCGAAGCTCTCTTCGGCGACGATCATGCTGGCGGCCTTCTGGCCGAGGCCGTCCTTCAGGCCCTTCAGATAGTCCTTGCCGTAATCGTCGTTCTGGTAGAGCACGGCGATCTTGGCGTTCGGCATGTTCTTCAGGATGTACTTGGCGTAGATCTGGGTCTCGCTCTGGTAGTTGGGCTGCCAGCCCATGGTCCAGGGAAAGTCCTTCGGGTCGTTCCACTTGGTGGCGCCGGTGGCGACGAACAGCTGCGGCACCTTCTTGGAGTTCATGTATTTCTGGATCGCCGAGTTCGACGGCGTGCCGAGCGAGTTGAAGATCAGCAGCACCTCGTCGCTTTCGACGAGCTTGCGGGCCTGCTCCACCGCCTTCGGCGGCGAATAGGCGTCATCGTAGGAGATGAAGTTGATCTTGCGGCCGTTGATGCCGCCGGCGTCGTTGATCTTCTTGAAATAGGCGGCCTCGGTGCGGCCGATGATGCCATAGGCGGAGGCGGGGCCGCTGTAGGGCATGATGTTGCCGATCTTGATCTCGGTGTCGGTGGCGCCGGTGTCGTATTTCTTCTGGGCAAACGCGGCGCTGCCGGATGTCGCGACGAGCGCGAGCGCGGCCCCGAGGACCGTAAGTCTGGTGGTAACGGACATTGATGTCTCTCTCCCTGTTGTCAGACGAATGTGTCGCGGCCGCCTGTTTCGGTGGCTCTGTTGTTATCGGGTGAAATTACCAGCTTAGGCGGGACGCCTCAATGAAAAGCCCCTGCGACAACGCCGCAGGGGCCAGCGTCTTTAGTCGACAATTCCGGCTCAACCGCCGACGTCGCCGCTCAAGATTTCACCAAAGCGGTCCCAGGTCTCGCCCTTGAATCGCATCAGTTGCAGCTGCGAAAGCGGCGCAAAATCGGTCGCCGAGGTGTTGACCTTGATGCCCGGCAGCAGCCCGCCGAGTTCGAGGTCGCGCAGGCTGGCGGCCTGCTTCATGACGTTCTCGCGCGTCAGATTGTCGCCGCATGCCCGCAGCACGTGCTCGAGGCCCTGCGCGACGGTGTAGGCGTACATCACGGAGGCGTCGGCGCGGTTGGCGTCGGGATAGTACTTATCCAGGAATGCGTTCCAGGCGATCATTCCCTTGTCGGTCTTCCACTGCGGATCGGTCGGATCCTTGAGGTACTGCGATGAGATGATGCCCTGGGCGGCCTCGAAGCCCGCCGGCTTGATCACGCTGCCGATCGAGGACGAGACGTTGTTGAGGAAGTGCAGCGGATGCCACTCGAGCTCGGCGTTCTTCTTGATCGCCTGCGCCGCGAATTTCGGCGTCGTGATGTTGAAGAACACGTCGGCGCCCGTAGCCTTGAGCCTGACGATGTGGGAATCGATGGTCGGCTCCGTCACCTCGTAGCTGTCCTCGGCGACGATCATGGACGCGGCCTTGGCTCCGAGCCCGTCCTTGAATCCCTTCAAATAGTCCTTGCCGTAATCGTCGTTCTGGTAGAGCACCGCGATCTTGGCGTCCGGCTTGTTCTTCAGGATGTACTTCGCATAGATGATGGACTCGCTCTGGTAGTTGGGCTGCCAGCCCATCGTCCAGGGAAACTCCTTCGGGTCGTTCCACTTGGTGGCGCCGGTAGCGACGAACAGTTGCGGCACCTTCTTCTGGTTCATGTATTTCTGGATCGCCGAGTTCGGCGGCGTGCCGAGCGAATTGAAGATCATCAGCACCTCGTCGCTCTCGACCAGCTTGCGCGCCTGCTCGACGGTCTTCGGAGGCGTGTAGGCGTCGTCGTAACTGATGAAGGTGATCTTGCGGCCGTTGATGCCGCCCTCGGCGTTGATCTTGCGGAAATAGGCCTCCTCGGTCTTGCCGATCACGCCATAGGCGGACGCCGCTCCGCTATAGGGCATGATGTTGCCGATCTTGATCTCGGTGTCGCTGGCGCCGGTGTCGTATTTCTTCTGGGCAAGTGCTGCGCTGCCGGATGCGGAGACGAGCGCGAGCGCAACGGCAAATGCCGCCAGATGTCGTGTTGCAGACATGCGGTTTCTCTCCCTGATAGCAGATGATGTGTCGCGGCCCCCTGTTTCGAGGGCTCGTTGTTATCAGTGAAAACTATCATCTTACCGGGGGCGTCTCAATGAAAAGCCCCCGCGGCGCGACCGCAGGGGCTGCATCTTTAGTCGACAATATCAGGAGCTGATTGTCTTGCCGCGCGATCCGCAGAGATTGCGGTGCGTTCAGGAAACGCTGTTGAGTTGAGCGCGGCGATCAGTTGCTCAGATTGCTTGAAATGATGTCGCCGAACAGCTCCCACTTCTCGCCCTTGAACCGCATCAAGCGCAGTTGCTTGATCGGCGCGAAGTCGGTGGTCGAGGTGTTGATGCTGATGCCGGGCAGCAACGTGTCGGGGACAAAATCCTTCAGGCTCGCGGCCTGCTTCATGACATTGGCGCGGGTCAGATCGTCCCCGCACATCTCCAGCACCTTCACCATGGTCTGTGCGGCGGCGTAACCGTAAGAGGTGGCGCCGTCGAGCTTGTTGGCCTCGGGATAATCCTTCTTGAGGAAGGCGAGGAATTTCTCCATGCCGGGATCCTTGTCCCATTGCGGATCGGCGCCGTCCTTGAGATAGGACGCCGACAGGATGCCCTGCGAATTCTCGAAGCCGGCCGGCTGCATGACACCGCCGACCGAGGCCGAGACATTGGCGACGATCTGCAACGGCGTCCAGGCGATCTCTGCCGCCTTCTTGATCGCCTGTGCCGCAAATTTCGGTGACGTGATGCTGATGAAGGTGTCGGCGCCGGCGGCCTTCAGCTTGACGATGTGATTGTCGATCGTGGGCTCGGAGGTCTCATAGGCTTCCTCGGCGACGATCATCGAAGACTTGTCGCCGAAGGCGTCCTTCAGGCCCTTGAGGTAGTCCTTGCCGAAATCGTCATTCTGGTAGAGCACGGCGACCTTGGCGTCCGGCTTGTGCTTCATGATGTATTTTGCGTAGACCCGCGCCTCGTCCTGGTAGGACGGCTGCCAGCCCATGGTCCACGGATAGTTCTTGGGATCGTTCCACTTGGAGCCGCCGGAGGCGATGAACAGCTGCGGCACCTGCTTCTCGTTCATGTACTTCCGGATCGACGCGTTGGTTGCGGTGCCGACCGAGCCGAACACCAGCAGCACCTCGTCGTCCTCGACCAGCTTGCGGGTCTGCTCCACGGTCTTGGCCGGCGAGTAGCTGTCGTCATAGGAGATGAACGTGATCTTGCGGCCGTGGATGCCGCCGGCCTCGTTGATCATCTTGAAGTAGGCTGCCTCGGTCCGGCCGATCACCCCGTAAGCCGAGGCGGGGCCGCTGTAGGGCACGGTGTTGCCGATCTTGATCTCGGTGTCGCTGGCCCCGGTATCGTATGTCTTCTGCGCCAGCGCGACATTGCAGCTCGTCAGGATCAGAGCGAATGCGGACAACAGCGCCGTCAGGGACGGACGTGCGGCAGTCATGTTTCCCCACCTCGGGTTCTCTGTTGGGTCGTATTCAATACGAACGGCACGGGGCGTCAACAAAAAGCCCCCGCGAGGGTTATCGCGGAGGCCCGTTGTTTATTTCCGCAGTGCAACGTTCATTCGGAAGGAACGTCGCCGGAAATGATGTCGCCGAACAGTTCCCACTTCTGCCCCTTGAAGCGCTGCATCTGCAGCTGGGCGATCGGGGCGAAGTCGGTGGCGGAGGTGTTGATCTTGACGCCGGGCAGCAGGGTGTCGGGCGTAAAGTCCTTCAAGCTCGCCGCCTGCTTCATGACGTTGGCGCGGGTCAGATCGTCGCCGCACATCTCGAGCACTTTGGCGAGCGTCTGCGCGGCGCCATAGCCGTAGACGTAGCCGCCGTCGGTCTTGTCGGCGCCCGGCATGTACTTGTCGAGAAACTCGGCCCACTTCTTCATGTTCGGATCGTTGGCCCACTGCGGATCGGCGCCGTCCTTGGCATAGGCGGCCGACAGCACGCCCTGGGCGTTGTCGAAGCCGGCCGGCTGCATCACGCTGCCGACCGAGGCCGACACGTTGGTGATGATCTGCAGCGGCTTCCAGCCGAGTTCGGCGGTCTTCTTGATGGTCTGGGCGCCGAATTTCGGCGTGGTGTAGATCAGCAGGACGTCCGGATTGGCGGCCTTGATCTTGACGATATGGCCGTCGATCGATGGCTCGGAGATCTCGTAGCTCTCCTCCATGATGATGCTGGAGGCCGCCTTGGCGCCGAAGCCGTCCTTGGTGCCCTTGAGGTAGTCTTTGCCGAAATCGTCGTTCTGATAGAGGATCGCGACCTTGGCGTCGGGCTTCTCCTTCATCAGCCATTTGGCATAGATCTGCGCTTCGCTCTGGTAGCTCGGCTGCCAGCCCATGGTCCACGGGAAGTTCTTCGGGTCGTTCCACTTGGTGGCGCCGGTGGCGACGAACAGCTGCGGGATCTTCTTGGAGTTCAGGTACTTCTGGATCGCGGTGTTGGACGGCGTGCCGAGCGGGTTGAACACCAGCAGCACCTCGTCGCTCTCGACCAGCTTGCGTACCTGCTCGACCGCCTTCGGCGGCGAATAGGCGTCGTCATAGCTGACGAAATTGACCTTGCGGCCGTTGATGCCGCCGCGGTCGTTGATCATCTTGAAATAGGCTTCTTCGGTCTTGCCGATCACGCCGTAGGCGGAGGCCGGTCCCGAATAGGGAATGATGTTGCCGACCTTGATCTCGGTATCGCTCGCGCCGGTGTCGTATTTCTTCTGGGCGAATGCGGCAGTGGAGGTCGCGGCAACAGCGACGATCGCCGCGGACATCGCGGCGATCCGAACGGTAGAAAGCATAATGTCTCCTGGTTTGGTTCTAAAGATTCTTAGCTGTTTGAGCATGATCTCTTTCGGAAAACCGCTTCGCACTTTTCCGGATCATGCACTTAGTTCTTCTTGAGCTTGGCGGCCAGTTGCTGGGCAACGATCGCAACCTGCCTGGCGCCGTGCGGCACGAGGAAGATGACGAGGAACAGCAGCACGCCGAACACCGCGCCGGAAAGGCCCTTGGAAATGCCTTCCGCGATGTTGGGCACGAAGATGATGAAGGCGCTTCCGACGATCGAGCCGGGCAGCCAGCCGACGCCGCCGACCACCATGCCGAGGAACAGCGAGATCGCGAGCTGGATCGTGTAGCCGTCGGGTGCCACGAACTGCACCGCGATGGCGCCGAGACCGCCGGCGACGCCGGTGATGCCGGCCGAGACGCCGAACGCCAGCGTCTTGTACAGCGCGACGTCGACGCCCATCGCGGAGGCCGCGATCTCGTTGTCGCGGATCGCCATGAAGGCGCGCCCCGAACGCGAGCGCAGCAGGTTGACCGAGGCGATGTAGATCGCGATCGAGACCGCCAGGGTGAAGTAGTAGAGCCACATATCCTGCGACAGCGGCAGGCCGAACGGCGCATCCGGCTTGGTGACGACGAGGCCCTGCACGCCGCCGGTCCAATGCTCGAAATAGCCAAGCTTGAGCAGCTGCGGCATTGCGGTGGCGAGCGCGAAGGTCGCGAGCGCCAGATAGACGCCGCTGAGCCGCAGCGCCGGCTGGCCGAACAGGAAGCCGAAGCCGAAGCAGACGATGCCGGCGATCGGCAGCGTGAGGGCATAGTTCATGCCCGCATGCTCCATCAGGATCGCCGAGGTATAGGCGCCGACGGCGTAGAACGCGCTCTGGCCGAGCGAGAACTGGCCGCTTCCGCCGGTCAGGATGTTGAGCGCCATCACCGCCAGCGCGTAGATCAGAAGCATCGTCATCTGGAAGATGATGAAGTTCTTCACGAACAGCGGGATCAGGACCAGCGCGGCAAGCACGACGAGCGAGGTGCCATAGCCGAGCGTCATGGCGCGCTTGGGCACGGCCTCGACGGCAGGGGCTTCTGTGACGATTTCTTCAGCGGCGCTCATGATCAAACTCGCTTCACGATGGCGCGGCCGAACAGGCCTGCCGGTTTGACGACCAGGACGACGATGATCAGCGCAAGCGCGATCGGAAGTTTCAGCTCATTGCCGACGCCGGGGATGTAGGTGCCGACCAGGTTCTCGAAGATGCCGACCAGGAAGCCGCCCATCACGGCGCCGAACGGGCTCGACAGGCCGCCGAGCACGGCCGCGGCAAATCCGTAGATCAGCACGCCGAGCATCATGTTGGGCTCGAGGAACACGACCGGGGCGATCATCATGCCGGCGATCGAGCCGATCGCCGATGCCATGCCCCAGCCCAGCGCGATCATCCACGAGGTGTTGATGCCGACCAGGCGGGCCGATTCCGGCAGCGAGGCGGCGGCGCGCATCGCAAGACCGACCCGGGTGAAGCGGAAGAAGAAGAACAGCAGGAGCAGCATCAGCAGCGTGATGCCGATCATCCCGGCCTGGTGGGTCGAGATCAGCTGGCTGCCGAGGAACGGCGAGGAGCCGAACGGCGTCGGATACTGCTTGATGGTGAAGTCCCAGATCAGGCCGGCGACCGAGTTGATGATCGCATAGAGCGCGATGAAACCGGCGACGTTGGTCAGGATCGGAGCCTTGGCGAGCGGCTTGAACAGCAGCCGCTCGATGACGATGCCGGCGACGAACGAGAAGGCGACGGTGAGTACGAAGGCGCCCCAATACGGCACGCCCCACTGCATCAGCTGCCAGGACACGAAGGTCGAGAACATCGCCATTTCGCCCTGGGCGAAATTCAGATGGTCGATGGCCTGGTAGATCATCACCACGGCGAGCGCCATGCAGGCATAGATCGCGCCGGTGGCGATGCCGGCCAGGACCTGGTTGGCAAAAAGCTCCATTGTGCCAGCTCCCTCAGTAGCCGAGATAGGATTTGCGGACGTCTTCGTTGTTCGCGATGTCCTTGGCATTGCCCGACATCACGATCCGTCCGGTTTCGATCACATAGGCCTGGTCGGCGAGCTCGAGCGCGAGCTGCGCGTTCTGCTCGACCACCAGGATGGTCACCTTTTCCTCGCGATTGATCTTGCCGAGGATGCGGAACAGGTCGCGCACGATCAGCGGCGCGAGGCCGAACGACGGCTCGTCGAGCAGCATCAGGCGCGGCCGCAGCATCAGCGCGCGCGCCACCGCCAGCATCTGCTGCTCGCCGCCGGACAGCGTGCCGGCCTGCTGGGTGTAGCGCTGCTTCAGCACCGGGAAATGGTCGTACATCCGCTCGATGTCGGAGCCGATCGCCTTGGTGTCGGAGCGGCTGATGGCGCCGAGCTGCAAATTCTCCTCCACCGTCATGTTGGTGAAGGTGCCGCGGCCCTGCGGCACATGGGCGATGCCGAGCCGGACCACGTTCTCGGTCGAGCGCGTGCCGATCGGCTTGCCCTCGAACTCGATCGCGCCGGTCGAGCGCACCATGTTGCAGATCGCCCGCAGCGTGGTGGTCTTGCCGGCGCCGTTGGCGCCGAGCAGGGTGGTCAGCGAGCCCTCGTTGAGCGAGAAGCTGAGGCCGTGCAGGGCCTGGACCTGGCCGTAATAGGCGCGCAGGTCCTTGACGTTGAGCATCGCGGTCATTGGTCCTTGCTCCCCAGATAGGCCTTGATGACGTCGGGGTCGGCCTGGACCTGGGCCGGCGTGCCTTCGGCCAGCTTGCGGCCGAAATTGAGCGCGACGACGTGGTCGGCGATCGACATCACGAGACCCATGTGATGCTCGACCAGCAGCACCGTAATTTTACGGTCGTCGCGGATTTTGCGGATCAAATCGCCGAGCACATAGACTTCCTCGTGATTGAGGCCGCCGGCCGGCTCGTCGAGCAGCAGGATCTTCGGATCCGCCGCCAGGGCCCGCGCCAGCTCGACGCGCTTCTGGGTGCCGAACGGAAGTCCCGAGACGACGGTGTGGGCGACGTCCTCGAGATCGAGATAGCCGAGGATGTCGTGCACCTTCTTGTTCATGTCGTTCTCGCCGCGGCGGACCCAGGCGAGACGCAGCGAGTCGCTGACGATGTCGCTCGAGGTGCGGGCATGCGCGCCGACGCGGACGTTGTCGATCACGGACAGGTTGGGAAACAATGCGACGTTCTGGAAGGTGCGGCCGATGCCGATCTCGGCGATCCGGTGCGGCGGCCGCGACAGGATGCTCTTGCCTTCCATCAGGATGTCGCCGGACGACGGCTGGTAGAGCCGCGACAGGCAATTGAACAGCGTGGTCTTGCCGGCGCCGTTCGGCCCGATCAGGCCGAGGATCTGTCCGTGGCGCATGTCGAACGACACGCCGTTGAGCGCGATGATGCCGCCGAACACGACGCTGACGTCGCGAACCGCGAGCAAGGGATCATTCCCCTGCGCGAGCTGTGCCTGCGTCATCTCGTCTCGCCCGCCGTCGTCGAGCGGTGCGAGCGATCCTGCGATGTGCTTCGCCGGACGTGATGGAGGCTATCTGATCCCCTCGGCCAAACGTGCAACTTTCCCTCCTACTTTGATCTTTTTGCTTGTTTCTTTTTTGGATTGCGGCGCCATTCCACCGAGCGCCTGCTCGATGTTCCTTACCATCGCCACAAGACGAGGTCCAATGTCGTTGAGCAATCTCTCTTCCGTGAAACGGAATGCCGGCGCGCCGCAATTGAACGCGTACGGACCGGTTCCGTCATTCAATCTCAATGCGACGCCAACCGCGGCGACGTCGTTCTGCCAGTCGCCGGCCGACATGGCGAAGCCGTGCTTCGCCACCGTCTCGCCGGAACGTTCGATGCCGTCACGCATCTTGGCCCAGCGGCTGCCATAGTGATCCCGCAGCTCGCGTAATAAAGCCGCACGCTCTTCGGGTGGCAATGCCCAAATATAGGCACGTCCCATCGCGGTGGTTGCGATCGGCACCCGCGAGCCGACGTCGAGTTGCACGCCGAGCGCCAGGCCGTTCCGGCTCTGGCCGAAATAGATCATGCTGTGACGATCGCGGCCGCCGACCGCGACGGCGCCGCCGGTCGCGCGCATCACTTCTTCTCGATACGGCTCGGACAAATGCCGAACGCCGAGATTGGCGAGCGCGGCATAGCCGAGCGCCATCGCCGACGGCGCGAGCTGATACTTTTCGAATTTCGGTACAGGTGTAAGGTATCCCAGCTTGGTGAGCGTGTAGGTCAGCCGGGAAATGGTTGGCTTCGGTAACTTGGTGCGGGCTGCAATCTCCTGATTGCCGAGCAGCCCGTCATTGGGTTGAAATGCGCGCAGGACGTCCAGTCCGCGGGAAAGCGCGACGACGAAATTGCGATCGGTCGCTACCTTCTTGCTGGCGCGCTTCATCCCTGTCCTTGCCCACCCTTGTCATGCTCGTTGACAAGGCTCGTGCTTCAAAATAACCCTCCGTGTCAAGATGTGGAATTAAATTTCGCAGTGCGAAATTGGTCTAATCGTAGCGGCTCAACGCAAGTCGTGCAGCTACTCAACGCAAGTTCAAGAACAAGCATCCAGGGAGAGTCCCGGTGAGTGAAGTCGTCAAGCTCGAACGTCATGACAACATTGCCGTCGTCACGGTTAACAGTCCGCCAGTGAACGCGCTGAGCGCGGCCGTGCGCGGCGGCATCTTCGATTGCATCAAGAGCGCGATCGATGACGCGCAGGTCCAGGGCATCGTGCTGACCTGCGCCGGCCGCACCTTCATCGCCGGCGCCGACATCACCGAATTCGGCAAGCCGCCGAAGCCGCCCGGGCTCGCCGAGGTGCTGAGCCTGATGGAGAACTCGCCGAAGCCGATCGTCGCTGCGATCCACGGCACCGCACTCGGCGGCGGCCTCGAGGTCGCGCTGGCCTGCCACTATCGCGTCGCCACCAAGGACGCCAAGCTCGGCCTGCCCGAGGTGAAGCTCGGCCTGCTGCCGGGCGCCGGCGGTACCCAGCGCCTGCCGCGCGCGGTCGGTCCCGAGCTCGCGGTCAAGATGATCGTCGGCGGCGATCCGATCGGCGCCGATGCCGCGCTGAAGGCCGGCCTGATCGAGGAGATCGTCGAAGGTCCGGCCTCGGGCGGTGAGGCATTTGCGCGCAAGGTGGTCGCCGAGAAGCGTCCGCTGCGCAAGCTGCGCGATGACGACTCGAAGCTCGCCGCGGCCAAGGCCGACCGTTCGATCTTCACCAATGCGGTCGCCGCGCTGACCAAGAAGTCGCGCGGCCTCGAGGCGCCGTTCGCCGCGGCCGATGCCGTCGGCGCCGCGATCGACCTGCCGTTCGAGGAAGGCCTGAAGAAGGAGCGCGAGGGTTTCCTCAAGCTGATGAACGGCGACCAGTCCAAGGCGCAGCGCTACGCGTTCTTCGCCGAGCGCGAGGCCGCCAAGATCTCCGGCATTCCCGAGGGCACCAAGGGCCGCAACGTGGCCCGCGTCGCCATTCTCGGCGCCGGCACCATGGGCGGCGGCATCGCGATGTCGTTCGCCAATGCCGGCATCCCGGTCACCCTGATCGAGACCGGCGAGGAGCAGCTCAAGCGCGGCATGGGCATCATGCAGAAGAACTACGAGGCGACCGCGGCGCGCGGCGGCATCCCGGCGGACGCGCCCGCCAAGCGGATGGCGCTGATCAACGGCGTCGTCGGCATCGAGAACGTCGGCGACGCCGATCTCGTGATCGAGGCGGTGTTCGAGACCATGGCGGTCAAGAAGGAGGTGTTCGGCAAGCTCGATCAGTATGCCAAGCCCGGCGCGGTGCTGGCCTCCAACACCTCCTATCTCAACATCGACGAGATCGCGAAATCGACCAAGCGTCCGCAGGACGTGCTCGGCATGCACTTCTTCTCGCCGGCCAACGTCATGAAGCTGTGCGAGATCGTGCGCGCCGACAAGACCGCGCCCGACGCGCTGGTGACCGCGGTGTCGATCGCCCGCAAGATCGCCAAGGTGCCGGCCGTGGTCGGCGTCTGCGACGGCTTCGTCGGCAACCGCATGCTGGCGCAGCGCGGCAAGCAGTCCGAGAAGCTGCTGTTCGAAGGCGCGCTGCCGCAGCAGGTCGATGCCGTCGTCACCAAGTTCGGCATGCCGATGGGCCCGTTCGCGATGGGCGATCTCGCCGGTCTCGACATCGGCTGGCGCTCGCGCAAGGACCGCGGCATCAAGTCGGAGATCGCCGACGCGCTGTGCGAAGCTGGCCGCTTCGGCCAGAAGACCGGCAAGGGCTACTACAAGTACGAGCCGGGCTCGCGCGCGGCGCTGCCCGATCCGGAGGTCGAGAAGCTGATCGACGAGACGCTGGCGCGCCTCGGCCGCAAGAAGCGCGTCGTCAGCGACGACGAGATCCTCGAGCGCATGATGTATCCGATGATCAACGAAGGCGCGAAGATCCTCGCCGAGGGCATCGCGGCGCGGCCGTCCGACATCGACGTGGTCTGGCTCTATGGCTACGGCTGGCCGATCTATCGCGGCGGTCCGATGTTCTGGGCCGACACCGTCGGCCTCAAGCACATCGCCGATCGCCTGGCCTTCTACGCTAAGGAGACCAACGATCCCTCGCTCGAGCCGGCGCCGCTGCTCAGGAAGCTCGCCGACGAAGGCAAGACCTTCGCCTCGCTCGCCGCGCCGTCGAAGGCGGCGTGATTGGCTGAAGGCTTAACCACGTGTCGTTCCGGGGCATCGCGTAAGCGATGAACCCGGAACCCATTGTGCCCCGGCACGTGCGGCCTGATGGATTCCGGGCCTGGCCCTTCGGGCCATCCCGGAATGACGACTTCAGAGAGTCCCTGCGAAGGCATCCATGACCTATCCCGGCGAACAATATTATCCCAAGGGCGTGCGGTGGAGCGACGAGATCACGCGCGGCACGCTGCCGGATCTGCTCTCGACTGCCGCCGCGGAGTTCGGCGCGCGCCCGGTGCTCGAATTCCGCGACCGGCAGATCGGCTACGCCGAGCTCGAAGCCCTGGTAGAGACCGCGGCCGCTGCCTTCATGCGCGCCGGCTACGGCAAGGGCACCTCGGTCGCGCTGTTCCTCGGCAACTCGCCGGACCATCCGATCAATTTCTTCGGCGCGCTGAAGGCAGGCGCCCGCGTCGTGCATCTGTCGCCGCTCGACGGCGAGATCGCGCTGTCGCACAAGCTCTCGGACTCCGGCGCGCGCGTGCTGGTCACCAGTAATCTCTCGGCGCTGCTGCCGACCGCGCTGAAATTCCTCGCCAAGGGCCTGCTCGACCGTCTGATCGTCTGCGAGGACGACAATTGGGGCAAGGCCGGCACGCCGCAGACCGCGCTACCCGACAATCCCGCCGTTATCACGCATCGCCAGTTCATCGATGGCGCTGTTAAGCCGGCGCAATGGCCCGCGGTCGACGTTGAGGACGTCGCGCTGCTGCAATATACCGGCGGCACCACGGGCCTGCCCAAGGGGGCCATGCTCAGCCACGGCAATCTCACCGCGGCGGTCTCGATCTACGACGTCTGGGGCAAGCCCGCGCGGCTCGAGCGCAATGCGATCGAGCGCGTGATCTGCGTGCTGCCGCTGTTTCATATCTATGCGCTGACCGTGGTGCTGCTGTCGGCGATCCGGCGCGGCCATCTGATCTCGCTGCACCAGCGCTTCGACGTCGAGGCCGTGATGCGAGACATCGAGGTCAAGCGCGCGACGGTGTTTCCCGGCGTGCCGACGATGTGGATCGCGATCGCCTCGCTGCCCGATCTCGACAAGCGCGATCTCTCCTCGCTGGTGGTCGCCGGCTCCGGCGGCGCGCCGCTGCCGGTCGAGGTTGCAAAGGTTTTCGAGCGCCGCGTCGGCATGAAGCTGAAGAGCGGCTGGGGCATGACCGAGACCTGCTCGCCCGGCACCGGTCATCCCAAGGAGGGCCCGGAGAAGCCGGGCTCGATCGGGCTGATGCTGCCCGGTATCGAGATGGACGTGGTGTCGCTGGAGGATTCCACCAGGGTGATGCCGGTCGGCGAGGTCGGCGAGATCCGCATCCGCGGCCCGAACGTCACCAAGGGCTACTGGAACAGGCCGGCGGAGACCGCGGAAGCCTTCGTCGGCGACCGATTCCTCACCGGCGACATCGGCTACATGGACACCGATGGCTATTTCTATCTGGTCGACCGCAAGAAGGACATGATCATCTCCGGCGGCTTCAACGTCTATCCGCAGATGATCGAACAGGCGATCTACACCCATCCCGCCGTGCAGGAGGTGATCGTGATCGGGATTCCCGACGATTACCGCGGCGAGGCGGCCAAGGCCTTCATCAAGCTGCGCGACGGCGAGAAGCCGTTCTCGGTCGACGAGCTGCGCGCGTTCCTCGCCGGCAAGGTCGGCAAGCACGAACTGCCGGCGGCGGTCGAGTTCGTCGCCGAACTGCCGCGCACCCCGGTCGGCAAGCTGTCGCGCCACGAATTGCGCCAGCAGCAGCCGAAGACAGCTCAAGCCAAATCAGTCGTTCAATAGGAGGATCCGATGGATCTCGCTTTCACCAAGGAAGAGATAGCGTTTCGCGAGGAGGTGCGGGAGTTCTTCAAGAACAACGTGCCGCCGGAGACACGGCGCAAGCTGCAGGAGGGCCGCCATCTGTCGAAGGACGAGATGGTCACCTGGTGGCGCATCCTCAACAAGAAGGGCTGGGGCGTCACCCACTGGCCGAAGGAATATGGCGGCACCGGCTGGAGCACCGTGCAGCACTACATCTTCAACGAAGAGCTGCAGTCCTATCCGGCGCCGCAGCCGCTCGCCTTCGGCGTCAGCATGGTCGGCCCGGTCATCTATACCTTCGGCAATGAGAAGCAGAAGAAGGAATACCTGCCGCGCATCGCCAATGTCGACGACTGGTGGTGCCAGGGCTTCTCGGAGCCGGGTTCGGGCTCGGACCTCGCCTCGCTGAAGACCAAGGCCGAGCGCCGTGGCGACAAGTGGATCATCAACGGCCAGAAGACCTGGACCACGCTCGCCCAGCACGCCGACATGATCTTCTGCCTCTGCCGCACCGACCCGGCCGCGAAGAAGCAGATGGGCATCTCCTTCATCGTGTTCAGCATGAAGTCGAAGGGCGTCACCGTGCGCCCGATCCAGACCATCGACGGCGGCCACGAGGTCAACGAAGTGTTCTTCGACGACGTCGAGGTGCCCTACGAGAACCTGATCGGCGAAGAGAACAAGGGCTGGGATTACGCAAAATTCCTGCTCGGTAATGAGCGCACCGGCATCGCCCGGGTCGGCGTGTCGAAGGAGCGGCTGCGCCGCATCCGCGCGCTGGCCTCCAAGGTCGAGTCCGGCGGCCGTCCTGTGATCGAGGATCCGGCGTTCCGCGAAAAGCTCACGGCCTGCGAGATCGAGCTGAAGGCGCTCGAGCTGACCCAGCTCCGCGTCGTCGCCGACGAGGGCAAGCACGGCAAGGGCAAGCCCAATCCGGCGTCCTCGGTGCTCAAGATCAAGGGCTCGGAGATCCAGCAGACCACCACCGAGCTTCTGATGGAGATCATCGGTCCGTTCGCCGCGCCCTATGACGAGCACGGCGACGCCGGCTCGAACGAGAGCATGGATTGGACCGCGCAGATCGCGCCGAGCTACTTCAACAACCGCAAGGTTTCGATCTACGGCGGCTCCAACGAGATCCAGCGCAACATCATCAGCAAGGCCGTGCTGGGACTTTAGGCCAAGCTCCCACCACTGCCGTCATTCCGGGGCTTCGCGTAGCGAAGAGCCCGGAATCCATCTTCCCGCAAGATGTGCGGTCAAATGGATTCCGGGCCTGGCCCTTCGGGCCATCCCGGAATGACGCCGCGGTAGAGCATCAGCATCTTTTGACGATAGGGAACGAACATGGATTTTGATCTGTCCGAGGAGCAGCGGCTTCTCAAGGAAAGCATCGACGGGCTTCTCACCGATGCCTACGACTTCGATGCGCGCAAGAAGTACATGAAGGAGAAGGGCGGCTGGAGCAAAGCGCTCTGGGGCAAGCTCGCCGAGCAGGGCCTGCTCGGTCTGCCCTTTGCCGAGACCGACGGCGGCTTCGGCGCCGGCGCGGTCGAGACCATGATCGTGATGGAAGCGCTCGGCAAGGCGCTGGTGGTCGAGCCTTATCTCGCCACCGTCGTGGTCGCCGGCGGCTTCCTGCGCCATGGCGGCTCGGCCGAGCAGAAGGCCAAGTACATTCCCGGCATCATCGACGGCAGCAAGACCTTCGGCTTCGCCCAGCTCGAGAAGAACTCGCGCTACGACCTGTTCGACGTCGTGACCACGGCCAAGAAGAAGGGCGATGGTTGGGTGATCGATGGCGAGAAGTTCGTCGTGCTCAATGGCGAGAACGCGGACACCTTGATCGTGACCGCGCGCACCAAGGGCGGCCAGCGCGACAAGACCGGGATCGGCGTGTTCCTGGTCCCGGCGGATGCCAAGGGCGTCACCAAAAAGGGCTATCCGACCCAGGACGGCCTGCACGCGGCCGACATCACCTTCACCAATGTCGAGGTCGGTGCGGATGCTGCGATCGGCGATCCCGAGAACGGCCTGCCGCTGATCGAGCGCGTCGCGGACGAAGCCCGCACCGCGCTGTGCGCAGAGGCCGTCGGCGCGATGGACGAGTCGCTGAAGGAGACCGTCGAGTACATCAAGACCCGCAAGCAGTTCGGCGTGGCGATCGGCTCGTTCCAGAGCCTGCAGCACCGCGCCGCCGACATGTTCGTGGCGCTGGAGCAGGCCCGCAGCATGTCGATGTTCGCGACCATGGCGTCGGACTTCGACGATGCCAAGGAGCGTTCGTCCGCGGTGGCGGCTGCCAAGGTGCAGGTCGGCAAGTCGCTGAAGTTCGTTGGCCAGCAGTCGATCCAGCTTCACGGCGGCATCGGCATGACCATGGAAGCCAAGATCGGCCACTACTTCAAGCGGCTGACCATGATCGAGAACACGCTCGGCGACACCGACTACCATCTACGTCGCGTCAGCGAGGGCGGCGGGCTGCTGGCTTAGTCCTCAACTGTCACTCCGGGTCAGCCCGAAGGGCTGAGCCCGGAATCCATTTCATCACCAATGATGCGGCCCAATGGATTCCGGGTTCTCGCTTCGCGAGCCCCGGAATGACGGCCCATCCGGGAGGCAACAACAATGAAAAACACCCCGTTCGATCTCACCGGCCAGGTCGCGGTCGTCACCGGCTCGAGCCGCGGCATCGGCCGCGCCTCGGCGGAGCTGCTCGCAAAACTCGGCGCCAAGGTTGTGATCTCCTCGCGCAAGGCGGATGCCTGCGAGGTCGTCGCCGACGGCATCAAGAAGGCCGGCGGCGACGCGCTCGTCATTCCCTGCAACATCGCGCGGCGCGATGAGGTCGAGGCGCTGGTCTCGGGCACCATCAAGCATTACGGCAAGATCGACATCCTGGTCTGCAACGCCGCGGTGAATCCGTATTACGGCCCGCTGCTCGACATCACGGACGAGGCCTTCGACAAGATCATGGGCTCCAACGTCAAGAGCAACATCTGGCTCTCCGCGCTGGCGATCCCGCAGATGGCCGAACGCGGCAAGGGCTCGGTCGTGATCATCTCCTCGATCGGCGGCTTGCGCGGCTCGACCGTGATCGGCGCCTACGGCATCTCCAAGGCGGCGGATTTTGCGCTGTGCCGCAGCCTCGCCGGTGAATGGGGCCCGAAGGGCGTGCGCGTCAATTGCGTGGCGCCGGGCCTGGTGAAAACCGACTTCGCCCGCGCGCTGTGGGAGGATCCGGACAATCTGAAGCGCCGCACCGCGTCGACGCCGCTCCGCCGCATCGGCGAGCCCGACGAGATCGCCGGCGCCGTGGCCTATCTCGCCTCCGACGCCTCGACCTTCATGACCGGCCAGACCATCGTGGTCGACGGCGGTGTGACGACGGCGGCGACGTAAGCGGCTGTTCCTTCGGGATGGCGCTCAGCTTGCTCAGTGTCATCACCCGCGCATGCGGGTGATCCAGTATTCCAGAGACCGCGGTGCTTGAGCCGAAGGGCCGCGGCGTACTGGATCGCCCGGTCGGAGCCGGGCGATGACAAGGGGCATATGCGATGCCTTCCTGCGCAAGCGAGAGGGGGAGCTCAGCCCGCCTCACACCTGCTCCAGCGCCCGCTCGAAATCCTCGATCAGATCGTCGGGGTGCTCGAGCCCGGCGGAGAAGCGGATAAAGCCTTCGCTGATGCCGAGCTCGGCGCGGGCCTCCGGCGCCAGGCGCTGATGCGTCGTGGTGGCGGGATGCGTGACCAGGCTCTTGGCATCGCCGAGATTGTTGGAGATGCGCGAGATCTTCAGCGCGTTGAGGCAGCGGAACGCGCCTGCCTTGCCGTCCTTGACCTCGAAGCCGACCAGCGTCGAGCCGGCGCCCATCTGCTTCTTCACGGTTTCGGCCTGCGGATGATCGGGGCGGCCGGGATAGACCAGCCGCGTGATCTTCGGATGTTTCGCCAGCGCCTCGGCGATCTTCGCTGCGTTTTCGGTCTGCGCGCGGACGCGGACGCCGAGCGTCTCCAGCCCCTTCAGCAGCACCCAGGCGTTGAACGGCGACAGCGACGGGCCGGTCTGGCGCATGAAATTATGGATGTGCTCGGCGATGAAGGCCTCCGACGACAGGATGATGCCGCCGAGGCAGCGGCCCTGGCCGTCGATATGCTTGGTCGCGGAATAGACCACGACGTCGGCGCCGAGCGACAGCGGGCTCTGCCAGATCGGCGTCGCGAACACATTGTCGACGATCAGCCGGGCGCCGCCGCTGTGGGCAATCTTGGCGATCGCGCCGATGTCGAGCACGTCGAGCGTCGGGTTGGTCGGGCTTTCCAGGAAGAAGGTCTTGGTGTTCGGCCGCAAGGCGCGCTGCCACTGGTCGAGATCGAGGCCGTCGACCAGCGTCGTCTCGATGCCGTAGCGCGGCAGCAGGTCCTGCACCACATAGAGGCAGGAGCCGAACAGGGCTTTCGAGGCCACCACGTGATCGCCGGCCTTCAGCGGCGCGAGGATCGCGGTGGTCACCGCCGCCATGCCGGTCGCGGTCGAGCGCGCGGCCTCCGCGCCCTCGAGCTCGATCATGCGGCGCTCGAACATCGCAATGGTCGGGTTGGAATAGCGCGAATAGATGAAGCCGGGGTCCTGGCCCTTGAAGCGCGCCTCGCATTGCTCGGCGGTGTCGTAAACGTAACCCTGGGTGAGAAACAGCCCTTCCGACGTCTCGCCGAATTGCGAGCGCAGCGTGCCGCCATGGACCAGGCGGGTTTCGGGACGGAAGCGGGCGGTACCTTCAGATTCAGACATGTGACCTCCGAAGTGGCCATTCCTCTGGAAAATGGCCACAAAAAAACCGGCCTGGAGCAACCTCCACAAGCCGGGATCACACTGTCCCCGGCCTGTTTAGCGACTTATTTAACGTGGCTGCAAGCCGGCCGGCTCAAATCACCACGGGATAAGTGCAGCTGATATTCCCTCGCGCCCTTTCCGTCAAGACGGTCATCGGATAACCCGTAAAAGCCCATATTTTAGGGCTTGATGGCCGCCAGAGGTTGGTTTTGGGCCATCTCGAGGGACCGTATCGTGTCGTTCACGCTGGAAGATGAATCCAACGGAATCCTGCCCGACCGCATGATCGCGGAGATGGCGGAGGCCGGTCTCATTCTGCCCGCCTACGACTTCGTCGAGAGCCAGATCCAGCCGGCGAGCCTCGATCTGCGCCTCGGCGACATCGCCTACCGGGTCCGCGCCAGCTTCCTGCCGGGGCCCGATGCCACCGTCGCCGAGCGGATCGACCAGCTCAAGCTGCACGAGATCGATCTGTCCGACGGCGCGGTGCTGGAGACCAATTGCGTCTACATCGTCCCGCTGCTGGAGAGCCTGGCGCTGCCGCCGGAGATCGTCGCCGCGGCCAACCCGAAGAGCTCGACCGGACGGCTCGACGTCTTCACCCGCGTGATCGCCGACGGCACCCGCCGCTTCGACATGATCGGCGCCGGCTATCACGGCCCGCTCTATGCCGAGATCTCGCCGAAGACGTTTCCGGTGCTGCTGCGCGAGGGCTCGCGGCTCAGCCAGGTCCGCTTCCGGATCGGCGAGGCGACCTTGACCGCCGACGAACTGGACGCGCTGCATGCCAGTGAGCGGCTGGTCGATGCCGACAATGCCGATCTCACCCATGGCGTCGCGCTGTCGGTCGATCTCTCCGGCGAGAGCTCGGGCGGCTTCGTCGGCTATCGCGCCAAGCGCCACACCGGCGTGGTCGATGTCGATCGCCGCGGCGGCTATGCGGTCGACGACTTCTGGGAGCCAATCAAGGCGCGGCCCGACGGCAGCCTGATCCTCGATCCCGGTGAGTTCTACATCCTGGCTTCGAAAGAGGCTGTGCAGGTGCCGCCGGACTACGCCGCGGAGATGGTGCCGTTCGATCCTTTGGTCGGCGAATTCCGCGTCCACTATGCCGGCTTCTTCGATCCCGGATTCGGCTATGCCGGCGCCGGCGGCAAGGGCGCGCGCGCCGTGCTCGAAGTGCGCTCGCGCGAGGTGCCGTTCATCCTCGAGCATGGCCAGATCGTCGGCCGCCTGGTCTATGAGCGGATGCTCGAGCGTCCCGATGCGCTCTACGGCCAGCGCATCGGCTCGAACTACCAGGCGCAGGGCCTGAAGCTCTCCAAGCATTTTCGCGTTTAATTCCGCGCGCCGGAGTTCGCGTAGCCAATAAGACCGTCGCGCCTCCATTCTCCGCTGTGATTCCCCGCGAAAGCGGGGAATCCAGTACGCCGCGGCTCTCCATCGACAATGACCGTCTCTGGGATACTGGATCGCCCGAACGAGTCGGGCGATGACACCGCGTGTGTGGTTGCGCCGTCTCCTAAGCGATGACACATTCGAGAAAACAACAAGCCGGGAGCGAACATGACCGCAGGCGAGAGCGCACAACAGGCGCAATGGCGGAAGTGGCGCAGTGTCGCCGATCTCTACCACGCCTTCTTCACCGGGCTGATCCTCACCGTGGTGACGCGACGCGGCACCGCCGACGCCGCCGAATTCGTCTTCCGCGTGTTCCGCCGCCAGCAGCAGGAGCGTTTCCTGCCCGGCTTGAAGAAGCTCGGGCTCGACGGCCTGCCGCCGGCGGTCGCGGCCGCGCAATATCACTACCTCTCCAACTGGATCGGCGGCGTGCACGTCGAATACATGTACGAGACCGATCGCAAGGCCTGGATCCGCTATCCGCCGCCGCGCTGGATCTGGAAGGGCACCGCGATCTGCGGCGTGCCCGGCGAGGTCTCGCGCGCGATGCTGCGCGGCTGGCACGCCAACAATGGCGTGGCGCTCGGCGATCTCAGGCTCGGCTTCGTCTGCACCAAGCAGAGCGTCGACGGCCAGGACGGGCTCGAGGGCTATTACTGCGAATATGATCACCCGCTCGAGCTCGACCAGCGCCTGGTGTTCGCGCGCCATCTCGAGGCACCGCTGTTCGATGCGAAGACCGCGCCGGCGCTGCCGGTCGACAGCTGGCCGCGTCAGCGGTTGGAGAAGGCTTATCGCAACTACGCGATGGAATATGTGAAGACGGCCGCGCCTGTGATCGTGCAGGTGTTCGGGCCTGAGGATGCGAGCTATCTGCTGCATCTCACCGGCAGACTGATTGGCATGCAGTATTTCGATGAAGTCGCGCAGGCGCTCGGTGGCAGCCGTGGCCGTGCCACGGAATATGCGGCATTCCTGCGCACGCTGTTCGAGTCGCAGGATGATGTCGCAGAGATCAGCGAGTCCGAGGGCCAGTTCGAAATCCGCCAGCAGGGCTGGAAGCTGATGGCCGATGTGGTCGACTATCATCCGGCCTGCGCCAGCGTGCTGACCGGGCTGTTTGAGGGGCTTGCCGCCGGCTGCGGCCGGCACATTCCGGTGCATCTGAAGCCGAACAGCGCTGCCGCCGCGCCGTTCGTCTGGTCGATCGGCTAGATCAGAGGTTCATCCGGGTTCACCTGCAATCGCGCAGGCCCCCCTTGCGTCCCGCGCACGTGGAATCCGCTGCTGCCATGGTAGGGAAACACCATGGCGCGGCTCCCAGACTGCGCAGAGCGCGATCAGCAAAAGTGGGTACCGGTTTTGCGCCTGATCGCGCTCTGAATCATAAATTTAGGCGCATGACCTCTTCGCCAAACCGCCCACACTTTGGCGGGTCATGCGCCGTGGAGTGGAAATGTCCGATCTCGGCCTCGCCGAAATACCTGTCGACGAACAAGAGCGGCCGCTGCCGCCGCCGGTGAGCAAGCCGGCGCGCAATGCGCTGCTCGATGGGCCGATCCTGCGCACGCTGTTGTGGCTCGCCTGGCCGAACGTGATCGCGCTCTCGGCCGGCACCTGCGTTGTCATTGCCGAGACCTCCTATATCGGCCGGCTCGGCGTCGAGTCGCTGGCGGCGATGGCGCTGCTGTTTCCCTGCGTGATCCTGACGATGACGATGTCGGGCGGCGCGATGGGCGGCGGCGTCGCGTCCGCGATTGCGCGCGCGCTCGGCGCCGGCGAGATCGAGCGCGCCTCGACGCTGGCCATGCATGCGCTGATGATCGGGCTGACTTTTGGTCTGACGTTCATGCTCGGCATGCTGATCTTCGGCCCGCGTCTGCTCGAACTGCTCGGCGGCCGCGGCAATGTGCTGGCGCAGGCGATCGCCTATTCGCAGATCTTCTTCGGCGGCGCGATCCTGCCCTGGCTGATGAACACGATGGCCGGCATCCTGCGCGGCACCGGCAACATGAAGCTGCCGTCGACCATGATCCTGTCCTCGGCGGTGTGGCAGATCATTTTGGGCGGCACGCTCGGGCTCGGCCTCGGCCCGGTGCCGCAATTCGGCATGCGCGGCGTCGCCGCGGGTTCGCTGATCGCCTATTCGATCAGCATCAGCGTGATGGGCTGGTATCTGTTCTCGGGCCGGGCCCGCGTGAAGCCGAAGTTCAGGGGGCTGCGCGTGCAGTGGGCGATGTTCATCGACATCCTCCGGGTCGGCGCCGTCTCCTGCTTCTCGCCGCTGCAATCGGTCCTGACGATCTCGATCTTCACCCACATGCTGGCGCAGTTCGGCACCGCGGTGCTCGCCGGCTACGGCATCGGCGCCCGGCTTGAATTCATGCTGACCTCGGTTGCCTTTGCGGTCGGCATCGCCTCGGTGCCGATGATCGGCATGGCGGTCGGCGCCGAGCGCGTCGCGCGGGCCCGGCGCATCGCCTGGACCGCGGGCACGGTGTCGTTTCTCTCGGTCGGTGCGGTCGGCAGCTTCATCGCTGTCTTCCCCGACCTCTGGGTCAATCTGTTCACCGACGATCCGCATGTGCGGGCGACCAGCCATCAATATCTCTCGACCGCCGCGCCGATGTACGCCTTCATCGGCCTTGCGATGTCGATGTATTTCTCCTCGCAAGGCGCGGCGAAGGTGCTGGGTCCGGTGCTGGCGCAGACCGCGCGCCTGATCTTCATCGGTACCGGCGGCTGGTGGCTGTCGACCCATGAGGCGAGCGCGCAAAACTTCTTCGCCCTCGCCGCCGCCTCGATGGGGGTGCTCGGCGTGCTCTCATGCCTCAGCGTGATCCTGACGCGCTGGGGCAAATCGGCGCCGGTCGCAGCACCGCAGCCGGCGCTGTCGTGAGCTATTGGACCCGTCATCCGGTCCTTCCCCGTCATCCTGAGGAGCGCGCAGCGCGTCTCGAAGGATCGACGGCCCCGGTGCTTCAGCGTTCGCTCCTGGAAACAGCTGGGCTGTCGCCCTTCGAGACGGCCGCTTCGCGGCCTCCTCAGGGTGACGGTCGAAGATACTTTACGCGGCGTTCTTTTCCTTCGCCGATAGCGCCTGCGCCTTCTGCATCGCCTTGCCGCCGAGGTCCATCTGCGCGTCCATGTAGGGTGCGATCTCGTGCGGCAGCACGTCGGCGATCCACACCACGCGGCAGCGCGATTCGCCATCGGCAAACACCTGCACAGAGGCGGAGTGCTGCGTCAGCCGTTCGCTGCTGATCGCATAGACCAGCCGCTGTCGCTTGTCGTCGCAATCGACCAGTGTCTCGCGTGCCACGGTGCCGTTGCTGAAAGTGACGGTGCGGACGTCGCCGTCAAGCTGGGTGTCGGTGACGAAGCCCGGCACCAGCCGCGTATGCAGCGCGCCGAAATCGCGCAGCGCGTCCCAGACGTGGTCGGCTGGCGCGTCGATCGGGATGTCCTTGTGAATTGAGGCCATCGGATAGGGTCCTTTTATCAACAGATCTCAGGTCGACACCGCTTCGACATTGTTGCCGTCGGGGTCGAGCAGGAACGCCGCGTAGTAGGTCGGGCTGTAATCCTTGCGATGGCCCGCCGCGCCGTTGTCCTTGCCGCCGGCCTTCAGGCCTGCGCTATGGAATGTCTTGATCGCGTCGTGGCTCGGGGCGCGGAACGCGATGTGGGCGCCGCCCTGGGCCTTGCCCTTGTGCAGATGCAGCCAGAGCGCGGGCTCGCCCTTTGGGCCGAAACCGGCACCGCTGCCGTCGCGCGAGCACAGCACGAAGCCGAGCGGCGCCAGCGCCGCGGTGTAGAAGCGCACGCTGGCGTCGAGGTCACTGACGCGCAATCCGATATGGTCGTACATGATGAGGTCTCCAGTCATCGGGCGCGTCGAGGGACGCGCGGACCGGAGCAACCTAGCTATTGCAGCGCAAGCCGTTCTTGGAGAATCTTGCGGTCGCCGCGAGAGGCCTGGCGGAACTTCAGCGGTGAGGCGCCGGCGGCGCGGCGGAAGCTGCGCACGAAATTGGAGAGATCGCCGAAGCCGACGTCATAGGCGATCTCGGTGATCGGAGAGTCGTCGTCGGCCAGCCGCCGCGCCGCATGGCGCAGACGCGAGCGCACAAGATATTGATGCGGGGTGACGCCGAGCACCGCGGAGAACAGCCGCAGGAAGTGGAACGTGCTGAGGCCCGCCTGCTCCGCGGCAGCGTCGAGATCGATCTGATGCTGCGAATTGGCGTCGATCCACAGCGCGGTTTCAACCGCGCGGCGGCGATCGCGCAAGCCGGCGGTGAGGGGCTTTGCCTTGCGCTCCGCCACCAGCTCGACCAGTCGGCTGGCGAGGAGGTGACCGACCTCGTCGAGCCCGACGTCGCTGTTGCCAGCTGCCGCCGTCTGGGCGAGCTCGCCGATCACCATCAATTGCGGCAGCGGCGGCACCGCGCCGACCTGCCAGACCGCCGCGTGGTCGCCGATCGTCTCGACCAGCTCCGGATCGAGGAAAAACGACAGGCACTCGTCGCCGACCACATGATCGTGGGTGCAGATGTATTCGTCGCCGGGATGGCCGACCAGGATGGAGCCTGCCACCAGTTCATGGAAGCGGCCGCGGCAATGGCAGCCGAAGCTGCCGCTGCGCACATAGGACACGGAGTGGCAGGCGAACTGCTCGACGAACGGCTTGTCGCCGGGCTCCGCCGTGCAGCGAAACTCGTTCACCGTGATGCGCTCGCGCTGCAACAGCGTGGACCGGTTCATACCCAGGATTTAGGCTTGCGGCCGGGGCCGCGCAACCGGCAGCAGCACGTCAAACAGGGTCTTGCCGGCGGTCAGTTGGGCGCCCTCGATCGACAGCAGGCGCCGCTTGGAGACGCTGCCGCCGTTCGGCGAGATGCGGTCGGCATAGTGGCGCGCCTCGAGCACGCGATGGCAGGGCACGATGATCATGAACGGATTGCGGCCGAGCGCCTGTGCCACCGAATAGACCGCGCCGGAGGCGCGCAAGGCGCTTGCCACCTCGTCATAGGTCCGGGTCTCGCCGCGGGGAATGCCGCGGACAATCTGGTAGACGCGCTGATCGAAGGCCGGGATGCCGCCCATGTCGAGCGCAACGCCCGAGAGGTCGCTTTCGCCGCTGCGCATGATCGCGGCGATGCCCTCGATTGCGATCTCGACGTCCTCGGGAGGCCGCATCTCGCGTGCATCGGGATAAAGCTTGAACAGCCGCCTGCGGGTTTCGATCTCGCGCTGCTCGGGAAGCTGCACGCCGGCAATGCCGGCTTCGCCCCATGCGATGCCGCATCGGCCGATTGCCGTGTCGAAAATGGTGTACCCACGCCCCGCCATGACGCCACCAGCCCCCAGGGCGCGATCATAGCATCGCCGCGGTCCGGCGCATCCGGAATCTTCACGTTTAGTTAAGCATGTCGCGGCGGGCGCAGTGTGACCTCGACAACGTCCGGTCACGCATCTGCCGGTCACGCATCTTAAAGGCTTTGCCCGCTATCTGGACGCAGCATGCTGCTCCTCGATACGATCGGCGGAACGATGACGAGCACGAGCGCCGAAGCCGCGCCCGGCAGCGCGGGCATGGCCCGGCGCGCGCGTGGGCGCCTTCGCCCGCTATTCGGGTTGCTGTTGCTGGCGCTGGTGATCCGCCTTGCGGCCGCGGTCTGGCCCAACGTGATGTATCCCGACGAGATCTTCCAGTATCTCGAGCCGGCGTGGCGCATGCTCGGCCATGACGGCATCCTGACCTGGGAATGGCGCGAAGGCATTCGCGGCTGGTTCCTGCCGACACTGCTGGCCGGACCGGTTGCGCTCGGTGAGGCGATTGCGCCCGGCGGCGCGGGTGCCTTCCTGGTGCCGCGCCTGGTCGCGGCATGTGCATCGGTATCGATGGTGGTCAGCGCCTGGTACTTCGGCGCGCGGGTCTCGCGAACCCATGCCGTCGTCGCGGCGTTTGCCGCCGCGGTCTGGTTCGAGTTGATCCTGCTCGCGCCGCACACGCTGGGCGAGCCGCTGGCGACGGCGCTGATCGTGCCGGCGGCGCTGCTGGTGACCGATCATCCGTCGCAGCGGCGTCTTGCGATCGGCGGTGCCTTGCTCGCTTTCGCCTTTGTCTGCCGCTTCCAATATGCGCCGGCCATCGCAGTGCTCGCGCTCGGCGCCTGCTGGAAGCGCTGGCGCAACCTCGTTCCGCTGATCGTCGGAGGCCTCGCAGCGCTGGTGCTCACCGCCGCGATCGATCTTGCGCATGGCGCGGTGCCGTTCGCCTGGCTGATCGGCAATGTCAGGGAAAACCTCGTGCAGGATCGCGCCACCGAGTTCGGCGTGACCCCGCCTGCGGCCTATCTCGTCAATTTCCTGATCGTGTGGTCCGCGACGATCGTGCTGCCGCTTGCTGCGATCTGGCGCGGCTGGCGGCATGCACCGCTGCTGCTGGCTGTCGCGCTCGCCAATCTCGCCTTCCACAGCCTGATCGCGCACAAGGAATACCGCTTCGTCTTCCTCTCGGTGGTGTTGTTCATCATCGTCGCCGCGCTCGGCTCGGCCGACTGGGTGCAATGGCTGCGTACGAAGGACAAATGGCGCCGCTTTGCGTTGCCGGTCGTCATGGGGGGCTGGACGCTGCTCTCGGTGGCGCTGGCCGGCGCCAGCGAAGGGATGCGCGAATACTGGACGCGCGGCGTCGGTGCCGCGCAGCTCGCGGCGGAACTGCGCAACGATCCCCAGATGTGCGGCCTCGCGCTTTACAACGTCCGCTTCCAGCTGTTGCCGGGCCGCGAGCGCTTGGTCGGCCCGGTGCCGCTCTATGTGCTTGCGCCCACCGATCCGCTTGCCGAGCTGGTCCTGCCGCTGTTGTTGCAGACCACCAAGCCAGCCTTCAACCGCATCCTTGCACGCCCCGGGGCGGCCGGCGATCTGCCGGCGGATTTCTCACAGCAAAGCTGTGCCCATGTCGGCATCGCCGATGCCTGCATCTACGCGCGCAGCGGGACCTGCGACGCGACGGCCGCCACGCCCTTTGTCATCAATGACGCGCTCGTGAGGATGGGGCACTAAAGCACGGTCCGGAAAAGTGCAACGCGGTTTTCCGAAAAGATCATGCTCAAACAAACAGCTGGTGCGGCGATCGGCCTCAATGCGCTTGATCCGCTGCCGCCGCCCGGGCTATGGTCCGGCAGGTCGCACCCGATTGGGTCGACCTCAAGCAATTGAGTTCGCGGGCGTAGTTCAATGGTAGAACGGCAGCTTCCCAAGCTGCATACGAGGGTTCGATTCCCTTCGCCCGCTCCAGCCCTTGTTTCATAGGGGGTGTGTACGAGGCACGTACTTGGAATTGGCTGCGTTTCTAGGCTCTTTTGGATCCCCTGTTCGTTGAAGTCATTGCGATTTTTGGGGTCAGTGAAAGCGATTCTGGAGCCAAGCTTGAGCCAAAAAGCCCACCTCCCATCCTGTGGTTGCGGCTTCGGCTATTCATGATTCAATAGAGACATACTAGCTATTTTAACTATTTGATTTTTTGTATGTCTGACGCGAACACTATCGGCGAAACGCGCATACGCACTTTAGCCCGAGTGCGCGCAGCGATGTTGATGTTATTAAGCAGCTAGCGGCAGAGCTCATAAATTCTGCGATCACCTGAAGGATAAAGGCCCTCGTCTGGTTGCGCTGGCCCTAGACCGCCTATGAGAGGTAGCTGTTTGGCGGTGAAAGCGGCGACGGCATAGCGCAAAATTAGCCCGCGTGTAGTGAGCGCAGCAGCATGGAATATTGCAGGCTTGGTTCTCGTGCTCGTCGGGTATTGCTACCTTTCAGGTATGTCATGCCTTACCGCGTAAGGACCGGCGGCGATCAATTCACCATTCTTGAACAGAAGGAACAAAGCGACATAGACGCCGAGAAGCTCTAAGGGGCGCTCGGCTGGATCGGCCTTGCCCTCGTAATTTTCGGCACAGCCTGTCAGGTGGCGGCGAACATCCCATTTTGTTAGATGAAAGCTATCGAATAGGCGTCCTGTAAACCTCCATTCCTAGTTCGTACAACCAAGGAACTTCTTCACGGAACGCCGTAGCAAAAATGAGTATCGCCATCCGCGATGGACGCTCTCGCTCCAATGTTGAAAACATTTCGCGGAACAAGATATGTGGCGGAAAGCGGCGCCTCCTCCTGACACGAACTTCGTCTTCATCGCGTAGCTTAACGTCCAAGCCTCGCACACTGGCCACAAGCTCTTCGAGGACTTCGTGTTGAGAGCGAGTTGGTTTGGACGGCGCAGTAGGCTTTGGTATTGCCGCCACCCTTTTCTCAAGTTCGGGCCACAAGCTTTCAAAAAGGCGAAGCGCGCGTTCTTCCGGCACTGGTTGCGTAGCTATGCGATTTATTGACGTAACGACGTCGTTCAGGCCAGGCTTTTCTACCTTCTTCGCTTGAAACTGGGCGAGCGGTCCAGTGATGTCTTTAAACTCAATGTCGAGAAGGAGAGGGATGACGCGCCCTTCCTGCATAAGTTTTGCTAACGCACCTGCTTCAAAAAGAATCCAAGGCGCATTCACGTTCTCACGTGTCACGCAAATAATTCCGAAATTACTGCCCTCTAGCTCCTTAGCGACCTCCGTTCCCCATCTCTCGCCAGCAGCGATATCCGACTGCGATTGCCACGGCTGTACGTAGTGTAGAACAAGAGGAAGCCATTCATGCAAAGCTTGCGCGAGCGCTTGGCTGCGAGAGCCGCTCCAGCTCACAAAGATTCTCATTGCCCCTACTCCCCGGCGCAAAACTAGCATCCGAACTCATTTGCAAGCAATGGGCGAGCGGAGACCAAACTTCTCTCACGCCCTAGTTTGACGTGGTTACGCAGGTGCAGATCGGGTAATCACTTGAGAATGGTAGTAGCCCAAAGAGACTCAGATGGATGCTAAGTTGTTGATTTAACAGGGAGTCGTAAATGTTTCCAAGCTGCATACGAGGGGTTCGATTCCCTTCGCCCGCTCCAGCCCTTGGGCAAGATTTCGCGAGACAGCCTTGTTTCGTGGCATTTGCAGGAGATCTGACGTGAAGTTGCTCGGAGCGCTGCTGCTTGCGCTAGGCGCGCTTTGGATGACAAAGCCAGCATCTGCACAAATGTATGATCCTCGCTACCCGATCTGCATGCATGTCTATGGTGCGTTGCTCGGCGACCGAATGGACTGCGACTTCACGTCGCTGAATCAGTGCCAGGCCGGCGCTGCGGGACTTCCGGCGACCTGTCTGGTCAATCCCTTTTACGCGCCAGCCTATGCGCCGAGATCGGCGCGCCGTGACAGGCGTGAACGATGACGATTTCCGCTCGTTTTCGCGGGCGTCCATTTGAGATCGATCGATGGAATGGTGGTTCTACGCGCTCGTTGCGATGGTTCTGATCGGATGCGTATGTCTCGTGCGCGCCCGTCGCCGCAGCAGCACTTCGAGAGAGGACGAGGAACTGAACCAGCGAATTGATGAACGCGTCGACCGGCTTCGCGACGATCTCGCTCGCCGTGATCGCGATCGTGATTCCTGACTCGAGCACTCCCCGGAGAGGCGCCCCGGGATTGTTCCGGGATATTACGGCAGTTTGTTCACGCAACGTGCACAACTAACGAACCGTACTCAACCTGTTCTTCTCACAATGCGCGGTTATGTTTCCGTAGTTCTCCGCGTTTGAGAACGAAGTTCCGCCGGACCGCAGGACGGCCGGCGGCCCGCCGCGGTGCTGGTCAGCGCCATCCCATCGCGGGCGCGACGTGAGTCAAAATGCTCTCGATCACATGCGCGTTGTAGGCGACGCCGAGCTGATTGGGGACGGTCAGCAGCAGCGTGTCGGCCTCGGCGATCGCCTCGTCGGTCTTGAGCTGTTCGATCAGCCTGTCCGGCTCGGCGGCGTAGCCGCGGCCGAAGATCGCGCGCGTGCGCTCGTCGATGAAGCCGATCTGGTCTTCTTCCTGGCCGTTGCCGAAATAGGCGCGGTCGCGGTCGTCGACCAGTGCGAAGATGCTGCGGCTCACCGAGACCCGCGGCTCGTGGCTGTGACCGGCCTCCTTCCAGGCGGCGCGGTAGGCGCGGATCTGCGCGGCCTGCTGGATGTGGAAAGGCTCTCCGGTCTCGTCGCTCTTCAGCGTCGAGCTTTGCAGGTTCATGCCGAGCTTCGCTGCCCAGACCGCGGTGGCGTTCGAGCCGGCGCCCCACCAGATGCGTTCGCGCAGGCCTTCCGAGAGCGGTTCGAGCCGCAGCAGGCCGGGCGGATTTGGGAACATCGGCCGCGGATTCGGCTGCGCAAAGCCCTCGCCGCGCAGCAGCTCGAGGAAGATCTCGGCATGACGGCGGCCCATGTCGGCGTCGGTCTGGCCCTCGCCCGGCTGATAGCCGAAATAGCGCCAGCCATCGATCACCTGCTCGGGCGAGCCGCGGCTGATGCCGAGTTGCAGGCGTCCCTGCGCGATCAGGTCGGCCGCGCCGGCGTCCTCGATCATGTACATCGGATTTTCGTAGCGCATGTCGATCACGGCGGTGCCGATCTCGATCCGGCTGGTCTTGGCGCCGACCGCCGCCAGCAGCGGGAACGGCGAGGCCAGCTGGCGGGCGAAGTGATGGACGCGAAAATACGCGCCGTCCGCGCCGAGCTCTTCGGCGGCGACCGCCAGCTCGATGGATTGCAGGAGCACGTCCGCGGCCGAGCGGGCCTGGGATTGCGGCGAGGGCGTCCAGTGCCCGAACGAGAGGAATCCGATTTTCTTCATGTCGGCAATGTAGGCATGTCCGGTGCGAATTGCGATTGGTGGCGTGACCCCTCGGGAGACCGAAATCATCCCCGGAACGATGGAAAGTGTTTACCAGCCGGGACGATTTTCTGCGGCTGATATTGCGGGTTGCGCGTCTCGCGCTGCTGCGCAACTGCGCATGCGTGCAGGTCTTGCCGCCTGCGCCACAGCGTGACTTGCGATCCTCCGGCGCGCCGCCTAGCTTTCCGCCACCATTGCTCCCGCCATCACGTTCCCGCAGGTCCCGATGCCGCAGCCGCTTCTGTTTCAGCCGATCACGCTTCGCGGCGTGACCTCCCGAAACCGCATCCTGATTTCGCCGATGTGCCAGTATTCGGCGACCGACGGCCTCGCCAATGATTGGCATCTTGTTCATCTCGGCAAATTCGCCCAGGGCGGCGCCGGGATCGTGATGGTCGAGGCTGCGGCGGTGGCCGCCGAGGGCCGCATCACCCATGGCGATGTCGGCATCTGGAACGACGAGCAGATCGCGCCGCTGGAGCGCATCGCGGCCTTTCTGAAGGACAACGGCGCGGTGCCCGCGATCCAGCTCGCGCATGCCGGACGCAAGGCCAGCATGCAGCGACCCTGGTACGGCAATGCCGCACTCGACGAAGCCGACCACGCCCGCGGCGATCTGCCGTGGCGGACGGTGGCGCCGAGCGCGATCCCGATGGAGGAGGGCTGGCTGATGCCGCACGCGCTCGATGTCGAGGAGCTCGCAGCACTGCGCGAGCAATGGCGGCGCGCCACGCTGCGTGCGGTGGAGGCGGGCTTCGAATTCGTCGAGGTGCATTGTGCGCACGGCTATCTGCTGCACGAATTCCTCTCGCCACTGTCGAACCACAGGAACGACGCCTATGGCGGCGACCGCACCGGGCGGATGCGCTATCCGCTCGAGGTGATCGAGACCGTACGCGCCGCATGGCCCGCGGAGCGGCCGCTGTCGGTACGGATCTCCTCGGTCGACGGTGTCGATGGCGGCCTGACGCTCGAGGACCAGATCGCGTTCGCCAAGGCGGCCAAGGCGCGCGGCGCCGATCTGATCGATTGCTCGTCGGGCGGCCTGCTCGGCTCGGCGACCGCGGCGCGGATTCCGCGCGGTTACGGGTTTCAGGTGCCTTATGCGGACGAGATCCGCCGCGCCGCCGAGATCGCCACCATCGCGGTCGGCCTGATCCTGCATCCGCAGCAGGCCGAGGATGTTCTGGCGGGCGGCCAGGCCGATCTGGTCGCGATCGGCCGCGAGGCGCTGTTCGATCCGAACTGGCCGCTGCACGCCGAGCTTGCGCTCGGCGGCGGAAGCGGCGAGGTGTTCGCATCCTGGCCGAAGCAGTATGGTTGGTGGCTGGAGCGGCGCGAGCCGGGCCTGCGCAGGCTCGAAGGCCCGCCGCTGCCGTTCCGTAGCGTTTAATCAGAACAGCTGACAAGAAACCTGGGAGGTCGTCACATGACAACAATCGCAAAACGTCCCTATCGCGGCGTCTTCCCGGTCGCGCCGACCATCTTCGACGCCAGCGGCAACCTCGATCTCGACGGACAGCGCCGCTGCATCGATTTCATGATCGATGCCGGCTCGCACGGCATCTGCATCCTCGCCAACTTCTCCGAGCAGTTCGTGCTGACGGATGCCGAGCGCGAGTCCGTGATGCATGCGGTGCTCGAGCATGTCGCCGGCCGCATTCCCGTCATCGTCACCACGACGCATTTCTCCTCGGCGGTGTGCTCTGAGCGCAGCCGCGAGGCGGAGGCCGCCGGTGCTGCGATGGTGATGATCATGCCGCCCTATCACGGTGCGACCTTCCGGGTTGGCGAGCCGGCGATCTACGAATTCTATCGCGTGGTCTCCGATGCGATCGGCATCCCGATCATGATCCAGGACGCGCCGGTCGCCGGCACGCCGCTGTCGATCGATTTCCTGGCGCGGATGGCAAAGGAGCTCGCCAATGTCAGGTATTTCAAGATCGAGGTGCCGATGGCCGCCAACAAGCTGCGCGGTCTGATCGAGAAGGGCGGCAACGTGATCGAGGGGCCGTGGGACGGCGAGGAGGCGATCACGCTGATGGCCGATCTCGACGCCGGTGCCACCGGCGCGATGACCGGCGGCGGCTATCCCGACGGCATCCGCCAGATCATGGATCCGTTCCTCGCCGGCCGCCGCGACGAGGCCGTGCAGGCCTATGCGCGCTGGCTGCCGCTGATCAATTACGAGAACCGGCAATGCGGGCTGCAAGCCTGCAAGGTGCTGATGCGCGAGGGCGGCGTCATCAAGTCGGACGCGGTGCGCCACCCGTTGCAGCCGCTGCATCCGGCGACGCGCGCCGGCCTGATCGAGATCGCGCGCACGCTCGATCCGGTCGTGCTGCGCTGGGGGCGTTGAGCCGGCCCCACTGCCGTCCGCATTCACATAACCGTCAACAACCGCATCTAGCGTTCTGGTCCGGTAGCGCGAGCGGGGCGTTTCCCCCGTGCGCGCTGGATATGTCGGACCGGTCAGGCGGACGCGGATGATCGAAACCTTCCGGGTTGGCCGCTTTGCGATGCGCTACGGGCATTTCGTGCCGCGGCTCTACAATTATTGCCGTTCGCTCGGCTTCGAACGGCAGCACATGCTGCCGTCCCGGGCGTTTTGCTCCGACGAGAGCCAGGGCTATCCGGTGATGCTGCTGGCCCAGCATTTCGGGACGTTTCCGTTCGACCATGGGCGGGTCGGCGGCAAGGTTGCGATCAACCGCCACGGACCTTATGCCCATCACGGCGAGGATCTGGTGCTGATCCAGGCCAGCCATGTCGGCTACGATCCCGATGATGGCCGCTTCGGCGTCTATCAGCGCCACCGCACCGAAGATTGCAGGTTCGGAGATTGCTGCGGCAAGCTCTGCAGCGTGCTGCGCTGGTACGAGGACGAGTACGCGCATGCCTGCCGGCAGGTGCAATGCAGCCGGCTCAATGGCGAGCCGGTGTTCCAGATCGACAATCAATATCTCGACGATGCCCGCAGCGACGGCCTCTTCCTGTCGCTCGAGCGGATGGTCGAGATGCCGGTTCAGCCGCTGACCGTGCTGAGCACCTCGAAGGTGTTTCGCGCGAGCCCGGCGATCCGCCAGCGGCTTGGCGAGGCCAGCTTTGGTGAGACGCCGGCACCGATCGGCACGGCGCTGTCGCCCGATCTGTTTCACTTCCGCCGCGCGCCGGCCGAAGGTCCCGATGGCCATGACATTCTCGAGGCGGCGCTCGCTCCAGTGATGCCGGCGCTGGTGACGTCGCCGCATCCCGCACTGGATGCGGCGCGCTTCGTCACCCAGGCCGAGTTCGACCGCACCTACCGCAGCATTTTGCGCGAGCCGGCGTTTGCGACCAAGAATGTGCTGTTGGTTTCCGGCCTCAACATCGACGTGTCGCCGCGCGAGGGATTCTCGTTTCCGTTCACCAAATTCGTGCCGTGGGCCGCCTATGCCCGGCTGCGCGACGGCCGCTCGTTCCTGCTGGAGCAGGAGCAATTGGCCGAGACGCTGCGCCGGATGCCGGGCGAGAATCCGGACTGCCTGTCGTTCGACACCACGATCGAGCAGATGACCGCGGCGCCGGAAATCCGCATTCCGATCGGCTGATCCAGATGACGACGCTCCCCGCTTTGTGCACGCGTACCCCTCCCAAGCCGCGCCTCCAGCGGCTGGAATTGATGGACCGCGAGCCAGGCTTGACCCGGCGTAGCTTCATTCTCGGCTGCCTTGGCATGGCCGCGAGCCAGATGCTACGCCTGCTCGACAGGCTCCAGCAATTGCCGCTGCTGCGCATTCGTTTTCCCTGACCGTGAGCGAACGCGTTACAGCCAGCGTGACACAGAGAAGATCGCCAGACCGACGAGCCCGCCGACGACGGTGCCGTTGATCCGGATGAATTGCAGGTCGCGTCCGACTTGTAGCTCGATCCGCATGATCAGCGTCTCGGTATCCCAGTTCTCGACCACCTTGCGGATGAAGGCCGCGATCTCCTGCCGCCGCGACGCAACCGCGCGCAGCGCGGCAACGCGAAGCCAGCGGTTGATGCGGTCGCGCATCTCGGCATCGTCGCGGATCCGCACCGCAACCGACATCAGGGCGGTTTCGATCGCGTCCGCGATCGCAGCCGAGGCTGCTGCGGAATTCAGCCGCGCCTCGATGGCGTGCCACATCGCGTCGATCTGCCGGATCACGGCGGGGTTATCGAGCAGGTTCTGCTTCAGCTCCTCGCCCTTGGCGAGATAGTCGGGATCGGTGGCGAGCCGGTCGATCAGGCGCTCGATCTCGGCCTTGAGCTCGATGCGCCAGGGATGGTTCGGCTCGCGCAGCTCGTCGAGCGTCTGGCCGATGCCGGAGATGACGCGGTCGGCGACGATGCCGTCGACCCATTTCGGCACGAAGCGATAGGAGCGCTGCGAGACCTTCTTGCGGATCGTCTCCTTGTTGTTGGCGAGCGCCACGCTGGCCGACGTGATCAGCCGCTCGACCAGCGCCTGCGCATCGCCATGCGCCCACAACAGCGCCAGCACGCGCGAAGCCAGCGGCGCCACCGGAACCGCCGCGATCCCCTGCCGCGTCCGGCGGGTCAGGAAGGCGTTGATGTCGGCGCTCGGCGTCGCCTGCAAGGCCTGATGGACCGCCGAGACCGTGCGCTGTGCGGCGCTGCGGGCATGCGACGGCCGCTCGATCCATTGCGCCGTCCAGCCGGCGATATCGACGTCGCGGATGCGATCGCCGATCACGCGCGGCGACAGGAAGTTGTTGGCGATGAAGCGGCCGAGCGCGACCGCGATGCGCTGCTTGCTCTGCGGGACGATCGCGGTGTGCGGAATCGGAATGCCGAGCGGATGACGAAACAGCGCGACGACCGCGAACCAGTCGGCGCAGGCGCCGATCATGCCGGCCTCGGCGAAGGCGCGCGGATAGGCCAGCCAAGGCCAGTGCGGCTGCGCCATCGAGGTCGCCAGGAATACCAGCAGCATGAGCACGAGCAGCGCTGTGGCGAGCGAGCGCATGCGACGGAGGTCGCGCAGCCTGGTGTCCTCAGGCGGAAGCACGGCGCCGATATCCAATTGCTGCCAAACGCCTCATGCGGTGGCGATGCCGCGCCGCGGCGCGAGCCCGGCCGCGATCGCCGCGTAATGTTGCCGAACGCCGGTGCTGCCGTGGATCCGTTCCAGCCGGCGCACGGTGAAGTGCCCCTTCGCGATCTTCTGGAAATGATCCATGAAGATGACGTTGACGGTCGCGCCGAACGCCGCGCCGATGATCGGAACCGCGCCGGCCGCGGCCTTGTCCGAGACCACCAGCCCGAACCGGGACACCAGTTCGCTGACCAGGTTGGAGATCACCGGGGCGGAGGCATCCACCGCGCCGCGCTCCAGGATATAGGCGGCGGCGTCGCTGGTGTACTTGCTGATCAGCGCGCGGGCGGCGTAATAGCCGATGTCGACAGTCTCGTCGGTGCGCTTGGTGCCGTAGGCGAACACTTCGAGACAGGCGAGCCGTGCCTCGATGTTGGAGAGATCCTCGCCCTGGTGCCGCGCGATTTCGGCGATCGCGCGCAGCATCAGGGTCGTCGTCAGGGGCAGTTCGACCGCGAGCGCGCCGAAGCCGAACAGGCCGCTGACGCCTCCGGTCACGCCGGCGAGAAACGACGAGAAGGTCACCGCGGGTGCGGGCGGCGGCTTCTCGTCGAGCGTGTCGACGGCGACTTCCAGTCCCTTCATGACCGCCGTGCGCACCAGCCCGCTGAGCTGGCGGTTGGCGGCTTTCGGCAGCAGGTTCAGGACGCGATTGACGGGGACGCCGGCATAGTCGGCGATCCGTGCTGCGAGGTTGGGGCTTTCCAGTGTCTTGACCGCGGCTTGTAGTGCGGCGTGATCGCCGGGAGGAAGCACAAGGAGCGGGGCGACATCCTGGCTCATTGATACCTGAGGATTGGCCGGATGCCGTTGACGCTCGCCAGGATCGCCGAGCCGTTGCTGATCAGGGCGGTCACCTCCGGCGTGATCAGGCCGCCGGGCAAGGCAAGGCCGAGCGCCAGCGTGTTGAGCGCGGCGACGATGGCATAGTTCTGCTTGATCAGGCTGACCGCGCCTTGCGAGATCTCGACCGCCTTGACCAGCTTCCAGAGCGAATCCTCCATCAGGATGACGTCGGCGGATTCGTGGGTGACTTCGGCGCCATGCTTCATGGCGATTCCGACATCGGCGAAGCTGAGTGCCGGGGAATCGTTGATGCCGTCGCCGACCATGGCGACTCGTCGCCCCTGGCGCTGCAACTCCTGGATCACGCCGGCCTTGTCGGCCGGCAGCATGTCCGCGAAGTGCTCGGTCAGCCCGAGATTCTCGCAGACGGCGCGCGCCACCACCGCATTGTCGCCGGTCAGCATGATGCTGTTCTTGACGCCCAGCGCATGCAGCCGCTGGATCACCGAACGGCTCTCCTCGCGGATCTCGTCGGAATACGGCACGAGGCCGGCGAGCTTGCCGTCGACGGCGATGTACAGGCTCGAATAGCCGCGCTCGTCGAGCGCCGCGCGATCGAGGACCGAGGCATCGACCGCGATCTCGCTCTGGCGCATGAAGCGCTGGTTGCCGACATGGACGTAGTAGCCGTTGACCTGGCCCTCGACGCCGAGGCCGAGGCGGTAGGTGGTTTCGTTGCAGGGCGGAATGTTCACCGCGAGCTGCCGGGCGCGGGTGCGCAGCGCTTCGGCGACCGGATGTTGCAGCTTGGTCTCGGCGGCCGCGGCGAGCCCGAGCAAATGGTTCGGCGTGATCTGCTTCTGATAGGAGATCACGTCGATCACGGCGGGCGTGCCGTGAGTCAGGGTGCCGGTCTTGTCGAACACCATGGTGTCGATCCCGGCGAGCTTCTCCATATGGCCGCCGCTCTTGATGATCATGCCGGTGCGGGCGGCCAAGGTCATCGAGGACAGCACCGACGTCGGCGCGGCGACCCGGATGCCGGTGCCGTAGTCGACGATCACAAGCGACAGGAAGCGATTGAAATCGCCCGAGACCATGGCGGTGCCGGTGGCGAGCGCCAGCGTCGGGGTCACCAGCCGGTCGGCGAAGCGCTCGGCATGGTTCTGCATGCGGGTGTCGCCGATCGGCGCGGATTCGATCAGCCGCACGATCTGGCCGGCGGTGGTCGCGGTTCCGACGCGCAGCGCCCGCAACGTGATCTGGCCCTCGCGGATCACAGTCGCGGCGAAGGCGGCCTCGCCCTTGCCGCGATGCACCGGCAGGCCCTCGCCGGTGATCGTCTTCTGGTCGATGGTGGCGGAGCCGTCGATGATCTCGCCGTCGACCGGGATCATCTCGCCGGGATACACCACGACGATGTCGCCGTTCTTCAGCTCGGCGGCGGCGATCGATACCACCTCGCCGTCGCGCAGCAGCCAGGCCGTCTTCGACTGGAATTCGAGCAGCTCGTTGATCGCGCGCCGCGAGCCGGCGGCGGTCAGGTCGCGGATCCAGTCGCCGAGCTTGATCAGCCAGGTGACGATGCAGCCGGCCAGCGGGTTGCCCTGGATCACCGAGGCGCTGATCGCGAGCGTATCGAGCACATCGATGTTCAGCCGGCTCTCGTTCGCCCAGACCTTCCACGCGCGCCTGGCGATCGGAATCGCATTCCAGAGCATCAGCGGCATGTTGACCGCCGCGATCACCGGATTGGCGCTGAAAGCCATGAACAGCGACAGCGTCGGCAGCGCCAGCGGCGAGCGCTTGGAGACCTCCGGGACGCTGGCGCGCGGCGAAGCCACCTCCGGCGTGGCGCTTGCACAGAGCGCCTTGACGTCGGCGAGGCTCATGCTCTTGAAGCCGTTCAGCAGCGCGAGCAGCCTTTGCTCGTGCGCCGGATCGTATTCCAGCACGAGGCTCGCGCAGTCGTAGTTGATCCGTGCGGTCCTGATCCCGTCCTGCGCCCGCAGCCAGCCAAGGCAGCTTTCACCCAGCTTGCGATTGTGTCCGAGCGCCGGGATGCTCAGACGAATGCGGCCTGGCATCGAGTGGCAGAAACGGAAGTCCATGAATTTGCGCTCTCGCCCCTCGCGCGCGTCAGGCCTTCGCGCCTGCCGGCTCCGCCTCTTCCGCGGCGCCCATGTTGGCCTGAATCATGTGGTTGAGTGCAAAGATCGCCAGCGTGACCCAAACCGGCGTCGCGGCGCTGGCGCCGACTTCGAAGATGGTGAAGCCGGCAATGCCGGTGGCAAGCAGGATCTTCAGGTCGACGACGTTTCCGGTGGCGACCTTGATCCCGTTGTCGAAGTCCTTGAAGAAATCGACGATTACCTTGGCCGTATGCGAATGCTCGGCGAGGTACTCGGCTTCCTGCTCGATCTTGGTGGCGAGCGCGTCGATCTCGTTGGTCGGCGGCTTGTAATGGCCACCGGTATGGTGCTCGAGCCGGCCGTGAAATTCGTCGTGCCGCTCGGTGTCGTAGTGCAGCACGATGCTTCCGGTCGCCGGGTTGACGATGACCTCCTCGATGCCGGGAATGACGCTGAAGGTCTGCTTGATCTGCTCAAGAAGCTCGGGATTCTCCTTGGCCGACGGCACCTTCATGCGGATCCGGCCGGGAACCTGATGCGCAATCTGCAGCTTCATCTTGGTCATCGTCGTCCTCCAACAGCATTCGAGCGCCGGCGCGGGACGTGAACGATGCCGTCGTCGAACACAATTGCCTGTGGCGCCGGTCTCTCCATCGCAACGACGGTCACCGGCGCATGTCGTCTCGTCGTATCCTGAGCGTTGGGCGTCCGGCTCAGGCCGCGGAGTGCGTCCGGCCCTCTGCCGCCGCCTTTTCCTGCGCCTGGCCTTCGGCCTTCACTTCCGCGACGATGTCGTTCACCTGCTCATGGGCTTCGGCGAACATTTCGCGCGATTTCTGCGCGAACTTGTAGGTGCCGCGAACGGTGGATTTGAACAGCGGATTGAGTGCGCCGGCCAGTTTCGGCAGATACTTCGGCGCCGCAACCGCGGCAACGCCGAGTGCAAGTCCAGGCAGCAGGGCAGCTTCGAACACGGCTGCACCCACAGCCACCACCGCGACAACCGCGACCGTCTTGTTGATGCCGCCGCTTTCCTCGGAATCCTGCTCGGGGGCGTCATGGTGGAAGGCGGTATCGTGACTGCTACCATTGGTATTCGGGTTCATCGGAAATCCCTTGTGACCGCTCAACTGACTGCAGTTTCATCAATAACGGCGGATTGAAATGGATTCGTGACACTTTCATTACAGCCGTCCGACCGATTCTGGCGGCATGGTGTCGCAGCGCAGCAGGGACGAATTTGCGGATCGACGCAGCGTCGGTCGCGGCTGCGGATTGATGTCCGAGTGTATCTGTCTTGCTGCTTTTGCATGGATCCGGCGCAAGCCAGGCCGGATGCCAGCAGCGCTATGTCCTAGCGGTCCCACGTCACCGGTAAATCCAGCAGGCCGCGGAAGGCCCAGCCGCCGATCCGCGGCGGCTTGTCCGCGATCAGGCGCAGATTCCTGAGCCTTTCGAAGATCGCGGGCAGTGCGACGTCGGCCACCATGGCGCGCGAGGCCCAGGCGCCGGCACAGAAATGCGGACCGGCGCCGAACGCGATGCTCTTGCTGGCGTCGCGGCGCACGTCAAAGGCGTCGGGCCGGTCGAAATGCTTCTCGTCGCGGTTCGCCGAGCCGAACATCAGGAACACGCGTTCATCGGTCTCGAAGGCGACGTCCCGGATCGTCCAGGGCTTGGCGATCCGCCGCGGCGACATGCCGATCGGCGAGATCCAGCGGGCATATTCCTCGAACACCTGCAGCCACGGGATCGCGCCGCCCATCGCCAGCGCCAACTGGTCCGGATGGGTCAACAGCGCCCACACCGTGCCGGCGATCGCGTCGCGCGGCTCGTTCTGGCCGCCCGAGATCGCGAGCTTGATATTGGCGCGCACGCTCTCCATCGGCATCTCGGTCTGAAGCAGCACGCCGAGCAGGCTGAGGTCGGGCGTCTTGCGCAGCATCGGGACCATGTCGTCGATCGCGGCGTCGATGCCCGCGGTCGCCGCGTGGCAGCGCGCCTCGATCGCGGGATCGCCGACATAATTGGCCACCCCGTCGATCATGCCTTGCGACCAGGCGTTCATGTCCTGGAAGCGCATGTTGGTGAGGCCGGTGATCGATTTCAGGCATTCGGCCGAGAACGGCAGCGCGAAGGCCTGCACGAAGTCGACCACGCCGTCAGGCTCGAGTTCGTCGAGGATGCGCTTCGCATGTCCGGCGAACTGCGCGGTCCAGTGCGATCGCACGGTCTTCGGCGAGATCGTCGGAAAGATTGCTTTGCGCTCGATCATGTGCGCATCGCCGTCCTTGCGCATCATGTTGTGGCCCATCAATTTGTTCATCAGCCCTTCGGGCTGGTGCGACGAGAACACGTCGATCTGCTTCTCCGACACGAAGATATCGTCGCGGTTGCACAGCAACGTGCTGCCGAGCTGCGGCACGAAGGCGATCGGGGCCTCCTTGCGCATGCGCGCCAGTGCCGGATAGGGATCCTGCCAGAACGCTGTGACGTCGATGTCGAAATGGGGAGCGGTGCTCACGGCGCGGTCTCGGGTTGGCCTCGGGTTTCGGACCAAGCATAGCCGCACAGCTGTCGCCGGTCTGTCCCTACCGTTGGGGACAGTGAGGCCGCCCTCAAAGCGCCCTCAGTTCAGCCGGTGTCCCGACGCCATCAGCCGCAGCGCGATCGCGAACAGCTCGTTCTGCGAGGAGATGCCGAGCTTGTCATAGGCGCGCTTGCGATAGGTGAGGGCGGAGTGCAGCCCGATGCCGAGCTCGGCTGCGATCGCTTCCGAGCTGAGGCCGGTGAGGATGCGCAGGCAGACCTCCTTCTCGCGCCCGGTCAGTCTCGCGAGCGGCTCGGCGTTCGCAAACAGGGTCTTCAGCCGCGCGATCGGATCAACGTCCGCAGTCGGCTCGCCCTGGAAGTGCCGGGCCACGGCTGCGGTCAGCGCCGGCGCGACCGCGGCGAGGCGCGCGATCTGCTCGCGGCTGAAGCGGCCCTGCTCGGTGATCTGGTAGAAATTGACGTAGAAGCAGGTATCGCCGGTCCAGATCGCGGCGGCGAATTTGTCGACGATGTCGGAATCGTCGAAGAAGATCTTGCGATAGCCGTCGCTGTACATGCGGCGGGCGAAAGTCGGCAGCAGGATCGGGGCGGCCTGCGCCTGCCCTTCGAACACCGTATCCCGGTTCGGGTCGGCCTGATGGAAATGTTCGGAATAGGCGATCCCGAGATCGCGCCCGGTCGGGATGTTGCCGACATCGAGCAGGCACGCGGCCGACCGCGGCCCGGTGAACGAGAACACCATGCAGTGACCGACACCGGCAACGCGGCGCAGCGTGCCGATCAGCGCTTGCGCAAAGCTGTCGCGGCCGATCGCCAGCAGTGCCGGCGTGATGTCGCTGACGACAGAAGTCTTGAAGGCGAAATCGGCCTTCATGGTGTCCTCCCTGTGTTTCGGGAAGACTAGCAGCGACGCCACGGGGGTGGAAGCGGGGGGCCGGTCCCCGCTATTGGGGCAAGAGCAGCTCTATCCCTCGTCATTCCCCGGTGCGCAATTGCGCACCGGGGAATGACGGCCGTGGGGAAAGCGCCTCAGGCGCCCGGCACCTGGTCGAGGAAGCCGGTGATGCTCCTGATCCGGCCGTCCTTCAGCATGGCGAAATCGGTGCCCTTGATCGGGCTGTCGACGCCCTCGGGCCCAAGCCCCCAGGAGAAGCGGACGTGGTCGCCGAAGCCGTTCGGCTCGCCGATCAGCTTGAAGGAGAAGTCCGGAAACTTCTGCTGCACGCCCGCGATCAGCGCGTCGACGCCTTCATGGCCGTCGCCGCTCATCAGCGGATCGACATAGCGCGCATCGGCGGTCCAGTTCTCGCTCAGCATCTCGCGGCGCCGGCTCGGCGTGCGCTCGTTCCAGAGCTCGATATAGCGGCGGGCAATGGTGGCGTGGTCGGTCATGGTGCTCTCCTTCTGATAGGCCGGACTGTGCGGCTGTCCGGACTATCGAAGGTTCGCCTGCACCGATCGATTACCTCGGAGGTCATCGCGCGCGTTATGGCGCGATGGTCACGGCTTGATGTAGGCCTCGGGATCACCCCGGGCGTGTGCCTCCATCGCATCGAGGAAGCAGCGTACCTTGGCCGGGACGAATTGCCGGGCCGGCAACAGCGCGTGCACGTTGAGCGGCTCGCAGGCATGGTCCGGCAAGACCCGCCGCAACTGGCCGGCGGCGACCGCGGCACGGGTGTAGCTCGCTGTGACCCGCAGCACGCCGTGGCCGGCGAGCGCCGCCTGCAGCCGGACATGCGCATTCGAGCTGGTCAGCCGCGCGCGATCGACCGCGAGGTGCTCGACCGCGCCGCCGGGTGCAGTGATCGCCCATGGCGGATCGCTGGGGCCGGTCAGCAGCGGCAGCTTCCGCAATTCGTCCAGCGTGCGCGGCTCACCGAATGTCTCCAGCAGCGCCGGCGCCGCGAACAGGCCGCGTTCGAGGGTGAAGACGCGGCGGATCACGATGCCGGCCGACGGCAGCGGCGCCTCCAGCATCGCGAACACGATGTCGTAGTTCTCGGCGATCGGGTTGACGATGTCGTGCTCGACATCGATCCGGATCGAAAGCTCGGGATAGCGGCCCATCACCGCGCAGGCGACCGGTCCCGCGTGGTGCGCGCCGAATTCGTACGGCGCCTTGATGCGCAGCGTGCCCGCCACCGCGCCGGACATCGCCAGCGCCTCGCTGTGGGTGTCGTGCAGCGCGGCGAACAGCGGGCGCACCTTGCGATAGATGGTCGCGCCGGAATCGGTCAACCGCAGGTGCCGGGTGGTGCGCTCGATCAGACGCAGCCCGAGATTGGCTTCCAGACGCTGCACCGCAGCACTGAGGCTCGATTTGGGATGTCCGAGCACGCGCGCAGCCGCGGTGAAGCCGCCATGCTCGACAACCTCGCAAAACAGCTCCCAGTCGCGCCACTCCATGGCCGATTGTCCATCCGGCGGTACAGTGTGTCCAGCCAAATCGGATTATCCCAGCCGCCGGGATCACCTAAACCTGACCGCAAGCATTCGTGCATCGGGAGGGTGATATGGCTGACGACGGAATTTTTCTGCGCAACGCCTGGTACGTGGCGGCGCTGAACCACGAATTGATCGACGGCAAGAAGCTGGCGCGCACCATCCTGGAGCGGCCGATCGTGCTCTATCGCGGGTCGAGCGGGAAGGTCGTCGCGCTGGACGACCGCTGCTGCCATCGCGCCGCGCCGCTCTCGATGGGACGCATCGAAGGCGACGACATCAGGTGCATGTATCACGGCATGAAGTTCGCGGCCGACGGCAAGTGCATCCAGATCCCCGGGCAGGACGCGATTCCGGCCAAGCTCGGCGTGCGCAGTTATCCGGTGGTCGAACGCTACAACATGATCTTCATCTGGACCGGCGATCCCGAAAAGGCCGATCCGAAGCTGATCCTCGACTATCCGCCGCTCGAAGATCCCAAATGGCGCGGCCTGCCGGGCTACATGCACTATAAGGCCAATTGGCTCTTGATCGTCGATAACCTCAGCGACTTCGCGCACCTCGCGTTCGTGCACACCAACACGCTCGGCGGCTCCGAGGAATACGCCTACAAGACCAAGCCGGTCGCGATCGAGAAGCTCGACGACGGCTTCCGCGTCGAGCGCTGGCACATGGGCGCCGATGCGCCGCCCTACCACAAGAAGGTGATCTCGAACCGCGACGACAAGGTCGACCGCCGCAATATCGGCCGCATGATCGTGCCGGGCATCTTCACGCTCGACACCACCTTTGCGCCGGCCGGGCAGGGCGTCGAGAAGGGCGTTCAGGTCCCGGGCACGCGGTCCTATCGCAACGCGCAGTTCATGACGCCGGAGACGCGCTCGTCGACGCACTTCTTCTGGAACTATTTGCACGATTTCGACATCGACAATCCGAACATATCGCTGTCGCTGCGGCATTCGCTCGAGGAGGCCTTCAACGAGGACAAGGACTTCATCGAGGCGCAGCAGAAGGTGCTCGACGCCGATCCGGACTATCAGCTGCTCGCGATCGGCGCCGATGCGCCGTTAACCTATTTCCGCTGGCTGTTCGCCCGCAGGCTCGATGCGGAGAAAAGCGCGGCGCGCGCCGCTTAAAAGCGAATGGCGCGGTGGCCTGGGGCCGCCGCGCCATTTTTGATCGTCAATCGCAGCGCCTACTTGGCAGCGACGACCATGATCTCGACATTGTATTGCGGCGCCGCGAGTTTGGCCTCGACGGTGGCGCGGGCCGGGGTATTGCCCTGGGAGACCCACGAGTCCCACACCGCGTTCATCTCCGGGAATGTCTTCATGTCGGTGATGTAGATCGTCGCGCTGAGCAGCTTCGACTTGTCGGTGCCGGCCTTGGCGAGGTGGCCGTCGATGATCGACAGGATATCCTTGGTCTGGTCGGTGACGCTGCCGCCCGCCGCCTTGCCGGCGACGACGCCGGCGAGATAGACGGTGTTGCCGTGCACGACGGCCTGGCTCATGCGCGGGCCGGTTTCGAAACGCTGAATGCTCATTTGGGTCTCCACTTGAATGGCGGGCACTGTCTAACGTGCCAGACCGGTCCGCGCCACTGCGCATTTTGCAACGCGGCTGATGGAAATGGCTTAAATTGCACCGAAATCGCGGCGACCACGAACACAGTGTCGTCCCGGACAAGCGAAGCGCGATCCGGGACTCATAACCACGGAAATCAGCCGTGAAGCACATTGCGGCCCCAGCGCACTCAACGATTTGGAGCGGTAGTTGGGTTCCTGCTCCCGTGCGCAATTGCGCACTAGGCAGGGACGACAGCAGAGACTGCCTCGGCGCAATCACAATTTTCAAGGATTCGATCCAGCACCTGCCCAGCGTGCGAACAGTGCCACCCGCTCGGCCGGCCAGGCGCCGTCGCACGGCATGGTCCCGGCCTCGAGGCGCGCTAGAATCTGCCGGCCGTGCCTGGCAACGTCCGCCTCCTTCCAGAGATCGAACGCGAACAGCATCGCGTTGCGATCCATCGGCCGGAACAGCGGCCGGATGTGCTGTTCGAACTGCACGGTCTCGCCGGGACCGGGCAGCGCGACGCCGCGGTCATTCGCGACGGGCACGTCGCTCGCGGCTGCCGACGGCCGCGCGGCCGGCGTTGTGTTGCAGACCCACCACCAGCGCGGCACCGGCATGTTCGGCGGCGGTGTCGCGCCGGGGCCGGAATTCTCCACCGCAATCCGCGAGCCCCATTCGATATAGGCGACGAAGGCGGCGCGGAATTCCGGATCGGACGGCAGCCCGGCATCGTCGGCGCTCTGCACCATGTAGGTGGCCCACAGCGCGCGCTGCTCGGGCCTGATCCGCTTGCCGATGTGCTGCGACACCATCCGCCGATAACCGCCATAGCGTTCGGTGTAGAAGCGCGGGCCGCCGAACACCTCGCTGAGCCAGGCCGCGACCCGTTCGGGATGGTCCGGCGACATCTCGGCGAACAGCGGGCCGAGCAGCGGATCCTCCGGCACATAGCGGCTGTAGAAGATGCGCGTCATGTCGAGCAGCGCCGGATAGCCGCCGGCCCATTCGAACAGTGTCGGCTCGCGCATCGGATCGAGCACGGGGTCATGAAATGCGACGTTCCAGTGCATGCCGCTGCAGAACGGCTTGTTCAGCGACGAGCCGCAGCGGCACAGGCTGACATGTTCCCGCGACGCGCCCGCGTTCGGTGCGATCGGCGTGCCGTCCTCATCGACCAGCTCGACATGGCCGGTGATGCGATAGGGCCCGTCCTTCGATATTTCGATCTGCGGCGGCCGGCTGACATCGGACCAATTGGCATCACACTGCGGGCCCATGCCGATGCCGAGCGCGCCCGACGGGCATCGGCGCACCGCATTGATGAGGTCGTCGAGGCGCGCGCCGCTCGGCGCGACGAACGGCTCCTCGCCGAGGCGAAACACGGCGTTGAGCCGGTCGGTGCAGAAGCCGGAATGTGCGCAGGTGCCGCGGTTGTCGAACACATGGGCCTGCTGCCCCGCATAGACATCGAGCTTGTCAGGCACGCGCCGCGGATCCTTACCGTCGGTGAAGCCGCGCGCAACGTGGCTGTCGTCGCAGAACGGTTTGGTCTGCGATTGTCCGCAGCGGCAGAGCCGCACCGGCTCCTCGGTCGCGACCGGCACGCCGAGATGATCGACGATCGCAATGCCGGGCTCGGGTTCATACGGCCCGTTGCGCCTGACGGCGATGCGCTTGCGTGGAGGTTGTCTGTCGCTCGACCCTTGGACGGAACTGTCGTCTGTCATGCCTTGCAATGATCCCTGAACTCGCCCAACCCGCGCGAAGCGTGCTTAGATGGATCGATGGCGGCGCTCAACGAACCAGATGGAAAGTGCCGCAGGGGAGTTGCGATGATCCGCAAGACCAAGCGCAAATATGGTTGCCCGGTCGAGTTCTCGATCGATCAGCTCAGCGGCAAATGGAAGACCGTGATCCTGAGCCGGCTGAAGGTCCGCCCGATGCGCTATGGCGAACTGCGCCACGACATCCCGCAGCTCAGCGACAAGGTGTTGACCGAGCGGCTGCGCGATCTCTGCAATTCAGGCTTCGTCAAGCAGGAGCGCGGCGGCGGCGCCTCGCGCTATTGCCTGACCAAACGCGGCGAGATGCTGAAGCCGATGCTGCAGGCCCTCTACGATTGGGGGCAGGCGAATGCCGACACGTTCGGTGTCCGCTTCCTCAACGTGGAGGCGGAGTAGGGGAGGGCGTAATTTCGGAATATTGGAAGTGTGCCCCTGAGTTGCCCGACGTGTCAAGTCGCTTGATCGAGCGCGGCCACCGCCAGCTCCTTTGCATGGGGTTGTTCCTCGATATTTGACCGCTGCCCTGCGACGGTTCCATAACCTTCGCGCGGAACCAGCCTGGAGAGTGGATTTCCGGCCGGAACCATCAGCGAGGAAAGCTCGTTGTCGCGGGATGTTGGGGGTAATCAACACAAGGAATGCTCATGCGCATCCGTATCTCTACGGCATCCATCATCGTTGCCGCGCTCTCGCTTGGGGCGCCTGCCTGGGCGCAAGTGCAGGGAACGCAGCCGAACACGCCGTCGCAGGCCCAGTCTGAGCAGCCCGCCACGATCAAGACCATACAGGTCGTGGACGTGAAGGAACTGAAGCCCGAAGTCCGGTCACGGGTCGAGGCCGTCATCGCAAAGGCAAGCGAAGAGGATCTGAAGAGCCTGCGGGGTTCGATCGACGCGTCCACGGAGGCGACTTCCGCGCTGAAGGCGAAGGGACTGAGCTCGGCACAGGTTGTCGCGGTCAATCTCAGCAACGGCATTCTCACGCTCTTCACCAAGCTGGCGTGAGCGCAAGATAGCTCCAAGGTAGCCGAAGAAATTCCGACTCAATGACAAGAGCCCGCCGGTTCAAACCCGGCGGGTTTAATCCACCGCCTTCGCCGCCGCGCGCCCTGCATTGCGGCCCGAGAACAGGCAGCCGCCGAGGAATGTTCCCTCCAGCGAGCGATAGCCGTGCACGCCGCCGCCGCCGAAGCCGGCGGCTTCGCCGGCCGCGTAGAGCCCGCGGATGATCTGGTGATCCCTGCCGAACACGCGTGAATCCAGGTCGGTCTCGAAGCCGCCGAGCGTCTTGCGGGTCAGGATGTTGAGCTTCACCGCGATCAGCGGGCCGTGCTCGGGATCGAGGATGCGATGCGGCTTCGCGGTCCGGATCAGCCGGTCGCCGATATAGCGCCGCGCATTGTGCAGGTTCATCACCTGCGCATCCTTGACGTAGGGATTGATGATCTCGCGATCGCGCGCTTCGATCTGCGCCTTGATGGCGTCGAGCTGCAACAGATCATTGCCGGCGAGCTTGTTCATGGCACTGATGAGATCGGCGAGATTGTCGCGCACGATGAAGTCGGCGCCGTGCTGCTTGAAGGCCTCGACCGGCGCGGGCGCGCCCTTGTTGGTGGCGCGCTTGATCGTCATGCGCCAGCTTTTTCCGGTGAGGTCGGGGTTCTGCTCCGAGCCCGACAGCGCGAATTCCTTCTTGATGATGCTCTGGGTCAGGATGAACCACGAATAGTCGTAGCCGGTGCCCATGATGTAATGCAGTTGCCCGAGCGTGTCGGAGCCCGGGAACAGCGGCGCCGGCAATCGCTTGCCCGTGGCGTCGAACCACATCGACGATGGCCCCGGCAGAATCCGGATGCCGTGACGCGGCCAGATCGGGTTCCAGTTCTGGATGCCCTCGACATAGTGCCACATGCGATCGCGGTTGATCAGCCGGCCGCCTGCTTGCTCGGTGATCCCGATCATGCGGCCGTCGACATGTTCGGGTACGCCGGAGATCATGAAGTTCGGCGGCGCGCCGAGCCGCGTCGGCCAGTTCTGCCGCACCAGATCATGATTGCCGCCGATGCCGCCGGAGGCGACGATGATCGCCTGCGCGCGCAGGGAAAAATCGCCGACCACGTTGCGCGACGAACTCTTGCCGCGCTCGACCGACGTCGGTTCCAGGACCGCGCCGCTGACGCCGTCGACCGCGCCGTTGGTCACGCTGAGCGCATCGACGCGATGGCGGAACTTGAAGATGATCCGTCCGCTGTTCGCAGCGTCGCGCGCGCGACGCTCGAACGGCTCGACGATGCCGGGACCGGTGCCCCAGGTGACGTGGAAGCGCGGCACCGAATTGCCATGGCCCATCGCGTCGTAGCCGCCGCGTTCGGCCCAGCCGACCACCGGGAAGATGCGGTGGCCCATCGCGCGCAGCCAGTCGCGCTTCTCGCCCGCCGCGAACGCGACATAGGCTTTGGCCCATCTGCGCGGCCAATGATCCTCCTCGCGATCGAAACCGGCGGTGCCGATCCAGTCCTGCAACGCGAGGTCGGCAGAGTCCTTGATGCCGAGCCGGCGCTGTTCCGGCGAATCGACCAGGAACAATCCGCCAAACGACCAGAACGCCTGGCCGCCGATGCTCTGTTCCCCTTCCTGGTCGAGCACGATGACGCGCTTGCCCGCATCGGCGATCTCGGTTGCGGCAACCAGACCGGCAAGCCCGGCGCCGACCACGATCACATCTGCATCGTCAGCCATGTTTGATTCCCCCATCCCGCCGTGAATCAAGACCACGTCGTTGTGCGCGGTCAACGCCAAATGGACCTTGCCTGTGGCGGCGAGGCACCAAATAATTGCGGCAAGCTGTTCCAGTTTGGGACCTTTCCACGCGCCAGTGCAGCGTGCGCGCAACACCCAATTTGAATTTGTTTTGACCGGCTTCGCTCGTCTGGACAAAAATCCGTCGCCGCAACACGCTCACGATTGTCGTGCATCACAGACCAAACAGATTCGGTTTCGACTGGGGCTGGCCAAAATGAAGTTGCTGACGGGGTTGCTCGCTGCGGTTCTCCTGCTGGCGGGAATGGGGGCGTCTCACGCAGTGGTCAGGATCGCCGACGATCGCGGCGGCAAGATCGGCGTCTATGTCGACAAATATCAGGACCTGCGCACCTCGGGTGAGACCGTGATCATCGACGGGCTGTGCGCCTCGGCCTGCACCATCGTGCTCGGCAAGGTTCCTCACGACCGGATTTGCGTGACCTCGCATGCCAGCCTCGGCTTCCATGCCGCCTGGGATTACGGTGATGACGGCCGTCCGGTGCCCAATCCCGAAGCCACCCATATGCTGTACCTGATGTATCCGCCGGCGGTGCGCAAATGGATCACGGGTCGCGGCGGTCTGACCCGGCGCATGATCTTCCTGCAAGGCAAGCAACTGCAGGCGCTGTACAAGCCGTGCTACCTCAACGCCCAGGCCTCGGCCAAGGGCGAGCATTGAGGCGCAGCCGACCCCGGCATGACGGGATAAGCGCCGGAAATCGCCTCGCACTCATTTGACGGCCTGCGACCGCCATTGCGCTTGCTGCCTGCCGGAACCGGGCTTATCTCAACCGCATGGTTCAGCCGATCTCCACCCGACCCGAGCTCGTCGCGGCTCCGCAGGGCCGGGTGGCGTCTGCGATCCTGTGGGGCGCTGCCGGCATCGGCGGATTGGCCTTGCTTGCCGCCGCCGCGCTCTGGTTCCACTACGGGACCGCGGTATTTTTCGAAATGATCACGGCCGGCATCGCCGCCTGCTTCTGACAAGGACGCTCTCGCATCATGCCCCGGACCACGCGCCCATTGGTGATCTTTGCTGCCTTCGCCGGCAGTCTGGCGGTCGGCCTGTTCCTTATGCTGTGGGCGGTCGGCGGCCTGCGCACCGTCGCCGCGCCGGCCGCGATCGGCGGCCCGTTCCAACTCACCGACCAGTCTGGGCAGACCGTCACCGACAAGAACCTCCAGGGCAAGCCGACGCTGATCTTCTTCGGCTTCACCCATTGCCCGGACATCTGCCCGACCTCGCTGTTCGAGATTTCCGAGGTGCTGAAGGCGATGGGCAAGGATGCCGACCGCGTGAATGCTTATTTCGTCTCGGTCGACCCGGAGCGCGACACCGCCTCGGCGATGAAGGATTACCTGTCGAGCTTCGATCCACACCTCAAGGGCCTGACCGGCGACCCGGCAGCGATCGCCAAGGTGCTGTCGAGCTACCGTGTCTACGCCAAGAAGGTGCCGCTCAAGGATGGCGACTACACGATGGACCACACCGCGCTGATCTATCTGATGGACCGCGACGGTCATTTCGTCGCGCCGTTCAATCTGAAACGGACGCCGGAAGAGGCGGCGGCTGATCTCAAACGGTATCTCTGATCGCTTTTTCCGGTTCAGAATTAACCCATTCGGCGCTCGCTTCACGCGCCGGATGGTCTATAAGCCGTTCAATTTCCTGATATTGCCGGTTATGCCCAATCTGTCTGCCCAGCCATGTGCCGTCCGCTCGCGCCAGTCTCGCCTGGCCGCGGGATTGCTGGCCGCCGCCGTGCTGGCCATGGGGGGGCCCGCGGCCGGGCAGACGCCTCCGGCACAGGCCCCGGCGGCGAAGAGCGCGCCGGCTCCGGCCGCCAAGGCGGCCCCTGCACAGCCGGCACCCGCGCCGCCGCCGGCAGCAGCGGCTCCGTCGCCGCCAACCCAGCCACCCAAAGCCACCGAGGCCGCGCCCCAGGCGGTGCCCGGCTTCTGGGATCCGCGGCGCAGGCCCGACCGGCCCGACCTGTCGCGCCTCACCGTGATCCGCTTCCTGACCGAGACCGATTATCCGCCGTTCAACTTCACTGGCCCTGATGGCAATCCGGCCGGCTTCAACGTCGACCTGGCGCGTGCGCTGTGCGACGAGATCAAGGTCACCTGCACCATCCAGATGCGCCGCTTCGAGACCCTGATCGATGCGCTCGCCACCAACCGGGGCGACGCCATCATCGCCTCGATGGCGGTGACGCCGCAGCTGCGCACCAAGGTCGATTTCACCGATCCTTATTACCGCGCGCCGGCGCGCTTCGTGTCGCGCCGTGACAACGTGATGCCGGAAATCCGTCCCGAATATCTCGAGGGCAAGAAGGTCGGCGTGATCGCCGGCACCTCGCACGAGGCCTATCTCAAGGCGATGTTCACCGACGCCGAGATCCATTCGTACCCGGATAACGATGCGCTGCGTGCGGCACTGCGCCGCGGCGAGGTCGATTTCATCTTCGGCGATGCGATCTCTCTGGCGTTCTGGATCAACGGCACCGATTCCGCCGAATGCTGCGCGTTCTCCGGCGGCCCTTTCGTCGAGAGCCGTTATTTCGGCGAGGGCGTCGGCATCGCCGTGCGCAAGGGCAACGATCTGCTGCGGCAGTCGTTGAACTGGGCGCTGTTCCGGATCTGGGAAAAAGGCCGCTTCACCGATCTGTGGCTGCGCTATTTCTCGATCAGCCCGTTTTAGCTCCGTCATTCCGGGGCGATGCGTAGCATCGAACCCGGAATCTCGAGATTCCGGGTCTGGTGCTGACGCACCATCCCGGAATAACGACAAGCTTCCCGTCGTTTTGCATTTTGCCGCGAAAGCGTTAGTTTTCGCGGCCTTTTTGGAGAAAGCCCGAGGAATGTCCGTGATCGATCCTTCTGCCAGCCCGAGCGACCTGCGGGCGCTCGCCGAACAATCCAACGCCTGGCCATTCGAGCAGGCGAAAGCGATTGTGGCGCGGCTGAAGAAAAATCCCAAGGACGAGGTGCTGTTCGAGACCGGCTACGGCCCCTCGGGCCTGCCGCATATCGGCACCTTCGGCGAGGTCGCGCGCACCACGATGGTGCGCCACGCCTTCCGCGTGCTCACCGAAGATAAGATCAAGACCCGCCTGCTGGCCTTCTCCGACGATATGGACGGCCTGCGCAAGGTGCCGGACAATGTGCCGAACAGGGAGTTGCTCGAGCAGCATCTCGGCAAGCCCTTGACCAAGGTGCCCGATCCGTTCGGCACCCATCCGAGCTTCGGCCAGCACAACAATGCGCGGCTGCGCGCCTTCCTCGACCAGTTCGGCTTCGACTACGAATTCGCGAGTTCGACCGAGTATTACACCTCCGGCCGGTTCGACGCCGCGCTGCTGCGCATGCTGGAGCGGATCGAGAAGGTGATGGCGATCATGCTGCCGTCGCTGCGCGAGGAGCGCGCCGCGAGCTACTCGCCGTTCCTGCCGATCTGTCCGCGCACCGGCCTCGTGCTCTACGTGCCGGTGACCGCGCATGACGCCAAGGCCGGCACGATCTCCTATGAAGACCCCGACACCAAGGAGAGCGTCACCGTTCCCGTCACCGGCGGCCGCTGCAAGCTGCAATGGAAGCCGGACTGGGCGATGCGCTGGTATGCGCTCGGTGTCGACTATGAAATGGCCGGCAAGGACCTGATCGATTCGGTGAAGCTGTCGGGCAAGATCTGCGCGGCGCTCGGCGGCACACCGCCGGAAGGCTTCAACTACGAACTGTTCCTCGACGAGAAGGGCCAGAAGATCTCGAAGTCGAAGGGCAACGGCCTGACCATCGACGAATGGCTGCGCTACGCCTCGCCGGAATCGCTGTCGCTGTTCATGTATCGCGAGCCCAAGGCGGCGAAGCGACTCTATTTCGACGTCATCCCGCGCAACGTCGACGACTACCAGCAGTTCCTCGACGGCTTCACGCGCCAGGAGGCGCGGCAGCAGCTGCAAAATCCGGTCTGGCACATCCATTCCGGCAAGCCGCCGCAGGCCGACATGCCCGTCACCTTCCAGCTGCTGCTGACGCTGGTGTCGTCGTCGAATGCGGAGAATGCCGAGACGCTGTGGGGCTTCATCGGCCGCTATCGTCCGGGTGTGACGCCGCAGACCCATCCGAAGCTCGATGCGATGGTCGGCTACGCCATCAACTACTATCGCGACTTCGTGGCGCCGACCAAGCAGTTCCGCGAGCCGACCGACGGCGAACGCGCCGCGCTGCAGGATCTGCGCGATGCGCTCGCCAACATGCCGGCTGAGGCGACCGCGGAAGACATCCAGAACGTGGTCTACGAGATCGGCCGCCGCGAGCCGTTCCTCGACTTGGTCAAGAAGGGCAAGGACGGCCGCCCCGGCGTCTCGCTCGATTGGTTCAACATGCTCTACCAGGTGCTGCTCGGCCAGGAGAAGGGCCCGCGCTTCGGCTCCTTCGTCGCGGTCTACGGCGTGCAGAACGCGGTCAACATGATCGACGGCGCATTGGCACGGTCGTCGTAATTTGAAGGATGTGTAGCCCGGATGAAGCGAAGCGAAATCCGGGGGATCATCATCAGCGGCCTCGGTGCCCCGGATTGCGCGGAGCCTGTCATCGGGCGCGCGTTCGCGCGACCCGTTGGCTCCATCCGGGCTACGAGCGCACACTGCGGCGTAGCGCCGCAAAACCAGATGGCAGTCCTGCCGCAATTTCAGCCGAGGCTGTTGCCGGATTGCGCTACAGTCGGCCCCATAAAATCAGCACGGCCTCCGCCAAGGGGCCGGCACAGATGGGAGCATGCGCATGCAGTTCAGGGTTTCACCGACATCGCTGCAGGACAGTTCGAGCGCCGAGGAATGGCAGGCGCGGGTCGATCTCGCGGCGGCGCATCGGCTCGCCTACATCCACGGCTTTTCCGAAGGCATCTTCAACCATCTCACCTTCGTGGTTCCCGGCCGCACCGACCGCTACTACCAGATTCCGTTCGGCATGCACTGGTCGGAGGTCACCGCGTCGTCGTTCATGGAGGTCGGCATCGACGATGCCGAGGTGAAGCGCGGCGAGGGTGAGGTCGAGCGCTCATGCTTCTGTATCCATGCGCCGATCCACAAGGCGCTGCCGCAGGCCAAGGCGGTGTTCCACACCCATATGCCGTATGCCAGCGCGCTGACCCGGCTCGAGGATCCGCGGATCAAGGAGATCGGCCAGACCGAGGTCGGGCTGTCGGAGGCGATCGCCTATGACGATCTCTACACCGGACCTGCGCTCGACCCCGAGGAAGGCGCACGGCTCGCCAAGGTGATCGGCAACAAGACCATTTTGTTCATGGCCAATCACGGCATCTCGACCGTCGGCGAGACCGTCGCCGACGCCTATGACCGGCTCTATTACATCGAGCGCGCCGCGCAGGTGCAAATCTACGCGATGTGGACCCAGCAGCCGCTCAAGCAGTTGCCGCAGCATGTGGTGGAGAAGACCAAGCGCGATTTCCGCGACGACCATCTCTACAGCGGCCCATCCCCGGCGCAGCGGCATTTCGATGCGCTGAAGCGCATGCTGGATCGCAAGGAGCCGGACTACGCGACGTAGACTACGCAGCGCAATCTCCGCCGTCGTCCCTGCGAACGCCGAGACGAGAAATCAAACAGCGAGGTGTCATCACCCGCGAAAGCGGGTGCTCCAGTATTCCAGAGGCGGCTGTGCTTGAGTCGAGAAGCCGCGGCGTACTGGATCGCCCGGTCGAGTGTTTAGACCGGACAGATCACTGACAGGTGTTCGGAGACATAGCTGACACGTCAAAATTGGCTGGATTGGTCGATTCGGGAGCCGTCCATGCCGTGGAGCGAGGTGTCAGTGATGGATCAGCGACGAGAGTTTGTGCGGCTTGCTCTGCAGGAAGGCGCGAACCGGCGAGAGCTGTGCCGGCGCTTTGGGATCAGTCCTGATGTCGGCTACAAGTGGCTGAGGCGGTGGCATGCCGGCGATCGGGAACTGGCCAATCAGTCCCGTCGACCGAAGACGATGCCCAAGCGCAGTGCGATCGCGCTGGAGGCGCAGGTGGTGGCGGTCCGCGACAAGCATCCGGCCTGGGGAGCGCGCAAGATCGCCCATTGCCTGAAGCGGGACGGGCAAGCTGTGCCAGTGGCCTCCACGGTGCATCGGATCCTGTGCCGACATGAGCGGATCAAGCCGAGTGAGAAGGCACCGCCCGGTCCGCCAGGCCATCGCTTTGAGAAGGAGGCTCCCAATCAGCTGTGGCAGATGGACTTCAAGGGCCACATGCCTCTCGGCAACGGGACGCGGTGCCATCCGCTGACCATGGTGGACGATCACTCGCGCTATGCTCTGTGCCTGAAGGCATGTGCCAATGAGCAGCGCCCCAACGTGCAGAAGCATCTGACCGATACCTTTCGCCGCTATGGCCTACCGGACGTCTTTTACATCGACAACGGCTCGCCCTGGGGCGATACGTCCGGCGCTCGCTGGACCGCGCTGAAGGTCTGGCTGCTCAAGCTCGGCATCCATGTGGTGCATGCCAGGCCGTGTCACCCGCAGGGCCGCGGCAAGAACGAGCGCTTCCATCGCAGTTTGAAAGCGGAAGTGTTTGCCCTGCGCTCGTTCCGCACTTTGCCGGAAGTCCAGCGTGCCCTGGATAGCTGGCGCACACTCTACAATTTGGAGCGGCCTCACGAGGCGCTCGGCATGGCTGTCCCAGCCGACCGCTACCGGCCGAGTTCTCGCGCCATGCCGAACCGTGTTCCGAAGGTCGAATACGATACCGGAGAGATCGTTCGCATCGTCTCCTCGACACGGAGCTACGTCGCCTTCCGGGGGCAGATGTGGAAAGTCCCGCAAGCCTTCTGCGGCGAGCCTCTTGCGATCAGACCGCTCAACCGCGACGGCAACTACGGAATCTTCTTCGCCAGCTGGCAGGTCGCATCAATCGACTTGACCAATGGCAGACCTGTCAGTGATGTGTCGGAACAGGCGTCAGCCATGTCTCCGGTCTAAACATCGAGCCGGGCGATGACAGTTTTGTCTGGGGACGCAGCTGCGCTTGCCCGGGACGACACCGTTGTTGTGTTGACCGCTACTGGCTCGCCCACACCACGCGCGCGATCCACGTGACCTCTTCAGCATCGAGCATGCGGTCGGGGTGCTCCGGGTTGAGCGAGGCGAGTTCCAGCACCTTGCCGGTGCGGCGCTTCAATTCCTTCACCATCACCTCGCCGCCGCTGGTGCGCACCACCACGCGATCGCCGCGGCGGATCGCGGTCGCGGGTGACACCACGATGATGTCGCCTTCGCGATAGGCGGGCTTCATCGAATCGCCCTCGATTTCCAGCGCATAGGCGTGCTCGTCTGAGGTCCCCGGCAGCGCCACTTCATCCCAGCCTTTGCCGGCGGGAAAGCCTGAGTCGTCGAAATAGCCGCCGGCGCCGGCCTGGGCGAAGCCGATCAGCGGCACCGACTGAGCGCCGCGCGCGCCATCGCCGAGCAGCTGCACGAAGGTCTCCATGCTGGCATTGCTCGCGGCCAGCGCCTTGGACAGCGATTCGGTCGACGGCCAGCGCTCGCGCCCGTCGCCGGTCACGCGCTTGGACTTGTTGAAGGTGGTGGGATCAAGACCGGACTGCTTGGCGAGGCCGGATGGTGACAGGCCGGCACGCTCGGCAAGCCGGTCGAGCGCGGCCCAGACCTGAGCGTGGGTCAGCGGTCGGGCGGCTTTGGACTGTTTGGCCATCGAGAACATCCCGGAAGGTAGGAATTATTGCCTGAAACTTCGATTTTCGCAAATCTGCCGGCGGATGTGTCCCGACACCGCTTGAGTTGCGCGGCCACCGCCGATACGGTCCCTCGCTCGCCAGATGGCGATTGGGGCCTTTCCCCGCAAATCCGGATAAACCCCCAAAAGACTCAAGGACAAAAGGGAAGGCCGGGCCGTGCCTATGATCTACAAAATCACCCCCGCTTCGGCTTGGCGCGAGGCCGAGCGGCAGGGCGTGTACCGGGGCAGTGCGGACGACAAACGCGACGGCTTCATCCATTTTTCGACCGCCGCCCAGGTGGCCGAAACCGCACGCAAGCACTATCACGGGCAAACCGGCCTGTTCCTGGTCGTGGTCGATGCCGATGCGCTCGGCGACGCCCTCCGCTGGGAGCGGTCGCGCAATGACGAATTGTTCCCGCATCTCTACGGCGAACTCGATCTCGGCGCGGTCACCGAAATCCTCGACCTGCGCGCGCGCTCCGACGGCGGCCACGACGTTCCGGAGCTCAAGCCGTGATCCGTGCCTTTGATGCCTTCTCGCTGCCGCTGCTGCGCCTGTTCGATGCCGAAGATGCCCATCGCATGGCGATCCAGGGCCTGAAGCTGCTGCCGCCGTTCCGGCAGCGGGCGGATGATCCCCAGCTCGCGGTGCGTGCCTTCGGGCTGAATTTTCCGAATCCGATCGGCATGGCGGCGGGCTTCGACAAGAGCGCGGAAGTGCCCGACGCGCTGCTGCGGCTCGGTTTCGGCTTTGTCGAGATCGGCTCGGTGACGCCGAAGCCGCAAGCCGGCAATCCGCGGCCGCGGCTGTTCCGCCTCGAGCGCGACGAGGCCGTCATCAACCGCATGGGCTTCAATAATGACGGTGCGGACGCCGTGCTGCGCCGGCTCGCCGCGCGCGGTGGCGCCGCAGGGATCGTCGGGGTCAATGTCGGGGCCAACAAGGATTCGACGGACCGCGTCGCGGACTATGTGCAGCTGATCGAGACCTTTGCCCCGGTCGCGAGCTATTTCACCGTCAACGTCTCCTCGCCCAACACGCCGGGCCTGCGCAATCTGCAGCAATCGGCGGCGCTCGACGATCTGCTGGCGCGGGTGATCGACACCCGCGAGCGCGTGCGCAAGAACGCCGGCGATTCGCCGGTGCTGCTGAAGATCGCGCCGGACCTGAGCCTCGCCGAGCTCGACGATGTCGTGCACATCGCGCGCTCGCGGCGGGTCGACGGCATGATCGTCGCCAACACCACGCTGGCGCGTCCCTCGACCTTGCGCGAGGAGAACCGCGCCAAGGAGCAGGGCGGCCTGTCGGGCCGTCCGCTGTTCCGGCTGTCGACGCGGATGGTGGCCGAGACCTATGTCCGCGTCGAAGGCGCGTTTCCGCTGGTCGGCGTCGGCGGCATCGATTCTGGCGGCGCGGCGCTGACGAAAATTCGCGCCGGCGCCAGCCTGATCCAGCTGTATTCTTCGCTGGTCTACAAGGGCATCGGCCTGGTCGACGACATCAAGCGCGATCTGTCCTCGACCTTGCTGCGGACCGGGCGTGACTCTCTGTCGGAAATCGTCGGTGCCGATGCGGCGACCATCACGGCCGAAGATTGGCCGGTGAGGTAGTTGCCCGTAGCCCGGATGGAGCCAACGGGTCGCGCGAACGCGCGCCCGATGACAGGCTCCGCGCAATCCGGGATAGCCTCACCGCGGACACAGACCCCGGATTTCGCTTCGCTGCATCCGGGCTACAGAGCTACACGATCTTGAACGACTTCCGCAGCATCGCCGGATAGCGCAGGCCTTGCAGGCCGCCGCGGGCGACGTAGAAGCCGAGCAGCGCGATCCACAGCCCGGTGTTGCCGTAGCTGCTAAGCATCCACCAGGTGGCGAGGAAGATCGCGAGCGAGGCCAGCATCAGATTGCGCATCTCGCGGGCCCAGGTCGCGCCGACATAGATGCCGTCGAAGCCGAAGGCGAACACGCCGGGCAAGGGCGCCAGGATCACGAACGGCAGGAAGTCGCGCGCTGAGCTGCGCACGTCGTCGCTGGTCGTCATCAAATTGATCAGCGCCGGCCCGAACAGCGCGAACAGCACCGAGACAGCCAGCGCAAAGCCGATGCCCCACAGCAGCACCAGCCGGGTCGAATCGGCGAAGCCTCGTCCGTCGCGGGCGCCGAAGGCGCGGCCGCACAGCTGCTGCGCGGCATTGGCGAGGCCGTCGAGGAAGAAGGCACTCACCAGCAGGAAATTGTTCAGCACCGAATTCGCCGCCAGCGTGACGTCGCCCTCGCGCGCGCCCTTGGCAGTGAAGAACAGGAACACGACGATCAGCGCCGCGGTGCGGACCATGATGTCGCGATTGACGGCCAGCATCCGCATCAGCTTGGCGCGATCGAACAGCATGGCCGCGGGAACCGCGAAGCCGCCTTGCGAGATCCGCCACGCCACGACGATGCCGACAACGAAACCGGTCGTCTCGGCGAGCACGGCCGCGATCGCGGCGCCGGCAATGCCGGCGCCATAGGTTTGCACCAACAGCACGGTAGCGATCATGTTGATGAGGTTGATCACGATCTGCAGCGCCAGCGCCAGATTGGCGCGGGCCTGGCCGACCAGCCAGCCCAGGATGACGTAATTGGCCAGCGCCAGCGGCGCCGACCAGATCCGGATCATGAAATAGGATTTCGCCGCGCGGGTGACGCCCTCGCTGCCGCCCATCAGCTGGAAGATGATTGCGGCCAGCGGAACCTGCAGCGTGATCAGCGCCGCGCCGATCAGCCCGGCGACGATGAACCCCCGGACCAGGATCGCGGCATATTCCTGCGGCTCGCCGGCGCCTTGCGCCTGTGCGGTGAAGGCCAGCGTGCTCATGCGCAGGAAGGCGAACAGCCAGAACAGGCAATCGAAGATCACCGAGGCCATTGCCACGCCGCCGAGCAGCGCGGCGTCGTCGAGGCGACCGATCGCGGTGGTCGAGACGATGCCGATCAGCGGCGTGGTCAGGTTCGCGACCATCGCGGGACCGGCGATGGCAAACACCTGGCGGGTCGTGATCTCTTGGTGAACCGGGGCGTGCATGGCTACAAGTGTGATGAATGTACGCTTCTATCGCGTCATCCGCCGCGCGACCATGCTGGAAATGTTCTCAGAGCAATGCGGTGGCGAAGTGGCTGGACGGCCTATCCTGCAATTGCGCGGTCACAATATCACGACCATGCCGTCGCTCGCCGCTGTGTAGGGCAGGCCGTCGATGCGGCCGAGCATGTCGTCGCTCATATGGGTCAGCACCACGCGTTTCGCGTTGATGGCCGGCAGATGCGCATCCAGCGTTGTCAGGCTGAGATGGTTCTTGACCATTTTGTCGTGGGTATAGGCTTCAGCGATGAAGAGGTCGGCGTTTTGCGCCGCCGGGATCAGCGTGTCGGTCCATTCGGTATCGGCGCTGTAACTGATCACGCGGCCTTCCGCTTCGATGCGATAGGCCAGGAATGGCCCACCGGATTCGCCGTGCAGCACGGGAAACGGCGTCACGGTCATCTCGCCGAAGCTGCGCGGCTCCTGCGGCGCGAGCGTGACGACCGACAGATCGAAGCGCTGTCTGGTCCTGGAGGAATGCTCGAACATCACCTCCATCACCTGGGGTAGCTTGGTTTCGATGCCTTCGGGACCTGCGATCACCAGCGGCCTCGTGCGGCGGGAGAATTGCGCGTCGAGCAGGAAGAACGGCAGGCCGGCAAAATGATCGCCGTGGAAATGCGTGATCAGGATCAGGTCGATGGCGTCGCGGTCGATCTCGAGCCGCTTCAGCGCGGGAAGCGACGAGGCGCCGCAATCGATCAGGAAATTGGCGCGCTCGCCGCTGACATGGAAGCAGGTGTTGAAGCGGCCGCCGGAGCCGAACGCATCGCCGCAGCCGACAAATCGCAATTGCATCGGCTGCGAACCCTCGCTTATCAGCGGCCGCGCGGCGCGCCGAACAGCCGCGACAGCAGCCAGATCGGGATCACGATCACGGCGCCGAGCAGGAAGTAGCGCCAGGCCCAGTTGATCGCGTCGAAGCCGAGATCCCAGAGGCTCTGGAACAGCCTGCGGATGCTGTAGAGGATGTTCCAGGGGTCGAGCCCGATCGCGGCGAGCACGACGCCGACCAGGATCGAGAGCAGGATCAGCCGGAATGCCACCGACAGCGGCGAGCCGCCGAGAAAGCGGTACAGGCCGTCGCTCTGGCCGCCGGCCGGCAAGTCCCTGATGTTGTCTGGCATCGCTCTCTCCTGGCGGAATCGCCCGCATTATAGGTCACGGCGGTGCACATGGGAAACCCGCGGGGCGCGATCAATGGCTGCCATCCGGCTTGCGGGTTTAACTTCCTGTCATGGAGATTAACATCCGTTCAAGTGTCTCCAGTCGGTCGGCGTCGCGTGGGGGCTTGTCCCAGCGCAGCCGGCTGATGCGGGGAAAACGCATCGCGACGCCGGATTTGTGCCGCGGCGAGCGCTGCAGGCCCTCGAAGGCGACCTCCAGCACCAGCCCCTGATCCGGCTCGTGCACGACATGTCGCACCGGACCGAACTTCTCGGTGGTGTTGCGACGGACGAAGCGATCGATCTGCAACAGCTCCTCGTCGGTGAAGCCGAAATAGGCCTTGCCGACCGGCACCAGCTCGTCGCCGGCCTCACCGCGGGTCCAGACTCCGAACGTGTAGTCGGAATAGTAGGATGAACGTTTGCCGTGGCCGCGCTGGGCATACATCAGCACCGCGTCGATGATGTGCGGATCGCGCTTCCACTTCCACCACGGGCCCTTCGGCCGTCCGGGCAGATAGGGCGCATCGCGCCGCTTCAGCATCACGCCCTCGACCGCGTCGGCGTCGTTGCCGGCGCCCGCACTCTTCGGATCGGCACGCGCCGCGGCCAGCTCTTCCCAGCTCGCGAACGTGACGGTCGGCGACAGATCGATGCGCGGATCGCCGAGCTTGGCGACGAAGGCTTCGAGATGCGCGCGGCGTTCGGTGAACGGCAGCTCGCGCAGATCGTTTTCGCCGTCGCCGAGCAAATCGTAGGCGCGCAAATGGATCGGGAATTCTTTGATCAGCTTCGGCGAGACTACCTTGCGATTCAATCGCTGCTGCAAGACGTTGAAGGTCTGCACGCGACCGTCGCGCAGCACCAGCAATTCGCCGTCGATCGCGCCGGGCAGATGCAGCGACGGCACCAGGTCGGGGAAGCTGCCGGTGATATCCTCGCCGGTGCGCGAATAGAGCCGCGCCTGGATGTGGCCGCGCGCATCGCGGCCGGCGACAGCCTGCACACGGATGCCGTCCCACTTCCACTCCGCGCTGAACTCGGCGGGGTCGAGATTGGCGAAATCACTGTCCTCGATCGCATGCGCCAGCATCACCGGTCGAAACGGGGTCGGGTCGCTGTTAACCGGCTTGTCGCCGCGGCCTTCGAGCCAGGCGAACAGGTCGAGATAGGGCGGCGACAGACCGGGCCACATCAGCTCGATCTCGTGCGGGTCCTTGTCGCCAAGTGCGGCCGCCGCGGTCTTCGCCAGCCGCGCCGAGATCCCGATCCGCATCGCGCCGGTGACGAGCTTCAAGAGCGCCCAACGTCCGGTCTCGTCGAGCTCATCCAGCCAGCGCGCCAGCTGCGCCGGCAGCTCCGCCTTGCCGAGCGTGCGCAGCGTGGTGACGACCTCGGTCAGTGTCGGCGGAGGCGGATTGTTGTGCGTGCGAGGAGTCTCACTGCCATCTCGCCCGCGGTACCCCTCTCCCCAGCCCTCCCCCCTTGCGGGGGAGGGTCGGGGAGAGGGGTGGCCCAGGAAAGGCTCGGCGTAACTTGCTCCAGCCTTCGGCCACATCAGCGCGACGGTCTCGGAGAGATCGCCGACATAGTCATAGGAATAGCCGAACAGCACCGGGTCGGCGCGCTCGGTGATCAGGTCGCGGATCAGGCCCGGCTTGGCGTGCTTGAACGACAGCGCGCCGGTCAGGGCCGCCAGCGCATAGCCGCGGTCGGGGTCCTCGGTTGCGCGGAAATAGCCGACCAGCAGCTTGATCTTGTTGTTGCGGCCCGGCTCGTAGGCGAGGCGGTCGAGCAGCTCGGCAAAGCGGTTCATGTGTTCGCCTCGCCGTCGGACTGAACCTCGCCGGTGATCGCTGCCGTCTCGCCCTCGTCCTCGTCGCCATAGCCGACCAGATCGAGCGGCTGCGCGGCAAGGCCCTTGCTCTTGCACCAATGCACGAGCGCGTCTTCCTGGCCGTGGGTGACCCAGATCTCGCGGGCGCCGGTCGCGGCGATCGTCGCCGTCAGGCCATCCCAATCGGCATGATCCGAGATCACCAGCGGCAGCTCGATGCCGCCCTGCCGGGCGCGGGCGCGCACGCGCATCCAGCCTGAGGCAAAGGCGGTGACCGGATCGGGAAAGCGCCGCGTCCAGACATCCGATGTCGCGCTCGGCGGCGCCAGCGTGATGGTGCCGGCGAGATCGGCCTTCTTCATGCCGCGCACCGGCCGGAGCTCGCCGAGTGGAATGCCGCGCCCCTGATAGTAATAGGTGATCTTCTCCATCGCGCCATGCAGATAGATCGGAGCGTCGTAGCCGGCCTCGCGTAGCAGCGCGATCACGCGCTGCGCCTTGCCGAGCGAATAGGCGCCGACCAGATGCGCGCGCTCCGGAAACAGTTTTGCGGACGCCAGCAGCTTGTTCACTTCGCCGGCGGCATCGCCATGGCGGAACACCGGCAATCCAAACGTCGCCTCCGTGATGAAGATGTCGCAAGGCACCAGCTCGAACGGCGCGCAGGTCGGGTCGCGCGCGTCCTTGTAGTCGCCGGAGGCAACGATCCGGGTATCCTTGCAGGTGACCGAGATCTGGGCCGAGCCGAGGACGTGCCCGGCGGGATGAAACGACACCGTGACGTCGCCGAGCCTGATCTCTTCGCCATAGGCGACCGCCTGCACTGAGCCGGCGAAATTCTCGCCGTAGCGCAGCCGCATCATGTCGAGGGTTTCCTGGGTCGCGAGCACGGCGCCGTGGCCGGGGCGCGCATGGTCGGAATGGCCATGCGTGATCAGGGCCCGCTCGACCGGCCTGACAGGATCGATGTGGAAGCCGCCGGGCTTGCAGCAAAGCCCGGCCGGGACGGGCATCAGGATGTCTTGCGGGCGCATGCCGGACATATAGGCATTGATTCCGCGATATCTAATCGTCATGCGCGGGCTTGACCGGTGCATCCATCTCCGGGAAAAGTCCGTGCTTTCGTAAAAGAAGATGGTTCCTAGAGCGAATGGCTCCCCGCCTGTTTCTATCCTCCGGCGACCTCGTTGCCGACCGCCGCTACGAGTTTGCGCGCGACCTGCAATTGAAGGGCGATCTGCCGGCGGCCGCCGAGCTGCTCGAGCAGGCGATCGAGCTGGTGCCGAAATTCCCGTCCGCCTGGTACAGGCTCGGCAAGATCCGCCTCGAGCTCGGTCAGCGCGAGGCCGCGATCGCAGCCTTCCGTTCCGCACGCGACGCCGATCCCGAAGACCGTCATGGCTCCGGCCTGCATCTGATGCAGCTCGGCGTCGAGGCGGTCAGCGCGATGCCGCCGGGCTATGTGCAGACGCTGTTCGATCAATATGCACCGCGCTTCGAGGCCGCGCTGGTCGGCGATCTCGGCTATCGCGGCCCGGCGCTGCTGTTCAAGGCGGTGCTGTCGGTGCGCGCGGGCGCCAAGAAGCCGGCCTTCTTCAAGCGCGCGATCGATCTCGGTTGCGGCACCGGACTGGCGGCAGATGCGTTCGCGCGGCATGTCGACCGCTTCATTGGCATCGACCTGTCGCCGCGTATGATCGACAAGGCACGCGCCACCGGCCTCTATGCCGAGCTCGAGGTCGACGACATGCTGCAGGGCATCTCGACCAAACCCGACGCCAGCGCCGAATTGGTCCTCGCCGCGGATGCGATGGTCTACGTCGCCGATCTTGCGCCTGTGCTTGCGGAGGCCGCGCGCGTACTGGTGCCAGGCGGCGTGCTCGCCTTCACCACGGAAACCCATGACGGCGAGGGCGTCATCTTAGGCCAAGGGCTGCGCTACGCGCACAGCGCGGCCTATGTACGCGCGATCGTTGCGGCCGCCGGGCTGACGCTGGCCCTGCTCGACGATCTCTCGGCGCGCAACGAGGACAACATCCCGGCACCAGGCCTCGTCGCCGTCGCCGTCAAGCCGTGATGCTTTCACCCTCTGTGGGAGGGCCTATGTGAACTGGAACATGCTCGCGTCCAGCTGTCCCGGTGCGATGCCAATCAGCCAGACGGCGCTTCCTGCCGAGTCTGTGATGATGGTCGTGTTGATCCCGGCGACGTAGGTTTCGGCGGCCTGAACGTCCGCGAATGAATGCAGCGATGTGCCGGCGAAATTGATCAGGTCGTTGACACCGCCAGTGTTGAAGTCCTGGATCACCATCACTTCGGAATTGGTGTCGTTGATGGTGAAGACATCCGAACCACCGCCGCCCCAGGCGTAGTCGACTCCGCCCCCACCGCTGATGATGTCGGCGCCGGAGCCCATCAGGAAGACATCGACGGCGCTGCCGCCCGTGACTGTGTCGCCGCCGTCGGAGCCGTAGACGTAGTTCTGGCCCGAGCCGCCGTAGATGACGTTGCCGTCGGCCTCACCCGACGAGATAAATATATTGAGACCGGAGCCGCCGTACATCGTGTCGACGCCGGTGCCGCCGTAGAAATAGTTCGTTCCGGCTCCGCCGTAGAGCACGTCGGCGCCGGCTTCACCGTACATGACGTTGATGTCGGAAGAGGCCAGTCCGCCCGCGCCATCCAGCGTGTCGTCGCCTGTTCCGCCAAACAGATAGTTCGACCCGGCGTCGCCGTGCAAAGCATCGTTTCCATCAGCGCCGATCAGGATGTCGTTGCCGTAGCCACCGAACATCGCGTCGTTGCCGCCAAGCCCGTAGAGATAGTCGTTGCCCCAGTAGCCGTAGAGCGTGTTCGGGCCGGCCTCGCCGATCAGAGTATCGTTCCCCAGGCTGCCGATCGCGACCTGGATGTTGTAGACGCCATCGTGGCCAACCTGCGGCCCAATGGCGTAATGCGCGCCGAGGTCGAGGGTGACCCCGCCGCCGACGCCTGAATAGCTGATGGTGTTGATGCCGGTGCCGCCGTCGAACGTATCGTTGCTGCCATCGTCGAGACCGGCGGACAGATAATCGTTGCCGTCGCCGCCGTTCAGCGTGTCTGCTCCGCCATTGCCGTAGATGATGTCGTCGCCGGCTCCGCCGTCCATGACCTGCGACGCGGAATTGCCTGGTATGATGTCATTCGATGCTGTGCCGGAAACCGATGCGGACGTCCCTCCGTTGGCGACGAATTGATGGACGCTGGTGCCCGACGCCGCGAACAATGAAAGGAACGGGCCGCCGGCCCTGTAGCTTTCACCCACATGGGTGCCGTCGACGAGATATGTGTCGCGGAAGTAGTCGAAGTCGCCCATGCCATAATTGATGAACTCCTCCTGGATGAACGCGACATCCGCGAGCGCGACATAGAAGAGCATCTCATCGGTGCCGGAAACACCCGCGACAAAGTTCGATCCATAGCCAAAGTTGAACGCGACGGTGTCGTTGCCTGCTCCAGTGTTGATAAAGTCCGAACCCCCGCCGCCGTCGATGAAGTCGTTGCCATCGAGCCCATTGATCGTATCCTGTGCGCTGGTGCCGAGGAGGGTGTCGTTTCCGCTGGTGCCCTGGATGGTTGCCATTGTTCGCTCCGAGCTTCGGCATGAATGCCAATATGACTGCGTTACAAAATATTGAAGTTGCAGCCTCGTCTCTGCTTGCGATCGTATCGTTGCCAGTGTCGCCAATCAGTAAAATCAATGTGGTAGCGAAGCTCTCGTCATACAGAAGGATCGTTGCCGTCCCGCGGCAAATGACGGGCCGCAGTCTCTCAACCTCTCGTAGTATCCTATCGCGTGTCGAGCGCGACGGACAAGTAGGCGATTTCAGCTTGGGTTGTCCTTCGAGGGACATCACACACCTCTCACACCGGAGAAGCGGATGAGGAGTTTGTCCTGCGGGCAGTGACCCCTGGTCCGGTTCGCATCTTTCGATGCGAGCCACCCTGTCCGCAACGGGAGAAGGCAAGAGAACTGTGTTCGCCCTCCAACTTGAGTCTACACGCTACGCATTTGCCGTGACGCGGCATTGCGCCACACGGCGGTGACTTCGCGCTTGCCCGGCGCAAAGCGGAATGCGAGAGCTTTTCGCCTCAGGGAGAGAAACAATGAAAAAGCATACGCGGCGCGAATTCGGCGCCACCGCATTGTCTGTCATCGCAGCGTCCGTGCTGCCGGCGCCGTTCGTCCGGGCCGCCGACAAGAAGTATGATCCCGGCGCGAGCGACACCGAGATCAAGCTCGGCCAGACCGTGCCGCATTCCGGCCCGGGCTCGCTTTATGGCGTGCTCGGCCGCGTCGGCGAAGCTTATTTTCAGATGCTGAACGACAAGGGCGGCATCAACGGCCGCAAGGTGAAATTCCTCACCATGGACGACGCCTACAGCGCGCCGAAATGCGTCGAGGCGACGCGTCGGCTGGTCGAGCAGGAGGAGGTGCTGGCGCTCTACGGCTCGCTCGGCACCGCGCCGCAGACCGCCGTCCACAAGTACCTCAACTCGAAGGGCGTGCCGCAACTGCTGCTGAACACCGGCGCCTCGAAATGGAACGATCCGAAGAACTTCAAATGGACCATGGCGGGGCTGCCGCTCTATCCGACTGAAGCGCGCATCCTCGCCAAGCACGTCGTCAGCGTGAAGCCGGACGCCAGGATCGGCATCCTCTACCAGAACGATGATTTCGGCCGCGACTTCCTGGGGCCGTTCAAGAAGGTGCTGGCCGATGCCGGCGGCAAGGCACAGGTGATCATGGAGCAGACCTACGATCTCACCGATCCGACGGTCGATTCCCAGCTCATCAATCTGTCGAAGTCGGGCGCCGACGTGTTCTACAACATCACGACCGGCAAGGCGACGTCGCAGTCGATCCGCAAGGTGGCGGAGCTCGGCTGGAAGCCGCTGCAGCTGTTGTCGGCGGGCTCGACCGGCCGCTCGATCCTGAGCGCTGCGGGGCTCGAGAACGCCAAGGACATCGTCGCGATCCGCTACAACAAGGAAGTCGGCGTGCCGCGCTACGAGAAGGACCCGGACGTGGTCGCGTTCGAGGAGCTGCGCAAGAAGTACTTGCCGAACATCGACCCCGACAACACCATCGCCTTCGCCGGCTACGGCCAGGCGGCGACGATGGGCGAAATCCTGCGCCGCTGCGGCGACGATCTGACGCGCGCCAACGTGCTGAAGCACGCCACCACGCTGGCCGGTTTCCACTCGCCCTATTTCCTCGACGGCATCAATTACAGCTATACGCCCGACGACTACACGCCGATGAAGACGTTGTACGTCTCGATCTTCAACGGCAAGGATTGGGACCTCTCCGGCGAGCCGATGACGGAGTAGGGGTAGGTACACGCTCTATCCCCGTCATTGCGAGCGGAGCGAAGCAATCCATCGGTCCCCCCGGGGAGAGATGGATTGCTTCGTCGCTTCGCTCCTCGCAATGACGGCGGCGAGGAGTAGGGAGATGCTCCTGCCACCTGCCGCCATCTCGGCCGACCCTCGACGAAACCGCTTGAACCGCCTACCTGTTGGGCGTGTCGACGCTTGATCTCTTTTCCGTCCTGCCGTCGGAAACGGCCGACCTCTTGCCGCGCCGGTTTCGCGACTGGTTCGCCTCACGCGGCTGGTCGCCGCGCGAGCACCAGCTCGCGCTGCTGGCGAAAGCGCGTGAGCAGCGTTCCGCGCTGCTGATCGCGCCCACGGGCGCAGGCAAGACGCTGGCGGGGTTCCTGCCGACGCTGGTGGAGTTGAGCGGGGAAGGCGGAGAGAGAGACGGAAAGTTTTTGCCGGATACTCGATCGCCACCTCCCCCCTTGCCGGGGAGGTCGACGCCCGTCGACGCGCAATCGCGCGTCATAGGGCGGCGGGAGAGGGGTACGCCGCTTGCTCCGAACGATACGGCCTACCCCTCTCCCCAACCCTCCCTCGCAAGGGGGGAGGGAGCCCCGCCAGCGAGCGCTGCGGAGCCAAGAAAGACGCTCATCTCCACCGGCCGCGGTCTCCGCCGCTCCAGCGGGCTGCACACGCTTTACATCTCGCCGTTGAAGGCGCTCGCGGTCGACATCGCGCGCAACCTCGAGATGCCGGTTGCGGAGATGAGCTTGCCGATCAAAATCGAGACTCGCACCGGCGACACGCCGGTGTCGCGGCGGCAGCGGCAACGGCGCTATCCGCCGGATATCCTGCTCACCACGCCGGAGCAACTGGCGCTGCTGCTCGCCTCCGACGACGCGCCGTTCCTGTTCTCGTCGCTGAAGCGCATCGTGCTCGACGAGCTGCATGCGCTCGTCACCTCCAAGCGCGGTGATCTGCTCTCGCTCGGTCTCGCGCGGCTCTGGACCATCGCGCCGCAGGCCCGTGCCATCGGCCTCTCGGCGACGGTGGCCGAACCCGAGCAGCTCGCGCGCTTCCTGGTGCCGCAGCCGGGCGGCGAGAACGCATCCGCCGACGTCGTCACCGCCGGCGGCGCCGCGCCGCCGGTGGTCGAGATGCTCGACACGCGGGAGCGGCTGCCGTGGTCCGGCCACGGCGCGCGCCACGCGCTGCCCGAGGTCTATGAGCTGATCAAGCGCAACAAGACCACACTGGTGTTCGTCAACACCCGTAGCCAGGCCGAGATGCTGTTCCAGGATCTCTGGCGCATGAACGACGACGGGCTCGCGATCGCGCTGCATCACGGCTCGCTCGACGTCGCGCAGCGCCGCAGGGTCGAGGATGCGATGGCCGCGGGAAAACTGCGCGGCGTGGTCTGCACCTCCTCGCTCGACCTCGGCGTCGATTGGGGCGATGTCGACCTCGTCATCAATATCGGCGCGCCCAAGGGATCGTCGCGGCTGATGCAGCGGATCGGCCGCGCCAACCACCGCTTCGACGAGGCCTCGCGCGCCGTGCTGGTGCCGGCCAACCGCTTCGAGGTGCTGGAATGCGCCGTCGCGATCGATGCCATCGCCGAGAATGCGCAGGACACGCCGCCGCTGCGCACCGGCGCGCTCGACGTGCTGGCCCAGCACGTGCTCGGTTGCGCCTGCGGCAAGCCGTTCCTGTCGGACGAACTCTATGATGAGGTGAGGACCGCGGCGCCTTACGCAGCGCTGTCGCGCACTGATTTCGACGATGTGGTCGACTTCGTCGCGACCGGCGGCTACGCGCTGAAGACCTATGAGCGTTTTGCGCGGATCAAGCAGGACAAGCAGGGCCGCTGGCGCGTCACCAATCCGAAGGTGCGGCAGAGCTACCGCCTCAACGTCGGCACCATCGTCGAGGACACCATGCTGAAGGTGCGGCTGGTGCGCTCGCGCGCCGGCGGTTCCGGATCGACCGGGGCGATCGCCCGCGGCGGCCGGATGCTCGGCGAGATCGAGGAGGCCTTCATCGAGGGCCTGGTGCCCGGCGACACCTTCGTGTTCGGCGGCGAGGTGGTGCGCTACGAGGCCCTGGTCGAGGACCAGGTCTATGTCTCCCGCGCCAATGATAAGGATGCAAAGGTGCCGTCCTACATGGGCGGCAAGTTCCCGCTGTCGACCTACCTCGCCGAACGCGTCCGCAAGCTGCTCGACAACAGCCGGGCCTGGAAGGCGCTGCCGGATCAGGTGCACGACTGGCTGTCATTGCAACGAAAATTCTCGCGGGTGCCTGCGGTGCATGAGCTGCTGGTCGAAACCTTTCCGCGTGGCGGCAGCCACTATCTGGTCTGTTATCCCTTCGAGGGACGGCTGGCGCACCAGACGCTCGGCATGCTCTTGACGCGCCGGCTGGAGCGCGCCCGCGCCCGTCCGCTCGGCTTCGTCGCCAATGAATACGCGCTCGCGGTCTGGGGCGTCGGCGATCTCTCCTTCATGATCCGGCACGGCAAGCTCGATCTCAACGCGCTGTTCGATCCCGACATGCTCGGCGACGATCTCGAGGCATGGCTTGCGGAATCCGCGCTGATGAAGCGCACCTTCCGCAACTGCGCGATCATCTCGGGCCTGATCGCACGCCGCTTCACCGACGAGGAGAAGTCGCGCCGCCAGGTGCTGTTCTCGACCGATTTGATCTACGACGTGCTGCGCAAGCACCAGGCGGACCACGTGCTGCTGCGCGCCGCGCGCGGCGATGCCGCCACGGGATTGCTCGATCTCCGCCGCCTCGGCGACATGCTGTCGCGCATCCATGGCCGAATCACCCACAAGGATCTCGACCACGTTTCTCCGCTTGCCGTCCCCGCGCTGCTGGAAATCGGCCGCGAGTCAGTTTATGGCGAAGCATCCGACGAGCTTCTGGCCGAGGCGGCCGAGGAACTCGTGCGGGAGGCGACATCCTGACGCTGGCATTCTGGGGAGCGGGACGTGATGGCAAGCGCGCTGGCTTTGCGAGACGGTGACGACATGCGCGTTGCGAGGGTCACGGTGGCGGATGTCGGCTTCGTGGCGGATTGCTCCGGCGCGCTGTTCTGGGAAGAGCAGCGCCTGCTCGTGGTGTCCGACCTGCATCTGGAAAAAGGCTCGAGCTTCGCGGCCCGCGGCGTGCTGCTGCCGCCTTACGACACGGTGGCGACACTGAGCCGGCTCGCCGCCGTGATCGCGCGGCACGACCCGCGCCAGGTGATTGCGCTCGGCGACAGCTTTCATGATCGCGATGCGCATGCGCGCCTGTCGGAGCCGGATCGCGAAGCGCTCGCGGCACTCCAGATGCGGCGAAACTGGATCTGGATCGCGGGCAATCACGATCCGGCGCTGCCGTCCAGTCTCGGCGGCATGGTTGCGACCGAAGTTGCGATTGGCCCGATTGTGTTCCGTCATGAGCCGACCGGCGCGTCCGGCGAGATTGCCGGTCACCTGCACCCCAAGGCGCGGGTGCCGACCCGCGGTCGCTCGATCGAGCGGCGCTGTTTTGCCAGTGACGGCGAGCGCGCGGTGATGCCGGCGTTTGGCGCCTACACCGGCGGCCTCAGTGTCCGCGACGCGGCATTCGCGCGGATCTTCGGATCGTCGGGCTTCATGGCCCATGTGCTCGGCGACAACCGCGTGCATGCGTTCGTGGCGTCGCGGTGTTATTGAGCTCACTTCGTCATTCGGGGGCGCGCGAAGCACGAGCCCGGAATCCATTTATCCGGGTGATGCGGCATGATGGATTCCGGGCTCTCGCTTCGCGAGCCCCGGAATGACGGTGAGTAAATCCTACGCCGCCTTCGCCTGCACCGTCTCGCAATATTCCGCGAGCCGATCCGCCAGCCGCAAGGTCGCGGGGCGGGCTTCGGGGGCAGCGACGAGGGCGACTTCGGTCCGCTCGATCGGGGCAAAGCCGTCCTTCGCCGTCAAGACGCGGTGCTCGGCCTGGATCGACATCTCCGACAGAATGCTGAGCCCGAGGCCCGCGGCGACCGCGGCCTGGATGCCGGCGAGGCTGGAGGAGGTGTAGGCCATGTGCCAGTTGCGGCCTGCGCTCTCCAATGCATGGATGGCGTGGGCGCGATAGAGGCAGCCCGAGCCGAAGCCGATCAGCGGCACCGAGCCGATCGTCGTGTCGCGCGGGTGGCTCTTGCTCGTCACCCAATGCACGCGTTCCGGCCACACCGCGATGCCGCCTCTCTCGCTGGCCGCACGCTTGATCAGCGCGAGGTCGAGGTCGCCGCGCTCGAGATCGCGGTACAAATACAGGCTCTGGCCGGAGCGCACGTCGAGGCGCAAATTCGGATGGCTGCGCGAGAAGGTCGCGAGCAACCTGGTCAACCGGTATGCGGCAAAATCCTCGGTGATGCCGATCCGGATCGCGCCTTCGCTGCCGGGGCGCGACACCACATCCCGCGCCTCCTCGGCGAGCGCCAGCAGCCGCCGCGCATAGGTCAGCAGCTGATCGCCGGCCTCCGTCGGGGTGACATCCTTGCCGCTGCGGATCAACAGCGGCTGGCCGACATCCTCCTCCAGGCGCTTGATCTGCTGGCTGACCGTCGATTGCGTGCGGTGGACGCGCTCGCCGGCGCGGGTGAAGCCGCCGGCATCGACCACCGAGACGAAACTGCGCAACAGCTCCAGGTCGAGCATCGCAGCCTCTCCATTCATAAATCCACTGGATGCCAGTCTATCATTTAATTTCCAAATATCAAGGCGGCGGCCTAGATCATGGGCGAAGGAGAAATTCCATGTCCGCCGCATCCTCGATTGCCGCCCCACGCGCCCGCTTTAACACCCTGCCGCTCTTGATCGCGCTGTTCTGCCTGCTCTGGAGCTACGCGTTCGTCGCCGGCAAGATCGGCGTCACCGATTGTCCGCCGCTGATCCTGCTGGCGGCGCGGTTCTCGCTCGCCGGCGTCCTGATCCTCGCGATCTCCTGGCTGCGCAGCGACAAATGGGATCTCAGCTGGCGCGACGCGGCGGTGTTCGCCGTGATCGGCGTCGCCAACAACGCACTCTATCTCGGCCTCGGCTACACCGGCCTCAAGACCGTCTCCGCCGGGCTCGGCGCGCTGATCGTCTCGGCTAACCCGGTGTTCACCGCGATGCTGGCGGCGCTGTTGCTCGGCGAGAGCATGACCTTGCGCAAGGTGGTTGGTCTCGTGCTCGGCATCGTTGGCGTTGCCTTCATCGTCTGGCATCGGATCAAGGTCGGCAGCGACAGCCCGCACGGCATCCTGTTCACGCTGGCTTCGCTCGCCTCGATCGTCGCCGGTACCATCCTGTTCAAGCTGCTGGCGCCGAAGGGCAGCCTGTGGATCGGCAATGGCATCCAGAACATCGCCGGCGGCCTCGCGGTGATGCCGTTCGCCTTCACGTTGTCCAGCGTCAGCGACATCGTACCGAGCATGCGCCTTGCCGGCGCCTTCGCCTTCCTCGTGCTCGGCGGCTCGATCCTCGCTTATCTGCTCTGGTTTCATCTTCTGAAAGTGTGTGGCGCGACCGCCGCCAGCGCCTATCACTTCCTGATGCCGCCGCTCGGCATGCTGTTCGCCTATCTCGTGCTCGGCGAGCATGTCGAATTGCGCGACCTGCTCGGGATCGTTCCGGTCGCGCTCGGCATCTATCTGGTGACCCGCCCCGCGGCCGCCGCAGCGCCCAAGTTCGCCTGACCCGCGCGTGCGACGGCCAACAGGTCCCCGGTTTCATCATAGGAACCTTGGCGGTATCCGGCTCGTTGTCGCGACGGCCGGAACCGGGCATGACGCAGCACAGAAAGACCTCGCGAAGGCAGAATGGCAAATCCGCCGACAAGGCGGCGCAGCGCCAGCCGTTCAGCGTCCGCAACATCCTGAAGACGCTCGGCCCCGGCCTGATCACGGGGGCCTCCGACGACGATCCCTCGGGGATCGGCACCTACAGCCAGGCCGGCGCGCAACTCGGCTACGGCATCGGCTGGACCATGCTGCTGACCTTCCCGCTGATGACCGCGATCCAGGAGATTTCCGCGCGGGTCGGCCGCGTCACCGGCCATGGCATCGCCGGCAACGTCTGCAGGCACTATCCCGGCTGGCTCCTTGCTCTGGTGGTGTTGCTGCTGTTCATCGCCAACACCATCAACATCGCCGCCGATCTGTCGGCGATGGCGGACGCGACCAGGCTGCTGATCGGCGGTCCGGCTATCGTCTATGTCGTGCTGTTCGGCGTGACCTCGGTGGCAGCACAGATCTTCATGAATTACCGACGCTACGTCGCGGTGCTGAAATGGCTGACGCTCAGCCTGTTCGCCTATGTTGCGGCGCTCGCCTTTGCCAAGGTGTCGTGGACAGAGGTGCTGGCCGGTGTACTGCTGCCGCGCGTCACCTGGAGCGCGGACTATTTCACGACCATCGTCGCGATCCTCGGCACCACGATTTCGCCCTATCTGTTTTTCTGGCAGGCCTCGCAGGAGGCCGAAGAGCAGCGGGTCGATCCCAACAAGCATCCGCTGATCAGGCGGCACTACGGCGCACAGCGCGAATTCTCGCGCATCCGCGCCGACACCATCACCGGCATGGCCTTCTCCAACCTGATCGCGCTGTCGATCATCGTCACTGCCGCGGCCACGCTGCATGCGACCGGCAAGACCGACATCCAGACCTCGGCGCAAGCCGCCGAGGCGTTGCGCCCGATCGCCGGACCGTTTGCCGAAGTGATCTTCGCGCTCGGCATCGTCGGCACCGGCCTGCTGGCGATCCCGGTGCTTGCCGGCGCGACGGCCTATGCGGTCAGCGAGGGACGTCGATGGCCGGTCGGACTGGCGCGCAAGCCGAAGGAGGCGATCGCGTTCTATTCGGTGCTGGCGCTGTCGGGCGGCATCGGCATCGCGCTCAATTTCACGCCAATCGATCCGATCTCGGCACTGTACTGGAGCGCGGTCGTCAACGGCGTGCTTGCGGTGCCGGTGATGGTGCTGCTGATGTTCATGGCCCGCCACAAGGAGGTGATGGGCCGCTTCGTGATCGGCGCGTGGCTCTACTGGCTCGGCTGGCTCTCGACCGGCGCGATGGGGCTCAGCGTGATCGCAATGGGGATCGGATTCCTTCTCTAATCTTGCCTCTGGTCTGTAGGTTGTGGAGCGAAGCGATTACCCATCAATTCTGCGGCAGCACGCTATGCCGGTCCACCCAACCTGCGCGTCTAATCTTTCCTGAACACGATCGAGGCCATCCAGCCGGTCATCAGCGCCATGAACGCGGTGACGAGGCCGTAAAACAGACCGTTCTGCCGCGCGGTGGTGGCGACGAACTGTTCGAAGCCGATCTTGACGATCTCGAACGCGCTCTCGGTCTTGGTCACCAGCGCGCCGTCGGAGAACAGCTTGATCTCGACATTGTAGGTGCCGATCGGCACCTCGGCCGGCAGCGGAATGCCGGTGCGGAACAAGGTCGGCGTCAGGAACGTCACCGCCGAGGTCGCCTCGCGATACAGGCCGTGCTCGGAGCGCAGCCGGACGAAGGCGCTGCGGAACGGATCGTTCGGCACCACGTCGGCAAAGTCGGGCCCGACCCGCTGCATCAGCAGCACGTTGTTGAGCCCGAGCTGCTGCCGCCGCTGCACATCCGGCGAGGCGATCTGGTCGAACGGGCGATTGGAGAACAGCGCGAGATAGCCGGGGACTTGCAGGAACTGGCGCGAGTCGGTGTTGATCCAGATCCCGAATCTACGCTCCTTGCGCCGCGTCACCATGTCGGCGCGCGGGCCGGACACCGTGACCACGAGATCGTAGTTCGTGCGATTGGACGGCGTCTTGTCGTCCTTCTCCACCGAGCCGAACAGCACGAGCTCGCCGCCGGAATAATTCGGCGTCACCGTGACGCGGTGGTTGGAGACCGACACGATCAGCCGCTCGGCATGAGCGGGCGCCGCCGCCAGGGTGGCGACGATGAGGCCGATGGTCGCAAGCGGCGCGTAGAGCCTCATGGCGGGGCTCCGCCGGTTTCGCGGATGCTGTAGGGGTCCTGCGGCCGGATCACCAGCTCGACGGCAAAGCGGATGCCGACCGCGAGCACCAGGAGGCCGAGCAGCAGGCGCAGGTGCTCGCCGCGGATCTTCTGGCCGGCGCGGGCGCCGAACTGCGCGCCGGTGACGCCGCCGATCATCAGGATCAGCGCCAGCACGGCGTCGACCAGATGGTTGGTCACCGCGTGCAGCAGGGTGGCGAACACCATGGTGACGAGGGTCAGCACCATCGAGGTGCCGATCACCGTCGAGGTCGGCACCCGCAGCACATAGATCATCAGCGGCACCAGGATGAAGCCGCCGCCGATGCCCATGACCGCGCCGATGAAGCCGATCACGAGCCCGACCACGACCACCGGGATGACCGAGAGATAGATCTTGGAGCGCTTGAAGCGCAGCTTCAGCGGCAGGCCGTGGATCCAGCCGTGGCTGCCGGGCTTGCGCAGCGCGACCGGGCGGCCGCCGCGGGCACGCAGCATCGCGCGCAGGCCTTCCCAGAACATCAGCCCGCCGACCGTCGTCAGCAGGATGACGTAGGACAGCGCGATCATCAGGTCGAGCTGGCCGAGCGAGCGCAGGAAGGTGAAGGTCCAGACCCCGAGTGCGGTGCCGATCGTGCCGCCGACCAGCAGCACGGCGGCCAGCAGCGGGTCGATCGCCCGCCGGCGCCAATAGGAGATCGCGCCGGAGAACGAGGAGGCCGCGATATGGCTGGCGACGGAAGCCACCGCGACCGCGGGCGCGATGCCGACGAAGATCAAAAGCGGCGTCATCAGGAAGCCGCCGCCGATCCCGAACATGCCGGAGACGAATCCGACCGCCGCGCCCATCGCCAGGATGAGGAAGACATTGACCGGGATGTCGGCGATCGGGAGGTAGAGCTGCACGCGCGTCGCTTCTTGTCGGTTCGCCGCATGCTGGGGGCGCAAGGCCGCATCACGGCGTGATGTCGTTCGGGTCGGGCATTCTCCGGCTGAACGAATCCGGTCGGCGCGCAAGACGCAGGCGAACGCGGGTCGATTGCCGCAGTCCTGCATAACCGATATCGGCGGAGGGAGGGACTAAAGATTCCGTCTCGGACGGCATTTTTCGCCGCACCTGCTCGTTGGGCTGCGCACGTGGTTGATAATTCAGATTAATGACGTGGCGTTGGCTCAGGGCCGGTCGACCGGCTTGGTGATCAAGTTGAGCGCGAGCGCTTCCTTCGGGCTCAGCCAGCGGATATCCGAGGTCTGCGACATCGCCTCGACGATCCCGGAGGCGACGCCCATCTTGGTCATGTAGCCCAGCACCATGCCCTGGATGCGCTGCGCCTCGGCGAGCGGATCGCTGACCGGTGCGCTGGTCGTGAAGCGATGCACGCCGAGCCGCGAGCCTGCAATGCCATAGCGGGTCACACCGCCGGCATAAACCAGGACGCAGGCGCTGGCGCAGGCGGCGGGCCGGAGTCTGCCCGTGGCATCGGCAGTCGCCACCGCAGTGACAAGCCCGTGCGAGCGGATCACCTCGCCCATGATTGCGGCCTGGTTCAGCGCACCGCCCGGCGACGACAGCAGCACCGCGTCACCCGGCGCGAGCCGCGCCTCGTTGAGCCGGTCGCGGAGCCAGCTCGCGCTGGCCGAGCCGATCTTGCCGCTGATCGCCAGCGCCCGCCGGCCACGGCCCGCCCCGTCAATGTCGGCGTCGGGGATGACAGCTGACGTCATGCTCGCTGCGATATAGGTCTCGCGCCAGAAGTCCCAGGCGCCCGGACGCGACAGGTCGCGATAGGCCTGGATCGCGACGCTCGACAGCAGCAGCATGAAGATGATGATGGACGGAAACGAGAACCGGAAGTTGCCGCGCGGCGCTGCCGTGCTCCCTTGCGGAGACCGAGACGGCGAGGACGGCGGATCCTTCGGGCGCGCGGCAAACGGGGACGGGGTCTGGCGCGGCGGCGCGACGCGGGGACCGGTCGGCGACGAACGGTGCCCCGTTCCATCCTCCTGACGATCGTCGACAGACAAGCCTGACCCTCCGGAACGCGTGCGCAATCGGCGCGCGACTGCGCGCCTGTCTACACGGCGGAAGGGCGGACGGACAAGGCAGCGGCGCCGTCAAGGCATTGCGACTCTTGTCGTCCTAGAGCCTTTCCCGTTCGATAGATCGGAACGGGGCTCAAGACTCTTGTATTGACGCGTTTTCTTCACGCGAACCGGTATCCACTTCGCTCGAAAACACTCGGCATGATCCGGAAAAGTGCGAAGCGGTTATCCGAAAAGATCATGCTCAAACAAAGGGCTAGAGCGCGATGACGATTCAGCTAAATCTCATCGCGCTTTAGTGCGCGGGAGCGGCGAGTGCCGCGGTTCGCTTCGACGGTTGCCTGACGGGCTTTGCCGCCGCGGGCTGCGCGGGGGCGCCGTCCCAGCCGCCGGCCGGGGCCGGCACGTTGACCGCATCGCTCGGCTGCGGCTCGGGGGTGAAGGTCTGGATCGCAAGCTTCGCGGCGGCCAGCGACTGCGGGTCGAGCCGCTTGGCGATATCGTCGCGCTTGTGGCCGGCGTCGGCATCGCCCTGCGCGGCGGCGAGGCTGAACCATTTGAAGGACTCGGCGAGGTTCTGTTCGACGCCGATGCCGCGCGCATAGAGGATGCCGAGATTGACTTGGCTGTCGGCGACGCCGCGATCGGCCGCCTTGCGGAACCATTGCGCGGCGCTCTTGTAGTCGGCGCCCTTGCCGCCGCCATCGGCGTCGAGCACGGCGAGGTTATGCATCGCCTTGGCGTTGCCGCGCTCGGCCGCCTGCACGTAGTAGCGCCGCGCCACGTCGAAGTCGCGCTTCACGCTGAGGCCCTTCTCGTAGAAGGTGCCGAGCCGGAACATCGCCGGCACCACGCCGGCCTGCGCCGCGCGGCCATACCATTTGGCGGCCTCGTCGACATTCGCGGCCACGCCCTTGCCCTCGGCAAAGCGGACGCCGACCTCATAAGCCGCGGCGGCATCGCCCTTGATCGCGGCGCTGCGCAGCGCCGGACCGCCGATCGCGTCGGGCAGCTTCTCGCCGGCCGGAATCTGGACCAAGGCAAGCTTGCCGCCGAGCGGCGGCGCGGTCGGAATCGAGCCGGTGATGTCGCTACTGGCGGCGACCGGTGGCGCCGCGGCCGGCTCCGGTGCCGCGGAAGGTGCGAGCGCCTGAGGGATCGTCACCTGCGCGCTGTCGAGCGTGTTCGGCGCCGCCGTGTTGTTGGACTGGCGGCCAAGCGGGGTCGGCGAGGTCATCGACGGTCCGGGCGTGCCGGACGGCATAGCCGGTGCGGGGGCGGGTGCGATCGAGTTCTCGGCAGGCGGCTGCGCGGAGGGCGCGGCCGGCTCGCTGTGCTCGATCGCCGGCACCTGCGGCGCCGAACTGGTGTCGAGCAGGTTCATCGCCATCTTGACGGTCGAGAGCAGGATCACCACCACGCTCGCGCCGACCAGCAGCGAGCGGATCTTGGAGGTGATGCTCGAAGGCTGTGCTTCCGGCGCGCCAGTCGCCGAAGCGCCGGTCGCGGGGGCGCTGGCCTTGGCGGCAGCAGCCTTCGCAGCCTTGTCGGCCTTATCCTTGGCCTTGGCGGCGGCCTTGTTCGCTGCGCGCGCCGCCTTCTCGTTGACGGGTTGCGCGGCGGCGGCCTGCGCGGCGCGGCGCGCGGCGGCGATGAAGCTCGAAGTCGAGACCGGCTCTTTCTTGCCGGCGGGGAGATCAGAGATCGCGCGCTCGGAATCCGCGATCCGCTCCGACGGCGATGACATGCGGCCCGAGGGGCGCGTGCCTGGCTCGAGCGGATGATCCGGCGGCAGTTCCGGCGCGATCGCGGTGCGTGCGGACGCCGCATGCGGTTCGAGGATCTCGCTGATCGCGCGCGGCGGCAGCGGCGGGGGGGCGGTCTCGACCGGCTGCGCGGCATGGAATTCGCGCGGCGCGGACATGAAATGCTCCTGCGCCAGCGCAGGATTGGGCAGTTCGGGCCGGTACGATTCAGGCTGGTGGGATTCGGGTCTGGGCTGCGCGGTCGGCTGCGGCATCGCCGCGCGCGGCGCTTCGATCCGCGGTTCTGCATAGGCAGGCGCGGGGGGAGCCGGCGGCGGCGCGGTGCGCACCGTGCGCAGGTCATTCTCGATCATCGCCAGCCGATCGACGACATGGCCGAGCGTGCTGTGCACAGTCTCCAGCGAATCCTGGGTGCGGCGATCGGTCTCCGACTGGCTGAAGCGGATGTCGGACAGTTCGCGCTTCACCAGATCGACGATGCCGCTGTCCATCATCGGCTGCGGCGAGGAGGCGTTGATGTTGCCGCGGGCGGCGTCGGCGAGCGAGGCGATGTGGGCGTGCTGCGCCTCGAGGTGCCGCATGATGTCATGCAGCCCTTCCTCGACCCGGCCGAGATTGCCGGAGCGCTGGTCGGCGGACTCCAGACGCTCGAGCAGATACGAGACGCGCTGCTCGAGATGGGTGAACGCCGATGAGCTGTCGTTGCCGACCTGCAAGCGGTCGATCCGCTCCGACAGGGTGCGCATCGCGCTTTCGATCGCGTCGGTATTGTCGGCGCCGGCCGGCCGCTCGCGGCCTTCGAGCGAGGAGGCCAGCGCGGCAATGCGCTGCTCGATCGCGGCGAAAGCATCGCCGTGAGTTTCGGCGCGCGACATCTGCGACAGCTGGTCGACCTTCGCCGACAGCGCATGCACGTCCCCGGAAAGCTGCAACAGCGCGTCGTTGGAGGCGACGTTGGAGACGATGGCGCGGAGTGCCGCGATCGCGCTCTCGAGCTGACGCACCATCGACGGATCGTCGTTGGCGCGCAGGATCATGTCGAGCTTGGCACCGAGATTGCGGATCGCCTCGTCGTAGCCGGTGAGCTGCTCGGCGGGCGTCAGCGTGCGCAGCGCCTCGCGGATTTCCGACAATGCGCGTTCGACGCCGGCGATCGCCTGGCCCTGGCCGTTGCTGCCCTCCCGGCGGATCTCGTCGATCCGGTGATGCAGCGAGCGGACTTCGTTCTCGATCGATTCGATCGCCCGGCGCGGCATCGCCTCGGTGATGGCCTGGCGGATTTCCGCAAGCTCGCCACGGAAGGCCGCGATCGATTGCTCGATATGGTCGGGTCGCTGCAACGCCTCAATCTGGCTCGTGATCTTGAGCAAATAACGCTCGAGCGAAGAGAAGTCGGGGCCGGCCGACGCAGGCGGCGGCGCGTAGGCGGCCATCGGCGGCGCGCTGGGCGGCGGCATCTGCCGCGGGGCCGGGCCATCGAGCTCGTTCTGGCGTGCGGCGATTTCCGCGATCGCGGAATCGAACGACGCCGGGCTCAGCGGCGGCGAAGGGCGATAGACCTGCGCGGCAGCGCGCTCCACCGCCTCGGTCTGGCGCTGCCATTCCTGCTGCTGGCGATCCGGCATCTGCGGCTCCCGCTGCATCTGCGCTTCACGCACCGGCTGGGGCTGCTGTTCGCGCGGCGGCTGCGGCCGCGAGATTTGCGACAGCCGCGCATCGAGGCGCGAAATCGCATCGTTCAACTGTCGTGCGACGGCGGGCTGGCCCCGCGGCACTTCGGCGCGCACGGTTTCGGCGCGCGTCAGCGGCTTTGCGATCTGTTCGATCTGGCGGGTGATTGCGTCGAGCCGCTGGTGGATATCGGCGACTTCGCGGCTTTCCCGGCTCGGCATCGGTTGCCGTTGCTCGGAGGCGGTGCGCCAATCCGGCGGGCTCGGTTCGCCGACGGTGGAATTGAGCCAGTCGTTGAGCGGCATGCCGGCACGGCGCGCAGCCGCCTCGGCCCTTTCGCGGACGGAGGGATCGATGCCGTCAACACTCCACGATACGCGCGAATTCATGATTCCGTCCGGTCCCGACTCCGGCGCCATACTCTGCGCCCGCAGCCTCCCCGCGCATTCCCGTTAAGAGACAATCGAATTCTGCGCTGGTCGTCTGCTTCAGCTGCTGACTTTTTCCCGTCACGGTAAATAACGGGTTAAGGAATGCAGCCGACGGGCCTTAAAGTTAGGGAATTGCGGAACCTGTTGCGCCGGATCAGGACAGGCCTTTCGTTTCCGGGCAAGCGGATTCCGCGGGGTGCGCCGGCGCGCGCAAAAGCCAAACTTGCGATTGTTTCTAGCCGTTGCTTTCGCGCTTGCCGTCGTCGAGCGGCAGCACATTGTTGCTGCGGCCGGACATCGCCGACAGCGCGTCGAGCGCCTCTTCGCACCATTCCACCACCATGCGCTCATGGCGCATCCCAAGGCGCAGGCTGAGCATCTTGCCGACATCGGCCGGCGGCGCGGTGCCATCGGGGAAGCGCTTGTTGAGCAGGCGCTCATAGCGCTCATAGCGGTCGCGGTGATGTTCCAGCCGCGCCATCAGGTCGGTGCGCAGCGGCTCGATGTCGACGCAGTCGAGCGCATAGAGCCGAACCAGCAAATCGTCCTTGATCGAGGGCGGAACGCTCGGCCGCGCCGCCCAGTGCTTCAGCGCCGCGCGGCCCTCGGCCGTCAGCGTGTAGACCAGCTTGTTGGGCTTGCCGGATTGCACCACCTCGCGGCCCTGGACATGGCCCTTGTCGCGCAGCCGCGAGAGCTCCCGGTAGATCTGCTGATGGTCGGCCTTCCAGAAGAAGCCAATCGAGGCGTCGAACGTCTTGGCGAGCTCATAGCCCGTCATCGGACGTTCCGTCAGGCAGGCGAGGATTGCGTCACCGAGTGCCAACGCCCACCTCCATCTCAGTTCCCGAATCGGCCATTCCCGAGTTCGCTTGACTTTATGCGTTACTGTGCATATGCGTCAATATGCATATGGCGATCGGCGCACCGCCTTGTCGCCCGCGACCGATGTTCAGGCTTCCAACCCCGCCGCAGGAGACGTCCGAATGAGCAAGCCGGGCCTCGACAAGTGGTACGCCTATGTGAAATCCCACGACACGTCAGTGCTGTGGGATCTGCTGCATCCCGACGCGGTGTTCGAAAGTCCGGTCGTGCACACGCCGCAACGCGGCCGCGACATCACCTTCAAATATCTCACCAGCGCCGCCAAGGTGCTCGGCGGCCCGACCTTCAGATATCTCGGCGAGTGGCGCAACGATACCGGCGCGGTGCTCGAATTCGAGAACGAGATCGACGGCATCAAGCTCAACGGCGTCGACATCATCACATTCGACGGTGACGGCCGGATCACGCATTTCAAGGTGATGACGCGTCCGCTCAAGGCGATCAACCTGCTGCATCGGATGATGGGCGAAGAGTTGATGAAGCAGAGCGGCGCAACGTCGCAATCGTAAAGCATGATCCGGAAAAGTGCGCAGCGGTTTTCCGAAAAGATCATGCTCAAACAAGGAGCTAACGCGCGATGACGGTTCAACCCAATCGCATCGCGCTTTAGTCGCGTTAGCACCTGCCGCGGACCTGCCGAACCGGATAAGGTCCGCTGCAACAAACCGAAGAACAAGCTGCAGAGCGTCGGCCGCAGATGCGGCCACGAGCCAGCCGGGAGATCAGCATGCCAACCTACAAAGCCCCCGTCGAAGACGTCAGCTTCCTGTTGAACGACGTTTTCCAGATCGATCGCTACGGCAATCTTCCCGGCTTTACCGATGCGTCGGCCGATGTGCGCGAGGCGATCCTCGGCGAAGCCGCCAAGCTCAGCGAAGAGGTGCTGCAGCCGCTCAATCGCGCCGGCGATCTCGAGGGCTGCAAGCGCAATGACGACGGCAGCGTCACGACGCCGAAGGGCTTCAAGGACGCTTTCAAACAGGTTGCCGAAGGCGGCTGGCTCGGCCTGTCGGCGCCGGCGGAGTTCGGCGGCCAGGGCCTGCCGGTGACGCTGTCGCAGGCGGTCAACGAATTCCAGATCTCCGCCAACATGGCGTTCGCGATGTATGGCGGGCTCACCATGGGCGCGACCGCGGCGCTCTTGGTGCACGGCTCCCCCGAACAGAAGAAGACCTATGTGCCGAAGATGGTCGCCGGCGAGTGGACCGGCACCATGAACCTGACCGAGCCGCATTGCGGCACCGATCTCGGCCTGCTCCGCACCAAGGCGGTGCGCCAGGCCGACGGCAGCTTCAAGATCACGGGCACCAAGATCTTCATCTCCGCCGGCGAGCACGACCTCACTGAGAACATCATCCATCTGGTGCTGGCGCGGATCGAAGGCGCCCCGGCCGGCATCAAGGGCGTCTCGCTGTTTGTCGTGCCGAAGGTGCTGGTCAACGCCGACGGCTCGCTGGGTGCGCGCAACGGCGTCAGCTGCGGCTCGATCGAGCACAAGATGGGCATCCACGGCAACTCGACCTGTGTGATGAACTACGACAACGCCACCGGCTGGCTGATCGGCGAAGAGAACAAGGGCATGCAGGGCATGTTCGTGATGATGAACGAGGCCCGCCTCGGCGTCGCCGTGCAGGGCCTGGCGCAGTCCGAGGTCGCCTACCAGAACGCGGTCGCCTATGCGCGTGAGCGCCTGCAGGGCCGCTCGCTGACCGGAGCGAAGGAGCCCGAGAAGCCAGCCGATCCGATCATCGTGCATCCCGACGTGCGCCGTACGCTGCTCACCATCCGCGCCTTCAACGAGGCGGCGCGCGCCATGGTGGTGTGGACCGCGCTGAAAAGCGACGTCGCGCACCGCTCCAACGATCCCGGGGATCGTCAGGCGGCGGACGATCACATGGGCCTGATGACGCCGGTGCTGAAGGGCGTGCTGACCGATACCGGGTTCGCCAACACGGTGTCGGCGCAGCAGATGTTCGGCGGCCACGGCTATATCGCCGAGCACGGCATGGAGCAGTTCGTGCGCGATGCCCGCATCGCAATGATCTATGAAGGCGCCAACGGCATCCAGGCGCTCGACCTGGTCGGCCGCAAGCTGCCGCGCGACGGCGGCCGCGCGACGATGGCGTTCTTCGGCGAGGTCACGGCCTTCGCCAAGGAGCATGGCGCCGACGAGGCGATGAAGCCGTTCATCGCCCCGCTTTCCACCGCGCTCGGCCATTTGCAACAGGCCACCGGCTGGCTGATGCAGAACGCGCTGACCAAGCCCGACAATGCCGGCGCTGCCGCGACCGATTACATGAAATTGTTCGGTCTCGTCGCGCTCGGCTACATGTGGGCGAAGATGGCCAAGGTGGCGCTGGACAAGGCCGCCGCCGGCGCCACGCCCTACCTCACCACCAAGCTCGTGACCGGCCGCTTCTTCATGGAGAGGCTGCTGCCGGAAACCGCCGTGCATCTGGCCCGGATCCAGAGCGGCAGCGCCACCACGATGGAACTGGCCGCGGAAGCGTTCTGAAGCGTTTTCTGGCGAAGTGGACACCGGTTCGCATGAAGAAAACGCGCCAAACAAGAAAGCCTTGAAAATTGCCGCCGCATTGCTGCGGCGGCGCTTCCTTCCGTATATATTATGATCCTCATATCAAGGAGGGCGTCATGCCTGAGGCATACATCTACGATCACGTTCGTACCCCGCGCGGCCGCGGCAAGGCCGATGGCGCGCTGCACGAGGTCACCGCACTGGCGCTCGCCACCGTGCCGCTGCAGTCGCTCAAGGAGCGCAACAATCTGCCCGAGGATTCCGTCGACGACGTCGTGCTCGGCGTGGTCGATCCGGTCGGCGAGGCCGGCTCCGACATCGCCCGCTTCGCGGCGCTGAACGCCGGCCTCGGCCAGAAGGTGCCGGGCGTGCAGATCAGCCGCTTCTGCGCCTCCGGCCTCGACGCGGTGAACTTCGCCGCGGCCCAGATCATGAGCGGCCAGCATGAGCTCGTGATCGGCGGCGGCGCGGAATCGATGAGCCGCGTCGGCATCGGCGCCTCCGGCGGCGCCTGGCCGATGGATCCCTCGATGGCGGTGCCGGCCTATTTCATGCCGCAGGGCATCTCGGCCGACCTGATCGCGACCAAATATGGTTTTTCGCGCGATGATGTCGACGCCTATGCGGTGCAGAGCCAGCAGCGCGCGGCGAAGTCCTGGGATGAAGGCCGCTTCAACAAATCGGTGGTGCCGGTCAAGGACGTCAACGGCCTGACCATCCTCGCCAAGGACGAGCACATGCGCCCGACCACGACGATGCAGTCGCTGGCGCAGCTGCAGCCGTCATTCGCGGCGATGGCGGCGATGGCCGGTTTCGATGCGGTGGCGATCCAGTCGCATCCCGAGGTCGAGAAGGTCAATTACGTGCATCACGCCGGCAACTCCTCCGGCATCGTCGATGGCGCCGGCGCGGTGCTGCTCGGCAGCAAAGAGGCGGGCGCCAAGCACGGCCTGAAGCCGCGGGCGAAGATCCGCGCCTTCGCCAATATCGGCTCGGAGCCGGCGATGATGCTGACTGGCCCGGTCGACGTCACCGAAAAGCTGTTCGCGCGCTCCGGCATGAAGAAGTCGGACATCGACCTGTTCGAGCTCAACGAAGCCTTCGCCTCGGTGGTGCTGCGCTACATCCAGGCGTTCGACATCGAGAATTCGAAGATCAACGTCAATGGCGGCGCGATTGCGCTCGGCCATCCGCTCGGGGCGACCGGCGCGATGATCCTCGGCACCGTGCTCGACGAGCTCGAGCGCACCAACAAGGAAACCGCGCTGGTGACGCTGTGCATCGGCGGCGGCATGGGCACCGCCACCATCATCGAGCGCGTCTGAGGCGAGGGGAGCGAGCAACATGGCTTACAAGAATTTCAAGTTCGACGTCGATGGCGACGGCATTGCGCTGGTCACCTGGGATATCCCCGGGCGTTCGATGAACGTGTTCGACGAGGTCTCCACGCAGGAGATCGGCGAGATCATCAAGCGGACGACCAGCGATCCCGCGATCAAGGGCGTCGTCATCACCTCGGCCAAGGAGGCGTTCTGCGCCGGTGCCGACCTCTCGATGCTCGAGGGCATGAACCGCGCCTACGCGCAGCTCTTCAAGGAGAAGGGTGAGGAAGCCGCGAACCAGATGCTGTTCGAGCAGAGCCGCCAGATGTCGCTGTCGTTCCGCGCGATCGAGACCTCGGGCAAGCCTTGGGTCGCCGCGATCAACGGGCTTGCGCTCGGCGGCGGCTTCGAGATCACCCTGGCCTGTCACTACCGCGTCGCAGCCGAGAACCCGAAGACCCGGCTCGGCCTGCCCGAGATCAAGGTCGGCCTGTTCCCCGGCGCCGGCGGCACCCAGCGCGTGCCGCGTCTCGTGCAGCCGGCGGATGCGATGCAGTTGCTGCTCAAGGGTGAGGCCGTCGATCTGACGCGTGCCAAGGCGCTCAATCTGATCCACGCCGTGGTGCCCACGGCCGATCTGATCAAGGTCGCCAAGGACTGGATCAAGGGCGGCGGCAAGGCGGTCGCGCCGTGGGACGAGAAGGGCTTCAAGCTGCCCGGCGGCCTGGTGTTCTCGAAGGCCGGCATGCAGATGTTCCCGGCTGGCAACGCGATCTATCGCCGCGAGACCTACGACAATTATCCGGCCGCGCGCGCCATCATGAGCTGCGTCTATGAAGGCCTGCAGTTGCCGATCGACACCGCGCTGCGGGTCGAGTCGCGCTACTTCACCAAGGTGCTGCGCTCGAAGGAAGCGGCGGCGATGATCCGCTCGCTGTTCCTGTCGATGCAGGAGCTGAACAAGGGCGCGCGCCGTCCGGCCAATGTGCCACCGACCAAGGTGAAGAAGCTCGCCGTGATCGGCGCCGGCTTCATGGGCGCCAGCGTCGGCTATGTCTCGGCGCAGGCCGGCATCGACGTCGTGCTGGTCGATCGTGACCAGGAAAGCGCCGACAAGGGCAGGGGCCACGCCAAGACCGTGGTCGACGGCCTGATCGCCAAGGGCCGCATGAAGCAGGAGGCCGCCGACGCCATCCTGGCGCGGATCTCGGCGACGGCAGATTACAACGTGATCTCGGACTGCGACCTCGTCATCGAGGCGGTGTTCGAGGATCGCAAGGTCAAGGCCGACACCTATGCCAAGGCGCAGCCGCTGCTGAAGCCGGACGCGATCTTCGCCTCCAACACCTCGACCCTGCCGATCAATTCGCTGGCCGAGGAGTTCAAGGACCAGGGCAAGTTCATCGGCATCCACTTCTTCTCGCCGGTCGAGAAGATGATGCTGGTCGAGATCATCCTGGGCAAGAACACCGGCGACGTCGCGCTGGCGACCGCGCTCGACTATGTCCGCGCGATCGGCAAGACGCCGATCGTGGTGAACGATAGCCGCGGCTTCTTCGCCAACCGCTGCGTGATGCGCTACATCTCCGAGGGCAATGAGATGCTGCTCGAAGGCGTGCCGCCGGCGATGATCGAGAACACCGCCAAGATGGCCGGCATGCCGGTCGGGCCGCTGTCGCTGCAGGACGAGGTCGCGCTCGATCTCGGGCTGAAGATCACCAAGGCGACCGAGGCCGATCTCGGCCCCAACGCGATCGACCAGGCGCAGAAGAAGCTAATGGTCGAGATGGTCGAGAAGCAGGGCCGCTTCGGCCGCAAGAACGGCAAGGGCTTCTACGACTATCCCGAGAAGGGCAAGGGTCAGAAGAGCCTGTGGCCGGGGCTCGCCAATCTGCAGCCCAGGCAGCTCGATCCCGACACGCTCAGCGTCGAGGAGTTGAAGCAGCGATTCCTGGTGGTGCAGGCGGTGGAAGCCGCGCGCACCGTCGAGGATCACGTCATCACCGACGTGCGCGAGGCGGATGTCGGCTCGATCCTCGGCTTCGGCTTTGCGCCGTTCACCGGCGGAGCGCTGTCCTATATCGACTTCATGGGCACCAAGAACTTCGTCGCGCTGTGCCACGCCTTCGAGAAGAAGTACGGTTCGCGCTTCACGCCGCCGAAGCTGCTCGAGGAGATGGCGGCCAAGGGCGAGACCTTCTACGGCCGCTTCCCGCCGAAGAAGCAGGCGGCGTAAGCGCCTCTTCACTCCCTCTCCCCGTTCTCACGTCGTTCTCACGGGGAGAGGGTTGAGGTGACGGGCCGTCTCCGCATATCGGGTCAGAGCTGCGTTCGCCGAGGCTCCCCCTCACCCGGAACGCATCTGACGATGCGTTCCGACCTCTCCCCGCACGCGGGGCGAGGTGATGCCGCGTTCCGCTGCTCGACCTAAAGCAAAGTCATCGAACTCCAGCGTGCGACACGATCAAGCGGGTCATCGATCCGACTTGATCCTGTTGCGCTACGGTCACGGCGGTCAAAGTCCCGCCACGCTTGCTCTCCACTGGCACCACGCTGCTGGCATCACTCTTGCTGGTCGATCGAAGACGATCAGCAAGACGACGATCGGGCTGGGGTGTCCTGCAATGCGTTCTGTGCTCAAGGACAGTGCCGCTGAGGCCGCGGGCAAGCGTTTCTTCTCGCTCTCGCCGCCGTCACGGCTTATTCCGCTGCGGTTGCGGCGCAAGGGCCCGTCGTGGATCGGCCTGATCCTATTCGTTCTGGCCGTGGACCTTGTGCTCGCCGCGGCGGCCTGGAATGCCGTCGATTTCTTGCGCAATTGAGCCGTCATTCTCGGGCAACAGCAAAGCGCCGGCGAGATAGGCGATCTGGTTGAAGGCGAGGCAGGCGACGACGATCGGGCCTCCGCTGGCAAAGGCGTAGCCGTCGGATTGGAGCACGATGGCCGCGAGCACCGCGATCAGCGGCGATACCAGCATCAATGTCCAAACCCGAAAGCAAAAACTGGTGGCCAACCCAACGAGCGTGCTGGCCGATAAAAGCATCAAGGCGATCGTCACAGTTTCAGACCAGTTGGAGCGGAGGGCGCGCCGCAGGTCATAGTCGGTCAGTTGGATCGCACGAACAAGGACAGCTACGCCCTCAGCCGGAAGTGCACCGACTTAGTCTTAACCGGTAGAATGCGGATTAAATTCGATTTGTTCCAGCGCGTGCTGAAATGTTTGCACTGCTCATTTCTCCCTGAAGGCGCGGTGCACCTGGTCCGCCAGCGGCTTCATCAGATAGGACAGCACCGTCCGCTCGGTGGTCGGGATGAACACCTCGACCGGCATGCCCGGCAGCAAATGCGTGGTCGCGAGCTTGTTCAGCTCGGGTCGCGGAATCGCAATGCGCACAAGGAAGTAGGTCGGAGCCGTCTTGTCGTCTCGCGAGACGTCGGCGCCGATCCGGCTGACCTCGCCCTCGATCTCCGGCGTGGTGCGCTGATTGAAATTGGTGAACCGCAGCACGGTCGGTGCGCCCAGCTTGACCTGATCGATATCCTGCGGCGCAACATGAGTTTCCACGATCAGATTGTCCTGGTCGGGCACGATGGTCATGATGGTCTCACCCGCGGCAATGACGCCGCCCTGGGTGTGGATGGTCAGGTCGTGCACCACGCCGGCCTGCGGCGCGCGGATCTCGAGCTTTTCGGTCTGGTCTTTCGCCGTGACCTGCTTCTCGATCATGTCGGCATATTTGGCGCGGATATCGGCGAGCTCCTTGGCGACGCCAGAGCGGAAGTCCTGATCGACCTGCAGGATCTTCAACTCGGTTTCCGAGATCTTGCCCTTGGCCTGCGCGATCGATGCGGTGAGCTGACCGCGTTCGCCAAGCAGCCGCGCCGAGTCGCGTTGAAGCGCAGAAAGGCGGGACAGCGAGACCAGGCGCTGCTCCCAGAGCTGCTGCACGCCGGTCAATTCGTGGGCGATCAGGTCGGCTTCCTGCTTCTTGGCGGTCAGTTGATCCTGCATGCCGCTGATCTGCTCCCTGAGCTGCGCGATCTGCTCCTGCAATTGCCGCTTCTGTCCGTCATTGGCGTCCCGGCGCAGCTGGAAGAAGCGGCGCTCGCCCGAGATGACCGATTGTGCGGCCGGATCGCGGCTCGACGCCACGCTGTCAGGGAAGGCGATCTCGGCATCGCCGTCGCGCTCGGCCTGTAGCCGGGCCCGCCGGGCCTCAAGCTCCCACAGGCTCTTGGTGACCGCGGTCAGATTGGCCTGCGCGACGGTTTCGTCCATCAAGATCAAGAGATCGTCCCGCGCGACATGGGCGCCGTCTTCGACCAGGAGCTTCTTGGCGACGCCCCCGGAGGGATGCTGCACCTTCTTGACACTGGATTCGACGACAAGCGATCCCTGCGCGATGATCGCGCCCGACATCTTGGTGGCGGCGCCCATGATGCCGATGCTGGCAACGAGGAAGATCGCGGCAATCGCAACCGCCAGAATATGGTGATGAACCGATTGCCGGGCGCTAGGCATCTTGCCGGGGCTCCACCTGCTTCTTGCGCCGGCGGCGCACCGGCGTTGCAGCCGGGGCAGAAGGCGGTGACGGCTGTTGCGCCTTCGCCGTCAGCAGCGGCAGCACCGCTGCCGTGGTGCCGAACGCGTGCATGCGCCCTTCGTTCAGCACCAGCATGTGGTCGACCGCTTGCAGCACCGCCGGCCGATGCGCGATCACGACCACGATCCCGCCGCGGGCGCGGACCCGGGCGATGGCGCGGATCAGCGCGCGCTCGCCCTCGGTGTCGAGGTTCGAGTTCGGTTCGTCGAGCACGATCAGGAACGGATCGCCGTACAGCGCCCGCGCCAGTGCGATGCGCTGCCGCTGGCCGCCCGACAGCATCAGGCCGCCATCGCCTACTTCGGTCTCGTAGCCGTCAGGCAGCCGAAGGATCAGCTCATGCACATCGGCCTCGCGTGCGGCGGCGATCAACCGGCCCGAGTCGGGCACCGCCGCGAAGCGCGAAATGTTCTGCGCCACCGTGCCGCGAAGCAGTGCGACGTCTTGCGGCAGATAGCCGATCGATGGGCCCAGCGCGAGCGGGTCCCATTGCGCGAGCGTGGCGCCGTCGATCCGGATCACGCCGCGCGCCGGAGCGCTGACGCCGACCAGGGCGCGCGCCAGGGTGGATTTGCCGGAGCCGCTCGGTCCGACCACCGCGACCGCACTGCCGGCGCGCAACCCGAAGCTCACCTCGTGCAGCACCACCGTGCTGGTTCCCGGCGCCGTCAGGCTGAGCGAGGTGACGCGGATGTCATGCTTCGGCGCAGGCAATGGGGTCGGCGGCAGTGGTGCGGGCACCGCGGCCAGGGCGTCGGCAAGCCGGGCAAGGCTGGCGCGCACCGAAATGAAGCTGCGCCAATTGGCGATCGCGAGCTCGATCGGCGCCAGCGCACGGATCGACAGGATCGTGGCGGCCAGCATGACGCCGGCGGTCGCCTGCTGGTTGATCACGAGCCAGGCGCCGAGCGCCAGCACGCCGGATTGCAGGATCGTGCGCAGCAGGCGCGAGGTGCTGCCGAACGTGCCGGTCAGGTCGGAGGTTACGCGCTGCGCCTCGAGATAGGCCTTGGTGCGGTCCGACCACAATTCGGCCATCCGCCGCCGCATGCCGAGCGCATGCACGACCGCAGCATGGTGGTATGCGGTCTCGGCCATTTGCCACCGCGAAGATGCGAGCGCGACCAGCGACCGCGCCGGCGTGCGCGTGAACAGCTCGGCGCCGACCGTGATCAGCGCCAGTGCAATGGCGCCACCGGCCACCGCCAGTCCCATCAGCGGATGAAACAGCGTGCAGACGATGATGTAGAGCGGAGCCCATGGCAGGTCGCAGATCGCGATCAGTCCGCTGCCGGCGATGAAACCCCTGATCGTGTCGAGATCGCGCATGGTTTGCAGGCCGTCGCTGTTTGGACGGCTGAGGGCGGTGTACTGGACGCTGTCGAAGACGGCGGCGCGCATGCTCTCATCGAAGATCTCGGCAATGCGCGCCAGCAGCCTGCTGCGGAGCATGTCGACGCCGGCCTGGACCAGCAGCAGGGTCAGCGCGATCAGCAGCAGCCCAACCAGGGTTGCGATGCTGCGGCTCGGCAGCACGCGGTCGTAGGTCTGCAGCATGAAGATCGGCCCGACCAGCATCAGGAGATTGACCAGCCCGCTCGCCATCGCGGTCGCAATCAGCGCGCCGCGCAGCGCCAGCACGGCATTGCGGATCTCCGCCGGCAGCGATGAAAACCTTTTGCCCTGACCGATCATCTCGCCCTCGCGGATGTTCGAGCCGTGATGCCCAAATCGATTGGTGAGGAAGCTCGCGGAAGCGCGGCGGGATCCGCGCTTCCGCGAGGCCTTGCGGCGTCAGAGTATATGCGTGCCGTGGCTATGGAGGATGCCGTGATCGCCGGCCAGCGGCGCCGGGATCAGGTCATGCACGTCCGAATCGATGTCGACCGGAACGGACACGGGCGCGTTTGCGGTGTTCCCGGATGCGATATTGCCGCCGAGCAGATGGCCGAGATTCACGCCGCCAAGCACATTGCCGGTCAGTCCATCGGCACCGGTGCCGCCCAGGCTCGGGACGTTGATACCGCTCGCGCCGGTCAACGCGCCGAGGTCGAGCAGCTGCGGACCGTGCTGGCCTACGTCGACGGCGTTGACCTCGATCGTGTGATGGTCGCCCGATGTCGGCGCGGCCAGGACGTTGATCGCGTTTCCGTTCGTCTGCTCCGGGCCCACGTCGACCTCGGCGAGGTGACCGGTGCTGGAGCCGGAAAGGTTGCCGAGCAATCCGCCCAGCAGCCCGCCATCACTAGCGTTGTTGCCGCCATTGATACTGAGCAGCGGCAGCGTCTCCACGTCGTGCAGCACATGGCCGAGCAGGCCCGTCACCGGGCTTAGCGGGCCAGTGCCGCCGAGCACGGAGCCGACGCCGTTGTCGCCGAGCACTGACCCGACTATGCCGGTGCCGCCGAGCAGCGATCCTGCGCCTGCATCTCCGAGCACAGAGCCGACGATGCCATCCACTGCATGGATGGCTTCTGTCACCGGCGCGAGTACGCCGGTGGTGCCGCCGAGCACGGATCCGACACCCGTCTCGCCAAGCAAGGAGCCGATCACGCCGTCCACCGTCTGAACGACGCCCGTCACCGGGGCGGTCGCGTCGGTGCCGCCGAGCAGCGACCCGAGGCCGGTATCGCCGAGCAGGGAGCCGACAAGCCCGGTATTTCCGAGCAGCGAGCCGACGAGGCCATTGTCTCCGGTCAGCGATCCGACGACACCGTCGACCGAGTGGACGATGTCATTGAGATCGCTGCCGACCTCGGTCAGCACCGTGCCGAGCCCGCCGCCATCAAGCACAGGCACGTTGAGGAGATCGGTCAATAGGTTGGTGTGGCCGTCGGCTGCGGGCGTGGGAATGCCGATCTCGCCCAGGCCGATCGTTGCGGCGAGGCCGGTCACGTCGTGCACGAGATCGCCCACTCCGGTCGCCTGGCCGACTGGATCGAGCACACCAGTGTTGGTGTCGTTGACCGCGCCGTTCACAGCCGTGAGCACCGGCTGCAAGATGCCGTCATTGCCGGCAAGGTTGAGGCTGCCGTCACCGCCGACTATGCCGCCCAATCCCGGTAGTCCGGGGTTTCCGGTTTGGCCAGGCGGCGTCGTGGTGCCGCCACCGCCGGTATCCGAGCTGCCCCCACCACTCCCGGTATCCGAGCCGCCGTCGCCACCGGAAGCCTGCGATCCCGTCGAGGGTGTACCGGTGCCCGAGCCACCTTGTTGAGGCGGTGTCGTGTCGCCTTGCGACGAAGTGGTGTCCGATCCCGTGGGCTGACCCGTTGCACCGGAGTCGGACGTTGTGGCGGCGCTGTCGCCGACCATGCCGCCCATGGCGATGTATTGGTCACGATAGGCGTCGCGATCAGAGGTAGTCATACGCTTCTCCACGCCAGGTTGATCGAGTGGGCACTCAACTGGCTGATCGCGCTTAGGGTTTCGTGGCCTGCGCGGTCGTGGAGAACATCGCGTAACGTGGAACGCGGAAATCTGTCGAAAATTGTCAGGAAATAAGCGCCGGCCTCGCGATTAGGCGAGGCCGGACGTCGATCCGTTGCAAGCTTACGCTGCCTTCAGCAGGCCTTCCTTCTTCAGCGCTTCCTGCACCTTCGGGCGCGCCGCGATGCGAGCCTTGTAGGCCGTCACATTCGGCAGGCCGGAGAAGTCGAAGCCGAGCCGGTCCTGCGCCCACATGAGCATGGTGAAGAGGTAGCCGTCGGCGACCGTGAACTGGTTGCCCATCAAATATTCGCGTCCGCCGAGCTGGCTCTCGACATATTTGAACTTGCCCATGGCGCGATCCTTGAAGAACGCCTTGGCGTCGTCTGACAGCACGGGCGAGAACATCGGGCCGAGGTTCTTGTGCAGCTCGGTCGTGATGTAGTTCAGCCATTCGAGCAGCTTGTAGCGCTCGTTGGAATCCCGCGCCGGTGCCAGCTTCCGCTCGGCGACCCGGTCGGCGATCATCTGGATGATGATCGGTCCTTCGGTGACCATCTCGCCGGTATCCAGCGCCAGCGCCGGCACCTGGCCCTTGGGGTTCACTTGCAGGAAATCGTCGCCGTTTTCGAGCTTCTTGGCGCGCAGATCGACCTTGATCAGGTCATAGGGCAGGCCGGCCTCGAGCAGGGCGATGTGGGGGGAGAGGGAGCATGCGCCGGGGGAGTAATAAAGCTTCATGGGGGTATTCCTTCCCTTGTTCTTGGCGTCCGGAGAGGGATTGCCTACATGCACCTGCATGAAATAGTCAAGATTGATGCAGATGCATTCAGTGCGGTACAGTCGGTGCCGGGACCTTATGGGCTAGACGATGAAACGCAAGCTATCGAGCGAGGCGACGGCCGCCTGGATCCGGCTGATGCGGGTGCCGAGCCGGGTGCTCGACTGCGTCGAGCAGGATCTGAAGAAGGCCGGCTTTCCGCCGCTCGCCTGGTATGACGCCCTGCTCGAGCTGTCGCGCGCGCCGTCCGGCGAGCTGCGCCCGGTCGAGCTCGAGCGGCAGATGCTGATCCCGCAATATTCGACCTCGCGGCTGATCGACAAGCTGGTCGACGAGGGGCTTGCCGCCCGGCGCGAATGCAAGATCGACAAGCGCGGTCAGTTCGTCGAGATCACCGAGGCCGGCCGCGAGCTGCAGAAGAAGATGTGGAACGCCTATTCCGCCGCGATCGACAAGCATGTCGGCTCGAAACTGTCCGATGCCGATGCGGCGCGGCTGTGCGGTCTGCTCGACCGTCTCGGCTGCTCCTGCGGCGACGGCAAAGACGACGTCAAGAACGATACCAAGGCAGCGTCCGCACGAGACGGCGTGCCTGCCCGATGATAGTCCTGATCCCATCATCCGCGGCCGTTGTGGCCCGTGGATGCCCCTGCCACCACGCGTCTTCGATCGAAGCGCCCTTGAGTTGGATTTTCTATGGCGCGTGACCAGATCGACATGACGCCGCTGCAGTCGCGCGACGAACTCGTGGCGTGGATTGAAGCCGGCGTGAAGCCGGAGTCCGAATTCCGGATCGGCACCGAGCACGAGAAGACCCCGTTCACCCTCGAGGGCCACCAGCCCGTGCCCTATGAAGGCGCCAAGGGCATCGGCGCGTTGCTCGAGGGCATGAAGCTGCTGCTCGGCTGGGAGCCGATCATGGAGCGCGGCAACATCATCGGGCTCTACGACGTCACCGGCGGCGGGGCGATTTCGCTCGAGCCGGGCGGGCAGTTCGAATTGTCGGGCGCGCCGGTCGAGAGCGTGCATCAGACCCAGTCAGAATTGATGGCGCATCTGGCGCAGGTGCGCGAGATCGCAACCCCACTCGGGATCGGCTTCCTCGGTCTCGGCATGACGCCGTCCTGGTCGCGGGCGCAGATCCCCGTGATGCCCAAGGGGCGCTACAAGATCATGCGAAACTATATGCCGAAGGTCGGCAAATACGGCCTCGACATGATGTTCCGGACCTGCACGGTGCAGACCAATCTCGACTTCTCGTCCGAAGCCGACATGGTGAAGAAGCTGCGGGTGTCGCTGGCATTGCAGCCGATCGCGACCGCGCTGTTCGCCAACTCGCCGTTCACCGAAGGCAAGCCGAACGGCTTCCTGTCGTTCCGCTCCGAGATCTGGCGCGACACCGACAATGCGCGCTCGGGCATGATCCCGTTCGCCTTCGAGGACGGCATGGGCTACGAGCGCTATGTCGATTATGCGCTCGACGTGCCGATGTATTTCGTCAAGCGTGGCGACGAATATATCGACGTCGCGGGCTCCTCGTTCCGCGATTTCTTCGCCGGCAAGAATGCCGCTTTCCCCGGCGAGCGGCCGACTTTGTCGGACTGGGCCAATCATCTCTCGACGATCTTCCCCGAGGTGCGGCTGAAACGTTACCTCGAGATGCGTGGTGCCGACGGCGTGCCGTGGGGCCGGTTGCCGGCGCTGCCGGCGTTCTGGGTCGGGCTGCTCTACGACAATGACAGCCTCGATGCCGCCTGGGACATCGTCCGGCACTGGACCGCGCCGGAGCGGCAGGCGCTGCGCGACGACGTGCCGCGTTTCGGTTTCAAGGCGCGGATCAAGGACCGCTATCTGTTCGAGATCGCCAAGGAGTGCCTGATCCTGTCGCATGCCGGATTGCGGCGGCGCGGCCGGATCGACCATCTCGGACGCGACGAGAGCCGCTTCCTCGAACCGCTCGAGCGCATCATCGAGAGCGGCCGTTCGCCGGCCGAGGAGATGCTGGAGAAGTTCAACGGCGCCTGGAAAGGCTCGGTGGAACCGGCCTATCAGGAGTACGCCTTCTAATCCCCACCTGGGCTGGATCGAGGCCTGACATGCGGGCCGACGGCTTGGGTGTCGCACCCGCCGTTCATCAGCCGTACAGGTTCATGGCGTTCAAATGACGCCCCGCGGATGCGCGGGGCTGCACGAATTTGAAAGCAATCTCATGGGGATAGGCCGCCTCTTTAGGGCGTGTGTGGTGTTGTTCGCGGTTTTCGTGGCCGCAGTCGTCGCGTGCCCGGCATCGGCGCAGACCAATTTCGACCGTCCCGGCGGCGACTATCTGAACGCGCCGGTCTCGACCGGCGATCCGGCCGATTGCGCGCTGACCTGCGAGCGCGACCGCCGCTGCCGGGCCTGGAGTTTCAACTATCCGACCGACACCAACAATGGCGCGGTGTGCTGGCTGAAGAACACCGTGCCGCCGCGGGTGCAGGACGTCTGCTGCGTCTCCGGGGTGCGCGGCGCGGGCGTGGTCGAACCGCGCAACGGCGCCATCGAGACCTCGATCGACCGCCTCGGCGGCGACTACAAGAATTTCGAGTTGAAGAGCAGCGACGGCGACGAGGCCTGCCAGGCCGCCTGCATCGCCGACAACAAGTGCCGCGCATGGACCTACGCCCGGCCCGGCTATGCCGGCCGCGACGCGCATTGCTTCCTGAAGAAGGAGATCAAGCCGCCGCGGCGGAAGGCCGGGTTCACGTCAGGCGTGGTGCGGTGACGCGCAAAGATTCCGTAGCCCGGATGGAGTGAAGGGCATCCGGGATTGCTCTCGCCGCGGATGGACCTGCCCCGGATTTCGCTTCGCTCGATCCGGGCTACGGCAAGTTCACTCCGCCTCGAGCACCGTGATCTCCGGCCACAGCGCCTTCCACCGCGCGGCCTTCGCCGCGTAGTTCGCCGGCGAAAAATTCGCGGTGCGGTTCGGTCGTACGATCAGGCCGGCGACATCGCCAAAGCCTTTCGGCGCATAGACGTCGTAGCCTTCCGCGCTGCGGCGGATGCCGACCTGTACATTCGCGCTGAGGAAGCGATCGATGCCGTCGGTCGAACGCGACAGCGCGGGGTAGGGCACGCCGTGCTTGCCGGGATACCAGAGATGGACACGGGCCTGGTTGCGGACCTCGATCGCGGCGCCGAGGTGGCCGAGCCGCGCCGTGAGGTCGCGGATGATAGCGTCCTCGGCCTCCCACGACGTATCCGGGTCGAAATAGAACACGTCGTAGTCGTTGATGCCGTGACCGAGCGGCCGCTTCGTCAGCACATTCCACACGCTCTGCACCAGGCAGCCGGCGACCAGCCAGGCATCGGGCAAGGCGAGACGATGCAGCTCGTCGATGATCGCTGGATTGACGGGGTTGCGCAGCGCAGCAGCGAGGAATTGGTCTGAGGTCATCGAGATGCCGCAGGGTGGGTTAGCGTAACCCACCATCTCTTGCGCCGCGAACGCGGCGGGTTACGCCTACGGCTAACCCGCCTTACGATGCTAGCCATTTGCGTCGAAATCCCTGACCGCCTTCTTCGATGCCAGCGTGCGCCAGTGCCGGCGCAGCAGCGGCTCGATGGTGGCGCGCTTGGCCTTCGACAAGCGGATCAGCACGATCGGATAATCGCGGTAGTGATCGGTGAAATAGAAGATCTTGGGCTGGCTCTCGACCAGCATGTCGCGCTCGTCGGGCGGCACGCCGGGGATCACCAGGCTGTCGCCGTCCTCCTTGAGCCGCACCAGCATCTTCTTGCGCACCTTCAGTGCCGGCGTGCCGTAGGACGAGCCGTCCTCGACCTCCGGCCACGCCAGTGCGATGTGCCTGATGTCCTCGAAGGTCACGGCCGGTGCCCGTGAAGTACGTAGCCCGGATGGAGCGCAGCGCAATCCGGGGTTTCTCGCAGGATGAGGGACTTGCCCCGGATTGCGCTTCGCTCCATCCGGGCTACGGGTCCGTCTACTGCACCGAGGTGAAGAAGCGCGCGAGGCGGAAGCCGGACAGCCAGGTCCAGACCGGCTGGCTGCGGATGCCCATGTCCCAGGAACCGACCACCGCATCGGCACGGCCGATCAGATTGTCGATCGGCAACAGGCCGACGCCGCCGTCGCGCACCGGCACGCGGCTGTCAGCGGAATTATCCCGGTTGTCGCCGAGCACGAACAGCTTGCCTTCCGGCACCGTCACCTCGGCGGTGTTGTCGAGCCGGCCGTTGTCGCGGATCTTGAAGATCGCGTGGCTGACGCCGTTCGGCAGCGTCTCGATGTAACGGTAGGCGTCCTCGCCGCCGCCGCGATCATCTTCGGCAAAGCCGGTGCCATCGGGCTTCAGCGCCGCCGGATGATCGTTGATGAAGAGCTGGCCCTGCCGCATCTGGATGCGATCACCAGGCAGTCCGACCACGCGCTTGACCCAGGCCTGCGAGCGGTCGCCCGGCCAGCGGAACACGACGACGTCGCCGCGCTTCGGCGTCTCGCCGAACACCCGGCCGGTTTCCGGCAGCGTGATCTGGATCGGCAGCGACGCCGCGCCGTAGCCATAGGGGAATTTCGAGGCGACCAGCGCGTCGCCGATCAACAGCGTCGGCTCCATCGAGCCCGACGGCACGTAGAACGGCTCGGCGATCGCGCCCTTGGCGAGGAATACGACGGCCACGATCGCAGCCAGTTGCACGGCCTGCCCGCGCCAGCTGGTTTGCTTGGCTGCCACGACTTCGTTTCCGCTGCTCACTAGCCCGTTCCTCCGACCGTAATCCGTTCCATCCTGAGCGTCGGCTGGCCGACGCCGACCGGCACACCCTGGCCGTTCTTGCCGCAAGTGCCGATTCCCGTATCCAGCGCAAGATCGTTGCCGATCATGGTGATCCTGTGGAGATCGGTCGGTCCATTGCCGATCAGCATGGCGCCCTTCAGCGGCGCGCCGAGCTTGCCGTTCTCGATCTTGTAGGCCTCGGTGCACTGGAACACGTATTTGCCCGAGGTGATGTCGACCTGGCCGCCACCGAAATTGGCGGCATACATGCCGTTCTTCACCGAGGCGATGATCTCGGCCGGGTCGCGGTCGCCCGACAGCATGTAGGTGTTGGTCATGCGCGGCATCGGCACATGGGCATAGCTTTGTCGCCTGCCGTTGCCGGTCGGTTTCATGCCCATCAGCCGGGCGTTCTGGCGATCCTGCATGTAGCCGACCAGGATGCCGTCCTCGATCAGCACGGTGCGGTTGGTCGGCGTGCCCTCGTCGTCGATCGACAGCGAGCCGCGGCGCGAGGCCATGGTGCCGTCGTCGACCACGGTGACGCCCTTGGCCGCGACCTGCTGGCCCATCAGGCCGGCGAAGGCTGACGTCTGCTTGCGGTTGAAATCGCCCTCGAGCCCGTGGCCGACCGCTTCATGCAGCATCACACCGGGCCAGCCGGCCCCTAACACCACGTCCATCTCGCCGGCGGGCGCCGGCACCGATTCGAGATTGACCAGCGCCTCGCGCAACGCGCCGTCGGCGGCGTCGCGCCAGGCCTTGGTCTCGATGAAGCGGGCATAGCCCTCACGGCCGCCATAACCCTTGCTGCCGCTCTCCTGGCGGTCACCCTGGCCGGCGACCACGGAGATGTTGACGCGCACCAGCGGGCGGATGTCGCGATAGCTCTCGCCGTCGGGCCGCAGGATCTCCACCACCTGCCAGGTCGCGGTGAGGCTGGCCGAGACCTGCCGCACCCGCGGGTCCTTGTCCCGAACATAGGCATCGATCTCGCCGAGCAGCTTGACCTTTGCCTCGAACGCCGGGCCGTCCAGCGGGTTCTCGTCGCCGTAGAGCTTGATGTTGGTGTGGGCCGGCGCCGCGGCGAACGTGCCGGCATAACCGCCGCGCACGGCGGCGACAGCGTCGGCCGCGCGGATCAGCGCCGGAATCGAGACGTCGGAGGAATGCGCGTAGCCGACAGCGTCGTCCTTGACGGCGCGCAGGCCAAAGCCCTGCGAGGTGTCGTAGGTCGCCTGCTTCAGCCTTCCATTGTCGAACACCAGCGCCTCGGTCTGCCCGAACTCCAGGAACAGCTCGCCGTCGTCAGCGCCTTCAAGGCCGCGCGACACCTCGCGGCGGACGGCATCGCGGTCCAGATTGGCGCGGTCGAGCAGGGAGGTCGTGGCGGGATTGGTCATGGTCACTCCGACGCAGTGCGATTCCTTGGGCGTTCCGTGTCATCCTTGCCTGAAGCGCAACTGATTGCCAGTGGGGAACCCGGACACAGGGATTTCGGGCCGATTGAAGCAGAGACGAGCGCAAAACTCATCTTACAACCCGGAAACCTGCGCCGGCCCCGGTTCAGGCCCGGACGGCGACTGCTCAAGATAGTGTTTTGGGTGGCAAACCGGGAGGGCCTGCGATCGTGACGGCGATCACGGCAGCCCCACGCCATCCTCACCTTGTCGTCATCGCCGTGAGCGCCGCCCCGCCTTCTGCGGCGGGTCCTCTGGCTCGCCTTGATCGTTCGATGCCGCCGGCTGCGCCGTGCTGCCCGTCGAGGTCGGGAAGCCATGCTCCTGTGCCCAGCGGTAGAGCTCGTCGAAGACGGGCCTCAGCGCCTTGGCCGACGGCGTCATCTCATATTCCACCCGCGGCGGCACCTCGGGATAGACGGTGCGCTTGACCAGGCCATTGGCTTCGAGATCGCGGAGCTGGGTGGTCAGCATGTGCTGGGTCACGCCCGGGATCGACTGCCGCAGCTCGCCAAACCGGCGTTTGCGGTCGACCAATTGCCAGAGGATGTCGCCCTTCCATTTCCCGGCCAGCACCGACAGTGCGCGATGAAATTGCGCCGACAGGTCGCCGTTGCAGGGCCCGGACGCCGCCGGAGGCTCGGCCGGCCCATTAGTCAGTTTTTTCATACTACCTCACAAAAAGCATCCTACTTGCTCTTTTCATCTTACTCCCGAATTTAGTGCACCGGAAGCCGCGGGCCAGCCGCCGAAGGGGCGGATCGCCGCAGCGATTCGAACGATTGGGAGTTATTAATGTCAGTTGCTGTTGCCGCGGCGCCGTCGCGCTGGAAATCCGTCAGCCTCTGGGTCGTCAGGGGATTGCTCGCTCTGGCCTTTGCCGCCGCGGGCGCCGCCAAGTTCTATGGCATGCCGATGCTGGTCGAGGAATTCGAGCATATCGGACTCGGCCAGTGGTTCCGCTATTTCACCGGATCGCTGGAGATCATCGGCGCCATCCTGATCCTGCTGCCTCCGGTCGCAGCCTTCGGCGGCGTGCTGCTGAGCTGCATCATGGTCGGCGCCACCATCAGCCATCTGTTCGTGATCGGCGGCTCGCCGGTGCCGGCGCTGGTGCTGCTGACCTTGAGCGTGATCGTCGCCTACGCCAAGCGCAGCCAGTTCGCTCTGCTCGCGAGCGCGCCGTGAGGTGGCCGCGATGCGCCGCATCCTGACGCTGACCGCAGGGCTGGTGCTGGCCTTCGCGGTCCCGTTCGCGGTGACCTTGCTGCTCACCGGCTCGGTCGCTGCAGTCTCCAAGCCTGAGCCAAAGAAGCCCGAGCCGCGGGTGCATCACGTGGTCCTGCCGATCAACTCGGACGATCCGACCGTGATGCGGGCGCTGATCTCGACCGCGCTCAACCTCCCGAAATATTATCGGGAGCACAACGAGCCGTTCGAGATCGAGGTCGTCGCCTACAATGCCGGCGTCCACATGCTGCGCGTCGATACCTCGCCGGTGAAGGACATGTTGCGGGTGGTGCGCGGGCTGACGCCCGACATCCGCTTCGTGGTCTGCGAGGCCACCAAGCTCGGCATGGAGCGCGCCGAGGGGCATCCACTGGTGCTGCTCGACAATGTCGATCTGGTGCCGAACGGGCCCGGTCACATCATCGAATTGCAGGAAGCCGGCTGGTCCTACATCCGCTCGTGAACGGCCATCGAGCTAAGCGGAGAAAACCGTCATGACTTCTGTTCGCGTTCCCACGCGTCGCGCCGTGGTCGCCGGCCTGGTCGGCGCCGGCGCCTCGCTCGCGATGCCGGCGCGCGCAGCATCGGGTCCGCCGCAATTCGGCACCGTCCGGCATCAGTTCACGCTCGTGCAAGGCGCCCGCCCGGTGCCGCCGGCTGCCATCCCCTTGCTCGCCGGCGGCGCGCTCGATCTCACCGCGTTCAAGGGAAAGCTCGTGCTGGTGAACTTCTGGGCCACCTGGTGCGCGGCGTGCCGCACCGAACTGCCGATGCTGGACCGGCTCGCCGCCAGCGGCCGCAGCGACCTCGCCGTCGTCTCGATCAGCACCGATCGCAACCGCGCGCTGGTGCCGCACTACGTCAAGCAGCTCAAGCTCCGCCGCCTTGCGATCGGCTACGATCCCGGCGGTCTCGTCTCGCGCGTCGATGCCGCCGAGGTCGACACACCATTCGCGCTCTACGGCATGCCGATCTCGTTTCTGATCGGCATCACCGGACAGGTCGAGGGCTATATGACGGGCGAAGCGGACTGGCTGTCCGCCGAGGCTGGCGGGCTATTCGATTATTATGCGGGTGTCCGCTGAGATTAGCGTAGCCCGGATTGCGCTGCGCTCCATCCGGGCTACGAGCTTGTGCGTCTTGACACGCAGCAAAGTGAGTTGCCTAGGGCAACTTGTCATAGCCCTCCGCCAGCCCGTTCAGGCTGAGCGGAAAGCCGATACCTTCTTCCGGGGTCTCAAAGATAATGAACGTCGCCGTCTTGGCGTTCTTCAACTGCCCGAGCAGCTTGTCGTCCATCACGACCTCGGCGACGCAGCCATTGGGCAGGCATCTGACAAAACCGGCGCGGCCGACGTCCTGATTGTCGAGCTTGAGGCCGAGACCGGAGGGCAGGAGCACGCCGAGCGGGGCGACGACGCGCATCAGGCGGCTCTTCTGGTCGGCGGTCTTCAGCACGATCACGGTCAGGCCGGCATTGGAGCGGTCTTCGGCGACCACGCTCTGGATCAGCGCGCATTGCTCGGATTGGGCGCCCGGCGGGGTGTCGCAGCGGATCTGCCAGTCGCCATGGACGGAACGCACCGCGCCCTGCGCGTTCGCGTGCTGGGGCAGCCCAAGGGAAATCCCGAGACAGAAGGCTGCAATCACGAGGCGACAGAGCCAGCCGCTCATCGCCAAACCTTTTGCCTGAATGTTCGAAGCGCCCATCCGGGTCGATCCTTTGATGTTCGATCGGTCCGGCCGTCCGTTCGGCCGCCGGTCACACGCGCGACCATGATGCGCCCTCAAAAATCGCATCGTGATCTCATCTCTTTGTTTGAGCATGATCTTTTCGCAAAACCGGCTGTCCCAGTTCCGGATCGTGCTCGTGAGCCGACTGATACCGCAATGACGGCGCCTTGAAGGCGATCTTGAAGCCATTCCCGCGCCGGATTGAGGCAACCCGCAGCGAATCAGGTTCCTGTGGAGCACCCGCCTGTGGGTACATCGGGCAATCTCGCTGTCAAGAAGGGTGGACAATTGGTCCAAGGGCTTTCGCTTGATTTTGCGGGAAAAATCGCAACCGGCAGGTTCATCGCAGGCGCATGGCTTTCGGTCCCACTACTGCATTGCGAGCGCCTGAGAATTATGGTTTGAGAGGCTGGATTTCGACGCGTTCTAGCGATCTGGCTCCCGTACCCACCTTGACTCAGAGACGGGTATGTCCGGAAGGCCGTTTGTCAGGGCGGATCGTGCTGCATTGCCGGCCACATGCCGGAGGTGCTTTGGGGAATAATGCAAGGGAGCGCGAGCGGCATGAAGATGTCGATTGGCCGGTTGGGCAGGCAATTGCTGGGGTTGGCGGTAGCGGGTGTGGCGTCGGTCGCCGCGGGATCGGCCTTCGCCGAGATGGGGCAGCCGGCCCCCTGGGAGCACACGCTGCAGGAAGGCGCGACCCCGGTGATGGAAAACATCATCTGGTTTCACAATTTCCTACTGGTGCTGATCACCCTGATCACCCTGTTCGTGCTGGCGCTGCTCATCATCGTGGTGGTGAAGTTCAACGCTCGGGCCAACCCGGTCCCCTCCAAGACCACCCACAACACCCTGATCGAGGTGGCCTGGACGCTGATCCCGGTCCTGATCCTGGTCGGCATCGCGGTGCCGTCGTTCCGCCTGCTGTTCCTGGAGCTCGACGTGCCGAAGCCGGACCTCACCGTGAAGGTCACCGGCAAGCAGTGGTATTGGTCCTATGCCTACCCGGATAACGGCAAGTTCGAGTTCGATTCGCTGCTCGACAAGGACAAGCAGCCGCGGCTGCTCGGCGTCGACAACGAGATGGTGGTCCCGGTCAACAAGGTGGTCCGGATCCAGACCACCGGCGCCGACGTGATCCACTCGTTCGCGGTGCCGGCGTTCGGCGTCAAGATCGACTCGATCCCAGGCCGCCTCAACGAGAGTTGGTTCAAGGCCACCAAGACCGGCGTGTTCTACGGCCAGTGCTCGGAACTGTGCGGCAAGGACCACGCCTTCATGCCGATCGCGGTCCGGGTCGTCAGCGACCAGGAATTCGCGACCTGGGTTGAAGGGGCGAAGAAGAAGTTTGCGACCAACCCGGCGAATTCCTACGCCTCGGCTGGTCAGGCGGCGCAGTAAGCCCGAACGGCTTACGGCGCGGATGGAATAAGGGCGACGGGACCGCAAGGTCCGAGAGGGACTGCAAGGCAGGATTTTGAACATGGCGACAGGCGCAGCGACACACGACGATCACGCCCAAAATCACGGACATGACGATCACGCCCACCATCCGACCGGATGGCGGCGTTATCTCTACTCCACGAACCACAAGGACATCGGTACGATGTACCTGGTCTTTGCGGTGATCGCGGGCATCATCGGCGCGGCGATGTCGATCGCGATCCGTGCCGAGTTGATGTATCCGGGCGTCCAGATATTCCACGAGACGCACACCTATAACGTGTTCGTGACCTCGCACGGTCTGATCATGATCTTCTTCATGGTCATGCCGGCGATGATCGGCGGCTTCGGCAACTGGATGGTGCCGCTGATGATCGGCGCGCCTGACATGGCGTTCCCGCGCATGAACAACATCTCGTTCTGGCTGCTGCCGGCCTCGTTCGCGCTGCTCCTGATGTCGACCTTCGTCGAGGGTGAGCCGGGTGCCAACGGCGTCGGCGCCGGCTGGACCATGTACGCACCGCTGTCGACTTCGGGCCATCCTGGCCCGGCGGTCGACTTCGCGATCCTGTCGCTGCATCTCGCCGGTGCGTCGTCGATCCTCGGCGCCATCAACTTCATCACCACGATCTTCAACATGCGCGCGCCGGGCATGACCCTGCACAAGATGCCGCTGTTCGTGTGGTCGATCCTGGTCACCGTGTTCCTGCTGCTGTTGTCGCTGCCGGTGCTCGCCGGTGCGATCACCATGCTGCTGACCGACCGCAATTTCGGTACCACCTTCTTTGCGGCTGACGGCGGCGGCGACCCGGTGCTGTTCCAGCATCTGTTCTGGTTCTTCGGCCACCCCGAAGTGTACATCCTGATCCTGCCCGCCTTCGGCATGATCAGCCAGATCGTCTCCACCTTCTCGCGCAAGCCGGTATTCGGCTATCTCGGCATGGCCTACGCCATGGTCGCGATCGGCGGCATCGGCTTCGTGGTGTGGGCGCACCACATGTACACCGTCGGCATGTCGTCGGCGACACAGGCCTATTTCGTCGCCGCCACGATGGTGATCGCGGTGCCGACCGGCGTGAAGATCTTCTCGTGGATCGCCACGATGTGGGGCGGCTCGATCGAGTTCAAGGCGCCGATGATCTGGGCGATCGGCTTCATCTTCCTGTTCACCGTCGGCGGCGTCACCGGCGTCGTGCTGGCCAATGCCGGCGTCGACCGCGTGCTGCAGGACACCTATTACGTGGTGGCGCACTTCCACTACGTGCTGTCGCTCGGCGCCGTGTTCGGCATCTTCGCCGGCTGGTACTACTGGTTCCCGAAGATGTTCGGCTACATGTACTCGGAGAAGATCGCCAAGGCGCACTTCTGGTTCACCTTCATCGGCGTCAACCTGGTGTTCTTCCCGCAGCACTTCCTCGGCCTGTCGGGCATGCCGCGCCGCTATGTCGACTATCCGGACGCATTCGCCGGCTGGAACCTGATCTCCTCCTGGGGCTCCTACATCTCCGGCGTCGGCGTCCTGATCTTCATCTACGGCGTGATCGATGCCTTCGTCCGCAAGGAGCAGGCCGCGAACAATCCGTGGGGCGCGGGTGCGACCACCCTGGAGTGGACGCTGACCTCGCCGCCGCCGTTCCACCAGTTCGAAGTGCTGCCCCGCGTGCAGTAAGTCCAAGACAACGCGGCGCACCTTTAAGGGTGCGCCGCGCCTTTTGAGAGAAGTGAGACCTGATCTTGTCGGTTGTCGATCACAACGCCATCGAGTTGCCCCGGATCTCCGAGGCCGAAGTGGGCGACTACATCGCACTGCTGAAGCCGCGCGTGATGTCGCTGGTGATCTTCACCGCATTGGTCGGCCTGATGATCGCCCCGGTGCATGTGCATCCGGTGCTGGCGTTCACCTCGATCCTGTGCATCGCGGTCGGCGCCGGCGCCTCCGGCGCGCTCAACATGGCCTATGAGGGCGACGTCGACGCGCTGATGTCGCGCACCGCCAACCGGCCGATCCCGCGCGGCCGGATCACCCAGGCAGAGGCGGCCGCCTTCGGCCTGACGCTCGCCTTCTTCTCGGTGATGACGCTCGGCATCCTGGTCAACTGGGTGGCCGGCGCGCTGCTCGCATTCACCATCTTCTTCTACGCCGTGATCTACACGATGCTGCTGAAGCGCTGGGACCGCGCAGAACATCGTGATTGGCGGCGCCGCCGGCGCGCTGCCGCCGGTGGTGGCGTGGGCCGCCGCGACCGGCTCGCTCTCGGTCGAACCGATCCTGCTGTTCCTGATCATCTTCTTCTGGACCCCGCCGCATTTCTGGGCGCTGGCGCTGTTCCGCAGCGACGATTATGCGCGCGCCGGCATTCCGATGCTGCCGGTGGTCGCCGGTCCCGACGCGACCCGGCTGCAGATCCTGCTCTACACCATCGTGCTGGTCGCGATCGCTTTTGTGCCGTGGCCGCTGGGGTATTTCGACGCGATCTACGGCGTCACCTCGTTGGTGCTCGGTGCCGGCATGCTGTGGCTCGCCATCGAGGTCTATCGCCGCCGTGAAGGCGTTGCGGCCAACCGCGCCACGCGCCGGCTGTTTGCCTTCTCGATCCTTTATCTGTTCGCGCTGTTCGCCGTCCTCCTCGTCGAGGTCGTGGTCCGCGCGATCCTGCCCGTGATCATCGGGTAGGGACGCCGGGGGGCGAGATGGGGGCGCACGGGATAGCAATGGACGACAAGAACGAACCAGAAGGCATCGTCCTCACAGAGGCGCAGCTCAAGAGCCGCCGCCAGCGTTCGATCGCCATTGCGCTCGCGCTCGGCGTCATGGTCGTGCTGTTCTTTGCCGTCACCCTCGTCAAGGGGCCAGCCGTGCTGGTGCGGCCGCTGTGAGCGAGATGGCGAACCAGGGACCGCAGCAAAGCGAGGGCGCCAAGGTCACGCGCCGCATGCTGACGCGCGACGCGCTGGTCGCCTCGATCTGCGGTTTCGTCGTGGTGCTGATGGTCGGCGCGTCCTACGCCGCCGTGCCGTTCTACAACTGGTTCTGCCGCACCACCGGCTTCAACGGCACCACCCAGGTCGCGACCTCGGCGCCCTCGGATGCGCCGCTCGAGCGCACCATTGCGGTCAGCTTCGATTCCAACGTCGCGCCGGGCCTGCCCTGGAAGTTCGAGGCCGAGCAGACCACGATCGACGTCAAGATCGGCCAGGTGGTCACGGTCTATTACACGGTGACCAACCAGTCGGCGCGCACCACCACCGGCCAGGCCGCCTACAACGTCGCGCCGCTGACGGTCGGCGCCTATTTCCAGAAGATCAACTGCTTCTGCTTCACTGAACAGACCATGGCCCCGGGCGAGAAGCGCGAGATGGCCGTGGTGTTCTATGTCGATCCGGCGCTGGCCAAGGACAGCGAGAACGACACGCTGAAGACGATCACTTTGTCCTACACCTTCTTCCCCGTGCGCGACGCCACGCCGAAGCCCGTGGCAGCCGGCGAGGCGGAGCAGCGCAAGGGCGGCTAGAGCATGATCCGGAAAAGTGGGGACCGGTTTTCCGAAAAGATCGTGCTGATGAGATTGGAATTTTAAGATTAAGACGTGCCTAGCGGCACGCGAATGGAGAGACGGCAATGGCTGAGGCGCAAGTCAAGCATCACGACTATCATCTCGTCGACCCGAGCCCGTGGCCCGTGGTCGGCTCGATCTCGGCCTTCATCATGGCGTTCGGCGCGATCGGCTGGATGCATCACATGTACTCCGCCGCGCCGATCGTGTTCGGCATCGGCACCATCGGCGTGCTCTACACCATGGCGAGCTGGTGGAGCGACGTGATCAAGGAAGCCCAGTACAAGGGCGACCATACCCGCGTGGTGCAGATCAGCCACCGCTACGGCATGATCCTGTTCATTGCCTCCGAGGTGATGTTCTTCGTCGCCTGGTTCTGGGCCTTCTTCAACTCGGCGCTGTTCCCGGCCGACGCGGTGCACGCCACGCGCGACGCGGTGTTCGGCTGCGGCCCCGGCACGGCGATGGGTGCCTGCTCGGTGCCCGGCACCTGGCCGCCGAAGGGCATCGAGACCTTCGATCCCTGGCATTTGCCGCTGCTCAACACGCTGCTGCTCCTGACCTCGGGCACCACCGTCACCTGGGCGCACCATGCACTGCTCGAAAACGATCGCCAGGGCCTCAAGCAGGGCCTGATCCTGACCGTGATCCTCGGCGCCTGCTTCACCTGCGTGCAGGCCTATGAGTACGCCCATGCGACCTTCTCGTTCGGCGGCAACGTCTATGGCGCGACCTTCTTCATGGCGACCGGGTTCCACGGCTTCCACGTGCTGGTCGGCACCATCTTCCTGCTGGTCTGCCTGATCCGCGCCTATGCCGGCCATTTCACGCCGAAGCAGCACCTCGGTTTCGAGTTCGCCGCCTGGTACTGGCACTTCGTCGACGTGGTCTGGCTGTTCCTGTTCATCTGCATCTACGTCTGGGGCCACGGCGCCGAGACGATGGCACACGGCGCTCACTAATCTCTCTGACGTGCTAAGAGGGGGCGGCCGATGGGCCGCCCCCCTCTGCTTTTGAAGAGAGCCGATGACCGACACCCCACCCACTGTGACCGAGAGCGCGATACGCGGCATTGCCTGCCGCTGCCCGCGCTGCGGCAGGGGCAAGCTCTATTCCGGCTTCCTGACGCTGGCGCCGCGCTGCCAGGCCTGCGGCCTCGACTTCGCCTTCATCGATGCCGGTGACGGACCGGCGGTCTTCATCATCATGCTGGCGGGCGCCATCGTGGTCGCGGCGGCGCTGATCGTCGAGGTGAAGTACCAGCCGCCGTTCTGGGTGCATGCGGCGCTGTGGCTGCCGTTGATCGTGGTGACCACGATCCTGCCGCTGCGCTCGATGAAGGCGCTGCTGATCGCGCTGCAATTCCACCACAAGGCCGCGGAAGGCCAGTTGATCGAGCGCGACCCGAAATGAACGAGACCACGAACAAGGCGTTTCCCGGCGAAGCAGGCACCGGTTCGCGCCAGGACAACGCGTCAAAAGGTTCACCTCGGCCGAGCGCGGCAGGCTTCGGCATTTTCACGCTGATCCTGATCGCAGTATTTATTGCCCTCGGCGTTTGGCAATTGCAGCGCCGGGTCGAGAAGCATGCGCTGATCGCCACACTCGATGCACGGCTGGCCGCGCCGACCGACGCGTTGCCGCCGCCCTCGGCATGGCCCACGCTGACCTCGGCAAGGGACGAATTCCGCCGCGTCACCCTGACCGCGACCTATGCGAAGCTGCCCGACGCGATGGTGTTCAGCTCCGGCTCCGCAGTGCGCGACGATGTCAGTGGCCCCGGCACCTGGGCATTCCTGCCGGCCAAGCTCGCCAGCGGCGAGACCGTCGTGGTCAACGCCGGCTTCGTCCAGAACACGATGCAGGACCGCGCCTTCGAGGATCGCGTCACTGGGCGCCTCGTCACGGGCATGCCTGTCGAGCTCACCGGCTACATCCGCTTTCCCGAGCCGCCGGGCCGGCTGACGCCGAAGGAAGATCCGGCGAAGCGGCTGTGGTTCGTGCGCGATCATCGCGCGATGGCGCAAGCGCTCGGTTGGGGGGAGGTTGCGCCGTTCTATATCGACCTCGAGGCGCCGGTGCCGGACAGCAGCACGCCGAAGCCCGGGCCGCTCAAGGTGCGGCTCAAGGACGACCATATGCAATACGCCATCACCTGGTTCTCGCTGGCCGCCGCGGTCACGGTCGCTTTCGGCCTGTGGTGGCGCGGCCAGCGCCGCCGCGCGGGCTGAGACGAGCGGGTCACGAAGCCGCCTCGGGCTCGTGCGGCACAGCCTTCCGCGCAGTTGCGCGCAGCTTGCCTAACGACCGGCTGATCCTGTCGAGATAGATGTACACGACCGGCGTCGTGAACAGCGTCATCAGCTGCGAGACGATCAGCCCGCCGACGATGGCGAAGCCGAGCGGTTGGCGCAATTCCGAGCCGGTGCCGGTGCCGATCATCAGCGGCACGCCGCCGAGCATCGCACACATCGTCGTCATCAGGATCGGGCGGAACCGCGCCTTGCAGGCCCGATAGATCGACTGTTCGGCGGAGAGATGCTGGTGCCGCTCGGCCTGCAGCGCGAAATCGATCAGCATGATGCCGTTCTTCTGCACGATCCCGATCAGCAGGATGATGCCGATCAGCCCGATCACGTCGAGCCCGAAGCCGAACGCCCACAGCGCGAGCAGCGCGCCGAGCCCGGCGGACGGCAGGGTCGATAGGATCGTGACCGGATGGATCGTGCTCTCGTAGAGCATGCCAAGGATCAGATAGACGGCGACCACCGCGGCGAGGATCAGGATCGGCGTCGACGCCAGCGCGGCCTGGAACGCCTGCGCGTTGCCCTGGAAGCTGGTGACCACGGTCGACGGCACATGCAACTCGGCGGTCGCCTTCTGCACGGCCGCGACCGCGGACCCTACCGCCGTTCCGGGCGCAACGTTGAAGCTCAGCGTCACCGACGGAAACTGGCTCTGGTGGTTCACGGAGAGCGGCGCCGTGCCGTAGTCGATGCTCGCGATCTGGCTCAAGGGCACCATCGTCCCCGCGGACGAGCGGACATAGATATGGTTCAACGCGTAGGGGCCGAGCTGGAACGACGGATCGACCTCCAGGATCACGTAATAGGTATTGAGCGTCGTGAACAGCTGGGCGACATGCCGCTGGCCGAATGAGTCATAGAGCGTGTTGTCGACTGCGGCCGGATCGATGCCGAGCCGGGAGGCCGCGTCGCGGTCGATCTGCAGCTTGAGCTGACGCGCGGCGTTGGCCTGGTCGGTGGCGACGTCGGCCAGCTCCGGCAACGTCTTCAGCTTCTGATACAGCTTGCCGGCCCACAGATTGAGCTCGTCCTGGTTCACGTCGGTGAGGGTGAACTGATACTGCGTCTTGGACAGACGGCTGGCGAGATTGATGTCTTGCGTCGCCTGCATGAACACCGACATGCCCTTGATCTTCTGCAGCGCGGTGTCGAGCTGCCGGATCACCTGATCGGCGGACGCATTGCGCTCGGCTCGCGGCTTCAGCAGCACGAATAGGCGGCCATTGTTCTCGGTCACGGTCGGGCCGCCGGGTCCGATATAGCCGGTCGCATTGGCAACCGAGGGATGCTTGGAAATGACGTCTATGACACTGCGCTGCAGGGTCGCCATCTGCGCCGGCGAGATGTCGGCCGAAGCTTCCGTGATGCCGGTGATCATGCCGGTGTCCTGCTGCGGAAAGAAGCCCTTGGGGATGCCCAAGAACAGCAGGCCGATCACCGCAATACTAGCCAGCATGATCGACAGCGTCGTGGCCTTGTAGCGCAACGCTCTGGCAAGCATGGCCTCGTAGGCCGCCTGGATCGCGACGAAGCCGCGTTCCAGCGCGCGCGAGATGGTCCCGGCGTCGGTGCCCTGGTGCGGCGACAGCAGATAGGCGCACATCATCGGCGTCAGCGTCACCGAGACGATCACCGACACGACGATCGAAACGCACACCGTGACGGCGAATTCCTGAAACATGCGGCCGATCACGCCGCCCATCAGCAACAGCGGAATGAACACCGCGATCAGCGAGACCGAGATCGAAATGATCGTGAAGCCAATTTCGCCGGCGCCCTTGAGCGCGGCCTGCATCGGCGAGAGACCTTCCTCGATGTGCCGCGAGATGTTCTCGATCATGACGATGGCGTCGTCGACGACGAAGCCGACCGCGATCGACAGACCCATCAGCGACAGATTGTCGAGGCTGTAGTTGAGCAGATACATCACGCCGAAGGTGCCGATCAGCGAGATCGGGACCGAGACCGCGGGGATGATGGTCGCCCACAGATTGCGCAGGAACAGGAAAATCACGCCGACCACCAGCGCGATGGTCAGCACCAAAGTGAGCTGAACGTCGGCGACGCTGGCGCGGATGGTCTGCGTGCGGTCGGAGGCGATCTGAACCTTGATGTCGGACGGCAGGCTCGACACCAGCTGCGGCAGCAGCTTCTTGATGCCGTCGACCGTGCTGATCACGTTGGCGCCGGGTTGACGCTGGATCGCGAGGATGACCGCAGGCTTGTCGTTGTACCAGCCATGCAGCGTGACATCCTCGGCGGCGACGATGGCATGCCCGATGTCGCGCAGCCGCACCGGCGCGCCGTTGCGATAGGCGATGATCAGGTCGTCATATTTGTTTGCGGTCAGCACCTGGTCGTTGGTCGCGAGCGTATAGGCCTGCTGACTGCCGTACAGCACGCCCTTGGGCTGGTTCACAGTGATGTTGCCGAGCGTGGTGCGCAATTGCTCGAGATCGAGCCCGGCGGCGGCGAGCTTGGCCGGATTGACCTGCACCCGGATCGACGGCTTCTGCATCCCGCCGATGGTCACGAGCGAGACGCCCGGCACTTGCGACAATTTTTGCGCCAGGATGCTGTCGGCATAGTCGTCGACCTTGGTCAGCGGCTCGGTGTCCGACGTCAGCGCGATCAGCAGCACCGGCACGTCGGCCGGATTGACCTTGTGGAAGGTCGGCGGCGACGGCATGGTCTTGGGCAATTGCCCCGATGCCGCATCGATCGCGGTCTGCACGTCCTGTGCGGCGGCATCGACGCTGCGGTTCAGTGCGAATTGCAGCGTGATCTGGGTGTTGCCGAGTCCGCTGCTCGAGCTCATGCCGGTCAGGCCCGCGATCTGCCCGAACTGGCGCTCCAGCGGTGTCGCGACCGAGGAGGCCATGGTCTGCGGGTCGGCGCCGGGCAATTGCGCGGTGACCTGGATGGTCGGGGTATCCACCGTCGGCAGCGCCGAGACCGGCAGGCGCACGAAGGCGATGATGCCGACCAGCACGATGGCGATGGCCAGAAAGGCAGTGGCGACGGGCTTGCGGATGAAACCTGCGGAGACGTTCATGGCAACATACCTGCGCTTGCGGTGGTTGCGTCCTGGACCTGGTCTTTCTTGTCCTCGGGTACGATCTCGACCGTGGTCCCCGGATTGAGCCGGTACTGACCGGCGGTCACGACGGTCTCGTTTGCCGCGAGGCCCTGCTCGATCAGGACCTGTCCGTCGCGCGATTGCCCGGTCCTGACATTGCGGATGCTGACGACGTTGTGCGGGTCGACGGTGTAGGCGAAGCTGCCATCCGGTCCCTGTCGCACCGCCGTCAGTGGTGTCGTGAGCGCATTGTGGCGAACCGCGATCGTCAGATGGACGTTGACGAAAGTGCCGGGCCACAGCGTGTTGCCGGCATTGGGAAACGATGCCTTCAGTTGTACGGTTCCGGTCGAGCTGTCGACCTGGTTGTTGATCAGCATCAGGCTGCCGTGGTCGAGCTTATGCTTGTTCTGGGCGTCATAGACGTCGACCGATGCGTCGCCGGATGCCAGCGCCTGCTGCACGCGGGGGATTTCGCCGGACGGCAGCGTGAAGATCACCGCGATCGGTTGCAGCTGGGTGAGGACCACGAGCCCATTGGTATCGGTCGGGTGCACGATGTTGCCGGGATCGATCCGGCGGATGCCGGTGACGCCGTCGAACGGCGCTGTGATCGTGGCAAAGCTCAATTGGGTCTGCGCGGCTTCCAGCGCCGCCTTGTCGAGCGCGACCGTGCCTTCGTCTTGCGAGACTTGCGAGTCCTGGGTGTCGAGCAATTGCTGGGTCGCAAAGCCGCGATTGGCGAGCGGCTGCGTTCGCGCCAAGTTCGTCTTGGCGTTCTTCAGGCTCGCCTCGTCGCGCGCCAGCGCAGCCTCGGCCTGGTCGACCTGGGCCTCGTAGACCCGTGGGTCGATCCTGGCCAGCACGTCGCCGCGCTTCACCTGCTTGCCCTCGACGAAATCGACGCTGTCGAGTGTGCCCTGCACCTGGGTGCGGATGGTGGCCGTATTGATCGGGGTCACCGTGCCGAGGCCCTCGAGCACGATCGGCACATCATGTTGCAGCACCTTCGCCGCCGTCACTGGGACGGCGGACTGGACGGTGTGCGGCTCGGCCACCTGAGGAGCCGCATGCGTCGCGCCGTCCAGCCGATACACGACATAGGCGCCGGCGCCAATTGCGGCGGCGGCCACCAGGCCCGCGCATACGATCTTGAAAGTTTTCGATGTCATGGGTCACCAGCTCCATCGGTTGTCCGGCGGCCGATTGTTGCAACCAGCTCCAGAACAAAGGTCTCAGTTGCGCTCGCCGCGGCCGCCTCGGCCCCGCGGCCGGCAGTCAGGTCGAGATTGATGATGCGTGCGTCGAGATCGGCGGCGCGCAACGCGTCGATCAAGCCGCCTTGCGGCGCTTCGTCGTCGTGACGAATGACAAGCCGGAAGGCGGTCACCGTCGGCACCACGGGAAACGGCAGCGCGTCGGAGGCGACGTCGATTGCGACAATGCCGCCGCAGGGCAATTCGCCGCGCAGCGCCAGCTCGAGCATGCGCCGTGCGACCGGTCCTTCGCCCAGCAGGATCAGCTGCCGCGGGGCCATGCCGGTGCGGTCGAGCGCGGCGGCAACGCCGCTCAGGATGCCGGCATAGCTGGTTTCGCGAAGCTCGATCGGCACCCATGTGGCCAGCGGCGTAAGCCGCCGCCAGCGCGCGAAGGTTTCCGGCACGGCGATAGCAGCGGCATCGGGGCCGGCTAGGACGCCGACCAGAACGCGCGCGGTGGCGCGAAGTGGCCGGGTTGCGATTGCGCTGTGCGGGCTCTCGGGCATGCGCAGAAGCTGGAGCTTGGCCTGTTATTATTCAAATGAATTGTCTTTATCTGCTAATTCATATTGTTCATGATGCGGCCATGCGGATGCGCAATCTCGACCTCAATCTGCTGCTGGTGTTCGACGCTGTCATGCGCGAGCGCAGCGTGGTGCGCGCGGCCGGCGCGCTTGCGATCAGCCAGCCCGCCGTGAGCCACGCGCTGAACCGGCTGCGTCACGCGCTGAAAGACCAGCTGTTCGTCCGCACGCCATCCGGCATGCTGCCGACGCCGCGGGCGGAAGCCCTCGCGCTGCCGGTCCGCAAGGCGCTGAGCGAGCTGCAGCTCGCAGTCGAAGGGGATCGCTTCGATCCGGCGCAGGCGGAGCGGCGCTTTGCCATTGCCGTCAACAATTACGCCGCAGTGGTCGTGGCCGGCGCGATTATCGCGGCGGTGCGCGCGCAGGCTCCCAAAGTACGCCTGACGCTGGTGCCGAGCGGGACGCTCAATCTCGCCGACCGGCTCGATCGCGGCGAGCTCGATCTTGCGATCTCGTCGCGCGCGATGGACGGCGAGCGCTTTGCATCCCGCCGGTTGATCGAGGATCGCTTCGTTGCGGTGCTCCGGGCCGGTCATCCGGCGTTGCGCAAGAAGCTGACCGGCGAGACGCTGGTCGAGCTGCCGCATCTTGCAATTACCTCCAGCGGCGAGGATCTGGATTTCATCGATGCCTGGCTGCGGGCGCGCAAGGCCGAGCGTACCATCGCCTCCGATGTGCCGTATCTGTCCGCCGGCGCTGTCCTGGTGCAATCGAACATGGTGGCGATCCTCGGCCGCAAGCTCGCGCTCGAATTCCGCCGTGCCTATCCGATCGAGATGCGGGACCTGCCGTTCGATGCATCGAAGCTGCAGAGCGTGATGAGCTGGCACCGCCGCTTCGACGATCTGCCGGCACACCGCTGGCTGAGGGACACGATCGTTGCCGCCACGAGCGGCATTTGACCTCTATCGAGACGATCCGAAGCGATACGCCCGCGCCGATCCCCGGCGCGGGCGTCGTGCAGCTGACCTCTGCTCTTCGTCAGTGACCGACGGGAGCGGGGCCGCCAAGCTTGACCTTGCGCAGGGTCAGCGCCAGCGGGATCGCCGACAGCGCGATCAGCATCAGCACCCAGAACGCGTCCATGTAGGACAGGAACGAGGCTTGGGTCTGCACCTGCTGGCCGATCCACTGGATCGCCTGTTGATGTGCCTGCGCCAGCGCGTTGCCCTGGGCGACGAAGTAGTCGGTGACCTGCTGCAGCGTGTCCTGGTATTGCGGGCTCGACGGCATCACCTGCTCGACCAACCGGCTCTGGTGGAATTGCTCGCGGTGCGTCAGCACGTTGGAGACGAGCGAGACGCCGATCGAACCGCCGGTGTTGCGCGCCGCGTTGATCAGGGCGGAGGCCTGGTCGGTCTTTCCGGCGGGAATGCCGTCATAGGACGCCGTCATGATCGGAATGAAGATCAGCGGCAGGCCGACGCCGATCAGCATGCGCGAGCGCGCCATGAACCAGAATCCGAGATCGCCGTACACATTGGTCATGCTGTACATCGAGGCCGCGATCACCAGCGCACCGGCGATGATCAGATATTTCGGCTGCACCCTGGAGGCGAGCCGGCCGACCGCGAACATCATCAGCATGGTGACCACGCCGCCGGGCGAGAGCACGAGGCCGGCCCAGGTCGCGGTATAGCCGAAATCCTGCTGCACCAGCTGCGGCAGGAACTGGGTGGTCGCGAGCAGGATGGCGCCGGTCGCCAGCATCACCAGGAAGCAGGCACCGAACTGCCGGCTGGCGACCATCCGCAAATCGATCATCGGATTGCGGCGGGTCATCTCCCACGGGATCATCAGCACGAAAGCGGTGGCGCAGATCGCCGCCGACGTGATGATGAAGGACGATCCGAACCAGTCGTCCTCCAGGCCGCGGTCAAGCGTCACCTCGAGTGCGCCGAGGAAGGTCGCCACCAGCGCGAAGCCGATGACGTCGAAGCCGTTGTCCCGCTGCGGCTCGCTGTCGGCCTTCGCAGTGTTGGCTTTCGCGGTCGCCGGCTCCTGCAGCACCATGGCGATCGCGACAGTCGCGAATAGGCCGACCGGTGCGTTGATCAGAAAGCACCAGTGCCAGGACAGATTGTCGGAGAGCCAGCCGCCGAGCGTCGGGCCGACCACCGGCGCCACCACCACGGCGATGCCAAACACCGCAAACGCCTGTCCGCGCCTGACCGGCGGGAACGCGTCCGCCAGGATCGACTGCGCCACCGGCACCATGCCGCCGCCGCCGAGACCTTGCAGGATCCGGAACAGCAGCAGCGCGTTCAGATTGGGCGCGAAGCCGCACAGGATCGAACTGACCGTGAAGATGCCGAGGCAGATCAGGAAGAACGTCTTCCGCCCCAGCATCTTGGCGAGAAAGCTGGAGGCGGTCAGGATGATGGCATTGGACACCAGATAGGAGGTGACCACCCAGGAGGCTTCGTCCTCGCTGACGCCCATGCCGCCGGCGATATAGGGCAGCGCGACGTTGGCGATGGTCGTGTCGAGCACCTCCATGAAGCTCGCGAGCGCGACCACGATGGCGATCAGCCAGGGATTGACCGTGACGTTCGGAACCGGGAGGCTCTTGGCATCGATTGCTGCTGCACTCATGACAGCCTCCGGAAATCAGAGCTTGCCAAGCCGCTCGAGCAGCGACGGCGATGAATTGATCCGCACGGTCGGCACCACGGACATGCCGGGGCCAAGCGCGACATCGGTCGGCGGGTTGTCCATCACGATCTTAACCGGCACGCGCTGCACGATCTTGACGTAGTTGCCGGTGGCGTTCTGCGCCGGCAGCAGCGAGAACGCGGTGCCGGAGCCCGGCTGCAGGCTCTCGACATGGCCCTGGATGGCGCGGCCGGGATAGGCGTCGATCTTCAGCGTCACGTTCTCGCCCGGGCGCATCTTGTCGAGCTGGATCTCCTTGAAGTTCGCGGTGACCCAGGTCTGGTCGGGCACGAACATCGTCAGGTTGGTGCCGGCCTGCGCGAACTGGCCGACGGCCGCCGACAGGTTGACGACGCGGCCCGGCTGCGCCGCGGTCACCGTGGTGTAGGACAGATTGAGCTTCGCCTGGTCGCGCTGCGCCTCGGCCTGGGCGAGGTTGGCGACCGCGCTCTTGCGCTGCGCCTTCAGCGATTCCACCTGGCGCTGTGCGAGGTTCAGCGTCGCCTGCGCGCTCAAGAGGGACGCCTGCTGCTGATGCAGTTGCGAGGTGTACTGCTCGGAATTCTGTACCGTACCGTAACCGGTCTGCTCCAGGTGCTGGTAGCGCGTCGCCTGCTGTTGCGCGAAGGTCAGCGCCGCCTGCGCCTGATCCACCTGGGCCTGGTTGGCCGCGATCTGCGCCTGCTGCACGTCGAGCTGCGCATCGACATTCTCGATGCTGGCCTGCGCGGCGGCGACCTGCGCCTCGGCCTGCGCCAGCGCCACGCGATAGTCACGGTCGTCGAGCCGGGCGATCACGTCGCCGGCCGCGACATGCTGGTTGTCGGTGACCGGCACCGCGGTGATGTAGCCGGAGATCTTCGGCGCCAGCGCGGACTGCCGCGCCGCGATGAAGGCGTCGTCGGTGGATTCGAAATGCTCGGTGTAGTCCATGTAGAGATAGGCGCCGCCGAACGTGGCGGCGAGCAGCACGGCGCCGATTGCGGAGACGACCGGACGGCGGCGCAGCAAGCCGCGCTTCTTCGGCGCGGCCTCCGGCGGGATCGTTGCCGGCGGGGCGGGCTCCTTCGCCACCGGCCGCTCCTGCGCGGGAGCCCGCGCGGTCAACTCTGAACTGTCGGGATCGCGGGAGGGCGCGCCCTCGATACCTTGGTGCCCCTGTTGGTCGCGCTCCAACACAGTGTCTTCGAACATGATGGCTGCTCCTGCAGTTGAGCGAGGTCTGCACGGCCTTCGCAGAAGGGAACGATACCGTTCCGTTCTGTGCGGCATTTAGTCCCGCTGCAGTGCAACGTCAATGGAAACGGAACTGTGCCGTTCTATTTACAACTAGATGTGATGGGCCTATATTGCCTGATGTTGCCGGCCGAACCGGCTCATGGAACCCGGGTCAAGGCGATGACCACCAGCACACTGAAGATGCCGCGGGCGCCCAACACGAAAGTGGCGGCGAGGAAGGCGAGGCCGGTCGAGGTCCGTGCTGGCCGGCCGCCGAAGGAGCTCGCCGGCGAGGTCGATGCGCGTATCCTCGATGCGGCGCGCAAGGTCTTCCTGCAGCGTGGCTTCGAAGGCGCCAGCATCGATGAGATCGCGGACGTCGCGCGCTCCGGCAAGCGCACGATCTATGCGCGCTTCCAGGACAAGCGGGCGCTGTTCACCGAGGTGGTGACGCGGGACATCCTGTCACGTATCGCGGAGTTCAAGGCGGACGCGCCGCTTGGCGTGACGGTGGAGGAGCGCCTCACCAGCGTCGCCTCGACCCTGCTGCATTGGGGGCTCGACGCCGACCGGATCGGCCTGATGCGGCTTGCTATCGCGGAGGCGCATCGCTTCCCGGATCTCGCCGCCACCGTCAATCGCAGGGCGCGCGCGCTCGCCACCGAGCTCGGAATTCACCTGCTGCGCGACCTGACGCAATCCGACGAGCTCGGCAAGTTGCCGGCCTTCGCGCCGGAGCAGCTGCCGACCACGGCGCGCCTGTTCCTCGACATCATCGCGGTGCCGATGCTGATGCGGGCTCTGTACGAAGTCGACCTGAAAGCACTCGACCCCGAGATCGACGAGCATGTCGCGCGCGGCGTCGCGTTCTTCGTTGCCGGATGCAGAAGCGGCTGGGTGGAGAATCCCAAGCAATAGCAGCGTTCAGCCCGGCGCGCGCTCCACGGCGTGACGCAGCCAGACCATGCCGCCTTCCAGCGTCTCGCAATGCGTCAGCCGCAGTGACTGCCCGGCGCCCGGCCGGTCGCCGTCTGGACCGTGATAGTCGACGATGCATTGCGATCCGGCGACGCCGTCGACCGCCGGATGAATCAGCGTGCTGAATTCGTCGATCAGCCCGTGCTTCAGGAAGGCGCCATTGATGCCGCCGCCGCCTTCGAGCAGCAGCGTCTTGGCGCCGAACAGCGCGGCACATTGCGCCATCGCGCCCGGCAGGTCGTCGCCCCTCGGGCCGGCAAAGATGTAGGACGCGCCGTCCTCGCGCAGCTCGGCCAGATGCGCGTCGGAAACCTGCTCGCCGAGCACCGCGACCGCATGGTCGCCGCCGACATTGTCCTTGCCGAAATGCACCCGGCCCGACGGATCGATGCCGATGGCAAGCTTGCGGCCGGCGCGGTTGGCAAGATGTGGCCCGCGCGGCAGCTTCGGCGGGTTGGCGATGTGCCGCTCCGATCCCTTGGCCATCTCGTTCATGGTGACGCGGCCGATGATCCAGCCGTCGGCATTGAAGCCATCATGGATTCTTTCGTAATGGGAGCGCAGCACGTCGGCCGGGATACCGGCGGCGGCCTTGGTGAAGCGGCTGGGATGAAGCCGCCCGTCGATCGACGTGCCCATGTGGCAGATGATGTGGGGTCGCATAGGCAGAACTCTTCGTTGGGGGATGACAGCGCCGCGGGCGCGGGCAGAGGACGTCCTGATCTAGAGCGCCGCAGGCGCCTTCTCAACGCCGATAGTGCAGCGGTGTTTCAACTTCGCTTGTCCACTAGTCGAACCAGCCATGCCGCTTGAACCAGAGCACCGGCAGGATGCCGCTGGCGATGATCGCGGCGCAGGCCAGCGGATAACCGAAGGTCCAGCCGAGCTCCGGCATAACCTTGAAATTCATGCCCCAGACCCCGACCAGGATGGTCGGGGGAACGCCGACCACGGAGACGATGGTCAGGATCTTGAACAGGTCGTTCTGCTGGATGTTGATGAAGCCGAGCACGGCGTCCAGCAACAGCTGGATTTTGTCCGACAGCCTGGTCTCGTAGTCACCCAGCGACGCCACATCCTTGGAGACCGCCTCGAGCCGCCGCTTCGATGCCGCGGTGATCCATTCGTTGCCGACATCGTCGGCGAAACTCGCGATCCGGCCGACCCCGAGCAGCACGTCGCGCGCCTTGGCCAGGCGATCGGCCAGCGCGCCGATATTCTCCAATGCCTCGCGCAGCCGGCGGCTGGAGCGCACCGGCCGCTTGCTCCGCACCAGTCCGCCCTTGAACACGGCGCGCGACAGTCGGTCGGTCTTCGCGCCAAGCTGCTCCAGCACGTCGGCGCCGCGATCGATCATGGCCTCGAGTAGCGCGGTGAACACGCACATGCCGTTCTGCAGGCTTTTGTCGGTGTCGATCCGCTTCATCACCTCGTCGAAGGTGGCGAGCGGCGCAAAGCGAACCGTGACCAGCACCTTGGGGCCGATCACGAAGCCGATATTGGTGATCTCGGCCTCGTTGTTCTGGTCGAGCCGCACCGCCGGCGAGCTCAGATAGAGCCGGTCATGATCGGTCACAAGACGGCTGGACGCCTCTATCTGGCCCAATGATTCCTCGGTGGGGATGCGAATGTCGAGCATGCGCTCGACGAACTGCTTTTCATCCGCGGTGGGATCGAGCAGATCGATCCAGATGATGTCGGGCGGCAATTCGGCGCCGATGCCCTGCCAATCAGAGCTCACCGACCTGTACAGTTTCAGCACTTACCGGCTCCATGCATGGGGACTTGCGGCCACGACAATAACGAGGGTCGCAAGCCGGTTCCATGCATGAGCCGGGGCCTGCCCGCCTTCAGCTCCTGGTGCTTGCCGTCTTGTCGAGCGCGGCGCGCAGGCCCTTGGCAAGCTTGATGGCGTCGTCATTGGCCCAGAAATGCATAAAGAACAGGCGCGGCTGTTCATCTAGCATGTGGCTGTGCAGTGCGGTGACCTCGATGCCGTGGGTTCGCAGCGCTGTGATCACCGGGTTCACCTCGTCGTTGGTCAGCACGAAATCGCCGGTGATCGCCGCCTTGCTGCCGCCGGTCGGCTGGAAGTTGATGGCGATCGCAACGCCCATCGGGCCGACCGGCGCCAACGGCATGCCTCCTTCGGTGACCGGATCGCGCCGGGCCACGTTGAACTGATAGACGCCACCATTGGTCTGGCCCTTGGCGCCGATGATCTGGTCGAGCTGCGCGGTGTCGAGATCGACGGCCGGTGGCGGTGTTGCCGGCGCCGCGGCCGTGAGCGGCGTCTTGCTTTCGGCGAGCGCATCCCGGATCGCGCCGGCGATCTTCACCGGATCGCCGTGGCCGGCGACATGCATGTAGAAGGTGGCCGGGCTCGCGCCGAGCAAATGATTGTGCACGGCCGTGATCTGCAGGCCGTTGCCGATCATCTTCAGCATGACGGGATTGATCTCGGATTCGAGCAGCACAAGGTCGCCCATCGCCATGACGCCGTCATGCATGGGCTTGAAGGCGACCCATCCGCCGAGCGCCAGCGCCGGCTTGATGGTGACGCCGTTGAGCGTCACCGTGAGGTCGGTCCGCGGAAAGCCGTAGCGATGAACGTCGCCGGAGACGGCCGGCTTCCTGCCCAGGGTGTCGTCGACCTTATGCCAGTCGATGCCTTGGGCGTGCGCCGAGGCGACGAATGGCTCGGTGAATATCTGCCAGTCGATCTTTTGCGCGCTTCCGCTGGAGGCAAAGACGCAGGCGCTGACGCCGATCAGCGCGGAGATTGTGTTTCGCATTGGATTACTCCTTTGAACCCGCATTTGTTGCTTCAGGCTGCCCGCTCTATTCCTTCGAGAGCCCGACGATGGTTCGGAATCCCCCGATGGTCTGCACCGAGATCTCGACGGGATCGCCGAAGCGGACGGCATTGAAGATCAGGCCGTCCTGAACCTTGAACGTTTCGGTCTTGTCCGTAGACACGCGAATCAGCAGCGTGTCGTTGCGTTCGTCGACGCTGTCGACGATGCCTCGCAGCGTCTCGGTTGCCGACGGAAGCATCATCGCCGACTGCAATGCGACGGCCGCTTGCTGTTGCTCACTGTCGTCGGCTGGTGCCGCAAGCGCTGCACCTGTCCAGAGGACGGCGAGGCACAGGACCGCAGTTGTTGTCCTCATGATTTCACTCCATTGCTTGGGTCTTGATGTGTGCCGCGCGGAGATGGGGTCTAGTTCTGCTCTTTGACCTGGCCGCTGCTGTCGATCACCAGCCGCACGGGCTTGCCGTTCTTCATCGCTTTCGCCGTCAGGCCTTCGGCCGTCGACCTGACGTCGCTGACATTGGCGTAGCCGGCGGCCTGGAGTTTCGCGACCAGTTCGTCCTGGGTCAGGGCGTGTGCGGGCATGACGGTGCCCGCGATCGCGAGCGCAAAGATCAGGTGAGAGAGCTTCTGCTTCTGCATGTCTGGTCTCCTGGTTGTGTTGTACTGCCCCAGGTGCTTGTGACGCGCGCTGCCCGGCTCAGATGATGTCTGCCAGCCGCAGCAGCACGCCCGTGACGCAGGACGCGGCAAGGACGCTGAGCATCCCCACATTGAAGCGGAATATCGCGATCGCCGCCGCCGCCGCCAGCGCAAGCGCCGGCCAGTCGATGCTCGCCGGCACCGGCGCGTCGAACGATAGGCCGAACTCGTGCACCGGGACGGTTTGCCGAAACAGCGTATGCAGCGCGAACCAGATCGACAGGTTGAGGATCACGCCGACCACGGCGGCGGTGATCGCCGACAACGCGCCCGCCAGCGCCTTGTTGCCGCGCAGCGCCTCGATGTAGGGCGCGCCGACGAATATCCACAGGAAGCACGGCGTGAACGTCACCCACGTCGCGAGCAGTCCGCCAAGCGTGGCAGCCAGCATCGGCGACAGCCCGCTTGCCTCGCGGAACGCGGCCATGAAGCCCACGAACTGCACCACCATGATCAGCGGGCCGGGCGTGGTCTCGGCCATGCCGAGGCCATCAAGCATCTCGCGCGGGCTGACCCAGTGATAGTATTCCGCGCCCTGTTGCGCGACATACGCGAGCACGGCATAGGCGCCGCCGAACGTCACCATCGCCATCTTGCTGAAGAAGATCGCGATCTGCGTGAACACGTCGCCCGGTCCCAGGACGATCAGCAGGGCGAACACCGGAACCAGCCAGAGCGCGAGCCAGACGGCGCCGACCCGCAGCGTGCGCGATGCGTTGGGACGGACATGATCCGGCACCGCCTCGCCGAGCATGCTGTCGATGGCAGCCGAGCTCTTGCCGCCATGTTCGATGGCCGCAAATTCCGGCCGGCCCAGCCGGGCGCCGATTAGCCCGGTGAGGGCCGCGGCGCCGATGATCAGCGGAAACGGCACGGCGAAGAAAAAGATCGCGACAAAGGCGATCGCCGCGAGCGCGATCATCACCCGGTTGCGCAGCGCGCGTTTGCCGACCCGCACCACCGCCTGGATGACGATGGCAAGCACGGCGGCCTTCAGGCCGAAGAACAGCGCCTCGACAAACCCGACATTGCCATAGGCCGCATAGATATAGCTGAGGCCCATGATGGCGAAGATGCCGGGCAGGATGAACAGCCCGCCGGAAACGATGCCGCCGAGCGTCCGATGCAGCAGCCAGCCGATATAGGTCGCCAGCTGCTGCGCCTCCGGCCCCGGCAGCAGCATGCAGTAGTTGAGGGCGTGCAGGAAACGCCCCTCCGATATCCAGTTCTTCTCCTCGACCAAGATGCGATGCATCACCGCGATCTGGCCTGCCGGTCCGCCAAAGCTCAGGATAGCGACCCGCATCCAGACCAGCAGCGCGTCGTTGAACGAGATGCCGTGCGCGTGCTCTTGTCCGTGCGCCTTCGGTGTCGTTGCGACGTCCGTCATGGCTTCACCTTGCTGGTCGGCCAATTGTGCGTCTCCCTGGTCGCGTCGCGGCACCAGCGATAGAACGCGTCGTAGAGCAGCATGCCGGCGCTCAACTGTTCGAGGTCGTCGTCGAACATGCGCGACAAGCCGAGCGAGGCCGCGAGCAGGCCGGGCGCCTCCGGCGAGAGATCAAGCCGCGCAGTGTCGGCGGCCCGCACCATTGTCGCGAGCCGCTCCAGCGCCGGCGTCGACAGGCCGAACTCCTCGACCATCACGTCGAAGGTGCAACGCTCGCCGCGATGGCTCCAGAACACGTTCTCGATGTCGAACGGCGTGGCCTCGAATCGTTCGGCGACGGCCTCGACTTCCGCTGATGTGACGAACAGGAACACGGCCGCCGGATCGACAAAGCGGCGGATCAGCCATGGACAGGCGATGCGATCGATCTTCGGCCGCGACCGCGTCACCCAGACGGTGCGGCCGCGCCCGTCGCGTTTCGGAATCCTGTTGGCGGGAACGGTTGGGAGTTCCGCCTGTCGCCAGCCGAGATGGCCGCCCTCGAGAATCTCGGCAGCAATGTTGCCGCAGCGGAGCCAGGCAGCGGTGCCTTCGGCAAGCTTCTGCCCCTTCTGGCAGACGACGACAACGGATTGGCCACTGAGGCCGGACGCCCAATCCTGGACGTCGAGATGGGAGTGCCGAATGGCGCCCGGGATCAGGCGCGGGTCGGCGGCGAAATCCTCATCGAGGCGAACGTCGACGAGCACCGGTGCCCTGGTGGTGCCGATGAGACGAGACAATTTTTCGGATGAGATCGATGTGTAAGATGACATGCTGCGCCCTTGGTGAACAGGACGCGATTCTTGGGCATGTCGCCTCGCGGGGAGATCGCACATCCCCGTGCCATCAATAGAAGACCAATGCCGGTTGCTGTCAACCAGCTCTGCTGGATCAACGCATCACCAAGATTTCACCGTTTGCGACAGGAACATGTCGGCGCTCAAATATCCGCTGCTGCGTCACGCATGCCGCCGCGTCGGTCGACAACAATGTTGACTAATATAGGGTACCCCCCTATATTATTTTGATGTCGCACACGATCAAGCACAAGTCCAAGCTCGTCGGCCGGGTTCGCCGCATCAAGGGGCAGCTCGAGGCCGTCGAGCGGGCGCTGGAGTCCGAGATCGGCTGTGCCGACGTATTGATGCTGGTGGCCTCGGTACGCGGCGCCATCAACGGGCTCACCGCGGAATTGCTCGAAGATCACATCCGCCATCACGTGGTGGACCCTGCCCTGGAAAAGGATCCCGAGAAGGCGCAGGGCGCTGCCGACCTGATCGACGTGGTTCGTACCTATTTGAAGTGACGCCCAGCCTGAAGTGAAGCAAATGGCCGATCTGTCCCAGCTGCTGCAGCAAAGCAGCGCGCATGCATGGCTGTTCATCCCCAGCGCGATCCTGCTCGGCGCGCTGCACGGGCTTGAGCCCGGCCACTCCAAGACGATGATGGCGGCCTTCATCATCGCGATCCGCGGCACGGTGGTGCAGGCGGTGCTGCTCGGCCTGGCGGCGACGATCTCGCATACCGCGATCGTCTGGATCGTCGCGCTCGCCGGGTTGCATTTCGGCCAGCAATGGTCCGGCGAGCGCAGCGAAGCCTGGCTGCAACTGGTGTCGGCTGCGATCATCATCGCGATCGCCGCCTGGATGGCGTGGCGGACCTGGCGAGAGCAGACTGCCGATCACGATCATCACCACCATCACGACGAAACCCGCCCATTGATCCTGGCCGGACAATCGCTGTCGCTCGAGGTCTTCGAGAACGGCGTGCCGCCGCGCTGGCGGCTGCGCAGCGAGGCCGGCACGCTGCCGGCGGCCGGCGAGGTCAGTGTCATGACGATCCGCCCCGACGGCAGCGAGCAGTGTTTTCGCTTCGCCGGCCAGGGCGACTATCTCGAAAGCATCGATGAGATTCCGGAGCCGCATGAATTCAAGGCGCGCATCTCGGTGCGGGCGGAGACGGCGGAAGTCCTGTTCAAGGAGCATGACCATGCGCACATGGACCTCGGAGAGGACGGAGCCGATGCGCATGCCCTCGCGCATGCCGCTGACATACGCAAGCGCTTTGCCGGACGCACCGTCACGACATGGCAGATCATCCTGTTCGGCCTGACCGGCGGGCTGATTCCCTGTCCGGCGGCGATCACCGTGTTGCTGCTCTGTCTTCAACTGAAGCAGTTCAGCCTCGGCTTCGTGCTGGTGCTCTGCTTCGGCATCGGGCTTGCGCTGACCATGGTCTCGGTCGGGATTGCGGCCGCGCTCAGTCTCCGTCATGTCGAGCGTCATTGGGGCGGCTTCGGCCGCTTCGCACGGCGCGCACCCTACGTGTCGGCCGCGCTGATCGTGCTGGTCGGCCTCTACACGGGATGGCTGGGGGTGCATGGGGTCATGGCGTGATCTCACGTCGATCTTGAAACCGGCGCGAAGTGGTCTAGAGTCGCCCTTGAGGGGACCAGGCAGACTCCCCGTGAGACTTCGGTCCAAGCTCTGCGCGACTTCAACCGTCGTGGAGCTTCCATATGGACACCGAACAGCACACATCTCCTCGTTCCAGAATCGCGATCCTGTGGCGTGGCGATGCCGTGACGCGCCGCGAGGCGACGCCGCAGAACAGCCGCTTCGTCCGTGTCTTCGAGGCGCTTGCCGCCTCCGGTATCGAGGCGATTCCCGTCGTCTATGACGAGACCTTCGCCGATCTCGTCCGCGACCAATTGCTGACCATGGACGGCGTCCTCGTCTGGGTCGATCCGATCCATCAGGGCAAGACGCGCGCGGCCCTCGATCCGCTGCTGCGCGAGGTCGCAGCGAAACGCCCATGGGTCAGCGCGCATCCCGATGTCATCCTGAAGATGGGCGTCAAGGACGTGCTTTATCGCACGCGTCATCTGGGCTGGGGCGCCGACACGCATCGATACGCCAGCGCGGACGTCTTCCGTGCCGAATTCCCGTCGCGGCTTCGCACGTCCGGGCCGCGTGTGCTCAAGCAGAACCGTGGCAATGGCGGGCAGGGCGTCTGGAAAGTGGAGGCTTCGCCGGATGCGGATGCGACCGTTCGCGTGCTGCATGCGCTGCGCGGCAGCCAGCCTGAGCAGCTGCCGCTGGAGGCGTTCATGGCGCGCTGCGATCAGTATTTCGGCTGGGGCGGCTGCATCATCGACCAGCCGTTCCAACCGCGCCTGCCCGAAGGCATGATCCGCTGCTATGTCAGCGGATCGAAGGTCGCGGGCTTCGGGCATCAATTGATCAAGGCGTTGATCCCGCCGCCTCCGGAAGGCCCTGATTCACCGCAAGCCCAGCCCGGGCCGCGCATCATGGACGGTCCTGATGCCGCGCAATTCCAGGCATTGCGGCGCTTGATGGAGGACGAATGGATTCCGCAAATGATGGCGACGCTGACGATCGATGAAGCATCGCTGCCGGTGATCTGGGATGCGGATTTCCTCTACGGCCCGCGCGATGCTGATGGTGCCGACACTTACGTGCTCTGCGAAATCAACGCCAGCTCGTGCTTCGCGATTCCCGACGAGGCACCGGCCGCGATTGCACGGACAGTGCGGGAGCGGTTTCGCAGGACGATGGAGAGCGAAGCCGGGCGATAGCAGCACGCTGCGAAGCGATGTCTTTAATCCTCAACTGTCATCGCCCGGCTCGACCGGGCGATCCAGTACGCCGCGGCGTCTCGGTTCAGGTACTGCTGTCTCTGGAATACTGGATCATCCGCTTTCGCGGGTGATGACACCGCGTGTTTGACATCTCGAATCGAGATCGATCCTCATCGTCGTCCTGGCGAAAGCCCATTACCCCAAATCTCAATTGTGACCCGACGCTGGGGCCACTATCCCGTTCATCACCGAACGGGGCTTTTATGGCTTTCGCCAGGACGGCGATGGGGAGATTCCTTACGTCGCCTTCACCTGCATCGCCTCCGGCGTATCGGGCTGCGCTGACGGATGTGCCGTGGCGAACGCCGGCAGCGCCATCGCGGTGTCGTGGATGCGTTTTACGGTCGGCCAGGGCGACAGGCTGATCTGCTGGTTGATCGCCGCGGTGACATGGCCGACCAGGCAGATATCGGCGACGGTCGGCGTGTCGCCGTGGCAGAACCGGCCGGTCGCCTTGTGGCCGGCGAGGTGGCCTTCGAGCGCCGCCAGCGTCTCGACCGTCCAGTGCCGCCGCCAGGCAGATTGCTGGCTGTCGCGCAGGTCGAGCTCGCGGTCGAGATAGCGGCGCACCCGCGGGGTCAGCAGCGGATGGCCTTCGCAGGCGACGATCAGCGCAAGTCCGCGCACCCGGGCGCGGCCGCGCGGATCGGACGGCAGCAGCGGCGGGGTCGGAAAAGTCTCGTCGAGATAGTCGATGATCGCGAGCGACTGGAACAGCACGGCGCCGTCGTCGGTCACCAGCGCCGGCAGCGCCATCTGCGGATTGATCTTGCGATAGGCGTCGGCGCGGTGCGCGTCGGCATCGATGTCGACGAACACGATGTCGGCCGGCACGCCCTTGAGGTTGAGCGCAATCCGCACCCGAAAGCTCGCCAGCGATCGCCAGAAGGAGAAGAACTGCATCGGGAATTTCTCTCTGCCCTCAACGAGGCGGCTCGTAGCCCGGATGAAGCGCAAGCGAAAATCCAGGACCGGTCGTCGTTCCGTCGCAGTCTATCCCGGATTGCGCTTCGCTGCATCCGGGCTACGCCATCGTCGATGCCTAGCCCGCGCCGACCTTCTTCTTGCGCCAGGCCAGATGCACGGCACAGGTGCAGCCCTGCGGATGCGAGGCCAGCTCGGCGTCGTTGGCTGGCGTTGCGGCGGGTGCGATCGGCTGGCCCTTGGCGCCGTCCTGCGAGGGGATGTAGTTCAAGACAGGCGCCAGCCAGCGCTCGACCTCGGCGACCGTCATGGCCTTGCGCGCGGCATAGTCCTCGACCTGGTCGCGCTCGATCTTGCCGACGCCGAAATAGAAGCTCTCGGGATGCGAGAAATATAGGCCCGAGACCGACGAGCCCGGCCACATCGCAAAGCTCTCGGTCAGCTTCACGCCGGCGGTATTCTCCGCGTCGAGCAGCGCGAACAGCGTCCGCTTCTCGGTGTGGTCGGGTTGCGCCGGATAGCCGGGCGCCGGGCGGATGCCGTCATACTTCTCGAGGATCAGTTCGTCGGCCGAGAACGTCTCGTCCGGCGCATAGCCCCAGAACTCCTTGCGCACACGCTGGTGCATGCGCTCGGCAAAGGCCTCGGCCAGACGATCGGCCAGCGCCTTGCACAGGATCGAGGAGTAGTCGTCATTGGCGTTCTTGAAGCGGTCGGCGACCGCATCCTCGCCGATCCCCGCGGTGACGACGAAGCCGCCGATATAGTCGGGCACGCCGGTGTCCTTTGGCGCGACGAAGTCGGACAGCGCGGCGTTGAAGCGGCCCTCGCGCTTCTCGAGCTGTTGGCGCAGCGTGTGGAAGGTCGCGATCTTTTGCTTCCGCGTCTCGTCGGCATAGACCTCGACATCGTCGCCGACCGCATTCGCCGGCCAGAAGCCAATGGTGGCGCGCGCGGTGAACCACTTCTCCGCGATGATCTTGTCGAGCATCTTGCGCGCGTCGGCATAGAGCGAGCGCGCGACCTCGCCGACCTTGGGATCGTCGAGGATCGCCGGGAAGCGGCCGGTCAGCTCCCAGGTCTGGAAGAACGGCGTCCAGTCGATGTAGTCCGCGAGCTCGGCGAGATCGTAGGTGTCAAAGCTCTTCAGGCCGAAGAAGGCCGGCTGCTTCGGCGGTGCGGCGGCGAAGTCGATCGCAACCTTGTTGGCGCGCGCTTCAGCGAGCTTCAGCCGCTTCTTGTCGGCCTGGGAGCGGAAATGCGCCGACGAGATCTTCGCGTATTCCGCGCGCACCTCGGCGGCGTAGGCCTGCTTCTTCTCGGCCGACAGCAGCGAGGAGGCGACGCCGACCGCGCGGCTGGCATCATTGACATGCACGACCGGGCCGCCCGGATAGTTCGGGTCGATCTTCACGGCGGTATGCACGCGGCTCGTCGTCGCGCCGCCGATCAAGAGCGGCACGTTCATACCCTGCCGTTCCAGTTCGCCGGCGAGGAAGCTCATCTCGTCGAGCGAGGGCGTGATCAGGCCGGACAGGCCGATGATGTCGGCGCCTTCGGCCTTGGCGGTCTCGATGATCTTGTTGGCGGGCACCATGACACCGAGGTCGATGACCTCGAAATTGTTGCACTGGAGCACGATGCCGACGATGTTCTTGCCGATGTCGTGGACGTCGCCCTTGACGGTCGCGAGCACGATCTTGCCTGCGGCGTTGCGGCCGCCGGTGATGCCATTGGCGAGGTTGCGCGCCTTCTCCTCCTCCATGAACGGCATTAGATAGGCGACCGCCTGCTTCATCACGCGCGCCGACTTCACGACCTGCGGCAGGAACATCTTGCCGTCGCCGAAGAGGTCGCCGACCACGTTCATGCCGGCCATCAGCGGCCCCTCGATGACGTCGAGCGGACGGGAGGCGTTCTGGCGGGCCGCTTCGGTGTCCTGCTCGATGAATTCGGTGATGCCGTGCACCAGGGCGTGGGACAGCCGCTTCTCGACCGGCCATTCGCGCCAGGCGAGATCCTGCTCCTTGGTCTGCTTCTCCTTGCCGCGGAATTTCTCGGCAAGCGCCAGCAGCCGTTCCGACGCACCGGGATCGCGGTTGAGGATCACGTCCTCGCAGGTCTGGCGCAGTTCGGGGTCGATGTCGTCATAGACGATCATCTGCCCGGCATTGACGATACCCATGTCCATGCCGGCATGGATCGCGTGATACAGGAACACCGAGTGCATCGCCTCGCGCACCGGCTCGTTGCCGCGGAACGAGAACGACAGGTTGGAGACGCCGCCGGAGATGTGGGCGCCGGGCAGGTTCTGCCGGATCCAGCGTGTCGCCTCGATGAAGTCGACGCCGTAATTGTTGTGCTCCTCAAGGCCGGTCGCGATCGCGAAGATGTTCGGATCGAAGATGATGTCCTCGGGCGGGAAGTCGAGCCGGCCGACCAGAATGTCGTAGGCGCGCTTGCTGATCTCGGTCTTGCGCTTGAACGTGTCGGCCTGGCCGGTCTCGTCGAACGCCATCACCACCACGGCCGCACCGTGGCGCTTGGCCACCGTCGCCTCGTGGATGAACTTCTCCTCGCCTTCCTTCAGCGAGATCGAGTTCACGATCGGCTTGCCCTGGATGCACTTCAGGCCGGCCTCGATGACGTGGAATTTCGAGGAATCGACCATCACGGGCACGCGCGCGATGTCGGGCTCGGCGGCGACGAGGTTGAGGAACGTCACCATCGCGCTCTCGGAGTCCAGGAGGCCCTCGTCCATGTTGACGTCGATCACCTGGGCGCCGTTCTCGACCTGGTCGCGCGCGACCTGAAGCGCCGCGGTATAGTCGCCCGCGGTGATCAGCTTGCGGAAGCGGGCCGAGCCGGTGACGTTGGTGCGCTCGCCGACATTCACGAACGGGATCGCATCGGTCAGCGTGAACGGCTCGAGGCCGGACAGCTTGAGCCGCCGCTCGATCTCGGGCACCACGCGCGGTTTGTGCGGGGCGACGGCCCTGGCGATCGCCGCGATATGGTCGGGCGTGGTGCCGCAGCAGCCGCCGACAATGTTGACGAGGCCGGCGGCGGCGAACTCGCCGATCAACCGCGCCATGTAGTCCGGCGTCTCGTCATACTGGCCGAATTCGTTGGGCAGGCCGGCGTTCGGATAGGCGCACACCAGCGTGTCGGCGACGCGGCCGATATCGGCGATATGCGCGCGCAAATCTTCTGCGCCGAGCGCGCAGTTGAAGCCGATGGTGATCGGCCTGGCGTGCCGAACCGAATGCCAGAACGCTTCCGGCAGTTGGCCGGAGAGCAGGCGGCCGGACTTGTCGGTGATGGTGCCGGAAACCATCACCGGCACGTCGATGACGCGCTCCTCGATGATCTCGGCGATCGCATACAGCGCAGCCTTGGCGTTCAGCGTGTCGAAGATGGTCTCGACCAGCAGCAGGTCGGCGCCGCCGTCGAGCAGGCCCTTGGCCTGTTCGCCATAGGCCCTGCGCAGATCGTCGAAGGTCACCGCGCGATAGCCGGGATTGGAGACGTCGGGCGAGATCGAGGCGGTGCGGTTGGTCGGGCCGAGCGCGCCGGCGACGAAGCGCGGCTTGCCGTCCTCGGCGCTGACCCGCTCCGCTGCGATGCGCGCGAGGCGAGCGCCTTGCAGGTTCATCTCATAGGCGAGGTCCGACATGTCGTAGTCGGCCTGCGCGATCGAGGTCGAGGAGAAGGTGTTGGTCGCAACGATGTCGGCGCCGGCGCGCAGATAAGCGGCGTGGATGTCGGTGATCGCCTCGGGCTGGGTCAGGATCAGGAGATCGTTGTTGCCCTTGATGTCGCGATGGAATTCCGCAAAGCGCGCGCCGCGGAAGGCGGCCTCGTCGAATTGCAGGCCCTGGATCATCGTGCCCATGGCGCCGTCGAGCACCAGGATGCGCTCGCGGGCAGCCGCGAGCAAAGCGGTTCGCTTCGCAGAAACAGGAATGGTCATGGATCAGGCAGCTTTCTGGGCACCGTTCGGCCGGATGCCGAGCAGGTGGCTGATCGCGAACACGAGGTCCGCGCGGTTCATGGTGTAGAAGTGGAAGGTGTCGACGCCGTGCTTGAACAGCTTCTGCACCTGGCCGGCGGCAACGGTGGCCGCGACCAGCTTGCGGGTCTCGGCGTCGTGGTCGAGGCCTTCGAACTTCTCGGCGAGCCAGTCCGGCACGCTGGTGCCGGCGCGGGTGACGAAATTGCGCGCCTGCTTGAAATTGTGCATCGGCATGATGCCCGGCACGATCGGAATCTCGATGCCGCGTGCCCGCACCCGGTCGACGTAGCGATGATAAAGGTCGTTGTCGAAGAACACCTGGGTGATCGCGCGCGTCGCACCGGCGTCGACCTTGGCCCTCAGCGTGTCGATGTCGGCGTCGAAATCGGCGGCTTCCGGATGCTTCTCCGGATAGGCGGACACCGAGATCTCGATGTCGGCGTGGCGGCGCTTGATCCCGGCGACGAGCTCGGCCGAGCTCTGGTAGCCGTCGGGATGGGTGAAGTAGGGCGTGCCGATGCCGCCGGGCGGATCGCCGCGGAGCGCCACGATGTGGCGGACGCCGACCTCATGGTAGCGGTCGACGATCTCGTCGATCTCGCTGCGCGAGGCGCTCACGCAGGTCAGATGCGCGGCCGGCAGCAGATCGGTCTCGCGCAGGATGCGGCTGATGGTCGAATGGGTGCGCTCGCGGGTCGAGCCGCCGGCGCCGTAGGTGACCGAGACGAAGTTCGGCGTCAGCGGCGCAAGGCGATTGATGGTCTCCCACAGATTGCGCTCCATCTCCTCGGTCTTCGGCGGGAAGAACTCGAAGGAGATTTTCGGCGCCCTCGGGGCGCGCTGGCCGTTCGGCACGGAGGAAATGGTCTCGGTCATGATACGCAAGGGCTCCGCAACTGGAGGGCAGACATCCGGCCTGGATATGGAGGCCCCAAGATAAGCGAAACCGGTGGGCTGAAACAGCCCATTCGATATGGGAAATTGCCCATTGTTGGCAAGGAAATGAGAAAAAATGGCTAAGGGGCACGTGTGGTGGGCGACGAGCCGTCAGCCAAATCAGATAGATAGCATATTGATTTATATGGATTAAGTCCTGTGCCGGCGATATGCGCGCCGCTAGAATGGAATGTGGGCAACGGAGTATGTCAACGAATCGTCTTATCTTGTCCCAATGCACTGCTGCAGCCTCTTCCGGCCCTCGGGTGCGGGACTGCTCTGCGCGGCCGGGGACTTTGTCGCCTCCTGACCTCACACTAGGTTGTCGGCCATGATCCCGCTGTCCGTCCTCGACCTCTCCGTCGTTACCACCGGCACCAAGCCCGCCGCGGCGCTCCGCAACAGCATCGATCTGGCGCGCCATGTCGATGCTCTCGGCTATGTCCGCTATTGGCTCGCCGAGCACCACAACCTCGCCTCGGTCGCGAGCCCGGCGCCCGATGTGATGATCGGGCAGATCGCGGCGGTGACGCAGCATATTCGCGTCGGCTCCGGCGGCGTGATGCTGCCCAACCATGCGCCGCTTGTCGTCGCCGAGCGCTTCAAGATGCTGGAGGCGCTGTTTCCCGGCCGCATCGACCTCGGCCTCGGCCGCGCGCCCGGCACCGATGGTGCCACCGCCTATGCGCTGCGCAGCCGGCTCGATCGCCGCGAGGGCGACGATTTCCTCGAACGATTGCACGAATTGACCTTGTGGGAGACGCGCGATTTTCCGGCCGGCCATCCCTACACCAATGTGGTGGCGATGCCGGATGATTCGCCGCTGCCGCCGATCTGGCTGCTCGGCTCGAGCGACTATTCCGCCGAGCTCGCCGCCCAGGTCGGGATGGGGTTCGCGTTCGCGCATCATTTCGCCACGTACGATGCGATCGCGGCGATGACCAATTATCGCGCGCATTTCAAGCCGTCCGGCTGGCGGGCGACGCCGCAATCGATCCTCGCGGTCGCCGTGGTGACGGCGGAGACCGATGCGGATGCCGAGCGGCTGGCGCTATCGATGGATCTCAACCGGCTGCGCCGCGACCGCGGCCAATATCTGCCGCTGCCGAGCATCGAGGAAGCCGAGGCCTATCCCTACACCGACGCTGAGCGCGCCTCGATCGCACGCAATCGCGCCCGGCTGTTCGTCGGCAGCCCGGCAACCGTGATGGCGAAGCTCGAGCCGCTGATCGCGGCGACCCAGGCGGACGAGCTGATGGTGATCACCGCGGTGTATGACCACGCGGCGCGGAAGAGGTCCTACAGCCTGCTTGCGGAGGCATTCGGGCTTGTGAAGAGGGGCGCCGCATGAGGCCGTCATTCCGGGATGGTCCGCAGGACCAGACCCGGAATCTCGAGATTCCGGGTTCGATGCTAGGCATCGCCCCGGAATGACGGCGTCAGTCCTGCGTTTCGCTGAAGGTCGCGCGGAACGGGTTGCCGGGATAGACGCCGAGGATGCGGAATTCGCGCGAGAAGAATTTCAGTTCCTCCAGTGCGAAGGCGAGTCCGCGGTCATCCGGATGACCGTCGACATCGGCATAGAATTGCGTGGCGAAGAAATTGCCGTCGACCATGTAGCTTTCGAGCTTGGTCATGTTGACACCGTTGGTGGCAAAGCCGCCCAGCGCCTTGTAGAGCGCGGCGGGCAGATTGCGCACCCGGAACACAAAACTGGTGACCAGCGGCCCCGAACCCTGCGCGGCCCATTTGGCCTCGCGCGCCAGCACCACGAAGCGGGTGGTGTTGTGGGCCTCGTCCTCGATATCCTCGGCGAGAATCTCGAGGCCATAGATATTAGCGGCAAGGCGCGAGGCGATCGCCGCCACGGTGCGGTCGCCGCGTTCGGAGACATCGCGGGCGCTGCCGGCGGTGTCGCCGGCGACGATCGGCTTGATGCCGAGCTTGCGGATGGTGCGCCGGCACTGGCCGAGCGCCTGGACATGGCTTTCCACGCTCTTGATGTCGGCGAGCTTGACGCCCTTGAGCGCCATCAGCTGGTGGCGGATCGGCAAGAACCATTCACCGACGATGAACAGGCCCGACGCCGGCAGCAGATGATGGATGTCGGCGACGCGGCCGGCGACCGAATTCTCGATCGGGATCATGCCGAGATCGGCCTCGCCCGACGAGATCGCGGCCAGCGCGTCCTCGAAGGTCGGGCACGGCATGGGCTCGGCGTCGGGATAGGCCTCGACGATCGCGATATGGGAATTGGCGCCAGGCTCGCCCTGGAACGCGATTTTCAGCTTCTTTGTCATCGGTTCTTTCCTGCGGGGCCTTTTAGCACCCGCTCAGGCCTTGGAAAGTATTCTGCGGGCGGTTTCGAGGTCGGCCGCGGTGTCGACTCCGCGTGGGACGCTGTCGACGATGGTGACGTCGATCCGCATCCCGGCCTCCAGCGCGCGCAGCTGCTCGAGTTTCTCCTGCAGCTCCAGCGGCGAGGGCGGCAACTTGACGAACCGCTCCAGCGCGGCGCGGCGATAGGCATAGAGGCCGATATGGTGGTAGCGCGGCCCGTCGCCGTGGGGCGCGGTGGCGCGGGTGAAATACAGCGCGCGCAACCGGTTGGCGCCGATCGGGGACCCGACCGCCTTGACCACGCTGGACGCCCGGTCCTCCTCCTCGCTGTGAATCCGCGAGGCCAGGGTCGAGATATCCACGGCGGCGTCGTCGAGCGCCGGCATCACGCTGCGGATGGTCTCCGGCGTGATGGTCGGGAAATCGCCCTGCAGATTGACCACGATCTCGGTACGGCCGCCCGGGTCGAGGGTCATCATCGCTTCATGGATCCGGTCTGAGCCGGAGGGATGGTCGGAGCGGGTCATCACCACCTCGCCGCCCGCCGCCCGCACCGCGGTTGCGATCTCGGCCGTGTCGGTTGCGACCGCGACCCGGCCGATCCCGGCCGCCTCGGCCCGCCGCAGCACATGGACGATCATCGGCTGGCCTGCGATGTCGAGCAGCGGTTTTCCGGGCAGTCGGGTGGCGGCCATGCGGGCCGGAATCAGCACCAAGGTACGGGGATCGGTCATTCGGTTCGGGGCCCGTCCGGCTTGCGGAAATTGCCGGGGAGGAGGTTGAATTCGGCGCGTTTATACGGGTTGCCAGAGCGCGGGCAAACCGATATCTCAACCCTGCCTGGGGGAGGCACGAAAGGTCGATTCCCGGGTCTTTCCCCGCGGCCGTATTCCCGGCCTGAAGTCGACATTCAAGGCCCGGAGCCTGACCGAAATGGACTCCTTCGAACTCAACAAAATCCTCGGTGCGGTTCTCGGCACCTGCATCGTCGTCCTGGTGATGAGCTTTACCGCCGGATCGGTGTTTTCGGCCAAGATGCCGGAGAAGCCGGGTTTTGAGATCGCGGTGAAGGAAGAGACCCATGGCGGTGGCGGCGAGGCCGCAGCCGCGCAGTCGGAGCCGATCGAGAAGCTGCTGCAGACCGCCTCCGCCGAGAAGGGCGCCGCGGCCGCCAAGAAGTGCCAGGCCTGCCACACCTTCGAGAAGGGCGGCCCCAACCGCGTCGGTCCGAACCTCTACGGTATCGTCAACGAGCCCCGCGGCGAAGGCCGCGGCTTCAACTTCTCGGCCGCGATGAAGAGCAAGGGCGGCACCTGGACCTTCGACGACCTCAACAAGTTCCTGGCCAATCCCAAGGGCTTCATCCCGGGCACCGCGATGGGCTTCGCCGGCGTTCCGAAGGACAGCGAGCGCGCCGACATCATCGCCTATCTGAATTCGAACTCGGAGCACCCGGCTCCGCTCCCGACCGCTTCGAAGTAACGATTTGTCCTGCGATCATATGCAGATTGACGGCCAGGCAATGCCTGGCCGTTTTCGTATGTGGGAAACCGTTTGGCGGTCGCGGGCTTGTTATCGTGGCGTTTGGCCGCAGCGGAATTGTTCCCCAACGGCTATCATGAGGAAAAAGCAACGTAATTTGTCGAACCGTTGCCTTATATTGAGTCCCATCTAGCGAGGCGTGCACAGCAACAGGAATTCTGCATTGGCGATCACCCGACGACATCTTCTCCAAGGTAGCGCCTACGCCGCGATGGCTCCGGCGCTTGGTCTTGCCCCCGCCGCATCGGTCATATCAGGGGCCCACGCGGAGGACGCCCCCGGCGGGCTGAAATGGCGTCACGCGCTCTCGACGTTCGGCGATGTCAAATATCCCGCCGACTTCAAGCGTTACGACTACGTCAATCCGGAGGCGCCGAAAGCCGGCGTGATTCGGCTGTTCGAGCTCGGCACGTTCGACAATTTCAATCTCGTCATCCAGGGCGTGAAGGGCTCGCTTGCCGGCGCTGCGACGCAGATCATCGAAACCCTGACCACACGATCGCTGGACGAGCCTTCGACCGCCTATGGGTTGCTGGCGGAGACGGCCGCCTATCCCGATGATTTTTCCTACGTGATCTATCGGCTGCGCGCGGCGGCACGCTGGCACGACGGCAAGCCGGTGACGCCCGAGGACGTGATCTTCTCGTTCGATGCCTTCAAGACCAACAGCCCGATGTACAACGCGTATTATCGGCATATCGTCAAATGCGAAAAGACCGGCGAACGCGATGTCAAATTCACGTTCGACGCGCCCGGAAATCGCGAGCTTCCAAGCATCGCGGGCGAAGTGCCGGTGCTGCCCAGGCATTGGTGGGAAGCAAACGATGCGCAGGGCAACAAGCGCGACATCACTGCGACGACGCTGGAGATTCCGCTGGGGTCCGGGCCCTATCGAATCAAGGAATTCATTGCCAGTCGTTCGGTCACGCTGGAGCGCGTCGCCGACTATTGGGGCAAGGACCTCCCGGTCAATGTCGGGCAGAACAATTTCGAGCAGATGCGGTTCGAATTCTTCCGCGACGATACGGTCGGGCGCGAAGCCTTCAAGGCGGACCAGCTCGACTGGTTCGCCGAACGCAGCGGCAAGCAATGGTCGACCGCCTATGATTTCCCGGCGGTGGCCGACAAGCGCGTGCTGAAGGAGAAGTTCACCAATTCGAGCTCGGGACGGATGCAGGGCTACGCGTTCAATCTGCGCCGTCCGCTGTTCACCGACATCAGGGTCCGCCGCGCCTTCAACCTCGCCTATGACTGGGAGACCTCGGACCGGCTGCTCTCGAACGGCGACTACCATCGCGACAACAGCTATTTCGACGGGATTCCCGAGTTCATGGCGACCGGCATCCCGGAAGGTGCCGAGCTGCAGATCCTCGAACCGCTGCGCGACAAGGTGCCTGCCGAGCTGTTCACGACGCCATACAAGAATCCGGTTGGCGGCACCGAGGAGGCGGCGCGCGCCAATCTGCGTGAAGCCGCGCGCCTGCTCAAGGAAGCGGGCTTCGAGAATCGCGATCGCAAGCTGATCGATCCCTCGGGCAAGCCGGTCAGCGTCGAATTCCTGTGCGGCGACCCGGGCGACGAGCGTGGCGTGCTGTTCTACAAGCCCTATCTCGAGCGGCTCGGCATCACGGTGTCGATCCGCACGGTCGACAGCGTGCAGTACCAGAACCGCATCCGCAGTTTCGACTTCGATATCACGACCGCGGTATGGGGACAGTCGCTGTCGCCGGGCAACGAGCAGCGCGACTTCTTCGGATCGGACTCGGCCGACCGGCCGGGCTCGCGCAATCGCCCCGGGATCAAGAATCCGGCGGTCGATGCCCTGATCGAGCGCATCATCTTCGCCAAGGACCGCGCCGACCTGGTCGCGAGCTGCAAGGCGCTGGACCGAGTCCTGCTTTGGAATTGCTATCTGGTCCCGCAATTCGCCGCCGGCTTCGAACGCGCCGCCCGCTGGGACCGTTTCAGTCGCCCCGATCCGCTGCCGAAATACGGCGTGGCGGGCTTTCCGAGCCTGTGGTGGTACGACGCCGACAAGGCTGCCAAGATCAAGCGCTCTTAGAAGGAAACGCGCATGGCGCTATTGACCCGCCGGCATGCACTTGGTCTCGGCATCGGTGCGGTGAGCGCAGCGGCATGGCGTGCCGTACCTGCCGCAGCCGAAGACGGCGCCGAGATGCACGGCATGTCGGTGTTCGGCGACCTGAAATACCCGGCGGATTTCCAGCAGTTCGACTTCGTCAATGCGAAGGCGCCGAAAGGCGGGTTGTTCTCGATGGTGCCGACCGTGCGCACCAACAACCAGTCGTATTTCACGTTCAGCTCGCTCAACGCCTTCATCCTGAAGGGCGAGGGCGCGCAGGGCGCGGACCTGACCTTTGCCACGCTGATGGCGCGCGCGGCCGACGAGCCGGATGCCGTCTACGGCCTGGTGGCGAAGTCGGTGCGGATTTCGCCGGATAAACGCGAATATCGCTTCACGTTGCGGCCTGAGGCGCGCTTCCACGACGGCTCCAAGCTGACCACGCAGGACGTCGCCTTTTCGCTGAACATCCTCAAGGACAAGGGGCACCCGCTGGTGGTGGTGCAGCTCCGCGACATGGTGAAGGCGGACGCGCTCGATGATGCGACGGTGCTCGTCACCTTCACGGAGAAGCGCGCGCGCGACGTGCCGCTGTTCGTCGCGAGCCTGCCGATCTTCTCGAAGGCCTATTATGCGACGCGGGCGTTCGAGGAATCGACCCTCGATACGCCGCTCGGCTCGGGGCCGTACAAGGTCGGCAAATTCGAGGTCAACCGCTACATCGAATATGATCGGGTCAAGGATTGGTGGGGCGCCGATCTGCCGGTGAGCCGCGGCCTGTATAATTACGACACCGTGCGCTACGAATATTATCGCGACCGCGATGTCGCCTTTGAGGGCTTTACCGCGAAGAACTATCTGTTCCGCGAGGAGCTCACCGCGCGCGTCTGGGCGACGCGCTACGATTTCCCCGCGCTCAAGGAAGGCCGCGTCAAGCAGGAGCTGATCCCCGACGACACGCCGTCCGGCGCGCAGGGCTGGTTCATCAACATGCGCCGCGACAAGTTCAAGGACCCGCGCGTGCGCGAGGCGCTGATCTACGCCTTCGACTTCGAGTGGACCAACAAGACCATCATGTACGGCGCCTATGCGCGCACCGTCTCGCCGTTCCAGAATTCGGACCTGATGGCAAACGGATCGCCCTCTCCGGAGGAGCTCGCGCTGCTCGAGCCGTTTCGCGGCCAGGTGCCCGACGAGGTGTTCGGCGCGCCCTTCGTGCCGCCGGCGTCCGACGGCTCGGGGCAGGATCGCGCGCTGTTGCGCAAGGCCGGCCAGCTCCTCACCGAGGCCGGCTATGTGGTCAAGGACGGCAAGCGCGTGCGGCCCAACGGCGAGCCCTTCACCATCGAATTCCTCAACGACGAGTCCTCTCTGCAGCCGCATCACGGGCCCTACATCAAGAATCTCTCCACGCTCGGCATCGACGCGACGTTCCGCCTCGTCGACCCCGTGCAGTATCGGGCCCGGGTCGAAGATTTCGACTTCGACATGACGATGGAGCGCTTCAGCACGTCGGCGACGCCCGGCGACAGCATGCGGCCGTTCTTCACGTCGCAGGCGGCCAAGACCAAGGGCTCCTACAATCTTGCCGGGATCGAGAGCCCGGTGATCGATGCGCTGGTCGAGAAGATCATCGCCGCGGACAGCCGCGCCGAACTGACGACCGCCTGCCGCGCGTTCGATCGCGTGTTCCGCGCCGGCCGCTACTGGGTGCCGCAATGGTACTCCAACAAGCATCGGGTCGCCTATTGGGATGTCTTCGATCATCCCAAGACCCTGCCGCGCTATCAGATCGACAACTACTCATCGAGCATGGGGGAGCGTATCCTGTGGTGGTATGACGCGGCCAAGGCCGCGAAGCTCGAGCAGGCGAAGTAGCCGATGAGCGCCTACATCGCCCGACGTATCCTCCTGATGCTGCCGACGCTGCTCGGCATCCTGTTCGTCTCCTTCGTGGTGGTGCAGTTCGCGCCCGGCGGCCCGATCGAGCGCGTCATCGCGCAGCTTAACGGTGCCGACACCGGCGGCACCTCGCGGGTCTCCGGCGGTGGCGGCGATTTCGCTGCGCAGCGCGGCCAGGGCGGCGGAGCAGGCGGTGCGATCAATTCGAAATATCGCGGCGCGCAGGGGCTCGACCCTGACTTCATCAAGAAGCTCGAGGTGCAATTCGGCTTCGACAAGCCGGCGCCGGAGCGGTTCGCGCTGATGGTGTGGAATTTCGCGCGCTTCGACTTCGGCGAAAGTTATTTCCGCAGCGTCAGCGTGTTGCAGCTGATCAAGGAGAAGCTGCCGGTCTCGATGTCGCTCGGCATCTGGATGACGCTGCTGACCTACCTGATCTCGATCCCGCTCGGTATCCGCAAGGCGGTGAAAGACGGGTCGCGGTTCGACACCTGGACCTCGGCCGTGATCATCGTGGGCTTTGCGATCCCCGGCTTCCTGTTCGCGATCCTGCTGATCATCCTGTTCGCCGGCGGCTCGTTCCTCAACATCTTCCCGCTGCGCGGTCTGACCTCGGACGGCTGGTCGCAGTTCCCCTGGTACTGGAAGATCATTGACTATTTCTGGCATTTGACGCTGCCGCTGATATCGATGGCGCTCGGCGCCTTCGCCACCATGACGCTGCTGACCAAGAACTCATTCCTTGACGAGATCCGCAAGCAATATGTGATGACGGCGCGGGCCAAGGGTTGCAGCGAGCGCCAGGTGCTGTACGGCCACGTCTTCCGCAACGCGATGCTGATCGTGATCGCGGGTTTCCCCAGCGCGTTCATCCACGCCTTCTTCTCCGGCTCACTCTTGATCGAAACCATCTTCTCGCTCGACGGGCTCGGGCTGCTCGGCTTCGAGAGCGTCCTGAACCGCGACTATCCGGTGGTGTTCGGGACGCTGTTCATCTTTTCGCTGGTCGGACTGGTGGTCAATCTGATCTCCGATCTGGCCTATATGTGGATCGATCCCCGGATCGACTTCGAGGCGCGGGAGGTGTGATGTCGATGCTCGCGCCCCGGCCGGTCGAGACCACGACGCAATCGCCGATGGGCGAGGCGGTGCCCGCCACCCGCCACGCCTTCACGCCGTCACCGCTGAACCAGCGGCGCTGGCAGAACTTCAAGGCGAACCGGCGCGGCTACTGGTCGTTCTGGATCTTTCTGGTGCTGTTCGTGCTGTCGCTGTTTGCCAATTTCATTGCCAACGACAAGCCGCTGCTCGTGAAGTATGACGGCCATTACTATTGGCCTGTCGTGACGAGCTATGCCGAGACCACCTTCGGCGGCGATTTCGAGACCGCTGCCGACTATCGCGATCCCTATCTGCAGAAGCAGATCGCCGCCAAGGGCGGCAGCATGATCTGGCCGCCGATCCGCTACTCCTACGACACCCACAATCTGGATCTGCCGACTCCAGCGCCGTCGAAGCCGACCTGGCTGTTGACCGAGGACCAATGCAAGGAGGTGGTGCAGAAGAAGGGCCTCACCGGCTGCCGCGACCTCGAATACAACTGGCTCGGCACCGACGATCAGGGCCGCGACGTGGTCGCGCGGCTGATCTACGGCTTCCGCATCTCGGTGCTGTTCGGCCTGATCCTGACTATCCTGTCCTCGATCATCGGCATCGCCGCCGGCGGCGTGCAGGGCTATTTCGGCGGCTGGACCGATCTGATCTTCCAGCGCCTGATCGAGATCTGGACCGCGATCCCCTCGCTCTATCTGCTCCTGATCATCTCGGCGGTGCTGCCGCCCGGCTTCTTCATCCTGCTCGGCATCCTCCTGCTGTTCTCCTGGGTCTCGCTGGTCGGCCTGGTGCGCGCCGAATTCCTGCGCGGTCGCAACTTCGAATACATCCAGGCGGCACGCGCGCTCGGTGTCTCCAACGGCGTCATCATGTTCCGCCATCTCTTGCCCAACGCGATGGTCGCGACCATGACGTTCCTGCCCTTCATCGTCTCGTCCTCGGTGATGACGCTGACGGCGCTGGACTTCCTCGGCTTCGGCCTACCGCCCGGCTCGCCCTCGCTCGGTGAATTGCTGTCGCAGGGCAAGGCCAATGTGCAGGCGCCGTGGCTCGGTCTCACCGGCTTCTTCTCGGTCGCGATCATGCTGTCGCTTCTGATCTTCATCGGCGAAGCCGCGCGCGACGCCTTCGATCCGCGCAAGACGTTCTCGAAGGGCTGACGCATGGACGCGGTCAACCAGCCTCTGCTCGATGTCCGCGACCTCTCGGTGGCCTTCGGCCGCTCGCTTGCGGTCGACGGCATCTCGTTCTCGATCAAGCGCGGCGAGTGCGTCGCGCTGGTCGGCGAATCCGGTTCGGGAAAATCCGTCAGCGCGCTGTCGGTGCTGAAGCTGTTGCCGTATCCGACGGCTTCGCATCCGACCGGCGCGATCCGCTTCCGCGGCCGCGATCTCCTGACTGCGTCCGACCGGGAGATGCGCGAGGTTCGCGGCAACGACATCTCGATCATCTTCCAGGAGCCGATGACCTCGCTCAATCCGCTCCAGACCATCGAGACCCAGATCGGCGAGATCCTGTCGCTGCACCGAGGCATCGGCGGCGCGGCGGCGCGGGCCCGGACGCTGGAATTGCTCGGCCAGGTCGGCATCCCCGAGCCGGAGACCCGGCTGAAGAGCTATCCGCACCAATTGTCCGGCGGCCAGCGCCAGCGCGTGATGATCGCCATGGCGCTCGCCAACGAGCCTGATCTCTTGATCGCGGACGAGCCGACCACTGCGCTCGACGTCACCGTGCAGGCCCAGATCCTGGCGCTGCTGGCCGAGATCCGCGCGCGGCTCGGCATGAGCCTGCTGTTCATCACCCACGATCTCGGCATCGTCCGCCGCATCGCCGACACGGTCTGCGTGATGAACAACGGCAAGATCGTCGAGCAGGGGTCGGTCGAGCAGGTCTTCACCGCCCCGCAGCACGCCTATACCAAGGCGCTGCTCGCGGCCGAGCCGAAGCCCGATCCGGCGCCGCCACAGCCGGGCGCGCCCGTCGTGATGTCGGCGGACAATCTCAAGGTCTGGTTTCCGATCAAGCGCGGGCTGTTGCGCTCGACCGTCGGCCACATCAAGGCGGTCGATGGCGTCAGCCTCGCGGTGCGCAAGGGCGAGACGCTCGGCGTGGTTGGCGAATCCGGCTCCGGCAAGACCACGCTTGGGCTCGCGCTGCTCCGGCTGATCTCCTCCGATGGCCCGATCGTGTTCCTCGGCAACGACATCCAGGGCTTGCGCTTCAAGCAGATGCGGCCGTTCCGTCGCGACATGCAGATCGTGTTCCAGGATCCCTTCGGTTCGCTCAGCCCGCGCATGTCGGTCGCCGACATCATCGCCGAGGGGCTCGAAGTGCACCAGAAGCAGCTGTCGCGCGAGGAGCGCGAGGCGCGGGTGATCAAGGCCATGAAGGATGTCGGCCTCGATCCGGACTGGCGCTTCCGCTACCCGCACGAATTCTCCGGCGGTCAGCGCCAGCGCATCTCGATCGCGCGCGCGGTGGTGCTGGAGCCGAACTTCGTCGTGCTGGACGAGCCGACCTCGGCGCTCGACATGCTGCTGCAGGCCCAGATGGTCGATCTGCTGCGCGACCTGCAGCGCAAGCGCGACCTCACCTACATGTTCATCTCGCACGATCTGCGCGTGGTCGCCTCGCTCGCGAGCCACCTGATCGTGATGAAATCCGGCAAGATCGAGGAGGAGGGGCCGGCCTCCGAGCTGTTCAAGAACCCGAAGAGCGACTACACCCGCGCGCTGTTCGCGGCCGCGTTCCGCATCGAAGCGGCCGGCGACGGGTCGGTGGCGACGTAACCCATACTCGTCATTCCGGGGCTCGTGAAGCGAGAGCCCGGAATCCATCGGCCCGCATGTTCGGTGGATGGATGGATTCCGGGCTCGGCGCTCCGCGCCGCCCCGGAATGACAGGTTCAGAGCCGCTTGATCGCGGTGACCTCGCTACCGGCAGCCTTGATCCTTGCGATCGCGGCCTGCGTGTTCTCCACCACGGTCACCATATGATGCGCGTTGGCGTGCACGATCGTGGTCGCATCGCGCGCGATGGCGACATGGCCCTTCCAGAAGATCAGGTCGCCGCGTTGCAGGTGCTTCGATTCCGCTGAACTCAGTTCGCGGCCGAGTCCGTCCTGCTGCATGTCGCTGTCGCGCGGGCAGCCGATGCCGGCGGCGGTCAGCGCGATCTGCACCAGGCCCGAGCAGTCGATGCCGAGGCTCGACTTGCCGCCCCAGAGATAGGGCGTGCCGACGAATTGCTCAGCGATCCCGACGAAATCCTGCGCCATCGCGTCGAGCAGTGCGAGATGCTGGCGCGGCAGGTACCAGCCCTCGCGGGTCAGTGCGAAAACGCCGTCCTCGCGGAGGATCGCGAGCTTGCTCCCCATTGCCAGCGCTTCGACCGGAGGCAGCTTGATCGACGGTCCCGGAAACGCCAGCGTGCGCAGCGCCGTCACCTTGTGCGTCGGGGTCGCACCGGGCGTCGTCAGCGCGGCCTCGGGTAACCAGCCGACATAGCCGTCATCGGCCAATTGGCCCCAGGCCCAGCCTTCGCCGTTGCGATCGTAGACCGTGACGCGCTCGCCGCGCAGCGTCTGCGTCATCTGCTCGGCATCGCTTGCCGGTGCCCGGCGCAGCGGCGCGATCGCCTCACCAACCTCGAACAGCGTGCCGTCGACGAAGCGCGCCGCCTGGACCTTGCCCTCGAGATATTTCGCGGCGAGGTCGGCACGGGCCGGCGTCAGTCTGGCATCATGCATAGCGCCGGCTCAACAGTTTGTAGATCGCGCGCGACGCCTGGCATTCGCCGCCTTCGGGGCGGCCCGGCTTTGCCGACGGCGTCCAGCCATAGATGTCGACATGCAGCCAGCTCCGCGCGTGCTCGACAAAGCGCTGCAGGAACAGCGCGCAGGTGATCGAGCCCGCGAAACCGCCCGACGGCGCGTTGTTGATGTCGGCGGTCTTGGAATCGAGCCAGGCATCGTAAGCCGGCCACAGCGGCATCCGCCACAACGGATCGTTCTCGCTTGTCGCATGAGCTGCGACGTCGGCGGCGAGTGCTTCGTCATTGGTGTAGAACGGCGGCAGATCCGGGCCCAGCGCCACCCGCGCGGCGCCGGTCAGCGTGCCCAAATCGACCAGCAGATCCGGCGTCTCCTCGTCGGCCAGCGCCAGCGCGTCGGCGAGCACCAGCCGTCCCTCGGCGTCGGTGTTGCCGATCTCCACCGTGATGCCCTTGCGCGACCTGAAGATGTCTAGCGGGCGGAACGCATTGCCGGCGACCGCATTCTCGACCGCCGGGATCAGTACGCGCAGCCGCAGCTTCAACCTGGCGTCCATCACCATCTGCGCCAACGCCAGCACATTGGCGGCGCCGCCCATGTCCTTCTTCATCAGCAGCATGCCGCTCGACGGCTTGAGGTCGAGCCCGCCGGTGTCGAAGCAGACGCCCTTGCCGACCAGCGTCACCTTTGGATGGGCAGGATCGCCCCAGCAGAGCTCGATCAGCCGGGGGCCGCGCGTCGAGGCCATGCCGACGGCGTGGATCAGCGGAAAATTCTGCGCCAGCTCCTCGCCCCCGATGCAATTGAAGGCGGCGCCGAACCGGCTGGCGAGATCGCGCGCCACCTCGGCGAGTTCGGCCGGGCCCATGTCGTTGGACGGCGTGTTGATGAGGTCCCGCGCCAGCGCCGCGGCGTCCGCCATCCGCGCGATCTCGGCGGCATCGATGCCGTCGGGCGGCACCAGGCGGACCTCGGGAGCCTTGTTCTTGCGATAGCGGCCGAAGCGGTAGCAGCCCAGCGCGAAGGCGAGCGCGGCGAGCCGCGTGTCATGCGGCGCATTGGCGAAGCGGTAGATGCCGGGCGGCAGCAGACCGGGCAGGGCGCCGGGCCGGAACGGATCGCGCGCCTTGTGGTCCGTGTCCTCGAGGCCGAACAGCACCTGCGCGATGCCGCCATCGGCCGCCGGCAGAACGAGGAGTTTGCCCGGCTTGGCCTCGAAGCGGTTGGCCTCGGCGAACTGGCGCGCCGGCGCCGACAGCTCGTCGCGGACCGCATCCCAGGTCGCCTTGGTGACGAAGGTGATCGGCGTGGCGGCGGTCGTGGGGGCGGTCTCGAACACGGATGGCATGCGGCTCTCGGCTGTTCTGGCGTCGTGGCTGGTGACTACACGCCTTTCACGGCGGATGGTAGCGCGGCCGCGGTCACAAGGCCTTGCAGAATCGGAACCGGCGCGCCGGTCCCTCGTGCCGCCAGTTAACCAGACGTTAGGGTTAACAGTCTATTGCTGGCACGCTCGGTTGGAGCCATTCGCCCGATTTCGTGAGTGACAGTGCCATGCGTCGACATTCCCATTTGACCCGGCATCTCGCTTCCGCAGCCTTCGTGGCGGTCCTCGCCGCAGGGCTTGGCGGCTGTCAGACCATGTCCGACGTGACGGGATCGATTGCGTCCCGCTCGGACCCCACCCCCGCCACGCCCGATGATCCGCGCCGCGCCGCCGAGGTCTATGGCGAGCGCTATCGCAAGAATCCCAAGGATGTCGAGGCTGCTATCGCTTATGGCCACGCGCTGCGCATGACCGGACAGCGCTCGCAGGCTTGCGCCGTGCTGGAGCAGGCGACCATCGCCAGCCCCGGCAACAAGGCGCTGCTCGCGGCCTATGGCCGGGCGCTCGCCGACAACGGCAATTCGCAGGCCGCGTTCGACGTGCTGAGCCGCGCGCACAGCCCGGACAATCCGGATTGGCGGATCCTCTCGGTGCAGGGAACCACGCTCGACAAGTTGAACCGGCACGAGGAGGCGCGGCGCTATTACGCCAGCGCGCTGCGGCTGGCTCCGGACGAGCCCTCGGTGCTGTCCAATCTCGGCCTGTCCTACATGCTGACCAAGGAATTGCCGAAGGCGGAGGAGACGCTGCGCCAGGCCTATGCCAGCGCCCGCGCCGACACCAGGATCCGGCAGAACCTCGCGCTGGTGGTCGGCCTGCAGGGCCGCTTCGCGGAGGCCGAGACGATCGTCAAGGCGGATCTGCCGGCAGACGAGGCGGCGGCCAATGTCGCCTATCTCCGCGACATGCTGAACCGCAAGGACGGGCCGAAGACCGCGTCGCGCGCCGCACCCGTCGTCGCCAAGGACGACTAACGTCACCTCTTGCAGCTTCGCGATACCCGTGCCCCATACGCACAAAGAGAAACGCCCGGCAATGCCGGGCGTTCTCGTATGCGTCGTCGCGCAAATTCAATGCATCGTGGCGATCTTGATGTAGGACGGCCCGAGGATCACGATGAACAGGCAGGGCAGGAAGAACAGGATCATCGGCACGGTCAGCTTGGGCGGCAATGCCGCCGCCTTCTTCTCGGCCTCGTTCATGCGCATGTCGCGGTTTTCCTGCGCCATCACGCGCAGGCTCTGGCCGAGCGGCGTGCCGTAGCGTTCCGACTGCTGCAAGGCCATGCACACCGACTTGACGCCCTCGAGCCCGGTGCGGCGCGCCAGGTTCTCGTAGGCGGACTTGCGGTCCTGTAGATAGGACAGTTCCGCGGTGGTCAGCGCGAACTCCTCCGACAGCGCGATCGACTGTCCGGCGATCTCGTTGGCCACCTTGCGGAACGCGACCTCGACCGACATGCCTGATTCGATGCAGATCAGCAGCAGATCCAGCGAATCAGGGAAGGCACGCTTGATCTGGAGCTGACGCTTGGAGATCGCGTTCTTCAGGAACAGCATCGGCGCCTGCAGGCCGGCATAGGCCGCGGCGACGCAAATGCCGATCTTGATCGTGAGCGACCAGCCGGCGCCGGCGATGAAGAACGTATAGATGATGGCGCCGAGCAGCAGCACGATCGGCGTCACCGCGCGGGCGAACAGGAAGGTGACGTAGGGCGCGTGGCCGCGATAGCCCGCCATCACGAGCTTCTCGAGCGCTGCTTCCTGGGCCAGCCATTTGGTGAGGTTGAGGTCGTCCACCACCCTGGAGACGACCTGCTTCGGCGTTTGCCGCAGTGCCACCTTCTCCGTCTTGGAGAGCCGTTCGCGTTCGCGCTGCCGGAGCCGTTCGCGCTCGCTGGCCACCGCCTTCATGCGCTTGTTGAGATCGCCGCCGGCGAGCAGCGGCATCACCAGCGTATAGACCGTCGCGCTTGCCGCGAAGAAGGCAAGCAGCATGGTCATGAACCTGACGTCGTGGAGCTTGGCAACCAGAATATCAATCATGCTGCACCGTCAGAAATCGAAGTTGATCATCTTCTTCATCACCAGGACGCCGCATGTCATCCAAAGCGCGCAGGCGACCAGCATCAGCTGTCCCATCGAGTTGGTCCAGAGCAGGGCGATGTAGTCCGGCGTCGTCAGGAACACGAGGATCATCACGATCGGCGGCAACGAGCCGATGATGCCGGCGGAGGCCTTCGCTTCCATCGACATCGCCTGGATCTTCTCGGCCATCTTCTTGCGGTCACGCAGCACCCGTGACAGGTTGCCGAGCGCTTCCGACAGGTTGCCGCCGGACTTCTGCTGGATCGCGATCACGATGCCGAAGAAGTTCGCCTCCGGCAGCGGCATGCGTTCATAGAGCCGGGCGCAGGCCTCGCCGAGCGGCATGCCGATCGCCTGGGTCTCGATGATCGCGAGAAACTCGCTGCGCAGCGGTTCCGGCGCATCGTTGACCACAGCCTTGAGCGATTCGAACAGCGGCAGGCCGGCCTTGATGCCGCGCACGATGACGTCGACGGCATCGGGCAGCGCTTTCAGGAAGGCCTTCTCCCGCCGCTTCTTCAGGAAGCCGAGCAGCCAGCGCGGCAGGCCGAGACCCATCGCAAAGCCGATGCCGGCCGCGCCGAGCAGGCCGCCGCCGACCAAGAATGCCACGCCGAACCCGAACAGGCCGAGGGCGCCGGAGATCATCCAGAATTTCTGCTCGGACCATTCCAGCCCGGCCTGCGAGATGCGCATGCCGAGCGGGACCTTCTTGTCCTTTTGCCGGCGGGCCTCGAGTTCCTTCAACGATCCTTCGACCTGCTCGCGGCGCGAACGCTGCGTGCGGTCGGCCGTCCGGGTCGTCGAGGGCTCGCTGCGCGCAACCGATGCGCGGCGCGACTCGGCCTTCTTCTCTCCGGAGAGGTAAGGATACAGGAACACCCAGGCGAGGCCGCCCACGGTGGTGGCGGCGAGGAAGGCGAGAGCAAGCATCTGCATCTGCATCCGGCGTCTCCCTAGACCGGCGCGGGTGCGTCGGAGGCGTCGAGCGCCGCCGCCAGCCGCTTCTCTTCATTGTAGTAGCGGGCACGCTCCCAGAAACGCGGCCGGCCGATGCCGGTCGAGCGATGCTTGCCGATGATCTTGCCGTTGGCGTCTTCCCCGACCACGTCGTACAGGAAGATGTCCTGGGTGATGATGGTGTCGCCTTCCATGCCCATCACCTCGGTGATGTGGGTGATGCGGCGCGAACCGTCGCGCAGGCGCGCGGCCTGCACGATGATGTCGACCGAGGCGCAGATCATCTCGCGAATGGTCCGCGACGGCAGCGAGAATCCGCCCATAGTGATCATGGATTCGCAGCGCGACAGCGCTTCGCGCGGATTATTGGCGTGCAGCGTGCCCATCGAGCCGTCATGGCCGGTGTTCATCGCTTGCAACAGGTCGAACGCCTCGGGTCCGCGGACTTCGCCGACGATGATCCGCTCGGGGCGCATACGCAGGCAGTTGCGCACCAGCTCGCGCATCGTCACCTGACCTTCGCCTTCGATGTTCGGCGGCCGGGTTTCCAGCCGCACCACATGCGGCTGCTGCAGCTGAAGTTCGGCAGCGTCTTCGCAGGTGATGATGCGTTCGTCGTGCTCGATATAGTTGGTCAGGCAGTTCAGCAGCGTGGTCTTGCCCGAGCCGGTGCCGCCGGAGATGATCACGTTGCAGCGGACCCGGCCGATGATCTGCAGGATGGTCGCCCCTTCCGGCGTGATGGCGCCGAACTTGACGAGCTGCTCCAGCGTCAGCTTGTCCTTCTTGAATTTTCGGATGGTGAGCGCGGGCCCGTCGATCGCCAGCGGCGGCACGATGGCGTTGACGCGCGAGCCGTCGGCGAGGCGGGCGTCGCAGATCGGCGAGGATTCGTCGACGCGCCGGCCGACCTGGCTGACGATGCGCTGGCAGATATTGAGCAGCTGCTGGTTGTCGCGAAAGCGGATTCCGGTGCGCTGGATCTTGCCGGCGACTTCGATGAACACCGTGCCCGCGCCGTTGACCATGATGTCGGCGATGTCGTCGCGCGACAGCAGCGGTTCGAGCGGGCCGTAGCCGAGCACGTCGTTGCAGATGTCGTCGAGCAGCTCTTCCTGCTCGGCGATCGACATCACGATGTTCTTGATCGCGATGATCTCGTTGACGATGTCGCGGATTTCCTCGCGCGCCGATTCGCTGTCCAGCTTGGCAAGCTGGGCCAGGTCGATCGCCTCGATCAGGGCACCGAAGATCGTCGCCTTGACCTGGTAGTAGTTGTCGGAGCGGCGGGCCTCGACGGCGGGAGCGGGCGGCGGCTTGCTCGGTGCCAGCGGCGGCGACGAGATCGTCGGTGCCGCGGACTCGCGCGGCATGGTCGACGGGCCGGCAGGCTCCGGCGTCTGAAAAGCGGGCTTGGGTGCCCGCACGTCCCCATCGTTTCCGCTACGCTTACCAAACACGACGTCTTGACTCCACGCGGACCACTATTTGGACCGCAGCTTTTCGAGCAGGGGCGACAGGAAGGACCCCCTCGGCTTCTTGGTCTCGCCGCGGCCTGTCAGCCGCTGCGCCATCTGCAGGAACAGCTCCACCGCGCGGTGATTGGCGGAAATCTCCGCGATCATCTGGCCGTTATTGGCGGCCGAACCGAAGATCTGCGGATCGAACGGGATGGCCGCGATCGGCTGGCTTTCGATCGCCTTGGCGAACTCGCCGGCTGCGATCTCCGGACGCTTCGGCACGCCGACCTGGTTCAGGCAGTACAGCGGCGCGCGGTCGTTCGGCCGCGACGCCTTCAACAGGTCGAACATGTTCTTGGCGTTGCGCAGATTGGCGAGGTCGGGCGCCGCCACGATCAGGATGTCGTCGGCCGCGATCAGCGCGCGCTTGGTCCAGCCGGACCATTGATGCGGCACGTCGAGCACGATGCAGGGCATCGTGGTGCGCAGCGTATCAAAGATCGCATCGAACGCCTCGGCGCCGAAATCGTAGACCTTGTCGAGCGTCGCCGGCGCCGCCAGCAGGCTCAGATGGTCGGTGCATTTCGACAGCAGGCGGTCGACGAAGGCGGTATCGACGCGATCCGGCGAGAACACGGCATCCGCGATGCCCTGCGCCGGGTCCTGGTTGTAGTTGAGTCCGGCAGTGCCGAACGCGAGGTCGAGGTCGGCGACCACGGAATCCAGCGCCAGATCGCGGGCGATCGCCCAGGCGACATTATGCGCGATCGTCGAGGCGCCGACGCCGCCCTTCGCGCCGACCACGGCGACGATGCGGCCGACCGCCTTGGCTTCCGGCGCCGAGAACAGGTTGCAGACCGCGCGCACCACGTCGATCGCATGCGCCGGCGCGATCACGTAGTCGCTGACGCCGCGGCGCACCAGCTCGCGATACAGCGTGACGTCGTTGACCCGGCCGATCACCACCACGCGGGTGCCGGCGTCGCACACCGTGGCAAGCTGATCGAGGCCGGCCAGCACGTCGCTGCGGCCCTCGGTCTCGAGGATGATGACGTTGGGCGTCGGCGCGGAGCGATAGGCCTCGATGGCGGCCGCCATGCCGCCCATCTGGATCTTGAGGTGGGCCTTGGCCAGCCGGCGATCCTCGCCCGCCGACTGGACCGCGGCGGCGGTCTCGACGGTTTCGCAGAACGCCTGGACGGAAACCCGCGGCGCCGGAGCAATATGGTCGTCCACGGCCTGCGGCGGGGCGTCCGTCTGCTCTTCGGAGTTTTGCTGCGCGTAGGTTATCATTTTCCTGTGTCGCTTAGCTTGGCCCTGTCGGACTCGGGATAATTCGTGGCGGTGGCGGTGCCCTTGCGATATTTGTCGAAGGCGATACTGCGACGCGCCGTGTAGGCAGGGGTCTCCGCGCGCGGCTGCACGAGGTCAGTCGGGTCCTCGACCATGGCTGCGAGGTTGCGCTGATTGGCGCAACCGAAATTGTAGTACTGCTTGTTCTCGTTGTAGGACCCGTTGTGGATCGACGGACCGAGATCTTCCGGCCACAGGCCGCACGGTCCGGCGACCGCCTTCATCTTCGGATAGTTGACGCGGATCGCGGGCATCTGGCGCGGATCGTCGGGACGATATTTGCGAACCACGATCCCGCGCGGCGGCACGCCGGCGGCGGTGAAGGTCGCCTGGATTTCGCGCAGGGATTCCTGGGCGGAGCGCGCGTTCGGCGTATCGGCGGGCACGTCGATGGTGACGGCGCCGGTGCCTTCGCGCATCCAGTCCTGCGCCATCCCCATCACCTCGGCGCGCTGCTCCGCGGTCAGGCCGCCGCGGCTGCGCCCGACAAAGACTACGATCGAGCGATCGGCTTCGGTGACCGCGATCGGATGACGCTCGCGATAGTCGGCCGGCGAGTTCACCATCGCAAAGCTGTTGTCGGCGGCGTGCTGGCAGGCGCCGAGCGTCATGGCAAGGCCGACCAGCGCGCCGGCCAGGCCGATGCTGCGCTTGTGTTCGGCGGGTGTCCTGGATGTGGTCTGTGTCATCGTCCGCCTCAGTCGGTAATGAAGCCGTAGGTGCCGCGGTAATTCCGCGCCGGCTCGGTGGTGCGGCCGGGCGCTCCATAGATGCGATTGAGGCTGCCCAGCAGGTCGGCCTGCGGATCGGAGGCGTTGGCGAAGCCGTCATCCGGACGCGACAGGTCCTTCTGCGCCACCGCGCGGACGATATAGGGCGTCACCAGCACCATCAGTTCGGTCTGGTTGTTCACGAAGTCGCGGCTGCGGAACAGCGTGCCGAGCACCGGCAGCGACGCCAGCCCGGGCAGGCCGTTGATCGCCTGCTTGGTCTGGTCCTGGATCAGGCCGGCCATCGCCATCGAGCCGCCCGAGGGAATTTCCAGCGTGGTTTCGGCGCGGCGGGTCTTGATCGAGGGGATCGTCGTTCCATTGGCGCCGCCGGTCAGCGAGTTCTCGGTCGAGACTTCCGACACCTCGGTCATCACGCGCAGGCTGATCCGTCCCTCGGTCAGCACCACCGGCGTGAAGTTGAGCGAGATGCCGAATTTCTTGAAGCTGACGGTCTGAACGCACTGTCCGATCGCGCCTGACGTCGTGGTCTGACAGGTCACGCCGGTCGGAATCGGGAATTCGCCGCCCGAGATGAAGGTCGCCGATTCGCCCGAGATCGCGGTCAGGTTCGGTTCGGCGAGCGTCCGCACGACACCGGCGCTTTCCATGGCTCGGATCGTTGCCGACACCGACGATCCGAACGACGTGGTGATCGCGTTGTTGGGCACCAGCGGAGCATTGTTCGCCGTGAACGGGTTGGCGTTGGCGAACTTTACCACCGCCGTGCCGTAATTGAGGTTTGCCGTGAGGTCGATGCCGAGCTGCTTGATCAGGCTGCGCGAGACTTCGGCAACGGTGACTTTCAGCATCACCTGGTCGCGGCCGCGAACCGCAATGGAGTTCACGACCTTGTCGGCGCTGCCGACCAGGCGCGTGGCGATGTCGGCGGCCTGCTGTGCCTCGATCGGGCTCGCCGCGCTTCCGGTCAGCATGACGCCCTCGCCGACGCCCTCGATCTGGATATCGGCATTCGGCAGCGCCGCCCGCAGTGCAGCGCGCACGCCGTTGAGGTCGCGCTTGACCGCGATGTCATAGGCCGCGATCTGCTGTCCGGCTGCGTCGAAGAACACGATGTTGGTCTGGCCGACCGCCGCGCCGATGATGTAGGCGCGTTGCGCCGAGCGGACCACGGCGTTGGCGATCTTGGGATCGGCGACCAGCACGTCCTTGATGTCCCTCGGCAGATCGATCACGATCGATTTGCCGACGCCGAGTGCGAGGAAACGGGCATTCATCTGGCCGCCATCGGCCGACGCGGCTGGGGCGGGCGCGGCGCGGTAGTCGCTTGCGATCACCGGCGTCAGCGCCGGGTTGAGCGTAAACGCCGTGACGGCCGAGAACGACAAAGCGCGGACCATGAAGGCCCGCATTGTCCGTTGAGTTGCCCCGCCCATCATCACGTGTATCCTCATGGTCACTTCTGCATCGTTGCCTGGTTGGCAACGCCAAAGCGGATGACGTTGATCGTCTCACCGCGCTTACGGATCTCGTCGGTCTTGGTCTCGGGCGCGTTGTTGTCGGCGATGCTGCGCAGCGCCAGCGACAGGACGCCGCTCTGGCGCGCGCGCGCCAGCGTCTCGGTCTGTTCGGGCTTCAGCTCCAGCGTCACCGTCTTGCCGATCAGTGCGTTGGTGCCGTCCTTCTCCTTCGGCGCCTGGTCGATCGCGAGCACGCGAACGTTGGTCAGGATGACCTCGGAGTTGACGATGTCGGCGCCGTTGCGGTCCGGATTCTTGTCCCGCTTCGAGAGCAGGACGTCGACCCGGTCGTTCGGCAGGATGAAGCCGCCGGCGCCGGTCTCGGGCGAGATTTCGGTCGATACCGCCCGCATGCCGGTGGGCAGGATTGCGGCCATGAAGCCGCTGCCGTCGGCCTTGACCAGCTTCTGTTCGCGAATCGGTTCACCCTGGATGAACGGGGCGCGTGCGATCGAGCCGGTGACGTCCTTGATGGCGTCGGCGTTGCTGTCCTTGCGCATGAAGCTGGCGCTGGCGGTCGCGGCCGGCCAGGTCTGCCACTGCACATCCTCGGGCTTCACCGCCTGGCCGAGACCGATGTCGGTGCGCGCGACCAGGATGTCGACGGTAGGCAATTGCGCGACCGGCGGAGGAGGCGCCGGCTTGTCCTCGCCTCCGCTTGCCAAATAGAGCGCCGCAATGCCGGCGCAGCCTGCAATTGCCAAGACCAGAATGCGGGCCCTATCCATTACGCTTCACTTTCCACATGACGCCGCGACGCTGCCGCCGCCGTGATGGGAGTTGACCAGCTATTCGTCAAAGCATGGTTAATGAGGCGTATCTAAATCGCCTTAACGGGCGGTTACCGCCCGCCTTTTCAGCGCATGGCGAAGTGCGCGAGATCGATCGTCTTGATCCAGTCCGTCTCGGGATAGATCAGCAGGGCGCCGAGGGCGAGCGCAATGCCGTAGGGGATTCCGGTCTGCTTGTCGTGCAGGCGGCTCAGCCAGGCCTGGGACGCAAGCGGGTAGGGCAGCGGCCATTGTCGCAGTTGCAGCAGCAGCACCGTCAGCGCCCCGCCGAACAGCGACGCGAACACCAGATAGGGGAGCAGATGCTCGAACCCGAACCAGAGGCCGGCCGCGGCCGCGACCTTGGCGTCGCCGCCTCCGACCCAGCCCATCGCAAACATGCCGAACGCCACCACCAGCACCAGCGCACCGGCGCCGGCGTGGGTGAGGATCTCGTGGACGCCCATCCCGGTCAACGGCGCCAGCACGAAGAAGCCGGCCACCAGCGCCAGCGAGATCCGGTTCGGGATCGTCATGGTCAACAGATCGCTCGCCGCCGCGAAGGCCATCAGGGCCGGAAACAGCATCAAGCGGGCGATGTCGAGGATCATGGATTCATGCCGTCAAGCTGGAGCTGCGGTCGAGACCCGACGCTAGCGGCCAATGGTGAATAATCGGGAAAGGATCGCCGGCGCCTTCAAAACGAGCCCCGATCGGTCCCCGACAAATAGCAAAGGTCCCGGGGCTGCCGGGACCTTTGATGCGAATTCGCAGGATCCGGCTTACTTCAGCGAACCCGAGATCGAGTTGAAGGTACCCGAGAGCTTCGAGCCGACGCCGTTGACCGCAGCGATGATCGCGATGGCGATGCCGGTGGCAATCAGGCCGTACTCGATGGCGGTCGCGCCGGACTCGTCCTTCACGAAGCGCGAAACGAGGTTCTTCATAAAATCACTCCTGTGTACACGTGGCTGGTCGAACTAGATTTGGTCTCGCCGGCGTTCTCAGCACCGTGACCATTGCGGCACCCTACGGTTGGACGATTTCGGTGCAGTTAATTTGATTGCATAAACTTCGGGGGAACCCGCTGTTGTTGCGCACAGTAAATTTGGGATTAAACGGCCTGCTAAAATTGCGGATTGTTTCCGGAGCGGCCGCTGCCGGCATCCATTCACGGCTCCTTAAGCGCACAGCTATACTCATGGGGCTTCCGTGAAATGAGGCTGCCAATGTCCACCCTTCCGATCGAAGTCATCGAGATGCTCGGCCAGACGATGATGCGGGTGGTGCCGATCACGATCGCGCTGGCACTGTTCTTCACGGTGCTCACTCATTACTGGGCCTGCAATCCCGGCAAGCCGTGGTGGCAGAAGCGCGAGCTGGTCACCGACATCTGTTACTGGTTCTTCGTGCCGGTGTTCGCCCGCGTGCTGCGCATCGGACTGCTGGTGGTCGGCGCGGCCGCGGTCTTCAACGTGCACGGCGCCGACGAGCTGATTGCATTCTATGAGAACGGGCATGGCCCGCTGGCGCAGCTGCCGCTCTGGATGCAGTCGATCATCTTCCTGGTCGCGTCCGACTTCATGCTGTACTGGCTGCACCGGATGTTTCACGGCGGCGCCTTCTGGAAGTACCACGCCATTCATCACTCCTCCGAGGATCTGGAATGGATCTCGGCGGCGCGCTTCCATCCCGTCAATCTCCTGATCGGCACGATCACGGTCGACGTCATCCTGCTGATGGCCGGCATCTCGCCGAACATCATGCTGTGGGTCGGCCCGTTCACCACATTCCACTCGGCATTCGTGCACGCCAATCTGAACTGGACGCTCGGCCCGTTCAGATATGTGATCGCCACGCCGGTGTTTCACCGCTGGCATCACACCGCGTTGGAAGAAGGCGGCGACACCAATTTCGCCGGCACGTTTCCGCTCTGGGACATTCTGTTCGGAACGTTCCGGATGCCCGAAGGCAAGCTGCCGGACGATTACGGCGTCGACGCCGAGCAGGGCGTGCCGGCGGAAATCGGCGGGCAGCTGGCCTATCCGTTCCGGCATTGACGTCATCAACCGGTCTGTGTCCGCATGAGTGCTGAGACCGCAGCCGTCCCGCAGGCCAGGACCGCCGTACTCGCCGAGGTCCCGGCCTGGTTCTGGATGGCGTGCGGTGTCTACGCGCTGCTGCTGATCGTCGGCGACCGGCTGCTCGCCGACTCCGATACCTACTGGCAGATTGCCGTCGGCCGCTGGATTCTCGACCACCGCGCACTGCCGTCGGTCGACATCTATTCCTTCACCAAGGCGGGCGAGCCATGGGTGTCGTCGTCCTGGCTGGCGCAGGTGCTGTTCGCGAAGGCCTATGACCTTGCCGGCTGGACCGGACCGGCGGTGCTGGCCGCCGCCTGCGGCGCCGCCACCTTTGCGCTGCTCACCGCGATCCTCAGCCGCGCCGTGCCGACGATCCATGCGAGCCTGATCGCGCTCGCGGCGCTGGTGCTGACATGCGGGCATCTGCTCGCCCGTCCGCATGTGCTGGTGCTGCCGATCATGCTGGTCTGGGCCAACGGCCTGATGGTTGCCAGCGAACGCCGCGCGGCGCCCTCGGTCTGGCTGCTGCCGCTGATCGCGCTCTGGGCCAACCTGCATGGCGGCTTCCTGTTCGGACTGGTGCTGGCCGGCGCCTTCGCGCTCGACGCGATGTGGAATGCCCTGCCTGTGCAACGGGTGCAGCTGGCGCTGCGCTGGGCGGCATTCGGCATCGGTGCGCTGGCCGCATGCTGCGTCACGCCCTATGGCTGGGGTTCGATCCTGGCCTCGCTGAAGATCCTGAACCTCGGCGAGCTGCTGCATCTCATTGCGGAATGGATGCCGGCGAATTTCAGCCAGCTCGATGCGTTCGAGCTGTCGATTCTCGGCCTGATCGGCGCAGCGCTCTATTGCGGGGTGAAGCTGCCGCTGCCGCGGATCGCCCTGGTGCTGGGCTTGCTGCACATGGCGCTGTCCCATGTCCGCAATCTCGAGCTGTTCGCCCTGCTGCTGCCGCTGGCTGCGCTCACCCCGGTGGCAACCCAGTTCGGCCTGCGTGCCGTGAGCGCCGTCCGGCTGAAGGCCGCGCCAGCGGCCATGCTGATCGCCGCGCTGTGCGTCTCGACGGCGATCGTTGCGGCGCGCCAGACCATATCGCCGCCGCCGATCCACTCGCCGGCTGCTGCGGTCGACGCGCTGAAGGCGTACAGCGCGCGGCGCGTGCTCCACGATCTGCAGTTCGGCGGCTACCTGATCTGGCGTCAGGTGCCGGTGTTCGTCGACGGCCGTGCCGAGCTCTACGGCGAAAAGTTCGAGATGGATTATTACCGTGCGCTCCAGCTCAAGGATGTCGGCGGCTTCCTCGATCTGCTCAAGGCCTACGACATCGACGCGGTGATGCTCGACCCGGCGACGCCGGCCTCCAAATTGCTCGATCACATCGACGGCTGGCGGCGCCTCTACGCCGACGACCGCGTCGTGATCCATGTGCGTGCGACCGGCTAGGTTGCGGCTGTCCCGGCGGGATCGGTATTTTCCCGGGGGTTACTAGGCCGCCGACTGATCCGCTCCGGAAGTCGCGACATCCGCGCAATTCAGCGGTCGATTTTTGCTCTTCTTAAATGAATTGCCGTCAGATTTGGCAGCGTCGGGCGCCGGTCCGCTGCGTATCGCTTTTGCCGGCTCGTACACGTCCCGGGGTAGAGTATGTCGTTTCAGTCCCAACGTATTCGCGCCGTCGCGCGCATTGGATTCATCTCGCTGGCCGCAGCCGTGTTGCTGTGGCCCGCATTCGTAACCGCGGCGCCCGATCCGGACCGCATTGCGGTCAATGTCGACCAGGCCAAGCTCGTCAAGCTGCCCGGCGGCATCGCCACCATCGTGGTCGGCAACCCTCTGATTGCCGACGTCACCTTGCAGAATGGCGGCGTCGTCGTGGTGACCGGCAAGGGCTACGGCGCAACCAACTTCATCGCGCTCGACCGCACCGGCCAGGTGCTGGTGGATCGCCAGATCCAGGTCGAAGGTCCGACCGACCAGCTTGTGACCGTCTATCGCGGGGTCGATCGGGAGACCTACAGCTGCATGCCGGTCTGTCAGCGCCGCATCACCCTTGGCGACGGCGAGACCTACTTCAAGTCGACCATGGACCAGGCCGGTTCACTCAGCAGCCAGGCATCCGGGTCCGGCGCGGGTGGCAAGCCGCAGAACTGACGCGTGCCGGCGCTTCCACAAGCCGGGCCCTCGATCGCCGTTGTCCCCGTCATGGTTAAGAAAAGCCTAACGGATCGGGTCGCTCTGTCTCGATCCGGCGAAATACTTCGACAATGAGTCTTGGGTAGTGAGTCTTGTCGTTGTCTTGTTGTTGCTGCCGCCATGTTGATCCGGGGTCGTTGATGCCGCCGCCCGCTCATTCATTCATGAGCCTCCTCCGTCGCTTCCGCCGCAATCGCCGTGGTGCGACGGCGGTCGAATTCGCGCTGGTCGCGCCGCCGTTCTTCGCGCTGCTGTTTGCGATCATCGAAGTGGCGATGATCTTCTTCGCCAGCCAGGTGCTCGAGACGGCGACGCAGGATTCGTCCCGCTTCGTCATGACCGGCCAAGCCCAGGGCGCAAACTATAGCCAGGACGATTTCAAGAAATTCGTCTGCGGCGAGGTCAGCAGCGCGTTGTTCGATTGCACGAACGGCATCTACGTTGACGTGCGCAGCTATCCTGCGACGAGTTTTTCGACCGTCAACCTCACGCCGATCACCGATCCCAGTCAGGTGAAATGGTGTCCAGGCAAGGACGGCGACGTCGTGGTGGTCCGACTGTTCTACCAGTGGCCGATATTTGTCACCAAGCTGTTCAGCTCCGCCTACCTCACCAACGGCAAGCGGCTCCTGATCGCGACCGCGACATTCAAGAACGAGCCCTCCGGAACAGCCGGCACGACATGCTCATGAGCAAGGTCATGAAAACGCTGCCTGCAGCCTTGCTGCGCTTTGTCGTTGCTTTCCGCTATGACCGCCGGGGCCTCGCCGCCGTCGAATTCGCCTTCATCCTGCCGCTGATGCTGGTGATGTTCTTCGGTACCGTCGAGTTTTCGTCCGGTGTCGCGGTCGACCGCAAGGTCACGCTGATGGCGCGTGCCGCGTCAGATCTGACCTCGCAGTCGACGCAGGTGGTGGACTCCGATCTGCAGAATTTCTTCAGCGCCAGCGTCGGCATCATGACGCCCTACGATGCGTCGCCGACCAAAGTCACGTTGTCGGAAATCTACGTCGACAATTCCAAGATCGCGCATATCCAGTGGAGCAAGGCGGGCACGATCGCCTCCGGTGCCACGCAGGCCACGCTGTCGGCCTCGACCCGCAGCCAGGGTGACATTGTGACGAGCCTCGTGCCGTCGGCGCTGCTGGTCGCGGGCACCTATCTGATCTTCAGCGAAGTCAGCTACAAATACGTCCCAACCATCGGCTACGTGATGGCCAAGAGCGGCATCAATCTCACCGACGTTGCCTTTACACGGCCGCGGCAGTCTGTCTGCGTGTTCTACGCCCCGACCGCCGCCACGATGCCGACGACCTGCTCGACTTACTAGAGCGCTCTCAAGCGAAGTGGTCACCGCTTCGGGTGAAGAAGCGCTTCAAAACAAGAATCGAGAGCCCGTTCCGATTCTATCGGAACGAAAAGGCTTCCAGGCTGCGGCCGCAGCGCGGCGATTCAAACGACCTCGATATCCAAACAAAAAGGGCCGCCCCCGAAGGTGCGGCCCTTGATGCTTTAACGACAATTTCCCGGAGCTTGGCGCTCCCGGAAAATCGGCTTATCCGGCGGCGCGCAGATTGTCGGCCGAGGATTTGCCGGAACGGCGGTCAGCAACGATCTCGTAGGAGATCTTCTGGCCTTCACGCAGAGTGCCAAGGCCGGCGCGCTCGACTGCACTGATGTGCACGAACACGTCGTTCCCGCCTTCATCCGGCTGGATGAAGCCGTAGCCCTTGGTCGCGTTAAACCACTTCACGGTTCCCATGCTCACGTGGGTAGTCCCTTCTCAGATATACAAGTTCAAGACCCGCTGATCGGCGGGGTGGTGAGATCGAATTTTTGGAAGGGTCGTCAGCGTCTGAACCGGCTGTACCGGTATTGGCTAATGTCGTCCGGCCGAAAATCGATGGGTAGGATATTATTCGATAGAAGGGCTCAAAACAATCCTGACGTGCGCGATTTTTTGGCCGGCGCGGTCGCCGGCCAATTGCTGCGCAGGACATCGGCACGTCATGCCCGCAGCGGTTGCAAAGTCCGCTATCGGCGGCGGAACTGGCCGCCGCGCTGGGCTCCGCCCCGCGGCGGGCCGCCGGGCGCGCCGCTCGGACGTTCGTCCTTGTGACGGAAGATCAGGCGGCCCTTTTCGAGATCGTAGGGCGACATTTCGATCGTCACGCGGTCGCCGGCCAGCGTCTTGATGCGATTTTTCTTCATCTTGCCGGCGGTGTAGGCGACGATCTCGTGTCCGGCGTCGAGTTGCACCCGGTAACGGGCGTCGGGGAGGATTTCGGTCACCAGTCCTTCGAACTGGATCAGCTCTTCCTTAGCCATATGGTTCTCCAGATCGAGCGACGGCTAGTGCTTCGGTCGGTTGTTGCGGTTGGGTTGCGGACTAGGCCGGCTCTCGCGATGCAAGAAGGCGACGCCCTGGATGCCTTCGCTGTTGCCGGCCTGCGACGGACGCGGCGACTCGCCCCGGTTCGTCTGCGGCGCGCCATTATTACCACCCCGACGGCGGCGGCGGCGAGGGCCTTTTGTGCCCGGAGCAGCCTCATTCCCACGAACATTATGGGCGCGCGGCGCGGAACGGCCGCCGCGGTGCGGATGGGTGGCCTGGGCGGGCGCGGCGGCCTCGCGGCCCCCGGAGGAGCCGCCTTGGGTGCGGCGGTCTTCCCGCGGCACCGTAATCCGGATCAGCCGCTCGATATCGCGCAAATAGCCCATCTCCTCGGCGCCGGCGACCAGCGAGATCGCGACCCCGTCGGCGCCGGCACGCGCGGTACGGCCGATGCGGTGGACATAGGTCTCGGGGATGTTGGGCAGGTCGAAGTTCACGACGTGGCTGACGCCGTCGACGTCGATGCCGCGGGCGGCGATATCGGTCGCCACCAGGGTGCGGATCTCGCCGGAGCGGAACGCCGCCAGCGTGCGCTCGCGGTGATTCTGCGACTTGTTGCCGTGGATTGCATTGGCCTCGATGCCGGCCTTGGCAAGGCTTTTCACCACCTTGTCGGCGCCGTGCTTGGTGCGGGTGAACACCAGGGCGCGGTTGACCGGTTCCTGCTTCAGGAGCTGGGCCAAAACCGCCGGTTTGGCGGCGAAATCGACCTGGATCGCGCGCTGGGCGATGCGATCCACGGTCGAGGCGACCGGCGTCACGGCCACCCGGGCGGGGTCGCGCAGCATCGCTTCGGCGAGTTCGGCGATGTCCTTCGGCATGGTGGCCGAGAAGAACAGCGTCTGGCGCCGGACGGGCAGCTTGGCGACGATTTTCCGGATGTCGTTGATGAAGCCCATGTCGAGCATGCGGTCGGCTTCATCAAGCACCAGGAACTCGACCTGGTTGAGCCTCAACCCGTTGCTCTGCACGAGGTCGAGCAGGCGGCCGGGGGTGGCGACCATCACCTCGACGCCCTGCATCACGGCACGGATCTGGCGGCCCATCGGCACCCCGCCGATGGCGAGCGCCGAGGACAGTCGGATGTGGCGGCCATAGGTGTTGAAGCTGTCGAGGATCTGCCCGGACAGTTCGCGGGTCGGCGAGAGCACCAGCACGCGGCAACTCTTGGGCTGCGGGCGGACGCGGTTCTCCAGCAGCCGGTGCAGGATCGGCAGCGCGAAGGACGCGGTCTTGCCGGTACCGGTCTGGGCGATGCCGACGACGTCGCGGCCGGCAAGGGCGAGCGGGATGGTCTGGGCCTGGATAGGGGTCGGCGTGAGATAGTTTTCTTCTCGAAGCGCGCGGGCGATGGGATCGGCGAGGCCGAAATCCTGAAAGGAGGTCAAAAGGTGGTTCTTTCCATAAAAGCCGTCATCGTCCAGCCGTGACCGGCCGGAATCGTATGAAGGCATTCGGGGACACCCGCGTGTCTGGGGCGTCAAGCTGGGTTAGCTGAAAGGCGAGCCAGAAGCCGCTTGGGGCAGCTTGAACACGCAGCTCGCGAAGGCACCGCGATGTCGCGGGCATGGCGAGGATATGGACCAGGAACTGGGCGGTTTCAAGATGATATCGCCGGGTTCGGAATGATATCGCCCCGATTGGCGCCCGGAGTGCGTCGAGCCGGCGCGCAAACTGTCACAAAACTGTGCCGGAAATTTAGCCAAAATGGCTAGTTTGCTTATAAAATAATCTGACTGCTCTTTCAGCAGTCAATTTGGCGGCACAATGTTTATGCAATCGATTTCCGTATTTGCCCGGAACTCGTGAAATTATCCAGCTGGTTCATCAGCTTGCGGTGCCTCCGCACCGTGGCACAGTTCTTGCGATTCCCTTAACCGCAGGCGGCCATGCGGCCGTTTCGCAAGCGTTCACGCCTGCGTCAGGGAGACGACATTTCATGCTTACTCAGCTTACTCACGGAATAGCGACGATGACCCGCCGCCGCGCGCTCGCGGCGACGGCCGGCCTGGTTTTGGGCCTGGCTGCGTCCTCGCCCTTCGCGCCCGCGCAAGCGGCCGACGACACCATCAAGGTCGGTATCCTTCACTCGCTGTCGGGCACCATGGCCATCAGCGAAACCACGCTGAAGGACACGATCCTTTTCCTGATCGACGAGCAGAACAAGAAGGGCGGCGTGCTTGGCAAGAAGCTCGAGCCCGTCGTGGTCGATCCCGCCTCGAACTGGCCGCTGTTCGCCGAAAAAGCCCGCGAGCTGATCACCAAGGACAAGGTTGCGGTCGTGTTCGGCTGCTGGACCTCGGTGTCGCGCAAGTCCGTGCTGCCGGTGTTCAAGGAGCTGAACAACATCCTGTTCTATCCGGTGCAGTATGAGGGCGAGGAGTCCGAGCGCAACGTGTTCTACACCGGCGCGGCGCCGAACCAGCAGGCGATCCCCGCGGTCGACTATCTGATGAAGGAAGAGAAGGTGAAGCGCTGGGTGCTGGCCGGCACCGACTACGTCTATCCGCGCACCACCAACAAGATCCTGGAAGCCTATCTGAAGTCCAAGGGCGTCGCCCAGGACGACATCATGATCAACTACACGCCGTTCGGTCACTCCGACTGGCAGACCATCGTCGCCGACATCAAGAAGTTCGGCTCGGCCGGCAAGAAGACCGCCGTGGTCTCCACCATCAACGGCGACGCCAACGTTCCGTTCTACAAGGAGCTCGGCAACCAGGGCATCAAGGCGACCGACATTCCGGTGGTCGCGTTCTCGGTCGGCGAAGAAGAACTCGCCGGCATCGACACCAAGCCGCTGCTCGGCCATCTCGCCGCCTGGAACTACTTCGAGTCGATCAAGACCCCGGCGAACGAGAAGTTCATCAAGGAGTGGCAGGCCTACACCAAGAATCCGAAGCGCGTGACCAACGATCCGATGGAAGCGCACTACATCGGCTTCAACATGTGGGTGAAGGCGGTCGAGAAGGTGAAGTCGACCGATCCGGACAAGGTGATCGACGCGCTCCCGGGCACCGAGGCGCCGAACCTGACCGGCGGCATGTCGAAGATGCTGCCCAACCACCACATCACCAAGCCGGTGTTCATCGGCGAGATCAAGGGCAACGGCCAGTTCGACGTGGTCTGGAAGACCCCGGGCCTGGTGGCCGGCGACGCCTGGTCGAAGGAGCTTGAAGGCTCCAAGGACCTGATCGGCGATTGGGTCGGCAAGAAGTGCGGCAATTACAACACCAAGACCAACAAGTGCGGCGGCCAGGGCTCTTGAGCTGAAAGGCTCGTAAGCTCCTGAGCTGATCAACGACACAACACAACCTTCCAACACTGGAGAAGGCGGCACCGCTCGCCGCCTTCTCCTCCCACTCCTGCCGGGGTTCTGACGTGTTTGCCATTTGTATTGATCGCTTTCGTGCGCTTTGTCTCTCGATCCTGCTGCTGAGCTGCCTTGCTGTGCCGGCGCTGGCCGGCCCGTTCGAGGATTCGGTCGCCAAATTCGCCAATGACGAGTTCTCCGACACCGAGGTCGCGATCGGCGAGATCGCCGCATCGGGCAATGCGCTGGCCTCGCCCATCATCAGCGCGCTGCAGGACGGCCGGCTGTCGGCCGATCCCGACAGCAAGAAGGTCTTCATCACCCAGACCGACGGCAAGATCGTCGACGCCGCCACGGGTGCCGCCGTCGACAAGCTGCCCGACAACGCCGCCGCCGTCCGGCTCAACAACCGCCTGCGCCGCACCGTCGAGGCCGCGCTCGGCGGCCTGACGCTGCTGTCGCCGGATCCGGCCAAGCGGCTCGGCGCGGCGCAATCGGTGTTCAGGAGTCACGAAGAGAATTTGCTGCCGACGGTGGAGAGCGCGCTCGCCAAGGAGAGCGTCAAGCCGATCAAGCAGGCCTTCGCCGAGGCCCGCGCCGCCATCATCCTGTTCAAGTCGGATGCGACAGACAGCGACAAGCTCGATGCGATCGCCGTGGTCAAGGCGCGCGGCGACCAGGAGGCGCTGGCGCTGCTCACCGGGCTCGGCGATCAGCCGCCGCTGGTCGCCAAGGCCGCCGCCAGCGCGGTGTCCTCGATCCAGAGCAATCTGGCGATGTGGTCGATGGTGCAGAACGCCTGGTACGGCCTGTCGCTCGGCTCGGTGCTGCTGCTCGCCGCGATCGGCCTGGCCATCACCTTCGGCGTGATGGGCGTCATCAACATGGCGCATGGCGAGATGGTGATGCTCGGGGCCTACACCACCTTCGTGGTGCAGGAGGTGATCCGGACCCGTTATCCGGCGTTGTTCGACTATTCGCTGCTGATCGCCGTGCCGCTCGCGTTCCTGGTCGCCGGCTTCATCGGCGTCCTGATCGAGCGCACCATCATCCGCTTCCTCTACGGCCGCCCGCTGGAGACATTGCTTGCGACCTGGGGGCTGTCGCTGGTGCTGCAGCAGGCGGTGCGCACCGCGTTCGGCCCGACCAACCGCGAGGTCGGCAATCCCTCCTGGATGAGCGGCGCCTTCGAGCTCGGCCAGATCACCATCACCTATAACCGGCTCTGGATCCTCTGCTTCACGCTCGCGGTGTTCGCGATCCTGCTCGCGATGCTGCGCTACACCGCGCTCGGGCTTGAGATGCGTGCGGTGACGCAGAACCGCCGCATGGCGGCCTCGATGGGGATCGCGACCTCGCGCGTCGACGCGCTGACCTTCGGGCTCGGCTCGGGCATCGCCGGCATCGCCGGCGTGGCGCTGTCGCAGATCGACAATGTCAGCCCGAATCTCGGCCAGAGCTACATCATCGACTCATTCATGGTCGTGGTGTTCGGCGGCGTCGGCAATCTCTGGGGCACGCTGGTCGGCGCCTTCACGCTCGGTATCGCCAACAAGTTCCTGGAGCCGGTGGCCGGCGCGGTGCTCGGCAAGATCGCGATCCTGGTCTTGATCATCCTGTTCATCCAGAAGCGGCCGCGCGGCCTGTTCGCGCTCAAGGGCCGGGCGGTGGAAGCATGACACCGCACATCCTGACCCGCTCGCTCGACCGCGCAGCGACCGCGTTCGTCCTGCTCGTCGCCGCGGTCGGCGTGCTGATCCCGCTGTCGAACCTGCTGCTGCCGCAGGGCTCGATGTTCCAGGTGCCGACCTATCTGGTGGCGCTGTGGGGCAAGTATGTCTGCTACGCCATCCTTGCGCTCTCGATCGATCTGATCTGGGGCTATTGCGGGATTCTTTCGCTTGGTCATGGAGCATTCTTCGCGCTCGGCGGCTACGCGATGGGTATGTACCTGATGCGCCAGATCGGCAGCCGCGGTGTCTACGGCAACCCGATCCTGCCCGACTTCATGGTGTTCCTGAACTGGGACAAGCTGCCCTGGTACTGGTACGGCTTCGACAAGTTCGCCTTTGCGGCGCTGATGGTGCTCTTGGTGCCGGGCCTGCTCGCCTTCTGCTTCGGCTGGCTCGCCTTCCGCTCGCGCGTCACCGGCGTCTATCTGTCGATCATCACGCAGGCGATGACCTACGCGCTGCTGCTGGCGTTCTTCCGCAACGATTTCGGCTTCGGCGGCAACAACGGCCTGACCGATTTCAAGGACATCCTCGGCTTCAACGTGCAGGCCGAAGGCACTCGCGCCGCGCTATTCCTGCTGAGCTGCGTGGCCCTGATCATCGCGTTCCTGATCTGCCGCGCGATCGTGACCTCGAAGCTCGGCAAGGTGCTGATCGCGGTGCGCGATGCCGAAAGCCGCACCCGTTTCCTCGGCTACCGCGTCGAATCCTACAAGCTGTTCGTGTTCACGCTGTCGGCCTGCATGGCCGGCGTCGCCGGCGCGCTCTATGTGCCGCAGGTCGGCATCATCAATCCGAGCGAGTTCGCGCCGGCCAACTCGATCGAGGCGGTGATCTGGGTCGCGGTCGGCGGACGCGGCACGCTGATCGGGGCGGCGCTCGGCGCCGTCGTCGTCAACTACGCCAAGACGTTCTTCACCTCGGGGCCGCTGGCGCCGTACTGGCTGTTCATGCTGGGCGCGCTGTTCATCCTGGTCACACTGCTCTTGCCAAAGGGCATCGTCGGCACCTTCAACAGCTGGCGTGAGACGCGGCGCGGCGCGGGGATCGCAGCCGACGAGGCGAGTGCCGCGCGCGAAGACGGCGTCGGCGCACCGAACCCGGCGGAGTAGACCGATGAACGTCATGGATACCCGCGCCACCTCCGCCATGCTGTATCTCGACGGCGTGCACGTCTCGTTCGACGGCTTCCACGCCATCAACAATCTGTCGCTGACGCTCGCGCCCGGCGAGATGCGCGCCATCATCGGCCCGAACGGCGCCGGCAAGACCACGATGATGGACATCATCACCGGCAAGACCAAGCCGGACGAGGGCACCGTGCTGTTCGATGGCACCGTCGACCTGACGAGGCTCGATGAAACCCGCATCGCCGAGCTCGGCATCGGCCGGAAATTCCAGAAGCCGACGGTGTTCGAGAGCCAGACCATACAGGACAATCTGCTGCTCGCGCTCAATGTCGATCATTCCGTGCGCGGCACGCTGTTCTGGCGCGGCAGCAAGGCCGAGTCCGAGCGGATCGACAAGGTGCTCGAGACCATCCGCCTGACCGAGGCGCGCAACCGCCTCGCCGGCAGCCTGTCGCACGGCCAGAAGCAGTGGCTCGAGATCGGCATGCTGCTGGCGCAGGACCCCAAGGTGCTGCTGGTCGACGAGCCGGTCGCCGGGATGACCGACGTCGAGACCCATCTGACCGCGGAGCTGCTGAAAGAGATCAACAAGAACCACACCATCATGGTGGTCGAGCACGACATGACCTTCGTGCGCGAGCTCGGCGTCAAGGTGACCTGCCTGCACGAAGGCTCGGTGCTCGCCGAAGGTTCGATCGACCAGGTGTCGTCGAACGAGCGGGTGGTCGAAGTGTATCTGGGGCGCTAGCGATGCTGAAGGTCGACAACATCAATCTCTATTACGGCGCGGCGCAGGCGCTGCGCGGCGTGTCGCTGACCGCCGAGCCCGGCAAAGTCACCTGCGTGCTCGGCCGCAACGGCGTCGGCAAGACCTCGCTGCTGCGCGCCATGGTCGGCCAGTATCCGATCGCCTCCGGCGCGATCAATTTCGACGGCAAGGACATCACCGCGCTGAAGCCCTATGAGCGGGCGCGGCGCGGCATCGGCTTCGTGCCGCAGGGTCGCGAGATCTTCCCGCTGCTGACGGTGGAAGAGAATCTGAAGACCGGCTTCGGCCCGCTGAAGCGAGAGGATCGCAACATCCCCGACGACGTGTTCTCGCTGTTTCCGGTGCTCGAGACCATGCTGGGCCGCCGCGGCGGCGATCTCTCCGGCGGCCAGCAGCAGCAGCTTGCGATCGGCCGCGCGCTGGTGATGCGGCCAAAACTGCTGCTGCTCGACGAGCCGACCGAGGGCATCCAGCCCTCGATCATCAAGGATATCGGCCGCGCCATCTCCTATCTGCGCAACCTCGGCAACATCGCCATCGTGCTGGTCGAACAATATCTCGACTTTGCCTGCGAACTCGGCGACAGTTTTGCCGTGATGGACCGGGGTGCGGTGAAATATGCCTGCGACCGCGCAAGCCTCGATCCCGCCGAGATCAGCCGCCAGATGGCGCTGTGAACAGGATGTAACGCCGCCCTTCGTGGCGTGCGAAGGGAGCGTCGGGGGAATGCGGAGCGGGATCGCAGGCGCGGCAGCGGCGACGTTTGCGGCAAACCGCGCCCAGGGAGTGGTGCGGTTCGCGGTGCATCGCAAGGACGGCGCGACCCGCCGCGGCGACCTGCACGAGTCAGGCTCGCTGCGCGTCCGCTTTCCGTCACCGGAAGATGACGGCCTCTCCGCCATGTTCGTCAACACCGCCGGCGGCATTGCTGGCGGGGACCGCTTCGACATCGGCATCTCCGCCGGCGAGGGCGCCCGCCTGACGCTGACCACGGCAGCCGCTGAGAAGGTCTATCGCGCGCCCGGCGCCGCGGCGCGGCTTGATATCTCGCTCAGCGTTGCGGACGGTGCGCATCTCTCCTGGCTGCCGCAGGAGACCATCCTGTTCGATCGCGCGCGCATCCATCGCAGCTTCGACATCGATCTTGCCGAGCACGCCTCGTTTTTGCTCTGCGAGATCGTGGTGTTCGGCCGCGCCGCGATGGGCGAGACCATGCGCCACGGCGAATTCGTCGACCGCTGGCGGGTGCGGCGCGGCGGCCGGCTGGTGTTTGCCGAGACCATCAGGCTCGACGGCGAGATCGGCGCGAAGCTGACACGGCCCGCGATTGCCAATGGGGGATGCGCGATCGGCACCGCGCTGATCGTGCCCGGCGACGAGGCGCTGGTCGCGCGCATCCGCGAGGCGTCGGAAAGCTTTGGCGGCGAGGTCGGCATCTCCGCCTGGAATGGCTTTGCAATGGCGCGCTTCTGTGCCCAAGATGCGGCCCGGCTGCGCGCCGACATGATGGCGGTGCTCGGCCGCGCCTCCATCGTCCCGCTGCCAAGACTCTGGCTTAACTAAAGGCCTGTGGCTCAACTAATCCTTTCAGAACGATCAGAGTGCTCGCATGAATTTGTCTCCCCGCGAAAAGGACAAGCTCCTGGTTTCGATGGCCGCCATGGTGGCGCGCCGCCGGCTCGAGCGTGGCGTCAAGCTGAACCATCCCGAGGCCATTGCGCTGATCACCGATTTCATCGTCGAGGGCGCGCGTGATGGGCGCACGGTCGCCGATCTGATGCAGGCCGGCGCCAAGGTCCTGACCCGCGCGCAGGTGATGGACGGCATCCCTGAGATGATCCACGACATCCAGGTCGAGGCGACATTCCCCGACGGCACCAAGCTCGTCACCGTGCACGAGCCGATCCGCTAGCCACGAACCGCCATTCCGGGGCGGCCGAAGGCCGAACCCGGACTCCAGAGATTGTTGATCGAGATTCTCAGATGTGCAGAGCACATCATAGTGCACGCTTCGCATGCCCCGGAATGACAGGAGAGAGAAATGATCCCCGGTGAACTCTTCATCAAGGACGGCGAGATCGAGCTCAATGCCGGCCGCAAGACCGTGACGCTGTCGGTCGCCAACACCGGCGACCGCCCGATCCAGGTCGGCTCGCACTACCATTTCTTCGAAACCAACCCGGCGCTGAAGTTCGACCGCAGACGCGCCCGCGGCATGCGCCTCGACATCGCCGCCGGCACCGCCGTCCGCTTCGAGCCCGGCCAGACCCGCGACGTCCAGCTCGTCGCCCTCGCCGGCAAGCGCGTGATCCACGGCTTTCGCGCCGAGGTGAAGGGGAAGCTGTGATTCGGATTCAACGCGCCGTGAGCCATGGAGATGCGTGAGGTGAGCACTCTGGTCAGGCTCCCTCCCCCCTTGCGGGGGAGGGTTGGGGAGAGGGGTAAGCCCCGGGCGCTGAAAAGCGTCGTTTCGCGATCTCCCGCCAATAGCAACTGCGACCAAGCGGGAGTCGTATAACCGATGCTTCCTGCAATTCGCATGGTCTCCGAAGCTGCCGAACTTGCCGCCCGCCGTCACAACGGCACGGCCCGCAAGGGGCGGGGAAATGAGCCCTATATCAATCATCTCGCCGAGGTCGCAAATCTGCTCGCGCACGTAACCGATGGCGCCGATGCCGAGCTGGTGGCGGCAGGGTGGCTGCACGACACCATCGAGGACACCGAGACCACCCGCGAGGAGCTCGCGCAAAAGTTCAGTGAGCGCGTTGCCAATCTCGTGGTCGAGTGCACCGACGACATGAGCCTGCCGAAGGCCGAGCGGCGGGAAAAGCAGATCGATGACGCTCCGCACAAATCGTCCGACGCAAAGCTGATCAAGACCGCCGACAAGGTCAGCAATATCGGCGCCCGGATCGTGCCGCATCCGAGCAAGGATGAGCGCGCCGATCTCGCCGACTATGCGGCCTGGGCCGACAAGGTCGTTGCCGGCTGCCGGGGGATCAATCCGCGGCTCGATCGCATTTTCGATGACACCATGGCGCGCGCCAGGGCCGCGCTGGCTGAAACTGGGGGCTGATATGTCCGTGAAGATCAAGCGTTCCGTCTATGCCGACATGTTCGGCCCGACCACCGGCGACAAGGTGCGGCTGGCCGACACCGATCTGATCATCGAGGTCGAGAAGGATCTCACCACCTATGGCGAGGAGGTGAAGTTCGGCGGCGGCAAGGTGATCCGCGACGGCATGGGGCAATCGCAGGTGACCAACGCGCAGGGCGCGGCCGACACCGTTATAACCAATGCGCTGATCGTCGATCACTGGGGCATCGTCAAGGCCGACGTCGCGATCAAGGAGGGCATGATCGCCGCGATCGGCAAGGCCGGCAATCCCGACATCCAGCCCAACGTCACCATCATCGTCGGTCCCGGCACCGACGTGATCGCGGGCGAGGGCAAGATCCTCACCGCGGGCGGATTCGACTGCCACATCCATTTCATCTGCCCGCAACAGATCGAGCACGCGCTGATGGCGGGCGTCACCTCGCTGCTCGGCGGCGGCACCGGCCCGTCGCACGGCACCTTCGCGACCACCTGCACGCCCGGTCCATGGCACATGGGGCGGATGATCCAGTCGTTCGACGCCTTCCCGGTCAATCTCGGCATCTCGGGCAAGGGCAATGCCTCGCGTCCGGCGGCGCTGGTCGAGATGGTCAAGGCCGGCGCCTGCGCGCTGAAGCTGCATGAGGACTGGGGCACCACGCCATCAGCGATCGACACCTGCCTCTCGGTTGCGGACGATTACGACGTCCAGGTGATGCTGCATTCGGACACGCTGAACGAATCCGGTTTCGTCGAGGATACGATCGAGGCGTTCAAGGGCCGCACCATCCATGCCTTCCACACCGAGGGCGCCGGCGGCGGACATGCGCCCGATATCATCAAGGTTGCCGGCCTGAAGAACGTGCTGCCGTCCTCGACCAACCCGACCCGGCCGTTCACCCGCAACACCATCGACGAGCATCTGGACATGCTGATGGTGTGCCATCACCTCGATCCATCGATCGCGGAAGACCTGGCCTTCGCCGAAAGCCGGATCCGCAAGGAGACCATCGCCGCCGAGGACATCCTGCACGATCTCGGCGCGCTCTCGATGATCTCGTCGGATTCCCAGGCGATGGGCCGGCTCGGCGAAGTGATCATCCGCACCTGGCAGACCGCGGACAAGATGAAGAAACAGCGCGGTGCGCTGCCGCAGGACAAGGGCAACGACAACGACAATTTCCGCGTCAAGCGCTACATCGCCAAATACACCATCAACCCCGCGATCGCGCATGGCGTGTCGAAGCTGATCGGCTCGGTCGAGAAGGGCAAGATGGCCGACCTCGTGCTGTGGTCGCCGGCGTTCTTCGGCGTCAAGCCGGACTGCATCATCAAGGGCGGCTCGATCGTGGCAGCGCCGATGGGCGATCCGAATGCCTCGATCCCGACGCCGCAGCCGGTGCATTACCAGCCGATGTTCGCCGCCTTCGGCAAGTCGCTGACCGCGTCCTCGGTGGTGTTCACCTCGAAGGCTGCGGTCACCGGCGGCCTCGCCCGCAAGCTCGGCATCAGCAAGAAGCTCTACGCGGTGCAGAATACCCGCGGAAAGATCTCCAAGAAGAGCATGATCCACAACGACGCGACGCCCAAGATCGAAGTCGATCCGGAGACCTATGAGGTACGCGCAGACGGCGAACTCCTGACCTGCGCGCCGGCCGAGGTGCTACCCATGGCACAGCGCTATTTTATGTTCTAAAACCCACCCCGGTATCTCACCTAGAAAAGAAAACCGGGAGGAATTTCCGTGATTTACGTCGTTGCCACGCTGACCATCAAGCCCGAAACCCGCGCCGAATTCATCGCCGCGGCGACGGCCTGCATCAAGGAAACCCGCAAGGAGCCCGGCAACATCGCCTACGATCTGCATGAGAGCGTCACCGACCACAGCAAGATGGTGTTCGTCGAGCAGTGGGAAAACGCCGAGGCGCTGGTGCCGCATCGTGCCGCCGAGCACATGAAGACCTTCGGCCGGGTCGCCGTGAAGTGCATGTCCGCGCCGCCGAAGATCGAGGTGATCACGCCCGAGAAGGTCGACGTCCGCTAAGCAAGAACAACAACGGGAGCAATTCTATGATCTATGTGATCGCCACCACGCCGATGAAGCCGGAGAACAGGGACGACTTCATCAAGGGGCACAAGGCCTGCATCGTCGAGACCCACAAGGAGAAGGGCTGCCTCTCCTATGAGGGCCATGTCAGCGTCAACGATCCCAATCTGTATGTTGTGGTCGAGCGCTGGGAAACCCGCGACGACCTGACCGCGCACAGCAAGGCGCCGCACATGAAGGTGTGGCGCGAATATTCCGCGGACATGAAGACCGGGCCGACGGTGATCGAGATCATCAGCGACGGCAAGGTCCAGAAGCTCTGAGGCATCGATGATCCGCGCAACCAAGGTTCTGGGACAGCATCGCTTCAAGGAAGCCGCCGCCGACACCGTCGTGCTCGATTTCGACGACCGGCACCGGCGGCGCATGGCTATGACCGGGACGCGCGGGCTCGAATTCCTGCTCGACCTCGAGAACGCGGTCGCGCTGCGCGGCGGCGATGCGCTGGTACTCGAGGACGGGCGCCTCGTCGAGGTGGTCGCAGCCCCCGAGCCGCTCGTGGAAATCCGCGGCAGCGATCCGCATCATCTGATCCGGGTCGCCTGGCATCTCGGCAACCGCCATCTGCCGACGCAGATCATGCCGAAGGGCCTGCGCATCCGCAGGGATCACGTGATCGAGGCAATGGTGAAGGGGTTGGGGGCCCGAATCATCGAGATCGAAGCGCCGTTCGATCCCGAGGGCGGCGCCTATGCCGAGCATGCGCAGGCCGAGGCGCACGCGCATGTTCATGCCGGCCACGATCATGCTCATAGTCAGGCGCACGATCATGGTCACCACAACGATCATGCACATCACCACGGTGATGGATATCACCATGATCACGGGCATGATCACGACCACCACCATCACCATCACCATGATGAGCATTGCGGGCATGCCCATCATCACCACGACCACTCCCATGCTCATGACCACAAATGAGCCTGATCCCGCCGCGATGCGCGGCGGGATGGCGGAAGATGAGGCGGCCGCGCTGTACCGGCTGATGACGTGGCTGTCGCCGTCTTTTCCGGTCGGTGCGTTCGCCTATTCCAGCGGCCTCGAATGGGCGGTCGAGGCCGGCAATATCACCGATGCCGCTTCGCTGCGCGGCTGGCTCTCCGCAATGCTGAGCGACGGCAGCGGCTTTTGCGACGCCGTGTTCCTCGCGCAGAGTTTTCGCGCGGCGTCTGGCCCTGATCCTGCCGCCCTGAAGGCGATCGCCGAGCTTGCCGCTGCCTTCGTGCCGTCGCGCGAGCGCCAGCTCGAAACCACGACGCAGGGACGCGCCTTCATCGAGATCGCCCGCGCCGCCTGGAATTCACCCGGTCTCGACACCATGATCGCGGCCTGCGACGGCGTGATCGTCTATCCGGTCGCGGTCGGTATCGTCAGCGCCGCGCACGGCATCCGCCTGGCGCCGTCGCTGCATGCCTTCCTGCACGCCGTGGTCTCGAACTGGATTTCCGCAGGCAGCCGACTGATCCCGCTCGGGCAGACCGACAGCCAGCGCGTGCTGGCCGATCTCGAGCCGGTCGTTGCCGCGACCGCAGCACGGGCCGACATGGCGACGCTTGACGATCTCGGCAGCGCGACCTTCCGCGCCGACCTCGCCAGCCTGCGTCACGAGACGCAATATACGCGGCTGTTCAGGTCATGAGGCGCGACACTTTCCACCCGTCGTCCCTGCGAAAGCAGGGACCCATAACCACCGGCTTGTGTGGTTATGCGGGGCTGGGGCCCCAGCATGTCGCAACAATCGAGTTCGGTGGTAATGGGTCCCGGCCTTCGCCGGGACGACAATAAGAGAGAGCTGTTCACATGCCCACTTCTCACGGCCCGCTGCGGGTCGGCGTCGGCGGTCCGGTCGGCTCCGGCAAGACCGCGCTGATGGATTTGCTCTGCAAGTCGATGCGCGAGCGCTACGACATCGCGGCGATCACCAATGACATCTACACCAAATGGGATGCCGAGTTCCTGGTGCGCTCCGGCTCGCTGACGCCGGACCGCATCGCCGGCGTCGAGACCGGCGGCTGCCCGCACACCGCGATCCGCGAGGACGCCTCGATGAACCTCGCCGCGGTCGCCGACATGCGGGCCAAATTCCCCGACCTCGACCTTGTCCTGATCGAATCCGGCGGCGACAATCTGGCGGCGACCTTCTCGCCGGAATTGGCGGATCTCACGATCTACGTCATCGACGTCGCCGCCGGCGACAAGATCCCGTCCAAGGGCGGCCCCGGCATCACGCGCTCCGACCTGCTGGTGATCAACAAGATCGACCTCGCGCCCCATGTCGGTGCGTCGCTTGAGAAGATGGATACCGACGCCAGGCGGATGCGCGGCGAGCGGCCCTTCGTGATGACCAATCTGAAGACAAGCAACGGCCTCGACCGCATCATCAGTTTCATCGAGACCAAGGGTGGTCTGCGGTCACAGGCGAAGGGCAAGGCGACCGGCCGTTAATCATTGTGGCGGGTGATCGGTTTGTTCTTTCAACGAGCAAGCGGTACCCCGCGGGGAAGGGTTGGGGAGAGGGGTACCGCTTGCTCCGCTCCCTAACACTTCGCCGCAAAAAAGCTGCGCTATCGCCGGAACAAATTCCAACTTTGACGATTAGCAACCTTTGGCGCCGCCAAAGACCGCCGGGTGGCGTCGTCGTTAATGTTGCCGACCGGCTCCTGTTGCGTACCGATGATCGCTATTCCATATTCCTTTGCGGCTGGCGTTCTTCGCATCCTGACTAGTCGCCGCTCCCGCAGAAGCCAGATGCCTTCAGTCCCCTTTCGCCACCCCCTGATTGCCGAGTAAGCGTGTGGTTCGACTGGGCTTCATCGTTGCCTTGATTGCGCTGATCGGAGTCCTGCTCTCCGGTCTCGCGGCCTATCGGGTGCACGACCAGGAGCTCGCGATCGACGGCATCGCGCTGGCGCGGGCGATCGACGTCCATGCCAGCCTTGTGCAGGACCGCCTGACCGAGCGCGAGCTGCTGGCGCGGGTCGCTTCGGGCCTGTTCCGGACGCCGTCGATGGTCAAGGCCAACATGCTGCAGCCGTTGCGCTCGGCGATCTACGCCTTCAAGACCGACTTCGTCGTCGCCGCCTGGATCGCGCGGCTCAAGCCGAACGAGCTGACCGCGGCGGAAGCGGAGCTGAAGGCCGCCGGCTTCACCAATCCCTCGATCCGCGATTTCGACGATCAGGCGCTCGACATCAAGGCGCTCGACAAGCCGATCAACGTGCTGATGGATGTCGAGCCGCGCAACCCGGAGACCCTGAGCATCCCGGGCCGCGCCTTCGACCGCCACTCAGTGGTCGGCCCGATGCTGGCGAAAGCGATGGCCAACGCCAAGCCGGTGGCCTCGGACCCGGTGCCGCTGCTGCGGCAGAACGGTCCGGTCGGGGTCGTGCTCGCCGCGCCGGTGTTCCAGGAAGGCGCCTCCGAGCCGGCCGGCTTCATCACGTTTTCTTACGAGCTGTCGTCGCTGATGCTGACCAACGACGATTCCTCGCTGTTCGCGGTGGCGCTGAAGGATCCGCGCGATTCCAACGACGAGTTCACCGCCAATGAGCAGGGCATCGTCACCTCGCGCGCGGTGCGCCAGGACGGGCCGACGCCATCGATGGTCCGCACGGTCACCTTCGGCGGCCGCGACTGGTCGCTCGACTACTACGCCAAGAGCAACGCGACCGTGCGCGCGCAGCAGACCGCGACCATCGTCGCGGCGATCGGCCTCGCGCTGACCGGCATCGTCTGCGGTTTGTTCGGCTATGTCGCCTACAACAATCTGCGCCTCAGCCGCGAGATCGAGGTCCGGATCGGCTTCGAGCGCCGGCTGACCGCCGTGATTGACGAGCTCAATCACCGGGTCAAGAACATCCTCGCCGTGATCCAGTCGATCGTGACCCGCACGCTGCGGCACGGCGCCGACATCGACGTCGCGCGCGAGCTCCTGATCGGGCGCATCCACGCGATGTCGAATGTCGTCACGCTGCTCAGCGAGAGCCAGTGGCAGGGCGTCAAGCTGAAGGGCCTGTTCGAAGCGCGCGCGATTCCGCATGCCGAGCGGATCGCGGTGAACGGTCCTGACATCACGGTCAGCGCCCGCGCCGCGCAATCGCTGTCGCTGTTGTTCTTCGAGCTCGCCTCGCATTCCGACGAGGGCCTGTCGCTGGTCGGCAAGCATCCGCATATCGTCGCCAATTGGGAGGTGGTCGGCGAGGATGCGGAGGCGATCTTCCATTTCCGCTGGGAAGAGTTCAACACCAGCCAGGCGACGCGGCGGGCGGACAGCGACTTCGGCCTGATCCTGCTCGACCGCGTTGCGCCGGAAGCGCTCGGCGGCACCGCGAAGCGCTACTTCACCGACGTTTCCTACGTCTACGAGCTGACCGCGCCGATGGACACCGTCGTCGACATGACCGAGCGCGATCGCACCGAGCAGTTCTCCGCGCCGCTGCGTCCGGTGAAGAAATAGCCGCACGCAGCCGCTACAGGTTGTGCAGCTCGATCGTTGCGCGGATTGATCGTAATCACGTTGATGGGAATATGCCGGCATGGTCCAGGACCATCGCCCGGCATCCGTAGTTGCCCGCAACCGAGCGTTAAAACTTCGTTGAACATGCTTCGGCATATACCGAGCAGGATACCGTCTGAGGACCCCGATGAGGCTTTGGGTCAGCCTGACCTTGCTCGCAGCAGTCTTGCCGGTCGGGCTGTCGCTTGCCCTGACCCCGGCGACGGAGCCGCGCGACCCTGCGGCCATTCGTGCAAGCTATCGCCGGCCGGACGTCGTGCCCTTCCCGAGCAGCAATCCCTATTCGGAGGCGAAATCCGCGCTTGGGCAGATGTTGTTCTTCGATCCGCTGCTGTCGCGGTCGAAGACGCATGCCTGCGCGAGCTGCCACAAGCCGAGCCTGTCCTGGGCCGACGGCCTTCCACGCGCCATCGGCGAGGATCCGAAGGGGCTGCCGATCCGTTCGCCGACGCTGATCGACGTGGCCTTCTTCGAGCCGCTGGGGTGGGACGGCAAGTTCAGGGATCTCGAATCCGTCGCGTTCGGGCCGATCCTGAGCCCCGCGAACCTGAACATGACCGAGCCGGAATTGATCGCGCGTCTGTCGGCGATATCAGGCTATGTCGATGCGTTTGCTCGCGCGTTCGGCGACGGCGCAATCACGCGGCCGAGGATCGAACAGTCGCTTGCGACCTTCGAGCGCTCCATCGTTGCGGGCGAGGCGCCGTTCGACCGCTGGATCAAGGGTGATGAGAGCGCGATCAGCGCATCAGCCAAGCAGGGATTCGATCTGTTCAACGGCAAGGGACGTTGTTCGTCCTGCCACAGCGGCCCGTCCTTCTCCGACGGGTCCTTCCAGGATATCGGCACCGCCAAGGGCCACGACATCGGCCGCGGCCGCTACTTTCCGACCTCGGCGAAGCTGAAATATGCGTTCAAGACCCCGACCTTGCGCGACGTCGCGCGCCGGGCGCCCTACATGCACGACGGATCAGTCGCGACGCTGGAAGATGTCATCGAGCTCTACAACAGAGGCGGGATCGAACGGCCGAGCCGATCGCCCGACATCAAGCCGCTGTCGCTGACCGCGGACGAGAAGAAGGATTTGATCGCCTTCCTGCAAACCCTGACCGCCACCGACCCGCCGGTGGCCGGGATTCCCAAACTGCCGCGCTGAGCGCGAGCCCAAAAGGTAAGCGGCTCGAGGGTCACAAGGCCGGCGAACGAGACTCGTCAGGCGAGGTGCGGCAGCGCGGCGCCCAGGAGGCCAAGCCCGACGATCAGGCAGGCGCCCGCGCAGGTCTCGAGGGTTTCCGTCCGCGACAGGGACGATTTCGTCACATAGGCGAGGGCGGACCCCACCCCGATACTGACGGCACTCAGCACTCCGAACATCTAACCGGCCTCCCGATCCGATTTGTCCGGATTTCACTACGACAGTTGAATTGAGCGCCCGTGCCGGAATTGCCTAAAATTCGATGGAACCGGCCGGAAAAGCGGCACTCGAGGACAGGCTGGGGCGCGCGCGCCACGATTAACCACAATGCAACCGAGAGCTGTTGCAGACGGGCGTAACCGTAAAATTTGATATAAGTTGAACAAGTCCTTAAAGTGTGTGCGGGCGGTTGGTTCAATGTTTAGTGGGCGGGAGCGCGATGCCGGCTCGGCTGTACGCTCATTTTTCGCCACGTGCCTTGCAGCGGTTTTGTTTTGCGTCGTAGCCGCGCGCAGTGCCGAGGCACATGTCAAATGGTTCTGCGCTTACGATGTCGCCGGCCAGCCCCGCGGACTCGAGAACGTCCTTTGCCTCGATTTTGAACTGCTGCTCGGCGTCGCCGTGTTCTGGCTGTTCGCAGGCTGCCTGATCGAGCCGACGTCGCTGGGTGATGCGACGATCCGGGTGCTCGACCGCATCACCGAGCCGCTGCGGCTGCGCACCGAGCTGATGATGCGCGCGGTGGCCGCGTTCTTCTTCATCTCGATCTGGGCTGTGGGCGGGATCCTGCTGACGCCCGAGTTGAAGACGACGTCGCCGTATGTGGGCGCATTGCAACTTGCGATCGCCGCCGGGATGCTGTCGCGGCGCACGCTGCCGCTGTCGGCCGTCGGCATGGTGATCCTGTTCGGGATCGGCGTCCGCGGCTACGGCATTTTTCATCTCGCCGACTACCCGATTTTTCTCGGCGTTGCCGCCTATTTTGCGCTGATCGGACTGAACAAGGATCTGTTCGGGATCCGGCCGATCGACGTGATGCGGTACGCCGCGGCGGTGACCTTGATGTGGGCCTCGATCGAGAAATGGGCTTATCCGGAATGGAGCTTCCCGCTCCTGATCGAGCACGCCTCGATGACGTTGGGCTTCGACAATGAGTTCTATATGCGCGCCGCGGGCATGGTGGAGTTCACGCTCGCCTTTGCCCTGATCTGGACGCCGTTGATCCGCCGCTGCGCTGCCGCCGTGCTGACGGGAATGTTCATCAGCGCGTGCTTCGAGTTCGGCAAGATCGACACGATCGGACACTCGGCGATCATCGCCGTGCTGATTGCGATTGCCGCCGACAACAAGGTGTTGCCGCGCGATCGCCGCGCGCCGTGGCTTGCCCCGGTCGCGCTCTGTGCCGCGCTGTCGCTGACATTATTCGTCTACTATTTCGGCCACGCCGCGCTGTTCAAGACGTCGGTCTTGTAGACCACAGCTATTTGGCGACGTGGACGGCGAGCTTCATCTTCGGATGGATGCCGCACAGCACGGTGTAGTCGCCGGGCACCGTGAAGGCGACGTCGAACTTGCTGCCGGGCTGCTGGTCGCCGGAGTCGAAACTGAAGGCATCGGTGCTCAAATAAGCGTGATGGAGCAGCTCGCCGTCATCGTTAATGAACCGTAAAGCCTCGCCGCGCTTGATCGAGATCTCCGCGGGCTTGAATTCACGATCCTTCTGCGAAATGACCTGGGGAGCCGCCCCCAAAGCGGCTCCGGCAAGCGCCCCCGTGACGATCGCGACCACCATCGGCACGCCGCCGATCTGGCCGAGGCGCAGGGCGCGCGACAAGCCTGACTGCATGAGACCCCCGTTTGGAACTCCAATACCGGCTACTCTGGGCTGCAATTGGTGCGTCCCGGATTACCTGCAAGGCCGATTATCGCCAGCCGATCTTAACGATTTCAGCATGAGTTGCAGTCACTACTAAAGCAATTTTGAGCAGACAGTCATTTTTCCGCAGCGCTGCGCGTTTCTGCGTAGCTTGAGTATCGAGCACACGGCGAAACGCGGGCATGGATAGCCTATTGGGCAATCTCAAAGTGAAGAGCGCTGCGGCCTTCCGGTTCGCAACCGGGCGGCTCTCGCGTCTTGCCCTGACCAAGGGTTCGATCCGGACCCAGATCCTGATTTTTTGCCTTGCGATGAGTGCGGTTGCGGTCGCGCTCGGCGGATACTCCATCCTCGGCATCCGTCACGCCGGCGATCTGGTGGCGAAGACGTTCGACGAATCCCTGATGTCGATCAATTACGCCCGCGCCGCCGGTGCAGACTTCGCCTCGATGCGGGTCGCCTCGTCGCAGCGCCTGCTGACCACGGATCCGGAGGTCCGCGCCAGCCTGGACGGCCAGATTGAAACGCTCGCCAAGACCCTCTCGGAGGATTTGACGATCGCAGCCGATCGCTCGCAGTCCGCGCGGGCCGCGCAAGCCGCCGCCAAGGTCCAGGAGGCCGCCGACGCCTGGATGGCGCTGCATCGCCGGGCAGTCGGGTCGTCGGCCGACGGACAGCCGGCGGCCGATCCGCATGGACCGGGTACCACGGTCGGCGACCTCGATCGCTACTCCAAGATCGTCAGCCAGCAGGTCGAGCTCTTGGTCAATTATACCGCCGGCGACGGCTTTCTCTTCCGGCAAAAGGCGCTCTCGACGATCAAGCGCGACCTGCAGCTCAATGTCGCCGGGCTGACCGTCGCGCTGTTCCTGTCGGCGCTGTTCTCATGGCTGCTGGCGCGCCGGATCATCGGCCCCGTCGCCATCGCCTCCCGGGCCGCGCGCAGCATCGCCGCCGGCGACCTCGATGCGACCGTCCCCAAGGGCGGCACCGACGAATTGGGCACGCTGCTGACCGCCATGGAAACGATGCGCGACAACATCCGCCGGATGGTCGATCAGGAAGTCTCGCAACGCCGCTCGGCGCAGGCGCGGTTGTCGGATGCGCTCGAGACGTCGCGCGAAGGCGTCGTGCTGCTCGATGCCGACGGCCAGATTGCGCTGGCCAATTCGCGCGCCAGCGAGTTCATCCGCCTCTCGCCGCAGCTCTTGCAGTCGGTCGAAGCGCCACGGCTGGCGCCGGCCGATGGCGATGTCGACGGCTTTGCCAGCGAAGCCCGGCTGTCGGACGGACGCTGGCTGCGCGTCAGCCGCAGCGAGACCCAGGAGGGCGGCGTCGTCCTGGTCTACAGCGACATCTCCGCGCTGAAGCAGCAGAAGGCGGAGCTGCATGAGACCAATCTGCGGCTCGATGCGGCGCTCACCCACATGTCGCAGGGCCTGTGCCTCTACAACAGCGAGGCGCGGCTGCAGGTCGCCAACCGCCGGTTCTGCGAAATCTTCGATATTTCGCCGGAGCTCGTCGTTCCCGGAATGACCATGGATGACGTGCTCGAGCTGAGCATCGCCGCCGGCAATCATGGCGACCGGACCGTCGCCGACCTGCTCGCCGAGCGCGAGCGGTCGATGGCCCAGCACGACGGCAACTATCTGCAGCATCTCAGCGACGGGCGGATCATTGCCATCGCGCAACGGCCGACAACCGATGGCGGCTGGCTCGTCACCTGCGAGGACGTCACCGAGCAGCAGCGCGCCGAGTCGCAGATCGCGTTCATGGCCCGGCACGATGCCTTGACCAAGCTGCCGAACCGGACCCTGCTGGCCGAACGGATCGAGCTCGCGGTCGCCCAGGTCGGCCGCGGACTTGGTTTTGCGGTGTTCTGCCTCGACCTCGACAATTTCAAGCAGGTCAACGATACGCTCGGGCATCCGGTCGGCGACGAATTGCTGTGCGCGGTCGCGGATCGGCTCAATGCCTGCGTCCGTGAGGTCGACACCGTCGCACGTCTGGGCGGCGACGAGTTCGCGGTGATCCAGTGCGGCGTCCAGAGCGGAGACGAGGCCGAACGCCTCGCCCGCCGCGTCGTGGAATGCGTCGGCGCGCCGTACGAGCTGAACGGGCATCGCGTCGTGGTCGGATGTAGCGTCGGCATCTCGATGTCGCCGGGCGACGGCGCTACCGGCGAGAAGCTGTTGAAGAACGCCGACGTCGCTCTGTACCGCGCCAAGATGGAAGGGCGGGGCACCTGGCGTTTCTTCGAGCCTGCGATGGACGCCAGCCTGCAACGGCGCCGGGCGATCGAGCTCGACCTTCGCGAGGCGATGTCCAAGGACGAGTTCTCGTTGTTCTACCAGCCGCTGTACGATCTCCATCTCGACCGCATCTGCGGCTTCGAGGCGCTGCTGCGCTGGCATCATCCCAAGCGCGGGCTGGTGCCGCCGGACCAGTTCATCCCGATTGCGGAAGAGATCGGCCTGATCGGCCCGCTGGGCGAATGGGTGCTCAACCGGGCCTGCGAGCAGGCCGTCACCTGGCCCGGCGAGATGAAGCTCGCGGTCAATGTCTCCGCGGTCCAGTTCCGCGATCCCGACTTCATCGACGTCGTCGTCAACGCGCTCGCGGCGTCGAAACTGTCGGCGCGCCGGCTGGAGCTCGAAATCACCGAATCCGTCTTCCTCGCGAACAGCAACGAGACGCTGGCGACGCTGCACAAGCTGAAGGCGCAGGGGCTGCGCATCGCGCTCGACGACTTCGGTACCGGCTATTCCTCGCTGAGCTATCTGCGAAGTTTCCCGTTCGACAAGCTCAAGATCGACAAGTCGTTCGTGCGCGACGCGACCGCGACACATGGATCGAAATCGATCGTCCGCGCCGTCATCAGCCTCGGCAGAAGCCTTGGCATGACCACGATCGCCGAGGGCATCGAGACCGTCGAGCAGCTCGATCACATGCGGGCCGAGGGCTGCAACGAGGCGCAGGGCTTCCTGTTCAGTCATCCGGTCCCGGTGACCGAAATCGCGGCCAAGATCCTCGAATTGAGAAACGGCTTCAAGCCGGCTGCGGTCGAGAAGGCGATGGCGAGCTGAAGCGCGACGAGATTGGGTTGACCCGGCTTGGCGCGCTGTCGGTTCACCTCTCCCGAGGGGAGGTGAAGTTTCGACGCCGCTGCAGATCAATCTCTCGTCATGCTCTAATCTGACTGCGTCACGGTTCTCCCCGTCGTCATTGCGAGGGACGATCGCGACCAAGAAATCCATCCAGCCGCATTTGCGGGTAGATGGATTGCTTCGCTTCGCTCGCAATGACGGCTGTAGTCGTCACAGATCCGCGGAAAAAGCGTCTGTGACGCACAGACTAACTGCGCGAAGACGGCGCGCCCGGCGATCGCGTCGACGTGATCTGCTCTCAATCAAAAAGGCGGCCCGATCGGGGCCGCCTTTTCGTTGACTGATCGCGCGTCTCGCTTAGCCGCCATTGCCGCCGATCACGGCGCGCACGGTGTTGTCGGGGCCGAAATCCTCGGCACTGTCGACATAGAGCAGCGCGGAGAGCTTCGATCGCGCACGGTTGACGCGGCTCTTGATGGTGCCGACCGCGCAACCGCAGATCGCCGCGGCATCCTCGTAGGAGAAGCCGGAAGCGCCGACCAGGATCAACGCTTCGCGCTGGTCCTGCGGCAGCTTTTCGAGCGCCGCCCGGAATTCCTCGAACTCCAGATGCGCGGCCTGCGACGGCTGGCTCTTCAGCGTCTTGGCATAGTTACCCTCGGCGTCCTCCACCTCGCGCCGCCGCTTCCGGTAATCGGAGCGAAACAGGTTGCGCAGGATAGTGAACAGCCACGCGGGCAGGTTCGAGCCAGGCTGGAACGAGTCGATATTGGCGATCGCACGCAGCAGGGTCTCCTGTACGAGATCGTCGGCGCGGTCGCCATTGCCGGACAGCGAGATCGCGAAGGCGCGCAAGCTCGGCACCGACGCTAGGATGTCGTCGCGGAGTTCATTTGTGAGAGGCATTAGTCCCCTCCATTGTTCTTGTCGGTATCGCCCCCGGCCACGGCCGCCGCGGCGGCCTCGGGTCCGTCGAGTTTGCGGATCAGATCCGCAAAGCGGTCGGGCACCCCTTGCCGCACCACGTCGTCGTACATGGCGCGAAGCTGGTGGCCGATTCTCGATTGAATCTCGGCGTTGAGACCGCCCTGCTTCTTTACTTCCTTCATGATCTGATCCACGCTTCCCCGGGAGTTAAGTCTCTGATTTTCAAGTCGTTTCCTCGAAAAAAGAGGCTGGCCGCGTTACCTCGTCGGTCAGGAGCTAATGCGAAGTTGCGCATAAAGTTCCGGAAGGCTGGAACTATTTCGTGGAACTTTTCCGGCTTTCGCGCGTAATCGGCCAGGCAGGGGAGACGGGGTCCCCCGGAGCTGGATTCTGTAAAACTGGATACTGTCGTCCCCAGACAACGGGTTTCAGGCCGGTAGGCCTCACGAACAAGGATGGAGTGGGAATGTCCCGATCGCAGATCGTTGCCGAGCACCTTCCGTTGTTGCGCCGTTACGCTCGCGCGCTGACCGGAAACCAGGCGTCGGGGGACGCCTATGTCGGGGCCATGCTCGAGGCCTTGTTGCAGGATGGCTCATTGCTGGACCAGACGCATGGCCCCCGCGCCGGCCTGTTTCGGCTGTTCACCCAGATCTGGAATTCGGTGTCGGTGAACAACAACGACAACGAAGACGTGGCGACGCTGTCGCTGCCGCCCGAGCGCCGGCTCTCCAACATCACGCCGCTGCCGCGGCAGGCCTTCCTGCTGCTGTCGCTGGAAGGCTTTTCGGAGGAGGAGGTCGGCTACATCCTCGGCACCGATATCGCCGAGACGCGCAAGCTGACCGATGCCGCCGGCCGTGAGATGGCCGCCGAGATCGCCACCGACGTCCTGATCATCGAGGACGAGACCTTCATCGCCATGGACCTCGAGAGCCTGGTGAAGAATCTCGGCCACAACGTGATCGGCGTCGCGCGCACGCATTCCGATGCGGTGGCGCTCGCCAAGAACAAGAAGCCCGGCCTGATCCTCGCCGACATCCAGCTCGCCGACGGCTCGTCGGGCCTCGATGCCGTGAACGAGCTGCTGCGGACCTTCGAGGTGCCGGTGGTGTTCATCACCGCCTATCCGGAGCGCTTCCTGACCGGCGAGCGGCCGGAGCCGGCGTTCCTGATCTCGAAGCCGTTCCAGCCGGCGATGGTGTCGGCGGTGGCGAGCCAGGCGCTGTTCTTCCAGCGCAACTCGCGCAACCGCACGCCGCGCGCGGCGTCGGCATGAACTGAGTTTACGCAAGAGGGCAAATGCGACCGGCGTACCGAAAGGTACGCCGGTTTTTTGTTTGGGTCGTTCAACCCGACGGGTGCGTCTACCTGTTGCGGAACAGAGATCATCGACACGAGTTTGCTCCTTATTGTTTGGGCCTGGCGGGCTGATTGTGTCGATATTGCAAACCCCGATAGCTGCTGGTGATGAACTCACCGAGCGTCTCTTCATCGGCCGCAGCGAGCTTGCGGCACTCATCAAGAATTTGGATTGGGCGAGTACTTCGTTAGGTCCGCCCGAGAGCTGGCCGGAGAGCCTGAAGACTGCCGTGCGCATCATGCTCACCTCGCAGCAGCCGATCTGGATCGGGTGGGGTGACGATCTGACGTTCCTCTACAACGATCCCTACAAGTCGATCATCGGCGGTAAGCATCCCTGGGCACTGGGACAGCCGACGCGCGTGGTCTGGCGCGAGATCTGGGATGACATTGCTCCGCTTCTAAACAAGCCCATGGGAGGGAGTGAAGGCACTTATGTCGAGGCCCAGCTGCTGATCATGGAGCGCAATGGGTTTCCGGAAGAGACCTACTACACGTTCTCCTACAGCCCGATTCCCGATGCCGACGGCGTGCCCGCCGGAATCTTCTGCGCCAATACCGACGATACGCAGCGCGTCATCAGCGAGCGCCAGCTCTCGCTCCTGCGCGAGCTTGCCAGCCGCGCGGCCGAGGCGCGGAGCGTCGAGGAGACCTGCGAACGCAGCGCCGCCGCGCTTGCGACCGATCCCCGGGATCTGCCCTTTGCGATGATCTATTTGATCGACCCGCAGGAGCAGGTGGCGCGCCTGGCGGCGACCAGCGGCATCGATCGGCATCATAGCGGGGTGAAGCCGCAGCTCTCGCTTGACGGCAGCGAGCCGTGGCCGGTCGCCGAGGCGCAGACGGGCCGTGACGGCGTGCTGGTGCGGAACCTGAAAGGTCTGTTCGGTCTCGATTTTCCATCCGGCGGCTGGCGGCAGGCGCCGGAGCAGGCTGTCGTCCTGCCGGTGCTTGCCGCCGGTGATGCGGTCGCCGGCCTCCTGATTGCCGGCCTCAATCCATTCCGCCTCTATGACGAACGCTACACGAGCTTCCTCGGGCTGGTATCGGCGCAGATCGCCGCCGCAATCAACAATGCCCAGGCCTACGAGGAGGAACGCCGCCGCGCCGAGGCACTGGCCGAGATCGATCGCGCCAAGACGACCTTCTTCTCCAATGTCAGCCACGAATTCCGCACGCCGCTGACCTTGATGCTGAGTCCGCTCGAAGAACTGATGAGCAAGGCGGACAAGCATCTACCGCAAGAGCAGCGTTCGCTGCTTGACATCGCACACCGCAACGGTCAGCGCCTGCTGAAGCTGGTCAACACGCTGCTGGATTTCGCGCGTATCGAGGCGGGCCGGATTACCGCCACATACGAGCCGGTCGACCTTGTTGCGCTGACGTCCGACCTCGCCTCGAGTTTTCGTTCGACTGCCGAGAAGGCCGGTTTGGGTCTCGTGATCGAGACCGAGCCGCTGCCTGAGCCCGTCTATGTCGACCGCGACATGTGGGAAAAGATCGTCCTCAACCTGCTCTCGAACGCATTCAAGTTCACATTCGATGGAGAGATCGCGGTCTCCATCAAGGCCTCGCCCGACGGTACTGCGGCCGAGATCGTCGTGGGTGACACGGGGACCGGCATTCCTGCGTCGGCGCTGCCGCACATATTCGATCGGTTTCAGCGCGTCGAGGGGGCGCGCGGCCGCTCCTTCGAAGGAAGCGGTATCGGCCTTGCGCTGGTACGCGAACTGGTGAAGCAGCATGGTGGGCAGATCCGCGTCGACAGCGAGATCGATCGCGGGACCACCTTCACCATCGCGCTTCCGTTCGGAAGCGGACATCTTCCGGCCGAGCAGATCAGTGCGGGCAACGCGGTCGCTTCGAGCAGTGTTCGTGCACAGGCCTATCTCGATGAGGCAATGGGATGGCTGGACGGCGGTGATCCCGACGATCGACCCGATCCCTCGTCATCGGAGGATCTCGGTTTTGCAGCGTCAGCGATTGCCGGACGGCGGCAACGCATCCTGCTCGCTGACGACAATTCGGACATGCGCGAATACGTGCGCCGCCTGCTCGCTCCGCTCTACGACGTCGAGGCGGTCGAAGATGGGCAGGCTGCGCTGGAGGCGGCTTGGCGGCAGCGGCCCGATCTCGTCCTGAGCGACATTATGATGCCGCGCCTGGATGGCATCAGCCTCCTTAACGCGCTGCGCTCCGATCGGGACCTGAAAGGCCTGCCGGTCATCTTCCTTTCGGCACGCGCCGGTGAGGAGGCGAAGGTCGAGGGCCTGCAGATCGGCGCCGACGATTATCTCGTCAAGCCGTTTAGCGCGAGGGAGCTGCTTGCGCGCGTCGCCGCGAATCTCGAACTATCTGCCTCGCGGTCGGAGCGTGCGACACGGCTTGAAGAGGAGGCGCATGTCCTCGAGCTCTTGAACAAGGTCGGCAGTGCGGTTGCAGGCGAACTCAATCTCGATCGCGCTGTCCAGATCGTCACCGATGCGGCGACCGAGTTGACCGGCGCATCCTTCGGTTCGTTCTTCTACAACGTAATCAACGACAAGGGCGAGAGCTACATGCTCTACACCCTATCGGGCGCGCCGCGCGAGGCGTTCTCGCGATTCCCGATGCCGCGCAACACCGCGGTGTTCGCACCGACCTTCAATGGCGATGCGATCGTGCGGTCTGACGACATCCTGAAAGATCCCCGCTACGGCAAGAACGATCCGCACTACGGGATGCCGAAAGGGCATCTGCCGGTGCGCAGCTATCTGGCGGCACCGGTTGTGTCGCGCTCCGGCCAGGTGCTGGGTGGCCTGTTCTTCGGCCACCCCGAGCCGGGCGTCTTCGGCGAGCGAGCAGAGCGACTGATCGCCGGTATCGCCGCGCAGGCGGCGACCGCGATCGACACCGCGCGGCTGTTTCAAGCCGCCGAGCGTGAGGTCGCCGAGCGGCGCCGCGCCGAGGCCGCGTTGCAGGCCCTCAACATGACTCTGGAGCAAAGGGTTGTGGAGGAAGTCCAGGAACGGATCAAGGCCGAGGAGCAGCTGCGACAGATCCAGAAGATGGAGGCCGTCGGCCAGTTGACGGGCGGCATCGCTCACGACTTCAATAACATGCTGGCGGTGATCATCGCCGGCCTCAATCTGATCCAGCGCAAGCTTGCGAAGGGCGAAAACGACGTCGAGCGTTTCGTCGCGGCCGCCGTTGATGGCGCACAGCGCGCCGCGGGCCTCACCCAACGCCTGCTTGCCTTCTCGCGTCAGCAACCGCTTGCGCCGGTTACGCTTGACGTCAACAAGATGATATCGGGCATGGCCGAGTTGCTGGCGCGGACGCTTGGCGAGACCATCGGGCTTGAAACCGTGCTGGCCGCGGGCCTGTGGCGCGTGCGCGCCGATTCCGGCCAGCTCGAAAACGCCGTCCTCAACCTATGCGTCAACGCCCGCGATGCTATGCCGGGTGGCGGCAAGCTCACGCTCGAAACCGCCAACTGCTATGTCGACGAGGTCGCGGCGAGGGCATATTCGATTCCATCCGGTCAATACGTCATGATCGCTGTGGCGGACAACGGCAGCGGCATGGCCGAAGGGGTCATTGCCAAGGCGTTCGATCCCTTCTTCACCACCAAAGGGGTCGGCAAAGGTACTGGCCTCGGCCTCAGCCAAGTCTATGGCTTCGTGCGCCAGTCCGGCGGCCATGTGAAGATCTATTCGGAGATTGGGGTCGGTACGACCGTCAAGATCTATCTGCCGCGGTACCGTGGCGAAGCAGATCCGGACCCTATCAGGCGTGCGGCGATCGCCTCATACCGCGGGCAGACGAGCGAGGTCATCCTGGTGGTCGAGGATGAGGATCGCGTGCGTGGCGTTTCGGTCGAGGCGCTCCGGGAGCTCGGCTACACCGTGGTCAGTGCTGCCAATCCCCACGACGCCCTGCAACTCCTCGATGGCGGCCTATCGGTGGCGTTGCTGTTCACGGATGTGGTCATGCCCAGCATGTCGGGCCACGATCTTGCCGTACGAGCGCGCGAGCGCATTCCGGGCCTCAGGGTACTCTACACCACCGGCTACACCCGCAACGCCATCGTTCACAATGGCATCCTCGATCCCGGCACCAATCTGCTGCCGAAGCCGTTTTCGATCGACGAATTGGCGACCAAGGTCCGCGAGGTCTTGGACGGATTCTAGCGGGTGATCCGGTGCTCGCTCGAATCTACGTCCTTGTCGCGCGGACCGGCATCGCGCTCGGCCTCGAGCTTTCGCGGCCGTGCAGCCTGCAATCTCGATTTGCTTCACCCGGCGGATGCCGCCGACAAGCTCTGAGATCGGCGCGATGGCGCTGAAGCTCGGCGGCATGGCCCTGGCGGTGCGGCGCCTGTGCGATGGCCGCAGGAACGGAGGTTCGCGAGACGCGTTCTCCCGAAAAGGGAGCTTGGCCATGCGCAAAGCGATCGCGCGGCTCGATGCGGAGCAGAAGGCGCAGCTGCTCTATCTCGCGGATCTTGGCACAGCGATGTTCACGTCGGCGCTCGTGGTCTGTCTCCTGAAGGCCGTCGTGGACCTCTTTGTCTCCGGCTGAATAGGCTTGCCAGGTCAATGCGCCATCAATCCTCTTGCGGCGCAGCGTCTTGTTGCGGCGTCGTGCCTTGCGCGTCGACTGGGGTGTGCCCGTCGGGCCCCCGATCGAACACCCCGTATTCGCTGGATTTTACTCCAGCGGCCCCATCGGTCCCGCCGCCAGCCATGCCGAGCTTCAGCAGCTCGCGAACCGCCGCGGCCCGCGTCGGCATGCGGTGCTTGAATCGGAAATCGTCGAGGGCAGCCAGTTCCTCTGGCGATAGCATGACTTGCAATCGCTCGGCCCGCAGTTCGTTCATCGTTAATTACCCAGACTTAGCGAGTTGAGTAACTCGCTAAACCAGCAAACTCTCCGCGAGTTCCAATACTTGAGACAAAAACGCCGAATGAGTAAAATAATAAAGCAAAATCAATTAGTTATCAAAAAATAAAGGAACGTCAGGCCACCTCTTTCGTTACATCGCGGGAGAGATGCCATGACTAACCACGTCAAGCTGCCCCGCAAGCTATCCGAGGAGCCGAGCGCTCCGGAACCGCGGCGCCCGAGCCACGCGCGCGTCATCGATGAACTGGACCGCTGGGCCAATAGTCCCGGTCTGCAACCACCTGAGGTGGACGATGGAGAGAACGATTCGAAGGCGGAAACGGTCTGAGCCCCACACCTTCGAGCAGCGGCTTGAGGAGCATCGGGTGCGGCTTGAGACCCAACTCGCGCAGCTGCCGCGTGGCGTCGAGCGCGAGCAGATCATGGCACGCATCGAACAGCTGAAGACAGCGGTCGAGCTCAACGCGATGCTGTCGACGACCGCATGAGCCAACACCGGAGCGGTGGCGCGCCACCTTGCTCCCGCCGCTCCGCCCACCTTCCGTCGCCCTGACGCGCCTTCTCCACCTTCTCGCCCGACTGCGGTCGTGCTGATGCAGCGGGGTGAGCTATGGCCGGCCGGCGCCTACATCGCGCCTTCGTCACGCTCTCGATCCTCGCGCTGTTCGGCGGCCTGCGGCTGGCCCGGCGTTCGCGACCTAATGTTCAACCGTCGTCCTCAGGAGCGGCCTTTTGGCCGCGTCTCAAAGGACCCACGGCCGGCCGCTGGCCGTCAACCCTTGCCGCCGCCGGCTCCTTTGCATGGGGTTGTTTTGCGGTATTTTGGATTCGCCCCCTGCGACGCTCCGGCTGGAGCATTTCGAGCGAAGCCGATACCGGTTCGCGTGAAGCAAACGGGTCACGGAGCCCGCTCCTATTCCATCGGAGCGGGAAAGGCTCTAGTCTGTGGGGCGGCGGCCGGTGCGCGGGTTGAGCGGTGCGGTCGGCGGCCGCCGCAGCGCTTCGGGAAGGAATGCTTCCTCGCTCCGGGGCGAGGCGTCGGCACGCACATCGGCGGCCCATTGCGCGCGTTCGTGCGGCGTCTGGTTGTCATCGAATGTCCGCTTCACGTCCACCCCGCCGACCGGGTCGTTGACGCCGTTCCGACTGGCGGGATGGTCGACGCCGCTGTGGATGTCACTGGAGTTCCCCATCGTAGTCTCCGCATCTGGTTGCTGCGGATCAACGTGGGCTGCGCGAGCGCCGTTCCAAAAAGTGAAGGGCCACAGGTATCGTTTGCCGCCGGAATCCTTGGCGCGCGCGGGACCAGTCGGTAGGATGGAACCCGGATGGTGGCTAGAGACCAGGGAAAGACCGGGGAATGAAGCATGTCGACGTCGCAGTGATTGCTGCCACGCTGTGGCTGCTGGCGTCGATGGTGCTGGACATCCTGACGCCGAAGTCGATCACCGCGCTGATGATCGCTGCCGCGCTTGCCCCGCCGTTCCTGATCGGGATCGGCATCCATTTCGCACGCGAATATTTCAAGGCGAAGCGGCGCAGCTACCGGCCGCCGCAGTTGGACGAACGCTTCAAGAACTAGACGCGCTTTCACGCGAAGTGGCACCGGTTCGCGTCAAGAAAACGCGTAAACCTCAAGCCGGCGGGGCAGGGCTGCGACAAGGGTTGTACGAGCTGCATTGATCTGGTCCCGTTGCTTGCTAAGCTTGCGGCATGACCGAGCATCTCCCTGACACGATCAGCCGCCTCTACACCGACCCCGGCGAGTATATCGACAGCGACCATCCCGCCGTCGAGGCGTTCGCCCGCGCCGCCGTTCCACCCGGCGCCAGCGCGCGCGAGATTGCGAGCCGGCTCTACACCGCGGTCCGCGACGGCATCCGCTATAACCCCTATGTCAGCATGCGCTCGCCGGAGAGTTATCGCGCCTCCAGCGTGCTCGCCGCCGGCAACGGCTATTGCGTCGGCAAGGCGGCGCTCTATGCGGCGGCCTGCCGCGTGCACGGCATCCCGGCCCGGGTCGGCTTCGCCGACGTCCGCAATCACCTCACCACCGAGAAGCTGCGCCAGAGCATGGGCTCGGACCTGTTCACCTGGCACGGCTTCACCGAAGTGTTCGTCGACGGCGCCTGGCGCAAGGCGACCCCGACCTTCAACGACACGCTGTGTGCCAAGCTCGGTGTTGCGCCGCTCGATTTCGACGGCCATGCGGATGCGCTGCTGCATCCCTTCGACGGCGAAGGCCGCGCCTACATGCAGTATGTCAACGACCACGGCACCTATCACGACGTCCCCGCCAAATTCCTGATGCGCGAGATGGCGCGCGAATATGCCAACATGCAGGGCGAGGACATGGCCGGCCGCGACATGGAGCGGGAAGCGGCGGAGCAGTAGCGCACGCCGCGGCGCACCGGCTTGAGGGGGCGGTGTCATGGATGCGGAGCGGCCGAAGGCGCAGGTCAGCCGCCCGGCGACGGGCTGGGAGGACACGGTCGCGCTGACCGGCTTCATCCTGGTCGCCGTCGGCCAGGCGTCGAACCAAGTGCTGGCGCGCGGCCTTGCCGGCTCGGTGCCGCCGTTCTCGCTGGCCTTCTTCCGCTGGAGCATCATCGCCATCGGCCTGGCGCCGTTTGCGATCGCGGCGATCCGCGACGGCAAGATCCCGCTGGCGCCGAATTTCTGGCCGATCCTCGCCGCCGGCTTCCTCGGCATGTTCCTGTGCGGCGGCCCGGTCTACATCGCCGGCATCACGACGACTGCGATCCACATCGCGCTGATCTTCGCGCTGTCGCCGATCATGGTGCTGCTGATCTCGGCGGCGCTCGGCATCGAGCATATCGGTCCGCTGCAATGGCTCGGCACGGCGCTGGCGCTCGCCGGCGCGCTGCTGATCGTCTCCGGCGGCCATCTGGAAACGCTGACGCAGTCGAGCGCGGCCTGGGGCGATCTCCTGGTGGTGGGCGCGATGCTCGGCTGGTCCGGCTACACGCTGGTGCAATCGCGCGTCGCGCCGCGCGCCTCGCTGCTGGCGCGGGTCAGCCTGTTCTCGGCGGCCGGCGCGCTGTGCTCGCTGCCGCCGGCGCTGCAGGAGATGTGGGCGACACCGGCGGCGGTGTTCAACGCCCGGGCATTCGAGGCCTATGTCTTCGCCGGCCTGGTGCCGGGTCTCGCCGCCTATGCCGGCTTCGCCTGGCTCGGGGCACGGTTCGGTTCGGTGCGGACGTCGCTGGTGCTCTATGTCGCGCCGATCGCGAGCGCCTTGCTGTCCTGGCTGATCCTCGGCGAGCCGCCGAAGCTGATCCATCTGATCGGCGGTCTTTTGATCCTCGGCGGCGTCTGGGCCAGCCTGCGCAAATAGGCCGGGCAAGCTTGCCCGCTGCCGGAAGCCTCGCTCCCGATGCAACCTCTTGTCAGCTCGTGCGTTGAATTCATCGGCGATTCAATACTTTATCGGAGTGTCGTATGAATTTGACTCCCCAGCAGCGCAAGGACCGTGATGCGCAGCGTCAGCAAGACGCGTCGCAGGCGATGAAGGAGCATCGCGCCAACGAGAAGGCGTTCTACGACAATTTCCAACGCCTCAAGGCCGAGCGGCAGGCGCGCGAAGCAGCCGAGTCCCGCAAGCCCGCCGCGAAATAAGCGCCGGGAGCCATGGCCATCGTCCGGATTGCCTGGACCTGACAAACCGAGAAGGAGCGGATGCGAGCGGGCGAGCACGGCGGGCAGGCTCACCCCGATGACGAGATGAGATCTCCAGGCTTATGGAGGACGTCTGATGTATTTTGCCGATAAGAAAACCGTCACTTGCAAATGCGGCGAGCCCTTGAGCGAACTGATGCTCGTTGACGACCAGACGACCGGAATCAAGTTTCACGTCGGTCGCTGTCCGTCATGTCGCGAGGTGACAGTTGTGCGATCCCAGGACGCCCCGACAAGCGACGATGCCTGACGCAGGCGCTCCTCTCGAGCGGGCTGCTGCTTCGCGTGATTTCCCGTGCGCCAGCTACGCGACAGCCCGGCTGACGCATCGCCCGCGGCAGCCCGCGCAAAGCACTGCTGAAAAAGAGCAGGGCGCGACCGGCATCACCACGGTCGCGCCCTACGTCGCCGGTCAATGGGGCAGGGGGAATAACCGGCTGTTGCAATGACTCGCAGGCCCCCGGACTCGTTCCGTGCCGGTAAAAATATTTCGTACACGGTTAAGTGATGGCCGCACGCGAGAACCCCACAGGTTTCGTTCGCGTTGTGTCCAGGATCGCCAACGGGAATTTCCATGGGGCGAGGGACACCACCATGTCAAAGAAGCAAAAGGGAATTTTCGCTGCGTTGGCGGTTGGCTTGACGCTTGGCGCGGTCCAGCTGGCATCCGGCCACGATCTCATTGGCGGCCAGCAGGTTACGACCGCATTGGCGCCCGAGCTTGCCGTCAACCGTGCCGCCAAGGCCGATCGTGCCGTGGTTCCGGCGGTCGCCTTGCCGAGCCGGACCGTCGCTCTGAAACTCGATCGGCTGCCCGACACGTCGGTCCTAGTCCGCGTCCCCGTGGCGCGGGAAGAGGCCCGCAATCATCCCGCAGCGCCCGCCCGGGCTCGACCCGGCGATACTCGCAAGGTGGCCTGTGAGCCCGTGGTCAGCGTCCTGACCGAAGTGGCCAAGCTGCTGCAGCCCGGCCGCTGCGTGACCTGAGCAGGGCATTCTCCTGACGTCATTCCGGGGCGCGCCACTTGGCGCGAGCCCGTGATCCATTTCACCATGAGACGTGTGGCCTAGTGGGTTCCGGGGCTCGCGGTTCGCGAGCCCCGGGAATGACGGTGGAGGGCTTTACTCCTCCTCCGGCTCGCTGCTGCTGGCAGCGCCGCGGCTGGCCATCAGGCCGAGCGCGAGGCCGGCGACCGCGAGGATCGGAACCAGCCGCTTCACGCCGACGGCGCGTGCGATCTGCAAGCCGGTGGCGATCAAGGCTGGATCGGCGAACATGGTCGCCGCGGCCGATTTCGTCGCCTTGGCGGCTTTCTCCGCGCGGCGCTGCATCTCGCGCTTGCGCGACATGTACACGGCGACGGCGATCAACGTGACGACCAGGAATAGCGCTGCGCCGGACAGGCACGCTTCCATCGGTCCGTAGTGCTGCAACACGTAGACGAAGCCGGCCGCGCACAGGAAGGCGAGGGTGATGAACAGCGCGATCGCAGCCGCCGCGGCAAGCGACGTCAGCCGCAGCGCGCTGCCGGTGGACTCCTTGACGTCATCGATCAGCCGCTGAAACATCGACCAGCCTCGCCTTCAACCTTGCGCTCTAGCTAGATCATGATGCGTTTCCACGGAATCGCATCATGATCTCATCGCTTTGTTTTGAGCATGATCTCCGCGCAAACGCCTTTGGCGTCTGTCGCGAGGGAAAACCGGTTTCCACTTTTCCGGATCATGCTCTAGCGCCGCCAGGTGAGGCCGATCAAGAAGCCGAGGCCGACCGCGAGGCCGACGGTCGCCAGCGGCCGCTGCGTGATCACATCTTCCAGCGTCTCCTCGATCGAGGACGCCGCGTCCTGCGCCGCGCCCATCATCGCGCTGCCGCGCTCCGACACGTCGTCGAGCGCATCTTCCGCATTGGCGCGCGCTTCCTTGTAGCGGCGGCGGGCCTGCTTGCCGGCGTTGTTGGCAAACGAGTTGAGCGCGTCGGTGATCTGCTCGGTCAGGGCTGCTATGTCGTTCTTCACGGCGGTGACATCCTTTTCCAGGCGTTCATAGGTCGCTTTTTCGGTCATGTTCTTGATCCCAAATACGCTGTCCGTGCTCGACATCGGAGCTCCCGTATCATTCGCGTGTTGCGGGAAAAACGCCTCGCATCTCACAAAGTTCCAGACGCGAAACCGTGGTTACCCTTCAGGCAGCTGCGGCGAATTGACCGGCATCAAATGCTCTTTGACGATCAACGCGACGATCAAGAGCGGCGACGACAGGAAGGCGCCCATCGGCCCCCACAGCCAGGTCCAGAATGCAAGCGCGAGGAAGACCGCGAGCGCGTTCAGCGACAGCCTGCGACCGACGATCGTCGGCGTCACGAAATGTCCTTCCATGAAGGTCACGACGGTAAAACAGGCTGGGGCGATCAGTCCCGCGCCGATCGTCGGCGAGGAGATAATGCCGACCACCACCAGCACGAGGAACATCGCGACCGGGCCGATGATCGGAATGAAGTTCAGCGTCGCCGCGAGTGCGCCGAGCCCCGCCGGATTGGGCATGCCGGTCACCGCGCAGATCGCGCCGGTGACGATGCCGACGCCGATATTGATCATGGTCACCGTCAGCAGGTAATTGCCGAGATGGACCTCGACCTCGTTGAGGATCCGCAGCGCGCGCAGCCGTGCCTCGCGTTCGCTGAAAGTCATCACCAGTGCGCGGCGCAGATCCTTCCAGCCCGCGATGAACAGGATCAGGGTGGCGATGAACAGCAGGAATTCGGCGAACGTCGGCGACAGGAATTCCAGCGTCGGTTGCACCCATTCGAATTTCGGCAACTGGAAGCTGGCGAGCGTATCGGAGCCGCCGACCATGCTCTGCAATTCCTGCCACAGCGCAAGCGGCCGGTCGAACACGTGCAGCTTCTGCCTCAGGATTGCGCCGAGCTCGGGCAGCCGCGAACTCCATTCCATCACGGGAGAGGCGATCAGTCCGACCATGAAGGCGACCGCGGTGCCGACCGCAATCACAAGCAGCACCGCACCGAGCGCGCGCGGAATGCGGTAACGCTCGAGCAGGCTCGCCGCCGGCGACAGCATGGTGCCGACGATGAAAGCCATGGTGATCGGGAGGAAGAAGGCGCGCGCCAGATAGAGCACGCCGACGATGACAATGACCAGCAGTGCGACCAGCGCAAAGGCGACGACCTCGGCGCGGCTGACGACCGGTGGCAACTCGGCTTTGCTGTCGGGGAGGGGCGTGCCTTCGGGCGCATGGCCAAGCAGACTTTCACCCGGAAAGGCGCGCACCCGATTCCCTCCCGCACGAGGACGAATGAATTTCCTATCAAATTGCGCGTGACAACGACGTTGTCCCGGCGAAGGTTCCATCGCGGGGTCGTGAGACGTGGTGGGTTGACAATTGCGACTTCGCGACGATTCGCGGCGGAACTCTCTGGCGGCCGTGCGCGTTGGCCTGGCATCGCATCACCACGATGCGGATCCCGTCCAGGGGCAGCACATGACACATCCGTCTCTCTCCAGCCGCCGGCTTGCGTCGCGCGTTCCGCGCACCCATGCTCGCACTCTTGCTTTCGCCGGCGCACTGTTCGTGACGCCGTTCGTTGTCACCACCACGGCGAATGCCCAAGTCAGCTCGTCTGCGCTCGGCTATGCCTCGACGCAGCCGGGCGCTTTCCCGTCCGACGAGGCGATGACCAATCCCTCGACTGAAGCCACCGAGGACGGCGCGCTGCCGGAGCGGCTGCGCCGCACCATCGTGGCGCTCAACACGTCGGAGGCGCCCGGCACCGTCATCATCGATACCGGCAACACTGCGCTCTATTACGTGCTCGGCGGCGGCCGGGCGATCCGCTACGGCGTCGGCGTCGGCCGCGAAGGCTTCACCTGGGCCGGCACCCAGACCATCAGCCGCAAGGCCGAGTGGCCGGACTGGCATCCGCCGGCCGAGATGATCAAGCGCCAGCCCTATCTGCCGCGCTTCATGGCCGGCGGCCCGGGCAACCCGCTCGGCGCGCGCGCGATGTATCTCGGTTCGAGCGAGTACCGCATCCACGGCACCAACGATCCCACGACGATCGGCAAGTTCGTCTCGTCGGGCTGTATCCGCCTGACCAATGAGGACGTCTCCGACCTGTTCAGCCGGGTCGATGTCGGCGCCAAGGTCGTGGTGCTGCCGAAGAACGCGCCGCACCTCGCCGCGCGCGAGCTCGGCCCGGCCACGACGCAGATCTCGGTCCGCGCGGCGCCGGGGCAGCCGCGGCCCGCTGTCATGACGCTGCCGTCCGGCCGTCAGGCGATGAACATCCCGGCGACTTCCTCGTTGTATTGACGATCGGCGTCGTACAGAGGGTCGGTGATGGCAAAGCGAGATGCGAGGCGGTGGGCGTTTGGGACGGCGGCATTGCTCGGCCTGTCCCTTGCGCCCGCGGCGCAGGCCCAGGATTTCTTCTCGCACCTGTTCGGCGGCCTGATGCAAGGCCGCCCGCCGATGATCCGCATGCCGTTCGACGACGGCCCCGCACCGATGGTGCCGCGGGCCGAGCGTCGCGCGCGCTATGACGGCGGCCAGGCCTATTGCGTGCGGACCTGCGACGGCCGCTATTTCCCGCTGGCCGCGACCGGCAGCCAGAGCAAGGCGGAAAGCTGCAACAGCTTCTGCCCGGCCAGCGCCACCGAAGTGGTTTACGGCGGCAATATCGACAATGCCACGACCGAAGACGGCAAGCCGTATTCCGAGCTGCCGAACGCATACCGCTATCGCGACGCGATCGTCGCGGGCTGCACCTGCAACGGCAAGGATCCGGTCGGACTCGCCGCCGTGAAGATCGAGGACGACCCAACCTTGCGCAAGGGCGATATCGTCGCCGGCAAGGATGGCTTGATGTCGGTCAACCGTCCGGACCGGCGTGGCGCCTCTCTCAACTTCACGCCGGCGCCGGAGCGTATCCGCGCCAAATATGGCCAGCCAGCAGTCGTGGCGCGCGAGTAGCGCCGCTTGCACGAAGCGGGGTCACTTTCGGTTCCTGGCGCGGAACCGACCTTCCTCCTGAACGTTAGCAACACGCGAACAGCACATTCACCGATGCCATCAGGGGGCCCCGCATGCTCGTCGGCGTACTCGTCACTTTCCTTGTTATTATTCTCGTTCTTTATCTCATCAACATGCTGCCGCTCGACGGTCGCGCCAAGCAGATCGCGCGCGTCGTCGTCATCATCATCGGCATCGTCTCGCTGTTGAAATACCTCGCGGTGTTCTAGCTTCGTCATCGCGAGGAGCGAAGCGACGAAGCGATCCATCTATCCGTTATGCTGAAGCATGGATTGCTTCGCTTCGCTCGCAATGACGTGGAGATGGCGGTGCATCGCCAACAAAAAAGCCCCGGCTCGTCGCCGGGGCTTTTGCTTGTCGTCGCGATCAACCCGCGGCCTTGGCCTCGCGGCGGCGCGCGGTGAGGATGTATTCGGTGTAGCCGTTCGGCTGGGTGCGGCCTTCGAAGATCAGGTCGCAGGCCGCCTTGAAGGCGACGCCATCGAATGACGGCGCCATCGGCTTGTAGAGGGCATCGCCGGCGTTCTGCTTGTCGACCACGACGGCCATGCGCTTCAGCGATTCCATCACCTGATCTTTGGTGATGACGCCCTGATGCAGCCAGTTGGCCAGATGCTGGCTCGAGATGCGCAGCGTGGCGCGGTCTTCCATCAGGCCGACATCGTGGATGTCCGGCACCTTGGAGCAGCCGACGCCCTGGTCGATCCAGCGCACGACGTAGCCGAGGATGCCCTGGCAATTGTTGTCGATCTCCTGCTTGACGTCGTCGGGCGCCCAGTTCGACTGCGACACCGGAATGGTGAGGATGTCGGAGAGCTTGGCGCGCGGCCCGCCCTTGGCGAGCTCCTGCTGGCGGGCTGTTACGTTGACCTGGTGATAGTGCAGCGCGTGCAGCGTGGCCGCGGTCGGCGACGGCACCCAGGCGGTGGTGGCGCCGGCCTGCGGATGGCCGATCTTCTGTGCCAGCATGTCGGCCATCTTGTCGGGCGCAGCCCACATGCCCTTGCCGATCTGGGCGTGGCCGGGCAGGCCATCGATCAGGCCGTTGTCGACGTTCCAGTCCTCATACGCCTTGATCCACGGCTGCGCCTTCATGTCGTTCTTGCGGATCATCGGACCCGCTTCCATCGAGGTGTGAATCTCGTCGCCGGTGCGGTCGAGGAAGCCGGTGTTGATGAACATGATGCGCTTGGAAGCGCGCTGGATGCAGGCCTTGAGGTTGACCGTGGTGCGGCGCTCCTCGTCCATGATGCCGACCTTCAGCGTGTTCTCCGGCAGCGAGAGCATCTTCTCGACCTCTGCGAACAGGTCGCAGGTCAGCGTCACCTCGTCGGGGCCGTGCATCTTCGGCTTGACGATATAGGCCGAGCCGGTGCGGCTGTTCTTGACCTTGGAATTGCCCTTGAGGTCGTGGATCGCGAGCAGGCCGGCCACGGCGGCGTCCAGGATGCCTTCCGGAATCTCCTCGCCCTTGGCGTCGAGTACGGCGTCGGTGAACATGTGGTGGCCGACATTGCGCATCAACAGCAGGCTGCGGCCGTGCAGCTTCAGCTCGCTGCCGTCGGGCTTCTTGTAAACGCGGTCGGCATTGAGCGAACGCGTCAGCGTCTTGCCGCCCTTGTCGAAATCGGCCGACAGCGTGCCGTTCATCAGGCCGAGCGTGTTGCGATAGACCAGCACCTTGTCTTCGGCGTCGACCGCGGCGACCGAGTCTTCCATGTCGAGAATGGTGGAGACCGCCGATTCCAGGATCATGTCGGCAACGCCGGCCGGGTCGTCCTTGCCGATGACGTTGTTGCGGTCGATCTTGACCTCGACATGCATGCCGTTGTTGACGAGCAGGATCGCGGTGGGCTGGGCGGCATCGCCCAGATAGCCGGCGAACTGGGCGCCGTCCTTCAGCGCGGTCGAGTTGCCGCTCTTCAGCTTGACCGAGAGCTGGCCTGCGATCACGGCGTAGGAGGTCACGTCGGTGTGGCTTCCGGTCGCAAGCGGCACGGCCGCGTCGAGGAACGCCTTGGCCTTCGCGATCACCTTGTCGCCGCGCGCCTTGTTGTAACCCTTGCCGCTGTCGCTCGGATCATGCGGGATCGCGTCGGTGCCGTAGAAGGCGTCGTACAGCGAACCCCAGCGCGCGTTGGCGGCGTTCAGCGCGTAGCGGGCGTTGGTCAGCGGCACCACCAGCTGCGGGCCGCAGATCTTGCCGATTTCCTCGTCGACATTGGCAGTCTCGACCTTGTGGGTCGCGGGCTCCGGCAGCAGATAGCCGATCTCCTTGAGGAACGCGGTGTAGGCGTTGATGTCGAACGCCTTGCCCTTGTTGGCGCGATGCCACTCGTCGATCTTGGCCTGCAGCGTGTCGCGGACCGCGAGCAGCTCGCGGTTCTTCGGGCCGAGCTTCTGGAGGATGGCGGCCAGTCCTGCCCAGAACGCGTCGGGCGCGATCCCGGTTTTCGGCGTCGCCTCCTTGGCGATGAAATCGAACAGGACAGGGGCGATCTTCAATCCATGGGCATCGACACGAGTCATGATGGGCTTTCTCAAAGAAATGGGGCGTTTAGGCGCTGTTTTCGAAAGAAATCAGCAAAAAACGCGCCAAAGGGCCGCGTTCACGGCCCTTTTAGCCTTAAAGCCACGGCTCTGAGAAGGCCCCTGCCAGTACCTTCAGGCGCGGAGGTCAGGGCAGCCTGGTCCGCACCCTGGCGGCGATCAGCAACACGGCGAGCAAGAGGGGAATTGCGCCCGCCATGAACACCGCCGGCGCGCCCATCAGGTCAAGGACCAGCCCGCCGCCCGCCGCACCGGTGGTGATGCCGAGGAATATCGAGGCCACGGTCATTCCGGTCCCGCTTTCGGTCTCGTCGGGCACCATCCGGGTGATCCAGGTCGTCGTCGCGACCGGCACGCCGCTGAAGGCGAAGCCCCAGAACGCGACCAGCACCAGAGCCGGCACCACGTCCTTGCCGTAGGCTGCGAGCAACAGACCGACCAGGCTGATGGCGAGCGGCATCGCGATCAGCGTGAGCTTGAGTTTGCGCTCAGCCAGCAGGCCGCTCACGAAGGAGCCGAGGTAGTTGGCGACGCCGAAGGCGAGCAACGTCGCGGCGACGCCGGCGGCGCTGAGCCCGGTCACGTTTTCGAGGAAGGGACGGATGTAGCCGAAATAAGCGAAATGTCCGGTGAAGACCAAGGTGGCCGCCAGGATGCCGGCGCCGATCCCCGGCCGCGACAGAATCTCGATCAAGGTGCCGAGCCCGGCTTCTCCCCTTGGCGCCAGACGCGGCAGGACCATTGCCTGCACGACGAACACCAGTCCGGCAAATGCCGTCGCCAGCAGGAACACGGCACGCCAGCTCATCACCTCGCCGAGATAGCTGCCAAGCGGCACGGCGATGATCATCGCGGCGGGAACGCCGCTCATCACGATCGACAAGGCGCGTGGCACCAGCGGGGTTGGCACCAGTCGGATCGTCGTCGCGGCCGCCATCGCCCAAAAGCCGCCGAGGGCAAGACCGAGCACGATCCGCGCCGTGAGCAGGAAGGTGATGTTCGGCGCCAGTGCCACCAGCAAATTGGAGACGGCCAGAAGAACAGCGAAACTGAGCAGCACCGGCTTTCGATTGAAGTTGCGGGTCAGTGTCGGCGTGAACAACGCGCCGACCAGGCCGGCGAGCGAGGTCGTCGTCACCGCCTGACCCGCCAGCCCCGGGCTCACGCCGAGATCCCTGGCCATCGGCGTCAGCAATCCGGACGGCAGGAACTCCGCCGTCAGAAGCGCGGTGACGCCCAGCATCATGGCGGCGACCGCGCCCCAGGCGGGCGCTTCCGAGGGGAGCGTCTCAAGCGCGACGTCGCGCGGCACTGGCGCAACCACATCGGTGTGCGCCAGAGCCGGGTCCAGTTCTTGATCCATCGACCAAAACTTCCATTTTATGCTGCGTTGCCGCAGACATAGTCTGGAGGTTTTGGACAATCTATGCCAAACGCTTCAATGTTTGATCGATCGTCCAAATCGCGTATCGCCGATACGACTGACGCCGCCGTCGATCTGGTCAGCGAATTGCTGCTCGGCATGCGGCTTGAGGGCGTCTACTACCGCCGGATCCAGACCAGGGCGCCTTTCGGTCTGCGCTTTGAAACGCCATACGGACGCGCACAATTCCATTTCGTCGCGCATGGCACGGCAATGCTGCGTTACGCCGATGCGACGCTGCTGCCCCTTGGGTGTGGTGACGCGATTTTCCTGCCGCGCGGCGGCGCGCATGATCTCGTCTCGGCCGCGGACGAGCCGAGTTGCGACGTCGAGCGTTTCAGGACCGAGACGCTCTGCGGCAACGTCGATGTGACATCAGCCTGCCCTGAAGGATGTCCTCAAGACGAGTCGGTCCTGATCTTCAGCGCCTGCATGAATTTCGACCTTGGCGGCATGCGCCCGCTCATCGCGCTGATGCCGGAGGTGATGCGGGCCGACACGTTGCTTGTCCGCCAGCCGGAAATCGAGCCGATGCTGAAGGCGATGGAGCGGGAAACCTGCACGCCGCGGGCCGGCTCCGTCGGTGTCACCGCGCGGCTGGCCGATGTGCTCGCCGCGTCGATCGTGCGAGGCTGGGTCGAATGCGGCGGCGACAACGCCGTCGGCTGGTTCGAGGCGCTGCGTGATCCGCGTCTCGGACGCGCCCTCGGCGCGCTGCACCGGGCGCCCGGCCGCAACTGGACGGTGGCCGAACTGGCGGCGGAGGCAGGCTGCTCACGCTCGCTGTTCGCCGAGCGCTTCCAATCGATGACCGGGCAATCGCCGCTGCGCTACCTTGCCGAACTGCGCATGCGCCTTGCGACGCAGTGGATCGAGCATGAGCGGCAGCCGATCGATCTGATCGCACAACGGCTCGGCTATGCGTCGCAGGCAGCCTTCAGCCGCGCGTTCAAGCGTGTCACCGGGCGATCGCCGGGGATGCTGCGGCACGCGGTTGGAAGCCAACGCGCGGCGGAATAGGCATCAACCGGATCGGTTTTTTGACACCGCCGTCATGCCCCGCTTCAAGCGGGGCATCCAGTACGCCGCGGCTCATCGGCTCAGGAATTGCCGTCGCTGCAATAGCGAGTCAGATATTCGCCGCCAGGTCGGTCAGCTCATCGAACAGGATGCCGGTGGTGGCCAGCATCCGCTCGATCTCGTCGGTGGCGTCACTGACCGAGCGGTTCGAGGTGTCGATGGTCAGTTCGTTGCCGGTCGGCGGCTGATAATCATTGGTGATGCCGGTAAACGACGCCAATCCGCCGGAGCGGGCCTTGGCGTAATGACCCTTGGGATCGCGGGTCTCGCAGACCTCGGCAGGTGTCGCGACATAGACTTCGCGGAACGCGCTGTCGGCGATGCGGCGCGCAACCGCGCGGTCGGCAGCCGACGGCGACACCGCGGCGACGATCGCGATATGGCCGTTGCGTGCCAGATGGGTCGCGACCTCGGCGAGGCGGCGGATATTTTCGGCGCGATCCTGCGGCGAGAAGCCGAGATCGCTGTTCAGCCCGGCGCGGACGGTGTCGCCATCGAGCAGGATCGGCGAGCCGCCATTGCCGAACAGGCGGCGTTCGAGCGCGCGCGCCAGGGTCGACTTGCCCGAGCCGGGCAGGCCGGTCAGCCAGACCACCGCGCCGTTGTGGTGGTAGCGCGCCGAGCGCTCGTCCGGCCGCAGCGCAGATTCCACCGGCACGATATCGACCGGCACCGCGGGCCGGCCGGCGTCGACCGACAGCACCAGGCCGCCACCGGCGATCCGGCCATTGACCTCGATCACCAGGCGGCCGGTGCGGGGATTGTCGGTGTAGGGATCGGTCGCGACCGGCTGTGCCAGTGAGATGTCGATCTCGCCGACATGGTTGCGCGCGATCGCGGTGTTCTCTTCGTTGGACAGCGCGCCGGGGTCGACCGCCTTCTCGATCGCGACCACGGTGGCGCGGCTTTCCTTGGTGCCGAGCCGGATCAGGATCTGCTCGCCCTTGGTCAGTGGCTTGTCGTGCAGCCAGAAGATCCGGGCGCGGATGCGGCGGGTGTCGCGCGGACTCTGCCCGGCATGTCCGATGATGTCGCCGCGTTCGAGGAACAATTCGCGGTCGAGCGTGATGCCGACCGAGCGCCCGGCGCCGTGCGGGCCGTGCAGCGGCGTCACCGGCCAGCTCTCGACGGTCTTGATCCTGGCGATCTTGCCCGCAGGCATGATGACGATCTCGTCGCCGGCCTTCAGGCTGCCGGACTCGATGCGGCCGGCCACGATGCGGCGGTCATCGAACTTGTAGATCGCCTGCACCGGCAGCCGCAGCGGCAGCTCCACCAGCGGGCGCGCCGGCTCCAGCGCGTCGAGCGCCTCGACCACGGTCGCGCCCTTGTACCAGTCGATCCGCGGCGTGCGCTCGGCGACGCCGTCGCCGTCGCGCGCCGAGATCGGGATCACCGCGGTCGGCGTCACGCCGAGGCCGATCAGATGCGCCGAAATCTCGTCGCTGATCTCCTTGAAGCGGTCGGCAGAGAAATCGACGCGGTCCATCTTGTTGACGACGATCGCGACCTGCTTCACGCCGAGCAGATGCAAGAGATAGCCGTGGCGGCGGGTCTGGTCGCGCACGCCTTCCAGCGCGTCGATGATCAGCACCGCGCCGTCGGCCTGCGAGGCGCCGGTGATCATGTTGCGCAGGAACTCGGCGTGGCCGGGCGCGTCGATCAGCACGACGTCGCGCGAGCGGGTGCGGAAGCGGATCTGGGTGGTGTCGATGGTGATGCCCTGGTCGCGCTCGGTCTGCAACGCGTCGAGCAGGAACGACCATTCGAACGGCATGCCGCGCCGCGCGCTGACCGCCTTCAGCATTTCCAGCTTGCCGTCCGGCAGGCTGCCGGTCTCATGCAGCAGGCGCCCGACCAGCGTCGACTTGCCGTGATCGACATGGCCGACGATGACGATGCGCACTTGCGGCCGCGTCGTGCCGTTGGGCGTTGCCGAGATCGAGGCGGTGGGAAGGATCATGTTCATCGGAACGCTCGCACGAAGTGGGAAGCCAACAGTTGCGGTGAGTGTTGATCAGAGATAGCCGGCGACACGCAGCCGCTCGAACGCATCCTCGGTCTCGTGGTCGAGCGCACGGCCGGCGCGCTCCGGGATCCTGGTGGCGTCGAGTTCGGCGAGGATCTCGTCGATGTTGGACGCGGTGGAGGCGACCGGGTTGGTGATGTCCTGATCCCCCAGCGAGCGGTACCGCTTGCCGTCCTTGGCGAGATAGAGCGGGATGATCGGAATGCCTTCGCGCTTGGTGTAGGCCCAGATGTCGGCCTCGGTCCAATGCAGGATCGGATGGATACGTAGGTGCGCGCCCTGCGGCGGCGAGGCGTTGAACTGGTCCCAGAATTCCGGCGGCTGGTCGCGGACGTCCCATCCGCCTTCGGTGCCGCGCGGCGAGAACACGCGCTCCTTGGCGCGCGTTGCCTCTTCGTCGCGGCGGATGCCGGCGATCAGTCCGTCGAAGCCGTACTTATTGAGTGCGAGCTTCAGGCCCTCGGTCTTGCGTGCGGCGGAACGCGCGGCCGGCGGCAGGGTCGGGTCGACACTGTCGATCGGCGGGCAGGGCTCGACGCGCAAATCGAGGTCCCATTCCTTTCCGAAGCGGTCGCGGAACGCATACATCTCCGGAAACTTCTTGCCGGTATCAACATGCAGCGCGGGGAACGGGACGCGGCCGAAGAACGCCTTGCGCGCCAGCCAGATCATCACGTTGGAATCCTTGCCGAGCGACCACAGCAGCGCGAGCTTTTTCAGCCGGGCGAACGCCTCGCGCAGGATGTAGATGCTCTGGGCCTCGAGCTCATCGAGATGATCCATGGTCGGGGGCGCCTGGTCGGCCGAAATTCCCGGCACGGAAGATGCTTGACCAAGAGCTGCGGAACGCGTTCCGGCAGCGGCGGATTCGTTGTCGAGAAGATGCATCTCTTGGCCTTGGCCTGTGGAGTTGAAAATTCTAAAGTTGCGCTGCAATAGAGAAGAAATAATTTTCTCTTTGCTGGGCTTGATCGAGAGATAAATAGAAAATAATTTCAGTCAACCCCCAAATTGGGGAAGCGAGTGTCTGATGCGATATCTGCCGGTGTTTCTGGATCTGCAAAGCGGCAAGGTGCTGCTCGTTGGAGCGGGTGAACTGGTGCGCGCCAAGTTGCGGCTGCTCGCGGCAGCCGGCGCCGCTGTGCGTTGGTACGCGACCGACGGCGATCACGAGCTTGCCGGCATCTCGGCCGAGGACGCCGCGCGCATCGAGTGCGCCGAGGGCGATCCGCTCGCAGCCGATCTGTCCGATATCATCGCCGTGCTCTGCGCCGGCGCCGGTGACATCGGTATTGCGATGTCGGTGCGCGCCAAGGCGATTGGTCTGCCGGTGAATGTGATGGACGACCTCGTGCATTCCACCTTCATCATGCCGGCGATCGTCGATCGCGGCGATGTCGTGGTCGCGGTCGGCACCGGCGGCACGTCGCCGGTGGTGGCGCGCCGCATCCGCGAGAAGATCGAGGCGGTGCTGCCGGCGCGGATCGGCGATCTCGCCGGCTTCATCGGCCGCTTCCGTAAGGCGATGCACGCGCGCATCGAGGAGTTTCCGCTGCGTCGCCGTTTCTGGGAGCGCATTATCGACGGCCCGATCGGCGCGCTGGTGCTGGCCGGCCGCAACGACGAGGCCGAGCAGGCGCTGAACGCCATCACCGATCCCGCCGCGTTCGCCGGCGCCGATACACAAGGCAAAGCCGTCGGTCATGTGACGCTGGTTGGTGCCGGCCCCGGCGATCCGGACCTGCTCACGGTGAAGGCGCTGCGCGCGCTGCAGGACGCCGACGTGGTGTTCTATGACGAACTGGTGTCGCCTGAAATTCTCGACCGCATCCGCCGCGATGCAGCGCGGGTCCCGGTCGGCCGCCGTGTCGGCAAGCCCGGCATCGGCCAGGATGCCATCAACCGCCTGATGATCGAGGCCGCGCAGTCCGGCCAGCGCGCGGTGCGGCTGAAGGGCGGCGATCCCTTTATCTTCGGCCGCGGCGGCGAGGAGATCGAGTCGCTGCGTGAGGCCGGCGTCGCTTACGCCATTATTCCCGGTGTCTCCGCCGGTCTCGGCGCGGCCGCGCAGTTCGAGGTGCCGCTGACCTTCCGGCACGAGGCGCTGCGCATCACCTTCCTGACCGCGCACAAGGCGCGCGATGCCGAAGTCGTCGACTGGTCGGTGCTGACCGACAAGAAGATGACTGTCGTCGTTTACATGGGCATGACCGCGGCGCCCGCGATCCGCGAAGGCATGCTGGCCGCGGGCCGCTCGCCGGAGACGCCGGTCGGCGTGTTCGCGCGCGTGACCCGGGCGGACGCCAAGGCCGCGGTCGGCACGCTGGCGCGATTGCCCGAGCTCGTCAAACAGGTTGATGGCGGTCCCGCCGTGCTCATCATCGGCGACGTGGTCGCGCACTCCGCGCCGTGGAGTCGATCCAACGTCACCCAACTGTTCTCCAACCAGATGTTCTCCGAACTGCTGAAAGCTGCCGAATGACCTCTCCGCTCGAACAGAAGAAAATCAGGATCACGGGCCCCTCGGTGGTGACCGCCAACCGCACCTGGGACGGCGCGGTCGTGTACCGCACCGCCAAGCAAGGTTGGTCCACCGAACTTTCGGACTCCGCGATCGTCAGCACCTCCGACGATGCCCGCGCGCTGCTCGCCGAGGCCACCGCCGACGACGTCGGCGCGGTCGGCCCCTATATCGCGCCGGTCGAGCTCAAGGACGGCGGCAAGGTCAAGCCCGGCAACCTCCGCGAACAGATCCGCGCCAAGGGCGTCACCATCGATCTCCAGGTCCCCGCGTAAGACGCGCCCGCGTAAGGCTCATCGAACATGTATGCTTATGACGAACTCGACCGCACGCTGATCAACGAGCGTGTTTCGGAATTCCGCGACCAGGTGAAGCGCCGCCTCTCCGGCGAGCTCACCGAGGACGAATTCAAGATCCTGCGCTTGCAGAACGGCGTGTATTTGCAGCTGCACGCCTACATGTTCCGCGTCGCGATCCCCTACGGCACGCTGTCGTCGAAGCAGCTGCGCCGCTTCGCCCATGTCGCGCGCCGCTACGACCGCGGCTATGGCCATTTCACCACCCGGCAGAACATCCAGTTCAACTGGATCAAGCTCGCCGAGCTGCCGGACGCGTTGGCCGACCTCGCCGAGGTCGGCATCCATGCGATGCAGACCTCCGGCAACAACATGCGCAACGTCACCTCGGACCAGTGGGCCGGCGTCGCGCCGGGCGAGATCGAGGACCCGCGGATCTGGTCGGAATTGATCCGCCAGCACACCACGCTGCATCCGGAATTCTCGTTCCTGCCGCGCAAGTTCAAGATCGCGATCACGGCGTCCGAACATGACCGCGCCGCGATCAAGATCCACGACATTGGGCTTAGGCTGCACAAGAACGCCGACGGCGAGACCGGCTTCGAGGTGCTGGTCGGCGGCGGCCTCGGCCGCACTCCGTTCATCGCCAAGACCATCAAGCCGTTCGTTCCCGGCCGCGACATCCTGAGCTACATCGAGGCGATCCTGCGGGTCTACAACCAGTACGGCCGCCGCGACAACATCTACAAGGCGCGCATCAAGATCCTGGTGCACGAGCTCGGCATCGAGAAGTTCGCCAAGGAGGTCGACGAGGAGTGGAAGGCGATGGGCGATGTCGGGCTGACGCTCGATCATGCCGCCATCGAGGAGGTCCGCTCGCGCTTCTCCTACCCTCCTTACGAAAAGCTGCCGCACATGCCGGATGAACTGAAGCAGGCCGCGCATGATCCGCTGTTCGAGCGCTGGCGCAAGAACTCGGTCGCTGCGCACAAGGTGCAGGGCTATTCGATCGTGACGCTGTCGCTGAAGCCGGTCGGCGGCCCGCCCGGCGATGCCACCGCCGAGCAGATGGACGCGGTCGCCGACCTCGCCGACAAATATTCGTTCGGCGAGATCCGTGTCGGCCACGAGCAGAACCTGGCTCTGCCGCATGTCGCCAAGCGCGACCTGCCGGCCCTGTTCAAGGCGCTCGACCGGCTGGGGCTTGCGACGCCGAACGTCAATCTGGTCACCGACATCATCGCCTGCCCGGGGTTGGACTACTGCTCGCTGGCCAATGCGCGCTCGATCCCGATCGCGCAGGAGCTGACGCGCCGGTTTGCCAACCACGACACCGCCGACCTGATCGGTCGGCTGCACATCAACATTTCCGGCTGCATCAACGCCTGCGGCCATCACCATGTCGGCCACATCGGCATTCTCGGCGTCGAGAAGAACGGCGAGGAATTCTACCAGATTACGATCGGCGGCCGCGCCGACGAGAACGCGCAGCTGGGCACCTTGATCGGCCCGGCCGTTCCCTATGCGGAAGTCGCCGACGTGATCGAAGACATTGTCGAAGCCTATCTCGCGCTGCGCGACCGTCCCGAGGAATTGTTCGTCGATACGGTGAAGCGTCTGGGCGTCGAGCCTATCAGGGAGCGGGTCTATGCCACTCGTTAAGCAGGGAAGAATTATCACCGACCTGTTCGTCCACGTCGCCGACGGCGCCGAGCTGCCGGGCGACGGCGCGGTGCTGGTCACGGCGGAGCGCTTCCTCGCCGATCCGGAGGCGCTGCTGCGCCGCGCCGGCAAGGTCGGCGTGATCTGGCCGAACAACCGCAACCTCGACGATCTCGTGCCGCATCTCGATCGCCTCGCCTCGGTCGCGCTGGTGTTTCCGACCTTCCGCGACGGCCGCGCCTACAGCCAGGCCCGGCTGCTGCGCGAGCGCTATGGCTATGACGGCGAGCTGCGCGCGACGGGGCAGATCCTGCGCGACCAGTTCGTGTTCATGACGCGCGCCGGCTTCGACGCCTTCGAGGTGAAGAAGGATGCCGACGCGGACGCGTTCGCCGCGACCATGAAGCGCTATTCGGTGTTCTATCAGCCGACCGGCGACGGCCGCGTCACCGCGCTCAACCGCCGCATGCAGCTGCGTCACTCGGAGAGCGCCGGCCAGTGAGCACGCTTGCACCAGAGCTCGCCGTGACATCGGCCGCACTGCCGGCGGCCGATGCGCTCGATCGCGCGTTGCGTACCGCGTCGCCTGCCGAGGTGATCGCGGCCGCGCTCAAGACGGTCGGCCGCGAGCGGCTGGCGCTGGTGTCGTCATTCGGCACTGAATCCGCCGCGCTGCTCAAGGTGATGGCGGATGTCGATCCGGCGATCCCGGTGGTCTTCCTAGACACCGGCTGGCTGTTCGAGGAGACGCTGGCCTACCGCGACACGCTGATCAAGACGCTCGGCCTCACCGATGTGCGCTCGATCAAGCCCGACGAGCAGGCGCTGGTGCGCCAGGATCCGGACCGCGAGCTGTGGTTCAGCGATCCCGACGCCTGCTGCCGCATCCGCAAGGTCGAGCCGCTGGCGCGCGCGCTGAAGCCGTTCGCGGGCTGGATCAACGGCCGCAAGCGCTTCCAGGGCGGTGCCCGCGCCGACATTCCCGTGGTCGAGGACGACGGCGTCAGGCTGAAATTCAATCCGTTCGCCAACGTCTCGCGCGAGGAGATCGAGGCGATCTACACGCTCGGCAAGTTGCCGCCGCATCCTCTTGTCGCATCGGGATATCAGTCGGTCGGGTGTATGCCTTGCTCGAGCCGGGCTGCTGCCGGCGAGGACGCACGTGACGGCCGCTGGCGTGGCCGGGCCAAGACCGAGTGCGGCATCCACACGACGAAGATGTCGTAGGGCATGATCCGGCCAAGGCGCGATGACGTCTCATCGCGATTTGGCGACGCGACAAAGCCTTCGCGGTGCGGCGTCTTCGTAGCACAAGCGCGCTGCGCCGCCGAAAACAAAGAAAACCGGTTTCGTTGACTTAAAGCCACTTCACCGTGAGTTATGTCTGACGTGTTCCCTGACATTCTCAGGTTGAATGGAGACCGAAATGATCCGTCGTATGCTGCCGCTGGTTGCGGGATTGTTGTGGGCGAGCTCGGCCTTCGCGGCCGACTATTCGCTGCTCAACGTGTCCTACGATCCGACGCGCGAGCTCTATGTCGATTTCAACAAGGCGTTCGCCGCGGCCTATCAGAAGGACACCGGCAAGAGCGTCGAGATCAAGCAGTCGCATGGCGGCTCGGGCTCGCAGGCACGCTCGGTGATCGACGGATTGCAGGCCGATGTCGTGACGCTGGCGCTGGCCTATGACATCGACGCGATCGCGGGCAAGGGGCTGCTTCCGGCCGACTGGCAGAAGCGGCTGCCGCTCAACGCCTCGCCTTACACCTCGACCATCGTGTTCCTGGTGCGCAAGGGCAATCCCAAGGGCATCAAGGATTGGGACGATCTGATCAAGCCCGGCGTCGCCGTGATCACGCCGAACCCGAAGACCTCGGGCGGCGCCCGCTGGAACTATCTCGCCGCCTGGGGCTATGCGCAGAAGAAGTTCGGCTCGGCCGACAAGGCGAAGAAATTCGTCGCCGATCTCTACCAGAACGTCCCGGTGCTCGACACCGGCGCGCGCGGCTCGACCGTGACCTTTGTCGAGCGCGGCGTCGGCGACGTGCTGCTGGCATGGGAGAACGAGGCCTTCCTGGCGCTGCGCGAATTCGGCGCGGACAAGTTCGAGATCGTGGCGCCGCCGCAGTCGATCCTCGCCGAGCCGCCGGTTGCGGTGGTCGACAGCGTTGCCGACAAGAAGGGCACCCGCGCGGTTGCCGAGGCCTATCTGAAGTACTGGTACACCAAGGAAGGCCAGGAGATCGCCGCGCGCAACTCCTACCGGCCGCGCGATCCCGAGATCGCCAAGGAGTACGAAAAATCCTTCGCCAAGGTTGAACTTTTCACCATCGACGACGTTTTCGGTGGTTGGACCAAGGCGCAGAAGGAGCACTTCGCCGAGGGCGGCATCTTCGATCAGATCTACAAGAACTGATCGAGCCATTGCCCGGTTCAACAGGGGGACAAGTGAGCACAGCGGTTGCACGGCGCAGTACCCTGCCGGGGTTCGGTCTCACCATGGGACTGACCCTGACCTGGCTCTCCGTCATCATCCTGATTCCGCTGGGCGCGCTGTTCCTCAAGACGTTCGAGCTCAGCCTCGATCAGTTCTGGGCCATCATCACCAGCCGCCGCACCCTGAACGCCCTGAAGATTTCGTTCGGGCTGTCGTTTGCCGCCGCCTGCGTCAATCTGGTGATGGGCACCATCATCGTCTGGGCGCTGGTGCGCTACCGCTTTCCCGGCCGGCGGCTCTTCGATGCCATCGTCGATATTCCCTTTGCGTTGCCGACGGCGGTCGCCGGCGTCGCGCTGACGCAGCTGTTTGCACAAAAGGGCTGGCTCGGCGCGCCGCTCGCCGAGCTCGGCATCAAGGTCGCGTTCACGCCGATCGGCATCTTCATCGCCATGATCTTCATCGGCATTCCCTTCGTGGTACGTACGGTGCAGCCGGTGCTGATCGATCTCGATCCCGAGATCGAGGAAGCGGCGGCGAGTCTCGGCGCCAGCCGCTGGCACACGGTGTTTCGCGTCATCCTGCCGAGCCTGATCCCGGCGCTGCTTACCGGATTCGCGCTGGCCTTTGCCCGCGCCATCGGTGAATACGGCTCGGTGATCTTCATCGCCGGCAATCTCCCGAACGTCTCCGAGATCGCGCCGCTGTTGATCGTGATCCGGTTGTCCGAATTCCGCTACGCCGATGCCACCGCGATTGCGGTCGTGATGCTGGTGGCCTCGTTCCTGATCATCTTCCTGATCAACCGGCTGCAGCGCTGGGCGCAGGCCCGCATCCCCGTGCATTGAGGTCTTGAGCGATGTCGATGCAGACGGGATTGGTGACCTCGACGCCGCAACTGCGGACCTACGCCCCCGCGACCGACGTCAGCGTCGCAGCGCCGGCGCCGCGGCTCGAGATCACGCGCGCGACCCCAGTCACGGCCCACCGCAATCCGCGCACCGAGCCGGGCCCGATCCGCTTGATCATCATCGCGCTCGCGATCACCTTCCTCAGCATCTTCGTCGTGCTGCCGCTGGTCGTGGTGTTCGCCTCGGCCTTCTCGAAAGGCGTCGTCGCCTATGTCGCGGCGCTGGCGGAGCCTGAGGCGCTTGCCGCGATCAAGCTGACGCTCCTGATCGCCGCGATCTCGGTCACGCTCAATCTCCTGTTCGGCGTGGTCGCGGCCTGGGCGATCTCGAAATTCGAATTCACCGGCAAGACCTTCCTGATCACGCTGATCGACCTGCCGTTCTCGGTCTCGCCTGTCATCTCGGGCCTGGTCTATGTGTTGCTGTTCGGCGCGCAGGGCTATTTCGGACCGTGGCTGCAGGCCCACAACGTCCACATCCTGTTCGCGGTGCCCGGCATCGCGCTGGCGACGATCTTCGTCACCTTCCCGTTCGTGGCGCGGGCGCTGATTCCGCTGATGCAGGAGCAGGGCACCCAGGAGGAGGAAGCCGCGATCTCGCTCGGCGCGTCCGGCCTGCAGACCTTCTTCCGCGTCACGCTGCCCAACATCAAATGGGGCCTGCTCTACGGCGTCCTGCTCTGCAATGCGCGCGCGATGGGCGAGTTCGGTGCGGTGTCGGTGGTGTCGGGCCATATCCGCGGCGAGACCAACACGATGCCGCTCTTGGTCGAGATTCTCTACAACGAATATCAGTTCGTCGCGTCGTTCGCGATCGCATCGCTGCTCGCGATGCTGGCGCTGATCACGCTGGTGGCGAAAACCATTCTCGAGCGGCGACTCGACGAGGCAGAGGTGCCCGATGGCGATTGAAGTCAAGAATATCGTAAAGCGGTTCGGCAGCTTTGCCGCGCTCGACAATGTCGATCTCAAGGTCGCCGACGGCGAGCTGCTGGCGCTGCTCGGTCCGTCCGGTTCCGGCAAGACCACGTTGCTGCGGATCATCGCAGGGCTCGACTGGCCCGACTCCGGCGAGGTCGCGATCGACGGCGAGAACGCGCTGTCGCGCGGCGCCAGCGAGCGCCAGGTCGGCTTCGTGTTCCAGCACTACGCGCTGTTCCGCCACATGACGGTGTTCGAGAACGTCGCGTTCGGCCTGCGCGTGCAGCCGCGCGCGATCCGCAAGGACGAGGCGACGATCCGCGCCCGCGTCAAGAATTTGCTCGACCTGGTGCAGCTCGACTGGCTCGCCAACCGTTATCCCAGCCAATTGTCCGGCGGCCAGCGTCAGCGCATTGCGCTGGCGCGCGCGCTTGCCATCGAACCACGCATCCTGCTGCTCGACGAGCCGTTCGGCGCGCTCGATGCCAAGGTGCGCAAGGAGCTCAGGCAATGGCTGCGCTCGCTGCACAACGAGATCCACGTCACCTCGATCTTCGTCACGCACGACCAGGAGGAGGCACTCGAAGTCGCCAACCGCGTCGTGGTCATGGACAAGGGCAAGATCGAGCAGATCGGCTCGCCCGGCGACGTCTACGACAATCCGGCGACCGCCTTCGTGCACGGCTTCATCGGCGAATCCATCGTGCTGCCGGTCGATGTGGCCGGTGATGCGGTGCGGCTCGACGGCCGCCCGCTGAATATTCCGGCGCTGGGCGCCGCGTCCGGCGCGGCCAAGTTGTTCGTCCGCCGCCACGACATGGCGGTCGGCCCGGCCGGAACCGGCGTGCTGGAAGGCGCCATCCGGCATGTCCGTTCGTTCGGCCCGATCCAGCGCGCCGAGGTGGCGCTCTCGGGCAGCGAGGGCAAGACCGTGATCGAGATCGACGCCCCCCGTGACCGCGAACTGCAGGCCGGCGAAATCGTCTCGCTGCAACCCCGCCGCTACCGGATCTTTGCCGCGCAATAGTCGGGTTACGGTTTCAACCCCTGTCATTCCGGGATCGTGCGCCAGCACGAGACCCGGAATCTCGAGATTCCGGGTTCGCTTCGCGCCCCGGAATGACGGCATTTCGCAGCCAAAAGTTAGCCCCTGTTCACCATTCAGCCACGGTTGGTATGCAACAACGGCGGGCCAACTTTGGGGGTCTTCAAGAGTGAAACGGACGACGGTCGCCCTGTTCGGGCTTCTGGTGCTTGCCGGCTGCGGCACGGACACCAAAATCCCGGAAGAACCAGCCATGTATCTCAACATGGCGCAGCCCGGCGCCGTGCTGGACAGCCAGGCGGCTGCGATCATGTTTTCGCAATACCGCCAGAACAACGGCCTTGGCACCGTCGTGGTGGATCCGGAGCTGACCAGGCTCGCCGAGCAGCAGTCCCAGGCGATGGCGGCCCGCAACAAGATGGACCATGACGTCAAGGCCCCGCTCGGCAAGCGGCTGGAGGCCGGCGGCTATCCCGCAACCGTCGCGGTCGAGAACATCTCGGCCGGCTATCACACGCTGGCGGAAGCGTTTTCGGGCTGGCGCGATTCACCGCCGCACAAGGCCAATATGCTCAAGAGCGGTGTCACAAAAATGGGCATCGCTGCCGTCTATGCTCCCAACACCAAATACAAGGTGTTCTGGACGCTCATTTTGGCGGCAACCTGATTTCGATAAATTCCGCGTGATCTAACCTCTGATTGACGCGGCTGCGAACAGCCGCCACGGTGCGGCTCACGTCATTTTTGACCCAACGGTTGCGAATGGATACTTCGGATACCGCGCCGGCCTCGACGCCCGCGCAAGCGCAGCGTGTGCTGGTTCTACAGGGCGGCGGCGCGCTCGGCTCCTACCAGGCCGGCGCCTTTCAGGCGCTCTGCCATGCGGGCTTCGAGCCGGAATGGATCGCCGGCATCTCGATCGGCGCCATCAATGCCGCGATCATCGCCGGCAACGAGCCGGACAAGCGCGTGCCGAAGCTCAAGGAATTCTGGGAGATGGTGTCGGCGCCGGTGCCGTGGAATCCGGTCTCGAACCATGAGCGCGCCCGATCGCTGTTCAACGAGACCAGTGCCGCCATCATCGCGACCTTCGGCGTGCCCGGGTTCTTCACGCCGCGGATTCCGCCGGCGCCGCTATGGCCGCCCGGCAGCTCGCAATCGCTGAGCTATTACGACACCGCGCCCTTGAAGAAGACGCTGGAGCGGCTCGTCGACTTCGATCGCATCAACGATCTGAAGACGCGGCTGTCGGTCGGGGCGGTCGGCGTCACCTCGGGCAATTTCCGCTATTTCGATAATTACGAGTTCAAGAAGCTCGGCAAGACCATCGGCCCCGAGCACATCATGGCCTCGGGTGCGCTGCCGCCGGGCTTTCCCGCCGTCGTGATCGAGGGCGAGCATTACTGGGATGGCGGCATCGCCTCCAACACGCCGCTCGACTTCGTGCTCGACGAGGAGACCAGCCGCGATCTGCTGATCTTCCAGGTCGACCTGTTCAGCGCCCGCGGCCCGCTGCCGGAGACGCTGCTGGAGGCCGCCGAGCGCGAAAAGGACATCCGCTATTCCAGCCGGACGCGGATGAACACCGACAAGAACCGGCAGATCCACAACGCCCGCATGGCGGTGCGCGACCTGATCGGCAAGCTGCCGGATTACCTGAAGAACGATCCGTCGGTCGAGCTGCTGCGCAAGGCCTCCAAGGAGAACACCGTCACGGTGGTTCACCTGATCTACAAGAGCAAGAACTACGAGTCTTCGTCGAAGGACTACGACTTCTCCCATGTTGCGATGGTCGAGCACTGGGGCGCGGGCGTCCGCGACGTGCATTTGTCGATGCGTCACAAAGAATGGCTAGAACGGCCACAGTCCGGGGAAACCATGGTGACTTACGACCTCACGGGGGACGAACCCACTCCCCCGCAAGCAAATAGGAGCGACCGATAATGGGTACGTTGACAGGCAAGACCGCCGTTGTGACCGGCTCGACCAGCGGCATCGGATTGGCTTACGCGCGCGCCTTCGCCGGCGCCGGCGCCAACATCGTTCTCAACGGCATGGGCGTTCCGGCCGACATCGAGAAGGAACGCTCCGGCATCGAGACCGACTTCAAGGTCAAGGCGGCCTATTCGCCGGCCGACATGACCAAGCCGGCCGAGATCGCCGACATGATCGCGCTCGGCGAGAAGACCTTCGGCTCGGTCGACATCCTGGTCAACAATGCCGGCATCCAGTTCGTGTCGCCGATCGAGGAATTCCCGCCGGAGAAGTGGGAAGCGATCATCGCGATCAATCTGTCGTCGGCGTTCTACGGCATCCGCGCCGCGGTGCCCGGCATGAAGAAGCGCGGCTGGGGCCGCATCATCAACACGGCTTCCGCGCACTCGCTGGTCGCCTCGCCATTCAAGTCGGCCTATGTCTCGGCCAAGCACGGCATCGCCGGCCTCACCAAGACCGCGGCCCTCGAGCTCGCGCAGTTCAAGATCACCTGCAACTGTATCTCGCCGGGCTATGTCTGGACGCCGCTGGTCGAGCACCAGATCCCGGAGACCATGAAGGCGCGCAACATGACCAAGGAGCAGGTCATCAAGGACGTGCTGCTCGCGGCACAGCCGACCAAGGAGTTCGTGACTTCGGAGCAGGTCGCCGCGCTCGCGCTGTTCCTGTGCGGCGACGATGCCGCGCAGATCACCGGCGCCAATCTCTCGATCGACGGCGGCTGGACCGCGGAGTAATCGTCCGCGCGATTTGTCAGTTCAAGAAGAAGCCGGCCCTGATCGGATCAGGGCCGGCTTTTTTGAGGAAAGCCGGCCAGTTCGGCGGCGGCCAGGTCAGTCGAAAATGCTACGGTGCCGGCCGCCGTTTCCCGAACGCCAGCACATGGAGCCCGAGGCGCGAGCGCACCACGTAGAACAGCAGGATGGTCTCGAAGGTCAGCGACAGCGAGGTCGATGCCGCCGCGCCCATTCCGCCATAGCGCGGCACCAGCGCGATGCAGAGCCCGACATTCATGACGAACGAGACGGCGTAGGCGGTGGCGCAGATGCTCTGATGGCCGAGCATGTTCAACAGCCGCTCCACCGGGCCGATCGCCGAGCGCACCACGAGACCGATCGCGGCCACGAACATGATGCTGTAGCCGTCGACGAATTTCGGGCCGAACAGCCACAGCAGCGGCTTGCCGAATACGAGCAGCGCGACGGTGGCGAGCAGCGACGGCCAGAACGTCCAGCTGATCGCGTGCGCGACATAGGCCGACAGCCGATCCTTGTCGCCGAGCGCGTTGTACTCGGCGAAGCGGTGTGCCGTCGTCGCCGACATCGCGTAGTGCACGAACGATACCAGCGCCAGCGTCTTCACCACGGCGAAATAGATGCCGACTTCCTCTGACGAGCGGAACTGCTGCAGCATCAGCACGTCGGTGTAGCCGAGCAGCAGATAGAAGCTCTCGACCAGCATGATCGGCAGCGAGATCGCAAACCAGCCCCTGACGTCGTAGGTCTTCTCGCCCACCCCGTGGTGGGCGGCGAGGCGGCGGTTCAGCACGATCATCTGGCCGATCGCCGCGATGTAGACCGCCGCGGCGCTCGCGAGCATCGCCACCGTCGCGCCGAGATTGAGGCCGAGCGCCAGCGCGCCGGCGGTCAGCGCGATGATCAGTCCCTGCCGCACGATGAACTGCGGCATCAGGCCGAGCTGCATCCAGTCATGCGCGCGCGAGATGCCGTCCTGGGTGTTGGCGACCACGAAGGGCGGCAAGGTCAGGCAGCCGATATAGAGCGGCACCACCGCATTGGGATCGATCCAGGGCGAGGCGAGGTGGATCACGCCGGCGAGCAGCAGCGCCACCGTGCTGGAGGCGGCAAGCACCACCCAGCGGCCGCCGGAAAGGAAGCCGCGCAATGCGGCGAAGTCGCCGCGCGCGCGATATTCCGGGATGATCTTCTGCGAGGACGGCGCGATGCCGAAATCCATCGTGCTGCCGAGCAGCAGCACCCAGGTCCAGACATAGACATAGATGCCGTAATCCGAGCCGCTCATCCAGCGCGCCAGCAGGATCTGCGCCAGATAGGCGATGGCGGCGCTCACGACGCGGATGACGAAGATCATGCCGGCCAGGCGCTTGGTGACCGACGCCTCCTTGGTGCCGCCAAGCAGGAGCGCAACGAGTCCGCGCAGGCGTGCGGCCGAGCCCGATGGCGCAGAGGTTGCTGCAGAGGATTCGGATTGTGTCTCCATCACAGCCAAGGCGGAAAATTCCCAAAGCGCCGCAAGGCGGCAATGGGCTCCGATCTATCAACGAAACGTTAAGATTGGGTTGGGTGAGGGGCGTTCCCGTCATGCGTCATCCCGGCGAAAGCCGGGATCAATAACCACAGGGAACAGTTCGCGCGCGCAGCTCGATCCCCCGCGTGCCTCTAACTGCGGCCGCGGAGTATGGATCCCCGGCATTCGCCGGGACGACGACGAGATCGGCCGTCTGGCTAGTTCAAATTGATATTGAATTCGTAGCTTTTGTCGCCGCCGACCACCGTCAGCTTCAGCGCGGCGCCATTTGCCGTGGCGCCGGGCGGCAGACCGTCGAGCTCGAAGGAGAAGCGCTTCACGCCCGGGGGCGCGTGTTCGACGAGCTTGGGCACCGGCAGTGCCCAGTCGGGCGTCGGGCCCTCGACGAACAGGCTCAGGTCCTTTGGGTCCTTTGTTTCGGGCGCGGTGACATCGACCAGCACGTTGTTGCCGTCGCGCTTGACGTCGCGGATCGTGAACGGGACGGGGTCGCCGATATTGGCGGGCTTCGGCACCGCGTTGAGCGCTTCCGACAGCGCGGCGTCCTCGGTCGATGCGACGCTTGCGAAGGCGAGCTCGGCCTTCGCTTCCACCGGCACGCACAGCTTCTCGCACACCGCGTAGCTGATGTCGGCGCGCAGCACCAGCGGCTTGTCGGGATTCTTCGCGACGATGCGCAGCGGCAGCACCACCTGATGCTTGTAGCCGAGCGAGGTGCCGCCGGCGCCGTCGTCGAACTGGCGCGGCGCCGGCCACATCACCGTCACCGCATCGACATTGTCGGACTTGGAGAAATCGAACCGCGGCGGCACGCCGGAATCGCCTGGGGTCCGCCAATAGGTTTTCCAGCCGTCCTGCAGCTGGAAGGCAATGCCGCCCAGCAGCACCGCGCCGCTGCGCGATCCCGCGAGCAATCGCACCGCGGAATGGGTGTCCTGCTGCCACGGCGAGGCGTCGTCGGCACGAACCTCCGTGGCGACCAAGGCGACGGAGAACAAGGCGGCAACGCCAAATGCGCCCCGCAAGGGAACTGTGACGATCATGAGACGTCTTTACCTGCAACTTTCGGTGCAAACCATTGAATTGCTTGTGATGCATCGCCGCACTGCGGTCGATGGTTGATTGACAGAACCGCCACCCAATATCAGGATGCCAAATCAGCAGGAAAGGCCTTTGCGGATGCGCCCTGAAGGCAAAACAGGCAAGACAACAGGCAGGCCTCGCAAGACCGCCGCCGGCCGAAACCCGGCCGTCGGTCCCGATGCCGGCGACGATGGCTATCTCGATGGCCAGATGCTGATCGCGATGCCTGTGATGAACGACCCGCGGTTCGAGCGCTCGGTGATCTACATGTGCGCCCATTCATCCGAGGGCGCGATGGGCATCATCGTCAACCGTCCGGCCGGCAGCATCGATTTCCCGGGCCTCCTGGTGCAGCTCGACATCATCCAGAAGTCGGACCAGATCACGCTGCCCGAGAATGCCGAGATGATGAAGGTGATGAAGGGCGGCCCGGTCGACACCGGCCGCGGCTTCGTGCTGCACTCCAGCGACTTCTACATCCAGGATGCGACGCTCAACATCGACGACGGCATTTCGCTCACCGCGACCGTCGATATCCTGAAGGCGATCGCCAAGGGCGCCGGCCCCAAGCACGCCATCCTCGCGCTCGGCTATGCCGGCTGGGCGCCGGGCCAGCTCGAGAACGAGATCCAGCACAATGGCTGGCTGCATTGCGACGCCGATCCCGAGCTGATCTTCGGCACCGATGTCGACGAGAAATATGCCCGCGCCTTGCGCAAGATCGGCATCGAGGCCGGCATGCTGTCCAACGACGCCGGCCACGCGTAGGTAGCGGCGCCCCTTCCACATTCACGGTGTCGTCCCTTCGAAAGCAGGGACCCATAACCACCGCATTCAGTTGTAACGCGGCGCTGGGCCACAGCGTCACGCAACAACGGCGCCCTGTGGTTATGGGTCGCGCTTCGCTTCCGCGGGACGACAGCTGTTGTCGCGTCCCGCTACTCTGCCGCTTCCTGCGCCACCGTCGGCTGGGTACCGGCCACCGTGGCGCGGCGCATGTCGCGGGGTTGCGACTGGTCGTAGCGGCGGACGCGGTGCACGGTCTGGCGGTTGTCCCACATCACGAGGTCATGCACCGTCCATTTGTGGACGTAGACGAACTCCGGCTGGGTGGCGTGCTCGGTGAGATCGCGCAGCAACAGCCGCGCCTCCGGCATGCTCATGCCCCGGATGGCGCCGGCATGCGACGACAGGTACAGCGACTTGCGGCCATGCACCGGATGGGTACGCACCAGCCGTTGCAGCACCGGCTTGAACATCTCTTTCTCTTCGTCGGTGTAGTCGAGGAAGCCGAGCGAGCCGCGCGAATACATCAGCGAGTGTTCGCAGATCATGTCCTCGATCTCGGCCTTGGTCTCGTCGTCGAGCGCATCATAGGCCGCGCGCATGTCGGCGAACTCGGTGTTGCCGCCCTTCGGGTTCACGACGCGTGCCGACAGCAGCGAGAATTTCGCGGGGATCGGCCGGAACGAGCTGTCGGAATGCCACAGGCAGTTGCCGAGATTGAACAGATGGGTGCGGTGATCCTTCGGTAGCGGCTTGCCGTCCTTGCCGAGATTTCCGACATCATTGAGCCCGGAGGAGAGGCGGTAGTCCTCCTTCTTCGTCACGGTGCCGCCGCGCGAGGTTTCGCGCTCGCCGAAATTCAGCGCGAACGCCATCTGCTGCTCGTCCGTGATGGCCTGGCCGTGGAAGACGAGCACGGCGTATTTGTCCATGCCGGCCTCGATGTCGCTGGCTTCCTGCTTCGTCAGCGGCTTGCGCAGGTCGACGCCGGAGACCTCGCCGACGAAATGCTTGTGAAGCTGCCGGATCAGGACCGTCATGGCGGATATCTCCCCGTGCTGTTGCGGGCGGTTGTCCCGCTTCGTTTGCCGAGAAGGCTACTCCCGAGCCGCGCGCTGTCAACGCTTCGGGGAAAGACGCGGGTCAGGCATTCCGCGCCATCAACCCGCCGTCGACCGGAATCACCGCGCCGGTCAGGAACGATGCGGCGGGCAGGCACAGGCTCAGCGTCATATGCGCGACCTCTTCCGGATCGCCGTAGCGCGCCAGCGCAGTGCGGCGCTTGGCGTAGATCGTCTTGTGCTCCTCGGAGATGCGATCGGTGATGGCGGTGCGGATCGGGCCCGGACAGATGCAGTTCACCGTGATGCCTTCGCGTCCAAGTTCCACCGCGAGCGAGCGGGTCAGGCTGGTGACCCCGCCCTTGGCCGCGGAGTAGGGGCTGTGCAGACCCGTCGCACCGAGAGCCTCGGTCGAGGCGATGTTGACAATGCGCGGCGAGCGCGATTTGCGCAGGTAGGGCAGTGCGGCGCGGATGATGCGCGGATGCGCCGTCAGCATGACCGCGATGCCCTTGGCCCAGGCGTCCTCGTAACCGGGATCGTCGATCGGCACCCGCACCGAGATGCCGGCATTGTTGACGATGATGTCGAGCCCGCCGAAATGCGCGGCGACATTGTTGACGACTTTGGTGATGGCGTCGCGATCGCTGACGTCGAGCGTCCAGGCTTTGGCCGAGCCGCCGCTTGCCGAAATCTCCTTCGCCACCGCCTGCGTGCCTTCCTCGGTGAGGTCGGTGACTGCGACATTGGCGCCTTCATCGGCGAACACCCGCGCCGTGGCGCGGCCCATGCCGCTGGCCGCGCCGGTAACGAGAACGGTGAGGCCCTTCACCGAACGGCTGAGCTGCTTGTATTCGGACATGACGGACCTCCCGTTGATTTTCTTGTCGTGTGAGACGGCAACGCTCGCACCTCTCGGCAGAGACGTCAAACCGGCGAGCTCTTATCGGCCTGCGTGCAGCGCGTTAACGCAAGTTCTGCGTTGGCTTTTCGCAAAGGATCATGCTCAATCAAGACAACAACAGAGAGGAACGCGCGATGAACGAGCTCGATTTCAGCGGCAAGCAGATATTGGTGGTCGGCGGCTCCAGCGGCATCGGCAACGGCATCGCGCAGGCTTTCCGCGCCAAGGGCGCGCGCGTTGCCGTGTACGGCACCCGCGCCAAGGCGAGCGATTATTCCGCGGAGGAAGGCTCGCATCTCGATGGCCTCGCCTATGCGCAGCTCGACGTCTCCGATCCGCAGGCGATCGCAAGCCTCACGCCGTCGTTCGATCGGCTCGATGTGCTGGTGCTGGCGCAGGGCGCGGTGATTTACCGCCGCGGGGAATTCGAGATGGAGGGTTTTCGCAAGGTGCTCGAGGTCAATCTGATGAGCCTGATGGCCTGCGCTACCAAATTCCACGCGATGCTCACCGCGAGCAAAGGCTCGCTGATCATCGTGAGCTCGACCGCGGCCTATCATTCCACGATGGGCAATCCGGCCTACAACGCGTCGAAAACCGGCGCGGTCGGGCTGACGCGCACGCTCGGCGAGGCCTGGGCCGAGAACGGCATCCGCGTCAACGGCATCGCGCCGGGCCTTGTCGACACCAAGATGACCAAGGCGACGACGGCGAATCCGAGGCGCCTCGAAGGCGCGCTCGAGCGCATTCCGCTGAAGCGGCTCGGCACGCCCGCCGACATGGCCGGCGCCGCCTTGTTCCTGGCCTCGCCGCTCGCCTCCTACGTCGTCGGCCAGACCCTCGTCGTCGACGGTGGGCTGATCCTGTAGTTCCAGGAACTTGCGCGCGCTTGCCCGGTTAGCTCCCTGACAATTCAGGGAGCGTCACGATGGACAAGGATCGGATTTTCGGAACGGCAAAGGAGTTCGCGGGCAAGGCCGAAGGCGCAGTCGGCGAGGCCACCGGCGATGCGCAGACCCAGGCCTCGGGCGGCGCGCGCCAAGCCGCCGGCACGGTGCAGGATCTCTACGGCCAGGCCAAGGACGCCGCGCGCGACGCCGCTGACACGGCCGTCAACTACGCCAAGGACGCGTACGAACATCGCGGCGAAACCGTTCGCAGCGGACAGAAGGCGATGGCGCATGCGGTGCAGGACAATCCGCTGGGATCGCTCTTGATCGCCGGCGGTATCGGCTTTGCGCTCGCGCTGTTGATGACGCGCCAGCCGCGCCGCCCGCCGCCGTCACGCTGGCGCTATTACGGCTGAGACCGCAGGGCGGGTGAGCGATAGCGTAACCCGCCATCTCTCCGCGCAAGCAATATCGGCGGGTTACGGCTCGCCTAACCCGCCGACCATTCTTTCACGATCTGAAGGCGCGTCACGCGCCGTCTACTGCCAGGGATTCCCCGGCGCTGCGGCGCGCTGTCCGACGCCGCGCGGTGGCCGCGGTGGCGGGGCGACTAGCGGGCGCTGCTGCGGCGCGCCGAATCCGAACAGGTCGCGCAGCCAGGGCTGGGTCTGTGGCTGCTGCTGTTGCTGCGGTTGGGCCTGGGTTGGACGGAACGCGCGGCGTTGTGGCTTCGGTGCGGTGATGATCGAGCCGTCGGGCGCGATCGCCGTGGTGGAGGGCGGCGGATTTGCCGGCCCACCCGCGGGCGCGGCTGGCGTCACCGCGGCAACCGGCACGTCGCCCTTGGCTTGCTCGCGGCCGATCTCGCGGCGCGGCCAGGCGAAATCGTCGGCGCGGCCGGCCGGCGGGGCCAGGGCCTCGCCCTTCACCAGCGTGCGGGCGGCGAGCGCATCGACCGCGGCGGGCCGCGAGCCCGGGCCGCCGAGCAACTGATCGGTGCCGACCGTCGAGGCGACCAGCGGCAGCACCGGGCCTGCCAGCGGCCGCGGCGCCGGCTTGCCGGGCTCGGCGCTGGCATCGGGCGTTGCCGGCTCGCTCGGCAGCGCGATCGGGCCGGAGCGCACCGCAAGCAGGCGGGTTACCTCGCGCTCGACATAATGCGCGAGCTTGCGCGCACCGGCCTTGGTGAAGAACACGCCGTCATCGGTGCGCAGCTTGCGCGGCTGGCCTTCGAAGTCAGGGCCCTTCGGCATGAAGCGGCCGGCCTCGTCGACAAAGCCGTCCCAGACGTCGACATAGGTGATGCCGGCCTTGCCGGCGCCGTCGCGATACAGCGCGTCGAGGAACAGCATGTCCGACGTGCCCTTCTGGCCGCGGATCGCAGGCAGGCCGACCCACAGCACCGGCACGCCCTTGCTCTTCAGCACATTGATCAGCTCCTCGATCTTCTTGCCGTAGAGCTCGACCCAGCGGTCCTCGCGGAAATCATAGACGCCATTGGGCGAGCGCGCGGTCTTTTCCGGCGCGGCCTGCGCATCATTATCGGCGTCGTCGGGCGACAGCTCGGGATCGACCGGTTTGGTATCGGTCTTGGCATCGCTCTTGGCATCATTCTTGGCGGCGGCATCGGGCTTGTCGCCCGGCTTTGCGTCCGGCTTGCCGCGTGTGTCCTTCTTCTCGTCTTTCTTGTCGGCCTTTTTCTCCACCACCGGTTCGCGGAGCGACGTACGATCGTTGAGGCCGAGCATCACGACGATGGCGTCCGGGTTCTCGGTGGCGAGAATGCCCTTGGCGGCGGCCGCCCAATCCGCCGGGTCGCCCTTGGGCTGATAGCGGATCAGGCCGGACACCGTCTTTGCCTTGCGGATCACGCCCATGTCGGGTTGGTCGGAATACGCATCCTCGAGGCCATAGGCGAGCCAGTCGGCCATTGCATCGCCGATCACGAGCACGTTGCGCTCGGCGGCGGCTTCGCGCTTGGCCGGCGCCGGTGCGCGTGAGAAATCCTCGCGCGGCCGCTGCTGCTGGGGCTGCGACTGCGGGTGCTGCTGCTGGAATGGCGCGAAGAAATCGCCGCCGAACCAGCCGCCGCCACCACCGCCGCTGCGTGGCGGCGGCGCGCGGCGTGGAGCATCGCCGAAGCCGGGGAAACCGAAGAACTGCGCCGAGGCGGGCTCGGCAATGCCGATCAACAGCGTAAGCGCCACCGCCAGCGCCACCAGCGGGCCGGCTTCGGTGAATAGGCGCAGGAAGGACTTCGGCTCTCGCATCGGGGCGTCGCAATGATCTGGAAGTACGTCAGCATATTAGCGGAATCGGGCCGCAAGCGGGCAGCTTTTCCACCATAAATCGGGTGCCCCCAGCCGCCGTCAAGACGGGCGGCAAATATCGGATTTCACGGTTACTTTTGCGGGGAGGAGGGGGCCTGACGTCACCGCCGGCGGAACTCGGCTCGCATGGCGTGAAGAGCCGTAGCCCGGATGAAGCGAAGCGCAATCCGGGCCCGAACCAACCGCGTCGCGAGGACCCCGGATTACGCTTGCGCTTCATCCGGGCTAAAGGGCCGCCGGCGCGGCCCTACCGCCCCCGCAGCCGGTCCAGCACCTCAGACGTGGCAAAACCGTCGGCCGGCGCGCCGATCGAAACCTGGAAGCCGCGCAGCGCCTCGCGGGTCTGGCCGCCGAACTGGCCGTCAGGCGTGCCCTTGTAGAAGCCGCGCTGAGCCAGCAGTTGCTGCAACTCCAGCCGCTCGGCGCGCGACAGCACCCGTTCCTGGCGCGGCCAAGGCTGCACGAAGGGTTGGCCGCCGCGCAGCCGATCGGCGAAATGGCCGATCGCGAGCGCGTAGGCCTCGGCCGGGTTGTACTTCATGATCACGCGGAAGTTCTGCAGCATCAGGAAGCCCGGACCTTCGGCGCCAGCCGGCGCCAGCAGATAGGCCTTGTCGGATGGCCGCGGGAACGGCTGGTTGTTTGGCCGCTTGACGCCGAGCTGCTCCCATTGCGACAGCGGCATCACCTTGGCGCGGTCGGCCAGCATGTAGTTGAGGCCTTGCGGCAGCACCACCTCGTAGCCCCAGCTCGCGCCGGTCTGCCAGCCGTCCTTCTTCAGATTGTTGGCGGTGGACGCGATCAGGTCGCTCGGATTGTCGACGACGTCCCGGCGGCCGTCGCCGTCGCCGTCGACCGCGTAGCGCTTGAACGCGGTCGGCATGAACTGGGTCGGGCCGAACGCGCCGGCCCAGGAGCCGCGCAGCTGTTCGGGCCTGAGATCGCCGCGGTTGAGGATTTCCAGCGCCGACAGGAACTCGTCCTTGAAATAGGCCTGGCGGCGGCCGATGCAGGCGAGCGTCGCGGTCGACTGCACCACGCTGCGGTCGCCCATCTGGGTCGAGTAGTTCGATTCGATGCCCCAGATCGCAGCGATGATGTAGCGATCGACACCATAGGCCTTCTCGGTTGCGTCGAACTGCGGCTTGTATTTCGCGAGGATCTCGCGGCCTTTCGCCAGCCGCGCGTCGCTGACCAGGATATCGAGATAGTCCCAGATCGCCTTGGTGAATTCCGGCTGCGAGTCGAGCAGATCCATGATGCGCAGGTCGGGTTGCAGGCCCGCGGTGAAGCGCTCGAAATTCTGCTGGGTGATGTTGCGCCGCGCGGCATCTGGCCACATCCCGGCGACGCAGTTCGGGAAGTCGGATGCGGCCTGGCGGATCGCGGCGGCGGTCATCAGCGGATGGCCGGAGGCGCCGTCTTCGCCGCTCCAGGGCGGTGTTGCGCCATCCTGTCCGGTCGCAGCCTGCGGCGGGCTCGCGTTCGGCCCGGAAAAGATGCTGTCGATCAGGTTGGTCAGGCCGTTGCCCGCCGATTGCGCCTTGGCCCCGCCGGCCAGCAGCAGGGCCAGCGCGACCAGGCTCGCGCTGCAAAGTCTGGTCCTTGATGTTCCGATCGAGCGCATGTGTCGTATGCCTGTCAAAAACGTGCTGTTCCAGAAGGACCCGGGACGGTTTCCAATAACTTAACAGAGGCGAGGTTTTGTTGCCGCACGCATGGCTGACGGGAACGGCGGAATTAAGCCGCACCACACATCCGCCTTTGTTGGCGGCTGCAAAACGGTTACCAAGGGCATGATTGATTTCGTGCCGCCGTCCCACCCCATTTCAAGGCTTCCGATAATCCCATGAAGATCCGCAAAGCCGTATTTCCCGTCGCCGGCCTCGGTACCCGCGTGCTGCCCGCCACCAAGGCGATGCCGAAGGAAATGTTGACGATCGTCGACAAGCCCCTGATCCAGTACGTGGTCGACGAGGCGCGGGAAGCCGGCATCGAGCACTTCGTGTTCGTCACCGGCCGCAACAAGGGCGTCATCGAGGATCATTTCGACCGCATGTTCGAGCTCGACACCACGCTGGCGCAGCGCGGCAAGAAGACCGAGCAGGAAATTCTGGCGCAGAATCAGCCCGAAGCCGGCGCGATGAGCTTCACCCGGCAGCAATCGCCGCTCGGGCTCGGCCATGCGGTGTGGTGCGCGCGCGACATTGTCGGCAACGAGCCGTTCGCGGTGGTGCTGCCCGACGAGCTGGTGCTGAACACGCCGGGGTGCCTGAAGCAGATGATCGACGCGGCCAACAAGCTCGGCGACAAGTCGAACGTGATCGCGGTCGAGGCCGTCCCCGACGAGCTCACCCATCAATACGGCATCTGCAGCGTGGGGAAGCGCACCGGCAACATCTTCGAGGTCGACCGCATGGTCGAGAAGCCGCCTCAGGGCACCGCGCCGTCGAATCTGTCGATCACCGGCCGCTACATCCTGCAGCCGGAGATCTTCGACATCCTCGCCACTCAGCAGCGCGGCGCCGGCGGCGAGATCCAGCTCACCGACGCGATGATCGGGCTCGCCAAGACGCAGAAATTCTACGGCGTCGAGTTCGAGGGCGAGCGACATGATTGCGGCTCCAAGCCCGGCTTCCTCCGCGCCAACATCGCGTTCGGCCTCAAGCGCCCCGAACTGCGCGACGGCCTGATCGCCGAGATGAAGAAGTATCTGGAGAAGTAGGGCCACTGCCGCGGCGAAACCGAGAGCAAAGCTCAGGCGATCCTGTCGCGAGAATGCGGCTGTATGACTCTCCGCCCGTGCAACAAATTTAGTGTCGTCCCTGCGAAAGCAGGGACCCATAACCACCGATGTTCGTCGTTGCACAATGCTAGAACGACGAGTCGAGGTCACACAACTCGGGCCGCGGCGTATGGGTCCCTGCTTTCGCAGGGACGACGGTGGTGGATGTGGCGCGAGGCCCGCGTCAAACTCAGAACGCTGCCTCTACGCGCCACTGCACCAATCACGCGACCTTCCGTCGCCCCGCGCGCTTCGCGTCCTTGCCGCCATCTCCCTTCGGCGCGCGCAGTTCGCGGGCGGCGAGGCTCACCACTTCGGCGATCTGCTGGAGCTGCGCGGCGAGCGGGGAGGTCTTGCGCCAGACCATGCCGATGGTGCGCGAGGGCTGCGGGTGCTTGAAGCGCGAGACCGTGACCGGCGCCGAGCGCGTCTCCACCGTCACCGCCATCTCCGGGATCAGGGTGACGCCGATGCCGGCGCCGACCATCTGCACCAGCGTCGACAGCGAGCTCGCATCCAGCACCTCGCGCGGCGGCGAGGATTGCATATTGCAGAACGACAGCGCCTGGTCGCGGAAGCAGTGGCCCTCCTCGAGCAGCAACAGCCGCATCTCGCGCAGCATCTCGGCGCTCGGCACGGGGGTCTTGGCGTCCTCGCCCGGCCGCACCAGCAGGAAATTCTCCGAGAACAGCGCGACCTCGGTCAGCGACGGTTCCGACACCGGCAGCGCCACGATCGCGGTGTCGAGCCGGCCCTCGGCGACTTCCTTGATCAGCTTCGGCGTCAGCGTCTCGCGGACGTGGATGTCGAGCTCGGGATGCAGCCGCGCCAGGGTCTCGATCACCTTCGGCAGCAGATATGGCGCGATCGTCGGGATCATGCCGACACGCAGGCGGCCTGCGAGCTTGTCGCGCGAGGCGCGCGCGAAGTCGCCGAGCTCGTCGACTGAGCGCAGGATGTCGCGGACGCGGCGCAGCAGCTCCTCGCCGAACGCCGTCAACGTCACCTGCCGCGCGCTGCGCTCGATCAGCACGCCGCCGACCGCCTGTTCCATCTCGCGGATCTGCATCGACAGCGCCGGCTGCGACACCGCGCAGGCGTCCGCGGCGCGTCCGAAATGCCCGTGGCGGGCCAGCGCATCGAAATACCTCAATTGCCGGAGTGTGACATTTATCATCAGATAATCTTATCGGTGTGATCACTAAAGTCAATTTCACCTGATAGATTGGGGCGCGTAGAATCTTTCTTGGAAGAGCTCCAGCACATTCCAGAATCCATCACCTCGGAGAAGAAACATGGACGCAAAAACCGACGAAGGCGCGGGCAAATGCCCATTCGGCGCAAGCCCCCGCGCACGCACGAATCGTGACTGGTGGCCGCAAGGACTCGACATTCAGGTGCTGCATCGGAATTCGGATCTGTCCGATCCGATGGGAAAGACCTTCGACTACGCCAAGGAATTCAAGACCCTCGATCTCAACGCGGTCATCAAGGACCTGACGGCCTTGATGACCGAGTCGCAGGAATGGTGGCCGGCCGACTACGGTCACTACGGCGGCCTGATGATCCGCATGGCCTGGCACTCGGCGGGCACCTACCGCATCACCGACGGCCGCGGCGGCGCCGGCGCCGGTCAGCAGCGTTTTGCTCCGCTCAACAGCTGGCCCGACAATGCCAGCCTCGACAAGGCGCGCCGGCTGCTTTGGCCGATCAAGCAGAAGTACGGCAAGAAGATCTCCTGGGCCGACCTGATGATCCTTGCCGGCAATGTCGCGCTGGAATCGATGGGCTTCAAGACGTTCGGCTTTGCGGGTGGCCGCGCCGACGTATGGGAACCGGAAGAGCTGTACTGGGGCCCGGAGGGCACCTGGCTCGGCGACGAGCGTTACAGCGGCGAGCGTCAGCTCTCCGAGCCGCTCGGCGCCGTGCAGATGGGCCTGATCTACGTCAATCCGGAAGGTCCGAACGGCAAGCCGGATCCGGTCGCTGCCGCGAAGGACATCCGCGAGACGTTCTTCCGCATGGCGATGAACGATGAGGAGACCGTCGCGCTGATCGCCGGCGGTCACACCTTCGGCAAGACCCATGGCGCGGGCGATCCGTCGCTGGTCGGTCCGGAGCCGGAAGCTGGCGCGCTCGAGGACCAGGGTCTCGGCTGGAAGAGCAGCCATGCCAGCGGCGTGGGCACTGATGCGATCACCTCCGGCCTCGAGGTGGTCTGGACCCAGACGCCGACCAAGTGGAGCAACTACTTCTTCGAGAACCTGTTCAAGTATGAATGGGAGCTGACGAAGAGCCCCGGCGGCGCCCAGCAGTGGGAAGCCAAGGGAGCCGACGCGATCATCCCGGATCCGTTCGATCCGTCGAAGAAGCGCAAGCCGACGATGCTGACCACGGACCTCTCGCTGCGCTTCGATCCCGCCTATGAGAAGATCTCGCGCCGCTTTCTGGAGCACCCCGATCAGTTCGCGGACGCGTTCGCCCGCGCCTGGTTCAAGCTCACCCACCGCGACATGGGTCCGATCGTGCGCTACCTCGGCCCGCTGGTGCCGAAGGAGACGCTGATCTGGCAGGACCCGATCCCGGCGCTCGATCATGAAGTGATCGGCGACAAGGATATCGAGGCGCTCAAGGCGAAGATCCTTGCCTCGGGTCTGTCGGTGTCCGAGCTGGTGTCGACCGCCTGGGCTTCGGCCTCGACCTTCCGCGGCTCCGACAAACGTGGCGGCGCCAACGGTGCGCGCATCCGTCTTGCTCCGCAGAAGGACTGGGAGGTCAACGAGCCGGCGCAGCTCAAGACGGTGCTCTCCAAGCTCGAGGCCATCCAGAAGGAGTTCAGCACCGGCGGCAAGAAGGTCTCACTGGCCGACCTGATCGTGCTCGGCGGTGCGGCCGCGATCGAGAAGGCGGCCAAGGACGGCGGCATCAGCGTGAAGGTTCCGTTCACGCCCGGCCGCATGGACGCGTCGCAGGATCAGACCGACGTCCAATCCTTCGCTCCGCTGGAGCCGCGGGCTGACGGTTTCCGCAATTACGTCAGCGGCAAGCATCAGTTCATGATGCCGGAAGAAGCGTTGGTGGATCGTGCGCAGCTGCTGAAGCTGACGGGGCCGGAAATGACCGTCCTCGTCGGCGGACTGCGCGTTCTCGGCGCCAATGCCGGGAAGTCCAAGCACGGCGTCTTCACCGGCAAGCCCGGGACGCTGACCAACGACTTCTTCCTCAACCTGCTCGATATGTCCACCGAGTGGAGCCATGTCGGCCAGGGCGTCTATGAAGGCCGCGACCGTAAGACCAAGGCGGTGAAGTGGACCGGCACCCGCGTCGACCTGATCTTCGGTTCGCACTCGCAGCTGCGGGCATTCGCCGAGGTCTACGGCCAGTCCGACTCGAAGGAACAGTTCGTGAAGGACTTCGTCGCGGCCTGGGCCAAGGTGATGAACGCCGATCGCTTCGACCTCGTGAAGTAAGCGGCCGGCAATGGCCATCAGGGCAGGGCGGCGCTTCGGCGCCGCCCTGTTTCATTTCAGGGACGTCGTTCGGGACGAAAGGCTTTCCGCAGCGTTGCTCAGTCGTGCAGCTTCATGTCCCGGATCATCTCCTCGAACTCCGCCTGCGATGGCGGCGCCAGCGAAGCTTGCGGCGCGCTGCCGGTCGCGGCAGGCACGTCACATCGCATGGCGTCGCGCCGCGGCTCGAAGATTGCGGTCAGGCTCGCCCAGCACACGAGGAGCGCCACGATGCAGTCGAGTACATTGGATGCCGTCATGGCAGCACCAGCATCAGCATTGTCATGCCCTGATGCTGCAGCCGACCCGGGCTTCGCGCAATTCGGAAGCTGCGAAACGTAACTTCGGCGCAGCCGAGTGGACACCGTCATTGCGAGCCACCCGGTTCGGCGCGAAGCGCCGCCGGATGACAGGCTCCGCGAAGCAATCCATCGTGCCGCATGGAGAGATGGATTGCTTCGTCGCTCCCGCTCAATGAGGGCGGATGGAATCGAATGTCCAACCCTGATTCGTGCGTCGCCGTTACAGCGGCTATCCGCTCCGCGCCCGGCGCCCTTCGATCGGATAGGCGGGATCGTTGAAGCCCGGCGTCGAGGGATGGCCTGTCACGACGAGGCGGTCGATCAGGGCTTCGTCCTCGGCGGTGAAGCGGTAGTCGAGCGCGCGGATGTAGTCGTCCCATTGCGCTTCGGTGCGCGGGCCTGCGATCACCGCGCTGACGAACGACGAGTTCAGCACCCACGACACCGCGAACTGCCCGGCGGTGATGCCGCGGCTCTCGGCATGGCGCTTGATCTCCTGGGCGAGCTCGAGCGATTCCGGCCGCCACTCGGTTTGCATCATGCGCTTGTCGTTGCGCCCCGCGCGGCTGTCCGCCGGCGGCGCCGCGTCGGGGGCGTATTTGCCGGTCAGGACGCCGCGCGCCAGCGGGCTATAGGGCACGATGCCGAGGCCGTAATAGGCGCAGGCCGGGAAATGCTCGACCTCGGGCATCCGGTTCATCGCATTGTAATAGGGCTGGCTCGCGACCGGGCGATCGATGCCGAGCCGATCGCAGATGTTGCAGATCTCGGCGACGCGCCAGGCGCGGTAGTTGGAGACGCCGAAATAGCGCACCTTGCCGGCGCGGATCAGGTCGCCGATCGCGCGCACGGTCTCGTCGAGCGGCGTCGCGTGGTCTTCCTTGTGCAGATAGTAGACGTCGATGTAGTCGGTGCCGAGCCGCTTCAGGCTCTCGTCGGCGGCCTGCAGCACCCAGCGCCGCGACAGCCCGCCATGATTGGGATCATCGCCGATCGGATTGGCGAGCTTGGTCGCGAGCACCCAGTTGGAGCGGCTGTTGGCGATCGCGCGGCCGACGACCTCCTCGGACTTGCCGCCATTATAGGCGTCGGCGCTGTCGATGAAGTTGATGCCGGCCTCGCGCGCCTTGGCCACGATCCGCGACGAGGTCGCCTCATCGGTCGGCCCGCCGAACATCATCGTGCCGAGACAGATCGGCGATACCTTCAGGCCGCTGCGGCCGAGTTGGCGATATTGCATCGATCGTTCCTCCGGATGTCATTCCGGGATGGTCCGAAGGTCCGACCCGGAATCTCGAGATTCCGGGTTCGATGCTGGCGCATCGCCCCGGAACGACGATGATCAACTCTCGTTCTTCAGGATCTTGAACACGCCGTTGGCCATCGCGATGCAGCGCTTCTCGACGGTCACCTCGGCGCTGATGAAGATCAGGCTGCGGGTCGAGCGCACCACGCGGGGCCGCGTCGTCAGGATCTCGCCGATCTTGCCGGCCTCGACGAAATGGGTGTCGAGCTGCACCGTCGCAAGCGTCGGCTTGCCCGAGACGAAGCGCGCGGCCATGCCGCAGGCGCGGTCGGCAAAGGTCATGATCACGCCGCCCTGCACCAGCCCGCGACGATTATGGTGCTTATCCTCGGTGATCAGCGCGAGCTCGAGCGCGCCGTCCTTCAATCGTTCCCACAACGGGCCGATCAGGGTCAGGAAGCCCGTGGTTTCGGCGATCTTCCAGCCGTCGGATTTGAGGTGGTCCGCGGCCTTGGCCGTCATGAGGAGAGGAATCCCTTGCTTGCAGATGATTGATCGCAGGAGGCATGTCGTTCGACTCATTTCATCAAACGCTGATGTGTTGTAGTCAAGCTCAATGGCCCGCACATTTGATGATGCCACCCGGCGGAATATCGCAGAGCTCTGTGCCGCATTCGCGCGTCAGGCCGCGGCCGACGCGGCGCCGGCGCTGAAACGCGCGGCGGTCGCGATCGCGCTGACCGAAGGCGATGATGGCCGTGGTACGGCGTTCCTGCTGACCCGCCGCAGCGCGCGCTTGCGTGCGCACAGCGCGCAATGGGCGCTGCCGGGCGGACGCTGCGATGCCGGTGAGACCCAGGCTGAAGCCGCGCTGCGCGAATTGCAGGAAGAGCTCGGCCTCAAGCTGTCCGAACGCGATGTGCTCGGCCTGCTCGACGACTATCCGACCCGCTCCGGCTATCTGATCACGCCGGTCGTGGTGTGGGCCGGTGCGCATGCCGCGATCACGCCGAATCCGGACGAGGTCGCCTCCGTGCACCGCATCGGCCTCGATGCGATCGAACTCCAGGACGCGTTCAGCTTCGTCACGATTCCCGAGAGCACCCGGCGCGTGATCCGCTTCCGCCTCGGCGGCCAGCAGATCCATGCGCCGACCGCCGCGTTGATCTATCAGTTCCGCGAGGTGCTGGCCGGGCGCAGCACCCGTGTCGCCGATCTCGAGCAACCGGTGTTCGCATGGAAGTGACCGCCATCACCCCGTCGTCGGCACGGCGTTGCGCGGGCAATACCGCATTGTGGCGAAAATTCTGGAGCCGATCGCGGCATCCGGCCGCTTCGATCCGGACAATTCCGGGCTGACTTCGCGGCCGCGCTTGCTACAACGAGGCCATGCGCCCGCAATTGATTCGCCCCTGCCTTGGACTCGTCGCGCTCGCGCTCACTGTCGGCGCGCCGTCTGTCTTGGCTGGTGTCTTGGCCGGCGAGGCCGATGCGTTGCCGCCGTCGGTCGCCAATGCGATGGCGCAGGCCTCGCCGCAGGCGATCATGGACTATCGCCGCAAGCTGCAGGAGTACGAGGAGGCGCGCGCTGCCTTCGAGCAGGACGCCGGCGCCTATTGGAACGCGATCGCCGACAAGCGGCGCACTCGCAATGCCAAACGCCGCGACCGCGTGCAGATTGGGCTCGACGACTACGTGCTGCAGCAGCCGCCGGTCTATGAGGGCCCGAAGCGGCCGGTCAATCCGGCACCGGAAGAAGAGGGCGGCAAGCCGCCGCGGCCGCCGAAAACGATTCCGGTGGTCTCCGATCTGGTCAGGGCGGCCGCCGAACAATTCCAGTTCATGCCGCAGCGGCCGACCAGCGAGGTCGAGTTCAAGCGCGCCTATGCCCGCTACGCCCGCGCGGCCGGGCTGACGCCGGAGCAGGCGGTGCGGGTCTATTCGTTCGAGACCGGCGGCACCGGCAATTACGACGTGCAGGCGGGCATCGAGCACGGCGGCAAGCGCGCGATCTCCACGGCGATGGGCTACAACCAGCTGCTCACCACCAACACCGTCGAGCTATTGGCCGAGCAGGGCCATGAATTCGTGCGCGACCTGACCGAGCGGGTGGCGCGGACGCAGGGGCCGGCGCGCAAGGCGATGGAGCACAAGCTCGCGGTGCTGAAGAAGATGGTGGCGTTCACGCGCACCGTGCCCGACGACTGGTCGGCGCATCAACGCCTTGCCGACACGCCGCAAGGCTGGGCCTGTCACGCCATGGTGCTCGACATCGATGTCGGCCCGATGCTGCAGACCCACAAGCTGCTCACCTCGGTGATCTTCGCGCGCAACAAGGGCTACGGTCGGCCGCTGACCGCGGCCGAGCTCGAGATGATGAACCTGACCGGCGACGGCACCGGGCTCGACATGGTGACCATGCCGCAGGCGATGCGCGAACAGGTGCCGACCGCGAACTTCTTCCAGCGCTCGGGCTATGAGCGCAACCCGGTCGCGATCCGTCACAACACCGTGGCCAGGCTGCTTGCCGTCACCAATGAGCGGATGGACTTCAACAGCAACAAGCCCGGCGCCAAGGAATTGGCCGCTGCGTTCTGAGGTCTGCTGGAAGCCTCAGTTCGAGCCAAACATGAACTTGCCGTCGCCTTCGAGATAGGGCCCGGAGCGCATGTAGAGCTGGCCGTTGTGGCCGATGAAGAACAGCGTCCCCTTCGGCACCTTCTTGGCGCCCTTCAGCAAGGTGCCGGCATTGTTGGTCCCCATCTTGTAGGCCCAGGTCTTGCCGTCCTTGTCATAGGCATAGCCCATGTCGGTCTTCAGCTCCCAGGGCGCGGCCTCCTGCGCCGATGCGCATGTCGTCATCGCAGCAAGGGTCGCTGTCGCAAAAAAGGTCTTGGTCAAAAAATGCGTCATGATCCACCTCCGGCCGAAAAACGGCGTCGTCCCCACGCCTTTGAACAAATCACGAACGCCATTCGCGCGTCAATACGACAATCGGCGTGGCTGCTTACGCAGATCATCGAGTTTGTGATTTCCCGTATCAAGCTTGGCGACTATTTTCGCGTTACCGTTTACAAACGCTTCGATTGCCAGAAACGTTACTGGGGGATGATCAGGATGAGCCACGTCATGAAAATCGGTATCGGTGTCGCTCTGTCGTTCATGACGCTGGCGTCAGTCGTGCAGGCGGACGAGTTCAAGCTCTCCAACAACCAGCGAATCTCCTGCAGCCGCGGCCTCTCCGCGGGCAAGCTCAACACCTCGACCTGCAAGTCCTACGCCTATCTGTTCAACGCCAAGACCTCCGAATACTTCCGTTGCCAGGTCTCGCTGGCGCTGACGCGGGACAACAAGGAGGTCATCAACGTCCAGGCCGACGGCGGCTGCACCAAGAAGCCGCGCATCTTCGACACCGACGGCAATTACACGTTCGATGCCACCGAGACCGAGCCGCCGAACACCAACTCGTTCTTCGGTCCCGGCGGCTATGCGATCTGGGCGAGCGACGCCAACACCCAGAAGATTCGCGGCTGCATCACGATCTCGTCCGGCCTCGGCTCCGATATCTCGAAATGCCTCGACATGACGTTTCAGTAACGGCGGCGCGGCCCGCGTGAATGCGGGCGCTTCCGGCGTGGTAGTGCCGTCGAACCGCCATGGGTCAGGAGGCCGGCTCTTTCTCCGAGAAGTGCATGCGTGAGCGGGCGAACTTCTTGACGCCCATCGGCTTGCCGAACAGGTAGCCCTGGACCTGATCGAAATCCATCTCATGCGCGGCGAGGAAGTCCGCGCGGGTCTCGACCCCCTGGGCGACGACCTGCGCGCCGCTGTCGTGGGCGAGCTCGACGACACGCCGGCACACCGTCTGCTTCAGGCGCTGATCGGCGCAGCCGGTGACGTATTGATGATCGACCTTAAGCTGAACGAACGGAAAATTCGGCAGTCCCAGCAAGGACGGCCAGTTGGCGCCGACATTGTCGATCGAGATGCCGATATTGTGCAGCCGCACGCGCCGCGCGACGTCGATCGCGAGATCCAGATTGTCGATGACCTCGGTGCTGTCGATCTCGATCAAGAGGCCGGCGAAGGCCGCATGGTCCGGAATCCGGTAGCAGAGCTCGCGTACCGCATCGTCATCGGCGAGAAACGAGATCGGCAGGTTGATCGAGAGATTGACCGGCCCGATCTGCTCGAGCAGATAACGCCAGTCCTCGATCGCGCGCGCGATCACGAATTCGGACAGCGCATGAAAATGCGGATCGCTTTCATCCGGAATGAAGTAGGCCGGCGGCACCACGCCCCATGCCGGATGGCGCATCCGGATCAGCGCCTCGGCACCGCTCGGGACCAGTGTCCGGAGATGGATTTTCTGCTGATACCACAGCTCGAGCCAGCCGGCCTTGAGCGCTTCGTGGACGTCGACGGCCGGGCTCGGCGCGGGCTCGAGCGGCAGCAGCGACGCAAGACTGTCACGCAGGGTTCCGGCGCTGAACGGGGTGGACAGTGCCGGCAGCATGGCGATGCCGTACTCATCGCCGATCTGCCGGACCGCCTTGACGATGATGGAGTCCGGTTGGCCGATCACGAGGACCTTGCCGCCGTAGTCCTTTCTCACCAAAGTCTCGAGAATTTTACTGACTTCGATGCCGTCCACGGACACCCCGAGCACCAGAAGATCGGGCCGTTCCGCGTCCAGCACGGTGTCAAGTTCCAGTGCCTGGCTGCATTCACTGGTGATGAAGCCGAGGTCGTCCAGCGCCTCCGCGAGGAAGGTCCGGAGGTGTTTTTTGCTGTCTGCTATGCATGCGCGAGGGGTCAGCTTGCGATGTCCGAACCAGCCGGCTCGTGCGTGTCCGATGTGACTGATGTGATTCATGCCCGCCTTGTCCGTAATTACCCCGGATTGACTCGTACATCCTGGAGCGGCGGCAATCATGGAAATTTCTGGTTCATACATTGATTGCCTCGCTAACCTTAAAGGATTCAATTCGAGTCAAATCACGTTGGAATTGCTGCATCTTGCCGCTGTCATGCGTGCAATAAATGCGTCATCTGACGTTCATCAGCGTGATCGTGGCCGAACTTGGGGCGACAACAGAAGCGTCGTGCGCGTGTTCCAATGGGAGACGACGTTAATCACTGTGTTGCCGCTTCGAGATGAGCGCGAAGCTGCACCATTGTTGGACATCAGATTGCTTCGCGCGGCGCGATGTGAGTCCCTGCCGAGCAACGACGGCGAATCACAGATCACCTGCTTTGCGATGTGCATGCAGGTGAGCGTGACGTCGCCGTTGCCGTTCGCAACGTCTCCGGCATCAACGCGCAGTGGCCGAGCGGCAAAATGAAAGGTCACGGTCGAGACCGCGAAGATCAGCAGCGGCTTGCAGGTCAGCAGCACGCAAAGGCCGGATGGCCGGTGATGCCGCCTGCCCTGCGCCTCCGCGACATCGTCCAGCCCGCGCGCGACCTGGTGATTGATGACAGCGTCGCGGCGATGCCGACAAGCGCCATCGTCGCGAGCAGCCAGAACTCCATGACGGGACCAAACCAGAAGGCAGTGCCGCCGGCGATCGCGGCCACCGCGTTGCCGTACGGCTGCAAGTGATACCTCGCGGGCGGGAACGCGCATCTCAAGCCGCTCGCCGGGCGCGAGTGCCCGCGCAGGTAAGGTGATCCTGCCGTCAGGGTTTTCCGCCGCGCATGCGTCATTTGGATGGGTTGACCCGGCGGGGGCGGGCGGCCAATTTCCGGCCCGGCTTAGGGGAGAATAATGCTCATGAATTCAAGGTTGATGGCTGCCGCGGTCGTGGCAGCCAGTGTTTTGTCCGCGCCCGTCGCACAGGCCGAGCAGTTCATTAACGTGCTCACCGGCGGCACCTCGGGCGTCTACTATCCGCTCGGCGTCGCGATCGGAAAGATCTACGGCGACAAGATCGCCGGCGCCAAGACCCAGGTGCAGGCGACCAAGGCTTCGGTCGAGAATCTGGTGCTGCTGCAGCAGGGCCGCGGCGAGATCGCCTTCACGCTCGGCGATTCGCTGAAAGCGGCCTGGGAAGGCGACGCTGAAGCCGGTTTCAAGACCAAGCTCGACAAGCTGCGCACCATCGGCGCGATCTATCCGAACTACATCCAGATCGTCGCAACCGCCGAAAGCGGCATCAAGACGCTGGCTGACCTGAAGGGCAAGAGCCTGTCGGTCGGCGCGCCGAAATCCGGCACCGAGCTCAACTCGCGCGCGATCCTCGCGGCCGCCGGCATGAGCTACAAGGATCTCGGCAAGGTCGAGTATCTGCCGTTCGCCGAATCGGTCGACCTGATGAAGAACCGCCAGCTCAGCGCCACGCTACAATCCGCCGGCCTCGGCGTTGCCTCGCTGAAGGATCTCTCGACCTCGAGCGAGATCACGGTCGTCGCCGTGCCGAAGGAGACCGTCGACAAGATCGGTCCTCCCTTCGTCTCGGTGATCATCCCGGCCAACACCTATACCGGTCAGGACAAGGATGTGCCGACGGCTGCGGTCGTGAACTACCTCGTCACCTCGAGCGCGGTGTCGGACGATCTCGCCTATCAGATGACCAAGCTGGTCTATGAATCGCTGCCGGAACTCGCCAACGCCCACGCCGCGGGCAAGGAGATCAAGCTCGAGGCCGCCGCGACCGGCAGCCCGGTGCCGCTGCATCCCGGCGCGATCCGCTTCTACAAGGAAAAGGGATTGATCAAGTAAGGCCGGACAAGCCGACCTCCACCGTCATTGCGAGGAGCCAACGGGTCGCGCGAATGCGCGCCCGATGACAGGCTCCGCGACGAAGCAATCCATTCGTTCCGCATGTGCCGAACGATGATTGCTTCGCGGAGCCTGTCATCCGGCGGTGCTTCGCGCCGGTGGTCGAGTTTTTTCTCGGTTTCGGGACAACGGCCAGGTAGCTATAAGCGCCGTGGGCACGGCGGGGGATTTCATTCAATGCAGCAGCAGATTGCGGGCGAGCAGCCCATCAAGGTTGAATTCGACAATTTCGAGCACGGCTTTCCGGAAGGTTTCGGCCCGGGCGGCTGGGGGCGTTTGGCCTATGCCATCGGGCTCGCCTTTGCGGTGTTCCAGCTCTACGTCGCGGCCTTCAACTACCTGCCGAGCCAGGTGGTGCGCGGCGTCCATGTCGGCTTCCTGATCCTCCTGACCTTCGGCCTGATCGGCAATTTCACCGCCAAGACCGATTTCGGCCGGGCGGTGAGCTGGATCGTCGGCGCGGCGGGCTTCCTCTGCGGGCTCTACCAGTGGATCTTCTATGCCGATTTGATCGCGCGCGACGGCGATCCGACCCAGATGGACCTCGCGGTCGGCACGCTGCTCGCGATCCTGATCTTCGAGGGCACGCGGCGGCTGATGGGCGCGGCGCTGCCGCTGATGTGCGGCGCCTGTCTGCTCTACTGGTTCTTCGGGCAGTACCTGCCGTCGCCGTTCAACCATCGCGGCTATGACTTCGACCAGATCGTCACGCATCTGTCGTTCGGCACCGAGGGCTTCTACGGCGTGCCGATCTACGTCTCGGCGACCTACATCTTCCTGTTCATCCTGTTCGGTTCGTTCCTCGAGCGGGCCGGCATGATCCAGCTGTTCACCGACGTCTCGCTCGGCCTGTTCGGCCGCACCCGCGGCGGCCCGGCCAAGGTCGCGGTGTTCGCCTCGGGCATGATGGGCACGATCTCGGGCTCCGGCGTCGCCAACGTCGTCACCGTCGGCCAGTTCACGATTCCCCTGATGGTCAAGTTCGGCTACCGCCGTGCGTTCGCCGCCGGCGTCGAGGCCACCGCCTCGATGGGCGGCCAGATCATGCCGCCGGTGATGGGCGCGGTCGCCTTCATCATGGCGGAGACGCTCGGCGTGCCCTATTCCGAGATCGTCAAGGCGGCGGTGATTCCGGCGATCCTGTATTTCGCCTCGGCATTCTGGATGGTGCATCTGGAAGCCGGCAAGCACGGTCTCGTCGGCATGAAGCGCTCCGAGATCCCGAGCGCCTGGAAGGCGCTGGTGGGCGCGCTGGTACCTGGTGTTGCCGCTCGCAGCTTTGGTCTACATGCTGTTCGAAGGCTTCACGCCGCTCTATGCCGGCAGTATGGGGCTTGCGCTGACGGTCGCGCTGATCCTCGGCGCCAGCATCACGCTCGGCTTCTCCAACACCGTCGTGCGCTATATCTTCTGGATCGGCCTCGCGCTGGTGGTGGCCGCGGTGTCGCGCCACGGGCTCGAGATCGTGCCGGTCATGAGCGTCGTCGCCGGCCTGATCGCGATCGCGGCGATCACGCGCGGCGGCCGGGCCACGCTCCGAGCCTGCCGTGACTCGCTTGCCGACAGCGCCAAGTCGGCACTGACCGTCGGCATGGCCTGCGCCATTGTCGGCACCATCATCGGCATGATGACGCAGACCGGCGTCGGCACCATCTTCGGCAGCTGGATCATCGGGCTCGGCGCCAAGAGCCTGTTCCTGGCGCTGATCATGACCATGCTGCTGTCGATCCTGCTCGGCACCGGCATCCCGACGATCCCGACCTACATCATCACCGCGGCGCTGGCCGCGCCTGCGCTCGCCAAGCTCGGCGTCCCCTTGATCGCAAGCCACATGTTCGCGTTCTACTACGGCATCATGGCCGACCTTTCGCCGCCGGTGGCCCTCGCAGCCCTCGCGGCTGCGCCGATCGCCAGGGAGAATCCGGACAAGATCGGCTGGGAGGCGATGCGGATCGCGCTGGCCGGCTACGTCATCCCCTTCATCTTCGTCTATTCGCCGGCGCTGATGCTGCAGGCCAACGATCCGATGGCGGCCCAGCTCGGCTTCTATGGCGCGGTGGCGCTGGCGACCTTCAAGGCGCTGGTCGCGATCGCGCTGTTCGGCATCGTCGCGATCGGCTTCCTGTTCACGCGGCTGACCTTGATCGAGATCGCGGTGGCGTTCGCCGCCGCGCTCTGCCTGCTCGGCGATTTCCGCTTCTCGGACACGGCGGGCTTTACGCTCGCGGCAGCCGTCGTGCTATGGCAATGGCGGCAGCGTCCGCGCGATGCGGTGGCGGCGGCTTGAGCCTCTGCCTTGCATCCGCCGGTGTCGTGAAGACGCTGTCGATCGCGGCCTTCACGCTCGCCTGGACGCATTCGATCGAGAAGACCGCCTGGCAGGAAGACTGGCGGGTCACGCCGGCCGGGCTTACGCTGCAACAGGCGCGCATCAAAGGCACCGGGGCCGGCATGGAGCCGCCGCCCGAGGCGCGCCTCGTCGACGGCTGGTTTCAATGGTCGCCGCAGCCGGTGCCGAGGCCGGAGGTCGTGCTCGGCAATTCCGGCGCCGCCGGCGAATGGCACCTGTGCCATGCGGGACGCTGCCAGACGCTATCGGAGATTTTCGGGCATCCGATCGGTGCTAATGTCACGACGATGACTGTGTGTCGCGATCCGTAGCCCGGATGAAGCCAACGGGTCGCGCGAATGCGCGCCCGATGACAAGCTCCGCGTAATCCGGGGGCGCTGTTCCCGGATTGCGCTTCGCTCCATCCGGGCTACAAGAACAACAAACGGGAGAAGACCGATGGATCGGCTCAAGGGCAAGGTTGCGATGGTGGTCGGCGCGGGCTCGATCGGGCCCGGCTGGGGCAATGGCAAGGCGACCGCCGTGACTTTTGCGCGCGAGGGCGCCAGCGTGTTCTGCGTTGATCGCAACGGCGCGGCGGCCGAGGAGACGGTCAAGATCATCACCGAGGAGGGCGGCAAGGCGACGGCCTTCACCGCCGATGTCTCGCGCGCTGCCGAGGTCGAGGCGATGGTCGCGGCCTGCCTGAAGGCCTATGGCCGCATCGACGTGCTTGACAACAATGTCGGTATCGCCGAGGTCGGCAGCGTGGTGGAGGTGGCGGAAGCCGAGTGGGACCGCGTGTTCGCGGTCAATCTCAAGAGCGCCTATCTGTCGATGAAGCACGTCATCCCGGTCATGATTAAGCAGGGCGGCGGCTCGATCATCAACATCTCCTCGATCGCCTCGATCCGCCATGTCGGCATTTCCTATGTCAGCTACAATGCCAGCAAGGCGGCGATGAACCAGATGACGCGCTCGACCGCGGTCGAGTTCGCCTCCAGGCATGTCCGCGTCAACGCGATCCTGCCCGGGCTGATGAAGACGCCGATGGTCGCGCATTCGGCGGGGCTCGCGCAGAGCTATGCCAAGGGCGATGTCGAGGCGATGTGGCGCGCGCGCGACGCGCAGGTGCCGATGGGGCACATGGGCGACGCCTGGGATGTCGCCAATGCCGCGCTGTTCCTCGCCTCGGACGAGTCGAAATATGTCACCGGCATCGAGCTCGTGGTCGACGGCGGCATCACCTCCAAATCTGGTGCCTGAGAGGGACGTGAACCTATCCATCCGTCATTGCGAGGCGCGTTAGCGACGAAGCAATCCATGTCACGGCAAGCGGAGCTCTGGATTGCTTCGCGGAGCCTGTCATCCGGCGGCGCTTCGCGTCGACCGGGTGGCTCGCGATGACGGGGATAGAGTTCGCGCGTACTGCGCCCTTATCGCTTATCCTTGATCCGAGTTGATCACGCCTCGACGCTGAGTTCGGCGCGGTCGAGCTCTTCCTCGACCATGTGGAATGCGTCGTCACCGATGGTCTCGGTGCCGCGCAGCTTGAGCAGCGCCTGGCGGGCTGCGGCGATGGCGCGGCGGCGCAGCGGATCCGACGGCAGCTCGCGCGAGGTCAGGCCGCCGTCGGGGTCGTTCTCCGCGCGCAGCAGCACGGCGCGGTATTCGAGCCGCAGGATCTCGGCCTCTTCGGACGGGTCCGCATCGATCTCCTCCAGCGCGGCGCGAAACACCACGCCGCGGGCAAGGGCCGCCTCGCGTCCGACCGGATCGTCGTCTGCGAAATTCAGCGCCAGGATCAGCGGCCGCAGGGTCAGGCCCTGGATCACCAGCGAACCCAGCACCACGGCAAATGCCGTGAGCAGGATCAGGTCGCGATAGGGAAACCATTCGGGCAGCGCAAACGCGGCCGCCAGCGTGACGATGCCGCGCATGCCGCACCACGACACGATGAAGCCGCGCTTCAGCGTCGGCACGTCGCCCACCACATGGGAGGGCAGCCAGTTGCGCGCCTTCAGCATGCGCAACAGCGCGCCGTACGGCATCACCCAGAGGATGCGGGCGACGATCACGACGGCTAGGATCGCGGCGGCAAAGCTGCAGTATTTCCAGCGCACCTCGGCGTCGAGCTCGGACCAGATCGGGCGCAGTTGCAGGCCGATCAGCATGAAGGCCAGCACGTTGAGCACGAATACCACGGTTTCCCACACCGCATAGGAGGACACGCGCAGCCGCGCCGAGGTGCGGGCCGGCGCGGTGCGGGCGATGGTGATCGCATAGGCGATGATGGTGAGAATGCCGGACAGCCCGAGATGCTCGGCTGTGATCCACACCATGAAGGTGCCGCCGAACTGTGTGATGATCGCGCTCGGCGCCTCGGTGATGCGGCGGGTGATCATCATCCAGACCCGCGCGAACAAATAGCCGGCGGCGAGGCTGCCGACCAGCGCGACCGCGATCGACGGCACGAACTCGCGGATCTTCATGTGCTCGGCGGCGACCAGGCCGACCGCAACCCGATAGATCAACAGCGAGGTGGCATCGTTGAGCAGGCTCTCGCCCTCGAGGATCTTCTGGATCCGGTACGGCAGGGTGACCTGGCGCAGGATCGCGGTGGCCGCGGCCGCGTCCGGCGGCGCCACGATGGCGCCGAGCGCGATTGCGACCGGCCAGGGCATATCCGGGCGCAGCCAATGCGCGGCCACGGCGACCGCCGCCGTCGTGACGCCGACCGCGACCACCACCAGCGTCGAGACCGGCAGCCAGTTGTTGCGGAGATCGCGCAGCGAGGTGTCGAACGCGGCATCGAGCAGCACGGGCGCCACGAACAGCGCCAGCGCCAATTCCGGTTCCAGCGCCCAGGTCGGCGCCCATGGCAGCAATGTCAACAGCACGCCGCCGATCGCCAGGAAGGTCGGGTAGGGCACCTTGATCCGCCGCGCCAGCGCCGACAGCGCCACCGCTGCGAGCAACAGGCCGATGATCCATTCGAACGTGAGCAAGACGAACCCCCAAAGTGCGGCGCGCGACCTGCAGCCGATCATCGCAATTGACGTATAATCCAGCGTGTGGTTTGGCGGCAATTGCTGCCGGACATCGGAGGCTGGCGGTTCAGGCGCGGGATGTCTTGTCGGTGATGGGAATGCGACGCAACTCTCCAAATCTGGCTATCGCGCTGATCTGCGCATGCCTGTCGGTCGCATCAGGCGTTGCGCACGCGACCGGCAGCGAGCCCGGCAAGGATGTGCAGGTCGATCCTGGCCCGTGCAATGCGGCTGCCGCGACCGATGACGACAAGATCATCGAGGCCTGCGGCGCGCTGATCGACAATGAGAAGGCGACGAAGCCGGATCGCATTAAGGCGCTTGTGGCGCGCGCGGGCGCCTATGACCGCAAGCAGATGATCGATCGCGCCATCGCCGATTACGACACTGTGCTCAAGTTGGATCCGTCGCTTGCCGATGCCCACAATGCGCGCGGCGAGCTGTGGCGTCGCAAGGGCGACCGGCCGAAGGCGATCATGGATTTCGGCGCCGCCGTCAAGCTCAACCCCGATCATGCTGCCGCCAAGGCCAACTACAAATCGCTGTCGCTGGAGCTGGAGCGGATCGGCGCCATGATGGCGGTCGCCGGCAAGCCGAGCTTCGATTGCCGCAAGGCGCGTCGGCCGGTGGAGAAGGCGATTTGTGCCGATCCCGCGCTTGCCGATCTCGATCGCGAGATCGGCGCGTCGACCTTCCGCGCGGTGCGCGAGGCAAAGGACCCGCGCCAGGCGCGCGAGCTGCAGCGCGATCAGGATCAGTTCGTCGCCCGCCGCAATGCCGAATTCGGCAAGCCGGGCTACGACCTGGGGAAGGCGATGCGCGAGCGGCTGCAACGGATCAATGGGGTTGACGGATACTAGATTCTTGCTTTGACGCGTTTTCTTCGCGCGAACTGGTAACCCATTTCGCTCGAAAACTACGGGTCGACCCGGCCGAAGGTCGCGGTCATTTCGGCTTGAATCGGCGCCACTTCCCGTGACAATGGTCGGCAAACGACGCGCGACCGCGCGAGGGAGAAACGCGATGAACGTCCAGCAGAGCCGGTATCATGAGGTGTATGCCCGCTCGCTTCGGGACCCCGACGATTTTTGGGCCGAGGCAGCGCGCGAGATCGACTGGATCGAGCCGGCCAAGAAGATATTCGATCCCTCCATAGGCGCCTATGGACGCTGGTTCACCGGCGCCGTGGTCAACACCTGCTACAACGCGCTGGATCGCCATGTTGCGGGCGGCCGCGCCGACCAGGTTGCGCTGATCCACGATTCCCCGCTCACCAATTCGATCACCAAATTCACCTATTCCGAGCTCTTGAAGGAGGTGCAGACGCTCGCCGCTGTGATGCAGGATTTCGGCGTCACCAGGGGCGATCGCGTCATCCTCTATATGCCGATGGTGCCGGAGGCCGTGGTCGCGATGCTCGCCTGCGCGCGGATCGGTGCTGTGCACAGCGTGGTGTTCGGCGGCTTCGCGGCGAAGGAGCTCGCCACCCGGATCGACGACGCCAGGCCGAAGCTAATCTTCTCGGCGAGCTGCGGCATCGAGCCCGGCCGCATCGTGCAGTACAAGCCGCTGCTCGACGAGGCGATCCGGCTTGCCGGCGCCAAGCCCGAGACCTGCATCATCCTGCAGCGGCCGCAGCAGGCGTGCGAACTCACCGCGGGCCGCGATCATGATTGGGCGAGCTTGCGCCGCGTCGCGCTCGACGCCGGCAAGGCCGCGCCCTGCGTGCCGGTCGCCGCCACCGATCCGCTCTACATCCTCTACACCTCGGGCACGACAGGCATCCCGAAGGGCGTGGTGCGCGACAATGGCGGCCATCTCGTCGCGCTGAAATGGTCGATGGAAAATCTCTACGGCGTCAAGCCCGGCGAGATCTGGTGGTGCGGCTCCGACATCGGCTGGGTGGTCGGCCACTCCTACATCGTCTATGGCCCGCTGATCCATGGCGCCACCACCATCATGTATGAGGGCAAGCCGGTCGGCACGCCGGATGCCAGCGCGTTCTGGCGCGTGATCTCGGAGCACAAGGCGGTCGCGTTCTTCACTGCGCCGACCGCGTTCCGCGCGATCAAGAAGGAAGACCCGGAAGGCAAGCTGCTGAAGAGTTACGACCTCTCGCGCTTCCGCACCCTGTTCCTCGCCGGCGAGCGCGCCGATCCGCCGACGGTGGAATGGGCCGAGCAGCAGCTCAAGGTGCCTGTGATCGATCACTGGTGGCAGACCGAGACCGGCTGGTGCATCGCCGGCAATCCGGTGGGCTTGGGCATGCTGCCGGTCAGGCACGGCTCGCCGACGGTGCCGATGCCGGGCTATCAGGTCGACATCGTCGACGAGGCGGCAAAGCCGGTGCCTGCCGGCACCATGGGCTCGATCGTGATCAAGCTGCCGATGCCGCCGGCCTGCCTGCCGACGCTGTGGCAGCAGGACGATCGCTTCCGCGACGCCTATCTCTCGGAATTCCCCGGCTACTACAAGACCTCGGACGCCGGCTACAAGGATGCGGACGGCTATGTCTGGGTGATGGGCCGCACCGACGACATCATCAACGTCGCCGGTCACCGGCTCTCCACCGGCGGCATGGAGGAGATCCTCGCCTCGCATCCCGATGTCGCCGAATGCGCCGTGCTCGGCGTCAAGGATGCGATCAAGGGCGAGGTGCCCTGCGGCTTCCTGGTGCTGAAGGCCGGCGTGACCAAGGCGCCGGACCAGGTCGAGAAGGAGGTCGTGGCGCTGGTGCGCGAGAAGCTCGGCCCGGTCGCCGCCTTCAAGCTCGCGATCACTGTGGCGCGGCTGCCGAAGACCCGCTCCGGCAAGATCCTGCGCGGCACCATCAAGAAGATCGCCGACGGAGAGCCCTGGACCATGCCGGCGACGATCGAGGACCCGAAGGTGCTCGACGAGATCGGCGAGGCGCTGAAGGAGAAGACGTAATGCGCGTTGGTGGTGTGCTTTGCCGGCTTCCGGATAGACCACCCGTGTGAACCCCTTTCCCTGGCCCTCCCCGCATCCGCCTTCGTCAAGCGGCTTCGGCGGACAAGAGGGGGAGGGTGGGGAGAGGGGTGGCCCCGGGCGAGATGATCGATCAGGGCGCGAACCGCCAATCAGCCGGCGCCCCTCCGAAACGCATTTCGAAGCAAAACGGCCTTGATTTTGATGGATTGCCGGGTCATCCCGGCCGTCGACACCTCATTTGCCACGAGATACGGACCCACGGATGCGATCCATTTCCGCACGCGCGCCCCTTGCATTGCTGCTCGCCTTGCCGCTGCTGGCCGGCTGCCTCGAGCGCGGCCGATCGCCGATCGCGGAGAGCATGGGCGACGACGACCAATACTGCCAGGCCGGCGGCAAGGTCGCGGTCGGCTCGGCCGAATATGTCGCCTGCCGCAGGGATCGCGACGTCCAGCGCCAGAACGCTGAAGTCCGCTCCGACCGAAGGCAGCGCGATCTCGGCGAATATATGATGAACCATCCCGACGTGCATTAGGCGCCGGGCCGAATTCGCTTAAGCTATCGGTGCGCCGCCGTGCGATCATGCGCGGCGCTTTTGGATGAGATCAGGTCCTGTGCTTGTGGACGGCGAGCTCGCGTTGCAACGTGACAGGATCGGGGAGCTCGACGGGCTGCGCGCGATCGCGCTGCTGATCGTCGTCATCTGGCATTATTTCGGCACCCCGGACGGGCCGCAAGGCTGGCCGTGGAGACTGCTTCATGTCGGCCGCTTCGGCGTCGACCTGTTCTTCATCCTGTCCGGCTATCTCATCACGGACATCCTGCTGCGGCACCGCACGGCCGAGCGATACTATTCGGCGTTCTACGGCAGGCGGGCGTTCCGCATCTGGCCGCTCTATTATCTGATGTGCGCCGGCGCGCTGATCGGCTGGTCTTTGTCGTTCAGCCCTGACCTGTTCGACACCAGGGGGGTGCCCGGCTGGCTCTATCTGTTCGGCTTGCAGAATTTCGGTATGGCCAGGGCCCAGACTGACGGCGCCTACTTCCTGGCCGTGACCTGGTCGCTTGCGATCGAGGAGCAGTTCTATCTGCTGTTTCCGCTGCTGATCCGCAACATCCCGCCCGAGCGGCTGTTCGCGATCCTGCTGGTGCCGATCCTGATCTGCCCGATCGGGCGGCTGATCGATAGCGCAATGCCAGACGCCTATGGCTGGTACGTGCTGCCGCAGTTCAGGATCGATTCGCTGGCGATCGGCGCGCTGATCGCCTGGTGGCGCCTCTACCGCAAGCCGGACGCCGAAATCTCCGGCCTTGTTGTCCGCATCCTCAAATGGTCGAGCATGGCGCTGCCGCTGCTGTGGCTGTTCGGATGGAAGCGCTGGTCGGTGGCGTTCTCGCACACCCAGGTCGAGATCTTCTTCGGGGCTCTGCTGTTCGTCGTGCTGGAGCATCGCGGCTCGCCGCAACTCGCGATCCTGCGCAGCTCGGTCGCGAACTTCTTCGCCAGAACGTCCTATGCCGCGTACCTCATCCATCCCGTCGTCGTGTACCTGCTGTTCGCCGTGCTGCATCGGCCGCGAACGATCGAAAGCGTCGCCGGCATCTCGCTGACCTTCGCCGCGCTTGTCCTGACGTTTGGGCTGTGTGCGCTGAGCTACCGCTATTTCGAGCGGCCGCTGCTCGACTTCGCGCACCGGCGCTTCTCGTTCAACTAGCGAAAACAAAACGCGGCGGGTTCGCCCCGCCGCGTTTCGTAGTCCGCTCTTCGAACAGCGCAGTCCGCGCTTATTCTTCGTCGTCGTCGGGCTTCTTGCCGCCGATCGTCTTCAGCTTGGCGAACACGGCGTCGACGTTGAGATCGTCGTGCCGCTCGATTGGCTGATCGTCCAGCTCGTCCTTGCGCGTGGTCTCGGAGGCCGGCAGCAGCGTGGCGCCGCCGTAGACGGTCGTGGTCGGCTTCTCCTTGGCAGCGCGCTGCACCTCGAAATCGAGCTCGATCTGCGAGCACAGGCCGAGCGTCACCGGATCCATCGGGGTCAGCGTCGAGGCGTTCCAGTGGGTGCGGTCGCGCACGCTTGCGATCGTGGTCTTGGTGGTGCCGACCAGCCGCATGATCTGGGCGTCCTTCAACTCGGGGTGGTTGCGCACCAGCCAGAGGATCGCGCTCGGCCGCTCATGGCGGCGCGACACCGGGGTGTAGCGCGGGCCCTTCTTCTTGGCGGCGGTGGGCAGCACTACCTTGCTCTCCTGGAGCTTGAGCCGGTAGTTCTGGTCGCGTTCGCCGCGCTCGATCTCCTCGCGGGTCAGCTGGCCGTTGGAAATCGGGTCCATGCCCTTGATGCCCTGGGCGGCGTCGCCGTCGGCAATGGCGCGGACCTCAAGGGGGTGCATTTTGGTAAAATCGGCCACCTGATCGAAGGTCAGGGCGGTATTGTCGACCAACCACACGGCAGTCGCCTTCGGCATCAGCGGTGCGTTGCTCATGGCAAATCTCCTTTGTGCTTCGCCCACCTCTGTCGAGGCGAAGCTGGTAGTCATCGGCGATGACGGGAATTATGGGGCCTATATAAGCCCTCAGGGGGGAATGGCGCAATGGGCCAGCAAAATCGCCTTGACAGCGCCCGAAAGCAGTCCCAAGTCCTTACTCTAACTGGCCGTTCCCCGTCCGCCCGACGAGGGGTGATTCGGTCCCGAAATTGCCCCCAAAAGACAGCCCCGAGACCAGCTCGATGTCAGCGAAAAAACCCGATCTCAAAATCGTGCTTTGTTCCCCCCGCGGCTTTTGCGCCGGGGTGGTCCGCGCCATCGACACCGTCGAACGGGCGCTCACCATTTATGGCGCCCCGGTCTATGTCCGGCACGAGATCGTCCATAACAAGTATGTGGTGGACAGTCTAAAGACCAAAGGCGCCATTTTCGTCGAGGAACTGTCCGAAATCCCCGACGAAACCAACGCCCCGGTGGTGTTTTCGGCCCATGGCGTTCCGAAATCGGTTCCGGCCGAGGCCAAATCCCGCAATTTCTTCTCGCTGGATGCGACCTGCCCGCTGGTGACCAAGGTCCACCGCGAGGCGGCGATCCATTTCAAGCGCGGCCGCGAGATCCTCTTGATCGGGCATTCCCATCACCCCGAAGTGGTCGGTACGCTGGGCCAGCTGCCCGAAGGCGCCGTGACCCTGATCGAGACCGCCGAGGATGCCAAGACCTTCGTGCCGAAGGACCCCGACAACCTCGCCTTCGTGACCCAGACCACGCTGTCGATCGACGACACCGCGGAGATCGTGGCGCTGCTCAAGGAGCGCTTCCCGAACGTCAACGGCCCGCACAAGGAAGACATCTGCTACGCCACCACCAACCGCCAGCTTGCGGTGAAGAAGGTGGCGCCGGTGGTCGATGCCCTGATCGTGGTCGGCGCGCCGAACTCGTCGAATTCGCAGCGCCTGCGCGAGGTCGCCGAGCGCGAGGGCTGCCCGATTGCGATTCTTGCCCAACGCGCCAGCGACATCGACTGGGATCGCTTCGAAGGCATCACGAGCCTCGGCATCACCGCGGGCGCTTCTGCCCCGGAGGTGATCGTCGAGGAGATCATGGGCGCCTTCGCCGAGCGTTATGAACTGCACGTGGAGACGGTCTCGGCCGCGGAAGAGAACGAGTTCTTCCCGCTGCCGCGTTCGCTGCGGCCCGACGCTGCCGCGGCGGAATAGACCATATGGCGGTCTACACCGACGTTGCCGCCGAAGACCTCGCGGAATTCCTCAAGAGCTACGACATCGGCGAACTGCTCTCCTACAAGGGCATCGCCGAGGGCGTCGAGAATTCGAACTTCCTGCTGCACACCAGCCAGGGCGCCTATATCCTCACGCTCTATGAGAAGCGCGTGGCGGAGGACGACCTGCCGTATTTCCTGTCGCTGATGGCGCATCTCGCCGCGCGCGGCGTGTCGTGCCCGCAGCCGGCGCGCAACCGCAAGGGCGAGGTGACGAGCCGGCTCGCCGGCCGGCCGGCGGCGATCATCAACTTCCTCGAGGGCGTGTGGCCGCGCAAGCCGAACGTGGTGCATTGCTCCGGCGTCGGCGAGGCGCTGGCGAAGATGCATCTCGCCGGTGCCGACTTTCCGCTGGTGCGCACCAACCCGCTGTCGGTGTCCGGCTGGCGGCCGCTGTTCGCGCTCTCAGCTGCGCGGGCCGACGGCGTGCAGGCCGGGCTGCACGACTTCATCGCGCGCGAGCTCGATCATCTCGAGGCTTCGTGGCCGGCGGATCTGCCGGTCGGCGTGATCCATGCCGATCTGTTTCCGGACAACGTGTTCTTCCTCGGCGACAGGCTGTCGGGCCTGATCGACTTCCCGTTCGCCTGCAACGACATCCTGGCCTACGACGTCGCGATCTGCCTCAACGCCTGGTGCTTCGAGCCGGATCATTCCTTCAACGTCACCAAGGCGCGTACGCTGCTCAAGGCCTATGGCCGCGAGCGGCCGTTGTCGGCGGCGGAAGAGGCCGCGCTGCCGCTGCTCGCGCGCGGCGCTGCGATGCGCTTCCTGCTGACCCGGCTGGTCGACTTCCTCAACGTGCCCGAAGGCGCGCTGGTGCAGCCGAAGGATCCGCTGGAATACGTCCGCAAGCTGCGCTTCCAGCAGAATGTCGCGAGCCTGAACGATTACGGCATCACGCCCGCGGGATGCGCGGCGTGAGCGACAAGCCGCATGTGACTGTTTTCACCGATGGTGCCTGCTCCGGAAATCCCGGCCCGGGCGGTTGGGGCGCGATCCTGCGGTTCGGCGATGTCGAGAAGGAGTTGAAGGGCGGCGAGCCGCACACCACCAACAACCGCATGGAGCTGATGGCGGCGATCTCGGCGCTGGAAGCCCTGAAGAAGCCCTGCGTGGTCGACCTCACCACCGACAGCCAATATGTCCGTCAGGGCATCACCGGCTGGATCCACGGCTGGAAGCGCAACGGCTGGCGCACCGCCGACAAGAAGCCGGTCAAGAATGTCGAGCTGTGGCAGCGCCTCGATGCCGCGCTGAAGCCGCATGAGGTGCGCTGGCACTGGATCAAGGGCCATGCCGGCCACACGGAGAACGAACGCGCCGACGAGCTGGCGCGGGAAGGCGTGGCGATGGCGAGGTTGAAGACGTAAGGCGCAGGACCTCTGCGCAGTCATTCCGGGATGGCGCGCTAGCGCCAGACCCGGAATCTCGAAATTCCGGGTTCGGTGCTGTCGCACCGCCCCGGAATGACGATGAGAACTACAGCTGCCCGAGCAGCGTGTCGCCGCCGGAGACTTCGACCTTGCCCGGAGCCGGCTCCTTGTTGAGCTTCTTCACCACGCCGTCCTCGACCAGCATCGAGTAGCGGTGGGAACGGATGCCGAGGCCGTTGCCGGAGGCGTCGAGCTCCATGCCGATCGCCTTGGTGAAGTCGGCATTGCCGTCGGCCAGGAAAACCGCCTCGTCGCGCTGGTCGGTGTCGCGCTTCCAGGCGTTCATCACGAAGGCGTCGTTGACCGAGACGATCGCGATGGTGTCGACGCCCTTGTTCTTGATGGCATAGGCGTTGAGAAAGATGCTCGGCAGGTGCATCTTGTGGCAGGTGCCGGTGTAGGCGCCGGGCACCGCGAACAGGGCGACCTTCTTGCCCTTGAAAATGTCGTCGGTGGTTTTGACCTGCGGACCCTCGGCGGTCATCACGCGAAACTTGGTTTCCGGCAGCTTGTCGCCAACATTGATCGTCATCGTCATTCTCCCTCGGTGAAGCGGAACTGTCTTAGACCCGGCGCTCGGACGGCACAATACGAGCTGCTGCGGGAACGGCAATGCCGAACCGCGGTCACCGTTCCGTCATCAGCGCATGATCCGGAAAAGCGCGAAGCGGTTTTCCGAAACGATCATGCCCGAACAAGAATCTAAAGCGCGATGACGTTCCAGCCCGATCTCATCGCGCTTTAGCCGGAAAACCCGCCGGCATCGAGGAAAGCCCGCTCCTCGGCGGTCGTTTCCCGGCCCAGGACGGCATTCCGGTGCGGGAAGCGTCCGAACCGGCGGATGATGTCGGCGTGGTCCTCGGCGTATTTCAGATTATCGGGATGGCAGTCGTATTGCCGGAACAGGGCCACGCAGCGCTCCTGGTCAGCGAGCTCCTCCGAATGCTCGAACGGCAGATAGAGGAATTCCCGCAGCACCGGGTCGGTCCGCGCATCGACGCCGCGGTCGATGGCGCGGCTTGCCACCTCGCGCGCCAGCGCATCGCTTGAGAAGGTCCTGGCGTCGCCGCGAAACAGGTTGCGCGGAAACTGGTCGAGCACGATGGTCAACGCGAGCGTGCCCTGGTCGCTCGTCTCCCATGACGACAATCCGCCGCCAGCCGCCTTCTGCCAGGTGGCGAGAAAGCGGCTGCGGATGTCGGCGTCGAAGGCGTCATCGCGCGTGTACCAGCGGTCGCGGCCGGCGTCTCGCCAGAACGCGATGATTTCGGCAGGCGTCGCGATGCCGGCGTCAGTCATGTCCGTCCAACGCTCGCCATACCTGACTCTTGTTTGAGCATGATCCTATCCGGAAAACCGCTTCGCACTCTTCCGGATCATGCTCTAGGCCGCAGCCTTCTTCTCGTCGCGCAATTCGCGGCGCAGGATCTTGCCGACATTGGTCTTCGGCAAATCGGTCCTGAACTCGATCTGCTTCGGCACCTTGTAGGCGGTGAGCTGGGTGGCGCTGAACTTGATGATGTCCTCCGCCGTGACGTTCGGATCCTTCTTGACCACGAACGCCTTCACCGCCTCGCCGGACTTGGCATCGGGCACGCCGATCACGGCGCATTCCAGCACGCCCGGATGGCTCGCGATCACTTCCTCGATCTCGTTCGGATAGACGTTGAAGCCGGAGACCAGGATCATGTCCTTCTTGCGGTCGACGATCTTGGTATAGCCCTTCTCGTCCATCACGCCGATGTCGCCGGTGCGGAAATAGCCGTCCGCGGTCATCACGCGCGCGGTCTCGTCCGGCCTGTTCCAGTAGCCTGACATCACCTGCGGGCCCTTGGCGCAGATCTCGCCGGCCTCGCCGATCGGCAGCTCGTTGCCGTCGTCGTCGCGGATCGAGAGCCAGGTCGACGGGACCGGAAGGCCGATCGTTCCGGAGAATTCCTCGATCGTGGCGGGATTGCACGTCAGGGTCGGCGACGTCTCCGACAGGCCATAGCCTTCCGACAACGCGATGCCCGTGACCTTCAGCCATTTCTCGGCGACCGGCCTCTGCGTCGCCATGCCGCCGCCATTGGCGATCTTCAGCTTGGAGAAGTCGAGCTTGTCGAATCCGGGCGTGTTCAACAGGCCATTGTAGAGCGTGTTGACCGCCGGGAAGAAGCTGACCTGGTACTTCGACAGTTCCTTGACGAAGCCCGCCATGTCGCGCGGATTCGGAATCAGCAGATTGGTGCCGCCGGCCCGCATGCCGAGCAGATAGCAGGCGGTGAGCGCGAAGACGTGATAGAGCGGCAGCGCGCAGACGATGACCATCTGCTCGACGATCGGCGGCTTCGCCAGCGCCGGTTGCAGCCAGGCGTCGTTCTGCAGCACGTTGGCCAGGATGTTGCGGTGGAGCAGGGTCGCGCCCTTGGAAACGCCGGTGGTGCCGCCGGTATATTGCAGGAAGGCGACATCATCGAGCGTCAGCACAGGCTTGTTGAGCCTGGCCGCGCGGCCGGCCGATAGCGCCTCGTTGAAGCCGACGGCGCCCGGGATCGACCAGGCCGGCACCATCTTCTTTACCCGGCGCACCACCAGGTTGACGATCACGCCCTTGAAGCCGAGCAGGTCGCCCATGCTGCCGACGATGACGTGCTTGACCGAGGTGTTGGGAAGCACCTTCTGCACCGTGGTGGCGAAGTTCTCCAGCACGATGATCGCCTCGGCGCCGGAATCCTTCAGCTGGTGCTCGAGCTCGCGCGGCGTGTAGAGCGGATTGACGTTGACCACGGCATAGCCGGCGCGCAGCACGGCAGCGGTCGCGACCGGATATTGCAGCACGTTCGGCATCATCAGCGCGACCCGCGCGCCCTTTTGCAGGCCCTTGCTTTGCAGATAGGCGCCGAGCGCCGTCGACATCTCGTCGAGCTCGCGATAGGTGATCGCCTTGTCCATGCAGATGAACGCCTTGCGATCGGCGAACTTCTTGAAGCTCTCTTCCAGCAATTCGACCAGCGACGAATATTGCGTGACGTCGATATCGGCAGGCACGCCGGCCGGATAATGCTTGAGCCAGATGCGCTCCATGTTGGTCTATCCCCTCTCTCAAATTTGGCTGATGTCCCGGATTGTTTCCGGGTTTCTCGACCCTCGGCCGTATTATTCTTGGTCGCGGTATTTCAGGCAGTATTGAGCGATGCCGCGGCCGATGGCAAGCCGCTGCGCGCTATCGACGCATTGGGAGATGGAGGGCGGTCGCCCTGCTAGCCCGCCGGCTTGGCGTCGGCTTTCGGCTTGTCGGCAGCTTTCGGCTTCGCAGCAGGCTTTGCCGCCGCCGGCTTGCCGGTAGGCTTTGCGGCGGCAGGCTTGTCCACGGCCGGCTTCGCAGCTGCGGTATCGGGCTTGGTGTCGGGCTTGGCGTTGGCGTGGCGCACGGGCTTGGCTGCCGGCTTGCTGTCCGATTTGGCCGCGCTCTTGGCGTCGCCCTTCGCGTCATCGGCCGCATCGGGCTTCTTGCCCGCGACGCGACTGTGCTTGCCCTTGCCGCGCTTGACCGCCGGCTGCAGCTTCTCGGTGTCGGCCTCGACCGCGGCGATCAGCGCAGCGCCGGTCTTGGTCGGCCCGGTATAGACCACGACCGGCTCGGAGGCCGCCGCCGGCTGTGCCAGCAGGTCGGCCGGTTTGGTCGGCATCGCGGCTTGCAGGCCCGACGCGAAGAAGCTCACGCCGCCGTCGCCATTGGTGCTCGCGCCTCCGGCGCTGGCGATGGTGTCTTCGCCATCCTCGTCGCTGGCTGGCCGCTTGTGTTTGGGGCCGCACATCTCCTCGCGCAGGTTCGGCGGCGTGGAATCGATCGGCACCAGATTGTCGACGGTGCCGAGCGAGGGCCGCAGCCACGCCAGCCCGTTATTGGCAAAGCCGCGATCCAAAAGCTGCGCGGCGCGGATCGCGCGCATGCGGCCGGAGGAGGCGCCGAGCACCACGGCGATCAGCCGCTTGCCGTCGCGCGTCGCCGAGGCCACCAGATTGTAGCCGGAGGCGCAGATGAAGCCGGTCTTGAAGCCGTCGGCGCCGGGATAGCGGCCGATCAGCTTGTTGAAGTTCTGGGTGATGCGGCGGCCGAACCGGATCGAGGGGATGTGGACGAAATACTCGTATTCCGGCAGGTCACGGATGATGGCGCGGGCGAGGATCGCCATGTCGCGCGCCGAGGTGATCTGGCCGTCGGCCGGCAGGCCGTTCGGGTTGACGTAGCTGGTCTGCGTCATGCCGAGCTTGTGCGCGGCATCGTTCATCATCCCGGCAAAGCCGTCGATCGAACCGCCGATGCCTTCGGCCAGCACCACGGCCATGTCGTTCGCCGACTTCACCAGCATCATCTTCAGCGCGTTGTCGACGGTGACCTGGGTTCCGGGCCGCAGGCCCATCTTCGAGGGCGACTGCGAGGCGGCGTTCGGCGACACCGTGAGCAGCGTGTCGAGCGAGACGCGGCCGTCCTTGACCGCCTTCAGCGTCACATAGGCGGTCATCAACTTGCTGAGCGAAGCCGGATACCACGGCATCGTCGCGTTGTCGGCCTGCAGCACCTTTCCAGTATCGGCCTCGACGACCAGCAGCGCTTCGGCTTGTGCGATCTGCGGCGTTGCGATGGCGAACATCGCGACGGCCAGAATCCATTTCAACGATGGGCGCAGCGGGCGAGGAAAATGCACGAATCCGGTTCCGGTCCTTTGAGACCCGCCTTCAAAAAAGGAGGTCTTGCGATTGCGACGTACGGGTTTCAAGCGTGTCCGGCGCCGCGTTGCGGCGACGCAAACCCTATACCGGCTTGCCAGCAGAGAACAGAGGCCGGTGAATTATATCGTGGACGAAATCGGCTGAATTTCGGCAGCCGCCTCAATTAGAAAGGTGATAATTATGGTGTCTCGATGCCGGCGCGCGCCTGCTCCTGGATCATGAACTGGGCCCGCGCGAGATCGGCAAAACGGCCGCCTTTTGCCACCAGTTCATCGAAAGTTCCGCTTTCGATCACCCGTCCCTGCTCGAACAGCAGGATGCGGGTGGCGTGGCGGATGGTCGAGAGGCGGTGCGCGATCACGAAAGTGGTGCGCCCCTTCATCACTTCGTCGAGAGCGGCGTTCACCTTGGCCTCGGTGACGGCGTCGAGCGCGCTGGTCGCCTCGTCGAGGATCAGGATCGGCGGGTCCTTCAAGAGCGCACGCGCGATCGACAGCCGCTGACGTTCGCCGCCCGAGAGCATGCGGCCGCGCTCGCCGGCATGGGTCTCGAACTTCTTGTCGCTGCGCTCGATGAAGTCCAGCGCCTGCGCGCGCGCCGCGGCGGTACGCAGCTCCTCATCGGTTGCATCGGGCTTGCCGACGCGCAGGTTCTCGGCGAGCGACCGGTTGAACAGCAGCGCCTCCTGGAATACCACGCCGATGTTCCGCCGCAGCGCCATCAGCTTCATCGCGCGGATGTCCATCCCATCGATCTTGATGAGGCCGGATTGCGGATCGAACGCGCGATGCAGCAGTGCGATCGCGGTGGACTTGCCGGCGCCGGTCGAGCCGACCAGCGCGATGGTCTGGCCCGGCAATGCGGTGAAGGAGAGGTCCTCGATCGCCGGCCGCTTGCCGTCATAGGAGAACGAGACGTCGTTGAATTCGACGAGGCCCGACAGCCGTCCGGGATCGATGGCGCCGGGCCTATCGCGCACCGCCGGCACCGCGTCCAGCACGTCGAAGAACTCCTGCAGGCGCGGCGCCTCCATGAAGACGTTGTTGATGAAGCTCACCACCTGTTCGAGCTTCTGGATCAGCATGGTGGCGAACGAGACGAACATCACGATCTCGCCGACCGTGGTGAGGCCTTCATTATGGAGCGCGATGCCGACCGTGAAGATCGCCAGCACCGTGATGGTGGTCGAGGCGCGCGTGATCACGGTGACCAGCGCCCACCAGGACAGCACCGGCATCTGCACCGCGAGCAGCTTGTCGGCGACGAAGCGCAGGCCCTGCACCTCGGAATCGATCCGCACGAAGCTCTGCACCAGCGCGACATTGCCGAGCGCGTCGGAGGCGCGCGCCGACAGGTCGCTGTAATACGCCTCGACCTCGCTCTGCATGCCGTAGGTCTTGCGCACCACGAGCGTGGTCAGCACGGTGAACACGACGCACAGCACGAACAAGAGGATCGCCAGCCGCCAGTTGATGTAGAGCGCGAGCGGCAGCAGCACGATCAGCGACATGATCGCGGCGAAATGCTCGCGGAAGAAGGCGAGCCAGAGCCGCCACAGTGCATCGGTGCCGTTCAGCATCACCTTCATCAGCCGTCCGGAATGGGTGCCGGAGTGGAAGGTCAGCGGCAGCTGCAGGATGTGCTCGAAATAATCCGTCAGCACCGCCTGGCGCTGACGGTGCGCCAGCCGGTCGGCCTGGAGCGCCACGATCGCGCTGCAGCCGATCGTGAACAGGCCGAACGCCGCCCAGGCCACCAGCAGCGGCCAGGCCGAGGAGGTCGCGAACAGCCCGGTGACCGGCCGGCCCGACAGCACGTCGACGATCTTGCCGAACAGCACCGGCTCGGCGAATTGCGCGGCGGCGAGCAGCATGTTGGCGGCGGCGAGGATCCAGCCGAGCCGTGCCTCCTTGCCGAGCAGTTCGAGGACGCGGGTATAGAGGCGGAGCATGGACATGCCGGCGGGACTCGTAAGCGGTGGACGCCCGGTGAGGCGGGATGTGATCTAATCAGGGTTCGTGATGCGGGGCCAGCGGGTGATGGCCCCCCTGCTGCGTTATCCAATTCCGTCGCCCGTCATTGCGAGGAGCGACAGCGACGAAGCAATCCATGCTTCCACGCGCCCGGCGACAATGGATTGCTTCGCTTCGCTCGCAATGACGTGGATAGGATGAGGGCTCAATTCACCAGCCGGCTATCGATCGGCGGCAGGAATTGGTCGTCGAAGATGTCGGCGGCGTGCGGCCGCTGCTGGAATTTGAAGTCTTCCGCGAGCTGGTCGACCGAGCGCTCGAAGCGCTCCGGCTCGATGCCGCCGAGGCCGTTGCGCTTGACTTCAGTGGTCAGGATGTTGTCGCGAAGGATGGCGCCGAGCCGCTCGAGCTCGAGATCGCGCGAGCCGCCGTCCATCCGGCTCACCACCTCGCCCGCGGCACGGGCAGGGTCCTTGACGGTGAGGTTGGTACCGCCGATCACCGCGCGCACGAACCCTTTCACCACATCCGGTTTCGCCGCTGCTAGCCGCGGGCTGACGATCACGGCGAAGCCATAGGCCACGCAGCCATAGTCGGCGAAGCGCAGCACCGCGAGATCGTCGGCCGGCACGCCGCGATCCCGCAGATTGATCGCGGAGAGATAGGAGAAGCCGGTCACGGCATCGACCTGGCCGGCCGACAGCATCGGCTCGCGCACCGCGGCGCTGATCGTGTTCTGCTTGACGCTCGCAAGCTTGATGCCGTTCTGCTTGGCGACCGCGGGCCACAGCCGGATCGAGAGGTCGCCCTCGGCGACGCCGAGGTTCTTGCCCTCCATGTCGGTCAGCGTGTTGATGCCGCGGCTCTTGCGGGCAATGATCGCGTAGGGCGCCTGGTTGAACAGCACGAACACCGCCTTGACGGGCGCGGCACCCGGCTTGTCGCGAAAGCGGATCAGCGCGTTGAGGTCGACGAGGGCGAAATCGCTCGCACCGTCGGCGACGCGCGCGATGGCATCCGCCGAGCTGGTCGCGACATTGGTGCCGACGTTGAGGCCCTCGGCGCCGAACAAGCCGCCGGTCGACGCCATCACGAAAGGTGCGGCGACAGCATCGAGCGGACGGTCGAGCGTGAACTGGATCGAGAGCGGCTGCGGCGGATCGCCGGCATACAGCGTCGTCAAGGCCGGCCACACGCCGCCCGAAAGGCCGATCATGCCGGCCAGCATCCAGCGGAGAACGGTGGTCCGACTTACCTGCATCATGCCATCCGGGAGGCGAGACAAAGTGCCGCGCCGGCTGCGCGCCTGTTTCACGACATCGAATGCGCCAACGAAAGCTGCAGTTCAAGCGTCAATTTCAGGCGTTATTTGCAGCCATTTTGCCCTGGGCAAAGTGAACGGCCGATGACTGGCAGGATCTAAGCTGTTTTCACGTTAGGGTTGTTCAGCTTGCATTCGGTTTGGGGAACCTAATCTAGAGGTGGTGGTTAGCTAACCAAGGCCCGTCGGGCCGGCTTCCATTAAGGATGACTGCAATGTTTGCGCGAAAGGGTGTTTTTTCGTCCATTGGCCGCGCAGCCACGTTGGCAACGGTTGCCGCGGTGGCGTTGACGGCCGTTGAGCCGACGATGGCGTTCGCAGGCTCGGCTCCGGCGGGCAAGGCGGCCACAGTGACAACGTCACAAGGCACGAGCGGTGCGACCGACATCAGTGCGCGCCGTCGTTACTATCGCGGTGGCGGTGGTGGCGCGGCTGCTGCGGCCATGTTCGCCGGCATCGTCGGCACGGGTCTGGCGATCGCCGCAGCCCAGAGCCGCCGCGACTATTACGACTCCTACGGCTACTACGGTGGCCCCGGTTACTACGGTGGTGGTCCTGCCTATTATGGCGGCCCGGCCTATTACGGCGGCGGACCGTATTATGGTTATCGCCCCTATTACGGGCGCCGCTCCACGCTGCCCTATACGCCGTACTGACACGGGCGGTTCTCGAAACTGTCACAATCGATCCAATCCACCGGCTGCGAGGCCGGTGGATTTTTTGTCGTCCATTGCGCCGTTAACACGCCGGCGACGCGTTTCGATTAGGCTCGAACGATGGGTGATTCGATCGAGCGGCTTTACCAGGCGGTGATCGCGGCCAAGGATCTTGATCCGGCCACGTCGCGCACGGCACGGCTGTTCCAGCGCGGGCCGGCCAAGATGGCCAAGAAGCTTGCCGAGGAAGCGGTCGAGGTCGTGATCGACGCCATCAGCGGCAAGCCGGACGCCGTGGTCCGCGAGAGCGCGGACCTGCTCTACAATCTCACGGTGCTCTGGGCGTCCGCCGGCGTGAGGCCCGAGGATGTCTGGCGCGAGATGGAGCGACGCGAACGGCTGCTCGGGCTCGCCGAGAAGCTGCCGAAGTCGCCGGTCAAGGTCTCCAAGAGCCTGTCCAAGACCGCGCCGGTCCCGGTGGTCCGGCGTCGAATTGTCGCGCTGGAGAACCGGCTGCGCAAACGGTAGCCGTAAACCCAACCGGAAAGGCTGGACAACCCATGCCCCGTCATCCTGAGGAGCGCGCTCTTGCGCGCGTCTCGAAGGATGCACGGCCCGGCTGGTGACCGATTCATCCTTCGAGATGGCGATCCGATATCGTTGAAATCGACCCTATTCGGCCCAATCCCGGCATGGACAAATCGGCTCCATGATGGTTCATCGCGCCCATGTTGAAACGGATTTATGACTGGTGCGTCGACGCGGCCGACAAGCCCTACGCACTCTGGATTCTCGCGGCGGTCGCGTTCGCCGAGAGCTCCTTCTTCCCGATTCCTCCCGACATCATGCTGCTGCCGATGTCGCTGGCGCGGCCGAAGCGGGCCTGGTGGTTCGCGGCGGTCTGCACCGTGGCGTCGGTTGCCGGCGGCGTGCTCGGCTACGCGATCGGCGCGCTGCTCTACGACTCGCTCGGGCAGTGGCTGATCCATCTCTACGGCCTCTCCGACAAGGTCGACGCGTTCCGCGCCTCCTATGCCGAGTGGGGCGCCGTGATCATCCTGGTGAAGGGGCTGACGCCGATCCCCTACAAGCTCGTCACCATCACGTCAGGCTTTGCCGGCTACAACATCTGGCTGTTCATCCTGTGCTCGATCGTCGCACGCGGCGGCCGCTTCTTCTTCGTCGCGGTGCTGCTCAACCGCTATGGCGATGTCATCCGCGCCGAGCTCGAGAAGCGGCTCGGCCTGTGGGTTGCGATCGGCGCCATCGTGCTGGTGCTGGGCTTCGTTGTCGCATTCAAGCTGATCTGACCAAAGTCCTAGTCGTCAGCGTCTTTGCCCACGGACGGCTTCCGACTACGCTCGCTGCGATGGCCGATGGAATCGACGACCGGTGAATCCCGCAAGACTCAATCCCGCCAAGGCACGCGCTGCGATGGCGGGCCTTGCGCTGTCGATGGCGCTGCCAGCGATCGATAGGGGATGGGCGCAGAGTGCGTCACCCGCGCCTGGTGTCCAGTCGCCGGCGCAGCAGTCTGTCGAGCCTCAGCAGCCGCAACAGATCGAGCTGCCGGCCGCGCCGGTCGAGCGCGAGAACCCCGGGCTGATCAACGAAATCGGCAAGCTGTTCGAGAAGTCGAAATCGGCGCTGCCGCCGCTCAAGAGCCCCGGCGAGACCCTCAACGACCTCACGAACATCGCGCGGCCCTCGACGGTGGTAACCGGGCGCGCGGCCTGCGTGGTTGCCTCGAACGGCGCGCCGGATTGCAAGATCGGCGCCGACCGGCTGTGCCAAAGTAAAGGCTTCAAGGAAGGCAAGGGCATCGACACCGACGCGTCAGAGAAATGCTCGCCGCTGGTCTATCTGCCGGGCCACAAACGCGGCCCGAACGACTGCAAGACGGAAAATTTCGTGACACGGGCAGTCTGCCAATGAGGCAGACAAAACCACCTCTGGGATGCCAGACGCCTGCGAAAAATGCCGCGCCTGGATGAAGTTTTGTCATCCATTTCGCAGCGCCATAACGCAATACTTGACACTGGAAAGATTCTTGTTGGTATGACGGTCAGCATTCGAGATCAATCGACCAACCCTTAGGATCCGCCGCCAATGTCCATGCCTGCTCTGTTCAAGGGCCGCCTGTCTCTTCCCGTGATCGGGGCACCGCTGTTCATCATCTCGGTGCCCGACCTCGTCATCGCCCAGTGCAAGGCCGGCGTGGTCGGCTCGTTCCCGGCGCTGAATGCGCGGCCGCCGGAACTGCTCGACGAATGGCTGTACCGGATCAAGGAAGAGCTCGCCGCCCATGACAAGGCGCATCCGGAGCGGCCGTCGGCGCCGTTCGCGGTCAACCAGATCGTGCACAAGTCGAACAACCGGCTCGATCACGACATGGCGCTGTGCGAGAAGCACAAGGTGCCGATGATCATCTCCTCGCTCGGCGCGCGCGAGGAGCTCAACCAGGCGGTCCACGGCTGGGGCGGCATCGTGTTCCACGACGTGATCAACCAGAAGTTCGCCCACAAGGCGATCGAGAAGGGCGCCGACGGCCTGATCCTGGTCGCGGCCGGCGCCGGTGGCCATGCCGGCACGCTGTCGCCGTTCCCGTTCGTGTCGGAGACGCGGCAGTGGTTCGACGGGCCGATTGCGCTGTCGGGCACCATCGCCAACGGCCGCGCCATCCGCGCCGCGCGCATCATCGGCGCCGACTTCGCCTATATCGGCTCCGCCTTCATCGCGACCAAGGAAGCGAACGCGGTCGAGGGCTACAAGAGCATGATCACCAATTCGTCCGCCGAGGACATCGTCTACTCCAATTTGTTTACCGGCGTGCACGGCAATTACTTGAAGCCGTCGATCGTCGCAGCCGGAATGGATCCGGAAAACCTGCCGACGTCGGATCCCTCGAAGATGAGCTTCGGCACCGATGCCTCGGGCGAGCGCGCCAAGCCGAAGGCCTGGAAGGAGATCTGGGGCTCCGGCCAGGGCGTCGGCAGCATCTCCAAGGTGGTGCCCGCGGCCGAGCTGATCGGCCGCTTCAAGAAGGAATACGACGAAGCGGTCGATCCGGCGCTTGCTTGATGGAGCCGATCTTTCGCGTTGACGGCGACCGCGTCGTCACCAGCCCCGACGCCGCGGGTCCGTGGGACCCGCGGATGCAGCACGGCTCCGCGCCGGCGGCGCTGGTGGTGTGGGCCGCCGAAGCGATCGCGACGCCGGTGCCGATGCGGATCGCGCGCGTCACCATCGACCTGATGCGTCCGGTGCCGGTGGCGCCGCTGACGGTTGCGAGCGAGATCCTGCGCGACGGCCGCAAGATCCAGCTCTGCGGCGTCAGGCTGTTCGCCGATGGCGTCCTCGTGGTCTCGGCCACGGTGCTCAAGATCAAGCATCAGTCGGCCGGGTTGCCGCCTGACATCGCAGCCCTTCCGGTCGATCTGCCGGGGCCCGACCAAAGCATGGTCGAGCCGGGCAATCTCGCGAACAGTCCGTTCGTGAAGTGCATTTCGATGCGGGCCGCGCGCGGCCGCTTCGGCGTGATGGGTCCGGGCGCGATCTGGTTCCGCGTCAATCAGCCGCTGATCGCGGGCGCCGCCGTGTCGCAGGCGATGCGGGCGGTGGTCGCCTCGGATTTTTCCAACGGCACCTCGCCGGCGCTCGATTTCAACCAATGGACCTTCATCAACGCCGATCTCACCGTGAGCCTGGCGCGCGAGCCGGTCGGCGACTGGATCCTGCTCGACGGCGAATCCTGGATCGGGCCTGACGGTGCCGGGCTTGCGATGTCGCGGCTCGCCGATGTCAGCGGTTATTTCGGCCGGGCGGTCCAGAGCCTGGTGATCGAGCGCCGCTGACCTGCGCTTCTCCAACCTCCCCTTGAAAAGGGGAGGTCGCTTTGCCCGCCAGAGCAAAGCGGGTGGGGATCTGCTGTCTCCACGCGCTGCCGAGCCTGCGGCTGACCCTCATCCCGACCTTTCCTCCCTTTCAGGGGGAAGGCGAAGACCGGCCACGCCTCCTGTGCATGGGGTTGTTTCACCGATTCGCGTTCACGCTGCGGGGGCCGCGCCAAGCGACTGGCCCTGCGACAAAAATAACCTCCCTTCATGGGAACGGTTGGCCGCACCAGCGAGTTTCGCTCCCGTTAGGGGGCCCCATGACGCGTATCGATCCCGCCGCCGGCATCGTCGCATTGGCCGCCTGGCGGCATCGTGCTGGGCCGGCCGGTCGCTGCGCCTGGGTGCCGCAGGGACGAACGCGATGAAGCCTGGCCCGTCCTCGGAACGCGCGGTCATCCTCGCCGCAAGCGAGCGGGACGCCGTCAAGACCGCCCATCTGATCAAGGAAGCCGGTTACTACGCCAATATCTGCGGCGACCTCGCCGAGCTCGAGCGCCAGGTCGCAAGCGGCGCGGGCCTTGCCATCATTGCCGATGAGGCGATCCGGACCGCCGACCTCGCCGGCTTGACGCGTTGGCTCAACGCGCAGCCGTCATGGTCGGATTTCCCCATCGTGCTGATGAGCGAGGCCGGGCCTCCCGAGCGGAATCCGGAAGCGGCGCGGCTCGGCCGCGCGCTCGGCAACGTCACCTTCATCGAGCGGCCGTTTCACCCGACCACGCTGGTGAGCCTGGTCGCATCCGCAGTGCGCGGCCGTCGCCGCCAGTACCAGACCCGCCAGATCCTCGAGGACCTGACCGAGAGCGAAGATCTGTTGCAGACCGCGCTCAACGCCGGCCATCTCGGCGCGCTCGAGGTCCATCTCCCTGATTTCGAGCTCGAGGCGTCGCCGACCTGCAAGGCCTTCTTCGGGCGCCGGCCCGGCGATCCCTTCACCTATCAGGATCTGCTGGGTTCGGTGCATCCCGACGACCGCGTCCGCCGCGCCGAAACCGTCGAGCAGACGCTGCGCACCGGCGCGGACTACCGGATCGAATATCGCAACATCTGGCCTGACGGCACCCAGCACTGGGTCGATGTCCGCGCCCGTGCGGTGCGCCGCCCCGACGGCAGCATCCGCTCGCTGGTCGGCGTCTGCTCCGACATCACGGCGCGCAAGACCGCGGAGATCGAGCGCGAGGCGCTGCTGGCGCAGCTCGCCGCCGAGCGCACCGCGCTGGCCGAACTCACCGCGACGCTGGAGCAGCGGGTCGAGCAGCGCACCGCCGACCTGATGAAGGAGGTCGCCGCGCGCGAGCGGGCGCAGGAGCAGCTCCGCCATGCCCAGAAGATGGAGGCGATCGGCCAGCTCACGGGCGGCGTCGCGCACGATTTCAACAATCTCCTGATGGCGGTGATGGGCAATCTCGACCTGCTGCGCAAGCGGATGCCGGAGGACCCGCGGCTGCGCCGGCTGGTCGATGGCGCGTTGCAGGGCGCCGAGCGCGGCGCTTCGCTGACGCAGCGATTGCTGGCGTTCGCGCGGCAGCAGGATCTGCGCGCGGTGCCGGTCGACCTCGGCACGCTGGTGCGCGACATGAGCAACCTCTTGGAGCGTTCGCTCGGACCGCGCATCGTGCTGCGGCTCGACATTCCCGAGGGGCTGCCGCCGGCCTGCGTCGATACCAACCAGCTCGAGCTTGCGGTCCTCAACCTGGCGATCAATGCGCGCGACGCGATGCCGGATGGCGGTGTGATCGAGATCCGTCTCGCGGCCTCGCAGGCCAAGAACGATCCGGTGCTGCAGCCGGGCAAGTACCTGAAATTGTCGGTCGTCGACAGCGGCACCGGCATGTCGCCGGAGGTGTTGAAGCGAGCGATCGAGCCGTTCTTCTCGTCGAAGCCGGTGGGCAAGGGCACCGGGCTCGGCCTCTCGATGGTGCATGGGCTCGCGGTGCAGCTCGGCGGCGCGCTGCAGCTGTCGAGCGCGGTCGGCAAGGGCACCACAGCCACGCTGGTGCTGCCGGTCGCGACAACGGCGCCGGCGGTCGAGAGCGCGGCGCCCGCGCCGCAGACGGTCAAGCGCTCGGCGGTGATCCTGCTGGTCGACGACGATGCGCTGATCGCGATGTCGACCATGGAGATGCTGGAGGACCTCGGTCATCGCGTGATCGGCGCCCATTCCGGAGCGCAGGCGCTCGATATCCTCAGGACCGATCAGGAGATCGACCTGATGATGACCGATCACGTGATGCCCGGCATGACCGGCGTCGAGCTCGCCGCGGCCGCGCGCAAGCTGCGGCCGCACCTTCTCGTGCTGCTCGCCACCGGCTATGCCGAATTGCCCGACGGCATCCAGCTCGACCTGCCGCGGCTGGCCAAACCCTATCATCAGGATCAGCTGCGCGAGCGGCTCGATCAGCTGTTGCGGCAGGACGCGAAGCAGCAAGCGGCTTCGGCCAGCGAAAACAGCCTCGCTGCGCGTTCTACGCTCTCACCGTCACCCTGAGAGAGTGTGAATGTATTCAGTGTCGTCCTGGCGAAAGCCACGACCCATTACCCCGAGTGCCGGTCGTTGCGCGACGCTGGGGCCACTGTTGCACTCTCAATCGAACTGGGTGGTTATGGCTTTCGCCAGGACGACGACGTGGGGCGGCCGCTCGCTACAATTTCTCAGACCGTCACCCTGAGGAGCCGCGAAGCGGCGTCTCGAAGGGCGACGGCCCGGCTGTCGCCGCAATGGAGACGCACGCTGAATATCGGGGCCGTGCATCCTTCGAGGCGCGCAAGAGCGCGCGCCTCAGAGGGTGTGATTTTTTTGGGGTTTCAGCGAGCATTATAGCCGAAAGCCGGCGCGGTGTGATTCTCTGGCGATGATGGATTCGCGGGAGGTGATGTTGGCTGCCGATGAGTTGTTTGGGGACCTGCCGGAGCAGGCGAAGCCACCAGTCGAAGCGGGCTTGCCCGGCGCTCCGCGGCTGCGTGAGCCCCAGCGCGACCAGATTGCGCTGCGAGCGGTTGATATTGAGAGCCTGATCGGGGAAGACCATCCGGTGCGGCTGATCTGGTCTTATGTCGAAGAGCTTGATCTGAGTGAGTTGGAGGACCGGATCAAGGCTCGCGGCGATCGTCCCGGTCACCCCGCGACCTCGCCCCGGCTTTTGCTGGCGCTGTGGCTCTATGCCGCCAGCGAAGGCGTTGGCAGCGCGCGGGCGTTGGAGCGGCTGTGCGAGAGCCACGATGCCTATCGCTGGCTGTGCGGCGGGGTGTCGGTGAACTATCACCTGCTGGCGGACTTCCGGGTCGGCAACGCCGATCTGCTTGACCGACTGCTCAGTGAGCATCTGGCAGCGTTGGCAAAGGCCGGTCTCGTCGATCTGGAGACCTTGGCGCAGGATGGCATGCGGGTCCGGGCCAGCGCCGGGGCGGCCTCGTTCCGGCGCGAGGCGACGCTGGATAAGCATTTGGCGCAGGCTGAGGCCGTGGTGGAAGACCTCAAGCGCGAGGTCGACACACGCTCGGACGCCAGCAATAAGTGCCCGGGCAGCCAAGGAGCGGGCCGCGCGGGAACGCAGCGCGCGGGTGAAGGCGGCGCAGACGGCGCTCGCCGAGATCAAGCAGCAGCGCAAGGAGCGCGAAGAAAGTCGCGGCAACGGCAAGACGCCGAAGGAGCCGCGGGCCTCCACGACGGACGCCTATGCACGGGTCATGAAGATGGCGAACGGCGGCTTCCGCCCCGCCTACAACGTGCAGGTGACGAGCGTGGCCGGGGAGCAGATCGTCGTCGACACCAGAATTTGCAACATCGGATCCGATCGCGGCCTGATGCGTCCCATGCTGGAGCGGCAGCGTGCGCGGCCCGGAGGGTTGCCCAAGGACCATCTCGTCGATGGCGGCTTTGGCAGTGCCGAGGACATCGAATGGGCCTATGCCGAGGGCATCGATATCTTTTGTCCGCCCACTCAATCCAAGCACGGTACCGATCCCTATCTACCGCGGCGCGGCGACGGTCCGGGGGTGTTGGCCTGGCGTGCGCGAATGGCGAGCGAAGAGGGCAAGGCCCGATACAGGTCCCGGTCGATCTGCGAGTGCATCCATGCCCGCTGGCGCAATTGGGACCTGCGGCAATTGACCGTGCGCGGCATCGAAAAGGTCCGTGCCGTCGTGCTCTGGTACGCCCTCGTCAACAACATCCTGCAAGGCAACCGCCTCTCCAGAGCCTAAACAACGGGTCATCGCCGAACTCGAACTCAAACCTGCCAATTGCTGCGACGAACAGCCGCCAAAAACTCCGCAGGAGCCGAATCCGTCACAAGCTCTCAGGATGACGGTGATAGGCTTGGAGCTGTGCGCGCAGCCGCGCCCTTACCCCACCATGCGGTCGCGGCCGGACCAGAAGCGGGCCTTCAGCACCTTCTTGTCGACCTTGCCGACGCCGGTCATCGGCAGCTCGTTGACGAACTGGATCTGTTTCGGCGCGTGCGCCGATCCCTTCTTTGCCTTGACGAGGGCGATCAGCTCGTCGGCGTTGGGCACCGCGCCCTCGCGCGCCACCACGACGGCGGTGACGGCCTCGCCCCATTTGTCGTCGGGCACGCCGACCACGGCAACCATCGCCACATCGGCGTGCTGCGACAGCACATCCTCGACCTCGCGCGGGAAGATGTTGAAGCCGCCGGAGACGATCATGTCCTTCTTGCGGTCGAGGATGAACATGTAGCCGCGTTCGTCCTTGCGCGCGATGTCGCCGGTGTGCAGCCAGCCGCTCTTCAGCGTCTCCGCCGTGATGTCGGGCCGCTTCCAGTATTCTGCCATCACGTGGGTGGCGCGGACGCAGATCTCGCCGGCGTCGCCTGTTGCAACCTCCTGGTCGTCCTGGTCGAGGATCTTGACCTGGCAGGCGGCGATCGGGAAGCCGCAGGACAGGAACAGATCCGGCGTCTTCGGATCATGGTCGGCCTTGCGCAGCACCGAGACCGGATAGCATTCGGTCTGGCCGTAAAGCTGCGAGAACACCGGGCCGATCCGCTCGATACCCTCGACCAGCCGGCTCGGCGACATCGCGGACGCGCCGTAGAGCAGGAGCTCGAGCGAGGAGAGGTTGGTTTTCGGCAGCGCGGGATGATCCAGCATCACATAGATCATGGTCGGCACGAACAGCGTAAAGTTGATCTTCTCGCGTTCGATGGTCGCAAACACCGCCTCCGGATCGAACCCCTTCAGCATGTGCACGGTGCCGCCGCGCATCAGCGTCGGCAGCACTTTTGTCCCCGCGACATGGCTGATTGGGGCCACCGTGAGGTAGCGCGGCGTCTCGGGGATCTCGAAGTCGGCGAGGATGGCTGCGGCGAAGCCGCCATATTCGCGGTGATAGCGCAGCGCACCCTTGGATTTGCCGGTCGTGCCGCCGGTGTAGTTCAAGGTCGAGATGTCGTCATCGCGGGCGAAGTTCTTCGCGGTCGCGCTGCCGGCATCCTCGACCACGCGCAACAGGTCGGCCCCGTAATCCGCCGGGCCGAGCGTGAACACCGTCCTCAGGCCCTGCGCTTTCGTCGCGAGCTCGCCGCCGCGGTCGCGAAACGTGATGCCGTCGACGATCAGCATCTCGGCTTCGGAATCCTCGATCTGGAACAACTGGTCGTCGAGCGAGCCGAGCGGATGCAGCCAGGTGATCGCGAGCCGCGACAATTGCGCAGCGACGCCGGCGCACCAGCTGTCGGCGCGGTTGGCGGTGAGCATCGCGACGCGGGTCCCCGGCGCAAAGCCGAGCCGCATGAACACGCTTTGCATCCGTCCGATCAGGTCGGTCGCGCCTTGATAGCTGAGCGAGCCGCCCGGCCATGCGAAGGCGGTGCGTGACGGATAGCGCGCCAGTGCCCGCAAGGTTTGTTCGCATACCGCCGGAAATGCATAGAGCGGATTGCTCATGTCGTGGCCTCCTCCCGCTTTGTCTTTGGCCTCTTGCGTGCCAATGTTGGCGACAAGCTAACACAATGATGATGGGAAGAAGCAATTGTCCGCTGATCCTCTCGCGCGTTTTCGCGATCGCCTTCGGTTGCCGCTGATTGCGGCGCCGATGTTTCTGGTCTCCGGTGTCGAACTGGTGGTAGCCGCCTGCCGCAACGGCGTGATCGGTTCGTTTCCGACCGTGAATTGCCGTGAGACGGAACAGCTCGATGCGTGGCTCGGCGACATCGAGGGGCGCTTGCGGTCGCATGAAGATGCGAGCGGCCAAGCGGCGGCGCCGATCTGCCCGAACCTGATCGTGCATCGCTCCAACGCGCGGCTGCAGCAGGACCTCGCCGTGCTGCTGCGGCACAAGCCCGAGCTTGTGATCACCTCGGTCGGCTCGCCGGCGCCGGTGCTTGGCCCCCTGCACGATGCCGGCGCGCTGGTGTTTGCCGACGTTGCGTCGATCCGCCATGCCGAACGCGCGGCAGCAGTCGGCGCCGACGGGCTGGTGCTGCTCACCGCGGGCGCCGGCGGACAGACCGGATGGCTCAATCCGTTCGTATTCGTCCGCGCGGTGCGCGGCTTCTTCGACGGCCCGATCGTGCTCGCCGGCGGCATCAGCGACGGCCACGCGCTGCGCGCCGCGGAGGCGCTCGGCTGCGAGCTGGCCTATATGGGCACCAAGTTCATCGCGACGCACGAGAGCATGGCGGATGCGAGATACAAGCAGATGCTGGTCGCGGCGACCGCCGACGACATCCTGCTGACGACGGCGTTCACGGGTCTGCAGACCAACATGCTGCGGCCCTCGATCGAGGCTGCCGGCCTCGATCCCGACGACCTGCCGGCGCGCGGCGCGATCGACATCGGCAAGGACATCGACATCGGCGCCCGTGAAAGCCGGCCGAAACGCTGGCGCGACATCTGGAGCGGTGGCCACTCCACCTCGGGGGTGGCCGGGGTGCTCGGCGTCGACGAACTCGTGGCGCAGACGGTCGCGGAATACGAGGCGGCGAGCGCGCGGGTGCGGCTCGCCTGATCATTCAAGTGCCGCCTGTCCGCTTAACGCGGCATTAACCATGCCAGTCCCAACTATGCGTCACGGGATGGTCCGCCGCCACGGCCGGCCGCCCGGCAGTTGTGGGAATGCGACATGGCTCTTCAGGCGCTCTCCAAGACCCCGGCCTCGCTCGACGAACTCCGGACCCGGGTGTTCTACGCCCTGCAGCGGCATCCGCTGTGCCGTCAGGTTGAATTCGACATCGTCAGCACGCCGCGGACCCGCCGCACCAACTGGACCGTCAGCATGCATTCGGTCCAGCCCGGCGCGCTCTGGACGGCGCACGAGATCGTCGCCGACATCCAGGAAGCCTATGAGCTTGATGCGGCAGCCTGATTTTTCGGGCCGTTTCGGGACGATTTCACCTATTTGGCGCCGTCGCGGCACGCTAACGCCGCATTTCGCGCGCAGTTTGCGGTGACACCGGCCGGCAATGGAGTAATTTTTGACCAGAGCCATCACCATCGTCGCCCTGACCTGCTTCCTGCTCGCCGGCGCCGCGATCACAGCCATTTTGGGCCGTGACAGCCTTCCGGCGGCGCAGGCCGACGTCGGTCCGGTCGCCAACCGTGCCAGCAAGCAGGACAAGCTCGCGGTCACGACGCTTGCCGCGGCCTCCTTTGACGTGCCCACCAAACCGGCCGATCCTCCCGCCGGCCCGTCGCCGCTATTGCTGCGCGCGCAAGCCGCGATACCGGGTGCAACCGATACGGTGCGCCAGGCTTACGCGTCGGCCGAGCCCGCCGATATAGGCCTGCCGAAGCTCAACGATCCCGTCGATGCCGCGCAGCCGAAGGTCGCTGAGCCCGCGCCGGTCGCGCCCGCAGCGCCGCCGAAGCCCAAGGCGGCCGCCAAGCCGGCGCCGCAGAAAAACTATGCGCTGCTCAGCGATGCCCAGATCGCCGGCATCAAGGACCGGCTCAAGCTGTCGTCGTCGCAGGAATATTACTGGCCGGCGGTCGAGACCGCGCTGCGCGCCGTCGCCCGCAAGATCCACGCCAAGCGCCAGGGCGATCCCGCTTCGGGCACCATGCCGATCGATCCGGACTCCGAGGAGGTCCAGCAGCTGAAATCGGCGGCGATGCCGCTATTGTTCCAGCTGCGCGAGGACCAGAAGAACGAGGTCCGCTCGCTGGCGCGCCTGATCGGCCTCGAGCGCGTCGCCTCGATGATCTGAGCGCAGGGTTCGGATCGGACCGAACCTGCGTTCCTCTATCCCGCGCGCGCCTCCGGCGGCCGCAGCTTCTCGACCTTGCTCTGGGTTTCGACCAGCAGCTGCTTCATGAAATCCTTGTTGCGCTTCAGCCAAGGCTCCAGCGTCTGCCTGACATCGCCGGGCGACCTCTTCTCGATGGCCTGCGCCAGCCGGGTCTGAAACGTCCCCCAATCCTTGAACATCTCCTTCAAGAGAGCATCGTCGGAGATGTTGATCGCCGATTTGATGTCGCCGACGGTTTCCAGTTCGCGCATGTTGCCCTGCCGCAGGATCGAATCCAGGTTCTCCAGGCATTCGTGGTAGCGCGCGAGCAGGTCGTCCCATCGCTTGGCGGTGACGTCCTCGTCGAGGTCCTCGACGGCGTTGTACAGCGGCTCGAGGAACGACCATCGGAAGCGCCGCGCCAGCCGCAGCAGGATCGAGAGGAAGACGATGTCCTTCGGCATGTTCTGCGCAACCATCAGCCTCGGATCCTCGCTGAATGGCGGCATCGGCACGAAGATGATGACGACCGAGAACGGCGTGCTGTCGAGATATTCGAGCCGTGCGATCACCGGTTGATACAGCTTCAGGTCGCGGAAGATCGGGCTCAGGACCTGCTCGCGGCCTCGCCGGCTGGCAATATCCACGTCGGCGAACGAGTTCGCGACATAGCTCGTCAGCTCGTCGAGCCAGGCGCCGCTGTCGTAGCGGTTTTGCGCGCTGAGCAGATCCTCCCAGTCGAGATCGGCCGTATCGGGACCGGACAGCAGCGTGGTGGTGGCAGCGTCGGCCTCGAGTTTCGCATCCTTCAGGAAGCCGCGCGCGCGGTCCGCCGGCGGCAATGTCCTCAGCGTCTCGGCCTTCTGCCGGAACGACAGCTCGTCGCTGAACACGATGCGCAGCCGCAGGCGGAACAGCTCTTCGGGCCGGGTGATCTGCATGAACTGCGCGTGCAGATCCTTCGCCGCCTCGTTGAAGTCGCGGGCGTGGTTGGCATTCAGCCGCGGCCTGAGCGGTGCGACGCCGAAGGTCGGCTTCACGAACAAATCTTCGAGAAACCGCCGGACGTCTTCCTCGCCGATGCCGTAGAACTCGTTTTCCGCCAGCATCGGGAACGACGGCGATGCGTCGACCGAGAACCACAGGACCTTCGAGGTGAGCTTCAGCGCGCGCTTGTAGCCATCGAACTGCGAAATCTCGGACGCACACCAGGTCCAATTGTGCTCGGCGTTGGTGTGGATGAAGATCAGGCAATCGGCCTTCGCCGTGTTGTCGATCATCCATTGCCGCCATTCCGAGCCGCCCGGGATTTCCTCGCAGACGAAGCATTCCATCGGACGCTGGCCGTCCAGGCTGCTGAGATATTCGAGCCGCGCCTTCAACAGACGGGCGAGGAATCTGTCTTCGGCGCGATGGCTGATGAACACCGAGAAATCGTCTGGCATGGCAAAATCCGATCTGCATCAAATTGCTGCGACGGCCGGGCCGGGTCTCGTTGCGCGTCTCGCTACGGATCGAATGATAGCCCGCTGCTGGAATTGGCGGTCGCTGGCTGAGAAAAAGAAATGCCTCCTGCCAGTGAACTAGCTCACTATACCTTAGCGTGTATGGGGTGCATGATGTTTGTCGCGGGGAGCCGCGCGCGGGAAAATCGCCGTGCTCCGGCGTCGAATGGATAAAATCGTCAACAAGTCGGTGTATCGATCTGGTGCATCGCTCATGTCATGACCTGGTGCCGTTTGCGCTCGGAAGCGCATCCAATTGGGCCTTCGGCCGCGACCGGTCGGTCGTTTCGAAATCAGCAAATCTCATTGTTCTGCGGGGGCAACCATGCCGAAGACCAAGCAGCAGCATCTCGATCGCGATGCCGGACCGAAGCGAATCCTGGCGCTCGACGGCGGCGGCATTCGCGGCATTCTGACGCTCGAATATCTGGCCGCGATGGAGGCACTGTTGCGCAAGCGGCACAACAACAACGACCTGTTGCTGTGCGACTATTTCGATCTGATCGGCGGCACCTCGACGGGATCGATTATCGCGGCCGGACTTGCCTGCGGCATGACCGTGGACGCCTTGAAGACGCTCTATCGCGGGATCGGCACCGATATCTTCCAGGAATCATTCTGGCGGCGGGGGTTGCTGGCGCCGAAATTCGACTCCGACGCCTTGCAGCGCGCGCTCGATACGCAGCTCGGCGCCGATACCGTGCTCGGCGGCGATCGGGTCCGCACCGGCCTGATGATCATGACCAAGCGGCTCGACACCGGCAGTCCCTGGCCGCTGCATAACAATCCGGACGCGGCTTTTGCGAAGCAGGACGGCGCATTGCGGCTGACGCAAGTCGTTCGTGCCTCGACCGCGGCGCCGACCTATTTCAAACCCGAGGAGATCACGATCTCGGCGCGCGACGGTCACACGGTCAATGGCGCCTTCGTCGACGGCGGCGTCAGCCCGTTCAACGATCCGGCACTGCAACTTCTGATGCTTGCGGCGCTCCATGGCCACGGCTTTCGCTGGCATACCGGCAAGGACAGGCTGCTGTTGATCTCGGCCGGTACGGGCCAATTCCGCTCCACCTATTCGACCGAGCAGATCGTCCGCATGCCGGCGGCAGAGCAGGGCGTGCGCTCGCTGCAGTCGCTGATGGACGATTGCAGCCGGCACAATCACGGCATGCTGCAATGGCTGACCGATTGCCGTACGCCGTGGTCGATCGATCGCGCGGTGACCGACATGATTGCGGACAGCCAGAGCGGGCCGCAGCTCGCGACCTATGCGCGCTACAACGTGCTGCTGGAGACTGCCTGGCTGAAGCAGACGCTCGGCATCGAGCGGACGCCGGACGCGCTGGCGAAGATCGCGGCGATGGACGATCCGAAGAACATGGACGAACTCGCCGGGATCGGCGGGAAGGCCGCGGAGAAGCAGGTCAGCGCGGACCATTTCCCGCCGGCCTTTGATCTCGCGTGATGCCGCGCGGCGCGGCGGACACGCCGATCCCGGCTTCGACAAGGATTTCGCCTTCAGTTAAGTTCGGCACCTGGACGCAATGATCCAGTCATGAGTCGAGGTGTCGCGATGGCTACCGAGCAAGACGCCAAGTCACCGAACACGGTGGTTCTCTTCAGCGGTCACATGATCGATGCGCCGGATCGAAAAACGCCACGCTTTCCACCCGACGAGGCGCCCAAGGCCGCCGCTGCGATTGCCGCCGCGCTGGAGCGGATCGGGGTCCGCGAAGGCGATCTTGCAATCTGCGGCGGCGCTTGCGGCGGCGACCTGTTGTTTGCGGAAGCCGCGCTCGCGCAGCGCATGCGGCTTGAAATCTACATTCCGTTTGACGAGCCGACCTTCCTCGCCGGCTCGGTGGATTTCGCCGGAGGCGATTGGCGCGCGCGGTATTTCGCCGCCAAATCGCAGGCGACGCTCCACGTCATGCCCGACGAGCTCGGGCCGTTGCCGGCCGGCGAGAACGCCTACGAGCGCGACAATCAATGGATGCTGCAGCGCGCCGCGCGCTTTGGCGGCGAGAAAATGGCCTTCATCTGCCTGTGGAACGGCGAGGGCGGCGATGGTCCGGGCGGCGCGAAGCACCTGATGGAAGAGGCCGGCCGCAAGACGACGTGGATCTACTGGCTCGACACGAGAAAATTATGGGACTGAGGGAATTGCAACATGCCGTCGTGTTTCATGATCATGCCTTATGGCCGCAAGCCGACCCAAGCCGACCCCAAGTTCGGTCCGGCCGAGATTGATTTCAACGCGCTGTGGGATCGTGCTTACGTTCCGGCCATCAAGGCGCTCGGCTATGAGCCGGTGCGGGCCGATCAGGACACCAGCGCGTTGATCGTCAGCGAGATGCTGGAAAGAATCTACTTCGCCGATCTCGTGCTGGCCGACATGACGATCCCGAACGGCAACGTGTATTACGAGGTCGGCATTCGCCACGCATCGCAAAAGACGGGGTGTGTCCTGCTCGCCGCCGACTGGTCCAAGCAATTGTTCGATGTCGTCCAGATGCGAACGGTGCGCTACCCGCTGCCCGAGGGAGAGATCACCGAGGCAACCGCTGCCGCGATGCAGGCCGCGATCAAGGAGCCCATCAGGGCCCTTGCGGCCGGGATTTCGCCGATGCACCAGTCGATCCCGGGCTATCCGGACAAGGTCGACCCGCGCAAGGCGACGACGATGCGAAGCCAGCTCGCCGAGCAAGCTGCATTCCAGACCAAGATACGCGCGGTCCGCGCTGCGCCCGCGGAGGAGCGCATGAAGCGGGCCCAGGCCTTGATTGCCGCCGAGGGCAATCCACCCGCGACCTATGCGAAGGCGCTCGCCCTGTTGCTGCTGCTGCGCGATTGCGTCGATACCACCGCCGACTGGAATGTCGTGCTCAACTACACCAAGGATCTTCCCGAGCGCTTCGCCAACGAACCCGAAGTGCAGGAGAATCGAGCATTTGCCGCGGCCCAGGCCGGCGACGACATCCAGGCGATTGCCGAGATCCAGACATTGATAGATTTCGCGGGGCCGACGCCGGAACGGCTCGGCTTGATGGGCGGCCGCCACAAGCGCCTCGCCAGAGCCGCACCAGCCGACTCTCCTCGCCGCAAGGAGGAGCTCGAGAAGGCGATCGATTGTTATCAGCAGGGTATGGAGCTCGATCTCAACGCCTATTACTGCTCCAGCAACTTGCCCCGTCTCTATCGCGCCCGGGGGAACCCGGGCGACGAAGATCTTGCGCAGGCCACCGTGCGGGTCGCGATTGCCGCCTGCGAGCGGGCCAGACGATTGCAGCTTGCCGACGAATGGCTGCGCCCGACGCAGCTTGCCGCGGCCTTTGACCTCGGTGATCCCGACAAGGCCGAGAGGCTGGCAATGCAGGTGGTTGCCGAGGGGCAAGTGAAATGGAAGGTGAGCAGTGTCCTTCGCGACCTCGAAGCCAGTCTCCAATACGTCACCGACCCAGCAAAGCGCGCGCGACTGTCCGCGACCATCGACAAGGTCAAGGCGGCCTGATCGCGCGCTTCTTCGATTTCGACCTCAACCAAGCCGCATCGACAGCTCGACGTCCTCGGCGAACGGCACCGAGATGTAGCCGCCCTTCAGCGCGCGCACCCGCGCCAGATAGTCGGGACTGTCGTCGGCATTGTCGGCGACCACGAAGGCGCCGGCCTTCAGCCGCCCCTGCACCAGATCGAGGATATCGGGATAGAGCCCCTTGGCGCCGTCGAGCAGCACGAGGTCGATCGCATCGGGCAGATCGCTGCGCAGCGTCGTGAGCGCGTCGCCCTCGCGGATCTCGACCAGATCGTCGAGCCCGCCCGCGATGAGGTTGTCGCGGGCGCGCTTGACCTTGGCCGGTTCGAACTCGCTGGTGATCAGGCGGCCGCCGCCATTGTCGCGCAGCGCAGCGGCGAGGTGCAGTGTCGAGATGCCGAACGAGGTGCCGAACTCGACGATGTTGCGCGCCCGCGCGCCACGCGCCAGCATGTAGAGCAGCGCACCGGTCTCGCGCGAGGCCGCGAGCGGCACATTGTTGAGGCGGCCGTAGAGCGCGCGGTAGTCGGTCTTGCTGCGCATCAGGCGCGCCTGGTCCGCGTCGGAAAGGTCGGCCACCGCGCGCCGGGTTTCTTCCACCGCTGCGGAGGCTTGCGCGAACAGGCGGTCGAGCAGGCCTGCGAGCTGGGGTGAGGTGAGGGTCGTCATGTGGGTCTCCGGTGCAAAAGCGGCGCGTCCTTGCGCCTCGTTAGAAATACGAATAATTATTCGCATTCGCTAATCGCATTCCCCGAATTGCCCATAAGACGTCCATGACCGAACGGCGAAGCTCTTCAGTTTCCTCGCGAAAACAGCCGCAACAGGCGCGATCGACCGAGCTCGTCGCGGCGATTCTCGAGGCGGCTGTTCAGGTTTTGACGAAGGAGGGCGCGCAGCGTTTCACCACGGCGCGGGTGGCCGAGAAGGCCGGCGTCAGCGTCGGCTCGCTGTACCAGTATTTTCCGAACAAGGCGTCGATCCTGTTCCGATTGCAGAGCGACGAGTGGCGGCAGACCACCGGCCTGCTGCGGGAGATTCTCGAAGATGGCGGGCGGCCGCCATTGCAGCGGCTGCGCGCGCTGGTGCACGCGTTCTTCCATTCCGAATGCGAGGAAGCCGCAGTGCGCGGCGCGCTGAGCGATGCCGCGCCGCTTTATCGCGACGCGCCGGAGGCCCGCGAGGCGCGGGCGTCGAGCGCGCGCACCGTCGAGGTCTTCATGCGCGAGGCCTTGCCGAAGGCATCCGCCGCAGCCCGCGCAATGGCGGGCGATCTGATCACGACGACGTTGAGCACGGTCGGCAAGGATTTTTCGGAGAGCCCGCGAAGCCGGGCCGAGATCGAGAGCTATGCCGATGCCATGGCCGACATGTTCTGCGCCTATCTGAAGAGCATCGGAAAGCGCTGACGCTCACAGATAGAGCTTGGCCACCAGAAGAAATCCGAGAACGCCGCTGGTCACTGCGAACACGGTCATGCCGTTGCAGAAACTGACATAGGCGGCCGACCAATAGGCACTCTTGTGAGGCGCAGTCTCGTAAGGAGCTTTCCTGGAAGCAGCCGCGACTTTCTTCGGTTTCTGGGGCAAGCCGATGCATTCCTTGAAAAAGCGCCGCCACCTGGTCAACACAGGTGACGGCGCCCGTCTGAGGGCTTCAGGGCGAAACCCCGCCGCAGCGTAGGCGGCGATGATGAACGGTTCGTATACCGCTCGGCATCGCACGCTCGAATGTCAGCGCAGAAGCAAAGTTCCGCCAGAGCGCGATGAGGTCGTCATCGCGCTTCGGGATGTTACTTGAGCATGATCTTTCGGAAGACCGCTTCGCACTTTTCCGGATCATGCCCTTAGAACGAAGCGTAGGCGTTGCGGAACGCGATGGCGCCGGCGAGCGAGCGCGGCCGCGTGCGCACGGCGTGTCCGTCGTTGCCGCTGGTGACGATCCACTGGCCGTTCTCATGACCCACGATCTTGCCGACGTGGTGACGCCAGACGACGATCGCGCCGACCGAGGGGCCGCCGGCATTGGTGCCGTAGCGCGCCCAGGAGCGCGCCAGATTGTATTGCGGACCCGGATCGCTGCCGACCTGCGTGCGCATGAACCAGCCGCACCAGGCCGCCGGGCGACCCGCGTGTGCGTGCGCATAATGACGATGATGATGGTGACGACCGCGAGCTTCGGCAGCAGATGAAGCAAAGGCCAGGAGCACGGCGACAGCCGCAAGAGTTTTACGCATTACAAAGTCCTCTTGTTGTTGGCAGACCATCCTGACAGTGGGAGGAGGAGCGCAGCGATGACCTGCGATTGGGTTGCGAAGCGACCGCACCGGGTCGAGCGACGCAAAACAGAGGCGGGAACGTGGCCCGCCCAGGCCTTTAAGAAACCGCCTATGGCCAAAATATGACGGTCATACTTGTCTGGCGGCCGAGATATTGCCGAAAACGTCAGGCGCGGCCTGCGATGGGCGGCAGCCCTGTTGCGGCCGAGCGAAACCGACGCCAAAAGCCTTGATCACGCGACGCCGAACCGACCAAAAAAGATTCGCGAGGACCCAGCGTCCAAATCGGAGCTGGATCGTTCGAGCTTCCCGTGGGTTGGAGTCTATGGACAAAAAGGCCGACAGCGCTTTCCGGACGGCTGCCCGCTCTGGATTCGAATTTGTGAGGGTCCGCGGCGCCCGCGAACATAATCTGAAGAATGTCGACGTCGACATTCCGAGAGATTCCCTGGTCGTGTTTACCGGGGTCTCCGGCTCCGGAAAGTCGTCGCTTGCCTTTGGGACGCTGTACGCCGAGGCGCAGCGCCGGTATCTGGAGTCGGTCTCGCCTTACGCAAGGCGGCTGTTTCATCAAATGGCCGTGCCGGAGGTCGATGAGGTCGAAGGCCTTCCACCGGCTGTCGCGCTGCAACAGCAGCGGGGATCGCCAACGACGCGGTCCTCGGTGGGGAGTGTCACGACACTCTCGAGCCTGCTGCGGATGCTTTATTCCCGAGCGGGTGACTATCCGCCCGGGCAGCCGTTGCTATACGCGGAGTCGTTTTCGCCGAACACGCCGGAAGGTGCTTGCCCTCGCTGTCATGGCATCGGGCGCATCCATGATGTCAGCGAGCGGTCCATGGTGCCCGACGATAAGCTGACCATCCGCGAGCGCGCGATCGCCGCCTGGCCGACAGCCTGGCAAGGGCAGAACCTCAGGGACATCCTGGTGACCCTTGGCTACGACGTCGACAAGCCGTGGCGCGAACTGCCGAAGAAGGATCGCGACTGGATCCTTTTTACCGATGAGCAGCCGACGGTGCCGGTCTATGCAGGATATACTCCAGCGGAAACGCGGCGGGCGCTCAAGCGCAAGGAAGAGCCCAGCTACCAGGGGACCTTCACGGGCGCTCGCAAGTATGTACTGCAGACCTATGCGACGACCCAGAGCGCGATGATGAAGCGCCGGGTGGCGCAATTCCTGTCGGGTTCGGACTGTCCGGTCTGCAAAGGCAAGCGGCTCAAGCCGGAGGCTTTATCGGTCAAGTTCGCCGGCTTGGATATCTCCACATTGTCGCGGCTGCCCTTGAAACGCCTGGACGAGCTGTTGAAAGCGTCGCCGGCAAAAGCGAAGCCCGATGCCGGGGATCATCCGGAAAAGGCGTTGGTCTTGAAACGCATCGCCGACGACCTGCGCGGCCGTTTGGAAGTTCTGCTCGACCTTGGTCTCGGTTACCTGACGCTCGAGCGGAGCACGCCGACCTTGTCGCCGGGCGAGTTGCAGCGACTTCGCCTGGCGACGCAGGTCCGATCCAACCTGTTCGGAGTGGTCTATGTGTTGGATGAGCCGTCCGCAGGGCTGCATCCAGCGGACACGGAGGCGCTTCTACGCGCGTTGGCGCGCCTGAAGTCTGCGGGCAACTCGCTGTTCGTCGTCGAGCACGAATTCGATGTGGTGCGTCAGGCAGACTGGATCGTCGATGTAGGGCCCGCGGCGGGAGAGAATGGCGGCAGGATTCTTTACAGTGGGCCGCTGCCGGGATTGGTTGATGTCCGGGAATCCCAGACACGACGCTATCTGTTCGGTGAGGGAGCGGAAGCTTCCCGGAGCAGCCGTGCGGCGCAAGGATGGCTGAGGCTGCGCGGTGTGACCCGCAACAATCTGCACCGACTGGACGTCGATTTACCATTGGGCGTTTTTACCTGTGTCACGGGGATCTCGGGTTCGGGCAAGTCGAGTCTGGTCAGCCAGTTCCTGGTCGAAGCCGTTGGCGACGAGTTGGGACACCGCCGGGAGCCTGATGCGGACGATGACGTTCTGGAAGCCGCGATCGAAACGCTCGGTGGCAAGATCACCGAGGGACTGGACCAGGTGAAGCGACTGGTAGTGGTCGATCAGAAACCGATCGGGCGAACTCCACGGTCGAACCTCGCGACGTACACCGGCCTGCTCGATCATGTGCGGCGATTGTTTGCGGCGACCAAGCAGGCGCGAGCCCGGAAATACGACGCCGGTCGATTTTCGTTCAATGTCGCGAAGGGCCGGTGCGAGACCTGCCAGGGCGAAGGCTATGTCTGCGTCGAGCTCCTGTTTCTGCCGAGCGTCTATGCGCCGTGTCCAACATGCAAGGGTGCTCGCTATAATGCCAAGACGCTCGAGATCAAGATCCGGGACAATTCAATCGCCGACGTGCTTGCCATGAACGTCGACGCAGCGTTCGAGTTCTTTGCAGATGATGAGTCCCTGCGCCGATCGCTCGGCGTACTGCGCGAGGTCGGTCTCGGTTATATCCGGCTCGGACAGCCCGCCACGGAGTTGTCGGGCGGCGAAGCGCAACGCGTCAAGCTCGCCACGGAACTGCAGCGCGCGCAGCGAGGCGGGACACTCTATGTGCTCGATGAGCCGACGACCGGTCTTCATCCGGCCGACGTGGCAAAGCTGCTGAAGCAGCTCGACGGATTGGTCGAGGCCGGAAATACCGTGATTGTCATTGAGCATGACATGTCGGTCGCAGCAAGCAGCGACTTCATCGTCGACGTCGGACCGGGAGCGGGCGAGGAGGGGGGCCGCATCGTTGCGTCGGGTACGCCGGGACAGGTTGCGCGCGCGGTCGGCAGCCGAACCGCCGGATATCTTCTAAAAGCTATGAATTGAGCAGGCCAGGACCGGATTTGACACGCCGCGCTTCCGGCCCGGCGCGTTCAGCACCGGGCTCTCGTAAGCGCAGTGGTCTCGGCTCACCAGTAGGGCGAGGCTCGATAGTAGTCGTAGACGCGCCGGTCGTTGTCGCGAGTCCAGCTCCAGTCATTGTCGTTGGTGTAACGCGGTGCTTTGTCCAACTGGTCCTTGGTGATGTTGGTCCGGTATCCGCCGAGATTGGTGTCATAGGTCAGGCTTGACCACGGCGTCGGATAGTGATCATCGCCGATGCCGAGGAAGCCGCCATAGCTCAGAACCGCATAGGCGACCTTGCCCGACACCTTGTCGATCATGACGCGCTCGACGCTGCCGATCTTCTGCTGGTCGGCTCCATAGACGGCGGTGCCTTCGACCTTGTCGCTGGCGATCAGATTCCCTGTCTCTCGTTCTGCCATAGCTCTCTCCTGGGGTGCATGGTCAGAACGTCAAACGCGGGCTCGATAAGCCCGTTCCTAATATTGAAAGCGCTGCGGCAGATTATGGCCGCCACGCATCCAGCACCTCGCCGGCTTCCGCCAGCTCGATCTGGACATCGAAGCGCTGGGCGTAGAGGTGAAGAGAGGCCTCATGCGCCGCATCGGACGAGGAGCACAGGCCGTCTTTCACCACGATGACGCGGTAGCCGACGTCGACGGCATCGAGCACCGATGCGAGCACGCAGACGTCCGTCTCGGAGCCGGTCACGAGCAGCGTATCGACGTGCTTCTCCTGCAAGTAGGTCTGCAGCGCCCCGGTTGCGAACGCCGAATAGACCGGCTTGTCGATGCAATGTGCGGGCGGCGCGAAGCCCTCAAGCTCGGGCACCACGCGCAACAGATTGAGATCCATTGTGCTGCGCGTCACCTTCGGCCATTTCTCATAATAGGCGCGCCACATGCCAGCTGCATCCCTGGGCTCAATCGGCGGAATAAAGCGCGTGAAGATGGTGCGTTCGGGTGCGCGGGCCACGAGCTCCCGGATGACTGGTACAACGCGCGGCATCCATGGCGTGGGCCATGGGCCGTCCGCGGCAAACAGACGCTGCATGTCGATGCAGAGATGCACGGCGCGATCGCCGGGTGGGGCTTTAAGCCGCCCCATGACCGGCTCCCCGATGCCAGAGCGGAAAACCGTACCATGCCGTCAGGAGGGCAACGAACGCGGACGTGCCGATCGCGATGGCACGACCTGCGTTCTCGCTGACGATGTAAAGCACGACCGTGATGTCGGCGGCGATCCCGAGCGCAAGGGGAAGCACGGCCGCAATCACGAGCGCGGAGCCGATCCGGAAGAATTGCGGATCATCCTCGCCATGATAGGCGAGGCGATGCAGCGATGCAGGGGTCATCAGGAGAAGAACCGAAAACGCCACGGCCAGAAGCCCCGCCGCATGGACGGTCTGCATCCAGCCGGGCAAGGCCTGGAAGGACCTTGTCAGCGCCGCCACGAACTGAAAGCCGAGCAGCGCCTGTCCGCCTGGAATGATGACGCGGGCTTCGGTCAGGAGCTGTTCGATCTTGGTTTTGAGCGGCGTGCCGCTCTCCGGGGGCAGCGGCTTGGCCTTGTGCCGCAAAACCATCCCGAGGCCAAAGAGCAAGCCGAGCCCGATTACGGCCAGCCCCGCTCCCATGGCTGCGCCAAGTCCCGGCCCCACGAGAAAATCGAAAACAACGAAGACGGATGCGCCAAGGCCAAGCGTCAGTGGCAGGAGGCTCCAGCCGGTAAGGCTTGTCGTGACGTGCAATGCTCGGTGCCGGCTTTGGCCACTACAGGCGATGCGGTGATACATGGAGGGCGCAATCAGGAGACAAATGCTGCCGCACAGCAGCACCAGCGCCGCGCATTGAAGCGTATGGCCGGCTGGCGACGCGTCCTGGAAAAGCTCCTGAAATGCACCTTGAAAGGCGAAGCCGAACAGAACCTGTGCGCCAAGGATAAGGAGGCGGGACTCGTCGAGGGCAGTCTTGAGCTTGGCGTCGAGTTCTTTCGTCATCGCAACGCGATGAACCTTTTTCGGCCCCTGCCGGTTCCAATATCAATTGGGGTGCTGTCCTGGACGCGCGCAAAGGGCAATCGGGGCGGTCTTTAGGTGGGTAATTCGGTCCCCGGACTTGTGACCAGTTTCTCGATCGCGATAGCGCTCTCCGCTTCGCGCGCCTTCCGCAGCATGCGCTCGCGCTCCGCCCCCGGCGGTAAGATCGAGGCTCGAGCTCGCGCCGCTTCTGCCAGCTGACCTAGCCTGAACGTGAGCGAGGTCGTTTGCTTAACCCGGTTGCGCTTCTTTCCCACGGCCTTCCTCGTTCCACTGCGGTGAGGAACAGACCAATGATCTTGCTGTTTTTCAGCAACATAGGATAATTTCTGACGAGTAAAAAATTTTTGCAGGCGTGGAACTAAAATGGACGAAGCGTCCATGAAAGCTGGGCGCCGGGAAGAATCGGCAATTTATTTAGATGAGATTCACACGTGTTATTTCTCGAACCGCGTATTCCGCGAATCATCCGGACACTGGGCAGGGCTATTTCATCAAGATCAAATTTACGGCCCAGAAGGGCCGCCTATTATCGGCAACCGGCGGTTCGGCGTGAGCATGGGAATAAGAACGGCCCCAGCGATTGCTCGTTGCTGGGGCCGTTTCTTTTGGATGACCAACGGACTGCTCCACGTCCGATGTGTGCGATTTGCTATACAGCTCGGACGACCTACTTTGAAACGCGCTTGATCGCCTTGGCCGCATGGCTTGGCCCACGCCAGCCCAAAAAAGTCAGATCCTTGCTCTCAAGAGCGTTGGTGGCGCGGAAGAACGCTTCGAGCTCCTCGCAGGCGCGCGAGGGAAGATGGCGGATATCCCTTAGATCTGTTTCGAGTGGGGAGCGGTCCGGCACGGCAAAGACGCGATCGTTGCGCTCCTTTTTACCCTTGCTCTTCTGCTCGATCTCCAGCACCCCGACCGGCCTGCATTTGAGAACAACGCCGGGATATGTCTTGGCGTCGTGAATGACCAGCACGTCGAGAGGGTCGCCGTCCTCCGCCTTGGTGGACGGGATGAAGCCCCAGTCGTACGGATAGCTGAGTCCTGTCATCAGGGGCTTTGCCAAAGTGAAGGTCCCCAGCTTGGGGTCGAACTCGAGCTTGCATGTGCTCCCGCGGGGAGTCTCGATGACGGCGAAGACGTGCTTATCGTCCGCCCAGGTCGGGAGCTTGGCGAGATTCGTCATAATTGGTCGCCTACGAGCATATGCGCCTGCGGGCCGCCCGCGGGCGCCTCTTTCTCCATAGCCGCTTGATCGTCCTGCTGCGGTTGGTCAAACCAAACGGCGGGGCCAATCTATCGTTCCTGCATGCGATTTCGCCGCCGTCACCAACCTTGCGACGAGGACGATGGCGGCAAGGAAGGCTTCCTTGGAAGTGGCGAACATAACTTTGACGCCGGCGCGATCCCGCTGCCTGTGGCGTCCCTCATCGCCGTCCTGCGCGAGGCGCCGAACGCCATGCCGTCGTTCTCCGTCGACGTGCTGTTGAACAGGGGCATCGCCGACATCCACGCCTATCTCAGCTCGCTGCCGGGGCGGCGCGACGCAAAAGACATTCCGCCGATCCTGAACCAGTGAGGGGTGGTTAGGAGCGCCAGCCCGTCTTCGCTCTCGCTTCGCTCAAGCTTCGCCGGACACGCTTCGCCCTTGCGGTCTGGGCATGGCTGCGCCAGGCGAAGCCCGCAAGGGCGAAGCGTGGTGCCCTTGGCCGATAATTGCCTAGAGCCATAACCATTTGAATTTGAACGCACTTTTCTCTTCGATTGCTGCCGGTACCAGCACAAATACCAGCAGGATGACGCGCGGTACTCGCCGACAAAAATAAGCAGGAGGTTCTCGCCGCGGGCACGGTTGTGGCCCTTCCAGACCCCACAATCGCCTGATCGGAATCAACCCGGCACTGACCCGAAATCGGAGAGGCCTACCGCGAGGTTGAGTTCAGGCTCGAGTCATGCGTGCCCGATCCGTGGTCCTTCACGATGCCGATGGAGAGAGCTAATTCCCAATGACGACCTTGGGACGACTCGATTGCCGCTCGGTGCGGGACCGACGCCGAAAGCGCTCATCGCGCGACGCTGATTTTAGTACCGCGGTTTCAGAAACGTCCCGTGGTCGGCGTTCTCACCAGTGCTGTATGTTTCGAACCGAGGAAGAAGAAAGTCGATCGCCGGGATCTTGAACGAGCTAACGGGGACGTCCTGATTTCGCGCCCCACATGCAAAGGCTTGATGGCTCGAAGCCGAACTGTCGGGGCCGATGGGTTTCCTCATCCTCGATTTCGTCAACGCCGACCGAATATTCGAACACCATGCCGTCGGGACCCTGAAAATAGAGAAACCGCGCGCCGGATGTTGGGTGACGGCCCGGACCGAAGACGATTGGGACGCGCTGGCCCGACAAATGATAGTACGAGCGTAGCACGTCGTCGTTGCTCTCGACCTGGTGGTTGATGTGATGCACGCCGGGCCCGCGGCCGGGGGCCAGCGCCACGGTGTGATGGATCGCGTTGACTCGCATGAGGGCAATGTCCCCGATGCGATCGCTGACGCGGGCGTTGCAGACCTGAGTCCAGAACTGTTCGTCGCGCACGGGGTCGGTCGTGAACAGGCCCACATGGCTGAAGCCGGTGATCCCGGCGTCGCGGGTCGCAAAATATCGTCTGCCACTGCGCTCGGGCCGCACGACGAACTCGATCTGGTTGCCGGTCGGATCTTTGAACGCGATGAAGGCCTTGACCTTGCGGAGCGCGCATTCGCCCGGTGTGCCGGCATGGACGGCATGGCCGAGCGTGTCGAGCGTTGCGCCGGCGACGCTGAGCTTGTCCGCATCGTCAACTTCAAAGGCGACGGTCTGGTCCTGCGGATCACCCTCGAAATAGCAGAGCGTGTGCGCCCGATCGTCGGAGCGCAGATAGAGCGCCTGCTTTGCCTGCTCGCCGACCTGCAGGCCGAGGCTTCTGGTGGCAAAGCTCCGCGCGTCCTCGAGGTTTGAGGCGCCGAGCCGTACATAGGCGAGATCGCGCAGTTCAATCATGTGGCGTCTCCATTCTCTTTGGCTTGTCAGTCGCCGGCCGGCCGCAGTTCCGGAATGCCCTGGCACTGGCTGCCCCAGTCGCACAGCGAGGAGGGATGAGCCGAGAATTGCCGGGGATGATGATCGGGTTCGATGTCTTTGATCCCATGCGTGTAGGAAAAGACGTATCCTTCAGGCCCCTCGAACCTGAGGAAGATTTGTCCGGACGCGGGCTCGCGTCCGGGGCCATGCAGGATCTTGATCTGGCGCTCCTGCACGAAATAATGGCCCTGCATGATCGAATCCAGGCTCTCGACGCCATAGCTGATATAGAGGATGCCGGGCCGGTCTGATGGATAGAGCGCAATGCGGTGATGCTTCCGGTCGATCCCGAGATAGGCGACGTCGCCGGCCCAGTCGCTGATCCGGGCACCAAGGATCGAAGTCCAGAATTTCTGGTCGTCCGTCGGCCTGACGCTGCGTAGCCCGACGCCTTCCAGCCCGGTGATGCCGGCGTCGCGGCTAGGGAAATAGCGGCGTCCGCTTTGCGCGGGCCGCAGCACCAGGTCGATCTCGTTGCCGCTGGCATCTTGCACAATCAATGCATCTCGGACGAACCGCTGCTTGCACTCGTCGGCGCTTCCGCGACGTGCGGTGAAGCCGTCGCTCCGTAGCGCGTGCTCGACGCGTTCGAGCACCGCTTCGTCGGAAACCTCGATGCCGATTGAGGACGAGTTCGTTGCCGATATTAGTGACAGCGTGTGATAGCGATCGTCCGATCGGAAGAGTAGAGCCTGTTTGTCGGGTACTGGTTGCAAGCCCAGAATATCGGTCGCGAACGCCGCTGCGGGTTGCGGCTCGCGGACGGCCAATCTGGCGTAGCAGAGCCCGATCAGGGAGCGTTGTGGCGCCCTCTCGGATGAACTTTGACCCGTCATGTCCGCTTTCTCGACTGCTTGGGCATCGAATTCTCGATGTGCTGCCGCACGATCTGGCGCCAGACACCGAGCAGGCGTGAGAAGTGCTCGGGATCGTTCTCGATCAGCATTCTGACCGAGAAGCCGCGGACCACGCTCAGCGTCAAAGCGAGCACGTCCTTGGCGAGCTGTTCCGGAATTCCGGACGAAATCAGCGTGTCGAGCCAGGTCGCCTCGATCGAAAAGCGCGTCTGCCGGGCGAATTGCCGGGTCTCGCGCTTGATCTGCCGGGTGCTGTCATCGCTCATCGCGATGGCGAGCTCGATGAAGAAATAGTCGCCGAAGAAAAAGTCCTCTGCGTCTTTGATGATGCTGTCGATCGGATCGCCGCCGTCGTGCCGCGCCGACTGCGCGCGGCGCATACTTTGGGTGAAGGTGATCTCGTTGACATAGGCCAGCACGGCCACGACGAGCTCGTGCTTGCTGGGGAAATGATGCATCAAGGCGCCGCGCGAAACGCCAGCGAGGTCAGCGACCTCGATCGTCCGCAGCCCGACATAGCCATTGCGGCGAATGAGCTTGACCGCGGCGTCCATCAGTTGCTTGCGCGTGGTTTCGCTGCGCTCCGCCTGGGTTCGTCGCGGCGCGTATTTCGGCTCAGCCGTGCTGTCCCGGCGCGATCTCAGCTTCTGTCGGGTTGCAGGCCCGCGGGATGCCGGGGCGCCACGGCGGGAGGAGGGCTTTGGTTCGTCAGAATTCGACATAGACGCTGTCTTCTATCACCTTGACCGGGAAGGTCTTCAACGGAACCGTACACGGCATGCCGGTCGGCGCGCCGCTGGTGACGTCGAATGTACCAAAATGCCAAGGGCATTCGACGATATTTCCGGTCAGGATGCCTTCTTCGGACAATGAAGCCTCGCCGTGCGTGCAGAGGTCGGCCGTGGCGTAGATCGTGCCGCCGACATTGTAGACCGCAAGGTTGGTGCCATCGGGCATCGTCGCGGGACGGATCTCGCCCTCCGGAAAGTCCTGAACCGTGCCGATGAGAATGCTGTTGATCGTGGTCGTCATAGCATTGTGCTTCCGCCATTGACGCTGATGACCTGTCCCGTGACGAACGAGGCTTCCTTCGAAGCCAGATAGCACACCATCGATGCCACCTCGTCCATCTCGGCCGGGCGCCCCATCGGCACCACGTCGACAAAGCGCTGTAACGCCTTCGGCGCCTTAAGGGTGATCTGCTTGACCTGGGGCGTTTCGACGATGCAGGGAGCGACGACGTTCACGGTGATGCCGTCCTTGGCGAATTCACGCGCCAGTCCGGTCGCCATTGCATGCACGCCGCCCTTGGCGGCGTTGTAGGCGGCGTGATCCCAGAGACCGTTGCGGACCGAGTCCGCCCCGATATTGACAATGCGACCGTAGCCGCGGACCTTCATGACCTTGACGGCGTGCCAGGCGCACCACAGCGCGGTCCAGAGATTGCGATCGATCGTGGTCCGCAACGTATCAGGCGTGTGGTCCAGAAACGGCTTGATGATCCCGCCGCCTGCGTTGTTGACCAGGATATCGAGCGCACCGAAATTGTCGACCGCCGACCTGATGACGCTGCCTGCGACGTCCTCCTGCGAGAGGTCGCCGGCCTTCACGACCGGACGCCTGGCGCCGGTTGCAGCGATCTCGTCGGCAACCGCACCGAGGCCGCCCTCATCAATGTCGGATACCACCAGGCTGGCGCCGGCATCGGCAAAATGGCGGGCGATGACGGCGCCGATGCCGCTGGCGGCACCGGTCACCACGACTGTCTGTCCGTCGAAACGAGAACCCATCTGATTGATCCGTCAGAGCACGATGCTGATGCGGCCGCTCGGCCGCAGGCCTTCGCCGCCGAGCAGGCAGCGCTTCTCGCGGATGCGGAAGCCATCGTCTCGCAGCGCGAGGCGATACTTGTTGGTCCCGAAGTAGAGATCGGTGACGCCGTCCTTGGTCCGCAGCGTCTGGAACACTGAGGTGACGTCGATCTCGTCCTCATGCCGTGCGCAAATTCGGACATTGCCGACGATTCGACTGGTCTTCGAATGTGGAAACTCGGCATGCGCGGTGCGCTTCATGAGCCGCTTGACCCGCTCGCCGAGCCGCATGCGATCGTCGGCGATGTAGAACAGATTGGTATCCGACGAGGCATCCGCGGGCAGGTCTGTGCAGGGAACTTCGTACCGGGCATCCTCGGTAAAGAGCGTCAGCCACTCTGGCAATCGCCACTGATCGAGCAACTCGGCCTCGTTGAACAGGAAATCTTCGACGTCGGTTCGGGTTACGGATTGCATCTCGTTCTCCTAGGCCGCGACGCTTTTGATGCCGGACGCTGGTTCGGGAAACATCTGCTTGTTCCACTGGGTCCAGAACGCACGCATCTGAAGCTCGTCGTCGTGATGGGCCTTTTCTTTGCCCATTCCCTTCGAGATGTCGTTCCACAGGGTTTCCTTGGAGTTCTCGAAGCCGCGTTGGCAGTGCTCCAGCGCTTCGGCGTCGTCGGGCGTGGCAAAGCCGCCGGGGCCGAGAAACTCGAGGAAATTGTTGAGGCGATACTTTCGCGCCCACGCCGATTCGTCGTTCGGCGCCAACGCCCAGGCATTGATGACCATGTAGTCGGGAGCCATGGGAAAGTAGGTGCGCACAGTCAAGGCCATGATGTCGTTGACGACGAGATTTGGGAAAATGAACAGGTTGCGGTTCTTGCGCGCGATCCGATCGGCGCGCTCCTGGCCGTGGCGTGCGACGAGGTTGTCGTAGATCCGGCCGATCTCCGATTTGCCAGCCTCTCCCCAGCCGGGGATCCACTGCGCGACCGGTCGTCCCCAGGGAGCGCCGTATTCGAGGACGGCGTGACCGTTGCCGAGGTCGTAGCCGTAGCCGCCGGCACCCATCCCGGTAGCGAGATTGTCCGTCGAGCTCATCAGGATATCGAAGTAGGTCGCGTGGGTGGTCGCGGCATGATAGCCGTCGATGCTGTTCTCGGTGAGCAGCTTCCAGTTCGCCCGGATCGAATATTCCTGGCTGCCTGCGACGATCGACATTCCGGCGTCGGCCTGATCGCAGATCACGTCGAGGTATTCCTTGGCGCCCGCGAGGTAGTCGACAAGCGGCATTATGTTGCTGTCGAACGAGATGAAGTTGAAATCGCGATAAGTCTCGAACCGCGGCACTGGCTGCATGTTCGAGGTGTCGCGACCCTTGAACCCCTCGGGGTAGGAGGCTTCGCCTGGCTGACTACGCAACTTGCCGTCAGCGCCGAACACCCAGCCATGGTAGAAGCACTGGAACGATTTGGCGTTGCCCTTGCGCTCGCGGCACACCTGGGCGCCGCGATGCGGGCAGGTGTTGAGCAGGGCGCGCAGTTGCCCCTTGCTGTCGCGAGTGAACAATATACCGCGGCCGGCGACCTTGCGGGTGATAAAATCGCCGGGCTTGGGGAGTTCCGACGAATGTCCAAGGTACAGCCACGAGCGGTCGAAGATTCTCTCCTTCTCGGCCTTGAAGATCTCGCGGTCGACGAAGTTGCGTCGCGCAACTTTGAAAATGTGCTGGGCCGGATCGACGAGCAGCGCGGGCTGCGGCTGTTCTGCGTTCATTGTGGTTTCCTCTTCCCTAGGCGGCGAGTAAGCGCTTCAGTTCGAGTGCGGGATTCTCAAGTTCGCTTTTTCGAACAGGCTTGCGTGAGGCGACGAGCCGGCGCAGTACCGCCATGTCTCGGGCCGAATTGACGGTGATGCCGCCGACGACTTCGCCGTCGCGGATGCTGATGGTGACGAAGCGACCGGCGCCGACGTCGCCTCTGACGATCTCCTCTCCGCCGGCCGGGTTGCCGACGACCTGGATGTTGGCGTCGTACTGGTCGGACCAGAACCAGGACGGGGCATCATAGGCAGTCGCGGAGTTCGTCATCGATTTTGCGGTGGCGATGGCCTGGTTCTGCGCGTTGGCCCAGTTCTCGATGCGCATCCAGCGGTCGTGACTGCGGCTCCATTGCTCTGCGACGTCGCCGGCGGCGAAGATGCCATCGGCTTGGGTGGCTCCGCTCGAGGTGACGCGGATGCCGTGCTGGGAATCGAGGCCCAATTGTTGGGCGAGCTCAGTGACCGGCTCGACGCCGACGCCGGCCAGTGCGAGATCGGCCGGGACGAAGCTGCCATCGTCGAGTTCCAGTCCGCGCGATGTCGATCGTTTCGCCACGGCGTTGCACACAATCTTCACGCCCTTCGACGCATGGAGCTGATGGAGACATTGGCCGAGCGATGCGGAGCCGATCTGGGACAGCAAGCCTTTGGCCTTCTCGATGATGGTGACGTGGCATCCGCGCCCGATCGCCGCCGATGCGACTTCGAGGCCGACGACCCCGCCGCCGATCAGCGCAATCTGTCGCCCGGGCTGCAACTCCTGGCGCAGCGCCAGCGCGTCGTTCATGCAACGGAGGTAGCGGACGGGGAGTGGGCCATTGTCGAGCTCGGGCAGGCGACGCACACGCGTCCCGGTCGTGAGCAGCAGGCGGTCGAATGCGAGCTCTTGTCCGTTGGCGAGACCGACAACGCGCCGCTGCAGATCGGCCGCAACGACACGGGACGAGGTGTGCAATGCGACATCGAGGTCGTTCCACTGCTGTCGCTGCAAGACCAGCACCGGATTGGAAGCGCGGTCGATCAAGATGGCTTTCGACAGTTGCGGGCGTTCGTAGGGAAGGTGCTCTTCCTCGCCGATCAGGCTGACCGGGCCGCGATGTCCGGCGGCGCGCAGGGCCTCGGCGGCGCGGGCGCCCGCCTGTCCGGCTCCAACGATCACGATGCGCGCTTGCTGCCGGTCCAACGTCATTCGCTCCCTTGGCCGCCCTCTTGGCGGCTCGCTCAGCGCGGCATTTCCACTCGTCGCGCCATGACGCTCAGAGGCGTCTTGACAGCAAAGATAAAAACAATCATTCCTGTTTGTAAAGTGAATTCTGTGACGCGCAGCGGCGCGGGCGGGGATCACGACAAGAAGCTCGCAACAGAGCGACAGGGAGAGCGCGTTGGGCACTGTGATCGACATTCACACGCATGTTGTGCCTGCGCGGCTGGGCGCCGACCCGAAACGGGACGCGCGCTGGCCGAGCGTCGAGCTTTCGACGAGCGATCAGGCGATGGTGATGATTGCGGGCAAGATATTCCGGAAGATCGATACGCGATCATGGAATGTCGAACAGCGGCTCGCGGACATGATCGAGGACGGCACCGACATGCAGGTGCTCTCGCCGATGCCGGAGTTGCTGTCGCATTGGTTGCCGCCTGATGACGCCGAATATCTGGCGGACGTCATGAACGACCAGATCGCGGGCATGATCGCGCAGGCTCCCGGCAATTTCGCCGGTATCGGCATGGTGTGCATGCAGGACGTGCCACGTGCTGTCCGGCAGCTGGATAAACTCAAGGCGCTCGGCCTTGCCGGCATCGAGATCGGGACGCACATCAACGGCGTTGCGCTCGGCAGCGAGAGCCTGTTTCCGGTCTACGAGGCCGCCCAGTCGCTCGATCTCGGCATCTTCGTGCATCCGCTGCACCCGGCAGGCATGGAGCGCGTCGGCGGCAGCCCGGAATTCGCAGCGACTGCGGTGTTTCCGCTCGAAACCGCGCTCGCGTCGGTGTCGCTGCTCGCCGCCGGCGTGCCCGAAAGATTTCCGCGGCTGCGTGTCCTGCTCAGCCATGGCGGCGGGGCGCTGCCATGGATTCTACCGCGAATGGATTTCGGCTGGTCGCTCGGCGCCAGGGGCAAGATGACGCGGCCGCCGTCAGACCTTGCGCGGCGGTTCTGGTACGACTCGATCCTCTACGATCCGGTGTCGCTGTCGTTCCTCGGCAACGCGGTGGGCGACAGCCGCATCGTCGTCGGATCCGATTATCCCTTCACGATCCGGCAGAAGCAGCCGGGTGCGTTCGTCAGGCGCGCGCTGAGCAGCGATAGCGTTCTCGTCGAGAATTCCTTCGGCTTCCTTGGTCGGCGTTATGACGTCGCGCCGCTGCACGTCGCGCAACCGCGAGGGATGGGTGAACAGTCGGAGGCATCCCATGGCTGATTGTCGCTCCCTGCCGCAGATGTGCCTGCTTGGACCGATCCCGCCGCGAACGCCCAGCCGCAGCGATGCGCAGGTGCCCTCCGACACGGAGAGGGGACTCAGCAAATACGGCCGCATTCCCTTCGTCTATTTCTACCAGCATGGCGCGGCGGCCGATCCCGCTTTCGGCCTGCTCGACATCGAGATCGCAATCCAGCGCCGCGGTCCGCAAGACTTCGTATGCGAGGTCTACGCCATCGGGGACGGCTATCAGAGCGGACATGGCACGAGCACGCCCGAGCCGCTGCTGTTCGAATTTCGCGGCCGCGGCCGGACCATCGCGAAGGCTGAATGGCGCTACCCGACCGTTCTGAGCGGTCACATGGATGCTTTGACGTTCTCGATGCCCCTTGCGCTCAGCGACGACGAGTTCGGCTTGCTCGACAGTGTCCTGCTGCCGCCGGCGCGCGGCGAGGTCACGGTTTGCCTGGAGTGAGCGTGATGGCTGACAAGTTGATCGCGATCGGGGAGCGTCGCGTTGCGCGCCAGGACCTGCTTGAGCAGGGCAGCCGTGCCGCCACGGCACTCGCTTCGATTGGCCTCCGCGAAGGCGATGCCATCGCGCTGCTGATCCGGAACGATCCCTGCTATTTCGAGGTGCTGCATGCAGCCGCGCTACTCGGCGCCTATGTTGTGCCGTTGAACTGGCACAGCAAGCCCGACGAAATCGCCTATATTCTTGCCGATTGCACGCCGCGGACAATAATCGGGCACCGTGACCTGATCACGGCGGTCGAGCGGGTCGTTCCCGCCGATATGCCGACCTTTATCGTTGACGAGGCCCTCGCGCGCGCCTCGACGTCGTTGCCATCGCCGCCCCACGCGCAGGATTGGCAGGCGTTTCGCGACAGGGCTGCGCGATGGGAGCTGCCGCCTCGCGCGCCGCGGGGCACAATGATCTACACCTCGGGCACCACGGGACATCCGAAGGGTGTTCGACGCGCGCCAATGACACCCAAGCAGATCAAGAAAAACGCGACACTGCTTCGCGAGATCTATGGCATCGAACCCGGCATGCGGGCCTTTGTTTGCGGTCCGCTCTACCACGCATCGCCCGGCGCCTTTGCGCGGCAGGCCTTCCAGCATGCCGACCTCACGGTATTGCAGCAGAGTTTCGATCCGGAGGATCTGCTGCGGGTCATTGCCGAGCACCGGATCACGCATCTGACGATGGTGCCGACCATGTTCGTGCGCCTGCTGCGGCTCAGCGACGCCATCCGCGATCGCTACGACCTGTCCTCGATCCGCTGGGTGACGCACACCGGCGCGGCCTGTCCGCCCGACGTGAAGCGCGGGATGATCGAATGGTGGGGACCGGTGATTCACGAGACCTATGGCGCGACGGAGACCGGCGCTGCGGTCGGCTGCAACACCGAGGAATGGCTCGCACATCCCGGCACAGTCGGCCGCCCGATGACAGGCACCGAGCTCAGAATCTACGACGAGGCCGGGCAGGAAGTCGCACCCGGCGGCATCGGCGAGATCTACCTGCGCACGGAGGCGTATTCGGACTTCACCTACCACGGCCGTCCGGAGCAACGTGAACAGGTCGATCGTGCCGGCCTCGTGACCTGCGGCGATGTCGGCTATCAAGACGCCGACGGCTTTCTCTACATCTGCGATCGCAAACGCGACATGGTAATTTCGGGTGGGGTCAACATCTACCCCGCCGAGATCGAGAATGTCCTGGTCAATTGTCCCGGCGTGCGCGACTGCGCTGTGTTCGGCGTACCCGATGCCGAGTTCGGCGAAAGCCTGATCGCTGCGATCGAGGCGGAGCCGGACGCAGCGCCCGCGCCGGCCGATGTCGCGGCGTTCCTCGAACAGCGCCTCGCGCGCTTCAAGGTGCCGAAGCGCTTCGTCTTTCACGACGCCCTGCCGCGGGAGGCGAGCGGCAAGATTTTCAAACGGAAGCTGCGCGACCACTACCTTCTGTCCGGCGTTCCGGCGGTCTGAACAATCATCGCCATCAACAGGAGATCGAGCGTGGATCTGAGTGACAAGTTCATCGACGTGGCGGGAACCCGCACGCGCTATCATGATGTCGGGCAGGGAGAACCAACAATCCTGATCCACGGTGGTGGACCGGGCGCGTCGGGCCTGAGCAATTACCGCAAGAATGTCGAGGCGCTGGCGACCGGCCGCCGCGTCATCGTCGTCGATCTGCCAGGTTTCGGCGAGACCGAGGGCAAGCTGCCGGACGGGCCGATCTTCGAGGCCATGGGCGAATTCGTCCGCAGCTTCATGGATGCGATCGGGGTCCAGAAGGCGAGCTTCGTCGGAAACTCGCTGGGTGGCGCTACCGCGCTGATGGTCGCCTTGCGCGCGCCGGAGCGGGTCAACCGTCGGGTGCTGATGGGCACGGGTGGCAGTCAGGCCATCTTCACGCCAATGCCGACGGAAGGCCTGCGCCGCATGGCGATGTTCCACGGCGGCGACGGCCCTTCGATGCAGAAGCTGAAAGGCGTCATCGAGCTTCTGGTATTCGATTCCAGGGCGATCACCGACGCGTTGCTCGAGGAGCGGTTGAAGGCTGCGATGCGCAAGGACGTCATCGACATCTTCAAGCGGCCGCCGCTCGACATCTGGCGCGAGAATCTCGCCGCGCTGAAGCACAAGACGCTGATCGTTTGGGGACGCGACGATCGTGTGGTCCCGCTCGATTCCGCCTTCATCCTGCTGAAGACCATGCCGAACGCCGAACTTCACGTCTATCCCAAGTGCGGCCACTGGGCGCAATGGGAAAAGGCCGACGAGTTCAACGCGCTGGTCGCCGCCTTCCTGGATCGGCCATGAGCACGCTCGTCGACAGGCTCGCAACGCGCCTCCAGGAGGCGGAGTCGACCCGGCGGCCGATCGACCCGATCGCCGGTGAGATCGGCAGCGGCACCTCGAGACCGCCTATGCGGTGCAGTCCGAGGTGAGCCGGCGCGGTATCGCTGGTGGCAGGCGGCTGGTCGGCCGGAAGATTGGCCTTACTTCGAAAGCCGTGCAGCAGCAGTTCGGGGTCGATCAGCCTGATTATGGTGCGCTGTTCGCGGACATGGAGGTTTCGACCGGCGAGACCATCGATGTCGCGAAACTGATCCAGCCGCGCGTCGAGGCCGAAATCGCGCTTGTTCTCGACCGCGGTCTCTCCGGCGAAGACGTCACGCTTGGCGAACTGATGCGATCGATCGCCTATGCCGTTGCTGCGCTCGAGATCGTCGACAGCCGGATACGGGACTGGAAAATCAGCATTCTCGATACCGTCGCGGATAACAGCTCGAGCGCCGACTACGTGCTCGGCGCAGCGCCGCGGCGATTGACCGATGTCGACCTCGAGGCCTGCGGCATGACGATGACGCGCAACGGAACGATCGTGTCGGTCGGCTGCGGCTCGGCCTGCCTTGGTCATCCCTTGCGTGCCGGGCTCTGGCTCGCAAGGGCGATGGCACGTGCCGGCCAACCCCTGCGAGGTGGCGATGTCGTGCTGACGGGCGCGCTTGGCCCGGTCTCACCGGTGTCGGTCGGCGAAGTCTACGAGGCGAGAGTCTCCGGTTTCGGGCCTGTCAGCGTGACCTTCACGTAGTCGGCCGGATCAGAAGGCATCAAGAGCCGCTTCAGAGCTTCAAATCACCAACAATCGATCATAGGGAGGATTGAGCATGACTTTGATTTCGCGAAGATCGGCCGTTGTGGGGCTGGGAGCGAGCGCGCTCGCATTTGGAAGCGTGTCAGGAGTGCGCGCTGCAAACTACGGACCCGGCGTCACTGATACCGAGATCAAGCTCGGGACCACTGCACCTTACAGCGGCCCGGCGTCCGGATACGGCGTCTACGGGCAGGCGCAGACAGCCTATTTCCAGATGATCAACGACAATGGCGGCATCAACGGCAGAAAGGTCAACCTGATCTCGCTCGACAATGCGTTCTCGCCGCCGAAGGCCGTCGAGCAGACCCGAAAGCTGGTGGAATCGGAGGAGGTGTTTGCGATCGCCGGCTTCCTCGGCACGGCGGCGAATGCCGCGGTGATGAAGTATCTCAACGCCAAGAAGGTGCCCAACCTTTTCCTGACCTCGGGCGCCGAGCGCTTCAACGATCCCAGGGAATTTCCGTGGATCGTGCCGTTCTATCCGATCTATGTCGCGCAGGGAGCCGTGCTGGGGGCGCATATCCTGAGCGAGAAGCCGGATGCGAAGATCGCGATCCAGTACGTGAACGACGATCTCGGCAAGGACTTTCTCCGCGGCCTGAAGAAAGGGCTCGGCGGCAAGGCCAGCGCCATCGTCAAGGAAGTCAGCCACGAAATCACGGAGCCGACGATCGACAACCAGGTCGCCGACTGCAGGGGGGCGGGCGCTGACGTCTTCGTGCAGCTCACCTATTCCAAGTTCGCGGCGCAGGGCATCCGCAAGGTGGCCGAGCTGGGATGGAAACCGCTCCACATCGTCAATTCGAACTGCAGCTCGATCGGCGGGACGCTGGCGCCGGCGGGGCTCGACAATGCGAAAGGTCTTGTCTCGGCATGGTGGGAAGTCATAGCGACCGATCCGCGCCAGCAGGATAAGCCCCGCGTCAAGGCCTATGTCGAATTCATGAAGAAATACATGCCGTCGGTCAGCATCGATGACAACACCGCAACGCCCGGCTACAACAACGCCTACATGATCGAGCAGGTCTTGAGGCGGTGCGGCAACGAACTCACGCGCGAAAACCTGCTCAAGCACGCAACCTCGCTCAAAGACGAGCAGCCGCCGCTGTTTCTGGACGGCATCAAGGTCGGTAATTCTCCAACCGACTATCGCGCCGTTCACAACCTTCAAATCACCCGCTTTGACGGCGCCAACTGGGTTCCGGTCGGGGACATGATCGATCTCGACGGCATTGCGTCGTGAACTCGGCCCTCGAGTGATGCGGCCGATACGGCAATCCAGCCCAACGCCAATCTGAGGGTGCGACATCGTCTCGCGAGCTGACGGATTACTCATCCTCGGAGGCAACCGAGGCTGGTGGCGGCCTTACGCCACCGCCCGCCGCTTTTTCCGCGTTTTGGAGCGCTGCGTTTCTCCCTCCTCGTCGTCGCTCATGTTGGCGACCGTGCCGTCCGACATCGCGAGGAGGTTCCGCTTCATGGCGAGGAGTGCGTCGGAAGCGTCTTCCAGCTGCTTTCGGTCGATGCCGTTGACGATCTTGGCGTTGAACTTGTCGGTTTCCTTCCGGAGCTTCTCGAGGAAGCCGCGCGCCTGCTTGGTGACGTAAACGCGCTTGACGCGGCGGTCGACCGGATCGGCCTGGCGGATCACGAAGCCGGAGGATTCGAGGCGGTCGATCAGGGCTCCGACGGCGACCTTGCCGACATCGAGCTCGTTGGCGAGCTGAACCTGGGGAAGGCCGTCCTTGCGGGAGATGAACGCCAGCACCCACCATTGCGAGCGGGTGATCCCGAGCGGCGCCAGTGCACGATCGAACATCATCCTCCTGAGCCGCGATACGTCGTGGATGAGATATCCAAGCCGAAGATCCCAATCGGGCTGATCAACCATTGATACTTCCCTTGCGGCGAGTCGGAGGGTTGAGGTCAACCAATACCATACACCAGCGTATTTTAAATGGAAGGTCACGCCATCGGGACGAAATCGCCGCCGCCCCATCACGGATCGATTTACATAAGAAGTACGCTAGTGTATTACTTGTGAGAGGTCGAAGACCGCGGAAGCAGCCGATCACGGCAAATTCTGCCATAGGGAAGGAAGTCTCCCATGTTCGATGCGGCCGTGCTGAAGGGAAAGCGCATCCTGGTGACGGGCGGAGGGACCGGACTCGGCAAGGAGATGTCGGTCGGGTTCGCTGCCCATGGTGCCCATGTCTACATCTGCGGGCGGCGCAAGGAGGTGCTCGACCAGGCCGCGCAGGACATCCGTGCGCGGTCGGGCGGGCAGGCGACGGCGCTGCTCGCCAATGTGCGCGATCCCGACAGCATCGATGCCATGCTGGCCAGCATCTGGACCGAGGGGCCGCTCACCGGGCTCGTCAACAATGCGGCCGCCAACTTCCTGGCGCCGACCGAAAGCCTGTCGCCACGCGGCTACGAGGCGGTGCGCTCGACGGTGATGGACGGCTCGTTCTACACCTCGCTCGCCTGCGGCAAGCGGTGGATCGCGGCGGGCCTGCCCGGCGTCATCATCAGCAACCTCGTGACGTGGGTGTGGACCGGATCGGCCTATGTGGTACCGGCGGCGATGGCGAAAGCGGCCGTGCACGCCATGACCATGTCGCTTGCGGTCGAGTGGGGGCCGAAGAATATCCGCGTCAATGCGATCGCGCCCGGGCCGTTCCCGACCGAAGGGGCCTGGGACAAGCTCAATCCGCTGGCCGAAACCGGCATCGGCGCGACGCAGGCGGAGGAGGTACCGCTGCGCCGCTTCGGCAAGATGGACGAGCTGCGCAATCTCCTGATCTTCCTGATGTCGGACGGTTGCAGCTACATCACCGGCGACACGATCAGCATCGATGGCGGTCATCATCTGGCCGCGCCCAGCACCTTCGCGGGGCTCTCGAAGTTGTCATCCGCCGACTGGCAGCGCGCGCGGGAGGCCATCCAGGCCTCGGTGCAGAAGGAAAAGCAGGCACGCTCGATCTAGTCACGGAGAAAGAGATGTCGAGGGGACTGGCCATGGCGACCAAGAGCTTTGAATGCACCGTGGGCGATGGTCTGGCCCATATCGTGCTCGATCGGGCCGAGCGCGGCAATCCGATCGATGGCGAGTTCTGCCGCGAATTCAGCCTTGCCATAGCCGAGTTGAGCGAGCGTGCCGATGTGCGCGCGCTGCTGCTGTCGGCGCGCGGGCGGCTGTTCAGCGTCGGCGGCGACTTGACGTCGCTGATCAGCCAGGGCGATGCGCTGCCGACAATGATCAAGGTGTGGACGGCGGACCTTCATGTCGCGATCGCCAGAATGGTGCGCATGCGAGCACCCGTCGTCGCCGCCATTCACGGCAATGTCGCCGGCGGTAGCGTGTCGCTGATGGTGGCCGCAGACCTCGTGGTGATGGCGGAGACGGCGAAAATCTCGGCGGCGTTCTCCAGGATCGGCTTCAGCCCGGACAGCGGATCGACCACGACGGTCACGCGGCGGATCGGCGTGGCACGCGCCCGGCGGTTCTTCCTGCTCGGCGAAACGCTTGACGCCAAATCGGCGCTTGCGCTGGGACTGGTCGACTTCGTCGTTCCCGCTGACGCGGTGCAGTCCGAGGCTGCCCGCATCGCCGGAGAACTTGCCGTTGGCCCGACGGAGGCGTTCGGCGCGATCAAGCGGCTGTTTTCCCGGACCAACGATCGATCGTTCGAAAGCCAGCTCGAGGACGAGGCCGAGACGCTTGCCGCGATTTCGCGGACGGCGGACGCGCGTGAAGGCGTCAGGGCCTTCGTCGAGAAGCGCAAGCCGGTGTTTGCCGGGGAGTGATCTTCGAAGGCGACAATCTGGACCATTGGCAGTATGTAGTACGATAAAGTAAGGTACACACATATACTAAATAATCCGGCCGTGAAGCCGGAACCGACACAGCAGCGCAGGAGGGACACATGGCCGTGGCAGCCGCCAAACTGGATACGTCTCATGCCGGCTTCCGCGAAGCCGGCTACTGGCTCGACAAGACCGTCGATCAGCTTCTCACCGAGGCCGTCGAGAAGGCGCCCGACAAGGTTGCGATCGTCGCCGATCGGGCGGATCGGGACCAGGCGACACGTTTCACTTATCGGGAGCTGGAGAGGCTGGCGGATCGCGCCGCGAGCTCGCTGCTGCGGCTCGGTGTCGGGCGCAGCGACGTCGTCACCGTGCAACTGCCCAATTGGTGGGAGTTCGTCGTCACCGCGTTCGCGTGCAGCAAGATCGGCGCGGTGATGAATCCGGTGATGCCGATCCTGCGCGAGCGCGAGCTGCTCTACATCCTGAATTTCTGCCAGGCAAAAGTCTTCATCGTGCCGAACAGATATCGCGGGTTCGACTATGCTACGATGGCGCAGGGCATGCGCGCGGACCTGCCGCACCTCAAGCATGTGATCGTTGCCGACGGCGAGGGCGAGACCGGCTTCGAACGGATGCTGTTGTCGTCCGAGCCCGACGAGCCGCCTTCCGGCTTGCGTCCGGACGACACGGCCGTGCTGATGTTCACGTCTGGCACCACGGGCGAGCCCAAAGGCGTTATGCACACGTCGAATTCGCTGATCGCCTGCTGCAAGGCGCTGTCGGGGCGGTTCGGACTCGATTCCAGCGATGTGCTGCTGGTGGCCTCGCCGGTCGGGCATATGACGGGTTACGCCGCGATCGTGCTGCTCTCGGTCTATCTCGGCGGCACGATGATCCTACAGGATGTCTGGGAGGCCAGGCGCGGCGCCGGCCTGATGGCGCGCGAGGGTGTCACTTACACGGCAGCGTCGACGCCGTTCCTCAGCGACATCTGCGACGCCGTGAAGGCGGGTGCGGCGCGGCCGAATAGCCTGCGTTCGTTCCTGTGCGGCGGTGCCCCGATCCCGTCCGTCCTGATTGAGCGTGCGGCCGCCGAACTCGGTCTTACGGTCTGCTCGCTCTGGGGCATGACGGAAGTCCTGTCGGGCACGCTGACCGAGCCGGCGCGCGCAGCCGAGAAATCCGCGAGCACGGACGGCCGGCCACTCGAAGGAATGGAAATCAGCGTCGTCGATACCGAAGGACGGCCGGCGCCTATAGGCGAGCCCGGGCGGCTGCTGGTTCGTGGCGCCCAGATGTTCAAGGGCTACTACAAGCGGCCCGAGCTGCTTACTTTCGACAATGATGGCTGGTTCGACTCCGGCGACCTCGCCTACATGGATAAGGACGGCTATATCCGCATTTCCGGCCGCGTGAAGGATATCCTGATCCGCGGCGGCGAGAACGTGCCCGTCGTCGAGATCGAGAACCTGCTCTACAAGCATCCCGCGGTCTCCGCCGTCGCGGTGGTCGGCTTCCCGGATGCCCGGCTCGGCGAGCGCGGCTGTGCGTTCATCGTTCCCCGCACCGGCAGCACGATCGATTTGACGGCAGTGCAGGCCTATCTGGGGGAGGCGAGGATGGCGAAGCAGTTCTGGCCCGAGCGTGTCGAGCTCCTGGCCGAGCTGCCGCGTACGGCAAGCGGCAAGATCCAGAAGTTCAAGCTGCGCGAGATCGCCGCGGCCTTTGCCGACGCGAAATAGTCACTGGTCGGAGTAGGTCGGATCCCGCCGCTCGCGAAACGCGTCGACCGCTTCCGCATGATCATGCGTCTCCAGCAGGATCACCTGCTGGCGATCTTCCAGCATCAGCGCGGCATCGAGGCTCGGTGCGTCGATCAGCGTGTTGAGCGCCTGCTTTGTCATGCGCAGCCCCATCGGCGAGACCCGCAGCATCTCCTCGGCGAACGCCAGTCCCCTTGCCAGCAGCTCGTCAGCCCGAGCGATCTCACTGACAAGTCCGATCGCCTTCGCGCGCTCGGCCTTGAGGAAGCGTCCGGTGAGCAGGAGCTCCGAGGTCACGGAGAGCCCGACCAGCCGCGGCAGGAGATAGCCCGAGCCCATGTCGCAGCCGCCGACGCCGATGCGGATATAGGCTGCGTTCATGCGGGCATCCGGTGCGGCGAAGCGGACGTCGCAGGCGAGCAGGAAGGAGAAGCCCGCGCCGCATGCCGCGCCGTGGACGAGCCCGATGATCGGCTGCGGGCATGATCGCATCAGGCGGATCACGCCGGAATAGTTCTGCTGCATCTTGAGCTGGCGCTGCGGCCGCCCCCTCCCAGGGGCGGCGAACGCCTCCGATCCCAAATCGGCCCCGGCGGAGAATTGCGGCCCGTTGCCGCGCAGCATCACGACCCGCGTGGTCGGCCGTTCGTGGAGCGCGGAGAAGTACGCGGTCAGTTCCGCGATCATCTCGGGCGAGACCGCATTGAGCTGGCCCGGCCGGTTCAAGGTCAGGATCTCGATCGCGCCGCGGGTCTCGACAGTGATGGTATTCGGTGGCGTCACGGGTGCGTTCCCATCGTTCATTGTTCTTGATCAGATAGTAATATAGTGTACGGTAATAATGCGCAATACCATGAGCATTCCGGCCGCCGATCGGGAGGCCGGCGGCCAGAGGACCTTCAGGGAGGCGAGGCGATGCCATACCAGTCCGTGTTCAGGCCGGATCTGTTCCGCGGCCAGACGGTCATCGTGACCGGCGGCGGCAGCGGGATCGGGCGCTGCACCGCTCACGAGCTCGCGGCGCTGAGCGCGAATGTGGCCATCCTCGGCAGGACGATCGAGAAGCTCATCGAAGTGCAGCGGGAGATCGAGGAGGATGGCGGGCAGGCGATGAGCCATGCCTGCGACATCCGTGACGAGACCATGGTGGCCGCCGCCATCGATGCGGTGCTGGCGCGCTACGGCCGCATCGATGGCCTGGTCAACAATGCCGGCGGCCAATTCCGTGCGCCGCTGAAGGCGATCTCGACCAAGGGGTTCGAGGCCGTCGTGCGCAACAACCTGACCGGCGGCTTCATTTTCATGCGCGAGGTCTTTAACCGCTGGATGGAGGCCAATGGCGGCGCGATCGTGAACATCATTGCCGACATCTGGCACGGCTGGCCGGAATTCGGCCACTCGGCGGCGGCGCGCGGCGGCATGTTGACCCTGACCGAGACGGCGGCCTGCGAATGGTCGGCTTCGGGCGTCCGTGTCAACGCGGTCGCGCCGGGCGGCATCGTGTCGAGCGGCTTCGACACCTACACGCCCGAGATGCAGAAGAAGCTGCATGACTTCACCGAGCGCGTGCCGTTGCAGCGCTTTGGCACCGAGGCGGAGATATCGGCCGCCATCGTCTATCTGCTGTCGCCGGCGGCGGCCTATATCACCGGCTCCTGCCTCCGCGTCGACGGCGGAACGCCCAATGCACGCACCACCTGGAAGCTCGAGCCGCACAGCCGCAGCGTGCCGTTCGAAGGCTTCCATCGCGTCAAGCTACCCGAGGTGATGAAGCGCAAGGCGAACGCGTACCCGCTCGCTCAATCCACCGCGATGATCAGCTTGCCATGGTTCTCGCCGCGGTAAAGCCGGGCGATCGCGCCGGGCGCGTGGGCGAGGCCCGGCAGGATTTCCTCGTCATGAACGATCTTGCCGGCAAACGCGAGCTCGGCGAGGTGCGCTGCTGCCGTTTCGAACTCGGCGACGTGATCGAATATGATGAAGCCGCACCAGCGCAGGCGCCGGGTGAGGATCTCGCGCTCGGGGCGCGGGCCGGTTGGGACGGGAGTCCAGGATGCATTCGCCGCCGTGCCGCACTGGATCACGCGTCCACGCAGCCGCATGGTGCGAATGGCGGCATCGGCGATCGGACCGCCGGTATTGTCGAAGAAGATGTCGTTGCCGTCGGGACACGCGGCGCGGATGGCCGCGCCGATATCGGCCGCCTCCCGGTAGTTGATCATCTCTTGATAGCCGAAGCGCGCTTTGGCTCGCGCGGCCTTGTCGGCCGAGCCGGTGAGCCCGACCGCGCGGCAACCGGCGATGCACGCGAGCTGGCCGACGAACCCTCCGACGCTGCCGGCTGCCGTCGACACCAGCACATGCTCTCCGGGCTTGGGATCGCCGAGGCCGTGAAACGCAAGGTAGGCGGTGATGCCGTTCATGCCGAGCACGCTCAGATTGGCGCTGAGCGGCAGGCGCGATGGAGCGACGCGGCGCAGCACCGCGTCGGGTGTGGTGACGCAATAACGCTGCCAGCCAAACCAGCCGTAGACATGCTCGCCCGGCCGAAACTGCGGAACGTTGCTCTCCAGGATCTCGCCCACTGCGAGCGCGCGCATCGGGGTGTCGAGCGGCACCGGCGCGCTGTAGTTCCCTTCATCGTTGGCCCATCCGCGTTGCGCCGGATCGACCGAGAGATAGCGATTGGCGATCAGGATCTCGCCCGCGTCGGGCGCGGCGACCGGTTCCGTCACCAGCGAAAAATGCTGTGCTTGCGGGATCCCGCGCGGCCGCGCCGCGAGCCGGACCTGCCGGTTTTCACGATAGGTCATGAGCGCTCCTCATAAGTCGTACGCTTGTGTACGATATGACTATACGGTAGAAATCGGATGGGAGACAAGGAGGTCCCGGCGGCTCCGGCCGCCGGATGACCCTGCAACGATACAGGAAGAGGCAAGCGAATGGCGGGGCTTTACTTCGAGCAGTTTTCGGTAGGGCAGACATTTGTCCATGAGATCAGGCGGACCGTAACCGACATGGACAATATCCTGTTCTCGTCGCTGACCTACAATCCGGCAGCGGTGCATATCGATCACGAGTATGCCAAGGGCACCGAGTTCGGAAAGCCACTGATGAATTCGATCTTCACGCTCGGCCTCATTATCGGCTTGTCGGTGCAGGACACGACCTTGGGCACCACCGTCGGCAATCTCGGCATGGAGGACACGCGATTCCCCAAGCCGGTGTTTGCCGGCGACACGCTGCGTGCCGAGACCAAGGTCGTCGCGGTCCGCGAGAGCAAGTCGCGGCCGACACAGGGCATCGTGACCTTCGAGCATCGCGGCTTCAACCAGCACAACGAAGAGGTGATGTATTGCCGCCGGAACGGGTTGATGATGCGGAGGCCGTCATGAAACTGCGCTCACTTCTCTTCGTGCCTGCCGACAGCGAACGCAAGTTCGTCAAGGCAGACCGGATCGGCGCCGATGCCTTGATCCTCGATCTCGAAGATTCGGTGGCGCCCGGTCGCAAGGCCCTTGCGCGTGATGCCGTGAAGACCTTGCTGGGCGGCGGTTCGAGAAACTGGTCCTTCCTGGTCCGGATCAATCCGCTCGGCACCGGGCTCACGCTGGAGGATCTGGCGGCCGTGGTTCGTCCCGGCCTAGACGGCATCCTGATCCCCAAGGTCAACGGCATCGAGGACGTCGACCTGGTTTCGCACTATGTCGATGTGCTCGAGGTAGCGAACGGCGTTGCGCCCGGTCACGTCAAGCTCCTCGTCGTCGCGACCGAAACGCCCGCGGCGATGATCGGTTTCAGCGGCTATGCGCACAAGAACAAGCGGCTGGTGGGCGTGACCTGGGGCGGTGAGGACTTGAGCGCGGCGCTCGGCGCGCTGACGCCACGCGAAGCCGATGGGAGCTGGACCTTTCCCTACCAGGTGGCGCGCGCGCAGTGTTTGTTCGCGGCCGGTGCCGCCGACGCCGCGGCGCTCGAAACCCTGTATGTCGACTTCAGGGATCAGCAGGGGCTCGCCGAAAGCTGCAGGATCGCGCGCCGCGATGGCTTTGTCGGCCGCATTGCGATCCACCCGGATCAGGTCGCGACCATCAACCGCTGTTTCACGCCGTCGGATGACGATCTGGCCCACGCGCGGCGCGTCGTTGCTGCCTTCGCCGCCGCGCCGGATGTCGGTACCGTCGGGATCGACGGCAAAATGTACGACATTCCGCATCTGGTCGCGGCAAGACGAACCTTGGCATCGGTCGGGGAGGGCAGTTCGAATGGATAGGTCCTTTGCCAATCAACTCGACGTGCCCGAGGATCACGCCGCCATTCGCGAGGGCGTTCGCGCCGTCGTATCGCGCTTCGACGACGAGTATTGGCTGGCCCGCGACGATGACGGCGAATTCCCGCGCGAATTCCACCGCGCCATGGCGGATGCCGGTTGGCTCGGCATCACGATGCCGGAGGAATATGGCGGCGCAGGTCTGGGCGTGACCGAAGCCGCGATCATGATGCACGAAGTCGCAAGCCATGGCGGCGGCATGACGTCGGCCTCCGCGGTGCACATCAACCTGTTCGGGCCGCATCCGATCGTGGTGAAAGGCACCGATGAGCAGAAGCGGCGCTGGGTGCCGCGCCTGGTGTCTGGCGAGGATCAATGCTGTTTCGGCTTCACCGAGCCGGATGCCGGGCTCAACACCACGCGGATCAAGACCTTTGCCGAGAAGGTGCCGGGCGGATACATGGTCCATGGCCAGAAGGTCTGGACCTCCACCGCGCAGATTGCCAACAAGATCATGCTGCTGACGCGGACCACCAAGTTCGAGGATTGCAAGCGCCCGACCGACGGCATCACGATCTTTTATACCGACCTCGACCGCTCGAAGGTCGAGGTGCGCCGCATCCCGAAGATGGGACGCAAGGCGGTGGACTCCAACGCCATCTTCATCGACGGCCTGTTCATTCCGGAAGCCGACCGGATCGGCGAGGAAGGCAAGGGTTTTTCCTACATCCTGCACAGCCTCAATCCCGAGCGCATCCTGATCGCGGTCGAGGCCATCGGGATCGGGCAGGACGCGCTGCGCCGCGCGACGCGCTACGCCAGGGAGCGCGCGGTGTTCGACCGTCCGATCGGCCAGAATCAGGCGATCCAGCATCCGCTTGCCGAGAAATGGATGTATCTGGAGTCGGCATGGCTGATGGCGATGCGGGCGGCTTGGCTTTACGATTCCGGCAAGCCGTGTGGGGCCGAAGCCAACAGCGCGAAACTGCTCGGCGCACGCGCCGGCCACGACGCGGCGTGGCAGGCGATCATGACCCATGGCGGCTTCGGCTACGCCAAGGAATACCACGTCGAGCGGCTGTTCCGCGAAGTCTCGATCACCCGGTTGGCGCCGATCACCGAACAGTTGATCCTCAGCTTCATCGCCGAGAAGGTGCTGGACCTGCCGAAGAGCTACTGACCAGCGGCAAAGGCGCGGGTCGCGATCGTGGCCCGCGTCAGAGGCTGCGCGAGATCAGCTCGCGCATGATCTCCGAGGTGCCGCCATAGATGCGCAGCACCCGCGCGTCCGCGAACAGCCGGCAGATCTCGTACTCCCGCATGAAGCCGTAGCCGCCGAAGAACTGCAGGCATTGGTCGACCAGGCGCCCGTGCATCTCGGTGGTCCAGAGTTTTGCGGTCGACGCCGCATAGGTCGTGAGCTCGCCGCGGATGTGCTGCGCGAGGCACTGATCGACATAGGCCCAGCCGACCTGGAGGTCTGATTTCAGATCCGCCAGCTTGAAGCGGGTGTTCTGGAACGTTCCGACCGCCTGGCCAAACGCCTTGCGCTCCAACACATAGGCCTTGGTGATATCGAATGCCTTCTGGGCTGATGCGATCGAGTGGAGCGCAATCGTCAGCCGCTCCTGCGGCAGCTCGCTCATCAGTGCGCCCATCGCGCCGCCCTCGGAGCCGAGCAGATTGCTGACGGGAACGCGGACCTGGTCGAAGAACAGTTCCGACGTGTCTGATGACAGATGGCCGAGCTTGTCGAGCTTGCGGCCGTGCCGGAAGCCGGGACGGTCGGTCTCGACCAGGATCAGGCTCATCCCGCGCGATCCGCCGTCCGGATTGGTGCGCGTGACAGCGATCACGAGGTCGCACATCTGCCCGTTCGAGATGAAGGTCTTTTGGCCGGAGATGACGTACTCGTCGCCCTCGCGGACCGCGCGCGTACGGATGCCCTGGAGATCGCTGCCGGTCCCGGGCTCGGTCATGGCAATCGCGCAAACGGTCTTGCCGGCCACCATCCGCGGCAACCACGTCCTCTTCTGCTCCTCCGTGCCATAGCTCAGGAGGTAGCCGCAGCAGACGTCGCTATGGACCGAGAAGTCGGTCGCGGGACCCGCGAAACCGGAATAGGCGAACTCCTCGATCACGACGGCGTTGTGGCGGAAGTCGCCGCCGATACCGCCATATGCCTCGGACACTTGCGGACAGAGCAGGCCGGCCGCGCCAGCCGCCGGCCACAATGCGCGATCGATGATCCCGGCCTTTTCCCATTCCTGGAAGCGCGGCGCGATGTTCGCGGCGGCAAAGCGGCGAACGCTGTCGCGCAGCAGGGTATGCTCTTCGTCGTAGATCGGCCGATTTGGCAGCATGTCTGTCAACGGGCGAACTTGTGGAAGTCCGGATCGCGCTTCTCATTGAAGGCCGCGACGCCTTCCTTGGATTCGTCCGTGTCGTAGAATAACTTGACGGCATGCAGCGCGAAATTGCTGATGCCGCGGATGTTATCGGAATCGGCGTTGAACGACCGTTTCGCGAGCGCGATCGCGGTCGGTGAGCGCTGCGCGAGCTTGTCGGTCCAATCTTTCACCGCGTCGTCGAGTTGAGCGGCGGGAACGACCTTGTTGACGAGCCCCATCTCGCGGGCCTGTTCGGCGGTATAGCGCTCGTTGAGGAACCAGATTTCACGGGCCTTCTTGTCGCCGACGTGACGCGCGAGGAAGGCGGTGCCCCAGCCGGCGTCGACCGAGCCGACCTTGGGGCCGACCTGGCCGAACTGCGCCGTGTCGGCCGCAATCGTCAGGTCGCACAGCGTGGCGAGCACATTGCCGCCGCCGATGGCGAAGCCGTTGACCCGTGCAATCACCGGCTTCGGTACGTCGCGGATCAGGCCTTGCAACTCGTCGATGGGAAGACCGACGACGCCGCGACCGTCATACTGGCCCTGATGCGCGGACTGGTCGCCGCCGGTGCAGAACGCCTTCTCGCCGGCGCCGGTCAGCACGATACTCGCCACCTGGCGATCGTTGGCGGCGAGCTGGAATGCCTGGATGAGCTCCTCGAGCGTCTGGCCGCGGAACGCGTTGTAGACCTTCGGCCGGTTGATGATGATCCAGGCTGCGCGATCGCGGACCTCATAGACGACATCGGTGAATTGCTTGGGATCGGTCATGGCGTTTCCTTCCGCGCGTTAGATCATGTTCATTCCGCCGGAGACGGAAATGGTTTGTCCGGTGATGAATTTGCCGTCGTCGGATGCCAGCATCGCGACGATCCCGCCGTAATCTTCGGGCTCGCCCATCCGCTTGAGCGGGATGCCCCTGACCATCGCGTCCTTCCACTTCACCGCGTGCTCGCCCTCGCCAAGCACCGCTGCCATCATTGGGGTGTTGGTCGGGCCCGGGCAGACGGCGTTGAGCAGGACGTTCTTGCGCGCCAGTTCACGCGCCAGCGACTTGGTGAAAGAGATCAATCCGCCCTTGCAGGCGGAATAGACCGCCTCGTCGCTGGTCCCGACGCGCGCGGCGTCGGAAGCGATGTTGACGATGCGGCCACCGCCGCGTTCGGCCATCAGCGGTGCGATGGCCTTGTGGGTATTGAGCGGCCCATACAGGTTGATGCGGATGATCTTGTCCCATAGGTCCGTATCGGTTTTCAGGAACGGCATCGGGCGATCCCAGCCGGCATTGTTGACCAGGAGCCAGATCGGACCGAGCTCGGCTTCGACCTTTGCGACCGCGGCCTCGACGGAGGCGGCATCACCGACGTCGACGGAGTAGGTCTTGATCATGGCCTGCGGCGCGAGCTTTGCCGTCTCTTCGCCGCCCTGCGGATTGATGTCGAAGATCGCGATCTTGCAGCCTTCTTCCGCCAGCCGCAGCGTCAATCCTCGTCCGATGCCCTGTCCGCCGCCGGTCACGACGGCAACTTTCCCTGATAAGCCTTTCAACGCTGATCTCCCTTGTTGCTTGTCGCTCTTTTGGCTCTTGCAGATGACCTGGCCTCCCGAAGGAGGGAGGCCTATCCGGCCGACCCGTTCTTCTGGATGTCGAATCCGCGCTGGGAATACATCTGTCGCGCGATGATCGTTTTCATGATCTCGATCGAGCCACCGGCGATCTTGACGATCCGTGCGTCCGCATAGGCCCGCGCAATCGGGTATTCCCACATATAGCCCCAACCGCCGAACAGTTGCAGGCATTCGTCGACTGTTTCGCAGTGCAGCTCGGAGGTGAACATCTTGGCCATCGCCGCGTCGACCGGATCGAGCTTGCCCTCCATGAAGAGTGCAATGCACTTGTCGGTAAAGACCCGCGCAACGGCCGCCTTCGTCCTGAGCTCGGCGAGCTTGAACTGGGTGTTCTGGAAATCGGCCAGCTTCTGGCCGAACGCGCTGCGCTCGGAGGTATATTGGAGCGTCCAGTCGATCACCGTCTCGGTGACGGTCGCCGACCGGATCGCCTGCGCCAGCCGTTCCTGGGACAGTTTGGTCATCATCTGGGCAAATCCCTTGCCCTCCTTGCCGAGCAGATTGCCGGCAGGAATCCGGACATTGTCGAAGAACAGCTCCGACGTATCCTGCGCCTTCATGCCGAGCTTTTCCAGGTTGCGACCGCGCTTGAAGCCGTCGCGATCGCTCTCGACGATGAACAGAGTCACGCCTTTGGCGCCGGCCTGGCTGTCGGTTTTGGTCGCCAGCACGACGAAGTCGCACAGCTGGCCGTTGGAGATGAAGACCTTCTGGCCGTTGATGACGAACTCGTCGCCGTCGCGCACTGCGCGCGTCCTGATGGCCTTGAGGTCGCTGCCTGCATGAGGCTCGGTCATCCCCAGCGACCCGATCGCCTCTCCCGAGACCATCCTTGGCAGCCATTTGCGCTTCTGCGCTTCGGTCCCGAACGACAGGATATAAGTCGCAACTAGATCGGTATGGATCAGAAAGCCGGGGCCGCTGGCGCCCGACCGCCAGAGTTCCTCGAAGACGACCACGTCAAAGAGGTAATCCAGTCCCATGCCGCCATATTCCTCAGGCACGGTGCAGCAGAGCAGGCCGGCGGCGCCGGCCTTCAGCCACAGCTCCCGCGGAACGATTCCGTCTTCTTCCCACTGGGCGTGGAAGGGCACGATCTCGCGGTCGACGAAGCGGCGGACCGTCTGCCGGAAAAGTTCATGCTCCTCGCGAAAGATCGTGCGCTCGATCATTGTCAAATGGTGTCCCGTCTGATTTAGTTTGCTAGTGTACGGTATTCGGATTGGGCGCGCAACCCGAAACCGATCCAATGCAAGAATGATCGTACATCAATGAACGGTTGCGAGTGGAGGGACATCGATGGCAAGCCGGCCGGAACTGAAGCAATTTCGGATCGAGGTGATGGGTAATGGCGTGCTGCACCTCATCTTCGACATGCCCGGACGGTCGATGAACGTGCTCTCGAATGCCGCGATCGAGGAAATCGGTCTGTTTGCCGACTGGCTCAGGGAAAGCGATGTGGCTGGTGTCGTGATCCGCTCCGGCAAATCCTCGGCGTTCTGCGCAGGCGCGGATCTCGCCGAACTGGAGACCGCCTACGACATGATCATGGCGGCCCCCGCCGGCGAACGCGATCGTCTGGCCTTCGATCATTTCTTCCGGCTGAGTTGTGGCCTGCGTAAGCTCGAGACGGCTGGCAAGCCGGTGGCGGTGGCGATCGCCGGCCTTGCCTTGGGAGGCGGTTGCGAGTTCGCCCTTGCCGCGCATCACCGCGTGATCGCCGACCATCCGCAAGCGACGTTCGGCTTGCCTGAGTCACTGGTTGGTTTACTGCCGGGAGGAGGCGGAACCCAGCGACTGCCGCGCCTGATCGGAATCGAGGCGGCGCTGCCGGTCCTGCTGGACGGTGCGCGGATCGGCGGGCAGGCGGCCGTCGCGACCGGCCTCGCAGATGAACTGGTGGCGCCGGGCGAGGAGGTCGCCGCCGCCGAACGCTGGGTGTTGTCACAGCTGCTAGCCGAGCAACCCTGGGATCAGCCGGACTGGCGCGCAGCAGACGCAGTGGGCGTCGCGGCCATGATCGCAGAAGCGCGCGGCAACATGCTTGCCGAGACGCTCGGACACTATCCGGCGCCGTCAGCCATTCTCGACTGCATCGAGCAGGGACTTCCACAGGATTTCGACACGGCGATCCGCACCGAGATGCAGATCTTTGCCAGGCTCATTCAGCGGCGGGAGCCGCGCAACATGATCAGGACACTGTTTCTTGGCCGGCTCGACTATGAGCGGTTCAGGAAGAAGGAGATCAATCCGAAGATCATGGAGGCTGTCACGGCAGTATCGGAGGTCCTTGGCGCGGGTTCGGAGCCTGGCAGCGAGCTGTCCGTTGCCTTTGCACGGGCCGGTTTTCATATCGACGGGCAACGCAAGCCCGACTTCGATGGTCGCATCGCAGGCGACGCCTACTGGCATGAGGATGAATCGAACGGCTGGGGCAAGCAGCTGCTGCGCTCCCGGCTCGCGGACGCGGATGCGGCGGCCGCGGCCTGGCGCGGGCGGCTCAACGAGGCGGAACGGCGGGCTGCCGATTACGTGCTGGTCACGCAGTGTGGCTTTCCGGCCTATCTGGGTGGCTTGTTTGCGGCGGGGTTGAACTAGCTCGCGCTTCAGGAAGGAGATGCGTCGTGCCAAGACCTCTCGACGGTATCAAGGTTCTCGATCTTTCGAAGGTGCTCGCCGGGCCGCTCTGCGCGCAATATCTCGGCGATCTCGGCGCCGAGGTCATCAAGGTCGAAGCGGTAGGGCATGGCGACGAGACGCGGGGATGGCCGCCGTTTCCCGCCGCTGGCCTCGGCACCGTGTTCCTGAGCGCCAATCGCAACAAGCGCAGCATTGCGATCGACATGAAATCCGACAAGGGACGCAACCTCGTGCATGAACTCGCGAAGTCGGCCGACGTCGCGATCGAAAGCTTCGGCACCGGTGTGGCAGAGCGGCTCGGTATTGATGCCGTCAGTCTTTGTGCGCTCAATGGCCGGCTGGTCCATTGCAGCATCTCCGGCTTCGGCCGGACGGGCCCGCTCAAGAATTCGCCGGGCTACGACGTGATTTTGCAGGCCTTCAGCGGCATCATGTCGATGACGGGCGACGAGGGCGGCGGCTATATCCGCAGTCCGATTTCCCCGATCGATCAGATGACGGGGGTGCACGCCTTCAGCGGGATTTTGGCCAGCCTGCTGGCGCGCGAGAAGTCGGGCAAGGGCGCGGCGATCCAGGTGTCGTTGTTCGACACCGCGCTTGGGCTTCTCGGCTATAATCTCCAGACATTCTGGGAAAAGGGAACGCAGCCCGCGAAATGCGGCTCCAGCCATGAATCGCTGTGCCCCTATCAGGCCTTCGAGGCCGCAGACGGTCCGATCATGATCGGCGTCGCCAACGACAATCTCTGGCGCAAGTTCTGCGCTGTCGCCGGCCTGAGCGCGATCGTGGACGACCCGAGATTCCGCACCAATGCGGATCGGGTCAGGCATCGCGCCGAGACGCTGCAGCATGTGCAAGCGGTGATCGCCGGCAACAGCGTCGCGCACTGGAATGCCGTGCTCAACGAGGTCGGCATTCCCTGTTCGCCGATCAATACCCTGGCACAGCTGCTGGATCATCCGCACACCCGCGCCAACCAGCGGATCATGCAGTACGATCATCCCGCGGCGGGGCGTCTGAATTGTGTCGGACACCCCGTCACCTTCGTCGGGGAAGCGCGCGAGCCCGGCCTGCCGCCGCCGACGCTCGGACAGCATACCGACGACGTCTTGACGGAAATCGGCCTGTCCGCGGCGAGCATCGCGGAACTGCGTCGCGAGCAGATCGTGGGTTGACTGGCGTGAGGCGGCGGTGCTCCTGCGCCAGTTCATTGTGAAGAACGACAGCAGTGCACCGTCGACGTCGTGGCGGCGCTATTCGTCGAGCAGCTTCCAGGAGGTCTTCTCGAAGATCGCCATCCGCAGGGCGCGGTAGGGGGCATAGTTGTCCATGGAATTCGTCAGCTCGATTCCCGGCAGCAGCATGCCGACCCGGTCCTTGTTGAAGCTGGTTGCCTGGGCGAGCAGGTTCTCGCGCGTCAGATTGTCGCCGCATCGCTGCAAGCCCTTCGCGATGGCCTGCGCATTGATATAGCCGGACAGCGCGACGAAATCGTTCGGGCTGTCGTTCGGCGCCCATTTCTTCATGAAGGCGATGTAGTCCTTCACCTCCTGGTCGTCGGCCCAGGCCGGATCGCTGGCCTGCTTGGCGAACTGGGTCGTGTAGGCGCCCTGAACGATCTCGAAGCCGACTGGCATCAGCACGCCCTGGATCGAGTTGACCGGACTGGCGAGAAACTGGACCGGCTTCCAGTTGATCTCGTTGATCTTCTTGATTGCCTGTGCGGCAAACTTCGGCGTCGCGAAATAGACCAGCGTATCGGCGCCCGACGCCTTGAGCCTGAGCACTTCGGAATCGACCGTGGGAGAGCTGAGCTCGTAGCTCGCTTCCGCCACGATCTTCGCTGCGCTCTCTCCGCCCAGTCCCGTCTTGAGGCCGGTGAGGTAGTCCTTGCCGTAATCGTCGTTCTGATAGAGCACCGCGATCTTTGCGTTGGGCATCTTGTTGAGAATGAATTTGCCGAAGGTTGCGCCTTCCATCTCAAACGGCGGATAGAACGGGACGGTCCACGGGAAATTCTGCGGATCGTTGAAGCGGCGGCCGCCGGCCGAGATGAAGACCTGCGGAACCTTGTTCTGGTTGAGATACTTTTGAACGGCAACGTTGGGCACGGTGCCGACCGTCCCGACCTCGGCGAGCACGCCATCGTCGTCGACCAGCTTGCGGGTCTGCTCGATGGCTTTCGGCGGGCTGTAGGCGTTGTCGAGCGAGATCAGGTTCACTTTCCGCCCGTTGATCCCGCCGGCTTCGTTCAGCATCTGGAAATACCCGGTCATGACCCGGCCATAGCTCGAAAACGCAGATGCCGGTCCGCTGTAGGGGACGGTCTGGCCGATCTTGATCTCGGTGTCGGTAACGCCTGGCCCATAGTGCTTCTCGGCGGCAATGGCATCGACTGCGTGGCACCCCAACAACAGCGCCGAGACCCCAACCAGGGTTGAGACTTTCATGTTTCCCCTCCGTTGTTGCTTGTCGTCCTGCGCATGACATCGAGAGCGTCAGGCGCGGCGATCTGATATAAGTATGCAAGTGTACGATATACGACACAACGGAGATCGCGTCATGCGGTATTTGCCGCGGCGGCTTGTTGCGGCGCGGAGCTCGAGTTGGGAAGCCGCGGCGATCCCGGCTCTTGAACGCGGATCGATCTATGCTATTAGTCGTACTAAAGTGTACTAATTTCCCGATCAGGAAGCGCCGCGTTGAGCCTTCCTGCAATCGAAGGCCGTGGGAGCGAACATGGGGACCTCGAGCGCGACGGCTCTGGCCGCGTTGAAGATCGGAGGGCGAGTTGCCTATGAGCGGCTGGTGCGGCCGAAGGCGCGGCAACATGACGATGTGCCGTGCTCGCCGGGCGCGATCACCACGGAATGGCTGACCGCGGTTCTATGCGGCAAGGTGCCGGGCGCGATGGTGACGCAGGTCGAGGTCAAGCCCGCCAGCGCCGGGACCCATGAACGGCATCGTCTGGTCGTGAGCTATAACGAAGCGGGGAGGCGTGCCGGCCTCCCAGGTTCGATGTTCACCAAGTCGTTGCCGAGTGTCGTCACGAGGATGATCGGCGGGTTCAACGGGACCGCTCGCGCCGAGGGGCGCTTCTACATGCAATTGCGGCCGCAACTCGGAATCGAGGCGCCGGCCGGGTATCATGCTGCATTTGACCCGCGGACGTTTGCCTCGATCCTTCTGCTGGAAGACCTGGTGGCGGCGAAGTCGGCCAGCTTCTGCAGTCACAGGACATACGTCTCCCGCGCCATGGCGGAGGACATGATCGATCTGCTCGCTGCGCTGCATGCCCGGTTCTATGGCGATTCCGCGTTCGCGACCCAGTACCGGTGGGTCGCTGCTTACCCGCGCTGGTTCACTATCGGGGCGCAGAAGATGGATCTGGAGCACTACACACGGAAAGCGTTCGATGCCGCCGCGCGCGTCATTCCGCAGAGCGTTTTGGCGCAGCGTGATGCGGTATGGCCGGCGGCCATGCGTGCGCTCGCCGTGCATGAAAGCCAGCCGCAAGGCTTGCTTCATTCGGACGTGCACATTGGAAACTGGTACCAGACCGGCGCGGGGAAGATGGGCCTGTGCGACTGGCAATGTTTAGCGCGCGGCCACTGGTCGCGCGACGTTGCCTATGCCGTCACGGCGGCACTGACGCCGGAGGATCGCCGCAAATGGGAGAGGGATCTGCTGGCCAGGTACCTCGAGCGCTTCGCCGAGCTGACCGGTTTCAAGCCGGACTTCGACGAGAGCTTCCGCAACTACCGGCAACAGATCGTGCACGCGCTCCTGATGTGGACGATCACACTCTGTCACTCGCCATTGCTGCCGAACATGCAGCCCGAGGATACGACCTTGACAATGATCGGAAGGATGTCAACGGCAATGGCCGATCTGGATTGGTCAAAGGAGTGAAGGTGTCGGGTCACGATCGTGCCGCTCGGCCGCTACTCATCTAGGCGTCGGCGCGACGATATCGATCGGTTGTGGCGTGCCGCTTCGCTGACCATGGCTTTGTCGCGGCAAGAGTCAACTCGGGCGGCTCTTGCCCGCGCTTTTTGCTCTAGTCGGCCGACAGCGGCTCGCCGGTCAGGGACCAACTCTCTCCATCAAATGTCGCGATCCGCAAGGTCCTGAACGGCGTGTAGTCACCGGCCCTGGTTCCGATCGAAACGCCTGGGAGCATCATCGGCAGTCGTTCGCCGCTCAATGAAGTCGCCTGCTTGATCAGGTTCTCGCGTGTCAGGTCGTCGCCGCACCTGCGGAGTGCCAGCGCAACGGCATGTACGTTCATGTAGGCAACCAGCACTGAATAATCGTCCGGATTGGCCGAAGGTGCGTATGTCTTGAGAAAATCCTTGTAGGCCTTGACCTCGTCGTCATTGGCCCAGGCCGGATCACCGGGTTGCTTGAGGAACTGCGTGGTGACGAGCCCCTTCGATGCTTCGAGGCCGGCGGGCTTCAGGATGGTTTCCACCGATGCCGTCGAGCCGCCGATCACGTGCAGCGGCTTCCAGCCGAGCTCGTAGACCTTGCGGATGGATTGTGCCGCGGCCTTCGACGACGACTGCTCGATCAAAGTGTCGACGCCGGCGGCCTTCAGCTGGACGATCTGCGAGTCGATCGTCGGGTCGGCAAGCTCGTAGGAGGCCTGGGCAACGATCAGCTCGGCCTTGGGCCCGAGGCCGGCGCGGAGGCCCTTGAGGTAGTCTTTGCCGTAATCGTCATTCTGGTAGAGCACGCCGATCTTGGCGTCGGGCTTTGCGGTGAGGATGTACTTGGCGACGACGCGGCCTTCGGTCTCGAAGTCCGGATAGAGCGGGATCGTCCACGGAAAGGTTTTGGGATCGTTGAAGCGGCGTCCGCCGGCGGTGATGAACAGCTGCGGCACCTGCTTGGCGTTGAGGTATTTCTGGATCGCGACGTTGGGCGCGGTGCCGATCGTGCCGACTTCGGCCAGGACGCCGACGTCCTCGATCAGCTTGCGCGACTGCTCGACGGCCTTCGGCGCGCTGTAGGCGTTGTCGAGCTGGGTGAAGTTGATCTTGCGGCCGTTGATGCCGCCTTTCGTGTTGAGCATCTCGAAGTAGCCCACGACGGCGCGCCCGGCGCCCGCGCCGAAGGCGGAGGCCGGACCGCTGAGCGGCGTCGATTGTCCGAGCTTGATCTCGGTGTCGCTGACGCCGGGACCATAGGTCTTCTGCGCGTACGCAGGCGCCGCCAGCAGGGCCGACAGCGCGACGGCCGCCAAAGCCCGGTCGATGAGGTAATTCAAGGTCGTTCTCCCTGTAATTCGTTTCTTGTTGAAATTGATCTGCGTTAGCGCAAGAGTTCTCGGGCGATCACCACGCGCTGGATCTGGTTGGTGCCTTCGAAAATCTGCGTCAGCTTGGCGTCGCGCATCATGCGCTCGACCGGGTAGTCCATGGTGTAGCCGTAGCCGCCGAAGATCTGGACCGCGTCGGTCGTGACCTTCATGGCCATGTCGCTGCCGACGCATTTCGCCATGCTCGCGAGCAGGTTGAGCCGCTTCCAGTCGCCGGCATCGCCGGCGCGGGCGCATTCATAGACAAGGGCGCGTGCCGCCTCGATCTGCATGGCCATGTCGGCGAGCATGAACTGCACGCCCTGGAACTCGGCGATCGGCTGCTTGAACTGCTTGCGTTCCTTGGCGTATGCGACGCTCGCATCGAGCGCGCCCTGCGCGAGGCCGACCGACTGGGCGCCGATGGTCGGGCGGTTGAGGTCGAGCGCGCGCATCGACGCACGAAAACCCTTGCCTTCCTCTCCGACGAGGTTTTCGGCCGGAACCCGGACATTGTCGAAGAAGATCGGGGTGTTGGGGGCGCCACGAAAGCCCATCTTGCGCTCGTGGCGGCCGAAGGTGATGCCCGGCATTGTCTTCGGCTCGACAATGAACGCGCTGATTCCGTCGGCACCGGCGCCGTCACTGGTTCGCGCCATCACCACGATGTAATCGGCGGCGACACCATAGCTGCACCATTGCTTGCGGCCGTTGAGGACGTAACTGTCGCCGTCCTTGCGGGCGCGGGTGTTCAGCGCGGCGACATCGGAGCCGGCCTGCGGCTCCGAGATCGCGATGGCGGTGACGACGCCGCCCTCGGCGATGATCGGCAGGTACTTCTTGCGCTGCTCTTCCGAGCCGAAATGCAGCAGCGGCATGATGAACATGGTGTTGAGCGCCGCGATCGATGCGCAGGCGGGCGAGACCTTCGAGATCTCCTCGCGCGCGATGCAGGCCATGGTCAGATTCCCGTTCGGGCCGCCATAGCGCTCCGGTACCCAGAGCTGCATCAGTCCCATCTCGCCGAACAGCTTGACCAGCTCGAGCGGGAAGCGGTCGGTTTCGTCAATTTCGGCGGCGATCGGCGCGACATGTTTGGCGACCATCCTGCGCACGTTGTCGCGGAAGGCGACCTGCTCCTCGGAAAAACTCATGCGAACTCCCGTTTCGTTTTCTTTGCCGGAAGCCAAAAAAAGGGCTTCCATTGAATGGGTGATCCATTTAATAATTCATCGCATGAGCACCAAGTCAAGCCCTCGCGCGCCGCAGCGCTCCCGCACCGCCTCGCCGAACCGGCGGGAGCGGGCCGTCGATCATCGCGCGGCCGGCTCCGCCGCCGCGCCGACATTCAAGCCGATCCACACCAGGCGGACATTCGAGGAGATCTGCGAGCGGATCCGCGAGCAACTGGCGCTCGGCGTGTTGAAGCCCGGCGACAAGCTGCCGGCCGAGCGCGAGCTGGCGCAGCAGCTCGGCGTCAGCCGCAACGTGCTGCGGGAAGCGCTGCGCAGCCTGGAGATGGCCGGCGTGCTGCGGTTGCAGAAGGGTGTCAAGGGCGGCGCCTTCATCCAGCAGGGCGACACGCGCCGCATGAACGAGGTCATGCGCGACATGCTGAGCCTCGGAACGATTTCGGTGCGGGAACTATCCGAGGCGCGGGTCCACGTGCTCGATCTCGTGGTGCAGCTGGCATGCGCGAATGCGCGCCGCGCCGACCTCGACGCGCTGGAAGCCAATATCGAGCGGACCGAGCTTGCCACAAAGGAGGGCCGCTTGCTCGATCGGGTCGAATGCTCCCGCGAATTCTACAAGCTGCTCGCAGCCTCGACCGGCAACAAGGTAATTGCCATGATCGTGGACTCCGTCACCGAGATCCACATGCGCTTCGTCTATGCCAAGGTCGCCTCGAGCGGGGTCGCGATGGCTCGGCTGGCGGAGAAACGGCGGCAATTCCTGGCGGCGCTGAGCGAACGAAACGTGACGCTGGCGAGCCGGCTGCTGCGATCGCACCTAGAAGCCGTGCAGCGAATGCTGGAGCAGGATCCGGGAGCCATGTCGCTACATGTCGCATTGGCCGACGTGCAGCCCGGGATGCGCCGCTAGCGCGCCGTTCTCGCCAATAAATCAACACCTAAACAGCAATAACAATGGAGGCAAACGTGTCCAGCTACGCCAAATATGAATGCCTGACGGTCGAGGTTGCGGACAAGGTCGCGACCGTGACCTTGAACCGCCCGCAGGCACGCAATGCGATCAATCAGAAACTGATCCGCGAGCTGCGCACGATCTGGGACGACCTCGCCGACGATCACGCCGTCAATGCGGTGGTGCTGACCGGTGCCGGCGACTTCTTCAGCGTCGGCGGCGACGTCAAGGCGATGTCGGAGCGGCCGGGCGGCGACGTGCTCGAAGAGGGCGAGGTGCACGACCCCATGATCAGCCGGCGCGGCGTCACCCGGCAGCTCGAGCTCGACAAGCCGATCATCGCCGCGATCAACGGCGACGCCATCGGCCTTGCGGCGACCCATGCGCTGCTCTGCGACATCACGGTGATGGCCGAGGATGCGCGGATTGGCGACACTCATGTGTCGCGTGTCGGCCTGGTCGCGGGCGACGGCGGCACGGTGATCTGGCCGTTGCTGGTGGGCATCAACAAGGCCAAGGAATTCTTGATCCGCGGCACGCTGCTGAAGGGCAATGAGGCGGAGCGGATCGGGCTGGTCAACCATGTCGCGCCGCGCGGCGAGGTATTGGCCAAGGCCCGCGCGATTGCGGTCGAGCTCGCGAGCGGTCCGACCTGGGCCATTCGTTGGACCAAGCTCTCGATCAACCAGATCGTCAAGGAGCGCGTGAACATGCTGCTGGAGGCCTCGATGGCGCTGGAGCAGGTGACGTTCGAGACCGCCGACCACAAGGAAGCGACCATGTCGTTCAAGGAGAAGCGCAAGCCGCGGTTCGGCCAGGCGTAGGCCGGACCCATGGTTGCAACTGAACTGTCGAGCGACGATGTCACGGGGATGCTGCGCGACTCCCTGCGCGGATTCCTCGATGAGCATTGGCGTCCGCGTGGCGCAGCGGCATCGTCCTCGCCGGACGAGTTATCCGCGATCTGGCGCAAGCTGGTCGGGCAGGGCGTAGCCGTGCTCGGGGCAGAGGGCGACGAGGGCGGGCTCGCCGAAATTCTCGTCATCATGACAGAGCTTGGCCGCGCCGGATGTCTCGCGCCGATGTGGTCCGCGGCGCTCGCCAATCTTGCGATCTCGGGATCGCAGATCGACGTCGTGGTGGATCTCCTGGAGCGGCTGCACTCCGGGGGAGCTATCGTCGCCTTCTCGTTCGGTGCGCTGGATCCGGATCCCGGTACGGGCTCGATCGAGGTCACCGACCTCAAGGCAACGGGCGTGCTTCGCTTTGTCGAGGCGGGGGGAAGCGCCACGCATCTTCTGGTCGCGCTCGGTCAGGCCCACCTCGCGCTGGTCGATCTTGGAAATCCCGGTGTCGAAAGCGTCGCAACCCGCGCGATGGGGGCGTGGGGGTCTTGCGAGATCAGGCTGAACGCAGCGCCGGTCACGCTCATTCCCGTAGGAACGGTCGATCTCGGCGATCTCCGTCTCAAGGCCAAGGTCGCACTGACTGCGCGTGCCTATGGCGCCGCCCGGCGAGCATTTGAGCTCGCCGTGGACTACGCCAAGCAACGGCATCAGTTCGGCCAGCCGATCGGAAAATTCCAGGCCATTCAGCACAAGCTCGCAAATAGCCTGATCGCGCTCGAGGGCGTGAGGCTCGTCCTGGAGCATGTCGCCAGACTCCATGATCGCGGCGATGACGACTGGCGATATTTCGCGGACTGTGCATCGGTGTTTTCAAGCGATGCGCTGCGTCGGATTTCGCTGGAGACCCAGCATACATTTGGTGCGATCGGCTATGCCGAGGAGCACGAGGCGCCAATCCATTTCAAGCGCGTGCATCTGGATACAATCGCGCTCGGCGGGGCTTCGGATGTAAAACGCAGACTGGCCGCGCGGCTGCTCGACGCCGGCGGTGCAGGGCTGCCGCAGTACGATCTTGGGTCGGCTGGAAATGCGTTGCGTGAGCAGGTCCGGCTCTGGGTCGAGCAAAACTGGTCCGGAAGCACGAAGGAAGCGTTTGACCAGAGGCCGTTCGCCAAACGCGAGTTCGATGCCGGATTCGCCCGCAACATGGGTGAGACCGGGTGGATCGGCCTCGGATGGCCAGAGCAGTTCGGCGGCCAGGCACGTTCTCCACTGGAGCAGATCGCCTTCATGGAGACGATGGAGCGGGCCGAGGCACCGAGGATCGGCGCGGCGATCCAGGCCAATGCGCTGATGATGTTCGGTACTCCCGAACAGCAGCAAAGATACCTTCCGGAAATCCTGCGCGGCGAAGCCATGCACGGCATGGGTTACAGCGAGCCGCAGGCGGGCTCGGACCTCGCGGCGCTGCGCACCAGCGCGATCAGGGACGGTGACCACTGGGTGATCAACGGCCAGAAGATCTGGACCACCACCTGGTGGGGCAAATACATGTTCCTCGCGGCGCGAACCGACAAGGACGCCAAGCCGCCGCACGCCGGCATCAGCATGTTCATCGTGCCGATGGACGCGCCGGGCATCACGCCCCGTCCGTCTGTCACCATGTATGACGGCACGTTTGCCAACATCTTCTACGACAATGTTCGCATTCCCGCCGAAAACCTGGTTGGCGAGGTCAATGGCGGCTGGAAGGTGCTGACTGGCGCGCTGGCCTTCGAGCGAGGGCTGGTCGGTGGCGGGATCGTCCTGAAGGTGGCGTACGCCTTCGAACAGCTGCGCGCGCATGTGATGGCCAGGGAAGGCGATCGCTTGCTGGCTGATGATCCGATCGTCCGCGACAAGATGGCGATCTTGGCGTCCGAGATCGAGATCGGCCGTCTCTTGATGATGCACTGCGCCGAGCTTGCCGCCGATGGCGTGACGCCGCCGGAATACGGCGCGATCAGCAAGGTGTTCTCCGGAGAACTCATGGAGCGTTTCGGCGAGGCCGCGCTCGACATTCTCGGGATGCGTGCCGCGCTGTCCGAGCAAATGCCCGGCGCGATCGACAACGGTCGCTTCGAGCAGAATCTGCGGCATTCGCTAATGTGGGTGATCAGCATCGGGACCAATGAGATTCAGCGCAGCCTGATCGCGCAGCGGGCGCTCGGGCTGCCGAGGTAGGAGAGATCGGATGCAGAAGGATAGCGACAGGGCGCCACTCGCCGATGTGCGGGTGCTGGATTTTTCCATCATGGTGGCGGGGCCCTATTGCGCGCGGCTGCTCGCCGACGTCGGCGCCGAGGTCATCAAGATCGAGCCGCCGGAAGGTGACGACATGCGGCTGCGGACGCCGCTGCGTGAAGGCCACAGCACGTATTTCGGTCAGCTCAATGCCGGCAAGCGCAGCCTGGCGCTGGACCTGAAGAATCCTGATGCCATCAAGCTCGTGCATCGCATGGTCGTAGAGACGGACATCGTCGTCGAGAATTTCCGCCCCGGTGTCATGGACCGCCTCGGCCTTGGCTACGAGGCGCTTCGCGAGATCAACCCGCGCCTGATCTATTGCTCGATCTCGGGTTATGGCCAGTCAGGCCCTGCGGCCGGGCGCGCGGCTTACGCCATGATCGTGCATGCCGAGAGCGGGTTCGATCACTCCCTGATGCGATACGCCGGTGATCGCGATCGTCCGGCGGCCGGCGCGATCTTTGTCGCCGACATCCTTGGTGGCATTTTCGGCTACTCCGCGATTCAGACCGCGCTGGTCCAGCGTGAACGCACCGGGAAGGGGCAGCGCGTCGACGTCGCCTTGATGGACTGCATGCTGAACCTGCTGGTCTACGAGCTGCAGGAAGCGCAATTCCCGATCCGCTCGCGGCGTCCGACCTATGGGCCGGTCCGCACGCGCGATGGCGATATCCTGATCGCCCCGGTCACCCCGCGCAATTTTGCGGCGTTGTGTGAGGTCACGGGGCAGGACGAGCTGGCGAACGATCCGCGCTTCACGGCCATTCCTGCACGCGGCGCCAACTGGACCGCGATGATGCAGGTGATCGAGCAATGGACCGAGCGCCACACGGTTGCTGAATGCATCGCGGCGCTCGATCGGGCCGGCGTTCCCTGCGCCGAGTACCGGACGCCGGGCGCGGCGCTGACCGATGCGCATCTGCGCCAGCGTGGTGTGTTCGGGACGGTCTCGGATGGTGCCGGTGAATTCGTCGGCGTCAATGCGCCATGGCAGATGTCCGGGGCCGATACGCCGATTGGACGTCACGTTCCTGGGATCGGCGCGCAGCGCGACGATGTGCTGTCGCGAATCCTCGGACTGTCGCCGGAGGCGATCGCGGCACTCGCTGCTGCCGGTACGTTCGGCAAGGCGCCGGCCTAGGAGGGCGGGCATCGCGATCTCAACTGTCCGATGGCGCGTCCGGCGGCGGAGCCTTCGCGATCGCCAGCAGGCATTTCAGGAAATGCGCGCGATCTTCCTTGCGCAGCGGAGCCAGCATGATGTTCTGCAACTCGGCCGCGGCCGGAATAACCGCCAGAAGGGCTTCCTCGCCCTTGGCCGTGATCTGCACCTGCAGCGAGCGGCGGTCTTCCGGGTTGTCCTTCTTGGAGACCAGCCGGCGCGCGACCATCCGCTTCAGCATTTCGCTGAGCGTGTTGCGGTCGCAACTGATCCGGTCCGCCAGCACGGAGGGGGTGAGGGGGCCCAACTGGTAAAGCGCCATCAGCACGCCGAACTGTCGCGGCGTGATGTCGCTCTGCCGCGTCATGCTTTGATAGAGCCCGTCGTAACGGGCCTCCAGCAGCCGCAGCAGAAATCCGACTCCGCCTTCCAGCTGCCAGTTGCGCGCAATGTCTGCGGCCGAACCAATCTTCGTTGCCCTATCGGCTGCCATGCCGTCGCTAAACCCTAGCTGCGATTTACAAATTCGCCTTAGCCGTTAGCAGCTTGGCTGATTGCCCTCAACTCTGCGGTCAACCGCCGCCCAAGCTTGCTCCCGAACGATGCAATCGCTCCCGGCTCTTGTCAGCCTCTTCACCATGTAGTACGTATACGTATCAACGCGGAGACGTCGTGCAGGGAGGTTGAACTTGGACCTGCGTGAGCTGCTGTCGATTCCCTATCTGCTTGAGGCCGAGGCGGTTGAAACCGAACCCGGGCAGTGGCGGGTTCGCCTGACCTATCCGGAGCTGCCGGGATGTACGGCCGAGGCCGCCGTCGTTGAGGACGCCCTGCGGGAGCTGGAGCGGCGGCGTATCGAATTGATCGTCGGCCTCGTGGAGGAGGGCAAGCAGCCTCCAATTCCGCGCAAGCCACTCACCGCATCCGATCCGCTTTGGACCGCACAGGATCTCGGACTGTCCGACCGCGTCGCCGCGCTTCTCGGCGGGGCGGCGGGCCCGGCCACACGCAATTGAAGGAGGCAAACCCATGCTCTCGCGCGAAGACAATGAACGCCTGGTCAGGGTCGGCAAGGGCACGCCGCTCGGTGACCTGTTTCGTCTGTACTGGATTCCCTTCCTGCCGTCGGCGGATCTCGCCAAAGACGGGCAGCCGAAGCGCATCCGGCTGCTGGGTGAGGATTTGGTCGCCTTTCGGGATTCCGAGGGGCGCATCGGATTGGTCGACCAGGCGTGCCCGCATCGCGGCGCGCCGCTGGTCTTTGCGCGAAACGAGGATTGCGGGCTGCGCTGCGTCTATCACGGCTGGAAATTCGACGTCACCGGCGCGGTGACGGACATGCCGGCGGAGCCGGTGCGCAGCCGCCTCAAGGAGCGGGTGCGGATCAAGGCCTATCCCTGCAGGGAACGCAACGGGATGATCTGGACCTACATGGGTCCCGACCAGGCCGAGCTTCCGCCGCTGCCGAACCTCGAATGGAATCTGGTGCCGGCCGAGCAGGTGCACATCTCGGTTCGGGTCCAGGAGTGCAACTGGCTGCAGGCGGTCGAGGGTGAGATCGACTCGGCGCACGCGCCGCTGCTGCACGGGCGGCTGGACGCCCAGGGCACGACGAGCGCCTGGATCCAGAAGCGCGACCTGCGGCCGACCTTCGAATGCATCAAGCAGGACTTCGGCATGAGCATCGCCGCGCGGCGCAACTACGATGCCAACACGCTGTACTGGCGCGTCAACCAGTTCCTTCTGCCGTTCTACACGCTGGTGCCCCCGCTGTCTCCGTTCCCGGATCTGAGCGGGCACGCCTGGGTGCCGATCGATGACGAGAACACGCTCTGCATCATGTTCTCCTATCATCCGTCGGCGCCGCTGCCGGAGAAGACGCGGCAGGTGTTCGTCGAAGGACATAAGGGCCGCGAGAGCGGTCACGCCAGCCGCCACGCCCTCGTCGAGCACCCGGTGACGGTCCCGTACGCGGGCTACTGGACCAAATACAATCCGCAGAACGGTTTCCAATTCGACGATGAGGCGCAGCGGACCACCTGGTTCTCCGGCTTGCCCGGCCTTTGGGTGCAGGACGGCGCCTGCCAGAGTGGTGTCTCGCCGATCTTCGATCGCACCAAGGAGACGCTCTGCTCGAGCGATACCGGCATCGCGATGACGCGGCGCTTCATTCTGGAAGCGCTCGGCGCCCATCGTGATCACGCGATCAGGCCGAAGGGGGTGTCGGACCCCGACGTCTTCATGGTGCGGGCCGTATCGTTGCGGTTGCCGCCGGAGGATTCCTGGGTCGATGTCGGCGCACCATTCATGCGGGCGAAGCTCGGCGCCGATTTCGGGTACGAGCTGTGAGCCCATCCAACCATATGGCTGACACGCAGGAGGTGCTTGTCAAGCGGATCTGCCTCGAGGCCGAGCGGATCAATTCCTACGAGCTGATTGCCCGAACGGGCACCGAATTGGTGCCCTTCACCGCCGGCAGTCATATCGACCTGCATCTGCCGAACGGCATGCTCCGCAGCTACTCGCTGGTGAACGATCAGCGCGAACGGCACCGGTATGTCATTGCGGTCAACAAGGATGCGGAAAGCCGGGGAGGGTCGAGTTTTGTCCATGACACCGTAAGGGTCGGGGACATCATGACGATCTCGAAACCGCGCAACAATTTTGTGCTGCACGAGGACGCCGAGCATTCGATCCTGATCGCAGGCGGAATAGGCATCACGCCGCTGCTGTCGATGATCCGACGGCTGGAGGCGCTTGGACGCAGCTGGGAGCTGTTTTACGCCGCAAGGACGCGTACCGCCGCCGCGTTCCTCGACGAGCTCGCGACGTTTCGGTCCAATCGCTCGAAGACGCAGGTCGATTTCGACGACGAGCGAGCGGGACGGCCCTTCGATCTGCCGGCAATTGTCAGAGGCGCGCCAGTGCACGTACATCTCTATTGCTGCGGTCCGGTACCCATGCTCGAGGCATTCGAGGCGGCGGCTGCCGGTCGCCCGGCCGATCACGTGCATCTGGAGTATTTCAAAGCGCGGGAAGCGCCCGCCATCGAAGGCGGATTCGACATCAAGCTGGCGCGAAGCAGCCGCACGATTGCAGTCGAGCCCGGCAAGACGATCCTCGATGCGTTGCTGGATGCCGGAGTTGCCGCGAACTACGCCTGCACCGAAGGGGTCTGCGGTACCTGCGAAACGCGCGTGCTCGAGGGCATACCCGATCATCGCGACCAGTTCCTGAGCAAGGAAGAGCAGGCGGCGAACAAGAGCGTCATGATCTGCTGCTCGGGTGCCAAATCCCGCACGCTGGTGCTCGATCTCTAGAACAACAACGTCACTAAGAGTGGAAACGATGAAGTATCTTTTGCGCATTGCAGGAATAGCCCTTCTGGCTGTTTGGGCCAGTTCGCCTGCGTCGGCGGACGCTGAGCGTTCCCTGAAGATCGGCGTGCTCAACGACACGTCTGGTCCTTACTCCGACAATGCCGGAGAAGGTTCGGTGACGGCGGCCAAAATGGCCGCAGAAGATTTCATGCGGCTTCATCCCGACTTCAAGGTCGAGATCGTCTCCGCCGACCACCAGAACAAGGCGGATGTCGGCGCCGCAATTGCCCGCCGCTGGATCGACCAGGACAAGGTCGATGCGGTCGCCGACGTGCCGAACTCGGCCGTCGGGCTCGCCGTCAACGAAGTCGTGCGCGGCACCAAGGCGGCACTGATTGCGTCGAGTGCCGCGTCCTCGGACCTGACCGGGAAATACTGTTCGCCCAACACGATCCAGTGGACCTTCGACACCTGGGCGGCCTCGCACACCATCGGTGCCTATCTCGTGCGTCACGGCGGCAAGAAATGGTACTTCATCGCGACCGACAATGCGCTCGGCAAGTCGATGGTGCGCGACGGAACGGCGGTGATCGGCGCCGGCGGCGGCACCGTGCTCGGGTCGGTCAATGTACCCATCAACAATGCGGACTATGCGTCATTCATCCTGCAGGCTGAGGGGTCGGGTGCCGATGTGGTTGCGTTTGCGACCGCCGGCGGTGACACGGTCAGCCTGATCAAGCAATCCGCCGAATTCGGTTTGAAACAGAGTGGACGTACCTTTGCGGCGCTCTTGACCACCACCAACGATGTGGAGTCGAGCGGCCTTGCGGTCGGCGAGGGACTGATTGTCACCCAGCCGTTCTACTGGAACCTCAATGACGCCAGCCGCACCTGGTCGGCCAGGTTCAGCGAGCGTCAGCATGGGCAGTCGCCGACCGCGTTCCATGCTGGCGTCTATTCCTCGGTCCTTGCCTATCTGAACGCGGCGTTGGCGGCTGGAACCAACGACGCGCCGGCGGTCATTCAGAAGCTGAAGGAGAAGCCGGTCGACGATGCTTTGTTCGGTCCGGTCGTGGTCCGCGCGGACGGCCGCGCTATCCACAACATGTACATCTTCAAGGTGAAGAGCCCGAGTGTCTCGAAGAGCAAGTGGGACCTGATGGAGCAGGTCGGCGTGCTCACAGGCCCCGAAGCCTTCCGGCCGCTCGACCAAGGCGGCTGCTCGCTGGTCGAGCCGAAGAGCAATTGACGGTCGAACGCTTCATGAACCTGGACTCAAACGCACGGAACCTGTGATGCTGGACCAGCTTGAAACCGACTTCCCCGAGCACACGCCGCGTCCATCCGATGCGCCAAAGGCGCTCGAGGGGATCCGGGTGATCGATTTCTCGCACTTCATCGCGGGGCCGTTCGCGACCATGATCCTCGCCGACATGGGTGTCGAGGTGATCAAGATTGAAGCGCCGGGCCGTGGCGACGATCTGCGTCGCTATCCCCCGATGCACCCCGATCTCGGACACGGTGCGCCGTTTCTCTGGACCAACCGCAACAAGCGCAGCGTCGCGCTCGATCTCAAATCGCCTGAGGGCCTGAAGGTCGCCCGTGAGCTGATCGCGACCGCTGACGTCGTGGTCGAGAATTTTTCGGCTGATGTGATGGCGCGGCTGGGGCTCGATTACGAGAGCTGCCGCAAGATCAAACCCGAGATCGTCTATTGCTCTGTGTCGGCCTATGGCCGCGACGGGGCGTTTTCGGACCGGCTCGGCTTCGATCCAATCGCGCAGGTCGAGAGCGGCTTTGTCTCCATGAACGGCTATGCCGACCGCGAGGGCGTGCGCGCATTATCGCCGGTGATGGATATCAGCACCGCGATGATGGCGAGCAACGCGATCCTCGGCGCCTTGCTGGCGCGCGAGCGCAGCGGGCAGGGCCAGGCGATCGAGGTCTCCTTGTTCGAGAATGCGGTCCTGATGACCGGCTACGCGACCATGCAGTCGCTGTTCAGCGGTGCCAATCCGAAGCGAAGCGGCAACACGAGTCCGGACACGTGCCCGTCGGGTGTGTTTCAGGCCAGCGACTGCTGCTTCTACATCAACTGCGGCAACGACAAGATCTTTCAACGCCTGATGGCGCAGGTGCTCGAGCGCGAAGATCTTGCGGTGGCCGAGGTTTATGCGACGGGTCCGGATCGGATCCGCCGACGGGAGGAACTGTTCGCGATCCTCGGCAATGCCTTTGTCCGGCAGCCCTGGTCACACTGGCAGTCGCGGATGCGGGCGGCCGGTGTGCCCTGCGGGCAGCTGCGCACTGTCGGCGAGGCGATCCGTTCACCCGAGGCGAGGGAGCGTGGGATCGTCACCCGGATCCCGCACGAGACCGTGGGATGGGTGCCGAATGTGAACCTGCCGATCCGCTACTCACGGACGCCGATCGTTGATCCCGTTGCGGCACCTGCCGTCGGTCAGCACACCGAAAGCGTCCTACGTGAGCTGCTCAGCTATGACGAGGCGAAGATCGCGCGCCTTGCCGCAGACGGGGCCTTCGGCAGCCAGCCCTCGCGACGGGATGCCAAGTCGTGACCGCGCGCGCGAGGGACGAACGGACGCTGCGGGGTCGTGTCGCGGTGATCGGGATCGGTGAAACGGAATATTATCGCCACGGTGCATCCCCCGACCCGGAATTCAAGCTGGCACTGAAAGCCATTCTGGCGGCTTGCGAGGATGCCGGACTCGATCCGCGCGAGATCGACGGGTTCTCGTCCTACAGCGACGATCGCAGCGAGGCGTCGCGGCTGGCCGCGGCGCTGGGCACGCATCGATTGCGCTCCGCGACCATGCAATGGGGCGGAGGGGGCGGTGGCTGCTGCGCGGCGGTTGCCAATGCGGCCGCCTCGATCGTCGCGGGCCTCGCCGATTGTGTCGTGGTGTTCCGCGCGTTGTCGCAGGGCCAATATGGCCGGTTCGGGAAGGCGGGCGAGATCCACACGGTTTCGGGCGAACGCTCCTATCTGATGCCGTATGGCGTGCTGGCGCCGCCGCAGCGCTTTGCCATGCGGGTGCAGCGCTACATGCATGAGCACGGTGTGCGCCAAGAGGCATTGCGCGCGATTGCGCTTGCCTCCTATCACCATGCCCAAGCCAATCCACGCGCCGTGATGCATGGCAAGCCGCTGGACGTCGGGAAATACGATGCCTCGCGCTGGATCGTGGAGCCCTTCCATCTCTACGATTGCTGCATGGAGAATGACGGCGCAGCGGCCCTGGTACTGGTATCGGCGGAGCGCGCCAACGACTTCAAGCGCAAGCCGACCTATCTGCTCGGTGCGGCCTTCGGCTCCGGGCATCGCGCAGGGGCGACTGCGCACAACGCGACACTCTATGCTACCGCGAGCTTCGACACCGTTGCCCCAGATCTCTATCGCATGGCCGGGGTGGGGCCATCGGATATCGGCGTAGTCCAGGCCTATGAGAATTTCACCGGCGGCGTCGTACTGGCGCTGGCGGAGCACGGCTTCTTCGAGCCCGAGGAGGCCAACGAGTTTCTGACCTTCGAGAATCTGATCGCGCCGTCCGGGCGGCTGCCGCTCAACACCAGCGGGGGCAATCTAGCGGAGTGCTATATGCACGGATTTGAGCTCGTTCTGGAGGCCGTTCGGCAGGTACGCGGAACTTCGACGAACCAAGTTCGACGAAACGATGTGGCGCTGGTGATCGGCGGCCCGATGGTGACGCCGGCCAGCAACCTCATTTTGGCCTCGGAGGCGACCTTATGAGTGGGCCCCTCAATGCGCGCTATCTTCCTGCCGGATTACCCATCCCAGTCAGCGAGCCAGATGGGCTCTCGGCGCCCTATTGGGCTGGCCTGCGGGAAAGCCGCCTACTGGTGCAACGCTGTGCCCGCTGCAGTTCCTGGCAATTCGGGCCGGAATGGATCTGCCATCATTGTCATGCCTTTGAGCTCACATGGACCGAGGTCGAGGCGAGCGGCCGCATCTTCAGTTGGGAGCGCGTCTGGCATCCCTCGCACCCGGCGCTGAAGCAGCATGGTCCATACGTCGCGGTGCTCGTCGAGCTACCAGACGCCGGTGGCGTGCGTATGGTGGGTAATCTGCTGGGCGATCCCCGCCAGACCGTGGTCATCGGTACTGAGGTTAAGGGGGTCTTCGAGCATCACCCGGAGTCCGATCCATCCTTTTCGTTGCTGCAATGGCGGCTGCGGCAAGGCCCTGACGAGGTCAGCGGTCACTCGACCGGCTAGTTAGTGTCGTAAATTGAAAGGAATCCTGCGATTCGAACGTGTGGCCTTCGCCTTGAGGGCAGCGGTCACGAGCGCAGACGGTCTCTTGGTCAGGGCGTATGTAAGCGCGGCGGTTTACTCAGGTGGCCAAGCGCAACGCGTTGCAAGAGCGCTGCGAAATCGATCCGCTCTCCGGCACTTCAGGCGCAAGCTTTCGACGACGATCACCTCGGCTTGCCGCGGGTTGCATTCGGCAAGCTCAACCAGCTTGACGTTAGGAGACTCAAGCCTGCGCGCCTACCTTGTCGGCATCGACTTCTTGGCATCGAAGGAGTTCCGATCAGCCCAATGCTTCATCCGCTTCGTGCGCGAGTCGAAAAGCGCCGGCGGTCCGTAGCTCATGTCGAATTTCGATCGCACGGCGGCAGTCGAGCTTAGTGAGATCTGCTGTGGGACCCACAGGGCCATCATTCTTGCGCGCCATCTGCTCGATTCCATCGTTCGGAATAGCGAAATTCGCCGCAGCGCGTCTGGCTTGGCGATACCAGCAAAAATACCTGCAAGGTGAACCGCTGCAGTGGGCTTATGCTTGGATTTTCAATTCGCTGCGACAGTTTTTGGCGAAATCCGGAATCGAACTGGCGTCTTAAGTTATTGTTATAACTGAGATTTTTTCCGTGGTGCCCCTGGCCGGAATCGAACCAGCACTCCTTGCGGAACTCGATTTTGAGTCGAGCGCGTCTACCAGTTCCGCCACAGGGGCATTCGCGATGGTCCAGACCGGGAAGGGCCGGGGTCGCGAAGCGCGGCGGACTATAGCGGGCGGCCCGTCACGGTCAACCCGCGCGGATGTGAATGTCCGGCGCCTCGACAGCGGTAATTTCGCGCGATACGACCGCAATCGAGCATGGAGCAGGGCCATGACCCTCCCGAATGACGCTCCCAGGAGGACCGCCGTGACGATTGCCACCGCCCATCCGTCGCATGCTTCGGCGAGCGGCAATCCCGCGCTGGCCTCGGCCCTGGCGATTGCCGTGATCGCGGCGGCGACCTTGGCCGGCGCCTGGTTCTTCCAGCTCGTGCTGGAGATCATGCCCTGTCCGCTCTGTCTCGAGCAGCGCTACGCCTATTACCTCGCGGTCCCGCTCGGCGCCGTGGTGGCGCTCGCCGCCGCCCGCGGCGCGCCGCGTCCGGTGCTGCTGGCGGGCCTTGCGATCCTCGGTCTTGCCGCGCTCGCCAATGCCGGGCTCGGCAGCTATCACGCCGGCGTCGAATGGGGATTCTGGCCGGGACCGACCGATTGCACCGGCCCGATGGTGGATTTCGGCAAGGCCGGCTCGCTGCTGGACCAGCTCGACAAGGTCAAGGTGGTCCGCTGCGATGAGGTGCAGTTTCGCTTCCTCGGCATCTCGCTCGCCGGCTACAACGTGCTGATCTCGCTGTTGATGGCCGCGATCGCCGGCTGGGGCGTGATGCGGGCCGCGAAGGCCTGAGGTCGCGGCCGCTTCCCTTGATCCGTCATGCTGAGGAGCGCGTAGCGCGCCTCGAAGCATGCACGGCCACCGGCCGGGCCGTTCATCCTTCGAGGCTCGCTCCGCTCGCACCTCAGGATGACGGGACGGAGAGCTTCTAATCGTCGACGTCGTCCTGCGGTCGGCCGAACAGATGGATGATGCCCGGCGTCGAGATGGTGACGAACAGGAAGCGCGACAGATGATGCGCGCCGACGAAGATCGGGTCGATATGCAGCGTCAGCGCCAGCGCCAGCATGGCGTCCATCGCGCCGGGCGCGAAGGCGACCACGACGTCGGCGAGCCGCACATGGGTGGTGAAGCCGATCACCGCGACGAACACGGCTGAGATCAGGATCGCGATCGCGAACGAGCCGAGCCCGGCATTGACGTGGCTCAGCAGGGTCGAGGTCTTCATCCGCGCGAAGCGGGTGCCGATAATGGCGCCGATGCCGACCAGCGCGATGTTGCGGAGCCACGGCGGCAGGCCGCCATCGATCAGGCCCGAGCCGTGCAGCAGGCTGGAGGCGAGCATCGCGCCGAACATCCAGCTGGCGGGGAATTTGATCCAGCGCAGCAGCAGCGATACGCCGATCGACAAGGCGACCAGGGCTGTGAGGCCGAACGGCGAGGCGACCGTGGTCGGCAAGGGCGGCGGCGCGGCATGCGTCACCCCGGTCAGTGCCAGCACCAGCGGCAGCGCCGCGGTCAGGATGATGACGCGCATGGTCTGCACCACGGCGATCGCCGCGACGTCGGCGCCCTTTTCCGCGGCCAGGATCGTGATCTGCGACAGCGCGCCGGGACTGCCGGCGAGGAAGGCCGAGGTCTGGTCCCAGCCATGGACGCGTTGCAGATAGAGGCTCGATCCGAAGGTCGAGCAGAAGGTCGCCAGGGCCAACAGGCCGATGGTCAGCGGATAGGAGCTCATGTGCTGCAGCAATTGCTGTGACATCAGCGAGCCCAGCGAGATGCCGAGCAGCAGCAGCACCGATTGCGTCAGCACCGGCGGCACCGCGAGCGGCCGGCCGGCCAATGCGGCGAGCGCGACCGCCACCATCGCGCCCGAGATCAGGCCGCCCGGCAATTCCGCCCATAAAAACAGCAAGCCGCCGCCGGCGCCGATGACGAGGGTCTCGAGCCCGTTCAGAACTTTGCTGCGGTCGGGAATGGCTGATGCCATCGAAGCGCGGATCAGGGTCACGCCGCCTTATGGCAAATCCGCAACCACGGGACAAATGCATCTCGCGATTGCAGCATTGCGCCGGAAAACGCGAGCGACTCGCGCGGCGCACAGATTTTCACCCTCCCCGGTTGGGGAGGGTGAGGGACACGTCGAGGTCTATCCGCGCGTTACTTCGTCGCCGCGGGCGCGGCGGCACCGCCGCCCGCCGCGTTCTTCTTGCACTCGGAACGGAATTTCTTGCGCTCCTTGCCGTGCAGGCCCTTGGCGTCGGCTTCCTTCGAGCATTCCAGCGACTCGGCGGTGCGCGGCTTGGCTTCCTTGGGCGCCTTGGCCGCAGTGGCCGCCGGAGCGGCGTCCTTGGCGGCGGGCGCGGCAGTCTGCGCGAAAGCCCCGCCCATCAGCAGCAGGGAGGCAACGGCAGTCGCGGTCGCGAACGTGGTAATCGTCTTCATGGGGCACCTCGTGAGGAAAGGAGCCGAAACGTTGCGCGGCGATGCTGAACCGTGGATGAACATGCCGACGTCCTGCCGCCACAATATTTTAGCGCCCAGGCGCGCCCGCACGTTGTCGCAAGTCGGGGTTGCGCTAGGATAATGGTCTTACGCCAATGCCCCCAAGGCAAGCCCCAAAGGGAAACCAACGGGAAACCAGGGATGACGGGAGACTAGGGATGACCATTCAGACCAGATTGTTGTGCGTGATTGCGGTGTCGGGCTTTGCAGCCTTTGCGGCGAGCGCGCCGGCACAGGCCCTGACCGCGCAGGAATGCAGCGCCAAGTACCAAGCGGCCAAGTCGGCCGGCACCCTCAACGGCCAGAAGTGGAATGATTTCCGCAAGGCCCAGTGCAGCGCCGATGCGACCCCGGCTGCGGCGCCCGCCGCTCCGCCGCCCACTGCTGCCGCACCTGCTCCGGCTGCACCGAAGGAAGCCAAGCGGGAAGCCGCTCCCGCCGCGGCACCGGCAGCCCCGTCAGGACCCGCTGTGTTTCCGAACGCGGTCGATCCCAAATACGCCAAGGAGACCGAAGGCAAGCAGCGCATGCACAGCTGCCTCGACCAGTACAACGCCAACAAGACCACGGGCGGCAATGGCGGCATGAAGTGGATCCAGAAGGGCGGCGGCTATTACAGCGAATGCAACAAGAAGCTCAAGGGCGCCTGAGCCCGGCCGGAGCTGACGTTTGACGAGCGGCCGGCGCAAGCCGGCCGCTTTCTTTGACGCCATTGCTACTGGCCTTCCGCCAGCAGCTTGTCCGCCGATTGCGCCAGCAGTTGCGCGCGCTTGCGCGCGCCGCGCTCGAGAAACAAGAGGCTCTGGCCGAAGATGAAGCAGTAGAACAGGAAGGCCTGCGCATCGGCCTCTTCAGACGACATCCCGGTGGCGCGGTAGAGCTGGCCGACCTGCTTCAGCCGCGCGGCATCGACGCTCGCGGCGGCCGTGGCGGCGGCCTCGTCGGTGCGTGCCCATTGCCGGATCGCGAGTTCGACTGCCATCGCCTCGGCGTTCATGCGCTCCGAATAGAGCGTGATGATCGCCTTCAGCCGCTCCCGCGCGCTGGCGCCGTCGAGCGCGGTCTGCTTCTCTATCGCGGCGATGCGGCCGTCGCGCCAGCGCACCAGCATGGCCTCGAGCAGCGCGGCGCGATCCCTGAAGCGGCGGTAGAAGCCGCCCTTGGTGACACCGAGATTCTTCGCCAGCACCTCGACCCGGACGCCGTCGATGCCGCTATGCGCAAGTTCGGCAAAGCCGGCCGCGACCCAGGCGTCGCCCTTGCTTTCAGTCATGTGATCTCCGCGGAGCGGGTCTGATACGGTACCGTATTGCTAGCCTGCTTGGTCCTTGATACGCTACCGTATCAAAAATCGAGGGAGGGGTACCATGGAGGGCGAGGCGACCTATCGCGGCACGGTCTATCCCTGGCACTGCGATCACATCGGCCACATGAACGTCATGTGGTATGTCGGCAAGTTCGACGAGGCGAGCTGGAACATGTTCGCGCGGCTCGGCCTGACGCCGAGCTATCTGCGCGAGTCCGGCCGCGGCATGGCCGCCGTGCAGCAGAATATCTCCTACAAGCGCGAACTGCTCGCCGGCGATCTCGTCGAGATTAAGAGCCGGCTGGTCGAGTTCCGCGACAAGTCGATCCGCATCCTGCACGAGATGCGCAACGCCGAAGCCGGCGAGGTCGCCGCGACCTGCGAGATCACCGCCGTGCATATCGACCGCGCCGCGCGCAAGGCGGCACCGTTCGCGCCGGCGATCCGCTACGCCGCGATGCCGCATCTCGTGCCGTCAGAACCGGTGAGCGCGTGACCGCGATGCCCCGCTTCGAGCCGAAGAATCCCGATTTTCGCGCGGTCGCGGCCGATACGTTCGCACGCCAGCGCGCGATGCAGACGCTCGGGATCTCGATCGCGCGGATGGAGCCGGGGGAAGTCGATCTCGCGATGCCCTATGCGCCGGAGTTTTGCCAGCAGAACGGCTTCGTGCATGCCGGCATCATCACCGCGGGTCTCGACAATGCCTGCGGGATCGCGGCCTTCACGCTGATGCCCGAAGGCTCCGACATCCTCACCGTGGAGTTCAAGACCAACCTGCTGGCGCCGGCCCGCGGCGAGCGGTTCGTGTTCCGCGGCACTGTGATCAAGCCCGGCCGGACGCTGACCGTCTGCGACGGCCGCGCCTACGCCGTGCAGGACGGCCTCGAGACGCTGGTCGCGACCATGAGCGGCACGCTGATGGCGTTGCAAAGACGGGAGCAATAGAGGCGCGTGCAATAAAAGCGTACGCAGCCTCTGTTCCGTCATCCTGAGGAGCGCGCCTTGCGCGCGTCTCGAAGGATGAACGGCCCGGCTGGTGGCCGTCGATCCTTCGAGACGCGCGTTCCGCGCTCCTCAGGATGACGGGTTTGAGAAAGGCGCAACGGATCAGCGACCAGAGTGCCTAGCATCTGCGCACGCGCTCAAGGCCTGGTGCATTGACAAGCTACCGTCGTGCCGACCTGATAGCTGGATGCTTCGCGCGAGCGCCCTGCCATGATCGCCAGCCTCAGTCTGATCCTGCTCTGCCAACTCGTCGGCGAGGTTATGGTGCGAGCGCTCGCCGTGCCGGTGCCGGGTCCGGTGGTCGGGCTGGTGCTGCTGCTGTTGCTGCTGTTGGCGCGCGACCGGTATGCGGCGCTGGCGCGCGGGCCGCTCCGCAATGACGGCGTCGAGAGCGCCAGCCGCGGCATGCTCGCCAATCTGTCGCTACTGTTCATCCCGGCCGGCGTCGGCGTGGTGCAGAAGCTCGATCTGCTCGCCGAACACGGCACGACGATCCTGGTGATCCTCGCGGTATCGGTGATCGTCACGCTGCTGGCGACGGTTGCGACCTTCGTCGCGGCGAGCAGCCTGTTCTCGCGCGACAAGGAGGCGCCGTGAGCGACAACCCGTTCTCGCTCTGGGTCTACCTCTCGCAGTCGCCGTTGCTCTGGCTGACGGTGACGCTGTTGACCTATGCCGCGACCGATGCGGTGTCGCTGAAGACGCGGCGGCATCCGCTCGCCAATCCCGTGCTGCACTCGCTGTGGATCATCGGCGCCTTCCTGCTGCTGACCAAAACCTCCTACACCACCTATTTCGCCGGCGCGCAGTTCGTGCACTTCCTGCTCGGGCCGGCGACGGTGGCGCTGGCGGTGCCGCTCTACGAGAACCGCAAGCGGGTGGCGGCCGCGGTGCTGCCGATGCTGGTCGCGCTCGCGGTCGGCTCGCTGACGGCGATCGTCTCGGTGGTGCTGCTGGCGCGGGCGTTCGGCCTGCCACGCGACATCATCCTGTCGCTGGCGCCGAAATCGGTGACGGCCGGCGTCGCGATGGGCATCAGCGAATCCCTGCACGCCGATCCTTCGCTGACCGCGGTGTCGGTGATCCTCACCGGCATCATGGGGGCGGTCATCGTCACGCCGTTGATGAACTTCACAGGGATTACCGACTTCCGCGGCCGCGGCTTTGCCGCCGGGATCGCGGCGCACGGCATCGGCACCGCCCGCGCCTTCCAGGTCGACGAGGTCGCCGGCGTCTTTGCCGGCATCGCGATGAGCCTGAACGCGCTGGTCACCTCGCTGCTGGTACCGCTGGCCGTGACATATTTGCTGCGCTGATGCCGGCTGCATGGCGGTTTTGTGCTATCGGTATGGCATCAGGTAGCAAATCCTTCTAGGGTGCCGCCGCAAACGCGAGTCTGTCTCCCTTGGTCTTCTCTGCAACTCAAAGCCTGCTTGGGCTGGCATCGGGCATGCTGGTCGGCTTTTCGCTGGGCCTGGTCGGCGGTGGCGGGTCGATCCTGGCCGTGCCGCTGATGGTCTATGTGGTCGGCGTGCCCGAGCCGCATGTCGCGATCGGTACATCGGCGATCGCGGTCGCCGCCAACGCCGCGATCAATCTCTCCAACCACGCCCGCGGCGGCACCGTGATCTGGTCCTGCGCGCTGGTGTTCGCGCTGTCAGGCATGCTCGGGGCGTTCGGTGGCTCGATCCTCGGCAAGATGCTGGAGGGCCAGAAGCTGCTCGCGTTGTTCTCGATCGTGATGCTGGTGATCGCGGGCCTGATGCTGAAGACCCGCGCACGGGTCGGGTTGACCGACGTCAAGATCTCGATGTCCAACATGCCGGCGATCATCGGCCTTGGCCTTGCGACCGGAACCATGTCGGGCTTCTTCGGCATCGGCGGCGGCTTCTTGATCGTGCCGGCGCTCATGCTGGCGACCGGGATGCCGATCATGAACGCGGTCAGCTCCTCGCTGGTGGCCGTCACCGCCTTCGGCATGACCACGGCCCTGAGCTATGCGTGGTCCGGGCTGGTGTCGTGGGGCCTGGCGGGGCTATTCGTCGCCGGTGGCATCGCGGGCGGCCTGTTGGGCACCCGCAGTGCCCGGCACCTGTCGGAACGCCGCGGCGCCCTGAATATTGTCTTTGCGACTGTGATTATCGTGGTGGCCATCTATATGCTGCTGCGTAACATCAACGTGTCCTGAACGTAGAAGGGCGAAGGGCCCTTCCGGAAGCCAGCCATGAACCATCTGACGACATCACCCCTGATCGACGCCGCTGCCACCCGGCGCGGTGCGCTCGGCTTGATCGGTGCCGGCATCGCGCTCTTGGCCGCGGGCGGCGCGCGCGCCGAGGACGACAAGGTCCTGACCGAGGAGCAGGTGCTGCGCGATCCGGATATTCCTGTGATCGGCAATGCCAAGGGCGACATCACCATTGTCGAGTGGTTCGATTACAACTGCCCGTATTGCCGCAAGCTCGCGCCGGAGCTGCGTCAGGTGGTGCAGGACGACGGCAAGGTTCGTCTGGTGCTGAAGGACTGGCCGATCCTCGGGCCGGTCTCCAAGGTGGCGGCGCGGATGGCGCTGGCGGCGAAGTACCAGGACAAGTTCGAGGCCGCGCATGAGGCGATGATCTCGGTCAATTCGCGCATCACCGAGCCGCGCATCGCCGAGCTGCTCTCGGGCGCCGGGCTCGACATGGACCGGCTGAAGAAGGATCTCGACACCAACGCCAAGGCGATCGACGCGATCCTGTCGCGCAACAACGAGCAGGCGATGGCGTTCGGCTTCAACGGCACGCCGTCATTCATCGTCGGCAAGTATCGGGTGCCTGGCGTGCTCAGCATGGATCAGTTCGAGCAGGTGATCGCCGACGCGCGCAAGGCCAATATGGGCCGCAAGACCGAGCAGAACTAAGTCCCTTGGCATTCAATCACGCGGAGCCCTTGCGCTTGGCATAGGCGCGCCGCGCGCGCTCGCGATTGCCGCACACCTCGCTCGAGCACCATCTGCGGGTTCGGTTCGGGCTCTCGTCGACAAAGAACCAGCCGCAGCCATCGGCCTCGCAGCATCCGATCCGGCTGGCGTCGTCGGACGCCAGCAGAGCCGTCAGCGACCACAGCACCGGCCATAACGGCTCCGTCAAATCGGTCCCTGCCAGCGCATGGCGATAGCCACGGTCCTGCCGCACAAGGTCGGGCTGCCGGGGCGCCGCTGCGAGCAATCGATTGACGAGACCAAGATTCACGGCGCGGTCGCCGCGCAGCGCGTCCGAGATGCGCCAGATGTCGCGGCGCAGCTCATACGCCGTCTGCATCGCGCGAGCGGCCTCGCTGCTCGCCGCCCGCGCTTTCAGCTTTGTGGCCGCAGCAAGCGGCAAGGTCCCGCGGCGTTCGCTCCAGGCCAACAGCGCCGCATAATCCGGGATCAGCTCCTGCGGATCGTTGGAGGTGCGCCAGTCCAGCGTGTTGGCGAAGTCAAGGCAGACCCGTCCGCCGAAGAACTGCGTCGCTGCCCGCGCGGGGTCTCTTGACATCACGGCCTCTCACCAAGTCTAATCTAATGGTCATGACCATTACAAGTGCCCGACAGTTTCAACGCGTCCCCACGATGACGACAGCCGGATTCAGGCGGGGCCTGGTCGCGGCGCTGCCTTTCCTGCTCAGCAACGGCGCCGCCGGCCTCGTGATGGGGCTGACCTACAAGGGGCTTGGGCTGGGGGCGGCGCATGCAATCCTGTTCAGCCTGCTGGTCTACTCCGCCACGGCGCAGGCGATCACGCTGAGCATGTGGGCCAGTCCGCTGCCGGTCGTTGCCATGGTGGTTGCCTGCATCGCCACGAATTCACGATACTTAGTGATGGGCGCCCATCTGCGCCAGCTGTTTGGCGGATTGGCGCCCCGGAAGATGCTGCCCAGCCTGTTTCTGCTCGCGGATGCGTCGTGGCTGATGACGAGCGCGGACGCCGACCGCAACGGACCTGATGCAGGCTATCTGCTGGGATCAAGCATCCCGATGGCGGTCGGCTGGGTCGGCGGCACCGCGCTCGCCTATGCCGCCCCGCTCGCGGCAAACGGACCGCTCAGGCTTGCCGCCGCGTTGCTGCCGACGATGTTCATCGCGACTCTTATTCCGAGCCAATGGAAGAACGCGCGATCGCCCTGGCCGTGGCTGACCTCGGCCGTTGCCGCGTTGCTCGTCGCCCGCTTTGTCGATCCCAGCTGGTCGATGCTGATCGGAGGCGGCTGCGGCACGCTCGTGAGCATGATGGAGCCGAGCGATGCATGACTTGCAGGTCCTCGGCGTCATCTGCATCCTCGGCATCACCTGCTATGCCATGCGCGCCGGCGGATACGTTCTCGCCGCATCGATGCGCGAGGACGGCATCGCCGCGCGGTTTCTCCGGCTCGCGCCCGGCAATCTGTTCATTGCATTCATTGTCGGCGGCTGCCTGTCGGGCGGGCCGGCAGGCCTGATCGGGACCGTGGTCGCGCTGGTGACGATGGCGATCACGGCGCGGGAATGGGCCGCGCTGGGAGCCGGGTTCGGCGCTGCGCTGGCGGCGTCCACGATCGGATGGTGACGGCAGCGATTACTTCGACGCGATCTTGTCCCACTGCTCGCGGGTACGCGCCTTCAGCAGATTCCAGTCATGGGCCGCGACGTCCCAATTGACGATGGTGCGGGTGTCTTGCGCGACCTCGCCATTGGCCACGCTCGATGTCCGCATCGAATCGGCCACATAGACGCCGCAAACCAGCAGGAGCGCGCCCAAGATCATGCCGAAAAACGTCCGCATCGCTTAATCCCTCCGCTGTCGGCAGGATAACGTTGGAGGGTTCGCTGTGGTTCCAGCGCTCGGTGCGCCGCATCGTCAACCGTCTTCCCGGTTGCGGCCTTGCAAGCCGCAGGCGCATGAGTTGTGTTGTTCTATTCACGGCCAATCCATGACCGTCATCCTGAGAGAGTGTGAATGTGTTCAGTGTCGTCCTGGCTTTCGCCAGGACGACGGCGTGGCGAGGCTGCTCGCTACAATTTCTCACACGTCATCCTGAGGTGCGAGCGCTTGCGAGCCTCGAAGGATGCACGGCCTCGACGCAACCGGAGCCAGCCGCAGCCGGGCCGTCGACCCTTCGAGACGCGCTTTGTGCTCCTCAGGGTGACGGGGAGAGGTGAGTTCAAGTGCCGTCGGCTCACCCACCATTCAGCCACTGCATGATCTCTGCATTGATCTCGCGCGGATAGGTGTGGCTGAGGTCGTCGATCTCGCGATAGGTCACCTTGGCGCCGGCGGCCGACAGCAAGCCTTGCGTCTGCCGCGCGGTCTGCACCGGGAACATCCAGTCGAGCTTGCCGTGGGTGATGAAGATCGGCAGGCCGCGCAGCCTGTCCGCATCGGCCATCTCGGCCATCAGCGGATGGAAGGTCGCCGCGACCGGCGCCAGATGCGTGAAGCGCGAGGCGCCATCGAGGCCGCTCACATAGCTGAACGTGCCGCCGTCGCTCATCCCGGTCAGCAGCATGCGCGTCTCGTCGATCTTCCAGCGTTCGCGCACCTGGTCGAGGATGCGGTTGAGGTTCGGCGTGTCGCTGTCGTCGCCCATCAGCGCCCAGGTCTGGCCGGTCGCGGTCGGCGCCACCAGGATGGCGCCGCGGCTGCGCGCGTCGCGCAGCCAGCTCCACAGGAAGCCGCGGCCGTTGCCGCTGCCGCCGTGCAGCGCCATCACCAGCGGCCAGCCGCGGTCGGGCGTGTAATATTCCGGCACATACATCGAGAAGCCGCCGCGGCTGCCCGGTTCGTTGCGCTCGTGGAAGATGCCGGTGTCGGCGTTGGGCTTGGCCGCGAGCTTCGCCTGCAGCCCGGCATCCTCGCGCAAATCCGGCGCCATGAAGAAGCCGCTGACCGGCGGCAATTCGGTCAGCGGATAGAGCGCCTCCTGCGCGCGCGGCAGATGGCGCAGCGCGCGGAACACGCTGACGAGGTCGCCTTGGCCGTTCTGCACCGCGCGCAGCCCCGCATAGCCGGCCAGCGCCGGTTCGATCGCAGCCTCCAGCGCGACCTTGATGTGCGCGAATTTTTCCGGCCAATCGGCGAGCCGCGGCTGCACCGCCTGCAAGGCTTGCTCCGGCTCGCCCGCGATCTGCATCACGCGATCGAAGTCCGGCGGGTTGAGGTTGCGCGCGACGAAGGCCAGCGATTCCAGCGTTTGCAACAGCGGCGGCAGCACGGCCACGATGTCGTCGACCACGGCCTCGCTCATCGCCACTGCCTCTTCTTTTTTGCCTAGTGCAGCCGCGGCGCCTTCAACAGCTTCATGCGGTCGATCGAGGTCAGCGTGACGTCGAAGGTGACGCCCTCATGGTAGACGGTCAGCGGCACGTCGACGCCGGCCGAACCGAGCGACCAGAGCTTGCGATAGAAGCCGGTCTGGCCGGTCACCTTGTCGCCGTCGACGGCGAGGATCACGTCGCCGGTCTTCAACTCGGCGCGCGCCGCCGGTCCCTTGCTGGCGACGCCGACCACCACCAGGCGGTTGTCGATCTCGGTCGTGTACATGCCGAGCCACGGCCGCGCCGGCCGGTCGACGCGGCCGAACTTGCGCAAATCGCCGAGCACCGGGCGCAGCAGATCGATCGGCACGATCATGTTGACATGTTCGGAACGGCTGGAGCGCTCGCGTTCGAGCTGCAGCGAGCCGATGCCGATCAGCTCGCCGTCCTTGTTGATCAGTCCGGTGCCGCCCCAGTTCGGATGCGCCGGATAGGTGAAGATCGCCTCGTCGAGCAGGTATTCCCAATAGCCGGCGAATTCCTGCTTGGCCGCGATCTGGCTTGCGACCGAGCGGGTGCGGCCGCCGGCGCCGCCGAGCACGACATTGTCGCCGACCTGGGTTGCCGCCGACGAGCCGATCGGCAGCGGATCGATGTCGAGTTGTCCCAGCGCCTGCACCAGGCCGAAGCCGGATTCGAAATCGAAGCCGAGCGCATGGCCCTCGACCGCGCGGCCGTCGCCGAGATGCAACCACACGGTGGCGGCTTCGGTGATCAGATAGCCGATCGTCAGCACCAGCCCGCGGTCGATCACCACGCCGTTGCCGGTGCGCTCGGTGCCGAGCGTCTCGGCACTGAACGCGTCAGGCGGAATGATCGAATGCAGCCCGACCACGCTCATCAGTGCACGATCGAGGTCATAGCGATAATCCTCGGGGCGGGGCTGAAAGGCCGCTGGCACTTTCCATTCGGTGGTGGAGGGCATTAGGGATCTCCTGGCGCGCAGCGTGCTGGAACCTCATAGTAGTGCGAGGTTCTGCCGGCAGGGAAGATGGAATGATATACCCTGCGCGGCGGCCTGCACAGCTCATCTGGCGTGCAGACCTGCCCCTCGCAAGATCAAACGAATCTATTCGGTTTTTGTTGCCGCACGTGCCGGCATGATGCGGAAGGCGCGGTTGTCCTTGATCCAGGCGGCGCGCTCGTCGCGCAGCATGGTGCGGCGGACCTTTCCGGAATCATCGCGCAGCGCGGTGCCGACGCGCTCGAAGCTTTCCGGATGCTTGTAGCGGCTGAGCCGGTCTTTCAGGAAATCGCCCATGCCGTCGGCGATCGCTTGCGCATCGGCAGTCTCGGCGAGTTCGAGGATCGCATGCACACGCTGGCCGAATTCCGGATCGGGCAATCCGACCACGACGCAGGAACGCACCTCGGGATGCTCGCTGACCGCGGCCTCGACCTCGGCCGGATAGATGTTGGCGCCGCCGCGCAGCACCATGTCGGCGAGCCGGTCGCCGAGATAGAGATAGCCCTCTTCGTCAAGCCGGCCGATATCGCCGAGCGATTCCCAGCCGTCCGGCCGCCGCTTCGGCGATGCGCCGAGATAGTGATAGGTCGAGCCGGCGCCGTCATTGGGCAGGAAATAGATCTCGCCGGTCTCGCCGGGCTTAACGTCGTTGCCGTCCTCGCCGATGATGCGCAGCTTCGCGGTCTCGCCGATCTTGCCGACCGAGCCCTTGTGCGCCATCCATTCGACGCCCGAGATCACGCAGGCGCCCTGCCGCTCGGTGCCGCCATAGAGCTCCCACACCCGCTCCGGGCCGAGCCACTCGATCCACTTCTCCTTCAGCCAGGGCGGCATCGGAGCCGCCATGTGAAACACGATCTGCAGGCTGGAGACGTCGTAGCGCTTGCGCACCTCGTCGGGCAGCGCCCAGATCCGGTGCATCATGGTCGGCACGAAATTGACCCATTGCACGCGCTCGCGTTCGATCAGCCGCAGCGTTTCCTCGGCGTCGAACTTCACCATGCCGGTCAGCTTGCCGCCGCCGAACAGCGCGGAGTGCGCCAGGATGAACGGCGCGTTGTGATAGAGGGGCCCCGGGTTGAGCAGCGAGGCCTGATGCGGAATCCCGAGCATCAGCGGCGTCGTGGTCTCGATCACCGCGGGGTTGTGATCGAGGATCACCTTCGGCCGCCCGGTCGAGCCGCCGCTGGTCATCGCCTTCCAGTAGCGCGCGACCGGCGCATCGAGCGGCTCTTCGGAAAATCCTTCCGGCACAAAATTCACCGGCAGCGAGTTCGGCGCATTCCAGTCGGCCTCGCCGCCGACCACCAACGACGGCTTGAGAATCTCGAGCACGGCGGCTGCCTCGCCGCGCGGCAGCCGCCACGACAGCGAGGTCGGCGTCGCGCCGCATTTCCACACCGCGAAACTGGTCTCGAAGAATGCGTTGCTGTTGGGCAGCCCGATCGCGACGAAGTCGCCGGGCTTGACGCCTTTCGCGGCGAAGGCGCGCGCCCGCGCATTGGCGCGGCGCTCGAGCTGATGCCATGTCAGCGTCTCCGCGCCATGACTGATCGCGATCGCATCAGCGGGCTTGCGTTCGGCATACCAGCGCGGCACGTCGGCGAGGGGGAGAAGCATGGGTCGTTTCCGTCGGAAAGGCGGCTTGAAGCGCTCTTGTTGCAGGGATGTGGCGAGGGCCACGGCCGCCACTTCACCAATTATGTGGTCTCGATGTCAAGCCGACGGCTGCTCGCGCAGCCGATATCCTGCTGATGATATTGTGGAATCCCGGTTCGCTAAAAGCCCCGTCAAGATTCCGGTAAAGTTCAAGCGATCACGCTAAGCCGGACTTTACGGGGGGACGGCATTGTGACCGGTGCGGTTCTGTGCCGGCACGCCGATCGGCGTGCGCGGATTCCAGTTTTCAATGACCAATGTCTTCAATGACCAATGTCTTCAATGACCAATGTCTTCAAGGACCAATGTCTTCAAGGACCAATGTCTTCAAGGACGACGACGATGGCGAGCAATGGAGCACGGATCAAGGTCAGTCGCGAGCCGCGGCGCCAGCTCAACAACCGTGCGGCGTGGATCACGGTCGATGATGGCGCCACCGAGAACGAATGCGCGGTGGTCGATATTTCGCCCGGCGGCGCCAAGATCACCACCGAGGTCGCGTTCGAGGTCAAGGACCGCCTTGCGCTGACGCTGCTCGCCGATCATGCCAAGCGCTATCCCTGCGAGGTGGTCTGGCGTCGCGGCAACACCTACGGGCTCAAATTCGTGATGGCAGAAGCCGAGCCGGATGAGCCGGCCGCGGAGCCTGCCGGCGCCGTATAGCCGAAAGGTTCTGCCGCCGTCTGGCTGCCGGTTCGATGCGGCGCGAGCCCGTCCGGCCGTTCCACCCGATAGAGCTTTGCGAATTCGCCGTCATGGAGCGGCGTGAGCTTCTCGATCGGCTGAAATCCAGGCTTTGGATCGATCAGCAGCACATAGTCGAAGTTCGAACGCCAGTCGACCAGGTAGCGCGCCCATCGCAGGGTTTTCGCCGAGAACGGTTCGTTGGCCAGCACCTTCCAGTCGATCGGCTCCGTCAGCGGGTGAGACATTCGATCGAACGGCGGCAGAATGGTCACCGGCTGCTGCGCCGGGTAGGCAAACAACAATGGCCAGAACGCTCTGCGCTCGATGAGGAGCAACGCCGGGAGGTGGTAGGTCAGCCGGTAGATCCAGGGCAGCGTGCGTCGCGCCGGAGGCGCCATCGTCCGTTCTTCCGTCGATCCCGTCGCGGCCAGCACGCGCGCACCGGGCTCGACGCCGGCGATCGCCGCGCGCAGATCGGCAAGGTCGTCCCGGCTGTCCATCCACGTCGCAGCGACATAGGCCGAGCGGACGAGAATCAAGGCTGCAAAGACGACGCCGAACATCATTGCCTCGCGCCGCGCGATCCGCGGCTGCACGCCCGCGAACAGCAGCAATCCGATTATCACCGCAGCCCGCAGATCGATGTGGGAGCCTCCCTTCATCCGCAGCGGCGCGGCGATGTAGACGATTGCCAGCACGGCAATCGCAAGCCGCATTCCCGGAGCGAATGCGAGATGACGACGCATGGCGAACAGCGCGACGACGAAGGCGACGGCAGTCACGATCGTCAGGTTAAAGCCCGGTATCGTGAACGCGCTGAACAGCCTCATCAATTTGACGATCGCATGCCACGCGCCGAGCGACGTGGCGGCGTCGCCGAACGGACTGAGTCGATACAACACGGCCGCCGGAGCGAGCGCGACCAGGATCGGGATCGCGGCCTGCATGACATCGTGTACGGTGACCGTGCCCGATGACCAGCGTTTCCGGACCTCCGCTGCCTCTTCCGCACCGATCAGGAGGAATAGAAAGGCCAGCCCGAAGATGTGGGTGAAGAAGGTCGCGACCGCGGCGGTCGCGCCGGCCAGCGTTTTCCATCCGGAACGATTCCGCCGGCGCAGCGCAACCCAGGCGGCCGCACCGACCAGCGCAAGGCCCAGCGAGAGCAGGAAATTCATGAAGCCCATGAAGAAGGCTGCGTTGTAGGCGACCAGGCCCGACGCCAGCGGCCAGTAGGAACGGCAGCCGAAAGCGACCCGGTGGTACACGACCGCGCCGCCGACCGGGCCGAGCAGGCACAGCGCCAGCAATATTCGGCCACCCGTGTGGGGATCGGTTATGCGCAGCAGCCCTGCCCCGATAACGTCCATGCCGAGATTGGGCAGGATCGTCCAGTGTGGCGCATACATCTTCGAGAGGACCGGGTCGTCCGGATGGGCCAGGATGAAGAACCGCGCGAGGTGATTTGGATAGTCCGTGAGCGGCGGCACGTCGATGACGAGAAGCGGAGCCAGCAACACGATCGCAAGCGCCACCGCCGTCGCCAGCCACCGCCAAGCCGCCTCACGCATCGATTGAACGTGGGTGGCAGCCGTCTTGACCAGGGGCGCGTGCATCGGCGGCTAGTCCTGTCCGTCCGCTCGCGCGCAGTGCATTTGGAATGCGTGCCCGATGCTCCAGCTGGACCAGATCGGAAGCCAGGCTGCGGCATTCAGGAACACCCGGATGAAGCGGATGCGGAACCCGCTCGCGACGAGGTTGACCGCGGGAAACTTCGCGGACATCGCGCCGAGACTTCGGCTGCGGTTGTGGTGTTCCGCTAATTTACCTGTGGTTGTCACACGGCCATGTCGCGTGGGGGCCGTTAACATTCAGTTACGGTTGGATCGATTAGGTAACATACAACCTGTGGATTTGGAAAAATGCACCCTCAAATTATGCGGGTGCCGCGATCTGTGCGCTAGCTCGCGACTAAAGTCGAGTTCGACGTGAAGTCGCCGGACGCATCAGTGCGCCTTCAACGGCGCACGCGAGCAGGCGGCTGCACGGCGTCCCCCGCGCTGTTGGTGTTGCCGGCATTGCCGGTTGTCGAGCCCGGAAGCGCCGGCGCTGCACTGAAATTGCCGCCGGATGACGGTGCATAGCGCTGGCCACTCTGGGTCGGAAGCGCGCTACCCGACGGCGCGGCGCGGTCGCCGGGACGCGGCGGCAGCGGGGAGCCGCCCGCGCCTTGGGCGAGAAGCTGGTCCGGCGCGAGGGTGAGGCCGGCGGCGACGATGATGGCGAATGTGGTCTTGCGCATGATCTGGTCCGGGATGGCGCGACAGCCGCGGCGGAAGATGTGACGTCCGTCAAGCCCGCGCGATGATATCACCGATAACGTCGGACGTGTTGCTCCGGTTGCAAGGGCCATCGCTCAACCGTGATGCACATCTGCGTGTGTCGGGCGTCGGCGACTATCAGCCGCGATAGCGCAGCGCATCGACCAGCAGGGCGAAGGCCGGCGCGGATTGCCGGCGGCTTGGATAATACAGGTGATAACCGGGAAACGGCGCGCACCAGTCGTCGAGCACCTGGATCAATTGGCCCTTGGCGAGCTGCGTGCACACCTGATCCTCGGCGATATAGGCCAGTCCCAGCCCGGCCAGCGCCGCCTTGATCCGCAAGGTCGTGCTGTTGAACACCAATTGTCCGTCGACGCGGACCTTGAGCGGGCGGCCGCGCCGCTCGAATTCCCAGGCATAGATGCCGCCATGGGTCGGCAGGCGGATGTTGATGCAGGCATGCTGGGTCAGGTCCTGCGGCCGCTTCGGGCGCTCGCGCCGCTTGAAATAGGAGGGAGCACCGACCACGACCATGCGGAAATCCGGCCCGATCCGCACCGCGATCATGTCCTTGGCGAGCTGTTCGCCGAGCCGGACGCCGGCGTCGAAGCGTTCCGCCACGATATCAGCGAGACCGTTGTCGACGGTCAGGTCCACCTTGATGTCGGGATAGCGCGGCAGGAACGTTTCCAGCGCCGGCCACAGGATCGTCTCGGCCGCGTGCTCGCCGGCATTGATGCGGATGGTGCCGGCGGGTTTGTCGCGCATGGCGCTGAGCGCTGATAGTTCGGCGTCGATCTCCTCGAAACGGGGGCCGATGCCTTGCAGCAATCGTTCGCCGGCCGCGGTCGGCGCGACGCTGCGCGTGGTGCGGGTCAGAAGCCGCACGCCCAGCCGTTCCTCCAGCGCGCGCAGGGTATGGCTCAGCGCCGACTGCGACACGCCGAGCCTCGCTGCGGCGCGGGTGAAGCTGCGCTCGCGCGCCACCGCAAGAAAGGCGATCAGGTCGTTGACGTCGTGCCGCGGCATTCATGAGCCCTGCTCATAAGTCCATCCTGATTTTTACGTCTAATGCTCCGCCGATGCACGTCCTAAATCCCGCGACGACGAATTCAGGTCATCGACGTGGAGAGACATCATGCAGAAACGTAAGCTCGGCAGCAGCAACCTCGAGGTCTCGGCGATCGGCCTCGGCTGCATGGGCCTCAGCTTCGCCTACGGCCCGGCGCTCGAGAAGGCACAGGGTATCGCGGTGCTCCGCGGCGCGGTCGAGCGCGGCATCACCTTCTTCGATACCGCGGAGGTCTATGGCCCCTACGTCAACGAGGAACTGGTCGGCGAAGCGCTGGCGCCGGTCCGCGACCAGGTCGTGATCGCGACCAAGTTCGGCTTCGATCTCGGCTCGATGGCCGAGCGGCACCGGTCGCTGAACAGCCGGCCGGAGCACATCAGGGCGGTCGCGAATGCCTCGCTGAAGCGGCTGAAGATCGACATCATCGATCTGTTCTATCAGCATCGGGTCGATCCCGCGGTGCCGATCGAGGACGTCGCCGGCACCGTCAAGGACCTGATTGCCGCCGGCAAGGTGCGCCATTTCGGCCTGTCGGAGGCCGGCGCGCAAACCATTCGCCGCGCGCATGCGGTGCAGAAGGTGACGGCCTTGCAGAGCGAATATTCGCTGTGGGATCGCGGGGTGGAAGCGGAAATCCTGCCGGTGCTGCAAGAGCTCGGCATCGGCTTCGTGCCGTACAGCCCGCTGGGCCGTGGTTTTCTCACCGGCGCGATCAGCGCGTCCACGACGTTTGCCGGCGACGATTTCCGCAACCTGGTGCCGCGCTTCACGCCGGAGGCTCGCCGCGCCAATCAGGCGCTGGTCGATCAGCTCGGCCGGATCGCAGCCGGCAAGGGCGCGACCACGGCACAGATCGCGCTTGCCTGGCTGCTGGCGCAAAAGCCGTGGATCGTGCCGATCCCGGGCACCACGAAGCTCAATCGGCTCGAGGAAAACATCGGCGCAGCGAACATCGAGCTGACCGCGGCCGACCTCGCCGACATCGGCAGCGCCGTCACCGCAGTCGAAGTCCAGGGCGCGCGCTATCCGGAGCAACTGCTCGGGTTGGTCGGGCGTTAAGCGCTTTCCGTCGTCGCGGGACGCGCGCCTGCGTCCCCAGCTACACCTGTCATCGCCCGGCTCGACCGGGCGATCCAGTACGCCGCGGCCTCTCTGCTCCAGCACTGACGCCTCTGGAATACTGGATCACCCGCTTTCGCGGGTGATGACACCGCGTTGTTTGACATCTTGAGTCGGGAACCATCCACCGCCATCGTAATGCTCGTTGTCGCAAGAGGCCGGGGCCACACCCGCCTCGCGGCCTCACCGTTCCGTCAGCTTCAGCTCGATGCGGCGGTTGCGCTTGTAGGCGTCTTCGGTCTGCGCGGTGTCGAGCGGCTGGAATTCGGCGAAGCCGGCGGCGACCAGGCGCTGCGCCGGCACGCCGCGCGAGATCAGATATTGCACCACCGAGATCGCGCGCGCCGAGGACAACTCCCAGTTCGATTTGAACAGCGGGCTGTTGGTGATCGGCCGCACGTCGGTGTGGCCGTCGACGCGCAGCACCCAGGCGATCTCGGCTGGGATCTGCTTGTCGAGATCGATCAGCGCGTTTGCGACCGTATCGAGCTCGGTCTTGCCGTCCGGCAGCAAGGTCGCCTGCCCGGTGTCGAAGAACACTTCCGACTGGAACACGAAGCGATCGCCGACGATGCGGATATCGGGGCGGTTGCCGAGGATCGCGCGCAACCGGCCGAAGAATTCCGAACGGTATTTCGACAGTTCCTGCACCCGCTGCGCCAGCGCGACGTTGAGGCGCTGTCCGAGATCGGCGATCCGGTTCTGCGATTCCTTGTCGCGCTTCTCGGAGGCGTCGAGCGCCTCCTCGAGTGCGGCGAGCTGACGGCGCAGCGCGCTGATCTGCTGGTTCAGCACCTCGATCTGCGCCAGCGCGCGCGACGACACGCTCTTCTCGGACTCCAGCGCCTTGTTGAGCTCGGTGGCGCGGCCCTGTGCGTCGTTGCCGGAATTGGCGAGCCCCTCATACAGCCCCTTCATGCGGTCGCGCTCGCTCTCGGCGGAGGCAAGGCCGGCGCGCAGCTGCGACACCTGGTCGTCGAGCGTCAGCTTGCTGAGCTTCTCCAGCGACAGCAGCTCGTTGAGCTGGGCGATCTTGGCGGTAAGCTGCTCCAGCGCCTTGTCCTTGCCGGTGACCTCCTGCGACAGGAAGAACTGCACGACCAGGAACACCGAGAGCAGGAACACGATCGACAGCACCAGCGTCGACAGCGCGTCGACAAAGCCGGGCCAGTAGTTGAAGCCGGATTCGCTGCGGCGCGAGCGGGCGAGGGCCATCTGGTTTCCCTTTAGTTCCTGTCAGTGCGGCGCGTGGCAGACGGCTTCGATGTTGTGGCCGTCGGGGTCCAGCACGAAAGCACCGTAGTAGTTTGCATGATAGTGCGGCCGAATTCCGGGCCGCCCATTGTCCCTGCCGCCGGCCTTGATCGCGTCCTCGTAGAACCGATCGACGGTGGCGCGATCATTTGCCGTGAAGGCGATGTGGGCGCCGCTCTGCGGCGTGCCGCGCCGGCCGATCCAGAAGAAGGCCTTCGGATGCACGCCATAGCCGGCAAACCCGGCACCCTCCGCATACAGACGGCTGATGCCGAGCGAGCGCAAAGCCGCATCATAGAAGGCCTTGGACCGCTCGATATCGCTGATGCCGATGGTCACGTGGTCCAGCATATCGGCCTCCGTGGCTCAGCTCTTCTCGGGCTGGCGGGCGAGGCGCTCGAGCAGCCTCTTGATCTCGCGGTTCTGCTCGCCCTGGCCGTCGGCCCATTCGCGGATCATCTGCTGCTCGGTGCGCATATGCGCGACCAGTCCCTGGATCGCCTCGGCCAGATTGGCCATCGCCGCCGTGGTGTTGCGGCCGCCCGCGCCGCCGCCGCCTTCCTCGAGCGTGGCACGCAGCCGGTCAATCGCGCCCTGCATCTCGGCGCCGCCAGCGCCGGCCTCGTCGCCGGAAATGCCGCGCACCGTGGTGGCGAGCCAGTCCTCGAGGTCGGTGTAGAAGCGGTTCTGGGCCTGGCTCGATTGCAGATCGAGGAAGCCGAGGATCAGCGAACCGGCGAGGCCGAACAGCGAGGACGAGAACGAGATGCCCATGCCGCCGAGCGGGGCGGCGAGGCCCTCCTTCAGCGTGTCGAACAGCGCACCGGCGTCGCCGCCGACCTTGAGCCCGTCGATCACCTTGCCGACCGAGCCCACCGTCTCGATCAGGCCCCAGAAGGTGCCGAGCAGGCCGAGGAACACCAGAAGTCCGGTCATGTAGCGCGAGATGTCGCGGGCTTCATCCAGCCGGGTTGCGATCGAATCCAATAGATGCCGCATGGTCTGCTGCGTGATCGACATCCGCCCGCTGCGCTCGCCGCCGAGAATGGCCGCCATCGGGGCCAGCAGCGTCGGGCGCCGGTCGATCGCAAGGCCGGGGTCGGCGATGCGGAAATTATTGACCCAGGCGACCTCGGGATAGAGCCGGATCACCTGGCGGAACGCCAGGATGACGCCGATCAGGAGCACCGCGCCGATCAGGGCGTTCAGCCCGGGATTGGCGAAGAAGGCGGTGACGATCTGCTTGTACAGCACCACCCCGACCAGGCCGCACAGCACCAGGAACACCAGCATCCGCACCAGGAAGATCCTGGGCGAGGACAGCTTGCTCAGTTCGATCTCCATGTCGGAGCGGGAAGGGGGCATTGCCGGGTCATCCGTTCGCGAAGGCCGCATCTGCCAGCAATATGGCACAGCGGCGCAGTGAGGAAAGCCGAATCCAAAGGCTGCCGGCAGAACCTGGGGTTGATCCGGAGCGAAGTGTTGCCGCATTGCGCAGCTTTCCGAGGCGCCGGCGCACCGGCGTGTGCAGAAGGTGCCAATCCCCGCAGATCGCGAGACGGACTCAGGGGGCGGGGCGATCCGCGATGCCTGCGCCGCGGATTTGCGCGTTCGCAATCTGCGACATTCCTGCGCAGGCAAAGGCCGCGTTCCCGCTCCCGCAGTCCTTAACGCATGCCCACAGCCTGCGATGGAACCCGCTCACAATCCGGTGAGTCGACAAAACATGCCGCGAAATCAGAACGATAGGTTTGTGTGACATTGAGCCGCCCGACAAACGCATTGCGTCGCAGCAAGCAGGATTTATTTTTGGCGGCAGGAGCGGTGCCGGTGTGGCGCCGCCGTTTGTTTATTCCCAACCAACCACAGGGGCGACCATCTCAATGTCTGGACTTCGCGCGCAATCGGCATGCATTGCTCTGATGCTGGCCGTGACGGCGCCACTGCTTGCTGGCTGCGACGAGCCGACCACCGCAACCGCCGCCGTACAAGCGCCCGAGCCGGACGTCAGTGTCGTCACCGTGAAGCCGCAGGCCCGCGCGATGGTGCGCGAGCTGCCGGGCCGCATCGCGCCGACCCGCGTCTCCGAGGTGCGCCCGCGCGTCTCCGGCATCGTGGTCAACCGCATGTTCCATCAGGGCAGCGAGGTGAAGGTCGGCGATCCCCTGTACCAGATCGATCCGCGGCCGTTCGAGGTCGAATTGCAGTCGACCGAGGCGGCGCTGGCGCGTGCCAAGGCGGTGCTCGAGCAGACCGCGCTGCAGGCCCGCCGCATCGCGACCCTCACCAATCAGCGCGCGACCTCGGAGGCCGAGAACGAGAGGGCGATCGCCAATCTGAAGCAGGCCGAAGCCGACGTGCAGGGCCGCGAGGCCGACGTCGCGCGCGCCAAGCTCAATCTGGATTACGCCACCATCCGTGCGCCGATCGACGGCACGATCGGCGCTGCGGTGATCAGCGAGGGCGCGCTCGTCGTGCAGAACGACCCCACCAGCCTTGCCACCATCCAGCAGCTCGATCCGATCTATGCCGACTTCCAGCAGTCGGTGACCGAAATGAACCAGCTCCGCCGCGCCTTCGAGAGCGGCGATCTCGACCGCATCGCGCCCGACGCGATGAAGGTTCGCCTCGTGCTCGACGACGGCTCGATCTATCCGCTGCCGGGCAAGCTATTGTTCTCCGACGCCAAGGTCGACGCCTATACCGGGCAGGTGACCCTGCGCGGCGAGTTCCCGAACCCGCATCGCATCCTGCTGCCGGGCATGTATGTCCGCGTGCAGATCGAGCAGGGCATCGACTCGGACGCGATCGCGGTGCCGCAGCAAGCGATCCAGCGCAATGGCGGCGGCGGCAGCGAGGTGTTCGTCGTCAAGGACGACAATCTCGTCGCGGTGCAGCCGGTGCGCACCGGCTCGGTGCAGGGCGGCACCTGGTTCGTGACCGAGGGCCTGAAGGCCGGCGACAAGGTCGTGGTCGAGGGCTTCCAGAAATTCGCCGCCGGCGACAAGGTCCGGCCGCTGGCCTGGCGCGAGGTCGATGCTGCTGCAATACAGTCGGATTCGCAGCAGACCGCCCACGCGAAGCCGTGATCCGCCATGCCTAGCTTCTTCATCGACAGGCCGATCTTCGCCTGGGTCGTCGCGCTGTTCATCTGTCTGGTCGGCGCGATCTCGATTCCGCTGCTTGCGGTGGCGCAGTACCCGATCATCGCGCCGCCCTCGATCTCGATCTCGACGAGCTATCCCGGCGCGTCGCCGGAGAACCTCTACAACAGCGTGACGCGGCTGATCGAGGAGGAGCTCAACGGCGCCGCCAACATCCTGAACTTCGAATCGACCTCCGACTCGCTCGGCCAGGTCGAGATCATCGCCAACTTCAAGCCGGGTACCGACACCAGCCAGGCTTCGGTCGAGGTGCAGAACCGCCTCAAGCGCGTAGAGGCGCGGCTGCCGCGCGCCGTGATCCAGCAGGGCATCCTGGTCGAGGAAGCCTCCTCCGCCGTGCTGCAGATCATCACGCTGAACTCGACCGACGGCTCGCTGGATGAAGTGGGCCTCGGCGACTTCATGATCCGCAACGTGCTGGGCGAGGTGCGCCGCATCCCCGGCGTCGGCCGCGCCACGCTGTATTCGACCGAGCGCAGCTTGCGCGTCTGGATCGATCCGGCCAAGCTGGTCGGCTACGGCCTGTCGGCCGACGACGTCAACAAGGCGATCACGGCACAGAACGCCCAGGTCGCCTCCGGCAGCATCGGCGCCGAGCCGAGCACCGACACGCAGAAGATCTCGGCGCAGGTGCTGGTCAAGGGCCAGCTCTCCTCGCCGGACGAGTTCGGCGCGATCATCCTGCGCGCCAATCCCGACGGCTCGACGGTCCGGCTGCGCGACGTCGCGCGGATCGAGGTCGGCGGCCTCAGCTATCAGTTCAACACCCGCGTGAACGGCAGGCCGACGGCCGGCCTCTCGGTGCTGCTGTCGCCGAAGGGCAATGCGCTGGCGACCGCGAGCGCGGTCGAAGCCAAGATGCAGGAGCTGTCGCGCTTCTTTCCGGCCAACATCTCCTACGAGATCCCCTACAACATCACGCCCGTGGTGAAGGCCTCGATCGAGAAGGTCCTGATGACGCTGGTCGAGGCGGTGGTGCTGGTGTTCGTCGTGATGTTCCTGTTCCTGCAGAACATCCGCTACACCATCATTCCGACCATCGTGGTTCCGGTGGCGCTGCTCGGCACCTGCGCCACGCTGATGGCGGTGGGCTACTCGATCAACATGCTGACCATGTTCGGCATGGTGCTGGCGGTCGGCATCCTGGTCGACGACGCCATCGTCGTGGTCGAGAACGTCGAGCGCATCATGGCCGAGGAAGGCCTGCCGCCGAAGGAAGCCACCCGCAAGGCGATGTCGCAGATCACCGGCGCCATCATCGGCATCACGCTGGTGCTGATGGCGGTGTTCGTGCCGATGGCGTTCTTCCCGGGCTCGGTCGGCATCATCTACCGGCAGTTCTCGGTCACCATGGTGGCGGCGATCGCGTTCTCGGCGCTGCTCGCGCTGTCGCTGACGCCGGCGCTGTGCGCGACCTTGCTCAAGCCGGTCGAGCAGGGCCACGGCCATGCCCGCAAGGGCGTGTTCGGCTGGTTCAACCGCGTGCTCGACTATAGCCGCGCCGGCTACACGCGCACGGTGCAGGGCTCGCTGAAGCGCACCGGCCGCCTGATGCTGATCTATCTCGTGCTGTTCGCAGGCGTCGCCTACGGCTTCGTGCGGCTGCCCGGCGGCTTCCTGCCGGTCGACGACCAGGGCTTCATCACGACCGACGTGCAGACGCCGTCGGAATCGTCCTACGCGCGCACCGAGGCTGCGGTCGAGCGGGTCGAGAAATACCTGAAGGATCGCGCCGGCATCGAGAACGTCACGTTCCTCACCGGCTTCAGCTTCCTCGGCCAGGGCATGAACACCGCGCAGGCCTTCATCACGCTGAAGGACTGGTCGGAGCGCGGATCGAAGGATTCCGCCGCCGCCATCGTCGCCGACATCAACCGCGACCTGTCGTCATCGATCCGCGACGCCAGGATCTCGGCGCTGCAGCCGCCGCCGATCGACAACCTCGGCAACTCCTCTGGCTTCTCGTTCCGCCTGCAGGACCGCGGCCAGAAGGGCTATGCGGCGCTGATCGCAGCAAGCGACCGCCTGATTGCCGAGGCCAATGCCAGCCCGATCCTGCAGAAGGTCTATGTCGAGGGCCTGCCGCCGGCGCCGCAGGTCAATCTGATGATCGATCGCGAGAAGGCCGGCGCGTTCGGCCTCACCTTCGAGGACATCAACAACACGATCTCGACCAATCTCGGCTCGAACTACATCAACGACTTCCCGAATCGCGGGCGGATGCAGCGCGTCGTCGTGCAGGCCGACAAGGCCAGCCGCATGAAGCCGGACGACATCCTCAATTACAACGTCAAGAACAGCCGCGGCCAGCTGGTGCCGTTCTCGGCCTTCGCCACCATCGAATGGACCAAGGGGCCGACGCAGATCGCGGGCTTCAACTACTATCCGGCGGTGCGCATCTCCGGCGAGGCGAAGCCGGGCTTCACCTCGGGCGATGCGATCGCCGAGATGGAGCGGCTCGCCGACAAGCTGCCGCGCGGCTTCGGCTATGAATGGACCGGCCAGTCGTTGCAGGAGAAGCTGTCGGGCTCGCAGGCGCCGTTCCTGCTCGCGCTGTCGGTGCTGGTGGTGTTCCTGCTGCTTGCCGCGCTCTACGAGAGCTGGACCATTCCGCTCGCCGTGCTGCTCACCGTGCCGCTCGGCATTCTCGGCGCCGTGGTGGCGGCGACGCTGCGCGGCCTGCCGAACGACGTCTATTTCACCGTCGGCCTGATCACCATCATCGGCCTTGCGGCGAAGGACGCGATCCTGATCATCGAGTTCGCCAAGGATCTGCGGGCGCAGGGCAAGCCGCTGGTCGAGGCGACCATCGAGGCGTGCAGTCTCCGATTCCGCCCGATCCTGATGACCGGTCTCGCCTTCGTCTGCGGCGTGCTGCCGATGGCGATCGCGACCGGCGCCGGCGGTGCCAGCCAGCAGGCGCTCGGCACCTCGGTCATGGGCGGCATGATCGCAGTGGTGATCCTCGCGCTGCTCCTGGTGCCGGTGTTCTTCGTCAGCGTGCAACGCGTGCTGGCGGGGGATCGCGAGAAGACCGCGGAGAGCGCCGAAGTCTATGGTCCGCCTGCGCCGGCGAGGGGAGGCCACTGAGGTCCCGTCGGCGACGCCTCCGGCTTGCTTTCGCAAGCCAGTCAATCCAGATTACAGCTCTGGATTGAACGGGTGGCGAGCAGGCAACCCGAGGACTGAGAGCATGTGATGCGGCCGAGCGATATTGCGATCTCGAACTATCGCTCGATCCGGCGGCTCTCGATGCCCATTCAACCGCTCTCCGTCTTCATCGGCGAGAACGGCGTCGGCAAATCCAATCTCTACAAGTCGCTGTCGCTGCTGCGCGACGCGGCCACGGGCCGGATCACTCGCACGATCGCCGACGAGGGCGGATTGAACTCGGTCTGCTGGTCCGGCATCCGCCGGCGGGGCGAGGATGCGCGGCTGCGATTGGCGGTCAGGTTCGAGCACGTCAATTACGCGATCGAACTCGGACATCCCGGTCCGGTCGAGGCGGCGTTTCCCGGCGAGCCGATGATCAAGTCCGAACGCATCGAGGCGATCCACGGCAAGCGCAAGGTCCTGATGATGGAGCGGACCAATTCGCACGTCAGCGTCCGCGGCGAGAGCGGCGCCTGGAGCGAGTACAAGAATGCGGTGCTGCCGTCGGAAACCGCGCTCGCCGATTTCGTCGACGGCCAGAGCTGTCCCGAAGTCGGCCTGATCAGGAACGCGTTGCAGAGCTGGCGCTTCTATCACGACTTCCGCACCGATCCGGCATCGCCGATCCGCAAGCCGTGTCTGGCGATCACCACGCCGTCGCTGAGCGCCGATGGCAGCGATCTGGCCGCCGCCTTGGCAACGCTCAGCGCGATCCGGCAGGATGCGGTCGACCTGCAGGATGCGATCGAGGATGCGTTCCCGGGCGCCAAGCTCGGGGCATGGGAAGACAACGGGCGGTGCGAATTCGAGCTGCGGCAGGCGGACATGCCGCGTGCGTTCAAGGCACACGAACTCTCCGACGGCACGCTGAAATATATCTGCCTGCTCGCCGTGTTCATGGGCTATCGGCTGCCGCCGTTCATCGCGCTGAACGAGCCCGAGACCAGCCTGCATCCGTCGCTGCTGGCGCCGCTGGCGAGGCTGATCGCCAAGGCGTCGCGCCGCGCCGACATCTGGATCGTCACCCATTCGGAACAGCTGATGGAGGCGCTGCGCAGCGAGAGCTCGGTGCCGCTGCGCCGGGTGATCAAGGCAAAGGGCGCCACCGCCATCGAGGGCCTGACCCTCAGCGGCGAGTTTCGTGACGGGGCAGGCGAGGATGAGGACGACGATGACGACGATTAGAACGTCGTCGTCGCGTCATTGCCCGAGCGGCTTCAGGACCTTGATCAGCTCGCCGTGCACGAACTCGTTGCCGCAGACCACATGGCCGGTCTGCAGCGGGTCGTCATTGCCCTGAATGCCGGAGATCGTGCCGCCGGCTTCGCGGACCATCAACAGGCCGGCCGCGATGTCCCAGGGCTGCAGATTGCGCTCCCAATAGCCGTCGAAGCGGCCGGCGGCGACGAAGGCGAGATCGAGCGAGGCGGCGCCGAAGCGGCGGAAGCCCGCGACCTTGGTCTGCAGCGCGGCCATCTCCTGCTGCGCCAGCTGGTGGTTGCCGCGGCCGATATGCGGCAGGCCGCAGGCCACCACGCATTCGTTGAGCTGGCGGCGGCCGGCGACGCGCAGGCGCTGGTCGTTGAGGAACGCGCCCTTGCCGCGCTCGGCGATATAGAGCTCGTCATTGGCGGGATTGTAGATCACGCCGGCGATCACGGTATCCTCGCGCAGCAGCCCGATCGAGATCGCGAATTGCGGGATGCCGTGCAGGAAGTTGGTGGTGCCGTCGAGCGGATCGACGATCCAGGTGTGGGTCTTGTCCGAACCTTCGCGCTTGCCGCCTTCCTCGCCGAGGAAGCCGTAGCCGGGCCGGGCCTTTTCGAGGTCGGTGTAGAGCATCTCCTCGGCGCGCTTGTCGGCCAGCGAGACGAAATTCGCCGGCCCCTTCAGCGACACCTGGAGATGTTCGATCTCGCCGAGGTCGCGCTTGAGGCTGCGGCCGGCGCGTCGCGCGGCCTTGACCATGACATTGATGAGGGCGGAGTAGAGCATGATGAGAACTTGTGACCCGAGAAATGTGAAAGTCGATCAGGCGGCGCGCGTAAATCTCAACCCGTCATCCTGAGGTGCGAGCGGAGCGAGCCTCGAAGGGTGCACGGCCCCGGACCGGGCCGTTCATCCTTCGAGACGCGCTACGCGCTCCTCAGGATGACGGGTCAAGAGTGGACGGCATGGCCGCACCGGATTTCCGGACTGGGTGCCCTCTGGAAGTGGCGCCGTCAAGGCGTCATTTGACGTTGTTTCCGATCCATTTTCGCGCGGCTGCCTCGCCCTTGGCGCGGTCTGCCGGGGTCATATCGGCGAGGATGTCGTCGAGATCGGGGTCGCCCTTGCCGGCGGTCTTGGCGACGGTGTGCCATTTCAGGGCCTCGACCTTGTCGACCGGGGCGCCGGCGCCGGTCGCCAGCACATGGGCGAGGCGGTTCTGCGCGATCGGGCTGTTCTGCCGGGCGGCCTTGCGCAGCAGCGCGATCGCCGCCGGCACGTTCCGCGGCGTGCCGGCGCCGTTGTAGAGCGCGATGGCGTATTCGACCTCGGCATCGACATTATCGGCCAGCGAGGCCGCTTGCAACAGCCGCGCCGCCTTTTCGAGGTCCTTCGGCACGCCGGTGCCTTCCTTGTAGAAGGTCGCCAGCGCGTATTGCGCCTCGGGGCTGCCGGCGTCGGCGGCCATCCGCAGCAGCTCGGCGGAGCGCTTGAGGTCCTGCGGCAGGGTCTGGCCGTCGAGATAGAGCAGCGCGAGGTTATAGGCCGCCTTCGGCTCGCCGAGCTTGGCCGCCGATGCCAGGAGCTTGACCGCACCATCCTTGTCCACGGTGCCGCCGCGGCCGGCGATCTTCATCATGGCGAGCGCGAACATCGCCTCGCGGTCGCCGGCGTCGGATGCGCGCTTGTACCAGTCGTCGGCCTTGGCGTAGTCGCGCTTGACCCCGAGCCCGTTGGCATAGAGCTCGCCCAGCATCGTCATGGCCTTGGGGTCGTTGTTGTTCTGCGCGCGGATGGTGGCGAGCTCGAACGCGCTCTTGTACATGCCGCGCTGATAGGCGCCGTAGACGATGTCGACATTGGGATCGTCCGGCATCGGGGTTGCCGACGGCGTCGGGGTCGCGGATGCGCCAGGCTTTGGCGTCGCGGACGCGGCAGGCTTCGGCGTCGGCTTCTTTGCGACCGGCGAATGCACCTTCGGCTTCTCTTTCGGCGCCTCCTTCTTGGCAGGCGGCGGCGTCTGGGCCGGCGGCGTGATCGAGAGCTGCGCCATCGCGCCGCTCGCCAGCATCGTGCAGCCGAGCGCAACAGCTATCGGACGCAGGCATTTCATTCCGCCGTCATCCCTCGGTCTTTCCCTCGACCTTGGCCTTGCCGAATGCGCCGGCATGGGCCTGCGCAATCGCGGTGCCGATCTCGACCAGCGCCGCCTTGGCACCGCGCGGATCGGCCCAGATGACATCCGCGACCAGCACGAAATCCGCGCCGGCCGCCGCAAACGCCTCGGCCTCCTCGCGCGAGGCCGCAAAGCCGATGCAGGGCGGCTCGAACAATTCGTCCCACCATTCCAGCCGCTCGGCGATCGCCTCAAGCGAGGGCCGCTGTCCCCTGGCGTCGGGTTCGCCGAACAGCACATAGTCGGCGCCGGCCTCGCCCGCGGCCATGGAATCGTGGCGCGTCACGAGCCCGCCGACGCCTGTGATGCGGTCGGGCTTCAGCGCGGGCGCGGCCTCTTCCATCGCGGCGAGCCCGGTCAGATGCGCGCCGTCGGCACCGGCCCGGGCCACGATGTCGGCATGGCCATCGATCAACAGCGCCGCACCGGCGTTCTGGATCGCGGGCGCCAGGGCTTTCACGTAGGAGATCATGCTGCGCGGATCGGTCTCGCGCAGCCGCACCAGCACGGCGGCGATATCGGCCGCAGCCAGCAGCTCGGTGAGCTCGGCCGCGAGCCGTGACGGCTCGTCGACCGGCGGGGTTGCCAGATAGAGGCGCGGCGCCGGCCGCGGCGGAACGGGCTTGCTGGCCAATTATGCCGCCTGCTTTTCGAGGCCGGCTTCCCAATTGCCGGTGCTCGCGAGCCCGTTCATCCGGGCGCGATGCGAGAAGGCGCGCTGGCCGGCGGGGACGTTGTCGGGCTTGCCGGACCACGCCTTCTGCGGCGCCGCCTGCAAGGCCCGGCCATAGGAGAAGGTCAGCCGCCAGGGCAGATGGCCGATCTTGTTCATGGCGTCGAGATGCGCGGTCGCTTCCTCGTCGCTCTGGCCGCCGGAGAGGAAGGCGATGCCGGGCACCGCGGCCGGCACGCAGCTCTTGAGCAGGCGGATGGTCTTCTCGGCGACTTCCTGCACCGAGGCCTGCTTCGGGCATTTCTTGCCCGAGATCGCCATGTTCGGCTTCAGGATCATGCCTTCGAGCGCGACGCGCTGCACCCGCAATTCCTGGAAGGTGCGGTTCAGCACGCGCTGCGTCACTTCATAGCAGCGGTCGATGTCGTGATCGCCGTCCATCAGCACCTCGGGCTCGACGATCGGCACGATCTGCGCGGCCTGGCACAGCGCGGCGTAGCGCGCCAGCGCATGGGCGTTGACGCGGACCGCGGTCTGGGTCGGGATTCGCGACCCGATATCGATCACCGCGCGCCACTTCGCAAAGCGCGCACCGCGCTCGTAATATTTCTTCAGCCGCTCGGCGAGCTTGTCGAGGCCGACGGTGACGAGTTCGCCGGGGCAATTCGGCAGCGGCTGGGTGCCTTCGTCGACCTTGATGCCGGGGATCGCGCCCGCCTGCTCGATCAGCTTGACCAGCGGCGTGCCGTCCTTGGCGTTCTGCCAGATCGTCTCGTCGTAGAGGATGACGCCGGAGATGTACTTGCTCATCGCTTCCTGCGAGCGGAACAGCATCTCGCGATAGTCGCGGCGGTTGTCTTCGGTCGAATCGACCTTGATGGCGTCGAACCGCTTCTTGATGGTGCCGGAGGATTCGTCGGCCGCGAGCAGGCCCTTGCCCGGGGTGACCATGGCAAGCGCAATTTTATTGAGGTCAGCGAGGTTCATCGGAAGCGTCCTCCAGAGCCATTGCCTTTGCAAACCAAAATAGGCGGTTCTCGGGCAAATGCCTAGAAAACGTTCGTCGCGGCCAGCGTTTGCCGCGGCTGGCGATCAAGCCTCCGGGACACCGTTTCCGACTGCGTCAGAGCCGGTGTCCCGCCTTAATGATTCAGGCGATAAGTTGTCAGGCAACCTTGTTACGCAACCTTGGGATCGAGCTGCCCCGCGGCGTAGCGCTTGGCCATCTCGGCCGTGGTCAGCACCCTCTTGATCTTGCTGGCCTGCCCCGCGGTGTTGAATTCCTGCAGGCGCTGCTTGCACAACTTGGTCATCGCGTCCATCGCGGGCTTCAGGTATTTGCGCGGATCGAACTCTTCCGGATTGTCCTTCAGCACCTTCCGGATCTGGCCGGTCATCGCCATCCGGTTGTCGGTGTCGATGTTGATCTTGCGCACGCCGTTCTTGATGCCGCGCTGGATCTCGGCGACCGGCACGCCCCAGGTCGGCTTCATCTTGCCGCCATTGGCGTTGATGATCTCCTGCAATTCCTGCGGCACCGACGAGGAGCCGTGCATGACGAGATGCGTGTTCGGCAGCTTGCGATGGATCTCCTCGATCACGTTCATGGCGAGGATGTCGCCGTCGGGCTTGCGGGTGAACTTGTAGGCGCCGTGCGAGGTGCCCATCGCGATCGCCAGCGCGTCGACCTTGGTCTCCTTGACGAACTTCACGGCTTCGTCCGGATTGGTCAGCAGCTGGTCATGCGACAGCTTGCCCTCGGCGCCATGGCCGTCTTCCTTGTCGCCCATGCCGGTCTCGAGCGAGCCGAGCACGCCGAGCTCGCCTTCCACCGAGATGCCGCCGAGATGGGCCATGCCGGTCACCGTCTTGGTGACGCCGACATTGTAGTCCCAGTCGCCGGGCGTCTTGCCGTCGGCCTTCAGCGAACCGTCCATCATGACCGAGGTGAAGCCGGCCTGGATCGCGGTCATGCAGGTGGCGGGCTCGTTGCCGTGGTCGAGATGCACGCAGACCGGGATCTGCGGGTAGATCTCGGTGACGGCGTCCATCATGTGCTTGAGCATGACGTCGTTGGCGTAGGACCGCGCACCGCGCGAGGCCTGGATGATGACCGGCGCATCGACCTCGGAGGCCGCCGCCATGATCGACAGCGCCTGCTCCATGTTGTTGATATTGAAGGCAGGTACGCCGTAGTCGTGCTCGGCCGCGTGATCGAGCAGTTGCCGCAACGTGATGCGAGCCATTCCATTTCTCCCTCTAAAGCGCGTTCGGATTTGAACTCATTCAACCGTGTTTCAAAACTTCGACGCCCGGCAGCGGCTTGCCTTCCATCCATTCAAGAAACGCGCCGCCCGCGGTCGAGACGTAGGAAAAATCGCCGGCCACGCCCGCCTGGTTCAGCGCCGCGACGGTGTCGCCGCCGCCGGCGACCGAGATCAGCTTCTTGGCCTTGGTGCGCTCGGCGGCATGCCTGGCCGATACCACAGTACCGCGGTCGAACGGCGTCAGCTCGAAGGCGCCGAGCGGTCCGTTCCAGACCAGCGTCGCCGCATCGTCGATCGCGGCATGGATGCGCGCGATCGATTGCGGGCCGACGTCGAGGATCATGCCGTCGGCCGGGATCGCGTCGAGGCCATAGGCATGCGACGGCGCGTTGGCGGCAAACTGGCTGGCGACGACGGCATCGACGGGGAGAATGATCGCGCAATTGGCGGCGTTGGCCTTTTCCATGATCCGCAGCGCCGTCGCCGCGAGGTCCTTCTCGGCCAGCGACTTGCCGACCGCGACGCCCTGCGCGTGCAGGAAGGTGTTGGCCATGCCGCCGCCGATCACCAGCGCGTCGACCTTGTTGACGAGGTTTTCCAGCAGGTCGATCTTGGTCGAGACCTTGGCGCCGCCGATGATCGCGATGACAGGCTTGGTCGGGGCTTCCAGCGCCTTGCCCAGCGCGTCGAGCTCGGCCTGCATGGTGCGGCCGGCATAGGCCAGCAGCTTGTGGCCGAGGCCTTCGGTCGAGGCATGGGCGCGGTGCGCGGCGGAGAAGGCGTCGTTGACCCAGATGTCGCCGAGCTTTGCGAGCTCCGCGACGAAGCCGGCGTCGTTCTTCTCCTCTTCCTTGTGGAAGCGGGTGTTCTCGAGACACAGGATGTCGCCGTCCTTGAGGGCTGCAACCGCATTGGCCGCCGCCTCGCCGATGCAATCCTCGGCGAAGCCGACCGGGCGCTTGATCACCTTCGACAGCGCCTCGGCGACCGGCTTCAGCGACTCCTTGGGATCGCGGCCCTTGGGGCGGCCGAAATGGGCGAGCAGGATCACCTTGCCGCCCTTGTCGGAAATCTCGGTGATGGTGGGGGCAACGCGCTCGAGCCGGGTGGCGTCGGTGACGCGGCCGCCTTCCATGGGGACGTTGAGGTCGACGCGCAGCAGCACGCGCTTGCCCTTCACGTTGACGTCGTCGAGGGTACGGAACGATTTTGTCATGAGCGTTTCCTGTGCGGCCGGACGCCGCCGTCCGGCGGACGGCGCAGCTTTCGCTTGCCGATGTCGCGGCCGTCGGGGCCGCGGATGCGGAGGGCAAACGCAAATGCCCGGCTTTGGGCCGGGCATCGCGAACAGTCGAACCTAGATCAGCTTGCCGATCGCGACGGCGGTGTCCGCCATGCGGTTCGAGAAGCCCCACTCATTGTCGTACCAGGCCATCACGCGCACCAGCGTGCCGTTCTGCACCTTGGTCTGGTCCATGTGGAAGGTGGCCGAGTGCGGATCGTGGTTGAAGTCGATCGAGACGTTCGGCGCGTTGGTGTAGCCGAGGATACCCTTGAGCTGCTGTTCGGCGGCGCGCTTCATCGCCTCGTTGATCTCCTTGGCGTCGGTGGCGCGCTTGGCGACGATCTTGAGGTCAATCACGGAGACGTTCGGGGTCGGCACGCGGACCGAGACGCCGTCGAGCTTGCCCTTCAGTTCCGGCAGCACCAGGCCGATCGCCTTGGCGGCGCCGGTCGAGGTCGGGATCATCGACATCGCCGCCGCGCGGCCGCGATAGAGGTCCTTGTGCAGGGTGTCGAGCGTCGGCTGGTCGCCGGTATAGGCGTGGATCGTGGTCATGAAGCCGGTCTCGATGCCGACGGTGTCGTTCAGCACCTTGGCGACCGGCGCGAGGCAGTTGGTGGTGCAGGAGCCGTTGGAGACGACCAGCTGATCCTTGTTCAGCGTGTCGTGGTTGACGCCGTAGACGATGGTGGCGTCAGCGCCGTCGGCGGGCGCTGAGACCAGCACGCGCTTGGCACCGGCGGCGAGATGCGCCGAGGCCTTGTCCTTGGCGGTGAAGATGCCGGTGCATTCCAGCGCGACGTCGACGCCCAGCGCCTTCCACGGCAGCTTGGAGGGATCGCGCTCGGCCGAAACCTTGATCTTGTTGTCGCCGAGGCTGATCGCATCGCCGTCGACGGTCACGGTGCCCGGGAAGCGGCCGTGCACGGAATCGAAGCGCAGCAGATGTGCGTTGGTCTCGACCGGGCCGAGGTCGTTGATGCCGACCACCTCGATGTCCTTGCGGCCGGACTCGGCGATGGCGCGCAACACATTGCGGCCGATACGCCCAAACCCGTTGATCGCGACGCGGATTGCCATGCTCGTCTCCTCTAAAGCTGTTGTCAGCCCCGCGGGAGGGCTCCCACGAGGTTCTTACGGCGGAACGCCCGGTTCAGCCGGGCGCGTACGGAAAAGATGGAGCTTTGGTAATCCTTTTTTACGACAAGCTCAACCGCGGCCTGCTGGTGTCAGGCCAGCGTCAGACGCGCTTGGTGGCAGCGTTAACGACGGCTTCAGTGGTAATGCCGAAATGCGGGAAAAGGTCCTTCGCCGGCGCGCTGGCGCCGAATCCGTGCATACCGATGAATTCGCCATCATGGCCGATCACGGCATCCCAGCCCCAGCGCACCGCGGCCTCGATCGCGATCTTGACCGGGGCCTTGCCGATAATGGCATTTTGCCGCTCGGCGGGCTGCGCCAGCAGCAATTCCAGCGACGGCACCGAGACCACCCGCGTCGCGATGCCGCGCCCGGCGAGCTGCTTCTGCGCCTCGACCGCGATCTGGACCTCGGAACCGGAGGCGAACAATGACACTTTTGCGTCACCCTGGGCCGCGACCAGCTCATAGGCGCCGTGGCTGCACGGGTTGTCGTTCGGTGCTGACGTGCGGAGCTGCGGCAGGTTCTGGCGGGTCAGCGCCAGCACCGTCGGTCCGTCGATGCGGTTGAGTGCCAGTTCCCAGCACTCGGCGGTCTCGACCGCGTCGCAGGGCCGGAACACGCGCATGTTGGGCATCGCGCGCAGCGCGGAGAGGTGCTCGACCGGCTGGTGGGTCGGGCCGTCCTCGCCGAGGCCGATCGAGTCGTGGGTCATGACATAGACGACGCCGGCGCCCATCAGCGCCGACAGCCGCATCGCGCCGCGCGCATAGTCGGTGAACACCAGGAAGGTGGCGCCGTTCGGCGCGAAGCCGCCATGGAGGAAGATGCCGTTGAGGCACGCCGCCATGCCGTGCTCGCGGATGCCGTAATGGATGAAGCGGCCCTTCGGCGTCTTGGCGCCGAACGCGGTCGCAGACTTCGCCTTGTTGTTGTTGGAGCCGGTGAGGTCGGCGGAGCCGGCCACGAATTCCATCGGCATCGCGGCAGCGATCACCTCGATCGCGGCTTCGGAGGATTTGCGGGTGGCGACGTTGAGCGGATTTTCCAGCAGGCCCTTCTTGAAGGCGCGCAGCCCCTTGGCGAGCGATTGCGGCCGCTCGTGACGGATGCGGCGTTCGAACTCGGCGCGCTTGCGGTTGCCGAGCTGCGCGAATTGCTCGTCCCACGCTTTGTGCGCGGCGGCGCCGCGGGCACCCGCCTCGCGCCAGGCCTTCAGCACGTCGTCGGGCACCGAGAACGGCTCGAGCGAGATGCCGAGTTTTTCCTTGGCAGCCTTGAGCTCGTCGGCGCCGAGCGCCTCGCCATGGGCTTTCGCCGTGCCGGCCTTGTGCGGCGCGCCGTATCCGATCGTGGTCTTGCAGGCGATCATCGAAGGCTTGTTGGACTTCTGCGCGCGGGTGATCGCTGCGGCGATCGCCTGCGGATCATGGCCGTCGATCAGCTCGGCAGCCCAGCCGGCGGACTTGAAGCGCTTCACCTGGTCGACCGAGTCGGAGATCGAGGTCGGGCCGTCGATCGAGATGCCGTTGTCGTCGTACAGCACGATCATCTTGTTGAGGCGCCAGACACCGGCGAGCGCGATCGCCTCCTGCGAGATGCCTTCCATCAGGTCGCCGTCGGAGGCCAGCACATAGGTGTGGTGGTTGACGATCTTCTTGCCGAACTCGGCGGCCAGCATCTTCTCGGCGAGCGCCATGCCGACTGCGGTCGCGATGCCCTGGCCGAGCGGACCGGTGGTGGTCTCGATGCCCTTGGTGTGGAAATTCTCGGGATGTCCCGGCGTCAGCGATCCCAGCTGGCGGAAATGCTTGATCTGGTCGAGCGTCATGTCCTTGTTGCCGGTGAGGTACAGCAACGCATAGAGCAGCATCGAGCCGTGGCCGGCCGACAGCACGAAGCGGTCGCGATCGGGCCACGCCGTGTCGGCGGCATCGAACTTCAGGAATTTCGTGAACAGCACGGTCGCGATGTCGGCGGCGCCCATCGGCAGGCCGGGATGGCCGGAATTCGCCTTCTCGACGGCGTCCATGGCAAGGCCACGGATCGCATTGGCCATACGGGTGTGATCGACCTGCGTCATGATGAAAAGTCCGCCTGGAATGAGGAGCTGAGTGCTGAACGCATCGGGGCGGGCAGCCGCGATGCGTGCGTGGATGGCCTTACGGGTTGGAGGGTGGATTAGCACCTCAATTCCGCAAGTCCAAGGCGATGAAACGCCCCAAAACGGGGAAAAGTTGCTCGAAATGGCCCTATTTCATTGAACGGTGCATAGTTTCGCGCCGCCGTTGCGCTTGGCTCGCTCGCCACGTAAATTTCGTCCCGTAAACGCTTGCCGAACCGCCAGTTTTGCCGTGCGGCAGCCATCTCCAGCAGGCCTGATCGAGGGGTCCACGCCGCACGTCATGAGTGATCGTCTCGCCAATGGGTCTGGCAATACCGAGGCACCGCTTGCCGATATCGATGCTGCGACAAAGCGGCTGATGGCAGCACTTGATGCGCTGGAAAGCTCGGTGGAGCGGCGCCGCGAGGCCGACCGCGACGAGAACGAATTGGCGAGCCGGATCCAGGCGCTCGGCGCCGATCGCTCTCGCCTGGCCGACGAGCTCGACGGATCGCTGGTGAAGACGCGCAAGCTCGAGCGCGTCAATCGCGACATCGCGGAAAGACTCGATGCGGCGATCGGCAGCATTCGCGCCGTGCTCGAGGGCGGAGAAGGTCGATGAGCCACATCAACGTCACCATCAATGGCCGGCAATACCGGATGGCCTGCGAGGAGGGCCAGGAGGTGCGGCTGTTGAAGCTCGCGGAAAATCTCCAGCAGCGCGTCGAATCGCTGCGCGGCAAGTTCGGCGAGATCGGCGATGCCAGGCTCACGGTGATGGCGGCGCTCACCGCCTGCGACGAGCTGGTCGACGCCAGCGCGCGCATCCGCAGCCTCGAGGAAGAGGTCGAGCAGCTGCGCAATGCCCGCACCGCCGCAGCCGACCGCGCCCGCGCGACCCAGACCGCGGTCTCCAACGCGCTCAACGCCGCCGCCGAGCGGATCGAGCGCACCACGCAGGTGCTCAACCGCACCATCGGCGGCGGCATCGCGATCGGGTGATGCGCATGCGGCCACGGCCGCATCGTAATCCTGCCGGGTGATTGAGCCAATCGATTCTGAATTATAGAATAATGCGGCTGATTTGCCCGACATGTCAAGTTGCCATATCGGATGCCGGCACGCTGCCGGCTCCTTTGCATGGGGTTGTTTTCGCTGTTTTGGCAGTGCGCCGCTCCGGGGCAGGCTGAGCAAGATCATACGAGCGTGGACTGCGTCGTCCTTACCGCTGGCGGATTGCGGCAACGATGGCTAGATTAGCCTCGCGAAGCTGCGTCGTGCGTCAGGAGCCATATATCCCCGGGGCCTTATCGATCCTTTAGGGAACTGTCCCTGGCCGGGTCCGTGGACCCGGACATATGGTGCCCACCTACTTTCGTAGGGAACTCCGGGATCGAGCGCTCCAACGGCCTCTGCGGCTTCGCACTATTTTTGCTGTTTCCTGGTCGTCGCGCGGCGGCGGTTCGATTGTGGTGCAGCGCTGTCCCCTGCGAAGCAGGGCGTCCAGTGCGCCGCGGCCTGGCCCTTGAATGCTTGCGTCTCTGAATGCTTGCGTCTCTGAATGCTTGCGTCTCTGAATGATGGATCGTCCGTTGTCGCGGACGACGACAGCGGAAGATGGATCATGCACGCATCTCCATCGAAGGCCGAGCTTCGGGCGCTTGCCCTCGCCAAGCGCGATGCGCTGAGCGACGAGCAGCGCGCGACCGCGGCCGAAGCGCTCGCCAAGCGCGGCGCGCCGTTCGAGATCGCCCAGGGCATGATCGTCTCCGGCTACGCCCCGATCCGCAGCGAGCTCGATCCGGTGCCGCTGATGAAGAAGCTGGCCGAGAAGGGCGCGCGGCTCGCGCTGCCCTGCATCAATGCGCGCGGCCAGTCGCTGACCTTCCGCAGCTGGTCGCCGCACGATCGCCTGATGCTCGGGCCGCTCGGCATTCCCGAGCCGTCGCCGGCCGCGGCCGAGGTGCATCCCGACGTGATGCTGGTGCCGCTTGCGGCATTCGACAAGCTCGGCCACCGCATCGGCTATGGCGCCGGCTATTACGACTATACCTTCGCGCATCTGCGCAAGACCAAGCATGTGATCGGGGTCGGGATTGCCTTTGCTGCACAGGAAACCAAGGCCATTCCGGCGCTGTCGCACGACGTCCCGCTCGATTATGTGCTAACGGAGCGCAAGACGTTCGATTTCCGGAGTAGCTAGCCTTGCGTATCCTTTTCGTTGGTGACGTCGTCGGCCGGACCGGCCGCACCGCCATCTCGGACCACCTTCCCGGCATGATCAGGGACTGGTCGCTCGATCTCGTCGTCGTCAACGGCGAGAATTCCGCCGGCGGCTTCGGCATCACCGAGGCGATCTATCAGGAGCTGCTCGATGCCGGTGCCGACGCGATCACGCTCGGCAACCACGCCTGGAATCAGAAGGAGGCGCTGGTCTTCATCGAGCGCGCGCCGCGCCTGATCCGCCCGTTGAATTTCCCGCGCCATTCGCCGGGCCGCGGCGCCACGCTGGTCGACACCAAGAACGGCAAGCGCGCGCTGGTTCTCAACGCGATCGGCCGCGTCTTCATGGAGCCGTCCTCGAACGATCCGTTCAGCGCGATCGATCGCGAGCTCGAGGCCTGCCCGCTGCGCGAGGGCTGTGACGCCATCGTGCTCGATTTCCACGCCGAGGCGACCAGCGAGAAGCAGGGGGTCGGCTTCTTCTGCGACGGCCGCGTCAGCCTCGTGGTCGGCACGCATACCCATGTGCCGACATCGGATCATCAGGTGCTGCCGGGCGGCACTGCCTATATGAGCGACGCCGGCATGACCGGCGACTACGATTCGGTGATCGGCATGCAGAAGGAGGAGCCGCTGCAGCGCTTCCTCACCGGCATTCCCTCCGGCCGTTTCGAGCCGGCAGGCGGCGTCGCGACGCTGAGCGGCATCGCGGTCGAGACCGACGATGGGACCGGGCTTGCCGTCAAGGTCGCGCCGGTCCGCGCCGGCGGGCGGCTCGAACCCGCGGCGCCGGGGTTCTGGATTTGATGTTGTAGCCCGGATGCAGCCAATGGGTCGCGCGAACGCGCGCCCATGACAGGCTCCGCGAAATCCGGGGCCATTCTTTCGACTTGCGACATCCCCGGATTGCCCTGCGCTCCATCCGGGCTACCGGTCACGATTGCCTAAACCCCATCCGGAACGCGCCCCAGTGGCGGCCGTTGACGACGATCGGCGATGACACATCCTTCATCAGCACGAAATTGCCGCCGCCCATGTCGCGGCGATAGGTCTGCAGCAGGAACGGCTTGGTGTTGGCCGCGACCTTGCTCACCGCGCGGTCGTTGAACAGCCGGCGGTTGCGGCAATTGGCGTTATTCCAGACCGGGTCCGGCCCCTGCGGCAGCCGGTAGTTCGGATTGTGGGTCGGCAGGTAGCCGCTGCGCGCCCAGGCGACGCAGAACACGATGCGCGGATCGGTCTTCTGGATCGGATCCTGGATCGCGGGCAGCACCCGATCGGTGAAGCTGACATAGTCGGTCAGATACTGCTTCGGATTGGTACCCGCGATCTCACGGTAGTTCTCGTCCATCAATTGCGCGAGCGTGATCTCGCCGCGCGCGATCGCAGTCTCGAACAGCTCGGAGATCTGCTTCGCGGTGTCGATCACGACGCGGATCAGCGGCGTATCTGACGTCTCGACGCCGCTGTCGGCGATCGTGACGATCAGGCTCTCGGAGAGCTCGAGCAGCTTCGCGACGCGGCTGTCGGCGTGCTTGAGGTCGCGCGAGGAGAGGTCGACGCCCTTGGCGAGCTCGTTGAGCTCGCTGATCACGCTGTCGCAATGGCCGAGATTGGAGGTCGCGGCGCGCGCCACATTGCCGATCTCGGCGCCGACCGACGAGAAGCCGTCCTGCACGCGGCTGATGATGCCGGAAATCTGCTGGGCGCCTTCGCCGGCGCTCTTGGCGCGCAGCGAGGCATCGCTGCTTTCGCCGATCAGGCTGCCGATCTGGCCGTCGAGATCGCGCACGGTGTCGGAGATCTGATGCGTCGCCTGGCGGGTCGCCTCCGCGAGGTTCTTCACCTCGCTCGCGACCACCGCAAAGCCGCGGCCGGCATTGCCGGCGCGCGCCGCCTCGATGGTGGCGTTGAGCGCCAGGAGATTGGTCTGCTTGGCGATCGCCTCGATCGAGCCGGAGACCTTGGCGACCTGGCTCAGCGCGGAGCCGACCGCGGCAAGCCGTGCCTCGATGCGCCCGACCGCGGCGACGAGCTCGGCGATGTGGCTCACCGCGGTCTCGACCACGTCGCGCGACTCGGCGATCTGGCCGACCGCGGCGGAGGCGGTCGTCTGCACCGCCTGCGAGGCGTTGGCGATGTCGTGATTGGCCGAGACCATGATCTCGGCGGTCTTCTGCAAATGGTGGAATCGCTCCGACTGGTTGCTGACCCGGTTCGCGACCTCCTGGACGTTGCCGGCAATGTCGGCAAGCTCGACCCCGAGGCCGCCGATGCGGTCGGCGAGCTGGTCGACCAGCCGTTCGGCCAGCGTCCGGTTCGATGATGTATCCAGCACTGCAAGCTGCGCAGCCGACATGTCAGCACGTCCTCCCGTCACAGCGGCCCGTCAAGCCGCCGCAGCATTCCCCATCCGATCCAGAGCGTGATTCGCGAAGGCAGTCTTGCCTGAGCGTGCACTCACAGCCTGTAGGCGGTACGGAACCCGCCCCAGTGCCGGCCGCGGACCCGGATCGGCACGTCGATCTCCCGCATCATCACGGTGGTGCCGTTGCCCATGTCGCGCGCGTAGCTCTGCACCAGATAGGCGCGCTGATTGCGCGCGGCGGCGAGGCCGGCCGGATCGTTGAAGATGCGGCGATTGCGGCAATTGGCGGTGTTGTAGGCGACGTCGCCCGGTCGCTGCGGATGCGAGTAGATCTTGTTGTGGACCGGCAGATAGCCGTTGCGGTCGACGGTTGCGCAGAATGCCAGCCGCTTGTCCTTGGCCAGGAACGCCTCGAGCAGCGCGGGCAGCGCGCGATCCGCCCAGTCCAGCATTTTGGTGCGGTACTGCACCGGGTTGGTGCCGGCGATCTCGACATAGTCGGTGTCGAACATATCGTCGAGCGTGATCGCGCCGCTGACGAGCCCGTTCTCGAAGATCTTGCTCAGCGCGTGGCCGGCTTCCATCGCCCGGGTGACGAGTTCGGCGTTCTCCTCGTGGATCGCCCACATCCGGTCTTCGATCTTCTCGCGCAGCGCTGATGTCGCGGCCTCGAAACGCGCCTGGACGCCTGCCTTGGCGCGGTCGGCGATCCTGATCCGGCACGCGCCGATGTCCTGCAAGGTCGCGCTCAGGGTCTCCTGCACCGGCAGCTTCTCGACGTCGGGCCCGCCGATCAAGATGCCGTCCATCGCGAGCTCGTAGACCGGCGCGGTGACGGTGCCGCGCGCGGTGGTGATCTCGATGGTGAGGCTGCAAGGCAGCCGCTCGTCCTTGCGCGGATCGCCGCGCTCGTCCTGGCGCAGCAGCACCGCGCAGCGCGCCTTGAGCTTTTGCGCGAACGCGGTCACCGCCTTGCCGGCCTTGGCGACATCGTCGCCATGCGCGGCGGCTTCGCGGGTTGCGCTGTCGATCTCGCCGGCGCTGGTGCCGACCGAGACGATGAAGGTCGAGGCGGAGGCGGCGTTCTGGCCCATCTCGCCGGTGATCTGGTTCTGCTCGGCGACCGCGCCGTTGACGTTGTCGAACACCGGACGGATCTTGTCGATCGCCTCCGAGATGCGGTGCACGGCATCCGCCGATCCGGTGGCGTCCTTCTGCAACGCCTCGATCTTCTTGGTGATCTCCTCGGTCGCGCTCTGGGTCTGGACCGCGAGGGCCTTGACCTCGGTGGCGACCACCGCAAAGCCCTTGCCGGCGGCGCCGGCTCGCGCCGCTTCGATGGTCGAGTTCAGCGCCAGCAGCGTGGTCTGCCGCGCGATCTGGGCGATCAGGTTGACGACGTTGCCGATCGCGGCCGAGGATTCGCGCAGGCGGTCGACATTGGCGGTGGCCTCGCGCGCCGCGGCCGCGGCGTCGTCGGCGAGCTGGCTCGCGCTGCGTACCTGTTGGCCGATACCCTCGGCGGAACGGGTGAAACGGTCGGCGGCCTCGGAGAAGGTCGTCGCGGTGCTCTGTGCGTCGCTGCTGTGGCCGGTCAGCGCATCGGTGCGGGCGCGGATGGCGGCAAGCTTGGCTGCCGTCGCCTCGGCGCCATCGGCCACCGAGCCTGCGGCGCGCTCGAGCTGGCGGATCATCGCGCCGAGCTCGAGTTCCAGCAGTTCCAGGATCTCCTTCGAGGAATCTCCGGACGAATCTTTGGACGAATCCTGGGCCGAATCAGTCGCGGTCGCGGCTTCAGCCGGAACCTGCGGCGCGACGGCCGGCGCGGCCGGCTCCGGCACTTGCTTGCGAAACAAACCGAACGCCATGGGAGCTCTTTTGCGGGCTATTGGAAAGTTGCGGCGGGACGGGCGCGATCCTCGCATCCGGGCATGAAGTCATGGTTAACAAGTGCCTCATATTCCGGCATGCGGTAGTATTCCTCCGCCGGATGGCCTCGCCGATCCTTTGATTTTGACCGTGAGGGGCCTATAAGGCCGCGTTTTCCATCCCCGTTCAGACCCTAAGCTCCGAAGAGACGTCGCATGGCCGGCCATTCCCAATTCAAGAACATCATGCACCGCAAGGGCCGGCAGGATGCCCAGAAGTCGAAGCTTTTCGGCAAGCTGGCCCGCGAAATCACCGTGGCGGCCAAGCTCGGCACCCCGGACCCGGCGATGAACCCGCGGCTGCGCGCCGCCGTGGTCGCGGCCCGCGCCGAGAACATGCCCAAGGACAATATCGACCGCGCCATCAAGAAGGCCGCCGGCAATGAGGGCGAGAACTATGACGAGATTCGCTACGAGGGCTATGGCCCCGGCGGCGTCGCCGTGATCGTCGAGGCGCTGACCGACAACCGCAACCGCGCCGCCTCCGACATCCGCTCGTTCTTTACCAAGTCGGGCGGCAATCTCGGCGAAACCGGCTCGGTCGCCTTCATGTTCGACCGCACCGGCATCATCGAATACGACGCCAAGGTCGCCTCCGACGACGCCATGCTGGATGCCGCGATCGAGGCCGGCGCCGACGACGTGGTCTCCAGCGAGGCCGGCCACGAGGTCTACGCCTCGCAGGACTCTTTCCGCGACGTGGCAAAAGCGCTGGAAGCCAAGTTCGGCGAGCCGCGCAAGGCGGCGCTGACGTGGAAGCCGCAGAACACCGTCGCGGTCGACGACGAGACCGGCGAGAAGCTGCTGAAGCTGATGGACCTGCTCAACGAGCACGACGACGTCCAGAACGTGTACGCCAATTTCGAGGTGTCCGACGCGCTGCTCGCGAAGATGGGCGGCTGAGGCCGCTTTCTCCGCTGTCGTCGCCCGGCCTCGACCGGGCGATCCAGTATTCCAGAGGCCGTAGTACTTGAGCCGATAAGCCGCGGCGTACTGGATCCCCCCTTTCGCGGGGGATGACGAGCAGAGGCGGAATGATCAGCGGGCCGGCCGCGACAGAGCCGGGGATGGACCGCCGTTTGTGTTTCGTTCTCGCAGGCCAGGCGGTATCACTACCGCATGACAGCGCAGCCGATTCGCTCTCCCGTCCGCATCATCGGTATCGATCCCGGCCTCCGCCGCACCGGCTGGGGCGTGATCGAGACCGAAGGCAACCGTCTGGTCTATGTCGGCTGCGGCTCGGTCGAGCCGCCGGACGATCTGCCGCTGGCGAGCCGTCTGCTGGCGATCCATGAGGGGCTCGCCGCCGTGCTCGGCGACTTCAGGCCGGCGGAGGCCGCGGTCGAGCAGACCTTCGTCAACAAGGACGGCGTCGCCACGCTGAAGCTCGGCCAGGCGCGCGGCGTCGCCATGCTGGCGCCCGCAATGTTCGGTATCTCGGTCGCCGAATACGCGCCGAACCAGGTCAAGAAGACCGTGGTCGGCGCCGGCCACGCCGAGAAGAACCAGATCCAGGTGATGCTGAAGATCCTGCTGCCGAAGGCCGAGCCGCGATCCGCCGATGCCGCCGACGCGCTCGCGATCGCGATCACCCACGCCCATCACCGCCAGAGCACCGCGCTGCGGCTCAGGGTGGCGAACCTATGATCCTGCAATGTGAGGAGGGCACGCTGTTCAGGCTCCCTCCCCCCTTGCGGGGGAAGGTTGGGGAGAGGGGTAAGCCCGGCGCTCCGACCAGTGATGTGCGACGACGATGTATCAATGAAGTTCGCGAGCCAATTGAGCGCGGTGCAAACGTTGTTCGCGCGAAGCGTCGGACAACGGAGCCAGCGGCACCCCTCTCCCTAACCCTCCCCCGCAAGGGGGGAGGGAACCCGTCCGCCGGTGCGTCCCTTACCGACGGATGCGAAAGCGGGGGCGTGCGATGATCGGCAAGCTGAAGGGGCTGATCGATTCCTACGGCGAGGACTACGTGATCCTCGACGTCGGCGGCGTCGGCTATCAGGTGCATTGCGCGAGCCGCACGCTGCAGGCATTGCCGTCGCCGGGTGGCGCGGCGGTGCTGTCGATCGAGACCTATGTCCGCGAGGACGCGATCAAGCTGTTCGGCTTTCGGTCAGATCACGAGCGCGAATGGTTTCGCCTGCTGCAGACCGTGCAGGGCGTCGGCGCCAAGGTCGCGCTTGCGGTGCTCGGCACGCTGCCGCCGACCGACCTCGCCAACGCCATCGCGCTGCGCGACAGGGCGGCGGTGGCGCGCACCCCGGGGGTCGGGCCGAAGGTCGCCGAGCGCATCGTCAGCGAATTGAAGGACAAGGCGCCGGGCTTTGCCGATGTCGATCCCGCGGTGGTGCAGCTGTCAGGCGCGATCGACAACAACCGCGCGCCGCGCCCGGTGACGGATGCGATCTCCGCGCTGGTCAATCTCGGATACGGCCAGCCGCAGGCCGCCGCCGCCATCGCCGCCGCCTCGCGCAGCGCCGGCGAGAAAGCCGAGACCGCGCAGCTGATCCGGCTGGGCTTGAAGGAATTGTCGAAGTGAACCCGCCCTCGCGCATGGTCTCGCCTGAACGCCGCTCCGACGATGTCGGCGACACCGCGCTGCGTCCGCAGTCGCTGACCGAGTTCGTCGGGCAGGCGCAGGCGCGCAAGAATCTCTCGATCTTCATCGAGGCCGCCAAGAAGCGCGGCGAGGCGCTCGATCACGTGCTGTTCGTCGGTCCCCCCGGCCTCGGCAAGACCACGCTGGCGCAGATCGTGGCGCGCGAGCTCGGTGTCGGCTTCCGCGCCACCTCGGGCCCGGTGATCGCGAAAGCCGGCGATCTCGCGGCGCTGCTCACCAATCTCGAAGAGCGCGACGTGCTGTTCATCGACGAGATCCATCGTCTCAGCCCGGCGGTCGAGGAAGTGCTCTATCCGGCTATGGAGGATTTTCAGCTCGACCTGATCATCGGCGAAGGCCCCGCGGCGCGCTCGGTCAAGATCGAGCTGTCGAAATTCACCCTGGTCGGCGCGACGACCCGCGCCGGCCTGCTCACCAATCCCTTGCGCGACCGCTTCGGCATTCCGATCCGGCTCAATTTCTACACCGTTGAGGAGCTGGAGAAGATCGTCACCCGCGGCGCCCGCGTGCTCAACATCGGCATGAGCCCCGATGGCGCCAACGAGATCGCGCGCCGCGCCCGCGGCACGCCGCGCATCGCCGGCCGCCTGCTGCGCCGGGTGCGCGATTTCGCCTCCGCTGCCGACGCCGATTCCGTCGATCGCGGCATCGCCGATCGCGCGCTGAGCGCGCTCGAGGTCGACAGCGCCGGGCTCGATGCGATGGACCGGCGCTATCTCACCACCATCGCGCTGAACTATGGCGGCGGGCCGGTGGGCGTCGAGACCATGGCGGCGGCACTGTCGGAGCCGCGCGATGCGATCGAGGACATCATCGAGCCTTATCTGATCCAGTGCGGTTATCTGCAGCGCACTCCGCGCGGCAGGCTGCTGACCTCGCACGCCTTCCGCCATCTCGGCCTCGCCGAGCCGAACCGCGACCCTTCGCAGTTCGGCCTGTTCGGCGGCAATGGCGACGAGGACTAAGGCTAAGCTCTCGAAGACGTGAACAGGCGTGTTGGTGCAGCGCATTGCGCTGCCGGTAACCTTGCGCGCTAACCATCGCTGCAGCTCTGCAGGCCGTCTGCACAAACGGGGCCAAATTTCGCTCCAATCAAGGGCCTATCCTGGCTCAGGCATCACCGATCACACGTCCATGATTTCCCGTCGAAACTTTCTGCGCACCGCCGGCGGATTGACCGCCGCCTCCGCTTCGACCGCGGCCTATGGCCTGAGCGAGCCGGTCGTCCGCCTCACGCTGACGCGCTACGACCTGTCGCCGCGGCAATGGCCGGCGGACTTTCCGCTCAGGATCGCCGCACTCGCCGACATTCATGCCTGCGATCCCTGGATGTCACTCGATCGCATCGCCGAGATCGTCGACCACACCAATGCGCTCAACCCCGACATCATCGTGCTGCTCGGCGATTATGTCGCCGGGCTGCGCCACGTCACGCGTTTCATCCCGGCGTCAGAATGGGCCGCGGTGCTCAAGGGCCTGAAGGCGCCGCTCGGCGTGCATGCCGTGCTCGGCAATCACGATTATTGGGACGACAAGACGGTGCAACGGCAAGGGCAGGGCGCGCCGGTTGCGCGCCGCGCGCTGGAGCGCGCGGGCATCCCGGTCTACGAGAACGACGCGGTGCGGCTCGTCAAAGATAATCGTCCGTTCTGGCTTGCCGGTCTCGGCGACCAGCTCGCCTTCATGGCGGCGCGGCGCTATCGCGAGATCAGGCGCATCGGCGTCGACGACCTCAGCGGGACTCTCGCAAAGGTCACCGACGACGCACCGGTGATCCTGCTCGCGCACGAGCCTGACGTTGCGCTCCGCGTGCCCTCGCGTGTCGCGCTGCAACTCTCCGGCCACACCCATGGCGGCCAGGTCCGGCTGCTCGGCTGGTCGCCGGCGGTGCCGGTCAAGCACGGCATGCGGCTCGCCTATGGCCACATCAAGCTGAAATGCGACGTCGTCGTCTCCGGCGGCCTCGGCTGCAGCATCATGCCGTTCCGCCTCGGCGTGCCGCCCGAGATCGTGCAGGTCACGCTCGGCGGAAAAGGGCCGGTGGTGTCCTGACCGCGCTTGCGTGATCGCGCAATTTGCGCAACACGATTGTTGTTCCAAAAGCATGATCCGGAAGAGTGCGCAGCGGTTTTCCGAAGAGATCATGCTCAAACGACCTCAATCGAGGGGCCGCAATTGACCTTCCCCCATATCGACGGCGCGATCCGTGATGGCCGCCACCATATGCAGGTCCGCGTCTATTACGAGGACACCGACTTTTCCGGCATCGTCTACCACGCCAACTACCTGCGCTTCATGGAGCGCGGGCGCACCAATCATCTCCGCCTGATGGGCGCCGAGCAGAACGCGCTGTTCGAGGAGGCCGAGGCCGAGACCGGCGGCTTCGCCTTTGTGGTGCGTTCGATGACGCTCGACTTCCTCAAGCCGGCGCGGATGGACGACATGCTCGATGTCGTAACCTGGCCGATCGCGGTGAAGGGCGCCTCCATCATGCTGGCGCAGGAGGTCAGGCGCGGCGATGACGTGCTTGTGAAGGCGCAGGTGCGCGTCGCCTTCGTCAGCGGCGGCCGCGCGCAGCCGATCCCGAAATCCATCCGTATGCTGATGAAGGCCGATCTGGCATGATTATCGGGCAATAGGAAACGCCCCATCGACTCTCGATCCCGCGGCGATAGATTTGCGTGACCAACAACCGCGAGGGATCGCCGATGTCACGTCCGCCGCTGCCGCCCTTCACCCGCGAGACCGCCGCGCAGAAGGCGCGCATGGCCGAAGATGCCTGGAATTCGCGCGACCCGGTTCGGGTCGCCGGCGCCTATACCGAGGACAGCCGCTGGCGCAATCGTTCCGAGGTATTTCAGGGCCGCGAGGCGATTGTCGCCTTCCTCACCCGCAAATGGGAGAAGGAGCAGGACTACCGCCTGATCAAGGATCTCTGGGCGTTCGACGGCAACCGCATCGCGGTGCGCTTCCAGTACGAATGGCATGATGCCGGCGGCAACTGGTTTCGCTCCTACGGCAACGAGCAGTGGGAGTTCGACGAGCACGGCCTGATGCGCCGCCGCGAGGCCTCGATCAACGACATCGCGATCGCAGAAAAGGACCGCCGCTTCCACTGGCCTGCGCCGGGCCCGCGTCCGGCCGATGTGCCGGGGTTGGGGCAGGAGCCGTTCTGACGGTGAGAGGTGGGCCGTCGTGCTTCGAGACGCGCGTTCCGCGCTCCTCAGCATGACGGGTGATTGATATTCGCAAGGTGCTAGATTTGCTGCGAGCAGTTTCGTCATCCTGAGAGCTTGTGACGGATTCGGCTCCTGCGGAGTTTTTGGCGGCTGTTCGTCGCAGCAATTGGCAGGTTTGAGTTCGAGTTCGGCGATGACCCGTTGTTTAGGCTCTGGAGAGGCGGTTGCCTTGCAGGATGTTGTTGACGAGGGCGTACCAGAGCACGACGGCACGGACCTTTTCGATGCCGCGCACGGTCAATTGCCGCAGGTCCCAATTGCGCCAGCGGGCATGGATGCACTCGCAGATCGACCGGGACCTGTATCGGGCCTTGCCCTCTTTGCTCGCCATTCGCGCACGCCAGGCCAACACCCCCGGACCGTCGCCGCGCCGCGGTAGATAGGGATCGGTACCGTGCTTGGATTGAGTGGGCGGACAAAAGATATCGATGCCCTCGGCATAGGCCCATTCGATGTCCTCGGCACTGCCAAAGCCGCCATCGACGAGATGGTCCTTGGGCAACCCTCCGGGCCGCGCACGCTGCCGCTCCAGCATGGGACGCATCAGGCCGCGATCGGATCCGATGTTGCAAATTCTGGTGTCGACGACGATCTGCTCGCCGGCCACGCTCGTCACCTGCACGTTGTAGGCGGGGCGGAAGCCGCCGTTCGCCATCTTCATGACCCGTGCATAGGCGTCCGTCGTGGAGGCCCGCGGCTCCTTCGGCGTCTTGCCGTTGCCGCGACTTTCTTCGCGCTCCTTGCGCTGCTGCTTGATCTCGGCGAGCGCCGTCTGCGCCGCCTTCACCCGCGCGCTGCGTTCCCGCGCGGCCCGCTCCTTGGCTGCCCGGGCACGCTTATTGCTGGCGTCCGAGCGTGTGTCGACCTCGCGCTTGAGGTCTTCCACCACGGCCTCAGCCTGCGCCAAATGCTTATCCAGCGTCGCCTCGCGCCGGAACGAGGCCGCCCCGGCGCTGGCCCGGACCCGCATGCCATCCTGCGCCAAGGTCTCCAGATCGACGAGACCGGCCTTTGCCAACGCTGCCAGATGCTCACTGAGCAGTCGGTCAAGCAGATCGGCGTTGCCGACCCGGAAGTCCGCCAGCAGGTGATAGTTCACCGACACCCCGCCGCACAGCCAGCGATAGGCATCGTGGCTCTCGCACAGCCGCTCCAACGCCCGCGCGCTGCCAACGCCTTCGCTGGCGGCATAGAGCCACAGCGCCAGCAAAAGCCGGGGCGAGGTCGCGGGGTGACCGGGACGATCGCCGCGAGCCTTGATCCGGTCCTCCAACTCACTCAGATCAAGCTCTTCGACATAAGACCAGATCAGCCGCACCGGATGGTCTTCCCCGATCAGGCTCTCAATATCAACCGCTCGCAGCGCAATCTGGTCGCGCTGGGGCTCACGCAGCCGCGGAGCGCCGGGCAAGCCCGCTTCGACTGGTGGCTTCGCCTGCTCCGGCAGGTCCCCAAACAACTCATCGGCAGCCAACATCACCTCCCGCGAATCCATCATCGCCAGAGAATCACACCGCGCCGGCTTTCGGCTATAATGCTCGCTGAAACCCCAAAAAAATCACACCCTCTGAGGTGCGAGCGGAGCGAGCCTCGAAGGATGGACGGCCCCGCTCGGAGGCCGTCACGTTCGAAACGAGAATGTGCCTTACGCCGCCGCCTTGTGCCGGGCGATTTCGGCCTTGTAGAGCTCGAATTCTTCCGCGACCGCCTTCGCGATCGAGGGCCGCGCGCGCAGCCGCTCGTAATAGGCCTTCAGCGCCGGCCATTTCGAAAGCTCGATCGGGGGCGTCGCCATGGTCCAGTTGATGACCGTGACGAGGTAGGCGTCGGCGACGCTGAAATGGTCGAGCAGATAGTCGCGGCCTTTGAGATGATCTTCGACATAGTCGAGCCGCGAAACGTATTTCTCCAGCGCATAGGTCTTGGCTTCGGGCGGTGCCTTCCTGTCGAGCAGCGGCAGGAACAGGCCCTTGTGCAATTCGGTGCCGATGAAGCACAGCCATTGATGCAGCTTCGAACGCTCGGCGTTCGACGCGGTGCCGAGGCCGGCGCACGGGAACTGGTCGGCGACATATTGCAGGATCGCCGCGTTCTCGGTCAGCACGACGCCATCGTCGGTGCGCAGCGTCGGCACCAGGCCCAGCGGGTTGACCGTGTTGAAGTCGGAGCCGTCGTTGCGCACCTGCTTGGTCTTCGGATCGACCTCGAGATAATTGGCCGGCTGGCCGGCCTCATAGAGCGCGACGCGGGTCGCCATCGAGCAGGCGAGCGGCGAGAAATAGAGGTCCATTGGTGCCTCCTTGGCGGTGTTGGCGCGGGTGCCCGGCCGTTGTTGATTTTTGTACTGTCCTGGATAATATTTGTCCGGTCAAGGAATTTAGTGCGAAATGGTACAAAAAATTAAGAAGCCGCCATCTGCTGCCAAAATCGAGGCGCCGGTCGCACCGAAGCGCCGCGGGCGGCCGCGCGCCTATGAGCCCGATGTCGCGCTCGGCAAGGCGCTCGATTTGTTCCGGCGCGACGGCTTTGCCGCGACCTCGCTCGATGATCTCAGTGCCGCGACCGGCATGAACCGGCCGAGCCTCTATGGCGCGTTCGGCGACAAGCGCGAGCTCTACATCAAGAGCTACCAGCGTTATCGCGACGACGCGCGCGCCGCGATGGCCGACATCTTCCGCGCCGATGCGCCGCTCCGCGAGCGGCTCGAGCGCATCTATCGCATCGCGCTCGACATCTATCTCTCCGGCGAATCCGGCCCGCGCGGCTGCTTCACGGTGATGACGGCAGCGTCCGAGGCGGTGTCGGATCCGGACATCCGCGCCATGGTGCTGGAGGGCCTGACCGAGCTCGACAAGGCGTTCGGCATCTGCTTCCGCCATGCCAGGGAGCGCGGCGAGCTGCCTGACGGCGCCGATCCGGCGGCGCTGGCGCATCTTGCCTCCGCCACCATCCACACCATCGCGATCCGCGCCCGTGCCCGCGTGGCGCGCAAGGAGCTCGAGGCGATCGTGCAGGGCGCCATCGACGTGATGTGCGGGCTGAAATAGCCGCCGCCAATTTTTCCGCAGCAAATGTCGGGCGGTGTTTTTCCCGGCCGTCCTCCGTCAGGTCTCCTCACTCACGGAAGTGGAATCTCATGGGAAAAGTCAGGACTTCAGCTTTTACGGTCTCGATCGACGGATTTGGCGCGGCGCCGCGTCAGAGCCTCGAACATCCATTCGGCGAGGGCGGCCTGGCGCTGCCGGCCTCCTGGTTCTTCGAGACACGGGCATTTCGCGCGATGGTCGGCAAGGAGGGCGGCAGCACCGGGCTCGATGACGAGATCGCGCGCAAGTCGATGGAAAATATCGGCGCCTGGATCCTCGGGCGGAACATGTTCGGCCCGATCCGCGGGCCGTGGCCGGATGATGCCTGGAAAGGCTGGTGGGGCCCCAATCCGCCGTATCACACGCCGGTGTTCGTGCTGACGCATCACGCGCGGCCCGACATCGAGATGGAAGGCGGCACCACGTTTCATTTCGTGACCGACGGCATCCACGCCGCGCTGGCGCGGGCGCGCGCAGTGGCGGGCGACAAGGACATCCGGGTCGGCGGCGGCGTGTCGCTGGTGCGGCAATTCCTTGAGGCGCGGCTGCTCGACGAGGTGCAACTGGCGCTGGCGCCGGTGCTGCTCGGCGGCGGCGAGAGCCTGTTTGCCGGGCTCGATCTGCCCGCCCTTGGCTATGGCGTCGTTTCGCACGTCGCGAGCCCGAACGCCACGCACGTCACCTTCGCGCGCAAATCGTAGATCGTTCACGCCTGCGTCAGCGGCCGAAATCGGCCGTTGACGCCAACGCCGTTCCGGCGTACTTAACCCAAAGGTTATTTAACCTATGAGCTAAGTAGATGCCGCCCGATCCCCTCAGTTCGACCTTCGCGGCGCTGGCCGATCCGACCCGGCGCGCGATCCTGGCGCGGCTCGCGCTTGGCGAGACCTCGGTGATGGAGCTGGCGAAGCCGTTCGACATGAGCCTGCCGGCGATCTCGAAACACCTGAAGGTGCTGGAACATGCCGGGCTGATCTCGCGCGGGCGCGAGGCGCAGTGGCGGCCGTGCCGCATCGCGCCGGCCTCGTTCAAACAGGTCGACGGCTGGCTCGGCAATTTCCGCCGCTTCTGGGACGAGAGCTTCAACCGCCTCGACGGCCTGCTCGAGGAGATGAAGGCGGAGGAGGCCGCGAAGGCCCCGCCGCGCAGCAACCGCAAAGTCACCAACCGTAAAGTCAGAGTAACCGAGGAGAAGCAACGTGGACGCACGCGTGGATAAGACGCTGAGGATCACGACCCCGTCGGATTTCGAATTCGCCATGACGCGCCAGTTCGATGCGCCGCGGCGCTTTGTGTTCGACGCGATGACCAAGCCGGAATTTCTGGTGCGCTGGCTCGGCTGCGAGACGCTGGCCATGCCGGTGTGCGAAGTCGACCTGCGCGTCGGTGGCGCCTATCGGTTCGTGTTCCGCTCGTCCGAGGGCATCGAGCACGAACTCACCGGCACCTATCGCGAGGTGGTGCGTCCGGAACGGCTCGCGTTCGGCGAAACCTTCTCGATGCCGGGCTTCACCAGCGACGAGTATCTGGTGATCTCGACCTTCGACGAGCAGGGCGGCAAGACCACGTTGACCACCACGATCCGCCATCCGACCAAGGAAGCGCGCGACGGCCATCTCAATTCGGGCATCGAGAAGGGCGTCGAGCCGGCCTACGACCGGCTCGCCGAGATCGTGGCTGGGATGGGGTGACGTTGTACGTCGTCATTGCGAGGAGCAACGCGACGAAGCAATCCATCGTACCGCACATGCGGAGGTATGGATTGCTTCGCTTCGCTCGCAATGACGGGAGGCGAGCGCTGGCTTCGTAGCCCGGATGGAGCCAACGAGTCGCGCGAATGCGCGCCCGATGACAAACTCCGCGCAATCCGGGAGTGGTCTGCCCGTAGCAAGGACCCCGGATTTCGCTTCGCTGCATCCGGGCTACGCGCCGGGCCTCAATAGCCCCGCTTGCGATCGACCACGTTGTCCAGCTCCCCGCCTTGCTCGAAGCGCGCGATCTGCTGCGCGACGTATTTCGAGATCTCGTCGGCGTCGGTGTCGGCGGCGTTGTGCGGGGTCAGCACCACCTTCGGGTGGCTCCAGAACGGGTTCGCTTCGGGCAGCGGCTCGGTCTCGAACACGTCGAGCGAGGCGGCGCCCAGCGTGCCGTCATCGAGCGCGTGCAAAATATCCGCCTCGTTCTGCAAGCCGCCGCGGCCGGCATTGATGATGACGGGCGCGCCGAGCGGGCTCTCGCGGTTCAGTTTGGCGAACGCATCGCGGTTCAGCACATGCCTTGTATCCGGCGTCAGCGGCAGCAGGCAGACCAGGATGTTGGTCGCGCGCAGGAACGCGTCGAGCCCGTCGCTGCCGTGATGGCAGGTGATGCCGTCGATCCGCTTCTCGCTGCGGCTCCAGCCGACGACGCGGAAGCCGAGCGCGCGCAGCGCCTGCGCCGCGGCCGCGCCCAGCGTGCCGAGCCCCATCACGCCGACGGTGATCGCGTTCGCCGCCCATTGATAGTTCGGCGCCCAGTACTTCTTGCGCTGCGACTCGCGCAGGTAAAGCTCCTGGCGGTGATGCATCAGCACATGCAGCACGACATATTCGGTCATGCGGTCGGTGAGATCGGAGACCGAGACCCGCACCAGCGGTACGTCGGGCAGCGAGCGGTCGGCCATCAGCGCGTCGACCCCGGCGCCGAGATTGAAGATCACGCGCAGGTTCTTGAACGCCGCGAGTTCGCCCGGCTTCGGCTTCCACACCGCGGCGTAATGCACCTCAGCCGGATCGAGCGCGCCGTCCGGCAGCAGCACCACCGCCCGGTCGGCGCAGACGGTGTCGAACCGCGCCTTCCAGCGCGCCGGCGACCAGTTTTCCGAGCCGCCATTGATCAGCAGCGCGAGTGCGCCCTTACCCATTCAGATACCTCCAAAGCCAATGTGACTTATGTCACAGAGCGGGCGTAACCCGCGCCCTAGTCTCCTGCCATCAACAGGGGAGAACTTCCATGCGCAAACTGGTCCTGAGCTCGGCTTTCATCCTCGCCGCCATCGCCACCGCGCACGCCGGCCAGAGCCGCGGCCTGGTGCTCGCAAATGCCGATACGCCCGCCCAGGCGCAACCGGCCGTTGCTCCGGCCCAGGCCGAGGCCCAGCCGGCGCCGTCGCAGGCGCAGCCGGCGGAGGCGCCGCGGCAGCAGGCGTCCCAGCCGTTGCAGAGGAGCCACGTCCATCACCGGGAGAGCGATGAAGCCAAGGCGCGCCGGATCGCCGCGCGTTACGGCATCTACTGGTGACGGCACCATGATTGTCGCGGTGATGGCGTGACGCGTCATCGCCGCGTCCGACGTCCCGGCATGTGATCGACATCGAGCGCCGCATCAGGAACCCAAATTTCTTTCGCGCCGCCTGTCGGCAGCGGGCATAATCGTTCGTTCTTGCAATGAACGGAGATGCCTTTTCGATGCTGTACGCCATCCTCTGCTATCATGACGAAGACATGGTCGGTTCCTGGAGCAAGGAACACGACGCCTCGGTCATGCAGAAATTGTCCGTCGTGCAGGACAAGCTCGCCAAGCAGGGCAAGCTCGGCCCGGTGGCGCGGCTGCTGCCGACCACCGCGGCGACCACGCTGCGCAAGGAAAACCCGCCGGTGGTGCTGGACGGCCCGTTCGCCGAAACCAAGGAGCAGCTGCTCGGCTTCTATCTGGTCGAGGGCAAGAACCTCGACGAGGTGCTCGACATCGCGCGCGACCTCGGCGAGGCCAATCCCGGCGGCACCTATGAGATCCGCCCGGTCGGCTACTTCAATCAGGGGGGTACCAAAGCGTGAGCGTGACCGACACCGCCTGGATCGATGCCGCGCTGACGTCGGCGCGTCCCCAGGCGGTTGGCGCACTGCTGCGCTACTTCCGCAATCTCGATACCGCCGAGGAGGCGTTCCAGAACGCCTGCCTGCGGGCGCTGAAGAGCTGGCCGCAGAACGGCCCGCCGCGCGATCCCGCCTCGTGGCTGATCATGGTCGGCCGCAACGTCGCGATCGACGACATCAGGCGCAGCAAGAAGCAGGAAGCGCTGCCCGATGACGACCAGGCGATCTCCGATCTCGACGATGCCGAGGACGAGATCGCCGAGCGGCTCGACGGCTCACATTATCGCGACGACATCCTGCGGCTGCTGTTCATCTGCTGTCACAAGGACCTGCCGGCGACCCAGCAGATCGCGCTGGCGCTGCGCATCGTCTCGGGCCTCTCGGTGAAGCAGATCGCGCGCGCCTTCCTGGTCTCGGAAGCCGCGATGGAGCAGCGCATCACCCGCGCCAAGGCTCGCGTCGCCGATGCCAACGTGCCGTTCGAGACGCCGGGCGCGGTCGAGCGCAGCGAGCGGCTCGCCTCGGTCGCGGCGATGATCTATCTGATCTTCAACGAGGGCTATTCGGCGAGCGGCGACACCGCCGAAATCCGCGCGCCGCTGTGCGAGGAGGCGATCCGGCTCGCGCGGCTGCTGCTGCGGCTGTTCCAGAGCGAGCCGGAGATCATGGGGCTGACGGCGCTCTTGCTGTTGCAGCACGCCCGCGCCGAGGCGCGCTTCGACGCCGACGGCCAGGTCATCCTGCTCGACGACCAGGACCGCACGCTCTGGAATCAGAAGCTGATCGCCGAGGGCCTCGCGCTGATCGACAAGGCGATGCGCCATCGCCGCAGCGGACCCTATCAGGTGCAGGCCGCGATCGCCGCCCTGCACGCCCGCGCGGAAAAGCCCGAGGACACCGACTGGACCCAGATCGACCTGCTCTACGGCGCGCTCGAAATCATGCAGCCGTCGCCGGTGATCACACTCAACCGCGCGGTTGCGGTCTCCAAGGTGAAGGGACCAGACGCCGCGCTCGAGATGATCGAGCCGCTGGCGCCGCGGCTTGCGAATTATTTCCATTACTTCGGCGTGCGCGGCGCCTTCCTGATGCAGCTCGGCCGCAACGAGGAAGCCCGCGTCGCCTTCGACCGCGCCATCGCCCTCGCCAACACCACGGCCGAAGCGGCCCACATCCGCATGCATATCGACCGCCTGATGCGCGACAGCCAGCCGCGCAATGCGAAGGCGAAGTAGTCGGCTCGCCTGGCCCCGGGCGAGCTGATCGATGGGAGCGTCGCTCGTGCAACCGCGGTTGTGCTTCCGAAAAATTCTTCACCCATCTTGTCGGCCCCGCATTCCCCCGTTCGTCATGAAGGCAGAGAGCATCACCAAGCGTCACGGAGCCTGTCATGCCGACGATCGTCGACACCGAAATCTCGAAGCCCGCCCGCATCACCGGCCGTGTCATGAGCGGCGTGGTCATCCTGTTCCTGCTGTTCGACGGCGCGATCAAGCTGCTGCCGTTGCCGGTCGTCACCGAGACCATGGACAAGATGGGCTGGGGCGCGAGCGATACGCTGGCGCGCAGCCTCGGCATCATCACCATCGTCTGCACGCTGTTGTACTCGGTGCCGCCGACCTCGATCCTCGGCGCCATCCTGCTCACAGGCTATCTCGGCGGCGCGATCGCTTCCCATGTGCGGATCGGCAGCCCGCTGTTCACCCACACGCTGTTCGGGCTTTATCTCGGCCTGATGCTGTGGGGCGGGCTCTATCTGCGCGACGGCGATCTGCGCGCGCTGCTGCCGTTCCGCCGCTGAGTGATCGTTCATCCACAATGCTGCCGCAGGGACATGCGACCAGCGTCACATGAACAGTGTATCGTCCGAGCCGATTGAAAAATAACTAACCAAGGGAGCATGCAATGCAGGTCAACCCGTATCTGTCCTACGACGGCAATTGCGGCGCCGCGCTGAAATTCTACGAGAAGGTGCTTGGCGCGCGGATCGAGGAATCCTTCCCCTATGGCGAGGGCAACGCGGAAATGCAGACGCCGCCCGGCTGGCAGGACAAGATCATGCACGCCCGCCTCACGATCGACGGCGAGATCATCATGGCCTCCGACGCGCCGCCCGGCCATTTCCAGAAGCCGCAGGGCTTTCACGTCGCGTTGCAGGTCGAGGATCCCACGGAGGCCGAACGCCGCTTCAAGGCGCTGTCGGAAGGCGGCACCGTCACCATGCCGTTCGGCAAGACCTTCTTCTCCAACGGCTTCGGCATGTGCGTCGACCAGTTCGGCATCCCCTGGATGGTGAACTGCCCGGCACAGATGTAGGTCGAGGTTACTTCTGCCTAGCACCGCGATTCTCGTTCTATCGCCGTCATCCTGAGGTGGCCGCTTCTTCAGCGGCCCTCGAAGGATCGACGGCCCGGCTGTTCCAACGTGCGCGCGCTGAGCCATCCGGGCCGTGCATCCTTCGAGACGCGCGGAGCCTGTCATCGGGCCGCGCTTCGCGCGGACCCGTTGGCGCTCCTCAGAATGACGGGATTGGCAGCATCGCTTGCTCAGTTCAGATCGGACTCGATCGCCGCTACCTGCACCGTGGATAGATCGCCGCGAGGTCGCGGCCGCGCAGCAGCAGCAGGCGGGAGGTCAGGCCGCCGCGGCGCACGATCCAGCCGCGCACCGGCGGAGGGTAAGCGGCCAGCACCGCCTCGGACGCTTCCGGCTCGGCATAGGTCCGGCCGCGCTGGTCGATCGAGCGCGCGGCGTGGAAGCCGAGCACGGCGCGCCGCGTCACGCAGATGCGGTCGCTTGGCACCATCGAAAGCACCAGCGTGCAGGCCGACAGGCATGGCCCGTCGATCACCACGCGCTCGCCGGACTCGCGCACCTTGTCGAACAGGTCGATGAACGGGCCGACCTGCCCGCCGGGGCTGGCGAGGATACGAACTTCGGCATCTGCGCCGGAGATGTCGGCGAAGAGCGCCGCCAAGCCCAAGATCGTCGAGATCGTCCAGATCGCCCCGATGCGCATGCGGCCGTTCCTTCCGTTGCCGGCTCCAGTTAGGCTAGCGCTTGCGGCGAGAGTTTGTCAGCCTTTGCCGGAGACGCCGGCTTCGGCAAAGGTCGCCATGCCGCCGTGACAGGCGAGCGCGGCGCGCAGCAGCAGGATCGCGATTCCGGCGCCGGAGGCTTCGCCGAGCCGCATCTCGAGATCGAGCAGGGGCGCGAGTCCAAGCTCCCGCAGCAATTCGCGGTGGCCGAGTTCGGCCGACACATGCCCGGCGCGGCAATGCGCGAGACCGCCGGGCGCAAGCCGCGCCAGCGGCAGCACCGCCGCTGTCGCCACGAAGCCGTCGAGCAGCACCGGGATGGACCTTGCACGCGCCGCCAGCACGGCCCCGGCGATCGCCGCGAGCTCGCGCCCGCCGAGCGCGACCGCGACTGCGAGCGGATCGTCGAGCAGGCTGCGATGCATCTTGAGCGCGGCATCGATCGTGGTGCGCTTGCGCAGCAGGCCGGCATCGTCGACGCCGGTGCCGCGGCCGGCCCAGCGCGCGCCGCGCCCGCCCATCAACGCCGCGCACAGTGTTGCTGCGACCGTGGTGTTGGCGATCCCCATCTCGCCGACCACCAGCAGGTCGCATTGCTCCGGCACGGTGCGCCAGCCGGTATCGAACGCGACGAGGAAATCGGCGCCGTCCATCGCCGGCGCCATCGTGAAATCGCGGGTCGGGCGCGCCAGCTCGAGCGGCTCGACGCGCAGCTCGGCGCCGGCAAGCTTGGCGATCTGGTTGATTGCAGCACCTCCCGCGGCGAAGTTCGCCACCATCTGCGCGGTGACTTCGGACGGATAGGCGGAAACGCCACGTTCGGCGATGCCGTGATTGCCGGCGAACACCGCGATCGTGATCTCATCGAGCCGGGGGATCTCGCGCTGCTGCCAGCGCGCCAGCCAGATCGCCACCTCTTCAAGCCGCCCGAGGCTGCCCGGCGGCTTGGTCAGGTTCTGCTGGCGAACCGTAGCGGCCGCGGCACTGGCCTCGTCGCCCTGGGGCAGGTCGCGACAAAAGCTGCGGATGTCGTCTAGAGTACTGAACTGCATGCGATTCCCTCGTCGAGCGGGCCGCAAGCTAAAGCACCATCCGGAAACCTGTGAAGCGGTTTTCCGAACGGATCGTGCTCAAACAAGAAGCTCAAGCGCGGTGAGATTCAGCCCGATCTCAGCGCGCTTTAGCTCAATTCCAGGGCCGCGACCATGCGTGAATTGCTCGACGATCTCAGGACCGCCACCGCCTTTCTGACCCGGCTGCCGATGCCGCATCCGGACGGCGCGCGGCCGGAGAGCTTTGCGCGGGCGCAGCGGCTGTTCCCGCTGGTCGGGGCCGGCATTGGCGCTGCGATCGGCCTGTTCTGCCTGCTGCTGCGGTCGATCGGCGTGCCGGACCTTGCCGCGGCGGCGCTCGCGCTCGGCGGCGGCGCGCTGCTGACCGGGGCACTGCATGAGGATGGGCTCGCCGATGTCGCCGACGGGTTCGGCGGCGGCCGCGATGTCGCGGCCAAGCTTGAAATCATGCGCGACAGCCGGCTCGGTACCTATGGCGCGCTGGCGCTGGTGGTGAGCTTTGCCAGCAAGCTCGCGGCGCTTGCGGCCATTCCGGATGGCGTCGTGGTGCAGAGCCTGATTGCGGCGCATGCGCTCGGCCGCGGCGCGTTGCCGTGGATCGCGATCAGCATGCCTTATGCGCGCGCGGATGGGCTCGCGGCCAATGCCGGCCGGCCTGACGGCATGATTGCCGCGGTCGCAGCAGGTCTCGCGCTGGTGATCGCAATCCTCGCGCTGCCGTTCAGCAGCGCGCTGTTGGCGGCGATTGCGGCCGGTGCGAGCGCGCTGATCATGGCGCTGCTGGCGAAGCGGCAGATCGGCGGCCAGACCGGCGATGTGCTCGGCGGCGCCGAGCAGGTCGCGGAGACCGCGATGCTGGTGCTGCTCGCGGCGCGGTTGGGTTAGAGCGTTTTCGAGCGAAGTGGATCCCGGTTCGCGTGAAGAAAACGCGTCAATGAAAGGCCAAGTGGTGATGGATCGTGAAACCCGCTTCTGGCTGATCCGTCACGCGCCGGTCGATGGTCCACGCGGCGTGATCCATGCGCCGGATGCGCCGGCGGACCTCAGCGATGCCGCGGCCTTGGCTGCGTTGCAGGCGAGGCTTCCGGCGGATGCGATCGCGGTTTGCAGTCCGGCGCGGCGCACACGCGAGACCGCAGCGCGGCTCGGCCTCACCGCAACGGAAGACGACGCCTTTCGCGAGCAGGATTTCGGCGACTGGACCGGCCGCCGCCACAGTGAGATCGAAGCCGAGCTCGGCGCCGTGGCCTACCGCGCCTTCTGGCAATCGCCGGGCATCAACCGCCCGCCGGGTGGTGAAAGCTTTGCGGATCAGATCGGTCGCGCGCAGGCCGGGCTGGCACGCCTGCCGGCCGGCGACGTCGTGCTGGTCGTGCATTCCGGCACCATCCGCGCGGTGCTCGCCATCGCGCTCGAACTCGCGCCGGAGCTCGCACTGCGCTTCGTCATCGACCCGCTGTCGCTGACCCGGATCGATCGGTTGGGTGATACGTGGCGTGTGGTCGTGGTGAATGGGCGGTAGGCCAATGCGGCAATGTCAATTCCGTCATCCTGAGGAGCGGCCTCTTGGCCGCGTCTCGAAGGATGCACGGCCCCCGATCGCTCGGCGTACGTTGATCGTCTACCGGTGATAGCGGGACCGTCGATCCTTCGAGACGGCCGCTTTGCGGCCTCCTCAGGATGACGGTGAGAACGCGGGACGGCTACCCATTCCGCCGCTGGCCGCGCAGGGTCGGCAGGCCGATGCCGGCGGCGTCGAAGCCGCCGTCGACGGCAAGAATCTGCCCGGTGATGTAGCTCGCGCGATCCGAGCACAGGAAGAAGATCGCTTCCGCCAGCTCTTCCTCCAGCCCGTAGCGATTCAGCGGGATCGCGTCGTGATAGTCGGCGCGGATCTCCGGCGTGTGGACAGCCTTGGCCATCGCGGTCTCGACCGGGCCCGGCGCGACGCCGTTGACGCGGATGCCGAGCGAGGCGAGCTCGACCGCGAGCTGCTTGGTGAGATGCGCGAGCCCCGCCTTGCTGGTGCCGTAGGCCGAGCGCAGCGTCGAGGCGCGCACCGCCGAGATCGAGGTGATGTTGACGATCGCGCCGCCATGCTCGCGCATCAGGGGCGCAGCCGCCTTGGTGCAGAGGAACGGGCCGGTGAGGTTGACCGCCATGATCCGGCTCCAGTCGGCGTCCGAGGTTTCCAGCACCGGCGCGAACACCGCGGTGCCGGCGTTGTTGACCAGCGCGTCGAGCCGGCCGAAGCCGTTTGCGATCGCAGCGATCGCGGCTGCCACGCCAGCGGCATCCGATACGTCGCAGGTCAGCGCGACTGTGTCGTCGGGCTGCTTCAAGGCCGCGACCGCGCTCTCCAACAGCGCGCCCTCGATGTCGAGCAGCGCGACGCGCCAGCCGTCGGCGAGGAAGCGTTTCGCCGCGGCAAGCCCGATGCCGCGCGCGGCGCCGGTCACGAGGGCGACTTTTTGTTCGGAGGGAGTCATCGGGCGGTCCATCGGTTCGGGCAGGAAAGTCCCGACCGTCTGCGACCTTTATGTGGAGCTGTCAACAACCAGTGACGTGCCGTTCCTCCGTCATCCTGAGGAGCGCGTAGCGCGTCTCGAAGGATGCACGGCCCCCAGCCCGGGCCGCGCACCCTTCGAGGATCGCACCGCGTCCTACGCCGCAAGCTCGGCGGAAGCGCGCTGCATGTTGGTCGACATGTCCTGCGTCACGATGCTCTGCTCCTCGACCGCCGCGGCGGTGGAGGTGATGTACTCGTTGACGCCGGCGATCGCCGCCTTGATCTCCGACAGCGAGGTGACCACCGCGGCGGCGATCGAGTTCAGCGCATCGATCTCCGAGGAAATCGTGTCGGTCGCCTGCTTGGCCTGGTTGGCGAGGCTCTTCACCTCGGAGGCCACCACCGCGAAGCCGCGGCCGGCCTCGCCGGCGCGGGCCGATTCGATCGTGGCGTTGAGGGCGAGCAGGTTGATTTGCCCGGTGATGCTCGAGATCATCTCGACGATGCCGCTCATCGCCTGCGCCGCGGCGTTGAGCTTCTGCGCCTGGCCGTCGGCAGCCTCGACGCGGCCGGTGGCGACCGCGGCGTTCTGCTTCGACTTGGTCATGGTTTCCGAGATCTCGCGGATCGAGGCGCTCATCTCCTCGCTGCCGGCGGCGACCGCCTCGATCAGGCCGCGCGCGCTGTCGGCTTTCTTGCGGCCGATCGCCTGCGCGGTGATGTCGGTGGCGTACTTCACCACCTTGTAGGGCTTGCCGTTGAGGTCGAGGATCGGGTTGTAGGAGGCCTGGATCCAGATCTCGCGGCCGCCCTTGGCGATGCGCTTGTACTCGGCGGCCTGGAACTCGCCCCGGTTCAGTGCGCCCCAGAACTCGCGATAGCCGTTCGCGCTCGCTTCGGCGGGCTCGACGAACATGCTGTGATGCTTGCCCTGGATCTCGGCGAGCGAATAGCCCATCGCGGCGAGGAAGTTCGGGTTCGCGGTGCGGATCGAGCCGTCCATGTTGAATTCGATCACCGCCTGCGACTTGCCGATCGCGTCGATCTGGCCATCATTGTCGGCGGCCTTCAGCTTCTGCTGGGTGACGTCGGTCGCGAACTTGACGACCTTGAACGGCTTGCCGCGATCGTCGAGGATCGGGTTGTAGCTGGCGAGGATCCAGATTTCCCTGCCGCCCTTGGCGATCCGCTTGAACTCGCCGGTCTCGAACTCGCCGCGGTTCAGCCGCGCCCAGAAATCGCGATAGGCCGGACTATCGCGGTCGGCCGGCGATATGAAGATGCTGTGATGCTTGCCCTGGATTTCGGCCAGCGAATAGCCCATCGCGCCGAGGAAGTTCTCGTTGGCGTTGACGATGGTGCCGTCCATATTGAACTCAATCACCGCCTGGGCACGTCCGATCGCGGCGATCTTGCCGGCATCTTCCATGCTGTGGATCTTCTGTGCGGTGATGTCGGTGGCGAGTTTGACGACACCGACCGGCTTGCCGTTCTTGTCCAGGATCGGGTTGTAGGAGGCCTGGATCCAGATCTCGCGACCGCCCTTGGCGACGCGCTTGTACTGCGAGGTCTGGTACTCACCACGGTTCAGGTTCGCCCAGAATTGGCGATAGTCGTGGCTGTCGCGCGTGGCGGCATCGACGAACATGCTGTGGTGCTTGCCCCTGATCTCGTCGAGCGTGTAGCCCATCGCGTTCAGGAAGTTCTCGTTGGCGTCGACGACGGTGCCGTCGAGCTTGAACTCGATCACCGCCTGCGATTTTCCGATCGCTGCGGCCTGCGCCAGCGCGTTGTCGATCTTTGCCTTGTTGCTGAAACTGAACATCAGGGCTCCGTGAAGGTTCAAACAATGAAAGGGGATGAGAAAAGCGGATCGTTGCAACTCACGGAAAGGTTGCAGCGAGCCGTTTAGCATCGGTAAAGCCTGCGGCTCGCACGCGCGTGGCACGAACTGCATAGAGCGATCACGCACGCGCGCATCTATTTCAACTTGCGAGGTATTTTTTCGATATGCACGTTATCATCCAGAGTCGGCATGCGATGTTCACCGTAATCTTACGGACGAAAATCGATGACAACTTTGGTCTGATGCAGACGATCGGAACGCGTGCACTTCAGCGTCGCTGATAGGTCTATTACGATCGCTGATATTGCTGATCGCTTCACCGATCGATTTCGCGTCGCGATTCGCGGCCGCGACCAATCCGCATCGTGCTCGATGCGTGAGTCTGCGCGCGCCCGCCGAGCACGAAAAGTATCGCCGTACCAAAAATTTATCGCGCGCGCGATGTCGGAAGAACGGTCCCTGCTTCGTCCTCCGGGCTCTGGTTCCATGATGGAGTTCTGATGTCGCTTACCCTGCATTACCACCCGCTGTCGTCGTTCTGCTGGAAGGCGTTGGTGGCGCTTTACGAGAATGGCGCGCCGTTCACGCCTCACTTGGTCAATCTCGGCGATCCCGCCGAGCGCGCGGCGCTGCTCGCGCTGTCGCCGATCGGTCGCTTTCCCGTGCTCCGCGACGAGGCGCGCGGCGAGACGGTGCCGGAATCGAGCATTGTCATCGAATATCTCGACCGGCACTACCCTGGTGCCGTCAGGCTGATCCCGGAGGACCCGGAGCTCGCGCTGCAAACCCGGCTGCGCGATCGCTTCCTCGATCTCTACGTCCATCTGCCGATGCAGAAAATCGTCGGCGACCGGCTGCGGCCCGCAGACAGCAAGGATCCCCATGGCGTCGCCGAGGCGCGGGCGCAGCTCCGCACCTCCTATGCGATCCTCGACCCGCAACTCGCGCATGGCGGCTGGATGATGGGTGAGCGGTTCTCGCTGGCCGATTGCGCCGCGGCGCCGACGCTGTTCTATGGCAACAAGGTCGAGCCGTTTGCGGAGGAACACCGGCATCTGGCAGCCTATCTCGAGCGGCTCAAGGCGCGGCCGTCCTTCGCCCGTGTGCTCCGCGAGGCCGAGCCCTATTTCGGCATGTTTCCCAAGGAAACCTGAGAATGGAGCCAGCGAAGGGGCGGCCCGGTTCCCAAAATAAATAGCGGCCCGATGTCGCGTTCGGGCCGCTCCATTCGTCTTCCACCTGAGGTCCGGGTTCTGGAGCGCTGACCGCTCCGGAGGCCCGGGCGAATGATGTGGAGACGACATGGCTGCAGCTGGCAACAGGGCGGAGATCATCCGCTCCCTCTTCGCCGCCTATCTCGCCAATGACCGCGCGAGCGTCGAGGCGGCGTTTGCGGAGAACTTCCGCTTCTCGACGCCCTATGGCGAGAACATCGACAAGCCGCGCTATTTCGCCGAGTGCTGGCGCGACTCCGGCTGGATCGGCCGTCACGAGATCGAGCGCATCATGGTCGAGGGCAGCAATGCCTTTGTCACCTATCGCTGCATCGCGCGCGACGGCAAGAGCTTCCGCAACACCGAGTTCGTCGTGTTCGACGGCGACAAGGTGTCGCGCATCGACGTCTATTTCGGTCCCGCGCATCAGGACGGCGAACTCGTCAGGCAGGAGCGCTGAAGGCCGTGGCGCGCGATGCAATGACCTCCGGAATAATTTCGCGTGCCCTGTCGGCGTGGCACGACCGGCGTCGTCCTTGAGACGAGCACCGGCGGTGCCGGAAACACAACAAGGCGACGGAGCAGGATGATGAAGTTCATGGTGATCGTGAAGGCGAACAAGGATACCGAGGCCGGCGTGATGCCGAGCACCGAGCTGCTCGCCGCGATGGGCAAGTTCAACGAGGAGATGGTCAAGGCCGGCGTGATGCAGGCCGGCGAGGGCCTGCATCCGACCAGCAAGGGCGCGCGGGTCAAATATGCCGGCGGGCAGGGCACGGTGAGCCGCGGGCCGTTCAGCGTGACCAGTGATCTCGTCGCGGGCTTCTGGCTGATCGAGACCAAATCGCTCGATGAGGCGATCGACTGGATGAAGCGCGCGCCGTTCGATGGCGGCGCCGAGATCGAGATCCGCCAGGTCTTCACGCCGGACGATTTCGGCGCGGCGCTGACGCCCGAGCTGCGCGAGCAGGGAGAGCGCCTGCGCAAGCAGGTGAGCAAGACATGACACCCGACGTCATTCTGCGATATCGCCGACGCGGTGATAACCATCGACGCAAGTCATGGATTCCGGGCCTGACGGGTCGCGGGATGACGAAGACGAGAATTGCGAGTGCGTCAACAGATGAGGAAATCCGACCCATGCGTTTCATGATGCTGATGATCCCGCTCGGCTACGAGTCCGCGCCGGCCAAGCTCGAGCTCGATCCCGAACGGGTCGCCGCGATGATGCGATACAATCAGGCGCTGAAGGACGCCGGGGTGCTGATCACGCTGGAGGGCCTGCATCCGCCGGCTGCCGGCGCTCGCGTCAAGTTCGACACCGGCGTGCCGGTCGTGATCGACGGCCCGTTCACCGAGGCCAAGGAGGTGATCGGCGGCTTCTGGATGATCGAGGTCGCCTCGCGTGCGGACGCGATCGCATGGGCCAAGCAGTGCCCGGCCTCGGCCAACGAGATCATCGAGATCCGCCAGGTCCAGGAGATCGGCGACTTCTCGGAGGAAGTGCGAGAGGCCGCTGCCATCTTCGAGCATCCGCAGGGCGGCTGGGGCAAGGCGCTGCGCTAAATCTTGCAACAAGCGCTGCCGCCGCACGGCGTCAGCGCACCAACCATCGATCGTCAAACCACCTACGCGCACAACGGAGATGAAATATGAGCACCAACACCTTCCTCGCCGTCTATCTCGGCAGCAAGGACGGCTCGCGCATGGCAGCCTGGAACGCGATGCCCGAGGCCGAGCGGCGCGCCAAGGAGCAGCAGGGCATGGCGGCCTGGGGCGCCTGGGTCGAGAAGCACCACGACGTGATCGTCGAGATCGGCGGCCCGCTCGGCAAGACCAAGCAGGTCGGCGCCGCCGGCACCGCCGACATCGCCAACCAGCTCACCGGCTTTACGGTGGTGCGCGCGCCCTCGCATGAGGCGGCCGCCAAGCTGTTCGAGAACCACCCGCATTTCTCGATCTTCCCCGGCGAAGCCGTCGAGATCATGCCGGTGCTGCCGATTCCGGGCCGATAGGGCCGCAGGCCGTCAGGCCCGCATCCAGCGGGAGCGGTCCGTTAATCTTGATGAACGCATCGCCGCCCCGCTAGTGACCTTTACTGCCGGCTCATGTAAAAGCCGTTCACATGAGCTGGCGCAAGGACCAAGGCCGCGCCGAGCGCGGCTATCATCACGGCAATCTCAAAGAGGCGTTGCTGCAGGCCGCCCTCGATTTGATCTCGAAGAAGGGGCCGGCCGGCTTCACCTTCGCCGATGCCGCGCGGATGGCCGGCGTCAGCCCCGCCGCGCCGTACCGGCATTTCCGCGACCGTGACGAGTTGATCGCCAGCATCGCGCAGCGCGGCTTCGAGCAGTTCGAGTCGCTGCTGACCCAGGCCTGGGACGACGGCCGCCCCGACACCGTCACGGCGTTCGAGCGGGTCGGCAAGGCCTATCTCGCCTTCGCCCGCGAGGAGCCCGCATTCTATTCCGCGATGTTCGAATCCGGCCTGCCGCCCGATGCCAATCCGACGCTGATGGCCGCCAGCGAGCGCGCGTTCGCGATCATCCGCGCCGCTGCCGAGCGGCTCGCCGCACTGGCACCGCCGGGCATGCCGCGTCCCCCGGCGATGATGATGGCGCTGCACATCTGGTCGATGTCGCACGGCGTCGCCTCGCTGTTCGGCCGCGGCGACGCCGCGCGGCGCAAGCTGCCGATGTCGCCGGAGGACCTGCTCGAGGCCGAGGTGTTGATCTATCTGCGCGGCCTCGGCTTCCCGACTGATCGCAGGCCTGGAACCAGCTCGGCCGACGAAAAGCCGGCGGGTGAAAGGTCCGGTCCGTGGGGCAAGGCGAAATAAGGTTCAAAGGCTGAGCCAAAAATAATCGGCCGGGTGCGTCATCCGCGCTGCTTGACTTTCCCGGGGGATGGGCTACCTATGTAAATGTTATTTACATTCACAACGGCGTGATGCCGTGATGGAGAAGGAAATGGCCTACACCGCTGATGTCAATCGCTGGCGCGGCCCCGTCGAAGAGCCCTACCGTCCGCACTTCTACGCGACGCCGTGGCACCCCCTGAAGATCGCCGGGATCATCCTCGGCTTCATGATCTGGTGGCCGATCGGCCTCGCCCTTCTCTTTTTCACACTCGGGAGCAGAAAAATGGCGTGTTGGAGTCACAACGACATGGATCGCTGGCAGAACAAGATGGAGCGCATGCAGGACAAGATGGAGCGGATGAGGAGCCGCATGGAGCGCCGCGGCTTCCCGTTCGGCGGCTTCGGCCCGCCCTCCAGCGGCAACCGCGCCTTCGACGAGTACCGCCAGGATACGCTGCGCCGGCTCGAGGAGGAGCAGGTCGAGTTCAAGAACTTCCTCGATCGCCTGCGCCACGCCAAGGACAAGGAAGAGTTCGACGCCTTCATGGCGCAGCACAAGACCCGTCCGACCCCGCCGAACGACCAGCCGCCCCAGAGCTGATCTGAATAGGCTGATCGCGCGAGGCACGAGCTAGCCTTCAGGCGATGTGCCCCCATAGAACCTGATGGCCCTGAGCCGCCCGTTTGCGATGAGCAAGCGGGCGGTTTGCATTTTGGCCCGGTGATGCCCACTATCGTTTGACTGCGCGCGACGAGGCGAAGCTGCGATGGCGAGTTCTGACGATCTCTGGTCCGCGATCCGGCGCGAAGCGCAGGCGGCTGTCGTCGCCGATCGCTTTCTTGAGGCCTCGGCCGCCTTCATCCTCGATCAGGGCGAGCTCAGTGGCGCGCTGGCTTTCCTGATCGGCCGGCGCATCGGCCGCGAGGATGGCGACCGCGCCCAATTCGTGCGGACGGCGCGCGAGGCGTTCGCAGACGAGCCTGCGCTGGTCGATGCCGCAGCCGTCGATCTCACGGCGATCGTGCGCCGTGACCCGGCGATCACGGGCTTGCTATTGCCGTTCCTCAACTTCAAGGGCTACGCCGCGCTGCAAGCCTGGCGGGTGTCGAACTGGCTGTGGCGTCAGGACCGCCCGGATCTCGCGCTGCTGATGCACAGCGCGACGGCGGATCAGTTGCAGATCAGCATACACCCGTCGGCTCAAATCGGAACCGCTGTTTTCCTCGATCACGGCACCGGCATCATCGTCGGCGCGCTGGCTACCGTCGGCGACGAGGTCACGATTTTGCAAAACGTCACCATCGCGCGGCATCAGGATGACCCGCGCCACGCACCGAAGATCGGCCATGGCGTGCTGCTCGCCGCCGGCGCCACCGTGATCGGACATCTCTCGATCGGCGACTTCGCCAGGATCGGCGCCGGCGCGCTGGTCACGTCAGACGTGCCCGCCGGCTGCACCGCCGTCGGCGTGCCGGCGCGGCTGACCAATTGCGCCGAGGCGGGGGTGTCATCGTGAGGTGAGTATCCCGACGGTTGTGAGGTGAGCACTCTCTCAGCCTCCCTCTCCCCTTGCGGAAGAGGGTGGGGAGACTAGCGTGCTCTCCTTACTGCACAGGGCAACGCGAACCTGTCTCACACATTCGACCCATGGATCGCGTCGATCACCGCATCGGTGACTTCCCTGGTCGTCGCCTTGCCGCCGACGTCGGGCGTCAGCACGCCGGCCGCGCACACCTTCTCGACGGCCGCCATCAGCCGCGCGGCGGCGTCCTTTTCGCCGAGATGCTCCAGCATCTGCGCAGCCGTCCAGAACGTCGCGACCGGGTTGGCGATGCCCTTGCCGGTGATGTCGAAGGCCGAGCCGTGGATCGGTTCGAACATCGAGGGGAAGCGGCGCTGCGGATCGATGTTGCCGGTCGGTGCGACGCCGAGGCTGCCGGCGAGCGCGCCTGCGAGATCCGACAGGATGTCGGCGTGCAGGTTGGTCGCCACGATGGTGTCGAGGCTCTTCGGATGGAGCGTCATCCGCACCGTCATGGCGTCGACCAGCATCTTGTCCCAGCTGACGTCGGGGAAGTCCTTCGCCACCTCGGCGGCGATCTCGTCCCACATCACCATGCCGTGGCGCTGCGCATTCGACTTGGTCACCACGGTGAGCAGTTTGCGCGGCCGCGACTGCGCCAGCTGGAACGCGTAGCGCATGATCCGCGTCACGCCGACCCGGGTGAACACGGCGACTTCCGTGCCGACCTCTTCCGGCAGGCCCTTGTGCGCGCGGCCGCCCATCCCGGCGTATTCGCCCTCGGAATTCTCGCGCACGATCACCCAGTCGAGATCGCCGACGCCGACATTGCGCAGCGGCGAGGCGACGCCGGGCAGGATCTTGGTCGGCCGCACATTGGCGTATTGGTCAAAACCCTGACAGATCGGCAGCCGCAGGCCCCACAGCGTGATGTGGTCGGGCACGTCGGGCGCGCCGACCGCGCCGAAATAGATCGCGTCGAACGTCTTGAGGTCGGCAAGGCCGTCGGCCGGCATCATCACGCCGTGCTTCTTGTAATAGTCCGAGCCCCAGTCGAAGGTCTTGACGTTGAAGCTGATGTCGCCCGAGCGCTTGGCCAGCGCCTCCAGCACGCGGACTCCGGCGGAGATCACTTCGGGGCCGATGCCGTCGGCGGGAATGGCTGCGATGGAATGGGTACGCATGGGTTTCTCCGGATGGATTGTTAGCGGGTTCGCACAGGATTGGGTTCGGGACTGGCCGCCGGCCCGCTCTGCGCGCGCGCCAGCAGCAGCGTGAGCACGGCCGACAGCACCAGCAGGCCGGCGACGAAATACAGACCGCCGTCGAAGCTGCCGGTGCGGTCCTTGATCCAGCCGATCATCGCAGGCCCGACGAAGCCGCCGAGATTGCCGATCGAGTTGATGGTGGCGATCCCGGCCGCGGCGGCCGAGCCCGACAGGAACATGGTCGGCATGCTCCACAGCGGCGGCTTCGACGAGGAGATGCCGATATTGACCAGCGTCAGCGCCGCGATCACCGCGGCAAGCCCGGTCCATAGTCCTGCAAGCGCGAGCCCCGCCGCTGCCGTCAGGCAGGCCAGCACCACGTGCCAGGTGCGCTCGCCGCTGCGGTCGGAGTGCCGCGCCCACAGCACCATCGCGATCACGGCGACCGTCGCCGGCACCGCGTTGAGGAAGCCGACCTGCAGCGACGACAGGCCGAACGCCTTGATGATCTGCGGCGCCCACACGCCGAGTGTGTAGAGCCCCGGCCGAGGTGCCGAAATAGACCAGCGCCAGCGCCAGCACCCGCGGGTCGGCAAGCCCGCGCCAGATGCTGTGGCTCGCGGTCGTGGCCTTGCCGTCAGTCTCCGCCTTCATGGTCCTGACCAGCCAGGCGCGTTCGTCATCGGCGAGCCATCTGGCCTGCTCCGGCCGGTCGGTGAGGAAGCCGAGCACGACGAAGCCGAGCAGCACGGCGGGCACCGCCTCCAGCACGAACAGCCACTGCCAGCCCTTGAAGCCGAGCAGTCCGTCCATCTCCAAGAGCGCGCCGGACAGCGGCGAGCCGAGCACGGTCGAGAGCGGCGCCGCGGCCATGAACAGCGCGGTGACGGCGGCGCGCTGCCGCGCCGGAAACCAGTAGGAGAGATAGAGGATGATGCCGGGGAAGAAGCCGGCCTCCGCAGCGCCGAGCAGGAAGCGCAGCACGTAGAAGCTGGTCGCGCCCTGCACCAGCGCCATCGCCGCCGAGACCAGGCCCCAGGTGATCATCACCCGGGCGATCCAGATCCGCGCGCCGATCTTGTGCAGGATGATGTTGGAAGGCACCTCGAACAAGAAGTAGCCCCAGAAGAAGATACCGGCGCCGAAGCCATAGACCGTCGGCGACAGGCCGATGTCCTTGTTCATGGTCAGCGAGGCGAAGCCGATATTGACGCGGTCGATGAAGGCCACGAAGTACAGCAGCATGATGAACGGCACGATGCGCAGGGTGACCTTGCGCAACACGCGCGTGCCAAGCTCGCTTTCCATGGGCTTCCTCGGGGGTTCGTGTTGTTTGTTGGGACGGCGCATTCCGCCGCGCCACCGGGAAGCCTAGAGGGGCGGGCCCTTCCGGTTCAATCTGCGCCGGTTTATACAAAAAAATGATATAATCGCCCCCGTCATTGCGAGCCACCCGGTCGGCGCGAAGCGCCGCCGGATGACAGGCTCCGCGAAGCAATCCATTGTCACCGCAGATGCGGAACGATGGATTGCTTCGTCGCTTCGCTCCTCGCAATGACGGCGGGTGTGCGGGAGGAGTCCGTCTTGGAACTGCACCAGCTTCGCTGCTTCGTGGCGGCTGCCGAGGAACTGCATTTCGGCCGCGCGGCGCAGCGGCTGCAGATGATGCCGTCGGCGCTCGGCCGCCACATCAAGCTGCTGGAAGAGGATCTCGGGGTGCGGCTGTTCGCGCGCACGACGCGCGCGGTGTCGCTGACCGAGGATGGCGCCACTTTGCTGCGCGAGGGCCGCGCGCTGCTCGGGCGCGCCGAGGCGATCGAGGACGGCTTTCGCCGCCGGCTGCGCAAGCCGCAGGCGCGGCGCTTCCGGATCGGCGCGATCGACAGCGCCGCGGCCGGCCTGCTGCCGCCGCTGCTGCGCGATCTCCGCGCGGCCCATCCCGACGTTGCCGTGCAGTTGCTCGAGGAGAAGACCATCCGGCTGCTGCCCAAGCTGTTGTCGGGTGCGCTCGATCTCGCCTTCGTGCGCCCGCCGGAGCGGCCCGACCGCCGTATCGAGTTCGTCCCGCTGCTGCAGGAGACCGCGGTGGTGGCGTTGTCGCACAAGCATCCTCTGGCGCGTCGCAAGCAGATCGTGCTGCCCGATATCGCCGATCAGCCCCTGATCGTGCCGGAGCGCCGCTCGCGGCCGCACAGCCACGATCTCACGACAAAACTGTTCGACGAGGCGGGGCTGACGCCGCGCATCCAGGAGATCGCCGACGAGAAGCAGACCATCGTCAACATGGTCGCCGCACGGCTCGGCGTCGCCATCGTGCCGCGCTGGACCGCGCGGATGGCGATTCCGGGCGTGCGTTTCGTTCCCCTCAGGCTCAGGCGCGGCAGCCCCGCCGGCCGCCTGCCGCTCGCCGCCGCCTGGCTGAAAGGCTCCCGCGACCCGGTCCGCGACCAGGTGCTCGCGGTGCTGCAGGCGAAGTTGAAGGGTTACGCACGCGAGGCGTGAGCACGTCTCTCCCCGTCGTCATTCCGGGGCGTGCGCAGCACGAGCCCGGAATCCATCGGGCCGCATGCTCCGTTGATGAATGGTTCCGGGCTCTCGCTTCGCGAGCCCTCAGGTGCGCAATTGCGCACCGGGGAATGACGAGGGGATAACGTCGAGCCCTAACGCCGTTCCGCCCGGCTTTCCCATGCCCCGCTCTCCGTAGCCGGCGCTGATCGGACGGCGTCCTACGGCACTCCGGCTGACAGCATGGCACGCCAAGGACGTCAGGATCGCGGGCGGCCGATCAATGCGCTCCAGAATCCGCGCCGGGGCGGTGCTGCGCGGGGGCAAGCCATCGCCTGTAGATGGCGTTTCGTTTCAAAGAAGCAGGTCGTCGGGTTGGCGTCCGCCAGGGCAGCGAGCTCTGCATATCGTTCGCTTGCGCGCGAGGCCGGCGTATCGCGGAAATCCAGCGCTTCGGACGAATAGCGATGGTCCGCCTGATTCTTGCCGATATCGATGATCTGGCTGATATCGGCCACCTGCGAGCCGCGCAGATCGAGCGATCGACATTCATGGGCGCGTTGTATCGGCGTCAGGTCGGATACATCAGTTTCAGCGATGTTCAACGTCTGCAGTGATGACGCAGGCGCGAGCGCCTGCAAGCTCCTGATCCGGGTTTTCGATGCGTTGATGGATTGCAGCTGGGAGAGCGAGCCGGGGTGTCCGAGGTCGGTTACCGCGCTCCCCGCGATGTTCAAATTCCACAACGTCTTGCAATCGTGCAGTGGATCGATCGACGAAACCGCGGTCTCGCCGAGATCGAGGTATCTGATGCCGTCGAGATGCGCGATCGCGGAAATGTCGCTGACCTTGCTGTTCGATATGTTAAGCCGCTCCAGGCCCTTGAACACCCAGAACGAATTCTCCGCACGCTTCATTTGATCGAATTCGCGCTGACATTCGGCCAACGGCCGCAGCGGCGACAGATCGGAAACCTGGGTCTTCGAGACGTCGAGGCTGTTCAGCGAGGGCAGACCGGCCAGTGCCGACACATCGCTAACTTGGGTGCCGCGAAGGTTCAGTTCTTCGAGCGTTGTCAGGCCGGCGAGCGGCGACAGGTCGGTGACCGACGACTCGGTGGCACTCAGGCTGTTCAACCGATGCAGATTTTCAAAGCCTGCCAGCGTGGACAGCCCAGTTCCAAACAGCAGAACGACCTTCAATTCGCGCCATCGCCCGATCACGTCAAAGCGCGCCGACTGCACGCCATTGAGTGATAGAAATTCGAGTCCCTGCAGGGTCGCGAGCGCATCGAGATTGAGCAGGTCGATCCGACCCTGGGTGCACCAGACATGCAAGCGCTTCAGCGGCGCGCAATCGGCCGCGGGCTTCAGATCGATCGCCGACGGTGTAAGGATTTCGAGCACTTGCAGGCCGGTCCAGCCCGACATGAAGTCGAGGCCCGGAAATGGGCATTTCATCGATCCGATCTGCAAGGATTCCAGGTTCGACAGCGGTGCGAGCGGCGAGAAATCAGTGACCCTGCAGCCGTAGATCTCCAGATTGCGCAGCCATGTCAGTGCCGAAATACCGTCGGGAAGCCGTTGGAGGTCAAGGCCGCCGAGCGTCAGACCCTCATCATGTCGTTCGGTGCAGACCGCGACGCGCCGCTCCGCTTCCGACAGCGCAGCTTCAGGGTCGGCTTGCCACAATGCGTAAGTTGTCCATTGGTCCGACATGCCTCGCCCCATCAAATGGCAAGGCGGAAATCATGCCGGGCAGGCGTTAACAAAATAGTGCTTCGATCCGCACGCGCTTTCCTTCCGATTTGCAGAATTTAACTTGACATCGGACCCAACTCAGGTGTTGAATGGGTCCGTCTCACCCGATCGAGGGGCGCTGCGCATCGTCAGGAGTGTTGCGGTGAGATGCGGTGGACGCTGCTTGCGCACTGACGACGTGCACAATGCGGCGGACGGCGAAGTCGTGCAGACCTGACGCCCTAGCGGCAGGTGTCTCCCGCGAGATGCGACAGCGTTTCGCGGCGACGGTGACAAACAAGCCCAGTCTCACCGGGGCGAGCACGTATAAGCCGTAAAACCATCGCGCAGGGAAAGCCGGGATGTTTCCGGTTACACCTGTGGTCCTACCTCCCGCGTTTTTCATTACGCGGGACCCATGGGTGCGATCGGCACCCGGCTTTCCCTGCGCCCTCTGATTTCAGAGCGGCGAAATGACGATCAAAGCTCGGGCAAGACATGTCGCGAGAATGCGAAGCCGCGTCCTCATCCTCAACTGTCATCGCCCGGCTCGCCGCCTCCGCTAAAGCTTCGGCGCGCCACGGACTGCTTGCCTCGTCGAAGCCTTGGCGTAGACGGGACCGGGCGATCCAGTACGCCGCGGCTTCTCGACTCAAGCACAGCCGCCTCTGGAATACTGGATCACCCGCTTTCGCGGGTGATGACACCGCGTTGTGAGGCATCTTGAATCCAGAACTGTCCCCATCGTCGTCCTGGCCTGCGCCGGGACGACTTGGGGAGGGACCGCCATTCAGGCTTTATGGGGCAAATCTCCCCCGGTTCTGCGGATCGGCCATGAGTTCCTCGTCGGTGGACTTGCGTTATGTTATAATATAACAGTCTCCCCATGGCGCAGACGCACACCCACGACCACCACCATCACGGCCACGCACATCCCCACGGGCATGGCCATGGCCCCCACGCGCACCCGGCCCAGACCGCGCACTGGTCGATCCTGCGCATGCCGGTGCCGGCCAGGTTCTCCGCCGCGCTCGCGGTCTCGGCCTGCCTGTGGGCCGTCGTCTGGCTGGCGATGAGGTAAGCCGATGAGCCCGCTTGTCACCTTCCGCGACGTTACCCTCGGCTATGACCGCCACCCGGCGGTGCATCATCTCAATGGTGCGGTCGAGGCCGGTGCGCTGCTTGCCGTGATCGGTCCGAACGGCGCCGGCAAGTCGACGCTGTTGCGCGGCATTGCCGGCGTGCTGAAGCCGCTGTCCGGCGTGATCGATCTCGACGGGCTCGAGCACCGCGACATCGCCTACCTGCCGCAATCCGCCGACATCGACCGAACGTTCCCGATCTCGGTGTTCGATTTCGTCGGCACCGGGCTGTGGCGTTCGACCGGCTTCTTCGGCGGCATCGGCAGGGCCGCGCGCGACAAGATTTTGGCGGCGCTCGCCGCGGTCGGCCTCAACGGGTTCGAGAACCGCCCGATCGGCACGCTGTCGGGCGGCCAGACCCAGCGCATGCTGTTCGCGCGCGTGTTGCTGCAGGATGCCCGCCTGATCGTGCTCGACGAGCCGTTCAACGCCATCGACGCCAAGACCACCGCCGACCTCCTGGCGCTGGTGAAGCGCTGGAACGGCGAGGGCCGTACCGTGCTGGCGGCGCTGCACGACCTCGACATGGTGCGCAACAATTTCCCGGAGACGCTGCTCCTGGCACGCGGCCCGGTGGAATGGGGGCCGACCGCCGAGGCGCTGACCCCTGAGAATCTGACAGTCGCGATGCGGATGTGCGAGGCGTTCGACGACCAGGCCGGCGCCTGCGCCGCCGATCCACGTTCGCGAGCCGCCTGATGCCGATGCTGACCGACGCGCTGATCACGCCCTTCACCGAATTCGAGTTCATGCGCCGCGCGCTCGCGGCCGTGATCGCGCTGTCGCTCGGCGGTGCGCCGATCGGCGTGTTCCTGATGCTGCGGCGGATGAGCCTGGTCGGCGACGCCATGGCGCATGCGATCCTGCCGGGGGCCGCGATCGGCTTCCTGATCTCTGGACTCAATCTGTTCGCGATGACCACCGGTGGCCTGATCGCAGGCTTTGCCGTCGCGCTGCTCGCCGGCCTCGTCGCCCGCACCACGGAGCTCAAGGAGGACGCTTCGCTCGCGACCTTCTACTTGGTCTCGCTTGCGCTCGGCGTCACCATCGTGTCGATCAAGGGCACCAATATCGACCTGCTGCACGTGCTGTTCGGAAATATCCTCGCGATGGACGACCAGACATTGCTGGTGATCGCGTTCAATGCCACCATCACGCTGCTGGTGCTCGCGGTGATCTATCGGCCGCTGGTGATCGAATGCGTCGATCCGGTGTTCCTGCGCACCGTGAGTCGGGCCGGCGCGCCGGCACATCTCGCCTTCCTGGCGCTGGTGGTGGTCAACCTCGTCAACGGCTTCCACGCGCTCGGCACGCTGCTCGGCGTCGGGTTGATGATCCTGCCCGCCGGCATCGCGCGTTTCTGGTCGCGCGATATCACCACCATGATCTGCATCGCGGTGGCGAGCGCGATGCTGTCCGGCTATGCCGGGCTGGTGCTGTCGTACCAGACCCGGATTCCCTCCGGCCCCGCGATCATCCTGGTCGCGGCCGGGCTCTATGTTGTGTCGCTGCTGTTCGGCAATGTCAGCGGCCTGGTGCGGCAGCTGTTCCCCGGCCGCCATCTCGAGGCATGACGACAATGCGGCGGTTGTTTGGATTGATCGGTCTGGCGCTGGTGCTGGCGGGCGGACCGGCGCGCGCCGCCGATCGCATCAATGTGGTGGCGAGCTTCTCGATCCTCGCCGACATGGTGCGCAATGTCGGCGGCAACAGCGTCGACGTGACGGCACTGGTCGGGCCCGATGGCGACGCGCATGTTTACGCGCCGACGCCGGCCGACGCCAAGAAGGTCGCCGATGCCAGGCTGCTGGTCATCAACGGCCTCGGCTTCGAGGGCTGGATGCCGCGGCTGTTGCAGGCCTCCGGCAGCAAGGCGCCGGTCGCGGTCGCGACCAAGAGCATCATGCCCCGGAAGATGGGCGGCCATGACGATCCGCATGCCTGGCAATCGGTGGCCAATGCCAAGATCTATGTCGTCAATATTCGCGACGGCCTGATCGCCGTGGCGCCCGACCAGGCGGCCGCCTTCAAGGCCAATGCCGATGCCTATCTGGCCAAGCTCGAGGCGCTCGACCGCGAGGTGCGTGAGGCGGTGGCCAAAGTGCCGGAGCCGCGGCGCAAGGTGATCTCGACCCACGGCGCATTCGGCTATTTCGCCGACGCCTATGGGATCACGTTCTTCTCGCCGCTCTCGGTCTCCACCGATTCCGAGCCCAGCGCACGCGATATCGCCGCCATCATCGCCCAGATCAAGGTCGCGAAAATTCCGGCAGTTTTTCTCGAAAATATCAGCGATCCCCGCCTGATCGAGCGGATCGCGGCCGAGACCGGCGCCCGGGTCGGCGGGACGCTGTATTCGGACAGTCTGACGGGCGAAAAGGGCGATGCACCCACTTACATTGATATGGTCAGGCACAATATAAAGGCCCTGACCAGCGCGCTCGCCAACTAGGGCAGGGGCCTCCCTGCCGAGTCGAGCGCCGCCTGGCATGATCCGGAAAAGTGGGGTCCGGTTTTCCGATAAGATCATGCTCAAACAAAGAGTTCCTTCGGAGTTGTTATGGCTGAAGCTTCGCAAAAAATTCCAGTGACCGTGCTGACGGGCTATCTCGGCGCCGGCAAGACCACGCTGTTGAACCGCATCCTGTCGGAAAACCACGGCAAGAAATACGCCGTCATCGTCAACGAATTCGGCGAGATCGGCATCGACAACGACCTCATCATCGGCGCCGATGAGGAAGTGTTCGAAATGAACAATGGCTGCGTCTGCTGCACGGTGCGCGGCGACCTCGTCCGCATCATGGACGGGTTGATGAAGCGCAAGGGCAAGTTCGACGCCATCATCGTCGAGACCACCGGCCTTGCCGATCCGGCGCCGGTCGCGCAGACCTTCTTCGTCGACGAGGACGTGCAGAAGAACGCCCGGCTCGACGCCGTGGTGACGGTGGCCGACGCCAAGTGGCTGAGCGACCGCCTCAAGGACGCGCCGGAAGCCAAGAACCAGATCGCGTTCGCCGACGTCATCGTGCTGAACAAGACCGACCTGGTTTCCAAGCCCGAGCTCGCCGAGGTCGAGGCCCGCATCCGCGGCATCAATCCGTACGCCAAGCTGCACCGCACCGAGCGTTGCCAGGTCGGGATCACCGACGTGCTGGAGCGCGGCGCGTTCGACCTCGACCGCATCCTGGAGATCGAGCCCGATTTCCTCGAAGCCGGCGACGATCACGACCATGACCACGATCATCATGACCATGATCACCACCACCATGATCACGACCATGGCCATGGCCATGGCGGGCTGAAGCACTATCACGACGAGGACATGCAATCGCTGTCGCTGCGCTCGGAGAAGCCGCTCGATCCGAACAAGTTCATGCCATGGCTGCAGAACCTCGTCGCCACCGAGGGCCAGAAGATTCTGCGCTCGAAGGGCATTCTCGCCTTCACCGGCGATGACGATCGCTACGTGTTCCAGGGCGTCCATATGATGCTGGAAGGCGATCACCAGCGGAAATGGAAGGACGGCGAGAAGCGCGAAAGCCGGGTCGTGTTCATCGGTCGCGAATTGCCGGAGCAGGCGATCCGCGACGGCTTCGAGCAGTGCATCACCGCGTGATGAAAGAGTTCGATCCGGGCGAGGCCGCTTCCTCCATTGTTTCGATCACCGATCGCGTCAAGCAGCTCGCTCTGGGCGCGGCGGTCGGCTCGGTGCATTTCCTCGGCGATCGCGCGTTCTTCGTCGGCGCGGAGGAGAGCGTCGCGATCGCGACCGCCGCCGGCGAGATCACGCGCACCGAGACGCATTTCGGCGCCATCCTGTGCGCGGCCTCCGACGGCAAGCGGCTCGTCACCGGCGGCGATGACGGCAAGCTGATCGCAATCGACGCCAAGGGCGAGACCGCAACGATTGCGACCGACGCCAAGCGGCGCTGGATCGACAATGTCGCGCTGCACAGCGACGGCACGGTGGCGTGGTCGGCGGGCAAGACCGCGTTCGTGCGCAATCCCAAGGGCGAGGAGAAAACCTTCGAGGTGCCGTCGACCGTCGGCGGGCTGGCGTTCGCGCCGAAGGGCCTGCGGCTTGCGATCGCGCATTACAACGGCGTGACGTTGTGGTTTCCCAACATGGCGGCCAATCCGGAATTCCTGGAATGGGCCGGCTCGCATCTCGCGGTCACCTTCAGCCCCGACAACAAGTTCCTGGTCACGGCGATGCACGAGGCTGCGATGCACGGTTGGCGGCTCGCGGATAACCGGCACATGCGGATGAGCGGCTATCCCGGCCGGGTGCGCTCGATGTCGTGGAGCGTCGGCGGCAAGGGGCTCGCGACCTCGGGCGCCGATACCGTGATCGTCTGGCCGTTCACCAGCAAGGACGGCCCGATGGGCAAGGAGCCGGCGATGCTGGCGCCGATGCCGGCGCGGGTCGCGGTGGTCGCCTGCCATCCGAAGAACGACATCATGGCGGTCGGCTATGCCGACGGCACCGTGCTGATGGTCCGCCTCGAGGACGGCGCCGAGATCCTGGTGCGCCGGAATACCGGCGCGGCGGTGTCGGCGCTCGGATGGAATGCCAAGGGCACGCTGCTCGCCTTCGGCACGGAAGATGGTGACGCGGGCATCCTGGAAATGTAAGAGATCGCTGCATCCGAAGCTCGCGCCGGGGCAGCGCCATGCGATTCCTGACGACATTCCAGCTCGCAGACTTCCTCGACACGCTGGTCAGCCTGACCTCAGCCTTCGTGCTCGGCACCCTGATCGGCGCCGAGCGGCAGTACCGGCAGCGTACCGCGGGGCTGCGCACCAATGTGCTGGTCGCGGTCGGGGCGGCCGCCTTCGTCGATCTCGCGATGCATCTCGCCGGTGCCGACGGCGCGGTGCGGGTGATCGCCTATGTGGTGTCGGGGATCGGCTTCCTCGGCGCCGGCGTCATCATGAAGCAGGGCATGGACGTGCGCGGTCTCAACACCGCGGCGACGCTGTGGGCCTCGGCCGCGGTCGGCTCCTGCGCCGGCGCCGATCTGGTGGCGCAGGCGGCGGCGCTGACCGTGTTCGTGATCGCCGGCAACACGCTGCTGCGTCCCTTGGTCAACGCCATCAATCGAATCCCGCTCAACGAGAAGGCGCTGGAGGCGACCTACTACTTCAAGCTCGCGGTCACTTCCGACGCGCTGCCCGACATGCGCGATCGCCTGGTCGAGAAGCTCGAGGCCGCGAATTATCCGGTCGCCGATGTCAACGTGGTCGAGGCCGGCGACGACTTCCTCGAGATCGTGGCGGAGCTGGTCTCCACCGCGGTCGAACCCAACGAGCTCAATGCCGTGGTGGTCGACCTGCAGCATCTGCCCGGCGTGCGCCACGCGACCTGGGAGATCAGCACCACCGATTGAGTTCCGGGCGGCGGCGCGCAGGAACCATGCGTCGGCCGGATCGTTGACCCCGCTGACATGATGCGGGTGAACGGGATGGCTGCTGATCGGCGCAAACTGCGGAAAGACGTGCTGATCGCCTCGACATTGGTCGCGGCGGGCGTCGCGATTGCGGCGCTGTCGCTGCACGCGATCAACGCCGCTCCGCCGCAGGAGATGGCGCAGGCGACCCAGCCGCTGCAGACGACGCCGACGCCAGAGCCGCAGAAGACGACCGCTCCGGCCGAGTCGAAGCCCGGTGGCGAGCGGCCGACCACCCCGGCGCCGCAGCCGGCCCGCCCCGACGACGAGGCGCAGAAGGCCGGCGCCAAGCCGGTGCTGCCGCCGGCGCCCGCCGAGAAGACCGCGCCGCCGATCGAGAAGAAATAGCCGCGCCGCTGCCTCTAGCGTGTGACGCGCATTTGACTGATGCTGCCGATTATACGGTCTCGCCTCCGTCGGCCCCGCCCGCCATAATCCGTCGTCTTGCCAACGACAGATGGGGCCTTCCATGAAGATCGAAGACGTCCGGCGCACCGCCTATTCGATGCCGCTCACCAACCCGTCATTTCCGCCGGGGCCGTACCGGTTCTTCGACCGCGAATATTTCATCATCACCTACAAGACCGACCCGGAGGCGCTGGCGGCCGTGGTGCCGGAGCCGCTCGAGGTTGCCGAGCCCGTGGTGAAGTACGAGTTCATCCGCATGCCGGACTCGAGCGGCTTCGGCGACTATACCGAGACCGGGCAGGTGATCCCGGTGCGCTTCAAGGGCGAGCTCGGCGCCTATACCCATGCGATGTATCTCGACGACGAGGCCCCGATCGCCGGCGGCCGCGAGCTGTGGGGATTTCCGAAGAAGCTGGCGCGGCCCAAGATCGCGGTCGAGAGCGACGTCCTGGTCGGCTCGCTGCATTACGGCTCGGTGCTCTGCGCTTCCGCCACCATGGGCTACAAGTACCGCAAGGTCGATCACGACACGGTGCTGAATGCGATGAAGGCGCCGAACTTCATTTTGAAGATCATCCCGCATGTCGACGGCAGCCCGCGGATCTGCGAGCTGGTGCGCTTTCAGCTCGGCGACATCGTGCTGAAGGAGGCCTGGACCGGTCCCGCCGCGCTCGGCCTGTTTCCGCACGCGCTGTGCGACGTCGCACGCCTGCCGGTGCGCGAGGTGGTGTCGGCGCTGCATTACAAGGCGGACCTGACGCTCGGCCTCGGCTCGGTGGCGTTCGACTACATGGCGAGGTGAGCGGCGCCAGATGGCAAAATGCCCGGCGCGAGGCCGGGCATTTCCGTCTCCAGCTGTGGCGCGCTTATTAGCGCACCAGGATATTCTTGAACTGCCAGGGATCGCTGGTGTCGATATCTTCCGGAAACAGTCCCGGACGATCCGTCAGCGGGGTCCAGTCGGTGTAGAAACCCTTCACCGGGCCCAGATACGGCAGCTGGATCTCCAGCAGGCGATCGAAATCCATTTCGTCGGCCTCGACGATGCCCTCGTTCGGATTCTCCAGCGCCCACACCATGCCGGCGAGCACGGCGGAGGTCACCTGCAGGCCGGTGGCGTTCTGGTAGGGCGCGAGGGCGCGGGTCTCTTCGATCGAGAGCTGCGAGCCGTACCAGTAGGCATTGTTGTCGTGGCCGAACAGCAGCACGCCGAGTTCGTCGATGCCGTCGACGATCTCGTTCTCGTCGAGGATGTGGTGCTTCTCCTGCATCTTCGCGGCGCGGCCGAACATTTCGTGCAGCGACAGCACGGCGTCGTCGGCCGGATGATAGGCGTAATGGCAGGTCGGCCGGTAGATCGCCTTGCCTGATGCGTCACGCACCGTGAAGTAGTCCGAGATCGAGATCGACTCGTTGTGGGTGACGAGGAAGCCGTACTGCGCGCCGCGGGTCGGGCACCAGGTGCGCACGCGCGTGTTGGCGCCGGGTTGCATCAGATAGATCGCCGCGCCGCAGCCGGCCTCGTGGGTCCGCGCATTCTCGGGCATCCATTTCTCATGGGTACCCCAGCCGAGTTCGGACGGCTGCACGCCTTCCGACAGGAAGCCTTCCACCGACCAGGTGTTGACGAAGACATCCGGCTCCTTCGGCGTCTTGGAGCGCTGGGTGTCGCGCTCGGCGATGTGAATGCCCTTGATGCCGGCCTGCCGCATCAGGTCGGCCCATTCGGCCTTGGTCTTCGGCCGGGGAGCATTGAGCTTCAGATCGGCGGCGACATTGAGCAGCGCCTGCTTGACGAAGAACGACACCATGCCGGGATTGGCGCCGCAGCAGGACACCGCCGTGGTCGAACCCGCCGGGCGCGCCTTCTTGGCGGCCAGCGTCACTTCGCGCAGCGCGTAGTTGGAGCGCGCTTCCGGGCCCTTTGAGGAATCAAAGTAGAAGCCGAGCCAGGGCTCGTTGACGGTGTCGATATAGAGCGCGCCGAGCTCGTTGCAGAGCTCCATGATGTCGGTCGAGCCGGTGTCGACCGAGAGATTGACGCAAAAACCCTGGCCGCCGCCTTCGGTGAGCAGCGGCGTCAGCAACTCGCGATAATTGTCCTTGGTCACGGCCTTCTGGATGAACTTGACGTTCTGCTTCTCGCAATGCGCCTTGCGGCCCTCGTCCTTGGGGTCGATCACGGTGACCCGCGACTTGTCGTAATCGAGATGCCGCTCGATCATCGGCAGCGTGCCTTTGCCGATCGAGCCGAAGCCGATCATGACAATGGGGCCGGTGATTTTCGCGTAGATCTGCGAGGAGGGGCTCATCATTTTCTCCAGGAGCGCCGAGCGGCGGGTAGAGTGGATCAGGGGTTGCGTCGCTTTGCGGTGACTTCGATCTCGACCTTCATCTCGGGCTTCAAGAGTCCCGCGACGATCAGCATCGTTGCGGCCGGGCGGATGTCGCCGAGGACTTCGCCGCAGACCGCGAAATGAGCGTCCGCATCGTTGACGTCGGTGAGGTAGTAGGTCGCACGCACGATGTCGGCCATCGCGAAGCCGCCCTCCTTGAGGGCGGCTTCGATGGTCTTGAAGCAGTTCCGTGACTGGCTCGTGACATCTGCCGGCATGGTCATCGTGGTGTAGTCGTAGCCGGTGGTTCCGGCGACGAAGGCGAAGTCGCCGTCGATCACGGCGCGGCTGTAGCCGGCGGTCTTTTCGAACGGCGAGCCGGTGGAAATCAGGCGGCGGGGCATGCTGGACCTCGACGGAAAAATGGCTTTGCGCGGGGTTTACGGGCATTCTTGCCGCCCGCGCAACCCCTTGGATTCGAACCTAGGATTCGGCGCTTGGATTTCGGCCCTGCGGCCGGTGGTTAGTGGGACTGCTGCGTGGCGTCCGGCGGCGATGGCGGTGCGCCGGTCCAGCGCCTGATCAGGATGTCCCTGACGATCATGACCGAGATCAGGATCAGCATCACGGTGGTGACGAGGCCGCGCCAACGCGGGCGCGCGCCGTCGATTGCGGGAAGGTTCTCTGTCATGGCGCCCGCCTACGCCGCGTGCGGCACGGCAAGCGGTGCCTTGCGGGTCCGAGATGCCTTCTTGGGCAGCGGCGCGCCGGTCGGCGTGATCATGCCCCAGGCGCCGTCCAGCGCCCCCTCGACCAGCTCGAGGCCGAGCAGCCGCTCGCGCTCGAACGCGCCGGGCAGCGACAATTCGCCGGTCCCGGCGGCGGTGAAGCCGTAGCGGGCGTAGTAGGGCGCATCGCCGAGCAGGATCACGGCGCCATGGCCGCGGGCCTTCGCTATGGCCAGCGCGCGCTGCATCAGCGCTGCGCCGACGCCGAGGCCGCGGCAGTCGTCATCGACGGCCAGCGGCCCCAGCATCAGCGCGCTGCGGCCCCCCGCGCTGACGTGCCACAGCCGCACGGTTCCAACCAGCCGGCCGTCCTGGCGCACGGCCGCAAGGCTCAGGCCTTGGGCGGGCGCGCGTCCGTCGCGCAGGCGCTGGCAGGTGCGCGTATGGCGTTTGTCGCCAAAGCAGGCATCCAGCAGCGCTTCGCGCGCGACGACGTCCGAAGCCCGCTCCGCACGGATCGCGAACGGAGCGGCATTTCGGATGAGGGCAACGGGGGTGTTCCGTTTAGCAGTCATGGCACGTCAGTCCTCGCTCGCAACGGCCGGTCGTACGCCGCGGCAAGCGTCGTTCGAAAATTCAAAAATGGTTCGGCGAGGAGCCGGCGGAGCCGGCTCCCGGTTCAGGCCTCGAATAAGAGGCGGGTCAGATGTGGTAGGTTCGGAGCGGCGGAATGCCGTTGAAGGCCACCGACGAGTAGGTCGACGTATAGGCGCCGGTGCCTTCGATCAGCAGCTTGTCGCCGATCTCGAGCGTCACCGGGAGCGGATACGGCAGCTTCTCGTACAGCACGTCGGCAGAGTCGCAGGTCGGGCCCGCGAGCACGCACGGCGTCATGTCGGCCCCGTCATGCGGGGTGCGGATGGCGTAGCGGATCGACTCGTCCATCGTCTCGGCGAGCCCGCCGAACTTGCCGATATCGAGATAGACCCAGCGCACCTCGTCCTCGTCGCTCTTCTTCGAGATCAGAACGACTTCGGTCTCGATGATCCCGGCATTGCCGACCATGCCGCGGCCCGGCTCGATGATCGTCTCCGGGATCTGGTTGCCGAAATGCTTGCGCAGCGCGCGGAAGATCGACCGGCCATACTGCACGACCGGCGGAACGTCCTTGAGATACTTGGTCGGGAAGCCACCGCCCATGTTGACCATGGTGAGGTTGATGCCGCGCTCGGCGCAGTCACGGAACACGGTCGACGCCATCGCGAGCGCGCGGTCCCACGCCTTCACCTTGCGCTGCTGCGAGCCGACATGGAACGAAATGCCGCACGGCTCCAACCCGAGGCGCTTGGCGAGGTCGAGCACCTCGACCGCCATCTCCGGGTCGCAGCCGAACTTGCGCGACAGCGGCCACTCGGCGCCGGCGCAATCATAGAGGATGCGGCAGAACACCTTGGCGCCGGGAGCGGCGCGGGCGACCTTCTCGACCTCGGCGGCGCAATCGACTGCGAACAGGCGAATGCCGAGCGCGAAGGCGCGCGCGATGTCGCGCTCCTTCTTGATGGTGTTGCCATAGGAGATGCGGTCCGGCGTCGCACCGGCAGCCAGCGCCATTTCGATCTCCGCAACGGTCGCGGTGTCGAAGCAGGAGCCGAGCGAGGCGAGCAGGGAGAGCACTTCGGGCGCCGGGTTGGCCTTGACCGCGTAGAACACGCGGCTGTCCGGCAGCGCCTTGGCGAAGGTCTGGTAGTTGTCGCGCACGACCTCGAGGTCGACGACGAGGCACGGCTCGGTGTCGAGACCTTCGCTGCGGCGGTTGCGCAGGAATTCCTGGATACGTTCAGTCATGGCACTCTCCAACGGCCCCAGCGACGGGATCCGTATCAACGTGACGTCGGATAAGAGCGCTCCGGCCACATCGCGCGATGGAGGCGCAACGAAGCCGAAAAACTCAAACCAGACTGTGCTGCCGTGGATTGGTTGGGAGAGTTTCCCGCCCGCACACCTGGCAATGAAGGACAAGCCTTTTCAGTAGCCCGCGCCGGCGTTGGAATGCCGGTAGAGACCAAAAAAGCCCGATCCGTCGTTGCTTTAAGTCGCGTCCCCCGTTGAGAGCGGGGTGCGCCGGTTCGCCTCCGGCTGCCAGTCACGGTTGCAAAGAGTGGCGAGACCTTCAACGCGGCATCCCTGGAGAGAGATGCTGGCCGCCTCGTGTCCTCTCGGACGTAAGCGACCCTCGGTTCTTCCACCCCTTGGCGGCTGTCCGGCCTCTTGTCCGGATACCTACCGACTGACACACGACCACAGGCACGTGCGAAATTGGGCAAGGCAGGAAATAAGTCTTTTGACTTCGCGGCGCAAGAATTTTTTTGCGATAGCGGCAAATTTCCCTAACGCGTGCTTGCGATCTCGCGCGCAGCCCGTGTTGAAGATGAACGGCTGTTAAGAATGACTAACGAAGCGTGTGCGTTTTAGCCCTGTGCCGCAGCACTTTCTCGAATCGCACGAGGCTCACGCGCGACGCGTGAACGGCTCGACGCGTTGAGCTGCGCGGATGAAGGCGATCATGATCAGGACGCCGATGCCGAACAGCACGGCCTGCAGGATGTGCGCGGCGACATCGTCGAGCCCGAACAGGATCGCGAGCGCCCAGCCGCCGGCGAACGCCGCGCCGAACACTTCCGCGCCGATCAGGATCGCGGCCGAGATCACGGTGATGACGCTCGGCCAGGCGATGGTGCGATTGCCAGAGGCTGTGGGCTGCATGCTCATGAAATAGGTCCTGTTCAGGGGGCGCAATCTCTCCGAAAAGAGCCCATCTATCAAGCGCAAAAGGCCCAAAAATGCCGTATCGCGTGATATAGAGTGGGCCGCATTTTCAGGGCGAAAAACGGGATTTTCGATGTCAGAAACCAGCGCAGAAGCCAACGATCAGGTTCTTGCCAACCCCCTCCTGAAGGCGTGGCAGACGCCGCTCGAGACGCCGCCCTTCGCCGAGATCAAGCCGGAGCATTTCCTGCCCGCCTTCGAGCAGGCCTTCGCCGACCATTCGGCCGAAGTGGCTGCGATCACCCACGATCCGGCGCTGCCCGACTTCGACAACACCATCACGGCGCTGGAGCGCTCCGGCAAGCTGCTGTCGAAGGTCTCGGCGGTGTTCTACGACCTGGTTTCGGCCCATTCCAACCCGGCGATCCTGGAGATCGACAAGGAGGTCTCGCCCCGGATGGCGCGGCACTGGAATCCGATCATGATGAACGCTGTGCTGTTTGGCCGCATCGCCATGCTGCACGAGAAGCGCGCTTCGCTCGGCCTGACCGGCGAGCAGATGCGGCTCCTGGAGCGCACCTACACCCGCTTCCGCCGCTCCGGCGCCGGGCTCGACGAGGCCGCAAAGGCGCGGATGGCGGAGATCAACGAGCGGCTCGCCCATCTCGGCACCACGTTCAGCCACCACCTGCTCGGCGACGAGCAGGAGTGGTTCATGGAGCTCGGCGAGGGCGACCGCGCCGGCCTCTCCGACACGTTTGTGGCGGCCGCCAAGGCTGCGGCGGAAGAGCGCGGCATGCCGGGCAAGGCGATCGTGACGTTGTCGCGCTCCTCGGTCGAGCCGTTCCTGCAGAGCTCGCAGAGGCGCGACCTGCGCGAGAAGGTCTACAAGGCCTTCATTGCCCGCGGCGACAATGGCAACGCCAACGACAACAACGCGACCATCGTCGAGATCCTCAGGCTGCGCGAGGAGACCGCCAAGATCCTGGGCTTCCCGACCTATGCCGCCTACCGCCTGGAGGATTCCATGGCCAAGACGCCGGAGGCCGTGCGCGGCCTGCTGGAGCGGGTCTGGAAGCCGGCGCGGGTCCGGGCGCTCGCCGATCGCGACGCGCTGCAGGCGCTGATCGCGGAAGAGGGCGGCAATTTCGCCCTGGCCGCTTGGGATTGGCGCTACTACGCCGAAAAGCTGCGCCAGCGCCGCGCCAATTTCGACGATTCCGCGATCAAGCCCTATCTGGTGCTCGACCACATGATCGAGGCCGCCTTCGACTGCGCCACCCGCCTGTTCGGCGTCACCTTCGCGGAGCGCAAGGACGTCCCGGTCTGGCACCCGGATGTCCGGGTCTGGGAGGTCAAGGGCCGCGACGGCAAACACAAGGCGCTGTTCTACGGCGACTACTTCGCGCGGCCCTCGAAGCGCTCCGGCGCCTGGATGACCTCGCTGCGCGACCAGCAGAAGCTCGACGGCGGCGTCGCGCCGCTGGTCATCAATGTCTGCAACTTCGCCAAGGGCGCCGACGGCGCGCCGGCGCTGCTGTCGCCGGACGAAGCGCGGACCCTGTTCCACGAGTTCGGCCACGGCCTGCACGGCATGCTCTCTGACGTGACCTATCCGTCACTGTCTGGAACATCTGTCTTCACTGACTTCGTCGAGCTGCCGTCGCAGCTCTACGAGCACTGGCAGGAGCGGCCCGAGGTGCTGCAGCGCTTCGCCCGGCACTACCAGACCGGGGAGGCACTGCCGGACGATTTGCTCAAGCGCTTCCTCGCCGCGCGCAAGTTCAACCAGGGCTTTGCCACCGTGGAGTTCGTCTCCTCGGCGCTGGTCGATCTCGAGTTCCACACCCAGCCGGCGGCGGCGAGCTGGGACGTCCGCGCCTTCGAGCAGAAGGAGCTGGAGAAGATCGGGATGCCCGCCGAAATCTCGCTGCGGCACCGGCCGACCCAGTTCGGCCACATCTTCTCCGGCGACCATTACGCCTCCGGCTATTACAGCTACATGTGGTCGGAGGTGATGGACGCCGACGCGTTCGGCGCGTTCGAGGAGGCCGGCGACATCTTCGATCCGGCGACCGCCAAGCGCCTGCATGACGACATCTATTCGTCGGGCGGCTCGCGCGATCCGGAGGAGGCCTATGTCGCGTTCCGCGGCCGCGAGCCCGAACCGGACGCGCTGTTGCGCCGGCGCGGGCTGCTCGAGACGTCTGAGGCGGCCTGACGGTGCGGCCGTCCCTGAACCGGCTGATCGCCGGGTTCGCGTTGGCGGTGTCCGTCGTGCTCGGCACGGCGGCGGCCTGGGCGCATCCGCATGTCTGGATCACAGCCAAAAGCGAGCTGATCTACGCGCCCGACGGCACCATCACCGCGGTCCGGCATGCCTGGACCTTCGACGACATGTTCTCGACCTATGCGCTGCAGGGCATCGAGACCAAGGTGAAGGGCGCCTTCAGCCGCGAGGAGCTGGCGCCGCTGGCCCAGACCAATGTCGAGTCGCTGAAGGAATACGCCTACTTCACCTTCGCCAAGGGCGACGGCAAGAAGCAGAAGTTCACCGAGCCGGTCGACTACTTCCTCGAATACAAGGATTCGGCGTTGACGCTGCACTTCACTTTGCCGGTGAAGACGCCGTTCAAGGCCAAACAGCTCTCGCTCGAAGTGTTCGACCCGACCTATTTCATCGACTTCCAGTTCGCCGAGAAGGAGCCGGTCAAGCTGGTCGGCGCCGCGGCCGACTGCAAGATGCAGTTCGAGCGGCCGAACAGCGACGGTACCGCCGCCGCGCAGAAGCTCGGCGAGCAGAACTTCCTCGACGGCAGTGCCGGCAATTTTGCGATGATGTTCGCCAACAAGATCACGGTGGATTGCCCATGACGCCGATCGCCTCCCGCGTGATGCGCGGCCTCGCCGTCTCTGCTGCCGTGCTCGCGGCGCTCGCGCTGCTCGACGGTACGGTGCATGCGCTGCTGGCGCAAAATCCGTTCGGCGCGCCGCGCGCGGCCGAGCCGCAGGGCGGGCTGGTCGGCTGGCTGTTGGCCAAACAGTCGGAGTTCTATCGCGAGATGTCGCAGACCATCCGCGCCGCGAAATCCGATGGCTCGGCGGTCTGGACGCTGCTGGCGATCTCCTTCGCCTACGGGATTTTCCATGCCGCCGGGCCCGGTCACGGCAAGGCGGTGATTTCGTCCTACATGGTCGCCAACCGCGAGACCGCGCGGCGCGGAATTGTGCTGTCGTTCGCCTCGGCGCTGATGCAATCGCTGGTCGCCGTCCTGATCGTGGGCGTCTGCGCCTGGCTGCTCAACGCGACCGCCAAGACGATGTGCGGAGCGGAGAAGGCGATCGAGATCGCGAGCTACGCGCTGATCGCGGCGTTCGGCGCCCGGCTGGTCTGGGTCAAGGGCGGCGGCTTTGTCCGTGCGCTGCAGGTGCCGCGTCCGGCGCTGGCGCTGGCCGGCGCGCAGCAGCACGATCATGACCACCATCACCACGGCCATGATCACCATCATCATCACGCGCACGACGATCACGACCATCACCACGGCCACGATCATGGGCATGACGCGAGCCACGTCCATGACGAGCATTGCGGCCATTCGCACGGGCCGACGCCGGCCGAGCTTGAAGGACCCGGCGGCTGGCGGCGCGGCATCAGCGCGATCCTCACGGTCGGGATCCGGCCGTGCTCGGGCGCGATCCTGGTCCTGGTGTTCGCGCTGGCGCAGGGCCTGTTCTGGGCCGGCATCGCAGCGACCTTCGTGATGGGGCTCGGCACCGCCATCACGGTGGCGGCAATCGCACTCATCGCGGTGTCGGCGCGCGGCGTCGCGGAGCGGCTGAGTGCGGCGCGCGACGGCGGCGGCATGCTGATCATGCGCGGCCTGGAGTTCGCCGCCGCGGGTCTCGTGCTGCTGTTCGGGCTCGGGCTGTTGTTCGGTTATGTCGCAGCCGAGCGGGCGACGTGCCTTTGAGGTCCTAACTTCAAGTTATCCGTCATCCTGAGGAGGCGCGTCAGCGCCGTCTCGAAGGATGGACGGCCCGGCCGGTGGCCGATTCATCCTTCGAGACGCCGCTTCGCGGCTCCTCAGGATGACGGGAAGAGAGTTGGGCTCACCGCGCCAGATATCCCCGGATCGCCGGCAGGAAGAAGATCGCGATGTTGATGGCGAAGCCGATGCTCCAGAGGATCGAGCGCAGGGTCGGGCGATTGCCGATATAGGTGAAGACGTAGGCGATCCGCACGATCAGGAACAGCACGGCGAGCTCGTCGATCAGCCGCAGCGGGCCGACGCGGAATTCGGCGAGCAGCACGGCGAAGCCGAAGAACGGCAACGCTTCGAGGCCGTTCTGATGGGCGCCGAGCGCGCGCGAGCGGATCGGGTCGTCGTAGAAGTCGGGATCGCGCGGTCTTGAATTGTCGAACCCGCGGAAGCCGATCCATTTCACCGATACGACCGTCAGCAGCGAGAGCATCAGCGTCCCGAAGACGCACCATTCGGCGATCGTCATGGTTCCCCCTCATTCACGGAGCGGAACGTAGCCAACCCGCACTCGGCTTGACAAGGTTGGAGCAACGCGCGAAGCCCAAAGCCCCCAGGGCGAAGGACTTTAGCTGCAAGGCCATCATGAGCACGGTAATTCCGTTCGAGAGCCCGAAGTCCGCTGCGGCGCCGAAGCCGGAACGCGTCGGCGTGCTGCTGGTCAATCTCGGCACGCCGGATACGGCGGACGCCGCGGGCGTGCGGGTCTATCTCAGGGAATTCCTGTCCGATCCGCGGGTGATCGAGGATCAGGGCCTCCTCTGGAAGCTGATCCTCAACGGCATCATCCTGCGCGTCCGCCCGGCCCGCAAGGCGCGCGACTATCTGAAGATCTGGAACACCGAGAGGAACGAGTCGCCGCTGAAGACCATCACGCGGTCGCAGGCCGACAAGCTGGCGGAGGCGATCGCCGATCACGATCACGTCGTGGTCGACTGGGCGATGCGCTACGGCAATCCCTCCATCAAGGAGCGGATCGAGGCGCTGGCGGCGCAGGGCTGCGGCCGGCTCCTGGTGGTGCCGCTCTACCCGCAATATTCTGCGGCGACGTCGGCGACGGTCTGCGACGAGGCGTTTCGCGTGCTGGCCGGCATGCGCGCGCAGCCGATCCTGCGGGTGACGCCGCCTTATTATGACGACCCCGATTACATCGAGGCGCTTGCGGTTTCGATCAATGCGCATCTCGCGACACTGCCGTTCCAGCCCGAGATCATCGTCGCCTCGTTCCACGGCATGCCGAAGGAGTATGTCGACAAGGGCGATCCCTATCAGGCGCAATGCATCGCCACCACAAACGCGCTGCGCAAGCGGCTCGGGCTCGATGCCGTCAGGCTGATCCTCACCTTCCAGTCGCGCTTCGGCAATGCCGAGTGGCTGCAGCCCTATACCGACAAGACAATCGAGAAGCTGGCCAAGGACGGCGTGCGGCGCGTAGCCGTGGTCACGCCCGGCTTCTCCGCCGATTGCCTGGAGACGCTGGAGGAGATCGCGCAGGAGAACGCCGAGATATTCCGGCACAATGGCGGCGAGCAGTTCGCCGCGGTCCCCTGTCTCAACGACAGCGATCCCGGCATGGCCGTGATCCGCCAGCTCGTGCTGCGTGAGCTCCAAGGCTGGATTTAACAAGGCTGGATTTAACACGGCTGGATCTAACAAGGGTGGATCTAGCAAGGCCCGGATCGGATTGTTAACGATCGGTGACAGCAGGACCGGCTATTCGGTTGCATCTGGTAGTCCGACAGCAGCTTCCAATGTGCTAGGTAGAACGACAGCCGGCCTGAACCGGCGCCGCGGTCGTGCCGACCAATGCACGAGCGCGCCTGGCGACGGTCTCGCCGGCTCTGGAGGACTTCATGACTGGCTTCGACATTTTCGCGATTGCGTTCGTTCTTCTCGTCATCGTTACGCTATTCGCCGGGATCAAGACCGTCCCGCAGGGTTTCGACTGGACCATCGAGCGGTTCGGCAAATACACCCGCACGCTGTCGCCCGGCCTGAATCTGATCGTGCCGTATTTCGATCGCATCGGCCGCAAGATCAACATGATGGAGCAGGTGATCGACATCCCCGAGCAGGAGGTGATCACCAAGGACAACGCCACCGTGACGGTGGACGGCGTCGCGTTCTACCAGGTGTTCGATGCGGCGAAGGCGAGCTACGAGGTCGCCAATCTCAACCAGGCGATCACGGTGCTGACCATGACCAACATCCGCTCGGTGATGGGCTCGATGGACCTCGACCAGGTGCTGTCGCATCGCGACGAGATCAACGAGCGGCTGCTGCGGGTGGTCGACGCCGCGGTGTCGCCGTGGGGCGTCAAGGTCAACCGCATCGAGATCAAGGACATCGTGCCGCCGGCCGACCTCGTCGAGGCGATGGGCCGGCAGATGAAGGCCGAGCGCGTCAAGCGCGCCGATATCCTGCAGGCGGAAGGCCAGCGGCAGTCGGAGATCCTGCGCGCCGAGGGCGCCAAGCAGGGCCAGATCCTGCAGGCCGAGGGGCGCCGCGAGGCCGCCTTCCGCGACGCCGAGGCGCGCGAGCGTCTCGCCGAGGCCGAGGCCAAGGCGACCCAGATGGTGTCGGAATCGATCGCCAAGGGCGACGTCGCCGCGCTGAACTACTTCATCGCCGACAAATACATCAAGGCGTTCGGCCAGCTCGCGGAATCGCCGAACCAGAAGGTGCTGATGCTGCCAATCGAAACCTCGAGCGTGCTGGGCTCGCTCGCCGGCATCGGCGAGATCGCCCGCGCCACCTTCGGCGAGAGCGCGGCATCCGCCAGCGCCGCAGCGCGGCGCGGCGGCTCGGTGCCGCCGGCCGGTCCACAGGCACCACCGCCGGTGCCGCCGCAGCGGTGAGGACGTGACGACGTCACGCCTGCAATGGTAGAGGTCGTATCATGGCCGAGATGTTTTCGACATTGGGTACCCTGGAACTGGCTGATCTTCGGCTTCATCCTAATGGCGCTGGAGCTTGCGGCGCCCGGGGTGTTCCTGTTCTGGCTCGGGCTCGCGGCGCTCCTGGTCGGCCTGCTGTCCTTCGTGTTCACGCCGTCCTGGCAGGTACAGCTGTTGATGTTCGCGGTGTTCGCCGCGCTGGCGGTGCCGGCCTGGCGGCATTTTGCCAGGGGCGCGACCGCGGCGAGCAAGACCAATCCGTTCCTCAACCGCCGCAACGAAGCGCTGGTCGGCCGCGAATTCACGCTGGAGAAGCCGATTATCGACGGCGCAGGCACGGTGCGGATCGACGACACGGTGTGGCGCGTCGCCGGCCCCGATGCGCCGGCCGGCAGCCGTGTCAAGGTGGTCCGCGCCGACGGCGCCAGCCTGACGGTGGCCGCAGTCTAGCTGCCAGCGCGCTTGCTCCAGCGCTCGGCGAAGCGGTTCAGCGGCGTGAACGTCGCAAACAGCTCTCTTCCGAGCACGGTGAGGCCGTAACCATCATCGGTCAGCTCGACGAGGCCCGCCTCGCGCAGCTCGGTTAGTCGCGTCTGCAAGATCGTCGGCGAGGCTTCGTCACAGGCGCTGCGCAGCGCGCGCGAGGTCAGCGCGCCCTCGCGCAATTCCCAGAAGATGCGCAAGGTCCAGCGCCGCCCCAACAGATCGAGCAGCGCCATGATCGGGCGGCCGGACCGCGAGCCGCGGACGCCGGGTTTTGCTGTCGGAACTTGCTTCGCCATGTCGCCAATCCCTCTCGAATCCCGCTTGCGTCGATCGCTACAGATATTGTAGCGTATCGCTGCAATAAATGTAGCAATGAGACCGAGCCATGTCACGCATCGCGCCGCTCGATCCGCCCTATGCGGCGGACGTTCAACAGCATTTCGACCGCATCATGCGCGGCAAGCCGCCGCTCGTGCTGTTCCGCATGATGGCGGCCCATCCGCGCGCCTGGGAGAAATTCCGCGGCGCCAGCCTGCTGGATCGCGGGCCGCTGCCGCTGCGCGAGCGGGAGATCGTGATCGACCGCACCTGCGCGCTGAACAGATGCGAATACGAATGGGGCGTGCATGTCACGGCGTTCGGCGCCGCCGCCAAGCTGTCCGCGCAGCAGATCCACGCCACCATGCACGGTGCGGCCGATGCCGATTGCTGGTCAACGTCGGAACAGGCGCTGATCGCGACGGTCGACGCGCTGCATGAGCGTGCGACGCTGGATGACGCGGAATTCGCTGCGCTGTCGGCGCATTACGATGAGGATCAGATCCTGGAGATCATCCTGCTGTGCGGCTTCTACCGCACGGTCTCATATCTCGCCAACGCGCTGGCCTTGCCGCTGGAGGCGACGGCGGCGCGGTTTCCGAAGTAATCACCGTCATTCCGGGGCGACGCGAAGCGGCGAGCCCGGAATCCATAACCACCATCGTGAGTATGGATTCCGGGCTCGCGCCAAGAGGCGCGCCCCGGAATGACAAAAAGGGCCTACGCCACGCCCGCGCGCAGCAGGTCGTGCAGATGGATGATGCCGACCGGCTTCTTCGCGTCGGTCACGATCAGCGTGGTGATCTTCGAGGCGTTGAGCAGCTCGAGCGCTTCGCCGGCCAGCGTGTCGCGGCCGATCGTCTTCGGCGTGGTGGTCATCACCTCGTCGACCGACAGCGTCAACAGTTCGGGCCGCATCTGCCGGCGCAGATCGCCGTCGGTGACGATGCCGACGAGATGGCCGTGGCGGTCGACGATGCCGACGCAGCCGAAACCCTTCGACGTCATCTCGACCAGCGCATCCGACATCTTGGTGCCGAGCGGCTTGAGCGGCAGCGCGTCGCCGCTATGCATCAGGTCGCGGGCATATTTCAGCAGCGCGCCGAGCTTGCCGCCCGGATGCAGCACGCTGAAATCGGTCGAGGTGAAGCCGCGGCCCTCGAGCAGCGCGATCGCCAGCGCATCGCCGAGCGCCAGCATCATCAGCGAGGAGGTCGTCGGCGCCAGATTGTGCGGGCAGGCCTCGCGGGCCTTCGGCAGCGTCAGCTGCACGTCGGCGGCCTTGCTCAGCGTCGATTCCTTGTCGGCGGTCATCGCGATCAGCGGAATGCCGAAACGCGCGGCATAGGCGATCAGGTTGCGCATCTCGGCCTGTTCGCCGGACCAGGACAGCGCCAGCATCACGTCATCGGCGGTGATCATGCCGAGATCGCCGTGGCTCGCTTCCGCCGAGTGCACGAAGAACGCCGGCGTGCCGGTCGAGGCGAAAGTCGCGGCGATCTTGCGGCCGATATGACCTGATTTGCCGAGTCCGGTCACGATCAGCCGCCCCTTGGCCTTGCGGATCAGCTCGGCCGCCGCCGTGAACGCCGCGCCGAGATCGGACGTGAGGGCCGCGGACAGCGCAGCGACGCCGCTGGCTTCGGCATCGAGGGTGCGGAGCGCCGACTGAACGGCGCCGTCATCGGGGCCGGATGATTTGGTCATCAGCGGTTTCGGTTTGGCCATTTCGGATTCCAGGGGAGGGGTTTTGCACCCGGGCGTCTCCCTTAGCACGTTCGATTCGGCGATGCGACGCGCGGCCGCCGCTCCTCAACGGCTCATTAACCATAATTGTTTTAACTCCATTAACGACGTTTTCCGCCACCCGGTGGAATGCGTACGTCAAGTGCATGAATTCGTTGGGGTATTTCCATCGTGGTGCGGCGGCCAGCAAGCGGCCCAAATCGGCGCGGACGCCTCGTTCGCGTGGCTTTGCCGTGCCTTTTGCTAACGGCTCTTTTGCTGACTGCGACCGGCGGCCTCGCCACCGCCCAGACCGTGACGCCGGATTTGTTCAGCCCGAACCGGCAAAGCCAGGTGATCACCCAGGATTCGCCGCTGCGCCGGACCCAGCTCGACGCCATGGATCCGCTCAACGGCCTGAAGCTGCCGGATGCCGATCCCACCCGGCGTTCGTCGTCATCGACGTCGACCACAGAGCGCCTCGGGCAAATCCCGACCTATGGGCTCCCCGCCGCGAACGGCGCCGCGACGTCCGGCTATGACTCGCTCAACCGCAAACGTCTCAAGCCGAAATATTATCCGGGCCAGGCCAAGCCGAAGCCGCCGCCGGGGCCGGGCTCGCCGGTGCCGCCGCCACCGCCGCTGAATGCGGCCGGGCAGCTGCGGCTGTCGATCCCGCCGTCGGAGGCTGCCGCCAAGGCGCCGCTGCCGCCGGCGATGGCCGGTACCATCGTCGGCCAGCCGCCGCGGAGGCGGCTCAAGCTCGACGACGATCCGTTCGGCGCGGTCGGCGATTACGCCGGCTCGTTCATGGTCAAGACCGCGGTCGAGGTGATGGCCGGCTACGACACCAATCCGGGCCGCCTGTATCAGCCGCAGGGCAAGGCGTTCTACATGGTGTCGCCGGAATTCGTCGCGATGTCGGACTGGGAGCGTCACGCCGTCGTCGCCGATCTGCGCGGCTCGTTCACCGGCTACGGCTCGCAGCTGACGCCCAACGCCGACGGCACGCCGCTGTCGGCGCCGCTCGATGTCGACCGTCCGAACTTCACCGGCCATATCGACGGCCGTCTCGATGTGTCGAAGGACACGCATCTGACGGCGCAGGCCCGCCTGCTGGTCTCGACCGACAATCCCGGCAGCCCGAACGTGCAGGCGGGTCTTGCCAAATATCCGATCTACAGCACGGTCGGCGGCACCTTCGGCATCGACCAGCATTTCAACCGCATGCAGGTCTCGCTCGGCGCCACCGTCGACCGCACCGATTACCAATGGTCGAAGCTCACCGACGGCACCTCGTCGTCGAACGACGACCGCAACTTCAGCCAATATGGCGGCATCGGCCGCGTCAGTTATGAGCTCAATCCGGCGGTAAAGCCGTTCGTCGAGGTGCAGGGCGACAGTCGCGTCCACGATCTCTATCTCGACCGCGCCGGCTACGCGCGCGATTCGTCGGGCGGTTACGTCAAGGCCGGTACCTCGTTCGAGTTCACCCGGATGCTGTTCGGCGAGATCTCGATCGGCTACGCGATGCGCGACTATGCCGACACAAGGCTCAACCGGCTCGAGGGCCTGCTCACCACGGCGTCGCTGACCTGGACCGCGACGCCGCTGACCACGGCCAAATTCTATTCCGACACCCAGCTCGGCGAGACCACGCTGCCCGGCACCTCGGGCGTGCTGTCGCGTACCTACACCGTCGAGGTCGATCACGACTTCCGCCGCTGGCTGACCGCAATCGGCAAGTTCACCTACGGCACGCTCGAGTACCAAGGCGACAACCGCAACGACACCGTCTACTCGGTGTCGACCGATATCATCTACAAGATGACCCGCAGCCTCTGGATCAAGGGCACCATCCGCCGCGACTGGCTGGATTCGAACCAGCCGCTGCAGAGCTCGGCGTCGACGGTGGTGATGCTCGGCGTGCGGGTGCAGAACTAGCAGTTCCCAAAACGTCGACAGCGCGGCGAACTAGTGATCACGATGCTAGGAGTACCCGCAGGTCCTTCTCGATGTGAGCTAGCAAGGCAACTTGCAACAATGGAAAGCTCTCAGGAGCTGATGTCTGGGGGGTGGCCGAACTCGCGTACTTCTTGAAAGTAGCTGAGCTCTTCCTCCGCTTGGATGCCACCTTCTTCTGTTTGCCGTGATCCAGGTCGTGCTGAAGATCGGTCCTCAGGACGTTAACATCAACGAATGAATTCGGAATGTTGTCTCCTAGTCGATCGCCGATTCCCTCCCAAAATACGAAATAAAGTCCGCTTACGAAGTCGCGATACTCGGCATAGTTGCGGATTGGACTTGCGAGAGTTCGAATAGCGGTCATAGTCTTGTTGGTGGGCTTGATGAGATCGGTGCCATGGTCCGCAGCGTGAACCTTCTCGACTAGACTAGCAATCGAGTCGCCCAATCGCTTGATCTCCTGGTGGAGCCCACTGCTGGCGATAACCGTTGGACCAAATACATCTAGGAACGAGGGGTCGAATTGCAGCAGCTTTCGTAAGAGAATTGTATGACGAGTCTTCGCCGCTCCCTTTACGTTGGCGTTCACCGATCTCTGAAAGACAGACCTCTTCACGCTGCCAGTCTGGGATCTCGTAACGGTCTCTCCTCTTGTAGATCTTGTCGAGCGCACGCTTCTTTGATTCTATCTTCATTGTGCCTTCCCCCAATTAGGCAGCGTACCGAAGCGCAACGAGGGATTGCAACGGAAATTTTGCTCAAATGCTGATTGGAGTGGCATCCTACGTCAAACCATATCCAAGTGTCCTGTGGACTACTCGGTGCGCATGGTAAGACGTAGAGAGAAAAGGGGCGCAACTTGTTTGAGCCCGATCTCCCCCTACGCCGAGCGCAAGCAAAACTTGGTTCGGACACCGCCAAAATTGGAAAGGGGGAGTGAGCGTGATCAACACACTCGCATTGCTTTGCGAGCTTGGTATCGAAGGCGCATCTTATCGCACCATGTCGTCTCATTGACAGCATGGAATTGGATATCGAACTTAGGGCGAGAATAGCGCCCTGAAGGTTTATCGGTGGTCACCGTGCGAGATGATGATCTGCGCCGCACTCGCCGGGGCACTCACCCCGGCAGATCCGTCTTCCCCATCAGGAACGCGTCGATCGCGCGCGCGCATTGGCGGCCTTCGCGGATCGCCCAGACGACGAGCGACTGGCCGCGGCGCATGTCGCCGGCGGAGAAGATCTTTGCGCGCGAGGTCTGGTAGTCGTGCAGCGAGGCGCGGACATTGCCGCGCTGGTCGAGGTCGACGCCCAAGGTCTTGAGCAGGCCCTCGTGCACCGGATGGACGAAGCCCATCGCCAGCAGCACCAGCTCGGCGTCGAGCGTGAACTCGGTGCCGGGCAGCGGCTTGAACTTGTCGTCGACCTTGACGCAATGCAGCTTGCTGACCTTGCCGTCCTTGCCTTCGAACCTGGTCGTCAGCACGGCGAATTCGCGCACCGCGCCTTCGGCCTGGCTCGACGAGGTCCGCATCTTCAGCGGCCAGTTCGGCCAGGTCACGCCCTTGTTCTCGTGCTCGGGCGGCGCCGGCATGATCTCGAGCTGGGTCACCGAGAGCGCGCCTTGCCGGAACGAGGTGCCGATGCAGTCCGATCCGGTGTCGCCGCCGCCGATCACGACGACATGCTTGCCGCCGGCGAGGATGTCGACCGCGCCGTTCAGCGATTCGCCGGAGACGCGGCGGTTCTGCTGCGGCAGGAAGTCCATCGCGAAGTGGATGCCGGCAAGATCGCGGCCCGGGATCGGCAGGTCGCGCGGGGCTTCCGCGCCGCCGGTCAGCGCCACCGCGTCAACCTGCTTGGCGAGCTCCTGCGGGTCGATCGCGTCGGGGGTCGAGCCGCCGACGGCCTTGCCGTAGTGGAAGGTGACGCCCTCGGCTTCCATCTGTGCGACGCGGCGGTCGATGACGCCCTTCTCCATCTTGAAGTCGGGAATGCCATAGCGCAGCAGGCCGCCGGCCTTGGCGAACTTCTCGTAGACATGCACCTCGTGGCCGGCGCGCGCGAGCTGCTGGGCCGCGGCCATGCCGGCGGGACCGGAGCCGATCACGGCGACCTTCTTGCCGGTCTTCTGCGCGGCGATCTCCGGCTTGACCCAGCCATTGTCCCAGGCGCGGTCGACGATCGCGCATTCGATGGTCTTGATGGTGACCGGGTTGTCGTCGATGTTGAGCGTGCAGGACGCCTCGCACGGCGCCGGGCAGATCCGGCCGGTGAATTCGGGGAAGTTGTTGGTCGAGTGCAGGTTGCGCGAGGCTTCTTGCCAGTTGCCCTGATAGACGAGGTCGTTGAAATCGGGGATCTGGTTGTTGACCGGGCAGCCCGGCGTGCCCGGCACGGTCGAGCCGGTACCGTGGCAATAGGGGATGCCGCAATTCATGCAGCGCGCCGCCTGGTCGCGGGTGTCCTTCTCGCTCAGCGGAACGACGAATTCCTTGAAGTTCTTGAGCCGATCGGCGACCGGCTCGTACTTGCGGTCATGCCGCTCGATCTCGAGGAAACCTGTGATCTTGCCCATTTAAACCCGATGCCCCTGCATCATGTGTTCGTCTGTTCTGTTTCGTTATCTTCCGTCATTGCGAGGAGCGTAGCGACGAAGCAATCCATCGTTCGGCTTGTGGCGCTATGGATTGCTTCGCTGCGCTCGCAATGACGAGCTCGTGTCGTTACGCGCCGATCGCGATTTTCGGCTCGGCGTCGGCGTTGGCCTTCATTTCCTTCAGCGCGCGGCGGTACTCCACCGGCATCACCTTGCGGAATTTCGGCAGCCAGGTCTTCCAGTTGGCGAGGATCTCCGCCGCCTTCTTCGAGCCGGTCAGCTTGGCGTGACGCGTGATCAGCACATGCAGCCGCTCCACGTCGGAGTCGAGCAGGTTCTGGAACACGTCGACCCGGCCATGCGCCTCGAGATCGCCGGAGTGATGGTAGGTGTCGGCGTTGATCATCTCTTCCGACAGCACCGGCTCCAGCTCGACCATCGACAGGTTGCAGAGCTTGTTGAAGTCGCCGGCCTCGTCCAGCACATAGGCGATGCCGCCGGACATGCCGGCCGCGAAGTTGCGCCCGGTCTTGCCGAGCACCACCACGATGCCGCCGGTCATGTATTCGCAGCAATGATCGCCGGCGCCTTCGACGACCGCGACCGCGCCGGAGTTGCGCACCGCGAAGCGCTCGCCGGCGATGCCGCGGAAGTAGCATTCGCCCGCGATCGCGCCGTACATCACGGTGTTGCCGACGATGATCGACTCCTCGGGCACGATGCCGGAGATCTTCGGCGGCTTGACGATGATGCAGCCGCCCGAGAGGCCCTTGCCGACATAGTCGTTGCCTTCACCCTCGAGCTCGAAGGTGACGCCCTTGGCGAGCCAGGCGCCGAACGCCTGTCCGGCGGTGCCCTTCAGGCCGACATGGATGGTGTCGAGCGGCAGGCCGGCATGGCCGTAGATCTTGGCCACCGCGCCCGACAGCATCGCGCCGGCGGAACGGTCGGTGTTGTTGATCTCTTCCTCGATCCTGACCGGCGCGCCGCGATCGAGCGCAGCCTGCGCCTTCTCGATCAGCCGGCGGTCGAGCACGGCTTCCAGATGGTGGTTCTGGCGTTCCGAGTGATAGATCGTCTGGCCCTTCTCCTCCTTCTGCCGCACGAACAGCTTGGAGAAATCGAGGCCCTTGGCCTTCCAGTGCGAGACCAGTGCGGTCTGGTCCAGCATCTGGACCTGGCCGACCATGTCGTCGAACTTCTTGTAGCCGAGCTGCGCCATGATCTCGCGGACTTCCTCGGCGACGAAGAAGAAGTAGTTGATGACGTGCTCGGGCTGGCCGGTGAAGCGCTTGCGCAGCACCGGATCCTGGGTCGCGACCCCGACCGGGCAGGTGTTGAGGTGGCACTTGCGCATCATGATGCAGCCCGCCGCGATCAAGGGCGCAGTGGCGAAGCCGAACTCGTCGGCGCCGAGCAGCGCGCCGATCACGACGTCGCGGCCGGTGCGGAAACCGCCGTCGACCTGCACCGCGATGCGGCTGCGCAGCCGCTGGCGCACCAGCGTCTGATGGGTTTCGGCAAGGCCGATCTCCCACGGCGAGCCGGCATGCTTGATCGAGGTCAGCGGCGAGGCACCGGTGCCGCCCTCGAAGCCGGCGATGGTCACATGGTCGGCGCGCGCCTTGGCGACGCCGGCGGCAACCGTGCCGACGCCGACTTCGGACACCAGCTTGACCGAGACCTGGCCGTCGGGATTGACGTTCTTGAGATCGTAGATCAGCTGGGCGAGGTCTTCGATCGAGTAGATGTCGTGATGCGGCGGCGGCGAGATCAGGCCGACGCCCGGCGTCGAGTGGCGGACGCGGGCGATCGTGGCGTCGACCTTGTGGCCGGGCAGCTGGCCGCCTTCGCCGGGCTTGGCGCCCTGCGCCATCTTGATCTGCATCATGTCGGAGTTGACGAGATATTCCGTCGTCACGCCGAACCGGCCCGAGGCGACCTGCTTGATCGCCGAGCGCATGCTGTCGCCGTTGGGCAGCGGCTTGAAGCGGTCGGATTCCTCGCCGCCTTCGCCGGTGTTCGACTTGCCGCCGATCCGGTTCATCGCGATCGCGAGCGTGGTATGCGCCTCGCGCGAGATCGAGCCGAACGACATCGCGCCGGTGGAGAAGCGCTTGACGATCTCCTTGGCCGGCTCGACCTCCTCGAGCTTGACCGGCTTGCGCTTGTCGTCCTCGGCGCTCTTGATCCGGAACAGGCCGCGCAGCGTCAAAAGACGCTCGGACTGCTCGTTGAGGATCTTGGCGAACGCCCGGTAGCGCTCCTGCGAGTTGCCGCGCACGGCATGCTGCAGGGTCGAGACCGACTCCGCGGTCCAGGCATGGTCCTCGCCGCGGGTGCGGTAGGCATATTCGCCGCCGACATCGAGCGCGCTCTTGTAGATCTGGCCGTCACCGAACGCGTCGGTGTGGCGCCGCACGGTCTCCTCGGCGATCTCGCCGAGGCCGACGCCCTCGATGCGGGTGTGGGTGCCGGCAAAATACTTCGCGACGAAGTCCGCCTTGAGGCCGACCGCGTCGAAGATCTGCGCGCCGCAATAGGACTGGTAGGTCGAGATGCCCATCTTGGACATCACCTTGAGCAGGCCCTTGCCGATCGACTTGATATAGCGCTTGACGATCTCGTAGTCGTCGAGCGCGCCGGGCAGCCGGTCCTTCATCGCGAGGATGGTCTCGAACGCGAGATAGGGGTTGATCGCTTCAGCACCGTAGCCGGCGAGGCAGGCGAAGTGATGCACTTCGCGCGGCTCGCCGGATTCGACCACCAGGCCGACCGAGGTGCGCAGGCCGGTGCGGATCAGATGATGATGCACGGCGGCGCAGGCCAACAGCGACGGGATCGGGATCCGGTCGGTGCCGGTCATGCGGTCCGACAGGATGATGATGTTGATGCCCTCGCGCACCGCGCCCTCGGCGCGCGCGCAGAGCTCGTCGAGCACCTGCTCCATGCCCGCCGCGCCGAATCCGGCGTGGAAGGTGGTGTCGAGCGTGCGCGACTTGAAATGGGTCTCGGCGACGTCGGAGATCGAGCGGATCTTCTCCAGATCCGCGTCGGTCAGGATCGGCTGCCGCACCTCGAGCCGCTTGGTCGAGGCGACGCCCTGTAGGTCGAACAGGTTCGGCCGCGGCCCGATGATCGAGACCAGGCTCATCACGATCTCTTCGCGGATCGGGTCGATCGGCGGGTTCGTCACCTGCGCGAAGTTCTGCTTGAAGTAGGTGAACAGCTGCTTCGGCTTGTCCGACAGCGCCGAGATCGGCGTGTCGTTGCCCATCGAGCCGGCGGCTTCCTCGCCGGTGGACGCCATCGGCGTCATCAGGATGTTGATGTCTTCCTGGCTGTAGCCGAACGCCTGCTGGCGGTCGAGCAGCGGCAGGTTGGAGCGCACGCCCTTGGCCGGCGCATCCGGCAGTTCCTCGAGCTGGATCTGGGTGCGATGCAGCCAGTCGCTGTAGGGATGGCTCTTGGCGAGGTCGGCCTTGATCTCGTCGTCGGGAATCAGGCGGCCCTGCTCGAGGTCGACGAGCAGCATCTTGCCGGGTTGCAGCCGCCACTTGGTGACGATCTGGTCCTCCGGAATCTTCAAGACGCCCATTTCGGACGCCATCACGATGCGGTCGTCCTTGGTGACGAGATAGCGCGCCGGACGCAGGCCGTTGCGGTCGAGCGTCGCGCCGATCTTGCGGCCATCGGTGAACGCGATCGCAGCCGGGCCGTCCCACGGCTCCATCAGCGCGGCGTGATACTCGTAGAACGCGCGGCGCTGCTCATCCATCAGGGGATTGCCGGCCCACGCTTCCGGTATCATCATCATCACGGCGTGCGGCAGCGAGTAACCGCCCTGCACCAGGAATTCGAGCGCGTTGTCGAAGCAGGCGGTGTCGCTCTGGCCTTCATAGGAGATCGGCCACAGCCGGCTGATGTCCTTGCCGTAAGCTTCCGAATGCACCGAGGCCTGCCGCGCCGCCATCCAGTTGACGTTGCCGCGCAGCGTGTTGATTTCGCCGTTATGGGCGATCATCCGGTAGGGATGCGCCAGCGACCAGGTCGGGAAGGTGTTGGTCGAGAAGCGTTGATGCACCAGCGCCAGCGCGCTGTCGAAGTCCGCTTCATGCAGGTCGGGATAGTACTTGCCGAGCTGGTCGGCGAGGAACATGCCCTTGTAGATCACGGTGCGGCACGACAGCGAGCACGGATAATAGCCCGCCATGCCGCGGTCGCGGCGCTGATAGATCGCCTGCGAGATCGACTTGCGCAGGATGTAGAGCCGGCGCTCGAAATCGTCCTCGGTCTTGGCGGCGCCGTTGCGGCCGATGAAGACCTGCATGTGGTAGGGCTCGGTCGGCTTCACGGTGACGCCGAGCGAGGAATTGTCACTGGGCACGTCGCGCCAGCCGAGCAGCTTGAAGCCCTCGTTCTTGATCTCGTCGGCGATGATGCTCTTGATCACGTTCCGCCACGCCGCATCGCGCGGCATGAACAGCGCGCCGATGGCGTATTCGCCGGGCTGCGGCAGTTTGAAGCCGAGCTCCGCGGTCTTGCGCGCGAAGAAGGTGTGCGGGATCTGCACCAGGATGCCGGCGCCGTCGCCGGCGCGCGGGTCGGCGCCGACGGCGCCGCGATGCTCGAGGTTGCACAGGATGTTCAGCGCGTCGGAGACGATCTGATGCGACTTCTGGCCCTTGATGTTGGCGATGAAGCCGACGCCGCAGGAGTCCTTTTCCAGGCTCGGATCGAACAGGCCTTCGGCTTCAGGACGCCAGGTATGAAGTTCAGGCGTATGAAGCTCGCGCGCGGGTTCGGCGGCTTTCGAGTCCGCGGTCGCCGACAGCGTACCTGCCACGATGATTTCGCGCTCGAATTCCGACCCGCTCATGTGTCCTCTCCCTTGCGTAAGGGGTCTCACCCTGTTTGGCGCACCTTGGACGTTGCGGCACCCACCGGGCCACCGCTCGTCCGCCGCGAGCCGCATTTTCCTAAATTCAGACGACGGGCGTTTCAACGTCCCCTGAGGGACGACCCTGCCTGCAGCATTCTCGGAGCCCGGGGCGCCGAGGTTTCGTTGCAATCCCCATGCCGGGATGGCCTCGAAATTGAGACAGCCTTGCTGTCGTAACCTCGACCTTGCCAAATTTTTGTCTATCACACAAGCGCGAGGAAGTCCCCGCTTGCATGCTCGGATCGGACGGCTCGATAGCCACCTGGCGCCCCCGATTCGAAGCAAACACGCCGTGATCTGGCCCAAGCAGCGACCAAGGACCGCCGAATTTCAAACCGAAATTTTACTCCCGGGCAAGCCGGCAAGAAAGCGGAAACGCTCCTGGGGGCGGGGCAGACAGGAGTTACGGCGATGAAGTTGTTCACAGGTTCGGTTGCAGCCGCCGCCCTCGCGCTCAGCGCGGCCTCGGCCCAGGCCCAGCTGGCGACGTCCGCCCGGATCGGCAGCCCGCTTTTGGTCAGGGTGTCCGACATCGGTGAGCCCTACGCCGCCATGCCGGAAGTTCCGCCGCCGCCGCGCTATGGCCGGGTCCCGAGCCTGCTGCCGCCGGTCGAGGTCTACACAGTGCTGCGCGAGAACGGCTATCTGCCGCTCGGTGCGCCGCAGCAGCGCGGCTTCGTCTACACCATCTCGGTGATCGACCAGGGTGGCGATGACGGCCGGCTGGTGATCGACGCCCGCGACGGGCACATCATCCGCTTCACCCCGGCCTATCGGCTCGGCGACAATTACGAGGAAGAGATGAGCGCGACCTACGGCCCGGTCGGCCCGATGCTGCGGCCGATCCAGGCGAGGGTGCCGCGGCCACCGCTCCCGATCCCCCATGTCGCAAGCCGCGTGCCGGTGCCGAAGCGGAGCCCGCTCTCGGCCAAGGCCCAGGCCCCTGCGACAGTCCAGGCTCCCGCGCCGGCCGCCGCGCCGCAACCGGCACCCGCCGAGGCAGCCGCACCGGCGCCGGCCGAGCAGGCGGCGGCACCTTCGAAGCCGGCCGAGACCCAGGCGGCGACGCAGCAGGCCGCTCCGCGGGCCGAGGCCCCGACCGTCGGTCAGGCCGCTCCACCACCGGCGGCGCCCCCGCCGGCGATCCTGCCGACCCAGGAAATGCCGAAGGTGCAGGGGTTGGAGTGAGGGTTGGAGTGATCAAGGTCGCTGCGTAGCCCGGATGCAGCGCAGCGAAATCTGGGGTCATTCCCGCGGCGGGACTTGCCCCGGATTACGCGGAGCCTGTCATCGGGCGCGCGTACGCGCGACCCGTTGGCTCCATCCGGGCTACGGAAATTGAGCGAGCCAAAAAAAACGCCCCGGTTTCCCGGGGCGTTTTCGCGTGCAGCCAATATCTGCTGACGCTGGAGATGGTGCTTAGGCCGCGACCTTGGCCGAGCCGTCGACGACCTGCGGCGCCTTCTCGCCGCTGCCGATCGGAATGCTGCGGGGCTTCTTGGCCTCGGGAATCTCGCGGACGAGATCGACGTGGAGCAGGCCGTTCTCGAGCGAGGCGTTCTTCACCTGTACGAAGTCGGCAAGCTGGAAGGCGCGCTCGAAGGCGCGCGAGGCGATGCCGCGATAGAGCACTTCGGAGCCGTTGCCGGAATTCTCGTTGGCGGTTTTCTCGCCCTTGATCGTCAGCGTGTTCTCCTTCGCGACGATCGAAAGCTCGGCCTGCGAGAAGCCGGAGACCGCAACGCTGATCCGGTAAGCATTCTCGCCGGTGCGCTCGATGTTGTAGGGGGGATAGCCGGGGCTGCCGTCCGAGGTCACCTGATCGAGCAGGTTGAAGAGACGGTCGAAGCCGACGGTGGAACGATAAAACGGAGTGAGGTCGTAGCTACGCATAGGATGAGTCCTCCAGTGAGCGACTGTTTCAGTTACCCGCCCGCCATCGGGCCGGGCTTAGATGTGTGCAGCCTGATGTTCCGGGTCCGAAACACTGGTAGCGGCCTGCACTCCGGTGATATGGGAGGGGTCACGTCGCGTTCAAGGGGCGGAAACCGCGTCGCTTTTTTTGCGCCGGCGTCCTTGATCTCCACCCTGTCTCACCGGTCCGGTCTCCTGCATGACGCTCGTCTCGATCCCCGCCAACCCGGTTCCGGACGACGTTGTCAGTGGCACCATCAAGACCCCCGATGGAGCCGAGCTGCGCTTCGCGCGCTGGGCGCCGCCGCCCGGCCGCAAGGGCACGGTCTGCGTGTTTGCCGGGCGCGGCGAGATGATCGAAAAATATTTCGAGACGGTGCGCGACCTGCGCGACCGCGGCTTTGCGGTGGCAATGATCGACTGGCGCGGGCAGGGCCACTCGTCGCGGCGGCTGCGCGATCCGCGGAAGGGTTATGTGCGCGACTTCGCCGACTACGAGGTCGACGTCGAGACCTTCGTGCAGCAGGTGGTGCTGCCGGATTGCCCGCCGCCCTATTTCGCGCTGGCGCATTCGATGGGCGGCGCGGTGATGCTGCGCCTCGCACATGCCGGCAAGCGCTGGTTCGACCGCATGGTGCTGTCGGCGCCGATGATCGACCTGCCGCGCGGCCGCGTGTCGCTGTTGCCGAGCGCGCTGCTCAGGATCATGCGACTGGCCGGGCAGGGCGGCCGCTACGTGCCGGGCGGCACCGACGAACTGGTCGGCCTCGCGCCCTTCATCGGCAATCCCGTGACCAGCGATCCGGTGCGCCACGCCCGCAACGCAGCGATCCTGGAAGAGGATCCGACGCTCGGCATCGCGGCGCCGACGATCGCCTGGGCCGACACCGCATTCACCGCGATGCGCACCTTCCGCGGCATGTCGTATCCGTCCGAGATCCGCCAGCCGATCCTGATGCTGGCGGCGAGCAATGACGAGGTGGTGTCGACCGCGGCGATCGAGGAGTTCGCCTATCATCTGCGCGCCGGCTCGCATCTGGTGATCGCCGGCGCCAAGCACGAGATCCTGCAAGAGCAGGACCGCTATAGGGCGCAATTCTGGGCGGCGTTCGACGCCTTCGTGCCGGGCACGCCGCTGTTCAAGTGAGCAATTTGCTGGCGCGGCGTCTGCGGCTCAGCCGTTGAGCAGCGCGACGATCCGCTCGGGAAAGCGCTTCTCGACGAACAGGGTCCTGACCTCGGCGACGCTAAGATAGCGGTCCCTGCCTTCGCCCTTGCCCATGATGTCGAGCAGCACCGGCCACTCGCCGAGCATCAAGAGCGGATAGTAGCAGTGCAGCATGCCGTAGGACGGCGGATGCTCGTCCTTGGCACGCTGGAAGTTCGCCGCCATGAAGGTCTTGATCTCGGAGGCCGACAATCCGCGTTCGACACTGCCGTCGGGCGCCTTGTAGTCGCTGCCGAAGGTGGCGAGCCGCGCGATCTCGTCCTCATGCACCACGGCATGCTGGTCGAGGATGCGCGAGCCGGCGCCGTGCTTGTCGAGCGGGCCGTTGCGCAATTCGTCGAGGATGGCGCCCTGCAACAGGCTTCGCATCTGGCTGAACGGGCCGATGCCGTTGGCCATCTGCGCGACCATGAAGATCTTCGCGCCGGCGCTGAGCGCCGGAAGCCCGGTCTTGCCGGTGGCGCGGTCGATGGTTGCGGTCAGCTCCGGCAGCGGCACGAGATGGCCGCCGACATAGTTGCCGGCGACCAGCGCGCGCAGGAACGGGCAGGGATTGTCAGGGGAAACCTGCGGGGCGGGTGCCGCGCTTGCAGCCGGATCGGACATCAAACCACATCCTGAAAAGCTTCAGCTTAAAAAGCATCCATTACCGGTGAATGAACTCGCTCAGGAGTCGGCGGCGAGTTTCGATCCGGATGCAACCAGAACGAGTTTGCCGAAGGGGACGCCGGCTTTCAAGAGGCCGTCGCGATAAAGCGCGATATCGTCCGGGTTCTTCCAGTGGAAATTGCGCAGATGGCGTTTGACGGTCAGGTCGGGATAGTTGCCAAGCAGCGCCTCCGCAGCCTGGGCCGCCTCGTCCTTGCGTCCGAGCTGGGCGAGCGCTGCGGCGCGCACCGCAAGGCACTGCAGATGGTTCGGGTTGAGATAGAGCCCCTCGCGCGACCATGACAGCGATGCGTCATATTGCCCGAGCAGATAATGGCTGAATGCGTTCAGCGCCGCCCACTGGTAGCGCGGGTCGCTGTTGCCGCGCTGGACCGCCGTCGAGAACAGATCGACCGCCTTGCGGTGGTCGCCGATCACCATGTGGCAAATTCCGAGCACGCCGCGCGCACCCATATCGTAGGGGTTGAGCTCGATCGCCCGCTTGATGGCGTCCATCGCGGCTTCGTAGTGGCCCTGCATCGCGTGCAGATAGGCCAGCAGCGAAAACGCGAACGAGGAGCGCGGGTCGAGCCGCACGCTGCTCTCGGCCAGGCTGACCGACGAGGCCCATAATTCGCGCGTGCTCGGAATCCAGCCGAACTGGATGCTCTGGATCTGGATCAGCGCCAGATAGGCGCGCGCGATCGACAGTGCGGGATCGAGCTGGATTGCTTCCTTGAAAAGCGCGATCGCGGTTTCGCAATCGTCCTTGGTCTGGTGATAGTAGTGCGACAGACCCTTCAGGAAGCGATCCCAAGCCGTGATTTCGGCATTCGGCGAGCGCGCCGGTGCCGAGGCCTCGGCGCGGTAGATTTCCTGGGCAACAGCGGCAGAGAGATTGGCGGTGATCTCGTCCTGCATCGCGAACAGGTCGCCCATGTCGCGGTCGTAGCGGCCGGTCCACAACTGCTCGCCCTTCTCGGGCGCGATCAGTTCGGCGGAGACGCGGATCTTGTTGCCGGCGCGGCGCACCGAGCCCTGGATCAGATAGGTGGCGTCGATCTCACGCGCGATCAGGCGGGTCGAGACGTTCTTGCCCTTGTAGGCGAAGGTCGAATTGCGGCTCAGCACGCGGTAGAAGGATTGCAGCGACAGCGCGTGGATCAGATCCTCGGTCAGACCGTCCGAGAAATATTCGTCGGCACCGCCGCTGAGATTGTCGAACGGCAGCACGCCGACGATCGCGGTCCGGTATTGCCCCGGCAGATGCGGGCCGTCGTCCGGGGTCTTTTCCTGATGATCGGATCCGGCCGGCGCCCAGGTCCAGACATGGATCGGTTCGGCGATGTTCTTGAAGCGGTGCGGGCCGGCGTCCACCAGGGTGACGGCCAGCCGTCGCCCCGATTCGGTGCGGGCCTTGTCGGACACCGCGATCCCGCCGGGCTTTGCCACCGTCTCGAGACGGACGGCGATATTGACGTCGTCGCCGAACACCTCGTCCTCGTCGGCCATGACGTCGCCCATGTGGACGCCCATCCGGAAGTGCATGGCGCGGTCGGCCGGCAGGTGCTCGTTGCGCTCGGCCATCAGCGTCTGCATCGCGACGGCAGCCTCGATCGCGCCGATGATGCTCGGAAATTCCAGCAGGAAGCCGTCGCCAGTGTTTTTGACGATCCTGCCGCCATGGTTGAGGATAATCGGGTAGATCGCACTGCGATGCGCCTTGAACGAGGCATGCGTCCCCGCCTCGTCGGCACCCATCATGCGGGAATAGCCGGCGATGTCGGCGCAAAGAATGGCAGCGAGCCGTCTTTCCATGTCTCCTGTGCCCTGGAATGGCCACTTAGCCGAGGTGACCGAATCCGATACTTACAAGACAGGCCGGGTCCGGCGGAAGCTCGGTTTACGGGCAGCTATAATGCATAGTAGCAGGAATTGGCATGCGACCAACGGATCGTACCACCGTTTCTCTACGGAATTCGTGTGTCGCCGCGATGGCGCAAGCCGGCCGATCGCCCTTTCCGGACCCCTACTTAGATAGGTTAACGCAGGCATGCTGGGAATTCACGAACTCTGGCTCTTCGTCCTGTCCGGGCTGCTGCTCAACGTCACGCCGGGTCCGGATACCGCCTATATCATCGGGCGCACGATCCAGCTCGGATGGCGGGGCGGCGCGGCTGCCGCGATCGGCATCAGTTGCGGCTGCCTGGTCCACGTGTTCGGCGCGGCGATCGGGCTCTCCGCGCTGCTGATGGCGTCGTCGACCGCGTTCCTGGCGGTCAAGCTGATCGGGGCGGCCTATCTGGTGCTGACCGGCTTGCAGATGCTGCTGTCGCGCGCCAAGCCGATCGCTGAGATCACGGGGCAGGGCGGCGAGACCTCGATCTCGCGCGTGTTCTGGCAGGGGGCGCTGACCAACATCCTCAACCCCAAGGTTGCGCTGTTCTTCCTGGCGTTCCTGCCGCAATTCGTGGCGGCGGACTCCGCCCACAAGACGCTCGCCTTCCTGGTGCTCGGGCTGATCTTTATCACCGGCGGCACGGTGTGGTGCCTTGGTCTTGCGGCCTTTGCGGCGAGGGCCGCCGGCCGCATCCGGCAATCGGGCGGCGTGGTCGCCTGGATCAACCGCTCGCTCGGCGCGCTCTTCATCTATCTCGGCGTCCGCGTCGCCATGCTGGAGGCGCGCTAGCTATCACTTGTGCACGGCCTGCTCGGAAAACGGCTTCAGACGTTTCCGGATCACGCTTATCCGTGGATCTTGAGCAGCGCGCTGCCGGCGAGATAGAGGCCGAGCAGGATCATCGAAATCAGGAACCAGCGGCGGAACACATCAGGCTGCATCCGCGTGCGGACCGCCTGGCCGATGAACATGCCGATGAACGATGCCGCCATCGCGACCGCGCCCGGCAGCGCGGTGGCCGCCGTCAAGAGGCCCGAGGCCGTCAGGTTGAAGGCGAGTGCGAGCGTTGCGGTGGTGAAGAAGACGCCGAGCGCCTGCACCAGCTCGTCGCGCTCCATGCCGATCGCCTGCATGAACGGCATCGAGGGGATGACCTGCACGCCGGTCGCGGCCGAGATCAGTCCGGTGACGACGCCGACGATGCCGCCGATCCACTTCTCGTCGCGCCGCCTGACCTTGAAGTTGAACCTGCTCAAGCCAACGATCGCGTAGATCACCAGCAGCACGCCGAGCACCACGGTGCCGTAGGCCGCGTATGGCCCGGTCAACAGCCCGGCATTGATCCAGATTCCGACGACGGTGCCGAGCATCAGCGGCCACAGCCGCCTGAGGATGTCGCGCAAATAGGGGCCGACGAAGGTCTGCCAGATATTGGTGACGATCGCCGGCACGATCACGATCGCAATCGCCTGGCCCGGCGCCATGGTGGTTGCGAGCAGCCCCATCGCGACCGTCGGCAGGCCGAGGCCGAGCGTGCCCTTGACGAAGCCGGCCAGCAGGAAGGCGAAGGCAATGAAGATCAGGAGATGGTCGACCATGACGGCACATTGACCGATCGACGCGATCGGCACAATCTGGAGGTTACGGAGTTAGCCTTCGGACGGTCCGAAGGCGCGGGGCGGAAGAAGATAATGGGGCGGAACATGTCATGCGGTTCGACCTGATCGATTTGCAATTGTTCATCGCGGTGTCCGATGCGCGCAGTATCACCCAGGGCGCGGTGCGTGCCAACATGGCGCTGGCCTCGGCCAGCGAGCGGATCAAGGGCCTCGAGGAGGCGCTCGGCGTCGCACTGCTCAAGCGCGGCCGCCGCGGCGTCGAACTGACCGCTGCGGGCGAGAGCCTGCTCGGCCATGCCCGCATCGTGATCCACAATGTCGAGGCGTTGCAGAGCGACCTCGCCGCCTATGCCAGCGGCGTCCGCGCCAACGTGCTGCTGCTCGCCAATACCTCGGGTCTGTCGGAACATCTGCCGCGGGCGCTCGCGGCCTTCCTGCACGAGCATCCCGATATCAGTGTCGATGTCGAGGAGCGCGAGAGCACCGATATCGCGACCGCGATCGCGAGCGGCGCCGCCGATCTCGGTTTCGCCGCCGAACACGCGCTGCCCGACAGCGTCGAGCGCTTCCTGTTCAGCGAGGACCGCCTGATGCTGGTGGCGTCGCGGCGCAGCGATCTCGGCAGCCGTCGCCAGATCGACTTCCAGGAAGTGGTCGGCCGCGATTTCGTCGGCCTGACGGCAACGTCCGCGCTGCAGGTGCATATTTCCCGGCATGCGGCCAAGCTCGGCGCGCGGCTGCGTTTCCGCGCCCGCCTGCGCGGCTTCGACGCCATCTGCCAGATGGTCGCCGCCGATGTCGGCATCGCGGTGATCCCGGAAACCGCCGCGCGGCGCTGTGCGGCTGCGATGCCGATCACGACGATCAGGATCCGCGACGGCTGGGCCAACCGCCGGCTGACGATCTGCGCCCGCAGCTTCAAGGCGCTGCCGCGCGCCGCCAAGCAGCTCGTGGACTATCTGCGGGCCGAAGCGCAACGCTGAGAGTCTTACGAGGCTTCCTGCGCGATGCGGCGCTCGTCGCGGTTTTGCCGCACCGTGTTGGCCTTCAGGATCAGGCTGCCCGGATGCGGATCGCCGTAATGGAGCAGCATCGTCGCGCGAACCGCGTCGCTGGCGACCGGGAAATTGGCATGATAGGTCCGGTAGCCCCAGAACAGATAGAGGTTGCCGGGCTTCAGATATTTGATGTTCGGCAGGTCGCCCTCCGCCAGGGCGCGCGTGACGCGGTTGCGGTACCAGTTGCTCTGTGTGATCGCCTTTTCGACGATGTTGAGGAAGGTGAACCGGCGATAGCCACGCCGGTTCGGAAACACGATCAGCTCGCCGGCGCGCCGCTTCGGCCCGTCCGGGATCAGGATTGGTGCCAGCGCCGTGATGACATGCTTGTCGTAGTGGTAGAGCAACGATCGCTCGTCGCCGGTGCGACCGGCGACGACGCGCAGGCCGGTATAGATCTCCTCGTCCAGCTTCGCCCTCGGGCAGCCGATTTGCGCGAGCCTCGTGAGGAGCCGGCGCATCTGTGGATCGCCGGTCAATTCCTGTGGCGGCGTGCCTTCGTTGCGCGACAGCCAGTTCAGCGCGAAATAGCGCTTGCCCTTTTGCTCGACCAGGCCGTGGACGTAGCCCTGCGCCCGCTCGATCCAGGCCGGATCGATCGCATTCTCGATGCAGACGAAGCCCTTCTGGTCAAGCTCCGCGGCGAGCGCCGCGGGATCCAGCCGATCGGTCAGCAGCGGCATCATGAACTCCAAACGGACGTGCTACGGCCACCTCCCGGCCGCGAGAGCGAAGCTAGGCTGCATTCCTGACACATCGGTTAAATCGACATGCACGATTCGCGGGAAAGTTGTGTGTGGCTGTCCAAAACCGCTGCGGGCGAGATCATGCCGCACCAGTTCTCGATGACGAGGTCGGGCATGCCAATAGCTCGGCAACTCGAGAATCAGGCGTTCAGCAGCTTCATCGCGGCCTCGTGCACGCGGGGGTCGCCGGCGGCGATGATGCGGCCGCCGCCTTGCGCCGGCTTGCCGTCCCAGGTGGTGACGATGCCGCCGGCACCGGTGACGATCGGGATCAGTCCGGCGATGTCGTACGGCTTCAGCTCGGTCTCGACTACGAGGTCGAGATGGCCGGCTGCGAGCATGCAATAGGAGTAGCAGTCGCCGCCGTAGCGAGACAGGCGGACCGCATTCTCGATCCGGCCGAAGCGGGTGCGGTCCTCCGGATTCATCAGAAGGGGACTCGTGGTGAAGGCGGTCGCCTCCTTCAGCGAGGCGCAGCGCCGCACCGCAAGTCGTCGTTCGCCCGACGGCCCGGAGTAATTCGCCGAGCCGTTGTCGCCCGAGAAGCGCTCGCCGATATAGGGCTGATGCATCATGCCGAATACCGGCGTACCTTTGTGCAGCAGGGCGATCAGCGTGCCCCAGATCGGAAAGCCGGCGATGAAGGATTTGGTGCCGTCGATCGGATCGAGCACCCAGACATAGTCGGCATCCTCTCGCTCATTGCCGAATTCCTCGCCGACGATGCCGTGCTGGGGGAAGTTCGCCTTGATCAGCCGCCGCATCACCGCTTCCGCGGCGCGATCGGCCTCGGTGACCGGATCGAAATCGTTCGAGCTCTTGTTGTCGACCGAGAGCGAGGTGCGGAAGAACGGCAGGATGGTTTCGCCCGATGCCGTCGCGAGGCGGCCGATGAAGGCGGTAAAGTCGATGACCGTCACGGCATGTCCCTGAAATGCGCAAACGAGGCGATAGAAGTTCGAATCCTGCTCTTGCCTAGAGCCTTTTCCGTTCCGATGGAATCGGAACGGGGCTCTGGATTCTTGTTTTGACGCGCTTTCTTTACGCGAACCGGTAGCCACTTCGCTCGAAAACGCTCTAGCTCAATCCAATGCGGCGCGCACGATTAACGGAGTGTTATCCCAGCCTGATGACCTGGTTTCTGACTTGGTTCTGGCTTGGCTTCGCGCTTTCGATTTGGCTTCGGATTCGAAAGTCTGGCCGGCCTCAGGACGGATCACGAAGTTGCGAGTTCTGGTATACAAGCTATGCGCCGAACGCTGGCCGCCCGGGCGTTCCCCTGTAAGATATTGATCCTACATGCGGAAAGCCGCTCCCGCTGACCTGTTGCAGATCTGCCAGAGCTTCCAACATTTCCCAGGAAATGTTTCGAAAGTTCTTGCGTTTTGTGCAGCGCGGTCGCATATTGTTGCGGTGCGGTAGCGCCTCGCGCTATCGCTGCCCTCCTTGGGCGTTTCCTCCCTAGACTTGGGCCGCTTGTTCATTCAAGCGGCCCTTTTTTCTTCGGCCAACGTTTTCGCAAGTGAATTGGGAATCCAATTCGGCGCTTATCGCATCGCCATTCTGAATTCGCAGTTCATGACTTCATCGGCACAGCGGCTCGACGAACGATCCTTCACTCCGCCGCCGCCTGGAACGGGCCGAGATCTCCGAACGGGATTTTCGCGAGCGCGTCCGCCAGCGTTGCAAAATCGTCCGCCACCTGGGCGAAGCGCGGTCCGCGTTCGCGGCGGCGCTCATCCATATAGACCGCGCGGTTGAGCTCGATCTGCACGGTGTGCAGGCCACTCGCCGGGTTGCCGTAATGCTCGGTGATGAAGCCGCCGGCATAGGGCTTGTTGCGGCCGATCGAATGACCGAGCGAACCCATGACCTCCTCGACCAGATCGGGCAGCAGCGGCGCACAGCTCGTGCCGTAGCGGTCGCCGATCACGACGTCGGGCCGGCGCGGCTCGTCGCGCGAGACGCCGACCGACGGCATCGAGTGGCAGTCGACCAGGATCACGGCGCCGAACGCCTGGTGCGCCTTGTTGATCAGCCGGCGCAATGCGCGGTGATAGGGCTTGTAGAGCAGCTCGATCCGCCGCAGCGCCTCGTCGACCTCGAGCCGCTCGCGATAGATCTCCTGGCCGTCGCCGACCACCCGCGGGATGGTGCCCAGCCCGCCGGCCACCCGCATCGAGCGCGTGTTGGCAAAGCTCGGAAGCCGCCCGGTGAACATCCGCGGGTCGAGCTCGTAGGGCTCGCGGTTCACGTCGACATAGGAGCGCGGGAAGTTGACCCGGACGATCGGAAAGCCGCGATCGCTCAAGCCCGCGATCAGCTCGTCCATGAAACTGTCTTCGGAGCGGCGCAGCGACGTCACGTCGATTCGCGACGCCTCCAGGAACTCGGCCGGATAGACCGAGCCTGAATGCGGAGAATTGAAGATGATCGGCGCGCGCCAGGCCTGCGGCTCAACGATCTCGAACGGGGGCGACAACTCGCCAGCAAATTCGCTCATTCCCTTGGCGCCGTCCCTTGCGTCCGCCTCGCCCCGCAAGAATTGATTCTGCCGGAAAAGCGGAGATTTATGGGCGGGCATTGTCGGTAATCGCGATCATTCTGCCAAGTGAAAAGAGTGCGGTATCCGCTGGAACGCGTCTGAAAGGCAGCAAATGCCGCAGCCGGTTGATTCCATGGGTGGTTCGGTCCACAAATAGTCGTTGGCCCGACGCTTCAGGCTTGACGCAAATTTCACCCGAAATTTACCGTCTGTCGGGCTTACTGTTCGGACTGATCCTCCAGCCGGATTCGACGATTCCTGCCATGCCGAAAATTCTCCTCGCCGAAGACGATACCGATATGCGCCGCTTCCTGGTCAAGGCGCTTGAAAATGCGGGTTTCAAGGTCTCGCCGCACGACAACGGCATGTCGGCCTACCAGCGGCTGCGCGAGGAGCCGTTTGAAATGCTGCTCACCGACATCGTGATGCCAGAGATGGACGGCATCGAGCTTGCCCGCCGTGCTTCGGAACTCGATCCCGACATCAAGATCATGTTCATCACCGGCTTCGCCGCCGTGGCCCTCAATTCCGATTCGGAGGCGCCGAAAAACGCCAAGGTGCTGGCCAAGCCCGTGCACCTCAGGGAATTGGTTAGCGAAGTGAATAAGTTGCTGGCGGCCTGATTCGCCAAAAAACCTTCACTTTGCGTCCTTGCCTGCCCCGCCGCCGTCCGTTATAGGGACCCGATCCAAATGGCTTTGGGTGCGTAGCTCAGCGGGAGAGCACTACCTTGACATGGTAGGGGTCACAGGTTCGATCCCTGTCGCACCCACCATCCTTCGCTCGCGCAGCGAGAGAAGGATGCCACGCCGAAGCCCGACGGGCGAAGGCGGGCCTTTTGGCCGCGAGCTTCGGCTCGGCAAGCCACGCTTCATATCATCTATGGACGGGCTTCGCGTGGCGCAGCCACGCCGGAGACCTTCTGTGCGAAGCGTGTCCGGCGTAGCTTGAACGCAGTGAAGGCGAAGACGGACTGTCGCGCCGAAGCCACCGGGCGAAGGCGGGCCTCTGGCTGCGAGCATCGGCTCGGCACGCCATACTTCGGAATGAAGCGGCAGGGCTCGGCTTCCGATCATCACACGACCGCGCGCTCGGCCTGACCGATCTCACCAATGATGCCAGCGATGATGCCAACGCGGGTAGCCGCCGCGATAGTAGGCGTATGAGGCGTATGCCGGCCGCACCACGTGACGATAGCGGTAGCCGTAATAGGCCGGCCCGTAGCCGCTATAATATGTCGTGGTGTATCCGCCGCCCCAACGATACGGCGCGTAGCCGTAGTCGTCGTAATCATAGGCGTATGCGTCGTAACCGGGCGCATAGTAGGCCGGTGCGTAGCCATAACCGTAGCCATAGCCCGGGTAGCCGTAGCCATAGGCGGATGAGGCGAGGCCGCCGACCACGGCGCCGGCGATCAATCCGCCTGCGAGCGCCGGACCGAACCCGCCGCGCGCTTCGGCGGGTGCGGGCGCTGCAATCGCGCTCACTCCGAGTGCACCGGCTGTCGCAAGAACAAGGGCTGTCTTCCTCATCAGATCCTCCTCGATAGTGATTGCCCAGCCGGTCAACGGAGTGGAGCGGCGTTGGTTGCTGCCGGCAGCGCGCCTGCAGAAAGGTTCCTCAAGCGGAATCGGACACCGGCCAGCCGGCTCAGAAGGGATCCTGTCGCAGTTCCCCCGGCGCGAAATGTCGCGCCGCGGATGGTCGAGGAACGGCGAGGGCGGCGACGTTGTTTTCCTGCAAGGCAGTTCACCGATGAATCGCGCGCGCGGTGCCGCAGATTTCGTTGGCTTCGCGGGGCAGCGGCCGTGGCGGAGTGAGCGCCAGACATTGGCAGCAGCTTTCGCGAACTGAACAGCCGCCAAATCTCAGGAGGAATCAGCAATGCACAGCAAGATCATCAAGAGCAAGTTTCTGCTGACGACAGCCGTGCTGTTGGCTGGCGTCGGTCTCGCATCGGCGCAGGGCCTGCGCGAGGGCGGCGGTGGCGGAGGCAACATCGGTGGCGGCGGCAGCGTCGGCGCCGGCGGTAGCGAGCGCGCACCGTCTGCAGGTCCGTCGGGCGGGCGTTCCGGCGGTGCAATGCATGAAGGTCCCGGGGCGTCGCGAAGCGAGGGCATGACCGTCGGCCGAGGGCAGGGCGCGAGCCCAAAGGAGCCAGGGGAAAGCGGCCGTGCTGAAAGTCGGATGGGCCGCGGCGCAGCCGAGCGCGGCGAGAGCATGCGCGGCGAGACCACCGGGCAGGCCCGCGACAGCGGCCGCGTCGAGCAGCGAGGCGATCGGCAGAGCCAGCGCAATCAGGGCCGCCAGGAGCAGACCATCGGGCAAAGCCGAAGCCAGCGCGAGCAGGTCGGCCGATCGGAATCCCGTGAAAGCGGCAGCGCCACCACGCGGCAAAGCCAGCAGCAGCAGGACCGGGCCAACGCCGCCAATCGCAATCAGGGCACCACGACCGGTCAGCGCAGAGGTGCGAGCACGACAACCGGCCAGAGCACGACCACGAGCCCGAACACGCGAGCCGGCCAGACGACCGGTGCGGCCACCCAGCAACCGGGCACCACGCAGGGCCAGGTCAACTCCGGCGCCAAATCCGGACAGATCAATTCCGGACAGACCACTGGGCAGGCCAACACAACGGCCCAGACCCAGTCGAACGCCGCGGTCCAGACCGAGGCCGGGCGCACCGTGACCGCCGAGCAGCAGAGCACGATCCAGCGCTCGGTGCTCTCTGCGCGCAATGCGCCACGCATCAATGTCAACGCGATCAATTTCGCGGTCAATCCGGGCGTGGCGGTGCCGCGGAGGTTCAACGCAATTTCGGTCGCCGCCTTCCCGGCGCTGATCGATGCATTCCCGTACTATCGCGACGACAGCTTCTTCATCGTCGAGGACGAGGTCGTATTTCTCGATCGCGATCGTCGGGTCGTCGACGTGGTCCCGGTCGGACCGCGGACGCGCTTCAGCCATCGCGGCCGCAGTGGCGGCAGCGTTGCGATGATGGACCTGAGCCCGCAACAGATCCGTGAGGTGCAGCAAGTGCTGATCGACCGCGGCCTGTTGGTTGGTGAGGCCGACGGCGTGCTCGGCTCGCGGACCCGCGAGGCGCTGATCACGTTCCAGCGCCGAGAAGGCCTAACGACGAGCGGCAGCGTCGACACCCGCACGGTGGCCGCACTGGGCCTGTCCGACAGGATCGGCGAGGCCGCGGGGCGGGGATCGTCAACAGTCGGTCAGAGCCGCACCCAGCAAAACACGACGGGACAGACGACCGGCCAGACCAACGACGTGCCGCAAAACCAGTCGACCGACCAGACCGGCACGCAGCAGCCTGCCCAGCAAAACACGACAGGGCAGACCACGGGTCAGGCGAACGCGCCACAGAACCAGTCGACGTCTGGCCAGGCCGGAAACCAGCCGTCGGCTCAGCAGCAGGCCCCGCAGCAGAATACGACGGGACAGGCCGCGCCGCAGAACCAGTCCACCGTCGGGCAGGGCAGCGGCGGCAACCAGCCGAGCACCGGCCAGACCTCGTCGTCCAATCAGCCGAACCAAAACAACGCTCCACCGTCGTCAGGCTCAAGCACGAGCCCACAGACGCCGGCGCAGGGTTCCGATCGGAAGTAGGCTCTATCCATCCGATCGGCAGCGCTTCGAAAACCTCCCACTTCTCCTTCCCCCGCAAGGGGGAAGGTCGGGATGGGTGGCCGCGGACTGCACAGTCGGCGGAGAGAGCAGGTCCCCGCCCGCTCGCTCTGACGAGTGAGGCGGCCCTCCCCTTTTAAGGCAGGGCTATGGCATCTGGCCTGCCTCGGCAGGGGCGCATCAAAACCTGCAAAACAACCCCATGCAAAGGAGCCGTCGGCGTGCCGGCATTCGATATGTCGACTTGACACGTCGGGCAAATCAGCGGCATTATTCTATTATCCAGAAAACGTGCAGTGCGCCTAACGCCGTCCGATGGGACGGAGCCGTAGACATGTGCGATCGCCCCGCGTTGCGGAGAGGGCGGGGCGAGGGGCGCGCCTCGGGCGAGATGATCGAGACGAGCATCGCTTTCTCGACGCCGATCGTGTGCTGCGCGAAGTATTGAGAGAGTTCGCCGTGTGGCACCCTCTCCCCAACCCTCCCCCGCATCCGCCTTCGCCAAGAGGCTCCGGCGGACAAGAGGGGGGAGGGAGCGCATCCGCCGGTGGCTTCCTCACGCTGCTCGTGTCAACGATCGCGAGGCGCCGGCACAGCCGCGCGATGGGACAGTGCTATCTGGCGCGCAACACTCCCGGCAAAAATTCAGTGAACCAAAAAATTCGATGAGCCGTTGTGACTTCCGCCACCTCGACACTCATATGTAAATGCCGCAAGCAGCGACAGTGTGTACGGCCGCATGCCACAGGGTTTGCAGTCACGCCGCATGCGGTGGATTGGCGCAGGAATAGGCAGACGTCCCCATGCCTGGTCGCGGCGATCGTCGCAGAGGTCTCGATATGTCATGTACCGTGCTTACCTCCGCTTCCTGCCGTTATATCCGCTGTCCCACAGCGCCGAGATCGCTAACATTTTCTGAAGTCTCTTGGACGATGCGTTGCGCGATCGCATCGCGTGAAGGCAATCGTGCAATTCTTCGCGGCGCGCGTTGCCGCTCCTCTGGCTATCGCGCAAAGTGTTCTCTAGATCAGTCGGGTCGGATACGGCCATGACGCCACGATGATGAAAAAAGCATGTGTGAGCACGACCGCCTCAGCAACCTGCATCAGCCCTATCGGGAGCGGCCGGCGTAAGCAGGCTGATCTTCGCTTTCCCGGATGCCGCTTCTTTATCTCCCGAATTCGCCGGCCTTTCGGTGCAGGCGACGCAACCTTTGGAATGCCCCTCCGTTGAGCCGATGTCTGTCGTCTGCGAAAACGGGGAACGGAAGTACATGCGACAAGACGACGACACGCCGCCACGCGCATCGCAACTCCTCGAACATGTTCCAATGCCGCGCGAGCCGCGGAACATCAGGGACATAGCTGCGGCACCGCCGCGGCTGTTCTCGACACGCCCTTATCCGCCATCGGAGCAGTTCGAGGTCTGGAAGACGCGCATGGCCTCGCTGGTCGAGGTCGCGCCACCCGAAGGCTATAGCCCCGCGCAAGGGTTCCTGGTGGAGTACCTGACCTGCAACATGGCCGAAATCGTCTTCACGTCGGGACGATTCGCCGCGCAATCGTTCGCGCGTGTCATCAAACCGTCGCAGGGCGCGCCGGTCGATATCTGGTGGCTCTACCGGGTACGCTCCGGTGAAGCGCGCTTCGCGAGCGCCGGGCGACGAATTCACGCCGGGCCGGATGCCATGTTCCTGATTTCGCTCGATGATGATTTCAGCGGCAGCATCACGGACTATGAGGGCCTGGTGCTGGGCTTGCCGCGCAGGTCGTTCGCCGAGGTGGCCGATCAGTTCGACGAGCTCTGCAATATTCTTCTCGAAGGCAACCTGACCGCGCTGCTTGCCGACTATCTCGACAGGCTGGAGACGCGCATCATGCTGATGTCGCCGGACGAGTTGCGGCAGGCGGGGCGGGCGACCGCACAGATGATCGCCGCCTGCGTCCAGCTGTCCTCGGATCGGCTCGAGTCTTCGCACGGCGCGATCGAGTCGGTGCTGTTCGAGCGTGCGCGACTCTATATAGAGACGCATCTCGGCGAGTTTGACCTCACGCCGGATCGCATCGCGCAGCAATTGCGCATTTCGCGCTCCGCCCTCTACCGTGCATTCGAGAGCGTCGGCGGCGTCGCCGGCTACATCCTGCGCAAGCGGCTGCGCGCCGCTCATGCCGAACTCGTCGCGTTCAACGACAGGCAGGTGCAGGAGATCGCCTATCGCAACGGCTTCAAGCTGGCGTCGGATTTCACGCGCGCGTTTCGCCGCGAGTTCGGCGTCAGCCCGCGCGAAATGCGCGAACGCACGCGCCGTCGATCAACTGCCGGTTGAAGGCGCGATAAAATACCTCACGGTGCATCGGCCAATCATTCAACTTGTGAGACGATCTGCGCGTTATTTGGACGGCCTGCTGAGTGACGTTGCCAAATATGTGTCTATCATTTTCGGTTATGACGACTCGGGGCACATTGATGGGGCAGTCGAGCGAGCGCGGGGTGGCAAGATGCGCTCGTTGAGTTCGACACATCGTTGGCCAGGACTGGAAGCCGAGCGCGTGTCGCGCGATCGTCTTCATCTCTCCGCGTGCGCGGCCATGGGGCCCGCGCGTCGGCACGGTCCATGGCGCGTCGCCTCCGGCGTCTGGACCAGATGTCGCGAAAGGGGCGCACCATGGCTGTCGCACGCAACTCAACCACATCTCTGAAGACGCAGCGCCGCAGCGGCTTCGTCCATTGCTGGATCGCGTCGGGCGATGCGGACAGCCGTTCGCTGCGGCGCCGGTTGCTGGCGGTGTTGCGGCAGGCACACCGAATCCTTGGCGTGAAGCGCGCTCGGCTGGGACTTGGCCCGCTCGGAGCCGGTGGGGCGGTCGGCGCGATGTTTGTTGTCGTGGGGCTCATGAGCCCGCAGGCGGCGTTCGCGCAGGTCGCCATCGGCAACGGGGTCTTGAGCAATCCCGCGAACTGCACCAACCCCACTGCTGCAACCGCGGGCAGCACTGCGCTGGGTTGCGGCGCCCACGCCGCCGGATCCAGTTCAACCGCCATCGGCACCAGCACCACCGCGAATGGCCAGAACTCCCTGGCGATCGGCGATGCCAACACCGCAACCGGCGATGGCTCGATCATCGTGGGCTATGCCAACTCGGTGAACGGCCTCAATGCGATCGGCATGGGTGTGTTTGCCAACGCGACCGGTACCAATGCCCTTGCCGTAGGCGGAAACGCGCACGCCACCGGCGACGGATCGAGCGCCTTCGGCGTCAACACCACTGCAAACGGGGCGAGTGCCGTCGCCATCGGCTCATCGGCCAACGCCTCGGGCGGTGCCTCGATCGCCATTGGATTGTCTTCTGCCGCCTCGTCTCCAAATGGTTCGGGCACGGCCATCGGGGTCGGCTCCAAGGCCAACGCCGGAACCGGCGGTGGGTCGCCGATCGCGATCGGTGTGAATGCCAATGCCAGCGGGACCGCACCGAGCGGCTTCACCTTTGAGGCCGTCGCGCTCGGTACCGGCTCCACCGCGACGGGGGCATGGTCGACCGGCGTCGGTTCGAGCGCTTCTGCGACCGGCACCGGCGCCAGCGCCCTCGGCACCTCCGCCACGGCAGCGGGTAATCAGGCCACTGCGCTCGGAAACGGCGCGGCGGCCTCCGGCCAAGGCGCGAACGCGTTGGGCTACACCGCGAATGCGTCGGGCGTAAACGCGATTGCCATCGGCTCTTCCGCCGCGGGATCGGGAACGAGCGCATTTGCCGGAGGCAATCTCGCCACCGCATCCGGGAATTTCGCCGTTGCTTTGGGTAACCAGGCGCAGGCGCTGGCCGCGGGGGGCGCGGTTTCGATCGGATCGGGTGCAATCGTCGGCGGCACGGCGACGGGCGGCATCGCGGTCGGCAATAATGCGAGCTCCACCGGTGTGTCTGCTGCCGCTGTCGGCGTTGGGGCGTCCGCATCAGGCGGAAATGCCTCCGCCCTCGGCACCCAGGCCCAAGCGACGGGCACTTATGCAACTGCAATTGGCTCCGGCGGGACCACGGTGGCGACGCGGGTGATCGCCTCAGGCGTCGGATCGATCGCGCTCGGCGGCAATTCGACCGCCGGCGCCAATGCTTCCGGGAATAACGCCATCGCCATCGGCGGGCAGGCAGCTGCCAGCGCCGTCAGCGCGATTGCGCTCGGCACCAATGCCGCGGCCAGTTCCGCCAATGCTGTCGCCGTGGGCACCAATGCGGCGGCCGCCGGCGGTCAGGCCGTCTCGATCGGTGCGAACAACACTGCCTTTGGCAACGGTGCCGTGGCGATCGGCGATCCCAGCTATGCCAGCGGCACCGGCGCCTTCACCGGCGGCGCCAACAACATCGCCAACAGCGACGGCACGGCCACCGCCACCGCCGCCAACCAGGCCAACGGCGCGGTTGCGATCGGCAACAACAACAAGGCGATCGGGCAGGGCTCGGTCGCGCTTGGCAATGGCTCGACCGCAGGCGCCGCCGGCTTAGTGGGCAACGTCGCACTGGGCAACGGCGCCACGGCGGCGGCAAGCTCCGGCGATGTCGCGCTCGGCTCCGGCAGCGTCACCGCGACCGCTGTCAACACGCCGAGCACGGTGATCAACGGCACCACCTACAGCTTCGCGGGCACGACAGCGGTCTCGACCGTCAGCGTTGGCGCTGTTGGTGCCGAGCGCACCATCACCAATGTCGCGGCGGGGCGGCTCAGCAACTCCTCGACCGACGCGATCAACGGCTCGCAGCTGTTCGCCACCAACCAGGCGGTCGACAGCCTCGCCACCACAGTCAACAACATCAGCACCAGCGGAATCAAGTATTTCCACGCCAATTCGACGCTGGCCGATTCCTCCGCGGTCGGAACCGACTCGGTTGCGGTCGGTCCGCTGGCGAGCGCGACCGGCACGAATGCGATCGCCGTCGGCAACTCCTCGTCCACCGGGGCCGACAATGCCGTCGCCGTCGGCTTCGCCTCGAGTGCGTCGGCGCTCGACTCCGTGGCTTTGGGCTACATCGCCAAGGCGACGGGGCAATACAGCACCGCGGTCGGACCCAATGCGCAGGCCTCGGCCACATCAAGCACCGCGATCGGCCAGAATGCGGCGGCATCCGACGTTCAGGCGACCTCTCTCGGTGTCAATTCGAGTGCCGGTGCCGCCAATGCACTCGCGCTCGGCGCCAATGCCAGCGCGACGAACGCAAACGCGGTCGCGCTCGGCTCCGGCAGCCAGACCAGCGCGGCGGTTCAAACCGCCAGCATTGTCATCGGCGGCAACACCTACGGCTTCGCCGGCACCACCCCGACCTCGACGGTCAGCGTCGGCTCGGTCGGCAACGAGCGTACCATCACCAACGTCGCGGCGGGACGGATCAGCAACGGCTCGACCGACGCGATCAACGGCTCGCAGCTGTTTGCCGCCACCTCGGCAATCGACAGCCTCTCGACCATCGTCAATAACGGCCTGACGCATTACTATAGCTACAACGACGGCGGTACCCAGCAGGCCAACTACAACAACAACGGCGCGACCGGCGCGAACTCGATGGCGGCCGGCGTTGCCGCGTCGGCAACCGCGGCGAATTCCACCGCGCTGGGCTTCAACACCCAGGCGACGGTCGCCGACGGCGTCGCGCTCGGCTCGGGCTCGATCTCCAACCGCGCGCTGGCGCCGGCATCGGGCACCATCGGCGGCACCATCATCCCCTACAACACCACCGATCTCACGCTGCTCGGCGCGGTGTCGGTCGGCAATGCGACGAGCTACCGGCAGATCACCAATGTCGCCGACGGCACCGAATCGAGCGACGCCGTCACCGTGCGGCAGCTGACCGGCGCGCTGCAATCGTTTGCGACCACGACGACGAAATACTTCCACGCCAACTCGACGCTCGCGGATTCGCTTGCGGTCGGCAACAACTCGGTCGCGGTTGGACCACAGACCGTGGTCAACGGCGACAACGGCATCGGCATGGGCAATGGCGCGACCGTGGCGCAGACCGCGCCCGGCGGCATCGCGATCGGCCAGAATTCGGTCTCCAACTTTGCCGATTCGATCGCGTTCGGCACCAGCGCGGCGGCCAACGGCATCCAGTCGGTGTCGATCGGCGCGGGATCCCAGACCACCAACCCGACCAGCGTCGCGCTCGGCCCGAACGCCAAGGCGACCGCGCAAGCCGGCGACGTCGCGCTCGGTGCCAATTCGACCACCTCGACGGTGGTCGCGACCAAGAGCACCACGATTGCCGGGACCACCTACGACTTCGCCGGTACCGCGCCGACCTCGACCGTCAGCGTCGGCAGCGCCGGTGCGGAGCGTACCATCACCAACGTGGCCGCGGGCCAGATCAGCTCGACCTCGACCGATGCGATCAACGGCTCGCAGCTCTGGGCCACCAACACCTCGCTCGCCGCGCTCTACACCACGGTCAACAACATCTCGACGGGCGGTGGCGGCGTGAAATACTTCCACGCCAATTCGACCGCCGCGGATTCGATCGCGACCGGATCGGAGAGCGTCGCGATCGGACCGCAATCGGTCGCAAGCGGCGCCAATGCGATCTCGATGGGCAACGGCTCCGCCGCGTCGGCCGATAATTCGGTGGCGATCGGCGCCGGCGCCAAGGCGACGGCGGCCAACTCGCTGGCGCTCGGCGCCAATTCCACCACCACGGCCAATCTGAGCGATGCGGCCTATACGCCCGTGGTCGGCAAGAGCGTGGCGGGGGTCGCGACCGGCGAGGTGTCGGTCGGCTCGTCCGGGGCCGAGCGCCGCGTCACCAATGTCGCCGCCGGCTCGGCCGCGACCGACGCGGTCAACGTCAGCCAGCTGCAGGCGGTTGCGTCGAGCTCGATCCGCTACGACACCGACGCCTCCGGCAACACCACCAACAAGGTGACGTTGAACAGCGGCAATGGCGGGCCGGTGACCATCAGCAACGTCGCGGCGGGCGTCGCCGGCACCGATGCGGTCAACGTCAACCAGCTCAACAGCGCGTTCCAGCAGCTCAACGGCCAGATCGGCGAAGTGCGGCAGGACGCCTGGCGTGCCGCCGCGATCGGCATGGCCGCCGCATCGCTGCGCTATGACGACCGGCCCGGCAAGATCAGCGCATCGGCCGGCGGCGGCGTCTGGCGCAGCCAGGGCGCGCTCGCCTTCGGCATCGGCTACACAAGCGAGAACAGCCGGCTGCGCAGCAACCTGGCGGCGACCACCGCCGGCAGCGACTGGGGCGTCAGTGCCGGCGTGAGCCTGACGCTCAATTGACGCTGACGGCGACGAGGCGGCCGGCGTGTCTGGCCTGGTTGGTCTGGCTCGCGGCGGCGACGAGCGCGGGTGCGCAGCCCGCGCCGCCGCCTGCCTATTCCGTGAAACCGTCTGATGTCGTGGTGCCGGAAGGCGAGACGCTCGGCGAGTTCAGGCGGATGATCCAGCCGTTCAAGAACTGGACCCTGATCTGCGACGAGAGCCTCAGATCGAAGCGCCGGGTCTGCAACGTCACGCAGTCGATCGTCAACGCGCAGGGCGCGCTTGCCTTCAACTGGTCGTTGGTCGCGACCGCCGACGGCAAGCCGCTGATGGCGATGCGGATTCCCGCGGCCGCCGGCGTCGGCGCGCAGATCGAGCTCGCGATGGGCGACAGTCCGGATCGCATCGTCGCGCAGACCGATCGCTGCGACACCAATTTCTGCTTCGCCACGATCGCGATCGGCAACGTGCTGCGGCGGCATATCCGCGCGGCGACGCCGTGCCTGGTGTCCTATCAGCTCCCGCAGACCGGGCCGGTCATGCTGGAGGCGCCGCTCGACGGACTGTCCGGCGTGCTGGCGAAATTGAAATGAAGCGAGGTCGGAGATGCGGATGTGGAATTCCGGGATCCGGCTCGAGACTGACACGCGAAATGAAAAGGACGGATGGTCGATGCGGCGCACCCTTGGTTTGATCTTTGTGGCGGTCGTGGTGGCTGCGCTCGGTGCCGCCGGCGTCGTGGTCTATGCGCAGCAGACCCCGCCGATCCCATTGCAGCCGGCCGCGCCGGCACCGGCCAAGAAGCCCGCCGTCGCCGCGAAGCCGCAGCCGCACAAACGTCCGCAGGAGGCGCAGACGCCGGCGGCCGCGGCCGTTCCGCCGCAGCAGGCTGGGCAGCAACCGACCGTGTTCGACGATCAGGCGCGGCAGGCCAACATCGTGACCTGCGCCAACCTGTTCGGGACGCTCGGCCGTGGACTTGCGATGAACTCCAACTACACCGCGCAGTCGCAGTGGGACGCCAAGGCCGGCAATTCGCATTCGGTGCAGTCGCTGGTCGCGCTCGCACCGAACCAGGCCCCGCAGGGAAACCAAGCCCCGCAGGGAAACCAGGCCCCGCAGGGGACCGCCGTTCAGCAGGCCGCCGGCATCGTGTTTGCCGCTCCGGTCGGATCGTCCTGCGAAGGCAATCTGGTGCGGGTCACGCCGCGGGCGGAAAGCTGCCCGACGGTTGCGGCCGAGCTCGCCAAGCTCAACGGCCAGACCGGCGCGCTCGGCGAACTCGCGACGATCGCGCTGCCGAACGGCGCGCAGGTCGTGCTGCTTCCGTTCGGCAATGCCTGCGTCGCGGTGACCGCGCTGCGCCTCGCGGGATAATGCTTACGCCCGGCTCAACCAAGCTCCGCGAGGCGCCGCGTTTGACGCGCGATCAAGCGCTCGACATCGGCAATGTCGGCAGGTGCGAGTGCGGCGCCGGGCTTGCGCAAGGTGGCTGAAGCGATCACGCCGCGCCTGGCCAGCACATATTTGCGGATCGCAAGGCCCGGGCCGGGCTGCTGCTCGTAACGCGCCAGCGGCAGATAGGCGTCGAACAGATCGTGGGCGCGCTCGATGTTGCCGGCGGCATGGGCGCGCCAGACATCGACCATCATCTCCGGATAAGCGAAGCCGGTCATCGCGCCGTCGGCGCCGCGGCTGAGCTCCTCGGGCAGGAACACCCCGCCATTGCCGACCAGGATCGAGATCCGCCGGGCGCGGCCGGCGTCGCTCGCCGCACGCAGCGCCGACAGCTTGGCAAGGCCCGGCCAATCCTCGTGCTTGAGCATCACCATGTTGGACAGTCGCCCGGCGATCGCCAGAATCACCTTCGGCGTGAACTGGACCTGCGTCGACAGCGGGAAATCCTGCAACACCAGCGGCGCGCCGGCGATCGCTTCCGCGACCATGTCGTAATAGCCGACGATCTGGTCGTCGGTGCGCAGCGACGATGGCGGGGCGACCATGACGCCGGCGGCGCCGTCGTCCATCACCGCGCGGCTGAGTTCGGTCATCGCGGCGAAGCCCGGCGCGGAAACGCCGACCACGACCGGGACGCGTCCGGCCGTGCGCGCCAGCACGCGACGCACCAGCGTGCGGGATTCCGCCGCGGTGAGTTTTGGCGCCTCGCCCATCATGCCGAGCAGTGTGAGGCCGGTCGCGCCCTTATCGAGATAGAAATCGACCATGCGATCGGCGCTGTCGAGATCGAGCGCGCCGGTGTCGGTGAACGGCGTCACCGCGATCACATAGACACCGTTCGCGGTTTCGTTGAACAAGGTCATGACTGGTGTTCCTGTCGTGGTTGGTGTGGTCGGTGTCAGTCGAGCGCGGAGATCATGCCGCTGATCAGGTTGCCGGCCAGCAGCTGCTCGGAGGTCGGCACGATGTTGCGATGGATCTCGATCAGCGCATCGGCGATGCGATCGAGCCGCCGCCGCAATTCGCGCGCGAGCGCGATCGCCGCGTCTTCCTCGATCGCCTGGAAGCGAATGCGTTGGCCGGGGCGCAGCTGGGCCAGCCGCGGAAAGTCCGCCGAGATGACGGTTGCGATCTTCGGATAGCCGCCGGTGGTCTGGCGGTCGGCGAGCAGGATGATCGGCTGGCCGTTGCCCGGAACCTGGATGCTGCCGAACACGATGCCGTCGGACACGATGCCGACGGCGCCGGCATGGGCCACCGGCGGCCCGTCGAGCCGGTAGCCCATGCGATCGGACAGCGCGGTCACCTCATAGTCCGACGTCAGGAACGTCGTGATGCCCTCGGCGCTGAACGCATCGTCCTGCGGACCGAGCAGCACGCGAATCGGGCCGTCATGCTGGATCCGATGCGCGGGAGACAGCATCAGATGCGGCCGGTCCGGCAGATCCGGCGTTGCCAGCGGCAGCAGATCGCCGTTGCGCAGCGGCCCGCCGTTGAGTCCGCCGAGCTGGCTGCGCGCGTGCGTCGCGACGCTGCCGAGCATCGGCTTGATCGCGAAGCCGCCGCTGACTGCGAGGATGGCGCGCGCGCCGTCGCGCGACGAGCCGATCGACAGGCGCTGACCTGCTTTCAAGTCGTGGGTCTCGTGCGCGGCGACCTCTCGGCCGTCGATCGTCATGGCGAAGTCGGCACCGGCCAGCGCGAAGCGGATGTCGCCGCCGGTGCAGGCCAGCACCGGCCCGGTCAGCGTGATCTCGAGCGCCGCGGTATTCGCAGGATTGCCGACCAGCGCGTTGGCGATCGCCAGCGCGACCGTATCCATCGCGCCCGACGCGGAGATGCCGAACCGCTGCCAGCCGTGACGGCCGAGGTCCTGGATGGTGGTGGCGAGACCGGGCGCGATGACTTCAAGATGCGCCGACACCGTGCCGCTCACGTGCGCAGCTCCTCTTTGTCGGCGATGATCTCGCCGGCGTCCGCGGCGCGCTCGAGCGCGGCGAATTCGGCGGCCGCGATCGGCCGAAACCGGATCAGGTCGCCGGCACTGAACAGGAACGGCGCCCGCTCGCGGCGGGGATCGTAGGAGCGCACCGGCGTGCGCCCCAGCATGTGCCAGCCGCTTGGTGCTGCGATCGGCGGCGAGATCGCGGCCTGCTGGCCTCCGACCGAGACGCTGCCGGGCGGTGTGGTCAGCCGGGGCGAGGGACGCCGATCGATGTGGAGCACGGGATCGAGCCCGCCGAGATAGGTCAGCCCCGGCATGAAGCCGATCATGTAGACGCGGTATTCCGCCGCGCCGTGCCGCGCGACGATCTCGTCCGTCGTGGTGTCGAGACGTTGCGCGAGCCAGTCGAGATCCATTCCGTGTTCGCCGCCATAGGTGACGGGAACGGTCCAGCGATGGCGCAGCCGGCCGGTCGGCGCCGGCGGCCAGAGCGCCATCACTTCGGCTTCGATCTCGCGCCGCGTCACCACGATCGGGTCGAAGCAGACCAGCACGGTGCGGTAGGTCGGCACGATCTCCACCACACCGGGTAGCGCGCGTGCGGTCAGCGCCTGGTCGAGATCGACGACTCGGGCGTTCACCTTTGCATCGATGCCGTCGCCGAGTTCGATGGTCAGCGCGGCATCGCCAGACCTGCGAAAGCGCGGCTGCGCGTAGAGTGCTTCATTCATCAGGTGCGCTCATCTTCTGTTGCGATCGTCCGGCGACGCGCGGACGTGATCGCGCGAGAGCCTCTCCCGCGAGACACCCTCTGCAATCCCTGCGCCAAAATTCCTCGTGGTATGCCGTGGGCGCGATGTGTATATCGGACCTGTACTATCAAGAGAGGGAAGACGATGGCGCTGATCGACATGAACTGCGACATGGGCGAGGGCTTCGGTGTCTACACGCTCGGCGACGATGCCGAGATGCTGCGCACCGTGACGTCGGCCAACATCGCCTGCGGCTTTCACGCCGGCGATCCCCTCGTGATGCATCGCACGCTGACGGAGGCGAAGGCCAACGGCGTTCAGGCCGGCGCGCATCCCGGCTTTCTCGATCTCTGGGGGTTCGGCCGCCGCCCGATCCAGGGTGAGCGCCCGGCCGATATCGAGAAGATCATGCTTTACCAGATCGGCGCGATGATGGCGCTGGCCGCCGATGTCGGCCACCCGATCCGTCACGTCAAGACGCATGGCGCGCTCGGCAATATCGCCGCCGAGGACCGCGACCTTGCGGAGGCGGTGGCGCGGGCGATCCACACCGTCGATCGCAATTTGATCTTCGTCGTGATGCCGGGCCAGGAGACCGAGCGGGCAGGGGAGAAGTTCGGCCTGCCGCTGGTGCGCGAGATCTATGCCGATCGCGCCTACGCCGACAACGGCAATCTGGTATCGCGCCGCCTCGCGGGCGCGGTGATCCATGATGCCGAGGTCGCGGCGGAACGGGTCATCCGCATGATCGAGGACCGTGCCATCACCTGTCTGTCCGGCACGCGCCTGCCAACCCGGATCGACAGCGTCTGCGTCCATGGCGACACGCCGGGTGCGGTGGCGATGGCGCAGCGGCTGCGCGAGCGCCTTGCCGCATCGGGCGTCAAGCTGGCGCCGATGGCCGAAGTGATCGGCGCGTGAGGATTGGCCGCGGCTCACCGCTTCCTCACTCCAGCACGAGGTGGGCGAGCAAAGTCGCGGCGGCCTGGAAGTCCTCGATCCGCATCGCCTCGTGCGGATTGTGGCTGCCGTTCTGATTGCGCACGAACAGCATGACGCTGGGAATGCCCGCATTGGCAAACACCGCGGCGTCATGCCCCGCGCCGCTCGGCATCGTCAGATGGGCGATCTCGAGACGATCGGCGAGGCGGCCGAGCTGTCGCAGCAGGTCCGCGCTCATCACCGCCGGCTGGCTACCGGTGCGCTCGCCGAGCTCGAAACGGACGCCGCGCCTGGTCTCGATCTCGGCGACGAAAGCGATCGTTCGGTCGTGGATGTGCTCCACCAGCTCGCGGTCGACGCTGCGCGCGTCGAGGCAGAAATTCAGTTCGCCCGGCACCTTGCTGAAGCCGTGCTGGGAGGCATCGGTGAAGACCTCGCCGAACGTGATGGTGGCAGGGCGGCCCGCGGCCTCGAGATCGTCCCAGAGCCGATCGAGCGACTGAATGAGATCCGAGACCGCAAACACGGCGTCGTGGCGATGCTGGCGGGGCACCGCACCTGAATGGCCGTAGCTGCCGAGGCAGCGCGCCTTGCGGTAGCGGAAGCTGCCGGTGATGCCGGTGACGAGGCCGAGCGGCAGCTTCGCGGCCTCGAGCGTCGGGCCCTGCTCGATATGCGTCTCGACGAAGCCGTGGATCTGCGCCGGCTTGAGCAGATGCTCGCCCCTTGCGACCCGTTCCGGCGCGAAGCCGAGATCGCGCATGTGGTCGCGCAGCGCCCGCCCGGTGTCGGAGCGCGGCAGATCGAGCACATCGGCAGGCAGCAGGCCGAGCAGCGAGCGGCCGCCGATATAGGAGGCGGGAAACCAGTTGCTCTCCTCGGCGCGCGTCGCGACGACGATGACGCTGCGTCGCGGCCGCAGTCCGCTCCGTCTAAGTCCTGCGACCGCGGCAAGGCCGGCGATGACGCCGGCGGCACCGTCGAAATTGCCGCCGTGCGGCACCGAGTCGAGATGAGAGCCGACCACCCAGGCCGGCAGGTCCGGATCGGTGCCCGCAAGCGTGAGCAGCAGATTGCCGGCGGCATCGACGGCACGGGACAGCCCGAGCTCGGCGGCGTGTTGGCTGACCAGGTCGTGCGCGCGCTGTTCGCCGGCGCCATAGGCGTCGCGGGTGACGCCGGGGTCGTCGTGGCTTTGCTCCGCCAACCGATCGAACAGGCGAATTGCGAGCGCGCGATCGGCGTGCAGCATCCGCTGAGCGGTCATGGGCGCGCTCCGCGACGCTGCGGCCAGACCAGCGGATTAACGAGGAAGCGCGGCCGCTCGTCCGCCAGCACCGCAAGAACGCCGCGCGCGACATCCTCAGCGGTCCGCGCCAGGCTTGCCTCCGTCGAGCCTGCGATATGCGGGGTCAGGATGACGCGATCGTGCCGCAACAGCGGATGATCCTTCGGCATCTCCTCGCGCGCAAAGACATCGAGCCCGGCGCCGCCGAGCCTGTTGGCATCGAGTGCGTCGAGCAGTGCGGCTTCATCGATCACTCCGCCGCGGCCGGTATTGACGAGGAGGGCGCCCGGCCGCATCGCCGCCAACTCGGCCGCGCCGATCAACCCGCGGGTGGACGGCGTGAGCGGCAGATGCAGCGAGACGATGTCGGATTGCGCCAGCAGGTCGCGCAGCGCGGCGACGGGCGCGACGGCGGCAGCCGCATAGATCTCCGGCGCGGTTTCCAGCGAATGCGCGATCACCCGCAGTCCGAGCGCTTTGGCAAGCGAAGCGGTCTGGCGACCGATATTGCCGAAGCCGACAATGCCGAGCGTCAGTCCGTCCAGCTCGGTCAGCCGCGCGCGATATTTGAAGCCGTGATCGTTGTCACGCACGGCGCGGTCAGCGCTGACGATCGACTTGGCGAGCGCGAAGATCAGCGCAATGGCGTGTTCGGCCACCGAGCGCACGTTGCTGTTCGGGGCGTTGACGACGACGATACCGCGCGCGGTCGCACGCGCGACGTCGATCGCGTCGACGCCGACGCCATGCGAGCCGATCACGCGCAGCGCCGGCGCGGCCTCGATCGCGGCGGCCGGAAAGCCTGCGCTTCGGGTCACGACGGCGACGCAATCCGCTGCCGCGCGGATCAGCGATTGCGGGTCGGATCGCGCAAGCTGATGCAGCACGAGGCCGCCCTGTGTCAGGACGTTCAGCCCGGCCTGATGAATCGGCTGGACGATCAGGCAGGTCTTCGAGGTCTCGGCCATGCTTAATTCCTGTGCATAGGCAGCCTAAAAAATGCCATTGGCACTCCAATGGTATACCATTAGCTTAAATGCGCCGGACGTTTCAATAGCTGAAAAGTCCGGATCCAACGCCGGCGGCAAAGTCGGTGCGTCGAGACGATCATGTCGTTCGTCGGGAGGATTAATGTGACCGCGATGCCGGGCGCTGCGCCGATCCTGAAGCTGAAGGACATCCGCAAGCGCTTCGATGCGAACGAGGTGCTGAAAGGCGTGTCGCTGGACGTCAGGGCCGGGGAGGTGATCTCGATCATCGGTGCCAGCGGCTCCGGCAAGAGCACGTTCCTGCGCTGCGTCAATTTGATGGAGCTTCCGGACGAAGGCTTCATGGACTTCGGCAGTTTCGCCTTCGATTACGCCGAGGGTGCACGACGCCAACCGACGCCGCAGCAGCTGCGCGAATTGCGTGCCCAGATCGGCATGGTGTTTCAGAGCTACAATCTGTGGCCGCACATGACGGTGCTGGAAAACGTCATCGAGGCCCCGGTCCGGGTCAAGAAGGTGCCGCGCAAGGAGGCGACCGAGCACGCCGAGACGTTGCTGCGCCGGATCGGGCTCTATGAGAAGCGCAACGCCTATCCGTCCAAACTGTCCGGCGGCCAGCAGCAGCGCGTTGCGATCGTGCGGGCACTGGCGATGAAGCCGGCGGTCATGCTGTTCGACGAGGTGACTTCCGCGCTCGATCCCGAGCTCGTCGGCGAGGTGCTGGAGCTGATGGGATCGCTCGCGGCCGAGGGCATGACGATGCTGCTCGTGACCCATGAGATCGCGTTCGCGCGCGATGTGTCGTCACGGGTGGTGTTCTTCGACCAGGGAGTGATCGCCGAAGAGGGCGCGCCGCGCGACGTCCTCGCTAATCCCAGCAGCGACCGCCTGCGCCAGTTCCTCAAGCGCGTGCTGCACCAGGACTTCGCCGCATGACCGCTATCGCATCGCTTGATTGGACACGCCGATGTTCCTGACCAGGATTCACGACTGGGCCGTCGATTTCGCGATCTATCTTCCCGGCTTCGGCAAGGCCGCAGGGATCGTGCTGGCGCTGACCGTGCTGATCATCCTGGTCAGCTGGATCTGTGGCCTGATCGCCGCGCTCGGCAAGCAGTCGCGCTTGAAGGTCGTGCGCGGGGCGGCGGATTTCTACGTCTGGTTCATCCGCGGCACGCCCACCCTGGTGCAGGTCTTCATCGTCTATTTCGGCTTCCCTCAGCTCGGCCTGAAACTGTCGCCGTTCGTCGCCGGCACGCTCGCGCTCGGCGTTTCCAGCGGCGCCTATGTCGCCGAGACCATCCGCTCCGGCCTCACCGCGATCCCCAGGGGACAGATGGAATCGGCACTCGCGCTCGGCATGAGCCGCGCGGGAGCCATGCACCGGATCATCCTGCCGCAGGTGTTCCGCATCATCCTGCCGTCCCTCACCAATGAGGCGATCTCGGCGCTGAAGAACACCTCGCTGCTATCCACCATCACGGTGGTCGAGCTGACGCTCTACTCGCAATTGCTGATCGCCAGCACGTTCCGTCCGTTCGACTTCTACATCGCCAGCGCCTTCATCTATCTGGTCATGACGACGTTGCTGTCGAGACTCGCACAATGGCTCGAGCGCAGCTACGCGCTGCGCTATTGACCGAAACGTCCCATGACGAATGTGAACGCCTCCATCCATGAAAGGACACGACTGATGATCTCGCGACGGCAGTTTGCCTATCTAGCGCTCGGTGCCGGGTTGACGTTCTCCGTTCCCGCCGTTGCGTCCGACCTCGAACTGCTGCAGCCCGGCAAGCTGCAGGTCGCGACCCAGGGCACCTTTGCTCCGTTTTCGATGCGCAGGCCGGACGGCGAGCTCGATGGCTTGGAGATCCGGGTCGGCAAGGAGATCGCGCGCCGCCTTGGCCTCGAATACACGCCCGTCATCACGCAGTTCGACGCCGCGCTGGTCGGCCTTCTCGCCGGTCAGTTCGACATGACCAGCGTGTCGATGGACATCACTCCAGCCCGCCAGAAGCAGGTGACCTTTGCCGACGGCTGGCTTGCTTCAGGCGCCACGATCCTCACCCGCAAGGACACCGGGATCCGGACCGGCGCCGATTTGAAGGGCAAGAATGTGGGCGCCGTCGCGGCCTCGACCTTCGGCAAGATCGCCGAGCAGAACGGTGCGACACTGAAGAGCTACAAAGCGGAGGTCGACGCGGTGCAGGATCTCGTCAACGACAACCTCGATGCCGTGATCACCGATGCCGTTGCCGCCAACTATGCGATCAAGGCCAAGAAGCTGCCGCTGGTGACCGGCGAAGGCACGCTGAGCCAGATCCAGAAGGGGCTGGCGATTCAGAAGGGCAAGCCCAACCTGACCAGGGCTGTGAACAAGGCCTTGGCAGACATGATCGCCGACGGTACCTATGCCAAGCTCACGACCGAATTGATCGGATTTGATCCGCACCCCGCGGAGCCGATTCGCAGCGAGATCAATTGATCGATCGTCGTCCGCATTGAGGCGGCATTCCGGCCAACCGGAATGTCGCCGCAGAAGTCATCCGAGGGAAGATCAGGACATGCCGCGCAGGCCGAATGCAGCGGGCAAGGCGACCAACCGGTCGCAAGCCGCACCCGATGTCTCCCTTCTGCTCGCCCCGACCGAAAAGAGCCTGAGCCAGCTGGCGTATGAGCGCATCCTCGATCTCTTGGTGAAGCGCGAGCTGCCGGCCGGAACGGTGATGCAGGAGCGCCGGCTCGCCGAGTTCCTCGACATCTCGCGCACGCCGATCCGCGAGGCGCTCTACCGGCTCGAGACCGAAGGGCTGGTCACGCGTGCGCCCGGCAACAGCCTGGTGGTCAAGGAATTCTCGTTGCGCGAGTTCATCGAGATCCTGCAGGTGCGGCGGGTGCTCGAGGCCGAGGCGGCGGTGCAGTCGATCGAACGCATTCCGCCGGCCGAGCTCGATGAGCTACAGGCCAGGATCGTGCAGCTGCGCGAGCGCGGCGATCCGCAGTCGCCGGAGAACCGCGAGCTCGACGGCCGCTTCCACGAGCTGGTCGCCGACAACAGCGGAAATGCGGTGCTGGCGGCCTTGATCCGCGATCTCAGGCTGAAGACCCAGATGTTCAACCTCAGCCGGCTGCCGGAGCGCTTCGTCCCGGTTCACAACGAGCATCTGGCGATCATCGCCGCGCTGCGCGCCAGGGATGCCGCCGCGGTTCGCGCCGCCGTCGAGGCGCATATCGAGAACATCAAGCTCAGCATCATGCGCAAGCTCGGGACCGTCGGCTGATTGCCAACGCGGAGCCGGAGCGGCGCCTCAGGTTAGGCGCTCGGGCCTCGCGCATCGCGGTGCGGCACCAGGCCGAACCGGCCGTGCAGTCCGCGCCAGAAGCTTGCGAACAAAAGGCTCAAAAGCTTGCCCATCGAACATCTCCCTCGGCGTCAGCCATGACGCGATCCTGTTGGTGTCGACGACGAAATGACAGAGCCAATTCTGAGCAGACTTGCGCAGTTTTTAAGCAGAACGGCCGCGCGGCTGGACCGCGCGCGCCGAAAAATCTCATGAGATTCAAACACCGCCACCGTGGCACGGCTCGTGCATCAAGGGCGTCGAGTTGGCCGCTAGGGTTCCGATCTTGCCAGGCAAGATGCTGGTCCGAGAGCAGCCGCTTGCGGGGGAGACATCCCCGCAGGTGCACGGCGGGATAAAAGCCCGGGAGACCTCGTTAGCCAAGGGATTGGCGGAGCGATGGTCTTTTCGCCAGTCCCTTTTTGTGAAATTTCGCAAGAGGGATCGGCAATGAACAAGTTCTCTTTCTTCCTTCGCTCTGTTGTCATCGGCTGCGCGATCGTGCTCGCGACGGCGCCTGCGGCCGACGCCGCGCCGAAGAAAAGCTTCAAGGTCGCCTGGTCGATCTATGTCGGGTGGATGCCGTGGGGTTATGCGGCCGACACCGGCATCGTCAAGAAATGGGCCGACAAATACGGCATCACGATCGAAGTCAAGCAGTTCAACGACTACGTCGAATCGATCAACCAGTACACCGCCGGCGGCTATGACGCCGTCACCATCACCAACATGGATGCGCTCTCGATTCCCGCAGCCGGCGGTGTCGACACCACCGCGGTCGTGATGGGCGACTTCTCCAACGGCAATGATGCCGTGATCCTGAAGAACAAATCCGACCTCGCCGCGATCAAGGGCCAGACCGTCAATCTGGTCGAGTTCTCGGTGTCGCATTATCTGCTGGCGCGCGCGCTGGAGAGCAGCAAGCTGAGCGAGAAGGACGTCAAGGTCGTCAACACCTCGGATGCCGATATCGCGGCGGCCTACAAGACGCCTGACGTCAATGCGGTCGTGACCTGGAATCCGATCGTGACCGAGATCCTCGGCTCGCCGGACGCCAAGAAGGTGTTCGATTCCTCGCAGATCCCCGGCGAGATCATGGACCTGATGGTGGTGAACACCGCGGTCGCCAAGGACAATCCGGATTTCGCCAAGGCGCTGGTCGGCATCTGGTACGAGACGCTGTCCAAGATGACCGCGAACGATCCCGCCGCCAAGACCGCCAAGGAAGCGATGGCCAAGGCCTCCGGCACCGATCTCGCCGGCTTCGACAGCCAGCTCTCGACCACCAAGCTGTTCGACAGGGCCACCGACGCCGAAGCCTTCACCCGCAGCAAGACGGTCGGCACGACGATGGATCGGGTGCGCAAGTTCCTGTTCGAGAAGGATCTGCTCGGCAAGGGCGCAAAGTCGGCCGACGCGGTCGGCATCGAGCTCGCCGACAAGTCGGTGCTGGGTGACAAGTCGAACATCAAGCTGCGCTTCGACCCGACCTACATGGACGAAGCCGCCAAGGGAAAGCTCTAGGGCAAGCTCTGACGCGCACAACGCCGACCTCACGCAGGAGCCGACGATGCGACTTGTGAACATACGGCCGGGACGGCAGACGCGCTTCTATCTACTCGCGCTGCCGTTCCTCCTGGTCGCAATCGCCTACTTCGCCGGCTCCAGCGCGCGGCTCGCGCAAAACCCGAACGACAAGCTGCTGCCGGCGCTGCCGAGCATGGTGCAGGCGGTCAAGCAGATGGCCTTCGAGGTCGATCCCCGCACCGGCAGCTATCTGATGGCCTCCGACACGGTCGCGAGCCTCGGGCGGCTGGGGTCGGCGTTGGCGATCTCGACGGTGGCGGCACTGGTGCTCGGTATCGTGATCGGGCTGTTGCCGGGCGCCAATGCCCTGCTTGGGCCGTTCGTGTCGGTCACCTCGATGGTGCCGCCGCTGGCGCTGTTGCCGATCCTGTTCATCGTGATGGGGTTGGGAGAAAACTCCAAGATCGCGCTGATTGTGATCGGGACATTGCCCTGCATGATCCGCGACCTCGCCATGAAGGTGCAGGAGCTGCCGCGCGAGCAGATCGTCAAGGCGCAGACGCTCGGCGCCTCGACCTGGCAGATCGCGCTGCGGGTCGCGATGCCGCAAACCCTGCCGCGGCTGATCGACGTGCTGCGCCTGCAACTCGGCCCGGCGTGGCTGTTCCTGATCGCGGCCGAGGCGATCGCCTCCGATTCCGGGCTCGGCTACCGGATATTCCTGGTGCGCCGCTATCTCGCGATGGACGTGATCATTCCCTACGTCGTCTGGATCACGCTGCTGGCGTTCCTGATCGATGTCGGGCTGCGCGTCCTGCAACGCAAGGCGTTTCCCTGGTTTGCCTCGATGAGGGCGGAATGAGCGCGATCCGGTTCGACGACGTCTGGAAGGAATATGGCGATCACATCGTGCTCGAGCGCATCACGATGGAGGTCGAGCCGCGCGCGTTCATCGCGCTGGTCGGCCCGTCCGGTTGCGGCAAGACCACGCTGCTCCGCATGCTGCTCGGTGAGGAGCAGCCGAGCCGCGGCCGGATTTTGGTCGACGGCAAGCCGTTGCCCGCCGAGCCGGATGCCGACCGCGGCGTGGTGTTCCAGCGCTACTCGGTGTTTCCGCATCTGACCGTGCTGCAGAACGTGATGCTCGGCCGCGAGCTGCGCGATGCCAAGTTCGCGGCTCGGCTGTTCGGCGCCGCACGGCGCGCCGCCATGGATGAATCGATGAAGCTTTTGGCCGAAGTCGGGCTCGCCGGTCAGGAAAACAAATATCCGTCTTCACTGTCCGGCGGCATGCAGCAGCGCCTCGCGCTGGCGCAGGCGATCATGCGCGAGCCGAAGATCCTGCTGCTTGACGAGCCATTCGGCGCGCTCGACCCGGGCATCCGCGCCGACATCCACCTGTTGATGAAGCGGCTGTGGAACGAGACCCATCTGACCGTCATGATGGTCACGCATGATCTCAGCGAAGCATTCGGGCTCGCGACACGGGTGATCGCGCTGGAGCGGTCGCGCAACCGGCCCGAGGAGCGCGATCGCTACGGCGCCACGGTGTCGCGCGACCTCGAGATCTTCCCGCGCCGCAGCGCCGAGCTGCGGTCGTCGGTTCAACCAGCTCCGGCCGGGACGACCCGGTCAGACAAGGAGCACCAGCCGGGACGGCCCGGCGCTCTCGTCTTGAAGGAGCAACCATGATCCTCACAGCGGAACAGAAGGCTGAGGTCGCGGCGCATACGCGACGCTACAACGAGCTGAAATCGGCCGGGCAGGAGCACGCGCCGCGGGCGCTCCCGGCGCCGACCGCGCGCGATGCCGCACCGATCGCCACAGATGCGATCATCCACCGCGAGGCGATTCCGGCGGGCTGGTACTGGACCACGCGGCTGAACCGCGGCGATACGCTGCGCATCGTCAACCCACAGGGGATATCGACCGTCAGCCTGCTCGCCTGGAACGCCGCCGACACCACCGAGCGGCTCAACCACGCCGACACCATCAAAGTGCAATGGGCGGCGCGGCTGCAGAAAGGGCGCGTGCTGCTGTCGGACATGGGGCGCGTACTGCTCGCCATCACCGAGGACACCAGTGCCGCGCATGATGCCGTGGTCGGCGGTTCGACTGCCGCGACCAACCAGGCGAAGTACGGCGACGGCAATTTCCGCAACACGCGTGACAACTTCGTCCTCGCCGCGATGAAGCTCGGGCTCGATCGCCGCGACGTCCATCCCTGCGTCAGCTTCTTCGCCCCGGTCGCGATCGATGCGGACGGAAAATTCGTCTGGTCCGAGGGACGGCGCGAGAAAGGCGACTTCGTCGATCTGCGCGCCGAAATGAATCTGCTGATCGCGTTGTCGAACTGCCCGCATCCGCTTGATCCGGCCACGGCCTATCCGCAAGCGAGTGTGGAGATCGTGCGCTGCCGCGCGGGTGCGCCGGCTGCCGACGATCTGTGCCGGACGGCGACGGCCGAGGCGATCCGCGCCTTCGAGAACAACGCGCTGTATTTCGGCGAGACCAGCGAAGGAGCCGTGCGATGACCACGCAATCCGTTCCGACCGGCCGCATCATGCTCGATGTCGAAATTCCCGCGCGCAAGCCGTGGTCGGCGATCATCCGCAAGGGCCAGACGCTGCGCATCACCGATACCCACGGCCAGCAGGCGGTGGATACGCTGTTCTATCGCGCCGATGATTTCGGTGAGCGCTACAGCGGCCAGGATACGCTGCGCGCGCAAGGCTCGGCCTATGTCGGGCTCGGCACCAGGATCATGTCGAATGAAGGCCGCGTGATGCTGCGCGTGACGGCAGACAGTTGCGGCCTGCACGACACCTCGGCGGGCGCCTGCTCCTGCGAGAGCAACACCGTGCGGTTCGGGCACCAGACCCGGTACCAGCACGCCTGTCGCGAAAACTTTGTGATCGAAGCCGCGAAATACGGCCTGTCGAAGCGCGACATCGTGCCGAATTTGAACTTCTTCATGAACGTGCCGATCGATCCCGCCGGCAATTTCACCGTGGTCGACGGCGTCTCCAAGCCGGGCGACGCGATCGAGCTGGTCGCCGAGATGGACGTGCTGTGCCTGATCTCGAACTGCCCGCAGATCAACAATCCCTGCAACGGCTTCTTCCCGACGCCGGTTCAGGTCACGATATTCGAGCCGGAGGCGTGAGGCATGTTCAGCAAGGTCCTGATTGCCAACCGCGGCGAGATCGCCGGGCGGATCGGCAGAACATTGCGTCATATGGGCATCGGCTCGGTCGCGGTCTATTCCGACGCCGACCGCTTCACCCGGCCGGTGCTCGATGCCGACGAGGCGGTGCGGATCGGCCCGGCGCCGGCGGCCGAGAGCTATCTCAACGTCGATGCCATCATGGCGGCGTGCCTTGCCACCGGCGCGCAGGCGGTTCACCCCGGCTATGGCTTCCTGTCGGAGAACCGCCGCTTTGCCGAGCGGCTGGCCGAGCACGGCATCACCTTCATCGGGCCGCGGCCCGAACATCTTGACGCCTTCGGCCTCAAGCACCGGGCACGCGAGATCGCCGAGCGCAGCGGGGTGCCGCTGTTGCCGGGCTCAAGGCTGCTGGAGACCATCGACGAGGCGGTGCGCGAGGCTGAGCGGATCGGCTTTCCGGTGATGCTGAAGAGCACGGCGGGCGGCGGCGGCATCGGCATGCAGCTCTGCCACGACATGGCGACGCTGCGGGAGCGCTTCGAATCCGTGCAGCGCACGGCGCGGGCGAGCTTCGGCGATGCACGGGTCTATCTCGAGCGCTTCGTCGCCCAGGCGCGCCATATCGAGGTGCAGATCTTCGGCAATGGCAGGGGCGATGTGGTCGCGCTCGGCGAGCGCGATTGCTCGCTGCAGCGGCGCAACCAGAAGGTCTTTGAGGAGACCCCCGCGCCGGGGCTGTCCGCGGAGATCAGGCGGCGGCTGCACGCGGCCGCGGTGTCGCTCGGCAAGGCGGTGTCTTACGAATCCGCCGGCACCGTGGAGTTCATCTACGACGTCGAGCGCGAGGATTTCTACTTTCTCGAGGTCAACACCCGCCTTCAGGTCGAGCATCCCGTCACCGAGCAGGTCACCGGTGTCGACCTGGTCGAATGGATGATCCGCCAGGCCGCCGGCGAGGATGTGCTGGGCCAGGCCGGCACGCTCACGCCAAAGGGCGCGGCGATCGAGGTGCGGCTCTATGCCGAGAATCCGGGCGCCGGCTTTCGGCCGAGCGCGGGCCGCTTGACGCGGGTCGCTTTCTCGGGCGATGCGCGGATCGACGGCTGGATCGAGACCGGCACCGAGGTGTCGCCGTTCTACGATCCGATGCTGGCCAAGATCATCGTGTCAGCCGAGACCCGCGAGGCCGCGATCGCAAAGCTGACGCACGCGCTGGATGACACGGTCGTCGCCGGCATCGAGACCAATCTCGACTATCTGCGTGCGATCGCGGCATCGGACGTGTTCCGCAGCGGGCAGGTCGCGACCAGCGTGCTCGGCGCCTTTGCGTATCGGCCGCACACCATCGATGTGGTTGCGCCCGGTGCGCAGAGCGGGGTGCAGGAGTTGCCCGGCCGGCTGCATCTCTGGCATGTCGGCGTGCCGCCGAGCGGCCCGATGGACGAACGCTCGTTCCGCCTCGCCAATCGCGTGGTCGGCAATCCGGAAACCACGACTGCGCTGGAGCTGACGGTCAACGGGCCGACCCTGCGTTTCAACACCGATGCGATCGTCGCGCTGTCGGGCGCGCGGATGAAGGCGTCGATGGATGGCGCCGATGTGGCCTATGACGAACCGATCGCGGTCCGCGCGGGGCAGACGCTTGCGATCGGCAGCATCAAGGGCCCGGGTCAGCGCAGCTATCTCGCCGTTCGTGGCGGCATCGACGCGCCGCAGATTCTCGGCTCACGCGCCGTGTTTGCGCTCGGCGCCTTCGGCGGCCACGCGACGGGCTCGCTGAAGGCCGGTGATGTCTTGCATATCGGCGCGGAGAGGCCTGACCTTGCGACGCCGCGGCCGGCCACGCAAGACGAGCGGCCAGAACTCACGTCGGCGTGGCAGATCGGCGTGGTCTACGGCCCGCATGGCGCGCCGGACTTCTTCCTCGAGGACGACATCGAGACGCTGTTCGCGTCTGATTACGAGGTGCACTTCAACAGCGCCCGCACCGGCGTCCGGCTGATCGGGCCGAAGCCGCACTGGGCGCGGGCCGACGGCGGCGAGGCCGGGCTGCATCCGTCGAACATCCATGACAACGCCTATGCGGTCGGCTCGATCGATTTCACCGGCGACATGCCGATCATCCTCGGGCCGGACGGACCGAGCCTCGGCGGCTTCGTCTGTCCGGCAGTCGTCGCGCGCGACGAGCTCTGGAAGGTCGGCCAGCTCCGGCCCGGCGACACCGTGCGCTTTGTGCCGGTGACGCGTGACGATCCGGTTGCCGGTCCCACGGTGCTGCGTGCGCCCGAGCTCGGATCGGCGATCGTCGGCCGCAACGATGACGGTCCGATCCCGGTGGTGTATCGCCGCGCCGGCGACGACAATCTGCTGGTCGAATACGGACCGATGGAGCTCGACGTCGCGCTGCGGCTGCGCGTGCATGTGCTGGCGCAGGCACTGGAGGAGGCCAGGCTCGGCGGCCTGATCGATCTGACGCCCGGCATCCGCTCGTTGCAGATCCATTATGACGGCAGCGCGCTGTCGCGTGGCAAGCTGCTCGACCTGTTGCGCAAGATCGAGCGCGAACTGCCGCCGGTCGATGCGATGCGGGTGCCGAGCCGAACCGTGCATCTGCCGCTGTCATGGCGCGATCCGGAATCCGAGCTCGCGATGCGCAAATATCAGGAGCTGGTGCGCGCGGATGCGCCGTGGTGTCCGTCGAATGTCGAGTTCATCCGGCGCATCAACGGGCTCGGCAGCGAGGATGACGTCCGCCGCATCGTGTTCGATGCCGACTATTTCGTGCTCGGTCTCGGCGACGTCTATCTCGGCGCGCCGGTCGCGACCCCGCTCGATCCGCGGCATCGGCTGGTGACCACCAAATACAATCCGGCGCGGACCTGGACGCCGGAGAACGCGGTCGGAATCGGCGGCGCCTATATGTGCATCTACGGCATGGAAGGGCCGGGCGGCTATCAGCTGTTCGGCCGCACCATCCAGGTCTGGAACACCTGGCGCACCACGCGGGTGTTCGAACCCGGCCATCCCTGGCTGCTGCGGTTCTTCGACAAGATCCGCTTCTTCCCGGTCGATGCCGATGAATTACTCGACGCGCGCGCCGCGTTCCCGCACGGGCAATACGACATCAGGATCGAGCAGGGCGAGTTCTCCTACGCCGACTATGCGAAGCAGTTGGCCGCGACGCAGCCCTCGATCGCCGCGTTCAAGGCGACCCAGCAGGCCGCATTCGACGCCGAGCGCCAGCGCTGGCGCGAGATGAAGCTCGACGAGGCGCCGGTAGAGCCGATCGACGCCAGCGTCGCCGCGACCGGCATTCCCGATGGCCAGATCGGCGCGTTCTCGGAAGTGCCCGGCAACATCTGGAAGGTCCTGGTCGAGCAGGGCGCCGAGGTCGCGGCCGGCGACGTGCTCGCCATCATCGAGTCCATGAAAATGGAAATCTCGGTGCTCTCGCCCGCCGCGGGCCGCATCGCGTCGGTGCCGGTGAAGCCCGGCCAGACGCTGCGCGCGGGGGATGTGGTGGCGTTGATCCGGCCGGGGTAAATCATGCCGACCCGTGTGAGCTGCGATACCTCCCCGTCATTGCGAGCGAAACAATCCATCGCTCCGTCCGTGACGAAGCATGGATTGCTTCGTCGCTACGCTCCTCGCAATGACGAGGCCGCTCCCGCTTCACACTTCCAGCCATTCCTCGCGAATAGCGGCGTTGTTCTTCAGCTGCTCGGGCGTGCCTTCGAACACGACGCGGCCGTGGCCCATGATGTAGACGCGGTTCGAGATCTTCATCGCGATCGAGAGCTTCTGCTCGACCAGCAGGATGGCGACGCCGGCCTTGGCGATCCGTGCGATCAGTTCGCCGACCTGCTGCACGATCAAGGGCGCAAGTCCTTCGGTCGGTTCGTCGATCATCATCAGATCGGGGTCGCCGAGTAATGTGCGGCAGGTGGTCAGCATCTGCTTCTCGCCGCCCGACAGTACGCCGGCCGGCGTGTCGGCGCGCGCGGCGAGATTGGGGAACATGTCGAGCATCTCCTGCAGCCGCCACTTGCCCGGGCGGCGCGGGTCCTTGATGCCGAGGATCAGGTTCTGGCGCACCGTCAGCCCCGGGAAGATGTCGCGGTGCTCCGGCACATAGCCGAGCCCGAGGCGGGCGATCTTGTGGCTCGGGAGGCCGACGATGTCCTGGCCCTTGAAGCGGATGGTGCCCTGCGGCGGCACCTCGCCCATGATCGCCTTGACAGTGGTGGAGCGGCCGACGCCGTTGCGGCCGAGCAGGCTCACCACCTCGCCGGCGGCGATGTCGAGATCGACGCCCTGCAGGATGTGGCTCTTGCCGTAATAGGCGTGAAGATTCCTGACCTCGAGCATCAGTCGACCTCCTCGCCGAGATAGGCTTCCTTGACCTTCGGATTGCCGCGGATCTCCTCAGGGGTGCCGGAGGCGATGATGTGGCCGTAGACCAAGACCGAGATGCGGTCGGCGAGGCCGAACACCACGCTCATGTCGTGCTCGACGATGACGAGCGTGCGTCCCTCGGTGAGGCGGCGGATCAGCGCGACGGCGCGCTCGGTCTCGGCGTGGCTCATGCCCGCGGTCGGCTCGTCCAGCATGATGACGCTGGCGCCGCCGGCGATGGTGATGCCGATCTCGAGCTCGCGCTGCTCGGCATAAGTCAAAAGGCCCGCCGGCACGTCGCGGCGATGGCTGAGATGGATGTCGTCGAGAATCTGCGCGGTGCGCTGCTTCACCTCGGGCAGATCGTCAACGTTCTTCCAGAACGCGTAGCGGTGCCCGGTCGCCCACAGCACGGCGCAGCGGACGTTCTCCCACACCGTCATGCGGGCGAACACGTTGGTGACCTGGAACGAGCGCGACAGCCCGCGCCGGTTGATCTCGAATGGCCGCAAGCCCGAGGTCACTTCGCCGTTCAGGCGGATCTCGCCCGAGGTCGGCTTGATGTGGCCGGAGATCAGGTTGAACGTCGTCGACTTGCCGGCGCCGTTCGGGCCGATGATGGCATGACGCTCGCCCTTGGCGACGCTCAGGTTGAGGTCGCGGATGATGCGGACATTGCCGAAACTCTTCTCGACGGCGTTGACGTGAATGGCAGCGGTCATGCGAGATACCCCCGATCACGGGCCACCGTCGCGGCGCGATCCCAGGCCTCCGCAACGCGCCGCCAGGTGAGGCTTGCGGCCAGGAAGCCGCCGACCAAGAGAACCGCCGCGGCCGCCCAGGTCGTCGGTGCGCTGGCGACGAAGGGAATGCCGAGCAGGTTGATCGGGTCGCCGCCCGAGAAGCGTGCCACGGTTTCGATGGTCAGGATGATGCCGAGCGCAAACGCGAGCGTCGGGATTGCCGCGACCAGATAGGACGGGATCACGGTGCCGAGCGTGCCCGCGCGGATCAGCGGACGGTGCTTCATCAGGATGCCGGCGATGCCGCCCGGCGCGAACATCACGATGCCGATGAAGATGATGCCGAAATAGAGCTGCCAGACCGAGGTGACGCTGGTCAGCCCGAGTTGCAGATAGGTCACCAGGATGGCACCCAGGATCGGGCCGAAGAAGTAGGCGGTGCCGCCGATGAAGGCGGAAAACAGCACCAGGCCCGACTGCGTCGCGCCGAGATAGGCGGAGTTGGCGATCTCGAAATTGATCGCAGTCAGCCCGCCGGCGATGCCGGCGAAGAAGCCGGCGAACATGTAGGCGAGATAGCGCACCACATGCGGATCGTAGCCGATGAACTCGACGCGCTCCGGATTGTCGCGCACCGCGTTGCAGATGCGGCCGAGCGGCGTGCGGGTCAGCGCATACATCGCGATCGCCGAGACCATCACCCAGAACGCGATCAGATAATAGACCTGGATCTGCGGCCCGAAGGTCCAGCCGAACAGCGGCATCAGCCCGGTGCGATCGGTAGTGATGCCGGATTCGCCGCCGAACACGCTGCGCAGGATCAGCGACGACGAGGCGACCAGTTCGCCGATGCCGAGCGAGATCATCGCAAACACCGTGCCGGCGCGCTTGGTCATGACCCAGCCGACCAGCAACGCGAACGCCATGCCGCCGATGCCGCCGACCAGCGGGATCACCGGCAGCGGGATCGGCCAGTTATGGCTCGAGACCGCGTTCATGACGTGCACGGCAAGGAAACCGCCGAGGCCGTATTGCACGGCGTGGCCGAACGACAACAGGCCGGTCTGGCCGAGCAGGATGTTGTAGGACAGCGCGAAGATGATCGCGATGCCGATCAGGCTGAACGAGGTCAGCGAGCCGCCGGAGGAGAACACCAGCGGCAGCACGACGAGCGCGACCGCAGCGAGCAACCAGACGCCGTAGAAGCCGAGGGCGCCGCCGGATTCCTGTTTGGTCACGGCGGAGACGGGCGTGGCAGCGTTCGTCATGACTCACGCGTCCCCAACAGGCCCATCGGGCGGAAGATCAGCACCAGCACCAGCAGCAGATAGGGCAGGATCGGCGCGATCTGCGCGATCGTCACGTTCCAGATGTCGGTGAGCGGCGTGGAGCCGAGGCTCGGATCGAGCGGGCCGAACACGCTGGCGAGCGAACCGTTCAGCGCGACCGCAAAGGTCTGGATCAGCCCGATCAGCAGCGAAGCGATGAAGGCGCCGGGCAGCGAGCCGAGGCCGCCGAACACGATGACGACGAACAGGATCGGGCCGAGCAGCGCGGCCATGTCGGACTGCGTCACCAGCGACGGACCGGCGATCACGCCGGCAAGGCCGGCCAGCGCGCTGCCGACGCCGAACACCAGCATGAAGACGCGGCCGACATTGTGGCCGAGATGGCCGACCATGCTCGGATGGGTCAATGCGGCCTGCACGATGAGGCCGACCCGGGTCCGCTTCAGCGTCACCAGCAGCGCGATGAAGATCACGACCGAGACCACCAGCATGAAGATCTTGTAGGCGGGATAATTGGTCGAGAACACCGTGAAGGCCGGAAAATCGAGCACCGCCGGAACGCGATAATCGACCGGGCTTTTGCCCCAGATCATCGAGACGATCTCTTCGATCGCGAACGCCAAACCGAAGGTCAGCAGCAGCTCGGCGACATGGCCGTGCTTGTGGGTGTTGCGCAGGCCGTAGCGCTCGACCGCCATGCCGACCGCGCCGACCAGGAGCGGCGCGATCACCAGCGCCGGCCAGAATCCGATCCAGCGGGTGAGCTGATAACCGAAGAACGCGCCGAGCATATAGAAGCTGGCATGCGCGAAGTTGAGCACACCCATCATGCTGAAGATGACGGTGAGCCCGCTGGACAGCAGGAACAGCAGCATCCCGAACAAGACGCCGTTGAGCGTCGAGATGACGATCAATTCAGCCATGGCGCACCCGTTTGAGACTGGGAACGGTTCACGTGATCAAAGACCTGTCGAAGGAAAGGGAGTTCACCGTCATTCCGGGGCGATGCGAAAGCATCGAACCCGGAATCTCGAGATTCCCCGATGCGCAATTGCGCATCTGTGGTTCGATGCTTCGCATCGCCCCGGAATGAAGAGAGAGGCGGCCGATCAGGGCCGCTTCATGTTGCAGGTGGTCGGGAGCATCGTCTGCTCGGTGTCGATCTTGGAGACGATGTGCCAGCCCCAGCCGGTGTTTTCCTCGTCGTACGGCTCCTTGGCCTTGTCGGCGAGCGAGCCGAACGAAGAAATGTAGATCGGCTGGAAGAACTGGTGGTCGTCCTTGCGCATGAAGCCCTCGCCGCCGTCGAACACCTCGAACTTCAGGCCTTCGAGCGCCGCCGCGACCTTCACCGGATCGATCGAGTTGGCCTTCTCGGCGGCCGCCTTGAACATCCGCATCTCGTTGACGGCGCGCGGATACCACACGGAAATGCCGGTCTTGGCGCGGAAGTCCTTCTCGAAATCCATCGCCGCCTTGTTGCCGGAGTTCGGCACGCCTTCGCTGATCTGGAACACCTGGTTCTCGAGGCCGGTCTGCTTGATCGCGGTCGGTCCGCCGGCGCCGCCGGCATAATAGGTGTACCAGTTGACCTTCAGGCCGGCGTCGGCCGCAGCCTTCAAGAGCAGCGCGAAGTCCTGGCCCCAATTGCCGGTCACGACGGTGTCGGCGCCCGACGCCTTGATCTTGGCGATGTAGGGCGAGAAGTCGGTGACCTTGAGCATCGGGTGCAACTCGTCGCCGACGATCTGGATATCGGGCCGCTTTTCGCCCAGCATCTTGCGCGCCGTTGATCGCACCGACTGGCCGAACGAATAGTCCATGTTGATCAGGTAGACCTTCTTGATGGACGCTTGGCCTTTCATGTAGTTGGTCAGCGCTTCCATCTTGATGTCCGAGTTCGCATCCCAGCGGAAATGCCAGTAGCTGCACTTCTCGTTGGTCATGCTCGGATCGACCGCGGCGTAGTTGAAGTAGAGCACTTCCTTGCCGGGGTTGCGCGAATTGTTCTTGGTGACGAAGTCTTCCAGCGCGGCACCGACCGATGAGCCGTTGCCCTGGGTGATGTAGCGGACGCCGGCGTCGACCGCCTTCTGCGCCTGCACCAGGCTTTCCTGCGGATTGGTCTTGTTGTCGAGCGGCACGATCTCGACCTTGTGGCCGAGGATGCCGCCCTTGGCGTTCAATTCGTCGGCAAGATACTGGAACGTCTTCAGGCCGCCTTCGCCAACGCTGGCGCCGCCGCCGGAGAGCGGATCGATATAGCCGATCTTGAGGTTTTCCTGCGCGGACGCCGCGCCTCCCAACACCGTCAGCGCTGCCGCGGCGGCAACGATCAGCCTGTGCATCCTGCGTTCTCCCTTGCTTGTGTTTCTTGATCTGAGCGATCGAGGCCGTCTCATAACCCCAATTGCCGAGCCTTCGCAACTTTCGCTTTGAATACTGCGTCAAGTTTTAGCGGGTGGTACCATGATGTTATAGGCTATACGAAGCCGGAATCGGCTGGGAATTGGTCGCTGTTTTGAATTGCAGGTAAACTTTTGGATGAGGGCGGCGTTCGTATTGGTTCGCTGTTTGGAACTGACGCCGGCGCTGTCTCGCTCTAAACCGGCTCTCTCAACATACAGCATCGCCCGGGGCTGACCCATCCCGACCTTCCCCCTTTCAGAGGGAAGGGGGAAGCGGTTCAGGCCGGATATCGGCGCGGCTTGAGGCCTGCCAGAAACAGCCGCGCGAAATGATCGGCGATCTGCATCGGAGTCCAGTCGCGCCTGGTCCTGAACCAGATCGGATACCAATGGCCCATTCCGGTCAAAATCCGTTCTGCGAAATACGTATCGATGCGGCGGAAGCGGCCCTCGTCGATCCAGCGCTGATAGCTGTTCTGGTCCTGCCGGATCGTTGCCAGCACGTCGCCGACATAGGCTTTGCGGTCGACGTCGTTGAGATAGTTGATGTTGTGGTAGGTCGCCTTTGGACCGCAGGGCGTGTCGTGCAGCATCAGCAGCAGGCGGATTCGTTGCACGATGTGATCGAATGGGCCAAGGCTGTGCGCTTGCAGATGCTCGCGGATGCTGATCTCGCCGGCGAGCCCGCGTCGCAGGCACGCCAGCAGCAGGCTCTCCTTTTCACTGAAATGATAGTAGATGCCGGCGCGGGTCATGCCGGCATCGACCGCGATGCTCTCGAGCGACGTGCCCGACGCACCCCGCCGGTTGAAGCTGTCGGAGGCGATCGACAGCATCCTGTCGAACTTCGCGGCCCGCTTGTTCAACGCGGCGCGGGACTCCAGGAACGGTGCAAGGCTGAGCGGTTCGGGCATTGCGGGCATGGCGATCTCGCGCCGGTACACGCCGTGGGTGATGATGTCGTCGATCGCATCGATCGCCTGTTGCCGCGTGTAGTAATCGCGTTCCGACAGCCAGAACGGAACCCAGTCCAGGATCGAGATCAGCGCCACCGCCGCGAGCAGCGGTTCGTCGCAGGCGATCGAGCCGTCGGCGACGCCGCGCTTGAGAATGTCCGCGAGCAGTGCAGCGTTCTGCCAGCGCCTTGCATGAACTTCGCTGCTGTAGGACGCAGCCAGCGCATCGATATCGCTGAACAGGATCATGCGCTGGCCTTCCGGCCTGAGCCGGCCGCGCACGAAGCGCCTGACGATCTCGAGCCCGTCGATCCCGGGCTCGGCCGCGGCTTCAATCTCGTGCCGGTAGATTGCGAGGCCCCGTAGATAGCAGTGGAAGATCAGATCTTCCTTGTCGCGAAAATAGTGGTACAGCGCGCCCGGCACCGCCCGGACCGACGCCGCAACCTGCTCCATCGTCACATTGGCATAGGAGTGGCGGGCAAACAGCCGGGACGCTGAGACGAGGATTTCTTCAGCCCGGTCCGTGAGATCGGCGGCGACTTGCAAGCTCGAATGCCCTTCCTGGTCGCGGAACGAAAGTCCGCAGGCGAGATAATCCCCGAGATAATCCCCGAGATAATCCCCTTGGCAGCCGCCTGTCGATCTGCGATAGACGGTGGCATACCATACACCAGCCGGACCGTGTTGTCCGAGGGGTGATGTGGCGGACGCCGGACCGGGGACGCGCTGGACGGCCAAGATCGACCGGGCATCAGCCGGCATCACCCTCAGGGCAGGATTTTGAAGAGAAGGGCTTAACAGAGCATGGCGCGCAACATTCTGATCCTTGGAGCTTCCTACGGCTCCCTGCTGGGGACCAAGCTTTTGATGGCCGGGCACAACGTGTCCCTGGTGTGCCGCAAGAACACCGCCGACCTGATCAATCGCGAAGGCACCGAGGTCCGCATCAAGCTGCGCGACGAGAAGGAGCACCGCTCGATCTTCTCGCGCGACTTGCCCGGCAAGCTCGACGCCGTGACGCCCGCCGATGTCGACGTGTCGCGCTACGACATGGTTGGACTTGCGATGCAGGAGCCGCAATACACCAACCACACGGTTCGCGTGCTGATGATCAAGATCGCAGCGGCCAAGCTGCCGTGCCTGTCGATCATGAACATGCCGCCGCTGCCGTATCTGAAGCGGATCCCCGCGCTGGCCGGCATGGACCTCGAGGAGGCCTACACCAACGCGCAGGTGTGGGAGCGCTTCGAGCCGGGCCTGGTCACGCTGTGCTCGCCTGATCCGCAGGCCTTCCGGCCGCCGGAGGAGAAGGCCAATGTGCTCCATGTCGGCCTGCCGACCAACTTCAAGGCTTCCGCCTTCGCCGACGACAAGCACAACAAGGTGCTGCGCGAGCTCGAAGCCGACATCGACGCGGTGACGCTCGACGGCCAGGACGTGCCGGTGAAGCTGAAGGTCTTCTCGTCGCTGTTCGTGCCGCTGGCGAAATGGTCGATGCTGCTGACCGGCAATTATCGCTGCATCACGCCGACAGAGCCGCAATCGATCCGCGACGCCGTGCACAGCGATCTCAACCGCTCGCAGGCGATCTACGACCATGTCGACGGCATCGCGCGCAAGCTCGGCGCCGATCCTGCGGACCAGGTGCCGTTCGCAAAATATGCCAAGGCGGCGGAAAGCCTGCTCAAGCCGTCCTCGGCGGCCCGCGCGGTCGCCGCCGGCGCGCCGTTCATCGAGCGCGTCGACCTGCTGGTGAAGCTGATCTCGCATCAGCTCGGCACGCCCAGCGCGGAGATCGACCGCACGGTCGAGACCGTCGATCAGAAGCTGAACGAGAAGATCGTGCAGGGCGGCTCGGGCGCGGAGTAGCGCAACGTGTGATGGCGGGGGCTTTGTGCCCTCGCCATGCATCGGCGCTCGGCAAAGCGCGCGATCGCGGTTCTCGAACGCATGGCTCGGCTCGCGCAGCTGCGGCTTGGAGCCACGGACATGTCGATCAAATCGCTTCCTCTGTTAGCAACCTATGGCGACCTCGATCGCGCACGCGACATCCTTGCTTCAAGCAGGCTCGGCTATCGTGCTCCGTTCTCGTGAGGCGAGCACGCCGGTGAGGCTCCCTCCTCCCTTGCGGAGGAGGGTGGGAAGGTCCGCTGGTGCGTCTCTCACGCGGAAGCGAGGAAGCTGTTGACCGCTCGCGTGTCGCCGAGGGTCACGCCCTTGCGGCGGCGTGGGCGAAGGTCACCTCGATCAAGGTGCCGGTGCGGCCGCCGGTTCGGATCTGGAATTTGGCGCGATTGGCTTCGACCAGCGCCTTGGTCAGCGACAGGCTGACGCCGCCGGAGCCGGCCTGATCGGATGGCGTTGGCGCGCGGAACGGCTCGAGCGCGGCGGCGACCTCGTTGTCGTTGAGGCTCTGGCCGGTGTCGCGCACCCGCAGCATCACTTCGCCGAAATCCGACAGCGCGGTCGAGACGATCACCTGGCCGCCGGCATTGGCGAGATGGATCGAGTTGCCGATCAGGTTCAGCGTGATCTGGCGCAGCGCCCGGGCATCGGCGACGACCGGCGGCAGCGTATGCGCGAGCGAGGTGCGGATGATGATGCGCTCGCGATTGGCCTGCGGCTGCATCACCGCGACGCAGCTCTCCACCATCTCGTTGAGGTTCTGGCTGGTGAAGGCGAGGTCGAGCTTGCCGGTCTCGATCCGCGACAGGTCGAGCAAATCGTTGACGATCGCGATCACGCGCTCGCCGGAGGCGCGGATGTCCTTCATGTATTCGACATAGCGTTCGTTGCCGAGCGCGCCGAAGCGCTCGCCGATCATCACCTCGGCAAAGCCGATGATGGCGTTGAGCGGTGTGCGCAGCTCGTGGCTGATCCGCGCCAGCATGTCGGTCTTGGCGTTCGCCGCGCGCTCGGCGAGCCGTCGCGCCTCGCGCACCTCGCTTTCGCTCTTCTTGGTTTGCGAGAGGTCGCGGAACACCGCGAAGAAATTCGGTCCGTCGGCACGGGTGCGGCCCATCGTCACCGACAGCGGGATGATGCCGCCCTGGCGGACGCGGCCGAGCGTCTCACGCCCGTGATCGAGCAGGCTGGCGACGCCGGATGATTTCACGCTCGCCAGATAGTCGAAGATGCCGTGCTGGCTCTCCGGCGCGAACAAATCGGCGAGGTTATGCGTGACGAACTCACTGCCGTCATAGCCGAACAGCGCTTCCGCACTGCGGTTGCAGGAATGGATGTTGCCTTCGGCATCGAACATGATGATGCCTTCGGCCGCGGTGTCGAGGATGGCGCCGAGCTCCTCGGCGTCGGCGTGGCCGGCCTGCGGCGGCGGTGGCGCAAGCAGCGGCTCTGCTGCAGCCTCCGGTTCGGGATCGGAGAGCGCGGCGGCGACCACGGTGTCCTCGTCGAGCGTGCGCGAGAAGATCAGTGCCAGCGCGGCGTCATCGTCCCAGCTGATGGTGTGCAGCCGCGCTTCCGCAGACACCTGCTCGGCCTGGGCGTTCTGGTTGGCCGAGATCGTGACCGGCGTGCCGGTGCCGGAGGTGCTGCTCGCCTGCGAGACGCCGGGCTCGACATAGAGCGCGTCGAGCCCGCCGGCGGCTTCCAGCGCGTGCAGGCTGTCATAGCCCATGCGGGCGAGGAAGGCGTGGTTGGCATAGAGCAGGCGGTCGAGCCGGTAGACCAGGATGCCGACCGGCAACAGATCGAGCAGCGTGCGGTCGCGTCGGGAGTCGGCGCGCGGCGCGGGCTCGGCGGCGGCGAGCCAGCCGGGCTTTGGCGACTCTGCCGGCGTCTCGCGTTGCGCGACGGTTTCTTGCTGCGCAGCCTTTTCGTGCTGGAGCACGGCTTCCGGCTCCTGCTGCGACTCGTTCGCGTGCGGCTCGTCGGCAACCGGCTCCGCGGTGGCGGCCTCGTTGGTCGCAGCAGTGAGGCCGGCCTCGCTTTCGAGCCGGGCCGACAATTGGCGCGCGAGCTCGTTGAACGCGTTGTTCTCGACCGGCGTCAGCGACGGCGGCCGCGCGTCGCCGGCCGGGCGGAACGGCACCACATTCGGTGGCGGGTCGTGACGCACTTCGTGCGTGTCCTCGTGCGTGTCCACGGCGTGATCCGGATCGGCTTGGTGTGAAGTCTCTGCTACGGGCTCGGTCAATTCCTCGGGTGGTGCTGTTGCGGTCGTATCGGGCGGCGGCTCCGCATGCGGCGGAGGATCGTCATGCGGCGCGGCGGGCCCGGGCGGCGCAGCGGTGCGCGGCGCCGGCGCGACATCGGCCGACAGCGATTGCGGCGCGACCGCGCCGCTGAAGAACTCATAGCGTCGCAACGCGGCGAGTCGCGCAAGCCCGTCGAGATCGCGACACACACCAAAGCCGCGATAGCCGGCGAAATTCCGGTTGCGGTCGAATACCGGCAGGCCGGACAGTTCGACCGGCAGCCGGCCGCCGCCGTCGACCGGCCAGTGCAGCGTGATGCCGCTCCAGGTGTCGTGGCTGGCGAACGCCTGCATGACGCGGTCCTCGGGATCGAGCCCGAAGCTGTCGGCGATGTCGCTCCACAGCCGGCCGAAACCGGCCGCGGTGTGCAGGCCGATCAGGCGGGTGAATTCGTCGGAGCCGAGCGAGAAGCGCGCCTCGTGGTCCATCTGCCACATGAAGCGCAGCGGATGCCGCCGCACCGGCAACGGCTCGTCGAGCCAGGAGGGCGGCTTTGCCGGTGCTGACGTCGCGGGCTCGGGGTCGGTGGCCGGCGGCGGCGCAGGCAGATCTGCGATCGCATAGGGCGAGGGGACGGGATCAGCCGGCGGTGCCGGTGTTTCCGCGGCCGGCGCAGGCGCGGTCTCTTCGAGAACAGGTGTAGGCTCCGCTGCAGGCTCTGCGATCTGCGCTTCAGCGGGCGCCTCGATCAGCGCTTCCGACAGCGGCTCCTCGACGGTTGGGCTTTCGTCAGGCGTGGTGTCGAGAGTCGCGGCTTCGACCTGCGCTTCGGCAGGGGCTTCGATCAGCGCCTCCGACAACGGCTCCTCGACCGCCGGAGTGTCGTCGGGTGTCGTGTCGAGAGGTGCGGCCGCGATGGGAGCTTCTTCTGCCTGCGTCACTTCTGACGCGAGCGATGGAGCAACGTCTGCGTGTTCGGATTCAGGCACGCTGATGATCGGCTCGGCGGTTTCTTCCGGCGTCGGGTTGAGTGCGTCGAACAGCGTGAAGGTGGCCGACGCGTCGCTGGCCTGCACGGGGGCTTCGAGATGCGCCGCTTGCTGTTCGACGGCGAGCGGCGTTGGCGGCGGCTCGGTTGCTGCGGTCTCCGGCGGCGTCACCGCTGATAATACCGGCGCTTCAGGTGCGGTCGGCGCAGCCGTCTCGGACTCAATTGGTTGAGGCACGATCGGTGCCGAAGGTCTTGCAGCGACATGCGGCGCCGGCTTGATCAGCGCGATCAGCGCGCGATCGGCGCCGCGGCCGATCCGTTGCAGCACGACGCGGCCGATCGCAACGCTCGCCGCAGCGCGGCCCTGCGCCAGCGCCTCGTCGCGCGCCGCATCGAGACCGGCTTCGCCGAGATCGTGCAGGCCGGGCAGCGCACGTGCCGCTTCGTTGGTTGCGATCAACAGTCCGTCACTGGTGAAGGCGGCAGCGGGACGCGGCAATCCCTGCACCAGGCGCAGCAAGCGCTCGGCAAGCGGCATGCTGCGGCCGGTCGCATCGAGCGCCGAGATCAGGATGCCCTGGCTGCCGACGGGCAGCTCGATGCGGATGCAGCCGCAGGTCGCGAGCATGCCGGGCGCCGCGCCGAAGCCGCGCAGCCGCTCCAGCCGCACCGCGCCGTTGCTGCCGAGGCTCGGGCCGAGCCGTGCGACCTGGCGGCGATGCGGATCGGCCGGACCGAAGACGCGCTTCGCCAGCTCGGTGCCGTTAGCGGCACCGAATACCTGCGCACCGGCCGGATTGGCCCACAGAATCCGTGCGCCGTCGGCCGACCACAGCCATGCCGGCAGGGAGCTCGTCGCATGGTCCGCCAGCCTGACATCGCCGAGCGCCTGGATCTGGAATTCCGCGTCACTCATCACGCACGATTTGACCGCATAGGTTTGGCTTTCTTCCTAGCTTTGCCGAAGGCCCGGCAGCCGCAGGACGACAGCCTTAACAGAAGGTTAGTATCGCAAGCGGGGGGCGGCAGGTCCATGTCCGCGGCCAAACTGCCCCCGCCAAAGCCGGGATAACGTTAACTTGGCTGAACGATCCACAGCGGTTTAGCGTTGTCGGGGCAGAGGCAGTGGCTGCGACAGCGTGTTGCGGCGCCTGGTGGCACCGCGTCACACTTGCGGTTGCAGTGCCGCGATATTCCTGCCGCGCGCCCGCAAGGCCAAGCGGCGGGCAGATCACCAAGCGAGGGAGAACGACCATGAGTGACAACGGGCGTGACCATTTCGAGATCCCCAAGTTCGAGATCCCCAAGGATATGCGGTCGATGGCGGAAGCAAGCTTCGATCAGGCACGCAAGGCTTTCGAGCAATTCGTGACCAACGCCAGGGACACCGCCGGCAAGATCGAGGAGCGCAACGCCACGATGCGCGCCGGCGCCAAGGACCTGTCGGCCAAGGCGTTGTCCTATGCGGAAAAGAACGTGCAGTCGTCGCTCGACTACGCCCAGTCGCTGCTCAAGGCGAAGGACCTCACCGAGGTGATGCGGCTGCACAGCGAATATGTGCAGGGCCAGATGCGCTCGCTCGCCGAGCAGGCCAGCGAAATGGGCCAGGCGGTCAGCCGCGCGGCGATGGATGCGGTCAAACCCAAGAGCTGAGGCACGAACTGGGAAGGACTGGCCCGGGGGCCAAACTCAGGCTGATTTTGGCCCCAATCCTGGTTGGGTGCGGTAACCCCATATTCCGTCACGTAAAAAATGTGGCGTCGCACGCGATCTCACGTTGCGTTGCACAATATTGACATGATATGGGTGTTTATTAGGCGCGCCCGACGAAGGCAATCCCGTGAATCAAGGCAGCGTGATCCATTTCAACGTTCCCGGCCTGCTGGCTCCGGGACGTTCGCAATGGTCACATCTACTCACCCGTTGCGAAGGATTACACGTATGACCAACCCGTCCGATCCGTTCTCCGCCTCCATTATCCCGTTCGAGGTTCCCGAGCAGATGCGCGCGTTCGCCGAAAAGGGCGTGCTGCAGGCTCGCGACAGCTACGCCAAGTTCAAGGACGCTGCCGAGACCCACAACTCGACGGTCGAAGCCGTGTTCACCTCGGTGAGCAAGGGCGCCAGCGCCTACTCGGCCAAGCTGATCGAGTTCTTCAAGGCCAACACCACCTCGTCGCTCGACTTCGCCCAGGAGCTGTTCAGCGTGAAGTCGCCGACCGAAGCGGTCGAGCTGTGGACCTCCCACGCCCGCAAGCAGTTCGAGACCTACACTGCGCAGGCCAAGGAACTGGCCGAGCTCGGCCAGAAGGTCGCCAGCGAGACCGCCGAGCCGATCAAGGCCAGCGCCTCGAAGTTCTACAAGCCCGCCGCCTGATCGCGGTCCGCAGGATCTCAGCGAAAGGCCCGGGCCTTGACGGTCCGGGCCTTTTTGCTGGACGGGGACCGTTAAGCGGCCCGAGATAAGAGCGGAAATCGGCGCGTTAAGCGCTTGCCAAAGGCGGGCGTTGCACCTAGTTTCCGCCCGAAATCGCCGCCCCGCTTGAGCGGGCCGCGCGTCAGGATGCAGTTGTAGCTCAGTTGGTTAGAGCGCCTGTCTGTGGAACAGGAGGTCGGTGGTTCGAGCCCACCCAACTGTACCATCACGTTAAATAGCCAGTATCGATCGTCTCTCCAGCCCCTCGTTGACGTGGCCGATGCGTGCCGCCCGTCTCGCTCAGCGATGCCGCCGCTTTTTCGCGGCGCGTTTGGCGGCCTTGGGTCGTCGCGTCGGCGCCCGCTTGGCGGTGCCGGGCTTCGTCGCTGCGGCCGGCGGCGGCGCGCTTCCCGCGAGCGACCTGAGTTCGGCGAGGAGTCGGTCGGCGGCGCCCTTCTCGCTTTGCCCGGCAGACCCAGCGTATCTGGCAAGCACGAATGCTGCGTTATCGAGGACGGAGCCCCACATCCTGGCGTTATCGACGCGGGCATAGTGCTTCTGGAAGTCCTTGACCAAGCGCTCGACGTCTTGCGCAAGGCTGCCGGCGCCGATCGACTCGAACAGGTCCAGTTCGGTCTGTCCGACGGTCGACCAGAAGTCCGGCGCGACCGAAGACATTGATTGGCGCACCTCCGCGATGTCATCGCTCTTGAGCGGCTTGGCGAGCACCAGTTGCGCCGCGATCCGGTTCATCGCCGGGTAGAAGAACGGAAGCGTCTTCGTGTTTCGAGCAATCGTCTCTGCGGCGCTATAGTGCTGCCACATCCGATTGATCGCCTGCATTTCGGCGGACGGATCACCGGCCAGGGATTCCAGCATCGCCAGCCGCTTGAAGCCGGAGCCGTAAATGCTTTCCCGCTCATAGGTCGGCGCCAGTGCCAGCAGCGTGTCGAGCAGGGCCATCGCATCCTTGATCGCCGCCCGAGCCGCGTCGAACGCCTTGGCCGACGGAGCGGCGTTGTTCTTGATGTCGTTCAAGGCCTGGCGGATCCGCGCATTCGCCAGCTGCTCGATCGCGATCAGCGACGCCGTTCCATCCTGTGCTGCTCGCGCGCGCTCGTACCATGCGATCGCCTCCGCGAAGCGCCCCGATTTCATCCACGCGTTTCCGAACGCCTCGGCGACGTTTCCCTGCTCTCGATACCGGCCGAAGGTTGCGTCCAGATAGCGCAGGCGTCCGGCTTGAGTGTCGGGAGACTTGCGCTGGTATTCGCTTTCCACGCCGATCTGTTCGAGCACGAAGATCAGCGACAAGGCGGAGGCAATGCCGGAAAATTCCTGCCCCGGATCGGGAGTCGGGCGTTGCGCATCGCCGGTCGCCTGCCGGAACTTCCAGTCGGGGTCACCATAGCACTGATACGCCGCCCAGGTGTTGCCGCCGCAGGCATAGGCCTTTTCCCTGGCAGCGGCGACGGCGTCGATGAAGCGCTTGCCTGCGAGCAGCGCGCGATAGAACTCCGTGGCGAATACGCTCGCAGCCTCATCGTCCACCGCCCAGCCCGCGGCGATCACGCATCGCACACCACTGTTGATCAAGGCCTGGGCGACACCCGATGCAAACTGCGCGCGACCGTAATTGGTGACCTCGAGCAGCCGGCCTGGAGCGCCGGTGCCGAGATGGCAGCAATTGACGAACACGAGTTCGGGCTTGACCCGCAACGCCTGGATTTCATTGGCTCCCAGGAACGAACCGCCCGAAAGCACCACGCCCCTTGTCTCGAGGCCCTTGTCGGTCTTCGTCGGTGGTTCGCCATGGCCGGCGACATGGATGATCCGCCAGGATTTCTTGAAGGCCGCATTGATCACTTCGGTCGTGTCGGGTTCGGGATCTCCCGGGTTGGGACCGCTGATCACGGACGTCACCCGCGCGGCGGCGAACTTTCGGCCACCCGGAGCGGTGGTCGCGGTGGTCAGATATGTCGCGACCTCGAGCGCCTCGCGCCTGGCGCCCAGCAGGATGGGATAGTCCTTTCGATCGCAGGCAGGGTCGCCGATCACAAGGATGTCGTCGTCGGCGGTGGCGCTGTTCACCATGATGCTGGGCGTCGCGGTCCGCAGCTTGCGCAACAGCTTGGTGCGGATCGACCATGGCTTCTGGCGGTTCGAAGCCGTCGGCGATTCCAGGGCTTCCCAGGGGATCGGGGCCGTTCCTTCGTCGAGTTCCAGCACCGTCGCCGTGCTGCCGCCCAGGAACGACTCAAGATCGGGCGGCACGAGCAGGGTGAACAATGTCCGGCCGATCTGGGTGTCGGTGTTGGTGTTGTTGGAGGCGGTCGTCACCAGGTTCTTGATGAGCCGCACCTGCATCGGCTGCGGACGCACGTCGTTGCGCGCCCGCTTCGAGTTGATGGTGTAGCCGATCTCCTGGTTGTCATCCTCGGTCTTCAGGATGAGGGCACTGATGAAGTCGTAGTCGGCGCCGCGGTATCCGGCCTCCGGGGGCCGGCGCAGTGCGCCGGCTTCTCGTGCGATGGTCGGGGCGACCGTGTAGGAGGCGGGTGCCGAGATCGCGAGGGCCTGAAGCGCATTCCAGGCGTCGCTCGCGCGGTCGAGGTAGAGTTCGATGATCTTGAGCTGATCGACACGCGGCCACTGCGTGCCTGCAAGGCCCTCGTCCCGGGTGCGCTCGCTGGTCTCACGCACGCTTTGGGCGATCTGTTCGTTGGCCTCGCGCACGCCCTGGGCGATCAGCTGGGCGGCTTGTCCGGGCGTGATGCCGCTGCCGCCGCTGCCCAACAGCGTGGTCGCCAGCGTAAATCCCGTGGCGACCGGACTGCGTTCGGTGAGCCGCTGCGACCATCCGATCACGGCCTGCCGGACCGTGTCGACGAGATCCGAGCCGCGCAACTCGCCTTCGGGTCCGAGACCCGCAACAATCACCGCCGCCGGCAGCGGCATCAGCTTGACGGGATCGCGGGTGAGATTGAGGAAGATCTGAGATGTCCCGGGACTCGTGGCATAGAGACCGCGTTGCAACGACGCGCTCATCGCGCCGCTGAGGACACGGTCGATCGCCGCTTCCGCGCCGGTGAGGCTCGATGACCGGTAGTGGCCGATCAGCAATGGTTCGGCGATAAAGGTGAGATCGCCGTTGACGACGTCGATGCGCAGGGATGCCGAAGGCGGCGCGGTTTGCGGTTCGCGCGCAACGGCCGAGGACAGCACGTCGAGCTCGCTCTGAGGCGGCGATTGCCGCACCCGCTGTCGGGCGGGACGGCTTCGCGCGACCGGTCCGGCGGTTTCGGTTGCCTTTTGCCGGGCGGCGCCGGCCGCGGAGACCCGGGCGAGCCGCTCCGTGCTGCCGGTGTTCAGAAGCTCGCGGTAGGCCTCGAATGCGGCCTTGTACCGCGGCAACGAGCCGTGATCGGCATCCGCAAGCCAGGTCGCCACGCCCGGAAGCTCGGCGCTCTCCCGCGTGACCCGGCCATCGCCGTCGTCGACCTCGAGATAGGCCAGTCCTCGCTCGCCGTTGCTCGCGCCTTCGTAGCCGGCGGGTGTGGTTGCGGCCTTGCCGACGACCAGCAGAAGCCTGTCGGCCCATGAGACCAGGTCATGGTCGCGTTGCTTGTCGAGCTTGCGACGCAGCTCCACGGCGTCATCGAGCACCGCTTGCGGCGGAATACCCCATTGGAATTGAGCCAGCTGAAGTCCCAGATTGTGCCACGTGCTGCGCGCGCTGATCGCATCGAGATCGGACTTTGCGAGATCCCTCCAGGCTTTTTCCGTACCGAGCCGATCCAGCAAGCCCGCCTGGAGCTGAACGAATCCGGGAAAGCCGGCAATCAACTGGCGCGTCTCGTTGCTGGCGAACGGCGCGCCCACATTGACGAGGAGGTTGCCGAAGCTGTCGTCACCGGACAGCACCTGCATCGGAGTCCAGGATCCGTCGTTCGGCGTCCCCAGCATCAGAAGCCGCGCTCCGTCGGATGCCATCATCTGGTTCCAGGTCGCGGGGTCGACGATCTGCATGGCGCGTGCAACCAGCCCGCCCATCGAATGGGCGATGATCCGCACCGGCTGCCCTGACGCCTTGCGCGCGTCGAGCGCCGTTGCGATCGCCGCGGCGAGCCGTTGTGCCTCGGCCAGGATCGGGCGCCGCCAGTCGAATGCGAACGGCTGGACGTCATGATCGTTGAACAGCGCGGTCGCGAGGTCGTCGTAGTAGATGCCGATCGGCCCGTCGGGCGCGACCTTGTCCTTGCCCGGAAGGTAGGCGAGCCGCTTGAGGCCGTTGACGACGCGCCATCCCAGCCAGATCCGCTCGTCGTCGATCTTGAGATTGCTGCCGAGAATTCCGGGCAGCACGAACAGCGCCGGCAATTCGGCCGCCTTGCTGGCGGGACGTGTGGGCAGTGCCGCGCGCGCCCCGCTCGATGATTGTCCGGCCCAGGAGAGCGGGCCGATCACGCTGAACCCGTCGGGGGAGCTACCGCCCGTCCTGGTGAGGGCGTCGACCACCGCCGCTGCGGTCTGCGCGTTGCTGAAATAGTTGAAGTGCGAGACCTTGCCGCCCTGGTCGAGGACGAATGTCGAGTCCTTCTCCCGCGGCGAGCCGCCATACATCGATCGCGTCTGCACGACGAGATCATTGTCGGTCCAGAAAAACGCGTCGGACAGCAAGGCCTTGACCCAGGACACCACCGAATCGCCCTGCAGATCGCCGGCGATGACGCGCAGATCGCCGGCGATCGGGTTCGTTGCCGAGTGCAGCCAGCGGATCAGCGGAGAGTCCGGAATCTGCGCCGCGAGACCGGGCACCTTGTCGGGATCGGCGCGTCTGCGGGCGACCTCGCCGAGAAAGTCGACGAGCTGCGGCGCGACCGGAATCTGGGCGAGCTCGAGCGCCCATTTCAGCACCGACACATAGGCGTCGAGCCGCTTGGAGGCGAGCAGCGTGCCGCGCGCCGGGCAGGCGACGCGGACAACCCGCTCGATCGAAATCCGCTTGTCCGAGACGATCTCGGCGAGCCTTTTCAACTCGGCCGCGCTCGTACCGTCGTCCTTGAACAGGTCGAGATCGGACAGGCGCGGATTGGCGCACACCCGTGCCAGCACTTCCGCAACCAGTCCGCCGCGCGAATGCGTCAGCAGGTGAAGTCGCGCGCCCTTGGGCGCAGCTTCGGCGAGCGTGATGGCGTTGGCGATCGGACTCGCGCCGAGCGTCGGATGATCGAGGGCGTAGACCCTGTTGCCATAGGACTTGAACAGCGAAGCCACCCGCTGCGGGTGCTCGGTCCAGAGCTTGCCGAACGTGCCGGACGTTTGGCTGAAGGTGCCGTGGATCAGGACCAGCGACGCCCCGTCGTCCGCGGCGATGGCGGACGTGGCGTGCCCCTTGAGCGACTCGAGCTTGTCGGGTTGCAGCCGATAGACACCCGGATCGACCTGTGAATCAAACGACTTGACGACTTTCGAGGCGACGAAGTCGGCCGCCTTGTCCTCGACCAGCCCGGTGACGATGTGGAGGGCCCCCACCTGTACGTCGCCGAACATGCTGCGCGTGCCGCGCGACACCGGAGCGGTGTCCTCGAGGCGCCACTGCAGCCGGCCGGGCACACGCACCTCTCCCGAGCCGAGCGCGGGTCCGCCGCGTGCGAGCGGATCCTGCTGCGCTTGCAGAAGGTCTCGCGCGGATTCGGGATGAAGCCAAAGCGAAGGCCCGCCTGCGATATCAATGACGACGATGTCCTCGTTGGGAACGGCAGCCGCGGTCTTGATGACCGCGTCGCCGGCGCCGCGTTGCGCCGTCACAATCACGGAGTCCTTCAGATGTCCCATTGTGGACGGCGCCGGACCGCGCGCGCCGCGGGCCGTTCCTCCCGGACGAACGCCGGTCATCACGAATGCGATTGGTTCGGACAATGTGACGCTCCCGCAATGGCCGGGCCACAACACAAGACACCGGGCGCGAGCGGAGCAAGCCTACTCGGCCGGGGAGGTGGCCACTGAAATAAGGTATCGACGAGCAATGACGCAACGATACTCGCTCTAATAGAATTGGCAAGCGTTGCGGCTCGGGGCGACAGATCCTCCGTCCTCGGCGTGTCATCACGCCCGCTTGCACTTCTGCGTTGCTTCACCCACACTCCCCGAAACGACACCTTAACCACGCTTGGTGACACCTTGGGGGGACGCATGGGGACCGCCGGTTCAAGGAGTTTTTCGTTTGCGTTGATATCAGGGCTCGCCGTTGCGCTGCTGCTCCTGCTGCCGGGCCGAGGCGAGGCCTACACGCCGGACCAGCAGCAGGCCTGTACGCCGGATGCATTCCGGCTCTGTGGCTCGGATATCCCCGACGTCGATCGCATCACCGCCTGCATGATCAGGAACAAGGCGCAGCTGTCGCCGGCCTGCCGCGTGTTCTTCCGCGGAGGTCCTGAGCCGCGTGAGGCGAGCGAGCGCGAGGAGCGGCGTCCGGTCGCAGCCAAGCGGAAGGTCCACAAATCGCACAAGGCGAAGAAGTCCACGCACTGACCTTGTTCCCATCGTGCGCACGGGTCGCCCGGCTGCGATTTCAAGGGTGCGATACGCGACAGACTGACGCCTTGTGACGCTGTCACGCAGCATCATCTCTGGGGTTTGTATTGTCAGCCAGATCCGTTCCCGCCAGTGGAACGGATGGAGTGGGACGCGTGAGCCAAGACTGCAAGCCAGAAGACTACAAGCAAGAGATCGACCGGCACTTCGCCTGGTTCGAGGCCAAGCTTCCGGAACGGCCGGCGCGCTTCGTCGCGTGGCTGCGCCGGCCGTCGTCGCGCTATGTGCGGATTCCGCTGGCGATCCTCTTGATCGTCGGCGGCATCTTCAGCTTCCTGCCGGTGCTCGGACTCTGGATGCTGCCGCTCGGACTCCTTTTGTTCGCGCAGGATGTTCCGATGTTGCAGAAACCCACCGCGCAATTGCTCGGCTGGATCGAGCGCAAGTGGATCGCGCGTGAGCGCGCCAAGGCTGCCGAAAAGCGCTAGGCCGAGTCAAATCAAGCGCTTAGCGCTTCCATTTTCGGTTGTGTCATAAGTTGAGTGTGACTCAAAAAGCAAAATGCACCGGTAATCTTGGCCACTTTGCGGATTGCAAGAAATTTTTTCTTTCGCGAATCAGCGCTCTGATTCATTTTCGCCTCCTGGGGTCAATCTGGAGGCCAACGTATGAACGTGATTGTTTTCGCTTCGCGTAAGGGGGGCTCGGGAAAAAGTACCCTGGCTGCTCACCTCGCCGCGCAAGTGCACAAGGCGACGAAACCATGTCTGCTGATCGACGCCGATCCGCAGGGCTCGCTGACGCTCTGGCACAAGCTGCGCGGCACCAACGAGCCGGCGATCAAGACGGCGGTGAACTCGGTCAGCGGGATCATTGCCCAAGCCAAGCGTGACGGCATCGAGTGGGTGTTCATCGATACGCCGCCGAACCTGTCGGCTGTGGTCGACGACTCGATCAAGAACGCCACGATGGTGATCATTCCGGCGCGGCCCGGCGTGTTCGACGTCAACGCGGTGCAGGAAACCATTCAGACCTGCCGCTCGATGCGCAAGCCCTATGCCGTCGTGATCAACGGCGCGCCCGCGCAGCGTGACGGCGCCGAGAGCCGCATCGTCGCGATCGCACGCGAGGCGCTGGCGAAATTCCGCGCCCCGGTGTGGAGCGGCCAGATCACCAACCGCGCCGATCTGCTGATGGCGCTCGGCCAGGGCGAAGGTGCCCGCGAATATTACGCGGAAGGCCGCGCCGCCGCCGAGATCAACCGGCTGTGGGCTGCGATCGAACGCTCGATCAAGGCGATCCGCGGCACGGCGTCGGCCTCCGGCGCGATGCACAAGCAGGCGGCGTAACAACGCCGCTTCTCGTTCGAACTGGAAGAACGCGCGGCACTCGCGCGTTTTTTGTCGACTGGCCTCACGCCACCATCAGCAGATAGAACACGATCACCGGCGCCAGGGTCAGGATCACCGACCAGATGCCGACAGCCCACAAAATATCCTCGGTCGTAAAGCCCGGCTCGGCACCGGACCTCACGGCAAAACCATTCCTCGAATTCACGACGCCCCCGCGTTGCTCTCATGCAATGCGCAAGGCTGATACGCGAGCGGCTTTAATATCCCGGTTGGAATTTCGCAGGCATTTGCGCGCGGGCGCTACTTCGGATTAACCACGGCCGGCGCGGCCGGCCGCATCCGGCAGGCCCTCCGATAGCCTCAGTGCATGCCCCCGTCGCGATCGCGGATCGCGCCGAGATGCTCGTTGATCCGGAACACGATCAGGATGAACTCGGCGGCGATGCGCGAGAATACGATGCCGACGAAGATGCTGGCGATCGACGCAAGCAACTGGATGAAGCCGACGAACGGGCTGATCGCCATCGCCGTGAGGCTCCACAGGATGCCGGAGATCCCGAACAGCACGATGACGGCGATCACCAGCCAGTAGAACGTCTTGATGATCGTGGGCGTGATGAAGCGGTCCCACTGAAACAGATCCTGGAAATCGAACATCGTGGTTCTCCCGGCAGGCCGAAATATGATTCGCGTCTCGTTCATCCTACTGCGTCACCCCCGGCGTTGCGCCGGGCCAATGGTGCGCCACGGCGCCGAAGCGCCGCTGCACCACCGGAATCGATACCGCAGGAGCCCCATGTCCCGCCGGTGGCGAGCCCGGACCGGGCGCCGGCAGTCCAGGGGCGAGCTATGCGAGCAGGCCGGTTGTGATTGCCGCAAATAACGGCCACAATCGGGCTTCCCTCCGGCATATCCTCATCCAATGACCACGCTGACCTTCGAAGACTTCAAGCCCGGCCGTTTCGGCACGTTCGGCCCGCGCCACGTTTCGCGCGAAGAGATACTCGCCTTTGCCGCCGAATTCGACCCGCAGCCGATGCATCTCGACGAGGAGGCGGCGAAGAAATCCATGCTCCGCGGCCTGTCGGGCTCGGGCTGGCATCTCGGTTCGCTGATGATGCGGATGCTGTTCGACGGTTTCATCGGCCGCACCGCCTCGCTCGGCTCGCCCGGAGTCAACGAGATGCGCTGGGTGGCGCCGCTGCGTCCGGGCGACGATTTGACGCTGGATGTCGATGTGGTCGAGGCGCGGGTTTCGAAGAGCCGGCCCGAGACCGGCATCGTCACCTTCAAGGGCACGATCCGCAACGCGCGCGGCGAGATGTTGTGCGAGATGGAATCGCCGATCATCATCAGCCGCCGTGCCGGCGCGACCGCATAGGGGGCATCATGCGCTTCTTCGAAGACATGGAGATCGGCGCCCGGCGCGCGTTCGGCTCCTTCACCTTCACGGCCGAGGACATCAAGCGCTTTGCCGCGCAGTTCGATCCGCAGCCGTTCCATCTCGACGAGGAGGCGGGGCGCAACTCGCTGTTCGGCGGGCTTGCGGCGTCGGGCTGGCACGTCGCCAGCGTCTGCATGAAGCTGCTCGTCGCCGACGGCAAAAAGCTCGCCGCGGAAGCCGCCGCGCGCGGCGAGACGGTCGCGGTCTGGGGCCCGTCCCCGGGCTTCCGCGAGCTGCGCTGGATCCGCCCGGTGCTGGCGGGCGATACGATCAGCTTCACCAACCAGGTCGAGACCAAGCGCACGTCCGAGAAGCGGCCCGAATGGGGCATCCTTCAGGCCCGCAATACCGGCGTCAATCAGCGCAATGAGGTGGTGTTCTCGTTCCTGGCGATCGCATTCGTGCCGCGCCGGAAGCCCGGTTCCTGATGTGGCCCGCGCACCTCTGATGTTGCCCGGGCGCCATGGTGGCGGACTAAGTCTGCTGCCGACGTAGTTGTGCGTTGCGCGGAATCCATATTTTGCTAACGCATTTTGAACCTTTGTCCCTGCCTATGGTTTGTGGACTCGGACATCTGGGCAAGCACTACTGGGGATACCATGGCAGATCGCAGCGCGTTGAAACTCGTCGGCATTATCTTCGCGACGGTGACGCTGGTGGTGATGCTGGCGACCGGACTTGTCGTGAAGGGCTTTGCCGACGGCAATTATTCCTTCGAGACCACCGCGAGCATCGATCGCTGAGCGACCGTCTGTTGCTCGCGGGAGCGCAGGGTGGCGCCTGTTTCAATGTGACCCGTCGGCGGACGACGTCACACTTCGCGTCTCCGGATTAACGATTCCAGATCAGCACCATCACGACGGTCGCGGCGGCCAGGATGCCGACGAAGCGGATCATGATCGTGCCGATGCCCTGCTGCGGCTGGCGCAGCGGTATCGGATCGGCGTTGTCCGGCCGGACGCTCTGCATGAATGCTCTCCAAATCGATGCCCTGCTCAGGCGCGGTCCGCTCGGTCAATTCCGGATTGGGCGCGGGCCCGGCATCTCCGGTTCAAATCGGCTTCGGCAAAAACGACATCGCGGAGTGTACACCGCGCTGCATAACGAATCGTTCTGCGCAGGAGGCGGGCACGCAAAACGAAGCCGCCGCCTCCCGGGGAGGCGGCGGCTTGTCGGTTCGCAGACCTGATCGGGTTCAGCTGTTGCGCAGGCCGTCGGCGGCGCGCTTCCACTGCGAGACGTTGTCGGCGATCATGCGGGTCGACTTCATCGCGGCCTGGCTGAGCTGGGCATAGCCGGAGATCTCGCGCTGGACGCGCTGGCCCTCGGCATGCAGCAGGTCGCGCAGGCTCTCGAGCTCGCCGATCAGCTTCTCGATCTCGGCCAGCGAGGTGCCGGCGACGCGCTGGATCAGCGAGTTGACGTTGCTGACGGTGGCATCGGTGTTGGTGTCGGCCGGCGCGGTCTCCGGGCTCGCCACCGGCCGGCGCAGATAGGCGATATCGTTGCGCACGAAGTCGCGGATGCCGGCTTCGACTTCCGAAACCGCGGCGAGGTTGGTGTCGACCTCGGACGTCGTTTCGACTTCGGCTTCCTCGGTACGGTTGGTGGCGTTCATCGGCTTTCCCCTGGATCGCAATAGCGAAGCGCGGCTTGTCCCCCGCACGACGAATTGATGAAGTTACGGACCTATCAGTGCCGCCGAATTTGACCGCATCTGGGCCAAGTTGGGGCAATGCCTGATCATTAGCGCGACAGGGCTAACAGATCGTTCACCATGAGTGCTTGTAGCCGGCGCCGATGCTCTTGCTGATCGTGCCCTGGGGGGTCTCGCCGACCGAGCCGGAGACGGTGACGCCGTCGAACAGCTTCTGCTCGGCGCCGACCCGGCGCAGCCATTTGTCGTCGGTGGTCGACAGCGTCTGGCCCGCGGTGATGCTGGTGCCGGTGTCGTTGACCGACAGGCTGGCTGACTGATCGGTGTTGTAGCTGCTCGATGGACGGCCGACGATGCCGGGCACCGGGACCACGCCCTGCTGGATCACATTGTAGCCGTTCTGCAGCGTCAGCGAATACTGCTCCGACAGCGGCACCGACTTGCTCAGCGAGGTGCCGACCTTGCTCTGGTCGGCGCCGGGGTCGACCCGCGCCTCGACCGAGGTCTTGTCCCAGATCGACGCCACGCCGCCCGTCGAGATCGATGCCCAGGCCGAGCCGCCGGACTGCGGCAGGCTGCCGCCATTGGCGAGCCGCTCCGACAATTGCTCCGACGTGGTCATCGTGCCCTGCCTGGCGACAGTCATGTCGGCGCCGATGCGAGTGTCGAGGAAGGGCGAGACCGACTGCTTGACCGACACCGCCGACGAGCCGTTGGCGTTGCTGTTGGTGGTCCAGGACGGATCGTTGCCGGTGACGCTGGCGCGCCTGGCCGCGTTCTTCGGTGCCAGCGTGGGCAGGCTGGTGGAATCGGTGTCGAGCTGGCTCCAGTCGAGCTTGCTCTCGTCGATGTCCTTCAGGAGGTCGGCATCATTGGCATCGGCCGCCGGCGGCGTCGCGTCGGGCGTGGCCTCGGCACTATCGGCAGGAGCGTCCTGCGCCGGGGGCGTGATCCGCAAGGGCGCGGGCTGCACCGGCGGAGACTGCGCCGCGGCCGAAAGCGCCAGCGCCATGCAAAAGCCGGCCGCCAGCACCGGCAGCCTGGCCCAGCCAAATCGCAATGTGGAAGTCATTCCCAGCCCGCAAATTCCAAAGCGGCAGCATGCATTTGCCGTGGCGCAAAATTGCGGCAACGGGCCTGCAAAGGCAAGTGAGCAACGCGTGATCGCGATGACCGGGACCGCGCGAAGGGCCCCGGACATGACGAAGGCGTGACGCCGTCAGACCGCGATGCGCGGCAGATGGATCGGGTAACCGACAGTCTGCTCGACCAGGTCGAAACTGTCGATCAGCGCGCGGAAGCTCATGAGCTTGCCGGCCTTGAACTGCGCGAAATGCGCGATCCGGACCGAGATCGGCTTGTTGGAGTCCAGCGCGGTCAGCGAATAGCGCAGCATCGACGCCGCGGAATCCGCACCCAGCATGATCTGCTCCCGGTCGAAGCGGTGAACCCTGAGGTTCTCGCCGATCTGCTTGATCACCTCGAGCACGGCGGCCTTGCCGCGGCGCGCGCCGAAGAAGGAAAACAGGTCGATCGGTCCATAGATGGCCCATTCGACCTCGTCGTCGAGCATGAGCTCGATATCTGCAAGCTGGCGTTCGTTGATCGCGCGATGCAATGCGCGCGAAAAACGCCAGAGGCTATGCTCTGTCATTTTGGTCTCGTCCTGAAACTGGATTTTCAACGCAAACGAATGGCAGGGGGTCAGCGCCGACGCCCTGCCAGGTTGCTGCACATCGCTATTGCCGGCTGAAATAGGGCCGAGCGGCAAAAACGCAAATGACATTTTTGCAATGCACAATTGCGGAGGTCTTTGCCGGAATGTGGCCGCCGCCAGATTGTGACCGCAATTCAGCGGTCGCGCTGCCGGATCGGCTGTCGTTCGATCACGATCTCGGCGTCGCGGATCGCGACGACAGCGAACAGCAGCGCACCGCCGATGCCGCCGATCGCGGCGCCGAGCGGCATGAAGGTGAAGAACACCAGCGTTCCGCTGTCGATTCCCGAGGTTTTGGCCATCCCGATCCAGGTCAGCCCGGCTCCGATGCCGAGCGCGGCGCCGCCGAGGGCACCCAGTGCCAGGCCAAGCACAGCGAGCAATGCGACTTTCATGATGATTTCAGCCCCGACCGCAACAAGCCCAGTGATAGGTCCGCGCCGGGCCGGCGAGGTTCAACGCTGGGCTGTGCAAATTTGCCGGCGAGATGCCGGGGTGTGTCGTCCGGCTTCGAGCAGCTATTCCGCGGTCTGGCCGAGCAGCGCCGCGGCGACGTCGCGCTCCAGCACCTGCTGGACCAGGTCGAACGTGTCGATGATCTCGCGGATCTCGGTGATCTTGCCGTCGCGCAGCGTGTAGAAAACCGCAACGTCAAACTGCACCACGCGGCGGTTGTTGCGCTTGCGGAAGAACACGCGCAGCTGGGCTGCGACCATGTCGCCCTCGGCCACCACGGTTGGCGCTTCGTAGCGCATGTCGGAATAGCGCTCATGGATCGTGGTCCACATCTGACGCAGCGCGGCCTTGCCGCGGTGCTGGCCCATATGCGGAAGAATGTCGATCGGGGCATTGGCGAGAAACGCGATGTCGTCGCTGCAGCGATCGAGCGCGCCCTCGATGCCGCCGGCATAATAGACGTCGAGGAAGTTCAGGACGCGCTGCCGGTTCAAATCCTCGCCCATGATCGACCCCGCCGGTTCCGTCCGACTCGCCTCTGGCTTGCCCTGGCTCACATTGTGACCCGAAGTGTCACACAATCAAACACATGTTTGACGCGCGGAACCGGATTAGGTTCGGCAACCAACACGTGCATTGTGGCACAATTTGCACACGGCGCGGCGGTCCGCAGACGTGAAGCGCGCGGGGCAGGTTGCCGCGAATTAATGAAACCTCGCCGCGCGCGCCCGGTTGGACCGGCATGGGCGACGGGTCCGCGATCAGGAGTTCCTCATGAGCAATACCATGTCGCGTGCGGTCGCCGCTGTTCTTGCCTCCGGATAGCCCATCCGAGCGCGCGCCGCGCGACGGTGAGCCGGCGCCGACGCCGGTCGAGGCCTTGAGCTCCTCCGGGGCCGACCCGAGCGATCACGCCGGTTCGCTGTCGCGGTGCGCAATCCTGCAGCGAGCTAGTCAATCCGCCGGCGCGGCCTTGCCGGTCACGAGATCGATGATGAAGCGCTTCTTCTTCTCGTTGCCCTCCGGCACGAAAGCCTCGCCGGGCAAGAGGTCGTGAAACAGTTCCTTCGGCTTCGCAAAGCCTGCGCCGCAGGCGGTGCGGATGGTCTCGTCGTCGGCGTAGTCGACGTCGACCGCCACCGTGTTGCGGCGCGGACCGGCGGCGAGGTTTGAGAGACCGAAATATTTCGGACCCTCGTTGCACATCACGACATTGAAGCCATAGGCGCTGACCGCATCCTCGGCGCGGAGCAGGAAGTCCGGCGTGATCTCGATCCGCCTGCCGGACTTCCTGCTGAACTCCATCCGCGCGACCGCGCTTTCGACGATACCCTGGCCCATGTGACCGACGGTGCAAACCAGCGCGTCCTGCTGGTCGTCCTTGGGCTGGTCGTTGGGCAGCACGATGCAATCGTGACCCTGCGCGCCGGGCAGGAAGCGGATGAAGCGGGCCGTCTTGCCGGCTTGCTCGAACAGCGCGACGCCGCCGAAATCGGTCGCGTGCGGCTCGCATTCGCTTTCATAATTGACGGCGAGCAGCGCAGGGCCGGCGGCGAGGAAGCGTCCGGCGTAGCGCTCCTGGGTCAGCTTGACGTCGCAGGCGCGGCCCCCGCCATTCGGATAGAATTTTGCCCGCGTGCAGCTCGATCCCTTGATATTGCCGGCGGCGCAGAAGGTCGCGAGCAGCGCGCGGTCGCTGTCCTCGGCGCGGGCCGGGCTTGCGATGAGGCACGCGGCGAAAAGCACCGCCGCGCAAAGTGCCGGGGCGAAGCAGGCCAAAGCAGTATGTGGTGTCCGCATGATCTTCAAAACGCTGTCCGCAATGCGGCGGCATTTAGAGCACGATGGCGAGCTCCGCGCAGCGAATTTCTGCGGCGAGGCCGATGGGAACCGGGCGGCGGCTCGATCGTTGATGCCGCATCATTGCATTGGAGCCGCATCATGAAATCAATTCTTCTCGCATCCGCCATTGCCGTCACCGCGCTTGCCGCAGCGTCCCCGGCCGACGCCAAGGGCTGCATCAAGGGCGCTGTTGTCGGCGGCGTCGCCGGCCATTATGCCGGCCATCACGGCATGCTCGGCGCCGCGGCCGGCTGCCTCTACGGCCGCCATCACGCCAGGGAGCAGGAACGCCAGCGCCAGCAGCAACAGGCGCAGCCGTCGCAGCAGGAAAAGCTGTAAGGCAAGATCAGTTGTGAAGTCGTCGTGGAACGTGAAGGCACGTTCCGGGAACGCCGCCCGCTCGGGCGGCGTTGTCTCGTTGCGTAACGGAGACGATGATGACGAAACCAAAGACAAAGACCATCCAGCCCGTTCCCGACGACAACAAGAGCCACAAGGGCCCCGGCAGCGCCCCCGGCGTTCCCCTCGACACCACCAAGGGCCATCGCGACGACGAGAAGCACAACATCCGCGAGCAGGCCGCGCACGGCAATCTGACCCAGAACACCAGCAACAAGCGATCGGGGTAGGGCACGAGGCGGCGCCATATCCCCGGGTCGTCCTGGCGAAAGCCAGGAGGTGGATTCACACTCGAAGTGCAACACTTGAGAGAAGGCCTCGAGAGGGGTTTGGAAGTCAAGGCATTTGCGCGGGGTGTTGTTGTAGGCGTTGATCGACTGGCGGAGGCGGCGCGTCGGGAAGGTCGCGAGATCGGTTTTGCGTGGAATGAAGCGGCGCATCCGACCGATCGCATTCTCGATGCCGCCCTTCTGCCAGGGCGCGTGCGGATCGCAGAAGAAGGTCTCGATCGCGAGGCGGTGCAGCTCCAGGTGACAGGCGAACTCGGTCCCATTGTCGAAGGTAACGGTCTGGCACAGGCCTTCCGGCAAGGCAGCAAACAAGCGGACGAGATGACGGGCGATACCGCGCGCGAGCTTGCTGGCGATGCGGATGCCGAGCAGCAGGCGCGAGGTGCGCTCGTGCACGGTCAGGATCGCCTGACCGTATTTGGAGAACATCATCAGGTCGGCTTCCCAATGACCGGGGGCATTGCGATCGGCGGCCTCGATAGGCCGTTTGTTCAAGGAAACACGGCCTTCTATGAAGCTTGCGGGACTGCCGCCCTTCTTGCCGCGGTAGCCGCGTTTGCTCTTGCCGCGTGGCAGATAACGCCGCCAGCTGAAGTCCGAGGTGCGTCGGATCTGGGCGTATATGAAGCGGTAGATGGTCTCGTGGGAGATCACCTTGCGGCCGTGTTCGCGGGCCAGCCGGCCCGCGACCTGCTCGGGCGACCAGCCCCGACCAAGGCGCTCCAAGACCGCGCGGCGCAGGCCGGGCTCCCGTTCGAGGCGTACGCCCGTCCAGCGCCGCGCTCGCATCTGTTGCTGGGCATAGCTGGGTTTGTAGCCGACCTGGGCGCCAGAATTGCGGTTCAGCTCCCGAGAGATCGTTGATGGCGAGCGATCCAGAGCTGCCGCGATTTGCCGCACCGAGCTGCCATTGGCTGAAAGCCGGGCAATCTCGCATCGCTCGTCCAGGGATAGCTGCTCGTAACTCCGCCCCATCGCAACACCTCCTCAAGGAAGTGTTGCACTTCGTTTGTGAACTCAGGGGACTCATAACCACCGCATTCAATTGTGAACGGGATCGTAGCCACAGCGTCGCGCGTTTGGGGCAATGGGCCCCGTGCGCAATGGCCACCAGGCCGGGACGCTGGGAATCTGATTCACCTGTCAAACAGCCTCTTCGATGTCATCACCCGCGCATGCGGGTGATCCAGTATTCCAGAGACAGCAGTGCTTGAATCGAGAAGCCGCGGCGTACTGGATCGCCCGCTTTCGCGGGCGATGACAGTTGAGGATGAGGACACAGCTCCGCATTCTCGCGACATGATTTGTCCGAGCTTTGCTCTTTCTTTCCACCCTCTCTCGTTCAGAGGGCGCAGGGAAAGCCGGGTGCCGATCGCACCCATGGGCCCCGAGCAATGGGGTAGAAAGCTCGGGGGTAGGACCACAGGTGTAACCGGAGCAATCCGGCTTTCCCTGCGCGATGGCTTACGGCTTATACGTGCTCTCCCCGGCGAGACTTGGCTTTGTTGTCACCGTCTTCACAACGCGCACTGCGCAATCGGAAGAGACACCTACCGCTAGGGCGTCAGGCCTGCACGATTTCGCCGTCCGCCTCATGCGCACTCGTCAGTTGCGCAATCGGCGTCCACCGCATCTCGACCCGCGTTCGTGACGACCGCGAAGCGCCCCTCGTGTCGGGTGAGACGGGCGGAATTGAACATCTGATTTGCCCGACGACGGAAGCGCTATTTTGCCCGTCGGGGTGATTTGTCGCACCCGGCGATCTCGTGCCGGCGCGTGACGCGCATCATGTCGCGGGTGGCCGGGCGCGGCTAGATTGGCGGCGTCGGACCACTGCCAAGGAAACGCCGCCATGAACGCCATCACTGCACCGAAATCGCCCGCGCAGAACCGGCTCGAAGGCTTCGCGCTCGCCGCCATCCTGCAGGGCCTGCCGACCTTCGCCGCCGCCGTGCTCGTGCTGAAGATATCAGGCGCGCGCGAGATCGTCGGCGAACGCTACGGCGCCGCGATCTTCGTCGTGCTCGCCTCGCTGGTCTACGCCGCGATCATGCCGCAGCTTGCTGCCAAATTCCCAAGGCGGTTCGGCAACGCCTACGCGCCGATGTTCTTCGACGCGGGCCTGTCGTTCTCCGAAAAGATCGCGCAATGGCGCGCCCAGCCCAGCGTCTCGCTGCAACTCGTGACGACGATGATCATGCTGTCGCTGTTGGCGGTCGCGGTGGCGAGCGTGGGGTAAGCAGTCCCATCTTGCCATTACAGGCAACCTGTCCTACCTGCGATCTACAGATTAGGGACGAACAGGCGGTCTTCGCCCTTGATTCCGAGAGTCGGTTACCCCAACTTCCTAAGAGCAGACCAGCGTTTGATGATCTTGATTAATCCAATTTCGATAGAAAAAATTTGTTCAGAGAGAAGTCTCAAAGACGTTTGGTCTATCGAAGTTGATTTTCTCGCTAAAGATTTGGAAAGAACTGAAAAGCCAATCCAGCCAACAAATTCTCTCCAACTATGCTCGAGATCCAATTTGTTGGCGACTCGATGCATGTCAGCCAAGGAAAGAGACCTGACTGGATCGTCTAAGAATTCAGGACGTGGCGGCTCGGTGCCTTCACTGTATGCTTCGACAATGTGGCTTCGCTTCATTTGATCGAGCCATTCTTGATCTTGCTTTTACAGAGCTTGGCGCGCGTCACGCTCACCTCTTCTTCCACCCACCGCGCTTCCCCGGCGCTCCCCCGCTCGACCGCGGCGACGGCCCGAACTCCGGCCCCGACTGCCGCGAGTCGGTCGGCTGGATGATGCGGCTCGTGGTGCCGAACGGTTTTGCCGGCAGCGCGCCGCTGGGGCGGAAGGGGAGGGATTCCGGGCCGTGCATCTCGTCGAGGTCGGGCTTGTGCACGCGGGAGCCGGACTTGCCGCCGCGGCTGGCCTTGAGCGAGGTCTGCGCGGACTTGTTTTTCAGCGCTGAGACCGGCAGGTTGGCGGCATCGCCGTACTTTCTTGTGCCGGCATAGGCGCCGGCCTGCTTCTGCACGTTGCGCTGCTTGGCGGTGGGGTCGTCGACCACGGCCATTTCGGTGGCGCGCAGGCGCTTGACCTCGTCGCGGAGGCGGGCGGCTTCCTCGAAGTTCAAGTCGGCGGCGGCCTCGCGCATCCTGGTTTCGAGATCGCTGAGCACGGCCTCGAAATTGTGCCCGATGCTGATGACGTCGTCCGCCATGCCGCCGTCGCCGATCTCGACCAGCACGTGGTCGCGCTCGTAGACCGAGTTGAGGATGTCGCCGATCGACTTCTTGACGCTCTCCGGCGTAATGCCGTTGGCCTCGTTGTACTCGACCTGCTTCTCGCGCCGCCGATTGGTCTCGGCGATCGCGCGCTCCATCGAGCCGGTCATCCCGTCGGCATAGAGGATCACCTTACCGTCGACATTGCGCGCGGCGCGGCCGATGGTCTGGATCAGCGAGGTCTCGCTGCGCAGGAAACCTTCCTTGTCGGAGTCCAAAATCGCGACCAGCGCGCATTCGGGAATGTCGAGACCTTCACGCAACAGGTTGATGCCGACCAGCGCGTCGAACGCGCCGAGGCGCAGGTCGCGGATGATCTCGATGCGCTCGATCGTGTCGATATCGCTGTGCATGTAGCGGACGCGGATACCCTGCTCGTGCAGATATTCGGTCAGATCCTCGGCCATGCGCTTGGTCAGCACGGTGATCAGCGAGCGATAGCCGGCGGCGGCGGTGGCGCGGACCTCGCCGACGAGGTCGTCCACCTGGGTGCGGGCCGGGCGGATATCCACCGGCGGATCGATCAGCCCGGTCGGGCGGATCACCTGCTCGACGAACACGCCGCCGCTTTCGTTCAGCTCCCAGCCGCTCGGCGTCGCCGACACCGCGATCGTCTGCGGCCGCATCATGTCCCATTCCTCGAAGCGGAGCGGGCGGTTGTCCATGCAGGAGGGCAGGCGGAAGCCGTATTCGGCCAAGGTCGCCTTGCGGCGGAAGTCGCCGCGGAACATGCCGCCGATCTGCGGCACGGTGACATGGCTTTCGTCGGCGAAGATCAGCGCGTTGTCGGGGACGTATTCGAACAGCGTCGGCGGCGGCTCGCCGGGGCGGCGGCCGGTGAGGTAGCGCGAATAGTTCTCGATGCCGGCGCAGCTCCCGGTCGCTTCCATCATCTCGAGATCGAAGGTGGTGCGCTGCTCCAGCCGCTGCGCTTCCAGCAGGCGGCCCTGGTCGTTGAGCTGGTCGAGCCGCTGCTTCAGTTCCGATTTGATCGACTTGATCGCCTGCACCAACGTCGGGCGCGGCGTCACATAGTGCGAATTGGCGTACATCTTGATGAATTCGAGCTCGTCCTGCTTGTGGCCGGTGAGCGGATCGAACTCCTCGATGGTCTCGATAGTGTCGCCGAACAGGTTCACGCGCCAGGCGCGGTCTTCATAGTGCGCCGGGAAGATGTCGATGACGTCGCCGCGGACGCGGAAGGTGCCGCGGGTGAACTCGGCCTGGGTGCGCTTGTATTGCAGCGCGACCAGGTCGGCGATCAATTGCCGCTGGTCGATGCGCTCGCCCTTCTTCAACGCGAAGGTCATCGCGGTGTAGGTCTCGACCGAGCCGATACCGTAGATGCAGGACACCGAGGCGACGATGATGACGTCGTCGCGCTCGAGCAGCGCGCGCGTCGCCGAGTGGCGCATGCGGTCGATCTGCTCGTTGATCGAGGAATCCTTCTCGATATAGGTGTCGGTCCGCGGGACGTAGGCCTCGGGCTGATAGTAGTCGTAATAGCTGACGAAGTACTCGACGGCGTTGTCGGGGAAGAAGCTCTTGAACTCGCCATAGAGCTGCGCGGCCAGCGTCTTGTTCGGCGCCAGGATCAGCGCCGGGCGCTGCGTCGCCTCGATCACCTTGGCCATGGTGTAGGTCTTGCCCGAGCCGGTGACGCCGAGCAGCACCTGGGTGCGGTCGTTGCGCTGGATGCCCTCGACCAGTTCCGCGATCGCGGTCGGCTGGTCGCCCTTCGGCTCGTAGGGCGACTTGATCTCGAAGCGCACGCCGCCTTCGGATTTCTCCGGGCGCGGCGGGCGGTGCGGGGTCCACACCCGCATCGAGCCGTCATCCTTGCGGAACTCGGGGCGGCCGTCGCGGATCAGATTCTCCAGCGCGTCGGCGGTGGCCTTGACGCCGAGCGCCTCCATCTTGCTGCGCGGCGGACGGGCCAGCGCCTCGTCATCGTCCTCGGCGGTCGGCAGCCCAAGCTGCCGCGCCAGTTCCGGATCCAGCGTCGGGATCGTGGCCGAGGTGCCGTAATTGGCCTGCGGGGCCTCCTCGAGCCCGGAGGCATCGCGCTTGGCGACGCCTTCGCTGGTCTCGCGCGTCGACGCCCGCGCGCGATGCGCGGCAGCCTCGCCGCCGGCGCGGCGGTCCCAGGAATTGTCCGGCGGCGGCTGCAGGCCGGTGCCTGAACCCATGCCGGCGTCGCCGCGGTTGATCGCGGGATTGAGCAGTTCGGCCAGCGCCGGTCCGATCGGGAGCACGTCTGGTCGATGAGCTTTGGATTTGGGGGATTTGCCGGGCTTTTTCGGGGTGTTCGGTGTCTTCGCCATGCCGGGAATATGGGACGAGTCCGGCAGCGAGAAAAGGGCAAACGACGGCTGGATTGGCGCGCAGCCGAGGCTGCTGACAGCAGGGTGGCAGCAGGGCAAAGGCCGGTGCAGCGCGTCAGGATGACCGGATCGGTTTACGCAGCTTGCTCAGTGTCATCACCCGCGCATTTGCGGGTGATGCAGTATTCCAGAGACGGTCGTGGCTTGAGCCGATAAGCCGCGGCGTACTGGGTCGCCCGGCCAAGCCGGGCGACGACAACGGTGGATGAGGACAAAGCTTCACACCCTCTCAGGCGCGCGGCTTGTCCACGATGTCGAGATGGATGCCGCCGCAGCCGTCGCAGCGCATGGTCCAGTATTCGGCGGCGCGGCCCGGGATGACGCGCAGCAGCGAGAGCCGGGCGGCGCATTCCGGGCAATCGGTGCGGACCTGAGCCGGCCAGACCGGATCCGGCTCGCATTGCGGAATGGCGGCAATCATGACGTTGCCGGTCACGCCGACACTTTGGCCACCGGCAGCATCATGCCAGACCGTTGTGGGAATCGGTCGATAGCTCTCTTCGCGTCGTCGATCGCCGCATCCGGATCGGACCACGCAAAGCCGATGTCGAGCGTCGGAAACGGCATGCCATCGATGACGACCGGCCTTTGATCGACCCGTTGAATCCTGGCGTGCCATTGCCCCTTCCCCACTTCGAACGACGTGATCTCAAAACCGCTGTAAATCATGGCGACCTCGGGATGCCCTTCTCATAGGAAGCACGGGCGCACGGTGCCCTATGTGAACCAGATCACAAATCGCGCGGTTTATTTCCGCAGAGTGGCGGAACTTGGCGCTGGGCTCCCTCTCCCCGTTCTTACGTTCTTACGGGGAGAGGGTTGGGGTGAGGGGCCGTCTCCGCGCTACGGTCAGAGCTGTGTTTGCGGAGACTCCCCTCACCCGGAACGCATCTGACGATGCCTCATAGCCGAAGCTCTGCTTCGGCGTTATCGAGAACGGCCGCCGAAGGCGGCTTATGCCTCTCCCCGCACGCGGGGCGAGGTGAAGCAGAGGCTGCCGTTTGATTTGAGGTAAGTTTGCTCGTCCCTATCGGCGGGCCGCGATGTGGTCGGCGAGATCGGCGGCGTCGTCACCGACGCCCGACAGGAACGAGGATTTCATCTTCGACAGCCATTGCAGGCCGAGGAAATAAAGGCCCGGCACGTCCGAGACGCCGCGGCGGTGTCGTGGTGCTCCATCGGCATCCAGCACCGGTATGTCGATCCAGCCGAGGTCGAGGCCATAGCCGGTGGCCCAGATCACCGAGGTGATCCGCTCGGCGCTGAGGTCGAGTGTCGCAAGCGGCGCAGACAGGCACGATGGGTCGGGCAAGCGCATGCGCGCCAGGGGATCGCCGGGATGATCGAGGCCGCGGGCCGCGACGAAGTCGTCGACGATGCCGAGGAATGTCGCGCAGTAGGCGTCGCCATTGGCGATGTTGACGGCGAGATCGGGCGCGATCTCGAGCACGCCGTCGCGTGCCGCAATGATGCGGCCGAGCAGCATCACGCCGTCGGCGGCGAAGCGGCGGAAATCGATGGTGTGGCCGCCATGCGCGCCCGAGATCACCGGCAGCAGGCGGGACGGGCCGCGCTGCTCGACCGGCGTCTGGTCGATGCCCATCTCGGCCAGCCACCAGAACAGGTCACGCCCGCGATAGCGGCGCGGCAGCCGGTTGTGACGGCCGACCGAGAGGAAGACCCGGCGGCCGGCGCGCATCAGCTCGTCGGTGATCTGCGCGCCCGAGGCGCCGGCGCCGACCACCAGCACCGCGCCATCGGGCAATTGCGCAGGATTTTTGTACGCGCTGGCATGGACCTGAAACAGGCCGGGGTGATCGCGCAGCAGCGCCGGCCGCAGCGGCCGCTGATAGGGGCCGGTGGCGACCACGACATTGCGGGCACGGATGCTGCCGCCGGCGATCTCGGCAACGAAGCCGGCGGCGTCGCGGCGCAGCCTCGACACCTCGGCACCGCAGCGGAGCGGCGGCGCGACGAAGGCGGCATAGGCCTCGATGAAGGCTATGATCGCCGCGGTGTCCGAGAAGCCGTCGGGATCGCCGTGCGGAAAGGCAAACTCCGGCAGCCGCACCGACCAGTTCGGAAACTGGAACATCAATCCGTCCCAGCGCTCGCTGCGCCAGCGCTCGGCGATGCGCCGCCGCTCCAGCACCAGATGTGCGATGCCGCGCTGCTTCAGCCGATGGCTCATGGTGAGTCCGGCCTGGCCGCCGCCGATCACCAGCGTGTCGATGGTCTCCTCAGGCACTGCGCGCTCCCTTGCGGCGGGCGGCGGGTTCGGCGGCGGCGCGGATGATCCAGCGCCGGAACGCGGCGAAGTCGCGCTGCTCGGCGTGGAAGCCGCGATAGACCAGATACCAGCGCATGCCCTTCGGCACGCTGAGCGCAAACGGCGCCACCAGCCGGCCGGCGGCGAGATCGTCATCGATATAGGGCCGGATGCCCATCGCGATGCCGAGCCCGTCGCTGGCTGCCTGCAGCGCCTGGCCGTAGAACTGGAATTCCGGCCCGCGCGCGGTCAGGCGCGGCACGCCGGCGGCCTTCAGCCAGGATGGCCAGTCGTCGGGCGAATGCGCGACGCGGATCAGGCTCGGCCCCTTGAGATCGGCGGGGCGCTTCAAGGTGCCGGCGAGCCGCGCGGTGCAGACCGGCATCAGGTCGGCGGCGAACAGCGGCTCGGCGACCAGGCCCGGCCACTGGCCGTCGCCGAGCTGGATGCCGCAGCTCCAGTCGTCGGCGAACGGCACCGCCATGCCGCCGGTCGTGATCCGCACCTCGATGTCGGGCTCGGCTTTGCGGAACTCGGCGAGGTGCGGGATCATCCACTTCATCGCGAATGTCGGCCCGACGCCGACGGTCAGCACCCGCGCGCTTGCCGACGCCGTGACCTGCGCGGTGAGGCTCGCCAGCGCATCGAAGATCGGCGTCAGCCCGCTCTGATAGGCGCGGCCGGCCTGTGTGGTGACGAGGCGGTTGGCCTTGCGCTCGAACAGCGCGACGCCGAGCCGTTCTTCCAAGAGATGCACCATCCGGCTGATCGCGGCGGCCGAGACGTTGAGCTCGCTGCCTGCGGCCGCGAAGCTGCCGGTCCGCGCCGCGGCCTCGAACGCCTTGATGCCGTTGAGAAAGAGCAGCCGCCGCATGAACCCTCAGGAAAACTGATGCAAGGGCAAGATAACTCGGTTTGCGGGCAGAGGCCAAGCGGCGCAGTAATATGCAGCGATCGTTTGTGACGCCTCGCCCCGCTTGCGGGGAGAGGTCGGCGCGAAGCGCCGGGTGAGGGGGAGCCTCCGCGAGTCCCACTGCAACTTCCCTTGCGGAGACTCCCCCTCATCCTGACCTTCTCCCCGCAAGCGGGGAGAAGGGGAAGTCGCGATCGCGCTCGGGTCGTTGAAGGAGACATGCGATGACCGAAACCACGGACGCCCTGGTGCTCGATCTCGTGGAATGGGTCGCGCGCGAGCCGCGGCGCTATGCCGAGGTGCTCGAGGTCTGGCGCACCTCGTGCCCGCGGCTGACGATCTGGGAAGACGCCGTCGACCGCGGCTACGTCGCGCGTCGTCCCTCGGTCGAGGGCATGCGGGTGATGGTGACGGAAAGCGGCGAGACGTTTTTGCGCGTGCACGGGCGGATGCATTGACGCAGCGGGAAGTCAGCGTCCCGGCTCCGCGAGCCTGGGCCGGATGATCTCGACCATGCGGTCGGCCGAGGTGCCCGGCGGGAAGAAGCCGAGATAATGGCCGTCGCGGTCCATCAGGTAGATGTAGGCGGTGTGATCGACGGTGTAGTCGCCGGCACCCTCGAGCGGCACCCGGGCGTAATAGACCTTGTAGGCATCGGCGAGTTCGCGGATCGCATCGGCGCTGCCGGTCAGTCCGATCAATCGCGGATGAAACATCGGTACGTAGTCGGCGAGATGCGCAGGGGTGTCGCGCTCGGGATCGACGGTGATGAAGATCGGCTGCACCTGATCGCCGTCATGGCCGAGTCTGTCGAGCGCGAGCCCGATCGCCTGCAGATCGGTCGGGCAGACGTCGGGGCAGTAAGTGAAGCCGAAATAGATCAGCATGAGCTTGCCGCGGAAATCGCGGTCGGTGCGTTCATGGCCGGCCTGATCGGTCAGCGCGAACGGTCCGCCGACCGGCTCCCTGTTCCACATCAGGATGTCCATGATCTCGGCGGCCGATCGCGCCGATCGTTGCTGTTGTGGCGGATCGCCGGCCAGCGCCGCCGCCAGCGTCAGCCACAGGCCGGCGCCGGCGCATGCGATAGCGCGCAGCATCGGCGCGATCATATGCCGAAGGAAAGGCGGCTGCCGGTGGTGGTGACCAGCACCTTGTCGCCCATCTGCGCGGTCGCCTCCTGCACGAAGTTGAGCCCGGAGCAATGCATCGGGATCAGCACGTCGGGATCGAGCTTCTTGATCTCGGCCACCACCTCGGCGAGGTAGTCCTTCGGCGCCGGGCCGAGATGGAAGCCGCCGACGATCGCGTGCACCTTCTGGATGCCCGAGACCTCCTGCGCCTGCTTCACCGAATTGACGATGCCGACATGGCCGCAGGACGAGATCACGACCAGGCCGAAATCCTTCAGGTTGAAGCAGGTCGCATGCTCGTGGATGTGCTCGTCGGGCACGATCTTGCCGTCCATCTCGGCCGGCAGATAGTGGCTGGCGTTGCAGCCGAGCCCGTCCTTGATGCCGAACTCGACCCAGGTCTGCGGCAGCACGCGCTCGATGCTGCGGCGGGTGATCTTGCCGGTGGTGAAGGCGTGGCCGGCGATCACGGTCGGCGTCTCGCACAGCACGGTGGTGACGCGCTGCGCGGCGAGCTGGCGGCGGTCCAGCGTGCCGAAGTCGGTGAACTGGCCCTTGGTCGCCGTCGCGTTGACGCGGTGGCAGAAATTGTCCTCGCCGCCGGCATAGAGCTTGACGTCGGCCGGCAGTTTGTCGCGGAATTTGTCGAGGAAGCCGTTCAGGCCGCCGAAATGATCGTAGTGTCCGTGGCTGACGATCAGCGCGTCGAGCTTGGCCGGATCGACGCCGACCAGCTCCATGTTGTTGAGCAGCACTTCGGGCGTATAGCCATAGTCCAGCATCAGGCTGCGCTGGCTGCCCGCGGCTTCGGATTCCAGCCACAGCGACAGGCCCCATTCATTGTGCAGCGATTTGCGGAAGTCGGCGCCGCGCGCCGCCGGCGCGATCGAGACGCCGTGCGCCTGCTTTGGCCGCAGGAACAGGTCGAAGCTGGAATCGACCAGCACGCGGATCGAGAGCTTGTCGACGCTCGGCACCTGGATCGGTGCCGCGCTCGCGATCTCGACGCAGGAGAATGCGCCCACCGCCGCAGCGCCGGCGATCGCCGCCGAGCCCTTCAGGAATTCACGTCGTGCCAAATCCCGTGTCATCGCAATCCCCCATGTTCTGAAAATTCTTGAATACGAAGCATGCGGAGCCTAGGTGCAATCGGGGCGCGGCTCAATCGGGCGCTTGCGTTGTTTGCAGATCACATTCGCGCGCGGTGCAATGCGGGCGCCATTGACTTGGGTGCGGTTATGCGCCCAAGTCAATGCAATCGCATCTTTCTCGCGCATCGTTCTCGCCGATGCGCCGGCAATCCCTTGACATCCAGGATCACGCCCATGATTGATCTCCATTACTGGTCCACGCCGAACGGTCACAAGATCACGATCTTCCTCGAGGAGACCGGCCTCGCCTACAAGATCTTCCCGGTGAACATCGGCAAGGGCGATCAGTTCAAGCCGGACTTTTTGCAGGTCGCGCCGAACAACCGCATTCCGGCGATCGTCGATCATGCGCCGAAGGGCGGCGGCAAGCCGCTCTCGCTGTTCGAGTCCGGCGCGATCCTGCTCTATCTCGCCGAGAAGACCGGACAATTTCTGCCCCAGGATATTTACGGCCGCTACGACGCGATCCAGTGGACGTTCTGGCAGATGGGCGGGCTCGGGCCGATGGCCGGGCAGAACCATCACTTCCGCAATTACGCGGTCGAGAAGCTGCCTTACGCGATCGATCGCTATGTCAACGAGACCAACCGGCTCTACGGCGTGCTCAACAAGCGGCTGGCCGACCGCGAATTCATCGCCGGCGATTATTCGATCGCCGACATGGCGAGCTATCCCTGGGTCGTGCCCTACAAGAACCAGGGCCAGGAGATCGACGACTTCCCGCATCTGAAGCGCTGGCTGGAGACGATCGGCAAGCGTCCCGCGACCGAGCGTGCCTATGCGAAGGCCAAGGAGGTCAACCCGAATTTCGGCCAGCCCGCGATCCGCACCGAGGAAGAGCGCAAGCTGCTGTTCGGGCAGACCGCGGCCGTGGTGCGGTAGGGCTCGTCGCCGTCATTGCGAGCGAAGCGAAGCAATCCATCTGTCCGCGCGTGCTGAGCAATGGATTGCTTCGTCGCTTCGCTCCTCGCAATGACGTGGTAGCGTTGGTGCTCTATGCCTCGGCATACTTCGCCGGGCGCCGCTCCTTCCACGCCGTGAGCCCTTCGGCGAGATCGCGGCTCGGCACCAGTGCGGCGAACTGTTCGCTTTCGACCAGCAGGCCTTCGGCGATCGGCATGTTGAGCCCGCGCGTCACCGCGGTGATGGTGCCGGCGACCGAGCCGGGCGAATGCCTGGTGATGCGGCCGGCGAGCTCGCGCGCGGCGGTCAGCAATTGATCGTGCGGCACGATCCGGTTGACCAGCCCGATCTCGCGCGCGTGCTCGGGCGGGAACGGATCGCCCGCCAGCAGCAACTCAAGGGCTCGCTTGCGTCCGGCCAGCCGCGGCAGCCGCTGCGTGCCGCCGAAGGTCGGCGGCATGCCGAGCTTGATCTCGGGCTTTGCAAACAGCGCGCGGTCGCTGGCGACGGCGAGATGCACGGCTTCGGTGATCTCGCAACCGCCGCCGAAGGCGATCCCGTTGACCGCGGCGATCACGGGCTTCTTGAACGCCTCGAGCCGCGCGGTCATGGCTTGTCCGCGGCGAACGAAGTCGCGCACCGCGACGGCGGCGCCCTGCTTGACGCTGTCCGAGAATTCCTTGATGTCGGCGCCCGCCGAGAAGGCGCGCTCGCCGGCGCCGGTCAGAATCACGGCGCGCACGCTCGCATCGCCCTCGATGCGGCCGAGCGCCGCCATCAGCTGGTCGATCAGCGCGTAGTTCAGCGCGTTGAGCTGTTCGGGACGATTCAACGTGATCAGGGCGATCCCGTCGGTGATCTCGAGCAGGATGGGTTCGGACATGGTGCAGTCTCCGGCATGGGCGTTTCGCGCAGCCGAACCTAGAGGCTTCCGCAATTTGAGTATATTCACTGGTTAGTATACATACGACTGCATGCCCAGAGCCTCCGAACCGACCCGCGAGCGCATTGTCCAGGCGGCGAATTCGCTGTTCTACAGCGAAGGCATCCGCCGCGTCAGCGTCGACGAGGTCGCCGCCAAGGCCGGCCTCACCAAGCGCACGCTGTATTATCACTTCAAGAGCAAGGACGATCTGGTCGCCGCCTATCTCGCCGCGCGCGATCAGCCGAACCTGGCGCTGTTCCGAAAATGGTTCGCGGAGGCCGGGGGCGGCCTGCCGGCGAAAGTCGAGGTCATCTTCAAGAACCTCGCGCGCTCGGCGCGGCACCCGAAGTGGAAGGGCTGCGGCTTCCTGCGCACCTCGGCCGAGCTCGCCAACATGCCCGGCCATCCCGCGATCAAAATCGGCGCTGCGCACAAGAAGAAGTTCGAGGACTGGCTGCGTGCGACCTTCGCCGTCGAAGGGATCGCCGATCCGCTTAAGCTGGCGCGGCAGATCCTGCTGCTGCTGGACGGATCATTCGCCGTGGTGCTGCTGCATCGCGACGCCAGCTACATGGAGACCGCGGGCGAAGCCGCGCGGACGCTGATCGAGATAGCGCTCAAGAAGAAGGGACAAAAACGGGGCTAGGGCGCGAGTTGCATTCGGGCAACATCGTTCGGAAAGATGGGTCGTTAACCTTCTTTCGCCATTGCGCGACCACTCCCGTAGCCGATGATCGCATCGTCACATGCTTGCAATCTGGCTCCCGAGGAGCCGTGGAGGCTGGGATGATGAACTCGCGGCGGGTGCGGGCGGCGACATTGGGCGGCACGGTCGTTCTGTCGGGCTGCATTGTCTCGTGGTTTGCGGCGTTCGGTTCGGCTGGTATCGAGAAAATCGGTGCATCGGTCGCCGATGCGCCAGTCGCCGATGCGTCAGTTGCCGGTGCATCGATTGATGGGTCCCGCGCACCCACTGTTATCGCCGATGCCGTATCGGCGACATCGCCGGCGACTGGCCACGTCGAACGCAGCTGTCGACGGCCCTCGTGCACCGACCATGAATGAACAGGAAGCGGTGGCGACTGCCCATGCCGCGCCGACCGCGCGCGAGACGGAGCCTGTCGTCGAGGCCGCATTGACCGATCCGGCGCTGCCGCCGGACATTCAACCGCTGCAAGCGCCGGCAGCGAACGCGCCGGATCCGAAGCCGCGCGTGGTCAAGCCCGCGGTGGACTCCGTCGAAATCCTCGACGAGTGCTGGGACGTCAATGCCTGCGTCGATCGCTATCTGTGGGCGCTCTATCAAAGGACGCCCAAGGAAGACACCATCAAGGTGCCTGAGCAGAGGCAGGTGACGGTCAAGAGAAAGAAGAAAATGGTGACGGTCACCAGGACCTTCACCAAGCTCGTCGATGAGGATTTCGCCTGGAAGGACGCCAAGGCGGCCGAAAGAGCCGGCATGCCGATGATGGACTACGTCGTGGGAGGCGTCGATCGCAGCTTCAAGCTGAAGCTCTTTCGTGCGCTGCTGGCGGCGGAACAGGCCGGACTGTCGCCCGGCATCACCAGCGCCTTCCGCGACGACTACCGCCAGTCGATTGCGAGCGGGCTGAAGGCGGCCAGCACAAAGTCGTATCACGGCGGCAGCTTCCGTGGCGGCTACGGCCATGGGCTCGCGGCCGACATCGTCAGCATCGACGGCGCGACTCGCGACGACCGCTGGAAATCGTCGGAAAGGCTCTGGAAATGGGTCGACGCGCACGGCAAGGAGTTTGGCGTCGCGCGCCCCTATCTCGATTTCGACCCGCCTCATCTGGCGCCGATCGACGGCAAGGAATATGCCGCTCACCGCGGTGGCGACAAAACGCGGCAGGCGGCGCGGGACGCGAAGCCGCGCAGCCGCCACGCAGCGCACGACAATCGCGCCGCGGCGAAACGCGCAAAGACCGCGAAGTCATCGAAGGTGCGAACGACCTGAGCGGGTTCGCGATGCTTCGTATGCTGGGTTCGTACTACTGCGTCACAAGCACTCTTATAGCCAATCCTGAGAGGCCGTAAACGAATTCATCCGTCATTGCGAGCCACCGCTCGGCGCGAAGCGCCGCCGGATGACAGGCTCCGCGAAGCAATCCATCGGCCCGCAAACGCGGTTGGATGGATTGCTTCGTCGCTATCGCTCCTCGCAATGACGGAGGAGGCAGGATTTATGACGCAGTAAGATTAGCCCACCGGTCTACGCAAAAGTCGCGGTCCGATGGCGGCTTCGGCGTAGCCCGACAGCGTGGTACCCGAAGCGCTCGGCTAAAGCGCGCCGCGCTGCTGCAGCAAAGCCACCACGGCGTTGGGTAGCACTGCGGCCTTACTTTCCTAACGCGGCGACAAACTGGCGATGTCGCTCAAGCCACTCCGGCTTTTGCAAACCGATGACCTGCACGCAGAGTTCGACGCATTCGTTGCAGATCGCGCCGGCGGTTTGCTGACCTTTGGCGTTCACGGATGACGCGTTGATCATGGAAACAACTTCTTCCGGCTCCTTGCCGCAGAAGGAGCAAATCAAGGCTGAACTCGTCATTCTCTGATCCTTCCGCCCGCATTTCGTCAACCCGGTGGCTCGCCTGTTGAGACGATACTATACAGCGGATGACGGCGATGGGTCCAAACGCAGACGGTGACCATAAACCATGACTCTCAAACGGTTTCAAAGTTGTGAGCTGCAAGCCGGTGTACCCATGGCTAGCTTGGCAGAGTAGCGATCTGCGGAGCTGTTCCAATGACCACGCAGAACGAACTTGCGGCCGTGGTATTCGCTTTGACCGTGTTCTTCGCGGGCACTGCTGCCGCAGGGGTGCCTGCGTTCCTGGCCATCAAAAGAGGAAGCAGCGCGGCGAAGACCGGCTCGATTTGCCTTGAAGAAGCGCGATCACGACATCGACTCCCCGCACGGACATGAATTGCTTCGCTGCCGCTCCCAATGACGCTAAAGCGCGCCGCGCTCTTGCAGCAGCGCCAGCACGGCATTCAGGTCGGGCAGCACGGCGGCGCATTTCGCGCGGGTCTCTTCCGTCGGTGGTGCCATGTCCGGCACCATCAGCGTGATCGCGCCGGCGGCGTGCGCCGCGGTGACGCCGTGATTGGAATCCTCCACCGCAATGCAGGCCGTCGGCGTCACGTCGAGCCGCGCGGCAGCCTTCAGATAGAGCTCGGGGTCCGGCTTGCCGTGGGTCACGTCGTCGAGCGTCAGCAGCGTCTCGAAGCGGTCGCGGATTCCGGCGAGCGTGAGATGGCGTTCGGCCGTGCGGCGCGATGACGAGGTCACGATCGCGGTCCGGCAGCCGGCGGCGGCGAGGCCGTCGAGCAGTTCGATCGTGCCGGGCTTGAGCGGCAGGCCGGCGTCGAACATGCGATCGCGGGTGACAACAAAGGTGCGGTTGACCTCGGTGAGCGGAAACGCCGCGCCATAGCGGTCAAGCAGCATCGCCTCGCAGACCGGGCCGGGAAGGCCGACCATCGAACGGCACAGCGCGACGACATCATCGGTGTAGCCGCACGCGTTCAGCGCCGCGACCAGGCTGTCGAAGTAAACCTTCTCGGTGTCGAGCAGCGTGCCGTCCATGTCGAGCAGGATGGCGTCGACGGTCCAGGGTGCGTTCACGTGCCGCTCACGTCAGCTTGCTGGTCCGCGAGCTTGCGCAGGCATGACGGGCACAGGCAGTCGCTGCCGTCGGTCGGCATCGGCAGCCGGAAGCTCTCGTCGGAACACCAGCACGGTCCTGTCGGCGAGCAGGAAAATTCGCTGCCGCACGCCGTGCAGGCCAGCCGGCGCGGTGATGCTTGTTCGGAACGATCACGTGAAGAGAGGTCCATTCTAACCGCGATTTAATGCGCGAATTAATCTCGGGTTCATCCTGATCCGCGCTATCATGCTCTGCAACAGGTATAGCCGGAATAGGCCGCCAAAGGAAATCTGATGGCCCGTGATTCGCAAGCCGCGCTGACTGCGCTCAATCGGTTTGGATTTGGTGCCCGCGGCGGGGCGGCCGGCGACTTCATCAACGCAGCCTCCGATCCGCGCGGTTTCGTGCTGGCGGAACTGGCGCGCCCGAATGGCGCGCTGCTCGAAGTGCCGGGCCTGCTCTCGACGCCAGAGCTCGGCCGGCAGGTGTTCGACTATCAGTTCGAGATCCAGCAGGCACGCAACGCCGCGAAAGTCGCGCAGCAGGGCGCGAGCGAGACACCGTCGCAAGGGTCCGATGCAACGCCGCCGCAGCGGCGCAATCTGTCGCTCTCGACGGCCGCCAAGGAGATCGCCGGCAAGGATCCACAGGCGGTCGACAATGCCAATGCGGCGATGATGCCGTCCGCCGCGATGCAGCCTTCGACGATGCAGACGGTGGCCAATCCGCCCAAGCCGCCGGCGGAGCCGCCCAACATCATCCAGAAGACGTTCCGCGCCGAGGCGCTGGCGCGGCTGCAGCGCGGCGTGGTCGCCGACTGCGGCTTCGTCGAGCGGCTGGTGGTGTTCTGGTCCAACCATTTCTGCATCTCCGCCAACAAGGGCGCGCTGGCGCGGATGTGGGCCGGCTCGTTCGAGCGCGAGGCGATCCGCCCTCATGTGCTCGGTCGTTTCGCGGACATGCTGAAGAGCGTCGAGCAGCATCCGGCGATGCTGTTCTTCCTCGACAACCAGCAATCGCTCGGGCCGGAGTCGCGCGCCGGCATCAACCGCCACCGCGGCCTGAACGAGAACCTCGCGCGCGAGATCATGGAGCTGCATACGCTCGGCGTCGGCGGCGGCTACACCCAGGACGACGTGACGGCGCTGGCGCGCGTCATCACCGGCTGGACCTTTGCCGGCCGCCAGGGCCAGCTCGGCACGCCCGGTAGTTTCGTGTTCAACGCCAATGCGCACCAGCCCGGCCCGCAGCAGGTGCTGGGCAAGACCTACGCGCAGGTCGGTGTCGCGCAGGGCGAGGCGGTGCTGTCCGACATCGCGCGGCATCCCTCCACCGCGAAATTCATCGCGACCAAATTCGCCCGTCATTTCGTCGCCGACGATCCGCCGCCGGCGCTGGTGGCGAAGCTGCAGGACAGCTTCACCAAAACCGACGGCGATCTCAGGGCGCTGGCCACGACGCTGGTCCAGTCCAACGAGGCCTGGCAGGCGCCGCCGACCAAGATGCGCTCGCCTTACGAATTCCTGGTTGCCTCCGGCCGCCTGCTGGCACGCAATCCGGAGGATCCGGGGCGCTACCTCAATGGCCTTAACGTGCTCGGCCAGCCGCTGTGGTCGCCGGCCGGACCGAACGGCTTTCCCGATACCAGCGCGGCCTGGGCGGCGCCTGAAGGCCTCAAGCTCAGGCTCGACATCTCGGCGCAGGTGGCGTCCCAGCTCGCCGACAAGTTCGATCCGCGCGACCTGCTTGAACTCGTGGCTGCCGACGCCGCGTCGGCGGAGACGCGACGCACCATCGAGCGCGCGGAATCGCGGCAACAGGCGCTGGCGTTGCTGCTGATGTCGCCGGAATTCCAGAGGAGATGACGATGGATTGCTCCGAGAGCCTGATGATGCAGGCGACGTCGCGCCGCGCGCTGCTGCTCGGCGGCGCCTCGTTTGCCGCCTGGGCCTATTTGCCGAAATTCGCCCGCGCCGCCGATGGCCGCGATCCGCGTTTCGTCACCATCATCCTGCGCGGCGCACTCGATGGCCTTGCCACCGTGGCGCCGGTCGGCGATCCCGATTATGCCGGCCTGCATGGCGCGATCGCGTTGCGCGCCGATGGGCCGAACGCGGCGGTGATGCTCGATCCGTTCTTCGGCCTGCATCCGGCGATGCCGGAGTTTGCAAGGATGTATCGCGCCAAGCAGGCCGCGGTGGTGCATGCGGTGGCGACCTCGTATCGCGACCGCTCGCATTTCGACGGTCAGGATGTGCTGGAGAGCGGCTTCCCCGGTCCCGGCCGGGTGCAGTCCGGCTGGCTCAACCGCGCGCTGGAGGCGCTTCCGAAGGGCGAGCGGGTGACCAGCGCACTCGCGGTCGGCCCGACCACGCCTTTGGTGCTGCGCGGCGCGGCGCCGACCGTCGGCTGGGCGCCGACCGCGCTGCCGCAGGCCGCCGACGATACCGCGATGCGGCTGCTCGATCTCTATCAGCACCGCGATCCGATGCTCGCGAGTGCTTTGACGCAGGGCTTGCAGCTCGAGAAACAGGCGCAGGGCGACGAGATGAAGCCGAAGCCCGGTGGCGGCGGTGCAGCGGCGATGCGGCTGGTCGCGCGCGGCGCCGCGAAACTGATGTCAGCCGATGACGGCCCGCGGATCGGTGCGCTCGCCTTCGACGGCTGGGATACCCATGCCAATGAGGGCGGGCCGGTCGGCCGGCTCGCGCAATTGCTCGGCGGCCTCGACGGTGCGCTGGCGGAATTCCAGAGCGGCCTCGGCGCACGCTGGCGCGACACCGTGATCGTGGTCGCCACCGAGTTCGGCCGCACCGCGCGCATCAACGGCACCGAGGGTACCGACCACGGCACCGGCACCATCGCGCTGCTCGCCGGCGGCGCGGTGAACGGCGGCCGCATGATCACCGACTGGCCCGGGCTGAAGCCCGCCAATCTCTACCAGGCCCGCGATCTCGCCCCGACCACCGACCTCCGCGCCGTGATCAAGGGCCTGCTGCACGACCAGTTCGGCCTCGGCGAGCGCGTGCTGGCCGATGCGGTGTTTCCGGACAGCGCCCCGGTGAAGCCGATGAAGGGGCTGGTGGTTTAGATCTCGCTCTACCGTCATTCCGGGGCGCGACGAAGTCGCGAGCCCGGAATCCATCGGGCCGCAGCGCAGGCGGTGAAATGGATTCCGGGCCTGCGCCTTCGGCGCATCCCCGAATGACGAAGGTATGTGGGGCAGGCAAGGATGCTGCGCACTGTCATAAGAACAAGCGCCAGCAAGGTGCCGTCCTGCCGCGCGGGCAGTGTCACAAACGGAATGTCACGAAAGCAGTGCGGTAAAAAGCGGTCCCGGTCAGACGCGGCGACTGACGGGGACCGCTCGGGGCGAAGATCTGAGACGGGGGGCCTGATCTTACGCAGGGCGAAGCCTAGCCGGGCTTTGTAACGTGCCGGTGACATCTTTATTCGATCCACAGGCCGCGCATGCGCGCTCAGAGAATCTTGCGATAGATCACGAAGCCGGGTCTGTCCGCGACCTTGTCATAAAGCTGCATTGCGGTGTGGTTGGTCTCATGCGTCTGCCAGTAGACGCGCGGTGATCCCGCGAGCTTGGCCTGCGCGTAGACGCCGTTGATCAAGGCGCGGCCGACGCCCCTGCCCCGCGCGGCCTCGCTGGTGAAGAGATCCTGCAGATAGCAGGTCGGCGCGATCGCCGTGGTCGAGCGATGAAACAGATAGTGCGTCAAGCCGAGCAGCGTGCCGCCGGCGTCGGCGACCAGCGCATGCACCGGCTCGTAGGCATCGAAGAAGCGCTGCCACGTCATCGCGGTGATCTCGGGCGCGAGCGCGGTCGGTCCGGACCGTTCGTAGAAGGCGTTGTAGCCGTCCCACAAAGGAAGCCACTGGGCGTAATCGTCTGATGTGACGAAGCGGATGGTGACGTCGTCGGACATGGGGTGGATGATCCCGCATTGCACGATGCGTGTGCATCGCTCGCAAGCTTCTACCGTCGCTATCCCGCGGGATCAATTGTGGAGGTCGCGCCTCACTTCGCGGCGCGCAGCAATCGCGCCGGATGCCGCTCGGGCCCGGCGCGCTGTGCCCGATATTCATCGGCCCTTGCCGGATCGTCGGTGTGCCGCACCAGGTCGGTCACCGGGGTATAGCTGAGCATGCGGCCGCCGTCGGGCAGTGCGGTGCAGCTGAAGCGCAGCACCCGGCCGTCGGCGAGATTGAGGTTGATCGGCGTGGAATCGCCTGAACGCATCATCGCGATGCGCTCGGTGATGAACGCGCTGAGCTCGTCTTCCGGCAGTTCATAGGCGCCGGTGTCGCGGCCATGATACATCAGCGCGACGAAGGGCGGCTTGCTCTCGGCCTGCGCATCCGATAGCGCGAAGTAATCGCGGAAGGCGCGGTTGATGAATTCGGCGCGGGTGTCGGCGTCGAGCAGCACGATGCCGATGTCGACCTGGTCGAGCGCGGCGGCGAGCCGCTCCGAGGTGGCGTGATGCTGCCGGTCGGCGGCGAAGGCGTCGATCCATTTCTGCCGCAGCATGCCGGTGATCACGGCGGTGCCGGCCGCGGTCGCCGCCAGCAGCAGCATTCGCGCGACGTCGGCGGTGTCGTAGCCGGGCAGCGCGCGATGATCGAGGAAGAACAGTGCCGAGCCGGCCACCGCGATCGCAGCGGAAATCAGCCCGGACGTGATGCCGCTGATCGAGCTCGCCAGCGCCACGATGCAGACGAACAGCGGCGCCGGATTGGGGACGGTGACGATCAGGCGATCGATCAGGAAGGCGGCAAGCGCCGCGATCGCCGTCAGGGCCGGACCTGAAATGGCACGCCAGTCGAACCGCATGCGCGTTCTCGCTATCTGTCGAACAAACGATAAAGCGTTAGTTTGACGACAGCGCCGCAACGGCGCCGGCATTTCGGTCTCGACCGTTAAGCGCATCTTGCGCGGGCTGAACCAGCTTTCGCTGCTTTCAAATCAAATGCTATGCAGATCGCCATGGAACCCGGTTCCGGGCCTGCGGGTTGCCGCCTGCTTTGCTTTCAAGAGGACATCGATGCCCGCCATTTCGCCGTCGCTGCTGCCGATCCTGATGTTGTTCGCCTCGAACGTCTTCATGACCTTCGCCTGGTACGGCCATCTCAAGTTCAAGGATCATTCGCTTCCCCTGGTCATCCTGGTGAGCTGGGGCATCGCCTTCTTCGAATACTGGCTTGCGGTGCCCGCCAATCGCTGGGGCAGCGCGGTCTACTCGGCGGCGCAGCTCAAGACGATGCAGGAGGTGATCACGCTGGTCGTGTTCGCCGCCTTCTCGGTGCTGTACCTGAAGGAGCCGCTGGGCTGGAATCACGCGCTCGGATTTGCCTTCATCGCCGCCGGCGCGTTCTTCATCTTCCACAAATGGAGCTAGTGCCGCTGCGCTAGCGATGCGGAGCCGGCTTGGCGGCGGGGGCCGTCACCGGCGCGGGGTGGGCGCGGTCTTCGCCCTGGGTGCCGGTCACGATCAGGAGCGACGCGGCCAGCAGGATCGCCGCCGACAGCGTCACGGTCACAAGTCCGACTGGGGTCTTCATCATGGTCGCGCCGCTGTCCCTCCCGCGCCTTGCCGCGGATCAAGGTGCCAACTGGAATTGTCTGATTACGCCGGGATCGCTATTGCCATGCTCAGGTTGCTCGACAGCACCGTCACCGCGACGACCAGGCACAGCGTCAGCGCGCCAAGCGCGAGCGACGCGGCGATCGCGTTCGTCAGCCGGGACGATGCCACCGGCGCAGGGCGGCCGTGGAAGCCTGCCGTGCCGGACCACCGTGTCATGGTCTAAATCCCTCAGGCCGCGAGCGAATCACTCGCGACATCCGAGCGAATCTGCCGATGGTCACCGGCAACATTGCGGCGGCGAAGCCCCCCGAAAATGGCCAAAATACGGCAAAAGGGATGGTTTTGCCCGCTGTTCAGGCAGTTTCCCCGTTCTTCCCGCTATCCAACCCCCATTGTTCAGAGGCCTGCCACAAGGCGGGCCTGCGGTTCGGCGGCGTCGGGCTGCCAGTCCATCGAGACGAAGCCGGGGGTCTGCTCGACCCGTTTCAGCCAGGCGCGGATCGAGGGGAAAGTCGTCAGGTCGAAGTCGCAGCGGTCGGCGACATGGGTGTAGCCGTAGAGGGCGATGTCGGCGACGGTGAACTGCTCGGCGGCGAAGTAGGTGTGCCCCTTGAGGTGGTTCTCCATCACCTGGAGCGCCGCATAGCCGCGCTCCATCCAGTCCTCCAGCGAATGGGTTTGCAGGTCGCGCCCGCCCTTGACCAGCGAGAGCCAGAAATAGGCGGCGCCGATATTCGGCTCCAGCGCATGCTGCTCGAAGAACATCCATTGCAGCGCCTCGGCGCGCTCGATCCGCGACTCCGGCGCCAGCGGCGTGCCGATCGCAACGTACCAGAGGATGGCGTTGGACTCGGCGAGATAGCGGCCGTCGGCGACCTCGAGCAGCGGCACCTGGCCGCTCGGATTCTTGGCCAGGAAGTCCGGGGTGCGGCTCTCGCCGCGCAGGATGTCGATCTCGACTGCCTGGTACGGCGTGTTCAGCACGGCAAGCGCCAGCCGGACCTTGTAGCTGTTGCCGGAGCGCTGCATCGAATAGAGCTTGTACATTGCGTTGGTGTTCACTCGGATCAGGGAGACGGTACGCTCGAGATTGCGCGGCCTGTCACACCGCAACGCCGCTAAACAATGATGCCGACAGAGGGGTGTCGCAAGCCCTGGAGAGTGGAAAAAGTCGAAACCTCTACCGCACTGCACGCGTGCAGAACGATTCCATCAACACGGCCGAACACCGGGGATCACGGTTGCGCGACGTGTGCACGGTGCCGGTCGATGCCTGATCAATTGCCATGATCGACGCTATGGCCCGGCACGTTGCAAATTCACCAACGTTAACGCGCCATTCCGATCGCGAGACGGCCCGGCCGCTGCGCCTGATGGCCTCCCGGTCGCCGCCGTCGGGCAAGCGCCGCGCGGCACATTGTCCTCGGAGCAATCCGCATCGGTGCATGCCGCCGGAGGGCTTGCCGACAGGGCGCTAGCGGCCACGGCCGCGCTTGCCGGATATGAGTCATTCGGCTCCGGAACTTGCGCAATATTGCGCGTGTCGCGAGCCGTGCGTGAAAGTTTTCGTGCTTTACCGCGAAGCTTCTTGCGGTGCAGCGGCGACCGGCCTAGGGTGCCGCGATCCCATTCAAATCAAGTCGTGGCCCAACCGCTCACGACGTTTGCCAGGAGATGATAATGGCCTTCCTGTCCGCTGCGCTCGACCGTGTGAAGCCGTCCGCGACGATCGCGGTCACGGACAAGGCACGCGCGCTGAAAGCCGCGGGCCGCAACGTCATCGGCCTCGGCGCCGGCGAGCCGGACTTCGACACGCCCGCCAACATCAAGCTGGCTGCGATCCACGCGATCGAGGCCGGCAAGACCAAGTACACCGATGTCGGCGGCATTCCGGAGCTCAAGGAAGCCATCATCAACAAGTTCTCGCGCGAGAACGGCCTGAGCTACAGGCCGAACCAGATCATCGTCGGCACCGGCGGCAAGCAGGTGCTGTACAACGCGCTGATGGCGACCATCAATCCGGGCGACGAGGTGATCATCCCGGCGCCGTACTGGGTCAGCTATCCCGAGATGGTCGCGCTCGCCGGCGGCGAGCCGGTCGCGGTGGTGTGCCCGGCCTCGACCGGCTTCAAGCTGCGTCCGGAAGATCTCGACAAGGCGATCACGCCGAAGACCAAGTGGGTGATCCTGTGCTCGCCGTCGAACCCGACCGGCTCGGCCTACACCAGGAGCGAGCTCAAGGCGCTGACCGACGTGCTGGTCAGGCATCCGCATGTCTGGGTGATGACCGACGACATGTACGAGCACCTCGTCTATGACGACTTCGTCTTCACCACCGCGGCGCAGGTCGAGCCGAGCCTGTACGACCGCACGCTGACCGTGAACGGCGTGTCGAAGGCCTACTGCATGACCGGCTGGCGCATCGGCTATGCCGGCGGCCCGGCGCAGCTGATCAAGGCGATGGCGACGATCCAGTCGCAGTCGACCTCGAACCCGTCGTCGATCGCGCAATGGGCATCGGTCGAGGCGCTGAACGGTCCGCAGGACTTCATCGCCGCGAACAACAAGGTGTTCAAGGAGCGCCGCGACCTCGTGGTGTCGATGCTCAACCAGGCGAGCGGCATCGAGTGCCCGCGGCCGGAAGGCGCGTTCTACGTCTATCCGTCCTGCGCCGGCACGATCGGCAAGACCGCGCCGACCGGCAAGGTGATCGACAATGACGAGGCGTTCGTCACCGAGCTGCTCGAGAGCGAAGGCGTCGCCGTGGTGCAGGGATCGGCGTTCGGTCTCGGACCGGCGTTCCGTATCTCCTACGCCACCAAGACCTCGGATCTCGAGGATGCCTGCAAGCGCATCCAGCGCTTCTGCGGCAATCTGCGTTAATTGTTTCTGAGTTAATAGAAGAAACGCTCCCGCACCGAATGCGGGAGCGTTTTTGTTTGTGGCGTTCAATCGCCTGCCGGTAAAATCGCAGAGTCAAATCACAAGCTGCTCACTTCACGCGCGTGTGTGCGAACATCGATGCCACACGCGGGAAGTTTTTACGGCCGCTTTGCGAACTGCCTTGTTTTGGACACGAGCCTTGCATTGTGTCCGCCGCACAAATTCCAGTTCAGTTCACCTTGCGGAGACAGATAATGCGACTTTCGACTCTCACCCTTGCAGCGCTTGCGTTGCTGGCGCCGTTCGCCACCGCCAACGCGGCACCTCAGCAGGTTCAGGCCGGGGTTCTGCAATGCCAGGGCGGCGAGAACGTCGGCTTCGTCGTCGGCTCTGTTGCCCGCCTCGAGTGCGTGTTCCAGAGCGGCGGCCGCCGCCCCGAGCCCTATGTTGCGACCGTGAAGCGCATCGGCGTCGACCTCGGCGTCACCGCGACCACCCAGCTCGCCTGGGCCGTCAGCGCCCCGACCACGCAGCTTCCGCGCGGTGCGCTCGCCGGCAGCTACGGCGGCGTCGGCGTCAACGCCTCGGTCGGCCTCGGCGCCGGCGGTAACTTCCTGTTCGGCGGCCCGAACAACGCCTACGCGCTGCAGCCGATCAGCGTGCAGGGCCAGACCGGCCTCAACGTTGCGGCGGGCATCGCCGGGATCGATCTCGAGCCGGTTGCCTACGGTCCGCGCCGTCATCATCGCCATCACCGTCACCATCACCACCGCTAAGTCGGCCGGTGTTCGATCAGGGAGGCCCGCCAAAGCGGGCCTCTTTTTTGTTGTCGGTGGTTTGCTGTCCGTTGCCCGGCCAGAGCGGCAGGCCCGGTGGAACATAGCAGCACCGCAACATCCCCCAACAATCGGTGGCCGGGCACCGCAAATTCTGGCTGACCATTCGATGTTATGGCATAGGATGCGAACGGCGCCGCAGACACGGCGCCGTTCTGTTCTCTGCTCGCGTCATGCCTCTCAGCCGGAGACCCCGCAACATGCGTCGCTTCACTCTCCTCGCCGGTGCCGCCATCGCCACGCTGACCGCAATCGTTGGCGTCAACGCCCAACAGCCGAGCCAGCGCGTGCAGGTCGGTGTCCTGGAATGCCGCGGTGGCGCGAGCATCGGCTTCATCGTCGGTTCCGTGACCAACCTCGGCTGCGTGCTGCGCGCCAACGGCATGCCTGAGGATCGCTACATCGCGACCATCCACAAGGTCGGCATCGATCTCGGCATCACGCAGGAGTCGGCATTGGCCTGGGGCGTCTACGCACCGGTGGAACGGCTCGGACCGGGTGCGCTCTCGGGCAATTACGCCGGCGCACAGGGCAGCGCGACGCTCGGTGTCGGCGTCGGCGGCAACGTGCTGGTCGGCGGCTCCGACAACACCATCGCCCTGCAGCCGCTCAGCGTGCAGGGTCAGGTCGGCGTCAACGTCGCCGCGGGCCTCGAAAGCCTGGAGCTGCGTCCGGGCCGCTAAAGCCGTCCAAGCATGATCTCCGCACAGACGCGTTCCGCGTTTGTCGCGGGAAAACCGCTTGGCGCTTTTCCGGATCACGCTCTGATCCCGCACACCGTTCTGCAATCCGCCGAAGAAGCCTCGGACTTCTTCGGCAACGATCCCGGGCGCTTCGTCGCTTCGCTCCGCCATCGCAAACCTGCGCGACGCCGCACCGCAGCGACGTTTTCCCGCTTGCCAAAAGTCAAACGCAGGCAGAGCATGAACGGTCGCCGACCCAATCATGGGCCGAGCTCCAAAACGAGGAGGCGGCAATGGGACAAGACGTCAGAAGTCCCCGAGGTCCACGGTGCATCGCGCTGGTGGGCCCTTTCCAAAGCGGTAAAACCACACTTCTGGAAGCTATCCTGGCGCGCACCGGCGCCATCAAGTCATGCGGCAGCGTCGATGCCGGAACCTCCGTCGGCGATGCCAGCCCCGAGGCGCGCCAACACAAGATGGGCGTAGGCCTGACCGCCGCCACCACCAGCTTCATGGGGGACACTTACACCTTTATCGATTGCCCCGGCTCGATCGAATTCGCGCACGACATGCGTGCCGCGTTGCCGGCCGTCGATGCCGCAGTCGTGGTCTGCGAGGCTGACGAGAAGAAGCTGCCGCAGCTGCAGATCATCCTGCGCGAGCTCGAGGAGCTCGCAATTCCCCGTTTCCTGTTTTTGAACAAGATCGATCGCGCCAACAAGCGCGTCCGCGAGACGCTTGCGACGCTGCAGCCGGCGTCGCGCGTGCCGCTGGTGCTGCGCCAGATCCCGATCTGGAACGGCGATCTGATCGAGGGCTTTGTCGATCTCGCGCTGGAGCGCGCCTTCGTCTATCGCGAGCACAAGCCGTCGGAGGTGATGGCGCTCGAGGGCGGCAATCTCGACCGCGAGAAGGAAGCCCGCTTCTCGATGCTGGAGAAGCTCGCCGATCACGACGACGCGCTGATGGAGCAGCTGCTGGAGGATATCCAGCCGCCGCGCGATGCCGTGTTCGACGATCTCGCCCGCGAACTGCGCGAAGGGCTGATCTGTCCGGTGCTGCTGGGTGCCGCGAGCCGCGAGAACGGCGTGCTTCGCTTGATGAAGGCGCTGCGTCACGAAGCGCCCGGCGTCGCCGAGACCGCCAGCCGGCTCGGCGTCAAGGATCAGAAGGACGCGCTGGCCTATGTGTTCAAGACCGTGCATTTGCAGCACGGCGGCAAGCTGTCGCTGGCGCGCGTGCTGGCGGGCCGGCTCGACGACGGTGCGACGTTGCAATCCTCATCCGGCGAGAGCGGACGGGTCTCCGGCATCCTCGCGGTCTCCGGCGCGCATGACAGCAAGCGGCCGCAGGCCGAGACCGGCGACACGGTTGCGCTCGGCAAGCTCGATGCGATCAAGACCGGCGATACGGTCTCGAGCGGCAAGACGGCGCCGGCATCGCTGGTCAAGGTCGAACCGGCGGCGGCGGTGCTGTCGATCTCGATCGCCGCGATCGACCGCAAGGACGACGTCAAGCTCGGCCAGGCGCTGCTGCGGCTGAATGAGGAGGATCCCTCGCTGACCATGATCCAGAACCCGCGCACCCACGACACCGTGCTGTGGGGACAGGGCGAGATGCATCTGCGCGTCGCGCAGGAGCGGCTGAAGGACCGCTACGGCGTCAACGTCAAATCGCATCCGCCGGCGATCGGCTATCAGGAGACCATCCGCAAAGCCATCACCCAGCGCGGCCGGCACAAGAAGCAGTCCGGCGGCCACGGTCAGTTCGGCGACGTGGTGCTCGACATCAAGCCGAAGCCGCGCGGAAGCGGCTTCGAATTCCACGAGAAGGTGGTCGGCGGCGCGGTGCCGCGCAATTATATCGGTGCGGTGGAGGAGGGCGTCGTTGACGCGCTGGCGCGGGGACCGCTCGGCTTCCCGGTGATCGACGTCGACGTCACGCTGACCGACGGCTCCTATCACAGCGTCGACTCCTCCGATCTCGCGTTCCGCACCGCGGCGCGGATCGGCGTCAGCGAAGGGCTGCCGCAGTGCCAACCGGTGCTGCTGGAACCGATTCACATGGTCGAGATCGTCTGTCCGACCGATGCGACCGCCAAGATCAACGCGATCCTGTCGGCGCGCCGCGGCCAGATCCTCGGCTTCGATACCCGCGAGGGCTGGAGCGGCTGGGACTGCGTTCGCGCCACGATGCCGGAATCCGAGATCGGCGACCTCATCGTCGAGCTGCGCTCGGCGACCGCAGGCGCCGGCACCTTCACCCGTCAGTTCGACCGCATGGCCGAGGTGACGGGCCGCGCCGCCGACCAGATCATCGCCGCGCATCGCGACGCGGCGTGATATTACCGTCATTCCGGAGCGCTCGCGTCAGCGAGCGAATCCGGAATCTCGAGATTCCCCGATGCGCAATTGCGCATCTGAGGTTCGATGCTGTCGCATCGCCCCGGAATGACGGGGAGGGGGGCTTCTCTTCCTTCTCTTCCCAAGCCGATCGGTTTCATGAACATTGTCGCTCTGAACAAAGGCAGCGATTTCCGCCCCCATGCTTGAATCCCGCCGCAACCTGGCGCTGGCCTGTGCGCTCAGCGCGCTGGCCGGCTATGTCGACGGCATCGGCTATCTGCATCTCGGCGGGCTGTTCGTCTCCTTCATGAGCGGCAACTCGACGCGGCTCGGCGTGACCTTGGCCGAGGGGCATTGGCAGCACGCGATGGAGGCGCTGGCGCTGATCGTGCTGTTCGTCGCGGGGGCTGCGGCCGGCAGCCTCGTCGTGCTCAGCCGCATCGCGCATCGGCAGCCGGTGATCCTGTTCGGCGAGGGGCTGCTGCTGACGGCAGCGGCCTTGGCCTATGCCTACGGCCTGCCGAATGCTGCGGTCGCGGCCATCGTGCTGGCGATGGGGCTTGAGAACGCGGTGTTCCAGCTTGAAGGCGGGGCCGGGCTCGGCCTGACCTATGTCACCGGAGCGTTGATCAAGGCCGGTCAGCTCATCGCAGCCGCATTGACCGGCGGCGCGCCCCGGGCCTGGCTGCCGAACGTCCTGCTGTGGGCGGCGCTGGTCGCGGGCGCGCTCACCGGCGCATTGGCCTACCACTGGATCAATCTCGGTGCGATCTGGTTCGCCGCGGCCACCGCGTTCGCCCTCAGCGCGCTGGTTGCCGCAACCGCGAAGCGGACGGATTGACAGCGCGCCCGCCTTGGCCGATGTCACGGTCATGACCTCCGCAACCAAGACCCGCGCCGCATGCCTGATCGGCTGGCCGGCGGCGCATTCCCGCTCGCCGCTGATCCATCATTACTGGCTGCGCACGCTCGGCCTCGAGGGCGGCTACGTGATCGAGGCGGTGCCGCCGGAGGATTTCAAGGATTTCCTGTTCCGCCTGTCGTTGCGCGGCTTCGTCGGTGCCAACGTCACCATTCCGCACAAGGAACACGCGCTGGCGCTGACGGCGCCGGATGAGCGCGCCCGCGCGGTCGGTGCCGCCAACACGCTTTGGTTTGCCGACGGCGAGTTGCGCTCGACCAACACCGATGTCGAAGGCTTCATCAACAATCTCGACGCCTGTGCGCCCGGCTGGGACCAGACCGAGGACGCGCTGGTGTTAGGGGCCGGCGGTGCGTCGCGCGCGGTGGTGTTCGGCCTGATCGAGCGCGGCATCGCGCGCGTCCATCTGGTCAACCGCAGCATCGATCGCGCCCGCGCGCTGGCAGAACTATATGGCGCGCGTGTTCATCCCACGACCTGGGACAAGGTCGGTGAGCTGCTGCCGCGCTCAGGCCTGCTCGTCAACACGACGTCGCTCGGCATGCACGGCCAGCCGGCGCTCGAGATCGATGTCGGGCTGTTGGCCCAGGGCGCGGTTGTTTCTGATATTGTCTATGTGCCGCTGGTGACGCCGCTGCTGGCCGCCGCGCAGGCACGCGGCCTCAAGACGGCCGACGGGCTCGGCATGCTGCTGCACCAGGCGGTGCGCGGTTTCGAATTGTGGTTCGGGCAGCGCCCGCAGGTCACGCCGGAATTGCGTGCGATCGTCGAAGCCGATCTCACAAAGACTTGAGGCCTGGAATAGCGTCTCCGGGGCGGGGTCTCGTGTTAGTCCCCCCGCGTTCCCTCCCGGAGATCAAGCATGACTGCCCGCCGTTTCCATCTCGTTCGTCCGTTCATTGCGCTTGCGATGGTGACGGCATCCACGCTCTACGCGCTCGCGCAGCAGCCGCCGACGCCGACCCGCGTGCGCGGAACCGTCGAAAGCGTCGACGGCGATACGCTGGCGGTGAAGTCGCGCAGCGGCGAAGAGGTCAAGCTGCATATGACGGGCAATATGGTGGTGCTCGGTCTCAGCAAGATCGCGTTGTCCGACATCAAGGTCGGTTCCTTCATCGGCACCACCACCGTGCCCGGCCCCGACGGCACGCCGAAGGCGGTCGAGGTGCATGTCTTCCCGGAGAACATGCGCGGCACCGGCGAAGGCTCGCGCCCCTACGATCTGAAGCCGAACAGCAGCATGACCAATGCGACCGTCGCGCAATCCGTGGTCAGCAATGACGGTCATACATTGCAGGTCAAGTACAAGGACGGCGAGAAGACGGTCCAGGTCCCACCCGATACGCCGGTCGTGACCTACGTTCCTGGCGACAAGGCCGACCTGAAGGCCGGTGCCAAGATCATCGCCTTCATGAAGAAATTGCCCGATGGTTCGCTGGAGACCGATCGCGTCAGCGTCGGCCGCGACGGCCTCACGCCGCCGATGTGACGGGCTGCGACGGCTGCGCAGCATCACCTGTCCGTTACCGCAGTAACGGGCCGCCGGTCCCGTGCGTAGTTGTCCTGCGAGCCGCCGCTCCCGCGCGGAGTTGTGGCTTGCACGGAATACCACCAACTCCCCGGTGTTCCCTGATTCGCCAGCCAACCCATGAGGGACACCATGTCGAAATTGCCGCTCTTCGCCGCAATGCTTGTCGTTGCCTTTGCTTCCGTCGCCTCCGCACAGCAGCCGCCGACGGTGCGCATTCGCGGCACCATCGAGGCCGTCGACGGCGCCATGCTGTCGATCAAGTCGCGCGACGGTGCCGACATGAAGGTGCGGACGACGGACAATGTCGCGGTGTTCGGCGTTGCCAAGACCGATCTGTCGGAGATCAAGCCCGGTTCCTATATCGGCGTCACCGCGATGCCCGAGCCCGACGGAACGCAGAAGGCGATCGCGGTTCACATCTTCCCGGAGAACCAGCGCGGCGCCGCCGAGGGCTTCCGCCCGTGGGATCTGCGCGCCAACTCGACCATGACCAACGCCACCGTCGCCGAGACCGTGAAGGGCACCGACGGTCAGAACATCACGGTGAAATACAAGGACGGTGAGAAGAAGGTCGTGGTGCCGCCGGGTACCCCGGTCGTCACCTTCGTCTCCGGCGACAAGTCGGAGCTGAAGCCGGGCGCCAAGATCATCATCTTCGGCGCGGTGAAGAAGGACGACGGCACGCTGGAAGCCAACCGCGTCAATGTCGGCCGCGATGGAATTGCGCCGCCGATGTGAGGTTTGCTCTTTCACCCTCTCCCCTTGTGGGAGAGGGTCGCTTCGCGAAGCGAAGCGGGGTGAGGGGTCTGTCTCCGCGGATAGAGACCCCTCATCCGTCGCGGATTTCATCCGCGCCACCTTCTCCCACAAGGGGAGAAGGGAAGGGAGAGCTGTCCCTAAACCGCCAGCACCTTGTCGTCGATCTCGGCGATGGTGTTGATGCCGCACAGGCCCATCGTGGTGGTGAGCTCCTTGCCGAGGATGTCGAGCGCCTTGGCGACGCCGGCCTGGCCGCCGGCGCCGAGGCCGTAGGCATAGGCGCGGCCGATCATGCAGGATTTGGCGCCGAGCGCGAGCGCGCGCATGACGTCCATGCCGGTGCGGATGCCGCCGTCGAACATGATCTCGAGCTTGGAGCCGACCTCGTCGACGATCTCCGGCAGCACCTCGATCGAGGACGGTGCGCCGTCGAGCTGGCGGCCGCCATGGTTGGAGACCACGATCGCCTGCGCGCCGCTCTTGGCGGCGAGTTCGGCGTCCTCGACGTCGAGAATCCCTTTAAGGATCAGCTTGCCCGGCCAGATGCTGCGGATCCAGTCGATATCCTTCCAGTTCAGCGTGGTGTCGAATTGCGACGCGGTCCATTCCGACAGCTTGACGATGTCGTCCATGCCTTTGACGTGACCGGCGATGTTGCCGAAGGTGCGGCGCTTGCCTTGCAGTACGCCGGACACCCAGGCCGGCTTGGTCGCGAAGTCGATCAGCTTCGACAGCGACCATTCCGGCGGCACCGTCATGCCGTTCTTGATGTCCTGGTGGCGCTGGCCGATCACCTGGAGGTCGACCGTCAGCACCAGCGCCGAGCACTTGGCTGCGATCGCCCGCTCGATCAGCGACTTGATGAAGCCGCGGTCCTTCATGACGTAGAGCTGGAACCAGAACGGCTTGTCGACGGCGGCTGCGATGTCCTCGATCGAGCAGATCGACATCGTGCTCTGGGTGAAGGGAATGCCGGCCGCCTGCGCGGCGCGGCAGGCGTAAATCTCGCCGTCGCCATGCTGCATGCCGAGCAGGCCGACCGGCGCCAGGATCAGCGGCATCGCCGAGGGCTCGCCGAGGATGGTGGTCGCGAGGCTGCGCCTGGAGACGTCGACCAGGATGCGCTGGCGGAACTTGATCTGCTGCAGGTCCTCGGAATTGGCGCGCAGCGTATCCTCGGTGTAGGAGCCGCGATCCGCATAGTCGAAAAACGCCTTCGGCACCCGGCGCTTGTGCAGCTGGCGCAGGTCTTCGATGCAGGTAATGTGCTTCATGGACGTTCCCGGCCCTTCTTCTATGTCGCAAGTTCTATGTAACGAGTCCCGGTAATCAGCCTTGCAGCTGTTCGGTCTTGCCGTCATCTAACATGGTTGGGTGGCCTGCCAAATCGGAGACGGATGGGAGAGTGCGATGACGCAATCAGGCTCCAAGCCGAAGGCAGACGACAGCGCCGAAAAGCGCCGGCTCGACGAGGCCCTGGAAGAGGGGCTTGAGGAGACGTTTCCTGGTTCCGATCCCGTCAATGTCACCCAGCCGGCCCCCACCAAGGGCGACCGGCACGTCAAGCGCGACGGCAAAGGGTAGGGGACAGCGCGCCTTCCCGGGGATTGCCGAAAGAGAAATAATGATATATTTTCAGTGCCTTAAGGTCGAAAGAGGCGGTTCGGCCGCGGTAATGATTCATCATATTTTTTGAAGTCATTTTAGCGCCTGGCAGTCTATAAGGCCGATGCACGCTACACTGGTAGGCGTTCGGGACGCTCTCGCCGGGTGGTTCGAGAGGTCCACCTTGGGGGTATCATGAGCCGCAAATATTTCGGGACCGATGGAATTCGGGGCCGCGCCAATGGGCTGATCACGCCGGAGCTCGCGCTCAAGGTGGGGCAGGCCGCAGGGTTGGTGTTTCAGCGTGGCGACCATCGCCATCGCGTCGTGATCGGCAAGGACACGCGGCTGTCCGGCTACATGATCGAATACGCCATGGTCGCGGGCTTCACCTCGGTCGGCATGGACGTGCTGCTGGTCGGCCCGATGCCGACGCCGGCGATCGCGATGCTGACCAAGTCGATGCGCGCCGATCTCGGCGTCATGATCTCGGCGTCGCATAATCTGTTCGAGGACAACGGCATCAAGCTGTTCGGCCCGCAGGGCTTCAAGCTCTCCGACGATGTCGAGAAGCAGATCGAGCAACTGCTCGACGAATCGCTCGATCGCCGCCTGGCGCAGAGCGCGAGCCTCGGCCGCGCCCGCCGCATCGACGGCGTCCATGACCGCTACATCGAATTCGCCAAGCGCACGCTGCCGCGCGATCTTTCGCTCGACGGCCTGCGCGTCGTGGTCGATTGCGCCAATGGCGCGGCCTACAAGGTGGTGCCGGAGGCGCTGTGGGAGCTGGGCGCCGACGTGGTGCCGATCGGGGTCGAGCCCGACGGCTTCAACATCAACAAGGAATGCGGCTCCACCTCGCCGGAAGCGCTGTCGCGCAAGGTGCGCGAGATGCGCGCCGATATCGGCATCGCGCTCGACGGCGACGCCGATCGCGTCATCCTGGTCGACGAGCGCGGCCACATCGTCGACGGCGACCAGCTGCTCGCGGTGATCGCGCAGAGCTGGAAGGAAGAGGGGCGTCTCGCCAAGCCCGGCATCGTCACGACCGTGATGTCCAATCTCGGGCTGGAGCGCTTCCTGCAAAGCATCGGGCTTTCGATGGTCCGCACGCCGGTCGGCGACCGCTATGTGCTCGAGCAGATGCTGAGCGGCGGCTACAATCTCGGCGGCGAGCCGTCGGGCCACATCATCATGTCGGACTATTCGACCACCGGCGACGGCTTCGTCGCGGCGCTGCAGGTGCTGGCCGTGGTGCAGAAGCTGCGCCGCCCGGTGTCGGAGATCTGCCGGCGTTTCGAACCATTGCCGCAGATCCTGAAGAACGTGCGCTATCGCAGCGGCAAGCCGCTCGACGATGCCGAGGTCAAGTCCGCGATCACCGACGGCGAGAAGCGCCTCAACGGCCATGGCCGCCTGTTGATCCGTCCCTCCGGCACCGAGCCCGTCATCCGGGTGATGGGCGAGGGCGACGACCGCATCCTGGTGGAAGAGGTGGTCGACAACATCGTCAGCGCCCTCGGCCACGCCGCGGCGGCGTAAGGGCGTCCGGCCGCATCAGCTCGTGATCCGTCGTCCTGAGGAGCGCGCCCTTGCGCGCGTCTCGAAGGATGCACGGCCCGGCCGGTGGCCGATTCATCCTTCGAGACGCGGCCAAGTGGCCGCTCCTCAGGATGACGGGAGGCCGCACTGTTGTTGCGGAGCCCACAGCGCATCGCTGCCATCGGCTAACGCAACTGGTCCGGCTCACCTTCGCGTCGTACGACGCGGAGGTATTTTTGCGAAACTATCCGGGAATGCTGCAGTGAACAAACCCGTCGTGAGCGAACAGGCACTGGGCGAACCGGTGGAGGTCGCCGAACTGACCTCTGCGCAGGCCACGAAAGTGGCCGCCGCCGGGCCGGCCTATGTCGTGCTTGCCGGCATCAGCTTCTCGCACTTCCTCAACGACACGATGCAGTCCCTGATCGCCTCGGTCTACCCGATCCTGAAGGACAATTACGCGCTCGACTTCGCGCAGATCGGCATGATCACGCTGGCGTTTCAATTTACGGCGTCGCTGCTGCAGCCGCTGGTCGGGCACTTCACCGACAAGAAGGCGCAGCCGTTCTCGCTGTCGATCGGCATGGGCTTCACCTTCTTCGGGCTGCTGCTGCTCAGCGTCGCCCATGGTTACGGGATCATCCTGATCGCGGCGTCGCTGGTCGGTCTCGGCTCAGCGGTGTTCCACCCGGAATCCTCGCGCATCGCGCGGCTGGCGTCCGGCGGACGTTACGGCTTCGCGCAATCGGTGTTCCAACTCGGCGGCAGCTTCGGCACCTCGATGGGGCCTGTGCTCGCCGCGTTGATCGTGGTGCCGTTCGGCCAGCCCTCGATCGCCTGGTTCTCCTCGATCGCGTTCCTCGCCATCGTGATCCTGTGGCGCATCGGCGTCTGGTACAAGCCGCAGATCGCAGGCAAGAAGGCTACGGCCATCGCGCGGCATCCGGACCATCCGGATCAGCGGCGCGTGATGATCGCGCTCATCGTGCTGGTCGCGCTGCTGTTCTCCAAGCAGCTCTACGTCTCGAGCCTGTCGAGCTACTACATCTTCTATCTGATCGACAGGTTCGGCGTCTCGACCCAGGCCGCGCAGCTTTATCTCTTCATCTTCCTTGCCGCCAACGCCGCGGGCGCGTTCATCGGCGGGCCGCTCGGCGACCGCTTCGGCCGCAAATACGTGATCTGGTTCTCGATCCTCGGCGCGCTGCCGTTCACGCTGGCGCTGCCCTACGCCGGACTGTTCGCCAGCGCCGTGCTCACGGTGGTGATCGGCGTGATCATCTCGTCGGCGACATCGGCGATCATCGTGTTTGCGCAGGAACTGATGCCGCATCGCTTCGGCATGATCTCCGGCGTGTTCTTCGGCGTTGCGTTCGGGATCGGTGGTCTCGGCGCTGCCGTGCTCGGCAAGCTCGCCGACCACACCTCAATCGCCTTCGTCTATCAGCTGTGCGCCTTCCTGCCGGCGATCGGCCTGCTCGCGGTGTTCCTGCCGAAGATGCCGAAGGCGGTTCGCTGAGCCTCCCGGCGGCGGGGGCGTACGCTTCGCCCCGATTAAGCATTCGCTAACGAGCCCGGCTTGCGTGCGCCGCAAACGGCGCGCCTTGCGTCAACGCTTCATTAGCACTTGTGGCGAGGTCGCCATTTTTCACGGCACGCGCGCGCATTTATGGACCCATAAGCAACAGCCACGGAAATAGGTGAGAGAAAATCAACCTTAAAAATTAGGGTTAAGTGCCGCTTAAACATTTGCTGCCATCGTCCGCCCGTGAGTTTCAGACGTGGGGCTTTCGTGTCGCCTCACTTGGCCCAAAAGGACGAAGCCAATGCGTAGCGTAAAGACCCTGATTGCCGCAGGAGCGGCATCTCTGTTGTCCTCGGCGGCGTTCGCCGCCGACATGCCCATCATGCCGCCGCCCCCGATGGCGTATGCTCCCCCGCCGGTCCAGGATTTCGGCGGATGGTATCTGCGCGGCGATATCGGCATGACCAACACCCAGGCCAAGCTGCACGTCAACGCCTACGACACGCTGCCGGCCGGCACCGCGTTCAACCAGTACGGCCACGGTTTCGACAGCGGCATGCTGTTCGGCCTCGGCGTCGGCTATCAGTTCAACAGCTGGTTCCGCGCCGACATCACCGGTGAGTATCGCTCGAAGGTGAGCTTCAACGGCACCGACTTCTTCACGTTCCCCGGGCCGAGCTCGCTGGCCGACACCTATCATGGCGGCGTCCAGAGCTGGGTCGGCCTCGTCAACGTCTACGCCGATCTCGGCACCTGGGGTTGCTTGACCCCGTTCATCGGTGCCGGTGTCGGTGCCGCCGTGCTCAAGACCTCGGCCTTCTCCGACAATGCGACGTTCCCGAGCGGGTCCGGCCTGACCAGCTCCTACATCGCCGACGGTGCGACCAAGACCAACTTCGCCTGGGCGCTGCATGCCGGTGTCGCCTACAAGGTCACCAACAACTTCACGGTTGAACTGGCCTATCGCTACCTCGACATGGGCACCGTCGGGCAGGGCCAGGGTCACTTCTTCGACAACACGCCGACCGGGCCTTCGAGCTTCCAGTACCGCGACATGACCTCGCAGGACGTCAAGCTCGGCGTGCGCTTCAACCTGCCGTGCTGCGACGTGCCGCCTCCGCCGCCGCCGCCCCCGCTGATCCGCAAGGGCTGATAAGGCTTAATTTCGGCCCTTCACGGTTAACGATTGCAACGGCGCGGGATCATCCCGCGCCGTTTTTGCTTTGCGTCTCGTCCTCGCGAAGTTCTGCAACTTGCGTGCTCGAAATCCGTCGGCGACAACGATTGGTTAAGGTTAACAGGCGATGATCAGCGCGCATTCGGTGAGTGGATTGGAGCGTTGCGATGCGTAGGTTCTTGCTGGCGGCGATGATGTTCGGGGCAGTGACCGGCGCGCATGCGGCCGACATGCCCGATTTCCTGCGCGGCAGTATTCCGGCCGAACCGGCGCCCACGAGGAACTGGGAGGGCTGGTACGCCGGCGGCCAGGTCGGCTACTCGGCCGCGGACATGAACTTCGACAACAGCATCGTGTCGCTGACCAACTTCATCTTCCGCAACAGCGTGCTTGCGCAGCCGACATCGGCATGGACGCTGTTGAACAAGAACACCGCGCAGGGCACCAATTTCGGCGCCTTCGTTGGCCGCAACTGGCAGTGGGAAGATGTCGTGTTCGGCGTCGAGGCCAACTACAATTACATGAACAGGATCTCGAGCTCGTCGAAAGGGTCGATGGCGCTCGCGATCGTGAGCCCACCGGGCTCGGCCGCGCCGCCCAATCACACCTACACCTACAACACGTCGCTGGATGGCGCTGCCGCCGCGACGATCAAGGACGTGATCACGTTCCGCGGCCGCGCGGGCTGGGCGTTCGACGGTTTCCTGCCTTACATGTTCGGCGGCCTTGCGGTCGGGCGCATGGACGTGTCGCGTTCGGTGTCCACCAATGTGGTGCTGCGTGACGACGTGACCGCGACGACCACCGATGCGTTCGGAAACCAAACGACATCGATCGTGTCGACGTCGTTCACCCAGATCCCATCGCTGTCGCAGACCGCCAGCGAGCAGAAGACCAACGCCTTCGTGGCAGGCTGGACCGCCGGCCTTGGTTTCGAATACTGCCTGTGGGGCGGCTTGTTCATGCGCGGCGAATGGGAATACGTGAAGTTCTCGCCGATCAAGGACACCAGCATCTCGCTCAACAGCGTGCGCGCTGGTCTTGGCTATAAGTTCTGATTGGCTACAAGTTCTGAGACAAAGCCGCGCAGCTTGACAGCGTATGGCGCGGCTGGTCCGATATCGCTCCGCAAGCGGAGCGACCTCGCATGAAAATCTACAGCGACGCCAATTCAGGCAATTGCCTGAAGGTGAAATGGGTGTGCGACAGGCTGGCGCTGCCGTACACATGGGTCGAGATCGACACCATGAAGGGCGGCAGCCGAACCGCGGAATTCCTCAAGCTGAACGGCTGGGGCCAGGTGCCGACGGTGGAGCTGGACGACGGCCGCACGCTGGCGCAGTCCAACGCCATCATCCGCTATCTCGCGCGCGGCAGCGATCTGATTCCCGGCGATCCCTATCGCGCGGCGCAGATGGATGGCTGGATGTTCTGGGAGCAGAACAGCCACGAGCCCTACGTCGCGGTTTGCCGTTTTCAGGCCGTCTATCTCGGCAAGCCTGTCTCCGAGATCGATCCGAACCTCATCAAGCGCGGCTATGGGGCGCTCGATCATCTGGAGCGGCATCTTGCTGGTGCGCAATTCCTGGTCGGAGATCAATTCTCGCTCGCCGACGTGTCGCTGCTTGCCTATACGCGGATGGCGGAGGACGGCGGCCTCGCGCTCGAGGGCTACCCCACGATCCGCCGCTGGATCGCGGATGCCGAGCATGTGCTCGCGCTGCCGCCGGTCCGCTGATCGCAGGTGAATGCCGCCATGACCGAACCCTCGTCGATCACGATCCGCCGCGCGCGCCGCGAGGACGTCGCCGCCATCGTCGGCATGCTGGCGGACGATCCGCTCGGCAGTGCGCGCGAGCGGATCGAGGATCCGCTGCCGCAATGCTATTACGACGCCTTCGCGCGGGTCGAGCGCGATGCCAATTTGCAGCTCGTCGTCGCCGTCGACGGGGAGGGTGCCGTCGTCGGCTGCCTGCAACTCGCGGTGCTGCCGGGCATCAGCTCGCAGGGCTCTTCGCGCGGTCTGCTCGAGGATGTCCGTGTCGCAAAGCATTGCCGCAGCCGCGGCATCGGCGAGAAACTGGTGCAGTGGGCGGTCGCGGAGGCGCGGGCGCAAGGCTGCATGCTCGTCGAACTGTTGACGCATCACACCCGCGTCGATGCGCAGCGCTTCTATGAGCGGCTTGGGTTTGCGCGCAGTCATGTCGGCATGACGCTTCGCTTGTGATATCCGCGCGCGAAGTTGTGCCGCACACAAGGCAATGCCTGCGGTAGCCGCCGCTCGGCGATCCGGTTAACAGCCGGTAAACTAAGCCGGCCTCCGTGATTTTACGGGGCGGAACGAGTCCGGTATGTCGGACGTCTCCCACGGGGCGCGGGCAACTGGGGATTGGAATGTCGGAATATTCGATCGTGCGGGTCGGCAACGAGTACATCGTGCAGGCCGGCGATAAGCGCATTTTGAGAATATCGAGCCGGCGCAGGGCGGTTAAGATCATGACTCTGGCGGCGGATTTGCTCGACCAGGAGACGGTGCAGCAGGTCGGGGACGCCCCATCAATCAGCCGTGATCGCGCGATTGTTCCGGACAAGTCCGAACTTCCTTGACGTTCTGGCCCCTTTCCAATATCCCCGGCGGCGGGAAACCTCTCCCCACCGAGAGGCAGCTATCTGGAAGGGTAGATTATGACTGCAGCGAAGCCCGCTTCGCGGCCCAACGTGCCGCATTTTTCCTCCGGCCCCTGCGCCAAGCGCCCCGGCTGGAACCCCAACAATCTCAAGGACGCCGCCCTCGGCCGCTCGCATCGTGCGAAGGTTGGCAAGACCAAACTCAAGCTCGCGATCGAACTGACGCGCGAGGTGCTTGAGGTACCTGCCGACTACAAGATCGGCATCGTGCCGGCGTCGGACACCGGCGCGGTCGAGATGGCGCTGTGGTCGCTGCTCGGTGCGCGGCCGGTCACCACGCTCGCCTGGGAATCCTTCGGCGAAGGCTGGGTCAGCGACATCGTCAAGGAATTGAAGCTGAAGGATGTCACCAAGCTGAACGCGGCTTACGGTGAAATCCCCGATCTTTCCAAGGTCGATCCCAAGTCGGACGTCGTCTTCACCTGGAACGGCACCACCTCGGGCGTGCGCGTGCCGAACGCCGACTGGATCAGCGCGGACCGTGAAGGCCTGACGATCTGCGACGCAACCTCGGCCGCCTTCGCGCAGCCGCTCGATTTCGCCAAGCTCGACGTCGTCACCTTCTCCTGGCAGAAGGCACTCGGCGGCGAAGCCGCGCACGGCATGCTGATCCTGTCGCCGCGCGCGGTGGAACGGCTCGAGACCTACAAGCCGGCCTGGCCGCTGCCGAAAATCTTCCGACTCACCAAGGGCGGCAAGCTCAACCAGGGCGTCTTCGAAGGCGAGACCATCAACACGCCGTCGATGCTGTGCGTCGAGGACTATCTCGATGCGCTGAACTGGGCGAAGTCGATCGGCGGCCTGAAGGCCCTGATCGCGCGCGCCGACGCCAACACCAAGGCGATTGCCGACTGGAAGGCGAAGACGCCCTGGATCGATTTCCTGGCCAAGGATGCCGCGATCCGCTCCAACACCTCGGTGTGCCTGAAGTTCACCGATCCCGCGATCACCTCGCTTCCATCGGACGCGCAGGCCGACTTCTGCAAGAAGCTGGTCGCGCTGGTCGAGAAGGAGAATGCCGGCTTCGACTTCGCGTACTACCGCGATGCGCCGGCCGGCCTGCGCATCTGGTGCGGCGCCACCGTCGAGGCCAAGGACGTCGAGCTGCTGACGCAGTGGATCGACTGGGCCTTTGCCGAGACCAAGGCCGCGCTGCCGAAGGCGGCCTGAGTTTTCTCTTGTCACCTCTCCCCGTTCTTACGGGGAGAGGTCGGATTGCGCAGCAATCCGGGCGAGGGGCCCTTTCGACTTATTCCTCGCCTGTGGCTGCCCTCACCCCAACCCTCTCCCTGCAAGTACGGGGAGTGGAGACGTGATCAGAGACTTCACCACATTGGTCCAAGAGACCCGCCCGCTGCAGGGCAGAGGAACAGTCACATGACGAAGCCCAAAGTTCTGATTTCCGACGCGCTGTCGCCCGCCGCCGTGCAGATCTTCAAGGATCGCGGCGTCGAGGTCGACTTCCAGCCCAACCTCGGCAAGGACAAGGACAAGCTCGCCGAGATCATCGGCAATTATGATGGCCTTGCGATCCGCTCGGCCACCAAGGCGACCGCCAAGATCATCGAGAAGGCGACCAGGCTCAAGGTGATCGGCCGCGCCGGCATCGGCGTCGACAATGTCGAGATTCCGGCCGCGACCGCCAAGGGCATCATCGTGATGAACACGCCGTTCGGCAATTCGATCACGACCGCCGAGCACGCCATCACCCTGATGCTGGCGCTGGCGCGCGAGATCCCGCAGGCCGACGCCTCGACCCAGGCCGGCAAGTGGGAGAAGAACCGCTTCATGGGCGTCGAGATTACGGCGAAGACGCTGGGGGTGATCGGCTGCGGCAATATCGGCTCGATCGTCGCCGACCGCGCGCTCGGCCTGCGCATGAAGGTGATCGCGTTCGACCCGTTCCTGTCGCCGGAGCGCGCCAAGGACATCGGTGTCGAGAAGGTCGAGCTCGACGATCTCTTGAAGCGCGCCGATTTCATCACGCTGCATACGCCGCTGACAGACAAGACCCGCAACGTCATCGACGCGGCCGCGATCGCCAAGATGAAGAAGGGCGTGCGCATCATCAACTGCGCCCGCGGCGGCCTGGTCGACGAGCAGGCGCTGGTCGATGCGCTCAATTCCAAGCATGTCGCGGGCGCCGCCTTCGACGTGTTCGTCGAGGAGCCGGCGACGACCAACGTGCTGTTCGGCCATCCCAACGTGATCTGCACCCCGCATCTCGGCGCCTCCACCACGGAAGCGCAGGAGAACGTCGCGCTGCAGGTCGCCGAGCAGATGTCGGACTATCTGTTGTCGGGCGCGATCTCGAACGCGGTCAACTTCCCGTCGATCACGGCGGAAGAGGCGCCGAAGCTGAAGCCGTTCATCGAGCTCGCCGAGAAGCTCGGCTCGTTCGCCGGCCAGTTGACGGAGAGCGGCATCCTCAAGACCACGATCACCTATGAGGGCCACGTCGCCGAGATGAAGATCAAGGCGATCACCTCGGCGGTGCTGTCCGGCCTGCTGCGGCCGATGCTGGGCGAGGTCAACGTGGTCTCGGCGCCGGTCGTCGCCAAGGAGCGTGGCATGGTGGTGGACGAGGTCGTCCGCGCCGCGCAGAGCGACTATGAAAGCCTGATCACGGTTACCGTCACCACCGAGCGCCAGGAGCGTTCGGTGTCCGGCACCGTGTATGCCGACGGCAAGCCGCGCCTCGTCGACATCAAGGGCATCCGGGTCGACGCCGAGTTCGGCAAATCGATGATCTATGTCACCAACGAGGACAAGCCGGGCTTCATCGGCGCATTCGCGAGCCTGTTGGGTGATGCGAAGATCAATATCGCGACCTTCCATCTCGGCCGCGTCAAGCAGGGCGGCGACGCCATCGCGCTGGTCGAGGTCGACGGTGCGGTGCCGGCGGAGCTGCTGAACAAGGTGCAGGCGCTGCCGCAGGTGAAGCAGGCCAAGGCGCTGACGTTCTGAGGCGCTGACGTTCTCAAGGCGCTGACGTTTTAAACACTGTTCGAACGGTCTTGTCATCGCCTGGAAGCGTCCGGGCGTGACGAACGAAGATACCGCTCAGGTACGTCCAAATTCCGATCTGCGGAACATGACGCCGTCTCCGGCCCCGGAGGCGGCGTTTGTCGTTCCGGAGCCTCCGGTATTGCTGTTGCGCCCGTCGAAAAATGTGTACGAACGGGCCACGACACGCCACAATGACCGTCATCTCAGAGGGAGAAAACAATGCGTGAAGCTGTCATCGTTTCCTACGCGCGCACCGGCCTGGCGAAATCCGGCCGCGGCGGATTCAACATCACCCCGCCGATGTCGCTCGCCGCGCACGCCATCAAGCACGCGGTCGACCGCGCCGGCGTCGACAAGGAGTATGTCGAGGACTGCTATCTCGGCAATTGCGCGCATGGCGCCCCGAACATCGGCCGCCAGGCGGCGCTGCTCGCCGGCCTGCCGAAGTCGACCGCCGGTGTCTCGGTGAACCGCTTCTGCTCGTCGGGCCTGCAGACCATCGCGATGGCCGCCAACTCGATTCGTTCGGACGGCTCCGATTGCATCGTCGCCGGCGGCGTCGAGAGCATCTCGATTCCCGGCGGCGGCTCGCCGAAGGAATCGATCGACCCGGATCTGCTGAAGACGGCACCCGACATCTTCATGGCGATGATCGACACCGCCGACATCGTCGCCGAGCGCTACAAGCTCAGCCGCGAATACCAGGACGAGTATTCGCTGGAGTCGCAGCGCCGCATGGCGGCCGCGCAGCAGGCCAACAAGTTCAAGGACGAAATCGTCCCGATGAAGACCAAGATGAAGGTGGTCGACAAGGCGACCAAGGCCGAGTCGATCGTCGACTACGTGGTCGATCGCGACGAGTGCAATCGCCCCGAGACCACGCTGGAGGGCCTCGCCAAGCTCGAGCCGGTCAAGGGCCCGGGCAAGTTCGTTACCGCCGGCAATGCCAGCCAGCTCTCCGACGGCGCCGCCGCCGTGGTGCTGATGGAAGCCAAGGATGCCGAGAAGCGTGGCCTCAACCCGCTCGGCCGTTTCGTCGCCTGGGCCTCGGCCGGCTGCGAGCCCGACGAGATGGGCATCGGTCCGGTGTTCGCCGTGCCGAAGCTCCTGAAGCGCCATGGCCTGAAGGTCGATGACATCGACCTCTGGGAGCTCAACGAGGCCTTCGCCAGCCAGTGCCTCTATTCGCGCGACCAGCTCGGCATCGATCCCGAGAAGTACAACGTCAATGGCGGCTCGATCGCGATCGGCCATCCGTTCGGCATGACCGGTGCCCGGCTCACCGGCCATCTGCTGCAGGAAGGCCGTCGCCGCAAGGCCAAGTGGGGCGTCGTGACCATGTGCATCGGTGGCGGCCAGGGCGGCGCCGGCCTGTTCGAGATCTACAGCTAAGCGCGCTTCGACACGATCGCGTGCGAACGAGCGGCCCGGCGGTATCGCCGGGCCGCTTTCATTTGAGGCCCGTCATGATGCCGGCACATCCGCGGCGGGTTCGCCGAATTCGAGCGCGGCGACCAGTTCGAGCGTCTGCCTGAGATCGGCGGCCTGCCTGGCGCCGAACGCCGTCTCGAAGCGGTCCTGCGCCTCAAGCCAGGCGGCCTGCGACTCCGCAAGTCTGGCTTCGCCGCGTTTGGTCAGCCGCACCAGCCGGCTGCGGCGGTCATTCTTGTCAACAGTGATGGTCAACAGGCCGTCGCGCGCGAGCGGCTTGAGGTTGTGATTGAGCGCCGTGCGGTCGAGCACCAAAGCTGCGGCAAGCTCCCCCATCGTCGGGGCGCCCGTTCGTCTGACATGGACCAGGATGGCCCGCTGGGTGCCGCGCAGCCCCGACGCCGCGAGGACCTGATCATAGAGCTGCGACACCCGCCGTGTCGCCTTGCGCAACGCCGTGAGATTGCACCTTGTGGCTTCCGTCTTCGCCATTGGCTGCCTCCAAACTGGGCTTGACAGATACATGCATATGCACCTAATGGCAATAGATGCATATGCACGTACCTGGAGGGTGTGATGTCGGAGGTCGAGGCGGAGACCATCGGGCTGACGGCCGGACCCGAAGCACGGCCGCGGTCCCACGCCGCGACTGCAACTCCGCGGCAGGTTTTGGCAATCGTCTCGGTCGGAATCTGCCTGGCAAATCTCGACCTGTTCATCGTCAATGTCGGGCTGCCGAACATCGCGCAGGAATTCCGCGGCGCCTCGCTGGAGGATTTGTCCTGGATCCTGAATGCCTATGCGATCGTCTATGCGGCACTGCTGGTGTTTTTCGGCCGCCTGGCGGAGCGCCACAGCCGCAATCTGAGCTTCCTGCTCGGTGTTGCGCTGTTCACGGCCGCCTCGGCAGCGTGCGCGCTGGCACCCAGTGTCGAGCTCCTGGTCCTGTTCCGCGTGGCGCAGGCCGCCGGCGCCGCATTGATGACGCCGACCTCGATCGGCCTGCTGCTGGCCTCGTTCCCGCCCGAGCAGCGCGCCGGCGCGGTGCGCACCTGGACCGCGATCGGCGGCCTTGCCGCAGCATTGGGGCCGCTGGCCGGCGGCGTGCTGGTCACTTTCGACTGGCGCTGGATCTTCATCGTCAATGTCCCGATCGGCGTGGTGGCGCTGATCGTCGGCTGGCTCAAACTGCCCGAGGTGCCTGGCCACGACGTGCCGCGGCCGAGCTGGTGGGCGGCGCTGCTGGTGACCTCCGGCATCGGCGCGCTGACATTCGCCATCGTGAAGGCGAATGACTGGGGCTGGGGCTCGCGCGGCGTCGTGCTCGGCTTTGCCGTCGCAGGCCTCTCGCTCGCCGCCTTCGCATGGCACTGCCTCCGATCGCAGAACCCCTTCGTCAACCCGGCGCTGTTCGCAGTCAGGCCGTTTACCGGGGCGACGTTGGTCATGGCGCCTTACTCGGCGGCTTTCGGTGCGATGCTGCTGTCGGTGGCGCTGTGGGAGCAAACCGTGTGGGGGTGGTCGGCGCTGAAGACCGGCCTTGCGATCGCGCCGGGTCCGTTGCTTGTCCCGTTCACCTCGCTGTTGTTTGCCGGTCGCCTGATCGCGCGATTTGGCGCGGCGGCCGTGGTGTCCGCCGGCATCATGTCGTTCGCGGGCGGTCTTATGATCTGGGCAACGCTGCTCGATGCACAGCCCAACATGCCTGCCTTCGTGGTCGGTATGATGTTCACCGGTGTCGGCGTCGGGCTGACGTTTCCGACCCTGATGGGCGTCGGCGCCGGTTCGCTGCCGCCGTCGTCGTTCGCCACCGGCTCCGGCGTGATCAACATGATCCGGCAGGCGGCGCTGGCGATCGGCGTCGCGATCTTTGTCGCGATCCTGGCTAGCCCCGCCACGATGACCGAGCGGATCGCGGCGTTTCATCGCGGCTGGTGGATCATGATCGCGATCACGCTTGCCGGTTTCGTGCCGAATGTTCTGTTCATCCGGCGCCGGACAGGTCGCTAACACCCGAAAGACATCGCCGCGCCATTCTGCAGCCGCGGCAGCGCCATCGTCGCGCCGCAGCGAAACCTCAATCGAACCAGTCCCTTCCTCGCTGCGTCTCACCACGAGAAACGGCGCGCCAATGAGTTCGGCGGCCGTTCATCGCGCGCGATGTGCGTTTTTCCGGAGGGATGTCATGTCAAGGATTGCGAATTATCTCGTCACCACCAGCCTGGTGCTGGCGGGAGCGCTGGTTGCCGGGCCGCTGCATGCGGCCAATCTCGACGCGGCTTCGCAGGTCGATGCCGTCACCGTCTATCCCGACGGCGCGAGCGTCACCCGCGTCATCACGATGGATCTGCCCGCCGGCGACAACACGCTGGTCGCGAAGGATTTCCCGCTCGGGCTCGATCCGTCCTCGCTGCGGGTCGAGGGCGAGGGTGGAGCGAAGCTCACGATCGGGGCGATCGACGCGCGGCCACCACGCCCGGCGGAGCCGGCGAACCTGCCCGAGATCGACAAGCGGATCGAGGCGCTGCGCGACCAGCGCGAGGATTTGCAGGGGATGATCACGTCGGCGGAGGCGCGGCGCAAATTCGCCGAGCATTTCGCCGAGGCCGCGCCGGTCGGCATCGGCGAGAAGGGCGAGGCGCGCCCGGTGAGCGAATGGCGTGCTGCGTTCTCTGCGGTTGGGGACGAGGTCGCAACCGCCGACAACGCGATCCGCGACGCCACGCGCAAGCAGCGCGATATCGATCGCGAGATCGCGCGCCTTGAGGCCGATCGCGCCGCCAAGCCGCCGAGCAAGCTCGAGGTCCGCATCGAGCTGGCATCAGCGGCGGCGACCAGGGCCACGCTGCGGGTCACCTATGCGGTTCCCAACGCGCGCTGGACGCCGATCTATGACGCCCGGCTCGACACCGGCGCCAAGGACCGCAAGCCCGCAATCGAACTGGTGCGCCGCGCCGAGATCACCCAGTCGACCGGCGAGGACTGGTCGAATGTCGCGCTCGACGTCTCCACCGTACGCGTCGCCCGCGGCGGCAATGCGCCCGACCTCCGCTCGCTGATCGTGCAGTATCCGCAGCCGCCGCGACCGCTGGCGGCTGGCCGAGCGTTTGACAGCGTGCAACAGCCCTCGGCACTGATGCCCGCACCGGCTGCGCCTTCGATGGAGCAGCATCTGTTCAAGAAGGCCGAGGAGCAGGAAGCGGCTGCCCAAGCCAGCGCCTTCCAGGCCAGCTTCAGGATTCCCGGCCGCGTCAGCGTTGCCGCCAATGAGGGAGCAAAGAGCCTGCGCATCTCGACCGCGACCATCACCCCCGATCTCGCGGTGCGTGCGGTGCCTGTGCTGGATCCGACCGCGTTCCTGGAGGCGAGCTTCGTGCAGACCGACGACGCGCCGCTGCTGCCGGGCCAGGTCGCGATCTATCGCGACGGCATCTTTGTCGGCCGCAGCCGGATGGCGAGCGCCGCCAAGGACGAGACCGTGCGGCTCGGCTTCGGCGCCGATGACAAGGTCAAGATCGAGCGCACGGTGGTGAAACGCAACGAGGGCTCGGCCGGCCTGATCGTCACCACATCGAAGACCGACGAGCGCGCGTTCAAGACCACGGTTCGCAACGGCCACGACTTCCCGATCAAGGTCGCGATCCAGGATCAGCTCCCGGTCAGCGAGAACGACGATATCGTGGTCGAGCTGCTCCCGTCGTCGACGGCTGCGACGACCACCAATCTGCGCGACAAGCGCGGCGTGCTGGAATGGGCGTTCGAGGCCAAGGCCGGTGAGGTCCGTGATATCAACTTCGCCTGGCGGATGCGCTGGCCCAAGGACAAGGGCGTCGTGATGGTGCCGGCGGGCTGATCTGCATCTCGCGGCGATGACAAATCCCGATCTCGGGCATCAGTTTGCCAAAAGCAAAAGCCTGAGATCGGACTATCGGGCGAAGAAGGAATGACGCGCCTTGCCGCGAGAACGCCGGCTAGAAGCCGGCATTCTCCTCCAGCCATTGCTGGTTATCCCAGTGCGCGCGGCGGCCGAGCACATAGTCGCGGGCATCGTCCATGAAGCGCACCTTGCTGGCGAGCGCTCCCAGGAACGCGGCGATCGCCGCAATCCAGGGCCATAGATGCATCAGCAGCGTACCGGGGATCTGGTTGGCAAATCCCTCCTGCAGCGCGCCTGTTGCGCAATAGGCCAGCGCGGCCCATGCAAGAGCCAGGATCGTCGCCACGACCTGATAGGTGTTCTGATGAAGCCGCACCAACCAGCGCATCAGGCACAGATAGGCAAAGCAGACGATCACGCCGAGCATCAAGGCGATGCACGGCGGCGGCAGACCCCAGCTCTGGTCCCAGGTCAGGCACGCAATGAAGCCCGCGGCGATCAGGGCCTCAATATAGGTTAAAGCGGATTTCTCATTCATGATTTGCCCCGAAGCGATTCAAGTATCGGTCGAGGCTATCATCATCTAGCGTTTTGATAGAAGCGCAATTGTAGAACAACCGTTGGGAATGGGCGAGGCCAGAAGCCATGCGTTAGCCAATCCAAGCTGGATCGGACCCGGCTTCCCCAAATTCGCTGTCATGCCCCGCCTTGAGCGGGGCATCCAGTACGCCGCGGCTTATCTGTTGAACTCGAGCGCCTCTGGAATACTGGGTCGCCCGGTTGAACCGGGCGACGACGCCGTTATTTGTGGCGAGAAGTGCATTACTTCGCCTTCAGGAAGTCGCCGACCTCAAGCAGCACGAACTCGTCGTCATCGGCCTTGTTCGGATCGCGGCTCGAGGAGAACGGCAGGTTGTTGTCGTTGCCGACGATGATGTGGGTGTCGTCGACGCGGTCGACGTTCTCGATGGTGAAGAATGGGAAGGTGTAGACGCCGTCGTTCAGCGGCTTGCGCGCCTTCTTGTTCGGATCGCGAATCTTCAGGAGGTCGATATAGGCGATCTTGCGCACGGGCTTGCCGACATTGGCGTCGGACAGCTCGATCTTGTAGACGCGCTTGAACTTGGCGAGGTCGGGGAAGCAGGTCTCGCCGCGCTGGCCTTGCGGGCAGGCCTTGTCGGCGGTGCCTTCGCCATTGTCGCGCTCGATCACCAGGCCCTGCGTCGGGTCGATCATGTTGAAGTCGCCGATCGCGTTGCCGTTCTGCTCGAACACATACTGCCAATAGCGGCCGGTGAACTTCTCCGCCGCGACGTCGAATTCGAGGATGCGCGAGGCTTCCTTGCCATCGACCTTCTCCCAGTCCTTCTTGTCGGCATCCCACAGCGGTCCCTCGAGCAGGCCATAGAGGAACTTGCCGTCCTTGGAGGAGGCGAAGCCTTCATAGCCCTTGGAGCGGCGCAGATTGACGTTGCTGTAGGTGGCGCCGGGCGCGCCGGGGCGACTGCACCGCCCAGTGATCCGGCGAGCGCACCGGCTTGCCGTCCGCGACCGTCTCGAACACCGCGAGGATCTTGCCGGTCTTGTCGGCCTTCAGGATGTAGGGCCCGAACTCGTCGCCGATCCAGAATGTATCGTTGATGATCTGGAATCCTTCGGTGTCGAAGTCGGCGCCGGTCAGATAACGCTTGGCGGTGTCCTCATGCACGATGCGGAACGGCACCTTCTTGTTGGGATCGTGCAGGAATACGGTCTCCTGGCGCTCGATCTTGCCGCCGGCCCAATCCATCTTGTAGCGGTTCAGATACAGCATCGAGTCCGCCGAGTTGTAGCGCGAGCCCATGCCGTTGTCGGTGATCACCCAGAACGAGCCGTCGGGCATCGCCTTGATGCCGGAGTGGCCCTGCAGCGGCTGGCCCTTGAACGGCAGCGACACGCCGGTCGGCCGCTCGTAGGACTTGCCCATCACGGTGCCGATGTCGTCGACGCGCTTGCCGGTGGTGTACTTGCCCGAGGTCTTCAAATCGTTCGGGGCGTCGGCCGGCGCGTCGATGAAGCTCTCCGCCGGCATCACCACATGTCCCGCCAGGTTGCCGGGAATTCACCCTCGCTCTGCGCCAACGCCGAGGTGGCGAGCAGGAGCGAGGCGACGGAGCAGAGCAGCGACAGGCGCATGGTTGATCTCCCAAAGGATAAACGATGCGGTGTTCTCCGAGCCGCCTGTTACAACCGGCTGACAGTTTTGTGAATGACGCGTGTTGCGGCGGGATAAGGCTTGCGGCGTTACGTCGCCTTCCTCCGTCATGCCCGACCTTGTGCCGGTCTCCGTGAGGCTGGTTTCCCAGCGCGGCCTTGAGCCATCCATGATATCAACGGGATCAACCGGCGGATCACTCGCGGATGTCCGCCGCTTAACAGGAGAACCCATTCATGTTCATCGCAATGAACCGGTTTCAAGTGATCAGGGGCAGGGAGGAGGCGTTCGAGAACGGTCTGGAGCACGCGGGATTCCCATCTTGGCGATGTTCCGGGCTTCATCGAGTTTCACTTGGTCAAGGGGCCGGCGGCTGAGGACCACACGCTGTATGCCACTCACACCGTGTGGTCCAGCAGGACGACGTTCGAGGACTGGACCAAATCGGAAGCGTTCCGCCGTGCCCATTCCCGCGCCGGCAACGAGACCGGCGGCAGCCTCTATCTCGACCATCCCAGGTTCGAAGGCTTCGAGGTGCTGATGACCGAGCGCTCCAAGGGCGTCACGGCGTGACCCAATTGCTCAAATTCCCTGCTACTCCTTCACCGCCCCCGTCAGCGACGACACGTAGTAGTCGACGAACAGAGAGTAGAACAGCGCGACCGGCAGCGAGCCGAGCAGGGAGCCGGCCATCAGTGCGCCCCATTGGTAGACGTCGCCGGTGACGAGCTCGGTCAGGATCGCGACCGGCACGGTCTTGTTGGCGCCGCTCTGGATGAAGGCGAGCGCGTAGATGAACTCGTTCCAGGACAGCGTGAAGGAGAAGATGCCGGCCGAGATCAGGCCCGGCACCGCGAGCGGCAGCGTGATCCGCCACAGGATCTGCAGCCGCGTCGCGCCGTCGACCAGCGCGCATTCCTCGAGCTCATAGGGGATCGACTTGAAATAGCCGATCAAGAGCCAGGTGCAGAACGGCACCAGGAAGGTCGGATAGACCAGGATCAGCGCGAGCGGCGAATCGAACAGGCCGAACTGCACGATCACGGTGGCGAGCGGAATGAACAGGATCGACGGCGGCACCAGATAGGCAAGGTAGATGCCGAGCCCGACATAGGGGCTGCCGCGGAAGCGCAGCCGCTCGATCGCATAGGCGGCGAGCGTGGAAGCGAACAGCGACAGGAAGGTCGAGCCGATCGCCACCAGCATGGTGGTCTTCAGCCAGCGCGGATACGAGGTGTCGAACAACAGATGCTTGACATGCGCGAGCGTCGGCGAGGTGATCCAGAACGGGTTGTGCTCCTTGTAGTTCAGGAGCTCGGCGTTCGGTTTGAACGAGGTGATCGCCATCCAGTAGAACGGGAACAGCAGGATCAGGATGAAGCAGGCGAGCGGCAGATAGATCATCACCACGCGCCGGGCGCGGGAGTCCCACGCCATCGTGTCCGGCGTGGCGCTGGCGACGTTGGAGGATTGGGCTGCAATGTCAGTCATTGGCTTCTCCCTGCTGCCATTTGCGGCGGGCGAGGCCGAAGTAGCTGAACAATGTTGCGAACACCAGGAACGGGATCATCGAGACCGCGATCGCAGCGCCCTCGCCGAGCTCGCCGCCGGCGATGCCGCGTTGGAACGCCAAGGTCGCGAGCAGATGGGTCGAGTTGACCGGGCCGCCGCGGGTGATGGCATAGACCAGCTGGAAGTCGGTGAAGGTGAAGATGATCGAGAACGTCATCACGATCGCGAGGATCGGCATCATCATCGGGAAGGTGATGTAGCGGAAGCGCTGCCATGAGGTGGCGCCGTCGAGCATCGCCGCCTCGTAGAGCGAGGGCGAAATGGTTTGCAGACCGGCCAAGAGCGAGATCGCGACGAACGGGATGCCGCGCCAGATGTTGGCCGCGATCAGCGAGAACCGCGCCGGCCAGGGCGAGCCGAGGAAGTCGACATTGCTGTCGCGCCAATGCAGCACGTCGACCAAGAGATAGGAGATGATCGAGAACTGCGGATCGTAGATCCACCAGAACGCCAGCGCCGACAGCACCGTCGGCACGATCCACGGCAGCAGCACGATCGCCCGGATCAGGCTCTTGAACGGGAAATGGTTGTTGAGCAGCAGCGCCAGCCAGAAGCCGAGCGCAAACTTCCCGAAGGTCGCGACCGCGGTGTAGAAGATCGAGTAGAACACCGCGTTCCACCACAAGGGATCCTTGAGTAGGTATTGGAAGTTCTCCAGCCCGATATAGATGCCTCGCTGGCCGATCGTGGTGTCGGTGAAGGCGAGCCAGATGCCCAGCCCAAGCGGATAGGTGAGGAACACCAAGAGCAGGCCGACCGCGGGCGCCAGGCACATCACGATCAGGAACGGCTTGTAGTCGAACAGGCGCGCGAGCCAGCCCGGCTGGTGCAGGGCTTGTCCCCGTGAAGGCAGTGTCGTGACAGACATCAGATCCTTGTCCCGGTCTGATTTTTTGAAAGGTCATTCCGGGATGGTGCGTCAGCACCAGACCCGGAATCTCGAGATTCCGGGTTCGATGCTGCGCATCGCCCCGGAATGACAGCTGCAACGACCCCCGTTACCGGCCTTGCCGCCGGAAGTAACGCTTGGCGCGCTGCTCGGCTTCCGCTGCGGCGGCCTCCGGCGTTGCCGCATCAGTCGCGACGGAGGCGCACATCTGCACCAGCACGTAGTCGGCGTTGACGGCGCCGGTCGCGGTCGAGATCGGCCCCTTGTAGCCGTTGTAGTAGGGGCTCTTCATGGTGTCCTTGAAGATCGCGACCTTGGGATCGCCCGACCACACTGCGGCGTCGGCATAGGCCGCGAGCGGCTGCGACCAGTAGCCGGAGTTGGCGTTGAGCCACGGCTCGTACTGCTCGTGCTCCAGCATGAACTGCAGGAACGCCTTCGCCGCATTGGGATACGGGCTGTGCTTGAACGCCATCGCATTCAGCGTCAGGCCGGACATCGGCGAGACCGGCGCCAGCCCCTTGATCAGGAACTGATGCTCGGTGTCGTCGGCGATCGCCTTGGTGGCGGGATCGTTCTTCAGCGAGAAGTACAGCGAGACGCCGTTGGCGGTCAGGCCGATTTCCTGCGACGAGTAGGCGCGGTTGTTGGAGACGTCGTTCCAGGACGGCGTGCCGGCGATGAAGGTCGGATACAGCTCCTTCAGGTATTTCAGCGCGGCGATCGTCTCCTTGCTGTTGATGATGATGTTGCCTTCCTCATCGAGCAGCGCGGCGTTGTGCGACCACAACAGCCAGTTGGCGAAGCCGTTGCCGTCGCCGACGGCGTTGCCGAGCGCGAATCCCGCCGGCTTGCCGGCCGCCTTCAGCTTCTTGCAGAGTTCGAGGAAGCCGGCGTGGTCCTCCGGCACCTTGTCGAAGCCGGCCGCGTTGACCAGCGACTTGCGGTAGACCAGCGGACCGCCGGAGGCGCCGAACGGCAGGCCGACCCAACTCTTCGACTTCGAGCGCATGCCGTAGCGTTTTGCCAGCGTGAGCCAGCCGCCGTAGCGCTTGTCGAGATAATCGGCGACGTCCGTCAGCTCGATCAGCTTGTCGATATAGATGTGCGGCGCGTCGCCGAAGCCGATGATGATGTCGGGGCCGGCGCCGGAGTTCGAGGTCACGGCGGTCTGCTGGTTGATGTCCTCCCAGCCGACGAAGTCGACCTTGACCTCGACGCCGGTCTTGTCGGTGAAGCGCTTGGCATTGGCGCGGAACACGTCTTCGTCGGCCTGGACGAAGCGCACCGGCCGCAGCATGCGCAGGGTCGCGCCCTTTTCAATCGGCAGCGACGGCGCCGCCACGTCGGCCGCCTTGACCTTCGACGCCTCCTGCGCCGCGGCGCCGGTGACGGCCAGTGCCGCCGCGGATGCCCCCAGCGCCAGCGCGTCGCGACGCGTGATCTCGTACTTCATGTCGTTCGCACTCCCTTTTTTCTTGTTCCTTCCCGGCGTTTGGCCGCCGGTGAAGGGTCTTGTGGTCTCGGTGCGCCCGCCGCGCGAAGGGCCCGCATCAGACGGGCCCTCGCGCGAAGAGCGGCGTTCCGCCTAGCTGTTCGGACCGCGATCCATGCTGACCGGTTGCCAGCGGCGCAGCGCGGTGTCTTGCAGCACCGACGGGTTCACGCAGCTTACCGGCCACATGCCTTGCAGCACTAGTGACAATTCGTAGCCCACCCGGCGCTTGCGTGCCTCGTCAAAACGTGCCGAGGCCGAGGCAACATGGGCGGTCAAGGTAACATTATCCATCCCGAGCATCGGATTGTTGTGCGACGGCGGCTCCTTTTCCAGCACGTCGAGCGCGGCATGGGCGATCCACCCCTCCTGGAGCGCCTTGATCAGCGATTCCTCATCGACGGTGGCGCCGCGCCCGGTGTTGATGAAGACAGCCGACTTTTTCATCTGGCGAAAATGCTTCTCGGTCAGCATGTGATGCACTTCGGGCCGCGCCGGGGCGTGCATCGAGACGAAATCCGACTGCGACAGCACCTCCGATAAGGTCGAGGGGATCACGCCGTGGTCGTACATCAGCGTTTCCTGGATGAAGGGGTCGTAGGCCATCATCCGGAGCCCGAACGGCGCGGCGCGCTTCGCGACCGCGCGGGCGACCCGGCCGAACGAGATGAAGCCGAGCGTCTGGCCCATCAGCCGCGGAATCTTCAACAGCGCCGGGCGGCCCTCGGACCAGCGGCCGCTGCGCACCATCTTGTCCTGCTCGATCAGGCGGCGGAAGCCTGACAGCAGCAGCATCATGGCGTGGTCGGCCACTTCCTCGATGAAGGTGTCGGGGATGTTGGTGACCGGAATGCCGCGGGCGGTCGCCGCCTTGACGTCGACCGAGTCGACGCCGACGCTGCCGAGCGTGATCACCTTGCAGTTCTCCAGCGCGTCGATCACAGCCTTGGTGATCGGCATGCCCTTGGCGTAGATCGCGTCCGCGGTGCGGGCGGCGGCGATGAATTCGGCCTCGTTGGCCGGCGCCTCGATGATCTCGGCACCGATCGGATCGAGCGCCTCGCGCTCGTAATCATAGCCGCCGCCGGCGACCGTGAAGCTCGCGCCCTTCGGCGTCACCACCCTGAATTTCGACATTGTCTGCTCCCGATGTGAGGTCTTCTGTTCTTGCTTCTTGCTGGTTTGCTTCTTGGTCTTGGTGCTTGGTCTTCTTGATTCTTGTCTTCTAGATTCTTGGAGCGCGGCTTGTCGCGCCGCCTTGCCATACTTCTACGCGAGCTCTGCTGTTCTCTCCACAATTGCCGGTTGGTCCGCGGTCCGATTCTCCGGGCTTCTACGGGGAACCTGCGTAACCATCGGGTAAAGGGTCTCACATTACGGTGAATGGAATCAATCCGCCAATCGCGTCGCGTTCCCCGCCTCTCCTGGAGATCCCCGTGAAGCTGTCAAATCTGAAGATCACCCCCAAGCTCGGCATTCTGGTGGGGGTGGCGCTCCTTGGCCTCTGCACGGCCGGCATCCTGGCAATCAATCTGATGCAGCGTGAGATGACGAACGCGCGCATCGACCAGGCCAAGGCCATGGTCGAGATGGCCAAGAACATGGCGGCGAGCCTCAAGAAGGATGTCGACGCCGGAAAGATGACCAAGGAGGCGGCACTCGCCGAGTTGAGCAAGCGCGGCAACGCGATGACCTACGACAATGGCTCGGGCTATCTGTTCGGCACCGACTACAACGGCATCACGGTGCTGGCGCCCGATCCGAAACAGGTCGGAACCAACCGCATGGACGTCGTGACCAACGGCCGCAAGCTGTCGCAGGAGCTGATGGACGGCGTGAAGGCCAAGGGCGACATCCTCTTGTTCTATGAATATGTGAAGCCCGGCCAGGAGACGCCGATCCGCAAGCTCGGCTACGCCGTCGCGGTCCCCGGCTTCGACATGTATCTCGGCACCGGCGCCTATCTCGACGATATCGACGCCAAGATGCGCCCCATTGCCTGGCTGCTCGGCCTTGCGATCATCGGCATCGGCGTCATCTCGAGTTCGGTGGCCTGGCTGATCGGGCGCAGCATTTCCCGGCCGCTGAATCTGCTCGGTGCCCGCATGCGCGACATCGCGGACGGCAAGCTTGATGGCGACATTCCCGGAGTCGGCCGTGGCGACGAGGTCGGCGGGATGGCGGCAACCGTCCAGGTCTTCAAGGACAATGCGATCCGTATCCGCGGGCTCGAGCAGGCCGAGGCCGAGACCCAGGCGCGCGCCGCATCCGAGCGCCGCAGCGCGATGCAGAACCTTGCGAGTGATTTCGAGCGCAGCGTGAACGGCATCGTCCGCACGGTGGCCTCCGCCGCCGCCGGCATGCAGACCACGGCACAGTCGATGACCGCGACCGCCAGCGACGCCAGCGCGCGGGCCGCGACGGTGGGCGCCGCCTCCGACTCGGCCTCCAACAATGTCGGCACCGTTGCCGCCGCGGCCGAGGAACTCTCCAGCTCGGTTGCGGAGATCTCCCGCCAGGTGGCGCGCTCCAGCGAGGTCGCGAGCCGGGCGGTGGCCGACGCCGAGCGCACCAATGCGACGGTGCAGGCGCTCTCCACCGGCGCCGAGAAGATCGGCGAAGTCGTCAAGCTGATCCACTCGATCGCGGCGCAGACCAATTTGCTCGCGCTCAACGCCACCATCGAGGCGGCGCGCGCCGGCGAATCCGGCCGCGGTTTCGCCGTGGTCGCCTCCGAGGTGAAGGCGTTGGCCAACCAGACCGCCAAGGCGACCGAGGAGATCTCGGCGCAGGTCGCGGCGATGCAGGCCTCCACCGGCGAGGCGGTGACCTCGATCGGCGGCATCACCGCGACCATCGCGCAGATGAGCGAGATCACGGCCTCGATCTCGACCGCGATCGATCAGCAGGGCGATGCGACGCGCGAAATCGCGCGCAACATCCAGCAGGTCGCGGCCGGCTCCAGCGAGATTTCCGCCCATATCGGCGGCGTCACGTCAGCGGCCGCCGCCACCGGCACCGCGGCCGGCGACGTGCTGTCGAACGCGCGCGAGCTCGACACCCAGTCCGGCATGCTGCGCAACGCGGTCGACGAGTTCCTGGAGAAGGTGCGCGCGGCGTAACGGATTGCGCAGGGTGAGTTAGCCAAAGGCGTAACCCACCCTGCGCTTCTCGCATCCGTCATCCTGAGGTGCGAGCGGAGCGAGCCTCGAAGGATGTACGGCCCGGCCGGTGGCCGTCGATCCTTCGAGACGCGCGCAACGGCGCGCTCCTCAGGATGACGGAGTTGGGAGATTTGTCGTTTCGCTACTCGCAGAAGGGCGGCGCTTACTGCCACTCCCGCGCCGTCGCAGGGGCGCGCTGCCAAATATCGAAAAACAACCCCATGCAAAGGAGCCGGAGCCGGCCGGCCTGCGACTGGCCGGCTCACCACCGGCCGACTTGACACGTCGGCAAATCAGTGTCGTATTTCTAATATTCCGAAAAATGTCGGGCGTTACGATCCCTCCGGAAACACCTGCGCGACGTGAAACGCCTTGGTGGTGATGAGCCACCGGCCGTCGATCCGGTGAAACACCAGATGGTCGATGAAGCCGGTCTGGCCGGCCCTGACGCGCACCTTGGCGATGGCCAGATCGGGCGCGGTCTGGTCGACGCTGATGATCGCCTCCTCGCGCGGCGATTTCATCGACGCCGGCGAGGGACGGCTCTGGATGAAGTCGCGGAATTCCGCGGCCGAGCGCACGGTGTGCTTGCCGTCCCGGATGCCGTGCACGATGGCGGCATCGGCGAACACATCGCGGAACCGGCTGTCGTCGACTTCATACATCAGGTCGAAATATCCATCGATCGCGGCTGCGATGGCCTGGATGTCGCTCATTGCAAAATCTCCTCAGGCGATGATGTGGCGGTGGCCTCATCTGCGCCGACAGTGGCCGATCTGGTGGCGGAGTGCTACGACTGGGCGGTCATCTCTTGGATGACCGAGAGGCATCGGCATGGACGAAGTTGACGGTCGGCTGGTCGGCGGCCTGGTGGTGCTTGCGGCGCTGGCGGATGCGCGCAGTTTCGGGCGCGCCGCCGAACGGCTCGGCATGACGCAATCGGGGGTCAGCAAGGCGATCGCCAAGCTCGAGGCGCGCCTCGATGCCAGGCTGGTTCACCGCACCAGCCGCGCCGTCGAGCTCACCGAGGACGGACGCGCGCTGGTCGAGCGGGTCGCCGCGCATCTCGCCGGGATCGGCGAGGCGGCGGCGGAGACCTCGAAATCGCGCGATGCGGTACGCGGCAGGCTGCGGGTCAATGTCGACCCGCTGTTCTCCCGCGTGGTGCTGTCGCCGAAGCTGAGCGAATTCCTGCTGCACAATCCCGGCATGGAGCTGCGGATCGAGACCCGCGACCGGATCGCGGACCTGGTCAGCGACGGGTTCGATCTGGCGGTGCGTTTCGGCGAGCCGGCGCCGTCGGCGCTGATTGCGCGCCGCGTGCTCGATGCGCGCGTGCTCACCGTGGCCTCGCCAGTCTATCTCGAACGACACGGCCGGCCGCGCGATCCGCGGGAGCTGGCGAGCCGCGACCATCAGTGCATCCTGGCCATCGATGCGGCGACCGGGCGCCCGTTCGATTGGGAGTTCCGGCGCGGCGGCGAGGTGGTGCCGGTCGCGGTCAACGGGCGGCTCACCGTGACCGATTCAGGCACCAAGCTCGGCGCTTGCCTCGCCGGCTTCGGCATCGCGCAGGTGATCGATATCGGGCTCGACGATCATCTGAAGAGCGGCGCGCTGATCGATCTGTTTCCGGACTGGCCCGACGAGCGCTTTCCGCTCTACGTCTATTACGCCTCGCGCAGCCACGTGCCGGCCAAGGTGCGGCGGTTTATCGACTTCATCACGGAAACGCTGGCGGCAAGGCCGCAATCGCCACGCAAATCCGCCGGCCTGCGCAAGGTCGGCTAGCCCTTTGCCGATCCTTGCCGCGAAGCGATGATGACGCCGGCGAGCACCAGCGCGTAGCCGATCAAATGGAACGGGGCCAGCGTCTCGCCGAGCAGCAGGATCGCCATCGCCGAGCCGAACACCGGCACCAGATGGAAGAACGGCGCGGCGCGGTTCGGGCCGATCAGCGCGACGCCGCGGTTGAAGAACAGATAGGCCAGCGTGGACGGGAAGATCAGCACGTAGCCCAGCGTTGCAAAGGTCAGGATGTCGAGCTTCAGCGTCACGCCGCTCAGGAATTCCCAGATTGCCACCGGCAGCAGCATCAGCGCGCCGCAGCAGGTGGTGAACGAGATCAGCGAGAGCTGATGGATCTTCGGGCGGCGCGGGATCAGCGCCGAATAGAGCCCGAACGACACCAGCGAGGCGCCGAACATGATGTCGCCGCGGTTGAAAGAGATGCTGGCGAGCGCCGAGAAGTCGCCGCGCAGGATGATGGTCAGCACGCCGGCCAGCGAGATCGCGATGCCGGCCAGCTGCGCCGGCGTCAGCCGCACGCCGAACAGGATCAGCGACCAGAGCGCCACGAACAGCGGGCCCGCCGACTGGATCAACAGCGCGTTCAGCGCCTCGGTGTACTGCATCGCCCAGTAGGAGATCGCGTTGTTGAACGCGAACCCGACCGCCGACAACAGCAGCATCAGCGGCAGCGCCCCGCGCAGCTTCGGCCAGTCCGCTTTCAAATGCGGCCAGGCGAACGGCAACAGGATCAGGAAGACGCCGAACCAGCGGATCGTGGTCAGCGTGACCGGCGGCACATGGCTGCCGACATGCCGCGCCAGCACGATGTTGGCGGCCCAGAACAGCGACGTCAGGCTGAGCAGCAGATAGGGCTGGTTGTTGAGCCAGTGCAGCGGGGAGCGGCGCGGGGTGGTGGCAGGTGCGGGCAAGGCGGTCATTGTTCGGCGGATGTTGTGCCCGAATCTGCTGCTGCGACAAGATGAGAGTGCGGATTGGAGCCATGCGTGGCCGAACTCGACAGCACTTGCGGCAGCACGAGAACTGGATTCCGTCATCCCGAGGAGCGCGTAGCGCGTCTCGAAGGATGCACGGCCCGGCTGGTGGCCGTCGACCCTTCGAGACGGCCGCGGTGCGGCCTCCTCAGGGTGACGGGACTAGCTCGTGCACGTGTCTCGAAAACCCAGCCTATTTCTGCGGTCCCGACAGCGAGATGTCGCGCTCGGCGCGAAACACGTTGCTGTAGAGATTGGCGATCCATTGCCGGCCGCTGGAGGTGATGTTGAGGTGGCGGATCGCCTTTTGCACATGCGGCGCGACGCTGTCCCAGTAGAAGCGCGGATAGAGATCGACGAGATCGGCCGGCGAATCGTAGCCGAGCTGGCGGTTCAGTCCGGCCTCCTCGAATTCGAGGTACAGCGCGTTGGCCTTGCGGATGTAATGGGGATCGCCGAGCTGGCCGATCAGATCGGCGGCCCGCAGCAGGGTGGCCTCTTCGCCGAAATCCTCATCGTCTTCGGGAGCGGTGAGCGGAAAACGGGTGCCCTCGATGGCGCGCGCGATGCGCTCCTTGTCGAGCTGGGGGACGCCCTTGAGCCGCTCCATTACGAAGATCTTGGAGCGGTTGACGTGGCAGGACATCAGCGCCGCATCCGACGAGCCGCGCGGCAGGATCACCTTGCGGCCGTCGGCATCGACCAGATAGCCGGTCTGGTCGTCGGCGTCGAACAGTCCGCGCACATAGCCGATGTCATGGGTGAGGCAGGCGATGATGACATGCGCGTAATCCTCGGCGCTCATGTGCGAATGCAGCGCGCGGCCGCGCAGGATGTCGTGGCCGGCCAGCGTCACCAGCATGGTATGCTCGACATTGTGATAGAGCGCATCGCTGTTGCCGATGCATTCGAGCGCGATCCGCGCGATCGAGGGCACCATCTCGACCAGCTCGGTTTGCGACGAGCCGAACCGGCGCTGCATGTATTCGCCGAGGAATTTGCCGAGCGCGTCGGCCGCAAGTTCGGGAAGGGTCATCACGGCATTGACCTCCGAGATCGGGGGGTGAGCTTACGGCCTGCCGGCATTTCAGGGTAGTCCCGCGATGTGACATAATCGTTGCGGCCGGGCCGATCCGGCCCGGGAGCAGGTGATGGGCGTCGATCTCTTGAACGTCAAAGGCCTGAGCGAACTGGATCGCCAGGCGCCGGTCGTGATGGTCAACCTGATGCGATTTCGCGCGCGGTCGCTCGACGGCGACGGCTCGGGCTGGGACGCCTATCTGCGCTACAGCGCGCTCACCGTGCCCATGATCAAGGCGCGCGGCGGCACGCTGCTGTGGACCGGCAATGCCGAGACGGTCGCGCTCGGCGAGCCGGCCGGCCAGCGCTGGGACTATCTCGCGCTGGTCTACTACCCGAGCGTCGCCGCCTTCATCGACATGATGACCTCGGCCGACTACGAGACGCTGTGCGACCCGCATCGCCGCAATGGCTGCGAGGAGCACGTCATCATCGCGACCCGCGAGGCCTACAGCAAGTTCAAGGTGGGCGCGTAGAGACGCGCCTCCTCTTGACTGCCCCCGCGTCTACAAACCCATCTCCGTCATCCTGAGGAGGCCGCAACGCGGCCGTCTCGAAGGGTCGACGGCCCCACTGTGGCCGATTCATCCTTCGAGACGCCGCTTCGCGGCTCCTCAGGATGACGGGTCTATCTTCGTCACTGCGAGCCACCCGGTCGGCGCGAAGCGCCGCCGGATGACAGGCTCCGCGAAGCAACCTATCGCACGGCACACGCGGAAGCATGGATTGCCTCGTCGCTACCGCTCCTCGCAATGACGGCGGCGAAAGCTTCACATCCTCTCAGGATGACGGGTTTGGGAGCGTCAGCGGCGCCAGCGCCGCGCGGCAGGCCGATTGCACCACCCGGCAGACTTCATCCTTCGACCGCCCGGCACTGAGCGAGGCGAAGGTCGGGTAGCTCGTCAGCGCGAAGATCAGGTCGACGGCGTCCCGGCGGGCCTGCGGTGAGGCGCCTTTGTCGGCGATGCGCTCGATCAGCGCGCTGACGCCGCGGCGGCGGCGCTCGTTGCGCTCGCGGATCGCCTCAGCGAATTCGGGATCGGTCGCCATCGCGTCGTGCAGGCGTCCGACCGCGGAATCCCGGCTCCAGAAGCCGCAGAAGATCTCGACCATGCGGTCGAGCGCGGCGCGCGGATCGGCCATCGCCATGGCGTCGGCCAATTGATGCAGCCCGCCATGACGCGCGATCTCGTCGAACACCGCTTCCAGCAGCCCGCGCCGCGAGCCGAACTGGTTGTAGACGGTCAGCCGGGTCACGCCGGCGGCCTTCGCCACCGTATCCAGCGAGAAGCGCGCGATGCTCTCGCCTTCGCGCAGCGTGCGCGAGGCGGCCTCGATCACGCGCTCGCGCGTCTCGGCCGCGGCGGCGCTGCGCGCCGGGCTCACATAGCTGCGCGGCGGCATCGGCTGGCCTTGCTTTCGTCAGATTGACTATACATTATGTATATCTAATTTCCAACGCCGTTTGGAGCGAGATCATGCAGACCGTCCTCATCATAGCGCTGTCCCTTCACGTCCTGTCATCGGTGTTTTGGGCCGGCTCCAGCTTCACGTTGGCGCGCACCGGCGGCCTCGGCGGCGAAAAGCTGCTGATTCCGCAGATCGGTGCCGCGACCGTTGCGATCGTGACCGGCGCCACGCTGTGGCACCTGGTTCATGAAGGTACGTTCGCGTTGTCGGAGCAGATTTTGGCCGGCGGCGCGACCGCAGCTCTGGCTGCGATTGCCGTGCAGATCATCGTCGGTGGTGGCGCAATCAGGCAGTTGCGCAGCGAAGCGGGTGATGTTTCAGCCGCGCGCTCCCGACTGGCCATTGCGCAGCGCATCGCAGCCGGCCTGCTCGCTATCACCGCGCTCTGCATGGGCGCGGCGCGCTATGCCTAGAACTTCCGCACCAGGTCCGGGGTGATCTCTTTCAGGCCGCGGATCCCGAGCAGCGCCAGATCGCGGTCGATCTCGGCATGCAAGAGCGAGATCGCGCGCGCCACGCCGGCCTCGCCGGCGACCACGGCGGCATAGAGGAACGGACGGCCGACCCAGACGAAATCCGCACCGAGCGCCAGCGCCTTGATCACGTCGGTGCCGCGGCGGATGCCGCCGTCGACCATCACGGTCATGCCGCCCTTCTGCGCCGCGATCTCCGGCAGCGTGCGCAGCGCGGAGACGGTGTAGTCGAGCTGGCGGCCGCCATGGTTGGAGACCATCACGCCGTCGCAGCCGTGCTCGCGCGCCAGCCGCGCGTCTTCCGGCGAGATCAGTCCCTTGACCACGAGCTTGCCGGGCCAGCGCTTGCGGATCAGCTCGACATGCTTCCAGGCGAGCTGGTCGCGGCTGCCGATGTTGCGCATCAGGTTCTTCGACAGCACCGGCGGGCCCTGCTTGGCGTCCATGTTCTCGAAATGCGGCATGCCGTGGTTGAACACGGTGCGGGCCCAGGTGTTGAGCAGCCAGTCCGGATGGGTGATGGTGTCCCAGAACACTCGCGGGGTGATCTCGAGCGGCACCTGGAAGCCGTTGCGGATGTTGTTCTCGCGGTTGGGCGGCACCGGCACGTCGGCGGTGACGACAAAGGTGTCGTAGCCGGCCGCCGCGACGCGATCGACCAGCGGCTCGATCCGCTCGGGGAGGCCGGCGAGATAGGCCTGGTACCAGGCCTGCTGATTGGCGGCGCGGACGTCCTCAAGCCGGATCAGCGAGGAGGCCGAGAGGATCATCGGGATATCGGCGGCTGCCGCGGCGCGCGCCAGCACGATGTCGCCGCGATAGGCGCACAGCGCTGAGGAGCCCATCGGCGGAATCCCGAACGGCGAGGCGTAGCTCCTGCCGAACAGCGTCGTGGTCTGGTCGCGGCCGGAAACGTCGTTCAAGACCCGCGGCACGAAGCCGTATTCGTCGAACGCCCTGCGATTGTCTGACCGCGCGGTGTCGGTCTCGGCGCCGCCGCAGATGTAGCCGTAGAGGAATTTCGGCAGCAGCCGCCGCGCCTGCGGCTCGAAATCGTCGAGCGTGAGATAGCGCCGCAGATGCCGGGGCACGGCGGGCGCTGCGCGGTTGACGGTGGCGGGAGGCGGGGAAAGGGCTGCGGTCCGGTCGTGCACGTCTGATGTTTCCGTTGTTCTTGGTTCTTGACACGGCAGTCTAGAGCACGAACCGGACAAGTGCGAAGCGGTTTTGCTTCGCGGCAAACGCGGAACGCGTTGCGCGGAGATCATGGTTCGACACAGGGCTGAAGCGCGCTGACGTGCCTTAGCGCCTGGCGGCGGGCCCGGCAATTTTCGCGTTGAACGCGTTGACGGACTGGCTGACGTCGCTGAGCGTCTTGCGCGTCTCGGCGATCATGGCGCCGGATTTCCTGTCGAAACTCTGGATCAGCTCGCGCAGCGAAATCACGGTCGGCAGCAGCTCGCCGCCATATTTGTCGCTGCCGAAGCTCTTCAGGAATTTGTCGGCCGAGGTCATCTTGGCGTCGACCGCGCTGATGCCGTCGTCGGCGGCGTCGATGAAGCCGGCGATCAGTTCGCCATTGCCCGACAGCGAGTTGGTGAAGTTCTCGAGTCCGAGCAGCGAGTCCTTGATGTCGGCCTCGTTCTCGGTGATGACGCGGTCGACATTGCGCAGCGCGACCCGCAGCTTCTCCTGGATTCCCATGGTGCCTTCGGCGTCGGCGGTCAGCTCCGGAATGCCGTCGGCGCCGACGGCAGGCGGCGGCGCCTCGTCGGTGCCGCCGGTGAAGGAGATCGAGGCGATCCCGGTGAGGCCCTGGAATTCGAGGCCGGCCTGGGTGTCCTTCTTGATCGGGGCGTTGCCCTCGATCCGCGTCATCGCAACCACGCGGTGACGGTCGAGCCGGATCGAGACCACCTCGCCGATCCGCACGCCGGCGAAGTTGACGCTGGCGCCGCGGCGCAGGCCCGACGCCGAGCCCTCGAACACGACGCGGAACGGCACCATCCGCTTGATGCCGGCATAGCGCTGATAGCCCAGCCAGCCGCCGAGCGAGCCGGCGACGAGGGCCAGCGTCAGGGTGCCGATCATGAGATTGCTGGCGCGCGCCATGCGTGAAACCTGTCCGCGAAGCAGAAGACTTCAAAACATAGCGGATTTGGCGCCGTTAGTCATCGCGCCCGTGCTTGCCTCTCCCCGCGTGCGGGGAGAGGCCGGAACGCATGCAGCGCAGCGGAATGCGTTCCGGGTGAGGGGGAGTCTCCGCGCATTCATCTCTTGCCGACTCTGCGGAGCGAGCCCCTCACCCTGACCCTCTCCCCGTAAGAACTGGAGAGGGAAAAGATGCACCCGAAGGATCAGGCCGACTGCTGCCGCGATGCCGCGAACACGCCGGCCAGAACCAGCGCGAAGCCGATGAAATGAAAGGCCTGCGGATGCTCGCCGATGAACACGATCGACATGATGGTGCCGAACACCGGAACCATGTGGAAGAACGGCGCGGCGCGATTGGCGCCGATCAGCTGCACCCCGCGGTTGAAGCACAGATAGGCCAGGGTCGAGGGGAAAACCGCGACATAGAACAGCGACAGCAGGTTGTTGGTCGTGAGCTGCATCACCGGCCGCGCACCGAGTTCCCAGACGAAGAACGGGATCAGGACCAGCGCGCCGCAGCCGAAGGTGAAGGCGGCGACCGACAGGCCGTGGATCTTGGGCCGCTTCAAGGTCAGCACCGAATACAGCGCGAAGATCACCAGCGCGACGGTGAAGATCAGATCGCCCTTGTTGAAGTCGATCTTCGACAGCGTGGTGAGATCGCCGTGCAGCAGGATGACGAGCACGCCGCACAGGGACAGCAACACGCCGCAGAGCTGCGCCAGCGTCAGCCGGGTGCCGAGCAGGATCAGCGACCATACGGCCACCACCAGCGGCGCCGCCGATTGCAGGAGCAGCGTGTTCAGCGCCTGGGTGTGCTCGAGCGCCCAGTATTGCAGCGTGTTGAAGGCACTGATGCCGGTGATCGACAGCAGCATCATGATGCCGAGATTGTTGCGGATCGCGGGCCAGTCGCGGACCAGATGCTTCCAGGCAAACGGCAGGATGATCAGGAACGCCGCCGACCAGCGCAGGAACGACAGCGTCACCGGCGGGATGTGGCCGGCGGCGAGCCGGCCGACGATCGCATTGCCGGCCCAGCACAGCGCGGTGATGCTGAGCAGAAGATACGGCTGGTTGGCGATCCAGGAGCCGGAGGCAGGCGTTGTGGTGGAATCGGAGGCAGACATTCGATGAGGCCCGGGTTCACGACGCCGCGGCCCGCCCGGCCGATGGCGCCGGGCCGGTATCGATTTCCCCGGCTCCTGTCACAGACACGGATTCCGCCATTCCATCAATGGGGATGGACGCATCGCGACCATGCGCGAAGGCCCCTTACGGAGAGATTGCCGGCGTTTTGCCGTTCCCTAGCCAGTCTGCGGCGTGGTCTGGCGCTTGACGATCTGCTCGGCGAGCTCGATCAGGATCCGCTTGGTGTCGGGGTCCTGCACCTCGCGGAATACCCGCAGCATGCGCAGTTCGAGCAGGGATTGCAGCGATTCCGCGGCCTGGCCGCCGTGGGTGTGCGCTGTCGCGGCGGGCCGGCGATTGAGCATGTCGGCGGCGATCCCGAGCATCTCGGCGACGGTCGCCAGGCGGCCGGTATCGACTTTCACCGTGCCGTCGACGCCGTTCTTTTGCAGCGAGGCGCCCGCGCACAGGATCGCGGCGAGATCTGCCTGCGACAGCCCGATCGCGCGCCAACGCGCCTGCACCAGTTGATCGATCTGGTCGTCCTGCGATGTGCTCATGGTGCGCTCAGGCGATCTCCAGCTACGTCCGTGGGCAGCAATTCCCCGAGATGGATTGGTAGCAAATGGAACTGCGGTTCGTCGTGACGGGACTTCTACGGATCATCGGGATCGACGACTGGTCGTGCCGCAACCGGCGGCGTACAGGTCGATCCGCGCCTCCACGACGGCCGGGCCGTCGTGGAGGGCGGGCGGTATTGTCCGCGCCCATAGTCTGAGATGCGCGCTTTCGCGTCATCCGGCTTTCGCCTTATCGGCCTGACCTTATTACCAAGAGCGCGCCCGAATGCAACCTTGGAGGGATGGTTGAAAAGAGCCCAATCCTGATGTGTGACCTCATCATATGTCGCGGCGTCGCTCACAGGTCGATGATCCCGAGCGCGATGCTCTTGGCCACCCCGTGCGTCTTGTTGGAGGCCTCGAGCTTGCGCAGCGCCTGCTTGATGAAGCCTTCCACCGTCTCCGGCGAGATGCCGAGGATCTGCGCGGTGTCGGCCACGGTCTTGCCGCGCGCGGCCCAGGCGATCACTTCCTTTTCGCGGCCCGTGAGCTTGATGGTCTCGGCGGCGTCCGCAGGCTTCAGGATGGTCGGTGCGTTGCGCTGGTCGCGGTTGACGATGTCCATCGCCCGCTGCACCCAGTAGATCATCAACAGATGCAGTTCGTGACGATGGCAGATGAACAGCTTGTCGAACTCGCGCTGCTCGTCTTCCCAGAAGAACACCGTCGAGCTCGAATGCACGGCGCCGAGCCGGTCGCGATAGTGGAACGGCACCACGAAACCGTCCCTGAATCCGAATTCGCGGGCGGCATCCATCGTCTTGGCCTCCGGCGCGCGCTTGTGCCCGCTTCGCTCCGGCAGCTTCAGGCTGCTCCAGCTGAACGGCGTGTTGGTGCGTCGCGACCGCGCCAGCGCCGGATCGGCGTGGACGAACTCGTTTTGCACATACGCCCGCTTCCAGGCGTCGGGAAATGTGCCGACGTGGTAGGGCAGATCGAGATCGGGCCGGCCGGCATCGACAAAGGCGAAGCCGGAGAAGCCGTAGTCCTGGACAATACGGTGCAGGGACGAGCTCAGCTCGTCGATGGTATCTGACGCCTCGATGGTCGAAATCGCGTCTACCAGGCCCATTGCCTAAAACCCCCGGTTTCCGGGGGTATCACAGTTGACCCCTTTTGTCCCAGATGTTCCCGCATTTGGAGGAAGGGACAAATGCTTTATTCATTGAACGGCTTTCACGCGCTCATTACCAGGGAAGAACTCGATCCGGCCCATGTCGAGGCGATGATGCGGCTGCGCAAGCGGCTGTTCGTCGACCATTGCGGCTGGCTTTTGACCACGACCGGGGATGTCGAACGCGATCAGTTCGACTGCTGGTATACCGAGCACTGCCTGTTGTTCTCCGGGGTCGAGCTCGTCGGCGGCTTCCGGGCGATCCGCACCGATTATCCTTACCTCACCAAGTCGGTGTTCCCGCAGCTTGCGGTGCTGCGCTTTCCGAGCAGCCGCGAGGTGTGGGAGATCAGCCGTTTCGGCGTGCTGTCGAACGTCGCGCGGCCGCAGACGGCACGCGTCAACTATGCGCTGATGTTCCGCTTCGCCGAGCTGCGCGGCGCGAAGGCGCTGGTGGCGCTGGCCGACCTTTCCTATGAGCGCTTTCTCACCCGCATGGACATCCGCACCCGCCGCTACGGCCCGCCGCAGGTGATCGGCAACGATCGCACGGGCCGCCCGCTGACGGCGCTCGCCGGAGAAATCCCGCTCGGTCTCGCCGACAATCCCGGCCTGACCAAATTCCTCGACCTTGGACGGCAATTGGAGATCCACGATGCCACACATGTTCTCGGACGTTCGAGCATTCCAGCGTGATCCGCTGCGCCTGTTGCTGACGCGCGGCAACGAGGCCGAGCTCGGGCTCGTGCCGTTGCGGCTCGGTCCGGCACCGGTGTTGCTGGTGAACGATCCCGGCCTGCTGCGCCCGATCCTCAAGGCGCCGGAGACCGATATTGGCAAGGGCAAGCTGATCAAGAAGCTGACCCCGGTGCTCGGCCGCAGCTCGCTGATGCTGAGCGGCGAGGAGCACAAGCGGCGGCGGGCCGTGCTGCAGAAGCACATGGCCAAGGGCAGCGTCGAGAAATTCCTGCCGCATATGTGCGCCGAGATCCGCGCGGTCGGCGCCAGCCTGGCGCGGCTCGGCTCGTTCGATCCGCACCATGTCACCGCGATGCTGGCGCTGCGCACGATCTGCGTCGCGATCTTCGGCTCCCAGGTGATGTCGTCGGGCGACGAGGAAGCCCTGGTCCAGGCGGTCGGCACCATCGAGGACGATCTGGCCGAGGAGATGTTCCGCGCCCTGCCGTTCGGTCCGCTGGCCTGGTACCGGCGTCGCCAGAACCGGGTCTGCGCCAAGCTCGCGATGTCGGCCGTGGTGCAGCGCCTGCGCCGCAAGGCGGGCTCGAGCAGCGCGCTGCGCGATTTGGAGGCGCTCGGCCTGACCGATCGCGATCTCGAGGACGAGATCCTGACCCTGCTGCTGGCCGGCCATCACACCACGGGTTCGACGGCGGCGTGGATGTTCTACCAGATGGCCGCCAACCCGGCCCTGATGGACGAGATCGCCGACGAGGCGGCGGAGTGCCTTGGCGACGACGGCGAGCTGCGGCTCGACGCGGTGAAACACGCCAATCTGAGCGCGACGCTGGTCAAGGAGGTCTGCCGGCTCTATCCCAGCGCCTGGTGGTTCTCGCGTGAGGTGATGCAGCCGGTGACGATCGGCGGACGCGACCTCAAGGTCGGCACCTCGCTGTTGATCTGCCCCTGGCAATTGCAGCGCGACGGCAGGCATTTCGAGGAGCCGGACCGTTTCCTGATGACGCGGCGCTACAACACCGACGCCTTCATCCCGTTCGGCGCCGGCCCGCGCGCCTGTGCCGGCATGGGAGTTGCGATGCTCGAGCTGCAATTGCTCGCGCTCGAGATCGCCGCCGCCTATCGCTTCACCGCCGTCACGCCGAATCCGGCGCCGTGGCCGAAAGCCTCGGTGACGCTGATTCCGCCGCCGATGAAGATCGACATCGAAGTTCGCGAGGTGCCGTCGCGCGTCCCGCATCTCGGCGAGGAAGCGGAGCATCTGCCTTACATTCCACCGGTCGCCGCGGCGTCCATCAGCACACTACAATCGGTATCCCCATGACAACTCAGATAACAACGGCCAGCATCGGGCAAAGGGCCATGGATCAAGTGCAAATGCGCAGTCTGCGCGACGTCATCGCTGTCTTGATCGAGCAACGCAGCATCGTGACGGCGGCGGGCGCGGGCTTTGCCGCACATCTGCTCGACCTCGCGATCATGCAGCTCAGGCTCAACGTCAACGATATTTCGGCAGAGGAACTGACCGGCCTGTCCGACTTCGTCGGCGCGGAGTTTTCCCGCGACAAATCCTCGCATTGATCGCAGCAATCAGTCCTGCGTCGCCACCAGCGCCTTCATCGAGGCGCCGGCGGCAAGCGCGGCGTCGTTCGGATCGATCTCGATCTGCAGGCCGCGCTGGCCGCCATTGACGAACACGGTGACGTGGGTGAGCGCGGTCTCGTCGATCGCGGTCGGCACCTTCCTCTTCTGGCCGAACGGGCTGATGCCGCCGACATGGTAGCCGGTGAGCCGCTCGGCATCGGCCGGGCGCATCATCCTGGCCGACTTGCCGCCGAGGGCCGCGGCGAGCTTTTTCATGCTGACCTCTCGGTCGGACGGCACCACGGCGCAGACCGGCTTGCCGTCGACCTCCGCCATCAGCGTCTTGAGCATGCGGTTCGGTTCGACGCCGAGCGCCTCGGCCGCCTGCAGGCCGATGCTCTCGGCGCTGGAATCGTAGACATAGGTGTGGAGCTTGAAGGCAATGCCGAGCTTGCGCAGTGCCATCGTCGCTGGTGTCGAATTGGGCATGGATCCTGCCGGTTGATCGGGCCGGATGATCGCCGCAACGGGCCCGGCGATCAATCGGCCGTGCGGCCAGCTTCGGGCCGCGCCAACATTAAATTGTCGCCAGCCCGGTTCCGTCAGGCGCCGCATGGAATTTTCAGGGGATATCAAAGGGTTGTAGCTCATCTAAAAGGCGTAAACGACCCCCTTCTTGCTTGCGCAGCCGAGCCGCTTCCGTTATCCGGTAGGCGCCTTGCGTGCGCGCGGTCCGGCGCCGCGATTGGGGCTGGACATACCAATGCATGATCGCTGTGGGCGGACGCGTTTTCGCCGCGATCATGGTCTCTGAAACACCTGAAGGGAACATCTTCGCAATGGCCAATGTTGTCGTCGTCGGCGCCCAATGGGGTGACGAAGGGAAGGGCAAGATCGTCGACTGGCTGTCGGAACAGGCCGACATCGTCGTGCGCTTCCAGGGCGGCCACAATGCCGGCCATACGCTGGTGATCAATGGCGAGACCTACAAGCTGGCGCTGCTGCCCCTCCGGCGTGCTGCGCCCGAACAAGCTCGCGGTGATCGGCAATGGCGTGGTGTTCGATCCGCAGGCCTTCCTCGACGAGGTCGCCAAGCTGAAGGGGCAGGGGGTTGCGGTCGGACCGGACAATCTGCGCATCGCCGAGAACGTCACGCTGATCCTGCCGCTGCATCGCGAGCTGGATTCGCTGCGCGAATCCTCCAACGCCATCACCTCGATCGGCACCACCCGCCGCGGCATCGGCCCGGCCTATGAGGACAAGGTCGGCCGCCGTGCCATCCGCCTGATGGACCTCGCCGACCTCGACACCCTGCCGCACAAGATCGAACGCCTGCTGGCGCACCACAACGCGCTGCGCCGCGGCCTCAATCTGGAGGAGATCGACGGCAAGGGCATTCTCACCGAGCTGACGGCGATGGCGCCGAAGCTGCTGCCCTATGCCGAGACGGTGTGGCGGCTGCTCGACCTCGAGCGCCGCGCGGGCAAGCGCATCCTGTTCGAGGGCGCGCAGGGCGCGCTGCTCGACGTCGACCACGGCACCTATCCCTATGTGACGTCGTCCAACACCGTGGCGGGGCAGGCCGCGACCGGCACCGGCCTCGGCCCGGGCGCGGTCGGCTATGTGCTCGGCATCTGCAAGGCCTACACCACCCGCGTCGGCCAGGGTCCGTTCCCGACCGAGCTGCATGACGAGATCGGTGAGGAAATCGGCCGCCGCGGCAAGGAATTCGGCGTCAACACCGGGCGCAAGCGCCGGGTCGGCTGGTTCGACGCCATGCTGGTGCGGCAGACCGTCCGCACCTGCGGAATTGCCGGGCTGGCGCTGACCAAGCTCGACATTCTCGACGGCTTCGACAGCATCAAGGTCTGCATCGGCTACAAGCTCGACGGCAAGGAAATCGACCATCTGCCGGCGGGCGAGGGCGCGCAGGCCCGGGTCGAGCCGATCTACGAGATCATCGAGGGCTGGAAGCAGCCGACCGCCAATGCGCGGTCCTGGGCGGACCTGCCGGCCCAGGCCATCAAATATGTCCGCCGGGTCGAGGAGCTGGTGGGGTGCCCGATCGCCCTGCTGTCCACCAGCCCGGAACGTGAAGATACTATTCTGGTACAGAATCCGTTCGAGGCTTAACGGGATATTACCTATATCCCTCCAATTGTGTGGAAATGGCTGACTACTACCCGCTGATCGCCCGCGCCATCGCCGGATTGGACCCCAACGCCCCCGGCGAAGCCCGCCGCGCGCTGTATGCGCGGGCGCGAACGGCGTTGATCCAGCAGCTCCGCGGCGTGCAGCCGCCGCTCTCCGAATCCGAGATCACCCGGGAACGGCTGTCGCTGGAAGAGGCGGTTCGCAAGGTCGAGTCCGAGGCCGCGCAGCGCGCCCGCGACGCCTCGCGCCCGGGCGGCGGCGGTGCTGCCCGTAGCAGCCGCGCCAACGCCAGGCCGCCGGAGCCAGGTGCACGGCCCGAGGCCGGTTCCGCCGACCCTGCCGCGCGTGCGCGGCCACCGGCGGAGCCTCGTCCGCCGCGCAATCTGCGCCCCGATGCAGCGCCGCCGGCCCCGCCGCGGCCGCAAAACCCGCCCGCTCCCGAGACCCAGGCGCCGCAGGCCCGGCCGCCGGGTCCGCCGCGCCGCGGTCCGGAAGGCGCACCGCCGCCGGCCGCACCGGGCGTTCGCGGCTTCCGCGACATCACCGCCGATGCCGACGATCTCGGCCGTGCTGCGGCGCAAGCCAGCCGCAACGCGCGCAAGACCTACGCCAACGTGCCGTCGCCCTCGCCGGAATTCGACCGGCTCGAGCCGAGCCTGGAAAACCGCGGCGGCGATCCCGAGGCGCCATATTCCTACGACGAGTCGATCGAAGAGGCCGAGCGCTACACGCCGCAGGCGCCGGGGGCGCCGCCGCAGCGCTCGCGCGTCAGCAATGCCGAGCGCGAGCCGAAGAAGCCGCGCGTCGGCTCGATGTTCCCGTTCAAGACCGCGATCGTGATCGGCATCCTGCTGATCCTGGTCGGTACCGGCATCCTGATGCGGCAGCAGCTCACCACTCTGGCCAGCAGCCTGTTCACGTCCTCTTCTCCGGTCGAGGCGCCGAAGGATGCCTCGACGGCGCCCGCGAGCAAGAAGATCACCGACCGCGTCGGCCAGCCGTCGTCGTCGGGCGAGCCGGTCGCGCCAGTGGCGCAGCGCGTCGTGCTCTATGACGAGGACCCGTCGGATCCGAAGGGCAAGCAATATGTCGGGTCGGTGGTCTGGCGCACCGAGCAGGTCAAGGGCTCGGGCAACCAGAAGCCCGACATCGCCGTGCGCGCCGACATCGACATCCCCGATCGCAAGTTCAAGATGACGATGTCGTTCCGCCGCAACACCGATTCATCGCTGCCGGCGAGCCATACCGCGGAATTGACCTTCATCCTGCCGCAGGACTTCGCCAATGGCGGCGTCGGCAACGTGCCGGGCATCCTGATGAAGTCCAACGAGCAGGCGCGCGGCACGCCGCTGGCCGGCCTCGCGGTCAAGGTCACCGACGGCTTCTTCCTGGTCGGCCTCTCCAACGTCGACGCCGACCGCTCGCGCAATCTGCAGCTCCTGAAGGAGCGCTCCTGGTTCGACGTGCCGCTGGTCTACACCAACCAGCGCCGCGCCATCATCGCGATCGAAAAGGGCGCCCCCGGCGAACGGGCGTTCAACGACGCGTTCGCGGCGTGGGGTGAGTAAAGCGCCTCGCCCTCACCTTGATGCACGACGTCATCGCCCGGCTTCATCAGGGCGATTCCGTATCGCAGCGACATAGGCGGCGGATTGTTGCAGCGCATCGACGCCGACTCGCCGAACATTTGCCGGGCGCATTCTATTTTCCCTAGAACCATCGCGTGGCTGCGTTACACTTGGCCGACGTCGGGCAAAGGCACGCCATGAAACGCTATCTGATCTTCGCAGCCATCGGGCCGTTCATCGGCGGCTTTCTGCTGCTGCTGATGACCACCTATCAGTCCGGCTACTGGACCGAGACCAATGGCGGCGAGGTGACGAAGCTGCTCGTCGTGTTCGTGAAGTCGCTGCAATACAACTATCTGTTCGGCATCGTGCCGTCGCTGATGTTTGGCGCGATCGACGACATCCTGATGCATGTGCGGCGGATCGCGCCGACGGTGCGGATGCTGATCGTCGGGGCGGTGGCGTTCGTCGGCGCGGCGCTGACCTACGCCTCGCATGGCTCCGAGAGCGGCGCGGTGCAGTTCATCCTGTACGGGATGGTCGGCTTCATCCCGGGCGTGATCACGTCCTGGCTGGCGCACAAATATGCCGAAGAGCTGCATGCGCCGGCTGAGCCGGCATCCCAGCATTAGCGCCAGTTACAGCAATCCTATCAACGCATTAGGTGCTGGCCGCGCGCGGCTGCGCTATCCTTCACGTAACTGTCACATGGGCGTCATGTAAACGTAGTCCCAATGTCACATGGCCGCTTTTGTCCTCCCGCGGCTATGAGGGCATTTACATGAGCGATTTGGCGTTACCTGGTTCGATCGAGCCTGCGCGGCGTGGCGGGCCTGATCTCGAGAAGGGCTTTCATCCGCTTACCGGCATCCTCTATCTCGGCATCATCGGCGCCGCGCTGCTGTTCGTGGCCTACAGCATCTACGCCGATGTCGGGTCGACGGGCGCGGGCAAGACCTCCTATGCGGCGTTCCTGCTGCTGTTCGTTGCGCTGTTGATCTCGCTCGGCTTCGAATTCGTCAACGGCTTCCATGACACCGCCAACGCTGTCGCGACCGTGATCTACACGCGCTCGATGCCGGCTCACATCGCCGTGGTCTGGTCGGGCTTGTTCAATCTGATCGGCGTCCTGCTTTCCAGCGGCGCAGTTGCGTTCGGCATCGTCTCGCTGCTGCCGGTCGAATTGATCCTCCAGGTCGGCAGCAGCGCCGGCTTCGCGATGGTGTTCGCGCTGCTTATCGCCGCGATCATCTGGAACGTCGGCACCTGGTATTTCGGACTGCCCGCCTCGAGCTCGCACACCCTGATCGGATCGATCATGGGCGTCGGCATCGCGAACGCCCTGATGCACGGCAGGGAGGGGACGTCCGGCGTGGATTGGTCGCAGGCGGTCAACACCGGCAAGGCGCTGCTGCTGTCGCCGCTGTTCGGATTTCTGCTGGCCGCGATCCTGCTCTTTGGCCTGAAGAGCGTGCTGCTGCGCGCGACGCCAAAGCTGTTCGGCGAGCCGAAGGGCGATCAGCCGCCACCGTGGTGGATCCGCGGCATCCTGATCCTGACCTGCACTTTGGTCAGTTTCTTTCACGGATCGAACGACGGCCAAAAGGGCATGGGCCTCATCATGCTGATCCTGATCGGCGTGGTGCCAACGGCCTATGCGCTCAACCGCGCGATGCCTGCGAGCCAGATCGAGGCGTTCACCGCGAACTCGGCGGCGGCGAGCAAGGTGATCGAGGACAGAGGCGCCGATCGCAAGATCGCGGGCAATCCGCGTCCGGCGGTGACGAACTACATCACGCTCCGGCAGCTCACCGACGAGACCTATCCGTCCCTCGCCGTTCTGGTCAGCGAGATCCGCGACCAGGTCGTGCAGTACGGGTCGCTGGCGAAATTCCCGGCCGAGACCGTCGGCAACACGCGCAACGACATGTATCTGGTGTCGGAGGCGTTGCGTCTCCTGATGAAGAGCAGCGACCACGGACTGAGCGATGCCGATGTCGCGACGCTCAATCGCTACAAGGGCTCGCTGGATTCCGCCACCAAATTCATTCCGTCCTGGGTGAAGATCGCGGTCGCCATCGCGCTCGGCCTCGGCACCATGGTCGGCTGGAAACGCATCGTCGTGACAGTCGGCGAGAAGATCGGCAAGACCCATCTGACCTACGCGCAGGGCGCCTGCGCCGAGATCACCGCGGCTGCGACCATCGCCGCGGCGGACGGCTACGGCCTGCCGGTGTCGACGACGCACGTGCTGTCGTCGGGCATCGCAGGCACCATGACCGCGAACGGCTCCGGCCTGCAATGGTCGACCATCCGCAACATCGCGATGGCCTGGGTGCTGACCTTGCCGGTCGCGATGTTGATCTCGGGCACGCTCTACTTTGTGTTCGCGCATTTATTCTAGCCGGCGCCGCAGACAACAGGGACGTCTGCGTCCCGGTTCGGAGAAAGGGAATTTGAAGTGGCAGACGCAAGCTTCAGCCTTCTGACAGGCAACGATATCGAAACGCGGCTGGTGCGCGCCGGCGGCGTGATTTTCCGCGAAGGTGAGCAGGCCAACGAGCTGTTCGTGATCAAGAGCGGCTATGTGCGCATCCAGGTCGGCAACAAGACCATGGCGGACCTCGCGCCCGACACGATCTTCGGCGAAATGGCGTTGATCGACAACGAGCCGAGGAGCGCGACCGCGACGGCGCTCACTGATGTCGAACTGGTTCCGGTCTCGGAAAAGCAGTTTCTCTTCCTCGTCGGCCAGACGCCGCATTTTGCCTTGAAGGTGATGAGGACGCTTGCGCAGCGGCTCAGGACCATGAACAAGGGCGTGTATTAGGTAACCGGCCTGCAACGTGACTCAGTGGTAACGTGACTCAGTGGTAATGTGACGCAACTTGAACCGCTTGCCTGCGTTACCATGTGATGGCCATGCCCGAGGACGACATCTTCACGCCCCACGCCACCCGATCGCGGCCGCCCTTCGGCGGGGCGCAGGCGCGCGGCAAGGTGATCGATCAGGACGGGCGCGAGCTCGGCGATGGCCCGCTGCATCCGCAGTTCCGAGGTTCGCAGTTTCAAGGCTTTCAGGACGGCTTCCGCTTCGACTTCCGCAATTCCAGCGCCAATCCGTTCGGCAATCTGACCCGCGAGGAGCGGCTCAAGCGGCTTGAGATGATCGCAAGGCTGCTCGACGTCGCCTTCGTGGTGCCGGGCACCAATGTCCGCTACGGCATCGACGGGCTGATCGGCCTGATCCCGGTGGTCGGCGATATCATCACGACCGCGATCTCGCTGTGGCTGGTGCGCGAGGCGCGGCTGCTCGGTGCGCCCTGGCACATCACCGCGCGGATGCTCGCCAATGTCGCGGTCGACGGCGTGATCGGCATGGTGCCGGTGGCCGGCGACGCCTTCGACGTCATGTTCCGCGCCAATATCCGCAATGTGCGGATGCTGCGGCGCTGGCTGGACAAGCAGCCGAGATTGTAGGGCGAACAATCCGGAAAAGTGTGCAGTGGTTTTCCGATCAGATTATTCGCTAGAAGGACTCGTCCAAAAACAAAAGCCCCCGGATCGGTCCGAGGGCTTTTCGTTAAACGAGGAGCAGAAATCTTATGCGGCGTCGGCGTCGGTCTGGCTGGCAGCCGGGCGCGGACGGCGCGGCAGCGGGAAGGCTTCGCTTTCATAGAGCGAGCGGATGCCATTCTGGTCGAAACGGGCTTCCTCGACCTGCAGATAGGCGCCGTTCAGCGAATCCGCCGGCAGCTGCTCCATCGCGAACTGCACGGCCTCGGCAGCAGTGCCGAAACGGCGGTAGGCGAAGCCCGCCCGCTTCTTCTTGCGGATCGCGGCAGGGAACAGTTCGGCGGACGTGTTGTAGTTGAACGGACGCAGGGGACGCATGGTCGACGACCTCTTGTGTTCTTGTCAGTTGGCGTGGCGTAAGGGATTTGGGGGACGGCGGCCTAACCTTGGCGACGCGCCGTACATGTCATTTCGATCCCTAATATAGGCCTCTTTGACAAAAATGCGACCCCAGAAGCGCCCTCGACAGGGCACATGCTGAATCCGCGCATAGCACGGGGTCCGATCGAATAAGCCCTTCTATTTCAATGCGTTACGGCTCTCAGATCTTGTCGAGCCAGGCCAGGATCGCGACCACGATCAAAATCACCCCGAAAAGCCCCATTCCGGAGTGGCCGAGGCCATAGCCATAGCCGCGGATCCGGCCGCTATAGCCGCCCAGCAGGATAATCAGCAGCAGGATGATGAGGATCAGTCCAAGCGACATGGCGCCCTCCTCAGAACAGGCGGCAGCCGCACGGCGAGACGCCTACGGCCCCGCGATTCCGGATCAAAGCACATTCCGGCCCGCGAGTCGTTAAGGCCTCCGGCCGATCCTCAAAGATGTAGTTGCGCCGGCCGCCGAAACAAAGCCCCGCGGGACCGGATCTGGTCGCGCGGGGCGTTGATCGCTGCGGGTTACTTCGCTTCGTTGAGCTTCAGCGCCGCCGAATTGATGCAGTAGCGCAGGCCGGTCGGGCCGGGGCCGTCGTTGAAGACGTGGCCGAGATGGCCGTCGCATTTCGAGCACAGCACCTCGGTGCGGATCATGCCGTGGCTCATGTCGCGCTCCTCGTCGACATGGCTCTCGACCGCGGGCTTGGAGAAGCTCGGCCAGCCGCAGCCGGAATCGAACTTCTGGTCGGACTCGAACAGCGTCTGTCCGCAGCCGGCGCAGACATAGGTGCCCTTGCGCGGATCATGCTCATATTCGCCGGTGAAGGGCCGCTCGGTCGCCTTCTCGCGCAGCACGGCATACTGCATCGGCGTCAATTCCTTGCGCCACTCGGCCTCGCTCTTGCGGACCTTGCCGTCGGTTTTGGTATCGGACATGGAAACTCCCTGTTTGTCGTCATTGCGAGCGAAGCGAAGCAATCCAGTGTGGGGGACGCACGATGGATTGCTTCGTTCGCGGAGTTTATCATCGGGCCGGCCAAGGCCGGACCCGTTGGCTCCTCGCAATGACGATGACTATCGCCTCAGTTGGTGACCTTGCTGCTGCCCACCAGCGTCGGCTTCTCGATGTAGTTCTCCGCGAAGATCTTCTTCAGGTTCTCGACCTTCGGGATGTCGTTATACGCAATATAGGGCTGGCTCGGGTGCAGCGTCAGGTAGTCCTGGTGGTAGCCCTCCGCCGGATAGAACGCCTCCAGCGCGCCGACCTTGGTGACGATCGGCCTCTTGTAGACCTTGGCGGCGTTGAGCTGGGCGATATAGGCGTCCGCCACCTTCTTCTGCTCGTCGCTGGTGGTGAAGATCGCCGAGCGATACTGCGTGCCGGAATCCGGGCCCTGGCGGTTCAACTGGGTCGGGTCGTGCACCACCGAGAAGAAGATCTGCAGGATCTTGCCGTAGGAGATCTTCTGCGGGTCGTACTTGATCTCGACGGATTCGGCGTGGCCGGTGGTGCCGGTCGAGACCTTCTCATAATCGGCGTTGGCTTTGCTGCCGCCGGAGTAGCCCGACACCGCGCTGACGACACCGGCGGTGTGCTGGAACACGCCCTGCACACCCCAGAAGCAGCCGCCGGCGAGCACCGCGGTCTTGATGCCGGTTTCCGGCGCGCTCGCGACCGGCGGCGGGATGATCACGGCGTCCTCGGCAGCAAGCGAGGGCGCGACGGCAAAAGCTGTGACGGCCAGCGCGCCGATCGCGGCGGCGCAAAGCGAAAGGCGGCTGAGGGAGCTCTTGGACATGGGTTCCTCGTGGGATCGCAATTGGGGGCCAGTCTAGAGCGGGAGCCGGCATTGGCAAATCAGGCCGGGCTGCTCCGACGTCTCAAAATACGGGCGAGGGGGCGATTTGTTACGGGATCGGCCACACGGTTTCGTGAGGGAAATGGTGGTGGTTCAACGGGGGGTAGGTGACGTGCTCCCGTCATCCTGAGGAGGCCGCAAAGCGGCCGTCTCGAAGGATCGACGGCCACCCAGCCGGGCCGCGCATCCTTCGAGACGCCGCTCCGCGGCTCCTCAGGATGACGGGTCTATAAAGTGCGTCGCACTTTCACACCACCACGCTGAGCCGCTTCGCCGCCCGCGTGATCCCCGTGTACAGCCACCTTGCGCGCGAATCCTGGAACGCAAAGCTTTCGTCGAACAGCACGACGTCGTCCCATTGCGAGCCCTGCGACTTGTGCACGGTCAGCACATAGCCGTAGTCGAACTCGTCATACGGCTTACGCTGCTCCCACGGCACGCCCTCGACGCCGCCGTCGAAGCATTCGCCGCGCACCGAGACCTTGGTGACCTTGTGGCCGAAATCCTCGTCCGGCATCACGCGCATGGTGATGATCCTGGATTTCGACTGCGCGCGCGCCTTGACCCGCCACAGCCCGCCGTTGAATAGGCCCTTCTTGCGGTTGTTGCGCAAGCAGACCAGCTTGTCGCCGGCGACGGGGAGGGGATCCTCGAGGTTCAGCCGCTGCCGCACCCGCATGTTGTAGGCGCGGCGGGTGTTGTTGCGGCCGACCAGCACCTGGTCGGCGCTCATCACGCGATCCGGGTCGAGCTCCTTGCGCGACACCACTTCGCTCTCGCCATGGCGGCCGATTTCGAGCTCGCGGCCCTCGCGGATATCCATCGACATCCGCACGATCGGATCGTCCTGCGCCTGGCGGTGCACCTCGGTCAGCATCGCATCCGGCTCGGCGTCGGTGAAGAAGCCGCCGCCCTGGATCGGCGGCAGCTGTGCGGGATCGCCCAGCACCAGCAGCGGGCAGTCGAACGACATCAGGTCGCGGCCGAGTTCGGCGTCGACCATCGAGCATTCGTCGATCACGATCAGCTTGGCCTTCGACGCCGGCGCATCGTCCCAGAGCTCGAAGCTCGGCTGCTCGACGCCGGATTCGCGGGCGCGGTAGATCAGCGAGTGGATCGTCGAGGCGCCGTCGCAGCCCTTGTTGCGCATGACCAGCGCCGCCTTGCCGGTGAAGGCCGCGAACTTCACCTCGCCGTCGACGCCTTCGGCGATGTGCTGGGCGAGGGTGGTCTTGCCGGTTCCGGCATAGCCGAACAGGCGAAACACCGGCGGCGTGCCGTTCTTGCCGGGCTTGGCTTTCAGCCAATCGGCGACCGCTTTCAGCGCGGAATCCTGGTGCGGCGTAAAGGTGGTCATGAGCTTTCGGAGGGATGAGCGCGCAATCAATAACGCCGCGACTCAGGCCAGTACAAGCTAACCATTCGCGCGTTCCAATCAAGCGTGCTTCCGCTGCGCGGAATTGGGGTTTCGTCCCCGAGGCTAGACTTGGGTCGCCGCGACACTAGACTGCCGAAAACAACAAACGGTCGGGGACGGACCTTGGGAGTGACGCCATGAAATTCGGCATCTTCTACGAGCTGCAACTGCCGCGTCCCTGGAACGATGGCGACGAGCTCAGGCTCTACCAGAACGCGCTGACCCAATTGGAGACCGCCGACCGGCTGGCTTACGACTACGCCTGGGTCGTGGAGCATCATTTCCTCGAGGAATATTCGCACTCGCCGGCGCCGGAATCCTTCCTCGCCGCTGCCAGCCAGCGCACCAAGAACATCCGGCTCGGCCACGGCATCTTCCAGCTCACGACAAATCATCCCGCGCGCGTCGCCGAGCGGGTCGCGGTGCTCGATCTGCTCAGCAACGGCCGCTGCGAGTTCGGCATGGGCGAGAGCGCCTCGATCACCGAGCTGACGCCATTCGGCCGCGACATGGAGACCAAGCGCGAGGTGTTCGAGGAGGCTGTCGCAGCGATCTTCCCGATGTTCATCAAGATCGGCACCGAGCATCACGGCAAGTATTTCGACATCCCCTTGCGCAATGTGGTGCCCAAGCCGGTGCAGAAGCCGCATCCGCCACTCTGGATGGCCTGCTCGCAATTGCCGACCATCGAACGCGCCGGGCAGAACGGATTCGGCGCGCTCGGCTTCCAGTTCGTCAGCGCCGAGGCGGCGCATGCCTGGGTGCACGCCTATTACAACGCGATCACCAAGCGGCTGAAGAAGCTCGCCGACTACGAGATCAATCCGAACATGGCACTGGTCTCGTTCTTTATGTGCGCGAAGACCGACGAGGAAGCACGCAAGCGTGCCGACGGTGCGACCTTCTTCCAGTTCGCGCTGCGCTATTACGGTCAGGCGCAGAACCGGCAGCGGCCGGCGCCCGGCACCGTCAACATGTGGGACGAGTACAACAAGTGGAAGCGCGACAATCCGGAGGCGCAGGAGGCCGCGCTGCGCGGCGGCCTGATCGGCTCGCCGGAGACCTTGCGTAAGAAGCTGCGCCGCTTCCGCGCGTCGCATATCGACCAGGTGATCCTGCTCAACCAGGCCGGCAAGAACACGCATGAGCACATCTGCGAGTCGCTCGAGCTGTTCGGCAAGGAAGTGATGCCGGAGTTCCAGCACGATCCCGAGCACGATGCCTGGAAGAAGGGTGTGCTCGACGGCTCGATCCAGCTCGAGGAGATCGACACCCAGGCGTTCACCGACCGTTACGGTAAACTCGCCGTCAATGTCGGTCCAAAAGCCGCCGCTGCCGGCGGATCAATTGATGTGCAGCGACCTCGCGTTTCCGTGAGGAAAATAATTCGCTACATGCGCTCTGCGCCTTAAAAGAAACGACACGCGCGATGCCTGCATCGAAGTGCAGGCATCGCTATTTTTGTGCGGTGCTCGACAGCTTCATTCGCGCGCCCCATCATCCTGACTTCGCATGATCGTGCAGCGCGAATGCGCGCTTGATCGTCAGGAGAGTCTTGGAATGAAGCGTCGTGAGTTCCTTCAACTGTCGCTGGTCACAGCCGCCGCCGCTGCGCTGTCACGAGGCGCGCAGGCACAGGCCGACGCGAAGGAAATTCGTATCGGCTACCAGAAGAACGGCGTGCTGGTCATCACGCGCCAGCGCGAAGCCTTGGAAAAACATTTCAAGCCGCAGGGCGTCAGCGTGAAATGGGTCGAGTTCTCCTCGGGCCCGCCGATGATGGAAGCGATGAATGTCGGCAGCGTCGATTACGGCGCGGTTGGCGATTCCCCGCCGATCTTCGCGCAGGCCGCCAGTGCGGCCATCGTCTATGCCGCCGCGCAGCCGATCATCAACGGCTCAGGCATCCTGGTGCCGCAAAATTCGGCAATTAAGGATATCGCCGGTCTCAAGGGCAAGCGTGTCGGCTTCACCAAGGGATCCAGCGCCCATAACGTCGTGATCCAGACCTTGGAGAAGGCGGGGCTCACTTACGATGACATCACCCCGGTCTATCTGACGCCGCCGGATGCGGGGCCGGCCTTTGCCAATGGCGGCATCGATGCCTGGGCGATCTGGGATCCGTATTTCGCGATCGCCGAGACCAGGCAGAACGGCCGCATTCTGGTGAGGACCCGCGACATCACCAAGACCAACTCGTTCTATATCGCCAACCGCGACTTCGCGAACAAGCACGGCGCGCTGTTGCAGCAGATCGTCGACGTCACGACGTCGACGGCGGCATGGGCCGAGGCGCATCCCGACGAGGTCGCGCAATCGCTCGCCGCCGTCACCGGCGTGCCGCTCGATATCCAGACCATCGCGGCGCGGCGGGCGGGCTTCTCGGTCGGGCCCATCACCGACGATATCGTCGCGACCCAACAGGGCGTCGCCGACCGCTTCTTCAAGCTGGGCCTGATTCCGAAGCAGATCGCGATCCGCGACATCGTCTGGCGCAACACCCAGACCTGATCGCGCGCCTTGCTCAATTCCTTGCTCAGTTCCTTGGTCCATTCAATGCAGAGGATATTCCCATGACGCGTTTGTTTCGACGCTGGGTCGCCCGCGCGGTGCTGTCGGTCAGCATCGTCGCTGCGAGCGTCGGCGCCACCTATGGCCAGGACAAGGTGGTCCGCATCGGTTTCCAGAAATATGGCAAGCTGGTGCTGCTCAAGAGCAAGGGCTCGCTCGAGCAGAAGCTGAAATCGGTCGGTTACTCCGTGGTCTGGACCGAGTTTCCGTCCGGGCCGCCGCTGCTTGAAGCGCTCAATGTCGGCGCGATCGATTTCGGCAACACCGGCGAAGCGCCGCCGATCTTCGCGCAGGCTGCCGGCGCGCCGCTGCAATATGTCGCCTATGAGCCGCCGGCGCCGAAAGGCGAGGCGATCCTGGTGCCGAAGGACAGCCCGATCAAGTCGGTCACCGACCTCAGGGGCAAGAAGATCGCGCTGAACAAGGGCTCCAACGTCCACTATCTGCTGGTGAAGGCGCTGGAGAAGGCCGGCGTCAAATATTCCGAGATCGAGCCGGTGTTCCTGGCGCCCGCCGACGCACGCGCGGCGTTCGAGCGCGGCGCGGTCGATGCCTGGGTGATCTGGGATCCGTTCCAGGCCGCGGCCGAGGCTGCGACCGGCGCGCGCACCGTCGCCGACGGCACCGGTGTCGTCGCCAACTATCAGTTCTATTTCGCCTCGAAGAAGTTCCTGCAGGCCGATCCGAAGATCGTCGAGCTGGTGCTGGCGCAACTCAGCGAGGTCGACGACTGGGCCAAGGGCGACATCCACGCCGTTGCCGAGCAGCTCGCGCCCAGCATCGGCCTGTCGGTGCCGGTGGTCGAGGTCGCTTTGAAGCGGCAGGCCTACGGCATCAAGCCGGTCACCGACAGCGTGGTCGCCGATCAGCAACAGGTCGCCGACACGTTCTTCGCGCTCGGCCTGATCCCCAAACAAATCAAGATTTCCGACGTCGCATGGAGGCCGGGCACGTGAGCACCGCAACCAACGCCAACATCCTCTGGTTCCTGCCGACCCACGGCGACAGCCGCTATCTCGGCACGTCGATCGGCGGCCGCGAGGTGAACTTCAACTATCTGCGTCAGATCGCGCAGGCCGCCGACCAGCTCGGCTATTACGGCGTGCTGCTGCCGACCGGCCGCAGCTGCGAGGACTCCTGGGTGGTAGCCTCCGCCGTCGCGCCCTGGACCGAGCGCCTGCGCTATCTCGTGGCGGTGCGGCCCGGTCTGCAATCGCCAAGCGTCGCCGCCCGCATGACCGCGACGCTCGACCGGCTGTCGAACGGCCGTCTTTTGATCAACGTCGTCACCGGCGGCGATCCGGTCGAGAACAAGGGCGACGGCATCTTCCTCGATCATGACGAGCGCTACGCGGTGACCCGCGAGTTCCTCAACGTCTACAGCGATCTGCTCGCCGGCAAGACGGTCAATGTCGAAGGCAAGCACATCAGGATCGAGGACGGCCGCCTACTGTTCAATCCGGTGCAAACGCCGCGGCCGCCGCTGTACTTCGGCGGCTCGTCGGACGCCGGCATCGACGTCGCAGTCGATACCGTCGACAAATACCTGACCTGGGGCGAGCCGCCGGCGCAGGTCGCCGAGAAGATCGCCAAGGTGAAAGCCGTGGCCGCGCAGCGCGGCCGCAAGTTGTCGTTCGGCATCCGTCTGCATGTGATCGTGCGCGAGACCAATGCCGAGGCCTGGAAAGCGGCCGACGAGCTGATCCAGTACGTCACCGACGACACCGTCGCCGCCGCGCAGAAGATCTTTTCGCGGATGGACTCGGTCGGCCAGCAGCGCATGGCGCAGCTGCATGGCGGCCGGCGCGACCAGCTCGAGATCAGCCCGAACCTGTGGGCCGGCGTCGGTCTGGTGCGCGGCGGCGCCGGCACCGCGCTGGTCGGCGATCCCGAGACCGTCGCGGCACGGATCAAGGAGTATCAGGACATCGGCGTCGATACTTTCATCATGTCGGGCTACCCGCATCTCGAGGAAGCCTATCGCTTCGCCGAATTGGTGTTCCCGCTGCTGTCGCTCGGGCACGGCAACAATGTGACGCCGATCCGGGTCAACACCGGGCCGTTCGGCGAGACCATCGGCAATGAATATCGGCCGCAGAAACAGGCATCGCAATCATGAGCTTGATCGATTCACTCCCGCGCGTCGGCGCACCCAAATTGCCCAAGGTCGACGGCCTGATCCCCTGGATCGTGCCGCTGGCGATCGTGCTGATCTGGCAGCTCGCCTGCGTCACCGACTACGTGCCGTCGCGTGTGCTGCCGGCGCCGACCGACGTCGCACTCGCCGGCTGGAAGCTGTTGCTGTCAGGTGAGCTGATCCGCAACATCTGGGTCAGCTTCTGGCGCGCCTCGATCGGCTTTGTGATCGGCGGCGGCATCGGCTTCGTGTTCGGGTTGGCCAACGGCCTGTCGCAGCTGTCGGCCAAGCTCACCGACACCACGCTGCAGATGGTGCGCAACATTCCGCATCTGGCGCTGATTCCGCTCGTCATCCTGTGGTTCGGCATCGACGAAACGGCGAAGCTCTTTCTCGTGGCGCTCGGCGTGTTCTTCCCGATCTATCTCAACACGCTGCATGGCATCCGCACGGTCGATCCGCAGCTGATCGAGATGGGCCGCATCTACGGCATGACCGACGGCGAGCTGTTCCGCCGGGTGATCTTCCCGGGCGCGCTGCCCTCGATCTTCGTCGGCCTGCGCTTTGCGCTCGGCATCATGTGGCTGACCTTGATCGTCGCCGAGACCATCGCGGCCTCGTCGGGCCTCGGCTACATGGCGATGCAGGCGCGCGAGTTCATGCTGATCGACGTCGTCGTGCTCTCGATCCTGATCTACGCCTTGCTCGGCAAGCTCGCCGACAGCGCCTCGCGGGCGCTGGAGCGGCTGACCCTGTCGTGGCACCCAGCTTTCCAGAAGAAGTGAGAATGAGCATGCAAGAAGCGCTTCGTTTCCAGTCCGCCGGTGCCGAGCCGGTCGAGCGCGCCGACATCGTCGTGCAGGCGCGGCAGTTGCGGCGAGGATCGGACAGCGCGGCCCGCGGCCTGTCGCTGACCATTCGCGGCTTGCGCAAATCGTTCGGCGACAATGAGGTGCTGCGCGGCATCGACCTGCATATTCCCTCCGGCCAGTTCGTCGCGATCGTCGGCCGCAGCGGCTGCGGCAAGAGCACGCTGCTGCGCCTGGTCGCCGGGCTCGACGCGCCGACGGCGGGGAGCATTGCGTTCGGCGAGGAGCCGCGGGCGCAGGATGTCCGCGTCATGTTCCAGGAGCCGCGCCTGCTGCCCTGGGCGCGGGTGCTGTCCAATGTCGAGGTGGGTCTGGGGCGCGAGCGCTCCTCAGCCGATGCGCAGGCGCGCGCCGAGCGTGCGCTGGTCGAGGTCGGCCTTGGCGACAAGCGCACCCAGTGGCCGTCGGTGCTGTCGGGCGGCCAGAAGCAGCGCGTGGCGCTGGCGCGGGCGCTGGTCAGCCAGCCGCGCGTGCTGGCGTTCGACGAGCCGCTCGGCGCACTTGATGCTTTGACGCGGATCTCGATGCAGCAATTGCTGGAGCGGGTCTGGCGCGACCAGGGCTTCACCGCGATCCTGGTGACCCATGACGTCGCCGAGGCGGTTGCGCTCGCCGACCGCGTGCTGGTGATCGAGGATGGCCGCATCGCGCAGGACGTCACGATCGACCTGCCGCGGCCGCGCCGGCGCGGCTCGGCCGAACTCGCCGCGCTGGAAGGAGAGATTTTGAAGCATCTGCTCGAAGGCAGCGAAGATAACCTGTGAGGTCGCGATGAATTCCCTCGTCCGCAATGCTTCGATCGTATCAGCGGTGGCGGCCGCCGACTTCCGCGGCGCGATGCGCCACCTCACCGGCGGCGTCAGCGTCATCACGGCCGGGCGGGGCAAGGAGATTTCGGGAATGACGGTGACCTCGGTGTCGTCGCTATCGGTCGAGCCGCCGTCGCTGATCGTCAGCATCAACCGCGCCGCCTCGTCATGGCCCCTGATCGCGCGCCATGGCGCGTTCGGCGTCAACATCCTGACCGCGGACCAGCTCGAGATCGCCGAGCGCTTCACCGGCAAAGGCGGCCTGAAGGGCGCGGAGCGGTTCACCGGCGCCGAATGGACGACGCGCGCATCGGGCGTGCCGCTGCTGGTCGGGGCGCTGGCCGCGATCGACTGCGAGGTCGAGGAGATCATCGAGCGGCATTCGCACGCGATCGTCATCGGCCGCGTGCTCGACGTGATCGCGTCAGAGCGCACCGCCGCATTGGCCTACTGGCACGGCGAATACGTCGCGATCGACCATGACGAAGACGCAGCCAGGCTGGCCGAGGTCAGCCTGCCGTCGCGTCACGTCCATGCCCGCGGCGTGCGCTAGCCCGCGTTGCGTGTCCGGATCGGCTTTTAGAAGACTGCGCTCAGTGACGCCGGGCTGTCGATGATCACAGTGCTGCCGCGAACGCCACCCCATACGGCCTGGATGGTCTGAGCCGTATTGCCCAGCGCAATCCCGACCACGAGCGTGGTCGGGATGCGGCCAAAGCTCGACGGGGTTTCGTTATAGGTGAAGCTCGCGACGACAGGCGAGACCTTGCCATTGATGGTGACGCCGAACATGCCGCCCGGGATATCGGTGCCGGTGGCGTAGGGATTCGGAACGTTGAGCGTAACGATCGCGGTGGTGCCGACGCCCTCCGGGATCGTCAGGCTGAGGCCTTGTATCGGCGTGAAAGTGCCGGAGTTGGTGGACAGGGTGCCGCTGGTCTGCGCGTAAAGGGCCATATCACTCTCCAGTTGTCAAAATATAAAAGCGCAATAGGAGATTGAATACGGCAACTGTTCCCAAGATTCAAGGGAGGAACGGCCAAAGCGCTTGGCGCGGCATGTTGGCCGGGGCGCTTCCTTGATCAGCAGATCGGATCATGATGCGTTTCCACGGAATCGCATCATGATTCTCATCTCATTGTTTGAGCACGATCTTTTCGGAATTCCGGTTTCCACTTTTCCGGATCATGCTCTAGCGCGCGAGATTTCGGAGGCATGACGGTTCGATGAAGCGCGTGGGAACCTGGCTGTTCTATCTCGTCGGTGCGATGGCCGTCGCCTATCTCGCGCTGTATGCCTATGTGACGTTCACCGGCCGCGACATCACGCCGGGCGATCCGATCCGGATCTTTCGCAAGCCCGACGCGCCGAACTATTCGTGACCTGGGGCAGGCGGCGGGATCGCTCCGCCGCCTTCCGTTGCTCAGCCGGCGTTCGCCATGCGCTGATAGTCGGGCGCGCCGTTGCCCGCCGGGGTGATCGGGATGCCGCCGTCGGCATACTCGTTCAGCTTGTTGCGCAGCGTGCGGATCGAGATGCCGAGGATGTTGGCGGCATGAGTGCGGTTGCCGAGGCAGTGCTTCAGCGTTTCCAGGATCAGGTCGCGCTCGACATCGGCGACGGTGCGGCCGACCAGCGCGCGGGTGACCTGCTCGGCGGCCAGCGTCGCATGCGCCACCGCGGGCGCGGTCTTGGCAAGGTCGAGGCGATCGCCGTCGGGGGTGAGGATCGCGTCGGGGCCGATCTCGTCGCCCTGCGCCATCAGGACCGAGCGATGGATGGTGTTCTCGAGCTCGCGGACGTTGCCCTGCCAGCGGTTCGCGGTCAGGACGCGGCGGGCCTCGGTCGAGATCGGACGGACCGGCAGGCCGTTGGCCTCGGCATATTTCTTGGCGAAGTGCTGCGCCAGCTCGAGGATGTCGGCCGGACGGTCGCGCAGCGGCGGAATCTTCAGATTGACGACGTTGAGGCGGAACAGCAGGTCCTCGCGGAAGGTGCCCTCGCGCACCGCCTCCGACAGATTGCGATTCGAGGTCGCGATGATGCGGATGTCGACCGGGACCGGCCTGGTGCCGCCGACGCGGTCGATCACCCGCTCCTGGATCGCGCGCAGCAGCTTGGATTGGAGCCGCACGTCCATTTCGGAGATTTCGTCGAGCAGCAGCGTGCCGCCGGTGGCTTCCTCGAACTTGCCGATGCGGCGCGCCACGGCGCCGGTGAAGGCGCCCTTCTCATGGCCGAACAGTTCGGATTCCAGGAGGTGCTCCGGGATCGCCGCGCAATTGATCGAGATGAACGGCCGTTTGGCGCGGGCCGAGCGGGAATGGACATAGCGCGCCAGCACTTCCTTGCCGGTGCCGGACTCGCCGGTGATCATGACCGAGGCGTCGGAGCCCGCGATCTGCTGCGCCAGCTTGATCACCCGGCCCATCGCCTCGTCGCGCCAGATCAGGTCGCGGGCGTCGTTGGCGACCGCGGCGAGCACCGCTGCGATCAACTCGGGGTCGGGCGGCAGCGGGATGTATTCCTTGGCGCCGGCATGGATCGCGGCGACCGCGGCGCGGGCGTCGTTGGAGATGCCGCAGGCGACGATCGGAACGTGGATGTGCTCGGCCTCGAGCCGCATCACCAGGTCGCGGATGTCGAGGCCGACATCGACCAGCAGCAGGTCGGCGCCCTTGCCGCCTCGCAGGACGTTCATCGCCTGTTCGGCGGCCTCGGCGTGGGTCACCGAGGCGCCGTTGTCCATCGCGATCTTGGTCGCGGTCGTGAGCTGGCCCTTCAGGGTGCCTACGATGAGAAGCCGCATGATGATCTCCTGTTGGTCTGGTCGCGCAGGTTCCGCGCGCTACCGTTGCATTCGTTTAAGAGCGTTCTGCCTTGATGATTTCGGTCATGGTCACGCCGAGCTTGTCTTCCACCAGCACCACTTCGCCACGCGCCACCAGGCGGTTGTTGACGTAGATGTCGATCGCCTCGCCGACCCGGCGGTCGAGTTCGAGCACGGTGCCCGGCCCGAGCTTCAGCAGGTCGCCGACGTCCATCTTGGAGCGGCCGAGCACCGCCGAGACCTGCACCGGCACGTCGAACACGGCCTCGAGGTCGGCCGCGATGCGCGCGGCATTTTCGTCCTCGTTGTAGCCGATGTCGTCGATCCCGGGCGCGTCGGCGGCGTTGAGATCGGGAAGCGGGACTTGGGTGTCGGTGTCGCTCATGGTTCAGCCCTCAATGCCCTTCAGCCGGTCTGGCCGCGGGACGCCAGATAGCGCCCGACGAGTTCGTTGATCTTGCCTTCGATCGCAGCGCGCTCCAGCACCACGCCGCCGTCGGCCCATTCGATCCGGCAGTCGCCGGTCGCGATCGTCGGCTCGGCCAGGATCACCAGCCGGCCCTGGAAACCGGAATGCGCCGCCATCTGCTCGATGTTGTGATGCGCCGCCTCGTAGAGCGCGTCGTTGATGCGGACCACGAGATGCGGGGTTGCGACCAGATGCGAGAAGCAGTCGGAGACCAGCGCGGTGATCTCGCCGAGCGGCTCGCGCGCCACCAGTTCATTGCAGAGCTTGCGGGCGACCGCGACCGCGACGTCGACGGCCTCGGTCTCCATCCGGGTCTCGATGCCGGCAAAGCGCGCGGCGATGCCCTTGATCGCGGCGCCGATCTCCTCCAGCGCCTGCGCCATGCGGCGGTCGCTCTCGACCTTGGCCTCGCGCAGCGCGGCCTCGTAGCCGGCGCGGTAGGCCCGCGCCTCGGCGTCGGCGACCTTCTGGGCGACTTCGGCCGGGGTCGGCGCGCGCTCGCGGGCCCGGTCGGGAGCCGAGAAGTCGGTGTCGAACAGGAATTTCGCAGGTGCGGCCATCAGTACACCAGCTCGTCGTCGGCGCGGTTCTTGGTCAGCGTGATCTCGCCGCGGGCGGCGAGGTCCTTGGCGAGGTTGACGAGCAGCGCCTGCGCCTCGTCGACGTCGCGCAGCCTGACCGGGCCCATCGCGGCCATGTCGTCCATCAGCATCTTGCCGGCGCGCGAGGACATGTTGCCGAGGAAGAAGCTGCGCACCTCCTCATTGGCGCTCTTCAGCGCGACGCCGAGCTTGTCCTTGTCGATATTGCGCATCAGCGTCTGGGCCGAGGCGGAATCGAGCTTGATCAGGTCGTCGAAGGTGAACATCAGCGCCTTGATGCGCTCGGCGGATTCGCGGTTCTCTTCTTCCAGCGAGGTGATGAAGCGGGTCTCGGTCTGGCGGTCGAAATTGTTGAAGATCTCGGCCATCACCTCATGGGCGTCGCGGCGCCGGGTCTGCGACAGGTTCGACATGAACTCGGTGCGCAGCGTCTGCTCGACGCGCTCGATGACTTCCTTCTGCACCGCCTCCATCCGCAGCATGCGGCCGACCACGTCGAGCGCGATGTCCTCGGGCAGGATGGCGAGCACGCGGGCGGCGTGCTCCGGCTTGAGCTTCGACAGCACCACGGCGATGGTCTGCGGGTACTCGTTCTTGAGGTAGTTGGCGAGCACCTCTTCCTGCACGTTGGAGAGCTTCTCCCACATGTTGCGGCCGGCGGGGCCGCGGATCTCGTCCATGATGCCGGAGACGCGCTCGGCCGGCAGGTATTGCTGCAGCAGCCGCTCGGTGGCGTCGAAATTGCCCATCAGCGCGCCCGATGCCGACATCCGCGAGACGAATTCCAGCATCAAATCCTCGACCACGTCGGCCTCGACGGTGCCGAGCGTCGACATGTGGACCGACAGCTCGCGGACCTCCTCGTCGTCGAGCATCGACCAGATCTTGCCGCCATACTGCTCGCCGAGCGCGAGCATCAGGATCGCGGCGCGCTTCGGGCCGGGCAGCGGCTTGCCCTTGGGCCGCGCGCTCTGCCGGTTCGCCAGCGTCGAGAGGACGGTGGCGATGTCGTTGGCGTTGGTGGTCTGGGGTACGGCGGCCATGTCAGTTCTCTACCGGCTCGCTCAGCCATTGACGGACGATGGAGACGGTTTCGTTCGGATTGCGCTCGGCGAGCTCGCCGACCCGGTGCACGGCCTGGGCGTGGACCTGGCCCTGGATCTGGGCGACGTCGATCAATTGCGCCGCGCCGCTGCCGCTCGGGATCAGCGCCTGGCCTGTCGCGCCGGCGCTCTCGGCATGGGCTTCGGCGAGTGCCGGCAGGCCGCTGCCTGCCAGCGACGGAATGGCGTCGGCCGCCACGATGCGCTTGACCAGCGGGCGGACCACCATGAACAGCACGACCAGGCCCAGCATCATCATAACGCCGAGCTCGATGACGTACATCACGTCATCCTTGGTGAATTGCAGCATGCCGAGCAGGCCGGTGGGTTCGGCGATCGGCTGGGCGGCCGGCGGCTCGGCGAAGCGCAGGTTGACGACCTCGACCTGGTCGCCGCGCTTCTGGTCGAAGCCGATCGCGGAGCGGACCAAAGCGGCGATACGGTCGAGCTGCTCCTTGCTGCGGTCCTGGTAGACCATCTCGCCTTTTTCGTTCTTGGAATAGGCGCCGTCGACCAGGACCGCGACCGAGATGCGGTTGACGCGGCCGGCCTCGGTCACCTCGGTCTTGGTGGTGCGGGAAATCTCGTAATTGTTGGTTTCCTCGCTCTTCTTGCTCTGGTCGCGGGCGCGGGCGGCGTTGTCCTGGTTCTGGTTGCCCGGCAGCTCGTTGGCGACGGTGACCTGGCCGGAATTGTCGGCGGTGAGGCTCGATTCCTCGCGGGTCTGGGTCGAGCGCAGCACCCGGCCCTCGGGATCGAACTTGTCCGAGGTCTGGGTGATCTTGTTGTAGTCGAAGTCGGCGGAGAGCTGCACGCGGGCGCGCCCGGCGCCGACCACCGAGGAGACGATGTCCTCGACCTGCTTGCGCATCCGCTTCTCGAACGCGGCGCGGCGCTCGTCGCCGACCGCGGCGTCGGCGTCGGACTGGGCGCCGTCGGCCAAGAGCTGGCCGGCTTCGTCGACGATCGAGACCCGCTGCGGCTTCAGCCCGTTGACCGCGGAGGCGACGACGTGGCGGATGGCGCGGATCTGCTGCGGCTCCAGCGCGCCGCGCACCCTGAGCACGATCGAGGCCGACGGCTCCGGCGTCTCGCGCGAGAACAGCGGCTTTTCCGGCAGCACCAGGTGGACGCGCGCGGCCTGCACGCGGTCGATGGCACGGATGGTGCGGGCGAGCTCGCCTTCCAATGCCCGCAGATGATTGATGTTCTGGACGAAGCTCGTGGTGCCCAAGGCGTCCGATTTGTCGAAGATCTCGTAGCCGACGCCGCCGCCCTTCGGCATGCCGCCCTCGGCGAGCTTCATCCGCAGCCGCGTCACCTTGTCCTTCGGCACCATGATCGCGGCGCCGTCATTGCGCAGCTCGAACGGGATCGCCTGGCGCTCCAGCTCCTTGATAATGGCGGAGGAATCTTCGGTCGACAGGTCGGTGAAGAGGGTGGTCATCTGCGGCGTGGTGACGCGCATGATGACGAACGCGAAGAAACCGATCAGGGCCGCGGTGACCGCAACCATGGCCGCGAGGCGGGCCGCACCAAGACCTCTCAGGAAAGCAACCAGACTTTGCACCAACGGCCCCCAGGGATTCGGCCCACGCGGGTCCGACTGGGCAAATATTGCCTAGGGTATGGTTTCCATATGGTTAACGAAGGTTAAGGACCGCGGCAAAAACGCGGACATGAAAAAAACCGGCTTCGCAAAGCGAGGCCGGTTTTCGTCAAATGCCACAGGATCGGCGGGGACTTACTGCCGATATTGCTGAATGCGGGTGGTGCGCAGCCCGGCCAGACCATGCTGGTCGATCGAGAACTGCCAGGAAAGAAATTCATCGACGGTCAATGTGTAGCGGCTGCAGGCCTCCTCAAGGGAGAGCAGGCCGCCGCGGACCGCAGCGACGACTTCGGCCTTGCGGCGGATGACCCACCGTTTGGTACCGGGGGCCGGCAAATCCGCAATCGTTAACGGGCTGCCGTCAGGCCCGATGACGTATTTCACCCTCGGGCGATGGGGTTCTGTCATGGCGTACTCACAAACTCTCAACCACTGAACTCGCAAGTGGTAACCTACGCCCACCGGTTTAAAATTTGCCTAAGCCCAAGCGTTCAATACGAATCTCGTTGGAATGGCCGGGAACAGGGGGGCGGATCGGGCAGCCACATCCTGGCTGTGCTCCTTACGTCGGGCTCCTGAGCAAGCGGTACCCCTCTCCCTAGCCCTCCCCCGCAAGGGGGGAGGGAACCCATCCGCCAGCGCGCCCCTCACATTTCTTGCGCTTGCGGGGGAGGGTTAGGGAGAGGGGTAAGCCCCGGGCGAGATGATCGATTTGAGACTTGCTCTCGCAATCTCTGCGCCACGCCACGCTGCCTGTCGAAAAGTCGCGTCCGCATCCCGTTCACTGATCCTTGATCGTCACATCGGCGCCGCGCGTAACCTCGTGCCCTGGCGTGCGTAGGAGAACTTGTCCGCTCACCGCAGGTGGGCGCATTCCAACCATCCGTCCACCCGAGCCCTTGTCATGATCATGAACAGACGCACTTTCTCGGCTGCCTTGCTTGCTGGCGCGGCAGCCTCATTGGTGTCCTCGCGCGGCATGGCCGCAACCACGCCGCCAGTGAAGGCGCGCAACGTCGTTTTGGTGCATGGCCTGTTCGCCGACGGCTCGTGCTGGTCCGAAGTCATTCCGCGCCTGCAGAAGGCCGGGCTCAACGTGACGTCGGTGCAAAATCCGCTGACCACGCTGCCGGAGGCGGTCGCATCGGCGCAGCGCGTGCTCGATCGCCAGGACGGTCCGACCGTGCTGGTCGGCCACTCCTTCTCCGGCATGATCGTCACCGAGGCCGGCGTGCATCCGAATGTGTCGACGCTGGTCTATGTCGCGGCGCGCGCGCCCGATGCGGATGAGGATTACACTGCGCTTGCAAAAACCTATCCGACGCCGCCGGCGAGCGCCGGCATCGTGTTCGATGGCGACGAGGGCCGGTTGAGCGAAGCGGCTTTCCTGCGCGATTTCGCCGGCGACCTGCCGGAAGCAAAAGCAAAGGTGCTCTATGCCGTGCAGCAGCCGTTCCACAAGCAGCTGCTCACCGGCAGGACCAGCCACGCGGCCTGGCGCAGCAAGCCGAGCTACTACGCCGTCTCGGCCGAAGACCGTACCATCAATCCGGATCTCGAACGCTTCATGGCGAAGCGGATGGGTGCCACCACGATCGAGGTGAAGGCGAGCCACCTCGCGCTGATCTCGCAGCCCGAACCGATCGCGCGGCTGATCTTCGCTGCCGCGGGACAGGCGGAGTGAGTGGCGCCGGCCAGCGTACTTTGGCCCACGGCCGCCGCTCGAAATGACGCAACAGCCGGGTAGCGGCGATACTCCGCGGAGGCCGCCTTTCAATCCCAGTTCAACTTTGGCGTTGTCGGCGTCTGCCCGGATTTCGTTTCAAGAAGCCATTGGCGCCAATCGGGCGTATCGAAAGGTTTGACCTTTTCATCGATGCATTTCTGCAGCTGCTCACTCGAGATACGTGTAACGGGAGCGCGTTCCATGCCTCGTAGCACGGCTGCAAAGAGAGCATCAATTTCAGTCACCCTCGCTACAGCGCCATAGCATATCGCCTCTTTGGCATAAGCGGACTCTTCAGCCATTGCATAGACGACTAGCGGGGTGCTCAGTCCCCGCTGGCTGACCTCGGCCAGGAGTTGATAGGCGAATCGATCCTTCGGATTCCCGTAGTCTGCAATAATCGCATCGTAACGATCGATTAGACTCTTCTTTGCAAGTTCAATGTCGTCCATTTCCCGGATTGTGATGCCAACCCCCTGCATCCTCCGACGAAACTCATCTTTCGCAGCCCGACTCAGCTGCGGCTTATCATCAAACCAAAGAATTCTCCTTCGGCTCCATGGAGTCGAAGCGATCTGCCGCGCCGCGTCCAAGGTCTCTCGTGCGAGTTCACGTGGAGAGCCCCAACCCGGTTTGCGAGCAGCAACGTCTGCGGTTGCATCGGGAATCTCGAATGACTGGAATGTACTGGCTAGCTCGAAAAAATCCACGAAGCGACGACGTTGTAGTTCCGACCAGAAGCCAAGTGAAGTCACCACGCCAAGGACTACCGCCGAGGCGGTGGCAACGTACTTGCGCCTGCGGCGCCTGGCGCGCTCTGCACGGCGGAAGACGACGTCGGTATCGAGCCCCGTCAGGCCTGCGATCACCTTGGCCAACCCGAGTTCGCGCCCGTCGCCGGTCTCACGCAGATCTGGCCCAAGGATGGTGATGGGGCGCTCAGTGACACTGCCGTCGTCTCCAAGCTCGAACCTCAACGCAGGCGGAAAATTGTCCGGAAAGGTCCCGTCGACGATCACGGGGATCAAAGGCCGTTTCGGATGACGCGATCGAAACAGCCGCACCTCCTCATTGACCGCGGGGCGGCCCGCCGCGACAGCTGAGCACACCACAATCATTGCCGCCGCTTGGTCGACGGCAGCGATCGTGGCCTCCGTCAGCCCGCGTCCCGCGGCAAAATCCTCGCGGTCGCGGAAGATGGGTCGCAACGTTTGCGGATCCCGACCAATGTCTGTCTCTCCGTCAACGAGATTCGGGTCGATCCGGTATCCTTCCAACCGCCGATGCAACCACGTCGCCCAGCTGGTGTCCGCGCGTGCGTAGGACAGAAAAGCTCGGTACTTGAGTGTGACAGGCGGCCGCATCGGCAGTCTCCCAGCTGCTGACAAATCTCGTGGTCTCCGATTACAACCCACCCGGCATACCTTGCCAACTGCGGTGAGTGCTGGATTCACTCTTTGGTTGAGGGTGCCGGCTTGCCGTGGAGCAGCCGTCGCGCCGTTCGCGAGGGGAGTGTTGGAGATTGGAAAGGAGCTGACTATCAGTTGTGCGCCAAAAGCCATTCGAGCAATTGGCGCCGTTTCAACCAATGCCTCATTGCGGGCTCGGCGTCGGCCGCCAGGACAGGCCATCGGACCAAAGGCAGATTGCGATTGCAGCCAGGCACAATGCCCCCGCCGATCCAGAAGATCGGAGCGCGTCGCGGTCGCGCGAGGGCTGTCGGCGACTACTCTTCGGCCGCCGGCAGTCGCTCGCGGAGCGCCGCAATCTCCAGCATGACGGTGATGGCGATGGTCTTGAGCCGCGCGTTCTCGGCCATCGTCTCGGCGAGTTGGGGAGGAAGGGCGATCGCCTGCCGGGGTGCGTTCTGGGCGCTGTCGGGCGATGGAGGGCGTATCGGATTCACGAGCTAACTCTTTCCCGGGTGGTCGAAGGCGGGCGGTTCGGGTCGCTGCGCAGGTTTACGGGCCGGTCAGGCGCGGGAAATCACGATAGCGTCGGCTAGCTTACAGATAGCTGACGTTCCGCATTTACTTCTGATCGTGTCTGCCGTGGGTGGGACGTTGCACCGGCGCGCGAGACCGCTGCCATCGCAAAACTGCGGAATATAATCCTGAGTTGCCCGACGGCGCAAGCTCTCCGAAGTGAAATATTTCGGTTTATCGTAACGACAACTCAGTGTATGGTTCGCCGGTCTCACCCGATCGAGGGGCGCTGCGCATCGTCAGGAGTGTTGCGGTGAGATGCGGTGGACGCTGCTTGCGCACTGACGACGTGCACATGCGGCGGACGGCGAAGTCGTGCAGACCTGACGCCCTAGCGGCAGGTGTCTCCCGCGAGATGCGAAAGCGTTTCGCAGCGACGGTGACAAACAAGCCCAGTCTCACCGGGGCGAGCACGTATAAGCCGTAAAACCATCGCGCAGGGAAAGCCGGGATGTTTCCGGTTACACCTGTGGTCCTACCTCCCGCGTTTTTCATTACGCGGGACCCATGGGTGCGATCGGCACCCGGCTTTCCCTGCGCCCTCTGCCTCCAGAGCGGCGAAACGAAATGCAAAACTTCGGACAGATGATGTCGCGAGAGTGCGGATGCGTGCGCAAACCTATCCCCGTCATCCCCGCGCAAAGGCGAAGCCTTTGAGCGGCGATGACGGGTTGAGCTCTACCGCGCGAGAACCATCAGCATCGTCGTCCCGGCGAACACAGGGAATCATAACCACAAATGCAGATTGTTGTGCGATGCTGGAACGACGAGTCTCGTTCACGACACAAGCCCCGGCGCATGGGTCCCTGCCTGCCGCGGGGACGACAGACGTGTGCGACGCGCACCGGCGACCCTCAAAGGGCCTCTGCATCTTCTGCGAAGTTCAGAACCGTGTCGGCAGAATCCAGCCAAGTCTCGAACTAGCTGCTGCCACCAGTCGCGCCGCGCACCACGCGCTTGATTTTGTCGGTGGTGTAGGTCTGGCCGCCGATCGAGAGCAGCGGAGGGGAGGCGGTGAGGTCGACGGAGTCGACCATGCCCTGGATCTCGGTCGAGATCGCGAGGTCGTTGCCCTTGGAATCCTTGCCGGTGGCGGTCAGCGTGTAGGTGCCGGCCGGCCATTGCGTGCCGTCATTGCCCTTGCCGTCCCAGACGAAGCTGGCGTTGCCCTGCTTCAGGTTGAAATTGCCGGAGTAGGCGGTCTGGCCGGTCGAGCTCGTGATCGTGATGGTGGCGCTGGTGGCCTGCGGGGACACCAGATTCCAGGTCGCGGATTTGTCGAACTGCGTCTTGCTGCCGTCGACCGCGACCGTGTTGCCGACATAGACCAGCGCCTGGGTGGACTGCGCGCTCTTCTCGATCGCGATCAACTGCTTCAGCTGGTCGTTGGACTTCAGCTGCTGCTCGACGCCGGCGAACTGCACGAGCTGCTGGGTGAACTGATTGGTGTCGAGCGGGTCGAGCGGATTCTGGTTCTGCAACTGCGTGGTCAGCAGCGTCAGGAAGGTCTGGAAATTGTCGGCGATGCCCTGCGACGACGTGGTCAGGCCGCTGCTGCTGCTGCTGCTTCCGGAACTCGTTCCATTGTTGGTGGCGGGTGCCGAGACGACCGGCGTTGGCATGGTTGCATCGACTGCCATGGTGAACTCCTTACACTCTGATATCGACGCCGCCGAGGGCGCCGGTTGCGCGGCCGTAGGAGCGGCCGGCCGCCGCGGCAGGAACGCTGTCCTCCTCGGCGACGATCAAATGGTGGGCGTTCGGATTCGACTGGCTATTGTTGTTCTGGCCCGACTGCGACTGATCGCGCAGGCTGAACTGCAATCCGCCGTTGCCGGTCGACAGGCCGGCGTTGTCGAGCGCGCGCTGCAGCTGGTTGGCGTCCTGGCGCAGCATCGACAGCGTCTCCGGGCGTTCGACGGTGAGATGCGAGGTCACCTGGCCGTTACGGTCGACATCGATGCGGACATCGATGCGGCCGAGCTCGGCAGGGTCGAGCCGGATCTCGAAGCGGCTCTTGCCGCTCTTGGCGGAGGCCGCGATCTGCATCGCAAGGCCGCTGAGCGGCACGGCGGCGTTCTGCGCGGCGTTGGTCACGGTCAATTGCGCGGTCGCAGACGGTGTCGTCTGGCTGCTCGCCAGTTGCGCCTGGAATGTATTCGCGGCCTGCGCGCTCGGATCTGGTGTCGTGACCTGGGCCTGCGCCGCTGCGTGGCCGCCGACCGCCAGCGTCGGCGTGGCACCGTCGCCGCTGCTCGCATCGGCCTTGATGGCATCGGCGGCACCGTCCGCGGCGGCCTTGGCCTTGCCGGAGACCGCAGCCGCCTGCGCGACCGCGGGAACGACCGTCGTCGGATTGGCCGGCGCGGTGGTGCTGCTGCTCGGGGCCGCGCCATCGGGGTCGGCGGGCGCTGCGGCGGTTGCGTCTTTCGCGGCGACCTGTGCCTTGGTCTGTGTCGGTGCTTTCGCGGCCGGCGTTCCGGCGGCAACGGTGGCGGCGAGCGTCGCATCGCCGGTCGCAGTTGCTGCGCCGGAAACCGTGGCCGCATCGGGGGTGACGATCTGAGCCTCGGTCTTGACGCCGGCCGCCTTGGCGACCTTGTCGGCATTCGCGGTGCCGGTTGCCGCTATGGCGGGGTCCGCGGCGGCCGGCACGCCGGTGCCGGTCGCGGCCCCGGTGCCGGCGATGGCGGAGCTTGCCGCGATGGCCGCTGCTGCAATCGCGAGCGGTGCGGTGGGCTGGTCGGATGGCGTGGTGGCCGTTGTTGCAGCGGCAGTCGCCGCCGCGGCGACCGGAGCAATCAAGGCGCCGGCGGCTGCCGCACCGGCCGGATCCTGCGCCGGGGTCGCTTGTGTCGCGGCGGACTTGTCACCAGTGGATGGCGCATCGGTACTCGAACTCGAGCCGTCCGCTTTCGATTTCGACTTGGTCTTGCGCGGCGTGCCGGTGTCGCTGTCGTCGACGACGGTCTTGTCATCCCGCGACGTCCGGTCGGGCGCCGTGCTGTCGTCGCGAGAGCGGGTGTCGGTGGTCGAGGACGAATCGTCGGAACGGCGCGCCGGCGCCGGCGGCGAGTCGTAGCGGCTGCTGTCGCTCGCCGACGCAGAGCTGCTGTCGACCAGCGCGGCAAAGCCGTCGTTCCCCGCCTGCGGGGCGGCATCGGGCCGCGCCGACCGCGTGGCCTGAAAAGACCGGCTTGCCAATGCTTCCGACGTCACGCTGACCACTGCCAACCCTCGCAAATGAGACTTCCGGCGTTATGTCAGCAAGGAGCGGGCCAACCCGCGGGTGCAATAAATGGTGAGTTATTTCAGCTGGTTATGAGTAGCCTCGGAGCCCTGAAGCGGGTTCCCGGCGGGTCTCCTTTTTGCCCGGCGGCAAGATTTGCCGTCCGCGCGCGGCAAGGCACGGCGTCGGCCGGATTGCCTCGTCGGAATACGGCCTATATTAAGAGTGGCCGCCGACGCGTCCCGAACCGACCGACCCGGTCTTGGACACGTTCTAAGGCTCTCTGGACAAAGGATTTTTCCAATTCCGTCGCGGAGCGTATGACGTCGCCGCGACAGTGACCAATGACCGCTTAGAGATGCTCAACAGTCTGGATCTTGAAGGCCGCCCTGAAGACACACGGATCGTCGTCGCGATGTCCGGCGGCGTCGACTCGTCGGTGACGGCTGCGCTGTTGAAGTCGCAGGGCTATGACGTGGTCGGGATCACGCTGCAACTCTACGACCACGGCGCTGCGACCCATCGCAAGGGCGCGTGCTGCGCCGGCCGCGACATCCACGATGCCCGCAATGTCGCCGAGCGGATCGGCATTCCGCATTACGTGCTCGACTATGAAAGCCGCTTCAAGCAGTCGGTGATCGACAATTTCGCCGACAGCTACGCGCTCGGCGAGACGCCGGTGCCGTGCATCGAGTGCAACCGTTCGGTCAAGTTCCGCGATCTGCTGGCGACCGCGCGCGAGCTCGGCGCGCAGGCGCTCGCCACCGGCCACTATGTCGCCTCGCGCCGGCTGGCCGACGGATCGCGCTCGCTGGTCTGCGCGGCGGATGCCGATCGCGACCAGAGCTATTTCCTGTTCGCCACCACGCGCGAGCAACTCGACTTCCTGCGCTTCCCGCTCGGCGACATGACCAAGCCGCAGACCCGCGAGCTGGCGCGGCGCTTCGAGCTCGAGGTTGCCGACAAGCAGGACAGCCAGGACATCTGCTTCGTGCCGACCGGCCGCTACACCGACATCATCGGACGGCTGAAGCCGAATGCGATCGCGCCGGGTGATATCGTCGATCTCGCCGGCAATGTCGTCGGCCAGCACCAGGGCATCGTTCATTTCACCGTCGGCCAGCGCAAGGGCCTCGGCATCGCATCCGGCCACCCGCTCTATGTGGTCAAGCTCGATGCGGCGACGCGCCAGGTCGTGGTCGGACCGCGCGAGGCGCTGCGGATGGATCGCATCGCGCTGCGCGACGTCAACTGGATCGGCGACGGCGCGCTGGATCGCGTGATCGGCGAGGGCATCGAGATCCATGTCCGCGTGCGCTCGACGCGTGCGCCGCAGCCGGCATGGCTGCGCGCCGCCAATGGCGGTTATGAGGTCGAGCTCGTCGCCGGCGAGGAGGGCGTGTCGCCCGGCCAGGCCTGCGTGTTTTACGACGCGCCGTCGGGGCAGGCGCGCGTGCTCGGCGGCGGCTTCATCAGGAGTGCGAGTGCGAGCCGCGTCGCGCGCGCTGCAGCGCAGGATGCGATGGCGCCGCTTGCGGAAGCGGTTCGCGGATAGCGCATGATCCGGAAAAGTAAGAACCGGTTTTCCGAAGCGGTCATGCGCAAACAAAGCTGAATTCGGGGCAGGGGAATGGCTGGGGACATCGACCGCGACGGGGTCGAAAAGGCGTATGGCCGCTGGGCACCGATCTACGATCTCGTGTTCGGCAAGGTATTCGATCAGGGCCGTCAGTCGACGATCGCGGAAGCCGATCGGATCGGCGGACGCGTGCTCGACGTCGGCGTCGGCACCGGTCTGTCGCTGTCGGATTACTCGCGCAGCACGAAACTCTACGGCGTCGATATTTCCGAGCCGATGTTGCGGCGGGCGCTCAAGCGCGTGCGCGCGCTGGGCCTCGGCAATGTCGAGACGCTGGCGGTGATGGACGCCAAGAACCTCGCATTCCCGGATTCGTTCTTCGACGCGGTGGTCGCGCAATATGTCATCACCGCGGTGCCCGATCCCGAAGCGACGCTCGACGATTTCATTCGCGTGCTGAAGCCGGGCGGCGAGTTGATCCTGGTCAATCACATCGGCGCCGAAAGCGGCCCGCGCCGCATTTTCGAGCTCGCCTTCGCGCCGCTGGCGCGGCGGCTCGGCTGGCGTCCGGAATTTCCGTGGGAGCGGCTGACCAATTGGGCCGCGAAGCATGGCGGCGTCAGCCTCGCGGAACGCAGGCCGATGCCGCCGATGGGGCACTTCTCGCTGATCCGCTTCCGCAAATCGTGAGGCTGCGGCGATTTTGACAGGGAACATCGGCGCCTCGTCCCGGTTTTCTCGTCATGAGATTCGACCGAACACTCGCATTGTCCTGTGTGCTGATGCTGGCGCCGGTTGTTGCCGCGGCGCAGGCGCCGCCGACACCCGCAACGCCGCCGGCGCAGACCGCGCCGCCGGCACCGCAGCGCGCCGCCCAGAATCAGAATTGCGCGCCACAGCAGCCGTCGCGTCCGGGGGCTGCGGCTCCCGAGGGAACCACCACCGGGCAGGCCAGCCAGCCGCTGGGTGATAAGCTCGCCAAATCGGACGGGGTGTTATGCCCGCCGGCCGGCGTCGATCCCGATATGCGTGCGCCGACCCCAGAGGGCGGCAACACGCCGGTGATTCCACCGCCCGGCAGCCCCGGCGGCGACCCGACGGTCCGGCCGAAATAGCCCCTGTCTGCAATAAGTTGCAGTCACGCTTGGGTTTGCTTGACAGGCGCGCATGCCGCTCTTTATATGCCGCGCGTTCGCAAGGTGCGGCTCGACGCCGCCGATCGCGAGCCCGTGGCGGGGTAGCTCAGCTGGTTAGAGCACGGGAATCATAATCCTGGGGTCGGGGGTTCAAGTCCCTCTCCCGCTACCATCTTTCCCCACACTCCCCTCTCCAAGTTGGGGTAGGCAGCTGAGTTGGGGTAGGCAGCTGGGCCGAGCAGCGCATTCAAACGACCTGCTATCTCAATCGCTACTCCGCCAAGTCTGGCAGGATCCCGGAACACAGTGACCGTATCCACAAGGTCCCTGATAGCTTCTGCGGCCTCTCCGTCGCCAGCCGTGACGCTTTTTCCCAGTGCTTCTTGAAGCCGACCGATTTGCCGCTCGTATCGTTCCAAGATGGCGGGATGCAGCGCGATTTCATTTGGAGGAGGTGGTTCGCTCTGCAACTCCGCAGAGATCCGCTTTCGTTCGGCATCTAACGCTGTCGATCGCGGTCCGAGGACCGACGGATCGCCGTGTCCTTTCGCTATTGCATCCACCAGTCGTTCAATATCTCGATTAAGTTGACCAAGCTGCTGCTCCAGGCGCTGCCGCTTCGCCTGTGATGTCGCTGCGAGGCGCTTCCGCTCCTCCAGATAGGTGCGTACGTACTCCGAAATAACTTTTGGGGCGCGCAATTCGGCCCTTAGCCCGCTGAGGACCGCACTTTCGACCGTATCCAAGTAGAAGGTCTTGGCATCAGGACAAGTGCCGCTCTCGGTCGCCGCGGAGCAGCGAACACGAACGCGCCCTGATTTGTCCCGTCCGTTGGTTGCCATGCCCGAGCCGCACGAGCCGCAACGGAGCAGGCCGGATAGCATCCGACGAGGCCGACGTTGATGGCTGGGATGCGTGTGACTGCGCTCTTCTTTGCGATGCTGGGCAGCCGCGAATAGTTCTGTATTGATAATTGCAAGATGCGGCACTTCGGCAACCTGCCAGTCATTCTTCGGATTTGGTCGTGACAGGCGCTTTCCCGAGTCGGGATCTTTCACCATCCTGACTTTGTTCCAGACGAGCCGCCCTACATAAAGCTCGTTTTGTAGAATGCCGGCGCCTCTCTGAAGGTTGCCATTAATTGTTGAGGCATTCCATGCCCGCCCCCGCGGCGGTGATATCCCATCCGTGTTGAGATCGTGCGCGATTTCGCGAGGCGTACGACCGTTCACGTACTCCTGAAAGATGCGCCGGATCACTTGTGCCTCGTCCTCGACGATGGCTCGTTCGCCATTCCTTCCAGCGACCGCGACGTATCCGTATGTCAGGCCGCCTCCAGCCAAACCTTGTTTGATCCGCCCCGCTTGGCCACGACGCACTTTATGTGCGTTGTCCTCACGGTAGAGTTGTCCTACTAGGCCGCGAAGGCCGACTAGCACGGTGTTTACAACGCCTTCGTGGACCGCCCGGATCTCGATCCCGAGGAAAGAGAGCCGCTTGTGAATCCCCGCAAGATCTTCCATGTCGCGAGAGAGGCGATCGAGCGCTTCCACGATCAATACGTCAAAGCATCTCTCCCGCGCTTGGTCCAACATTCGGAGAAGGCCTTCGCGCCCCATGACTGAGCCGCCCGAACGAGCCCGGTCTTCATAGGTGCTGATAACAGTTAAGCCTTCGCGCTCGGCATAGCTTTGACAAAGTGAAAGCTGATCCTCAATCGAACGTTCGTTCTGAAGATCGGTTGAGAATCGAGCATAGATCGTCGCTCTCTTCCTTGTCGCGTCGATGGGCGAGGTGCTTTTCATGATCTTCCCTTGCGGCCAGACGAGCAAGTGCGCGCGCGAGCTGTAGGATCGCCCTATCTGGTTTTGTCTGCAAGGACAATTTGCGATTCGCATCCCGCACAGCCGAACCTCTGATGATCGAGCAACTCAACGAGGCTCACGCATCTGCGCTGGCGCGAATCCACAAGATGTGGGGGAAGTGATCATATCGAGCATCATGCTCGGACGCTGCCTAAGCGGAACGACCGTTATGAGTTGGTCGTGCAATCGGATGCTGCAGCGAAGAAAAAGAGGGACCTGGAACGGCTTCGAGCCAAAATGATGCTGCTGGGAAGCGGCACACCCGGCTGTATTTGCAACTTAGTAGATACCTAGAGCGAAAATTGCGATGTCGTCATCGACAGCGCGCTGGCCAGCTGCCGATTTTGCTGCCAGTTCAGCCTAAATCGAACCTGCAGCTAGGTCGTTATGAGCGGAGGGGAGATGGTGGAGGGCTAGGTGTTTAGTCCCAAGCTTTGATGGCGCATTCTTGTCGCACGATTCGAAGGATGCGCTATGGGAAAGGTTTTAAACGGCTGCGCCACCACGACGGAGGCAGTCCGTCAAGCGAGCGGCGGAGCTCTAAGACTATCCAAATTTTCCCCCGTAACGCTCATTCGAGCCGGTACTTCCTGCCGTTAGTGTTCGGATCAGTATTATCACTCGTCGAGAACATGAGGATCGGGGCGGTCTCGTCGGCCTCCTTGTAGAGTCGGTAGAGCCCTCGGCCCTTCGCAGAGATCTCCTGCGGATCGCTGTTGGCGGGTCCGATCAGCACGCCGTCTTCGTAGAGTTTAGCCTCCCGCAGCTGCCGGATCGGATACTTCACAACCATAACCCAGGCCTCGCCCTGCCAACGGCGAAATACGCCGTGCAGGCTGTAGTCGACTGGTTGAGCTGGCAACAGGAAAAGAAACGCGCTCGACGCCATGGCGAGGAGCGTTGAGCCGATCGCGACCTGAGCGCTGGCGTTTGCCTCGTTTCCGGGCGGTCGAGCGGTGGCAACGCCAGCCGCCACGTACAGGCTAAGGGCCTCCGACATCCCGCGCTCACGGCCAGCTCCGAAGCCAAGACCGTAGGAAATGCGGATGCGAAGACCGAGCAGGCCGGCGCACAACAGCGGAACAACGAGGAAATTCACGACGGCTAAACGTTAAATTGTCTATAATACTTCAGCAATCTCTATAGCGGCCACGGATAGAAATAAACCATTCGCGTGCTCACGTGGCCAATTTTACTTGTCCGTTTCGTACCGCCATCTGGCCGGTAAGTCTCGCGCGATCGTCTCGGCTATGGCGTCTAGAAGTCGCTATGCAGGCGGCCTACTGCGGCGGTCGGCGATTTCACGCGTAAGGAATGGAGAGGGCGTGGCTAGCGTCAATTACCGACGCGGTCTTTAAGGTGGGACCCGCGATCCTTCATTGCGTGCGTCTGTGGTCGCGCATCTTGCGCGACGCTATGTACGCTTCGGACGAAGTCGGACGAGGAGAGACGGTTTCGGTAATGCAGCGTGCGGCCCTGATGTGGGAGGCCGCAGGCTTCCTAGGGATGAGCGAGAAGACGCTGCGCGAGACGTATGGGCACCATCACCACGAACATCTGAGAGGCGCCGCGAACGCCATCGGAACGCACCCCGCACCGAACAAGAACGTAGGGTTGGTTGTTTCGTTGGCTGATGCGAAGGCGAAAAGGGAAAAGGCCAGCCAAGCCACTGAATCCATTGGTGGGCCCGGCAGGACTCGAACCTGCAACCAGACCGTTATGAGCGGCCGGCTCTAACCATTGAGCTACAGGCCCCGCTGCCGAGGCGGCGTGGCATGCTGTATCGTTTACAATTTGTCTGGCGCTCCGGCAAGGTTGGGCCGCGCTACCGCGCGCTTCGGACTTCTCGCGGGCGTTGCCTTCGGTTCTGCAGTTCGGAGCTTGAACGCGACCTTCAAACCTGTTTTTGGCACGGTTATCATGCGTCGTCATGTAACCGCGCGACGTGCGTAGAGTCGGGGCTGCTTATCCTGCGGCAAAGTCACCGTCTCACTTCAGTCGGCAAAAACGGACCGCGAACTTCGGCTCGGCAAGGTCACAAGTCTCACGCGGTGGAGACCAGCGTTCGTTCTGACAAACCTTGGTATACGGTTTGCAGCCCATCCGGTATCGCTCGTTTACCTTTGTAGAGTTGTGCATCCGTCAGGTTATTTCTAGTTTCGATGTCGAAGCTAGGCATTCGATTGAACTGTTGAAGCTTTAAGCTGACCTGAGTGGCTACCGGAAGTAGTTGCGTCCCATTTGACCTAAGGACGAGAGTGAATGGAACACGTGAGCTCTCCTCCATATCTTGAGGCGGACCTCAGGTGATTGTGCGCAAAAAGACATGGGCTTGATCTTGCGAAGCTGCTCTCTTGTCCGAGATCGCGATCCGGGGGCGGGGCTGACATTCATCCAAGCAACCAGGATGCAAGAAGCGGAGAATTGAGCTCTCTGCTTGGGAAACACGTGAGTCTTTAGAGTAGCCGCTTCCGCATCCCTCATAATAGTGGCTTCGCCGCAGTCACCTTTGATGACGATGGCCTAGGGCGACCTAGCCGCGAATCTCCGTCACCCTCTTTGTATGCGAGTCGAGATGGCATTTACCGAGCTTTTCATCAAACGTCCGGTGTTGTCTATCGTCGTCAGTCTCCTGATCCTGCTGATCGGCCTTCGCGCCGCTTCCGTTCTACCGATCCGGCAATATCCTAAGCTGTCCAATACGGTCGTCAATATCACGACATCCTATCCTGGCGCATCTGCCGACATGATCCAGGGGTTCATCACCACTCCACTAGAGCAGGCAGTCGCTTCGGCAGAGGGCGTCGACTATGTCACTTCCTCGTCGGTGCTCGGCACTTCAACGATCCAAGTCTACATCAAGCTCAATTTCGACCCCAATGAGGCACTCACCGAGGTTCTGTCTAAGGTCAACTCAGTCAAATATTTGATCCCGAAGGAATCAAACGATCCGGTTGTCACTAAGTCAACCGCTCAGGCCACCGCTGTCATGTACATCGCCTTCTCCAGCGAGGAACTAACGGCCAGCGCGATCTCCGATTATCTCTCGCGCGTCGTGCAACCGGTTATGTCTACGGTAGACGGTGTCGCGGCGGCAGACATCCTGGGCGGCCAGAATTTTGCGATGCGGCTGTGGCTCGATGCTGCGAAAATGGCGGGGCACGGCGTGTCACCTGATGATGTTTCGGCTGCAATCGCTGCCAACAACTTCCAGACCGCGGCCGGCCAGACCAAGGGCTATTTTACTATTTTCGATGTCACGACAAACACCGACCTGCGGAGTGTCGATGACTTTAAGCGTATGATTGTCAAAGCCAATGACCACGGCTTCGTGCGCATGGAGGATATTGCGACAATTGAGCTTGCCGCGCAAACCACGGACGTCAGCGTCTCCATGAACGGCGAGCACGCGGTCTTCGTCGGCTTGCGGGCGAGCCCGCAAGGCAATCCGCTAAACATAGCGCGAGGCGTTCGCGCGATGTTTCCAGAAATGGAGCGTAACCTGCCGCCATCACTGAAGATGAAAGTGGCCTACGACTCCACCAAATTCATTCAATCGTCGATCGATGAAGTGGAGAGGACGCTCATTGAGGCGGTCGTGATAGTGGTGGTGGTGATCTTCCTGTTTCTCGCCTCGCTGCGGTCGGTCATCATTCCTGTCGTCACTATTCCGTTGTCGCTCGTCGGTGTCTGCAGCATGATGCTGGCGCTGGGGTTTTCATTCAATCTGCTTACCCTCCTTGCGATGGTGCTCGCGATTGGTCTCGTGGTCGACGACGCGATCGTCGTGGTAGAGAATATTCATCGCCATCTAGAAGAAGGTGCGCCGCCCCGGCAGGCTGCTGCGAGAGGCGCGCGCGAGATCGTCGGCCCCGTTGTCTCCATGACGATTACGTTGGCCGCCGTATACGCCCCCATCGGCTTTCTCGGTGGCCTCACCGGTGCGCTGTTCCGCGAGTTCGCGTTCACGCTGGCGGGGGCGGTGATCGTGTCGGGCGTGATCGCTTTGACGCTGTCTCCCATGATGTGCTCGGCTTTCCTGAGGAACACTGAGGAGGGGCGGTTTGCTAGATTTGTGAACCGCGTGTTCGGTGCCATGACACGCTGGTATGGCCGCAAGCTCGATCGCTCGCTCGACTATCGTCCAATTACCGGGCTATTTGCCGTGACCATGCTGGGCCTCGTCGGCTTTCTCTATGCGCACACTTCCAAGGAGCTCGCGCCGGAGGAGGACCAAGGGATTGTATTCGCACTAACCAAGGCGCCGAAATACGCCAATATTGACTATCTCGACTATTACGGCGCCAAGCTGGAAAAGGCGCTTCGGAAGTTTTCCGAGACCGATTTGAGCTTCGTACTCAACGGTAGTGGCGGTTCGCAAGCGGGTATGGCCGGCATGTTGCTCAAGCCGTGGGACGAGCGCAAGCGATCATCGATCGTGCTTAAGTCCCTGCTCCAAGCCGAACTGTCCAAGATCGAAGGCATTAGCGCATTTGCTTTTAGCTTGCCGGCGCTTCCGGGCGGATCGGACGGTCCTGCCAGTGCAGATGGTGATCAATTCGACGCTCGGCTTCCAATCCGTCTATGAGCAGATGTCGAAACTGAAGGACGCCGCACGCAACAGCGGCCTATTCATGATCAGCGATTCTGATCTTGAGTTCAATCAGCCGGTGGTGCGAATCAAGGTCGATCGATCCAAGGCCAACGATCTTGGCATCACCATGCAGAATGTCGGTAACGCGCTCGCCATCCTACTTGGTGGAAACTACATCAATCGCTTCAATCTGGAGGGGCGCTCCTACCAGGTGATCCCGCAGGTGCCGCGTGAGAAACGTCTGGCCCCGGAAGCGATCGGGAACTATTATGTGAAGACTGCGACGGGCTCGATGCTTCCGCTATCCACCGTCGTCTCGGTCGAGACTGCGACTGATCCGAACGCGCTCACCCACTACAACCAGCTCAACTGCGCGACTTTTCAGGCCGTGCCGATGCCTGGCGTCACGATCGGTCAAGCCGTGGACTTCCTGGAGGCGGAGGCAAAGAAGCTCCCCGCAGGCTTCAGCCACGACTTCCTTGCGGAAGCCCGGCAATATGTGCACGAGGGTAACCAGCTGGCCATCACGTTCGCATTTGCACTGATCGTCATATTCTTGGTGCTTGCGGCGCAGTTCGAAAGTCTGCGCGATCCCATCATCATTATGATCAGCGTGCCGATGGCAATGGTCGGCGCCTTGATACCGCTATTCTTTGGCTGGGCGACGATGAACATCTACACTCAGGTCGGACTGCTGACCCTTGTCGGTTTGATTTCCAAGCACGGGATCCTGATGGTTGAGTTCGCAAATGAGCTGCAGTTCAAGGAGAGACTTGACCGTCGCTCGGCGATCGAGATGGCGGCGCGCGTCCGACTTCGTCCAATCTTGATGACGACGGCGGCGATGGTCACGGGCCTGATACCCTTGTTGACCGCAACGGGAGCCGGAGCCGCGAGCCGCTTCTCGATCGGGCTCGTGATCGTCGCTGGGATGTCTGTCGGCACAATGTTCACGCTCTTCGTGTTGCCGGCGGTCTATGTCGCGATCGCATCCGATCACCGTGTCGACGCGAGTTGCGGCCACGAGAAGGGCGGCCTCTCGGGAGCCGCTAATGCCCAGCTGGCCGAGCAATGATACCAAAACCAATCCGGGTGGGCGAGATTGCTGGCCTGGATTGGCGCGTTGTCCGCTGGCCGTGGTGATTTGATGGGCCCGAATTTCGTGAGGGGGCCGAATGATGATTCTTGGTTGCTGCTCCCGTATCGATCCATCTTTCGCCAGCCGGTAGGACTAAACCGTCAAGAAATACGATCGTTCATGACGCAGGTGTGGTGAGCGAAGGAGCCTGGGACGGTTTCATGCTCCCCAGTACCGCGAGATCTTCATACCTGTGCTGCCGAGCTTGGCGAGCATCAGATGCTCGGCAAAGAACACGTCAACGATCCGTTGCTGCTCCGCTACGCCAAATTGCTGGGACGTTCACGGCCGCAGAACGTTCAATTCCGTACTCGCCACGGGGCGGCGGAGAGAATTCATGCATCGCTTGGTGAAAAGGCGGCGTTACCATTATCCAAATTCCGCTAGAAATAGAATTATCTACCCCGCGTCGCCGCCGTATTGGCTGAGTGATCAGTCAGGTAGCGGGAAGTACGGCACGGCTTCTCAACCGAAGCCGATAAAGGAGCAGACGTTGAACCGACGCACATGACCACGTTCACTGCCACAATGAAGGCGGCATGAGCTGCCAAGAGCGTGGCCAGAATCTGCCTCAGTCCTGATGGCACCAATGTTCAGGTCTGATTCCCTGACACATGGTCCGACGCCCTCCGAAGTGCGAAAGTTATCTAATGCCTGAGTTTGATGCAGCTATGTTTTTTCTAGCCGCAACGACGTGCTTTGCGGCTTTTGTAAATGGAGCCATCGGCTACGGGTTTTCGTCGCTCACTGTACCTCTTGCGCTACTTTTCTACACCAATCGCATTCTCAACCCCGCCATTGTTATCATCGAGGTCTTCGTCAACGTCTACGTCCTCCTCATCAATCTGAAGGGCGTGCCGGCGGTTTGGAGACGAGTGTTTCCCATCTTGCTTGGACTCTTGCCGGGCATTGCGCTCGGAGGTTATGCGTTGGCCTCGCTGCAGCCGGGCTGGATCAAATTCGCCACCTACACGATCATACTACCCCTGATCCTGCTACAAGCCGCAGGTTGGCGCCGCCCTATCGAAGCTAGCTGGCTGATCGGTCTGCCATTCGGTTCGATGCTGGGCATCCTCTATTCGGTTACGACCATCTCCGGTCCGCCTTTGGCGATGTTGTTTAACAACCAAGGCCTGGTCAGAAGCGAATTTCGCGCCGGTCTAGCCGTGGTTCGCGTGGTTGAATCGAGCGTGACCGCCTTCGTCTATTACAAGCTGGGCCTGTTCATCTCCGAAAGCGGCAGCCTGCTCTATGCCTTTATACCCAGTGTTATGCTCGGCATCCCGCTGGGATCCTACGCCATCCGCCGGCTTGATCCTGAGATATTCCGACGCATCTGCATGAGCTTTGATGCCTGGATCGTCGGATTCGGTCTGGCGCGGGTGCTGATCGAGCTCGACCTAGTGCGGAGCTTCTGGGCTTATGGCGTGATGTCGGCGACGATACTGATCGATCTTTGCTTGCTATACTCTTTCTTTACCACGCACGGTCCGACCTGGTCAGAGCGACGGTCTCGGCGATTGAACGATATCGGCGGGCCCCCAGTATCGAACGCACGCGCGCCCTGAACCTACCAGCCCGAAAGCAGAATCGATGACTGCGCGAGACGCCGATGTGGCTCTGTCGGCGCCAACGATAAGGGCATGACAACTGGCTGATTGCTCCACGACTATCCGGTGTTCCGAGGCGGGGAATTTGGAATCTCGGTTCTGAACCGTCGGAGGCAGATGTTGGCGACTTGTCATTCGAAGTGCTTGTGATCGTTGCTCGCGGGCGCTGATCGAGGAAAAGGATCACTCGAGACACAAGCACTCGAGTCGCCGTCTCGTCGGTCATCGGTAGCAACACCGCTCATTGTGCGGCGATCATCGAATCTGCTGCCAAAGAGCAGCCGGGCGCATTCCCACTACCTTACACAGGTTGCCCGGCAGCTTCGGGCAGGTACGTGAAACGCTACCATTCTGCCGATCTGGATTACGGTCTGCGTTTACAAGGAGCGATGCAAAATCGGTATTAGCCTGCTAGCCGACGATCCGAACACCAGCCTTGTGATCCTCAAGCGTTCTTAAAGACGCTAGCGTCAGCGGTAATGCTCGGTGGAGTGGGCAAGTGCAACCGCGGAACTTGCGGCCGTGTTCGCCAGCCGTAGCTTTCTCCTCGAAATATAGACAAGGACGTCCCGACGATTTTTGTAGGCTTTGTGACAATGGATATCAAGTTGTTGCGCCTCTGACTGGCGGAGAAACGCAAAGGCTGCGTGCTCGTAGGGGGCGCTCATCCGGGAAAGACAGGCCGGAACACGCATCCGGGTTGCTTGACGATCACTAAGACTCGCATCTGAGGTGGCCCGAGCTTTTGCGATGGCATCGCATTTGCAGAGATAAAAATATCAACACGATGTCATCCTCGTCGAGCTGCGGCCGCTTGCAGGCGACGCACACAGGATGAGGGGACAACGCGCTTACGAGCCGTTCTCTCAGGAGTGCCAGTGATATCATCTGCCAATTGGGCTGCCAGCCTGCTTGGGACGCGGCTTGCGTTTTTTGTCGCCGGATTTGGCCTCGCGGCGTGGGCGCCTTTGGTGCCGCTTGCCAAGGAGCGGCTCGCGGTAGACGACCGCATGCTTGGTCTTCTGCTGCTCTGTCTCGGAACAGGATCCGTTGTCGCTATGCTTCTGACCAGCGTGTCGAACGCGCGGTACGGCAGCAAGCCCATTATCCTCGTGGGCGGACTCGGCGTCGCGCTTATCCTGCCGTGGCTAGCTATCGCCGGAACACCTCTTTGTCTGGCTACTACGCTGTTTGCTTTCGGCTTTTCACTCGGTGCGATCGATGTAGCCATGAACATTTATGCGATCGAATTGGAGCGCACCACCGGCCGTCCGTTGATGTCCGGCTTCCATGCCCATTACAGCATTGGAGAATTTACGGGCTCTGCTGCCGTGACCTTGCTTCTGTCGCTTCAGCTTGATTCGCTTTTTTCGACGTTGGTCTGTTCGACGTTTATGATGATCGCGATAATGTCGGCGTGGCCGCGGTTGACTGCGACGAGCTTGAGACAGCAGGGGCCATTGTTTGTCTTGCCCAATCGCAGTGTTCTGCTAATAGCTGCGCTCGCGGCTATCACCTTTCTTGTCGAAGGTGCGATGCTTGATTGGAGCGCTTTACTTCTCGTTGGGGAAGGTCTTCTCACGGAGGCGCACGGAGGTCTCGGATGTATGCTGTTCGCCATCGCGATGACCGCAGGGCGTCTCGGCGGAGATGCCGTTGTGGAGCGAATCGGTGATCGTGCCACATTGATGCTCGGAACACTGCCGATCATGATAGGCTTCTTGGCTGTGGTGATCGCACCGGTTGCGTTGATTGCGATGGCAGGGTTCCTGCTTATTGGATTGGGTATTTCAAATGTTGTACCCGTACTGTGTCGACGCGCTGGCAAACAGAAGGTGATGCCGGTAGGCATTGCAATCGCGGTCATCACAACAGCTGGCTACGCGGGTATACTGGTGGGGCCCGCCGGCATCGGGCTCGTCGCACACCTGACTGGCTTGCCTTTGGCGTTCGCGATGTTGGGTACGCTCATGTGCATCGTCACGCTATCGGCACGGATGGTGATGGCAGACGGTCGTTAAGGCCGTTAGTGCAGAGAAAGGGATTTGGCATGATCGTTCGCGGGGGCGGCGTTCGAGGATGAAAGTCGATCAGGTCGCAACGTTAGCAGTAGAACGGTACGCCTCGGTCACGGCCATTCTTCTTTTTCTGTAAGTTGGCTGGCTGAGTCGTAACTAGGATATGCGAGTCACTCGGGTGATCGGACATTCCAACTGAGTGCCGTTGTTGATGAAGACCGTTGCGCAACGCGCGGCAAGTTTCCAGGGTGGCCGGGGTCAGCCAGGCTGGAATATCCAATGTCCGCTGATGCTCGGATAGATTTGCTTGTACCCGCTGTCGGGACAGCCAGTTCACTCAGGTGCCGTACATTTTCTGTTGGCGAGATACGCCTGGTACGCTAGCCGAATGCCGTCCTCCAGCGAGGTCTGAGCACGCCAGCCGAGCATGGCCAGACGCTTGATGTCGAGCAGCTTGCGCGGCGTGCCGTCCGGGCGCGAGGTATCGAAGCTGATCTCACCACGAAAACCGACGGCAGCCGCGACCATGAGTGCGAATTCGGCGATGGTGATGTCCTCGCCGGTGCCGATGTTGACCAGCTCCGGTGAGGAATAGGTCTTCATCAGATGAATGCAGGCGTCGGCGAGATCGTCGACATAGAGGAATTCACGGCGTGGCGTGCCGGTGCCCCACACCACCACGTTGCCTGCCCCCGAGACCTTGGCCTCGTGAAAGCGGCGGATCAGCGCGGCGACAACGTGGCTGTATTCGGGGTGATAATTGTCGCCGGGACCGTAAAGATTGGTCGGCATCACGCTGATGAAGTCCGAACCATACTGGCTGCGATAGGCCTCGGCCATCTTGATGCCGGCGATCTTGGCGATCGCATAGGGCTCGTTGGTCGACTCCAGCAGGCCGGTCAGCATCGAGTCCTCGCGCAGCGGCTGCGGCGCGAGGCGCGGATAGATGCAGGACGAGCCGAAGAACATCAGCTTCTCGCAGCCATTGGCATGCGCCGCCTGGATCACATTGGTTGCGATCGCCAGATTGTCGTAGAGGAATTCGGCCCGCAGCGTGTTGTTGGCGACGATGCCGCCGACCTTGGCGGCGGCGAGGAACACGGCCTGCGGCCGCTTCGCGGCAAACCAGCCATTGACCGCGGCCTGGTCGCGCAGATCGACCTCGCTGCGCGACACCGTCAAGAGATCAGCCTGTTCGCGCGCCAGCCGGCGCAGCAGCGCCGAGCCGACCATGCCGCGATGGCCGGCGACGAAAACCGTCTTGCCCTTCAGCTCAAACGCCGTGCTTGCCATTGGCCGCATCCTGCCTGGCCTCGACGAGATCGCTTGCGACCATTTCCTTCACCAGTTGCGCGAACGGCGTCTTGGGCGCCCAGCCGAGCTTGGCGCGCGCCTTGCTGGCGTCGCCGATCAGAAGATCGACCTCGGTCGGACGGAAATAGCTCGGATCGATCTGCACCAGGGTGTTGCCGGTGGCCTTGTCGACACCGATCTCCTCGACGCCCTTGCCGCGCCATTCGATGCTGCGGCCGACCTCGGCGAATGCCAGCTCGACGAATTCGCGGACCGAACGCGTCTCGCCGGTCGCCAGCACGAAGTCGCCGGGCTCGTCCGCCTGCAGGATCTTGTACATGCCCTCGACATAGTCGCGGGCATGGCCCCAGTCGCGCTTGGCATCGAGATTGCCGAGATAGAGCTTGCCCTCCAGGCCGGCCTCGATGCGGGCGACCGCGCGCGTGATCTTGCGCGTCACAAACGTCTCGCCGCGGATCGGGCTCTCATGGTTGAACAGGATGCCGTTGCTGGCGAGCATGCCATAGGCCTCACGGTAGTTCACCGTGATCCAGTAGCCGTAGAGCTTGGCGACGCCATAGGGCGAGCGCGGATAGAACGGCGTGGTCTCCTTCTGCGGGACCTCCTGCACGAGCCCGTAAAGCTCCGAGGTCGAGGCCTGATAGAACCGGGTCTCCTTTTCCATGCCGAGGATGCGGATCGCCTCCAGCAGGCGCAGCACGCCGATCGCATCGGCATTGGCGGTGTATTCCGGGCTCTCGAAGCTGACCTGGACGTGGCTCTGGGCCGCCAGATTGTAGATCTCGGTCGGCCGGATCTGCTGCACCAGCCGGATCAGATTGGTCGAATCGGTCATGTCGCCGTAGTGCATCAGGAACGGCACGTTGCCGGCATGCGGGTCCTGGTAGAGATGGTCGACACGCGCGGTGTTGAACGAGGACGACCGGCGCTTGATCCCGTGCACGGTATAGCCGAGCCCGAGCAGATATTCGGCGAGATACGCGCCGTCCTGCCCGGTCACGCCGGTGATCAGCGCAACGCGCCGTTTTGAGTCCTGAGCCGCCATGGTCTCTCTCAGTTGCGCTGGAAAGAAAAGCGCCCCCTGAAGCGCGCTTTGCGAGCGCTTTCTCGCGGTATCTAGATCCGCGCACCACCCGCAATTGGTGGAGAACGATCGTCAGATCGAGTCATACACATCATGTGGAAATGCGCACTATATACGTTGATTTACTCGCCTGGAGAGCGGGTGCCATCGAGTTGATTTCGACTAACACACACGCGCGACCTGCTTACATCCCGATGATCCTAAGCGAACAAGCCGGAGGACAAGCATCGTCACGCGCAGCCGCACGCTGCTCGGGCGATGTTTCCAACGAGATGGATGCCGATGCTCCACGTTCCTTGTCCATCCTCGCGCACGTCGCGCAGTCTCGCCATGGCCGTCGGCGTGGTTTGCCGAGGTCCAGTTGCCGACGCACCTGTCGGAATGACGCGCCATGCAAGGACACAATGAAGCTTGTGCCTCGATATCGCATTCCACAAAGCTCCCACACCTCGTCGACCCCAGCGCTTCTTCCTCTAAGTGTAAGCCGACGCAAGAGGAATGAGAAAGAATGGCAAACGTTGGTATAGTTCTTCGAACGTTTCGATATCGAAAGCTTACGTTCGTACAATAGAGAGTTCGATGCAATCGTTTAGTCTCGTATCTCGACGAGTAACGACAAAGACGATCCATACGAGAGCGGCTGCATAATATGCGGATAGCAGACATGTGGAAAGCGCGGTGAGGCCGCATCCTTCTAGCTGAAGGGAGTGCCGCCTTTGCAAGGCTCTCGAGGAGATCCTCAGTTGGGCGTCGGGACCGTTACGCTCGCGTCAGTTGCTGACCGGACCGGTCGCGTCGCCGCTCGCTGTTTCGGGATTTTGAGCTGAAGAGTCGTGAATGGCTCATCAGAGATGATGAGCCAAATAGGACATGACGCTTCAGCCTGGAATGAGTAGTCGGACGATCTGGTCCAAAGCTCCTCAATCCATGAAGCCGAGTAGCTCGCACGATCTATCCTCGCGGCGGGCTTACCACGAGATGGTCACAATTGCCGCGCCATCGAGCGAGGTGTGTGTTTGTGTCGGGATTGGATGCCGCACTCAACCACGCAAGCATGCCCGCATATCGGGCTCACCTCGAAGGGGGCATGCCTTTCGTGGTCACCACTGTTTTGTATTCGATGAGGCAACCAAAAGTGCAGCGTAGCCGGAGAGCGATGATGGTTGAAATAGACTGAGAACCATACTTGCGAACGCGGCGATACATGAAGTCGCAGTAAATCGATAACTTGATAACCTATGACCGTCGGGTCGGAAAATTCCATGGATTCTCTCCGTGGGAACGGCTGACTCTTTGAACCTGGGCTGCATCGATCAACATGTGTGGAATAGTCGGCATCTTGGCGCGTGGTCCTGTCGCCGCGCAACTGGTCGCCTCGCTGAAGCGATTGGAATATCGTGGCTATGACTCTGCTGGCGTAGCGACGCTCGACGGTCTTCGTATCGAGCGCCGGCGCGCTAAAGGTAAGTTGAGCAATCTTGAGGAACGGCTACGGCATTGTCCGCCGTCGGGTCATATTGGCATTGGTCACACCCGCTGGGCGACTCATGGAAAACCGACCGAGAGCAATGCTCATCCGCACGCGACAGAGAATGTCGCGGTCGTTCACAACGGGATCATTGAAAATTTCCGCGAGCTGCGAGCCGAACTGGAGCGGAATGGAGCTCATTTCAGTTCAGAGACGGATACCGAGGTGGTGGCGCATCTCGTCGAATCCTACCTCAAGAATGGCTACTCGCCGCAGGATGCGGTGCAGGCCTCGCTGCCTCGGCTGCACGGAGCTTTCGCTCTGGCATTTCTGTTCAAAGGCCATGAGGATCTTTTGATCGGCGCGCGCAAGGGGTCGCCCCTTGCGATCGGGCATGGTCCCGGCGAAGTTTATTTAGGATCGGACGCGATCGCACTGGCGCCCTTGACCGATGCCGTTACTTATCTTGAAGACGGCGACTTGGCCGTGCTTACCCGCGCGGTCTGCTTGATCTATGGCGCAGACGGGACTGTCGTCCATCGGGAAACATCCAAGTCGGGCGCGTCGTCACTCCTGGTGGACAAGGCGAACTATCGTCATTTCATGGCAAAGGAAATCCACGAGCAGCCGACTGTGGTCGGACAGACGTTGGCGCATTATCTCGATATGGCAGCCGAGCGCGTCGTCCTGCCGCTTACACTGCCGTTCGATTTCAATTCTATTCAGCGCATTTCAATTACAGCCTGTGGCACGGCGAGCTATGCTGGTTACATCGCCAAATATTGGTTTGAACAGCTGGCCCGCCTGCCTGTCGAAGTCGACGTGGCGTCCGAGTTTCGCTACAGGGAGGCGCCTTTGCGCCGGGGCGATCTCGCGATCGTCATCTCGCAGTCCGGGGAAACCGCCGACACCCTGGCCGCGTTGCGCTATGCCAAGAGCCAGGGTCTACACACGGTGTCCGTGGTCAATGTCCCGACGTCGACCATCGCGCGCGAGAGTGAATCCGTGCTACCGACGCTGGCGGGTCCAGAAATCGGCGTGGCCTCCACCAAGGCATTCGTCTGCCAGCTGGCGGTGATGGCGGTCCTTGCCGTGGCAGCAGCCAAAGCGGGCGGTAAGCTATCCGAGATCGATGAATCGAAGCTTGTGCGCGAGCTCATCGAAGTGCCGCGGCTGATTGCTGCAGCGCTGTTGGTCGAGCCGCAGATCGAGAAACTGGCGCGTGATATCGCCAAATCGAGCGACGTGCTCTATCTCGGCCGAGGCACATCGGCGCCCCTGGCCTTGGAGGGCGCGCTCAAGCTGAAAGAAATCTCCTATATCCACTCAGAAGGCTACCCCGCCGGCGAACTCAAGCATGGACCGATTGCATTGATCGATGAGACCGTGCCCGTGGTGGTGATCGCGCCCTACGACCGGGTCTTCGAGAAAACCGTCTCGAACATGCAAGAAGTCGCCGCTCGAGGGGGCAACATCATCTTGATCACCGATGCAAGGGGTGCCTCGGAAGCGACGGTGGATACGCTCATGACGATTGTGCTACCAGATATGGCTGCAAGTTTTACGCCCATGGTTTATGCCATCGCGGTGCAATTGTTAGCCTATCATACCGCCGTCGTTATGGGAACGGACGTGGATCAGCCGCGCAATCTTGCCAAATCCGTCACTGTTGAATAGATGGCCGCGGCAGCGTCGATATGCTTTCCCGCGCCAGTTCCGCGGATGCAAGAACATGTCGTCGTGACTCCTATTGACGACTGCTTGGTACTCGCCGCGCCCGCCGAAATTATCGAGACTGCGATCTGGAAGCGAGTCCGGCTTGACCCTAACCGCTATCGGAGGGAGGCGATCGGATCGCTTCACTAGGCGAGCTATAGACTGATCCCATTCCTGATTGACGCATGGCCGCACTCGTAGCTTCTCGAAACGTCAATGCCGCGTGCGTTACGTTCGGGCAGGGGCGCCCGGTTACGGGCTCAGCTCGCGCTGTAGCTGGGCACCTATCAGTTCCACAGGCCCTACCCGGTCCGAACGAAATATCGATATGCCTGATGGAGCACCAATAGCCTAGTCCTGCCTCCAATCCTCGCGCGCTTGCCGAACTGACGAACTAAGGGGATGCAGAATGCAGATAGCTTCGCGGGGGCGTATCGCGCCCTCGCGAAGCGCCAAAACATCCCCCTACATAAAGTCATCATCCTCCCAATCCGGTGAGGTATTTCCTGCACGCTCGGAGCGTTCCGTGCCTCTGCCTTCACTCTCCGCCGCTTTGGAAAGGTAAAATCGAGGTTTGTTCTCTCGCTGCCATTCTCCTTGGCTGTTCTTACCCCACTTCTCGGGATGCTGGGTAGGATCGAGGACCATCAGCGAGTGACCTATCTCAACAAAACCCAACGCTGCCGCACGGGCTTTCGCTTCCGGATTCACAGGATGAGAAAGGACCAAGGGCTCATCGCCATCAAGCCGAAGTTGGTACTCCAGCAAGATATCGCCTGCATTGTCGACCAGGGGATGCGTAACCCGAAAGTCTATCGTCGATGTGATATTCGATCGTCCGGGAAACTGTTGCTGCCAGCGGGCGCGTGCGGTTTCCTCCTTGAAGACATCATCAACGGTAGCCCCTCCTTCCGTTCGGAGAAGTCCGACGCTTTTGTTTCCTAATTGATAGCTGAAATGTCGTGCGTCGTCCGAACCGACCTTCCTGCCATGATTATAGGCGACGTCCACAGCGCGCTCGGCTTTCAATGCCACCGACCGCGAGTATTGCTGGGGATTGGCCGCGATATGCTGGACTTCATCCCCATAGAAATCTTTCAACAGTTCCTGAAATGAGGTGCTTGGGATTTCCACGATGGGTGGTTTGGCAGCTAGTGAGTACGGCCGCGCTGCGGCCGAAGATGAACCGGCATAAGCTCTTTGTGGCGCTATCTGCATACCAGAAAAGACGTCCTCGAAGCTTCGATCTTGATCTGTCCGCGTACCGCCAGTTTCAGTTTGTGTCATTCCATCAAAGTCGTAACTACCCATCCATGGAGAGCTGGGTGAGCCATCTAGTCGATTGTACATGGACGTTCGCGCTCCCATCCGAGAAAGTCGTCTTGAGTGTCAGGGCCACTTAGGCCGACGGGACGTGATAGTCAGACTGTCTGACGAGAAGCTGACTGCGATTTTTCGACTATCTTGCCGATCAGCTGTACCGTATGCCTACGTGATCGGATCTCTTTACCGTGGCCGCGCACAGTGGCTTCGCCTGACCTTGGAGAGTTCGCCCGAGTTCGCGACACAATCTCACCACAGTGGGTTTGAAATTGACTCAGGCGAGCTCGGGAGTGGCAAGCCGACAGGACGGGTCGAAACCCAATAAGAGCCCAGTCCGGGCCAATGGGAACCTAACGACAGGGGGCAGGGCTAAAGATCGGCTCTCGTGCGAGGCGGCCAAGCCGGACATTAAGTCGGCGGCCGGCTGATCGTTTCAAGCGTCTGCGCCGTCGCCATTCTCACCCAGTGCGGCATCGAGGTACTCGATCAGCGTATGGCCGGCGAAGGGCTTGGCTAAGAAACCAGTCGCTCCCGCGCTCAGAGCTGAGGCGCGCACGCGGTCATTGGGGAAGGCAGTAATAAAAATGAATGGCACGCCATAGCCACGGGTCCGCATTTCCGCCAGCAGGTCCAAGCCATTCATAACCGGCATCTGAACGTCGGTAATTACACAGGAGGTCTCGTTCAGCCGCGGCGACCTCAAGAACTCCTCGGCCGACGCAAACGTTTGAACGACGTAGCCACGCGATTTCAGAAGATTCTCTGTCGCCGCACGGACCGATGAGTCGTCATCAACGACAGAAATCAAAGGCGTGGACAAGACAGGCTCTCCTGGCGCGGGACTAACGGCTGCCGAGGCACTAGCCACCGTTGAGCGAAAAGTGGGCTCAAGTGGCTAAATTGTAAAATCATACTTAGGTTTGTTCAGGACGGTTACCGCGGATTCCCAGCGTCTCAGCCATTCTGATCAAATCCGCCAGCGACCGGGCGCGCATCTTTTTCATCACGTGTCCACGGTAGATCTTGACCGTAATCTCGGCGAGCCCCAGCTCGGCAGCTATCTGCTTGTTCATTAATCCGGTAGCGACCAGTTTCATCACCGCCTGCTCCCGCGGGCTCAAGGTCTCAAATAGGGTCTTCAGCTTCGCGACGGTCTGCTCGTCCTCGCGCCTTTTGCGATCGCGTTCGGTCGCTGCGACTACGGCGTCGAGCAGTTCCTGATCGCGAAACGGTTTGGTGAGAAAATCGACCGCTCCGCCCTTCATAGCCCTGACGCTCATGGGAATGTCGCCATGGCCGGTAATGAAGATGATGGGAATATGAACGTTCGCCTTGGCTAGCTCAGTCTGAAACTCAAGGCCGCTCAGGCCTGGCAGCCGGACATCAAGAACCAGGCAGCTAACAACATCGGGAAGCTTGCTCTGCAGCATTTCGCGGGCCGATCCGAATGCAACGACGTCCAGGCCCACGGATTGAAAAAGGTTCGTAAGCGATCGACGCATCGAGACGTCATCTTCAACAACGAAGACGATCGCATGCGCCGACGCCTCCGCCTTATTGCCTTCGCGCTGGGAGTTGGAGCGTTCACTCATGACACGATCTCCTTGTGCAGCGGCAGGTCAAACCGAAAGGTGGCCCCCGGCCCCTGCTTGCAGACGACCGAAAGACGCCCTCCGTGAGCTTCCACGATCGAGCGGCAGATCGAAAGCCCCATTCCAAGGCCGCTCGGTTTTGTCGTGAAAAATGGGTCTAACACTCGGTCGACGTCATTCTCGGCGATGCCGATGCCGCTGTCAGTCACGGCGACCCGCACGTGCCCCATATCGTCGCTAGACGACCGGATCACTAGTTCGCGCGGCCGCTCCGTAACTGCGTCCATAGCTTCGATCCCGTTCATCACCAGATTGATGATCACCTGTTGCAGTTGAATCCGGTCACCGAGGACTGCGGGTAACCCCGCCGTAAAATCGGTTCTTAACGTCACCTGATGGCTGATCAGCTCACGTGTCACAAGCGCAATGACGTCCTTGACGACGTCATTGATGTCGAGCGGCAGCATCTCGATCTCGCCTTTCTTCGCAAGTGCGCGAACGCGACGGATTACCTCGCTTGCTCGGATTGCGTCTTCGATTATCCACTCGACCGATGAGCGCGCGGCGGAAAGATCTGGGGGGGCGCGGTTCATCCAACCGAGGCACGCGTCGGCGTTGCTGATAATAGCGGCGAGTGGCTGGTTGATCTCGTGGGCGATGGTCGTTGTCAGCTCTCCTAATGTCGTCACACGCGTCACATGCGCCAGCTCTGCCTGTGCCTTTCGTAATTCCTGTTCGGCTTGATCTGCACGAATGATAGCCGTCATGTCAGTGCTTACGCCGCGGTAGCCCAAAAAATTGCCGTCGAGGTCAAAGAAAGGCTTGCCACTCGTTCGGACGTAGATCGGAGATCCCATCCGATTGACGGTGCGATAGACCAGATCCCGAAACGGCAGATGCGCCTCCAGCGTCGCCCGGTGCTCCCGCCACTTCTCAGGTTCTTCTTCGACGTCGCACGCGATGTCCCAACGGAGCAGACCCATCAATCCTGTCGCCAGGATTCCCGCAGCGCTGGTGTGCTCTGACAAGCGGGTCACCTGATGATCTGGCCCGGTCTCCCACAGCCAGTCGGAAGCTGTTTCGGCATAGTCGCGAAAGCGCTGCTCGCTTTCGCGAAGCGCGGCAAGTGTGCTTTCCAGACGTTCCCTGGCCGCGTATTGTTCAGTGACATCCATATGTGTTCCGATGAGTTCGCTGACATTGCCGTCGCTGCCAACCACGACATGGGCAACGGAATGTATGTGCCTCATCGAGCCATCTGGCATGAGAACTCGAAAATCGTACTCGAAGTGCCCGTCCTTGTCTTCTCTGGCCAGACGCTGCACTTCCTGAAGTCGCGGGAGGTCGTCTGGATGAATACGCGACCGAATGGTCTCTATCGATACAGCCTCTTGCGGCTCGAAGCCGAATAGACGATCCACTTCAGCGGACCGATAGATAAAATCGAGAGCGTAGACGTCCCATGACCAACTGCCCGTGTGACTGAGACGTTGGGCTTCCGCAAGATAAGCCTCGCTACGGCGTAATTGTTGCTCTGCTTGCCTTGCAGCCGTGATATCAGTCGCTGCCCCGACGAACTCGACGTCACCAGTCGCGGTTCTTGTGGCGCGTGCCCGCGCGTGGATGTGCTTCACCGATCCATCCGGCAGCAGTAACCGGTATTCATGCTCGAAGCTTTCTGCATCTCGCATCGCTTGATCGATGGTCTCCTGGACCGACGCTCTATCGTCCGGATGCGTGCGCGCGACGACCAGTTCCGGCGCCGGAACCGTCTGCGGGTCCAACTGGAGAATTCGAAACATCTCCTTTGACCAAAAGACTTCGCCGGTGGCGACGTTCCAGCCGAAGCTGCCTGTATTGCTCAACTCCTGCGCCTGGGCCAAATGTGCTTCGCTTCGCTGTAGGACAAGCTCGGTCCGCTTTCGCTCCGTGATATCTTCACAGGCTATGAGGACAACGGGTCGGTCATCGGCCCAGAGCATTGCTTTGGCATTTTCGCGTACCCACAACACCGAGCCGTCTTTCCGAACTTTCTGGGCCTCCCAAGTTTGCGATCGACCGATATCTTCAAGGCAGGTCCGAATGCATTTGCGGGCGAACGCGCGATCCTCGTCCAGAAAGACTCCCAGGATGGATTGACCGATCAGTTCGGAGCCTGCATAGCCCAGCTGTGTCGCGCCGAGCGTATTGACGTTGAGGACGGTACCGGCTTCGTCGACCATGACGTACATGGACGGATTGTGCTCAAAGATTGCGCGCCACAGCCTTTCACGATCTTTCAAATCGGCGGTGCTGCGCCGGAGCTCGGCCGCAGCCTCTCGCGCGGCCTCCCTGTCCTGGCGGACCTTTCCAATTAGGTGCGTTCCGACAATCGAGACAGTAAAGAAGGCGACAACCACCAGAAGAACTTGGGGGTCCTCGATCCCAAGACTGAATGCTGGCGGCGCGAAGTAGTACGCCAAAGCAGCGATAGCCAAGATGGAAAGGGCAGACGACGCAATAAAGCTGCCGATCAACGAAAACAGCAATATTACCAGCAGATAGCCGAACGCCGTCGCAGCGAAATGTGTTTGAAGGTACAAGGAGGCCAACGTCACCACCGCCAGCGTTATGCTGCCGAATGTGAACTGCGTGGCTGATCGCTTGAAGTTATTGACTTGGTTATACATTCTTTGGCCGTCTGGCCTTTCTCCAGCGGGAGAGTTATAACATTTTAGGCAAAAATGGGGCAAATCTTTCGGCCCAGGCGAGGCTCGCCATATTCCGGGTCAATTGATTGCTTCCAGCTGAACTCAGCACGTACCAAAGAAAGGCGCATTACAAACGTAGGTATATTTGTTCTAAACCTTGCAATGTGGCGCGCTGACCCGCGTACAACCGGGCCGGAGATGTCCGTTTCCTTCGCTGCCGATAATCGCTAGGCGGGCACCGGAGTTGTGGACGAATACAGCTGCGTGGCGCCAAGGTCCGTTCCAATGACGCGCACAACGACTTCTCAATTCCACAAAGATGCTAACGCTGAACAACGAGGCACGTCGTCGCCAATGTCCCAAAGAACCGCGATGAGGCCTGGCACGCCATGACGTTAGTTCGATAACACCATCTTAGCCTGGTTGAGGTAACAAGCCCGACGCGATGCCGTAACGCGCACCGGAGCAAGCGGATGGCTGAATGAGCGCCGCCACCCGTGGGCGGAAGAACCCAGCTCAGCGGCCACGTACCAAGCTATTTTGTGAGCAAACCCGGTACCTTGGGCTGTCAGGCCGGGCAGGTTCTGTCGGAATCGTATTGTGTTGCCCCGCGCAAATCTTGCGCCAGCATTTCAATAATGGCAGCTTTCGCGTCACGGCGCGCCAAAAATATCCGTCAAAAAAGCGACTTCGTTTGCGTGGAATTCTCAAACGTGGTTGGCGCGCGACATGGAGGAAGTGGTGTGAACCGCAGATCCGCGAAAAAAGCGCAATCCGCGGTTCAAGTCAGCTGTGCCGCCTTGAACTGCGAACGAACCAGGGAGCTAACTGCACTCAATTGAACATGCCTTGAAATCACGAATAAGATCCGGAGCCTACCTCCTTGATGCTCGTGTATCGATACTGGTCGAAGCGGCGGGCTGCTTGAGCCGAGCGTGCAGCGTAGCGTCGTCCAGCTCGCCTTCCCACCAGGACACGAACACGGCAGCGATACCATTGCCGGTGATGTTGGTAAGGGCGCGTACCTCGCTCATAAACTTGTCGATCGAGAATACGATCGCCATGCCCGGCACCAGCGCGGGGTTGACCACCGACAATGTCGCGGCCAGGGTGATGAAACCTGCGCCGGTGACGCCGCTTGCCCCCTTCGAGGTCAGCATTGCCACGAGCAAGATCGTGAGCTGCTGGCCAAAGGTGAGATCGACCCCGAGTGCCTGGGCAATAAACAACGTCGCAAGCGTCATATAAATGTTGGTGCCGTCGAGGTTGAAGGAGTAGCCGGTTGGAACCACGAGGCCAACTACGGGCTTTGAGCAGCCCAGCCGCTCGAGCTTCTCCATCAATTGCGGTAGCGCGCTTTCCGAGGACGAGGTGCCGAGCACGATCAGAAGCTCGTCTTTGATATAGATAATGAATTTGAAGATCGAAAAGCCGACGATCCGCGCGATCAGGCCGAGCACGACGATCACGAATATCGCCGCAGTCGCATAGAATAGTACGACTAGCCCGATCAGATTACCGAGCGCCGCCGGCCCGAACTTGCCGACCGTGAAAGCCATCGCGCCGAACGCACCGATCGGGGCCGCTTTCATGATGATGGCAATCACGCCGAACACCGCGTGCGCGACGTCGTCAATCATGCCGCGCAGCCGTTCTCCACGCTCCCCAAGCGCCATTAGCGAAAAGCCAAACAGGATCGCGAACAGGAGCACTTGCAGAACATCGCCGCGAGCGAGGGCGCCGACCACGGTATCGGGAATGATATTGAGAAAAAAGTCGACGGTCTTCGAGGCTTCCGCCTGCTTGACGTAATTGGCGACCGCCGCGGCGTCCGGTTTGACCGCAAGACCATGGCCGATTTGGACCAGGTTGCCCATGACAAGGCCCAACACCAAGGCAAAGCTCGATGCGATCTCGAAATAGACCAGCGCTTTGATGCCGACGCGCCCGACTTTCTTTGCATCCTGGATATGCGCGATGCCGGATGCGACGGTGCAGAAGATGATCGGCGCGATCACCATCTTGATCAGCTTGATGAAGCCGTCACCGAGTGCCTTTACCCAGTCGTTGGTCGCGACCGACGGCCACAGCCAGCCGACGATGGCGCCAAGCACGATCGCGATCAACACTTGAACGTAGAGAATTTTATACCAAGTCTGCGGTGCGCGCGCGGACACCGCAGTTGCCATGGTGGTCATGACGCTTCCTTCCCGAATACACCCGCATGCCAGCCGCTGCGTCGTTGAGAGGCGGCGGCATCATACGAGGCTGTCATTTTAGCCATGTCCGATAGAAGACGGTTCCGAGAGCCGGCGCGTCATTCCAAAGGCAGGCGTTCAGTTACGTTATCGTGCTTCGTCAAGCAAGATCTGCACCAGAGGCCCAACCAGACGATCGAGTCGCTATCAGATAAGCCGCTTTTCTTCTGACGAGGTCTGTTTGAATCTTCGAATGGCATTTGTGTGGTCGATCGCGAAGGTTGCTCAGCATCGCCGCGTCTTGCTGGCAAATTGCCCGAGTTATGTCTCGGCATGGAATTCCTGGAGTTATCGGTACGCTTCGCCCGCTGACGTTGATGCGACAGTACGCTTCATTGATAACGTTGATTGTTTGGATCGGAGGCATCCATGCGATGGAAGCGTGCGACATCTAGCGGGTTGCTCGACGTCAGGCGTATCTGCATCGGGCGGTCGCTGAGCCGTTTGGTTGCCTTGGCGTCACGATGGAGCTTCGATCATTCCGCTTTGGCGTTTTGAGCGTTCTTTTTCTAAACGCATTGCCAGGTATGACGAGACCAATGTGACTTGTTCCGGCTGCGAACGTACTGGCGAGTTCGAATGAGTTGCGACAATCGGACGACGGTGAGCGCACTCAAGTACAGAAGTGGTGATCTGGTGAAACCGGATGGTTCGGCAGAATTTATGCGCGGAGCGTTTCTGCGTCGCCTTGCGAAGGCGCCAGATCACCTAATGGACGTCTTCGCAGCCGCGAGCCGTGATTGACCAATGTCGTAGGCTGGAGCGGGCGCTAAATACAAGAAGGCTTGCCGGCAGGGCGCAGGGGACTAATAGCGCCCTTCAACTTGGAGGGTGCCGAAAGTCGCCTCCTCGATATTCGGTATCCCTCCAGAGAGCGCGCTTCTCCATGATGTTGGCACGACAAAGTGCCGCCGCTCGCGGCCAGCCTCTCACCTGGAGTTCTCAAATGCCCGATCAGATGTCAGGTCTGTCGACGCGGTTCCTGCGTACGCCGGAGGCTGCGCGTTATCTTAGCCTGTCCGGCCGCACGCTCGAGAAGCACCGCACATATGGCACGGGGCCAGCGTATCGAAAGATCGGCGGTCGCGTCATCTACGCACTGGATGACTTGAGAGCATGGGCCGATCTCGGCACCAAGTCGTCGACGTCGGACCCCGGCAAAGGGACGGTGTTGCCGGCTAAGAAACGCCCGATGTTGCGCCCCTATGCAGGCCAGGAACCACGTCGATAGCCGTACGAGGCCGCGTCAGTGCAAGGGCGAGATCCCGTCGGATGTGCGCGATAGCAAGCCTGAATTCAGGCGGCAGCTGTTTTGATGCGCGCACCACATGCTTCGCTATGGCCGCGCAGAAACGACAGTCTCCGTTTCTGTATACAAGAACGCCACTGTAAGCTCGCGTAACCGTCACTTTTTCGGCCTGTTTCGAGTGAGTGTATACTGGTGGTGTCCCTAAGTGAGGAATCGGCGCATGAGCCATTGCTTTCCGACCAATGTCTGGTACGCGGCCGCTTGGGATACAGAGGTGAGGCAGGCACTGTTGCCGCGCACGATCTGCGGCAAGCACGTCGTGATGTATCGGCGCGCTACCGGCGAGGTGGCAGCACTGGAGGACGCCTGTTGGCATCGGTTGGTGCCGCTCTCAAAAGGGCGCCTTGAGGGCGATAGCGTCGTCTGCGGCTATCATGGGCTGAAATACAACGCGCAGGGCCGCTGCACCTTCATGCCTTCGCAAGAGACGATCAACCCCTCTGCGTGTGTACGTGCCTATCCTGTGGTCGAGCGCGATCGTTTCGTCTGGCTGTGGATGGGTGATCCGGCGCTAGCCGACCCGGGCCTGGTGCCGGACATGCACTGGAATGATGATTCCGCTTGGGCCGGCGACGGTGACACCATTCACCTGAAATGCGACTATCGTCTGGTTGTCGACAACCTCATGGACCTGACGCACGAAACTTTTGTGCATGGCGCTAGCATTGGCAATGACGCCATCACGGAAGCGCCGTTTGACGTCACCCATGGTAAGAAGACCGCTACCGTAACGCGCTGGATGAAGGGGATTGCCGCGCCGCCGTTTTGGGCCAAGCAATTGCAAAAACCTGGTCCGGTGGACCGCTGGCAAATTATCCGTTTCGAGGCGCCGTGCACCATCAATATCGACGTCGGAGTGGCGCCCGCAGGAACCGGCGCGCCCGAAGGCGATCGATCGGCTGGCGTCAATGGTATTGTCCTCAATACCATTACGCCCGAAACGGAAACGAGCTGCCATTATTTCTGGGCCTCGTGCGCAATTATCGCCTGAACGAACAGCGCCTGACCACCGAACTTCGCCAAGGTGTTTCCGGCATCTTCCGTGAGGACGAAGTCATTCTCGAGGCGCAGCAGCGCGCGATCGACGACAATCCCGACCGGGTCTTCTATAACCTCAACATCGATGCCGGCGCGATGTGGGCCCGCCGCTTGATAGATCGCATGATCGAGGCCGAGAATCCGCAGCACGGTCGGCAGGCCGCGGAGTAGGGCATGGTCGAGCGCGACAATGACCGCTCCGTCTCACAGACGGTACGCGCCCAGCTCAGCTTGCGCGATCTGATCCTGTCGGGCGACTTGCGGCCGAGCGAACGGATCTCCGAGTTGCAGGCCGTGGAGTCGACCGGCACATCTCGCACTCCGGTGCGAATGGCATTGGTTCGGCTGGAGGAGGAAGGACTTCTGGAAGCGATCCCTTCTGGCGGCTTCATGGTGAAGGCATTCTCCGAACGAGATGTCTTGGATCCGATCGAAGTGCGCGGCACCGTGGAAGGTCTGGCCGCGCATTTTGCTGCCGAGCGCGGTGTTTCGTCGCGCGATCTTGAGCCTCTAAAAGGATGTCTTGACGAGATGACGGCCTGTTGCGGCAGGATCCAATTTTCGCCGAGGCTTCCTCCTCCTACGTCGCGCTCAATGCGCGTTTTCATGCGCTGTTGACCGAATTGTCGCGCAGTCCGCCTTTGATCCGGCAGGTTGATCGCGCGTCGGCGCTACCATTCGCTTCGCCCAGCGGCTTTGTGATGACCCAATCGACACTACCGGACGCGCGCCACACACTGTTGATTGCGCAAGATCAACACCGCGTCGTGGTCGATGCAATCGAAAACCGCGAAGGTGCGCGGGCCGCGGCAATCATGCGCGAGCACGCCCGAGTGGCGGCGCGCAATCTGCGCTTGGTGCTCAGGAATAAGACACATTCTGACCTGCTGCCAGGACTGGCGCTCATCAGGATGGCGGGCGATTAACGGAAATCTCCATGCGCTTTTATTGAAAACTGGACACAAGCCGCGCTCGTCGCGACGCGCGATCTGACTCCTTCGATCCGCGAGTTTCTGATCAAACCGGAAAACTTTGATGGCGTGGCCTATCCGGTCGGCAGCCATATCAATATCGCCGTCACTATCGATGGGCGGCCGGAGACGAGGTCCTATTCCTTGGTCGGCGAAGCCGACGCTGCCGGATATCGCGTCGCCGTGCGGCGCGCGGAGGACTCCCGCGGCGGCTCGCAATACATGTGGTCGCTCGCGCCGGGCGCGCGGCTCACAATTACGTCGCCCTCGTCGCTGCTGCCGATGGACTGGGCTTGCCGGCATTACTGCCTGATCGCGGGCGGCATTGGTATTACGCCGCTGATCGGGGCGGCTCAGGCGCTGGCACGCCGCATTGCCGACTTCACTCTGCATTATGCTGTGTCGTCCCGTGAGGAAGCCGTCTATTTGGACGTTCTCGCCCCCTTGCTGAACGAGCGGCTCATTGTCCATCCAGGCAGCGAAGGGCGCAGGCTCGATTCCGACGGCCTGTTCGCCTCGCTGCCGCCCGACGCCTTGACCCTCTTGTGCGGTCCGATCCGGATGCTCGATGCCGCCCGCCGGGCCTGGGCCTGTGCAGGTCGCGCACTATCCGCCCTGCGCTACGAGACCTTTGGCTCGAGCGGCTCACTGCCGACCGACGGGTTTCCGGGTGCGCCTTGCAGATCGGTCTCTTGAGATCGAGATTCCGCGAGATCGCTCATTGCTGGACGTGCTCAATGAGGCTGGTTGCGAGGTGATTTCGGATTGCCGGCGCGGCGAATGCGGCGTCTGCGCCATCGATCTCGTCGAAATCGACGGTGATCTCGACCACCGCGACGTTTTCTTCAGCGAGCAGCAAAAGCACGCGAACGAAAAGATCTGTGCCTGTGTCTCTCGAGCCCGCGGCACCATTACGGTCGATATACTGCACCGCCCGGACGGGCCATAGATCCGTTGCGACACGTGCTTTGGGCGGGTCGGTGATTAACGCATGTCCCACGGTATGCTCCGTTATCATAGAACAGTGCGCGCATGATTGCCGGGTGACGGTCGGCAGCTCCTGTCTTTGTCCTCTGCGACACGCAAGCCGAATACGTGGACTCCGAAACCTTTGTTTTTCGGTCGCGTCCATTCTCGCAGAAGGACTTTAGCCGGCTTCGGCGCTTATACACGCTCGCCTCGGGAGACAAAGAAACCAATTAATACTTCGGTGCGGAATCACGTGAGGATTTGCATCTATTGATTTCAGAGCGCCGACATCTGTCGGCGGCCAGCTCTCCTGTTCATTCTGCCGACGCTGTCTGTTTGAGAACAAAGATGCCGGGAACCTGACAGCGGGTTGGGTTCACTGCACAGTGATGCTGGCGTCCATGTGGGTTTTTTCTCGCTTAAGCACAAAGCGCGCCACATTTCGCAAGCGGCACGGAGATTGCTGGATGGCGCGCGAGGAGCTGCCGCCGTCTGATCGGTCGGAGCGGCCCCCTCACAGGAGTTTCCGATGAGGTTTGCGATGCCGCTGTTGCTCGCAGAAACAACGCGTATAAATGTTGTGGCCGCCAGGAGATCGCGCGTGCCGGACGGCAGGGGTACCACCTCGCCAAAGCCGGCGAGGCGGTCCGAGCTCGCGTTGAGCGGTAACGCAAGCACTAAGCTCGATAGTCAAGGCACGCAAACTGCAACATTTCAGGCGTTCCGCTCGAGCGACAGCATTCGCCCGATTGAGTTTCTTGAGAATGCTCCTGTGGCTCCAGAAATCCACCTCACGACTGCGGCGAACTGGGCGTCAGGCGTCGTGAATGGCGCGGAGACCCGCGAGCCGTCGTCGTTCACGATGTTGTCGATCCGCAGGCGCGTCGTGGCTCGAAGAGCGGCAGGTGAAGCAAACACAACGAATGCGGTCGCCATCCTGCAAGCGGTGCAGCCGAAGCCAGGCACGGCGCCCAGTTCGTGGGACCTGGACCCGATCAAAACGCGATGCGCGCGAGAGTCCTCGGGGGGCCGGGTGTGCAAGCGACCGCTGCGCGGGCATGGCGACATGCTCTCACCGGTGGGCTGACGCACATGGATGTCCTTTCGCCCGAGATCTGGCAATCCGTTGCGCTCACGGTCGAGCTCGCCTGCGTGACGACAATGATCCTGCTGGTGATTGGCGCGCCGCTCGCGTGGTGGCTTGCACGGTCAAAGACGGTTTTGAGCGAGGCGGTCGCGACAATAATTGCGCTGCCGCTTGTGCTGCCGCCGACGGCGCTCGGTTTCTGCGTCCTCGTCCTGCTCGGCCCGAACGGACCCGGCGGGCTTCTCGCCTCTTTTTGGGGCGAGCACACGCTCGCATTTACCTTTGCGGGAATCGTCGTGGGGTCGGTCCTTTCGGCGCTCCCTTTGGTGGTGCAGCCGATCCATAGCGCCTTTGTTGCAATGGGCGACCGCCCGCGGCGAGTTGCGGAAAGTCAGCGCGCTTTTCCGTTGTACGCCTTCATTACTGTCGGCCTGCCGCTCGCGCGACTGGAGTTCCTCAGGGCTGGCATCCTTGGCTTTGCTCACACGATCGGCACATTCGGTGTCGTCATGATGATCGGCGGCAACATTCCTGGGCGCACCAAGGTGTTGTCAGCCTACGTCATTGACTACGTCCAAGCATCGCGCTGGCGCGAAGCAAGTTGGGTTGCGGGCGGGATGGTGATGTTCGCCTTTGCGGTCATGTTCACCCTAACCCTCATTGACAAACGGTCTGCCAGAAGGGGCGCATGAGGGGCCGCAAGCCGGATCGAAGCACCTTCGGTGTGCTGGCCAAGCATGTCCGGTCCTAACCGAGCGGCAGTATCGCATGTCAAATCGGCCCTTTTTCTTGGCGAGGATACCATGAACAAACTCGTTGCGGCCGCGGCGGCTGCCGGTATCAGCTTCAATTCAGCACACTGCGCGCCTTTGCCGGAGGCGAGGGCCGACGACGTCGGAGTTTCCAGCCAGCGCCTTGCCAGACTGGACGAGTTCTTCGCTCGGGAAATCGCGACCAAACGAGTGCCGGGCGCAGTGGTTGCAATCGCCAGAGACGGCAAGCTGATTCACTACAAGGCATATGGGCAGCTCGATCCTGAAAAAGGGACCTCGATGCGGGTCGATGCGATATTCGCGCTCGCATCTATGACCAAACCGATGGTGGCGGTCGCCGGCCTTACCCTCACGGAACAAGGTCGCCTGCCTCTGCGGGCCAAACTTGTGGATTACTATCCCGAATTTGCAGACATGAAGGTGGGAGTGCCGCAGCCCGACGGCTCATTAAAATACGAAGCGCAGAGTTCTCCAATTTACGTCCACGATCTTTATCGCCACACATCAGGGCTCACCTATGGCGCGCCACCGCATAGCGCAGACCAAGTGGCGCGTCTCTATCCGGATTTCGCAGCTCCGCCGGTCAAGGGCGATAAGCAGGCTTTCATCGAAGCCATTACCAAGCTGCCGTTGGCGCACCAACCGGGCACGGAATTCGAATACGGCTTCTCGACTGACGTGCTCGGAGCTGTCGTGGAGCAGGTTAGCGAGCAGCCATTGGGCGAGTATCTTTCCAGCAACGTGTGGAAGCCGATTGGAATGCGGGATGCCACTTTTCACTTGTCGGGATCGCAACGCGAGCGGCTCGCGCGTCCGTTTAAAGACGACCCGCTGACCGGAAAGCCGCAAAGCATCGAGCTTCTTGACAGTCCGATCAAGTTTGACTGCGGGGGAGCCTGTGCATTCGCGACAGTTGGTGACTACGTGCGCTTCGGGCAAATGCTGCTAAATGGCGGGGAGCTCGATGGGCGGCGAATTCTCGGTCCCAAGACCGTGCATCACATGATCTCCAACCACCTTGGTCCAGAGATCAAAAACAAGGTCGCTCATGTGGAGCCGCACCGCGCCGGCTTTGGGTTCGGGCTCGGAGTGGCTGTACGCATACGCGAGGGTCTCTCGGCTGTTCCGGGCAGTCCAGGTGAGTTCGCCTGGACCGGCGCTTACGGAACACAATTTTTCTGTGATCCAAAGGAGCGATTGGTTGTGGTGGTCGGGACGGCCGCGCCCGGAGAGATCCGCAAGTACTACCGCGAGCAGGTCCAGAATATCGTCTATGCCGGAATAGTACGATAGTTGCTTGGCGTCGGAAATGCTCGACGGTAGCTTGGATGACCGGCAAATGGTGCTTGCTGGCGGATCGGCATCAATGTCCTTTGCTATCCGCGTCGAACGAATCGGACCCAGTGCTTGGAACGAGCCATTCTGATCGAAATCTCAGCACGGTGCCCGCGAACTGCGACAATTATCCTGCCGGCCGTACTTAAAGAGCGAGTATGGTGCATTCGCCGCCAGGAGCGAGCCATTGGATGATTGTTGGAGTTCTCACGTCGACGGTCCAAATCGGACACCTTAAGCACGAGAAGTGGTCAATTGCGCAGCCTGCGCCTAGCTCGCCAATCGCGCTGAAGGTCCCCCAGCGACTGCTTGGTATCCGTCAGATGTTTGCTGTGCAGTGGCCTGTTTCTTGCTGCTGAGCGTCGGCATCGTTACGGCTGACGCATCACTTGGAAGGGTTCATGGGCGGGATAGAGGAAACTTTCTACAGCGTGATCAGACGTCAGGGTATCACGCGTCGCAGTTTCCACAAATTCTGCAGTTTAACGGCCGCAAGCTTCGGACTCGGTCCGCTCGCAGCAAGTAGTATCGCCAATGCCCTGGAGAGCAAACCGCGTATACCCGTCATTTGGCTGCACGGGCTCGAGTGTACCTGCTGCTCCGAAAGCTTTATCCGCTCGGCGCATCCGTTGATCAAAGATGTGCTGTTGTCGATGATTTCACTCGACTACGACGATGTGATCATGGCCGCGGCTGGTCACCAGGCCGAAGCCGTCCTGCAGGAAAGCCGTGCCAGGTACAAAGGCAAGTATGTGCTTGCCGTCGAAGGCAACCCGCCGCTGAACGAGGGAGGCATGTTCTGCATTGACGGCGGCAAGCCGTTCGTTGAGAGGCTCAGGTGGATGGCGGAAGCATCCATGGCGGTCATTGCTTGGGGGACCTGCGCATCCTGGGGCTGCGTGCAGGCGGCCAGGCCCAATCCGACCGGTGCTGTGCCGATCGACAAGGTGATCTCCAACAAGCCGATCGTCAAGGTTCCCGGGTGTCCCCCCATCGCAGAGGTCATGACCGGCCTCGTAACCTTCATCACCACGTTCGGAAGGCTTCCTGAACTCGATCGCCAAGGGCGCCCAAGGATGTTTTATTCCGAGCGCATCCACGACAAGTGCTATCGGCGTTCGCATTTCGACGCCGGCCAATTTGTCGAGGAGTGGGACGATGAATACGCCCGCAAGGGTTACTGCCTGTACAAAATGGGCTGCAAGGGGCCGACCACCTACAATGCCTGTTCGGCGCTTCGCTGGAACGGCGGTGTTTCATTCCCTGTTCAATCCGGCCACGGCTGCCTCAGTTGCTCCGAAGACGGCTTTTGGGACAAAGGTTCATTCTACGACCGGCTCACGGCCATCCAGCAGTTCGGCATCGAGAAGAACGCCGATCAGATCGGCATGGCCGCTGCAGGCGTGGTTGGCTTGACCGTTGCCGCACACGCGGCAGTCACGGCCGTGAAGCGATTCACCCGCAAGCCGGATCGCGCAGTTCATAAAAATAAGCCGACTTGAAGGGAGTACGACGGTGGCCGTCCAGACACCGAACGGGTTCAATCTCGATCGTTCCGGCAAGCGAATTGTGATCGACCCGCTGACCCGGATCGAGGGCCACCTGCGCGTCGAAGCCAACCTCGATTCGGACAACGTGATCCGCAACGCGATCTCGAGCGGGACGATGTGGCGTGGCATCGAAGTCATCCTGCGCGGGCGCGATCCGCGCGACGCTTGGGCGTTCACCGAGCGGATTTGCGGTGTCTGCACCGGCACCCATGCGCTCGCCTCCGTCCGCGCCGTTGAAAATGCGCTTGGGATCGCTATCCCGGAAAATGCCAACTCGATCCGCAACATCATGCAGCTGTGCCTGCTTGTGCATGATCATCTCGTGCATTTCTATCACCTGCACGCGCTGGATTGGGTCGACGTGGTCTCCGCGCTCAAGGCTGATCCCAGGTCCACCTCGGCACTGGCGCAGTCCATCTCGCGCTGGCCGCTGTCGTCTCCTGGCTATTTCAAGGATTTGCAGATCAGGCTCACCAAATTCTTCGGGTCAGGGCAACTCGGTCCGTTCAAGAACGGCTATTGGGGACATCCAGCTTACAAGCTGCCGCCGGAAATGAACCTGATGGCCGTGGCGCATTATCTGGAAGCGCTCGACTTCCAGAAGGAGATAGTCAAGATCCAAGCCATCTATGGAGGCAAGAACCCACATCCGAATTGGCTGGTCGGCGGCGTAGCCTGCGCGATCAACATCGACGGGACTGGTGCGGTCGGTGCGATCAATATGGAGCGGCTTAACCTGGTGTCCTCGGTCATCGACCGTTCGATCGAATTTGTCGAGCAGGTCTATCTGCCCGACATCGCAGCGATCGGCTCCTTCTATAAGGACTGGCTGCATGGCGGTGGGCTTTCTAGCAAAAGCGTGATGTCCTATGGTGACATCCCTGAAAACGCTAACGACTGTTCCGCGAAAAGTCTCAAGCTGCCGCGCGGCGTCATTCTTGGCGGCAATCTTGAGGAGATTTTGCCGATCGACCATGGCGATCCCGAGCAGATCCAGGAATTCGTCGCGCATTCATGGTATAAATACCCTAGCGAGTTCAGCGGCCTGCATCCCTGGGATGGCATCACCGAACCGAATTTTGAGCTAGGGGCAAAGGTCAAAGGCAGCAGAACAGATATCAAGGAACTCGACGAAGGCGGCAGGTATTCCTGGATCAAGGCGCCGCGCTGGCGCGGCCACGCCGTCGAGGTCGGGCCATTGGCGCGATACATCATCGGTTATGCGCAAGGCAAAGCCGAATTCAAGGAGCCGGCCGCGAGACTGCTCAAGGGGCTCAATCTTCCCTTGACCGCGCTGTTTTCGACGCTTGGCCGTACCGCGACGCGGGCACTCGAATGCCAGTGGGCGGCGCATCAGATGCGCTATTTCCAGGATAAGCTGATCGTCCACATCAAGGCAGGCAATAGCGCAACTGCCGACGTCAGCAAGTGGAAGCCGGAAAGCTGGCCTGATGAGGCCAAGGGTTACGGTTTCACTGAAGCGCCGCGCGGTGCGCTCGGGCACTGGATCAAGATCAAGAACACCAAGATCGACAATTACCAATGTGTCGTGCCGACGACGTGGAACGGCTCTCCTCGCGACCCCCGGGGCAATATTGGCGCTTTTGAAGCCTCCCTGATCGGTACTCCGGTCGCCGATCCGCAGCGGCCCTTGGAGATATTGCGCACGATCCATTCCTTTGATCCGTGCCTGGCGTGCTCGACCCACGTGATCAATCCTTCCGGCCAAGAAATGGCTTCGGTCAATGTACGTTAGGTCCATACTGGACAAGGCTCCGAAAACCGTTGCCATCGTCGATGCAGCGCCGACTGTTCACGGCGCCGACTACGTTTATGAAGCGCCCGTGCGAGTGTGGCATTGGGTCAATGCGGCGGCCATTCTGGTGCTCGGCGTAACCGGTTATCTCATTGGAACTGGGACACCGGCAATGCCGGGGAAGGCCAGCGGCAATTTCCTGTTCGGCTACATCCGCTTTGCGCATTTCTTGGCGGGATATTTGCTCGGCGTCGGATTTCTGCTGCGCATCTACTGGGCCTTGATGGGAAACCCGCATGCCATGCAGATTTTTTGCGTGCCTCTCTGGCGCAGATGCTTTTGGCGCGAAGTGTACGGCGAAATGCGCTGGTACGCCTTCCTCGCAACTGAGCCTGAAAGGCACGTCGGGCACAATCGGTTGGCTCAGCTCGCGATGTTCTTCATGTTCACGCAGACCACCACGTTCATGATCGTCACAGGCTTTGCACTTTACGGGCAGGGCGCCGGTCGTGACAGCTGGCAGTACAAGCTGTTCGGCTGGGTATTCGCAATCTGGCCGAACGGTCAAGACCTCCGTACCTGGCATCATCTCGGCCTGTGGGTGATCGTGACCTTTGCGCTGGTCCACATTTACGCGGTGATCCGGGAAGACATCATGTCGGGCCGGAGCATCTCCTCGATGATTTCGGGTCACCGTCAGTTTCGCGATTGACTGGGAGGCGGATGCTGAGCCCGGAGAACAAGAAAAGGATCCTGGTGCTCGGCATCGGCAATATCCTTTGGGCCGATGAGGGATTCGGCGTGCGGGTGGTAGAGGAGTTTTATCGTCGCTACACCATCGATGACAACGTCTCCATCCTCGATGGTGGCACGCAGGGGCTCTATCTCGTCGGTTTTCTAGAGCAGGCCGATTGCCTGATCGTGTTCGATGCCGTCGATTATAGACTTTCGCCTGGACAATTGAAGCTCGTGCGAGATGACGAGGTGCCGAAATTTACCGCTGCCAAGAAGCTGAGCCTGCATCAGACCGGCTTTCAGGAGGTCTTGAATGCAGCCGACCTGCTTGGTCGCTGCCCGCGAGAGATCGCTCTGATCGGCTGTCAGCCGCTTGACCTGGAGCATTGGGGCGGTTCGCTGAGTGCACCGGTGCGCTTTCAGATCACGCCCGCGATCGAACTGGCTTGCAAACTGCTGGCCCAGTGGGGCTCACCGGCAAAACCGCGGGGCTCGCCGCTGTCTGCATCAGAATGGCTGTTGGGAAACAATATCGACCAGGTCAATTATGAAAGGGGGCGGCCGATCTAGCGGCCGCGGTTATTCATGTGCCTTGGCTTACCAATGACGATTGTCGAGACCGACGGCATCACGGCACTATGCGAGTATGGCGATGAAAGGCGGCGTGTCTCGGTCATGCTGATCTCCGGCGCGACGATCGGCGCCAAGGTGCTCGTCCATATCGACACAGCCGTTCGGCTCTTGGAGGAGGATGAAGCAAGCCGGATCTCGGAAGCACTCGGCGGGCTCGAGGCCATCCTCGACGGCGAGAACTGCGATCGCTTCTTTGCGGACTTGATTGGTCACGAGCCGCAATTGCCCGACCATCTACGCTAAACGCCGCGCGCGGACATCGCGTTGCCGGCCCTTGCTTACGAACCGATTTGCAGTTGTACGCAACCTTTACAGAACAAATGTCAGCGCTGACGGCGGCTGATCCGGTCGCGAATGCGGTCGCAGCGAGACGATGATTGGCATGTGCCTTGCTAATACCTCGCCGAGAAGAACCAGAAGATTGTCAGAAAGGCGTCTGATGAAGTGCCAGCCGGCTCAGCACGATCTGGCGCGGCCCGGTCTGTCCGAGGTGGAGAGAATGGGCGCCCATGATCAGGTCGCCGGGCAGGATCCCGGGAAGGGAGGCGTGGAGCTGCCGCCGGCAGCGGGCCCCTTATATTCAAGCTGGGCCATCCACGTCGCAACCGCGCTTTCTGAACGGATCAAGGCGCTCGGGCTGCCGATGCAATGGGTCGTAACCGCGCCTGGCGCCGGTGGCGCACCGGGCGGGCGGCTCGGCCAGCGTGGCCTGCCGAAGCCGATCGAATTCTCTCAGCGCGGTCCACTATGCCTGGTCGGTAAGAGTCGGGTCCGTTTGGTCAAGATCGCCCCCGTGTCGGCATCGATCGTACGACCACAAGCCGGTAGCGCCTGGATCGCCAATGGCATTGCCAGTCCGCACATTCACCGGAACGTCGCATCATGAAAACCGCCGCCCGAAACGGAGACGTAAGCGATGCGCCGGCGATGAGCGGGTTTCCTGGGGATGCGGAGAGTCTTGACGTCATCCATGGCAGGTCCACGGTTGTGGGGGGGCTCGTAGAGCGCGCTTGGCGCGATGGCGGCGAGCTTGCAAGAAACTGTCCGAATGCCATCGCTCTGTTATCGACCGCCGCTGCTGCCGCTCGCGGCCAGAAGAGCGACGCACGCACGCAACTGTATGGGCTCGCGGATCTCAGTGATCCCGAGCGTAAGCTGATTGCCGAAGTGCTCGGGGAAGGCGAGGTCGCCGGCTTCGTCGCGCTACCAGATGGCTCTCTGGCCGAAATCCAGGAGTCAGTGCTTGCGGGAATCTGGCGCGTGCGCATCGGGACGGAACCGGCGCACGAATACCTTGAGATCGGGGCGATCCCGCAGATCGTGCGACGCGCCGCAACAGACCTGACGTCGACCAATCTGGTGATCGGTGCGGCGCCGGACGGCGCAATGAACGTGTTGCCGGTTCTCGCCGAAATACGCGAGCGGGCCCGCGTCTGGCGGCATGGCATGCGCGCGCATGTCATCAATCTGACACTGCTGCCGATGAACGCCGTCGATCTGGCGTTTCTGCAGCAAAGCCTGGGCAACGGTCCGGTCCAACTTATCTTCCGCGGCTACGGCACATGCCGAGTGCAGGCGACCGGGATCCGCAATGTCTGGGCGGTCCAGTTCTTCAACTCTAAGGACACCATCATCCTCGACACGCTGGAGGTCGGCGGCGCGCCGATTGTCGCGTTGGCTGCCGACGAGGATTTTGAGGATTCTGCCGAACGTCTGCAGGAAATCATGAAAGCTTACGGCGCATGAAGAGCCTGGAGACTGTTTGGCGCCTGGTCGGTTCTCGCAGCCGGCGCGCGCGCAACGTGGCGTTAGCGGGATCGCGCGCGGCGACCGGAGAACGATGTCGACGCAGACCGCTGCGCGAGCGCGTTGCGCGCGAAAAATTAAAAGCTTCTTCGGCTTTCGTAGGTCCAAGGCCAGCTTCGTGTCGGCTGAAGGTGATGCTTGAGCCAGAACAGGACTTTCGCAGGTGCAAGCACCTCGATGTGTCGGCGTCTGACGAGATGCCGGTAGCAACCTATCGTGATACCGCCGATCGAGCCATACGCACGCGATCGGTCGTGAACGATCCGCGTCGAAAGTCGAAACGATCGGGTTTCGCACGCGCAGAAGGCAGGCACGATTGCGCAACGGGCGCGCCTTGGGCCATGAAGGTGGCCGTCTGCCTGGGTAACGGCGCTCGCCCGTGGCGCGCTGGGCAGAGTTCGCACCCCCGCTCAGTTCGATTCGGCGACATTGAAATTCTTTTCAGCGAAATCGGGTCATTGAGCTCGGGTACCTGTTGCTTCCTACACTCCGCGATTCCCGCACGCAAAGCCATGGGCGGCGGAATTGCCGAAGCAGCGGTCCGTGCCATGATGTGGTCGAACGATCGCCAAGTGCAGCATCATTTCCATGCATCACGTCTCTGTTTGATCGATGGCCTGCGTTTCTTGCGCGAGATGATGCCGGAGCGGCGCGTATGAGCCTTATCGCTCGCAACAAAATCGATATCACCATTTCGCTTGCTGCCGACGTCATAGCCGCGGTCGAGATCCTGCCGCGAGCCAGGCCGCCGCTGACGCGGTGGTTCGCCGCCAAACCGCCATCATCGTTGCTCAGGGCGCTGCCGCAGCTCTTCACCTTATGCGCGGCTGCGCAGCAAACCGCATTGCTGTCCGCGATCGAGGCGGCGCGTGACCAAGAGATCATCCTCGCGACAAAGCAGCGTCGTATGATCCTGGTCGTTGCCGAGCGCATCTCAGAATTGCTGCGGGCCCTCTTTGTCGGGCAGCCTATGCCGAACGTCAGTGCGGCGGCGATCCGGTCCCTTATCCGGGGATTGTCCGTGCTTGTCGGTAGCGCTCAGCCAGCTCGCGGCTCTGCTCGACGCGAAGCGATCGCGCAGATTGTTGCTGCGCTCGCTGCGCTTGGCATGCCGAATGAAGATGGTCTGCCGAGGCCCGGTAGCCCGTCCGCGCTTTGCATTGCCGCCCTTGACGAGGTCGACTTGAAATCCATGCGGATCGCGCACGCGTTCCTGTCCGTCGCCGACGACCGCAACATCATTGAACGGCTGCTCGGCGACGACCCGACATTTTGCCATTGTCCCGACCTTGGGGGGCGTGCGCCCGAGACGGGTCCATGGGCGCGCCAAATGACGCGTGACCGGCTCTGGTTGGGTCGCTCGGGTGCGGTCGAGCGGCTGAAGGCCAGAATTGCAGAAATCGTTCGGCTATGCGAATGGCTCAAGTCCGGTGCTCATATCGACGCAGCGGAGCCTGGGATCATCGAAAGCTACAGGTTAGGTCCTAGACGCGCAGCGGCCGCGGTCGAATGCGCCAGGGGGAGGCTTTATCACGCGGTTGAGCTTGATCCTCGGGGCCAGATATACCGCTTCGAATTTCTTGCTCCGACGGAATGGAATTTCCATAGGCGCGGACCGCTTGTTCGGAATCTGCTGGGCGCGGAGCTGACGGCGAGACGGCATCGGAAAGCGGTTCGCGCGGTGATCGAATCGCTCGATCCCTGCGTCGGATTCACGCTCAAGTTTCGCAAAGTTGACGATGCATGAAATGGCGCTTTGTCAGAGCATCATCGAAATCGTCGAGGAAGAAGCGCATCGCCGATCGGTTTCGGTGGTGCGGAGCATCTGTCTGGAGATCGGGGCCTTGAGCCATGTCGCACCGCAAGCGATCAGGTTCTGTTTTGCCGTCGTCGCAATGCGGACCATTGCCGAGGGCACGGCTCTTAGAATCATAGAACGTCCCGGCGAGGCCTGGTGCATGAGCTGTTCGAAGAGCGTCGAGATTGCGCGGCGCGATGAAGGTTGCCCTTGTTGCGGCAGCTATCAGTTGCAGGTCACCGCAGGCGAAGAGATGCGAGTGAAAGAGCTGGAGATCGACTGATGTGTGGCGTATGCGGCTGCAGCGAAGGAACTCCTTCGACCGAGCCCTCCAAACCGCATGATGCGCAAGGCCGCGCTCGCTGCGATCCTCGTGTGCAGGACGATCGCGGTCGCCATGACGCGCATCTGCATGACGGCCAGGACCTACAGGATTCAAACCATGCACGCCGTAGCCATGATCACGATCATCATCCTGGCCGTCGGAAGGCGGACGTTGGGCAGGCGCTTCCCGGCGGCAGCGCCGGCCCGGCTGGCTTGAAGGTCGCGGGCATGAGCCGCGAGCGGGTGATTCAGATCGGGCGCGACATCCTTGGCAAGAACGACGGGATCGCGGCGGATAACCGCGCGCTCTTCGCGGCCGACGAGCTCCTCGTGTTCAATCTCGTGTCCAGTCCCGGTGCAGGCAAGACCTCGCTACTGGTCCGCGCCGTGTCCGAGCTCAAGCGCAGCCGTCCGATCGGGGTCATCGAAGGCGACCAGCAGACCTCGAACGATGCCGAACGCATTCGCGCGACCGGCGTGCCAGCCATTCAAATCAATACCGGAAAGGGTTGTCATCTTGATGCTGCTATGATTGGCGAGGCTTATCGCCGCCTGCCGCCGCTCGTATGCGGTATCCTCTTCATCGAGAACGTCGGTAACCTGGTCTGTCCCGCGGCCTTCGATCTTGGCGAGGCCTGCAAGATCGTCGTGTTGTCGACCGCCGAGGGTGAAGACAAGCCGCTCAAATATCCGGATATGTTTGTCGCTTCTTCACTCATGCTGATCAACAAGGTTGATCTGGCGCCGCTGCTTGAATTCGATTTGGGCAAGACCATCGAATATGCAAGACGCGTCAATCCGAAAATCGAAGTACTCACGGTTTCGGCGCGGACCGGCGAGGGTTTTGGCAGGCTCTATGCCTGGATCGATAAGCAGGCAGCGCATCAGAGGCGCGCCTTGGAGCACACGAGGCGATGAGCGTCGCCACCTGTGACCGAACACGGCTGCGCGTGCGCGTGAGCGGGGCCGTGCAAGGGGTCGGCTTTCGCCCCTACGTTTATGGCCTCGCCACGCGGTACGGATTAGCGGGGTTTGTCGTCAATAACTCCGAAGGCGTCACCATCGAAGTCGAGGGTCGCCGCGCGCCCGAGTTTGTCGCCGCTTTGCCGCTCGAACCGCCTCCACTGGCACGCATCGACCACATCCGCGTTCAGCAGACCGGGGCGCTCGCGGCAGAAGGCTTTTCGATCGGCACGAGCGAAGGTGGCAAGTCATCAGCGCGGATCGTCGCCGATGCCGCGACCTGCCAGCAATGCCTCAGTGAGCTGTTCGATCCGGAAGATCGCCATTACCTTTATCCCTTCGTCAGCTGTTCCCATTGCGGTCCGCGCTACACGATCGCCGAACAGCTTCCGTACGATCGCCACAACACGGTCATGAAAGCTTTCAGACCGTGCGCTGCCTGCGCGACCGAATATGCCGATCCATCGAGCCGCAGGTTTCATGCGGAGGCGATCGCGTGTCCGACATGCGGTCCTCGGCTCAGCCATGCGATCCACACCATTGTCGGGGCGATCGCCGGCGGCCAAATCGTGGCCATAAAAGGGCTCGGCGGATATCAACTGCTCTGCGATGCACGCAACCAGGATGCCGTGCAGCGTTTGCGCAGCAGAAAGCAGCGCCTTCAGAAGCCGTTCGCGGTCATGATCGGTTCCACAGAACTGGTCAACGAAATCGCGGAAGCGAATGGGGCAGAGCTTGCGCTGCTCGAATCCGTAGCACGTCCCGTTGTCCTTCTGCCTTCGCGCAACAATCTGGCGCCCGCCATAGCTCCTGGCTTGTCGCGCGTTGGTGTCATGCTGCCGGTCGTGCCACTGCATCACCTCATCTTTCATGCGCTTCGCGCGACAGCGGCGTGCCTTGCGGGGCCGGACCCGGTCATCGTCGCGACCAGCGCCAATTCTTGCGGCGAACCGCTCGTGATCGACAACGCGCAGGCGCTGCGGCGGCTCGAAGGGATTGCGGACCTTGTCGTGACCCATGATCGCGATATCCTGACACGTGCCGATGACTCCGTGCTGTCGGTGGTGGCCGGCCGCACCCAATTCGTACGCCGCGCACGTGGCTATGTCCCCGAACCGATCCGGCTTGCGAGGTCTGTGCCGGTCGTGCTCGCCGTCGGCGGTGCGCTGAAATCGACCGTCACCGTCACGCGGGGCAACGAAGCCTTCGTCTCCCAGCACATAGGCGATCTCGATACGGCAGAAGGCATCCGTGTGTTCGAGGAGACGATCCGGCACCTCATATCGACCCTTGATGTGGAGCCGGTCGCCATCGCCCATGATCTGCATCCCAATATGGCGTCGACCCGCTTTGCGGAAGCAAGCGGCCGGGCCCTTGTCGCCGTTCAGCATCACCACGCCCACGCTGCCGCCGTCATCGCTGAGCATGGCCATGCCGGACCCGCGCTTGCCCTGGTGCTCGACGGTCATGGCTTCGGCTCCGACGGCGGAAACTGGGGTGGCGAGCTGTTGTTGTGCCAAGGAACAAGGTGTCGACGCATCGGGCATCTCGCGCCCCTGCAAATGCCTGGCGGAGAGCGGGCCGCGCGCGAGCCGTGGCGTATGGCAAGTGCAATATTGCAGACGCTCGGTCGGAGTAACGAAATCGGGTATCGCTTTGCTGCGCAGCGGCAGGCTGAGCGCATGTCGGCATTGCTCGATCAGCCGGGTGGGGCCACCACGACCAGCGCGGGCCGGTTGTTCGATGCCGCGGCGGCGCTGCTGGGGGTCGCATGTGTGCAGAGTTATGAGGGCGAAGCCGCGATGAAGCTCGAGGCGTTGGTGCGGCGAACTGCGATTTTCCATGCCGGCTGGACTATCGACCGCGGCGTGCTATCGCTTCGTCCGCTATTTGCGCGGTTGATTGCAGACAAGATCGAAGCAGCGGATGGAGCCGGGCTGTTTCATGGCACCTTTGCCGCCGCTTGCATTGACTGGGTCAGGCGCTCTGCACGGAAAACAGGCGTCAAGACCATCGTTCTCAGCGGCGGCTGCTTTCTGAACGCGGTGCTGGCGGATGAAATTGAGCGCGGTTGCCGCAGCGCAGGCCTCACCCCTTTGGTGCCACGACAGCTGCCGCCCAACGACGGAGGTTTGAGCCTCGGCCAGGCCTGGATTGCCGCTCTGCAGATCATTGAACGGTCTGCAGCCCTGGAAGGAGTAGCCTGATATGTGTCTTTCGGTCCCGGCGATGATATCGAAAATTCTTCCCGACGATATGGCGATCGTGTCACTCGATGGGGTCAGCCTGGAAATATCGATCGCTCTCATCGAGGAGCTCGACGTCGGCGACAGCGTTCTCGTCCATGTCGGTTATGCGCTTTCCAAGATCGACCCGGCCGAAGCCAAGCGCACGTTGGAGCTCCTGCATGAGTTGGGCAGTGCAGGGCAGGAACCTCGACCATGAAGTATGCCGACGAATTTCGTGACAAGACCATCGCACAGGGACTAGCGCGGGCGATTGGCGCCGAAGCCGGCGCGCGACGGGCTTACAGGTTCATGGAATTCTGCGGCGGACACACTCATGCGATCTCCCGCTACGGCCTCGAGGATTTGCTGCCCGCGAACATTCGAATGATCCACGGGCCCGGCTGTCCCGTCTGCGTTCTGCCCGCCAGCCGGATTGACATGGCAATCCGGCTCGTCGAGCGGCCAGAGGTCACTCTGTGCGTCTATGGCGACCTGATGCGCGTGCCCGGGTCGCGGGGGCAGTCCCTGATGCGAGCCAAAGCGCTCGGCGCAGACATTCGGATGGTCTATTCGACGCTCGACGCTATCCGGCTCGCCGAACAGGTGCCAAGCCGGGAGGTGGTCTTCTTTGCCATCGGATTTGAGACCACGACGCCGCCGACCGCGGTGATGATCCGGACGGCCGAAAGGAAGCGCCTGAGGGGCATTAGCGTGTTCTGCAACCATGTGCTTACGCCCTCCGCGATGCACAGCATTCTCGATAATCCGAAGATGCGCAATATCGGTGGGGTCGGAATCGACGGCTTTGTTGGTCCTGCACATGTCAGCACGATCATCGGTACGCAGCCTTACGAGCCCCTGGCGGAGCAATTCGGCAAGCCGATCGTGATCGCGGGATTTGAGCCGCTCGACGTGATGCAGGCGATCCTGATGCTGGTGCGGCAGGTAAACGAAGGCCGCTACGAGGTAGAGAACCAATACAGCCGCGCGGTGACGCGCCAAGGCAATCGACGCGCCAAGGACGAGGTCTCGCAGGTATTCGAATTGCGTGAGCAGTTCGAATGGCGTGGGCTTGGGCTCGTCCCCAACAGTGGGCTGAGGTTGAAGCGGGCTTACGCGGGATTTGACGCCGAGGCGCGCTTTGCGATGCACGAGCTGCGTGTCGCCGACAATCCGGCATGCGAGTGTTGCGCGATCCTGCGCGGCGCCAAGAGGCCGGTCGATTGCAAGCTGTTTGGAACCGTCTGCACGCCGGAAACACCTATCGGGTCCTGCATGGTTTCCGCGGAAGGCGCTTGTGCCGCGTATTGGACCTATGGCCGAGTTCGCGATGATCAGGCGAGGCGGATGTCATGAGCGTAAAGGCCTATCATGACAGGCTCGACGTCGAGAACGGACGCGTTGATCTTTCCCACGGATCCGGGGGCCGTGCCATGGCGCAGCTGATCTCCGGCGTTTTTCACCAAGCCTTCGGTAATGAATGGCTTGCCCGAGGCGACGATCAGGCGGCGTTCGATATCGAGGCAGGCAGGATGGTGATGACGACCGACGGCTATGTCGTTTCGCCGCTGTTCTTTCCTGGAGGCAATATCGGGTCGCTGGCGGTGCACGGCACGATCAATGATGTCGTGATGGCCGGGGCGCGTCCGCTCTATCTATCGGCCAGCTTCATCATCGAAGAGGGGTTCCGGTTTTCGGATCTAAGGACGATTGCGCAGTCGATGGGCGCGGCGGCGCGCGACGCCGGCGTTTACATCATCACTGGAGATACCAAGGTCGTCGAACGCGGAAAGGCGGACGGTCTGTTCATCTCTACGACTGGCATCGGGTTTCTGGCCGATGGCCTCGATCTCTCAGCCGACAAGGCAAGGATCGGGGACCGCGTGCTGGTGTCCGGCAGTCTCGGCGACCATGGGGTGGCGATCATGTCAACACGCCAGAACACCGCTCTTCGAGCAGAGATCATCTCGGATTCCGCATCGCTGCATGACCTGGTGGCTGTCATGATGGCGGCCGGTGGGCGCGGCATCCGGGTGATGCGTGACCCCACGAGGGGCGGACTGGCCGCCACCCTCAACGAGATCGCGCATCAATCGGCCCTCGGGTTTCGCCTGCAGGAAGCGGCCATTCCCGTAAAGCCCGCCGTTGCGGCCACCTGCGAGCTTCTTGGGCTCGATCCGATCCATGTTGCCAACGAGGGCAAGCTCGTTGCGATCGTCGCGCCTGACCTGGCCGACGCCGTGCTTGCAGCCATGAAGGCGCATCCGCTGGGGTGCGATGCCGCCGATATTGGCGAGGCGGTCGCTGACGATCACAGATTTGTGCAAATGGCGACCAGCTTCGGCGGCGGACGAATCGTCGACTGGTTGTCGGGCGAACAATTGCCTCGGATCTGTTGAACACGCCACCCATTTGCGGCGAGCATGCGGGAATGGTGGCTAAGCTCAGTGAGCAGGTCATTCAATCCGCTTCGCATCTGTGCGTTCGAAATCCTGCGTCGCTGGCGAAAGATCGCTGAATTCCTGCGCCATATACGCGCCTGGATCGCAATATCGCTGCGCTCTTCCGATTAAAAAGCGCCTCTAGGCAGGGAGTTTTCAAATGAAGGTCGGGGTTCCAAAGGAAATCAAGGCGCACGAATATCGCGTGGGCCTTACCCCTGGAGCCGTCCGCGAATACGTGGCCGCGGGCCACCGGGTGATGATCGAGACCAATGCCGGCGCCGGCATTGGTGCAAGCGATGACGATTATCACGCCGCCGGCGCGACGATCCTGGCTTCTGCAGGCGAGGTATTCGCATCGAGCGAGATGATCGTAAAGGTTAAGGAGCCTCAGCCGTCGGAATGGAGCCAGCTGCGGGAGGGCCAGATCCTCTTCACTTACCTGCATCTGGCGCCAGACCCGGAGCAGGCCAAGGGACTCCTCAAATCTGGGTGCACCGCGATCGCCTATGAGACCGTAACCGATGCTCATGGTGGCCTTCCACTGTTGGCGCCGATGAGCGAGGTCGCGGGTAGGCTTGCGATCGAAGCGGCGGGTAGTGCGCTGAAGCGCAGTGCAGGCGGACGAGGGCTGTTGATTGGTGGAGTGCCCGGTGTTCAGCCAGCTCGGATCGTGGTGATCGGGGGAGGCGTCGTTGGCACGCACGCTGCACGCATGGCGGTCGGTTTGGGCGCAGAGGTCACCATCATCGACCGTTCGATACCCCGGCTGCGCGAGTTGGACGAGCTGTTCGAAGGTCACGTTCGCACCAGGTTTTCCACCCTCGAATCCGTAGAGGAGGAAGTATTTGCGGCCGATGTGGTAATTGGTGCAGTGCTCGTTCCAGGAGCGAGCGCACCAAAGCTGGTCCGCCGGAGCATGCTGAACTCAATGCGCAAGAGGGCGGTCATCGTGGATGTCGCTATCGATCAGGGCGGCTGCTTTGAGACATCGCACCCGACCACCCACGCCGATCCAACCTACGAGATGGATGGCATCATCCATTATTGCGTAGCCAATATGCCCGGCGCTGTGCCGTTGACCTCGAGCCAGGCACTGAACAACGCGACTCTGCCATTTGGCTTGGCTTTGGCCAACAACGGTTTTTCCGCCGTGCTCGAGAATCCGCATCTTCGCGCGGGCCTCAATGTCCATCGAGGCCGGCTCACTTACAAGGCGGTTGCCGAGAGCCTCGGGCTCCCCTTCTCTCCGATCGAACAGGCTGCGGCCTGATCCCAGAGGCCCCACACGGGCGTTTCCTCCCTGACTTGGGCCACCCTTCGGGGTGGCTTTTTTTTCGCTCCCTCAATCTGCAGAGCGCCGCTGGTATGTCCCTGGAACGCGGAGCGAAGGCCGATCGCGCTTGTCGTTCAATCGTCCCGCGTCATGCGAGACAAACCAGTTTCGTCCGATACAGGGCACATGAAGGCACGTCTGCGGGTAATCCGATAGGATTGAATAGTGTTTGCAACGGCGTGCCGGTGGGCCCGTGACATCAAAGCGACTTTTATCTGCTGTCTGCGCGATCGGCGTGACGTTTCTGGCCGTGCCGTGGAGATCGCTTCGGATTGGTGACGACTGCACCGGCTCTTCATCCTGGCGCGCTATCGCTAAATCAGCCGCCATCCGTCAGCAGAACCGATGATCGGCACAGGCGAACATGACGCAGGAGCAAACCACTCGGAGGAGACGGTGCCGATCTGTAGCTGCGCTACCGCGGCCATGAGAAAGAACAGCCGGTGGAGGGGGGCACCTCGTTGGCCGACCGCCGCCGGATCGACCTTGGGCTCAAGCTAAGGCGTCCTGCCGTCAGGCAGATTGTCGCATTTGCGACAACCGTTGAGGCGGCGACATGTGCTTTGGAAAATAACCGAGACAAATCAAGTCGAGGATCTTTGGCATAAGACTTGAACGCAAGAAACGGTCCCTCACTTTTGCTTATGGAATCGCAGTAATGCCCTACAAGATCATCGCGTCCCAGTGCACCGTGTGCGGCGCGTGTGAGTTCGAATGTCCCAACGCGGCGATCAGCCTGAAGAACGACATATATGTGATCAATCCGGCCCAGTGCACGCAATGCGAGGGGCATTTTGAGGCGCCGCAATGCGCTGTCGTTTGCCCAGTGCCCGACACCTGCGTGCCGGCATAAGAGACTAGCCGATGCGTGGCGCTCCGGCACGAGACAAGATGAAGACCCTGGCGAAGGCGGTGTCTATCTGGATCGGTCACCCGATTTTCTCACTCGCTGGCCAATTGGCTGTGACTTGCGCGATCAGCTCGGAGGGGGCGCGGGCGTACCGTCGTCGGCCGGAGTTGTTCGTGCGCGAGCGGAGGGGGCAATGGTAGCCGTGCCAGAGACGGTCGAGCGCGTCCGGCGCATCGACGTCGACCAGTATCGATATGGGTTTGAGACGCAGATCGAGTCCGACAAGGCCCCGAAGGGGCTGTCGGAAGACACCATCCGCTTCATCTCCGCAAAGAAGAATGAGCCGGCCTGGATGCTGGAATGGCGCCTGGAGGCGTATCGCCGCTGGCTGACCATGACCGAGCCGACCTGGGCGCGCGTCGACTATCCGAAGATCGACTACCAGGACATCTATTACTACGCGGCGCCGAAGCCGAAGAAGATGCTGTCCTCGATCGACGAGATCGATCCGGAAATCCTCAAGACTTACGAGAAGCTCGGCATCCCCCTGCGCGAGGTCGCCATCCTCGAGGGCGTCGAGCCGCCGCCGGGTGGACCGCAGACGCCGAACCGCAAGATCGCGGTCGACGCCGTGTTCGATTCGGTTTCGGTCGCGACCACCTTCCAGAAGGAGCTGAAGGCGGCCGGCGTGATCTTCATGCCGATCTCGGAGGCGATCCGCGAGCATCCCGAGCTGGTGCAGAAATATCTCGGCACCGTGGTGCCGACCTCGGACAACTACTTCGCGACGCTGAACTCGGCTGTGTTCTCCGACGGCTCGTTCGTCTACGTGCCGCCGGGCGTGCGCTGCCCGATGGAGCTGTCGACCTATTTCCGTATCAACGAGCGCAACACCGGCCAGTTCGAGCGCACGCTGATCATCGCCGACAAGGGCTCCTACGTCTCCTATCTCGAAGGCTGCACCGCGCCGCAGCGCGACGAGAACCAGCTGCACGCCGCGGTGGTCGAGCTCGTCACGCTCGATGACGCCGAGATCAAGTATTCGACGGTGCAGAACTGGTACCCCGGCAATTCCGAGGGCAAGGGCGGCATCTACAACTTCGTCACCAAGCGTGGCGACTGCCGCGGCCGGAATTCCAAGATCTCCTGGACCCAGGTCGAGACCGGTTCGGCGATCACCTGGAAATATCCGAGCTGCATCCTGCGCGGCGACAATTCGAGCGGCGAGTTCTACTCGATCGCGATCTCGAACGGCTTCCAGCAGGTCGATAGCGGCACCAAGATGATCCACCTCGGCAAGAACACGTCGAGCCGGATCATCTCCAAGGGCATCGCCGCCGGCAAGTCGCAGAACACCTATCGCGGCCTCGTCAGCGCGCACCGGAAAGCCACCGGCGCGCGCAACTACACCGCCTGCGACTCGCTCCTGATCGGCGACAAATGCGGCGCGCACACCGTGCCCTATGTCGAAGCCAAGAATTCCTCGGCGACGTTCGAGCATGAAGCGACAATGTCGAAGATCTCAGAGGATATCCTGTTCTTTTGCGCGCAAAGAGGCTTGAGCGAGCAACACGCCATTGGCCTCGTCGTCAACGGTTTCGCGAAGGACGTGCTGCAAAAACTGCCGATGGAATTCGCGGTGGAAGCGCAGAAGTTGATCTCGATATCGCTCGACGGATCCGTCGGATAATTAATCGTTCCGCGAGCCCTCCCGATTGCGGCTTGCGTTCCGGATCACGCATTTCAGGATCAGATCACAATGGCGCTACTTGAAGTCCGAGAGTTGCATGCCGGTATCGAGGGCTGCGAAATTCTTCGCGGCCTCGATCTTACGGTCAATGCGGGTGAAGTGCATGCGATCATGGGGCCGAACGGCTCCGGAAAGTCTACACTCAGCCACGTTATCTCCGGCAAACCCGGCTATCAGGTGATCGCGGGCCAAATCCTATTCAAGGATGACGACCTGCTCGCGATGGAAGCAGACGAGCGCGCCGCCAAGGGCGTATTTCTTGCCTTCCAATATCCGGTGGAAATCCCTGGCGTAACCACCATGAACTTCCTGCGCGCGGCGCTGAACGCCCAGCGCAAGGCGCGCGCACAAAAGGAATTCTCCACTCCCGATTTTATGAAGCGAGTCCGCGAGGTCGCCAAGTCGCTCAACATCCCCCAAGGCATGCTCAAGCGCGGCCTCAATGTCGGATTTTCCGGCGGTGAGAAGAAGCGCAACGAGATCCTGCAGATGGCGCTGTTCGAACCGAGCCTGTGCATCCTGGACGAGATCGATTCCGGCCTCGATATCGATGCACTGCGGATTGTCGCGGGCGGCATCAACGCTTTGCGTTCGCCGCAACGAGCGATGATCGTGATCACCCACTATCGGCGGCTTCTCGACTACATCGTGCCGGATGTCGTGCACGTGATGTCGAAGGGCCGGGTGGTGAAGAGCGGCGGCAAGGAACTGGCACTGGAGCTTGAGGCTTCTGGCTACGCCCAATTCGAGGACGTGGCGTGACGGCTCAAAGGGTATCCAGATGAATCAGGTTGTAGCCAAAACCGCCGTTGGGCGCGCAATGGACAATGTCTTCGCCGCGGCACATGGACGGCTGCCTGGCTCCGGGACCGTCGCTCATATCCGTGCAAGGGCATTCGAGGCCTACGAGCGCGCCGGCCTCCCGCATCGGCGCATCGAGGCCTGGAAATACACCGATCTGCGCGCCCTGATTGGCGAGGTCCTGCCGCTCGCTCCGCGACCGGATGCCGCGGCGCTGGTGCCCGCAGGGGCGTCAGTTCGGCGAGCGGCAGTCGAGCAGGCGGTCAAGCTCGTCTTGGTGGATGGCATATTCGCCCCGCAGCTATCCGATGTCGGCAGGCTGGAACATGGGATCGATGTGCGGTCGCTCCGAGAGGTCTTGGAGAATTCCGCGGACAGAGCTATGGCCGGTCTGATACTCTCGACGACGACTGATGCGATGATCTCGCTCAACGCGGCAATGGCGACCGATGGCTTGGTGATTACCATCGCCGAGGGCAAAGCGGTAAAGCGTCCGATACAGATCGTTCACGTCGCGACCGGATCGCGGGCGTCCAACTTCACGCGTTCCTATCTGCATCTCGGCCAAGGTGCAGATGTGGTCATCCTGGAAAGCTTCGTCTCGAACGAAGGCGCGAGTGGGTATCAAACGAACGATGCGACAATCGCCCTGATTGGTGATGAGGCGAGATTTTCGCATGTCCGACTAGCAGCCGACGCCGCTGACGCCGTGAATATCTCGTCGGGGATCATCGCGGTCGGTGCCAGGGCGAGGCTTGATCTCTTCAGCATGATCTGCGGCGGCTCGGTCAGTCGCTATCAGGGAGTCATCACACTAGCCGGCGAGGGATCCAAGCTCTCGGCGAACGGGATCAATCTCATCAGGCACAAGCAACACGTCGACACGACAATCGTCGTCGACCACGCCGCGCCACATTGCGCCAGCCGGGAGAAGTTCCGTGCGGTTATAGATGATTGCGGCCATTCGGTGTTCCAAGGCCGGATCGTCGTGCGCCCTGCCGCGCAGAAGACGGACGCCACGCTGACGACGCGAGCGCTGCTTCTGTCCGACGAGGCCGGCGCCGACAACAAGCCCGAACTTGAAATTCTGGCCGACGACGTGACTTGCGGCCACGGATCGACATCAGGTGCGCTGGACGGCACTCTCCTTTTTTATCTGCGCGCTCGCGGTCTATCCGAGAAGGAAGCGCAGGCGTTGCTGATCAGAGCATTCCTGGGTGAGGCGATTGAGGAGATCGGTGCCGAGGATCTGCGCGATTTTGTGACCGCGCAAGCTGAGCACTGGTTGCAAGCGCGGTGATGAGCGTGCATCCCGCGATGAACAAGGGCCGGTACGAGGTCGACCGTCTGCGTACGGACTTTCCTGCGCTGAGCATGACGGTTTATGGAAAACCGCTGGTCTATCTCGACAATGCCGCCTCGGCGCAGAAGCCCAAGGCGGTACTTGACCGTATGATGCAGGCGTACTCCAGCGAATATGCCAATGTGCACCGCGGTTTGCACTACCTCGCTAACGCGGCGACCGAGGCGTATGAAGATGCCCGTGCGAAGCTGGCGCGATTTGTAAACGCTCGCCTAAGCGAAGAGATCATCTTCACCCGTAGCGCCACAGAGGCAATCAATCTGGTCGCCCAGACCTTCGGCCGTGAACGCGTCACTCCAGGAGATGAGATCATTCTCTCGATGATGGAACACCATTCCAACATCGTGCCGTGGCACTTTCTCAGGGAACGGAACGGTGCAGTGATCAAATGGGCGCCAGTCGATGATGACGGCAACTTCCTGCTGGATGCATTCGAGCAGCTCCTGACGCGGCGCACCAAGATGGTTGCGATCACGCAGATGTCGAACGTGCTCGGGACCGTTGTGCCGGTAAAGGAGGTGGCGAAAATCGCACACGCGCGTGGTATCCCGGTGCTGATCGATGGTTCGCAAGGGGGCGTCCATCTGAATGTCGACGTCGGCGATATCGATTGCGATTTCTATGTGATGACGGGCCACAAACTCTATGGTCCGACCGGTATCGGAGTGCTTTACGGCAAGTCCGAGCATCTGGCGTTGATGCCACCCTTCAATGGCGGCGGCGAGATGATCCGTGAGGTGTCATGTGCCGGCGTCATCTATGGTGATCCGCCGCACCGGTTCGAGGCGGGTACGCCACCGATCGTGGAGGCGGTCGGTTTCGGGGCGGCTGTGGATTACATCAATTCAATAGGCAAGGAGCAGATTCGCGAGCACGAGAGTGCGTTGCTTGCCTACGCACGGCAGCAGCTGGGAGACATCAACTCCCTGCGCATGATCGGGACACCGGCCGAGAAGGGGCCAATTATCTCCTTTGATATGAAGGGGGCGCATGCGCATGATATTGCCACCGTGGTCGACCGCGCAGGTGTAGCGGTTCGGGCGGGGGCCCATTGCGCGATGCCGCTGCTCAAGCGCTTCGGCGTTCTGGCGACGTGCCGTGCATCCTTCGGCCTCTACAACACATACGAAGAGATTGATACGCTCGTGGCCGCGCTGATCAAGGCGCGCCGGCTATTGTCGTGAACCGGCGAGCTTGCCACGTCTAGGCGGCCGGGCAGCTTGCGTCGATCTCGGGAGCGATGACGTCATGCAAGAGGACGTCATCGTCATTGTTGAAGGTAAAGCTTCCGTAGTCTCTGCAACGTGGATGGTACTCGCAAGCCGGAAGCCGCTCAGCCCGCCTGTTGTCTGTGTTAGCGGCAGTCCCGGCGAGCGTGATCGCCAAGTACTGGAATCGGCGGCTGCGTCGTGCCTTCGAGAATTGTGCGACGCGAGTCCGCACATAGCCGGCACTTGTTCCATTTCGAACAGGGCTAACGAAGAAGTCTCCGTGCAAAACTGCGATGTCGCGTTCGCAACAACAATCCGCCCCACCGGGCGAAGCGCGCTAACCGCCTTTATTTACGTCGGTTTTTGCGCACGCGACAGGCTGGCATGCTCGTTGCAAAAGTCCTCGTTGCAAAAGTCTTGGACAGCAAGCCGCTCTCCAACAGCTAACCCTTGAAGGACATCAGCATGAGTCTCGCTACGACCCAGAGCATTGCGGAAATCAAGGCTCGCAACAAAGAGCTGATCGAGGAGGTGCTGAAAGTCTATCCGGAGAAGACCGCGAAGCGGCGTGCCAAGCACCTCAACGTTCACCAAGCGGGCAAGTCCGACTGCGGGGTCAAGTCCAACATCAAATCAATACCCGGTGTGATGACAATCAGAGGTTGTGCGTATGCGGGATCCAAGGGGGTGGTCTGGGGACCGATCAAGGACATGGTCCATATCAGCCATGGCCCGGTTGGCTGCGGCCAATATTCGTGGGGCTCGCGTCGTAACTATTACGTTGGCACGACGGGCGTCGATAGTTTCGTGACCCTGCAATTCACCTCCGACTTCCAGGAAAAGGACATCGTATTTGGTGGCGACAAGAAACTGATCAAAATCCTTGACGAAATCCAAGAGCTGTTTCCGCTCAACAACGGCATCACGATCCAATCGGAATGCCCGATCGGACTGATCGGGGACGACATCGAGGCCGTATCGAGAGCGAAATCCAAGGAATACGGCGGCAAGACCATCGTGCCCGTGCGCTGTGAGGGCTTTCGCGGCGTGTCGCAGTCGCTCGGCCACCACATTGCCAATGACGCGGTCCGCGATTGGATTTTCGACAAGCTCGAGCCCGACGCCAAACCAAAGTTCGAATCGACGCCCTACGATGTTGCCATCATCGGAGACTACAATATCGGTGGCGATGCCTGGTCATCGCGAATTCTGCTGGAGGAAATGGGCCTGAGGGTGATTGCGCAGTGGTCCGGCGACGGTTCGCTCGCCGAGCTCGAAGCGACGCCGAAGGCGAAGCTCAATATTCTGCACTGCTACCGTTCCATGAACTACATCTCCCGCCACATGGAAGAGAAGTTCGGCATTCCCTGGTGCGAGTATAACTTCTTCGGACCCTCAAAGATCGCGGAATCGCTGCGCAAGATTGCGGGCTATTTCGACGACAGGATCAAGGAAGGCGCCGAGCGGGTGATTGAAAAATACCAGCCGCTGGTGAACGCCGTGATCGGCAAATATCGCCCCCGCCTGGAGGGCAAGACGGTGATGTTGTACGTCGGCGGGCTTCGTCCGCGTCATGTGATCGGCGCGTACGAGGATCTCGGCATGGAAGTCGTGGGCACCGGATACGAGTTCGGCCACAACGACGACTATCAGCGCACCGCCCAGCATTACGTCAAGGACAGCACGCTCATCTACGACGACGTCAATGGCTATGAGTTCGAGCGCTTCGTCGAAAAGGTCCAGCCCGATCTGGTCGGATCGGGCATCAAGGAGAAATACGTTTTCCAAAAGATGGGTGTGCCGTTCCGGCAGATGCATTCCTGGGACTATTCTGGCCCATATCACGGCTATGACGGCTTTGCGATCTTCGCGCGGGACATGGACATGGCCGTCAACTCGCCGATCTGGAAGAAGATGAAGGCTCCCTGGAAGGAAGCTGCGAAGCCGAAGCTCTTGGCTGCAGAATAACCCGGACTTGGTTCCAGAGCAGAGCAATCAATCCCGCTCTCTGGGGAGAGCCGGGCGACGTCACTTTCGATAGTAAAGGATCTTAACAATGGCGCAGAGTGCAGAACATGTGCTCGATCATGTCGAACTGTTCCGTGGTCCGGAATACCAGCAAATGCTGGCCGACAAGAAGATGTTCGAGAATCCCCGCGATCCTGCCGAGGTCGAACGTATCAAGGAATGGACCAAAACGGCTGAATATCGCGAGAAGAATTTCGCGCGGGAGGCGCTCGCGGTAAATCCGGCCAAGGCCTGCCAGCCGCTTGGGGCCGTATTCGTCTCGGTCGGTTTTGAGGGTACGCTGCCCTTCGTCCACGGCTCGCAAGGTTGCGTGGCCTACTACCGCAGCCATCTGTCGCGGCACTTCAAGGAGCCGAGCTCCTGCGTGTCTTCGTCGATGACGGAAGACGCCGCCGTCTTCGGCGGGTTGAACAACATGATCGACGGGCTCGCCAACAGCTACAACATGTACAAGCCCAAGATGATTGCGGTCTCGACGACCTGCATGGCCGAGGTGATCGGCGATGACCTCAACGCCTTCATCAAGACATCGAAGGAAAAGGGCTCGGTTCCGCCAGAGTTCGACGTGCCGTTCGCACACACGCCGGCGTTCGTCGGCAGCCACGTCACCGGCTATGACAATGCGCTCAAGGGCATCCTGGAGCATTTTTGGGACGGAAAGGCAGGAACAGCGCCGAAGCTGGAACGCAAGCCAGACGAGGCAATCAACATCATCGGCGGTTTCGATGGCAATACCGTTGGAAACCTTCGCGAGATCAAGCGAATCTTGGCATTGATGGACATCAAGCACACGATTCTCGCCGATAACTCCGAAGTCTTCGATACTCCGACCGACGGCGAGTTCCGGATGTATGACGGCGGTACCACGCTGGAAGATGCGGCTAACGCGGTTCACGCGAAGGCGACAATCTCCATGCAGCAATGGTGTACGGAAAAAACCCTGCCGTTCGTATCCCAGCATGGCCAGGACGTCGTGTCTTTCAATTACCCGGTCGGCGTGTCCGCAACCGATGATTTTCTCGTGGCGTTATCGCGCATCAGCGGCAAGGAGATCCCGGAGGAACTCGCGCGAGAGCGTGGCCGCCTGGTTGATGCCATCGCGGATTCCAGCGCGCATATCCATGGCAAGAAGTTCGCGATCTACGGCGATCCGGATCTCTGCTATGGGCTGGCAGCCTTTCTGCTCGAACTCGGTGCCGAACCGACTCATGTGCTGTCAACCAACGGCAACAAGGCATGGCAGGAAAAAATGCAGGTGCTGTTTGCAAGCTCGCCATTTGGACAGGCCTGCCAAGCCTATCCGGGGCGGGACCTCTGGCACATGCGTTCGCTCCTGTTCACCGATCCGGTTGACTTTCTGATCGGCAACACCCACGGCAAGTATCTGGAGCGCGACACGGGAACGCCATTGATTCGCATCGGATTCCCGATTTTCGATCGACATCACCATCACCGCTCCCCTGTATGGGGCTATCAGGGTGGCTTGAATGTGCTGGTGAAGATCCTCGACAAGATCTTCGACGAAATCGACAAGAAAACAAATGTTCTAGGCAAAACCGACTACAGCTTCGACATCATTCGTTGACGGCAGATGATGCGCTGCGACCTCGCCGAGGACTTCGACGATGTCGCGAGAGGCTGATGGTTGGCCATGATGGTTGGCCTTGCATTTGATTTCGATCGAAAGGAAAAACGAATGAGTTCGCTGGCGGCCAGGGTCCAGAGTATTTTCAACGAGCCGGGCTGCGCCAGGAATGGCAGTAAGCCGGAGGCTGAGCGCAAAAAGGGCTGCACCAAACAGCTGCAGCCTGGCAGCGCTGCGGGAGGGTGTGCGTTCGACGGCGCCAAGGTTGCGCTGCAGCCCTTCACCGACGTCGCTCACCTCGTACATGGCCCGATCGCTTGCGAAGGCAATTCGTGGGATAATCGCGGCGCGGCGTCTTCCGGCTCCAGTCTGTGGCGCACCGCGTTCACGACCGATATGAGCGAAACCGATATCGTATTTGGAGGCGAGAAGCGGCTCTGCAAAGCGATCAAGGAGATCATCGACAAGCACGACCCGCCCGCTATCTTCGTCTATCAGACCTGCATCCCGGCCATGATCGGTGACGATATCGACGCGGTCTGCAAGGCGGCGTCTCAAAGGTTCGGCAAGCCGGTGATTCCGATCAATTCCCCGGGGTTCGTTGGTTCGAAGAACCTCGGTAACAAACTCGCCGGCGAGGCCTTGCTCGACTATGTGATCGGAACGCAAGAGCCGGACTATACCACACCGTACGATGTCAACCTCATCGGAGAATACAATCTCTCCGGAGAGCTCTGGCAAGTGAAGCCTCTATTGGATGAGCTTGGAATAAGGATACTCTCCTGCATCTCGGGCGATGCCAAATATCGCGAAGTCGCTTCATCCCATCGGGCACGAGCGGCGATGTTGGTGTGCTCGAAAGCCATGATCAACGTCGCACGCAAGATGGAGGAACGCTACGGTATTCCGTTCTTCGAAGGCTCGTTCTACGGTATCCAGGACTCAAGCGAATCGCTGCGCCAGATTGCCCGCTTGTTGGTTGAGCGCGGCGCGCCGATGGATTTGCTCGGACGCACCGAAGCTGTGATCGCCCGCGAGGAAGCGAGAGCGTGGGCCGCGATCGGACCGTACAAGCCACGATTCAAGGGCAAGAAGGCTTTGTTGATCACCGGCGGCGTCAAGTCCTGGTCGGTCGTTGCTGCACTCCAGCAAGCCGGCCTCGAACTGGTCGGAACCAGTGTGAAGAAATCGACGAGGGAGGACAAGGATCGCATCAGGCAGCTGATGGGGCAGGACGCCCACATGATCGAGGATATGACGCCGCGCGAAATGTACAACATGTTGAAGGGCGCCAAGGCGGACATCATGCTTTCGGGCGGCAAATCGCAGTTCATCGCATTAAAGGCGGCGATGCCCTGGCTGGATATCAACCAGGAGCGGTGCCACGCCTATATGGGCTATGTCGGAATGGTGAGGTTGGTGGAGGAGATCGACAAGTCGCTCTCCAACCCGATCTGGGAGCAGCTACGCCGACCAGCGCCATGGCAGGCATTGGCCAAGGCGATGGTGCAGATACAATCGTCGGTGGCCGCGGTCGCCTGCGATCCGGCGGTCACGGAGGCGGCGCGGCGGGCGAGAAAGATCTGCTTCTGCAACACAGTCGATCTCGGCACAATCGAAGATGCGGTCTACGCGCATGGCCTGAGGAGCGTCGATGCAGTCAGAGCCCACACCAATGCAGTCGGTGGCTGCTGCAAGCAACGCATCGAGGACGTCCTGTCATCGTCATCGCCCGCCGAGCTGCAATCCGCCGAATAGGGACGTGTCATGGCCATTGCCACGGTACCGACAAAAGCATGCGCGGTTAACCCGTTGAAGATGAGTCAGCCGATCGGCGCCGCATTTGCCTTCATGGGGCTAAGTGGCGCGATGCCGCTTCTGCATGGCTCACAAGGTTGCACCTCCTTCGGGCTCACCCTCTTCGTGCGGCATTTCAAAGAAGCTGTACCGCTGCAGACCACTGCGATGAGCGAAATCGCGACCGTGCTCGGCGGCTACGAGAATCTCGAGCAGGCGATACTCAATATCTACAACCGGACCAGGCCGAAGGTTATCGGAATCTGCTCGACGGGGATCACCGAGACCAACGGCGACGACGTAGGTGCCTACCTCAAGCTGATCCGCGACAAGCATCCGCAGCTCGCGAAATTACCGCTGGTCTATGCCTCGACGCCTGATTTCAAGGGTGCGTTCCAGGACGGCTGGGAGAAGGCCGTGGCGCGCATTGTGGATGCGCTGGTGGAAACGCCAAACGTCAGCGGCTTGCGCGATCCATCGAGGGTGAATGTTCTTCCAGGATGCCACCTCACGCCCGGTGATCTTGATGAACTCCGCACCATCTTGGAGGATTTTGGGTTGCGGCCGTCCTTCCTGCCTGATCTGGCGGGGTCGCTCGACGGGCATATCCCCGATGAGTTTACGGCAACGACCATCGGCGGCATAGGCGTCGACGAAATCGCGAGCATGGGGCGTGCCGGATGGACCATTGCGGTCGGCGAGCAAATGCGGCGAGCAGCGGAGGTCATGCAGGCCAAGACGGGCGTGCCCATTCGTTTGTTCGAGCGGCTGTGCGGTCTCGAGCCAAACGACGACTTGATGACTTTCTTGAGCGAGATCAGCGGTCGCCCCGTCCCGTCGAAGTATCGGCGCCAGCGTGGCCAGCTGGCCGATGCAATGCTGGATGCGCACTTCCATATCGGCGGTCGTAGACTTGCGATCGCGGCGGAGCCCGACCTGCTGTTCGACCTGTCCAGCATGCTGCACGACATGGGCGCGCAGGTGACCGCGGCGGTGACGACCACGCAGTCGGCGGTGATCGAGCGGATCAGGACCGAAGAGGTGCTGATCGGCGATCTCGAGGATCTGGAAGAGCTCGCCAGAACCAAGCATTGCGACCTGTTGATCACGCATTCGCATGGTAGGCAAGCGGCGGCCCGGCTGAAAATTCCGTTCTATCGAGCCGGTTTTCCGGTGTTCGATCGGCTTGGCGCAGGACATCAATTATCCATCGGCTATCGTGGTACGCGCGATCTGATCTTCGACATCGCCAATCTCCTGATCGCGGATCGGGAAGAGAATCGTCAGCCGACGCCCGATAGCTGGCGGGGGCGGGCCGCGCTGCCAGCGGCGGCCGCCAACGGCAGCTCCACGGGATCGACTGAGAGGTCGACTGCATGAAGGTCGCGTTCGCCACACAAGACCTAAGACAGGTCGATGCCCATTTTGGTTGGGCAAAGAATATCGCGATTTACGATGTCGCGCCAAGCGGATACGTGTTTCTCAAGGCGGTCGAGTTTGAGGGAGATCTCAAGGAAGATGGCAATGACGACAAGTTGGCGCCGAAGATCGAAGCGATCAAGGATTGCGCAATCCTGTACGTTGCCGCAATCGGCGGCGCCGGCGCTGCACGGGTGGTCGCTAACAACATCCATCCCATCAAAGTGAATAAGCCAGAGAACATCCTTATGCTGCTCGAAAAGCTCCAGCAGGTGCTGAAGGGCACGCCGCCGCCCTGGCTCCGCAAGGCCTTGGCGAAGGACCAACGGCGCACATTCGAGTTCGACGAATGAGGTAATATGACTGAGGCCGCAGAACGAAAGCAGCAGAGCGGTACCCTCGATTTGCCGTTCCTCAAGGAGTTGGTCAAGATATGGCGCGCTCAGGACACCAACGGAGCTTGGGAGGCCAGGAGCGATTTCGACCTGCTTGAACCCTATGTTTTGGATAAGGAGAAACGGCGAGCACTGCCGATTGTCGGCGATCCTGATCCCGATACCCTGTGGCGGCTGGAGTTGTTTTTCAATGCGGTGGCACTATCGATCGAGAAAGCCACCGGCGTAATGATCCAGCCGATGCTGAAGATGCATCATGAAGGCTTTGGCCGGATGGTGCTGATCGGAGGTCGGCTGGTCGCAGTGAACAGGCAGCTGCGCGATGTACATCGATTCGGCTTCGATAATCTCGCAATGCTCGCACAGGAGGGAGACAAATATGTCAGGAGCGGGATCGACTTGGTTCGTAAATTTCCGGACGTGGCGAACTATTGAGGGAACTCATGAGCGATCGTGAAACACTAAAGGCAGAACTCAAGAAACTGTCGGCCAAAGCGCTACAAGCCAAAATGGATCTGCATGACCTGTCGGAAGAGCTTCCCGTCAGCTGGACGTCGATTATGGCGGTAGCGCAGAAGGCGTATGATGCCTATGCCGAGCTCGACCGCAAGAGCCATGATTTGAAGGCGCTGGAAAACACCTGAAGGGTTTCGCCTCATGTCATTTGCAACGCGCGATGGCCGCGACTGGACGCCGGACTACCTGATCTCGATCGATGCCAAGAAGTGCATTGGCTGTGGTCGCTGTTTCAAGGTTTGCGGGCGAGACGTCATGACACTGAAAGGAATTAACGAAGAGGGCGAACTTGTCGATCTCGATGATGACGAGGATGATGAAATCGAAAAGAAGGTCATGGTTCTAAGTGATCAGGGCGCCTGCATCGGCTGCGGCGCCTGCGCCAGGGTTTGTCCGGCCAACTGCCAAACCCACGTTCCGGCCGAAGCTGAAGCTGCTTGACCCAGCGCCGTATCTCTCCCCGGCAAGGCGTCACGGTCAAAAATATTGCCATTGTTGAACTTCCTGAGCAGTGACCGCAACAAAGATCGGGCCGGAGCCTGGCATAACCTGAGCCGATTCATCGTAACGGATTATGTGGCTCCGATCGGGGACACGTTTTTCGGGCAAGTGGTAGCATTAGTATTTCCTTGAGTAGGAGCGTACGTTGGTCATGGTATTGCCGTGGACAGATCTATTCCCAGATCGTCCCCGACCGAGTCTTGCGCTCCATTTGATCTCTAGCTCCATCCGACGTGATCACGGCCGATACGCTTGGTCCGATCTTCGGCTCTGGCTGGGATACGGCTTGTGTGAGTTTCGCCATGGCCCGGCAATTTACCGCGGGGTTCGATCTCGCCAGGGGAATTGCCAATTGTGGAGGAGAACCTGCCGCCTTGATGGGTGGTCCTATTTCTCCAACGGGCTTACCGACAAAGTCCTGGCCGGTGGTGGACTGACAATATGCCTTGCGAGGAACGGTGCTAGCAGTCGGATCTGCGCGGAGGGCCAGCTCAGGCGCGATCAGTCTAGCGCAATAGGAGTGCAGGTCTTCAACAGGAGAAAACAATATCGTCGGATCGCAATGCGCTGCTGATGGCTTAGCCTTCGCGTGAAAGTTCGGACAGATGCCTTGCCTGTGCGTCAGGTTGTGGTCAGCTAGTCTGGGTACCCTCACCCGCAGAGCTTGCGTGGCACGAGCTCAACAACATGCAATTATGCCGATAGGAGAGCGAATCTGATGTATGGCAGAATCGTTGGTGCGAACGAGTCCACAAGCGCTAGCCAGGCCGAATGGGAAGAGGCGGGAGACAGCTCCCGCTTTTCGGAGGCGGTGGCAGGTATGGATCCGGGTGAGTCCTCATCAACGATGCGATACACTCTCGCTTCCGGTCCTCCGATCATCGACATTGACCGATCCTCTTTCATGGATGGAGTAAGGAGATATATGCGTGGCGACATCATGCAAATCGCAAGCAACCCAGAAGAGTACTCGGATTTCGTATCCGAGAAAGCGGAGCGCGCCGCAACGGTTGCTGGAAGCTATGCCAGCACTTACGATGATCCGAACAAACAGGCAAAATTCTACAGCTATCAACTAGGTGACGAAAGTGTCGGGCTGCTAAGGGCAGGCGGCCCCGCCACGATCAAAGGAGAACGTTTTCTGCGGCAGTTTGGGCGTAGCGACGTCACGTCCGTGGTAGATCTTCGCGTTACCCATCCGCTCGTCGAGAACGCTGGCGATATTCTACTGGAATATCAATTGCGAATGGATGGCGACTATCCGCTGGTCTTGTCACGTCCTGCCTTGGAAGGCATGGAACCTCGCCTGGCAGAAATGGGTTTTGTCCACTTCGGCCGCAATTACTGGGTGCTTGATCCTCACGAGCATCCCGATGTGTGGACGAAGAACGAGAACAATCAGTGGCAGCGAACGGACAAGCCTACAAAGTACCTTTCCAGTGCTGATGGTAATGATGCCGGCAATTTCGAGACGGTATCGTCCGACGATGATCCTGCGTTCTATCTGGAGCGCGCCATGGAAAGAATGGGTCTGGCGCAAGACGATTCGGAATGACGCGACTGGCTCGGAAATGACTGGTCCTTCGTCATTGCTAACGCAAAAGTCTTAATCTCCAGAAGGGAGCGCGTGCCCGCTCGCGCTCCCTTTCGTCTGGATCTCGGGCTTGCGGTCCTTGCCTGAAGACGCCTAGCGTTGTGCTTCGTCGAATTGGCAATACCCCCGTCGGTGGATCGGAAGGAGCGGACACCCGCGAGCTGCGATTGTGAGTTGTTGCAACATACTTGACGGTCGCAAACCGTGAAGTGTGAGCCGGAACAACTCGAATTCCATCGGCGACGGTTAAGTGGGGTTTTGCGGTTGCAATCTTGCCGCAAATCGCATCGGCGCGTCGTGGCATGAACACCAAAGTCCAGACGCTTCACTCATTCAAAAGTATGCCAAGGTCACTTGTCGTGGCATTCACCTGCGCAATCTGGCTTATTCGGCGCTATCGGAAAGGCATTGACGTTCTGCGAGCGACAGTGCGTTTGATGGGCCGGTAAGTAGTTCCAGAAGGGTTGTGAAGGCTGTGCCGCGTAGTGATGTCGCAGCGCAAGGCAAATGCTCGCGCGGATTGGCCTTAACCCGTAGAACCGTGCCAACAAGGATGTTGCACTGCATGGTTGTTGCACGACGACAGTAAAAGACGTCTAACATTAAGCGAGCATTGAATGCAGCCAGATGCCGTCTATGCGATTTGCGGCTTCAAAGATATTTCAAGCCGCCAAGCCATGGGATTCCATCTTATGGTCAGCGATGACGAGGGTAATCGGCGGCCGTGGTCCATCATTGTGATCCGATGGGGTAATAAAGTGCTTGGTTATGTCAACAAATGCCCGCACAACAGCGTCAATCTGGATTGGGAGCGAAACGAATTCCTCGATCCATACGGCGTTCGGCTAATGTGCGGAAAGCACGGATCGACCTTCGAACTCGGCACCGGGCTGTGCATCGAAGGTCCCTGTAGGGGGGGAGCGCTCACGCCGATCGCGTTGACAGTTCTGGATGGAGATATCTGCGTCATCGGCGTGCGTCTTGTCGAAGACGATGCTTCCCGCAACGAATGAAGCTGGTCCCGACCAGGTCCATCATCTCCTTCCAAACTGTGGACTCGTCGCACGGGAGGACGTGGAAAGTAGCGTCGCCAAGCTTGACTCGGTATTTCGCCAGCAGATCTATGTTATTGCAGAACATGAAGTAGCTGCCGTCGGGACTTAACGCGCCGTCCAGCACGCCTGCAACGTCGGCAAGATACGCGAAGGAATGCAGATAACCGGCCAGCACCGGAATGGTTCGTTCTCCGTCTTGTGCGATCGTCAAAACCTGTTCGATCGAGTAGTCCGGCGGCCGTTTCTCGTCCGCGACCTGGGTTTGGAATTTCAGTGCGACGTCGCCGCGAAAGCCGAACCGGCCAGGCTTGACGGTCCCGCCTTTGAATACGGCATTGAGCAAGCGACCCTCCTTCTCAAGTCTGCCGAGTGCGGTGTTCTCGATTGTCGTCATCAAAATCGTCCTCGATCTAAGCGTTTTACCGACGCCTTGGCCGGTGCGAGACGCAATGCAAATTGCTTGCCGAACATGCGCAGCGGTCTTCGGCGGAGCTTGGAAGGCGTAAATGGGCTCTGACCGCCCAAGCGGCCTTGTCGGAAATTCGACGCGAGTGCCAAAGCCAACAGGCACGATACGAAAAAGCAAGCATCATCAATCCTCTGCACGCTGGCACACGACTTGCCATAAGTTAAGTGGTCCGAAGCAGATGAAGGATAAGCCATGATCAACCTGACGGATAGCGCGGTGAATGCGGTCAAGAGCGCGATTTCATCATCGACGCAGCCAGCAAGCGGCCTGCGCATTATGGTCGAGGCAGGCGGCTGCAACGGGTTCAAATACATGATGGGTCTGGCCGATCAACCGAAGCCCGACGAAAAAGTGATCGAGTGCGGCGGCCTGAGGGTGTTTGTCGACAACAAGAGCCATGAGCATCTGGTCGGCACAACCATCGATTTCGTGATGGCGCTGGAGAGTCCAGGCTTCACCTTTCATAACCCGAACGCCACTTCGAGCTGCTCGTGCGGAAAATCGTTCAGCTGACAAGAAAGGGACGTGAAGCATGCCGACCGAATCAGAGCAACTGAGGCAATTACCGGCCGCCATGAGCGGGCGAGAACTACCAATTCGTGGCGTAATCGAAGATTTCCGACCCACTCCGCAACGAGGCGGCGACAGTCGACTGAACCGGATCGATCACAGCAGGATCGTGGTCAGCCGTGGCGCCTGCGCGTTCTGCAAGCTTTCGAGGGAGGCGCTTGACGACATTCAGGCGTGGCTTGTCAATAGGATCTGCGAATTCGTCCGCTTGATCCCGGTAGCTGCCGTAGCCAAGGCGTGAGATTGAGCGAGGGATCAAGTGCCGATTTATCTCGACAACAACGCGACGACGCGGACCGATCCGTCCGTTGTGCAAGCCATGTTGCCATTCTTCACCGAGCAATTCGGCAATGCGTCATCGAGCCATGCGTTTGGCGGCGAGGTCGCAGTCGCGCTGGCGCAGGCGCGCCGTAGCCTGCAGAATTTGTTGGGCAACGCCCACGATCATGAGATCGTTTTTACCTCCGGTGGGACCGAGGCGAATAATGCCGCCATCCTCTCGGCGCTTGCGATACAAGAGGACCGCGATGAGATCGTCACCACATCGGTTGAGCACTCCGCCATCCTTTCGCTGGTCGAGCAGTTGGCGACGCGGGGCGTCAAGACGCATATCGTACCAGTAGATTCCCGTGGCCGGCTCGACATCGAGGCGTTTCGCTGCGCGCTCGGGCCCCGTACGGCGGTCGCCTCGATCATGTGGGCCAACAACGAGACCGGTACGATTTTCCCGGTGGAGTTTCTGGCCGGATTGACACGTGAGGCAGGCGCCCTGTTTCATACAGATGCGGTCCAAGCCATCGGAAAGGTACGCGTCGACCTAAAGGACAGTGCGATCGACATGCTGTCGCTTTCAGCGCACAAACTACATGGCCCGAAAGGGGTCGGTGCGCTCTATCTGCGCAAAGGGACAAAATTTCGGCCGCTGATCTGGGGCGGATCTCAGGAACGTCGGCGCCGCGGCGGAACTGAGAATATTCCCGGCATCATCGGTCTTGGAAAAGCGGCGGAACTGGCACTGGAGCGGCTCGAGCTGGAAGGAGTTCGGATTGGTGCGTTGCGAGACCGCCTGGAGCAGGGGATTTTACATATTGGCGAGTGCGCGGTGCTCGGCGATGTCAGCAACCGGCTAACGAACACGGCTAATATCGCTTTCGATGATCTCGACGGCGAGGCAATCGTACATCATCTCAATCGCGCGGGCATTGCCGTGTCGCTCGGATCAGCCTGCAACTCCGGCTCAATGGAACCATCACATGTTCTGCGCGCCATGCAGGTACCGGCGCGGAGCGTGCGCGGCGCGGTGCGCTTTTCTCTGTCGCGTGAAACGTCCGTTGCGGAAGTCGATGACGTCGTGTGCGCACTGTCCGACATCGTGGCCGGCCAGCGCGCCAATTTGCGGGAATCTGCCAGTCTGACCGACTATGCGCCGCAGTCGAGGGGGTTGCAGTCGTGAAGATCATGATCCGCCGCTCTCCGGACGCGGGCCTGTCGATCTACGTGCCCAAAAAGGATATCGAAGAGCCGATCGTGGAATCGGAGCACGAGACGCTATGGGGCGGCTGGATCAAAATAGCCAATGGCTGGGTGCTCGATTTGCCTGAGATGGCGAGCGATACGCGCCTGCCGGTGACAATCAACGCCAAAAAGCGGGGCGAGAACGGTGACGATCCGTGAAGGCGACCGCACAGATCGATTTCGTCAATGGGACCGATGCCAAGGCCATTCTCGCGGACGTCGCTGCCGGGCTGAGGGCCGCGAGCGTTGTTCCCTATCTTGGTCCTGGCCTCGCCGAACTGTCCAGACCCGATGTGCCGACGACACCCGAGACGTTATCTGAGTTCTTCGCCAGCAAGGTTGCGCTGCCGCGCCGGGCAAAGGGCAATGCATGGGCCGCGGCACAGCACATCGAGATCAGCAAGCATCGCTCCACCGTGACGGCATTGATGACGCAGGCCTTCGCTCGGCCGGTCGAGCCGACCGGGTTGCACGATCATCTTGTGTCTCTGTCGCTGCCCATCACAGTCGACACATGGTATGATGGGGCGATGCGCGCGGCGCTGGATAAGCGCGATGGATGGGGCGAAGTGCAGGGTATCAGCCGCGTCGGTATTGGTGAGAATCGCTGGTATCGCTTTTATGACTCGGTTGGCCACGAGGTCGACACTGTCGTGGCGGAGAGCTGGACGACGGTATTATATAAGCCGCACGGCGGCGTGCAGCCGGCGAATAACTTCCTGATTTCTGACGCCGACTATGTCGAGGTGCTGACCGAAATCGACATCCAGACACCGATTCCGGACATCATCAAGGAAAGGCGGATCGGACAGAGCTTTCTCTTCATCGGTTGTCGGTTTAACGATCAACTGTTACGTAGCTACGCCCGGCAAGTCATCAAGCGATCGGCCAACACCCATTATGCGATCGTTGATCTGGATGTAATCTCACGCAATGAGATCCGTTTTATGCGCAAGCAAGGCATGATGCCGCTTGCGATTGGACTGCCTCGCGCGGTCGAGATACTACTCACCCATTAGCGGCGTTGCGAAGCCGGATCCTCGCGGCCGCATTGGCCTGTTGTGAGGGGCCGCATCGCATCAAGGCCAACAGAGATGGCGCCGGAGCGCGCGAGCTTGGTGCGTGAATGAATGCAACAGCCGTGGAGCTCTGCGTCAAAAGCACGACGTACCTGTCGCGCTTCCTACACCCGCATCATTGCTGGTCCTGCATGCCTGGGTGTTGAGACTTCCGCTAACTCGTTGGCACATAGCTGCAACGTCATTGTGTCCGCGATGGCATGCGAGTTGCTACTGATCTTCCTGAGGCTCTCGGGGCTGGTCCGGGGAAGCCGATGATTGCGCGCAGGGAGAAATGGACAATGAACGCGGTCGTTGGACGCGGGAAACATGCCGAAGCTGCGGTAGATGCCGGCAAGATGGTGCAGCCGGCCGCCGAGCATAAGGGCTGCCGCACCTCGTCCAACATTGGCCAAGCGAGTTGTGGCTCGCGGGCCGGGCAAGGCGATCTGCAGACCGAGATCTGGGAAAAAGTGAAGAACCATCCCTGCTACAGCGAAGAGGCGCATCATCACTACGCCCGCATGCACGTCGCTGTGGCGCCAGCCTGCAACATCCAGTGCAATTACTGCAACCGAAAATACGACTGCGCCAACGAATCGCGCCCGGGCGTGGCGAGCGAGAAGCTCACGCCTGAGCAGGCGGTCAAGAAAGTGCTTGCGGTTGCGGCCACCATTCCCCAGATGACCGTGCTTGGCATCGCCGGTCCCGGTGACCCATTGGCCAATCCAGAGAAGACGTTCAAGACGTTCGAACTCGTCGCCAAAGCGGCTCCGGACATCAAGCTGTGTCTATCAACCAATGGGTTGAGTCTGCCCGATTATGTTGACGTCATCGCCAAGTCCAAGATTGACCATGTCACGATCACCATCAACACGATCGATCCCGAAATCGGGGCCAAGATCTATCCATGGATCTTCTTCGACCACAGACGCCACATCGGCATCGACGCGGCAAGGATACTCACTGATCGCCAGCTGCAAGGCCTGGAGATGCTCAGCGAACGGGGGATCCTGTGCAAGGTCAACTCTGTGATGATCCCGCATATCAACGATCATCACCTAGTCGCAGTCAACAAGGCGGTGAAGTCCCGAGGCGCCTTCCTTCACAATATCATGCCGCTGATCTCCGCACCCGAGTACGGAACAGTATTCGGCCTCAACGGTCAGCGCGGGCCGACAGCGCAGGAATTGAAGACGCTGCAGGATGCGTGTGAAGGGGAGATAAATATGATGCGCCACTGTCGTCAGTGCCGGGCCGATGCTGTGGGTCTACTCGGAGAGGATCGCAGCGCAGAGTTTACCACTGACCAGGTCATGAAGATGGACGTCGAATATGACCTCGATGTGCGCCAGGCTTATCGAGACCGGGTAGAGGATGAGCGTGCCGCCAAAGCCGCGGCCAACAACGAGGAACTCGGGAAATTGGCTGAGGAGACGAGTGAGATCTCGCTTCTGGTGGCAGTCGCAACCAAAGGCTCGGGACTAATCAACGAGCACTTTGGACATGCGAAGGAATTCCAAATCTACGAACTTTCCACTTCCGGCGCAAAATTCGTCGGCCACCGCCGTGTGGATGTCTACTGCCAGGGCGGCTATGGGGAGCAGGATAGGCTTTCGACCATCATCCGCGGTATCAATGATTGCCATGCGGTCTTCGTGGCCAGGATCGGCGGCGGCCCGAAAAGCAAACTGATCAAGGCTGGAATCGAGCCGGTCGATCAGTACGCGCATGAGTTCATCGAGAAGTCGGCGATCGCCTGGTTCCGGTGCTATCTCGACCAGGTGAAAAGCGGTGAGATCCGGCACGTGAAGCGCGGCGATGCGTCGATTCGACAGGGAGCCCTGAACTCTGCGGCGTGAGGAGGTTGCGTGCCATTCAAGATCATCGCCTCGCAGTGTACGAGCTGCTCAGCCTGCGAGCCATTGTGCCCGAACGTTGCAATCTCGGAGAAGGCCGGGAGCTTCGTCATTGAACCGGCGAAATGCACCGAATGCATTGGCTATTTCGAAGAGCCGCAATGTGTTGCTGCCTGTCCGGTCGACAATACCTGCGTCATTGACACGTCATGGCCGCGGTACCACGCGCCAGCCTAAAGGGGAGCTCCATGAACCGATTGCTGCCGCCGCTTGATGACGTGGACGAAACCGTACCCGAGAAGGCGCATGAACCATGCGCCTGGTTCTGCGGCGACGAAACGAGGGCCATCGCAGCCTTGCCATCCGGGCTAGAGCTCCATTTGATGCAACCGAGTGACGCTGATGCTGGCCGACCATACCTTTGAGTTTAGTCGCGCCGTGTCGCACCACATCGCGCTGCGGCCGCTCGGCCGATTGATGAGCGACGAGGAGCTCGGCTTCCGCCACATCGTAGCGCGCGGCGTCTCCAGTGAGCGGCCGCGAGCCGCAGCGAACGACCTGGACGCCCCCGGTGCGGTTCGAGAACATACAGCGCCTGTTGCCGGGGCGCTAACTGCTCCACAGGGTGCCTTGGCCCGCACGTCTACCATGCAGTGGCGCGCTCAATTACCGCGGGTGAATCGGCAGATGGAGATAAAGGCAAATCGATGCAGGACCTCGCTTGCGCTGATACGGCAGCGTCCCTGCATGTCCACGAGGGGAGCGGTCCATGAATAAAATCGTCCGCGACAGCGACGTCGTCGAGCTCAGCGGGCCGCCTGTCTTCGGCTTTAGCGAAAAGGTGCGCGCAAATCGTACCATCCGCAACGATGGCACATATCGTGGCAAGGAGATTGGCGAGATTCTGGTCAAGAAGGGAGAGGTGGGTTACGTCGTCTCGATCGGCACGTTCCTGCAGCAATTCTACATCTACGGCGTCGAGTTTCTCGAAAGCGGTTACCGCGTTGGCATGAAGCGCAAGGAGCTTGAGCCGGTGGACGCATGCGAGGAGATCGATGATCTGCGATTGCCGGAAGAGACTATGTCATGACTGAGGTCCGCTTTCCGAAGTATCGGCGGGCCAGCGCGGCAAAGCCGCAGTCGGCCTCATCAACGAAGGCTCGTTACCCGATACCGAGCCCGACGGGCTCGTGCTCGGCGCCGGAGCAACCGGCGAGATCGTCAGGGTCGCTATCCATACCGAGGCGGGCGTGCCGGTCTATACTGTCGATTTTGGTGAGCGGCGGCTCACTGGCTGTCTTTAAGAGGAAATCACGTTGCTTTGAGGGGGCTTTCGCGATGAATGCCGGGCTGATGAGGAAGGCAAAGACCGGGCTGGTCCCTCACCCAAACGAGCTGGATCGCAAGCGGATCGAGCGCGGCTTGAGCTCGCGCAATCACTATCTCTATGTCTCGCCGAACGTGACGCCGGTGAAAGGTGGCTATCTGGTTGAGAGTCCCTGTTGCTCGCGCAATATTGACAAGGATGGCGGCCTCATTGATGTCGCGCTGATTCTTTATGATGCCGTGAGCGGGATCTGGAAGGTGTTTTGCAAGAACCACGCGCAAGGAATCTGGGAGTTTTACAGCCTTTACCACCGCCTGGGTTCAGCGATCGACGAATTGAACGCGGATCCCGAGCGCTTGTTCTGGCAGTGACGAATTGCCGTCGACCAATCATGGAGACGTCACGATGGTGCTCACTGCGGAGGAACTGATCGAAATCGAGCGGCTGCTTGCGGTCGATGACGCCGACACGGGCCCCTTCGTCGAGCTGCGGCGCCGCTTTCCGCAACTTGCATGCGTTCGCTGCGATGCGTCGGATGTGTCGGATCAGCCGTTCCGGCAGTTTCCTCGTTTTGATCTGCATTTGCTCGACGGGTCGGATCACTGCTTGCAGATTACAGCCGATCCGAAACGAGCGACTGCTATCGTGTTAGCGAAGAGGAATACGTAGGGTGAACGGAATTGAGCTGGCAGAGCATCGGCTTGATGGCCCGGACGGAAAGGATGCAAATACATCCTTCATTCCACTGTCCGATCCCGATATCAGCTTCGCCGAGCTCTCCGCCGTGGAAGCGCTTCTGTGCTCGCCGCAGATCTCCAATGGGCGGGTCACCGAGGCGTTCGAGCAGGCCTTTGCATTCTATCTTGGCCGCAAATATGCGGTAGCAGTGTCGAGCGGTACCATCGGGCTGCTGCTGGCGCTCAAGGCGCTCGGCGTCGGGCCAGGGCATGAGGTCATTGCCTCGGCTTATTCCTTTCGCGAGACGGTCCATGCGATCGGTCTTGCAGGCGCGCGGGCGGTGTTCGCCGACATCGACTATTGGTCGGGAACATTGCTGCCAGAGAAAGCCGAAGAGCGCATCACGGCCAAAACGCGGGCGATTGTCGCCGGTAATGCCAACGGCCATCCCGCGCCGTGGTCAGAACTGCGGGCGATCGCGCAGCGCCATCACCTGGCGCTTTTGGAGGATTCCACCGAAGCAATCGGATCGCGGTACAAGGGTGAACTCGTCGGCCGGTTTGGTGATCTGGCAGTTTTCGACCTTGCCCAACCCCTGGCCCTAAGCTGTGGCGAAGGCGCAATGGTGGTAACGGACGATATCGATCTCGCGTTTGGCTTGCGTCGCTATCGCGCCCACCGGCTGGACGAACGCTCCTCCGTGATCGTCGGTGCCACAGCACCGTCCCAGGCCGGCATGAGCGATCTCACGGCAGCCTTGGGGCTGGCGCAGCTCAAGCGCCTCGATGAAATCCTGGAGCGTCGTCGACTGGTGGAGCAGCTCTATAGCGCGCATATGCAATCATTTGAAGGTATCAAGCCGCCTTACATAGGCCCTCATGTGACCGAGGTGAACTGGTTGCTCTATCTCGTCCATCTAGGAACGCGCTTCACGCGATCCGGTCGCGACGCCATCGTCGAGGATCTGCGCGCCGCCCAAATCGAATCCGTCGCATATAACCATCCTCTGCACTTGCAACGCCACTATTTCGACCTCGGCTATCGACGTGGCGATTTGCTGGTTACCGAAAAGATCGCCGATCGCGCCCTGGCGTTGCCGTTTCACGCCCATCTCTCGAACGACAAGATCGAGTTTATTGTCGAAACCATGAAAGATGCGTCGATCAACGTGGGCGCGGGTGCAGCGATCTACTGAGATGCGGGTCATCCACCACCCGGAAGGACGAGCATTTGAATAGCGATGATCGTAGTTGTGCTTCATCGCGCCAGATGAGCAAGGCGAACGACCAAGGACAGGCCCGTGAGCACGAAGAAGACTTGCTCGAAACTAGCGAGGCGCGGTCTGAAATCCACGGCTCGAGGCCACACGCGAAGCTGCTGGAAGCCGAGCTATTCGCAATTGAGATCCTCGGGCTCGGGTCTTTAAAGTCGGCTAAATAAGGAATTGCAATGGACCCGCAACAAGTCATCATTCACGTCCGCTTCGGTCCGAACGGGAGGGTGATCCAAATCAGCGAGCGCCCGGCGAAACTCACGCCGGACCAGTGGTTTGATGTCCTCAACACCCGCGCCGGCTCGAATTATCGACCGCTCGCTCGTGGCCGCGGCGCTTTTCGGCTGGCCCGGACTACGGTCGAAGCCTTCAAGCAGGAAACTGCGAGGCCCGGATGAGCAAAGAGATGACTGGCAACCCGGTGAGTGACCGGATCGCGGTGTTCGCCGTGTGTCCCGCCGATGCCATCGAGCGAAGTGGCGCCAGGAGCTTCAGCTTGTCGCGAGTCGACGGCGGCGGCGAGAGCCGCCCGTTTCCAATTATTGTGGTTCGCACGTTCGACGACGACTATTTAGGGTACGTCAATCGCTGTCCGCATGACAGCTTATGGCTCAACATCGGCTCCGGCGAGTTTTTCTCCTCTGACCGCTCCTTTCTCAGATGTGGCAGGCACGGTGCGAGATTTGAGATCGACACCGGGCTATGCATCGAAGGTCCCTGCAATGGACAAACGCTCGAACCGGTCGCGCTCGCAATCATCGACGGTGACGTCTGCCTGTGCGGCGTCAGGTTACTGGAGGACGATCGGTTGTACGATACGTTCGAGGACGGCGACGAAACCATGGAAATTACGATCCATCCTGATTAACAGGCGTGTCAGTTGGCCGCTACTCTAGTCGCTTTAAGGCGCATCGCCGAATAGCGGCACCAACGAGGTGTCTGGCGCTAACTTACCATGGATTCAGCAGGGTCATTGCGGCCGAGGGATAGAATCTTCGAAAGGAAATGCCCTCGGCGACAAGTTCGCCGAGGGCACCGTCTGGGCTGCGTGAAATGGGGAGGCCCAGACTGACAGGACCGTTTAGTCTGGAGGAATGACGATCCTGTGTTCCGAGTTTTCCTTATGTCCCGATTTTTTAGCGACCGCTGAAGCGGGCGTAGCAATTGCAATGCCAAGCCTCCGTTTATGCGTTGGCCTTGGCGGTCGCCGCCACCGCATCAGCCGACGGCGACGGCCAAGGTCGAAGCGTTAACGGGGACGTGGGCGCGCTGCGTACGAACTGCAAAAGGCTGAAGCGGGGGAGTGTCGAACGCGATGTAACATTTGTCATGCACGAAACAGAGGAGGGCGACATTGTCGCAAGCTCGGCATAATTGTCAGATGTGTGGGAGCGGAGAATGAAATTGTTGGAGAAACAAGCGCCACGTATCTGGTGCGGAACTTGCTTGGGGAATTGGATGGTCGGCAAAGAAGGTCACAGCGCTGAAATCGATCATGGCGGGTTGTTTCATATGGCAAGCATCTGTCGCTGATCGTCAGCGATGATCATCAATATGTCGCCCGCTCATTTCGCCTGCCTTCGCAAGCACGAGTGGGAATTGGTCACGGTCGATGCGGCGTTCGATTAAAGAGAAGAGGCTTTGGCCGGATGCGCCGGGATCTTGTCTCTTTCAGATGAAGCCGTTGATTGCAGGATGGGCGTATGAACGCAGAAACCGAATTCGAGCTTCCTCAACTTTATCGGCATCACGTCTTTGCCTGCCATACGCAGCGTCCGCCCGATCATCCGCACGGCAGCTGCGGCGCTTCTGGCGCGCAGGCTCTCTGGGATCGGATGGGTAAGGCAATCGAAGCCCAAGGTCTCACTGATGTCGGTTTCACCGTGGCGGGCTGCCTTGGCTTTTGTAACTCCGGTCCTTTGATGGTCGTGTATCCAGACGGGGTCTGGTATCGCGCGACCACGCCTGAGGACGTTGATGAAATCGTAGACTCCCATCTCAAGCAGGGCAAACGTGTCGACCGCCTCGTGATGGTGCTGAGGCGAAGCTAAAGGCCCCTCTTTGCCGCCGCTTGCCCGGCCGTCGACAATATGGGCAGCTTATAAGCCCAGCGGCTGGCATCTCGGCATGTCTCATGATGACCCGACGCCCCTGACGCTTCCAGCACGTGCGCAGCGGCGGACTACTGACCGTCGTTATGGCCCTGGATCCGGATCATCCGGTAAGAGGAAAGCCTCGACCGGAGTCCTGTTCATGATCGGGGCCGTTGCCCTGAACTCAAGTCTGTTGCAAGCGCGATCGTTTCACGCGGTGGGCGTGCCGGTTTGACTTCTCGGCTCCGATAAGCAGGGCGACCGCTTCTGCTTCCGCCGAGAAGTAAACACGATTAGGATTTTATTGACCGCTATTGGCTCGATCTGTTTATGCTGCGTCATTTTCCGCAACATCCGCAGTTCACAGCGAGAGCAATGCTGCGAATGGATCCCGGCCTTCGGCGAAACGACGTGTCTTTTTACACATCGTCCCGCTCGCCTTTGTACTGCACTGCAGCGGGGAGACGCGCCAGACGACGCGGCGCGTCCGAGAAGTTCACGGAAACGAGTTTTTAGCTTTAGAACTTGTAAGTGATGCCGCCGCTGACGAGCCATGGGTCGATATTGGCGCGGCCGGTGACAGCAATTACATTGTTTACGGTCGCCGAATAATTCGGTCGCAACCACAATTTCTTCACGTCGAAGTTGAGGCCCCAATGACGGTCAAGCATATAATCGAAGCCGAATTGGACCGCCGCACCAAATTTGTTGCTGATGTGCAAATCCGTCACGGTAGAGCCAGCGAACGACGTGTTGGCCGCGGATTGGTTGAAGAATACGGTGTAGTTGATGCCCGCGCCGATGTAGGGCTTCAACCGGCCGAAATCGGTGAAATGATATTGCAGAGTCAGGGTTGGCGGCAACAGCCAAGCTTTGCCGACATCTAGACCATTTAGCGTGCCCGTGCCGCTAACGTGATGACGGGTTACGCCGAGAATGAGTTCGGCGGCAACGTTATTTGTGAAGAAATAGGTGATATCGAGCTCCGGTACGACTTGGTCGCTGATCGATAGTCCGGAGGCGGGCGAGGACAGCGCCGGCGCCCCGGCAACATTGACGGAGCTTCCTGCGGTATCCGGCAAAACGCCAAGCGCGCGCAAGCGGATCATCCACGGATTGAAGGGCTCAATCTGAGGTGCTTTGTAGTAGATCGGGGCCCGCGCCAGGTCCGCGGCCTGTACCGGGATGCTGGCCAGCGGGGTCGCGAGCGCAAGTAGCCACGCCGTTGTCAGAATTGTCGTTGTCCTCATCGAATTCTCCACTCCAAAGTTCGCGCGAGGAGTCGCGCGATATCTCTGTCACACAGGGCAGACGGCGAAGGATTTGATGCTGATCAAATAGCGGCGGACGTAGCGTAATTCTGCAGCCACGTTGCATAAGGATCACGACTGCGAAGGTTCGCGTCCTCTTGTCCGGGCCGTTATTCAGTTCAATGTTCTGTCTGAGCCGAATCTATTCAATAAACCGCGTCTCGGCGTAAAGCTCCGGTCGGATTCAAGCTGAAGACATCATGTGCGACAAACGCGATCGAACTGCGGCGGTCTCACACAAGCGGGCGACGGAAAGATCGTATTCAAGCCGAGCAGTCTGGACCGCTTTGGCTAAGAAGAGCCACGCAAGCCGGCGTTCTCAGTGACTGTACCGCCATTCTGAAAACGGGCGGAAGCGAGAGGATTGTTGTTCGGATGTTGGCGTTCCAATAATAGTATGATCGATCGTTTCCTCGCATCTATGGACAGTGCGTGCCCTGTTGTTCGTTGGAGCACGCCTCAAGATCATCTTGCGCATCCCGACCAAGAAGCGAGAACACGGGTTCATGATCGAATCCGGCGCATCTTGCGCCGTCGGCGTCGATCAGCGGTCGTCTGATCAGGAGCGGATCTGCCAGCATCGCCGCGAGTGCACTCGTGGCGTCGATTGTGTCAGGATTAATGTCCCCCAACTTGATGCGAGGCGCGGCTCGGTTGAACCAGTATGCGATCGGCATATCGCCGAAGAAGCTTCGCAAGTCCTCCGCAGCCCATGGCTCCTTCAATATATCCTTGGCTATCAGGTCGTGGCCAGCGGCCTTCAGCGCCAGCATCTGACGCGCATTGGTGACACAGCCGGGCTTCTGATAAAAAAGGATTGTCGCCATGGTGTACCTCATTTTGCTGCGCCGAGCTGAACGGTCGGCGGCGGTTCCGCTACGTCCGAAAGCGCATCTTGACACTCTCTTGCGCACCATCACCCGTCAGTGGCTTAAGCACCGTACCGTGCGTGCACCGACCTTAGCGCGATCGACGGCCGTGATCTCCCGAGGTGACTCGCGAACGAGCAAGATCCGAACCAGCTAGAGATTGGGCCGCCAGCTTATCAACGAGCATCGGGCTCTTATGTCTCATAGCGAAGCGCGAAACAGGCCTCAGTTAGCTTCGATTTCGCAGGCGATCGCGCGTTACTTGCTGTCAGCAAGGTTATGCGTCGATCTGACTAGCTGGGTCAGGAGTTGAGTTCGGTCGCACAATTGATTTCGTCATCCTCGGCCACGAACACTCTCGCCGGGCCACTTGCCTTAGAGGTTCCGACTTCGACCTGCATCTCTTCCTCCGCAAATTGCTGACCACCAGCTTGCAACAACAGGAGCAAGTCCCGTTCCATTCAAGGGCATTGGATCAGGTCATGCCAAGCAGCGGTTTCCCGGTCGATGCGTGTTGCCGTTGTTCGTTTCCTGACAGCCGCGAAGATCCCGTCCGGTCCAAAGCGCCTTGGGGTTACTCTGCGGACGGTTGGCTTTTTAGAACTTAATCAGAAGCTTAATGGGCGGGGATAGCGTTGGCATGGCGGTTGCTATTAACCGGCAGCAACACTGAGTGAGGGCTGGGTGCACGCCGACGCGTAAGACGAGCGATGCGCTCCTTCCCTTGAACCCGTGTGCCTCGTTTCTGCAAGAGAAACAAGCTCGCGTGTAGGAAGCACGCAACTTTTGGCAAATCGGTTGATGGAGAACTACATGTCTTCACTGAGACAAATCGCGTTCTACGGAAAGGGCGGCATCGGCAAGTCGACCACTTCCCAGAACACGTTGGCGGCACTGGCCGAGATGGGCCAGAAAATCCTGATTGTGGGATGCGATCCTAAGGCGGATTCGACCCGCCTGATCCTGCATGCCAAGGCGCAGGACACGATCTTGAGCCTTGCAGCGAGTGCCGGCAGCGTGGAAGATCTCGAACTCGAGGATGTGATGAAGGTCGGCTACAGGGACATCCGCTGCGTGGAGTCCGGTGGTCCTGAGCCCGGTGTCGGCTGTGCCGGCCGCGGCGTCATCACCTCGATCAATTTCCTGGAGGAGAACGGCGCCTACGAGAACATCGACTATGTCTCCTACGACGTGCTCGGCGACGTCGTTTGCGGGGGCTTCGCGATGCCAATCCGCGAGAACAAGGCGCAGGAAATCTATATCGTCATGTCGGGTGAAATGATGGCGATGTATGCCGCAAACAACATCTCCAAGGGCATCCTGAAATACGCCAACTCGGGCGGCGTGCGGCTGGGTGGCCTGGTCTGTAATGAGCGGCAGACCGATAAGGAGCTGGAACTGGCGGAGGCGCTGGCGAAGAAGTTAGGCACTCAGCTGATCTACTTCGTGCCGCGCGACAATGTCGTGCAGCATGCCGAGCTGCGGCGCATGACGGTGCTGGAGTATGCGCCCGATTCGCAGCAGGCCGATCACTATCGCAATCTTGCGACCAAGGTTCACAACAATGGTGGCAAGGGCATCATTCCGACCCCGATCTCCATGGACGAGCTCGAGGACATGCTGATGGAGCATGGCATAATGAAGGCGGTCGACGAATCCATCATCGGCAAGACCGCCGCCGAACTCGCGGCCTCGTAAGGGGCGCGGGTCGCGGCCTTGCGAAGGCGCGCGACGGATGCCGGTCTCCTCACCCCCCATCCAGGAGACCGGCATTCTGACGGCACCCGACCAGCCAGAACGGGGCGGGGCAAACGTGACTGCTGCGAGAGCCCAAAACATCATGCCCGAAATGCACTTCCTTCCGTTTATGACTGCTTGCGCCGTCGATGCGAGCAGCGATGTGCAGCGAGGAATTACAACTTACCGAGCGCTTATTGGCGTGCCTCCTCAAGATGCCGACATTGCCACCGACAGCAATTTCGATTGCCATGTCCTGGCGTCAATCCTGGCGGCCGCTTCGATGGATGGTGGCGCGCTTCCCGAGAAGGCCGGCCTGTCCGGCCACGAGCTGGCCGTTCTCCTGGGGCTCTATTTTCCGTCGGTTGAGGTCAAGATCTCGGAGCGGCTCCTGGCGTCTAATTGCGTTGAAAATGACGAAATCTCCATGTTGCGCGATCTCTTGCTCAAGCAACGCTCGACGGAAGGGCATATCGGCGGCTGGCTGGCCGCGATGATCGCCCGCCGCTCCATCGAGCCAGACCACTTGTGGGAAGATCTCGGATTGCGCAATCGTGGCGAACTCTCGCGGCTACTAAGCCGCCACTTCGCGCCCCTCGCCGCGCGCAATATCAATAATATGCGCTGGAAGCGCTTCTTTTACCGCTCGCTATGCGAGGATGAAGGCCTGGTCATGTGCACAACCCCCGTGTGCACGCAATGTGACGACTTCGATCTCTGCTTTGGCGAAGAAGGCGGCCAGAGCCGGATGGCCGAGCGCCGGCGCGACCTTCTGTTGCAGGCAGCTCGCCCGGTCGTCAGCGGCGACTGGCCTATTTGACTTGCCACAGGGATCCTCGATCTCCCGGTCATCTGATAACTCATCGCGGGCTTCGCGAACTTCGCCGGAGCTGGAGGAGGCGGCTAACGCGATTCGATGCGGACGCGCAATGCGATGTCGCGCCACCGGGGCTTCGCAACGTTTCCGCATCCGGTAGTGCAATCGCGTCGACATTCGAGCTCGGCGAGGCAAGAGGCAAGGTGAGGAGTCCGCTTCGTGAACCTGTCGCGTTTGCGACAATCCAATCGCGAAAGGAGGTTAACCGAGGAGAAGAGCGTATATTTTCAACGGGTGGTCAAAGATGGAGGGCTGGCATGCGGGTTGCTGAACCGTATGGAGGTCCAACACAATGAGGAGCCCCCTTCGTGATAGCCGCCACCACCACCACCAAACCGGCTTGGTCCGAGCAGGCGCGTGTCAGGCCGACCGTGCTCAACGACACGACATTACGCGACGGTGAGCAGGCGCCTGGTGTTGCGTTCACCACGGAGGAAAAGCTGGCGATCGCGCAGGCTTTGGCGCGGGCGGGCGTGACGGAGATCGAGGCGGGAACGCCCGCGATGGGCAACGAGGAGATCAACGCCATCCGCGCAATCGTCGAAGCGGAGCTTCCGCTGACCACCATAGGCTGGTGCCGGATGCGGCAAGCGGACATCGATGCCGCGATCGAAGCAAATGTGTCCATGGTCAATATGTCGATCCCGAGTTCCGATGTGCAGATCGCAGCCAAGCTTGGCGGTTGTCGCGACCTGGCGCTGGAACAGGTGAAGCGAGTAGTAGGCTACGCCCGTGAGCAGGGACTTGAGGTCGCCGTTGGCGGCGAGGACTCCTCCCGCGCCGATATCGATTTTCTCATCAGACTGGTAGCAGCGGCAAAAGAGGCGGGAGCGCGTAGATTTCGTATCGCCGATACGCTCAGTGTGCTCGACCCGGACACAACCTTCGCACTGGTTGCAAAGTTGCGTGTGACCACGGATCTCGAACTCGAGTTTCATGGTCACGATGATCTTGGTCTTGCAACCGCCAATACGCTCTCCGCCATCAAGGCGGGCGCGAGCCACGCCTCGGTAACCGTTATCGGCCTCGGCGAGCGGGCAGGAAATGCACCGCTCGAGGAGGTCGCGGTCGCGCTCAAGCAGCTCTACGGCCGCGAGACTGGCATCATACTGTCGGAGCTCGAGAACGTCGCTGCGGTGGTTGCAGCCGCAGCCGCACGTGCGATTCCTCTGAACAAGGCCATCGTCGGAGAGCATGTGTTTACGCATGAATCGGGCATTCATGTGGATGGCCTTTTAAAGGATCAACGCACCTACCAGTCGCTTGATCCGGTTCTGCTTGGGCGCCGCAACCGTTTTGTGATCGGAAAGCATTCCGGGCTGTCGGCGATCACCGCGTTGCTCAAAGAATTGCAGCTCGTCGCCAGCACCGATCAGGCCAGACAGATCCTGTCGCAAGCGCGCAAGCATGCCGTCGAGCGCAAGCTACCCGTCGAGCGCGAAACCGTCGTGGCGATCTGGCGCGATGTGTGCGGATGCTCTGAGACCCGCCCGGCGTGACCAGCCTGCCAAGCAACGTCTGGGAGACTATTCAAAAGCCAAGCGCGCGAGGACGGAATCGTTGATCGGCGGCAAGGCTGGCCTGCCTCCGCATGGTTGCGCAAGGGGGCATGCACTACGATGACCAGGCTCTGCCGCCGTTTCGCGACCGTCCACCCGCTGATTCAAGGAGACTTTTTCGATGAGTAACTCGCACCCGGAGACCGGTATCCTGGATCGGCTCAGCAAGGCTTCGTCGGCGGAAGAGTTCTTTTCACTGCTGGGCGTCGATTACGACCCCATGATCGTCGATGTCGCACGGCTTCACATCCTAAAGCGCATGGGACAATATTTTGCCGATGAGCAATTCGCCGGTGTCGCAGAGCTTGACATCAGGGCTCGTTGCAAAGCGATGCTGGAGCAGGCCTATGCCGACTTCGTATCATCGTCGCCAATCGAGCAACGGGTGTTCAAGGTTCTGAAGGATGCCGTCTCAGATCGTGGCAAGCCGACGGCCTTTATTCCATTGAGTGAGTTGAAGTGATCTTGCGCTGACGGCTCCTCGTGCAGGCTTCGTCTCCTTCCATCAACTCTCTCCGCCAGGACCCGCGCGGCGCTGTCGTATTCCCGACCCATGTCCGAACTGGTCGTGTCCTGGGGATTGGCAGCCGTTCCAAGTGCCTCATAAGCCATTGGGTTCGCCCGATTTACCTGGTTCTTGCAACTGGTACGACACTTGCTGTTGTCGTGTTGATCCGGTCATCGGTGCAATAAATGGTAGCCGTCCGAAATGAGATCTGAAGGAAGACCTTTCACGTTGCGTCTACTGCCCACCGGGTTGTGCGGTATCATCTCGTGGCTCCCGCTCGCGCAGTGCCATGCCAGATGGATTCGATTAAAGCCACTATCGGGCCCGGGAGGGCGGCCACCGGGTAAGTCGCGCGTCCACGTTTCACTTGGCAAGCCTATGCACATCTTCGTCGGCATCAGGCGGGTGCCCGCTTGTGCGCGAATCTACGTCTATCCCATAGCTGATAGCGACATGCGCCAGAAAGAGCGGACAACGTCGGCCCCCGCGGGTCATCAGCGCTGGCGGCCGAGCACTCATCGCATGATAGCGCGGTGGCAAGATCACCCGGGGCGTTACAGCCGATGTGGGGCGCTAGACCGAAAGCGAGGTGCTGCCCTTGCGAAGCAAGTTGAACCGCGTACTCAAGCATGGAGAGGGCCAACCAGGGTGATCGCAGCGGCCTGGCCGCCTCGCTGGCGCTTGTCGAACGAAGCGCGCAGGAAATCTGTCTCTGGGCCCTCTCGGAATATGGCTCGCTCTGCACGTTCGCCCCGGGTGACGCCTCTCGTCGTGCGGTCGGGCAGCACCGAGCTGGCGGGACCACCGATCAGCCGGCCATCTGCTGAGCAAAAGTGATCGTCAGCCAACCGAAGTGGAAACCAATCCTGTGGCGCGGGCGCGCGCACTATTGAGGGGAATTCAAAACATGAGCAATGTCACCAAAACGGCTGCGCCGGCGGCGGGCCGCGCGGCGGCCAAAAAGGAACTGCCGGAGCACTTTAAAGCCTACAAGCATGTCTGGGTTTTCGTCGAGCAGGAGCGTGGCCAGGTGCATCCGGTCTCCTGGGAGCTTATGGGGGCGGGGCGCAGACTTGCCGACAGGCTGAAGGTGAACCTCGCCGCGGTCGTTATTGGACCGGAGGGGCAGCCGACGCGTAACGCCGCACTCGAATCTTTTTGCTATGGCGCCGATTTGGCCTATCTCGTGAGCGATAATGTTTTGTCGGATTACCGAAATGAGTCCTATACCAAAGCGCTAACCGAGCTCGTCAACACCTACAAGCCTGAAATCTTGCTGTTGGGCGCGACGACGCTCGGTCGTGACCTTGCAGGTTCCGTGGCGACCACCTTATCGACGGGGCTCACCGCCGACTGCACCGCGCTCGACGTCGACGCCGATGGCTCGCTTGCGGCGACGCGTCCGACCTTTGGCGGCTCGCTGCTCTGCACGATTTATACCTTGAACTACCGTCCGCAGATGGCAACCGTCCGCCCGCGCGTCATGCCGATGCCGGAGCGTGTCCTGCGCGACGCCGCTCGTATCATCATCCATCCGCTCGGCCTTGTCGAAGACGATATCGTCACGAAAGTACTGACGTTCATTCCCGATCGCGATTCCGAAACGTCAAATCTGGCTTATGCAGATGTCGTCGTCGCCGGCGGCTTGGGACTGGGATCGGCCGAGAATTTTCGGCTGGTGCGCGAGCTAGCAACTCTTCTTGGCGCCGAGTACGGCTGCTCGCGTCCTCTGGTGCAAAAGGGATGGGTGACGTCTGACCGGCAGATCGGCCAGACCGGCAAGACTATCCGGCCAAAGCTCTATATTGCCGCCGGCATTTCCGGCGCGATCCAGCACAGGGTCGGCGTGGAGGGGGCGGACCTGATCGTCGCGATCAATACCGACAAGGACGCGCCGATCTTCGATTTCGCTCATGTCGCGATCGTCAGTGATGCCATGCAGCTGCTCCCGTCGCTGACGGCCGCGTTTCGCGCCAGGCTCTTGCCGAATTCGCGCGCCCGGCTCGCGGTCTAGAGGAGAGATGTGATGATTGAAGAGAGGTTCGATGCGATCATAGTCGGGGCCGGTATGGCTGGCAACGCGGCGGCGTTGACCATGGCCAAGCACGGCATGAAAGTGCTGCAGCTCGAGCGGGGCGAATATTCCGGATCGAAGAATGTGCAGGGCGCGATCCTCTATGCCGACATGATGGAAAAGCTGATCCCCGAGTTTCGCGAGGAGGCGCCGCTCGAACGGCATCTGGTCGAACAGCGGTTCTGGATGATGGACGATCGCTCTCATGTCGGCATGCACTACCGCTCGGATGACTTCAACGAGGCGCGGCCGAACCGATACACGATCATACGCGCGCAGTTTGACAAATGGTTCTCCTCGAAAGTGCGGGAGGCCGGCGCGACCGTACTCTGCGAGACGACAGTCACCGAGCTCGTACGGGACGACCATGAGAGGATCGTCGGAGTTCGCACGGATCGCCGCGACGGCGAAATACACGCCGACGTCGTGGTGCTGGCCGAAGGGGTCAATGGTCTCCTCGGGACGCGGGCGGGGCTGCGCCCGCGGCCGACGCCCGATAATGTTGCGCTCGCAGTGAAGGAAATGCACTTCTTGCCCCGCGAGACGATTGAGGCGCGTTTCAATCTTAAGGGCGACGAAGGCGTCGTGATAGAGGCTGCCGGCACCATTTCCCGCGGCATGACCGGAATGGGTTTCATCTATGCCAACAAGGAGTGCATTTCGCTGGGCATCGGCTGCCTCGTCGCCGATTTCCAGCGCACCGGCCAGACACCTTACGGCATGCTCGATCATTTCAAGCAGCATCCGTCCGTGGCGCCGCTGATCGCGGGTTCCGAAGTCAAGGAATATGCGGCGCATCTCATTCCCGAAGGCGGGTACAAAGCAATCCCGCAGCTCTACGGTGAGGGGTGGGTGGTGGTGGGGGACGCGGCACAGCTCAACAATGCCATTCATCGCGAAGGCTCCAATCTGGCGATGACCTCAGGCCGCATCGCGGCCGAAGCGATCGCCCAGGTGAAATCGCGCCGCGAGCCGATGACCGCAAAGAATCTGTCGCTCTACAAGACGATGCTCGACGAGTCCTTCGTCATCAAGGATCTCAAGAAGTACAAAGACATGCCGACGCTGATGCATACCCATTCGCAAAACTTCTTTCTTACCTATCCGCAGCTTATCTCCAAGGCGATGCAGAACTTTGTACGCGTCGACGGTACACCGAAGGTCGAAAAGGAGAAGGCGACCCTGAAATCCTTCGTCAAGGCGCGGTCATGGACAGGTCTGTTCGGAGATGCGTGCCGCTTTGCCAGAGCCTGGCGCTGACCGGTAACAGTGTGAAATCCGGCAATGGAAGGTCAAAGAATGAATGTCGAGCCCTCAGTGCGCGTCGAAGACAAGCTGTATTACAACCGCTATCTTGTCGATGTCGGTCGCCCTCACGTCACCGTGCGCGCGCACACGACGCCGTCGCCGCAGCTACTTGCGCTTTTGAAAGCCTGCCCTGCGCGATGCTACGAACTCAACGACAACGGCCAAGTTGAGATAACCGTCGATGGTTGCATCGAGTGCGGCACCTGCCGCGTGATCGCTGAACCCACCGGCGACGTCAAATGGAGCCATCCGCGCGGCGGCTATGGCGTGCTGTTCAAGTTTGGGTGAGAGTGCAACGAAAGGCTTCGGTGAGATCGCCATCACACTGAGGATCTCACCGCCTTCGTGACGCATTCTGGCTCGTCTGCACTTGAGGTGAGACTCAAACGAGGCAACGGAGGGAGGCCCGCAAGACGCAGCTTGCGGATATCATGCTCGCTTAGGGTGCCGAGGAATTGGTCGTGCCGCAATGGAATTGCGCCATAAGTGGTGTCGATCCGACGGCGGCAAAGGAATCAGCCCGTCGGCTCGGACGGGGCGCGCCCGGCGGCCTCGATTGCAACCGCTACTGATTGCACAATCGCAGCAAAGCGCACAGCAGTCTGGATCACTCCGGAACTGACGCCCTCGGCCCGCAGCGTCTTCTCGTGAGCGTCGATACACGCACCGCAGCCATTTATGGCCGAGACCGCCAGCGACCACAGCTCGAAATCGGACTTATCCACGCCAGGATTGCCGATCACGTTCATGCGCAATCGCGGCGGTATGGTCTTATATTCCGGGTTGGACGCGAGGTGAACGAATCGGTAGTAGACATTGTTCATCGCCATCACAGAGGCCGCGGATTTCGCGGCCGTGATCGCCGCGGGCGTCATCACGCCGGCGGCTGCCGTTTCGATCGCGGCAATCAGGTCTGCATTGCGAGTGGCAATCGCGCTCGCCAGTAGCAAGCCGTATTGTCGCTGCGGCGACAGCGTATCGTCGGCTATCAAGGACGCCAGGTTAAGCCTGACGTCCTTGGCGAAATCGGGAATCGTCTCATTCAACCGCTCAATCGACGACATGCTGCCTCATGCAACCTTCAGGGTTTCGCCGCCGACTTCGCGGTTGCAGGGACAGAGTTCGTCGGTTTGCAGTGCGTCCAGAACGCGGAGCGTGTCCTTGGGGCTGCGCCCGACATTGAGATTGGTCGCATAGACGTGTTGGATTGTGTTGCCGGGGTCGACGATAAAGGTGTAGCGATAGGCGACGCCCTCGGGCGAACGCACGCCGAGGCCATCGACCAAGGTCCCTTTTGTGTCGGCAAACTGCCAAATCGGCAGGTTGTGCAGGTCTGCATGGGAGCGCCGCCAGGCGAGCTTGCAGAACTCGTTGTCAGTCGAGCCGCCTAGTACCACAGCATCGCGATCGGCGAATTCCTTGGATAGCCGGCCGAACTCGGCGATCTCGGTCGGACAGACGAACGTAAAATCCTTGGGGTAGAAAAAGATGACCTTCCATTTTTCTGGGAAGCTCGCTTCGGTCAACGTCTCGAACGCGCTGTGTCCTTCTTCTTCCTGCGCCTGAAATCCGGGCTTCACGCCCGTGATTTCGAACGGCGGCAACTGACTTCCAATTCCGAGCATGCTGACCTCACAAGTTTGCTTTGCGTAAGTTGTGCCGTCGCTGGTGAAGCAAGCTATATGCCATCCGTTCTCAAGATCCGATTGTCGCAACTAAGCTAACGAGCGGCTTGGCTGCAGGCATTTGATCTTGAGGTCCGATGGTGATCACATCCACCTCGAATCATGCCGCTTGGATGCGCAATGCTCGATCGCTTGAAAGTCGGTGAGTCGCCACGCATGTAACGATTTGGCTGCCGCAGTTAAAAATTAGCGGCCAGAATCCTCGACCAGCGATTGAACCGCTGGTTGAAAACGGCTGCTTGCCGACCGAGAATGGATCCTCGGCGCCCTCGCGGGGCATATGGATGCCGTGTGAAACGGACGCCGAAGCTAGGGCTCCTTTCGTAGCCTGCGAAGGAGCCTGGCCGGTGATTTCGGAGGCAACATCGGCGATATTCTCGCAGCCGTCATCAAGCTGTCTGGGATCATCGTCCCCAAATAGCCCCAGCTGGGACTATAGGCACGGCTGCGCGCCATGCGCGTGTCGCGCCACCATTCTTCTACAGCTAAAGGATCGCAAAGTAGCAGCGTGCTAATATCACCAGTAAAAGTTCGCCAGTCGGCAAGGCATTTCCTTGGAACGGCTGTCAGAAGCGGCACGCCCGAGGTGATTGCGTTGACAAATTCGGCGCGCAGGCCGCGGCCACCCGCTTCTTGTTGGGCGAATTTGCTGATTACGAGGAGATCGACTCCGTCGCGTAGCGCCCGAGAAACGATAGCGGAGGCCTCGGCCAGTCCGTGCACATCGAGCCGACAGGACATAGCTCCGCTACCAAGTGGCTGGGAAATCGATATCTCTTGCCCAGTCGCAACGTCGACTGCGAACATAGCGTGCGTGACGTGTGCGTCCTTCAAGTGTCGCTGGACGATGCCACCGACGCGCACGCCTTGCCGCGCGAGATCCTGGGTGAAATCGGCAAGCAGCTTATCGACGTCATCTTCCGGCTGGTAGAAAATCGCCGCCACATCATTCGGATCGATATCATCAAGATCGTCGATCATGGCCGTGTCCCAATTTCTGTTCGTCCCTCGTGTCGGCGCCTAGCCGTCGAACGTCTCGTACTGGCGTGGATGGTGTTGTGAGCAATCGTTCGGGGGGAGCGACCGGCGAGGCCCGGGCGACCTCGGCGAACACGTCCGTTCCGATGCCAAGCCGTAACTCATCAAAGGAGCGGCGCGTGATGCGGGCCAAAAGCGGCACGCCCGAGCGGCCAGTTTCGAGCGCCAGAACCAACGTCACCTCAGCTTCGTCGAACGGCAGAGAGGCTTTGATACGTGCCGGAAAAACGTTGAGGATCGAACTTGCGCGCGGTGGTTCGCGCGCAATGCTGACATCGCCGGCTGCGATGCGCAGCCTTAGCCGCGCGCCCGGTCTGAGCGGTGGTCCTGGTATCAATAGACGCGCACCTTTGAGGCGGAGGATGATCAGCCCATAACGCCCGTCATAGCCGCCGACTACGGTGTCGACGCAGACAACCGCTTCACCTCGAGCAGCAAGCGCTGGATCGCTCTGGACGACATGCAGCGGCCCAGCCGCGGTCACAATGCCATCTTTCATCATGACGAGATAGTCGGCAAAGCGCTCGATGTCAGCCATGTCGTGGCATATATAGATCATCGGCAACGTGAGCTCTTCACGAATGCGCTCGATAAACGGCAGTACCTCACGCTTGGCGGGTCGGTCGAGCACAATGAGCGGGTCGTCCAAGAGAAGTAGCCGAGGCTGGGACAACAGAGCGCTGCCCAGCGCAAGTCGCTGTCGCTCGGCGCCAGAAAGATGTGATGGCGCACGGTCAAGCAGCGGTGCCAGGTCGAGCAATTCGACGGCGCCATCAAGATCAATCAGTGACGCCTTCGATTTTGACGCGTTGTACAGAAGGGTGCGCTTGACGGACAAATGAGAGAAAAGAATTGGTCGCTGGAATACGTATGCGACGGGACGAAGATGGGGCGGCCGATACGTCGTTTCGTCCTGCCAAATTTCACCATCGACGCCGCAGAATCCACTCGGCAGACGCTGGATGCCCGCAATGCAACGCGCGAGTGTGGTCTTGCCGCACCCTGGAGGACCGAAGACGGCCGTGACACCTTTGGCCGGGGCGCTGAATTGCGCATCCAGCGGGATCCCTGCGATAGCGCCGTTGAAGGCGACTTCTATATAGCCCGGTTTTGCTTCTCTCACGTGCCCGCGCCCTGCTGCATCTTTCCATCAAATCACGACGAGAATGATCGCAAAGGCGATGAACACCATGCCGCCGACAATCCAGTCTGTTTTGCTCCAACGCGGCGTTTCCGCCCCGAGGAGGCCAAAAGGTGCCGCGGCAGCATTGCAGATCGACGGTGTTAGGACAGCCGGCATCTTGAGCTTCTCCCTGTCATCGAGGATCGTGGCAATCGAACGCTGCCGGAAGCGCTGAGGGATCACACATGCAAGGCGGGCGTCCAGTATCGCGGAATCCTCAGCCAGCTTGGTCGGACTCAGTTTGTCCGCCGGCTGGACTGGCGCGGCCTGCGTCGTTTGGCTGTAGACGCGTTGGCTATCCTCAGGGCTTGATACGACCGCCTCATGGCCGGCGATCCGCTCGAACGGCGCCACAGCGCTGGTGGTCGATGTGAAGTGTGCGCCGACGCCCGCATTCATGGCTTCTGCGACTTCAGGTGCAAGCAGCATCAAGGCCAGGTCGAATAGGATCAATCGGATAAGTCTCATTGGGACTCCGAAGACATTCCGCCGCGGCCATTTCTACTCGCGGCAGCTCACTGCTCCTCACCCAGCAATCTGCGTGCCGGTTAACAGTATGGTGCGGGGGGAGGCTTCGTTCATGGTGAAGCTCGTATGACCTCCCGCGTGTGTGGAATCCTCCATCGTGTCGTTGAGTTTCGGACGTTCGCGTAGCGAACCAACCATGCAGGAGAGGCGGGATAGAAGCTGAAGATGATACTGTCGGCTCTTGCGGCGAGAATGGGTTGCAGAGGCCACGACCGTGACATTCACTCTTATGCGGAGGTCGTCACTACGATGCCGTTCGATTGGCGCTACATCAGCGAGCTGACGCAGCTTGTGACGGTCCACGAGCGCGTTCTCGAAACTGTGGTATGCTCGTTGCCATTTCCGACGAGGTCTCTCGAATATCGCTAAATGCTGGCGTACGTAATTCCGTCCTGATCGGCGCACGAACCTGCCGACGCTGACGATCAAAGGTGGGTTTGCGGCGGCCTCATCAATTGTACCCTGATGCGATAACGCCGCGCGCGCGGCGGTCGGCATTGCCGAAGCCCCGAGACGACGCGCCCGGTGCTTGCTCCAAATGACAGGCGAGAGGCGGAGGCGCTCAGGCAAGCGTTTGCTAAAAACCGAGGGGCTAACGGGAACGATTCGGAGCCGGATTCTTGATTGTGAGTTCCAGCTCGAGACGATGTATTTCAACTTCGCTGCGGGAAGCATGAGTGCCACTCCCGTGGCAGTCGACGAGCGCATGGCTGGGTCAAGTGAACAACCCTATTGGTCCGTAGAGGGCTTTGGCGTTGCGTCGGTACGCGTGGGCAATATCGGATAATCGATCTGAGGCAGCTGTCCGGTGAGCGAGTTTAGAAACGAGACGATGTCGTCTTGTTCTGTATCGTTGAGCTTCGCGCCGAGTTGTATCTCTCTCATCAAGCCGACAGCTTGCTTGAGGCTCCAAACTTGACCCGAATGGAAATAGGGGGGACGCAATGCGACGTTGCGCAACGGCGCGGAGCGGAAAACATACTCGTCGCAGGGCATCTTGGTGACGGCGAAACGGCCCTTGTCGTCCCTCGGCAGCAGGCTTGCGGTTGGCCGTTCCATCACACCGAACGGGAAGTAATCCTGACCGCCTATATTGATACCATTGTGGCAGGATGAGCATCCTTTCTCCATGAATAGCTTTAATCCTGCCTTCTGCCGATCATTGAGAGCATACGCATCGCCCTCGAGGTATTGATCGAACGGGGCGGCGGGCGTGATCAAGGTTGCCTCGAAAGCCTCGATGGCCTTGTACGCGCGACAACGCGCTAAGCAATGTAATCGTCGGCTGGCTCGCCTTACTGTTCAATTAGAGTGTGGATATGCCCATCGTGAAGCTTGAATCGACCGTAGCGTCAGGTTGTACGCAGCTCGAAGCTGGATCGGCCGTCCTTTGCAGAAATGGCGTGTTGGGAACGAACGTCGCGAATATCACAAGACCTACACGCAGCAAATAAAATTGGGGCTGCATGCGCTGTGCCGGCCGCGTTGGCGTGGCGGCATAGCCTTGTGCGCGCGATGCACGGATGATTGGTAAGCACCGCAACGATGATGCCGCGCTCGCAGTGGCACGACCGCGTCCACCGATGCGGCGACTTGCTTTCCTGAACAGATGATACGGGGGGGGACAACAGTGAAGGGTATGAAGCTTAAGAGAGATCTGCTGAAACAAAAGCAGCGAAGGGATTGGACTTACCGTGCGTCTCGCCATGTAACCATCCTTGTTGCGATTGCGATCGCAGCTACATGGTGCGCGGGATACGCTCGCGCACGGGAACGAAGATCGGAAGAGATCTTGACTTCTTGCAGACCGGACGTGATGCGCTTCTGTGATCGCTTTACAGGACGTGGCGATGTGGACGCGGCCATGTTTTGTCTGAGGGATAATTTCAAGGAGCTGCGTGTCGAATGTCGCCGGGTAATGCCAATCGCGGCGGAAAGAACGGGCGGGTCGAAAAAACGAGGCGTCAACACCGTTCCAATCGTCGTGCATCGGGAGTGAGATGCCGAAGGCGTCAGCTTCTTGAGCACGGGAAGCGGGTTGAATTAGCCGTCGATCGAGCTTCCGAAGGAATCGGTTGGTGCCGTTGCGGACTCCTCAACGAGCGGTTCAGTGGAGTCACTTGAACCGATGGGACTGCCTCTGGTTGAGTGCACCCCAGAACCCAAGACCAGAGGAAATGCGGTCGTCAGGAGCCGTGCGAAGTCGGAAAGCTGTTCAAGCAAACGCTTCTCAACGGCCTCACCCTCCTCGCGAGGCAGTTCCATTTTTAGCAGCCTACGACAGCGCCAGATCTCGTTCCGCACCCATCTGATTTCACTTAATCTATTATCAATCGAAGTCATCACAGATGCAGGTTCACTTGGCATAAAAACTACAATACGTACGCCTCAGCACTGCTCAGTCGCTCCATCCGCGTTCATGCCGATGACTGTGCCTGAACCTGGGACTTGTCGTCATCGCCCGGCGGATGTGGCGAGCGGCTCGATCTATTCAAGGATCCGATCAAGCGATATCACCTTATGCTAAGTGCGCGACAGGAATTTGCCGCAAGTCGTTGCGGCTTTTCTGCGTCACGATCATGCTAGTTGTGGAATTCCTGCGCTCCACGGGGCGATCGGCGTGCAGTGACGTAACTCAGGACGGGAGGCTCACGACTGCAAGCATATCGATATCGGCCTCGGGCGGCGCAGCGATCTCGCAGCTTCATTGTGCTTGCCGGTCCCACCGACGGCGGTCGTCCTGCGCTTGTCGCCGGACAGTCACAATCGTTTTCTCAATGCGAATGTCCATTAGTAGGAGGCGCGCACTAACCGACATCAAGGGAAATCGCGAAGTGGTTTCCCTCCAGATAAGACGAGCTTCACCGCGATATCCTGCGCGCGAATCGATCGAATGAAACGCGCGGGGGAGCTTGGATCTCAGAAGCAGAATGTCCGTCGAGGTCATTCGAGCTGAATAAGGCCTCCATTGATAGTCATTGCGATCGCCGGCTATGCAAAGTTCAAGCCAATATTTCATGACTTGAATCCCACCCTGCGTCAGGTTGTAGGGTCGCAAAGCCTTAAAGACAAAGGCAGGCTGAGCGGCCGTCGAGTGATTCAATATGATCCGGCAGCCGGGCTTCCCAGTTGCCGGTTGTTTCACTCGTGGGCCGTGGGCAAGAAGGTGCATCCATCGGCGGGGACGATACCGTGTTGGCCGTTGCCATTCGCGCTGTAACAACCGGAGTCGCGATATGCCATGATGTGATGGAACGGTGCGCGAGTAGAATGGTACTGACAACACAATCGCATTTCTTGTTCCGCGGCGAAGCGCGCCCCGTTGACCAGCCCCGGTCTCGCGAGCAGGTGCTTGAACTGCATAGGCGGTTAATATCGGCCGCAAGCGATAACCGGTCGCATTGAACTCGTGGGCGCACAAGGCGCTGCAACTCGGAAGATCCCATGTCTGCTCAAGCCAATCTGACCGCGGCGCTAAGCGAAATCGATCGTGCTCGCGACATTGCAGAATTCTCAACTGTGGTGGTTGCGCGCGACAAGCAGCTGCGCAAGACGGACCATCCGGTTTTTTTGCAAAAGGCGGCCCTTGAGTTTCAATCTAGATTCCTGCCAAGCTTCGAGGACAGCATCCGTGCCGGGAAGTCGTGGGGCTATGCCACGACGTGCAATGCAGTGAGCCGAAAGGCCGGAGGTCAAGCCGGCCGGGACGTTTGCGAGAGAATAGCTTCTCGTCTGTCGCTGCTCGACCATGCGCTGATCGGGAAAATCGGAATAAGAGCCCTTTCCATATTTGCAGCGTCATTCGGACGGCACTCCCACAGGGCGGAATGTCGCAAAGGAACGATCAGAATAGCTAAGTTTTGTCACGACGAAAGCAGACCGCTTCAAGAGTTGAACAACCTGAGCTTGGCGGCGTTGATAAACGGCTTCAGTAAATGGCCGGAAGAAGCGGAGTTTCGCCAGGCGGCGGTTGCGATCGCGGGCGATGTCATTCGGCGCGCAGGCCGCCATCACCAGCTCTCTGACTTTACACAGCAAGGATTGGTGAGCCTGGTCAACGGATTCAGCAAATGGCCGGATGATGCGGCCTCGTGCAAGGCCGCAGCCGTGCTCGCACGCGAAATTCTGCGTCGTTCCGGCAGGCTCTGCGAATTTCCTCAGCAGGGATTAGCCATCCTGGTGAACGGTTTCAGCAAGTGGCCGGAAGAGCTGGCCTGTGGTCGAGCCACGATTGCGATCGCAGGCGAAGTTCTTGGCCGGGTCGCCCGGTTTCATGAGTTTAGCGAGCAGGATCTGGCAAACTTGGTGAATGGGTTTAGCAAATGGCCCGATGAGGCGGCCTCTCGTCAGGCCACAGTCGCGATCGCAAATGAGCTTTTGCGCCGTGCCGACCAACTTCATCATTATAGCCAACAGGGGCTGGCGAACCTCGTGAACGGGTTTTGCAAATGGCCTGAACATGGGACCTGTCGTAAGGCGACAGTTGCGATCGCGGGTGAGGTACTTTGGCGCGCTGCCCAACTGTCCGATCTTACCGAGCAGGGCTTGGCAAACCTGGTGAACGGTTTTAGCAAGTGGCCGGAAGAGCCGGCGTTTTGCCGAGCAGTAGTCGCACTCGCTCGTGAGGTTCTGCGCCGTGCCACTCGGCTCTACGAGTTTTCACAGCAGGGGCTCGCGAACTTGGTGAACGGCTTCAGCAATTGGCCGGAGGAGCTACCCTGTGGTCGAGTGACCGTTGTGCTCGCGGGGGAGGTCCTTCGCCGTGCCGGCCGGAGGACGGGACTCTCAGACTTCACTGTCCAGGACCTCAGGGGCCTAGTGATCGGTTTCAACAGATGGCCGAACGAGAGCGCCGCTCGCCAAGCCACGATGGCGGTCGTCCATGAGGTCCTTGGCCGCGGTGTACGGTTCTTTGACTTTACCAAGTCGGAATCGGAGAGCCTGATGAACGGTTTCAGTAGATGGCAGCGAGGCGCAGAGGGCCATGAGGCGGTCGCGAAGATCATCGGGGAACTGCAACTCATACAAAGTGAATCCACGCCGCCCAGTACAGGGGAGAAGTGGTCTCACTAGACGAGGCAATCGACCAAGGAAATCTCTTCTTAAGCGCTGTTCAACGCGCATGATGCCGCGACGGAGCAATACGACGATCCGACGCAGCGACGCTCTTGCGACGCAATCGGAAGCGTCTACAATTCACAGAAGCGAGTAAACAATAGAAGGACGTTGTTCTTGATCCAGGCTGAGAAGGATGTAGTCGAGCAGATGCTCTCATCATTGACGATCAGCTTGTTGCAGAATCGTGTTGCGCCTTCCTACGAACAGGTGATGCACCATTTTGGCTTAGCCTGCGAGAGAGCGGGGCTGATCGCGACGGAAGAGGTGGCAATCCGGATATTGAAGCGCGTCTCACGCGAGATCAACGAGGCGCAGTCGGTGCTCGAGTTTGTCGGTCGCGGGGCGGATCTACTACACTGAGTTTCACGTTGATCACTAGAGATGCCGCTGTTCAATTGTTGAACTGAGAAGGCGTCCCGGCAAGAGCCAAGTCATCAGCTTCTGCTGGCCGAAACCTGCGTCAGCGTGAGCCGATCTGGCAGGATCGATCCTCGCCGCCGACGTCAGAACAGGTGGGAGCTCCTCATCCAGGAAGACGTAAGCCAGCCTTCGCCGATTGCGTCGGGGCATGCCGCCTCGCAGTGAAGCGCGAGCGGTGCTACATGGGATTGCGGGCTGTCAAGCTAGGGCACCAATGCGGCTATCTGAGCGAGCAGGGGAGGATTTGTCGCCTCGCGCGCACAGGGCGAGCAACTGGCCGACTCATCGCCGCGCTGCCGACGCGCCGTAAACGGCGCCCAATTTGCCAATCTCGAAGCTCCGTTTGGTCTCGCCCGCTTCTCGTCCGCCAAGCCGGCAGCTGAGTTTCCAGGGAGGCCGATGACTAGCCCTCCGCCCATTGTTCGTCGCTCCGCAGCCCGTCAGCTCATCGACAGCTACGTCTCCTAGCTAGAGGTCTTTACTGGCTGGCAGGTCCGGGTCGATGTGCTCGGCTCCGGCGGAAGAGAATTGGATGGATTCCATCGTCAAGCGATCCACCGCCGAGACTTCGTGCGGGCGTGCTGCGTCCGGCTGCAGTCGCTCGGCCGCAAACCGGCCGGGTGTTCGCGCCAGCCGTGGGTGGTGATCGCGCGGTATGATCGACAGCTTTGTCATCAGCCGATGAGCGCCAACCATGGTGAGGTCTGACGGCTTAAAGGTGCGGCTGCGGACGCATTCGCTTCATTTGGACAGGAAGAAACGGCGTCGATGAATACAGAGCAGCTTGCCTTAGGCACTCCTTCCGAAACTTCCGATTCGGAAACCTCCGAGCCGGGGTCTCCGGCCACAACGCAGTGGCGCGAAGTGCTGACGGATGCGCTGGCGTCCGCCGGCGAGGCGTCCAGCTCGCAGCTCGAGGTCTTGGCGGACTGGGCCGCCGAAGACGGGCAGGGGCAACACGAGGATCGGCAACAGGCGGTAAGTCGTACGAGGGCTTGGCGGGAGACGGGCGATGTCAATGAGGCCCTCGATCTGTCGTCCCTGTCCCTGACCGCCTTGTCTGCGCCGGTCCTGGCCGGGCTGCGTCGCCTGAATGTCGACGACAATCAACTGAACAGCCTTCCTGAGGACCTTCCGGCTGGTCTCCAGCGGCTCTATGCCAGCAATAATCGGCTGACTAGCCTGCCTGAGCTGCCAGCTGGCCTGCGACGGCTCTATGTCATCAGCAACGGGCTGACGAACCTGCCCGCGCAGCTACCGCCCGGGTTGCGGCGCCTGAACGTCGATAACAATCAGCTGGCCAGTCTGCCTGATCGCCTTCCGGCGACGCTTGAGGAACTGGACGCCAGCGGCAATCGCCTGACCAGTCTGCCCGAGCTTCCAGCCCGGCTCCAGCGCCTGAACGTCGATTACAATCGGTTGACGGCTCTGCCCGAGCCTCTTCCGGCCGGACTCGAATGGCTCAGCGCCAGCCATAACGAGCTGACCAGCCTGCCCGAAACGGTGCCTCCCGAACTGCTATGGCTCGGCGCCAGCAACAACCAGCTAATCAGCGTGCCCGAGACCCTGCTGACAGAGCTAAGCCGTGACTCGAGCGTTGATCTGGAGAATAACCCGCTCCCCGATTGGGTGCAGGCCGGCCTGGCGACAGCGATACATGCCGCAGGCTATGCAGGTCCGCAGGTTTTTTTCTCGACCGCCGAAGGAACTGTGGAAGTCGAGCCGCGGTCTCTGCAAGAGGTTGTCGCGGACTGGCTCGAGGCCGAGCCATCGGTAATGGCCGCCTGGCAGCGGTTCGAACAAGAAAGTGGGGCCCCGGAATACGCGCGGTTCCTCGACCGGCTGTCGAGAACAGTGAACTCTAGCGATGAAGGGTTCCGGCGGATGGTGGTTAATGATTTGCGGCGGGTCACGACGAACAGCAACTTGCGTGAGCAGTATTTCGCCCTGGCCCTTGACGCCAGTCAAACCTGCGAAGATCGGGTCACGTTGACCTGGAACGCCATGCAAAACGCACGCATGATCGAGGACGTCAAGAATGGCGTCTATGATAATGACGCTCGCCTTGCCGATCTCATCGATCTGGGCCGGGTCATGTTCCGCCTGGACGCGCTGGAGGGGATTGCCCGCAAGAAGGTCGAATCGCTGCAAACCGACGGTCGCATGGGCGATGTCGACGATATCGAGGTCTACCTTGCCTATCAGACGAAGCTGCGGGAGCGCCTGGGACTGGAGCACATCGCTCCCGCTATGCGCTTTTTCGACGTCTCGGACGTCACTGACGCTGATATCGACACGGCCGAAACGATCGTGCGGGACAAGGAGGCGACTGAATTCGCCAACTATTTGGCGACGCGCTGGGAGCCTTGGGAGGTGGTGGTGGAGCGCATTGCACCGGAAGCCCATAACGTCATGGAGACCCGACTCCACGATGCAATGGGGGAGGAGTTCAAGCACCGGCTGAATCACCGGCTCGCGGGTCTTCAACTGACCGGCGATGAGGACGCCGAGCGGTTGCTCGGACCCGAGATATCAAATGAGATCGCCCGCGAGATCAAGGGCGACCTAATGCGCCAGGTGCTTGCTGAGCGCGGCCTCCAGCTGTGAAGCCCCATTCAATTCCAAGGCAGTATCGCCACTCCCGTGACGTCCCCGAAGGGCAGACAGTTCTTCCTCCATGCCAAAGCACTGCATGGCAATCTCTTCGCGGCACACGCTCGGCCTTGTCATTGCCCACATGGAGAAGCTCACCGGCGTGGAGCGTCACCGCATCAAGCAACCAAGGGCATCGTGGTCACAACCACCGGCCTCGGCTCAGGCTCTGGATCTCGGGTCAGGTCCGCCGCGTTACCGCTTTCATCGGTCGTGAAATGAAGTGTCGCGCGGCTGTCGAGCCCGTCATCCGCCACGAAGGCCGAACACCGCATGGACCGCAACCATCTCAAGGGCCGCCTTGGCGACCGCATCAACGTCGTCCTTGCCGCCGCCGGCAACAACTTCGGACTGCTCCTCCGATGGCTGGGAGAGCTTTTGCGCGTCATCCACATCTTCGTCAAAACTCTCCCGGTTCAAAACATCGCTTGAGCCGGGCGCTGCACCGGACCTTCACGGGACGACTGCATAATCCAGATGGAATCCTATATCGCAATTGCATTTGACCACCCATCCATCGAAATAGATGGCGAACCGGAACTTCAAGTTACCCTTGTGCGCCGTAGGCTCTCGATATTCGTCGCCCGAGATCGATAAGGCCCCCGCAGCATCACCCCCGATTCCAGATCGCGAAGCATGGTGTAATTTCGTCGGATCCACTGATGGAGCTCGGACGACCAGTCTTTCTCGTTGCGGAGATATCCGGTGAAGGAAAAGCTAAGTCGATCTATATATCTCTTTAGAAACAGGGGCAGCGCAGGAATTCGAAGCACTCGCTCGCCTTCCATCGCTTCAGGTAATCCTCCGCGCAGCACGAATTCATTGTGGACGGTGACCAGAGCCGCCGGAGGAATCTGCCGCCGCAGCATTTCATAACCGCGAAAGGAGATGCGGTCAGCGCCCGCAACGAAGAGAATAATAGGTACGACATGGCCGCGCGCAGTCTCCTTCATAAAGCCGATCTCCTCGCACATCTTGAAGAATTCGTCGAAGGCATGGAAGCCGAGGTCGATTACCTTGGCGACCCGATCGTGGATGATCAGCGGGTCCATCAGCTGCATCTTGCCGTAAGTGTCAATTATATCCGCGGTCTCCGTGATGTTGGGGAGATAATCGAGCAATGACGGCTCCTTCAGATTGACATCGAAGGAGAGCGCCGTGCCATTTTTCAGCAGCAAGTACTCGCTCACGAGGCGAGCGACGAGGGTTTTGCCGACCTGCGGGCTAGGAGAGCAGATGATGTAGATGGGGGTCGCTAACATAGCCAGCAGATCAATGTCGCTTCGTAGTGTGTCTCAACCCGTCGCTTGCCGATAGGGCGACTACTTGTCGCCGCTCCGGGTCGCAGACTTGGCGCCGGCCAATTCCGTCAAGTTGATACGATCGAATTCACTCCAGACGTTTGCCAGCCAGTGCCGTACATAGCCGCGCAACACGAAGGAGTTGTTCGCCGGCTCATCGTTCCGTCCCTTGTTTGCGACGAAGTCTACGAAGGGAACAGAAGCGACTTCGACCTGCTCATAGGCCATCTCGTTGAGCTTCGGTATGGTCAATTCGGTCGCATGCTTGATGCCGTGAAAATAGGAATTATAGGTCGACTGGTCCCACTGGAAGAACTGAGTGTCGTTGATGAAGTTCTTGACCAGATAGTACTTTGCGCCGCCCATGAAGGTGGCGGTCTCGGCGATCTCGTCCAGCGAAGCAATCGATGATCCCAGGATATGGAATACGGCAAAGGTGATCTGTCCGGACCGCGCCGCATCCAAAAAGCCGATGTCGCGCAAGGAGGCCAATGCTGTGGATAGTAAGCCGGCGCGGGCGTCAATGACGGTAACGGATAGCCCTGAGTTCAGGGTATCGAAGATCTTCATCTGGTCCGCGGTCGTCGTCATGTCGACGATCTCGGTGATCGCGGGATAGAAGCGCTTCAGCGTTCCTCGCGGCGACTCCGTGTCGAATGCACGTGTTTGCACGTTGTTGACGTTGAAGTAGTCCAGAAGCGTTCGTGACACGGTCGTCTTGCCGACCCCTCCTTTGTCTGCGCCCACTACAATCACAACTGGCTTCACCATGGAATTCTCCTGAGACACTCGCTATTGCCGCGCGCGACGTGCGCAATCGACGAGTCTCTGCTTTGGGTGCGAACATGGCAGAAAGAAGGGGCAATCGAATCTTCGACGCGAGAGCGGCGCAACTGATGAGTTTTCCAACGTCGAGCCACCAGGGCGTTCTGATTGCAACGACCATGCAGTCGAGAACAGCAGCTAATCACTCGTGATCGTGCTTCACGTGAGGTTTGTGAGGAGCTGAACGAGCAGTTCGTCGAAGAGTCGGCTGTGCGCGGTGACGATCATCGCGATCATCATCGTGCACATTTCTGCATGAAATGGCCTGAATCGCACGTAACGTCAGATAGTGGGCTTGTGGGAGCACGATCGAGCCGGTGCTGCGCCGTTGCGCAGACGCTTTTCCTTAGATAGCCGGGTCGCACGGCTGTGATGACCTGGCCGATCATTCAGCTCGACAATCAGGGGTCGAAGGGTAATGAGTCCCTCGTGCATACATTAATCGGGATGGGCCGCCGCAATGCGGCCGATCAAGACGCATTACCGGCAGCACCGTCGAGGCAACGATCGCCGCCATCATTGTCGTCTGACACGGCCACGATGGACCGCGCGCGCCTATCTGACGATTATCGATCGTGATCCGGTCGCCATGGAGCGCGCGCTCGCGCAAGAGTGTGAAGCCCGCTTGAGTGTCTCTAGGGGCGCCCAGCCACGCCCGACGCAGGGATTCTTCACGGCGTACCCTCGACGACTCGCACCGGATGATCTGTGCATCTGATGTTGATATTGTGCAGACCGGACAAGTCCTTATTCATACAGACAGCACCGTCTGTTGAGCGCTCACTCTGACCGTTCGGCCATGGCCCTTTCGATATGGTCGGCAAGCTGCCTAAAATGGGCGGCGAGGTGCTCGTACAGGTCGCGCTTCTTCTGGTCGGTCGCGCTTTTTGCTATTTGATCCGCATATTCGGCTTCGGCATGAAGCTTCTTCACGCTCGCCTCCATGTCCTTCATGGGATGACCGAAGCCTTTCAGATGCCTCCCTAGAGCTTGCGCTCTAAGGGAGGCATCGATCCGCTGGCACCACGGTACATAATGCCAGCCCTCCACGGTAGCACCAGCTGCGCACAACTGTAAGGCCTGAAGGCAAGATATTTACGGCGGCAAATCGAGTAAGGAGCGGAACTAGAAGCGTCGACTTCATAGCTCTTATTTCACTGCTCCGGGTCTGCCGAAAGGCTCGACCTCTCGCGCTGCGAAGCCTCCGAATCCCGGCGGCGCTGCTTGCGCCAGAAGTGAAAGATGAGCAACAAGCCAATCAGCGAGCGGTTATTCGTGTGACTCAGCTGTGCCCGCCGCAGCCAACTGCCAGTTCTCCACCGGAAGGAGAGCGAGCCTTGTGGCCACGCCGCCGATGTTGCCAGAGAGCTAATTGGGTTACCTCGGTAAGGTGGGTGATGGTGTGGCGCTCAGCTGCTCAGCATGTGGCGGAGACGTCGTGGCCGGTGGGAAAGGGGGCGACTGTGCTGCGCCCAGCGGGGAGTGGCCGACGATAACGGTGAGCAGACCCTGGCCCCACAACCGCTGCGCGGCCCTCTTGGCGTCCTCCAACGTCACCGCATCGACAACGGCGTTGTGCCTCTCGAAATAGTCGATCGGTAGCTTATCAAGCTGATGCCGCAGCAGCGTTCGCGCAAGTTTTGATGATGTGTTGAGAGCCAGCATCTGCGAGCCCTTCAGGTAAGACTTTGCATCATCGAGCTCCTGCTGGGTGGGACCTGCCTCGGCGATGTGGCGGGCTTGCTTCTCGATCTGTTCGACCGTCTCGCCGGCGCGATCGGCTCGGGTCGCGCTTTTGCCGACAAACATGGCCGAATGATCCCTCCAGACCAGGTGCTCACGGACGGAATAGGCCAACCCGCGCTTCTCGCGGACTTCGCGGAACAGCCGTGACCTCAGACCGGCGCCACCGAGAATGTGGTTGACGACATAGGCGGCCATGAAATCGGGCTCGCCGCGGCGAATGCCGGGACCGCCGAAAGCCAAAACTGTCTGTGGCACATCGAACGGAATGAAAACGCGCTGCGGCGGCTTTGCTGCGACCACGTCGGATACCGATACCGACTCCGCCTTGGCTGGCAGGCAGCCAAAGGTCTTGTCGAGAAGTCTGCAGAGAACCTCTGGATCGACGTTGCCGACCACCGCGATCTTGAGCGTGTCTTTTGCGATCACGCGTCGGAGATAGCCCTTGAGATCCGCGACCTCGATCTTCGGCACGCTTTCGATCGAGCCTGCGGCTGGGCGAGCATAAGGATGATCGCTGAAGGCGACCTCGAGGAGCTTGCGATTGGCGAGCGACGATGGATCGGTCGAGTAATGCCGAAGGCGAGCAAGCACGCTGGCACGGATCCGTTCGACGTCGGCCGGGTCGAAGCGCGGCGAGGTTAGCGCCATCCGTAAAAGGTCGAAGGCCTCGTCTCCGTTGTCCCCAAGGGTGCGCAAGGCACCGCGGAAGTGATCGTGGGGTGATCCGAAGCTCAGCTCAATCGCACGACGGTCGAGACGCTCATGAAAGGTCTTGAAGTCAAGATCGCCGGAACCTTCGTTGAGCAGGCCAGCAACCATGTGGCCTACGCCGGGTTTGTCGATGGGATCCTGGGTCGCGCCGCCGCCGAAAGCGAATTCCATCGCGATCAACGGGACCGTGGAATCTTGCACGAACCAGGCTTCTATACCGCAAGACGAAACCAGACGCTTGACCTTGGTCGTGATGGCGGCAAGCGAAGTTGGCGAAGCGAGCATCGCAATTGAGAGCGACGCCCCGCCGAGGAGAACTCCACGTCGTGTGCAAGAATATGTCACTGTAGCTTCTCCCCGTGCTGTGGCGCTAACTCTTTGATGAGATAGCCGGTCACCGAGCGTTTCTTGTCGAGCCATTTCCGCGCCGCCTCGTGCACCTGCTGGGCGCCGACGGCGCGGATGCCGTCGGGCCAGCCTCGGACATCGTCGATGCTCAGCCCCGTCGCCAGGCTGCGGCCATACCAGCTCGCGAGCATTTCGTGATTGTCCTGGGCGTAGATTGCTTGCGCGATCAGCCGGGTCTTGACCCGCTCGAGATCATTGGTGCTCGCCGGATGATGCGCAATGTCGGCGATCACCTCGTCGAGGGCGCGCTCAATCTGGCCGAACTTGACACCAGGTTTTGGTGTGACAGAAATCGCAAATTGCGAGGGATCGAGCGCGGCAGCGTAGTACCCCGCCCAGGCACCGACCGCGAGCTGCTTGTCGATTACCAGCGCGCGATAGAGATATGAGTTGACGCCACTGCCCATCAATTTTCCAAGCACCTCAAGCACTGGACTCTCCCCGGCAGAAGCGGTGCGAGCCGACGGTACGAGATAGCAGCGGCGCAAGGCTGGCTGCTCGACGCGCGGATCGGCCAGCGTTACGGTGCGCAGCGCGGTCGGGGTCGGCTCCTGCGGTCGCAGGCGTTGCGCGGGGATCGATGGCTGCGGGGGGATTTCGCCAAAATTCTTCTCCACCATCGGGTGGATCTCACTGGCTTCGACGTCGCCCGCGATGATAAGGATGGCGTTGTTCGGTGCGTAGAAACGCTTATAGAACGCGAGCGCATCCTCGCGGTCGAGCTTTTCGATCTCCTGCCGCCAACCGATCACAGGACGGCCGTAGGGATGGTTGAGGTAAAGCGCCGCCACCATCTGCTCGGCGAGCCGCGCAGCTGGATCGTTTGCGACGCGCATATTGAATTCCTCGAGCACGACGTTGCGCTCGGACAGCACGTTCTCATCTTTGAGCATGAGACCGGTCATGCGGTCAGCTTCAAATTCCATCATCTTGCCGAGGTGCTCGCGCGGCACATGCTGGAAATAGCTGGTATAGTCGGTTCCGGTGAAGGCATTTTGGTTGCCGCCGACGCGCAACACGGTTTGGGAAAACTCATCCGCCGGATGTTTGGAGGTACCCTTGAACATCAGGTGTTCGAGGAAATGCGCCAGCCCCGATTTGCCCGGCGGCTCGTCGGCGGCCCCGACCTTATACCAGATCATCTGTGTCACAACGGGTATCCGATGATCCGGAATCACCACCACCTGTAGGCCGTTATGAAGCGCGAAGCTAGCTGGTCGATCTGACGTGACCGTGCTCTGGGCGAAGACGCTCTCCTCCTCAGGAAAGTATAGGTTACCATCCGTGCTATCATCTGTTCTGTGTTCGATCGCCAGGGCGGTGTGCGTCATCGAACCGATGGCGCCAGTGGCGATACCTCCCGCCGTGGCGGTGACCGAACGCCCGTTCTTCATGGCCGCCTTCCATTCCATAGAGATTCGCGTGCTGTGGCGGACAGGCCGACAAAGCGGCAAGCTGCGCACCGTTTGGCAAGCAATGGAGCAAAGGCCGGGCCAATTGCCCGATGGCCCGCGCGGGGCCGGACGACGCGCCAACGGGGCGCGAGAAAGACCCGGCCCGGTCGTTCTGCCCGAACATCGAGCGCCGGCATGTCGTGAACACGACATTGCGCACGAAGCACCACGACCCTTTAGCGCCAACTGGCAACTTACAGGGAAGAAGCGATTGAGCCGCGAAATGACGCCGGATCAACTTTCGCGAGGGCTCGCCGGTACAGCCTCGCTCTACACCGTAAGTGGCTTGGCAATACTTCTCATGGTTGCGAGGCGAGAGGTGGCGAGGAGCTCCTTGGAGTACACTGTGCCGAAGTAGTCCAGGACGAAGGTGCCAGAATAGCGTAGATTTGCGCTCGCGCGGATTAGGCTATCGAGAATTGGACCGACTTGACCAATGCGGTCGGGATAGCGCGCGCGGATAACGTTAACAGCGTTCATCGCGTGAACCGCCTCGTCGGCAATGACCTCCCGCAACCAATGATGAAACGTATTGTTCCCGAGGGTGTCATAAAACGGCTTTTCTGCTGCGTAGGCGCGGCAAGTGCACATCTCATCAAATGCGATCATAACCATGAGGGAGAATTCGTCCGTCAGGTGCTCGGTGATCGGACCAAAATCATGCGGTCGAGCATCCAACCTCTCTCGAAGATTCCTTTCGGATACATGAGCGACAAGTTCAATGATGCGGATGAAGCCATCGGTGTGGCGCTCTTCATCGATCGCCCAGGCGTCGAGAAATGCCGCAGCTTCATCGGTAGCGACGAGGTTTCGGTCGGCTAGTTCTTGTTTCAAATACCGGGCATCATACTCCGTGTACAGATCAGGCCACAATTTATCCCAGCGTGCGCGTATGGCCGATGGTTCGGCGGCGAACATCGCAGGCGTAAGAGCGTTGAACAGTTCTTTTGGACTCCAGCTCCGTCGAACCGGCCTGATCATCCGAGTCCCCTCGTCGCGAGCGCTCTGGCGGACAAGCTGTCTTCCCGAACTTTGGTCGAACCATATTAGCTACATACAGGCACGTCGTCGCCTCCATGTTTTGGTGGGGGCTATTCCGGGCCATACACTTCTCGGCCCAATCCAGCGTTCGGGTGAACAGCCAGCACAAGCTCATCGCGGTGCAAAGCACGCCGAGTATACTCATGATGACGGCTGATTGGCTCGAGCGCCGCCTCCGCGAAGCCGACTGGACCAGACGCACCGATCTATGCGCATAGCATCGCTAGCCCACCGTCGGCCGACTGCTCCGGCGCCGTATATCTCGAATCGCGACCAATTGCCGTCGCGCAGCTTCGAGCAATGGGCACGCGCCCGGGCAACGTATTGTGCCAGGATACTGGTCCGCGGTTGAATAGATCCGGAACATTGGAACTATGAGCAATTGCTCCCGGTCAATCCTTATCATTGTTCGGCACGAGAGCTGATCAGGCACGAGTGCGTGAAAACGTCATGCTGCCATTCGCCCTCCGCCGCTGTCGCACTCTGCCGTGTCCGATTTGATACTTTCATGTCTCGACTGCGACGCGCGTCAGCAGGGCTTCCGGAGCGCTATATCAAGCACGTGTCGTTCCTGTTCATGGACGGCAGCTTCTCAGCGTCTTTTATGGCACGTCGCTTGCTCGTCGAACGAAGGGACCAGATTGGTCCGGCATTGTGAACTAGAGTGCAGACTTGCCAATTGGTGACCACGAATGACGCGCGGGGGCTCTGCTCAGGCGTCGTCGTCCGTATACAACGACACAGGAGACGGTGATGACGAAGGAGAACGGAATTAACGATGACATCGGCGTTGCAGCCGGCGCGTTCCAGGACTTCACCAAGCGAGTCATCGGAACGCAAAACGAGCTTTTGAAAAAGTACTCGGAGGCCTATTGGCACTGGCAGGAGCGCATTCAAACCGAATCGACACAATTGACAGAGTTCTTCAAGGAAGTCTCCTCCAAGACTTCAGCGCCCGATCAGATCAGCGTTCTTCAGGCCTGGATGAAAGGCGCCAAGCAGCGGGTCACGGAGGATTTTATCTACTCAATTGAAACCGCGAAAGCTCTCACCAATGTCGGACTGCAGGCTGGACCGGTTCCCGGCCATCGCAAGGTACCGGCCTCATAAACAGCTGGGAAAGAGGGGGACGGGTGAACCGCGATACCGCGCCGGACGATTCGTATTCTTATCGACCAGATATTGTCACTCCCTGAGCCTTCGCAGCGGCCTATAGTCAGCTTAGTGTCGGCAAGCCGCCGCTCGAGCGTGGCCGCGCTATCTTGATCGGGCCACGGCATGCCTGCCGTCGCTCTGCGGTTGTGGGAAGGCGTCGGTCTCCGTCTTCCCCTCTCGCGCAAGCGACAGCTTAAGATGTTTCGCAACTTCGCAACAGCCGTGCCTGGCGTGCGCGAAGTCCCGCGTAACATTCGGCTGCGCCATTTCAAGACCGAGTGAACGAATGCAAATGGACTCGTTGCGCACGCGCTTGATTGCAGATCGTCTCACGATCGTGCACGCGAAGGAGGAGGACGCGCGGCGAGTTCCAAGTTGCTCGCAAGTCTGGCCGATGCAATCCCTTGATTCGAGACAATGGCATGGCTGTCTTCCTGTCCAAGGATGGCCCTTTAGGGCGCTGTCTCATCTGCATCGGCCTCTGAAACACTTGAGAACTATTGCGCGCTGAGTCACTGATGCGGTTATACGGCACTATTTCCATTCCACCGAAGACAACACTTCCCAAGAATGCGGTCCTCGAGCGTCGCGCAAATAGTCGGCCTTCGCTATCGGTAGGCGATGGGATTGGCGTCAAGCATCCGTGCTTTGCTCGTGGTCGCCGGTCTATCTCGATCGGGCCAATGCCTGTCGGACGTCCGTCTGCGTTTGGGAACTGGCGTTCTCTGGCTCTGCCTTGCCGTCAAGTGCGAGCGATAGCGTGAGATTGTTGCGCAACATCGGATTTGCCGGTTCGGTCGCGAGAGCTTTGCGGTATAGCGCTTGGGCCTCTTGATGGCGGCCCTGGTGATCGAGGACGACGGCTTTGGCGTTCAGTGCGCGCAGATCGCCGGGTGACGCCAACAAGACGGTGTCAAGTACCTCAATCGCCTCGCCGGGGCATTTACGAGCCAGCAGTGCCCGCGCCAGAGGAATCGCCGCATCGGCGTTGTTTGGTTTTTGCTTCAGCGTATCGCACAAATGCTGCTGCTCGTCAGCGTCTCGAACGAGGGCGTGAGCGATGCGCTCGCGCATGGCGGGATCGATCTCCGCAACGCCCGCCGGCTCTGCTGTGGGCGTCTGCTGCGATGAAAGATCCGGGTGGTCCAGGTTAGCGCAGCCTGCGAGCACTAAAACGGCGAGAATTGGGAGAAGGGCTGAACACGAGTGCGGATGAAAGCTGCGCCACCGCGGAACGTCAATCTCATATGATTTCATAAGCTATCTCACGCCCACAGCTGTACTCGTCATCCGGCCGCACGGAGAAGGTCGCGATGCTCTCCCGTAGGGGCCTTGTCCTTGCCAGCAGAAAGTTTGACGGAGCCAATCGGCTGGATCGTGAAGTCGGCGGCAAGATCCTGATACGAGAGAACTGGAAGATCTATCCCGTTGCGAGTGAGAAAGCCGCGGACGAAGCGCCGGATATCCATCGAGCCAAGAATGACCGGCTGGCTTTGACTCCGCGCGAGGCTTGAATGAATCTGATGGAATTGTGAAAGCAGCATCTCGCTTTGCCGATCCTCCAAAACAAGATAGGGGCCGACAGGGGTTTCTCGCACGGCAGCACGCACGATATTCTCGGTTTCGCGCTCGACGATAAAGGCAGCGACAACACGATGGGCGTTGGCATAGCGATGACAGATCTGGCGCTTCAGACCGGAGCGGACATATTCGGTCAGCAGCACGGCATTCTGCTCCCGTTCGCTCCATTCTGCGAGCGCCTCCAGGACTAGGCGAGTGTTGCGGATCGGGATGCCCTCATCCAGCAAGCGGCGCAGGACGTCCGCGATGCGGGGGATCGGCGTCGTGCGCAGCACCTCCTTCACGAGATCAGCATATTCTTGCTCCATCCGTCCGAGCAGCTGACGGGTTTCTTGAATACCGACCAGGCGTTGAGCATAGCGCCTCAACGTCGACTGGACCCGCAATGCGATTACATCGCTTGCAGCATGATACCCTATTCCGGCTGCTTTGAGAGCAGGAGCATGAGCTTGTTCGATCCAGATCCGGTTCGTGTCTGGGTCCTGCCGAAAGGGGATTCCGCTCAATTCAATGTTTACCGGGTCGTCGTTGAGCAAGAGTTGTGTCGGGTTAAGGCTGTCCGCTTCGACGGGCACTCCCTCGACATCCACCCTGAATTGCGAATCCGCCAATTGCTGGTCGACCTGGGTTGGAATGCGTGGAATTGTGATGCCAAGATCAGATGAGACCAGTGCCGAAACCCGTCCGATGCCCTGATCGAGGTCTGCCTTATTGATCGCCTGTATCAGGTTCGGTGCTAGCAAGAGCGTGATCGGAAGTGCTTCCGCAGGGACGGTTTGCTTCTGACTCTGTGCGGGAGTGGGAGCCGAACCGGTCGCACTGGCACTTGTCTTGATGTCCGCTTTGCCATGCTGCACGCCAACCTTGAGAAAGCTCGCCGCACCGAAGAGTGCGGCCAGCATGAAAAAGGGAGGCAAAGGGAAGCCGGGAACAAGCCCCATCGCGACGAGGACGCAGGCGGCCAGCCGAAGCGCTTGTGTGCTGGCAGTAAGCTGGTTGACGATATCGGCGCCAAGATTGAGCCTGGAGGGCCCGTTAACGCGAGTGACGATGGTTGCAGCTGTAATTGAGAGCAGCAAAGCCGGAATCTGCGAAATGAGCGCGTCACCTATAGTCAAGATAGTGTATTGATGCATCGCCTCTTCAAGGGACATGCCCTTCGAAAGCGAACCGATCGTGATGCCGCCCAGCATGTTGATGCAGATGACGATGAGGCCGGCGATGGCATCGCCCTTGACGAATTTCATAGCGCCGTCCATGGCCCCGTGGAGTTGGCTTTCTCGCTCCAGCGCGCTGCGCCGGCTGCGGGCTTCGTGCTGGTCGATGTGGCCGTTACGCAACTCCGCGTCGATTGCCATCTGCTTGCCGGGCAGGGCGTCGAGCGTGAAGCGCGCCGAAACCTCTGCGACGCGTTCGGCACCCTTGGCGAGCACCATGAACTGCACCATGGTCACGATGAGGAATATGACAATTCCGACGGCGATGTTGCCCGATATGACGAAATCGCCAAACGTATGGATGATGCTGCCGGCATCGCCTTCGGCGAGTATCAGCCGCGTCGTTGCAACGGTAAGAGCGAGACGAAAGACCGTGGAGATAAGAATGACGCCCGGCAGCGACGAAAAGTCGAGAGGCGTATTGAGATAAAGGGCAACCATCAGCAGCAATATGGCAAAGCCAAGATTGAAGCCGATCAGCATATCGAGCACCACAATCGGGATCGGCATGATCATCATTCCGATCGCCAGAAGCAGCATCAACGCGACCATCAAATCCGGGTGGGACGGCGCGCGGGCGACGAGATTTCGTAGGTGTGTGGCCATGTAAAGCCTTATTGTTGGACCGGAGCCATACTGCTCCGCAATGAAACATAGCGCTTGAAGGTGGCCTGCGCCTCGACCATGCGGCCAGCATGACGCAGAGCATGGCTGCGTAGCAGCAGCAATGGCGGGCGCGACGATGGCTGATCATCAAGCATGTCCAGCCGGTCCAATACCGATAGCGCTTCCTCGCCGAGGCGCTCTGAGATGAGAGCATAGGCTAGGATACGAAGCAGCTCGACATCTTGAGAATGTTCGTGAACCACGGGCCGTAAAAGAGCCAGACTGTGTGCGCTCTGCCCGCACGCAAGGTGGACATAGGAAAGCGCGCAGAGCAAATCGCGCTCGGGGCCAGAGATTGGCACCACCCCATCGGTTTTGAAAACATTCGACGACCGGGTAGGTGTGAAGTGTTGCACTCCGCGCGGATCTGGCATTGCTAACCTTGGATCAAGCCGTTGTGATTCTGCCTGAGCAGGATCAAGCGCCGTAGCTCCAGCCGCAGAACCGCGGCCCCTTCGCGTGCCACCGAGCCCTCTGGCGCGGCTGACAGCGCATCGGCCAGGCGCTCGAGGAGAAGGCCGTGTTGCTCTGGACGCACAACATGCGAATGACGCAGGCGGGGCGTGACGAAGGAGAGCAGGCTATCCGCGAGATTGGGGCCGTTCAGCCATGCAAGTTCCGAATTCGTTCCGATCTTATCTGCGTGCTCGGTGGCATCGGTGGGATTGATCCGCGAGATTGGATCGATTGACTTGAGTTCGAGCGCGTTATCGATCGTGTTGGCAGCCAACCGATCCTGCGCCGCGCGGTCTTGGACAACTGACGTGTGGCCCTTGCCGCCTTTTCCATGAATCTTGTCGAAGCCGATGTCACTGGCCTGAGGTGTGGCCGGGGTGACGACAGGCGCATGATGCTCGTTGTTGATTCCCTGAAAGGCGGTGCCAAGCTCTACGGACCGCTGCGGCAGCCTAGTCATGAAACGTTCCTTCGTTGCCCGCGGGCTAAAATTCTAAAAAGACAGAGCAGCAAGCTGGCCATTGCGTGTCAGCAGCACACGCCCGTCCTCGATCTCCTTTACGGTCCATCCATTGCTCAAGAGCGCGCCCACGAAATACTTTTGACCAGAAATGACCAGATAGGGATCGTTTCCGCGCCAAACTGCCTGGACGGCAATCGCGGGGGGCGTCTTCTCATCCTTGATGGCGACCGCGCTGACGAGCGTATAAGCACCATTGCTGTCGACATCGAATCGCTGCTGGACCTCGCGCCATTTAGCGAGCGAGGCGGGCGTAATGGTGCCATCGGCTGTCACAACGCCCGGCCCAGAACCGACTTTGATACCGAGCAGGCCCGCTGCATCAACTTCCCCTTGCAGCCGTCGAGCAGCTGCGTCGGCGGCCGAAGCATCAGGGGAGGCGAGCGCGACTTTGGGGGCAATGTCTGCGGCTGAGGACGAAGTGCTCAGGTCTGCGGCTCCGTCGGACTGGACAAGGCTCGTTGAGACAGTGCCGACTGCGGCAGCGCTGATCAGGACCAAGGCGAGCACGGTAATCGGTGCACGGCGGCGGCCGGTAGAGCCGGCAGGTTGAGATCCCTCGAGCGACAAGCGAATGGACATCGCGCCCATACGGATGACGGCAGGAAGAGGGACAACAACGATCTCATTTGGCGAAATAGAGTTGTGGCCCTCTATCGTGACGTCTGCGGCAAGGGCCTCGATCTCGACCGAGCTGACATGCCAGCCGACGCGAAGATGGTGCGGTTCGAGGCCTTGCTCGACGAAGACCAAATCAGCATCGAGGCTGCTGCCAATCAAGCAGGAGCCGCCGCCCGCCTTGCCAGTCAGCCCGGAATAAGACCCCGACAACACTTCGAAAAGCGGGGAAGCTGGTTCATTCACGGTCGCCTCCTGAATGAAGAACGAGACCGTACGGCAAAGCCGTACGGCCTGTTGCGACTTCACAGTTCATGCGGCCGGCAAAAGCAGGAGGATATAACGCCCTCCCGCTTCATCCGTTACTGCACCCGCTCGTCACTGCACCCGCTCGTCGGCCACCTTCTTGACGGTCGAGAGCTCTGTCGTGACGACGCGAAGCTCCACATCCCTTTCAGCAGCCTTCGTGCTCGTGGCAGTCAGCGCAGCGAGTTGCCTGTTGAATGCCGCTTCTCCGGCAGCTTCAGCAGCGGTGGAACCAGCGGCTGCAGCAATCGTGCCAGCTGCGCCACCGGCAGTCGAGGAATGGGATGCACCAACCTTATCAGCCATATTGTCTCTCCATTTTGTTCGAACATTGCCGCGACTTGCGGCTCTGATTTTCCTGACGCCGCAACATGCGAGGTCAGGAATCCTCCTCGGTCTCGGCCATGGTATCGTCGAGCTTGCCCATTGCACTACTTGCAAACTGGAAAAGGACGGCGCCGAGAGCGACGTTGAACGCTTGCTGCATAGCGGCGGCTTGCGAGCCAGCGTCTGGACCAGACGTGCCGCCACCTACGGGAGCTCCTGCACCAGTCGATCGACCATGATCATCGTGCTCACCAGGGCCCCGGGATCCCTTTTTGGCGCTGCCGGCCGCATGGAGGTCGGAATCAAAGTGCCCAGCGGCGCTTGAGCTGGAAATACGCATCGGGTTTCTCCTACTTCAAACTTCGTTCGTGCGGTGGAAGGAGTCTCCATCACGTCTACTATGCAAGCGCTAGCTTTCGACAAGCTGACGAGCCGCAGAAATACAGTGAGCCGATCTCATTGAGCTGCTTCTGCTCAGGCTGCCTCATATGTGGCCGTGGACCGGCGAAAGCTGCCGATTAGAGAGTTGGTACAGGGCCTCGCCGATGTGGCACTCGATCAGGCAAGCCCGCTGTTCATTCAAGCGCAGCTTTGATGAGCGGAATGTAGGCGCCCAGAACGGATAAAATGGGCTTGATCTTTGATGTGGCCCAATCTCATGACCCAACCGGGAATACTCGCAGCTCGTTCGGCAATTTACTTGCCTCGGACCGCTCAGCGACTTGTCTCCATCCTGCCACACGGGCGGGCGGCAGGTTAAAGTTACTTGTACGAGTCAGCAACGAAGAGCGATCTTCCTGCTCCGCTCGTGGCAGAACCATAAAAATTGGACGACCTTGTCGGACACGATCAGGAGGCGCTGGAGACAACGACCTTGAGCCTCACGTATCACTAATGTGCTCTCGATCCGATGACGTAAACTGGTGAGGTTCGCCGCTCCGTACGGTTTGTGGCGGCGTAAAGTTGGCAGTCCGCGATGGGTGGCGCAATCAGCTCGCGAGATCTTCGCGTTGGCGCACGCGATGTGAGAATGTCGTCGGGCGCTCAAGTACAGCCGACAAATGCGCCCGTTTAGCTAGCGCCAAATACGCTCGTAGGTGTAACCATCGAATGCCGGCGGAACTTGCGGAACCTGCACCGCGCGGACGACCTTACCGCGCGGTGGCCCCGCAAGCTCCCTTTCGGTCCAGCTTCACCCTCTATCGATAGCTGCCGCTACGGCTAGGCGTAGGCACCTGCAGCTTGCGTGCGCTCGGATTCAATCCGTGCCTTGAGGTTATCCAGATAGTTCTCCGCGTAGGACTGAGCCATCGACACCGGCAGGTTGATGCCGGCCGTCGCCGCTTCTTGAATTGCCTGCTTCACCAAGCCTTCCCGTATGGCTATCTTGACCTCGGGGCCGGCGATGCAGCCCACGGCCTGCGCCGCGAGACTGAGCCCGGCTTCCTCCAGCGCCTGCTTTATGTTGCCACCGCTGATCGCGGTGTGCAGAAGATTTGCAGCTTGCGCCTCGGCCTCGATCACCATTGACGCTAGATCGGCCAGTTCGCCCAGCCCTGGAATGAAGCCGAGTACACCAACGGCGGTCGCTGTCCAGTCGAGCACCTTCGAGCCTACCTTCAGCACGTCTTCAAGTGCATGCATGAAGGCGCCGCCATTCTTCTTGGGAGATTTGATGTCGGGCTGGTCTGCCACGCCATTCATCATGTCCGCGGTAGCCTCCTGTTCGGCTGGCGTTTGAGCGGCATGCGTCTTCGACTGTGGAGCGGCGCGGTTCGCACCAGACATGTTGTTGAAGAACTGGTTGAAATCGTTTTTGCTGATGTTTCCTGAGTCAACCGTATGGCCGCCGCCGAAGTCGAAAAACTTGTGGTGGGTTTTGTAGCCGGTAATCGCGTTGTTCATCAAACCGAACAGCACAGGATCCGAGAGCAGCTGGGAGGCCGCTTTTCGTACCTCGGGGGAAAGGCTCTTGTCGTCCACCATACTCACGAGCTTTTCCCGGGTCAGAACGCCATTTCCAAAGAAGGCGTCCTGGTTCTTGTTAATCGTGTTTAGTGTATCCAGCTCGGGTCGAGTGAGACTCATCGATGATGAAGCGACCTGCAGAAAGTCCTCTTTATGAACCTGATCGATCGAGCCGCCGTACAACTGCTTCCATTGATCCGGGTGGTCGAGAAAATATTGAGCCGCCGCGAGGACCTGTGGGGGGCATTTACCAATGTCGGCGTTGCCGTCCACGATGTGCCTGAAATCCGCGAGGCTCAAGTTCTTGGGCAGGTTATCGGAATAGCGGTAGAGTTCGCGCAGGGCATCGGTCAGGGCCATGACCGATGGCTCACCATTCCCGGTCCCGTCGGATGGTATGTAGTTCTGCTCGTAGGTCCGCGCCCGCTGCTCCTGGAACGCGGCAACTTGGGGGTGGTGATCGGAAAAGCCGCAGAGATCGCCCGCTTTGATCTTGCCGCCACAGCGGCCGTCACCTTGCGAACCGATCGCATAGAAGAGCTCGGGGTCCTGCTGCAGCGCCTCGATCGCCGCCTTTAGATCCGGCGGGGTCGAGGGATCGTTGGCCAAATCTCCCAGAGACTTCCAATCAAGCGGGCATTTGTCCTTGTGGCGGTTCAGCACAGAGACAATCTGCAGTTCCGCATTAGTCAGCGTGCCACCGTTCCAGGTGATCCTTGAGCTTTGTACGGGTGCCTCCGCAATGGTTGGGCTGCTCGCCGCACCGGACGGCTGTGGGTCATCCTGATATGCATCCAGCGCTGCCCTAATCTCTGGTGGAAGGATACTCCGCGTCTCCCGTGTGAGTTCCTCTGTCAGTTGCTTGGCTGCGTCTGTGGGCACCGGCTCCTGCGGTGCGGAACGATCACTGGTCGTGTCCTTCGACGCGAGGCTGACCAGCATCGCCTGAAAGCTGGAAAAGTCCTGCGCCGAAGAGGGCGGGGCGGGCGTTCCAGATAAAGCCACAGTTGAGTTGGCGGTTGGCGATAGGTCGACTGACATTATAGGTCCTCCGATATAAGAGTGCGCCACAAGACGGTCACGTAGTGCGGCCCGAGATCGCGACGAACAAGCGGTGTTGAGCGGCAGAATTCAACAGGTCCTGCCACTTACATCCTTTTGCTCGGTGCGCTTGCAGCGCTCCTTTCCGCGACCGTCCATGGGAGCACCGCCGTCTAGATATTCACGCCGTACGGTAGGACGGACAAGCTTTCGAGAAGCTGACGGCACTCAGACGATTTCGAGGTGATTGATGTAATGGGCCTTGCCGGTAAGGGCGGACAGATTTTCAATGCCGGTGTCAGCTTCGTTTGGTTGCGTTCACATGGTCTGGTGGCATGTCTGTCGAGTTAGCGGCCTCCCGTCTGGCGATCCGCAGCATTCGTTGATTTTGTCCAACGATCTCGCAAAATCTCCGGAGCGTCTCAAGGTGGGGCGCTGATTTCGCGGTCGCAACTGCGCGCCTGCGCCAAAAAGTGCTGGCGCCCGTCTCATCAGCGCATCCAGCATGGTCGGATCAGCCGGTCGTTGACCAAGTCCTCAAAAGCTCGATCGTTAAAGACGTGGAGTGGACCCAGGTTACTCTGACAAACATCAAAGCTCGGACGCCCCGCGCCTTTATCCTTTTATTCGTACTTAGCCGCTGCGCTCGTTCGATCCTGACGAATCCGCGTCCCGGGCTCAGTACGAGATAATTGTTGGATCACGCGGTGTATGAAGGGTGGACGCAAACGGCCCCAAGAGCAGGTCTAGTGCTCTCAAAGCTAAAACTATCTCGTCGCAGCCGGATACGACGCAACGTGATCGAAAATCGCTCTAGCGACTTGGGCGACGTCTTCTCTTCGCCATTCGGCCGTGTGAGGTACACCCACGATGGCGAAAGTTGTTGTCTGGGGATGCCTGCCCGACATCGCATTGCAGCTTCTCAGATGTCGATTTAAGGAATTTGGCGGCTGGGCGAGTGAAGGCCCAGTGGTCCTCGGCGGGACGTCCGGGAGCTGGACGCTCGCCGTCATCCAATGGCTCGGCGCGTGACGGTGCAGCTGCCAGCTTCGGCCAAATCAGATCCTAGTTGAATTCGTCCGCTTCATGCCGTCCTGTCTGTTCCTGTTCAAATCCCTTGGATCGGCCGCGCATCTACTAGTTGTTGGTGCGTTGCAGTACGTTTGCTCCTGACAGCGGAACGTCTCTTATCCTTATTCGACGAAGTTCATTCGCATGACGAATCCTGGAGAGCAGTTCAAAGGCTCGCATCAGGAATAAATCCTCAAGCCACGATCTAGAATGGCGGTACCTTCTAGCTCGGACATCTGTTGCTCGGAGCCTGTAGCGTCGTTGCGATTCGCGACGGTGCCGCCCTATCAAGACGGCGCGCTCATACAAGATGACAGTCTCCGAGATCGGATGAGTATTCCTGCTATTTTTTCACGGCAGGATCGACACCAAAATTTGTCTCAAATTTGGAGGCCGATGCTTCTTCCTAAATGGAAGCCAACCCTGATCATCAGGTGACGAAGGCTCGTCAGCTTTCGGTCAGCTTGCGTTTCTAGGGTGCTGGCCCATTCGCGCTCACAAAGCAGCCAATCTTATCACGTGACAAAACGGTTCTTCTCATGTTGCCTGCCGTTGCCTCGATCTCTCTCAACCCGGCTGAATGCCTCTCCCAGCGGCTATTTATCGGCGCGGGACCAGTATCATGGTAGTCGTGCGCAGGCAGCTTCGAAGCAAGGTGCAGCTTCTTCGGCGGCCGACCGCCCGCCGGCTCCGACGCTGTCGGAGGTTCAGTGTACAGTCACGGCGGCGAGTCCGCTTGGCGATCGCGTCCTGCAGAACATTTCTACAATCCACCGGCGCAAGCCATCTTCTCCGGGGGCGGTTCCGCCAGCTCTGCCGAGCTCGATCCTGCGAAGAGTCTTCAGCTCGGGCCGGCCGCGCAGCCGCTCTTGTGCTCGCAGTAAGTCGAGGTGCATCCGGCAGGCAAACCGGAAGGTGGGGATCATTTCGATTCAGCCTTGACGAACCGGCGGGATGTTTATGACCGCGTCATTCAGGTTTCGCTCATCTCCAAGGGCGCCGGCGCAGCTCATCTCTGAATAAGTTTCTATCGGTGGGCTGAGCCGGCTGATGGTTTCTTCACGCAACAGCAGGGTCGCTCACGCCGCGACGCAGAGAGGGTGGTTTCATGCTCTTGTCCGCTTGCCGCTTCTGCTATCGCATCGGCGGATATTAGACCGATTTATACACCCTATATAACCAAAGCGTAGGCGAGTGCGAAGGCACCAGCCGTCGAGTTGCTTGCAGATGAGATGGGAGACATTGCGTTGCGGATAGATTTCTCGCGTATCAATCGGTCTAAAGCTGTATTCCACGATATTTATGCTTCGGATGATCCGAGGGCATATTTCTCGGTCCTCGGCGACCTGGATTATATGATCCCGGACGTAGCTGAGCCAGTTGTGCGCCAAATCCTGGCAGCGAAAGCGTCGGCAACCGGCCTCAAGCCCGTCGTGCTCGATGTTGGTTGTTCGTACGGCATCAATGCAGCGGTGCATCGCTTTCCGCTGACCTTCGGGGGCTTGCGTCACCGCTACGCCCGGCGTGAGATGAGAGCAATCAGTTCTGAGACACTGGTGAGTCTCGATCGCAGTTTTTATGCAGCCTGGCCTGATGTCGGATTGGCACGCTTTATCGGTCTCGATGTGTCGGCACGGGCGATCAGCTATGCAAAGAGTGTTGGCCTCTTGGAGCAGGGCATTGTCGCTGACCTTGAAAAGGAGGCGCTATCGGCGGACAGCGCGCGCATTCTCCGCTCCGTGGATGTTATCATGTCGACCGGATGCATCGGCTACGTTACCGAGAAGACGTTCAGCGAGATACTCGATGCGACAGAGAAGCAACCATGGATCATCTCCTTCGTGCTGCGAATGTTCCCATTTGAGTCGCTGGCCGCGACATTCGCAAACCGTGGTCTTGTGACAGAACGTCTTGCCGGCGCGACGTTTATCCAGCGTCGCTTTCGCGACGCTGAAGAGTTTGAAAGTTGTTTGGCCAGCTTGGCAGCCCTTGGCGTGGATGCCACCGGCCTCGAATCGGAAGGGCTGTTTCACGCCGACCTGATCTTGTCTCGCCCCGAGGCGGATGCGCGCGCCGCGCCTCTGGAAGCCGTTGTCACCGTCGCCAGCGGCAGGGGACGGCCGATCGGCCCCCGTTACGTTCATGTTGAAAGCAAGGAGGGCTTGCAGGTCGCGCTGGAGCCGTGACAGGAGGACCACTGTGCAGCGCGAGCCTCTTCGTCGCTGGATCAAGACGTCGAGCGCGAGGCGATTCTGGTCGGCGGCGCGCCAGAGCCGATATTGTTCGCCCGCGACTAGATAACGACTTTGTCCAGATGCCATTTGTCCCGGCGAGCGGGAGCGCTGCGACTCAGGTCGGAGAGCGCCTTGCCGAATTCCTTCTCCGCTGAAGCGTGGTTTCACACATTCCATCAATGCGACGCGCGAGCCAGGAATTTCTTGGACCTTGCGCAAGCTACGGAAACCGGAATGCGGCCCAACGGCACCTCCAATCACCTGCAGCAGAAGCGACCGCGGCCACAGAGTCGTCCGGGCGCCAGGTTTTTTGCCTTTTGAATCTGGACCCCCAGTTGACGAATCCCTGCGAGTCGTGCCTATTTCTAGCTAGTCACGGTCTTCCGTCCCCCAGATCTTGTAGGTCGGAAGCTAAGAGGGAACCCGGTGCGCCGAAGACGGCTACTCCGGGGCTGCCCCCGCAACTGTAAGCGGCGAGCGATTGTCATCATGGCCACTAGCGCGACATAGCGCCGGGAAGGCCGACAGCCGTAATGACCCGCGAGCCAGGAGACCTGCCGCGACTGAACGAAAGTCCTCGGGCGGGGTGCCCCGTTGGGTCGCTTGCAGCCGGGGACGTTTGACCGGTTTCCTCGCAAGTCGTCCGCGCGGTTCCCCGCCTAACATCGCGGGGTCGCCGATGTCGCCGTCTTACGATTTCGATCAGCATGGTCATCTCATCGAGCCGCAGCCAGAGCCCGGCGTGCCTGAGTTGTGTCTTGTGCCGCCGCCATCGCTGGCTCCGCTGCCGCAGCCCCTTGCGCCATCGCTAAAGCCGACCGATCTCAAGCTTGATCGGACGCGCGACGACCTGTTGACGCCGTTCGGCAAGCTGACGCTGAGCGACCGTTATCTGCTCGCCGGCGAAATGATCCAGGACATGTTCGCGCGAGTGTCTTGCGCCTTCGCGGACGATGTCGCGCATGCCCAACGTCTCTATGATGCGATGTCTCGGCTGTGGTTCATGCCAGCCACGCCGGTGCTCTCCAACGGCGGTGCGACGCGTGGCCTGCCGATTTCCTGCTTCCTTAACTCGGTGTCGGACTCGCTCGAAGGCATCGTGGGCACCTGGAACGAGAACGTATGGCTTGCCTCTAACGGCGGCGGCATCGGCACCTACTGGGGCAATGTTCGCTCGATCGGCGAGCAGGTGAAGGGCGGCGTTACCTCAGGCATCATCCCGTTCATCCACGTCATGGACGGCCTGACGTTGGCGATCAGCCAGGGCTCGTTGCGGCGCGGCTCGGCTGCGGTCTATCTCGATATCCACCATCCCGAGATCGAGGAGTTCCTCGAGATCCGGAAGGCGTCCGGCGACTTCAACCGCAAGAGTCTCAACCTGCATCACGGCATCAACGTCACCGATGAGTTCATGCGTGCCGTGGGCGCCGGCACTGCGTTCGCGCTGCGCAGTCCAAAGACCAGGGACGTTATCCGTGAAATCGACGCCCGTCAGCTGTGGCAACGCATCCTGGAGAACCGGCTGCAGACGGGGGAGCCTTATCTCTTGTTCATCGACACAGTGAACCGCGCGCTTCCCAAGCACCAGCGCGAGCTCGGCCTCAAGGTCTCAACATCGAACTTGTGCAGCGAAATTACTCTGCCGACCGGCATCGATCATCGCGACGAGGAGCGTACCGCGGTGTGCTGCCTGTCGTCGCTCAACCTCGAGACCTGGGACCAGTGGAATGAGGAGCCTGGCTTCATCGAGGACGTCATGCGCTTCCTCGACAACGTGCTGACCCACTTCATCACGGTGGCGCCGGGCGTCATGAAGCGTGCCCGCTACGCCGCCTTGCGTGAGCGTTCCGTCGGCCTTGGCGTCATGGGCTTCCACTCGTTCCTGCAGGCCAGGAGCATTCCGATGGAAAGCGTCGTGGCTAAGTCGTTCAATCTGAACATGTTCCGGAAAATCCGTCGCGATGCTGATGCGGCATCCGTGACGCTCGCGCGCGAGCGGGGGCCGTGCCCGGATGCCCTGGAACGAGGCGTGATGGCGCGCTTCAGCCATAAGATCGCGATCGCGCCGACCGCCTCGATAAGCATTATCTGCGGCGGCACCAGCGCTTGCGTTGAACCGATCCCGGCCAACATCTACACCCACAAGACCTTGTCCGGCGCCATCTCGGTGCGTAATCCGCATCTCGCCAAACTGCTGGCCGTCAAGGGCGCCAATACTGCGGCGATCTGGCAATCGATCCTCGCCCACGAGGGTTCGGTCGCCCATCTCGACATCCTCTCGGAGCTCGAGAAAGCGGTCTTTCGTACCGCCTTCGAGATCGACCAGCGCTGGATCGTCGAACTTGCCGCCGACCGCGCCGCGTTCATCTGTCAGAGCCAATCGATCAACCTCTATCTGCCGGCTGACGTCGATAAATGGGATCTCCACATGCTGCACTGGACGGCATGGAAGCGGGGGGTGAAGAGCCTCTACTACTGTCGTTCAAAATCTATTTCGCGCGCCGCGTTCGCCGGGAACATCGCCGATGGCGACGAGGCTGCGCCACCGCGACTCTCGCAGCAGCGCACCGACTATGAGGAGTGTCTCGCATGTCAGTGATCGATCTCTCGTCCGTCGATCCGCGTACGCTGATCGGCAAGCAGCGCGTCGGCCTCCTCGACTCGACCGGGAGCTACGACGTCGATCGCTACGGCTGGGCCTACGAGTTCTGGAAGCGCCAGCAGCAGACCCATTGGATGGGGGAGGAGGTGCCGCTCGGTGCAGACCTCAAGGACTGGGCGTCGGACCGCGTCACCGACAGCGAACGCGCGTTGCTCACCCAGATCTTCCGTTTCTTTACTCAATCGGACATCGAGGTCGGCGACAACTATCTTAAGCGCTACATCCCGATCTTCCAGCCGCTCACCGTCCAGATGATGATGGCGGCCTTCACCAACATGGAGACGGTCCACATCGATGCTTATGCGCTATTGCTCAAAACGCTCGGCATGCCCAAAACCGAGTTCGAGGCATTCCGTGGCTATGCCGAGATGCGCGCCAAGGCCGACTATATGCACGAGTTCGGCGTCGGAACCGTGGCCGATGTCGCCCGGACCTTGGCGATGTTCGGCGCCTTCACCGAAGGCATGGCGTTGTTCGCGAGCTTCGCGATGCTGCTCAACTTTCCTCGCCACAACAAGATGAACGGTATGGGACAGATCGTAAGCTGGTCAGTTCGCGACGAGAGCCTGCATTGTGAGGGCCTCATCATGTTGTTTCACGAATGGCACCGTGAAACTGGCGCGGTGACGCGTTCCGTCCGTGACGACATCATCGACGTCGCCAAGACCATGGTGAAGCTGGAGGAGAACTTCGTCGACCTCGCCTTTGGCCTCGGCAAGATCGAAGGCATGAGTCCCGAGCAGATCCATGCCTACGTCCGCTACGTCGCCGACTGGCGACTGACCCAGCTGCAGATTGCCCCGGTATTCGGCTTCTTTGAGGCTAAGGAGGGCGGGTTCACCCGGCTCAAGGCACATCCGCTGCCATGGCTCGTGGAGATTCTCAATGGTGTCGAGCACGCCAATTTCTTCGAGCAGCGCGCCACGGAGTACTCCAAGGCGGCGAGCCGCGGCAGCTGGGATGGTGAAGACGGGGTCTGGGCGGCTTTCGGCCGGACGTAGCCGCGCTGGAGTCAATCATCAAGGGCGATTGGGCATGTGACGATCGCGTTGATGATCAAGGCGGCCGACTTCGTGGCGTCGGTACAGCGGGACGGAGAGACTAAAGAGGACGGCTGCGATCGTTCGTCTTGAGCCGTGCAGTTATCCTGAGTTGACCGGATTCTGCACTGATCGCGTGGACTTAAACAGGAATATTGGCATGTTCGCCGGCTGCGGGCCCGTACCTCCGCCTCCGCGATTTTAATCTATTCGCTTCCAGGACGTGGCCCAGCCAAGGCACGGCCCGCCGTTAGCGGGCAGGCGGATCTTCCCTGGAGTCGGTGTCCGCAGATCCATTTTCAGTCGGGTCCTCAGGCCAAAGGGTTTGGTCCAGCGACGGTGTAAGACGAATGAAGCCCTCTTCTCTCCATTCGGCCGTGTGAGGCACCCCGAGAAGGCAGAAAACCTTTGTGGGGTGATCCTTGCTCGGCTTCACTCCGCTGCGCTCAAGCATATCGATCTGAGCGCCTGTGGCCGTTTGGCCAGTGAAAACCCAGTAATCCTTGGCGAGACGTCCGTTTTGCATTCGGAACTCGGAAAGTTCTGGCGGTGCAGCTTCGGACGGACCAGCCTGAGAGGGGCCGGCTGGCAACGGCCGAACGTGGGAGGGACCGGCATGCGCAGGCCCGGCGTGGGGCGGTCCGGCCTGTAGTGGTCCGGCGTTCGACAGCCCAGGGTGCGAAGGGCTGGCATCCACATTCTGCCATATCAGATCCTGATCGACACCAGGATGTGCCTCGATCGCCTGAGCAATCGTCTGCTGGGGGAGATATTGCGGGGAGCTTTCCGGTTCTGGCGCGATGTGATCCGTGCCCGGCGCAAACGGATCATCTTCCCGATCCAAGTCCGGCGAGGGATGCGCTAAATCCAGGTACGGCGAATAGGGGTGACCAGCATCCAAATAGGGCGAATAAGGATGGCCTGCGTCCAGATATGGCGAATAGGTGTCCCCCTGCAGGACCGGCGGTGCCGCGTGTTGTGGCAGAGCACCAGCTTGCGCGCCACCGAGCCGCCGCTCAAAGCCGGTCGCGTCCATAGACGGTTCAGCTGAGTAGGGCTCCGGGTCCGTATTCCCTGAACCGATCGCATTGAAATCCATCCTGTTACTCCTTTTCGATGATGGAGCGGACCGAGCGAGACGAAGGCACATGCCCTGCGGCTCTGACGCAGCCGGTTCGAAGGCTCTCGTCGATATTTGGGGCCCCGAGCTTCCGTCAAAGGTGGCGCTTGCCAACTTCCCCTTGCGTCCAGGAGGTGATTGCTCACATCCGTTGCGGTCGGTAGGAGGGGCCGCCTTCCAGACGTCCGCACGCCCATGCTGGGAGCATTAGCTTTCGAAAAGCTGACGATCGGAACGATTTGAGCCAATGCAGATTGGATCGACCTCGGCTCAAGCTGCCTCGCATCAATCAGGTTCATTTCTGGCCTGTGTCAGCTCCACGCACGGTGCCGTCCTGACGCGGCGAGTCGGACACATAATGCCCTTCCGGGCTCCCATCCCGAATAACCACGCTGGAGGAGCCGCGAAACAACATCAAAACCGAATCCCGCGGCGGCTTTCCGGCGACGGGGGGATCGCGCCGCGACTGCGCCTCCGCCACAAGGCCCTTCAACGTCTGGTCCACCAGCGCGATGAAGCGTGGCGGGCCCGAAGCCAGGACAAGGCCATCCCCCGGCGCCGGCTTCACGATATAGCGCTCATCGGCGATGTTGAGCGCGTCGAGCGCGGTCTTGAACGCATCGAAGCTGATCGGGTTCAACACAATCAGCCGGCTCTGCGCCTCGTGGGCTGCGGATACGTAAAGCACGAGGCCGTCGTAGTACCATTGAAGATTGTACAGGTTGGTCAGATGCTCGAGAAACTCGCGCGGTGGCAGGTCCGGCATTCGCCCGCGAATCCGGCCCTTCACTTCAGTGCTGACATTGACCCTGATATTGAGATTGTTGCCGAACTCCTGCAGCGCGGCAGCAAGGTCCTGATCGAGAACCGTATAGCTATAAGGAGTCGAAGGCAGCGACAGGGGCGCGCCAAACGCGCTCACCATTGCAAGACAAACGAGAGTTCCGGCATAGAGAACTCTCTTCAAAATTTGCGCCATCGTGGATCGTACGAGCATTCCCGAAGGCCTTCCACCTGAGAATTAAACCTGGAATTTCGTTCCAGCTTGGAAGCCAAACGTGATCATTAGATGGCGTCATAACCTCCATCTTCGTCAGGTTTTCGTCAGCTCACCAATCTACAGGTTTTCATCTGTTCATCCGTCGAGAACGCTTGGTCTCATCAGCGAGCACAATGACTCCTTATATGATGTTAGGCGCAACGCCGATCTCTCCCAATTCAGCTGACTGCCTTTCCAATGCCTGTTCGTCGGCAGCTCCCGTCGAGCAGGCACACTTTGAGCAGTCTCTTGCGCAAGCGGTCTCAAGTCAGGGGACTGCCTCACCGGTCGCGGACAGAGCTGCAGTCGTTTCGCCGGTACTGGAGGTGCAGCGTGCGAACACGCTGGCGGTGCCGCCGGGCGATCGCGTTCTTCAAACACTTTCCACCATGTACCGCAGCCGTGCCGTTGCTCCCGCGGTCGGTGGCACGTCTTCTGCTGCGAGTGCCGTACAAGCGGGACCCGCCGCGCGGCCGCTGTTGCCGCCTGTCGACATCAGCGCGCATGCGGCGGTTAAACCGGTGGCTGCGGATTTCGACTCGATGATGGTAAATCTGCGGGATGTCTACCGGGACGTCGTTCAGGTCTCCCTCGTCTCCAAGGGCACCAGCGCCGTAAGCTCATCGCTGAACAAGCTGCTGTCGGCGGGCTGAGTGGAGCTGATGCTTGGTGTGATGCGCAGTGGAGGGTGCGGCGGCCGTCAATGGTGGCGCCGGCTTCGCGTTTGCCTTGCTATGCCGCTTCTTGTTCCGTTGATCGGCTGCAAGGCTGATCTCTACAGCAAGATTCAAGAGCGTGAGGCCAATGAGATGCTTGCGCTTCTCCTCGGCAAGGGTGTCGATGCTGTTCGCGTTGTCGCCAAGGATGGAACCAGCACGATCCAGGTCGAGGAAAGGCAGCTCGCGTATTCGATTGACCTGCTCAATGTTGAGGGGCTGCCACGCCAATCTTTCAAGAATCTTGGCGAGGTGTTCAAGGGATCGGGCCTCGTTGCCTCCCCGATCGAGGAACGTGCCCGTTACGTTTACGCCCTCAGCGAAGAATTGTCGCGCACCATCAGCGACATCGATGGCGTCCTTTCGGCGCGGGTGCACGTGGTTCTGCCGAAGAACGATCTTCTGCGGCAAGATGCGACCCCATCTTCGGCGTCGGTTTTCATCCGACATGGTTCGAACGCGAAGCTCTCGGTGCTGTTGCCTCAGATCAAGATGCTCGTCGCCAACAGCATCGAAGGGCTGTCCTACGACAAGGTGGCGGTGGTCTTCGTGCCGGTTGAGCGGGCTCCGCTTGAGCAGCCAGCGCCGTCGGCTGCCGCTTCGTCTCAATCAACGAGGCCGGCTTCAACACCGTGGCTTGCGCTTGGGGTGGGGGGCGCCGGTGCCGCATTCGTCATCGCATCTTATCTGTTGCTTGGCGCGCGTCTTCGTCGGTTCGGTCAAATATCGCGCAAACTTACCATGTTCGGCAGGCGTTCGAATGTGACCGCTGTCGAGGCTGCTGGCAAAAAGATTACCTCCGATGCGACATAACCAGGACACTCATGTCGTCATCGATATCACCCACCGAACCCAATCGTTCGTTCACGCTGCCTTCAGAACGGCTGCGCGAGCTTATTGCCTCGATTCATCCGAGCCGTTTTGCCGCGTGTCTCGATCCGCTGCTGTCGCCCGCTACATTACTCCGGCTGCAGCAGAGTTCCAGGTTGCAGGCAAGGCTGGCGGAGCTGCTGCTCGGCAGCGAAGTGAATGTGAGCGGAGCTGGCTGGAACGACGACCTTCTGCTCGGCCATGATCCGCGTCGGGCTGCCCTGCTCGCCGGCGGTATCTGGCATGCTCAGTCTGTCCTGAAGCTGGTTTCAAAGCGCGATCTTTCGATCCTCATCGAGGTGATCGGCGCCGAAGCGCATGCCTTCGCTATCCGGCATTTACCCAGCGCGGTTGCAACAGCACGCATTGTCGATCCGGAACATCTGGCGCGACAGATTGAACACGATGGACATGCCTGTCTCGGCGCCTGGCTCGACCAGGCTCCAGCGATTGAGCGCCTCCGCGTGCTTCTACGCTTGCCTCGTGGGACGGTAGCGGACAATCCGGCGGCTGAGCACCGTCGTGCTTCAGGCCCGCTGCTTTCCTTGGTTGTGGCCCATTTGGGGACGGAGGCAGCCACGGTATGACGGTCGACGTCCCAGCGTTGCCTGTGGCCCCGCAGATCCGTCCGCTTGGGCCCCTGATCCCGGCAGCCGAGCTCGAGATCTGGCATGAAGCCGTGCACGCGCGGGCCACTGCTGAGCGGCATCTGCAGCGCGTTCGCGGCTGGGGACGCAAAGCTTTCGAGCGGGAACGGGCGCGCGGCCATGCCGAGGGGGTAAAAGCGGGCGCAGAGGAAATCGCGCGGCTGACCGCGCAGGCTGCTTGCGAACTCGCGCAGCGAAAGGCCGTTCTGGAGCAGGAATTGCCGGAGCTGGTCATCGAGATCGTGCGGGATCTGCTCGGCGCCTTTGATCCGGGCGAGATGCTGGTGCGCAGTGTTCGTCACGCGATCGAGCAAAAGTACAAGAACACGGAAGTTTGCCTTCACGTGTCCCCCTTGAAAGCTGACCTGCTTGCCAGTGAATTCGCAGCCTACAACGGACAGGAGGGCCGGCCCAAGGTCAGGATCGAGCCGGATCCGGCGCTCAAGGCGGACCAATGCGTCTTGTGGAGCGAGTTTGGCAATATCGATCTCGGACTTGCGGCGCAGCTCCGCGCACTTCGTTTGGGGTTTGGCTTGCCTTCGCAGGAAGGTGGGCAGTGACCGCACAACGACCGACCCATGGTGCTGCGGCTGAAGAAGGGGCTGTCCACGCCGCACTCTCTTCCTTGAGATCTTCCGCCAAGCGTATCGATACGCGCGCCGTCCGCGGCAGGATCACGAAGGCGATCGGTACGCTACTCCATGCCGTCTTGCCGGAAGCCCGCGTTGGGGAGCTATGCCTGTTGCGGGATCCCCGCAGCGGGTGGTCACTCGAGGCCGAGGTGATCGGCTTGTTGCCGGACGGGGTGTTGCTCACGCCAATCGGTGACATGGTCGGCTTGTCCAACCGTGCCGAGGTCGTCACGACCGGGCGGATGCAGGAAGTTCCAGTCGGCCCCGATTTGCTCGGCCGCGTGATCGACAGTTTCGGTCGTCCGCTCGATGGTAAGGGCCCTATAAAGGCTGGCGAAGTGCGCCCGCTGCGCGGCAAGGCGCCCAACCCCATGAAACGGCGCGGAATCGAACAGCCTTTTCCGCTCGGCGTTCGTGTCCTGGATGGGCTTCTGACATGTGGTGAAGGCCAGCGGATCGGAATCTATGGGGACGCCGGTTGCGGCAAGTCGACGCTGATGTCGCAAATCGTCAAAGGCGCAGCCGCCGACGTCACGATTGTCGCGCTGATCGGCGAACGTGGCAGAGAGGTGCGTGAATTCATCGAACGTCATCTTGGCGAGGCGCTCCGCCGTTCGGTCGTCGTCGTTGAAACCTCCGACCGTTCGGCCATGGAGCGGGCGCAATGCGCCCATACGGCGACGGCGCTGGCCGAATACTTTCGTGATCAGGGGCTGCGCGTCGTTCTGATGATGGATTCCTTGACGCGCTTTAGCCGTGCGATGCGCGAAATCGGCCTCGCCGCGGGAGAACCTCCGACCCGGCGCGGATTTCCGCCTTCCGTCTTTGCGCTGCTGCCGGGCCTGTTGGAGCGGGCCGGCATGGGCGAGCAGGGCTCCATCACGGCCTTTTATACCGTGCTGGTCGAAGGTGACGGTACGGGCGATCCAATCGCCGAAGAATCCCGCGGCATTCTCGACGGACATATCATTCTCTCGCGTGCACTGGCTTCGCGAGAGCATTTTCCGGCCATCGACGTGCTGTCGAGCCGAAGCCGCGTCATGGATGCGGTCGTGTCCGTACCGCATCGCAAGGCGGCATCTTTCTTTCGTGACCTGCTCTCGCGCTACGCCGAGGCCGAGTTCCTGATCAAGGTCGGCGAATATAAGCAGGGCGCTGATCCGCTGACCGACCGGGCGATCGCCTCGATCGAGGAGTTGCGGACGTTCCTGCGCCAGGGCCAGGACGAGGCGTGCAAATTTGAGGAGACGATCGCATGGATGTCACGTCTGACCGCCTGAACACCGTTCATGCGTCGAGATTGCGGTTGGTCAAGGACATGAGGGAGCGCAGCGCCCTTCGTGAACTGTCCAACATGGAAGCCAAGCGCCGCATCGCAGGTGAAGCCTTCGAACAGGCTTCCGAGCAGCTTGCCGATGCCCAAAGACGCCGCGCAAGGGTCGAAGCCGAGCTTTATCGGGAGATGTTATCGGCCGATGCGATTTCCGTCAGCGAACTCGAGCGCCGCCATCATCTTATCATGGGGCGGCTCACGGAGGATATCGCGGCGGCGCAGCTACTTCTTGACGAGGCGCACACCGCTCAAGATCAGGCCGAGGCGGCGGTCCGTGAGGCGCGGACGCTATGGGCCGAACGTTCGGCTGCATGCCACAAATGGCAAGAGATCGAACGTGACGTCGAGCGCATCACCAACGCTGATGTTGAAGCCGCGGCGGAAATCGAAGCCGATGACGAGGTGTTGCTTCGCTACCGCAGAGGCGCGACCATTCAAACCGGAGGCGAGCCGAGCTGATGGCCAATTCTGCTTTGCCAGCGACAGCGTGCTGCGATGGGCAGGCGCCGCCTGCGACACCGAGGCCGGGCGGACCCGTACCATTCAGACCACAGCTGGCCCTATCTCGTGCCGTGGTCTCGTGGCTCAACGAGATCGCAGCTTTCCGCGGACCTCTGCAAAGCCATCTCGGCGATAAGCCGCTATCGCTGCGAATGGACCGGCTCGTCTGGCAGGCCGAGCCACCTGAGACATCGATGCTTGACTGCGTCTTTGACGCCGGCGGAGAAACGCTCGTCCTGTCCTTGCCCAGACCGCTTGCCGAAGCGCTGATTGCGACCGTGCAGAATGGCCTGACTTTACCTTCCGAGCCGACGCGTTCGCTGGTCCTTGAACTCGCGCTAGATCCGTTGCTCTCTTCCCTGGAGCAACTGACGCAGCGCCATTTGCAGCTTCTCCGTACCGATGAAGCGGCGAAGTCAGGTCCATTCCTCGAATTCGAGGTCGCCTATGGTCCGCTCACCAGCAAGGTTCGCCTGTTCCTATTCTCGTCTCTTGAAGGTTCGGTTCCGCCAGCGTACGGCATCCTAGGCGAATTGCTTGGTCGATTGTCGCGACAGGTGCCTAAGGTCCGCCCCGAACTCCCTGTGATCGTTGCAGGCGAGGTTGCCTCGCTCCGCATCACGATCGGCCTTCTTCGCCAGGCCCAGCAAGGCGATGCGCTGCTGCCGGACGCAATTTGCCGTGCTCGCGGCCAGATCATCGTCACTGCCGGCACATTGTGGGCCCCTGCGGAGGTTGCCGGCGACCGACTGCTCCTGCGGGGACCATTCCGCTCGCAATCTCACCCCTTGAAAAGTGAACACATGACGACACAACCCCAAGCGCAGCAACTCCCCTCCGAGGCCGATATCGACAGCCTCGAGATCACGCTCGTATTCGAATGCGGCCGCTGGCCGATGCCGATTGGAACCTTGCGGAGCATCAACGAAGGCCACGTGTTCGAACTCGGCCGGTCGCTTGACGGCCCGGTCGATATCCTTGCCAACGGACAGCGCATCGGGCGTGGCGATATCGTGCGAGTCGGCGATGAACTTGCCGTCAGGTTACGCGGCAGGCTGGCGGTCAATGACTGAGATTCAACCCAGCATCCTCGCGCTTTTGGCGGTCACGGCCGGCCTCGGCCTGCTCGCCTTCGCCGTCGTGACGACGACTGCCTTCATAAAGGTCTCCGTCGTGCTTTTCCTGGTGCGCAACGCGCTCGGGACTCAATCGATACCGCCCAACATCGTCCTGTATGGGGCGGCACTGATCCTGACCGTCTTCATCAGCGCGCCGGTGTTTGAGCAGACCTACAACCGCCTGGCGGATCCGCAACTTCGATACCAAACGTTTGATGACTGGATGACGGCCGCCAAGGAGGGGCAGGAACCGCTGCGCGCGCATCTGAAGAAGTTCACCAATGAAGAGCAGCGCCGGTTTTTCCTGTCATCGACCGAACATGTCTGGTCGGAGGAGATGCGCGGCAGCGCCACAACTGATGATCTTGTGATTCTCGTGCCGTCGTTCCTGATCTCGGAGCTCAAGCGCGGCTTCGAAATCGGCTTTCTTCTTTATCTTCCCTTTATCACCATCGACTTGATCGTCACCACGATTTTGATGGCCATGGGGATGTCGATGGTGTCGCCCACGGTGATATCAGTCCCCTTCAAGCTCTTTTTGTTCGTTACCATCGACGGCTGGTCACGTCTCATGCACGGGCTGGTTTTGAGCTACACGACGCCGGGAGGTTGATAATGAACGAAGCCAGCATCCTCATGTACTTGAGCGAATCGCTTGTACTTTTCATGATCTGGGTGCTGCCGCCGCTCCTGGCAGCCCTGATCTCGGGATTGATCATCGGCCTCATCCAGGCGGCAACCCAGCTCCAGGATCAAACCTTGCCGCTGACGGTGAAGCTTCTGGTCGTCGTCGCCGTACTCGCCGGATTCTCTCCGGTGCTGAGCGCTCCGCTCATCGAGCAGGCCGAACGCATTTTCAGCGAGTTTCCTGCACTCACCGCAAGATACTAGCAGGGCTTGGATGGCCAGCCTGTCACCTACAGATGCGCAAGCTCTCGTCCAGGGCGGCATCGAACTTATCGCAGCAACTGGCCTGAGCGCGGCCCGCGCCTTGGGCATCATGCTTGTGCTTCCCGTCTTCACCAGGCCGCGCATCAGCGGCCTGATCCGCGGAAGTCTGACGATCGCGATCGGGCTACCGTGTCTGGCGCAGATCAAGCTCGGCCTGGAGGCGCTAGACCCGAACACGCGTCTGGTCAACGTCACCATGCTCGGTTTGAAGGAGGTGTTCGTCGGCCTTCTGCTCGGTATCTTGCTCAGTATTCCCCTATGGAGCATCCAGGCAGTCGGCGACATCATCGATACGCAACGAGGAATCTCGAACCAGGTCGCAGCCGAAGATCCTGCGACGCACAGCCAGGCGTCGGGAACCGGGCTGTTTCTCGGAGTCACTGCGGTCACAATCTTCGTTCTGGTCGGCGGCCTCCAAACCATGGTGCGCAGTCTTTATGGCAGCTATCTGATCTGGCCCGTGTATCAGTTCCTGCCTCCGGTGACGGCGCAAGGGGCGATGGAATGCCTCAGTCTTCTCGACCATATCATGCTGACCACGCTATTGGTCGCCGGGCCGGTGCTAGCCCTGCTGCTGCTGATCGACGTGGCGGTCATGATACTCGGCCGCTTTGCATCGCAGCTCAAGCTGAACGATCTTTCGCCTACGATCAAGAATGTTGCCTTCGGCGTCATCATGGTCAGCTATACCGTCTATCTCCTCGAATACGCGGGAGCTGAAATCCTCACGTCGAACAACGTGCTCGAGTACTTCAAGAAGCTCTTGAAATGAGCGGCACGAGCGAGGAGAAGAAGCTTCCCCCGAGCCCCAAGAAGCTGCGCGATGCGCGCAAGAAAGGCCAGAGCGCGCGCAGCTCCGACCTGGTGAGCGGGGTCAGCGCCTGCGCTGGCTTTTCCTGTCTGTGGTGGAGAGCGGGTGCGATCGAAGACAAGTGGCATGAAACGGTCCGGCTGATCGACAAACTGCAGGAGCAACCCTTCACGAGCGCGGTTCCGCAGGCGCTCAACGGCTTGCTGGAACTATCGATGGCAGCGATCGGTCCTTTGCTCGCGGCTGCCGTCGCAGCAGCTCTTCTGGCAAATGTTCTCGCCAATGGCGGTTTCATGTTCGCTTTGGAGCCGATCAAACCGAAGCTTGAAAAGCTGGATCCGATCAAGGGCTTGACGCGGCTCGCATCGAAACGTTCGGCGGTCGAGCTTGGCAAGACGCTGGTTAAGGTGGTTCTCCTCGGGACGTGCTTTTTCCTTACCGTGACCGCAAGCTGGAAGGCGCTGGTGTATTTGCCGGTCTGCGGCATGGGCTGTGTCGGAATAGTCTTCACCGAGGTCAAGCTGCTGGCCGGGATTGCTGCCGGGGCGTTTCTCGTCGGCGGGTTGGCCGACCTATTGATCCAGCGCTGGTTGTTCATGCAGGAGATGCGCATGACCGAAACCGAGGCCAAGCGCGAGAACAAGGAACAACAAGGCAATCCGCAGGTGAAGCGTGAACACCGCCGGCTGCGCCAGGAGTCGGCGAACGAGGCTCCGCTTGGCGTCGGTCGCGCCAACTTGATACTAAGCGGGTCCACAATCCTGATTGGGCTGCGCTATGTTCGCGGCGAAACCGGCGTGCCGGTCGTGGTCTGCCGCGGCGAGGGCGAAGCTGCACTAAAGTTGCTTGGCGAGGCACGCGCGCTGCGGCTCAAGATTGTGGATGACGAGGTCCTGGCGAGTCAACTGCTCGGCAAAGCAAAACTAGGCAAGCCGGTTCCGTCGCAATATTTCGAGTCGATTGCAAAAGCACTCTACGCTGCCGGGCTAGTGTAGAGCATGGCCCGCAAGAGTGGAAACGGGTTTTTACGAAAGTTCATTCCCAAACATAGAGATGAGAGCATGACGCGATTCCGTGACAGCGCATCATGATCTGGAGTGCTTTCGCGCGAAGTCGGTACCGGTTCGCGTGAAGAAACGTGCCAGAACGAGAGCCCAGAGTTCCGTTCCGGTTCAGCCGAATGAAAAACGCGAGCTCATTTCGATCCGGCGCTTGCGATTGCAGCGCCCCTCATTGAGGAGGCTGTGTGTCCCCCGTTCCGGCCGCCTGGGCCTCCGGCGCGGCCCTGTTGCTCTGTCCGCCTTCTCCGTTGCTCTTGTTGCCCTGGGCAAAGCTGCCATAGCTGGCAACCGGAATGGCGGCGCGATCGCCATTGCTTGTCGTCACAGATCGATTGTCCAGCAGGTCGAGCGGATCGTTGACCATGACCGCCAGATTGCTTCGGGTCGAGCAGCCGAGCGTGGGGTCGAACGAATTATCGTTTACCGCGGGCCCGACGATGGAAAGCGACGGACAGACAGGAGGATGAGCTTCAAAGGTGATCGCCTCGATCCGCACCCCGAAACGGGCGGGCAGATCGAGCGGGGAGGCGGACAGGCGGATGTTATAAGGGGCAACGCCCATGGCACGGGCCTCGTGGGCCACCTGTGCAATGAGCCGGGGTGAGCCGGTGACATCGACATGGAGTGCGTCCCGCCGGCCGCCACTAGCACTCGCAATGAAACTCCGCAGCCGATGCCTTTCGGAGCCACGAAGGCTCTGCAGGAACAAGACATTGCTCTTCTGCTCCACCTGGATCGCTTGCTCAGCTGGACCAGGATGGACCGAAGCGGTATTTGCGCATCCCCCTAATGTTGCCGCCATCACGATCAAATGGCACAGACGTCGCAAGGTCATTTGATGATCCTCATTCGATGATAAAGCCGGCGCTGCCGGTCAATCCCGGTACGCTGGCGCGGGGCGCATCGCGATCCTTCGGCGGCCGCGCCAGAGTGTTCGTCAAAACGCGGCCCGCGTCTGAAGAGGGTGAGATGCGGTCGCTCGGCGTACTCATCCGACTGGGGTTCGATCCGGGCCGCACGATGTACGGCGTGACGATAATGACCAACTCGGTTTCGCGCTTTTGAAAGGATGAGGAGCGAAACAGCGCGCCGAGGATCGGCACGTCGCCGAGCCAGGGAAACTCGCCAATGTCGTTGTTGAAATTGCGCCTGATCAGTCCGCCGATCGCAAAGCTCTGACCGCTGGCGAGCTCGACCACGGTGCTGGCTCGCCGCGTCGAAAGCGCAGGGACTTCCATGCCATTGATCTTGACTTGGCCTTCGCTCGTCAGTTCGCTGACTTCGGGCTTCACGCGGACATTGATCTGATTATTGTTGAGCACTGTCGGGACAAATTCGAGGCTCACGCCGAATTGGCGGAATTGGACCGAAACCTGCCGATTATCCTGCATCACGGGAATGGGGAATTCGCCGCCGGCCAGGAAACTCGCGGATTCGCCGGACATCGCCGTCAGGTTCGGTTCGGCCAAGATCGAGGCGAGATGCTCGCTGGCGAGCGCATCGAGAACAGCGCTCAGGTTGGTGTTGCCCGCGCTGAGCCCGATGCCGATCGTGCCGCCGCCGTTCGCTGCGGCGGATCCGCCATCCTTGCCGCTGATAAGGAAAGCGCCGTTTGGGCTGGAGGCCGTGAAGTGGATATTGAGATCCTTGACGGCGCTGCGGGACACTTCTGCGACCCGTACGCTGAGATTCACCTGCAGCGAGCCGGCCACCTGGATTTTGTTGACGACGAGCGCGCCCGCCCCGAGAAACTGCTCGGTGACCTTTTTGGCTGTCTCGACGACCTCGGCATTGGGCGCGGTACCGCTTAAGATCGCTCCGCGCGGGGTGTAGCTGACCTGGATCGGATAGTCGCCGACCTCAGCTTTCAGCGCGGCGCGCAGATCCTCGATCGGCTGTGTGACGACAACGCGCAGCTCGGCGAGAGCTTCTCCAGCCTCATTGAGGGCGAACAGGCTGGTCCGTCCGGCTTTCTTGCCGAACACGAAGATCGTCATGTTCGACGGTGCTTGATAATCAGCAATGGTCGGGTCGGCAACAAAGATGCTCGCGGCCGGGGCGGTTAGATGAACTGTCTTGCCCTGCGAGGAAGTCAGGCTGAGCGTACCGGTGGCGCTGCCAGGCGCGCTACGCGGCGGTTCTCCCTTGCCATCCCGCTTTGTTTGAGCCGCTGCCGCAAGGGGAAATAGCAGAGCAAGTCCGCACAGGACGTAGCAGAGGCCAGGCAAAACGGCAGAGCGCGTCGTCCCGACGACCAACGACGGCTCATCAGCGCGGGCAGCATTGTTAAGGACATTCAAGGGATTGTTGCTTTCAAGTTCGATTTGGTTAGGCAGCCGATGCTGCGCTGATGAGTTCAAGGGTGTAACCCACGCCCCGCGCGGTCTTGATCCTGAGCGTTGCGCCCGACTGGCTCAAATGGGTGCGCAAGCGATAGATCCCGACCTCCAGCGCATTGGTCGAGACCTCGTCGTCGAACGCATAAAGGCTGTCCTCCAGGGATGCGCGCGGCACGGTGCGCCCGGCACGATTGAGCAAATGTTCGAGAATGCACACTTCCCGGCGGGCAATCCTCAGTACCTGACCGCCGACCGCGACTTGCCTCGCGATCGGATCGAAATGCAGATTGCCGAATGTCACGACCGGCGCTGTCATTTGCGTTGACCGCCGTAAAATGGCTCGCATGCGGGCGATGAGTTCTTCGGTCGACACGGGTTTGGGAAGGAAATCATCAGCGCCCGCGTTGAAAATCGCAATCCGCCGGCCGAGATCGTTGAGACTGCTCATCATGATGGCCGGCATTGAACGTCCCTCGCGCCGGAGCTGCTTCAGCCAGTCCAGGCCGTCTCCATCGGGCAGAACCAATTCGAGCAGGAGAATGTGGTAGTTGGCGCAGTCCAGCGCAGCCGAGGCCTCATCCAGCGTAGGTGTTACGTCAACGGCGAACCCGCAATCGAGGAGCGCTTCCTTCACAGCACGGGCAAAGTCCGGATGATGATCAATCAGGAGAATTCGCATTTCATCGCCTCTCGTCCATCCACGCCAAGACCTTGAGCGCGTCACGGACGGCCAAGAGGTTCGATGAAGCTGACCGACGTCGGTTTCGTCGTGAGCGACAAAGTTCGGCAGCGAAGAAGCAGAGCGCGGTGGCGGGCGATCAATCCCAGTGAGCCCGCCGTCATCGGGTTGCGCGGTGAGATCGGGGGCCGCGGACTGAATGCATCGTCGGCGATGTGCAGCAGACCCCTTGGCTCGGAAAGACCTTCGAAATCATTCACCGGGACGAAAGCCGTCGCCCCAGGTTGACGCATGAGCGCGTCGATCGCGTCCGTGTTTGCACGGACTGCACAGCAGCCTTCGATCTCAATAGCGCTGGACCGCGCAATCGACCTCGACACCCGAGCGCAGGAGCGAGCGGATGAAGCCATGGCTGAATAGTCTAGCGAAGCCGGCATTGGGAACTCCCAACTTTTCCCCAGTCCTGCGGTCAGTTCTTACCATGCTGTCGAGCCTATGGTGTCGCCGACAAGGCAAGCTGTTCCGCGTAAAGACAGTTTCACGCTACGCGTCTGGACAATGTCTCCTGAGACGCGTTGCGCGATGAACGAACGATGATGCGCCTCCGGGCTACTGAAAAAGCCGTCCCCCAGCCGGTGATAGATACGCCGGACGCCGACGCTCCCAACTTTCGGTCAGCTTCGATACGTGATCTCGTCGAAAGGTGCGAACGAGAGACGGAATGGGCTGCCGTATTTCAGGTCGATGGCCCGTCTGGTTTATATTGCTACGCCAGTTGCATCTCTTCACTTGCGATGATCGATGGCAAAGTAATCGAAGCGCGGATCTGGAGCTGCGTGGTGCTCGGTCAGGCCAAGGCAAACGGAATGCGAGTTCTACTCGGCCGCTAAATTCTGCCCGGGCCGCAACAGAGGTGCCGCTGGATTGCCGGTTCTGCACATAGACGGTGCGGAGAACACGTCGCCCACAGCAGTGATCGATCCGCGCGATGGGGCGGAGCGGAGCGTCGTTGAGTTTGAGAGACGTTCGCAATTCTTGCTACCTGTCAGGAAGTGTTCGCGCGCGGGTTCGGTGTCGCGAAGCTGTCGGAAATCCTACAATCTGACGTCAGGTGAGGATCAAGTGTCTTTAACAGTTCGTTATGAGTACCCTCCATCTTGTGCGCGTCTTGACTCGGTCGCGACGCAGTTTGAACACAGTCATGGCTTGTGAGGCGCGGTCGCTCTCGTGTTCTCGAAAGTTGTGAGCATTTCGCCTCTCCAAATTCTGCGATGTGCAGTTCAGCTGTAGCGATTGCGTGAGCCCGGTCGTCATCGGTGCGCGTCAAGGCAAGCCACAACGCGCGCGAGTATGAGATTGCCTGGTTGCCTCACACGTGGCGATTGGCTGGCGGACTATGGCCGGCTGTGAGATAAGCTGACCTGATGCACAGAAATTAACGTCGTGGGTGCGCAGGCGCGATTGCCAAGTTGAATTGACTGGCAATGGATTGAAGAGAGGGCCGACTGTCACACCACGTTCCTGAATGCTGCTCCAAAGACTGCGGCCGACTATGGGGGCTTCAGGCGGGATCGGAAAAATCAATTGTTTTGATGGAACACATTTAAGCGGCGGATAGGCGCGGCGCTTGATGCGGCTTACCATACCATAGGTGATGCAGCTTTTAGTGCGCTGGCCATGCGGTCGCGTCCGGCCATCTTCTGGTTGAATGCGCCTCCAGCGTCGGGCTTAGCCGGCCACGGGCGAAGGCAGGTTTTTCACCGGCCCGAGCCGCGAGCTCGGCTACGAATGCGATTGCGGCGATTGGATCGATGTCAAGCAATCGCCGAAAGCACGATTGAGCACCGCCAAAGAATCACTTGGAAGAGCGAGTTGGATAAGCTGCAGGCGTCGAGTCCGCCTCATAACGGTGGCGATTGAGGCATTTGATAGCTTGATGCGCAAACTGCTAAAGCTATTGTTCGTTAAGCCGGCGCGCGTCCTTCAACTTGTCCTTATGGGAGATGCCTTTGTGGTTGGAAATGAAGACACCGCTGCCGTGGGATGCTTAGCACGTACCTAATCAGCGCTGTCGCGCTTGTACGGATTTGCCTCGCTGTTCGTCCGGTAGTCGTCGAGGTCGCCGCCTAGAAACAATCGTTCGGTCTCTCGGGTTGGCGTTCTGCCCAGCGAGCACATCAGATCCACATCCGCATCGATATTGTCCTGGTCTTCCACGTTCATTCCAAGCCCGATACTGCTCAGTACGTCGTCGGGCGTCCAGACCGCGGTCTTCGGGACGGTGTAGCTGTGCAGCACGTTCGCATTGTTGGCGATCGCTCTCGCCCAGTGGTCGCGCGAAACAACCAGTTTTGCGGGATCCTCAACCAGGGACACGAAAGGAGATTCTGCTGTCTTTCCGCGCATATGCCATCCGGCCTGACGTGCCCGGTCCATTGTATATCGCTCCAGAGGATCTCCGACGGAAGAATAATCCCGAGCCGTGTTACGGATATGGGAGATTGCTCTCGTGTTTTCTTCCGCGCGCGGCTTGCAATCATTGTCCTGGTTCTGAAAACGTCGCAGCGTGACATATGACGACCCCGCCACGTCCTCGAATACGACGTCCCGATCGACGGAAGCTGCGGTCGCCGGCGACCAACGTGCTGATTGACGCACGGCGAGGTCGATCTCGTTTCTGAGCGCTTCAAGCGTGGCGCCTGTCAGCGTCGCGGCAAGTTGAGCGCGCGCGCTGACAAATGTTGTGGCTGGATAGGAACCCGTTTCCGGAGGCCTCTCGTTCGGCGCGGTCGAGGACGTAGCAGTCGTATTATTTGCCGGAAGGGAGGCAGGATGGACCGGATTCAATTCATCTGGATCCAAATCATCCAGCTGCTGCTCAAAGCTTGCTTGAGCCTCGGAGCTGTGTGCCGGTGCGCTGGTTTGTGCGCTCAACTCGTCTGGTTGCCGGTCCGTCCGATGTGGCTGCGGCATGTCCTGAAGCTCAAAGAGAGCGTCTGCAGCATTCCGTGGATCAACATTCATCTCTCTCTCTCCTGGAGTGCCGGCTATTAGTGCGGACTGTTGCAGGTGCAGCTTTCGAGAAGCTGACGGACCAGGCGATGAGTCAGTGTCGGTTTGTCGTCACCGGCTGAATTTTAGTTCAGTGAGGCGAAGCCGAGCCGGGTGGAAGCGACGCAAATCGACGAATCATAAATCGGCGCTGCTTGTGCAGTCGCCATTATGGACGAGGCGAGATCGGGGTCTCGAAGAGCGTTTTCACAGCGCGGCGCCTAATCCGCTTCATTGCGGGCCTGTCGTCTGGGTGGCAGCGAGCCTTGCGAGAGTATCAACGTGGACGAGTTGACGATGTGGCTGGTCAAAAAGCAGCTGGAAATCGTCCGTTTACGCGCACGTGAGAACCGCATCGTCGAGATCGTGGTGCCCACCAATCGTATTGGTCTCCATTGGATCGGCGGGACCGCTTGCCGTTTGTGGTTCCAAGCGGCCGCCACGGATCAAATCGTTCCAGCGGTGTCGCGCAAGGATAGGGCGCCTTGGCAAACCTGACCTACGAGGTTGTGAGGTAGGGATAGTCGCCGCAACCACTTGCGTCTGGTTACGACAGGTTGTTTTTGTCGCAGGCGCGCGTGCGCTTGATGTCTGGTTTCCGCCAAACGGCTTGCGAGCACAGCGTCTTGCCACGTGTGATCTGTGGTACTCATCGAGGGAGAAGAGCATATGAAATTTATTGGCAAAGGGCTGGCGATCCTGCTCTCTTTGCTTTCGGCCATCAGCGTGAGCTCGATGGCGCGAGCCGATGAGCCCTCACCGAAATACACCGAGGTGCTCAATGCCCTGCAGGCCGGCAAAAACGTGAAGCTCATCCTGGACATGAGCCGCTGTGCTGCCGCGGAGGGTGGCAAGCCGGCTTCGACGACACAGGCCGGTCTGGTCATCAATGCATTCAGGGTGACCCCGCAGAACGGCATCAGCTTCGCCAATGCGCACCAAACGGTGGACAGCTCCGGACATGCCGTGACCGAATACATTCGCCATAGCCTCAGCCGCGAAGGTAAGCTCACGGTGCGGGCCTCAAAGCTTGTGGTCGGGACCACCGAACTCGTGAACCAGGGTGAATTCATCTGTGAACTGCCGGATGGCGCAAAGTTCGTCTGGTAAACGAAAGAGCACCGGGACGGGGATGCGCTTCGAAACCCCGACCCTTTAACCGTGCGGGCATCTTTGCAATGCCACGACACGGATCATATCGATCATGAAAGACGGCCAGATTTCTTCTGGCCGTCTTGTCCGCGAGGCTCATCTGGCTGCACGAAAATTGTTGCAGTCGCTCAAGATACCGTGCGAATACGCGCCGACGACAGCGGGTTCCGTTCCGGTCCTGGAGATAGCGAGATCGGAGCGAGCGGAGAAACCGTCGCTAAGCTTTGGCCGTTTATGATGGCTCTTGGCCCTTTGCTCGCAGCTATTCGCGCGAAAATGCTCCCGAACCACGTCATGGAAAGCCTGGCTGCGCTGCACCCCCGAGCAGGAGCTGGCCCGCACGCTGAAGTGTCCCCTCGTTCAAAGCCGCATGCTGGGCAACCACGAAGCTGTCGCACATCGCGCGCGCCAGATTGCTCGTCGTGTACAGCGAGCCAGTGCCGGCGAGACGGCTCGCGATCTTACAGACCTCCGCGCTTTGGAGCGCGGCGTTAGTCGCCGCGAGCCGCATCAGCGTCGTGGTGTTCGGATTGACCGCGTCATCGAGTGCTTCGTTCCACAGCTCCTCGGTGGCCTCATAAAAGAAGGACCGCGCGGAACGCAGCATAGCCTCGGCTCTGGCCGCTTCTAGCTGGATGTAGCCCCGCTCTCCCATCACAGGCGCTCCGGTGATCGAGGCGCGGTTCCTGCTCATCGCGATCACCTCGTTCAGTGCGGAGCGCGCGATGCCGACGCCAACGATCGCATGCGCCTGGGCTGCAAACGTTACTGACGGATAACGGTAGATCGGACCGTCGAGTGTCGGCGAGCCGCCGCGAACCAGGGTCCATTCTTCCGGCACGATGACATCTTCGATAACCAGATCATGGCTTCCGGTTCCCTGCAGCCCAATGACGTCCCAATTGGGGCGGATAGTTACCTTTTCGGCCGGCACTACGGCTATACGCGGAAGGCCGCCGGTGGGATCGTCTTCCACCCTGATGCCGACGCCGATCAAAGCCGCCCCAGGCGAGCCGCTGGCAAATGGCCACACGCCGTTCACGACAAATCCGCCGGTACTGCGCTTGGCGGCGCGTAGGGGATAAACGGCAGCCGCGAATACCACATCGGGCCCATTCGCATAGACTTTGGCGAGCGTTTCGTCCGGAAGAGCCGCGAGATTGCAAGCCCCATCGCCGAAGCTGGCGACCCAACCGGCCGAGCCATCCACCTCGGAAATGCGCTCGATCAGCTGACAAAACTCGGCCGGCGTTTTCTCCTCGCCGCCGAAGCGCTTGGCGACCATAGCCCGATAGACGCCAACTCGTTTAAAGCCATCGATTATGTCGTCTGGAATTTTTTGCGCGACGGCGAACTTGTTTCGACGGCTTCGGATCTCGGCGAGCAACGAGGAGAGGTTATCGCCGCTGACAGGCTCGACATCGGCTTCTGACGGGATCATCTCTGGAGATGCGTTCATAAATTCTCCTCGACGCCTATACGGCTGTTACTGCGCGCCATTGATGAAGAGTGGATACACTGGCATCGCAATGCGGCGGATTCGTCTTGAGGGCGCAATCATTGCAGCATATGAGAATTGCAGTGCGAGATTGCACTTCTGCAGGTGAGCGCAGCGCATGATCTGTCTGGTTCTATCGAATCAATAGCTGTCACCTTCGTGGCCAGGCTCACGGCCGATCAAGCCCGCGAACTCCTGCTGGCGGCCCAGCCGAGCGGCACGCATCTACCATCTCCTCAGCAATCGGCGTGCCAATGAGATATCATCCGGCACCTTTGATGAAGACGCGGAGACTGCGTGATAAGCGCTGAGCTTCCCGGCTCGATGTCCGACTTCTGGCATAGAACGTCGTCAAACGAACACGCTAGGCAGTGCAGGACGAAAATTGGGTTCGACTGCGGCCCGTTCCAGATTCGACCGCTCGGAGGCCCTAGTAATCGGACAGGAAAAGCTGTCATTGCTTTTCGAGTTAAAATTCCGCAGCGGTATAGGCCAAGCGATCGTCGATGGTATCTGATCCCGGATCACGAGCGACCGGGTGCTGAAATCTCTTTGGCTGCCCATGGCCAATTAACTAACCAACTGATTTCGACAGGGTCGACGTCGGCCCAACGCCCAGACGCATCTGACCCGTTACACCTGCATGCCGCAGGCCGATTGCCTGTGACTCGTATAACAATCGTTATCTGCCGATACTCTAACCTAAACCCGGGAATCGACGTGTTAGGGTCTATGCGCAGCGCCCGCCTTTGCTATGCTCGATCTCGAAGAGTTGTGCGTCGCAAGGTCACGGCAACAGGAGATCTCGGATCTCTCCCCTTGCCGTGGTGTACCGCGACAGACTGACGTGTTGTTCGAGATCGAGCTCCTCAATGGTGTAGTGCAGGGGAGCGCATTCAGTTTCGACAGATGCTGACCCGGTTTCCAATCGAGACCTTTAAGTCTTTATGCGAGCAACCGCCAAGCTGTATCTGCAAACACCTAGCATCAGAAACCCCGATCGTTGGTTGCCGGATGTGAGCCACGAGATGATTGAAGTCACCCAACTTGAGCTGGCTGCGTTGGGGTTTGCTCGCGTCATTTGGAGGCAGTACTAACATCTCTGAAAGCGAAAGCTCCGACATAGGCTCGGATGGCTTGAGCTCTCCGAAGGGCACCTCGTTCAGCTAAATTGCGGCCGATGGAAGAGAAGAACGCGGCCTCCGGGCAGGCTTTCGGCCGTGTAGGGCTGGCCGTGGATTAGAAAGCGGGTCATCGGGGCATGCTGGCTCGGCAAAAGATCCAAATTTTGGAGCATGTCGATTACGGCAGGCGAAGCCTCTTGGGGGCCGTGCCTCCAATCGTGGCCGAACAACTCTCCGATTTCAGGCACTTGCCGTAGCGGCTGATAACCAGATGCCTGCGCCGCAGACGGCGGTGGAGGGTTTGCCGCCTTGCGGAAGTCGAGCGACGCGGGCGGATTGAGCCCGGGTAAAAGGGCGCCGGACGTATGCGCGACGCCGGTCGGTGCCAAAAGCGCAGCGTCACCCGGTAAAGCGAACTTGGGGTGATGAATGAGTTGAACGTCGTCAGGTCCTTTCGGTCCCAACACAGCCGTGTAGCGCTCGCCGCCAATCTCATAGTTCATGATCGGATGTTCCGCATTAGGCAAGAAGTCCCACTTGCCCAGGGTGGATAGCATCATGTCGGGCGCCAGCTGGGTGCCATGGGAAAAGTCCTTGGGCACTGCGAATGAAACATCGAAGGTGTCACCGGCAGCGGGAGACCGCAGATGGATAAGCTGAACATCATTGCGCCCTCCCGGACCTAACACGGCCGTATAGCGCTCACCGGCAATGTCGTAGGTCTTTACCCGCTCTGCCGCGTCGGGCAACAGACCCCAGTGGCCCAGTTTGGAGCGCATCATATCCGGCGCGGACTGATTGCCGTGGGAGAAGTCGTCTGGAACGACCCAGGAAGCATCAAAGCTTTCGCTGCCGGTCGTGGCGAGGGCAGCACCGCCTTGGTCCATCGTCCTTGCAAGGTACTCTTCAGAGGCGGCAGTCTGCGGTCGGGAGCTCGGCTGCGAGGGGCGAGGATCGAGAAACTCTTCCCCACGGACACTTTGCATCGGTGGGCGGTCGGGCGAGGCCACTTCTTGCCAAAACGCCGGTAAAACACGACGGTCCGCGGTCACGGAGCCCTCCCGATCCGCGGCATCGAAAAGATCTTCCTGGGCGAAGCTTTGCATGGGCGAGGGGACGACTGAACTCGGCCGCGGCCACAGTTCAGGTGCATCGAAAGTTGTGCCTGGCAGCGCGTCCTCTCGATTCAGGGCATGGAAAAGCTCATTCTCGTCGATACTTTGCCGGGTAGAGTGGCCGGCGGAGCTCATCGTCGGCCAAGACGCCGATACATCGTGGGGCATGGCTGGCAGCAGGCTCTCGCGATCTGCGGCATCGAAAAGCTCTTCCTGAGCGAAACTTTGCGCGGGCGAGGAAGCGGGATCGCGCATTCCCTGCCAAAGCAGCGGTGCATCGAAGCTGGAAGCCGTAAGCTCGCCGCTTCGCTCCGCGGCATCAAAAATCATGTCCTGGGCTACACTTTGTATGGGAGAATAAGTGGTTAAGCCCATTTCATGCCAATCCTGCGGCGCATTGAAACCGTCAGCCGCCAATGCGCCCCAGTCCGCGGCGTTCTCAAAAGGCTGCTCTTCGAGGACCTGCCGCGGCGAATAAGCGGCTGGCTGTGTCGGCAGGCGCGAGCTGGCTCCCTGTCCTCCTAAATTGTTCGGCCCGATGATTGCGCGATAGTTGCGAAGCCTATTCAAGGCGTAGATCAGTTTCTTATCATCCGGAAACAAAGTGTCGGCATGACCGAGCAACGCGTCATCACTGAGCTTGGCAATGGACAAGGGGCGAAGTGCTGACGCTAGCTTCCGGAGGCTGCTTGCGTAATTTCCCGCCGTTTTCGGGTCGATCCCTCGACCAAAGCCTGCCTCGGCTGCCTCATTGATGAGCCGTTCATCTTCCTTGCAAGGACGGTAATGTGTTGAGGTGAGCCGAGCGATGCCGTCAGGATTGCGGTAGCGGCTGACCATGAACAATGCTGGAAAGATGACCCTGTCATTTGGCAGCAGCTTTTTGGCGTAACCGAGCAACGTATCGTCTTCGAGCCCAGCGATTGATTTGCCTGACTCTTTCAGCAACTCGGCCAATTTACGAAGTCGCCGATCATAAATGCTCACGGTGACAGAACCCGGCGGTGGCCCTCGCTCAAGGGCAGCGCTGGACGCTGCCTGGATCAGGCGATCGTCTTCCTCAGAGACATCATAAAGCTCCCTGTGTGGATATAGAGGGCCAACATGACCCGCCTCTCCCAAGTGCTGCTCAAATTCGGCTTGCTGCTGTTGCGGTTGCTCCACCGTTGCTTCGGACGCAGCGGGTTCCTGATCGGCTGGGTTGATATTATTGAATCGGTCCATGGTCTCGTCTGCTGGTGTCGTCCTCGTGTTCTCTCGCTAGTACCGTCAGCTTTCCAAAACCTGACGTGGGCTCCTCAGATGTAGGATCAAGGACTGCTGAGCAAGCGCTTCTCCGATGCGTTGCAGTGTGAGCCGCGCCCCAAGATAAAGGCAGCGGCAGATGAAGGGATGCACCCGGCAATCGGCCGATGCTTTTGTACGCCTTTGACGAGACGAGCGAGTGCACAATGTTGGAGTTGAGTTTTATTGCCGCCTGCCACGATGTGTAGGTCGAGATCAGTCATGATCATGGACAGAACGAGTTCGTCGGATGCACGGCAATCCCAAATCGCATGGCTTGTGGGAGCTGACGGCGCGCGCGCCGCCGAATACGGGTCCTCTTGTGGGCGATGCGCGAGCTGACGTCGTCGTGATCGGCGGTGGATACACTGGTCTCTCCGCAGCTATTCACCTCGCGAAGGCCGGCGCGCGCCATCTTGCTGGAGGCATGCGAAATTGGGTTCGGTGGGTCTGGACGCTAACGTTGGGCTCGTCAACCCGGGCGTATGTGGATCATGCCCGATACGCTCTCCGGTACCCTTGGCCATCCGTTTGGGGAACGGCTCACCGAATTGCTGGATGGAGCACCACAAGAGGTTTTTGGACTGATCGAGAGAGATGGGGTCGAGTGCGAAGTCGAACGCGCGGGAACGCTGCATTGCGCGGTAGGCCATAAGGGCTTGCAGGAAATCAGGATACGTGCCGAACAATGGCAAAAGCGCGGCGCTCCGGTCGTGCTGCTTGATGCGGAGGAGACCCGCAGAAAGATTGGCGTGGGCAACTATACCGGCGCGCTGCTAGACAAGCGCGCCGGTACGATTCAGCCGCTGGGCTATGCGCGAGGCTTGGCACGCCTTGCACTTGCAGCGAGTGCGAGGATATTCACTCAGACTGAAGTTCTCACAATCAGCGACATGGACTTGTGCCGGAGGGTCGGCACGGCAATGGGATCCGTATGTGCTGAGTGGGTGATCGTCGCCACCGACGCTTACGGCAACAGACCTCGGTCGCAGATCCGTCTACCTTACTTCAATTTGGCCACGCGGCCCTTGTCAGATCGTCTCAGGACATCGATCTTGCCCGAACGGCAGGGAGCATGGGACACCGGCGTGGTCCTTTCCTCGCTTCGCTTCGATCGGTCAGGCCGTCTGGTGTTCGGCAGCGTTGGCGCTTTACAAGGTATGGGTGCCTTGGTTCACCGAGCCTGGGCGATCAGATCGCTTCGCAGGCTGTTTCCGCAGCTCGATAACCTTGAGTTCGAAACCGGTTGGTTCGGGGCGATCGGCATGACTTCCGACCACCTGCCGCGCTTTCACAAGCTTGGCCGTAACCTGGTCTCGTTAGGTGGTTACAACGGGCGTGGCATTGCACCCGGCAACGTCCTCGGGCGTGTGTTGGCGTCATACGTTCTCGGCCACCTTGCAGAAAAGGATCTACCACTTCCAGTGGCGCCTGTTGAACATCGGCGGTTTCGTGCCGCCCGTGAGGCCCTCTACAGAGTAGGCTCCCAACTGGTTCACCTCGCGGGAGCGCGGCTCTGATCCACCTGGTGGCAGTCGTGTATCCGATCAAGGCGAGTTTCCCCATTCGTATGGCCGTTCTGGCACGTAGCGATCTACGTGAATTCTTGACGTCCGCACTCGCGTGGCCCTGCCGTCAAGCTTGTTGGTCGGCGTCCATGCGCCGTCCTGACGTCCGCGGACTGGCAAACTCGCACCTCCTGCAGAGCAGAAAACCACCCATTCCGTTCATGCGATCGATGACTTCGCGAAAGATTGTTCCTTCAAAGAGATATTCGTATTCGTCGCGTAAAAGGTTGCCCAAGACATGACGCCGTTCGAAATCCATGCAGCAAAGAGTAACATCGCCGTTTGGAAGAAGGACATTGCGATATTGTTGCTTGCCAATACATGTCAACGTTCCGACGACTGGCCGTCGTGCTTTGATGATATGCGGAGCGAGACGTCCTCGGCCGCTACTTAGTGGCCGCAAGCGCTCCAGGTTTCCGGTGGGAATGATGTCGGCGAGGGCGGGATGGATTTTGCCCAGCACGACGAATCGAATTGAGGGAATGTTCGCGTCGAGAAGTTGGCGCATGACATTGAGATAGGACTTTCCGACGAGGCGGCTGTTCATATAACTGCCGTCATCAGGAACATGGACGACAAAAGCCCTGAACTGCAGCATTTGCAAGCGCCGGACGTCACTCCCGTTCATCCCGACAAGGGTCGTGAAAATTCGGATGTCGTGACCGCGTGCGTAAGCATGCTCAACCATGCTGGTGCACGCCGGATGCAGCCAAGGCTCCGAGTAGCCGGCAAAACTGATGTCGGTAGCCTTCGGCACGCGTGCCAAACATCGCTCGAAATCGTGAAGGCCAAGATACTTCGCTTGAGACACAGGTCTTTGGCGATCGGCGAACTTGTCCTGAGAGCAATATGAACAGCGAACGATGCACCCTGCGGTCGTGGTTATCTCCAACACCCTGCGACCAGGACTGGCGGCGCGCAAGCTTTGTAACACCATGGGATATGCCATCATTCTGCCTGGTCCTTCCAGCTGCCTGAGATTTGGAGAAGGAGCGCAGCATTCGGTGCGCAGCGGCTGCTTGGCTTCCCACGCATTGCAAATCCAGCATAGGTCGTTCGGCATGATGACCTGGAACGAGCACCTGCCTCATCCTCACAGCGCCGAGTTTGATGATGCTCAACCGAGGTGGGCTGGTCTGGCGCGTCAACTTCTCCTCTTCGCAGCGGCCGCCACTTAGTACCGTTGGCCGTCATGGGCATCATAGTTGCGTTTCGCGCAACCTGACGAACCCTGGGCGAAGCGGAACGAGCATCTGACCCGCCCGCGCCCGAAAGCGGGACTTCGTATTTCCTCTTGATGAGTGGTGCGGATCGGAGGCCCTCCTTCTTGTGTGCCAGGCAGGGCGATAGCCCCGAATGGTCCCGACGATGTGAACTTGATGATGCGGACGATCAATCCTTGCAGCCCTCCACAGCGGTCGTCCCCGAGAGCTTCCCGTCTCGCCCAGTGCAAGCTCTTGGTCAGGATGATGGATGAAGCAGCCTTGCCACGCCGATGAACAAATTGGCTTTTTGCGGCGGAGCGGCGACAACCGCTTTCGCGGACAAGGATCACCGTGGGCGGTGGTCAGCGCACGGTCCAGCGGCCAAGCAAGGAAATGAATGCGGCAATTAGGCGCTGAAGACTTCGCATTCGGCCTCTTAATGGCGAGGAGGAGCTGCGGTCGCATTGTGTCCTGTTTGATAGCTTGAGCAGCCGCGTAATGCGGCACTAGGCTCCGCTTGCGTAGCGCGAACGGTGCTCTTTGGCTCAATGGAGCGGACGGAGTTGGAAAGTCAATGCGATACTTACCTGCTGGAAATGGTAGGGGAAACCGCCCGGAATTTGCGATACTCTGTTGGAGCAACGACCCGCTCGCAACCGGCACGCCACGGCAGCTCGAAACTATCCATCGCGATCTGTGGATCCCTTGGCTCTCGAGAGAGCAAAATCTGCGGAGATGATCATGAAAACGCAATTGGCGGACTTTCGAGCCGACGACGACGCCTCCAATGTCCCGCTGAGCAAGCTGGATGTAAGCGAAGCCAAGCGCTTTCAAGATGATAGCATATGGGATTGCTTCGAGCGGCTGCGAAGGGAGGATCCCGTCCACCTCTGCCAAGACAGCCACTATGGTCCATATTGGTCGCTAACGAAATACCGCGATATCGTAGACGTGGATACCAATCACAAGGTATTCACGTCGGAGCGGGGTGTTACTATCGCCGACGTGCCTGACAAGCATTGGACTCAGAGTTTCATCAAGATGGGTCCTCCCAAGCACCGCGAGCAGCGCGACACCGTAAGTCCGATCGTCGCGCCGGAAAATCTGACCAGGCTCGAAAGCTTGATCCGCGGCCGCGCCAGAGCGATTCTGGACGGCTTGCCGCGCAACGATGACTTCAATTGGGTGGATCGGGTCTCCATCGAGTTGACGACGCAGATGCTTGCTACGCTATTCGACTTTCCATTCGAGGATCGGCGGCTCTTGACCTATTGGTCGGACGTGGCCGTTGCAATTCCGAAAACTGGTCAGCCGATCGATAGCTGGGACAAGCGAAGCGCGATCTTGTCCGAGTGCTTGGCGTGTTTCACGCGGCTTTGGAACGAGCGCATCAATGCCGATCCGCGGCTCGACTTGATTTCCATGATGGCGCACTCGCCTGCAACTCGACACATGGAGCCGAGCGAATTTCTTGGCAATCTAATTCTTCTGATCGTGGGGGGAAATGATACCACGCGCAATTCGATTACCGGCGGCCTTCTTTTCATGAACCAGCATCCATCCGAGCTGCAAAAGCTGCGCGATAATCCCAAGCTGGTCTCAAGCGCCGTGTCCGAGATTATTCGCTATCAGACGCCCATCGCACATATGCGCCGCAACGCCACGGCCGATATCGTCGTAGGTGGGAAACACATCAGGAAGGGCGACAAGGTCGTGATGTGGTATATCTCCGGTAACCGGGACGAGGAGGTCATCAAGAATGCCGACAGCTTCGTCATCGACCGCAAGAACGTGCGGCAACATCTTTCGTTCGGATTCGGGATCCATCGCTGCGTTGGGCGACATCTTGCTGAGCTGCAGTTGAAAATCCTCTGGGAAGAAATCTTGAAGGCGCGGCTGGAGATCAAGGTTGTCGGCGGACCCGAGCGAATTGCGTCCAACTTTGTCCACGGGTATTCCGCTCTTCCTGTGCGGATTGCAGCTTAGGTCGTGAAGCTCTGGCTAGCAGCCGCTCAGCTGCGCGATCTCGTCTCCCTCTTTGACCACTCTCATCGCCGCGCAACACCGAAAGCGGTGAGTGGCGCGAGGCGTATTGGCGTCTCGGGAGCCGGGCGGCTTTCGGCAAACGTTGAGTGCCAGCGACATGCGACGAACGCAAGTGCTCGATCGAGGGCCTCGGTATTTCCTGCTGTCGGAGGCAGGCCAGATGCCAATGCCAATATTGGAAGGAATCGTTGACAGCGATCGTGATGTGTCAAGCGACGAGCTCAACATTGAAGATCGTAGCGGTGGGCGCGATTTTCTTTGGAGAAGCGCTTTCGATCATTGCAGAGTTGGTCGCCTCAAAGCAGTTCGCAAAGGACGGCGGCGATATGGCTACTCTCCTGCCGATGTTCCTGCTGATATCCTTCGGCGGCATCCTTCTCGTCTTCGGATATGCACTGGGTTACATGTACCTTGAGAACATCTGGGTCATCATCGCGACATCGGTGGGGGCAATTTTAGTGGTTGAACCGATTCTCACGCTCCTGCTGTTTCGAGACGTGCCAACGGTAGGCTCGCTGATCGGATTGGCGCTCGGTGTGCTTGGCACGCTCGCTGCGTTGTTTTTATGAGCATATTCTAGGTACGCTTGGATAGGCCGCATATCGGCGGGTCCTATCCTGAACGGGGAGAAAGGACTTCCGCAACGTCGGTTCCGACTCAATTCGAACGCGATAACAACAGGTTTGTCATGACGGACCGTTCCACATTGAGCCGGATTTACGTGTTGTTGGATCCGTAAACACTTCGGCCGAACAACGCATCTCGCTCCCGGTTAGCAACAGGTTCTCTGCTGCCGAAAGTCTGCAAATCGACATCCGTCCGGTACTTCCTTCGCCGTAGTCTTCCAGTCCGTTCCACGGTTCGGCATGCTAAGCGCCCTTCAGTATTCGGGAAGGCCTTGGTAGGGCTAAGCCCTAGACAAGCCGCCGCCATCGCCAAGTCCTTAAGGAATCGCCGTCACTGCCGATGCAGCCTGGCAGCCCGCATTTCCGTGTTGGTTAAGGCGAGGCAGCGCCGAATGCGGACACGCGTTACGACCCCCTATCCCGCACTTCATGGGTCATCCGTATGCTGCCTCCAGCACCACGACAGCTTCCATCAAATTGGAACTCGGGCAGCCGGGGATTTCTTTGTGCATCCGGGGAGCATCCTTCGTCAGCCAACCGTCAGCCAGGCGGTCTATCCAGGTAGACCGCGCATTGTTGACCCTATGGGAGATGGAACATGACGGGCATTGGCCGACCTGGCGAAGGGGCTGCGGGAGCCGACAGCACGTCGAGATCGAGCAGCGCGCGTTCGGAGTTTAATTTTGCCCCTTTGGAAGGCAACCGAGTTTTCGACTCCGTCGTGGAGCGGATGCGCTTAGCGCCTGAAGGTAGAATGGCGACGCTCGGGAGCCTGCCCTCAGGTTCGGGTGTGGCAGTCCCCATGTTCTCGAGCGATGAGGGGATCAACGCAGCGAAACGAAATATGGACGGCCTGCGTGAGGAACTTGATGCTTGCCACAGTGCTGCCAAGGGCGCTCGGAGCGCGTCTGAGGCGCAAGAGCTGATCGATCAGGTTGTCAAAGCGGGCGCGGCAGTTCTGGAAGACTACGCGAGCCTGCCCCCAGATGTGGCGCGCAGCATTCTGTCCGACGGCCAGGCTCGCCGCGTTCGTGACCAGACGCTGGATGCGGGGAACCAATGCAACGCGTTGGCCGCACCGACTATCTACGCCCTGGAGCAGAGCAGGAAGAATGCGGGAAAGATACTCGAGCGGATGCGCCAATCCAATGCTCCTCCAGACTACCTGATCAGAACGGCTTCCAGTGCGGCAAAGCACTATTCGGCCTGCACGGAGTGGTGGGGAACGAAGGCATTGCGCTCCGAACGGATGCAGTCGGTCTGCGCAGCCACTGCCAACCTGCCAAGTGCAACGGCCGAAACGCGACAGGCTGAACAGGCGACACTACGGCTGCACACCGGCTGGGCACTGTATACGAAATGCGTCCATCTGCAATCGCAGGTCGCTCTCGCGCGGGTCATAATTGAGTCGCAGGCGAGCACGCTCGAGCCGGCCGTCAGGCAAATCCTCTTGGGTGAGAACGGTCGGGCACGCCTACTCGGAACCTTCATGGAGGATGTTATTCCCGCATTCCTCTCGACGGGCGATGCTGTTCTGAACAGCAAAGGACAAGCCCTCGACGCAGAGCACTGCGCCGTTTTGGAAGGAGTTATGGAGCGGCTATCGGAGTTCGCGTCGGCGTTGCCGAACATGGTCGCCGAGCTAAGGAATAACGGAGCGAGTCCCGAGCTTCCGTTGGAACTGTTGGATCAGATCGTGGAAGGAGCGTGGGTCACTGCTCATGAGGTCATGCGCCTCCTGGCAGTGCAGCCGAAGACGCCAGCCATCATCGCACCGCCAACGGAGGCTGGCCTTGCGATGCCGGCCGACCCCGCCGGCAACGCCCCGGCCGCCGAAGGCAGTGCAGCGCGCAGGAAAGGGAAGGGCAAGCGCAGGCAGGCCGGAGTTGCGGGGAGTTCGGCAGCCGGGCAGCCCGAGCCGCAGCCCGCTATGCCCGATGCCGACGCGGTGCGAGCCGCCAAGGTTATTGTGCTCTCGGATCTGGGCACGAAGAAACTTGCGAGCGCGGAGGAGGCGCATGCGAGGACGTCATCGTCGGCGAGGGGACACTTGGCGATATGGCAGGCTCCGCCGTCGAAGGAGGCACTGACACGGCTGCTCGAGCGATTGGACGAACTCTTGCAATTCGATCTGGGCAGTCAGCAAAGAGCCATTTCGCAAATGCGCCACATGAAGCCGGAAGACGCCGACCACGTCGTGCATACTGTGGTCGAGCGGCTGCAGAGCCAATCCGCGGAGATAGAGGCGTGTGCAGCCGCGCTCGACGAACCTCGCCGACGCGGCCTACTCACGCCTGTGCAAGTGCCGGAAGTGCACGACAAATTAGTTCGCCTCAAGGCGATGTTGTCGGAGGTTCAGGGGCAGATACATGTTTTGACGGCACGAAAGGCGTCGATCGAGATCGATTGCATGAAGACCTACGCGTTCCCCTCGCAGAAGTACCTCGAACGATTGCAGGCGGCCGAGGAGTTGACGCCCCTGGAGCCACCGCGCGCGTTGAAGGGCGAGCCAGGAAAGCTGTTCGAGATCAAGCTGCAGCCTGCGCCACTGGGCAACGGTACGGTGCCAAATCCGATGTGGGTGCATATCCATACGAAGCGGCCGGTCTATGCATGGCAGCTGGCGACATTAGATGACGCCGCGTTCGCCGCTTGCCACGTGAAATCCAACGAACAGCGCGGCTACAATCGCCTCTGGCAGAACGCTCGAGCCGCAACGGGCCACGATGACGTCGTGATTCACCGCGGCAAGCTCACGCCTGCGTTCTGCAAATCCTTGTTAGGTGCCGCTTTTAGCAGCTACCCAGGCTATCCTTTTGCCGAGACGGAGCACGGGGTACGCAGGTGATGAGACTTTCGGGAAGACAAGTATCCCGGGCCAGTTTGACGAATCGAATTGGCAATGCACAATACGGTTGCCTATCCATGCTACTCTTGGATGAGGCTACGATGGCCCCAGCATCCAGGCTTCCACGGCCCCCAGAAGGTGCTGGGGCTTTTCGTTCTTCCTCGAGCGCGTTGGGGGCGCGCCCGATCTCGATCCGCGCCGGTGCTGAGTCTAAGTCCGGACGATCCGTCGTTTGGTGGCGCACCGGCCCAGCGGCATCAATGTTCCATTACTCCCACGACCGCTCGGCTGACATCCTCGACATCTGGCTCGATAATGCCATCCTGTAGGCAGACGCCTATGACGGGGGCGGCCAGCTTTATATGGCGGCTGCCCCTGATCGATGCGGGAGGTCAGTGGGCCGCCACTATTCGGGCCAGGGCCGGGTGGCTCAGTATGCCGACGGTCACTTCCTTCATTGATAGTAGCGCGTCGCGGGCTCGCACGGTCGAGCCCTGCGTCAACGACGGCGCTCGCGGAGGAGCAGCTGATCGCATTGAACGCACTCTCGCAGGCTGCTTCCAGCCGATTGCACTCATAGCGTCGCGCCAGAGCGGTGATGCCCATGGCGAAATAAAAATACTGCCCGGAATGCGGGCGTCCGCGCATCAACCCCTCGACTGCCATGGCGAAGCAGTAGCGCTCCGCGCCGCCATCTCGATCAAGCTGGCCGGCGTCATACCGACGTAAGGCTGATGGGATTGGGTGTGCTCGTTCAATGTAACATGTGGGCTGCGCTGGGAACGTCGCGCTGGCTGGCGGCGTGGTGATCCTGCAAGATTTCGACTGCGCGACAGGCAGGCCGGATGTCCACGGACGACTGATCAGCCGGCGCGGCGCCAAGTAAAAGGTCTTGTCGACGTTGACACGATAAGCGAAGTGCACGGTTGCCGTTTTCCATTCGGCATATTCGAATAAGGATTCGTCGGGAGTGGCGGCAATGGCGCGCTCGATCACTTCGAGCAGCTCCCGGCGGGATTTCCCGACATGGCGCATCGGGCGGCTGTTTAGCGCTTGAGGGCAGTTCATCAATCGCGCTATTGAAACAGCCCCGGCCAGCCAAAGCCGTGAGAACATCGGCAATCCAGGTCCCAGGGTTCACGCAAGTGCGACTAGCCGGTCATGGCGGGCGGACGCGCCCGCTACGTATGCACCCTAGCTCAGTTCCAGCGTGCTCAGGCCTGAGCAATCTGGCGTCCTCAGGTTTGGCCACATCGCGTCACGTCCGGCAGTCCATAGCTTGAGATTCTCACGCCTGCGAGCACTGCAAGTCTCTCAGACAGCCCTTTATGCTGCCACTGCGCGCCCTCGATCACCATTTTCACCGACCCGATCCTTGTTCATCACTTTTGAGCCAGACCGACGTTGCTCGTCGGCGTGCGTTATTCGATCCGCTGACCAATCTCGATCGGCGATCGTCAGCGGCAGTTCGAAGATGATGTCAATTGACATGATCGATCAGCGCCGCAGAGCAATGAAGATATCTGCGCTGCGGCTCTGAGAAGTCTTATTGTTCGATCCCACGGTCTGCGAGCAGCCGGCGCATGACCTCGCCTTTGATCTCGCCTGCGATTTGGTTTCGGATTTGGGCTCCGAGCACGCGCTCGGCATCCGGGTCGCCTAGAAGACCGTGCTCGGCCAATCGCTGATCCAGGCGGCTTTGAAACTCCTCGCCCATGGCTTCGACGAGCCGATCTTGCATCGCTTCATATTCGTCCGGAGCGATGCGCCTCAGTACCGTCTCCCAGGGTTGCCAGCGGGTTGCCATGTAGTCGGTGAATTGGCTCGCTTCCTGCTCCCGAACCAGCTCCAGCGCCCGCGCCGCATCCTCCGGAGTTACGTGAGAGACCGACAGGAAACGCATCTCAGGGGCGACGTGAGTGAGCTCCAGCGGCTCGCGCAGAAGGTTTTGATAGGCAAGGTAGACTTCGACGTCGTCTACGTTCGGGTCGACGGTGAGGAGCGATTCAACCCTGTCGCGCGCGATCCCGTCCAGCGCCTCGAGGCGGAAAGCAATGCGGGCGCGCTGGATCAGCTCGCTGAGCCGATCATCATACGACCCATTCTCGACCTCAGCATTGAGGCGCGCGCTCCGCATACCGTTCCAATGCAGGGTAATACGATCCTCGCAGCTCGCGTTGGCCTCGGAAGCCTGTGTGAAAAACTGCTCGCGCAGTCTCGGATCGGCCGCCGCCTGCCGCAGATCGTCAGCCACTGCCTGCCGAAACTCGTCGCTGCCCTGGTTTACGGTCCCTCGTAGCCTCTCCAGGAAGCGGGCATAGTCCTGGGCGCCCGGCTCATCCGCAAAGTGCTGCCATTCGGCAAGCGCTGCGGAGTCGTTCCCGAGCCACTGCGCCGCAGCCTCGTGCAGAGACCGTTGTTCAAGATGCGGTGCAGCCAGATGAGCGCGGACCTCGTCCGGGAGCGGGTTGTCCCCGAACGCAAGCTCCAAATTCGGGTAGTTTAAACTCGATAGGAGATCCTCGGGCAGGCTGGTCAGCCGGTTGCCGCTCAGATTGAGTGATTGAAGCCAGCCGGGAAGGGGTTCGGGAGGGCTGGTCAACTGATTGCTGCTGACATCGATTTCGATAAGCCCCGATGGGAGGACGGGAAGCTCGGTCAGCTGATTGCCGCTAACCGCGAGCGAGGTGAGGCTGGTCGGGAGAGCGTCGGGCAGGCTGACGAGTCGGTTATTGTTTGCGCTTAGGATCCCGAGCCCCGCCGGGAGATCTGCCGGCAGACTGGTCAACCTGTTATCGTTCGCTTCCAGGCGATAGAGGCTCGCCGGGAGCGCGTCGGGCAAACTGGTCAACTGATTATGGCTAACAAGAAGTTCGTTGAGACCCGGGGGCAGCCGAGCGGGCAGGCTGCCTAGCTCGTTGTGCATGGCGCGCAGTTCCCTCAGCCGGGGCGGCAGGGCGTCGGGCAAAGCGGTCAGGGAGAGGGATGACAGATCTACCGAATGAGATCCAACGTTCTCCGCAGCCCTAATTCGTGAGCGCCCCCGTCGCCGATTCTCGGCTTCGCCCTGGCCCTCTTCGGCGGCCCAGTTTTCCAGGATGCGCGCACGCGAAGATGCGGGGGTCCGATATCCTGTCAAGGCTTCGACCCAATCCGCCAAGGCTCGGTTGAAGCCGCCGAGGTAGCTTTCATGCTCCCCATCTTCAAAAGTGTCGAGGGAGGAGTTTGCACTTCGCTGTGCCTGTCCTGTGTTCATCAACTTTCTTCACTGTTAGAATCAAGGAGTACGCCCGGCGCTTCTCAAGGCCGCGAAGCAGGCCGTTGCGCAGCGCAATGATCGTTCGGCGAACGCAGATGCTCCGGGGCTAGCGACTGCTGGCCGAGCCGGTAGGCCTCACACGAGGCCTTCCGAGGCAACTGGATCGATCCTGCTGCCAGGCTTGCTGCCACTTCGTGACTAGATAAGTTCTGAAGACCGTCAACGTGGAAGCTTTCTGACCTTAGCAGGCCCACCTGTCGATCAGCTGACGAGTGTTGCTGCAGGGCAGCCGGTTCGCTCAACCTTGTTGCCAAAGCAGGTCACACTGACGGCTGAGCGGGTCAACCTCTTAAGCTAAGTCGGCGCGGACTGCTTGTTGCTTGGGGAGAGACGCCGCACGCTTGGGAAGATCGCAGCGCCTGTTGCAGGTAGGAGAGGATCGTTTCTCACCCAGGACCAACAGCCCAGTTTCAGGTCACGACAGCAGTGTCGGCCTTCCGACGCCGTGGTTGCCAACTTTTGCCGATCGACCTGTCAGCTTATGGAAAGCTAGATGTCTTAGGCCCTCCTACCTGTCGTCATGGACTGAGTAGGCTCGTTCGTAGGGGGTGGGGATGGATTCTTTTCAGGAAGGACAGATACAGCGGGGCAGTGCCAGCCTTTCCGCGTCTTCCGGCCAAACCGACCGGGAAAACGAAGCGGCGGCGCAGTGGGATGGAGTTGTGTCAGGGTATGCAGAAAGCCCGGCGGTTTCAGCTCATGCGAACGGCGAAATAGACCAAACGCTTGAGAATTGGGCTGCTGAACAGCAGGTGGGCCCGCTGGAGGATCGGGAAGAGGCGGTAAGGCGAGTGAATGCCCGGGATGAGGTCACGAGACTGGATCTCGAATCATTGTCTCTTACCAGTCTGCCTCGACTTCCGACCGAAATCATCGTGCTCGAGGTCCCCTTCAATAGGCTGACCAGTCTGCCCGATAGCTTGCCTCCTTCGCTCCAGCGTCTCGACATCAGGGGCAATCAGCTGACCAGTCTGTCGGCGCTTCCGGCCGAGCTCAGAGGGCTTGATGCAAGCTCAAATCGACTGAGGAGCCTGCCTGAGGTCCTGCCTACAGCGCTCCAGTTCCTCGACGTCAGCCACAATCAGTTGCCGAACCTGCCTGAGACCCTCCCTGCTTCGCTCCAGTTTCTCCACGCCAGCCACAATCGGTTGACGGGTCTGCCGGAGGATCTGCCTGCTACGCTCCAGTTTCTCGACGTCTGCCAAAACCGGTTGACGGGTTTGCCGGAATCTCTCCCTGTCACGCTCCGGTTTCTCGACGTCAGCGAAAACCAGTTGGCGAGTCTACCCGAGGACCTGCTGACGCAGTTGAGCGCTGGTGCCAGGATAGAGCTGCGGGAAAATCCGCTGCCCGAGCAGGTGCTGACGAACCTGGACACGACCCTTCGCGCCGAAGGATATACCGGTCCGACCGTCTACCTTTCACGCGATGACGAAAGTGATGTGTCCGGGACAGACGATGGACAGGCCGATGATCTCGCTGAAACTGTCGCAGGCTGGCTCAGGAGTAATCCGAAGCCGGGCGATCGAGAGCTACTGGCCGTCTGGCAGAGCTTTGCAGAAGAGCCGGGCGCCCAAGAATACGCGCTTTTCCTCGAAAAACTGTTCGACTCGGTCAATTCCAGCAATGAACAATTCCAGCAGTCCGTCGCTGACGATCTGCGCCTGGCGGCGACTAACCCGCAATTGCGCGCGCAGTACTTTCAACTCGCCCTCGACGCCAATCAAAGCTGCGAGGATAGGAGAACTTTGACTTGGAACGGCATGCAAACCGCACGCCTCATCGCAGACGTCGAGAACGGGGCCTACGACGACACGGCCCGACTTCCCGATCTCGTCGATCTGGGGCGTATCATGTTCCGTCTGGACGCGCTTGAGCGGATTGCGCGCGAAAAGACTCACTCGCTCCACTCTGCCTACAACGTCGAAGACATCGACGCCGTTGAGGTCTATCTTGCTTATCAGAACAGGCTGCGCGACCGGCTGGGACTGCAACACGTCGCGCCCGCTATGCGCTATTTTGACGTCTCCGGCGTCACCGATCCCGACATTGACAGTGCGGAGACCTCCGTCCTGAACAGGGAGGCGGCGGAATTCGCCGGCTATTTGGCGACGGACTGGCAGCCTTGGGACGGCCTGGTGCAGCGAATCGCTCCTGAAGACTATGCCATGATGCAGGGCCAGCTCGTTGATGCGATGGGCGAGGAATTCGACAACAGGCTGGAGCAACAGCTCGCCGACAGAGGCTTGGCCGGGAGTGCATCTGATCTCGTCGAGGATGCGAAGCGAGAATTGGGTGCTGAGATTCGCAAGGATATCGCCCGCGAGATCAAGGGCGCTCTAAGAGACAAGGTGTTCAATGATCACGGTCTGAAGCTCTGAGGCGGCTAAAGGAAGCTTAAGCCGATTGAGCGCTTGACCCTTGATAAAGATTTTCGCCGCTTTGCCAAACATTTTGGCTCCCCAGAACTTCTTCGTTGGCGCTCTGATTGCCGCAACTGCAATCTCACGGTTCATTGAGTGCCGACGGGTCCGCAAGACCAAGGCAAAGACGTCTGGCGGGACAAGGCGCGGCGACCTCATGTGTTGGCGTCCACAGCCTACAAAGTGTGGGAAGCAGGAGGGGCTAGTAAATGTATTCCGAGGTCTGCCCGGATCCGGTGCGACCAGATCGGTGCGAAGAAGATCCAGCGTCGAATCCTCAGGCATCGCTCCAAAGGGAGATGGCCAGACTGGTTAGTTGGTTGTCATCGACGGCTGAGCTCCGGAAACCTCAGGCAGGCTGGTTGCTGTGAGCGCGGAGCTCGCGAAGTGTAGGCCGAAGGGCGGGAGGATTGATCAATGGGTCGTCGACGATGATCAGGTGCCAAACAAACGAACGGAATCTCCGATCGCATGCACCACGCAGAGATCGCTCGTGCACTCAATCGGGGATGTGACTCGACGGTCGGACGTCACGCGTCCGGTCAAGGAACGCAAGTCACCGGGCCCGCAGATGCACCACCGCGTTCTTCGATTGCTCTGATTAATGCGCGGACCTCGAAGCCGGCGAGGAGCCACGTGAGGCGCATGTCCTACGTCGTGCGGCCCCTGGCCATAGGGGCGCATCGAGGCTCGATTGATTGGCTTCGTTGATTCCGAGCGACTGCAGCGGAGATTTGCGAATTCATCCATTCCGTAGATGGGCCTGATCAAGAAAATCAATTTTACCACTTATGGCGCCTTCATATATCCGTGGAGCACGGCTTGGGGCCTATCCACGGGAGCGACTCTGAAATGAAAAAATTGCTGTTTGTAACTGCGAGCGCCGCCGCGCTTGCAACGACGGCGCTGCCGGTCTTTGTTGCCGAGGCCGCCCCTCAACCCGTCGCCACCAAGGTGCAGCTAGCCGATACGTCATATCCTCAATGCGCGGACGACCCGCTGGACGGCATCTGCGACCTGTTTTTTTGTTTGACCGATCCAGCGTGCGTCCAGCACTAAGCGCGGGATTGCGAACCAGCAGAGAATGAGGATAGAGGCCTCGCAGACCGGCCGCTCGCGGGAACGGCGGCCGTGTCCTCTTTGCGTAACGAGAATCGCGACCCAGCCTTCGAAGCCGTTCAAGTTCCGCCGCCGGAGCAGAATCCGGTGGAACGGATCTTCCAGCACAGAGTGACCATCAAGGATCAGGCAACGAACACTCTCTAGCTGCAAGTTCCCACCCCAGCGCGGGACAAGAATTCAAAGCGATTGAAAGCAATTCGAACGGGTCCTCCGGTGGAGGTCGCTGGTGATCTAACGCTAAGCCGAAAGCGAAGATCCGTTTATTCCGTGGCCTTATGGCTTGCCGAGATGTTTGAGAGAGCATCAGCCAGGGAGCGCGCCTCCGATCATGACGGGTATCAAGCGGCCTGACACAGAGATCGCCAACGGCGAGAGAAAGCGACAGCAAAAGCGCAAGGCGGCCTGGACAGAGCTTTGCTGCCACTCAATGTTATTCTTCATTGGCCTGCCGGGCGTCCAGATCCTCTCCGGGAGATTTCTCAGTAGGCCGCGCTTTCGCGCTTGGGATTTTCGCCGGTTCGCTGGATCCGGACATATCGTTTTTTGTTTGCGCTGCGCGGCGTCCCTCGGAACGCTGGCGCCGCATTGTGCCGATGAGGCCTACGAGCACCAGTACGATGCCGGCACCGATCAAAAGAAGCGGGACTACTTTTGCCCAATCGAAGCTCAAGGATTTGACTCCCACTGGATTGCGGGCGCCAACCGAACACCATGGACGACGAAGGGCTAAGTTTGCTGGTTGCCCGGAGTATTCGTCAGGATATTCTTGATGTGTTCAGCTTGTTCCCTTGTCAGTTTCTCGGCCAGGCGGCTGTCGTTTATCAGCGCTGGTCCCTTGCGTTCTCGATCATAAACCATCCAGCCCGAGGTCCCCATTCGAACGAGGAATCTGGCTTGCACAGGCGTTCCAAAATTCACTGGTGCTCTCTATAAGTCTTGCAGCAAAATCAATTAGGCTCGCCATCAGCATACAAGTCAATTGTACTATGTGAATCTGCGCGTCGGACTTGAGTGAGCAGTCGCCCGAGACGTTCGTTTATCTATAATTCTCTCAAATTCCAGGCTGGGTTGGAACATCCTGCTCGCTCCAATCAACGAGAATGGGTAAAGGACTTAGATTGTGCGCGACGTCCCGCCGTCCATGCCGCAGCAATCGCGCGAGCTACCTATGAATTCATCAGCCATAGCGCCGAGTAAGCCAAGGAATCGGCGGGGGCTATTTAGAGGTCCCCGATTTCATCGAGCTTTCGATCGGCCATAGGTTGATCGTCCGGCTGAAGCAAGACTAGATCAATGGTCAGTTGCCTGCTATCGCCACTTTCGCGATCTGGATGAAAGAGCGGCAGCCGGCGCAAATGCCTTCGAGCTCCTTTCGTGGGCAGCTGTTGCAAGCCCATGCAAGGTAACTGTGGCGTGAGCGGACCGGCTTGCTGCGGGCTGGAACTTCTGATCATAAGATCCTCCTTCAATGAACCTGGTACCAGGGCAGGCGTCGAGACATTTAACTGAAGATCGCGGCGAGATCGACCTAACCAGGACCGGCGTTGAGCGCGCTAAGAACCGCGGCTCGAACCCAGGCTTGTACTTCGCTCTCAGCTCCAGGCGCTGCACCGATCGGGTCGTGTTCAGCGCCGCGAGCGCCTGAGTCTGAAGAAGCCGGCAAGCCATCGACGAGATCCGCTCTCGGAGCGTACTGTGCTTCCGGTGCTCTCGATGGCTCGCGCGAACGGCCGCGTCGAAGGCGAAGACCTACATTCCTGCTGCCCCGAAAGCCGCGCGATGTCAGGCAAACGAGACCCGCATTCAAACTGCCCTGCGCTATGACGGCCTCTACTTGTGCGCGCGCTCTGAATTTTGATCGGAGCGGTCTCTGGCATCATAAGCATGGCACAGAGCCCGGCAGCGCTAGCGAAAAGCATGTACCAGGCGGGCGCCAGCGCGCTCCCGGTCAGGTGGATCAGCCAGGTGACGATGGCTTGAGCGGTACCTCCGAAAATCGCTATGGCAAAAGCGTAGATCGTCGCGAAGGCGCCGCCACGAATGTTCTTGGGCAAAGCCTCGGCCATGCTCACGTAGAAGGCGCTATACGGGATCGTTCCGATCAGGGTGAGCGCGCCGAAGCCTCCAAGAAGTGCGAGAGTGCTACGACTCTCCGAGATCCAGAAGAACACCGGATAAGTCATCAGCAACGCGGTGATCTGCGGCCAGATCATGATGCGCCGGCGGCCTGCGCGGTCCGCTAGCCAGCCGCCCAGCAGTGCTGCGGCGATTCCTACCGCATTGCTGATGAGCGTCGTGCCAAAGGCGAGAGGCGCGGAAACGTGCAGGGTGTTCAGGGCATAGGTGGTCATATATCCCGTGACATAGGTGATGATGGTGCAACTGGCCAGGATAACAAATCCCAAGCTCATGATGCGGCGAACCGCGGGCGATCTCCCTACAGGCTGGATGACCAGAGCCGGCGTCTCAGGCCGGTGCAACGTTTCGGGAAGGGAGTTCCGCAACCAGAATCCGAACGGCAGCGTAGCGGCGCCCAGCAACAGCGCGATCCGCCATCCGTACGCATTGAGTGCCTCGGTTGTCATCGTGAGTGAGAGTAGTTCTCCAACCAACGCGCCGGCTGTCGCAGCAATCTGTTGGCTGGCGGGCTGAAACGAGACGGCAAGACCACGCCGTTCCGCCGACGCCGCTTCCATCAAATAGGCGGTCGTCGGACCAACCTCACCTCCCAAAGCAAAACCCTGCACCAGACGTGCGAAAATGACCAGCAGCGGAGCGGCGATTCCTATTGTCTCGTACGACGGCATAATAGCCAACACGAGGATTGCGGCGCTCATCATTGCAAAGCTGGCGGTCATCGCGGGCCGGCGCCCCAGTCGATCCGAGCACGAACCGAGCACGATGGCCCCGACCGGTCTGGTGACAAAACCCGCGCCGAAGGTTGCAAGCGACAGCATAAGGCTGGCGAACGGGTCCTTTGCCGGGAAGAACGCTTGACCGATCTGGATCGCGAAAAAGCTATAGGTCCCAAAGTCGTAGAATTCGAGAATATTGCCGATGGTTGCGCCCCACACGGCGCGACCGGGCAAGCGTTCGTGTGCCGCACCGAGGACGGGCTCCGGCTTCTCCCGAGTATATTGGCTGGCGATCTTCGATCCGTTCGAAGTGCCATCGCTGGCCTGAGCACTTCGACCAGTCAGGCCGCGCACGGTGCACTCCATTGCTCGATAGGTCGTTTACCCTGAGGTGGCCACGTACCACCCGGGGCCCACACCTGGAGCAGGTTTAGAACGAAGATCCCATGGACGAATGCAATAAAAGTGCCTGCATCTTGCAGTCCCATTCCAGCGTTGAACTAAATTGGGCAATCGCCGGCAGAACATGAATACAGGAACGCGCTGCAGTTGGCGCGCTGGGTCATGTTTTGCTCCCGGGCAATGGCGACTGTGCGACAGTATTGGTAAGTGCCGAACAGGGACCGTTTGTTCTCACACAGAACGGTCCGCCACTCGCGCACGCTATGTTCAGCTAGTTGGGCATTGGCAGAGGTATCAGGCGAGTTGGTCCGCCTTTTGCTCCGCTGCTCATTGCGAGCAGCCGTCCGCCTCTTGAGTTTGATCTGCTGCAGGAGGAAACGTTCTGCGCGATCGGGGCCTCGTCAACCTTGCCTCGGGCGTGTTGACGGAGCGTACCAACCGACTTCCGGAACGCCTGTGATCAAAACCTTTCTCGCCGTTGCGGTTCTGATATCGGCATTCGTTGCGATGACCCGCGCCCAGGACGTGCCTGCTCCCTTCGATGCCGATCTACAGCGGCTGGCCGAGATCCTCGGCGTGCTGCACTATCTGCGCGGCATCTGCGGCTCCAACGAAGGCGCCAAATGGCGCGACGAAATGCAGGCGCTGATCGATGCCGAAACCCCCTTCGGTCCCCGCCGTACGCGCATAGTCGCGGGCTTTAACCGCGGCTACAACGGGTTCGCGCAGACCTACCGAACCTGCACGCCCGCAGCTAACATGGCGATCAGACTCTATATAGAGAAAGGGTTGAAGATCTCACACGACCTGACGGACCGCTATTCTAACTGACAGCGCGGTCTTCCTCGGCGTTTGGTCGCGCATGGCCCGTAACGAACAACAAGCAAAAAGTGGACAGACGACGTTGATCCTCGCGATATGTTGCCAGTCCGACGCCGAACATGTCCGCCAGTACCCATTTATCGTGGAGTGATCGTGCGCGAGTAGTTCAGCTTCGATTGCAGACGTGATTCTCGACAAGAGTGTCCAAAGGCGGGCTTTCCCGTGGCAATGCCGTCGTCCCTAACCGTCGCGAAGGGAGCTCCGCTCGACGAGCAATAATTGTCGCCGTCGACCTGCTCTCGTGAACGGTCCAAGACGAGCGCCCGACCTCTGCGGCAGAGCCGTCCGCCCGGGGTGCTGGTCGATGCGTACCGGGGCGCTCGTAAACAGGCAATGATCATTTTGCATAATTGGTGCGCAGCCTCGAAATGATGAGCTGCGCAACGTTCTCGGGATCACTCACTGATGCAAAAATGATGGGATTTGTGGCCTAGCCTGCCGCCGCAACTTGACTGAACTCGGTCGCCTGCCGCTCGAACAGGCCGCGGTAGATGCCGCCGGGACGGGCGGCCAGCACCTCATGCGTGCCCTGCTCGACGATCTCGCCGCGATCGAACACCAGGATGCGATCCATGTTGCGCAAGGTCGACAGCCGGTGTGCGATCACGATCGAGGTACGGCCCTTCATCAGCCGCTTCATCGCCTGCTGGATCAGTGCCTCGGACTCCGAGTCAAGACTCGAGGTCGCCTCGTCCAGTATCAGGATCGGCGCATCCGCGAGGAAGGCGCGCGCCAGCGCCACGCGCTGCCGCTCGCCGCCCGACAGCTTGACGCCGCGCTCGCCCACCAGCGTGCCGTAATCCTTCGGCAGCCGCATGATGAAGTCGTGCGCATTGGCAAGCCGCGCCGCCTGCTCGATTGCATCCCCGCTGGCGCCCGGCCGGCCATAGGCGATGTTCTCCGCCAACGTGCGATGGAACAGGATCGGCTCCTGCTGCACGATCGCGATCTGGCTGCGCAGCGACTGCTGCGTCGCCCGGGCGATGTCCTGACCGTCGATCAGGATCTTGCCGCCCGAGACGTCGTAGAGCCGCTGCACCAGCTTGACGAAGGTCGTCTTGCCGGAGCCGGAACGCCCGACCAGGCCGACGCGCTCGCCGGCATCGATGTCGATCGACAGTCCGTCATAGAGCGGCCCGCGATGGCCGCCATAGCGGAACGTGACATCGTCGAACACGATGCGGCCGCCATGGATGTCGATCGGCCTGGCATCGACAGCATCGACGATCCCGAGCGGCTCGCCATGGATCTGCACCAGCTCCTCCATGTCGTTCACCGAACGCTGCAAATTGTTGATGTGCATGCCGACATCCCGCAGATAGGCGTGGATGATGTAGTAGCTGGTCAGCACATAGGTGACGTCGCCCGGCGTGGCGCGGCCTTGCGCCCACACCAGGATCGCGCCGCCGATCACCGAGGCCCGGAAGCACAGCAGGATGATGAGCTGCAATGTGCTAGTGGCGTTGGAGCGTAGCCAGGTGCGCCGTACTCGGGCATGCCAGCGGATCACCACTTTGCCAAACCGAACGTCCTCGCGCGCCTCTGCGCCGAACGATTTCACCACCGCGTTGCACGTGATCGAGTCCGCTAGCGTGCCCCCAATTTTCGTCTCGCAAGCATTCGAGACGCGCGACGACGGCGCAATGTACCCGATCGTGATTGCTATTGTTGTCGTAGCATAGATCAACGCGCCAAGGCCAATCACTCCGCCGAGCACAGGCCAATACAGGCTGAACAGGATCATAGACCCCACGAGTACCGTCAGCGACGGCAGCAATGCCATCAGTGCCGTGTTGTTTAGTAGGTCGAACGCCCACATCCCGCGCGTGATTTTGCGAACGGTGGAGCCCGCGAAAGAATTCGTGTGCCATTCGGTCGAGAGGCGCTGCACCCGTATAAATGCCTCGCGCGCCACGGTCGACATCGTCTTAAGCGTGAACGATATGATTGCCCGCGAGCATGCAAGTCGCAATACGATCGCGAGCAGGCCAAGCGCTACAATCTCTGCAAAGGCAACAAGCGCGGCGTGCCACGCTGCGTCGTTAGACGGACCTGAACTCACTGCATCGACTAGATGTCCGGAATACAACGGCATGAAAAGATCTGCAGCCGTCGCTCCGAGAGAGCTGACCAGGATTATCGCAGCAAGCGCAGGCTGTCTCAGCCAATGCTCCAAGACAAAGGGGAGTACCACTTTGATCGCGATGAATCGCTTGCGATTGTGAATGATCATAGCTCTAGCGGCTTGTGCCGCACTGGGCGTAAGACCCTCTCGACCCAATCGCCAATGTGCCCGATGCTTGGGGCCTGCAGCCTATGACGAACCAACAAGGCCTGGGTTCTGAGGCGACGAACAGGAATGAGGACGCTGGCATTGAAACTATTGTTCAAGAACGAGCGAAAGCGCTTACACACTGGTTGCATGCTTATAGAAGCGCTCGATTACCCACGACGTCGGCGTCCGTATTGTGGCGTCGACGTCGATGCTTGCGAGCAAGCCTGGATGGATCTAGAGGCAGTCTCAAGTCTTTGAGTCGAACTTGTATGAGGCCTGAAAGAACGTACCCCAGCGCTCCATGCTGTACTTCGCAAATGAGGGCGAGTGCTCGATGCAGGCATTGCGGCAACCGGTGGACTCGTCCTTTTTGGTCCACATAGCCCAATAGCGACCGCCAACGCCAACGCTGATGTTGTCGGTGAGGAAGTAGGACAGTACGCCTTCAAGCTGGACTCCGCCGCCACCGCTGCCGCGTTGTTCCGAAAAGGTGGTCACGTCGCGCAGCAGGTGATTGTCCCGCCCGATGAAATCGGTCCAGGGCAGGTAAGCGACGTCAGCGCTCAGTCGCCAGCGCTCGGCCAGGATGGTTTCGGCGCTCAGGCCGACTCGAGGCGCATTCCATTGCGTATCCTCGCTGCCAACGATCCTGTTGTCACCCGGCTTCAGACATCGGTGCCGTGGATTAACGAACTCGACGCAACCCGTCCGGTCCGAGCTCTGGCCGTAATAGGTCCAGCCCACAAATGCACCGACGTTATAGTTCGTACTTCGCAGGAAATCGTAACCGACGTCGGCGGTGTAAGATGTGAACCTTCCGTTTGACTGACCGTCAAGGGTGTTCTGGTAGGACCGCCGCTTGTGGGGCAGCCAATCTTCATTGTTCATCTTCCCTTTGTTGAAGCGCCCGGTACCAAGATTGCTCTTCAGGAAAAATCGCCAGGGGCTGTCGACACGGTTGAAGAACTCCCCGGACAATCCGTCCAGTCCATGATACGTGAGCCTTGATATCAGCAAGCCGGGATCTTGGTCTATATCGGCTGCGCTGTGATCCCACTGGAATCGTCCCCGGCTGAGCCAGAGCCGCGAGCCGCCTTCGAATGACCATCCGGGCGCGTAGGGAATGGGCCGCGCACTGGCTTGTGCCTTCATGTTCAGCGGCACATTGGACCATTCTGCGGCCTTCAGTCCGGCGTCGAAATGGTAGTTAAGACCAATCTTCCCGATGTGGTAGCTGCTGGATAGGTTGGTTGTGTTCGCCGGCAGGAACGCAAGCGGTGGCGATTGTACGGTCGAAGCCGTCCGCACACTTGGCCCGCCAAAATGCAGATAGTCATACTCGACGTTCACCGACCATGCAGGCGTAATCGCCTGCTCGATGCCCAGACCGATGACACTACCGAGACGACCATAGTCGAAATGGGTTTTTTCCTGGGGCAGGTAGCCGGCTTCAAAGTTGTTGACGACATCGCCCCTATTGTTTTGCCATGCTACGCCTCCCCTGAGATAGGTCAGCGTGTGGCCGAGTGCGCCAAAAGCGTAGCCGATGCGGGCGGTCCCGGTGGCGAAGAGGTTGGGACCTGCGATGCAGTTTGCGCTCACAACCAGGCCCGAATGAGCGAGGCAGGTATTGGTACCCTCGGAAATAACACCGCTGGTATCCAGTTCGACGCCAACCACCCAGCTGTTGTTCTGCCAATTGTAGCCGATCTGGCCACCTGCAAAAAATGCCGGGTTTTCCACGATGCCGCCATAGACCGACGGGCCGTAGGGATTGCTGAAGGAAGTTCGGCCGTACCCACCGCCGACGTGTCCGCCGATATAGCCACCCGACCAGTTCCATACGACCAGCGGCAGTTTCGGTTCTGGTTCAAGGCGCGCGTTGGCCGCACCGCTCGCTATGACCGCAATCGTCGTGACACCCAACAGAAGAACTCTCAACTTCATCAAAGATCCTGCACTTTCCCGGTCCACGCCGGCCTTCCTAAGATATCGTCGCACGGCAAATCGTCGTGCCAGAGCTGACATTCGCGGCAACGCGCGCCAGATCGGCTCCGAAATCACCGCACTGCGATTGGTGATGAGGCACCGAATGAAGCAAGGCATATGCCAGACTGAACTCGGATGTTTTGCGGAGATCTCGTAAGAGTTTGTCGCATTAACTTGCCGACTGTTGTCTCGAGTCTGACATCGGAACGGTCCGTCCATAGCCGGACATTTGCGAGCGCTGGCCGATGCGGAGTCGCGCGCGGCAAGTGGCGGCCGAAATTGGGAAGAGCACAGGACTTTCCTGAAGTTGGCTCCTTGAGCGCAATCTCGGTGCTGATGACAAAACATGGAACAGCTTCGAAACAGCACTTCCACAACAAAAGGTCGGGGGCCGCTCTTATAACTGGAGCTCAATTGATCGAATTCGGCTGACCAGAAAGCGGATGTTGTGGTCGAGCCCCATTTGATCCGTCATGTGCTGCGTGTTGGTCCACTCGTCCAGTCCCGATACCGCTGCGAAGAACCCGCGCGCCGAGTTCGTAGGTGGGCCAACGATCGTCTCACGTTGCTCTAGCCATGTTGCGTTGGAAATTCGACCTTCCAGGCATTTTGCACTACCTGTTCACATACTTGCCAAGCGATGAACCTCCGCGTTCATATGCCCCGTAGCTGTCACCAGCAAACATCTTTGCTAGGTGGCAGTGCTATCGACGAGTGGTGGACAGGCAGAACTCTTTGGAGAGAAACGCGGATGACGATCGTTCTGGTTCATGGAAATCCTGAAACCGAGGCGATCTGGGACGATCTGGTCCCGCTTCTGAGCGACCGGAATATTGTCCGTCTCTGTCCACCCGGATTTGGGTCAGATGTCCCGCCTGGCTTTGATTGTTCTATTGATGCTTACCGCAACTGGCTTGTGGGCGAACTCGGGAAATTGGCGCGACCAATCGATCTCGTGGGGCATGATTGGGGTGGGGGACATGTCATGCGAGTCGCAATGGACTATCCCGCTCTGATACGATCCTGGGCGAGCGATATGCTGGGCGCCTTCGATCCCGACTACGTCTGGCACGGTCTGGCGCAGGCCTGGCAGACGCCAAAGGTCGGCGACCAAGCTGTCGCGCAGATGGTAAGCATGCCGGCCGAGGCGTTAGCCCAGGGGTATGAGGGACTGGGCATGACCGCGGCAATCGCACGGAAGGTGGCTGCTGGTGCAAACAGGGATATGGGCAGGGCAATTCTCGCGCTGTACAGATCGGCCGCGCAGCCGATCATTCGAGATCTCGGGCTCGGCCTGCCGCGGGCGGCCGCCAAACCTGGCCTGGCGCTAATCGCGACAGAAGACCGTTACTGTGGCGGGGGGAGGCTCGCGCGCCGGTCCGCCGAACGCGCCGGCGCGAAGGTTGCTGTTTTGGAAGGGGGCGGTCATTGGTGGATGTGTCAGCAGCCAAAGCTAGGTGCTGACGCGATCAATTCGTTCTTGGCAGAGCTGAACTAGGACGCAGCTCTTAATTGATCTCCAATTGGAGACGATTACGGCGCGGACCGGGAAATCTCTGACATGTTTGTCATAGGGGCTGCCGCGCGCCGTAAAACCCTGAGCCGGCGGAACTAACTTTCAATAACATTGCGCCTTCCGTAGCGGCCCCGATTGGAGCTGTGGAGACGCGCTCTGTTGGTTCTGGCTGGAACCGCAGGTTTCGCGTCGTGAATGATAAGGCGCCGGCGATGGTGACGACTACTGGATCCAGTAGGTTTGTTGTTCCCGGTCACGAGGTAGTTGTTGGAGTTGTTGATGGAAGCGCCTCGCGCACCGAAGTGCGCGCCGGGACAGGAGAAATTCGATGCACTTGATCGCGCCGCGCCGCACCTCGCTTGCGATGATCTTGCTTGCCTGCGGGGCAATGGGGAGCGCTAGGGCCACAGATTCGCCGCCGCCCGTCCAAGTCACGACGCCGGCCGGGCAGCAAGGCGGGGCTGGCGAAACGCCGAGCATACCGTCGGCGGCCGAGCGGCATCGCCTGCCGCCGGACTCCAGCACCAAGCACTCGCTTGAGCTCCCTGGGCGGACGCTTTCTGTCGTCGCGACCGCCGGCTCCATCCGCCTGTTCGACGACAAGGGCGAGCCGCTGGCCGACATCGCCTATACCTCCTATCAGCTTGAGGGCACCGATCGCGGCACGCGCCCGGTGACATTCTTCTTCAACGGCGGACCAGGCTCATCATCGGCCTGGCTGCAACTCGGCAATGCCGGACCGTGGCGGTTGCCGATCAATGCTGACGAGGTCACGCCATCGACGTTTCCGGAGGTGAGGCCAAATGCGGAAACTTGGCTCGATTTCACCGATCTGGTGTTTCTCGACCCCGTAGGCACCGGCTATAGCCGTTTCGTCGCGACCAGCGATGATGCGCGCAAGCAGCTCTATTCCGTTGAGGGTGACGTCAACGCGCTGGCGCTGGTGATCCGCCGCTGGCTCGAAAAGCATGACCGGCTGCTATCGCCGAAGTACATCGCGGGTGAAAGCTATGGCGGCATTCGTGGGCCAAAGGTTGTCCACCAATTGCAGGTGCGGCAGGGCATAGGCGTCAAGGGTCTGATCATGGTCTCGCCAACGTTCGACTACAGTGCCCACAGGAGCCCACTGCGCTACGCCGCAACGCTGCCCAGCTATGTTGCGACCCTGCGTGAAGCCGAGGGTCCGGTAAGCCGAGCCGATCTCGGCGACGTGGAAGGCTATGCCCGCGGCGAGTTTCTGGTTGATCTCATCAAAGGCCAGGCGGATAAGGAAGCGACAACGCGTCTGGCCGACAAGGTCGCGGCGCTGACCGGCATCGACCAAGCTGTCAGTCGTAGGCTCGCCGGCCGCTTCGAAGTCGCCGAGTTTCGACGTGAGTTCGACCGTAAGAACGGCAAGCTAATCGGCAGGTATGATGCCTCTGTGCGTGGCCTCGATCCATATCCGGAGTCCGATTTCCAACTTTCCGGCGATCCCTCTAGCGATACGCTGGTGGCGCCTCTGACCAGCGCCACTGTCGATCTCGTCACGCGGAAACTAAGCTGGCGGCCGGACGGCTCCTATGAACTGGGCAACCGCAAGGTCATGGAGGCTTGGGATTTCGGCCGCAGCCCTCCGGAGTCAGTTTCGGAGCTGCGCCAGATCCTGGCAACGGATCGGCACATGAAATTGCTGGTCGCGCACGGGCTGTTTGACCTTGCCACGCCATATTTCGAATCACAGATCGTGCTCGATCAATTGCCGCCATTTGCTTCCACTCCGCGGATTAAACTTGTGGTCTTTCCGGGCGGCCACATGTTCTATTCACGAGACGTCTCGCGCCAAGCTTTTCGTGCCGAAGTCGAAGTGATGATGAAGTAATGCCGACGACGAACAATGGTCACAAGCAACCTGGCGTGCGCAAAGCATTAACTCCTCAAAGTGCGGATGAAACCCAAGCGCTCGCTCCAATTGCCAGACGCATTCGTCTTCAATCATTTGGCTCGACGGAAATTTCGCTAGAACCCGGTATCTCTAAATGGTTTCCAACCTGAGCCCGCGCTGTCGAACGTCTCGCACCGGCTCGTCGGCTGCACAAAAATTTCAACGACTGCTGCCGATCGAGCGCCCGGTGACTTCGTCTAGACGAGCGGAAACGATCATGCGTGAAGATCGGCACATGGAACTACTAGTGGTTCGCCAAGTGATTTTTGATGATTGCCTTGAGCCTGGTCGCCTTTGCCTTTGGGAGGACTGGCCCATCACCGAGCATCGACCAGGCACTTGGTGCATCACTTGGTGCTGGCCACAGACAGCGCTTTTTGGCCAAGACGCCATTTGCGACCCTTCGACCGTCTTGGACCATAGCGGAGGGACGACCGCATAAATTGAGATCGTGATATCCGGGAAGGCGGCTCCTTGACCATGTTGTCGCGGATCGCACAATTGTTGTTAGGCACGCTCCGCCTTGCCGCGGCAGCAAGGGGCGCACTGGATTGCTCACCATGACAGCTGCGACGGCGGGTCAAACTGGCTATCTTGGGCCGGCTGGATCATGGACACACCAAGCTTGCCTTGAGCTGTTCGGTCCGTCTGACTTGGTCCCTATGTCCCAAGACGAGTTGCTCTCAGTATACCAAAGCGGGAAGATCGGCCGCGCCTGCCTGCCTGTAACGACCTCCCTGGTTGGAGCTACCCCGTATCTGGATCCGATCCTCGACCTGCCGAATGTAAGCGTCGTGGCCGAATATCCCAAAATGCTGCGTTATAGCTTTCTTGCTCGTCATGGAGCCCGTCTGGAGGATATCGAAGAGGTCTTCGGACATCCGGTTGCCCTTGAGGAACTCAAGACTTGGTTGGATCACGAGCTGCCGCGGGTTCGACGTACCGCGGTAGCGAGTAGTGGCGCCGCGGCGCAAGCCGTTGCCAACAGCGAAGCCTTGGACAAGGCTTCTGTTGGCCCCCATATTGGCGCAGCGATTTATGGGCTGGATTCGCTGCTGGATGGGATCGAAGAAGGCCCGCACAATGTGACGCGCTGGTGGGTGCTAGGCAAGGATATGCCTCCGCCGACCGAAAACGACAAGACGTCGTTGCTCGCAACTGTAGATGAATCGGATTTTGCTTCCTTGCTTGGGTCGTTTGCCGGTGCCCGAATCCAAATCCTGGCGATTTACGAGCGACCGGCCAAGACGGCCCTCGAAATCCATCGATACCTGATCGAGGTCGCGGGGCATGGGCAGACGGATAGTATTGCCGGGTTGCTTCGAGAGCGCGCAGACATTCGCGTGCTCGGCTCATACTCGCGTCGTTACTGATAGTTTCTACTTAGCGTTATGCGAGCCGTTTCGGAGCTCTTCAGTAGCTCTACGAAGGAGGTGGCGGAACCGTTCATGTGAGCGGGTTGCTTGCGCTGCCGCGCGGCAATCATGCTCTGGCAGAATTTGTCGACAATGGGTTGCAGAACTACCTTGAGAATGAGGATAAGCTGCAAGCTCCCCGACCGCCAGCCGGGCAAGGCATGTCCGTCGACGGATAGGCTGCGATCCGTATCGAGCCGCAGGGCTCGCATTTTTCCGCCGCTCCCGCTTATCCGAGAGAGCGCAGACGAAGATCGGGCTTCGATGAGGGCCAAATAGCGCTCGACAATCTCTCGATCATTCGGCCGGAGTGCTCTACCAGGCCTTTCCCCGCCGACGACGTGCGGCGGATATTGCGCCGATTGGAGTTCCGCTAGGTCCCAAGGTACGCCGGGTGCCTGTATGGTTGAGATCGAGATCGGCATTCTGGTCGCCAACGCCTCTATGGGCGGTCGATAGTTTCCCCGGGCTAGTTGCCCAGACCGCCACAATGCCGATCGCGCTCGCGTCAAATGGATTGTACTCAACCGGCGAGGCTCGTGCAAAATGGTGCTCGGCTATTCAAGGCCTCAACCAAATCAAACCATCTTCAACGAATCAAAACCTCCGTGTCGGGGTTGTGGTCAGCTTCTCGAAAGCCAGCCCTCCTAGCATTCGAACCTGATCTCTAGTGCCGATGCCGCCTACAACTGAACAGGTGACGAACCCAGGGTACCCGCTGGGTGGTTCGGCGGAGAGGTTTTGTTACTCAAGAGCAAGGAGAGCATTATGAATTCCAATCGGATAAACGATGCCGGCTCGCCAGGATCCCAAACGACGTATGCTTTCGGACAGGAGGATCATAATCTATTTGGGCAGGCCGTGAATGAAGCCAGGTCACTGTCTGCGGCGCCTGTACCGGCGAAGGCTCCGATTTGGAGTTCGAGCGCTCCATACGGGACCTTTTCGCGCGATGGTTACTCTTGGAACAACGACGTGTGGGGCGCAGGCGCTGGGCCTCAGACGATTTCGGTGCGTGCAGTCAACCAGTGGAGCGTGTGGTCGAACCAGCCCAATACTGCTGGCATCAAGAGCTATCCGCACGAGGCTTTCAATATTGGAAAACCGCTCAGTTCAATCAACGCTCTGAGCTCGAACTTCAATCAGGATGTTCCGACCAGCGGTGCCTGGGACGTTGCCTACGATATTTGGGACAGCTCACAGCAGCATGAGATAATGCTCTGGACGAATTACACCGGAAATCCAGACGGCAGCGGTAACGTCAAACCAATTTCTTATCATTATCGCCCGGATCGTTCCGGCGCGGCAATCCCGGTCTACACCAACGTCGACGTGGGCGGAGCGACTTGGAACGTGTTCGAAGGCTTCAACGGTCACAAGGTCATCTCACTCCTGCGCACTTCCAAGACCAACAGCGGAACGGTGGACATCAAGAGCATTCTGCAGTGGATCAAGTCGAAGGGCTACTTCGGCGATATAAACGTCGGCAGCGTTCAATATGGCGTCGAGGTCACCTCATCCCCAGGGGGAATGAATTTCAATTTCAACAACTGGAGCGTAACATCAAAGTGAGGCCCCGCTTGGTAAGGTGATCTGAGAGACTTCGGCGCACTGGGCCCACGCATTATGTAGCCAAGATCCAAGCGGATCACGGTCCATACTACCGTGCAGCCGAAGTCCACAGGTTCCCAAGACGCCACGCTTGACGCTCCGCGACAACCAGATCCAACAAAGCTCTCGCACCCAACAATCTCTGGGCAATCATCGATACCGCGGCGATGCCACTTGCTATCCTGATCGCTGCGCTCTTCGCGCCAGATTGGCATGCAATCTTTGCTTAGTTCGAACATAGCCAACTGCTCCGCAACAGATGCCGATAATGCTTGGCCATCCAATTGACACGAGCGAGATGGGTTATCGTAGGCACGGTGAGCACGCTGCGGCCTACGTTTGGGATCGATGCGCAACACGATCTCGGCGGCTTCTCTCCAGTCGACACCTTCCGCGTCTGCGTCTAGGAGACGCTAATAGATGACGACGTGTTCCCGGATGTAGGCAGTTAGGATCGAATCAGTAGGCGCCGCATCGTTGACATCCGGATCGAGCGACGGATTTTTACTGGCAATCTCCAAAAGAGGTAGATCGGTTCAATGACAATCCTAGGCTGTTTCGAGCGTTGAGGAGACCACGCGGCCCAGTTCGGCGCGCGCGTGAGCGGCCGATGCGCAATGGGCAACCGAGCCGCGTCCATGCGTTCCTAGCGGGCTATGGACGTACGTCTACTGCCCACCGATCCTCTGCCACAGCCAGCGCGCCACCGCGGCGGGCGAGGAGTTAGCATTGCTGCCACTGGCGCGCAAATTGGCTTCGCGCATCGTCGCAATGTCGATCCGGTCAAGCAGTGGCTTTAGCGCGTCCAGCAACGCCGTATCATGAGAGCGCCGTGGTGCAAGTAGCAGGACCGCATCATAGGGCGGGACCGCCTGCATGGGATCGGCCAGCGTCACCAGGTCGTATTCCTTGATCCGCCCCTCGCTGGTATAGCCCGCGATGACGTCGACGTTGCCGCTCGCCACTGCCGCATACATGAAATCAGGCTGCATCTGTCGTTGCGCACGGAATGAAAGTCCGTAGGCCTTGTGCAGGGCAGTCCATTCCGGGCGCGAGAAGAACTCGTAATCGCCCGCAATCGACAGCGTTGGCGCGTGCGCGGCCAGGTCCGTGATCGAATGGATGCCGAGTGCTTCGGCGCGCTGCCGCGGCATCACCAGCGCGTAGGCGTTTTCGAAACCGAGCACGCCGAGCAGAGTGATGTCCTGCTCTGCCAGGATTTTCTTCAGCTCGGCGAGCAATGCTCCACGCGGCAGCATCTCGCTGCGGTGAAGCTGGTTGACCCACAGGGTCCCGGAATAGTCCACATAGACGTCGATGTTGTTGGCCGCGAGCGCCTGGAAGATCACGCTGGAGCCGAGACCTTCGCGCGTCGAGGCCTGCAATCCCGCGGCCTGCAGACGCTGCTCGATGAGCGCGGAGAGCACATATTGCTCGGCAAACGTTTTGGCGCCGATGACGTAGGTCGACGGGGCGCGTGACATCGAAGGGATCAATGTGGCCGCGACCAGTGCGGCGATCCCGACGCTGCCGAGCGCAGTGCGGAGGCGCTTGCGCTGGCGCAATCCGCGTTCGATCAGCGTTAAAAGTTGATCGACCGCTAGCGCCAGCAGCGCTGAGGCGACGCAGCCGAACAGCACGAGCACCCAGTTTTGGGTCTGCAAGCCGGCGAAGATGTAATTGCCGAGGCTGGTCTGCCCGATCGGCGTGGACAATGTCGCGGTCCCGATCACCCATACCGCCGAGGTGCGGATGCCGGCCATGATCACCGGCAGCGCCAACGGCAGTTCCACCGTGAACAGCGATTGCCGTGGCGTCATGCCCACCCCTCGCGCCGCCTCAAGCAACGCGGGATCGACGCCGTTCAGCCCGGTGATGGTGTTGCGCAGCACCGGCAGCATGGAATAGAGCGCCAGTGCCAGCATGGAGGGCAGAAATCCGAACGCGGAAAAGTCGAAGCCGAACCAGCGAAGCGTCAATGACGCAATGGCGAGCAGAAGCGGGTAGAACAGCGCCAGCAGGGCCAGTCCGGGCACGGTCTGGACGATGCTGGCGAGGCCCAGCAGAATGCCGCGGATCACGGCATGATTGCGCGCGAGGATCGCGAGCGGGAGGCTGATCACAAGCCCGAGCGCTAGCGCCGCCAAGCTGACCTGAACGTGGCTGCCAAGATAGTCCGGCAGGTGCGCCGCCGCGTCGTGCCAGCGAGGGTCGGACAGGAAGCTCATTCCGCGCTTGCTCCCGGGAGCAGGGCGTTCAGCCGCTCGGCCTGCCGCCTGGGTGTGCTCAACAGCTCCGCCACGTAGGGATCCTTGTTGTTTGCCAGCTCGGCTGGCTGGCCTTGCGCCACAACCCGTCCGGCCCGCATCACCGCGATGCGGTCGGCAAGCAGCAACGCCTCCGTCATGTCATGGGTGACCATTACCGTGGTCAAACGGAGGCTGCGATGCAGGACGCGATACTCCTCGCCCATGGTGTCGCGGGTCAGCGGATCGAGCGCGCTAAAGGGTTCGTCCAGCAGCATGATACGCGGACGAGCGGCGAGCGCCCGCGCCACGCCTACACGCTGCTGTTGGCCGCCCGACAATTCATGCGGAAAGCGATCACGATGGAGGGAGCGATCGAGCCGCACCAGCTCGAGGAGCTCATCGACCCGCACGGCGATCTCGGCGGCGGGCCAGCTCAGCAGTCTCGGTGTGACGGCAATGTTGTCGGCGACGCGCATATGCGGAAACAGCCCGCTGCTCTGGAACACGAAGCCCATGCGCCGGCGCAAACCCACCGGGTCGACGTTGCGCACGTCCTCGCCCTCCACCATGACGCGGCCGTTGTCGGCATCGAGCAGGCGGTTGGCGAGCCGCAGCAAGGTGGACTTGCCGGAGCCGGAGGCGCCGACAATCGCAAGGAATTCGCCCGCCGTAATATCGAGCGAGACGTCGTCCACCGCGTTGACGCGCTCGGCGTCGCGACCGCTGGCAAAACTCTTCACTACATGCGCATAGGTAATCAGCGGTGCGAGTGTCATGGTTAGGTTAGACCAGTGCGCGAGTGTTCCGGATCCGAACTTCGTTTCGTTCAGCCGTGCGCACGTTAGCGAACTTCGGTTTCGAAGGACACTAGCAAGTCCGTGCATCACCACGACACGCGGCAGGACGGTTGGTGGTTCGGGATGTCGAAATTGGTAATGGCGCTGAAGTCGTTCGGTACGAAATGTACCGAACGACTTCATTTAGGATTGGCTAGCCGGAGGAGCCGTGCCCGTTCGTCCGGGCCACAAAGTTTGTTCGCGCCGCGATCGCGAACAATGTGCCAGGCAAAGGTCTAAGGAATGTAGTGGTTTATCTTAGTTCTAACGCGGTCGACCGCTCTGCAGCGGTTGCCACATGTTTTGCTGCCCACTTGGCACGAGCGAGATGGGTTTCGTACGCGCGGCGGGCTCACTGCGGTTCATACTCAAAATCCGTATGCAACGCGATCTTTGCAACCTCTCGCCCGTTGGCGTCATCCGCATCTGCATCTGCGTCCAGAAGGCGCATAGAGGTGACGGCGTGTTCGTGGTCGTAAGGGGTGAGGACCGGATCTGAGGGTGCCGTGTCCGCGACCTCGGGATCGTGGGGATCTATGGCATGACAATTATGGTGATTGTCTTGGCACTTCATTTTGTCTGGGTGATGCCGATGTGCCTGGCAGCGTTTTATGCATCACTGATTTGTTGCCATCAGCCGCTCTCGAAAAGGCACAAATCCCAAGCTAATTAGCGGATCCTTCTGTACGAAACGATCCAATCTGTAGCCGCAACGATACGGGCAAGCTGTGTTTGTTTTTAGGGCTCTGGAGTTATCGTTCCACGATACGCGCTACTGATCGGATTGGATATTCACCAATATCTCCCCTGCGGTGATTTCGGGGTCTCCAAGATTGAGATCATGCAGACTTGCTTGAACGAACTCCAGGACCGTTTTGCTCGCCGCATTGGCGCTTTCGCGATCCTCGAATATCATCACAGCGACACCGACGCCGTCACCTCCGTCCAGCACATAATACGATTTGAATCCATGTGATTCCTTTAGAAGTTGGCCGATGCCGCTTTTCGCGCGGCGGGCGGCATCCGCAACCGAACGAACCTTGGTGTACTTGCGAATGACCATGTACATTGAAGCACCACGCTTCTCATTTCTATCACCACACACCAAACCATATTAAGTCGGCGCCGGGCTAGGTCCTAATTCCATGACCGAACATACTGCGGCTTGGCTATGTGAACGCCAGGATGACGGATCCTTTATCCAAACGGGACTTGCCCGTCCCTGGGGGCTTGATCTCCTATGTCGAAAGCGTGCCATGTTCGTCGAACGCTGACATTTCGTTGAAGGCCTTGGATATGGCGTCGTCGTCAGGTTTGGCCGTGCCGACCGGATCGAAGCCGTCGAGATCGTCGAGTCCGTAGGTTTTTTTCCCCTATCTTGTCGGCGTCCCTGCCGTCCTTCTTGAGGACTGGCGGCTGGCCGTTCGTGATCTTGGAGAGGGCCGCTCTGCATTTTCAGGAGTGCGATGCTTCCGGCCCAGAAACTCGACGAGGTCTGGAACATTGGAGGGGTCGCCAGTTGCGTCTATTAGCGTGCTCTCTCAGCCACAGTTTGGAACGTTTCGTACGGAGGCGTATCGCGCAGCTTGCGGCGAGTTGCGGGCTGCCTTCCTCAACCGGTCGATCTCAACGTCCTCCGGAAGTCGTCGGCGGCACGCTTTCGGACGTTGAGATGGGCAAACTTCCCATCAAGGATCTGCCGGGAATGCCGGCGGCCGTCACCGCCACGTTCGACAAGGCGTGGCGCGCCGGAATTGACCTATCGGTGGCAGGCCATCCGCGAAGCGATGCATTGGCGTCGCTCGAGCACGCGGTTATCCAGTGCTCGCCGACATTGATGAAACGCCCGGGTGATCTGGCCGCGATGGCTCTGCAGCGGATCGGACAAGCACCGGCCGTGATCGGTCCTTTGGAAATCCAGGGCCACAGCGAGATGTCACCGTGCTGGCGGTTGCCTTTGATCGCGCTTGCTGGGATCATCCCTGTGTCGTGGATCGCCGGCCCAAGGCAAGTGCCGGATTGGCTAAAGGGTTCGAGAGCGAAACCAGCTGCCATCGACAAGGGCTCATTCCGTGTCGGACTACCGGACCGGGCGGCACTCCTATCTCCGTTCGATCAATCAGACAGAGACAGCGTTGCCAGCCATCGCCATGTGGCTTGAGCTGGAGCAATCGATAGTGGAGTCGATGCCGGGGGGCGCCGCTTTGCAAACATTATGGATCTGTCGTTGCCAACATTGAGAGGTCCGGTTACCGATCAAACATAAGTCGAGGCCATGTCGCGCGTTCCATTTGAAAGGCGCTAGCAAACGCTGGTTGTTCATCGCGCGACGATGTTTCTTCGTCAACGTCGGTACAAAGCGATCTTGACAATTGCCAATGCGTCGAGCAAATGGCCACTTCCCAAAAAAACGCATCAGCGGCGCCGATGATCAGGTCCACACTCGTCCAACGTATCGCCGACAGCTGCCCGCATCTTTATCAGAGCGTCGTCAACAATATTGTGAGCGCAATCCTCGATGAGATCGTTGAGGGGCTCGCGCGCGGTGACCGCGTTGAATTGCGGGGCTTCGGCGTATTTTCGGTCAGCCATCGGCGGGCTCGCATAGGCCGTAATCCAAAAACGGGCGAGTACATGCAAATCGAGCAAAAGCGCTTTCCGGTCTTCAAGACCAGCAGGGCAATGCATGAGCGCCTTAACCGTGACGAGAACTCCAAATCGATCAACTCGCCGTCTGAGGTTGTCTAAGAGAGGACGTCCAGGTCGGTTCCCGAGCGATGCTGTGACTGACACCGTCTTGCGGGCGCTTCTGGGGTACCGTTGAACAGAGCAGACCAGCGGTAGCATCTCGTGTACGCGGGCGTCAGACAGCACCGGCAACGAATTTGGTGATGCCGGGTACCACGACTAAGAGACGTGCTTCGATCGGTCACCCAACAACTCAAGATTTGCGGGCGTTGGCTGTGCCCTTTCGGTGTCAGCCCATTTCAGTAGCGACAGTTCGGCCGAGAAGCCTGGCCCAAAGGCGCCTAAGATGCCGTATGATCCCGGCGCTTGCTCCTCATGCGCCAGAACGTGTTCCAGAACGAATAGCACAGTTGCGCTGGACATATTTCCATGAAGTCGAAGCGTCTCATAGCTCGAAAAGAAGTTCTCAGAGGACCGCCCAAGGCCCTGCTCACAAACCTCCAATACTTTTCTTCCTCCGGGATGAAAGACGAAGCTCTTCACCTGGCTTGGCAGGATGCCATCCTCCGCGAGCAACGATTCCATTGCACGTGGCATCAATTCGCTAATCATTGATGGAATGCGCTCGGAGACCACGACTTCAAATCCGGAGTCGCCAAAATGCCAGCCCATGAGAGAAGTCGAGTCCGGGTGAAGCAAACTCGTACTTCTCACGACGTCCAGTTTGCCAGAGCCGCTCTCGGCTGGCCCGATTAATAATGCAGCAGCGCCATCTCCAAAGAGGCTTGAGGCGACAACGTTTTTCGGGGTGAGATCATTTGGCTGGAACGTAAGGGAAGTCAACTCCACGGCAACGAGGAGAATGCGTTCGTTGGTTGCTCGACAAAGGACTCCCGCCAAGTTTACTCCCGATGCTCCCCCAGCGCATCCGAGGCCGAATATCGGCGTCCGTCCCACGTCTGCTCGCAATCCGACTTTGGAGATCAGGTCCACGTCGAGGCTAGGGGTCGCTATCCCTGTCGTCGAGACGAACATGACCCGATCGACTTTCTCGGGCTTAACGCCAGCCCGGTTGAGACAGAGCAATGTCGCTTTGCACGCGAGCTCCTTTGCCCAATCCAGATATATTTGGTTTGTCTCACTTATGCGATGATCGGTGAGAAGCCATTCTGGCGTAACACAAAAGAAGCGTTGATCGACGAGCGCATGGTCGAATACTGTAAGATATCGCTTAAGCTTCTCCATTTTGGATCCGAAGTGGCGACCTGCCAAAGCTTTGACGTCAGTCTGCGAAAACCGGAATGGTGGCAAAGCCGTCCCAACAGCCAAAATTCTCGACATCAGTTACTCTTGTCGTTCGACATGAATTTACACAAAAGCGAAGACCAAGGACGTCCGCGACTTCCGGCCGTTAGTTCACGTGGACCAAACCTATGTTGATGTCCTGCCCAGTGCCGGCGGTTCCTGCGGTACCTCCCGTTGGAAACGCCTGCGATCCCGGTTGCGCAAAAACCAGTGAGCGCAGGACCCATGAGCACGCAATCGTACTCAGCGCTGACGGCCTGGTGGGCGGAAAGGGAGACCTTACGGCCTCTACTCCAGCTGCATCGTCCCGTTGGCTTTCGCTGCCGTTGACGAGTTGCAGCGGAGTCGCCAGCTCGCAGGGCTGATATTTATTGCGGGCGACCGCAGCGGCGCCGTTTACGTACACGAGGACGTCATTCCAGGTGTAACCGAGTGGATCCTTAACCGGGCCGCGCGTAGCTACCTGGCGTTCATCCTGAAGGCTCAGCAGAACAATGTTATCGTCGGAGTCCTCGGGATTGGCGCAAGTGCCGTTCACCGCGATGCCGAATACCGAATTGGCTATCTGCCAGCGGAAACCGATTTGGCCGCCCAGCGGTCTTCCTGTCCCACCAGGACATCTCATGGCGGGAGGAGACGTACGGACCACATCGCCAGCGTTGACGAACTCCCAGCGTCGACGGCCGCTGCCGCGATCAATATCGATGTCAGAACCGCTTCGCTTGCAAAGCCGCACGGTCAGACCAGCGACAGCTGCGGCCAACAATATGATGACTGTTATACCCAGGAGGCGCCTTTTCATTCTTCTCGACCAGGTTCCGAACTCAAACCTCTTGACGGTGTTCACGGAACGCAGATGCATGCCATGTGTCTGTCTTCTTGATCAATTGATAGGTTTGGTAGGTGACTACAAAGATTGCATCCGTCTCTGGGCTTAAATGGCTCGTCTTCTTCTGTGTGGGTCATATCAGTTTGTCGCGCCGAGCCGCTTTGCCATCGTCGATGGGTTTAGCGCCGCCGGACACATTGACGGGATTTCGCGGCAGGTTGACATGTCGGACGAAGCTGGCTCGGTCGTCGCCGGATATTTTGGCGATGCTCGCGCGAGCTGTGCGCCTCCCAGGAACAAACCATCCGCAACGCGGGCATCCTGAGTTTGCTTCTTCGGGGAGTGAAATGGACACCAGAGCGCTTACGATCGCCCATGCGCGCGTGAAGGCGATACTCGATGAAGCTGCGGGCGAGAGCTCCGCTGATTATGGTGGTGCCGGACGGTTCTGGACCATGGGTGCTCGGGCGCTTGAGGAGGCCGAGATTTTCGGCGTGAAGATGGTCGCGCCGTTAGCGGCGGGCCATGCCTGCTGTGCTCCAGTTCGCACGCGGAGTGCTGCGTCCGGGCTGATCAAGGGATTGCGAGGCGAAGCGCCATTCGACGGTGACCGTTTCCCTCGCTACCGTGGCCGGACGGTATCTCCATCGGATATCGACCACATTGCCGAGTGGATTGACGCCGGCTGTCCGGACGAGACGACCAGCGTTCCGGTCGCGCTTTCGCCCGGCGAGCCAGCACCGCCTGTCAGAGTCCGCACGAGCCAGATCGCAGAGTTTGCAGTGGCTGCCGACGGCTATTCGCCGACCAGCCAAGTCGGTGAGCCGGGACGACGCATGAACATCGATTGCATGGGCGAGGCTCAGCTTGATCGTCTACGCCGCGGCTTTCGTCAACTTTACGCGCTGAACCGCTGGCCGGAAGACCGGCGCAGCTACAACAACCAGGCGTTGATCCATCAAAACCATTGCCAGCACGGCTGGGAGCGCTTCCTGCCCTGGCATCGCGCTTATCTCTATGAGTTCGAGCAGAACCTGCAAGGCTTCGAACCCGGGCTCATGCTGCCGTACTGGGACTTCACGATGCCCGAGTACCGTCCGGAGGAGCCGGACAAGGGTTGCATCATTCCCAAGTCGATGAAGGCGTATCTCACTAAAGAAGCGGCTGTGACTCTGTTAGCGGTGCTTGATCCCGCGCCGACGGCGGATCAGAAGAAGGCAGTCCTCGCGCGCGCACGCGAGCGCACCTACTTCACCTCACAACACCACTTCTTCTGCCACCTGGTCACCACGATCGGCTATGGGGCTGTGACCCACGCTCTCTGGTATCCGCTGCGCTATCCCGCCGAGTATGCCGGCGGCGGCACCATCAACCAAGTGATCCACTATCACTACCCGTCGGCTGTTGACATTACCCAGATCTTGAGCCTCAACAATTTCCGCGACTTCGGCGGCGGCAGTATTTACGACGCTGCTTTCGGCTTCCTCGACCAGAACCCGCATAACACCATGCACATATGGACCGGCGGTCAACGACGCCGCCCAGGTCGGTGGTCGCCACGCTTCCACGCGCGATCGGATCTCTATTCCCAGCCAGGCCTCGGCGACATGTTCAGCAATCTGACGGCGTCCTACGACTCGGTATCCTGGCCGATTCACGTCAACATCGACCGTATCTGGTGGGAGTGGAGCTCTGGCGATTATTATAACGGGCCATATTGGGCTATCGGCGAGCGAAATACCGTCGCTTCCCTCCGACGACAAGTGCGACGAATTGAAGACGGTACAGATCTCGGCGGACACTTTGATGGTCGACATGCGCTACCCGGCCAGCTCCCCCGCTGGCCACACTCCGATCAGGCATTATAGATGCCGCGAACGCTGCTTCCGATTTTTCCCAGCAGCGCAACAAGAGTTGTCGCGTTTTCTCGCACCCTTTAGCCTTGCCCGCTCGTCTCTGACTTTCTGTATGGATTCGATTCGCTAGCGGTCCGATAGTCATCCAGATTCCCGCCCAGAAACAGTACCTCGCGCTCCTCGGTTGGGGTATCGCTCACCCATGCAAGATTGGGCTCATCATTCTCGGTCCCGTCCTCAAGGATCCTGACGATCTCTTCGGCCGTCCAGGTGGTGACCCGTGGCACCGTGTAGGTGTGCAACTCGTTCGCACTTTCCGCAATTGCTTTGGCGCCATACTCGTTATCATCGTCCGGCGACAGGAGCAGTTGTGAGGCCTCCTCGGACAGTGATACAAAAGGCGAAGAATAGGTGTCCCCTCTCATGTGCGCTGCCGCTGCGCGACCCAGATCAAGTTGTTGGCCACCCCAAATATTCCAGGGGGCGGCGTCGTAACGCAAAGCCGCCATGGAAAACAAATGGTCCATCGCGCTTTGACGGTCCAGTACATGTGGCTTGCAATCGCTGGCGTGATTTTGAAAGCGCTGCAGCTCAGCGTACGACGATGCCACCACCTCGTCGTAAACGCGGCCACTATCGATGCCGCCGGCTGATGGCCCAGTTGCTTTCGACCATCGTGCCGATTTTTGCGCAGCGAGTTCGATTTCTCTTCTGAGTTCCGCAACGGTTGCGCAGGTCAGCGTCGCGGCAAGCTGAGCGCGCGTCCTGATAAAGGATGCAGCTGCGCACCGTTCGTCCCCCTGAATAGCCTGCGCTCTCAAATTGCCTTCCGTGTCAGTCCGGGACGATCCGGCCCCGGGTGCATCAGATGTTCGTAGGCTCGGCTGAGGCTCTCCAAGCCGCTGCTCAAAGTCTGCTTGTCCCGTTTCTTCCTGTTGCTGCTCGACGCAATTCGTAGAAGCCGCAGACGGGCTGATATTGTCAAACGGGTTCATTCCATTTTCCCTTTGGTAGCCTTGTCGATATCAATCGGACAAGTTGATCCGATTTGAGCGAGCCGCGAGGGTCGGAAACCGAGACATGCACAAACGGCTATAAATGGAGCGGATCTGGTTCTCGACGGGGCGGTATGTTGAGGGGATCCGGCTCCTTCTGTTCCAGATTTTGAGCCCATCAAGCCCAGCCTTGTCCGGATAGAGATGGTCTCATGCTAGAGGGTTTAGCTGTCGATCAGCTGACGAGTTTCATTGCTTAAAGATCCAGCCCTTGCGACTGTGCCGGCCGCCCATTGTTCATCGCAGCTGACTTTGGCGAGATGGCGCCATCGTCGCTAAATCCGGCAGTGCGAAAGTCTGGCAGACGCAGCCCGGCGGAGGCGCAACGATCCTGAGCTTGAGTTGCGTAAGGAAGGCTGCCGAGGCAGGCTTGCATCGATCGTGAATCGATGCCCCGAAAGTGCCGCTCGAGACGCTGACCCGCGCGGAAGAGAATTTCGGCCATGAGCACACTCCACACTGAGGGCCACGGTAGTTGTGCATAGTAACGTTACTCGCGAAAAGTGCAATGTCTGTCAACCTCTTCTAGCGCTTCTGGCGGCAATACTCGCTTGCTATCCCGCTCGGTCTGGCTCGGCGGCCAGTCAATTTCATGGCGGTCTCATTTGCGAGGTGTAGTAGCCACCGAGGAGCAACAATTTCTCGGCGCAATTACGGTGCGCGGCTGTCCCGATCGTCGTTCGGGAAGCGCTGACCAGCAGTCGCGGCATCCCGCTTTGACTTTGACTGTAATCCCCGCTGATGAAAGAGGAGCGCCAAAGAACAGAAAGAAGATTGAATGGAAACTCCTGACCGATTTTCCGGTGCAATCGCGAAGGGGGCGATCGAGAAACTCGAATGATATTCCCTGCGATGGAAGATCGAGGTCTTCCACAAGATACTCAAATCCGGCTGTAGGGCAGAGGACTCGCAACTGCGGACTGCTCAGCGATTGCGAATCTAATCTCACTGTTCTGCATTGTGAGCTGGCGCATTTTTTGGATGACGATGCTCAATCGTTCACCCCCAAATGTCTCACCGGAATTTGCGCTGACCAAAGCTGAAATCCAATTGCTTGATCGGCTCGTCAAAGACAGATCCAGTCAGCACCCAACGAAAGATATTGTCGCATTATCTCATCAAGATCAGCCAGGCTCGGCGGCTATCTCGTCCGCGCCAACGATGCGCCACTAGGGAATCTGATCATGTGGCGCGGACTATCGCGATTCATCGATATCGCAACGGGAGCGAAACTCTGACTCAAAAATGTGGGTAATCGTAATCTTCTTCGTCAGCTTACCGACAGGTAAGTGCTTCAGAGGTTACAACGTATCGTAGTGGACTGAGTCTACTCAGTCCTGGCTAGGGAGTATGGAATGGATCCTTTTGAGGCAGGACAGATTCTGCGCGGCGATGGGATCTCTTCGAACGAACGAGAGGGGCAGGAAAACGAGGCCGGGGCGCAGTGGGACGGAGTGCTGACAGGCTACGACGCGGCAGATTCAGCTCATGCGGAGGACGACCAAGACCAGACGGTTGAAAATTGGGCTGCCGAGCGGGACGTGGGGCCCACTCAAGGATCGAGAAGAAGCCTTATCCGAGAACCTACTGACGCAGTTGAGCGCTGATCCCGAGTTAGATCTGTCTGGAAATCCGCTGCCGGAGCAGGTGCTGACAAACCTGCATACAGGCTCGATTTTGTGAGCACAAGTGTCCCACCGATACGGCCCGCAACGCGCGGCGAGCATCAGAACAGCGAGGCAGCCATGGTAAAACCGTTCCCGTCGAAGACCCATATCGGCAACCATATGCTGCATCCGGAAACCCTGATGCTGACCTATGGCTATGATCCGCAATTGTCGGAGGGCGCCATCAAGCCGCCGGTGTTCCTGACCTCGACCTTCGTGTTCAAGACCGCCGAAGACGGCCAGGACTTCTTCGATTACGTCGCCGGCCGGCGCGAGCCGCCGGAAGGCATGGGGGCGGGCCTCGTCTATTCGCGCTTCAACCACCCCAACAGCGAGATCGTCGAGGACAGGCTCGCGGTCTACGAGCGCACCGACGGCTGTGCGCTGTTCTCCTCGGGCATGGCGGCGGTCGCGACCACGATCCTCGCCTTCGTCCGGCCCGGCGACGTCATCCTGCACTCCCAGCCGCTCTATGGCGGCACGGAGACCCTGCTGACGAACACGCTGGCGCGCCTGTCGATCAGCGCGGTCGGCTTTGCCGACGGCATCGATGAAACCTCCGTCAGGCAGGCCGCGGAGGAGGCGACGGGGAGGGGGCGGGTTTCGATGATCCTTATCGAGACCCCGGCCAATCCGACCAACGGCCTCGTCGACATCGCGATGATCCGCCGCATCGCCGATTCTATCGGCAAGGCCCAGGGACATACGCCGATCATCGCCTGCGACAACACACTGCTCGGCCCGGTGTTTCAGCGGCCGATCGAGCACGGTGCGGACCTGTCGCTGTATTCGCTGACGAAATATGTCGGCGGCCACTCCGACCTGATTGCGGGCGCCGCACTCGGATCGAAGGCGATCATGAAGGGTATCAAGGCGCTGCGCGGCGCCATCGGTACCCAGCTCGATCCGCATTCGTGCTGGATGATCAACCGCTCATTGGAGACGCTGAGCCTGCGCATGGAAAAGGCCGATGCGAATGCGTGCCTGGTGGCGAGCTATCTGCGCGACCATCCCAAGGTCGCCAGGGTTCACTATCTCGGTCATCACGAGCAGGCCTCGCCCTCGGGGCGGGTGTTCGCGAGACAATGCCTGGGCGCGGGATCGACCTTCTCGTTCGACATCGTCGGCGGCAAGGAGGCGGCGGTGAAATTCCTCAATGCGCTGCAAATCCTCAAGCTGGCGGTGAGCCTCGGCGGCACCGAGTCGCTCGCGAGCCTGCCCGCGACCATGACCCATTCCGGCGTTCCCGCCGATATTCGCCAAAAGATCGGCGTGCTCGATTCCACCATCCGGCTGTCGATCGGGATCGAGAACCCGTCCGATCTGATCGCGGACCTCGCGCAGGCGCTGAACGCGGCTTGAGCGGGAGATCACAGCGGATTGGACGCGCGGCACGCTGATGACGCAGCGTGCGGCCTCATTGTTCTGCGCGCCCGAAAGCTGTCGCACGAGGCACACGTAATAGCATTGCTGGATGCGTTCAGCAGGGAAATCGCCGGCAGGCCGTCAATCTCACTCTATTTCGAGCCATTCGGAGACGGCGCGACCCGTGGGCCAACGAACGAAACCAACTCGCAATTGCCGCCCGATCCCGTGCCCGACCGCGATCACCGCCCTTCGGATCGCCGCAGGCTGCCGCTGTTACGGTTGACGAAGCGCCCGAGTATAACGTTTAACCGTTTCGGGTTTTGGGCTTTTGATGCGTCGCCTTGTTGTACCCGTTACCCTGCGCTTTGATCGGCTACATCTGACGCTTCAGGCGCCATTTGGCTGGACGAATAGCCACCTCTTCGAGTTCTTCGCTGGTGAGGTCCGTTGGGGGATTCCTGGTCCCCACGACGATTACGGCCACCAGCCCTTGGACGCCAGCAAAGCGCGGCTCTGCGATATCGTTCAAGAGACCGGCGCCAAGACGATTCATTATCTCTATGACTTCGGCGACAGCCGGGATCATGTGATCAAGCTCGAAAAGTGGTTCGACAACGCGTCGACGGACGGTGAAAATATGCGCCTCTGGGGGCCCGAACAGTTCGATCCCAACGTCGTCGACCGGAAGACGCTCGAGGCCGCCGTGGTGACGCGATCGATTAGTACCGGCACAACACGCACGATGAGCGACCATGCGGAGCATGGTCGTCGTGCAAACCCGCAATCGTGAGGTTCGCGATGTTCGGAGTTCTTCTTGAAAAGACCATGGATGGTCAGCGTTACATCGACTGGCTGCTTTCGGGTCTTGGTTGGACGTTGGCGCTTGCCTTCTTCGGCTGGTGGATTGCATTGGCAATTGGAGTCGTCGTCGGTATAGGTCGAATCGTGCAGAACCGCACCTGACCGCCGAAAGCCTGCCCCGCATCGCCGAGAAATACCATGAAACTGTTCGGCCAGGTTTTTACGCACGCATTCTGGATCTGGCAAACATCAAAGGCTGCCACGTCAATTCGCTACAGCGCATCTTTATGGAGACCGAGCAGCCGGGGTTGCTCGACCACGACATAAGCATCCTTCAATTGTGCCGGTGTAGTGCCGCTGATTTTGCGTGGGTGGAAGCCGAAACGGGGCGAGGCCCGACGACGCTCGATGAATGGCTCGAAGTTATCGACTTTTATTTCACAACATACGGCGCCAAAGCCGTGGCTGTAAAATCGCAGATTGCCTATTCGCGCGCTCTCGATTTCGCGCCGGTCGCCAAGGCGCATGCCGCAAGATTATTCCCCCACCATGCCGACAGAGCCGGCGCATTGCACGCCCTTGGTCCTGAAGACCTCAAAGCGCTGCAAGACTATCTATTCCGCTATTGCGTCGGCAAGGCTGGCGAGTACGGCTTACCCGTCAAACTGCACACCGGTGTTTTGGCTGGCTACGGCGTGATGCAACTCGCCCGTACTCGCGGCAATGCAGCAGACGTCTGCCGTCTGCTGCAGGAGTTTCCCGAAACCCGATTCGTATTGATGCATATCGGATATCCATACGAGCACGAGTTTATCGCACTGGCCAAACATTTCCCTAACGCCGCGATCGACATGTGCTGGGCATGGATCATTAATCCGGTGGCGGGCGTTCGCTTTCTGAAGGAGTTCTTGATGGCGGTGCCGTCCAACAAGATCTTCACCTTCGGTGGCGACTATGTCGCTGTCGAGCCAATTTATGGCCATACGTGCGTAGCGCGCCGTGGAATCGCACGAGCTCTCTCGCAATTGGTCGCCGAGGGCTGGATCGCGCTTGAGGATACCCGTGACCTGATTGACCGGATCATGCGCGGTAACGCACTGCAGTTCTTTCGGAAGGCGAATCGGGAGGATATGACTCAGCCGTGAACGACGGACAACCGTTCAAAGTGTGTCGACGACCCCCGGAAGGCTTTTGCAGCCATGAAATAGGTTGCAATGACGATCGGTACCGCGACGTGGTACTCGCGGGGAGTGGGCTGACATAAACGGGGCAGATATATACGACATGAAGGGCCGTTTCGCAGCGCCTGCCGACGGCCAACGGCATCCAGAATATCGGTCCAACCGTCTTCGTGGACGACGATGGGGCCGCCTATCTGTATGGGCGAACATTTCGACCCAGCTGCGCGGCGCTCGCCTGGGGAGACAGTAGGCAAACCCGTGCCAGTGAAGGCACTCGCCGACTTCTTCGAGGCGCCGTGGCTCTTCAAGCGCGCGGGCGCCTGGGACACGGTCTATGCGGCGAATAATGCCGGCCGGATTCTCCCTGCACTAACGCCGTCTACCATCCCTGCCAGGCTTGTGCATGCCCCCACGCCGCTCGAGCCCTGGGCGGATCGCGAAGCTGACCACCACGTCACAAAAAATGCAATATCGATCGCGGCGTCTCCTCCCGTCAGTGACGGCCGCAGACGTCGACATTGGGCATGGCGTTCCGATCTGGCATTGTTGACGCAGAATAGCGCGCTATTCATCACGAGGCGCATGCCTCACCCGATGTGCCGGCAAGTGGCGCAGTCCGATGCCGAATTACTCGATTTCGGTTGATGTAAGCGATCGTGGCGCTCGAGGCATGAGCCTTATGTACAGAGCTAGCTGATTCCGTGGACGTGTCGGCGCGGTTGACGAAAAGGGGTGCGAAGACGGCGTTCCTACAGTGTTTGCCTCGGTAACCATGCCGATGGAAGGCGCGGCGACATCCGCCGCCTGCAAGATAATGAACCGAAGGCCTGCAGCATTCTAGAATGCTGCAGGCGGTGGCACGCTTGGTGCAGAAGAGTTTTCAGCTGCCAGGCGTTGCCTCATAGATGCATCGCAAATCTAGAATGTTTCATCGCATTATCGGATGGCTGGCTTCGTGCGCAGGCTACTCGCCGAGTCTAGCTTTGCAACGCGGCAGCAAGCGGTTGATCAACACTATCGCGCCAAATGTCTTGTGTGTCCTCGAAGGCATCAATCATGTCGTTCGGCTTCGAGTCGGCGCCGTCAATTGAAGCCGCTGCAATCAGGTAGCGGCGTGTTCGGTGAGCCTGATCAGAGACCATTTTGATTAAGCGACGCAAAGATAGGCATCGCAATAGAAGAGGATGCCAACCGTGGATAGTAGATTGAAATACTCAACTATTGCGTTTGGATGCTCTCGACCTCTACAGATCCTTTGATCTTAAGCCGTGCTCGATCGGTCTGGAGTCCAAATGTTTCGATCGCGAATGGGAATCCGAAACACCGTCCTGAGAGGGGCCGGCCTCTTGACGAATTCTGGAGAGCCGATGTGAGTGCACTCGTGTGGAATCAACTCATCGTCGGAAAAAGGCTGCACGCACCCCAGCGTCGTTCGGCGACCGTCGTGGTCGAAGCTCTTCTTGACCACGCCCGCTCGGAGAACATCATAGGACGTAGCCAAGGCCCCTTTGGTGACATCGCTCTTACATCAGTCGACAGTTTATTATCTGTTCCTCGAGTCGGCTGTCCGGGGAGCATTCAGAGCGAGCCTGCGCGAAAGGGCGAGGTGGCCGCCGAAATGGTTGGCGGAGATCGGTTTGTACTCAAGGTCTACCAAGCGGCTCAAAGGCCGCCCCGTTCGGTGCTGTGATGTCTTCGGTTCGTTCCATGCTTCATCTTGGCTTAAATCTTCATGGCGCCGGTGGTCATTCTGCCGCGTGGCGCTGGCCGGGCACAAATCCAAGCGCCTTTTTCGATATCGAGCACTATGTCCGGGCTGCGAAGGTTGCGGAGCATGGTCTGCTAGATGCCGTATTCCTCGCCGACACCCCCGCGATAAGTTTCGACATTACGCGCCAGCCGCCGCTCAATGGACTTGAGCCTACGCTGGTCCTCACCGTGATTGCACGCGAAACCGAGCGGGTTGGGCTGATTGCGACGGCGTCGACAACCTACAATGAGCCATACAATCTCGCCCGCCGTTTCCAATCGCTCGATGTCATCAGCGGCGGGCGCGTCGCCTGGAATGCGGTCACGACGTCGAGCCCGGCGACGGTGGCAAACTTTGGCGGTCGAGAAGTCCCGCGAGCGGATCGCTACAGACGCGCCGAGGACTTCGTGGAAACCGTCCGTGCTCTCTGGCTGAGCTGGGGCGGCGAGATGATCATCGCCGATCAGGCTGCGGGAGTTTACGCAGATCAGAGTCAATTCCGGCTCCTCGAACCCGATACGAATAGTTTCGGCATCCGAGGTCCACTTACGCATCCCGCTTCGCCCCAAGGCCACCCAGTCATTGTTCAAGCGGGCGGCTCGGATCCCGGATTACGGCTCGGTGCCCGCAGTGCGGATGTCGTGTTTGCGGCAGCCGGGGATTTGACAACGGCATTGCAGGAGGCGGAGCGCCTGCGCGCGCTCTCTCGGCAGTTCGGCCGCCCTGCAGCTCCGCTCATCCTGCCAGGACTTGTCACGTGCATCGGGGGAACCGAGGAAGAAGCCGCTCGTCGCAAAGATGAACTTGATGGGCTGCTCGATCTGGAGCGCGCCATCGCCGCTCTTGCACGAAGCATGGGGGTGGCGGCTGAGAAGCTCAGCCTTGAAAGGCCGATCCCGGAGGAGATTTTGCCCGATGCAGATAAGGTTCCGTTTTCTGTCGGTCACCATCGCACGATTGAAACTCTGGCCCGCCAAGGCCGGACGGTTCGCGAGATCATTAGCAGCGTTCAAGCTTTTGGCCACCGCATGCTCGTGGGCGCACCCGAGCAGATCGCGGATTCGATCGAGGCATGGTTCCGCGCTGGCGCGGTCGATGGTTTCAACATCATTCCGGACGTGCTGACAGATGGCACTCCGGCCTTCGTCGACAATGTGGTGCCTATCCTGCAGAAGCGCGGCCTGTTTCGCAAAGAATATGAGGGGCAGACCTTGCGCGAGCACTTCGGGATTCCTTTCCAAACCGGCAAGAGCCGCAACTAGCTCACCGCGCTGACGCTTCCTCAACACCAAATACATCGGAGCCTGGATATGCTTTTGTCGAACGCGCGATCAACGAGGCGCTTCCCTGGCCGGTCGAGCCATCCAGGACGGAAACTGGCGGCTATCCTTGTCGCGCTCTCAGGCCTCTCGCAATGGACGCCCAGCGTTCATGCTCAAGAAGGGGCAGCCGTCAGCCTGAAACAAGGAGGCATTATTCGTTACGGGCATTTTCAAGAGCCTGCTTGCTTGTTCGGTGGGTGGGTGCAGCAATGGTATCTGCAACGCCAGTACAGCGATAATCTGGTTGCGCGCGGCGAGGACGGCAGGATCGTGCCATGGCTCGCCGAGTCCTGGACCATCTCCGACGATAAGAAGGTGTACACATTCGAGATAAAGCCGAATGTGAAGTTCACGGACGGGACACCCCTGGATGCGCAGGCCATCGCCGACAATATCAACGGATGGCTCAGCAATGACCCCGATCTTCGCAATCCGACTGCCGCTCCATATCTTGGCGACAGCTTCGGATCGGCGAAGGCAATCGCTCCTCTCAGGTTGCAGGTAACCTTGAAGGTGCCGTTCCAACCCTTGCTCAACGTGCTCGCCCAATCCTCACAAGGTATTCTGTCGCCATCCGCGCTCAAGCGTGGACTTGCAGTGAATTGCGAGAACCCGGTGGGCTCAGGTCCGTTCATCGTCGACAAGTGGCGCCATGGGCGGGAGGTCACCTTCCGCCGCAATCCCGATTACAATTCGCCGCCGGCAACCGCGAAACATCAGGGCCCGGCTTACGTTGACGGGATCAGCTGGAAGTTTCTGCCAGATCAGACTGTCCGATACGGCTCGCTGATCACGGGTGAGACCGATGCCATATACGATATCCCGGCCATCGCCTGGAAAGACGCTCATTCCCGCTTTACAGTGTTGCGGCATATTACCGGCGGCACCCCTCTGCGCCTTGCGTTGTATGCGGCCAGGCCGCCTTTTGACGACGTGCTCGTCCGAAAGGCCTTTGCCTATTCTACTGACCGAGAGGCCGCGGTCGGCACATCCTTCCTTGGCTCTTTGCCATTTGAGGGCAACGGCGCGCTAAGTCAGAGCTCGCCGGAATACCTGCGCGAGCTCGGACAGTCGTATGCCCACGATATTGAGAAAGCCAATCAGTTGCTCGACCAGGCGGGTTGGACCGAACGCGACCGTAACGGCGTCCGTGTCAAGAACGGTCATTCACTGATCGTGCGCGTTTCCTATTCGAACGCTTTTCTGAAGCCGGATGGCGAGCAAGCCTTGCAAGTTATCCAGCAGCAGGCAAGGGCGGCTGGTTTCGACGTGCGTTTTCAACCCACCAATCCGGCTGACTTCTTCGCCGGAAAAAACCTCGGCCCCGATGATTACGAGATCGTGCTGCTCTATTGGGTCGCACCTGGCGCCGAGATATTCCGGATTTCATGGAAGCCGGACCAGAATGGCGAACCCAATCGCTTCAATCCGTCGCGTTTCCAGGATTCGGCGCTTTGGGAGCTGATCCAAAAGGCGGAGCAGAATTTCAATAGCGCTGAACGTACCGACCTCTATCAGCAGGCGGAACGGAAGATCGTGGACGAGGCCCCTGTGATTGGCCTGACAGTGCTTGACGTGACTTTGGCCACCGGTCCCAACCTGAAAGGCGTCTGGCTGGACCATGGGTCGGTGGGTGAACCCGTCTTCTATGACGCTCATTTTGATGAGAAGAAATGACGCCGTGAAGATCGTACTCCGCAACCCGCTTGTCTGGTTCGCGCGCCGCACACTTGCCGGTGCGGCCGTGATCTGGGCTGCGGCAACATTCGCGTTCCTGATACAGTGTTTGCTGCCCGGCGATCGTGCCCAGATCATCATCAACATACGGAGTGGCAACGTCGGGCCAGCGCCTCCGACAGAGCTCGCAGCCATCAATGCGCAGTACGGCTTTGATCAACCACTCGCGGTTCAATACACAAAATACATATGGAACATCCTGCACGGAGATCTTGGTGAATCATACCTGCAGCATCGACCCGTGGCAGGGATCATCACAGAGCAGATTGGTCCCACTATCGTTCTGGCGTTCGCCGCGCTGCTGACGGCATGGGCTATCGCCATATTGACCACCCTGTTGATCGCCGGCAGAGACAACGCATGGTCAAAGCTCCTCGGGGGCGCGCAAGTCTTCTTGGCAACCGTACCGCCATACTGGCTGGCTACAATTCTACTCGTCGTCTTTGCCGTGAATTTGCGGATTTTTCCCGTCGTCGGGGAAAGTTCGCCGATGGGACTCGTTCTGCCAACCCTTGCGCTGGCTCTCGAACTGTCGGGCTTTATCGGACAAGTCGTTCTGAATGAGTTCACGCGCGTGCTCGAGCAGCCCTTCGTTACGTCCGCGCGGGCCCGAGGTATGAGTGATTTCGGCGTCAGGCTTCACCATGTCCTGCGCCATGCCGTATTGCCCGCAATTACCTTATCAGGTTGGGCGCTCGGCAGGCTCCTTTCGGGTGCGATTTTGATCGAGGTCGTTTTCGCCCGTCAAGGGCTGGGCGGAGTTCTTGTCGCCGCGACGTCCTCGCGTGACGTTCCGATTGTCTCGGGAGCTGTTTTGATCTCTGCCGGCCTGTTCGTCCTTGTCAGTGTGATTGTCGATCTTGCCTACCGGATGCTTGATCCGAGGATCAAGCTGACATGAGCATGTTCGCAGAAGTCACCCTGTCTCGAGAACTGCTGGCATTCGTCCGCCATGTTCCCTTCCGGGTTGCTGCCTCGCTTGCGATCATCGTTTTTTTTGGCCTCGCGGCCATCGCGCCAAAGGTGCTGCAGACCCACGATCCGCTCGCAATTGATTTGAGCTCGTCATTGCAGTCTCCTTCGATCACCCATTGGCTGGGCACAGATCAATTGGGCCGGGATGTTTACTCCCGAGTGCTGGAGGGCGCAGGCCAGTCGCTTGCCATCGGACTTGGTGCGACCGCGCTGAGCATGTCCATCGCGCTCATTCTCGGCGTCGCCGCCGCACTTGCTGGTGGTGTATGCGACAGCCTTCTCAGCCGGATTTTCGACTTGCTGTTCGCAATTCCAACGCTCTTGCTCGCCCTTGTGTTCGTGACAATCTTTGGGCCGTCGGTACCGACTGAGGTCATAGCCGTCGGTCTGGGTACGGCGCCAGGCTATGCGCGCATGGTCAGGGGCCAGATGCTTTCTGTCAAAGGGACAGCGTATGTGGAGGCGGCCAAGGCGCTTGGACATCCCTTTCCCCGTATCGTCTGGAGGCATATTCTTCCGAACGCGATGAGCCCGCTGACCGCAATGGTGACGATCGGCGTCGGTCAAGCGATCATCTGGGCCTCCGGCCTGGCCTTTCTGGGTCTTGGCGTTGCTCCCCCGGCCCCTGAATGGGGCGCGCTGCTCAATGCCGGGCGCAACTATGTGATCTACGCCTGGTGGCTGGAAATCATACCCGGCCTGGCCGTGACGAGTTTTGCCCTCAGCCTCACCGTCATCGGGCGCCACCTGCAGGACCGCCTGGAAGGAAAAAGCTGAATGTTGCAGGCTCGTCCCAGACCTGTCTCGGAGCAGGCAGACCTCCTCACGATCGATTCACTGCGTGTTTCATTCGGGCGCGATATCGCCGCCAAAGCGGTCGTGCGCAATGTATCCTTCTCCTTGCAACCGGGCCGGTGCCTTGCGATCGTCGGCGAGTCCGGCTCAGGCAAGAGCGTGACCGCGCGGGCTCTCATAGGCCTCGCTGGTCGCCACGCCAATGTCCATGCACGCCAAATCAGCTTCGACGGGACGGACTTGACCGGCCTCGACGATCGTGGCTGGCGGCGCATCCGCGGCAACGGGATTGGTTTCGTGTTGCAGGATGCGCTCGTCTCGCTTGACCCGCTTCGTCGGATCGGCGACGAGATTGGCGAAGGCTTGCTCCTGCATGGTGCCGTCTCGTCGCGCCAGGAGCTCGCACGGAGGGTGATTGCTCTCCTCAGGCTCGTCGGCGTCCCCGAGCCCGAAATCAAGGCCCGGCAACTGCCGCATCAATTGTCCGGTGGTCAGCGCCAACGGGCTCTCATCGCTGCAGCACTTGCGCTCGATCCACGTCTCCTTATCGCGGACGAGCCGACCACCGCTCTCGACGTGACAGCGCAGGCTCAGGTGTTGGCACTACTCGAGGAAACCAAAACGCGGGGCAAAGCTCTGATCCTGATCAGTCACGATCTGGCAGTGGTCTCCCGCGTGGCGGATGAGGTCCTTGTCATGCGTCAAGGCGAGGTCGTCGAACGCGGTACCGCCGCTCAGATATTCGGAGATCCGCGACACTCCTATACTCGCCAGCTGCTGGACGCCGTGCCATCAGGCCGGCCGCGCGGCTCACGTCTCTCATCGTCGACTATTGGCGGGCGAACGGAGGCACCCGTGGAATCGCCGCCGACATCTCCTCCCGTCGTGCTCGAAGCGACAAACCTGGTGAAGCGCTTCAAGGGGCCGGATGGCACTTTACGGGCGGCTGTCGACGGCGTCTCCTTTGAATTGCGATCCGGCGAGACTTTGGGCATCGTGGGCGAGTCCGGATCAGGAAAGTCCACGATGGCGCGCATGATCCTCGCGCTCGAGGCTCCCGACGAGGGAGCCGTTCAGTTTGAAGGCCGAGCTTGGACCACGCTTTGCGAACGCGAACGGCGGGCTCGCCGGCGGTCGATGTCAGTCATTTACCAGGATCCTCTTAGCTCGTTTGATCCACGCTGGACGGTTGGACGCATTTTATCCGACAGCCTTTGGAGTAACGTTGAGACATCGCGCAAGCGTTACGCGCGCGTTTTCGAGCTGCTCGATCTGGTCGGACTGTCGCGGGCGTTGCTTGACCGACGGCCGCTCGAGCTCTCGGGCGGTCAGCGCCAGCGTGTCGCGATCGCCCGCGCGATCGCGCCAAATCCTGCCGTAATCGTCTGCGACGAGCCGGTTTCGGCGCTCGACGTCTCGATCCAGGCCCAGGTCCTGGACCTGCTCGGCTATCTCAAACGCCACCTCGGCATGAGTTACCTCTTCATCTCGCATGATCTCGGCGTTGTTCGTCATATCAGCGATCGCGTCATCGTCATGCGTCACGGGAGAATTGTCGACTGTGCCGCCACTGATGAGATATTTCTCAATCCACGATCTGAATATACCAGAAGCCTTATCGCCGCCATGCCCCGTCTCGTGCGCGATCCTGAGATAATTCGTTCGTCGACGATTCTCGAAGAAGGCATCGCCTGAATGCTGCCGGTTTCGACTTTTTTGGATCATTAAATAGCTGATCTTCGATCGCGGAAGTTTTTGCCGTTTTGCGCGCTGGTGTGGTCACGATTGCGCGCTCGTTCATCGCCCCGCCAGCACAGTGTGTGGCTCGCGGTGGATCGGCCGGCGCTCGAAGCGGGCCAGTGGAGCTCGTGCACCAGCGAACTCGACGATGAAACGTGCCGAATTCCTTGACTATGTGCCGTAAGCCTTCTGGGCCATCGCCCTCTCGCGAGCGAGCTCAGAACCTGGTTTGTTACGAGATCCTTGCGAACCTGGTGCGATCCCCGACAAGAGACGGCCTTTGTCAGGTTCAAAACACCTGGCGTCGATCTGGCGATGTCGATTTCATCGCATTTATTCAGTCCCTTGTCGCAGCTGATCGGCTGGCACGGTCATTGCTCGGTAATGCCGAGTACGGCGCTACATAAGCGATCACGTTCGGCCGCAAGCCGTGGCTTCATTCTGAGAAAGAAACAAGAACGTGAACTTCGCGCATTCGGTCGACGGACGCATTTTCCGGAAAGAGCTGCATCGAGCCAAATCGCGTCTTTGGGATATCGGCGTAGTCAACGAGCCTGCTTGTCGACGTTGGTCGGGCTCGGCGAGCCATCGCAACAAGCAGTGGTGGAGGGGATGATACATTCTGCCGACGCGCGTACCACCGCGGCCGCGAAGGGCCGCCGCGCAATTACTGCGTCATCGACCCATCCAGCCGCGGTTCGGCGGATGGCGGTGGAGTAATTGCGTGGCTTGCCCGCATTTGCCGAGCGGGAAGAGCTCACGACAAAAAAGACAGCTCGTAATCCGGGCTATACGGAATCGTCGACATGTCGCAAACGATCGGCGCTAACAACGAGTGCAGCGCAACCGAAGAATCAGAGAACTGGGCCGGGCCGAAAAATAGCTTTTCATCCGATGGAGAATTTGTTCGATATTGGAGCCGAGCTGCTGATCGGTCGCGCGCAGTGGTGGCCGTCGGAAGACGAACCGAGGAGGCGATCAGAAGAACGGGGATCGGCCTGCAGCTCTCCTCCGAGAACTTCAGGGGTCTCGACCTCTCCGATTTCCCGTTGCGGCGTTGCACACTCAATCGCGCGCAACTCTACGGAACAACGTTGGATCGGGCAGACCTTTCCGAGGCCAACCTTATATGTCCTGGGCTAGAGAGAGCGAGCTTCCGTGGCGCCAAGCTCGATTGTGCGTATATGCACGCGATTGCGGCACAGGTCTGCAACTTCGATGATGCCAGTCTGCGCAATTTAGTTGATGCCACCGGCAGTCTGTTTCACGGCTGCAGCATGAAAAGAACGCGTTTTGATAACGCGATGCTCAGTGGACTTCTCGCCTATCAATGCGACGCGAGTTCCGCTGTATTCGATGGCGCGGAATTGCAAGGCTCGACCATCAACGAGTGCTTCCTTTCTTCCGCGTCTTTTCGCTTTGCCAAACTGAGCCAGGTCACGATTACGAAGTCATATCTGGCGGCCTGCTCGTTCTTGCAGGCAAAGGGCGACTGTTTATCGATCATGCGTCCCACCTCGGTCGACGGTCTTGTGCTGGAAGGCGCTCATCTTCCGTATCTGAGACTGTCGAAGGTGAGCGGCCAGATCACGGCGCGAGCACTGAGCGCCCCATTCGCTGATCTTCACCTGTCAAATCTTTCAAGGGCGGAGCTTGAACAGGCAGATCTGACCGAGGCGCGGTTGCTGTCCGTAAACTTGTCCGACGCCAATCTCGTCGGTGCCGTGTTGAACGGCGCATCATTTCGTTCCTGCCAACTCGATGGAGCGGACCTGTCCCGGGCATCAGGCGAAAGCATTTCGATAACGGAAAGCACGATGCGGGCCGCCAAGTTTACCGGCTTTCGTGGCCGCTGTGCGTTCATGCGTGACTGCGATCTTGAGAGTGCAGATCTGTCGCAGGCTTACCTCTACCGGTCGATGATTACCGGTGATCCTCCTCAATCGATGGCATTGGCTCACGTCAATCTCGAAGGAGCCAATCTCGTTCAGGCATATCTGGCGGCAGGAATGACCGGCAGCAATCTGGAGGCAGCGCGCGTCGCATACATTCGCATGAATCAATCGTGCTTGCGCGACGCGAATCTAAGTGGGATATCGCCGTTCCAGGCCAGCTTCGTGAAGGTCGACTTTTCGGGCGCAAAGATAACCACGTTCGAGCCGCCGTTTTTTGCAGATCGATGTCCGGGGCTTCATGCTGCTTTGCAGGGTGATCAGCCGTGCGAGCCGACAGACTATCTAGCCGAATTTTCATCGTTGATGAGACGTGGTCGAGAGGGATCAACCTGACACCTTCGGAAAATGGGAATAGGGGGAGGAGATGCAACGTTACAGGCTTGGTCCAGGTTGGGAGGAATGCCCATGCTGCCGTGGACGTGAAACGCTCTTCTGGGGTACGCGTGCTCTGCCGGTGCACACGCCGAGCTACCTGCCGTGATCTGAGCGTCGGAAAGACCTTATTGCATTCAAGAACTGGAGTAAGACAGATGCATCTGGAGTCCATTTCAGCGGGCAGAACCTTTCTTCGCGAAGTCGCGAGAACAGGCCAGACGATCGGCACGGTACACACATTGGGCGCTCTGCACCGCGGCCATGCAGAACTGATCAGAAGGGCTGCAATCGAGAATGACGTAGCAATTGTCACGGTATACCCGAACAAGAGCCAGTTTGAGCCAGGTGTTAGCTACGATTTCAATCTGGACGATGATATCAGGCTTGCACTACGTGCAGGAGCGACTGCTGTAGTTTCGTCTAATGATGCCGAGATGTTCCCGCCAGGCTATCGAACGCTCGTATCGCAAGAGGACTATGATTTGCGTCTGGACGGGCCTCAGGAGCGCTTGAAGGAAGCCGTGACCGGTGCAATCCGCTGGATCTGCTATGCGCGGCCGACCCGCAGCTATTTCGGCCTGAAGGATATCGGTCAGGCGATCTTGGTGAAGCGCGCCGTCGCAGACCTGCTTCTTGATTGCGAGATACGATTTGTGCCCACGGTGAGATACAGGAACGGAGTACCGATTTCGTCGCGGCTACGACGCTTTAGCCGGTCCGAGCTCGACGAGCTTTCACATCTCTTCACGGCGATCGACCATGCGAGGAAGGAGGTCGCCGAGGGAGCCTCGTACGTCAAGGATCTGACAATGTCGGCCGCATCTCTAGTAGCGTTCCGAAAGTTCAAACTCGATTTTATCCGGATCGTTGATGCTGATAGCTTCGAAGATCTGCAGCAAGTCAAGCTCCCCTTCATCATCGTCGGCGCGGCGATGGCTCATGGGCTCAGGGTCTTCGACAGCATCTACGTTCCGGATCAGGATACGCTCCTGAATGGGCCTCCCGACGTCAGGATCGATTTGCCGGAACAGCCGTAGCCAGACTTCTGCATGGCGGGATATACCGGCCGAAGAGCCGGTCCGGGCGCACGAGCGGGCTTGCGGCGGTGCATCCGGGTTACCTTGCGGCGGCAAAGGACTACCGCCGCCTTCGCGGCGAAAGCTCTCATACTCCCGCCTCGGATTGATCTCGGAAAAGTCAATGCGATCCTCGCCGCCGGAAAGGGCAGGGGAGACTGCCTGCGCTTTTGGAATACGCTGCTGGAGCGCCGACCCGCTCGCAACCAGATGCGGCAACTCTGCTTGGCCCATTGCTGTGCAAAGCCAGTATTGTTCGGCGGATGAGCATGCTCGATATGACTGAGCGGGCGGGGATTCCGACAGCCTTGTTTGCCGTGAAGAGGCCGGCCATCACGCCGGCACGCGCCATCGACCGTGTTCGAAGAGGCGGCAATTGACGGCGTTCGCCTCTTCGATGCGGAACATGTGGCCATTCACAAGTGATCGAAAGCCGCCGCGAAGTGATGACCCTTCTTCCCAAATCCGTTCGCATGCCGCGACCTGTTGAGGTCAAGGCGCGGTGGAGAATGGCGTGCGGGCGGAAGAGGAGGGAGCATTCGAGCCGTCGCGCTCTTGCGCGTGAAGGACCTGGCGTTTCGTCGAATGAGGCTATGAGCCAGTAGTCCGCTCCAACGTCGAGCTTTTGCCTTCCGCACTCCGATTAAGCTCACGATTGATGCGGTCCTCGACTCGGCGGACAGCAAGAAGCTGCAATCGCGTTCGGGTCTTGCCACTGATCGTCTTGCCCTCGACACTTAAAAGTGTAACGCCATTCGCCCGGCGAAGCTTCCCGAATGCTGTATTGCACGCCTCTGTGTTGCATAAAACAATCAGCCCTGATCACTCACGTCGTCCCGGCCGGCACCGCCGTCGGTCGAGTGCAGCCCGATCCGGCAGGCTTCACGTGAGAACGTTGAGCTGATGGTGAAGGGAGCCGCCGATCCTGTCGGATCGGCGGCCAAGTCTAGGGAGGAAACGCCCGCTAGGGCAGCGGTAGCGAGACTACCGCAAGGCACCGCCAATCTCTTGGCGGATCTCGAGTGACGATCTTTATTGCGGCAAGACCAGAGCGGGTCTGCCGTACTCATCGCGATGGACGTGATGCGAAGAGGTCTGCGCATCGTTGGCTCCAATTAATTCAATTGAGACTGCACTAAAAGAAAAAGTTGCGTACGCGACGTACCGACCGAGTTCTTTTCGCGTTTTCGGTACGTCTTCCACAGGGCAGGGGCATGCTTCGCATCAAGCACACGCCGAGCATGAAATGCGCAGCTTGCCTCTTCCTCCTATCGAGCCGGGCCGCCATTCGCGCGACGAACTTTTTGATCTCACGCCCGGAAGTTTTTTGCCAGTCGCAAAAAGTTCATAAGCAACACGTGACCTTGCTCGGTCAGGACCGACTCCGGGTGGAATTGTATGCCATAGGTTGGTTGATGTCGATGTGCCAGAGCCATGATCTCGCCTTCGTCTGAACGGGCCGTCACCAGCAGATGCGGCGTCTCTGATGCATCAAGTTCGACCGCCAGAGAGTGGTAGCGTCCAACGGAAAGTGGGGACGGGAGCCCCTCGAATAGCCCACGACCGTCATGCGTTGCGCGTGACGCCCGGCCGTGCATGGGACGACGCGCACGCGCTACCCGTCCGCCAAACACGCTGCCGACGCACTGGTGTCCAAGACAGATGCCGAGAATCGGAACATGGCCTGAAAGCTCGCGGACGACGGCAGTGGATATGCCGGCCTCCGTTGGCGTGCATGGGCCAGGGGATATGACAATGGCGCGCGGCTGGAATCGAACGAGGTCAGCGACGCCGATCGCGTCGTTGCGGACGACTTTTGTCTCTGCGCCAAGCTTGCGGAAATAGCGCGCGATATTGAACGCGAAGGAATCGTAATTGTCGATGATGAAGATCAAAACGCACCAGACGGATCGGCGCCGAAGGCATCGAAAAGCCGCCGTGCCTTGGCAAGCGTCTCCTCGTATTCGGCTTCAGGATTCGACATGGCCGTTATCGCTCCCCCTGCATGGAACACAGCCAGGTCATCGTCGATCGTCACGGTGCGGATCGCGATGTTGGTATCCATGTGCCCGTTGAATCCGATAAAGCCGATCGACCCGCAATAGACCTCTCGCGCCACCTTCTCGATGTCCGCGATGATTTCCATCGCGCGCACCTTTGGAACTCCGGTCACGGAGCCCCCCGGAAAGCAGGCGCGGAGCAGACTGACGGCGTCATGGTCCGCGGCGAGTTCGCCTCTGACGATCGAGACGAGGTGGTGGACCGAGGCGTAGGTTTCGAGGTTGCACAGTGCCGTCACCTCGACCGAACTGTCCGTACAAACGCGAGACAAGTCATTGCGAAGGAGGTCGACGACCATGATGTTCTCGGCGCGGTCCTTTTCGGACGCGACGAGAATGTCGGCGCGGCGCCGATCTTCATCCGGATCAGCGGCGCGCGCGATTGTCCCCTTGATCGGGCGCGTCTCGATCTGTCGTCCGTCAAGCTTCAGAAACCGCTCGGGTGAGCTCGATGCGATCGTCAGCCTGTCGTAGCGCAAGAGGGCGGCAAACGGTGCCGGGTTGGATGACCGGAGCTGACAATAGAACGTGACGGGATCGAACAGGGGCGATACCTTGGCACTGAAGCGCTGCGCGATGTTTGCCTGAAATATGTCCCCTGCCAGAATTAGCTCGCCGACGTGCTGGACCGCTGCTACGAAGCTTTCCCGACTGAAGTTCGAATGCCACGCGCCTGCCGTGCCGGGGATGATAATCCGTGGCGACCTTGGCCTGGCAAGCAGGGCGGCAAACTCGTCGGCGCGACGTCGCGCGCGCTCGGCTCGCCTAGTGGGGTCCGGGTCCGGCCATCCGGTCGAGACGATCCAGCACCTGTGGTCCCGATGATCGAAGCTGACCACGACGTCATAGAAATGTAGAATCGATTGGGGCAGCTGGAGACCTGGCACTGACGGCGCGCGCAGCCGCTCCACGGTTCGGTTCAGATCATAAGCAAGGAAGCCGGCAGCGCCGCCCTGGAACGGAGGGAGATCGGAACGATGCGTTTCGGGGTATCTGGCGAGAAGGTCGCGGAGGATTGCCCAGGGATCGCCTGCAAGCGCTTCTCCATTCCAGATTGCCTGTCCATCGACCACCGAATAGGTGCCGAACGGTTCGCAGGCCAGATATGAGTACCGCCCAAGCGGTTCGGGGCCCGTCGCGCTGTCGAGAAAGGTAAGATGAGGTCGCTGCGCCAGGCATCGCAGCGCCCTGACAGGATCAATCCATTGCAACTCGCAGACGTGCATCGGCTATCGAGTGCCGACGATCAGCAGGCTGTGAAGCCGGATCTGATCGTAGGCCCGTCGTGAACAGGGGATGCTTTCGTCCGACACGTGCGAAGCCTCGAAGCTGATGATCAAGCTAACCACCACGAGCTGGTCGGCTGCGTCGCGCGACCTGGCCTACCCCTGCCGCCCCGGCGAACTGCACGTCTGCGGAGAGATCGTAGTCGACGGCAAACCGCAATTCCCGAAGGGGCCGGACGCGCCCGATCGCTTGTCGATACAAATCGTGCTTCTTGTACGCAGCGAGTTCCGTCTCGCTGTCGAATTCACCATACACCACGACATCGATCTCATTACCGAGCTGATCGCTCTTGCGGTTGTACGCAATCTCGAGCCGGCGCGCGTGCGGGATTGAGGTGAGAACCGACAGACCTTCGGAGATCTGGTCGATACCGGAGCTATCCTTGGCTGTGAAGAAGACGATGTGACGGATCATGATAACCGCAAAGGTACGCCGCAACCCGGTCGCGTCTTATATCTGCATCAAGCCGAGCGCAATGCTCGAATGGCATCGTCAGCAGGAAGGCTGTTCGCTGCTCGTGTCATTCCAGCCTTGCCGCAGAAGTTTACAGAAGCTTGAGCAGGATACGGGGTGTCTGCCGGCCCGGCGCTCCGTCCACGGCGTACGAACAGGCGAACCCTGATTGGCGCGATGCTCCGGGCGCTTTGTAAGATCAGGGCGACGATTGTGATCGCAGGCGCTGCGCTGGTATGTGCCATCGCGAATACCAACCCATTATGCGGTCTTCCGTCGATCCTGGCTGATAGGCCGCCATGTCTTTGCGTACGAAGCCATCAGGATCTTACGAAAAGCGTGGAGTTGATTGGAAGGCTCTGCAACGATGATATTTCGGTGGGGGACGCTCGTCGCCGGAATTCGCTTCAGGGCCTGGCGGCGCATCAAGGCTGACTTGCTTTTCGCTGGCAAAATCCCGTAAGCGGACCGCGACACAATGCCCGGGCTGCAACGCGATCAGGTCCGCAACCGTGCTCAAGCCAGGCCAGAGCAGCAAGTGGCCTGTGCACAGACGTCAGGACAGGAGATCCATGCAGATTACGCTTATGAAGGGAAAGATTCATCGCGCCACTGTGACCCAGGCCGATCTGCACTATGAAGGCTCGATATCGATAGATCGTACGCTGCTGAATGCGGCAGGATTCCTCATCAACGAACGGGTGGAGATCTACAATATCGAAACGGGAGCCCGGTTTGCCACCTACGTGATTGAGGCGCCGGAAGGATCCGGCACGATAGGCTTGAATGGAGCCGCTGCGCGGCTCGCGATGACGGGGGACAAGGTGATCATCGTTGCCTATGCCTCCTTCGACGAGGCGGAAGCTATTAGATTCAAGCCCCGCGTTGTGCTGGTTGATCGAGAAAACCGGATACTGCCGGCCTGAATTCGAAAAAAGCCGAGCCGCCGGTCTTCGCGTCAATGAGCCTTCTTGACGATGCTGCGAGACCTCAAGGAAATAGGCAACGAGGTCAATGTGATCGTCCAAGGGGGGGCAACTCGTGCCGCGACCCGAGCGTTTCGAAACGCCCCGCACCCGGTGTGCAGTCTCAGGCCGCGAACAGGGCTGACTATACATTGAACGATCATCTTGCGCCGGCGAGCGCGCCGCGTGCAGGAGGTCATTCTGGCCGGTCGAGGCTAGCGGGTGCACGACTGGGGCGACGAGGCCAGGCTCCCGAGCCGCAGCGCAAGAAGTCCGAAAGTGTCGAAGCGAAAGCTCCGACTTTCTTCGGGGCTGAGATGACCTGTCCTTTGCCAGGATCATCTTGATCGGCTGTGGGGTGCGACCCGCTGGCCGCCCGGTGGATGTTCGCGCGGATAAATCAATGCTCGCAAATCGTTTTGTCTTGGCCGGCCTGCGTCCAGGCAATGAAGCCAAACAGCGTAAATTCAGTCACCAATCGTAAAGCTGCGGTTCGAAGCGTACCGTTCTGCATCCATTGAGATACATCCTGCCAAATTCTGAACGCCGTCGTTCGATCCGGACGATATTTGCGCCCCGAAAACAATCCTGACCTGGTACAACGCATAAAATGCAACTCAGAGGAGCCGCAACCGCGTGCGCGACAAACTTATGTGGTCAACCAGTCAACCGTGCAGTCGCTGCCTCGCATGAGCCAGTGAAGGGAATGGCCTGGCAGCCTCCGGCCCGACTGCCGGGAAGGTCGGGTGTTTCCGTACGCGGATCATCGCAGGAGGTAATCTTCCTAAGTGTAAGGGCAGTTCTCTCGCCGGGCCCAGGCTCGAGAGCTGGCATTGGGTATCGTGGAGAATGAAGTGCGTACAATGCTGGACATTCTCGTCGATGGGACAAAAGGTCAAGCTCGGTGAGGCCGCAGAGAATTGTGGTGACGGGTACGGGCACAGGCGTCGGAAAGACCGTTTTCTGCGCCGGGCTCGTTAATCTCATTGGTGCGAAGTTCTGGAAGCCGGTTCAAGCTGGGGTCGAAGGAGAGACGGACGCCGAGCGTGTCACCCGGCTTGGCGTTCTTCCATCGGATCGCATCCTGCCCGAGCGTTACCGTCTGCAGGCCGCCGATTCGCTCCACTGTTCAACAGAAGCCGAAGAGGTTCGCATCGATACCGATTCGCTGGACGTGCCTGATACCGGAGGGCAGCCACTTGTGATCGAGGGCACCGGCGGATTGATGGAGCCACTGAATTGCGGCTCGGTCTACATTGACGTTCTCGAAAAATGGCGGCTTCCAGTCGTGCTCTGCGCCGGCACTGCTCCGGGAACGATCAATTACTCGCTGCTGTCCATAGAAGTTCTTCGAAAACGTCAGATCGACATTCTCGGCATAGCCTTCATTGGCGAAAGGAATTCGGATGCCGTGAGAGCGATTTGCGAGATTGGCCGGGTGAGGTGGCTGGGGCGCTTGCCCTGGATCGCTCCCTTGTCGGCAGATACGCTGCATGGCGCGTTCAGCGCATCCTTCCGCGGCGATGATTTCAGGCCATGATGCTAAAGAAGAGGTCGTCGACCTGGCATCCGGCGTGTAAATCCTGCTTCGAAAGGTCATTCGCTGTGACTGGCTCGTCTTCACATGGCAGATGACCCTTCACATCATGGACGCAATCCCAGGGAGTTTTCTCAATTGAATGTCTATTCGGATTGTGGTGTTCATCTAATTTCGGCTGAACTTCTCGGTTTCCCCGTTGCTGACGGGCGAGCCATCGGCGAGGGGACTACGGCGAGAGTGCGTGGCGATTGGACTATTAGAACCGGCAACTCCGATGTCCGATTTGTGGCAACGCGCCAGTCTCGTCCATGCGAACCACTCTTTAAACATCGATAGGCTGGAGGCGCCGGCGTGACGACGTTCGATCCATTGCGCGAGGCGGAGGAGCTCCGGGAGCAGCTGGCGTCTGACCGCCGAAGGTTAGTTGTTTTCTTTGGTGCGGGCACATCGCAAGCCGTCGGCCTGGATGGTGTGGTCCAGTTGACCTCAAACGTGCGGAACCAGCTCGACTCCAGGATGCAACCCGAGTACGACCGCGTTCTGTCGGAAGTCGGCGCAGGGGCGCACATTGAGCATGTATTGAATCGCGTAAGGCTTTGCCGAGAGATGATCGGCGACAGCAAAACCGCGACCGCTGGCGGGTTTACTGGCAGCCTCGCAACTGAGCTGGATCGCGCAATCTGCAAAGCCATTTATCAGAGGATATGTGTCGATCCGGCCAAAGGCTTCCAGCTTCATGCGGAGTTCGCCGCATGGTTGAGCTCCATCCAGCGGGCGAAGCCGGTCGAAATTTTCTCTACCAATTATGATCTGCTGATAGAGCGCGGGCTCGAAATAGCACTGGTGCCCTATTTCGACGGATTTCTCGGCGCGGTTAATCCGTATTTCTCCGACGCTGCGGTGGATTTCAAGGATGATACCGACAATCTGAACCAATTGCCCCGTGCATGGGCGCGACTCTGGAAACTGCACGGATCCATCGGATGGCGCGTCGCGGAAGAAGCCATCACTGGAACGAAAAAGGTCGTTCGGCAGCCCTTGATCCCGCCTAAAGCCGATGAAGACCTGATGATTTTCCCTTCGCGGGATAAATATTCCGACTCTCGACGGTTGCCGTTCGTTGCCTTGCACGACCGCCTGCGCCGCCTGACGACTTCGGGAGAGTGTCTGATACTGGTGGCGGGCTATTCGTTCGGTGACGAGCACATCAATGATATCCTTTTTGGCGGGCTTCGAAGCAATAATCGATGCTCGATGACCGTCCTTTCATTTGATCCGTTGAGCAAACCCGATCTTGAGAAGAACCTTATCAAGCCGACCCAGGGAATCAGGAATCTCACTGTCTATGGGCCCGACGCTGCATTAGTCGGTGGTACCATGGGCGCATGGTCTGCGCCGGCGAAATCTCCGTCTGGCGCGTCAAACTGGCCCTTCTGGGATGATACGAGGAACGAATTTACCCTTGGCAATTTCCAAAACCTGCCGCAGTTCTTGCGCGAGTTCATCGGTGCTCGGCCGCTTGCCGCCAAGCTGGGGGCATCGTAGTCCCGATGAAAGACGAAGCCACATACCTTGGTTCGGTCAGACGAGTTGTCGGGGCGACGGTCTATGCCACGCTCTCGTCAGATCTCCCGTCAACCAGTCCGATTGTTCACGGTCGCGTCTATCGGGTCGGTCAAATCGGGAGCTTTGTGCGGATCCCCCTTGGCTTTCTCAACGCGTACGGAATCGTTTCGATGGTCGGCGCCGTGGCGGTGCCCGGCGAGGATCCGCTCATCGCGGCCCGATCGGCCGAATGCACGCTGGAGATCAAGCTCGTAGGTGAGGCCTATCGCAATTCGGCTTTTCAACGTGGGCTAAGCATTTATCCTACCGTCGATGACGAGGTCCACGTCGTCACCGAAGACGACCTCAGCAAAATTTACGCTCCCAGCGAGTCTGCGCCCGTTGCGATCGGCAGTCATTCGGCATCGGAAAGCCTGGAAGCCACGCTCGATCTGGACAAGCTGGTTACCAGGCATGCTGCGATCGTTGGATCAACTGGAGCCGGCAAATCAAACACTGTCGCGGCGATTTTAAAGGCCCTCACGACAGGATCGTTTCCCAAGGCACGTGTGATCGTAATCGATCCGCATGGCGAATACGGTGCTGCATTCCAGGGCATCAGCCGGGTATTCAGTATCGGCGCCAAGGACTATCCGTTCGTGTTGCCGTATTGGTGCCTCTCCTTTGATGAGCTCGGCTGGTTCCTGGTCGACCGACGCGCTGCGTCTGAAACCATCCAGGACGGCAATCTGCGCGACAAGATCGCCGAAATGCGTCGCGTGGCCAGCGTCCGCGTAAAAGTCGGAGCAAACCAGAAAAAGCTGCTCCCGGAGGAGGTGACGGCGGACGCGCCGCTTCCGTTCGGCATTCGTGACCTTTGGTATCATTTCGACCGTCTGGAGAGGGTGACCTATAACGAAATAGCTCGCGTGACCGAGGCGCTCATCGCGGAGGGAAACGCGAAGACGCTGACATCCGCAAAGTTCAGCCCCGCCGCTTTAGGGAGCACGGCTCCATTCAAACCACAGCCGGCGCCTATAATGGCAGCGTATACCAACAAGATCGCCCAGCGCTTGCGGGACCGTCGGTATGATTTCCTGCTCAATCCGGGAGATTTCGACGGGGCGACAAAGGACCTGGCTGATCTGGTCGAATCCTGGGTCAACCACGACCAGCCGATCACGGTGCTGGATCTTGCGGGCGTTCCGTCCGATGTAATGGACTTGGTAGTTGGCTTGCTGTCCAGGTTGCTTTTTGAGGTGATGTTCTGGGGGAAGGATCTACCTGACATAGGCAAGCAACGGCCGCTTCTGCTCGTGTTCGAGGAAGCCCATCGCTATCTGCCCAGCGGAGAGGGGAGCTTCATCCAAGGCTACGCTCGCCGGTCGGTTCAGAGAATTCTCAAGGAAGGTCGAAAGTATGGGTTAGGCGCAGTGCTTGTGAGCCAAAGGCCGTCCGAGCTGGATGAGACCCTTCTTTCACAGTGCGGCACGTTTATCGCCTTGCGGTTAAGCAACAGCCAGGACCAGGGTCGGATCAAAAGTGCCGTGCCAGACGAACTTGCTGGATTGGTGGACCTTTTGCCCGCTTTACGGACCGGCGAGGCGATCATTTCCGGCGAAGCAACGCAGATACCCAGCCGTGTCAGGATCAAGCTCATCGAGCCCAGGCCCAAGAGCGGCGATCCCGAAGTATCAAAGCTCTGGGCGGACGGCGCAAAACCAAATCCTGACTACACGGTTGCGGTCACGAATTGGCGAAGACAACAAAGTTGATTTGGGAGAATACAATTGGAGTACCAGCCTGTGTCATCCTCGACGGTTGCCGCAATTGGCTACGTCGACGCCACGAATACTCTGGGTGTGATGTTCGTAAAAGGTGGCGAGTATCACTACCATGGAGTTCCTCGCGAGGTCTTCGAGGGTCTGCTCGGAGCTTCCTCGGTGGGCGCCTATTTCGACGCCAATGTAAAAAAAGCGAGCTATCCATTTTCGAAGGTTGGTTAGACGGGTTGCCGCCACCGGCTCCCTCTCAGGCCGAGCCCGATCGGTAGAACCCAAAGGCCAGCTGATCTTTCGATCTCCGAAGGCGTAGACGGTGAGACGAAGCTCGGTGCGCATCGCGTACCGACTCGCGCTTGCCCGCTTTCCATCGCGAATATCGCTTCACGAGCACGTCCTTGGGTCCTTTGCCATGTCTTGTCATGGCTAAGGCCTCCGCTGTCAGGCGGGATGAAGCCCGCCGCTCGGCTTGCCAAACTCGCAAGCCCGCGCCTTTGAACCAGCCTTGCGACTGTGACAAAGGAGTAGCCGGTGACGGCCAGCCCAATTTATACGATTCGTAGTTCGGGATGCGATATCGGCCACGCACCGAACGGGCAGTCTGCGGAAATCCTTCTGGTCGTTGCCGCCCCAAGGAAGTCCCTGCGAACAGCTTTTGGCTGTCTCAAGGGGAGGACTGCCGGCCGAGATCGGTCGCATTGAGCAATCCGCAGATTGGATAAACCGCGCTGGTGAACATGCTGGTCGCGCATTCCAGTATCTCGAAGAGATTTCGCGCCGCGTAGAGCCGGCTGGTTAGGATGAGCCCACATCCGGTTGCGGATGCCGGAAGAGCGCATATCGAGCTTAAGGGTCCGAATAGTTGACCGCTCCCGGCTTGCCATTAGGCGAACATGCGACGGGCACCACCAAGAGATGGAGTGCCACGCCCGTCATAGCTGCGACCCCCGCGATACCGTGTCCGGTCCGGCATTCGAAACCAGATGCGCGAGGAACGACAGGAGACGTCCTGGCGGAATACTGCAAGGCGTTCTTAGCCACATCGCTGATCGACCGCAGGACCGGCCGGCAAAGCCTTTCCAGTTCCCCGGCACAATCTGCAAAACATCAAGCCAACGAGAGGCATGCAAGACGCGATGGAGCTCTGATCTCATTGTTCGCCTGGACGAAGTTGCTGAACAGCATCTGACTTCGCCACTGCAGAGACGGCGAACCTGACGGCGAACAACGAGACAAGCCAGCGCAACGCAGCGGTCCTTCCGACGTTTGTACAGATCGTACAGTGGCTGAGTATCAATTGCCCACGATCGCAAACCAGGCAACTGAGCGCAAAATTATTCTGCGGCAAGCGCCCGACGGGTCTCGACTTAAGATAGCGCCAATGGCAATAATCAACTATGTTCAAGGGTTGTTTAGATGCGCAAAATTATTGCGGTGGCAGCAGGGGTGCTGATCGCGACGAGCGGTGATGTCCTGGCCTTCGGTCAGGAGGGGCATTCGATCATCGCGGAAATCGCGCAACGGCGACTAAATCAGGAAGCCGCAGCGCAGGTCGAGCGATTGCTTGGCAAAGGTCATTCCCTTGCAGCTGTCGGGAGCTGGGCCGATGACGTCCGGGATCAACGGCCTGAAACATACAATTGGCATTTTGTCGATCTGCCTGTCGCGGCGAATACGTATCAGGCCGGCCGTGATTGCAATCCGCCCGACAGGGCGACAAAAGGCGATTGCGTATTGGCTGAGCTGGACCGCTTGCGTTCTGATCTACGGTGCGCGTCCAACGGACGCGGCCAGGGCGGACGCTCTCAGGTTTGCCGTTCATTTTATCGGGGACTTGCATCAGCCGCTCCATACTGTGCTGGAAGCCAGGGGCGGTAACGACGTCCACGTAACCTCGAGCATTCATGGAAACACCTGCAGTATGAACTGCAACGCATCAACAAACCTGCATGCGTTCTGGGACTCCGGTCTGATTCTCAAGGTGGTCTGGGATTGGGGCGCTTACGTTGATCGCCTCGAGACAGGATGGCTCAACAGTGCCGAAGCAAACAATGCGGAGCAGGGCACACTGCAGGATTGGGCGGAACAGACGCACGCTGAGGCAACGACCATCTGGAATGCAGTCCCGCCAGACAAGACCTTGGCCGACAATTACTATCAGTTGTCCTTGCCCGTATTGGATCGTCAACTGGGAAGGGCAGGTCTTCGTCTTGCTCGCTTCCTGAACGAGTCCTATGCGCCGGGAAGTTGCCCAATCCAGTAGTTCAGGAGGCCGCCTTGGCAAGTGATGTAGTCTCTCGCTCCGGCGAGATCGCGTCCGGCCGTGAACGTGATCTCGATGTTGCGCGCCAGTGGATGGACGCTGCTCTCGAAGTGAAGGACGCTGGTTCAGCGAAGCAAGGCACTAGGCCTTGCGATTCCGACTTGGCTATATGGCAAGGAGCCGACCATGCCGTTTGCGACCCGCTACGCACAATTCTTCCAGAACAGCATTCGAGAGGAGGCGCTTGTCACCAGTCCCGAGTCGGGATTGTCCATGCGCAGGGCGGCGGCAGGACCATGCGAGAGATCTTTGAGGATGCCGAACAGAATTACTACGCTGGCTCCGCTCATGACTTTACTCCGATGATTTTTTTCAATCCTGAGAGGTTCTGGGAAGGCGATACCGAATTTGACGCTTCCGGTACGCTCGTTCGGCCTGGAATCAAGATCGATGACTTCATCACGCGCATGTTTCGCTACGGGCGAGGCGATGCAGCCGAATGTTTGAAGAAGCTGTGTTTTACGACCGGTCCTGGAATTATCGACCAGGTATTGCATGCGCACGCTCCCGTTGCGCAGCGCAATCCGGCGCCCTCGCTCGTCGGTGATCCTTTGAATATTGCTCTCGGCCCGTCCAAACGGGAACCGACGGTTGTTTGAGGCAGGTGTCCGCGGTATCCAGAAAAGATGGCTCACCTAGTGCTCGATTGTAAGGTGAAGGCGTGCAATGTCGCAATGGACTAAAAGCATATTGGTGTGGGGCCTGCGGGGTGTCCTCGTCCTGCTCGCCATAGTTGGAGGCATCCACGCCGTAAACGTACTGGGTGGCCCATCGAAGCCGACGAATATCGAGGCCGATACTGTCGCATCGGACTGGAATGAGGCGGTCCATAAGCTCAATATCGAACCTATCTACCCGCCTCAGGAGGATGTTTACGTAGGCGATATCTACGCAACGATAAGCAGCGGTGAGCCTGACTTCCTCGGTCGTTCGATCAAGCTTTGGCACCTGAACCTAAACGGGGCGATCGAACGAAGCTATCGCGATCTGCCTGTCTTTCCCACGACAGGACCTGTACCCGAGAAGGATGGCGAGGTCTGGCAGCAGGAGACAGCCGACTTCCTCTTCTCACCGGCACAGCGAAAATCGTTATCGTTGGTGGCTTTTCCAAGTTTTGTTGTCAGGCACGCGCGCGGTGCCTCTGCGGGTGGCAGCTTCGCTGGATGGAAGGCATTATTTGGTGCGAGCCGAGATAGCGAAGAGCGGGAGGAATTAAGATTCCCCCGTACGGAGACTTACGGAGTAAATGCCACGGAGGCTACGGCGGCACTGATCAGTTTCTGTGAGGCCGAGAGAAGCAAGCCCATCTGCGCCGACACGGGGGTACGGCAGATGCTGTCAATGTTGGTCGGCGAGGCCATTTGGAAGCCGGCCCTGGACGCGCAAGGCAAGTCCACAGGTCGTTATGCGATCAACGTCGAACTGGTCCTCGTGAGCCAAGTCTATCTGACGCGGTCGATCGTTCGGGTCCATTCCGTGGACAGCCGTCAGGCGCAGATCGCGCAGGTCGTCCAGAAAGTACAGGAGCTTGGCGATCAGCCGGCGCCCGCGCCATCTGCCGCCGGCAGCCAAGGCGGCGAGGCTGCGAAGCCGTTCACGAGGGACCAGACCCAAAAGCTGAAGGAGCTTCAAGATAGCCTCAAGGATCTGAACCGGTCGGTTGCGGGTGCCACGGTGACCGCTACGGCGACGGATGGAACGAGCATCGCACTCAATCAAGTCTTTCCGCGGCCGATTGCTATCGGTGTCAAGACTGTCAGGCGTATCCCGACTCCGAGCCAGACCGGCGCGGGAGCGGGCCAGCAACGAGGGCGTTCAAAATGACGCGATATATCGTCATGGGCATCTTCATCGTATCAATGGCTGGCGCGGCAGCCCAACAGGCTCCAGACACGGCTCCCGCGGCCCCCGCCAGCCCCGGCGCGAACACACAGCCCGAAGCGACGCCGGAGACCACATGCCCAAATGACGACTCTCTTTGTATTCTGGCACAGAGCCTGAAGAAAAAGGATCCTGCTACCGGCTCGCATTCGGGCTCGTCAGGGGGCTTCATCGCCAATCAGCCCCCGACCGTGCCGGGAAACAGGCTGGATCTGCAATTTCTTCAGAAAAATGAAGTGAAGGGATGAACTCGGGAGGTGATGGCAGGTGACTACGCCGATCGACGCCGTTGCACGGAGCATGAGAGCCGATCTCGAACGCGCTCTGATTGTGCACGGAAGGACGAAGATCAGCGCTTTTGAACGTGACCGATTATCGCGGAAATCCTGTTGCGATTAATCCCGCGAGGGTGATCAACCTGCGGGCAGGTGCCGCCGCACGCGCCGAGGAGCACGGTGTTCGTCGACTACGCACCTAACGGGAAACTTCGTGCGGAGAGCGCTGCTCGTGGCTCATCTGTTCGGCACGCACATCAAGCTGAGTGCGTTCTACGCACCCGACCGCTCAGGTGATCAACCGCGACGGCTTTCCATCCGTAGCGGGGGACGATGCCTATGCCGGCAACGCCGTGATGATCGTTACGGTTGAGTTCGAAAATATGCGGGTGTCTGCACGAAACAGGATCGCTGTGCGCGAAAGCGTGCATGAGGCTCGAGCCATCCTTGATGCTGCACCGCTTGTCTGCCGATGTGTCCCAGCTACCGGTCAATATCTGCCGGATTATTCAGACCAACTATCGGGCTCGCTGCGCATCAAAAGGCCCCGTTCTACTTCAAGCTGGATCGGCTGATTATGGCCTGTATCGTGTTCGCCTGACAGAGCCTTATTCCCATGTCCAGCGCGAGCTTGAAAAACTCTTCGGCGGCCTCGTGCCTGGGAATGCGATGCCGCCGACAAATAGCGATCGCTTTCTTCGCAAGGTCAATCCCGTCGCTCCCGCTCACCCACTCCGGATTGCCGACTTCCCGTTCGAATTCGGAAATTGCGGTTGAAGGTAACTCGCATCCGTTCAAAAAATATCGAAGATACGGCTTGAAGTGAGGATGCTCGAAGATTTCTTCGCCTCTGGTACCGTTTCTTTCGAAAAGGCTTTGCCGGGATCCCCTCGGTCGACCCGGCTTGTAGCTGGCGTCCGTGAAAAAATCGACGCGATGCTGAGGTATTGCTCTGCGATCGACGAGCGATTTCATCAGCGCCAGAATCGGTGCCCGATTGCTTTGGTAGACTGCGTGCGCGTCGACCCCAACCGGCAAGTCGTCGCGGAGATCAACCTTACGCAGGAGCTCTTGTTCTTCGGACGTCAACGCAATGTGGTACGTGGTCATGCCCGTTATTTCTGACCGTAACGTTCGGCTCGCCCGTCGAGTGCCGGCGAGAATCTTTATGCGACTATCCCGCTTTCCGTTCGGGGTCGCCTACCGCTTCCAGCATTGGGACCTCCAGGCACGGAATCTCTGGCATCGCCTTGCCGGCGATCGCTTGCAGGTCGCCCACCATGCCGACTGTAGAGTCAATCACCGCCAGTATTTGCGTTTCCCGCTTGGCCCACTGCCTCCCCATGAATTTGCGCTCCTTGTCCAGGTCCTCGCGCATATCATTGAATTTCTCGACCACGGCATCTACCCGCTGGCGGAATTTCGTGCCGGTCAGGTATTGGTAGACCTGCTCCATCTTGGTCTGCTGTCCTTGTTGTACCATGCGCGAGCTGTTGACGTCGATAAGTCCCTGGCGAAGAGCCACTGCAACCGGAAGCGCACATCGCGGATGAGCAACCCAGATCCCGTCGATGAGATCAAAGTGCTCAACATGCTTCGGTAAAGCCTGTGAGACGATAAGCGCCACGTCGGCGCCGCAGCGACGTTGATCATCGCGAAGTTTCGCAAGCCAGCCGTCGCTCCAGGCTTTGGTCCGCTTCGACTCCCAGAGGATGATCCCGGCCGGCTGGCTGATCGAGCCGTTCACCTGCTGCATCACGTCGGCACCGAGCTCACCCTTGCCGACCGGCTCGATCAGATCGGTCGGAAACCTTCCCCGCAGCAATTCCTCGAGTTCAAGTTCGAGAACCTCACCTTGCGACTGTTGCGAACCTTGCTCAGCCTTGCGCTTCAATTCCTCGATGGTGCGGGCCATGGACACGATCGTCTGGTCCTTTTCCGCAACGCGCAGACGCGCGGCTTCGTCGGCATCCTGCTTTGCCTTGGCCTGGATTTCCCCGATGGATGCCTGCACGCGCTTTTCTATGGTCAAGTCGAGCTCGCGCTTTTCGTCCTCGAGCGCCCGCTGCTGTCGCATCAGTTCGGCCTGTTGCTTCTGTGCCTCGGCGAGCTTGAGATTGTTGTTGGCCAAATTGGCCCGTAGCTCTGCGGCTTCCGCTTCCCGCGCTTGTAGTTCAGCGGCAGCCGCCTCGCGGGCCTTCTTTCCCTCGCTGGCGGCAAGTTGGGCCCTTTCTGCCGCCAATCGCTGTGCGACCTGGTCTTCAACTTGTTCGCGGTCCTTCGAAAGTTGCTCGCGTTCCAGGCGTAACGCCTCGACCTTGCGAGCCAGCTCGGCGTCCTTGCTCGCCAGCTGTTCCTGGAAGCGTTGACGCGTCTCGGCAAGCAGCGGCGCAGCCAACGATTCCGTCAAGTGGATCTCGTGATTGCAATTGGGGCATCGCAGGGTCGGTTCAGTCGAAGCGCCGGCTGCCGTTGCTTTGAAGCTCATGAATTTTTCCTACTCGGACCCGCGCCGATTGAACATCATCCAGGAAGGATTGGGACGTCTGGGGCGGCGATGTCCACATCCTGTTCGTCGGTCGCAGCCTTGATCTCGGGCTTATCCACGCAATCCGCGCTTTCGAGCAGGGCAGCAAATCGTCGCTCTGGTGGAGATTTGTTTTTTGACTATCTCCGGCCGAGATGGAAGGGATTGGCGGCCTTCAATGTTCCTGTTGTGTTCTGATGGGGCGCCGACGAACTGATACTCGGGCTTGTGCTGCAGCTTCGTGGGCATCCTCAGATGCCACGCAACGAGTCTCTTTGAAGATCACCGATGTGCAGCGAGGAGCTTCAGAACGGAGCTTGCGTCCTCGACAGTCCTCGCCACGGCGAATTCGGCATCATTGCCATAGACGAGTCAGATGCCCCTTCAAAGAGGATGCCTGAAAGCCGCGGCTGCTTGAATACCAGCACTCCAAAGGGTGGGCTTTGGCGAAGTCGCGTAGCCACAATGAGCGCGGGGATTACTATCACGAAAGTGTCGGTGGGCGGCGGTGAAAGGGCTCGACGCCAGGCGGCTGCAACCGATCTGCCCGATTGTCCCCTCGGCGACAACGAAGCGAGAGAGCCATGGCGTGTGATGGCGCGTAAGTTGTTCGGTCAGCATGCGGACCGTCGATTTGATAAGCAATCCGCGTGCGAACCAACGAGCAAGCTGGGGCTATCCAGGTCTGTGAGCGCATCGATCGTGGCAGCGAGTCAGGCAGTCGTACGGGTGCACGCCTATTCAAAGTCGGGGAGATCTCGCCGAACTCTCACTTCGTCAGGCTGCCCCGTTCCTGCGCGCGAGCATCAGCAAGGCAATCTTCCATTGCAGGATCCTTCCGGTGGCAAGTGCACCGAGCGCGCGAGCAGCGCACGTTTGTATTGGTTGCCTGCGTATTCCTCGACGTTCCGGTCCCATCACGACAAATCACAGTTCGCTTCAGGATGAGGCCGACAGAGGAATGGTACGATTAGTACCAAACCGAGTATCTGCTGACTTGTGAAAACACTATCTGCGCTTGCCGATTTGTCGTAGGTCCTTTTGATCCGGCCGGGCCAGACGATCTCCTCAGGCGCGATGCAATTCATGCCTGAAGATAATCAGAAGACATGGGATACGCTGACACTTTCTGGTTGTCTGGTCAGACGTATCCGGACTAGGCTCGCGTCCGGGTTGTGAAGCGTCGCGTTGAGCAAGCCATCCAGTCTTCCGAAGAGCCGGGCATTGGTGAAGTCCGGCGCCGACAGTGAAGCCGCGGAAGGCTGGACACTACTAGGCGAGCGAGCCATTGCCGACTAGGCTTGGCGCGAGGCCGGTCTTCTACTGACGAATTTTGAGTGCGCTAGCTTATTTGACTTGTTTATATTGGGGGATTCTATGGGCATGCAGACGAACGCAAATCGCCTGTGTTTGTTTAGCGCGTTTTTGGTGTTGAGTGGGTGCGCCATTGCGCCAGTCACGGATGACGTTGCGCACATTTCAGCGTCCAATATTGCGAGGCAGGTCCGCTGTGAAGCCCGGCAGGCCGTAATCAATGCGTTGCTCGGTTATCTCGCAAGTCCAGACAACAACATGAATAAAAACAAGCTCGACGACTATTCGTATGCTGTTGGTGTCGAACTGCAGCGGGCCTACAACGAGAATCCCGAGTCGATCAGAACCTTCGATCCTTCTCAGGTGACCGGTTTTGCCCGCACAGTGACAAGGCTCCTCTACAGCACAGGCATAGCCTACTATTACGATCTGACGGGCCTGGAGACGAACAACATAGATCCGGCTGCGAATTTGATTCGGCCGACGCCTATCACTTCACTTGTAACCCTCGGCCTTACCGGAAATTTCGACAGGCAGAGACAGAATGAATGGTCGTTTACGATCACCGACAACTTCGGAAACCTCGTTCAGAAGACAAGCGAGAGCTATTGCACCAACCATTTGGCTAGAACTGAAGATTATGTCTATCCCATCGCCGGAAAGGTTGGCCTCGCCAAGATGATCAAGGAATTCACCTTGATGAGCCTTTTTGAAAATCTCGATGCGGTCAACAAGGACGTGGCGGCGGTGAAGAAAGGACCGCCGAGCATGGTTCAGCAGCTTCAGTTCACCACGACTATAGGTGGCGGCGCATCGCCTAAAATTGTGTTCGCGCCGAAAGGAGCGTCGTTGCAGGTCACTGATGTGAGCTTTCCCATTGCGTTGTCGCGCAAGGATACGCACCAGCTGACGGTGGGGCTATATCTGGACAAGGGCGAGGGAAAGATTCTCGAGGCGGCCAGAGGCCCGATTTATGAAGGGTCGCTTATCACAGCGACAGGCGGAAGGGCCGAGCAAGGCGCGGCTCGTGCAGTTCAGCAATTCCTGGCACTAAAGATCTTCAAACCGGCACTGTAAGGGGATTCCGACATGGCAAAAGTTAAAAGAGCTAAGAAACGCACACCATCGCACGTTGGGGAGGCGAGAAATGCTGCCAGGACAGGCGCGGCGCCAAAGCCCGTCCGTGCAGGAGGAGTCCACGTCGACTTTGGTGTGCAAGGCCTGGGAAAGATCATGAGTGCCGTACATAACGCTGGCCTAAGTGAAGAGCTCAATGCTCATCTCAAGGACTCCGGGCAGTTCGTCAAAGTGCGCCGCAAAATCCTGACGGCGATAAAAGACTTCGTGAAGGACAAGCCGCAGCTCGCCAATTTGGCCAGGACGATCGGAGAATGTGACTGTCCACCCGACGATCCCGGGTGCGTCTACATTCCGGGGTAGGTCGGGCTGACGGGTAGCGACGAAGAGACCGGGCTGTGAAGCGCCCCGCCTTCGCTTTTTGCTACCGGGCTGCGCCGCCGTCGATTTTGGCGCACGCCGCAGCCGGCCTTGGTCGGCGAGGAGCCGCCGGCTACTTGGGGCCGTGCGGCTTCTTCCTCTCGGCGAATCGTCGGCCCTCAGAGCGGGTCCAGCTCCAAGCGAAGCACGTCCTGGCGTCAGACTGGCGGCCCTCCTGCTCCTGTTGGCCCTTCGCGGAGTGCCATCCCAGCCGAACGAGACCGACAGTGAACAACGTACCCGGAACGCTCCGTTCGTTTGCTACGGCCCTGCTGACACTTATTGAGATCGACACAATCGAATATCGCAAAGTCTTGGTTCATGACCTCATCAGCTCCGTTTAATCTCAGTGAGTCTACTAAGGAGGGGCCGAGCTGCGATCTTGCTCTGCTTGACCTTGGTTTAAATAGGCGCATTCAGGCAGCCGAAATCCTTCGCAAGATGCACGATGGTTCTAAATTGAAAGCGAGCACGGGACGACCGCCAGGGGACGTAACCTCCCTCTTTGCGGCTGCGCTGTCACGGCAGCGGGTGTTCGCTGGACGAAGGATACCACCTCAAACCGAACTTCTGTCGTACCTGATCAATACCTCGTGCGAGCGGCGAACGGTCACCCAGCAAGTCGATTACATCCATCAGATTGCGACACAAAATGAGCGACACGCCGTTATGCCATTTGCGGTGGGCTGTCTATTGTCGAGCGACGACCAAGCCTTAGCCTCCTCACGAAGTTTAGGGGCGGAAGATTATTCTATCGCGATTCAGAGCTCTCTCTTCGCTAATCAAGGTAATGAAGCTGGTGAAGAGCGCTTACTGGTAACAAGGCGGATCGCACAGCTCCGACGCATTCTAAGCTTTGATTCTGCGGAGAGCTTCTTTGGGATCAAGACGTTTCTACAACAGCTGGGCTTTCCCCTCACAGTGGATTCTTTAGTGGACTTTCGTCGCTGCCTCAGCCAAGCCAAACGTGCTTGGTGGCCAATTTTGGGAGCTGATATCTTTTCCTTTCTGCAAGCTTTGATCGATCCCTCGCAACAGTTGACGCTTTCGCAGTTGGAGTGCATGTCTCGTGTTTTCAAGGTCTGGAACGTCGGCCCCTTTGCCAGCCAACTGATAGTGCTCCGGGCCGCGTCGAACTTTTCAAGTGACCGCGAATTCGTGAAACTGAACTGGCCCGGGATCCGGAGACATCTTCATCCGCGTCTCGTACGAAGCGTCGAGCAGGCGGTGATCGAGGATAAGCCTTTAGACCATACCACATTCCGTCCGAGGGACTTTATTGGCCGATGCGTTGCGATCGCCCTGTCTGTTGATCGAGCGGTTCGTCGCAGGAGCGGCGGGGATCTGAAGTATTCGATTGTAAGCATGTATCAGCACGACCCGGTCACGATAGGTTATTTGGACTGGGTACGGATCCGCAGTGTCCTAAATTCTACGTGGCTTCCGCCGGACGACCACACAGCGTTCCTGATGCTCCTGATGGGAGAGCCTCAGGTTCGAGAGCGGTTTCGGATGGTTGCTTTCTCGATGGGCCGGGGCGCGTTCATCAGCGACTTGCATGTCCTAATCAAAGGACCAACTCGGCGAACGCCGACTATCTATAACGTCGTTGCAAAGTTTAGAAAGTTGCCAAGCAAGGCCCGTGACAGGGTAATTCTGGAGCTGCTACAGAAGAGCGTAATCGAGAGACTTGCGAACATGCTGGCGACCTCCCCGTCATTTACGGGGCCGCTCACATCTCAGATCGATACGAAGGTCTGTGCGCTAAGGATGGACGCTGTACGAGCAGCCTACGTGGTCGGTGCAATCGATCTGGAGACGTTCGAGCACATCAGAGATGATGCGATCAATCAGCTGAGAGTGCTCCTGTTTCGCAACATTCTTCTGGACGGAAGAGTTCAGGTCGAATGGGAGAGCTTGCAAGCTGAGGCCGCGGCGCGGTTTCGCGAGGAGTTCGATTTTCTTTCCCTTCAGGATCTGGCCGGCGCCAAGGTGACTGTTCCACAGGCTACGCTCGAAGCTATCATGCAGTATGTGGCGAGCCTTTTGACGCGATTTGTCCTAATTGAATCGTTAGCCAGCGTAGATCAGGCGATTAGCAACAACCTTCGTCATGGCATTCTTCTTCCTCGTTTCATGCGGGCCTTCCAGGACGCCATTCCTCCTTTGGAATGGGACGGCAAGGTTGTGCGCGATTGGTCCGACGAGGCAATAGTCGATCACTATGGCGAGGCCGGGGACGCCATCGTGACCCTGCGCAATGATGTCGCGAAAGAGATCAATGAATTCATGGATGAATACCTGAAGATCACTCCGACCTCAGAGATCGTCAAGGATACCACGAGTGAAGCGACAAGGGTGTTGAAGGCGAGCATTGTTGGCCGGCGACGTCCTGTCGCATCGCTAGTGATGTTTATGCCAGCATTCAAACGACAGACTGAAAAGTTTATTTTGATGGCGTCGGCGGCGTTGAACGATCTTGCCTGGCCGAACATAGCAAGTTGCATTCGTCAAATGCGAGAGATGTGCCGCACGTCCGAGTCGCAGCAGTTGTTGGATTCGATCGAAACTAATCTCGGTGAGGCTCTCCACGAGAGTTCGCGGTGGATAAATATCGCGGTGGATCGCGGTCACGTTAAAGAGTTCACAATTGACGAAATAGTGAGCGTCGAACTCTTGTCGACTCAGGCGTCTCACTCCGAGCGATTGAAAGTTTCGTGCCGATCGACTGATCATCGAACCTCGAAGCAGAAGTCGCCTGAAGGCGGCCCGTTATCGATTGATGGACGGTTCTTGCCGTTCTTTCAGGAAGCGCTTCATAATCTCGTGTCCAACGCCTTCAAGCACAGTGGGTACGGGCTCCAGACGATATTGGAGATCGAGCTTCTGGCCACGGATGATGGCTTTACGCTTAGGGCAAGCAATTCGATGACCGCTGCGCAGATGAAGGCAGCCATTGATGGATACTCCGGAATTTCGAAGCTAGCGAGCGTCCGACCCGCTAAACGACAAAAGCTTGACAAGTCGTCCGGCTTTCAAAGGATCAAGGTGGTGGGGGGAAGGGCATTCAAGTCGAATGTTAGGATTAACGTACCTCCCCTTTCGAGTCGGAGAGCCCGGTTCATGGTTGAAGTCATCGTGTCCACGTCGCAATCACTAGTCGTGAAATGAAGTACGTTCTTGTAGTCGAGGATAATCCAACCAAGCTCGGAGCCTTGAAGTTATTACTTTCCGAGCGCTTTGGAGTTAAAGTATCAACGGCCAGTTCAATTGCTCATGCATATACCACCCTTCAACTCAGGGAGTGGGATCTTATCGTACTTGATATGACGTTCCAGGCATCGCACGGCGCGGGCAGGGAGATTTCGAAGGAGGCGTTGGCCGGCGTTGAGGTCCTTCAGTACATTCAAAGGAGCGGCTTGGCGGTCCCCGTGATCGTTGCAACTGCGCATACCAAATTTGTGAGCAAAGAATTCGGAGAGATTGGGTCTCTGGATGATCTCCATTTAGTTCTCCGCCAAGCATTTCCGATGGTCTATCGGGCCCTCGTGTGGATTGATCTCAAAGATGATGGATGGAAAGGGACATTAAGTGACGCGATTGAAGGTGTCTGGGGCGCCACTGCTAAGCGTATTGATCGTAGAAGATAACCCCGAGAAGGCGAGCAGAATTGCAACGTTACTGGGGAGCCGACTTAGGGAGTATGGCCCCCAATTTTGCAAAGCGGCCGATTACGAGACCGCGATGGTTCTGCTTACCGAGCAATTCTTTGACTTTGTGATTCTGGACTTGCTCATCCCGGGTGCTGGGCAGGCTCCATCAAAAGCGTTCTCGCGTGCGTTGATCGGTCAGCTAAACTCCGGCCGATTGGTCTTACCCACCATCGTGGTTGGTCTCACCGAGTTTGCGGAAGTGGCAAGCGATGAAAGAACGTTTTATGACGCTAACCTGTTCGCTTTGGAGCTGTTTTCCTGGACGGACGATACATGGGCGGATCGTCTCTCAAACAGAGTAACGTATCTCGTGAATTCGAAGAGGTCGGCTCACAATTTTCAGGCATACAATTATGATCTTGACGTGTTCGCGCTGGTTGCGCGGCATCAGAGCGAGTTTTTGCCGGTGAAGGAGGTGCTATTCGGTAACAGCGCGTCTAAAGGCATTTCGATGCCGAATTGGAACGTCGAGACAGCCTTTGGAGAAATCGACCTTGGTTCGGGTCGCACGTTGTCAGGTTGCGTCGCCTGTGTCGGTGAGATGGGCATAGGGCCAACGAGCGCTGCCACTGCGCAGGCGATCTCTCTGTTTCGCCCGCGTCTCGTCGCAATGCTTGGCATGTGTTGTGGGTTCAACAGTGCAGCCTCGGCTTATCCGCAAAAACTGGGAAATGTAGTTGTTGTTCGAGAAGTCACTTGCTGGGAGGAAGGAAAATTCCTTGACAGCGATGAATCGAGTGAATTTAGGAGCCGTGCCAAGACGAGGAACGTTAGTGATCGCCTTCGCCGTCCTGTTGAACTCGCAATCGAGCAGGGGCGCGAAGGGATGGAGCGGGCGCTGAGTCAGTTGCGCAAGAAGAGGAGGTTCCAGGATATCGTTCAAAAATACTCCCCTTTGCTGGATCAGGATCCTCAAGTGCGATTTGGTGCAGTTGTGACGGGTTCAAGTTTTGTGGCAAGCGAAGAAAAAGTGGCGGAGATCATTGAACTGCACCCGACCGCCATGGGGCTCGACATGGAGGTGTTTGGACTTTACACAGCGCCTGACTTCGTAATCGGAAGTAAGCCGTTGTGTCTCGCTGCCAAGGGCGTCGCCGATTTTGGTGATGGCCAAGACAAGCCGGAGCTGCAGGCTATTGCGAGTGCGTCCGCCGCGATCGTATTCAAGAAAATCCTGGCGCACATAGATCTGCATTCATTGGTTTCGGAATAGATGCCGCGAGGCCGGCGACCGCTGTCTTGGTCGCCGGCGCACGTATATTGCGTCGTTGCGTGGAGGCGCCGTGGCATCCTAACTGAAGGCAGGCAAGTCGGACGGACAGATCGCTGCGCTGGGGCTGAGCCCCGATTTAAGGTGTTGAAAACGTTCCCTGCGCGTCAAGAGAACAAGACGACGCGCGACATATGAGAGGTGCCGTCAGGAGCCCACGAAAACGTGGGACCGCTCGCCCTTGGGGGCTGATCGGGAGATCATCCACTAATCATCGCCTGTAGATCGGTCTGACGGTTGGCTTCATGAGTTCGTCGATGAGTCGCGGTTGTTGCCCCGAGGAGCCGTTTTCTGCCGCGGCGAGAGGGCCTGAAACGCCGCATCAATCCGATGGAGTTTCAATCGGAACAGCAAAGCCGGCCTTTACGCGGTCCATAATGACCATCGTCTTGAAGCCTTTAATGTCGGGATTTTCATAGAAGAACCGCCGTGTGAACTGCTCATAATCTTCCATGGTGCGCGCGGTAACGTACAAGACAAAGTCTGCGTCGCCCGTGACGTAGAATCCATTGACTACGTCGACGGACGACTTAATCGCCTTCTTGAACCTGTCAATTATATCTGAGCGCTCCCTCTCCAGGTTTACCAGCACGAGCATTTGAATAGGTCGTCCGACCGCCTTGGCCGAAACGATCGAGACGTCGGCCTCGATGATGCCTTCTGAACGGAGTCTCTTCAACCGTCGCTGACATGCGGTGGCGGAAAGCCCTGCCATTTCGCCGATCACCTCGGATGTCAAACGATTGTTCTTTTGCACGATCTCGAGAATCCGGGCGTCTATCCTATCGTACTGCATGGTCGTCTCCAGCCTTCAGGTGAATTTCGCCGCAAAATGCCTGCGCGATGCAGGAAATCATCCGAGCGGCAGGAAATGCGACGCAAATGTCCTGTGCGACACCAATATCCTGAATGCACTGAGAAATTCAACAAAATGACCGCTTCGGACCTTGGGAATGGACTTTGAAACTATCCGGCACAGGAGCCCCCGCTCGGTTGGCTTTGCTGCCAGCCACCTGCAGAACCTGCGTCGCCGCGACTTCGTCGCAGGAACCTCGCTGATCGATGGACGCTGGACCGCGAGCGATCAAACAGATGTCGTGGCAGATCCGGCGACGGGGGAAGCGATCGCGCACGTGGCTCGCTGCTCTGCTGCTGATATGAGGGCTGCGATCGCGGCCGCGGATCGATCGTTCGCTGCGTGGCGAGATCTGTTGCCGGCAGGACGGGGCAAGATCCTCCGGTCCTGGGCATCCCTGCTGCTCGACCATTCGGAAGAACTCGCCGTGCTGGTGACGAGCGAGCAGGGCAAGCCACTCGAAGAGGCCCGCCAGGAAATTGCCTACGGTGCCGGGTTTCTCGACTGGTTCGCTGCAGAGGGTGAGCGCGCATATGGAGAGACAATCCCCAGCCACAGGTGCGGGAGCCTGCTTCAGGTTCGAATGCAGCCGATTGGCGTGGCGGCCGCGATTACGCCGTGGAATTTTCCTGTCGCGATGATTACCCGAAAGGCGGGGGCGGCCCTTGCTGCCGGTTGTCCGATCATCGTGAAGCCCGCGCCCGAGACGCCGCTTTCCGCCCTTGCCGTGGCCAGACTGGCCGAAGAGGCCGGGGTCCCGCGTGGCGTGTTTCAGGTCGTGGCTGGTCATCCGGTCGAACTTTCGACACCGCTGCTGCGCGATACAAGGATACGCGCCCTTTCATTCACCGGTTCTACCGAGGTCGGTCGTTTGCTTCTTGAGGGATCGGCTGAAACGGTCAAGAAAGTATCACTGGAGCTGGGCGGTCATGCCCCTTTCATTGTTTTCGATGACGTTGATCTTGAGAAGGCGGTCAAGGGCGCGATGGCGGCAAAGTTTGCGACGTCGGGGCAGGATTGCCTGGCCGCCAACCGCATCTATGTCCAGGAAGGGATCTACACCGCCTTCGTTCAGGCATTTGCTGCGGCAATGGCTCGGCTGAAGGTGGGGCATGGCCTGGACCCTGCAACAGACATCGGCCCTATGACGAGATTGTCGGTCGCCGACAAGTGCAGGGCCCAGATCGATGACGCAGTGACAAAGGGAGCGCGCATACTTTGCGCTCACGAAGTTGCCGGTCTGGGTCCGAACTTCGTCCCGCCGACGCTGCTGAGCGATGTCGCTGAAGACATGCTCATCGCGCGGGAGGAGACGTTTGGACCAGTAGCTGCCGTGCTTCGCTTCGGAACCGAGGAAGAAGTCGTTGCCCGCGCCAATGCCAGCGAAATGGGACTGGCCGGGTACGTCTACACGGACGATCTGCGTCGAGCGCTCCGCCTTTCCGAGCGAATCGAGTGCGGTATGCTTGGTATCAACACCGCTTCGTTCACGGGGCCGCCAATTCCATTCGGCGGGTGGAAGCAGTCTGGTCTGGGTCGGGAGGGCTCGCGACACGGATTAGCGGAGTACATGGAACTGAAATACGTCTGCTTCGGCGATTTGGTAGCTTAGGAGAACTGGAATGATCGACATCAAAGCCATCGCCGAACAAGACCGCGCGAGCGTCCTACATCCGTTCACTCAGCTCGAGGAATTCGCCAAGGGCAAGGCCGGTGATCCGACGATCGTCACTGGCGGTCAAGGCATTCGTATCCAAGACGCCGAAGGGCGCAGTTACATCGATGCCTTCGCGGGCCTCTACTGCGTGAACATCGGGTATGGCCGGACCGAGGTGGCCGAGGCCATCTCGCGACAAGCGCACAAGTTGGCATACTACCACACCTATGCAGCCCACACGACCGAAGAGCTGGCGATCTTATCTAACCGTCTCGTGCGAATGGCGCCAGGGAAGCCAAGCAAGGTGTTCTTCGGGTTGTCCGGATCGGACGCCAACGAGACCCAAGCCAAGCTCGTTTGGTACTATAACAACCTGCGGGGCAAGCCGAAGAAGAAGAAAATCATCTCACGTGAGCGGGGCTACCATGGCTGTTCGGTCGTTTCCGGATCGATGACCGGGATGTCGTTCTACCATGATCACATGGACCTTCCTTTCCCGGGCATATTGCACACGGGCGCACCGCATCACTATTGGGGTGCCGAGCCAGGTGAGACGGAAGAGGCCTTTTCTTGCCGGCGTGCGGCCGAACTCGAAGAACTGATCCAGCGCGAGGGGCCCGAAACCGTCGGCGCGTTCATCGCCGAGCCGGTGTTGGGGACTGGCGGCATCACACCACCGCCAGCCGGCTACTGGCGTGAAATTCAAGCGGTGCTTCGACGTTACGACGTGCTTCTGATAGCCGACGAGGTAATTTGTGGATTCGGGCGAACCGGCGCGGACTTCGGCAGCACGCTCTACGAAATCGAGCCCGACCTGGTGACCGTCGCCAAGGGCCTCACTTCCGGCTACGTGCCGCTCTCGGCTGCCATCGTTGGCGAGAGAGTTTACGCGGTCATGGAGCAAGCCGCGGAGCGCGTCGGAGCATTCTCGCATGGGTATACGTATTCCGGACATCCCATCGCGGCCGCGGCCGCCAACGCGGTTCTTGATATCGTCGAAAGGGAGCGACTGAGCGATCGCGCCAGAATCGCGGGCGCGTATCTACAGAAGAGGCTCAAGGAGCGATTCGCCCAGCTCGAGATCGTCGGGGAAGTGCGAGGCGTGGGCTTGCTCGGCGCGATCGAGTTCGTGGCAGATCGCCAGACGAAACGCCGCTTCGATCCGCAGCGCAAGGTCGGTGCCCGCGTCTCGAAAGCGGCGCGCGATCGAGGACTTATCGCTCGCGCGATGCCGCATGGCGACATCCTGGGCTTCGCTCCGCCTCTTGTCGTCTGCGAAGCAGAAATCGACGAGATCGTCGAACTGGCATACGGGGCGACCAAGCAAGTTATCGACGAGCTGTCGAGAGAATCGGCCTTCGATTGAAGTCTAGTTAGACCCGCGGGAATCTTCGCGAGCCCCGGAAGTGGTCCCTGAAGGATTCGACACGCCCTGAAGACGCCTGCGCGCCAGGCGCCAGATGCAGCGTTGGCGACGCTTTCGAACTTCCGGCGCGCAGAGCCCGTCTTGTGACGTCGCGCGCATGAGCGCCTCCCGCCTCGCCGGGGGGCTATCTGCGCTGCTGGGGCGGCATCCCCAAGCGCGATCGCTCTTTGAATCGGAAAAGTCGTGCGCAGTGACGCCCGGTCGAGTCGATCGGCTAGAACGGGTTTGACCGCAAATCGCAGGAAAGCTGCGAAACCTCCCACTCGAACGCAGAATTTGGAATTTGAGAAGGCCGAGATCGGTAAATGCCGACTTAGGTACCCAAGTAGCGTTTTCGTCAGACATCGAGGGGGGCCTCGAAGTCGTTCCGTCAAGCAACGTCGCTCGCCTGCGCAAGTGGCGGCGGCGGATCTGGAGGACGGAGCCGTTTTCAACTTGGAGGTTCATCGATGAAACTGACGAAGAGTCTTGTCCTTTGTTGCACGGCGCTGTTCGCTGGCGCCTCGGCGCAGGCCGCCGATCTTCCCATCAAGGCCAAAGCGGTCGAGTACGTGAAGGTCTGCTCCCTCTATGGAGCGGGCTTTTACTACATTCCCGGCACCGACACCTGCATCAAGCTCGGCGGTTATCTGCGTGTCCAGACGGGGTTGGCCACGAACGGTCTCTACGACGCGGCCAATAGCGGGGTGGCCGGTGCGCAAAATCGTCTGCGCAACTACTACAGCACCGGCTCGCGTGAAGATCTGACCATCGACACGCGAACGCAGACGGAATACGGCACGGTCCGCACGTTCTTCGATGGCGTATTCACTTGGAATTCGGGTGGCTATGCCGGTGCCGGTACCACTGCCACGAATGGCTCGTCAGCGTATAGTGGAGCGACCGTCGCCGGTGGTACGCTCGGCGTCTATTACGCGTTCGTTCAGTTCGCCGGCTTTACGCTGGGTAAAGCGCAGTCGCAGTTCTCCGCTCCCTGGGCAAACTATCCGGCCAACAATTTCGACGGTCTGCCGGGAGGTGGCGGTTGGGATCCGGTCAACCAGTTCAGCTATACCGCGGACTTGGGTCAAGGCGTCAGCGTCTCCTTCTCGGCCCAGGATCAGGTCCAGCATGACACGACGAACATCTGGAACGTGAGTGCCGCGACCGCGGGAGCTCTCGCGAGCGGATCCTACGGAGGGAACGACATCGCCGGCACGGTGTCTCCCGATTTCATCGCCATGCTCCGCGTCGATCAGAACTGGGGCCTCTTCCAGGCGGCGGCCGCCGCGCACGACAATCACGCCGCCTACTACGGCGCGGATGAAACGACGGGCCATCCGGCCGACAAGTGGGGCTGGGCTGGCCAACTGGCGTTGTCGATCAAGAACGTCCCGACCGGTCCTGGCGACACGATCAACTTGACCGGCGTGTATACGAATGGCGCGAGCCGCTACAACTTCCAAGATTATATGTCGACCAGTTACGCGATGTACGGCGGGTCGGGCCTTGCGGGCGTTTATCAGAGCGTCGGACTAGCTGGTCTTTCCGACTCCGTGTTCGTGGCGGGCTCGGGCCAAGAGTTGACCAAGACGTACGGCTTCCGCGGCGGCTACACCCACAACTGGGACCCGCGTTGGGCGACCAGCATCTACGGGGCGTGGGCGGCCGTACGATATAACGACGCGGCCAAGGGCTACATCTGCGGCGCGTTCGTCACGACTCTTGCGCTGTCCAGCGGCACTGGCGGCTGTAACCCGAACTTCGACTACTCGGTGGTCGGTTTGACGACCGGCTGGACTCCGGTCAAGAATCTGACGTTCTCGGCAGACCTCGCCTACACGATGCTGAACCAGAAGTACGCGAGCGGAAGCACGGTGACGCTGCCAGCGCAGTCAGGTATCGCCAAGCCGGGCGCGGCGTATGAGCTCAAGGATCAGAACAGCCTCACGCTTCTGCTCCGAGCTCAGCGCAACTGGTGACCGTGTAAAACCAGCAGAAGGAGAAAACGGAACGGTTCTATCGATCGAAGTCGACCTCCAAGAAGGCCTCCGGCATGCCCGCCGGAGGCCTTTCATATTTCAACTCGTGGCTGACGCCCCAAGTGGCCCCGCCGTCGGAGCGCCTCGTCGCCCTTCTTGCCCTGTCGGAAGACCGGATCGTTCTTGGCGATTACGACGACTCGACAAATGCGGCTTGCCGCGCGAGCCATGAGCGAGAATCGAATCGAGAGAGCTGCCTGGCGTTCACTTGCTATGAGATCCCTCGGAAGCACCCTTCGACAACGCACGAGGAATGGAAAGGCGACGATTGGCTTCATTGCGAGAAGCATATGGACCGGATGTCTCGGTGCATGCTGATCAAGCTGGGCCTGAATGAGTAAGATGATCGAAACTGTAGTGTTTCCATCCATTATCGTTTAGAAGTCGGTTTTCGGAGCGGTAGTGGCCTTCCTTGTCAAGCATTGCGGTCGAGACTTCGACCTCGGTCATTTGGATCAACATATCGAGACCTGCTCTTGGACTGGCGCGGAGGGGGCGTTTTCTTGCACGGTCAAAATCCGTTACAGTGATCACTGCTATTCGCTTGAGCACGATGGCTCCGCGTCCGAAGGCTCATATGTTTTCAAGGATAGGAACGGGCAGTGCCGTATTTTTTGTCCGGTCAGGTACATTCACTCCCGTGAATTGCCGGCGATCCTGTGCGAGCTTTGTGCGAAGCCTACCCAACAGATAGCGCTTACCCCTGAGCGCAATTGGACCATCTATAGACTGACCATGCCTTCTCCGCTCGTCGAGGATGAGAAGTTCTGGATTTTCTTCCGACTGAAGCTGATAGCTGGCTCTGCGCGAAAACCCACAGAGGCTGACCTTTTTGTTGAGAGCGCTTATCCCCGTAAGGTCAGACCCGTTACTGGTCGCCGCTCTCTTTTCGGTCGCGCTCTGGAGGAACTGTGAAAAGAAAAAGAGCGGCCGAAGCCGCCCTTTTGAGAAATGTAGTCTCGACTTGCCAAGCCTTTCGGCCCACAGCCATAAGCAAGTGACCAAGCGCGTCCTCAAGCGATGGTGCTCAAGTGCTACTTGATGGGTTGAGGCCCTTGGCACATTACATGCCTGAGTCGATCCGTCCTCAACTTGATGGGGGCTGGATACCCCTTCTGAAGCAAATTGTCAATGTTTTCTCCGCGGCCGTCAGATGCGATTGATAAAATAGACATTTATTATCAATGACTTAATGCGCGATGGCGGGATTCGTTCCATGCCAAATTGTTGGTTCCGATCAGCAAGGGGGGCGTCAACCGGCCGCGAGGGACGAGATCGGCGAGCCAATCAGCTCTTTGCCTGGCCGCCGGAGGGAGCCATTGAAGCAGAGCGGAGCAAGACAAGGGGATGGATGCTCGTTCCGCATGCCGCTGATCGCCAAGCGCTGCAAGATGCACCTGATCACCAAACGCGAAAAAGGCAGCATTCACCAATCACCAGCAAACAAGACAAGATCGTCGCCCAGGATCAGTCACGTCTCAATCGATAGCGTCGATCAGCTTGTGGATGAGCTGCTGGAATACGTGGCACAACTCGCAGCGTCAACCGAGCGACGGCGTTTGGGTCACGCGCTTCGCGAGTACGGAAACGAACGAGAAATTCTTCGAGCGTGTGCTGAGAGCGAGTAAACCGCATGTCGGCTGATTTTCTCCGCAAATCACCCGAATTTGCGGACCTGATCCGGATCATGGCTGAAGAAACGGCATCGACCGGCACTGACCGAAAGAACTCACTGGATCATGAGCGGCCTTTATTCGCGAGACGCGCGCGTGTGACGCTCGTCAGAGTCGAGCGGATTCGCTCGGGTGTTGGTGCCCTTAGTATACCTGTTCATACAAGCTGCAGATCTCCTGTTGGGTTTTTCCCTCGAGGAATGCCATCTCTCCGTTCTTATGCTTCGCGTAGGTGTCGACAAAGCCTGCGGGAAACCATCCACTGACTGTCCGGTTCGCCGACAAACGGTCGAGGGCCTCAGGCAACGACTGTGGCAGGCGAACATGGCCGCGCGCCGCCAACGCGGAGGGGTCGAGAAGCGAGAGATCCTCGGCTGTCGCGTCCGGCGTCGGCAGTTCTTCCTCGATGCCTTGCATCCCGGCGTGGATGATCGCGGCGAGTTGCAGATGCGGACTGGCGGTCGCATCGGCGGCGCGGAACTCGAAGTTGAATTGAGCCGCCTTGGAAATATCGCTCAAATCGGAAACGGGACAGATACGTACTGACGCTTCGCGATCGCGGAAGCCCAGATTGTTGAAGGCCGCGCTCCAGCGATGCGGCGTCAACCGCAGGTACGAAACGACGCTCGGCGCCGTGATCGCGACGATCGCATCCAGGTATTTCAGAATACCGGCAATGAACTGACCTGCGGTCTTGGAAAGTTCATGTTTGCCTTTCGGATCCCACGTGGCCGGCTCCTCCCCGTTCAGGAAGCTGAGGTGGATGTGCACGCCATTGCCGACGCCGGCGGGGTCGCGAATCGGGGTGAACGTGACGTCCTTGCCGGAAGCGCTCGCGACCAAACGCACCAACTCGCGTACGATCGTCGATTGATCCGCGATGGCGATGCCGCGAGACGGACCCATCGTGACTTCATATTGCCCGGCTCCGAACTCCCTCATGAACGTGTCGGGATTCAAGCCTGCCGCTCGCATCGCGGCCACGAGCGTCTCGGCGAGACGCCGCTCGACGCGAAAACCGTCGGCGGTGTATGCCTGTCCGATCAGTTTGGCGGCATTCCGAAACTGAAACTCGTGCTCGAAAGCGCCGAACAACGTGAGGCCGGAAACGCGCTCGAGACGATCAAGCGCGCATTTGAGAAGCGAACGGGTACAGAACTCCCAGGGTCGGCCATCGGTATGGCGAATGTCCCCCAGCGCGAAATGTTCCGTCGGCATGTCCGGATCGAGTTGTACTCGCACGCGCGCGGCTTCGTCGGGAATGAGGACGAGATCGCCGAGTGAGCCGAACGGACTTTCGGCGATGGTGTCGAAACAGGTGATCTGGACGTTGGTCGGCGTCCAGCCGATGCCTCGTTTTTTGCGCGCCTCGAACTGCGAAGCCGGGAACGCCTTGCCTCGAAGCTTGCCTGCAAGATCGGTGCAGCAGGCAATCACCATTTCCTCAGCGATCATCGCTTTCCTCCAAGGACTGGCCAGGGGGTGACAAGCGAAGCCTGTCCCAAGCCTCGAGCCGATCTTTCGTCGTGGGCCAGTTCATTTCCGAGACCTTGACGATCAGCGCTTCGGCGAAGGCGATCGCGCAGACGAGCGTGTCCCATGCCGTTTCGATTTCGATCGGCAGGGCAACCACGTGATCGCTGTGACGCGCGATCGGCGACATCCACTTGTCGGTGATCAGCACGATCGACGGTCGGCATTGCTTCGCGACGATCTCGGCGAGGCAATCCAGATCCCGCTGATAACGGCGAAAGTCGAACAGCACCAAGACGTCCTGCTTGCGAATCGATAACAGCAAGTCCGGCCAGTGCTCCGGATTGGGCGGAAGATGATGGACCTTCGGTCTGATCTGCTTGAGGTGCACCGACAGGAAACCTGCGACGTTGTCGCTGATGCGTCCTCCCACCAGGAAAACCGCCCGAGCGGGGTCCGCGAGGAGCGCCAGGACGCGGTCGAATTGTTCTTGAGGTACGCTTGCGCTCATTTCGTGGATGCGTTCCGCGGCGCGGCGCGCGTAGTCGGTCAAGAAGGAACCGGCGGTACCGAGCTTTTCGGTCGCCTTCAGCTGCACTGGAGACCTTCGACTTTCCCGCACTTCCGTTATCAGTTGGCGCTGAAACTCCTGATAGCCGGCGAAGCCCAATTTGCCGACGAAGCGCGTGATCGATGGCGCACTGACACCTGTGCGCTCGGCCAGTTCCTGAATAGTTTGAAGGGCACCGAAGGGATAATCCGCCAGGACCGCATCGCCGATCTTGCGTTCGCTCCCGGTCAGATTAGCGCTTTCCCGCCTTATCGTTTCTCGCACGGTGGTCATCGAACCCAGCCTGTTTTGGGCAACGTCGGCCATAAAAAGCCCAGTCAGGGAAATAGGGCTATGAAAAAAATATGTCAAAGAGAAAATATTGTTTGACATTGATCCAATAATTTCGTTCGCTCTCGGTATGCAGATTGGCCATGAGTGCCATGCAACAGCCCGGAATGATGCTTTGTCGCATTGCAGAAACTTCATGACTGTGATCTCGCCATCCGACCCGGAGCCGGTCGAAGTGGTCAATGCCGACGGGCGCGCGGACGCCGTCTTGGTCTGCGAGCACGCCGGAGCCCTTATTCCAAAGCGGCTTGAGGGCCTCGGGCTGCCGGCGGCCGAATTACTCAGGCACATCGCCCATGATATCGGCGCCGAGAGCGTGGCGCGTCGTCTTGCTGGCCTGCTCGACGCGCCGCTCGTCCTGCAGCCCTACAGCCGCCTGGTCGTCGATTGCAATCGTCCCTTCGAGGCGCCGGACTGCATTCCGGAGGTGAGCGACGGCACGATCGTGCCGGGTAACCTGCGATTGTCTGAAGGTGATCGCCGTCAGCGATACGCGGAGATCCACGAGCCATTCCATCGGGAAGTCTCGCGCCTTTTGGATCGTCGCGTGGAGCTCGGTTCGCCCACGATACTGGTCACGGTGCACAGCTTCACGCGAAGGCTCGCAGGAGGGGGCGAGCGGCCTTGGCAGCTCGGTGTGCTGTCGAACCGCAATCGGAGCTTTGCCGAGCGGTTCCTCTCTTCCTTCCGGAAGCGCAATCCGACGATACGATCGGCGCACAATGAGCCGTATTTGATCGACGATATCAGCGACTTCACAATTCCGGTGCACGGCGAAGCACGTGGTCTGCCGCACCTGCTGCTTGAGATCCGCAACGATCTGATCGGTGACGCCGAAGGTCAGCGCTTCTGGGCCGCCTTGATCGCCGAGACGTTGCTCGACACCAAAGCGAAAGAACCCATCCATGGCTGACTTTCCGACCACGCGCGAGATACCGCTTAAGCCGCTCGAGTCGGCACTATTGTTTATCGATGTGCAGAACTTTTGCGTTCGGCGCGATGGCGGCGAGTTCAAGGATGTGCCTGACTTCGATATCGCCGGCAAGTATGCCTATTATTTCGATCGCCTGAACTCGGTGGCGATCCCCAACATGCAGCGGCTGCAGGCAGCGTTCCGCGCGGCGGGCATTGAGGTGCTCTACACGACGATCGAGAGCCTCACCAAGGACGGTCGCGATCGAAGCCTCGACTACAAGATCACCGGCTTCAACGTGCCAAAGGGCTCGTGGGACGGAAAGGTAATCGACGATATCGCGCCCGGCGACGACGAGATCGTGCTGCCGAAATCGTCTTCCAGCGTCTTTGTGTCGACCCATATCGATTACCTGCTCCGCAATCTCGGAATCCGGCAGCTCGTTCTCTGCGGGCTCGTCACCGATCAATGCGTGGAATCCGCGGTCCGCGATGCCTGCGACCTGGGCTACCTCGTGACGCTCGTGCCAGATGCCTGCGCCACCTACACCCAGGAGCACCATGACAGCACACTGCGCGCGATCAAGGGATATTGCCGCCAACTAAGCACGGACGCGCTGATCGAGGAAATCGGCGGAACGAGACAGTCGCGTTAGCGACGTGATGCGGAAAGTGCTCGTGACCTGAGGAGAGGGTCGAAATGGAGAAAGTTGAAGCCGCGGTGCAAGCCGCGTGGAAGGCGCTCGACCGCGAGCGAAGCTACGCGACCGATCTGACCCAGAAGCTGGTGCGGATTCCGTCTGTCAATCCGAAGTTCGTCAATGATTCGGACCAGAACCACGAAGCCGCCGTTCAAGATCTGATCGAATCCGAGTTGACTTCGATCGGCATGTCGATCGACCGATGGGACGTTTTTCCGGACAGGCCGAACGTCGTCGGTCAAATCTCGGGTTCGGAAGAGCGCAGCCTGATCTTGTGCGGTCATGTCGACGTGGTGCCGGTCGGCGGCGATTGGACGGTCGCTCCATTCGGCGGCGAGATCAGGGACGGCAGGCTTTATGGCCGGGGCGCGGTCGACATGAAGAGCGGCGTCGCCGCGGCCATCGGAGCCATCAGAGGGATTCGCGCCGCGGGTATCGAGCTCCAGGGACGCATCGCCATGCATTCCGTCGTCGACGAGGAAGCCGGCGGCTTCGGCGCGATCGACGCGGTCAAGAGGGGCCATCTGGCGAGGGCCGCTATCATCACGGAGGCGAGTTCGGGCCAGATTCAGGTTTGCGAAGGTGGTCTCGAGTGGATACGCGTGACCATCACCGGCCAGTCGGGTCATTCGGCGACGCGCTACAACGAGATCTGGCCGCAACGCGATGGCCCCGATCGCCCGCGGCGAGCCGTGAACGCGATCGATCTCGCGGTACGCTTCCTGGACGCTCTTTCGATGTTCGAAAGCTCACGATGCCGCCATCGTCAGCATCCGTTGCTGCCGCCCGGCATGAACACGATCAATGTCGGCGCGATACGCGGCGGCGCGGGCCTTGGACCGGACGGCTTGCCGCTCGTCATGAGCAATCCAGCCATCATCCCTGATCTGGCAGTCATCGATCTCGACTACAAGTTCCTCCCCAATCAGAGGAAGGAGGATATCCGGGCCGAGTTCGAGGCGTTCGTCCGCTCCTTCTGCCAGCAGGACCTTTGGCTGCAGGAAAATCCCATCAAGGTGCAATGGGAGCTTGGCGGTCTGCATTTTCCGCCGATGGATACTCCGCCGGATCATCCGCTCGCGCTGTCGCTTTTGAAGCGGCGGAAGCAGCTCGGCGGCGCGCCGAAGATCACGGGGATGATCGGCGCCGCCGATGCCGCGCACTACGCCGGCGCGGGCGTGACCTCGATGATTTGTGGTCCATCCGGCGATGGTTTCCACGGCGCCGACGAGTACGTCGACATCGCTTCGGTGGAGGAGACGACCAAGACCTTGGCGGCCGCCGTCATCGAATGGTGCGGCGTTAAGTAGGGCGAAGATGAAGCGAGGAGAGGGGAATATGACGACGAAGCTTTCTAGTTTTATGGCGAGTCTCGCTGTTGCCAGTCTGGTCGCGGTCGCGCCTGCCCATGCGGCTGACAAGATTGCCAAGATCGGCGTGCTTGCGCCGTTGACCGGTGGATCGGCGGCAGACGCCAGGGAAATGGTCGACGGAGCCAAGCTTGCCGTAGACGCGATCAATGCGCAAGGCGGCGCAGCTGGCTATAAATTGCAGGTGGTAGTCGGCGACGCGCAGGACTCGAGCGCAGACAAGGTGACGAGCGCAATCGAACGGCTGACCGGCGATCGTGACTTGAATGTCATAGTCACCGGATATGCGAGCGCCGGCAATTTCGAAATCAATATCATGGCCGAACAGGACATGCCGTACATGCTCTACGGCAGCGCCAATCAGACGCGCGACATCATCGCGCCGCATCCAGACAAGTTCCCAACGGTCTGGTCGTTGAGCCCCTCCTTTGACGCCTATGAAACGGACATGATCCCGGTCCTGCAGGGTCTGGAGAAGAACGGCAAGCTGAAGCTGCCGAATAAGAAGGTGGCTTTGATCGCGCCCGACATCCCCTATTCGAAGACGATCATGAACGGCTTGATCAAGAGCTTCAAGGAGGCCGGCTGGACAATCACATCTGCCGATCTTGTGCCGTGGGGGGCCATCGATGACTGGCGGACGTTCCTTGCCAAGGTTCGCCAGGACAATCCAGCTGTGATCATGAATATCGACCCTCAGACGGGCAATGCAGCGAAGTTCGTTACCCAGTTTCTGGAACAGCCGACTGACAGTATCGTCTTTATTCAATACGCGCCTGCCATACCGGAATTTCTCAAGCTGACAGGAAAGAAGAGCACCGGTGTTATCTATAATCTGATCGGGGGCCCGATCCCGAATCCCCGGACAGCTGAGATTATCAAGAGCTTCACGAAAGCGTACGGCTACGAACCGGGTTCGACTGCACCGGCGGTCTACGAAGAGGTGATGATTTACGCCGATGCGCTCAAAAAAGTTGGTGACCCGACCAATCGGCTCGCTATCGGAAAAGCGATCGGCGAGACGCGCAAAGAAGTCGCGCAAGGCATGCTGTCCTTCGATCCAAAGACACACCTTGCGGTCCAAGGCGACGCGGCGCTTCCCGTACTGTTCTATCAGATCTGGGACGGCAAGCACGTCCTTTTCTCCCCGAAGCAGTATCTCAACGGCGAGTTCCGCATGCCGCCCTGGATGAAGCAATAGCGCCAATCCGTGCCGTCCCGCGCTGGACACCGGCGCGGGCCACAGCCTTCACGCGAGCCCGAAGAACATACGATGTTGGCACAAAACTGTAGCGAGCCGCTGCTCGAGATCCGCGAAGTGACCCGGCGCTTCGGCGCACTGGTTGCCGTCGACAAGGTTTCGTTCTCGCTCCAAAAGGATGAGATCTTCGGCATCGCCGGTCCGAACGGCAGTGGAAAGAGTACACTCTTCAACGTCATCACCGGCATTCCATTTCCGCCGAGCGAGGGGGAGGTGCTCCTCTCCGGCAAGCCGATCCATCGCCTGAAGCCACATCAGATCAGCCGCGCCGGCGTCCTGCGCACGTTTCAGAAGGATGCGGAGTTTGCCACGCTGACCGCGCGCGAGAACGTCTATGCTAGCGCGGTCTATTGCGCTCAGATGACCTCGTCTGAGGCAAAAGATGCGTCCGAGCAGGCGCTCGACGATGTGTCATTGGCGCCTGAACGACGGGCGAAAGCTGCGTCCGACCTCTCGGTCTTTGAACGCAAACAGTTGATGATCGCCTCCGCAATCGCCGGCCGGCCCAAGGTTCTTCTTCTCGATGAGCCCGCCGCCGGACTGACCAGGCCCGAGATCTCCGGGCTTGCCGATCTCATAGGCAATGTGCGCGGACGCGGCATAGCTGTCCTTCTGATCGAACACGTCCTGCCGCTGCTTCTGAAAGTCTCCGAGCGTCTGATGGTGCTCAACCACGGCGCCGTCATCGCTTCGGGCAAGCCGGAAGAAGTGGTGCGCAACCCGGAGGTCGTCGCAGCCTATCTCGGCAAGCGGGAGGCGGGACTTTGAGCGACAATGCGGCTTTGGGCGACGATACGAACGCGCTGGAAATCGTCGACCTGCGCGCCGGCTATGATGCTTCCGACGTGTTGCACGGCATGAGCCTCCACGTCGGCGCGACGGAGCGTGTCGGGCTGTTCGGGCCCAACGGGCACGGCAAAACCACGCTTCTCAACGCGATCTCGCGCGTGATCCGCCCTCTGGCCGGGACCGTGCACTTCTTGGGCGAGCGGATTGACAGGCTCGCGTCGCATAGAATCGTCGCGCGCGGCCTGATTCACGTACCGCAGGGAAATCACCTCTTCCCCGACATGCAGATCATGGAGACGCTCGAGCTCGCAGCCTTCACCCCGCGCGCGCGGCAGGACATGAAGCTCAACCTCGACTACGTGCTCGGCCTTTTTCCGCGGCTCGCCGAGCGCCGTCACCAACAGTGCAAGACGCTTTCGGGCGGCGAGCGGCAAATGCTGTCGATCGGCGTGGGGTTGATGTGCGCGCCGCGGATGTTGATGCTCGACGAGCCGACGCTTGGGCTGTCGCCCAAACTCAAGGACGAGCTTGCCGAGGCGATCGCGGAGATATCGAGGCGCGGTACCCCGCTATTGCTCGTCGAGCAGGATATCGCCTTCATCCTGTCGCTGGTGGATCGCATGTATCTCGTCGACCACGGCGAGATCGGCCGCGAGATCAACCGCAGCGCCGAGGTCGACCATCGACAGATCATGGACATGTATTTCGGGTCGGAAAACGAATCATGACGATCGATATTATCAGCGCCGTTCTCGTCAGCGGGATCGTGCTCGGGTCCGGCTACGCCCTGATGGCGAGCGGGCTGTCATTGGTCTGGACCACGCTCGGCATATTTAATTTCGCGCACGGGGTGCTGATGACACTCGGTGCCTATGTCGCCTGGACGATATCCGACGCGGCCGGTCTCGATCTTGGGGCCGCCGCGGGTATCGCGGTCGCGGTCGCGGCCATGATCGGCGTCGGCATCTTGCTCGAACGGGTGCTGGTTCGGCCGTTCTACGATCATCGCGATATACTTCTGATCACGGTGATGACGACGCTTGCCGCGATGATTTTCCTGCAGAAAGGGATCCAGCTCTTGTGGGGAGCTAGGATCAAGCAATTGACACCGGTCGTGGCCGGCAACGTGCAGCTCCTCTCTACCACGATCTCGGCCCAGGAAGCGCTGATCATCATCGTGGCGCCGCTGTTGCTCGGCGCGCTGTGGCTCTTCCTCAGCCGCTCGAGGATAGGACGCGGCATCAGGGCGGTTGGGCAGAACCCGGATGGCGCTCGGCTGATCGGCATCGACGTCTCGCGCCTTTTCATCATTACTTTCGCCCTGTCAGCCGTCCTTGCCGGGTTGACGGGGGTGCTCCTAGGCTCGGTCCGCCTAATGACCCCGGAATTCGGTTCCGATCCCCTGATCAAGGCCCTCATCATCGTGATCGTCGGCGGGCTCGGCTCGCTCGGAGGAACGGTCCTGGCGGCATACCTCATGGGTATCGTGGAGGCTGCGCTCACCTTCGTCATTGGCATTTACTGGACGCCCTCCATGATCTTCCTTCTCTTGATCTTGGTCCTGCTGGTCCGGCCGCAGGGGCTGCTTGGAAAGGTGGTGCGCTGATGGCGTGGCTCCTCAACGGCAAGACCTGGTTGCTCGCGGCCCTCCTCGTCGCTGGGGCTTTTGTTCCGACCTTCGTCCAGGACACCTATTTGCGACACCTGTTCATCATGTCGTTCATCTACGGAATCGTCGCCGCAAGTTGGGACATCACGCTGGGCTATGCCGGCATTTTCAATTTTGCCCACATTGCGTTTTTCGGCGTTGGAGTTTATGCGACGGGCCTGACGGCGAAGCTTCTCGGGATCGATCCATGGATCGCGATGCTGATCGGCGGATTTGCCGCCTCATTCGTCGCCGCGATTGTCGCCCTGCCCGTCGTTCGTCTCCAGGGCGTCTATGTGGTGCTTGTCACGGTGGCCTTCAGTCAACTCATGCTCCAGCTCGTAATCAGCCAGTCGCAGATTACGGGCGGTACACTAGGGCTTGTGAGCGTGCCGACGCTTCACTTGCGGGATTACAATTTTCTGCGCGACTACAAGTTCGGCTACTATTATGTCGCCTTCGCCCTCCTGGTCGTAACGACCATCTCGCTGCGCCTGCTGGTGCGCTCCAATTTCGGCCTATCGATCAAGGCCCTGCGCGACAGCGAGCAGTATGGCGTTTCTCGCGGAATCCCGATCGCTGGGCAGCGACTGAAGGCTCTCGTCGCCAGCGCTTTCTTCGCCGGCCTCGCTGGCGGCTTCTACGTAATCTATCTGCGCGTGGCTTCGCCGGAAATCTTTTACTTCTCGACATCATCTTTGGTGTTGAGCATGGTGCTCGTCGGCGGCACGTCCACCATCTACGGTCCGATAGTCGCGGCGATTGTTCTAACCTTCATCTCGGAAAGCCTGGCAAATATCGACAACTTCGCAGAAGGCCGCTTCATGCTGATTGCGGTGGCCATGATTGTTGTCCTGGTGTTCTTTCCGAAGGGGCTTGCCGCGGTGCTGCCAAGGGCGTTGGAACGAACTGGCGTGAAACGCGGTAGCGGTGACAAAGAGGATTGGAAGGGAGCTCGGCCAGTCCCGAGCGACCAAAAAACCAACACTGAACAGCCGGCTACTTGAAGGTCCGTTGGAAGCCGGGGCCTCATCCGGGGCTGGTTGTGAAGCAAGCCTCGCGCGGGGCGCATCACTTTCGTTGACTTGTGTGGTCCGAGTATGCTCTGAAGCAGATCAATATCGGTCCGACTTTTTTGCCCAGATTGCGGTCAGACGCACTCAAGGCGCATCAGCTTTTTTAATGAAAAATGAGCATCTCACCGCAGTTCTGCTCGACTGGTCCGCGCGGCCACAGCTTTCATTTCTGAAAGATTGGCACTTGAGACTTTTGAAATCACGAATGGCGGCCGCGATGACCGTGGATCGATGCTAAATGTTGGCTCTGAACAGCAAGCCTGTTCGTCAACAGCTGGAAACGCAGGACCAGGAGTGCCGCGTAAACCGCCGTCCCGATTGATAAACCAATCCAGACGCCAATGGCGCCGAGGCCAATTTTCAAGCCGAGCACGTAGCAAAGCGAAGCGGCGATCAACCAATAGCCGATTGCGGCGAACACGAGCGGCACCCGTGTGTCGTTTAGTCCGCGCAAGCTGCCCGAGGCAATGCTGTGCAATGCGGCCGGAATGAAGGAGCTTGCGGCGACCAAAAGGAGATGTGCAGCAAGTTCAATCGTTGGGTCGGCATCGGCGGCCGATTTGCCCAGAAACAATTCGGCGATCTTAAAACGCGCGGCGACCACGGCTAGCGCCAGCATCGCAGCGATCATAACGCCGAGGAACATCGCGACAAGACCTGCTCGCCTGATGCCGGGGTAGTCATTGCGGCCGAGCGCATGACCAACCCGCACGGTTGCAGCCATGCCTATGCCGAAAGGGATCATGAACAGGGTTGCGGCGGTCTGGAACGCGATTTGGTGGGCGGCAATCGCGTTCGCGTCAATCACGCCAATCAGAAGCGCTGCAGCAGGAAAAAGCCCTGATTCCATGAGAAAGGCGATCGAGCTCGGTGTGCCGAGGAAGATAAGCTGCTGCAACAAAGCCCAGTCGAATTGCCAGAAATCGGCAAGCGGGTAATAGGCCCGGAACGGGCGGCGCATTGTGACGAACCACAAGCCGGCCAAAAACGTTGCCCAATTCACCAAGGCAGTCGCAAGACCAGCACCAAAGAGCTCCAGCGGTGGAAAGCCAAGCTTCCCAGAGATCAGCAGATACACCAGTAAGCCATTCAAGGGGATGGCCACGAGCGCGATCCATAAGACTGGCCCGGGCCGGTTGACCGCGCCCATGAAGCTGCGGATGGCCTGAAAGCAGACTGCCGGTGCGGCTCCCCAAGCCAGTCCGAACAGGTACTGCTGTGCGCGCCGCGCTGCATCAGGCGCTTGCCCAGCGGCGAGTAGCATTTGCTCGCCATGCAGCGCCAATGCCATGATCGGAAGAGATAACAGCAGGGCCGCCCACAGCCCCATGCGCAGCGAGCGTCGCAGCACGCCCAAGTTATCCGCCCCAAACGCCTGCGCCGCAAGCGGTGCGACCGCCGCCAGCATGCCCATGCCAAAATAGAGACTGATGAAATAAACCGTGCCCGCTAGCGCAGCCGCGGCGACCGCCTCAGTGCCGATACGTCCAATAAAGGCGAGATCGGTCGTCACCATCGCCATATGTGCCAGCTGCGTCAACGCCATCGGCAACGACAGCTTTACAGTTTCGCTCAGCTCAACGGCGAGATGACGGCGCTTGGTCTGTCTATCAACTCTGTGCCTGGAAAAGGCCGCCTTTCTTTCGGCTAATTGTTCCACGAAAAACATTCCCGGTGTGCCTCGACCGAGGAAGAGACCCCCTTGTCCTCTACTTGGAAGAGGGATCTTACTGCGAGGAGTCTTGCTCTAAATTCCCCATACGCGGCCGACTGTCGGGCAACCGGCGCGCGCGTCGCAGACGAGGCGTGCCATCGCTTGCACCAATTGCTTGGCGTGGGGTTTTGTGGCTACCGTCCGCATGTGCGATCAATTCCTTTGCTCGACCGGCGCTTCCGCCGGCGGATGTCAGCGCCTGTTACGTAAAGGACAGCTCAGTTGGTCGGCGCGCGCCCAAAGGTCGGTTCGTCAGCTCGCGGGATATGATCCTTGTCAATCGCTATCCGCTCTCGGTCGATCGCGATCGCAGGATCGCGCGCAAGTGCGCGCCGAGATGGATAATGATGTCGATCACGCACGCTGCACGCGGTGAAGTGGGCGGGCATAATTTCATAAGTCATCCCTGCGACTGCTTGAGCAAGTGATTGTCTATTCAAGGCTCGTGCCAATTGCGAGATATTGACCTTGCGAGGGCGATCTGCACAGCAGACCTGTCGTGGACCCGACAGCATGTCGTAAACTCGACAGGTCAGATGAGAGGTTCGACGTGCATGTCGCAGTCATTCCCGTAGATTAGAGGACCGCAGACCTCAGAAGGTTGTCTATTTGGGCCCATCGGGCACGCTGTTCGATCAGGACGCGCGTCCATGATCTACTGGTCGACTTCCTGAACTCTCGTTGATCGTGCGGCGGCGGGTCAAGTAGAAGCGAGATGCACGCGCTGATCTCGCAATCTGCCTCGCGAGTTCATCGTTCAGCTTGGTCCGATAACGCAGGCGTCGGTCATTGAGGATCAGCCTGCGGGGCGCGCGGCATCTGCTGTTCACGCCAAGACGACCCCATGCGCTGCCGCCGGCGACACTCAACAAGCCGAAGGAGAGATCGAGCGCGGATCTGAAGCTTTTCGTTCGTCTGCCTCTGCATGATCAGTCGGGCACTGCCGTTAGGTCAGCCTAGGCAGGCGACCGAAATCTCTTCGATCAGCGCGTTCGTGTGGAGCAACCGGCAATATCCCTTGATGATTCGCACGCTATTGTCGTGACGCTCCTGGGTATAGGTGGCGCAGGCATCTGGCACGAGCGTCACGAGGTAGCCCAGGTCGCAGGCATCGCGGACTGCGGATTCCACGCACTCGTCGGTCACTAGCCCGCAGAGCACGAGCTGCTTGATCCCGAGATTGCGCAGCAGGTAATCGATATGCGTCGACACAAAGACGCTGCAAGACGATTTCGCCAAGACGATCTCATCGTCACCGGGCGCAATCTCGTCGATCACTTTTCCGTCCCACGAGCCTTTCGGAATGTCATAGCCGACGATCTTGTAGCTGAGGCTCTGATCGCGCCCGTCCTTGGTAAGGCTTTCGATCGTCGTGTAGAGCACCTCAATGCCCGCCGCGCGGAACGCCGCCTGCAGCCGCTGCATGTTGGGGATCGCCACCGAGTTCAGGCGATCGAAATAATAGGCATACTTGCCGGCAATATCGACGTCAGACACATCCTTGAACTCGCCGCCATCGCGTCGAACGCAAAAGTTCTGCACATCGATAAACAATAGTGCCGACTCATTCGGCTTAAGCGCTATCTCGCGCGTGGTCGGAAAGTCAGCCATGGATGGGTTCTTTCGCTTTGGTGTCGTGCGATGTCTCGGTGATCAAGGCGGCCCACAAGAGCTGACCGTCGGCGTCACCGATCAGATCGTTGCTGATCTCAAGCAGCAGGTGTGGCAGACCACGTGCTTCGCCGTCCACCGGGATTGTGAAGTCGTTGATATCGTCGATCAAGTACGGCTCATTGTGCGCCGATTGTGCCGTCGGGGCGCTCCGGGAAGGCACGGAGGAAATGCTCGGCAAAGCCCCGATTGCGCCTCGACAGCATACCGAGCTACCAGGGTCGCTCGCTTCCTCCCTCCAGCCGTGGCGGAGGCTAGGTACCGCAACCAGGGTAGTGGACGTCACGACGGCCGCGCGGCCATCCAGAAGGTGCGAGACCTCCCGATGGAATGGCTCATGGATCTCCGCGTATCGCCGGCGATCAGCTTCAGACAGTCGCAGGTCACCCGGCACGAACGGGCTCACCTGCTGATTGCAATCCGGCGCACCAAAGTGACGGTTGCAGTCGACAACGAGCGGGCTATGGGGCTGCAGGAGGAGCGATGCCTTCAGCTGGTCCGCAAGATGACGCGCCACGTCCTCAGCGCCGATGTCGTAGGCGATGTGCCTGCGGAGGTCGGCCGCAGGCAGGCGCAGGTTTTTGAGTTGCTTTTGGATTATCGCACCCGCATGCTCGCAGGTCAGGACAAGGCTGGCTCGGTCGTCGACATTGACTACCTCGACCGCCCGCGGGTCGGATGGCGAGAGCATGCTGCTGTGGAAATCTGGCATACCGCGACATGTTGATCTGTGCCCACCAATACCGAACCACCCGAATGCGCAAAACTGTCAGATTGAGCGGCTTGACCGGCGTCGTAGATCAGGATCATGCAACGATGCATTGCCAAGCCAGATCGATCGCTTCGATACTGAGGATAATGTGATGACGAGCGAGATCTCCGCGCTTCTGGATCGTGAATCCATACGCCAGGGCGATGGTCGCCCTCCAGGATCTCAAGGATCAGAATAGCCTGAGTTGCTGAGCGGGCAGGGTAGCTGGCGAGTTTTTTATCCAAACTGGATGGAGCGAACGGAATCGCTATAGAGTCGGCCCGATTCCAAGGGAGGCCACTGCCCGATGAAGGCTTCTGCGATTCGTCTACGCGTTGGTTAGAGTTGCGAGCCGGCTCAACTCAGCCGCGAATTTGGCTTGTCCAGAGCCGCGTTTTCACAATCAAGCAGGAACTGTCAGAGCCGTTATCGCGGCAAGCGCTTCATTGCTAAATATTTTATCTACTAGGCCCGCCGCCGCGCGACCACGGGTCGATCGCGTTCGCCAGCCGCCACTTTTTTCGAAGCTGAGCTTCTCGGCATGCACGAAGTCCCGCACCGACTGGAGCCGGAAGGCTCGTGGGTGACACAAAGCTTCGCATTCTCCCCTAGAGTGCAGGATTTCAGCCGCTTGGGGCCTCACAATGAGGAAATTCATCTTAGGGACGAAATAATATTTGTGGGATGGATGGAAACGGCAATGTGTAGGGAAACAATTGAGCCGTCGTTTTGTAAGTGGCACGCCCCATGCGGGAAAGCTTGCCAGCCCTCGTCTGAGCCCTGAATTCCATCGAACGCCGCCCGCGTTATGGCGCGAACCTCGGGTAAGGTGACGGCCTGGTCGATGGAGTTGACCAGCGAAAACACCAATATCGAGCCCCATGTGAAGCCATTTCAAGCCGAGACCGGAACCAAAATGATTCGCTCACCGGCGATTTCACCCCGCTCAGATGAAGCTGCTGGCAACTAACAGAGGCCAGACTGTCCTGATCGAAAGCAATTGCAATCAGAGCTCAACATTGGGGCCATAGCGGCTCACTTACTTGATGGAAGATTATCTATGATCGATCTCCTTGCTATTCAGGATGCGCGCAGCAGGATAGTTGGCCACATCCTTCCCACAGCATTCGTACCTTCGCCGACGCTATCAGACATTTGCGGCGTGCCGGTCGGTCTGAAGCTTGAGCATCATCAAACGACAGGCAGCTTCAAGATACGCGGTGCGACCAATGCGATTCTCAAACTTACCGACGCCGAGCGGGCACGCGGGGTCGTCTGCGTCTCTACCGGTAATCATGGTCGGGCGCTGTCTCATGCGGCCCGCGCCGTTGGTTCGAGCGCGACGATCTGCATGTCCCGGCTGGTGCCAGAGAACAAGGTTTCCGAGATCCGCCGCCTCGGCGCGGACGTGCGGATCATTGGAGAGTCGCAGGACGAGGCGCAGGAGGAGGTCGAGCGTCTGGTGCGTGAAAGCCGGCTCGTTTTGCTGCCTCCATTCGATCATCGACACATTGTTGCTGGGCAGGGGACAATTGGTCTCGAGATCGTCGAAGCGATGCCCGATGTCGCCACGGTGCTCGTGCCGGTTTCCGGCGGCGGGCTTGCGGCCGGCATCGCAGCAGCCGTCAAAGCCTTGCGGCCGCATGCGAAAGTCATAGGGGTTAGTATGCAGCGCGGCGCGGCGATGAAGGCGAGCCTCGACGCTGGTCGGCCGGTCCAGGTGGAGGAAGTTCAGAGCCTCTCCGACTCATTGGGCGGCGGCATCGGCCTCGACAACAAGCTGACGTTCGACATGTGTCGCACGTTGCTCGACGATCTGGTATTGCTGAGCGAGAGTGAGATTGCGGCCGGCATTCGTCATGCTTACGAGAAGGAGCGCGAGATCCTGGAAGGCGCCGGTGCCGTCGGTATCGGGGCGCTGCTCGCCAACAAGGTCGCTGGATTGCGAGGTCCGATCGCTCTCGTACTTTCAGGCCGCAACATCGATATGGAGCTGCATCGCCGTGTTGTAAGTGGGATGATTGATCCTCTCGGGGGAGATGGCTGATGCCGAGAATTAAGGTTCTGACCGAGCGCGAGCTTAGGCAAATCGTGCCGCTCGATCTTGTGGCAGTTCAATGCGTCGAGGGTGCGTTCCATTCGTTCGCCACGAAGGCGGTGGTGATGCCGCCAATCCTGCGGCTGGATATTAGAGAACATGGAGGCGAGGTTGACGTCAAAACCGCCTATGTTCCGGAGCTCGATGGCTTTGCTGTTAAGATCAGCCCTGGCTTCTTCAATAATCCGAGGCTCGGTCTGCCGAGCACCAACGGCATGATGGTGCTACTTTCCAGCAAAACGGGTTTGGTGCAAGCGCTGTTGCTGGACAACGGCTATTTGACCAACGTGCGGACCGCCGCTGCAGGTGCTGTCGCAGCAAAGTATCTTGCGCGGAGGAACGCCTCCGTTGCGGCAGTCTTGGGTGCAGGAATCCAGGCCAGGTTGCAGCTGCAAGCGCTCACGCTAGTTCGGCCGATTCGTGAGGCCCGTATCTGGTCGCGCAATGTGCCGAGGGCCGAAACGGTGGCCCAGGAGCTATCCGTGGAGCTCGGATTTCCCGTAACGGCATATGCCGAACCAATAATGGCTGTGGCGGGCTCGGATATCATCGTCACTACGACCCCCGCCGATCAACCGATCCTGAGTGCGCTATGGTTGGAGCCCGGGCAGCACATCACAGCGATGGGATCGGACGCCGAACATAAAAATGAGATTGATCCGAATGCGATCGCCCGGGCGGGCCTCTATGTCGCCGACAGCCTAAGGCAAACACGCCGCCTTGGCGAATTGCACCATGCTATTGCGGCCGGCATAGTGCCAGCCGACCGAAGTTTCCCAGAACTTGGAGAGATTGTCGCTGGCTCGAAAATGGGACGCTTGAGCGAGGAGCAGGTCACAATCGTCGATCTGACCGGCACTGGAGTCCAGGATACTGCCATCGCCTCGCTTGCCTTGGCGCAAGCTGGGGCTGTCGGCTCGCTATTCGAGAGCTGAGAAACGACCCGGCGCCACTCGGATCTCCGCTTCCCCATCCAACCCAACCAGGCATGATGGAGTTACGATTATGGCGATCAGCAAAGGACCGCAGGTATTCCCGCGATCGGAATATCTGCGCAGACTAAACACGGTGAAAGCTGAAATGGCACGCCGCGACATCGATGGGCTCGTCGTTACCCTTGATCGCAACATCAATTATCTAACGGGCTATACCGCGCGCTCTGCCTATGTTCCGCAGGGGTTGGTGGTTTCGATTCACAAAGAGGAACCAATGTTCATCCTGCGTCGCCAGGATACGCCAGCAGCCATTCACCTCACGTTCCTGGAACGGCGTAGCATAAGGGGCTATCCTGAAGAGCTTATCGGAAATCCAGAGAGGGACGGCTTCGACGCGATCATCGATTTCCTTCATGAAGCGGGTCTTGCGAAGCGTGGCGTAGGGCTCGAATTAGGACAATTGCCGGCGCAATCAGCTGAAAAGTTCAAGGCGCGACTACCGCAAGCGAGGGTCGTGGATTGTACGAATGCTGTAACGTGGATCCGAACTGTCAAGTCGGGTCTTGAGATAGCGCTGATGAGGGAGGCCGCCGCCATTGCCGATGCCGGTATGCTGCGTGCGTCGGAGGTGATACGTCCGGGCGTACACGAAGCTGAGGCGACCGCCGAGATTCTGCGGACACTGGCGCTCGGCGTCAATGGTAAACACGGAACAGAGATCGCGAGCATCTTTATGTGCTCTTCGCCCCGCACCGGGACAAGCCACATTGCCTGGAGCGATGACGTCTTCCGGCAGGGTTCGCAAATAAATCTAGAACTCGGCGGTGTGCGGCATACTTACACGGCCGCGATCATGCGAACCTTTTCGATCGGCAAGCCCTCGGATCGTTTGCGCCGAATCCATGAGGCGGAGTTGACCGGCTTGGAGGCCGCGCTGGAGAAGGTTCGACCTGGAGCAACCTGCAGCGACGTCGCCCAAGCATTCAATAGCACGATCGAGAAGCAGAGCTTCCAGAAGGACTCCCGTTGCGGCTACGGTATAGGCATCGATTGGACCGAATCGGTCATGAGCCTCAAGGAGGGTGACATGACGGAGTTCAGGCCGAACATGACTTTTCATCTCATGCTGGGTAACTGGATCGACGAAGATTTCGGCTACGTTATCAGTGAGACATTTCGCGTGGCCGAGTCTGGTGTTGAAGTCCTGACGAAAACGCCCCGCAAACTATTCGAGATCTAGTTGAAGCTGTGAGGTTATGCTCGGCGACTTGGCAATCTGCAGGATTACCAATGGCCATGCTGCGCTGCATGAAGGTGAAGAGCTCCTCGCTGTCAATCGTGCCAGCGGCAATGTTTGCCCAAGTGGAGTGCCAAGGCAAGTTTCAGATGGTATTTTGAGGAGTAGTTTTTCGCGTGTTGGAGGAGCAGCGGTCGCGCGCCGGAGATTAACTCCAAAAAAGCGGCCTGGCAGGATTTGCGCTGTTTCCTTCGAAGCCGAATGCATCGGCAAAACTAGCGTGTCGATTTTGATGCCATGACTGTTTCCAGTTCCGATCCCGCGCTGATTTGGATCAGTGGGGCGGCCCACCAGGAGAAGTAGGTGCGGTTGCCGCGGAGAGCTGCAACTGTGGTGGCCAGCGAACAGGAGGAGAGGCAAGGATGTGGCGGCATGGAGCAAGCGGTAGCGGTCAAGCACGCGCCAGCGAAAGCGCCTGACCTTGGTGTCCGATCAGATATATGCCGGAGAAAACGCGTGAAGGTCTTGCGAATGTGGCGTTGTCGCAGTTTTGCGGAGAGTACTTAGTCATGATCATTCCCACGGCGAATCGTCCCCGCAAGGAGACCCGTCGTGCAGCACAGGAACAGTTTCACTGATCTAGAATGCTGGCTCGGTTTGCCGCCCCGCTGCCTCTCCTTGCCAAGAACCTGCTCTCATTCGGTGTGACCGCGTTTCTATTCCTGCTCCGGATTTGGAATGATCGTCCTCGCGACATTCAACAAGGCGCTCAGGGGCCCGCCGACAGCGCATTTGAAAATCGGACCGATCGGTCACAATGCCACGAATGAATGGATTTCGTGTTACAGCCAAAAATAGCTGCCTGAGCAAAAAGCCACAACCTGGAGCATGCCACCATGAGTGAACTGGAGAATGCCACCATGAGTGAAAGGGATACGAGCAATAGCGTCATTCCGGGGACGGAGGTCATCAAACGGTCGGCGCGTGTCGGCGCGGAAATCAGGAATATCAGGCTGTCGAGCGATTTGCCGGACCAAGCCATCGCTGCGATCAAGAACCTCCTGCTCGAGCACAAGGTCATCTTCTTTCGCGACCAGGGGCATTTTGACGACGTTGAGCAGGAACGCTTTGCCCGACGTTTTGGGAAGCCTGCGCTACATCCAGAGATGATTCCTACCGAGGGAACGATAGCGGTCCTTGACATCGATTCGGCGCGCAGGAACATCCAGACGGACGTCTGGCACGTCGACTGGTCCTGCCTGGATGCCTATCCCAAGATTTCGGTGCTGCGTGGCGTTGTCATCCCGCCAGTCGGGGGCGACACGGTGTGGTCAAACACCGCAGCCGCGTATCTCGACTTGCCTCGGCCGTTGCAGCGGCTTGCCGACGCGCTCTGGGCCGTCCACAGCCTTACGCTGGTCGCCCGACGTACCGAAGCGGATAATGACATGGGTGGCGAGGATCTTACCAGAGCGAGGTTCGAGACCGAACATCCCGTGGTGCGTATCCACCCCCAGACCGGCGAGCGCACGCTGGTACTCGGCTCATATGTGGCGCGTTTCGTGGATGTCCCAAAATATGACTGCCAGAAGCTACTCGAGTTGTTCGAATCTCATGTTACCGCGCCGGAAAACACTGTGCGCTGGAATTGGAAGCAGGGTGACATCGTTATTTGGGATAACCGCGCCACGATGCATTATGCGGTCGATGATTACGGTAAGCAGCGCCGCATTGTTCGTCGCGCCGCCGTGGAGGGCGAGATACCCGTCAGCGTCGACGGCCGGTGCAGTGTGCCGCGTGTCAAAATAATCAAGCAGCCGTCCGTGAGTCTCAGCAAGTAGTGCTTTAGGTCTCTAATCACGTTTGCGGATCGGTTGCCGCCGACGCGGCCCTGCAGCAAAATCGGCGGTCGATTGCCGATCGCCTGTAAGGCGCTCTTCATTGCACAACAAGGCTCAAGAACGGCCACAAACCGTCCTTCGCGAGGTTCCTTATCGGTGTCATCCCTGGTTTGGTCGCCGAATTTGCGTTCCTGGAAAGGTCGGAAAAACTGAGGATGTCGTGGTCCGCTGGATCCTGGACGGGTCGCAAGCAGACCTTGGCCGAACTGTCATGGATGTTCGATCGGGCGTCATGCTCTGACACCGAGCTTTTGGCGGCCCAGCATCGATGCACTTGCGATCCTCTCTGGGTCTCGGGCTGGCGTTGAAGGATCGAACGCCATCAACTGCCCCTTTCTGGCGCATCCAGAGCCTCTTACAGCCAGAATCGGGAGGAGACTCATGTCACGGCAGACGGCAAGGAAGAGATACTCACACAATCGCCAATCGCGACTGCAGCGCTGATGGATATGTTCGAGTCTGGCCTGTCGAATGGCGCCATCGGTGCCCGCATTGTTGGAGCTGCCTGCGGAAGCCCGGGCGGCCCTCACGAACCTGATGACGCAGTTAATCTTAGACCGTGCTGCGAGGACAGCAACGCTGCCCGCGAAGGAGATCGATCATGATCTCTGACAAGATCGGGCATCATTATCTGCAGCGCAAAACGACTCTCTCACTGAATCGCCTTCGGCGGACTGCGCGTCGATGATGCCATCGAGGAAGCACCTCATGAAGTCGTTGGTTCGGGCGCTGTCACGGGATCTCATCCCGCTTAACAAAATCTCTTCTCCTCAATCACATGGTCAGATGTGTTCTGATGCTCGGTTGTAGGAGCTGCGCCAATCATCCCCGATTTTTCTCGAGCGTCCGCAAGGCTGAGAAAGCAATGAGGGTTAAGACGTTCGGCACGGAAACGACCGTTGAAGGCTTCGATGCAGGCGTTGTCGGTCGGCTTGCCAGACCGCGAGAAGTCCAGTATGACGCCGCGCTTTGGCTCGCAGGTCAAGATCGCGCGAATGAACCAGTTGTCTTTATCGACGCGGATCGTCGCCGGAAAGCTCACCTTCCTTGAAGGCATCGATCTGCGTACCTAGGTTCACGCAAAACTGTTGAGTGGATAGCGGCAAGGCCGGCTGACTTCTTAGATCGATGGCTCTCATGCGCTGGTGCATCCAGGAATGGCCTTGGTAGGAGGATTTAGCTAAATTGCTCTTTGCTCGATCGATTTAATGTCGTGAAGACTGCGGCGCGGCTTCTCTGCGCCCGCCATGGCAGGCCGACCGAACGAGCGGTACATAGTCGAATCTGGTCGCTCGTTCCGTCTTCCTACTCCATGCTCAGTTCGTGTCGGCCGACGACCATCCAGTGGACCTCATCGGGGCCGTCGGTCAGACGCAACTGGCGGACATCCGTGTACATCTCGGCGAGCGGCGTCCAGTTCGAAATGCCGGTCGCGCCGTGCATCTGGATCGCCTGATCGATGATTCGCGATGCCCGCTCCGGCACCATGCCCTTGATCATGCTGACCCAGACCCGTGCCTCCTTGTTGCCGAGCACATCCATGGCTTTCGCGGCCTTGAGGACCATCAGCCGCATGGCTTCGATTTCGCAGCGCGCCTGCGCGATGATTTGCAGATTGCCGCCGAGATGGGCGATCTTCCTGCCGAAGGCCTCGCGGGTAAGTCCACGCCGGACCATCATGTCAAGTGCCTTCTCCGCCTTGCCGATGACACGCATGCAATGATGAATGCGGCCCGGACCGAGACGGATCTGTGAGACTTCAAAGCCGCGGCCCTCTCCGAGCAAAATATTCTCCTTCGGTACCCGGACATTGTTGAAGCGCAGATGCATGTGGCCGCGCGGCGCGTGGTCCTGACCGAAAACGTGCATCGGTCCGAGGATCTCGACGCCGGCCGTGTCCGTCGGCACCAGGATCTGCGAATGCTGCCTGCTCCGTGGTGCATCCGGGCTGGTCTTTGCCATCACGATCATGATCCTGCAGCGCGGATCGCCTGCGCCGGAGATGAAATATTTTTCGCCGTTGATCACCCACTCGTCACCGACCAGCCTGGCGGTTGTCGCGATGTTCCTGGCGTCGGATGAAGCCACGTTTGGTTCGGTCATGGCATAGGCCGAGCGGATTTCCCCGTTGAGCAGCGGCTTCAGCCACTTGTCCTTCTGCTCTGGCGTGCCGACGCGCTCCAGTACCTCCATGTTCCCGGTATCCGGCGCCCCGCAATTCATGGTCTCAGGCGCAAGCAGGTTCTTGCCAAGCTCGGCGGCGATGTAGGCGAAGTCCAGATTCTTCATTCCCTCACCGGTGTGCGCATCGGGCAGGAAGAAGTTCCACAAGCCCTCCGCCTTGGCCTTTGACTTCGCCTTCTCCAGCATCTCGAGGTACGCCGGAACGAAGATCCAGCGGTCGGCCGCGTTCTCGGGCAGCTTCTCAAGTTCATCCGAAATCGGCTCTAGAGTCTCGCGGATGAATTCTCGCACCCGCTCATACAATGGCCGCACGGCCGCGGACATGCGAAGGTCGTTCAGATCGTCACCCGGGTTCAAGCTGTAATTGGTGTAACGGACTGGCGCGGTGACATTCATGATTCAGTTCCTCGTTTTCGAGTTGGGCCTGACGCGAGGTTGGCGTTTTCATTCGGCAGTCTTCCCATCCCTAAAGCCACTATCAAAATTCATGGTAGCGGCCGGAACGACGGATGATAGATTAGGCTGCTTACATCCGGGGCTCGCCCATTCCGTCCCTCGCAGTGTCACGCTCATATGTTGCGTTCGAGACCGCGCTGAAAACGGACTGGCGTGGCTACGCTTCAGACAGTTATTCCAGCTGCACAATGAGCAGTGTTTGGTGGTGAATCCGCCAAGTATGGGCGTTGTATGAGCATGGCATTCCCCAATGCGCGCGGTCAGGCCCGCACAGGTGGGAACGGGCCACGTCGAGGATCTCTGGATCCTTTTCACTAGGGGTATTCTCCGGTGTCTGCGATCGCGACAGCAAGGTCGGTTTTTCCGTCCATGTAAGGTCGAGAACCTCCTTAAGGACCTCGCGCTCCATGGTGTTGCGGCCCAGCAGGCATTCGAGGTCTCGATCCCGTTTCTTAAGCCGCCGCGCGCCGGACGCGGGTACCACATCCTGCTCCTCCATATGTACGACTTTCTTGCTCTCCTTCGCTCTTCAGCCGTTTCAGTTGAAAGAAAGGGCTCAAGGAGGACCATTGCAATGGGCGTCATGGCTGATCGACATGACGGTTGCAGCGTCTCATTGACGACCAGGAGCTTCTGCGCCGTTGTAACCGCCGCCGGCGGCAACGCCGACGATCACTTCCATGTTCGAAACGCTCCAGACATGAGCGTATGCGCCCGACAAGGCCCGGCTCCTCCAGCTGACGCCGGCGTCCGGTCAGAACAGGGAGCGGTCCGCCTGACGAAAGCGGCCTGTTCAGGGATCTCTTGTCTGCCAGGAGACGACGATGGTTGAGGCGCCCATCACAACTTCCTCAAACATCGAATAAAACCTGGCTCACCAGAACAGGTAGGTGCACCGATCCATGATCAATGATGAACCACAAACCGGTAACGCGCCGTCAGGGTGCCGCTGATCACGAAAGGATAAAGTGCAGCGATGAAAAGCGTTGTTAATCCGTTGCACGTCTCGCGCCTTCTGCAAGTATATGACGCCGCCGCGACCCAGAGAGGCATCAGGCTTTCGACAGGTTTCGATTTTCAGGAATATGTTGCGATCACGCGGGCGACCCCGACAAAACCGCCGACGTACCCAAATTTCAGACCCGATCGCTCACCAATCAAACCGGGTGAGGGCTACTGGATAACGGGCGTTGACAGGAAGAACGAGGTAGCGGTTCTGCAGGCTGCCCGCCTGTATGATCTTTCACATAGCAATTTTGCAGAACATCTTCAATCGCTTAAGGCATTTTACGCTGATCCGGTCATGCATGCACATCCCCAGGACCGTTGTACCTGCACAGCTCCCAGCGCGAAGAAGATGACCGGGAAAATTGCCTACCACGGGGATACCTGGATCCGGGGAGACCTTAGAGGGCAGGGCATCCCCAAAATCATCGGCGGGATAGCGCGCGGTATGTCATTTGCCATGTGGGCCCCGGACTTCATATGCGGACTTGTCGCGCCCTGGACAGTGGAAAAGGGCGTCTACGACGTGACGCATCATGAGCCGGGCGGGTCGAAATTGCAGCTGATAGAGGAGGATATTGCGGAAGACGACTGGCTGGTCTGGATAACCCACGAAGAACTGAGGAGCGAGGTTGAGTGCGAGTATTCTTCGCCGCTCGTCCTCGCCGGCACGGTTGTTGGTACTTGACCCGAGCAGAGCCACGCCATGTCAGCGATGAGGTTTCTACGCTGATTGGCAATGGCAGGCGAGCCTGCAGCAGCCGTATCGCGCCCTCGATAGGACACCCCATTTCAGATCAAGCGATAATGAATGCGATAAGTGCTGCTCTTCAATTGGACAAGTGGGGGCGGATCGACGTCATGAACAAGCAAACACATTGGCCAACGCGGGCGACCCTACGTGCAACTCACCGGAAGAACTAAAAGGGATGCTTCGGCGCGCGTCACGAATAAATTGAAAGCGATACCACAGCAGGGATGGACCTGTACGTTACGTACAGACAAATTCCTGTATTAGCTTGCCGGGCTTGGCTACTGCTTATCCAGACAACTTACACGTCAACGTGGGTCGCAGGCCGGAGCGGTATACAATCAAAAATGACGAAAAGAGATCGCGAAGGCCCTCTAGGTGCCACGTTGCTCCAGTTGGTTTCTCCTTTTACTCCGTCGACGCTAGTTAGCTGTCCGACTGAAGAGACGTCGGGGAGTGCATTCAATTGGGCTTGACCAGCGACCGAGTGATCCGCGCAGGCGCCTCCTGATCGAAGAAGCAGCTGTTCAGCTACGACTTGCTATCGCTCATTTCTACGACGGCGTCGCTACGAACCGATGTTCTGCGGAGCGATCGAGACTAGGATGTCTTTTTATAGAAGGCTGGCGGCGGCCTGCGGCGGGCATTCCGATCGAGTGGGGAATTCGCGCCGGTCCGCTGGTGACGGATTTTCAAATCAGGACCGAAGCCCCGCTAGTTCTGTCCTTAGTCAGAATCTAGCTGGCTGGATTTTAGAACCCAATGACTTGGTGCTTCGGACAGGTCATCATATTTTGTGAAAGGGAATAGCCGTAATGGTCGACTGCAGGATCGATTGCGTCAATAAGCCAAATCGTAAGAGCTCCCACGAGCACATCACGCACGTAGGTGGGCCCAAGCCGGACGGGTCGGGGCGATGGAAGGACACAGTTCCGGACGTTGTCCGCATGATCGAGCAAGGAACTCATTCATTCTACACGGACCAAGGTGGGGCAAGAGCCGAAGTCGGCGTGCGGACTAGTGCCGCAGGCAACAAGTTCTTGCAAACGTACGCGGACGGCGTTTGGAAGGATAATTTGCTTGCGCTGAACGAGTGCGGCTAACCGTAGAGACCCTACTGGCCGGTAACTACCCAATCTTCATTGCCGGCCAGATCGCCGCGAGCGCGGACTTAAAGTAGAGCAGTTCGCAAACCCAAACACGGCATGGTCTCGTGCGTCGAGAGCGACGACGTCTGTTCAACTTTGCCTGTAAAGTCTTGCCACGACTGGGGAGGCCCCCGGCATGGGCAATCTACCCCCTCGATGATATCGCTCGGAGCGAGGACTCCTGAACCGCAGGGACACGGCGATCTCCTTTTATAGGGTAGACAGTTCATTGCTTCCTTTTACATTTCACTACGGCCTGAGAGGTGCAAAGATTGGCCTCGTCATGCCGCGGGCAGAGCTTGAAACTTCCGTGATCTCCTGCGCAGATGCACCGCTATTGACCACGACGGCGACCTGAAACTCGGTCAGGTTTCTCAGGGGCGGCTGATCTCGAGTTCGGTTTTAATTGCTCTCCGATAGAAAGTGACACCGCGAGCGTATCGGCCGCACCGCGCAGAGCTCTGAGCCTCTCAGCCAATTGGTCGTTCATGATGCGCTGTAGAGGGCCAGTCATGGCCACGGAGTGCAAAACCATTCCGTTCGAAAGCTTTACTGGTACGGCGATCGCGGCAAGGCCTTCATCTATCTCTCCAATGCAGGTCGCGTAACCTCGGTGTCGTGCCTCAGCGAGTTGCTGTTCGACCCACGCGCGGTCGCTTTGCGTATTGGCCGTCAGCATCGGCAGTTCGTGTGAGAGGGCCTCCTCGATCACAGCCTTCGACTGATATGCCATGATTGCCTTTGCCGATGCCGCAGCGTTGATCGGCATCTCGATGTCAGGCTGGACGTAACCTCGCCATCGCGCGTCAGGTGAAAGAGACGCGACGACGACAACCCGCGCGCCGATCAAGCGTGTGACATAGCAAGTTTCTCCGGTGCTCTCGGTCAATGCACGAAGATGGGGGCGTACAAGCGACGTCAGCCAACCGTCGTCGGCGGACGCGTGAAGGAGCCTCATGAGCCGTTCGCCGAGTTCGTAAGGACGATTCCCGCCGCCCTTGGCAAGTCCGGAGCGAGCGAGACCTCTCAGCAAGCGATGCGCCGTGGTCTTCGGTAGTTCGAGGAGCACGGCGACATCGCTCAAGGTGAGAGAGCCTGGAAAGGCTGCGAGTACCTCGAGAATCTGCATGTAGCGCTCAAGCGGACCGGCCGGATCTTCAGCTGTCCTTTGCGAGTCCATTCCCAGCTCCCCAAGCAAATACGCGTGTTCGCTTGACTTTTATTGCCAAACGAGTCATTATTTCGAATATCGGTATATCGTACCGAAAAATGGAACGCACATCAAGTAGATTCTGGGTTTGGCCGAGGAAGGCGCATTAGCAATGACGAAACAGGCATTTCTCCTTCGAGGCAGCCGATGAACTTCGAGCGGCTTCCAGAGCACGAGGATCTTCGCGACAGCGTCCGCGCTTTCTTTGATCGTGAGCTTCAAGAGCCGGAGATTCGCGCGATGGATCGCGCGCGGCGCATCCCGCGTGATCTCTGGAAGCGTCTCGCCGGACTCGGCTGGCCCGGGCTCTCGGTGCCGGCGGAATATGGTGGCAGTGGCGCTGACGTGATGACCGGCGCGATCCTGTGTGAGGAGATCGCGCGCCGCTTCCCGTCGCTTGCCACCGACTGGTTGCTCATTTCGATGACGGCACGGGTGCTGCGCGAATCCGGCACGAAGAAGCAGCAGTCGGAGCTCCTGCCCAAACTCGCCGCCGGCGAATTCCTGATGAGCTTCGGGATGACCGAGCCTGGTGGAGGGACAGACGTCCTTGGCCTGAAAACACGCGCTACGCTGGTAGGCGATGAGTGGGTGGTGCGCGGGCAGAAGCTCTACACTTCGCTTGCCGATGATGCCGACGCTATCCTGGTTTTGTGCCGTACCGATCCCGCCGAGGGCACGAAGCGCTCCCGGGGATTGTCTCTGGTGCTGACGCCCAGGCATCAGGACGGCGTGCAGGTGCGCCGCCTCGAGCTGATGGGCCAGCGCGCCGCCTGTACCTGCGAAGTGTTCCTGGACGACGCCCGTGCGCCGGCCGATGCAGTGGTCGGAGAACGGGGCCGCGGGTGGCATACGCTGCTGCGCTCACTGGATGAGGAACGCATCCTGTGCGCAGCGATGTACGTCGGCATCACAGCCGCCGCTCTGGATCTGACCGTGCAATACGCCAAAGATCGAACGGCTTTCGGTCGGCCGATCGGTGCCTATCAGGCAGTGCAGCATCCGCTGGCTGACACTGCCGCCGACCTCGAGCAGATCCGCCTGCTCACCGCGAAGGCCGCCTGGCTGCAAAGCAATGGGCATGGCTGCGCGACGGAGGCGGCAATGGCCAAGCTCGCGGCGAGCGAGGTCGCGGTGCGCGCGACCGACCGCTGCATGCGCGTGCTGGGCGGCTTCGGGTTGGTTGAGGAGTCGCCCCTGGAGCGTCTGTTCCGCGACGCGCGTCTCGGGCCGTTCAGCCCCATCTCCAACGAGATGGTGCGCAACTTCATCGGGGAGCGCCTCGGGCTTCCGCGGAGCTACTGAAGGCGCCGCCTCCGGCTACAGCAAAGACGAAGTGGACGATCCGATGGCGATTACGCCCATAAACCCCGGGCATTTCCCCTGGTATGACTACAGGCGCTACTCATTTTCCCTCGGCCTGAAGACGCCCGCGGGTACCTACCTGTCCGGCCATACAGCCTCCGAGCATGACCCGGCAACTAAGCGCATGGTCGTGCGCGGGGAAATGACCGGGCAGGTCCGCACCGTCTACGCCAAGATTGCGGCGATCCTGGAGGGTGGCGGCCTCGGATACGGCGATGTGACGAGGATCGTTGAATATGTGCGCCCCGAGGGCATCGAGCGCTATGCCGAAGCGGCGGCCGTGCGGCGGGAGTTGTTCGACGGATATCAGCCAGTGGTCAATACCGTCCCGGTGAAAAGCCTGCTCAGGCCGGACGCCTTCATCGAGATCGAGGTGACCGCAGCGGCCGCACCTGGCGCTGTCCCCGGCGCCGTCTTCCTGCCGTCGGTCCAGCCTGTGGACGATCAGGGAAATATCGTGGGCGCCGGCGACCTCGCTGCCCAGACCAAGATCGTGTACGACCGCGCCGCGCGCACGCTTTCCGCGCTGGGCCTTGGCCTCGATCGCGTGGTGAAAACCGCCACTTACATCACGCCGCGAGCGCTGCCCGGTTACGAGAACGCCGCGCAGGTGCGTCACGAGCGGCTCGGCCCCGTCTTTCCGGCCGCAGTCGACATCGTGATGCCGCGGCTGCTGCATCCGCAGGCGATGATCCAGTGCGACTTCATCGCCACGCGTGAAACGCCGGTGGCGGTGAATCCCGGCTGGAAGCGCTACGACGGACTGGCCTGCAGCCCGGCCGTGCGGGCCGGAAAGCTGCTCTACATGTCGGGCCAGGGCGCCCTTGACCCGACGACCGGACGTGTCCTGCATAAGGGAGACGTCGTCGCACAGGCTGAATACACCTATAACAACGTGCTCCAGCTGGTGCGGCTTGCCGGAGGCGAACCACGTCACCTGGTCAAGACGATCGAGTACGTGACTCCAGCTTCGCTGGAGCGCTATCGCGAAGTTGCTGGCGTGCGCTCAAAGATGCTCCACGAACCGCTGCCTGCCTCGACAGGCCTCGTCACTGAAGCATTGTTGCATCCCGGGATGTGGATCGAAGTCGATGCCCTTGCCGTCCTGGACTGACCCATGGCACTGCTGACCGACGAACTCAGGGCATGGATCGGCCGCGAAGTCCACTATCCGGCACGCGAGGAACTTGGTCGTGCCTCGATCCGCTACTTCGCCCTGGCCCTGGGTGACGAGAACCCGCTCTATCTCGACGAAGCTTACGCGCAGGAAGCCGGCTATCCATCCGTGATCGCGCCTCCAACGCTGGTCTGCGAAACCTGCCAGTACGCCCATCGCAGGCCGGACGCGAATGGCTACATCGGTCACGAGTGGCATCTGCCGATCACCGATTGCCGCATGATCCGCGCTGGCAACGAGTATCAGTTTATGCGGCCGGTCCTGCCGGAAGATCGCATCTCCGTCACCTGGACACTGGAAGACATCGTGGAGCGCGCTTCGTCGCGTGGCGGCACGCAGCTGTTTGTCAGTTCGGTCGTCCGCTGCATGGATGCCTCGGGCGAGGTAGTCGCCATCAACCGCGAGACGGTCGTCTACCAGCCCATGGGGCATGCATGATCAGGCCGACCAGGAGCGTGGCGATGGTACGGGCGGGGGAAGCTCTGCCGGTGCTTGAGAAAACCTTCACGGCCGTCGATCTGATGGCCTACGGCGCCGCCACCTGGGACTGGCACCGCCTCCATTACGATATCAATTTCGCCTCGGCCATGAAACTGCCGAACGTCGTCATCGACGGGCAGGCATTCGGCGCATTGTTCGCACGCGCCGTGGTCGACTGGGCCGGACCGCAGGCCTTCGTGGCACGCCTGTCGTTCAAAATGAAGTCGATGGCCTTCGCCGGGGAGACGCTTCAGGTGGAAGGCGAGGTGACGCAAATCAACGGCCCCGCCGTCACTGTGGCGCAGCGCCTGACCAGCGGCCATCGTCTCGTTTCCGAAGCGGAGACGGAGCTGCGGCTGCCCGCGCCGGCATCCGCCGTATCGATCTAGACGCAAAAGACAACCGAAGGGACATCGCCTCATGCGCGAAGCAGTCATTGTTTCCACGGCGCGCACGCCGATCGGGCGCGCATTCAAGGGCGCGTTCAACAACATCAAATCGCCGACGCTTCTCGGCCATGCCATCCATCACGCGGTGATGCGCGCGAAAATCGATGACGCCGAGATCGAGGATGCCGTGATCGGATGTTGCCTTGCTGCGGGCACCTCGAGCATGAATGTTGCCCGTCTCGGCGTGATTGCCGCCGGCCTGCCTGTTCAGGTGTCGGCCCAGACGCTCGACCGCCAATGTTCTTCGGGCCTGATGGCCGTCGCGACGGCTGCAAAGCAGGTCGTGCTTGACGGCATGAATGTGACGGTGGCCGGCGGCCTAGAAAACATCTCTGCCATTCAGAACGAGTACTACCAGTGGTCCGGCCGCACGCATGATGATGCTGCAACTGCGCGGGCGCCTCACATTTACATGCCGATGCTGCAGACCGCCGAGTTTGTCTCGAAGAAGTACGGCATCGCCCGCGAGGTCCAGGATCAATACGCCCTGGAATCCCAACGGCGCACTGCGGAGGCCCAGGCGTCGAAGCGACTGGACGCGGAAATCGCTCCTGTCACGACCACAATGGCGGTTCTCGATAAAACAACAGGTCAGACAACCTACAAAGATGTAACCATCACTGCTGACGAAGGAAACCGGCCGCAAACAACCGTTGAGAGCCTGCAAGGACTGAAGCCCGTGATCGAGGGCGGTGTTGTGACCGCCGGAAACGCGAGCCAGCTTTCGGATGGTGCCTCAGCCTGCGTCATCATGGAACGGTCGCTGGCCGAGAAGCGCGGCCTGCAGCCGCTCGGAATCTATCGCGGCACCGCAGTCGCTGGTTGTGCTCCCGAAGAAATGGGAATTGGTCCGATCTATGCCATTCCGAAGCTCTTGGAGCTCCACGGGCTGAAGGTTGGCGACATTGGCCTGTGGGAGCTCAACGAGGCCTTTGCCTGCCAGGCTCTCTACTGCCGAGATCATCTCGGCATCGATCCTGCCATCTACAACGTCAATGGCGGAGCCATCTCGATCGGCCACCCGTATGGCATGACCGGTGCACGGCTGGTGGGGCATGCCCTGATCGAAGGCAGACGGCGCGGCGTGAAATATGTCGTGGTCGCGATGTGCGTCGGAGGAGGCATGGGCGCGGCCGGCCTTTTCGAGGTCGCGTGAGTGCCCGGGGTGGACAGCATCAACAAGGGTAGATGGTCATCGACGCACCTGCCTGCGGCGATTCTTCAGTTTCCGGTTCGGCTAGGTGTGGCCGGAATCGCACAGGCCTTGCATCCGGACCAGGCCTCGGTCTGTTACATGCCTCGCCTGCCTAGATCTGGTCGGAAGACACGATGTATTCGTGCCAGGTATCCTTGATCGTGTCGTTGCACGGCAGCGACATGTGCCGGCAACATGACAGGCCGCCGCTTCGACGCCCATACATTACTTCGAAGCAAGGAGACACAATTTGCAAACCACGATGATGGATGTGCCGCTCTCGCTCAACCACCTGCTGGAGCGCGCGGGAAAGCTGTTCGCCCAAAACGAGATCGTCTCCCGGTTGCCTGATAGGAGCCTGCGTCGGCACAGCTATGGTGAGTTTTACCGACGCACGCGCTCGCTTGCCTCGGCGCTGCGACAGCTTGGCCTGAAGAAGGGGGAGTGCGTCGCTACCCTGTGCTGGAACCACCATGCTCATCTCGAATGCTACTTTGGAATCCCGGCCGCGGGCGGCGTGATGCACACGCTGAACCTGCGCCTGCCGCCGGACGAGATCGGCTGGATCGCAGCCAACGCCCGGGATCGTTTCCTTATCGTCGACGACATCCTGTTGCCATTGTACGAGCAGTTCGCACATCTGCATCGGTTCGAGCGCGTGATCGTGTTCCCGTTCTCCGGGACGCAGGTTCCGCCGGAGATGGACGATTACGAGGCCCTGCTGGCACGTGGCGATGCGGCCGGTTTTGAATACGTTCCGCACGAAGAGACCGATCCGGTCTCGATGTGCTACACGTCCGGCACGACCGGACGCCCGAAGGGCGTCGTATACTCGCATCGCTCGACGATCTTGCACACGCTAGTGGCAAGCCTCGCCGAGTTCTGGGCCTTGCGCAGCACGGACGTCGTGCTGCCGGTCACACCGATGTTCCACGTGAACGCCTGGGGCATCCCTTACGGCGCGGTGAATCTAGGTGCAAAGCTCGTTTTCCCGGGGCCGCATCTGCATGCGGATGACCTTCTTGATCTGATGCAGGTCGAACCGCCGACCCTGGCCGTCGGTGTGCCGACGATCTGGATGACCCTGATGCAGACCTTCGAGGCGTCACAGGCCGAGGGTTCGCCGAACAAGGGGCGGTGGAAGCTGCCGAAAGCGATGCACGCGATGACGGGCGGCGCTGCGGTCCCTGAATCTCTCATCCGCGATTTCAACAAGTACGGTGTCTGGCTCGAGCAGGGATGGGGCATGACCGAAACATCGCCCGTCTGCACCAGGTCATATCGTCGGGCCGAACTGCGCGATGCTGACGAAAACGAGAAGTATCGCCGCGCGACCCTGGCCGGCGTGCCATTGCCGCTTGTGGACCTGCGCCTGTGGGGTGATGAGGGCGAACGTCCGTGGGACGGCAGGACCGTCGGCGAGATCCAGGTGCGCGGGCCCTTCATTACGGGCTCCTATCATGACGTGCCCGCAACGCAGGACAAGTTCACGGAGGATGGCTGGTTGCGCACCGGTGACGTCGCCTCCATCGACCAGCTCGGCTTCGTGCGCATTACGGACCGCACCAAGGACCTCATCAAGTCCGGCGGTGAGTGGATCAGCTCTGCGGACCTTGAAAGCGCGTTGATGGAGCATCCGGCGATCGCCGAGGCCGCGGTGATCGGGATTCCCGACGAGAAATGGAGCGAGCGGCCGCTTGCCTGCGTCGTACTCAGGCCTAGCGGCCGGTTCGAAACAAGGGAGCTGAACGAGCATCTGCTGGCGAAAAACTTCGCAAAATGGCAATTGCCCGAGCGCTACGAAGTCGTCGACAGCATACCCCGAAACTCGACCGGCAAGTTCTGGAAACTCAAGCTGCGTGAGCTCTTCCCGAGGTGAGCCACACGCACGTGCGGCAGCGCTTTCATTTACCGTGAGCGGACGCAGGCTATCGATATCGAGGCCGAGAAGCCTGCGGCAGGGCCCAAGACTTGCGTTGGCATCCTAACGTAGTGCGAACCGGTCGTACGGGGCACTCGGCGGCTGGCGTTGCTCGTCAGGCGATCGTTCGCAATCAAAATGCGACAGTGCCCGGGGGCCTGATCGCCGGCGAGTGGCTCATTGCAATGACCGGCGGCCAATTTTCGCCGCGGTTGGAAATCGCGGCCTCCGAGGACGCGTGATTCAGGTGAGCGCGGCGTCGCCAGCAGGACGCCCTCACCACCTGTGCAGCTGTGTGCGGAATCGTGACAGCGGCCCTGGCCCGCGAGAGAACTCAGCGACAACGCCATCATCAGTCTGCTCCATGATGAATGTTCCCAGCCAGTCTTCGATCTTTCCGGCTTCGAAGAGCCTTCAGTGGCGACCCAGCCAGAGCGGTTCAATTTGCGACTTGGTTCGTATTTACGAACCGGTGCGCTGCGGACTGAAGCCGCTTGACCGCCCTGAATTTGTGCTTGCTGCAGCTGCAATCATTCAGCTGAAGTGCTGGGATCGGCTCCGTCCCTTGCGTGGGCGGCGCGCTCTAATTCGCCGGGTTTGCCGGCAGAGCCGCGCCGGCAAAGAAACGTCGAGGATTGTCTTCCAGGATACCGATGATGGCCTTTTCGCTTACGCCGCGGGCGCGCAGCATCGGGATAAAGTCGGTGAACATGTAGGTATGCTCCTGCCAAAGTCTTCGCGATTTCAGGTCTTCGATCCTGGCGATCTCCTCGGAAGTCAGCCGCCGCACGCAGGACTTGCCGAGGTGTCCGCAGAGGCGATCCATGCTCATCATAACCTGTGCACCGAAACCGTCGTGCACGAGCTTCGCCAAATTGCTCGCGCGAATGTCGTCGGGCTGAAAGTGGTTCGCTCCGATCTGATCGAACCCGATGTAGGAGCCACCATCCACGATCCTCCGGTGATAAAGGTGATCGGCATTGCCACAGCAATGGCCGATAAGGCATCGATGGGCGGCAACGCCGCCGGCTGCGAACAGCTGCTGCTGCTCAGGGCCGGCGCAGCCATTTGTCGTGTGGGTAATGATCGGCACTCCCGTCGCTTTCTGTGCGACACAGGCCGCGGCGAGAAATTTCTTCTCCTGGTCGGTGGCCGCCGGCGAACCCGTCGAGACCTTGAGCGCGCCGGCCTTCACGCCGCTGTCGCCGATCCCATGGGTGATCTCGCGGATGTAGAGCTCCGCGATCTCATCTTCGGTGCGGGCGCGCCAGTAGAACGGCAGCCCCCGTTCCTCGTAATAGAACCCGGTCGTGCAAATGATCTGCATGCCTGCTTTTTCAGAAACCTCTTTCATTAGGGTGACGTCGCGCCCGAGCTCGATTGGGCAGGGGTCGACGAATGTGCGCACCTGATGTTCAGTACGCAGCTGCACCAGCCGCCGGACGGCCTCCGCAATCAATTCCGTGCGGCTGTATCTCGCAAGCGGATCGAACCAGGCCCCCGGAAAGGCGATAAACAGATGTTCATGCATCAGGGTACGCCCGAGGCTCTCGACCGGGATAGCGCCTGTAACCGTCTCGATCATCATGGGTACCACCTCTCCTTGGGCGCTACGGGCGCATATCCGCCTGTCTTCCGGGCGGGGCGTATCCCCCAGCCGGGGCTCAAGCCGCTGCGCTGTTCCGGCTGGCTGATCGAACTACATCCCTCCGGTGCATGAGTTGGGCCAGCTATGTCGGCGAAATCTGCCGCGAAATTTCGGGCAATTGTCGCGTTTGCAACGCATCGACACATTTTTGATCGTCAAGGGTCTTCTTCCGGACAGATCGCGCCCTGGCGCACCACGCGAGCCTCCGCACGGCGATCCTTATTTTCGCGCAAGCACCCAAGCTCGATGGCAGCTTCTCGGCTACAGCCTGGAACGGGCGGATTCCGCCGCTATCGTTGTGTAAGGCACCTCAATGCCCGCGCCGCAGTACACCGTTGCAGCTGTTTGGGGATCGCGACCGGTTTCGCACGATCGAAATGATAGCCATACTTGAAAGCGATCTCGGCGTCTGACCCTTCCCTGAACCCGGCGCTGTCGGCTCGAACGGAAAAGTTCTGCACTTCGATAAACAACGAATAGAGTCTTTCGGCTGGAGCGAACGCCGGTCGTCGCAACGTCAGCCGTTGATGGGATCTTTCGCGCGGCCTCAAGCAGGGTCTCGGCGATCAGGCAGGGCCATACGCGATGACCCTCGCGATCGGCGATCAGATCATTTTGGATATTAAGGAGCAGGTGAGGCAAGCCGCGTGCCTCGCCGTGCATCGAAATCGCGCATCGTTGGATTGCTTCCAAAAGGAACCAAGGAAACGCTCAGCAAAGTTGCGCTCACGGTTCGACAGTACACCGAGTTGCAAAGGTCGCATTTCTCCTCCTGCCCGCTGCGGCGTGAAGCCTCGCGGCGATCCAGCAGGAGGGGTACTTCCCGATAGAATGGTTGTGGATCTCTTGCATAGCGTTGACGGCGATCACTATCAGACAGCAGCAGATTGCCGGCACCGTTATGCCGTCGCTTACGATCGGAATGCAGTCCGGTGCGTCAAGGGGCGGTTGCAGCCGATAACGAGCCGGCTAAGGACGAGCGGTGCATTGAGTTGATCGGCAAGATGACGCGACGTACCTTCGGCGCCGATGTCATAGACGATGTGCATGAGCAATGCGGTGGCAGGCGGATGCGGTTCTTGGGTTGCTTTGGAACAATAGCACCGGCATGTTCGCAGGCCAGCACGAAGTCCACGCGCCATTGACCAACTTCGACAGGCGGGTCGAACGACTCTAGCATCCTCGCGCAAACATACTGCGACAGATTGCTGTGCCCGATGGCACCCACACATACTGAGCGATTCGATTGAACAAAACTGTCAGATCAGGTGGCTCTCCGGCCACTAAGGGGCGCCAAAAGCGCCATCAATCCTTCAGTAATTGCCAACGATGCCGTGTTGCTGGGCTATCGCTTCAGCGATCTTCATTCAAATGCTCTCGGTTGATCCGTTGACACTGCGGTCTGGATTGTCCTGTCCCTGCATCGTCAATTTGATGCATTGCGTGCAATCTTTGGAATCCTGAAGGCCCCAGAGGGGCGCGCCCGGCAATGTATTTGCCGCACCTTGAACGTGCATTTCGTGCGTAGCCGGCTGGTGCTGGTGGTGCACGAGCACAGCAGTCTCGCTGCTCGTGTGTCGCCGTCACATCTTCGGACGGACGGGGGTGGGGCGAGACGAGTCACTTATCCACTTGCCGCGCGGGAATTCCAATTGTAATTGATAGCCGTGCCGATCGAATTGAGGCGGGTTTGAGAGCTTCGCTGCACTATCACGGTAGACGCGCCGTGCCCTGTTCCTAGGTGTGGATCCTACCGCCCGGATTCCTCTGCGGTACTGCCGGCCCTGGTAGGTCCCCGATTTTCAGTTCTCATGTAAATAGATGACGTCGTGTTTGGGATCATCTGCGTCGTGCCGGCCGATGCAGGGGGCGGACGCACGTCCATAAAGTCGTTGCGTCCACATCAGCGTGATCCGACGAAAGTCTGCTTGTTCAAGAACGTCCTGCTGTAAAGGAGAAGGCGATGGGTGAGGTGATTGGTGAGCCAGCTAACCTTCGAGCGTTCGAAACCCTGGAATCGAACGTCCGTCTCTACTCCCGTTCACTTCCGGACGTCTTCAGCCGGGCCCGCGGCTCCATCATGCTGACGGATGGTGGCCGGGAGGTGATTGACTTCCTCTCGGGCGCCTCAGCGCTGAACTACGGTCACAATAATCATGAAATCAAAGCTGCCATTGCAGCGTATCTGGCGTCGGATGCCATTGTCCACGGGCTTGATATGGCCACTCCTGCAAAGCGCGAATTCATGGAGACGTTCCATTCTGTCATACTTCGCGAACGCGGCTTGCAGAACTACCGCTTTCAGTTCACCGGGCCAACAGGGGCCAATGCCGTTGAAGCAGCCTTGAAGCTCTCACGCAAAGTCACAGGACGTCAGAACGTCATCTCATTCACGCATGGGTATCATGGTCTCAGTTTAGGGGCGAGTGCGGTGACTGGTGGTCGTTATTATCGCGTAGCCAGCGGCGTGGCGTTGTCCGGCGCGACTTTCATGCCCTATGACGGGTACCTCGGGCCAGGTGTTGATACGTCAGACTATCTGGGCAAGGTACTGCTGGACGACAGCAGCGGCGTCGATTCTCCGGCAGCCATTCTCGTCGAAACTGTACAGGGAGAAGGGGGAATAAATGTAGCCGGCAGGGAATGGCTGCAGTCACTTCAGGCCATAGCGGGGGATGTTGGTGCCCTTTTCATAGTAGACGATATCCAGATGGGTTGCGGACGGACAGGGGATTTCTTCAGCTTCGAATTCGCGGGACTGTCGCCCGACATTATTGTGCTGTCGAAGTCGCTGAGTGGGTACGGCCTACCGCTCTCGATGTTGTTGATCAAGGAGGATCGAGACGCGTGGCAACCGGGAGAACACACGGCCACGTTCCGCGGAAACAATCTTGCACTCGTCTCCGCCACCGCAGCTTTGAACATTTATTGGCGTAGCCCGGCCTTTTCGCAAGGAGTGCAGCGGATGGGAGAGCTGATGCGCCGCCGGCTTGATGCCATTGCATCCGAACATGGAAACAGTTTTGCTGTTCGCGGACGGGGGATGGCGCTCGGATTTGATTGCAACAATGCTGAAATTGCTGAGGCGACGACACGCAAGGCATTTGAAAAGGGGCTGATCATCGAGCGGTGCGGCCCGCGTGATCAGGTGATAAAATTCCTGCCTGCGCTCACGATCGACCCGGAGACCTTGAACCAGGGCGCTGACATCTTTGAAGTCTCTCTGGCCGAGACAATAAAACAGGCCAGGACTGCGTGAACCGGGACGCTGATCGCGCGACGAGACGAGGGCGCGGACGGTCGCGAGACTCCCGACCAGGGAGATAGCATCTTGAAAGATGTTAAAGATCGACGCCTGGATGCGAAGGTCTGGTTGGCGCAATGCTCTGCCGTTGTCAGACGGTGCCAGGGCCAACCGGCTTCTCAAACTGAACACAGATTGGCTATCAGGACTGCTGGTTTATCCATTATCATAATGGATCACGAGGGGCGTCCAACCCTACGCAATTGGGTCCAAGGAATCCATTCTCCGTACACGTGGACTGCCCCGCAATCACCTCGCGTAGGTCGGCGTCACCTCATCCACGCGGAGGAACGATGGGCCGCTAGGAACGCATTTTGATCGCTCGCACCCTCATGCAATGAATCGTGCCTCCGCGGCTCAAAGAGAAATCAACCTGTCACAGGTCAATTGTCAGGAGCATACCACAGTTATGCGGGTCTCCAGCAAAGCGGCCAACACCGGAGTATAGCAGGATCGCTCACCGACTAAAATTGGCGAGGGGCACTAGAGTACAGCCGTTGGCAAGGAGAATGAACTCGCAGTTCTACAGCATGCTGGATTGCATGATCTTTTGCACAACAAACAGCTGCAATCTCTCAAGGGGCCTTGCGCTGCTCCGCCCAATTTGATCTTGCGAGGTTGTACCAGCGAACAGGACGCACGGGGAGATGGGCTGTCACGGGACGCCCTGATGCGTTGGAGGTGTCAGGGCCGGTCATCATCTTGCATATAACGGGGGGACGGCATTTTCGATGCGGGCCGCTGGATAGATAATCGTGCGCTGGACGGTGGAAACGGCGTGTGCGACGTCATGATCATGAACCCTGCAGATCTATATTGCGGTCGGAAAGAGCCGGAGGGCGATGGGCTGTCTAGATGACAGCGCGCGAAGAGAAGAGCGAAGTTGAGCGCGTCTCGGACTAAACGGGCAGGCGGTACCTTGGATAGGTGCAGCCACGCGGTCGGCGGGAAATGTAATCGCTGATCGGCGATCCCGGGCGAGCTGTACCCAGGGCTTCCCCTACCTGGGGCCGCTTTTTGTTGGGGTCATTGGATAGTCGAAGTCAGCGGACCCCGGGTACGCATCCGACGGGCGCCGTCTTGCGTGACGCGAGGTAATTCGCGAAGCGTGTAGCCTTAAGTCTAGCTTTAAGGTCATCAGGCGATGCGGGTCGAGGTTTTGGGCGGGCTGGAGCGGCGGCGGCGCTGGTCGCAGGACGACAAGGCACGGATTGTCGAGGAGACGTTGGTGCCGGGCGCGAAGGTGACTGAGGTTGCGCGCCGCAACGGAGTCGCGGCGAGCCTGGTGTTTACCTGGCGTCGACAAGCACGGACATCAGAGCAGGTCGTACCATCTTTTGCGCCGGTGCAGGTCGTCGCTACGGAGGTGGAGGAAACTGCGAAGCTTTTGCCTGCGGGTGACGGTCGGGTGCGCTCCGTAGCGTCCGCGCGTACTGGATTGATCGAGATTGATCTTGGCAACCGGCGACGCATCCGGGTGGATGCGCACGTCGACCCGGAGGCACTGGCGCGGGTCCTCGAGGTGCTTGAGCGCCGATGATCGCCATACCGGGTAATGTACGGGTGTGGCTTGCGACCGGCCATACCGATATGCGCCGAGGCTTCCCGAGCCTTGCGCGTCTGGTTCAGGAGAGCTTGAAGCGGGATCCACACGCTGGCGATCTTTACGTTTTTAGGGGCCGCCGCGGCGACCTGATCAAGATCATTTGGCATGATGGCCAGGGCGCATGTCTGTTCACGAAGCGGCTGGAGCGCGGCCGCTTTTTGTGGCCGTCAATGGCGGACGGCGTTGTGACGATCAGCGTTGCGCAGCTCTCTTATCTCCTGTCCGGCATCGACTGGCGAATGCCGCAGGCAACTTGGCGTCCGCAGGCTTCTGGTTAAGCTGTGGCTCTTTGACTCACGGCAGGAATCCAGCGGGATTTTTTGCGCCGAATATGGTTGGTTGGTCATCGTGACGATGCCCTCCGATCCGCTTCCCGCCGATCTTGCCGCTGCGCACGCGATGATCCTTGCGCAACGCGAGCAGCTGACGCTGGCGAAGAGCGAGGTGACGGTCGGCCGGCTGGAAATCGAGCGGCTGAAGCTGATGCTGGCCAAGGCACGGCGCGAACAGTACGGGCAATCTTCTGAGCGCGGCAAGCTGCTGGTCGAGCAGCTCGAACTCGCCATCGAGGATCTTGAAGAGACCCAGGCCGAGCAGGAAACCAAGGCGGAGATCGCCGCGCCAGGGGCCGCTAAGGAGAAGCGCGCGCAAGATCCGCGGCCGCCGCGACGTCCGCTGCCGGACAATCTGCCCATCGAACGTGTCGTCGAACCCGCGCCTTGCGTATGCGGTAAGTGCGGCAGCGAGCGACTGCACAAGCTCGGCGAGGTGGTCTCGAAGACCCTGGAATGCGAGCCGCGGCGCTGGAAGATTATCGAGCATGTCCGCGAAAAGTTCTCCTGCCGAGATTGCGAAGCGATCACAGAGGCTCCGGCGCCCTCCCATCCGATCCCGCGAGGCTTTGCCGGGCCGAGCCTGCTGGCGATGGTTCTGGTCAACAAGTTCCTGCTGCATCAGCCGTTGAACCGACAGAGCAAGACCTATGCTCGCGAAGGGATCGAGATCGACGTCTCGACCCTGGCGGATCGGGTCGGCGCCTGCGTGGTAGCACTCGATCCCATTATTGAGGCCATCCGGATCCACGTCATGAGCGCGGAACGCATCCACGCCGACGATACGACGGTGCCGGTACTGGCCAAGCTTAAGACGGTGACCGGTCGGATCTGGACCTATGTTCGCGATGACCGGCCGTTTGGCGGCTCGGATCCGCCTGCGGCCCTGTTCTACTACTCACGCAACCGGGCTGGAGAGCATCCGCAAAACCATCTTGCCGGCTACGTGGGCCTGATGCAGGCCGATGCCTTTGATGGATATAACCAGCTCTACAAGGCCCAAAGGAAGCCGGCTCCGATCCTTGAAGCGGCCTGTTGGAGCTACGGCCGCAGAAAGTTCTTCGAGCTGGCGAAATCTGGAGAGGCGCCGATTGCCAGCGAGGCCGTGCGACGCATCGATATCCTGTTCGAGATCGAGCGGACCATCAACGGCAAAACGCCGGAACAGCGACTTGCGGTACGTCGTGATAAGTCGAGGTCGATCGTCGCCGATCTCGAAATCTGGATGCGCCAGCAGAGAACGTTGCTCTCATCAGGCAACGATACTGCAAAGGCGATCAACTACCTGCTCAACCGCTGGGCCGCGTTCACCCGCTTCCTGGACGACGGCCGCATCTGCCTCTCGAACAACGCTGCCGAACGAGCGTTACGCGGTGTGGCTGTCGGAAGACGAAATTGGACCTTCGCCGGTTCAGATGCTGGCGGCAATCGTGCCGCCGCTGTCTATACCCTGATCGAAACCTGCAAGATGAACGACGTTGATCCGCAAGCCTGGCTCGCTGACGTGTTGGCCAGGCTTCCAGATCACCCTGTCAACAGAGTCGCCGACCTGCTCCCGTGGAATTGGAAGGCGACCCAACAGTCCAAAGCGGCTGCTGCCTGAGGCGCCGCGGCAGACCGGCGCGACTGCCCGGGGTGCTGGCCGGATGCGTACGACCCCGGCCTCCTGCTTCCAAATAGAATTCGGTGCGGCCGGAGGACTTGGACCAATATAGTGGTCTATGCGGGCGACGCAGCGGGCGGCGGCGCACTGGAAGAAGAGCTGTCCTGCCGCGTCCCGAAGAAAGCCAAAGAACAAGAAAATGGGTAGGGAGTACGATTCGTACAGACAAGCTCCTTTAATCGTTCGCTCAGCGTGACTACTGCTCATGCAGCAGCTTTGTCGGCCGACTTCGAAGACAGGGCAGTATGGAATCGGCAACTCTCGCAAGAGTTCGCGGGGAGACAGTAAGGTACCACGTTTTGCTCCAATCAGTTTCGCCTTTCCAGTCATCGAGGCTGGTTCGTTGTCAGCCTGAATTTACCTCAGCAACGTCGTCTTCGATCTTCCCTGTACAGCAACCGCATCATTTGCACAGGTTCGCTCCGGTCGGTGCGCCTTGCAGCGAGGGCCCAGCCCTGCGTCATCTCCCCGGTCGGGCTGCAGCTGATCAAAGTTCTGCGGATCAATCGAGGCACGGGCTTCCGTCAATAGAGGCCTTCCGGCGGCCATTCAGGCGGCCAGCCGATCGAATTGGGAGCACATCCCGGCTGCGTTGATATCGAACATGGGCCGAAGCCCGGCTAGTTAGTCGTATTCTGATCTGGGACCTAGCCGGCTCCTTCCTTGAGTTAACGACCCGGAGCTTCGGACGGGTCACCAAATCTTATGAAAGGTGTAGCAGTATGGCAGACTACAGAATCGATTGCGTCAATAAGCCTGATCGCCGGAGTCCCCACGAGCACATCACACACGTGGGTGGACCCAACCCGGACGGGACCGGGCGTTGGAAGGATACCGTATTCAACGTCGTGCGCCTGATCGAGCAACGAACTCACTCTTTCCATACTGCCGAGGGAGGCACGAGAGCTGAAGTTGGTGTGCGGACCAGCGCCGCCGGTAACAAGTTCCTACAAACGTACTCTGATGGCGTTTGGAAGGATAATTTGCTTGCGCTGAAGGAGTGCAGCTGAGGATAGAGGTCCCTCTGGTTGGCGATCATTAAATCGTCAGGCGGGCGAGATCCCTGCGAGTGCCGGCTCGAAGAGGCGGTTCGCGAAACCAGGCACGCTATGTCGAAAGTCAAAAGATGGTGGCTCCAGCTGTTCGGAATGTGGCCTGAGGTCAGCGGTCCGTTGTCTTCAGGATGGTTCAGTGAGGGTGCAGCGGTGCCTGGTTTGGGGTGGACTCGCGGCGATCGATATGGCTCGCGCGTCTATTCCCTTGGGGGGGGGGCGTCGACACTTCGCGCCCGGAGCGGCCTCTATCGCGCCCAGCTTGTCATGATGGCACGATTTCCGTCGGCGACGTCCGCCATATATTCTCTTCGAAGGCAAGCACGCTGCAAGTACTCGGTGGTGACAATCTATGGCGCCGCTTGCCGCGGGTGGTCTGTTCGACATCTTCTGGAATGGTAGCAACGATGGATCTGAGTTTTACTGCCGACGAACTCGCCTTCCGCGACGAGGTCAGAACATTCTTCCGGGCTGCAGTTCCCGCCGATATCCGCGAAAAGCTTGTCGTTGGGGTCCAGCCGAACAAGGATGAAATGGTTCGCTGGACGCGGATCCTGGCCGATAAGGGCTGGGCTGTGCCCAACTGGCCAGTTGAACATGGCGGCACCGGCTGGAATCCTATGAGGCAGTACATTTTTACCGAGGAGATGAGCCAGGCGCCGGCGCCTGCACCACTCGCCTTTGGCGTGAATATGGTGGGCCCTGTCATCTATACGTTCGGTACCGATGTCCAGAAGAGGCGTTTTCTACCGCGCATCGTCACACTTGAGGACTGGTGGTGCCAGGGCTTCTCGGAGCCTGGTTCGGGCTCTGATCTCGCCTCGCTCAGGACACGGGCTGTACGGGACGGCGAATATTACGTGGTCAACGGGCAGAAGACCTGGACGACGCAGGCACAATGGGCGGACTGGATATTCTGCCTGGTGAGGACTGATCCGGAGGCGAAGAAGCAGCGAGGGATTTCATTCCTCCTGGTCGACATGAAGTCGCCCGGTATCAGCGTACGGCCTATCCAGATGATTGACGGCAGCTACGAAGTGAACGAGGTCTTCTTCGATGACGTGCGGGTGCCGGCCGAAAATCTCGTCGGCGAAGAGAACCGCGGCTGGGACTATGCCAAATTCCTCCTTGGCAACGAGCGCTTCCACATCGCCTGCGTCGGCGTTTCCAAGGAGCGCATCCGGCGTATCAAGGATCTCGCCTCATCCATTCGTTCTGGTAACAAGCGGCTGATCGACCAGGCCGAATTCCGTGAAAAGGTTGCCGCACTCGAGATTCGACTGAAGGCACTCGAGATTACGCAGCTTCGCGTGCTTGCAAACGAATCGAAGCGACAGAAGGGAACACAGGACCCGGCGAGCTCGGTCCTCAAGATCGAAGGCGCGGGAATCCAGCAGGCGACCTCGGAGCTTCTGATGGAAGTAGCTGGCCCCTATGTATTGCCTTATCAGTCGGATGAAGATTTGGGAGGATCCGACGAACCGCCGATCGGACCTGACTGGACGGCGGCGATCGCACCCGCTTATTTCAATCTGCGCAAAGTGTCTATCTATGGCGGATCTGATGAGATCCAGAAGAACATCATCGCCAAGGCGGTCCTTGGTCTCTGAACGATACCTGCTCAGTGCGCATCGAGCGGCTGATGCTCGATGGGTACCGCTTTGATCGATGCTCTTCTGGAAGATCAAATCCGCCTTGGGAATCTCCTGAAAGCCGGAATCTGGCAGCCGCCTTCGTTGCATATGCGGCGGGCCATCAAGCGAGAAGAGTCTGTTTCCTCTTGAGGCCTCATGCCCACCTAGTGGCACGACGTTTGCTGGGACGAGCCAAGGGGCTCGTGCTAGCCATACCGGCAGCCCTATCGTCATACGAGGAATTCATATGGAATGTTCGCGAACTATCCCGATCAATGGCGGGGTCCCACGACCGCACACGGTGGTCGTGAAGTTCATCGAGGGGGAGCGCCTCGTTACCGAGAGTGACCTCCAAGCCACCAGCATGACACGCCATCATGTCACGGACTTCTATCGTGAACAGATCGCCAACAGTGCTTACTATGAGCAGTTGAAGTACATTGTGGAGCCCACATTAGAGGAGTTCGAGAGTATTGGCAGTCTCGATACGAGCGGCGAGCATGACAATACGGTTTTGCCCGGGCTTCAGCACAAGTACGCTCAGACTGGGTTGTTGCTCGTCACAGACCGCTGCGCTTCATATTGCCGCTTTTGCTTTCGTAAACGCCTCGTTGGTAAAAATTCCGATGAAATCGCACCTAATTTCGCCCGGATTGCAGAATATGTTGGCGCTCATCCGGAAATGACTAATGTGCTGCTCTCGGGAGGCGACCCGTTCGTGCTCAGCACCGTGAGGCTCGGCAAAGTTCTTGATCACCTGCTACCGATCCCGCATTTGGAATCAATTCGATTCGGCACCAAGATGGTGGCGTTCCAGCCCAGTCGGTTTGAGGATCCCGCTCTACCGGCCTTGTTCCAACGGATCCGAGACGCAGGCAAGGTCGGAGTGATCGTGACACATTTCGATCACGTAGGCGAAATTTCGCTCGATGCGGAGCGCAACATTCACCTGTTATCTACCCAAGGCGTGCAGTTCCTCAACCAGTCCGTCCTTCTTGCGAAGGTCAACGATGATCCCGAGATTCTAGCGGAGACATTCGCCAAGTGCCACCAGATGGGTGTCCGCCCCTATTATTTGTTTCAGGGCAGGCCGGTGAAAGGGGCATCGCATTTTCAGGTTCCACTGAGTCGCGGAATAGAAATTGTACGTGGCGCCAACCAACGCCTCAGCGGCATTCAAAAGACATTCAAATACATTATGTCCCACTACTCAGGAAAGATAGAGATCCTCGATATAGGAGCCGACGGACGCGTGTATATGCGTTATCATCAAAATAAGAGCCTCGAAGAGATCGGAAAGATCTTTTCCCGCGGGTACGTCGATGGTGCCTGCTGGTTGGATGATTTGCCCGAAGGGTGAAATCTAAAGACACGACGCATCACCAAGCGTCTGCATTAGGCGGGTAGCTAGCCAGCATTGTAATCGCCGACATGGCTGTTATGGGCACTTCCGGCAGCTAGGAGCATTACGTTACCCTAACTACATATCTCTCTCAACTGATTCCATACATTTGTCCAGTTGCCTCTGGGTGATGCTTGTTCGCGAACGCGTGGGGCGAATAGCGGGTTGCGGATGAGAAAGCGAGCGCGCCTTGGTGCTTGCCGAATCTTGGCAGCAAGCTACGCAACCTGCCTGAATGCGCGATCAGGCCTCAATATCTCATGCGCCCGCCTGTCTTTCAGTCAACGGAGTGCCCTGTAGAACCGCTTGTCGGAATGTCATCGAGAGACCGGTCGATATGCGGTCGCGCAATCGTAAGCTGGTTGGAAAGAAAGTAAGCGGCCAAGAGACCCCGTCTGGCGCAGGGGGGGAGCAATCGGCTAACGGCTGCTGAGTTTGTGAGCCGATGTGACCTTCTATGTCTGCGTCTAGTTCTGGAACTAGAACCTTCCATATGATCGAAGCGGTCGCCGACCGTCTTGAGGGAGCGCCGCGGCAGCTTCGCCGACGCTGGTCGGACGAGTTTAAGGCCCAAATGGAGGCGCTGGAGCCTGGCGCGAGCGTCTCGGCGATCGCCCGGCGGTTCGGGATTCACCCGTCGCAGGTGTTTGCCTAGCATCGCGATGCTCAGGCCGAGCGGCATTGTCGCTCGCGGCACTCGAGTTACGGGAGTGTCGTGGTGTCTGTGTCAGGCGCAGTGATCGAAATTGCCATTGGCGAGGTGATCATGCGCGCCGGTGCGGACGTCGACGAGGCGCAGCTGCAGCGAGTGAACCAGGCGCTCCGTTCCGCATGATCCTCTCCGGCGTGAAGGTGTTCCAGGCCGGGCATCCAGTCGACTTCCGCAAGGGGATCGACGGCCTTGTTGCGCTTGTGCGCGATGCAGGCTCAGATCCGTTCGACGGTGCGCTATATGTCTTCCGGGCCAAAAGTGCCGACGGAATCAAGATCGTATGGTGGGATGGCTCCGGCGTGTGCCTTTATTTAATGCGTCCCAAGAGGGCGAAGTTCTGCTGGCCGCGAATCGGGCATGATTGGGTGCAGATGGAATCCCGCGCAGTTGATGGCACTGGCGGATGGGATGGACCGGAAGCGGGTCCGAACCATGGGGGTCAAGCCGCCGGAAAGTGTTGGGTAAAGCACTGCGGCGAAGTGAATCAATGAGCTGAAAGGGCAAGAGAACAGGGACAAAATGTGCCCTGGTAGGCCCAATGACGCCGCCCGATCTCAGCCTCCCGAATGACTAGAGACGCTGAAGGCCATGGTACTTGCCATGGCCGAGAGAGCGGCCCACGCCGCTGCTCTGGAGAACGAAGTCGCCGATCTCAAGGCCCGCAATGCCGATGCCGATACGCGCATCGAGCGGCTGAGCGCAGATCCTGAAGGCCTTCGACCGCGCCCGGTTCGGCCGACGATCGGAAAAGCTCGGCTCGGCGAACGGCGGCGATGAACAGCAGACCTTTGTCGTCAAGGAGATCGAGACCGGCGTCGCAGCGATCAAGACCCAGGTCAGCAAGCGCCGTTAGCAAACGGAAGGCAAGCGTGCGCCGCGCCAGCGCAAGGGCTTTGCCCCATCTGGAACGGTTCGAAACTGTCATTGAGCCGGAAGAGCTGGCTAAGCATGCGGGCAAGCAAAAGCGTTGATCGGCTAGAACGTGTCGGAGCGCCTGGATGTTGTGCCGGCGAAGTTCCGTGTGATCGTGGATGGCGGAGACTGGGGCCGCACCCCACAACCCAAGAATTGCGCTAAGCTAGATAGGTTGAGCTGCCGTAGTCGCTTCGAGGATGATAGGGTCATAGGCGAAGTTGCCTAGGCATTCGCCTCCTTGCAATGTGCTAGCATGGAGGTTAAATGAAGATGACGGTTATCACGCACGAACGGGACCTTAACTCGCTTACACCGCGCTAGGTGGTGAACAGCCCACCTCGGTCCAGCGGTGGCCACAAGTCTTCGAAAGATCGGTCGTCGCTTATAACCTCGAGGCGCGATGTCACCAGAGCAGAATGCTAAGTCGGCTAGATCAAAGCCGGCGTATGATATCTCTGAAGACACAGCTTGACCGAGCAGTTCCATTCAACGGTCCGCAGCCAGAGAGGGCCGGCACTTATCCATTGTGTCTCTCGGCGAAGCCAGCGCCGGCATGCGGCCCTGTTCGCCGAGCCGCCGCTTGGGACACAGCTTTGTGCTGCGAAGCAAAACCGTGGTCGAGAACTCAGAGCACTGAAATTGGCGAGCGTGACAACGTGCGACCGTGGCGAGATCAATTTAACGCAAGCCAGATTAGTCGACCCGACGTGATTGCGATCATCCTAAAGGTCAGGTTAGAGGCAATTCCAACTGACGCTGATGATTCAGTCGCTCCACCATCCCGCGATACCGCCCTGCCTGCACACCGTATGAAGTCTCGAACGCCTAGATATACCGTCGTCGGCCGCTGAACTTAGCGCTTTACATCAGAAGCTCTCCTCTCTCCATCACGGCTCGCGGCGACACGATCTTACATGAGTATCGAATGCCGCGAGGTGTGCTTCATTAGCCTCCAATGCTTCGAGCGCGCGACTGCCGCGCTTGGCCGCGATCAGGTTCAAGAGGCACTCGGCCGCAGCGAAGGAGGGGGTCATCATGTGACAAAATAAACGCGCTTCGGTCCGCACTGGAATTGCGACTGCGGCAAGCTTGCCGATTGGCGATATTTCGCTGTCCGTCAGAGCGACTAGCGTTGCACCGCGTGACACCGCGAACTCGACAGCCCGCACCGTATAGGGCGCGTATGGGCACACTGCAACCGTCAGTAAAACGTCTTTTGGCCCGATAGATCGCAGCGCTTCATTGGGCGTTTTACCCAGTCCCTCGATCAGTACCGTTGACGAGCCGAGCATTGAACCAACACAATGCAGCAGATAAGCCACAGGAAAGCTTAAGCGGAAACCGAGACAAAAGACGCTTTGCGCCTTTTCAATGAGTTCGGCGGCGGCTGCCAGCGCCGCAATGGTGGATGGGTTGGCGAGGTCGTTCAAGTGGCCATGGAAGGCATTGATCGTATCACAAATGAGAGCGGCATCGCCGTCAGGCTCCCGTGCCGACAGCTGTCCTGCGCGCCGAGCGCAACTTTCTCTAATGGTTTCCGCAAATTTATCCTTCAATCGATCGAAACCATCGAAGCCGAGGCGCTGTGCAAGCCTTGTCAGGGTCGCCGGCGATACGCCGGCGCGGCGGGCCTGCTCTCTCATGGACAACAACGCGACCTCCGTCGGGTGATCGAGTAGCCACCGCGCGACGACCCTCATCTGTCGAGGCATTCGCTCATAGTTATCCTCGATAACGCCTGTGATGGGCGATTTCATTGCAATTTTCGCGGTTGAGTCAAGGCGGTAACGGGAGCATGCGCATAGCTTGAATCTACAATGAAGACAGTACCGGGGGCAGTCCACAATTGAACGCGTATTCAGCCCCCGGATATACCAATTCCGAAATACCGCGTATGGGCGAGATCGAGGATACGATTGACCAAGCTCGGAAAGCTGTAACCGGCGGCCGTCGCAGCTCGGACGTAAGAATGCATGATGTTGAGTGATGGACTGAAATTGATTTCAAGGACAAAAGGTTGCCCGGAACGGTCGATCCTGAGGTCAACACGACCGTAGTCCTGGCCAAGGCAGGCGCGGAAGCTCGCAATCGAAATGTCTCGCAGCATCGTTGCAAGCTTACCCTCAATTTGCGCCGGGCACACCTTCTCCGGCCCGCCCACCGTCTTATGATGCTTGTCTTCCCAGGTAATGAGACGTGTTTCGCGGTCACCGAAGTCATGCTCCACCGGAGGCAACACCTCAATCTCTTCGTTTCCTAGTAGAGCGACGCTGATTTCTCGCCCATCGATGTATTCTTCCACGATTGCATCCTGCGAATAATCCGTGACGATCTCTTCTACGGCTTGCCTCAGTCGGCTGGGCTCATGTACAATCTTTAACCCCAAACTGTCGGACTCGTAGCGTGGCTTCGCTATCAGCGGGAATCTCAGGTCGCCGGCGCTTTCGGTACCGCGGGTCATTACACAGAAGTTTGGCGTCGGCACCCCGTCAGCACGAATGAGCTTCTTTGTTATGACCTTATCGAGCTCTAGTGCCGCCCCGAGCGGACTCGCCCCAGTGTACGGAATGCCTGCCATTTCAAGCATGCTCGGAACCTGGCTGGAGCGCCATTGGCCCTTACTTCCGTACGCCCTGTTGAATACCATTCCTGAGGGACGCGCTTGTGGACCAGCGGGCATGAACCGCTCAAGCGTGGTGGGCAATCCTCGGTCGCCCTCACACAGCAACGTTTCATGGCCGCTCTCATGCAGTGCCTCCACCACGCTTCTGATTGTTGCGCGGTACTCTTCCAAACTGAGCTGACGAGATGGATCGATCTTAGGCTCGTTCCACACAACTGCTACTCGCATGCACTTCTCCTTGAATGTTTGCTCGCTTCCCACCCATTCTCTCTAGCCGGGATTGAGTGGAGCAGTTAATCTGGCTGTATGCGTTCGTAGCTGACCAATCTGTAAGCCCGCGGACCCAGCGCATCGACCACGCTTCCTGCGAACATCACGTAAGGAGGTTGCAAGTCGGCTTCCTTCGATACTGAACAAGTTCACCTTGTTCTAGCAATCGGTGTGCCATGTAGCGAAGACCAGCTGAAGCAGGACAAGCGATTCGTTCCCTTCCACGTCGGGGCATTTCTGCAACTCAGGCTTGTCGCGCTTCCTACATGGGCGCTTGAACCGCACAAGGCGAAACACGACAAAAGGTTGAAGGATGGCGGCGCCAGTGGCGATTAGCTGTGCTTCACAATGAAGCAGTTGCACAAGTTCAAAAGAACTGCTGTTGACCACGCTCGCGGGCACCAAGGAGAGCAAACGAGCTAACAATGTGAATCATGGTCTTCTAGAAGAATGTCGCCGGCGACATCACGCGCGCAAGACGCTTCACGTAGGAAGCGCTTCAAGCATGAACTGCGCATCAGGCAACTGCCTCAACAGCCCGTTCGTCTGGGCGACGAGACATCCAGGTTGGCAGGCGCTTTTGACGTTTGGCTCAGTGGCCTGCGCCTCGGTAAGCTCGTTCGACATATTTGAGCGGGTGAAACCCGCATATCTAGAGCGACCATCCGGAAGCCCGCCGATTGCAGCAACATCTGAGATCTATGGGTAAGGGCACTAAAAAGCGCATTGGCGGGCATGATCCCGGATGGAATCCATTCCATAAAAATGTGCCGCTATGCCCAACGACGCGGCAGTTATGCACAGCGCGCCAGCAACCTTGTGACTATCCCATCTTCGAAAAATGTCGTTTGGACTGTCGGATCGCCGGGTACTCGATCCCACCAAATGTTCAGCTCATAGGCACGGGGGGAAGCAGGTATACGTGCAGCTTTCATATCTAACAGCCTACTAAAAAGTGCCGGAATGGGAGGTCGACCCCTCAGCCGTCCCAATCCTTGACGTGCGTTCGTTGCTCTCTCGTCCGCTCGCAGGCAAGTAGCACCATAAAGGTGCGGAGGAGATGGTCCGACAATGTCATGTGCGCTGCTCGTTATCACTTCCGAGAACGTCGTTTGCCGCTGCTACAAGCGATAATGTGGCCTCCTGTACTTCGCACTCGGAAATTGTCAGTGGTAACAGCAGCATCGCATGATCGCCTGCTTCGCTCGCGGCGCCACCGCTGCTCGGGTAAATCACCAATCCGCGCTTAAGCGCGGCGCGCTGAAATCGATCGCCGGACTGCCCTTGCGAATTATTTTGCGGATTTCTGATATCAAAACCGACCATCAATCCCATGCCGCGGACTCCGCTGATCAGCTCAGCTGGCAGGTTCTTGCGAAGCGAAGCTCGCAGCAGTTCACCCATGCGCGTCGCGTTTGCAGCGGCCACTCCATTCGCTAATCGGTCCAAGACCGCCAATCCCACAGCCGCACCAGCGGGACTGCACGCAAATGTCTGACCATTCTGAAAATACTTCGCGCGTGCCAATGGTCCCTGAACAAGCCGGTCACTCACTAAAAGAGCCGACAATGGGTAGTAGCCAGCGCTGATCGCTTTTCCACAGACAATAATGTCCGGATCTACGTTCCAATGCATGCTTGCGAACGGACGTCCAGTTCGGGCAAAACCTGTCATGACTTCGTCGACGATGAGTAGTATGTCATGGCAGCGGCAGATCTCCGAAACCCGAGGCAAATACCGCGGATCTGGCGGCGCGGCACTCAGCGCGGCACCGACGATCGGCTCGACGATCACAGCTGCAATATTCTCGGGACCTTCCTTTAGGATCGCATTTTCGAGCGATTGTGCACATTCTAGCGCGCAAGTCTGAGCCTCAAGCCCGAACTCGCAGCCGGCGCAATGCGCGTGGGAAGCCTTTGCGCACGGCGCTAGCGCCCGCTCATACGGTTTCCGACGCGCGACGAACCCTCCGGCGGCCAAGCCAGAGATCGTATTTCCGTGATAGGAGGCATTGCGTCCTAGGATCTTGCGCCGTTGCGGACAGCCTGAGGCAAAATGATGTTGAAGCGCCAATTTGAGCGATGCCTCTACCGCGTCAGAACCGCTGCTGAAAGTGATCGCCCGCGACATAGTTGATGGACCAAAATCTAGCAACTGAAGGACGTAACGTTCGATTATTTCCGACCTAAAATGTCGTGACGGGAAGACCGTCAACTTACGACTTTGAGCTTGAAGTGACTCGATGATCTTCTCGTCGCCGTGACCAAAGATGAGAGATCCTGACCCGCACGATGCATCCAGATAACGCGTCCCGTCGGCACTCACCAGGTAGGGCCCCTCGCCGCGTACTATTCGCACGCCAATTTCACTCTGCGCCAGATAGGCGGTCCGCGAGGGGAGAACACGGATTTCTGTCAAGCACCCTCCAATGCCACCGAATTTCATGGCTACTTTTTCCCGCCCAGTGTGAAGTCTATACGATGAGTGCTGCATAAGGTAGACGGCTATGTCCACCAATCGACCACTGCTCGACAATTTTTCTTGATTATCTGAGCCCCGTGAAAGCAGGGCAAGCCGAACGTTTTCTGGATCGGCGCGTGGCACGGACCTCGACTCGATGACTGTCGTAAGCTCCGATCTCCGGAAGACCAGAGTCTGAAGGCTATTCTTAGCTAACTCGCTGAAGGATCTGAGTGCGGTTTTTAGCCAACCTCGTCGGCTCGCCACACCGAAGGTGGTTTCGAAAACTCGCGAGCTCAGCCACCGCAACACCTACTAACAAACAGAGGCCGAGCACGCTTGACCTCGTATTGACGGGCCTTCAATGTGGTGTCGGCACGTTACTTTCACCGATAGTTCGACGGGTTGCAGCATTGCGAATCTATTAGATGGCCGTGAATAGCGTGCGGCGACGGCTCGATAAGGCCGAGACCGCAATCTCGTGACGGCTCGCCGCTCATTTGCATCTCTACGTCTGGACGTGGATGTCTTTATCGGGGTGCGCCGTCTCTAGGTGTGCGAAAGCTGGTCAAAGGACGGCGGCTGGCAGTCGATCAATCAGAGATCTTCTGGTTATTGAACGTTTCGGACGTCGAATGCAAACAATTGTCAAGAACTGAACATTGTCGCTGCGTATCTAGGGCGAGCCAGGCGAACGGATCGACGGTGTTCATTTTCGCTGTCTGCGGCAGCGTTGCGATGGTCGCCCAGGTTCGTCCGCCGCTGCCAGCGAAGAGGCTATTCTTTCTCGTAATTGTTTGCGGCCTGATGGCGCGTTCGACGATGTTGGAGTCGAGCTCGATGCGGCCGTCGGCCAGGAAGCGCTCGAAGATGGCGCGGCGCGAGACGGCATGGCGGATCGCCTCAGCCAGTTTTGATTTGCCGGAGATCCGCCGCAAGCTCTGCTGCCAGAGGTCGAAGAGATCTGCGACGATCGCCGCGGAGGCTTGCTGGCGCGCGGCGACGCGTGCGTCGGGGCTTTGGCCGCGCACGGTTTTCTCGACCTGCCAAAGCTTCGCCATCCGCTCGACCGTCGCCGTTGCCACTTCTGAGCTCCCTGCAACATGTAACTCGTAGAACTTGCGCCGGCAGTGTGACCAGCAGCCAGCCAATGTGATGCCATCATTGCCGCGATCGGATCGCGCGAGCTTGTTATAGGCGGCATAGCCATCCACCTGCAGGATGCCGCGATAACCATTGAGGTGCCGGACCGTGCATTCGCCGGAGCGGCTGTCTTCGAAGCGATAAGCCACCATCGGGGGACCGTCGCGGCCAAACGTTCGGTCATCCCTGGCATAGGCCCATAAGTAGGCCGTCTTTGTCATCCAGAGCCGGGAGCGAGCGTCGGCAAGGTGGTTTCGTCGGCAAAGACCCGTTCGGCCTTCTTGACCTCGCTGAAGATGTAGTCGGCCAGGATCTCCAGCTCGAAGCCGAGCTTGCCCATCCATTGCGCCATCAGCTGGCGGTCGAGCTCGACATGATCGCGGGCGTAGATCGCCTCCTGCCGGTAGAGCGGCAGGCCGTCGGCATATTTGGCGACGGCGATCTGGGCCAAAAGCGCTTCCGTCGGGATGCCTCCTTCTTCAATGATATGGGCCGGGGCCGGCGCCTGGATCACGCCGTCCGCGTTCTTGAACGCATACTTGGGACGGCGCGTGACGATCACACGGAACTTTACCGGCACCACATCCAGACGCTCCGACACGTCCTCGCCGATCAGCACCTTCTGCTTGCCGGCATGCTCAGCCAGCTCTTCCGGCTCAATGACGGTTTCGATCCGTTCCAGATGGGGCGCAAAGCCCTTGCGCCGACGCGGTGCACGCTTGCCATCCGCCTGCGCACGGCCCTTGCTGACCTGGGCCTTGATCGCAGCGATGCCGGTCTCGATCTCCTCGAAGACGAGGGCCTGCTGTTCATCGTCGCCGTTCGCCGAGCCGAGCTTCTCCGATCGTCGGCCGAACCGGGCGCGGTCGAAGGCCTTCAGGATTTGCGTCAGCCGCTCGATGCGCGCATCGGCATCGGCGTTGCGGGCCTTGAGATCGGCGACTTCGCTCTCCAGAGCATCGGCGCGGGCCGCTTTCTCGGCCATGGCAAGCACCATGGCCTTCAGCGTCTCTAGAGCAATTCATGGCTAGGCTGAATCGGTAGGGATTCCCCGACCGGCCGGTTTGTGATTCAAGATGTTGGCTGGGTCTGGGGCCAGCATCTGATGAGTCGACCTCTTTCCATTGATCTGCGTGAGCGGGTTGTTGCAGCCGTGAGTGGGGGGAGAGCTGCTGGGCGGTTGCGACGCGATTTGGCGTGGCGGTATCCTCGGTAGTGAAGTGGTCGCAGCGCTATCATGCGACGGGTTCAGTGGCACCCGGCAAGATGGGCGGACACCGCAAGCCGGTGCTGGAACCGCATCGAGCCTTCATCAAGGAGCGGATCAGCCAGACGCCGCATCTGACGCTGCACAAGCTGAAGGCGAACTTGCTGCCCGAGGGGTCGAGGTCTCGCACAACGCGGTCTGGACGTTCCTGCGGCGTGAAGGCCTGCGGTTCAAAAAAAAACGCTGTTTGCCCTTGAGCAAGCCCGCTCGGACGTAGCGCGCCGGCGCCGCCGCTGGCAGTCGTGGAAGGCCAGCCTCGATCTGGTCTTCATCGATGAGACTTGGATCAAGACCAGCATGGCCCCGTTGCGCGGGTGGGCGCCGAAGGGCGAACGGGTGCGAGGTTTTGCACCCCACGGCCATTGGCGAACGCTGACCTTCCTCGGCGCCTTGCGCTCTGACAGCCTCGTCGCATGCGTCTTCGACGGGCCGATCAACGGCGAATGCTTCCGAGCCTATGTCGAACAGCAGCTCTTTCCGGTTCTCAAGCCAGGCGACATCGTGATCATGGATAATCTCGGCAGCCACAAGTCCGCTGCTCTGCGCCGCATCATCCACGGTGTGGGTGCCAGACTCTGGTATCTGCCGCCTTACTCGCCAGACCTCAATCCGATCGAACAGATCTTCGCCAAGATCAAGCACTGGATGCGCATCGCCCAGAAGCGCACCCTCGAAGACATTTGCTGACACCTCGGCGACCTCATCACCTCCATCCAGCTCAACGAATGCAGCAACTACTTCGCCAACGCTGGATGCGCTTCCATCAAAACGTGAAACGCTCTAGTCATTCGGGAGGCTAAGATCGGGCGGCGTCATTGGGCCTACCAGAGCACATTTCGTCCCTGTTCTCTTGCCCTTTCAGCTCATTGATTCACTTCGCCGCAGTGCTTTACCCAACACTCTCCGGCGGCTTGACCGCCATGGTTCGGACCCGCTTCCGGAAGAAGCGCGCCACTGCTGACCGACCTTGAGGCTTGGCTCCGGGCGGAATCTGCCCGGCTCTCGCGTTCGTCCAACCTGATCAAGCCAATCAACTATCTGCTCAACCGTTGGGAGGGCTTTGCCCGCCTTGTCCACGATGGAAGGATCTGCATGACAAACAATGCAGCAGAGCGGGCGTTGCGCGGTTTTGTCCTGGGAAGAAAGGCATGGTTGTTCGCCGGTTCTGATCGCGGCGCGGAGTGAGCTGCCGTACGTCTCAACGACATCGACCCGAAAGCCTGGCTTGCCGACGTCTTCGCGTGCATCCCCGATATGCCGCAGAACCGCCTGCACGAGTCGTTGCCCTGGAACTGGACGCCTCCTTCGCCGACACCCTCCACCCAGGCGGCGTAGCCATGCACGTTCAGTCGCGTCGCCAATGAGCTTGGAGAAGACGAGGACTGAATGGACACAGAGGATGGTGTCATCTGGGTTTACGGCATAGGGGACGACCAGGTCATGGCATTTACCGACTTCGGCATCGATAACCTGTCCGAGCTCATCAGGATGCACGGTGAGCCCATGTCCGCGGCCTAGCTCGGATGGATACGCATGAACTGCTGCCCTGCAACAAATCATAGATCTCACTGTGCCCGCGCGCATGCGTCAATCAGGCGGTCTTCATCGTATGCGTACTTTCACGGCTCCAATGGCCGTATGAACGCGCGACTTTTCGCTGCAGACAGCGCGATCTGACTGTGCACATGTCGCCGCAGAAATCACGCTTCATACGTCGTAGTTTTGTACGACGTGTACGGTTGTGAGGTGGCCGTAACACGCACTAATGACGCGCATCCATTTTCGTGCGTTGCGTACAAAGTTTCTGCGTCGAACATGAGCGCAAGCTGCTAGCTAAGCGGACAAGCGGCGGATTATCTCCACCACGACGCCTTAAAGCGTTAGTTGAGGTCGAGGCAAATCACCGATCCGTTGGCGGCGGCGGAAGCCTACTTTTTTTCTGAGCGAGTGGTCACTTTTGTGGTGGTGCAACGTGGAGGAGTTCATGAGCTATTGGAGAGCCTTTTTGCTAGGTTCGGTGCTGGGTATGATGACAGCGGGTGCGGCGCAAGCGGCCGATTTGCCTGTCAAGGCAGCGTCGATCGAGTACGTGAAGACCTGCTCATTGTACGGACCCAGTTTCTACTACATCCCTGGTACAGAAACGTGCATTAAATTGGGGGGGTACGTGCGCTCTGAAGCCGGACTTCTTACGAACGGTATTTATGATGTAGGCAATGCTGGTGCTGGGGGAGCTCGCAACCGTCTGAGCAACGCTTACACTTGGCGCTCTCGTGCAGACCTGCTTGTAGATACACGCACCACGACGGAGTACGGCGTTCTGAGGACCTACTTTGAGAGCGTTTTTACTTGGACCTCGGGCACATACAGTGGGACGGGAGCGGGTTCAACCGTCTACGCATCCATTGGCGGGATTCAAGCTCCCAACAACGCCAATGCGGGCGCCGTCGCAGGTGGCACCCTTGGCGTCTACTACGCCTTCATCCAGTTCGCTGGTTTCACCATGGGCAAGGCCCAATCACAATTTTCCGCCCCTTGGGCCAACTATCCTGGCAACAACGTCGACGGTCTGCCGGGTGGCGGTGCCTGGGATCCCGTGAACCAGTTCACCTATACCGCAGACTTTGGGCAGGGTATCACGGCGTCTATCTCGGCGGAAGACCAAGTGGTGCACGATACAAGCAACGTCTGGAACCTAAGCGCTGCGACCGCTGCGGGTCTCGCGGCGGGTGCTTATGGTGGCAACGACATAGCTGGCACGGCAGCTCCGGACCTGGCTGCGATGGTTCGGCTTGATCAGGCCTGGGGCCTCTTCCAGGCGTCGGTTGCCGCGCATGATAATCATGCCGCCTACTACGGCGCGTCCGAGATCACAGGCCATCCGGGCGACAAGTGGGGTTGGGCTGGCCAGCTAGCACTCTCGATAAAGAACATTCCGACTGGTCAGGGTGATACGATCAATGTAACAACCGTGTACACCAAGGGCGCAAGCCGCTACAACTTTCAAGACTTTGCATCAAGTACGTACGCCATGTACGGGGGTACGAGCGTGGCGGGTGCTTATCAAAGCTTGGGACTCAGCGGAGTCTCTGACACTGTTTTCGTGACAGGCTCCGGCCAGGAACTGACTACAACGTATGGCTTTAATGGTGCGTTCACTCACAACTGGGATCCTCGCTGGAGCACTAGCGTTTACGGCGGGTGGGCGGCTGTTCGATACAACCGAATAGCCAAGGGCTACATCTGCAGCGCATTCGTGGCAAATCTCGCGCTCTCAACTGGTGTTGCGGGTTGCAACCCCGACTTCAACTACGGGATTGTAGGGTTGGTCACACGCTGGACGCCGGTGAAGAACTTGACCTTTTCGGCGGACCTCACTTACGCTCTGCTCGACCAAAAGTATGCGAACGGAAGTACAGTGACCGTGCCGCTGCAGTCGGGCATAGCTAAGCCAGGGGCTCTTTATGAGCTGAAGGACCAGAACTCCATCGCGCTGCTGCTCCGCGCTCAACGCAACTGGTAAGTCTCTATTGATTGCGTAGGACGATGGGAGAAAGAGGTTATCTTGATCTGACTGACCTCCAAGAAGGCCTCTGGCATGCCCACTGGAGGCCTTTTTCTCAATTGCCTAGGTACATCTGGTCGGGAGGTTTTCGCGGTCAGCGTGAAACGAGAAGATAACCTGCGCGAAATACCCGGTACCCGTATGTGCCGATACCGCGATTCAGCGGTGTTCGCTTTAGAACGAAGAATCTGACACGCGCGGTCGGGAAGTGGCAGAAATTAGATTTCCTTCTTGGTTGTACGAGCTGTCCAAAGCAGCCGTACATTTCCGTTCGACAGTTAACGAGGTGGGAGCAGCGTTAGATCAATGCACTTGATTGTTTCTCGAAGCTGCATCATTTGCCCCCTAAGCGCGCCGCGCGGCCCGTTCGCGAAGTACCTGCATTCGGTCGGTCAGCTAACGGATGATGTTGCTGTCCATCTCAGCTGAGCGTACCCTTTGCGCGGGAGCCAGAATTGTGGGTCGACCGAGACGCTCGCCGATGCAGGGCGTGGAAGCAGGCGGGTATCGGACGATCAATCACACTGCCGCGCTCTATCGGAGTAGCGACCCTCGACATTCTGCGCTTTCGCACAGACATGCAGGGCTCGTGAGCACAACTTCTAGCGCTGCTTCAACGAACTCAATAGGAGCTGAAACGTTAAAGTGGCCTTGCGACTCACATTTGCAGTTGCAGCTGCGGCGGGAGCGATTTCGGCACGCTTCTCTCGCGTCCCGGTAGCTTCTACTAGTCGGCTTGACCGACATGGTCCCGAACCATTCCATCCACTATGTCGTGTGCAGGATCTATCTGCACCCGATGATGTCCGATCCGCGACCAGCAGACGTCGCCTTTTTAAGACGCCTTGAATAGAGGCACATGCTGAAGCCACTATGAAATCTTGGTATTGTCGGCTCATCGTTCAGAGGACTCTCCGGCTTGGCCAACAGTACACCGCGCTGTTCCTCGAACGCGCAGGGTCAGCAGGCGTTCATTCCAACGTCGCTCCAGCTCGCCGGCGACCAGGCGATTGTCGGGATCGACAGCCTCATATCGCCGACGAGCCCGAGTGGCCTCATAGCGCGCTTGCTCAAGAGCCAGTTCAAGTTGACGTAGCTTCTCGGCGTGCTCGCGGCCGCGGTCCTCCGTGGCAGACAGCGCAGCCTGGACTCCGAGCGGCTGCAGGCGTGCGATGACTTCGGCGCTGATTGCGGCATCCACACGCAGGCCGCCGAATGAGATGCATGGCTCTCCGCTATGATTGATCTGGCTACCGCGGCAATGATAGCGCCCGATATTGCTGTGCGTGCCGCTGTAGCAACGTGATACGACCGCAGTGACCGCAACGAAGGAGCCGCGCAAGAAGGGCCTCACCGCAGCGGACCGAGCCACGACTCATGTTCTTCCCATTGGCGTTATCGGTGATCAAGCGCTGATTCCTCTCGAACTCCGCCCAAGTAATGTAGCCCTCATGGTGGTCCTTGATCAAAACCTCCCAGTTGCTGGGCTCCCGCGGAAGCCCCGAACGATTCTCTTGCGGCCGGCCTCGATCGTCACCCTTCTGCCAGAACGCTCGAAGACGTAGGTGCCAGCATAGATCGGATTGGTCAGGATGCGGCGGATGGTGTTGTAGACGGGTAACTTCCACTCGACGTGACGGCCCTCGGGGCCACGGCTGACTGCAGGCAAGGCGATTCGCTCTTGCCGTAACCATAGGTGGACCTGGCCCAGCGTCTGCATCTCGGCGAACTTGGCGAACACGAGTGCGAGCGCCTCCTAAATGCGTCGTAGGATCCTTCTCGATCTGATCGTGGGAGACTTTGATATAGGTAAGCGCTCAGCCAATACCCTGGCTTCGGGGTTGGATTAGATGTGCGAAGAAGCCTCCGGCTTGAACGGAGGTTTGGGATGGGATTGGACGGCAAAAAAGACGCCCATTTGGACAGCTCATCAGTTGGGTCTGGAGCAGTCAGCCGGCTTGAGGTGCTTGAGGGACCGTCCGGGCGTCGCGTGCGTTCAGAGGCCGAGCGGGCTCGGATCGTCGCCGAAAGTCTGCTGCCCGGCGCTCAGGTGGCGGAGGTGGCGCGCAAGCACGGGGCGACGCGCTGGCAGATTTACGATTGGCGGCGACGCTTCCGACAGCGCGGCGAATTGCCGTCGTGCGAGGCTCCGCAGCCGCCGTTCGCGCCGCTGGTCGTGGAGGGGCCGTTTGAGGAGCGTCACGTTCCGACAGTCAAGCTCGAGATTGCGATTGGCGACGTCGTCGTGCGGACGGACGCGGCGATAGATGGGGAGCAGCTATCTCGAGTGATCCGCGCGGTGCGAGCGTCACGATGATCACGCCCAGTGCTGATCTGAAGATCTACATCGCGACGCGGCCCGTCGACTTCCGCTGTGGGCATGATGGGCTTGCTGCGAAGGTGCAGCAGATGCTTGGTCTCGATCCGTTCAGCGGTGCAGCCTTTGTGTTCCGGTCGAAACGGGCGGACCGGATCAAGATTTTGGTGTGGGATCGAACGGGCCTGGTGCTGGTGCACAAGCGCCTTGAGGGCTGCAAGTTCGTGTGGCCAAAGATTGCGGACGGCGTGATGCGGATATCGCCGGCGATGTTCGCCGCGCTGTTCGAGGGCCTGGATTGGCGGTTGGTCCGGCCGGAGGAAGCGCGGCGTCCACAGATCGCTGGATAAGTGCGGCAGAATGACTCTGTGCCGAGTTTGGCATGGCGCCGGCGGCGCAGATGTGCTCGACGTGGCGCATGAGCACCGCGATGCTTCGCGACGAGAATGAACGCCTGAAGGCGCTTTTAGCGCAAACGCAGGCAGCATTGAGCGAACATCAAGCGGCGCTGGCCACGTCGGAAGAAGCGCGGCGCCGGTTGGAGGTCATTCTCGGCGAACTACGCCGAGAGAAGTTCGGAGCAAAGTCCGAGAAGCTGCGGCCAGATCAATACCATTTACCGCTCGAAGACGTGGAGATCGCGCAAGGCGTCCTGGACGCGGCACAGGAGAAGGCTGCGGCGGTCATCAGGGGCCGATCGCGTGCTGGATCGGATCAGGACCGTCATCGCAATCGGGGCTGCTTGCCTGCCCATTTGCCGCGGGTGGAGCGGATCCTCGAGCCTGCGAGCACGTTCTGTCCATGCGGCTGCGGCGCGATGACGAAGATCGGCGAGGACGTCAGCAAGCGCCTTGACGTGATCCCGGCACAATGGCGCGTGCTGGTGACGCGCCGCCCGAAATACATCTGCCGCCGCTGCTCCGGCCCTGTCGTGCAGGCGCACGCGCCGGAGCATGTCGTGCCTGGCGGACTACCGACCGAAGCGGCGATTGCGCAGGTGATCGTCTCCAAGTTTGGCGACCATACGCCGTTTTACCGTCAGGCCGAGATCTATGCGCGCCAGGGGATCCGGCTTGATCGGGCGACACTGGGCAATTGGTCAGGCCGCGCCTGCTTCCATCTGCAGCCTGTTGCCGACCACATGCGGCGCCATCTGGCAGCGGCGGATCGCCTGTTCATGGATGAAACCACGGCGCCGGTGCTCGATCCCGGGCGGGGCCAAACGAAGAAGGGCTATTTCTGGGCGATCGTCTCCGACGACCGCGGCCATAGCGGCCCAAGTCCGCCGATCGTGCTGTTCCGATATGCCCCCGGTCGCATCGGCGCCTTCGCTGAGCAGTTCCTGGACGGCTTCAACGGACGCTTCCTGCAATGCGATGCCTATGACGGTTACGATCGGCTGATCGAAGTCGCTCGACCGCAAGGGCCGTGGACGCTCGTACATTGCTGGAGCCATTTGCGCCGGCGCTTCGTCAAATTGGCCCGCAACAGTAAATCGCCGATCGCCGAGGCCGCCGTCCGGCAGATCGCACAGCTCTACGCCATCGAAGCCATGGTACGCGGTTCATCGCCGGATATCAGGCTGGCCGTGCGCAAGGACCACTCGCTGCCGCTCGTCCAGGCATTGAAGCCGTGGTTCGAGAAACAGCTGTCGATGATCTCCAGCGGCTCGACGCTCGCCGAGGACATCCGTTACGCGCTCAATCATTGGCAGGGGCTGACGCGCTTCCTCGATGACGGGCGTCTCGAGCTCGACACCAATCCGGTTGAGAACGCGATCCGGCCGATCTGCTTGACGAGAAAAAACGCGCTCTTCGCCGGTCATGAGGTCGGAGCCGAAAACTGGGCCCTGCTCGCATCCATCGTGGCGACCTGTAAGCTCAACGACGTCAACCCGGTCGCCTACATCGCCGAAACGCTCACGGCGATCATTGCCGGCCATCCCCAAAGCGAAATCGACGACCTCATGCCATGGCGGTTCCGCAAAACGTCAAGCCAGCATCAATAGGGTTGCGGCTAAGCGCTTACTGATATAGCCGATGGCAACGTTGAGGAAGAGCTCACCCCTGCGCGCCTTTTGCTTCAAGGCCTCAAGTGAGCGCTGCGGAAAGATCGACAGCTCCATCTCGCTCATTGTGCCCTTCATGCCGAGCAGAAGGCGATCATTGGGGTGGCGCGGATCGTAGACGCCATCTTCATCGACGATCAGCGTTCCAACGAGCCCGCAGAACTCCAGGAGTGTACGCCAATCCCTGCCGAATCACCTCGCTCCAGCCCAGCTGGCGCGCACGGTCGGCCAAGCCGTGCTGGCGGCGCTGGCTCTCTTTGTTGTTGATAACCTGGTCGGCCGTCGACTGACGAATGTAGACGACGGCCTGGCGAGCAAGGTGCTCAGGCGTGATCTTGCTCACCGCTGTCCTCCCCGCTCACGTCGTGTGTCTCTACCGCGCTGTCGGTGAGCGCTTCGGCCAGAAGCTCCTTTAAGAGCTCCAGCATCTGCTGGTGGGCGTCGATCGGAATGCTGCTGTATGTTGGAGGGTTCTCGAAAAGATCCCCCTGACGACGTAATGCGTCCGCCATGACCGCCTCCTCGCGAATGGGATGATTCCCTGGAAGAGGAGGCTAAGACCGCATCGACGAGAACGCGCACCTCCAGCAGACGATCCACCGGAAGCCGCGGATCAGCTATCAGTCGGAAGGAAGCGGCGACGGGAGCCGTCATCCAAGCCGGCAGAAGCGTTAACGTGGCATCAGGCTGTCTGATAACAAAATGCGTCTCATCGCCGAGCCGCTTGCAGGCGACAACCACGACTGACGCTCCGCATCGCGGATGAAACGGGTAGAGGATCTCAATCTCCGATCCTAGACACCCGGCATTATGACGCTGGTTCGCCCGGCGGAGGCAAGACCCATCTCGGCGCCGCGATCGGCCTGGCGTTCGTCGAGGATGGCTGGCGCGTTCTCTTCGCGCGCAACACCGATCTGGTGCAGCGGCTGCAGGTGGCGCGGCGCGAGCTGGCGCTGGAGTCCGCGATCGCCAACCTTGACCGCTACGACCTCCTGATCCTCGACGACATCACATATGTGAGCAAGGACCAGGCGGAAACCAGCGTGCTGTTCGAGCTGATCGCCTCCCGCTACGAGCGACGCTCGCTGCTGATCACGGCCAATCAGCCATTTGGCGAATGGGGGCGTATCTTCCCAGATCAAGCAATGACGCTGGCGGCGATCGATCGCCTGGTGCACCACGCCACGATCCTCGAGATGAACGTCGAGAGCTACCGTCGAAAAGTTGCCCTCGATCGCAAGCGCGGTCCAGGCCGGCCGCCCATTCACGTCACTCCAAACGAAGTCGACAAAGCTATGATTGACGCTGGTAATCCTGCGTGATTGTCGCGCGGCGTCAATCACGGCTTGCCAAAACCGCCGCGAGCGGCAATCATCCTCTGACTCGGTCGCCTCGTCTCATCTTGATTGACGCGCCGCTCTCATGCTGATTGTCGAGCTATAGACGGTGGTCGCAAGCCGACCCGTGATCATGCACGCCATGCGGAACAGCGGAACGGTCTACCGCGGCGAGCCGCCAGATCGTGCAATCGGCAATACCCCCTTAAGCGCTGCGTGCGCGTTCACCATGGCATCGATCGGCTCAGCGACCAGCGCGTCACGATCGCTTCGCGCGCCACTTGCGCAAATCGGCTCCGCGCTACTCGCTTCTACTTGGAGGCCCCTAAGACCTGCGGAGCTCGCATTCTCAAAACAAAGCGCCCTTCAATGGAAGGATACAATCATCTTCCTGTTCTGCGATCTGGGTCGGAGGGCCCTGGCTCAGGTCCCGCCAGTCGACTCATGGCTACGAATGAATTGCTTGCCATTCAAACCACATTGCCATCGAAAAGCGCGATCCGCCGACCGAAGTTAGCGTCGGCACACGTTTCAGACGATAAACTTACGACGAAACAGGAGTCGTCGAAGAACAGGAAGCTGTCGACGAACCGCCATGCGGATATCCCTACCGGAGCTAGTAGGACTGATTCACACCAAGAAAGTGGTTCAATCGTTCGATCGGTCGTACGATGACCGTCGTCCGTCCTGGTTTGCGTATCGCAACGCTGACCAGTGCAAGGTAGCATCTAATGTATCAACATACTCCAAGGTGAAAGGAACAGAACATTATGATTGAGCTGATCGATGAGGCGAGCAAAGTGGCTCTCGTCAACGCCGTTGACTCAACGCGCCACAGAATGATGGAAATGATTTCAAGGCAATTGTAACGCTGAGCAAGGCCCACATGCTGTTCATCCGTTGAGCGGTGCGGTAGGCAGCGCAGCCGGTTCCGATTTATCCGCAGTCGCACGTTGCAGACAGGAGTTGATATGTACGAGTTCAAGGAAGAAACGAGGGCGCTCGTCGATCTTGTTGGCCGAATTGTCAAGGACCACCAAGCTCCGCTCGAGATCCGAAGGCTCAGAGGCGAGAAGCTGACCTCGAAAGATTATGAACCCGGGCGTGAAGCGGCGCATAAGGCTGGCCTCTGGGGACTGGCCCTGCCTCCCGAGCTCGGAGGGGCACACCTTTGTTTGGTCGATAGGCTGGCCGTGATCGAAGAAAATCGTAAATGCCTGACCCCGATCCGATTCGGGGGGGAAGTCTTGTCCGACCTGCTCTACCTTCAGGGGGAGCAGAGGGCTCGTTACCTCGTTCCCTTTCTTGCGGACGCTACATCCATATGCTTCGCCCTGACTGAGCCCGGCGGCGGATCCGATCCAGCTCGCAATACGTCCACCCACGCGAAGCGAGACGGAGATGATTGGATTATTAACGGATCAAAGAGTTGGGTCAGCGAATTCGATGAAGCCGACCGCGTGTTTGTTTTTGCCCGCACGTCGGGCGATGAAAGCCTTTCGATGTTTGCCGTCGAGAAAGACAACCCAGGGCTCGTCGCGCGTTCCTTACCGATGCTTGGCGGGTACACGACGCACCAGCTGACCTTTGACAACTGCAGAGTCGATGGCCTGGCGTGTATCGGCAGTGAGGGCGGCGGCTTCAGAGGTGCACAAGAGGCGCTAAACGCTACACGCTTTGCTAATGCCGCAGCAACGGTCGGTATTGCTCAGCGTTGCTATGACATGATGGTTGAATGTGCCAAGCAGCGCGTCTTATTTGGCGGAGTGCTGAGCGAGAAACAAGCGATTCAGTCGATGATCGTTGATTCGTGGATTGAAATCCAACATAGTCGAGTGATGATGTACACTTGCGCAGAGAAACATGATCGTGGGGACGATACGCGCATTGAAGCAAGTATGACAAAGTTGACTTGCACCGAAATGGTGGGCCGAGTCGTCGACCGGGCCATTCAGATCCATGGTGGTGCAGGCTGCACATACGAGAGCCCACTTGCGCATTGGTACGACATTCAGCGCATGTCGAGAATTTGGGTGGGCGCGAGCGAGGTTCTGAAGTACCGAGTTCTCGCCCGCCATCTGTTGGCCTGAGTTCCTCGGCCACATTAAACGAGGATAAAACCCCGGCAGACGTCCATCTTAACCACCGACGATGATGGCTCGATAAACATCGCGAATGCTGCGCATGTCGGGCTCAGCTTTAGTACGGACAGTGGCCTAACGGAAGGATTGATCTATGGGCGTTCTGAAGGGGATGAAGGTCGTCGAAATCTCAGGAATGGGGCCTGGGCCATTCTGTGGCATGTTGCTCGCTGACCTCGGCGCGGACGTAATCGCAGTGGAACGGCCGGCCGCCGATGCAGGCTGCGCCCGGCCCACGGAGATATACAACCGCGGTAAGCGCTCTATCATTCTAGACCTCAAGAAGCCGGGCGCGGTGGACACAGTATTGCAGTTGGTCGAGAGCGCCGACGTGCTGATTGAGGGAATGCGGCCGGGCGCCATGGAACGGCTTGGACTAGGGCCTGACGTTTGTCTTACGCGCCATAGATCCCTCGTCTATGGCCGCGTGACCGGATGGGGGCAGTACGGGCCTTTGGCAAAGGTTGCGGGACATGACAAAAATTACCTTGCCCTGTCAGGCGCAATGTGGATTTGCTCCCAGCCAAACTTTCGGCCAGAATTACCTCCTGCCTTGCTTGGTGATGTTGGCGGAGGCGCACTTTATTTGGCCGTTGGAATCCTGTCTGCCGTGCTGTGTGCACGCCAAGATGGAAGGGGGCAAGTCGTCGACGCCGCAATGCTTGATGGCTCCTCTTACAGTCTCAACCTGTTGCTCTCAATCATCGCAGCTCGAGGTGGTGATTTTGAGTCCTGCAGACCGGCATTTGACGCCAAGCACATTTCCCGCTGCTATCGCTGCTCTGATGGCGAGTGGATCAATATCGTCCCGCATGAGCCGCAATTTTTTGCTGAGCTCCTGAGGCGCCTGGGTCTCGAGAATGATCAGCGCTTTGTGAAGGGGGAATCGGATCCCGAGGCTTGGCCCGGTCTGAGGGGCGAACTCGCCGCGTTGTTTGCGACCAAAACGCGCGCGGAATGGTCGAAGTTGTTAGAGGGCACCGATGCTTGCTTCGCTCCCGTTCTGAGCCCGCCAGAGGCAGCCGTCCACCCGCATAATGTCGCTCGCAGCCTCTATGTGACGATTGATGGAGTCTTGCAGGTCGCTCCGGTGCCGCGCTTCTCGGTCACGCCATTGGCCGCCCCAACTCGCGTACCTCCGCGTGGAGCTCATACGCACGAAATTCTCTCCGAAATATGACCTCGCTGCTCATCAGCTGGAACTGCTTGCGAGGTCGTGCACGCGGGGGCCTCCGCATAGTAGAGGCCGTATTTAGGAAGAGCGGGGCGTGCAGCGGATTCCACCGAGCGCCCGACCCGCGCTCACGTCGCCGGTCAGGAAAGTCTTGTAATCGAAGGGGCGATGCCGGCGACGACGGGCGCTCGCTCGATGAACTGTTGTTCTCATCAGCGGCGATCTCTCCTCGCGCGCTCGACGGCCAGCACCTCTTTCAGAGAGCCGACGTCATTAGGGGCAGCGTCGTAATTAGTATCCATGCAACCCAATGAATCACAAATCGGGCACGTTGGGACGCCGCAAAATGGCTCCGACTGCAGATTTCTACGTCGGCCAGCCCTCTGTGGCCGCCAGGTTAGCTGTGGGTTTCACCAGTCGATCCCTTCCGGCATATAAGCCGTCTGCGCCCCAGGGAATCTTGACCGGATTGTTGCGGCGGCCCGCAAGATGTAGAGATCGCCCGAATGAGGGGCGCGCTTCACAGTCTCCTGGACGGCAAGCCCCAAGCTTTGCATGCCGCGGCGCATGTGCGGCCAGTGGTGATCCAGGCCCTGACGCCGCTCGGGATCGGGATCATGGCCGTCTCCGAAGCTCAAGGAACCGCTGCAGTACCTCGGCATCCACGTCGCGATCAACGCTCACGCAGCAGCCGCCAAGCTCTATCTCGTCCTTCATACGCGGCGCAGAACATGAAGATGACAGCAGGCGGCGATGCCTGGGGGCTGAAACAATCGCCGGCCTGTCTCCGCTCAGCCGGTCTTCGCGCGCCAACTGGCGCCACGTGAACATTGGCTCGCAGACAACCGTTGCGGGGCCACCGACACCAATCGTGGCTCGCCGTAGCTCTGGGCACCTGATCCGTTGCTTCTCCTCGAATGTCCAAATGGCGCCGAGTCCATCACACCGCGCAAGGAGATCTTCGTCGGAGTGATAGCTGGCGAAGGATAGTCGATGAAAGTTCGATACAGGAAAGGAAGTAGCGACCCACCTGTACGCATCCGACGGGCGCCGTCTTGCGTGACGCGAGGTAATTCGCGAAGCGTGTAGCCTTAAGTCTAGCTTTAAGGTCATCAGGCGATGCGGGTCGAGGTTTTGGGCGGGCTGGAGCGGCGGCGGCGCTGGTCGCAGGACGACAAGGCACGGATTGTCGAGGAGACGTTGGTGCCGGGCGCGAAGGTGACTGAGGTTGCGCGCCGCAACGGAGTCGCGGCGAGCCTGGTGTTTACCTGGCGTCGACAAGCACGGACATCAGAGCAGGTCGTACCATCTTTTGCGCCGGTGCAGGTCGTCGCTACGGAGGTGGAGGAAACTGCGAAGCTTTTGCCTGCGGGTGACGGTCGGGTGCGCTCCGTAGCGTCCGCGCGTACTGGATTGATCGAGATTGATCTTGGCAACCGGCGACGCATCCGGGTGGATGCGCACGTCGACCCGGAGGCACTGGCGCGGGTCCTCGAGGTGCTTGAGCGCCGATGATCGCCATACCGGGTAATGTACGGGTGTGGCTTGCGACCGGCCATACCGATATGCGCCGAGGCTTCCCGAGCCTTGCGCGTCTGGTTCAGGAGAGCTTGAAGCGGGATCCACACGCTGGCGATCTTTACGTTTTTAGGGGCCGCCGCGGCGACCTGATCAAGATCATTTGGCATGATGGCCAGGGCGCATGTCTGTTCACGAAGCGGCTGGAGCGCGGCCGCTTTTTGTGGCCGTCAATGGCGGACGGCGTTGTGACGATCAGCGTTGCGCAGCTCTCTTATCTCCTGTCCGGCATCGACTGGCGAATGCCGCAGGCAACTTGGCGTCCGCAGGCTTCTGGTTAAGCTGTGGCTCTTTGACTCACGGCAGGAATCCAGCGGGATTTTTTGCGCCGAATATGGTTGGTTGGTCATCGTGACGATGCCCTCCGATCCGCTTCCCGCCGATCTTGCCGCTGCGCACGCGATGATCCTTGCGCAACGCGAGCAGCTGACGCTGGCGAAGAGCGAGGTGACGGTCGGCCGGCTGGAAATCGAGCGGCTGAAGCTGATGCTGGCCAAGGCACGGCGCGAACAGTACGGGCAATCTTCTGAGCGCGGCAAGCTGCTGGTCGAGCAGCTCGAACTCGCCATCGAGGATCTTGAAGAGACCCAGGCCGAGCAGGAAACCAAGGCGGAGATCGCCGCGCCAGGGGCCGCTAAGGAGAAGCGCGCGCAAGATCCGCGGCCGCCGCGACGTCCGCTGCCGGACAATCTGCCCATCGAACGTGTCGTCGAACCCGCGCCTTGCGTATGCGGTAAGTGCGGCAGCGAGCGACTGCACAAGCTCGGCGAGGTGGTCTCGAAGACCCTGGAATGCGAGCCGCGGCGCTGGAAGATTATCGAGCATGTCCGCGAAAAGTTCTCCTGCCGAGATTGCGAAGCGATCACAGAGGCTCCGGCGCCCTCCCATCCGATCCCGCGAGGCTTTGCCGGGCCGAGCCTGCTGGCGATGGTTCTGGTCAACAAGTTCCTGCTGCATCAGCCGTTGAACCGACAGAGCAAGACCTATGCTCGCGAAGGGATCGAGATCGACGTCTCGACCCTGGCGGATCGGGTCGGCGCCTGCGTGGTAGCACTCGATCCCATTATTGAGGCCATCCGGATCCACGTCATGAGCGCGGAACGCATCCACGCCGACGATACGACGGTGCCGGTACTGGCCAAGCTTAAGACGGTGACCGGTCGGATCTGGACCTATGTTCGCGATGACCGGCCGTTTGGCGGCTCGGATCCGCCTGCGGCCCTGTTCTACTACTCACGCAACCGGGCTGGAGAGCATCCGCAAAACCATCTTGCCGGCTACGTGGGCCTGATGCAGGCCGATGCCTTTGATGGATATAACCAGCTCTACAAGGCCCAAAGGAAGCCGGCTCCGATCCTTGAAGCGGCCTGTTGGAGCCACGGCCGCAGAAAGTTCTTCGAGCTGGCGAAATCTGGAGAGGCGCCGATTGCCAGCGAGGCCGTGCGACGCATCGATATCCTGTTCGAGATCGAGCGGACCATCAACGGCAAAACGCCGGAACAGCGACTTGCGGTACGTCGTGATAAGTCGAGGTCGATCGTCGCCGATCTCGAAATCTGGATGCGCCAGCAGAGAACGTTGCTCTCATCAGGCAACGATACTGCAAAGGCGATCAACTACCTGCTCAACCGCTGGGCCGCGTTCACCCGCTTCCTGGACGACGGCCGCATCTGCCTCTCGAACAACGCTGCCGAACGAGCGTTACGCGGTGTGGCTGTCGGAAGACGAAATTGGACCTTCGCCGGTTCAGATGCTGGCGGCAATCGTGCCGCCGCTGTCTATACCCTGATCGAAACCTGCAAGATGAACGACGTTGATCCGCAAGCCTGGCTCGCTGACGTGTTGGCCAGGCTTCCAGATCACCCTGTCAACAGAGTCGCCGACCTGCTCCCGTGGAATTGGAAGGCGACCCAACAGTCCAAAGCGGCTGCTGCCTGAGGCGCCGCGGCAGACCGGCGCGACTGCCCGGGGTGCTGGCCGGATGCGTACACCCACCTTGGCCCCGAATCATGTGAGAGGCGTTCGTGAGGACGGCTTCGAAGCGTTGACAGGGAAACAGCGGGCCAGCCATCAAGCCGCAAAATAGGAGGTTTGAGCGCCGACGTGTTATCCTAGGCGGAAGGCAATACGTTGGGCGGCGCACATCGCGAGCCGCTCGACGGCTCCGCTCGGTCCAGACGCCGAGCATGCGGGCAAATCCTTCGGATAGGAACTGGGAGATCTTGTCGTCACCCGAGGCAAGCAGTCTTCGGCTAGGTTGGAGAAAGGGTGATGCCATAAGTCCAGCGCCACTGTCGACAAGAAGTCAGACGTCCGCAAACGACCTGAACAAAAGCGAGTCCAAGGGCAAATACCCTCTTGCGTCCCGGACACAGAGCCGGATCAGGATCGTGTCCCGTTGAGTGGTGTAGCTGCGGCGGGGCTCCGCGTTCGCCGGCGAGAGTCGGGTCGATCAGCTGGCGATCGCCAGAAGGCTGACGGTTGGATCATCGCTCAACGGCGCGATGGTTTCCAGTGTCATGTAACGGGCGCGCTGGACGGCCCATTCATCGTCTGTTCGAGCAGGATCGCGCCGATGAGGCGGACGCGTCCTCATTGGGGAAGATGCCGACCACCTCGGTCCGGCGCTTGATCTCGCCGTTGAGGCGCTCGATCGGGTTGGTAACTGGTATGAGATTTCTTTGCCAACGTTCCGCTGCGATATTCCCACATCGGAGCGTATGGTGCGACCCATCGGGACAGAGGGCACCGGAAGCACGAAGTGCGGGCAGGTCGATACACACGATGAGCCGAGAGCTCGAGTTAGTAGCTGGCCGCCTCTGCGACTCGCCCGGTTGCGCCGAGAGCGCGAATCCGTAGTTGTCGTGTCGCCCGCCAGCTCCCGTCATGTGTCTCACAGGAGGTGTGCAAATGCGACGAGTGATTGGCGTCGACGTCCACCGAACTTTCGGAGAGGTGGTGTTTTGGGAGGACGGCAGGCTCCGACGTGCGGGCCTCATTGATATGACGCGGACTGCGCTGGAGGCACTCGATCCTGCACGCGCACCTGATCCCGAAGTGCCCGCATGCCGATCTTTTCAACGCCCGCGGCCGGACGTGGTTGGCCGCTTAACAATCGCCGAACGATGAGCGAGCGGCCATCGATCGGCACGTCCGTGAGCTGGATCGGCTAGCGGTAGATCTGGCCCTGCTCGACCGCCAGGTCGCGCAGGACGCAATCGAAGATTCCGCGCTCAACAGATTGATGACGATCACCGGTGTAAATCTGGCGGTCGCCGCCGGGATCATGGCGGCGATCGGCGACATCAGCCGGTTCAACAGCCCACAGAAGCTAGTAAGCTATTTCGGGCTGAACCCACGGGTGCGGCAGTCGGGACTGGGACCTGCCCATCACGGCCGCATCAGCAAGGTCGGCCGCAGTCATGCGCGCGCCATGCTGGTCGAGGCGGCCTGGGCAGCAGCCAAGGCACCCGGTCCACTGCATGCGTTTTTCGTGCGCATCCGCGCCCGGCGCGGCCATTAGATCGCAGCGGTGGCCGTGGCGCGGAAGCTCACTGTGGTCTGCTGGCATTTGTTGACGAAAGGTGTGGATTACCTTTGGGCGCGCCCAGCACTGGTCGGCAACAAGACCCGTACGATGCAACTTCAAGCCGGACATCCGCAACAGAAAGGCTGCCGGCGTGGACCGGCCTATGCCTACAACGTCAAAGCGCTACGCGACCGCGAGACGTTGATTGTTGCTCAGGCAGAACACTGCTACGAACGCCTCGTGTCGCAATGGAAACCGCGGCGGCTAAAAACCGACGCGCAGGCGCCTCAGTCCGGCAGGACAAAATAGGGCGGTCTGGTGACCCTTGCAGCCGACGCGTCACGCTTCGCCACGAGGGTCGCCCGCGCCCGACAACCATAATCGCGGCTGACGGCAAGGTCCACCCACGCCAAGTATGCAGTCCCGTTCGACGCCAGCGTGCCACCGTGCTCGGGCCGGTCAAGGCCAAGCCTTGCGGTGGCCGCAAATGCGGCCAGCCTTGACCGCCCCTCCGCGCGGCGGCTGCGAGATCGATGGCCGGGACGGAAGAATGGCCCGCAGCGCGGCCGAACAAAAGAATGGACTTGCAGCGATCTCCGCAATCGTCGTCTCGCGCACGAAAAATCGCGTGTCCGTCTCATCCGTCGAGTGCAGCTTAGTGCGGTGCTGCGGCGGGAAGGTCATATAGGCGAGCACATCGGTCTCGGTCTCGGCCTCGTCGAGGAAGCCGGCGAGCTTGGGCAGCTTGGGGCGGAGCTGGTCGGCAACCCTCCGCCACTGCGCTCGTGCGGCCTCGGCATCGTCCTGGGCGAAGGCGGTGGCGATGAAGGCGGGAGACGACGCGCCGGCCGCTCTTGCCGGCATGCGCCAGCGCGTTGCGCGTGAAGTGGACGCGGCAGCGCTGCCAGGTGGCGTTGAGCACCTTGCTGATGGCGGCGTTGATACTCTCGTGGGCGTCGGACACGACCAGCTTGACGCCGCGTAGCCCCCGGCGGGCGAGCTTGCGCACCGGTCCGGCCTTCGACTTCCAGCTCCATCAGCCGCTGGGCGGCAAAGCCGATCATCTCGCGCAACAGATCCGCATCAGGACTCTTCTCCACGAAGGTGCGAAGGTTCATCATCTCGTCGGTCATCGATGGCTCCTCGAATCAGGTTGGTGTCAGCAACCCGACCCTACCGACGAATCATCGATGACCACCGCAAAGCCCCCGCTACCGCGCTAGTTGAGGGCGCGCGTACGGGCGCCTTTGCTCTACCGAGCTACACCATCATTGGGGACACGGCCCGGATCAGCGCATCACAAGATTGGACGCTATACGTGAACTAGCAAGACGAACAGGAAGACACGGGTTATGGCGTTGATCCATCACGTGACGCGCAAATTGCTGACGGAAAGCCTTCAGGCAACTGAAGCGCTCTGGGGCGCCCCGGCGTCGACGGGTTGACCGGCGGGACTACAAGGAAGGGCTCGACGAACGAATAGCCGCGTTTGGGACGCGGTCCAATCAGCCCCTACGGGCGCTCCCATCTCGCCGAGTGCATATCCCCAAATTGAATGGCAAACTGAGACCGCTCGGAATCGCTGCGTCGGAGGATGAGATCGTCCAGTACGCGGTGAGACGATCCTGAATGCAATCAAGAGGCGGACTTTCTCAGCTTTTCCTACGGGAGAGGCGAAGCCAACATCAAGCGCTGGACGCGCTCTGGATCGGCATTCACCAGAAAAGAGTAAACTGGGTGCTCGGCGTCGACATCCGCTCGTTCTTCGACACGATCGATCACGAATGTACATCGCGGGCTCAGTCCGCTGGACGGTGTGCTTATCGACAGAACAAGATCGTGTGGTGGAAAGGCTTCATCGCGTGCATCCACCTAGAATGTCTCGAGAAGGTAATCCTTAGAGTCGGAACTGACTGGGTGGAGCTTGGCTTTCGACCGCGAGCTTACATAGCTACACTGTTATGCGGTAAGAGGCGGTCTCCGCCCGATATCAATATCGATGACACGTGAAGAACGCGCAGTCGCTTTACGTAGGGAAGATTTGAGAAAAGTTCGCGCAATCTTGCCCGGAGGGCGGCAGTTCATTTGTGTGTTAAGGGCCATGACGGACGTTACTGCATTCAGTATCGTATTCAGTGGCAACGATATCAAGGTCCGCCGCAGGTTACTAAAAAATTTCATTGCTTTGGTACGCAGACATGTATACAGAATCCTGAATGATGACTTGGCTGCTGCATCTTTTCTGAAAATTTAAGGAGATTCTGTGCGCGCTCTTTTCGTCGATGCAAACGAGACCTTGGGGGCAGTTGCCGAAAAGCTGCTTCGCTCGCAAGACCTGCCGATCGACCTTAACCACAACGCAAGTATCGCGCCCGAGGATTTGCCCCGCCTTCTTCGGGGTATCGACATTATGATTGTGGATCATACAGCGCTGCCGACGGCCATTGCGGCGAGGTGTCCTAGCCTCAAGCATGTCGTCTTCCTTGGCACGGGAGCTCGCAGCTACATGAATCCCGAAGAGCTGGCGCGGCGCGGAATTAGCCTCCACACAATCAAGGGCTACGGAGACACAGCGGTGGCCGAATGCGCGCTCGCGTTGATGTGGGCGTCGGCCAAGAATTTCTGCGAGATGGATCGGGGTGTGCGCAATGGTAGCTGGTTGCGGCGGGAGGGAATCCAGCTCACTGGAAAGACCCTTGGCCTGATCGGCTTCGGCGGCATCGCTGCGGAAACGGCGCGCTTGGCGCTCGGCTGCGGTATGAAGGTGATTGCTTGGAACCGAGCCCCGAGGTCGCACGCGCGCGTCGAGTTCGTGCCGCTAGAAAGGCTGTTGGCTGAAAGTCACGTTCTCTCATTGCACCTTCTACTCAATGATGAGACCAGCAATTTCCTGTCACGTGATCGCATCGCCAAGATGCGTCCCGGCGCCATTTTGATTAATACTGCGCGCGGCGCTTTGATTGATGAGGGGGCGATGATCGAGGCGCTGCGGTCAGGACATATTGCGCATGCCGGGCTCGACGTCTTCATTGTCGAGCCGCTTCCGGCAGGTCATCCGCTCACCACGCTTCCCAACGTGACACTATCAGCCCATTCAGGGTTCCGCACGCCAGAGGCGAGCGAGAATCTTATTGCAGCGGCGCTTGATCATTGCCGTCGCATTTTCGCGACCGGTCTTTGACATAATTAAGGAGTTTCAATGTCAGACATTACTCGCTTTTGCCAGAGCGCTCGCCGTAGCCGTGCTTCCGTGTATCGCGATCTCGTCTTCCTCGCGGGTCAAGTCGCCGATACGAAGAGTGCTGACATTACCCAGCAAGCGCAAGAGGCGCTTGCCAAGGTCGATGAGATGCTAGAGCGCGCAGGCACTGACAAATCGCGCCTACTGAGTGTCCAGATCTGGCTTAAGACCATGGATGACTTCGAGGCGATGAACGCAGTTTACGATTCCTGGATCGTTCCCAACAATGCGCCCGCACGCGCCTGTGGCAAGGTCGAACTTGCTGATCCTGCCTGCCGTATCGAAGTGATCGCATTGGCGGCGCTCCGATAGTTCAGTTCTGAACTTCGTTATGCATCTGCCACCTTCCGTCCCACGAATCGCATTGCATCGATCGCGGCCTCTCGAGGTTCTGAAAACTGGAATGGCGACACCGCGGCTTAAGCGCGAAGGAATCCCGACTACTCCTGAATAGATAGCGTGCGGTCACGAGTTTATCATGCCGTCGTTATGAGTCGGCTCGATAGGAAATTTCAAACATGAAAGTAGGCGAATACTCTCAACAAGATGCTGCGGGTCCAGCATCTCTCGTAAGGAAGAGCGAAGTGAGGCCGTTAGATAACTTTGACGCTCCCTGCGCCCCAGTTGAGGAGCATGGCTCGGTCACCAGCCACACCATCCGAGCGCGTGGTCGAGCCCTGGCCTACAAGGCGACCGCTGGCACCCTGACCATCCGCGACGGTGACGGCAAGCCACATGCCAGCTTCTTTTACGTCGGCTACACGTTAGATGATCCGAAAGGCGGCCCGAACCATCGGCCCGTGACTTTCCTCTACAACGGTGGTCCGAGCGTCCCGAGCATCGGGCTGCACTTGGGTTCGTTCGGCCCCATGCGGCTCTCGATCACTAGCCCCGACGGCAAGGGCGCGGCGTCATTCTTGCTTGGTCCGAACGAGGAAACCCTGCTCGATAGAACTGACTTGGTATTCATCGACGCTATCGGAACCGGCTATTCGCGTGCTCTCGGCAAGACTGACCCGAAGGCATTTTGGGGCGTTGACCAGGACGCCGACGCTTTCGCCCGGGCCATCAGCCGCTACATCGTGTTGAACAGCCGTACCAACTCACCGAAGTTTTTGTTCGGCATATCGTATGGCGCGACCCGCTCGGCGGTCGTGGCCTATAACCTGCGCCAGCGCGATATCAACTTGAATGGTGTAGTGTTGCTGTCCTCCTGGTTGAACACCTCCGCAAGCGAACCCGGATTCGATCTGTCCTATGCACACTACCTACCTAGCTATGCAGCCGCAGCCTGGTTCCATGATAAGGTCCCGAACAAACCGCCCGACCAGGCCGCCTTCTTGGATGAAGTACGGGCTTGGGCGGGCGGCCCGTATGCGGCCGCCCTCTTTAAGGGCGACGGGGTCGGGCAGCCGGAGTTTGATCAGATCGCTGAGCAGATGTCCGCCTATATCGGAATCTCGGTCGACTACATCAAGAAGGCCAAGCTGCGGGTCAAGCGTGAGCCTTTCAGGCGCGAGCTGCTGCGCGACCGAGGCCGCACCATCGGTTTCTACGACAGCCGTTGTCTGGGCCAGGAAGAGGACGCCGCTGGCCAAGCAATCAGTTACGATCCGTCGACTGCAGCTTTGTCCGGCGCTTTCTTCGGGCTCGCGGAAGACTACATCATTGGCAAGCTGAAGTACGCGACCGACCTAGAATACCGCTTGGACACAAAGATCGGAACCGCGTGGGACTTTCGCCATACGATTATCAACGACGATTACCACGGCTTCATGACGGCGGGCGGCAGGAAGGCCAATGTGGCCCCGGTCTATCGCGATCTGGCTCAGACCATGCGTGAAAATCCGCGCATGAAGGTGTTGTCGCTAAATGGATGGTACGACCTGTGCACGCCCTTCTTGGCGACGGAATATGATCTCAACCACATGCTCTTGGACCCGACCATCAAGGCCAACCTGTCGGTCCTTTACTACCGGTGGGGTCACTCGATGCTTTGGGCCGACCCTGATGCACTGAAGCAGATGCGCGCCGATCTTGGGCACTTCTACGAGGTGGCCGCTCCGCAATAGCGTGGCGCTTGTTGAACGCGCTTGGAATCGCCGCGGGCGACCTCGGTTCGCGAGTTCATTCACATGTAAAGATAGAGGTCGCGCTTGGGCTCATGCGATATGCGGGCACTGAGGGTTCACCGGCAACAGATGAGCGCCTTCACGCCCGGGCACGGCCCTGCCTATCCAGCTTAGGTCGGGGCGACCGTCTCTCGTGCCGCGTGGACACCCCGCCAATCAAGCCCTTCGAGTAGTGCCGACGATTCCGCCGCTGACAAACGCATAACGCGATCCTCGTTCTTCAGCCAGCGGAAGACGCCTTCGTCGAGCTGCTTGAACAGGCACAAACCGTACCCATCCCAGAAGATCAGCTTGATCCGATCCGCCCGCTTGGCGCGATCGGCCTTCGTGTCTTCGCACACCAACATAACAAGTCCCTTCGTTCTCTTACGGAAATCGCCCTTCTTGGTTGCCACCATCATCCGGACAGCTCCGGATGGGCCGATTACCGGCCTGGCTTCAGCCCATGGAGGTGGCCGCGGTCTGCGCCTTGGCCAACCCTGATAGTGACGCCTTGGGCTCCGATCTCGATGTCGCTACGTCCGGCTTGGCGTGCCGTCGCGCTCTCTTGGCCTGTGGCCAACTGCCACCATCGGTACCGTGGCGTTCACTGCCGCGGTACAAACGGAAGATAGTTGACCATCGTCGTCGGCAACCGGCGCGCTTGCCGGCGCCACGTTAAACACTCGTTGTGGGGTCGGCCCATGTCCCCGGCAATCTCGGAAAACGACCGCGTCTCGTACTTAGCGTCTCCTCGACAATCCAAGCTTTGTACGTCCTTGGAGAACCAACGATGGCGTCCCGTCTCCGTAATCACTTCCAGCCCGCACGCAGTCACGTCCGACTTAAGCGTATGGTCAAGCATAGACACAAGCCGATCCCTAAAAGAGATTGATGAGATTCGCCTATCCCATGTGCCGCGGGAAGGTGGGAGCGGAACGAGGCTTATGACATAACGCCGATTCTAATAGAACAAATCTTCTATCGCGCGCTTCCGTCGCTACAATGCTCGGGGTAAGCACGTCCCAATGTAGCAGACTTCCGGTTCAGGACACTGGGAAGCCGCGGCTACAGATCACTACCCGTTCCGGATTGAGCCGTTCCACGCTGAAGGGCTCTTCCCCTATCAAATGCGGCGTGTTCGATCTTGCCGGTATCCTCAGGGGCGTTGTAAGCGTCTGTAATAAGTTTGTAACAGCTACATGCTCTTTGCTTGAGAGTCTCACGCTCATCAATCTGCAAGAGGCCACGCATCTTACGAATCAACCCTAGTCCTTCAAATCGGATTAGCGTCTCCGTTACTCCGGCGCGACGCAGTCCTAAGACCGAGGAAAGATAGTCATGGGTGACCGGAAGCACATGCGTATCAGCCGCGTCGCACGCCAAACATAGCCAAGTCGCGAGCCGCTGTTCACGATCGTGCCGAATGCCACACAATCCGGTCTGAGCACTGTGCAGGCTCAGTGCTTGAACGTATCGAAACAGATGTTCTCGGATTTCGGGGTGCTCATTGATCAGTCGAGCCAGATCTACGATGCGAATCCGGTACGCGTTTCCTGGAAACAGCACAACAGACTGATGAGTTGAGATATGTCCCCCCAACAAAAGCGAAACGCCGATTGCGCCACGAAATCCTATTACCGCCGTTTCGAGAACGCTCCCTGCGGCGACAATCCTCAGTGAGATAAGGCCTGATTCTATGAAGTAGACGTGCTCAGGACGTCTTTTGGGGTCTTGGAGAACCATGCGTTCTCTCAACACAATCGGCTCTAAGTACTCTCTTATTGCACCGAGATTTTCGAGCGAGAAACTCGCAAGAAGCGAATTTCTTATAACTGATCGCGCGTTGGACGGCCCGGCAGCAGCGTGCCCCCCTCGATTAAGACTTGGCCGTATAACCTCTGACATTCAGCCGAATTATCCTTTGAAAGAGCCAGATTGATCCTAGACATGCTGCTGGACCATCATCGGGACGACCTGGAGCCTGAACCGCCGCCCTCAGATCTTGTTTGGGTCCTAGTCAGGATGAAATAGCTGCATTCTACTACGCATTCAGTTTGTCTGTGCCTGCACGCCAGCGATATATGAATAACCTTATAATCCCGAAATAGACATCTTGCAATAGTACTCAGGTGTGTATACAGAAGCTCAAGGCTAACTATACCCGTTGCTGATGGAGGAAATTTGAGCCTTCAATTCGTGGGTGCGAAGGAGCCTACGGCGATAGAACAGCTTGCTCCGTCTTGCGACTTGCCGGTCGGCATCAATCGGGATCACAACATTAAGCCCTCGAAGCTACCTGCCATCCTCTAAGGAGCCGAGATCATGATCATTGATCACACGACGCTGCCGGCATTAACGCTGCGAGCTGCATTAGCCTCAAGGGCATTGTCTTCTTGGTTACGGGGCACGCAGTTCTATGAATCCAAAAGAACTTGAGCCCGGGGCATCCTCGTCAACGCCATCGAGCGATATGGTGACGAGGTCGCTTGACTGCGTTGATGTGGGTGTCGGCAACAAGCTTCAGTATGATGGACCGTGGATGCACGACTGCAACCAGGCCGGAGCTGATCGGCTTCGGCGAACCGCCGCGGCGGTCGCGTGCATATGCTTGGGTCGTTCTCGGGCAACACGCTGGTCGGCGCTGATTGCGCCAGCGGGCGTATCGCCTCGGACTAATTGTATTGATGGGCTGGCCTTGATGTCTCCGAGTAACCCTCAGCCCGACAAAGGAGGTCAGTAATGACCGTCATGGCTTCTCATGCAAGCTTTCGACCTGCGCGCCGCCTCGCAGATGTTGGCGTTTCTGAGATCCTCAAGATAGGAGCGGCCGCCCAGAGATTAAGGCGCGAAGGTAGGCCTGTAATTGTGCTGGGCGCGGGTGAGCCCGACTTTGATACGCCGCGTCATATCAAAGACGCAGCCGAGCGCGCCATTCGCGCCGGCCACACCAAATACACGATGCTTGACGGAACAATGGAGCTAAAGGCCGCAATCGCGGAGAAATTCCGCCGCGAGAACCATCTCATCTATTCCGCTGAGGAGATCACCGTCGGTGCTGGCGCCAAGCAGGTCATCCACAACGCCTTCATGGCGACCTTGGACCCGGGTGACGAGGTTATCTTGGCCGCGCCCTACTGGACCAGCTATGCCGACATGGTGCGCATCGCCGGCGGCACGCCAGTCGACGTGCTGTGCCGGGAGGAGAAGGGCTTTCGTCTCGATGCGGCCGATCTCGAGCGCGGAATCTCGCGGCGCACGCGTTGGCTGCTGCTGAACTCGCCGTCCAATCCGACCGGCGCGGCCTACTCAGCGGCCCAGCTTCGCCCAATCCTCGATGTGCTGAAGCGACATCCTCATGTCTGGCTGCTCGCCGACGATATCTACGAGCACCTCACGTATGACAGGATGCCATTCGTTACGGCGGCCGCGCTCGAGCCCAGCCTGCAATCCCGCACGATGACCGTCAATGGCGTCTCAAAGGCATATGCAATGACGGGCTGGCGCATCGGCTACGGCGGGGGGCCGCGCGAATTGATCGCGGCAATCGCGGTTGTGCAGAGCCAGAGTACGACCAATCCGTCCTCGATAAGCCAGGCCGCAGCGATTGCCGCGCTGACGGGTCCGCAAGATTTTCTGATCGAGCGCCGCGCCGAGTTCCAGCGCCGCCGCGACATCGTAGTCGATGCGCTCAACGCCATCGACGGCATCAGCTGCCGCCGGCCCGAGGGAGCGTTCTATACTTATGCGAGTTGCAGCGACCTGATCGGTCGCCGCACGCCTGAGGGCGTCACGATCGACAGCGATGCCATGTTCTGCCACTTTCTCTTGGAGAGACATGACGTGGCGGTGGTGCCGGGCAGATGTTTCGGACTTGCACCTTACTTCCGCCTGTCCTACGCCACCTCCGAACAAGATTTGTGTGAGGCGGTCGACCGTATCGCCAGAGCCTGCAGCGAGCTGTCATGACCCTTCGCAATGCCCGCACCGGAGGCCGGATCCTGATCGACCAGTTGGTCGCGCAAGGGGTGGAGCGCGTCACCTGCGTGCCGGGCGAGAGCTATCTGGCGGCGCTCGACGCGCTGCATGACAGCCCGATCGACGTCATGATCTGCCGCGCCGAGGGCGGAGCGGCGATGATGGCCGAGGCCTATGGCAAGCTTACCGGTCAGCCCGGCATCTGCTTGGTCACCCGCGGCCCGGGTTCGACCAACGCGGCGCACGGCGTGCACATTGCGATGCAGGATTCCACCCCGATGATCCTGTTCGTCGGCCAGGTCGATACCGGCATGCGCGAGCGCGAGGCGTTCCAGGAGCTGGATTACAAGGCGGTGTTCGGCACCATGGCGAAATGGGCGGTCGAGATCGATCGCCCCGATCGCATTCCGGAGCTGGTCGCGCGCGCCTTCCGCGTCGCGCTGCAGGGCCGTCCGGGCCCGGTCGTGATCTCGCTGCCGGAGAACATGTTGACCGAAACCGCGGCGGTCGCCGACGCGCCGAAGGTCGAGCCTGCGGCGAGCTGGCCGGCACCTTCGGATCTCGAGCGCCTCGGCGCGATGCTGGCATCCGCCAGGGCGCCGCTCGTCGTGCTCGGCGGCTCCGCCTGGACCGCTGACGCCGCCAGGGGCATCGCGCGCTTTGCCGAGCGTTTCGACCTGCCGGTCGCGACCTCATTCCGCCGCGCCTCGCTGTTCGACGCCGACCACTCGCATTATGCCGGCGATCTCGGCATCGGCCCGAGCCCGAAGCTCAGGGATCGCTTCACCGGCGCCGACGTCATTCTGTTGATCGGCGGCCGCATGTCGGAAATGCCGTCGTCGTCCTACACGCTGCTCGACATTCCCGTGCCGAGCCAGCAACTGATCCATGTCCATCCCGGCTCCGAGGAGCTCGGCCGCGTCTACCAGCCGGCGCTCGCGATCCAGGCCACGCCCGCAGCTTTTGCGGCGGCGGTCGAGACCATGAAGCCCGCGGCCGCGCCGGCCTGGAGGGGCGAGGCGGCCAAGGCGCACGCCGATTATCTGGCCTGGACCGACAAGCCGCGCGAGCTGCCCGGCAATTTCCAGTATGGCGAGGTCGTGACCTGGCTGCGCGATCGGTTGCCGAAGGATGCGATCGTCTGCAACGGCGCTGGCAATTACGCCGGCTGGATTCATCGCCACCATCGCTTCCACAGCTTCGCCGCGCAGCTGGCGCCGACCTCGGGCTCGATGGGCTATGGCGTGCCGGCGGCCGTGATGGCCAAGCGGCATCATCCGGATCGCGTCGTGGTCGCGTTCGCCGGCGACGGCTGCTTCCTGATGAACGGGCAGGAGTTCGCCACTGCCGTGCAGTACGACGCGCCGCTGATCGTCGTCGTCATCGACAATGCGCAATACGGCACCATCCGCATGCATCAGGAGCGCGACTATCCCGGCCGCGTCGTCGGCACCCAGCTCAAGAATCCGGACTTTGCGCTTTACGCCAAGGCGTTCGGCGGCCATGGCGAGCGGGTCGAGCGCACCGAGGATTTTGCGCCCGCGTTCGAGCGCGCGCTGGCCGCCGGCAAGCCGGCGATCCTGCACTGCCTGGTCGATCAGCGCGCGCTGTCGGTCGGCAAGGATTTCGTGCCCGAGGCATGATCCGGAAAAGTGCGAAGCGGTTTTCCGAGGAGATCATGCCCAATCAAAAGGCGAAGCGCTGATGACCGGAACGGGGCGCCACGTCGCGATCATCGGCGCCGGCGCGGTCGGCGTGATCAGTGCCATCGAGGCGCTGCGCGCGGGTCATCGCGTCACCCTGATCGATCCGGGCGAACCGGGCGGCACCCAGGCCGCGAGCTATGGCAATGCCGGCTGGCTGTCGTCGCATTCGGTGATCCCGCCGGCGGAGCCCGGCACCTGGAAGAAGGTGCCGGGCTATCTGATGGATCCGCTCGGGCCGCTCGCGATCCGCTGGTCGTATCTGCCGAAGGCGCTGCCGTGGCTGATCAAGTATCTGCTGTCGAGCCGGACCGGGGCGCAGGTCGAGGCCACCGCGCGGGCGATGCGCGATCTGTTGAAGGATGCGCCGCTGCTGCACAAGCAGCTCGCCGAGGAAGCCGGCGTGCCCGGGCTGATCGAGCGGCGCGGGGTGATGCATGTGTTTCCCTCGCGCGCGCCCTTTGACAGGGATCTCGGTTGGCGCATCCGCAAGCGCGTCGGGATCGAATGGCTCGAGCTCGACGAGAATGAGATGCGCCAGCGCGAACCCGATCTGCATCCGCGCTACAAATTCGGCGTCGTGGTGGAGGAGGCGGGGCGCTGCCGCGATCCCGGCGCGTATGTCGCAGCGCTCGCCGCGCACGCGATCGCGAACGGTGCCGAGCGCATCACAGCCAAGGCGATAGGGCTCAAGCTTGCGGGTGACAGGCTGGTCGCCGTTGTCACCGAGAGCGGCGAGATCGCCTGCGACGCCGCGGTGGTCGCCGCGGGCGCGCGCTCGAAGCAGCTGGCCGCATCGATCGGGGATCCGTTGCCGCTCGAAACCGAGCGCGGCTATCACGTGATGATCGAGAACCCGGAATCCGGCCCGCGCAATTCGATGATGGCCTCGGATGCCAAGATGGTGGTCAACTGGACCGACAAGGGCCTGCGTGCCGCCGGCACGGTGGAGATCGCAGGCCTCGACGCCGAGCCGAACTGGAAGCGCGCCGAGATCCTGCGCGAGCATCTCTTGAGCATGTTCCCGAAGTTGCCGAGGGACATTCCAGCATCGCGGATCAAGACCTGGTTCGGCCATCGCCCGAGCATGCCCGATGGACGCCCCTGCATCGGCCACAGCCGCGCCACGCGCGACGTGGTCTACGCGTTCGGCCACGGCCATGTCGGGCTGGTTGGCTCGGCGCGCACCGGCCGGCTGGTCGCGCAGCTCCTGAGCGGCCAGGCCCCGGAGATTCCGCTCGCGCCGTTTATGCCTGACCGCTTTCTTTGAATTTCATATAATGTACGACATCCGCCGGCGAGCTTGATCGTGACTGAATGCGTTCTCTTTATCTAAAACGGATGCTCCGAGCGAACATTCTTGGGCATGTAAAGAAGCCCGTACGCTTCTCGAATGGAGGAGGTGATCTCTTCCAGCCGTCGAGCAATGTGCTTCTGGAGGATAGCCACGCAGTGTTCAACATCTTTCATCTTCAGGGCCTGCGCGATTTCAAGATGCTCATTCTGCGTCGATTTGCGTCCACGACGATCCATATCAATCCACCTGACGCACCTAATGCGATCATTGATGTTGCGCAGTGTCTTAAGCATCTCCCTATTGCCGGTTAACTTCATGATCTCTTCATGGAATCGTTCATCATAGCCGACCAGCGTTGAAGTTGATGCTCCCTCAATATTTGCTGTCTGCTTAAGAAAATTGAGCAGCTTTTCGATCTCGGCGGGATCTCCGAGCTCAGCGGCAATGCGCACGCCGCCGCACTCAATAGCCGCTCGCAATTGATAAAGCTCGTAAATCTCTTGGGGGTCTAGAGAGCGACAAAAGAATCCTTTTCCCGATCTGGCATTCAGGAACCCTTCCATCGACAGGCGATTCAAAGCCTCGCGAAGCGGAGTTCTGCTGAGCCCCAGTTGCTTGGACAATTCGCTTTCATTCAGTCGTTCGTCCGGCTTAAGCCGAAACCTCGTTACCATCTCCCGAATCTGCTCATACGCTCTGTCAACCGAGCTCTCAAGTTCAGCTTCCTCTCGGGAAGTGGTTCGCTTCTTTTGGCCTAGTGCCTGAGCCATTGTACCCTCATAGCTTGATAAAAGCAGCTTAGTCGTATTCGGATCGGAATGCAATTTGCGGGCAGTGGGTCTCACCGCGCTTTCGCGATTGGAACGGGGGCCGATCTAGAGATCTAGATATCTGGTTGACACTGTATTCAGCATCGTATACTAATGCTGAAACCCGCGATTTGATCTGCAAGATCCGATTTCGGTGCCTGATCAGCAGTGTCCACACACAAAGGCGCCCTGCTCATACCTGTCCATTCGAATCGAAAGGTCTTTGTTCTCCCGGGCGTGTGCATCTGCGCGCGACTGCCCACCGTTCATTTGAACCCAGTGCGTCCTTTTCTCGAAGGTTCTCACTGTATGATCTAGATCAGTGCACGCCGACCTTGAGGTCGCCAACTAACAACCATGACGCGTCACGATCCCGTTCTCGGATGGTTGGGCAGAGGCGGCGGATGTCTACAGGTTCTCGAGCGGGGCTCTGATCGATGAAAGGTTAGTCGGTCTGGGCGGCTTTAGCGATTTTTCTTTGAGGCTTGTAATCCAAGGGCCTCTCGCCCGAAACAGCGGAGATACTGGATGGTCTATGTCAACAAGTCTGCTGCCTCTCCCCCAGGGTTCTTGGACGGAAAGCTGAAGTGTCTCTTTGTTGGTGGCCAATGGGTCGAGGCGAGGTCGGGAAAAAGGTTCTCGACCAGGAACCCCGCGACCGGCGAGTTACTAGCCGAGGTTGCTGAGGGTGATGCTGCCGATATTGATCTCGCCGTTGCGGCCGCGCGGCGCGCCTTTGACGGGCAGTGGAGCAATTGGAGGCCGGCTGATCGCCAGCGCTTGCTTCTCAAGCTCGCCGATCTTGTTGAAGCTGATATCGAGCAGCTCGCAATGCTTGATACGCTCGACATGGGAGCCCCGATTTCGCGAACAAGAGCAAGCAAACAGCGCGCTATCGGCATGCTCCGCTACTACGCCGGTCAGGCAGTTTCGATCCATGGTGAGACGATCGAGAATTCACTGTCTCGCGAAATCTTTTCCTACACTCTCAAGGAGCCGCTCGGCGTCATTGGTGCAATCATTCCATGGAACAGCCCATTGGGAGCTACGCTTTGGAAAATCGGGCCTGCGTTGGCGACGGGGTGCACCGTAGTGCTGAAGCCTGCTGAGGAAGCTCCTCTGACTCCGCTCCGGATTGCTGAGCTCTGCGCGGTGGCCGGTGTTCCGGAGGGGGTCGTCAACGTCGTGCCGGGCTACGGCGAGACAGCGGGGGCGGCTCTCGCGGCGCACAATGGCGTCGATAAGGTCGCCTTCACCGGTTCGCACTTAACTGGCCAAAAGATTGTCAGGGCATCGGCAGGCAACCTTAAGCGCATTTCACTTGAGCTAGGTGGCAAGTCTCCTGATATCGTTTTCGCTGATGCCGACCTAGATGCTGCCGTCCCGGGTGCTGCGATGGCAGTCTTTGCCAATTCTGGGCAGGTCTGCTCGGCTGGAACGCGCCTTTTTGTTGAGCGTCGGATCTATGGCGAATTCACGGCGAGAGTTGCGGACTTCAGTCGCTCGCTCAAGCTAGGCAATGGGCTCGACCCGCAGACTCAGGTCGGTCCGCTCGTCTCGTCCGAGCAGCTCGATCGAGTGACGGCTTATCTCACGCTTGGTGTGCAGGAGGGGGCCCGGTTGGTTTCTGGCGGGGCGCGCGCGACTGAGGGGCCGCTCGCAAACGGCTATTTTGTGCCGCCCACGGTCTTCGCTGACGTTCAGGACGAAATGACGATCGCCCGCGAGGAGATATTTGGGCCGGTACTTTCCGCCATTCCCTTCGACGATATCGACGAAGTTATCGCGCGCGGCAACCGCACCGAATTTGGTTTAGGCAGTGGCGTCTGGACGCGCGACGTATCGAAGGCTCATAGGCTCGCCAGAGCGCTCAGGGCCGGCTCTGTCTGGGTCAATTGCTATCAGACAATGGACCCTGCCGTGCCGTTCGGCGGCTATAAGATGTCTGGGTATGGGCGCGAGTCGGGGCTCCAACATGTGGAGGAATACCTCAACGTCAAAGCTGTCTGGATCAAAACTGTGTAAAGGCGCCGTGCGAAAGCCTGCCAGCAGGCGCGCTCTGGTCGGCGCGCCGCCAGCTATATTAGGAAGAGAAATATGAGTGATGTATCCCAACGAGTCCTCGTCGAACGCCGCGGTCCTCTAATGATCGTCACGATCAACCGACCCGAGGTCAAGAATGCCTTCGATTTAGAGACGGCGAAGGCCATGGAAGCGGCGATGGATGTTCTTGATCAGGAGGAGGGGCTCTTCGTCGGTATCATCACGGGCGCCGGCGGTACCTTCTCGGCGGGCGCAGATCTCAAGCAGGCAGCCGATGGCATTCCCCTCTCGGAGCTCGCTCGCGGCGGCTCGGGCATCCAGGAGCGTCCGCCCCGCAAGCCCTTGATCGCCGCGGTGGAAGGCTACGCCGTGGCCGGCGGCTTCGAGACGTGCCTCGCATGCGATCTGATCGTGGCGGCGCGCGATGCGAAGTTTGGTCTGCCCGAGGTTCGGTACAATTTGGTGGCGGATAGTGGACTTGTCCGGCTGCCGCGCCGTATGCCCTATCATTTGGCCATGGAGCTCGCGCTGACCGGAACTTTCAAGGATGCAACGTATCTCGAACGGCTTGGCGTCGTAAACCGAGTCTCGGAACCGGGCAAGGCACTCGAAGAGGCAATCAAGCTAGCTGAATTATTGTTGGCGAACGGACCGATGGCGCTAGCGGCGACCAAGGAGATCATCTTCCAGTCGGTGAATAACCCCGATGACGTGCGGTTCGCGAAACAGATGCCGATGGTCCAAGAACTACGCCTGTCCGAGGACACTCGCGAAGGACTGAATGCTTTCGCCGAAAAACGCAAGCCCGTGTGGAAGGGGCGGTGAGCGCAGCCGATCGGACATGATGACGCTTTATCAATGAAAGAGCAGTCCCGACGCTTGGCGGATCCTTCGAACGAACTCGCGGCACTATTCGCGTGTAAGAGGCGCGGCGATGGTGCGGATTGCTGAAGGCAACGATGCCTGTTTTGTGCCTGTGTAGATCAACCAGTGGCAGCCACTCACCCGCACAAGGTGGCGCGCAGTGTCTATGTAATGGTCCACGGAATACTGCAGGCTAGACCGGCGCCTGCGCTCTATTTGTCGTCTAGGGCGATTTCAAATCGAGGTTACCGACGTATGTCAAAAGAACTGAGAATAGATGAGCTTGAGCTCGATCTCCGTGTCGCGAATGCGTTGCGCCGCATCGAAGCGTTGGAAGCGGCCTATGAAGCCACCACGGTGGGAGAGCTGGTTGCGCTGCGGGCGCGTACACACGGCTCAGTGACGGCGATCGACGTCTTCGAGCGCGGCGAACGTGCGACCTACTTGGAGATGGAGCAGTGGTCCAACAAGTACGCACGCGCGCTGCAAGCATTCGGAGTTCGCAGGGGCGACCGCGTTGGTGTGATGCTTCCCAATCGAATCGAATTCCCTATTTTTTGGTTTGCGCTTGCAAAGCTCGGTGCGGTGTTGGTTTCGGTTAACATGCGCCATACACATCGAGAGATTGAATACATTTTGAGTGACACGCAAGCAAATTTCGCAATCGTCGATGAACTGGTATGGCCGGTTTTCTCCGCGATGGAGCCCTGGCCACGAGACCTCGCGAAGGAACGCGTGATCGTTGTGGGGCGATCTTCTGACAAATCGACGTTCCAAAAACTGGTCACGAAGGCCGATTCATCGTCCTTGGACGAAGGAGTCGGGTTCGATGATATTGCGAATATCGCGTACACCTCAGGTACAACGGGCTTTCCGAAGGGCTGTGTGTTGACGCACGACTATTGGGGGGTGACCTCCTATGCACACGCCTACACTGATCTTCAGCCGTATAAGGCGTACCTGTGTGTGGGACCGTTTACCTACGCAGAGAGCCCATCGCTTTTGCTCAAATCATATCGGCAAGGCGGCACGCTATATCTGGCTCCGCAGCTGAGTTCGACGCGCTTCGTCGACTGGCTGAACAAATACCGGATTGAGTGGTGCGGCTTCCCTGAGTTGGTTGCGCGGCAGGCCGAAGCTGACCACGTATCCACCAACCTTCGGCAGGTCGGGTACTTCGGCAACTGGAATCCTGAAGCGATCCGCCGATTCCGTGAGCGATTTGGCGTACGTGGCCAGGCTGGTTACGGGATGAATGAGATTGGGTATGGCACACAAATGCCCCCCGAGATGGAAGAGATGGAAGACTCCGGCTCCAACGGGATCCGCTCGCCTTTCCGTCAGTTGCGGTTAGTCAACGATGACGGTACCTCCACGCAGGTGGGCGACACTGGTGAGCTGTGGGTGAAGGGGCGGTCGATCTTTAAGGAATACTGGAATAACCCGGAAGCCACCGCTGCAGTCTTCGAAGGCGAATGGTTTAAGACGGGTGATGTATTTCGCCGTGATAAACTCGGCTTCCATTGGCTGGTCGGACGTAAAAAGGAGGTGATTCGACGCTCAAGCGAGAACATCGCTGCGAGAGAGGTGGAGGCCATCCTCCGCGAGCTCCCCCAGATCGTCGACGTGGCTGCGGTGCCCGTCGCCGATGCGAAGCGAGGTGAGGAGGTCAAGATTTATGTGGAGCTGAGGCATGGTGTCGCGCGATCCGATCTGCCGGTCGAGCGCATTCTTGAGCATGCTCGTGCGCGTCTGGCCGCATTTAAGGTTCCACGGTACATTGCCTTCACTGAAGCGCTTCCGAGAACCACATCTACTAACAAGGTGCTCAAGCGTGAGCTGACGAACATCAAGGATCCACTTGCGGACACTTATGATGCCGAAGAGATGCGATGGCGCTAAATTGCCTCACCGCCATTTCGAGGATTGCCTAACAGACGAATAGAGGTCGAAAGTAGACGTAAGGGTTCTTACGATCCCCCTGAACCGGCGCCGACGGCGGGCTGATGCGCTCGCCAGTCGCCCGCTTTGGATCTCAGCTTCTGGCATTAGGCTGAGCACCGATCTGATGATCGCGCGGCCTGTCCACCTAGCCGTCTAGCATCTTCCGAAAAATCCCAAAGCGGACCGATAAAACCGATTGCGTTCTGTCCTGAATGCAGATTAGTATGCGAATTGGGGCTCGCGAGACTGCGGCCACGCGACACCTGACCATAATCGATGGGGCAATCATGCCAGAACAAAACATCCAAGGATTGCGTGCAGATTGCGATGTTGCGAACAAGTTTTGGGGACGCATCTGGGCCGGGTTCACCGCAATTGTGTTCCGAGAAAAGGGCGAGGAAGCTGCCAAGCGCTTCATGGTCCTGAGCTTAGGACATCATCAAAGCAGCCATTACTTGGAGGGATTACGCAAGCTTGGTATTCGCGATGATGAGCCGCCAGCGGTGCGTGCGGCAAAATATCATTACCTGTCGAACGCGATGGGCGGCCTCAAAATGGAGTATATTGAGGAGTCACCCAAGAAGGTCTGGATCCGCTATTTGGCACCTTCTTGGGCCTATCCAGGCGTTGCAATGATGGCATTGCCGTCTTCTATCCGAAAGGGCGGTGCCGAAGCTTGGCACGCGAAGAACGGTGCACTAATGGGATGTCCGCGCCTCGGTTGGGTCTCCACGAAAAGCATCATGGACATGGAGCCGTATGATGAGGGTTACTTCATTGAGTACGACCATGATTTGGCACCTGGCGAGTCGTACCGCGTTGAACCTGCTGGCGTTACGCCGGAATTCGATCCCTCAAAGCAGCCACAGCTCGATCCTGTCGTCTGGCCTGAGGCGCGGCTTCTCAAGGCGCAGCGAAACCTGATGCGTCAATACTTCAGGACTGCCGTCGAGGTTCTCTTTCGGATGTACGGCGAGCAGTACACATATTTTCTGGTGGCGCAAGTGATGCGCGGCGTAGCCGTTCAGTTCACTCACGAGTTCAAGCTGGAAATGGGCATTGAAGCGTCCGACGCAAAAGGGGCAGCGGATTTTCACTACAATCTGCAGCGCGCATGCGGACAAGAAGTACGGCTAACGCCGTCGTGCGACGTGCACCGAGTGGCTGTGTGCTCACACCTACCATTGGGTCCGGAAAACGAGGCGCTGCGTACCGCACGATTCGAGTTCACGACAATGGCCACGCGTCTGATTAGCGGTCGTGTCTCTGTCGTACGAAAGTTGGACGGAGAGGCTGAAGTCTGGGAATTCTGCGACGCGGGACGTTGGCTTTGGTAAGATTGCTGATGGTGGCCCCTACGCTTAGTTCAAAACATGTCCCGCTGCAGCAGGGTGACAACTGCCTTGCTGATGATCGAATGCATCGCTGTTTTGGACTCGTTATCATACGATCGCACGCGGCCTCCGAGTGAATTGAATGGGGTACGCTTTTACACGTGACTAAGAGCCGGATCCACATCTCAAAAAGCTAGGCGCGTGGATGTCCGGAAGTCGCGATCATCGGTAATTGCAACGGCGCGTAGTGACAGTGCGGAACTGGGCTGGCGCCTTGTCCAGTCGCTCGCTCCTGTCCTCGCCGATTCGGTGCAAGTTGCCCTTGCAGGAGAACGAGTCTTCGTCGAGGTCGTCCTCAATCCGCGCAGCTGATGCGCCGGTAGGGCTCCGCGATTGTTGCGGCGCTTGGCGTCCCGTCTCCGTAATCATTTCCAGCCGGCACGCAGTCATGTCTAACTTAAGCGTATGGAAGTTCTCTCCTCATGCGGCAGCTCGTGTGAATGAGCCGGCAGCCCAGAGCTCGTCTTTACCACGATTGCGGTCAAACAAATTTGTCGACGTACCAGTTCGGATCCAACAAATTAGGGCCCATGACTAGCGGGGCAACATTCGACTTGCGCACTCTCCTGCATACAGGACAGTATAGCAAGGAGCTTGAGCCGATCAAGCTAGCGTGCGTGCCCCGCTCGCCGTTCCGAAAAAAATCGCAATCTCTAAGTTGGAAGGAAAACGTCAATGAGGAAAATAGTCTCGCGCCGGGTTGTCCTTACCAAAGGCGCCAATTTACTTGCGGTGCCAATGGTGCTTAGAGCCACCCGCGCGACAGCCAAATCAAATTCTGTGACATTCACCGGTTATGGCGGATCTTACCAGGAAACCTTGGTAAAAACCGTGATGAACCCTTTTACCGAAGAGACCGGAATTAAAGTCAATGTCGTGCCCATACCAGACTTGGCGAAGGTCAAGGCGCAGCTGCTTACCGGCAACGTTGAGTGGGATATTTACGAAACCTCGAGTTACGCGATGGAGTTTGGATCTAAGAATGGATTTTGGGAGAGGTTGGATCCTTCGATCTTTGACCTCGAAGATATGGCAGTCCCGCCGGCGAGCGATTACGTCGCCTTTAGTGTATATGTCGCCGGCGTCGCATGGGATCCAGCGAAACACGCTGCTGGAAAGCATCCGTCCAATTTTGCGGAATTTTTCGACTTAAAAGCCTTCCCGGGCCGCCGAGCCTTGCGCAATCAGCCCGTCGAGACAATGTCGATCGCCTTGATCGCTGATGGTGTGGCGCCAGAGGATTTGTATCCCTTGGATGTCGATCGCGCTTTCAAGGCGCTTGACCGGATCAAGCCGAGCATCGCTTCGTGGATCAACGCTGTTACTCAGTCAATTTCCTTGGTGCAGACTGGCGAGGTCGATTTTAGCTACACTTACGCCAATCGAGTCAAAGCCACTAATGAGGCTGGTGGTGGCGTGCCCTTGGCTATATCCTTTAAGCAGAACTTGTTGGACCGGGAATGCCTTGCGGTTGTCAAGGGCGCGCCGAACAGGGAGAACGCTATGAAGCTTCTCGCTTACTTCCTTCGCCCGGAAGTCCAAGCGCGGTTGGAAGATCAGATTGCTGGCATTCCGGTATCCAAGAAAGCTTTGCCGATGTTGTCGGCGGAGACTCGCAAATGGCAGCCAGATTTGAATAACCCCAACCATGTTCGTATTAACAGCAAATTCTGGGTAGACAACTTCGATTCGCTTTCGCGTCGGTTCAAGGAATGGGTCTTGAGCTGATTCCTTATTGTCACCGGTACGGGGGTGCCCAGAACCCATACGGCATCTTTGGGCGCCCCATTCAGAGCTAATCATTTGTCCGCTTAGACGGACCTTTGGGAATCTGGGAGCGCACGAACTAGCTTGTGAAACGTGGATGCTCGCAAATGAGGTCCGCAGGTTCGTGCAGCCGATTGGCGAAGCTCTGAACCGCCCCGCGTTTGCCGGAGGCCAATTGGTTTAAGTCATGCCGCCATGGCGGATTGTTCCAGCATGGGTAGCGTTGTTCGGCTTCGGCGGGCGGGATGTTTCCGATGGGCTCCAGGAGCCGCCGATTGTTGAACCAGTCGACCCATTCCAGGGTGGCGAACTCGACGGCCTCGAAGCTTCGCCATGGCCCGCGCCGATGGATCACCTCGGCCTTGTAGAGTCCGGCGATAGTTTCGGCGAGAGGGTTGTCATAGGAATCTGCGACGCTGCCGACGGAAGGCTCGACACCAGCTTCAGCCAGACGCTCGCTGTACTTAATGGATACGTATTGGCTGCCTCTGTCGCTGTGGTGCACGAGCCCGCCGCGATGGACCGGCCGCCGATCGTGCAAGGCCTGCTCCAGCGTACGAAGCCGGCGTGCGCCGTGCGCGAGGCCCGCCAGCCCACGATCCTGCTGGCATAGGCGTCGATGACGAAGGCGACGTAGACAAAGCGGGTCAAGGTCGCGACATAGGTGAAGTGGGAGAGCCAAAGGACGTTCGGCCTCGACGCCTTAAACCCTTGAACTGGCGGTTGACGTGATCCAGCCGGCAGGGCGTGGTCTTGTCGCTGATCGTGGTCCTGACAGGTTTGCCCCGGATCACCCTTGTAAACCCATGTCCCGCATCAAGCGCGACACCGTGCAATGGGCAACGTCAAAGCCTTCACGCTTGAGCTGTCGCCAGACCTTGCGCACGCTGTACACGGAGAAGTTCCGATCGAAGACGCGCCGCACCTCGACCTTCAACGCAGCGTCTTGCCTGGCGCGCGCCGACAGCTTGGCGGGATCGCGCTTTGGCCACATGGGCGTGGTAGGTCGAGGGAGCGATCGGCAAGACCTTGCAGATCGGCTCGACCCCATGCGCCCCACGATGATCATCGATGAAGGCGATCATGGTTTGGACCGGCGGTCGAGCTCCGCCATCGCAAAATAGGCGCTCGCCTGGCGCAGAATCTCGTTGGCCTGCCGAAGCTCACGGTTCTCTCGTTCCAGCGCCTTCAGCTTCTCGGTCGTGTCGATCGGAACGCCAGCTCGCTGCCCGCTATCGATCTCGGCCTTCTTGACCCAGCCGTTCAGCGTCTGCGGAGTGCAGCCGATCTTGGCCGCTATCGATGACACCGCCGCCCAGCGCGAAGGGGGCTCGCCAGCGTGATCCAGAACCGATCGCCGGCCCCCGACCTCAGGCGAAAATCTGTTCGTCGTCTTGCTTGTCATGGCTCCATCCTCTCAGGAGTTGGAGCGTGCGGCAAACCCGGGGCGGTTCACTCCGAAAAAGTCACGGACCCGCAGCGCTCGTTTAGTGGAAAGGTCGTGTACTTGACCAACGATGACCCGGCGGGACGGCGTCTAACCAATACGATCAGGGCCCTCGATCTAGTACGGCAAGATCCCAATCGATAGATCCTCGATAGTGGCCATGTTGGAACCAGCAGGATTAAATTTGGGGCGCCGGTAAAAATTTTGCTTGCGTACTTATCTGTATACAGTCCAGTATTGATCAATTCGCGGATCTCGCATGGGCTGGCTCAGCAGCCAGACCCCTTGAGTTCAAAAATAAAAATTCGCCGATCGCGATCGTAGGAAGGAAAACGTCCATGAGGAAAAAAGTCTCACGTCGCTTTATCCTTTTCGGAGGCACTAGCCTTGTCGCGGCGCCGACGGTGCTCAGAGTGACCCGTGCCGCAGCCAAGTTTGATCCAGTGACATTCACTGGGTATGGCGGGACCTACCAAGAAACCTTGGTAAGAACCGTGCTAAATCCGTTTACCGAAGAGACCGGGATCAACGTCAACGTTGTGCCTATCCCGGACCTCGCAAGAGTTAAGGCGCAGCTGCTTACCGGCAACGTTGAATGGGACATTTATGATGTCTCCGGTTCAAAGATCGAGTTTGGGTCGAAGAATGGATTTTGGGAGAAGTTGGATCCTTCGATATTTGACGTCGAGGATATCGCGATCCAACCAGCAACCGATCACGTTGCATTTAGTGTATTTGTAGCCGGCATTGCATGGAACCCAACAAAATACGGCCTTGGAAAACATCCCTCCAGTTTTGCAGACTATTTCGACTTGAAGAGATTTCCAGGCCGGCGGGCCCTTCGTAATCAGCCTAACGAGACGATGGAGATGGCGCTCGTCGCTGACGGTGTTGCACCAATGGATTTGTATCCGCTAGATGTCGACCGTGCCTTTAAGGCGCTCGATCGGATCAAGCCGAGCATTGCTTCGTGGATCAACGCAGTCACTCAATCGATCTCCTTGGTGCAGACTGGCGAGGTCGACTTCAGCTACACTTACGCCAATCGCGTGAAAGCCACTAACGAGCCGGGGGGCGGGGTACCCTTGGCTCTGTCGTTTGAGCAGAATCTGCTGGACACGGAAAGCCTCGCAGTGCTCAAGGGGGCTCCGAACAAGGAGGGCGCGATGAAACTTCTCGCCTACTTCCTGCGCCCGGAGGTTCAGGCGCGCTTCGAAAATCAGATTGCCGGCATTCCAGTGTCCAAAAAAGCTTTGGCGCTGTTGTCGGCGGAGACTCGCAAATGGCAGCCAGATCTGGATAACCCTAACCATATTCGCATTAATAATGGCTATTGGGTAAGCAACTTCAGCGAGTTGTCGCGTCGATTCAAGGAGTGGGTCTTGAGCTGATTGTTTTTGTCGCGGGTGCGGGTCTGCGCGGTCCGTACTATCGTTGTATTCAGGTTGACCATTCAGAGTTACTCATGGGTCAGATTAGTACTGTTCGTACGCAAGCTATTTTTATGTCGCCGGCGACATTGATAGCTACTGCAATCGTCCTGCCACCAATCTTGTACGTCGTCTTCACCAGCATCCACGGACCGGCAATGTCCATGGAGGCCTACCGTGACGTTCTAAGCAGCCGTTTATTTACTCGAACACTCGGCGTAACCCTCGTTATCGCCGCATCTGCCTCTTTTCTCAGCTTGCTCTTGGGGTTTGTCGTCGCTTTGCATCTTGCCCGTCAGAATGCCCGGCGCAGAACCATTTTGATGGTGCTCGTGCTCCTTCCTTTTTGGACGAGTATTCTGGTTAAATGCTTCGCGTTTACGATCATCTTAGGTCGCGACGGGATCATCAACACTATTCTGACTTCGATTTTCGACACGAAGATTCAGCTTCCGCTCGTGCTCAATCGTGTGGGTCTCCTCGTTGGCATGACCAATTCTCTCATTCCACTTGTCGTGTTGCCTGTTCTCGCCAGCCTGCTCGCGATCGATGATGCCATCTACCGTGCCGCCGCCATTATGGGAGCCAAGCCTGCCCGCATTTTCTGGACAGTCACAGTTCCTATGAGTCTCCCCGGTGTATTCGCCGGCGTGTTGAGCATCTTCGTGATGTCGCTGGGTGCTTTCGTGGTCCCAGCGCTACTTGGGGGCCCGCAAGATCAAATGATGTCTAATCTCGTGGATTTCTATAATCGAGAAGTCCTGGACTGGCCCAAAGCGTCAGCCATCAGCGTGATGCTGCTCGGTTTCGTTTTCATCTTCGCCGCTCCCGTCTCGCTTTGGCGGCGGAATAAGGTCTAGGGTTCGTCATGTCAGATATCATTCGCGACCCACATTCGCGCCGCTACCATACAGTTGGGGCCGCGTTCGCCGCGGCTATCTATGTGTTTCTCTTGGCTCCAGTGGTGGTGGCGGTCCCGATGGCCTTCGGTCCGACAAATACGCTAGCCTTTCCGCCGCCGAGTTACTCGTTCGATCTCTTTCGAATCTTCTTCAGCTCCCCCAGTTGGCAGGGACCGCTGTTCGAAAGCATTGAGGTCGCGCTAGCGTGTACGGCCGTGGCGATGTTTGCCGGTGTTCCCGCTGGCTACTGGATCGCGCGCCACGAATTTATCGGGAAACGGCTCGTTACAGGCATAATCATGAGCCCCCTCGTCGTTCCGACAATTGTTACGGGCCTTGGTCTATATCTCTATTTCTCTTACATTCGCCTCGAGGGGACAACGCTGGGTCTTGTGCTCGGGCATCTTATGGTGACGTTACCTTTTGTTGTCCTCATGATCGTAGCGGGCGTACAAAAACTAGACCGCAATCTCGAATTTGGCGCCGAATTGATGGGAGCCCGGCCGATCCGAGTGTTCGTTACAGTCGTCCTACCACAACTCGTTCCCTCCCTGGTGAGTGCTGCGTTCTTTGCTTTTCTCCTTTCGTTCGATGAAGTTATCATATCGTGGTTCTTGGCTGGCACCAGCTCGGTCACCTTGCCAGTCAAAATGTACAGCGCCCTCGAATATGAGGTTTCGCCGGTGATCGCGGCGGTGTCCACCTTGTTGACAGCGATTTCGCTGCTTGTCTGCATTGTCGCGATTGCATTCAAGAAGTGGGCTCCGACCGAGAGTTGAGCGGGCCGCTTGAAATCCGAACCGTCACAGATAAGGAACAGTTCTCAGTGTTGCTTCCCATTGTGAAAGAGGAAACCGTGAAAGAGATTTGGGTAGATGATCGGACGCGGGTTCTAAGTGGGCCTCAGATCCCTCCGACTCCCATCGCACCTGCAATTGCCCTCAAGGGCATCTCTAAGGCCTACGGTCCGGTGATGGCGCTGCATCCGACTGATTTGACAGTGAAGAAAGGAGAGTTCCTGACACTTCTTGGTCCATCCGGATCCGGCAAGACTACTCTCCTCAACCTAATCGCAGGCGCGACCACACCAACAGCGGGCGTCATTCTGCTGGATGAGCGAGACATTACCCGGAAGCCTCCGCGCGAAAGGGGGATTGGAATGGTATTCCAGAATTATGCCCTCATGCCCCATATGACTGTGTTCGAGAATGTGGCCTATCCACTGCGTGTGCGACGCCAACCCGCAAAGACAATCCGCGCCAAGGTGACGGAAGCGCTTGAGCGTGTTGGATTGCGTGGCTTCGAAGACCGTAAACCGCGTCAGTTGTCTGGCGGTCAACAACAGCGAGTCGGAATTGCGCGTTGTATCGTCTATTCGCCGGCCATCATTATGATGGACGAGCCACTTGGAGCTCTCGACAAGAACTTACGCGAGCAGATGCAGGGTGAGATCAAGCGGCTGCACAAAGACTTGGGAACGACCTTCATCTACGTGACCCATGATCAGGAAGAAGCGATGAACATGTCAGATCGCATCTGCCTTATGAATATGGGGGGAGTTGCCCAGCTTGGGACTCCTGAAGAATTGTACTTTCATCCCTTTAATCGGTTTGTGGCTGAATTTATCGGCGAATCGAATTTGATCCGTGGTCGAATGACCACCAGTGGCCGCGTCCAAATCGCTGAAAGCTACTCGGTTGCCGTTCCTGGTGCCGCCGGCATCGAAGGGGCAGAATTATTGATTATGTTGAGACCTGAGAAAGTGCGGATCACGGGTATAGATGGCCCGGTGGCCGATGATAGCAATGTACTGAACGGCGAAGTTGAAAGTTGTTCGTTTACCGGCAGTATAACCCGCGTGACGGTCAAGACGGAGAACGGCCTGAGCATAACGGCCAAGATGATTTCAGAGCAGATCCGCTCGAGACTTGCGGTTGGGGCGCGAGTGCGGCTGTGTTGGTCTTCGTCCGATCTAGTAGTGCTGGAGAAGTAATCGCCTGTAGACGGCACTCAGAATGGCGGGCAGGGATGTCCGTCGATGCAGGTCCGGCATTTCGGGCGCGGAACCCAGGCAGCGCACCTACCATCCGTACCGTCGTTCGGAGGCGCTGAGTCGCTAAGCGTGATCGAGAATGCGCGTCGTGATGACGCTATGAGGCCTGAAAACAGAAAGCGTGGATTATGGGCGTCCTAGAAGGAATGAAGGTTCTTGAAATTGCGTCGTTAGAGCCCGGACCGTTCTGTGGCACGCTGCTAGCCGCCCTGGGTGCCGAAGTGATTGTGGTAGAACGTCCGGCTTTCGATGCCGGTCATCCCAGACCATCGGAGATATTTAACCGAGGTAAGCAGTCGATCATCCAGGATCTCAAAAAGCCGGGAGCGGTCGACACGGTGTTGGAGCTTATCGAGCGCGCTGTTGCGCTCATCGAAGGCATACGACCCGGTGTCATGGAGCGGCTTGGATTGGGGCCGGACGTTTGCCTTACATGCCATCCCTCACCTGCATACGGCCGCATAACCGGCTGGGGACAATGCGGACCCTTGACACGTGCTGCCGGACACGAGTGTGATTATGTTGCCCTATCATGGGCGCTGTGGCTTTCCGCTCCGCCCGGCCAGCGACCGGCGCCAACCCAGACGATATTAGGCGACGTCGCCGTGGCGCGCTTTACTCGGCGATCGGAGTCCTTGCTGGCGTTTTGCGCACACGTCGGAATAGATGCGACCAAGTCGTGGAAGCAAACTTGATGGTTCCGCGCACCTGTTCAATCTCGTACTCTCTCATTGCAATGCGCGTGGGGCCTTGGAGGTTGGCAAGCCGGGCGCTGACGCCAGGCACTTTCCCCGATGCTAACGCTGTTCCGATGGCACGTGGATCAACGTCGTCCCGGACGAACCTTAGTTCTACGCCGAATTCCTCAAGCGTGTTGGCTTGGATGTGGTGCATACTACTTGACGGCACGGACGCGTGCTTCGCCACCGTACTTGATCCGCTAGAGGCTGCTGCCCGCCCTCACAACGTGGCGCGTCGGATCTATACGACAGTCGACGGTATATTGCAGGTGACCTGGGCGCCAAGGTTCTCGGCGACAGCATCGGCCCAGCCGTATCACGTACCGCCACGTGGGTCCCATACATACGACGTGCTTTTCCAGCCCAGCTCAGTCCACAGCAATTGGATCAACTAATGAACTCGGGTGCACATTTCGTTCACGTTCTTATCGCGATTCAGGCATCCATGCGCCAGCAGAAAGTCAAGCTGCCGAACACGCCGCTTAGAAGGGGATTCTATTGATGGCTTTTCCCTAGCTGTGCCCCTCCTAGATCGGGGAGTAGACCCTGGTGAGAGGTGCCCACATTTGTGGATGGGATATGGAGATGAGTTGAGCCGGCAATGAGCTTGGATCATGTTCAGATTTGCACTTGTCGCTTTCGTCAATCGGGTGACGTACACCGCAGAATGCTGAGCGACGGGCCGGCTTCCAAACGTGAACGAGAATCGTGCCTGATCCTTACAATCAGCATCATAAGGGCTCTTATCCCCGGGCTCCAACTGATCAGCTCATGCCCAGGTTGCTGCCTCCCGCTACTAGGTAAGGTATTTGATGCGCGCTACAACCATGAGCCACTATGACTGAGCCGCAAATCCTGAACGCGGACGGCATTACCGCCCCCTTGCAGCATCGTACGTTCAGACGTATCTGGCTTGCGAGTTTACTCTCGAACCTCGGGATTCTGATTCAGGCCGTTGGCGCGGCGTGGGCGATGACGCAGATGACGTCATCGGCTGACAAAATCGCGCTGGTCCAGACAGCTCTGACGTTGCCGGTCATGCTGATCGCGATTCCGGCGGGTGCCTTCGCCGACATGCACGATCGCCGCGTGGTCGCGCTAGTCGCTCTTTTGATCGCTCTGGCTGGTGCTGCCGCGCTGACGACGCTCGCGTGGCTCAATCTGGCCACGCCAAACTTCTTACTCCTGCTTTGTTTTGTCGTGGGAAGCGGTATGGCGCTGATGGGACCGGCTTGGCAATCGTTAGTCAGCGAACAAGTGCCGACGGACATACTACCGGCAGCGGTCGCGCTGAATAGTGTCAGCTACAACATTGCTCGGAGCGTGGGTCCCGCTATCGGCGGCATCGTGGTAGCGAGCGCCGGTCCAGCGTCGGCGTTCGCGCTGAACACGTTACTCTATGTTCCCCTGATAGGTGCGCTGTGTCTGTGGAAGCGCCCCCGTGAGCCTTCTCGTCTGCCACCTGAAAAATTCGGTCGAGCCATAGTGTCTGGTGCGCGGTACATCCGGAATTCGCCACCCATCAAGATCGTTTTGACCCGCGCCATGATAACCGGCGTGTTCGGCGGCTCCATAATCGCGTTGATGCCTCTCGTGGTGCGCGATCTACTGCATGGTGGAGCGAAGACCTATGGTCTGATGCTCGCGTGCTTTGGTCTGGGCGCAGTGATCGGGGCGTTAAAGATAGCCGAGGCGCGCAAGCGGATGACTGGCGAGGCCGCGATCCGCGGCTGTGCACTATACATGGGCGGAGCAATCGCCGCCGTTGCAGTAAGTCGTAACCCGATGTTAACGGCGGCGGCCCTGATTTTGGCAGGCGCAGTATGGATCATGGCAGCGACGCTATTCAATATCGGCGTGCAACTATCGGCGCCGCGCTGGGTCGCGGGGCGCTCGCTCGCAGCTTACCAAGCGGCGGGATCAGGCGGTGTTGCGGTTGGTAGTTGGGGGTGGGGCCATCTTACCGATGCCGCCGGCGTCGAAACAGCGCTCCTGGTTTCCGCGGCACTGATGCTGACCTCTCCACTCATTGGGCTCTGGCTGCGCATGCCTCGCATCAACGCGCCCGCTAATGAGGCCGAGAAGCTCGCGGATCCTGAGGTGCGGCTCGCACTAACGGGACGAAGTGGGCCGCTCGTAGTCGAGATCGAATATCGGGTCGCGCAGGAGAACGCGCGAACATTTCAAAACTTGATACATGAGGTGCAGCTGTCACGTCAGCGCAATGGGGGCTTCGGCTGGTCAATCGCGCGCGACATTGCCGATCCCGAATTGTGGATAGAACGCTATCATTGCCCTACGTGGCTCGAATACTTGCGTTATCGCGGTCGCACGACGCAGTCCGAGCGCGAGATGGAAGGGCGGCTGATAGCCTTACATCGCGGTCCTAGCCCCGTCCGTGTCCGTCGCATGCTTGAGCGGCCGTTTGGTTGACCTTCCCCCTAAAAAGTGGACAGGGTTGAGCTGCTTCTAGCTCCATCTTGATTGGGGCGATATATCCGATAGCGGAATGATGTCGGGTTCGATTGTAGAAGCCCTCGATGAGGGCGAAGATATCGCGCTGGGCCTCTGCTCGTGTCCTGTATACGAGCTCGCACTTCAGGGTATGGAAGAAGCTCTCCATCGGGGCATTGTCGTAGCAATCCGCTTTGCGGCTCACTGATGCGGTGATGCGGGCGGCCGACAGGAGCGCACGTAGTCGTGTGAGGCGCACTGCACGCCGCGGTCGGAGTGATGGATCAATCCGGCCTCCGGCCGTTGCTCGCGGATCGCCATGGTCTGAGCGAACGAGACAAGCTCGACCTGCATGTGATCTCTAATCGCCCATCCGACGATCGACGATCTTGCGGCTGAAGAGATCCATGATGGCCGCCAGTAGAGCGTAAGGCCGTATGTCCGCCTCTTCCAGCGAGGTGGCTCGCCCTACACTGCGCGTCCGAGCGTTACTCGGGCGTACCGAGCCGATCCTCATCACAGGAGGGCGAGCCGTGGCAGATTGCAGGGAAGCATTTGTCGGAATCGACGTCGCGAAGCTGAAAAACGCCATCGCGATCGCGGAAACAGGCCGGGAAGGAGAGGTTCGCTTCTTCGGTTAGGTCGACGCGTCGGCGACCGGCATACGCCGGGTCGTTGAACGGATCGCCAGCCGGTTTGCTGGTGTGCATTTCTGTTACGAGGCCGGTCCGACTGGCTATGGCCTTTATCGCCTGATCCGGTCGCTCGGCCATGAATGCAGTGTGGCTGCGCCGTCGCTGATCCCGAGGAAGCCGGGCGATCGCGTGAAGACGGACCGCCGGGACGCTGTTTCTCTCGCCCGGCTGCTGCGCGCCGGCGAGCTGACGGAGGTAAGGGCTGTTACACAGCACCCGCCTCCGATGTCAAAGGGCGTGTGAGATCGGACCGGCGTTGCGCGCGCCGTCAGGGCCGACGCGGTCAGGACCGAAGTCATCCTTGACATGGTGCAATGTGCCGATTGTCACAGAGTGAGTAGGTTGCACAGAAGTGGGATCACACTCGGCAACGACGTGCGGTGCAGCTGCGGCACGAAGGGCCTCCGAATCTTCCGCCGCCGCAGCAGAAGACCGAGGATATGAGCATGTACAGCACGCCGGCCAGTCACAAGTGTGAATTGCTTTTGATAGCGTTTGATCTTTCGTACTGATCGTAGTCTCGCATTCGATCGAAAGCGAGCGCTCGTTTGCTGAACATCATCTAGCAAAAGGCTGAGCTCAACGAGGCGCAGCCGTAATCGAGGTGGAACGGTCAAACAGTGCGGAACAAAGGCTGGTAACGATGAAGCAGAGCATTCTAAGGGAACTTGGCGCCTGTCTGCTTTGGTAGCTGCTCAACCGCATAGATCGTGATTATGTTCATTTGAATGACGGCGGCATTGTCGCCCGCGCTAACAGTGCAGCAACTCCAGTTTGCCGGCGTGATAATGCACGCCACAAAGCGAACTTATTTGAGCGGGCGATATTCGTCCTAGCGCATCAGAATGGAGAATCAAATGCAAGCCGGTATCGTCCCCTCTGATGGTAGTCGCCCGATCAGACAATTTCGAAACACTGCCTATGTGATCAATGAGAGCAGGCCGTATTTCGATGCAGCCCACGCGGCCGGTGTCATGAGCATTATGGGACGTTCGACTACGGGGCGCGCATTTTCTTTGGGTGTCGGTCCATTGGATGAGCGAGCGCGTTCGATTGACTTCGTGCGATGCTCCTACTTGGGCCTCGACAATCATCCGGTAATCGTTGCCGGCGCGATTGAAGCGATTCAGGCACATCACTCATTGCACTGGTCGTGCGCTCGAACGCGACTGAATTTCGATCTTGTGGCAGAGCTCGAGGCAACTCTATCAGAAATGTTTTGCGCGCACGTGCTCACGTTTTCTACTGTTATGCTCGCCAATCTGGGTGCGATGCCAATACTTGCGTCGGGTCACTTGACGAACGGGAGGAAGCCGCTCGTCGTGTTCGATCGCACGGCGCACGTCTCCCTCGCGTATCATAAGCCTGTGATAGCTGATGAAACGAGAGTGGAAACCATAGACCACAATGATATGGACTCTCTCGAGCGTGTTTGCCGCAAGGAACCGCTGGTGGCCTATGTGTGTGATGGCGTGTACTCTATGGGAGGAAATTCGCCGATCAGCGAACTGCGGCAACTTCAGGAGCGCTACGGGCTCTTTCTTTATATCGACGATGCTCACGGCATATCGTTATTCGGCCGCCACGGAGAAGGATTTGCTCGATCCCAGTTTCCCCAAGTACTTGGAGACCGCACCATTATTGCGGCCTCACTGGCAAAGGGGTTCGGCGCATCCGGCGGCATGTTGATGCTCGGAACAGCCGAACATGAGGCGCTGTTCCGACGCTACTCCATTCCGTATGCCTTTTCGGTGGGACCCAATCTCGCGGCAGTCGGAGCAGCGCTCGGCTCCTCTAAGATTCACCGGACAAAAGAACTTGGCGAGCGTCGAAGGCGGCTGGCACAACGCATCGAATTGTTCGATCGTCGTGTTGTAACGGCCGAGCGAGGTAATTCGCTTCCAATCAGGATGATTTCCATTGGACCGGAAGCCACGGCAATTGCAATCGCAAGGGAGCTGCTAGATGCTGGCTTTTATACGTCGGTCACGTTCTTTCCGACTGTTCCCCGAAGAAGGGCAGGCATTCGAATATGTATTACCGCGGATCATGAGATCAGTGACATAGAGCGGCTGTGCGACTGCATCAAAGAAAGAGCCGTCAATATTGCAGGAATGCGTTGCGCTCGTACAGAAGCTAATGAAGGAGCTAGCCGGCATGATAGAGGTTCTTTCTGCTGAAAGCGGGCCATGAAGTGAAGGCAGAGCGTCAGGTTGTTGCCCCTGACAAGGTGAAATCTCATTGTGGTTGGTTTGTTGGTTGACATATTCTCATAATGATCGCGCTCGATTGCCCGAGCTGCGGCTTGTGATGGACGTGATGAATCGGAGAGATCATGGCTATATTGGAAACCGAGTCACGAGGTGCGGTTCTGGTTGCGCGTTTCAATCACGCCAGCCGCCACAATCCTATGAGTCAGGAACTTGAGACTGCAGTCCGATCGATTTGCCGCGAGACAAATGACAATCCGGAGGTTGGGGCTCTGGTATTGACGGGAGGGAATGAGAAATCCTTTTGCGCTGGCGGCGATTTCAAGGAGGTGGCCCAACTTTCTGGAAGTTCGGCAGTGGAGGCGTATATTGACCGGCTGATTGACTTTTATTCGACGATACTCAGCATTAAGAAACCAACAGTTGCCGCGGTCGGTGGCTATGCCATAGGGCTCGGCTTTCAGGTCTCGCTATGCTGCGACTGGCGCGTCGGAGCGCCAGGAACGAAGCTGATTATGTGGGAACTGAAGCACGGCATTGCTTGTATTGTCGGTGGATATATGCTGGAGACTTTCGTCGGTCGGGCCGCGATGTCCAGCATCGTCTACGGGTGCGAGGCCGTTCCGGTTACCTGGGCACTGAATCACAAGTTGCTTCACGAGGTCGTGGATTCAGGAGACCTTGTGGAGACGGCCGTTGCGCGCGCGCGGATTCTTGGTGAGTTTCCTGAAATCACTTTTCGCCGAACGAAGGAATCGATCAATCAAGGCTTGCTTGCCGGTTTGCGCAGCGTCGCGCTTGAGGCAAAACAGGCGCATGTTGCTGGTGTTGCGAGCAGTTCCGCACAACAGCACTTTAGAAACGTGCTGGGCAGCAGCCCGAGTTGAACTCGCAAGCTGCCTGACGGCAGCTCTAGCGCCGAGTGTTCGAGTTCGAAAGTCTGGCCACTAACGAAACAATGTCCGTGCGGGCACGCTCATCCTTGATCTTCATGAAATCCGTCACAAGCTCCAGAACCTGTCTTGCCAGCTTGCCCCTTTGTGCGCCGACGATCGCGGAAACATCCGCAAGCGGCGCACGCCGCCGTGATGCGACGCTGTCAGCAACTTCATAGAAATATGTGACTGGTGTGTTCAGTGCTTGAGCGATTTCGTAAAGCCGACTGGCCGGCACCCTGCTTGTGCCATTTTCATGCTTCTGCAGTTGCTGAAACACTATGTCCAATCGGCTGGCGAGCTCTTTCTGACTGAGGCCGACCAGCTTTCGCTGGGCTCGAATACGTTCGCCGATTCTCGCGTCAAGGTCGTTGTATGTCACCGATCAGGTCCGGCCACAGGCGTTTTTCATTCCGATAGAGAGAAATCCATAGCATTCTCAGTTGGTTCGTTCAACCGGCTCCGCCGAGGGATGCGAATGAGGCTTGACGAACGTTAAACCTCAACAAGCGTCCGCGCGGTTGAGTAACTCCGGTCGGCGCGCTGGGATCGGAGTTACTGGACGCACAGGCCAGCCCGATCATGCGTCCCTGTCTAAGTTTCAGGAGACCGAAAGCGCGGATGGGACCTAATAGACGCGCGTTAGTGAGAGTACCGCCCGGATAGAAAGGCTCACCGCCGGGATCGCTGGGCAATCCGCGAATTGATGACGATCAACGCTCTGTCTGGCGATTCGAGCTGGCGAAGAGGCGCCGGACCAGGTTGCGGCCTCGCTTGATTCTTCAAGAGTGCCGCGCAAGGAAATGTCGACTGTTTTGTCCCGGCAGCGCATTCCCCTGGAAGCTGTTCGGCTTCTGCGAATGACGACCGTCTGGCAGCATGAGTAGTCTTCGACCGGGCGCTGAGCTTCAGTCAGGCCCCTGGAAATTGAGAGCTGGTGTGTCGAGCATTTGCCTGGACGAGAACGGCCATGTTTCCGGGTTGGTGCTCGTTCCTTGACATTTTCATGTGTGCTCGCGGGATTTCTTCCCAGTTGAAGACTTCGGAAAGGCATGGATCGATACGCCGCTCATGAACAAGCCGGTTTGCCTCCCACAGTTGATACGGATTGGCGAAATGGCTGCCCTGAACCCTCTTTTGTCTCATCCACACGAAGCGGGCGTCCATAGTCAGATGGTAACCCGAGGTCCCACCGCAGAATACAACCATTCCACCCCGTTTCACGACGTAACAGCTCACGGGAAATGTTGTCTCTCCGGGATGTTCGAAGACGATATCGATATCGGTGGCCCCTCCCGTAATATCGCGGACGCTTCTGCCAAATCGGCGCACCTCCTTCATGTATTCCCCGTACGTGGCGGCGTTATCGCTCTCGGGAAGCCGGCTCCAACAGTCGAACTTTGTTCGGTTGATCACGCCTTTTGCACCCAACGACATCACATGGGGCCGTTTTGAGTCGTCAGACACAATACCTATTGCATTTGCGCCCGCCAGAGTTACGAGCTGGACCGCCATCGAGCCTAATCCACCAGCTGCGCCCCACACCAGCACGTTCTGACCCGGTCGAACGGCATGTGGGGGATGGCCAAACAACATCCTGTATGCAGTTCCTACCGTGCCCGTATAGCACGCGCTTTCCTCCCAGCTGAGGTGCCTCGGCCTTGCCAACAGCTGACGGGACTGAACGCGCGCGAATTGTGCAAAAGCTCCCTCCGGAGTTTCATAGCCCCAAATCCTCTGGGAAGGCGACAACATGGGATCCCCGCCGCAGCACTCGATATCGTCGCCATCGTCCTGATGACAATGGACAACAACCTCGTCACCCACCTTCCATCTCTTTACCCGCTCTCCAACTGACCAGACAATGCCGGCGGCATCCGATCCCGCGACATGATGGGAGTGTCGATGAATATCCAGGGGTGAAACAGGCTGCCCGAGAGAGGCCCAGATGCCATTGTAGCCGACCCCTGCCGCCATGATCATCACGAGGGCATCGTCAGGTCCGACGGTGGGCGTCTCAACCACCTCCACCTTCATCGCATTCTCCGGATCACCATGCCGCTCCCGGCGTATGACCCACGCAAACATCCGCTTCGGTGCATGGCCCAATGGCGGAATTTCGCCAATCTCATAGAGATTCTTCATCGGCCGGACACTCTTCCCGGTCGACGTGTCCTGTCCGCTGGGTTGATCCGTTATGCTCATCATTCACCTCGTTGAAAAGGCGCCAGACACGGGAAACCGGCCAGCAGCCCTCGTCCCTTGAGCGGCGCCTCATGATGCCTGCGATGTTGGGGCGATGCTTGCCTGCAGGCTGCTGTTGCGGCGCTTTGAGCGGCCGCAGGAATCTCCGCAAGCCGGCCGAGTTCTGGCAGCGAACCAGGGCCGCGGCACGCCGGGCGGACGCCGTCCGCCGCAAGGCCGCTGGCGCAGCTGATATCGATCGGCCGGTGAACTCCCACCGCATCGGGAGTTCGTGTTGCATGCGATTGGGGTGGTCGCAATGAGGCTCGGTCACTTTCTGCAGGTTACTCTTCGTGCTTGCGGCGCGACTTTCAATCTCTGTTCGAACATCTCCGTTCCGGATCGCCAGGACCGCATGCTCTGGCAGTTGGTCGTGTTGACAGGAGCACCATACTCCAAATCAGAGAATTTTAAAACAAGCAAAACACCTATTGTAAGAATCAATATTGGATTAAACAGCAAAACTGATAATGCTGAGGTAAAGATGAGCGGCTCAGGCACGAGGCGGGCTGATCGAAGCAAGAATTTGGCGGGTGACATGCCTCCTGCTGTCATCGCCCTCGGTCCGCAGTGGTGATGCTTGCACAAACAGAGGAGATTCGCATGACAGCGCTCAATGTTCACGCGGCAGGAGCCGTTCTTTTGGTGCAGTTCAACCGCGAGAAACCCCTGAATCCGCTCAATCGCGAACTCGAGCAAGGTATTGTTGAGACATGTCGATGGGCGCAATCCGAATCGTCTGTCAGGGCAATCGTCCTTACCGGCGGAGTGAATCGCTCCTTCGGTGTCGGTGATGACTTGCATGAAGCACGAGAAATCAAAACTCCCGCCGGCGTCGAAGAGCTGATCGATCGGACGGTCGGACTTTACATTGCCATCCTCAGCGTAACCAAGCCTGTCGTCGCAGGAATTGACGGTTATGCCATAGGCGCCGGGCTCCAGATCGCACTCTGTTGCGACTGGCGTGTGGGAACGCCGACGACGAAGGCGCTTGGCTGGGAGCTCAAGCAGGGACTGGCCTGTCCCATCGGGGCCTACATGCTTCGGAAATCCTTCGGGCGCTCCGCGATGTCAGATATTGTTTTCGGCTGTGAAGTTGTGCCACCCGACTGGGGCGTAGAGCACAGGTTCTTCAATGAGATTGCCGAGGGGCGGGACGTTGTCGAGAGAGCAATCTGGAGAGCAGGCGTGCTCGGGGAATATCCGCAAGCCGCCTACCTGCCAACGAAACAGTCTGTGAACCGTTCTTTCATTGCCGGGCTCGAACGGCTGAAGCCGATGGCAAAAGATATCATTCTGGACGGCTTCCGTAGCAGCTCTGCCCAGGCGCATTTTGCTCGGGTTGTGCGACAATAGTCAGACAGGCTTGCCATGGCGCAAGCATGATCGTGGATGACATTAATCCGTCTGGCTCCGCGATACATTTGCGTTCGTTACCTCTGGGCCGCGAACGTCGGTGACGACGATCATGAGGGAATGCCGCTCGGGTCAGGTCAATTGTTTTCGACGAACGCTGGCGCGTGGATTTCAGGGGCTCGACTTACTCTGGCTGCAAACGGCAGCGGCTTGAATGAATATGCCTCGGCCTGGTTGCTTGCCTCCCGGCAATCGATGACGCGAGAGTCCCATAGGCTGCGGAACTGAGCTGGACACGCAAGCCCTGGAAGCCACATCGAGAGAGCCTGTCAAAGGAGAGGCGGAAGACTGTTCCTGGCCTGCTTTGTCAACTGCCCCGTGTTGAAGGCGCACACGGCTACAGATCGCAGACTCCCACTCGAGACCCAACAACTATAAACGCCACGCCCGACTTCGTTGATTAACGAAGCCCGTGGCGGGAGAGGAATGCCGCTAATCGCGGAGCCTCCTTCAGGGTTCTCCAGGCGGACGACGGGCTGAGGCAAGGAGGCCAGCCGGTTCTCACCTGAAGCGGTAGGGGCGCCGCCTTGCTTGACGGGGTATTCCTGATGCGAGATGGGCGAGGCATGAGGGTGAATCCCATAGCGAAACGGTTAGATAGCTCGTCAGCCACGACAATCGTCTTGGTCGGCAGGAATCATCGTGGCAACTGGGTTGCCCGCGAACGAAATGGCCTTTTTGGAGGTCTCTTCGTGGACCGTTCCCAAGCGCTCAGATACGCACTGTGGCACAACGGCCGCTGCCGGGAGGCAATTGTAGAGGTGCGCAGCGAAATTGAGCTCGACATTCCGTTATCGACCGAAAGTCGGCGAAAGGTGCGCAGCAGCTTTTCCTACAAGCATAGATAGTCGATTCTCTCTCCCTTTTTTTGTATCCTGCGGTCAGGACCGGATTGAGACTCTGAGCTGTCTTTACGTCGAGTATAGCTTGATAAAATATGTCAGGTACATGGCGCGGGTGGAACTACAGGCTGGTCGAGAGCTCTTTCATAAGAGCGCTTTCCCGTGCAGCAAATTGGCAGTTTTCCCGGCTTATCGCACCTTACGGAAGGCGATCGTCGGCGTCATGTGCCAGCCAGTCTGGTGAGGGGAACAGGCAGAAGCAGCTGGTGACCCTGATTCGCCTTCTTCGTCATGCCGAGGCAGAGATAGTCGAGCTGGATATCGAGACTTCGGCCGTTCTCCTGGGAGCAGCGATAGCCGACCTCAGGCGGCATCTGGACTAGTTGCACCCGACTCGAGATGAATGGGAACATTGCGGGCGGGGAGGATTGCAGGTTCTGCAACTCCGCCTAGCCACCTTTTTGCAGGAGATTGAAGTTGAACGCTCCGCATCCGCATCGTAGCGCTTCCTTTTTCCCTCTGTCGGGAACAACGAATAAGATCTCGTTGCACGTGTCGCAGGCAAATGCGCCGGTAAAGGTCCGGAATGCATCCACAACCGGAGCAAAGTCCTGGTTCCTCAGGTCGGCCCATTCATTGAAATGCACGGCGGTGTTGATCTGCCAGTTCTCATAGCCGGTCTTGGTCTTGGCTTGGCCGAACGCGTTTTCGATCACGGTGATGCGCTCGACGACGTCCTTTTGATTCCAGGAGTTCGCGGCGACTTTGCTTTCTTGAGCAAGTCGCCGAGCATACTGGTCGCCCTCGGAAGAAGATCGCCGAGCATGAACTGGGCATCGCCACGGAATTCCACGCTGGCGCGCAGGCGATCGCATGCCTCTTTGGCGAAATGCTCAAGGTAGTGCCGCAGCAGCGCAGCGGCGGCACGCACATCGTTCTTCGCGAGATAACTTTCCAGTTCGGCCCAGATATCGCGGTCGTCCCATTCGGTCGGACCGAAATCAACGGTCCAGGTTCGGAAGTGCGCGAAGTTGCGGCCTTTGATGAGGCCTTCCGATTTCATGTGCCGCAGCCAGATCTCGTCATGGGTCGTGAAGATGAACTGGGTGTTAGGGAACCCATCTTTCAGGAGCGTGCATACCTGACGCCGGTGGCCGGCGTCGACGGACATCAACACGTCATCGAGGACTGCGAAGGTAAAATTCGTCCCGAGCAGATGGCTCATGAGCGCAAGGTAGAGGCAGAGGCCCATGCCGTCCTGATGGCCCTCGCTATGATAGGCCCCCGGGGGGAAATGCCCGCGCCCGTAGAAGTCTACGTCGAAGCCGAGCTTGCCGATGGAGGGCATGAGCTTTGCCGTGAAGGTGCTTTCATCGTCCTCGTTGATTTTCCGGTAATAACTCGCGAAGGCCGCCTCAACGTCCTTGTAGATCTTTTCGAGCGCCGCGGTTGTCACTGTCCCATAGGTGCTAGACACCCTTGTGGCGCGGTCGGCGCGAAGCTTGCCGGCCGCAAGTTTCAAACGCGCCGTCCGGTAATGTTCGAGCCGCTCCTGCGCCAGCACGAGGAAGTCGCGCGCGGCATCCTGCCTGGTCGGCTCCGGAATCGCGGCGATGGCTGCATCGAGGGCGGTCATCGTCGGCTCCAGATCTGGGACGATGTGAACGGCCGCGAGAACCGCGCGTGTATCTTCGAGGGGCAAAAGCTTCTGAAGTTGCTCGTATCGGCCACGTAGAACGGTCCTGAACTCGGCCAGCGCGGATCCGTCGATCCTGGGCGAGAACAGCCTGGCATAATCGATCATGATGTTCAGGGTGGTACCGGCGGCATGAAGGCTGTCGAGAATCGGCTTCAGCTCCGCTTCGAGTGCGCTCCGGCGTTTGCTCACGTCGTCGAGATGGGCGAGCCTCCCGGCAAGATGACGCTTGAAGACATCGGGCTCGAATGGAGTGTCGCAGACCGGGCACGCCGTTCCGTCGTAGAGGTCCAGCGCCGACTTCAGAAGCGCTTCGCGCGACAGGCCGGTGAGGCTGTCGGCATCCTTGCCGAGTTCGGCCGCATTGGCATCGGCGGTCGAGCTGGCCTGTTTGAATGCATCGGCCTGAAGCGCCTGGAGTGCTTCCCTCAGCGTGGCAAGGTCGGCAGCGGCTTGTGTCTTCGGGACGCGGCCCGGCCCACTGGGGGTGGTCGCGGTCAGTCCATCCTTCAGCGAAGTATTGGCGTCGAGCTCTGGCAAAGAGGCCAGCCCAAGAAGTTCACGATGCGGATTGACCGCATCGAGAACCGACTTCTTTGTGAGCTGGGCAGTGTCGAGTGCTGCCAGGAGATTCGTGACTGCGTCCTTCTCTGCTCGTTCAAGGCCAGCAAGCTCTTTGGTGCAAGCGTTGGCGATCTTCTGCAGGACGGCACGGAGCTTCTCGACGTCGTCGAGACGCAGAAGCGACTGAACCTCTTTCGCTCGCTGGCCCGGTTCTGAGAGGACATAGCGGATTAGCTCGCGGCGTGAGAGCACGAATTCAGGGTGGAGATTGACGTTCTCGAACGCCGCGATGACATCCTTGTCGGCAGGTGTGATTTCCGGCGCGCTCGCCGATTTCACGGATCGCCGAATCCGGGCCTTCTTGTTGCCGAGCGCGGGGATGGTGACGTCGACTGTCACCGACGCGGCCTCCGGCTTGTTGCGACTGTCGACGTGCGGGCCGTGCGCTTTGACAGAAAGGCCTCCGGTGCCGGCGCCGGCCAGGCGAGAGATGTTGCCGGTCAGAGCGAACTCGATCGCGTCGACTATGCGGCTCTTGCCAGTCCCATTCGGTCCGCATGCAGCGAAGTTCTGGCCCTTGAACTCGAGGGTCAGTCACGGATGCCGCGAAACTCCTTAATATGTATCGTGTCGATCCGGATCATGAAGCATCCGGAAACAGGGCGGCTCGTATGGAGGATTCCTGGAAAATGCCGTCTCCAAGTACGACCTTGCGGAGGCCCGGCGCGACTTCGCTGAGGCCTTCCTCTTTCTCCAGAACATCGAAGAACTCGCCAAGGATGGTGGCGGCGACGGACTTGACTTTTGCGGGCGGCTCAGCCGCCTCAATTTTATCTTCCGTGGTGTCCAAGCTACTTACCCCGCTGCGCGCCAAGCGCGATGATTGTGCTCGCCATAACTCAGCCGGCTGTTCGCGATGACCCCCGTCATCGACAATCATCGCTCGTTGCCCGGTGAGTATTTGTTCGGTGGATTGCTGATGTTTTGTCGGCGAATATTTGAGCCTTCATACAAGTCTGGCTCGCAACTTCCGTCGCGGCCCCGGCGCCGCATAAATGAGAGCTCTGAGATCATAAGTCGCAATCTCAGTATCATGCCGCGCAAGTGATGCGCGACCAAATTTCGGTTAGAGGCTACTGTTGAAACCATGAAGTTCTGTACGGATCGTACATATCTCCAACTTCGTCGTCCAAATCATAGCGCTTCATTTCGTCCGGAACGTGCCCAACGTCCAACTTGCATCCCCATCGCGGGCGTCTCGCCAAGCCAGCGGTTTTGAAAAAGGATTGGCAGGGGTCCGCTGTTGCCACTTGTCTGTCTTACCTCTCATACAGAGCCCAAGCCTGTATGCTCGCGAGTGCCAGTTTTAGTGTCTGGGTTTGCTACCTATCTGACCATGGTCGATCTGAATGAATCGCCGAGGATTCCAGGACGCCTCGAGTCAGAGTCAAGCTTCATGTTGGCGAAGAAGGCCGGGATGTATGGCCAGGGCACGTTACCCTTGATTTTCGCTAACGGATAATCACCGATTTATGGCGGTCTATCGTGTCGACAGGTCGCTGGCGCTTCGGCATCAGCGCAATCCGCCGACGGGGGAAGGAAACGGACGACATCTCTTCCGAACAGCAACGACGAGATGCAATCGCGGCGCATTGAGGCGAAGTGCCAATTAGTTCTGGAAACTGTGGTGGCAAGCCGGACGTCACGCATGCCGAGCTGCGGCACCACTTGAAAGGATAGCGTAAACGCTCCTGTATCTAGCTGATGAATATGAACTCGAGCGCAATACTAGGCCGATCTCCACGTCGCTCTCGATCTGCCGAATTCGCCTCGCGAGATTTGATCAAATCCGCGATGGCCGGATTGGCGCTGGACAGGAGTGAAGTTCTGGGAACGGGCTCTCATTGCTTTCCGGCCTGTGACCGGTCCGACGACGTGTTGCCTTTTAACGTCGGGAATCTCGCGGGCGCGGCGCCTCGGCGAAATCCGACCGCTGCCCTTGACCTGAACGCGTGAGCCGAAACTGTATTGATAATCTGCTTATCGGACGCGGCAAAGCACAGCTATTCGACCATCCCTTGCATCGATTGTCGAGCAACGCATCTCGCGCCGGGGACCATCGCGCTCGATTTCGCAGGTTTCTGGATGATCGTCGGTCTCGAACTCATATTTGAACGCGTTCGCACAGTTACGAACAATGACCCAAAATCGGTTCGTCGCGGGCAACCCGGTTGCCACGGCGATGCCTGCCAACAAATGCGAAAGTCGATAATGCGAGGCCCCAGAATGGAGTTCGACAAGTTCATGCTCATGCATCCCTTGGTGACTTCATGGGCTTGCGGTGTGCCGGCCGCAGACTGACCTACGTCCGGGTCAAAAAGCCCAACCGTGCCCGCTGCTGGGCGGCCTGCTTGTCGCGGTCTACGGATTCCGGCGACTGCGGTGCCGGTTTCTGATGAACAAGCTCGAGCTGCCGCCTCCCATCAAGCAAAGTGCTGCTTTCGGTGCGGCCAAAGTCCGGAAGGCTCGCTTGCCGTGCACATGTGCATTTCGCTATTTGCTCAAGTACACAGGTTTTGGTTGCGGAAATCGTAGAGGGCGGCAGGGGTCTCGCCGAGAATTTGTCCTATAGCGTCCTCGTCCGGGACGAGTTCCTCAAGCCAGGCCAACGTGTCCGCATAGGATGGCGCATAGGCGTGGGCGGCCGACACGTGCGGCCACTCCGACCCCCAGAGCAGTTGTTTCGGCCCGAGCCGGTCCAGCAGCTTACCCGCCGCTGCCCTGGCCCAATCATCCGGGACACGCCCGATTCCCGACAGCTTCACCCAAACCTCAGCGCCTTCAGCGAGTGCGATGAGCTGCCCCAAGCGCGGATCCAGGGTGGGATCGTGCGCTCTATCCGCAAGTCCGAAGTCTCGGAACACTAGACGATGCCCGTCGGCCAGCAGTTGCTCTGCGAAACGCTCTCGCCCTTCGACTCCGCCAGACACCTCCAGGTGGAAGCCCAGTTGGAGAGCAGTCTCGAGGGACTCGGTCAGCGGATCAAGACCGTCGAGGCTTAGCGCCAAACCCGCGGCGCCTGATCGGCCCCACTTCTCCAGCACCTTGGTCGCCAGCGGTTGCACGAGGGGCGGAATGAGCCTCACAGGCATACGTGCGTGACTGGCCTGGGCGAAGAGCTCTGTTGGATCGCTGTGCAGGAAAGAGGGTTGGACCAGCACCAGCCCGGTGATGGCGCAGTTATGCGAAGCTTTCGCTAGCCGTTCCAGGGAGCCGTCGATGACGGGTGCGATCAGGCGGGTCTCCTGGCGGAAGACGTGGGCCTCGCGGTCGATCCTCATGGTGTGTCCTCGCCCCACACCCCAACCAGCACGGGGCGCGCCTGGCCGCAGTTCGCTAGCTCGTCGACGGCCGTCCGGCGGCCGTAGACACTTGCAGCCTTCTTGAGTCGTAGCGAGCGGCGTCCCGCTGCGCCTCCAGATCTCGGGGCGCCGCCTTCAAGATCTCGCCGATGGGCGCGCGTTGCAGAGCGGAATGCTGGCTCGTCATCGCAGTACGGGCTCGCTGTATATTCTAATTGATCATCAGCTTGGAATGCCATCCTTCTTGTTGTCCTTTAGCGCGAACCATAAGCAGGGACAATCGCTGACAAAAGCAGCTCAATAGTTCGTACGTTTTGGACGGAGTTAACACGCGAGTTTGGTCCGCTGCAGACTTTTCCTCGTTCAGGGCTTTGGAATTCGGCGAGCTTGAGAGATGCTCGATCGCGCGCGGAGACCGGAATATGGTCCGCTATCGTCGCAGTCGCTCGCCTGACCGGGCCCTGCAGTCAGACCCCGATCCGGCGCTTGCACTCATGCCTCGCCCGGCGCAGCGATTGTGTCGCGCGATCAAAGGAGGTCAGTGGCGATGATTTATCGGATCTCGTCGCTCGCTGAAGATGGAACACTTTCCAGGACAAACAGAGGAGACTTCCGATCAGTCGGCCAGGACTAGCTGGCGAGAGCGACTTCACCCCTGGGGGGCGCCATCGCGAGCATCATCCCTGAACGGATGCTCGCGTTTGATCTAACGGGGCCTTGCTCAATTCGGACGGTTCTCACGATGCTCTGACAAATATCTGATCGCTCGTGATCGCAATGGATGTTGTGTTTCGCCGCGTCCTGATTGCTTGCGTGTCGCGTTTGGGCGCTAGAATACCAGTCGTTGATTTACATCTGCCTGACAAGCGTTCTAACGCCAACTGATCCGCAAAAGACCAACGCTTCTCACTGAGGTGGTGATCGATGCTACCAATTTGGGGAGCGGATTGCCGGGCTCAGGTCCGTTAAAAGTTCGTCGAGGCCGATCCATGGAGGCCTCGTCTATCAGGTTGGCAGGAAGGGGCATGTGCCGAGAGACAAACTTCGCGAAGGAAAGGTCCGTGTTGCCGGAGCGGACTTCGCTGGCTCTGCCCGTCGGTGCGGATCCAGAGGGCTTACATCATCTTGACCAAGCCGGTGCCATAGCCTCAGCCGGACGGGCGGGACCAGGTTGCTGCCGCTAGGCTGAAAATCCCCGCCCACGAAGAGAATGATCCGGACGCTTACAGGCGGCGGCGTTTGTTGAAGCCCGTACGCCGCGTGGGGCAGGCGGAGCAATCCCGCCATGAAGCCAAGCAACAACCGGCGGATAGCCGGCAACGGAGCCGGCGGTGAAAGCTGTGATCCTCGCGGGTGGCTCTGGATCCCGAATCTCCGAGGAAGCACAACTTCGGCCCAAGCCCACGATCGAGATCGGCGGCAAGCTGATTCTGTGGCACGTCTAAAAATCTACTCGCACAATGGCATCAATGATTTCGTGATCTGTTGCGGCTATAAGGGCTATCAGATCAACGGAATACATCGCCAACCGCTTCCTTGAACGCGCCGATCTGCGCGAATCTGTTCGAGGACGAGGGTGGCGAACGTTGTATCCAGTTCTAGCCCGCATTTCTCACAGTGTTGAGGCGCATCGGGGCGCGAATCAGCGAAAGTTCTTTTGCGAGAAGGACTTTGCGGTGATTCAAGGAATGCCCCGATGCCGACAGAGTGTAGCGCAGAACGGTTTGATTTTGGAGTGGTGGAAGGTCGGGCTGTGGAAGCGGCCTTTGATGCTGGCCTGGTGACGTCGGATGCTGGAGCGTTGCTTCTGGGCGCCACCGATCGAGCGATCGATCTGGTGGGGCGTTTTGCAGATTGCTTTCGCGATCATCGCCGTCCGGACTTGATCGAGCATGCGGTCGGTACGTTGGTCGGACAACGGGTTTTTGGCATTGCACTTGGCTACGAAGATCTCAACGATCACGACGAGCTGCGGCACGACCCGCTTATGGCGGTGCTGGCGGGCAAGCTCGAGGCCAAGCGCGAGGACTGCGCACCGGTGGCCGGCAAGTCGACGCTGAACCGGCTGGAGCTGAGCCGAAACGAGCCTTCGCGCTATCACAAGATCGCCTACGACGCGGCGGCGATCGAGTCGTTGCCCGTGACGCTGTTTCTGGAGGCGCACCAGCGACCGCCGGCGCAGATCATCCTCGATCTCGACGCCACCGACGACCCCCCTGCACGGGCATCAGGAAGGACGCTTCTTCCACGGCTATTACGACTGCTACTGCTATCTGCCGTTGTACGTGTTCAGCGGACGGCATCTGCTGGCGGCCAAGCTGCGCCCCTCCGATATCGACGCCAGCGCGGGCAGCGCCGCGGAGGTCGAGCGGATTGTCCGGCAAATCCGCGCCCAGTGGCCGTTCGTGCGCATCCTGCTGCGAGCGGATTCGGGCTTTGCGCGCGAGGTGCTGATGACGTGGTGCGAACAGAACCGCGTGGATTATCTGTTCGGGCTCGCCCGCAACACGCGCCTGGTCGCCATGATCGAAGAGGAGCTTGCCACGGCTCGAGCTGCGGCCGAGAAGACCGGTCGCCCGGCGCGCCGCTTCAAGGACTTCCAATGGAGCACGCGCGACACCTGGAGCCGAAGGCGCCGCGTCGTCGCCAAGGCGGAGTGGACGCAAGGCGAAGCCAATCCGCGCTTCGTCGTAACCTCGCTCAAGCGGGCCGAGGCGGGCGCGCGGCAGCTCTATGAGGACATTTACTGCGCCCGCGGCGAAATGGAAAACCGCATCAAGGAGTGCCAGCTCGATCTCTACGCCGACCGCACTTCCACGGCGACCATGCGCGCCAACCAACTACGGCTGTGGTTCGCCTCGATGGCCTACGTGCTGATCTGTGCCCTGCGGCGCATCGGCCTTGCCGAAACCAACTTTGCCGACGCCACCTGCGGCACCCATCCGCCTCAAGCTCCTGAAGATCGGCGCACTGGTGCGTATCAGCGTCCGCCGCATCAAGATCGCCATGGCCTCGGCCTGTCCGGCTGCCGAACCGTGGGGCATCGCCGCGCACCGCCTGGCCGAAGCCGCCGGAGCCCGCGCCTCGCCGGCCTGACACGCGGAGCTGCGACGCGCCAAAACGCCGCATCGCCAACTGGGCCCACTGGAGAAACCTACAACCAAATCCTGCCAGCCGCGCCTTCCCGCGCAGCAACCCTTCATGGCCATGGCTGGCCCACCAAATCGGCGTTGTCAGATCAGTCGGCCCTGTGAGAAATGCGGGCTAGATGCGGCCGCGCAGCAATGGCGAGTGAGCAAAGGGTCCCGCCCGGTCGGGCTCCGTTCGGGCGAGCACCAAGCCTCGTGGACATGTCCCTGAGCCCTTCAAGACCACATAGCACGCTGTTTCTCTAGTGTCTGATCCCGGCGAGCTCGTCGCCTTGACCTTCGAACTGCTTCAAACCAACTCGATGCCGTGAAGTTATGGCCCAGTGGTCGTCGCAGATGTTGGGCCGCTCTAAGCTTGCTTGCTGATGGTGTCGCCATGGAGATCGTCGCGTGCATTCCAACGACCACATCGGCGCGGTCGTGCGTCGGGCCCTTCTCGAATCCATGGTGGCCGCCGGAAGCCCATTCCCGGCCGCCGGAAATCACTAGACCAGCATTCAAGGGTTACCGAACTGACGAGAAGAAATGGATTGAGAGTAAGAGGTGTATTGGGGCGTTCTAGCGGTCCTTCTTTGCGGGCCGTTTCAAGAACTCGGCAGGCTCAACCTCGAGCTTTTCGGCAAGACGACCTATGATTTTGATACTGACGTAGTACACGCCCTTTTCAAGTTTACTCAAATAGCTCCGGCTTATCTCGGCCTCGAAGGCAAGTTCGTCCTGGGACCATCTCCTCTTATTGCGCAGACGGCGCAAATTAGTAGCAAATGTCTCCCGCAAATCCATGCGGGACAGAAAGCCGTTTGCCCGACATACTGCACCTCGATATACTTCACAAAATATCGTATCTGCACATTTTGAACCAGAGCTGCTTCGGTTTGCTGCACATGCGCCAGGTCATCCTGCGGAAATGACCTCCTGGGCCAGCATTCAGCGGCTACGGTAGCCAGAAGAAATGGATTGAGAGCAAGACCGCATCTTGGGATGGGTCTAGCTAGCGCCCCCTCTTAGCAGGGCGTTTAAGGAACTCAGCAGGCTCAACGTCGAGCTTTTCGGCAAGGCGACCTATGATTTTGATGCTGACATAGTGCTCGGCCGTTTCAAGCTCGCTCAAATAGCCCCGGCTTATCTTTGCCTCGAAGGCAAGCTCGTCCTGCGACCATCCCCTCGCATTGCGCAGACGGCGCAAATTGGTGGCGAATGTTTCCCGCAAGTCCATGCGAGAAAGGATGCCGCTTGCTCGATATACTGCACCTCGATATACTTGACAAAATGACGTCTCACGCTCGTTGTGAACCGGAACTGCGTCGCTCTGCTGCGCGCGCATAAGATCATCCGGACCCCACCACTGAACCGTCGCTGATCCTCGTTCGGATAGTTCAGTGCTGTTGCCCGTGGCGCGCGGCATCTGATGACTTGCTGGCGACTTCTCGATCCGGAAGCCGCCGACGCCGACGGAAAGAGGTTGATCGGACCGTGTTGCATATCGATCCAGATCTCGGCCAGTGCGCGCTCGCGAACCGCTCGTCAGCCATTTGGCGGCCGCAAAATGGATGGCTAACCGGGATTACCGCGGCTTTCTTCAAGGCGGCGCGACCAAACAGCAAACTTTCTCCCTTGGGGATCGGAATCGAGAACAATGTTCTCGCCGGCCGACCAAACCGAGCGGCCATCATCGGCCGGCGAGAGGAGGCAACGGGTGCGTCAGCCAAACCCCACGCGTCGATTCCTACTCGAAGGCAACAAGCGAGCACAGGCCTGCAGGACGCAAATCTGCTCATCGCGCTCCGAGCGATATGGACGCGGTCAAATCAACACCGGCGAAGGTCGGAGCGAGCGAAATCGAGAGAACGACGGAACGAGGCCACGAGATATCCGATAGCCGCCTCCAATCGATGTTTCTGCGAGGAAACATTTTGTAGACTGCGGCAATCAATCCGGTACCAAGATGCCGTGAAGCGGGCTACCGTCGCCCAGATTTCTATAGAGTTTTTCAGTTTGCTAGGAGTTCCAGGAGTGTCGGCCGATCCGAAGATCGCAGATGTGGCGCCCAGCGCGCCTGAGCTTATGCCATACGATGAGCAGCACGTCGTTACCTACCTGCGCCTTCTCGATGCACAGGCGGATAATGCAGATTGGCGCGAAGTCGCGCGCATTGTGCTTGGTGTTGATCCGGTCCTTGAGCCCGATCGCGCGCGCCGTGCTTTCGACACTCATTTGGCTCGCGCCAAATGGATGGCGCGTCACGGCTATCGTCATCTCCTGCGACGCGGTTGGCCGAAGAGTGAATAATGGATGCACTTGAAGCGGACTGATTTCTTGTCCAGCTAATCGCAAAAATTGATTGTTCCATCGACGGAGCGGATCAATATTGAACAAACCCATTGGCACAACCAGAAATCGTCACAATCGTGGGCTGCAATTTCCTTGCATGAACGTGCGGGGAAGAAAGTACGATGGCAGCCGCTGACTGGAGATCGAAGCAAGCATATCCTGACGCCAGGACGGTAGAAACGGAGGACATTGCCTGGGAATGTCTACGTCGCGACCTTGAGTATGAGAGAGATTATGAGGTCCTGACCAGCAGCGAACGATCGGATGCGACGACGGATCACTTCCGAGGAAAGTGGGGGCTTTCGTTTCGCCCCGGATCCACGAACGCCGTTCGACAAACAAGCCATTTTCTGGGCGCCCGAGGCGCTGTCGAGCGTGCTGCCCGTCCACCCAATTATCGGTTTGAGATCGTCCAGACGATACGACCTGGATCTCGGAAAACTAACGGGCAGCGAACTTCGTCGGGCGCCAGATGGATGGCATGCCATCGTGCCGCTCGGAGGAGCGAAGCACCGCCTTTGGCTGAGAGAACTGCCATCGAGACGCTCAATGATTGTCGTCGATCTCCCACTCGACCGCGATTTCGACATTCGTTCGCAGGCGGCACAGCGCTTTTGGCGAGCGCTCGAAAAGCGTCCGCTCGGGTCGTCCCCACGTGCTCTGCCGATCCAGACCCGGCATCGGCTCATCCTTGCTTTGCGTGCCGCAGATGGATGGCTGGAAGGAAACAGCTATCGCGAAATCGCGGAGGGCCTGTTCGGCGCGCATCGCATTCCCGATCGAGGATGGAAAACAAGCGATGTTCGCAGCCTGATCGTCCGTCTGGTCAAGAAGGGGCTGCGTCTCATCCGTGGCGGTTATCGCGCCTTGCTGCGTCACAAGCGCAAAGACAAGTACGATGAATCTTAAGCTCTGATCGGTTAGCCGCGGTCCCGGAAAATAGCCCCTCGCAGGTAAGCTAACTGATGTCATCCTTCCGCTTGGTATCCTCTGGATACCACTACTTCGGCTCGGTTTTCGTGACCGCGGAAGGGCCATAGGCGAATGGCTGGTTTGGACTATTCGTCTCGCCGCTTAAACGACCAGCTTCGGCCACGTTGGTTTGCGGTGTCCGTGTCTATATGCCTAGTTCGTGGTATCAGCTCATGCGATATTAGGCGGCTTCCGGGATTGCGGCCTTCTTGCAGAGCCGAGCCACCCATCGGCAAAAGGCACGGGCGATTTCGGGATTGTCACTACGGTCGACCGCATAGGCCCGATACTGCATGCCGCTTGGAGCACGCGATCCTGGTATCGCATGTAGCACGCCCCCACGGACGAGATCGCTGACAATGATCTCTGGCGCTACCAGCAGGCATTTTCCCGTTATCGCCGCCGGCAAAGCAAGATAATTGTGATCGTAGCGGGCTCCCGACTTTATGTCGTTCGCAGTCAGGTTCATCGCCCTTAGCCACGTGGGCAGTATGTCGGGCCGGGATGTAATGTTCAGAATTGGCATTGAACGAGCAATTGAGAGCGTTTTTCCCGCGACGTGATTCGGAGAGCCTACGCATACGAGGGTCTCATTGTAGATTTCCCAATTATCCGCCGGTTCGACGACGCAAAGGTCACGTGTGATCAAGATGTCGAAATCGTCGGAAGATGTCGGTGGGGAGAGCGAGCTAATAACATCCACAGTCACGCCCCCTACCTCAGCGGAAAATGCCTGGAGATTTGGAATCAGAAGAGCAGAAGCGAAGGTAGAAAGCGACGTGCGGACCACAATCCGATTGGCGTCAGGACGCTTCCGCCTGCGCATTCGCCTCGCGGTGAAGCAGATTGTTTCGAGTGGCTCGGCGACGGTGTTGGCAAAAACCCTTCCGAACTCCGTTAATTCGCTTCGCCGACCGCGTCGCTCGACGAGGTCTGTGCCCAGATAGCCCTGCAGCACGGCCAGATAACGGCTGACTGAGCTCTGTGTTGTCCCCAATGCGTCAGCCGCGCGCGTTACGCTTCCTTCGCGCGCAATGGTCACAAACGCCCGGATTGCATTGAGGGGCACTTCATCGTGTTCGGCAGCCATCTTCTGCTCCGGTAGCTTCTGGAATGCCCGCTGACTGCGACGGCAGGCCATTGCCATGAACGAATGCTCCATCACATTATTCGATTGTACAGCCGGATTACTGCTTATCAGCGATATCTCGCGCACAGAATCGGCTCCATGGTGCGATCCGTACGCTTCGCCTCGCTAAATTCAATCGCCGTCGATGACTTTCTTCAGAACTGGATCTTCAAACGGGCCTTGGAGGATGGTCGGCCGCGATGACTTATCCTGCCGTTGAGAGAGCCCGCAACAAAGGCCAAGGTCGATTGCCCAAGCGTTCCCAATAGTGTCAGAATGGCGCTGGAGCGGAGCTCGAGCGCCGAGTATCGTTTCAGGATCTCCTTGATTAAGGAGGATACTAAAGGTCGCGTTCAGCGAAGGAAGCGAGCCTCAGCCGCCCTGATCTCGTGCATCTTCTGAAGCCTGAAAATCTCCTCCACTGGCAGAATATCCTTATGGACGTTCTGGACGCCGCCATCGGCGATGATTCGGCGGAAGGTCTCCTGCATGCAAGTTGTCGCAGCGCGGATGCCGTAATTGCCGTAGATCATCATGCGGATATTGCCGAGCGTCTTGACTCGCTCCGCGTCGAGATCCGGGTAGGCGTTTGGCACGATCACCAGCGGCACCGATTGGGTCCAGGCGCGCGAAAAGCTTTCGATTTCGGAAGGATTCTTCGGTTTCGAATGGATCAGGATCATGTCGGCACCAGCCTCCACATAGGCTTTCGCCCGCTGCAGAGCGTCCGCCTCGCCAAGCCCCGCGATCAGGGCTTCAGTGCGGGCAATGACGAGAAAATTCGGGTCCCGTCTTGTCGCAACAGCGGCCTCGATCTTCCCCTGGAACTCCTCGATGCGCAGTAGCTCCTGGCGTCCGTCGGCAGCAAGGCTCGTCACCTTCGGAAATGTTTTGTCCTCGATGACAACGGCGCTGGCGCCGGCGCGCTCGTATTCTCTGATGGCATGAACCACATTGATCGCATTGCCATAGCCCGTATCAATGTCGGCGACGATTGGCAGCGTCGCGCATCCGGCGATCGCCCGCAGCATATCGAGGTGCTGTGTCATCGAGATCAGACTCATGTCTGAAAGCCCGTAAAGCGCCGACAGCTCAAAGCCGGAGGCCCACAGGCCATCGAATCCGGCTTCTTCAGCGAGGATCGCGGAAAGCGGGCTATGGGTGGCCATGATGTGGACAAGGCCGGTCTCGGCCATGCGAGCGCGCAGGCGTTTGGCAGGGGACACCGGGAGATCCTTCATGACAGGGTGGCGCAGGCGGCGATGATGCGGTCGCACGCCCGGGCGGGGTCCTCGAACGACGAGGCACCGGAAATGCGGAGACATGAGGTGAGGCCATGAAGCCCTTGCGGGTTAGGACAGCCACAGCGAATGCGTCGAGCCGATACATTGCAAAATCGGTATCGGCCTCGATCCGGCGTGCCGAAATCCGGCTCGCCCTGATTGAGCCTAGTCACATCGGCGACTCGATCGCGCAGCTCAGCCGAACGCGTTGTCATGGCCCTGGTTTCACGGGAGCGGACAACTTTGAGCCGTTCTGTAATGAGAGACAAACTAGAACACCAGCGAAGTTCACAAACTTTGGACAACCACTAATCGCTCCCAACCGCGCTAACCAACCTTCTTATCGTATTTTTGAATTAAGTCATCGAAAGTTGAGATCATATGGCTTATAGAGCTCGTTGAATCGGACGAACCTCAAATCAGCTGTGAGGCCAATCCAAGCCAGCTGCCGGAGGCCGGAAAACTCGACCATTGTTGGCCAGAGTTTTCGCTGCCGCATCTCCTCGACGGGAGGAGCCGACGGACGATGAAGGCTGAAGAAGCTGGTGCCGGACCTGCCGCTCGACAAGGAATGCTGCGGGACGTGATCCGCCGAAAGCTATGAGGCCTGGCCGGAAGCGCAAGCTGGTCGACGAAGTCCGCAGCGAATGGCAGGTCCCGGTCCGCAGGGCCTGCGCGGCCCTCGACGGTCTCACGCTCGCCAACTAGACTAGCGACCAACCGAAGTCATATCGGTCGCTCGGATTCCGGCAACGCTTGAGGGCGTCCTGAACAGGAATGGCCACTACATGACAGTCAACAAGCCGCAGAGCCGTTTGAGCAATCCATCGCCAAATCGGGGCCAATCAAAATGAGTTGATGTTTGTCGCTCGCCTATTGCTTCCGAATGTATCATGTCAACGTGCTTTTCTTCCCGTGCGAGAACGATCGATTTCAACGGCCTGGAACTAGCCCGCATTTCTCACAGGGCCGACTGATCTGACAACGCCGATTTGGTGGGCCAGCCATGGCCATGAAGGGTTGCTGCGCGGGAAGGCGCGGCTGGCAGGATTTGGTTGTAGGTTTCTCCAGTGGGCCCAGTTGGCGATGCGGCGTTTTGGCGCGTCGCAGCTCCGCGTGTCAGGCCGGCGAGGCGCGGGCTCCGGCGGCTTCGGCCAGGCGGTGCGCGGCGATGCCCCACGGTTCGGCAGCCGGACAGGCCGAGGCCATGGCGATCTTGATGCGGCGGACGCTGATACGCACCAGTGCGCCGATCTTCAGGAGCTTGAGGCGGATGGTGCCGCAGGTGGCGTCGGCAAAGTTGGTTTCGGCAAGGCCGATGCGCCGCAGGGCACAGATCAGCACGTAGGCCATCGAGGCGAACCACAGCCGTAGTTGGTTGGCGCGCATGGTCGCCGTGGAAGTGCGGTCGGCGTAGAGATCGAGCTGGCACTCCTTGATGCGGTTTTCCATTTCGCCGCGGGCGCAGTAAATGTCCTCATAGAGCTGCCGCGCGCCCGCCTCGGCCCGCTTGAGCGAGGTTACGACGAAGCGCGGATTGGCTTCGCCTTGCGTCCACTCCGCCTTGGCGACGACGCGGCGCCTTCGGCTCCAGGTGTCGCGCGTGCTCCATTGGAAGTCCTTGAAGCGGCGCGCCGGGCGACCGGTCTTCTCGGCCGCAGCTCGAGCCGTGGCAAGCTCCTCTTCGATCATGGCGACCAGGCGCGTGTTGCGGGCGAGCCCGAACAGATAATCCACGCGGTTCTGTTCGCACCACGTCATCAGCACCTCGCGCGCAAAGCCCGAATCCGCTCGCAGCAGGATGCGCACGAACGGCCACTGGGCGCGGATTTGCCGGACAATCCGCTCGACCTCCGCGGCGCTGCCCGCGCTGGCGTCGATATCGGAGGGGCGCAGCTTGGCCGCCAGCAGATGCCGTCCGCTGAACACGTACAACGGCAGATAGCAGTAGCAGTCGTAATAGCCGTGGAAGAAGCGTCCTTCCTGATGCCCGTGCAGGGGGGTCGTCGGTGGCGTCGAGATCGAGGATGATCTGCGCCGGCGGTCGCTGGTGCGCCTCCAGAAACAGCGTCACGGGCAACGACTCGATCGCCGCCGCGTCGTAGGCGATCTTGTGATAGCGCGAAGGCTCGTTTCGGCTCAGCTCCAGCCGGTTCAGCGTCGACTTGCCGGCCACCGGTGCGCAGTCCTCGCGCTTGGCCTCGAGCTTGCCCGCCAGCACCGCCATAAGCGGGTCGTGCCGCAGCTCGTCGTGATCGTTGAGATCTTCGTAGCCAAGTGCAATGCCAAAAACCCGTTGTCCGACCAACGTACCGACCGCATGCTCGATCAAGTCCGGACGGCGATGATCGCGAAAGCAATCTGCAAAACGCCCCACCAGATCGATCGCTCGATCGGTGGCGCCCAGAAGCAACGCTCCAGCATCCGACGTCACCAGGCCAGCATCAAAGGCCGCTTCCACAGCCCGACCTTCCACCACTCCAAAATCAAACCGTTCTGCGCTACACTCTGTCGGCATCGGGGCATTCCTTGAATCACCGCAAAGTCCTTCTCGCAAAAGAACTTTCGCTGATTCGCGCCCCGATGCGCCTCAACACTGTGAGAAATGCGGGCTAGGCGTCGCGCCGGGTCTCGTCGACCCGTAGCAGGGCACAGTGTTGGCAGAAACCCTTGGTCTCACGCGTCTGGTCGGCATTGCCCGTTAGTATTGGATGGACGCATTTGCCGAAGGTGTTGCCTGATTCCAGAGCTTTGGCTGCAAGTTCTCAACAGAACTCAAAAAAGGAATGAGCCGGCATGAGAATAGTGCCTGCTGAGGATTGGGATTCTTCAGGTCTGAGAGATGACAACCGTCGTAAGCGCCTTTTGCAGGACGCCTCTCCAGGGGGAATTGGTTGAGCAATTGGCAAGGGCTGGCAGGCGAGCCCTTCAAAACCAGCAGATAGAGCTGCAATGGGAACCGGCTACCGATGAAGCTGCGCCGGCCGGCACCTTTCGGGTGGCCACCCAGATCCCCGTAAGCGAGGTCTTCTTTGATCAGCTGTTCAATGGGTGCCCAATACTACCTGAGCCCCCAAGCGCTATCAGCAAGTCCATGCTTGGGCCGCACTCGAAAATCAGGCCGCCTGAGGAGCAGGAGGCGTTTGGTGCCGCACAGCCTGGGATGCTGCGGCCTTCACGCTGGATTAGTGGCAATGATGGGGTGGGGCGCGGTACTCGCCTTCCGCCGGCATCATGCATCGATGTGAAGGGCGGCTTTGTTACGCTGGAGGGGGCTTATTGGTTGAGTGAGTTCAAGCGGGGCCGGGCGAGGGATCTGCATACAAGGAGCTTCACGTAGAGCTTCTAATCGAACCGGCGCCAATGCCGACACTTCGGCATTGGCGATGATCAGCCACTTCCGCCGTGCGGTGGCTTCCCGTTCCGCTCGGCTTGTTGTTCTCGTTCTTATGGCGGCTCACAGGCATTTCAGGGCGAGCCATGCCTACGGGCCGCGCTGCCCAGGCCAAGGGGGCCGTGTTCTGGGAGGCCGCAAATTGTGAAGGCGAGGCCGTTTTACTTCAGCGACGCCGATGAACATCCGCCGTGGGTAAAGGCTCTAGCGGAAGTTCGGCAACGGGCGCCGCAGGAAAGCTGATGTTACCATAGCTGCCGCGAATCATGCCATCACAGATGAGCCAAAGACGTGCTCCATCGCAATGACCACTGCAATTAATTGCACGACGTACCTTGCATGTTCACCGCGACTACCACCGAGGTGTACTTTGTGGTCTACAGGGATGTAGGTTTCGGTCTACATTCTAGGCTATTTTCAAATTTTCCTGACGGCCCCCTTGCCAAGCGATCCCGCTCCGGCGCACAAATAAATCGCCCCCGAAAAGCATCTCTCGAAATTTAAGGAGAGGTGCCATGGACAGAATCCAGTTCGGTTTCGGCTTAATGACGGTGAGTGGTGAGGGAACGTTCGGTATTGCCGCCGCGTTCACGATCGTTGTCCTGTTTCTTTTAAGTTTGTGGTTGCGTAGGTGATTAGGCGTTCGACACTCGACACTCGACACTCGGCGTGCGCGCTGCGTTGGCGGAAGTGCCGGGCTTCAGCAAGCCCCAGCTCGCCAGGTTCAGGAGCAAGGCGCCGCAGGGCGAATAATGGCTCCATGATATAGGATCGTCAGCGAAGAACTCGAATATCGAACAACTCCGGCTGTCTCCCTTCCGGTGAAATTTCTTCCACGAGGATGATGATGAGCGGCTCGGATGATGAGAAGAACGGATCGGCGTTTGTCCAGTCGTTCGGTCGCCACCTTGTCGCTCTTTGCGTGACGTTCAGGGAAAAGGTCTCACTGGACCCGCTGCCAAGCTTCAGGGCATTTGCGTGCACGCTTCTTCACATTGATGGACGCAACTTTCTGCTGACCGCCGACCATATCCTTAGTGAACTGCATGAAGCGCTCAAGAGTGAGAAAGTCGAGATCCTCAGCGCTGTTCTGCAGGACAATTTCGGGGCCGAGCGCATCTGTGACCTGCCAATCCCCTTTGATCTCAAAAGCGCCGAAATGTTCTTCATCGACGACGCCGAGGAAGGCCTGGATTTCGGCGTCATTGCCTTGAGGCCCTACTATGTGAACCTGCTGGCCGCCAACAAAATGGTTGCCTTGGCCGAAGAGAATTGGGTACGTGAGCACGTCGTTCAGTTTGATCTTCACTTGATGTTGCGCCTTCCGGCCGAATACACCTCCGATCACGCCTCGGCAACAATGTTCGCTGTTAAGCGTTTGAACGAACCTCCGGATGGTATACCGACGACACGCTATCCTCGGTTCGTAGGTGAGCTTGATCCGGACCGTGCGCTCGCAAGCGTGCGGAAAATGAGTGGCGGCCCGATTCTGGGCTTCAACCTGACTCCGCCGATCCGCTGCTGGGTGGTGGCATTGCAAAGCACGTGGCTGCGCGACCGACGACTTGTATTCGGGTGCCCATTACCTGAGCTCGCCTCGTTGATGACCGGGCGGTGGCGCGATAGACTCTGCGAGGTTGAAAACAAGGGAAATAGATATGGCTGGGCGTGAAGAGCAACTTCTTGCGATCAGGATAGCCGAGACTCTCAGTCGAGCCGCTGAAGCTGAACGCCATTATGTAAAGATTATCGAGGGGAGCAGCTCGGACGAACTCGAGGACCCCAACAATGATGAACTGCAAGATGCAGAGGAGCTGCTGGCACATCGCACCCGCACGGCCTTTCGCGAGTGTCAGATGCTGGCCGAACGATTGCATATGCCCGACTTTGCAAAGGATATACGCAAGAAGCTGAAAGCCCACGGCAGCGATGCGAAGCTAACCTCACTTGCGTACAGTTCCACCGCCGGAGAGCAGTATTGTCCCGCCTTGGCGGATGCATGGGGCTTCTACGAACCCATGGCCGCCGTCGCGCTTGGAGGAGCGGTAACCGGGCTGAGCGTACTTGAGACAATGCTGCGGAACACCGCCAAAATCATCGAGCAAGCCAAGACCACGCCGGATCGCGAAACTCAAGTTCGTGATGCGGTATTCGGTATCCTAAAACTCGCATTCTTGGACGCGCGCAGGGAAGTTGCGATTGCAAAGAGCTTTAAAACATACAAACCGGACATAGGCGTCCCGTCACTCTTCGCTGCAGTTGAATATAAATATCTGCGAACGAAAGAGGGCATGAAGAACCACCTTGACCAGGTATTCGCAGACATGCGGGGGTATGGCGGGCATCCCGATTGGCGAAATTTTTATGCGGTCCTCTACCAACGGGGGGCATTCTATACGCAAGAGGATGTTGTCGAGATTTTCCGTGAAGCCGGCGTAAGCGCGAACTGGATTCCGATCGTCCTTAATGGACCTGGCGAGTAGGCGCGCCTTTTCGCTTGCGCAACGGAAAAGTGCGGCGCCTTATAACCGGATGCAGAGGTTTCTTGCGTGCCAGGAACTCCTGAATCTTCGTCGGCCGAATACGCATACCATCGGCAACGCCGTGACGGGCACGGTCATAGCGAGGCAAGTAGTCCAAGCCCCAAGGCGAGCGCCTCCCTCGAAGACGATCCGCGCAAGCGGCTGCTGATGTAGCACAAGGCGCACCAACTGGATCATCGCCCTGTACTGCGCAGGCGTAATGTCGACCCAATCGTCCTCCATCTGCAGCACGACATTCACTTCCTCGAGGTGAAGGTCAGGATTGTCGGGCTCAAGCTTGCCATCTCGATGAATGACGACCGTGGGCTTCGGCCTTTCATCCAGGCTGACCGAAAAGATAGCAATTGTACGATAATGATCTGGCATTCGCGACCCCTCAGGCAAGGCGCATTGCATGCAAAGAAGTATGGAAAGGTCTTGATGTTTTATGCCAGTGAGGCGATCGACCACCACCGGCACGCCGTCGCCTGCGTGGTCGACGAACAATTTGTCGCCGGCCGCGTGCGACTGGCGCATCGTCACCGACAGGCGCCCCTCCCAGGCGCGGTAGAGCTCACGGAAGCGCGAGTACCGGTATCCGCCGGGCTCGGCGGCAATGTACTCCTCCCACAGGATCGACGGCGTCACGTGCTTGCGCTTGAGCTCGCGGTGCACCGCCGCCCAGTCGGGCTCGGCGATGCGGCGGTGACCCTGCCGGTTGCCGTTGCCGGCCTTGGCGAGCAGAAGGGCCTATAGGGCCGCGTCCGTGAGTTCTCCGGGCAACGGCCAGCTCAGGCCTACGGCCTCGAACGGTCGGATGGCCAGCCGAACCAACGGGACCGTGCGAGCTATGGTTTGCTCGCAGGCATAGCTTGCCCCAAGATCGAGGAGAGGATTTGGCTGTCCATGGCCGAGGTATTTGGAGGACCGCCGTTCAGTCCCGGAGTTGGTCGCCCCATGCTGCTCAAGATGAACGTTAGTGTCCTTGCGGGCCCCGTTAAGAATGTCGCAGCGGTGGGGGCGGTTACGCGCACCAGCTTCCATGTGGGGGGACATTGCCGGTGACCGTCACGTAGAAATTGATCGCCTCGGTTACCAGAAACCAATCTCGAAAGTGCAGATACCTCAGGGCCAATTTAATCTGCGGCGCGCGAGTCCTACAGCCACCGCACGGAAAACGCCTGCGACGCAGTAGAACCGCGCTCGCCTTCCTGCCACGGAGCAGGCGTGGTGTGGCTCCCATGACATAGAGGCAATGGTTAAGACTCTGGGGCTAGACTTTGACCTGGCGCGGCCATCGAATCCACGGCATAGTGCCTGCATGAGCACGATTGTCGTCCCGACATGGTAATGAAGCCCTCCCTGAAGCCACCGGTCTTTGTCGACGCCTTCGCGGGGTGTGGGGGCCTGTCATTGGGCTTGCTGCAGGCCGGATGGCGTGGATTGTTCGCAATCGAACACGACGATTTCGCCTTTGCGACGCTCAAGGCCAACCTCGTCGAAGGGCAGGGTTCGCACAAGTTCGCGTGGCCGAAATGGCTTCCCAGGGAGCCCATCGGCATCCAATCGCTGCTGTCGAAGCATGGCCAATCGTTAAAAAAACTACAAGGAAGCGTGGACCTTCTCGTCGGTGGACCGCCGTGCCAGGGGTTCTCCAGCGCGGGGCGTCGGCGCCATGATGATCCCCGCAACAAGCTGTTCTCCTCATACCTCAAGCTGGTCAAGCTGCTGAAGCCGAAGGTGGTGCTCATTGAGAACGTCCGCGGATTCACGTCCGACTTCGAGACAGGTGCTAACTACGCCAGCAAGCTTCGCACAGCATTAGCTGTTGACTATGACGTCCATGACGCCTTGCTGGATTTGTCCGCGTTCGGGGTACCCCAACGACGGACGCGTTATTTCGTGCTTGCGACCAGCCGCTCGCTCGGCGTGAAGGATCCCTTTGAAGAGCTAAAAATGGAATTGCCGTCGTTCCTGCGGTCAATTGGCCTGCAAGCGCCGGTATCATCGAAGTCCGCAATCTCTGACCTGGAAACCGTGCGCAATGGCACGCAGGATTCTCGTGATACGGCTGGCTTCCTTGAGACCAAATACAAGGCGCCGCTGACTAAGTACCAGAAGCTTATGAACGCTGGTGCAGCCCATCCGACCGACTTGAGGCTGGCCCGGCACGACGAGGCCATCGCCGACCGTTTCCGGCAGATCATCGAGCTGAGCCACGCCGAAGGGCGGCTCAACACGTCAATCAATGAGGAAGTCCGCAACAAGTTCGGCTTGAAGAAGCGCGCCCTCCGCGTGCTCGACCCCGACATGCCGTCGCCGACGATAACCAGCATGCCGGACGATTTGCTGCACTACGCCGAGCCGAGGACGCTTACCGTGCGCGAGAATGCGCGCTTGCAGTCATTTCCGGATTGGTTTGAGTTCAAGGGCAAGTACACTACCGGCGGCCACTTGCGCCGGGTTGAAGTCCCACGCTTCACCCAGGTCGCAAATGCGGTGCCTCCGCTGGTCGCCAGGGCCATCGGCGAATTCTTGATGAAGGCAATGACGGCACCCAAGCGTAAGTCCCAATCAGCTGCCAAGCGTCTTCAACAAGCTGCGGAATTCAGCGCGCACGTCTAGGATCGTGCAACGGAGGACCCGCATGTCCTCCAGGCTCACTTGGGCGCCTACGGCGTTGACGACCAGGGTTGGCTTGCCTTCGGGCACGAGCACGACGTGGCCGAGGTCGTTCCGCTCAGGCACGACTTCGTCCATGTACTTGGCTACGCTGGCGTGGGCACCAGGATTTTCGTGCGAGCCGCCTTCCTTCAAAGCGCTCTTGAGCAGCTTCAGGCGCTCCATCGATGTGAACAACATGTGCGCCTTGTAGAACCTCGCGATGTCTGTCTCGGTCCTCAGCTTCTCGGCAATTTTCGTGAGTTCTTTCAGCTTTTTTTCCACGGCAGCAAGGGCTGTCGCGATGAACTGCTTCTTTCCTTCGTCCTCTAACGAGGCATGGATGGTTCCAAGGCACTCGTTGACCATGTGGTCGACGTCGCTCGTCGCACCCATGACGATGCCCCTGGTATGGTCAAGGTCGAGCACCTTCTTGATCAAGGAATCGAATACGCCTTCCACTTCATTGACGAGATCCGTCCGGGTGCAGCAGTAAACGCCTTCGAGGTCGTGCGCGCGCACCAAGTTCATAAGCTCACCCGGCGTCGTTTGTGCAGAGTAAAACACGACGTCCTTGTATCGAATTTTCTCGCGGATGCGCTCGATCGCGTCCTGACCCTTAGCGTCGGCACCGAGGTCCCAGTCGACTAGCACCATATCGACTTCGTCGACGAAGACATCTTCGTTGAGCTTGCCCTCAAGGGCATCCATCGTATGGCAAAGAGCAGGATTGAAGTGAAACCCCTGTTCTTTCATGTAGCCAGCGATGCGCGTGATTTGGTCCTGGATAGCCCTTGGTTGGTCATCGACCCACAGAACGTTGAAATCTAACCTCATTTGCCCCTCTTACCGACCCCAATCCTAATGGCAAAGGCTGCGCCACGCCCGTCATTGTCCGACAAGTCAATTGTGCCGCCAATTTCCCCCAACACTTGCCTTACGTGATAGAGACCCAAGCCCGACCCACGGGTGGTCGTATAGCCCATGTCGAAGATACGCTTGGGATCGACGCCCCGTGCCAACCCTTGCCCGTTGTCATGGACGGTCATGAGCAGGGCGCCCTTGTCGACGGCTTCGAGCTTGAAGCTGATGCGTGACGCCTTGGCGCGGCGCGCATTGCTGATCAAGTTATCGACGACGATGGAAATATCGATCGGATTGAACCGCATCTTCAAGCCTGGATGCTCGTTCTCAACGACGATGCGCATGCGGGCTGAACCGGTCACTTTCGCGATATTCTCTATGTACTCGGCGATGAACGCCGTGACATCACCCTCGACCATCTCCGAATCGAGCTGGAAGTTGGCCTTGGACGCAAATCGAGTAATAGCCATGACCTTGTTGTTAAGGAAGGCGATTTGCTCCATCGCCTCCAATACGGCTTCCCTGGGGATAGACTTCTGGCCGGCAGTCGCACTGAGGAAATTCTCGATCTGTTGGGCGACAACTACCGCGTAGATTGTGACTTGATGGTGCAAGTTCAGGATAGTCTTCGCGTCGACCTTGACGGCCGATTCGAGGAAGTGAGCGCGACGACGCTCAATTTCGGCGGTTGCCTCGGCCGTTTCCGCGCGCTCCACGGCAGCTTCGCTGGCCGCACGCTCACGGTCCGCTATCTTGTGGGCTTCTACCGCCGACTTACGTAGCTCCTCGAAACGCCGTTCGGCCTTAGTGAGCTTTTCCATGAGAGGCTTGTTGCCGGTCTTTTCAGCAATCGCGCGCAAGCCGCCGAGGGAGGTTTCAAACTCGTTGGACCGCTCGTTGACGATGCTGACGAGCCGCTTGCTGTAATCGAGCAGCTCAACCTCGTCGTTGTCGACGAGGCTAGCCACCGCCTTGGTGACGCGAGCCCGACCCTGGTCTGTCATTAACCGCGAAAGGTCGCCCGTGTTGGCATCGTCCGGATCGACCCACGAGACGGGCACCACGTACTTCTCAAGGCGCTGGAGGCAATGCCTCATCACCGCCTCGCGCAGCTGGCGTGCGGCTGGCGTGTCGATGAGGCCCTGGTTGCGGCTCGACGCTTCCTGGAAGTCTTCGTCGGAGCCGAATACGTCGACGCGGCCAATCACTTCACGCGTACCGAGGAAGCGGCTGAACCCCTGCTGCTTGCGGCGGTCGAAACCGAACCAGTCATCGGTGACTTCGCCGACCGGATAAACCCGGAAATTGTTGCGGAAAAGAAAAACCGACCCAAACTGCACCGACGGCAAGCCCGCACGGCGGGCAAATGTCTGCTTCGAAGACGTGTTGAGGTAGTAGATTTCGCAATGGAAGTTCGAGCCATCCAGGTGCTTATAGGGGTTGGGCTCGCGGATCTTGTAGATGACTTCACCACGATCGGTCAGCTCGGTCGTGATCTTTCCATTGTCAATCGAAACCGAGATGAAGGTGGTCTTTTCCTTGAGCGTGCTGAAGATGGGATTGCCGACCAAGCCGTTGACGACCGCCCCTGGCAAGGCCTCGTTTCCAGCCTTGGTCGCCTTTGCGCGCGCCTCCTTATCCTCGTCGGCTTCGGCCGGTGCCGTAATCTCGATGGTAAAACGGTCGGTTGTGGACCCAAACGGGTTGATCAGCTTGGCGAGCGACGCTTTTAGCGCAAGCAAGGACTGCCGCCCCCACTTGTGCCGCAAGTTGCGGACCTCAATGACGGTCCCGGTGCGTAGTTTGTCCCCAAACTTCTGCAGCTCGCCGGGCAGGTCGAATGATTTAGTCGCTCGGTAGTCGACCGGGACCTCATCGAAATGCTCCTGGTCATTCTTGTCGAATAGGCTCCAGTTGACGTCGAGCCGGTGGACAGTGTCCTCGGCCTTCGGCCGGGTCTGCAAGATGACTTGGCTGCCGAGCCGATCCGAAGAAAACCGCCCGATGCCCTTGCTGCCTGCATAGTGCGTGCGGTCGGCGACGATATTGCGGAAATCCTTGGACTGCTTGGCTTCGCGCTTCGACGAGTAGGCGACGAACAGCCATTTGTCGTTGATGTCCTTGTAGGACATGCCGCGGCCATTATCGGCCACGATCACGTTGCTCGGCCCGAAGAAAATATGGACCTTGCCGGCGCCCGCATCGAACGAGTTCTTGACCAATTCGAAGATTGCAACCTCATCGTCCGTAATGAGCTCGCTGCCCAGCACGCGCTTGAGACCAGTGCTCACGTCAAACGTGAGTGTTTCCTTGGCAGCAGCCTTCTTGGACCTTGTGGTGGACGTTTCGCTCGCCATCTAAGACGATCTTCCCTTGTTTTTCTTGGCCCTTTTAGGGCCCAAGTAATTCGTCACGCGCCGCACAAGGCGGTCGGTGTGCTTGATCTCGCACTCCCAAACCGTCAGCGTGCTCCAGCCCATCCGGCGCAGCGCGCGCTTGTTCACTTTGTCACGCTCTACGTTCCGCTGGAACTTGGCCTGCCAAAATTCAGTGCGGCTCTTTGGCATGTTGGCAACGCTGCAGCCGGCATGCGCATGCCAAAAGCAGCCATGAACGAACACTACTTTTTTCCTTGATGGGAAGACTAAGTCGGGCTTTCCGGGCAAATCTTGACGGTGCAATTGGTATCGGTAACCGAGAGCAAACAAAGCTTGGCGTACAGCAAGCTCTGGAGTCGTGTCCTTGCTCCGTATGCGTGCCATGCGTTCGCTGCGTTGCGCCTTAGTTAGAGTATCCATCTTGGGGCCAGGGCTTCAACCCTACGTTTAGGTTATACACGTCGGTTGTGGTGCGGGCGGCCGGACTCGAACCGGCACAGGCCTTGCGGCCCCACGGATTTTCAATACCACTTCGGCTTTCGCCGCCGCCCATCCGGCGTCCGGACTATCCCTTCACCCTGGCGTTTGTCCGCTGTAGGTGCTGCCCGTCTAGTCTCTACACCTTCCCTCTGGGCGGGGGCTTGGCTCGGGATTGCCAGTGAAGGTTTCCCCGACTTTGAGCAGTTTTGCACCCAGGGTTTCCCCAGGGTACTCAATGGTTTAAGTCCGATGCGCCTACCAGTTCCGCCACGCCCGCATCGGTCCATCTATACGGCGCAAATGGCGTTCCGGCAAAGCGAATACAGCCCATTCCGCCCACGGATTGAGCAGCTTAGCATTGGGAGCGGCAGGCGCATGCGTTCACAGCCTCGGGGCGCCGACTTGCCCTTTCATGCAGTACTGGCACTGACCGGTGTCTACATATCGCGGTCCTAAACCAGCCACATAGCCCTTCGCCTCGGCAATCGTCATCAAGCCTGGAGCAGGATAGGGCGGATGCCAATAGGTTGGTCCAGTACCTTTGTCCTGGTTCTCCATCCCTTGGCCGTCACGGCAAAACTTGCAGCTGCCTTCGTGAATTCGAGCGCGACCGCTCGGTGGGATGACCTTGACGTAATATGCCATGGCACTGCCTACTTCCCGCAAGGATAGTATGCGTTTACGCTAACGTTCTGCGGTTGGCTTCGCAAGGGAGGGCAGGATGCCGGGAAGAAGCGATCTCGTTATCGTCGTGTTTCCGCGAGACGACGATGGCACGTTCCCGGTACGGTTGATGCAATCTGGCGGTAGCCACGGCATCAACTTTGACGGCGACGACTTCCTAGTCGCCCGAACGCGAACCTTGGACCCTGCGAAGGACTACGCCAAAGGGTTGGCCGGCATCTTGTTGTTCAAAGTGCTCCGGATCGCGCCTAGTTAAGGAGCCAGACTCAAGCGAGAGCCGCTTACCGTAGGGTTTTCTGGCTCGCCTTTGCGGATTTCCGCCACTTCCTTCTTCGGCGGCTTCTTCTTCCGGACGTTGATGGCGCTGGCGTTCAGCACGTCCTTGACGTGGGCCTACCATTGTTTTGAAGGAGCCCGGAAGCGCTGGCGCAGCGAGCGTCTGCTCGGCCAGAAGCTTCTTAAGCTTCGCGTTCTCCCCTTCCAGGGCCTTCAGCGCACGTCCATGCCGCCGAATTTGGCCTTCGCATTGAAGATTGTCGCTTCGGAGATGCCGTGCTTGCGAGCCAGGTCAGCCGTCTTCGCCCCAGCCTCGTCGCGATCATCAGCTCTTCCGTGAACTGAGCCGCTGCGTTTGATCTGGTCAACGATAAAAAGCGGCCTGTTCTTCGTGCTGAGATATATGCGACCAATGTATTCGCTGATAATACTCAGCGAGGCAAATTGGAAGAACGACACGATCAAAAGCGAAATCATCAAGCTGGTCCAGCCGGGAACCACTTCAAGGTAGAGCCAACAGTACAGTGAGTAGACGGAGGCCGCGACGATCGCTACGACCAGCAGGGCCGCGCTCGCCGATGATAGGCGCAACAAGATCGGCGAATAGCTGAGGAAGGCATCGATCGCAAGACGAACCAATTTTGATACTGGATACTTCGTTTCGCCGGAAAATCTCCGATCCCTGTCATACAAGAACGGTACCTGCTTGAAGCCAACGGAGGCCACCAGCCCTGGTATGAACCTGTCCCGCTCGGGCATCTGCGCTATGAGTTTAGCGACCCGGCTCGTCATTAACTTGAAGTTGCCGGCGTCGACGGGAATCGAAAGGCTGCTGGCTTTTTTGAGTAGGCGATGGAAGATGCTTGCTGACGTCGTCTTAAACCAGCTTTCGCCAGCGCGTGTCTTCCTCTGGCCATATACGACGTCCGCGCCTTCGCGCTGCATGACCTCCACCATGGATGAAAGCAATTCTGGAGGGTCCTGCAGGTCCGCGTCGATAACGAGAACCAACTCGCCACTTGCCGCTGATAGGCCTGCCGTTACCGCAACTTCTTGCCCGAAATTCCGCGACAGCCTGATGCCGACAATATTCCGCCCGCGCTCGGTCTCTGCTGAGATTGCCTGCCACGTTCCATCGGCAGAACCGTCATCCACAAGCACAATTTCATAGCCATCGCTGGCCACATCAGAAGCGCTCTGCCGACATCTTCTAATGAGCTCAGCAATACCATTCTCTTCGTTGTAACAGGGTACCAAAACGGAGAGGGACTTCGGCCTCCTTTTCCCTAGCCGGCTCTTAGCCGAATTGACATTTCTATCCATAGATATCCCCTTCCCATGGGCCGCTTATGGCAGGAAGGCCAGCGTGGATCGCGGTGCTGTCCACCATTGGCGCAGACCCTTCCAGCCTCGTAGAGGAGGCCCATTCCAATGGATATCAGCCTTAAGGAGCTTCTAACTGATCTGAGCCCCGCTATCTCCTCCGAGAATTGGTAGAACCCATCACCTCGGCAATCTGAGGCCAGCAAAATGGACCAATTTTGGTTAGAGTTTTGCACCCTTAATCGGTTGTCTCGTTGGCTTGATCTCACGCATTCTCGCTTCCGTTCCATTTGCGACAAGCCCGCTGCGCCACGCCTGAACGAGATGCGCCACTACGGCCGCGAGTCCCCGTGCGCCGTGCACTCTTTCGGCGCTCATCGACGGCGTAACGTCCAGCAAGGCAGCGGGGAGGCCATCGCGGCGCAATTTTCCATCGGCATGACGGAGCCACATCACAGGCACTCCGGCGTGGTCTAGCTTGCACGTTACGGGCGTGGCCACAGGCAAGAAGCGTGCGTTCCGTCGCCGTTGATCTGCATCAGGTCCATACCGCTGTCGCGGAGCTCCGTGTTCAAACTGTTGCGCTCCTCGTGTCATTGGATACGTCACACTCGTGTTCTGGTCATGCATGGGTGCCGGGCAGCCTGCGCTCGCTGGCGGCGGCACGTGCGCTGGCGTCCGCCCGGGATGCCGCCGGATCACCGCCATAGGGCGTGCCATCGACCAACGTCGCATGCATGATCACTGCAAGCTTGCGTGCCACCGCCACCTCGCGGGGGCTCGAGCGTTTGGCGATGCCATGCCCAGGTCTTGGCCTTGTCCTTGCGCTTGAATCGGGTCGGCAACGCGTTGGGCCGCCTCAAAGACCGCTCGTCGCACGTCGATTGACGTGCCGGAGTGCCAGCGCCGCGGCGTCAGACCAAAATACGTCGCCACATGGCGCGAGCGGTGGAAGTGGCAGGGGATCATCGACCGCGGTCATGAAGCTGACCGTCGCGACCGGAACGACACCAGGAATCTGCATGGAGCGCCGTACAACTCGTGGCCGGCGACCAGGCAGACCACCAGATCGTGCAGCCGGCCAAACGCCTTTCCACAGCACGGCGCGTGCGTTCAGCATGGCGTCGATCAGCTCACCGACCAGCGCATCGCCCACAACCGCTTCGCGCACCGCCTGCGCAAAACCGCCGCGCCCGCCCCGGTTCATCCAGATGCTAAGATCTAGAAACTTGCGCTTCAGTTGCGCCGGTGGGTCAACAGCAGCCGCAGCCGGTAATAGGCCGCGCTCTTGATATGCGCCCGCCGGAACCAGCCGGTGCGCATGATGTGTGCGATGCCGAGGGCGTCCGGCCCGGTCGGTCTTGTTGCGTTGCGCCTTCAGCGCGGCACGGACATGGAGGGTTTCCAGATACGTCGCCGGCAGGCCGAGCCCGAGCAGCCCCGGATGCGGCCAGGGCGACAGCGAGCCCGCCTCGTGACCGCCCCCTCGCAGCCGGCTGAGATACGGCATCAGCGCCGCCTTGATCGCGTCGGGGTCAGTCACCACCGCCGTCTCCAACATCACCTTGCCGGTGGCGTCCACCACGCAGAGCGCCCGTCTCGTCCATGCCGACCATCCAGGCCACAGAAAAATTCCATCGCACGCATCCCGCGTCGCTGGGGCGTGGCAGTGTGCGCGTCATTCATCGCGCAGGCCACTTGATCTGCGCAGCCACAACTCCTGCGCAGGTCGATTGCGGGCGGCCCTCATGGTCCTGCCGAGCTGCGCGAGATCGCCCACGCACACGACCTGCTGGCAATCATGGAGGAGCATCAACTCAATCGGGGAGGACAACGGTTGCCCGGCGAGAGCGATATGGCGAGAGCAGTCAATATGTCCAGCAACAGGATGTTGACGAGCCGGACGGCTGCGTAGCCAGTCACAAAAAGGCGTAACGCGGTCGCACTCAGAAGGGCCGCCTCAGCCGCGTTTTCGTCCTCCAACCTCTTCAGGCGCTCCGCTCCGAGTCCTCGATCGAGCCAAACTCGATTTTCTGCTTGTAGATACTGGCGGCATTGACGACCGTGCTTGCGGCCCAGATCGGTGACCGAAGCGCCAGCCTCGCGCCCCTTTTGGAAGCACGATGATCTGCTTCTCGAAACGCGACTGCGCTTCATGCGCCGGTCCTTGTTGGGCCAGAGCTTTAAATTGTTGATTCAGCCCATGGGCGACGTCCGGACGCGCGAGGCCCCCTCAGCGCTGGTCAGGATTCTGACAGCGGCACACCAAACCTGTGAGATTCAAAACACCGTGCGTCGGTTGGCGCCTGGAGTTTTTTCAAAGTGCAATCAAGCGCCTAATGCGCGCGAGGAGCGCTGGCACGGCCCTTGCCCGTTCTCCCTAGGCCAAGTTGAAGGAGATGAAGATGAGCGGCACGACAGGATCTCGGACCTCCGGAGAAGAAGCCAGATGCCAAGGGGAGAGACCAAGGCCAAAGAAATTCGCGGCTCTTCGATACACTGCGGTTTTGGGAGCACCACCGCATGCGATAGTCGCGGCTAGATCGGCCGAGGGTCTTTGAGCAATTCGCACGGCATTACCGGCAACTAAAGTAGTACCGAAAGTTCGGTACCCGCTTATCTCGCCTTTCTACTGCGTCCCTTCTTTAACATGAGTAATTTTCGGTGGAAGCGCTAGCGGTTCGATGAACAGAGCGGAAATTGTCGTCGTAACGGGTGGACTTGGTTTTATTGGCAAGCATTTTGTGCGCCAATGCCTGGATGAAGGGCATTTCGTCAGGAATATAGATCGGATCAGCTATGCGGCCGATCGTTTGGTGAACGCTGAATTCTACCGGAACAGCAATTACCAATTCTACGAGGCGAATATCTGTACGTTAGATTTTCTTCCGGAATGCGATATTTTTGTAAATTTTGCTGCTGAAAGTCATGTCGATAACGCGATTACGAATGCGCGAAAATTCTGCGAAACGAATTTTCTCGGCGTTCAAAATTGCCTCGAGCTGATCCGTCGCAAGCACGAGCGCGAACGGCCGACATTCGTTCAAATCAGCACTGACGAGGTTTATGGGGACATTAGAGATGGCTCCCATACCGAAGCAGATCCACTTGTGCCGTCCAATCCGTATGCTGCGACAAAGGCGGCCGCCGATATGCTTGTAAAAAGCTGGGGGCGTACTTACGGCGTAAGTTGGAACATTGTACGTCCAACCAATAATTATGGAACACATCAATACCCGGAAAAGCTCATCCCAAAGAGTGCTTGGCGGATGAAGCGCGGCTTGCCCGCTATCATGCATGGTGACGGGAGCTACATTCGCTCTTGGTTGCACGTGGATGATGCCGTTCGCGGCATTTCAACGGTGATCGAAAAAGGCAGGAGAAATCAGACATACAATATCGGCAGTACGGAAGAGCGGAGCAACATTCAGGTTCTTCGCCGAATTGCGCAGATTCTCAGTATAGAGGAACGCTCCGCCTTTGTCGCAGCCTCTGATCGATCGGGGCAGGATATCAGGTATAGTCTTGATGACTCGAAACTGCGCGCGCTTGGTTGGTCGCAACTGAAGAAATTCGATGAGGAAATCATCGAGATCGTCGCGAAGCTGGACACCTCGAGATTTGTTTGAGTGCCTGTCTTGTCAGGATCATATGGTATGAACGTCCAGTTTTACCGCCATCCTTTGAGCAAAATTGATGCTGCTGCGGTGGCGGCAGTGCTCGACACGCCCTTTCTCACGACAGGTCAAGTCTGCGCATCTGTCGAGCGGCAAATCGAATCGTATTTTGGAGTGCCCCACGCTGTTCTGATGAACAGCTGGACCAACGGTGCCTTCGCTGTGCTGCTTGCGATGGAGCTTCAGCCTGGCGACGAAGTCATCGTACCGGCCATGACTTTCATCGCCACTGCCAACGTCATAGTGTTGGCTGGAGGCACACCGGTGTTTGTGGATGTTGATCCCGGAACATTGCTGATGACGCCGGAGTCTGTAGAGAAGGCCCTTACGGCGCGAACGCGCGCCGTGATGCCTGTCCATCTGTACGGTCAGATGTGTGACGTGCGCGGCATTCGTGATGCCGTGAATCGGGCATGCTTGGCCGGGTCCGAGCCAATCATCATTGAAGATTGTGCACATTGTTTTGAAGGCGCTCGGGACGGGTATAGACCAGGACGCTATTCCGATGCCGCGATCTTTTCCTTCTACGCCACCAAAAACATAACCTGCGGAGAAGGCGGAGCGGCGATTTTCAACTCGGATACACTCCATCAGCGTACACTGGAATCGCGGTCGCACGGAATGTCAGCAATTGCGATCGATCGTTTTCGAGAGGGGCGGTATAATCATTGGAATATGAACCGCCTTGGCACCAAGGCCAACCTCCCGGATCTTCTCGCTGCGTTACTACCGCGGCAGATTGCCGCGATTGATCAGCGCCTGCTTGAACGAACGCGCTTGGCCAACCGCTACCGCTCTGCCTTCGAAGACGGACCATTGCGCCTGGTAGAACAGATCGGCACGGGCGTTAGTGCGGAACATCTGTTTGTTGTTGGCGTGGGGAACGGCGCGCGTGATGTTGCCATCGCTCGATTGAATGATGCCGGCGTCGGCGTGACGGTAAACTACCGTAGTGTGCCTGAAATGAGTTTTTACCGGCACCGCCTGAGCGGTTTGGCCAACCAGTGGCCGGTCGCGAAGAAATGGGGCGATGAGACCTTGAGCTTACCGCTTTTTCCCGACATATCCCAAGCGGAGCAGGACTACGTCATCGCAACTGTCAGGCAGGTTGTCTATCCGCTTGCCGGCGATTAAAGACCCTAGCCGGGAAAATTTGAGTCTGTGAGGAAAACGCTCCGCTCGATGACAGTGTTTCCCAAGTTCGATCCGCGATGCCTACTCAGTTGTTTTGAGCCCACTTTATTTCCGGCGCAAGAGATGGGCGAGGTCCAAATCAATTTAAAGAGATCGGCTTTTGTCTACGCTTGACCATACGCTTAAATCGGACACGGCGACGGGCCGGTTGGAAGTGATCATGGTGACCGGACGACGCGGCATCGTTCGACACGCGGAACGAGTTTCGCTTCACCGCCTCCCACAATGTGCCGTGCGTCGACCGCCAGGAGATAAATCGGTTGGACCCTGAAAACCTGCGGAATACGCAGGCCGAATGCAAGGTGCGGCTGATCGATGCCCTCGGATGTGTTCGTTCGACGTACGCCTGCGCCCGGTCAGGGCATTTCCTGCGTCCGCTGCCATTCCGCTAGAAATATAGCGTAGGCCGAGCGCCCTGGAAGGAAATTGTACAACTCTTCGAAGGGAAACAAAAGGGGAGCAAGATATGGCTTCGCTCGCAAGGGCACGCGCGTGATCAGGCTATTGAAAATAAGAAAGAAAGCCGGCCCTCCCACATAGATAGCGCGTTTCGTCACGAAGTAGGGCGCCGCCAGGCTGGCGATCTCGTCGTGCTTTAAGGCAGCTTCAGAGCCCCCTTCAAACCAGCGGTCTTTTCGATACCAGAGGCGACGAACAGAGCTGAGGAAGAACTCATCGTTCGGCTCCATCATTAACAACCGTCCACCGGGACGTAGCATGCGGGCAATGTTGCGAATGGTTGTCTTAAGATCGACAATGCAATATTGAAGACCTCCGATGATAATCGCAGCGTCATGCGTTTCAACCGCATTCAGCTGGCGTGTCAAATCGAGCTGGTGTGCGGCGCTGCCCACGTTGGTCTGATAGTCGCGACAGGCCGATTCCGATATGTCATAGCCGGTTGTTCTTATAGATGAAAAGTACCTACGAAGTGCGAGAGAGTTGTGACCGCTGCCGCAGGCCAGGTCGGCGACTGACGCTCCATTCAGTTCAACGCCAGCAAACAGCGGCGCGTAAATGAACCGATGCCGGTAGGCCATCGAAGTCTTGTCGTAGTAATGAGCCTCGTAGGCGTCGTGAATAGATTCGAAATGAGCCTTTTGGCTGTTCGTGTGTTCTGTCAATTTGACAATCCAGCTCACTCTGTGGCTTTAGCTAGCACGGCGGTCGAACGATAATCGTCGCGCTGATGCAGCTTTGACCGGTGTCCCGTCCTTTATGGTGCATCGCTGTGGACGGCGAACGGGACGATCCCGCCGGGCCGCAAAATTCAATAGATCTCCACTACCGCGAGCTGGTCCGTGTTCGATAACGTCGCAATCACAACGTCGACTGGACCGCTCGGCGAACCGAGTGATTTGACCTTGCCGAAACGCATATCCCCAAGGCCCCTTTCGCATACCAGCGCGCTGCATCCTGGCGGCAGTTACGTTCTTGAAGTCGGTTTGCCGCAGGCAGCCGAAGATTAGCACCTGTACCAGCCCCTACATCCCCGATTCGCTCCGCGGCAGGGTAGTTAGAACAAGATGGATGCAAACAAGCGCCACCGTTCGACGAACCACCGATGAGTTGCGTCGGGTTGCCAGGGGCACTCGCGAGGATCACGGCTTTCACCGTCGACTCCATTTCGGGCTATCCGGCCGTTGTCGCCTGGCTTCATGGCAGGATTGCTCCGCCAGCCCGCCGGAGCGCACAGGCTTGAGTAAAAATTGCCTGTAAGCGTCCGGATCATCAGAGTCGGTGATCGCGGTCTCGAACGCGGTGGCAGCGACGTAGTCCGCTTCGCGGGCTCCAAAGGAGGCCATGACACTAGCTTGGTCAAGACGATGCGGACCCTCCGGCTCGATCAGTACCCACGCTTTGGCTAGATCGGCGCAGCTCTCAAGTCCAAGCGCTTCCATCGCGGCCGCGTTACTTCCGGGAGATGGCACAAGCGGCCATGTTTGACCGAAGTGCGCTGGGCTACTGTTACTGCCCCATGGCCCGATCAGCCAAGGTAAACCGAGCGCTCGCGTTTCGAGCACAAACAGCAGGCCCGGCGAGCGGCCGGAGAGATCGACCACGGGGGTGCCGATTTCAAGGCCGGCAGCGCGAGCCTGGGCTCTAGCTGTGGCCAGATAGTCGTGGAGCGGTTGCGAGAGCACCAATTTTCCACCACCGGGCATCGGCGTCACGGCGGTATAAGTGCGCAGATCTTTCACCTGACCCCACGGCTTGAGAATCGCAGCATTGATCACTAATGCAGTGAGCAACTGTGCCAACGCCGTCAGCGGCAGTAGGGTAGCGACGCTGCGTTCCTGTTGCGCAAGAGGACTCAGGAAGGCAACGACAGCGAGCATCCAGAACAAGGCGGTCTTCGCACCGGCGAACCAGTAGTTGAGATTGGAGCCCAGCGCGGACACGTGCGGCAGGACCAAAAAGGTTAGTGCCAGCGCGACGCTGGTGGGAGTTTGGGTGCGCAGAACCAATCCCCCACGATAGAACATCGCGACAAGGCATGTGAAGGCCGGCATCAGGAACAGGGTCGAGAGCTCGATGCTGATTGGCTGCGTCCCCAGCAGCGCAACCGCTACTGTTACGATCAACACCGAAGCGAGAGCGAGCGAACGGAGCAACTTGCGCGTAGACCCCACGAGAATGCTGAGCAGAAAGGCTGTCGCCATTAGCACGGCGATCGCGAGTTGCCCGCGACTGACGGCGAGCGGGTCGATCCGAAACATGAAAGACACCTCATGCCGGGAGCCCAGCAGGATTTCCAAATCAGCGCTGTTGGCCATACGGGTCACCAGCCCGGTGATGCCGCCGTCGATCAAATAGGCGGTAGCGATCAGCAGGGCGAGAGCGATCAGCGCCGCGCCAAGCATGGGCAGCAGCGACTTTCGGCGCAAAACGACGACGTGGAGCATAACGAGGAGGGCCATCGCCGCAGCGCTGGTCGGCTTGGCCATGAAGCAGCACCAGCCGCCAACGCCGACCAGGATCCACCCCAAGACCTGGCGGATGCGCCCTGGTTGATCGGATAGCAACAATCCGATCATCACCATCAAGAGCGAGTGAAAGGTCAGTGTGTCGTAGTTAGGGGTGAGTTTCATCAAGGGGTTAAAGGCCACTAATGCCAGGCTGGCGATCCCTGCCGAGAGCACCGCCACATGTGGCCAGCGCACTGTCCAAAGACGCCGGATCACGAGGAAGCTGAGAATCCAGCCCAGCGCCATGGTGAGGATAACGTTCGCCATGCGAAGCACTGCGATGTCGCGCCCCGCCCACTGATATGGCCAATGATAGACGAAGCCGAAAAGGGACGCCCCAAAATTGATTGCGTACGCGAATGGGTTCGCGATGGAGTTGAGGTAGAATCCTTCGGTACCGAGACGGAGACCGTAACCGCTATAGTATAGCAGCCAGGCGAAAAGGATCGCTGTAGTTGCGGCGGACAGTGTCAGCAAAGCCCGATCCAGGAGGACTGACAACGTCCATCCGTTGGCAAAGTGGTTGGCGGGCGGCATAGTCCCTTCCTGCTAGCCTTGTAGAGGTCACCCATTACGACCGATATCAACACCGAGGAGCTTCTAACTAGCCTGCGTCCTGCAATCTCCTCCAAGAATTGGTAGAGTTCGGCGCCGAATTCCCTCGGCAGGGAGGAGGGACCTGTACCTCGACAACCGCCTAACCAATGTCTCGTAGATTGTGACGCGAGGCCATCTTGCCGGCTCGATTCGGCTGATTTCTTCGCCGGACTCCGAGCAGGCTGTTGAAAAAGGCGCTCGCGTGGGCCGAAGACGTGATTCATCGGCTCCGGCGGGATTCGGAGATGGTGCGTGCGCGGCGGCGACAACGGGCGAGCTGTTCGGCTTAAGTCGACCTGGAGACGCGGGTGCGGTTTGACCATCCGCTGCGCGCGACGCGGACGATTGTGTATAAGGCGCTGTCGGCGCTGGAGCGCGAGTTTGCTAGCTCTATTCGCCGATCGGGCGGCCGTCGATCCCGCCGGATAAGCTGCTGCGGGCGATGCTGTTGCAGGCGTTTTATTCGATCCGTTCGAAGCGGCTTCTGGCGGGTGGAATACGACTTGCTAATCCGCTGGTTCGCCGGAACCGGCGTCGACGACGCAGCCTGGGACTATTCGGGTTCTGAAAGAACCGCGACCAGCTGCAAGACGACAGCGCGGCCAAATTCCTGGCGGCGGTGCTGGCGCAGCCCAGGGTGAAGGGGCTTCTGTCGAGCGATCACTGCACGCTTATCGAGGCCTCGGCCTCGATGAAGAGCTCCGGCGAGCCGCCAGCGCAAGGCGGCGGGTGTGCCGAAGCGGACTTCTATGGCGAGAAGCGCTCCAACGACACCCATGTTTCGACCTCCGATGCGGACGCCAGGCTGTACCGCAAGGGTAAGGCGAGCCGCAGCCGTTCTTCATCGGGCATGGCCTGATGGAGACGCGCCACGGACTGTTGCCTGCCTGGCGCTGGCGAACGAGACATGCCGAACGCGTGGCCGCGCTGCACATATCGAGCCTGGTGCCGACCAACAGCGAGCACGCTTGGTGTCGACAAGACCGATGATGCAGAAGGCTTCGTCAACGAGCTGCGCTCGATGAATGTGACGTCGCATGTTGCGCAGGCGCCCCGCGATGGCCGGGCACTGCGATGCCATCAGCCAGCGCATCCCAAAGCGCATCGAGGACGCATTCATCTGGATCAGGACGGCCGCGGGCTCGAGAACATCCGCTCCCGTGGCCGCGATCGGGTCGGGTGGGCCTTACCCTCGCTGACAAGCTGGTGCGGCTGCCGCGCTGTTGGCCAGGTTGCCGAACTTCGCCAAGGCGTTTTTCGGCTATATCCGAAATGGACAACTGGGGCAGCGATTTCCGCGGTCTTTCCGAAGAGGGCATCTCACCTTCGGCGGTAAGTCCGACGGTGAAGTTGCCTTCGATGCGCCGAAGGGCCTTCTCGACGTCTGCTACGCCGCGAGAGACGATTAGTTCGCCCTGCGCAGAGGTCGATCGGTCGAACGAAGAGACAGCCCGCCTTCGTTACAGAACTAATCGCAAAAATAATTTGTTCCATCGCATTATTAGATATTCGTCACGTGATTGTTTTTTCTGAACGATAGCGCCTTGGACGGTGGTCGCATGAGCGAGAAGCGAAATCATTCGTATCAATGAGTGTGTTTTATAATTCTGAGGTGCCGGACTTCACTCCAGGGATGGAACGTGAGGTCGTAATGCGGGATTCGACATACTTGGTTTATTCGCGCTGCCGCCCTTGCGACGAAGATGTGGTGGTATTCGTTCCGGGAGGCGGGCATCGCGGCAGAATCAGTTATGGCCACGAGGGAGCCGACGAGACGTGTTTTCTCGATTTTTGGCTGCAGCGGCGAAGGCTTGGCCTGATCGCCCTATCTCATGCCGAACGACGGGATCACAATTATGCAGCGATCTCGCTGCAGACTGTGGCCGACGATTGGGCGGAGATCGTCGAGAACCTCGTTGGGGTTCGCCGGCGGCGCATCGTGATCGCCGGATGGAGTGTTGCCGGACGCAGCGTCAATCGCATCTGCGATGCAATGGTCCGGCGGAACATACCTCCGCACTGTTTCATCTCGCTTGCTGCAACACCCCCACTGCCAGGGTTGATCGAGACACCTCGTGAGAATGAGCACCAAACGGGGGACGGCCTTTGGAAGCCGGGCGATACGTACGGCCTCGATGGGCTCATGAGGAAAGAACGCTGGTTACACCATCTGAATGAACAATTGGTCGAGCAAGGGCGCGCGCCGCTGTGCTCCCAGGATTACTATGAGCATTACTTGCAGGGCACTCCAATTGCATTGCGTGGCGAACCCGATACAAGCCATCCGACCGATTTCGGCGATGCGGTCCAGGCTATGGCGACGTTCGAGTGGTCACGATATCCGATCTGTGCCTGCATAGCTCCGGAGAGCAAGAACGACGCCCGTCATGCCATGAGTGACGCAGCGTTATGGGGAAGCATCACCATCCAAGCGATCACTTCGCGCATGCATCGCGCCGATGCAATTAGCCGACTCTCGCAAGATCGATGGCATAGGTTCATCCAGGTCATCGACGGCCTGCCTACGCGTCTTCGGCGGCGCGTATCAGGAGGCCACTTCTTCTTTGTTGGGGGCAAGACGGCGCGCCAAACTGCGCAGCATATTTGCGATCTCATCGATCAGGTGCAGGACCTGTTCGAACAATTTCCGGAACTCGCTCCACATAACGCAATCCGAAGGGCGTCAGCCAATGCTCCCCAAACGCCGTGAGTTCCTTAAAGCTGCATGCGCGATCCCGATCGTATCACTATCCGGGCGTGCTTCTCTCGCGCTTGATAGTCGAGCCGTTCAGGTCAGCGTTACGCCATCGATCTTCAGGCCGATGTTCGACCAGCTCGTAATCGGCTATGACCACACCCACCCCCCGATGAAGGCGACGATCCGCGAGACAAACCGGGACCAGAGCGCGCAACTGCAATCAACGCTCCGACAAGCCGTGATCAACGACCTGCCGGATGTGTCCTTCCAGGGGTTTTCCTATCTGGCCACACTCAAAAGTCAGGGAATTATCCAACCGATCAATGAGCTGGTCGCCGATAGTGGGCTTGCAGAACTCGGCATTTCTGGTCCGGTCGTGGACATCTGTCGCATCGGCCCGGATGCCTATGGATTGGCGGTGGGCCTATCCTTCCCGGTTTTTTTCGTCAATGCCACGCTCGCCGAACAGGCAGGCCTTGCGGAGAATGCTATGCCCACGGACTGGAACGGCCTCATGGAGTTGGCTCGGAAAATCGAGGCGCTTGGACCGGGCGTGCAGGGCGGATACTTCCAATACCAGGCAGATAGCAACTGGACGTGGGTTGCCCTAATTGAAGCCGCCGGTGGCAGAATGCTGGATGATAGCGGCGCGATCGCCTTTACGGGGGATGAAGGCAGGAGGTCACTTGAGATTCTCGCAGAGTTCGGCCGGATCGGCCAGGCGCGCTATGACGTGAGCCGGGATCAAGCTCGCATGCTGTTCAACGGGGGGCAGCTCGGAATGATTCTCGATTCCAGCAGCAGCGCAGCGGCGATCGACTCCGCCGTTGCAGGCAAGTTTAAGGTGATGACCGTCCCGCTACCTTTGTCGCATCCTCGCGGTCGGATTCCTGCGGCGGGTGTTGCGGCCGTCCTTCATTCGAAGGATTCGTTGCGGCAGTCGGCATGTTGGCAATTCATGCGATATTGCGCGGCGCCCGAGGGCCAAACAATCGTCGGCAGGAGTACAGGTTACGTTCCGCCGAACAAAATTGCACTGAAGGCGGGCGGAATGCTGGGGGATTGGTACGCTGGTCGACCCATCTACAAAGCCGGCCTCGCCTCGGTCTCCTATGCGGCTCCGTGGTTCACCTTTCCCGGCAAGGAGGCCGGACGCATTAGCAACGAGGTCACGGAGAGCCTCCGTCAGGTGATCATGCAGCAAAAGACGCCGGGAGAGGCAATGAATGACATTGTGAAGATTGTGAAGCGTTTTGTTCCTGGCGCGGGATGATCATGGTGCAGGAAGCGTCGCCCGCTTAAACTCGTTCCTTCCGATCGAGACACTATCGCCACGACAAGTGTCCCAGTCCTTCCCTGGCATAAATATGCAGAATGCTTCTTTGACCGTCGACATGACGCGGTCGCTCCCGCCCATCGCTCCCTCATTCGATTCTGCGCTGGGAGTATCGCTTCGCGGCATCGGCAGTAGGCCCGACCTAGCTGGCCTATTGCGAGCCGCGACGCCGATCGGATCGAGCCGTGACATTGCTGCGGCAAGGAAGTGGCTGGCGCCTCGGTACCCGGCACTTGGAAACGGAGGACGCATTATCTTAACGAACGGGACACAGAGTGCGCTTCTTCTCTTCCTCAGGTTGCATGCCCCTATAGGCAGCGTCATTCTCGCCGAGCAACTGAGCTATGGGGTCTTGCCCAACCTCGCGCGAGCCGCAGGGATCAAGGTCTGCGGCGTTCCAATTGATGATGATGGCATTATCCCAGGTGAATTTGACCGTCTCTGCCGAGAAGCGGGCCCGGCCGCGCTCTACTGCAATCCGACCTTCCACAATCCCACAACATCGACCCTGCCGGCCGAGCGCCGTATGGCGATCGCAGCGATCGCCCGGAGACACGGGGTTAAGATCTTTGAAGATGATCCATTGGGGCTGCTCCATGCCGATGCTCCGCCGCCGATTGCATCTCTTGCCCCCGAAGTCAGCTGGTACACAATGGGAATGACCAAATGCTTGGCGCAGGGAATCCGGGCAGCCTTTTGCGTCATTCCCAAAGGCATCGACGCTCCGGCCGAACTGGGGGAGGTCAGCCGGCTTTCGCATTGGCTTCCATCTCCCCTGTCGGTAGCCCTGGTCACGGAAATGATCGAGAGCGGTATGGCAGGCACCATCCTCGCCGAGATCAGGCACGAATGCCGACGTCGGCAGGAACTCGCGTGCGATATTCTCGACGACTTCCAGATATCTTGCCCACCGGGGTCGATGCACCTATGGCTACGGCTCCCGGCCAGCGCAAGCGAAGAGCAGATCATCCCCCACCTCGCATCCGAAGGCGTCTTGGTACGCGGATCGGCTCAGTTCGCTGTCGAAGAGCGGTTCGCTGGAGCGAACGCTCTTCGCCTGTCGTTGAGCAGCCCGGCCTCGCTCGACCTGGTTTACAAGGGACTGAAGTTGATCGCCAGGACGCTCAATTCGTCCAAGAGGCCGCGTTAAAAAGTAGGCTCTTGGCACGTGTTGTACAAAAAACCGCGAGTGGCCCGAGTACTTACCTCTTCGAACGGCGCAGTCCGACCGCCGCCATGCCACCCGTGGACGATGAACTCGGTACACAGTACGTTCGACGTCGACAGCAGCGATCCGTGGACTTGCGCTTCGCAGGTGCTTGTCCGCGGATTCCGAGATGATCTGGCCCGGCGATGGAGGCGTTTCCGGCGGTTGTTTTCTGGCCTTGAGCAACCGCACGGTCAATTGGGATTGCGGCCGGCCCCCCGTTTTCTGCTGCTGTTGCCGTGGCCTTGTTGGCAACGCGGTAGCGTTGTCAAAGCGCAGCGTCATGCTCACAGCGTCACGAATCCGAGGCGTAACAGCTTTGCTGCGATCAAGTTCCCCGCAGGTTCTCGCCGGCGAGATCCGAGGCCCAGGCGTTTTGAATGAAACGATCCAACGCGGCGTCGGCATAGGTGGGACCGCCAATAGGCGATGCCATTGGTCCCATGCGCAGCTCGCCGGTGACGATGGTGGAACGGCGGCTGTAGCGATCATCGAGGAGTTCCAGGAGGTCGTGACTGGCGCCGGCGGCGAGCGGCTCGAACTCCCTATCGTCGAGGATCAAAGGATCGACGCAGTGCGCGCAACAGCCGTTCATGGCGGCCGTGGCCGCGTGCGAGCGCGAGGTCATCGAATATGCGCTGAATGTGTTGATAAAGCACGGAGCTTGCCACGTCAGGCCCTGTTGCCGAGCGTTGCGGGCCAGCCAGCTATGCCGACACAGCCGGACGGCAGATCAAGAGACTGACATGCTCGTCGTTCCAATGGCCTCCGCGAGCCTGGCGAACAGCGTGCGATCGAGGCCGCGCGCCGTGCGGTAGCCGACATCCTCGACACAGGCCTGCTGGCGCAGTTTGGCGTAACGCAGGCGCACGATAAGGCGTTTATCGCGCAAGGATTCGTCCCGCTCGAGCAGCGGTGCGAGCCATTCAGCATGGCTGAGGCTGGCGGCTCAATGTCGACGAAGTCTTTTGCCGTGCAGGCCGAACTCGTGGAACTGATCAAGGGGCGGATGAGTGAACACATTTGATCTTCTAATGAGTACGCCCTTAAGGCTTGGCTCTACTTAAAACGACATCGGTGAGCCAGTTGACGACGACATCGCCTGACGCATTCTGATGCCGCTCCAGAAGCGCGTCGATTCCCTTCGCGATTGCCGTGGCACCAGACTGATTGATCGCTTTTTTTATGTGTCCCATGGAGTAACAGTAGCCGCGAAACTGATTTGCCGTAATGGTTTGGCACCATTGTAGCCTGTGGCGCTCGACCGCGAACAGATCAGGACGCAAACGAAGTTCCCCCTCAAAGTCAGCTTTCCCATAGCCACCCGAGAAGTCCGAGTAGAGACCCCGACGATATCCGGGGATGTGGCATTCTTGAAAACTGGCGAAATCATCCAGGAGTGTGCTCTCCCAGTACCGGTGCTTATTCTGCAGCAGCAACAACGTACCGGAAGGTTTCAGCACCCGTGCGGCCTCGTCGTAGAACCGCGGCCTATCGAACCAATTGGCTGACGTTGCTGCTGTAACGAGATCACATGAACAGGCCGCCAGCGGAAGGCTCTCAGCAAACCCGACCAGCACGTTGAGCCCCCGAAACATCGACGAGCGCTCCTTGGCGACCGCCACCATATCCGAATTTGCCTCAACGCAGGTCAGCGTCTCAATACTCGGCATCGACTCCATTAGTTGTCGACTGAAAATGCCGGTTCCCGCGCCAATGTCTGCAGCTGACCGGAGGGCCGCGGGGGCGGCATGATAGCGTGACAGGATGTCAAAGACGCCCTCTGGATAGTGGGGCCTATACTCATCGTAGCCAACTGCGGAGCCATCGTAGAGCCGCCAGGTTACCTGCTCATTCATGTTGCCTCCTTCATTCAGCTTACAGAGTTACGCTAGCCCGCTTGCGGGTGGCTCTTCCGACCACAGATGTGAGCGCATAACCAAATCCACTGGGTGCGATGTGCCCCGCGGCACCGAGAGAACCTCAGTTGAAAACGTTAGCGATGTATGGCCGGCACGAGCAACCGAAAGACGAACTGCGAGCGATCCTATCGGCAAGGCGGCTTACGAAGCGATGGCTGTTGAGCGATGGAAAGCACAAGAACGAAACACGATCCAAGGTCGCAGATTTGCCGCCATTGCAACGCTCACATTCGCCTCCCGTGACGATCACCGTTGAGCAATTGCATGAGAACTTTGATTGATAAAAAGCTGGCCGAGGATGGTCAACGCATCGGCGAGGTCAGATCTGGCAGGCGGGGCCGTAATTGCGACTCGCACGCCCCATGGACCGACATGCGGTTCCTCGGGAGCTGCTAGGAACATCCCGAAATTTCGAATGAGCACGTTCCGTTCTAGCGCGCGCGCTTGAAACGTCATTGCTGACTCGGCGCTGGGAAATGGTATCCACAAGTGAAGTCCACCATGCTGGTAGCGATAAGGTGCGTCATTTAGAGCCTGGGCAACAATTTCAGAGCGGATATTCGCTTCATCAACGATCGCCTCTTCGATCTCCGCGCCGGAGCCGTCGCTAATCCATTTCGTTAACAGTTCAGCCGACAGAGCGGACGGAAACCACGAGGACATACTGGCGACCGGCCGATACAACTGACTAGCGGCTTCATCGGTTGGGCAAAGAAGAAGAGTTATTCGTAGTCCGAGGGCGAGGCTCTTTGCAGTCGCGGCAAGATACCACGTCGATTCCGGCGCGATTGCCGCAAATGGTCGCGGTGATCGTCCATGCATTCGACCAAGAACATCATCCTCGATAATGGCAATGCCGTGTCGACGCGCTATGTCGACAATGTCTCGCCTCCGCTTCTCGGACATCACCGCGGTGGTGGGATTGTGAACCGTCGGGTTTACAAAAATCGCGGAAATCCGATTCTGGACGGCCAGATTTGCAAGGACGTCGGGCTGCAGTCCCTCATCATCGATCTCGATCGGGACGACTCTCACGCGCGCTCGGTCGGCGAGATTTCGTAGCACCGGATATGTAAGCGCCTCAACACCAAGGGTGGTCCCGTCGCGTACGAGCATTGGCAAGAGCAACGCGATGGCGCTCTGAGTGCCGTTTGTCACCAAGATACGATCAGTCTCCGGAGTTGAACCCAAACGGCGCGATATCCACCGAGCAGCAGCGGCTCGGTCCCGATCATTTCCTCCCGGTCGGTTGTGGCGGAGAATGAGTCCAACGTCGTTCCGGCTTCCCATCTCAAGAAACGCCTTCTTTAGCGCGCGCGTCAGTGCCGTCGTGCAGGGAGGTATTGCTCGTGTCAGATCTATTGTGCCATCTTGCGCGCTCAATAAAACTGCTCCTGCTCTTGCGTCGGGAAGGCGATCACATGGTGTGAAGCAAGCATTTCCCTGGGGAGATGACTGCAACACCGTGATCGCAATACATCACTTGCTCCGGCGATAGCATCGTGCCTGATCCTGTGTGGAAGAACGCAAGAATAACAAACGCCGAGAGCGCTGCGGGTTTAAATCGAGGGCGGCGCAAGCGGTCGCACGAGGAGAACCAAGCCAGCAACTGTATGTTATGCAACAAAGGCGAACCCCATGGCTGGTCCGCGAAAGTCCCTGCAAGTTTAAATAGCTCAGTCGAAGTCCATGATGCCGTCGACCACGTTGATGAGCTGGCTTCACCAAACGTCGCTGGCATCGCAGTAGCCGAGACGGCGGGCAGTCGACAGGCCGGATGCGCAGAGATCGTTGAAGCCTGCACGCTTCGTGAGTGGGGTGGAGCGTGGGTCATGTGCGTCCATAGAGGAAACCTCGCCATTGGAGCAGATCTGAGCGCGTAGCATTTCTGCAAGCGACGGGCTCCAGGCGATCAGGGCCGTGGGTGAAGGCCGACTGTGGTTGATATTGTATCCCGAACTCTTGCAGATGGACTTTGACTAGCCTGACGTTCGTCAGCCGATAGGTGACACGCTTCTGTCATTCAGGTCAATTACTAGCATTGGTAGTTGACCGGCGCGCAACGTCATTAATGTAGCCGGACCGGACGCTGGAGTTGTGGCGAAAGCGGATAATCACAGGGTGCCGTTCGTTAGCTCGCTTAAACGGGATCATCCCACTGCTCAGTGAGGGCATCGGCGCACCACCGGCCGAGGTCAGTTGATTACCGTTGTCCCCGCCGATTTGTGATGGATGTCCAGGTCGCGAGATGACGGCTGGTCGAACTCCGTTGATCAAGGCCGTCTGTGCTGCTTCACAACCAATTATTCGATGAGCATCTGAAGTGGACCCTATACTGAGGACCACCGATTTCTTAAGTTGAGCCGCCGCCGTTCCTTCTTCCCAATGACATTACGCTCCTCTTGCTTGCTGTGGCTGTGGCTGTGGAGATGCGGGCAACGCGCGGTGTTGTCCAAGCGTCTCGCTTGCGAGAAGCTTCATATTCACAGCTTGTTCGCCGAATGCCGGTGATGCCGGCCCGCGATCGGCATGCGGTTTTCCGGCGCCTGGTGAGGGCGCTAGGCAAAAGTCGATCCATCGGGCGAGTCCGGATTTGGTCTCGCGGCCATCCGAATAGGCCTTGAGATAGATGTCCTCGTATTTGAGCGAGCGCCACAGCCGCTCGATGTACAGGTCGTCCATCCAGCGCTCGCGGCTGTCGATCGAGATCCTGACGCCGCTGGCGGCCAGCGTGCCAGTGAAGGCGGCGCTGGTGAACTTGCTGCCCTGTCAGTATTAAGATCTCGGGCCGGCCGAAGCGCGCCAACGCCTGTTCGAGCACAGACACGCAGAACGACGTGTCCATCGTGTTCGACAGGCGCCAGGCCAGCACCGCACGGCTCGCCCAATCGATGATCACCGCGAGACACGAAAACCCTGTGCAACGAAGATCGGCCGCATAGTGCGATTGGCAATGAGCGGCCCATCATGCTGCTGAATCACGATGGCGCCACCAGCCCGCCAACGTGTTTAGGGTCGTAGAACTCTAGTTTCGAGTAATGCAAAGTTCGGTCTCGCTACAAGAGCCGGAAAGAATGGTCTCAGTCCAACCAAGTGATGCACTCTACCAATTCTTGCAGGAGATTGCGGAGCATAGGTCAGCTACAGGCTCCTCAAGGCTGATATCCATTAGAATGGACCTCGTCTTAAGCTGGCAGGAAGGGGTCTATGCCAAGAGACAATCATCACTTTACCAACCGAAGGACGTTGTCAGTTTTGCTGGATCGGACTTTGCTGACCCTGTCCGCCGTAACCACAGCGACCCTTTTCGCCTGGCTCCTATACTACAGCAGTTACGGTCTCAATCTCATCACCGAGGGTTTCTACCTTAACTCCATCGCGAACCCATTCGCCTATGCAATCAATGTCCCGCCGACCCTTTTCGGCTTCGTCTATCACTGGCCATATCAGTGGGCGGGCGGTGACATCGCAGTGCTTCGCATGGCGAACATCACGCTCACCATGGCGCTAGGCTGGATTCTCGCCTTCCTAGTGATCCGGCGGCTCTGGACAGTGGGCTGGCAGCATGCTGCGGTGCTATCGGCAGGGACCGCAAGCCTCGGATTGGTCGCTTTTCACGTTTGGCAGCCGCTCACCCCCGGCTACTACACGCTGAACATTCAATCTGTCGTGATGGTGATGATCGGCTTATTGCTAGTCGATCGGCCAGGGCGCATCCGCCAGGTCTTGGGGGCGATCCTTGTCGGCGTTGGCGGGTGGTGCTGCTTCATGGCCAGGCCGACCACGGCTGCGGCCATTGCCCTCCTCGTTATGCTCTATGTCGTCGTTTTGCGCCGAAAGTCGCTGCTGCCCATGCTTGGCGCGGCGCTGGTCGCTCTTGCTCTACTGATCGTTACTGCCTACTTGATCGGCGGCGGCATCACCGCGCTGGTGACCCGTATGGTCAGCAGCGCTGAGGTGGTAGGCCTGCTGGATGCCGGGCACGAGGTATCTCTCATGTTTCGGATCGACTGGCTCGCCACCAGTCGCTCGCAACTCGCTATCGCTGTGTCAATGGCGTCAGCCCTTTTGCTCAGCATCCTCAGGGGGGCTATGCACAAGCTGCTCCCATCCCTGGCTCTCGCTGCAGTGTTGATCGTGACAATAGCGATTGCGCTGCTGGGGACCGATCTGATCAGCATCAAGTACTCAACCCTGTTCCTGGTGCCGGCTTTAACATGTTTTGGCGCGACGTTCTATCGTGGGGGATTGGTTCTGCGCACCCAGACGCCCACCAGCATAGCTCTAGCGTCAACCTTTTTGGTTCTGCCGCACCTGTCCGCATTGGGCTCCAATGTCAATTACTGGCTCGTCGGTTCTTATGCCGCCTTGTTCTGGATGCTCGCAGTCGTTGCCTTCCTGAGCCCTCTTGCGCAGCAGCGACGCAGCGTCGCCACCCTATTGCCCCTAACGGTGTTGGCACAGCTGCTCACCGCATCAGTGGTCAATGCTGGCATCCTCGAGCCGATCCTTCAGCCAAAAGATCTTCGCGCTTATGATGCTGTCATGTCCCTACCGGGGGGTGGAAAATTGGTGCTCTCGCAACCATTCCACGACTATTTGGCCACAGCCAGGGCCCAGGCTCGTGCGGTCGGCCTTGAAGCCGGCACGGCGGTAGTTGACCTCTCTGGCCTCTCGCCGGCGCTGCTGTATGCGCTCGAGACGCGAGCGCTCGGTCTACCATGGCTGATCGGAGGATACCTTGGCAGTAACGCAGTCGCAGTGGAAGCGCTCGGACTTGAGCACTGCGCCGACCTGGCCAAAGCGTGGGTACTGATCGAGCCAGAGGGCCCGCGTCATCTTGACGAAGCCAGTGTCATGGCCTCCTTTGGAGCCGAGCGGCAGGCGGATTACGTAGTCGCCACTACGTTCGAAACCCCGGTCTATTACAAGGGGGATCGTAGTCGTCCGCAAAACCCTTACTTGCGGATGAGCGCATCAACGACCATCCGGCCTGAGAGGCAGGTTTTGCTCAAGCCCGTGCGCCCCGCCGCGCTGGCGGAGCAATCCTGCCGTGAAGCCAGGCGACAACGGCCGGCCAGCCGGAGAGGGAGCCAATCGTGAAAGCTGTGATCCTCGCGGGTGGCGTTGGAACTCGAATCTCCGAAGAAACCCACATTCGGCCCAAGCTCATGATCGAGATCGGCGGCTAGCCGATTCTGTAGCATATCCTCAAAATCTATTCGCACTGTGACTCGACGATCTCGCCATCTGCTGCGGCTACAAGGGCTATCAGAGGAATACATCGCCAACGAATTCCTGCCACGTGTCGGATGTCGCCTTCGACACGGCAAAAGACCGCATGGAGGTTCACCAGCACCATGCTGAATGGTGGAAGGTGACGCTGGTCGATGCTGGCGAGGAGACCATGCCTGGAGGTCGGCTCAAGCGAATTGCTAATTACCTGACCGACGACAACGCCTTCTGTTTGACCTATGGCGATGGTGTCAGAGACATCGACGTAACCGCATTTATCGTCTTCCACCGTCGCCAGAGTGCGCTCGCCACGCTAACTGCTACCTATCCGCCTAGCCGTTTCGGCGCCCTCGCACCGTGTCGCCAATTTCAAGGAAAAACCCGGGTGTGATAATAGGCCTATCGCATATGGGGGAGGACGAAGAGAAGGAAGTCGTTGTTTCCATCTGGCCTGAAGCATTTTCTGGTTGGTGCGAGCGGGGCCAGGCGTGGCGTGCAGATCATTGAGGGCCAGCTTGCGAATAATGGCGAGATTTTCCGCGGCATTGTCCTTGCGGCTGCGGCGGGCGTCCTCGTCGAACGGGACGTCGAGAACGCAGTGCCGGTTGTTCTCGATGCCCCAGTGCGTGCACGGCCTCGGGCAGCTTCTTGGCCGACAGCGGGCGCGAGGCAGACAGTACCGGACTGTGTGCTTGGCAATCCTGCCGGCGTTGGCGCGCCAGCTGTCGACGCGACCGACGGCGGCGATAGCGGGAAATCGTATTGTTTTGCTAGCTGCGGTGCCGGCGCGACATCGCATGGCGCTTGACGCGGCCGTGAGCGATAGCCCTTCGCCGGCTCGCTCGTGCGGGCTTCCGGGCGGTGTCGAGCAGCGCCTTGACGGCCTTGAAAACTTGAAAAGCCGGCCGCAATTGCTCCAGGTGGCCAACACGTAGTAACCCTTCCGGTCGCGGATGGCTTGCGCCGTGTCGGGCCGACAGTGCAAGGCGTTCGACGGTGACAAGGGCGCCGTCAAGATCGAGCAGGGCGAGGCTTCGAGGGACGCCGGCAACCTCGTTGCGATTGGGAGCCTTCCTCTGAGCCAACGCCATGCGCGTGCTGGCCGCCCAGACATCGACCATGCAGCGGCCTGGCCTGCCGGCCCCCGCGTGCAGGCACCGCGCAGCGCCTTACCGACCTTGCCCGCTGCGTCTACCGCCCGATGGTGCGACGCAGGAGAGCGTGATGCGACAGGCATGACATATCGCGATTTTCGACGCCTTCGTTCGAAAATGCGATAACTTGATTGGTTGGTGGGTCAAAGAGCGACTAGGTCGTATGGATACTCACCTAAGGCGATGATGAGCGCCTGAAGCTTTGAAGAAGCGCGTCTTCGAGAAGATTGTGAGCCAGTTCGGCGCGAGAGTGCGGTTCATTTCGGCCACGTCGCGCCGTGCATGCGCTCCTTTCTAAACGGGATCGCCCCACTGCTCAGCGAGCGCATCGGCGGACCTCCGACGGAGGCCGCCAACTGCTTTACTCCGCGACGCTCCGTGAGCCTTGACGCGAGATAAGTTTGGCCGCGGGTCGACGGCTAGTCGACTCTGCGGATCAATCCGTCCGCTAACCGCGTCACCTTGAGTTCCCGAGCGGTCTCCACAAACTGCGCGCCGCAATCACCGAGAGCGGAACAAATCATCGCATCTGCGCAAGCATGCACCAAATTATTCGATGAACGTCATCCCACTGTACAAAACATAGAGCCAATAGCACGAGCCAACGAGACGCCGGGCCGATGAGCACGAGGCAGTTCAAATTGGAAAGCAGGAGAGGGGCTACTGATGCGACTTTCGAATACCGCAGGCGGGCAGGGGATCAGGCGGCACTACGCGGCGCTTTTGCTGGCTGCGAGCGTTCCGCCGGTGGTAGGAGCGACGGCTGCGCACGCCCAGACGACGGACCTCGGAACTGTCCAGACGTCAGACAGCGCTGGCGACGTCAATTCGGCCGTGTATCAAGCGCCGACGAGCACGCCCTTGACGGTGACGCAGCCGACCTCCGTCATCAGCAGGCACTATATCGAAAACAACATTCCGGCGACCGCCAATTACGATAGTGTCATCAGCGTTGCGCCGAGCGTGATGGTCGGCCGAGCAGCGGGCGGAGACGAGGGCGCCATCTCGATCCGCGGCTTCCAGGACGGCCAATTTAACGTTACGCTCGATGGAATTCCGCTTCGGCTCTTCAATCTTAGCACGCCCAGCGGCGCTTTCATAATGACCAACGATCTCGGGCAGGTCATCGTCGACCGTGGCCCGGGTACGGCGTCGACCGTGGGCGATGCGACATTTGGCGGCACGGTTGCACTCCAAACCAAGTCGCCGATGTCGACCCAGGCCGCAACGGCGACCACGAGCTATGGCAGCTTCAATACTCAGCTCTACGGTATCCAACTTGATTCCGGCCAGCTCAAAAGCGCGAACGGCGCTTCGGTCTTTCTTGACACCCAATTTACCAAAAGCGACGGCTATTACACCAACGTCGGCAAGGAGCGAGAAAGCGCGGCACTGAAGCTCGTGCAGCCGCTCGGCGACAACACGACGCTCACCTTCGTATCGATCTACAATAATCAGATGCGAGATTACTCTCAGGGTGCATCGCTCGCCCAGATCGCGGCCTATGGTCCGAAGTTTGGGCTGTCATCCGACCCAAGCAAGCAGAATTACGTCGGTTACAACCGCTGGAATCTTCAGACCGACATCAACTACCTCGGCCTGAAATCTGACTATGGTGACGGCTGGCATCTGGACCAGAAGCTCTACACCTATGGCTATTACTACAGTCAACCGATACTTCGGGGCCTGGATGTCAGCGGAAATTCAATTGGCACGAAGTTTGGCGCGTTTGACGTGCCGGGCACAGTGAATCCGGCAAGCGTCCGCTCCTATGGCGACGTGATCTCTCTCCAAAAAGATCTGCCTTTCGGCGATGTCAAGGTCGGCGCATGGGTCGAGCACCAGCCGTCCTATCGAGCTAAATTTAAGGTCGACATGACATTGGACCAGAAATACATCTCCACAAGCTATGACCAGAACCTCGCGCTGGATACTGTTCAGCCATATGTCGAAGCAGACTGGAAAGCACTGCCTGACCTGACGATTACGGCCGGTGCGAAATATGCCTATGTCAGGCGCAGCTACAATTCGCTCGTTGATCCTAACACGGGTGGGCCTTTGGATTACTCCCAGACTTGGGGGAAGGCTCTGCCCTCGCTTGCCGCGAACTACAAGCTTTCATCCAATTGGTCGGTTTATGCGCAGGCCGCAGAGGGGTTTCTAACCCCACCAAATGGTCTGCCCGGGGCAGCCAATGTCCAACCTGAAACCACCTGGAATTACCAGGTCGGCACGAGTTACCAGAGTAAGGCCTTCACGCTGGCCGGTGACGTCTATTACATCGACTTCCAGAACATGATCGCATCGCAGGACATCGGCGGCATCTCGACCTACGTCAACCAGGGCGGGGTCATCTACAAGGGTGTCGAACTCGAAGGAACGCTCCACCTCGGTAACGGCTTCAGTGTTTTCGGCAATGGCAGCCTTAACAGCGCCAAGAGCACCCAGACCGGGCTATGGATCCAGGAGGCGCCGAACGCGACGCTTGCAGCCGGCCTGATCTACGAACAGGGTGACTGGCGCGCCTCACTGATAGACAAATGGGTCGGCAAGCGCTTCGGTGATATCGGGGAAACGCAACCACTATCACCGTTCAATCAGCTCAATATGGCCATCACCTACAAGGTCAAGAACCCCCTGCCTAATTTGGCGGCCGTGACCGTAAAATTCGGGATCGACAACATCCTTGATAGTCATGCGGTCGTAGACTTCTTCGGCTATTCCGGCGTTTCAACAACGCCGCTGTTCTACACGCAGATCGGCCGGAACATCTATAGCAGCTTGTCTGTGCAGTTCTGACAGAAAATCATCAGCGAAGGAATGAACATGACCCTTGATCGTCTCACCGAGCTCGCGGCGCAGTCCGACGGCATTCTCTATGTTATGGCCGTCCTGCTGCTAATCGCGCTTACCGTGATAATCGATCGCTTCTGGTTCCTTGGCCGGACCATCCGTCGCGGAAAGCGCGTCACCGACACGGTCGCGCAATTCGCGCACCTCGACCGGAAGACGCTAGCAGACCTCGTCAAGAAATCGCCGCGACTGCCACATTGCGCTTTGCTGGAAGTGCCGCTGCAGCATCCCGAGCTTAAGGATGCGCATCGGTTGTCCGAGCTGTTGGAGGAATCAATCCTATGGCAGGTCCCCAGGCTGGATAGCCGGTTGTGGCTGCTCGACACAATCGTGACGCTAGCACCTTTGCTCGGCCTTCTCGGCACGATCGCCGGCATGGTCAAGGCGTTCGCGGTCCTTGGCGATGCCGGCAACGCGGCGACACAGATCACCGGCGGCGTCGGCGAAGCTCTGATCGCGACCGCATGCGGCCTGCTCATCGCCATCGTCGGTCTCGTTTGCTTCAACAGCCTTAACAACTGGACGCGGCTCGTCGTTCATCAACTTGAGACTTTGAAGATTTCGATGGTCAACCGTCTCGATGCCCCTCGTGTGGCTTCAGCTGAAAAGCGTCCTCATGGGCCCGCAATCCACCCGCTCGCGAATACGGGAACCTGACCAATGCGTTACCTCGAGGTGCGGAAGGGCCGCATAGAAATCATTCCGATGATCGACATCATGCTCTTCCTGTTGGTGTTCTTCATCATGATCACGCTGCGAATGATTCCGGCGACCGGTATCGCTTCGCAACTTCCGCAAAGCAGCACCGCGCAGGATCTGCCCCACCCAAAGATCGTCGTTACGCTGTTTGCCGATGGCGTTATCGAGACGGATGGTCAAAAGCTTACTATTGACGATCTGATGGCCAAATTGGCGGCCGAGCCGGACCGAGAGCACGCTGCCGTTACCATTGCGGGAGCCGGCACCGCAACGCTGCAAAATCTTCTCGCTGTGATGGATGCGTGTCGCAAGGCTGGCATCGTCCAGGTCGGCCTCGCCGCGAAGGACACCAAGTAGGAGTGGAATCGTGGTGACCATCGCGACAGCCGATCATTTCAGCCCACTGCAGGAACGCTCCGCGCTGCCTGCTTCGTTCGCCGCTGCGCTGTTGCTGGAGGGCCTCTGTTTGCTTGCCGTCGTTGGCTGGCTCACGCAACACCGGCCAACAAACGAATCGTCGGCGCCGACGATGCAGATCTCGCTGGTCGCGGCCCCACCCGATGCGCCCGCAGATCCGCCTCCTATGGTTGCGGAAACTCCGCCGGTGCCAGAAGAGACGCCCCCGATACCGCAGGTTACTCCACCGCCTACTGAGGCCCCTCCGCCGCCCGCAGAGGTTGCTCCCCCGAAGCCTGCTCCGCCGCTTCCAAAGGCGGAGGCGCCGATCGTGCGCCCTAAGCCCGCAAAGCCCCCGCAGCAGGCCCAAAAGAAGCCGGCCGCCCGCCCTGCACAGCAACAGGCGACGGCAAGCGCGGGGCCAAGCGCTGCAGCGATGTCGAGCTTTCAAGGCCAAATGCGGCGAGCCGTGGAGAGCGCGCTGATCTATCCGGCATCTGCGCGCGCCACAGGCCAGCATGGCCGTGCCCGCGTGACGTTCGATTATCTCGACGCGCGCGTATCGGGGGTCAGTTTGTCCCAATCGAGCGGATCTTCGGTTCTCGACCAGGCGGCACTTGCTACGGTCAGGAGTGCGCATTATCCGCCTCCGCCGCCTGAGATGAGCCATCGAACGCTTCATCTCAGTATCTTCGTTGAGTTTAAGGCAGGTATGTGATGACGGGCGTCATGTTGGAGCGTACGCGCGGGCGGGCGGTATTTGTGAGCGCGCAACGGAAAGCCGCCAACGGGCGCGCAGTCTATCGAGAGGCCGTGTAATAGGGCGCATCCGAAATCTTGCCATCTCCCTTCTATCCTTAACTGCGCTGGCGTCCGGTGCGACGGCTGCCGCCATCGCTTCAGTTCAGTCCGGCGCCAATTCGGAAGACGTGAGCAAGAGGCGGCTGACAGAGGCAGAGTACCGCAACTCCATTGCCGAGATCTTCGGCACCGAGATTGAAGTGCGCGGCTTCTTCGATCCAACGATCCGCATTGGCGGCTTGCAGGCAGCTAGCACCTCGGTGCTTTCGGTGACGCCAGTCGGCTTTGCATTCTTTAGCAACTTGGCAGCTTTCCAAATTGGAAAGAGAAAGTGAAATACGTGACAAGGACCGGCTATCTTGGACAAATCAGCATCCTCTCGGTCGCGATCACCCTCACTTGCGTTTCGCCTAACGTCGTGTCGGCGGCCACACCCACGTTGGGATGCGACGATTCGATGAAGACAGCGTTTAAGCCAGACGGCAATACCACCGTCCTGCTTGTGAAGAAGGTCAAGAAGGACGATCCGTACCCCAGTCCCTCAAAGGAGCAACAGATCTTCCCGAACCGACCAGCGAGGTTCGCGGCGGATCTTTGTTGGGTGAAGCTTTTGGTGGGACCGGGCGTGCCCGGTCCCACCGGCGCCCCATCGACCTCGCGCGGCATCGGGATCGAAGTGTGGCTGCCCGAGAAGAATGCGTGGAACCATCGGGTGCACGCTCTGGGCGGGGGTGGCTGGGCCAACGGTTACGAAGAGACCGTCGTCGGTCGCATGAGCGTTGGCAACGGCAACCTGCCGGCGCCGCGGATTGCGGCGGAAGAAGGCGCCGTGACGGCGACCACCGACAGCGGGCAACAGTACGCTGGCGCCTCTTTTGCCATGAATCCCGACGGAACGGTCAATGTCGCCGGCTGGCGGGATTGGAGCTATCGCAGCCTTTACGAACAGGCGGTGAAGACAAAGGCGCTGGCGACAGCCTACTATGGCTCCCCCCCGAAGTACTCCTACTTCGAGGGCGGCTCGGGCGGTGGGCGGCAGGCGCTCCATGTCGCGCAGAATCTGCCGGAACAATACGATGGCATCGTCTCGATCAGGGCGGGTGCAAGCACCACAAGCGACATCGCGCAGCTATATCCCGAGCTCCTGGTCTTGCGCGATCTGGGCGGGAAAGCTCCATCGCGGGAGCAACTTGAGGCGGTGTCGGCCGCGGCCGTGGCGGCTTGCGACATCGTGGGAGGACAGCACCTCGGCTTCATCCTCGACATCCGTAGATGCCGCTACGATCCGACTAAAGATGCGGCTGTCCTATGCAGGTCCGACGGTGGCACAAATGGCACGCCCACGTGCATGACCCGCGCGCAAGCCCTTGTCATGAACAAGGTCTGGTACGGACTGACGATCGACGGCAGCGTGCCAGATCCGGCCCTGGACAATGGGTGGGACGCTCCGGTGACGGGTGTCCGGATCTGGTACGGATATCCGCGTGGTGGCTATATCCGCTCGCTCCAGGGCGATTTAACATGGCCGGAAATGAAAAGTGGGGGACCCGATATAATTGCATTGGCCCTGGGCAATCCCAAGATTGGAACACCGGACTTCAAGAACGCCACTGCCAATGGCGAGGACGGCTGGAAAACTTTGACTTACGCCGAGCTCGCGGCGGCGTACCAATCTTTCAGGGCGATGCAATCCGAAACCGGTAGTGACCCCGACTATGATTCTGACCTGACACGCCTCAAGATTTCCGGCGCGAAACTCCTGCAAGTAAACGGCCTGCATGACCCAAGCGCCTGGGTGCAGGGACTTACCGAATATTATGACCGGGTCATGGCTAAGATGGGTGGCCCGGCTTCTGTTCAGGCTTATTATAAGATGTTCGTCGTGCCGGGCATGTCTCACGGTTATTTCAGTGGCGCAGCGAACCCCAACGCAAATCCACCGGTGCCAGCGGACGGGCAATTGTACCGAGCGCTGGTGGATTGGGTGGAGAAAGGCGTCTCGCCCGACAGCATGGTCTTTACCTCGCCGGCACCTGGCAGCGAGAGTTCGGTGTACAAGATCTACCCGCACCCTCACGGGCCGCAAATGAGCCTTCCGGCTTGCGCCTATCCCACCGTCGCGACTTATTTCAGCGGCGATATCTTCAAGGCTCAAAGCTACAAGTGCAGGTAGCCCGATTAGTTCGAGCTAGGCCCCGGCGCTCGCGGACGCCAGCCGGCGATCGTCGCTTGTCGCCAATCGTATGTGGGGAACGCATTAAGCGTGTCTCCGGCGTGATTCTATCTCTCATCGTGCTAGTTTCTGGCCCCACCGCTAGCGGCGTTGCTTCCAGCCGAGGCGCCGCAGTTCGCAAGTGGTGAGCATAAGGCGACCGACAGGGGCAGACCATCGCGACTCCATTGCCGATATCTTCGGCACCGAGATTGAAGTGCGCGGCCGCTTCGAGCCCACGATCCGCATTGGCGGGTTGCAGGCAGCCAGCACTTCGGCGCTTTCGGTAAAGCCCGTGAGCTTTGAATCCCTCACCAAACTGGCGGACAGCATAGCCACCCAGGTGACCGGGGAGAAATACCGCGCTAAGCTTTTCCGCGTGCCCAGGTCGGCCAACGAGCCGATGACGGCTGCACCGCGCGGGTGCTGAGCCACTATGGCCGGATCCTACCGCCGCCCATTGACCGAGGAGGAGATCAAAAGCGCTGTCAATCTGAGCCATGGACGCGCCGAGTCGCAGAACAACTTCTATGCTGGCCTGCGCTATCGCCTAGCCAGCTTGCTCCAGGCGGCCGATTTCGCATTCCGCATGGAAGCTGCGGCGCTGACCGGCAACAAGCAATGGGCGCTGGACCGTGACGGCTGGGCGACGCGCCTCAGCTATCGGATGTGGGATTTAACGCCCGACGCCGAACTGCTGCAGACGGCCGAGACGGGTGATCTAAACACGAGAAGCAGGCCGACCGCTTGATGTCTTCGCGGCGCCTCGATGTGTGCGCCTTCTTCAACGACGCGTTGGAGCTCGAGCATCGTACGCATCCGACGGGCGCCGTCTTGCGTGACGCGAGGTAATTCGCGAAGCGTGTAGCCTTAAGTCTAGCTTTAAGGTCATCAGGCGATGTGGGTCGAGGTTTTGGGCGGGCTGGAGCGGTGGCGGCGCTGGTCGCAGGACGACAAGGCACGGATTGTCGAGGAGACGTTGGTGCCGGGCGCGAAGGTGACTGAGGTTGCGCGCCGCAACGGAGTCGCGGCCAGCCTGGTGTTTACCTGGCGTCGACAAGCACGGACATCAGAGCAGGTCGTACCATCTTTTGCGCCGGTGCAGATCGTCGCTACGGAGGTGGAGGAAACTCCGAAGCTTTTGCCTGCGGGTGACGGCCGAGTGCGCTCCGTGGCAGCCGCGCGTACTGGATTGATCGAGATCGATCTTGGCAACCGACGACGCATCCGAGTGGACGCGCATGTCGACCCGGAGGCGCTGGCGCGGGTCCTCGAGGTGCTTGAGCGCCGATGATCGCCATACCGGGCAATGTACGGGTTTGGCTCGCGACCGGTCATACCGATATGCGCCGAGGCTTCCCGAGCCTTGCGCGTCTGGTTCAGGCGGGTTTGAAGCGGGACCCTCACGCTGGCGATCTCTACGTTTTTAGGGGCCGCCGCGGCGACCTGATCAAGATCATCTGGCATGGTGTGCTGCAGAGCATGAAGGAGGTGAATAGCCGAATTTGATGCGTACAGCTTTATGAGAGATGGAGGTTGGCCCTCCTGCATCGGCGTTCCAGGCGCAGGTGCAAAACCACGACACTGTGGCTTCGCTTAAAAGGCGCGGTCATCAGCAAGTGTTGCAAAAGTCCCGGGTTTACGGGGCAGGTGAGTATCCAGAAGGCGAGCGAAAGCGAATCTTCCGATGACGCGTCGAAAATTATTTAGACGTCGCCAAAATCAGGGGCGCGTGCCATCCCTGAGATCAATCCGTGAGGCGCTTGGATTACTGCGCGGATGGCGACCGGCGTTTAGGGGACGCGATCTGGATACAGGCTCTTGTAGAGAACTGCAGGAACCAGTCGTTGTGATGCCAAGGGAGAAGTTCAAGCGGCGCACACCGCGAGACGAGAGTACCGAAGCACGACACTGGGGCGGATTGGCTCGTAGTAGTGATGAAGGTACTGTAATGGGACTGGAGCGAAGGGGCCGAGGCAAGTGGTTCCGCCCGCATGCAACTGTGATGAGCAGGAGGACATGATGGGTGTAACCGAACGCAAGCAGTACAATATCGACAAGCAAACAGTGATGAAGGCCTACCGATTGGTCAAAGCCAATGCGGGCTCAGCCGGCGTGGATAAGGTATCCTTGGAAGCTTTCGAGAAGGACTTGAAGGGCAACCTTTACAAGGTCTGGAATCGAATGTCTTCTGGCAGCTACTTTCCACCTGCTGTTCGGGCTGTCTCCATTCCCAAGAAGAACGGCGGACAACGCATTCTAGGCGTGCCGACAGTAGCAGATCGCGTGGCGCAGACGGTCGTCAAGCTGCAGATTGAACAAGCACTCGAGGAAATCTTCCTTCCCGATTCCTACGGCTACCGGCCCGGAAAATCCGCGCTGGACGCCGTTGGCGTCACCCGGCAACGGTGCTGGAAGATGGACTGGGTGCTGGAGTTCGACATCAAAGGCCTGTTCGACAATATCAGCCACGAGCTGCTCATGAAGGCCGTCAGGAAGCATGTGCAAGACGAATGGGCTCTGCTCTACATCGAACGCTGGCTAATAGCGCCGATGCAAGGCAGAGATGGAGCGATCACCGCTCGCGACCGGGGCACACCCCAAGGCGGCGTGATCAGTCCTGTCCTTGCCAATTTGTTCTTGCATTACGCGTTCGATACATGGATGGCGCGGAACTTCCCGCGGTCGCCATGGTGTCGATACGCAGACGACGGGCTCGTTCATTGCCGAACCAAGGCTGAAGCGGAAGCCATCAAGGCGGCGCTGCAAGCAAGGTTTGAGGAATGCGAACTCGAAATGCATCCCGACAAGACCAAGATCGTCTACTGCAAAGACAGCAACCGCCCGGGTAGCCATGCCAGTCAGTCATTTGACTTTCTGGGATTTACCTTTCGACCGCGCAGGGCAAGAAATCATCAGAAGAAGGAAAACTTCTGTACGTTCTCGCCAGCGGCCAGCAGGGCGGCGATGAAGTCTATGCGTGTGACGATCCGGCAGCTCCGGCTCAGGCTTCGCTCGCAGACGGAAGTCGACGCAATCGCCTTGGAACTGAATCCCATCCTTCGTGGATGGATGCAGTACTACGGCAGATATGGGCGGTCAGAAATGCACAACCTGTATCGATACGTCGACGAATCTCTAAACCGCTGGGCGCGACGCAAATACAAAGGGCTGAAGAATGGAAAAGTCAGAGCCTCCACCTGGCTCAGATTGATCCGCCGCCGCAGGCCGAAGCTGTTTGCTCATTGGGCGAGGTTGAGTTCTGCTTCGTTACTTGTTGAGAGCCGTATGACGTGAGAGCGTCACGTACGGTTCGGAGAGCGGCTCCGGGTGCAACTCCGGGGCCGACTCACCATGGCCAGGGCGCATGTCTGTTCACGAAGCGGTTGGAGCGCGGGCGCTTTTTGTGGCCATCGCTGGCGGACGGCGTTGTGACGATCAGCGCTGCACAACTATCCTATCTCCTGTCCGGAATTGACTGGCGGATGCCGCAGGCAACCTGGCGTCCACAGGCTTCCGGTTAAGCTGTGGCTCTTTGACTCACGGCAGGAATCCAGCGGGATTTTTTGCGGCGAATATGGTTGATTCGTCCTCGTGACGACGCCCACCGATCCGCTTCCCGCCGACCTGCGGCTGCGCATGCGATGATCATTGCGCAGCGCGAACAGCTGACACTGGCGAAGAGCGAAGTGACGGTCGGCCGGCTGGAAATCGAACGGCTGAAGCTGATGCTGGCCAAGGCACGGCGCGAGCAGTTCGGGCAATCCTCAGAGCGCGGCAAGCTGTGGTCGAACAGCTCGAGCTTGCCATCGAGGATCTTGAAGAGACCCAGGCCGAACAGGAAACCAAGGCCGAGATCGCCGCGCCGGAAGCCGCCAAACAGAAGCGCGCGCAATATCCACGGCCGCCGCGACGCCCCCTACCGGATAACCTGCTGGTCGAACGTATCGTCGAACCCATGCCTTGCGCATGTGGCAAGTGCGGCAGCGAGCGGCTGCACAAGCTCGGCGAGGTGGTCTCGAAGACCCTGGAATGCGAGCCGCGGCGCTGGAAGATTATCGAGCATGTCCGCGAGAAGTTCTCCTGCCGGGATTGCGAGGCGATCACCGAGGCGCCGGCGCCCTCCCATCCGATCCCGCGAGGCTTTGCCGGGCCGAACCTGCTGGCGATGGTGCTGGTCAACAAGTTCCTGCTGCACCAGCCATTGAACCGGCAGAGCAAGACCTATGCCCGCGAAGGGATCGAGATCGATGTCGCGACCCTGGCGGATCGGGTCGGCGCCTGCGTGGTAGCACTCGCTCCCATTATTGAGGCCATCCGGATCCACGTCATGAGCGCGGAACGCATCCACGCCGACGATAGTGTGCTGCAGAAGCACACAGAAAGGATGATCGAGATGATCTGAAAATCTGTGTGCGCAAGCTGTGGCAGCGATGAGGGTAGGCCCCTCGGGATCGACTTTCAGGAGTAGGTCTCAAATCACTTCAAGCGGCTTCGCTTAAGAGGCGCGGTCGTGAGCGTTGAAGCTAACGGTCGGGAATACCCGAACGGATAGGCGTCCGAGAGACGAATGAAAATGAACCCGCCGATGAACCGTCGTAACGTGGAAATCGTCGTCAAAACCAGAGGTGTGTCGTCCCTCTGGGATGAGCCCGCCGGAAGCCTGATGACCGGGCGGGCGGCGACCGGCGTTGAGGGGGCGTGAATCGGATGCAGGCGCTGCCGCGGAACTGCAGGAACCAGTCGCTCCGATGGAAAGGGAGAAGCACAAGCGGAGAAGACCGCGAGGCGAGATTACCGACGCGGAGCACTGGGACGGACCGATCCGTATTAGCGACGAAGGCTCGTAATGGGGCCGGAGCGAAGGGATCGGATCAGGTGGGCTGGCCATCGTCGCAACTGACAACAGGAGGACGACGGTGAACCAGCCGAGCAAACCGTTCAACATCGACAAGAGAGAGGTGTACGAAGCATATCTGCAGGTGCGATCCAATGGTGGCGCAGCCGGTGTCGACGGAGTGACGATTGAGCAGTTCGAGTCCGACTTGAAGAGTAATCTCTACAAGATTTGGAATCGAATGAGCTCAGGCGCTTATTTCCCGCCGCCTGTTCGCGCCGTCTCCATTCCAAAGAAGAGTGGGGGCCAAAGGATCCTCGGGGTGCCCACTGTGGCAGACCGCGTGGCACAGACGGTTGTCAAACAACTGATTGAGCCGGCTCTCGACGCAATCTTTCTGGCGGATTCTTACGGCTACAGACCCGGTAAATCGGCTCTCGATGCCGTAGGCGTGACGCGACAGCGGTGCTGGAAGTACGATTGGGTTCTGGAGTTCGACATCAAGGGACTGTTCGACAATATCGACCACGAGCTTCTGCTGCGGGCCGTCCGGAAACATGTTACGTGCGCATGGGCGCTGCTCTACATTGAAAGATGGCTGACAGCGCCGATGGTGCAAGAGGATGGAACGATAATCGAGCGAAGCCGCGGTACCCCACAAGGGGGCGTGGTGAGCCCGATCCTCGCCAACCTCTTCATGCACTATGCATTTGATCTCTGGATGGCACGGATGTTCCCCGATCTCAGGTGGTGTCGGTATGCGGATGACGGGTTGGTACATTGTCGGAATGAGATGGAGGCGCAAAGCGTTCGCGAAGCGCTCCAGGCTCGGCTGGCGGAGTGCCGCCTGGAATTGCATCCTACGAAGACGAGGATCGTCTACTGCAAGGATGATCGACGCCGAGGTAAAAGCGAGACGGTCATGTTTGACTTTCTCGGTTATTGCTTCCGGCCACGATCGGTCCTGGGGCCGCATTCGCAGAAGATGTTCTGTGGGTTCACCCCAGCGGTCAGCAAACCAGCGCTGAACGCCATGCGGGCGACGGTCCGAGGCTTGAAACTTCGCAGGCGAACCGAGGTGACGCTGGACGATATTGCTCGCGAGCTAAACCCGATGGTTAGGGGGTGGATCGCTTATTATGGGCAATACACGCGCTCAGCGCTTTATCCTTTGGCACGCTACATCAACCAGACGTTAGCGATTTGGCTGAAGCGAAAGTACAAGCGCTTCCATCACCGTTTAGGACGCGCGCGTCTCTTCCTGGAGAAGATCGCGCGTGAGAAGCGCAGGCTCTTTGTGCATTGGCAACTCGGCGATGGCGGCAAGCTTGCCTTGGGAGCCGGGTGAGGCGAGAGTCTCACGCCCGGTTCTGCGAGAGGTTGGAGGTGAAATCCCTCCGGCCTACTCACCCGATGGTGCCGGTACTGGCCAAGCTTAAGACGGTTACCGGCCGGATCTGGACCTATGTTCGCGATGACCGGCCGTTTGGCGGCACGGATCCGCCGGCGGCCTTGTTCTACTACTCACGCAACCGGGCTGGAGAGCATCTGCAAAGCCATCTTGCCGGCTCCGTCGGCCTTATGCAGGCCGACGCCTTTGATGGATATAACCAGCTCTACAAGGCCCAAAGGGAAGCCGGCTCCGATCCTTGAAGCGGCGTGTTGGAGCCACGGCCGCAGAAAGTTCTTCGACCTGGCGAAATCTGGAGGGGGCGCCGATTGCCAGCGAGGCGGTGCGGCGCATCGATATCACCTGTTCGAGATCGAGCGCACCATCAACGCCAAAACGCCGGAACAGCGGCTTGCGGCACGTCGTGATAAGTCGAGGCCGATCGTCGCCGATCTCGAAATCTGGATGCGCCAGCAGCGAACCTTGCTCTCATCAGGCAACGACACTGCAAAGGCGATCAACTACCTGCTCAACCGCTGGGCGGCGTTCACCCGCTTCCTGGACGATGGCCGCATCTGCCTCTCGAACAACGCTGCCGAACGAGCGTTACGCGGTGTGGCTGTCGGAAGACGAAATTGGACCTTCGCCGGTTCAGATGCTGGCGGCAATCGTGCCGCCGCTGTCTATACCCTGATCGAAACCTGCAAGATGAACGACGTTGATCCGCAAGCCTGGCTCGCTGACGTGTTGGCCAGGCTTCCAGATCACCCCCTCAACAGAGTCGCCGACCTGCTCCCGTGGAATTGGAAGGCGACCCAACAGTCCAAAGCGGCTGCTGCCTGAGGCGCCGCGGCAGACCGGCGCGACTGCCCGGGGTGCTGGCCGGATGCGTACCGAGCATCTCGACACGATGTCCAAAGACAGCATCATTTATTCCAAGACGGCTTCTACTCGCTCTCGACCAAAAATCGGATCATCGCGGTTCATGAACGAAACAATCGCAACTTGCGATGCTTCGGTTTGCGGTCCGGAAAATGCCTTGTCACGGGCGCGGTCATCTCCCGGCAGGTGGTCACGACGTGCTCTCCGTGCCTTCATGGGATTCGGCCTTGGAGCTCAGGAGCTAACGGTCGCCATCGAACTAGGCGTCGCAGGTCGGATTCAGTCGCTGCGCCGTGGCCTCGCGGCCCGTGCTGAGTGGCGTGGCAGTGCGCTAATTCTGCTCCTAAGCGATCCCGACGAATGCGCGACGCTTTGCGCGACCGCTCTCGCTCGTGGAGTGCCGCACGTCATCGCACTTGGTCGGGCAATCGATCGAATTATTCGATGAACGTCATCCCACTGTAGCGTTTTCGGTCTTGAAGCTCTGGTGCTTGTGCAACGACGTTGACGATCTCCTCGCCGCGCTTGCGCAAAATTCTATGCTGACAATGGGGAATTAAAGGCGGTGGCGTCCGTTTCAATCGAAAGCGTCAGCAAGAACTACGGCCAAACGTCTGTCTTGCGTCACGTTTCGTTGTCCGTGGCAGCTGGTGAGTTCCTGACGCTGTTGGGGCCGTCGGGATGCGGGAAATCGACATTGCTGCGGATTCTGGCGGGGCTTGAGATGCAGGACACCGGCTCGGTCTCGATTGGCGAGCGAGTTGTGGATGGATTGCGGCCGAAGCGGCGGGACATTGCAATGGTGTTCCAGTCCTACGCGCTCTATCCGCATATGACGGTCGCCTCCAACATGACCCTACCACTTCGGATGCGACGGCTCTCGGCCTTCCAGAGACTTCCTGTTCTCGGGCGCCTGCTGCCGGGGACCACACGAAATCGCCAATGAGATCGACGTGGAGGTCACCCGTACGGCCAAGGCACTCGGCATCGGCCATCTTCTGACCCGTAAGCCGGGCCAGCTCTCCGGCGGCCAGCGCCAACGTGTGGCGGTCGGTCGGGCGATGGTGCGTCATCCGGCTGTTTTCCTGATGGATGAGCCGCTGTCTAACCTCGACGCCAAGCTGCGGGTGCAGATGCGCGCCGAGATCAAAGAGCTGCACCAGCGGCTCGGGGGCACCTTCATCTATGTCACCCATGATCAGGCCGAGGCCATGACCCTGTCCGACCGGGTGGCGGTTATGCTCGACGGCGAGTTGTTGCAGGTTGCTCCGCCGCAGGAGATCTATGCCGATCCCAACGACCGGCGCGTCGCCGAATTCATCGGTTCGCCCAAGATCAATATGCTTGACGGCGTGGTGCGCGACCGCGGTCTCATTGACGTGGCCGGATCGACGCTCTCTATGGAAGTCGATGCGCCCGCCGGCGCGCCCCTTACTCTCGGTGTTCGCCCTGAGGCTTTTCATCTCGCTGACCACGGCGGGCAGGGCGCCCTGACCGGTTCTGTGCGCATGATCGAGCATATGGGCTCCGATCTCTTCGTCCATCTCGATCTGGCGGGCATCGATCATCCCTTGATCGCAAGGCTGTTGGCCGAACGGGCGCCTCATATCGCTCCCGCTCGGACCTTGCATCTCGCTGTCAGGCCGGACCGCGTGCTTCTCTTTACCCGCGATGGGCGACGGCTGCGCAAGGGGTTAGAAATCGGACACGCCTCGGTTACACCAATTCGGGAGATTGCCCGATGAGCGCGCCTGTTGCTGCTTCCGGCAGCTCCGGAGAGCTGCCCGCGATCACTCGCGTTGGAATACCCGCTTCGCGTGCCTTTGGGGAAGCGCTGGCGGCCTGGACCCTGGCAGGGCCCGCGGTTTTCTTTCTGCTCGTCCTCTTCCTCATGCCGGTGATCGGGGTCTTCGTCATTGCGCTCACCGATTGGCAGTTCGGGGCACATTCTCTCGCCTTTGTGGGCCTTGCCAACTTCCGCGAGGCCTTTTCCGACTCGGGTTTCAGGGCTTCGCTTCTCAACACCATCCTCTACGTTCTGATCGTTGTGCCGGGTACCCTTTTCTTCGGCCTTCTGATCGCGCTTCTCATTGAAAGCGAAAAATCCTGCCGCGCCTTTTATCGCGCCATCCACTTCCTGCCCTTCATGGCGACACTCACGGCCATGGCTGTCGCTTGGGAAGCAATGCTGCATCCAACGATCGGGCTCATCAACCCAACGCTTGCCGCGGTCGGACTGCCGACCGGCAACTGGCTGCGCGACGAGAATACGGTCCTGCCGGTACTCGCGGTCATCGGCATTTGGCAGAATCTGGGCTACGCCATGGTGTTGTTTCTCGCAGGCCTGAAGGGCATCCCGCAGGACCTTTACGATGCTGCCGATATCGACGGGGCTGATTTTTGGCTCGACCGAATGCGTACCGTCACGCTGCCCATGCTCGGACCTGTATCGATGTTCGTTGTCATCGTCGTGGCACTGAGGGCATTCGAGTCCTTTGACACCGTCAAAGTGCTCACCCAGGGCGGGCCGGGCCACGCCTCCGAAGTTCTGCTCTACACGCTCTATCGTGAGAGCTTCGAGTATCTTCGCGCCGGCTACGGCGCTGCCATTGCCGTGGTCTTTCTCGCCATCGTAGTGACGCTCACACTCGTTCAGGCGCGCGTCATGGACAGGAAGGTGCATTACCAATGAGCCACGCCACCCCGATCAGTCATTTACCTCCGCCAACCGCGATCCTTCGTCATGCTGCGCTGCTCACCACCGGGGCAGTCATTCTCGTGCCCTTCGTGTGGATGGTGTCGCTGTCGATCAAGCCGCCGGGCGAGATCTTCCGCGCGTTCTTCTCATTCTGGCCCGCGCAATTCTATGGCGTCGAGAACTACACGAAGGCGCTGACGGAAGCCCCGCTGCCGCGCTACATGGGCAACGGCCTAATTGTATGCGCTTTGATCCTGGCACTACAGATCCTGGTTTGCGTCCCTTGCGCCTATGCGCTCGCTAAGCTCCGGTTTCCCGGACGTGATCTGCTGTTCAGCGTAGTGCTAATCGGTCTGCTCCTGCCGCATCAGGTGCTCTCATTGCCGCTGTTCATCCTCGGCTACCAGCTCGGCATTCTCAATACCTATGCAGCGCTCATCTTTCCCTATGTCGTCTCGCCGTTCGGCATCTTCCTGTTTCGCCAATTCTTCAAGACCATCCCCGATGATGTGGTTCATGCCGCGCGGCTCGACGGTCTCTCCGAAGTCGCGATAGCCTGGAAGATCATGGTGCCGATGGCGCTGCCGGCTGTCATTGCGTTTGCGATCTTCTCGGTGGTCGGGCATTGGAATGACCTGTTCTGGCCACTGATCGCCGTTCGCGACCAGTCGCTCATGCCGCCGCCGCTCGGAATCATGTATTTCAAGAACGAGGAGGCCGGCAACGACTTTGGACCCCTCATGGCCGCATGCACTCTCGTGGTGTTGCCCCTCGTCATCGCCTTCCTCGCCGCACAGAAGTGGTTCGTTGAAGGAATGACCGGGGGCGCCGTCAAGTAATAGGCTAACGGAGTTTGAACGATGCTTTGCATCAAGTTTGCGGTAGGGCCCGTCGACACCTCTAACCACACTAACTCTGTGTCGCAGTCGGCAGGACAGCGTGACGAAACTCAGAAGGACACGGCCTTTGCCGGAGCCACCGGCGCACCTCGTAAGGCCATCAAAATCTTGATGTTGAGGCGATCGGTAATCGCTTTAGCAACATTGACAGTGGCGTGTGCGGTAGGTGCTCACAGTTTTGACTCGTGCTTAGCTGCGAGCAGCGAACTTCAGGGGGCGTCCGGGAGCGGACACACGATCGGTTTGGTCTTGTCCAACTCTGATTGGACAATGTCGCCGCTCAATGACGCGAAGGCACTATGCCCAGACGGCCCGGTGCATAATAATCGGGAGAATTGGGAAGCGCAGTTTCCATCCCGTTCTGCCCGGCAAGACCAGCTCAATAAGTGCTGGCGGATCGACAATCGTGGGCCCAATTGTGAAAATGGTTACTTCAACCCGGAGGCTGTGACCGATCCGCTGCCGTTTCGCGAAGTTCGAAGCATTGAGGCATACGGCCTCAATCTGGATGGCACTTTGGACGGCCGGGCTACGGCAACGACGTGCGACCACAAGAAATTTCGAAATTTGAAGACGGAAGAGAGAGTCGATAATCAACTTTTCAGGTTCTTCGGCTGCCACCGAAAATTGGTTGATAATCTCTTCAGCGAAGTGCGCACGAGAAAGGCTATTCGAACCGGAGTAGTAAATCGTCTGTTGCTCGAGATCTCGGGTGTGACCGACGAGCAGAACAGCCCGGATGTGGAAGTAAAACTATATCGTGGTTCAGATCAGTTGGTGGTTGACTCAGCTCTAAAGGTCGTTCCCTGGCAAAGCCAACGAGTCAGTGGAAAACCACTCTATCACGCCAAGGGCCGCATCGCTAATGGCCAGCTTGTCTCTGAACCTGCAGATGGTATTTGGCAGGAAACGTACATCCATAAGCAGCGTATGCGCGATATGAGGCTGCAGCTCTCGTTGACCGCCTCGGGCGCCGAAGGTATTCGAGCTGGCTATGTAGACCTCGATCAGGTCTGGGAATGGTACTCGCACTTTGGAATTGTTACGTCGGCAGGCGAAGTCTATCTGGCTAGCCCGTCATCGGCATATGCCGCTCTTCACCGGCTAGCCGATGGATACAAAGATCCAGAAACCGGCCAATGCACGGCGCTTTCCTCTGCTCGTAGGCTTGAATTCGTTCGGATCTTCGTCATCCATCCAGCCGAGGAGGTGGATCGATGAAGGTCGGAACAAGTCTGTGGACCGCTATAGCGATTGCGGTCATAGCCACAACAGCCACGGTCGGATATTGGGTGATTGAGCGTTCCGAGTCCAACCGGCCGCCAGAAGTCCCCGGCGGTTCTGCTTCGGTCCGACTGATTTCGGCTGATCAATATGTGACAGCAATCCACGACATTTTCGGCGAAGACATAAAGGTCGACGTCGCTTTCGCGCCACCGCAGCGATTGCAGGGGCTTCTGGCCCTCGGCGCATCAGCGGCCGCCATTACGCCGGGTGCGCTGGATCAATTCGAGCGCACAGCGCTCACGGTGGCGCAGCAAGTTATCGATGACCGGCACAGGAAATCATTTGTACCCTGTATGCCAATTTCGGTCGTTGACGCTGATCCTGCCTGTGCCAAGCAGTTTTTCATTCGCACCGGGCGATTCCTGTATCGGAGGCCTCTGACCGATGCCGAGGTAGAGACGCAAGTCGAGGCCGCAGGCAAAGGCGCCCGTCGGCTTGGCGATTTCTATGCCGGCTTGACCTACAGCTTGGCCGGTATGCTCACTTCCCCAAAATTCCTCTATTTTATCGAGGCGGCCGAGCCAGATCCGGAACATTCTAGTCAGCACCGTCTGACGAGCTATTCGAAGGCAACGCGTCTTAGCCTTTTTCTCTGGAATGCTCCGCCCGATGAAACCCTGCTCGATGCCGCCGAAAAGGGAGATCTGGACAACGCCGATGGGCTGAAGCGCCAGATCGACCGGATGCTCTCATCTCCACGCATCGAGAAAGGCATTCGAGCTTTCTTTTGGGATCTCTTAAGATTCGATCAGTTCGCTACGCTCGCGAAAGATCCCACAATCTTTCCTGGATTTACCATCCAAGTGGCACGCTCCGCCGAAGAGCAAATGCTGCGTCTGATTACCGATCAACTCATTAGGCGCAACGGCGATTATCGTGACCTGTTCACCCGCAATCTGACTTTCATCAACCCCACCCTCGGTCCCCTCTACAGAAGTCCCGCTTCAGATCCCGACGGTTGGACTCCCCATGAAGTATCGTCGGGAGAAAGCGCAGGGCTCCTGACATCGCCTGGCTTCCTTGCATTGTATTCGCACCCAGGGAAGAGCTCGCCCACGCGCCGCGGTCGTGCGGTCAGAGAGAATCTTCTGTGTCAACATGTACCGGACCCACCACCAGACGTAAGCTTTGAAGTCTTTGATGATGCCAATCGCCACTTCAAAACCGCCCGCGACCGGCTGGATGCGCATAGGACTAATCCTGTGTGCGCCGGGTGTCACAAGATCACGGATCCGATTGGGCTCGCCTTGGAGAACTTCGATGGCGCTGGAGCGTACCGCAAGACGGAGGGAGACGCGCCCATTGATGTTACCGGTGAACTGGACGGAAGATCCTTTGTCGACGTGTCTGGGTTTGGCCAAGCAGTTCATGACAATCCCGCGCTTGTCTCGTGCTTGGTGAACAGATTGTACAGCTACGGCGTCGGACGGCCGGCCAGCGCAGCGGACCGCCCGTGGCTCGACTATGAGGCCAACCGGTTCGGCTCAGAAGGCTATCGCTTGATTGCACTCCTGAGAGATATCACAAGCAGTAAGGCCTTTTACGCCGTCTCAGTCGACTCCGACACGCACCGCGACGCGCAAGAAGCTCGAGTTGATCGCTAGGAGGATTGGCATGTCCAAGAGAATCGATCGCAGGCAAGTCTTGAGAGGTATGATTGGCGGCGCTGCAGTGACCGTCGGTATGCCGTTTCTGGAATGCTTCCTGAATAATAGCGGCACCGCCCTCGCCAATGGGCGTCCCTTGCCGGTGCGCTTCGGCACATGGTTTTGGGGGCTCGGCATGAACAAGGAGATCTTTGTACCCGAAAGAACCGGGCCGAACTTCGACTTGAAGGAGGAACTCGCGGCGATCCGGCCCGTCAGAGACCATATAAATCTCTTTACCGGGTATCGTACTTTTACAGATGGCCGACCTTCTCTCTGTCACTATACGGGCTGGGTAGCCCTCCGTTGTGGTCAAGCGCCTACCGACAGGACGTCCGTTCCCGGAGAGAGCCTCGACGTAACGATTTCCGACGCTATTGGTGGCAGCACGCGATTCCGGTCACTGGAGATGACGGCGACCGGCAATCGTCAGCACAGCTATAGCTTCCGCAATGCGCAAGCTTACAATCCGCCGGAAATTTCCCCCCTGGCCTTCTACCAGCGGATTTTCGGGCCTGAATTCCAAGACCCCAATTCTCCAGTATTTCATCCGAACCCACGCCTCATGGTGCGCGAAAGCGTGCTGTCGGCTGTCCTCGAAGACAGCGCTTCGTTGAAACGAAACTTAGGCGCCACCGATCGTGCGCGACTTGACCAATACTTCACATCGCTTCGTGACCTCGAACAACGCCTGGCGCTTCAGCTTGAAAAGCCACCGCCGGCGCCCGCCTGTCGTGTGCCGCCCGCGCCAACTGACGTTGCGTTGATCGGCGAGGACGCTGATTTGGTTGGTCAACGGCATCGTCTCATGACTGACATTCTGGTGGCGGCGCTTTCGTGCGATCAGACCCGCGTATTCAATATGGCTTATTCCGAGAGCTTCGCGGCGACGACCAAGAGGGGAGTGCCGAACTCCCACCACGCTGTGACCCATGAAGAGCACTTGAATGGACAAGGTTATCAGTCGACCCATTCCTGGTTCATTCGCCAGGCGATGGAGGAGTGGGCCTATTTTGTTGGTGCGCTCTCGAGCGTCCGTGAAGGTGACAGAACGCTTCTGGACAATGTTTTAGTGTTCGCCCACAGCGACCATGAGAGGGCGCAGATCCATTCCATGGATGGGATTCCCATGATGACCGCAGGCAGAGCTGGCGGTCGGATGAAATCCGGGATTCACGTGGCCGCCGGCGCGGAAGATGTTGGTACGCAGATTGGGCTGACGGTCATGCGGGCCATGGGCCTTCAGAAGAGCGAATGGGGCTTTGGATCAATGAAGACCACCAAAGTCGTCGAGGAGGTTCTTCAGGCATGACAGTCAAGACTGGCATTTCCGTTGTTGCAGCCTTGCTGCTGCTATTGCGGTCGGCGGCTGGCGCTTCCCAATTCGAGTTAGCAGTCCCGCCGGGCGTCAATATCCGATTGACAGACGAGGGCCCCATTTTTGTCAGCGCCAACGGCATGGCGCTCTATTCTTTCAACCATGATGCGAACGAGCTTTTTCCTCTTGAGTCTTGCACGAACGAGATTCAAGCAGAGATTATGCGCACGGCATCCGATAATTTTACTAACGATTCCGAGAATCTTGATGCGGATTTCGCGATCAAGACGCCGGACAGTCAAACACGCCGTACCTGCGGCCAAAAGCGCCCCCCATTGCTGGCACCCTCAGACGCCCAGCCTGTCGGAAAATGGACAATTGTCCAACGCGCAGACGGCACAAGGCAATGGGCATACGAGGGCGCTCCGCTCTACATGTCGATCAAGGACAAGTTTCCCGGGGACGTGAACGGAAATATGCGAGGTGTTATCACTGAGGAGGTTTACCCGTGGAAAGTCGCCTCCGCGCCACTCGCAGGCGCACCGCCCAGGGTCACAGTCCAAAAAACAGCACTTGGCCAGGCCTTGGCTGACGCCTCTGGAAAAGTTCTCTACTACGCCGACTCCAATGAGACTATTGGAGATCCACACCTGTGGCGCCCCTTCGTTTCGCCTGCTCTTGCAACGAGCGACGGTCTCAAAGAGTGGACAATTGTCACACGACCAAGCATGAGGCAGTGGGCATACAAGGGAAAGTTGCTTTATACCTATGCAAGAGACGCAGACGTTGCGAAGGAGTCCCAAGAGTTTCGCGATATCTTCGGCGATCTCTACGGAAGGGCACCCAAGGGTTGGCAAGTGGCGGTGTTGAAGGAACCTCCTCAACATCCACCTGCAGTCACCATCAGGACGATCCCTAATGTAGAGGCGTCTGGTATGCCGCAGGGGAGCCTCGATCAGGAAGTTTATGCCGATTCACAAGGCAAAACACTTTATACGATCCATTGCGTCGACAAGACAGCCGATCGCTTAGATTGCGACGATACTGGCGACAGTCCGCTCTACTGGACCAGTTTCTGCGGTGGTGAAGACCGCTGCGCCAAGATATGGCATCCGCTCATCGCAATGGCAGGAAAATCGGAAATCAATAATATCTGGTCTGTAATCTCGATCAATCCACGGCACCCCTGGCGCGAAATCGAAAAGGGTACTCAAGGGATAGACGTCTGGGCATATAGGGGGAGGCCAGTCTTTACTTATGAAGGAGACCAGCATCCAGGTGAATGCAACGGGTGCGGTAACAATAATTCACATCAGGGGAGCTGGATGAAATCCGCCCCGATTGTAGCCTATGAGGCTCCGCAAGAGATGCGCAAGCATTCTGAGAATCCGTAAAGACTGGGAAAGCAAAACGATGCAACCTGAGAAGGTTTCGCGCCGGGGAGTCCTGTGCCGAGCGGCCACGCTCTCCATGCTCAGCGCAATGTCTATGCTTATCGCCTGCAAGAAGGACACGACGGCACAGGTTTGTACGGATCCAACGGCAACAAGTGCGGAGAAGGCGTTGCGTGACGGGCAGCATTACGTCGACCGATCGCCTGATCAGAGTAAGACCTGCAGTGGATGTTCTTTTTTTGCGACAGTGGACGATCGAACCAATTGCGGTCACTGCCAGATCTTTAATGGCTCCGCCAATCCAAACGGCCACTGCGACGCTTGGGCCGCGAAGACATGAAGCGCGTTAAATTCGCCATAGGCCGCCTTCAAGCGCTTGCTGTAGCGATTCTCATTGGAGCTCTCACGCCTCCGGGTTTCAGCCAGGAGATCGCTATGCCTGAAGCAAGACTATCCCTCGCCGAAGAATCGGAATTCTCGGTACAGGGGCGATACTTAGCGGCCGCTGGGAACTGCATTAGTTGCCATACTGCGGGTGATGGCGAACCGTTCGCAGGCAACGTTCCATTTCAAACGCCCTTTGGCACGATCTATTCCTCGAACATAACCCCGGATCCGGATACGGGGATTGGCCGCTGGACCAAGGAGCAGTTTGTTCGCGCGATGCGCGAAGGCATTCGCGCTGATGGCGCGCACCTCTATCCGGCATTCCCATATCCGGCTTTCACAATTCTATCCGACGAAGACTTGGATGCACTCTGGGCCTATCTTCGTAGTCTTCCGGCTGTGCGGCACACTGTTCGCGCGAATGAGTTACGATTTCCGTTTAACCAGCGATCGATGATGGCGGTTTGGAACCGTCTGTTCTTCACGCCGGGCCGTTGGCACTCAGACCCCAACGAATCTCAAGAATGGAATAGAGGAGCTTACCTGGTTCGAGGATTGGGGCATTGCGGCGCATGTCACACACCACGTAACAGCTTCGGGGCCGAGAAGGCTGAGCTCGCGTTAACAGGTGGTCTCTATAGCGACTGGGTCCGGCCCGGCGAGATGCGACTTTGGTCAGCTCCCAATCTCACTGGCGCTAAGGATGGTCTCGCGTCATGGCAGACGAGCGATCTTGAAAGGTACCTAAAATCAGGGCACAGCTCTCGCGCAGGCATCTTCGGTCCAATGAACGAAGTCGTTGGCAACAGTACCCAGCACCTTAGCACGGCGGACATTCACGCCATGGCGGTTTACTTGAAAGCTCTTGCGCCTGCCGGCCAAACCCCAACGTCGCCCTCTGCAGTTCAAGCCTCAGCCGGTCAGCTTGTTTATATGTTGCGCTGCGCGACCTGTCATCTGCCGGACGGATTGGGCAATGTCACGACGGGCCCTCCGTTAGTTGGGAATCCGATAGTTCAGACCCGCGACCCGGCCACCCTAATCAACATCATTCTCTATGGCGCCCGGCCGGCACCATTCCCACAGCCGTCCTGGAAGTCTATGGACGGCCTTGCAAGCGAGCTGGACGATACAGAGATAGCCAACCTGAGCAACTATCTAAGAAGAAGCTGGGGAAATGTGGGCTCGCCGGTGACGCCTGCTGATGTCGCCCGGCAGAGATAAGACTTGTGGCTAATTGATCAACTTCTTCACGGCCGGCGAGCAGCGATGGTTGGACAGATCGCCACCTAATTCGGAAGGGGATGCCCGCACAGCGCTTACGCTCCTTCCGCGCGGCACGGCCCCGGATCTCCTTCTCAATCGCACAGAATGTGGCGATGTGCTTCAGCGCCTCGCTCGCGATCGGAGCGGGGCCCGCGGTCGCGAGTTCGTAGAAGTTGCCGCATGCGCACCCAGCAGAAGGCGAGCTCGACCGTATGCGTCGTTCCGCTCCCACCCAGCCGGTCCGCCGTCGCCGCGGCGTTTTTGCCGCGCCGAGCAATGGCGGCCATGCCTGCTCTCGCATCAAGGTGCTCGCTAACAGCCTAAATCATCGTCCGGATCGATAGGGCTGCTGATGCTCCGATGCTAAAGAGCAAGATCGCGATATACATTGGACGAGCCGGTGCTCGGACACGAATTGACGAAACATGCAACGTAGCGAGGGCAGCGAACGAGCTGAGAACCAACCATGAGAACAATGGCTGATTCACGAGAGGCTGTATCAGTACGAGCATGGCAAGGAGCGGAACGTCGTAAGATAGCGGCACACCTGTAAAAGAACGATCTGCTGATAACCCAACGATGCTAAAGTGGCTCAAGCGGAGCGCGCCTGCTAGCAGCTGCATTGTACCGACGGTGGCAGACAGAGCCGTAACACCGTTCAACTGCAGTACTGCGATGCAGGGGAACACGGCGCCGTATATAAGATCAGAGAATCCGTCCAAGCTCTTGCCCATCTCACCGACTATTCTCGACCGGCCTCTGGTACGACGTGCGACAATTCCGTCAAGGTGATCGGCGAGCATCGCCCAGAGAGCAACTGCAACGGCAACTTCAATGCGGCCGTCCATAGCGAGGGATAACGCAACCCCCGACAAAATCACACCAAACGCTGTGATAGCATTTGCCGGGTCAAACAAGTATCGAAGCATGATCAATACCCGCGTCAGTCATCATACCATAAGCGTACCTAGCCGTTGGGTGTTGCTCGGATGGCGAACAAGCTGTTGGCGAAACGAAGATCCTCGGCGCTATCGATCTCGCACCATCGTAGATCGTCGCAGCGCATCGCTGCGAGCTGTAGCCCGCGGCGCTCCACCAGATACGCCAAAAGCTCCTCGGTATAGGCTTGAGTGGCTCCCGACCCGACGATCTCGTTGAGCGCGGGGACAATCGTCGTGCGGAGCGACGATGCTGAGAGACGAAACAAATTCATTGTCTTGAAAAGCTTGGGGCGGCCAGGCAACAGGTCGGCGCCGGACTGTTTCATGCGAAAACCTGAGACAAATCCGCGGTCTGAAACCAGTACTGCAGATCCCTGCATTGTTGCCTTGAAGGGCGCAACTGCTGCAACGTCACGAGCCTCGCCCCGAGTAAGATAGTGCAGGGCGTCCTCCTCGAAGAAGACATCGCCCTCCAGGAGGTATATGTCGCCGCATAGGAGTGCGTCGCGAGCTAACCAGAGGGAATATGCGCTACCGGTGCGGTCGAATACAGAAGACTCGACGTAGTTAATTTTGAGTTCGCCGAAGCGAGCGCCACAGGCATATTGAATAGCGTCCTTTCGGTAGCCGACGACGATCGACACGTCTTGCACGCCTACCGCCTGCAAATGCCGTAGAGCGTTGTGAAGTATCGGTGTTCCATTGACCTCTATCAGCGGTTTTGGTCGTAGATCGGTCAGTGGTCGCAAGCGTGAGCCCAAGCCGGCGGCGAGAACGATGGCCGTTTTAGGAGCGGTATCAGCCATCGGGGTCTCCTTGGTCGTCGTGGATGCCGCGTCGGCAATTCGAGTTGAGAGCTTCCACGAGCAGCCTGAGATTGATCTCGGCTCTTTTTCATGGAACTGTAGGGGAGATGTTCCGAACGCGCAGGCGTCGGTGTCGCGGTGAAGCTCAGGATGGTTGGTATCGCTTAGCCATCTCCGAAAGCAAATCGGAGCGGCCCCTGAAGACGCCTCGCGCCTCGACTACGAGACAATGTCGAGATTAGCCTGTCTCCGGCTTCCCGTCCGCGAGCTCGCTGCGAGATCGCCCTTACGAGGCAGCAACTGAGTAGGAGCGGGAGTCTGCAGTAATGTATAACTGGGCGCCGTAAGAGCTGCGCGCCGTAAGAGCTGCCGCCGGACTATTTGATGGTATGGCAATGGTGAATCATTGATTCGCGCGTAGTGGAAGGTGGGCGGTTTCATGGCGAAAACCCTTTTCGTGCGCTGTTGCGTGGATGAAACCTGCTATTTTAGCTCAGTGTGATGGGGCAGATATCGCGCTTCCGCATTGGCGAGTTCGTTGTACTTAAAAAGTTCGAAGACCTCGTCGAGCGTCGCAATGCTGGGCTCAATGCTGGCAGTATTCTCCTCAGCGATGATACGACTGCAGACCTGTCGCATTGCCGCTATTGCAGCTCGCATGGAGTGGTTGGCCCAAATCACTGTGGAAATGCGAGCTCTGCGATATGCCGAGACCGGGGTTCGATAGTACTTCGTTGGAACGATGACGACCGGTAACTTGTTCTGCCAAGCACGCGTGAACGCGAAGATCTCGTCCGCGGCGGTTCTTCGCGAGTGAATGAGGATCGCATCAGATCCCGCGTCCGCGTATGCGTTGGCACGGGAGATAGCTTCGTCGAGTTCATGTCCGGCAATCAACGATTCGATACGGGCCACAAGGATCAGATCGTCCGCGACTGTGTCCTTCACGGCGCGCAGGCGGCCGGAGAACTCGTCGATGTCAGCAAGCGGATGCCGATCGCCAACGAACGAGTTCATCTTCGGAAAACAACTGTCTTCGAGCGCAACGCCGGCAGCGCCACATTGACGGAGTTTGCGGGCCAACAGACGAGCGTTATTGAAGTTACCGAAGCCGCCATCTCCATCGACCAGAACTGGCAACTGGCTTGAGTCCACAATTCGCCCGACGATGTCGACGACTTGGCTCCAGGATGCTTCATTGGCGTCCCGGTAACCCAGAGAGCAGGCAATCGACAGGCCCGATGCCCAAAGGCCCTTGAAGCCCGCGCGCCCGGCGATCGCGGCGGAGAGGCCATCGTGCGCTTCCATGAGAAACGAGAGCTCATCACTGGAGCAGACCTGGGCGCGCATCATTTCGGCAAATGATGGGTTGGCGGACCGGGGATGGCCGCTGGCGGGGACAGAAGGTGACGGGGCCTGCATGCCGAATCCTTGTGCGCTTGACCGGCTGACGTTTGTCACTGAACGTGACTGTGTCTGTCATCTGGATCAATGACGAGCGTTGGTAGTTGACTGGCTCCCGGATGGCAGACATCGCCGGAGATCGCAGGAACGGCCAAGCCCTCTATCTCCACATCTCCGGTCGTTGTTGCCGGCCTCTGCTATCCGGGCTGCCAGCGGCTCTGATGTCGGGCGTGCAACATGCTGTCCGACCCATGACACGTTCGATCGAGCAAACGGTATTACAATCAGGCTTTCTGAATTGGCATGAGGTTTGATCGACGCATGTCAGCCGGTAAGCCAGCCGCATAGGAGTGGTGTGGTGGCTTTCAGCATCATCGACTCACGGTACACAGCCCGGGGGCACGAAGTCGATTGTTCCGACGACGCGACAGATCGCAACGCGCATATGGTTTTGCCAGCATGATTGATTACTGGATCGTAGTCCGCGACAATATCGCTGCGCGTTCGCGCCACGGCGCCGCGCCCGTGCCTGGTCCTCTACCTGCCGGCAATAATGTTCGAGAGGCCGCCATCTTCAAACGGCTCGAGGCCGAGGTTCGGCGTATGGATCTGGACGGACCGGCTGCGGTTGACTGGAGCAAGGTCAATACTTTGTCGCTCAACATCCTGTCGAACCGGTCAAAAGACATTCTGGTCGCCTCCTGGGCCACCTATGGCTTGTTTCGAGCCGAGGGTTATGAGGGTCTTGCCATCGGCCTCGGCGTCCTTCGCGGCTTGGTGGAGGCGCACTGGGAGGGGTTATTTCCGCCGGTCACGAGGGGTGATGCGCGGGCCGCAGCGATCGACTGGCTCCTTCGTCTCGGGCCGGCGCTGGCCACGATCGAGCCGACTGAAGCTGACGCTTCGGGAGTGATTGCCGCCGGTGACGCGCTCGATGGTCTGGCTCGCGCACTCGGGGGAAAGCTGGTCAATGGGCAGTTCACCTTGGACGTTTTGTTCCGTGCACTGCAATCGTATTACGAACGCGCCACCACTCGCATCAGTGCCATGTCGGGTCCCAATGGCGGTTGCTCCACCTACATTCCCGGCTGAGCGGCTTGAGCAGCAGCACCAACGTAGCGCTATCCCTGGCGCCGGTTGTGATTGGCATGTCTTCATGGACCACATGCTTATTCTTGCAGGAAAGATGAGAGTCCCGCCTGGCCGGATCTCTGCGGTGAGTGCAATATCGGCGTCGCCGCGCGATCGTCGCATCCGATCGGCTTTGTTGCCGGCGTGTCAGGATTCGAAGTTTCGCAAGCGTCACCCTGACCCGTTGGGCGCGCCAGCTGGCCGTTCAGCGCGTTGGAGCAATCGCAATCACTGCAACACGCGTGCCCAAAAGGGAAGAGTGACGGTGTGAGAAGCGGACGTGTGTCCTTTCCATCGCAAAAGTTGATCGTTCCATCGCATAAGTGCGTCCAGTGTGGAATATCTAAATGAGTGCAGCCATAAATCGTCACAACCCTGCCGTTTACTTGCGTATGCATTCAAAGCTTGCGGGGAAAATGGTGCGATGTCAGGTGCCGACTGGAGATCAGAGAGCGCATACCACAATGTCAGTAAAGCAGAACCGGCCGACATAGCCTGGGAGTGGCTGCGCCGCGATCGCGAGTATCAAAAGGATTTCGGGGCCTTGGTCGAGAGCAAAGGGTCAGATGGGAGGGACCACTTCCGTCTGAAGTGGGGGCTGACGTTTCGCAGCTGACCCGAATGAGACGTTCGACAAACAGGCTGTTTTCTGGTCGCCCGAGACGCTGCCGAGCGTGCTGACCGTTCGCACGGCGGTCGGCTCGACCGCGTCCAATCCGTACGAGCTTGATTTCGCCGACCTGGCGGGCAGCGAGCTTCGTGAAGCGCCGGACGGATGGCATGCCATCGTGCCGCTCGGAGGAGCGAAGCATCGGCTTTGGCTGAGAGAACTTCCGCGGTGCGGATCGTTGGTTGCCGTCGACTTGCCGTTCGACCGGAATTTCGACCTTCGCTTACAGGCTGCGCATCGATTCTGGCTGGCGCTCGAACGGCGCCCCGTCGGACGGCCGCTTCTTGCTCAATCCAGCGGGACCCGGCGTCGGCACATCCTCGCCTTGCGGGCGGTGGACGGGTGGCTCGAAGGCAACAGCTACCGCAACATCGCGCGAGGCCTCTTTGGCAAGTCTCGCATCCCTGATCGAGCGTGGAAAACACACGATCTGCGCAGCCGGACCATTCGCCTGGTCCAGATGGGGCTGCGCCTCATTCGAGGCGGCTATCGTGACTTGCTTCGCCACAAGGGAAAAAACAGTGATGGCACCACCTGAGCTGTCGCTGATCGGCCAGCTGCATGCCGTGCTCCCAAGGGCAGCAGCCTGTAGGCAAGCAAGTATGTCCCCGCTGGTCAAACCTCTGGTGCGAATATCGCGGCGGAGCACGTCCAGCCCGGCAAACGCTTGCAGTGAACGATTTTGAGGTCGTCATGTATACCGCCCTGAGCCTGATCGCGATCTGGCTGCTGATTAACGTGCTGCTCTTTTTCGTGATGACGCAGGTCGACAGGTCAGACCAGTAACGCTCTGGGAGCAAGCTTTCCGGAGACAAGCACTGCGCTGGCCGGCGGGTGCAACACTGTTGAGTTCATGGCCCCCGAGGATCGAAACTGCCGGCCGCCTGACAAGCTCTCCGGCCGGCATCCAGTCGATGTCGGTGGTTTCCGCAACCAGTGTCGGCAGGCGAACATGGCCGCGGGGCCCCTGAGCAGCTGAAATATGCCGGTCTTTGGCCGGCATCAGCTTGCGGTGAATGATCCGCCGGCTGGCACAAACCATCTATGTGCGTTTCGGGGTCGCTGCTTGTTTTGCGCCGCTTGCGCACCGACCGCGAAGCCGGTGCGCGCGGACATTCGACCTCATCCGGAGCAAGCCACGAAAACATCGCTGCTCTCTGCCGCGTTGCTCTCGATTGCCTCTTTCACCGCAAGAATGCGACATGCCGGCGCATCATCCGCCGCAATCGCGCCGAACTCCTGCATGGGAGCACTATTCAGCTCTTTGGCGCGCCGACTGGTCAGCTTTCGGAAAGCTAGACCTGCCACTATGGAGGTGGAGACACCTCGGGGGCCGATCTGCGACTGCTTCAAACGCAAACATCGTCAAACGGAGTTACGAGATGGTTCGAATCCATGACGCGCTCGATACGGCAACGTCGGCTTCCGGCAGTACATCAGGTCCCACTCAGCGAGATGAAACGATAGACGAAGCGGCCTTTGACCAGCACCTGGACGAGATACCGCCGGAGCTGAACGAACAAGCCGATGCAGGTCCTTCCGATCCTGCTGTCTCGGCCGAGGTGGATCGCCGCGATGCAGTCAACCAGCAACCTGATTTGAAGCTTGTCGTCATTTCGAACCGCGTCGCGCCCTTCGACCCCAATAAACCTCAGACCGGCGGGCTCGCCGCGGCCCTCGAGCCGGTCGTGCAGCGCTCCGGCGCGGTCTGGATCGGATCCTCCGAAAACCGCGGCGATGGGACCGAGCGCCCTTTGCCACTCGTGAAGACCGGCGCAGGCGAGGTGGCCAGGCTCGAGCTGCCGGCCAAGGACTATCCTGGATACTATCGCGGTTTTTCCAATTCGACGTTGTGGCCGGCGTTGCACTCCCTGCCGGACCAGATGTCGGGCTCCGAAGAGGATTATGGCAGCTATCGAAACATCAACGACTTCATTGCGCGGGCGGCCTTCGACGTCCGAGATCGGGACGCATTCTGGGTGCATGATTATCATTTGCTTCCGCTTGGGGCCGCCTTGCATGACCTTGGCATCGAGCGGCCAACCGGCTTCTTCCTCCATACGCCGTGGCCGGCGCCCGACATGATCGAGCGCGTGCCCAATCATCGCGAACTGATGAAGTCGATGCTGGAATACGATCTGCTTGGGTTTCAGACGAACCGGGACCTGAACAATTTCGCGGCCGGTCTGCGAACCCAGTTCGGGCTCGAGAGCAAAGATGGCGTCGTGACCACGGAGCGCGGCCAGACGCGACTGCAAAAGTTCCCGATCGGTATCGATCCCAGGCAGTTCGCGGAGTATCTTGCGGCAGATCTTTCTCCTGCGGAGCAAGAAAAAGTCTCGTCACTGTTGCAAAACTTCGAGGGCGCCAAGTTCGCGATCGGCGTAGACCGGCTCGACTACACCAAGGGTATCGACAAACGGGTCGAAGGGCTCGATCAGCTTCTAAGGACCGAGCCGCACAGCATCTCGCTGTTGCAGATCGCACCGTCCTCACGCGCCGACGTCGAAGAGTATCAGAAATATAAAGACCACGTCGAGAAGGCTATCGACCGCGTCAACAACGAGCATGGCACGGACGAGTGGACGCCGATCCACTACACGAATGACTCGTTCAGCCAGGCTGCACTCGCGCGGCTTTACCGGGCTGCCAAGATTGGTGTGGTGACACCGTTGCGCGACGGCATGAACCTGGTGGCAAAAGAATATGTTGCTGCACAAGATCCGCAGGATCCCGGCGTGCTGGTTCTATCCAAATTTGCCGGTGCGGCCGAAGATTTCAACGAGAACGAGGCGCTGTTGGTGGATCCGAACCACCCTGAAGAGATCGCCGCCGCTATTTCGAAGGCCGCCAACATGCCGCTTGAGGAGCGTGTCACGCGCTGGCGCTCGATGATGGATAAAATCGAATCCTTTACCATTCACGACTGGTCGGCGGACAACGTTCGAGAGCTCGACAGAAGCCGGGTCACCGTTCCGGCTGATCAGTTCCACCGTCTGGGTCTCGGCTGGACCAACGAGGCTCAAATGCCGCTGTTCCGAAGGCATGCCGAGGCGCTGGCCAACTATAACGAAATCGACCCCGCGGATGCCGCCTTGAAGGAGGCGGCCTTTGAAGATGAGAAGAAGGCCTATGAGGCGTTAGAGGCCCCACTGATACATACTCAGGACAGACTCTGGGATCTGCCGGTGGACACAGCTCCGATTGGTGGTCGTCCCGAACAACAGCCTGGAGCGGGGGAGGATTGACCGGGCGCGCGGAGCAGCACGGCGGATGAGGGGCTTCTGTAGCAGGACAGAGGCACAATATAGACTTGGCGGCTGAGACAGTTCTTGCGGCCCCGCAGCCGCCCGCAAGATGAGCGGAACGTCTCGGCAGATGGGCAGTCAGGAATTGGAGATCGCCATGCGCACGGCCCTTAGCTTGATCACGAGCTGGCTGCTGATCAACGCGCTGTTCTTTGTGGTCATGACCCCAGTCGACAAATCTGCCCGGCGGCCGGCTCGGAAGAACGTGCCTCATATGTGGAGATAAGCGTTACGATGCGGGCAGGCAACGCGTCTGTGTTCCGTTCCTGGCGGGTGAAGATCCGATAATAATGGCAGTGCTGAGAGCTCGGCGCTGCCGAGACTTCAGCGTCTGCTTGGCAACCAATGTCGGCAAGCGGACATCTCGTGCAGCCCCGAGCGGCTGAAACTTGCGGCTCTTGAGCCGGCACGCAGCTTGCAATGGATGGTCCACGAGGCGGTAGCGCGAGCCGAGCCATGTCATGCGTTGCGTACTTTCCACATCTCCTGCTTGACGTACCGAGCCAGCGTGGCCCTCGACCTCAGCCGGAGCAAGTCCATGAACACATCAGTCCTCTCCACAGCGCTGCTTTCGACTGCCTCCTCCACGGCGCTTTCGGAGGAGCGAACAACTATGGCGGCGCCTGATGATGCATTCCTCTGGCTTGAGGAGATCGAAGGGTCAGACGCATTGGCTTGGGTCCGCGCCGAGAACGAGAAGACGCTCGGGGTGCTCCAATCAGACCCCCGCTATCAACGTTTCTACGAGCAGGCGCTCACCATATTGCAGGAAAAGGATCGAATTCCATACGTCTCGCTCGGACGGCGCGGGTTGGAGAATTTCTGGAAAGACGAGAAGCAGGTGCGCGGCGTCTGGCGGCGCACCACGCTGGAGAGCTATCGTAGCCAGGATCCACAGTGGGAGACCATCCTCGACGTGGACGCCCTGGCTGTCGCCGAGAACAGGAATTGGGTCTTTCACGGTGGCGACTGCCTTCCGCCGGAAGAGCGGCTCTGCCTGATCAGTCTTTCCGATGGCGGCAAGGATGCCGCGTCCATACGCGAGTTCGACCGCGAGGCCAAGGCCTTCGTTGCGGACGGCTTTTATCTTCCGGAGGGCAAGCAGTACGTCAGCTGGATCGATCGTAACACCCTGCTTGTTGCACGGGATTGGGGCGAGGGCTCTTTGACGCCGGCCGGCTACCCCTTTGTGGTGAAGGAGCTCAAGCGCGGTCAGCCGCTCGGCGAAGCTCGCGAGATCTTTCGGGGCGAGGCTGGCGATGTTGTGACGCAGCCCCTCGTACTTCGTGACAGTGAAGGTCATATTCATGCGACCGGCGCCATCCGTGTGATCAGCTCTTTCGAGCATGAGCATGTGGTTTTCCGGCCCGACGGGCCCGTCAGGCTCAACCTGCCGAAGAAGGCCTCCATCACAGGCCTCATAAGTGACCGCCTGCTTGTGAAGCTTGATGAGGACTGGACGCCGTCCGGTGATGTCAGCTTCAGTGCCGGCTCGCTGATTTCGTATGACCTGAGCGAATGGAAACAGGATCCGCTGCGCGCCAAAGCCTCGCTCGTCTTCCAGCCTGGGCCGCGCCAGGCCCTGAGCGGGCTAAGCTTCACAAAGAACCTGTTGATCCTGACGATCCTAGACAACGTTCAAAGCAAAGCGTTCGTTTACATGTACGACCAAGGAGCCTGGTCGGCGACGCCGATCCCACTGCCGGAACATGCGAATGTCAGCGTATCGGCCACCTCCGATGACGCGGATCAGGCGATGTTCGCTGTCTCAAGCTATCTGAGGCCAACGTCAGTCTGGTATTTTGATGCCGACACTCAAAGGCTTGAGGAATTGAAGACGACACCCACCGCCTTTGATGCGTCCAACCATGTCGTCGAGCAATTCGAAGCGACTTCGCATGACGGCACGTCAATTCCCTATTCACTGGTGCGACCGAAGAACGCGAGGTTTGACGGCGCCACTCCGACACTTCTTTATGGTTATGGCGGGTTCCAGGCTTCGCTTCTGCCCTCCTATCTCGGACCCGTGGGACGGCTCTGGCTCGAACAGGGCAATGCCTATGTCGTTGCAAATCTGCGTGGGGGCGGCGAGTTTGGCCCCCAGTGGCATCAGGCAGCCCAGGGGGCAACGAAGCAAACGACGTGGGATGATTTCATCGCCGTTGCCGAGGACCTGATCCGCCGCAAGATCACAAGTCCGCGGCGGCTGGGAGTGATAGGCGGCAGCCAGGGCGGGCTACTCGTCGGCGCCGCAATCACCCAGCGCCCCGAGCTCTTCAACGCGGCGATCATCCAGGTGCCGCTGTTTGACATGCTTCGATACACCAAATTGGGCGCAGGCGCCTCCTGGATCGGCGAGTACGGCGATCCCGCTATCGCCGAGCAGCGCGCGTGGATCGAGGCCTACTCGCCCTATCAGAAGCTGATACCGGGCAAGACCTACCCCGCTCCTTTGATTCTCACCTCCACCAAGGACGATCGCGTGCATCCCGCGCACGGCCGCAAGGCTGCAGCAAAGCTCGCTGCCCTCGGCCAGCCCTACTTCTACTACGAGAACATCGATGGGGGACACAGCGCTGCGGCCAATTTCATCGAAGTTGCGCGTCGACTGGCCCTTGAATACACCTATGCATCGAGGCGGCTTTGTTCTGAAGAACCGACTGAATTCATCAAGCTGGGATGGGACGCAATACACTGAACAGCCAATCGACGGGTGAGACGCTACGGATTTAAGGGGCAACCGAAGCAGTTCCCACGCGGCGATGGGTTTTCGATCTCCTCAACCCTCAGGGCGTCGTGCAACATGGCCGCCGAGGCGCTTCGCCGGCGAGTGATGAAGTATTGCTAAGGCAGACTGCTCATGAATTTCGATTTCCAGACTAAGCTCCGTTCCGGCTTCTGTACAAATCGTGCCGCAATCAACTCTGTATGCGGATGGATATCGAAGCGAGCTGTGCCCTGGGGACGCAGATCCGACCGGGCAGGGAGCGAGGTCGGTTGAGTTCTCCGGCCCAGGCCGATCCCGAAAGAGGTCCCGGTCGTGCGCGGTCCCGGCAGTCAGTGACCGCGGTTGTCGTGCTGGAGAAAATCGGAGCACACAGCAAGGCTGCACGACAGCTATCCAAGCTAGAGGCAGGAAAGAAAGATGCGCAAGTTACCGATCCTGAAAAGTCTCCATCTATTTGAGGCGGTCAGCGAGTTTCCAAGCTTCTCGAGGGCGGCCGAGCGGCTGAACATGACGACCGGCGCGGTAAGCTACCAGATGCGCCTTCTCGAGGATTGGTTCGGCAGGAGGCTATTCATTCGGCATAGTTCGGGCGTGCGGCTGACATCCGACGGCGAACAGCTCAAGCGCAGCTGTGCGAGCGCGTTCACGATGCTCGAGAAAGGATGCTACGAGCTACGAAGGCGCCATGCAGGACGTTCCGTGGTGATCGGGTGTTCGACAACCTTTTTGTCGCACGGCCTATTGCCCCGTATAGGCCGGTTCCGCCAACTCCATCAAGACGTAGACTTTCTCTTTGAAACCGAAGGCGATCTTGACGCGCTCTTGGTCGGCGCGTTGGACGTATTGTTTTTCGCCGGCCGGCTGAAGTGGCCGCTTCCTATCCGCGAGGTGCACGCTTCAAACGAGATGATCGGCCCGGTCTGTGCGCCTGCCACACTCGAGGCGATCAAGAACCCGAAAGATATTCGCTCTATCTCTCTGTTGCACGAGGCCGACAGGCTGGACGCCTGGAGCGAATGGGCCGGCGCAGCTGCAATATGCTTGCAGGGATCTCGCAAGGTTGTGTTCGATACATTTTCCTTGGCTATGGAGGCGGCAAAAAGTGGGCTGGGAGCCGCGATATCCTCGCAAATCCTGGTCAGAAGCAACCTTGAGAAAGGAGAGCTTGTCGCTCCATTTGGCTTCGTGCCGGTCAATCGCTCGATCTACATGTTTGTCAATGAGCAAGCGCGAAATAACGCGGCTGTCAAACAGTTTGAGCGCTGGGCGCTGTCAGAAATACTGAGCCGGGATCATCAGCCATCGCTCGTCGAGGTCCCAACTCGGCAGATCAAGCAAGCCGCTCAATCGAAGCTTCCGGATAGTCCCCTGGTGGCATCAAGTCGTTGACGGCCATCATCCGCCTACAAGGTGCGGACTGTTCGAGGGTAAGGCTCCGGAAATCCGTGGCGCGCGGCTAGAAGATGAAGGATTGCAAATGGTTCGTCGACATAGGCGAGGCCGTTCGCGTACCTCGCATTCTCTGGTAAAGGGCTCCCCTTCTCTAAAATCAGAACTGGCGCGGACTGATGATCCTGCCCAAGCCTCTCGATGAGCGCGGCTCGCGGCCTCGCCCAGGAGATTCGACGAACATCGAGCCTCGCAGCGCAGCTTGGAAATGCCGACAGCAACCCGTCCAGCAGCAAGCAGTGCCAGCAATAGAATTCCCGTCCTGGAAGGGCCGGATCTGCAAAGGGGCGTTCTAAAAGGAACAGCTGATCCCATGGCATGATGCGGGCCCCTGATCTAGCCATCGCCTGGACATGCAGCTTGAGAGTCCCTCGATCTGACCACGGCGAAGGTTGCAACCGCAAATGCTAGGAATGCGCTCCCCGCGCATAGGAGGATAACCATGCTTAGAGCAAGCCGATCACCCAAAACCGACAAAGCAAAGCCATTTCCCGCAACGCCGCTATAGGTGCAACCTTGAAATAGCCCCGAAAGGCGACCGGCTCGGTCGGGAGCCACCGAAGAGACCATGTGCGCGTGAGCCGCAGCCGCAAATATTTGGCCAAAGCCAAGCATCGCGCTGCTGGACACGATTGCCACGGACAGACCTGCATCGAGTGACATCATTGCAAGGCACGCCGCAAGCAGCACTGCGGCCCCGGCGATGGTTGGCAAGGCGCCCAACAGCTCGAAGATCGGCTTGACGGCGAGCGCGCCCAGCAAGGCGAAAACGCCGTTGCTCATGACGATCGTCAATAGCGCGCTCTTATCGAGAACCCCGTCAGCCGTGGCACGTATCGCGGGATAGACATTGATGATGCCGGCGCCGAGATTGAGCAGAAAGACGGCAAGGAATGCGGGATAGAGTGGTGCCAGATCCAGGATGGTACCCGAAGGCCGCGCCTCAAGGACTGCCGGTGTCCTTCTGAACTGCTGCTTGATGCCAAGGAGCACGATCAAGGAGAAGATGATCGCCGATACGTTGAAGACCAAAACGCCTGGCAAGTGTAATTGATCGGACAGCATGGCACCTGCAAACATTCCCAGGAGATAGGTGAGCCAGTCGATATTGGCGATGTTGCGCAGTACCGAGATCATGCCGTCTTCCGACGTGATACGACGGAAGAAGGAAACTTCTGCAGATAAGTAAACGGGCTGGACCAGGCTCAGGACAGCCATCGCGGCATAGCTCAGAAATGAATCGGCTTCTCCGGTACCGAAGATGGCGAGCAGCGCGCATATGCGAACAGCATTGACGATCATCATGGCTGAGATCGGGTCGCCTCTGTCGACCAGCGGCGACAGCAAGAGGCTCCCCAGCATGATAGGCGCAAAAGTGACCGCAATGCCTATACCCGCGGCGCTCGTGCCGGATTGCAGAAGGCCGATCAGGATGCCGATCCGGAACGCCCAGCCGCCGATCTGGATGATCAAATGCGAGAGATAGACGAACTGACGTGTGCTCGCCCCACTCATTGTTGACCTGGCTCATCGAGCATCGCCGAGTGGATGTCCCTTGACGAAAAGCCGAAGATGAATGGCATTGGTCTCGTGAGGCGGCATCGGTGCGATGAGCCCGCAAGGGGATGACGAACCCTCTCGCAACGAGACGACTTGGAAAAAGGCATCGTACTACCTGTCAACTCCTCGCGGAGTTCGGTCATTCGCCAGAAAATGCCGGCCAACGCGTTCCCCTTGCCGGTTAGCCTGGCTTGCAGCGCTTGCCGCAACAACGTTCGCGAGACCCCGTCGAACCTTCCAGGTGCAGCACCCATTTCCTTAGCGATTCCTGTCGCACGTCGCTCGGATTCGGTGGCAAAACTGCCATGAGCCGCAACCTCATCCTGGCTTTGCGGGAGAAACAGAAGCTCGGTCCCGCCGCGAAGCCAGGTCAGCTTGCAGACTTTTCTGGATGTGCTCACGGGTGAGGAGGTAATCCGGATCTCCCCCAATCTCGACGGCGACCGTGGCGTGGTTCAGCGATATATCCGGCCGGCCCTCGTTGAAGTACTCGATGGCGAGATTGTTGTGCGTCGGCGCGTGCCGAGGGTTGAGCTCAAGGGCCCGAAGATAGTGCGCGATGCTCTCGTTCGCCTTGCCAAGCTCGGAATAGGCAAGGCCGAGATTGCTCTGCAAATCGGGATTATTGGGATTGATCTCGGCCGCCGCCAGATAGGACTCCAGAGCAGCGTTCGGCCGATCTTGCCGCAGCAAGATGTTACCCTTCTCGAAGTGAGCTCGCCATTCATTCGGTTTGATGACGAGTGTTCTGTCGAGATCGGCCAGCGCCCCCGCGGCATCTCCCATCCTGTTGCGAAGTGCGGCCCTGTTCAGATGAGCCTCGTAATAGGGTGGGCAAAGCTCGATGGCACGTGCATATGCCTCGAGAGCCTCAGCGTCCCTTCCGGCTACTTTCGAAAGCAGGTTACCCAGGTCATTGTGATACTCTCCATAATAGGGATCGTAGGCAATGGCCTCACGCAACTGCTTCTCGGCCCGGGGAAGGTCGTCGACGAGTTCATAGACCTGGCTGGTGTTGTAGATCAGAATCGACTGGTGAAGCCTGAAGCGCTCGTCGCCATACGCCTTGAGCATCTTGCCAAGGCCTTCCGCGCAAAGGGCGAGGGCTTCCTGATACTTCTCCTGCTTGGCCTTGATGTAGGCATAGGCGTTCTCTGCAAACACCTTGATGTAATCGTACTTGTCATGATTCTTGAAATCACGCTCGATAACTTCCAGGTTTCGCACGGCATACTCTTCGGCCACCGTGAGGTTGACCGGCTGCTGATAGCGTCCATACGTCATTGATTGGGCGTAGAGAACCGTTGGCGTGTATCGGCTCTTGGGGAAGGTCTTGTAGAATTCATCCAGATAGGGAACCGATACCCGCCCGCAGCCAAGCGAATACAGCACGAAAGCCGCGTTGATGAAGGCGGCGTTCACTGGAGCATCTCCCGAGCCGTAGGTGCGAAGCGCAGGATCGGCGACAAGTTCCCCGAAGTAGCTAAACCAGAGATCATATAGGCCGATGCTTTGAAGGATCTGACTCGGCTCTGCAAGTAGTTCCAGACGCTTGAATTTGTCCCGTACCGACAGCGCATGAAGCATCACGAGTGGCGCCTCGCCGGCCAGATAGCGGTCCAGGCGAGCGCGGTGCAACTGCTCGTGCAGATGGTCTGCTGTCGCGTGCTCAAAAATTGCATAGTTTCGTTGCGCGATCAGATCAGGCGTCGTGCAATCGGATTCAATGTACGATTTGAGAAGGCTATGCCGTTCCCCGGTGTTGAGGCTCGCTAGATAGAGATCCACGGTCGCGGTCGGATCGAGATAGCCGACGACCGGCAATCCTGCTGCCGCGCATTTGCTCAAAGCCTCCGCAATCAACGGATTGCCGCCGCTTGCATCGTAGATCTGCCGTCGTTTATCGGCAGGCAGGTCTCGATCAAGGATCGTGCCCAGTTCTTGCGAGCTATATCTGCCGAAATGAACTTCGCTGGCCTCCGGAAAATAAAGGCGTTGTTCATAATCGATCAGGACGAACCGAAACAGCCGCGCATTGTCGTCCAGCCTGACGAGTAGTTTGATCAGATTCTTGGCCGAGCCGGACAGGGCGGCCGCCCGATCGATGACGATGATGTGACGTTCGCTGAGCTGTCGGGCGCACTTGATCAGGAATTCGGCTAGTCCGACCAGGAGCTTGTTTTGATATTCATGATGGTAGAACCGGGTACGCTCCTCCTTGCTCGAAGTATTGGTGAGATCCTTCGGCACGGTAAAGGCGTCGCTGACCAGGAGGGGGAATAGCCGCTTCAAGGATTGTTGCGCCTCCTCAATCAGTTCGGGCCTATTTTCTTTCGCCCACCTCAGTTCGACGTCGATGAGCGCTTGCAGCCCGGCAAGATAGCCGCCGGTCCGCCAGTCGCCGTCGGTGATGGAGAAGTTGGAATTGGAGCTCGCGAGTGCCGATTTGATCGTCGGCACCGGAGCCATGCCCGCTTCTGCCTTCAAAATCGTAATCGGACTGAGCTCGACAGATGATGATATGGCTGGAAGCACGCGCTGCTGGATCAAATCGACCATTATACTCTCCCGAAACCTGTCACAAAGGAGGGTGGTCGATAGGACCACCCTCCGATGCCGCTATGCTCTCATCAGCTAGATGCATTCAAGGCATCCGTTGCACAAACCTAGAGCGTACCCGTGTACGGAGTGGTGGTACGGATGGTGGTCTTGATCTCAGCGATCTTCTTTCTCATCGCGTTTTCCTTTCCTTCTCTGGCACGAGGACCAAGCGAAAGCGCGGCCAGTCGTGCAGGAAAAGAATAGTGAGTTGTTGCGCCAATCCGCAGCGAGATTCCTTGACAGTCGCTGTCAAAAGAAATGAACGCGCGGCTCAGATTGGCGCTACCAAAGGACCCGATCTGTCGCTTGGTCCCGTCGTGACTGGAGGCTGGGCTTGGTCGTGTGTCGCCAATGCCAGTCTCTTGCTCTGCTCTGACGTGGACTTGCAGCGAGCACCTGCGGCGCCCGAACCTCCGCCTCGCACAGCGAGCAAATTGGCTGGCCACGGCCCTCTATTCGGGAAGCGCTCCGGGAGGATGCGGGTCAGTGAGTATGGCGGTGATTGGTCCAGGGGCGTGCCTGGCGCCAGAGCCGGTCGAGCGCCAAATATGGGCCTCGAATCCGAACTGCCCCTGCCAGAAGTCAGAGTTTCAGCGCCAGTCGGCTTCCCAGTAAGGTGCGCGGGCGCTCCGATCAGGATCTGAGCTACCGAAGGAGTCTGGCTGATCGCATGGCACGCTTGCACGATGCGATCGGCACTCCTTACCTCTATTGCGCTCTCTCCCCAGCTGCCTGCCTGTGCCATCGATCGCCAGGATTTGTACCGCATTCGCAAATGACGAGCGATATCGATGGCTAAGCAGATACCCGCGCTGACCGGTATCCGGTTTGTCGCGGCAGCAGCGGTGGCCTTGTCTCACGGCGGCAGCGTGTTCCTGCAGGGACCCAGTCTCGCACTCGATATCACCATTGGGACACTGGGCCTGCTCGGGATGTCCGTCTTCTTCACGCTGAGTGGTTTTGTCATTCAGTATAACTATGGCAGCTCGATTGTGAGCAGCCCGCGGAAAGCGATCCCGGATTTTCTCGTTGCGCGCATAGCGCGAATCTATCCGCTGTTTGTTGTTCTCTTTCTTGTCGAATTACTGACCGGACCGATGGTCTGGCCCTGGTTTCTCGGAACTGAGGCGGCGGCTGAGGGATTTTCGTGGCAAATCGTTCCGTTTCAACTCGGGATGATTCAAACGTGGTTCTTCGCAAATGTCGCCGGTGTTGCACCCGTCTGGCAGTACGAAGAGATCGGCATCGTCTCCTGGTCAGTGAGCACCGAATGGTTCTTCTATCTCTTTTTTCCGCTCGTTTGCCCGTTACTTGCGCGGATCAGAACCGTGTCTGCCGCGATCTTGTTCGCGATTGGAGCAGTCACGATCGAGCTCGGCATCGACCTTGCGGTGCTCATGCTTCAGGGCCGCATCAATCTTTTTGCGCTTCATGCCTATGGGACGGAGGCGGTTCTGCCGAACTGGAAGAACACGCTCATCCTGTGGATCGTCTACTTTTCGCCGTTTTGCAGGGTATGGGAATTCGTCCTCGGCTGCTGTTTGGCGAAGCTCCATGAAGTGTGGTCGGGACAGGATTTCAGACCATGTCGCGCTCTGCTCGATATCGCCGCAATTGTTGGTGTCGGCGCGATAGGCTGGGTGTTCTGGTTTACCGCCCACAAGCCGCCATTTGGGGCGACCATGAGCCTGTTCGATCTTGCACGCAACAATATCGCCCTGGCAGCGCCGGTTGCGTTCATCCTTGTCGCGGCGGCTCAGCCCGTCAGCAGTGTGGGACGGTTGTTGTCGGCAAGATGGCTTGTCTTCCTCGGAGAGGCCAGCTTTGCCCTTTATCTTGTACACATTATCATCTACCGGCGTTTTCCGGTCGTACGCTGGGAAACCGCGACCCAGCTGCTTGGCCATCTCGTCGCGCTCGCTCTTGCTCTTACTCTGTCCACCTGCGTCGCGATCCTGCTGCATTTCGGCTTCGAGGTGCCGGCCCGAAGGCGAATTCGCAGCTGCTATCAGGCAGCCTCGCCGGGGCAGCGCGCGCGCCTGGTAAGTATGGGAAGTGTTGGCCTAGCCGCTCTTGTCGGTGCGGCGGCCACATATGCGGTGCGGAATGCGACCGCGGATACTGCCGTCAAGCAATCCGGTATTTCGGTCGTTTCTGCCACCTATGGCGGCAACTGCCGCTGGATCTCGGCGCGCGGCAACGCCACGGCTGCGCTCGCAGCAGCCTGTAACGGCAAGGACGAATGCACTTTCAATGCAGGCATGGCGCGGATTGATGATCCTGCTCCGGGCTGTGCGAAGGAGTTGACAGCCGCCTGGCTCTGCAAGGGAGACCGGACCATTCGCTCCAGCTCGGCCGCGGATGAGCGTGCCATGGTCTCCGCTCTGCAACTCTCCTGTAACGCGGTCACGCGTTATGAATGAGCCGCATGTTCAGACATTCGAATCCTGAAGCCCTGAAACGAGGTGTCTTCGGCGTCAGAGTCTTGCTGTGGCCGCCGCGCAAAGCCTCGGTCGCGTGAGTCATGCGGCAAAAAGGTCGCGGATGTGACCGGCGCAGCGGACGAGTGAACCGCCCCGGGTTTGCCCGAGGCCAATTGGTCTAAGTTATGCCGCCATGGCGGATTGTTCCAACATGGCATAGTAGCGTTGTTCGGCTTCGGCGGGCGGGCTGTTCCGATGGACTCCAGGAGCCGCCGATTGTTGAACCACTCGACCCATTCCAGGGTGGCGAACTCGCCGGCCTCGAAGCTTCGCCATGGCCCGCGCCGATGGATCACCTCGGCCTTGTAGAGTCCGTTGATAGTTTCGGCGAGAGCGTTGTCATAGGAATCTCCGACGCTGCCGACGGAAGGCTCGACACCAGCTTCAGCCAGACGCTCGGTGTACTTAATGGATGCGTATTGGCTGCCTCTGTCGCAGTGGTGCACGAGCCCGCCGCGATGGACCGGCCGCCGATCGTACAAGGTCTGCTCCAGCGCATCGAGCACGAAGCCGGCGTGCGCCGTGCGCTAGGCCCGCCAGCCCACGATCCTGCGGGCATAGGCGTCGATGACGAAGGCGACGTAGACAAAGCCGGTCCAGGTCGCGACATAGCTGGAGTCGGAGAGCCAAAGGACGTTCGGCCTCGACGCCTTGAACTGGCGGTTGACGTGATCGAGCGGGCATGGCGTGGCCTTGTCGCTGATCTTGGTCCTGACAGGTTTGCCCCGATCACCCCTTGTAAACCCATGTCCCGCATGAAGCGACACCGTGCAACGGGCAACATCAAAGCCTTCACGCTTGAGCTGTCGCCAGACCTTGCGAACGCCGTACACGGAAAAGTTCCGATCGAAGACGCGCCGCACCTCGACCTTCAGCGCAGCGTCTTGCCTGGCGCGCGCCGACAGCTTGGCGGGATCGCGCCGTTTGGCCACATGGGCGTGATAGGTCGAGGGGGCGATCGGCAAGACCTTGCAGATCGGCCCGACCCCATGCGCCCCACGATGATCATCGATGAAGGCGATCATGGCTTGGACCGGCAGTCCAGCTCCGCCATCGCAAAATAGGCGCTCGCCTTGCGCAGAATCTCGTTGGCCTGCCGAAGCTCACGGTTCTCTCGTTCCAGCGCCTTCAGCTTCTCGGCCGTGTCGGTCGGAACGCCACCTCACTGCCCGCTATCGATCTCGGCCTTCTTGACCCAGTCGTTCAGCGTCTGCGGAGTGCAGCCGATCTTGGCCGCTATCGATGTCACCGCCGCCCAGCGCGAAGGGTGCTCGCCAGCGTGATCCAGAACCATCCCTATCGCACGGTCCCGGACCTCAGGCGAAAATCTGTTCGTCGTCTTGCTTGTCATGGCTCCATCCCCTCAGGAGTTGGAGCCTTCGGCAAACCCGGGGCGGCTCAGCAATCGCAGCGCCGCTACCCTTTCAGGGATGTGATGCTTGCTGACACATCGCAAAGTCGTTAGCGCAACCCCAGTGGTCTGCGTTTCTCTTATTGCGCCGAAACAGGCACCGCACCGGCACCAACTGATGCCGCGTTCATCCCAAGCGCACTCGGTCGTGTCGAGCTAGGCAGCATTTATGAAAAAGAGATCGGAACATGAGGTTTATGGACGAGTCTGTGACGGAAACCCCATTTTTGGCAGAGACAAAAGACCTTACAAGCGGTTTTGTGGACTTGGGTGTATTTGCAGAGAAGTATTTGTCCTCGCGCGACTGACGGAGAAGGCGTATCTTCGATAAATTTATGATCCTTTCGGGACGCCTGAAGGGACATCTATAATATCGCTGATTTCAATCTTGCGGATGAGCTCCTGCAGCTTTCCACTTTCACGCATCAATTCTTGTACGCCCTCGCGCACTCCCTCGCGCATGCCTTCGCGAATTGTGTCGATCACTTCCTTCCTCATCTGCTCCTTGATCGTCAGCGCATTCTTATCCTCGGGCTCCCGATATTTGGTGAACTTTTCATGGACCCATCGAAATGGAGCGAATATCTCTTTCTGGTACAGATAAGCTATCGCTAGTCCAGAAACGTGCCGCACCCATACAAGTAAAAAAGCCACAACGAGCGGGATAAGCATAAATGTGCCGGTCGTCGTGCTCCAGGGGTCGTCACTATGGAGCGAAGTGGCCGTAACTATACCAGAAAATGCCGCAAGAAACTTTACCAAGCTCCAGAGCCCCGCGTTGGTGATGTCTGAGACCAACATTGGCCGGGAGGCTGAACCGGATAGACCGCTAAGAAAATACGTCAAAACTTGCGGCGCAATCAGAAGCACGAATGCACCGAACACAAGCTTTGCTTCGAAATCGGCATCATCAAGAGTATCGTAGATGTCTGAGACAATCCCTGCGGCTGGCAAATTGAGCGGAAACGAGTCTAGAAGGTAAAATAGCACAAGGAAAAAAGTGAAAAAAAGCCAGATTATATAAATCTCGGCGGCATGCGTTTTTCTCAATGCCCAAATTAAGAGGCTGACGACTGCGAGGACAATAAGAAAATACAGGAATAGGTGTGTCTGCAGAAACGGAAAGTACCGTACTAGCCATATTCCCCTTAGAATCTCATGCCATCGATCTACCTTGATCTCCATACTAAACTCCTCAAGTTGGCCGCTAGGCGGTGATGATCCTTGTCCGGAGCCGCTCGCTCGCGAGAGCATGCCTGATGAACCTAGCTTAGACCTAGGATCACCGCTTTGAGAGTTTGAGGTACGATTTCTTCACGAGACGTGCCGCGTGAGACATACTGGAACGCGCGGCATGTTTATCGGGGCGGCGACGAAAATCGAAATTACATATCGCAAGCCTGACGGTAGGAAGAAGACAATAGGCTAACGCCGCCGCTCGGCCCGAGCGTCACGGCGCCAGGCGAACAGCTGAACAGCTGCGACGGGTGAATGCCGATCCGGCGGGCGATCGCCGAGACGCTCGCGCCAGGCTCCAGCGCCTCCATCACGACTTGGGCCTTAAACTCGTCCGACCAGCGTCGGCGAAGCTGCCGCGGCGCTCCCTCAAGACGGTCGGCGACCGCTTCGATCATATGGAAGGTTCTAGTTCCAGAACTAGGCGCAGACATACAAGCTCACATCGGCTCACAAACTCAGCAGCCGATAGCCAATCGTTCACCCCCTCCGCCAGACGGGGTCTCCTTGCCGCTTACCAATGAACTTATCTCCGCTGAATTTCCCAAGCGCGGTATCGCAAACCGGGCAGCGATATTCGCCCTTGGTCCCGGGCTCTGACGTGAGCTCGATGCGCCGAAAGCCAGCCCCGCAACTAGGGCAAGTTATGTCGCTCTTCCGCATGGTAGGTACCTCGCAGAAGTTCAAGGCTCAACGCGGCGCTTCCCGAGGACCTAAAGTTTGGGATCCGCCAGCCGAAATCAAGGTTCAGACAGGATGTGCTACACGCCAATTGTACATTTCGTACGGTGAGCCCCGAAAGAAAGTCACTCTAAAGTGGGTTGCGCTCGCCGAAGTCGGACACGTTTCCCGAGCCAAAGCGAGCAAAAAATGGCGACCCTTCACCTCACCGACATCACCATCCGTTCCCTCAAAGAGGGCAACTTCTACGACGATAAAACACCGGGCTTCGGTATCCGCGTTGGCAAGCATCGCATGACGTGGATCGCCGTCATCGGCAAGAGCCGCACCAAGGTCAAACTGGGGTACTACCCAACACTCTCCCTCGCCGACGATCGGAAGAAGGCGCTCGTCGCCTTGGGGAGTCCTTACGAGCCGTCCACCGCACCGTCCTTCGAGGACGCGAGAGATGAATATTTAGGACAGGGGCAGTGGAGTGAGCGTGAGCGCTACGAAACTAACCGTCTTCTCAAAAAGCACTTTCACTGGTCAAAGACCATCGACAAGATCTCGCATAAAGATGTGCAGGACGCCGTCAGAGCCATAAAAGCAAAGTCGGAAGCTCATCATGCTTACAACGATATCCGAACGTTCTTTAATTGGTGCGTTCCGACGTATCTCAAAAGCAGCCCCTGTGCGGGGCTGCAGAGCCCGCACAGCTACATTCCGCGACGGCGCGTCCTCAATGATGCCGAGCGGAAAAAAGTGCTCCTGGCCGCCAATTCTCTTGAGTACGAACCGTATAAAGCGCTCATATGGCTGTTGGCGCTATGCGGGCAGCGTCTCACCGAGAGTTCGCACTTTACCGAATATAAGTTTGAGAACGGGTGCATCACCATTCCTGCTGACGGCACCAAGAATGGGCACGAGCATACGGTGCCGATACCGAACATGGCTGCTGCTTTCATAAGTAAGGTACGGCCATCGACGAATTGGCAGCGGTACAAGCCGAAGCTCGACAAGCTCTGTGGCGTTACCAACTGCACGCACCATGACCTCCGGCGCACCTATGCGACGGTCATGCGGCGGCTTGGTGTCCCGCTCGAAGTAACCGAGCAGCTCTTAAATCACGTGTCGGGTACGCGCAGCGGCATTGTCGGCATTTATCAGAACTACAAGTATCAAGCCGAGATGCGAGAAGCCGTTGATAAATACGAGGGGTTTATAAAGCAGCTACTCGCTTCCGAGCCGACCCGAAACGTGGCGACGGCTCCTCAGCGCGGGGATGCTAGCAGTGAAATTATTGGCCACGAGCGAAGTGTGAGCGCGGACACTCTGGTCGCATGCTTATAGAAGCGCTCGACGCGAGAGGCGTTTGGGGCTCGCTCCGGCTGGCATCATGCTTCGCAAGCAAGCTGAGCTCGGTTGGATCCCGAGATGCTTCACCGTCAATACCCGCAACGTCGGTGCCCGATTGTGGCGCCGACGTCGATACTCACGAGCCGGCTTCGGATGGGTCGAGAGGAATCCGGAGCTTGGCTTTGGTGGGCCGTTCAATCGAACTTATAGGAGGCCTGAAAGAACGTACCCCAGCGCTCCATGCTGTACTTCGCAAGTACGGCCGGCTCACCCACGCAGCCGCTGCTGCTGCACAGAGAGTCGCCCCGTTTATTGGTCCACATAGCCCAATAGCGGCCACCGACGCCGACGCTGATGTTCTCGGTGAGGAAGTAGGACAACACGCCTTCAATCTGGACGCCGCCACCACCATTGCCGCGTTGTTCGTCAAAGGTCGTCTTGGGGCGCAATAGATGATAGTCCCGCCCCTTGAAATCGGTCCATGGCAGGTAGGCGACGTCAGCGCTCAAGCGCCAACGCTCGGTCAACATGGTTTCGGCGCTCAGGCCGATTCGGGGCGCATTCCATTGAGTATCCTCGCTGCCGACCACCCTGTTGTCGCCCGAGCTAAGACATGAAGTAAGGGGATTTGCCATCTGCACGCATCCGGTCGTGTCCGAGCTCTGGCCGTAGTAGGTCCAGCCCATAAATCCGCCGACCTTGTAGTCGGTGCCGCGCAGGAAATCGTAACCGACATCGGCCGTGTAATAGGTGAACCTTCCGTTTGCTTGCCCTGATACCGTGTTGACATACGCGCCGCCCCAATCTTCATCGTTCATGTTTCCTTTGTTGAAGCGCCCGGTGCCGATGTTGCTCTTCAGGAACACTCCCCAAGGGCTGTCAAGACGGCCGAATAACTCCCCGGACAGTCCGTCCAGTCCGTGATAAGTGAGCCTCGATATGAGTATGCTAGGTTCGAGCGGCCAGCCATAGGGCACCCCGCTGTGGTCCCACTGGAATCGTCCTCGGCTTAGCCAGAGCCGCGAGCCGCCTTCGAATGACCAGCCGGACGCGTAGGGAATGGGTGGTACGCTGCTGGCTGACTTTGCGTACAGCGGCGCATTGGCCCATGCTGTCGCTTTTGGGTCCGCGTCAAAATGGTAGTTCAGGCCAATCTTCCCGATGTGATAGTTGCTGGACAGGTTGGTTGTGTTCGGCGGCAGAATTGCAGACGGGTACTGTACTGTCGCGGCGGTCGCGACACTTGGCCCGCCAAAATGCAGATAGTCATACTCAACGTTCACCGACCATGCAGGCGTAAGGGCTCGCTCGACGCCCAGCCCGATGACGCCGCCGAGCCGGCCATCGTCGAAATGGGTTTTCTCCTGTGGCAAGCCGCCGCCTTCAACGTTGTTGACGACATCACCCCGATTGTTTTGCCAGGCCACGCCTGCCTTGAGATAGGCCAGCGTGTGCCCGAGCGCGCCAAAGGCGTAACCAACGCGACCGGTCCCGCTGGCAAAGAGGCTCGGACCTGCCTTGCAGTTCGCGCTGACAACGAAGCCGGAAGGGGCTAGGCAGGTATTTGTGCCGTCGGAGACAACACCGCTGGCGTCCAGCTCAATGCCAAATACCCAGCGGTTCTTCTGCCAGTTGTAGCCGATCTGACCACCTGCAAGGAACGCCGGGGTATCGACGATGCCGCCATAGATTGATGGACCATAGGGATTGCTGAAGGAGGTTCGGCCGTACCCACCGCCGACGTGTCCGCCAATATAGCCGCCCGACCAATTCCACACCGCTGCTGGCAGTTTCAGTTGTTGCTCAAGGTCCGCCGCTTTGGCTGCGCTGCTTGCGACGAGCGCAATTGTTGTGGCACCACAAATAATAGTTTTCGATCGCATCAAAGTTTGCCCTGCACTTCCTGGTCCATAATTCGGCTCCTTAAGTTCTCGCCGCACGGCAATCGTTGGGGCAGATCAGACACTAACCGCTGCGCGCGCCAAGCCGGCCCCGAAGATCACCGTACTGCGACTGGTGATGGTGCCCTGAATGAAGCAATCCCCGTGCCGAGCCAAATTCGTATGTTGTGCCGGCGTTTCGTGAGAGTGCGTCGCGTCAACTTGCTGACAATGGTCTGATGCGCGACATTTATATTTCTAGGAGTGGTCGCGCGGCAAAGCGAGGCATCGACCACCTAGTTTAGGAGTAACGCGATAAGAAAGCTATCTTATGAGCAAGCGAAGCGCCGCTTCACTGTCGCGCCTTTATCGTCACCGCGCTGAATGGCCGGCTCGGCATGCCGTCGATCATGAGCTTGAGATACATGTGGTGATTTTCGAGGTTGAGGAAATCAATGGCGTCAAAGCGGGACTGAAACTCGCGTGCGAGGTATGGCGTATCCTCGGCGCCGACCCGGAAAGAAATGATGGTCCCGACGTTGCCGAGAACGGCATACCGAATATTCGGATCGAGTTGATGCAGGTACTGATGGGCGACTGTAAACCCAACCCGGTACTTGCGCAGTTCCGAGAGCATGTTTGCCAGCGCGAGCGTCGTGAAGCTCTGAAATTCGTCGATGTATACGAAGAAGTCGCGCCGACGAGCCGGAGGAAGATCAGCGCGCGTGTACGCTGCGAGCCCGATCATGGTGACAAGGAGCTGTCTCAGCCGGACGCGGAAAAACGTCTATCAGAGAGACCGTAAAGCCCGGCTCGCCGCTGGCAAGCGAGGGATCGAAGATGAACCGGGGGAAACTGGTGTACGAGCGCTTCCAGTAAGCTTATGGTCTTGGTACGCCAAAGGTCCGTGTAGAACGCGGGATCATTTAGGACGCGGTCCTTGACCGTGAGAAGGCGCCGCCAATGCCGTAGAGCGTCGAACGAGAGATGGGAGAAGTTCGGGGGATCCGGCATGCCAAAGATCACGGGTCAGTGAACAGAAGTTCCCAGACCGATTCGCAAAACGCTGTCCGTACCGCGCTTGGAGGCGCTCGACCCGCGCGCTGAAAAGCCTCATCGACAACACGATGAACGAAATCGAGCGCCGCGTCTTCGCTGGAGAATGTTGAGTGCGCGTATTGGCGCTCTACGCGGGCGTGCAATTGCGCAACTTCTTTGCGGTCGCGGTTCGCCATTGAACCGACGAAAAGGCGCGGAAGTTGCTCCATTGCAAAACGTTAGAGAACACCCAATGGAAAATGTTCTCAGAGTTCAATAGCCTCTTCTCCGCCAAAGTGAGTGGCTGCGTTGAGGACAAGCTTGAAGGTCTTCGCGGCTTCCCGCACTTGGTCCTCTTCTACGCTTTTTAGCCCGGGCCGATGCCGAACGACGTGATTGCGGCGATCGTGCTCAGACGAAAGGACGGCGTGGACGGTCTGCCCTACGCCTTCTTCGTTCTCGGCTACGGCAACGAGGTCTACCAGTTCGTGCTGCCGACCGAGAAGGATAAGGACATCAATGGGAAGAAATTGGATCTGATGACGTTCCCGACCCCGGGTTCGCCGGATCCGCTTCGGTTTCCAAAGATCGGGCGGGCCGTGCTCAACCTGGGAGGGACCGACGTGGTCAAAGGCGAGTCCTATCCCATCACCATGGGCTTCGACGCGATCGTCTTGAAGACGTCCGACGAGACGCCGAATGCACCGTCGTCGTGAGCGGCGGTGCACGTTCGGGCGGCGGGACTAGCCTTGTTTCTTCGGCCTTCGTGGCGGCGTAGCGCGTCGACGATCACCTTGAACGTGGCCGAGTTCTGCCGCGACGTCGGGTAGTAGATGTAGTAGCCTTCGAATTTCGGGGACCAGTCGTCCAGCACGACGACGAGTTCTCCGGAACGGATCTGCGGCACCACCATGTCCTCCGGGACGTACGCGATACCGAAGCCCTGCACGGCGGCGTCGATCATCGCGCGGGAATCGTTGAACGTCACCTGCCCGTCGATCCGCACCCTGAGCTCGGAGCCGTTCTTGCCGAACTCCCACACGTAGTGCCCGCCAGCAGCCTCCCGGCGCTTTATGCAAATGTGCTTCAGCAGGTCCTGCGGGGGCTTCGGCTTCGGGGGCGCCTTGAGATAAGCGGCGGACGCGACCGCGACCAATCGCCAGTCCGGACCGATGCGCACCGCGATCATGTCCTTCTCGACGCTCTCGCCGAGGCGGACGCCCGCATCGAAGCCGTCCTCGACGATGTTGCGGAAGCCGGTGAGCGTCGTCGACGCCGTCGTGCACGCGTGCCGGCTACGGCTCAGGCCGATCCTCATGACTTCGCTGGCCTTCGTTCTCGGCGTGGTCCCGCTGATGACGGCAAAAGGCGCCGGCGCGGAGTTGCGGCACGCGATCGGGACGACCGTGTTCTTCGGGATGTTGGGCGTCACCGCGTTCGATCTGCTTTTCACGCGGGTGTTCGATGTCGTCATCCGTCGGTTGGCGGAGGCGCTGCGCGCCTGGATCGGCCGTCTCTCCTCTGGGTCGCGCCCGTATCGACTTCGAGGAATTAAGGTCCGGCGGAATCTTCCTTGACGCCGCGTGCGACGATCCTGAGCGACCCGTCCGGGAGAGGCCGCTGCAGCTTCAGCGCCTCGCTGGGCGGCGCTGTCATCCAGGCTTCCACCTCGTCGGGCGTCGTCAGGATCACGGGCATCGCCTTCGGATGGATGGCGCCGACTTCCGCGTTCGGCTCCGCCGTCAGGAAGGCGTAGAGGTCGTTGGTCGTCTCGCCCTCCTTCACTTTCCAAACCGACGTCCAGTTCGTCCAGATACCTGCGAAGCAGGCGAGGGGACGGGCGTCATCGAGCGCAAACCAGACGTCACCGCCTTCCGGCTTGTGAACTCGCTGAAGGAGTTGAACGGCACGACACAGCGGTGCTCCGGACCCTGCCATCGTGCCCAGTGTTTGCTCTTCGCGTTTCTGATGTTGGTCGTGCCGCCGTCCGGCTCCATTCGCAGCAATTCCTTGAAATCGACCGGCTGCCCTTGGCCTCGCGCTTTGCGGCGCGTTTCCTAGACGTAACGACGCGGCGATATCGACGTCGCGCCTGGCCTTGCGGTCGCCGCCGCTGAAGGGAGCGGGATGATGCTTCGGCGCCATTCGCCGGCGCTGCAATCGAACGAAGGCCAGCAGCCGTCCTCTTCGTGCCGCCCGGTCCGTTGCTGGCAGGTTGCGTCGAGCAGGCCTTGCCCCACGTCTTTCCAGGCCGCGTCCGGACCGTAGAGCCTGACGGCGTCGGCCTTCTGGATTTCTACGATGCGGCCGCAGCGGTTGCACGCGACCCGCAGCACGTGCCGGCCGATCTGAGACACCTTGCGGGACTGGATCGGGCGGCCGACCTGTCTCTCGTCGGCGCTGACGTCCCTCAGGACGCCGTCCCAGTATTCCGGCGGCATCTGCTCGGCAGTACCCACCGTGGGCCGGCCGTTTGTGTCGACCGCAGCGCCGGCAGCCATCTTTTCCATCTGTTTTGGGCTAGGCATTCGCCAACTCGCTGGTCTGTCTGAAACCATGCCCAATTAGAACATATGGAGAACATAAGCGCGAGTCAGATCCATCGCGTCTCGGATCGAAGCCGACCGGATCGGATCGGTATCGATAAGACCTTAAACGCGCTCTTGTGGATTTAATCAACTGGTCATATATGACCTATAAATAGAGTTAGCCGGTCATTTGTGGGTAGTTATCATGAGCTCGCCTAAATCCAACACAGCGCTCGAGCGCTTGGGTCACGACCTCCGGTCGGCCCGGCTGAGCCGCCGGATCGCAGTGACCGATCTGGCGGAGCGCGCCGGTACGTCCGCCAAGACCATCCAAAGACTGGAGAAGGGCGATCCTAAGGTCGCCGTAGGTACGCTCGCGAACGTCCTCGTTTCTCTGGGACTCGTCGAGAAATTGGCCGACCTGGTCGACGTCCGAAAGGATGATCTGGGTCTGGCGCTGAGTTCCAAACGGACGCCGCAGCGGGGTCGATCGTTCGCGGCCTCCTTGCGAAGGCGGAAGCCGACGGATGATAAGGACGAGCCCAACGATGTAGATCCCAATGGGGTGGCCTTCTGATGAGCGAATACTACGCCCGGGTCGCCCTCGGCGAGGCTCTGACGCGAGTGGGCGAGCTGCGCTTTACGAAGACCGGTCCCCGCCAGTTTTCGGTCTTCGCCTACGATGCGACCTGGTCGCAGGACGCCCGCGCTTTCGCGCTGCAGCCGAACATGCCCTTCGACGGTGGGCCTTACCATGCGTCGTCGCAATCCGGAGAACCGCGTGAGGCACTCGCCGGGGTGTTCTCGGACGCTGCGCCCGACAGCTGGGGGCGCAGACTGCTCGAACGCGCCTACGGCAAGGGTCTTTCGGAGTTCGAATATCTGACCCTGTCGGACGACACGTGCAGGCAAGGCGCCCTGCGCTTCATCGACGAACATGGAAAGCTCATCACCGGGAAGGCCGACGAGGCGGTACCGCGCCTGCTCGATCTGCAATCGATCACGGCGCTCGCACGCGCCTACGAACAAGGCAAGGAATTGGCGGCGGAGCAGATGCGCGCTCTCGCGGGCGCGGGCGCTTCGGGCGGGGCTCGGCCCAAAGCCAACGTCCGCGACGGCGACGTTCTCTGGCTCGCCAAGTTCACGTCCGTCCACGACCAGCACCCGATCGAACAGGTCGAAGTCGCGACGCTGAGGCTCGCGAAGTCGTGCGGTATCCGCATTCCCGAAGTCAGGTTGGAGCTCGCCGACACGCAGTTTCCTGTCGCGCTCGTCCAACGTTTCGATCGACGCGGACGCGCGCGTATTCCCTACATCTCCGCAAGGACGGCGCTCGGAAAGACGGGCACGGAACTCGGTTCGTACACGGAGATCGTCGATTTCATGAGGACGTCCGCTGCCGAGCCGAAGGCGGATTTCCAAGAGCTCTACAGGCGAATGGTCTTCACCATACTCGTCTCGAACAAGGACGATCATCTGAAGAACCACGGATTTCTGTACGTCGGTTCGGGACGCTGGGGCCTCTCTCCGATGTTCGACGTGAATCCCGCACCCGATCGCGATCCGCATCTGGAGACGGCGATCATGGAAGGCGGCGCGCATGACCGGTCGATCAAGCTCGCCCTCGAAGCATGCGAGTTCTTCGAAATTCCCGAGGCCGACGCGCGGAAGATCATCCGAGAAACGGCTGGACGGGTATCCGATGAATGGCGCGAGGCTTTCCGGCAGGCAGGCGTGAGCGGGGCACGATTGCGCGACTACGAAGCCGCCTTCGACCACGGCGAATCCAAGATCGCAAAAGCTCTATAATTGGTCGTATACGTCCAATATTAATAATAAACTGGTCATATATGACCAGTTGCCTGTGCGCTTTTGGACGGGTGGCGGGACGCCGTGCGAGATCGACGGCGGCTCGATGGTCCGGACGAGAGATACCGCGGCGCGCCTCGTCGCCGGCGACCGGTCGTAGATGCGCACGGCGAGCTCCTGCGTGTCGATACCCTCGCCGCCGGCGGCGCAGAGACGGTGGGAAAAGCGCGTGAACGCGTCGACGTGGCGCTCCTTCGCGGCGGCGAGCCCGCGCAGCAGCGACGCGCATTCGGCGGCCGAACGGTCGAAGCGGACCGCGATGCCGATCTCGGCGAGACCGATGCGCGCGGCGAGCGCGGGCTCGATCGCGCCGCGGACCTTCTCGCCGGTGACGATGCGGACGGTTACGGACGCGCTCGAGGTCGCCGAGCTTGATCTCGCAAACCATCTTGTCCTCGACGGCCTTGAACGGCTCGAGCTCGAGATAATGCTTGTAGTCCTCCCGGTAGCTCTCCTTCAGTTGCGGCAGCTTGTACTTGAGGAATTTCTCCCGCAGCTTCTTACAGGTCCAAAAGGGCTTTGCTTCCGAGGCCGGCCCCTTTCTGGCCTTCTCGAGCTGGACGAGCCCGTGATCGATCCGCGCGGCTGTGTCGCGGTCGAACCGGGATCGTTCCTTGTCGGGTGCGAACGGACTCGGGGAAGTCGGCATAGTTCAGGAGGATCCGGACGACGTCGCGGAGGTCGCGCTTCATGGAAGCGGCGAGCTGGACCTGCTTGGCGATGTACCTCGCTTGGTCGAGCGGAAGCTGGCTCGCGTCGCACAGCAGGATCGTCATCTCCTGCCGGCGGAGATACTACATCGTCTTGTCGCGCGCTCTCGGCGACCGAATGGACTGCGACTTCGCGTCGCTGAATCAGAGGCCGGCGCTGCGGGACTTCCGGCGACCTGTCTGGTCAATCCCTTTTACGCGCCAGCCTATGGCCGAGATCGGCGCGCCGTTACAGGCTTGAACGATGACTTTTTCCGCTCGTCCTTGCGAGCGTCCATTTGAGATCAATCTATGGGATGGGGTTCTACGCGCTGGTTTCGATCGTTTTGATCGGATGCGTATTTGTCCTTCGCGCCCGTCGCGGCAGCTCTTCGAGAGAGGACGAGGAACTGAACCAGCGACTCAACGAGCGCGTCGATCTTCGGGTTGGCTGATTGACGTGCGCCTCCGGGCTGCCTTGATCTTGCACCTGTCCGGCGATGCCTTGTATCTGGTGCGCCGGGCGGTCCTTTACGACCGTCGCTTCCAACTGAGCCTTGCCGCAAGCCCCATGGCAGTCTTCGAGGTCCCAAGTCGTCGTTGTTCATAAAACCATAAAACAAAGCTGCAATGTCAGTGATGCTCCCCGACGATGATCATTTATCAGGACGATACCCGGCAGATCTTGTCTGTGAATAGCAAGCGCGAACCCCGGCTACGCAGTATCAGAGATGCTTGTAGAAGAAGGTCGCCGAGCGATATGTTCCGTCAGGGGCGAGCACACACCCAGGTATGATACCCACCCGCTGCCATCCCTCGCTGGCGTAAAGACGCTCGGCAGCAGAACCTGTGGTAGTGCTGAGCGTCAACAACGTCTTTCCCTCCGTTCGTGCCAACCCGCTGACTGCCGAGAGCAGCCGGCGCCCGATGCCGCGACGGCGTGCACTTCTTTCAACCAGGACTTTGACGACGCGAGCGCTATGCAATTGGTTCTCAGACGCGGCAGGTACCATCTGGACCGAGCCAACAATCTGACCTGCGCCATCTTCCGCAGCTAATAACACGCATCCATCGCAAACGACCGCGTCCGCGACGCTACGCCAATACACCAGCGCACGTCGTCGAGTTAGCGGTGGCAGAAAGCTGACCGAGTCGCCGTGGGCGACGCAGTCAATGAGGATGTCGGCGAGACGCTCCAAACGCTTATCGACTTCGTCGGCACCGATGCGCCGTACCTGAATATCGTCCGTCATCTGATTTCGGACAGAGCGAGCCGATTGCCCCGGGCCAGGTCGGACGGTAGGTTAATTGTTAACATCACTGAAATAGCGAGCGACATGCTCTTGAATGCCATAGATGGTCACGTGCCGTGTCGCCCAACCCGACCGAAGCCGTGCGAATGACTATTGAGTTCGCCAAGGCACTCAGCTGCCCGCTCGAAGCGCCAGGACCGGAAGGCGCGCTCCGCATCACGAACCAAATTTAGCGCGGAGCTCCGCAGCACGAAACAAAGTCAACGCGGAGATAAGATTCTTGTCGCGCGGAAACAGCCTCCGAGCGGAGCTGACCCGCGAGTCGTGGTCCAGTCCAGATATCGTCTGGCCCTCTTGAATAAGCGCCTCGGAGAATCTGCGAAGAGCAGGGCGATGCTGGTCAAGTGCGTTCTCGCTGCGCCTATTGGCACGAGTCATCATTTCAATGAAACTCTCGTCGCCCTCTGTGGGGGACCTGGGCGGAATCTCGCTGCGAGCAGCCGGCTCGCAGCAAACGTGAAGATTGCTCAACGGCGCCTTCATCGTTCGGTTATTGGAATTCGTCGACATGAGCGATGGGATTGCTGATTGCGCAGATCAAACGCTTCTCGAAGGCGGAGAATATGCCCTTGATCGGCGAAGTTCGGTGGCGTACGGCTTTGATGTGCCCTGTTAATGATCCCGAGCCGCGGCATTATTAGTCGCGTCATCAATTCGGCGCCCGCATTCTTCAGACTGATGAGGACAGGTACCAGTGCCGGCAGGGAGCGCCGTCGACAAGAACGGCTCAAACGCCTTTTGCCTCGCCGATCCCTCTTGCTGCTCTTTCGAGGTGGCATGCTGCACCTGCGACCAAACTGTTACATTCGACGGGTCACAATTGTGCGGGTCCACGTAGCCTCACGTCCAAGATCAGCTGAGCGGACGTCCTACCAGAGCAAGCTTTCGAAAAGCTGACGACGCCGCAGCGTAGCTGCTGGTGCCTGGACGGGACGACATTGGCAACGATCTATTCCGTCACGCCTGCGTCAGACGCAATGTTGTGAACAGCTCTACCGCCACCGAAAACTGACGGCGCTCAGGGTTGAGCCGCAAGTTTTCACGCAAGAACCATCGATGGGGCTTGAATCGTGCGCCGCGTCATATTGTACAGTCTCAGCTCGTTGTTTGCGACCGGACTCGGAATGGCTCCATGCGACAAGAACGCCGCGGATAAGAGTACGACTTACCATGCATAACCGGCCTATCAGTTCGTCGAGTATCGAATCGCTCCCTCATGCAAGGGAGGTTGATGAAGTCGAGCACTCAGTAAACAGTGCCACGCAACCTGACACAGATACCCTGAGGTTTGTGGACGTGCTTTCAGGCATTCAGGCGACGCCGAATCCGAACGCTGGTTCGTCGGCGGCGGCAGCGCCGTCGTACTTCCTCGCTCAACAACCTCCTGTCATCGAGGTCACAAGGTCTCAATTCAAGAAAAAGATGAGGGATTTTCATAGCGCTGAAATCAAGCATATTGCCGCGAACTCACAAGAGTATTCGCCTTTCGTATCCTCGAAAGCTGCGCGCACAGCAGGTCTGGCCGAGGGCTCCGGTACGGCGAGAAGACATACCCACGACGCCCGATATTTCAGCTATGAGTTAGGCAACGAAAGCGTTGGGCTTCTAAGAACAGAAGCCGGATTTCGCATGGATGAGATATTCGAAGGCGAAAAGTGGCGGGAACTGTTTCCCGGGCGAACTGAAATCACATCGACCACAGCTCTTCGGCTTAGTCATCCGCTTGTCGACAACGCGGGGGATATTCTGCTGGAATATCAACTTCGGCTCGACGGCGAGCGACCATTGATCAATTCCACGCCGGTCAGTCTGGAAGCGCAATCCCGCCTTGCGGCGATGGGTTTTGTTGAGGTGGATGAAGCCAACATGGTGCTTGATCCTGCCCAGCGTCCCGATAAGTGGACTAGGAATGCTGACGGTGAATGGCAGCGTGCAAATAAACCTGAACTGTACCTTTCTAAAGCACGGGACACCAAGGATGACGATGACCAGAGTGTTGTAAGTATCTCGACCGAGTCGTGCGACGATGACGTTGAAATAGATGAACTCACTCGCGCGCTCGACGAACTCCTTGCCCAACAATAGACAACTCGCCCGATATTCCGGCAGCAGCCATTCTGCCTTTCTAGGTGGCATGTCATAGACCCTTGGCTGAGGATAATTGGCTTCTCGCGATCCTTGAGGAAAGCAAGCCGGCCAAGCTTAAGGGCGTGGCCGTTAATGTCCTGACGCCTGGGGGCTCGATCGGCTCATTGATGAGCCGTGGCTGCGTATCGAGGCGATATCCGGCACGTCGGCCGGCGCGATGAACGCCGTCGCGTTGGCGGGCGGTTTTATGACCAACGGCCCGGCCGGCGCCAAGTCTGCATTGGATAGCTTCTGGCGGCGCGTCGCTGACTCAGCACGGTTCAGTCCCATACGGCGAAGCCCGCTGGACGTCATCCTCGGTCGCTGAACCCTTGATACGCCGCCCTTTAATCTCGCCTTCGATCTGGCGAGCCGCGTGTTCTCGCACTACGACCTGAATCTTGCCGGCATTAACCCTTTGCATCAAGTCCTCGCCGACCCGGTCGATTTTCGACGATTGCGAACTCCCCGATCCGGTTGTTCGTGACGGCGACCAACGTTCATACCGGCCCGGGCGTGTGTTTCGCAATGCCGGGCTTACACCCGACGTTCTGCTTGCTTCCGCGTGCTTGCCGGCCCTATTCCGAGCGATCGAGATCGATGGCCAGCCCTATTGGAATGGTGGAAACTCCGGGAAGCCGACGATCACGCCGCTCGTGCGCGAGTGCGATTCGCGCGACACGTTTCTCGTCGCGGTCAACCCGGTCGAACGACCCGGAACACCGCGCTCCGCGCGCGAGATCCTCGATCGGTTGAACGAGGTTGCGTTCAACGCCACGCTGCTCAAGGAGCAGCGCATGATCGCGCTGCTGCGGCAGGTCGCGGAGGCTGGTCGAGCAGCCTGCTAAGGACCCGAGAGTAAGAACCACTGGCGCAGGGCTGAAATAAGCTACATTGACAAAGGAGAGAATGGCGGCTCTCGAGGTGAGTCAGCGGATTCGCCATAGATGCTGCGAGTGCGACTACTGAAGTTCAATTGCTTGGGTCGGCTCGGACGACAACGCGGCCCATCCGCTCGTGCTCGGTTGCTCCCGAGCTGAAGAGGCCCGAAACCAACGCGTCCCAAGACGAGAGCGGAAGCGCTTCAACCAGCTCGCGCACCTCTCGCCGTTGTGCTGAGCGATCGAAGTTTCACTTTGCCCGCACGGCCGAGCTACCGTGGATGCCTCCGCCGCGTTAGGAACAAGGAGTGCCGAGTCACGTTTCCCCGGGCCCGTCATTAGGGCTTATCGGAGAATAGAACAATGAAGTTGACGACTATCATGGCGGCATTCGGGATCATCGCATCTTGTTCGGCCGCTTTTGGTGCGGACGCGATGACGGCTGCTCCGCCTGAAAGCTGGACCGTGACCAACTACTACAAGCAGAATGTTTACGATTCCAAGGAATCCAAAATCGGCACGATCGACGACGTGCTGGTCGATAAATCCGGTAAATTGACCGGGCTTGTCGTCGGGGTCGGTGGATTTTTGGGAGCGGGCGAGAAGGACGTGATTGTGCCGTTTGCTGCGGTTAAGACCGAAAAAAAGGACGACAAGTGGTGGCTCACGTTGGACGAAACGAAAGATAGTTTGAAAGCTGCACCGGGCTTCAAGTACGATAAGGCCAGCACGACCTGGGTTGCTGAAAAGTAACGAGCCCGAAGCTGAAGCGACCACGCGTCCGCTCGTCGGTTTATCTGACGCTGTTGTCGAAAGACGTGCGGGTGGGTTCACGCTGGCGCCATTGCGAACGCCGCAAAAAAGGCCCGCTCGGGAAGCCGAGCGGGCTTTTCGCATAGAGCCTGTTACTCAGTGCATGTGGGCCAACAGGTAGCCGGCACCACTGACGACGATGACGGCAGGGATGACGCTCAACTGCAGTGCGGCATGGTCTCCAATTGCTATGGTTTGGGAGGCTTCCGCTGTCTCCACAAAGTCCTATTGCTCGGTGCAAACCTTGGTGGTTTTTACCGCGGGCTCGGCCTCGGTTTTGGTCTTGTAGACGCCGTCGCCCACGATCGTGGTGGTCGTGGTCGTCGGGTTAGTGTCGACCTGTGGATCGTCGACCTTGAATGCGTACACCAGCACTGGGACTGCGAGAGAAGTCGCAAGGCTGATTGCTAGAGACTAGAACCAAATAGGCCGCCCACTGAGGCGGCCTATTTGTTGAATGTGGTCTACGGCGCGAACATCGCTATGCCGATTATGAGGAAGGGGCTCAGGCCGAATAGGACGATCCAGACGCTTTTAAGGAGTTCACTGCCCATGACACAACTCCGGCGTTAGAACCAGAGCCTACGCCCAATAGGACCAGATGGCATGTGCAATTTGTGCCACCGCAACGTTTTCGTTACAAACGGCTGCCAGCTCCCGCCATGATTAACCAAAAGAATTCTTTCGGGGTCAGTCTTCAAACTGACCCACTGCCACCGAGCGCTCGCGACCACACATCGGCGTCTTCGAGGCGATCGGCGGCGCGGCCGGTGCGGGACAACACCAAAGTGGCGGTGCGGCCCCTGATATCAATCCTGCCTAACGAGCCACATTGCCTTCGCGACTTGCGAGGGCATGTTCTTCCGGCTGCGATAGATCTCTCACGCGATTGGCACGACGCCAGAAGATATTCTTGGCGAATTGCATAATGCCGAACCAGGAGACTGTCAGGATAACTTCATGATGCCGGAGGCCTTTGCCTCCTTTGACCGGACCGAGGTCACGGATGATACAGATCTGGCCGCTGCTCATGCGTGCCAACCTGCCGTCCTTGAAGTGATTCCTCAAATGGTGCTGACACAGTCTCGGGCGCATGCTTCCCCGATATCGGTTTCTGTCGAAGAATGCGTTATGCCGCCATCTCTGACTCAATGATCGAGGACAACCGGGATTGTTCGACGAAATCCAGCACCTCTCCTTGCTCGATTGCGCACATTTTCTGACCGTCTCGATTGATGAAAATCGCGCGGACGATGCCTACGCGGCCGCGCTCATTTCTGACCTTCTGACCACGCGCAAACGCAGAATCCATGGTTGCTCCCATCGCTCGCTTGACCATAACCCTGCTTGCGCCGATAGGGTTAACCATTCGTTAAGGCGAGATCGGTGCCGATCTGTTCTGCGTTGCGGCGCAACGAGACTTTGATTGTGAGGTCTCGGCCGCCTCTGAGCGGCGGTGAGTTCCGCGATCAAGCGGGCGATTGACGTCTTATGTAGGATGGTTCGACGGTATTCAGTCCGCTCGCGAAATCAATTCCGGAGCGCCTCACAATAGGTTCCGGCTGCTCGCAGCACTTCACACAGCTTCCTGGCCCCGATCTGGCTGTCCTCGCCAATTCGTACTCGCGCCGCGCCCATCTGGCCTAACACTCCCCGGATGACGACATGAGGCCGGCGGTCGGCAACGATCGTCGCGTATTTCGGCTGCCATTCCCGATAGCGAGCAAGAGCCTTCGCCGGTGTCGGTCCGCCGACGACCTCAACGCCCCATGGTTTGACGGGTTCAGGTGTCGGCTCGAGCGCGTTTGGCTTGGATGCAATTTGAGCGACTGCCGGCGCATCGCACGACAGGCCCACGACCGACGTTATGTCCGTTGGAGCGGCGTGGCCTCCGACCCACTCTTCGACATCACGTCCAGTAATGATCCGCACATAGCTGCGCGTCTCTTGCGGGAGCGGCCGGTGACTGCCAAGCCATTCATGGACACGACCAGGTCCGGCATTGTACGCGGCCGCGGCAAGACCAAGATTGCCAAACTCATTGCGCAGGTTGCGCAACAGGTTACTTGATTTTGCTATCGCATCCACCGGATCGAAGGGGTTTTCAAGTCCATTCGATCTTGCCGTTGTCGGCATGAATTGAGCTATGCCCTGTGCACCTTTCGGGCTGACGGCGTCCGACTTGAAGCGACTTTCCTGCCAGATCAGGCGAGTGAAGAAATCGACCGGCAGACCACTGGTCGTTGCCGCCGCGGCGAGTGCCTCACAAAGGCTTGGTGCTTTCACTGGAGTGGTCAGTTCGAGCCCGCGATCTTGCGTCGGCTGCTGACCTGCTTCTGTTCGGTCTTTTTCGCGGGAGGGCTGCTCGCGCGATGAATGATCGATCGCGTCGGATGCGCATGCAGGCGGAGCCATAGCTGCTATGGTCGAGTACACAAGGGCTATCAACAGGAAGTCGGAAGTCCGGCCGAAGCCGCCAAGCCTCAGAATTTGACAGAGCTCAAAGCTCATGGCGATAGCTTTCGCATGGCTTGCGCACAACGTCGAAGCACCCGTCCCGTTCCATCTCGATCGATCGCGAGCCTGAGTGCCATGCGGCTGCGGCTTCCGGGCAAGCGACCTGCTGGATCAGGCTAGCACGCCCGCAGGCAAGAGCGGGAGGGTAGAATTGGCGCGGTCGACCGACTGCACATTTGGCCGACCTGACGTCGCCCTGCCCAGGCCGGTCAAACTTAATGTGCTCGATCGCGCCGGGCCCCGAAGTCGATAGGCAGACGGCTACCGCACAGAGGACGGAAAGTCTCGATCGTAATGCCTGCTGGCGTCACCAGGCTTTCGATAGATGGACGAGCGCGCTAACCAGAACGACCGGTTCGCATATGATCGGTGCGGCGCGTCGGGGGCGGCTATCATGGCGTTGGTATGAGCTCGCATCTGAACGCCGGGAATTCTGCGTGCACATGCCGACGCGGGAATTTAGAGCTGAAAGTCTCAGCCGGCCTGAATCATCTTTAATGAGCTTTCAAGGGGAACTATAGATCGTTCGCTCCGTTGGAACAATCGGGCTTCGAGCTGAGGAGTCACCAATGCGTGTGTCTCTGTTGTTTGCCGCTCTGGCGTTTGGGATCGCGGGGTACGTAACCGTTATTCCGGCGAGCGCTCGGGATTTTCCATGGTGCGTGCAGGGGAGAGGCGTCGGATATCCCGGCGATTGCATGTACCAGACCCGTGCACAGTGCCTCGCATCTGCGTCCGGGCGAAACGTGACGTGCGGGCTCAACCCACGGGCGGCATTTGGCGAGCAGCGGCGGCATTACAGAGATCGACATCGCTAGTGCATGTCCGAAGGGAGCCCCGGCACTGTCCGAGCCTGGACAGGCCTAGAAATCGCCAATGGTCTCCAGGTCAGAGTGGGTTCGAATGCGACACCGCGCCATTATTGGCAGTAGCACTACGCTGTCGTTCGTTGGTCTGCGGCGGTCGAAGGCATCAGGACAACCTCTCCGACCATAAGCGACCGCTGGCCGACATGGCGATAGCGGTCACGGACGTTGACCACCCGTTCTGCACGGTTGTGTCCAACGAATGGCCGCGTTCGAACCCGCGCGGATATGGTTTCGTGGTCGCATGGCCGCGATCTTCGACTACGGAAGAGGCAACTGATCCGCAAGCGCCTGCGTCCGGGTATCGATGAGGCCGTCTCGTTCGTCAACGCAGAGAACGCATTCGACTTCCATGCCGAGCCGAACTTGTCCTCAAGAACGAGATATCGTCGAATGCCGACGAGAAGATGCGGTCTCATCTGCAGCAGGACCGCGAGATCGCGGCGACCAACATGGCCTCTAATCGCCTCATACGGATTTGACTGGCGGAAGGCTGACACGGAATTTCTAGAAATCGTCGGTCCGCGCTCAAAGGTGCAGCCGCTCCGGGACCGTAAGAACGCCTTGGCGACGCGCACGCTGCTGCTAAAGCTCTCGAGCGGTTTGTTCGAGCGCCGTCCCGATCACGTCGTGCTCGGAGGCAACCTTGTCCACATGGATGAGGGGCGAGTGTACGTTATGTACAGAGGTGGCGCGCACTGCCGATGCTGCTCCGGGTTGCGCAAAGAAGCTTACGGCTCGGCTCTGCAATTCTCCCGTAGCGCGGTAATCCGCAATAAATGAGCCGCAGGCTGGTCGCCCATCGACCTCTGAAGCGAAGGGGTTTCGAGATCAGGGGTGACGCTGAACAAAATAGCCGGCACTTCAGTTACAGAGCAAAAATTTGCGGACGCGATTCCCAGAGCGGACGAGCGTCTTTTTGCCACGCGTCTTGATGGCTCCAAGACTCTTCGCTAGATCACGAAGGTTCACTATGGAGATGACGCCGTGGCAATTGGTATTGTGAAGTGGTTCAATTCCAGCAAGGGTTATGGCTTTATCCGGCCCGAGGACGGAAGTGCCGATGTCTTCGTGCACATCAGTGCCGTGGAAAAGGCCGGCTACAGCACCCTCGAAGAGGGGGCTCGGGTGAGTTACGAGCTCAAGAGCGGGCGCTCAGGCAAGGCGTCAGCTGAGGATCTTCGGGTTGGTTGACGAAGTGCGCATCCGGACTGCTGCCCCTGCAACGTGTGATCTCGCGCCTGTCTTGGTATCTGGTGCCGCCGCGCGGTAAGACCGTCGCCTCCACCGAGGTAATGCGGCAAGCTGGGCGGCACTTCATTCGAGGCGTTGCTTGCCGATGCCAAGGCAGTTCTGCCCGCCTTCGTGCGGTGTGGGACCGGCCGATTTCCGCAGTGCCGTGAACGGTCCGAATCGTACGCTCCTGTCCCGCAGGCCAGGAGGTGTACGCCGCGCATGGCTCAAAGCATACGTGCCGGCCGGTGCTCGCAACGCAGGCGTTGTGCTGTCGCGTATGAAAGAGCTCACAGAGCGAGACTTCGTCCGTTATGGACAACACTGGCCTGGGCGCTGCGGCCTGAGGCCTATTCTGCTGCGCTGACGTCCGTGCGCACTCGAGGGCAAGGTCGGCATGAGCTTGATGCTTCGGCATATAATCCGAGGACGCGGGCAAGCTCAGGTAGCCAATATAGTTGAGGTTAACCAAGGCACGTTGTTGACGATGTTCGCCTGATCTTGAACCATTGGACGGGAACCGCACACCCAACCCATCGGAGACACGGCAAGTGTCCTTCCAGCTGACCGTCCTGAAAGTGCTGGCCGGCCAGTCCGCTGGGCGGGCGTCGATTGCCGAAATCCGACGGGCCGTGGAAATCCTGATGAACAGCGGCCGTGACTGGACCGATCGCATGAAGCGGTTGGCCGAACAGGCGCCGGATCTGAATATTTTTTCGGCGAAGCTTATCATTCGCGATGCTCTCGGATGGGAAATCACGCAAGAAGGGCGGCGATTCCTTTCTGCGCTCGAAAAGGCCGTCGCCGATCAAAGAGAGCTGCCTCAATCGACCATCGATCCCGCATCCAAGGAAGTCGCTGCGCAAGCGGTCACAGATGCGGCAAAATCACTAATTCCTCCCCGCGCGCGCCATCAGAGCTCGCGGCGGCGCCGACGGAAAGGTGGAGCCAATCGACGTACAGCATGAAGTGGCCGGCTTAATCCTAAGCGAGGCGCGCGCGGCGCTAAACTTGCGCAAAAAATGCTATGTTCTCGCCGAGGTCGATCAAAACATATCGGTTCTTGATGGACCCGGAATGATGGCTTTCCGAGCGGAGAAAGTCTGGGCGTGATTGCGATAATGTCATGATCGGATTTCGTCTCTCTCTTTGTACTGTGCCTGCGGAGTATCAGGAGGAGCGCAGCAAGAAGGACGACTGTCCATCGCTACATCCCTAAAAAGTTCATGGTCGTCGTCCGCCGAACGGGACCTGTCGTGCAAAGTCGTCTGCCGAAAGGGGCAACCCAAAGAGTTGCGCTTGTGCTGAACGACGCGAAGGCAAGCTTCCAGGGCCGAAGGACTGCGGGAAGATATCTTGCAGTTTAACTTGGGTCATATGCAGCCTACCTTCTCGACTGCATTATCCGGGAGGCAGTTTCTGGTGGGATGCCATGGACGACGAGTTTTGTAGAGAGAGAGCGCGGATCGTGCGGGAACTTGCAGAGCAAGCTGACCCGTTCATCAAGAAGCGCTTGTTGCAGCTGGCCGCCAATTACGAACGTCGCGTTGATCGGCCCGAAAGAGCAGAGCTGGATCGCCCTGACTTGCCGGCATGCAGGCCGCCCGTCCGCCCGTCCTGATTTCAGAGCCGGCGCTATCAGTACAATCATCGCGCCTGGAATCACGCGAACGAGCGACCGCGTTGCTCGCTCGCCCGCATGCGCCATCCAATCCAGCGATGCGTCGAAAGAGGCGGACTTCGTCTATCCGGTAGCTACCGCCGGCATCTGAGTGGTTTCCCGCAAAGCACACCTGCCGCAGCCAATCCGGATGCTTCAAATCTCGGGCAGGTTGCCCGCAGAGTAAGCGCGAGAGCAGGCCTTTGTCGGGAACGTGTGCGCCGGTTGTCGCCATTGAGACTCAATGCCAGAAACATGACACGAGCGCCGCTACGAAATGGCTGCTGAGTCTAACGAATTCACTTCGGCACGCGATTTGCTCTGTTCAAGGCATCACTAACCGCAGTGTGGTGGTCTTCGTGACGGACACCCGCGCGTCGCTGTTCGCGTCCGGTCCATTCCGATGGCTTGCTGTGGCAATGCCTTCTGGCAATGACTTGGCGCTCGGTTCCGAACCGAGAAAATGCAGGAAAGAGTTGGATGCGATCTGGAGTTCTTTTTTTGGTAGCCACAACAATTGCGCTCGTCGCGAGCGATGCAACCAAACCGGCAGACCTTGAGCTGAGCCAGCAGTGACGCCGCCACCGGCGTTGTGACACCGGACCGAAGGACATATTGGCGGACACGTCGGGGTGGGTGCGGTCGAACCTCCTTCATCGCATCCCTATGCGGTCAATCGATCTGTGGCGATGCCGACAGGTTCGATGTCACCGGCCGGCACAATCCGCGCCCGTCGTTCGGCCAGGGGCCGCATATCCGTCTGGGCGCTGCGCTGGCGCGCCCGCAATTGCGATGCGGCTTGCCCGTGCTGTTCGTGCGGCTGGAGGATCTGGCGCTGACCGTCGCCGCGGCGGACGTCGTCTACATGACGTCTTACGTCATCCGCTGCCCGCAGCGCGTGTCGGTCACCTTCCGCCTTCCATCGCTTAGAGAATGAAGTGCCACCATGTCCGAACAACATTTGCCGACGCTGCCGATGTGGCGTGTCGATCATATTGAGCCATCGCGCGAGATGTTGGCGCTACGCGCCAACGGTCCGATCCACCGCGTGCGCTTCCCCTCCGGGCACGAAGGCTGGTGGGTGACAGGCTACGACGAGGCGAGGGCGGTGCTGGCCGACGCGGCGTTCCGGCCCGCGGGAATGCCGCCGGCGGCATTCACCCCGGATTCGGTGATGCTCGGTTCGCCGGGGTGGCTGGTCTCGCACGAGGGCGACGAGCATGCCCGGTTACGCAGGATCGTGGCGCCGGCCTTCAGCAACCGGAGACTGACGCTGCTCGCACAACGGGTCGAGGCGTTCGCCGCGCACTTGTTCGAAACGCTCGCGGTCCAGCCCCAGCCCGCCGACCTGCGGCGCCACCTTTCCTTTCCACTTCCGGCCATGGTCATCAGCGCGCTGATGGGCGTGCCCTACGAGGATCACGCCTTTTTCGCCAACCTGTCCGACGAGGTGATGACGCACCAGCATGAAAGCGGCCCGCGCAGCGCGTCGCGCCTGGCCTGGGAAGAACTGCGCGCCTACATTCGCGGCAAGATGCGGGACAAGCGCCAGAATCCAGGCGACAACCTGCTGACGGATCTGCTCGCGGCAGTCGAAGAAGGCAAGGCGAGCGAGGAAGAGGCGTTAGGCTTGGCGGCCGGCATGCTGGTGGCGGGACACGAGAGCACCGCAGCGCAGATCGAATTCGGCCTGCTGGCCATGTTCCGCCATCCGCAACAGCGCGAGCGCCTAGTCGGCGATCCATTCCTGGTGGACAAGGCAGTGGAGGAAATCCTGCGCATGTACCCGCCGGGCGCAGGCTGGGACGGCATCATGCGCTATCCGAGGACCGACGTGACCATCGCGGGCGTGCATATTCCCGCGGAGAGCAAGGTGCTGGTCGGCCTGCCGTCGACGTCGTTCGATCCGCGCCATTTCGACGACCCGGAAAACTTCGACATCGGACGCGACGAGCAGCCGCACCTCGCGTTCTCCTGCGGGCCGCACGTCTGCATCGGCGCGGCGCTGGCCAGGCTTGAACTGAAGGTGGTGTTCGGTTCGATCTTCCAGCGTTTTCCCGGCCTGCGCCTGGCCGTGGCGCCCGAAGAACTGAAGTTGCGCAAGGAGATCATCACTGGCGGGTTCGAGGCGTTGCCGGTGCTCTGGTGATGCAGCGAGGTCGCCGGGGATCGCGATCTTGTTTCGCAATTTGACGGCGCGCCTGGCACGCGCCGGTCGGATCAGCCAGCCAAAAGGTAATCAAGATGGACGTGCAAGAAACCACGGCAGCATGCCGCGACGCCTTCGCCGAACTGGCCTCGCCAGCGTGCATCCACGACCCGTATCCGTTCATGCGGTGGTTGCGCGAACACGATCCGGTGCATCGCGCGGCGTCGGGCCTCTTTCTGTTGAGTTGCCATGCCGACATCTGCTGGGCGCTCGAGGCCACGGGCGATGCGTTTCGGGGACCTGCGCCGGGCGAACTGGCGCGCTATTTCCCGCGTGCGGCGACCAGCCTGTCGCTCAATCTGCTGGCGTCCACGCTGGCGATGCAGGACCCACCTACGCATACGCGTCTGCGCAGGCTGATCTCGCGCGACTTCACGATGGGCCAGATCGACAAGCTGCGGCCGAGCATCGCGCGCATCGTCGCTGCGCGCCTTGACGGCATGGCGGGCGCGCTGGAGCGCGGGGAGGCGGTGGACCTGCATCGAGAATTCGCGCTGGCCTTGCCCATGCTGGTCTTCGCCGAACTGTTCGGCATGCCCCAGGACGACATGTTCGCCCTCGCCGCCGGCATCGGCGCCATTCTGGAAGGCCTGAGCCCGCACGCCAGCGATCCCCAGCTCGCCGCGGCGGACGCGGCCAGCGCCAGGGTGCAGGCCTACTTTGATGACCTCATTCAGCGCAAGCGCACCGATCCCCGCCACGACATCGTGTCGATGCTGGTCGGCGCACACGACGACGATGCCGACACGTTGTCGGATGCGGAGTTGATCAGCATGCTGTGGGGCATGCTGCTGGGTGGCTTCGCCACCACGGCTGCGACCATCGACCATGCGGTCCTGGCGATGCTGGCATATCCCGAACAGCGGCACTGGCTGCAGAAAGACGCCGCGGCGGTGAAGGCCTTCGTCGAGGAAGTCCTTCGCTTGGACGCACCCGCCATGTTCAGCTCCATTCCGCGTATCGCCCAGCGCGAAATCGAATTGCGCGGCGTGGTGCTCCCGAAGAACGCGGACGTGCGCGTGCTGATCGCGGCCGGCAATCGCGACCCCGACGCCTTCCCCGATCCCGACCGCTTCGACCCGGCGCGGTTCTACGGCACCAGTCCTGGCATATCGACCGACGGGAAGATCATGCTGAGCTTCGGTCACGGCATTCACTTCTGTCTCGGTGCGCAACTGGCCCGGGTGCAGTTGGCCGAGAGCCTGCCGCGGATCCTGGCGCGCTTCCCCACGCTGGCATTGGCCGGGCGGCCGACCCGGGAGCCCTCTGCGTTTCTTAGGACGTTCCGTGCGCTGCCGGTGCGGCTCCATGCGCAGGCGGACTGAGATGCGCGTCGTGGTCGACCAGGATCTGTGCGGAACCACCGGGCAGTGCGCACTGACGCTGCCGGGCACCTTTCGCCAGCGCGAACCGGACGGCGTGGCCGAAGTGTGCGTGACGACGGTCCCGCAGGCGCTGCACGCCGCCGTGCGGCTCGCGGCTAGCCAGTGCCCGGTCGCCGCCATTCGGGTCATCGAACGCGACGCTGGTGACGACGAGCGCGCTAACGCCGACCCGGCGCCTTCTCCGGCCGAGGCCGAGCGGCATGCCGGCAAAGATCAATGCAATCCAGGAAGAGACGATGGGACGGTTTGAAGGCAAGGTGGCGGTGGTGACCGGCGCCGGCGCCGGTATCGGCAAGGCATGTGCCATCGCTATCGCGCGCGAGGGCGGCAGCGTGGTGGTGGCCGACATTGATGGCTCGGCGGCCATCGCCTGCACCGCGAAGATCGCGACCGAAGCGGGCCACGCGCTGGCCTTTGCCATGGACATTGCCGATCCGCAGGCGGTGGCAGCGCTGTTCGCGACGACGGAGCGGCGCTTCGGTGGGGTCGACCTGCTGGTGAACAACGCGAGCGCCATGGATCTGACCCCGCGCGACCGCGCGATCCTCGACCTGGACCTGGCGGTCTGGGACCAGACCATGGCGACCAATCTGCGCGGCACGCTGCTCTGCTGCCGGCAGGCCATCCCGCGGATGATTGCCCGTGGCGGTGGCGCGATCATCAACATGTCGTCGTGTCAAGGGCTCAGCGGTGACACCGCGCTGACAGCCTACGCCGCGTCAAAAGCGGCGATGAACATGCTGTCGGCCTCGCTTGCCACCCAGTACGGTCATGCGCAGATCCGCTGCAACGCGGTTGCGCCGGGTCTCATCATGACCGAGCGTCTCCATGCCAAGCTGGACGATTGCATGCAACGGCATCTGCGCCGGCACCAGCTCCTGCCGCGCGTCGGACGCCCCGAGGACGTGGCCGCGTTGGTGACGTTCCTGCTCTCCGACGATGCTGCGTTCATCACCGGCCAGGTCGTGTGCATCGACGGCGGCATGCTGGCACATGTGCCGACTTACGCCGACGGTGGCAACAGCCGCGCCGCGCGGCCTGCCGGTGAGACCACCGAAGCGGCCGCGGCACCGCGCGGTTGATGAACATGCTGCTCAACCCGCTAAATCGTCGGCACCGGCTGCGGAACGACATCCCCATCTTGCCCGGCGCTTTCCCCATGGTCGGGCATCTTCCCGCCGTCGTCTGCAGCCTGCCGCGCCTGCTGCGGCACGCGGAACGGACGCTGGGCAGCCACTTCTGGTTGGATTTCGGCCCTGTCGGACAGCTGATGACCTGGTTGGATCCGGATGCGTTCGCACTGCTTCGGCACAAGGACGTGACCTCGGCGCTGATTGAAGAGATCGCGCCCGAATTGTTCCGCGGAACGTTGGTCACGCAGGACGGCGGCACGCACCGAAAGGCGCGCGATGCGATCCAGGCGGCGTTCCTGCCAACGGGGCTGACCGAGGCCAGCATCGGCGACCTGTTAGCGCCCATCATCGAGGCGCGGGTGCAGGCGTGGCGCGACCGCGGCGAGGTAGCCATCCTGCGCGAAACCGGCGACCTGATGCTCAAGCTCATCTTCAGCCTTGTGGGGATCCCCACGCAGGAGCTGCCGGGATGGCATCGCAAGTACCAGCAACTGCTGCAATTGATCATAGCGCCCCCGGTCGACCTGCCCGGACTGCCCCTGCGGCGCGGCCGCGCCGCCCGCGACTGGATCGACGCGCGGTTGCGCGAGTTCGTCCGCACCGCGCGCGAACATGCCGCGCGCACCGGGTTGATCAACGACATGGTGAGCGCCTTCGATCGCAGCGACGATGCGCTCTCCGATGACGTCCTGGTCGCCAATATCCGCTTGCTGCTGCTTGGTGGTCACGACACCACCGCCTCGACGATGGCCTGGATGGTGATCGAGCTGGCGCGGCAGCCTCTCCTGTGGGACGCCCTGGTCGAGGAGGCGCAACGTGTGGGCGCGGTACCGACCCGGCACGCGGACCTGGCCCAGTGTCCGGTCGCCGAGGCGCTGTTCCGCGAGACGCTGCGCCTGCATCCGCCGACGCCGCTCCTGGTGCGTCGCGCACTGCGTGAATTGCGACTCGGTCAACGGCGCATTCCCGCGGGCACCGATCTATGCATCCCGCTGCTGTATTTCTCGACCTCCGCGCTGCTGCACGATGCGCCTGATCAGTTCCGCCTGGCGCGGTGGCTGCAACGCTCCGAGCCGATCCGGCCGATAGACATGCTGCAGTTCGGTACCGGCCCACACGTCTGCATGGGCTACCATTTGGCATGGCTGGAACTGGTGCAGTTCTCCATTGCCTTGGCGCTGACCATGCACAAGGCCGGAGTGCGGCCGCGGTTGCTGAGCGACGCCGAAAAAGGCCGGCGCTATTACCCGACCGCGCATCCGTCCATGACTAGCCGCATCGCATTCTCATGAGCTGGCATTGACCCGGGAGCAGCGCCAGCGAGGCGCGGCATTGTTGAACCAGCGCGCGCGCGGTGCGATGCCGGCAATACCGCCGCGGCTCGCGCGTGGCCCTCTCCTGTCAGGTACGAGGACATGAACAACAAGCAGACCGATTCCACGCTACAGGATCGCGGAGCTCGCGTTTCCGCCCTCGGCGCGTTGGAGGCGCAGGCGCCCGGTTCATCCGGCAAACTGCTGCCGGAGATCTGGATGCAGGACGGCGCAAAGCGGGTCGAACAGGTGCTGGCCCGTCTTCTCTGCGCCGACAACGACGGTGAGACCGAGCTGATGGCGGCGATGCGCTACGCCACCTTGCAAGGCGGCAAGCGCATCCGCGCCTTGCTCTGTCTGGCTGCCGGCGCACTGGCCGACACGCCGGCGCGCGCGCTGGACGACGTCGGTGCCGCCATCGAGATGATGCACGCCTGTACCCTGGTCCACGATGACCTGCCCGCGATGGACGATGACGTGCTTCGCCGCGGCCTTCCGACCGTGCACGTCAAGTACGGCGAAGCCACTGCAATCCTGGTCGGTGATGCGCTGCAGGCGCACGCCTTCCTGACCCTGGCGAGTCTGGATGCGCCGCCCGACAAGCGCATCGCGCTCGTGCGCGAACTGGCGCAGGCCGTGTCCGCCGAGGGGGCCGCAGGGGGCCAGGCCATTGATCTGTCGCTGGTTGGAAAGCATGTCGAGCTGGACACGATCCTGGCGATGCACCGGATGAAGAGCGGAGCGCTGGTGCGCGCCTCGATTCGCATGGGCGCGCTCTGCGTCGTAGCGGAGGATGCCGCGCACGCTGCGCTGTACCATGCGCTCGATCGCTACAGCGCCTGTTTCGGGCTGGCCTTGCAGGTGATCGACGACATTCTCGACGCGACAGCGGATGTCGCGACGCTGGGCAAGACCCCTGGCAAGGATGCGGCGGCGCAGAAGCCGACCTGCGCCTCGATCATGGGGTTGGAGGCAGCGCGCCAGTTCGTACCGGATCTGTTGCGCGATGCCGGGGAGGCCATCGCCCCACTGGGACCGCGTTCGGAACGGCTGGCGCAGATGCTGCAGCGGGCTGACGCGTATCTGTTCAAGCATGCGCCATGCGCATAAGCGCCGCTCGCATGCAGCAGCGCCTTTGCCGCTGCGATCGGCCGGCGGCAGCGGTGCATGCTGCACCGTGTCCCACGTCCGGGATCGCTGTTGTTCGCCCAGTGCCGCGCCCACGGGGCGATGCGCAAGTTTGGCGGCGGACCTGCGGCGACGGCGCCGCATCTGCCCGATTCCGGCTCTCGTCGACCGTCTGCAGAAGGAACATCCTGCGTGAACGCGCTGTCCGAACAGATCGTTTCCGAATTGCGCCACCTGCTGGGCGAGATGAGCGATGGCGGCAGCATTGGCCCGTCCGTCTACGACACGGCGCGAGCTCTGCAGTTCCAGGGCAACGTCTCCTGTCGGCAGCACGCATACGCGTGGCTCATCGCTCAGCAACAGGGCGATGGCGGATGGGGAAGCGTGGACTTTCCGCTATTCCGCCATGCGCCCACCTGGGCGGCGTTGCTGGCATTGCAGCGCGCGGATCACCTTCCCGGCGCTGCCGACGCAGTCAAGGCCGCAACCCGCTTCCTTCAGCGCCAGTCCGATCCTTACGCGCATGCGGTGCCGGAAGATGCGCCGATCGGCGCGGAGCTGATCCTGCCGCAGTTATGCAACGAGGCCGCATCCCTGCCGGGCAGCGTGGCGTTTCCCCGCCACCCGGCGCTGTTGCCGTTGCGGCAAGCGCGCCTGGACAAGCTCGGCGCGATGGCGAGGTTGCCGAGCGGCCATCCGTTGCTGCACTCCTGGGAAGCCTGGGGAACGTCGGCGATCACCGCATGCCCGGATGAGGACGGCAGCATCGGCATCAGTCCGGCGGCCACCGCCGCGTGGCGTGCTCACGCCGCGACACCCGGGAGCGCGCTGCAACTCGGGCGCGCCGACGCGTATCTGCAGGCGGCATCGCGGGCGACGCGCAGCGGCATCGAAGGTGTCGTTCCCAACGTCTGGCCGATCAATATTTTCGAGCCATGCTGGTCGCTGTATACCCTGCATCTGGCCGGGTTGTTCGCGCATCCGGCGCTCGCCGAGGCGGTGCGCATCATCGTCGCGCAGCTCGACGCCCGCCTGGGGGCGCGCGGTCTGGGCCCGGCCCTGCACTTCGCGGCCGATGCGGACGACACCGCCGTTGCGTTGTGCGTCCTGCGCCTTGCAGGCCGCGACCCAGCCGTCGATCCGTTGCGCCATTTCGAAACCAGCGAGCTGTTCGTCACCTTCCCCGGCGAGCGCAATACCTCCGTGTCGACCAACATCCATGCCCTGCACGCGTTGCGACTGTCGGGAAAGCCCGCCGTCGGCACCAGCGCCTACGTCGAAGCCAATCGCAACCGGCACGGTCTGTGGGACAACGAAAAATGGCACGTTTCGTGGCTGTATCCCACCGCACATGCAGTCGCCGCGCTGGCGCAAGGCAAGTCCCGGTGGCGGGACGAGCGCGCGCTGACGGCGCTGCTGCAGGCGCAGAGTCACGACGGCGGCTGGGGCGCCGGTCGCGCCTCCACATTCGAGGAAACCGCCTACGCGTTGTTCGCGTTGTCCGTGATCGACGGGAGCGAAGAGCCCACAGGGCGCCGCCGCATCGCGCAGGCGGTGGCGCGCGCGCTGGAGTGGATGCTCGCCCGCTATACGGCGCATGCATTGCCGCAGACGCCGCTTTGGATCGGCAAGGAACTGTATTGCCCCACCCGGGTCGTGCGCGTGGCCGAACTCGCCGGCTTGTTGCTGGCGCTTCGTTTGGGGCAGCGTGTACCGGCCGAGGAAGCAGGAGCGGCGCCATGATGAAGACCGACCACGCGCTGCAGCAGGTGCTGGAGTGGGGGCGTTCCCTGACCGCCTTCGCCGACGAGCATGCCGTTGAAGCGGTCAGAGGTGGCCAGTATATCCTGCTGCGCATCCAGGCGAGCCTGCGCGACACCAGCGCCCGCACCGGCCGCGATCCGCAGGACGAAACGCTGATCGTGGCGTTCTATCGCGAACTGGCGCTGCTGTTCTGGCTCGACGATTGCAACGACCTTGGCCTGATATCGCCCCAGCAGCTCACCGCGGTAGAGCAGGCGCTGGGGCAGGGCGTGCCGTGCGCGCTCCCCGGATTCGAGGGCTGCGCCGTGCTGCGCGCCTCGCTGGCCGCGCTCGCCTACGATCCTCGCGACTATGCTCAGCTTCTCGACGATACCCGCCGCTACTGCGCGGCGCTGCGCGCCGGACACGCGCAGGCGGCAGGGGCGGAACGCTGGTCCTACGCTGAGTATCTGCATAACGGCATCGATTCGATCGCCTACGCGAACGTGTTCTGTTGCCTGTCGCTGCTGTGGGGGTTGGATATGGCGACCTTGCGCGCGCGTCCGGCGTTTCGCGAAGTCCTGCGGCTCATCTCCGCGATAGGGCGCCTGCAGAACGATCTGCATGGACACGACAAGGACAGGTCGGGCGGCGAGGCCGACAACGCGGCGATCCTGCTGCTGCAGCGCTATCCGGCTATGCCTGTGATGGAGTTCCTCAACGACGAGCTGGCCGGCCATACGCGCATGCTGCACCGGGTGATGGCGGAAGAACGCTTTCCCGCGCCGTGGGGACCGTTGATCGAGGCCATGGCGGCCATCCGCGCGCAGTACTACCAGACCTCGACCGGCCGCTACCGCATCGACGCTGCAGGGGGAGGCCAGCGTGCGCCGGCCTGAACGCGCTTGGCCTTACGGTAGAATATCTTGCCTCCCGCGACATCGGCATATCGGTACGGCACTTGGCCGGCCGCGGCTGCGATCGCCTATTCCGCAATGTGTCACGGCCGGTCGTCGCGCTTAGGATCGAGGATGTATTTCCGGCAAGGTCTTCGGTGCGAAGCGTTTGTTCGGCGGCTGGGGAATACGGCTGAAGTCACAACCCAAACATCTCCTGCCGGCCGGTCCTCCAGCTTTTTCAATATGCCGGTAAGAAACGTTTTCAGTATTAGTTTTAAGGCATATTTTGGAGTTATGAGATAAAACTAATACTTACGCAATATTGTGTATAGCTCATATCTCGTATATATTGGCTAAAACTCATAAGAGGCATCCCATGATTTTGAAAACCATCAATGATTTCGGACTGGCCATGAGACAGGCCCGTCAGGAGCGGAACCTGACCCAGAAGCAGCTCGCCACCAAGCTCGGAACCAACCAGGAATGGATCTCCCAGTTCGAGACGGGCCGCCTAGAGAATCCAAGCCTCGGAACAGTGCTCAAGGCGATGGCCATTCTGGGGCTGAATCTGAGCATCGAAAACTTTCCAAAGTCCCTTCGAGATGAGCCCTTGGACAGTGGTGACCTTGCGCTCGACGAGCCAAGCTTCCTTAAAGGTCCAGCCCGATGAGCAAATTCCTGAATGTCTTGATGGGCGGCGTCCCGATTGGCCGCCTCGAGCAGATGAATAGTGGCGTACTCGGCCTCCAGTATGCCGACCGCTGGCTCGCGGCGGACAGGATCCAGATTCCGCTCTCTATGTCTCTGCCTCTCGCCGCGAGGAAGCAGTCAGGCGCCAAGGTGGCCAACTATCTCTGGAATCTGCTTCCGGACAATGACCAGACTTTGCAGAAGTGGGGGCAGATCTACGGCGTATCGCCGAACAGTGCGTTCGCTCTGTTGTCGAAGGTCGGAGAGGACTGCGCGGGCGCGATCCAGATTGTTACCGACGAATGGATGGCCGCCAGTGCCGGCTCGCCCGGTGAGGTCCAGTGGATCGACGACGCGGAGGTCGGAAGTCGCCTCAAGCGCCTGCGCGAGGAGAGGACGTGGACGGGGCGTCGCGACAGCGACCGGGGGCATTTCAGTCTCGCCGGCGCGCAGCCAAAAATGGCCTTGCTGTTCGACGGAAAGAGATGGGGCGTACCAAGCGGTCGCCGCGCGACCACGCACATCCTCAAGCCGCCCATGCCTCATCTCCGGGGCACGATCGAGAACGAATACGCATGCCTGCGTCTGGCGAGCCGCGTAGGAATCACGTCAGCCGAAGTGAAGGTCGGAAAGTTCGGTGAAGAGATCGCGATCGTCGTCACCAGATACGACCGCGAGATCGGGACCGACGGAGTCGTCCGACGCTTTCATCAGGAGGACATGTGCCAGGCGCTGGGGGTGCATCCCGCCACAAAGTATCAAAGCGAAGGCGGTCCCTCGATCGAGCAGATCTCCAACGAAGTGCTGCGTTATGCCACCGACCCTGAGGCGGACAAGGCGAAGTTCGCCGAGATGGTCGCGTTCAACTTCCTCGTGCTCGGCACCGACGCGCACGCGAAGAACTTTTCGGTCGTCCATCTTCCGGGACGGAGGATGTATCTCGCGCCGCTGTACGACGTCCTGAGCTTCGTACCCTATGACGACGACGAACATGAGCGGCGCAGGCTGCGGATGGCGATGAAGATCGGTGGCTACTACAAGTTTTCCGAAATCCAGCCGCGGCATTGGGAGCGCCAGGCCAAGCTTATGCAGATGGATCCCGACGAGATGATCGCGCGGTTGGTCGCGCTCGCCGGAAAGATACCGGACGCGCTGAGCAGCGTCGTGAAGGAAGCGCGGAGCGGCGGATTGAAGGAACCGGTGCTTGATGCGATGCTGGACGGCATTTCGGCACGCTGCGAGGCAATCGCAAAACAATACGGAGCGACCGCTGCGCCGGCGCCGTGACATGTAATGCTTTTTGCGATCACCGCCCGAAGTGAGTGACCCGTAACGGGCGAGGCGCAATCTCGAGGCCGTTGTCGTCGTTATCCAGTTAAAGGATATCGGCCGCAGCCGCCTGCACACGTATCAAGTGGATCACTTCGGCAACGGTGGATTGAATCTGCTCGCCGCTCCGCCTCTGAGTTTTGAAGTCACTGGTGGGCCTTCTTGGATACGTATCGAAAGTTATGGTGTACCCAGCCGGGAACTTCGAGAAATTTCGAACAGATTCGGAGAGAAGGCAAATTTGTTGGCTACGGCTGCGAAGAAAATCGGTCGCGCCAAGTAGGGCAATCATCCGAACGACTGGTCGTTCATCCCGGATCAGCAAGAAATAATGCTTAGTTTTAATTGATTGGCCGGTGCACTGGCGCTGATCACCATCGCGATCGACGAGAACTACGTCGCGAGGATGACTCTACCCGAATGAACGCTTCGCAAGATTTCCGAGGTATAGAAGCTGCGTTCAGGATTGCCAAAGATGAGCCCCAGCACGCGTTGCTGTACGTTGGAAAAAAGCGCACTCGCCAAGCTTAGCTCTTTCGTCATATCGATCCCATTTTGGGTACTATGCACCCCAAATTGGGTACTGGGGCGGATGATGTCGAAACTGCAGAGAATATCGCCGCGTTCGATGCTGCCGGGCGTGTCGCTATCGAGGCTGCAGAGCTCGTCGCGGCCCTTGCGACCGAGGAGGCGGGGCGCACCTTTTGCGGTAGCGAAGCCGACGAGCGCCACGCGCTTGCGTCGCCAGACCGAGGACGGTGCAACCAGGCCCGGACGGACGCGCCGGTGCGGGCCGGGAAAAGAGAAGAGTTGCACAGCCTCGGCTATCGACATCGCTGCGACGTGATCGGAGGCACACAGGTGCGCGATAGAAACAATCTGCACCGATAGCCGCGGAGCCGCCGCGGTTTTCGATCAGGGCTCAAGATTCCTCTTTTCCATCTGCGAGGCGCTCCAAACTCTGAGAGCCCGGGGTGTGAGGCTTGTTTCGGTCAGTTTTCTCCAGGACCTTCCCGCTTCGATCCAACTGCCTTTCCACGAGGGTGAGGTATCCAGCACTTTCCGGGCAATTGATGCGAGATGCGCGGTTTCGGAGTTCGGGTCGAGCTTCGCATCCTCAAGAATTTTGCAAGCGGCCTCTTCGGACCGCGTCCACCCTGCTTCAGTGAACCTGCTCTCGCCGAAATACTCAAAGCAGGTGCGGAACGTCAAAGTACGGCCGATAACGGCATTGTTTGGCAGTCCCGCCTCGTTTAGCCACTTCCGCAAACAGTCACACCACTCTCGGCTGCTGAGGTCGAGAAGATTGCTGCCTTCAAAGATCAAGAGTGCCGCCATGCCGGCGATTTCGTATCGAACCTGTTCATCCTGTTTTTCGAACCAGTCGCGGATTGCCTGCAAAGGCGTCGTCGGCCGGTTGACGACTGATGTCTCTGTCGAGCCTGCCCGATGAAGCCGAATGACGTTTTCCAGCGGGGGCATGCGCGGCCACGGTCTCCCTTTTGCGTCCCACAGGACCCAGCGCTCTGCGATCGCTTTTGCTTCCTCGGGCGGCCTGGTGCGCCAAAGCTCCTTGAGCGCCTCATCGACGTAGTACGAAACATCGGCCTCCAGGCCGCATGTACGTGCGATTGCCGCAAGACGTCCGGCGTCAAGGAGCCGCGCCGCGAAGTTGTTCTCTACGTTCATTTTTCAAGACCTATCGCGCGCTCTCCAGAGCGTCCCGCTCATTCTGCTCTATATGATCAAACCAGAAGCCTGGGGGAAATGTCGCGATCCGCCTGGCAAAAAGGGATTGCGGCTCCCAATCCTGTCGCTCGCGCTTTTCGAAGGTGATGACGCCTTTGCGAGTGAAGTAATCCGGCCCGGGAATATTGCAGTTCACCAAAAGCAGTACGCGCCACAGATCGCCTTTCGTGGTCTGATTCGCGTCGTCCATCTTCGGCAGGTAATCCACGCCGACGGGTCCAACGATCGTGCAACGGCCGCGGCCGAGCAGATCGCCCAATTTGCCTTGTCGGGTCGTCACGAAGTTGAAATTGACCGGATCATGCAGAAAGCGACGATTCACGTCCTTTTCACCGTCCGTGACCTCAGCTGCGATCAGTGAGAGCGCGAAGGCGCGCCAGCCCAGCTCCATCGGCTTTGCATATGTCGAGGCGATCTCGGGCGTCCCATCAGGCGAAAACTTCCACGTGATGACATACGTTTCGTTCGATCTGTTGTCGCCGTGTCTGGTCCACGAAAAGAAAACATATTCGTTTCGGCCGGCTCTCCCAGCAACGCCCCACGTTCGGGGAGCCAAGTGCGCCACTTGCGAGACCCTGCAGATAATCTGTTCAACGGTCTCGCCGTCTTGCGATCGCCAGGTTGATTTGACCTTATGCACGAGAGCGCTATCGTTGGCGCGTACACTGCTCGTTGTAACGGCCACGCCGGCGCAGCAGGCCAGCAAGAGGCCAAGACGGAACCACTGCGCGCGTCTTCTAGCCATTTTTCACCTGCTACCCGGATCCATCTGTTCGCTCGCGACGCGTCAATCCCGAAGCGAACCACAAATACGCTGCTCGCAGCGCGGAAAGTTAGCGGCGACGTGACAACGTGCCCGTCGGTATCGGCCGAGCAGACGCCGTCTTGCCTCATGTCACGCGCCGCTAACCTCAGTGGCCAGCCACGGCCTCAGCTTGCGATGGTAGCCATGCCTGAAGGAGGGAGGGCCCCCAGGCAGGTCAAGGGTCTGCATGCTTCGTGCCAGCTAATACTCAACAGTTCGCAACGTCTTTGTGTTGATCTTGTAGGCTTCCCGACGCACATGGTCTTGATCCCTGCACTTAGTCCAGTCCCTGGCGGAGTGGTGTCGACATTGTCGGTTTTGCAGTTAGCAACAGCGCAAAGCAGGCCTGTGGCTTCCACTACGGATATGGGATGAACGATGGTTTTCGTCGCCGGCGCCGTTTGCGTCGCCGCCGTTGCAGTGAGGATGACGCCCTACCCCGGGGCGGATCTTTTGGGCACATGACGACCAAGGCTTCCAAGGCGCCAGCCTGCCCCGTTCCAGTCCAAGCACGCTGCGCTCCCGCAGTTTGAGCGCAGCACCGGCCAGTCGGGCGTGGCGCTTGATGTCGATCGGCCCTGTCGGCGGGTCGGGCCTTAAACAGCCCGAGCCGTCCACAACCGCGGGCATGGGGCAGCGGTGGTGGCCTCGCCGAGCGGCTGGGCTGCGGTTCATATCGCTGATGTATGCGCGACACGCGGTGCTCGTTCGGCGCCACAATCACCGAACGCCGTCCTTGCAGGCTGTGAAAATCGCCTCTGGATGCCGTGTGCTGGAACGCCTGAAAGAACGTACCACTCGCAACGATCTCTCCGGCAGCGGGCTGGCGAGTTTGGGGGAGCATGACGACACTGACCATCCGGACCTCGTGCGGATCGGGAACAGCGCCGGCCAGGTTCGCCTTCGGCTGGGAGGTCCGGTTCGGCGCTCGTATTCGTTGTAGAATTTAGGGTATTATATACCCCAGATAGCGTATTTAAATTCGGAGTTCCTTGCATGATGTAAGGTTTAGGGTATAATATACCCTAAGGAGCGCACCGATGGTCGGACCGAAAGGGAAGGTTGACAGATTTCTATCCTCACATCCGGTTTTCACCCGGACCGAGTTCCGCGAAACCGTATCTCCTGGCCAACCGCTCTCGTCGTCCGACTCCTTGCTTAAGTACCACGCCGCCTCCGGACGAATACGCCACGTCGCGCCCGGTGTGTATGCTTTCGTCCCGCCGCACCTGAATCCAGCAAACTTCCATCCCGACCGGATTCTGGTCGCATCGCGCATACGCGCCGATGGTGTCGTCGCGTACCACACCGCACTCGAATTGCACGGCCTCGCCTATTCGGAAAGCTCTCAGACCCAACTCCTCAGCGGAGGTCGCCCGGGCGAGATAAAAACGCTGGTTGGTCCCGTTAGGTTCGTCGCGCAACCCGCCTCGCTGCGCCGTCGTTCCGAGGAAATGTCTGGCACGATTAAGATGGATCGCCGCGGTCTCGACGTCATCGCGACCGGCGTCGAGCGAACGCTCGTCGACTGCATTGATCGCCCCGACCTGACCGGCGGCGTCGAGGAACTCGCAAACGCGCTCCACAGCGTCAAGGCGATCGACGCTGGCAAATTCGCGAAGTTCGCGCTCGCTCGCGACAACCAGACGCTCGTCGGCGTCTGCGGTGCCTGGCTTGAGAGTCGGAAAGACGATCTTTTCGTCGACGAGCAGGTACTAGACGAACTGAAGCGTGCGGCCCCGCCGGCACCACGGCCCGCGCTGGGAAGCGACGCCCAAGGCCATGCGATGGAAGGCTGGAACGTCGTCCTCCCTTCGGATTTCCTCAACCCGTCCTTCGAAGGGATGTCACCGGAGATGATGCCGTGATCTCGATCGAACGCCTCGAAAAGATTGCCACCGAGGTCTCGTTCCAACCGGCCTCGGTCGAGCGCGTCATCCGGTTGATTGACGTGCTCCACCAGATCGCGAACGACCGCGAGCTCGGGAAGCTACTTGCACTCAAAGGGGGCACCGCGCTCAACCTGTTCTATCTCGCACTCGACCGGTTTTCCGTCGACATCGATTTGAACTACGTCGGCGACGCGGACAGAGAAGTCATGCTGCGGGATTCCAAGATCATCAACACGCGCCTTCCCGCGCTCCTGCAGAGCAAGGGTTACGAAATCGGCCGTGATCCTTCCGGTGAACACGCCGGCGGCAAATGGCGCTTCAGGTACGTCTCGGCCTATCACCGGCCAGGCACGCTGGAAGTGGACGTGAATTATCTCTTCCGGACGCCGTTCTTCGGCTGGGACAGAATGGATTCCGCAAAGCTTGGCGACTACGAAGCGAAGAATGTCGGCGTGGTCGACCTCCACGAAATCGCCGCCGGGAAGATCGTCGCCCTGGTGGCCCGGAGGGCATCGCGCGATCTGTACGACGCCTGGAGGCTACTGCAGAGCGATAAGATCGATTGGGCGCAAGTTAAGGTCGGAGCGCTTGCGATCGGCGCCGCCTCCAGAGATCTGGATTGGCGCACGGTGTCGCTGAAGGACTACAAATACGATCTCAACGACCTGAACAACAAGCTGCTGTCCGTGGTGAAGAACGGCATGTTCGATGCGGAGGGCGGCGCGAAGAAATGGTGCGACCGGATCTTAGCGGAATGTCAAGAAAGGCTGGCGCCGCTCTTCAGGCACAATGACAGAGAGCTGGCCTTCCTCGATGCGCTCTACGACCGCGGAAGCATCGAAGTCGATACGCTTCCTGTAAACGACGATGTGAAAAAACGCATCGAAGCCTTTCCTGCACTCCGGTGGAAAGCGCAACATGTCGCGCAGCACTTGGGCCGGAAGCCCGCCATCTGACAAATCGAGACACGAAGGTCACGTAAAGCCAGCAGCCTGTCCACTGTGCGATAGAGGACACCCAGCCCGTGCAAGCGGATGCCGACGTCGGGTAGGGGGCTGCCGAGGAAGACCTCACCGCGCCCCTGCCAGGCAAGGGATCCATTTCCAAGCGGACGACCGGGTTGCAGGCTGGGAAAATCGGCTCGGAATGCCGCGGTGCTGAAACGCCTGAAAAAAACGTACCACTCGCAACGATCTCCGGCAGCGGGCTGGCGAGTTTGGTCGCCATTGCCCGCGTCCTGATCGCGGCCATTGAAAGGCTTGCGGCGACCAACGATAGAGCGGGCGACGAATGCCACTTGGCCCAAACCTCCGCTTCGTCAGGTTCTCGAAAGCTTGTCCGATTAGACGCGAGCTCAAGTGACTGTGAACGTGAGGCAAGCGTGGACTCGCACGATCATGACCTATCCAGCGTGGCAGCGTCTTCGCCGGTACAGCAAGACGTCTCGGGAGATCTGCGGCCGGAACAAGAGGACTTTGAACGGCAATTGCAAGCGGCGGGATCGGCCGTGACGGCGATGCTCGATCGGCGGCCCGGCCGTAAACCTCCTCCCAATGTGTCTATCGAGGATCGCGACTACATTTACACGGTGGTCAAGGGCACTGCCAAACGCCGGAACCTGTCATCGGAGACGGCCGAGAAATATACCCAAATGCTCTACAAGGCCGCGAATTATCTCGGGGAGCGCGGCCAGTCGCTCAAAGGGAGTGACGATCTTGTCTTGAACGAGCTCTCCGGTTCGGTCTTCAAGACGAACAAGCATGTGGGTATTGCGTTGCGGGCCCTTCAAGAACATCGTGGCGGTTCATCTGCGAGCAGACGTGCCCCGGACGCCCCAGATGGTTCGATTGTTACTGGGCGCATACCTACTGCTTCGACCGAGGCTGACAGGCCGCTCATTGAAAGCATCATAGCGGATGGCATCAAGAGCAAGCATTGGGCTTCGACCACTGTCCAACACCATGATACGATTCTTCGAAAGTTGTCGAACAGCCTCGGGACCCGGGACATGACGCTTGCCGGGACCAGTGATAGTGCGCTGTTCGATTACGTTCAGGAAGCGTTCCCGAAAAATTGGAAAAGAATGACTGCTTCGCTGGGTGCACTTCGTGAGTATCGTGAGGCGAATGCCTCAGGAGCTTCGGGGCAGGAATCTTCAGCGGCAACCGGACTTCAACAGCCTGGGGGTGAGGCTAGCGCGTCGCCGGCATTAGATGTCGTTCCAGAGGAGCTTCGACACTGGCTGGATGATGAAGCGGACGAGGCGCTTATCACGGCGGACCATCCGGAGCTTTTGCGGCGGCAACAGGAACTTCGCCAGGTGATTGGAGATCAACAGTCTCCGCTGTCGGTCTCTCGCGATCCGGGCGAGTTGAACTCCGATCCTGAGGACTTCACTGGCCGTCCGGCGAAGCTCAGGCGACTGCTGATTGATGAATCAACGCACTCGCCGGTGTCCGCAAGCCGAGAGGAGCTTCAACGATTGCATCAGGAGATTCAGGATCGTCGCGACGATCAAATCACCAACCCGCCCATCTTCATCGATCCATGGGAGTTCACTTTCGATCCGAAGCAGTTTCCTCCTGGGGAGCTTCGACGACTGCTGGACGATGAACCGATCTCGTCAGGGGCGGATCAGGTCACCCGCCAATTGCCCCCAGCCCCGGTGCATTCAGAGGAGTTCATCTTCGATCCCGAACAGTTCCCTCCAGGGGAACTCCGGCAACTGCTGGATGATGAATCCACGCAATTGCAGGCAGATCCGCCAGACGGCCAAGTGGTCACCTCTATCGATCGAGGGGATCTCGCTTCCGATCCAGAGCCGTTTCCCTCACTGGAATTTCAACGCTTGCTCCGTGACGATCCGGCCGATTTGGAGGCTCATGATGTGCCGCGCCGGTTGCCAGGCGATAGCTAGAGCACCATGACCACGTTCGGAGCATGCTGCGGCCGCCGACCTGTCAAGCAAAGTATGCAATGGACCCGACGGTTCGTCCGCGCGTACCGGGAACGATGTCCGATTCCGACCTGAGGTCGGCCCGTGGGCAGGGATCTCCAGCGATCGGCAAGGTCGTTACCGAGTCGACATAGTAGGTTGATACTATCGGTCGTCGAATATTCGCTTCACCCTCTGCACAAGCTTGGCCGCAACTTCCTTTCGCAGCCCCGGCCTCGCACAAATGACAGCCCTGAGATCGGGCAGTGCCGGTAAGTGGTATTCTGCCGATTGAACCAAATCGTCCGGCACGCAGAACGTAGGCAATGCAGTCAAGCCCAGGCCAACGCGCACGGCTGACAATCTCACCAAATGGTCAGTGGTGTGAAGAACAATGCTGTAAGCCGATCCCATCCTGTCCAGTGGACCGATCATCCAATCGTGGTCAGGAAGCGTTACGATCGGAATAGGAGTGCCCGGACGGAGGACGAATTCGCGCGAGCGAACCCAGGTGGCCGCGAATGCCCGTTGTTCAATGACGGTTTTTGAAAGATCGGAATCCACGTCTGTAGCGAAAATGCAACCTACGTCTATGTAACCCTCGATCAAGCCCTTGCGGATCGTTCTGGAATGATCCGCGCAAATAAAGAGATCCGAAAACTCATCGCTGGCGGCGCGTTCCAAAAGTCTTTGAGCAAGGAAATTGCTGAGGCCAACGCGATGTACGGTCGCGTTGCCATGACCGGCGAGCCTGAGCATCTGATCGTTGGCCTCGAGTATTATACGGGCCTGTCGGAGGACGAGTTCGCCAAGGCTGGTGGCGGTCGTGCCGTTGGGCGTTTTGACGAACAGTTGCCCGCCAATCAGTCCCTGCAATCGTTTTACTTGAGCTGTCACCGCAGGCTGACTAAGCCCGAGTTTGCTTGCGGCTTTGGTCAAACTGCCTGTCTCGGAAATGGCTACAACAGTACGAATTGACTCGATTGGAAGGTTTAAGCTCGTAGCATTATTCCGCACGGAATCACGAACTTGCATTGGCTCTATCATCGTAGTCGCAATATCACACCGCAGCCAAAGCGCTATCCAAAATTCGGCTAGTGCGGCTAACGGTGCAAAAGATCATCTGTACAAAGCGTACACACCTCAGGGGCGGCCGCCACACGGCAGCGTGCGTTTCAGCTCCGCTCAGCGGTTGGCATTCTCGGTTTCTCGCACCTGAAGGCAACTTCTCTCTGATCTGAATCATTGATAGTTCTTTGACCCGGCATCCAGTTCACTGATGTCGATCACAACGCGCAACAGACAGTCTTGTGTTTCGGGTTCTAGCGACGGTGATTGCCTGAAATTTTCTCTTTTCGAGGTGTTGCCGACCAATCACAGACAAATGCAGCGCCGAGGCCGGGATATTCGGTTTTCATGAGCATAGCCATTGAGCGGCCTGATCTTGCTTCGCACTCCGTCCAGGGATCCCCGAGTTCTCCGAGCTCACTGCGCCGCCTCCCTTGGTTTCTTATTGGCACCCTCGCTCGCGAAGCGACACCTGACATGGTGCTTCGACTCGACCTCGGTGCATCAAGGGCGTGCAGTCCCTGCTGACAATGGTGAGGACCACGCTCTCCTTTGCGGTCTTATAAATGTCATCTTGCGCGGGCCAGTGAGAGCAAGCGGCCGGCCGATCGACCGGCGCTGAACCCCGGTCAAACAATCACGCGAAGAGGCAAAGAGACGAGGTCGATGACAAAGCGTTTTCGTGAATGGGTCCTGTTGTCCACCGTCGCCTTCATGGTTCTCTGCTCCGCCGCAAAAGCGCAAGATCGCCGGATTGTCACCGAGCCTGTTGCACCCCATGCGGTCTGCGACCGCCCAGTGCCATCCGGCAAGAACGACACGGTCAGGCTGCAAGATGCCATCGACAATTGCCCCGCCGGTGCTGCGGTTTATCTGGGTCGTGGTGAGTTCCGGTCGGGCCCGCTCGAGATGAAATCAGGCGTGACCTTATGGATTGGACGCGGTGCATCGCTTTTCGCGATCGCCGAACCGGCTGCTTACGACAAGGGCCGCGGGCAGTGTGGTCGCATCGCGGCTAAGGGCGATGGTTGCCGGCCGTTCATTAGTTTCTCCAAGACGCGCGGCGGCGGCATCTATGGCGACGGCATCATCGATGGCCAGGGCGGTGCAGCCATGGTCGGCAGCTCTGAATCCTGGTGGCAGCTCGCGCGACGCGCGCAAGCCGAGGGTGGCAACCAGAACGCCCCGCGTTTGATCCAGATCGATCATGCGCAGGACATCACGGTGTCTCGCGTCACCTTGCGCAATGCGCCCAATTTCCATGTCGCGATGAACAGGGTCGAAGGTGCCACCTTCTGGGGCATCACGATCGATGCGCCGGCTGATGCCCGCAATACCGACGGCATCGACCCCGGCGCCAGCGAGGATGTGACCATCACCCGCAGCTTCATCCGCACCGGCGACGATAACGTGGCCATCAAAGCGGGCGACAATGGCGCAACCCGCCATATCTCCATCACCGACAACTATTTCGGCTGGGGGCACGGAATGTCGATCGGCAGCGAAGTGAATTCCGGTGCCAGCGACATACTGGTGCGCAACCTGACCCTGGACGGAACGACATCTGGCCTGCGCATCAAGAGCGATGTCAGTCGAGGCGGCCCGGTCGAGCGAGTAACTTATGAGAACGTGTGTCTGCGGGGCAACCGATGGCCGGTCGCATTCGACACGAAATACGATCCACGTGCCCAAGGCATGAGAATTCCGGTCTATCGCCAGATCGTTCTGCGCCATGTGCATGGCGAAAATGGTGCGCTGCTGATGCGCGGGGTCGACGAGCGGCACGCCCTTGATGTGGCGCTCGAGGATGTTCGGTTTGCCGACACCGCGACCTGGCAGCTCGAGCATGCCAATGTGACGGCCGAGCATTCTGACGTGTCGCCGCCTCTGCCCGGGCGAGCCACAGGACAGCTGTCGCGCGGATGGGAGGGATGTGCCAGAGCATTCCGCGACCGTATTGAGTAAGTGCAATTCGATGCCGAACCTCAGGCCGGTCAGATCCCCCTTTGATGCGGCTTTGAGTTCTTGGCGTTGCGAACAAGCGGCTCGACGCTGGCGCCTCATTGCGGACCACCGACGGGGTCGGCGCGGTCGGAGTTCCGTCAGTTGCGCGCGAGTTGCGGCTCGGTGAGGAAACGTATCGACCAGACTCAGCTGCCGTATCGCCGCGGCCCTTTGTACCGATTGAATCGAACGCGCAACGCGTTCGACCGGAGTGAGATATCATATGCGGTTGTTCGCGCTGTTCGCTGCGGTCCTGATCGCACGTCTCTGCGTCTCGGTAGCCCACGCAGGGCCACTTTTTGTCTCGCACGCCGAAGGGGCAGCCTATCACTCCGTTCAGGCAGCGATCGAGGCACTACCGGCCCAGGGTGGGGACATCCAGGTCGCGCCCGGCATTTACCGCGAGAAGGTCAAGGTTTCTAAATCTGGTGTTCATATCAAGGGCACCGGCAGGAGCCCGGATGATACGGTCATTGTGTATGGCGATGCGGCGATCAATGCCGGAGGAACGGCTCGTTCAGCGACGCTGGACGCCTCCGGCGATGATTTCCGGCTCGATAACCTGACGATCCAAAACGACTACGCGCTCAATCCGGCCAATTCACCTTCGCAGGCGGTCGCGCTGTCGGTTACCGGAGACAGGGACGTTATCACCCGGGTCCGCCTGCTCGGCGCCCAGGACACGCTGTTTGCCGGAAAGGGGCCGAACGGCCGAATGTCGCGGCAATACTTCTCTGGCTGCTACATCGAGGGACATGTCGATTTCGTATTTGGCGACGCCAAGGCCTATTTCCGGCAGTGTGAGTTACACGGCTTAGCCAATCAAGCGGTCGTGTATACCGCACAGAGCAAAGGCACGCCGGACGAGGACAGCGCCTTTGTCTTCGACCATTGCAGGCTGACTGCCGATCCCGCCGCGGGCTATGTGGCGCTTGGCCGGCCTTGGCGCCCGTATTCCACGGTGGTTTTCCTGTCGACGAAGATGGATGCACCGGTCATCGCGGAAGGCTGGCGCGAATGGACTCCGGGCCAAACCAATAAACTGAGGACCGCCAACTATGCCGAATACAAATCCTCCGGCATCGGAGCCAATCCCGCAGACCGTGAGCCTCACTCTCATCAACTGACGGATAGCGAAGCCGCGAAATGGTCGCTCAGAGCGTTCTTCGGAGATGCCCCAGATTGGCTGTCCGGCGTACGACCAAGATAGGACTTAGAGAAGCGTTCGCGAAGAAGGTGTTTTTGATGCCATGACCCCGTCCGTATATGGACGACGGCGAGGTGAGCCTTTGTTGGCGTCGAGCGGACTATCCGTGCCAGCTCAGCTGCAGGCAGGGTGCGATGCCACAGCAGGCAAGCTTCATGTTGCGTCTTTCCAAAGAAATCACGCGCTCGCCGCGGCTTGCGGCGAAATCTTGATCTCGTCAGCTTGTCGAAAGCTTGCGGCCGCACAATCGCGGGCCTGATTGTCGCCGAAACCGCCGCCTGACCGGAGTTCAAACTTCGGCCGGCTTGTGCAGGACCTCTACCGTTGGAAGGAAGCAGGATGGATCCAGTCGACCCATTCTTCGATTCAGGAGCCTGGATGGAGCAGTACGCCGCCCAACAGGAGCGGGCGGGGCAACGAAGGGGCAACGCAACCCAGCAGGGCAGCTTTGAGCGGCAGATGGCGGATTTGCAGCTCGATTCAACTGACGCGAGCTATGTGCCGTCGGCTTCACCGGATCAGGCTCCTGCAAGAGGCGGTCGAGCGGTCCGGCGGGACGATTTCGGCGGCTCGATGCGGATGCCGCCGCATGCCGCTCTTGGGGACAGCGCGCTCGGCGGGACTCGTCGCAGCGTCGACATTCCCCGCATTCAAATCGGAGCTTCGGCGCAACTGCCGCAGTCCAGTCTGCAGGATGATCTGTTCAGCAGCGCGCGCTACACCGTGCCGGACTCAGAGCGCGCAGCTCAGGCCAAGAGCGGCAAAAGCCGTGGACTGTGGTCGCGCTTCAAGTCGGGAGTGGGCAAAGCCTTCCGAGGGAGCGGCAGCGAAAGGCCGTCGCGTGAAGAGGCGCAGCCTGAGGTCTATTCGACCAGTTTTCGCGTGGATCATGCCAGGCAGCCGGGCCGTGCTCGCGGCGGGCCAGTCCCTGCGGCGGACGAGACGCTCATAACGGATTTCAGAAACAGGGCCGCCGGCAACCTGAGCGATGGCACCATCAAGAATGCGGCAGCCGATCTGCGCCATTTGAGCGCGCGCCTGAGTGCGAACGGCAGGCCATCGATTGCCGATCGAATTCGCCGCGAATTGGAAAACGCGCAACTGGAAAATCCGGAGGTGGAAAACTATCAGCTCGAAGCTGAGCTCGATGCGGATGTGGAGACGTATGCAAATGACCGCGGCAGGCGCATCAAGGCGGCCTTGAAAAAGCTCCGGGAGGTCGGTGCCGGAAACACCTTGTTCGCCGACATCCGCCGTCTGGTACCTTATCCTGCGGACGCGACACTCATCCGCATGTGGGCCGCAGCGGAAAGGGCGACCGGCAGGGTCGAGCCGGAGACGGCCGACCGTCAGGCGCGCCGCCTTTCGAGGTTGAGTGACTGGCTGCGATCGCACCACCGGCCCGCGATGGCTGACCGGCTCTTCACCCCGGAGCTCGCCCAGGATGTCGAGGCGTACAAGCAAGAAACCCAGGACAGCAAAATCAACCCCGATTTGCTCAGGCTTGGGCGCTACCAGCAAATCCTCGAGGCGAACAGGGCGCTCGGATTGGATCCTGAGGATGGTGGGCAACCTGCTGGCGAAGGCGGTGCACACGCGCACTCGCCGCAGCAACTGCCGGCGACGCCTGCCACGCCGAGCGCGGGAGCCTGGGATTGGCTCGGCGAGCAGATCCACGGACCGAGCTCATCACTGCCGGCGCCGTACCACATTTCACAACCCGGCTCCTCGCAGCAGCGTCCAGTAATGCCATCGATCCCCATCGGTGGAGGCTGGGATTGGACAAGCGAGCAGGCCCACGGGCCAGCCTCATCGGCGCCTCGCTGGGCGCCACAGCCGAATCTACCGCTCGAGCTTCCTGCAACTCCAGCCAGTTTGAGCCAGGGCGCTTGGGACTGGCTCGGGCAACATATGCAAGAAGGTGGGTCACCGTCGTCCGTCAGGCCACGGTCATCAAACATCTACAGCGGTCTAGATCCCTTGATTGATCTGGATCCACCCACACCGCAAGACTTGCGAGACGATGCACATTCAATGCCGGCTCCTGAATTTGGTGCAACGTCATCGTTCGCCCGACCTTCGGGGGCCGTGCAGGGACTGCGGGACATTGGGGCCATCGTCGGGCCGGACTGGCGCCACGGCTCCCAGGTGGCCGAGGACGTCCTGGTCGACGTCCTGGGCAACATCAATCTGTTGCCAAACCAGTTCGGGCCAAGTCAGTTTATGATCAACGATGAGCGCTACTCAGCCACATTCGGACCGGGAGGGCGCGGGGATGTCCGCCTGATCCATCACCCGCGCGCAAGCCAGCTAAATCAACCTGGGCCGTCGGAACCGCTCCATCAGCCCCCGCAGATAGCCGGAGCCAGTCAGTCTCGTGAAGGTGCGGTGGACCTTGGGTATCTGATCCGCGGCGGATGGGAGCACCGCGAACGGTTCCTTCCGCCCTACCTTGTGCGCGTCCTCGAGGGCCAGCGCATCATGCCGGAGGCCGGACGCCCGACCTATTTCAACATCCGCGGCGTGCCCTACAGGGGCGAGTTGGTCGAAAGCGAGGGGCGCCGGCGCGTTCGCATTCATCCTGAGCTTGCCTGAGGGACGTAGGTCGGCTGCAATCTCGGGCCTGGCCGGCTCCGCGCGTTCAACCGCCCGCCCTGCGGAAGGATGTATCCATTTCAAGTTGAGGTAAGGGCATGGCCAGAGCAGTCCAGCCGCCTCTTGCAGAACCATCCAGCTCGGTGGATCCTGTGCTCCACCTCTCAGGCTTTCACAAATCGCCCGCCAATGAAGCCGTTGCTCAAAAAGCGCAACAGTTCGAACCTATTCGTGCTCGTGCGTCCAACAGCCCGGAGTGCAGACGATTGCAAGCGCAAGAAGTATGCGTGCGAGCTCGCCAACAATACGAGTTCGCCGACGCCGGCTATCCGCGATGGCAACGCCGAATTTCGCTGAGACTTTGACTTCATGCTGGAGCCGAGCTTGCCGCAATTGAGGGGCCTTGCAGTGCGTTGCAATCACCTCTTTCGCTCGACGCCTCCATTTAAGGTGACGCTCGGTCCGGCGAGCCGACAGAAGTGAGGTGGGCTTGAACCAGCAAACTCTCGTATAGCTCGCTCCCTCTTTCTTTATACGGATCACCCACCTGCATATAATTGAACATTTGTATCCAGCCCGCTATTCGGGCGCTCTCCAGGTGGCAATTGCCTCCACGATCATCGCTTGGATCGAACTCCCTGGAGCCAAGCCGCAGCAGCAAATGATTGATGCATCGCCAAATGTAACCGGATCGGCTGTGCCTCGTACGCCAGAGGTCAACGATCGCGATCTTGCTTTGGATTTCGCCAAGGGAGTGCTGATCGTTTTGGTGATCGTCGGTCACCTGATCCAGTACATCCTCTACCGAGATGAAGGCTTCTGGGATTCGCCATGCTTCAAATGGATCTACATGTTCCACATGCCTCTCTTCATGGCGATAAGCGGATATCTTTCTTGCGGCGCATTGTCGCGAAAGTCGTTGACGCAAGCGGTTGGCGATCGGGCGATGCAGCTCTTGCTGCCCATGCTGTTTTGGTGCGCTCTCCTGGAGATAGCAAAGCTTGCCTTGCTTCCGCCCGCACCCGACCTAAAAAGCGAGATTCTGCTGTTTCTAAATGATGCCGCCGGCGCATACTGGTTTATCTGGGCAGCGTTCGTTTGCTTTCTTCTCGTAAAGATCCTTTCGATCTTCGATCGTTGCACGCCCTGGATCCTGTTCGTATCAGTCGTACCGGTCGTGCTTGCGCCTCTGACATTCTCGATATTTCCCCTTATAAAATATACTTACCCGTTCTTCTGCCTCGGCTTCTCGGTTACGCGGTCGAGAGACTGGTGGATGAGCATAACGCGCTCTTACAAGGTGCTCTTGATCCTGTCTCTGTCCATAGTGGCGCTGGTGTGTTTTCTGGCCTGGCGCAAAGACACTTACGTCTACAACAATCTCGCCCTAGTCCAGGATGTGCAGTCGGCGAAGAACGTGCTTCTGATGTTTTCCGGCTCTGCAGCTGCCTCGGCGATCATGATTGAGTTATTCCTGCAGTGCTGGAGACTTGGCCGCTCAAATCGAGTGGTCCGCTTTATCGCCATGGAAATGGGACAGAGCACGCTGCTGCTGTACTTAATTCAGGGGACGATATTTCGCCTCATGGATTTGATGCAGTACGCGGAACTGCCGAATCTCGCAACCAGGTTGGCCGAGGCGGGACTTCTAGGCGGCGCGATTGTTCTCGTCACGCTAGTGGTGCGCCGAACAGTGCGCGACATTCCCTATCTGTCTCAGTTCATTCTAGGAACTTCACCTCGCGCCCTCGCGAGTCAGCCCGCGCGTAGGTAAAGCTCGCCGAAATTGGTCAGGAGGTGCCCCGTCATTGGAAAGCTAGCTTCTGGTCGGCTCCCTGGCAACCTCCAGCCGGCGGCTGACAGAAGTAGCACATAATTTTAACGAGCCCGGGGCGGCAAGCCGAACTGGTGTGCGTCCTCGGTGAACTAGAAGAATATCAGCGTGGACACCAACAGATTGAGGGCGTGTTCCGTTTGGGGCGTGTGCGTGACGCTCGTCGGGTTATGCACGTATGACAGTCCGAGCGTTGCATATATACCTGAAGCGAGATGGGCGGTGTATGTTCCCGTAACTGCAGTGGTGTCGCGATGCGCAAGCTGTCCTTTTGCTAAAGCAGCATCCACTGCAAACTTGCTCCAGGCGGTGTTGCTGGCGACGAGACCAATCAGATCAGTAGGCCGGCTATCAAAAGGTCCTTTCGCATACAGACGAAGCTCGTAATATTGGCTGATCCTGTTGAGATCAGGCGGGGCTCCCATGATCGAGAATCCGCCATAGATGCCGCGAGATGGCGTCCCCTCGACATCACTCTGCCAGAGCTGCCTGTCAGCGGCGATGTAATGAAAGTTATTCCCGATCTGCCTTTGTTGATCCGGATCTGCTAAATTCTTGTAACGGCTGTTGTTGAAACCGACGCCCGCCCGCAGCCACGTGTCAGGAACCCCCGGAGCGGCCTTGCGCTTGTAACCAAATTCATCAACGAAAAGAATGCCTGCATTGGCCGTGCTCCAGTTCAGGCCGGTCGGATTCTCCGTTATTTCGGCATAAGGACCATCTGGACTGATGGAGCGCTGCACGGAGACTTTGTTGTACAGGTAGTCATCAAGATTGTACTTCAGGTTGACGGCGGGCGTCGGCGCGGCGTTGGTGCTCATCCCGGCTTGGAATAAGGTGAACATATTCGATCCTGAAATGCCTGCGAACAACGTGCCGGTGAACTCGTTCGCATTTCGGAGATAGCCAAGTTTGAGTTCGAACGTCCTGTCGAGGAAGGTTTGATAATAGGCGAGTGTATTCAATCCCACTCGATCCGGCCCCGGGCGCTTCCATGTCCAGTATTGCTGCTCGGCACCCACGACAATCTGGCCATCGGGAATGCCAAGCCGGCTGAGATCATAGGTGACGATCAGGAAATTCGCCGTAGCAAACGTCGGATTCTGCCCCGTGTAGAGCTGGTTGGCGATGCTGGTTCTAGCCGCATTCGGCAGCTGGTTGTTTGCAAAGATGTTGTGCGTCCAGCCGATATAGCCGATGCCAACGTCTGCCAGCGCGGATCTAACGCCGCTCTTGTCCTGATCAACCGTGTCGGCAGGGCCGGGTATGTTGAGCCAGATCCCTTTTTCCCGGAAAGTATCGAAGCGTGCGAAGGGACCAATCCTTTTTTGCGTTCGCGTTTGGGCACCCCGATCGGAGCCGCCGCGCTTGACGAGAGGCGGGTTGGGAGCTGATGCCAGCGCCGAGGCGCGAAGTTGAACTGGCTCATTGACCGCGCCGATCCGGAGCTTTGTGCCCATGTCGTGGACTGTCGGCGTTCTCCTCCTGATAGCTTGTGCCGCGGAGTTGCACTTGGCATCAGGCTCGTCGGCAGTTTGTGCCAAGACAGGCGTGCCAGCCAGACAAGCCACGAGCGAAAGTGCGGCGGTAAGGCGCCGCTGCGTCTCGCTTGATCGCAAGCTGCAGGAAAGTGCGGCGGTAGCCAAAGATGTTTGAGGCGTCGTCGCCGCAACAATGCAATCACCCACAGTGTGCTTCGTGTCCTCTCTTGCGAGCCATGAACGGATTGAAAGCCGGCCTCGATGGCCAGAGCGGCATCTCAAGAACTGGCCTCTGAGGCGCGTCACGCCGCCGCACGGGCAGGAGGTTCGTAATCCCGGCGAGGTCATCTCTAATCCGTGTGCGCAGAGATCGTGTCCCAACGTCCATGATTTAGGCCAGGAGATCGGAGCGATCCGGTTTCGAGTTACCTTGGTGGCTGTGGGCAAACAGTTGATGAGCCCGCCCGCTCCGTCGGCGCGGAAAATCTGTGATGCATTCCGACTCCCTAGACCTCTGACGCGCGGCGTTGGTAGGCCACGCTTGCCATGTGTCCGTCGTCTCGATCAACCTGCTGGAATTGGTAGTTGGCCATGTCCAACGCTTGCCGCTCCAATGGCGAGATAGCTTGAGCGCCAGCTGGTGCGCCTTGTGCAGCGGTCGGCCGTGAAGTTGCCGGTCTTTGCAGCACGGAAAGGCGAGAGGCAGATCTGGAAGGGAAATAGCGGTCGGTTCACATCAACGGCCGGCAAGGTGAGAAAGCCTGCAAGGTTCTCTTGAATGATGCGAAAATGCTGCACCATAACCGATGAAGAAGAGAAGTATGTCTACCGCTGGCCACCGTGACGCAGGAGCTCGCGTAATGTGTTCGCACATGATCGCTTCCTCGGAGCCAGCGATTTGCGAAGAATGACGTTGTCGCGGTCGCGGTTTGCTGGGAGCAGTGAGTTCAGCCAGCTCTCGCGTCAAGGAAACAAGCCAGTCGAAACGGGGGCGGTCGGGTAGGGGACAATGGAGATGATTGATCAGGCGGCCGCTTCGGAGTTGCGGCCGTTATTATACGGCACGTCAGGACGCATTCGCTGGGGTTTGATGTTTCTGGTTGTCCTCGTCGGCTTGTGTTCAGCCGCAGCCCATTTTGGAGGGAGCCTCGCAGGGTTTGTCGAGACGCCGCCAGCCGGGTTCGCCGATTCGGCGGCGGGCCTATCACCGGAGGACAGGACATCCATGATCGAGATACGTTGGGCGCAGCAGAAGGCGAGCGAGGATATTGCAGAACTCAGCCGCCTCATCGATGCTCAGCGGAGGGACCTTAAAGGGATCTCGGATCACATCACGGTGCTGACTTCGCGGATTGATTCCTTGCAGATTCCAGCACCTGTCCCTTCCAACCCCTCCGTTATTTCTTCTTCGCCGGCACAAGCTGCTTCGAGTCGGGCCCGGAAGCGCGTCGAGAGGTCCAAACCACAGGGGTCTGTTTCCGTCGGAGGTGCGCCAGTGATCGCAGGACAGAAGACGGGCAGGCCTTGAAGCCTCAGCTCCTGCGCGGACAGCCTGCCACGTTCGATACAAAATGTCGGATTTGTAAATATTTTACCCGACGATTGGTATCGTGAACTAATCGCATTGTTCGCGGCTGCCGACCTTGGAGGCGCGAGCGGCTGATCTTCCCGTGGGCACGTCTACGCCTCAACTTGGCGATAAAAAAACGGTGCCGCATTAGTCGGCGTGCGAGCAAGTTTTCTCAATATCTCCGAGCCAGGCAAAGATGCCTCCCTTATTTCGATCCGCATCTCTCGGCATGAACCGAATTTAGATCTTCCCTTCAACCGTCTGCCTGCGGCGCTTCTTCAGATCACTCTCGTTCGTGAGGATTGCCATGCTTTCGATCTGCTCACATGGATGGCTTTGCTAATAGGGTGTGCGGTCGAGATGAGCATCGAATGCGGCAGCCACAGCGCGGATGACAAAACGGTGCTCCTGCTTGACGCGGATGAAACCGTCCTGGATCTCTACTATCCCGTCTTCAGTAAGCACTTTCAAGCGGCCAGCTGAATCAAGAAAAGTGATCGGATCAAATCCGTGGGCAGCACACAGTGCCGGCACGTCGGCCTCCAGATCGCACATCAAGCGCTCGATGATTGCAGCCCGTAGCCGATCTTCCTTAGTGAGAAAGTGGCCTTTCGACATAGCCAGACGACCTGCTCTAATGTGCTGGTTATAAGCATCAGTCTCGACCTCGTTCTGGACGTAGCCCTCACGGAGACGGCCGATGGCTGACGGACCAAAGCCGATCACCGTTTTACGGGTATCGGCCGAATAGCCCAACGAGTTGCGGCGCAGCCGACCGGCTTTCTGGGCCAGCGCCAGCTCGTCGTCCGGCAACGCGAAATGGTCGAGCCCGATTTGGTGGTAGCCGGCGAAGACCAGCGTATCTGCCATGGCCGCGGCTTGCTCGGCGCGGGCAATATTGTCAGGCAGCGCCGCCTCATCGATCTGGCGCTGACGTTTCATATAGGAGGGAACGTGGGCGTAGCCGAAAACCGCGAGCCGGTCGGGCCGCATGGCCACGGCCGTCCTCGCCGAGTCCACACAGGACTGCACCGTCTGATGTGGCAGTCCGAAGAGCAGGTCGAGGTTGATGCGGCTTATTCCATGCTGGCGAAGGCTTTCGACCGCAAAAGCCACATGGGCCTCGCTTTGCAACCGGTTGACCGCCTTTTGGACCACGGGATCGAAGCTTTGCACGCCGATGCTCGCGCGGTTCACGCCGGCCGCCCCCAAGGCTTCCGCCATCTCGGTCGTGAACGCGCGCGGGTCGATTTCGATGGCGACAGCAAGCGACTTACTGAAGGCAAAATAGCGGCGTAGCAGCTCCATCAGAGCCAGAAAATCGACCGCCGCAATGCTGGTCGGCGTCCCGCCGCCGAAATGCACGTCGCAGACGGGCAGGGCGCGCGGCAGTTGGTCTGCAACCAAACGAATCTCCTCCCGCAGCGCCGCCAAATAATTGCGAACCGGCCGCTCGCTGCGAACAACGCTCGTGGGAAAGCCGCAGTACCAGCAGATCGACTGGCAGAAAGGAACGTGGAGATAGAGCGATACGGGTTCATCGGGCGGCAGCCGCCTCAACCATGTCTCACAAGTATTGGCGCCGATCGCCGTGGAGAAATCAGGTACAGTTGGGTAGATGGTGTACCAGGGCAGGCGAGCATCGCAATACTTGTTCAGAAGTGCGGTCTGCAAGGCTTGACGTTCCCATGCTCATTCCGATCTGAAGCTGAACTGAACTATGCGCTCTCTTGTGTCTTTGCGTTATGTCAACTCGCCCAAAATCTGGTCGTGAAATCCCAATCACGTTCTCGATATCATTGCCGCCGCTGTCAGGGACGGAGGTTGGCGTGAGAGACATCCACGGGCAATCATTTGAATGCTCCTCGGAAGGATGAACGTCTCGCATGCCCATGATCAATAGCCGCCAGACGCTCTTCCGACCAACCTGCGCGCAAGAACTTCGCAAGGCTTCGGACTATTCAGTGGGGTCGATGGGCCGAGAGGCGTGTCGCTCCTTTTCCTTGCCAGGCGGATGAAATGCCGCGAGCAGGATGCGTCCGGCTGGCGATGCCATGCGACAGCAAGTTGCTGTTGGATGACGCCGACACAAGTGCGAGATCATAGAACTTGACGCTACGTGAGATTCAAGACCTTTGGAGCCGCACATGAAACCATTTTGGACTTCACTGCAAAAGAATGGATGGGCCTCAATTCCGCCACGCTGGTTGTCTCATTGCCGCGAGCATCGTCACGGATGTACTGATGATGTTGGGGCGGGCCCGGCGCACTTCCAAGCCCGGCAAGTGCGTCGGGGCGCCTTGGCTCGTAGGCGTCTCCTCGAAGACAAGTGGCTCTCCACAACCAGGTTTCAGGCGCTGGTGACCGCGAAGGCGAGCTCGACACTATCTCCGATATATTTCTGCTGCGGTTTTGCACTTCATTTCGCCTGTTTCTTGCGATCGCTTGCGGTTATCGATTCTCGCAAGAGCCGCGCAATTGTGCAATTCGGGTCTCGTCAGCAATGTCCCGCATCAATCCGACGCCCCTGCGGCTCTCACTGCTTGACGTAGTCCGCCAAGGAAGCATCGATCATCGCGTCGGTCTCGGTGCCAACCGGCATCGAGCGCAGGATGTCTCCAGCATTGGTGTGCGACGAGGTTAGGAACGATGCGCTCATCCAGGCTCGCCGACATCATCGACCAACAACGATTGGCTTGCAGCGTGGTAGAGTGCCCTGCTGCGCTCATGGGCGTCGGCGCACAGCGCGCGGGCGTTTGTGTCGCTCAGGAGGAAGGCCTCGTTCTCCGCGAACTCTGATTGTAGGCCTGGCGGAAGCGGGCCTTTTCTGCTCCTTCTAGCAGGCTGTTGAAAGAGGTACTCGCCGCCAACCGGCGAGCGTGATTCATTGGATGATGTGTTCGAGATCGTGCGGGAGGGCGGATCAGTAGACCCGCACCTCTCTGGTCACGTACCTGAAGCGCGTGCGCACCTACGAAGCCGTCGAGCGGTTCTTCCGTAGCGGTCAGAGCCGCCGGCCGGCGAGTATCTCCCTGACGGAAGCGATGGTCTCGGAATCGCGGGCCGAACGTCCGTCGAGCCTCGACGGGCCGCCGGGTGCGAGGCCGTCGAATTCCGAGAACGGCAAAAACGTGCCCATCGTCAGAGCGAGAATCTTGCCCTGAAATCTCGGTTCGACCGCAGAGGCGTCCAGCCTCTCGAACGACGTCGCCGGCGCATCCTTCTTCCGGGCGGCCCTGTAGACGGAATTGGAAACGCAATCCTCGACCGCGACCCTGAACAGAAAGTCGTTCAGGTCCTCGTACGACAGGATTACCTGCGAGATGCGGATGCCGAACGATCGTATCCATGTCGAAGGTGGCGGGAATCGGCGTGCCTTCGGCCGCCTGCACGACGATTTCCCGCACCGCTTTCCTTCGAACCGGACGGTGCCCTTGGGCAGATGGCTTTCGACGCCGTTCCTGGCCATCTGCAGCAGAAATGCCTCGAGCGTCATGGTGCCGCTGTCCGCAAGAGAGATGATGCTCTCGGTCGGATTTGCGCCGAGGACGATCCAGGGGGCTCGGCGAGAGCCGGACAATCCACCGAGACGTCGCCGAATCCGAGGTGAACGAGGAGGACAACGGTGTCGAACGACGAGTCGGCCGCAAGCGGAGGAACGCGTACGTATCGGAGACGTCGGCGACCATCCGCTTGAGGTCGACGCTATCCTGCCGGCGAAGCAGACCCTTGAGGTCGCCCTCTTCGTATCTGCCTTCCTCGATCCGCCGCTGCATGCGCGCCACGAAGGTGTCGAACGCGAAGGGCTCGAACGAGCGCCCCTCCGGCGATTCCCAGATTTTCAGGACGGCCATCCGGCGCACCAACTCGGGATCGAACCTCTGCTTGCGCAGCTGCTGCAGGTCGTGGAGGTCGCGGATCTTCGGCCGCTGGAAGGCGGCCCTGATCTTCTCAGCCGCGGCCTCTTCGAGCTGCAGGCAGGGGATAGCAACCGGTTCGAAGCCAAGTTCGGAGAAATACGGCTGCTTCAGGTGCGGCATCGCGACCGGTCGCAGGATCGGATCTGCGCGATAGCTCACCTCGATCTTGATGATGTGGCCCGACGGAGTCGCTCCAGACCGAATTTCATTCCTCGATAGTCGTCAGCGAAGACGGAAGCGATCTCGAGCGCCATGTCGTCGGCCTCGACGCCGTCGACGGAGCGGACGACGAAGTCCAGGTCCGTCGACAGACGACCGGTCTGGCCGAAGATCATCTTCCTCAGCATGGTGCCGCCCTTGAACACCAGATGATCCATCAGGCCGGCTTCGCTCATGCGCTGAAGCAGGTGCGTCAGGATGACGTCGATCTCGACGTAGTCGACGCGGCGCGCGCCGAGCAGAGCGGCGGCCTTCTGAAGCGAGGCGGGATTGTCGAAGAAGGACCTCATGGTCCTGGACTCCGTGAAGACTGCGGCACTTCGGCGAGCAGGTCGGACTGGCTGGCATGGACCAGCAATCCCCAGTCGCGGACGTAACCCACGTCGTCCTCGTGCGCCCGGTCCCGGCCTACGATCGATCGGGCGGAAGGCGGAATGAAGCCGCGCATCCGCTCGCGTTCGGCCTTCGATAGGTAGGACGGCGCGACGAGGTCGAGCAGGTAGCCCAGCCGCTGGCAGGTCGAAACCGACCCGACGCGCAGGGCGCAATCCACCAACGCGTCCTCGGACACCGAATGCGTGCCGGCCGCGACGATGCGCGTCAGTTCGACGAGGCCCCCGCAGAGATCCGGCCGATCGACGCAGTCGACGATCGTCTTCTCCGGGTTCGAGATCCGGAACGTCCGGCCGAACGAATCCATGTCCTGCCACCCGAAGAACTTCTTCGCCGTCAGCTTGACGTAGCGGACCTCGGTGCCCTGTATCTCGCGCGGGGCGAGTTGGCGCTCGGTGGCGACATGAAGGATCGACGGCACCTGGGTCGTGAAGCCGTGTCGGCCGGCGGCGGCCCACCAACCGATGTATCCGGACGCGACCGTCGCCGAAGCGAGCACGTAGACGTCGAAGTCCTCGACCTTCTCGGCGCCCCATTCCGCAGGCAGCAACACGTATCGGCCGGCGCTCGCGCGCTGCAGCCAACCCCGATCGTGAAGCCGCCGCAGGACACCGCGCGCACGACTCTCCCCACCGAGGAGATCGGCCGCCTCCGCGACCGTTACGGTCGAAGCATGGCGGGACGAAAGCGATAGTACCAGTTTGGCCTCTTCCGCGCCGAGCGTCCTTAGATTAAAATTCATGGCATATCTGCTTTCATGTGACGAATATGGAGTATAATCTAATCTAATCATTCCCAGATATGCAACCCGAAGATTAGAATGTATATGATTTTATCTCTAGAGAAACCCACAAGAAATATATTTTAATCACGATTCCGTCGCTGCTGGCCCAACGGCTCACTCCGCAGGCTCGACTCCTTGTTCTTGTTGTGTTCTTGTCTTGCGCATGTCCGATCGACCCGCGAGCTGGCGCATGCCGAGCCGAAAAGAATTCGAGAAATGGGCGGCAAGGCATCCCGTCGGCGGAAACGCACCCGGATCGCCGGCTATCGGTCCGGGCGACCCGATGCCGCCCGAATACTGGCAGGCCGTCCTGGACGATGTCAGCGCCGACACCAGGCCTGCCGCCTATCCAATCCAGAAGCGGCGGCTCTGCGACATCAACAGGCACCGTTTTTCGGGTCGGCTGCAGCCGCCGCGCCCGGACCGTCGAGATCCGAATGGTCGACGCGACCCGTCTCTACGGTCCGGATGCGGTCTGGAAGGACGTCGGCCAAAAGCTGCTCGAAGTCACCTGCACGCAGCGCACCGGCCGGCTCGAGGAAGACGGCTGCTGGCCCGCGTTCGAATAGTCGCCGGCGCGCCGCCGGCAAGTGCCACGTGATGGGTCCGGATGGCGCCGAAATATCACCCGACACCCCTGTCTGGCGGGCTTCGTAGCTGCGCGATATCAATGAGCTCGTTAATCGCGGCATCCTTACGAAAGACGAGCGGGGAGGGCGCGATACGAGCTACTCGCTCACCAAGGCCGATGACTGATCCGCACACACCTGAGACATTTGAACGCTGGGACGGTTTTTGGCATTTCCGGTTTGAATCCCCTTGCGCCGCACCCGCTTTATTCGCTCCGAGAACAGTGAGCGCTTCCTCCGGGCTATTTCCGATACCTGCTCCGACCCCGTCGTGCAATTGAAGAGGGATCGGTATTATGTAGGGCACAGCTGGGACATGACTGGCAACTCCAAGGACAAGTAGCCGAGGAAATTCCGGCGCCGTTTGGCCGAGAGCGAATGAAGCCTCTCGCTGAGCGCCTATTCATGTAAATCCCAAGGCGCGCCATGATACATCGGCTGTGTTGCCGATCGCCACAACACCGAAATTTAGCCAGATGACGCTTGTTACGCCTGTCGAGGAAAAAGTCTTCGGGCGATCACGGTTGGCATATTGAGAGCTTTATCGCTAATTGAGTGCTTCGCTGCCGCGAGAGGCGTCGTTTTGATGCAGCAGAGGATCCGGATTTACGTGCGCTCCTCGACTTGCCCGAAGAGAAATCCCTCCCGAGCATGCCTTCAGGATCGAGACCGGCAAGTCGGACCGATATGCGAGCTTGAATTCGGATCTCGGAAATTGGAATGGCGCGCCCGCGCCGAACTCGATGGCTCGTTCGGCTACCATCGATCCCGCCGTTTATGGCCTCGTATCGATCGTTCGCATAACTTGCCGGGGGTTGGGCTCGCCGGTACCACATCAGGCTCATAAGCCGGCCTGCTCAAATGTTTGATTGCGAACGCTTGCAGGCCGTCTTCACCCAGCACCTCGACATAGTTGACGCGCGAGCCAATAACGAGATTGTTCCGACCCTCCAGGACGCTGATTAAATTGAAGTACATCTCATGGCCCTCATCGCTCTTCAGAACGCCGAATGTCCCCCTTGGATCGATCCGCACGACCGTACCTATGGCTCTCCTTCACGAGGGCGTGCCTGACCCGCGCCCATCAGGTGCTCTCGGTTTTGCAGCTGGCTGAGCGTTTGATTGAAGCCGTCGCGCACGACGGAGGCGAGGTCGGCGTGCCGTCTATCTCACCCGCGCGCCACGCCCGACATTGACCTCCCGCCCATTGGGAAGCGCGAGCTGGCTGCTCACCTGATACTGACCATTCCGGTCCGTGACGATTAGCCGGGTACCGAACGGTGATGTGCCCCGCCGTTGCCCGGCCATGCAGCTTTTCCTGGTTTGAGATATGCTGCTCGATCGCTACTAGCAGGCTTTGAAACGGCGTCAGATTCTCAAGCTCGATTTGAGCCGCGGTTTGCATCATGTTGAACCTCGACCTGACCGCTGTGAAAAGTGAGACGCAAGATTTTCAAGCACGAACCAATTGGATGCCGGCGATGAGCAGAACCGCCACCAGGATGAACCTTACGGTTGTCTGGCTCATCCACTTCAGGCCGATAACTGTTCCTGCCACGGCGCCCGCCAGTGCGGCGACTGCATAAAGCCCGAGATTCGATGACGGAAATTGACCGGTGAAAAGAACTCCGGCGAAGCCGAGAGCGGAGTTGGCCAGGATAAAAGGCGGCGACAGCGCGGCGGTCTGCTTAGGTGATGCCCAATTCAGTGCGATGAGCGTGGGGGCGAGAAACACTCCGCCGCCCACGCCGGTCAGCCCGGAAACGAGGCCCGTGACTGCTCCAATGCTCAAGGTTCCCCAGAGCGGAGTTCCGCAACCGCGCTCGACGGTGCGTCCGTGCCGCACGATCATCACGCCGCCCGCCAGAAGAAGGACAAACCCGGTAAGCGTCTTGTAAATGTGTTCCTCGAGCACCATGAGACCACCGGCTAGCGCCGTTGGCATCGATGAAAGCAGAAGCGGACGCAGCATTATCCAGTCAACAACCTTGTTGCGGTTGAAAACCCACGTAGAATAAGTCGCGACAACAATGTTGAGACCAAGCGCCGTTGGGCGCATCTCTGTCGATGGCAGACCAGCAAAAGCCATCAGCGCCAGGAATGCAGTACCCCCCGCCTGACCAACGGTCGTATAGAGCAGTGAGATGATCGCCAGAAGCAGAGAAAACATCTCACCGATCTCGGCAAAGCTCTTCGCCTTGGTTGCGACGGCCCGCTAGGGCGAGGCGCAATTGTTCGATCTGTCGGGACGTTGGCTTTGCATTCCGGGTTTTAGTCGGAGTGCATGCGGCCGGACCCATGGTCGGTCACGATTGCCATGTGGCGATCGTCTCCATCAATTGCTAAGCCTTGTAGTTGACTGGGTAGGGCGAGACCTTGGTAGTTGGCGGTGGACGGACAAGGTCGGTCAGATGGGCAATGCTCTCGGCCATCCTTGACGTCAACGGTCGCATCCCGAGCCGCTGCACCTGTCACGTCGTCTGACCTGCTTTTTCGTCATCGCTGATCGGCCACTCGCCGTGTTTTCCTACCGGTGTGTTGACGCTGCGCTGAGCGCATTGACGAGTTTAAAGCGAAAAGCGTCTCGGGACGGCTGTGGTGAGAGCTATAGTTTTCTTGATCCAGATCAACTGGTGCCGGGGCTCGCGCAAATGCTCTGTCGGATGTCCTCCCGATGTCATGATCGCTTCAATGCGAGATAACGCAGAGCCGCCCGCTCTTTCAAGCCGGTGATTCCGCGGTTGGATTCTGAAATCCAAATGTTGGTATGGCACTTGCTGGTCCGGCCCCAGGTCCTCTCCGATGGAGATGCGCATGCAAAGTGTCCGCTGCATCAAGCAGCTCTCGTGGCTTAGCGTATCTCCCGTTGCGCCCCTGACGTGGTTGCAATTTGTCCCTTCGATCTATTCGCGCCGAACCTACGCGACCGAGCCTCTCAGAGGCCGTCCGCTGATGCTGGGAAACCACCTTTTGCGACGGCTGCTGCGTGTTGCTCATCGCCCGCACCCTCGACGTCGTGGACGAACGAAGGACCGGCCGAGGAAAAGCGATGCCAACAATTCGCAAGACGGGGAAGAGAAATGATGCCCTTGTCATCTCCGTCGGCAAGCAGAGCATCGAGGTGTCGCCACGCAGGTCGAAGCCAGAGCCGCCGAGCGGGCTCGCGTGCTCTAGCTCGCTTGGCTCGCGAAGTTCAGCATCTAGGGTCTGCCCGCGCTCGCCGTCAGGCCGCAGCGAAGCCTCACTCGAGCCGGACATAGCTCTTGCACAATCGAATCTTATTTATGCTGACGTCGCAGCGGGTCGGGCTTGGTGGCTCGTACCGCCGACTGAACCGTTAGGAGGGCCGCCCGACCGCCCCCAAGCCGTAGCGCCCGCACGCCCGCCAAACCGGCGCTCCGACCTTCCGCCACTGGCGGTTCAGCAGGTCAATTGTGCATCGCGAACGCAGACTATCAACATGGCCGTCTCTGGCGTGATTTTCAACCCTCGGCGCGTGGCCTGCGCGCCGGGCAGATCATATTGAATGACGTGAGCGCCATGGTCTGCGTCGTGCGTTCGATCACGTCACCGAAGTGGGCGTAGCGCACCGAATTCGGGATGGCATCTGAGGCAGCATGCGCTCCAGACTTCACGAAGAGCAAGCCGGGGAATTCAGGTCATGGAACGGAACTTGACTCCGCCTGAAACAGCCACAATTGAAAGCAGCGACAGCGACCTGGATCGGCGTCCTGAGCCGCCCGTTATGGACCTGTTTAGCTTTACTGAATGCGCAAACCAGACGCATTCGCTCAGAGCGCTGTTCGAGCTTCTTGTCAGCTGCGCCACCGAGGAGGGCTTCAGTGAAGTTGCTTACGGCGCCCTCAATTTCGTCGAGCCGCTTCGCCTGGCGGAGTATCCACCGCCGACCGTGGCCGTGAAATGGCCGTCAGACTGGTGCGAGCGATACTTCAAACGCAAGTACCACACCATCGATCCGGTGGTCCGGCGGACGCCGATGCTTTCCAGGCCGTTTTTATGGGATCAACTGGCCGACCACTATCGCCTTCAACCTGACGAGAGACGCGTACTGGACGAAGCCAGAGAGGCGGGCCTGAAGCATGGCATGAGCGTGCCGTTGTTTGGGCCGCTGGCCGAGTATCTGTGGTGTCGTTTGCATCTCCGTCGGACGACGCCGATCCTCAGGATCGCATCGGTCATCTCAATGCATTGGCCTGGCACTTTCACACCGCCTATGGCGACATCGCGCGTCCCTGCAACGATGGCGGTGAGAAGAAAGTGGCACTGTCGCAGCGGGAGATCAGCTGCATGCGATGGGTCGCGGAAGGAAAATCATCGTGGGAAATCGGGATGATCCTGGAAATCAGCGAGAATACGGTCAATTTTCATATCAGAAAATGCGATACGAAAGCTGGGCGCCACCAACCGGATCCAGGCGATCGTCCTGGCAACACGCCTCAATGTTCTTTGAATTCCCAACTCGCTTGAGCAAGCACCGGCCGGCTTAAGAATTGTTGCCGCAGCTTCCGGCAAACCTCAGCTGCATTATTTATCGAAATTACGCACACGACGCTCTGTTCAGGCCCGGCTTCGGATTATGAAGCTCGACAACCATCGGCGTGTCGGATCGTGAGTTGGACCGGCGGCCTTGGAGCTCCAGTAACCTTGTGACTTCCAGCATGATCTGGTTCCGACCGCTCACGAGGTATCGGTGGATGCGACACGAGCGCTTGAAGAAAGAACCCCGACCGACGGTCGGGGTTCTCGATTGACCGCAAGCGCATGGAGGCCGCTATCGACCAAACGCCGGGCCGAATTTGTAATTGAGCCGCGCTGTGATGAGATCGACGTCCTGGTGGACGCGATCACCGCCAACCGCTGTCGGAAAGGTTACGTTGCTGCCCTGCATGAACAAATGGTCATACTCGACGCCAGCCGACCAGCTCGGGGTGAGGCTGACTTCGATACCGGCACCGAGGGCGCCACCCCAACGCACATCGTTGTTTCTGGCAATTTCGGTCCCGGTAGCCACCGAGTTGACGTGATAAGTGTTGCTGGTCACCGCAGCACCGCCCTTGACATAGAGCAGCACGGCATCGAACGCATAGCCGACATGGCCGGTCAGCAAGCCGAAAGCATCTGTCTTGGTGCCAATGATGTCTGCCGGGAAGGCGGTGCTGACATTGGAGCCGCTGAAGTCGGCCCAGTTGCCTTGACCTTCAATGCCGTAGACCGTTTTGAAGATCTGCCAGCGATAACCGATCTGGCCGCCGACGGTAGCACCAGTCGAATTATGGCAACCCTCGGGAGTGATGGCATTGAAGTCCCAGCAATTCTGGCTCGATCCCCAGCCGCCATTGATGCCGATATAGTAGCCGGACCAGTCATTGATTGTGGCTACGAGCGGCGCCGGTGCCGCCTTGATGTTAACAGGCTGCGCGGCGAAGTCCGCGCCAAATGCGGGAGCGGCAGCAGTGAGTGCGCCGATGCTTGCAGTCAGAATCAGCAAATTCTTCATTCGAGTGTCGTTCCTTTTGATGCCGCCCGGCGCGATGCGTCTTAACAAGATCATCGCGAATTGCTGTAACTGCGGCACCACATCATTTCGGAAGAAATGAGCTGAATCGAACGCCGCGTCAGATTGTGGAGCTGCGGAACCATCGCAATGCATAGACCTGATGAAGATGCTTCGAACGGAAAGGTACAAACAGTGGGCGAAGTCATCTGCGGACTAAGCAGCGCTCAATGAACAGAAAGCGATGAATCGCCGAGCGTCTCCTTTCCAGAAAACGATTTGCTGATGATGGCCTGCGGTGCGACGCAGCCCGTCTGGCGACGAACTCGCATTGCCGTTGACGGTCTCGCGACCGTCTACGATCATGGCTCTGGCTGACTGGTATCTCAGGAGCTTCGTACCGGAATCGTTAGCCGAGGGCGCGGTTCAGCGAAGCGGAATGGTCTGGGAAGACTCGACCGCGATATATATCGAGATAGCTCACATGCCGCTCGGGATCAGGGAGAACTGTAGCGTTGCCGATCGGTTCCTAGTGGAGTGGGAGCAACCTTACTGTTTGGTCGAAAATGCCAATTCTGCGCGCAAGTTGCGTATCGCCTCGTTTGCCAAATGCAAGGCGTTCCGTTCGCCATTCCTTATCGAACACTCCAGGGAAGCTCGCAAGCGACTATGAAGCACTGCCTTGTGATTATGCGCCAGGAGCGGGTCCTTCTCGACAAAGCGCCACGCCTTATCAAATGCGGCGCTTGCGAGAACCTCTGGCGCTTCCACTTGCTCGGATGAGATCTGAGTCATCTCAAACTCCCGCGATATCCTGAACATAAAGAAGTAACTTGTTCAAAGCACCGAGCGCCCGTGATCTATCCCGCTGGCAAGGGTTGGATCCCTAGGCGGGCTCGCGTGCGAGCTGATCTCGGCGCCGCAAGGGAATTCATATAGATGCTTGGTGAAGCGCGGATGACCTAACGCGGTGGTGCGCTTCAATTCGAATGATTCTGATTCATTTGAAGGCGAGCATGCTATTGTCGTTCGCTTCTCTGCCGATTGCCCGCATCACCTGCTGTCAGTAGCGGCTCGTCCAAGAAATCAAGAGATCGGCCCGGACCGATCCACGCAACAGTCGTTGCTGAAAAAAGGCCGTTCACCACATGTTTTTCGGCAACCTCGAGCTAAGAAGCGCTAGAACCCGAGTATTGTCCGTTTTGTACAATGGCCGTTTTGTAAGATGTCATCTTCTAAGTGCTGGATGCGTTCTGGACAGGACTTGTTGCTTTGCGACATATGTCGGCGATGTAGCCGTCGTTCTTCTGTTCAACCACAGACGCCGTCACATGCGTTGCGTTCATTCGTTATCCGCCGTGGAGCTGGCTGCGGCATATAGAATATTATAGCTATGAAATACTTGATGCAGGAAAAGCCCAGCTGAGCGCGAGGAGCAACCGGGTCCTTTCCCCAGCAAGATCGCTTAGTGCGATGGCATCCGTTCGAATCCGGCGACGGTCCTGACGGCTGCAAACGGAAAAAGCGTTGGCGGCGCCTCGCTCCGTGAGACCAAAAGTAAATCCAATCTGAGGCTTGCTGCGGTGCTGGGTACGTTGAACCGCAGCACGCCGTTGTTGTCCCGTCGGGCCCTGAGCGCGCCGTCAACCGACGGAAAAGTCGAAATAGAACCTCACTCCGCCGCACGCGAGAGAATCAGGATGGCGATCTTTATCCGGTTGGCAGGAGTGCGCAGAGCTTCTGGCAAGGCCGCCACCGCTTGATCGAAAAGGCGTCCCAAAATCTGAAGGTCCTCTGGATGATAGACGCCGCGGTCTCGGGGTGTCCGCGCTGCCTGCCCGTCGCCAATGCAGCCGCTGGCCCTCGCATCGGCGAGCTGACCGAGGGCGAGCTCCGCATTTATCATTTCGTTTGTGTGTGCATTAAGCAGTCTGATCGCTTCTAACTCCTTACCGTCCTCGCTGACGAGGGCGGTCACGATGTCCAGTTGCAGGTCGATGCGGTTCGTCAGGTCTTCTATGCGTGAATTGGAAGGGTCAAGTTTCACGGTGTTGCTCCAGAGTAATTAAAAGCAGGGTAGGCTGAGTAAAGTGGTACGTCGTTTGTCCCGTAAGGTCCGCAGCTGCGCGGCTAGAACGGGTTGCGCCAGCAGAAGGTGTCCATGCGAGCGTTCAGGCGCGAGCGGTGCATGAGATGAGATGACCACGGTACAAGTCTGCAGGATGCGAGTAAGGGATCCCGGTGCCGAGCAGCACTCAACCGGCGAGCGCAGTAAGGATCGCCAACGGCGACTTAGTGGATCGCGCAGTGATACTGTGTGGCCGATCCTGCTACACAAATCGAGTGCAATGCTTCGTCGTGGCCTGAGAATATGTGTCTCGCAAATTGGGCGGTCAGATCGCTGACGGCTCTGTATCGTCTGCGAGCCGTCACAGCGCCAGGTTGATCGCGCGGGCAGGAGGCTCAGGGCGATAGGTCCGGTTCGCCTTGGCTGCGAGCGCAGGCCGCCTGTCGGAATTCTAGCCGGCGCACGCATGGACCCCAGCCCTTAAGCGTATATGAGAGCCAATGTCGCGGGACGCCTTTAGCATGATGACAATGAGGTCGGCGACTAAGCGGTAGATCGCGTGTGAGAGGTTGCGATGTGCCATCCAGCCGAAAGTGGGCGGATGCCGGGATTTGCGAGCTGAGGGAGTGTCGTTGGGGATGCAGACATGGGCGGATGGAGTCGCCCTGCAACCATGCTCGAAGCAAAATGGTTTCATTGTCACACGTGATTCGCGAAGCTTTCCGGAAACCGGCGACCGACTATGGGACATTTGGTTAAAACCGGTAAAATCGAAAGTTTTGATGGGATGCATCCAACCCGCGGATAGCGCCCTCGATCGTGGCGGATCTGTTCTTCGATGACGCACAATGCCAACCGCATGCGAATCGGGCCGGCTTGTCATGCCGTCGCTCCTCGAAGCCGGTTAACATCACCTCCGACGATACCGGTAGACAGACCGCTATGACTGCTGATCGATGCGATCGTGTCCTCATCGCTCTGTGGATTTCCTGCCGATCAAGGCAGAGGCTCTGAATTCGCTCGTTCCGCAGGACCGCCGATCATGGATGCAGGTCGCGAAGCGCAGCTCCTCTGGTTGCCAAGCTCGGATAGTGATTGTCAGCCACAGCTAGCGATGATTTCAGATCTGATTGCGGTTGCGGTGTATAGAGAAGCTTCCAATGGAAGGTTCCCGAAGGCAAGCTGGCAAAGTAGGTAGTTGGCACCTGCTTCGTCCATCTGGCTAAGAAGGAGTCGTCGGACGGAAGCTGGCGTTCCGACGACGCATAATTCGCTATCGAGCGCTGCATCGAAGGTCAGCGGTAGGGCAGATGGCGTCGGAATGGCATTCAGCTCGTAAGCGAATTTGAAGGTCTCGAGCCATCGTTGATAAGCCGTTTCCGCCGCCGCATGGGCGTCCCGGTCGGACTGCGCGATCACGACCATGCGGAGTAGGCCAAGAAACGGCTCCCGATCGCCCGGGGGCGCAATGCGCGCTCGCTCGGAACGGAACGCATCCGTAATGTTTCGGACAGCTGAGGAGCGGCCCAGACACGCCAGATTGGCGCCATTTGCTGCAGCCCACTCTGCCGACTCCGTCCGATTGCTCGTGATCCAGGTCGGCGGATGCGGATGCTGGTGAGGTCTCATCGTCAAAGGTATCTCGCTGAGCTCAAAGAAGCGTCCGTGATAGGATAGCCGGTGCCCCTTCAGCGCGGCATTTAGGATTTTGCTGGCTTCCTCGTAGCGTTCTGGCGCCGCGTCCGCGCTGATGCCGAAATAGCCCCATTCGGCCGGCAGCGAACCGCGTCCGATACCGAGTTCAAGCCTGCCGCCGCTCAATTGGTCAAGCATGCAGATCTCTTCGAAAGCGCGCAAAGGATGATAGAGATTGAGCAACAGGACCAGCGGACCGACGCGGAGCCTCCGAGTGCGTTGCGCGACGCTAGATAAAAAAAGATTTGGCGACGGCCCTCTCGCATGTGGTGTGCAATGGTGCTCGGCCAGATGATACGCGTAGAAGCCCAGGGAATCGCAGACCTCCGCCAACTTGAGGCGATCTTCGTATTGTCGCGCGATATCGCGGCCGTCGTCGTCCAAATGGTCGAAGATTCCGCACGTCAGTTTTGAAGGAGGGCTGCTCTTCACTTGATCATCTCCGCTTTCAGAGCAGGAGTCCCGGGTTGCCCGATGCAATCTTGCTCAAGGATGGCTTCTCCGGTAATTGACGGCTCTTGATCTGCTCGCTGTCGTATGGTGGCCCGGGGCTTGCACGAGGTGATTGGGTCTGAGGATCTGCAGAGCCCTGACCACTACTTTGGCAGAAGCTCGCGAAGCGCCGCCACACCGAGCATGTGCTCGACGAGAAGCATCTTTAGCTTCGCGTTCTCCTCTTCCAGGGCGTTCAACCGCTTGGCCGCGGAAATGTCCATTCCGCCAAACCTGGCTTTCCAATTGTAGATCGCCGCTTCAGAGGTCCGGTGTCTGCGAGCGACGTCGGCCGCCTTCGCACCAGCCTCATGCTCCTTCAATATCGCGATGATCTGCTCTTCCGTGAACCTTGATCGCTTCATTTGTCCGCCCCTCTTGCGGCAGGAGTTGCTCGCCAGCTGGAGCAAATGCCCAATGAGAGGTCACCTGCCGCGCACCAGGGCGAAGCCTGGGTCGGAAGGTGCTCCAGAAGGCTCGAGCTCAATGAAGTCTGCTGCAACTTTCCGTCTTTCAGGCCCGATAGGCCGAAGGTTGTCCTTGAACACGAAACGGCGCCCAAAGATGCGGACGCCGATGGCTTGGCGGATCACATTGACGCTGAAAATATTCCGGGCCGCGCGAATCTCGCCGATTTGCAGCTCGCTGCGGGCGGCTTGGCGGCTCGCCTCCAGGTGGATCCGCTCCTTGCAGACCGGCATTGCTGTGCAAGGGCAACACCAGGCCTCCGACTGAGGCGGCGGCTAGCGACAATGGGGTCTCATTGACGACAGGTTTGACGCAAGTCGCGTGAAGAGGGGGTTGGCCGCAAGGCCAATTGGTCGTTTTGTCGTGCGCAGTTCGCGCCGTTTCGCGCGGCGCGGCAATGGCCATCGGTTGCAGCGCGCAAGTGCATTTCTCAGCGTGCGCGCTCGATAGCGCAAATTGTCCCTGCAAAGCGAATTTCATAGCTAGGTTCTGCGACTAAACCGTCTTTCGCCTAGCCGCCGCAGAAGCCATCGAAGGCTTGTTTGAGGAAGATGCGGCGAACCAAAGAGAGCAAGCATCGAACTGATCGAAACACGCTTGGCAAGGTCGAGTAGCAACACCGAGGGCTGGCACGGGTACTATTTGTCTATCATCTGCCGTAACTCATCTGCCTGCGGATCGACGTCAGGTAGCTGTGCGAGCGCCGCAGCGAGCGCAAAAAATGCTCCGAAAGCCGCGAGTACAAGAGAGCACCCGAGTATCGCCGCGCCAAGGTCGTCAGGGTGTCTCATCATCTGTGTCCCGGGTTGAATTGTGGGAGGCTACGCATCGCCCCGATCAGTTCTGTTCGACGGCTTCAACATGCCCGTCGCGCCAACGGTAAACGAGAAAGCCAGGGGCTGCGTTATCTCCCTTGGAATCAAACAGAACTGGGCCGACTACGGTATCGGTCGGGCGCGAACGAAGGGCGTCCGCGACCCGTCGAGCATCGAACGAGCCGGCCCGCTTCACCGCCTCTGCCCATGCTTGGACGGCGGCATAGGCGTAAAGCGTGTAGCCCTCGGCCGAGAGGTTGGCAGCTTTGAGTGTGGCCGCGATGCCTGCCGCGTTGGCCTTCTTGGTAGGGTCGTCCATGAAGGTGAACAACGTGCCATTTCCGGCACTGCTGGTAATGGCCCAGAATTCAGAGGTCATCAGCGGATCGTTCGCCATGATGGTGAGGCCGGCACCCGCTTCCGATGCCTGGCGTACGATCAGTCCGATTTCGGCATGGTATCCGCCGATATAGGCGACCCGTACCCCGTCCTTCTTCATTCTCGAGATTAGTGCAGCATAGTCCTTTTCACCCGCCACATAGCTTTGTCGAATGACGGACTCACCTGACCTCTGAAGCTGTGCCGCGACCACGTCGGCAATGCCCTTGCCCGCCGTGCTCTTGTCATCGAGCACTGCGATCGTCTCGTTACGGTAGTTTTTGTGAATGTACTCAGCTGCAACGAGCCCCTGTTGGTCGTCTCGGCCGCAGATCCGAAATACCGTCTTAAGACCGCGTTCCGTCAGCTGAGGATTTGTCGAACCAGGTGACATTTGAAGGATGCCCGCTTCGTCGTAGACATCGGAGGCTGGAATCGACGAAGAAGAACAAAAATGACCAATGACCAGCCGTGCGCGCTCTGCTGCGAGCTTGTTCGCGACTGCGACAGCTTGCTTGGGATCACATGCGTCGTCGACGACCGTCAATATCAGCTTGCTATCTGGAAGTTGGCCCGATGCGTTCAAGGCCTCGACGGCGGCAGCCGCTCCATTGCGCATTTGTGCGCCAAATGCGGCGCTGCTTCCGCTCATGGGACCAGCCACGGCGATATTGACGTCGGAGGCGCGCGTGGTCGGGCCGAGAGCGCTGAAGAGCAGTGCTGCACTTGCAGCCAAAGCGTAGCGCCTACCCAACATTGTAGAGCTCCAATGTTCACCTGAAGTGAGCCGCCTGCGTTGGCGGTCCGACTTTTCTCCGGACGACGATGCGGTTGCTGCTGCCGAGCGAAGTCGTGCGCGTCAGCTCGGCCACACCGCAACCAGAGCCTACAATGTGACGTTACGTGCGGTTCAAGCTCTTTTTGAGGATGCGTCTGACCATGGCCTCGATGGGGGCTCTTGGGGCCAGGCGCGAAGAGTTTTCTGATTCAGCCGCGCACTCGGCTGCCGCGCCTGGAACTCATGCTACGAGGCGTCATCGGCTCTCATCCCGAAGGCCAAAGACCGAGGGACAATTCCGCGCGCGCGCCTGCGCCAGGCTCGTCAGTACGGCTGATCTTCCAAGCCGGCAAGGGCGAGATCGAGATACTGCATGAGACTGGGATCCCAACCCGCGAGACTGCGCGGAGCGCTCAACCGCGCAAGGACCTTGAGGATCGTGGAAACGCGTGAATCAGCCCCGGCGATTTCGCCGATTAGCAACCGCGCCGCGACTGCGACAGCCTTTGCTCGCTCACCGCAGGGGTGTTCGCCTCTATCCATGCAATCGCGCAGATCGTCGCGAATCCGCCGCCACCTCTCGTCGCGCTCGGCGGCCAGCTTACAGGTGCATCGCGAGGTTTGACTACGCGTCTCAACCCGCGACATGGCGACTAAGGTGGCAGGCAGCTCGTCTACACTGACCTGGATTTCGCTGTCCGTCGTCATGTCACGTAAACGATCTCGCAACAGGGTTGCTCGAGCGACTTGAAGTTCGATTCGCTCCAAATGTTTGCGCAGCAGATCAATCAGTGAAGTCGTGCCCTCCATAGCCTTGCGGATCTCATGAAGGGAGAAGCCAAGCTCACGTAGCGCTCGAATCTGATGAACCCGTTGAACGCTTTCGCGATCGTACATCCGATGACCGCCGTCAGTCCGTTCTGATGCGGCTAGCAGTCCCGTATGTTCATAATGATGCAGCGTGCGTACCGTCACTCCGGTCGCCTCTGCAAGTTCGCCAATGCGCCATCGACGCCTACGTGGTGTAGCTTTGCTCATGTTGTTCAATTTCAAAGCCTACAACCTGACGTCACGTGTGATTCAAGCTATTTCAAAGCTCTAGCTGGATCGTCTTCTATTCCAGCGTAAGAGATGGTGACTATCCTTAGAATGGCCGGCGATCAACCCTGAGGGGAAATGGTGGTCAACAAGTTCGTCAGGCATGCCAGCCCAGAATCGCCGATCGCTGCACGCTCCAAGATGAGTCTGGCAACCGCAGCGCGATTTTCAGAAGTTCGCATCGATGGCGGTAACGCGGCGATTGCGCTGTCAAAGAGGTGTCCCAAGACGGAAAGTTCTTCCGGATCGAATACGCCGCTGCACTGTTCCAACGTTCAGCTCCTTGTTGTCATTGCGCCAGAGCAGCGCACGTCGTCAAGACGTTTGGCCGCGGTAGGGCCAAAAGAAGTCAGACCGGCGGCGCAGAGCGATGAAGATGCGATGCACTTTAAGGTGATGCGACAGGGCAACACAGGTGCGCGGTGCTCTGCAGAATCGCACGAGCGAATCTCGCCACCTCCGTAACCGGTCGGTGTGAGAGCTCTGCGGCTCGGCGAAAACGAAATCGGCCGCGCGCGTTAAGAGAGCTGCTAGCTTTGAGAGTAGACGGCGAACTCCGAGCCGATCTCAGTCATCTATATATAACTGCGAGGCGAGACAGTGTTGTGTTGCGCCTGGCTTGAGCGAGCGTCAGGCGTATGGTGCTTCGTCTCTGATGCGCGTCCCTCTCGAAAACATGCGACGGGCGGCTTGATCCATCGCCCGCATGTCGGTTGCGATACTCATGTGCAGGCTACGACAGCGTCGTGATGGCGGCTCAGCCGGCGAAGCCGCGGGACTTTCATGAGCAAAGAATGGATGTCGGCAGAGAAGTCCAAATCGCAGCTGCCGAAACATGCGTAAACTCGGTAGGCTGCAAAGGTCCCTACGACAACCGCGAGGCAGCTCTCGCCAAGCGTCCGTCGGTTTCCGCTTGTCCCGAGGCCGAGATCATGGAGCACTCGTCAGGTACAGATGTCATGCGAGCCGCCTCCTGCAACAATATCTCTCGCATCCAGATGCTCTCCGGATCGCTGTTGTGAAGGACGGGCCATTGGACCGCCTCGGTGAAGGTGGGGAATGACTGCGGAAGCTCGGCAATCCGAAGGGGGGCCATCTTTTCGAAATGCTTAACGAGCCTGAATGGCATGGTCCCTATGCGGCTCGTGCCCTCCAGCATGGGCGGGATCATACCGTAGCTCTGCACGAAAACGTCGATGCGTCGGTTGAGGGCGCGATCGAGCAAAAAGCACTCCTCGATGGGAGGTTTGCGCGCAACTCCGACCTTAACCGCAACGTGCCCCATTGACATATATCGGTCGAATGTAAGCCGTCGCTGCAGCAGGCCGTTCGTGCTGCAGCCAACGCACACCAGCCTCTCCTCGAACAGGGCTATCCGTGGGTGCGCGCTGGACATGAATAGTTCCGGCAGGATAACGAAATCAACCTCGCCGCGCCGAAGAAGCTCATCGTGCTCATCGGTGAGCGCCACCAGTTCGAAGCTGACGGCAGGGGCCTCTCGTGCGACCCGCTCTACGACATGTCGGAAGAAGACGACCGTCATGAAGTCAGAGAGGCCGATCCTGAATTGCCGGGTCGATTGCGCCGGATCGAACGCGTCTCGGGCGATGATGGAGAGTTGGATGTGCATCAGAGCTTCGCGAACGGGAGCCGCCAGTTCTTCTGCGCGTGCGGTAGGGACAAGTTCCCGGCCCCTCATTGCAAACAGCTCATCGCGGAAATAGGAGCGCAGCCGAGCCACGGCTGCGCTCATGGCTGGCTGGCTGAGGTTAATTTTGCGTGCCGCTGCGGTAAGGCTGCGCTCAGCCATAAGAGCATCGAGGGCAACGAGAAGATTCAGATCCAGGCCTTTGAAGCGCATATCCAATTATCCGACGCGATCGTCTTTACGGTGCATACAATGAGCGGCCACGGCTGCATCTGAAGAGGCAGCACTGGTTCGCCCGAATCAACTTCGTTCGTCTGGCGCGATCGCGCAAAGAAAGCTCGCGGATCATCGCAGAGTGGCCGGCAGGGCGACCGGGGCACCGACCTACCTCTGGACTCGTCGGGCGGCAGCCTGATCGAGCTCCGTCGATCCTGGGCCACACTGACAACTCGGCCTGGTCGAGTTATCAGTGGCAGACCAGCCGAAGTGGCAATCGCGTATATTCGTGAGTTCGCCCGATGCAACCCATTGACGTCCACCAGCGCAGCGTTAGTCAGGAGGCGAAACTACAACCTGACGCAGTGTCGGATTCAAGCAGTTAAATTAGCCTCGTCAAATATCATGGTACCCGACGAAGCGGGTCCTTCCGCGACGGTGCCGGATCGTGCCGGCAGTACACGCGTACTAGACGACATTTTGCGAGAATCATGACGTGCGCGAGCTGGATGTCCATTGCCAGCGCGCGCGCACTTTGCCGCATGGCTGTACATGACGCTGAAATGAGAAAGCCGGCAAGCCCGCCGAACGATCGGGTATGATTGTTTTAACTGCGGGGGGCGGCTGGTGGTGAAGCTAGCTGCGCCTGCGCGCTGTGGGTTCCCAATGCCCAGATACCATGTTGGATGCCTCCTCCAGCAAGATTCGCCGCATCCAGATGCTGGCCGGATCGGTATTGTGGAATGCAGGCCACTGCACTGCCTCGGTGAATGAAGGCAGGGGAAGCGGTGGCTCCACGATCCGCAAGGGCATTCGTTTTTCGAAATGTCTGGCAAGACGTAACGGCATTGTCCCTATACGGCCCGTATCCAGCAATATGGGCGGAATAAGGCTGAAGCCTTGCACAACGACCTCGATCCGTCTTTTCAAGCCGTGCTCGAGCAAAAACCATTCTTCGAGGTTGGGCCTCAGCGCCCGTCCGAACTTGGCAGCAACGTGCCCCATAGAATTGTATTTCTCGAAAGTAAGTGGCCGCGATAGCTGCTTGTTCGTGCGGCATCCCACGCACACGAGGGTCTCTTCGAATAGCGTCGCCTTCGGATGCGCACTCGACATGAACAATTCCGGCAGAATGAGGAAGTCGACCTCGCCGCGGCGGAGCAGCTCACCAGGCTCATCGGAAAATGGCAGCAATTCGAAACGCACCGCGGGCGCCTCCTGCGCGATACGATCGACAATCCGCCGAAAAAACACAATGGTCATGAAATCGGAGAGAATGACCCTGAAGCGTCGGCTCGACTGAATCGGGTCGAATGCTTCACGAGAGATGATCGAGAGTTGGATGTGCAGCAGGGCCTCGCGAACGGGGCCTGCAAGCCCCTCGGCGCCGGGCGTCGGGACGAGCTCGCGACCTCTCATCGTAAACAATTCATCGCGAAAGTAGCTGCGCAGCCGCGCGATTGCGGCGCTCATAGCGGGCTGGCTGAGGTTAATTTTGCGCGCTGCCGCCGTGAGGTTGCGCTCGGTCATCAGAGCATCGAGCGCAACGAGAAGGTTTAGATCAAGTCCCTTGAACCGCATGTTGTGAGTCTATCCATCGTGTGGATGTGTCCTATCGAAACAATCGATTTTACCAAATTGCGGAATGTTGGATAGCAAACATGGGTTTGGAAAATGAATTAGGCATACCACGATGGCTGCTGATCGCACGCGAGCTCGAAGACGAACTCCTGGACGTGCGAGCGGCCACCGAATCGGTGCGAGCAGTGGGTGTTGCTGCCGAATGCGAGTTGCGCCGTTTCCCTGTGCGATGAGCACACGATGCGACGCCACGCAGGTCCCGCTAAACCTTCGTATGTGTGTTCCATCCCTTTCCATATCGGCGGTTTACCCGCGTACACTTGAGGGCGTGCTCAGCCTCACCTTAGTGTCGCGACCAATTGGCGTGCGCACATTGCGGATGCCAAACACTTCCGGCGACTGGCCAAATGGCGCGCCTGTCCATCGCAATTCAAGGTGTGTCGAAGATGCATAAGACCGAAGTTGATCTGGTGCCAGCCGGGCGCGCCCTCGATGAGCTCTCACGCATCGATGGCCAGCCCTCCGATACGGCAGCGCCGATCGTGATCCTGGACGCGGCGGAGCCTCTCCATCGTGCAGATAGGCTCTGGTCAATCCAGCCGCCTCATTGGGATGTCCGGGCATATGTCGACGACGGACTGGCCGAAACGACGCGCGTGAGCTGCGCGATCGTATGGCCAGTGATGAGGCGGCATTCCGAGTCGCTCTGCTCCGGCGGGGTCTGCGAGGAGAGCCGAGGGCGGACGTCGCATCCCTTCGAAGTTCAGACAGATCACCGGCTCGGCAAATAGAGAGTTGACTAGTGACCATCTCCGCTCTCACCCACACTGGCGCAGGGAAGTCCGCCATGAATATTGCCGCATCCAGGACTGCGGAATCGCCTTCCCCGCGCACTCAAGTCCAGTGGAGCCGCCGCTGGGAACACGAGTTGCAGCTCGCCGATCATGCCGAGCTTGCCGACTTCTTCCGTAGGAGTTACGGGCCGACCGGCGCGTTCAATGCGCAGCCATTCGAAGGCAATCGGAGTTGGGCCGGTGCAAGGCCCGAAATACGGATAATCGGTCACGACGCGCGCGGCGTCGCGGCTCATGTCGGTCTATTACGCCGCTTCATCAAGATAGATGGCGTCGACCTTCTCGTGGCCGAACTCGGACTATATGCCGTACGTCCGGACCTTGAGGGGCTTGGAGTCAGCCACTCGATGCGGGTGATGCTTCCTGTGCTGCAGGAGCTTGGGGTGCCGTTCGGTTTTGGCACGGTCCGGCCCGCGCTCGAGAAGCATCTTACCAGGCTGGTCGGAAGGCAGGGGTCGGCAACCCTCTTGTCCGGGGTTCGTGTCCGTTCCACCCAGCCAGATGTCTACCCCAATTTGTCGCCGATCCGCGTCGAAGATGTGCTCGTGGTGGTGTTCCCGGTTGGACGCTCAATGGGCGAGTGGCCGGCCGGAACGATTATCGATCGCAACGGGCCCGAGCTGTGAACGAACTCATCCGCCAATCTGCTGCGCGGTGCGACTACGGCGGCGTCAGCGGAAGTCGCTCGGTCTACTTGACCTTCGACGATGGGCCCAACCCATTCTGCACGCCGGACGTGCTCGATGTGCTGACCCAACATCGGGTGCCGGCGACGTTCTTCGTGATCGGCATGTATGCGGCCGACCAGCCTGAACTCATTCGGCGAATGATCGCCGAAGGGCACGAGGTTGCAAACCACACGATGACGCATCCGGATCTGTCCAGATGCGAGCCGGCCGAGGTACACGATGAGGTGCTAACCGCAAGCAGGGCCATTCGATCGGCATGTCCGCAGGCGTTGCCAAGGCACGTGCGGGCCCCCTACGGCATATGGACCCAAGACGTGCTTGCTACCTCAGCCAAGGCAGGCCTCGCAGCTGTGCACTGGTCGGTCGATCCAAGAGATTGGTCACGTCCCGGGGTCGATCGCATCGTGAACTCGGTGCTGGCGGCCGTTCGCCCGGGCGCAATTGTGCTCCTGCACGACGGATATCCTCCGGATGAGGCGATATCGTGCACGGATGCCACGTCGCGTGATCAGACGGTGAGGGCGCTGTCATATCTGATTCCGGCACTGCAGCTGCGCGGGTTCGAAATCCATCCGCTTCCTCAACTTCACTGAAAAAATTGGCACCCCATGGATCTACTCGCTACAACCAGCGCTGTCGCCGTTTCGTCTTATGCGCTGCTCTCGACCGTCTACAAGAGCGCGCAAGCGCTTTACGCTCAGCCGGTCAATACCTCGCAGCTGCAGGACGATCCAGGACAAGCCGAGGTGGTTCTGCCCAGCGTAGATGTCATCGTGCCCTGTTTCAACGAGGATCCAGATACGCTCTCTGAATGCCTCGCGTCGCTCGCAGGCCAGGATTACGCTGGAATGCTGCAAGTTCATGTGGTCGACGACGGATCCGCAAATCGCGACCTTGTGGCGCCTGTACACAAAATCTACGAGAACGATTCGAGGTTTCGCGTTATTTTGCTCGCCAAGAACGTCGGAAAGCGCAAGGCGCAGATTGCAGCGATACGCAGTTCTTCCGGCGATCTGGTGCTCAACGTTGACTCGGATACGATACTTGCCGCCGACGTGGTAACGAAGCTTGTATCGAAGATGCAGCACCCCGAGGTCGGCGCGGCCATGGGGCAGTTGGTAGCCAGCAATCGCAACCAAACCTGGCTGACCAAGCTGATCGATATGGAATACTGGCTGGCCTGCAACGAGGAGCGAGCGGCCCAGGCTCGATTCGGCGCGGTGATGTGTTGCTGTGGCCCATGTGCGATGTATCGTCGCTCGGCGCTCGCGATGCTGCTGGATCAATACGAAACGCAATTCTTCCGTGGGAAGCCAAGCGATTTCGGCGAGGATCGTCATCTGACGATCCTGATGCTCAAGGCTGGATTTCGAACCGAGTATGTTCCCGACGCAATCGCGGCCACCGTGGTGCCCGACAGCCTCGGGCCATATCTGCGACAGCAACTTCGCTGGGCCCGCAGCACCTTTCGGGACACGTTCCTTGCATTGCGTTTGCTGCCCGAGCTCGATGGCTATCTTACGCTGGATGTCGTCGGACAAAATCTAGGCCCCTTGCTTCTCGCCTTGTCGTCGCTGGCTGCATTCACTCAGTTTGTCATCGCGGGGTCGGTGGCCTGGTGGACAGTACTGACGATTGCGGCAATGACGATGGTCCGTTGCAGCGTGGCGGCATTCCGTGCTCGCGATCTGCGTTTTATCGGCTTCTCGCTCCACACACCCATCAACATCTTTCTCCTGCTGCCGCTGAAGGCTTATGCGCTTTGTACATTGAGCAATAGCGACTGGCTGTCGCGAAAGGTCATCGTGACGAGCGAAGCAGAGAAGAAGGCTGTCATCCCGCACGCGACCGCCGCAATAAGGTCTGCAAGCAGCGGGGCGAGCTCCGGCGCAATTCGCAAGTCCGAGCGTTCGCACCTTCCATCGAGCGTGGCCGCGACCGAGATTTGTGGTCACGATCGATCGAGTGCCTACAAGTAGGTTGAACGCTCCATGACGCCGGACAACAACAACTACCAGCTACTGGAACGCGAGTTGGCTGTCGACGATCCATGGCGTCTCGATAGTAATTCGTTCGAGCAGGAGCGCTATGCGCAAATGCTCCGGATCTCGCGTTGCAACGGCGATGTTGCGCATGCACTCGAGGTCGGATGTGCGGCCGGCGCATTCACCGAAATGCTGGCGCCACACTGCCAACAGCTCACCGTGGTGGATGTCATGCCACAGGCGATTGAGCGGGCGCGGCAACGGACCAAGAGATGGTCACATATCAGGTGGAGAACCTGCGACATTAAACAGTTCTCGACTGTTGAGCGGTTCGATCTGATCGTCGTCGCCGAGGTTCTCTACTACCTCAAGGACGTCGCCGAGATGCACGCGGCCATCCGCAATCTGTCGGGCATGCTTGCACCAAATGGCGCTCTGGTGTTCGGATCGGCACGTGATGCCACGTGTCAACGCTGGGGCCATGCGGCCGGCGCGGAAACGGTGATTGCTCTCTTCAAGGAGAAGCTATTCGAGGTCGAGCGTCTGCATTGCCACACTGAGTCGGTCAACGAAGACTGTTTGCTCGTCCTGTTCCGGAAGCCGACTAACTCGTCAGAACAACCAAATTTGGGTCAATAGGTCAGGGGGTCGTATGCGCATCTGCGGCATTAAGTTAACACACGATGGCGCAATTGCCGTCGTCGAGGACGGGAAGCTTGTCTTTTGCACCGAGCAGGAGAAACGCGCCAACAGCCCACGCTACCAATCCGTCGATAACCTCGATGCAGTCGTGCTCGCATTGGCCGAACACGGCCTTGACCCTCGAGATATTGATCAGTTCGTCATCGATGGCTGGGATGGGGAGATCGAGTCGCAATTCCAGGTCCTGAGTGGGGCGGTTCCGATCGCGCTGAAAGGGGCGCCATATGTCGAGCGGCACGCCGAGGGCCTTCTTGATTCCGTCGACGGCTACGGCCTGATCCTCGGTGGCAAGGTATTTCCCTATAAGAGTTACCCCCACGTGACGGGCCACGTCGCGTCGGCCTATAGCACCAGCCCCTTTGCCGGCGCCGGAAAACCCGCGTTCTGTCTGGTGTGGGATGGCTGTATCCTTCCACGTCTCTACTATGTCGAACCGCGGGGTGCGCGGCTCATCGCGAGCCTGTTTCCGATGATCGGTCATGCCTATGCTGCCGCGGGCCTTCATTTCGGGCCTTACAGGCAGCCGAACCGCACCAATTGGGACTTGGGCATCGCCGGCAAGCTGATGGCCTATATCGCGCTCGGCTCTGTCGATGAATCCATCGTGACAGTGTTTCAGGAGCTTTACGAAAAGCGCTTCGCGGCCGACACGGAGCAGGCGCGTCGCTACCGCGCCGATATCAATAATGCGGAGGCGTCGCTTGCGGCTGTGCACGAATTTTTCGAGGCGAGCGCGCCGCGCCTGACGGGCAAGCGTGCGGAGGACGTTCTGGCGTCCTTTCATGTATTCCTGGAGCGTCTTCTTGTTCGGGAAATCGCGATGGTTCTGCTGCGGCACTCGTCGCTTCCGGGCGCGAGAAACCTGTGTGTCGCCGGGGGGTGTGGGCTCAATATCAAGTGGAATAGTGCGCTTCGCGCGACGGGATTGTTCGATGAGGTCTGGGTGCCGCCGTTTCCAAATGACAGCGGCTCGGCGATCGGCGCTGCCTGCGGTGCGATGGCAGCGCAAAATGGGTTCGGGCCACTCGAATGGTCAGTCTACAGCGGCCCGGCGCTACAGACCAGCGAGATTCCGTCAGAATGGGAGGCAGCGCCGTGCAGTCTACGAGAGCTCGCGGCCATACTCGCCGACAACAAGCCCGTGATATTTCTCTCGGGACGCGCCGAGCTCGGGCCGCGCGCATTGGGTGGCAGAAGCATTCTTGCGGCAGCGACCTCGGCGGCAATGAAAGATCATCTCAACGACATCAAGCGTCGCGAGCGCTTCCGGCCGGTAGCGCCGATTTGCCTGGAGGATCGAGCGCCAGAGATCTTCAGCCCCGGCACGCCAGATCCTTATATGCTGTTCGATCACCAGACCCGGGCGGAATGGCGCGATAAGGTCCCCGCCGTCGTCCATCTGGATGGCTCCGCGCGGCTGCAGACGGTCGCCCGCAACTCTCCGCACAAGATCGCAGAGCTCCTCGTCGAATTTGAGCAGCTCACGGGCATTCCACTGCTTTGTAATACGAGTGCCAACCTGAACGGCCGAGGATTCTTCCCGGATGCCGCCGCCGCCTGCGAATGGGGACGCGTGGAGCACGTTTGGTGCGACGGTCTGCTTTGGACCAGAACGCTCGTAGGAAAGCCAACGTCGGCTGAACGGCTTCTGTCGGCTTAAGATGAACATGTCCACCGCAGCAATCGACCTTGCCGGCGTACGAAAGTCATTTGGCGGCAAGGTCATTGTCGACGAACTGTCGTTCTCGGTTGCGCGCGGAGAATGCTTCGGCCTGCTCGGGCCGAATGGAGCCGGCAAGAGCACGATCGCGCGTATGCTCCTCGGGATGATCTCGCCGGATGCCGGCAAGATTACAGTCCTTGACGAAGCTGTGCCTGCACGGGCTCGCGTCGCACGTATGCGCATCGGCGTAGTGCCGCAATTCGATAACCTTGAACTCGAGTTCACCGTACGAGAGAACCTGCGGATGTTCGGCCGTTACTTCGGCATGAGCGCCAGCAAGATCGAGGCGGTCGTACCCTCGTTGCTGGAGTTTGCGCGTCTTGAAAGCAAGGCGGACGTGCGCGCCGCTGCACTGTCAGGTGGCATGAAGCGACGGCTCACGCTGGCGCGCGCTCTTATCAATGACCCGCATCTGCTCGTGATGGACGAGCCTACGACTGGTCTTGATCCGCACGCCCGTCACCTGATCTGGGAACGCCTGCGTGTCCTGCTTTCGCGCGGCAAGACGATCCTCTTGACTACTCACTTCATGGAAGAAGCGGAACGTCTGTGTGATCGTCTGTGCGTGCTCGAGAGTGGACGCATGATCGCCGAAGGAAAGCCGGAAGCGTTGATCGGCGAGCATATCGGATGCGACGTGATCGAGGTCTATGGCGGTGATCCACATGAGCTCGCTGAGTTGATCAGGCCTTACGCGCGGAACATCGAAGTGAGTGGAGAGACGCTGTTCTGTTATGCGCCATATCCGGAGCAGGTACGTGTGCAACTGCGCGGGCGAGCAGGCCTTCGCATTCTGCAGCGGCCGCCGAATCTCGAAGACGTGTTTTTGCGGCTAACCGGACGCGAGATGGAGAAATGAGAGATGGGTGAAAGTTTTGCCGCGCTGATGCCCGCCAACGCCTACAATTGGACCGCGGTATGGCATCGAAACTTCCTGGCATGGAGGAAAGTCGCACTTGCATCGGTTCTCGGCAACCTGGCAGATCCAATAACCAACCTGTTTGGCCTTGGCTTCGGTCTCGGGCTAATCGTGGGCCGCGTTGAGGGGACCTCGTACATCGCATTTTTGGCGGCGGGCATGGTCGCGACCAGCGCCATGACATCCGCGACCTTTGAAACCATGTATGCGACCTTTGCCCGGATGGGCGCCAATCGCACCTGGGAAGCGATTCTGTCGACACAGCTCACGCTTGGCGATATTGTTCTGGGCGAATTGGTCTGGGCGGCCAGTAAGTCCATTCTGGCCGGAACCGCAATCGGAATAGTCGCTGCCGTGCTGGGTTACGCTTCCTGGCCTTCCGTTTTGTACGTGATGCCGACGGTCGGCCTTACCGGTCTTGTCTTCGCAAGCCTGGCTATGGTCGTCATATCTCTTGCGCCAAGTTACGACTACTTCGTATTTTACCAGACGCTCATCATTACACCCATGGTGTTTCTGTGTGGTGTGGTCTTTCCGAACAGCCAGCTGCCGAGTTCTTTTCAGCAAGTCGCAGGCTTGCTGCCGCTCGCACATTCGGTCGATCTCATTCGCCCGGCGATGCTTGAGCGCGCGGTCACCGGCGGCGTTGCCGTCCATGTCGGAGCGCTTTGTATATACGCGGTGCTGCCCTTCTTTATGTCGACGGCACTGTTTCGGCGCCGCCTACTGCGCTGACGAATTGACAGGCTCGCTGCACCGGTCCAGGCGGAGCGAAGCGCGGCAGGAGCAACCGAAAGCGTGGCGGATCGTGACGGCACAGGCGATTAAGGTGGAGCGGCGGTTGCCTTCCCGAGATGGTCAAAATGGAGAGCGCGATGTTGTGTCGGGAAGTGAGTGAAAGCCAGACAGGATCCATGAAAGCTAGCCCGATTGCCCAATAGGTGTCTCGCGGGGAGGGCACCACGCTTCTCGTGCGGCATGGCTGTGTGACCGCTACGTCGAACAGCAGCGACTAAAGCGGGTCAGCACTCCACCAGTTCTCAGGTAGTCAGGACAGAATAGGTATTCGGCTGAAATCGGATATATCGGCGCAACCGCTCTGAACAGAGAAGAAAGAGCTGGGAGCACCCGCTAGGAGGATAGCGCTGCCATGAAGTTTTACCGACGCAGATCGCGAGCAGCGCAAGTGCCGACCATAACATCGGCCAAAATCATATGTGAGGTGTTTCCGATGATATCCGCTCAACCAGGAGCCCGCAGGGACGTAATGCAAATGTTTGTTAGTGCGCAAAATGATCGTTTCGTTGTTTCCCGACGACGTACCGGGTTAGGCGACTGTCTATGGTCGTTGGCGGCAGCTTGGCGTTTTGCGCAGCGGACCGGACGGAACCTGGTCATCGATTGGCGCGGGTCCTGTTATCTCGATCAACCATTCACCAATGCCTTTCCGGCTTTCTTCGAGCCAGTTCAAGAGATTGGCGGTGTAAGGGTGATCTGCGACGACCAGATCAGTGAGCTCTCATTTCCGGGGCCGTTCTTCCCGGCATGGTGGAACAGGCCGACCATCGACTGCGTCTATCGGCCGGATGAGCAGATTTTCCGGGAGCGCGATGAACTCGATCAACTGTTTCAAAGCGAGCAAGATTGCGATGCAAATACGGTCGTATGTGACGCCTGCCTGATGTGGCGCTGCGATGAGGAAGCTGAACGAGAGATCTTTCGCAGCATCAAGCCGCGATCCGAAGTGCAGGCGCGGATCGATGCCATCTTCCGTGAGCACTTTGAGCCGTACAGCGTGATCGGCATTCACGTTCGGCACGGCAACGGCGAAGATATTATGGGGCATGCGCCCTACTGGGCTGATCCGGAGCGCGCCTTGCGACAGGTCTGTGATGCCATTGATAAGGCAAAGGCGTTACCGCATGCGAAACCGGTCAGAGCATTCCTATGCACGGACAGCGCGCTCGTACTTGAGAAGGTGTCGGCACTGTTTCCCGATGTTTTCACGATCCCAAAGCGCTTCCAGGCGCCTCAAGCCGGGCCTTTGCATAGTGCGGCCCTCGGAGTTGAGGGCGGCGTTTCCGCCCTGATCGAGATGTATCTCCTTGGGCGATGCGACACCGTGATCCGTTTTCCCCCGACGAGCGCCTTCACACGCTATGCGCGTCTCTGTGCGCCGCGCGTGATAGAGTTCGATTTGAACGATCCGAACCGATTGATCTTGATTGAGGAGCCATCACGAGAGCTCGTGGCTTCATGAACGTCGTAACCCGTTTTATCGACCTGATGACCGCTTTTTGCATCGAGCAGTACTGCCGTTATTTTTCCGCGCGGCAACTGCTTGCGCAAACCGACGCTCCAGCGACCCCTTGCGCTGGAGAGAAGAAAGATCCGGCGGCCGGAAGGCATCCGCGGAAGCTGGAACTGGACGATAGTGGCCGTAACGTACTGCCACCGCGCTAGACAGGTGGAATCGGCTTCGGCTTCGCCACGGGGGGATCGAAACTGATAGCCTTCCATGGCTGCTCACGGACTAAGTTATCGAAAGGTCCGACGTTCAGCCGGCGAGTGCCGTCGCGGCCGCCGGCCACGCCCTCGCGCGAAGCAGCACATTGGGGATCGCGCTGACGCCGGGCTGGACCATTCAGCGTCCTGGCTTCTTGATCGTGGGACCAATCGGCGCGGCCATGGGGCTGCAATCTCTCGCGCGGCCTCAGGCATGTGCCGGCTTGCGAATACTTTCGTTTTCCCAGTTTGGCTGGATAGCGGTAAGTCCAGGCGGTCTCAGCCAAAACCCCGCGCGCTCTGGCATTTCCGGTCTTGGTGATGTCACCATGGCGTACGGCACCACCGGTCGAGCGTTCCGAAGGTACAAGGCCCGGATAGGCCATTAACTGCCGCGGGCTCGTAAAGCGGCGGACGTCACCGACCTCAACCATGAAGGTCGCGGGGCGTTGCGCGCGGTACGAAGCCGATCTGGAAACCGAATACGCGACCTATGCGCTCGAGGGTCGCTACCGTCGGATTGGCGCCGCCCCGCTCCATCTCGGAGACTTGTCGAGTGGTGAGTGAAAATGCCTTCGCGAATTCAGCTTGAGAAAGTCCGAGCGCATGCCGCATTTCGGCGATGCCTTCTGGCAGCCGCAGTCGCGCGCTCCGAGCTTTCTCGTTTATCGCGGCGCGGCGATCCCATATCTCTTCCCGAGTGGGCTTTCGTATCCTCGGCATCGTCTATCCGTAAGTCGGTCGATTCCGCAGTCTCGCCACTTTGTCGGCCATATCGTCGCCGCGCACAACGGCGCTGGCAATGACGCTGTCCGGCACACCGTACATGCGCGCCGCCTCAGGCAGCGCGCGAAGTAAGTCCTCCTTCTCGGCGAGCGCGGCCATGAGATCGTCCGCCGGCACGCCGGGCCTCGCGACGGCGTCGCAGATCAGGCGCCAATCCGGATCGATGTCACTGCCGCCGGCAAAAGCCATGCAGGCCCACTTCGTGGATCTCACGATCCCCGCGAGCGAGATGCGTATCGGCGCGAAATCGAATAGCGGCGACAGACGCACCTGGCCGTCGGGGAACTTGCGCAACGCGGTGTTTCTGCCGTGGTTGTCCGGATTGCCCATCGCGAGATTGAGCATGTCGCGCCGCAAATATTCGATCGTGTCCGCGAGCGGGTCAGAAGAGACCTCTTGAAGCTGCGCGACATAGGTTTCGTGCTTCTCCAGATGCCCGAACGCCGCGACGCCGATCGCGGACACGAGGCTCTCCTGACCGTACCGGATCAGTCCGCTGGAATCTCGTCCGCGGTCGAACCTCGGCACGACCAGCACGCCGTTGCCGTGTGTGCTGGTCCGCTCGACATGCAACCCGAAATCCTTTGCGACCTTCGCATAGGCGGCCTCTGATTGAAGGATCCGCTGGTCGATTCCTTCTTCGCTTCGAAGCAACTTGGCGATCACATGGTCCCCGGCATCATCGTCGGCTACCATCGGATCGGGATACCAGAGACCGTCCGCCATCGACTTTGTGAGCGCGACCTTCGGCCAGTCGCCCTGAAGACCGCTGGAGCCGGAGGCGATAAGGGCAGAGTCGTCCGCCATCGCGAGGAAATGGTCTGTACGCGCTAAAACGTCGTCCATTGAGACGCCGATCCGGACCATCTTTTCGATGCGCTGGTCTTCTTCCTCGTGTGCTTCCTTTATGCGGAGATTGCCAACTGGAGCGCCGGCCGATCGCAGCAGCAGCTTGATCTGGGTCGCTGGATCGCTTGCTTTGAGACCGAGAAACGCGGCCATACGCTCTGCCTGCTTCCCCTGAGGGATCAGATCCAGCAGGAAGGCCGGCCAAGTGTCCGCCGTCCGGTCCTCGAGGTCGATTGGCGCGGCCACCGAGTACGCCCGAAGGTCGCGAACCGGATTCTTTGTCGTTCCGTGCTCATAGAAATAGCTCATCTCGTAGCCGGCCGAAGACCGGCTTCCGATCCCAGTCTCGGCCTGGGCAAGCGTTACGACGGCAGCGTCATGCCACGTGCCGTCCAAAAACGTTTGTACGGTAAGCTTCACAATCGACCCCTTTAAGGGCTATTTATTCTGCCGTATATCAATAATCAACCCATTATAGGGCTTATAAACAAGAATTGGAACCTGATTATGGTCTCGGGCGACCCGTCAGCTACGTGGCCGCCGAGGACACGTACCGCCATGGCCGCTGGGGAGCCCGCCGGACTCGGCTCGAATGAGTTTGGTTGAGCCCGGCCTCGCCCATCCGCTGCAGCAGATAGTTGAGGATAACGTCGATCTCGGCATAGTCGCCGCGGCGCCCTCCGAGCCGCCCATCGGCCGGCGACTTGCCGCTCGCCTATCTTTTGGGGATCCGGTGCCGTGCCCCGCGTATGCCCTGACCTGACGCGCGGAAGCGACTGCACCAAGGCGAGTCGTCAGCGGGGGCCGAGCTACAGTTGATGCAGTGACACCCGTTTTGTCCTCTTCTATCGGCGAGCAGTCGCGGAAATTGAGCATCTGGAGTCCGAAAAGGCTCTGGGCAAGCACGTTGAGTGCAAATGGATGTGATGCGGTTCGCGTATTGGATAATCGATGCGTCGTGTAGGGCAGGGTATCGTGACATTGGCATGAGCACGCACCTGAACGCCGGGAATTCTGCATGCACATGCCGACGCGGGAATTTAGAGCTGAGAGTCTCAGCCGGCCCGAGCCATCTTAATGAGCTTCTAAGGAGAACTACGCCTCGTTCGCTCCGTTGGAACAATCGGGCTTCGAGCTGAAGAGTCACCAATGCGTGTGTCTCTGTTGTTTGCCGCTCTGGCGTTTGGGATCGCGGGGTACGTAACCGTTATTCCGGCGAGCGCTCGGGATTTTCCATGGTGCGTGCAGGGGAGAGGCGTCGGATATCCCGGCGATTGCATGTACCAGACCCATGCACAGTGCCTCGCATCCGCGTCCGGGCGAAACGTGACGTGCGGGCTCAATCCACGCGCGGCATTTGGCGAGCAGCGGCGGCAATACAGAGATCGACATCGCTAGTGCATGTCGGAAGGGCGGCCCTGGCACTGTCCGAGCCTGGACAGGCCTAGAAATCGCCAATGGTCTCCGGGTTAGAGGGGGTTCGAATGCGACACCGCGCCATTATCGGCAGTAGCACCACGCTGTCGTTCGTTGGTGTGCGGCGGTCGTTGCCACGGAGGCATCACGTGCCCGGCTGGCAGAGCATCCGCTGGGGAATGCAAAGCATGGAAATCATCGCCGCAGTTGGCTCAAAAAATTTGAAGATCGCCCCGCGCGACTATATGGCCCTTTCTATTCGTAGATATCGATTCCCGAGGTCAAAATCGGCGAGCACTCTTTCCACGTCGTTTTTCAGATGGATGGAGATGATCGCCTAGCGCAGGTTCTAATTCGGCATGACTCGGATCGGAAACCAGTCCGGGCATTTACCGCCGCGAAATCGCTGCTTTCGGAACGATTTGGATTGCCCGAGAGGCAGGGACGACGGATGAATTTTGTTGGCGTTTCCCAACTACGACGATTACTCTTTCGACAATCAGAGAGGCATACCCCCTCCCATGTCGTGATAATCTTTATCCGATGTAGGCGCTGTTGGCGTTCGCCGCTCCGGAGACTTGGTCGCCGATTAGCAGCCTATTACAGCCGGCATATTGGCAGCGGCCCGCGACGCGGGCCCAGACGATGTTCTCGATCTTCCTCGGCACCTCCTCGCGGTGCGCGGCGGCGGCGACGGTGACTGCTCTTCTTCAATCTCTGCAGCCGAGCCCATCGCATTGCGTCTCGGATTTATGATTCGTTCGTTGGTGCAATTTCGCAGCGAAGCCGAAGCCTCGCCGCGAACGTCCCTCTCTTCACTCGGCGCCGGCGACGCCGAGGGGGTTAGAATATTCTCCTATTGGCACATAAGTTCGCATCAAATTCGAAACCGCTCTAGAGGAGGGCTTGGACTGATTTTCACAGCTGCGATGAGGTCGGTGTACGTTGCGGCGATACCTTACGTATGGCGGCTTCGCGTCAGTTTTCGGATCGCAAAGACGCGGCCATGGGCATCTCCGCCTTCCTGACCCATCGTTGCCTCGACACGTTGCGGAGCTGTTCGTCCGCTCGCTTTGCTCGGTTCGGCGATCACAACAGCGCGACTGAGTGTTGGTCTGAGCAGTAGACAGCGCACACTCAGGCGTGTGTCGGCGATGCGCCATCGCTGTCGCAAAGCGCACGCACCGTGTCTCGAATCCGCCAAGCGTTTTGAGTGCGCGACATTAGGACGCAAAATGGGAGCGTATTTGCGTGCATCGTAGTGGCCCAAATCCTGCTACGCGTTGGCCAGCGGCGCTACAGGAGAGGACGCGGGCGTGGGTTTCGATCTACCAAATGACGGTCCAGTCGGAGCTCCGCTGCCCGAGACACATTTGAGCTGTCCCTTTCACGCCGATAAAGCTCGCGTCCATCGTGGTGAACAAAAGACGATGTTGCTGACCGGGGCGTCGCGTGGAATCGGTCATGCCACCGCCAAGCTGTTTTCGGAGGCGGGTTGGCGCATCATTTCTTGCGCGCGGCGGCCGTTCGACGGCGAGCGGTGCCCGTGGGAGTCCGGGCGCGAGGATCATGTCCAGGCCGACCTCAGCAATCATCAAGCGCTGCCGCGCTTGATTACGGAGGTTAGGGAGCGTTTGGCGGGCGCACCTTTGCACGCGCTAGTGAACAATGCCGGCATCTCGCCGAAGGCGCCCGATGGAGACCGGCTGACCTCGTTGTCGACGTCAACCGAAACCTGGATGAGGGTGTTCCACTTGAATCTGGTGGCCCCGATCCTGCTGGCGCGGGGTCTATTTGACGAGTTAAGGGCCGCATCAGGATCGATTGTCAACGTGACATCGATCGCTGGTTCGCGGGTGCACCCGTTTGCCGGCAGCGCCTACGCGACGTCGAAAGCTGCGCTTGCGAGCCTCACACGCGAAATGGCCCACGATTACGCGCCGCATGGTATTCGCGTGAACGCGATCGCGCCCGGCGAGATCAGGACGGACATGTTGTCGCCCGATACGGAAACGCGTCTCGTGCCAAACATTCCGCTATGCCGAGTGGGTACGCCCGACGAAGTGGCCAAGGTCATCTTCTTCTTATGTTCGGATGCCGCAAGCTATGTCACGGGCGCCGAGGTGCCGATCAATGGTGGGCAACATCTGTGAATCGAGCAAGCTGGTAACGCGGCTGTCTTGAGTTTCAGCTCTGAAGCTCTTGTTCTGCGTGACGTCACCCACCCATTCCGAAAAAGTGAAATCACGGCACCGTAGATTTACCGTCGTGCCATGAAGGTGTTACGCTTCTATGTCATCTCGTCAACTCGTAGCCCTAGACTGAGCATGACATGCAAAACGAAGCCCGTAAACTCGAACAAAGTGAGAGGGAGGATGATCAAGTTAACGGAGACCGCCTCATGCTGCATATCGCTTCCGCGCGCGAAAGCCCTACCTCTCACGCAGAGACGGAGCGCGAGCTCTCGGGCGAGCCGCTGGGCGAGAGCGCGCTGACCGGCATCTTTGAAATATCGAAGGTGCTCACCGCTCCCTGCCGGCTCGAGGTCACGTTGGCCAACGTCGTGGGCCTTCTGCAATCGTTCGTGCAGACGCGACACGGTATCGTCTCACTGTTCGACGATGACGGGATGCCGGACATCACGGTGGGTGCCGGTTGGAGCGAAGGCAGCGACGAGCGCTACCGGATGCGCCTGCCGCAGAGGGCGATCGACCAGATCGTTGCGACCGACAGGCCTCTTGTCGCCGAGAACGTGGCAGCCGAACCGGCGTTCAGCGCAGCTGACCTGGAAGTGCTCGGTGCCTCGGAAAATATGCCGGTATCATTCATCGGTGTTCCGATCCGGATTGACCCCAAAGTCGTGGGTACCTTGACGGTTGACCGAGTCCGTGACGATAGGTCGAGCCTCCGGCTTGATTATGATGCGCGGCTGCTCGCCATGATCGCCAACCTGGTGGGACAAGCAGTGCGGCTGCATCGCTTGGTCGCCTGCGACCGCGAGCGGCTGATGGGGGAGAAGGACCGTCTGCAGAAGCAATTGTTCGAGCTTAGGCAGCCGCCACGGGAACGCAAGAAGCTACCCATCCATGGGATCATTGGCGATAGCCCGGCGTTGCGCGGGCTGCTCGAGAAGATCTCGGTCGTCGCCAAATCGAACAGCACGGTTTTGCTGCGCGGCGAATCCGGTACAGGAAAGGAACTTGTAGCCAAGGCCATTCACGAATCGTCTTCTCGGGCCAAGCGGCCGTTCGTTAAGCTGAATTGCGCGGCACTCCCTGAGACGGTGCTGGAGTCCGAACTGTTCGGTCATGAGAAAGGTGCTTTTACTGGCGCGTTCAGCTTGCGCAAGGGGCGCTTCGAGCTTGCTGACAAAGGCACGTTGTTTCTTGACGAGATCGGCGAGATCTCAGCGCCGTTCCAGGCGAAGTTGCTGCGCGTCCTGCAGGAGCAGGAGTTCGAACGGGTCGGCAGCAACCAGACTATCAAGGTCGATGTTCGAGTCATAGCTGCGACCAACAAGAACCTTGAAGAGGCTGTGGCAAGAAGCGAGTTTCGCGCGGACCTTTACTACCGCATCAGCGTCGTTCCCTTGCTGCTCCCACCGCTGCGCGAAAGACGCAGCGACATTCCGCTGCTGGCCAGAGAGTTTCTCAGGAATTTCAACAACGAGAACGGCCGCACGCTGACCTTGGAAGCGAGTGCGATCGATGTGCTGATGAACTGCGGCTTTCCGGGCAATGTCCGTGAGCTGGAGAACTGTATCGAGCGCACAGCGACCCTGTCGTCCGGAGCATCGATCGTGAGAAATGACTTTGCATGTTGTCATGGTCAGTGCCTTTCCGCGATGTTGTGGAAGAGTACATCGGAGGAGGCGACGGTCCAGTCGGCACCCACCGTGCCAGTGGCGGCCAAGCCGATCACTTCGCTGTCTGAAGCGGCTGCGCTGGTCCCGCCCGTCCGCAGCGAACTGGCCTCGCTGGCGCCTGCCGGCACAGTTCTCGTAAGCGGCGCAAAGATGGCCGATCGGGAGCGGGTCATTGCCGCCATGGAAAAATCTGGTTGGGTGCAGGCAAAAGCCGCGCGCTTGCTCGGACTAACGCCGCGCCAGATTGGCTACGCGCTACGGAAGTACGGAATCGAGATCAAACGGTTCTGAACGCACGTCCCTATGAGAGGACAATGGGTTTGGGGACGCATCCAATGCGCTCGAATCTGAAGGCGCGTCCGCCCTCGGCCGCGCAGATTACCATGCGTGACAGGATCAGCTTGCTCGAGATGCCAGCTTGGTGAGGCGGCATGCGACGGTCCATCTTGAGCGCAGAATATCAGAACCACGTCGGAATTGAGCCGGCCGTGCTCCAGGGCAGGGGCTGTCAGTGTGTACATCGCGATCTACCCGCGCCGGATGGAAACGGACGTGATCTCGCAAGTGGTCCGGGCGACACTCACCTGGCACTCGTAGTGGATGGCGCTGTCGCAGCTGCGACGCGCGTCAGTATTCTTTCGTCTGGAGCAGCGAGCTAGGTGTTTAGTCCCCGGCGTTTGCCGTGAGGCGCTTCAGGGGTTTCAGCCGCCCCTCGGCACGGCGCGTTCAACTTGGCGTTTTTCCGGGGGCCACATGTTCTATTCAAGAGATGCCTCGCGCCGAGCGTTTCGAGCAGAGGTCGAAGCGATGATGAAGTAAACACAAGCGCGGCTCGCGTTCGCGCGAGCAATTGCTATGCATTTTTCACGAATGCAGATGAAATCCGGTCGAAGGGGCTGTCCTACACGCGGGGCCCAAAGACTGTTACGAGCTTCATCGCGGAGCATCTTAGCCGGTCGGTCAGTCGCTCCCTTAAACGAATTCAGAGAAGATTGAGATGATCAGCCGTAAAGGCCGCTTGGGTCCGTCTGCTCGCCCCCAGTTTTCGCATCGCGTTCTTGATATGAAAATTGACGGTATTCTCGCTGATTCCCAGGAGTTTTCCGATTTCCCATGACGATTTGCCCTCTTTCACCCAGCGCAGGCAGGTGATCTCGCGCTGTGAAAGTGCAACCCGTTTGTCACCGCCACTGCTAGAGGGGCGAGCAATCTCGCGATAGGCGATGTGAAAGTGCCAGGCTAGTGTGTTCAGATGGCCGATGCGATTCTGAGGATCAGCGTCATCGAAGGGTGATGCAAAGGACGCAACCGATACTTGCCCCAATGGACCAAATAGTGGCACGCTCATTCCATGCTTCAGGCCCGCGTCCCTCGCCTCCTCGAGCACGCGTTTCTCGTCGGGTTGAAGCTGATAGTGGTCAGCGAGACGATCCCAAAGGAACGGTTGCGCAAGCGTCGGTGTTCGCCGGACCACCGGATCGATCGTATGGTATTTGCCTTTGAAATATCGGTCGCACCATTCGGGTGGCCACTTCACAGCCACTGTGGGCGGTAGACACTCGCTAAGCTGGAGCGGCGCGTCGAAATTAAGCGTCCCGTAGGCAACTGCACTGAATCCCTCTTTCGTGGCGAAGTTTACCAGGAGATCGAACAGCGCTCTGAGCGAATGGGTCTGGCTTGCGCATTCGGTGAAACTAAAAAGATTCATGATCGTAGCCTTGCAGGTCACTCAGGACTATCAGTGTGGGGAGTGGCGCTTGTTTCAGGGGAAGCTAAATTCCGTTCCATGGCTTGCACTCTTACCTTTTGTCTTCATGAGAGCTCAGGGACGCCCACGTCGCTTTGCGTCACACCGATCCCGGAGTTTGTTATCCGTCCGCAAGCTGTGGCGGCACAATCGTGCCGTCAAGGAGCGGGGCTTCTGTTCCTGCTCTTCGTCGAGATGCTGAACGTCGCGGTTCGGGATTCAGTGGAGAGAGAGCGCGCTGGTGAACCAGGCGGTGCGCCGCTTGGCCAATACGGTTCAGACATCAATCCTGTATTTGCCGCCGAACCCAACAGCAGCGTCATTCTTCCTATTCCCCTTGCGAGCGGGATCGTGAGCGATTCGCTGATGCTGCTTTCTTGGATGGTCTCTTGGACGCGCCCGGGAGCAGCACGGTGACTGTTTCATGATGGCCAGACGCCTGCTGCGCAGGTGCGTTGGAGACGTCCAGGGCGCATGCACCCACGTAGGTGATCCCCGCGCTGAAGGTGCAACGGGAGATACGCACAGTAACGAGAGCTGCTTGATCCAGAGGATACTTTGCATGCGCATCTCCAAAGGAGAGAGATCGTGAATCTAGCAACAGCAACTGTCGTGCCAACTGCAGGGCTAGTAAGAAAACAAGCTGGAAACAAAGACTTCCCGGCAAGTCGGGTCCGGAGTATCGCGAACGCACTGCGCTAATGCTGACATTCGAGGAAAACGCGACGTACCATTTGCGTAAGCCCAGGCATAAGTTGGCCCAAACCAAGAAGAGGGTAGCTTGCAGCCCTTGCCTTCTCTTCGAACCGATCCGGAAAAAGGTAACGTTCCCCTCTCACAGCCTGGTCAAGTACCGTCTGTCCGCTTCTTCCGATGATCTGGCTGTATACTGCGCGCACGAGGGTTGCTCGGGTACCGAGCCATTCCTCATCGCGCGAGGACGTGCGGTGGCAGATGATAGGAACGCGTCTGTCAAAATCGACATGTCTCATGTTGAGAAATGCCGCCGTGGTTGCCGATGCTGGCCCGTAAGGGGGAGGTGAGGTCGATGCTTCCACCGCTTGCAAATGCGCGCGTAATAGTGCGATTGCCAACCGGATGAACCGCGCCGCGCGACTGGCTACGGTTGATAATGCGGGCGCGGTTCGATGTAACGTTGTCGGTTCTCAACCGCAGGAGAATCGGCCTAAGTTTGAACCCAGTCGATTTTGTAGGAATGCCTACCTCGTTGTCGCCAATCGCGAGCCTACACGCTCTTACGCTGGCAACATCTGGGGCGATGTCGCACACGTGCCTTGCTCAGTGCCGCATCTCCATAGCCCAATGTCCTTGCCAGTAGTGCTATCAGTTAAGAGTCGGCATCGGCGGGAAGTGAATGTACCTGTTCGCCGAGCGGCTTGATCACGGCGACTTGCGCTGACCCATTCAGGGTACGACTAGACCAAGCCACGAGAGCCGCTGCTGAAAACGCAGCGACGACAATTGCCTATCCGCGAACCGCGAGACAGCAGCCGTTCGGTTGCAGTGGATTGCCGTCATCGCGCCTAGCAGCAAATGCGCCGCGACGCTCCTCAGACGGGGCGGAGTGCTTTCAGTTTGTTGTCACGAAACATTCCCTCCAGCTGATGATAGGGTCGCCGAACACGTCGTTGCTGCACGGTAGTGCACCGATCAAGCTACGATGGTGAGTAACCGAACCTTGCCGACCATCATGGGTCCAGGGGGCGACGGGAGTGCGGCAAGGGCCGTGTTTGGCGCAACGCGTCCACTCGGCGTTTGCTTCAGGTAAGCCAATCAGAGCTGCGGCTGCGGCCACCACAGAAAACGTAACTCGTTTCATCGAATAATCCCTCTTCAGGTTCGATCATTCGCAGTCCGCGGCGTGCCTTGGACAAGATCGCAACCACGATCTTACCTCACGCATAGAGCAGGCCTTCTGAATGTGCGAGTTACCAGTTCATGTGTGGTACAAGATGCCGCACAATTAAATTTGGTGAACTGGTCGACGGCCGCAGAGGAACGAACACGTGCAGGAAGCGACTGTTCCGCGTGAGTAATCTAAGCAGGTCTCATTGCTGTCCGGCCACTCCCGGTCTGCCAGCGAGGATGCAAACCGCAAGGCGATTGAAAGTAGGGCAAGCGCGAGAATGTCTGCAAAGATCGACAAAGCCGTGCTGTCATCACACGGAACAACACTTATTGTGTAGCCTGATGCTTGGAATACGCGGGCATGAATCGGTTCGCCACTGACGCCATTGGGTGAGCGGGAGGGTACTGCTTCACTCGCCCTACATGTCCCTGCGCGTTTCGGAATTATAACTGGAAAACTGAGCGGGCACTGAGTTTTTCAGTGATGCGACAATGGTCCTCCGCTGAGGTCAGCCTTAATGGAGGAGCGTCGCCACCCGAAAAGTTAATTCGCGGCACATCACGGATGAACTATGCCGCGAATACGTCTTTAGCGACCTTGAGCGGTGATGCCTTAACGAATTTGCGAGCCGGCTTCGCCGCGAACTCCATCGGTGCCTTCGTGAAAGGATTGATGCCGATGCGCGCTTCAGTAGGAGGTTTGCTCACAACGGACATTTTCACCATGCCGGGAATGACGAACTCTCCACACTGATGCAGTTCTTTGTAGCCTATAATCGCCAGTTGCTCAATCACGGCCCTTACGTCAGCTTTGGGAAGCTGGGTACCATCAGCAATCGCGTCAATGAGCCGGCTCTTGGTCATCTTGGACATCATGAAACCCTCTACGAGGCGGAGAACGTTTTCAATATCCCGAATTCCGCCGATGCTACTCACGTTGAGCCCGGCAACGTGCAAATTGCAAGGCCGTTGGACAGGCTCCGGAAGCGATGGCTTTAAAAGCTATCGTAAGCCAAAACACAAGGCTCAGTTCCGTATGCGGCGCTTTGCCGGTTCATACGTCAGAAAATTGGTCGTGTCTCACCTGACCGATTGGGCCAAGCGGCGCGTATTGCCAGCCGCTTCCACCAATCGGGGGATCGATAGTGGAGAAAGCCATTAGCCCAATGTCTTGCCGCGCAACTCGTTTTTGTCGCTGACTTTTGTATGCGTTCACCAACGACGAGGCCCAAGGCAGTCAGGCCGAAAAAGAACCGTGCAGCTTCGGATGTCACCAGGCGATGCGTCGATAGCCGAAAGAGGCCTACCGGCTCCTCGCTTCGTTCGTGTCGCATATCCAACTATGGCTGCGTTGAACGTCGGTGCGATCAAAGCCGCGAGACTCATGCTCTTCGCGAGCGTGATGATTTTTCTAGCAAAGTAAGCAGCTTAAGAGGGCGTGTGCGCGCGTGGCATGCCGCTTGCTGAGAGACTTGAAAACGCGGGAAGCCATTATGAAAAGCAGCAACATAACGGGACCATTGCGCGAGCGCCGTGGCCTCTCGGAGAACTCCACGGGAGGAGCTCCAGAATCGCAAGAACGCTAACGCGGTCAAGTGCAGCGCGTCGGCAGGATACGCGCGGTCTTGCATTCTGACGCGGGGATCTGCGTGCCCTTACTCGGCTTTCGGAGATGAATGTACCATGAGCCGAAGTCGAGGCGCACCTCTCAATACTAAGGAGCCAGTTGCCAGTCGATGCCGCCAAAATGGCGCATGGACGGCGAAGCGCAAACCAAGTCGCAACAGGCGCAGTGCGGTGGAGAACCCGGGCTGCGGACAACGTCAACACTGATGCCGTTTCACTCACGACCGGGAAGCCACAATGGATAAAGTTCGCAGTAAGGCCAAGACTGTTCAGCTGGTGTTTCGCAATGGCGGCAATACGCCGTTCGATTTCGTGGTGGATTTGTTGCGCGAGGTATCCGGGGAACTTGAGCGTCATGCCTGCGCACTCACCATTGCCCGGCAGGGGAAGGTCTCCTGCGGCCCTTTTCAGCCGTCAGTTGCAAAGGTGCTCGTCGATAGAGCGCAGCAGCGCATCCATAGTGAAGGACATCAGCTGCGGATCACCACCGAGCCTTCAGGCGCAGCGCGGGCACCGCATCCGTCAGCAGCCCAATTTAAATGGGGCTGTGATGCGCTTGCCTGGCATTTTGCTGATATCTCGGTGGACAGGCTTGTGACCATGGTGCGAGAGTTTCCGGGCCACATGTGTGCAGACGTCCAGGTCGCGATGGACAAGCTCTTCCCCTCGCCAGTCCGTTTCTTCGGCGCGTATGAGCCGTGGCGTCATGAGCCACTGTCGTTCGCGCGGCTCCAGCGGGCGGGACGCGACGCTATTTCGCTCGCCCCGCCGCAATACTATGAGATCGACGTCGGCGAGGCGGCGCCCGTCAAATGCCTGCTCAATGGGCTGTGGCTATGCAAGACGGACGAGTTTCATTACGCAGTCGTGCTATCGTATGTCCGGGAGTATGATCGTGAAGATAAGTTGCGTATCGAGATTGCGATTCCTGGCGGCACGGCCGGCGAGCCGTTCGCGCAGCGTTGCTTCGACGAACTGGAGAGAGCGCTACAATCCGCCCGCTCGTACCGCGGCAAGATCATCTCCCTCGCTGCCGACCCCAAGTATAGCGGCCGATCGGGGGGCGTAACGGTGCATCGATGGCCGCCGGTGAGCCGCGACGACGTGATCCTTCCGGAGAAGGCGCTTAAACTGCTCGATCGCAATATATTGAGCTTTGTCCGAACGCGCGATGCGCTGCGCAGTCTCGGTCAGTCGACACGTAAGGGCATTTTGCTTTATGGCCCCCCCGGCACCGGAAAAACCCATACAATCCGATATCTTGCAACCAATCTGACTGGTCAGACTACCCTCATAATTGCAGCTGAGCAGGTTGAATTTCTCGGCGTCTATATGAACCTGGCGCGGCTTTTGCAGCCGGCCCTGGTGGTTATCGAGGATGTTGATCTGATCGCGCGCAACCGCGTCCAAATGCGAGTGCCGTGTGAGGAATCACTGCTAAACAAGTTGCTCAATGAGATGGATGGCCTGAAGGAGGACGCTGACATCTTGTTCTTACTTACCACCAACCGGCCCGAAGAGCTCGAGGCGGCCCTTGCGGGCCGGCCGGGCCGCATTGACCAGGCAATCGAAGTGCCGGTACCTGATGCAAACGGCCGAGACAAACTGGTGCGGCTCTATGGGAAAGGCTTGCCACTCACCGACGCCATTGTCGATGAAGCCGTGCGCCGGAGCGAGGGAGCCGCCGCGGCGTTCATCAAGGAGTTGATGCGGCGCATCGCGCAATCCTCGATCGCACGGGATGGCGGCGAATCGGTCATCTCCCATGATATCGATCAGGCACTCGATGATATGCTGTTAACGGGGGGGCGGCTTAACATCAAGCTGCTCGGCGGAGCACAAGGGGCGCCATCACAGCAGAATGATCGAGTATGCCAAGTTTAGGACGCGGGCTTCTTTGGCGGAATATCACCGAAATACGTGTCAGTGCGATTTAGTCGCATTCTTTGCGGGCAGGCTGGAAGGGTCGGGCGGTTCCTTACGATCGTACCGAGTTGAGTCGATGCGACCGAGGCTCACTCACTTTTTCGTTCTGGACCACCACGTTGCCATAGATGGACGTGGTCTTCAAAGAGAGGCATGGCCCAGCCATCGTTGAATGAGGTGACTTGGGACTAGCGACTGAAATGCATTCACCTCGAACGCCTGCCGCAGTCCTTTCGCCACAGCGACTATCCCGCTGATGTTAGCCGCCGCCATGACCTCCTTGACCCCGCGCCAAGCTATCGTCCGACTTCATGTTCAGATCGGTCTACAGGCGGAATCTGGATCACTTTGCTGCCAGCGCAGATTAGAAGTGCAGTTGAGTTGGGCGGGTACGGCGCGGGGAAGGGGGACTTGCCGGACGATACCGCGCTTGCGACGCTTCTAAGTCCCATATCGATGTCGGTCGCTGCGGGTGAGAGTGCAAGAGATCCGTCCGCCACTCAAACCTGGAACGAGACAAAAAAGCCTAACCTCAATCAGGGCCAGCATCGCTGGCTTAGTAAAGCGAAGAAGGTCGGCAGCATTGAGGTACTTGCGGCTGCCGGTGGATCCGAAGAGGGATTCGCAGAAATGCCCACGCATAATGACCTCGCCTGAAACAATATGGCCGATAGTGTTTCAGCACGAGTAGTCCCTTAAAATCTGCGAACAAACCTGCGATCGTCAGAAAACTCGGGTTAAAATCTGCTGGTTTCAACTAGCAAATTTCAGGAGCCTTTTGGAGGTCTCCTCAGACCAGCCAGTTGATGATTGCAAATGCTGGTCGACATATTGAGCGGCACCAGCCCCGACCTCTTTGCAGTCATGTTTGGCTCAAGGATCCATCTTGAGCGCGGCAGTATCAGAACGATGCGGGAATCGAGCCGGCCGAGCTCCAGAGCGGGGGCATTTGCTTGCATCGCAATTCTGCCGGCGCCTAACGGGCGGAGGTGATCTCGCAAGCCGATTTTGCCATCAGTCACCCGGCATTCGCAGCTGGATGGCGCTGTCGCAGCCCCGACGCGCGTCGGTATTCCTCCATCTGGAGCAGCGAGCTAAAGGGGCTACATTGTCCCATGTAAATATACGTAACTCCTGAGAAATCCAAAAAACAAGCGCGATGGTACAACATTTGCTGTTTCGTTCGCAGCTGTCGAACTTTTTGGAGCAACTCCATGCACACTGTCGTCTGCATCAAACAAGTCCCGGATTCAGCGCAGATCCGCGTGCACCCCGTGACCAATACGATCATGCGCCAGGGCGTGCCTACCATCATTAACCCCTATGACCTGTTCGCGCTCGAGGCCGCGCTGGAGTTGCGCGATCGTTTCGGTGGGGAGATAACGGTGCTGACAATGGGGCCGCCATCGGCCGAAGACTCTTTGCGAAAAGCGCTGACCTTTGGCGCGGATCGTGCCGTTCTGCTCACCGATCGCTGTTTTGCGGGCTCCGACACCCTAGCCACAACGTATGCACTGGCAACAGCGATCCGAAAGATTGGCAAGGAATATGGGCCGCCGAACCTGATCTTTACCGGCAAACAGACTATAGACGGCGATACGGCGCAGGTCGGACCCGGCATTGCAAAGCGACTGGGCGTGCTGCAGCTAACCTACGTCGCCAAGGTGAGATCCTTGGATCTCGCGGCGGGTACGATTGAAGCGGAACGGCGCTCCGAAGGTGGTGTCCAGGTGCTGCATACCAGGCTGCCCTGTCTCGTCACCATGCTGGAGGCTACCAACCAGATTCGGCGCGGTGCAATGGCGGATGCGCTGCGGGCTGCGCGTGCGCCGATTGTAAAATGGAGCGCGCACGATGCCGGCGTCGAGGACGTCTCCAAATGCGGTCTCAAGGGCTCGCCGACCGTCGTGAAGCGAGTGTTCGCGCCCTCTGCGCGCGCCGAGAAAGCGGCACTGGTTGAGGCCGCCGAGCAACCCGCGCAGGCATTGATTGACGCAATCTTCAAGCATCAGCCGAAGCTCGAGGCCGATCTTGCCGCATTAGTCCGCGATGCCTGATCTTGAAAGTCCTGGCGAAAAAGTTCCCGAGCGCGTCAACGCCTGGCACCACTCGTCACTCCGACGTGCAAGGTTGGCATGCAGAGCTTGGCGCTGATGATTCAGGCGAGATTGGCGCAATCCTCGCACCGGCGCCCTCATTGCGAGGTATGGCTCCTAGGTGACGAAACCGAGCGGGTCCCACGCTAGTCGTCATCTGGGCCGCCGCGCTCGGCGGCTTATGCTGCTCGCGGTGGCTGTCGAGACGAGCGGCTGCAATCTACTGCCGATCCAAAAGCGAAAGCGGCCCTGCCGGGCCACCTGTTGTCCTAACTGAGAATGACGCAACCTGCCCGGTGCTGCCCGCTCTGCCAGAACGTGCCTGTGAAGCTTGCGGTCCTTATTCCTCGCGATCTCGTCACTGCAATTGGGATCACCTGCTTGGCATTCGCCATCGCGGCCGCCTCCGTCAATCAGGTCTTGCCGAGCTGTCCAGCCGAGTTTGCGTCACTTTGAGGCGGGCCTCACGCCGGTCATCAAGCGGATCGCGCGAAACCAGACGCACATAAAGGAATGTAGTTTTCGAGCTCCTGGTCAGAGGCTTCGGGCTCGTCAGCTTTTCATCAGCAGTCACGGGTAACAGGTAATCTCCGTTTCTTGAGTTTCCTAAAACAAATGAGGCCGCCATGGACCCGAGCAACTGCGACCCATTCTCTTCGGATCCGCGAAGCTCCCATCTGTTGGGGAGACAGCAGGCAGCTCAGGGGTCGCAACCGAACGAAGCTGCGCAAACCGATTTTGAGCAGCGGCTGGGTGAGGCGGCCGAAGCCGCCGTCCCCGGAGATACCCAACGGCCCGCCTATCCTCAGCTATCGAGCGAAGACGAGAGCCTCATAGAGGCAGTTGAAACAGATGCTGTGCGTAGGAATCTGCAGGAGCAAACGGCTCGAAACTATGCCTTTTCCCTACGAAAACTTGGGAATGATCTTGTCTCCCGAGGCAAGACCATTTCCGGTCTCGATCAGACGTCCCTGCTTGACCACGCTTGGTTGTACTTTCCCGCCGACGAGCAAATGCGCCATGCCTTGGGGGCGCTTCACAAATACCGCGAGCCTAAGGTGGCCGATGGAGATCGACATTATGTTCCCCCTGCGGAAGACAAGAGTCTGATCGACGGCGCAGTTCAGGCAGCTGCGGCACGCCGGGGATGGGCACCGCTCACCGCGGAGAAGTACGATCGTGTTCTTCGCAGGCTGGCGAAATCGCTCGAGTCGCAGGGGCAAACGATGGCCACGCTCGATCACAACACGCTGCTAGCCCACGCCAAAGGGATGTTCGGCAATGACAATGAGATGGAGGCCGCATTGCAGGTGCTTCGCGAGCATCGTGAGCCCGGTATCTTGGCTGCACGCCGAGCCCGTGAAGATCATGCTCCTGCCGTCGAAGACAAATGCCTCATTGAGGCTGCGGCTCGTACCAGCACCCGCCCCAAGAAGGCCATCGACGTCTACGTCAAAAATCTTCTCAGGTTTGCCGGGGCGCTCAACGCAGATGGCCAACGAATCACCAATTTGGAATATCCGGAGCTGGTCAAACTTGCAAAAGAGCGGTTTCCCGGCAACGGCAGCATTGTCAGCGGGCTGGGCATGGTTCGTGATTACCGCAACACGGAGCGCGCTTCCGGTAGGGCCGCCCCTTGGCATGCGGAGGATGATCTGGCCGCCGCGTCACTGGACTTAAGTTTCGACCCGGAGGAGCTTTGGCGGCTACTGGAAGATCAACCGGTCCCCTCGCTGCCACTCCACAACTCAGCGGGGTTTCGGAATGCCTCGGATGATCCGAATCAGTTGCGGGCTGAAAACTTGAACACGGCAACGCTTCGGGAGATGCTCGTTTCATCTGTCGGATCCCCATCGGACAGTGTGAATCAGCCAGATCCAGCCCCTCTGTCGCCGGTGCAAACTGTCGATCCGGTGGAGATTTGGCCGAGTATGGGTCAAGCCGGCTCCTCGCCAGTGGAAAGTTTCGACACGGCGAAGCTTTTGGAGATCTTTACTTCACCCGGACATTCGCCAACCGACAGCGTTCATCAACCAGATCCTTCGCCGCAGTGGGATGTGGGCGGCTCAAGCTCCGGTTTTGACTTCTAGCTCGAGTACTGCGTGTGCAACCTGCACGCTTGCTACTGATGTAAGATGGGGATCGTTAGAAACGATTTGGTAGGCCTAGAACGCGATCTGGGCGACAATATCGTGGTGCGGATCACACCTATCAGGGACGCTGAAGCAGATAAAAGTGGCGATGGAGATCGGCACCCGACCACGCTCGCCTAAACCGAGACAGTAAGACCGCAGTATTCAGTCAGGCAGCCGGAGGTGCATTGGCTCGTCAAGAGAATACACAAACGTCATTGGCACGTCGGTCGCTTGTTGCGACGATGGGGGTATCGCAGCAACTTGTCTAAACGGGTAGATGAAACTTGCTTGTTTCATCCAAGCCATTGCCATGGTGATGCTGCAGCGCCCGATATTTTGAGGACAATCGACTTCGATAGGAGAGTCTTCTCGCGGGCAGAGAGCTTTGCCCAGGCAGTTGCTTGTTTCGGTGATCGTCGCCTTGTCGTCGGTGTTATTGTTTGAGCTATGTCTGGCTCACAACATCGATGTCTCAAGTCGAGCAGCAAAACTCCTCTGTGGCGGCCATAGGCGCGTTGTTCTTTGGGGAACTCACGCGCAAACATCGTTGGCACGTCGGTTGCTTAAGATGCGTATAACACTCTGACGATCATCTCGTATCGCAGGCGCAGCCAAAGAGTTCGGATTAGGCGTTCTCAATCTGTCCAAATGTAGGGATCGTCATCGATGGTGGTCTGACGGTCAGCGTCCCGTGCATCCGAGAAAATCTTTTGTTGAGCCCGATTGTCAATCCAACCGAACGTAATTTGCCATCTATTGCAGTTAACGTAGCTTACAGAGCGTTCGTTCGCTTCCCCTTCCCGAGCAGAGCGCGCCTGTAGATCAAATCGCGCGTCTTCTCGCAAGCATAAACGCCACATTGAATTGGCTCGACAACTGCCGAGCTCTTCCAGGATCTGGGGGACATTTCAGTGCGGAAGTGGTGCTAGAATGGGCCAGGGAAGTCTGACGAGATCTCGCTCGGCCCTCCCATTCCAGATCCTCGACATCTGTTCAAAGCGCCAAAGTATCCTTCTAGTTCGGCGACCGCTCGTTGCTCCCAGTCATCGGCCTGCATGAGCAATGAGAGTCGTTGAACCGGTCGGAATGTCGCGGCCTGACGGCACAGCGAAGCTATTGCGCGATAGCGGCGCACATTTTCCATAACGGCCAGACCGGTCATGCTCGATTGTCCTCATTTCATTCCGGCGGGAAGGTGTGCCAGAACGATTGTTGATTGGTTAGCGAGCGGATCGGTTACCCTGCACGGTTGACAAATCCTTACGACACGTCGCCTCGAAGATGGCGGGACGTCACGCACTGTGCGAGCTTTCTTGGCCGTAATTGGTCAGTCTCGGTAAAGCCAACCGGACCTGCATGCCTTCCCGTGTCCGTGAACTGAGAGCGGGGACAGTAGGAAAGCTGAGCATTCCGACGGGTCGACGACGTCGACGCACATGTCCTGGCGCCCACTCGCGACGGCTACCGACTGAAGCTCTCATCAACGCCAGCGCAGCGCGCGCAGATTGTCCAGAACCTGCACACAGCCCAGGCGGCCGCATCCGGATGGGCCGGGTGGGGAGGTTTGGCCATACGTAAAATTCCTTCCTGAACTTTCCGATCTAGGCGGACTGACGCCCGCCTGGAAAATTCTTCTGTCGGCAGATTTGCTTGAGCAAAATGGACCCGAAACTGCTCTGGACGAACAACTTGGGCTGAATTTCACATTTGCCAAGTCTGCCGGCGGGGGCGGCCCCGGTGCCATATCCATGGGCGATGCGCTTCGGCGCAAGTGGTGCAAGGTGCCCCGCTCCAGGGTAGCTGCGCGCTGGCTTGTGAGTATTTCCAGAGCCCGATCGTCACCCGGAAATCCGCAGTGCCATTGCAACCGCGCACCGGGACCATGGTCAGAGCTCCCCCGATGCCAAACAGACCCGCTAAGAAGCAGGCCTTCGCGTCCGACGGAAAGCTCTACGTCTCCGAGGGAACGTCGATCTGGGTGTGCGAGCCTCCAGAATACTGGTCACGCCGTTTGTTCGCCAGGGTGGAGACGTCGGCTGGAGCACTGGCGATCGCGCCGTTCGGCGACCTTCTCGGGCATTAGCTGGACAAGGCAAAAACGAGCATTTGCACGTCAGTCGGAGGCTTGACAGGGAATGTGCAGGCGGGCCGCTCGAACATCGCGTTGCGAAGACGACCAATCGAACAGTTGGGAACACGACATGCCCGAAGAAGGTAGCGAGCGTTACCGGGATGCGGATCGGGCGAAACCGCTACACCATAGTTATTTTCGCTATTGCGCGCGACCGGAAGCCCTGGGGTGTGCCGAAAAACTTAGGCGAGATGTCAAATGGCTCGAGACAGCGCCGACTTCTTGAACTCGCGCCTTCCGCGGCTTATTGAAGGCTCTAATCGTGCCTCTCCCGTGAGAACCTCTTTCGAGCGCTATGCTGCCCATGTTCTGCTGCTATCCACGAGTTGGTGGCATATGGTGCGCCATCCGGGACGAAGACGTGGGCGCACGGAGGTGCAGTCAGGCCGATGCACACAATTGGCTGCGCTCGTCGCGCTCGAGACGCGCTGATCGAGCTCGAGTTCGTCAGACGATAGCGGTGCTCCGGCCTGACCTGGCCCGCGCGAGTAAGGCCGCTTTCTATTTCGTGACGTACAAAGTGTTGATGCTGGGCGTCTCGCGCTTATTCCTTCTTTACCTCAGTAAATCGGGAGGGTGTTCAAAAACCGCGGCCTCCCTCGCCGGAGTATAGTCATGAGCAGCCAGACTGACCGACACATGCACCTCGCGGCCTTTTGCGGTCAGCCTGGCAATCACACTTCCTCCTGGCGCCACCCGCTGGCCGCGACCGCCTCGATACTTGAACCTTCCTTTTACCAGGAGATCGCGCAAATTGCGGAGCGTGGACTGTTTGACGTCGTGTTTCTTGCTGACATTCTGGCTTTGACCGAACCAAGATCAGCCGCTGGGGCACGAGAGGTTTTGCATGAGGTACCGTTCCGGATCGATCCCTTCGCAGTCCTGCCTATCATGGCAGCCGCAACTGAAAAGGTAGGTCTCGCAGCGACTGCCTCCACTTCCTATAACGAGCCGTTCAGCATCGCCCGCCGCTTCGCCGCGTTAGATCATCTTAGCCACGGGCGGATCGGCTGGAATGTAGTGACTACCGCAAGTCAGCCGGAAGCACGTAATTTCGGTCGGGAGGCAAATCCCTCTCATGCAGCGCGCTACGCGCGAGCCGCAGAATTCGTAGATGTTGTAAGAAAGCTCTGGGACAGCTGGCAGGATGACGCGCTGATAGGCGATAAGGTGAGCGGTGTTTATGCCGATCGAGCGAAGATCGCCACTGTCGACCATGCCGGCGAATATTTCAATGTCCGGGGCCCGTTGAACTTGCCAAGGCCTCCACAAGGTCATCCCGTTCTGTTTCAGGCAGGAACTTCCGACGTCGGCAGGGATTTCGCAGCAAAAACGGCAGATGCCGTCTTCTTGGCGGCCCAAACCCGGGACGAAGCAGCAGAAGCGGGTGAAGCAATTCGTTCGCTGTCCGAACGCAATGGACGCTCTGCGTCAGACATTCGGTTCCTACCAGGGGCGCTGATCTTCGTCGGCCGGACATCCGACGAAGCAAAGGAGAAACAGGCCACGCTCAACGAGCTGCTGACGCCACATGCAGGCATGGCATTGCTCAGCGAGCTCCTGGATACCGACCTCTCGGAATTTCCAGCGAACGGACCGCTCCCCGAGCTCGACATCAATGTCGTCACAGGCATCAAGAGCCGCTATCAACTTCTCAGGGCGCTCGCAGATCGCGACGGCCTGACCTTGCGGCAGGTCGCCGAGAGGGTCGCGAGCGGAGCCGGGCACAGGATAGTGGTTGGCGATCCCACGGAAGTGGTTGATCATCTCGAAGATTGGTTCGTCGCCGGGGCGGTCGATGGCTATACGATCATGTCTCCGTATATGCCGCAGGGTCTGACCGATTTTGTCGATCTGGTCGTCCCGGAGCTACAAAAGCGCGGCCTATTTCGAACACAGTATCAAGGCCGGACGTTGAGAGATCATCTCGGCTTGAAGCGACCGGCTCACCCACTTCGATAAAGTGCGGTTGAACGAATGGAGCTTACCCGTCCTCTTCGCCAAGCGATCTGGCGCGATAGCGATTGACTGAAACGGTGTCTTTCTGGCTTACTCTACTTCTGATTTCATCGCCGATTGCGCAAAAAATGGCGGGCATAAAGGTACTTTAAGTGTAGGCACCGACGACTCTCTTTCAGAGTTTCCGATCTGTGGGGATATTCATGGCTGATGTTTTTCGCAGGTTCGGAAACGCTCTACGGCAACTCGCTGCTGCGACAATTAGAGTAAACAACAGATATGCCGAGTTCGTCGGTCGCTATCCGTTCTTTCTTATCCCCCTTCTTCCGTTGTATTTGGCGGGCGTGATTTTAGTTAGTGTGTGCATTGGGTTTTCGATCATTTGGACCCTTTCTTTATTTGGGCTGGTGCACATCAGTCCGAGCTTGGATGAACCAATAATAGCATCTCTTTTAGCCGTTATATTCTTGGGCGGATTAAGCGCAGGACATTGGTTTTTCGTAGCCTGGTATACCGTCACATTCGTTGGTTCGTTGGATGGGTCTCCAAAATCGATTTTCAGGGCAGTACAGCTTGTCGGCGCAACGGCGTTATTTTTCGCGTTGGTTCACTACTACGTGGCCCTGTTTTCGGGACCTGGCGCATACAGTGGAATGATCGACCTTGCCGACAAAAACTCGTGGCTGTGGTCCGAATACAATCGGTTTCCGCGATTGTTGACACTGCCCCCAATTGGCATGGTCGTGGATTGCATCTATTTCAGCTTTGTAACGATGGCGACCGTCGGCTACGGCGACATTTATCCGCATTCGATAGCGGCAAAGATTGCGACCGTCTTAGAAATACTTTCCGCGTTTATCTTGATTGTCGTGATATTGGCGCGAGTCATTGGCCGTCCAGAGCTCAAACGTGATGAACTTTCTGCTCCTCGATCTCCTCGTTAGCCAAACCAAGGATGAGATAGACGAGTGCGTCGACGGCGTCATCGTGCTTTTCGCTGCCAAAGCCGAGTAGCTGTCTGATGAGCTACTCGCATCCTCTGCGTGGAGACTTGACCACGCCCATCTTGATGTATCGCGCCGCTACGCGGAGCCGCGCCCATGTCTTTGATCGGATGCATCGGCGTGATAGCGAACGCTCTGCGCTCCATTTCTTCGATCGCTGCTCGCTTATCCCGATTCCTACGGCTACCGGACCGGAAAATTCGCGCTGGACGCCGTTGGCGTCACCCGGCCACGGTACTGGATGATGGACTGGGTGCTGGAGTTCGACATCAAAGGGCTGTTCGACAATATCAGCCACGAGCCGCTTATGAAGGCCATCAGGAAGCATGTTCAAGACGAATGGGCTCTGCTCTACATCGAACGCTGGCTAATAGCGCCGATGCAGGGCAAAGACGGAGCGATCACCGCTCGCGACCGGGGCACACCCAAGGCGGCGTGATCAGTCAGGCATCCTGCAAGCCGATTGCTATAGCGGCTTCGAGCCGTTGTTCGACCTGAAAAGGAAAGCGATGCCGATCACGCCGGCATTTTGCTTCGCCCATGGCGGCGGGGCTCCTTTGAGCTGGCCGACATCGAGAAAACCGCTCGGGACGGACAGAAAGGCCATATGAAGATTAAATCACCCGTCGTTGTCGGAGCCGCATTTGTTGCCGGATTGGCGGTCTTTCTCGGAAAACTAACGAAGATTCGCGATGCGGCAAATAGCCTGTTGGGTTACGGTGATCCCAATCAAGATTTCCGCTTTGCCCAATTCAATTGAGTATCCATGAGATGCGCGACAGCGTTCCGCTTGGCCGCAGGCGTCACCACTTCGCTCGCTATGGCCGGCGTCCATTCGTCGGCCTAGCCAGCTTGTTGGATATCTGTGCTTTTTTACGCAGGGATACCTGCAGCAGATCTACAAGTCCCGAGTTGAAACCGCGCTCTGACGAGTCGAAATAACGCTCATAGTGATGGAACAACGGCTCGCCATATCGATCGATAACCTTTGCCCGGTTCTTGATGAGGCGAGTTTTCCATTCCGAAAGCGTTCTAGAGTAGTCTTTACCGATGCGCCGTAGCTCCATGACCTCGTAAATCCCGCCGCTCGCCTCCAAGACGTCATCAATGTACGGAAGCGCCGAACCCCTGAACACATCTTCAAGCAGAAACCGTACGTCGCGCACCTCGCTCAAATCGCGCGGAGGCCGGGTGGAGATGATCGTCTGCAGGCCAAGACTGGCCTGGTCCACCGAAATATCCGAGCACCACTGAAAGAACTTCCTATAGATGTCGCGATGAACATTTTCTGCGCGATCTTCCATCGATGCAAAATGCTCAAACGCGCCTACCGACATCACCGCGTCAAATCTCTCCGTTGGCGCGGGATAGTCGGCCCAGGAGCGAAGCTCCACACGGATGGTCTCTCTACTTCGTGCGGAGATATAAGCGAACTGATCGTTGCTTAAAGTAAGCCCGACCGCTGAAGCGGCGTTAAGTTCATCCAATGCGTAGCGAATCAAGCCACCCCATCCACACCCTACATCCATGACCCGATCCGAGGCCTTCACTCGGGCAAACGAAGCAATTCGAGCCAACTTCTGTTTTTGCGCATGCTCAAGGTCAAGCGCACCATCCCAGACGCCACAGCTATAGGCCATGTGATCCTTGTCTAGGAAGACTGCGTAGAAATCGTTATCTACATCATAATGATAGGAGATTTCGGCTTGCGTCGCCATGCGTTAAAGACCTGCTTCTATTCAGTATATTTAGGCTTTCTGCTGAACCGCTAAAGATTGTTTGACGAACCGAACGTTTCGCCGAAAGCCGATGAGAGATTCATGAGGATCGCGTCCTTCACCTTCGTTCCCAGCCGGTCGCATTCGGATTCATTCTGTTGACTGTGCTCAGGCTGTGCCGCGTAGGGAGCATGCCTTTGCGGGTCGATTTCGGGTGTGCTACGGCAAAGTGCCGCTAACGTGTCTCGGCCGGTCGCTTTCTGTGCCACAGGCGGTCTGTCTACTGTCCTGCAGTCCCGTTTGTTCATTGCTCGTTAAAGTCCGTGCTCCCGACAAGCCCTGCGCAGCACGCAAGCTATCGAATGAACGAGCATTTACCCAACCATATTGGAGTAGACGCTCTCCATTGAAGCGTATGTAGAGGCTATACGATGGTTTAAACGGTGATCTAGCGCTCACCCCGTCTGTGTGAGCATGACGGAAACTGGGTGATGACGACCTGAGAAAGGCGGCGTATCGAGGCTGGTGCGTTATCACGAAAGTGCATGGTGAGGCACAAGCGCTATATCGACAAGCAATCGCGCCAGCACGAGGGATTCCGATTGTCACGTGACAAATTAGGTTGTCAGTAACACCCGACGCGAACGCTGATACGGCGAGCGCCATCGCGCATCGACTGTTGCAGTCCCACGCAATTGGATGGCCGCTTCACAGCTCAAGCGCGCGGTCCTCAAGCAGCTGACGCATCAGAGTGGCCTTGATCTCGTGTGCGATCTCCTCGCGGATCTGGAACCCGCACTGTAACTCGGCATCGCCGTTTCCGGTTAGGTGATGATCGGCGAGCCGTTGCTCAAGGCGGCTCGAAAACTCCTCGGCCATCGCCTCGATGAGCCGCCTTGCAGTAAGCATACGACGAAGCTTACGATTACCCGCATTTCTGAGTCAGAGTGTCGCTCCCGTTGCGATGTCGATGAATCACGATAGTTTGCGCCACATGATCAGAATCCCTGGTGGCGGATCGTTGGCGGGGGCTAGATAGCCGCCGAGCCTGACGGTCTTGATGAGATAAGAGGATAATGTCTTTCGTTGTGCGCTGACTGGAGTCGTGTCCTTGACGAGCCGATCAAGCCATTGGATTTCAGCTTTGGTCAGCGCAAATACCGGTGAGGCATTTGGCGCTGAACGATTGAGCATCGTCATCCAAAAAATGCGCCAGCTCACAATGCTGAACACCGAGATCAGAATCGTCAATCGCTGAGCAGGTCCGCAGTTGCGAGTCTCTGCCCTACAGCCGGGAGCATCTTGAAGACCTCGATCGTAGGGAATACCAGTCGAGTGTCTCGATCGCATCCCCGCGCGATTGCACCGGAAGATCGGTCAAGAGTTTCCATTCAATCTTCTTTCTGTTCTTTGGCGCTCCTTTTTCCTCGGCGTGGATCATTGTCAAAGTCAAAGCTGGATACCGCGACTGCTTGCCTATCGGTGGCAGAATATGGATTTTACGATGCCGGATTGCTGAAACTGCCTGGTCTGGATTGCCCGTGCTATCCTTGACTTCGATCCGGTGCAGACCACCACGATCGCGTCTATTATCGTACGTCCCCCATCAATATCATCATCAGTGCGATAACGAACGTGGCTATGATTGTGCGACGAATGCCCATTTTCGGTCTGATAAGCCCAGTAGTACGGCTAGTAAGTCATTGATGTTCTCGACCCAGGGCTGACTCCCTCGAGCCGCCGAACACTCCCACGAGCGTCTCAAGCGCGTTCGCTCTCCTAGAACAAGGGCTCGATAAGGTATGCAAACGCTCACGATGTTAGGGGTTGCTGGCGGCGCTGCTTTGTCGCGCGAAATCAGTTTTTCGGGCGGGCCCATACGTGATCCGGCTCCTGGCCCTTTCCCTGCTGAAGCTGAGATGTTGGGGAATGTCTCGCCACGTCGTCGGCGTGAGTTTGCCTGGGGACGGTACCACGCTCGTGAAGCGTTGCGCGATCTGGGCCTTACCTCTCTTCCGATTTTGCGGGGAGTAAATCGGGCTCCGATTTGGCCTTCAGGAATCGTCGGGAGCATTTCTCATTCTTCGTGTAATTGCGGAGCTGTTGTTGGGCGCTCATGCAACCTGCTCGCTGTGGGACTAGATATTGAAGATACCGAACCACTCGAAGCGGACCTTTTGCCAATTATATGCACTCCAGCGGAAATGGATCGCAGAGATTGGGCCAGCAGTCGTTTCGGCGCAAAATTGATCTTTGCGATAAAGGAAGCCGTATACAAAGCATATGCGCCAGCAACCGGGGAGTTCCTGGAGTTGCACGATGTCATGGTTAGGACGAATGACGAGAATGGGGTGTTTGAGGCGGAGATTGTCAACTTGGAAAAGCCAATGAGCTTCGGCAGTCGAGCCATAAATGGAATCTACTTCCCGTTTTTGGGAGGAGTTCTTGCATTAGCTCTGCGATTTCGAGGTGCCTAATGCAGCCTGTTGCGTCCTCACCATCTCGTTTTCCAAATTCTGCGCTGCGCAGATCAGGGCAACACGTTGTGGTCCATACGATGAGAAACGATGTCTGTTGAAATATCTTGCAAAGGTCGGATGGGAGCGTCACGGGTGCGATCAATTTGAAAGTTCGTCCCGCTACCGTGCGTTGTGGGATGCGGCACCAGAGGCGCACCATAGGAGGCGGTGCGCTCCCAGCCTTGGGGTGCGAGATGGAGAGCTGTACCTCCCAACGGGCCGGCAGCCCGGCGACCAATGGGCGTCGGCAGACCTCAAAGAAGGAATGCGCCTGCACGACGCTGCTGCCCAGCGCTTCTCAGCCGGAGACAATTTGACAATTTCGGGTGTGAACTACACGGCCATGCTAGGACCACCTGGGCTCGAGAACGAGATTTTTCTTCGCCGAACCCGAACGGTCTCGCCTGCCAATCCGGAGAGGGTCGCCTGCAGCCATTCTCAGCGATGCAATTTGGCGGCACCCCGTCCCTGCCTCGGGAGAGGGGATAATCTGTCACGCTGCCGTCGTATCCCGCCCGCGAGCTGATAGCTTGCGGAAGACGGCAGCAGCATCTTTGATCCTACCGCAGCAATGGGCCAAAGTCGGGTTTGCGCACTGTTGACGGTGCGAGGGAGCGCATCCGGCGGCCAAGGGGATTAACGTCGTTAAGTTCTCCTGTTTATAGCTGAAACGGGTGCTTACTCGCGCATGGCGGACGGCTCGTCGCGGTGCTTGAGATGTCTCTTCCGAGTATTGTAGCTGACCAGCCAGATCACACCGACTGCGATCGGCACGCATCCTGCGGTTAGATAAGAGGGCTCCACATGAAGTCCGACATCATGGGCTCCCTTGGCAAGGTAGCCAAACAGGCTGACCACGTAATATCCTATCGCCGCGACTGATAAACCCTCTACCGTGCATTGCAGCCGAAGCTGCTGCCCGGCGCGTTCATTGATAGCGTGCAGCAGATCCCGATTCTGGCGTTCGATTTCGACGTCAACGCGGGTTCGCAACAGATCTGCGGCACGCGCCAGCTTGACCGACAGGGTTGCTTCGCGATCCGCAGTCGTGTCGCAAGTCCGCATGGCAGGTGCCACCCGGCGCGCGAGGAACGACGACCAGGTCGGATAGTCCGCAATCTCGCTGCCTTCGATGATAGATAAGCGGGATTGGACCAATTCGTAATAGGCTCGGCTGGCGCCGAACCGAAACAGGCTTCCGGTCGCACCTCGCTCGAACGAGGCGGCCAACGAGGTCAGTTCGGCAAGTAGATGGTTGTTGAGTTTCAATCCCTCCGCGCCCTGCATTTCTTCGAGTACCTCGCCAAGACGTCTATCGATGCGATCCACGAATGGACCGAGCTCAAGTGCTGTCGATAGACCAAGTAGCGCCAGCGGACGATATGTCTCGACTTCAAGCAGGCGCTGCACCAATGCGCCGAGATTGTGCGGTGTCAAGCCGAGGTCGCAGACGAGAATCCTGGTGAAACCATTTTGGTCAACGCGAAAATCAGAAGCCATGACACTTTCTCCGCCCTTTATGCGGGCCATAGCCAGGCTGCTCTTGTCGAAAAGTTGCTCGGCTCGTCTCAATGGGCAGGCGTCTTGCTCTACATCCAACTTGATTGCGACCAGCAATTGTCCTTCCTGCCGCAACGCTCGCATCAGGGAGTGAACCGCGCCCGGGGCGCCCTCCGCCTGGCGATCGGCCGAACTACTGACTATCCATGTGAAGGTGGCGAACTCGGCATGCTGTTCCCAACGAAGCGTCACAGGTCCGATAGCAATCTGGTGATGTTTCGCTGAGGGCCGCGGTGAGGGAAGGTCGCGATCCCGACAAAATGCGACGAAGCCGCGGCGATCGCTTGCCGCCGCATCGTCCTTCGCAAGAAATGCGTAGTGGATCACCTTGAATGGTGGAACAAGCTGCATAAACGGGCGCGCATGCACCTCGTTGAGCACGACGTCGCGCTGCGGATGCAGCTTGAAAGTGTGAGGATCCAGTCGATCGAGCACGTTTGTAAGCCCCTCATTTCAGAAACTGCATTTGCGCAGGCCCGCAATGCGGCGTGGTGGGTCAGCTCGAAGTCGCACCGATTCGCGCAAGCCGCGCCAAGTGTCGGTGGTTGCCAGCCGACCCGCACAAATATCGCTTGGTATCGATGGGTTGGCGCACGTGTCGTGGAGCGTAGACCTGCCACCAGAATAGCCCGGTGGCACCACCGACGTTCGCACGACTTTTATTCTTCCGCTCGCGTGACATTGCCAATCGCCGTCGCCGGCTCCCCACCGTCGATGAATGAATCAATAGCGCAATCATGACTCTCATCCTGGCGTCGCCCGTCTCGTCTCGCAATTGGACGCGATGCAGGATCTGGGCCAGCACGAAACGAGCGAAAAGCTGTGCTTTTGGCAGCGATATGACCCGTTGAAAACTGTCAGAGAAAGATGTCGGACATGAAACGCGGCGACATTCAGCCGTGCCGTCCTCACGTAGGAGGTTTGCGCGCTGAATCTGCCTCCGCGCTTCGGCCGGGGAATGCTGATACGACGATCGGCCGCTGCCGACTAACGGCTGCGAATCCCTCTTCAGCGGTCAAGCATTCCCCGGCAATAATACTACACGCGCTGTAAGGTGACTGCCAGGCGTCGTGGCTGAGCTCCGCATGAGGTCGTCATGAACGAAGACCGGCAGTCAGCGACTGAGAACAACACGTTAGCGCGATGCGGCCTGCACGCCTAAAGCGCTGTCGGGCGGTTCGGGGCGCACAGGCTGCGCGGCTTTCGATGGCTTAGAAGTTCCTCGATAGATCGTGAGTGCAGCGATCACGCTAAGTGCGGCTGCAAACATCAGCCAGAACCCGGGCGAAGCCTTGTCATTGGTTCGTTCAATGAGCCAAGTCGAGGCAAGTGGAGTGAAAGTACCAAACAGGGCGGCCGCGAGTGCGAAGGCCAGGGAGAAGCAGGTTGTGCGCACATGCGCAGGTACGATCTCGACCAGAGCGCCCAGCATAGTTCCGCTGTAGGTGCCAAAGTAGAAAGAGAACATCATCGCCACTGCCAACATCTTGCCGAAAGTGGGGGCGCTTACCAGCCAATTCAAAGCCGGATAGGCCGTTATCAAGGCAAGGCTAGCAATGGCGAGTAGAACTGGCTTGCGGCCAACACGGTCGGAGAGGGCGCCGCCAATTGGATTCCAGATGAAGTTGGTCACGGCGACCAGGAGTGTCACCAAGAGCGCATCCTGGGTGGATAGCTTCAAGACGGTCTTGCCGAACGTGGGCGTGTAGACGGTAACGAAATAGAAGGTCGCCGTGCTCAGCATAGCCATCATCATCCCGAGGACGACAGTGCGCCAATTCGCAAGCGCAGAGGCCATAACCTCGCCTGCTGTGGGATGCTTCTTCATCGCCAGAAATTCAGGAGTTTCTTCCAGCGTTCGACGAAGGAAGAAGATGAGCGGGATGATAAGACAACCAAGAAAGAAGGGAATTCGCCACCCCCAGGAGGCCACGGCCTCCACCGGCATCGATTCGTTGAGCAGGTAACCCGCGATCGCCGCGACAAAGATCGCGACCTGCTGGCTGGACGACTGGAACGAAGTGTAGAAACCACGATTGCCTGGGGTTGCGATCTCCGCCAGATAGACTGAAACGCCGCCGACTTCGACGCCGGCGGAAAAGCCCTGGAGCAGCCGTCCGGCTAGAACAATAACGGGAGCGGCAATTCCGATTGTCGCATGGCTTGGACAGAAGGCGATAATCACAGTGCCGACTGCCATGATCGACAAGGTGATGATCAGGCCTTGGCGACGTCCAATCCTGTCTATATAGGCTCCCAGCACAATCGCGCCCACCGGACGCATTAAAGCGCCCAGCCAGAACACGCCAAACGTGTTAAGCAATGAGGCGGTTTCGTTCTCTGCGGGGAAAAAAGCGTTCCCAATGGCGGTCGCGTAAAAGCCAAATAGGAAGAAGTCGAACTGCTCGAGAAAATTGCCGCTGGTCGCACGGAGGATCGCATTTAGACGCGATTTGACCGAGGCGTGCTGAACGAACATTTGTGACACCGCGAGTTTCCTTCCCAGTCGAAGGCCGGTCGCGGCAAAACCTTACGCCGGCCCAATTGCAATCAGGCCGTGACTTTGTCGTTCAAGACATTAGCGACCGACCGGAAGGCGCCCTATCTTTGGGGCATATTTTCGGCGGCCGCCAAATCGGTGCACGGTTTTTTCAGGCTGTGTTGGCGGAAGCACGAGTGTTCCTCCGCAAAAATGGCCGCGAGTTAGCCTGACTCGAGATGAAGTTCGGCAAACATCCGTGACGGCCGGTTGTTCATAAGGTCGGGTACGCGGCGCTGCTCAAGCAGTCTTTGGCAGTCTATTAGCCCATGTCCTGTAGATTGGAAGCGTGTCTGTTTTCGCTGTCCGGTTTCTGACCGCCGTGCAGAGCCCTGTCAGCTTCAAGACATTTGCAACGAGGAACGGTCGTGACGGGTCTCTCAACGTGCTCCGGAACTTATGGGGCAGTGTCGGATTGGCACGGCAATTGCTGCAAGGATGCAACAACACAGGACGGCGACGGAATGCAAGCAGAACAAGCCAAATCCAGCGGTGATCTCTTTGGTCTTGAGGCCCGCGCGCCGGGCGGCTGCCGTATTTCACCACGATTCTGCGAGCGATGAGTAGCGCCCAGGTTACTCTCGGCATCGGATTGCTTGTGGATCGGAAGCCGGCGCGGCGCCGCTTCGACCGGACGGCGCGTTTCTCCGACGCCTTCATGAACCGGCCAAGCTCATCGGGCAAGCGTCGATACTGCTAAGATGGCGGGGGCGCCACGATTTGATGCGGCCAAAAGCGTCGAACCAGCGAACTATTTGATCTCGCTGCTAACCCATGGCCCTCGCTCGAGTGATCGTTCTCTCCTCATGACAGGATCCAAATGAGGTCTTCTCAAACGTCTCAATTCAAACAAGATGAGCCTTCGCACATATTCTGTGAGCACTTGGCTGAGCACGCACGAGTTCAGTTTGGCCCGCATCCATTCGCTGCGGAGATGTCCAGAGCACAGGTTGTAAGCCTGCTGCCTGAATACCTGGCGATGTCACAGGCGTTCCCGTACCTGCAGGCGGGCTCGCAAAAGAACCTCATATTCGACGCCATGCATCACAATCGGGACGTTACCAGGGATATTGAGCTGACCAGCGTGGTCGCAAATTTCATCTGTTGGGATGAGACCGGCGGCTATGGCCGAGTTATCCAGGGCGGCAAGGCGGCGCTACCCGAAATTCTGGCTACCGAAAGCTTCCACTCGAACCTGCTTAGAAAAGATGCGTCGCGATTACTCGGCCGAACAATACAGCCTAACTACAGCGCCACGACGAAACGCTACCTGCATTGCCTCTATGATGGGTTGTCATCGATAGATCCCCTAATCCGTTGCGCCTACATGGTCGCTTTTGAGCTACATGCTGCGGAAATGATCCAGGTACTCTGGTCCACTTTGACCAGGATCTTTGATGTGCAGGCCGGTGATCTCGAATACTTCCGGAGTCATGTCGGCGGTGACGATCCGGCAGAGAAATATCACGGAGAGATGACAAGCCGGCTCGTCCGCGAGCTCGTCCCGGTCGACCGCAATGTTCGCTTCATGGGCGAGTTTAATCAAGCCTATCAGCTCAATGTACAGTGGTGCCGCGACCTACTTCGAATTCTCCCGCCTGGGAAAGCAGGTGGCCGAGCGGAGATCGAGCATCGTGGCCGCTGCCATTGTGGTTCCGTTAGGTTCCGCGTGCGCGCGCCGCGGAAGGTCTCGGTAGTTCGATGCAATTGTTCAATCTGTAGGATGTCCGGATTTCTGCACTTGCTCGTGACTGGCGACAAGCTCAGCGTAGAGCGCGGCGAAGAATCCCTCACGACCTACCAGTTCAACAAGAATATCGCCCGGCACACTTTTTGTCGGTTTTGCGGCGTAAAGCCTTTCTATAGGCCGCGATCGGACCCTTCTGGATTCAGTGTCAATGTTCGATGTTTGGATAGAAAAGCCATCGAAATCGCAAGAATAGACGACTTCGATGGCGAGCACTGGGAGCAAGCGCTCCGCTCAATGCACGAAGGCGGCTTGGAATACCGTCTTGAAGATCACATCTTGGAGTGACCACGAATGCCGCGCGCAGCGAATGAAAAGGCCCGCCTGCTTTCAGAGGAACATTCTGACGAAATATCGCATAGAGCTGTTGGTGAAGGGCACGGTGGTAATCGGTCCGCAGACGTTGTTCACCCAAGATGACCTGGCTAGGATTGATCAGCTGCAGACTGAGATTCCCGAGGAAGAAGTGCGGGAGGGAGATGCCGGCGACTCGCACAATGTCTTCGTAAAACGCGTGCGCGTAGACCCGCCGGGTCGCCCTCCCAGCAACGCGGATGGTGCAGCCCCGGGGCAGATTGTCGAGCTCCTCCAAAGAAAAGACCGCAGCTTCGCACTGAAAAAAATATTGGGAGCATCATCAGACTATGTCATTCGCCGATGCCAAATGCATCGGATGCCTCCTGGTTCTTTTGTTGGCATCCATTTGGATGCTGCGAGCGACCCCGATTTCGAGTACGCCGTGATTGTGCAGCTCGCGAAGAACTTCAAAGGGGGAGAGTTCGTGGTGTATCCAAGCGCCTACGAACAGCAGGTATTCCGACCGCCATTTGGAGCCGTGCTGATCACAACGTGTAAGCTCCGCCACGAGGTGAAACCTGTGCATACTGGTGAGCGCCGATCCCTGGTCTACTTCTGTTCAAAACGCGACGGCGTAAACCGAAGGACCATCGAAAGCACTTCTGGTAGTCTATGAGCCGGATTGGCCGAATGGCTTGACGACGGGCGAACCGCCGAGAGGATCGGTTGCGGACCGAGACCATATTTTGCGGTGCGCCTCATGCTGACAATGCCTGACACCCTTCGTTGATAATGGCAACGTCAAGCCCGGGATTGACGTGGCTTGGCCTAGCAATCACGGGGCGCCGAGTGTGGAAGGAAAGCACCTTCTCGGCACAGGCGGACATACGGCCGTACGAACAGGACGGCACGACCTGGTCTGCACCGTCGGCGTGACGGCGTGGCGTTCGGGACCGGAAACCGCTCGTGGCGGGCGGCTTCAGAAGACACAGGGGGCGCTTCGGTAACATTGTCATCTGACGCAATATTGGAGGCCGCTTTCCATGCACGCGACAGCCGCTATTGAGGACGTGTGTTCGACGTATCCATCCGATGCGGATAACTCCGGACATGATTGCAACAACCTCATTGCGGGGGCTGAAATCGCAAAAATCGAACCGAGGTTGGGGAGGTCGCCCCTATTTTTGACGGCCAGCCCTTCAGTTTGAACTCGCAGCCGCTGCCGTAACCTAACGGCGGCAAGGTCCATTAAGTCTCGACGATTGGTGGAGGGGCTTGGACAGAGACCGGCTGCGCGGCTGGAAAACCCTCACAAGTTGGACGCTTGCGGCGCATCTGGTTTTAAGTTGATCGTGGTGGATCACGCCCGCGAAAGGTCCGGAATCCGCGGAATTGATCGCGGCCGTCAGCTTTTGGTCAGGGGGCTGGGTTAGTCAGGCGCGAAGAGGGCTTGGGGAATCCTAACGATCATGCTCGGTCAGGTGATGTTTCTTAGAGGATGATCACGTGTGCGGGTGAATAGCCGCCGGGCATGTTGATCTGGAAGGGTAATGGAGCGTTCGCGAAGGATGGGCGATTTGGCACACGCCGCATCGATGCGGTTGAGGTTTTCAATTCCTGTCAGACGTAGGAGCGGTCCCATCGTCCACGAGGCGCTCGCGGACATCAAGTGGAGCACTACGATGTTGCAGAACCGGAGCTCGAAGAGCTGGATTTCGATTTCTGCAAATACAGCGTCTCGAAGCATATGCGGACGCGCTCCTTCATCCGCGATCCGCGATGGCCGTTGTTCCTGAAGGCGCTGCAATGACCCGATATGCCGTTACGGCAGACGATGCCGATTTCTATCTGTCATTCGCCGCCGAGCTTGCCGATGCGGTCAGGCCCATCGTGCTGTCCTATTTCCGCACGCCGTTGGATGTCGTCGCCAAGTTGGATGCCAGCCCGGTGACGATCGCCGATCGAGCCGTCGAGCTGCATCTCAGGGAAAGGATCGAGGCGCGCTTTCCGGAGCATGGCATCATCGGCGAGGAGAGCGGAGCCAAGCCGGGCGGCGCGTTCACCTGGATCGTCGACCCGATCGACGGCACCAGGAGCTTTATCAGCGGCTTTCCCTTATTCGGCACGCTGATCGCGTTGACCTATCAGCAGCAGCCGTTCTGCGGCGTGATCGACGTTCCCTTTACCGGCGAACGGTGGGTGGCAAAGCCCGGTTTGGCGCGGTTCGGCGATGGATTGGCGCGGACCAGCGCATGCGAGAGCGTCGCCCAAGCGCGCTTCTACACGACATCGCCTGACATGTTCCGCAAAGGCGAGATGGTGCCATTCGAGCGGTTGTCGCGCGCTGCGCGGATGCGCCGTTTCGGCGGCGATTGCTACATCTATGGCCTGCTTGCGTCGGGATACTGTGACATCGTTCTGGAAACAGGGCTTCAGCCATATGACTACATGGCGCTGGTGCCGATCGTGCAGGGCGCCGGCGGCTGCATCACCGATTGGGAGGGATGCCCGCTCTCGATTCACTCGGAAGGGCGCGTCCTAGCGACCGCAACGCCGCGGCTTCATGCCGAAGCGCTCGCCTTGATCCGGGGATAACCAACGATCATGCCCTACAGGACAGCCATTGGAGGCACAGACGTTGGCTTTGCCGACCCCAGGGATCCGATGGCCAAGGTGACGCCCGAGCGGCCGGACGATCAGCTAGCCGGCATCGGCGCTGACGTTTCGGTCGAGCGGCTTGCGGCCCAATGGCGCTCGCCGATCTGTCGCTCAAGGCGTTCCTGGCCGGGGAACTGATTCCGGCCGATACTGACGACCTCTCTCGCCTGATCTTGGATCGACATGATCCGGCGGCCTTTGCGATCGTCTCATCGCTCACCGTCGGCGAGTTCCGCGAATGGCTGCTGAAGCCGGAAACCGGCCAACGGTAGCTTGAGGCGGTGGCGCCCGCCTGATGTCTGAAATGCCCTGCGTCCTCGAAGATCATGCGGTTGCAGGATCTGATCTTGGTGGCGTCGAAGCGGGAAGTGGTCACAACATTCCGCTCGACGATCGCGCTCAAGGGACGGATTTCGACGTGCACGCGACGATACCGTATTCGCGGAATTGTCCGCGATAGCATCTGCCTGGACTACAAACTCCGTGCGCCATGAACGAAATTATGCATCGATTGCCACCAGTCCTAGCGAGTGGCTACACGAGCGAGTTGGCAATAGACGCAAGAAGGCACGTTGAGATCTCGTTCAATTCATTGTCAATAGTCGGTGCTGTAGCTCGCGTGATGCGGCCCGATCGCGCGCAATTGCAAGGCATTCGACCGTGCCTGCATCCTCATCAGCAGCAAGCGGGATCACACCATCCTTGCGCGTGCGGTCGAACAGAAAGCGTTCCTTGACGAAACGGTCATGTGCCGCTTGAAGAGAGCGTGATCGAACATTTCTGACGGATGAAATAACGTAGAATCCAGAGTAGTCGACACCCAGCAGCCGAACGGCAATGTTGTGTAACACCGAGCCTCCACCCCACCGCCCGTTCGCCTCGTTAAATAGCAGCCGCCCATGGCTCGTGAAAATGGCATCGATGTTGATCATTCCGCGGTATCCGAGGCCTCGCGCGAGCTCCGCAAATCGGTAGGCGTGTGTCTGGGCAGCCAGCCATTGTTCATTTGTCAAATCGCTTGGCAGCTCAAGTCCCGTCCAAATGAGAGACCTTTCGGATTGGTCGCTGCTTCGACGCAGGCGAATGCTTCCACTGTTGATGAAGGCGATCGAACCGTCCTCCTCGATTTCGTACTCAAGATAGAAGGGAGACCGGGCCAAGTGGTACGATTCCACGACCAGTGTATTGCACGATGCTGTGGTCATCTCAGACCAAAGTTCTTCTGGATTAAATGACGGCCAAGTAACTTGCCTTGTATCTCTTGCCCCGGGTAGTGGACCACTCTCATGGGCGGTCAGGATAACGTTTCCGACTCCACCGGCTCCATTGTCCAACTTGACGATGACGTTGCCGGTCTCAGACCTCAGCGACGTAACCGCTCGCAATAGATCGTCTGAGTTCGTGGTTACGCATCCGTTTGGCAACGGGAGTCCGACACTTGTAGCCAATTGACGGAAGTGGCTCTTACGGTTCAATAGATCTGGTCCCCGTTGCAGAGCGAATCCGCTCCCGCTCAGCGGAATACGCAGCAAGGCCGCCAGGCGCGCGACGCCTTCACTAGGATAGCACGGATATATTCTCCAGGACGATTTCTGCCGAACATGGCTGTTGATTCTCTCGACAACGGAATTTGACAGCAGCGTGCAGTCGTCAAGAACGCTGGCCGTGCCGCCGCATTCAGGCACAAACAGCGAAAGGCTCGAGGCATCGAAATCAAGCGTTTCACCAATGAAGGACAACAAGTCCGGCCGGAGGGCTACCGGTGAGACTATAAGGTCGTCCTCCTGTGCAAACCATGCCGAGCGCGAAGCCGAGTTGGCGGTGAAGGAGATTTGAGCCGCTGTCAGACCCTCTCCCGACATTTGTGGCGTACCGGCATTCATGATCAGGATACGAGGCAATACCGATCTCCAAGGCCTTTTGCACGATCAGAAGAGATCGCCATGCGAATAACGACGAACTCGCTGCGGCGCGTTGCGCAGAGGCCGTGAGCGTAAATCGGCTTTGTGCCGCATTCCGTCGAACCAATATTCCGCGAGCTTAATAATTGTATGCTTGAATGTTTCTCTCGAGGGTAGTTGGACGGAAGTTCGGCATAAAAGGCCTCGATCGCGTCATTCCAGCGCGACCGTGGCTATTTGCGCGCGGCCTCTGCAGAACGGCGGTGGTCTTGATGGCAGTCATGGGTTACGAGCAATCGATGTTAGTTTGGGTATGTCACGCACTTGATCGGTCACCCCTTGCTGATCGACGGCGGTCGCGTGCATCTGCCGGTAGTGATAGGCGCACCACGATGACTGCTTCTTGCCTCGTCTTTGATAGACAGGCTCGCCGCACATATATGCCGATCTCGGATCGTCATCTTTGAAGCCGACAATGGCCCGGCATTGGCCTTCAATGTGGTCAACTAGCAGGACCTGTTTGGCGCCATCAGGCTCTTTCAACTTGCTGCTCCAGAATACCAGGCAATCTCTTCCGAAGTCGCACCGGTCAGGCCGAACGACGCTTGCAGCTCGAATTTCTTGAAGATCCCTGCCGCCGCATGGCCTGTCGTGCGTGCGCGCGAGGAGAACGTCGTGCCAGCGCGGGAAGTTGGCGTGCACGGAGCCAAAGGCCGCCTCTTGACTGTTTTTCGGTACTGTGGCCGGCCGTCAGTTTCGAGGTTTAGGAGGCAACGGCCCTCTGCAAGAGGTCGGAAGCGAGGTTTAGGTTGATCGCCTCCGATTTCACGAGTCCTCAAATTGGGCAGCCTAAGACAGCCCGCTAGTACCGCTTCTGGAATGCCGGGCCATCTGCGATCACCTGCGAGACATCGCAACGCGATCAGGCCTCGCTGCACGACTGTCTCGGCCGCTTCGTTCTCGGAGATGGGGATCATGATCAACCACTGTGACTTGGTTCTCATCAAGCCAGACATTCGCAATCCTTCACAAGACCGACGGCAGAAGAGACCTCGCGCCACTGCCGAGATCGTACAACTTAACGTTACGTCTGATTCAAGTCCTTTTGCTTGCCAGTATCAGTCCGCCAATACTCTGAGGGTAGCGCGGAAGGCTCCGGCATCGAGAGCATTCTGTACCGTGGACTGCGTCAGAAGGTCGCCGCCATACATTCGCAGCCGATGAGCGCCTGTTGACGATAATCCGTGCTCCCCCGATCCAAGGCTCGCTCCTGTCAGCGCCGCAGCGGATTTCGTTCTGACCGTTGCGCTGTCATTGCATGATTCAGTCGGATCCATCCCGCGCTGACGAGACGGATGCCGATTTCCGGCGGAGTTGTTTGATAAAGTGCGCCTGATAGTAGAGCAGCGTATTATCCTGCGCCGGTCGAACGAACCGCGCGATTGGGTCTTTGTCCGTAGGCGTCGGAATTGTGGCCGGTCGAGATCATTGAAGCGTCTGATAGAGGCGATAGAGGAGCCGGGCGCGCGGCTCAATCGACGAGATGTAAAGCTGCTCGTAATGCGTGTGCGCACCCTTGCCGTCGACACCCAGGCCGTCGAGGGTCGCAGTATGGGCCGCGGTGAAATTGCCGTCCGAGCCGCCACCGCTAAAGACGTCGAGCAGCTTGAAGCCGAGCCCGGTTGCGATTTCCTTGGCATGCTGATAAAGCGCCGCGCCGGCGCTGCTCTTCTCATAGGGCGGGCGCGTCAATTCGCCTGAGATCTTTACTGTGACGCCCTTGGTGCGCGACTTAATGCCGAGGATTGTCGGTACTAACTTGTGGGCGTCAGCCATGGTCGGCACCCGCATGTCGACTTCGGCATAAGCGTCCTCGGCGATTACGTTCGGCCTGGTGCCGCCGCGGACCACACCGACGTTGACTGTGATCCCGCGCTGAAGATCATTCATCGTCTCAAGAGCCTGGATCACATTGCCGAGTTCGCGGATTGCGCTGCAGCCGTCTTCGGGACGCGCGCCGGCGTGGGCAGGCGTGCCTCTGATAAAAACGTCGAAGCGGGCGATGCCCTTACGGCCCGTGACGATCTTGCCGCCGTCGCGCGCGGGCTCGGTCACAAGCACATATTTGGCCTTGCGGCCTTCTGCCTCGATTAACGCTCGCGAAGTCGGGCTGCCGATCTCTTCGTCGGATACGTAGATGTGAGTGATGCCTAGCGGCGGGCGGACATCATCGGCGCAAATCTGCCGAAATGCATGGTAAGCGAGATATGCACCGCCCTTCATGTCGTAAATGCCGGGCCCAAATGCCTTATCGCCCTCGACCTTGAACGGCAGGCGCTTTATGAATCCCATCGGGTGAACGGTGTCGAGATGACTCAGCACCAGGATGCCTGGCACGCCCTGGCCCCAGGACGAGCGCGCGATCAAATGATCGCCTCGATCGTCACGTCCCGCCACGCGCTCAACGGAAGCGGACAAGTCGCCATAGCCCTCCGCCACGAGATCAGCAAGTTTGTTGACCTGATCTGGCCGCTCCGTCGGAGATTCGATCTCGACCCAGCGGCGGATGCCGTCGAGTATCATCGCGGCTTCGAACGGGTTGCTGGACATTATCTGATGCCTTCCGATGCGACGTACATCACTTGTTCCACTCAATCGCGCCAGGATCCAGCGTGGACAGCCGTCAGGGGCGCAGCGGTGGAAGTTCGGATGTACCTCTGAGCTTGATCTTGCCGCAGCGGATGATGCTACGCGGCTCCCCATAACGGAGCTACCAGAGCTGGTAGGTGTTGAAGCAATAGTTGATCTTGAGGAACTCTCGTGGTCTGGCGATTGTGGGGCGAATAGTGGCTGTTGCTATTTTTTCGATGCTTGCATAAATTGCATTTCCATCGCGTCAATTTTGGCGCCTGCTGGCGCGTTCGACATTGATGCGCGACGGCGGAATTGTGCGTCACAAGCGAACGCACATTGAGATCCGCTACAGCTCAACAGCCTCGGCCATTAGGGTGATGCGTAGGACGATAACGCGCGGAGCGTAGTCATAGCAGGCGGAAATGCGAGCTGCCGCCGCCTGTGTTTAAGGGGCGGCCAACGAGAAGCGCGCCGATCTGTCCGGCAAAGAGCCCGCCCATCGCTTATGAAGCGGGGGGCGGGCTGCGGCCGGATTGGAGTGTTCCTGCGATCCCGTGCGGATGATCCGGTTGTCGGCGGCGTCCTGATGCTCTCCAACTCTGGTCGCAGCCTGATGCTAATGCGTTTTTAAGAGGACACGCTTCTTTGCATCAAGGAGATGCTCGTCGAGCGTGGCGTGTAGCGCGCCCCGCAGCTCCGACGGAATTGAGCTATCTGTATCGATCAGTTCTCGAAATTTGCGAATGATGTGTTCGATCATCGCTATAGAGCCGAGAGCTTCCATGTCCTGCGGGGCCGTCATCGAATATCTCCTTTAAGCCGCAGCGCGCACTTTGATGCCGCCAGAACGCAACGAGGTGTTGCAATGTCTCTCGCCAAAGAGGGAGGGGACCTCTCGCAGACACTCGACGGGATTGCGTAGTTAGGCCGGTAGGCGCCGCATGCTCCTCAGGCCTCGCGGAAGCGGCGCCCGTTAGCCTTTGCGATCTCTTGACGCTCGTGCATGTCGTCCTCGGTCGGAAGATTGGAAAATCGACGAATTCAACTGTCACGCGTTGGAAACCGCGATCAGGTGCTGAAGTCGGGCGGCCGCTGCGCCGCCATCAAGCGATTCTCGCCCGATCGCTACGCCTTCCTGCAGCGTCGAAGCCCGGCCGGCCACGATCAATGCAGCCGCGGCGGTAAAAAGTGCGGCGTCGCGAATTCGGCCTGGTGCGCCATCGAGTATGCTTTGCAGCGCGAGGTTGTCGGGATCGCCGCTATCCAGTGCCTTGCTAAGGCAGCGAGGGAATCCGGCGTCCTCCGGCGTCACTTCGAAGGTGCGGACTGAACCCGCCTCAAGCGCGGAAACAACGGTCGGCCCGGCGAGGGTCATCTCATCGAGGCCATCGGAACCATGAACCACCCACACCGAGTCGGCGCCCAGGTTCTTCAATACGTACGCCAGAGGCTGTACCCATTCACGAGAGAAGACCCCGACAATCTGACGCTTAACCCCGGCCGGATTCGACAGGGGTCCAATCAGGTTGAAGATAGTGTGGGTGCCAAGCGCGGTTCGGATCTGGCCTACGCGCTGCATTGCCGGATAGCAGGTCGATGCAAACGTGAAGCCGATGCCGGCCTCGCGGATACAACGCACAATGGCGTCAGGCCCAAGATCAATCTTCACGCCGACGCGCGCAAGCACGTCTGCAGTATTGCCCGAACCTGGAGACGCAGCGCAGTTGGTGTGCTTTGCGACAGCAACGCTCGCTCCCGCGACGATGAAGGAGGCGCAGGTCCACACGTTGACCGCACACGAAGAGGAGTCGCTCGTGCTGGCGATGTAGATTGGGTCACATCCAGTCTCGACGAGCCGCATTCTCTTCCGCATTGCGGAGGCCGCACCGGTGATTTCTTCGACTGTTTCGCCGCGGACCCTCAATCCCATCAGTAAGCCGCCGATCTGCGAGGGGCTCGCGCGGCCCGACATCACGCCGTCAAATGCCAACGCGGACTCCTCTCGAGTCAGAGTCGCGCCGGTGGCAACTTTGCCAATAATCGATTTGAGCGCTTCCATCGAACTTTACACCATCCCTGTCCAAACCTCAGGCGCTTGCGCTCGACGGGGACTTTCGTTGGGGAGGCATGTCATCGGTGGCGGCGGGCTTTGCAGGCAGCGGCACGTTCGCGAGGAACAGGCGCCTCATTGAATGAAACGAGCAGTGAAGATGTGGGTCATTCGGTGACGCTACAACCTGACGCTACGTGAGGGTCAAGTTCTCGATTCGGCGTCGTATCAACGCGAAATCGTCGGCCGACGAACTCGATAAGCGTCCCAAGAACGCGGTCGTCGGAACACGAACCGACGATCAACGCGTTCCTCAACTTGGCATAGGTTCCTGTCGTTTGGGCTATAGCACGGGGAGAGCGATTGCTCGGGCGAAACAGCGGTGGCGACAGCTACGCCGGGTATCGCCACCCGGCCGATCTGAGGCCGCACTACACCTTCGCAATGGCAAGCGGCGCCAACTGTCATCGTAGCGTAGAACACGAGTTTGTCGCACAGCGATGCGTTCGGCAGAGGCAATTGAGCGCATCTGTCTCGTGGTCGACGATGGCAGAGGACACTGTGCCAGGCGGCGTTGGTGCTGGCCGGTGTGACCGTTAAGAGACCATAGCCTCGTCAGGTTGCCGAAAGCTTGCCCGAGTATGGAGCCCTGTTCGGATGATCCTGGAGGCGATGTTAGCGTGGACTCGCAAGACTTTGATCCATGTAATGTACCAGCTTGGCCGCAGAACGCGGTCTCGGAAGAGCCGCAGATGGGGCAGGCCCAACAAGGCGACTTCGAGCAGCGGTTGGCCGAGGCAAGCCAAGCCGCTCCCGTCCTCAGCAGGGGCTCCGCTCCCCTCTATCCATATCTGTCTATAGAAGACCGGAACCTTATCGACCGCGTGATTGCTCAATATGCGGCTCAGAAAAAACCAAAACCTGAAACGGTCAGAGATCATACTCGGGCACTTCGCCGACTGGCGAATGATATCCGCGCGCGCGGTCAAACGACCGATCTAGCTGACCACAAATCCCTGCTCCATTACGCAAATACTTACTTTCCGAAAGACGCACGAATCAGGAGCGGGGTGTCCGTCCTTCGTGCGTACCATGGCTTCGACCCCCACCATCCCTATTTATCTACAGACGACAGGAACCTTATCGATAGCATGATTGCTGAATACGCGGCTCAGAAAAGCCTAAAGCCTAGTTCGATTAAATATTATACTACGGCAGTTCGGCGACTGGCCAATGATCTCCGCGCTCACGGCCAAATGGCCGATCTAGCGGACAATTCCGTGCTTGATTACGTGAATACTTGCTCTCAGGACGCATTGATGAAGGCAGGGGTGACCGTCCTTCGGGCGTATCATGACTTTAGTCAGTCGACAGCAGCGAAGCGACGGAGGCTGAACGATCTGGAAGATGTTGTGGTACACCGACAGCCAGGCGCAGATGCCTCTTCTGGAGGAAATAGCCCAGCGCCGGTTGCCTCAACAGGTGTCATAATCCGGGGGAGTTCTGACGACACGCGGCCTCTCTATCCCGAGGATGCCGCCGATATTTTGCGGCTCAAGGAGGCTCTCATCAAGGGCCGCAGCATGACCGCATCTAGCGCGAAGAAGCACGCGAACTCGCTTATTAGCTTCAGCCGTTGGCTCTTTGAAAAGAATAAACCAAGCATTATTGCTCGGCTGGACGGCAAGTCGCTAACCGATGGTTGTGACGTGCACGAGTTCAGCGCGGGCTCTGATGCCAACAGACTCGTCAGAGCATTGGAACATCTGCGGACGTTTCGGTCACCGGGGGGCGTCGCACCCATCGTGCGTCCAGGGCGCGACGATGCCGCTGCGCAGCACAGCACTTCGCACGGCGCCAGTACTCGCCTAGAGGAGCCTCGGGATTGGCGAAATGATCAACCCGCGCCGTCGGCTTTCATTGAGGAGCGAGCGGCATCTGGCTCAGACCAGCTCCGTTACGGGGAGCTTCGACGAATGGTGGACTCTCTGGATGATCCAGCCGCGCAATCGCCAGTCTCGCTCGTGTCAGAGGGGCTTCGGCGACTGGAAAAGCAGGTGCGTGACGAGCTTCACGGATTAGGAGACGATCATGCTGCGTTCTCGTTCTCCATCGATCCAGAAGAGCATACTTTTGAGCCTGAGCAATTCTCTCCAGGAGAGCTCCGGCGACTGCTTGATTCCGAACCCGCAGAAGAGCGTCAGGAATGGCGAGATGATCAACCCGCGCCGGCGACGATCATCGAGGAGCGATCCGCATCCGACTCAGACCAGCTCCGTCACGGGAAGCTACGACGAGTGCTGGACCATCTTGATGGTTCAGCCGCGCAATCGCCAGGCTCCGTCGCTTCAGACGAGTTTCAGCGGCTGGAAAAACAATTGCATGACGAGCTTCACGGATAAGGAGACAATCGTCCTGATTTCTCGTTCTTCGTCGACCCAGAAGAGCATCCTTTTGATCCGGAGCAGTTCTCTGAGGGCGAGCTTCGGCGACTGCTTGGTTCCGAACCCGTAGAAGACCTTCAGGAATGGCGATATCGTCAACCCGCGCCGTCCGCTTTCATTGAGGAACGAACCGCATCCCACTCAGACCAGCTCCGCCACGCGGAGCCTCGACGCGTGCTGGATCATCTGGATGATCCAGCCGTGAAATCGCCAGTCTCCGTCACTTTGGAGGGGCTTCAGCGGTTGGAAAGACAGTTGCACGACAAGCTTCAGGGACTAGGAGACAATCATGCATCCGACGCGTCATCCACGCACGTAGCCGATCATCGGCGTGACATTACCTGATGCGATGCTTGTCCCGCCCCCAGCGCACAAATGCGGCGCGCTGATCGGGAGCAGGCCGGGGAATTTTGCTTTGTAAGGCCGACAAAACCCACACAAACGAGGTGCCAACCGCCGACTATCGGCCGGCGCAAAGAATACAGGTCCTTGGACGTGTCTGTTGGCCTTCAGGTATGGCTACGCGCAAGTTGAGGCGTGGCTGCCCACTGAGGTTATCCGAGTAGTCTGTCGGCAGCCACACCCGCACGCCGTCGGGACGAAATCATCGGGCGCCGCAGTCCGCGAAAAATTCGAAATACCGTCTCGACATCCACGCCGGTGCCAAAGACCAGACCGCACCTCTTTCGGACTTGCGATTTCTATCTGGTTCAACAGCTCCCGTCGTTGCGGGCGCGAGCGGCACGACTACCGCGGCGACAAATGTCGGGCCGATCGAACCCTCTCCAGTCCATGACTGGAGGCCAAAGCCTTGCGCCAATTCACCAGAAGCTTGCACGAGATGCCCTACCAGCCAGCGGTCGGCCGAAACCAGTCGTGGCCCGCGAAGCTCTCCTCTACGATCCTGAGCTTCTCCGCACTCGTCAAGCGGCGCCGCGGACGGGCCTCCACCACCTCTATTCGGCTCAGCACTGCACTGTCCTTGTGCACATCCATAAGGACAGTCAGCTACGCTCCCAACGATTTCGAAAGGCGGCCTTGCTCGGATACGTACTCGCAGAGTGTGTTTGCAATTTTACCGCCATTGGCGACCAGACCCGTATCGGAGAAAAAATGCTGCATTCGTCCATGCGGAAAGCGCGCCGAGGCTGCTGCCTCTGTCAACCGCGAGCACCAGTGCCGCTCTCGATCGGCGGCACTCATATGATCGCAGATTGCCTGGGTGGGCTGGAACTGCCGTTCGACCGCCGAGCTAACGGCAGTTGCTTAGTTGTCAATCCTCACTTCGAGTCGCTCTTTTTGATGCCGTTGTCTCGACCTGACATCACATATCGACACTGCCGGCCGAGGCTCGCTTGCTTTGATCTTAGGCAGGAAATGATGGCGACATGATCCGGTATGTAGTGTCTGCAAAGGCGGAACACGTCCTCCGTGCAAGCCACTTTCTCCTCTTCCGTCGGCGCTTGATCGCGCGCATGCCCGGGAGCGGGAATTGCAGCCCACAATATGGCAGCAAGAGCGATCGCGCAGTAGGTAGCGTTGAAGAGCGAGGACAAAGCGATCCGCTGGCTTTTAGTCATGATATCCTTTCAAGTCGATGCGGCTGAGATTGTCCCCCTGTATCAGGCGAAGGGGACCTTTTAACCGGGGAAACGGTCCGGGGTGAGCATTGTCGCTGTTGGGAAGCAGCTAGATTGTCGAAGGCAATCCCCAATTGTCGAGGATCGTACAATCTGACGCGACGTGCGATTCAAGCCTCTTTAGTGGCCGCTAGCTCAAGATGTTTTGGATGATCATATTACGTCCTACACCTCTACACTGATGCTGTGAGAGCGTCTCGGCTGGAATCGGCTGGAAGATGGCAGGTCGTATCTCTGAACGACGGATTTCCGCGGCGCCGGGACGGCGCGAGCGCCAGCGTATAAGATACTGCTGTCGATTGCGCCGTGGCCGTGGGCGTCGCTCTTACGTATTTGTGCGGAGTTCTGGTGTCGCATTTCCTTGATCTGCGAATTGCATGCTCACCACCATGAACCCGAAAAGCAAACTCTACGAACCCGATCACTGGCGGGGCCGAGCTGAAGCAACGCGAAAGAAAGCGGAAGCACTCGCTTGCGGAAGACCCAGAGATAGGCTTCTCAAGATCGCGATGGAATACGAGAAGCTCGCTCGGCGGGCCCAAGACTGGCAAGCGGGCAGAATAGCAGACGATAGTTGGCCCGACTAATAGTCGTAAGGGATCGCCTCGCTTCGACAACCGGTCCCGCCGATCGGCTCGCAATTTCATTGTCAGGGAGATATGCTCGGCGCTCGGGCCATGCCAACTGCATGGCTTGTATGGAGCGTGCGCCGATCTGCACAGTGGGGAGCCGGGATCTCAGGAGGCGAGACGAGCCCGGTTCGCCGCCCCTGATATGTCATCCTCTTGCGTTTGCTATTTCGTTCGCGTCGGAAGAGCCCCGATGGGTTGCCAGGTAGTTGCGCTAAGTGTCGCCCTGAGGCTCGCCGAGAACCCAGAGTCAACTGTCAAACTGACGGCGCGTCTGTTCCATCCCCCGCACGATTGGATCAGTGCGGGCCCAAAGAGCCGTCGAGAAGCTCGCGCGCGCCACCTTGTTCTTCGTGGCCGTCGCCGGTGCATCGGGTTCGCTCGCTCAAAGGAACGCCGTAGTGATCCAGTAAATACCGGCCCAGAGGAGCGCATTTAAGAGCAGCCCGACCAGCGGCCACAGGTTCCATCGCCGCTGCGCCTGCAAAGAGCCGAAATCAGCGACGTAATGCCTCGTCATGGGTCGCTTTGGTGTGCGCCAATGCATCATTCACCACACGACGCGCTGGCAGGCGAGGAATGGCATTTCGTTAGAGGTCTCGTATCACTCATGAGTTCGCGTCGTTCTTTCAAGGCTCGAGCGTCAAGGAGCGGTTTGCCGCGTGACAGGCATCCGGCTTGGTGATTTGAATCGTGCTTCGCCAGCTCAGGCGGGGCGTTTGCGAATTGAAGACCTGCGTGGCGGCGTCAAGTGGCGCCGGTATATAGCGCGTCTTGTTGATTTCGTGTCTCGTCACGGAGCAATCAGCATGCCATGACCAGAGAGATGCCGCCTCCCCTTTGACAGATGAAAAAATGGTGTTCGTCGACTTCCGTGTCACGGATTGGCTGCCCGCAGTAGAGTTTGCGACGTCGATGCATGAAATCAAACATCGGCTGACTGGCGGAGGGTGAATGCGTCGCCAGCGCTATACTGGCGACAGTGCGTTGAGAGGTGCATCTGTTGGTACTCTAGAGGTGCCCGGCGATGGTCGACGTTGAGTCGATGAGATGGACTAGTGATCTTGCCTGACCGCTACCTTACGAAGAATCGCTCGACATACTCGATGGCATAAGCCCCAAGATCTCGGGCTGCCCGCCGCACTTGTTCTAACGCGAGCTCGGCCATTTAACGCTCATGCCGCTCGATCATGGTCACATAGATGACGTATTGGCACGGTTTCACACTCGGCGAGAAGTGGTGCGGGTACAACATGGCAGCACGAACGGAGGCGCCACCTCGAATTGTCACGTTGTTTGAGAGCTGTCATGAGATGAACACGCACGGATCAGTTGTGATCATAGGGAGCTGCCAGGATGACGATCGATCCATCGGCCAAGATTTGATGGGCCACTGTCGGCGCGCTTCATATGTTCGAATACATCGGTCCGATGATCCGAACGGGCAGGCCAATGAAACGATTGTTTTGACCGGTCAGAGGCCAAAGGCAGATGTGCCATTGCTAGGGCCGGCTATGTTCGGCGGTATAAGGTCTGCCTGCTGGCACCAGTAAGCAACAGGGCGCGCGTGAGGCTTGACCTCGTGATGGTGTTGTCCGGCGGGCGCGCCCCTCGGGTTACGATGAGCTCGGAAATCCATCTGTGGGCCGTTTCGCATGGAGCGGGGCGTGTAGCAGCGTCCGTGAGAGCAAGCATCTTGTTCTCGAAAGATGCGAGCATCCGAAAACCGATAGTAGGAGGGGGAGTAATGATGAACATCTGCGGCTTCCTCAGCAGATGGTTCGCTGAAGAGTGGTTCTGGAATGCTGCGCTGAGGACTGAGCTGGCGCCAGTTCATCAGCTGCCGGACAACGTCATCTACGTGGACTTCAAGGCGATCCGGGAAGCAAAGGAGCGGGCGTGCGGGCGCAGATCGTAGAGAAGCTGGAGGCCGGCCGGGTAAAAGACGGCCGGTTCGCGAGTGTGCCTGGATCAGGCCCTCATGGCCTGTTCCTTGTGCAGGGGCCGTGCGGATGCGAACTCAAAATCAGTGGATCAGTTCGACCTGGCTGGGAGCACGTCGCTGTCTCGACGCCGCGTCGTTGTCCGAACTGGGAGGAGATGTGCTTCGTAAAGGACCTGTTTTGGAACGAAGAAGAATGCGTGATGCAATTGCATCCGCCGCATTCGCAGTATGTCAATAACAGTCGGTATTGTTTGCATCTGTGGAAACCAACTCATCGGGACATTCCGATGCCGCCGGCAAGCTTTGTAGGCATTGTCGGGTTAGAGCCATCCGAAGCGGCAATAGTGTTCGCACGATTGAGCGCGATGGCATGACGAGGGCAACGATTTGCTGAAGAAAGAGTGAGCCACTGCGGAGAGGTTGCTCTGGACCGCCGGAAGGCGGGGGCTGGCGGGCATGTCGGGGATTTCCGCCAGTCGCGAGCGCGGAAGTTCTGCCTCTGATATCCGCACACCAGTCAGGAGGTGCTCTAAAGTGGCGCAACAGATGCTTCATATGCTGGAGCAGCCCGTTCCTGCGTGCGGAATGATGCTTGTGTTCACGGGCAACCACTCGGGCCAGAACTGCGTGCTTGTCGGCCGCCGCCCTGCGTTTGAAATCGGAAACGGCGAGCCAAGCGTGCGCTTGCCGAATGGTCGGGCTCGAGTGCGACAGCTCTTTCAAAGCTTATCAGTTCGTCAGCTCGTCGACAGCTTACAGCAATATCATTCGTGGGCAGAGCGTGAGCATCCCGCACTCGCTCTTGACTAACGTACGCTGAAGAGAGGCGAACCATCATGTATAATCGAGTTGGTGGCCAATCGATACGCTCTGATCAGGCCGACTTATCAAGTCAGTCCGTTGACAGTGGCAGCTTTGAACAAGCGCTTACCGGGTTAGTGCAACGGGAGAGCTTGCCGCCTGAGGAGTTGTCTGATCGAATGGGACTCTGTTGCAGCAGACCTCACACCTCAGACGCAAACGTTTACAGCCCGGAGGCTTCGAGCCCGAGCACGTCCTCTCTGTCCTCGGGTTCCAATCCGTCCTCTCCGGGAGGGCCGATTCGTCCTCTGTTTCAATACAGGACGGCTGAATTGCCTGGGGCCAACGTCAACGGTATCTGTGTCGGTTTGGCAGCGGAGTGGCTCCTCAATCAGCACAGCAGCCCTGCATCCCGAATGGGCGCGCTGCACCCGGGCGCGGAAAACCATGCCTCGGCGGCGGTGCGGCAGCAGCGGTATGAAGATCTCAAGACTGCGTTACGAAACGACAGGGCAGGGGGGTCTCACAACCTTCAGGCAAAAAGCACAATGCTGCGCGAAGCGGGTTTGGAGCCATCTAACGAACAGACGCGATACAAGTTTGGCTCATCTTCGCGCATTGCCCAGATAGTGAACGAAGTCACCGCGGACCCGTCGATCTATTTGCTTGGCTTACGTTTCGCCGCAGGTGGTGCACACACTATGGCAACGTCCACGTCGAATGGAATGACGACGCTCTTTGATCCGAATTATGGCGAGTTTACCGTTCGATCGGACCAAATGGGTGAGCTGTTCAAAAGCCTCGCCGACCGCTACGGCAACCTGAACGGACATGATATATCGACGGTCGTCACACAAAGGATGACCTGAGTATCTGGCTTTCGGTCGCGTTCCGATGTCCTTCCCCGATTTTCGCGGAATCGAGCCGAATCGAGCGCGATGCTACGTTGAAGGGAGGGCGCAGCTGATAGCTGCGTCCTCCTTTGCGGCCCCGAAGATGAAGGCGCCTTGATATAGCGGCTGCCCGATATCGATAGGTCGTCCATCCAGCCGTTTGCTTTCGCGGCGAGATATCGGACGTCGGATAACCCTTTCATTCCTTGGACTACTAAGCTCCTGACTGCGATGCTGACACTCCGGCGCGTTCGGGGAGGAAAGGTGAGGCACGACGGCGTCTGGCTTCGAGAAATCGTAAACGGCCTGGGCTTCGTTTCGGGAACGCGCATCTGCGACATCACCTTTGCCGTGATCCACAAATTGCAGCGTGCGATTGGCTTGCCCCTCGTCAGCTTTTCGAAAGCCAAGCCTCTTAGCATAGGCTCTCGTCTCTCGATTGATGTGGTCTATGACTGGCCTGGTGACAGTAACAGCCGGGCAGATCTGCAAGCGAGATTACATTCTCTAAACAGAAGGAGAGCTGTATGGATTTTAACCCAATCGACGGCGGCGGATCCCCAGGGTCTCCAGGAGCGTTCACCTGGACACAAGAGGATCAGGATCTATTCAGTCGGGTCATCAATGAACCCGGGCCATCCTCGTCCGGCGCGCCTGAGGAGACGGCGTACAATGTCTCGTTCGCCGTTCCCGAGAAGTTTGGGCACGGTTCTCAATCCGCCCCCGGACGAATGGTCGAGAGGCTGGGCCACTTGGGCCTCCTGCCCGACGCCGACCAACCGATCATGACTTATGAGATCCAGGGGCACCGCTACACGGCCGCGCTCGACCCGTCTAACGCCGTGCATCTCGTCCATAACCCTCCGGAGGATCAAAATGTTGGAGCCGGGCCGGCGGGCCTGCCAGATTTCGGATCATTTATCTTCGAGACCCGGCGCAGGGGCTTCCCGCTCCCGGAGCAGTGGGCGCCACTAGCCCTAATCGAGAAGCTGCGGGAAACGGGTTTCATGCCTAGCCCGAACAACCCAACAACCATTGCGCTTAATGGTCGGGCCTACAATGCCGAGCTAATGGATGGAGGATTCGTTCGGCTCAGGCGGGCTGCGTGAGAGCGCCGGGCCATCGTTGAACCAGCGGAGACGGGCTTTGCTAGAGCCTTGCGGCCGTCGGTTCGAGCTATCGACCGTTCAGAGACCCAGCAAGAACTGTTCCGCGCCGGCCTTGTGAATGTCGTTCGCGAGACCGACGCAAAGGGCGGCATCGGTGGATTCGATCAAAGCGTGGAGGCCGTCCCGTTCTGGCGGGATCAAGGACACCGCCTTGCCGCCAGGCCGAGCGTTTGAATTACGTCGATGTTTTCAGATGTGGTGACCCGAGCGAGCCGGAGGGGTTTCGCAGCCTACCCCTGCGCTGAGGGCGACCGTGTACATTCGGTGTCGGCCGCTGCGATCCAAGGCTGTAATCCAATGAAACTACTCCGATGAATCCCGAGTCGGATGTGCGCCAGTCAGATTTACGTCAGGTGCAAGACGTATCTTAAGCGCTAGAGCGCACAATTGTACAAAGCTCACTCGCACGTCAGGTTGGTGGCGAGTGACGTCCTGTCAACGCGGCCAAGCGGTTCCGCTCTGAAGCAAAAGTCGTTGAGGCCGTCGCCACGGGCCTCTATGCCGCCGTCGTAATCGGCGCATTCTAGCTCGCATGGGAGATTGATTTTGACGAGAGCCGACTGGAGAGCGAAGGAAGCCCGCGGATCAGAGATGGACTGGTCCAGCCCTGAAGCGGATCTTGGCGGCGGAAACGATCGCTCGAAGTTCAGTTCTGTCTTGCAGGGCTTGCGCTCTGAAGATCAGGACCCGGCTGCGGGCTCGGCCCGTCCGACTTCGGCCAGCGATGCCCGACGCCGCACGTCAACCGATCCTTCCGCAAATACGCATGTCGACGAACCAGCTTTGCGGTATTTGGCGCATCGCGGCGCGCCAAATTGGGAAGAAAGTTCGTCGCGTTCTGGCGCCGAGAGCCGCCGTGCCGATCAGCCCGGGAGTTCACGAGGTGCCTCTTCCTCGCACGGGCAATCTATATCGGACCTGGAGGCAGGTCCAAAGCGGCGGCGCCTGGATTATGTCGTCCCGCAGGGCACGCAAGCTGCGATTTCAGAACAGCAATGTAACGCCGCTCTGGACGCCATTTATTTCGCTCGCGACATTGCCGAATTCTCACGTGCAGTGGTGGAAAACGACAAGCGGCTGCAGCGGGCGGACAAGAAGATCCATGCGGCCTTTATGCAAAAGGCTGCCGCCCAGCTCAGAAGCCAATTTGTCACTCACTTCGAGGATGATATCCGCCGTAGGGAATCCTTCGGCTACGCCACGGCATGCAACGCTGTGAGTCGCGAGGCCGGCGGTCAGGAAGGCCTTGAAGCTTGCAAGGCGGTGGCATCTCGGGTGTCCCAGCTTTCCAATACGTTACTGCGCGAACTTAAGCCCGCTGCGCTTGCGCTGTTCGCGACATCATTCGGTCGGCAACAGCAGTCGAAGACATGCCGCAATGGAATCATCAGAATTGCCGAGTTTTGTCGCGACGAACCCAAGGCACTTGTCGCGGCGAATAGCCAAAATCTCTCGCTGCTGGTGAACGGTTTCAGCAAGTGGACGCAGGAGGCGGGGACTCGTGAGGGCACGGAAGCTATCGCTCGCGTGGTCCGTCGTGCCGGCCGCGACAGCGAGCTCGCTGATTTTGAGCAAAAACATTTGGCGATGCTTGTGAACGGGTTCAGCAAATGGCCGGACGCGCCAGACTGTCGCGACGGCACGTTTGCGATCGCGTCTGAGGTTCTTCGCCGCCGTGAGTTCGGGCTGTCCGATTTTGAGCCGCAGACACTGGCGAATCTGGTGAGCGGCTTCAGCAAGTGGCCGGACGGGGCGGACCCGCGCGAGGCCACGTTGGCGATCGCGAGTGAGGTGCTCCGCCGCGACCGCCGTGCTCGGCTCTCGGAATTCAATCACCAGAATCTGGCTAACCTGGTGAACGGCTTCAGCAAATGGCCGGACGCGCGGCACTGTCGTGACGCTACGCTTGCGATCGCGGGTGAGGTCCTTCGCCGCGGCGAGCTCTTCCATTTTAAACCGCAGGAACTGGCAAATCTGGTGAACGGTTTCATCAAGTGGTCGGACGCGCGGGACTCGTTCGATGCGACGTTTGCGATCGCGGGCGAGGTCCTGCGCCGCGGTGCCCGGCATTTTGAAAGCCAGCACTTGGCGATGCTTGTGAACGGCTTCAGCAAATGGCCGGATGCGCGGGACTGTCGTGACGCTACGCTTGCGATCGCGGGTGAGGTCCTTCGCCGCGACCGTTATGCCGGGCTCTCTAAACTCACTCACCAGCAAGTGGCCAACCTGGTGAACGGCTTTAGCAAGTGGCCGGACGAGCCGGATACGCGCGACGCCACGTTTGCGATCGCGGGTGAGGTCCTTCGCCGCGACCGCCATGTCCGGCTCTCTGAATTCACCTACCAGGAACTGGCTAACCTGGTGAACGGGCTGAGCAAGTGGGCGGATGCGCCGGACTGTCGCGGCGCAACGGTTGCGATCGCGGGTGAGGTCCTTCGCCGCAGCGCCCGGCTCTCTCAGTTTATTCCGCAGGAGCTGGGGAACCTGGTCAACGGCTTCGGCAAGTGGCCGGACGCGCCGGACTGTCGCGAGGCGACGTTTGCGATCGCGGGTGAGCTGCTTCGCCGTGCCGAACTCTCCCATTTTTCCCACCAGCACCTCGCTAATCTGGTGAACGGTTTCAGCAAGTGGCCGGACGCGCGTGACTGCCGCGAGGCCACGTCTGCGATCGCGCATGAGGTCCTTCGCCGCGGCACCCAGCTCTCTCATTTTACTCCGCAGGAGGTGGCGAACCTGGTGAACGGCTTCAGCAAGTGGCCTGACGCGCCGGACTGTGGCGACGCTACGGTTGCGATCGCGGGTGAGGTCGTTCGCCGCGGCGCGCGCGGTGAGTTCGCACTCTCTGGTTTCAATCGTCGGGACTTTGCGCACCTGGTGAACGGCTTCAGCAAATGGCCGAATGCGCCGGCCTGCCGCGGCGCCACATTTGCGATCGCGGGTGAGATCCTTCGTCGCGGTACCCGGCATTTTAGCGACCAGCACTTGGCGATGCTTGTGAACGGCTTCAGCAAATGGCCGGACGCGCCGGACTGTCCCGAGGCCACGTTTGCGATCGCGCGTGAGGTCCTTCGCGCCGAACTCCTCGATTTTGCTCCGCAGGCACTGGCAAACCTAGTGAACGGGTTCAGCAAGTGGCCGGACGCGCAGGACTGTCGCGGCGCGACCTGTGCGATCGCGCATGAGGTCCTTCACCGCGCCGAACTCTCTGATTTTAGCCCCCAGGGATTGACGAACCTGGTGAACGGATTCAGCAAGTGGCCGGAGGCGCCGGACTGTCGCAAGGCTGCGTTTGCCATTGCGGGTGAGGTCCTCCGCCGCGGCGCGCGCGGTGAGTTTGCACTCTCTGATTTCAATAGTCAGGACTTTGCGAACCTGGTGAACGGCTTCAGCAAATGGCCGGAGAGTGAGGATTGTCTCAAAGCCACGATGGCAATCGCCCGGGAAACCCGTCAGCATCAGCTCTCCAATTTCCCTCCACAGGCAGTGGCGAACCTTCTGAACGGCTTCAGCAAGTGGCCTGAGGAGCCTATATGCTGGCAGTCCACCATGGACATCGCGCGCGAATTGGGAGCTGGAGCGCAGCGATTTGGTGTGTTCACCACGCCTGAACTGGCCATGCTCGCCAACGCTCTGTCCCGAACGATCATGAGGGCGGAGGAGAGTGGGGAGATTACGGATGCTGCTCTGCCGAAGGATCGGTTGCACAAGCTCGCCCACTACCTGCACTATGATAATGATCGCCTGTCGAAGGCTGAGGTTCTGAGTATCACGAACATTTTCAAGGCGCTGGGTAAGGCTGGCCTATTCGATGATCTCGGTTTGCTCGCGCCGACCGGCTTGAGTCGGCTCTCTCAATTGCATTCAGCTGCTGGTTTTTCCGCCGAGAACAACCTCGAAACCATGGGTAATCTGAGTGCTGCTCTGCTGCCGCTCGCGCGCAGCCTAGAGAAGCCACTGCGCTGGCACCGCAGGCAGGCTCTCAACGTGCTCAACGATCTTCAGCCCGTGCTCGAGCAAAAGATCAAGGCGCATCTGAACGCGGGCGATGCCGAGCGGATTCGTGGGCCCCTTGCGAGCCGGAGCCCCGCTTTATCGATCTATCAGACGCTCAAGGCCCGTGCGGCGCTGGAGAGATTGTTCAGGTCACCCTATGTCGAGGGCAACGGGGCAAATTTACGGGCCAGGCAGAAAGAGCTGCAGCGCGGCACGAGAGAGATCCTGGCAAGCGCTCGCGACCTGATTCAAGGTGATCTGTCCAGCATGAGCTGGAATCTGATTGCGCAGATCGAGGCGGACAGTCCGGTGGACGCGCTGGACTTGTTCATGGAGCAGGATGCGGCGGCGATCCAGGCGCAACATCCTCCGTCGGTGTTCGACGTGCATCAGGTATTGCGAGCCATGGACCACGCCCCGAGGTCTCCGCAGGGTGAGGCGGGACTGATGCAGCTGCCGGTCGTGGACATGCATGGGGGCCCGTTGGCCATGGAGCCGGAGACGCGGTACTCGATTTTCCATCGCCTGACTTCGGGGGTCCTACCCGTCGTGGCGGTACAACTCCCGGCACCCCCGAGCGCATTCATGCTAGCGCGTACGGTAAATGTGAACGGTATCCCATACCGGATGGACCTGTTCGGCGGCAGCAGGTTAAAGCCGCCACGATTGACTGTGTCTCAAATTGCGAGCCGCACTCGAGACGAACAGGCAAAGCCGTCGGGGGGAAAGCTGCTGGCGATTCCCTATGCCGAAACCGCGCCGGGTACAGCATTCGAGCAGTTGTCGCGCGCGTGGGCCCCTTTCAAAGAGGCCTATTATTATACTCAGCGCAGAGGCTTTGCGGCGCCTCCGGCGATCAAAGGCCTGTCACCCCACGACTCCGCGCTGGAAGGCGCCTTCAAACTGGCGCTGCTGCCGGACCGCCCTGCGAACGAGGGGCATCCGTTCCAGCTGAGGGGGCCGGACGGACCCATTGCATTGCGACCGCACGACGGCTGCGGCTTCATCCGAGCCTCGCTGGCCAAGCTTATGCCAGCTGTTCGCCGCGCCGGTGAGCAGGAAGGTCCTGACCGCGTGCATGCCTTTGCCGAGGGAACGAGAGCGTCCTTGCCAGCGATGGCCTTGCAACATTATCCGCGCAGCGAGCAAGTAGCCGATGAGGCCCGGCAGAAGGCGATGAGCTGGCTTGAGAGTCGGGTAAAGCAAGAACTGACGTCGGAGGAGCTGTTTCGGGTCGTAACAGCCGCGAACATCAATGGTCCGGGCGCCATCGCCATCCCATCCGGTGATGGCTGTCTGCATGTGCCGAGGCTCAAGAGCGAAACATTGACCGGGGGTGGCGTGCTGATCGGGCGATCGCCCTACGACCAACCCAACCTCCGTCCGTTCGCCTTCGATCGGGTCAGGTCAGCCGCGGATGGGGACCCGACTGCGGCGTTTCTCGATCAGTGCGTGACCATACAATACAGCTTCAACGTCGCCCAGAAGTCGGGGGAGGATCTGGCAGTCGATGATCCGACTTTCTTTGCCAAGGGGCTTCTGATCGTGGTGCCTGATGAAATGTGGCCGGCCGACTTCGCCGACCGTGGCTTGGTGATGTCCGCCGAGGACGTCAAGTGCCATTCGAGCTGGATCAAGGGCAAGGACCGCGTAACGGCGGACAGCGCGCTCGATTGTATCGGGATCCTGCAGGCCACTGAGATCTTCGCTCCGGGGTCCCTGGTTGCCATCCCGCCTGATGAACAGAAAAAACTCGACGGCGACTTCGATGGCGATACGGCCATTATCATTGCCGACCGGCCGCAGCTTTACGAGCATGTCAGGCAATTCGACCAAGAGGAGCAAGCTCGCGGACTCCGCTCGCTCAAGCCGCCAAAATCCCATACCCCGGCGATTGAGGACGGTCGCTATAATTTCGGTCGCGCTAGCCAGATTCTTGCCGCCACGCGGAACGTTCTGGAAACCTATACCGGCCTGCAGCGAGGTTTTCTGGCTCAATCACATGAAGCCCGGCAGTGGTTTGCCGAACGTGCCATATTCGGCACGTACGAAGGCATTGACCGAGAGCTCAAGCGAGACATCCGCGCCCTCCTGGAGCAGGAACAGGTTAGTGCTCACGACGTCCGGGACAAGCTCGAGAAGGCGCGGCACGATTTCGAGCTCGCACACCATCCCGTCGCGCGCGAGACGGCCGAGTTGCTTCTCACCGAACTCGAGGCGTGGGCCGCAGGTCTCGACCGGCAAGTCCCGCCCGAACTCCCGCCCGAAACAGCCGCCCCTGCGAATGAAAGACAGCTCGTAATGAGCCAAGAGCTTTGCGAGCTGTTTCCGCCGCTAGCCGAGACCTATCCGGCGACGGCTCACCCACGGGACCGCGTCCAGCTTCTGGTCGATCGCTACCCTACGCGCATCGACCCCCGACCGGATGGTTACATGCCGCACGACCTCGTGCAAAGTGCAAAAAACCTGCTGAGCATCGGCATCAAGGTCGGAACTGACGCCTACAAATCCGACACTGGCGCTTACGCCTTTATGATCAAGAGCAGGCAGCTTCAGCGCCTGCTGCAACAGACACCCGGGTTGAAATCGGCTCCATACACCAAGAGCTTGGCGGCTACCCTCAACCAAGGTCGTTTCGATGTCGATGCGGCCTTGGAGGATCTCAAGGACAATCCGACGCTGGCGGCTTCGGTCATGCAAGCCTCGATCAAGCTTGCTGCCGAGCGGGGGATTCTGCGCGAACCCTCGGCTCTAACGCTTGCTGCCGAAGATGTCGCCACCACAATCACGTTGACTCGCGAGGAGGCGGCACAGCGCGCCCAAATGGAGACTTCTCGCGCTCAAGCCGAAGAGAAGGACATCACCCGGACGGCAAAGTCGGTTGCCGAAGCCCTAAAGGGTGCCGGCATCGAGGTGAAGATGCCCCATTTGGCAAAGCGTCTTAGATCGCCAAGCTCAATGACAGACGAGCTCACCGGAATCCAGGCCAGCTCTGAGACCGGCGTCCAGCTTTTCAACAACGCTGTACGACACGTCTTCGAATTCTCTGACAGGGATTTTACACGTGCCTTCAAGAAAGCCATTCTAGCGTTCGAGGAGAGCGGGTATAGCGAGGTCAGCACGACTAACTGGTTCAGGACGCGATCGCGGACCTTCGCTGGCATCAAGACAGTGCTCGCCACCCCTGGCGGTTACCGTTTTGAGCTCGAGTTTCACACGGCAGACAGCTACAAGGCCAAGCTCGACAATCATGAGACGTACAAGGAGCTGCAGAAGCTCAGACGGCTACAGCGAGGGAGCGAAGAGCCCCGGGATGAATCTATAGCCGAGCAACTCCTGGAGCGCGCGCGACGGGCGTGCACCGAGGTTGTGATCCCAGAGGGTGCCGCAGAGATCCCCCATTGGGAAGCCAAAGCCGGCAACAGCGTTGGCGCTGGCCCTGCTCGTGTGTCGAACGTGGCCCGGCCCACACGCGCACCGCGGTCGGCGCGCGCAACAGAGATTGTGGGCGCCCTCGACAACCGCCCGATCGTGCTCGTTGGCATGATGGGGGCCGGGAAATCCACTGTGGGACCTGCACTCGCAAAGCAGCTGGGGCTGACATTCGTCGACTCCGATAAGGAGATCGAGGCGAAGGCTGGTAAGTCCATAACCAAGATTTTCGCGGAGGACGGCGAGGCGCATTTCAGGGATCTCGAGGCGAATGAGATCAGCCGGCTGCTCGATCGGGGGCCGCTGGTGCTCGCAACCGGTGGTGGAGCCTTCATGTCCGAAGAAGTCCGGCGTCGTGTCGGCGAGAAGGCGGTTTCGATCTGGCTTAATACCAACGAGGACGTGATCAGGCGCAACCTGCGACACGACACCAACCGTCCGAAAATACAAACCGCAGACCGGGACGAGATGATCACAAAGCTGATGGAGCAGCGCAATCCAGTGTATCAGCTCGCCAATCTCACGATTGCCCCACAGGACCGGCGGGAACTCAAGAGCGCGGATGCTTGTCTTAGCGAGCTGCACGGCTATCTCTGCGCCGGCGGCAGGCTAGACGCTGGACAATCTGGCTCGGTTAAGGAGGAGCCCGCTGCCTCAAGCGCCGTGAGGCCGCGAGCTTCGGTCGCGCAGGAGCAGATGCCATGACCCACGTCACTATCGACTACGGCTCTCCGGTCAGACATCCATCGCAGTGCCGGACCTGTGCTCGATTTTCCGTCGACGCCGCACGACTTGTGATGTCAAACATTTCAAATCTGGGAGCCCTGGCCGTTGCCGGCCTCGTGGACGGCGGCCACGGATTTGCCAGGTGATGATATCGCGGCCGATTACGCTCTGCCGCACGAGCAGTTGCAGGGGCATGATCAGTTTCTTGCGGGGCAGACGCGGCTGGTTGGGCCCACGCAAAGTCATCTGCTGGCGGCGAAATAACCTTCAGGAAACCTTAATGGGATTGTCCACGACCAGAATGGCAACGGCGCTGCGCCAGGCTATACCGAATACCTCGACGCCATCAGCGACCCCGACTGCGCCACGCGCTCAAAATAGATGTCAAGCGCCAATCAAATGGGCCTCAGGGATACGATCACATCCGTAACACAACAAATGCGCCCATGGGGCCCGAGCAGTTCGATCCCAGCGTCGTCGACTGGAGGGCACTCGAGGCCGCCGTCAACGCATTGTCGGAAATGTGGAAGCCGCGCCGGCGGTTCGTGACGAATGTCGGAAAGCTGACGTACTCAGGCCCTGAGAAAGCGCGTAGAACAGCGACTTCAGTTGGCGCGCCGCTTGCTTCATTCACGGCGTCAGCAGGAGATTACCTATGTTGCTAGCTGTGGTGGAGCGATACGTCGAGTATCCAGCGAAAGAGCGTCGTCTGCACTGAATCCTGAACTAAACGTTGCAGTTCTTCGACGTCTGAAGCCAAGTTCGAAATACGCACTCCGATCGGGTCCACGAGCCCGCGAGCCGCGTGCGCCTTGGTGTTTCCAGAGATTGGACGCTCCAGATATCTGTTCATAGAAGTCACTCGTGCGGATATGAGAAGAAGCCCGACGATCTCACGGTTGAACGTAGCGAATGCGTATCCCGTCGATGTGTACGTATCTCCTGTCAACTTGACAGCCAATGGCAGAGCACATCTGGGACATGCCGCGGGGCCGTACCTCAGAATGGATATTGTGCAGAAGCACCTCAAGAGAGCGGGCCATCATGTCCGTTCGGGACTGACGACCGACGGTTTCGAGAATCATGTCCTGGTTCGAGCGGCCCGTGAGAACGTCGATCCGTCCGACCTAGCCCATGCTTTCCATAGAAAAATCGTCGAGGATCTCGCCTCGGTAGGCGTCGTTTTCGATCATTTCGATGATCCGGCGTATGGCAGGAATCTGCGGCGCTTTTCGAAGGTCGGCAACGCGCTCATGGGCGCCCTGTCTGCAGCGGGCTCGCTGCATTTCTCCGCGGTGCACTTGCCAATGGACGATGCGGGTTCTGCCGCCACACCACGGGAAGAGCGGTTCTGCATCGGAGGCTGGTTCGGTGCTACCTGTCCGGTTTGCCTGGCCGCAGCAGGTAGCTTCTTCTGCGAACGGTGTGGACATCATTTCGAGCCCGAGGAAGCGTTGAATCCGTTATCGAGGCGCGGGCGGATTGTCGAGTGGCCAGAGAATATTTCCGCGTTCCTTTCAATTTCGGAAAAGGACCTGCTTCTAAGAGCTTGGGACGATACTGCCATCGAAGCCGGCTTTCTGGAGATAGGACATCGATATGTCGCGCGCAAAGGACAGCGAATGCGTCTGACCGTGCCAGGACTCCACGGGGTGGCCTGGAAGTCGCGGCATTTCGACACCCAGCAGATACTGTTTAGCTACTCCTCGCTACTCTACGCTCATTCTCTCTATTGCGGGGAAAAGGACAGGGAGGACGCGGGCAAGCCAAGTCCCTTTGCGCGCGAGTCCGATGCGTTTCTCATCGGCGGTACCGGTATCGATAACACCATTCCGATGCTTGTCGGAGTTACTGGATGCGCGTTAAGCCAGAACTCGTTTCGTTCGTTCGATCGAATTTTCTTTAATCACTTCCTTCGGCTGAACGGATCGAAGTTCTCGACCAGTCGCGGGCACGTGATCTGGGCAGGTGAAATTGCCAGGATTCCAGATATATCCGTCGATGTACTTAGAGTCTACCTGTCCGAAATCTGCCCGGAAGAAGCTGAGACCGATTTGGTGCCAGAACAACTGGTCCATCGTTACAATGCCGTTCTCGATAAGCTATCTGCGGCCATCGACCGCTGCACGGAGGCCATAGACGCGATGCCGGCTCTTGCTGGATGTCACGTCGATAGCGCCATGATGGTCACGCTGGATGGGCTCTATGAGAAGCAGTGCGCCGCACTTTCGCTCGATCATCTGCGCGTATCACAAGTGTCGAGACCGGTCATCGATTGGGTCGATCATCTTGACGGCGCGCCGGACCATCAGTGCGCTTACACTTGGCTTATGGGCTTCAGCATACTGGCTTGGCCGCTGATGCCCAAGATAGCAGGAGCCTTGTGGCACTGGCTCGGTCATGGTGGACATCCCGTTGCTGCACGTGCATCGACACCTTTATTCCAACGATGCGGAACCGCACCGCAGATCGGTGGGCGCAGGTTGGCGGTTGCGGATATTGCACGATGCCTTCCGGGGAAGATTGCAGCATGACGCGCGCCGCAAACACCGCTCCGGCGGAGAAACTGCCCAGTACGGTCCCCTTGGAAGTTTCCATCCCTTTCATGCTTGGTAGTATCAGCCTGGCCACATCCTATGGCTCAAGCTTCTTCCTCGTGGATGCCCTAGGGTCGATTCGGCAGAGCGCCACGACCGCTGGCGCCGTCATTTCGACCGGCACGATCGCGACAATACTGTGTTCGCTCGTCGTCGGCCGTGTCGCCGATTCACTTGGCTTGACGCGAACTATCAGCGCGGCCGCGGTGATGATGACGATCGCGATGGCATGCTTCGCATCAGCGTCAACTTCGACGCTCTTCGCTTACCTCGGTGGATTTTTTCTCGGCATTGGGTGGTCCAGCTTTTATATGCTGGCGCCGCTCGAAGTCCTGAGGCACGTCCGGTCTGAGGCTCGTATCAAGTATCTTACCCTGCTTTCAGGGTCTCAAATGCTTGGTATTGGACTTGCTGTTCCTCTCGCGCGCGCCGTCGCCGACACTGCAGGATCCTATATTGCGGTTTATGCCCTGTTCGCCGCGGCATGTCTGGTCGGCGCGACCTTCTTCGAGTTTGCCGGCAGCAGGGTGGCCCACGCTGCTCAACCGAGAATGCCGAATCTAGGTCTCACCCTGGACAGCGTGATGGAGGTCTTCAGATCGAGCACGCGCTATCCGATCATCATGATCGGCGTAGGGGGATGCGTTTTCGCAGGTCTTTTCACGTTCCAAACGCTTTACGCGGCGTCCCGGGCGCAATCTGCCGACACGTTCTTTCTCGTCTTCACGCTGACCGCCGTTTTCATGCGATTTGCGGTTGCACCGATCATCGGAAAATTCCGCATTGAACGCACGATCGCCGTGCTCTTCATGTGCACAATTGCCGGACTGCTGATCCTCTTCGTAAATGTAGACAGTACGGCGATCTACATCTTCGGAACAATGGTGTTCGCGCTGGGATACGGTCTAAGCTATTCGACGCTGAACAGCATGGCCGTCGATCTTGCCGATCAGGATGGGACCCCCCTTGCCATTGCGTCTCAGGTATTCACGCTCTCCTACTTCGTCGGCCTGTTCGGATTTCCGAGCATCGCCGGACAAATCGTGAAGGCCAGCAGCTTCGATCATCTTCTGATGAGCATGATGATGCTTGTCGTCGCCAATACGGCAATTCTTGCGACACAGGTGTTCTCGGCCGGCCGGCCGCACTGACCAGCTTCTTGCGGAGAATCACGGGATGCCGAAGCAAACCGATAACCATGACGTAGTCGCGATTGGCGCGGGTCCGGCCAATCTGAGCTTGGCAGCGCTCGCAACTCCAATTCCGGAAGTCTCCTTGAACATCCTCGAGAGTTCGGAGACCCTCAAGTGGCATCCCGGCCTGCTCATAGCAGGGTCGGTCATGCAAACCAGCCCGCTAAAAGACCTGGTCACGCCGGCGGATCCGACGAGCGCATACAGCTTCCTCGCCTATTTGCATGATAAACGGCGACTTTATCAAGCCATTGTGCGGGGACTGGCGTGTGTCGGCCGCAGTGAATTTGAAGACTATTTGCGCTGGGCAGCGGCGAAGCTCCCAAACATTCGATTTGGCGAGCACGTTACCGCAGTCGAATTGCGCGGCGAGCTCTTCAATATCATAACGGGTTGCCGCAATTACCAAACCAGTACGATTGTGGTTGGCGTGGGCAGGGTACCGTCTGTCCCCGAATGGGGCCGTAATGCACCACCAAACGAGGTGTTTCACGGGAGCACCCTTCTCCTGCGGCGGCGTGAGCTTTCCGGCAAGCGCGTTGTGGTCGTAGGCGGCGGCCAAAGCGGAGCCGAAATATTTCTTCATCTGCTCGGTGGCGCGTGCGGTTCGTTGGCAACTCTGACCTGGGTGACGCGCCGCGCGAACATATTCGCGCTCGAAGACAGTCCTTTTGTCAATGAATGGTTCTTTCCACAATATAGTGATTGGTTCTTTGACAAGAGTGCGGCGGCCCGGAAGGAAATTCTTGAGCGACAGTCATTGGCCAGCGACGGCGTCAATGGCTCGACACTGCGCGCTATCTACAATGCATTGTACGATCGCGAAGTTCACAAGCGGTCCTACCCGCAGCATGTGGAAATACGCGTCGCCACGACGGCTGAAGACTTGCGCGGGCTCTCTCCCTTTCGCTTGCGCTTGCGGCACCAGCAGACGGGCACTTGTTCACAGCATGTCGCAGACATTGTCGTCTTGGCGACAGGCTACCGCACCGAAATCCCTTCGTTTCTAAAGCCGATCGAAGGTCGGCTCACGGTCTTGGATGCCCCGGGTGGCTCCCAAGAGATCATGGTCGACAAGGAGTTCTCGGCACGCTTTGACGGTCCCGGAAAGTGCCGTTTGTACGTCCAAAACGGCGCACGCTTTCAACATGGCATCGCTGATACAAATCTCAGCCTGGTTCCTTGGCGCGCCTCGCTGATCCTCAATTCGATCATCGGCCGCGCAGCTTACGATTGCGGGCCTGCAACGGGTGCCGTCAAGTGGGATGGCGTTGATCTTGAGGCCTCCTGCTGACCGGCGAACGGGTCCGCGGCATGTCACGACCAGCCGATAGTCATTCGGAGTATACCATGAAGAACGCACAGTTGATGACCCTGGGTGAAATGACGGTCTATAGTCCTGGTGTAATCTTGCAACCCGTCCGAGAGTCAGAGACCGCCTGTCCCGTCGAACTCATCGAATTCCGACTGGATCCGTTCGCGGTGTCGACGCCTCATTCCCATCCTTCCTGCGAGATCTGGCGCATCACAAGCGGCCATGGTCGGGTGATAACGGATGATGGAGAGTTGGCTATTAAGGCAGGCGATCTGGTGTTTTTGCAGCCAGATCGAACCCACTATCTAGAAAATCGTGGCAGCGAAGTTCTGAGTGCTTTGTCCATCGCCTGGGAGCGGGCCCGATGACCGACAGCATTTATGACCTGGCGGTCATTGGAGCTGGCGTCATGGGCCTGAGTGCCGCCTTCATTGCTGCGCGTAGTAGTCCTCGGGACAGAATCGTCATCTTCGAACGAGAGACGGTAGGGGCGGGTGCCAGTGGATTTGCTCCAGGAATCCAAATTAACATCGGCCGTAATGAAAGGGAAAGAAGCCTGTTCAATCGCGGTTCGAAGATTTGGCGAGAGCTTTATCCCGATGGGCGGTGGCCCGATGGTCGGAACTGTGACGTGTTCTGGTTGACGCGTCATCCGAGTGAACTCGCTCAGATGAATTGCGTGGGCGATACCGTCCCATCAGCATCCTTCACGCTCACAGAGAGGCTTTCCTCGCTGCCGCGGTTTTTGGTTCCCGACGATATGACCGTGATGCTGGATCGTGGTTCTTACTGCCCGGTCCGTTCCATTCTTCAGGACTTGGCCCAAAGGCTCAAAGCCGGGGGAATTTCGATATGCGAGGGCACATCTATCGAACGGATACGGCAGGGGTCAAACCGTATCCTTCTTCAGGCCTCTGATGATACCGAACGCTCGGCAAGGCGAGCCATTCTGGCAATCGGTCCATGGCTTCAAGGATCACCGTTGCGCGCGCATCTCGCGGACGAGCCGCGATTGCGAGTAAAAAAGGTCGTTGCACTTCACTTGGCGGCGCGTCCTACCGCGAACTGTCCAATGATCGGCTTGTTCGATGACTACGCATTCCTCATTCCCATGATGGAGGAGGGGTATTGGCTGTTCAGCTTCACATCGCAAGAATGGGATGTGAGGCCTGACGCCGGCGGGCTGCAGGTCAGTACGGACGATCTGGCGCGAGCCAACGCAATCCTGGCAAAATGGTTTTCCCCGGACATGCCTGCGGTGGCATCAGCGCGTGTGTTTTGCGATTGCTATTCAGACGATGGTGTTCCGTTCTCTCGTCCAGCTCAAGATGTCGCCGGACTGTATGTCATTGGCGGCGGAGCGGGTAACGGGTTTCGCTTCGGGCCCGCGTGTGCGGAAGACGCAATAGGATCTCTGTATTCTCACCACCGATAGGTTCGCCGGCGTGCCGTGATGAGAAGACAAATGCCAGATACGATTAGTATGGAAGCCGATCCCCAGCATGATCTTGCAGCTCCTGGCCGCGAGACGTCGAGATCGACCATGATCGTCGATCTCAGCGCCATTGAAGCCAATTATCGCAAGTGCCAGGCGCTTGCGCCTCGCAGCGCTTGCGGCGCCGTTGTCAAGGCTGATGCCTACGGTCTTGGCGCGGCACGGATCGCGCCCTTCCTGGCTTCGCTCGGTTGCGCGCACTTTTTCGTAGCCGATGTGGAGGAAGGCATTGCCCTCCGCGATGAGGTGCCATCGTTCGCAAAGATTTATATGCTCCACGGCGCTATGCCAGGCATGGAGCTGGCGGCCGAGCAGCACAATTTGCTGCCAATCCTCAACAGCAGGGAGCAATTGGAGGCTTGGCTTCGGCATTGCCGGCTTCGGAATCGTGCGCTGCCAGCAGGAATTCACGTCGACACGGGCCTGTCTCGGTTGGGCTTTTCCGTTGATGAGCTGCACACGATCGCCAGGAATGGAAGCGCGTTATCGGAAATGCCTGTCGTGCTGTTCATGAGCCAGCTCGCTTGTGCAGAGTGGCGAAACGAGGTCTGCCTCGAGCAACTAAATCGGTTTCGCAGACTTGCCCATTTGTTCCCGAATGCGATTCTTTCTTTATCGAATTCGGCGGGATTGCTCGCCGGGTATGAATTTCACTTTGATCTCATAAGAGCGGGTGGAGGAATCTTCGGCTTCTCGACGTCCGATGATCCCGATTTCAAACCAAGGCAAGTCGTCCGTCTACGAACGAAAATCATCCAATCCCGTGTAGTCGAGCGCGGAGAAACCATTGGCTACTTCAGGTCCTACACTGTGAAGAAGCGGATGCGGATCGCGGCGGCCGCTATTGGTTATGCCGATGGATTTCCGCGTACGCTCGGCAATCGGGGGCATGTCTTCATATGTGGGAGTCGCGTCCCTATCGTCGGGTTCGTTTCAATGGATGTTATTACCATTGATGTAACTGACCTGCACGAGAATTGGACGCGGCCCGGTACGGTGGTGGACCTCATTTGCCCCGAGCAAACCGTTGGAGATATGGCGTCATCCGCGAAAATGCTGAGCGATGAATTGACCACAGGCATCGGACGGCGATGCCGCAGGCTTTACGTCTCATCCGAACGAAATGATATGAGGCACCGGTGAACTCCTCCACTTGCAGATCCCAGCAAGTCAATCGGGCGATTTATCTAGGCGATGAAGGCATACGTCTCATGCGTCCGACCTATTTCACCGCTGAGGTGCGTCGATTCCACCGCCGCGAGAAACTGTTCTACCTCGATCTCCTGGATGCGACCCGATACGGGTTGATCATAGAAGTAGGTTGCAGCGGCTATCGCCTTATCGGCATCAAAAGCGACGACAATGATTATCTTGGCATCGATATAAGTCCACCTCATGTGCGCCGGTTAAAGAGCAGGAGAGGAGCAGTGATCCGTTGTGAGGCCGGAAAGTTCTTCAAAAGAACACGGCTGATCGAGGAGATAATGCGCCGATATGAGGAAAGGGTGCTTTGCATACTGCCATTTAATTTTCTTGGTACGATGGATGCGCCGATCGACTTTCTGACGCTGGTCTGTAAAACGCCATTTGATCTAGCTTTGTCGCTTTTTTCGACGAGCGAGACGGCAACATTGGCTCGCCGCGAGTACTATGATCTTTGCGGCATTGCCGTTCGGGAGGTGGTGCGCACGGATGACTATGTTCGGTTAGATTGCTCGAACGGGTTCCAAGCGTTCGCTTTCGATCCGATCTTTCTCGTGAACCACGTATCGGCGTATGGCTTCCGCTTGAACGACATAGAATATTTTGATGTCTGTAACTTCCTCCATTTCAAGAAGAGTCACCAGGAAATAGCTGGTCAAGATGCTGAACGCAGATGTTAGATCGTCGACGTCAGGCGGCAACAAGCAACAAGGAATGCTACCGTCATTTGTCAGCCCAATGAGGCAACGACGAGGATAGGGCCGTGCCAAACCGAGAGCTGAGGCTCGTGCCGATCGAGGCGGCGTCGCGGAGTGTTGCTTCGGCTTCGCTCCGCTTCTTGCGATGAGGCTGAAATCGTACTGCGCAGCCTTCGGCGTTCCGAAAGCAAATCCCTTGTGCACTTTCTCGCGACTGTGTCGTCCAAGTCACCAAAGAGTCTGAGCTTCGGCCTATGTTCAGCCGGAGAGAGGACTTCCATGTACGACGTCTACCTGAACGAACGGAACGACCTTCTCGTCGTTCCTCGAGGCAGTTGCATTCCAATCGATCTCAACAGGAACTGGCGAAAGAAACGTGTCGTTCGCTCGGTCAGCGAGCAAATCCGCGAAGATGTCCGAATCCATGGCTACCATCGGCGAAAGCTCCCGCTAAGTCGCTCGATGAAAACCTTGGCTGGCACGCCGGCTTGATACTTACAACGAGTGATCTGCAAATAGGTTGCGAACGACCGTAAATTCGCGGCGTTTTATTGGCGGGCCGAGAGTGCCAAAGCTCCTTTCGCGAGCGAGCGCCTTCCAGTGATCCGGACGAGACGTCAGCGCTTGCAACAACCCAAACGATCGCACCTGCCTACAGTGATAGCGAGCGGCTTTATGGGACTATTTCCCGCTTTCGCGGAGTGGACGCGATTAATGGCATGCTCGTCCAAACCGATGTACGCGAAGACACCGGTGAGCAAACAAAAGGGCAGGATCGTGGTACCCGTCAGGCGGGACGTTGACGCGTATTGGCTGAGAGTCACACGCGTCATTTCCGGAACCCAAATGCATTCCGATGATGCGAGCGCAGCGGGGGGCTATTTTCATTTCGTGTTTTTCGGCCGCTGATTTTCGGCGACCGGCGGCTCGGTGAGCTTAGCTTCAACCCCTCGGTGGGCCGCTTCTTTACGTGATCTTGGTGCGTTGTGGCTAATCAGGGTGCTACCAGAGAGCTTGTCGGCGCTATTTCTCCCAAGCTCGATCAGCCGGATCGATCGTCCATGCCTGAAGGAGATTCGAGTAACGAGCGCGCTCGTGACGTATCCGTTAGCGCGGTGTCCTCCGCAGCGACTTTCTATCGCCCGGGCCGAACTTATTCCTGGCCACCGCCAGATGGCCCTGCTTTCCCGAGAAGTATCTTGGCACGCCGCCACAACTGTCCTGGTCAGATAGCTGCGACAATGCCAAACACCGTGTTCGGAAGAAACGTTGTCCACCCGAATGTCGAGGTCCGCGGCTTGCTAACGCAACTCTATAGTAAATGTACATCGCTCGCGGCTTCGTTCAGAGCTTCGTCGGCTCTGCGGCCCTCGACCATTGCCTCTACAGCCTCGATAACGCGGCGCCGCGCGGCTTGATTTTTGATCGATCGAAATGCACGCAGCAATCGAAATATCTCTGCGGCGTCTCGAGCAAGTTGCTCCTTAGTCAAAACTCATACCCCATCATCTAAGCGGCCCTGTGCTCCCCCAGTTCAACTAGATAACATGCTGACACACACCAGATCCCTGGATCGATCTGGAACGTTGGCTTCGAATTGAGAGGTCCGAAACCCGCGATCCGAGGACATGTGCTCATGGAACGTCATCAATATTCGGTGGTGATCGGCAAAACGCATTCCGGCACGCGGTGGAACACAGTCAGCGTATTTTCCGTAGCATACACTACGGGTTCATCCGCCGCTATGCTGATGCCCATTCATTCTGCTCAAGGCCGCGCGGCGCCCGAAGACGTCAGGCTAGCTAACTTAGGCGCTGATATAATGGCTCAATGGTCGGCCGTCGGGTTTTTCGGGGCCAGCCGTCAGCTTCCGGCTGGCAATAGCCCCCCGCGGGTGCAAGACTGGCCGAAGTCGAAAAACCCTGGCATTGCTGCCAGGGTTCTGCATTTCGTGGATCGCCTTGAGCGGCCGGACCTTAGAAGTCCATGCCGCCCATGCCGCCGCCCGGAGGCATTGCGGGACCCGGCGCGATCTTCTTCGGCAGCTCGGCAACCATCGCTTCCGTGGTGATCAAGAGTGCCGCTACCGAGGAAGCGTTCTGGACGGCGATGCGCACGACCTTGGTCGGGTCGATGATGCCCTTGGAGACAAGGTTGCCGTACTCGCCGGTCTGGGCGTCGAAGCCGTAAGAGTACTCACCCTGCTCTAGGACTTTACCGACTACGATCGAGCCATCTTCACCGGCGTTGATCGCGATCTGCCGGGCCGGCCAAGAGAGCGCCTTGCGCACGATCTCGACGCCGGTCTTCTGGTCGTCGTTCTTGGTGCGCAGGCCCTTGAGCTGCTCGGAGGCACGCAGCAGGGCGACGCCGCCGCCCGGGAGAATGCCTTCCTCGACAGCCGCGCGGGTCGCATGCATCGCGTCATCAACGCGATCCTTGCGCTCCTTCACCTCGACTTCGGTCGCGCCGCCGACGCGGATCACCGCGACGCCGCCTGCGAGCTTGGCGAGACGCTCCTGCAGCTTCTCACGGTCGTAGTCCGAGGTGGTCTCCTCGATCTGCGCCTTGATCTGGGCAACGCGGGCGTCGATGTCGGCCTTCTTGCCGGCGCCGTTGACGATCGTGGTGTTCTCCTTGTCGATCATCACCTTCTTGGCGCGACCGAGCATCTGCAGCGTGACGTTCTCGAGCTTGATGCCGAGGTCTTCCGAAATGGCCTGGCCGCCGGTCAGGATCGCGATGTCCTGCAGCATGGCCTTGCGGCGATCGCCGAAGCCCGGAGCCTTGACGGCCGCGACCTTCAGGCCGCCACGCAGGCGGTTGACGACGAGGGTGGCGATCGCTTCGCCTTCGACGTCTTCAGCGACGATCACCAGCGGCTTGCCGGTCTGCACCACGGCCTCGAGCAGCGGCAGCAGCTCGTTCAGGGACGAGAGCTTCTTCTCGTTGATGAGGATGTAGGCGTCGTCCATCTCAACGCGCATCTTGTCGGCGTTGGTGACGAAGTAGGGCGAGATGTAGCCGCGGTCGAACTGCATGCCCTCGACGACGTCGAGTTCGGTCTCGAGCGACTTAGCTTCCTCGACCGTGATCACGCCCTCGTTGCCGACCTTCTTCATGGCGTCAGCGAGGAACTTGCCGATCTCGGCATCGCCGTTGGCCGAAATGGTGCCGACCTGGGCGATCTCCTCGTTCGAGGTGACCTTCTTCGAGTTCTTCTGGAGGTCGGCCACGACGGCTTCGACCGCGAGGTCGATACCGCGCTTCAGATCCATCGGGTTCATGCCGGCGGCAACCGACTTGGCGCCTTCGCGCACGATGGCCGCCGCAAGCACGGTCGCCGTGGTGGTGCCGTCGCCGGCCGCGTCCGCTGCCTTGGCCGCGACTTCGCGCACCATCTGGGCGCCCATATTCTCGAACTTTTCCTCAAGCTCCACTTCCTTGGCGACGGCGACGCCGTCCTTGGTAATGCGGGGAGCGCCGAACGACTTCTCGAGCACCACATTGCGGCCCTTCGGACCGAGGGTGACCTGCACGGCATTGGCGAGGATGTCGACACCACGCAACATGCGGTCTCGCGCTTCTACGCCGAATTTGACTTCCTTGGCTGTCATAAATCGAATTCCTCTGTGTCGTTTCTCATCCTGCGGTGCGCCCGGCAGGGCGCTCGTCGGGGGTGAGCGGTGGGAGCGCTGGACTAGGCGGCTTTCTTCTTGGAAAACACATCGGTGAGAACGCCCATGATATCGCTTTCCTTCATGATCAACAGCTCCTGACCGTCAACCTTGACCTCGGTTCCTGACCACTTTCCGAAAAGTACGCGATCGCCGACCTCCACATCGATCGGAATCAGCTTACCGCTGTCGTCACGGCCGCCTGGGCCAACCGCGATGACTTCGCCCTGCGAGGGCTTTTCCTTGGCTGTGTCGGGAATGATGATGCCGCCAGCTGTCTTCTCTTCAGCGTCGATGCGCTTGACCACGACGCGGTCGTGAAGCGGACGGAAATTCATGCAGGCCTCCTGAGCATTTGAACAAGTGGACGATGGGCACATTGTGAACAGCCCCACTGTTGCAAGAGCCAGGCCAGAGATGAGCAGAGTAATCCGCCTGCAGTTCTGCTGAATCGCGTATTGGCCGGCTCTGTGTTCGTTCGGAAGCAAGCACTCTCATGTACACAGCTTCCCAGGCTGTTACGAATCCGACATTGCGTTTCCTCAGGAGGGCGACCTGACGGTAATCGAGCGCCGACAGTCTCTTTCCATAGCTTCTCCGCGGTTCGTCTTTCTCGGCCCGCGACCAAATCTGCTCGTACGAACTCGGCTGGGGAGCAACTATGCGGCCGGCCTGGTTGATATCGACGGCATTTCGCTGAGGGATCGGACCAGCGTATAAATTATATACGTTGATATACGTTGTGCCGAAGCGTCTGCCGTGTGATTGCGGATTTGAGGACGAATTCAACCAATCTCCGCGCCAATGGAAAAACAACCTGTGTCGTCTGTAGAAGTACATCAGCACATCATCTCGCTTCTTCAGAAGCCGGATCCGGTCATCCTGGATATCGGTTGCAATGACGGAACCGATACGCAGCATTTTCTTGCCCTGTGCCCACAAGCTCGGCTTTACTGCTTTGAGCCGGACCCTCGGGCGATCGCGCGCTTCAAACAGAAGTTGGGTCCTTCCCTCGAGAAGGTGAAGCTGCTTGAAATCGCGATCAGTGATCGCAACGGGACGATCGATTTCCATCCAAGCAATGCGGATGGAGATGCAAAAGAATGGGATCTTTCCGGTTCAATACGCCGGCCGAAAAACCATCTTACCGAGTATGATTGGGTTCGGTTCGATCGCCCGTTTTCGGTTGAAACCCGACGGCTGGACGATTGGTGCAGCGACGCCAAGGTGAATACGGTCGATTTCATCTGGATGGATGTCCAGGGCGCGGAGGCCGACGTCATCGCCGGCGGCATGCAGACCTTGAGCAACACGCGATTCATCTACACGGAATATAGCGACAGAGAGCTCTACGAAGGGCAGCTGTCGATGCAAGCCATTCTCGAACTATTGCCGTCGTTCGAAGTGGCGGCCCATTATCCACGCGCTGTGGAAGGTGATATCCTGCTCAGGAATACGCGCTTTTAGCGCCCGCGACTATCCGGCCCTCATTCAGCCCTGTAAGACTTGCCGCGTAATCTCCCGCGTGCCGCTGCACGACGGCCGATTACAACGATGCTGTCGTCCGGATAGGTGCGCTTTGAACATTTCTTTCACGATCTCCAGTCGCCATGCGGGTCTTGGCGATGCTCCATAGGTAGGATCTTTCGATGATTTTGTTGATCGTGTGGCAATCATTTATTCAGCGAGCTGGCAGGGCTAGCGACCCCGGGGCCAGCAGCTCGAGCTTTCTCAGATGCATGAACCAGAACCGCCAGCCGACGCTCTAAGCGCTTGATCGTCTGAACTGCTGCTGCATGCTCTGGCCCTCTGGGAAGCCGGTCAACTGTCTTGAATAAATGCCAGAGCAACTGCGTCAGTTCTCGTAGATCCTTTAGGCTCGCCACTTCGATTGCGCGCCTAGTACTTTTATTGTGTCGATCAGAAGGCATGCTGAAGCAGTCCTGTTCAGCCCAAGTCAATCGCCCAGTGAGGTTGGTAGCGCGTTGGTCGTCTTCGTCAGCTGCAGCTCGTATTCTGGATCGCTGTTAGAAAGCATCGTCGATGGGTGCCTCTGCGTCATCACGTTGCCAATACATTTGCATCAGCACAAAATCGCGAAAAAATCCGTTCCATGCAGGAAGGAATCCATTCATTGAACGTAGACTTGCAACGGCCGTGCCATAGTCTAACTCGATTTGGAAAAACCGCATACGGGGATGCTGCCTCGCAGTTGATCGGTTTCTAAATCCGACATGCAGGTCGGCACTGTGTTTGTTACTTTCAGGAATACGAATTGTGTCGAGTCGGGCTGATCACGATCACCTTGATCGCTCGCAAGCCATCCGTGATAAGTTCGTCCAAACCAGAAGATGGAGCGCATAGGCATATGCTTGCGCCGGCCTCCCTGCAGGTACCGGTCCCGGTAGGGTTTGATCGGACCTCCCGGATTTGACCTCGCTTCGGATCACCCAATCGCGGATGATCTGATTGTAGCGCGGGCGGCTCTTGGTCAACTGTCAGCTGCCTTCGTCAGTCGATGGAGCGTCGCGGCGGTGGACGTGCGCGGCCGATCAGATGAGCCTGCGCAGCCACTTCAGCAAGATAGTGGTCCATTGCGCTTCGCGCGGTGGCTGTGCCAGGGTGGCGGAAGTTCACGGAAATCCCGTCCTGCCAGCGACTGACCCATAGGTACGTCTCGCAAGCATCAGAGCTGCGGCTGATCAGAAACTTCGTCCGCCAATGGCGCCAACAGTCCGACCCGGGCACCGTCCGGTTGTCCATGTAAGAGACCATAAAGCGGTCGCGCAGCGTGGTGCCGATCAGCTCCATGGCCTTCGAAAACGGCACTTGAGCTGTTTTCTTGGCGCGTTTGAGCTCGAGCCGGGCGGCGTGCAGGATTTCAGGCAACGTATCGGCCACCCGGAAGCTCACCGGGCTCATCCCGACATACCATCCAACCGAACGCATCGATGGCAAATCGTACCGGGTGTGAAAGGGCGCAACGGCGTGGAATTGCCGTTGGTTCGCCAGTGTCTTTCCTGCCAGCGCCAGACAGGCGAATATTCCCGTCGCCGCGTTTCCGCCCTGAGACCTGCAGCCGCGATCGAATTCGGATGCCCCAGCCGCATCGAGTAGCCACATTTGCCCGCTGCGCTGCAGGCATCGCGCCGGAACGTCGAATGGTAGCGGAAAGTCGGGTAATTGACCGCCGTTCGCCCCGATCAGTTCGCGCCAGTGGCCGATCGCGGGATGGTCATCGGTTAGGCCTGTCAGTCGCTCTCGCTCGACCTCGGCGTGATCCAGATAGCTGTGCACCGGTGCCAGCAGGGGGGCCACTCCATGGATCGCGGCTGTGTACAGTTCGCGGATCTCATGCGGTACCAAGGCCATCGAATAGGCATCGCTAACAGAGTGGTCGCAGGCGAGCAGGAGGCTCGTCGATGTCGGCCGGCTGATCGTCACAAAGACATATGCTGGCCAGCGCAGGGGATTGGTCTCCGCGTCGAACAGCTTTTCCAGGAGCTGAGCAAAGTCGTCGGCATCGACCTGCTCACCCTCAACGGTCTTCTCAAGCGCGACCGCGTCTGGATCAATCGTTGTGCGATGAATTGTAGATCCCTCCTTGGTCAAGCGGCTGCGTAATACCTCGTGCCGGTTGACCCAGCCGAGGATCGCTTTGCGTAGCGCGGCGGCGTTGAACTCACCTGGCAACTCGAATGCTGCGCCAAGCCAACCCGGCTGGCCATCGTCCGCAGAGCGAAGATGTTCCTCTTGAACATAGGAGGGCCGGCGTGGGTCAGGGCGCCACCTGACAGGGGCTGGGACGTTGACTCGCCACACCAGGAGCCGGCCCGGCCGCCGATCAAGATCGACGAACTCTTTGAGGTCCATGAGCGGGTGCCTCGCAGTCACGGACGCAAGCTGCGCGTGGTGCGCAGCGGCGACCGCAAAATCCACGCTATCGAGGCCGTGCCAAGCACGCTGCTCGCGAGTAACGTGGTACGCAGGCTCGTTGCAGCAGCGGCCGCGCCGCCGGCCAGCGCACCCAATGAGGCCAATCCCCACACCACGCTGCGGATGCTCGCATTGACCCGGCCCTGCAAGTGCTGCGGCACCAACACATATCGAATGGGGACCTGCTGCACGTTGTAAATTCCTTGGCCGATCCACAGAATGAATTGGGAGAGCGCCACGCATGCGACTGCGGCCCACAAGGGTTGGGTGAGGAGGGCCGTCACGGCCATTCCTCCGGCGCTCACTGCCAGACCAACCATTAAAATTGGGCCGAGGCCAATTGCCCGGCCCGCCCGCGGGGAGATCGCCGCGCCGACCACTCCGCCCAGCGCACCGATGCCGAGCACCATGCCGACGATCTGGGCGTCGAACCCGAGACCCTTGGTCAGATGCAGCAGAAAGACCGCAGAATACGCGTTGTGCCAAAAGACGAATGTCGCGCTGGCCAACGTGACTGCCCTCAAAATCGGATTGCCGAACACGCTCGCCAGCCCTTCTGCCACTTGGCCGAGCACCGCGCTCGATGCGGCCTCCGAGCCCCCACCGCTACGCATCGGCACCAGCGACAGCAACGCGGCGGCAACCAGAAACGAAACCGAGTCCGCCAGTATTGCGGACGGGGCGGAGAATTCGGTGACGAGCCAACCGGCCAGGAACGGACCTGCCGCCATCGCGCCCGCTTGGCTGAGCTCCAATGAACTCTGCGCCCGAACCAGCTGGGAGCGCTCCAGAACGGTGGGTATGCACGCCAGATATGCGACGTCGGCGATCACTGCAGCGACCCCAACCAGCATGCTTGTCATGTACAACTGAACCAGTCCAAGATGTCCAAGGCTGGCGAACAAGGGAATCGTGGCAAGCGTCGTCGCCATCGCCAAATTGGCGGTCAAAAGGATCTGCCGATACGGGAGGCGGTCCACGATGACCCCGGCGAACAGACTCACCACCAGGTACGGCGCCCGACCGCAGGCCAGCAGGAGCCCCGTTTGCGTCGGGCCAGCATCCAGCAAGGTGATTGCGGTTAGCGGCAGCGCCAGCATGGTTACATTGGAGCCCAGCAGCGAAATAGTTTGGCCGACGAGCAACGCGAGATAACTTCGCGGCAGTCCGCGCAGCGGAGCGGGATAGCGCGGGCGGCTCACGCGTCGCCAGACAGGCTGCGAACCGACAGATATCCCAGTCGGCTCAGCTCACTTTCCGCGATCTGCTCGAACTCATCGATCTGGGCTCGCGCCAGATCCTGGACGTGCCGACCGATCCTGCCCTGGTGCAGCGGCCTGCCCGCAGCCTCGGCCGCCGGATGGCCGTGCGGTTGTTCGAACAATACGTGCTCGTATTCAGCGTGACGCAGCACGGCCTCATCCCAAGGCAGGCCGAGGTGGTCCAGAATTCGAGCCAGAGTGGGACGGGGACTGCTTACAAGATCCTCGTAACGCACCTCAAGATAACGGTCAGGCGGCGCAATTCGATGCGGCCGGGACACCACTTCGAGCCAACCGCGCGCGGCATCGGAAACCGTTCGATATCCCCAATCAGGAACGGTATTCAGATGAGAGGCGGCTACGTCGCGGCCGTCCCGCACGATATGAACGAAATGTGCGCGTGGCCACAGCCGGGCGAAGTCGTCGGTCTGGGCGATCTTACGCTGCAGTTTCAAGCCCCAGCGCTGGGCCCCGCTACGTGCTCGACGCAATTCGCCGATCTCGTTGATAAGGCGGCATCGGGCGGCGAACGAAACAATATCGTCGCCCGTCTCGGCCATCACCTTGCTGACCAATTCACGCATGTCATCGAAGTCGAGGCCGAAGCGGCGGCACTGGACCACGAAATGCACCCCGTCATACCAGATCGGGTCGACAGTGTTTTTGGTCATGCCCGCGACCCGGGAATCGCCGGACGCCAGCAGGTCGATCGCGCGCAAGACGTGCGGACCGAGATTGAGTGGTTCGAGGAAGTCTATCTCCGGTCCGACTACCAAATCCAGATGCGAATCCAACACGATGCTCAGCAATGTGGTGCCCGAGCGGTTCTCGCCGCCGAGCAGCACCGGGGATGTGGAAAATGGATTGGGCAGCGGCATGGCCGTGTTCTCCGTTGGAAAATGCGTGCTCATCCGCAGCCGGGCGCGGTGAACCAGCGCCGAACCGCCCCCGGAGTGGCCACGAAATGGTCCCTGGCGAACCGTACAGCGGCTGCGACTGGATCCGGATCGCCGCCGATGTTTTCCATGCGGGACAGCGCCGCCGGCAAAGCCTCTCCAGCGGCTTCGATGGCCGCCTGCACATCGGCGCCGGATAGCGCCGCCGACGGCATGAAGCGGCCGCCGTACTGCATAAGAAAGCCCCGCGCCCACATCTCCTGGAAAAAGCCGTGGCCAAGTTCGGCGTTGGCAAATACGACATCGAACATAGTCGGCCAGGCGAATGCCCATGCCGCGACCTGCTGTCTGGCGAAGACCTCGTTAAGCCCCTTGATCAGTTGATCGCCAACCTCGCGCATCCGGGCCAGCACGGTCCCGTCGCGCAGCGCGTGCAGGGTGCTCAGTGCGGCTGCGAACGGGGTAACCTCGCGCTGGTAAGTGTTGCCCATGTATGTCTTCTCGGCGGCGGCGAGCACGTCCGCGCGCCCCGCGACCGCGGACAGTGCCATTCCATTGGCCAATCCTTTGCTTAGCGTGATCAGGTCGGGCGTGAGGCCGACCGCCATGTGGTAGCCGCCAATGCCGTAGCGGAATCCGGTCATCACCTCGTCAAGGATGAGCAAGGCGCCGTGCCGATGCACCAGCCTTTGCAATTCCTGATGGTATTCGGGCGGAAAGAAGTTGACTTCCGGAGTGATGATCACCGCGGCGACGCGCTGGACACTTGCCAGCTCGTCGAGCAAGTCCAGATTGTAGCGGAAATCCACGCTGTCTCGATCCCGATTGGGCAACCCCATCTCGGGCCGGTCCTGCAACTGCCAGTCGTGCCAGCCATGATATCCGCTGGTAAGCACATGGTTCAGGCCTGTGAACGCGCGGGCAAGGCGGACGGCGGCGGTGGTCGCACACGATCCTGTGCGGAAGAACATTGAACGTTCCGCGACGGGGAAGATCTCCGCCAACCGCTCCGCCAATTCGACCCGATGCACGGACAGGGGGCCGGGCAATATGCCGCCAGTACGGCGCATCTCGGCGGCTGCGTGCTCCACGACCGGCTCGTATCCGGCTCCTAGCGGCGCAGCTCCACTACAGGAGGTTAGATCGACATATTGCCTTCCATTGATGTCCCATGCATGCGCACCCGAAGCGCGCGTCATTACGACCGGAAAACGCCTGTTGAGATCCCACTTCTCCGACGCGGTGACGCGCAACGCACGGCGTAGTGGTGATCCGCGCGCGTCGGTCACGGCCGCAGGAGCAGTCGGGGTGGCGATGGACATGAGCCGTCTCCGTTTGATAATCATGCCCTTAGGCGAGCTGCGTGACTATTCTTCGAGCGATCCGTAACGCGTTCGCCTGAATGGTGAATGTCGGATTGACGCCTCCCGAATAGGGAAAGAAGCCGCCATCCGCGACGTAAAGATTGTCGATGTCATGTACCCGGCCCCAGCGGTCGACCACGGATTGGGTCGGGTCGACACCGGCACGGCAGCCGCCATGCAGGTGTCCGCTGCCAAACTGATAATTGGAGTCCTGATACTCGACCTGTTTCGCCCCGGCCTCCGACAGCACGTTCGACGCACGTCGGCACAAATAGCCTAATCGACGTATGTCCAGCGGATGGGTCCGGTAATCGAGAATGATCTTCGGCAAACCCAGCCGGTCCAGGCTGGTAGCCAGTCGGACCGCATTGTTCCGCATCGGCTGGTCGGCCGCCAGGAAATGCAGCCGTAGTGTTATTTTCCCGTCGCAGTCCGTGCGCTCAACCCGACTTGCTTCGTAGATCATTCCGCCGAGTCCCGAAGGAGCCTCGTCGTCCAGGTAGTGATCGGAAATCGCAACGGTGGAGAATGGGCCACCGGCGGGGCGTGCGGGCATTGCATCTATTGCGGTGCTGCCGGACACGTAGCCGCTGATCTTGAACGAGATACCACTACCGACCATGCCGGAGGCGTTGCCGATGCCGTTGGGCGCCGCCCGCTGAGCCGACCTTAGCAGCAGGGCGGCAGACTGCACTGCATTGCCGGCGAGCACCACGCAGCGGCAGCGGATCCGAGCGCGTTGTCGGCTGAGAGTATCCAGCCATTCCACGGAATCCGCGCGGCTGACGTTAGCCAGGTCGATGCGCACTGCCTTGCTGCCGGGTGCAACTGTCAGCGCGCCGGGCGGAAGGGCGACATCCGTGAATGGCGAGCGTGCGTCGGCCCGCGCGCCGGTAGGACACAGATGCTCGTTGCAAGCTCCGTTGCAATGGCAGGCTGGCCGGCCGCGATAGGGTACGGAGTTGATAGCCAATGGGGTGGGAAACGGTAACTGGCCGAGGCGCCCGGCGGCATCGGCGATCAGCCGCCCCTTCGCGCTGTAATCATGCGGGGGCAGAACGGGAGGATCGCTCGGTGGTTCGAACCGGTCTGCGCCGGCCAGGCGGGCCACTCCCATGCGCCGTTCTAGCTCGTCGTAAAACGGACGTAGTTCGGCGTAATTGATCGGCCAGGTAGGGTCAAGCGCGTCTCCGGCCACGCGCGCTCGCGCGTCAAAATCGGTGGTCCGATAGCGGAAGGCTATTCCGGCGTACAAAGTCATTCCGCCACCGAGCGCGCACGCGGTCCAGGGACGTCCAAACGGCGTCAACGTATCTTCCGCAGACTTCACCAGCGCGGTATCCATACTATCTTGGACGCTCGCCAGCGAGGCGTCGGGAGGAAGCGCCCGACCTTCCTCGAGGAGGAGCACTCGCAAACCGTGCTGGGCGATCTCGTAAGCAACGGTCGAGCCGCTCGCACCACTCCCGATTACGCATACATCAACGATATCGGCCCTCATGATCCCGCCCTTAGCAACAAATATCGACGATGCGCAATCAAAGCCCCATTCATCAGTGACCGGCTGCCTGAGACAGCTGCCGTAGTGAACGCGCAGCAGTTGTACGATTACCCAAGACTGTCCGGTGTGGTTTCGCTCAGCTGATCATCTCCCGAGTATCATCGTGAACTACCGCAAGATCGTACAATGTGACGTTACGTACGATTCAAGGCCATCCAAGCCGCAACCGCATGAATATGACTAATGGTTCTTCAGAAGCCGCGAGACCATCGAATAGAATTATGGGATCAGGCAGGCAGTTGTCCGGTCCAGCTAACCTGCGTCCCTGGTGTGATGAGCGGCGCTCGCGAGTTTCTTGGATTAAGGCCATGCGGCTCGCGTTTTGCAGACCAAGGCTATCGAATCTCCCGAATTCTTCGCAACCCACCAAGCGCCGGGTGGCAGAAACACCAAAGCCGCACATCATGCGGAAAAAAAGCCCGGCCTCATTTCGAGGGCCGGGCGGAAGTCAGTCTGGGCGCACGAGGCTGCTGAGCGTCGCGCCAGCTCCCGTCGACAGAGGGAGGGCTGCCGACGGTTGTTTGCGGCGAAGCGTTCACCGCAAATTCTAGAAAGGATCGATGTCGAATAGTCTGGTGTTGTTTCTCTTTTACCAAGTCGATATTCACCGAATGCACGGACGCCCGGATCATCTGTTCATCGTCACTCATCTGATCGGCATGATTTCGAAGATCCTCCTAGAGCAGCGCCGACCTCATGGGTATCGTTGTCACGCCTCTGGCCGAGCGGCCCCGCCAGATCGCCCGGGACCCTTCGCGTCCTGCTTTGAAATGCTACAACGTGACGCTAGGTGCGAATCAAGTCGCTTGAGCTGCGGCGTGCACCATGAAAATCCACCCGATCTCTCGCGGGCAGCTAAGTAATGCGCGCGATCCGCAAGGGTGCATGTCGCATCTGCTTAGGTGCATGGGGTTTGTACCACGTGAACATTGAGCGATTTCTCCGGCTCGATTTGTCGTACTCTCCGCAGAGGCCTCTACAGCGACGAAGCTTCGTGACGGTAACCTCAGGCTGGTCGCAGGCCGCAACTGCGTGCAAATAATTCGAGCCAACACCAACCTGACAAACGCGACTGCAAGTCGAATAGATTCGGAGCGGGTCGGCACTGGGGCGTTCGTCGATTTGCTTTGGCGCGAAGAGTGCGCAGACCCCAGGCAATTCAGCGCAGGAGATATGAGGGGCGGAATTCCGCTAGCAATTCGAGCCGATCGCGCTGAAGAAGATCGACAGCATGGCCGTTCCATTCAATAAGCCTTCTGTGCCGAAGCTCCTGGATTGTCCGGTTTACATGCACGGTCGAAAGGCCGCATGCATCGGCGATGTCTTGCTGTGTGAAAGGGACATGAAGGCGACCATTGTCCAGCAGCCCCACGAGCTCAAGCCGCGCGGCAATCTCGCAAAGAAGATGCGAAAGTCGAGGCAGCGCCTCTGGGGAGCCAATCTTTTCGATGCATTCGCGATAGATAGCCGAGTGAATCAGCGTCTCTCGCCAAAATGCGTGGGTGAGCCCAGCGGACCTTGCAGAGACATCCTTGAGGTATGAGTGAGGCACAAGGACAATAGTGCTCGTGCCAATGCTGCAGAGATCGCGATCCATTTCCGGCAGGTGAAGAGTATGCAAATCTAGGATATTCCCCGGTACATAGAAGGACGTTATCTGATTTCGATCGGACGCCACTCTTTGACGAGACAGAAAGCCACCGATCACGACGCCACAGCTGAGAGGCCGGTTTCCCTGGCGCGCCAAGTACTCGCCATTCGCAAAACGTTTGATGGTGTGCGGCATGTTTTCGAGCCGAGCTCGTTCTTGGGAGCGCAATCCCGCCAACGCACAGCCGCAGTCGCCCAAAGCGACCAGATGTCAATGTTCAGGAAGGCTTTGCTGACGTCGGCTCAACTGACATCTTTCGTATCGCAAACAAACTCAATTCCCACCATGGAGTTGGCGACGCAATCGCGCGGCGTAGTCGGTGCGAGTGCGAGTGTGGTCACCGCTCAATCAAGGAAGGAACGGACATTTCGCGAGATAGGACTGCGCGCATGATGTGGACCTCCGCTGCACCGAAGAGCCTTCGATAACTATGGAGTATGACCGCGAAAGGTCCCAACGAAGCGGCGATCGAAGCGGCCCAGCATAGAGCATGGTTTCCAGGTTGGTGGATCGCGGATCAGCCGGGGGCAATTGAGGTCGCCGCGCAAGCCCGGACTCGAAGAAGAACAAAGTTCGATCGCGGCCCCTCATGCCAGGCAGGGAGATTCTGTACGATACGCTCAGATCTGTAGCTGCGATGGCACACTGACCGAGATGGCGATATCGTTTGATCGTTTCGTACGGTGTTTATCCACGTAAAAATACGGGCTTTCTGGCATTGTGCGGGGGTACGATATGTTTTAGCTGTCGTTCGTGACTACCTGCTCGGATTGAGGTCCAACATGAATCATGCGGCTGGGGACCGCTATGAAGTATCGAAAGTGACAGAAGAAGAATGTGAGTTGGCGCGGTGCAGGCAGGAAATAGCGCGTCTCAAAGATCTGGTTGTGCAGCTTTCTCAACTGGTCTTGCGGCACGTCGCGGAAGTTACTGAGGATCAAAAGCCGCGGTCTAGGTGAGTCGCTTGGGCGTATGAGATGAATGACAGAGGATCGCAGTTGGACTTTCAATTGTCATCGGCGGCGCGGCCTCCCCGGGGGAGGGAGGGCGGCCCCGCCCTTGATTTCTATGGGGCGGGGCCGCGTAATTGCCGGTCGAGCATCTTCGTGGAACGATGAGTGCCTGAGCTAACGCGCGTCGCGCGGTCCGATAGTCGAAACTCTCCATAAGCCGAAACCGATGACCGCAGTCCGGCGAGCGACACCTCTCGTGCTCGCCACAAAAGATCTGCCTAGGGCCAAGTGACCAGCTGCCATTGAGTCCAGCCCGTGAGCATTGAACCCGTGGCAGACTATGCGTCCGGGAATAGGATCAACACTGCGCATGGGCGTGCCCGCTTTGGACCGATGGCGGTCTGCGGACACCAAGCCGCTCGATGGCGCGCTTTGATATCCCCGCTGGATCGCCAACCCCGCTTACGCCGACCTCGATGACCTTTTTGCGATGATTCCGGCGATAGGATCGTCTCAATCAACCAGGCAGAGCGAGCGCAGGGTCCGAGCATAGGCCGAGCTCAGACATTCAATTTCTTCCGGCCGCAGCTTGCTGTCTTAGCAATCGAACGGCATTACCGTCCGACCCTCCGTGGGGACGCTGACTTTGATGTCTCGCGCCAGGATGCGTCAGAATGCGGTCGGGTCAGTCTCGCTGTAGCCGCCTTTGTCGTCCCACCTATAAATGACATAGTCGAGCTGCTTGATGTCTCCTTTGGCGTCGTATTCCAGTGTGCCGATCACAGTGTCCCAAGAGCCCGCTTTGATCGTGTCCATCACCTTCTTTGGGTCGATGGTGCCGACTTTGGTTGCGGCTTGCATCCAGACCTGCACCGCAGCGTAAGTATAAAGCGTGTAGCCTTCGGGATCGATGTTCTTGGCCTTGAATTTATCGACGATCGCAGCTGCTGTCGACTTCTTGCGCGGGTCGGGTCCGAAGGTGAAGAGCGTACCTGCTCCAGTTGCGCCGGTGATAGAGGCAAATTCCTTGTCAGCCAAGGCGTCACCCGACATGAGTACGGTCTTCAGGCCCTGATCGCGCATCTGGCGCAAGATAAGGCCTGCTTCCTGATGATAGCCGCCGACATAGACGAGTTCGATATTGTCATGCTTCAGTCGCGAGACAATTGCATTGAAATCCTTGTCGCCCTTGTTATAGGACTCGTACATCTTCTCAGTGATGCCGGCCTTGTTGAGTGCTTTCTTCGTCTCGTCGGCGAGTCCCTTACCATAAGTGGTCTTGTCATTCAGAATTGCGATGTTCTTGCCGCCGAAGTGCTTCGTGATGTACCGGGCGGCAACCTGCCCCTGCTGGTCGTCGCGGCCGCAGACGCGTGCCACGTTCCATAGCTTGCGCTCGGTGAATAGTGGGTTGGTCGAGGCCGGCGTAATCTGCAGCACGCCGCCATCCGCATAGGCTTCCGAGGCTGGGATCGATGACGAAGAGCAAAAGTGCCCAGCAACGAACGGGATCTTAGCGGCAGCGACCTTTTCCGCTACCGATCGCGCCTGCTTGGGATCGCAGGCATCATCCTCGATGTCGAGGGCGAGCTTCTTGCCGAGTACGCCGCCTGAAGCGTTGATCTGCTCTACCGCCATCTCGGCACCGTTCTTCATTTGCCGCCCGAAGGCGGACTCGCCCCCGGTTATTGGCCCGGCGACCGCGATGGTGATTTCCTCAGCCAACGCCGCGGTGGACATTGCAATCGATGCTCCAAGTGCAAAGCCGATCAGCTTGAGTGATTTCATGGGGCGGTCCTCACAGGGTGAACACAACGGCGAGTAAGCTCGAGCAGAGCAGGGCGACCCCGGCGGCGGTTAGTGCCAGGAAGCCACCAGATATCAAGTCATGATCGCGCATCAAACTGTTCGATTGCACCGCCACGAGCGAGCAGGAACCGACCTTGACTTGATGAGACCAGGTTCGGGGGACCGCTCATCGCTCAGAAACAATACATGACGATGTCGTTCCCGCAGGGCAACGAGCCGACGCGCACGGGAGCAGGCAACGAGAACGTACACAACCTTCGTCCAGTCTCATCTTCGCCGCGCGTCCGATCCCATACCGCCCACCAGCTCAGTGGCAGGATTGTCTTGCCGGACACTAACTGAACAGAGCGTTTATGAAAGGACTAGATCAGTCCGGAACGTACGGAGCTTGCCGCGTCTGAAGCGCCACCACTTGAGACCAAGCGCTCGGCTGAGCCGAAAGCAGAGACGGTCGTTCAGGTCGTGCGCGAACCTTGTCCCTTGGGGAGCGTAGAAGCACTTCATGCTCCGACAGCCTGATCGCCTCGATAGCGCGAGCCAGGCAACCAGCACGGCTTCAAATGAAGGCAAAGACGAGCAAGCTCGAGCAGAGTAGCGCGAAGCTGGTTGCGGTCAGCGCGAGGAGGCTACCGGAGACAAGGTCATGATTGCCCATGAATCACCCTCGAATGTACCTAAGAAGAGACCGGAGCGGCAGTTCGTCACTTTGAGTTTCGCAAGCAAGCTATGCGCTTTTGATTGTGCTATTTCTGCGTCGCCCGGGTTGCGCTGCATTTTTGCGGCGTTATTCGGCCGTACTTTGTTGAAGTTCGGCAGGAGAAGAGCAGAACGAGTTTCGGAATGACCAGAAAAACGCCTTGGGTGGAACCGAGGTTCGTAACCCGGGAAATTGCGTGTCTGCCGACAGCACGTCGTGAGCACGACGTATTGCTGGATCAGCTCGGCGACGCGGCCAAAATGCTGGAAATGTACGGCTAGCCGACTACGAAGCCACCGAAGGTGCAGCAAGCGTGAGTTTTGAAAAAGAGTGGACAAAAGCCCGGCCCTTTCGTCGCTCTCGACGGAAATCTCCCCGCGATTGTCGCTTTCTCGGTCCGACGCTCCCGCAGATTTTCGCGAGAGCAATGTACAGAGCGTCCATATTGGGTACCTTCTTTCGTGTGACGCGCGTCGATTGCTGTCGTCGGGCCCAACCCTGCCAGCAAGCTGGGTCACTTGATGGTGCGGAGCGGCCGGCTACGGAGTGCCTTTGGCGGGTTTGCGATTTCGGCTCCCATTTCACCGGTCGCGCGCTCGGTCGTGTCGTCGTTCGAGCGCACCGAGCCGAACGGCCTTTCCAGCATGCGACGGACCCGTACCGGCGCAGGGCCGACATGGAAGTGAATGGCCCGCTGCTCTAGTGTGCGTTCCGATCGCGTGGAGCGGTTCCGCGAACGCAAGTAGTCGAGCCAGGTCGGACAGTGATAGCGCTCGGTCCACAATTCCGGATCGGCAATATCCCGCGCAATCGACCAGCCGTAGGGCGCCGTTGCGCTGACGAGACAATTGAACGTCTTGCATCACATTATGAAACGCTCTCGCATTCTCCTGTGCAACGCGGTATTCGATCTCGACGACGAGCGGGCCGCTGCGTCCGGTCAAGGCGAGTCGTACCTCGGGATCGGCGAGCGGCTCAGGCTCTTCACCGCGTGCGCCGATACGGGGCATGGGCAGCCAATGGCCGATGAGTGGTGAGGCGAGCATCAGGCCGGCCGCCACCAGCAGCGCGGTTTCGACGCCGGCCGCGTCGGTCAGACGGCCCCAACCCCAGCTGCCGACGGCAATTCCGCCTGAGCTCGCCGCCTGATAGGCTGCAAGCGAGCGTCCGGCCACCCAGCGCGGCGCCGACAGCTGCACCCCAATGTTGAATACCGCCCACACCATCATCCACACAGCCCCCGCCAGGACGAGTGCTGCTGCGGTCAACACCGGTTCGCGGCTGAGCGCAACCGCAGCGATTGCCGCGCCCATGGACAGCGCACAGGCGCGGATCGCCGCCTCGCCGCTCAACCGCCGGCGCAGTTCGGTGATATTCAATGCGCCGACCACCGCACCCAGACCAAAGGCGCCAAGCATGATGCCGTAGGTTTGGGCGTCGCCATGCAAGAGATCGCGTGCTACCAGCGGCATTAGAGCGGTGATTGCACCGCCAACGATGCCGGTCACCAGACTGCGGGTGAGCACAATCTTGATCGACGGTGAATTGCTGATATAGCGTACGCCAGACACCATCGCCCGGCTCAATCTTTCAGGCGGCAGGCGCGGGGGCGTGCTGATACGTTTCCAGAGCAACAACGCGATCATCAGCGGCAGATAGAGCAACGTGTTGAGCGCAAATGCCGCCACCACACCCCCGGTTGCCACCACGACCCCGCCGATTGCCGGACCTACACTCCGCGCAATGTTGTAGCTGATGCCATTCAGTGCGATGGCCGCAGGCAGTTGTGCTTCCAGCGGAACTTGTTCACTAACCGACGATTGCCAGGCGGGCCCCATCAGCGCCATACCACTGCCGACAACGAGGCAAAGCATCAGCAAGAGGTTTGGCGTGGCCAAGCCAAGCCAGGCGACGAGCGTCAACCCGGTCGCCCCGACGAGCGCCAATCCAAGGGAGGCCACCGCCACGATACGGCGGTCATACATATCCGCGATCGCCCCGGCTGGCATCGAAATCAACATCACTGGCAGTAAGAGTGCAGTCTGCACCAACGCGACCTTGTCAGCCGACGACGTCATCTGCGTCATAGCCCAGGCGGCACCAACGCCTTGAATCAAGATACCGACATTAGACAAGAGGCTCGCAAGCCAGATGCGCCTGAAGGTCGCGTGCCGCAGCGGCGCCGTGATGCCGTCGACACTATGCGTCTGGGCTTTGGGTGAATCGGTCATATCAACTCATGATGATGTACCATGATTTGATCTTGGTAGGGATCACAAGGAAGTTCCTGCCGCGATATCGCGTTCAGATCCTGACGTGGCCGTGAAATCAGATGCTTCGATCGCGTTTGATTGAAAGTGATCGACTGCCTCCGTCGCCTTCCGCCTCACAGCAAAGGCAGCGCCGCAAAAAGCAGGAATAGTCTCCACCACCGGCGTGCTCTCCAAGCAATAGAATCACCTTTCATCGTGCCGCAGTAGACGCTAAAGATCGAAGGCCTGCCTCATACCTATTCGCTCCAGCGCACTTGCTTGCATGGTGTTATTGATAGAGTGGGCTGCGCTGGCAGCTGCAAACTTTGTACGAATCGGACAAACGCGCGGGATCTCTAAAGCGCGAAACAATTTGCGTCGCGAGAAGCCGAACGACCGAAACGCGATCTCGCCGAAGTTCTCAGCTGCGCAGTGATTGACGGAGACTATTATCGCTTGCCAAGTGGTTTCCCGTCAGTGTGGAGCATTGGAGGCCATCGCCAGGAGGTATCGGGTTCTGGATCGAGCCTCCGTGCGCCTATTTCGCGCCGTACGTGGAACAACGTTTCCAACCGCAGCCCCGCTGTGGTCATCGGTTTGGGAGCGATTACGCGCTGCAAAGCAGATGCGTGTATTGTTCCTGCAGCCAGCTCAAGCACATTCGGTTCAATGTCTACTCGGCACCTGCGTGTGGCAGGGCATTCAGGCAGCAACATACGGTTCGCGCCGCATCCCGCGATCCGCCGTTTGTCGTCTTCTGCAGAGCTTCTCTTCCCTGCCGGTCGTCGCCTTGAGCCGACAATGGGCCCGGCCAGCGCGCAGTATCACCTGCCCCAATTTCATCGGGGCGCCAACGAGCACGTATGCCATTCAACCGTCGGTTCGCTGGACGGATATAGTCACCGCTCTCACAGGAGGCGCGAACGATGATCGCGCCGGTGTCGCATGGCGGTCGCCCATCGGCGCCGCATAAAACCTCCGGCCGCAGCGCGCGACCGGAGGTTTTGCCGATGAGGGGGCGCGTTATTGATGCTTGCCGCTTGTCGGCGCGCCGCTGGTTGCGGAGCCGCCGGCTATCCCCTTGTGCGCGGCGGTCCCGGTGGTGCCCGCTGAACCCTTGGTGTCCCTGGTCGATTTCGTCGACTTCGTGCCGGCCGTTTGACTCGCGGCGCGGGGTTCAGGAGACGAATCCTCATCGTCGCTCATGCCGCCCTGTACGCTCTCTGCGCCGTTGCGACCCTTGGTGTCGGCTGAGAGGCCTTGCGCGAGCACAGGGCCCGCAAGCAAGGCCGTAAGGGCGCATGCGATCACAGAGGTCTTCGCTAACTTCATCCATGTCTCCTGGATTGATTGTTTTGCGACGGAACGATTCGGTGATTCCCCGCGCCATTCGCCCTCCACCGGACCGGTCATATCGCGTCAACAATGCGAACGGCGCGATTGTCATAACAATCCGCTTCGTGTGGTCATGGTTTAGTTATTTTCGGGCCATTTCGCGGAATTGCTCGTCTTACTTGCGGCGGCACAGACCACGCAGGCGTCGCATCGATCGAAGCTGCTTGCGGTGACGTAGCACATGCTGCCGAGGCTCATCCCACATCCCGGCATCCGGCGTAGCCGAGCTCAAGCGAATATTTTGTTCTGACCATGCGCATGAAAACCGTCCCAAGCTCTCAGCATCGCACGAAATGATCCGATCTGAGGCCAAGATGACGCACTCTGTCGAGAAGCTGGATTATTTGTACCTTGCGTACGGTCTTTGTGGGAGCATTCTTAACCGCCGTGGATTCTACATGTACATGACTGAACCGTGACAACAAGTTCTCTGCAAAGCATCGGCATTGACAGACGAGGGCTGCCACCCGGAACGTTGCAAGCTGGAGAATGCGCGTTTCAAAGAGCTGGTTGTGTCGCCATCTAAAACTGTCTTGCGCGACATCGTAAACGTGCGGAAGACCAGAACGCCTTGAGTCTATGGCACAGCTTGGCTTACCGCTTTAGGGCAAGGGGCCATGCTCCACTCTCAATCTCTCGCAGGGCGGGGGCGGGGCCATTTACCGCGCGGGGTACAAAAAATGCACGCCAGGAGAGGGACCATGGCCGACCACCTGCCCGCCGTCATCGACGCACTGGACTGTTCGAAAAGTACAGCTCACAAGCGGGCGTTCAGCACGCGGCCGACGCTTTGGCCTCCCTTGGTCGACCCCAAGGAGCGGCCCTTGGTCAAGAATGCGATTCTGGCGCGACTTTCCTTGCAAGACCTAGCGGCAATAGGGGAGACGCTCGAGCCGATCACCATCAAAAAAGGCATGGCTCTGCATGAGCCGAATAAGCATGTCGAGCACGTCTACTTCATAGAGTCGGGTCTCGCTTCGCTGAGAATTGTCACGGCGGGAAGCATGCTGGAAGCGGCAGTCGTAGGATATCGGGGGGTGGTCGGCGCTTCATTCTTGTGGGGAGGGCACCTTTCGACGCATCAATCGGTCGCGCTCTTTGCCGGAAGCGCGCGGCGGGTCCATGTCGAGGATTTGCGTCGAGTGACAAAGGAACGCCCTGAGATCCGAAAGCATCTCTTTGGGTACATCCAAGCTCTGACGTTTCAGTGCGTTCAGACAGGATTGTGCGGAGTTCGGCATGATCGCGAACAGCGGCTCGCCTCCTGGCTCTGTTTGGCAAGTGATGCTATGGACGCCCGTATGCTGCCGGTTACCTATGACTATCTTTCCGAAGCCTTCGGATTGCGCCGTGAGACGCTTGGCCGATTCGAAGAACACGGGCTTATTCGCAAGATGCGCGGTGCTTTGCAGATTGATGATCGCAAGTCCCTCGAGCAGAAGGCTTGCTGTTGCTATAAGCTTGTCTCGAGCGCTTATGCCTCTTCAGTTCATTGTCTTGAGACGAGTGGATTCCTTGGGACAGTCCATCCGTCAACCTCTAAGAGAGGCCCGCCTGGGTGATTTAGGCACAAGGTGCTGACTCTATTGTGGGCAGCAACTGCACCAGCCTTCGCAACCTCTGATGACCGGGTTGCTGCGCTGGTTTGCGACGGCGGCATTTGGACTGGGGAACCATAAGCTCGGTCATGATGTGTCAAAGACCTGATCGGAGGTGGTCAATCCTCGGGCTGAAGGTCCGAATGAGATGCTTGGATAGGTAACGAGGTTGTTGCCACGGCGCATGAGCACGACATAGATCTCGTCCCGGGGCATTGGAAGGAATCCTGGTTGCTATCCTCCAGCTTTTTCCTCGCAGACGGCTAGTGGCGCAACCTGCGCGGTCCCGCGCATCCATTTTGGAAGTTGGAGCAATCATGTCCCGATTCGAAAAGCTCGCCCTCTTTGTCGACGGTCCCAACCTCCACGCTACCTCCAAGGCGCTGGGCTTCGAGATCGACTACAAGCGCCTGCTCGAGGAGTATCGAAGGCGGGGCCCGTTGCTGAGGGCGTTCTATTACACGGCAATTGCTGAGGATCAGGAGTATTCGTCGATCCGGCCACTCATCGACTGGCTGGACTATAACGGCTACACCGTCGTCACCAAGGCAACCAAGGAGTTCCTCGACGCTAGCGGTCGGCGTAAGGTGAAGGGCAACATGAACATCGAGCTGGCAGTCGATGCCATGGAACTCGCCGAGCATATCGACCAGATGGTCCTATTCTCGGGTGACGGCGACTTCCGTTCGTTGGTTAAAGCGGTGCAGCGCCGCGGCGTCAGTGTCACCGTCATCTCCACCATTGCGATCCAGCCGCCGATGATCGCAGACGAGCTTCGCCGGCAGGCGGACGAATTTATTGAACTAGCGCAGCTGAAGTCGAAGCTGGGGTGCGATCCGACTGAACGGCTCGGGCCCACGACAGGTGCCGGCAAGCCAGAGGCAGCCAGCGCAGAATAGCGCATGCGGTGATGCGGTCCAGACTGATGGCAAGTGGCCGTGATGCCGAGCGGCGCGTCGGCTCCATCCAACAGCTCCTCGGACCTGTTCATGTTGTTTGTAGATGCCGATGCCATCCGCTCGCAACGCCGGCATCAGCGGCGCTTGTTGCGGCCTAACGCGCTGTTCTCGACAGCATGCCCTCGCGCATCCTCAGATGGGACTGAACATGGCGTCGGCCGCGCTCTGCACCGGCTGCCCCGCTGCGCCGGACCAGTGGTCGGATTGTCGTAATTCACTGCCAAGCCTCATCAAGCAGCACTGCAGCCAGAGTCTTTCCTGCTTCTCGTGCCTGCTACATCGAAACAGTGTTTCAGTATATGCGCGCATGCGGAATCGGTAAAGCAATCGGCAGAAATGACAGGCCATGTGCTGCTCCTGGACCATTTTAGATTTCGCCAGCGAGACGCTTTTCATCGCATAATTGTCTTCACTGAGCGCGATGTTTGAATGCAATTTGGTGCCCGGTGACGCTTGAAATCGGCCTTGTAGCGCCTATTTCGGTGGTTTTCATCCTACGAATCGCGGTTCACGACATAGAGCCGCGGTCAGCAAATTCGATCTCCGCCATGGAAATCTATAGTAGAGCCAGAGCTGGAAGCGGATGACAGGCAGGGATCTGACGAAGATCAAGTCGATCTCGTGCCGCACCCGGTGTTATTCGACGATCAAGTCGCCGTCTTAGATGCCGCGAGTCGTGCAAGCCACGATGAAAGCGTCCAGCAGGCTTTGAAGACTTTCGACGTCTACCAACAACCTGTCCGATTCTTTGCGTTCTGTTGTGCCGAGCGCATAGGATTCGCGTAGACGCCTGGCGTGGTTCACCCTTTCGCGACCCTTCGCGGCTCGCTTTTCGACAAACTCTAGCTGCGCGGGGGCATGACGGAGCTTGTCCAACTCGCCGAGCAACAACTTCGTGACCGTCTGTCTCTCATGATGGGTAAGGTCAGTGCCGTAGAGCACGCTGAGATAGCGATCAATGTTGGCACGCGCGACGTACCCGTACATGTCGCCGGTCCCCTGTGCCCGGGAAGGACCCCAGTGTGAGTAGAAGATTGTTGTACCGCCCCGTGGCATCGAGCACTAACAATTGCTTACTGCTTGAGCCCGCCATTGCGGAACGGCTCGACTATTCGCGTCCGATAACCATGACGCGGACGCTTCAGGATGTACTCTTGTGGTCCCTTTGAGCACGTCGACGGTGACAGCAATGTGAATTCGTCCGTTTCGTACAAAGCTGGCAGCCGTGTTCCGGACGATGCACATCAGGCAACGGCGCGACTGCGTTTGCGAATACGAAGTTCGGGCGTGGTCTGGTCTACGATGAATTTGGCCACTCGCATATCACTTTGGCTGAACCGCGCAATGGGTGACATCTGAACAGGCACAGCACGCCGACTAAATTTACGAAAACGATAATACAATCTGCGCGGTCATCTGTTACGATGCATTCTGAGATACCAAACATGAGATTGGCCGCGCCACATGCAGGTGCGCGGCTGTCGTGACGCGTGCCAAGGAGATCGGTGATTTGACGCGCCAAGATTGGGTATGGCGCTAGCGAGCGCCGGGGGTGCGGAACGCGCACTTATGATACAATTCGATCACGATGGCCGAGCGAACGCGTATTTGTCCGTTCTGTACGAAGTTTGCGCACGCATGCGGATACGCAATCTGCGAATAGCTGCGCGAGGGGGAATAATCCCCATCGATCGCGCCGGCACGCTCGTTTTGCTGGCTCATTCACGTTATGGAACGAAGTCAAGGACGCGCGTTTAGTGATGCCGCTGAGCGAGCATGGCTCGCTTGGTCGCGACGGCCTGAATTGTGAGCCAGCCGAACATGAAGCTTGTTCGCCGGACTCCGGTCCCTCTGTCGATGGACTGGAGGCGCCCTGGTTCTTCGGCCGGTGCGATTCGATTTTCTTGCAGGTCTGTCGCGTCTAGGTGACACAATCCAACATCCGTGCCACGAAGGCTCGATTGATCGCGCCCTGCTGCGGGCGGTAGGGATAATTGATCAATGAATACGCCGCTCAATGGGTATGTCGCAGCCCTGGAAGCCTTGAACGAAGACGATCGGCAGCGCGGCCTGAAGCCGCGCACAGGGACCGATTTTGCTTCAAACGATTATCTGGCGCTGGCGAGCGCGCCTCGTATGAAGAAAGCCCTGTGCACGGCGCTGGATGCCGGCACGCCAATAGGAGCTGGTGGGTCACGGCTCCTCCGCGGTAATTGCGAGGAGCACGAAGCTCTCGAAGCTGACGCCGCGCGGTTCTTCCGAGCGCAGACAGCGCTGTTCTTCAGCAGCGGTTACATCGCAAATTTCGCTGTTCTGACGACGTTGCCGCAGCAGGGCGATTTGCTTGTTCTCGATTCGCTCGTACATGCCAGCATTCATGAAGGCGCACGAGCGGGCCGAGCCCAGGTCCGGATATGCCCTCATAATGACCCCCAGTCGGTCGAAGACACGATTGGCGACTGGCGCGCCAAGGGCGGGACGGGACGCGTCTGGATCGTGGTGGAGAGTCTCTACAGTATGGACGGAGACTTCGCGCCGCTTCAAGATCTGGTCGCGATCGCCGAGCGCTACGAGGCGTTCCTGGTCGTGGACGAGGCTCATGCCACAGGTGTTTACGGCCAGCAGGGACGGGGGCTCACCGCGCCCTATGAGGGGCGCGAAAATCTTTTGGTGGTCCACACCTGCGGCAAGGCGCTGGGCGCGGCGGGCGCGCTTGTCACGGCTTCCGGCGTATTGCGCGACTTCATGGTCAATCGGTGCCGTCCATTCATTTTCGCCACCGCTCCATCACCGCTGATGGCGGTCGCGGTACGCGAGGCAATCTCAATTCTGCAGGAGGAACCTGAGCGGCAACGACGTCTGATCGACCTGATCGACTTCACACATCAGCAGCTCGTTGTGTGCGGTCGCGCGAGCTCCTCGAACTCGCAGATCATTCCCTATGTTGTGGGCGACAACGCCCGCGCGATGCGACTCGCCTCCGCACTCCAGGCGCGGGGCTTTGATATTCGAGGGATAAGGCCGCCGACGGTGCCCGTGGGAACGGCACGGTTGCGGATCTCGCTGACACTTAACGTCGGGCAAGATGATGTATCCGACATGATCGACGCGCTGGTCGAAGAAACCTGGGGACAGGTGCAATGAGGCCGCGCATCATGCGGCTCATGTCAAAGGCGCGCTCGACGCACGCAGATGCTCCTTCTTGAATGGAGCCCTTTGGAAATCAGATTGGCAAGGCTCACCTGTGCGGGGCCACCGGCGCTTCCGGTAGCATTCTCACGAGTCCATCGATCCTTCAATGCCAGGCTCAAGGCGTGTAGGCGAAGGCGCAGAAGGCCGCGTTCCAGCCGGTGATCGCAACCGTTGCGTGCAAGAAAGTTACGGCTTATGCCGGAGCCAAAGCAATGGTCTTAATAAAGATCCAGCGATACTGCGTTTACGAGACCGGCGATCGCTTCGTTAGTTGATGAAGGAGAAAGACCATCCGATGCCGTCGCGAGCAACAGTGTTCCTCACATCAGCGGGCTGGGCAGCCGTCGTGGCTGTAATTCTGCTGTATGTCATTTTTAGCCCCAGCTGAGCCGGGGACGCCTCAACCGGACGATCCGTATCGATTCCATGACGAATGATCCGACGAGGATATTGTTGCTTAAATTCTCGCCGAGACCGCGCTTAGATCCGACCATATATCGCAGCGCATTTCTGCGGCTTCAGTCAACCGGGTTGGCGAGGGAATGAACGATGGCGCGGACACTGTCCGTCGCGGACGATCGATGCCCGCAAGGCGCGGCTCTCCGATATCGTTCAAGAGACAGGCGCCAAGACGATCCATTATCTCTAAGACGTCGGCGACAGCTGGGACCATATGATCAAATTCAAAAAATGGTTCGACAACGCGACGATAGAGGGACTTCCTCGAGCCCGCGCGTCGTTGTCCGAAGACGTCTGCGGTACGCCAGGCTACGCCGACTACCTTGAGGGCATCGGCGACCCTACTCATCCAGGACATGAAACTATGCGCCTGTGGGGACCCTAACAGTTCGATCCGAGCGTCGTCGAGCGGAAGACGCTCGAGGCCGCCGTCAACGCACTGTCCGGATTTTAGAAGCCGGGCGTCGCTCCACGCGGCTCAAATTGACGTCAAACGTCAATCAAGGGACCGCAGAGCTACGCTTGCGGCTCGACCGAAGGCGCGTTAGACGTTCAGACAATGCGAAGGTGCCAGCGTCAGTTCAGCAGATCGACCTTGCCGGTGTCGAGCCGGTACAGACCCCCGACTACCTTTAGTCTGTTCTGCTCAACTGCCGCCTTCAGAACCGGGTCCGCCGATTTAAGTTTGTCAACGTTATCGATTACGTTCTGCCGGATGGCATTGGCGAACGCATCACCGGTTTGCTGTCGGGATTCCCGTACCGCAGGCGCAAGCGCAGCGACGAGGGACGGAATATGTCCTGGCGACGGCTTGTCGTCGTTGAGCGACTTTATCGTGGCGTCTATCGCGCCGCAATGATCGTGACCGAGTACCAGGATCAATGGCGTTTTCAGCACAGCGACCGCATATTCCATGCTGGCGATCGTGTCATCGTTGGCAAAATTGCCGGCGAGGCGGCAGACAAATAGGTCACCAAGTCCGCTGTCGAAGGCAAGTTCAGGCGCTATGCGAGAATCGGCGCAGCTCAGAACCGCCGCATATGGATTTTGTCCATCGACCAAAACCTGACGCTCGTGCTTGAAATCGCCGCCTCGTGATATGCCTTGGACAAACCGGTCATTGCCTTCGACGAGGCGCCTGAGCGCGCCATCCGGCGCAAGGATATTATCCGGCTTGGGTGGCCTTTTTGCTTCCTTGGCGTCAACTATGTTGTCGCCAAGCCGCATGCCAACCGCCGAAAATGCCAACAGCGACAGCAAAAGTGACCGACGCGTAGGCTTTTTCATGAGCGCGCTAGATATATTCGGGGAATGGTGGGCATGCATGTGTCGCCTCATCGCGCGGCTTTACGCCATCCCGTGGCTTCAGCTTCCGCTTCGCTGCAGAGCCAGCGTTCACCCTGCTTCTTTGTCATGTCGATTTGTGTATAACCGAATTGCCCGGGCAAGTGATAGATGCGCTCGCCGTTGCCGCTCACGGTGCCTTTTATCAGACACTCGGGCGAGGGCGGGTCCGATAGCAAAGCGGATCCGAGCAGGAGCTCCTGGGCATCGGTTGGTACCGAGCTCGCGCCAATGATGATCGTTCCCTTGTTGCGGCGACGCCAATCCCAAGGCGTGATAAACGCCCCCGACCATAGGCCGGCATAGGCATGGCTCGCCACAACCTCATAGACGGCGTAGACATGGATATTTCGACCCCATGACAGTGCCCAACCCGAGCGTACCATCCACGCGTTCACGTCTTCGCCTTCGATGAAGCAGCTCCCGAGTGACCTGCCGTATTCGTCTCGCCCGGTGGTATGACAATCCCAACTTCGTCCGTTCGAATGCTTGATAAGTTCATCGCGAGCAACTATGCCACAAGTCCATTTCTGACCGTGGGCGTCGAGGCAAATCTGATCCGTCTCCGGCGCGTCGATGCCCGAGAGCCGAATTTTAGTTTGCTCGATCTCAATCGTATTGCCGTCGACGATGCGCGGAGGGCCGCTGAGTTTCGCTGCGCAGGCCGGAGATGTGATGGCCGCGAGCAATACAGCCATCATTGCGCGCAGTTTCATCCCGACAACCTTTCTCTTGGTCCATCCGCTCAGCACCACGTGCAATCCGGCGTCGCTACATTCGACTGCTTGATCGCGCCATGTCTGTTATTTGACCTGTGTTGCATCATTCGACGTCGGTTAGTGAAAGCTTGGTTGTGATTTCCAACCTACGCCCTGACGTGACGTGAGGTTCAAGTGATTTCTTCCAGTATGGGCGAGCCAAGAGCTGGCACGGGTTCGCCTCATCCGATGTCGACAAGCCCCGCGACACCGTAGCCCTCGCCCCAGGCAATCTGGAGAATAGGTATTTGGATGTCGGTTATCGGATCTTCTCGCGAAGAATGGTCGGCGATAGCAAAGCCCTCGGACGCGTCGAAGGTGCGGTCGTTCTACTTCTTGGTGGAATTCTCGAGCTCCCGTCGGGAGCGCGGCCCCGAGAGGCGCTGTGGCCGATCGGATTGGAGCGCTTCGGGCCACCGCTTCTCATCGCCGGAAGGATCGATCCCGATGGCGCCGATTTGTCCCAGACGTCTCCGCGCTATCTGGGCATCCCGCCCAAAGAGACGGATCGCATCCGATTCCGGCGGCCAGCCGCCTACCTTCTCACTCGAAAAGCTCGCGAGCTTCAACAGACATGTTGCCGAAGCAGATCCAGATCGAGACGAAGATGTACGTGGGTGGATATCCCTCTCTCGCCGCCCAGCAGGCCGCGGGAACGGCCACGACTTTTTCGGTCGCGGGTGGGATCTTGCTGAATTGCTTGTGCGCAACGGTCTTGCGTTGAATTGCCCGAATATTCGGAAGGGCAGATACCACGAAGCTCAGCACGAGGTGCGCGTGGCCCAGGTAGCTGGGAGGGCAGCTATGTCGAGCCGATGGCTTGAATGCGCCGCCTGTCTGGACGAATTCCCATCCCAGGCGCAGCCAGTGCGAGGCATCGATCCACAACATGCGTCATCGCACTCAGGCAGCCTGCTCTGGTGCAGTTTGGGCGACTCACGTACGCATCGTTCTCAAGCACCTCACTGCGCAATAGGAACGAAATGGTTGCAGCCAGCCGTGAATTGCCGGTCTCTTGTTACGGGCTTGAAGTGGACGGCCGACTCAAAGCCGAATTTACCACGAGAGATGGCGCCCGCGCGGGTGGAGAAGAATTAAAGAAGCGCTTTCCTATGCTTCAGATCAGGATTTATGACGCGCAGACGAATGCACATGAGGAAATCTAGATCTTCCGTCTCCATTCTGTGGTCCATCCATCGCGGATGGCTGCGGAGCTCCTCGCCGGGGGTACTCGGGAAAGGGGCCCGCCGCCATGAAGAATGACGGCGTCGCTATCACTGCCCCGTTCCCGGGTACCCATTTAACCGGTCTCGTCGCTGCACTCGGTCCCGCGTGCCGCCTTCGGCGTCGCTATGCTCACGCTCCTGCGGGTGCCATTTTGCGTTGAGGCGATGCGCTACGCGCACGCCTGATCAAGAGGCCCCGGCGAATTCCCCTGCAACATGGGATTTAAAGATGGCCGCGCCGCAGATTGCGTCCGCTCACCGCACGTGTGCGGGCCGGGCCAAGCCGGCTCTCGTAAGCTGGTACGTCGTCGCCTGGTCATGGTATCGAGTCTCTAGCGGATTGGGCCGCTAGCAACGGTGCTGCCTGCCTTTGTCCTGTGACGAGATGCGAGAGAGGCTGCCGGTCTGTTGCAAAGACAGATCAGCACAGGTCAACGCTTCCGAGTGCGTGTGCTTTGGCTGCTGCTCAGAGCTGCTCAGCGCGCCAAGGACGTGCGTCGCGATCTTGCTCCGTGCGATCATTGACTGAGGCCCTTCGCGCCTTCTCTCTTGTTTCTCGTTCATTTGGCTCGATCCGATCGAACCAGGAGCCTGGAGGAAAGGCCGCGATACGCTTGGCAAGGAAAGATTGCGGCTGCCAATCCTGTTCTTCGCGCTTCTCGAAAGTGATGACGCCGTTGTGGGTAAAATAGCGGGGGCCCGGAATCTTACAGTTCACCAAAAGCAAAACGCGCCACAGATCACCCTTCGCTGTCGGCTTGTCATTCGATTTCGCCACGTAATCCACCACAACGGGCTCAATGATATCGCAGCGGCCGCGCCGCAGAAGAATGCCGAGCTTGCCTCGTGCGGTCGTCACGAAGTTAAAGTTAACAGGATCGTGCAGAAAGCGAAGATTTGCGTCCCTTTCGCCATCAGTGACTTCACTGGCAATCAACGAGAGGGCAAAGGCGCGCCAACCCAATTCAATCGGCTTTGCATATGGCGACGCAAGTCTGATCGTTCCGTCGGTCGCGATCTTCCAAGTGATTGCGTACTGTTCGTCTGATTTGTTATCTTGGTGCCTGGTCCAGGAAAAGTACACATACTCTGTTCGGTCAATCCCTTCGGCTACTCCCCACGAGCGAGGGACGAAGTGAGCCACCTTCGAGACCTTGGAGATGATTTGTTCTATGGTCTCGCCGTCTTGCGCTCGCCACGTTGACTTGACCCTTTCGACGAGAGCGCTGTCGTTGGCACGAACATTGTTGTTCGTCGCTGCCAGCCCGGCCAGGCAAATCAGCGATCGAGCGAAACAGAACCAGAATACGCGCGTTCCAGCCATTCTCTTCATTGCTGCCGGCCCATCTGGTTCTCATCCACGCGTCAATTCCAAAGAGGACAATCTTCAACGTGCCTGCGAGATCGTTGGAAGTTAGCGGCAACGTGACGCGAGCACCTGCTGATGTCCCGCGCGAGCAGGCGCGTCCCTCGATGTCACGCGCCGCTAACCTCAGTGGTCAGCCAAAGCGTCAACTTGCAATGCTGGACCTGCCCAGGAGGAGAAGCCTGGGCGAGCGAAGACTTGCATTCTTCGTGCCAGGCAATTGGCACCAGATTTGTGCCGCCTCTGTCGACTTCCCGACCTGCTTACCTCATTTATGTCGCCATTAAGCCTGTTCGCGGCGACTTTCGACTTTAATGGCTGATTCCTGTCACGCGCTGCATCTTCGAGCAACGCAGTTGGGAAGCCTTGCTGCCGGAAGCCTGACGACAGTTGGGTGCAGGATTGCCGCCATCGAACCATGTGGTCGGAGGTCGTTGTCGCTGCTGCGGAGATGGAAAGTGCGGCGAAGCCGCTCGTCAGCGGCGAGCGATTTGGAATCGGCGCTAAGGAAGTTCAAAAGTCACGCAGGCGAAGCGATATGAAATTCGTCGCTCGCGTAGGACACGTTAGCGGGCGCCTATGTGGTCGTCGTCGTAGTCAACATTGGGGAGTTGCACTTCCATGCAGTCGTATCGACCGGACAAGAAGGGAAGTCTCAGGTCGGGCTAGCTTCGGCTTGAGCTGCTCAACATTCTCGAGAGCATCTGCCTGACGGCCGGGTTCATAAATGCCTTTGCTATCCAGCCGAACAGGCCGACCGTAAAGACGGCAGCAGCAAAGACGCCGAGGGCACTCCAAACAGCCATTTTCATTACGGGCTACTCTTTTCGTTGGTGAGTCACTATGCTTGCTTTGCGCAGTATCGCCAAAAGCATCCGCATGGCGCCTACCAGGATTGGTGGTAGATCAACATGCTCGCTCAGTATGCTGCCGATTTTGCGCATATTGTGCCTGTTCACGCTGATCCTTGGTCGTTGGTGGAGAACCGGGGGCGCATCGAAGCGTGCTAGATGAGCGCTTCGAAAGCTGGATCGCGTGAAGAGCGGCCTGTCCCGGCACCGTGACCTTCATCGCGAAGGCCGCATTCGTCTCTTGCACGATCTGACACGCGGTCCGACGCGAACGCGCCTCGGAGATGGTCATCCCGATATCCAGATTGGAGAGTGGCTTCAACGTCGCGATCAAGAGTGGCCGTGTATCGTCAGCAGCATCACTTTGACAGGTTGACTGCGGAGTTGTCTTGCCGATAATCCAAGTCGTCGAGGTTCTCCGGTTCGGCTTGATCCGGAGCTAAGAGGGAAGCCGGTGATGCCGGCGCTGCCCCCGCAACTGTAAGCGGCGAGCCGCTGTCCAACAGAGTCACTGAAGCCCGCGCGGCTTCGGGAAGGCCGGACAGTGGCGATGATCCGCGAGCCAGGAGACCTGCCCCGACAATATGTTCGTCCGCGGGCGGGGTGTCCCGGTGGTACGCCAAGCAGCCGTCGCTCGCGTGACGTCTCCTGCCTGCGTCCGCCATGGCCTTTGCCCCCAACATGGGGTTAACGGTATGTCTCTTCTCTCACTTCCGGTTGCCACGCTCGGAACGCCGCGCATCGGTCCAAGACGCGAGCTCAAACTCGCGCTCGAAAGCTATTGGGCCGGAAGAATCAACGAACAGCAGTTGCTCGAGGACGCAGCCGGCCTGCGTGCGGCAAACTGGGCGCGCCAGAAATCCCTCGGTGTCACCATCATTCCGTCGAACGATTTCTCGCTATACGACCAGGTGCTCGACACCAGTGTCATGGTCGGCGCCATCCCGGACGTCTATGCCTCGAAAGTCGAGCCTGCTTCCCTCAAGACGTATTTCGCCATGGCACGCGGTTCTCAAAGCGACAGCCAGGATGCGAGTTGCGGTCACCGACCTCGCGGCTATGGCGCACCCGCGCAGGAGATGACCAAGTGGTTCGACACCAATTACCACTACATGGTCCCGGAATTTCATCGGGGGCAGACTTTCAGGCTCTCCTCTCGCAAGCCTATCGAGGAGTATGAGGAAGCCAAGGCCCTTGGCTTTCAAACCCGCTCTGTCCTGATCGGCCCGGTCACCTTCTTGAAGCTAGGCAAGAGTGCTGATCCCGCGTTCCAGCCACTGGCACTACTGGATGACCTGGTACCGGTCTATATCGAGGTTCTGCAGGAATTGGCCAGACGCGGGGCGAATTGGGTCCAGTTTGACGAGCCCTGCATGGTCCTCGATCTGGATGAGGGGACAAGAAAATCTTTGCTGCATGCCTATGACCGGCTCGTCAAGGAGGGGCCGGCCATCAAGATCATGGTCGCCAGCTATTTCGGGGGCCTTGGCGAAAATCTTCACACCGCCTTGCGCCTACCTGTTGCCGGCCTGCACGTCGATCTGGTTCGGGCGCCAGAGTTATTGGACCAGATCATTGCTGCCGGGCGAAGTGGTCTCGTTATCTCACTCGGCGTGATCGACGGCCGCAATGTGTGGCGGACGAATTTATCGGCGCTGCGCCAGCGGCTCGATTCCGCCATTGCGAAACTCGGCAGGGATCGCGTACAGATCGCCCCATCCTGTTCGCTGCTTCACGTGCCGGTCGATGTTGAGCTCGAAACGGGGCTTGCTTCCGACGTCAAAAGCTGGCTTGCGTTCTCGGTTCAGAAGATTCGCGAGCTTGCGACGTTGGCACGGGCACTCGCAGGCGATCAGAATGTCGCCGACGCTCTCGCGGAATCGGAGCGCGTCACCATCCGCCGCGGAACTTCGCCGAAGATCCGTGACACCAATGTCGCCGCCCGGATGAGTGCGATCAATCAGACCGCGCGACGGCGCGCCAGTCCATTTGCCAGGCGTGCCGAGATCCAACGCGAGCGCTTCAAACTACCGGCGTTTCCTACCACAACGATCGGCTCGTTTCCGCAGACCGCAGAGGTCCGCAGTGCCCGCGCGGCGCACGCGAGAGGCTCCATGAGCGACGGGCAATACGACACGTTCCTCAAGGAAGAGACTGCGCGTGCCGTACGTTGGCAGGAGGACATTGGTCTGGACGTCCTCGTGCACGGCGAGTTTGAGCGCAATGACATGGTGCAGTACTTCGGCGAGCAACTCGCCGGCTTCGCATTTACCAAAAACGGCTGGGTACAATCCTATGGATCGCGCTGCGTCCGGCCACCGATCCTGTTTGGCGACGTCTCGCGGCCGAAGCCGATCACGGTGGACTGGTGGAGCTACGCGCAATCGCTAACCAACAAGCCGATGAAGGCGATGTTGACCGGACCGGTGACGATTTTGAATTGGTCGTTTGTTCGCGATGATATTCCCCGAAGCGAGGCCTGCCGTCAAATTGCGCTCGCGATCCGAGACGAAGTCAGCGATCTCGAGAAGGCTGGCGCGACCATGATCCAGATCGACGAAGCAGCGCTGCGCGAAGGATTGCCGCCGCGTCGATCGGAGTGGGCGGTTTATCTCGAGTGGGCCGGGGATTGCTTCCGCATCTGCTCATCGGGCGTCGCCGATCAAACCCAGATTCATACCCATATGTGCTACTCGGAGTTCAACGACATCATCGATGCGATTGCCGCAATGGACGCCGACGTCATCTCGATCGAGACCTCGCGCTCGAAGATGGAATTGCTCGACGCGTTTCGGAACTACAAATATCCAAATCAAATCGGGCCGGGCGTGTACGACATCCATTCTCCACGCGTGCCCGAGACGGGCGAGATGACGGAACTCATGGCTTTGGCCCGAAAACGGCTGCAGGACTCGCAGCTCTGGGTCAATCCGGACTGTGGCCTGAAGACGCGGAAATGGGAGGAGGTCCGCCCGGCGTTGGCCAACATGGTCGCTGCCGCGCGCGAACTGCGCGCTGGATCCGCTCCCTTCGACCGTTGATCCTCGGCCCGGTGTCTCTCGTCGAGAAACCGATCGCTTTTGGGGCCTTGCGCGCTCGGTAATCGTGAGGAGCCTTGGGAAAGGAAAAAACGCCCGGCCGCCTTTAGCGGCCGGGCGAAGTGCGTCCGGGAGGAGCGACGCTGCTATGCATCGCACCGACGTCCGTCGGCGGAGGGAAGCCAGCCGATGGTTCGATCACGGCGAGGACATCCGCCGAAATCTGACCCCAGTTAATGCACAAGCTCAGCGGAGCTCAATTATGCCGTGGTATGCCGTCGATATTGCCCGGGATTAAAATTCTAAACCAAGGTTTGTCGTCGATGTGTACGTTCGCAACGCGTTGCGGGGTTGGGCAACGTCGGGCGGAGTGCCGCCCTAACATGGCCCGGCATCAGGCGCGCACGTTGGTACGGGTTTCTGCCGGAAAACGCTGGGCTGGATCAACGCCACTATACTGCCGACGGAAAAAAATATCATCTGACCGTTCCAATGAGCGGCTCAGCAGCGGGGCGGCGAACGGGATAACCAACCGACGCGTTCTTCAGCGGTGCGATTGGTCGTCATCCAAAGCATGCACCGGTTGCGGGGATGCCGAGCTCGGATATGAAACGCTGGGTTCCGCTTAGTCGCTAGACCGCCTGACTATGTGTAGCCCCGGACCGAAGCAGGTGAGCGTCGAAGACTGATGCGACGCTCCGGGCCAGGAACTCTGCGCCACGGGCTACAGTGAGCCGGCCATCACCGATCGCCACGACGCCGTCAGCGATAAGGCTGCCGAGACGAGAATGATCGACGACGGCCAATCTCGGATCCCGGCCGTAACGACGGGATGTCTCGGAAAGATCGACTGCCAGGTCGCACATGATTCGCTCGATGATCTCGGCGTGGAAGCGATCGTCATCGGTCAGCAAATAGCCCTTTGCGACGGCGAGCTGATCCATGGCGATGCGAGCAAGGTAGTCCTTTGTCGAGACAGCGTTCGCGGCAAACCCCTGTTGCATACGGCCGATGGCGCTGGCCCCCAGACCAATCAGGACATCAGCGCAATCGTCGGTATAGCCCTGGAAGTTGCGCCTTAACCTGCCTTCCTGCCTCGCCAGGGCTAGATTGTCGTTCGGCAAGGCGAAGTGATCGACGCCCACCCGAACGTATCCAGCATCGACCAAAGCTTCCGCGATCGTTTCGGACTGGAGGTGGCGCGTGACGCTGTCGGGCAGGGTGGACGCATCGATCTTGCGCTGATGTCTCTTGAACGAAGGAACGTGCGCGTATCCAAAGGCCGAAAACCGGTCCGGATGAAGCTCGAGGCATTTGGCGACGGTGTCCAGGCACGAAGCGACCGTTTGCAGGGGCAGCCCATAGAGCAGGTCGAAATTGATCCGGCCGACGCCTGCGCGGCGTAATCGATCGACCGAGATCGCGGTCTGTCCGAAGCTCTGCAGACGATTGATGCCGTGCTGAACAACTGGATCGAAGCTCTGTACACCCAGGCTCGCGCGGTTGACCCCGCAAAAGCCCAGCGCCTCGGCCATCGGCTCGCTCAACGTGCGTGGATCGATCTCTACGGCGATCTCGGCATCAGGCAGGACAGCGAACGAATGGCGCAACGAACCGACCAGATCAGCAAATGTTTCAGGTGTCATGATCGTCGGGCTACCACCCCCGAAGTGGATGTGAGAGATCGGTTGCCGTCGACCAACGGTTTCTGCAACGAGGTAAGCTTCAGTCCGCAGTCCCGCTGCATAGATCGCGATCGGCTCCTGGCGTTTCGCGACGGATGTGTGGCAGCCACAATACCAGCACATCCTTCGACAAAACGGCACGTGAACGTAGATCGAGGCGGATTGCTGGGCGTCCAACGACTTGAGCCAGGTTCGGTAGTCGGATTCGCAAACCGATGCTGAGAAATGGGGGGCCGTCGGATAGCTGGTGTAGCGCGGCAGCCGGTGCTGCCCGTAGGATTCTGCCAAGTCCGGTCGCATTCGGATGCCTTTCTTCCTCTTTGGGCCGATTACCGGACACGCGACAGATAAGCTTTGCGCTGGCTCAAATATCGCGCCCAACCATCGTAGCCATCAAGCCGAAATTGGTAGGGCATACCCGAGGCCTATGCATTGCACTTTGGGAATGCAATCAAGCGCTTGACCGGTCGCAATGAGCCGCATCCTATCCGCGCGGGCCTCGGTATTTCGTTGGTGATTCAATCCGGTCAGCAAACCAAGCTGCAATCGGTTGAGATCCTACTCCGTGTCGGCGCAGCGCTCGACGAGTGGCCGCCCCCGGCCATCTTGATCGGTCCGTGCAGGGCTCGTCTGGCGCGTTATCAGTGTTGCGTAAGCCGAGCCATGCTCTGGCACTTGCATCTACCGACGCTCAGCCATGGAACCTGCCGGACCCGGAGCGCATGGATTTCGGCCATGTCATTTGCAACCGGCTGACCGAAGGCAAGCGACCGCGGAGTTCGTCCCGGCCGTGCGCAGCGTGCGGGCGCCGGGAAGATTTCATCTTCATTTCAAAAGAACGATCCTGACGTCCACTTTCCATCGTGAAACATCAGCGATCAGCTACGGTCCATCGGCTTTGGCGGACGAAAACGCGACTGAACTCCTTTCGGCTTCAGCTTCTTGCTCCAATTCCAGAATATGCGCTCTTAGCGCATCGGATGTCGCTTCCGCTGTCTTGCTGAATAGTAAATCCCCGGCATCAGTGCGGGCGGATGCGATTTCGGTCCAATCCTCAGCCGATAGAGCCTTGACGGCGGCGGGGAAGAAATCTCGTTCTTCCCACATCATATGGCGCCGCTCCCGCAATATGAAGTCGCGTACGATGTTGCCGACCTCTTGCCGAACGAGTTCACGATCCGCGAGGATACCATCGATAGCTCGAGCGAAGTGGTGCAGGCGGTCGATGACTTCCCGGTGTTCGTGCGCCAGATCGCCCACGATTGCAGCGGCGTCCGGGTCGCGAGTTCTGAGCTTGGAGAAAATCAGGTCTTCCTGAGGATGATGGTACACCTCCGGGTAAACCTCAAAGTAGCTGATAATCGCGCGAATGACCTCATAGTCTGGACGGATGCCATGCTCAAAAATCTCCAATTCACGTTGGAGGGCGACCAGAAGCAGATCAATATTGCGATGTTCTCGAAGCAAAAAATCGATGATCATTGCGGTGCTCCACGGAGGAACAATGTAGCTGGCGATCCCGCCATCCGCCCTGGATCGCTCAAGCAGAGGTTCGGGTGTCCGCCGTGCGCTGCGAGTTGCCGGCTGTTCGGTGCACGGAAATTTGCGTGGTTCCCGGCGACTCTTGAGCTTAGCCCAGAGTCTGTGTCACGCGGCTGGGCAGTTTGTCGCTACGGAGCTCGATTCGGCGCAAGGTCGGCAGCGCGATCACGCCATTGTGCTCAAGTTGAGTGAGCGTGCGTGAGACGGTTTCAATGGTCAAACCGAGATAATCGGCAACATCCTGCCGTGACATGGGCAGTTCGATCGCAGCGTTCTTCGTGGCACGACGAGACATATCGAGCAGGAATGCCATAACACGCTCTTCAGCGCTGCCGATCAGGAGCATCACATGTTCCTGAAAGCGGCGGAGCTCAAGCGCCATCGCGTCCCAGAGCTGCCGTGTGAGCTCGCTCTCGTGGCTGGCGCGACCAATGAGGGCACTGCGCTTCACCGTCAAAAGGTGCGTTTCACAGACCGCCTCCGCCGAAGAGATATGGTTGTCTCCGGCCTCAAAGCCGAAAATGTCGCCGGGCAAATAAAACGCACCAATCTGACGACGTCCATCCACCATAATCCTGTAGCTTCTGACAGCACCCGATACCACCTGGTACAGGTATTCCGCTGCTTCGTCCTCGCCATAGATCTCGCTGTTGCGGGCGAACCGCATGGGGGTCGCAACCATACCAAACGGACCATAGGTACGAGGCTGGCCGTGCAAGACCCTGCTCGGATGATGGCTGATCTCGTGAATACTCGCGGCCTGTACGTACATGGCGGACTCGATCCTCGAACGTCGATAGGACGCAGATTGGCCGCTTCCAACGAATTGGAAAATTTGGATGTTTCCCCTAAGTAGAATCCACTAAGTATTTATACGTATGCCGAGAGCTGGATCCTCCCAAAACGTGCGGCGCGGCCCTTTGTTTGATCGGATACGGCTTAAAGTCGACCAGGCTGCGTTTGAATTGGGAAGCTGCATGCTGGTTTGGCGGTCGTTCAGCTTGAGCTCGGTTATCGTCGGGGGGTGGTGTCGCTCCTCCAGAACGGTAGCGCAGGTGCAGTGTTCGTAAACATCGGCGCCTGCTCAGCGGTTACATGTCGCCTCGATGGAGCGGCGGCGGGCCGCGAAAGTCAGCAGACGGCGCTCCTGTTCTTCAGACGAGCGGTCGGCCGGCACTTCCCTGAGCCGATGGACCGCGTTCAGACCGCATGTCGCGTCTCCAATTCTTGCCTTCACTGCGACATCAAGACCGGGATGATGTTTGCACGAAGCAGGTCTCCTGAGAGGCCCCCGCGCAGCCTTTCGCGCAGCCGACAGCGGCCGGATCCGCCCATCACCAGCAGGTCGAGGCTTTCGTCGGCGACAAGCGACAAGAGCGCACGGTGCGCCGCCTTGGATGCCGGAAGCGACACGATCTTTGCAGAAAGCCCTGACCGGGCCAGATACTGTTCCAGGCGATCGGTGGAACATTCCGCCGCAATCTTGTGCGCAGAATTGATCGCGATGATGGTCAACGCATCCGCATCGCGCAGCAGCGGCATCGCGTCGTGTAATGCGCGGGCCGCAAGGCGGCTGCCGTCCCAGCAAATCCCGATCCGTCTGGCCGAAAGAGCGCGATGGACGACGCTTGGCAGATACAGAACTGGCTTGCCGGCCTGGAACAGAATCTCGTTGGGAATAACATTGTCATAGCTGTCGTAGCCGCTCTGAGGCTGTGTGACGATAGTCATGTCGTGCACGCGTGCGCTGGCGCAGATGCTTCGACGCGCCTCCGCTGGAACCGCACTGAGGGCGCGGCTCGCATAGGAAATGCCGGCGCTCCTTGCCCGCAGATTAAAGATACGAAGCGCCACTTCGGCTCGCTCCAGCGCACGCGCCTGCTCGATTTCAAAGACCGAAGTAACGGCCGCCCCGCCGAGTGCAGCGAGCGGAACAATGATCCTCTCGTAACCGATTGCCACAGCGTCAAGGTGCGCGCCCGTGCTCAGTGCGAAGGAAATCGAACCGTTCACCGCAGCCCGAACCGGGAGCTCCGTGGGAAGATGGACCAATATATTCCCGAACATTGCGTTCTCCGCGCGTGAAAGGATTGCTGTTCATCGGAGTAAAAATCTGGGCCGGGCATTTGATCTGCTACATGTACGATCGTTGGTTTGTCCAGGCGGATCAAAGCGGCGACGGACAGCTTGTGCAGATCCATCGTCGAAGATGGGGGACTCCGGCGCGACGTGCGCGTGCATCTTTTGCCGGGCCTCGCCTTGATTTCCGACATCGCAGGTCCGTGGCCCTGGCCTGTGCGCAAGTCCTCGCTGGGCAATCCGCTCCGCGCCCACGCGATCGAGGATCATTCATGGACAAATTCATCCAAGATCCGCGAAACCAACGTTCGTCGCTTATAGCGCGCGCTCGCGAACCTGCTAGAGTCCGGCGGCAATGGCGATCCGCATCAACTCGGACATGCTGCGTACATTGGTCTTGGCCATGAGGTTGGCGCGGTAAACCTCGACCGTTCGTGGGCTGATGCCAAGGTCTTGCGCGATTACCTTGTTGATCTTCCCGGCTAATAGTCCTCGCAGGACATCACGCTCGCGCGAAGAGAGCTCCGCAAGGCGGGCTTCCGCCTGCAGTTTCGCTGCGTCACCGGCTGGCTTCACAGGTCGCGCTTCCAAGGCCGCGTTGATGGCGCGCAACAGCACCTCGTCCTCAAACGGCTTCTCGATGAAATCGATCGCACCCGCCTTCATGGCCTCAACCGCCAGCGATACGTCGCCATGACCGGTTATCAGCACGACCGGACAGTCGATGCGATCGGCCTTCAGCTTGCGTACCAGTTCAAGGCCGCTCATGCCCGGCATGCGGATGTCCGATACGACGCAGTCGACCGGACCGCTCGCGATGTCATTGAGAAACTCGAGCGCCGTCTCGTAGGTTGTCACCCAGAAACCGCTAATATCAAGGAGAAACGCCAGAGAATCCCGCATCGCGGCGTCATCGTCGATCACAAGAATGCGCCGCGCGGTCATGCTTCTTCACAGACCTCCGCAAATGGCAGCGTGAACTGAAAAATCGTGCCCCCGCCCGGATTCGCTTGCGCGACGATGTGACCGCCATGGGATTCGACGATTGTCCGGCAGATTGACAGTCCAACACCCATGCCATGCTCCTTTGTTGTGACAAAGGGCTGAAACATGCGGTCGGCGACATCAGGGCTGATGCCGGAACCCGTATCGGCGACGGTGAACCTGGCGACACCGTCGACCTTGTCAACTCCGACGGTCAATTCGCGGCGCGGACAGGAGGCCATCGCCTCGATCGCGTTGCGTATCAGGTTCAGCGCGACTTGCTGGATCTGGATCTTGTCTACGATCATGGACGGCAGATCGCGATCGCTGTGCATCGTCACCCGCACGCCTTGCTCCTTGGCGCCGAGCAGGGCCAGGGCCACGGCCTCTTCAAGAAGCGTGAGCGGATTTTCCACAGAATGCTGTGTTTCGCCTTTGGCAACAAATTCCCGCAGGCGCTTGATGATATCGCCCGCCCGCAGTGCCTGTTGAACGGCGTGTTCGAGTGCATCACCGATGCGGCTGGTGTCTGGCTTTTCTGCCGCTAGCAAAACTTTTGCGCCGCGCATGTAATTCGTGATGGCGGAGAGTGGCTGGTTGATTTCATGGGCGATGGACGATGCCATCTCACCCATGGCGGTCAGCCGCGACACATGGACGAGTTCAGACTGCAGCTCCTGTAGCCTGCGTTCCTGCGCCCGCCGTTCGGTCAGGTCCCGGATGAAGCCGGTGAAGAAGCGTTCGCCGCGCACTTTGGCCTCGCCGACGGCAAGCTCCATCGGAAAGGTCGAGCCGTCGCTCCGCTCGCCGACCACGATGCGCCCGATGCCAATGATGCGCCGCTCGCCGGTGGTCAGATAACGTTCGATGTAGCGATCGTGCTCGGCTCGGTACGGCTGCGGCATCAACCTGGACACGTTCTTTCCAACCACTTCGTCCGGGATCCAGCCGAATAAACGCACAGCCGCGGCGCTGAACGAGCGAATGATACCCTTCTCGTCGATCACGATCATCGCTTCCGGTACGGTGTCCAGGATCGACTGCAGATGGGCTTGCCGATACCGCGCCTGCTCGGATTCCTGCCGCAGCCGGTCGCCCATGAAGCCAAGCATGGGACCAAGTACCACGAATGCGGCCATATCGATCATGTTCGCGGAAAGGGTGATGAGGCCTTTCCCAAGAACTGCCCCGCTGATGACAAGACAGAGCAGGGTAGCGAAGCTCGCCGGTCCGCGCCCGCCGGCGAAAGCAGCAAAAACGATTGCCGGAAGGTAGATGATCGTAAATGAGCGATCCTCGAGATACGGAGTTAGCGCCGCGCGGAGCACGAGGGCGAGCGCGGCGGCTGCAGCCGCAGTGCCATAACGATACCAGATGTAGTCGGACATATTTGCCGGCAGACCTCTCATTCGATCGACCCTACATCGTTTGGCCGCAGCAGGCCACCGAAGGCAGACGCGTGTCGATTTACGCCGATATATTGTGCAGGAAGGCGGGATCTTTATTTGAACCAAATGCGCCAGTGCGTGGGCTGCACAGCGACGTGCTCCCCGCTCGTCGCTCTGATCCAGCCGCCGAAGATTCGGCGGCAGGGGAAGACCAGCCGATGAATGGTATTACCCTCGATCACGCCAATCTCCAGGTCCCGATCAAAGGGCGCCGTCTCGATTCGCTCCCAGGTCACGTTGCCGTTAGACCCTGGATGGTGTTCATCGCCGCCGACTGACAAATTCAATCACCTTCCAGGCAGTCCGAACCACATCGCTTGTCCGCCGCGCGAACAGCTTCAGCCCAATATTGCACACGCGCCGTTCGGTCTCGATTGCGGCCGTCGCCGCCTCTGTACTGTCGGCGAAGGCATCGTCGAACCCATTGCGTTGGGCCATGAAAACTTGCCAATCCAAATATCGGGATTGACGGCTGCGAAATTATGCCCCCCCGGAACAAAGTTTGCCGTAGACTGTCATATCGAACATCCATTGTTGGCGGAACGTCTCGTCTCCTTGCCACGGCATTGATTGGGAGCGGGTCACTAGCTGCACTGGACTCCGGGCATCGAGCCGGTCCTCGGGTCGATAAAGTGGACACCATCGCAAGCGACGCAGATGATTTGGTGCAGTTGGTTGGCGGGCTCGGCCGGGCCGTTCGGCAGCAGTCCTTGAACGCGCTCGCCTGTATTTGGGCACGAAAAGAGGATGGGGCGCCAAATCGTTCTGTGAGTCATGTGTCCGACCTTGACGGGAATAGTGTTTTTTATCGCCAGCTGGCCGATGAAGTATTGATCCAGGTCAAAAAAGCACGACGCGCGTCTGGAACGACCGATGGCGACGCGCCGCCGCGAGTGCTCAGGATGGGCAAGCATGTTCGATCGCGGGTGATTCGCCCGGCCGCGCTTCAGTCCGACAAGCCTGAAAGCAGCTGAGTTGATGGAAATCAAAATGCATGACGCGCAATCATGAGAATATTGAAGCACACCTCAGGCTCACCGGACAGTGACAACGCTTGTCACCAATGATGTGAGAGGCGCAAAGGAGACGGTAAATTGATTGTTCGCCTCGCATTGTCGCTGGCCTTGCCGGCACTGATCGCAGCCATAGGCATTGGCGCGGAAGCCCTGAACCTGGGCCTGATCGAAACCCTGACTACCGCGAGCCTGATCATCGGCTTTGCCGTTGCTGCAGCAGGGTGGGCCGTCAGGAGCGAGACAGGAGCCGTTCGGCTTTCTTGCTCACGATCACGGGAGCGTAGGTCTGGCTGACAATCACACTGGGCGCCGTCACTCGGTAGAAACCAAGGTGATTGGCCATAATTCGGGCTGCCGATTGAGACAAATCAAATACCGTCCCGGCGGGAGTGCCAGAATAGGCAAGGATACGAGACCCACCGAAAAGAGGGTAGTCATGCCTTCATTTAACGTTCGCTTCATTAAGACCGTTTGTGACGATACCGGCCACGAGCATCGCGCCTGTCAGGCGGCGTTCAAGGTCGATGCGGCGTCGTTGAGTGCTGCTGCACAGCAGGCGGAGACCGACTTCTGCAGGCAAAAAGGTGTCCGCGACTGGACCATCTTCGCCGATGCGATGGAGCTTCGAACCCCGCCTGCATTGCCGCCGTCATGGGGTGGCTAGTTCGAGTTCGGCCAGCAGGGGTCCTTCGAATGTTCATCGCGATGGTCAATCCGCGAGTTTAATCGCTGTCTCGTAAAACGTCGCTCTGAGCGTCGATTTGAAGGCGCTCGCGAATACCGTCGCCCCACACAGGCCGCGACACGAAATGGGCCTTGCCCGTACTCTTGCCGGGTGCTCGGTTAGCCGGGCTCGCTGCGCCACTCGACCCAGCACCATCCGCGGTAGGACGATCCGGATCGAACGATCCGCTTCGACGTTAATCTTATTTGATGCAGGTCAAAAACAAATCTGACTCCAGCAGCTATGGCTGTGTCGAGGGATAAGACACATGGTTAGCCAACCTGCACATATCGGTCGTCGTGGGCGGTTTAGGAGTTTGCTTAGCCGGTTACGAGCAAGCCTGTCTCGGACGTCCGAGCTCGCTTACTTGAGCCCGCAGGACATCGATGCGATCGCGCGAGAGCTCAATCTGTCCACATCCGCTTTTCGAACCCTGGCGCAGAGTCCGAGCTGTTCCGAACTGTTGAGCAAGCGCCTCGCACGTGCCGGCTTTTCCGAACATGCGCTTGCCGCATGCCATGGTGACGTTTTGCGCGATCTGCAGAGGGTATGCGGCCTATGTCCGGCTAAAGCCCGTTGCGCCGCCGACCTCAAGACAGAGAAGTATCGAAATCCGCTGAGAGACTGCCCCAACGAACACACGCTGCGCGCGCTCGGCCGTGAGGTCAATGACGGTCTCCCACAGCGCGTTCGTCATCGATGAGCCCAAATCGCAGCTCGCCGAAATAATTCCCCAAGCATGCCGCTTTGAAGGAAGGCCTAGCCATGACAAGCCCGTCCCCAGCCTCGAAATCCACGACGATGGGTGAAGCAGGCCTGATGTCGGTATTCGCGGTGTCGGCCTACGTTTGCTTTTTCGCTGGAGCGATGGGGCACGATTCTGCGTTTACCTTCCACGCTTTGCTGGCTTCCGCCGCCAGTCTTGCCGCCGCAGCCGTCATTCTCAATCGCTACTACGAACGGCCGGCGCAACTACCGCCTGCGCAGATCAATGGCCGACCGAACTACAATCTCGGTCCGATCAAATTTGCCTCGGTGCTGGCGATGTTTTGGGGCATTGCGGGTTTTTCCGTCGGTCTATTGATCGCCTCGCAACTTGCCTGGCCTGCACTGAATTTTGATTTGCCCTGGACCAGCTTCGGCCGGCTCCGCCCGCTGCACACATCGGCTGTGATCTTTGCATTCGGCGGAAACGTGCTCATCGCGACCTCATTCTACGTCGTGCAGAAGACCTGCCGTACCCGCCTGGCCGGCGATCTTGCGCCATGGTTTGTCGTCGTTGGCTATAATTTCTTCATTCTGATCGCGGGTACTGGCTATCTGTTCGGTGTCACCCAATCGAAGGAATATGCCGAGCCGGAGTGGTACGCCGATCTCTGGCTCACCATCGTCTGGGTCACTTATCTCGTTGTGTTCCTGGCGACGCTGTTGAAACGCAAGGAGCCGCATATCTTCGTCGCCAACTGGTTCTATCTCGCCTTTATCGTCACCATTGCAGCACTCCACCTTGGCAACAACCCCGCATTGCCGGTGTCGGTGTTAGGCTCGAAATCCTACATCGCCTGGGGCGGCGTGCAGGATGCCATGTTCCAGTGGTGGTACGGCCATAACGCGGTCGGCTTCTTCCTGACCGCCGGTTTCCTGGCGATCATGTATTACTTCATTCCGAAGAGAGCCGAACGTCCTGTCTATTCTTATCGTCTGTCGATCATCCACTTCTGGGCGCTGATCTTCCTCTACATCTGGGCCGGCCCGCACCATCTACACTACACGGCGCTGCCGGACTGGACACAGACGCTGGGCATGACGTTTTCGATCATGCTGTGGATGCCCTCATGGGGCGGCATGATCAACGGTCTGATGACGCTCTCTGGCGCCTGGGACAAGCTGCGCACCGATCCTGTGCTCCGTATGCTGGTGGTTTCCGTAGCCTTTTACGGCATGGCGACATTCGAAGGTCCCACCATGGCGATCAAGGTCGTCAACTCGCTCAGTCATTACACGGATTGGACCGTCGGCCATGTGCATTCGGGCGCGCTGGGCTGGGTCGGCTTCGTATCATTCGGTGCGCTGTATTGTCTGATTCCCTGGCTTTGGAATCGCGAGCTGTACAGCCTCAAGCTCGTCAACTGGCACTTCTGGATCGCCACGATCGGGATCGTGCTCTACATCTCCGCGATGTGGGTGTCCGGCATCCTGCAGGGGCTGATGTGGCGCGCCTACACCTCGCTTGGCTTCCTCGAGTACTCGTTCATCGAGTCGGTCGAGGCCATGCATCCCTTCTACATCATCCGTGCCGCTGGTGGCGCACTGTTCCTGATCGGCGCGCTGATCATGGCCGCTAATCTCTGGATGACGGTGAATGCGCGGGAAACCGATCAAATCCAGGACGCTAGAGCCCTCCAGGGCGCGGAATAGGCCATCGCATGTCGCTATGGAACCGACACAAGATCTTTGAGAAAAACTCGATCATCCTGATCGCTGGCATCCTTGCCGTGATAGCCGTCGGTGGCCTGGTCGAGATCACGCCGCTGTTCTACCTCAAGAGCACGATCGAGGCGGTGGACGGTGTGCGGCCGTATACGCCGCTCGAGCTTGCCGGCCGCAACATCTACGTACGTGAGGGGTGCTATCTCTGTCACTCGCAGATGATCCGGCCGTTGCGCGACGAGGTCGAGCGTTACGGGCACTACTCGCTGGCCGCTGAGAGCATGTATGACCACCCGTTTCAATGGGGCTCGAAGCGGACCGGTCCCGACCTCGCACGTGTCGGCGGCAAATATTCCGATGAATGGCATGTCACGCATTTGATCAATCCGCGCGCCATCGTGCCGCAATCGGTGATGCCAGGCTATCCGTCACTGGTGAACACGGAGGTCGACCTGACCGACATGGTCGCGCATCTGCGCACCAATCGGGCGATCGGCGTCCCCTATACCGAGGACCAGATCAAGAACGCTGTCGCCGACCTGAAGGCGCAGCTGGATCCTGACGGAGCGAACGTCGCGTCCTTCCAGAAACGCTATCCGAAGGCGGCTGTGCGCAATTTCGACGGCAGGGCCGGCAATCCGAGCGAACTCGATGCGCTCGTCGCCTACCTGCAGATGCTGGGCACGCTGATCGATTTCAAGCTCTACGACGAAAAAGCCAATCTGCGCTGAAGGACCCTCGGATGAAAGCCATCATTTCCATCGAGAACCTGGCATCAAGCTTCGTCGTGACGCTCTGGACGCCGCTGTTCGTCGGCATCTTCGTAGCCATCGTGGTTTACGCGCTGTGGCCCCGCAACAGGAAGCATTTTGAGTCTGCGGCGCGCATGCCGCTGCGCCGGGACTGACCGATCATGACCGAGCACAACGACATCGATCACGTCTCCGGCCGCCCCACGACCGGGCACGAATGGGACGGCCATAAGGGAACTCAATACGCCACTGCCGCGCTGGTGGATTCTGAGCTTCTACGCCACGATCCTTTGGGCGATGGGCTACTGGGTCGTTTATCCGGCCTGGCCGCTCCTCTCGAGCTACACGACTGGCGCGTTTGACTATTCGACCCGCGCCAGCGTCGTCAGCGACCTTGCAAGTCTTGAGAAGTTGCGCGGCGAGAAGATGGCCGTGCTCGGCGAAGCGTCTCTTGGCGAGATCGAGAGGGATCCGGCCCTGCTGGCATTGGCCCGCGCGCGCGGCAAGACGGTGTTCGCCGACAATTGCGCGCCATGTCATGGCAGTGGCGGCGCAGGTGGCAAAGGGTACCCCAACCTCAATGACGATGACTGGTTGTGGGGCGGATCGCTCGACCAGATCCTGCAGACCATCCAGTTCGGCGCACGTTCCGGAGATGCGAAGGCGCATGAGGGGCAAATGCTGGCCTTCGGCCGTGACGGCATCCTCACGAAAACCGAGATTGGCACCGTAGCCAATTACGTGCGATCGCTGTCAGGACTGACCACGGCGGCTAATTTCGATGCTGCGGCCGGCACAAGGATCTTTGCCGAGAATTGCGCGGTCTGCCATGGCGAGAACGCCAAGGGCAATCAGGCGCTCGGCGCGCCGAATCTGACGGACCGGATTTGGCTGTACGGCTCGGACGAGGACACGCTGATCGAGACCATCAGCTATGGCCGCGCCGGCATCATGCCGGCTTGGAGCCGGCGGCTCGATCCTGTCACCGTCAAGGCACTTGCCGTCTATGTGCATTCGCTCGGCGGCGGACAATAGGCGAGATGCGCCGCAAAATCTGCTGCGCCGTTAATTCGGATCAACCCGAGCCATCCGCGCCCGATGCAAGGTCAGCATGAAAACCGCCGTGAACAAGACCGTTTCGCGCGATGATCCGGTGATCGACGAGGATGGACCCCTCTATGTAGCCCACAGGAAGGTCTATCCGCAGAGCATCCGCGGCACTTTCCGCACCATCAAATGGCGGCTGATGACGGTGTGCCTGTGCGTCTACTATCTGCTGCCCTTCGTGCGTTGGGAACGTGGCCCCGGTGCTCCCGAGCAGGCGGTGTTGCTCGATTTTCCGAACCGGCGGTTCTACTTCTTCTTCATCGAGCTCTGGCCGCAAGAGCTCTATTACTTCACCGGCTTGCTCGTGCTTGCCGCCATTGCACTGTTCCTGATGAACGCGCTGGGCGGGCGGATTTGGTGTGGTTATCTCTGTCCGCAGACGGTCTGGGCCGACCTGTTCTATGCGGTCGAGCGTTGGGTCGAGGGCGACCGTCGCGATCGGCTGAAGGCCGCCGCACGCCCAATGACAGCGAGGGTAGCGGCGAAGCGCGTACTGAAGCACGCGATCTGGTTGATGATCGCTTGGTGGACCGGCGGCGCATGGGTGCTCTACTTCGCCGACGCGCCGACCTTGGTGCGCGATCTGTCAACGTTCCAGGCGCCCGCGATCGCCTATATCTGGATTTTGATCCTGACCGCTTCGACGTATCTGCTGGCCGGCTACATGCGCGAGCAGGTTTGCGTTTATATGTGTCCTTGGCCGCGCATCCAGGCCGCGCTCACCGATGAATGGGCCCTCAATGTCACCTATAAATACGACCGCGGCGAGCAGCGCTGCTCATTGAAGAAATCATTCGATCTGCGCGCGCGCGGCGAACGGGTCGGAGACTGCATCGATTGCAATCAATGCGCGGCGGTCTGCCCGACCGGGATCGACATCCGCAATGGCGCCCAGATGGGCTGCATCCAGTGCGGGCTGTGCGTTGACGCTTGCGATGCCGTCATGAGGAAGATCGGGCGCAACACCGGTCTGATCGGCTATGACAACGACATCAATATTCGGCGTCGGATGGACGGCAAGCCGGAGCTATTCAAGCCGGTACGCCCGCGCACGATTGTCTATGCTTCTTTGATCGTGGTCGTCTGCGCCGTGATGCTCTATGGGCTATCGTCGAGAACTCTGCTCGATCTCAGCATCCTCCACGACCGTAATCCCGTGGCGGTCAAGCTCAGCGACGGTTCGGTTCGCAACGGCTATACCGTGCGCTTGCTCAACAAACGCGGCTTCGATCGCGTGATCGCGATCGACGTCGATGGGCCGACCGAAACGTCAGTCCACGTCATCGGCGCCGATTCGGGGCCCGTGGATCGACCGGTGATCGTCTTGGCTCGCGATAGTACGACGGAGCTGCGTGTGCTGCTGACAGCGCCGGTCGACGACAAGTCGGAGCACTCGATGCCGGTGAGGTTTCGGGTCACCGACATTGGCCTTGGCGAGGTCGCCTCTGCAATGGACCATTTCGTTCTCCCCTAACGATTCGCTGTACCGGACCTGACCATGACCGCATCAATTCGCGTCGCGCGGCCCATCACCGGACGCTTCGTCCTGATCGCTATTCTCACCTTCTTTTCGGTCGTGATTGGCGCCAACCTGGTGATGATGCGCTTTGCCATCACGACCTTGCCGGGGACAGAGGTCGACAGCGCCTATAGCGCGAGCCTCACCTATGACCGCGAGATCATTGCGGCACGACAGCAGAACGAGCGACGTTGGCAGGTTCAGGTACATATTGATCGGCAGTCGGACGGCGAAGCCGTGCTTGCAATCGAGGCGCGCGACCGCGCGGGCATGCCTGTCGCCGGAATAAGTTTCGTGGCACGGCTCGAGCGCCCGGTAGACCGCCGGGCCGATCGGGCGATTGAAGTCTCGCAGGCCAATGTCGGCACTTACCGCGGTAGCGCCGCGAGCGTCGCCGCGGGGCAGTGGGATCTCGTCATCGAGGCCGACGCCGATGGCCGCCGCCTGTTCCTATCGAAAAACCGCGTTGTCCTGAACTGAGAGCAGATGCCATGCCGGCAGAGATCGATTTTTCTCACTTTATGAAGAGGACTGGCGCCGGCCTCATTCAGCTCGACCTCGCGGTGGAGGGCATCAATTGCGCAGGCTGCATGGGCAAGATCGAGCGCAATCTGTCGAGTATTCCGGATGTGATCTCGGCACGCGTGAACCTCACCGAAAACCGGCTGGCGCTCGAATGGAAGGCAGGAGCGCTCGACCCGGCGCTATTTGTCAAACGGCTCGCCGAATTAGGCTATAGGGCGTATCCCTTTCAGCGGGACAATGCGGAGACGCTGGAGGCGGCGAGGGCGCAGAGCCTGCTGCGGCGACTGGCCGTCGCCGCCTTTGCCGCGATGAACGTGATGATGCTGTCGATCCCGGTATGGTCCGGAAATATCTCGGACATGCTGCCGGAGCAGCGCGACTTCTTTCATTGGCTTTCCGCGCTGATCGTGCTGCCGGCCGCGGCCTATTGCGGGCAACCGTTCTTCTCTTCCGCTTTTGCTGCGCTGCGGGCGCGCGCAGCCAATATGGACGTGCCGATCAGCATCGGGATCCTGCTCGCGTTGGCAATGTCGGTGATCGAGACCATCGGCCATGCCGAGCACGCCTATTTCGATGCGGCGATCATGTTGATCGCCTTCCTGCTCGCAGGCCGCTACCTGGACCAGAACATGAGGCGGCGTACCCGGGCCTTCGCCAGCAACCTTGCTGCACTGAAGGCGGAGACTGCGGCGAAGTTCGTAAGCCCGACCGAGATCAGGACCGTTCCGGTGGCGGCGATCAAACCGGGAGATATCGTGCTGGTGCGACCCGGCGAGTGCTGTACCGTCGACGGCAATGTGATCGAGGGACACTCCGAGGTCGATCAAAGCCTCATTACCGGCGAGACCTTGCCGGCGGTTGCTGGTCCTGGCAGCGCGGTATTCGCCGGCACATTGGTCCGATCAGGCACCCTGCGCGTCCGCGCGGCGACGGCCTCGGACGGCACACTGCTTGCGGAGATTTCCAGGCTACTTGATCATGCCTTGCAATCGCGCTCGCGCTATCTGCGTCTCGCCGAGCGCGCGTCGCGGCTCTATGCACCGATCGTTCACACAGCGGCGTTCCTGACGATGCTGGGTTGGCTGACCTTCGGCGCAACATTCCATGATTCGGTCGTCAATGCGATCGCGGTCTTGATTATCACCTGCCCCTGCGCGCTGGGCCTGGCTATTCCTGCGGTGCAGACCGTGGCCTCCGGCGCGTTATTCCGTTCCGGCGTGCTGCTCAATGCCGGGGATGCGATCGAGCGCATTGCCGAGGTGGATCGCGTGCTCTTCGACAAAACCGGTACGCTGACGCAGCCCGAGCTCGACGTCGCCAACCTCGCCACCATTCCCGACGAGGTCGTCAAATTGGCGGGCCGGCTGGCGCTCTCGAGCCGCCATCCGATCGCCGCTGCCGTCGTGCGAGCTGCAGGCGTAAGCGAGCCGCTGGCCGATATCGAAGAGGAGCCCGGGCGGGGGCTCCACGGTTACCATGAAGGCTCGCCGATCAGGCTCGGCCATCCTTCGTTCTGCGGTGCTGACAGCCTCGCGAACGAGATCCTGTGCCGCGAACCCGAGGCTTCTGTCGTCGCGTTCAGCCATGGCGACGCCAGGCATGTCTTCGCCATCCGGCAACGGATAAGACCAGACGCGGCCGAGGTCGTCGCAAGTCTCGCACGCCTTGGTATCATGGTGGAAATCGTTTCGGGGGATCGAGAGCCAGCTGTTCGGCGCGTGGCCGAGATGCTCGGCATTCTCGAGTGGCGCGCCAACGTCTCACCGACGGACAAGGTCGCTCGGATCGAAGGTCTGACCAGCCAGGGATACAAGGTATTGATGGTCGGCGACGGCTTGAACGACGCGCCCGCGCTCGCCGCGGCGCATGCTTCGATATCGCCTGTTACCGCTACCCATATGAGCCAGGCCGTCGCGGATGCGATCTTCCTCGGTGAGCGTCTCCAGCCCGTGATGACGGCGGTCAGGGGCTCGCGCAGGGCGCTGCAGCTGATGCGGCAAAATCTCTGGCTTGCTGTCGTCTACAATGTCTTGGCCGTGCCTATTGCGATCGCCGGCCTGGTGACGCCGCTGATTGCCGCTGCAGCAATGTCAGGTTCGTCGGCACTGGTCATGCTCAATGCGCTACGGGCACGAAGGAGCGAGGTACCCTGATGGAAGTCCTGGTCTATCTGGTTCCGCTCGCTCTTTCGCTCGGCTTCGTCGGCCTGCTGGGCTTTCTGTGGTCGCTGAAGAGCGGCCAGTATGACGATCTCGACGGGGCAGCCTGGCGTGCAATCACCGACGACGAGCCAGCCGGTCCTGGGCGCCGGGCCAAATAGTGCAAATGGACCGGCGCATTTGCGGAGGCGGCCGTGCGCGTTGCAGGAGAGTGCTCGCTCGCGCATCCAGCGGGTCCACCGCAGCAACTGCTTGGACATGCGGTAGCAACGATCGGACGGTGAGCAGCTGTTCGCGATCAGCAACGGCTGCTCGGTGGCCCTTCCGGCCGCTGGGCGAGCAGTTTGTCCGGACCGAGAATAGCATAGTTGCGTCTCTTCAGAAGCGGTCGCCTTCGAGCATGGCGTACTGCAGCTAATCGATTATCGTTACTTCGATCGCATGATCGATCGGGCTGGCGATGTCCCATTCTCCCGCGAGGATCGGGCCGCCAAATCTAGACGAACGCGGCGATTTAAACTAAAAGCGTTGGCCGTTGATCCCGGCGTCGGTTGCAGCTCTCTTTCTAAGAGACCATCACGAACGCAACAATGATTTTGCCGCGTTCACTCCTTTGCCTAGAGAAATGAAAGCTGTTCCATCCGACAAGATTGTACCCCCCCGATAGGTTGACCCGAGACCGCGCAATGGAAGACGAGCGTCGATCTGGTTGACGCGATCCGTCCTAACGAGGCTCTGCAGCTGGACGACGCAGCTCGTCAACTGTGGCAGGAGCCATTCGGAAGAAATCGCGACCGCGTCTCATAGAGATCCGATAGTTGATACCTCTAAGCTTGTATAAAGCACCAATCTGGGAAATTCTTAGACTTCTCGCAATTCGCCTGCCAACAGTTTTTCAGAGGCTTGTTATGACCTGCTTGCGGTGCGTCGATTAGGAGGGCTGCATTCGCCTATTTATGGGAAGTCTCTTCACATGAAACTTACACGAAATTTACAACCGGGCCGCCGTCATTCATACTCTTCTGAACATATGACCGAGCTTGCATCTTTGCGCGAGTTCTACGTTGCATCTTTTTTAGGTCGTCCCTGTGATAAATCTATGTTACAAGCCGCTTCTCTAAGAAGGAGCATTCATTGTGAAAAAAGCAAGTAAGAAACGCGTTAAGCGGCGCGAGTGGACCAAGGCAGATATCAAAGAGCTCAAGGTCCATTCAAAGGCTCGGACCCCGGTCATAAAAATATCAAAAATGACCAAACGCTCAGTGGGTGCGCTACGCCAGAAGGCTTTGCATCTTGGAATTGGACTGGGACATCAGCGTTAGCTTATTGGCTGCGCTGGTGATTGGTACAGTAGGGCGGCTCGCGGGCCGCCCTTATTGTTTGTTGGATTTATTGTCTGTTGGATTCGTGTCGCGATACGCCTGGTGGATTTCCGCGAACGGTCTAAGGGTTCGAATTCTGCTTGGGTTGCACCGGCTGCTCTTTAAGCGCAGTGATTTTCGGCTCAATGAGCCGTACAGGTTCGAGAGCATTGCTCTGAGCAGTTAGGGCGACGAGCTGGTCAGCCAGGATATTCAACGGTGCTCGCACCGCATCGGGGATCAGTATCGCCGGATCGGATATCCTCTTTATGAGAGAGCCTACTTGCTGAGGGCCGGCAGCGGCGATTACACCGAACTGCGCCATATGGCTCCGAATTGCGTTGATCAGCGAAACACGCTACCCGAAGAGTCGTTCTTTTGCGCGCGACATAGGGCTTCACGTACGAAGCCGGAACCATCTTGGTATCATGGCCAAGCGCTCGAATCTCGCGCGCACAGTAATGCGACGATGGCATGCTTCCATGACGACAACACAAGGCAGCAACTTGGCGAAAAAGCTCAGAACTTCCTCACGGCGAAGCTTCTGGAGAACAGGACGGTCTTTTGCATCCGCCCCATGAACCCGAGGCATCTCAAGGCGATCGCCGCGACCGCTTCTAGGCTATGACGCCGGAAGCGGGAGCTATCCACCTCATCAAGCGAAATCAGATAGGTCCGCTGGCGTACATCACCGATGTGCGCACCAGGATCATCAACAGTCCCCGAACCGCCAGCTCGACAGTTTGTTGCCATGGTCCTATGGAAACGGCTAAAATGCGGCCGGAGCGAAGAAAATCGACGAGTTGACATTCTTGAGGCACCCAGTGAGCGACAAGAACATCTTGTGGCAACAGGACGGGGTCGATCCCGGATGGTTTACAGCCGAACACATCGGGTCGATTAGGAGCCGCACTAGTTACCGCCCGGGCGGTTGGTGGTTCTTGCCTGCCTGGCTACCCGACACGCAAGAACACGACGTTGGTCCATTTAGAACCAAGGCTGCAGCACTCGCTGAGGCGGAACGGCTGGCAGCTCTCCATAAGCGAAAAACATAGAGCCAGCTAAGGACCCGAAGCGCGCGTGTTCGGAATAGCGCTAACCCGGAAGCCGCCCATGAAACAATCCAATCACACTGTCAACGAGATCGAGCGGATCAACAAGGAGATCGATCAACTAAAACGCAAAGTGCAAAAACTGGATAACCACAAAGAGCGTATGGACACGATGACAGCAATCGGACGTCTCGTTGAACGACGCAACAAGCTGAAAGAGCAATGAACATGACAGCGCTCTCAGCTGGCTGATCGAGGAGAGATTGCCGCTTACGACGTCATGGGCGGCTGCCCCGACAAGAGCTTGGCTGACAGAGGACAGAACGTGTGTCCGTGATCGGCGCCGCGTTCAAGATCTTTGTGGCTTCGCAGGACCGATGATCGATTTGCAGATGGATAGATGAGTTTTTCACTCAGGTGCTGGCTGGAGCTTCGCGATTGTGGAGCGGCCTCCAGCCCACGGCATCTTTGACGAGGTGTTTGAAAGGCGCCTGGTCGTCGCGGCCAGGCCACCACTTCCTGCGCGATTTGCCTAGGCGCCAGATTCAACTAACTCCTTGAATCGGCTCCTCGGCTGATTACAGTGGAGAACGTTGCGTTATATTCTGTGAAAGCCGGACGGCGCCCCGATGGGTCATTGGTTCATATCGTAGCCGATGGGCGCAACCTTGCGAGTGGCGCGTTCCTCGACGATCATCGGAGGTTAAGATTTGGGCTTAAGCGTGCCCCGCCGAGCCTGGTGGTTAGCTTGAGCTTCGGAACGATACGGTGCGCTCAGCAGCAATAGAAACAGCGCGCGGTTGGCTTGATACCTGGCGGCGGAGCGGCTGTGTCCTGAACCCGTCATCACCCGGGCGCCTTCGGCGGTATAGACGGACCACAACCATCTTCGTCCGCGCTGCTTCAAGAAAAACTCGAAGACTGGAAGCGTCGGCATGATCACGAAGCGTCATCTCTGACGGTCGTGCGTTTAGTTTTCGGAAGGCCAGGACCGCTCTCACGGCGAACCTTCTCCAGATGAAGCCTGACCGCGGCCAGCTTGGTAATAAACTCACTTGATCCGTCATCAGAGGCGAGCTCATCCAGCGCTTGCTGTTGTGGCGCCAAAGTTGCTAGACGTTTGCGAGTTTTGGACGTGAGCGTCATCTGCACGATCCGAGCATCGCTTGCGCAGTGCTTGCGCCTTAGGAATCCATGCTTCTCCAGCAGCTTTGAGTGGGTCGTGACGAAGGATGGGTCGACGTGCATCAACTTTGACACCGCGTTGACGGGGACACCATTTTCCTTGCCCAAGTAGGCCACTGCCATCAGGATCATCCACTGTGGCCCAGTGATGCCAAGGACATTGGCTCGGAATCTGGCAAGCTCATCGAGACACGCACTGATCGATCTGATCTCCCACATGAACGGCCGGATCATCCCCAGTCCGTCAGTAGAGATACTGCCAGGCGCGATAGCTGGACCGGGCAAATCCGGCGGCATCGTGGTCAGGTTCCGTCCTTCACCAGTTTCCCTTAGCGCGAATTGGAAGTTGGTTCAACGCCGTAAGAGCAGGTAAATCAATTGCTTGGTACGATCCGGACAGGTCCGGACGCGGCGCGAATAATAGGACAGCGGTGGCTGCGCAGGGTTCGGCGCTCATCGGCTTGTGGGCCAGCGCCAGCATTCGCAGGCAACTTGCGTCGGGGCGATACCGCAGGCCGCTCGGATCGTGCGCCTGCCAAGTGAGATATCCGTGATTGTGGTCTGCCTGTTCCCGCACTCGTCGACTTGTCGGCAATCTTACCGAGTTTCTGGTCTGTGCCGAGCACCAGCGAGGCGCATGTCGCGTTTGCGTTTTCAGGCGCCCACGCGGCATCGCGTCGAAACGTCCCATGCGAGCATCGGCGTCTATCCGATAAACGTCCGTATGGTTCTTGCCAACCATTCCATGCCTGCGGCCTATCTCCGTAGGCTTGAGCTGGCGTTGACTTGGCCTCAACTGTGTGAACAACGCGGACGGCGATTGCCGGTGTGAAATGCTTCTGTAATCCGCCAAATCGGTGAAGTCCAACAGATCTCAAAGGTAAGTTGCAAGCGAAAGGTGTCTCGTGCGGTGCGTGCTGCGCAAGCCGTCGCCTCAAGTGATCCCACGGTTCGCTCGATCCGCTCAATCAAACGATGGCGCCTGGGCTCGCTTTCAAGCATTAGGGTCTGAATATGACCGATGGCTTTGACCGTTCGCCGGCAGTCTGCTTTCTTCTCGGCCTTCCACGATCCGGGACGACACTCCTGGCGCACTTGCTTCAGCACCATCCTGACATTGCGGCTCCGCCCGAACCCTGGTTGATGCTGGCACTTAAGGCATTTGGCAGGGTCGATCAGCGACATCCAGCCGGGCCCTCACTGATCGAGGCCGCCACGTCCGAATTTTTGGGACGGATAGATCGCGCCTTGGTGTGCAGAGCTTTTGCCGATACTGCGTACGGTCAATATCTGACAACAGCGGGCAAGCGCATCATCATAGACAAGACACCGCGCTATTGGACCGCGCTCGAATTTCTTGAATCGGTCTATCCGGAAGCGCCACACGTCCTCCTGATGCGCAACCCCTATGCCATCGCAGCTTCACTGAAATCGACGTGGGGCATCCCGCTCCGGGCAGAGATCTCCCATCCTGTCAGCGTATCTGCTCTCTCTGATCTCATGCTCCGGCTGCCCGATGTCATCATATCGTCACTCGCCGATCTGGTTCTGGGCCTTCCGAGGCTCGCCGCACACCGCCGTCGCCCGCAGACTCAGTTGGTGAAATACGAACTTCTCGTGGCGCATCCGGATCAGGAAGTCCCCCGCTTATTGACGGCGCTCGGCTGCGACCCCGCGGCCGTCGCATCGCCGGGGATGGAGCAGGCAGATTATCTTCGATCGAGCAGCTTTGGAGACCGAAAGATCCTGGAGCGAAGCGCCGTCGACGAAAGCTCTGTCAAGGCGTGGCAGTCCCAATTGAGCCCTGAAGAGATGCAAACGGTTACCGATCTGGTCGGCGCCGAGCTTTTGACAGAACTCGGATATGAGCAGGACCTGCTGCATGCACGGCAAGCCGGAGTGGTGGATCGGGGTCGAGAGGTAACCGAACTGTATCGTCGGATATTCCGGGCCTGGTGGGATTTGCGCAGCAGCAAGGTAGAAGCATTGTCCGGCCCGCCTCAAACGGGTGAATCTGTCCGCACTGTTCCGAAAGTTTCAAAGGACGTTAGCGCAGGTTCCGACGGATCAATGGTGCAGATGCAAGGTCTGTCGGGCACCAACCTCGAGGAGAATCTGCAGCTGGACAATTCAATGGCAGCTCAGTTGCAACAAGTGCTGGTGGCCTCGGAAGCTGAGCGCGTTGCGGTGCTGAATGCCATTCGAGATCGTGATGTGGCCATTGAGATCTTGCGCGGCGAGGTCGCGCGGCTTGAGCAGACCCTCAATATGCCCTAGGGTGATCTGGATGCTTGCGATCAAAACACGCTGGATTGTTTAGCCAACAGGCAGCCCGTAGTGAGCCGATCTGCGCGCCGGATGACAGGCGCCGGGTTGCGTTCGCACCAGCGGTGGAATGCGCTGTGATCGGCGGATCACAGGTTGCACTTGACCCTCCGGCGAGCCATGCGTCATGGCGAGCGGTCTTCCTCCCCGGCATTTCTCATGACCGCAGCCGTAGACCGGCGAGCAACAGAGATCCTGCACCATATGCTGCCCAAACATCTGCGTCGTCTCGAAGCTGAATCGATCGAAATCATGCGAGACGTGGTCGCCGAGTTCAAAAAGCCGGTCATGCTTTACTCGATCGGAAAAGACTCGAGCGTGATGCTGCACGTTGCGATCAAGGCCTTCTATCCCGCAAAGTTGCCTTTTCCCCTGCTCCACGTCGACACGACCTGGAAGTTCCGCGAGATGATCAGCTTCCGGGATGCGACAGCCAGGCGGCTCGGCCTTGATCTGATCGTCCATGTAAACCAAGAGGGCATCGAGCGCGGGATCAATCCGATCGACTCCGGCTCCGCGCTTCATACCCGGGTGATGAAGACAGACGCCCTGAAGCAGGCGCTCGACCTCCACGAATTCGACGCGGCTTTCGGCGGTGCCCGCCGTGATGAGGAAAAGAGCCGCGCAAAAGAGCGGATTCTCTCCTTCCGTTCGGCCGGGCACGTATGGGACCCTCGTAATCAGCGGCCGGAGCTCTGGAACCTGTTCAACACCCGGATTCGCCAGGGCGAAACGATGCGCGTTTTCGCTATGTCAAACTGGACTGAGCTCGACGTGTGGGAATACATCATGCGCGAGAAGATCGCGGTCGTCCCGCTCTACTTCGCAAAGCAAAGACCGGTCGTGCGTCGAAATGGCGCGGCGATCATGATCGACGACAAGCGATTGCCGCTTCTGCCTGGCGAGACGCCACAAATGCGGATGATCCGCTTTCGCACGCTGGGATGCTATCCTTTGAGCGGGGCTATCGAATCTGATGCGACGACGATCCAAGGCATTGTCGCAGAGATGCGGACTGCGACGGTGTCGGAGCGCCAGGGCCGCCTGATCGATGCCGATGAAGCCGCTTCGATGGAGAGAAAGAAGCGGGAAGGCTACTTTTGATGCTTGTCAAGTCGATAGCGGAATCTGTCCAGGCCGAGCCAAAGGATCAGCTGCGATTCATCACGTGCGGTTCGGTGGATGACGGCAAATCGACTTTGATCGGCCGGCTGCTGCACGACAGCAAGATGATCTACACGGATCAGATGACGGCGCTGGAACGGGACAGCGCCAAGCACGGCGCGACCGGCCGTGAGATCGATTTCGCGCTGCTCGTCGATGGGCTTGAAGCCGAACGAGAGCAAGGTATCACGATCGACGTGGCCTACCGCTTCTTTGCGACGGAGCGGCGCTCGTTTATGGTGGCAGATACGCCTGGCCACGAGCAGTATACTCGCAACATGGCGACGGGTGCCTCAAATGCTCAGCTCGCTATCATCCTCATCGATGCCCGCAAGGGCGTGCTGGTCCAAACCAGGCGCCACTCCTTCATCTGTTCGCTCCTTGGCATCCGCCATCTCGTCGTGGCAGTGAACAAGATCGACCTCGTCCACTACAGCAAACAGGCCTTTGATCGGATCGTCGCCGACTATGTGGCCTTTGCCGGCGATCTTGGCTTCGAATCGATCGTTCCGATCCCGATCTCTGCCAGGTACGGCGACAATGTCGTCAATCGCTCCGACAACACTCACTGGCACGATGGTCCCTGCCTGCTCGGCCACCTTGAGAGCATCGATATCCAGTCCAACAGCTCCCTGCAGGCCTTCCGCTTTCCGGTGCAGTGGGTAAACCGGCCCGACCTGGATTTTCGCGGTTATGCCGGGTCCGTCGCCTCGGGAAGCATCGCGGTGGGAGACGACATCGTTGTCGCAGCGTCTGGGCGGACCGCGCGCGTCCGGCGGATTGTGACGCATAGCGGTGACCTGTCCAGGGCCGAGACCGGGGATGCAATCACGATTACTCTTGAAGACGAAATCGATATTGGGCGCGGCGATCTCCTGGCGCGTCCGACCGAACGGCCGGAGCTCGCCGACCAATTCGCCGCTCATTTGATCTGGATGGATGAGGCCCAGCTCGTGGTAGGTCGCAATTACATTCTGCGCATTGGAGCGCAGACCACAGCCGGCAGCATCAGTGCGATCAACCATCGGATCGACGTTAATACACGGGAGCACCTGGCAGCTCGGACGCTTGGTCTTAACGAGATCGGATTCTGCAATGTCTCAACCGCGCTGCCTGCGGCGTTCGATCCTTACGCGATTAATCGCAAGACCGGATCATTTATCGTCATCGACCGTTATACCAACCGCACAGTCGCAGCCGGGATGATCGCATGTCCGCTGCGGCGGGCGGCCAACATCGCCTGGCAACCCCATGCGGTCGGAAGAAAGCAGCGAGCCGCCCTCAAGAACCAAAAGCCTTGCATCATTTGGTTCACCGGCCTGTCCGGCGCAGGAAAGTCGACGATTGCCGACATCGTCGATCAAAAGCTGTTCGCGATGTCGCAGCATGTCATGTTGCTGGACGGGGACAACCTCCGGCACGGACTAAACGCGGACCTCGGCTTCTCCGAGGCCGATCGCGTGGAGAACATCAGGCGCGTTGGGGAGGTTGCCAAGTTGATGGCGGACAGCGGCTTGATCGTGATCTGTTCTTTTATTTCACCCTACAAAGCCGAACGGGCCATGGTGCGCGACCTGGTCGGCCAGGAGGAATTCATCGAAGTCTTTGTCGACACGCCGATTGAAGAATGCGTGCGGCGCGATCCCAAGGGCCTATATTCGAAGGCCAAGTCCGGCAAGATCAATAACTTCACCGGCATCGATGCATCCTACGAAGCACCGACAAGACCTGAAATTCATCTCAAGACGATGGAGCAGGGGCCGGAGCAAATGGCGCAAGCCATCGTCGATGTCTTGATCGCGCGTGCGATTCTCGGTGGTCAGTAGTCATCGCCGCCCTCAAACCGGCTTCGTGCCATCGATTGCAGGAATGCGTCCCTCACGAGGCTGATGGCAGGCCAGGGCGACTCAGATAAGCAAGGGCATCGAGCGGACCCATCACGTTAAAGGAATAACATGATCGCAGCCACTCCTCGCCTGCCAGCTTCTGGTTATGTGCTCGAAGTCGACGGTCAATTGAAAACCGAATTCGCGACCAGAGATGGGGCCTGGGCAGGGGCGCAGGAGCTCAAGAAGCGCCGTCCCATGCTCCAGGTCAGAATCTACGACGCCAGGACAAAGGCCAGAGAAGAAGTCCGGCTTCCAGTTGCTTGAGTTTTCGCGTCACGCTGTTTGTTGCGTGGCTCGCGTTCTCATCCGGCAGAGCCGCGCAGTTGCTCGACGATCTGCCCTCGAGCTCTGGCGCACGATAGGAGTGACGTTTAACGGCGCGCCGCCGGTCGAAACGGCGATGCTCACGAAAATCTTTCCTTTTCCGATGCTTCAGCGGCGGCTGTCATGATGCAATCAAACGCCTCAGTCGGTGTGCGACCTTCCTCCTTTCGAAGACTCCTCAAAGCTCGTCGGGGGACGACCGCAGCCGAAGCCGGTTTGATCTGTTCGCAGCCAGCTGCGCCTCTGCAGGCTCTTTGCGGCGCTTCAGCGCTGCTGGTTTACGCGGCCGATGCGGACGCCTGCGAGTGATTGCTTATTCTTTTTCTGCAGTCTTGCGTTCCCGCGGCGTCATGTTCAGCAAATAGACGCCGATCCCGACGAGGAGTGCGAAAGCCCAGACCTCCCAAACGGCGAATCCCAAATGCAGGGCCACCGGAAGGGCGGCTGCCGCCATGCACAAACTACCTAGTAGCCTCGAACACATGATGCGAGCTCAACAAGTTCGACGCGCGTTGCGACTGAAATCTGGGAACCGACGGTACGGGCGCACTCTTACACGAAGCTGACGAGACGGTCGCTTGGTTCGATCGCGGGCTGTTTCCGTTCGACGATGTTTAGTATTGGGTAAAGCAGCGTCCAAACATGGCTTCGAGAAAGTGAAACATTCGCAACAAAAAGCAGAGGTCCGTTTCGTACAAACCTGGGGTCAACGAGTTCGTCGGCGACTTTCTACCGAAGGCCGCTGCTACGATCGCGAGAGCCACTATGTGATGTGGACCCAATCAATGCTGCAAAACGTCAGGAAGTTCTTGCCAGGGCGCGTCCAATGCCGAGTTGTGAGGCCTTGACGCGCGCGGCGCCGACAATGCGCTTTAATTCCTTGGAGACCTTTGCGAGCGGCGTGCGAGCCTTCGAATGTTGCTGATTTAGAACCCACAGTCTCTGTAGTCCCGTCTGCAAGCCGGAAACGCGAGCCCACAGCAATGAAGTCAACATCCAAACATTGATTTCCCGGGCGATACTAGCCCAAACCCTCGCATCGAAGGTATTCGAGATTGATCCGCCAGCGCTTCTCGTGCGGAGAGTAGGTTGCGAAATCATTCTGGGCGCTGGAGGGCCCCTTGCAGATTGCTGCGATATATTGTCGGACTTCGGCAGGCAGATCGTCGATATGATGAGGATTCCAAGGATCGTTCTTAGTGACGGCGCTACCCATGAAAGCAGCCGTCACCACACTGCAAAGCAGAAAGAAAAGGACCAACAACGAGGTTCGCATTGTCATTCGGCACTCCTCTGTGAGTGGCCAACAATCCGACCGAGGCAAACGGGCTGCTCTACTACTCTGACCGTGCGGTCTATTGCTCCCTGAGATCACCCGTTATCGGCATGGACTATCCTCATCCCGACGAAACTACGGATCTCGCCGCAGGCGTCAGCGCGCGAAAGCGACCGGCGCGAGATAGCTATCGCGCGCCCCGGGCTTCTCGACCGGGAAGGGCGGGAAGGGACTTGCGCGATGAAGCAGTTCGAGCGCCTCCCGGTCGAGCACTGTATTGCCTGACGACTTGGATATTTCGCTTGCGATCACTTCGCCCGCACGATTCAGGTCGAACCGCAGCACCGTTGTTCCCGAGGCACCATGCGCTGCCGCCGGGTAACGTTTGAAGCGCTGCAGATGACCGAACACGAGGGCGTTATAGGCCCTCGCGCTCGCCTGTGAGAACTGGCCGACATGTTCGGTCTTCGGCGGCGCGCGTGTCTCGGGCGCGGGCGGCTGCACCTGCGGCTTTGGCTCCTCGACTTGCTTGGGCGTCTCTTGCGGCAGGGTGACCTCGGCCTGTGCTTGCGGAGGTGGCGGCTGTTCAACCTTCTCGACTGGCTGCTCCTGCTTGGGCTGCTCCTTGGGCGTCTCCTCCGCCTGCTGCATGGTCGGGCCGACCGCGATATCGTGGTTCTGAATTTCAGGTGAGCTGGCGTCGACTGGGGCGAGCGTGACGCTGATCGCAGGAATGATGTTGGGCTCGAAGGGGCTGCGGGAATACCACAATGCAATGGCGGCCACGATCGAGGCATGCGCCAGCAGGATTGCCAGCGCCGCCAGCGTCCAACGTGATACGCCGCGATTGTCAGGCAGATGCAGGGCGCGGGCGTTCATGGCTTCGCCGCCGGCGCTTCCAGCCCGACCAGGGCGAGCTTGAGATAGCCGCCGTCGCGCAAGGTGTTCATCACCTCCATCAGCTCGCCATAGCTCAGCGACTTGTCGGCGCGGACGAAGATGGTTTCGTCCTTGTGGTTGTTGGTGGCGCTATCCAGCGCACTCGCGAGGGTTTCGCGCGCCACAACGGTTTCGCCGACGGCAATGGTCTGGTCCGGTTTGATCGTGACGAAAACCGGCTTGTCCGGGCGAGGCTGCTCGGGTGCCGTGCTCGCGGGAAGGTTCACGCCGATGTCGACGGTCGCAAGCGGCGCGGCGACCATGAAGATGATGAGCAGCACCAGGATCACGTCGATGAAGGGCGTGACGTTGATCTCATGCTGAATTTCGAGATCATCGCCGTTCGAACGAGAACCAAGACGGACAGCCATGGCGGTCACTCCGCAGCGCGTGGCAGGACCACGTCCTGACTGCGCTGCCCGCGGCTGATCAGAAGCAGGAGCTGCGCCGAGGCGTCACTCAGGAGCGCGCGATAGCCGGCGACCACGCGGGCGAGGTGATTGTAGATCACGACCGCCGGGATCGCGGCCACAAGCCCGAGCGCGGTGGCGAGCAGCGCCTCGGCAATGCCGGGAGCAACCACCGCGAGGTTCGTGGTATGGGATTCCGAAATGCCGATGAAAGAGTTCATGATGCCCCAAACCGTGCCGAACAGGCCGACAAAGGGGGCAGTCGCGCCGATGGTGGCAAGAATGCCAATGCCGCGCGAAATCTCTCGCGTCATCGCTGCTTCCACACGTTCCAGCCGAAGCGCGACACGCTCCTTGAAGCCGTCGTCGACGATACCGTCGGACAGTTCCGCCTCGCGCGCCGTCGAGAGGATCAGCTGCGCGACAGCATCGCGGTCGCCATTGCATTCATGGGCCGCCTCCGTGAGGCTGCCACCTTGCTCCAGCATTCTCACCCGCCGCAGCGCGCGACCCCTGCCGACGCGCAGCTCGATGGTCTTGGCAAGCCAGACCGTCCAGGTCACGAGCGAGGCGAAGGCGAGCCCGATCATGACGGCCTTCACGACGATATCGGCGTTGAGGAACATTCCCCACGGCGACAGATTGCGCGGCAACAGGGAATCCGGAACTTGGGCGAACGCGGGCTGCGAGTGGATCGCGAGGGCCGCAAGAATGAGGCCACTCGGCAGCAGCCGGAGCCAAATTCTGCGCCGAGCCTTTTTTTCGCTAGCTTTCATCTCGTTCTTTCTCGTCTCAATCGGCCCCCACTTGTTCCCCATACTTGTGGGCCTGCTCGCGCGCTTACCAGTCGCTAAAGCAATCCCTCAAGGTGATAATTCACGCCGGCTTTGACTTGGTTGACCTCGGTCTTGACGGTCACGCTGGTGCCGAACGGATTGACGAAATCCAGGTCTTTGCCGCCGAAGGCGAGATGGTCATACTCGAGCTTCGCCGACCAGTGTGATCCCAGCATGTATTCCAGGCCGCCGCCCGCGATCCATCCGGGACGGGTGGTGTTAGCAACAGTGACACCGTCGAGCCCGCTGTTCACCTCCATGCGATAATCGGCGTTCATCCACGCGGCGCCGCCCTTTGCGTAGAGCATCAGCGGCCCGGTGACGTAGCCGATTCTGCCGGTGAAGGTGTCATACCAGTTGTGGTCGCTTGTCACCGAGAGCGAGGCCGTGCCGGCTGGATCGACGAAATTGGCTTTGCCTTGAGCCGACGTCCAGGCGAGTTCGCCTTCGATGCCGACCAACACGTTGGGCATGAGCAGATAATTGTAACCGGCCTGCAAACCGCCGAGCACTCCGCTCGGATTGGTCGTGCCCCACCCAATCGGCGCGAGCACGTGCTCGCCTGAGCTGAACGCGCCGCCGAAGTTGGCGCCGACATAGGGGCCAGCCCAATCGTAAACGGTTGCCATGGGTGTGGGAGCCTTGGTGTGGAAGGCGGGCAAGACGCCGGCAGTCTTCTCCGGAGCGCCGAGCTTCTGCGATATGCCGAAGTAGTACCCGCGCCGCGGTCCGTATTGAGGCGCGAACACGCCGATGCCGCTGCCGTTGCGGATCTGGTAGATGTAGTCGGTCACGTTGACCACGTCGAACCGCACCGTTACCGGCAGTCCGTTCCAGCCATTGGCAAATTCATGCGACAGGCCGGTATTGACCTGCCAATAGGATGGCAGGTGGTCGCAGTTCGGGCAAAGCACCCCCGCCGGCGTCGTGCGCAAGCCAGTGCCGTAGATGAAGGTTGCACTCGCGGTGGTGCCGTCCAACCAGGTGCTGGTGTCGCTCCACCGGTATGCGACCCGTCCCGAACCAGTATAGGTTTGATCATGGTCGGTGTGGATCCAATTATTCCGGATGTAGATCAGGTCGTCCGGACTAAACAGGGTCTGGTTTGATACGACGGTGTGTGCGTGCTGGACGCCCCAGGCCCAACTGGTGTCAGCGGAGAAGCCGCCGTATCGATATCTGAGTTTCAGCTCGGCGCCGTAATTCTCGGCTCTGTCATAGTTAAACGCGGTGAGCACATAGGCTTGGCCGAACTGCCCATCATCAAGCAGGTCCCGGGCGGTCTTGTAGTAGATGCTGCCGCCGAGCTCCAGGGTCGGACAATTTGCTGCCGGGACTGGCGCTTTGCTGGGCATTGCGCCTGGTGCCGTTGGACATTGCGGCAGCAGTTGTTGCGTGAAGCCGGCGTCGTACACGTTCGCCCGTTCGGGTTGGATCGCGCCGGCATTCTGGAGCGGCTGGCCGGCCACCTGGCCGGGAAGCAAGGTGGCCTGATCGGGGGTGACGATCGGGGTGCCGGCGGTGGTTCCGTTGAAGATCTGGGTCGCAATCGTTCGGCCAAGCACCTGTTGTGGAGGTTCGAACGTTCGCATGTAGCCGATGTGCAGGACAGTCGACCACCATGGTTTATAGGTCAGGCTTGCGCGCGGACTGAATTGGTTGGCGTCGACATATTGGTAGATCTGGTCGAACCGCAGGCCGTAGTTGAGCGTGAGTTGCTGGGTGAGCCGCCATTCATCCTGGGCATAGGCCCCAAGCTGCCAGCCGAATAATTTGCTGCTGTCGAGAATGTTGAAGGGTCTGTCGATCGCAGTCAGCCCGCTAGGATCATTCGGGTCGAGCGGCTGGACCGTGCTTCCGGTGGCGATGCTGGTGTGCTCGCCGTTGGTGTAGAAGCCGGCCCGAAGCGTGTGCGCTTCGTTCAGGCGGTAAGAGAAATCGCCGGAAACCCCGTTCAGGAACGAGCTGCGGTACACATCGGATGCGACGTTGTTGATGAAGAGATCGCCCACCGGGTCGGGAACAAAATGAAGATCGCTGTAACGCGAATAATAGGCGAGCTGCGCATCGAAATTGCCTTCGGATTTCTGCCAAGCAATGACGTTGTAGGCGTTCTTCTCGTATTGGTTTTGATTAAGGGTGGCCGAATCGAAACTACTCTTGCCAAACGCTGTATAGGCGGGAGCATTCGGGTTTGGGGTGCCATCCGGGTTGAGGCAGGGATTTGCGGGGTCGAATGGACCGCCGCAAAAGCCTCCCACGTTGCCAGGCTGTCCGGGATTGTTGGGGATCTGGTAACGGGTCTCTCCGAACCCCGAAATGGTGACCACTCGCGCAGTTGGATCGAGCACCGTGGAGGTATAGGCGAAGAACCTGCCTTGTTCGGAATGATCGTGAATGGCGTTGAGCGTCGCTAAGGGATTCTCAAGGCCGAGGCCGGTGCTGAGATAGCGGCCAGCGACGTAATACTCGGTCTTCCCCTCGACCCCGCCATATTCGAAGCTTGGCGTGATGGTCTGACGGCTGCCGCCGTAGACGCTGACGCTGCCGCCGGACAGGGCCGCTCCGGTCTTGGTCGTGATGTCGAGGATGCCGGCGGTACGCAGGCCATATTGCGCCGGCAGTGCACCCGTGATCAGGCCGATGCTGCCGATGAAAGACGTCTCCAGAAGCTGCGAGAAGCCGGACACGCCATCCGGCAGCAGAATCCCGTTGATCCGGTACTGAACGTTGGCGTGCTCGTTGCGGACGTGAAAATCCCCCGAGCTCGTCGAGTCCTGGTAGACGCCCGGAAATTGCAGCACGATATCGCTGAGCTGGGCGGCATTGCCCTGCGGCAGGCTCTCGATATCCCTCTGGCTAAGTTGATAGTTTGTCGTGCCAACCTTGGGCATGATGACGTTGTCGCGCCGCTGGTCGAAATTCTGGGTCTGCTGGACGACCTGGCGATTCGCCCCAGCCTGGGCCTGCTCCGCGCTTGGCACGGGCGCCGCTGTCGACGGCGGATTGCGCACAGCCTGCCGTGGCGGGCGCGTTTGCGGCCGCCGCCGCTCGGCCGGCGCCGCAACCCGGGTCTCGGGCAGGACGTTGGCGCCCGGCGGCGCGGCCTGCACGGCCGGCGTTGATTGCGGGGTCGGCGAATTGGCCGGTGACTCTGAGGGCGCCGGTGTGGCCGCGCTTTCCGGCTGCGGCGAAGGCTGGGCGGACGGGGAGGCACTCGGCTGCGGCGTCGAGGTCGTCCCCTGCGGGGCCGGGCCTGCGGGGGCTTGGGCGAGCGCGGCTGCACCCGATGCCACCACGAGCGTGAGCGACGATGCCGACAGCAAAATGCCGCGGAAAGTGCGAAGGAGAAACGGAGTGCCCATGAAAAATGTTTCCTGATTGAACGCTTGCCCACGACGTAAAAGCGCGGTGGCCCCGAAGGAGCTTCGGCTCCCCAGCTCGCGGCGCGCCTATGGCGCGGCGCCAGCGGCGGATCGAAGCAGCGATGTCAGGAAATCGGAGGTCCGCGTGATTCAAACGCAGCCCGCGGCGGCTGCAGCACGAAGCGGAAATGATCCACCGGATGATCGATCATTGCCTCGGCAAATTTCACGTGCAGCGCTGGCGGAGTTGGCGCTACGCCGTTGCCCATGACCGCTGTGGCCATGCAGATCGGACAGAGATAGTCCGGACGGCTGTCTGACGGTTGGTGGCGATTCTGACCACCATCGGCGCCGGCTATCGCGGCAACCAGAACACTGGTCTGGTCGGGTGCCTTCGCGCTGAGACCGTGAACGTGTCCAAAAGCCAGCACAAGGTTGATGACAAGCGCTGTCAGCGCAAGCCATGAACTACGCCTGATGTGTTTCCGAAACCAGCGCATCTGGAAAAGCAATTGCCCTTCGCTCGCTCGAGCTAATCTTATCCAAGCTTGTCGTAACATCAAAGGGACGAAAATCGGCCTCGCATTCGAAATCGACCAGCTGTCCGGCGAATACCTGAGTTATTCAACGGGGCGCTGATGATCGTCTCGACGGCCGCCTGGAGCGTTTCACGTCTTGATAGAAGTATGTCCCGCGTTTTCGAAGTAGTTGCTGCATTCGTTGGACTGGATGGTAGTGATGAGGCCGCCGATATGGCGGCAAATGTCGTCGATCGTGCGCTTCTGGGCGGAGCGCATCCATCGCTTGATCCTGCCGAAGTTCTGTTCGATCCCCGTGTCTACTGTCGGCCTCCAGAACGGTTATCCCGCATCTGCTGAGCTAAGGTCTTTCCCTTTGCGTCTCCTTCCAGTACATGTAATGTTATAACATTGCAATACGATTTCGTGGCGACGTTTCGCATCTCGTTGCTGAGCGTTCTGCCGCGAAGCGTGAAAGGAAAAATGGCCTCATGCCCGATGCTGCACCCCGGCTTCCCGTCACCGTTCTGACCGGTTATCTCGGCTCCGGGAAAACGACGCTGCTCAACCGCATTCTCTCCGAGGCGCACGGCAAGCGGTATGCCGTGATCGTCAACGAGTTCGGAGAGGTCGGTATCGACAACGATCTCATCGTCGACGCCGACGAAGAGATTTTCGAAATGAACAACGGTTGTATTTGCTGCACGGTCCGCGGCGACCTCATCCGGATCATCGCAGGGCTGATGCGGCGCAGCCGAGCCTTCGATGGCATTGTCGTCGAGACGACAGGGCTCGCAGATCCGGCGCCGGTGGCGCAGACGTTCTATGTCGACGAGGACGTCCGCCGCAAGACGAAGCTCGACGCCATCATCACCGTCGCGGATGCCAGGCATCTCCTCGAACAGATCGACCGCGCGCCGGAGGCGCAGGAGCAACTCGCGTTCGCCGACGTCGTTCTCATCAACAAGGTTGATCTTATCGATGTGGACGGGATCGCGATAGTCGAACGTCGTATCCGAAACATCAACCCATATGCGAAGATTCACAGAACGGAGCGCTGTGGTATCGATCTCGCCCAGATACTGGGGCAAGACGCTTTCAATCTCGAGCGCATCCTCGAAGTCGAGCCCGGGTTCCTCGCCGAAGAACACGAGCACGAACACGACGACGGGATCAGCAGCCTGTCCCTGGTCGCCGACCGTCCGATGAAGCCCGGCAGGTTCGTGTCCTGGATTCAAGATGTCACCCAGCGCTTTGGTCCGGACATCCTGCGCATGAAGGGCATCGCATCGATCGAGGATGACGATCGGCAATTTGTCGTTCAGAGTGTGCACATGCTCATTGAAGGCGGAAGTCGGCGTTCCTGGAAAGACCAGGAGGCGCGCCAGACACGGCTCGTTTTCATCGGGCGCGACCTGCCAAAGGACCTGCTCAGACAAGGCTTTGAGGCTTGCTGCGCCTGAAGGGGAGTGAAAGTGGGCGAGATCGCAGGATTCGTTCCGAAATCCGAGCTCGAGCGGCTTCGCCTCATTCGCGAAGCTCGCGCGATATATGACAGCATCTTTCCACCGAGCGATGCGGTCGGTGAGGGATCACATGACCGAGCCGGCATAGGTGATGCAATCGGACTGAAGAACCCGCTTCCTCGAAAGGAAACGTTCTAATGACAGGGCGCTCATAGCACTTCGATCCGCCATATTTTCCTCGTCCATGATTTACCGACTCTAGCTCACGGATAGCCTCCAAAATGAAAACCGAGTGGACTGTCAGCTCCGGTACAACCTGAGAAGTCCACCGTGATCGCATCCCAACTCCGCCAGGGTCTGCCATCATGCTCGCGATCGTCAAGGACACTGCGTCCCGCCCGCGCGGTGGCTCGAAAACAGGCCATCGTTTGCGCGGACCGCCTTAGCGATACAAAGGGCGCTACGGAAGGCTGGCTCGATCGAACAAAAAGGATAAACTGTGCCTCTACCTAAGGACCGGCCGTTTTATTGGCTGGCGTGCCGTGCAGCAAGAAAGCGAAACCGTGAGGCCCACGTAAGGAGAGAAAGTCCTCGGAGCAAGCGACTCAACTGCGGAATGCGCCGTCGCCACACCTTCGTCGAGCCCGTTCGATCTCACACCCCGCCGTTTTATCTCGTTGGCGCTGAGGCTGTCCGCGCGCGAGTTAACTCAAATTTGCGCGCAATAGGTCTGTACGAAACGAACAGAGTTTGTCTGCCAATTTGTAGCAGTTCAAAGCCTCAACAATGATTCCGGCGCGCCATGAGGTGTCGCCAGGCGGCTCGTACAATCAAGAGTTTATTCTTTGTCAAAGATTTGCCGCGACCTTCCAGAGCTGGTGCCAACGACTATAACCAGTCCTGCGGGTCCCGGAATGAGGGCATATCTGAACTCCTGGCTTTCGAAGCTCCTAGCCGGAGATTTGGCGGCATTTGGCGGGCCGGCCACCGATGAAGCGGTTGCAGGATACATTCGTGCCGAGCAGATCTCCCTCGTGCTTGGCTATTCGCTGGGCATCATGCTGGCCAACGCCTGCAATGCGACCGTGCTCGCAATTGCACTTTGGCATTCGCCAGACAGAAACGTTGCCCTGATCTGGGCGGCGACTGTCGTCTGCGGCGCGCTATCGATAGGCCTGAAAGCGCGTTCATCACGACTGATGACGAAGCCCCAGTTCGTGTCGCGCCAGGCCATGCACCGGTTGGTACGGAATGCGCTGGCTCTCGGAACCGCCTGGGCAATTGTGCCGGTGGCTTTCTTCGCGAACGCCTCCAATGGCGGGCAGCTCGTCATAACATGTCTCTGCTCCGGAATGCTTGCAGGTGGCGCATTCGCCTTCGCCACGATTCCGGTGGCGGCAGTTGCGTTCACGGCTCCGATCTTTGTGGGTACGGCAATTTGCCTCGGCAGAAACGACGATTTCACCTATCTGCTCGTCGCTATCCTGGTCGTGGCCTATGGCTTCGTGCTCCTGCGCGGCGTTTTCGCCAATTCATTCGAGTTTACCAGACGCAGCATTGCTCAACTGGAGGCTGAAAGGAGGGGGCGACGGGATCCGTTGACCCAACTGCCGAACCGTTTCGCCTTCAATGAGTGTCTCGAAGGTGCCCTCAACAGGCTCGCCCGCACCGGCGAGGAGTTCGCGGTTCTTCTTCTCGACCTCGATGGCTTCAAGGAAGTGAACGACAAATTCGGCCACCCCGCTGGCGATGAGTTTCTCGTGCAGACTGCGGCGAGACTCCAGCGATGCGTACGGCAGACTGATACTGTTGCGCGCATCGGCGGCGATGAATTTGCGCTTGTTATGACCAATCTGACCAAGGTTGAGGATGCCTTCGAAGTCGCCGAGCGGTTCGTCGGCGCCTTCGCCCAACCTTTCGCCATCGAAAAATGCGAGATCGCGGGCGCGACCAGCGTCGGAATCGCAGTGGCCCCGCGCGACGGCGGCGTGCCTCATGAGCTCCTGAGGAATGCCGACATTGCGCTCTATCGTGCCAAGCAAACGGGGCCGGGAACGATCTGCTTCTTTGAGATCAATGACGACAAATCAGCGCACGAGCGCAGGGCGTTGCAGCGGGATCTGGAGCTCGCGATCGAAAGAGATGAACTGTTCCTCCTCTACCAACCGTTCTTTGATATTCACGCGAACCGAATCACTGGCTTTGAGGCCTTGCTGCGCTGGCGCCACCCCGTCCGTGGAGTAATTTCCCCGACCGAGTTCATCCCAATCGCCGAAGAAACCGGACTGATCCACGGAATCGGTGAGTGGGTGGTACGACGCGCCTGCGCAATGCTGTCGAACTGGCCGTCGGACCTCAGGATCGCCGTGAATTTTTCGGCGGCTCAATTCCATAACGTCAGCATTCTTGAGACAATCGTGCAGGCCCTTTCACAAGCCAGAGTTGCTCCTCACCGTCTAGAAATCGAAATAACCGAGTCGATGCTGATCTCGAAGTACGCGCCGGCATCATCGATCCTGAACTCACTCCTACAATTGGGAGTGACGGTGGCACTTGACGATTTCGGGACGGGATATTCGTCACTGACCTATTTGCTGAAACTGCCGTACACTCGCATCAAGATCGATCAGTCCTTCGTACGAGACATGTTGAGCCGACCGGAAAGCGCGGCGATCGTAAAATCAATCATCACACTGACGCAGGACCTTCGGATCGGGGTGGTCGCCGAAGGCGTCGAAACCGCCGAGCAGCTCGACTATTTGCGACAAGTCAATTGCGACGAAGTGCAAGGATACCTCATCGGTCGGCCGGTCGCGGCCGACGACATCTTCGCTCTGCTCGATCAAGACAAGCGATGGTCGACACCCGCCGCTTGAATGACGGGGGAGCCCCTTCGTAATTCCGATGGTGGTAAACATCCGCATCCTAAGTGGAACAGAAGCCTGGCCAGCCCGGAACTTCTTCCAGGCGGCTGAGCAGTTCCTGCTTTCGCGTCAAGAGTGTCGCAATCGCACTGCTCGGCGTTCGGCAGGCCGCTATGGGTCATGCGCAGCAGCGTGCCGCTGTCCATTCGTCATTGCAGGTGTGTGCTTTGGTTTTCCAACATGGTCGACACCCTGTATTCTTTCGCGAACTCGGGTTCCTCCGAAACCGGAGCCGGCACTAATCTGCCGAAACGCGGTGTCTGCGCAGGCAAAGTCCAGCGCTGAAAGTTTTGTGGCCGCCGCGTGTGAAACCTAGCGACATCAAACCTGGAACCAATTCCAACACGGTTCCAGCGGTTAGGATATTGGCAGAAGACGATTCCCATGACCCTTCTGTAGCAAGGGCCGCCCGTGGCACGCGGCGCAAGTAGGCCGCGTGGACGGCCCTTCACCGGCACGTCGTATGTGCCCTCAGAAGTTCATCGCGCCTGCGCCGGGGGGGACCGTTTGGTCGGGTCCATCCTTCTTCTTGGACGCTTCGGCGACCATGGCCTCCGTCGTGATCAACAGTCCGGCGATCGAAGCTGCGTCTTGCAGCGCAGACCTTACGACCTTGGTCGGCTCGATGATACCTTTCGCGAACAAGTCACCGTATTCTGCTGTCTGCGCGTCGAAGCCCCAGGCATAGTCCTTACTCTCGAGCACCTTTCCGACCACGATCGATCCGTCTTCTCCCGCATTTTCCGCGATCTGCCGCGCCGGCCAGGTGAGCGCCCGCTTGACGCTTTCCAGGCCGTGTCGCTGATCGTCGTTTGCGGGCCTAAGTTTCGCCAGCGCCGCCGTAGCCCGCAGCAGCGCCACTCCGCCGCCTGGAAGAATACCTTCTTCGACGGCTGCGCGCGTCGCATGCATGGCGTCGTCGACCCGGTCCTTCCGTTCCTTAACCTCGACCTCGGTCGCACCCCCGACGCGAATGACGGCAACTCCGCCGGCAAGCTTCGCCAGCCGCTCCTGCAGCTTTTCCCGATCATAGTCCGAAGTGGTCTCTTCGATTTCGGTTCTGATCTGTTTAATGCGCGCCTCGATCTCCGACTTCTTGCCGGCGCCGCTGACGATGGTGGTGTTATCCTTGTCGATCGTGACTTTCTTGGCGCGTCCGAGCATGGCGAGTGTGACGCTTTCAAGCTTCGTGCCGAGTTCCTCGGAAATGAAATTGCCGCCAGTCAAGATCGCGACGTCCTGCAACATTGCTTTGCGCCGATCACCGAACCCGGGTGCCCTGACAGCGGCAACCTTTAATCCTGCTCGCAGCCTGTTCACGACAAGCGTGGCGAGCGCCTCACCCTCTATGTCTTCGGCGATCATAAGCAGGGGCTTGCCGCTCTGCACGACCGCTTCCAACAGCGGCAGCATCGGCTGCAATGCCGAGAGTTTCTTTTCATGGATGAAGATGTATGGATCGTCCAGCTCAACCCGCATCTTTTCTGCGTTGGTGACAAAATAGGGCGAGATGTAGCCGCGGTCGAACTGCATGCCCTCGACGACTTCGAGCTCGCTATTGAGGCTCTTGGCCTCCTCGACCGTGATGACGCCTTCGTTGCCAACCTTTTTCATTGCATCGGCCAGGAAGCGTCCGATTTCCTTGTCACCATTGGCCGAGATCGTCGCGATCTGCGCAATTTCCTCATTGGACGTAAGCTTCTTCGTATTCTTCTTGAGTTCATCGACGACGGCATCGACCGCGAGATCAATGCCACGCTTAAGATCCATGGGATTCATGCCCGCTGCGACCGCCTTTGCGCCTTCGCGGACAATTGCATGTGCAAGAACGGTAGCAGTAGTCGTGCCATCGCCAGCCTGATTGGAGGTCTTCGAGGCGACCTCGCGGACCATCTGCGCTCCCATGTTCTCGAACTTGTCCTCGAGCTCGATTTCCTTCGCAACGGTTACGCCGTCCTTGGTGATACGAGGCGCCCCAAAACTCTTCTGAAGGACAACGTTGCGACCCTTTGGTCCCAGCGTTACTTTGACGGCATTGGCTATAATGTCGACGCCACGCAGCATCTTGTCTCGGGCGCCAGTCGAGAATCGTACCTCCTTTGCGCTCATGATCATCTCTCCGAAAAGCGTTTACCAGCGCGCAGCGCGCGCGCCTGCGTCGTGAACGTTTCACTCGACCCGGCGGGCAAAGCTCCTTCAGTTGACCTGAATGGCTCGCGGCTTAGCTTTCTCTGCCAACGGCAGCATGAGCGACAGCACGCCGTCCTTGAGCTCGGCTGCGATCTTGCTCTGATCGATCTTGCCGAAAAGCCGGAAGCTTCGCGAAAAGTGGCCGACATTGTACTCCGTGTACAGCGGCTGTAGGCCCCGGTACTTGGAGAAGTCGAGCTTTCCGTCGATCTTGAGTACGTCGTCCTCCACTCGAACGTCGACGCTGCTCTTATCGACCCCCGGCATTTCGAGGACCACGTTGAGCCCATCCTTGGTCTCATAGATGTCCGCGTTCGGCACGAATATCCGCGCCGGGATGGTGGTCTCCTCCTTCTTCTCCAACTCCCGTTTTTGGGTGACCTGCAGTTCCTTCTTAGAAGCCATGATTGCGTCTCCTCAAAGCTGCTTCGCGGCGCCTCAGTGGCGACAGATTGCGGTCAGGATATTTTGATGGTGCGTGGCTTGTCGCTTTCCGCACGCGGCAGGAAGAGCGCCAAAATGCCGTCCCGATATTCGGCCTTGATGCCATCTGGCTCGATCTGCACGGGGACGGAGAGCGTCCGATCGAACTCGCCCGAGACACGCTCGCGTCGATGCAGGCTTGCCTCCTCGGGATAGTCGACTTTCTTCTTTCCGAAGATGCGGATGGTGTTTTCCTTGGCCTCGATCTGAAGATCGCTCTTGCTGACGCCCGGCAGCTCTATGATGGCCAGAATGTCGTCGCCTTGCTGGAAAACGTTAATCGGCGGGAATGGTCCGCGACTTGTCGTGAGGTTTTGCAGCCAGTCGCTGGCCAAGGTCGCTTCGAGAGAGCGTTGTAGGTCGAGAAGTGTGTCGAACGGATCAGCAAATTCCATGATCATGTTTGCAACCCCATGTGCTTGTGGACGGGGGCGAGAAGGCATCATGGTCGCCCCTCGAAGCTTTGATTTGGGACGACCAGTGGCACTGTCAAGGGGTGAGTGCTAGCCGACGCGAGCGTTTGCCGTAAGCTTCATAAGCGCTTGATTTAAATACAAAAATCGTGTCGATGCGGGTTGTTTGCCGCTCTGGCATTTGGGCTCGCGGGTACGTAACTGTTATTCCGGCGAGCGCTCCGGATTTTCCATGGTGCGTGCAGGGAAGCGGATATCCCGGCGATTGCATGTACCAGACTCGCACGCAGTGCCTCGCGTCCGCATCCGGGCGATGCGTGACGCGGGCTCAACCCACGCGCGGCATTTGGCGAGCAGCGGAAAGTGACACCCCGCCATTATCGGCAATAGTACCAGCTGCCGTTCGTTGGTGTGCGGCGGTCGCCACCATGAAGCCATCAGGACCTAGTCACGTTAATCTAAAGTTCGCCACATAAAGTCCGTTGAGTCTTTGTGGCAGAAGCGTTTGACGGAAGCCAAAATCTGATCGGCTAACTTGGTTTTTTTGAAGAGCTTCGGGTTTCTGTTGTGCAGGTCGATGAAGGTGCCGATGTCGGCCTCGAGCTGCCTGACGGAGGTGTGAACACCTCGCTGGATCTGCTTTCTGCTGAGTTCAGCGAACCAACGCTCGAGCTGATTGATCCATGACGCGGAAGTTGGTGTGAAGTGCACATGATAGTGCGGCCGGCGAGCGAGCCACGCTTTGATCCTGGGTGTCTTGCGAGTGGCGTAGTTGTCCATCACGATATGGACATCGAGCCCTTCAGGGACCTGGACATCGATCTCTTTTAGAAACTTCAAGAATTCGACTGTCCTGTGCCGCTTGTAGCATTTGCCGATGCAGTTCGATCGGATGTGAGGTCCGGAGAGTATGGTGGCAGGTACTAGCGAGCTCGCGCCGGCCGATTTGATTAGGTGCGCAGGACGGCAGACCTCGGACAGCACAGAGATTCTCCTGGATGACGATGTCGTCCGGCTGAAGCCGCGGGACGCGAACCCTTCGAACAAGATACGGAAGCGCCGCCAGGCTGCAGTCCAACGTTTCGATTTGCAACCTCTCGTCCATGACGTGCTCCATTGCCGAGACATAAAGTGAGAAGATCGCGCTCCTCCGCCACGAGGTTTGGATCCTTCGTGCGTTTGAGCCAAAGACGAGGCGGACGGTTGGATATCAGATGTCACGCAACGCGCCAATCGAACTCTCGGTGTCGCGGCCGCGATCCTGTTGTCACGCGAAAAAGTCGGACGGGCGCGAGCGCGATAGCATGGCTCTCCTGAGCGGCGGCACCGATGCCCCGCGTGTCAGCTTCTCGTCAGCTAGCTCACCTAGCCTGTTATGGTTTCGACGGCCTCAGTGTCCGAAGCCAATCTAAACACATTGATCGAGGTCAAAAGCGAGCGGATGCGGTCATCGGGGCTGCGACCGTGTTCACTCACGGTAACGACTCGGGAATTGCTCCGCCGGCGCATTTCCACTTGATAACTCCGCTCTTGGTGAAACAGTGAGGTTCGTTGCCACAGCGGTATATCACCTTTTGGGAAATACTGATGTAGCGAGAATTGAGGTTAAGGTAGGTGGGTGAATTTAAGCCGGCACGCGGCATCGCCTCCCGGGAGCGAGTAGGGCGTTCGATGGGCAGCTCCTTGCGTCAAAACGACGGCCCCCATGCTCCATTCTGCTTTGTTCTCAATCCGGGTCATGGACCGGTTCGGTTGAATTGCCGGCAAAATCCGGGTGTCTGAGACACAACCGCTGCGAGACGACACGTGAATGACCACATAGGCTTCAAGAGTGACTTTCAAATCAACCTTGCCGACCTGCTTCCCGACGAGGGCGCACGGCAACGGTTCGAGGCAATTATTCATCGCGCAGCGGATGCGCGCTCATCGTGGTTGCCGCTTGAGGAGGAGATGCGTGCAGCTCGTGCCGATCTTCATCGCGTCGAGACCCGCCGCCAACAGCTGATATTGGCCCGTACTGCGGGAGGCCTCGGTGCGGACAAGGAGGCGGCGCAAATCCGTGACCTCGACATGCGGGCCGCCAGCCTCGCTGAAAAATTACGTCGCCTTATCACCCAGGAGGCGGCCGCCGCCGCACGCATGCGGAACTGCGAAAGCCTGGCATCCCGCTGCCGGGCCTTTCTGGTGCGCAGCGGCCTGCCGTCCGGCATGCGTCTTGCCTCAGTCTCACCAATCGCGCTGGCGGATATTCTAGAGCGAGGCGAATCGATCAGTCAGGCTCTCGGGCGCCTGCGACTGCGAATTGGCGAGCTCGAAGCCGATGCCGAGCGGATTCGCAATGCGCCGTTTCCCAGTGAGGCGAAGAAGCGAGATGCTGCTGCGTTCATCGCGCGACTGGCGGAACGTGGGGCGCCATCTGTCTCGGCTATGATTGACGACAACGCGAGTGATATCAAATGGCCGTTCACCCTGCAGGAGCACGATCTGATGGCTGTCGTCCTCGGCGCGGGCACACGGGTTGTAGGCAGGGCGTCTGGCCAAGTTCCCGACGTGATTGGGCTGCTCTGTTGGCTCCTTCGTGACACTTTGGTCGAAAAGGTGAGCGAACTGATCGATGCGAACAGCGACGATGCCGCCGCGCTCCCGGCGAATGAGCGTGAAAAGCAGCTGGCCCAAATCGAATCCGACAAATTAATAACCGAACGCAAAGAAGTCGCCCTCGTACAGGCCGCGCGAGCGGCGGGGGACGCCGTCGAACACCGCAATGACATCAGCGTTCTGGCCGCGCTTCAGCTTGAGCTGGTCGCACAGGGACTATGACGACAGGGCTACCTCTCGCAACTGGTACACCAATCGATCGTCCCTGAAAAAAACGTGGGTTCAGCCTGGCATGAACTGGTTCGCGCGGTGAATAGGGCGGGCAGCTGGCACAACAAGAGCGCCAGCAACCAGATGAGGCGGCGGAAGCCGTAGAAGGCCGCAGCTATGGACCATATTGACGGCATTGCGGAGGCGGCCTTGCGGGTCTGCGCGATCCGCCGCTACATCAAGCGGAGAAGCCGGCCGCCTCTCGGCGCGGCGGTGATTCCCGCAATGCTTGTCGCGCTCCATGTTGGGCAATCAGCGACAATTTCGATGTCGCGCCCATTGTCGGCCGTCCGGGAGCGCGATCATTGGAGGGCGGTCCGTCACCAACAGCGCTCGACGTTCATCTCGACAATGGTGACGTGCCCGATGAGACGATCGATGATGGCGAGCGTCATGTGGGTTCCGGAAAGCCGTCTTCTTGTCGCTGGATGACGAATTGGTCGTGACCAGGATAGGCCGCCAAATAGCGCACGCTGATGAGTGCGAACCACGTTGGCCGCGGCCAGAACCTCGATGACACCGGTGAGATCATGGAGGTTCAGCAGGCGGATTGCGTTCGTTGAGCGGCGTTTGTCCGGTCAGGCGGCTCGTCTGGCATCGCGCCGCACAGCCTGCCGGCTTCCGATCATAGTCCTTTTACACATGCTTTCGATGGCGCGTCAGCTTCCAGCCAGCAGGGCTTACTTCCGGTTTCGAGTGCTGGCGCGGCTCCAGCGTCATTGGGTTGGTGATGTTGGTCCGGACGAAGTCTTGCCGGTGAAACGGGCCAACTATCGATCTTGCCATCACGATCAAGAGTTCAGTCTGAGGGCTCCTCTTCTCGTGCCGCGCCGGTCCAACGCGACCCAACATCGGAAACGATCCTCTCAACTGGCTTGCTGCTGATTTCTGCAACCGGGGGCCAGCCTTCGGTCGCCGTTCCCAATGGACGCTTGCGAGCACGTCAGGAAAAATTCACACGAGAAGAGTTTGGAAGAGGGTTGAAACGCACCTAACGTCAAGTTGTACGATCTGAAAATGATGGCCAAGGTCGTCAGCGTCCGGAATTCGACAGCGGGTGACAGTATGCGATTGTCCAAAGTATCAGGCTCACGCAGGATCAGGCGCGTCAGCAAACGAACACACAGGGTGCGTCATGCGTGGATCTATGTCCGTGCGCGATGGTTCCGACGTGCACCTTTGTTCGAGCGTCAACATTCGTCTGAAGGACATGGGTCGTGCGCAAGCCGATCGATCAACATGCCTGGTTTGCAGCGAAAGCTGGCGAGGGCGCTCGAATTGTTGCGTGCATGACGGCTGTGGCAGATGAGCCGACGGATCTCGCGCCTAACGGAGTCAGGTCGCGTCATCGGGCTATCAGAATCTTCGACGAAACACGGTTTAGGGGGAATGGTGTGATAAGACAGCGCTCACTGCTGACGCCTGGTCCACTGTCGCTGTCGCCAGCGGTCAGGAGCCAGATGCAGTTCGATCTCGCATCGCGCGATTGCGAGTTCAAGGAGGTGACCGCCCGGATGAGGCGGCTGATGCTCAATCTGCTGGGAAATGCCGAGGGCTATTCGGTGGTCCCTATTCAGGGAGGTGGCTCCTTTGCCATGGAAGCCGCTTTGTCGTCATTCGTGTCCAGGGACGACAAGCCGCTCGTTTGCATAAACGGCATCTATGGCGAGCGCATTTTCAAGATTCTGCAGCTGTGGGGCGTCGAGGCGCTCAAGCTTGTCAACCGAGCGACCGAGCCCCTGGACCCCCAGGTGGTTGCCGAGCATCTGAGCCGAAATCCCGGTGTTACCCACCTGTGTCTTGTTCATTGCGAGACGACGACCGGTATAGTCAACCCGCTTGACGCCATCATAGAGGAGGCGAGGCGGCGTGGTGTCAGGACGATCGTCGACGGCATGAGTTCGGTTGGCGCGATTGACGTTGACCTGAGCAGGGGTGGGCCGGACGTCCTGGTGACGTCGAGCAACAAGTGCATCGAAGGTCCGCCAGGAGTGGCGTTTGTCATCGCGACTCGCGGGCTGCTGGAAAATGCGGTTCAAAAACCAAGGTCATTTGTGCTCGACGTGAGAGATCAATGGCTCTCGCTCGAGCGTACAGGTGAATGGCGATCGACGCCGCCCACCCACATTGTTCAGGCAACAACGAAGGCCTTGGAGATTCTGCAGGACGAGGGCATTGATGCCAGGCGCCGCAGGTACGAGAAGGTCAGAGACGATCTCGTCCAGGAACTCGAAGGCATAGTGTCTCCGCTGCTGTCCGCCGACTTGCAGTCTCCGGTCTGCGTCGCCTTCAGTGCGCCATCCGGAATCGTGGATCAGGCAGGATTTGATGGGCTATATCGTCATCTTGCGGCCCACAACCTTTACGTCTACTCGAAGCTGCACGTTGCGACGCGGAGTTTTCGGGTCGGTTGCATTGGCGAAATCCACCCCAGTTGGATCGAACAATTGGGCTGTGCCTTTCGTACATACTTTCGCTCCGGCCCAGCTCCATCGGCCGGGTCGGCACAAGCGAAGGAGTGCGGCCGCCGCGTCGAGATATCACCGCAGTTCGCAAGGACCGCGCAGCTTCCATATTCCACCGAGACCGCCGTGCTGCACGCGGGCTACCGACGTGATCCGGTGACGAAAGCTGTCGCGGTGCCGATCTATCAAAACACGGCTTATGAACTCGATGGCGATCTAAATCACATTGCCGACGTCTACAACGTCAAGGCTGATGGGTTCACCTATACGAGGATCATCAATCCGACGACCCGCGCGCTGGAAAGAAGGTATGCGGCGGTCGATATGGGACGCGACTCGCTCGCCGTCGCATCTGGTCAAGCAGCGACTTTCCTTGCCATCGTCAATCTGTCGAGCGGCGAAGTGGGGGACAATGTCGTCGCCTCGCCGTATCTCTATGGCAATACGTGGAACCTGCTCCACAACACCCTGAAGCGTCTTGGTATCAGCGTCAGGACAGCAGACCCTCGACGGCCCGAGACTTTCGAGCGTGCCATCGATGATCGTACGATCTGCCTGTTCGGAGAGGTGATTTCAAACCCCTGTCTGATACCGCTCCCGGTCAAACAGCTGGCCGAGATCGGTCGAAAGCACGGCGTTCCTTTGGTCGTGGATAATACTACGACGCCGTTGGTATGCCGGCCGTCAGATCTCGGTGCTGCGATTACGACGTACTCCGCAACGAAATACATATGCGGCCATGGCACGACGCTGGGCGGCCTGATCGTTGACAACGGCAAGTTCAGCTACCGGGGAGCGTCTCGCTTTCCCTTGTTCAACAGTCCTGACGAGGCGCATGGCGGAATCATCTGGCGCAACGCGCTGCAAGATGTCGAGGATCTCGGAAAAAGCGAGGTTCTCCTGAAAGCTCGCATGACCTGGTTGCGCGATACCGGTGCGGCGATTGCCCCCTTTGCGAGCTTTCAGCTGATCCAGGGTCTTGAAACGCTGCCCCTTCGCATGAAGCAGCACTGCGCGAATGCCAGGATCGTGGCCGATGTTCTTAAGGCGCATCCGAAAGTACGCCGTGTCGTCTACCCGGGGCTGTTCGAAGGCGCCGATCAGGAAACCGTCGACCAGACGCTCAATCCCGCATACGGGCACGGTGCGATGGTCATGTTCGAGGTCGAGGACGAGCAGGCCGGGCGCAAGTTCATCCAGAACGTCGACCTGATGTATCACGTTTCGAATGTCGGCGATGCCCGGACGCTCGTGACGCATCCTGTGTCGACGACCCACACCACCGTTCCACGGGAGAAGCGCGAGGCCGCCGGGATATTTGGCGGCTCAATCCGACTTTGCGTCGGCATTGAAGATGTCGACGACATCGTGCGCGATCTGGACAGGGCGCTTTCCGCAATCTGACAACTTGTAAGGCCATCACGAAGAGGTTCTCATGAATCAGGCAGACGCTTGGAAACTGAGGTCGTCCCGTTATGAGGCTGTTCAGTTCAGCCGCGAGATCAATAAGCAACTCTCCGACCTGAGGCCCGACAATATAACCGGGCTCGCCTATATCGCCAAGGATTACGCTGTAATTGCCGCTTGCACGCTCGCGACGGTCTGCGTCTCCTGGTGGCTCTACCCGGTCGCCGTTCTTCTGATCGGCGCCTACCAGCGAGGTCTGACGACGATCGCTCATGATGCGGCTCACCGTACGCTGGCGAAGAACACGACCTGGAACTACGTCCTCGGCATTCTTTTCGCTGCCTATCCCTTGTTCCAGCGCCACTGGGCCTACCGAATCTCGCACGTCTATCTGCATCATCCCTATCTCGGCGACCCGGAGAAGGATCCCGACCTGAAGTTCTTCATGGCCAATGGTGTCTACGACGTCCAGCCCCCTGAGCGGTACGCCTTCAACATCATCTGGAAGCCGATATTTGGTGGCGCGACGCTGGCCTATCTGAAGTATCTCTGGACCAATCGGTTTTCGATCGCGGATCCCGAAGACCAGAGCCGCTCGAGCATACTTGTCGACAGGTATGGTTTCTACCTCTTCTGGATCAGCATCCTGGCCGGATCATATACTCTTGGGCTGCTCCATATCGTGATCCTGTTTTGGGTCGTGCCCTATCTCACCACGTTTCAGGTTCTCGGGTGGTTTGTCGAACTCGCCGAGCACTCACCGATGTGCGAGACCGAAACGAAGAACGTCTATCTGACCCGGAACAGGAAAGGGAATTTCCTCGAGCGCGCCATCCTTGGACAGAACCTGGACGAGTACCATCTCGAGCACCACTTGTCGCCGGGCATCCCGTTCTGGCTTTTGCACAAAGCCCAGAAGATCCGGATGCAGGATCCGGGTTACGCAAAGGTTGCCGCGAGCTGGGGAGGGCTCTTCGTCAAGGGGCCGCAAGGTCAACCCAGTGTCATGACCCAGTTGAAGGAGCGAAATCGACGCTTGTACGAGCAGTCGGTGGCCGATGGCCGTGCAAAGGGGCAGATGGCGTGACATCGCAGCGGTCAGACAAGGCCCGCGCCGTGGTCGGCGTCACCTCGAACCGTCTTTTGGTCGATGGCGTGCATCGCGACTGGTTGCGGCGCAAATACGTCAAGGCTCTCCTTCAACACGCGGGTGTGGCGTGCGTCATACTGCCGACGATCGACGCTGAAGATGCGCGGGGCGATGCTGCCCGGGCGATCATGAACGCGCTCGACGGCCTGGTCTTGACAGGAGATGAATCGAATCTTGATCCGGCCGTCTTGAAAGCGCCTGCATCCCATCCAGCAGCCGATCAGCAGGATGTTGAGGATGGTATCCGCGACCGCCCACGGGACAGGCTGTCTGCGATAGCCATCGATAGGGCCATCGCGCTCGGAATGCCGATCTTGGGCATCTGCCGCGGGCTGCAGGAGCTTAACGTCTATTTCGGCGGCACACTCCATCCATCGCTGGCGGAATGGAGGCTGGGAAGTGCTCTGATGCATGCCGAGAAGCCGGATCGTCCAAGAGACCGCCAGTACGATGCCGCGCACAGCGTGAGGGTATGCTCCGACGGTGCGCTTTTTCCGATCGCGCGCGCCTCCGAAGTGCAAGTGAACTCCCTGCACAATCAAGGCATAGAGGCGCTTGCCAGCGCGCTGAGGCCGGAGGCGTGGGCGCCTGACGGCCTGGTCGAAGCCGCTTCCGTCGTTGGCGCGCCGACGCTGCAAATCGGCGTGCAATGGCACCCCGAATGGCACGTCTCAACCGATCCCCTGAGCGGGCGGCTGTTCGCGGCATTTGGAGAAGCGTGCGTTGCGTATTGCCACGCCAAGAAACACTAGAGGCTGATTGTGACGTTTCAAACCAAGCGCGGTCCGCCCAGGTCGAAGGACGACTCTCTGGGAACCGATGCACAAGCATGGTTCGGGGGGCGCGCTGCGCCGCGCCGCCGGCAGGGGAAGGGCGGGCGATTGACGGGGCGCTTCGCGCTGGGAGTTCTCTTCGTGGCGCTTTATGTCGTCCTGAGCGCGGCAGGCGAGGTTTATGCGGCATCGTATTTTCAGCAGGCAGATGTGTTCGTCGCTCTCCTTGTGTCCTTTGCCGCGGTGTGCCTGACATTCAATCTCCTGGCATGTCACGAGGGGGCAACGGCACGGGGCGCCAAGTCGGCGCTCCTGGTTTTTGTATCGCTCAATATCGTGACCGCGATCAGCTGGATCGGGTTGTTTATCGGGCTGAAATACGCCGAGCCAGCGATCGTCGTCGCGTTCATGGTGGCGTTAGGGCCCGCCGCGACGGTGTGGTTAAACGCGCTGATCAGGCGGCAGGGCGTCCCTCCAGCATCCGATATCGTCGTGAGCGTCACGATCGCGGCGATCGGTGGTTACATGATCTGGATCTCGGTAACCGGCAACGCCGGGGTGGCGTGGGGAGCTCGGTCGTCCTTCGGTCTCGTCCTGGCAGTGGTGGCCGGCCTGTCGCTCGCCCTGACGAATATACTCGTCAAATTGCTGTTTGACCGCGGATTTTCCGGTCGACAAGTGCTGGCGCATCGGTTTTACGGAACGATCCTTGTGCTGCTGGGACTGGTCGACCATTCCTCCATCGCGCTCGAGATCTCACGGCATTGGCTTGCGATCGCAACGATTGGGCTATCCACGATCATCGTTCCTTTGCTCTTGATCCAGGAGGGCATTCGCCGCGTGGAGCCCTTCACGGTCAACATGGTCCTCTCCACCGCCCCTGTCGTCACGTTCCTGTTTCAATATTTCGATTCTCGCATCGTGCCCTCGCCACATACGTTCGTTGGAAATGTTCTCATTACGACTGTCGCCGTCGGCAACGTCTGCTTGCAATACCGGAGGTCCGCATGAACGAACGGAAGTGTGTAATCGTCGACGCATATTCGACTGGCCGATTTCTGCCGGAAGAGTTCAAGCGGTACGGGATTGGAACAGTGCATGTGATGTCGGCTGCACGGATTCCAGCCATCTTCCAATCGCATTTCGATGCGGATCTGTATGATGAGTTCATTCGTCCGCCCGAGCACATGGGGTTCGAGGAGATCGTCGAATATCACCTTAAGGCTCTCCATGGCAGGGAGCTGGAGTTCGTCATAGCGGGATGCGAGACCGGAGTTGAGCTCGCCGATGCGATCTCGGAGCGGCTGGGCCTACCCTCAAATGGGACCGCCCTTTCGGCCGCCCGGCGCGACAAGTCGCGTTTGTCCGAAGCGTTGGCCTCAGCTGGCGTGCGATCGATCAGGCAGATCGTGTCCGACAATGCTGGAGAGATCACAAGCTGGAAGCGTGAGGAGAGTTTCGAAGAGATCGTGATCAAACCGCTGAACAGCACAGGCACGGAAGACGTGTTCTTTTGCTCGACGGACGCGGATGTTCAGCGCGCCGTGACTGCGATCGTCGGGAAGACGAACCGGGTCGGAGCGTTCAATAAACTGGCGCTCGCACAGGAAAAGATAAACGGCCAGCAATATACCGTAAATGCCGTCTCGATCGACGGAGATGCCTTCGTCACGGAGGCCTGGACCTATGACACCGTCCCCGTCGAGGGCGCGTCATCGATCTGCTCACTCGAGCGGTTGTTGGGTGGCAAGGAGCCAATCGTTCAGGAGTTATCCGACTACCTTGTACGTGCATTGCGGGCGCTTCGGATCGCCGACGGGCCCGCTCATGCCGAGATCATCGTCGATGGTCGGGGACCGGTTCTGGTCGATTTCGGAGCGAGGCTGCAAGGAACCATGTCGGCGAAAGCCCGGACGATGGCTTTGGGCCATAATCATTTGACGCTCACGGCTTGGCGCTACGCGGATCCCAAAGGCTTCGCCGAGTATATGAGGCGGCGCGGGGTCTACAAGCGGCAGGCTCATGCACTGTGTGTCTCGCTGATTTCCGACATGGGCGGAGTCGTGACCGGTTATTCCGGACTCGATGAAATCCGCAAGCTCCCGAGCTTCGCGGATGCCATCGCATTCGTTCCGATCGGTCAAGAATTGGTTCCGACGATCGACCTGGTATCGACACCAGGCATTGTGTACCTCGTGAATAACGACCTGATGCAACTCGAGGATGACTATCGGCAATTGCGCGCGATGCGGATGAACCAGGTGTTCGATTTGGTGGCGCAGGAAACAAACCAATGACCGACAGCCGGGTAGGTTGCGCGAATTCAGCCGCCGCGGCGATGGTCGGCGTGAGTGACTTCGATGGCATTCTTCGAGGCAAACACGTTCTCCGAGAAAATCTCTCGGGTGGGGACAAGGTCATCAAGTTCTCCGAAGCGGTGCTTGCCTGGGATTGTTCCGACCGGGTCATTCCGGCGCATTTCACGCAAAAGCCGCTGTCGGCATTCGGAGACGCCGATCTGCGTATTCTCTCAAGTACCGGCCGTTCAGTATCCTATGTCGGCGATCACTACCTCTACCTCGCCGAGTTTATGGGCACGCATGAGACCGTCTGTCCGCGCGGTGTTCTGCGTAGGGTCCTGCGAAGGGCTGCTGACCACGGGTACGACTGCACTGCCGGATTCGAGTTTGAGTTCATGCTGTTCAAGGAGAACGCCGACACGATCGAAGACAAGCCGTTTGGCGAATGGGCTCCGTTCACGCGGGGCCCGTTCGGCTACTCGATTGCGCGTTCCCTCGCGCACCAGGATCTGTTCGGCGAGATCTTGGCACTTTGCGAGAAATCAAGAATACCTCTCAGCGGGCTGCACTTCGAGACGGGACCTGGCGTGATCGAAGCATCACTTCATCATTGTGATGCCCTGGAAGCTGCCGATCGAGCAATCATGTTCAAGTCGATGATAAAGGCCTGGGCGCAAACCCGAGGCATGATAGCTACATTCATGGCAAAAGTCTCCGAGAACTGGCCAGGCCAGTCCGGCCATATTCACATCTCGATGTCCGCAGATGGTCAGAATGCGTTTTACGACCGTGAGGCGCTTCACAACGTCTCGAAGCTCATGGCGCAATTCATCGCGGGACAACTGAAATACATGAATGACTTCTGCGTGCTGGCTGCGCCGAACTTCAATAGCTACAAGAGATTGGTACCTGGCAGCTGGGCGCCAATCTGTTCGAGTTGGGGAATTGACAACCGCTCCTGCGCGGTACGCGTTATTCCGGGAGAGCCGTCTGCGCATCGCCTCGAATACAGGCTGCCCGGCGCGGACCTGAACCCATATCTTGCCCTCGCATCTGCCGTCGGTTCCGGCATATTGGGTATCGAGACGAATGCGGCGCTCCAGGCTTCGATCGTCGGTGACGCGAGCGCGGAGGTCTGCCCGTCTGATAGACTGCCTCAAAGCCTGTCAGAGGCAACCTATCGGTTTGCGCAGTCCCCGGCAGCCAATGATGTCTTCGGAGAAAGGTTCGTTGAAGCGTTCTCCTGCTCTCGCAGGTGGGAATGGGAAGCGGTTCAACATCGGGTTACCGAATTCGAACGTCGACGGTACTTCGAGATCGTGTAGTAGCCCTGTGACAGTATAAAGATTGCCGCCGCCACTTGTCGCGATGCAGGCCTGTCGAGCATCGCGCCGTACCTGCGTGAGCTGTGATTGCCAGGATGGAATGATCTACGGCAAGTGGTAACCGCATGCGGGATACGGATCAGCTGATACCTGGATCGTATTGGTGGCCTATGAGGCTCATCTCACTCCGTCACATCCGAGCTGCACCCTCGGCAAGTCCGTCCTTGGCGGCGGCTAAGGAAAATGCGCGCGGGCGGCTTGGGGGACCACCCGCGCTAGTCTGGGAGGAGGCTTGGCCGTCTCCGGGGGCTCGAACGTATGAGTAGCCAAGTCCAGACTCCTCCCAGCAACATGCGTGCCACGCAGTCACGTGCGTAGCGTTTTCAGGGGTAAAGCATGAGCTCGTGAAGCGCGGGTCCAGGAACGGGACCAACAAAGCGTGCAGGCAGCGGGAAGATGCCGCCCGCCGGAGGTGCGCGACGAAGCGGCTTGGGGCGTCATTGAGCAGGCAAGCCATGTGCGGCGGGCAATCAGCGTGCCAGACAAGGATAGGTCGATGAGAAAAACGTGCCCTCTTTCAGCGAGGTCAGCGACCGCTTGGACAGCTTCCAGACATGTATGTCAGTAACCCGACGCGGTCGTACGAGATCCAAGCGTAAGACGCATCTCGTTACCCGACAAGCCCGTGACAAGATCAGGGAGTTGCGATCGACGAGCGTGCTCGTCGTTTGCAGTCGGAAAATGACGCTATGCGAGCTGAACCGCCGGCCGCAGAGCGCGACCGAAGGTTTATCCGGAGAGGCCCTCGCGTCAGTGTCGCTTGCCGCTTGTTGGCGTGTTGCTGGTCGAGGAGTCATTGGGCGTGTCCTCGTCCTGCGGATTGCCGCCGGCTGCGCTCTTTGCGCCCTTGGTCGACTTCCTGCCCATCCTTAGGCCCGAGGCCCTGAGCTTTGGAGACGGGTCCTCATCATCGCTCATGTCGCTCTGTAGGCTCGTACCTTGCACGCCTTTGCGAGCCTTGGCGTCGGCGGCGAGGCTTTGCGCAATGATAGGGTACGCAAGGAAAGCCGAGATGCCGCCCGCGATTACGATGGTCTTCACCAGTTTCATCCATGTCTCCTTGTTCGACTCGCTTGCGACAGAACGGTCTTGGCTTAATGCCGTCACCCGCCGGCGCCGTTCGGGTCGCGTTCAAGTACGAACGGTGCGACTTCACGTAATCCCTCTCCTATGTGGTCATCGTTTAGGAGATTTGGGGTGAATTCGGGAAGTGAAGTGTGGCGGCACACATCCTGCCGACGTCGATCTTGCGCTATTGAAGGATTGTAGCGGAAGCGTTGCACGGCTGATAAATTGCGACCAGCCCAATCATCCGTAGAAGTCCACGCTGCCATCTCGACACTAAGTGTTTCGCATGAGACAGCAGCAAGACGTGTGATCCCGCAATCGCTTTACCTCCGAGATTCGAGGGAAGTCTTGGGCTTGTTCTTCGCGCTGGCTTGATGCAGATCCAGGAAAGGGCGGCGGCTGAAACCGCGTTTCATGCTCTTTCGTGCATCCATTGAGAAACATTCATGCTCCGCCAGTGTTCGATGACGCCGGCTTTGTCATTTGGCTGCTGCCGCATCCGGTCCCCATGCGTCGCGTCTCTCAAGCTTACCGAAAGGCCCGCCAGCAGATTCCAGGCTACACCCTGACGTGGCGTGAGGTTCAAGCGGTTTTTGCAGTATGAGCTATCGGACCGAATCCGCGGTCGGCGGCGCTTTCCAAGGTCATTCCGCCGTCTCGTCCCGGCAGAGGATTCCGTCCGCAGCCGCGCCTTGAATTATTCATTTGCTCGTAGGGACGTGACGTCCCCGACGATACGAGAGCTCAGCCAGCCGAACTGCCAGATGCGGATCTTTCCAATTCAGCATTTCCAGTCGCAACATCCCGGGTCGTTGACCTCGGCTATGCAAAGGTCAGAGCAAGTCGTATTAGCTATGTCGGCGAGTTGGGCTGGGAGCTCTATATTCCGACCGAATTCGTTCAAGGCGCGTACGATTTGCTGGTGAAGGAGGGCGCGGCTTTCGACATGCGCGCGGCCGGGTACCATGCGTTGAACTCTCTACGAATGGAGAAGGGTTATCGTCATTGGGGCAATGACATCACGGACGATGATACTCCATTGGAGTGCGGACTCGGCTTTGCCGTGGCGTGGTCAAAACCAGACGAATTCATTGGGCGAGATGCGTTGGAGCGTCAGAAGAAGGCGGGACCAAAGCGGAGAATGGTCCATGTCGCGCTGAGCACCCTGCCATGTTGATGTATCACAACGAGCCGATTTGGTGTGATGGTCAGCTATTCGGCCGCGTCACGTCCGGCATGTTCGGACACACAATCGGAACCTGCTCGGGGCTTGGGTATATAAATAATCCAGACGGTACGGTTGACGCCTCCTTTCGCGAGAACGCCAGGTTCGAAGTCGAGGTCGCCGGCGTTCGCGTATCCGCACGCGCATCCCTGCGTTCCTTTTACGATCCCCACCATCGAGTAAGGGACGTCAATGAAAGTGCGCTCGACTGTTCTTGCTCGCGGAGGCCCGCCTATTAGAGTAGGCTAGGCTGGTGAAACAACCGCCTCAACCGTTCTTGCGGCCGCGGCGCACGAGAGACGATCCTTCGTCAGCTTCCTCGTCGAACAGGTTCGCGTAGATCGCGATATTGAACGCGGGTCAAGGCGACTGGAGCGAGAGGTAATCGCGGCCCTCCTCGGTGTGTTTCGACCAGGCGGCGTCGATCTCGGCCCGGCCCACCAGTAGCGATAGCGTGTGGCGCGCTCTCGATCGTTCTTTGATGGACGATTCCGCCCTTTGCGGCGGATTGTTTCTTTCTCTTCGCTGTATCGTTGCGACATCTTGTGCAGCTCAACCGAGATTCGCCAGTCTTCTCCTTGCGATTGCGGTTCGGCACGCGGACGCACGTGGCCTCCTTGATGGCTTGATCTGGCCGAAGACCGGCTTCGCCTCGATCGTCTGAGCCGCAACGCCGTTGATGCGACTTTCTTCCCCTGGGCTAAAGCCCATTCCTCGCGAGACAAGAAAGTCGCCACAACGGCGTCCTCCGCTGCGCTCCGGCCCGAGCGGGTGCGTCGCCGATCGTCCTCGGCCTTCAGATCGCCATCGAGGCCGCGGTGGTCGCGGGCTCGAAACACAACAGGAGAAGTGACATGGCTAACATCGGTTCCTTCAAGAAGGTCGGCAACGATTTCCAGGGCGAGATCGTCACCCTGAGCCTGCAAGCCAAGGGCGTCCGGATCGTCGCCGAGACCAACCGCTCCAACGACAACGCCCCGAGCCACCGCATCTACGTGGGCCGGGCCGAGATCGGGGCCGCCTGGTCGAAGCGCTCCGAAGAGGGCCGCGATTACCTCTCGCTCAAGCTCGACGATCCCTCCTTCAACGCACCGATCTACGCGAACCTGTTCGACGACGAAGGCGGTGAAGGCTACACCCTGCTCTGGTCGCGGCCGCGCAAGAACGGCGAGTGAGAAGCGGATCCCTTCAGAGCCCCGCCCGGTCTCGGGCGGGGTTCTTTTTTATGCACGAGCCAGCACGAATCCGTTCGGCCCTGAATGGGCCACTCGCATGCACGGCGCGATCTGGCGCGACGCATTCGCGTCCGGGCGAGCGCAGGTTTCGGGCGCGTATGAGTGCCGTGCATCCGATAAGGCTCGTCGGCGGCGGAGGCCGGCGATGAAGGAACAGGGCGCGTATGATGACGCCATATTCGAAGAGAATGATCTTCGCGCCGCGAACGCGATTGCTCCTCGCCAGTCCGATAGGACGCGTGCGGCCGCTCAGATCGATATGCACCTCGAAATCAGCCATCACGTGAAGCTCCGGGCTTGCGTTTGAGATGGACATGCTTGGGCAGTTCGGCGCTGGCCAGTGCCTGTCCGACGCGATCATTGCTGATGTCTGCGATCTGGCTCAGACCGTCGAGCAGACCGAGCGCCTGAAGGACGCCGGCATAGATGCCAATGCTGACGCTGGTAACGCCGGCTTCGACTCTTTGCAGGGTCGAGCGGGATGTGAAGGCGCGCTCGGCCACGACTGCCATCGGCAGCCGCCGACGCCGGCGGGCGTCATGGATGTCGGCGCCGAGCTTGCACATGGCCCGTCGAACGGCGGCGGGGGGACTGTGAGGGGTTAGCACGAAGATTACATTTTGCTCGCGCCCCTACATGGCGCCTCCCAGCTCCCTGTCCCTGCTCCCGGCGCAGTGAATGTGGATTGTGAAGATTTTTCACGAGATATACCTTATGAGAAGATTTTTCGCGGGGTGGGATCTTGATTCGGCCCAAAGGTTATGAACGAAATTCACGATCGAGAACGTTTTTCACGGATCGAGCCAATGCAACCAAGTTTTTCAGGTCCCGTGAGCATTTTTCATGATCGGAGGCTGCCAGAGGCCGCAATCCCCGCCGGCTACGCAGCGCTGATTGACGCCTACCAGCTGTCCGTCCCAGTCCCGCGCGTGCTCTCCGCCATCGGAACAAAGCACCGCATCCTTGAGCAGGGGGGATGGCGCATCTACACGCCGCGTCATGCGCCTGCCGCGACGTTTGAGGGACATCTGACTTTCGCGCTCAAGTACGAAGGGCTCGACCTCGCCATCTTGAAGCGGCTTTTTCTCGCCGTGACCGACGACGAGATTGCGGAGCTTGTGAAGCAGACGCCGACCGGCCTCTACACGCGCCGCATCTGGTTTCTCTATGAATGGCTGTTGGGACGCGAGCTCAATCTGCCCGCGGCGCACAAGGTCTCCTATGTCGATGCCGTCGATACCGAACTGCAGTTTGCGAACTCCGGGCAGAATTCGATACGGCATCGCGTCCGCAACAATCTGCCGGGCACACCCGACTTCTGTCCGCTCGTGTTCAAGACGAGAGCGCTGACGGAATTTGTTGCACAGGACCTCAAGGAGCGCGCCCGCGTCGTGGTGAGCCAGGTCCCGAAAGATCTGCTCGCGCGAGCCGCCGCCTTGCTTCTCTTCAAGGATTCGAAGTCGAGCTACGTCATCGAAGGCGAGAGACCGCCGCAGGATCGCATCCAGCGCTGGGGCAAGGTCATCGGCGAAGCAGGACGGGCACCGCTCGATGAGGCGGAGTTGCTGCGCCTGCAGCGGATCGTCATCGGTGACGAGCGCTTCGTAAGGCTCGGTTTCCGTAGCGAAGGCGGCTTCGTCGGCGAGTATGACCGCGACACCCAAAGACCTATTCCGGACCATATCAGCGCGCGTCACGAGGATATCGCCTCCCTCACGCGCGGATTGATCGCGTTCGATCAGGCGGCGGAAAACGAGCTTGATCCCGTCGTCGCTGCCGCCGTGCTGGCTTTCGGGTTCGTGTATATCCACCCGTTCGAGGACGGCAATGGCCGCATGCACCGATACCTGATGCACCATGTTCTGGCACGGCGCGGATTCAATCCTGCCGGGATCCACTTTCCTGTTTCAGCAGCCATTCTCGACAAGATCGGCGAATACAAGGAGGTGCTGGAAAGCTATTCGAGTAGATTGCTTCCATGCATCGAATGGGAGCAGACCCCACAGGGCAACGTCAAGGTCTTGAACGATACGGCCGACTTCTATCGCTTCTTCGACGCAACGCTGCACGCGGAATTTCTCTACGCATGCGTCCAGAGGACCATCGAACAGGATCTTCCCAACGAAACCCGCTTCTTGCGGAGCTTCGATAGATTCCGCTCGGGCATCGAAAACATGATCGACATGCCGGAGCGGACCCTCAACAGCCTCCTTGGATTCTTGCAACAGAATGACGGGCGACTGTCAAAGCGCGCCCGTGACAACGAATTCTCCGAGTTGACACCAGACGAAGTCACGAAGATCGAGCAGCTTTATCAAGCTGCCTTCGATTCCGGTTAGATGTCTTTGCAAGCGTTTGCTGAGTTTATTGCCGTCTCCCTGCGGGACCGGGCTGTCGGCTGGCGCTGAAACCCCGCCGTGCGCCGGGTTTTCACCCTTCGGGCTTCCATCCCTGACGGGAAGCTGCGGCGGGGCTGGATGCCGTGGGTCTTGGTTGGAGGTCTTGGCCGCGGGCGTTGGCGACTGACGATACAGGAGAGGCAGAGTGGAGCGGCCTTGGCCATGACGGGTTGAGGGTCGGAGGAGAGTCTTCCGGCGCCCGTCATGGAGATTGCTCCCATGAATACGCAGATAGTTGATGCCAGCCGCAACGCCAGCTGCGGTTACAGAGTGGATGTTAGCCGCGGCGAGCGGGTTGGCCGGGTGTCCTCGGAGTGGTTCTGTCGTCCGGCCGATGAACGTTATCTGTCGCTCGACGACCTGGCCCGTACGGTGCGCGATCGCGCGGACCGCAGCCGCACGCGCGTGGTCGATAGCGCGCTCATCCATGTCGAGGCAAGTCCGGCCGATCCCGAGCGCCTGGCCCTGATGCTGCCCGGCTCGGACAGGCCAGTCGCGCCGACCCACTGGAGCTTCGGCCAGCTTGCAAGCCAGGTTGGCGCTCCGGCCGCCTACCTGCGCCAGCTCCCCGCGGCCCTCGCAGCCATCAACCTGCAATATGGCCTGACCGCCAATCGGGTCGAGCAGATCAAAACGCTCGAGACCGAGGATAACCGGATTGAGCTTCGTGCCGTCACCGGTCCCGACTATGGCCGGATCTACGACCACGAGCTGGTTGAGGCCGTACAGCGCATCGCTGGCAATGGCACAGGCGATACGCGGTGGAAGGTCCCTGGTGTGCTCGACTGGTCAAGTGGCATCTACAATCCCCGCGTCGACATTTCCAAGGACACGACGACCCTCTATGCATCCGACAGGGACGTTTTCCTGTTTCTGGTCGATGATCTGAACCCGATCGAAGCCGGTCGTCTCAAGGACGGCTCGCCCGACCTCTATTTCCGGGGCTTCTATTGCTGGAACTCGGAAGTCGGCGCGAAGACGCTCGGCATGGCGAGCTTCTATCTTCGTGCGGTTTGTCAAAATCGCAATCTGTGGGGCGTGGAAGATTTCGAGGAGATGACCATTCGTCATTCCAAATACGCAGCCTCCCGTTTTGCTCACGAGGCAGCCCCCGCACTGCTAAGCTTCGTCAACTCCTCACCCATGCCGTTCGTCAACGGCATCAAGGCCGCCCGCGAGCGGATCGTGGCACGCAACGACGAGGATCGCACCGAGTTTCTGCGCCGCCGCGGCTTCTCCAAGGCCGAGGCAGGCAAGGTGATCGACGCGGTGCTGGTCGAGGAAGGCCGCCCACCTGAAAGCATCTTCGATTTCGTGCAGGGCATCACCGCGCTCGCGCGCGACAAGCCGCATCAGGATGTCCGCCTGGACATGGAGGCCAAGGCCAAGAAGTTGCTTGACCGCGTGGCGTAACTTCGGCCGAGCCGGAGATTGCGCTTTCCGGCTCGGCCCGTCTGCGCTTTGTCGGTTCGCGAGTTCGCGCGCTGCCCTCTCGCGGAAACGGTCATGTCCGTCGCGGGCGACGATCCGCGGCGGAGCTTGGGCGGTAGCGCGGTCGAGCACGTCTCAGCCCAAACTGGGTGATGGTCCCGCCGGTCGGCGATGGCATCCGGGATCGAGACCCACGAAGATCCGAGGGCGCGACCCGGTTTTCCGACAGCGCGGCGGCCGCCAATCATCGCCATCGTTCGTTGGAAAAGCGAGAGCGAGAGGAGGGCAGGCCTGTTCGCGAACGGGTTGGAGGCCGAGAGAGAGGCTCCCGGCCGCCCGTTCCGGAGAAACTGACATGGCAAAGGCCGTTCAGAAGATCAAGCTGTCGCCGTCGCGCGACATTCCCTTCAGCAAACTCGTCTTGAGTCAGAACAATGTACGGCGCCTCAAGGCCGGCATCTCGATCGAGGATCTTGCCGAGGACATCGCTCGGCGCTCCCTGCTGCAAAGTCTCAACGTCAGGCCAGTGCTCGACGGCGAAGGCCAGGAAACCGGCATGTTCGAGGTGCCGGCCGGCGGCCGCCGTTATCGCGCGCTCGAGCTTTTGGTAACGCAGAAGCGTCTGGCGAAAACCGCGCCGGTGCCCTGCATCGTCAGTGAGATGGGTAGCGAGATCAGCGCGGAAGAGGACTCGCTCGCCGAGAACGTGCACCGCGTCGCGCTTCATCCCCTCGACCAGTTCCGGGCATTCCACACCCTGCGCGAGCAAGGGCGGTCCGAGGAGGATATCGCCGCCATCTTCTTCGTATCGGTCAACGTGGTGAAGCAGCGGCTGCGGCTTGCGGCGGTTTGCCCGAAGCTGCTCGACGTTTACGCCGACGAGGGTATGTCGCTCGAACAGCTGATGGCGTTCTCCGTTACCGACGACCACGACCGACAGGAACAGGTCTGGGAGAACGTCAGCAAGTCGGGCTACGACGAGCCATATCAGATCAGGCGTCTTCTGACCGAGCGCGCGGTGCGGGGATCCGACAAGCGCGTCCGATTTGTCGGCCTCGCGGCCTATGAAGCGGCCGGCGGCAAGGTGCTGCGTGATCTGTTCGAAGAAGATGGCGGCGGCTGGCTCGAGGACGTTGCTTTGCTGGAGCGTCTCGTGGCTGAGAAGCTGCGGACAGAAGCCGAGACGATCGCCGCCGAAGGCTGGAAGTGGATCGAGGTCACCGCCGCCAGCTTTCCCTATGGCCACGACCACGGCCTCCGTCGGCTCGACGCAGATCCGGCGGCTCTCACCGCCGAGCAGCAGGCGCGCTTCGATGCTCTCCAGGCGGAATACGACGCGCTTCAGACGAGATTTGAAGGCGCTGACGAGCTGCCCGACGAGGTCGACGCGCGGCTCGGCGAACTCGAGCAGGCGCTCGAAGCGTTCAACGACCGGCCGGGCGTCTTCGAGCCGGACCAGATAGCCAGGGCCGGCGTCTTCGTCAGCATCGATGGCGAAGGGCGACTTTCCATCGATCGGGGCTATGTCCGGCCGGAGGACGAGGTGTCTGTGGCCGACGATGGCGAGCGAGGCATCGATGCATCCTTGACCCAAGGGCAGGAGCCCGGCGCTTTCGTCCAGCCTACGACGATTTCGCTCGCCGGTGCATCGAGCGAGTCGGAGGAGGGCGATGAGGATGTGGCACGGCCACTGCCGGATCGGCTCATCACCGAACTGACGGCCCATCGCACGCTGGCATTGCGCGATGCGCTGGCAGAAAATCCGGCAATCGCGTTCCAGGCGGTGCTGCACAATTTCGTGCTGACGGCCTTTTACCGACACGGATCGTCCGGCACGTGTCTGGAGATCGGACTGCGCACGCCGACCTTTCCCGCTCAAGCCCCCGGGCTCAGGGAAAGCGCGTCTGCCAAGGCCGTTGAGGCCCGGCACGAGTCCTGGAGGGCGCAACTGCCCAAGAGCGAGAACGACCTGTGGGATGCGCTCACGGTCCTTGACGGTGCCGCACAGGCGTCCCTGTTCGCTCACTGTGCGTCATTTGCGGTCAACGCCGTCCATGAGCCGGCCAGCCGTTACAATCAGGGCCGTGTCTTAGCCGGCGGCGTCAGCTCTCGGCTCCGCCAGGCCGATGTGCTGGCACGCGCCGTCGGCCTCGACATGGTTCAATCCGGCTGGAGACCGACCGTCGATAATTATCTCGGCCGCGTCACCAAGCCTCGTATTCTGGAGGCGGTGCGGGAGGCACGAGGTGAATCGTCCGCGCAATTGATCGATCACCTGAAGAAGGTCGACATGGCCAAGGAGGCCGAGCGTCTTCTCGATGGTTCGGGCTGGTTGCCGGAGTTGCTGCGTCTTGTCGACGCCACCGCCGCGCCAACGAAACAGGAGGCGGAGGCTGGCCCGCTCCCTGAATTCCTCGCCAACCAAGGGCAGGAGGACGGCGGCGACGACGACGCCGAACCACAGCTCGATGCCGCCGAATGAAGCCTATCGCGGGACGGCTCCGGCCGTCCCGCACGCCTTCCATCGCAATTCTCACACCGCGACCGGCTTCGTGCCGGGCTTTCGGCTTTCCAATGCGCGGGAATTCATCGCTCAGGACATTGTGTGGCGCTCGCTGACGCTGGAGCATGTATCGGCCGTTTTCTCCTTTGCCTGTTAGCGTATGCGCGCCGATGGTTTTGGCGGCGCGCTCGTTGTGATCTCGGCCAATCAAATCCTCGGCAAGTCCACCAACGATCTCCTCGAGGAGTTCATCGCTCAGGTCACGCCGTGAGGCCGGCGGGTCAGCCCACGCCGTGCCGGCGGTGCATTCGCCTTGTTCGCCCGGCCGAGGGTTGTGGGCGAACCGTGAGGGGCGGCCGGGTCATGAGAGGCAGAGAGCGGCCGGATGGGTTTGAGCCGGCACGGTCCAGAGAGAGCGCCAGCCGGCTCGCCCCATTCCCGCTCTCCGAAAGACACTGACATGACCGAATCTCTCGCCGGCGGCGTCGCCGCCGCGCCGCTCTCGATGCGTGCCGCTGCAAGTCTCACCTCCGCTGCCCTTCGCGCCGCACAGAATCTCCTGTCCGAGCTCGAACGCGGCCGTCGCATCGATGCCGCCGTCCTGCGCAGCGCCATGGAGGCGGCGTTCGCCGGCTCGGACGCGGCCGGCGCCTGGAACTGGAAGACCGCCTATGACGCCTGCGAGGCGGCGACCGTTCTGTTCCTGCGCAAGTTCGGCCCGGCCATGCGCGCCAGGGCCGGCTCGACGGCCGCCATGCTGCCGATGCTCGCGAGGATCGCGAGCTATCTGCCGACCCACACGCGGCGTTCCGAGCATAGCCAGGCACTCCAACAATTCTCGACGCCGATTTCGCTCGGCTTTGTTGCATCTACGGCGGCGGGCGTGACGCCCGCCGATCGCGTTCTCGAGCCCTCCGCGGGGACGGGCTTGCTCGCTATCTTTGCCGAGCTTTCGGGCGGCGCCTTGGTGTTGAACGAGTTGGCCGAGGCGCGCGCCACATTGCTCGATCATCTGTTCGCCAACCTTAAAGTCACTCGCTTCGACGCCGCCCAAATCGATGACCATCTCGATGCGAGCGTCGCCCCGAGCGTCGTCTTGATGAACCCGCCGTTCTCGGCGGTGGCGAATGTCGAACGACCAATGCCAGATGCGGCCCTCCGGCACATCACCTCGGCCTTGGCACGCCTTTGCGACGGCGGGCGTCTTGTCGCGATCATTGGCGCGAGCCTCGCGCCGGAGAATCCGGCATGGACGGAAGCCTTTGTTCGCCTCCAGCAACGCGGTCGGGTGGCGTTTTCTGCCGCCATTGACGGCGCCGTGTACGCCAGGCACGGAACACAAACGGACACAAGGCTGCTTGTGATCGACAAGCTGCCGGCGGCTGATCCGAAGGTCTTTCCAGCTTCCTTGGGCATGGCGAGCCATGTCGGGACCTTGCTTGACTGGGTGACCCAGCATGTGCCTCCGAGGCTGCCCATCGCGACGTCGGTAGCGATCGACCTTGGCCGTTGTCATCCCGCCAAGTCGAAATCGAGCACCGCCGCTGCACTATATTCACCGTCCACCTCGGGAAGCGCGGCGCCAGAAGGCCTGGAGCTCGACTACGGGACAGTCGAGTGGTCGCCGCCGGAAGAAGCCCGGCTGACCGATGCCCTTTATGAGACATACGGGTTGCAGTCGATCCTGATTCCCGGATCGTGCCCGCATCCGACCGAACTCGTGCAGTCCGCGGCGATGGCGTCCGTCGCGCCACCGAAGCCGACCTATCGTCCGCACCTGCCGTCGCGTGTGGTGACAGATGGACTTCTGTCGGACGCCCAGCTCGAGAGCGTCATTTATGCTGGCGAAGCACATACCGAGTTGCTGGCAGGCTTCTGGACGGTCGACGCGACATTTGACGTCGTGGCCGCCGCCTGCGAGGGCGCTCAGAACGCCGTCCGCTTCCGTCGCGGCTGGTTCTTGGGCGATGGCACCGGTGCGGGCAAGGGACGACAGGTCGCCGGGATCCTGCTCGACAATTGGCTCAAGGGCCGTCGCCGTGCGGTGTGGATCAGCAAATCCGACAAGCTGATCGAGGATGCGCAGCGCGACTGGTCAGCGCTCGGCATGGAGCGCCTGCTGGTTACGCCCCTGTCGCGGTTTCGCCAGGGCACGGCGATCCGGCTTTCGGAGGGCATCCTATTTACCACCTATGCCACGCTACGCACCGACGAGCGTGGCGAAAAGCTTTCGCGGGTCAGGCAGATCGTCGAATGGTTGGGCTCCGACTTCGACGGAGTGATCGTCTTCGACGAGAGCCACGCCATGCAGAATGCGGTCGGGGGCAAAGGCGAGCGCGGCGACCAGGCGGCCTCTCAGCAGGGGCGCGCCGGGCTGAGGCTCCAGCACGCCTTGCCGAATGCTCGCGTGGTCTATGTGTCGGCGACGGGCGCCACCACGGTGCACAACCTTGCTTATGCCCAACGCCTCGGCCTTTGGGGCGGCGCCGACTTCCCGTTCGGCACCCGCGCCGAGTTCGTCGAGGCGATCGAGGAGGGTGGGGTGGCGGCGATGGAGGTGCTGGCGCGTGACCTTAAAGCGCTCGGTCTCTACGCCGCCCGCTCGCTGTCCTATCAGGGCGTCGAGTACGAGCTGGTCGAGCACACGCTGACGCCGGAGCAGGTTCGCATCTACGATGCCTATGCTGCCGCGTTCAGCGTCATTCATAACAATCTCGACGCGGCGATGCGGGCCGCCAACATCACCGGCGAAACCGGAACACTGAACGGGCAGGCCAAATCGGCGGCGCGATCCGCCTTCGAAAGCGCCAAGCAGCGCTTCTTCGGGCATCTGTTGACCTCGATGAAGACCCCTTCGCTGATCCGATCGATCGAGCGCGATCTCGACGCGGGCCATGCCGCCGTGATCCAGATCGTGTCAACGGGCGAAGCGCTGATGGAGCGTCGCCTCGCCGAGATTCCGACCGAGGAGTGGGGCGATGTCCAGGTCGACATCACGCCTCGCGAATATGTGCTCGACTATCTCGCCCATTCCTTCCCGGTTCAGCTTTACGAGCCATTCACCGACTCGGAGGGCAATCTTTGCTCGCGGCCTGTCTATCGCGATGGTCAACCGGTTGAGAGCAGGGATGCGGTCTCCCGCCGTGATCGCTTGATCGAAAAGCTCGCATCGCTACGGCCGGTACCCGGCGCATTGGATCAGGTCATCCAGCGCTTTGGCACGGACATGGTCGCGGAAGTGACCGGTCGCTCGCGCCGCATCGTTCGCAAGGGGGACAGGCTAGTGGTGGAAAACCGAGCCGGCTCGGCCAACCTCGCCGAGACCTCGGCCTTCATGGATGACGTCAAGCGTATCCTCGTGTTCTCCGACGCGGGTGGCACGGGAAGGAGCTACCACGCCGAACTGTCAGCCCGGAATCGACGGTTGCGGGTCCATTACCTGCTCGAGCCCGGCTGGAAGGCCGACGCCGCGATCCAGGGGCTTGGCCGGACCAACCGTACCAATCAGGCGCAGCCGCCGCTGTTCCGTCCCATCGCGACCGACGTGAAGGCCGAAAAACGCTTTCTCAGCACCATTGCCCGTCGGCTCGACACACTGGGCGCCATCACGCGCGGTCAGCGCCAGACCGGAGGGCAGGGCCTGTTCCGGCCAGAGGATAATCTCGAAAGCCAGTACGGGCGTGATGCCTTGCGTCAACTCTATGTCCTGCTCGTGCGGGGCAAGGTCGACGGCTGCTCGCTCGCGAGATTTGAGGATGCGACCGGCCTGAAGCTGACTGATGCCAATGGGCTGAGGGACGACCTGCCCCCGATCACGACGTTCCTCAATCGTTTGCTGGCGCTCACCATCGACCTGCAGAACATTCTGTTCACCGCCTTCGATCAGCTTTTGACTGCTCGGATCGAGGGCGCGGTTAGCTCCGGCACCTACGACATTGGACTGGAAACGCTCCGCGCCGAGAGCTTTGTCGTCACCGACCGGCGGACGATCTACGCCCACCCCGGCACTGGTGCCGAGACCCGGCTGCTCACCATCGTCCAGCGCCAGCGCAATCATCCCATCAGTCTCGATGACGCCCTGGCTCGCCGTTCCGACCATCACGCGATCCTGTTGCTCAATGAGCGCTCGGGCCGTGCTGCCGTGCAGCTTCCCGCCCCGAGTCTCATGCTCGACGATGGCGAGATCGAGCGGCGCATCCGCCTGGTACGGCCGATGGAGCAGCACAGCCTCGCCCTCGACATGATGGCGGAAAGCCATTGGGCCGAAGCGGATCGCGAACGCTTTGCCGCCGCCTGGCTGGCGGAACTCGCCGAGGTACCGGTGTTCACGGAAAGTACGATCCACATCGTGGCGGGCTTGCTGCTACCCATATGGAAGCGGCTGCCGAACGAATCGACCCGCGTCTACCGTCTCCAGACCGATGCGGGCGAACGCATCATCGGCCGCAAGGTCTCCGCCGCCTGGGTCGCGAACGTCCTTGCCGCCGATGCGCCCTCGATGGCGCCGGACGCCGCCTTTGTCGCGCTGATGGAGGGACAGATCGTCCTCGATCTCGCGGACGGGCTCCAGCTTCGCCGTGTTCGGGTGATGGGCGCGGCCCGCATCGAGCTGTCGGGATTCAACGACACCATGCGCGATCGTCTGCGGGCTTATGGGCTCTTTGGCGAGATCATCTCCTGGAAGCTGCGGATGTTCGTGCCCGCGGACGCAAGCGGTGTCGAGATCCTGTCGAAGGTCCTCGACGGCTATCCGGTTGCGCGCATTGGTGGGCGGGAGGCCGCGTGATGCCGCGCGAGCCTTCCGAATTGGCACGCCGCCTCGCGCGAGAGGCCGAGGCGGTATGCAGGCACTATCTCTCCAATGGCAAGCGGGTGGGACGGTATTGGGTGGTCGGCGACGTCCACAACGCGCCGGGGCGTTCGTTGTTCGTACGGCTGCAGCAGTCGCCGAAAGGTCCCGCCGGTAAGTGGACCGATGCCGCGACCGGAGAACATGGTGACCTCCTCGACATCATCCGCGAAAGTCTGGCCTTGCGAGACTTTCGCGAAGTCGCCGAGGAGGCGAGACGCTTTCTGATGCTACCTCGTTCCGAGCGACAACCTGCCCCGGAACTCGTGGATCCAGCAGTGCCGGCCGGATCGCAGGAAGCCGCCCGTCGCCTCTTTGCCATGTCCAGCCCGATCGACGGTACGATGGTCGAAGCTTATTTGCAGCGTCGCGGAATAGCCCGCATCCACCATGGCGGCAGTTTGCGCTTCCACCCACGCTGTTATTATCGACCGGACGACCATTTGCCGACCGAAATATGGCCAGCGATGATAGCCTGCGTCACGGATCTCGACGGGCGGATCTCCGGCGTGCATCGCACCTGGCTCGATCCGGACGGCTTCGATCGCGTCCGGCTCGGCAAGGCTCCGATCGACACACCGCGACGGGCCATGGGCGACCTGCTCGGCAATGCCGTGCGTTTCGGCCGGGTGGACGACGTGCTCGCTGCCGGCGAGGGCATCGAGACCATGCTGTCGCTGCGTTACGTACTGCCGACCTTGCCGATGACCGCCGCGTTGTCGGCCAATCACCTGTCGGCCATGTTGCTGCCGTCTGGGCTGCGTCGCCTCTACATCGCCCGCGACGCCGATGCCGCCGGAGATGCCGTACAGGCTATCCTCACCCAGCGCGCGGCAGATGCCGGCGTTGAAGCGATTGCATTGTCGCCTCGGCTGGGCGACTTCAACGAAGATCTGCACATCTTCGGCCGCGAGGCCCTCCAAGCAGCGTTGCGGCTTCAACTCGTACCAGAAGACGTCGACCGCTTCCTCCATTCGCCCACGCCGGCCGCTGAATAAGCCGCTATCCTTCGATGATCGCGATGGCTCGGTCGTAGACTAGGCCGATACCGGAAGAGCACGCGACCACGGCCTTCTAGAGGGCGATCGGACGGCAAGCGGTCCGGGCCGGCAATGGCTGCGTCCGGCTATTTTCCGCCGCGCGCAGGCGATGGGAGGCACGCCAGTGATCCGATCCGCGCGCTTTGCATCGCGAAGCAAAATAGCCGGCCTCCGCCATCCTCCGCTGCCGCTTCGGCCCTCCGCTTCCGCCTACGCCCTGCCGGGCTTCGGCGGACGAGCCGCTTACGGGTGCCGGCCCGTTCCGCCCGCCGTCTGAGTGATCGCCACGAAGGCCGCGATGGGCGCGGCCAATCCGGCAAAGGACCTCTTCCCATGACCGACCACGACGACATCGAACCGGCACAGTCTCCGACCGACCATGTTCTGAGCGAATTGCAGCTCTTCGGCTATCGTCCCTTCGACGACCAGCCAGATCCCAGACCTCTTCCCGAGGGCAAGATGATCGCCGGCGCCGTCGTCGATCTGTTTGACGCCTTGGTTGCCACTCTGAGCGATACGCGGCTTGAGCCGGACCTCGACGATCTCCTTTGGTCGACTGTCAACCTGTTTCATCGTGCCGTCGACCGCATCGAACGCCAGCTCGACGACAATGAACAAGCGCAGCACAAGAGCCAGCGAGAGCAGAACGGGTCGGAGGTGCGATCGGTTGAGCTCGAGCGCCTGACCGGTGAGGGCGTCACGCTGATCGAGCGCCGAAATTGCTTGGAACTCTTCCGCGACCAGGCGATCGAACGATTTGAAGTCCACACCGGTTCATCCTGGCGTCCTCGGTCGGGCTCCCTGGTCAACCACCGCACGCTCACCGCAGCGATGATCGATTCCCGCGACTTCATCGCCGCCAAGCGTCGTTCCGAGACCGAGGTCATGTTGCCGCAGGGAGTGAAGATCGCACTCACCGGCGGGCTCGACTTCAACGACCATCGCCTCATCTGGGATCGCCTCGACAAGGTTCATGCCAAGCATCCCGACATGGTCCTGGTCCATGGCGGCTCGCCCAAAGGGGCCGAACTGATCGCCTCCAAATGGGCGACCACCCGCAAGGTGCCCCAGATCGCTTTCAAGCCCGACTGGACGAAGCACGCCAAGGCGGCACCCTTCAAGCGCAATGACGCCATGCTCGAACTGTTGCCGATCGGCGTCATGCACTTTCCGGGTACGGGGATCCAGGACAACCTTGCCGACAAAGCGAAGCGTTTCGGCATCCCCGTTTGGAGGTTCGGCGGCGCGTGAGCGCCGTCTTCTCGTCTCCAAACCATCAAGGCGGAGTTGTGCGCGCCGCAACTCCGCCTCGTTCAGACTTTATATCCGAAGTTGCGCTGTGGTGGTGGTGGAAGGCGCGACTTGCAAACCCATGCAAATGGAGCCGCCACCATGCCCGCCCTTGGGCTTATTCTCAATGCGCTCGGCATCGGCTTATTCTGCTGGGCGATGTTCGCGCTGGCAGTGCATGCCTTGCCGTTTTTCGTCGCACTCATTTGCGGGATGAGTGCGTTCCATGGAGGCGCCGGCGTCATCGGCGCGCTGCTTGTCGGAAGTGCGGCCGGCGCGCTGACACTTACCGCCGGTGAGGCCGCTTTCGCTGTTACCCGATCGGTGGCGCTGCGCCTCGTGATCGCAACCATATTCGCCGTTCCAGCTGCCATGGCCGGCTACAATGTGGTGTTCGCCCTGTCCCGAATCGGGGTGCCGTCGCTGGCTTGGCGTGAGGCCTTCGCCTGTCTGGGCGCGTTTTGCGTTGGCGGCACGACGTGGATGCGCTTGACTGTTCTTGCTCGCGGAGGCCCGCCTGTTAAAGTCGGCTAGGCTGGTGAAGCAACGCCTCAACCGTTCTTGCGGCCGCCGCGCGCGGGGGGTGATCCTTCGTCAGCTTCCTCGTCGAACAGGTTCGCGTAGATCGCGATATCGAATGCGGGTCAAGGTGACTGGAGCGAGAGGTAATCGCGCCCTCGTCGATGTGTTTCGACCAGGCGGCGCCGATCTCGGCCCGGCCCACCAGTAGCGGTGGCGTGCGGCGTGTTCTCGATGTTCTTTATGGACGATACCGCCCTTTGCGGCAGATTGTTTCTTTCTCTTCGCTGGATCGTTGCGACATCTTGTGCAGCCCAACCGAGATTCGCCAGTCTTCTCCTTGCGGTTGCGGTTCAGCACGCGGACGCACGTGGCCTCCTTGATGGCTTGATCTGGCCGAGGACCGGCTTCGCCTCGATCGTCTGAGCCGCAACGCCGTTGATGCGACTTTCTTCCCCTGGGCTAAAGCCCATTCCTCGCGGGACAAGAAAGTCGCCACAACGGCGTCCTCCGCTGCGCTCCGGCCCGAGAGGGTGCGTCGCCGATCGTCCCCGGCCTTCAGATCGCCATCGAGGCCGCGGTGGTCGCGGGCTCGAAACACAACAGGAGAAGTGACATGGCTAACATCGGTTCCTTCAAGAAGGTCGGCAACGATTTCCAGGGCGAGATCGTCACCCTGAGCCTGCAAGCCAAGGGCGTCCGGATCGTCGCCGAGACCAACCGCTCCAACGACAACGCCCCCAGCCACCGCATCTATGTGGGCCGGGCCGAGATCGGGGCCGCCTGGTCGAAGCGCTCCGAAGAGGGCCGCGATTACCTCTCGCTCAAGCTCGACGATCCCTCCTTCACCGCACCGATCTACGCGAACCTGTTCGACGATGAAGGCGGTGAAGGCTACACCCTGCTCTGGTCGCGGCCGCGCAAGAACGGCGAGTGAGTTGAGCCGAGTGCTGCGCCCCGCCATCTGGCGGGGCGCTTCGCAACCGGCCCGAGGCGGCTTACGATTGCCAGGCTGCGCGGCGCCTTGAGCAGGCTCCCGGTTCGATCCGACCCTTCAGCAATCTGTCCGAGCACGGTAGGCGGCTTAAGCCCGCTCGCTCCTCCTGCGCAATGAGTAGATCGTCGTATGTCCGACGCGGATTTTCAGCCATGATCTCCTTGAATCCAGCGCTATACGGGAGCTGAGCCGAACGATCGTTCCTATTGTTGTCGAACGATCTCACCGGCTCCGGCGACGCGACAGGCGTGGCCGATCTTGATCGCAGCAGCCGCACCGCCTGTTTCTTGCAACTTCAGCGTCTCGGCTACGGCTCGATCATGCGGCCGGGCAGGTGCGTCGCGCCCAATGTCTGGACTGCGGTTCTGCGTGTCGATTTCGGTCGAGCACCGCATCTGGTCCAAGGAGCCGCCGGTAGTCGGCTCGTCATAAGCAGCCGAGTTGATGTTTGAGGCGACTAACGGGCATATGTAGCCAGTTACTCTGGCGCATGATGAACGGGAGCGCGCGAAGCCCAAGCTTGGATCAATCGTTTAAATAGCAGGGCAAGCGCCTTAGCTCCGTTATCCGCGCGCTCGCCTGCGCAATCGCTGATCGGCGGCTTCTATCGCAAGCTTCTGCGGCCCGGGCGCGAGGACGAATAGGTCTTCTGTAGGGTATCGAAAATCACCCCGTCATCTTCGGCATCCCCCTAAGCACTGCTACTCCGCGATGGTGGCCGTCGACGCGCGACGAACCTCGTTCGCGCTCCAGACGATCACGGAGCTTTTCAAATGTCCGATCCGTACGCGGATAAGACGCAGCGTTACCTACGAACGTCCGAAGCCGCGCGCTTTTTGAGTTTGTCCGGCCGCACTTTGGAGAAACATCGAACGTACGGAACCGGCCCGCAATATCACAAGATCGGTGGGCGTGTCGTCTACTCAGTAGCTGACCTGAGAGCCTGGGCCGAACTGGGCAAGAAGAAATCGACTTCCGATCCCGGTGCCGGCACGGTACTGCCCGCAAAACGGCACGCGCCAATTCCTTATGCAGGTAAAGAGCGGCGCTAAGCAATGTCCGTTAGCAAATCCCCGGCGCACCGCCGCCGTTCAGAGCGCGAGCGCATTCCCCCGTTTCGTGCGCATCCTGACGATCTCGCGCCGCGCGATGCGCAGGATCTCATGGCTTATCCGTTCTTCTCACGCGTGAAGACAAATCGCATCGTGCCAATCGATTTCTGTGCCGGCGCGATCCTAATTCACGTCGACGCCATGCGGAAACGCGGCATGGCGTCGATTTTGGATGCAGATGTTCCGATCTGGGCCGTGCGCCAAATCGTCGAAGCCCGTGTCGCCGGTTTGAGAACGTCGCGCCTGATGGCTGCAACGCGTTACGAGATTTCGACTTTTGGGGCTCGCGACACCAGCGCGCGGGAATATGACCGGCTAAAGACCGGGCTCGACAGACCGCGATCTGTGACAGTGCAGACTTCGCTCCACCAACCGACAGAATGGCGACCGTATCGTCGCTCCTGGATCAACGAGTGGAAGGAGACGGTCAATGTAAACGAGCGTCGATTTGGTCTCGAGCTGATCCTGCCGGGTTGGTTGCATACGGGGGTGGTTGATGACGGGCTCGTGCTGACGATCGGTCGTACCCCATTTCAATCTGACCGGCGGACTTGCCCGTCGGCTTTACTCGCTCGTGGGCAAGCGCGGTGGGCGCCAACATGCTGTCGAGGGCCGACATTGAGCTTCATTGCTTGCTTCTCCGCGCTTTACGACCGCGCTCACTTCACTCACCTTCAGACCCCAACTTCTAATCGTGGATCCTTGCATTTTGAACAAGTAGGCCACGCCTGGAGCGATGCCACTTGCACTTGCTTTCCCACGCGCGACGCGTTCCTGCGATGCAACTCGTTTCTAGAACGTACGGATAATACCGCGCGATCACCAACGTCGGCGTCAGCATATTACACTCCTTGTGTTCCTTTGCGGCAGCTCGCTCGTCGAGGAGAACTCGGCGACATCCGTGGTTGGCACCAAGGCCACCACATGCGGGAATCTGGAGAATGGGCGGTCAGGCTAACAAGCGCAATGCTTGATAGCTTCAAGGCGGCCTGCCGATATGTCGCCGACCTTGAGCCAGGACGTGCGCAACGAGTCGCGGATCGTGTTCACCATATACAGCAGCTTGCCGAGCAGCGCCGTCCGCCCGACCCGCAGCGCCCGCAACGTTTGCGCGCTCTCCGGCCTGACGTGGATTGCACGGAACCAGCCGGTCCGCATCATCTGCGCAATATCTTTGACGTCGTTCCGGCAGGTCGCGTTCACCGCCGCCTCGGCATGGCGCGTCTCGATGCAAATCACGGGGAAGCGCTTTTGGACGAGCGCCGGGAACAGCCATGTGCTGAACGAGAACGCTTCCGGGTCAAGCGTCGTGCCCAGGACGAGCTTGCCGTCACTATCCACCACGCAAATGTTCGTCGCCTCCAGCGACACGTCAGGACCTGGATAGTAGTCCATCGTTCGCTTTCACGGTCGGTCGCCGGCGCGCGCCGCGCGCTGCTTTCGCGAATCATTGCGAGGTGCCGTCGCCGCAATGCGGCTGGCGAGGGGACACAAGTCAGTACCCCGATTGCCCAGAAATGCTCCGGGAGAGGTGATTGGCAACGCCGCGGCGCCAGTCCTGCTAACCTTCAGAAGCGTCACGCGTGTTTAACGCCGCTCAAAGCATACGGCTCCCAGTTCGAGCGTCGGGGAGCGGCGGCATGAGCGATCTCACCGAAGTAGAACTGCTGTGGCTCGAGAAGCGAATCGAAAACCGCATTCGGTTCGGTCGTATCGTCGAGGAACGGAAGATTGATCGTCATCGGCGTGTCCTATCATTCGCGCCAGACAGCATCTTTGCATTTGTCCGTTGGACCTCCAACGACTTCGGTACGATCATTTCGCGGATCGACATCTTGCGCTCGGTCGCGCCGGGACAGCGCTGCTCGACTGTGCCCTATGTGAAGCCCGGCGGAGAAATTTTGCTGCGGCTCTCCGGGTGGCCGAAGGTCGAACGCGTGCTGCAGATGATCGACGCCGTCGAGGCGCTCAGCATCGATCCGGCCGACGTCGCTCCAGATCACTGGCATCACGTCCACAACCGTCTATCCGTCAATGAAAAGCCGCGTCCCTACACGAAAGCCCGCCACCAGGCGTGGCTCCATCGCCGGAGAGTGACGCGATGAGAAGCCGCCTGATGACGTTGACAACGACGTTTGGGGTCGCAGCTGCGCTGGTCGCGACTGTCGCTCTCGAGCCGCTTCCCCTCTACATCTGGAATGCATCGACGAGCGTGCCAATCGGTCTTTATCGCTTACGACCGGCAACGCGCTTGCAGGTTACCGAACTGGTCGCCGTTCAGCCGCCAGAGCCGCTTGCGACCTTCCTCGACCTTAACGGCTACCTGCCCATCGGCGTTCCCATGCTTAAACGGGTGCTCGCGCTGCCCGGACAGACGGTCTGCAGATCCGGCCCCACGATTTCGGTTGATGAGATTGCAGTCGGCGAGGCCCGCGATCGCGACGGACGCGGCCGTCCGCTGCCGAAATGGCAGGGCTGTCGCGTCGTCGGCACGGACGAACTCTTTCTGATGAACTGGCAGTCCAACGACTCCCTGGACGGTCGATATTTTGGATTTAGCCCGGCTTCCGCCGTAATCGGACGTGCGTTCCCGGTCTGGACGCGGGAGGAATGAGCGTGCGTGTTCCACGTGTTCACCTTGCCATTCCTTTGTTCGGTCCATTGCGGGACCCTTCCCCCGTTCCGATCGATATCAAGGTCGACGCGCGCAGGGACGGTCCAGGCCGGCCGAGCGACTGGCACGAAGCAGCTTTGCCCTGGAGGGGCGAGAGCGCGGTGGCCTGCTTGGCTCGATCCGTCGCACGTGTGATGCCCCTGTTGCTCCTACTGACCGCATCTGGCGATGCTGCTTCAGCCGAGAACGGGCCGATCGCAGTTCCAGCGATCCGTCAGGGCACCCGCTCGTTCGCGGGCTTCATCGACGAAGCCGCACAACGCTTTGCGATCCCGCCAGCCTGGATACGCTCGGTGCTCAGCATCGAAAGCGCGGGAGACGTGCATGCCAAATCGCCCAGGGGCGCAATTGGCCTGATGCAAATCATGCCGGCGACCTGGGCGGAACTTCGCAAGCGCTATAATCTAGGCAGCAATCCTTACGATCCACACGACAACATTCTGGCTGGGGCTGCGTATCTGCGTGAATTGCTCGATCGCTATGGCTCGCCCGGTATGTTTGCGGCGTACAACGCGGGACCATCTCGCTATGGAGCACTTCTTGCGAGCGGCGCTTTGCCAGCCGAGACGCAAGCGTATGTGGCAAAGCTTGCAGCTCTGCTTGACATCGAAATGCCTGCGACGAGGAGCGCCGCCAGGCAGCCATCCACCGCTGAAACTTTGTTCGTCACATGGTTTGATCGGACGAGAATGCGCGATCGATCGGCAGAGCTCATGCCTTCGAGTGGCGCCAAGGCTGCAATCTCGGTGCAAGGTGTCTCGCCCATGGTGCCCCGGCCTGTTGGTGTGTTCGTCCCTGGGTCGAAGGCGGGAGGATCGCAATGACCATAACGGCAGGTTCGCGAGCCCTGGCGTGCAACAGCGAGCAATTGGCGAAAGAACGAGGAGGGCGCACAAGCACGACAGCTGGACTGCTAGATAAAAAGGGCTCGCCGGTCGAACCACAAGCCATTGGCATGGCTTGGGTTCTGGCGTGCCGGTCGGTCGCGGCGCGTGCCGCGCCTTGCTTTTTAACGAATGCAATCAAAGGCGTTTTCGGCACCGTGTGCACTTTGGATCGCTCGGAGGCCCTACCATGAGTGTGCGCGACAGCGATCTACGTATTCGGCCTGGGCGCATCCGCAGTACCCGCGCGCCGAAGTCCAAGAGCTTCATCAATCAGGTGCTGCGGGCGGCGAAGAAAGCAGGACACCCCTCAGGTCAGACACTGGCGGGCGGGCGTTCCGCGGCCTATGGGCGCTCGACTTTTGGCCGCGGGCGGCTCGCCTTTAGTTGCGCCAGATTGTTCAGCCCGACGCGGCGCGTTGTGGTGAAGGCGCGCGTGGTTCGTCATAAGGGGCGAGCGTTCCGTTCAGCGCCACTGACCGCCCACCTCTCATATCTGAAGCGCGACGGCGTGACCCGGAGTGGTGAGCGGGCCGAGATGTTCGATGCCGGCAGCGACCGCGCCGATAGCGCGGCTTTCGCAGAACGGTGCAATGACGACCGGCATCATTTCAGGTTCATCGTCTCGCCAGAGGATGCCGGTGACATGACCGACCTGAAGGCCTTTGTCCGCGATCTCGCGCATCAGATGGAGACCGATCTCGGCACACGGCTCGACTGGGTGGCTGTCGATCATTGGAATACCGACAACCCCCACGTCCACCTTCTCGTTCGGGGCGTAGATGAGGAAGGGGCGGATCTCGTGATTTCCCGCGACTACATCAGCCAGGGCCTGCGCTCACGCGCCGAGGAACTGGCCGCCATCGAATTGGGTCCAAAGCCGGAGCACGAGATCCGCAATTCACTGGAGAGAGAAGTCACGGCGGAACGATGGACGCGGCTCGATCGGGAGATCCGGCTGGCGGCCGATGAGACCAGCTCTATCGATCTTCGCCCGGAGAACCCCGGCCAGTCCGATCCCGAGATTCGGCGCCTGATGATCGGTCGTCTTCAGCACCTGGAGAAGATGGGCCTTGCCGCATCGGCCGCGCCGGGGGAATGGATGGTCGGGCTCGAGGCTGAGCGGAGCTTGCGCGAGCTTGGCATGCGCGGCGACATCATCAAGACCATGCATCGCGCCTTCACCGAACGTGGGGAAGCGCGCGGTGTTGCCGACTTCGTGATCGAAGGCCGAGAGCCGACGTCCCAGATCATCGGGCGACTGGTCGACCGCGGGTTGCATGACGAACTGACTGGCGAGGCCTACGCTCTGATCGACGGAACGGACGGGCGCGCCCATCACGTGCGCTTCCGAGGGCTGGAGGCTTTGGACCAGGCGCCAAGGGCTGGCGGCATCGTCGAAGTCCGACGCCTCGGTCAAGCCGGCGATCCGCGGCCGACCATGGTGCTCGCAGCCCGTTCCGATTTCGATCTTGCCGAGCAGGTCACTGCAAGAGGGGCCACCTGGCTCGACCACCGGCTGGTCGAACGCGACCCCATGCCACTCGCCACGGGCGGCTTCGGCCGCGAGACCCGCGAAGCCATGGAAGCCCGTACCGAGCATCTGATCCAGGAGGGGCTGGCGCGGCGGCAGGGCCAACGCATCATCCTGCAGCGCGACCTCCTGAACACGTTGCGCCGGCGCGAACTGGACGAGGTGGCCGCTAGAATCTCGGCCGACAACGGCCTGCCTCGCGTGAATGCCGCTTCCGGGGAGCATGTGGTGGGCACCTATCGCCAGCGCCTGACGCTCACTTCGGGACGCTTCGCCATGATCGATAATGGGCTCGGTTTCCAGCTCGTGCCTTGGTCGCGCGAACTCGAAAGGAAACTCGGCCAACACGTCACCGGAGTCATGAAGGACGGCGGTGGCATCGAATGGGGCTTCGGTCGGAAGCGCGACCTCGGCCTTTAGCAATCTCTCCAAGTTGCAGAAGGGCGTTCGGGATGTCCGGAACTAAAATCCTCTGGGGACAGGTGATCGTCGTCGGCCTGATCGTCCTGCTGGCCATCTGGGGAGCAACCGAGTGGACGGCCTGGCGGCTCGCCTGGCAACCGGAGCTTGGGCGGCCCTGGTTCGAGCTGTTGGGCTTCCGGATCTATTTCCCGCCAATCTTCTTCTGGTGGTGGTTCGTCTTTGATGCCTATGCCCCGCAGGTCTTTGTCGAGGGGGCGTTCATTGCGGCGTCAGGGACCTTCGTTTCGATCGCGGCGGCGATCGGCATGTCGGTGTGGCGCGCGCGTGAAGCCAAGAATGTCGCGACCTACGGTTCGGCGCGCTGGGCTGGTGTGGAAGAAGTCCGAGCAGCGGGACTTCTCGGCCCGGATGGTGTGGTGCTGGGCAAGCTCGACCGCGACTATCTCCGCCATGACGGACCGGAGCACGTATTGTGTTTTGCACCTACCCGATCCGGCAAGGGTGTCGGTCTTGTAGTCCCATCCCTGCTGGCTTGGCCCGGCTCGGCCATCGTTCACGACATCAAGGGGGAGAACTGGCAGCTGACCGCCGGCTTCCGCTCGCGGCATGGACGCGTCCTCTTGTTCGACCCGACCAACCCAAAATCCTCAGCCTACAATCCGCTCCTCGAAGTCCGGCGTGGGGAATGGGAGGTTCGTGACGTCCAGAACGTGGCCGACGTCCTGGTTGACCCCGAAGGCTCGCTCGACAAGCGGAACCATTGGGAGAAGACCAGTCATTCCCTCCTCGTCGGCGCCATCCTCCATGTCCTCTATGCCGAGGCAGACAAGACCTTGGCGGGCGTGGCCGGCTTCCTGTCCGATCCGAAGCGGCCGATCGAGGCGACGCTGAAGGCGATGATGACCACACCGCACCTCGGCGAGCACGGAGCCCATCCCGTGGTCGCCTCGACGGCGCGCGAACTTCTCAACAAGTCCGAGAATGAACGTTCAGGCGTCCTGTCCACCGCAATGTCGTTCCTTGGGCTGTACCGTGATCCCGTCGTGGCTCAGGTGACCTGCCGCTGCGACTGGCGGATCGCCGATCTGATCGCAGATAGCCGCCCTGCGACGCTTTACCTCGTGGTGCCGCCCTCCGATATCTCGCGCACTAAGCCGTTGATCCGCCTGGTGCTGAACCCGATTGGCCGTCGTCTGACCGAGGATCTGCGTGCCCGCGACCGGCGGCATCGAGTTTTGATGATGCTCGACGAGTTCCCGGCTCTTGGGCGGCTTGATTTCTTCGAGTCCGCACTCGCCTTCATGGCGGGGTACGGCATCAAGAGCTTCTTGATCGCGCAGTCGCTCAATCAGATCGAGAAGGCCTACGGGCCAAACAATGCCATCCTCGACAACTGCCACGTCCGGGTCAGCTTCGCGACGAACGACGAGCGGACCGCCAAGCGGCTGTCGGACGCCTTGGGAACGGCGACCGAGATGCGGGCGATGAAGAACTACGCCGGGCATAGGTTGAACCCCTGGCTGGGTCACCTGATGGTCTCGCGGCAGGAGACGGCGAGGCCGCTTTTGACTCCTGGCGAGGTCATGCAGCTTCCGCCTATGGACGAGATCGTCATGGTGGCGGGTACGCCGCCGATCCGGGTGAAGAAAGTTCGCTACTATGAGGATCGGCGGTTCACCGAGCGGGTTCTGCCGCCGCCCGATCCAGCGAGCGCCGGCCGTTCCTCGCGAACGGACGGATGGTCGGCGCTCGGACCTCTGAAGCCGACGGCACGCCCAACTGACAAAACTGCGGATGCCGAGGAAGACACGGCGAACAGTGGGCTCCGTCGTGAGCCTGAACTTCCGGATCACGTCGCGATCGCCAAGGAGACGACAGCACCGACGCCGGCAGAGGAGTTCGCCATCGTCCTTGACGATGACGAGGATGCGGTCCGTCAGTCCCGGCTCATACGCCAACAGACGCGAGGTGTCGCCCGTCAGGCCGCTATGGACCCGAATGACGGTATGGAGCTCTGAGGCAACATGCGCGACCGGATGAACGTCTACTTCCCGCCAGAGCTGCTGAAACAGATCTCGGAACTTGCCGATCGCAAGAAGCTTTCCCGGTCTGCGATCGTGGAAGCGGCCGTCGCTTCGTTTCTGTCACCGGATGGAGCGGACAGGCGGGAGGCGGCGTTCGCCCGGCGCCTCGATCGGCTGTCGCGTCAGATGCAGAGGCTGGAGCGCGACGTCGGTCTGACGGCTGAGAGCTTGGCGCTTTTCATTCGCTTCTGGTTAACGATCACGCCGCCGCTACCCAACGACGCGCAGGCGGCCGCGCAGGCAAAGGGTCGCGAGCGTTTTGAAGGATTTGTCGAAGCGCTCGGGCGCCGTTTGCAAAAAGGGCAAAGCTTTCTGCGCGAGATTCCAGAAGATATTCGCCGTCAGGAACCGGCCGAAGAAACCTGATTGCCATTTCGCCGATCCTTCTTTTCACTACGCCTGCCTGCGACTGCAGCGATTTAGCCGACCCGACGAAAAGCTGGTCGCGCTATCGGCTCGTACGAGCTGACAGCAAGAGGGGCCAGCATGCAATTCTCACCAGCATGGCAAATCGCGCGCGTTTTTCTCCCTTTTGCAGCTGGGTACTACCTCTCGTATCTGTTTCGAACCATCAACGCTCTGATCGCAAGCCATCTCAACTCGGACACCGGGCTTGGAACTGCCGACATCGGGTTACTTACGTCAGTCTATTTCCTGGTATTCGCGGCCGCTCAGATCCCCATCGGTATATTGTTGGATCGCTTTGGTCCGCGTCGCGTCCAGAGTATTCTGCTCTTGCTTGCCGCAGCGGGCGCCGGACTCTTCGCTATATCGACTGGCTTCCTGTCGCTTTTGATCGCGCGCGCAATGATCGGCCTTGGCGCGGCGGCGGCGCTGACCGCAGGATTGAAGTCGATCGTCCTTTGGTTCCCCAGGGAGCGTGTCGCCTTGCTGAACGGCTACATGGTCATGCTGGGATCGCTAGGAGCAGTGACGGCTACGGTCCCCGTCGAACACCTGCTCGCCTGGATGGGCTGGCGGCAACTCTTTAAGGTCCTAGCGGCCGCTACCGGTGCGACGGCCATCCTCATCTATGCCGTCGTGCCTGAGCGAGGCATTGTCCCATCAGCAAAGCACGCCACTCTTAGCTCCGTTTTCGGCGATCGGCGCTTTTGGCGAATGGCCCCATTGTCGGCGACTTGCATTGGATCGGCCTGGTCCCTGCAGGGATTGTGGGCATCTCCATGGCTGACCGACGTGGAGGGGCTTGATCGCGCAAGTCTCGTCAGACAGCTTTTCATGATGTCAATCGTACTTAGCGGTGGTGCCTGGTTGTTCGGAATGACGGTTCATTGCATCAAACGAAGGGGAATCGGGGCGGAGACAATATTGGCGATCGTTGCAGTACTATTTATCGCAGCCGAGTTTGCTTTGATCCTGAGAGCGCCGGTGCCATCCATCTTTCCCTGGTCTGTTGTCGCAATTGTCGGAACGGCAACCGTGGTCAGCTTCGCGGTGATAGCGGATTACTTTCCGCCGGAGCTTGCCGGTCGTGCCAACGCCGCCTTGAACGTTTTGCACTTTGGTTGGGCTTTTCTGGCACAATACGCGACAGGTCTTATCTTGGAGCAATGGTCTGCGAATGATGGCCATAGACCCGTCCAAGCCTATCAAGTCGCGTTCGGTCTCAACGTAGCAATGCAGATCGCGACGTTGGTCTGGTTCGCGATGCCCTGGCGCCGATCCATCGCTTCGTGGATCAGTTCAATCCTCTTCTTCAAGCCGGCTGATGTTTCCTATGCTCTCGAGTCAGTTGGATTGTATGAGGATTCGGTCATTCTGGTGCCCGCAGACGACGCGGAGTGGTGAGCAATAACTCATCGCGAACCGGTACGATTGAGTAGCCGTCCAATATCAGCCGTCAGTCTTCCTTTTTCTACGCCAGTCTACGATTACCGAAAGCGCTTGTTGCGCCAAGTCCATCAGTGCCTTTTCTAATCATCCCCATATGAGGACGCTCGTTGGATGTCCTCATTCGGTGGGGCGAACGGTGGTAATCCATTCCATTCAATCGGAAGCGAGCTCGCGCGGCGCGCGAATGCTGCGTAGCGCGCTTGGCTCAGCGATTGCCGGCTACCTCGAAGACGAATCGATCATCGAGGTGATGCTCAATCCGGATGGGCGGTTGTGGATCGACCGGTTGTTGAATGGCCTGATCGACACGGGCGAAACTCTGTCCGCAGCGGATGGCGAGCGCATTGTTCGCCTGGTAGCGCATCACGTCGGTGCCGAGGTGCATGCCGGCTCGCCACGGGTCTCGGCCGAATTGCCTGGGACCGGCGAGCGCTTCGAAGGTCTCTTGCCTCCGGTCGTTGCAGCACCGACCTTTGCGATCCGCAAGCCCGCAGTGGCCGTGTTTACGCTCGACGACTACGTCGCCAGGGGGACCATGACCTCGGAGCAGGCCAAGGTCCTGAGGGGCGCGGTCGCCGCACGGAAGAACATCCTCGTCGCCGGCGGGACATCGACCGGCAAGACGACGCTGACGAATGCCCTCCTGGCCGAGGTGGCAAAGAGCTCCGATCGGGTCGTTCTGATCGAAGACACGCGCGAACTGCAATGCAATGCGCCCAATCTCGTGGCGCTGCGGACCAAAGATGGCGTGGCCACGCTATCGGATCTCGTTCGGTCCTCGCTGCGACTGCGTCCCGATCGTATTCCGGTTGGCGAGGTCCGCGGTGCGGAAGCACTCGATCTGCTCAAGGCCTGGGGCACCGGTCACCCCGGTGGCATCGGCACTATTCATGCGGGCACCGCGCTCGGTGCGCTGCGGCGGCTCGAGCAGCTTATCCAGGAAGCCGTGATCACGGTTCCGCGGGCCCTGATCGCTGAGACAATCAACCTCGTCGCCGTCCTTACGGGCCGCGGCGCTGACCGTCGCCTCGCTGAGCTCGCCTTCGTTTCGAGCCTTGGCGCCGCCGGCGACTACAACCTTTCATCAGCAGGAGACTGACATGCGTCAGCAATTTCGCTTTCTTCGCGGTGCATCGTTGGCCGCCTTCGTCGCGGTACTTTTGACGTCAGCGCCGGCATGGGCGGCTGGCTCGAACATGCCGTGGGAGCAGCCACTCAATCAGATCTTGCAGTCGGTTGAAGGTCCGGTCGCCAAGATCATCGCTGTCATCATCATCGTGGTGACCGGTCTCACGCTCGCATTCGGCGACTCGTCAGGTGGTTTTCGCAGGCTGATCCAGATCGTGTTCGGTCTGTCGATCGCGTTTGCTGCCTCGAGCTTCTTCCTGTCGTTCTTCTCTTTCGGCGGCGGCGTGGTGATCTGATGGATGATCATGTGGCAGGCTTTGTCGTGCCCGTTCACCGCGCCCTGACTGAACCAATCCTGATGGGCGGTGCGCCGCGGTCGGTCGCGATTGTCAACGGCACGCTTGCGGCAGCCCTGGGGCTGGGACTTCGGCTCTGGATCGCGGGCCTCGTCCTCTGGTTCATCGGCCACATGGCCGCCGTCTGGGCCGCCAAGCGCGATCCTGCCTTCGTCGATGTGGTGCGCCGACATCTGCGCATTCCCGGTCACCTCAACACCTGAGCCTCGGTCATGATGAATCTTGCCGAATATCGTCATTCCAACGCGCGTCTCGCCGACTTCCTGCCCTGGGCGGCCCTCGTCGACGAGGGAATCATCCTGAACAAGGACGGCTCGTTCCAACGGACGGCGAAGTTCCGGGGGCCTGACCTCGACAGCGCGGTGCCGGCCGAACTTGTCGGCGTCGCCGGTCGTCTGAATAACGCCTTGCGTCGCCTGGGATCAGGCTGGGCCGTATTCGTTGAGGCGCAGCGTCATTTTGCGGGGACCTATCCTCCGAGCACCTTTCCGGATGTCGCGTCTGCGCTGGTTGACGCGGAACGCAGGGCTCAATTCGAGGAGGCGGGCGCGCACTATGAGTCCAGCTACTTCCTGACCTTCCTCTATCTGCCTCCAGAGGAAGGGGCCGCCAGGGCAGAGCAACTGCTTTACGAGGGTCGCGACCGCACCGTCGGAGCCGACGCGCGCGAGGTCCTTCGTGGGTTTATTGACCAGACAAGCCGTGTGCTTCAACTCGTCGAAGGGTTCATGCCCGAATGTGCCTGGCTCGATGATCAGGACACGCTGACCTACCTGCACTCGACGATCTCGACCAAGCGTCACCGCGTTCGGGTGCCCGAAATTCCGATGTACATCGATGCGCTGTTGGCCGACCAAGCGCTGACCGGCGGATTAGAACCGATGTTGGGCTCAGCCAATCTTCGGGTTCTGACGATCGTGGGCTTTCCGGGGGCGACGACCCCGGGAATTCTGGATGACCTGAATCGGCTGGCGTTTTCATATCGGTGGTCGACCCGCGCGATCATGCTCGACAAGACCGATGCCACGAAGCTGCTGACCAAGATCCGCCGCCAGTGGTTCGCCAAGCGAAAGTCCATCGGCGCCATCCTCAAGGAGGTCATGACCAACGAGGCGTCGACGCTGCTCGATACCGACGCCCACAACAAGGCGCTTGATGCCGACGCGGCGTTGCAGGAATTGGGGTCCGATCAGATCGGACAGACCTTTGTCACGGCTACCATCACTGTCTGGGACAGAGATCCCGGTGCCGCCGATGAAAAGCTGCGGCTGGTCGAGAAGGTCATTCAGGGCCGCGATTTCACCTGCATGATCGAGACGGTCAACGCCGTTGAAGCCTGGCTCGGGCAGCCTGCCCGGGCATGTCTATGCGAATGTGCGGCAGCCGCCGGTGTCGACCCTCAACCTCGCCCATATGATTCCGATGTCGGCCGTGTGGGCGGGCGAGGCGAGGGATGCGCACTTCAAGGGGGCGCCGCTTCTGTTCGGCAAGACCGAGGGATCGACGCCGTTCCGATTCTCTCTCCACGTCGGTGACGTCGGCCATACGCTAGTAGTGGGGCCGACCGGTGCCGGCAAGTCAGTCCTCCTTGCGCTGATGGCGCTACAGTTCAGGCGTTACCCGAATTCTCAGGTCTTTGCGTTCGATTTTGGCGGTTCAATTCGTGCGGCCGCCCTCGCCATGGGTGGCGACTGGCATGATCTCGGCGGTGCATCGTCTGACGGGGACGAAAATCCCGTCGCCCTGCAGCCGCTGGCGTGGATTGATGATCCTTCCGAACGCGGATGGGCGACGGAATGGATCGGCGCGATCCTGGCACGGGAAAAGATTGAGATCACCCCGGAGGTCAAGGATCACCTGTGGTCGGCGCTGACGTCTCTCGCTTCGGCGCCGCGGGAGGAGCGGACGCTGACGGGCCTGTCAGTCCTTCTTCAATTACACTCCCTGAAGCGCGCCCTGCAACCATATTGCCTGGGCGGACCTTCCGGGCGCTTGCTTGATGCTGAGTTCGAGCGCCTTGGCGAGGCTTCGGTCCAGGCGTTTGAGACCGAAGGCTTGATCGGAACGAGCGCTGCCCCGGCTGTGCTGGCGTACCTCTTCCATCGTATCGGGGACCGTCTCGACGGCCGGCCGACACTCCTGATTGTCGATGAAGGTTGGCTTGCCCTCGATGACGAGCATTTTGCGGGGCAACTCCGTGAATGGCTGAAGACGCTTCGGAAGAAGAACGCGTCCGTCATCTTCGCCACCCAGTCGCTTTCGGACATTGATGGCTCCGCGATCGCGCCGGCGATCATCGAAAGCTGCCCAACGCGCTTGTTGCTGCCGAACGAACGGGCGATCGAATCGCAGATCACTGCCATCTACCGCCGCTTCGGCCTCAATGACCGTCAGATCGAGCTTTTGAGCCGGGCAACGCCAAAGCGCGACTACTATTGCCAGTCGCGTCGGGGCAACCGGATGTTCGAACTTGGTCTTGGTGAGATTGCGCTCGCTTTCACCGCAGCCTCTTCCAAGACAGACCAGGCCGCCATCTCGCTACTCATCGCCGAACATGGACCCGACGGTTTCGTGCCTGCCTGGCTCCAGCACTGTGGCGTCGCCTGGGCGACAGATCTGATCCCCAATCTCGTCAATCTGGAGAAATCGCTATGAGACCTCTTGGCCTATTGGCGACCACGGCCGCCTTCGCGCTGTTGCTTGGCGTCACGGTGCCCGCACGGGCGCTGATCGTCTTCGATCCCACCAACTACGTCCAGAATATCCTGACGGCCGCGCGGGAGCTCCAGCAGATTAATAATCAGATCACCTCGTTGCAGAACGAGGCACAGATGCTGATCAATCAGGCAAGGAATCTGGCAAGCCTGCCGTATTCGTCGCTGCAGCAACTGCAATCATCGATCCAGCGCACCCAGCAATTGCTGGCCCAGGCCCAGCGCATTGCGTACGACGTGCAGCAGATCGATCATGCCTTCTCGACAAGCTATGCGCCAGCGACCAGCAGCCAGTCGAGCCAGTTGCTGATCTCCAACGCTCAATCGCGATGGCAGAATTCCTATGGAGCGACGCAAGACGCGCTTCGTGTCCAGGCCGGCATCGTTGGCAACCTCGACAACAATCGCATGCAGACGTCTGCCCTCGTAACGTCGAGCCAGAGTGCCAGTGGCGCCTTGCAGGCGACTCAGGCCGGCAACCAGATCCTCGCGCTTCAAGCGCAACAACTTGCCGATCTCACAGCGGCCGCGGCGGCGCAGGGCAGGGCGCAGAGCCTCGAAGCGGCTCAGCGCGCTTCGGCTCAGGATCAGGGGCGAGAGCAGCTCAGGCGTTTCCTGACGCCAGGACAGGGCTATCAATCCTCCAATGTGCAGATGTTCCACTGATGAACGATGTAAAAGTATTCAAGGCGCTGTCGCTGCTTACGACAATCGGCCTGGCGGCCGTCGCTGCCTGCACGATTCAGCTGCGTGGCGGAGACGATTCTCCGCCGGCACCGAAGGCGGAGCAGACAACAGATGCAATCAGCTTTGACCTCGCACGCTGCCACGGCGTCACTCCGGAGGAGATGGCAGGCTATCGCCATTGCCAGCAGATTTGGGCCGAAAACCGGCGTCGGTTCCTTGGCAAGAAAGACGGCGTTGTAGTTCCCGGCCTCGATGACTCGGCCAGCACGACGCCTGCCCCAAAGGATCAAAGCCGAATTCCGCAGGGATATCCGAACCTGGCGACACCTGAGGCGAGCAGGCAATGACTGGTACGGGGATCATCGACCAGTTCCTGGAAACGTTCACGCGTTATATCGACAACGGTTTTGGGCTGCTCAGCGGCGATGTCGGATATCTCGCAATAACCCTTGCTGCGATCGACATCACGCTTGCTGCGTTGTTCTGGAGTTGGGGGCCAGACGAAGACATCATCGCGCGCCTCGTCAAGAAGACGCTCTTCGTGGGGATCTTCGCCTACCTTATCGGCAACTGGAACAGCCTCGCGCGCATCGTCTTCGAGAGCTTTGCCGGTCTTGGACTGAAAGCATCGGGTGCAAGCCTGTCCGCATCAGATTTCCTGAGACCTGGAAAAATCGCTCAAGTCGGACTCGATGCTGGTCGACCGTTGCTCGATTCGATCTCGAACCTGATGGGCTACATCAGCTTCTTCGAGAATTTCGTCCAGATCGTCGTTCTCCTGTTCGCCTGGGTCGTGGTGCTGCTCGCCTTTTTTATTCTGGCGATCCAGCTCTTTGTCACCCTGATCGAGTTCAAGCTCACGACGTTGGCCGGCTTCGTGCTCATTCCCTTCGGACTGTTTGGCAAGACTGCCTTCGCGGCAGAGCGGGTGTTGGGTAACGTCATCTCTTCAGGGATCAAGGTCCTGGTCCTGGCCGTCATCGTCGGCATTGGCTCGACCCTGTTCTCGCAGTTCACCACTGGCTTCGGCGGCGCTCAGCCAACGATCGAAGACGCGATGACCCTGGTCCTTGCAGCGCTCTCCTTGCTTGGCCTCGGTATCTTCGGTCCAGGTATCGCGAACGGTCTGGTGTCGGGTGGACCTCAGCTCGGTGCCGGTGCCGCGGTTGGAACAGGCCTTGCTGCCGGTGGCATTGTTGCGGCAGGCGCAGGTGTTGCCGCTGGCGGTGCTGGTCTCGCTGGCGGCGCGATTGCGGGCGCCGCGCGTAGTGGCGGCGCTGCCATGAGCGGAGCATCCGCCGCCTACCGCAGCGGCCTTGTCGGCGTCGCGGAGGCAGGCGCTTCCGCTGCGATTAGCCCGTTGCGTCGTGCAGCGGCTGCGCTCGGTAGAGGTGGGCAAACCAGCGAGCAGGCCGCCAGCAGTTCGGCCGGCGCGCAGCCCGATTGGGCGCGGCGCATGAAGCGTGCCGAGACTATTCGGCACGGGGCATCGGCAGTCAGCCACGCGGTTCGCTCAGGTGATCACGGTGGCGGCGGCTCATCCGTCGAGTTGTCTGAAGGAGAGCGCTGACACTTAGCCACTGCGCCGTCGCCAGCCGCTGCGCGGCCGACTGAAACGCGGACACCGAACAACTCGAAAACGATTACTTGATCTCAGGGGCAACTATCGATGTTCAAACGACCTTCCGTACACTACGGGCGCATGCCCGAGCCGATCACGCCTTACCAAAAGGCGGCGCAGGTTTGGGACGAACGCATTGGATCTGCCCGCGTGCAGGCCAAGAATTGGCGCTTGATGGCGTTCGGTTGCCTCATGCTATCAGCCGGTCTCGCTGGTAGTCTTGTCTGGCAATCGAGCCAAGGCTCGATCACACCCTGGGTGGTCGAAGTCGATCATCTCGGCCAAGCCCAAAGGGTTGCGCCGGCTAATATCGACTATCAACCCACTGATGCGCAGATTGCCTACCATCTGGCGCGGTTTATCGAGGACGTCAGAGGCCTACCGGCCGACGGCATCGTTCTGCGCCAAAACTGGCTCCGGGCCTATGATTTTACGACCGATCGTGGCGCCGCCGCGTTGAACGACTATGCGCGCAGCAATGACCCCTTTGCCAAGTTGGGTAAGGCCCAAATCTCCGTGGACGTCTCGAGCGTCATTCGCGCTTCGTCGGAGAGCTTTCGGGTCGCGTGGTCCGAGCGCACCTATGACAACGGCTCCTTGAGCTCGACCGAGCGCTGGACTGCCATTCTCACCATCGTGATCGAAACGCCGCGAGATGCCGAACGCCTGCGCAAGAATCCTCTTGGCGTCTACGTCCGCGCCATCAACTGGTCAAAGGAGTTGAGTCAGTGACTAAGACGCCGTCTGAGGTTTATTCGAAGCGTCCCGTCCCGCACAGTGGGGACGGTCCGACTTGGCCCGAATTCTTGACCGCGAAGCGACCAGTGTTGTTTGCTCTGCTGCTTGGTTCCTCGGCGCTTGGTGGGTGCGCGACCTACATTCCCCCGGAGATCAGCTATGACGCTGAAGTTCCTTCGGTGCCCGCGCCGCCTGTGCCTCTCGACGACAGGCCGCGACCACTTCACGTTCCACCCCTCTGGAAGCCGGCTCTCGGCGGCAAGTCGGGAGGGAGGGAAGACGTTGAACCCGTGAGCCGGGTTGAGACCGCAAACAGCGCAGCCCGGGTCGAACCGCGCAAGCGGGGGTATTTCAACGCGGCGCAGATCTACGCCTACAGTCCCGGAGCGCTCTATCAGATTTACGCCGCACCGGGGCAGATCACGGATATCGCGCTCGAGGAGGGAGAACAGTTGACGGGATCAGGGCCGATCGCGGCCGGAGATACCGTACGCTGGGTCGTGGGCGATACCGAGAGCGGGAGCGGCGACACTCGACGCGTCCATGTCCTGGTCAAACCCACCCGAGCTTCGATCGAGACCAACCTGGTGGTCAATACCGACCGGCGCACCTACCTGCTCGAGCTCCGCTCCCGCGAGCGGCCATACATGCCGTCGGTTGCCTGGTACTATCCAGAAACTTCACGGGACCGATCCCGTTCAGTCCCTCTGAGACCAGTTCTTCCGGACCCGGCGCAGCGCATCTCCCGCTATGCCATCGAAGGGGACAGTCCTCCCTGGCGGCCGGTCGCCGCATATGACGATGGCCGCAAGGTCTACGTCGAATTCCCGCGAGGCATCGTGCAGGGCGAGATGCCTCCGCTCTTCGTCATCGGTCCAGACGGCAAGACCGAACTCGTCAACTATCGCGCGTACGGCAACGTATTGATCGTCGATCGGCTGTTTGCTGCTGCCGAACTGCGGCTTGGCGGCGAGCATCAGCAGAAGGTCAGGATTGTGAGGACCGACGGGAGGCCCTCGTCATGAACACTCGGAATGCTAACGATCAGGAGCAAGCAGTTCCGGCGGAGACACAAGGGGAGCAGTCCGAAAGCTTCCGCTTGAGAGCTGAGCACCCGCGTGTGACGCGGTTGTCGCGGAAGGTCTTGGCCGGAGGGAGCGCAGTTGCCCTGCTTGTCATCGGCGGAGCGGTGCTGTGGTCGCTACAGAGCAATCGATCCCGCAATCAAGCGGCCGATGAGCTTTACAGTACCGACCACCACAATGTTGCCGACGGCATTACGACGCTGCCGAAGGACTATACTGGTGTTCCGCGCCAGCCAATCCCGCAGCTTGGTCCGCCACTCCCCGGGGACCTCGGTCGACCGATCCTTGCCGCCCAAGGCCAGATCGGCGCTGATCCGGACCAGCAGCGCCGAGATCAAGAGTCCGAGGCAGCCCGCATCAGTCATCTATTCGCTTCGACCAATGGAGGAGGAGTGCGTCCGTCCGCCGATGCGGCTGTTGGAGGCGAGCGCGTCGTGCCACCGAGCGCAACTAGCACTGGCGACGATGGATATGCGCAGAACGGCCAGGACCGCAAGCTTGCCTTCGTGAACGCCCCTGCGGACCGTCGTACGGTCAGCCCTGACCGCATCACTAGGCCAGCTTCACCGTATATCGTGCAGGCTGGGACGGTCATTCCGGGAGCCCTTATCACCGGGATTCGATCAGACCTTCCAGGCCAAGTAACGGCGCAGGTCACCGAAAACTTATACGACACGCCCACCGGTCGGTTCTTGTTAGTGCCTCAAGGTGCGCGTCTGATCGGAATCTACGACAGCCAGGTCACTTTCGGCCAGTCACGTGTCCTGCTCGTCTGGACCCGACTGATCATGCCAAATGGACGTTCTATCGTTCTCGAGCGGCAGCCTAGCGCTGACACAGCTGGATATGCGGGCCTTGAAGACCAGGTAGACAATCACTGGGGTGAGCTCTTCAAGGCTGCGGCGCTGTCGACGTTTCTAGCAGTCGGGACCGAGCTAGGTGCCGGCTCGGACACCAACAGCAACGACAGCGCGATCATCCAGGCATTGCGGCACGGCGCCTCGGACTCACTGAACCAGACTGGACAGCAGGTAGTTCGGCGCAGTCTCAATATCCAGCCGACGCTGACCGTGCGACCTGGTTTCCCGATTCGCGTCGTCGTCAATCGCGACCTCATACTTGCACCGTACGGAGGATAGGGGATGCCCAAGCTTAGAATCGGAGCACTTCCAGACGACAAGCCGGTCAAGGTCACCACTGAATTGCCAGCCTTAGTGCATAGGGATCTCGTCGCCTATGCAGAGGCCCTGGCACGCGAAAATGGGCAGCGTATCGATCCGGCGAAGCTGATCGCGCCCATGCTGGCTCGCTTTATGGCCACGGATCGGGGGTTTTCTAAACTGAAGCGTGAGGTCCACGTACCAGCCGCTGGCGAAGGCAAGTGATGCTCAAAGTTTCTCGAAGCTTTCGCTGGACGCTAAATAGCAGCGACGTCAACTTAGGGGTGCTATTTTGTCCCTAACAGTCGAGATATCGTTTAGCGTTCGCACGTCCGTCCCAAACAACTCCGCTAGCCAGGCTTTGTCCAATTTCAGATGCGAGGGCGCTGATCGTTGATCACTTCCTGCGCGTTACGCTTCTCCGGCCATCCACGCTGACGGGCACGTCACCATCGATCGTGGCCCGACGTACGACGCGATGCTGGTCCCCGTAATCGTTGACCGCGTAATGCTGTGTTGCGCGGTTATCCCATATCGCGATATCGCCCTCAGACCAGTTCCACCGCACTGTGTTTTCGGGCGCGGTGATATGAGACTGGAACAGCTCGAACAGCTTTTGTCCGTCGTATTTTGGTACCCCAATAAAGTGCTTCACCAAGACGCCGAGCACTAGCGTCCGCTCGCCTGTTTCGGGATGGACACGCACCACGGGATGCTCAGTCTCAAAGGTCCTGCTGGTGAACACATCGTCAAAGTGTTTCTTGTCGACGTCACGGACGCGCGCGATCCCAGCGTAATCGAAAACGTTGCTGTGAACAGCCCATAGCTCATCGGCAAGCCGTTGTAGCGGCGGCGGCAGGTCAAGGTATGCGGCAGCTGTGTTCGACCACACGGTATCACCTCCGAACGTCGGCATTACCACGGCTCGCAAGACTAAAATCTTGGGATAGGCTTCGGCAAAAGTCCCATCGGCATGCCAAACATCGGCACGACCGCCGCCGCGAGTAGAGTCTAGTTCGAGAAGCGCCGTCGTTCCCTTGGTGGAACCGAGCATCGGATGCGGCACTAGCTTTCCGAGACGAGTGGCAAAGCGCTCCTGCTCGGTGTCGTCGAGATGTCCTTGATTGCGAAAGAAAATTACCTTGTGCTCGAGCAACAAGCTGTTAATCGCGGCGATCGTGTGGTCCGGTAGATCGCCCGACAGCTTGATATTTTTGACTTCGGCACCGATGCGCGCTGCACGTTTCACAACATCGCTGCCAGGAATGACGTTACTCATCAAAGCGGCTGTGCTCATGCCGTTTTTCCAAGGCCTTTCAGTTTCCTGCCCCTTGTTAACGAATGATCTGCAGCAAGCATCATGCCAGGCGAAAGACCGAACATATGGCGCAAGATGGCACTGAGCGGATCGCGATATTTAACACGAGCTATCGGACTTGATCCGCGGCTTGACCAAGTAAAAGAACTCGGTTTTCGATCTCCTCTTCTCGAATATCATCGGATCGTGAAGACGAAGCGGATAGCAGCGCCGAACGGCGAATTTTCAGTTATGTTCTTATGGTCACTTAACTGACCTGAATAAAACAATGCTTTTGCAAAACCGGCAATAACTCATGATGGTCTTGAATCATATAGTCGGGCTCTGCGGCGCACAGGCGCGCTTCGGAAACAAATCCCCCCGTGATTGATACGTTAATGAGACCCAGATTGCGGGCAATCTCAGTCTCAATTGGCATGTCACCTACGATCACGGTTCTTTCTGGCGATAGATCATTGGCCTGCATATACAAACGCAGCCGTTCTTGCTTGCTCATGCTCCTAAACTGGGTAGCGCGGCTCTCAAATGCCAAGATATCGCTAATTTGAGTCTTGATTCCGAGTCTTCGCACTTGTGTGCGGATCGGTTCAACAATGTGATTGCTAACGATCACGGTTTGAACTGATCTCTGATCAAGAGCGAGCAAAACGTTTCGTGCGCCTTTACGTAAGGCAGCGTTGCGCGCCAAAAATTCGTAGGCATCGTGGAAAATGGCGCTGTCGTTACTATTCACGACTCCGATTTCATCTTCCGACATGTCTAGGTTGCGGAAAAGAACCGAAAGAGGGAGTTCGAACTCCTCTCGAAGCCTGTGCATATCGACGGTTGCGCGACCGAAGCGGCTCAAAATCGCATTAACGGTTTGCAGCACGGCATTGGCATCATCGAGCAGCGTGCCATTCCAGTCGAATACAACGGCGGATTTCATGCGGAAAACCTAGATAACTAATCGTGCGATATTCTCGAGTTCGAGACTGGCTGTTGGTCCGGCGCGGTCCTGGGTTAAGGCCTATACAGAGTTGTCGGGGGAGCAACGCGCGCCAGTGCGCTCGACGGGCGCTCCGTGATTCTGAGGCGAGTTGGAGGCGGAGAGCGTGAGCATTGCTGCTTTGATGGCTCTATTTCTGGATCGATTTGCTTGAAGCAATGGTCATGCCAGCCGGCCATCAAGGCCGAATGGGCTTTCGACAGTCTAAACGCGTGGTGGGCGCGCTGTACTGGACCTTACACGAGATTGTGCCTCTGTCAGAATACCGACAAGAGTCCAAAAGGTGCGGTAAGTGCGAGCCCACTGACTCGTTCGTGAAATTCGGGCGCGATTGATACTGGGGTAGTCCCCCTCCGTGATCTGTCCGGCCAGTGAGGCGAATGGGCTTCGAACGTCGGGGGGCAACGACTTTCCATTGAGAGGACTGGAGCCAATGCTCAATTTTCGCCCATCCATTCTGGCGCCAGCAACCCCTAATGCGACGAGGAAAAAATGTCTTGAGCGGCGCAACGGCTAGACTGATGCCGCTGTTCCCGAGAGAACTGCACATGTAAGATCGCCATGTGTCGACCGCCGCTGTTGGTAACGTCCATGCTTATTATCGTCTCAGGCCTGAACTAGGATAAGAGGTGCAACTTCCTGGTCTCGCGCCAGTTTGCTAGCCGCTAGGCCGGTGGCGACACCAATGCGGTCAGGCATCGGGCGATTTTGGCTCATCTTGCGCATGCTTTCGACCCTGGTGATCGGGATGCGCACGCCGACGATTTCACGCAACTGGGCGGCAATAAAATCCACGGGAGCATCGCTGACGGCCCAAGGCGTCGCACGTGACGTTTCATGGATATTCGTCAGGCGCGTCACGATCTCAAGCAGGCGATCAGGATCCTCGACGAACTCAATCGGCCCATGGGCATGGACCGCGATGTAATTCCATGTCGGCACCACATGCTCAGCTTGTCGTTTACTGGGATACCAGGATGGCGTCACGTAAGCGTCCGGGCCAGTAAATATCGCCATCGCATCTCCGATCGTGGCGGTGCGCCATTGCGGATTGCGCTTCGCAAGGTGCCCGTACAGCGTGCCGTGCTCGCCTTCGCTCTCATCGAGGAAGAGCGGAAGTGGCGTCGCAAGGGGCCCATCCGACGCGGCCGTGATCAGGTTGGCCAATCGGGCGCAGCGGATTGTCGCTCGAATGTTCTCAAGGTCGTCATCTCGAAAGGGGCATGGTATGTACATGGAAGGCTCTCGGTTAGACGTCGTCGAGATAAACACAGGCCAATATGCGAGAAAACTGCCAGTTTCAGTCGCCCCCCTTGGAAGTTCGCCGTTGGATCCGCCCGCCTTGCTCGTTGCTTGGCCGCCTCATGATCGCCTGCTGACGTAACCGAGCAAGTCAAAATTATGACGCGTCAGTCCAGCTCCATGGGCCGCTCTCTTTCATTCGCCGCTCTGAACGACTGAGCTTCCTCGGTAGCGAGCCGGACGGCTGCTTACCGATTGGTGCGTTCCACGTTCAACTCGAAACCTACCAACAGCCAGCTTACCGAGAGCAGAGCGGACAGGGGTGCTGATAACTTTCCATTTGGCTCAGCCAACGACTCCCTCAACGCCAACTCGATATCTCTGGTGGCACTGTCGAACTTTATGAATGTCGGAGGTTCTGATCAGCTTGATCTAATCGAGCTGAAGCGCGGGGGGGACAACCCGTTATGGACGGTGGCAAGTACTCTATTATAAAAAAGATGACCGTGAAAAAGTGCCTACCACGGGATACTTGGATCCGTGGAGATGTTAGAGGACAAGGCATCGCCAAGATCATCGGCGGAATAGCGCGCGGCATGTCATTTGCCATGTGGGCCCCCGATTTCGTATGTGGACTTGTCGCGTCCTGGACGCTGGATAAAGGCGTCTACGAAGTCACGCATCTAAGGCACAGTGTGTCCGCGGCGAAGGGGAGTCATAAGCGAGTTTATTGTTCAGCGCAGGAATCGCTCTGTTCGGCCTTTGCCTATCGCGATTGCGGCACTTGTTGTGTTTCTGATCACGTTCATTCATCGGCCATCCGCTGTTCGAGTGTCACTTCCTAAATCTCGCCTCCGCCAAACCTTGGTATACGCCGACGCCGCTAAGACGGCCTTGCTCCGTTCCGTTACTGGGGTTAACGCTGGTCCATTGGTTTGGTGCTTAAGGGTATACGGTGAGCAAAGCTCGCGAATTTATCGACTTCTGGATCGAGAATAGCGTTCACGCCGTCGAGCAATATCGGACTCCCGGCGCGTCGCAGGATGTGGCCGAACTCGCGCAGCGACTTGTCGAGGCTGCCAAAGAACAGGATATTTCCGAAGCCGACTTGCAGGCTGAGATGAGCGATATCTCTGAGTACATTGGAGAGCGGCTCAGGGCTGCAAATAGGGCTGAGCGCGAACGGCGCGTGCCCACCTAGTAGGGCGGAGTCCGCTTACCTACTAGCTGACAAACCGGCTTAATGCGATGTTCCTCAACATTCGTTGCTGCTCAGCCATCAAGCTGCCCCACCCGATCGCGCGAACACCGTGACAGCCGCCGCTCAGCTAGTCGCCTTCAAGGCCGGTTCCTTGACGGACATCATGGGATTGAGCTTCTTAATGGCGGCTTTGCCCTCGCTCAGTTGCCCCGTAATTCTGCCGTCGACCCGCTAAAAAAACCGAACGGCGTTACACGAGAGTTGCCGTGCAAGACCTACATTGTGAATTGTTCCGGGGCTCGTCAGCTTGTCGACAGCTAAGGCTCACAGCATGGGAGGGGCTCAGCTAGTGTCAGGTCCGGCTTGATTTGCCCAGATCTGGCAGAGGAGAATCCGATGGATTGCTTTGACAATATCAACGCTTCGACAACCCAGATCTCACGCAGACGTCTTTGCGCCGGCAGCAAGTGCTGGGGTGCGAATGAGGCTGCGTGTTCGGCGATCCTGGATCATAACCGCTGTAGTTGACCGCCTCTTCATTGTTGGTCGGCGGCACCCGAGACGGCCGGCGGGTTCGAGGGCTCCTGTTGCGACGTTTTCCTTCTGGTGAGCTGTGTCTTTCCTGGAGCGTGGTCGCGTGCTGCTTTTCGGCCGTTTCCGGCATCTAAGAAATTGGTAATGCAAGTAATGAAGAAGTCAGCGATACGAGAGTTTTCCCTGGTCTACAAAGTGTGCGTTCTGAGCATTGGGATGCTGGTCTCCTCAGTAGCTGGCGCAACTGACGATTTGATGAGCGCTGCCAGGGAGGCTTTCAAACCGATTCCTTCGGTCGTCCCTGCGCTCAAGGACAATACAGTCACCCGCGAAAAGGTCGAACTTGGCAAGACACTGTTCTTCGATCCGAGGCTATCGGCAAGCGGGATCATTAGCTGCAATACGTGCCATAACCTTGGCGCGGGCGGCGTCGATGCCGGTCCAACGTCGGTGGGGCATGGCTGGCAGCGGGGTCCCCGTCGGGCACCTACCGTCTATAACGCAGTATTCAATGTGGCGCAGTTCTGGGATGGGCGCGCGGCAGATCTCAAGGCGCAAGCCACCGGCCCCATCCAGGCGAGTGTCGAAATGAATGCCACGCCGGACAGGGTACTCAGCACGTTGAATTCGATGACCGACTATGTCATCATGTTCCAGAAAGCGTTCCCGAACGAGGCGAGGCCCGTCACCTTTGACAATTCCGCCAAGGCGATCGAGGCTTTCGAAGCGACTCTGATTACGCCCGCAGCCCCGTTTGATCAGTACCTCAGGGGCGATGCGCATGCTCTCGATGATCAGCAGAAGGCGGGACTAAAGCTGTTCATGGAAAAAGGATGCTCGTCTTGCCACAATGGAATCAACGTCGGTGGACAGGATTACTTCCCGTTCGGCGTGGTTGAAAAGCCGGACGGAACGCTGCTTCCATCCGCCGACAAGGGCCGTTTTGCGGTTACCAAGGTGGCCAGCGACGAATACGTTTTTCGCGCCGCGCCGTTGCGCAACGTCGCGTTGCGGGCCCCGTACTTCCATTCGGGCCAGGCCTGGAGCCTTAAGCAAGCGGTTGGCGTAATGAGTGAGACCCAGCTTGGCGCGAAGCTCAGCGATAAAGAGGAAAACGACATTGTCGCGTTTTTAAATTCGCTAACTGGGCAGCTGCCCAAGATCGAATATCCGCGACTGCCCACGCGGAGCGATGCGACGCCACGGCCCTCTCTAGACAAATAGGACCACCGATAAGCCGGATGCCGTGCGTCCTTGGTTCATTGACATTCAGATGTGCGCGTCGCTAACTGTGTTAATTGTTGTTGTCGACGCGACGCCCCAGTTCGTCTCGCCTCAGCGACGCAAATCAGCGAAGCATTTGAATTTCTCATGCAGCGCGTTCGTCCCAAGCCCCGACTGGAGTTCTGACTTGCGACAAGATGGCTTGGCGTCGATGAGATGCTGTGCTGAGGAAAATCGCTAAATCCTGCTACGCCGGCGTTACCGAAAGTTCGTTACTGTCGAGTTTCGGATCGTCTCGCACCAGCACCTCGAACCGTTCGCATGGGGATCTCAAACATACTGTACCAATCGGAGGTAATCGTCTGTAAGGACTGGTGAACGGATGGAAGACGCTGCGTCGTGAAGGAAAGTATTCAAAGTCCTACTAGCGCGAATGCGGCCTTCGAAAGATAGCCTTGCCGGCTTGCGAGTACGGAGGGTGTTCAATTCGGAACTGACGAGGTCAGCCGCGAGGCAATCTGAGGCCGAAAACGAACCATTGGACATGACAGCTTGCGCCAGTCCTAATGTGGTGAGCCAACCCGCATAGATTAGTACGGCGCCATCTGTCTCATTGAGTCCAGAGAGTTCCTCAATTGCAGCAGCGTGGAATGGTGCCGCATCAAGAGATAGAAAAAGATCAGCTATTTCGTCACGTGTGGCTCGCGAGAGAAGGCAGCGGCCGAGATGTGATAGGAGCGTCTCAGTCGGCCCCTCGAAGATGCGGAGAATGCGAGCGTCTCGATAGATTTTAGCTACAGGAGTCCCCTCATCGTAACCGCGGCCACCTAACAATTGGACGCATTGATCAGCGACGAGGCCGCACCACTCCGAGGACAAAACCTTCGTGGCTGACGCAAGGTGGACGTTCGGTGCGCCCTGCGCTGAGACAAGTCGGCAGGATGCGCCCAGCATTGCCTTCACGACTTCCCGTCGGAGCACCATCTGTCCAAATGACTGCTCGATATAGCTGTTCTCGATCATGCGCAGCTTGCCTAGTCGACGACGGCTTGCGTATGAGGCTGCGACCTGAATAGCGCGCTCAAGGGCTCCAAGACCCATAGCAGCCACACCGATGCGCCCGCGGTTCATACTGGATGCTGCCGCTCCCCAGCCATCTTGATCGCGAGAGAGCACGTAAGCGCTCGGCAGCTCGACATCGTGGAACTCTAGGGTGTTTTGAATAATGCCGCGCAGACCGAGTGTGCGATGCTCGTGCGTGACCTTTAGGCCCGGAGCCTGCCTATCAACTAGAATGCCAACGACCCGTCCTTTCGCATTGGGACCAGCGGCTCGCGCGAAACAAACGATCCAACGAGCCCAGTCAGCGAGGCCGATCCAGATTTTGCGGCCAGAGATGCGAACTCGATCTTCATGTATGAAGGCCGACGCTTCTATATGTCGCGGCGCAGAGCCAGCTCCAGGCTCTGTTAAAGCGAAAGCGCAGAGGTCGCCGCGTGTTGCGCCCCACATGACCTGCCTTTGTTCAGGGATGTGCGGTGCCGCTTCGATGCAGGGCAGGGCCAGAAAGTTATGGATCACGAGGGTAGAGGCAGCTGAGACATCGAAGGATGCAGTCGCGGAGATGAGGTCGATGGCCTCTTGCAGAGGAAGCTCTAAGCCACCGTGCTCTGTTGGTGTAGTGAGCCCAAATAGCCCATGCCTTGCCAATACGCTGTGTAGGGTCGGAGGGAATGCCCGACGGTCATCCGCGTCTGCGAAATTCAACTGACTCAGGTCATCGATCAAACGGGAATATAAGGTGGTAGCCGCACCAAAGTCAGCTGTGCGCTCCTGCGCCTCCTCGCATAAGGGGTAAGCTTGAGTGTACATATCCATAACGCCAGATTGATTGCGCGCGTGCGTTGTGACAATCATCTTCGTGGCTGGCTCGAATAGACATTGGTATACTTGGATGCGAGCGAAGCATATGCAGGTTACCCAGACTGGGAGTCATCGTCAGGGCTGTGCGGCGGGCATCGAGATGCATCTTGCAGAGCAACTCATCGAAGGCGTGTTCGCGGGATATGCTTCAGGGGATTCGTTGTCGCCGACCGCCGCTGAGTTGATGATTTCAAGTTCGTGATCGCCGCGTCAAGGATGGTGCCGGCAAGCGTCGGCACACCACGCAGCCTGATCGTCACCCAAGTCCCGCATAGAGACCAACGAACTCATCAGTCGTCAGCTCAAGTGCAGGACATTTCTCGCACACTTCATGAATCGCTCAACGCACAAGGCGGTCCCAGGAAGTAGTCGTGGCCCCGTCATCGAGAACGAGATCGCAAACCTCGGTCGCAATTCGTTCGACTTCCCAAGCATCGCCCCTGTCGTGGCCTTGGCACGAGGCCCGCAACGCGGCTCGACGTCGCTCGAGGTGTTCAATGATTTCTGCGTTCCCTTCGTGCTTTTCCATCCACGTAGGCCCGCTGTCCCTGGTGCGCGTAGACATCCCTACCAACAGAACGAAAGCTAGCAACGGCGAGATAATCACCGCCAAGACAAACCAGCCCAGGCCGTTTCGACCTGTGGAATTAGCCGCGATCGCTACGATGATCGCAAAGATCACCCATCCACAATTGTTCCCATTGTCCGTTGCCCCAACGGGAGAAAGGCGCAAGGCTTCCGCAGCCAGAGGTAGAGGGTAGGCCGGGGGTTTTACGGGGGCTAGCTTGCCAATACTGCCAATGAGCTAAGGCGTATAACGGTAGTCATCCCCTAATGATGAGGCGACCAAGGAAAGCATTGCAGGCCCGCTCGGCTTCAGTGAGCGTGTTGAAGGGCAATCCGGACACTTGAGCCGCAGGCATATTCAGGAAGTCGGGGCGATATGATGCAACAAAACCCGGCTCTCCATGCAAGCCGGGTCCGGTCTGGCTCTCGTTGCTGATGACGAATGAATAGTCGTCGCTGCTCGCGATCCATATCTCCAGTTCAGCATCGACTTGGCGGAAGTGCAGGGCCACGTCGCCCTCCGCGGAGAGGCCAAAACTTGCTCCTCGGACGGACGCTCAACCTGCTTTTGTGCGGTTGGCAGCTTCAGCTTCCCGCGCCAACCGTTCTGCCTTTAGGCGGTCTCGATTGTCGTGGAGTGCTTTTTGCTCTTTGGCGTAATCGGTCATGGCTTCCTTCGGCTTGACCGCTTTGAATATCTTGTGGGCTTCGCGCTCCGCAGCTGTCGTTGTACGCCGTTCTCGGTTGATCATTATTGACCTCCCACCTGGGCTCAACAGTCAACGCGCGGAGAGGCGTTTCGATCCTGAGGGGCCTAATAGGTCAGCGCCAGCAGCCGCTGCACAATAGCGCCGAGGCACACGAGCACTACCAGCAGCTTCAGGAGCTGCGCCAGGCGACCGTCCGGCGCGAACCTATCTATCACCCAAAAGCAGATCGCCCCCACAACCACGATGATCAAAATACCGATCAGAAGTGAAATAGCAGCCATTGTCGTCTCCCCGATGTCCGGTCGCCTCGGCCGGTTCATTTCCGGTTTCGATCGCGTCGTACCTTTTGGAATTCCTCGGGTCCCTTGACGAGCCGGCGCTTGCGGTCGGCTTGCTCCTCCGAACTGGCAGTGCTGTCCGCAACTTTATCGATTGCTTTGCCGGCCATGTCGCGAGCGCGCTGGCGTTGGCTTTCAGTCTTGGGCCGCACTGCGGTTGACGACGTCAACGCGATCTGGAGCAGCCTGCGGATCGCCTCGGGGCGGGAAGGCTCATCGGCCTGCTTCTCGATCCACTTGTCAATCGCCTCGAGCTCCGGATCGTGCATCTTCACTAGAATGCCGGTTCCTGGGCCGGTCGTCTTAGGACGGCCGCGCCCTTTCGAGATATCGTTAATTGGCTTCGCCATGAATTAAGGATATCTCAAAAACAGGCCGGACGGAAGCGCGAACTTCCAAGCCGGCCCTAACCTACACATGGAGTGCACCCGAGATGCAGGCTATCCAAACACCACCACACGACGGCAGTTCTCTAAATGGTTGCGGGCGGCTGTGGCCGGCGTCAATGCTGCGGCAGTGCCCGCAGCAGCGGCTCTCGCGTTGTCCGATGACAGCATGCTATTGCAGTTGGAAGAGAAAATCTTCGACGCTTAGGGGCCGCCAATGCGTACAATGACGAAATCGAGCGGCTGGACAAGATTTGGCACGCCATGCCGAGCGGTTTCTTGATGAAGTAAAGGCCGGACGAAGTGATTTCACCGAGGAGCAGCGGTGGCAGGCCGTCTAGGCCACCCGGAGTCCAAAGAGCGAGAGCGACTGGTTGATCTGAGCTATCAGCACCTTGATCGGATGGATGAGCTCATACAGCAAATGTGGGCCATCATCCCAGCTCATACTGCGATCGGCGGGAGGGCGAAGATGTCGGTCGTTCTCGCATGCGTGCTGCGAGACGAATGGTGCGACCAAGAGAACCTCGTCGACCACCATGTGCTGATGGCTCGCCGACTGCTTATCGACCTTATCGGCGGCGAGCCGGCGGAGGAGCTTCGGGGCCAGTTTGCCTAGAGCCATCCTAAGAAAAGACGCCGCCGGTCTCAAAAATACACGCCCGGCGGCGTTTTCTTCCTGAACTGGGACGCTGAAATCCCCAGCCATGATTGTCCTGCACGAACCAAGCCACGGGCTGATGACAGTCGGCAAGCATGGCCGGGTTTTGCCCGGTGAGGCTTCAGTGCTGCCTTGGCATAAAAAGCGCGTGAAATGTGAGACAGTTCACAGTCGATGATCGCGAGTTGGTCTAGCGCAAGAGCGGGTGGCAGATCGGTATCGGAGAATCGTGATGCCGTTTTTCAGCAGCCAAAGCCTGTCGGCAGCAGCCACCACTTCAGTGCTCGGTATAGTCACTGTGGGAGCGATTGCCTTTGCGGTCGTTGGCTATGTGGAGTGGTCATCGGGCGTCAATCTGACCCATTTCATGAGCCGGACCGCCGCGGATGCCTCACCGATGCCGCCCAAGGGCCGAAGGGGTTGCGAGCAGGGCAATAAGTCGCTGCCGACGTTTTCTCTGCCGCTCGAATGACCGCCGATGGGAGACGGGAACAAGTGCCAACCCTTTAAAGGGGGCGATTGCGATGATTGTCAATGCGTTGGGTCACAGCCCGTTCCGTTCGCGGGTACGGCCGGAATCCCAGCCGCATCCGCGGCATGTCGCCGTCGTCAGGCCTATTGCGGACCGGGCACGGGGCGCCGGCGCCGCCGCAAGTACAGGATGCGGACCGGTCCAGGGTTGGTCCTGGTGTTCTCGCAGACCCAGCCTGTGTCATCGCAGAGGATGTAGTTGTTCCGGTTGGTGAGTGCAGGGCGTTGAGGATCAGAGATCCCGCGCACGTCGAGCGCGCAGATCTCGCCGTCGACTGCGAAGCGCGTCGCCGGTAGCTTCACGGCGCTCTCGACGATCCGCGGTAATCGCCACAACCAAGGCCGGACTTCGAGCTGACGCGCACGGTTTTGGGTCGCGCTTCGCCCGACGGGGCAGCAATCTGGGCCGGTCGGGACAATCTTGGAGGCGACCGGTACGCAGGGCTGAAGGACGGGCTTCGACGCGCCGGCGGGCGCGCCTATCTCCCCTCCGTTGCAAACAGGAGGGTCATTTCGTGGCGGAATTCCTCACCCATCAGATGCGGCTCGACCACGCCGCAAGCTGCCTTAAGCAGCTCGCGTCCAAGGCTGAACCTCAGAACAAGATGCAGCTCCTCGGAGCGGCGAACGCGCTTGAGGTGGCCGAAAAACGCATTTTTGCGCTTGAAGCCTTGGTCCGCGCCGTTGCGAAGAAGGTCGATATCCAGCGCAGCGATCTCGGCTACCCGACCGGTCGCGATCTTCCGGAAAGCTATGTGAGCGAACTCTTGCGTCGCTAGACGAGGCGCAAACTCAATTGCCGCCCGATCGCCGGTCGACGAAGCCCTGCAGGGTGGCCGGCCGCGCAGCGATGTTCCGCAAGCCAATGTTACCCACCAGAACAAAGGTTCTAAAAAGTGGGTAACTGAGGGGCGTTTTCTGCCGTGATTTCAAGCTCCGGTTTTGCCGCTGGCGATCCCGGCAGATTCGAACCTGCAACCTGCGGAGTAGAAATCCGCTGGGACGCTAACCTTTTCAAGCCCTTAGCTAGCTTGCGTTGCTGCCGTGTTACGCGGAGCTAACGAAATGGGACCTCGAACCGCGTGTCGCAGGTGTAGCAACGATAGCGGTCAATGCTGGCCGTGCCTCCGCCGATCGCGTCTCCGTGCACCATGAACATGTTCTAGCGAAGCGTCTCGAGAAGCTGCGCAGGACGGGCGCCACGGAGGAGCAGATCGCGGCCTATTCGGAGTCGCTGGGGGTGAACCTTCGGCGCGAGCTCGCCCGATTTCACAACGTTGTCGGTCCAATCGAGGGATTTCGGCCATGAAGTCAAGGTGACCGTCGCCGGCGTCGACGGCGACGGCAGGCCCGCGGCCTACATGCTACCCAGCCAAGGTCGCTACGGGGCGCCGTGGTCGCGGACAAGACCTCGCCCGGTTCGTGGCGCTGCCGTGTGATCGGCGCCTGCTGGGGCTCATCCAGGGGCGGCTAGAGGTAAGCATCCCGATGCGATCGATCCCGAGGTCGACGGCCTGGCCATGCTCGAGCTCCAGCGCGCAAACCCCCGACTCGAGGATGGCGATTTCTGCTACGTCGGCGGATTCGCCCAATTGACGACGGTCACGCGCCAGGCCGTCACTTCGCGGATCATCCACCGGCGGCCAGATGAACTCGGCCGATTCGTTGTCTAGTAGCTGATCAACTTAACTCGCTTGGAGTTCGCAAGCCCTTGTGTTGCTCGAACAAACCGAGCAACTCGTGTTTACCAACACGAAGCTCGAAGCCATTTGCGGGAGCGTTCATCCCTCCGGACGTGCCTACAATGTAAATTGGTGTCTCTTGAGGAGGGGGGATATTTTGCGATCCGTGAGCCATTTGACCCCATGGGACCATCGAAAAGGCATGATCTATGCCGCCCTTCTTAATGCTTGCAATAGCCGACGTTAAGTTACTCTGACCAGTTCTGGTGAAATCTAGGCCCGTCGGCGTTTCACCTAGTGTCATCGCTTGACCAACGTGCAACACGACATCGCGCGTTGTGTAGATTCCGAAGACCCCTTCATTATGATCACGCACAGTGCGGGGCTGTAAGCTTTCCGGTATCCCCAGGTTTGCATTAGTTCGTATGTACGGAGCAATGATTGGGATCCGGCCAACATTGCATATGTCCAGCCTGAGCCAGAGTTGAAACTTAGTATCGCCCTGGGACACGCCCGAGCGCAGGCTACATTTGATCTCCTGCGAGCCTTCTCGCTCGACAAACATCAAATCGCGGACTTCTCCGTGGATGAGAACTCGCGTCCCGTCGCTGCCGCGCCGGAAATAGCGCTGCTCAGATAGGCTCATGTGCGGGCGGTTGTTCGAGGCAGGAACGTCGATGAGCAGAAATCCGACATCGCGATCGTCGCCGATGGTTTCGACCCGAATAGCCGAATGCTGCGGAGAGAGCATCTCCGGCAGAGCCGATCTGACTTGATTCTGAAACCTGCTGACGCCATTCACTGGACGAAGACGTGAGGCTACGTCGAGACCATCAGCTTTCGTGGTCTCGATCCCGAGGAGCAAAAGCCCTCCTTCCGCATTGCTGAAGCCGCAGACAGCCTTTGCAATCATTTTCCGATCTTCACGCGTTAGACCGTTGGTACTTGCGATCGTCTTGAACTCCAGGTGCAAGCTCTCCGCGCGTTCTTCTGCAACGAGATCTTCAATGCCGGCCAGACCCGAAGCCAGGAGACTTTCAAACAGAGACGAACGCATGCTAGGACAACCTTTCCACCGGCTTCGACAGCACGCGGGCTCGGTGCTATTTCGATCTCGACGGGTCATGAACTGGACTGCGGTTAGCCATTGCGGGGGCGGAACAATCAATGAACCGCAGCAAATTCCACTCCATTCCGGCTCAAAATCAAGCGATTCGAGCTGTTGCGGCGCTCGCGGCCAGAGTGTAGGCTGTGGATAAGGCTCAGGTTCAATCTGAGCGAAACAGCAACAGGATGGACGTCATGTGACCGAACCGCGCTACTCAGCTTTTTTCAATGGCCTCCATGCGGAGGCCTTTTGTATTTCAGGTGCTTTGTAACGCCACATGCAGCGCTCGGTTCACGACATACAACGGCTCGTCGCGCTGAGTATCGATCTCAGCTTCAAGGCGGTTCATGCTGTAGTCGAAGTCGTAGATGTAGCGTTCGCCGCCAGACGGTGAGATCACTCCCAGCACGCCGTACCAAAGCATCAAGTGGAACGCTCTCTCCAGATTCTCGTCGGCGATCTGGCCCTTCCTGAATCGCTCGAGCACTTCGTTTTTCGTGACGTACAGCGTGGTGCCGACTAACGAGTGAAGCAGCCTGGCCGAGAGGCCGGACACATCTCTGATTTCATAGCCGAACTCGTTCAGCAAGTAGTTCGAGTGCTGGCGAACAGCATCTGTGCAATCTTCGGCGCCGACAGAGTCATGCCCGCGATTGATAGCGTTCGCGACCGCGTACTCGATGATGTTTATAAGGAAGCGAGGTCGCATCAGGCAGTGATCTACCAGATATTCGAAAGAGTCACGACCAGCTACAGTCGGTTCGAAATACCGCGCCCAAAGTGAGTTGAAGTCGCTATCGTCGTCCACTGAAGCCTGCAGGCGACGATGAATAACTTGCCTGAGCTTCGCGCGGTCAGTCCAATCAATCCGAACGATGGCTGCCTTGCCACGATCCGGTGTCTCATCGACGAGAAGCTCATACACGTCATTTCGCAGAAAAACGACGGGAATGAATGAGCGTCCCGCGACAGCCAGGTCTCGCTTTACCTTCTCCAACGACTCTATAAGCAAGCGGACCAATCTGACGTCGAATTCATCGACGCCGTTCGTTGCCCATCCCTTGTCAATGTTATCGAAAAGAAAAACAATGTTCGGCGACTTCGCGGAGAATTTTGCGACCAATGACTTGGCCTCCGCAATCCCCCCCTTAAAAACCACGTTGGTCAACTGCTCTGGGGGCAGTTGCTGCCCCTTTTTGCTGAGCGTCTTGATTTCGCGCAGCACGTATTCACTGAGACGATTGATCCGAGCAGTGAAGTCTCCGGTGTCGGTGATTTGAAGGTTGCGCAGTGTTCGGTCGAGCTCGTCGAGCTCGCTTTGCACGGACACAGAGCTGCGACGTTGAGCAAACTGGAAGTCACGTCGAATTGTCAGCAACACTTCCGACAAAACAACGAAGTACCAGAAAGCAGCGAGCGTATGGTCAAACGTGCCGGTCTCCAGCATCTTCAACAGCTCACTCCGAAAAAGGCTGAGCTGATGCGATTCTGGCCTCAGATCCACCACGATCGAGTGACGCTCGCGTCGAAAGTGATCTCGAACCATGAAGAAAATTGCAGTCTTACCGGAGCCTTTCCGACCGGCGACCATTTCGACTTCTCCGCGAACGGTCCGATAAAACTCGGACGTGCGCACGAAGTAGTCCTCGAGCGTGCGAAATTCATTCTCGGCCGCAATTGCGCCGAGCGTCAGTCGTTGCAGTCGCGTTTCGCCTCTTGATCTAGACGGCGTGCGGAATGATTGGGCTTCGATCAGAGTTTGCGTGGCGAAATTGACGACGCGTTCGCTCAATGCCTCGTCGGTTGGAAAAGACTCGACAAGTTCGCGAAAGTCCACTGGATCACGCGAATCCGACTGGGCGTCCTTGATCAATAATGCTTGGCGGCCGAGCCCGTGGGTTAGTCCAGCAAGGAAGGCGGCGCGGATATTATGTCGCTCAGCGTCATCGATGTGAGGCGACAAGAATGGAATCACAACGCCGGCCGAGGAGGAAACATCGCTTATGATTTGCACCGTGGAGAAGCGCGAGATTTCGGCCGGGTCGAAGCTGCGAAAGTGGACCTTGCTGCTTTTGATCGCCGCAGCGATCGCTGCCACGAAATTCGTCTTCCGGTAGGCATTCAGGAAGTACAGCGGCTGGGTCGAGTTGAGGGGCTTTGCATAGAGGTCGAGCAAGATGTGTTCGGGCAGTTCGGATAGTATCGCGGAAAGCCCCTCCGAGTTCTCATAGGAACGGTAGCCAACAATGTCGAAGAGGCCGTCCTTCTGGATATCTTCGGCTGCGCCTTTGAATGATACGTTCACCACTGGCGCGATCGACTTGCGCTTACCGATGCTGTAGCCGATCTCGTAGTAGACGTTCAGATTTGAACGGGTGACGTCGCAGATCAAAACATCTGCGGTCTCGATGCCGGCTCTGACTTCATCCGGAATCACAGCCCCGAAAATTTCGAGTTGGGGCCAAGCAGTGATCCGAGCCTTCGGTGAATTCTCAACCGCCTTCACGGCGCGGGCGATGCCTGACGCCAGATCAGGTGGAGCGGCCGGGTAGGCCGCAAATCCAACCTTGAACTTTGCCATGTTGGTCCCCCCGCTCATTCCAAGAACGAGAGTATCGCGAATCTCCCGGCTTCAACATTGGAAAGGGGTAAAACAAGGTTGATAAGACGAGCGCTGGTGTTGTTGCGAGTTGCTGACATAATAGCTGAATGAATTCAATAGATTGCCACGCATCGGTAGTGGGAGGATCGGACGCGAGACAATCTTCCTTCAGCTATTCTCTAGTTATCCCGGCTACCGTTTATTGCGTCGTGGTCGGACTGGGCAAAGGCGAATTATCCCCGTAGTCCCTTGGCCATGTTCCCATCCGCCAACGCTTGTTTGGCCGCGGGGTTCATGCCGCCGAAAAATTCGACCGGTTTCCGCCCGGAGGCCCTAAAAATCGCCTCGGCTAGCTCGTCAACGTCCTGCAGGCAGAGATCGTATCTGCGCACCTGGGGCAAATTTGCGCGAACCTGATTTATCTGAGCGGCAACCTCCGCTGGCAGACCCGGCGGAAGCGGTGGGAAGCGCGAGGAGCCGGCTTGGAGGCGATGGCTAATGATCACCGACTCCATGCCGTTCTTCAGTGCATCGTCGGGGTATCGGAGATCTTCGTAGTTATCGAGCGCGACGACGGCTGCATCGAATTTGGAGAGCGCTGGATCGCCAACGTCGAACTTGAAGGCCTGCCAGAGCTGCGGCAAGCCGTGACCGAGCTTTTTTAGTTCCTGAAGGGTCCTGGTCTTCACCATCGCGCCCTTCAACATGCATTCGATCGCGTGATGAAGAAGGTTGCCGGAAATCGGGTTGAGGCCAGCGGTCACAGCGTGCCTGCCTGCGACATAGTACTGGCACCCTCGTTCCCAGAAATGATTCTGTCGCTGTGTCGTGTTTTGCATCCAGCACCCCTGAACGAAAATCGAACTGTCGTGTTGCGCCCGTGTTGCGCGGAGTAATTCGTTGATTTTGCTTGTATCGGCTGACGATGGCTTGCAACGCGGATCCGGGCAATGGAACGAAGCCGAAACTGCAAGAAACCCTTATTCATCGGCATAACTGCTGGTGATCCCGGCAGGATTCGAACCTGCAACCCGCGGAGTCGAAATCCGCTACTCGTGTTCGGGATTGGACTTCACCAACCACCGATTGACCGCCGAAACACCGTGAACAAACAGCGATAATAGTGGTCAAGCCGGATCGAGCTTCGTTGTTTTTGTTGATTTTTTCGTTTGCTGCTTCGTTCCTATCGGCCAGCTGAGCCGTATGCTGAAGTTTCGGAGGTCCGCGCTCAAACCGGTGATGATTTCTAACGGCGTCTTGCCGGTCGGCAGCACAGCCGAATCCGACATCGTCACCGCAAGGCGCGCAAACTGTTGCTCGCGGAAAACCTCGACAATGCATCAAGCTGCTCAGCTGTTAGGTTGCGAAGTTCATTGGCATGCAGCGGAACTCCACGCCGAAATGCGCGGCCTTCATCGCGCGCCATGGCTCGGCGATGACGGCAGCCGCCGATCAGCTGTTAATCGCGCCCCACCCAACCCGAACACTGGGTAATTCTTGTCGGCAAACGTCTCGTGGCCTCAATTTGCCGATCGCAGGCGTGGGACGCGAGCGCGCCCGGCTTTTGGCCGACGAAAATGGGACCGCGCCAGTGATTTCGAGTCGATCGCGCTCGATATCAACTGCACTGGCGCGGGGCGATGGCAGAGAGCGCGCGATCACATATCAGATAGCGTCTGTGCCCCGGCTGTGCCCCGCGATTTCTGGGGCACATGCTACGGGAGGCGGTTAGATATGTTATTGATTTTATTGCGTTAATGGTGGACGCACAAGGGATCGAACCTTGGACCTCTCCCGTGTGAAGGGAACGCTCTCCCGCTGAGCTATGCGTCCGGGATCTGACGTGCCGACGGCCGATGCCGGCCGGTCGAAAAGTGGCGCTTCGTCAGAGCGTGCGATTTACGAAGTGCCGGGTAGGGGTGTCAAGCCAAACCCTGCGTAAATCAGGCGCCTTGCTGGCGGGCGCGGGAGGCGTGGGACTGCAGCGCCCGGATGCGTTCGGCGAGCGTCCCGCCGCCTTCGGGCATGCCGCTGCCGGGTATGGCGCCATTGGCAGGCTTGGCGGCGGTCTTCGCCGGCACGGTCGGCTCCGCCGCCAGCATCGCCTCGATCGCCGAATTGGGGCCCTCGAGCTGGATCGCGAGCTTGGCGACTTCGGCGGCGATGTCGTTGATGCGCTCGCGCAGCAGCGCGTTCTCCATCCGCTCGGTCGCCCAGGAGCTCTCGGCCTGCTGCTGGATCGCGTTGATGTCGCGCTGCAGCTTGCCGCGCTCGTCGCGGGCTGTGCGCAGCTGCTCCTCGACCGCGGCCTTCTCCTGGCGCAGCTTCTCGAGCACCGAGGATTTGCCGCCGCCTGCTGCGGCGATCTCCTCGCGCAGCTCCTGCACCGTCCGCTCGGCGGCGGCGTTGGCCTGCTTGAGCTGGCTGTTCTCGAATTCACGCTCGGCCAGCAGCTTGCCCTGGGTCGCAAGCCGCGTCTCCAGGTCGGTGACGCGGTTGCCGAGCATCTCGGCTTCCTTGACCTGGGCGATCAGCTGGCGGTCGAGATCGGTGACACGCTGGCTCAGATTCTCGACCCGGCCGCGCGCCTCGGCGAGATCGCGCGTCACGGTTTCCGACTGGCTGCGCTCCTGGGCGAGGCGCGCTTCGGTCGCCGCGAATTCCCTGGCGGCATCGCCGACGCGGTTCTTCAATTCCTCGACCTGGGTCCGCACCGCGACCAGCTCGACCTGGCGGCTGTCGGCGGCCATCGAGCGGTCGCTGAGCTCGGCGTTGATCTTGCCGAGCTCGCTCTGCTTGTCGGTCAGCGCCTGCTCGGCGTTGCGCAGCAGCTCGCTCTTGGCGCCGAATTCTTCCTCGGTGGCGCGAAGCTGTTCCTTCATCGCCTTCTCGCGCGCCTCCAGCGCGAAGATCGCGGCGTTCTTCTCGCCGAGCTCGATCTTCATGCGGTTGATCGCATCGGTCTTCTTGCCGAGCTCGGCGAGCTGGCTCGTGGTCTTGCTCTTGAGCTGCTCGACGCTCATCTCGAGCCGGCGGGCGGACATCGCGAATTCGGCGCGGAGCTGGTCCTTGTCGGCCTGGATCTCGGCCATCGACAGCGGGGTGGCCGCCTCCATGCGGCGAGTGGTCAGCCGCACCGCCCGGTTATGCACCAGCGGCACGATCATCAGGCCACACAGCATCGAGATCAGGAAACCGATCGCCGCGTACATGATCGGCTCGATCATGAAGGATCACTCCGAGAACAGAAGAAAGAATTTGTTAATCACAATGCCACGGCGGGCCGGCCGAAGGCCAGCCCGTTTGCCGCGTTAAGGTGAATCGCCAACCGAGCCGGCGCGCTCCGGCGCATCACCCGGCCGGGGGCGTGTGTAACCTGGCGGGGCTTGTAACCTAGAACGGGTTCCAGGTCGCGCGCGGGGTGTATTTGAGATAGCCGACGCTGGCGCCGAGCCGCAGGCCGATGCCCGAGCGAATCGGGACCAGCACGATGTTGTTGGCGGTCAGCGCCGTCATGCCGAAGCCGCCGACGATGTAGGCCGAGCCGTCGATGCCGACGAAGCGCTGATAGATCGCCTGCGTCGATGGCAGGTTGTAGACCAGGGTCATGGTGCGGGCGCCATCGCCGCCCCAGTCGAAGCCGACCGAAGGACCTTGCCAGTAGACCCGGAGGTCGCCGGCGTTCTTGGTGTAGAGCGTGCCTTCGCCGTAGCGCAGGCCGGCCACGAACGCGCCGGAGCCTTCCTCGCCGAGCACATAGCCGTTGGGGAGACCCCATTGGCTGACCGCGCGCTCGATCACCGAGGCGAGCCCGCGCGAGACGTTGCCGAAGAACTTGTGTCCGGCGCCGACCAATTCGTCTGGCCCGTAAGTATACGGGGTCGGCTCACGCTGCGGCGGCGGATATTGCGGCGGTGGGGGCTGCTGCGCGGACGCCCCTGCGCTCCAGCACATCAGCGCGGCGAACGCGACCGCGGCAAGGCGTGATGCGAAAGTCATAAAGAACCCCTGCTATCGAAATCTGGGCGCTGCCCTTTAACCTGATGCCAACAGGCACGGCTCTAGGTTGCGCCCAGTGTCCCCTCGACTCGGATGTTATCGGTATCAACTATGACGGCACAACGGCAGGAAAGATATGGATCGTGCCGGGGCATGGCGTTTTTCGGCCTGTTGGCGGGCATTTTGGCGGCTATCGGCCCCGGTTTGCCGGTCAAGGCCACGACGACCGAGCGCGTGGTGACGAACCGTTACTCAGGTCTGGCGATCGAGGGATTCGATCCCGTCGCCTATTTCACCGATGCCACCGCCACGTTGGGGCGGCCGGATATTCGAGGCCGCCGACAGCGGCGCGATCTGGCGCTTCCGCAACGAGGGCAACCGCGCCTCGTTCGTGGCACATCCGGAAATCTATGGCCCGCAGTTCGGCGGCTACGATCCGACCGACCTGGTGCGGGGCGTGACCTGCGCGGGCAATCCGCGCTTCTGGGCCGTGGTCGGGAACAGGCTTTATCTGTTCAACCGGGAACACAGCCGCGATGCCTTCGCCGCCGATCCCGCGCGCTTCCTCAAGGAAGCCGCCGCGCGTTGGCCGGAGCTGGAAGAAAGCCTCGCACAGTAATCACGGCGCCGCGGCCGGGTCGCCCCAGGCGATGAATTCCGGCACCAGAAAGTCTTCGCGGCCGAGTCCGAAATGCAATTGGTTGCCCTTCGAATCGGTGACCTTGCCGCCGGCCGCCACGATCACCGCATGACCGGCCGCCACGTCCCATTCCGACGTCGGCGACAGCCGCGGATAGATGTCGACCTCGCCCTCGGCGACGCGGCCGAACTTGACGGCCGATCCGAGCACGGCACGGACCGCGCCACCGCGTTGGTCGATGAAGGCTTCGGTGCGCGGATCGCCGTGCGAGCGGCTGACCGCAACCGTCCATGGCGCGCCGCGCGGCGGACAGCGACGGGTCTTGATCGGCGCGATCTGCGAAACCTGATTGCCCTCGAGCGTCAGCCGCTCGGCGCCCTTGCCGACGATGCCGCGCCAGATCAAGCCGAGTGCCGGCGCACCGACGATGCCGAGCAGCGGCACGCCGTGCGTGACCAGCGCCACATTGACGGTGAATTCATTGCGGCCGGCGACGAACTCCTTGGTGCCGTCGAGCGGATCGATCAGGAAGAAACTGTCCTTGTAGGGCGGCGTCGCCAGATGGACGCGCTCCTCCGACAGCAGCGAGACATGCGGTGCCAGCCGTGTCAGCCCCTCGACGATGATGTGGTCGGCGGCGAGATCGGCCTCGGTGACCGGCGAGCCGTCACTCTTGCCGGTGACCTGCATGGCGGAACGGTTGACCGCGAGGATCGCCTCACCGGCCCGGATCACCAGTTCGGTCAGCGATCCGAGCAGCGTGGCGGCCTTGTCGCAGTCGACGGTGGCCGATTGTGCCTTATTCATGAGCGGGTCTCAATCCTGTTCGTCTTCCCCTGAGATCATGATGCCAGTCCCGCCGCAAGCTGGCAGCATCCGTCTGCGCGGTGTATCAAGCCGACAGGCATGCGTGATTCGCACTCCTCGGTCGGCGTGCGGCTTTCCAGGAAACAATTGATGTCTGGCACTTCGTCTCCCGGTCCCGCTCCCGATGCGCTCGAGCTCGCAGCGCTGCTGTGCTCGAAGGTCTGTCACGATCTCATCAGTCCGGTGGGCGCGATCGTCAATGGGCTTGAGGTCCTCGACGACAATCCGAAGCCGGAAGATCGCGACTTCGCGCTCGATCTGATCCGCAAGAGCGCCAAGACCGCGTCGGCCCGGTTGCAGTTCTGCCGGCTGGCGTTCGGCGCAGCCGGTTCCTCCGGCGCCCAGATCGATCTCGGCGACGCCCAGAACATGGCGAAGGGGCACATCGAGGACGGCAAGGTCACGCTGGTCTGGAATTTGCCGCGGCTGCTGCTGCCCAAGAATCGCGTCAAGCTGCTGCTGAACATGCTGGTGGTCGCACAGCAGACCATCCCGCGCGGCGGCACGCTCACCGTCGATCCGGTCGGCGAGGGTGACGCGACGATCTTCCGGATCACCTCCGCCGGGCTCAATGCCCGCGTGCCGCAGAACATCGTCGATATCCTCAGCGGGACCTCGGCGAACACGGTCGATGCGCATGCGGTGCAGCCATACTACACGCGCCTGTTGGCGGAAGCCTGCGGGCTCAAGGTGACGCTCACGCTCGACGGCGACAAGGTCATTGTCGCCGCGGCCTGAACGCGGCCGCGCGGAGATCATTAATCAAAGGTTACGACCGGCCGCGCGATTCAATCGTGCGGCCTTATCTCTTTGTTGATCCCGTTCTTTTCCAATTACTCAACCAAACTTAAACGCTTTGCGGAGAAGCTGACCTCGGTTCCGTCAGGCGCGTCGATGTCGCGCGCCGCCTGCGTTTTCGGCGTTTTTCGAAGGTTGGTTTTCATGGACGATCTGTTGCGCGAGTTCCTGACGGAGAGCAGCGAGAGCCTGGATACGGTCGACAACCAGCTGGTGCAGTTCGAGCAGGATCCGAACAACGCAAAGATCCTGGATAATATCTTCCGCCTTGTGCACACCATCAAGGGGACCTGCGGCTTCCTCGGACTGCCGCGGCTGGAAGCGCTGGCGCATGCCGGCGAGACCTTGATGGGCAAATTCCGCGACGGCATGCCGGTGAAGGCCGAAGCCGTGACGCTGATCCTGTCCTCGATCGACCGCATCAAGGAGATTCTGGCCGGGCTCGAGGCAACCGAAGCCGAGCCTGAAGGCAATGACCGCGACCTGATCGATCAGCTCGAGGCCATGGTCGATCGCGGCATGGCCGCAATGGCGGCTGCTGATGTCGCCGAAGAAGATGTGCCGGTGGTCGACGCCCCGTCGGTGCAGGCGGCAATGACCGAAGGCACGCTGGTGGTGCAGACGCTGGAGCGCCCCTTGCGTCCGGGCGAGGTCTCGCTCGACGAGCTCGAGCGCGCCTTCCGCGAGACCGAGACCGAAGTGACTGCACCCGCATCGGCGCCGGTTGCCAAGCCGGTGGCCGCGGCACCTGTCGCCGAGCCCGCGGAAGCCGCAAAGAAGCCGGCCCGCAAGGCGGCCGCCGAGACCGACGTCCAGGAAGGCGACAAGATCGCCAACCAGTCGATCCGGGTCAATGTCGACACCCTCGAACATTTGATGACCATGGTCTCCGAGCTGGTCTTGACCCGCAACCAGCTGCTGGAGATTAGCAGGCGCAACGAGGACACCGAGTTCAAGGTGCCGCTGCAGCGGCTCTCCAACGTCACCGCCGAGCTGCAGGAGGGCGTCATGAAGACGCGGATGCAGCCGATCGGCAATGCCTGGCAGAAGCTGCCGCGCATCGTCCGCGACCTCTCCGGCGAACTCGGCAAGCAGATCGAGCTGGAGATGCACGGCGCCGACACCGAGCTCGACCGCCAGGTGCTCGACCTGATCAAGGATCCGCTGACGCACATGGTGCGCAACTCCGCCGACCATGGGCTGGAGACCACCGCCGAGCGCCTCGCCGCCGGCAAGCCGGAGCAGGGCACCATTCGCCTCTCCGCCTATCACGAAGGCGGCCACATCATCATCTGCATCGCCGACAATGGCAGAGGCCTCAACACCGAGCGGATCAAGGCCAAGGCGCTCCAGAACGGCCTCGTCACCGAGGCCGAGCTCGAGAAGATGACCGAAGCCCAGATCCACAAGTTCATCTTCGCGCCGGGCTTCTCGACCGCAGCGCAGGTGACCTCGGTGTCCGGCCGCGGCGTCGGCATGGACGTGGTGCGCACCAATATCGACCAGATCGGCGGCACCATCGACATCAAGAGCGTGGCCGGCGAGGGCGCCAGTGTCACCATCAAGATTCCGCTGACGCTTGCGATCGTCTCCGCGCTGATCGTCGAAGCCGGCGGCGACCGTTTTGCCATCCCGCAGCTGTCCGTGGTCGAGCTGGTGCGGGCCCGCGCCAACTCCGAGCACCGCATCGAGCGGATCAAGGACACCGCAGTCTTGCGCCTGCGCAACAAGCTCTTGCCGCTGATCCATCTCAAGAAGCTCCTGAAGATCGACGACGGCGCCACCACGTCAGATGCCGAGAACGGCTTCATCGTGGTCACGCAAGTCGGCAGCCAGACCTTCGGCATCGTGGTCGACGGCGTGTTCCACACCGAGGAGATCGTGGTCAAGCCGATGTCGACCAAGCTGCGGCACATCGACATGTTCTCCGGGAACACCATTTTGGGCGATGGCGCCGTGATCATGATCATCGACCCCAACGGGATTGCCAAGGCGCTCGGCGCCTCCGGCTCCTCGGCCCATGACATGGCCGACGACAGCGCCAATGCCCATGCCGCAAGCGGCGAGCAGCTGACTTCGTTGCTGGTGTTCCGCGCCGGCTCCAGCCAGCCCAAGGCGGTGCCGCTCGGCCTCGTCACGCGCCTGGAGGAGATCGCAACCGACAAGATCGAGCTCAGCAACGGCCGCTACATGGTGCAGTACCGCGAGCAGCTGATGCCGCTGGTGCAGATGGCCGGGGTCGAGGTGCAAAGCCAGGGCGCGCAGCCGATCCTGGTGTTCGCCGATGACGGCCGCTCGATGGGGCTCGTGGTCGACGAGATCATCGACATCGTCGAGGAGCGGCTCAATATCGAGGTCGCCGGCTCCCAGGACGGCATTCTGGGCTCGGCGGTGATCAAGGGCCAGGCCACCGAGGTGATCGACGTCGGCCACTTCCTGCCGATGGCGTTCGCCGACTGGTTCTCGCGCAAGGAGATGCGCCCGTCGGCGTCGGCACAGTCGGTGCTGCTGGTCGACGACTCGGCGTTCTTCCGCAACATGCTGGCGCCGGTCTTGAAGGCTGCCGGCTACAAGGTCAGGACCGCGCCGAATGCGCAGGAGGGCCTTGCCGCGCTGCGCTCGGGGCAGGCCTTCGACGTCGTGCTGACCGACATCGAGATGCCCGAGATGAACGGTTTCGAGTTCGCCGAGAACATCCGATCTGACCACAATCTGAACCAGCTGCCGATCATCGCGCTGTCGGCGATGGTGTCTCCGGCGGCGATCGAGCGCGGCCGGCAGGCCGGCTTCCACGACTACGTGGCAAAATTCGACCGTCCCGGGCTGATCGCGGCGCTGAAAGAGCAGACCGCCGAGATGCGGCGGGCCGCGTAATCGGACTTGGCTTGAAGGAACACAAAGTGATGACCAGCAAGACCGAGACAACTGAAGGCGCGGTCGCCGAATACGTCACCGCCGTGATCGGCGGCCAGCTGTTCGGGCTGCCGATCTCGCGCGTCCAGGACGTGTTCATGCCGGAGCGGCTGACGCGGGTGCCGCTGTCGTCCAGCGAGATCGCCGGCGTGCTCAACCTGCGCGGCCGCATCGTCACCGTGGTCGACATGCGCGCCCGGCTCGGGCTGCCGAAGGCCGATGACGGCCAGCCGCCGATGGCGGTCGGGGTCGACCAGCGCGGCGAATCCTATGGCCTGCTGATCGACCAGATCGGCGAGGTGCTGCGGCTGCCCGACGACAGCCGCGAGGACAATCCGGTCAACCTCGATCCCCGCATGGCCAAGCTCGCCGGCGGCGTCCACCGTCTCGACGGCCAGCTCATGGTCGTCCTCGATGTCGATCGCGTGCTCGAACTGGTGCCCGACGCCAAGGCGGCGTGAGCAGAACTGAAGAACTGAAACATCCCACCGGGGATGAGGAAGAGGTCGCAGATGAGAACCTGTCTTGTAGTCGATGACTCAAGCGTCATTCGCAAGGTCGCCCGCCGCATCCTGGAAGGACTCGATTTCACGATCGTCGAGGCCGAGGACGGCGCCAAGGCGCTCGAAGCCTGCAAGCGCGCGATGCCCGAAGCCGTGCTGCTCGACTGGAACATGCCCGTCATGGACGGCTACGAGTTTCTCGGCAATCTCCGCCGCATGCCCGGTGGCGATCAGCCCAAGGTCGTGTTCTGCACCACCGAGAATGACGTCGCGCATATCGCCCGCGCGCTGCATGCCGGTGCCAACGAATACATCATGAAGCCGTTCGACCGGGACATCGTCACCGCGAAGTTCCAGGAAGTCGGGCTCATTTAGGTTTCTGTTCGATCCGGCGGCAGATGCCTTCGGCTCAACGGTTGTTGTGCGTCGTGTTGCGTCGCTGGTGAAGTCATGAGTGTTGCGTTGACAAGTTCTGCGGTCCCGACCTCGACCCGTACCGACAAGGTGCGGGTGATGGTGGTCGACGATTCCGTGGTGATCCGCGGGATGATCTCGCGCTGGATCGGTGCCGAGCCCGACATGGAGGTCGTGGCCTCGCTGCGCACCGGCCTCGACGCCGTCAACCAGCTCGAACGCATCAATCCCGATGTCGCGGTGCTCGACATCGAGATGCCCGATCTCGACGGCATCTCGGCGCTGCCGCAGCTGCTCGCGAAGAAGCGCGATCTCGTCATCATCATGGCCTCCACGCTGACCCGCCGCAACGCGGAGATCAGCCTGAAGGCATTGTCGCTCGGCGCAGCCGATTACATTCCAAAGCCGGAGAGCACGCGCGAGGCTACCGCCGCGGAAATCTTCCGCCACGACCTGATCCAGAAGATCCGGCATCTCGGCGCCAAGGCGCGCCGCAGCACCGCGCACACCACGGCAAGCCCACCGCTCGCGCCCGGTCACGACAAGGTGCGCACGGTGGCGCCCGCGGCTCCGCATCTCGCACCGGCTCCGATCGCGCGCCGTTCGTTCGGCCTGCTGGCACCGAAGGTGCTGCTGATCGGCTCTTCGACCGGCGGCCCGCAGGCGCTGATGTCGCTGGTCGCGGAGATCGGTCCGGTGATCGACCGCGTCCCGGTGCTGATCACCCAGCACATGCCGCCGACCTTCACCACCATTCTTGCCGAGCATCTGGCGCGCGCCAGCAAGCGGCCGGCGCATGAGGCAATCGACGGCGAGAGCATCAAGCCGGGCCGGATCTATCTGGCGCCGGGCGGACGGCACATGCGCATCGCGCGCCACGGCATCGATGCGGTGATCGCGCTCGACGACGGGCCGCCGGTCAATTTCTGCAAGCCCGCGGTCGATCCGATGTTCACCTCCGCGATCGATGTCTGGCAGGGCAGCATCATGTCGGTGATCCTGACCGGCATGGGCTCCGACGGCATGCGCGGCGGCAAGGACATCGTCGCCGCCGGCGGCAGCGTGATTGCGCAGGACGAAGCGACCAGCGTGGTCTGGGGCATGCCGGGTGCTGCGGTCAATGCCGGCATCTGCGCCGCGGTGCTGCCGCTCAATCAGATCGCACCGAAGCTTGTTCGCGTGTTTGCGGGAGACCGTTCGTGACGCCGCTGGACTATGAGTATCTGCGTAGGCTGCTGAAAGAGCGTTCCGGCCTCGATCTGTCCGCCGACAAGCAATATCTCGTCGAAAGCCGCCTGCTGCCCCTGGCGCGCCGGTCGAACCTCGCCGGCATTGCCGAGCTCGTGCAGCGGCTGAAGGGCGGCGCCGAGGCGCTGACGTCTGACGTGGTCGAAGCGATGACCACCAACGAGACCTTCTTCTTTCGCGACAAGATCCCGTTCGACCATCTGAAGGACGCCGTGCTGCCGGCACTTGCGCAGGCCCGCGCCGCGCGCCGCAGCCTTCGCATCTGGTGCGCGGCGTCGTCGACCGGGCAGGAGCCCTATTCGATCGCGATGCTGCTGAAGGAAATGACCGCGCTGTTCGCCGGCTGGCGCATCGAGATCGTCGCCACCGACCTGTCGCAGGCGGTGCTGGAAAAGTCCAAGGCCGGCCTGTTCAGCCAGTTCGAGGTGCAGCGCGGCCTGCCGATCCAGCTGCTGGTGAAGTACTTCGTGCAGCAGGGCGAGCACTGGCAGCTCAACGCCGACATCCGCGGCATGGTGCAGCATCGCCAGCTCAACCTGCTTGGCGATCTCTCGCATCTCGGCACCTTCGACGTGATCTTCTGCCGCAATGTGCTGATCTATTTCGATCAGCGCACCAAGGCCGCGATCTTCGGCAAGATCGCACGAATGCTCGAGCCCGACGGCGTGCTGGCGCTCGGCGCGGCGGAATCGGTGGTCGGCATCACGACCCTGTTCAAGCCCTATCCCGACCGGCGCGGGCTCTATCAGCCGAGCATCGTCCCGGTCGCGCGCGCCGGTGCCGCGGTTCATGCGCTGAAGGCGGTCGCGTCTGCGGCGCGCTAGCCCCATCTTCCGACCTACGAGCCCGGTGCTGTCTGCTCCGTCATCTTGAGGAGCGCGCACTTGCGCGCGTCTCGAAGGATCGACGGCCACCAGCCGGGCCGTGCATCCTTCGAGACGCCGCTTCGCGGCTCCTCAGGATGACGGTGAAAAAGCTGCCTTCGTTTCCACGAACACGAATCACAAAATCGCGTGCGGCAGGAAGCGCGAGGCGTTGCCGGTGATCGGGTTCTCGTCTTCGCGGATCGAGAGCCCGCACGGCGTGTGGTCGACCAGCCAGCTGCCGAGCACGGGATACTGGCCGGAAAAATTCGGCAGCGGCGCCAGCGCCTGGCGGATGAAGCCTTCAGCGCCGTAGGGACCTTGCTCCGCGACCAGCGTGAGGCCGGCGCTGACCAGCTCGACGTTGGCGCCCTCGCGCGAATAGATCGGCTTGCGCACGAACGAGCTGCCGAGCTGCGCGGCCTGCGGGTCGTCCTCGAAATAGGCCGGCAGCAAATTGGGGTGGTTCGGGAACATCTCCCATAACAGCGGCAGGATGCCCTTGTTGGACAGGATCGCCTTCCACGGCGGCTCGATCCACTGCGTCGGTGCGGTCGATAGATTCTTGCCGAACGCGTCGTGAAACATCCACTCCCACGGATAGAGCTTGAACGCGAGCCTGATCGGGATCTCGTCGAGATCGACGAACTGATTGTCGCTGCGTAGCCCGATCTGTTCGATGTCGAGCAGGGTGGTCTTCAGCCCGGCCTGCGCCGCGGTGTCCTCGAGATAGGCGAGCGTGCCGGCGTCCTCGGCGTTGCCGGTCAGGCCGGTGAGATGCAGCGGATGGTTGGCGCCGATCGTCTTCCAGGTCTCGATCAGCCGCTCGTGGATCGAGTTGAACTGGTCGGCGCGCTTCGGGATGATGTGGCGTTCGATCGCCTGTTCGAGCCAGGTCCATTGAAACACCGCGGCCTCGAAGATCGAGGTCGGCGTGTCGGCATTGTATTCGAGCAGCTTGGCCGGGCCGCTGCCGCTGAATTTGAGGTCGAGCCGGCCGTACAGGCTCGGGTCCTTGCGGCGCCAGCTCGCCGCGATCAGATCCCAATACGCCTCCGGTATCTTCAGCCGGCGCAGATATTGTTCATCCTTGACCGCGCGTCCGGCGAGCTCGAGGCACATCGCATCGATCTCGCCGGTCGGAGCCTCGATGTCGCGCTCGATCTCGTCGAGCGTGAAGGCGTAATAGGCGCGCTCGTCCCAGTAACGTTCGCCGTCGATGGTGTGGAAGGTGAAGCCGGCGTTTTCGGCGGAGGCCTGCCAATCGTCGCGTTCGGGGCATGCGATGCGTTGCATGAGGGGACCGTGATGTTTGTCAGCTTCGCATCAGCCGCCACCGAAGCCGAACGCATGCGCGAACGAGCCGAAGCCGCCGCGGCTCACCGACGAGCTTGACGACGAGCTCGACGAGGATGACGCGCCGCTCGACGAGGAGCCGCCGCTGTAGAAGCTGCTGCGTGACGAACTGCTGCCGCCGCCGCCCGACCCGGATGATGAACTGCGCGGCGCGCAATCGGCACCGGGTTGCGGCGGCACCGGCGCGGTGACCCCCGGTGCGGTCACGCCGGGCGGCGCCGGCTGCACGGGTTGGCAATTCTGCCGCGGCATCAGCGCATAGGCGCTGCCGCCGACCGCAAGCGTGCCCATGATCAGCAGCGCGACATGGTTGGAGCGCTTGGACGGCTGATCCGGCCGCGGCGCCACCGCCGGCACGACCGGCCGCCGCTTGCCGAATTCCGGGTTGGGTTTGCGCGCCATGCTTCGGCTCAACGGCTCAGTAGATCATGCAGGCCGCGTTCAGCGCGCCCGCCGCCAGCGAGGACAGCCCGAGCCAGATCGCCGCCGCCATTTCGCCGGAGGCGATCCGCGCCGACAGGTTCGGCACCGGGATCTTCACGATGTAATAGACGATGATCTGCACGATCAGCGCGATGATGCTCCAGATCAGGCAGTCGATCACGTTGGCCGAGTGGGCGATGGCGCTGACCACCGGCAGCACGAAGCCGAGCAGGCTGAGGCCCAGCGCGATCGCCGCCGCGGAATCATTGTCGCGGATCAGCTGGAATTCGTCGTGCGGGGTAACGCGCGTGTAGACGAACAAATAGGCGACCACGGCGATCAGCGCCGTGCAGAAATAGACCAGGAACGCCGGCAGGCCGGCGAGGGATTGCAGGATCATGTGATGCGCCCGAATTGCCCTAGATCGCCATCCTATAGCTGATTGGTCGCGGTTCGCGAAGCTTCGGTTCGATGTGACCTGTGGGCTCCGGTGGCGAGCCACGGAAAAATTGCTGCGCGGCGGTGTGAGCCGCTTCACAGCGGCCGCTGCGATGGTCGTCTATACGATATGCAACCAGAAGTTCATGTCGCGAATGGGCACGGTGATCGCCATGACGACCAGCTTCGGCAACGACATCCTCCCGATGTTTCGACCGGGCGACATCGCCTGCATGGCGGCGAAGGGCGTTCGGATCAGCGACGCCGACTGGATGGGCGACCCGGCCGGCAATGACGACTTTGCCGATCACGCCAATGCACGCCGCGTCTTCGCCGCGCTGTCGTCCGGCTTCATGCCGCCAGGTCACCGCTGGTCGCAGGACCAGCTCGATATCTATGCGAGCTGGATAGGGGACGGATTCCAACCTTGAGCCCCAACCTTTCTTGAACGCCAGCCTTTCTTGAACCCCAAGCTTTTTTGAACCGGATGTGGAGAGCAAGATGAGAAGGTCGATCGACACGCTGCTCGTCTGTGGTCTGTTGCTGCTTCCCGCGCTGCCGGCCGCGGCGCAATCGCCGCCGAACCCGGCGATGACCGCGCCGGACCAGGTCGCCTGGCAGCTGTTCATCCAGGCCAACACCCGTGCCGGCGGCAGCAATTCGACATTCGAGACCTGGGCGAGCGACACCGATCTGTTCCAGCCCAATCCGCAGTTTCCGGCAGCCGCGACGCCGCTGGTGCTGCGCCCGCCGATCCTGCCGCAGGTGGCGCGCGAAGGCGTGCAGCAGAGCGGCGGCCTGCTGCCGGCGCTGCCGCCCGGCGCCGGGCAGGGCCAGATGGAGGAGACCCGTCACAACAAGCCGACCTTCGACTTCATCGTGCAGAACAACCTCTACAAGCTGTCGGGCGTGAAGGCCGCGTTCGGCAAGGCGCTGTCGTTCCCGGTCGATTCCATCGAGGTGAAGGGCAATTGGGTGCCGGTCAGCGACATCCCGCAATTCACCAACAACAAGGTGACGGCGGCGCAGGTGCCGCAGCTCTATCACGTCAACAGCGCGGCCGGCGTGCAATACGCGCTGGTCTCGATGCATGTGATCAGCAAGCAGGTGCCGAACTGGACCTGGGCGACATTCGAGCATCGCTTCAATCCGGGCCGCTGCGACATCATCGGCTGTCGCGACAGTTTCGGCGCGCAGACCGCGTTCGTGCCGTCGAACCGCACCGCCGGTCAGGGCTATCCGGATTGCGCGAAGACATCAGCGCTGACGGCGATGTTGTCGGGCGCGGACATCGATCCCGTCTACGGCAATTACTGCCTGAAGGGTTCGCAGGCCGACTTCGTCGACAATGTCGGGCTCGACATCAGGCTCGGCAATTCCGTCACCGAGGACGGTTTCGTCGCCACCTCGTCCTGCATCACCTGCCACGGCCGGGCGGCCTTCAAGGCGGACGGCACGCCATCGTCGCAGGCCGGCTTCCTGTCGTTCGGCCCCAACGGCCCGGTCGCGCCGCTCGGGCCGCTGCTGCCGGAATGGTACTGGAAGTTCTCGGGCCAGCCGCCGATCTTCGAAGGCAAGCCCGGCCTCACGCGGATCGCGACCGCGGCGGACTTCGTCTGGTCGATCCCGTTCTGCGCCTATGACGATACGCAGACACCCGCACAGCCGAGCCCGTGCGCGGGCAAGTGAGGCCGCACCGATGGCGGGCTCGCGCGAACACAGGATTCCGCTGGCCGGCAGCAACCGCGCTGCGCCTGACGGTGCGACGCTGGTCGGCGATGTCGATCCCGATGAACCGATCTCGATCGTGGTCTATGTGAAGCGGCGCACGCCGGACGCGTTTCAGCCCGGCAGCGCCGGTGACCTCGCCCGGCTCGCCAAGCCGGTCACCCGGCGCCAGCTTGCGACGCAGCGCCATCGCAGCCATGCCCCCGCGATCGCCCGCATCGTGCGGCTGGCGAAAGCGCGGAGGCTGATTGTCGGCCGCAGCGATCCGGTCGCGCGCACGGTCGAACTGCAAGGCACCGCGCGGCAGATGGCCGAGATCTTCGGCGCGACGCTTCGGATTTATCGCGACGGCACGCGCGAGTTCCGTGCGCGCGTCGGCGGCCTGACCGTGCCTGCCGAGATCGCGCCATGGACCCGCGCCATCCTCGGCTTCGATCAGCGGCCGCTGCGGTCGCTGCGGGCCAGAGCGCCGCTGGCGCGGGCCCAGGCCGACCCCGGCGGCGGCGACGGGCTGTGGCCGACCGACATCGCGGCCCGCTACGGCATTCCGCTGGATCGCGACGTGTCGTCGATCTGCGTCGGCATCGTCGCCCTCGGCGGCGGCTATCTCGAGAGTGACCTCGCGATGGCGCTGGCCGGCATGAACAGGCAGCCGCCCGATGTCGTCAACGTGCCGCAGGCCGGCAATGGCGGTCTCGGCAGCAACGATGTCGCCGATCAGGAGCTCGCGCTCGATCTCCAGGTGCTCGCCGGGCTGCTGCCGAAGGCCAGGATCGTGGTCTACTTCGCCGAGAACTCCGCCGCCGGCCTCACCGACGCGATCCATCGGGCGGTGTTCGACGACGTGCACGCGCCGCAGGTGATCTCGGTGAGCTGGGGCAGCGCCGAGAAATTCTGGACCGCGCCGGGGCGCGACGCGATGCAGGCCGTGCTGGCCGATGCGGCGCGCTTGCGCGTCAGCGTGCTGTTCGCCAGCGGCGATCAGCTCGCGACCAGCGGCCTGACCGACGGCAAGCTCCATGTCTGGTTTCCCGCCTCGAGCCCCTATGCGACGAGCTGCGGCGGCACGCAGCCCGGGCTTGCCCAAGGTGCAGCGTCGGGCGCGGCGGAGGCGGTCTGGAATGCCGGCGCGATCGGCACCGGCGGCGGCATCAGCGACGCCTATCCCGTCCCCGACTATCAGTCGCATCTGACGCTGCCGATGTCGCAGAACGACGGCGCCGTCAGGCGCGGCGTCCCGGATGTCGCTTGCGCCGCCGCGGCGAATCCGGGCTATCGCATCATCGTCAACGGACAGGCGATGGCGATGAGCGGGACCAGCGCCGCGACACCGCTATGGGCGGCCCTGGTCGCAATCGCGGTCGCCGCGCGCGGCGCGCAGATCGGCATGCTCAATTCGGCGCTTTATGCCAACCCCGGCGCTTTCCGTGCGGTCCAGCAAGGCAACAACCGCGTCGGCGGCAAGGGTTACGATGCCGGTCCCGGCTGGAGCGCCTGCACCGGGCTCGGCGTTCCCAGGGGGGCGGATCTGGTTTCCGTCCTGAGCGCGATCCCGGTGGCATGACATCGCCACAAACAAAAACCCCGCCATTTGCGGCGGGGCTGAGGAGGTTTGCTGTAGAAAGCGTCAGGCGGGAATGCGCTCGTCGGCCTCGTGCGGCTCGCGCAGCACGTAGCCGCGGCCCCACACGGTCTCGATGAAGTTGCGGCCCTCGGAGGCGTTGGCGAGCTTCTTGCGGAGCTTGCAGATGAAGACGTCGATGATCTTCAGCTCCGGCTCATCCATGCCGCCGTAGAGGTGATTGAGGAACATTTCCTTGGTGAGCGTGGTGCCCTTGCGGAGCGAGAGCAGCTCCAGCATCTGGTATTCCTTGCCGGTGAGGTGCACGCGCTGGCCGCCGACCTCGACCGTCTTGGTGTCGAGATTGACCACGAGATCGCCGGTCTGGATCACCGACTGGGCGTGCCCCTTGGAGCGGCGCACGATCGCGTGGATGCGGGCAACCAGCTCGTCCTTGTGGAAGGGCTTGGTCATGTAGTCGTCGGCGCCGACGCCGAGACCCTTGACCTTATCCTCGATGCCGGCGAGGCCCGAGAGGATCAGAATGGGGGTCTTGATCTTCGAGACCCGGAGCTGCTTGAGCACGTCGTAGCCGGACATGTCGGGCAGGTTGAGGTCGAGCAGGATGATGTCGTAGTCGTAAAGCTTGCCGAGATCGACGCCTTCTTCACCGAGGTCCGTCGTATAGACGTTGAAACTCTCGGATTTGAGCATCAATTCGATCGACTGCGCGACGGCGCTATCATCTTCAATTAGCAAAACGCGCATGCCAGTCCCCTATAGTCGCCGCTCCGGGCGTCAGGTCGGCCGCACTTGCGGCACTCACAAAACGCCTTTGAACAACTGATTCGGATCCTGACGAGATATGGTTAACAAAAACTGATTCCTTCACGCAAGCTCTAACCGTGCAATTTTTGTCGAATCGCCCTAAGATATTGCGTAGAAGAAGCTTTTCCTAACCGTGCCCGTTCAGATTCCACATTAAGAGCCGGGCCTAACCGACTCTCGCGACTCGCCCTTCTTCTGATGGGCAAGCGACCTCAGTCACCAAAGACAGTGACGCAATGATTAATGATGCGGGTAAACACGAAGTTAAGCGGCTGGAGCAAAATCGCGGAAACTTAAGGTTTTCGCAATGAAGGCGCTCGCGGAGCAGATCGGCGACATCGACGGCGTCAATATATATGGCCGCGTGGTCGGCGTCCGCGGCCTCATGGTCGAGATCGCTGGCCCGATTCACGCGATGTCGGTCGGTGCCCGCATCGTGATCGACGTCGGCGCAGGCCGCTTCATCCCGGCCGAGGTGATCGGCTTCTCCGGCGAGAACGCGGTGGTGATGCCGTTCGGCGGGCTCGAGGGCGTCAGGCGCGGTTGCCGCGCCGTGATCGCCAATGCGGCGAGCCAGGTGCGGCCGTCGCCCGCCTGGCTCGGCCGCGTCGTCAACGCGATGGGCGAGCCGATCGACGGCAAGGGCCCGCTGCCGCAGGGCGCCTCGCCGATGTCCTACCGCAACTCGCCGCCGCCGGCGCATTCGCGCAAGCGGGTCGGTCCGCCGCTCGATCTCGGCGTCCGCGGCCTCAACACCTTTCTCACCTGCTGCCGCGGCCAGCGGCTCGGCATCTTCGCCGGAAGCGGCGTCGGCAAGTCGGTGCTGCTGTCGATGCTGGCACGCAATGTCGATGCCGCGATCTCGGTGATCGGGCTGATCGGCGAACGCGGCCGCGAGGTGCAGGAATTCCTCCAGGAGGATCTCGGCGAGGAGGGCCTGGCGCGCTCCGTCGTGGTGGTCGCGACCTCCGACGAGCCGGCGCTGATGCGGCGCCAGGCAGCGTATCTGACGCTCGCCATCGCCGAGTATTTCCGCGACGAGGACCAGGACGTGCTGTGCCTGATGGACTCGGTGACGCGCTTTGCGATGGCGCAGCGCGAGATCGGGCTCTCGGCCGGCGAGCCGCCGACCGCCAAAGGCTACACGCCGACCGTGTTCACCGAATTGCCGAAACTCCTGGAGCGGGCGGGGCCGGGCACCGGCAACGGCACCATCACCGCGATCTTCACGGTGCTGGTCGACGGCGACGATCACAATGAGCCGATCGCCGACGCGGTGCGCGGCATCCTCGACGGCCATATCGTGATGCAGCGGGCGATCGCCGAGCGCGGCCGCTACCCCGCGGTCAACATCCTCAAGTCGGTCTCGCGCACCATGCCGAAATCGGCCGATCCCAACTTCCTGCCCTTCATCAACAAGGCGCGGCAGGTGATGGCGACCTACTCCGACATGGAGGAACTGATCCGGCTCGGCGCCTACCGGCCGGGTTCCAGCCCCGAGGTCGACGAGGCGATCCGGCTGCATGAGCCGCTCGAGGCCTATCTGCGCCAGGCCAAGGAGGAGGCGACCAGCCTCGGCGACGGCTACCGGCAACTCGCTCAAATCCTGTCGGGTTTGGAAACGGAACGCTAACTTTGTCAGGCCATCATCTCCGGACCATAGCTATGCCGGCGGGGCCCAGCGGGGAGCCGGCTCTGTCCCGCGTTCAGATTTGGGACTTCTGGGGAGTATGAGTCGATGAAGTCACGTGAAACGCTGATCCGCCTGAAGAAATTTCAGGTCGATGAAAAGCGCCGCCGGGTTACCCAGATCGAGGGCATGATCGCCGACTTCCAGCGCATGTCCATCGAACTCGAGCGCGAGATCCAGACCGAGCAGGAGCGCGCCGGGATCAACGACCCCACGCACTTCGCCTATCCCACCTATGCCAAGGCCGCGATCCAGCGCCGGGAAAACCTGACCCGCTCGGCCGACGAACTGCGCGCCCAGCTCGACGACGCCAAGGCGCTGTTGTCGGAGGCGTTCGAGGAATTGAAGAAGGTCGAACTGCTCGACGAGCGCGACCAGGCGCGCGAACGTGCGGAGGAGAGCGCCCGCGAGCAAGCCGACATGGATTCGATCGGCCTGATGCGGGCCCGTCTCGGCGTCATCGCCTGAAGTCTCGCTCCCTCCGCTGACCAGATTTGCGAGCCCGGGCCGATCGCCCGGGCTTTTTGCTGGGCACTGTCCACAAGCCGGCCGCCTCTCAGCCACTTGTCAGCACTCGTCAGCGCACTTGGCGGATGGCGGTGTCCCAAAATATGCTACCACCGGTCCAGACCATGATCGGCAGCGCGGGTGGCAAGGAAGCGATGGGGGATGCAGGCTTGGGGGCGGGCTTGGGGGGCGCAAGATGCTGACGCCGGCTGAGCTGGTCTGGCTGATCGCCGCCGTCGCCAAGGGCGATGAGGCCGCCTTCGAGCGGCTGTACGTCGCCACCCGCGCGAAACTCTTCGGTGTCGTGCTCCGTATCTTGCGGCGACAGGACCTCGCCGAGGAGGTCATTCAGGAGGCTTACGTCAAGATCTGGAACAGCGCCGGGCAGTTCAATCCGGCGCTGTCTTCCCCGATCACGTGGATGACGTCGATCGCGCGCAATCGGGCCATCGACGTGGTGCGCAAGCGCGGCGAAACCTCGCTGGAGGACGAGCCGGCTGCGACGGAGGTTGCCGCCGACTCGCCCGATCCGCTGGCGCGGCGTGAGATGACGGAAGAGTTGAAGCGATTGCTGGAGTGCGTCGGTCGTTTGGAGCCGGATCGTCAGAAGCTCGTGCTGCTCGCCTATTACAACGGCTGGAGCCGCGAGCAACTCGCCGCAAAGTTCGAGACGCCGGTGAACACGGTGAAGACTTGGCTGCGCCGCAGCCTGATGGATATCCGGGAGTGTCTTGGACTCTGATTGATGGCCATTAGCGAAGACCATATCGCGCTCGCCGCGGAATATGCGCTCGGTACGCTCGATGCCGATGAGCGCACCCGGGTCGAGACCATGATGGCCGTCGACAGCGAATTCGCCGCGCTGGTGCAGGCCTGGGAATTCAGGCTGGGGCCGCTGAACCAGATGGTCGGCCTGGTCGAGCCGCGTCCGGTGGTCTGGGAGAACATCAAGACGGCGATCGGCCATGCCGGCGCGCCGCAGGCGCCGCTGGTGCTGCCGGAGACGCCGGCCGCGACGACAGCGCCGCCGCTTGCCGACGATCCCGAATTCGGCTCTGCGTTCGATCCGGAGCCGTCTCGGCCGTCAGAAATCCCGCAGCCGGCCGAGATCCGGCGGCCACCGGTCCAGCCGCGTTTTGGCGTCAACGACGGCACCAACATGATCGCGCTGGCGGGCCGCGTGAGGCGCTGGCGCGGTATCGCGTCGGCGGCGACCGCGATCGCGGCGGCACTGCTGGTGACGCTTGGCCTGCAGATCTACAAGCCCGACGCGTTGCCGAATGCGATCCGGCCGAAGCCGCGGATCCAGACCGTGGAAGTGAAGACGCCGGCGCCGGCACTCACGCCTTCGGCGCAATATGTCGCGCTGCTGCAGGGGCCGAATGGCGGGCCTGCCTTCATCATGACCATCGACGGCGCGACCAAGAACTTTACCGTCCGCAAGGTCGGCGCCACCGCCGAGCCCGGCAAGAGCTTTGAGCTCTGGCTGATCTCCGACAAGCTGCCGCAGCCGCGCTCGCTCGGCGTGATCGGCGCCGATGAGTTCACCGCGCGGCCGGTGCTGTCGGGCTACGACCCCGACGTGGTCAACGGCGCGACCTACGCGGTGACGGTGGAACAGGCCGGCGGTTCGCCGAACGGCCAGCCGACCTCGGCGCCGATCTTCACCGGCAAGCTGATCGAGACCGTGCCGGGCGGGACGAACACGCCGCCCCGGTAGGCGTTGCCGCTCCCTCATGCGCGGCCGTGGGCATTGGCTATTCGTTGTCATTGCGAGCGAAGCGAAGCAATCCATGGTCACCCAGCACGCGGAACGATGGATTGCTTCGCTACGCTCGCAATGACGTGGAGAGAGCTGTGCGCGCCGTCAGTCGGCACCGGCGTTGAACCCACCATCCGCACAAAAAAGAAAACGCCCGTGGGGAGCGGGCGTTTTCGATAGTCAACTTGGGGGTAGTTGGGGGTCTTAAATATCCACGTAGCGACTTTGGGGGGCTGTAAAGAACACCACGTGAATTCGTGAAACTCTCCTGTTAGCGGACCAGCGACGTGCCCGAACTCGTGATCGCGACCGGCTTACCGGCCTTCATCACACGTGCGGTCTGGGTGTAACCCTCGTCCGACGAATTGTGCGCCGAGATGCCGAAACCAGCGACCAGGATACCGGCGACCAAGGCCACGACCACAATCTTCAGGTGCGTCGTACGATCAGCGCTGTAGATCGAGTGGTTCATGGAAGTCTCCTGCCGCCTTCCTGCTCTCAGTAAATCTGTCGGTCTGGTCTGTTGCCCGGTTCAACGTCTCGTGCCTCGCTAACGTAGGATTTGCCGATTCCGTTCCCTAGAGGCCATCACAAGGGCGTGATGAGACGTGATCGGTCGCGATCAAAAATGACGCTTTGGTAATCCTGGATCGAACTAAAGCTTTGTAATATCAGTAGCTTGGTCTGACGCTGGAATGTTGCATTCCAGATGGGGCCGATCCGGTCCGTTCCACATAAATCAGTTGCCTGTGGCGAGAAAACACAGACGAAAACGCAAATGATTTGCGGCCGCTAGAGCGTTCCGATCCGATCAGAACGCACGCTCTACACGCTGCCGACGGTCTTCAGCCGGGCCCGGGGATGGATCTCGGCCTGCGACAGGACGGTGGTCTGCGAGCGGAACCGTTCCACCAGTGAGCGAACGAACGGCCGGATCGCGGCCGATGTCACCAGCACCGGCGCCTCGCCTTCGCGCGCCGCCTGCTCGAAGGCATTGCGCACCGCGGTCATGAACTCCGACAGTTTCGAGGGCTGCATCGCCAGGCTGCGGTCGTCGCCCTGGCCCACGATCGACTCCGCGAATGCCTGCTCCCAGCGCGCCGACAGCGCGATCAGCGGCAGATAGCCGTTCGGCGAGGTGTTCTGGGCGCAGATCTGCCGCGCCAGCCGGGCGCGGACATGCTCGACCATGGTGGCCGGGTTGCGCGAGAACGCCAGCGCATCGGCGATGCCCTCGAGGATGGTCGAAAGGTCGCGGATCGAGATCCGTTCGGCGAGCAGCAATTGCAGCACGCGCTGGATACCTGACACCGTAACCTGGCTCGGCACGATGTCCTTGATCAGCTCGCCTTGCTCCTTCGGCAGGTCCTTCAGGAGCTTCTGCACCTCGCCATAGGACAACAGATCCGCCATGTTGGTCTTGAGCAGCTCGGTCAGATGGGTCGACAGCACGGTGGCGGCATCGACCACGGTGTAGCCCTTCAGCGCGGCCTCTTCCTTCAGGCCGGCGTCGACCCAGGTCGCGGGCAGGCCGAAGGTAGGCTCCATGGTGTGGATGCCGGGGAGCTGCACCTGGTTGCCGGCCGGGTCCATGACCATGAACTGGCTCGGCCAGATCTTACCGGTGCCGGCGTCGACTTCCTTGATCTTGATGACGTAGCTGTTGGCCTCGAGCTGGACGTTGTCGAGGATGCGCACCGCCGGCATCACAAAACCCATCTCGATCGCAAGCGAGCGGCGCAGCGCCTTGATCTGCTCGGTGAGGCGGTCGGTGCCGTCGGGACCGTTGACCAGCGGCAGCAGCGCGTAGCCGAGCTCGATCTTGAGGTCGTCGATCTTCAGCGCGGCGGCGATCGGCTCCTCCGCGGCGGCAGCGGCGGCGGCCGCGGCCGCAGCCGGTGCAGCCGCTGCCGCTGTTTCGGCCGCCTTCGCCGCCCGCTTCTGGTTGCGCGCGTTCCAGGCCAACACCGCGGCGCCGGAGCCGAGCGCGAGGAACGGCAGCGTCGGAATGCCCGGCAGCAGCGCCAGCACCAGCATGACGCCAGCCGACATGCCGAGCGCCTGCGGATAGCCGGAGAGCTGGCGCATCAGCGCCTTGTCGGCGGCGCCGGTGATGCCGGCCTTGGAGACCAACAGGCCGGCCGCGGTCGAGACGATCAGCGCCGGCACCTGGGTGACGAGGCCGTCGCCGACCGTCAGCACGGTGTAGGTGCGGGCGGCTTCGCTGAAGGAGAGGCCCTGCTGGGCGACGCCGATGATGATGCCGCCGACGATGTTGATGCCGACGATCAGGAGGCCGGCGATGGCGTCGCCGCGGACGAATTTCGAGGCACCGTCCATCGCGCCGAAGAAGCCGCTCTCGTCCTCCAGCGCCTTGCGGCGCTCCTTGGCGGCCTTCTCGTCGATCAGGCCGGCGGACAGGTCGGCGTCGATCGCCATCTGCTTGCCGGGCATCGAGTCCAATTGGAAGCGCGCCGCGACTTCGGCGATGCGGCCCGAACCCTTGGTGATGACCACGAAGTTCACGATCACCAGGATCGCGAACACGATGATGCCGATCACGAAGTTGCCGCCCATCACGAAATTGCCGAACGCCTCGATGACGTGGCCGGCAGCAGCCGTGCCCTCGTGGCCATGGCTCAGGATCAGCCGGGTCGAGGCCATGTTCAGCGACAGCCGCAGCATGGTCGAGATCAGCAGGATGGTCGGGAACGAGGAGAATTCCAGCGGCGCCTGGATGAACAGCGAGGTCATCAGGATCAGGATCGAGACCGTGATCGAGACCGCCAGGAAGAGGTCGAGCACGATCGAAGGCAGCGGCAGGATCAGCACCACCAGGATGGTGAGGACGCCGAGTGCCAGCGCGAGGTCGCCGCGCTTGAGGATGTCGCCGATCTCGCCGAGGCTCGGCAATCCGCTCTTGCCTGCCGTGCCCTGACCCGCCGTGACGTCGACCATGGTAGCCGCTCTCCCCCGCGACTGGCGGCCGCGGCCGCCAAGCGTCTGCGCGACGGCCGCAGGGCCGCCGTTCCGAAAGTGAGGCACCGCGCTGGCGTTCACGGGGATCTCCGCCCGTTAGACGCGTTCGACGACACTCGACTTCACTCGGCAATTCTTGCCGGGTGTATGGTTAGCAAAGGGTTAATAAGTGCCGTGGAAGGGCCGCGCCGGACGTCGCAGGCGTTCGAGCAGGGGATTGGCCTAAGGATTCCCGGCCGGAAAGGGCGGGGCGGACCGTCCGGCTGTTCCGGGGCGGGATCGCGGCCTATCTCAGCACACCGAGCACCGCGCCCGACGCGGCGATCAGGCCGAGCGTGATGACGCTGGCGCGCCACAGCAATTGCCGCCGGGCGTCGCGCCGGTCGTGGAAGGCCAGCCAGTCGTGGACAAAGCCCGCAGGGATATCGAACACCACGGCCGACTTGTTGGGACGGTGCGTCTCATGCTCGCAATACATCGTCCGAACGACCGGCACGCCCAGCCATTCGAGCTCGCAATGCTACTCCCAGGCATGCTTGCCGTTGGTCCAGCGATTTTCAAAAGGGATCACGTGTGATTCCATGACGAGCCTCCTGGCCCACCCTTGAACCTCACACGGCAAGTCTAGCTCAATTTCACGAGCGGTGCGAGATCGGCGGTGGCCGTCTCGGTCCGGTCATGATGGCGCTAGTTGGCGGACGGCATCCATTTGCGCCAATGCGTCGGCTGGATGTCGGGATGCTTGCTGCCGGCATGGTCGACCCACGCGGCGCCGTCGCGGTGGCAGGGGAACATCAGCGCATGCACCATGCCATCATAGTCGAGGACACAGACCTCGAGCTCCCGGTCCGATGGCGCCGACGCAACGGGCAACCACTCTGCTGACGACGAATGCATGATGACCCTCCGACAGTTAAGCGCTTCGATCCTGATACCTTGCGAGCTGCGCGCCATCCGGCGGGATGATAGGTCCGGGTGGCGGGACGCCAATGTGAACCGGCTCGCATTGTAGCAGTTTTCTCGTCAGCATGGATCGCGGAACGATGGGCGATATTCCCGGTCGATCGGGTCGTCGCGACCGCTGCAGTGCACGACGCCGTTTGAACTTTCGCGGCGCAGTCTCCGACCAAACGCCAACAACGCCACTCAGCCGCCGGAGGCCTCCATGTCGAACCGGGCCGGACGAACCGTCACGGCAGCTCTTACTGCGGCAATTGCGCTGCTTTCGGTGCCGGCATCGGCCGCAACGCTGCCGGACGACCGGACCTGGCTGATCCGCATGATCTCCTGCAAGGGGAACGGCGTTCTGATGGAGGTCTACCTGCCGCAATCGGTCGTGTTCGCGCCGCATGGCGGCATGGCTGCCGGCAAGACAGCGGACGGCTTCTACACGCTCGATCTGACCGAGCTCAACAAGGGCAAGGGCCTTGAGCCGGTGCATGTGACGATGAGCGCCGACAAGAAATCTGTCACGGTCGACCAGTACACCCGCGGCCTGCCGCCGACCCGCATCCCGGTCAGCGGCGGCATCGTGGATTTCGATCAGCGGTTCGGCATCGGCGCGAGCTGCGGCCCGTTCCAGGCGCAGGATCCGAACTACGGCAATTGAGGCACTTCACGCGTTGGTGAGTTCGGCGCGTCCCCTTGCTGCTGCATGCCTAATCTCTCGGCAATGCGCTTGACCTTGAGGCAAATGCCGACGAAGTTCCGGCTGCCGTGGCAATTTCTTCTGAATTTTCTCCTGAAGTCGCATCATTCATTCCCGACTCGCGTCGGGCATGGCTCCGTCTTGTCGTCGCCGTGGTGATCGGTTCGCTCGGCAGCGTCGGCATGTGGTCGGTGGTGGTGGCGCTGCCGGTGGTGCAAGCCGACTTCGGCGCGACGCGCGGAACGGCCTCGCTCGCCTTCACCATGGTGATGCTCGGCTTCGGCATCGGCCAGGTCGTAACCGGCAAGATCAGCGATCGCTATGGCATCGTCGCCGCGATCGGCGCCGGGATCGGCATCCTCGGCCTCGGCTATGTCGGCGCCGGCTATGCGCCGTCGATCTGGACCTTCATCCTGCTGCATTTCGCCATCGGCCTGTCGTCGGCCGCGACCTTCGGCCCCCTGATGGCGGAAGCCTCGCACTGGTTCGAGCGCTACCGCGGCCTCGCGGTCGCGATCGCCGCCAGCGGCAATTATGTTGGCGGCACGGTATGGCCGCCGCTGGTCAATTTCGGCATCCAGAGTGTCGGCTGGCGCACCACCCATATCGCGATCGGCATCTTCACCGCGGTCGCAATGACGCTCGCGCTGATGGTGCTCCGTGTGTTGATGGGGGCGGCGACCCGGCGCAGCCATGTCAACGCGCCGCCGCCGCGCGTCGACCTTCGCCTGTCCACCAACGCGCTGACCGCGATCCTGTCGCTGGCGTCGATCTCCTGCTGCGTGGCGATGTCGATGCCGCAGGTTCACATCGTCGCCTATTGCGGCGATCTCGGCTACGGCGTGGCGCGCGGCGCCGAGATGCTGTCGCTGATGCTCGGATTCGGCATCATCAGCCGGATCGGCTCCGGCTTCCTCGCGGACCGGATCGGCGGCATCCGCACGCTGCTGATCGGCTCGATCGCGCAGGGCGCGGCGCTGCTGTTCTACCTGTTCTTCGACAGCCTGACCTCGCTCTACATCATCTCGGCGATGTTCGGCCTGTTCCAGGGCGGCATCGTGCCGAGCTACGCCATCATCGTGCGCGAGGCGATGCCGGCCTCGGAGGCCGCGACCCGGATCGGCATCGTGATCTTCGCCTCGGTGTTCGGCATGTCCTTCGGCGGCTGGATCTCCGGCGTGATCTTCGACGCCTCCGGCTCCTATGCCGCGGCCTTCGCCAATGGCCTCGCCTGGAACCTGCTCAATGTCAGCATCATCCTGCTGCTGCTGATGCGGGCGCGACATCGGCTGGTACTGGCATGATCCGGAAAAGTGCGCGGCGGTTTTCCGAGGAGATCATGCCCAAGCAACTGGCATGATCCGGAAAAGTGCGCGGCGGTTTTCCGAGGAGATCATGCCCAGCAAATGCCATGATCCGGAAAAGTGCGCAGCGGTTAGAGATCGACCGAGATTTTCGCGATCGCTTTTTCCAGGCGATTCTTGATCGAATCCATCTTGCCCGTCAGTTGCAGCAATTCACGTAGATCGAGATCGGCATAGACGAACTCGTTCAATTCCTTGCGCTGCGAAGACAGGTTCGCCATCTGCTTCTTGGCGTGCTCGGTCAGCGACAGGTTCACGACCCGGGCATCCTCGGTCGAACTCTTCCGGCGCAGCAGGTTCTTCTTTTCGAGCAGCTTTGACTGCGTCACCACGAACGATTGATCGACGCGTAGCGCCCGTGACACCGCGCCGACGGGCAGGCCGACATTGCGGTCCTCGGCATTCGCCAGCACGGTCATGATCATCCATTGTGGGCCGGTGATTCCGATCATCTTGGCCCAGATGCTGCGCAATTCCTCAAGGCGCATGCTGGTCGAGACGATCTCCCAAGCCAGTCGCTCGGCCGCGTCTTGCAGTTTGTCGGTCGATCTGCGCTCGGTCATGACCATCCTTAACAAAAATTCATCTTCACAGATATCGAGCGATTTTTGAAGCTGGCCTGACAAAAATGTTGGTTGATGCGTTGCCTGAATGACACAGGGGTGCGCAAAGATAGAATGACTAACTAATATAAGTTGAATATGTGACTGCCCAATTGCATTGTTCCGCATCGTAGATGGGGGGCATCCACCATCTCACGCCTGCAGTGGCCGAGTTGACCACGAGCATCTTGAAAATGGCTGCGCGGCAGCGGTTTTCGGGAACGGGAACTTTTGTCGCTTTGCCAGCAGTGCAAGGCATCACTTGGAGGATAGCATGAAGATCGTTAAGGGCCTTTTGTTGGGCTCGGTGGCAACTCTCGTCGCAAGCAGCGGCGCCATGGCGGCCGACCTTCCGGTCAAGGCCAAGGCAGTCGAATACGTGAAGGTCTGCTCGCTCTATGGTCCGGGCTTCTACTTCATCCCCGGCACCGACACCTGCATCAAGCTGGGCGGCTATTTGCGCGCCGACGTTCTCGCGAACACGAACTCGGACGCCTCCGGCAACACGTCAGGTGCTGGTGGCGCACAGAATCGCTTCACCAACGGCTACACTTGGCGTTCGCGTGAAGACCTCAACGTCGACACCCGCACCGCGACCGAGTACGGCGTGGTTCGCACCTATGTCGACCTGACCTTCAGCTGGACGTCGGACACCTACGGTGGGCAAGGCAACGGCGCGACGGTTTACTCGCCGATCGGAACGGCGGCCGCTCCGAACAACGCGACCTCGGGCGGCGTTGCTGCCGGTACGCTTGGCGTCTACTACGCCTTTATCCAGTTCGCGGGCTTCACTATCGGTAAGGCGGTCTCGCAGTTCTCGGCGCCGTGGACCAACTATCCGGGCAACAACTTCGACGGTCTCGTCGGCGGCGGCGGCACGGTCACGGGTGTCAACCAGTTCACCTACACCGCGCAGTTCGGCAACGGCGTGTCGCTCGCCCTGTCGGCTCAGGATCAGTCGGCCTACTATCAGGCCGGCGTGCAGAATCTCGGTACGCTCGGTAGCGGTGCCCTCGGTGCCTATGGCGCGAGCGACTATGCCGGCACGATTTCTCCCGACCTCGTCGCGGCTCTCCGTGTCGACCAGGCCTGGGGCCTGTTTCAGGCGTCGTTCGCGGCGCATGACAACCACGCAGCATACTATGGCGGCACCGAGTTGACCGGTCATCCGGACGACAAGTGGGGCTGGGCTGCTCAGCTGGCGTTGTCGATCAAGAACATCCCGACCGGACCTGGCGATACCATCAACATTCAGGGCGTCTACACCGACGGTGCAACCCGTTACAACATCCAGGATCTGTCGATCGCCGGCGCTGTCACCTACTTCGGCGGGACCAACATTCCTGGCGCTTATCAGAGCATCGGCTTTGGCATGGCTCCGGACAGCGTGTTCGTCAACGGCGGCCAGCAGCAGTTGATCCAGACCTGGGGCATGCGCGGTGCGTATATCCATAACTGGAGCCCCAACTGGAACACCAGCATCTACGGTGCTTACGCGGGCATTCACTACAACGATACGGCGAAGTCTGCGATCTGCGGACCAACCGGCAGCGGTGTTGGCGGTTCGTTCGGCGCGGTGTTCGGTACCGCCGGCTTGACCTCGTGCAACCCGGACTACAACATTGCGCAGATCGGCACGCAGACGCAGTGGACTCCGGTCAAGAACCTGACCTTCTCGGCAGACCTGACCTACACCCACCTCGATCAGAAGTACGCCGGCACGATCACCTATCCCGGCAGCGCCTCGATCGGCAAGCCGGCAGCGGTGTACGAGCTGAAGGATCAGGACACCTTGACCCTGCTGCTCCGCGCGCAGCGCAACTGGTAATATCCGGCTGATCCGGACTTGATCGCCAAACAGAGCCCCGACGGGAAACTGTCGGGGCTTTGATTTTGAAAGCGTCTTCCGAATTTGAAAGAAGAGCCTGTTGTATGATTTACTAACATTAGTGTATCATGTACAAACCAAGCGTCGGTTGCTCTGCCGGCCATGATGATGAGGAGACATTACACATCTTCATGAACTAACCTCCAGAACCTCCGGCAATGCCCTGCCGGAGGTTCTTCATTTTGAGCGATCCGATCGCGCGCGCTTCAGGGCTGTGAACCGATCCCACGGTGCAAAACCGTCGCGCTGCCGCGGCGCACGGACTCGTGAAGCCCGGCATCGAAAACTGCTCCGCATCGTGATGTGCGATACGAGCAGAATATTATATGACTATATCATCTAATTAGGGTTGGAGTGCGGCACAGTATGCCGAAGGCAATTGCGAGATCGAACCGCCACCGCAGACCTTCGATGGCCCATTCCGCGGCGGCGTCTGGTTCGGCGCAGCGAACCGGTCGACCCGTGAAGACGACCGAGCTGCAAGTGCAGCGCCTCACGGGTTGCCTGCATTCGTTGTCGTCGCGCCATCACCACCTGACCCAGGGTTACGCGGCGCAAGCCGGCATCGCCGGCATTCAGTACACGGTCCTGACCACGATCCGTTATCTCGAGACCAGCGGCGACGTCTTCCCGGTCACCGTCGCTGCGTATCTCCGGCTGACCAGCGCGGGTGTCACCAAAGCGATCCAGCACCTGACCGAGCTGGGGCTGGTCGAAAAGGCCGGTGATCTGGATGATCGGCGCCGGACCAAGCTGACCGTCACGCCGGCCGGCTGCGCCCTTCTCGACTCGCTGGCGCCGATGCAGTCCGACGTCAATGACGTTTGGCTCGATTGCATGAACGATGAGGAATTCTCGATCTTCCTCGATCTTGTCGAACGATTCATTAAGTCGAGCGATCGTGCGCTGGCGGTGCAAGGCTACCTCGTCAAGGACAACAATACCGTCGCTTTCCAGCTGTCCGGTGCTGATCGAACGGCGCAATGCCGTCGCGCGTCCGTGGGGCTGCGCGGCAGAGTCACAGTCGAGTGACCGGCGGCCTACCAATTCTCGCGATCCCGTGAGGGTGCCTGCGCCGAGAGCAGGTTCGCCACACGCGACAGGCGAGCTGGACAACGCAGGGGAGGTGTATTGAGCATCCACTAGGCAAATGATTGCTGCGGCAACATTCGGCCCCTCAGGCATAAGCGCAATGCATTCCTGCGCCGCCATATCGACGATTGCTGCCGCTGAATTACTTCAATTATATGAAGCCGCATTGGAATAATTTCTTAGGAGAGCTGGGTGACTGGCGTTTGCGATTTCGCCGCCAACGTCGCGCGGCAGCCGAAGCGGTGGATCGTCGACGCGATTTGGCGGACTCGTATCGATAACGCGTACCGGCAGCGGAGCCGGGTGCGAACGAGTTGACGAAACATGCATGACCACCATGAAGCGCAAGGCGTCTCGTCGAGCAGCGTCGAGTTCGATGACAAGGGCTGGCCCGCCTGGCCGGATCGCGAGGATCTGTCGGTGGAGTTCATCAAGCTGTTGGCCGCCGCACAGGAGGGCGGCTCGACGGTTTCCGAATGCTGGTTGACCCTCAGCAAGATCGACCTCGCTTCGGAGAGTTCGTGGTCGGCGGAGTGGATCAAGACCGCGGAGCTGAACGAGGCGAGGGCCGAATTGTCGTCGCTGAGCGGCAACATGATCACCGCCCGTCGCAACTGGCTTCGCGCCACGACTTACTTTCACGCCGCCGCGAGACCTCCCGGCTACTCCAACGATCTGTTGAAGCGTGCCGTCGACGGCATGCGGCGATGCGCGGTCAAGTTCCTGGAGAACCGCGTTCCTGCCGGCCGGCTGCTCTCGATTCCCTGGACCGACGACCTGTCGCTTCAGGCCTGCTATCTGCCGCCGGCTGTTCGCGACGATGGACCGGTCATCGTCTGCATCGGCGAGCCGGGCTCCTACAAGGAAGAGCTGATCACCAAATACGCTGCTCACGCCAACGAGCGCGGCTTCGCGCTGCTCGCGGTGGATCTGCTGGGTAGCCAGACGGCATTGCCGCCGGAACGGCTCGAGGGCCACAAGTTCGAAGCCGCCATGAGCCGTGTGCTGGACTTTCTTTCGGAAATGCCCGGCGTCGATCGCACGCGGATCGCCATCGTGGCGGATGCCTGCAATTCCTCGCTCGTCGCCCGCGCGGCGGCCAGCGATGCCCGGTTTGCCGCGGCGGTTTGCGACGCCGGAATGTGGGACCTGCACGAAAGAAGTTTCTTCCATCGGCAGGTCGGCGACGACAGGCAGATCTGCTGGATCGAAGAAGCCAACGCGATTTCACGCGGCATCGACTGCCCGTTGCTCGTCACCGCCGGTGAAGCCGGTTGGCTGCTGCCGGGTGCCCTGGCCAAATTCGGCGACCAGCTGAGCAGCGTCCATCGCGACGCCAGCTTGATCCTGTTCCGGCGTGGCGAAACCGCCGCCATGCAGGGACATATCGACAACCCGACATTGGCCAATGAGGTCATCTTCGACTGGCTCGAAGACAGGCTCGGGCCGGGAAAGGGCCACGCGCAGCGATCCGATCCCGCGATCACACCGCCTGGCCGGCCTTGAGCAGCGAGCAGCCGGTGATCTTCAGGCTGCCGTCCGCCTGCCGCTCCAGCGTGTAAAGCGCCTCCCACGCCTCGCCATCGGCGTCGACGATGTGGACGCGTTGCGCGATCCGGTCGCCCGCGCTCTGCGCCTCGCCGAACTCGAAGCTCCGGTGTCGATAGACCGGCGCATATTGGTTCTGCACCATCGACATGAAGATGTCGGCCTGCGGAAAGATCTGCCGGATCGCGGGCGCGGCGTAGGAATAGGCGCCGGCGGCATCGTCGCGGCCGAACGCCTGCTCCTGGGCGCGGATCACGTCCTGCGCGGCGCTGAGGTCGTCGGCGATGGCCGGCGCGGCGAGGGCGAACAGAATGGCGGCAATGCGGGCGATCGCGCGCATGCGGGGCTCCTTCTCGGATACCGGCAGATACGCACCCTATCACAGGCTGGTTTCCGTCGGTTGAGATGACGCAGGCAGGGCGCTCGCTGCCTCGTCAGCGGATCGAGCCCTTGAAATTGTCGATGTCGGGCGAGGGACGGGCCGGAAACAGCCGCGCGGTCGAGGAGTTGTCGAGCCGGCGCTTGCATTTTGCCTCGTCGGCGCTGTCCTCGGTGCCGTCCTTGCCGGTGCGCTTGCTGGCGAAGGCGTCGTCCTGCCGGTTGACGATCAGCATGGCGTGGTCGCGCTCCAGCGTGTCGGGATTCTTGCGCGGCTCGTCGGAGCGGAAGGCGCCGCCGACCATCTTGCCCGTCATCTCGTAGTCGCAGCCGGCCTTCCAGTCGCCCTGGTCCCACTTCCATCCCTCCGCCTTCATCGTGCCGTCCTTGTCGGTGGAGACCTTGATGATGGCGTTGTAGGCGAGCCAGATGCCGTCAAGCCCGCTGCGCTTGTCGTCAAAGCCCTCGAGCAGCGCCAGCCGCTCCCGCTGCAAGCCGTTGACGTGATCGCGCGCGTCGACGGTGAAGTGGACCTGCGAGCTCTGTTTATTCCAGGCCGGATGCAGGAATTCCGGATATTGCGCGGCCTGGCTCTTCACCCAGTTGCGCTGGTCGTCGATCAGCGCGCGCCGCGTCGCGTCGTCGAGCCGCGGCTGCAGCGCCTTCCAGGCGCGGTTCAGCCGCTGGTCGTTGTCGGCGAGATCAGGGTCGGCGCAGATTTCCTCGTCGGTCGCACTCTCCGGTCTGGTGCAGTCGAAGGTCGGGGCGACGAAGGCGGTGTCGGCCTTGTCGAATGCGTTGTCCTTGCCGGCGGCGAAATAGCTGCCGGTGATCTGCCACATCGAAGAGCAGTCGTTGAGCCCGTCCCAATCCTCGTCATCGATGCTTCCGACGATCCGCAGGGTCTCGCCTTGGCGGCGCAGTTTCAATGACGGCGGCTTGGCTGGAGCGGCCGTTGCGTCGGTCTTCGCCTTGTCGGCGGAGGCGTCGGCTTCGATCACCGCGGGACCGGCGAGCCAGCCAGTCCCCGACGGCTTCAGCGCGGCGGTCAGCTTGCAGCTCCGCTTGCGGTCGCCGCCATAATCGCCGCGCAGATCGGCGGCGAGGCGATAGGCGCCATTATCGGCCGGCGTCAATGTGATGCTGCCGAAGGCATTGACCCAGGTGCCTGACAGGCCGGGCCGGCCGGATGCGATTCCGTTGAGGGCTGCCGCCCGGCGTCGCAACGCCTCGGCAAATGCCTGCTTCAGCTCGTCCTCGTTGGCGTCCGTGAGCACCTCCGCTGCGTCGATGATCATCTCGTTGAACCAGGCCTGGTCGCGCTTCAGCAGCGGCCTGACATTGGCCGGCAACTTGCCGATTGCCGCATCGAACGCCTTGTCGATCTGCGCCACCAGCCTGTCATAGCCGGCCTTCTTGCAGTCGGCGGTCTTGATCCGGTCATCGCCGCTATTGCCGCACAGCCTGATCGCGGTCGGTGCGCTGCTCGAGGCGCGCAGATCATCGTCCATCGCAGCCGACGGGCCGGAGGCAAGGACCGCGATGGCCGCGACGGCGGCCGCAAGCCGTGAACCACAAGGCATCGACGTCATCCGCAGGGCCGCGCCATGCGGCCCCTGCGCCTTGGGTCGCCGGCCGTGCGCGCCGGGTTCAAAATGTCGGCGGCGTGCAGGCCGAGATCACCTCGCACGGCTTCGCGCCGATGCAGCGGAAGCGGTGCGGGCGGCGGCTCTCGAAATAATAGGCGTCGCCGGCGTTGAGCACGCGCCGCTCGTCGTCGACGGTGACCTCGAGCCGGCCCGAGACCACGATGCCGCCTTCCTCACCCTCATGCACCAGCGGCACCCGCCCGGTGTCGCTGCCGGGCTCATAGCGCTCTTTCAGGATCTGCAATGCGCGTCCGAACAGGCTGTCGCCGATCTGGAGGTAGGAGATCGGTTTCTTGCCGATCTCGGTCAGCTCGTCGGCGCGGTAGAACGCCTTGCGCGGCCGCTCCGGCTCGATCGCGAAGAATTCGGCGAGCCCCATCGGGATGCCGTCGAGGATCCGCTTCAGCGCGCCGACCGACGGGTTCATCTGGTTGGATTCGATCAGCGAAATCGTCGAATTGGTGACGCCGGAGCGCTTGGCGAGCTCGCGCTGCGACAGCTTGTGCCGTGCGCGGATGAATCGCAGCCGTCCGCCGATATCGACGCTCATGACAATTCCCTTGGCAAGCCGCTGTTGCAGGTGTTGCGGATCGAACAAATAGTCGCAGACCGCCTCAACAAGATCAATGGCTTGTACTGCGGCAGAAAAGGACTTGTTGAGTGCTGGGAAGCGTGGTCCGACTATGGAAACCCATAATGGAGCGCCGCCGTGACCGTTCATCAGATTCCGAACACCATCAAGACCGACTCGTTCTGGATGCCCTTCACGGCCAACCGGCAGTTCAAGAAAGCGCCGCGGCTGTTCTCCTCCGCCAAGGGCATGTACTACACCTCGGTCGACGGCCGGCAGGTGATCGACGGCTCCGCCGGCCTGTGGTGCGTCAATGCCGGCCATGGCCGCCCGCAGATCGCGGCCGCGGTCGAGCGGCAGCTCTCCACGCTGGACTTCGCGCCCTCGTTCAACATGGGCCACCCGCTGGCGTTCGATTTCGCAGAGCGTCTCGCCGAGATCGCCCCGAAGGGGCTGGACCGGATCTTCTTCACCAACTCGGGCTCTGAATCGGTCGATACCGCGCTGAAGATCGCGCTGGCCTATCATCGCGCCGCCGGCCAGCCGACCCGCACCCGTCTGATCGGCCGCGAGCGCGGCTATCATGGCGTCGGCTTCGGCGGCATGTCGGTCGGCGGCATGGTCGCCAACCGCCGCCAGTTCGCGACCCATCTGCCCGGTGTCGACCACATCCGCCATACCCATGATCTCGCCCGCAACGCCTTCGCCAAGGACCAGCCGGATCATGGCGCCGAGCTCGCCGACGATGTCGAGCGGATGGTCGCGCTGCATGGTGCCGACACCATCGCGGCCGTCATCGTCGAGCCCGTGCCGGGCTCGACCGCGGTGCTGCCGGCGCCGAAGGGCTATCTGCAGCGCCTGCGCGAGCTCTGCACCAAGCACGGCATCCTCCTGATCTTCGACGAGGTCATCACCGGCTTCGGCCGTCTCGGCACCCCGTTCGCCGCCAATTTCTACGGCGTGACGCCCGACATGATGACGACCGCCAAGGGCATCACCAACGGCACCGTGCCGTGCGGCGCGGTGTTCGCCAGCCGCCAGGTTCATGACGGGCTGATGGTCGGCCCCGACAACGCCATGGAGCTGTTCCACGGCTACACCTATTCGGCGCATCCGGTGGCGTGCGCGGCGGGTCTCGCCACGCTCGACATCTACAAGGACGAGGGTCTGTTGACCCGCGGTGCTTCGATCGCCGACTACTGGCGCGATGCGCTGCATTCGCTGAAGGGCCTGCCGAATGTCGTCGACATCCGCAACCAGGGCCTGATGGGCGCGGTCGAGCTGTCGCCGCGTGACGGCGTCGTCGGCGCGCGTGGCTATGACGTCATGGTCGATTGCTTCAACAGCGGTCTTTACTTCCGCATGAGCGGCGACTCGCTGGCGTTGTCGCCGCCTTTGATCGTCGAGAAGTCGCATATCGACGACATCGTCTCGATCCTCGGCGACTCGATCAAGCGCGTGGCCTGATAATTGCTAGCTGATTTCTAGCTAGCTCTACAAATTGCTGTCGCCGTTGCGAAGCAGAGTGGTTTCGCAGCGGCGATTGCGTTTTCGCTGCAGGATGTGAGGAAAAGTGAAGGTCCTTGTTCTCGGCAGTGGCGTGATCGGCGTCACCTCCGCCTATTATCTCGCGCGTGCAGGCCATGAGGTGACGGTGATCGACCGCCAGCCGAAGCCCGCGCTTGAAACCTCCTTCGCCAATGCCGGCGAGGTCTCGCCGGGCTATTCGTCGCCCTGGGCTGGTCCCGGCGTGCCGGTGAAGGCCGTGAAGTGGCTGTTGATGAAGCACGGCCCGCTGGTGATCCGCCCGAAGCTCGATCCCGTGATGTGGCTGTGGCTCTTGAAGATGCTGCGCAACTGCACCACGGAGCGTTACGCGGTGAACAAGAGCCGGATGATCCCGATCGCCGAATACAGCCGCGACTGTCTGCAGGCGCTGCGCAGCGAGATCGGCATCCGCTACGACGAGCGCGCACAGGGTACGTTGCAGCTGTTTCGCTATCAATCGCAGCTCGATGGCACCGGCGACGACATCGCGGTGCTGAAGCAGTACGGCGTGCCGTTCGAGGTGCTCGACCGCGAGGGCTGCATCAGAGCCGAGCCGGCGCTCGCCGGCGTCAAGCAGAAGTTCGCCGGCGGCTTGCGGCTGCCGCATGACGAGACCGGCGACTGCCACATGTTCACGCAGGCCCTGGCGCTGGAAGCCGAGAAGCTCGGCGTGCGCTTCAACTTCAACGTCGGCATCGACGGATTGAACGCCGACGCAACCCGCATCACCGGCGTTGCGACCAGCGCCGGCATGATGACCGCGGACGCCTATGTGCTGGCGCTCGGCAGCTACTCGCCGCATCTGGTGCGGCCGCTCGGCATCTCGTTGCCGGTCTATCCGGTGAAAGGCTATTCGATCACGGTACCGATCAAGGACGCGTCCGGCGCGCCGGAATCGACCGTGATGGACGAGAGCTACAAGGTCGCGATCACGCGGCTCGGCGATCGCATCCGCGTCGGCGGCACCGCCGAGATCTCAGGCTATTCGACCAAACTCTATGCGGCGCGGCGCGCGACGCTGGATCATTCGCTGACCGACCTGTTTCCGCGCGGCGGCGATCTCGCCAAGGCCACGTTCTGGTGCGGCCTCCGCCCGATGACGCCGGACGGCCCGCCGGTGATCGGTGCGACGCGCTACGCCAATCTGCATCTCAACACCGGCCATGGCACGCTCGGCTGGACCATGGCCTGCGGCTCGGGCCGGGTGCTGGCCGACATGCTCTCCGGGAAGACGCCCGAGATCGATACCAAGGACCTGTCGATCACCCGCTACGACCATCGATTCGGGTGATGGCCTGATCGAAGGAGGCGCAAATGCCGTTGCTGCACGAGCTTGCCGACTACGAGATTTCAGCCGATCCAAAGCGCCTCGACTTCGAGGTCATTCACAGCTTCCTGGCGCAGGAGAGCTATTGGTCGCAGGGCATTCCGAAATCGATCGTGGCGCGCGCGATCGCAAATTCGCTCTGCTTCGGCGTCTATCAAGGCGCGTCGCAGGTCGGCTTTGCGCGTGTCGTCACCGACAAGGCCACCTTCGCGCTGCTCGCCGACGTGTTCATCCTCGAAGCCCATCGCGGCAAGGGCCTGTCGAAGCGGCTGATGCGCAGCGTCGTCGAGCATCAGGACCTGCAGGGCCTGCGGCGTTTCCTGCTGCTGACCTCGGACGCCCATGGATTGTACAGCCAGTTCGGGTTCGAGCCGATCGGCAACCCGTCGCGTTTCATGGAGATCCTCCGGCCGGATATCTATCGCGCGCGTTGATGGCTTCGTCCGTCGTCATTCGGCAGCGTTCCTGATCGTCGGCGGTTCTTCGTCGCGGTCGGTTCTTTTGGCCGTCCAGTTCGACAGCGCGTTCGAGAGCCGGTCGAGATAGAGATACACCACCGGCGTGGTGAACAGGGTGAGCGCCTGGCTCACGATCAGGCCGCCGACCATCGCATAGCCGAGCGGCTGGCGGATTTCCGATCCCGTTCCGGTGCCCAGCATCAGCGGGACACCGCCGAGCAGGGCTGCCATCGTCGTCATCATGATCGGGCGGAAACGCAGCAGCGCCGCCTTGCGGATCGATTCCTGCGGCGACAGATGCTCCTCGCGTTCGGCGGCGATCGCGAAGTCGACCATCATGATGCCGTTCTTCTTCACGATCCCGATCAGGAGGATGATGCCGATCAGGGCGATCAGGCTGAAGTCGAATCCGAACGCCATCAGGATCGCCAGCGCACCGACCCCGGCCGATGGCAGCGTGGACAGGATCGTGAGCGGATGGATGTAGCTTTCGTAGAGAATGCCGAGGATCAGATAGACCACGACCAGTGCGGCCACGATCAAGAGCGGCACCGAACTCAGCGATTGCTGGAAGGCCTGCGCGGTGCCCTGGAAGCTTGAACTGAGCGTGGCCGGGGCGCCGAGATCGGCGACGGCGTTCTGAATGGCATCGGTCGCCTGGCCGAGCGCGACGCCTTCCCCGAGATTGAAGCTGATCGTGGTCGCAGGAAACTGCCCTTGATGGGCGATCGCGAGCGGGCGCACCGGAACCGTCGTCCACTTGGCGAACACGGAGAGCGGCACTTCGTCGCCCGTCGTCGGTGACTTGATGTAGAGCTTGTTGAGCGTGTCGAGCTTGCCCTGCAATTCGGGGAGGATCTCCAGGATGACATGGTAGCTGTTGAGCTGGGTGAAGTATTGGGCCACCTGGCGCTGGCCGAACGCGTCGTACAGCGTGTCGTCGATCAATTGCGGCTGGATGCCGAAACGCGACGCGGTGTCGCGATCGATGGTCATCGTCACCGTCGTCCCTTCGGTCTGCTGGTCGGTGGCGACGTCGCGCAGTTCGGGCAGGGTCTTCATTCTTGCCAGGATCTTCGGCGCCCATTCGTTCAGCTCGGCGAGGTTGGCGTCCTGCAGCGTGTATTCGAATTGCGTCCGCGTGGCGCGGCCGCCGAGCCGGACATCCTGCGACGCCTGCATGTAGAGGCGTGCGCCCTCGACCGCTTCGAGCTTCGGCCGCAGCCGCGCGATGATCTGCTGGGCGTTGGCGTTGCGCTCTTCGTGCGGTTTCAGCGTGATGTACATGCGGCCCGAGTTCAGCGCGGTGCCGCCGCCGCCGATGAACTCAGCCATGCTCTCGACCGCGGGATCGGCCCGGACGATCCTGCTGAGCTCCTCCTGATGCTGCTTCATGTCGGCAAACGAGATGTCCTGGGCCATCTCCGAGACGGCGTTCAGGAAGCCGTTGTCCTGTTGCGGGAAGAAGCCCTTGGGGATGATCACGAACAAGTAGACCGACACCGCCACCGTCGCGAAGAAGATGCACAGCGTGGTCCGGCTCCAGCGCAGCGCCAGGTCGAGCCCGCGTTCATAGCCACGCAGCATCCGCTCGAATGCCGCCTCGCTCCATTGGTAGAGCCGGCCGTGCCTGGCTTCGCCATGCGCGCGCAGGAAGCGCGATGCCATCATCGGCGTCAGCGTCAGCGACACCACCAGTGAAACGAAGATCGCCATCGCGAGCGTCACCGCGAACTCGCGGAACAGCCGGCCGATCACGCCACCCATCAACAGCAACGGGATCAGCACCGCGACCAATGAGATGCTGATCGACAGGATCGTGAACCCGATCTCGCCGGCGCCCTGGAATGCCGCGGCGAGCGGCCGCATGCCCTGCTCGACATATCGCGTGATGTTTTCCAGCATGACGATGGCGTCGTCGACCACGAATCCGACCGCAATCGTCAGCGCCATCAGCGAGAGGTTGTCGAGCGTATAGCCGAACACCCACATCAGCGCGCAGGCGCCGAGCAGCGCGAGCGGCACGGTGACGGCGGGAATCACCGTGGCCCAGAAGCTGCGCAGGAAGATGAAGATCACCATCACGACCAGAACGATGGTGATCAGCAGCGTGATCTGCACGTCCTCCACCGCGGCACGGATGGTCAGCGTCCGATCGCTGATGATCTTGATCTTGATGGCCGGCGGGATCGCGGCGATCAGCCTTGGAAGTTGCGCCTTGATCCGGTCGACCGTGCCGATGACATTGGCACCGGGCTGCTTGAAGATGACCAGGAACACGCCGCGTTTGCCGTCAGCCCAGGCGGCCTGCTTCATGTCTTCCGGCCCGGCGACGGCCTGGCCGATGTCGCGAATCCGCAACGGGCCGCCGTTGCGGTAGGCGACGATCACATCATTCCAGTCCTTGGCCTCCGTGAGCTGATCATTGGCGTAGACCGTGTAGGCGCGTGTCGTGCCGTCGATGTTGCCCTTCGGACTGTCGACCGTCGTGATCGCGATCTGGCTGCGGATGTCTTCCAGCGAAAGCCCCTTGGCGACCAGCTTGGCGGGATCGATCTGCACGCGGATGGCGGGCTTCTGCTGCCCGCCGATGAACACCTGGGCGACGCCCGAGATCTGGCTGATCTGCTGGCCGAGCTGGGCGTCGACCGCATCGCTCACCTTGATCAGCGGCAAGGTGTCCGAGGTCGCCGACAACAGGAGGATCGGCGAGTCCGCCGGATTGACCTTGCGATAGGTCGGCGGCGAGGGCAGGTTCTTCGGCAGCTGGCCGCCTGCGGCATTGATCGCGGCCTGGATGTCGTTGGCGGCGCCGTCGATGTTGCGGTTCAGGTCGAACTGAATGGTGACCGCGGTCGAGCCGAGCGAGCTCGTCGAGGTCATCTGCGCAATGCCTGGAATCTGCGCGAACTGCCGCTCCAGCGGCTGCGCGACGGAAGACGCCATGGTTTCAGGGCTGGCGCCGGGCAAGCTCGCGGAGATCTGGATGGTCGGAAAGTCGACCTGCGGCAGCGGCGCGACCGGGAGCAGCGGATAGGCCACCATCCCGACGAACAGAATGCCGGCCATCAGCAGCGACGTGCCGATCGGGTAGCGGATAAACGGAGATGAGATGCTCTCGTTCATTTCTGCAATCCAAATGAACGGCAGGCGCATCTTTTCCCGAATGCCGGGAGTCGTCCTCGAAAGCTCGAGCGCGAACGCGCGTTTTCCTCGCCATGGCCAATCGGAAGATCGCGGAGCCGAGCTTCGCGTCTACCTGTTTTTCGCCAGCATAATCATTCTCAGGGACGGCGCGCGAATGGAAACGTCAAAATGGCCCATTCGACCTTCGTTCAATCGTCGGAATCCGTGCAGTTGCACAAGATATGTCGGATTACGACATAGTTACAGAAGCTGGTTGGTCCGGCGGTGTTGCCAAGTACACTTTCTTCTGCCTCATCCAACGCAGTCTCGCGCCGGCCGCCGGGAGTCCGGTCATGTTCCTCGTCCCATGGGAGCCGGACGCGCGTCCGACCGCCTAGGAACGATGGCCTCGCGGAACCCGTTGCTCCGATTCGAACCAGGAAAGGAGTTCACATGAAGAAACTGGCAACGATCGGGTTGGCGGCGGCAATGATGCTGTCAACGTCACTCGCCTTTGCGCAGGGCGGTGGTGGCTCAGGAGGCGGATCGGCCGGCGGCGCGGGTACGGGCGCGGGAACGGGAAGTTCGGGCACAGGAACCGGCACCGGCTCTTCCGGCACCGGCGGCACCACCGGCATGGGAACGGGCTCGGGAATGAGCAATCCGCCCGGCAGCACCACCGGCAACATGAACAGCCCGAACACCTCGACGCCGAATTACTCGACCGACCCGAATAACAACTCCGCGACCGGCACCGGGACGTCGAGCCTGCCGGGCAACAACAGCGGAACGCGGACCAATCCGCGGTGATCGCGAGAGCCCCGCCTAAGGCATGATCCGGAAAAGTGCGAAGCGGTTTTCCGAAAAGATCATGCCCAACAAGGAGCGGAAGCGCGATGACGATTGAACTTCATGTCATCGCGCTTTGCGCGGGGCTTTTCGTTCCGCCTTCTTCGCAGGCCTTGCCGCTGCCGCTTTCGCTGCCGGCTGCACGCGCAAGCCGTCCACGAACACATCCAGGAGCCTGAGCGCGTTTGTCTGCCAGCCCGGCTGGTCGTGCATGTAGCACATGCCGATCAGCGCGCGCAGCACGTCCTCGGCGCTGATGTCGTCGCGGATCGCGCCGGCTGCGACGGCGCGCGCGAGCAGGGTGCCGATCGCCTTGGTCAGGCGATCGAACGAATAGGCGTGCAGCTCGGTCGAGCCGGCCGCGACCAGCGCAAGCGCCGAGACCATGCCCTTCTTGGTGGCGACGAATTCCACATTGGCGCGCAGCCAGCGCCGCAGCGCCGCGACCGGCTCGGGGGCGTTCTGCAATTGTTCGGCCAGATCGCCGAGCTGCTCGACCTCGCGGCGATAGACCGCCTCATACAGCGCCTCGCGGGTCGGGAAGTGGCGATACAGCGTGCCGATGCCGACGCCGGCATGGCGCGCCACGGCCTCCAGGCTCGCCTCGCTGCCGCCGGCCGAGAACACGGCCTTGGCGGCTTCCAGCACGCGCTCGCGATTGCGCACGGCATCGGCGCGCGGCTTGCGGACAGTTTCTGGTGACGAGCCGGCCATCCTTTTTCTTTTCCCCTCCCTTGTAAACGGAGGATGCCTCCGTATATGGCGACCAGCACCGGGCCCGACAAGGCGCGCCGACCCCTGGATCGGCGGCCACGGGTTCGCGCTGCCTCGATTCAACCCGACCATACACGGATCGGAGCGCCTTGCATGAATCTCCCACTCAGTCTCACCATCAACGGCGTCCGCCGGGAAATGGTCCTCGACGACCCCCGCGTCACGCTGCTCGACCTGCTGCGCGAGCGGCTCGACCTCACCGGAACCAAGAAGGGATGCGACCGCGGCCAGTGCGGCGCCTGCACCATCCTGGTCGACGGCCGCCGCATCAATTCCTGCCTTGCGCTCGCCGTCAGCCATGACGGCGCCGAGATCACCACGATCGAAGGCGTCGCGCGCGACGGCGAGCTGCATCCGGTGCAGGCCGCCTTCATCGCCCATGACGGCTTCCAGTGCGGCTTCTGCACCCCGGGCCAGATCATGAGCGGCATCGGCCTGATCGAGGAAGGCCAGGCGGGCTCCGACCCGGAGCGGGTGCGCGAATGCATGAGCGGCAATCTCTGCCGCTGCGGCGCCTATCAGGGCATCACCGAAGCCGTGCTCGAGGCCCAATCCAACATGACCGCCAGCAGGCAGAGGCGCTCCGCATGATGAACTTCGACTATGTCAGGCCGGCCAATGTCGCGGACGCGATCGCGGCGGCTTCCGAAAAGGGCGCGAGCTATCTCGCCTCCGGCACCAATCTGCTCGACCTGATGAAGGGCGGCGTCAGCCGGCCGAGCCGGCTGGTCGACGTCACGCGTCTGCCCGGGCTCGATCGCATCGAACGTCTCGCCGACGGTTCGCTTCGCATCGGCGCGCTGGTGCGCAACGCCGATCTCGCGCATGACGCGGAGTTCGCGCGCAACTATCCGGCGGTCGCCGAGGCGCTGCTGTCAGGTGCATCCGCCCAGCTGCGCAACGCCGCCACCGTCGGCGGCAACCTGATGCAGCGGACGCGCTGCGCCTATTTCTACGACGCCGGCAGCGCCTGCAACCGGCGCTGGCCGGGCGCCGGCTGCGACGCGCTGCAGGGCGAGAACCGCCTGCACGCGGTGCTCGGCTGGAGCGAGGGCTGCATCGCGACCCACCCGTCGGATTTCTGCGTGCCGCTGGTGGCGCTCGATGCGATCGTCGAGATCGAGGGCAAGGGCGGCCGGCGCGAGCTGCCGCTGGAGGCGCTGCATCGTCTGCCCGGCGATGCGCCGGAGCGCGAGACCGCGCTGGAGCAGGGCGATTTGATCGTCGCGCTGCGGCTGCCGGCCGATGCGAACAGCTTCGCCGGGCATGCGCGCTACATCAAGGTCCGCGAGCGCACGTCCTATGCCTTCGCCGTGGTTTCGGCCGCCGCTAGCCTGCGCATCGAGGACGGCCGGATCCGCGAGGCGCGACTGGCGCTCGGCGGCGTCGCCGCAAAACCGTGGCGTTCGCGGGAGGCCGAACAGGTGCTCGCAGGCGTTGCGCCCGATGCCGCGGCTTGCCGCGAGGCGGCGCGCGCTGCGCTGTCGGAGGCAAAACCGTCCGGCGACAACGCCTTCAAGATCGAGCTCGCGCAACGTATCGTCGTGCGCGCGCTCACCCTTGCCGCCGCAGGCACGCCGGACCGCATTGCCGCGCTGCCGGGCTCTCCCTTCTCATCCGTTGCAGGAGCGTAACGCATGACGGTTGAACTCAATCTGACCCGCGACCCCGCCCATCTCAGGCACGGCTCGAACATCGGCCAGCCGCTGACCCGCACCGAAGGCGTGCTGAAGGTGACGGGCAAGGCGCGTTATGCCGCGGACAATCATCCGCCCGGCATAGTCTATGCCGTGATCGCGACCAGCTGCATCGCGCGTGGCCGCGTCAAATCGCTCGATGTCGCCGCCGCCAAGCGCCATCCCGGCGTGATCGACGTGATGACGCCGGCGCACAAGCCGGAACTTGCTGAAGACCCGGACGCCAAGGGCAACCCGTTCGCGTTCCGCATGGAACTGCTGCAGAGCGACGAGGTGCGCTACGCCAACCAGGCGATCGCGGTGGTGATCGCCGAGACGCTGGAGGCCGCCACCGAAGGCGCGGCGCTGCTGTCGCCGCGCTACCAGGTCGAGATCGCACGCGTCGGCCTCGACGCCACCGAGGCCTATGTGCCGCCGGCGGTCGGGATCGGCAATCCCGCCGAAGTCCGCCACGGCGACATCGATGCGGGCTTCGCCGCGGCCTCGAAACGGATCGATGCGACCTACCAGACGCCGGCGCAATATCACAACGCGATGGAGCCGCACGCGATCGTCGCGGTGTGGGACGGCGACCGCCTGTTCCTGGACACGCCGAGCCAGGGCATGGCGATGGCGCAGATGCGGATCGCCGGGCTGTTCGGAATTCCGCCCGGCAACATCCACATCAACAGCCCGTTCCTCGGCGGCGGCTTCGGCTCCAAGGGGCTGGTCTCCGGGCCGCAGGTGCTCGGCGTCATGGCGGCGAAGCTGGTCGGGCGTCCGGTCAAGCTGGTGCTGCGGCGAAGCCAGATGTATGGCCCGGTCGGCCATCGTTCGGCGACGAGGCAGCGCATCCGGATCGGCAGCGACGATGCAGGCCTCTTGACCGCGATCGATCACGAGGCGCGCATCACGACGTCGAGCTTCGACGATTTCTACGAGCCCGCCGCCGACGCCTCGCACACGCTCTATGCCAGCCCTGCGATCCGCACCGCGCATGAAGCGGTGCGCGTCGACACCGGCACGCCGCTGTTCATGCGCGCCCCGGGCGAGGCCACCGGATCGATCGTGCTGGAAAGCGCGATCGACGAGGCGGCGTTCGCCTGCGGCATCGATCCCTTGGAATTCCGGCTGAAGAACTACGCCGAGGTCGAGCCGACCACCGGCAAGCCGTTCTCCTCCAAGGCGCTGCGCCAGTGCTACGCGAGAGCGGCCGAACGTTTCGGCTGGGCGGGACGTCCGCTGCAACCCAGGCAGATGCGCGACGACAACGGCTTTCTGGTCGGCTGGGGCATGGGCACCGCGACATTCCCGGCGCTGATGTTCCAGGGCAATGCCCGCGCCGTGATCCGCGCCGACGGGCGCGGCGTGATGGAGAGCGGCGCGCATGACATGGGGCAGGGCGCCTGGACCGCACTGGCGCAGATCTCGGCCGATGCGCTCGCGCTCGATCTCGATCAGATATCGTTCCGCTCGGGCACCTCCGATCTGCCGGATGCCGGCATCGCCGGGGGTTCGGCGCATACCGCAACGGTCGGCGCCGCGATCCACAATGCCGGTGCGGCCGTGATCGCAAAACTCGCCGAGCTTGCGACCTCGGACCAGCGCTCGCCGCTGTTCGGCGCCGGCAATGCCGGCGTGGTGGCGCGGGCCGGGCGGCTGCACCGACGCGACGACGATGCACGCAGCGAGAGCTATGCCGAGATCCTGGCGCGCGCCGGCGTCGCCGAGGTCGAGGCCTCCGGCACCGGCGCGGCCGATCCTGCCGCGCAATCGCAATATGCGATGCACGCGCATGGCGCGGTGTTCGCCGAGGTCAAGGTCGATCCCGAGCTCGGCCAGATCCGCGCCACCCGGCTGGTCGGTGCGTTCGCCGCCGGCCGCATCATCAATCCGCTGATGGTCTCGAGCCAGCTCCGCGGCGGCATGATCTGGGGCCTCTCCTTTGCGCTGCACGAGGAGGCGGTGATGGACCATCGTTCGGGGCGCATCCTCAATGCCAACCTCGCCGAGTATCATGTGCCCGTGAATGTCGACGTGCCGCCGATGGAGGTCATCACGGTCGACGAGCACGATCCGCACGTCAATCCGCTCGGCATCAAGGGCGTCGGCGAGATCGGCATCACCGGCAGCGCCGGCGCCGTCGCCAACGCCGTGTTCCACGCCACCGGCATCCGCGTGCGCAATTTCCCGATCAAGATCGAGGACGTCGTGATGGGGTTGAGGTGATGCGGCGTGACGTGAGGGCTCCGCAATAACAGGTGTCGTCCCGGCCTAGTGCGCAATTGCGCACTAGGCCGGGACGACGTGGGATAGCCTTCGCCGGGACGACGTGGGGCCTTACCCCGCCGCCGTCACGCAATTCACCCACAGCACCACGGCCTTGGCATCGCGCGCCGGATTGGAGAAGCGATGCGGCCGCCGGCTGGCAAATCTAAAACTGTCGCCTTGCTTCAGCGTCCAGGTCTCGGTGTCGACCGTCAGCGTCATCTCGCCCTGAAGCACGAGGCCGGCTTCCTCGCCGTCATGGGTGTAGAACTCGTCGCCGGTGTTGCCGCCGGGGTCGAGATGCACCAGGAACAGATTGAGCCGGCTCTCGCTGCCGGCGGGGCTCAGCAGCTGCTTTGAAATGCCGGTGCGCCACAGCTTCAGCTCGGCGCGCTGCACCTCGCGGGTCACGACGCCGCCGGCGCCACCGTCTTTCGGCGTAGCGCCGAACAGCGCGGCGATGCCGACGCCGAGCACGTCGGCGAGCGTCGCCAGCACGCGCAGCGACGGCGACGACAGACCGCGCTCGATCTGGCTGACGAAGCCGATCGACAGCTCGGTGCGCGCGGCGACCGCCTCCAGCGACATTGCCTTGTCGCGGCGCAGGTCGCGGATCCGGCGGCCGACCGCGAGATCCATCGCGGGCTCGGCCGGCTTCTTGTCCAGCTTCTTGACGGGCTTTTTGGCCGTGCGGCGGGCTGTCACGGGCTTCGCTGCCGCGCCTTTGCGCAATCTCCTGCTGCCGCTCACGTCAGTCCGCTTCCTTCATGTGCATGAAAACCGCTTGCATTGGCCGCGGTTTCGTGACCACAATTTCATATTGGTGAAAATAGGCCGGAACGGCGTCGCCCGCAACCCAAAGCGCTGACACAGCGGGCGCAGCGGCACCGGGGCCGATCTCGGGAGGTGGTGCGATGTCCTTTCAGCGTTTCGTCCAGGCCGCGGTCGCGGCGCTTGCCCTTGCCGTGAGCGCGCCGTCGCCGGCGCAGCAGGTGCTCAAGGTCGGATCGACGCCGACCGGCATCCCCTTCACCTTCCTCGACACCAAGACCAACTCGATCCAGGGCATCATGGTCGATCTCGCCACCGAGATCGGCAAGGATGCCGGCTTTACCGTGCAGATCGAGCCGATGCAGTTCTCCGCGCTGATCCCTTCGCTGACATCGAACAAGATCGACATCATCGCCGCCGCGATGTTCGCCACCGCCGCGCGCAAGGAGGTGATCGACTTCTCCGAGCCGGTCTACACCTATGGCGAGGGCCTCGTGGTGCCGAAGTCCGACACCAAGGCTTACGCCTCGCAGGAGGATCTGAAGGGCACGGTGGTCGGCGCCCAGGTCGGCACTGCGTTCGTCGACGCGCTGAAGAAGACCGGGCTGTTCAGCGAGGTCAAGGTCTACGACACCATTCCCGACATCCTGCGCGATGTGAATGCCGGCCGCCTCAAGGCGGGCTTCGCCGATTATCCGATCCTCGCCTACAATCTGCAGCAGGGCAATTTCGCCGACGTCCGGCTGGTCGACGGCTACAAGCCGGTCACCGTCGGTACCGTCGCGATCGGCGTGCGCAAGAGCGACACCGAACTGCTCGCCAAGATCAACGCATCGCTGGCGAAGCTGAAGGCCAACGGCACGATCGCGAAGATCCTGGAGAAATGGGGCCAGAAGGGCGGCGCGTCGTGAGCGTGCGCGACTGAACCTGCCGGGCTACGCAAGGTCAATGACCGCTCATCCTGAGGAGCGGCGTCTTCGCCGCGTCTCGAAGGATGCACGGCCCGGCCGGTGGCCGTCGACCCTTCGAGACGCGCTGCGCGCTCCTCAGGGCGACGGAATATTCAGCCGGTGACGGAACAGATACGTAGAGCCGATGCAAAAATTCTTCCATGACGCCGTCGAGTTCGTGCCGATCCTGTTGCAGGGTGTCTGGCTGACCATCGTCGTCACCGTCGGCTCGCTGCTGCTGTCGACCGTGCTCGGCTTGGTGTGGGCGCTGATGCGGGTGTCCGGCATCCGCGTTTTCGTTGGCCTCAGCGCCGCGCTGATCAATGTGATCCGCGGCATCCCGATCATCGTGCTGCTGTTCTACATCTATTTCGTGATGCCGGATTTCGGCATTGCGCTGTCGGCGTTGCAGGCTGCGATCATCGGGCTCGGCATCGCCTATTCGGCCTATCAGGCGGAAAATTTCCGCGCCGGCATCGAGGCGATCGACAAGGGCCAGATCGAGGCGGCGCAGACCATCGGGATGGGCTGGTGGCTCACGATGCGCCGCGTGGTGCTGCCGCAGGCGGTGCGGATCATCCTGCCGCCCTACGGCAACATCATGATCATGATGCTGAAGGATTCCTCGCAGGCCTCGACCATCACGGTCGCCGAGCTCGCATTGCAGGGCAAGCTGATCGCCTCCTCGACCTTCAAGAACACCAGCGTGTTCACGCTGGTGGCGCTGATGTATCTTACCATGAGCATCCCGCTCATCCTGCTGGTTCGGCACTTCGAGAATAAGGCGAACCGCAAATGATCGACCTCAACGACGTCCACAAGAGCTTTGGCAAGGTCGAGGTGCTGAAGGGCATCACCGCTTCGGTCGCCAGGAGCGAGGTGGTCTGCATCATCGGCCCGTCCGGCTCCGGCAAGTCGACCATCCTGCGCTGCATCAACGGGCTCGAGAGCTACGACCGCGGCGAGATCAGCGTCGAGGGCGCGCGCGTCGACAGCAACGACCGCTCGATCGTAGCGATCCGCACCCAGGTCTCGATGGTGTTCCAGCGCTTCAACCTGTTTCCGCATCGCACCGCGCTCGAGAACGTCATCGAAGGGCCGCTCTATGTGAAGAAGGAGCCGCGCGAGCAGGCGATCGCGCGCGGCCGCGCGCTGCTCGCGCAGGTCGGCCTCGCCGACAAGGCCGAGGTGCATCCGCCAAAACTCTCCGGCGGCCAGCAGCAGCGCGTCGCGATCGCGCGGGCGCTGGCGATGCAGCCGAAAGCGATCCTGTTCGACGAGCCGACCTCCGCGCTGGATCCCGAGCTGGTCGGCGAGGTGCTGTCGGTGATGCGCAAGCTCGCCGACGACGGCATGACCATGGTCGTCGTCACCCACGAGATGGGTTTTGCCCGCGACGTCGCCGACCGCGTGCTGTTCATCGACGGCGGCGTCATCGTCGAGCAGGGCGCCGCCAAATCCGTCCTCAACCAACCGCAGCACCCGCGCACCCAGGATTTCCTGCGCCGCGTGCTGCATCCGTTGTGATCCGGTCTCCTGCAATGAACGCTTCCACCCGCCTTCCTCTCCCGCCGAGCCTTTACGCCGACACCGCGGTGGAGGCGACGCCGACACCACCGCTGGTGTCGGACAAGAACGTGCCGGTCGCGATCGTCGGCGGCGGCTTCACCGGTCTGTCGACTGCGCTGCATCTCGCCGAGCAGGGCGTGCTCGCCACCGTGCTGGAAGCGCAGGAGCCGGGCTGGGGCGCCTCCGGCAACAATGGCGGGCAGACCAATCCCGGGCTGAAGCACGACCCCGACCGGATCGAAGAGGATTTCGGCGCCGATCTCGGCCGCCGCATGATCGAATTCTCCTACGGCACCACGAACTTCACGCATGACCTGATCCGCCGCTACCAGATTCCGTGCGAGGCGCGGCAGAACGGTACGCTGCGCGCCGCCTACAACGAGGCCAGCGCGGCCGCGATCGCGACGACGGCGCAGCAGTGCATCCGGCGCGGCATGCCGGTGAAGCTGCTCGACGCCGCCGAGCTGCGCGCAATGACCGGCAGCGATCGCTATCTCTGCGCGATGCTCGATGCCCGCGGCGGCGATCTGCATCCGCTGAGCTACGCCCGGGGCCTGGCGCGCGCCGCGATCGGGGCGGGCGTTGCCGTCCATGGCGAGACGCCGGCGCTGCGGCTGCGCCGTGACGGCGGCCGCTGGCGGATCGAGACCCCGCGCGCCGTCGTGCACGCCGACAAGGTGCTGCTCGCGACCAACGGCTTTACCGATGATCTCTGGCCGGCGCTTCGCCGCAGCATCGTGCCGGTGTTCTCGTCGATCGCAGCGACTGCGCCGCTGCCCGAGGAGATCGCGCGCGCGATCATGCCGGGCCGCCCGGTGCTCTACGAGAGCGGCCACATCACGGTGTACTACCGCATCGACCAGCACAACCGGCTATTGATGGGCGGCCGCGGTCCGATGCGCTGGATCAGCAAGCCGACCGACGTCGCCTATCTGATCCGCTACGCCGAGCGGCTGTGGCCGCAGCTCAAGGGCATGAGCTGGACCCACGGCTGGAACAGCCGCCTCGCCATCACCCCCGATCATTATCCGCATGTGCACGAGCCGGCGGAGAATCTCCTGATCTCGCTTGGCTGCAACGGCCGCGGTGTCGCGCTCTCGACCGCAATGGGCGCGCAACTCGCCCGCCGCCTGATCGGCGGGCCGAAGGCCGAGATCGACATGCCGGTGACCGGCATCAAGCCGATGCCGATGCACGCGTTCTGGCGGGTCGGCGTCACCGCCGCGGTGCTCACCGGGCGGGTGCGGGACAAGCTCGGGGTGTAGGCGATGGACATCGCGAGGTGATAGAGCAACGCGGTCGATCGGGGCGACTGATCGCGCGGCAGGTCTCAGACCTCAAGCCGCCTTCGGAAACAACGGCCGGAAGAACGACCGATCATAGCGCGTGAAGCAGCCGGTCTCCTTTGCGAAGGCAATCGCCTTCTGAACGTCGGGATCGGCGGCGGAATCCTTTCGATACTGCTCGTAGGCGGCGAAGCTCGGAAAGCTGAACATCGCCAACGCGACGTCGCTTGCGCCTTCTGATGGCAGGAAGTAGCCGTGATGGATGCCGCCAAACCGCGGCAGCAGCTCGAGCCACATGGCAGCGTAAGCTTCGAACTCGGCGAGTTTGCCCAGCCTGACCTCATAGCGCAGGTAACAGGTAATCATTCCGCAATGCTCCAATCCATCGTTGACCAGGGCCCCTCACTATAGCGCAGCGGCGGAGTTCTCACCACGCAGCGGTGTTCGCCCGATAGTGTTGCCCATTCGACACGACGGGCAACTCAGCAAAACCTGTCAATCACCGTTCGCGAAAATATTTCGCTTTATCCGAAGCACAATTCGGTGTATGAATTTCCAGTCTCGCCCGATCGAGGGGCGCTTCGCGGTCGTCACGAACGCGGGTCGAGATGCGGTGGACGCCGATTGCGCAGTTGACGAACGCGCATGAGGCGGACGGCGAAGTCGTGCAGGCCTGACGCCCTAGTGGTAGGTGTCTCTTCCGATTGCGCGAACGCGCGTTGCGAAGACGGTGACAACAAAGCCCAGTCTCGCCGGGGAGAGCACGTATAAGCCGTAAGCCATCGCGCAGGGAAAGCCGGATTGCTCCGGTTACACCTGTGGTCCTACCCCCGAGCTTTCTACCCTTTTGCTCGGGGCCCATGGGTGCGATCGGCACCCGGCTTTCCCTGCGCCCTCACTGAGAGGAGGGCGGAACGAGATGCAAAACTTCGGACAGATGATGTCGCGAGAACGCGAAGCCTGCGTCCTCATTCACACTGTCATCGCCCGGCTCACCGCCTCCGCTGAAGCTTCGGCGAGCCCAAGACCGCAAGCCCCGTCGAAGCCTTGGCGAAGACGGGAGGGCGATCCAGTACGCCGCGGCTTCTCGGCTCAAGCATTACTGCCTCTGGAATACTGGATCACCCGCTTTCGCGGGTGATGACACCGAGAGTGTGGCCAATTGAATCGAGAAACTTCCTCAGCGTCGTCATCCCTCCGCCACCGCATCGCTCCACGGATGAAACGGCTCGCTGGCGCCGCTGTTTGTGGTGCCATCGCGCAGCACGATGCTGGGGCAGGCGAACTTCTTCGGTTGGGTCTGGATGCGCGCCTCCTCATAGTCGAAGCGGCCGCGCAGCGCGTCACGCACGGTTTGCGGCAGGCGCACATCGCCGATCACCACAGCGCCCTCGCTGGCGTCGATCCGCGGCTGATGGATCGCGGCATCGAGATCCATGCCGAAATCCATCACGAACGACAACAGCTGCGACACCGCAGGCAGGATGCGGCGGCCGCCCGATGCGCCGGCGGCAAGCCGGCGGCCATCGGCGGCTTCCGCCACCACGGGCGTGTAGTTGGTCAGGCAGCGCTTGCCGGGCGCCAGCGAGTTCGGCGCGCCCTGCGTCGGATCGAACCACATGATGCCGTTGTTCATGGTGAGGCCGGTGTTCGGCGTCACGAATCTGGATCCGAAGGTCGACAGCAGCGTCTGCGTCACTGCGGCCATGTTGCCGTCGCGGTCGACTGCGGAGAAATGCGTGGTGCAGCTCGGTGCGATCGCCTCGGCCCCGAGCGCGCGGCGGCCGTCGACATCGCCCATGTCCTTCAGCCGTTCGCGATAGGCGGCTTGCAGCGCTTCGGCATAGGCCGCGTAGGCGACCGCATCCGGCCCGCCCTGCGCCGGCGCGAGCGCCTTCTGCAACAGGCCGAGCGTGCGCGCCATGGTCGGACCCGCGGTCAGTTCCGGCGTCGCATAGACCGTGCCGCCGCGATAGGGGATCTTCAGCGGCTCGCGCAGATGGGTGCGGAACGACGCGAGATCGCGCACCGACAGCGCGCCGCCTGCGGCCTGGATGTCGTCGGCGATGCTGCGCGCCAGATCGCCCTGGTAGAAATCGCGCGGCCCCGCGGCGGCGAGCTGCGCCATCGTCGCCTTCAGCCTGTCCTGCGGCATGCGGACCACGGACTTGATGCCCCACGGCGCGCTCGGCGGCAGGCCGTCCTGCAGATAGGCCGCGGCGCTCGCGGGATAGCGCCGCAGATCGGCGACGGAGCTGGCGATCATCGCGGTGGTCCACCAATCGACCAGCAGGCCCTCGCCGGCGAGCCTGACGCTTGGCGCCAGCAACTCCTTCCACGGCAGTTTGGCGTGGCGGCGATGCGCCTCCTCCATGCCGGCGACGACGCCTGGCACGGCGATCGAGCCGGGACCGTGCAGATTGCGGTCGTCCTTGACCCGCGCCCAGGGGAACAGGTCGGAGGCCGCGCCGCCGGTCAGCGGATAATCCTCGATGCGCAGGCCGTCGGGCGCACGCATGCCGTAGTCGATCACCTCGACGCGGTTCTCCCTGGCGCGGTACAGCACCATGGCGCCGCCGCCGCCGGCGCCGCTCATCCACGGCTCCAGCACGCCGAGCGCGAAGGTGGTTGCAATGACCGCGTCGACGCAATCGCCGCCCGCTGCCAATACCTCCGCGCCGACCTCGGCCGCCCTGCGCGACTGCGCCGCGACGATGCCGCCCTTGGCCTGGACGGCGGGTTTACGGATCACTTGCGAGTTGGAGAACTGGTCGGACATGGCGTTGCTTTCGCTGTTCTTGTTGCGGGCGGGGCACGTTGGCGTAGCATGCCAAGCATGGCACATTAAGCGCAATAGAGCGGCACGATAAGCACAATAACAAGCAATTCCAGGGAGAGGAAAATGAGCAGTGTGACGCGCGAACGGGACGGCAAGGTCGGCATTCTGACGCTGAATGATCCCGCCAGCCTGAACGCGATGACGCCGGAATTGCTCGGCGATCTCGCGCGCGCCGTCGGCGAGATGAGCATCGATCCTGCCGTCCGCGCGCTGGTGCTGACCGGGGCGGGACGCGGCTTCTGCTCGGGGCAGAACCTCAAGGCGTTCAACTCGCTCGGCGACAACATCTACATCGGCGTGATGAGGCATTATTGGCCGGCGATGCAGGCCTTGCGCGAATGCCGCACGCCGGTGGTGGTCGCGGTCAACGGCGTCGCCGCCGGCGGCGGCTTCAGCCTCGCGATGTCCGGCGACATCATCCTGGCCGCGCGCTCGGCGAGCTTCATCCAGGTGTTCAGCCGGATCGGCCTGGTGCCCGATCTCGGCTCGACCTGGCTGCTGCCGCGGCTGGTCGGCCGTCAGCGTGCGCTCGATTTGATGCTGCTCAACGAGCCGCTGTCGGCAGAGCGGGCCAAGGAGTGGGGCCTGGTGCGCGATGTCGTCGACGACGCAAAGCTGCTCGACGAAGCCAGAGCGCTCGCCGGCCGCCTCGCCGACGGCCCGACCCGCGCGCTGGTCGCGACGCGGCAACTGCTCGAGGAAAGCGAGCACACGAGCTATGCCGACCAGTTCCGCCGCGAGATCGAATTGCAGCAGGTGATCCGCGAGAGCGCCGACGCGAAGGAGGGCCGCCAGGCTTTCGTCGAGAAGCGCAAGGCCCAGTTCACGGGAAGGTAGTCCTTGATCGCAGGTACGCTAGCCGATCGCAATCGCGACCTTGCCGAAATGCGCGCCGCTCGCCATGTGGGCGAACGCATCCTTGACCTGGTCGAAAGCGAACACCTTGTCGATCACGGGCTTGACGCCGTGCATGCCGATGCCGTCGCACAGCGCCTGCAGATCCTCGATCGAGCCGACGGTGACGCCCTGCAGCCGTTGCTGCTGCATCACCATCAGCGGCAGCCGCGAATCGGACGAGGCGGGACCGGCAAGCACGCCGATGAAGGCAATGGTGCCGCCGATCCGGGTGGCGCGGATCGACTCGTTCAGCGTCCCGACGCCGCCGACCTCGACCACGAGATCGACGCCGCGCCCGGTTACTTCGCGCGCCTTCTTGCCCCAGTCGGGCGTGGTCTTGTAGTTGAGCGTGACATCGGCGCCGAGTTGCTTGAGCCGCTCGATCTTGGCGTCGCTGGACGAGGTCGCGATGACGCGGGCGCCGCACATCCTGGCGAATTGCAGCGCGAACAGCGAGACGCCGCCGGTGCCCTGGGTCAGCACCGTCTGTCCCGGCTTGATGCCGCCGAGCTTGACCACCGCGCTCCACGCCGTGAGCCCGGCGCATGGCAGTGCCGCGGCCTCGATGTCGCTGAGATGCTCCGGCGTGCGCACCAGCGCATGCGCCGCAAACACGCGGTACTCGGTCAGCACGCCGTCAACGCTGCCGCCGAGTGCGGCGCGCATCCGCGCCTCGCTCGGCTCGCCGCCGAGCCAGCTTTCGAAGAAGCTGCCGATCACGCGGTCGCCGGGCGCGAAATTCTTTACGCCGGCGCCGACCGCCTCGACCACACCGGCGCCGTCGGAGACCGGCACCAGCGGAAATTTCTGGCGCGAGCCGTAGCCGCCCTTGACCGTGAGCAGGTCGCGATAGTTCAGCGTCGCTGCCTTCAGCCGCACCAGGACCTCTCCGGGGCCGGCCTGCGGAATCGGCTTGTCGACCAGCGCCAGCGCATCGACGCCGCCGGGGCCTTGCAACTCGTAGCATTTCACGGGACGTCTCCTGCTGACTGTTCTCATCTTGGGCGACGCAACCACCGCCGCTGTGCATCCGCTCAGCATATGTCAGGCTTGCCGCGCGTGACCAGAGCGCGCGGCGGGGCCAATGGAATGGCGCCCATGCCTGAACGTGTTGGCGCCCGCGGAAAATACCGCCAATCTGTACCGGACGGTGCAGCGACCGTGCGGAGGTGACCATGGCAGGCTTGCTTGAGACGACACTCAATCCGCTTGCCGCGCTCGCGCGCGGCATGGTTCGAGCGCTGCTTGCCGCCGCGTTGATCTGTTGCGGTGCTGCGATGGCGGCGGACGACAGCCTCTATCGGGCGCAGACCGTGGTCACCGGCCAGGGTGAGCCGAACCGGATCATCGGCTTCGCTGCATGCCTCGAGGACGTCCTGATCAAGGTCTCCGGTCAGCCGGCACTCGCAGGCGACCACAGGTTGGCCGCGTACAAATCGAAGGCCAAGGCGTTCGTCAGCAGTTTCGACTATCACGACCAGTATGCCGGCAAGCCGCATCATGACGAGCAGGGCACCCGCGACCGGCCCTACGACCTGACGGTTGCTTTCGACGAAAGCAAGATCGACGGCATTCTCGCCAAGCTCGGCCTCAAGCCGTGGCGGTCGCAGCGTCCGGTGCTCGGCATCTTCGTCGAGATGCAGCACGGTCCGAAGGATTACATCGTTAGTTCGGACGGCACGCAATCTGATTTGCAGCGCGACGCGCTGGCGGCGGCGGCCGGCAAGCGCGGCATGCGCGTCGTGCTGCCGGCCGCCGCGGCGTTGACGAGCGCCAGCCTCAGCGCAGGCGAGCTCTTGAAGATGCCGCCGGCGAAGCTGGCGGCGATCGTCGCGCCGCAGGGCGGCGAGGCCGTCCTGATCGGACGGCTGGTCTGGGACGACAACGATCTCGGCTGGGTCACGCAATGGCGGATGGCCTGGCACGGCCGGGACTACAAATGGCAGTTCCGCGGCGTCACCTTCGATGAAGCGTTCCGCCGCGGCATCGGCGGCGCCGCGCAGGTGTTGTCCGGCAACGGCGATCCCGGGCGGTCGAAATGAGCTTGCGCGAAAACGCTCTAGCCGGCGTAGCCGAGCGTTTGCGACGGATATTCCCCGAACATCGCGCGGTAGTATTGCGAGAACCGGCCGAGTTCGATGAAACCCTGTTCGATCGCGACCTTGGAGACGGTGGTTTGCTCCGGCGTGCTTTCGCGCAGGATCGAGCGGATCGTGCACAGCCGCTTGTAGCGCAGGAACGTCACCGGGCCGACGCCGAACACCTCGTGAAAGGCGCGGTGCAGACTGCGTCGCGACAGCCGCAGCTCGGTGCAGATTTCCGAGACATGGACCGGGCGGGTGCCGGCGGCGTGCAGATAGTCCTCGACATCGCGCACCAGCTTCATCGCCGACGGCAGGTAGCTCGATCCGTCCGGCGGCAGCGAGGTGACGACCGTTGCCGTCACGCAATCGAGGATCGCGCGCTTCCAGAATTCGGCCGAGGTCTGCGACAATGCGTCCGGATAGCGCGCGAGATGCGCGATGATCTGCGGCAGCCTGTCCGCCCCGGCCATGCCGACGGTAGGGTCGGCGCGGAAGTGGTTCTTCGCGCTCCACGTCTCGGCATCGGCCAGCCGCGGCTCGCCGCCGAAGACGTCGGGCAGATCCGCCATGTCGAAGCGAATTGCCGCATAGGACGAGGCCTTGTGAAAGACGCCGTCATGCTCGACCAGCGGAGGAATCACCAGTACGTCGGCCGGCTGCATGTCGAAGGCAAAATGCGTGACGCGGTCGGTGGCGTTCAGCAGCATTCCGATGATCAGCTTGGGATCGGTCGAGATGCGCTGGGTGCGCACCCCGACATTGAATGCACCGATGCTGAGCGAGAAATCGCCGATCCCGACATGGGACAGCGTGCCGCGCAGCTTGCCGCGTTCAAGCTGCATGACCTCGACATGCGAGCCTTTCACGGCATCGTGGAGTCCCTCGAAGCCATGAAGCTCGCCGGTATGAACCGTCAGGTGCTCGCCCATATCCACGCTCGCAATATAGCGCGATTGGCCGAATCATATCAAATGCTTGGAGCCTGCACAAAGTGTCCCCCGCGCCGGCTCACCTGGCCGCGGCGCCGGTGGCTACGCCGCCATCAGTTGCTCAAGTGCAACAGCCTGCTCGCGAGTCTGGAATGCGATGGCGGTGTGCGTGAAGCCCGACGAGGCCTGGGTCTGCGCGATGTGGTTGAGCACCTCGTTGCCCTTGACCACGTGAAGATCCATGCCAGGGCCGGCCGGGAAGATGCCGAGAACGACGTCGTAGGCATCGACGATGGCCTTCAGGGCGCCACCCTTGTCTTCCGAGGCGTCGATGAAGATACGAACATCCGCGGCGATACTACGAAGTTCGTCAAAGTCGATCACTGGAAGTCTCCTATACGCAACTCACTGATCGATTCTTGCTACAACTTGCTTACTGAAACATAAATTACGGCCGGTTCCCCTGTGCACTCACCGCCACGTGACTCGTATTTCGATCCGCGCGATCGCCGTCGTCCCGGCCTGCCGCTTTCAGGCGCCGCGCGGCGGCGTTCGCTTCGCAATCCGCTTGACCGGTGCGTGGGCCGGCACGGTCTCTCCGGGCTGGTCGGCCATGTGAGGAATGCGCTGCTCGATGTGATCGACGACACGGAAGAAGGCCTCGAGCGCCTTGGCGTCGAGGCCGGCTGTGAGGTTGCTGTGCCGGCGCAGGATTTCGTCGAGGCTGCGGTCGAGCAGCGCGACGCCCTCGGCCGTCAGCCGGATCTCGGTCCGGTTCCGGGCGCTGCCGCGAACCGGGGTCAGCTCGATCAGTCCCTTGTTCTTCAGCGACGTGGTCTCGCGGCTGACGACGGCCTTGTCGAGCTGCGCGTTGGTCCAGATGTCGTAGGCGCTGGCGGGCTCATGCTCCCTGAGGAACGACAGCACCCGCCACTCCGCCAGCGACACGCCATAGGCCTGCGGGAAGAATGCGTTGGCGTTGGCGCGCAGCTTCGCGACCAGGCTCGACAGCACGGTCGGCACGTAGCGCTCGAAATCGATCACCAGTTCGGAGCGCGCGTCCTCCTGCGGGGCGCGGCGCGATGCAGCGGGCTTGGTACGGCTTGTGGCAGTCCGGCTTGTCATTCTTTCACGAGCTGGGAGCGGGCGATCAAGACCAGGACCGCCGCGAGGAGGAGAACGCCTGTTACCACGAGGAATCCGGTGGTGAAACTGCCCGAGGCGTCCTTGGCGCGTCCGATCACGATCGGGATCGTCGCACCGCCGATGCTTCCGATGGTGCTGACAAGGCCGATCGCGCCCGGCGCGCTCTGCCGTGACATGTAGGACTGCGGGATGGTCCAGAACACGGCCTGCGTGCCGTAGACGCCGACATTGGCGACCATGAACCCGATGATGATCCAGGCGGGCGAGGTCGAGAAGGCGGCGATCGCGAAGCCCGCGGCCGCGATCACGAAGGTCATTGCCGCATAATGGAAGCGTTCGCCGACATGATCGGAGTGCCGCGACAACGCGATCATGCCGATCAGCCCGGCGATCGGCGGGATCGCGGTGACGAAGCCGACCTGCGAATTCGGCAGGCCGAACGACTTGATGATCTGCGGCAGCCAGGGGAACAGCGAGGCCAGCCCGCAGAACAGGCCGAAATTGCACAGGCCGAACAGCAGCACCATCGGCTTGGTGACGGTCCGCAACACGCCCTCGGCATGCACCACGCCGGTCGCCTTGGCGTCGCGCTCCAGCGCGCCGGTCAGCCAGTTGCGCTGAGCGGCCGACAGCCAGCTCGCCTGCTGCGGGCGGTCGGTCAGGTAGAAGATGCCGACGATCCCCAGGATGATCGGCGGCATGCCTTCCAGGATGAACAGCCATTTCCAGCCCGAAATGCCGAACAATCCGTTGAGCTCGAGGATCGCGCCCGAGATCAGCGAGGCGAAGATGTAGGAAATCGGCACCGCATAGTTGAACATCGCGTTGTAGCGGGCGCGGTAGCTGAACGGAAACCAGAGGCTCAGCAACAGCATCACGCCGGGAAACAGGCCGGACTCGGCAAAGCCCAGGAAGCCGCGGAACGTATAAAGGCTGAGCGGGCCCTGGGTGAAGGCCATCAGCACGGTGGCGATGCCCCACAGGATCGCGATCCGCGTCAGCGTGATCCGTGCGCCGTATTTGGCGAGGATCAGATTGCTCGGGATCTCGAAGATCGAATAGGTGAGGTACATGATCCCGACCGCGATGCCGAACTTCTCGGCATTGAGCCCGAGCTCCTTGTTCATCTGCAGCGCGGCAAAGGAGATGTTGCCGCGGTCGAGAATGGCCAGGAAGTACATCGCCATCACGAACCACATCAGGCGCAGTGCGACCTTGCGGATCGCGGTGCGTTCGATCTCCGGATCGGCGGTCGCGATCGCCGCCTTGTCCATCACGACTTCGGTCATTGCCGTTGCCCCCGATTGTTGTTTTCTTGATTGTCGTTCTATGCCGGCAGGCAGACTTCCAGCCGGTCGCCTGCCACGCGGACCGGATAGGTCTGGATGTCGATCTCGACCGGGCTGGTCAGTGCCTCGCCGGTTCGGATGTCGAAGCGGCCCATATGCAGCGGGCATTCGATCTCGCAGCCGTCCAGCAGGCCGTCGGACAGCAGCGCCTCCGCATGGGTGCAGATGTTGCTGGTGGCGTAGTATTCATTGCCGACGCGATAGAGCGCGATGTGTTGTTGGCCGATTTCGATGCCGTACGGCTCGCCTTCGCTCAGCGCGCTGAGTGCGGCAGCGTCGTGCCAGGTCCCCTGATCTGTCATGTCCTCTCTCAGATGCTGTAGAAATCGAGCACGGTCGGAATCCGGTCATTGACCAGCGTGATGACCTTGCGTGCGATCTTCCAGGTGTCGCCTTCACGCCGCAGCGTGTGGTGGTAGCGCCCGTGGCGCAGGTGTTCCTTGGCGACGCGCTGGTCGTAGACGTGGACAGAGAACACCGAGTGGCAAACGATCTCGTCGGGTCCGCTTTCGGCTGCTTCGAGGTTCGAGATCTGGTGCACCGTGCGCGGCAGCGGCAGCGCCGTGATCGATTTGCGCGATTCGATGCGCGCGATCCGCTCTTCCAGCCCGCGCCGTGCATCGTGGTAGAGCAACGAGACCTGCGTGTCGGGATCGCCGGTGGTGTTGTATTCGTCGAGCCATGCCGGCACCCAATAGACGGCATCCTCGCTGTACATGGCGACCCAATCGGCCCATTCGCCGGTGTCGAGCAGGCGGGCCTCGCGGTAGATGGTCGCGGCGGCCACCGCGTGAGCATCTGCTTGCTTGATTGCGCTGCCAGCCATCACGCCATCTCCCCCGCGGCGCGCTGCAACAGCCTGCGCCACTCGCGATAGCCGGGATGGAAATTGGTCTCGCCGCCGAAGCTTGTCGGGCCGAACGACCATTCGGATGGGGCTACGCCGAGCTCGCGCGTATGGACGCTGTCGCCGTGGCCGATCTCGGCGACGCCGCGCAGATAGCCTTGGGTTGGCGCGGCGGTCGTCGCCTCGTAGCCGGTCTGGCAGAACTCATACATGACGTTATCGTCGGAGCTGGCGAGCCCGGAGGCGTTGAAGAAATCTTCGTAATTGCGAATGCGCAGCGTGCGCGCCGCGGCACTCTCGCCGATCGGCGCAAGGCAATGCGACACCATCTCGGTCTTGTCCGGCGCCAGCGGCCGCCAGGTCCGCACCTGCGCCGACAGGATGTCGATCACCTGCAGGTTCGGGAAGATCGTGAGGTTGCGCTGGCGCAGCATCCACTTGGCGCGGGTGCTGCCGACGCGCTGCCGCACGGCATCGAGCCGCGCCGAATCCATGCCGAGCGGCCGGCCATAGAGCTGGGTGCGCTTGATCGACCAGTTGACGGCGTGGCCATAATCGAAGCTGAAGCTGCCTTGCCCTTCCTGCTCGCCCTCCGGCTCGACGGTGAAACCGGCATCCGGCCCGGCGCTGGCATTGCGCTTCTTCAGGATGTCGACGTAGGAGCTGTGGGTGGTTGCGAAATGATAGTAGTCGAGACCGTTCTCGAATTGCAGTTTCCAGTTTCCATCGAACGTATACGTGCTGGCGCCGGGCACGAACTCGACTTCGCCGCTGTCGCTCTGATCGATGATGAGGTCGAGGAAGGCGCGGGTGTCCCCGAGAAACTCTTCCAGCCGCGGAACATCGGCCGAAAGGCTCGCGAACAGAAAGCCGCGATAGGAGCCGAGCCGCGCCACCGGAAGCAGGTCGTGATTCTGGTTCGAAAAGGACGGCGGATACTGTCCGCTCGCTTCCTCCGTCACCGAGATGTTGCGGCCGCTCGAATCGTAGGCCCAGCCGTGATAGCGGCAGACGTGAAACTTCTGCCGCCCCTGCTTGAACGGACAGACGATCGTTCCGCGATGCCGGCAGGTATTGAGGAACGCGCCGACCTTGCCGTCGGCGCTGCGCATCACCAGGATCGGATGCCGGCCGATATGGGTGGTGACGAAATCATTGGGCCGGGCGACCTGGGATTCCAGGCCGACGAAATTCCACGTCGCCTCGAAGATATGGCGGAGCTCGGCGTCGAACACATCGGGATCGGTGAAGATCCGGCGATCGACCTGGAAGATGCGCTCGGCGGGGCGATCGTCAATCAGGCGGGAAATCTCCCGCAGCTTGGCCGCGCGGTTCTGCGAAGCAGCATTCATCACGTCCTCCCTTCGATCCACCGCCGGCTGCACAGGCAACCCCAAGGTCGCCCGCTGAGCCATTGCAGTTCACGGCTCCCGTCCTTGCGCGACGGGAACAGCCGGCTTGATCGCCAATCTTGGAATGACTCTATAGTTGTCATGACAACTATGGTCAAGATGGTTGGTCGACCGGGAGGGTGAAGCCGGGGAGCATTCAGGTCTTGCGCGTCGGCGCGGTCAGGATGATGCCCTGATCGATCAGCGCGCAGCAGATGGTCTTCAGCACGGCAATCGCTTCCCGCGTTGCCCGGCTCACCGGCCGCCCGCGCGGCAGCGCCAGCACGCGCTCGGCGCGCATCCACGGCAACAGCGCCGCCGATAGCGTTCCGCTCGCCACTTCCTGGTGAATGCCGGAGAACGGCAGCAAGGCGTAGCCGAGGCCCGCGGCCACCATGCGCTTCATCGGGGTGCTGTTGTCGACGCGTACCGCGCACAGCATGGTCGATGGGAACGGGTTGCGGCTGAGCGGGGCCACGGCGGATGGCAGGGCGTCGAACTCCCTGCGCGTCAGCCGGCCGCGCTTGAGCAGCGGATCGCGCGACGGCCCGATCACGAACACCTGTTCGACCATCAGCATTTCATAGTCGAGGTGATCGTTGGGCGACGGCGTCGTCACGATTCCCAGATCAAGCTCACCGCGCAGCAGGCGTTCGGATGCATTCTCGGTCAGGCCCTCGCTCAACTCGAGCCGCACGCGCGGAAACTGCTTCACGAATGTCTGGGCAAGCGGCGGGTAGAGGATATCGCCGAGACTCGGCGGCGCGCCGATCCGCACCGTGCCGCTGGGCTCGCGGTTTTCGGTGCGCACCTCGGCCTTGATGTCGTCGATCGTCCCAAGCAGCCAGCGTCCCCGTGCCAGCAAAACCTTGCCGGATTCAGTGACCGAGACGCCGCGCGCGCCGCGTTCGAGCAGGGCGCCGCCCAATTCGACTTCGAGCTCCTTGACGTGGCGGCTGAGCGCCGACTGGGCGACGTTCAATGTGCTCGCGGCCGCAGCAAAGCCGCCACGCTCGGCGACGGCAACGAAATAGCGGATCTGCCGCAGGTCCATGATGGTCGCTCCATCTCAGATTGAGATGGATACCATATCAAACATATTCTTGTGAGATATCGAAAAGAGAGCAGTCTCTTCGCAACGATCAAACCGAGGAGACGCGCGCATGGGCATCGCCACCGAGGAGGCACGCCAGACATCCGTATTCATCGCCGGCGGCGGGCCGGTTGGGCTGGCGATGTCGCTACTGCTCGATCGCTTCGGCATCGACTGCGTGGTGGTCGAAAAGAGCGCGACGACGACCGACCATCCCAAGTCGCGCGGCTGCTGGGTCCGCACCATGGAGATCTTCCGGCAGTGGCGGATCGAGCAGGCGATCCGCAACCGCGGCCTGCAGGATAATTCCGACATGTTCGTGTTCCTCGACAGCATCGCGGGACAGGAGTTCGGCCGCACCCGTCCCGAACCGAATGTCGGTCATACGCCGGCCTGGAAGAGTCTGGTCGCCCAGGACGCCGTCGAGGAGGAAATTCTGCGGGTGGTCGAGAAATCCCGGCACGCCACCGTCCTGTTCAATACGGCCTGTGAATCGTTCGAGGAGACCAACAGCGGCGTTCATGTCACGACGCGTTGCCAGAAGACCGGTGAGGTGACGCAGTGGACGGCGACCTATCTGATCGCCGCTGATGGCGCGGGCAGCCAGACCCGCCGCAGCGCCGGGATCGACATGGTCGGACCGTCCACATTGGCGGTGATGTCGAATGAATATTGGCGCGCCGATCTGTCGCGGCTGCCGATCGCGCGCGAGGCGGCCGGCTTCATCATCGTCCCCGAAACACCCGATCTGCCGCGCGCCGCCATCCTGAACACCAACGGCCGGGATCGCTGGCTGACTGTGACGCAGATCGGCCTCACCAAGGACGATCGCGAGCGGCCGTGGACCGACCAGGAATTCGTTGAGATCGCGCGCGGCCATGCCGGCATTCCGGATCTCGACGTCACGCTGTTGAACCGTTCGATCTGGCGCGTCAGCATGCAGGTGGCGGAGACCTTTCGGAAGGGCCGGGTGTTTCTGGTCGGCGACTGCGCGCACCGCTTTCCGCCGACCGGCGGGTTCGGCCTGAACTCCGGCGTTCAGGACGCGCATAATCTCGCCTGGAAACTCACCTTCGTCCTCAAGGGACTCGCGAATGAAAAGCTGCTCGACAGTTATTCGAGCGAGCGCCGCCCGATCGCGCAGTCCAACGCCAATTTCAGCTACGGCAACCGGTTGCGCTTTGGTCTGACCGACGACGCCGTGCGATCGCGCGATCCGGACCGGATCAAGTTCTGGATCAACGACATGGACAATCATCTGCACAGCATCGGCCAGAACCTCGGACACAATTACGAGGAGGGCGCGGTGATCCCCGATGGCACCGTCGCGAAGGCGCTGAACTCCCGTTACTACACGCCGACAGATCGTCCCGGGGCGCGCTTTCCGCATATGTGGCTCGAGCCGTCGCGCAAGAAATCCACGCTCGACTGGTTCGACAAGGAGTTCACCGTCGTCACGGGGCCGCTCGGCGGCGAGTGGCTGGAGGCGGGGAAGCAGGTGTCGGAGAAGATCCGCTTGCCGCTCTCGCTGAAGCAGTTGCCGTCAGCCGATCCGGCGGACGGTTTCCAATTGGGCATGCGCGGCGCTGTGCTGGTGCGTCCCGACGGTCATGTGGCGTGGCGGATGCCGTGGCTGCCGTCGGACCCGGCGAAGGAGTTGGCCGGCGCGCTTTCAACGCTGCTGCACTAGCGGGGGCTCCGATGCAATCGTTCGAATCCAACGGCGTCGTCACGGCATATGAGAAGATGGGACGTGGCGAGCCGATCGTGCTGCTGCACGGCGGTGAGGCCGACCATTCGATGTTCGATGGCCTTGTGCCGGTGTTGGCGGCTGATTTCACCGTGATCGCGTATGACCAGCGCGATTCCGGCGCCACCACGAATCCATCGTTATCCTATTCGCTGGCCGATCTGGCAGATGATGCTGCGGCCTTGATCACCGGGCTCGGCTACGATCGCGCCCAAGTCTTCGGAACCTCGCTGGGCGGGCAGATCGCGCAAGTGCTGGCGGCCCGCCATCCCGGCAGGATCGACCGCCTGATCCTCAGCAGCACCTGGAAGGTCAACAGAAGCCCGCTGGACATCAATGCGGATGTCTTCCGAAAACTCGCGTCCTACCGCGCGGACACCATCGCCAATGCGCCGAAGATTGCGGAGTTCTTTTTCCCGCCGGATTACTTGCGCGCGCGGCCCGAACTGATCGACATCTTCCGTGGTTCGGCCCGCGACGACCGCCAGAAGGCGCGACGCGGCGCGTTGCTCGCGCAGCCGGTCGCCGCCGACCTGACCGGCTTCGATCGCCCGACGCTTCTGCTGGCGGGTGGCGACGACTGCCTGATCCCCAATGCGGAGACATTCGCGCTCGCCCGCGATCTCGCGCGCGTCGAGACCAGGGACCATCGCGGGTGTCGGCCACGTCGCGTCGATCCAGGCCCCCGATCGGGTGGCGGAGGCGGTGACGGCATTCCTGAATTCAAAAAAGAAGGCGGCTTGACAACAACAGGGGGAGACCATGCCTGAGCAGGCGAATGCGGTGCCGTTCGACGAAGCGCCGGTGACGACGCGCTACTGGCTATCGATCATCATCTTCGCCGTCACCGGCGTGGTCGATTTCTTCGATTTCTTTGTGGTCGGATTCCTGGTCTCTGTGCTGGCGCCGAAGTGGCATCTGACGTTCGGGCAAACCTCGATCATGCTGATGAGCGCCGGCATCGGGGCGATGCTCGGGGCGTTCGTCGCGGGTGTCCTCGCGGATCGCTTCGGGCGCAAGCCGCTGGCGATATCAGGCGTTCTGCTCTGCGGCATGACCTCGGGCGCGATCGCGTTCATTCCCGAAGACGGCTGGGTTGCGTTTGCAATCCTGCGCTTCTTCGTCGGCTTCGGCCTTGCCGCCGGCGCCGCGGCGGCAGTCCCGGCCATCGTTGAATTTGCGCCCACCCGCCATCGGACGCTGGTGACAAGCCTCGTGGTCGTCCCGGTCGCCTTTGGCGTGCTTTCGGCGTCGGTCACGGCGAGCTTCCTGCTGCCGCTGGTCGGCTGGCGCGGATTGGCGGCGGTCGGCTTCCTGCCGATCATCCTCGCCATTCTGACCGTGATCATCATGCCGGAATCGCCGCGCTGGCTGATCAGCAAGGGCCGTGTGCGCGAGGCCCAGGCCAGTATCCGAAAGCTCTATCGGGTCGGCAGCGATGGGGCCGCCTTGCCCACGCTGCCGCCGGCGAACCCGGCGACCTTCGCCGATCTCTTCGCCGAGCAGCGCCGCTTCTGGCTGACGGTCCTGATCTGGTTCGGCGCGAGCACGGCGAATTACGGTGTGTTCCTGTGGGGACCGACGATCGTGGCGCTGCTGCTTGGCGTCGCGCCCCAGGACGCGGCAAAGATGTTCATCTATGTCAGCCTCGCCGGCGTGCTCGGCCGGACTGGCTTCGCCTTCCTCGCGCACCGGATCGGCCGCAAGCCGTGCGGGCAGTTGATGGGGTACGGCACCGCGGTTTCGCTGGCGCTGGCCGCCTATTTCCACAACGACTTTGTCGGCTCGGTGCCGCTATTCCTGGTCTTCCTGATCGTTGGTGCCGTGTTCTTCGACGGCGGATTTTCGAACATCGGACCCTATCCCGCGGAGATATTTCCGGTCCAGCTGTCGGGACGCGCGGTCGGCCTTGCGCAGCTCTCGAACGGGGTCGGCAAGATCGTAGGCCCGCTGTGTCTCGCGCTGATCGCCGGCGCGGACAATCTCGTGCATCCGAACGCAACCGCCGCGGCGGTGATGCCGGCGTTCTGCTTTCTTGCCGGCGCGGGTCTCCTGATCGGGCTTGCCTTCACGTTCCTCGGCGTCGAGCCGCACGGACGCCCGGTGGCGCTGTTCGGCGAGAGCGCCGGCTTGGGCGCCACATCGAAGCCGCTGGCGGCGAAAACCGCAACTTGACAGGACGGAAGGTCAACCCATGGACAATGCACTCGACACGATCGCAACGACGGCGCCGTTCGACACCGCAAAACTCGATCGGCTGATGGACGAGGCCGGACTCGATATCCTGATCGTCACCTCGCGTCACAATGTGCAGTACTTGCTCGGCGGATATCGTTTCTTCTTCTTCGACGTCATGGAGGCGATCGGCACCAGCCGCTATCTGCCGGTGTTCGTCTATCAGAAAGGGCGTCCGGAACATTCCGCCTATATCGGCAACCGCATGGAAAAGTTCGAGCACGAGCTCGGACGGATATGGACGCCGATCGTCAAGACAGGTAGCTGGGGAACGATCGACGCGATCGGGCTTGCGATCGATCATGTGAGAAAGCTGGGCGGCGCAGCTAAGCGCGTCGGCATCGAGGCAAGCTTCCTCCCGGCCGACGCCAGGGATCATCTGTTTGCCGGGTTTAACAATGTCGCGTTCCGCGAGGCCCACTTCACGCTTGAGCGCCTCCGCGCCATAAAGTCTCCCGCCGAACTGGACCTCATCCGGGAAGCTTCCGAACGGGTCGTCGATGCGATGATGGCGACCTTCAAGGCCTGCGCGCCGGGGATGACCAAGAACGATGTCGTGGCTCGTCTGCGCCGTGAGGAGCAGGAGCGTGATCTCGTCTTCGAATATTGCCTGATTGCCGCAGGCAAGAGCCATAACCGCGCGCCGTCGAACCAGCGTCTCGAAAAGGGCGACGTGATCTCGATTGATTCCGGAGGAAACTATCGCGGCTATATCGGCGACCTCAGCCGCATGGGCATTCTGGGTGAGCCTGACAGCGAGTTGCGCGAGTTGTTGCAGGAAATCGAGGACATCCAGCAGGCGGCCCGGCGCGCGATCCGGCCGGGCGCATTGGGTGGCGACATCATCGCGGCGGGCGAGGCTGCGGTCAAAGCTTCTCCGCATCGCGCCGTGCTGGACTTCACCGCACATGGCATCGGGCTTGTCAGTCACGAAGCGCCGCGCCTGACCGCGACCGGCCCGGTGCCTTACGCGCCGTATGACGCCGACCGGCTGCTCGATTGCGGGATGGTCATCTCGATCGAAACGGCGCTGCTGCATCCGGCGCGCGGCTACATCAAGCTCGAGGACACGCTGATCGTCACGGAATCGGGCTGGGAAGCGCCCGGAGATCATGGCCGGGAGTGGACTTCGCCGCGGCTCACGGCGTGAAGCGGTTAGGGGCTGCTGATGGACCGGCGTGTTTGTCCCGGCTGTCTCTACTTCACTCCGGCCTCCCGTCATGCGATGCTTCGAGCCTGATGCACGCGATCGATATCGATCGCTTCCCCATCGACAGAAGCACATGAGATGACTGCTGCCGACAACGCGCTCCGCGACTACGCCCAAAGCATCCTGACCGCCCGCGTCTACGACGTAGCGGTCGAGACGCCGCTCGATCCGATGCCGCGGCTTTCGGAGCGCCTGTCGCGCGCCGTGCTGCTGAAGCGGGAAGACTTTCAGCCGATCTTCTCGTTCAAGCTGCGCGGCGCCTACAACAAGATCGTCAGACTGCCGGACGCGCAGCGCAAATTGGGCGTCATCTGCGCGTCGGCGGGCAATCATGCGCAGGGCGTGGCGCTGTCGGCGCGCAAGCTCGGGATTCCCGCGACGATCGTGATGCCGCGGACGACACCCGCCATCAAGGTCGAAGCGGTGCGGCGCCTCGGCGGCGACGTTGTGCTGCATGGCGACACGTTCGACGATGCACAAACCAAGGCCAGGGAGATCGAGGCTGCGCGCGGCCTGACCTTCGTGCATCCGTTCGACGATCCCGATGTGATTGCCGGCCAGGGAACCGTCGGGATGGAGATCCTGCGCCAGCATCCCGATCCGATCGAGGCGATCTTCGTGCCGATCGGCGGCGGCGGGCTGGCGGCCGGCGTGGCCGCGTTCGTCAAGTTCCTCAATCCCGCGATCAAGGTGGTCGGCGTGGAGCCGGCCGACGCGGCGTCCATGGCGGCAGCGCTCGCCAAGGGCAGCGTTGTCGCGCTGGACCAGGTCGGGCTGTTCGCCGACGGTGTTGCCGTGCGCAAGGTCGGAGCCGAGACGTTCCGGCTCTGCCGCGACCTGCTTGACGAGGTCGTCACCGTGGACACCGACGCGATGTGCGCGGCGATCAAGGACATCTTCGACGACGTGCGATCGGTGGCCGAACCCTCCGGCGCATTGGCGCTCGCTGGCCTGAAGGCCTATGCCGAGCGCGGCGCGCTGAGCGACGGCGGCCTGATCGCCGTCAACAGCGGCGCCAATCTGAATTTCGACCGGCTGCGCACCATCGCCGACCGCGCCGAGGTCGGCGAACATCGCGAGGCGCTGCTGGCCGTGACCGTGCCGGAGAAGCCGGGCAGCTATCGCCACTTCATCCGGATCCTCGGCTCGCGGGCCATCACCGAATTCAACTACCGCTTCGCCGAGACCACCGCGCCGGCGCAACTGTTCGTCGGCATCGCGCTGAGCCGCGGCGAGGCCGAGAAGCGCGAAGTGATGGAGCTGCTCCGGCGCGAGGGCTATCCGATCCTGGATCTGAGCGAGAACGAGATGGCCAAGGACCATGTGCGCTACATGGTGGGCGGCCGCGCGCCGCTGCTCAGGGACGAAGTGATCTACCGCTTCGAGTTTCCGGAGCGCCCCGGCGCGTTGCTGAAATTCCTCGAGAGCCTGGCGCCCGACTGGAACGTCTCGCTGTTCCACTACCGCAATCACGGCGCCGATTACGGACGCATCCTGGCGGGCATCGAGGTCAAGCCCGGGGAGCGCGCAAGGTTCGTGCAAGCGCTCGATGCACTCGGCTATCCCTACTGGAACGAGAGCGAGAATCCGGCCTATCGCCTGTTCCTCTCCGCCGAGCAGTGATGACTCGGCCGGTGTTACGGGCTGGTCGGCTAGGCGATATTCGCCAGCCATAATACTCACATCTTGCCGGCGACCAGCTTGAGCGAGCCGGCAATTGCCGTCGCCACCACAAGGATCGCAGCCATCCCGATCATCCCGGCGTTGAACGAGCCTGTCGCGTCCTTCAGGAAGCCGACCATGTAAGGGCCCACAAAGCCACCGAATGCACCGACGGAGTTGATGAACGCGATGCCGCCGGCGGCCGCGGCGCCGGTCAGGAAGCTCTGCGGGATCGTGTAGAACACCGTGCGTGCCGAAATCGTGCCGACCAGCGCCAGCGTCAGGCAGGCGAGCGCCGGAACCAGCGAGCTGAAGACAACGGAGAGCGTAAGGCCAAGCGCGCCGAGGATCAACGCGGCCATGAGATTGTAGATCTTCCGGCCCTTGCGGTCGACGAGACGCGCCCAGAACAACATGCCGATGGTCGCGAACAAATAGGGGATCGCCGAGAGCCAGCCGACTTGCATGTTGGAGAGGCCGTGGCTCTTCAGGATCAGCGGCAGCCAGATGCCGATGCCGTAAGAACCGATCGTGAAGGCGAAGGTGATCGCGGTGAGCATCAGCACCCGCACATCCTGCATCGCGGCCCACAGATCCTTCTTCGGTTTGTCGTGCTTGTCGCTAGCCAGAGCGGCGAGCAACGCTTGCCGCTCCTCGCGGGTGAGCCACCCCGCCTGCTCGGGCGTGTCGGCGAGCAGGACGAGGCAGAGAATGCCGAGCACGCAGGCCGGCAGGCCTTCGAGCAGGAACATCCACTGCCAGCCTGCGAGCCCCCAGAAGCCGTCCATCCCGAGCAGGGCCGCCGAGATCGGGCTGCCGAGCAGCGAGGAGAGCGGCGTTGCGGCCATGAACAGGGCCAGCACGCCGGTGCGGTGCTTCTCGGGAAACCAGATCGAGAGGTACCAGATCACGCCCGGAAAGAAGCCGGCCTCGAACACCCCGAGCAGAAAGCGGATCAGGTAGAAGCTGTAGGGTCCCGTCGCCAGCGCGGTCGCCGCAGCCGCAAGGCCCCAGGTGATCATGATGCGGGCGAGCCAGCGCCGGGCACCGAACCGGTACATCATCATGTTGCTGGGTACTTCCAGCAGGCAGTAGCTGAAGAACAGGATGCCGGCGCCCCAGCCGAATTGCGTGGCGCTGAGGCCGATGTCCTTGTTCATTTGCAACGCAGCAAAGCCGACGCTGGTGCGATCGAGATAGTTGAAGAGATAGGCGAGGCCGAGCAGCGGGACCAGGCGCCAGGTGTTCTTGGCAAGCGCGCTGGCGAGCAACCCTGCATCCGGATTGCCTTCCGCGAGCGATCCGTTGGCCGCGATCTCGGTCATCTGCCGATCCTCCCTGCATGTGGCCGGTTACCCCGATGGGGCCCGGCTGTGTTAGGTTCAAAAGTGCCAGAAACAGCGGGCAGCGGTCCAATCGCTAATGTTCAAGAACCGATAACCGGGAGGAAGACGTGGACCTTCGCGACCTCACCTATTTCGAGGTGATTGCCGACCTGGGTCATATGGGCCGGGCTGCCGACAAGCTCGGCCGCACCCAGCCCGCACTGACCAAATGCATCCAGCGCCTCGAGGAAGCCGTCGGTGCCGACCTGTTCGAGCGGACCGGGCGCGGGATCACGCTCACGCGGGTCGGCGAAGTGCTGCTGGCGCGGGCCCGGCGGATGCGCGAGGCCATGGAAGAGTCGCTGCGCGAGGTCACCGATTTCGCTGCCGGTGCGGCCGGTCGCGTCAGCATCGGCTGTGGGGCGACGATGGGCGAGTATCTGCTGCCGCAGATCTGCCGCGCCATCATCGCCGACGCGCCGGGGCTGGCGATCGAGGTGCAGATCGGCATGAGCGGCGTGGTCAGGGCGGCGCTGCGCGAGCGGACCCTCGATCTTGCGATCGGCCCGATCCTGCCATCCGACGAGCAGGAGTTCAGTCACGAGGCGTTCGGCATGGACGATGTCGTCGTCGTCGCGGCAAAGGACCACCCGTTGTGCGGCAAGCCGCTCGCGATCGAGGACCTGGTCGCCGCGAAATGGGTGCTGCCGGCCCGCACCGTCGCGATGCGTCAGTGGCTCGATAATGTGTTCGAAGCGCATGGTCTTGCACCGCCGACGGTGCAGATCGAAACCAATTCGATCACGACGCTGCCCAAGCTGATCGCCGACACGGCGCTGCTCAGCTTCACGTCGACGCGGAACCTGCATCCGCTTCGGCTGGGCAGCCAGCTCGACCGCCTGATGATCGACGCCACCACGATGCGCAGGCCGCTGGGCTTCGTCACCCGCAGGGATGGCTATCTGTCGCCGGCTGCGCAACGGGTCGTGGGCCTGCTCAAATCCAGGGGGCGCGACTTCCTCGAGCAAGTCACGCTGCCCGGCATGACCGATGGCGCAGCCGCGATGCCGGCCATCGTGGTCAGCCGCACCGAGCGAGCCCAAAAACGCGTGCGGCAGTCCCGCTGAACGCGATCGGATCACTTCGCGAAATCCCGGGGAGCAGGGCCGGTGTAGCGATAGGGAATGCCCGGCGGCATCGGTCCCTTGATCCGGCCGCCTTGTTGCGATTGCTCCCAGGCATGCGCAAGGATGCCGACCGAGCGCGAGAGGATGAACAGGCCGCGGCCCAGCGCAGGCGAAAAGCCGAGCTCCGAATAGATCACAGCGGTCGCGCCGTCGATGTTCATCGGAATCTTGCGGCCCTTGCGCTGCTGCATCTCGGCCTCGACGCCGCGGCCGATCTCGGCGAAACGTCCCAACACGATGTTGTTGCTGCGTGCGGCATCGACGAGCTCGAGCAGCCGGGGCGAGCGCGGATCGACCGGATGAAAGCGGTGACCGAACCCCGGCACGATCTTGCCATTCGTCGCCGCGAAAGCGTCGAGGCCCTGCTGAATGGCCGCCTTCAGCTCGACGCCCGCATCCTGCCGGCGCGCGATGTCGGCGTACAGCTCCATGCATTGTTCGCCGGCGCCGCCGTGAATGTCGTCCAGCACGTTGATGGCCGACGCCATCGCGCCATTGAGCGGAAGGCCACAGGTCACGGCCATCCGTCCGATCGCGATCGACGGCGCCTGCGGACCATGATCGACGGCGGAGACGAGCGCTGCTTCCAGCAGCGCGCCTTGCTCGGGAGATGGAAGATCGCCCTTCAGCATCAGCCAGATCATTTGCGGGAACGACACCCGGCCGATCAACTGCTCGATCGGAAAGCCGCGGAAGCGGATCACGCCGGGCTTCATGTCGATGATGTCGGTCGACCACCACTGGGTGGCCTTTTGCAGCAGGTCTGCGGGATCTTGATTGGTCATGACAACTGTCCTCGATGTCCTCTCAGGTGCTCGAAGTCTCGGCGCGCGCCTTCAGGTCCGGTATCCTGGCGCTCTCCTTCACCGTCGGCCGGTTGTCGATGGCGACGACGCCGCGCTCGCCGAGCGCCCGGATCTCGTCGCGCGTGAAACCGAGCTGGCCGAGCCACTTCTCGGTGTGCTGGCCGAGGCTGGGCGGCGGCGATGGTTCCGGATAGTCCGTCTCGAGCCGGAAGCCGGGGCGCGTGACCCGCATGGTCTGGCCACCCGAGACCTCGGCCTTCAGGCTCTCGACGAACTTGCGGCCGACGATCTGCGCTTCGTTCAGCACCTGCGGCACGGTCAGAACGCATCCCGCCGGAACGCCCTTGGCGTTGAACAGCGTTTCCCATTCGGCGGCGGATTTGGCGGCGAGGGCGACCTCGAGCTCGCGCTTCAAGGCGACGCGGTAGTCCTTGCGTGACTGCCGCTCGCGAAACAGCGGATCGGTCTTCAGCTCCGGCCGTCCGACGATGTCGCACAGCGCTTCGAACTGCTTCTGTTCGTTGGCCGCGATGTTGAGCGGTCCGCAACCCGTCGCGAACGTGCCGGAGGGAGCGGCGGTGAAGTTCTCGTTGCCGATCGGCTGCGGATCGACATTGCCGTTGAGGTGGTTGGAAACCACCCAGCCCATCGCGGCCAAGGTCGATTCGAGCAGCGAGACATCGATCTGCCGCCCGCGTCCCGTCTGTCGTTGTTCGACGAGGGCGGCCGTGATCGCGAAGGATGCGGTGAGACCTGCGATGGTGTCGGCGATCGGGAAGCCGGTGCGCAGGGGCGCGCTGTCGGCATCGCCCGTGACGCTCATGACGCCCGACAATCCCTGAACGATCTGATCGTAGGCCGGGCGGCCGGCCCACGGACCGTCCTGGCCGAAGCCCGAGATCGCGCAATAGATGATGCGCGGATTGCGCTTGGCCAGCACCTCATAGCCGAGCCCCAGCCGTTCCATGACCTTCGGCCGGAAATTCTCCAGAACGACGTCGGCGGTTTCGACCAGGCGCAGGAAGATCTCCTTGCCGTCGTCGGCCTTGAAGTCGATCGCGACGGACTGCTTGTCGGCGTTGACAGCGACGAACGACAGGCCCATCAGGTGCTTCGCCATCGCCGGATCGGCGCCGAGCCGGCGCGCGAGATCGCCGCCCTTGGGATTCTCGACCTTGATCACCTCGGCACCGAGGCGGGCGAGCTGATAGCCGCAGAACGGACCGGCAAGCACGTTCGAAAGATCGAGGACGCGGATGCCGGCGAGGGGCAGTGTCATGTGATGTTCTCCGGACGACGATGTTTGAGGGATCAGACAAGTCCAAGCCAGTGCCACCAGGTCGCGGCGCACAGGGCATAAAGCAGACAGGCGACGACGCAGACGATCACGCCGACGCGCGGGAAATCCTCGACGCGCAGCCGGCCGGTGCCGTAGACGAGGATGTTCGGCAGCGTGTTGTAGAACATCAGCAGCGGGTAACCGCCGATGATCATGCCGGCCGGCAGCGCCAGTGCGACGGGGTTGACGCCCGCGGTGCCTGCCATCGCCAGGATGATCGGCAACAGCGCGGTCGCCATGGCGGTCGTGCCGACGAACATGATGTGCATGAACTGCACGATGAACATCACGACCACGATGACGACCAGCGCCGATGCACCGGCGAGGCCAAGCGCGTGGAAGATCGAATTGGCCAGCCAGTTGGCGGCGCCGGTCTTGAGCAGGATATCGCCGAGCGACACGCCGCCGCCGGCGATCAGCAGCACCTGCCAGGAGACGCCCTTGTTGGCGTCGTTCCAGTCCATGACGCCGAAGCGCGGCAGGAACAGCAGGCAGGCGCCCATCAGGCAGACCACCGTGGTGTCGAGCCCGGTCAGCCCCTGCGTCGCCCACAGGCACGTCACCAGCACGAACACCGTCAGAGCGCGCCACTCGGCGGACGACATCCGTCCCATCGCAGCGAGGTTCTGCGAGATCCGTGTATCGGCCTGCTCATGGCCGGCGGTGAACTCCGGCGGAAACACCCGCTGGATCACCCACCAGGTGAACATGGTCATCAGCAGCGCCGGAGGGAATCCGTAGAGCAGCCATTCGGCATAGGTGATTGTGTGGCCGCTCATCTTGGCGACGAACTCGACCGTGACCGGGTTCGGCACCGTCGCCGTCAACACGCCGGCGCCGATCGTCGCGTTGGTCATCGTCAGCGTCAGCAGCAGGTTGATCGCGAATGGCGAGCGGGCGGCTGCGCCGAAGATCGTCAGGATGCTGAGGCATTCCGGCAGCAGGATTGCGGTACGCGCCGTCGACGACGGCACGAGAAAGGCAAGCGCGATATTGACCAGCGTCACCCCGAGGGTGATCCGCGTCGGCGCGCTGCCGAACTTCGCCAGGATGATGTAGGTGATGCGCTCGGCAAGCCGGGTCCTCACCATGGCGGTCGCGAGGATGAAGGCGCCGACGATCAGATACACCGGCGAGGCGGCAAAGCCGTCGAGCGCGGTTCGCAGCGGCGCCGTTCCGGTCAGCACCGCAAGCGGCACGACCATCAGGTTGGCGATCGCCAAGGGTATCGCTTCGGTCAAATAGAGCACGAAAATGCCGCCGAACAGCGCCAGTGCCTTGTGGCCCTGCAAGGACAGCGTCTCCGGAGTCGGGCTGAACCAGATGGCGGCGGCGACGACGAGGGCGAGGGGCACACCGATCGCCTTCAGCGTGGCCTCCAGCGAACGGGGCGCGTCGTCGCTGGTCTCCGCGTGCGCGTGAGCTGACAATGTTTTCTCCCTGACGAAGCTTTCGGCGATGGATCGCTGCCAGCGCGGCTTTTGATTTGTGCTTCGTGGTGGGATTAGCGCGCGGGTCGAACCAGCGTCCAATCGCAAGTTTTCAGGAGACGATAACCGGCGGGAATGTGCTCAGCCGGCCGCGACCGCGGCCGTCGCGATCGGGCGCCTGGTCTCAGCGGCTTCGGCCTGACGCAGGACTTATTGGCTGGCGGATCAGCGATCCGCGGTCAGTTGCCGGCGATAGCGCTCGGCGTCCCAGTTCAGCAGCGCATGCTCATTCTCTGCCGTCAGGTAATGGACTCGCGCAGTCAGGGGCACCCGACACGTGACCAGTGCAAGACAGCTCAGCATGGCTTCCGCGCCGTCGCTTGCATCCGCGCGGATCAGGCTGCCGATATCGGGGACGAGAAGCGCAACCGGCGGCGGTAGTCCGTTCGCGGCGGTCCGCGCGATCATGGCGTTCAGGCTCTCGTGCTGCTCCAGCACCGGCAGGCCCGGGCCAAGGAAAACGACGTGATCGGGATAGAGCGAGCCGCTGGTCGCGATCGCGCGGCTGTAGCGGTCGGTGGCAATGTCGTGGCTGCGAGGATCGCGCGGCAGGCGATAGTTCGTGCCTGCGTAGATGCTTCGAAGCGCGTCATGATTGGCTGCCGGTGCGTGACGCTGCTCCAGCGCGAGGCGCTGCTCGATCTCGGCGACCAAACCCTCCGCAGCGTCGCAGGTGTCTACGCCGACCACCAGGCCGTGATTGCCGAGGATCAGGACGTCGACCGCATCCTGCGCGATGGCCTCGCCGACGGCGCGGGCGAGCGGCAGCCCCGGGTGATGATAGTCGAGGTAGCGCCATGCCAACCCATCCAGTCGCCGGGCGAATTCATCGCGGGCGTCGGTCCGCACCGCCCATGCGATGGTGTTGACGGAGTGGACATGCAGCACGATCCGGTGCGGCATCAGCGCATGCAGCGAGGTCTCGATCGAGGCGCGCAGCGTGGTGCCGGCGTCAGGCGCGAGCGGCACGCGCTCGTCGCCTTGCGTCAGCGCCGCGCGCGCGGCCGACAGCGCGACCGGCACGAAGATCTCCTTGTCCTCGGCATCGGCCAGCCAGGTGCCCGAGGCCTTCACCCACAGCACGTCGCCATCCTTGATCGACGAGTTGCCGCCGGCGCCTTGCACCAGCTCGATGTTCCTGCCGACGCGCGCCGACATGCGGCGGAGTTCGTTGAGTGTTTCAGGCGGTTGCATCGGCTGTTCTCACCAGGTCAGATGGTCCATCGTCCAGTGCGGCGTGCGCGCCGCTGTGCCGGCGACGCTCTTGATCGCGTTCGGCAGATCGCTCGTCTGCGCAAGCGATGCGCGGTGCGCGCCGGAGCCGATCAGCAGGGTCAGCATGCCGGCGGTGCGTCCGCCGGCGATATCGTGGTCGAGCGAGTCGCCGATGACGAGGATCCGTTCCGGCGGGGGATGTCCCAATTGATCGCGTGCGGCGGCAAACATCGGTGGATGCGGCTTGCCGACGAACAGCACGGCGCCGCCGAGCGATTGATAGAACGCGGCGAGCGCGCCCGGCGCTGGAATCAGTCCGGCGGCGCCGAACATCACGAGGTCGGGATTGGCGCACAGCATCGGCAGGTGCCGCGCGGCGGCCGCGGTCAATCGCGCGCGCCAACGCTCGGGCTCCGCCGCATCATCGTCGAGCCCGCCGAGCAGGATGAAGTCTGCCTCGTAGACGGTCGAAGCGACCGTGAGGCCGGTGCCGTCGACGATCGAGCGGTCACCATCGCGCGAGATCAGGAAGCAGGTGCGGCCGAGCTCGGCAAAGGGCGCCTGCTCGCGCGCATGCAAGCCGCGCCAGGTGACTTCGCCCGAAGACAGCACGCCGTCATAGGCCTCGGGCGGCAGGCCGAGTGCTGCGAGGCGCCGTTGGTTGCTGCCGGCGCGCTTGCCGGAATTGGACAGGATCAGGATATGCTTGCCGGCCTCGCGCAGCCTGGCCACGCAGTCCAGTGCCGCGGGGAACACCGCCAGTCCTTCATGCAGGGTGCCCCACTGGTCGAGCAGCACGTGATCGAAGCGGTCGGCGATGGCGTGAAGGCCGGCGATCGCAGTCGCATCGGCCTTCATGGCGGACCTCCGTTCAGTGCGAGCAGCGCGGCGCCGTAGCTTGCTTCGGTCTGCTCGGCGACCGAGACCGGGACACCGAGAACGCGGTGCCTGATCTTGGTCCACGCATCGTTCCTCGCGCCGCCGCCGATCCCGATGACGCGGCGCAGATCCGGTGCGCCGAGCCGCGCCAACTGCCGGTAGGCGAGGGCTTCCACGGCGGCGATGCCTTCGAGCAGGCCCTGGAAGAAACGGCAATCTTCCGGAGGCCGCGGCGTGATCCGCGCGGCCAACGCCGGATCGGCGATCGGGAAGCGCTCGCCGGGTTTGGGCAGCGGATAGTAGTCGAGCCCGGTCGGCTGGTCCGGTATCACCTGCGGCGTCAGCCGCTCCATCTCATCTGCGCTGAAATGCATCAGCAGCGCGGCGCCGCCGGAGTTCGATGCGCCGCCGGCGAGCCAGCGCTCGCCGAGCCGATGGGAATAGACGCCTTGGTCCGCCGCGAAGATCGGCTGGGTCGCAAGCTGCTTCACCACCAGCGTGGTGCCGAGCGAGGTGACGGCATCGCCCGGCTGGTCGGCACCGGTCGCGATGAACGCTGCTACGCCATCGGTGGTGCCGGCCGCGACGTGAGCCGTGGCGGGCAGCCCGAGCGCACGCGCGATCTGCGGATCCAGCTCGGAAAACGGCGTTCCCGGCTCCAGCACCTCGGGAAGCAGATCGTCACGCACGCCGAGCTGGTCGAGCCACGACGGCCAGGCGCGCGCGACCGGATCGTAGCCGAGCTTCAGTGCGTTGTTCTCGTCGCTGACGCCATGATGGTTGGCAAGCCGGCCGGCGATCCAGTCCGCCTGGTGCACCGCGTGGCGCGCATCGCCGACATAGCCGTCATTCTGGAGATAGAGCAGCTTGGCGAGCGCGCTGCTCGCGCCATGCGCGCCGCTCTCGCGCGGCGCGACCGCTGCGACGCGCGCGGCCTCATGCGTGGCGCGCGCGTCGTTGTACATCAGCCCCGGCGAGCAAGGGCGGCCGGCTGCATCGACCAGCAGCAACGTGCCCGATGTGCCGTCGACGACGATGCGCGTGACGTCGTCGAGACCGACTGTCTCGCCGAGCTTGCGGATTGCGGCCTCCGCGGCCTGCCACCACAGCTCCGGGTTCTGGTCGATGGCGTTGCCGTCGACGCGCGGTGCGGGCATCGCGACCGATGCGAAGCCGCGGATGCCGGCCTGCGGATCGATCGCGCAGGCGCGCACGCCGCCGGTTCCGACATCGATGCCGAGATACAAACCTCCCATCCGACTTCACCGCTCTCTGGTGCCGGCGCGCGTCGACATTGGTTGCGCTGCAGCACGTTTGGGGGATTGACGCCCCGTTCGGCCTCTGCAATTTTTTGCAGGACGTGAAGAAATTTGCAAGCGGACTTTTCCGGACATGGCTCCTCCGCCCGACAGGCTGCCGGTGATCGACGGCGAGGCGTCGCTCGCGACGCGAGCGGCCTGGCTGTATTTCGCGGCGGGGTTGACCCAATCGGAGGTCGCCGACCGCCTCAACATCCAGAGCACCAAGGCGCACCGCCTGATCGCCCGCGCCAGCCGCGAGGGCATGATCCGGGTGTTCGTCGAGGGACCGGTCGCCGAATGCGTCGCGCTGGAGAATGATCTCACGCAGCGTTTCGGGCTTGCGTTCTGCCGCGTCGCGCCCGATCTCGGCGAGAGCGATCTGCCGCTGAAGGCGCTGGCGCTGGAAGGCGCAAGCTTCCTGCGCCAGATCCTCGAGCGCGGCGACGACAAGGTGATCGGCGTCGGCCACGGCCGCACGCTCGCCGCCGTGGTCGAGCAGATGCCGCAGACGCCGGCGCGCGATGCGCAGTTCGTGTCGCTGCTCGGCGGACTGACGCGGAAGTTTGCCGCCAATCCGTTCGACGTGATTCATCGCCTCGCCGAGCGCACCGGCGCGGAAGCCTATCTGTTGCCGGTGCCGGTGTTCGCCAATTCGGTCGCCGATCGCGCCGTGCTGATGCAGCAATTCGGCATCGCCGAAGTGTTCGCGCTGGCGCGCCAGGCCTCGCTATTGTTCGTCGGCATCGGCCAGGTCAGCCGCGACGGCTTTCTGGTGTCGAGTGGCATGATCAAGCCGGACGAGGTCGCCGAGCTGAAGCGCGTCGGCGCCTGTGCCGACCTGCTCGGGCATTTCTTCAGCGCCGACGGCGCGGTGCTCGACACCGACCTGTCGGCGCGCGCCACCTCGATGAGCATGGCCGATCTCAGGAAGCACCGCATCGTCGCCATCGCCGGCGGGCCGGCCAAGGTGACCGCGTTGCGCGGGGTGCTGCGCAGCGGCGTTCTGCACGGCCTCATCATCGACGAGGCGACCGCAAAGGCGCTCGCAACAGACAAGCCGGAGACCACATCCGGCAAGACAAGAAGCAAGACCCGGAAGGACACATAAAACAAGCGTCAACAAGGAGAGGAAATACATGTTCGATCGCGAGAAGAATCTGTTCGACTCCTACGCTGCCAAACGCATCAGCCGCCGCGATCTCCTCGACGGCGCGGCCAAGCTCGGCATCGCGGGCATCGCCGCAAACGCCGCTTTCGCCTCATCGATGTCGAAGGCGATGGCTGCGGACTTCAACTGGAAGACGCAGAGCGGCAAGACCGTCAAACTGCTGCTCAACAAGCATCCTTACGTCGACGCGATGATCGGCGACATCGAGGCGTTCAAGTCGCTCACCGGCATGAACGTCACCTACGACATCTTCCCGGAGGACGTCTATTTCGACAAGGTGACGGCGGCGCTGTCGTCGAAGTCGGACCAGTACGATGCCTTCATGACCGGCGCCTACATGACCTGGACCTATGGTCCGGCGGGCTGGATCGAGGACCTCAACACCTACATCAAGGATCCGGCCAAGACCAACCCGGCCTTCGCCTGGGACGATGTGCTGCCGGGCCTGCGCGCTTCCACGGCGTGGGACGGCGTCGCCGGCTCCGAGCTCGGCTCGGGCAAGGCCAAGCAGTGGTGCATCCCGTGGGGCTATGAGCTCAACAACATCACCTACAACCGCAACATCTTCGACAAGGTCGGCGTCAAGCCGCCGAAGAACCTCGACGAGATGCTGGAGGTCGCGGCCAAGATCACCAAGGACGCCGGCGGCCCCTACGGCGTCGGCGTGCGCGGCTCGCGTTCCTGGGCGACCATCCATCCCGGTTTCCTGTCGGCCTATTCGAATTTCGGCCAGAAGGACTTCGTGATGGAGGGCGGCAAGCTCAAGGCCGCGATGAACACCAAGGCCTCGAAGGAATTCCACGACAAATGGGTCAAGATGATCCAGACCTCGGGCCCGAAGAACTGGTCGACCTACACCTGGTACCAGGTCGGCACCGACGTCGGCGCCGGCGCCTCAGGCATGATCTTCGATGCCGACATCCTCGGCTACTTCATGAACGGCGGCGACAACAAGGAGAAGGGGCATCTCGGCTATGCGCCGTTTGCCGCCAATCCGGCCGCCAAGGCCCCGACCCCGAATGTCTGGATCTGGTCGCTCGCGATGTCGACCTTCTCCAAGCAGAAGGACGCGGCATGGCTGTTCATGCAGTGGGCGGCGTCCGTCGAGCACGACCTGTTCGGCGCGCGCAAGATGGACTTCGTCAATCCGGTGCGCGCGTCGGTGTGGAAAGACAGCGAGTTCCGCGACCGCATCGCGAAATCCTATCCGGGCTATCTCGAGCAGCACGATATGTCGTCGCCCGGCGCCAAGATCTACTTCACCGCGCAGCCGCTATTCTTCGACTTGACGACGGAATGGGCCGCCTCATTGCAGAAGATGGTGGCGAAGGAGGTCAGCGTCGACGAGGGGCTCGACAAGCTCGCCGACAGCATCAACCGCCAGCTCAAGCAGGCCGGTCTCGGCTGACCGATCAAACCCGCGGTGCATGATCCCCCGCACCGCGTCCATCCGCCGGCTCGGACCCTTGTCCCATCCGAGCCGGCGGCGTTTGCCAGCGGAACGCGATCTCTTATCATCATGAGCATGGTCCAAACCCTCCCGACGAACGCGCAGGCAGCGCCGGCCAAACCGAAGCCGCGCGTGCGCCTGTTGCCCTATCTGCTGAGCCTGCCGGCGCTGCTCGTCTGCGTGGCGATCCTGGTTCCGTTCGTGACCGCGGCGGTCTATTCGCTGCAACGCTACCGGCTGAACCTGCCTTATCTGCGCGGTTTCATCGGCGCCGGAAACTACATCGACTTCCTGTCCGATCCGGCGTTCTGGAATACGTTCCAGATCTCGATCACCTACACCGTGCTGACGGTCGTGCTCGAGCTGCTGCTCGGCCTCGGCATCGCGCTGCTGCTGCGCCGGCCGACCCGCTTCCACAATGCGGTGTCGATCATGCTGCTGCTGCCGCTGATGACGGCGCCGGCGATCGCCGCGCTGATGTGGAAGCTGATGACCAATCCGGGCTTCGGCATCCTGTCCTACATGGTCAGCCTGTTCGGCGTCACCGATTTCAAATGGGCGTCCGATCCGTCGAGCGCGCTGTTCACGGTCGTGCTGGTCGACGTCTGGGTCTATACGCCCTTCATCATGATCCTGCTGCTGGCGGGCCTGCGCTCGCTGCCGCGGCAGCCGTTCGAGGCCGCGGCCCTCGACGGCGTGCCGGCGAGCTTCGTGTTCTTCCGCATCACGCTGCCGATGCTGGCGCCCTACATCATCACGGCGTCGCTGTTCCGGCTGCTCGATTCGATCCAGCAGTTCGACATCATCTATGCCATGACGCAGGGCGGGCCGGGCGACCGGCTGATGGTGTTCCAGGTCCAGGCCTATCTGGAATTCTTCCAGTACACCAATGTCGGCAGGTCGGCGGCGCTGTTGATGATCCTCTGGCTGATCACCAACATCCTGTCGAACATCTTCATCAAGAACTGGCTGCGGTTGCGCGAGCGTGCGCACGGCCACGCGTGACGGGGAGGGGCGCGATGGAACATTCCAGCCTTGCCGGTCGCATCTTCCGCGGCGTGGCGCTCACGCTGATCCTGATCTTCTTCATGTTCCCGATCGTCTGGATCTTCATGATGTCGTTCCAGAACAACGATCAGATCTTGAGGATTCCGCCGCGAATCCTGTTCGAGCCGACGCTTGCGAACTACGAGGCGCTGATCTCCGGCCAGCTGCGCACCGCGGCCGGCAATCTGCAGATCTCCTTCATGCGCAATCTGTTCAACAGCGTCGTGCTGTCGAGCGCGGCGGTGCTGCTGGCGCTGCTGCTTGGCGTGCCGGCGGCCTATGCCTTTGCACGCTTCAAATTCCGCCTCGGCGAGACCATCGCCTTCACGCTGCTGTCGTTCCGCTTCGCGCCGCCGCTGCTCGTGCTGCTGCCGCTGTCGCTGTACTACCAGGAGCTCGGCCTCAACGACACCTACTTCGGCATCGTCTGGGTCTATCAGCTGATCGCGCTGCCGCTGATCCTGTGGATCGTGCGCGGCTATTTCGAGGACATCAGCCCCGATATCGAGCATGCCTACCGGCTGGCCGGGCATTCCTGGCGCGAGGCGTTCACCCGGATCGCGGTGCCGCTGGCAGGACCCGGGATCGCCGCGGCAGGCTTGCTGTCATTCATCTTCTGCTGGAACAATTTCGTCTTCGCGCTGATCCTGGCCTCCGCCGACAAGCAGCCGGTGACGGTCGGCGCGCTCGCGTTCGTCACCGCGTCGGGAATCCAGTACGGCCAGATCGCGGCGGCGATCGTGCTGTCGGTGACGCCGACCCTGTTGCTGGCGCTCTATGCGCAGCGCTACCTGGTCGAGGGGCTCTCGCTCGGCGCGGTGAAAGGCTGATCCGATGGCGCGTCTCGAAATCAATTCGGTGAGCAAGGCATTCGGTGCGACACGGCCGGCCAACGAATTGTCGCTGGCGGTCGACCCCGGCGAGATCGTCGCGGTGTTCGGCCCCTCCGGCAGCGGCAAGACCGTGCTGCTGCGGATGATCGCGGGCATGTTCGAGCCTGACGACGGCGACATCCTGGTCGGCGGTCGCTCGGTCGTCGGTGCGCCGCCGGAGCGGCGCGGCATCGGAATGGCGTTCCAGAATTTTGCGTTGTTTCCGCACATGACCGCCCGCGACAATATCGCAAGCGGCCTGCGTGGCGGCGGCAGCGAGGTTGCGGGCCGCGTCGCCGCGATCAGCAAGCTGCTCAAGATCGAGCACGTGCTGGGCCATGCGCCGCGCGAACTGTCGAACGGGCAGAAGCAGCGAACGGCGCTGGCCCGCGCGTTGATCGGCAATCCGGACGTGCTGCTGCTGGATGATCCCCTGCGCAACGTCGACGCCAAGCTCCGCTACGAGATGCGGCTCGAGCTGCCGAACCTGCTGCGGCGCGGCACGGCCGCCGTGCTCTACGTCACCCAGGACTATCGCGAGGCGATGGCGATCGCCGATCGCATCGCAGTGCTGATCGACGGCCGGCTCGTCCAGGTCGCGACGCCGGCCGATATCTACGCCCAGCCGGCGTCGGTCGCGATCGCGCGGCTGTTCGGTGATCCGACCATCAACCTCGCCGAGGTCTCGCCGGTCGCGCAGCACGGCATGCTGTCGGCGGACGTCGCCGGCGCCAGGATGCGGCTCGGGGCCGCCGATGGTTTGGCGTCGCCCGGCGCATGCTGGCTTGGCGTCCGGCCGGAGGATCTTTCGGTGTCGTCCGCGTCCGGCGACGACGCCATCCCGGCGCGTATCCTCGCGATCACGCCAATGCACGAGAAGGCGGTGCTGCTGCTCCGTCTCGCCGACGGAACGGAATGGCTGGCGGCGCTGCCGCCGGATGCCCCGCAAGGCGCGGCCGACGATCACGTGTTCGTCCGCTTCGCGCCTGAGGCTGCGATGCTGTTCGATCGCGCGACCGGGCTGAGGATCGGGCAGACGCACCGGCTCAAGGCGGCATAGGAGCGGATGGTCATGGACATGCTCGAGCTTCGAGGCATCGACAAGGTCTACCAGAGCCACGGCAAGCCGCCGGTGCATGCGGTGCGCGCGCTCGACATGGCGGTCGAGAAGGGCGAGATCGTCGCGCTGTTGGGATCGTCGGGCTGCGGCAAGACCTCGACCTTGCGGATGATCGCGGGGTTCGAGGACGTCTCGGCCGGATCGATCGCGCTGGGCGGCCGGCGGATCCACGAGCTTCCGCCGGCGCGCCGCAGGGTCGCGATGGCGTTCGAGGGCTATTCGCTCTATCCGCCGCTGACGGTCCGCGAGAACATCGCCTTCGCGCTGAAGTCGGCCCAGCTGTCGCGCAGTGAGGTCACGCGTCGAGTCGACGAGATCGCTCGTCTGGTCGAGATCGAGGACATCCTCGACAGCTATCCGCGCGCGATCTCCGGCGGCCAGCAGCAGCGCGTGTCGCTGGCGCGGGCGCTGGTGCGCGACGCCGATCTCTATCTGCTCGACGAGCCGATGGGGCAGCTCGAGCCGCAATTGCGCGCGGTGCTGCGCGGCCGGATCAAGAGCCTGCTCGCCGAGCGTGGCATGACCGCGATCTTCGTGACCCATGACCAGACCGAAGCCAGCGCGCTGGCGGACCGCATCGCGGTGATGGAAGGTGGCGTGCTGCAGCAGTTCGCCAGCGAGAAGGAGCTGAAGGGCCGGCCCGCCAACCTGTTCGTCGCGAGCTTCATCGGTGAGCCGCCGATGAACCTGCTCGACGCTGGCGTGGCGCGATCCGATGGCGGCTTCCGCCTGTCGGTTGGCGCCGACATGCACTTCGATATCGGCGGTGCGGGGCTGGATAGCGAGGCGGCGCAGGCGCTCGCCGGCACGCCGCGGGTGCGGATCGGCATTCGTCCGCAGAAGATCGCAGTCGGGACCGGCGACGTCAGGGTCAAGGTCGTCTCCAACCAGTGGCTCGGCGATCAGTCGCATGTCGCCGGCGATTGCGGCGGTCGCGTGCTGATCGCGGTCACGCCGGGCCGCGTCGCCGCGCGGCCGGGCGACTTGATTCCGTTCGCGCTGGAGCCGCGTCACCTGCACATCTTCGGCAGCGACGAAACCTGCATCCGACATGCGGAGGTGTCCTGACCATGGCCGCTTCCGCACGCCGCGACGTCGTCATCGGCATCGATGCCGGCACCTCGCTGATCAAGGCGGTGGCGTTCACGCTGGCCGGCGAGCAGCTTGCCGATGTCTCGCGGCCGAATGCGTATAGCAGCGCGCCCGGCGGCCATGTTGAGCAGGACATGGCGCGGACCTGGAGCGATACGGTCGCAGTGATTCGCGCACTTGCGAACGCTGTGCCCGACTTGCCAGCACGGATCGCGGCGATTGCGGTGACCGGGCAGGGCGACGGCACCTGGCTGATCGATGACGACGGCCGGCCGGTTGCACCGGCGCTGCTGTGGCTCGACTCGCGCGCCGGCCGGCTGGTCGAGGAGATTCGCGCCAGCGAGCGCAACGCGCCGCTCTACCGCCGCACCGGCTCCGGACTCAATGCCTGCCAGCAGGGCCCGCAACTGGCCTGGCTGCAGGCGTATATGCCGGAGACGATCGCAAGGGCGACAACGGCGTTCCATTGCAAGGACTGGCTGTACTTCCTGCTGACCGGTGAGCGCGCCACCGATCCGTCGGAGGCGACCTTCTCCTGCGGTGAATTCCGCAAGCGCGGCTTCGATGCCGAGACCGCGCGGTTGATCGGCATCGCCGAGCTGACGCATCTCTTCCCGCCGGTCGTGGACGGCGCGGTGACGACGCATCCGCTCTCAGCCGCAGCGGCCATGGAGATCGGCCTGCCGGAAGGCGTGCCGGTCTGCCTCGGCTATGTCGACGTGATCTGCAATGCGCTCGGGGCCGGGCTGTACGATCCGTCACCCGATGTCGGCTGCACCATCATCGGCTCGACCGGCATGCATATGCGGCTGGTGCCTAGCGCAGACGCGGTGACGCTGAACCGCGAGGCCACCGGCTACACCATGCCGTTCCCGGTGCCGGGTCACTATGCCCAGATGCAGTCCAACATGGCGGCGACGCTGAACATCGACTGGATGCTCGACCTCGCCTGCGACATGCTGGCGGCGGAAGGCGTGACGCGCACGCGCGCCGAATTGATCCGCCGGCTCGACGATCAGGTGCTGCGGGCCAGGCCCGGCGAGGTGCTGTTCCATCCGTTCATCTCCGATGCCGGCGAGCGCGGCCCGTTCGTCGCGCACGAGGCCAGCGCGCAGTTTTTCGGCCTGCGCACGCGCCACCGCTATGGCGATCTGATGCGCGGCGTGATGGAGGGCCTGGCCTTCGCCGCACGGGATTGCTACGCCGCGATGGGGTCGCTGCCGCGCGATCTCAGGATCACCGGCGGCGCGGCGAAGAGCCGTGCGCTCGGCGCCATTCTCGGGGCTGCGCTCGATTGCGACGTCCGCATCTGCAGCCGCGCCGAGGCCGGTGCCGCGGGCGCTGCAATGATCGCTGCGGTCGCGACCGACGCCTATCCCGACATGCGCGCCTGCGCCGAGCGGTGGGTTGCGCCGCATCTGAGTGCGCCACAATCGCCCGACGCCGCGCTGGCGAAGCGCTATGCCAGCATCTTCCCGACCTATCTCGATGCCCGGCTGGCATCGCGACCGGTCTGGAAACAACTCGCCGCACTGCGCGCCGGAGGCGACCATGTCTAAATCCATCGCCATCGTCGGCGACCGCTTCATGCTGCCCTCGGTGTTCGCCGAGCATATCCGCACAGCCTGCGGCAACGGCGTCGATATCCGCTCGCTGGAGCAGCCCTGGCCGGACGAGCCGATGGAGCACGGCTATGCCGGCTCGAAGCTCGACGGCCTAAAGGAATTCATGGGGCAGCCGGACGAGATCATCGACTTCATCGGCGACGCCGAACTGCTCGTCACCCATCTGGCGCCGATCTCGCGATCGATGCTGGAGCGGCTGCCGATGCTGAAATTCATCGCGGTGTCGCGGGGCGGCCCGGTCAATATCGACATGCAGGCGGCGCGCGACCACAATGTGCTGGTGGTCAATACGCCCGGCCGCAATGCGAGCGCCGTGGCGGAGTTCACCATCGGCGCCATTCTCGCCGAGACCCGTTTGATCCGAAGCGGCCATGAGGCGCTGCGCGGCGGCGAATGGCGCGGCGATCTCTATCGCGCCGACCGCACCGGGCGCGAGCTCGGCGAGATGACGGTCGGCATTGTCGGCTACGGCGCAATCGGCAGCCGTGTGGTCAAGCTGCTGAAGGCGTTCGGCTGCAAGATCCTGGTCGCCGATCCCTATGTCCAGCTCAGCGCCCAGGACCGCAATGACGGCGTCGAGCATGTCGCGCTCGGCGAACTGCTCGGCCGCGCCGACGTCGTCACGCTGCATGCGCGGGTGACGCCCGAGACCACCCATTTCATCGGACGCGACGCGCTGGCGCGGATCAAGCAAGGTGCGTTCCTGATCAACACCGCGCGCGGTCCGCTGGTCGATTACGAGGCGCTGTACGATGCGCTGGCATCGGGGCATCTCGGCGGCGCCATGCTCGACACCTTCGCCGTCGAGCCGGTGCCGGCGGACTGGCCGTTGTTGCGGCTTCCCAACGTCACGCTGACGCCACACATCGCCGGCGCCTCCGTGCGCACCGTCACCGTGGCCGCCGAGCAGGCGGCCGAGGAGGTTCGCCGCTACCTGGCCGGCGAACCGCCGCGCAATCCGTGCTGAAGAGGCAAGCCGTGCTGAAGAGAAAGGCAGTCCGTATGACCCGTGAGGAACGACAATTGCGCGAGGCGATCATTGCCAAGTGCCGATGGATGAACGCGTCGGGTCTGAACCAGGGGACATCGGGCAACATCTCCGCGCGCTACAAGGACCGGATGCTGATCACGCCGTCGGCGACGCCCTACGATTCGATGAAGCCGGAGATGATCGCCTCGATGCCGCTCGAGGGCGAATACGGCGCCTGGGAAGGGCCGCTGCAGCCGTCCACCGAATGGCGCTTCCATCTCGACATCACGCGCGCCCGGCCCGATGTCGGCGCCATCGTCCACACCCACTCGACCTATGCGACCGTGCTGGCGATCGCGCGCAAGCCGATCCCGGCCTGCCACTACATGATGGCGGCGTTCGGCGGCACCGAGATCCGCTGCGCCGGCTATGCGCGCTACGGCACCAAGGAATTGTCCGATCACGCGATCGCCGCGCTCGAAGGCCGCAACGGTTGCCTGCTCGCCAACCACGGCATGATCGCGCTCGGCGCCAATCTCGACAAGGCGATGTGGCTCGCGGTCGAGCTCGAGACCATCGCGAAGCAGTATTACCTCTCGCTCGCGCTGGACTCGCGCGTCATCCTGACCGACGAGGAGATCGCCGAGACCCGCGAAGGGGTTCTCGACCTACGGCTTGCAGGCGCCGAAGCCCGCCAAGGCTCGCGCGACAACCAAGGCTCGCGCGACGGCCAAGGCGGCGCCGCGCCGCGCCGAGAAACGGCGTAGCAGCAAGCGATGACGGGCACTGCGCCGGTCGCAGGCACGGATCACGGGCTGGTCGATGTCGCTGTCATCGGTGGCGGCATCAATGGTGCCGGCATTGCCCGCGATGCCGCCGGCCGCGGGTTGAAGGTGCTGCTCTGCGAGAAGGACGATTTCGCCGAAGGCACCTCGTCGCGTTCCGGCAAGCTGATCCATGGCGGCTTGCGCTATCTCGAATATTACGAGTTCCGCCTGGTGCGCGAGGCGCTGATCGAACGTGAGGTGCTGCTGGCGTCCGCGCCGCACATAATCTGGCCGATGCGATTCGTGCTGCCTCATTCGCCGGAGCAGCGGCCGGCCTGGCTGGTCCGCACCGGGCTGCTGCTCTACGACCATCTTGGTGGCCGCAAGCAGCTGCCGGCGAGCCGCAGCCTGGATCTGGCGCGGTCCCCCGAGGGTGCGCCGCTGCATCCGGAATTCCGGCGAGGCTTCGAATATTCGGACTGCTGGGTCGACGATAGCAGGCTGGTGATCCTCAACCTGATCGATGCGGCGCGGAACGGCGCCCGCATCCTGCCGCGGACGCGGGCGGTGCGCGCGCGCCGCGACGGCGAAACCTGGCGGCTCGAGATGCAGGGCGGCGACGGCACCGCGCAGATCGTGCGGGCGCGCGCGCTGGTCAACGCCGCCGGGCCGTGGGTTCAGGATGTCATCCAGGGCGTGGCCGGGCTGAACTCGGCGCAGAGCGTGCGGCTGGTCAAGGGCAGCCACATCGTGGTGCCGAAATTCTGGGACGGGCCGCAGGCCTATCTGCTGCAGAATACCGATCGCCGGGTGATCTTCGTCAATCCCTATGAAGATAATCTTGCGCTGGTCGGCACGACAGACATTTCCTATCAGGGCCGCGCCGAGGATGTCGCGATCGGCGCGGACGAGACCGATTATCTGTTGCAGGTACTGCGCCGCTATTTCCGGACGCCGCCGCAGGCGAGCGAGATCGTGCACGCCTTCTCGGGCGTTCGGCCGCTCTACGACGACAATGCCGACAATCCGTCGGCCGTGACGCGCGACTATGTGTTCGAGGTTGACGGCGCCGAAGGGGCGCCGCCGCTGCTCTCGATCTTCGGCGGCAAGATCACGACCTATCGCCGGCTGGCGGAGCAGGCGATGCAGCGCCTCGTACCGTGGTTCCCGAAGCTGTCACCTGCCTGGACCGCAATTCGGCCGCTGCCGGGCGGCGACATCGGCGGCAGCTTCGCTGATTTCGAGAAGGGATTGGCGCGCGCCTATGCCGATCTGCCGCGAACGCTCGTCCGTCATTATGCCCGGCTCTATGGCACGCGTGCGCGCGAGCTATTGGGTTCGGCCCGCAGTGCGACCGATCTCGGCCGTCATTTCGGCGGCGACTTCTATGAACGCGAAGCGGTGTATCTGCGCGAGAACGAATGGGCGGAACGTCCTGCCGACTTCCTGGATCGGCGCACCAAGCACGGCTTGCATCTGACACCGGCGCAGCGGCTCGCATTCGCAAGCTATCTCTAGGCGATCGCAAACCTCGCATGCCGTGACGCGTCGCCATGCACCACGGCGCGCTGAACGTTCAGTAAAATAATTTATTAAACAGAATGGCGAACAGCGCCTCGCTGTTCGCCAGTGGTTGCCCGAATGCGCCGCGCGTCGTGAGCGTGGATTTGAAAGAGCCAAAAGGCCTTTGCTGCACCGCAATCGGCTCGTCTTCTGTGCGCGTGTCGACCGACTTTTCGCCGGGCTTGCAAAACCGGCTTGACGACTTCGTGAATTTAGTAATACGTTTAGTATTACAAAAACGATAAACATCGCGCATCGAGCAGATGTGTGGGAGGAGCCCAGCCGATCCGGACCCCAACGTCCGGAAACGCTCTGTCTCGCCTCCAGCATCGCTCATCAACTCGGTTTCGAAATCCTCGGCGTCGATCCGGCAGGGATGCGTCGAGCGGGTTAGGTGCTTCAACGATAGGGAGGAATGGATATGCGAACACTGGGATGGTTACGCAGTACGGCGGCGTCCGCGGTTGTTGCGGCCGCGGCACTCGCCGGTTTCGGCGGCGGCGAAGCCGCAGCACAAGGCAAGCAGCTCACGCTGTGCTGGGCGGCATGGGATCCGGCGAACGCGCTGGTCGAGCTGGGCAAGGACTTCACCAAGCAATCCGGCATCGAGATGAAGTACGAGTTCGTGCCCTGGACGAGCTATGCCGATCGCTTCCTCAACGAGCTCAACTCCCACGGCAAGCTCTGCGATTTGATCATCGGCGACAGCCAGTGGATCGGCGGCGCCGCCGAGAACAAGTGGTACGTCAAGCTCAACGACTTCTTCGACAAGGAGAAGATCTCGATGGACGACTTCGTCCCGGCGACGGTCGTCGGCTACTCGCAGTGGCCGAAGAACACGCCGAACTACTGGGCGCTGCCGGCGATGGCCGACGCGGTGGGCTGGACCTACCGCAAGGACTGGTTCTCGCGGCCCGAGATCCAATCCGCGTTCAAGGCCAAGTACGGCCGCGACCTGGCGCCGCCGAAGACCTATGACGAGCTCAAGCAGATCGCCGAGTTCTTCCAGGGCCGCGAAATCGACGGCAAGAAGGTCTACGGCGCCTACATCTTCACCGAGCGCGGCTCGGAAGGCATCACGATGGGCGTGACCAATGTGCTCTACAATTACGGCTTTGCCTACGACAATCCGAAGAAGCCGTATCAGATGCAGGGCATCGTCAACTCCGCCGACGCGGCCAAGGGGCTCGAGTTCTACAAGGAGCTCTACAAGTGCTGCACGGCGCCCGGCATGACCAACGCCTACATGCAGGAAGGCCTTGATGCCTTCAAGTCCGGCCAGGTCGCGATGCAGATGAACTGGTTCGCCTTCTTCCCCGGCCTCTACAAGGATCCGAATGTCGGCGGCGACAAGATCGGCTTCTTCGTCAATCCGGCCGGTCCGAAGGGGCACTTCACCCAGCTCGGCGGGCAGGGCATCTCGGTGGTGGCAACCTCCGACCACAAGGACGATGCGCTGACCTACATCAAGTGGTTCGCGCAGCCCGCCGTGCAGCAGAAATGGTGGCAGATCGGCGGTTACTCCGCTCTCAAGGCGGTGGTCGATGCGCCCGACTTCCCGAAGAGCGCGGCGTTCGCGCCGCAATTCCTGGAGTCGATGGGCATCGTCAAGGACTTCTGGGCCGAGCCGTCCTACGCGCAGTTGCTGCTCGACATGCAGAAGCGGGTGCATGACTACGTCGTCGCCGACAAGGGCACGTCACAGCAAGCGCTCGATCTCCTGGTCAAGGACTGGACCAAGGTGTTCAAGGAGCAGGGCAAGGAAGTCGCCTCCTCGCAATAGAAGGCGCCGACACTCCACCTGAACTGGCTTCCCCGACTAGATCTCGGGGAAGCCGATCCAGCCAGCTGATGGACACGATGACGACGATCCTGCAACCCGATCATGCTACGATCCCAGGCGTGAGCAAGCCTGTTACATCCCGCATCGCCCGGGGCGGCCACGGTCTGTCGGATCGGACCATCGCCTGGCTGTTCGTCGCGCCGACGATCGCGCTGCTGCTTGCGATCAATATCTTTCCGCTGATCTGGATGATCCGGCTGTCCTTCACCAACCTCAACCTCAGCATGTCCTATCTGCCGCTGCGGTTCGTTGGTCTCGACAATTTCAGCGACATCCTCAACGACGAGGACGTCTGGTTCCGGCTGCAGACCACGGCGCAGTTCGTGATCTCGTCGGTGGCGTTGCAGGTGGTCGTGGGCTTCGGCCTGGCGCTGTTGATCAACCGCCAGTTTCGCGGCCACAGTTTCTGGACCACGATCATCCTGCTGCCGATGATGCTGTCGCCGGCGGTGGTCGGCAATTTCTGGACGTTGCTGCTGCAGCCGCAGATCGGTCCGTTCAACTACCTGATCAGCCTGTTTACCGGCGTGCCGCCAAGCTCGTTCAGCATGACCGGGCAGGTGTCGCTTGCACCGTGGACCATCGTGCTGGTCGATACCTGGATGTGGGCGCCCTACGTCATGCTGATCTGTCTCGCCGGGCTGCGCTCGATCCCCGATTACATCTATGAGGCGGCGGAAGTCGATCGTGCCTCGGCATGGCGGCAGTTCTGGTCGATCACGCTGCCGATGACGGTGCCGTTCCTGATGCTCGCGGTACTGTTCCGTGCCATCGAGAATTTCAAGATGTTCGACATGGTCAACCTGCTGACCTCGGGCGGGCCGGGCTCGACCACCGAGCTGGTGTCGATCTCGTTGAAGCGCGCGGCGTTCGAGAAGTGGCGCACCGGCTATTCCTCGGCGCTCGCCATCATCCTGTTCGTGACCGTGTTCGGTGCCGCCAACATCTACGTCAAGACGCTCAACAAGGTGAAGCAACGATGACCGCTGCCGCCGCCAGATCCACCGCGCATTCCATCGTCGAGGCCTCGCCGTGCGCCAAGGCGTTCGCCGGCGGTCTCGTCATCCTGTATGCGGTGATCACGATCCTGCCGCTGCTGTGGATCGTCGCCACCGCTTTCAAGTCGCAGAGCGATGCCATCGCCTATCCGCCCAAGGTGATCTTCGAGCCGACCCTCGAAGGCTATGTCAACCTGTTCACCGTGCGCACCCGCCAGACGCCAGACTTCATTGCCAAGCTGCCGCCGCCACAGACCTGGTACGACAAGCTGGTGCGGCAGCGCGACATGGTGATCGCCGGGCCGTCGAAAGTCGTGCCGCGCTTCGTCAACTCGCTGATCATCGGCTTCGGCTCGACCTTCCTTGCGGTCTTCCTCGGCACGCTCGCGGCCTACGCATTCTCGCGCTTCCGCATACCCTTGGCGGACGATCTGCTGTTCTTCATCCTTTCGACGCGCATGATGCCGCCGGTCGCGGTGGCGATCCCGATCTATCTGATGTACCGGCAGCTCAATTTGACCGACACGCGGCTCGGCATGATCCTGCTCTACACCGCGGTGAACGTCTCGCTCGCGGTCTGGCTGCTCAAGGGGTTCATCGACGAGATTCCGCGCGAGTACGAGGAGGCAGCGCTGGTCGACGGCTATACGCGGCTGCAGGCGCTGCGCAAGGTGGTGTTGCCGCAGGCCGTTACCGGCATTGCGGCGACCGCGATCTTCTGCCTGATCTTCTCGTGGAACGAATATGCGTTCGCGGTGCTGCTGACGAGCGGCGAGGCGCAGACTATGCCGCCCTTCATCCCGTTCATCATCGGCGAAGGCGGGCAGGACTGGCCGGCGGTTGCGGCCGCGACCACGCTGTTCGTCGTCCCGATCGTCATGTTCACCGTGCTGTTGCGCAGGCATCTGCTGCGCGGCATCACCTTCGGAGCGGTGCGCAAATGAGCGGCTCTGTGGTTGCCAAAGGTTATGTAGCGCGCTGGTTCCGTCGCGGGCCGTGGGAGGCCGTCGCAATGACCCTAATCGGAGGCGGCATCTTCATGCTGGTGCAGCCGTGGTCGATCGATCTCTACAGCTACTCCTTCGTGACGATCCTGACTGGCACGGTCGGCTTCGTCATCGTCAGCCATTTTCCGGAATAGGCCATGGCACAGATCCGCATCGAAAACCTGCGCAAGTCGTTCGATCAGTTCACCGCGGTGGAAGGCTCGACCTTCACGATCGACGACGGCACGTTCTTCGCGATGCTCGGGCCGTCCGGCTGCGGCAAGACCACCACCTTGCGCATGATCGCCGGCCTCGAATTGCCGACCGAAGGCAAGATCCTGCTCGACGGCGAGGACGTCACGTTCCACCGCGCTGCCGCCCGCGACATCGCCTTCGTGTTCCAGCTGTTCGCGCTCTATCCGCACATGAATGTCGGCGAGAACATCGGCTTCCCGCTGAAGTGCCAGGGCATGGCGAGGCGCGAGATTCGCGAGCGGGTGCAGGAGACCGCGCGGATGCTGCGGATCGAGCATCTGCTGTCGAGCAAGACCTCGAAACTCTCGGGCGGCGACCGGCAGCGCGTCGCGCTCGGGCGCGCCATGGTGCGCCGGCCGAAGGCGTTCCTGATGGATGAGCCGCTCGGCGCGCTTGACGCCGAATTCCGCCATCTGATGTGCGGCGAATTGCGCGACCTGCACGATCGCATCAAGGCGACCACGGTTTATGTCACGCATGACCAGCTCGAGGCGATGTCGATGGCCGACCAGATCGCCGTCATGAACAAGGGACGCGTCGAGCAGATCGGCACGCCGCAGGAGGTCTATGACCGGCCCGCCAGCATGTTCGTTGCCGACTTTATCGGCTCGCCGCCGATGAACTTCCTGCGCTTCGAGGGCGGCTTGCGCTCCGGCGATCGCGCGATCTCTTTCCACGAAACCAGGCTTGCGGTGCCGGAGATCCGCGAGGACCGCGCCAACGCGCCGCTGGCGCTCGGCGTCCGTCCGGAGCATATCCGCTTCGCCGACGCCGGCGCCGTGCGCGGCGAGGTGTTCGGCGCGGAATATCTCGGCACCACCCAGATCGTCACCGTCGACACGGCCTACGGCCGGGTCGCGGCGCGGCTACCGTCGAGTGCGTCGGTGCGGATCGGCGAGACCATCGGCCTCGAATTCAACGCAGCGCGGCTGGCGTTGTTCGACATCGGCAGCGGCCTTGCGATCAGGACCGCGAGCGACGAGGGCCTGCGCCATGGCTGACGTCACCCTGCGCAACGTCACCAAGCGCTTCGGCGCGGTGGACGCGGTCCGCGACCTCTCGCTGGCGGTGAAGGACGGCGAATTCCTGGTGCTGCTCGGACCGAGCGGCGCCGGCAAGACCACGACACTGCGGCTGATTACCGGCTTGGAGACCCCCGATGCGGGCTCGGTCGTGATCGACGGGCGCGACGTGACGCACGATCCGCCGGGCTCGCGCGACATCGCCTTCGTGTTCCAGCAATATTCGCTGTATCCGCATCTCACGGTCTACGACAATCTGGCGTTTCCGCTGCGCTCGCCGGCGCGGCGGGTGGCGGAGCCGATCATCCGCAAGCGGGTCGAGCAGACCGCGGAGCTGCTGCACATCGCAAGCAAGCTGAATAACCGCGCCACCCGGCTGTCCGGCGGCGAGATGCAGCGCGTGGCGATCGGCCGGGCGCTGGTCCGCGACCCCTCGATCTATCTGATGGATGAGCCGCTGTCCTCGCTGGACGCAAAACTCCGCAGCGAGCTTCGGCTGGAGCTCAAGCGGATCCAGATCGAGCTCGGCGCCACGATCCTCTACGTCACCCACGATCAGGTCGAAGCGATGACGATGGCCTCGCGCATTGGCGTGATCCGGGACGGACAGCTGCTTCAGCTCGGCACGCCGCGGGAGATCTACGAAAGCCCGTCCAGCAGCTACGTCGCTTCGCGGCTCGGCACGCCGCAGATCAATTTCCTGCCGGCGAGGCTGCTTTCCGATGTCATGGTGCCGCCGGGAACCGAGACGATCGGCATTCGCACCGAGCATCTTCAGCTCGCTGCGCGCAATGGCGGGCAGATGGTCGGCCGCGTGCATCGGGTCGAGCACCTTGGCGAGCAGAATCATATTCACCTGGACTATAAGGGCGAGACGCTGGTGACGCTGGCCGATCCGCATCGGCCGCTGCAGGCCGGCCAGGAGGTCGATTTGCACTTCGTGCATCCGCTGTATTTCGACCGTGCGGGGCAGCGCATTCCCGCTGCGGTTCATTAGAGGGGCGAGAGGATCGAACAGATGTCGGTGCCATCAGAGACATTCAAGTCGTTGGTCAAGGCGGCCGCAGAGCAGGTCATCGCCAGCGCGCCGGAGCTGACCAGCCTCGATCAGGCGATCGGCGACGGCGACCACGGGACCAACATGAAGCGCGGTTGCGAAGCCGTGCTCGGCAAACTCGATGTCATCTCGGCGCAGCCGCTCGACGAGGCCTTCAAGATGATCGGCAAGACCTTGGTGATGACGGTCGGCGGCGCCTCCGGGCCGCTCTATGGCAGCTTCTTTCTGGCCGCGGGCGAGGCGCTCTCGCATGACAAGCAGCTGCCCGAGGATATCGCCGATGTGTTCGGCAGCGCCGTCAACGCGGTAAGCGCGCGCGGCCGCTCGCAGGTTGGCGAGAAGACGATGCTGGATGTGCTGGTTCCCGTGCTGGAGACGTTGAAGACGGCGGCCGGCCAGCCGGATCTGATCGCGCGGGTGCGCAGCACCGCGACCGAGGCGGTCGAGCGGACCGCGCCGATGCAGGCCACCAAGGGACGCGCGTCGTTCCTCGGTGCGCGCAGCGTCGGGCATGTCGATCCCGGCGCGCGGTCGAGCTGCGTGCTGGTGCAGGCGGTGTGCGCGGGCCTGGAGGCACGCGCATGACCGACACCGTGGGAATCGTGATCGTTTCGCATTCCAGCGACATCGCCAAGGGAACCGCCGACATGGTGCGGCAGATGGTCGGCAGCGAGGTCAAGGTGGCCTTTTGTGGCGGCAATCCGGACGGCGGATTGGGCACCAGCGTGCCGCTGATCATCGACGCGATCAATGCCGCCTGGTCTCCCAAGGGCGTCGCGGTGCTGGTCGATCTCGGCGGTGCCGAGACCAACAGTGAAATGGCGGTCGAGATGTTGGAGCCTGCGCGGCGCGATCTCGTTGTCGTCTGCAACGCGCCGATCGTCGAGGGCGCCGTGATGGCGGCGACCGAAGCGGCGGGCGGCAGCACGCTGGCCCAGGTCAAGGCGGTGGCCGAAGAACTCTCGGCCGACTGAGATGTCGGCGAAGCGATGATGGATGATGAGCATGCTTGATAAAGCGGACGAACAGATTTTCACCGGCAATGTGCGGCTGGTGCACGCGGTGGGCATGCATGCGCGCCCCGCGGTCAAGCTGACCAAGCTCGCCAAGAAATTCCAGGCCCAGATCTCGGTGCGGGTCGCGGGTGCACCGGAGTGGATCAATGCCAAGAGCGTGGCCAAGATCATGGCGATGCGTGCCACGCACGGCAGCACGATCGAGATAAAGGCGTCCGGCAGCGATGCCGAGGCTGCCGTCGCCGCGCTGGTCGATCTGGTCGCCAGCGATTTTCCGGATGGAGCGGGCTAGCATGCAGGGCGGCGCTGCAGGACTGGCTTACCGCGGCAGGACCGCCTCGATCGGCTTTGCCCATGGTCCGCTCGTCCGCGTCGACGCCGGCGCGGGCGGCGAGCGGGTCGCCGGCACGCTGGTCGAGGAGGCGCTCGCGCTGCGCAAGGCGATCGATCTCGCAAGCGGGCAGATTGCCGATCTTGCCGCCAGCGCCGGCGGCGAAGCCGCGCAGATCCTCGAGTTTCAGGTCGCATTGCTGGAGGATGAGGATCTGATCGAGGCGATCTTCGCGTCGATCGGCGAGGGGCGCCCGGCCGACCTCGCATGGCGTTCGACGCTCGACGAGCAGATCGCGGAGTACAATGCGGCGGAGGATGAGTATCTGCAGGCTCGCTCGTCGGACCTTGCGGATTTGCGCGACCGTGTGGTCCACATCCTGCGCGGCGACGCGGGCGAGCCGCTGAAGATTCCGAGCGGCGGCGTGGTCTGTGCCGACGACCTGCCGCCGTCGCGCTTCCTGGAGATCGACTGGTCCGGCGGCGGCGGTCTCGCGCTGCTGCACGGCAGTCCGACCAGCCATGTCGCGATGCTGGCGCGCGCGCGCGGCATCCCGATGGTGGTCCAGCTCGGCAGCATTCCCGATGCCGGCACCACGGCGCTGCTCGACGGCGAGGGCGCGACGCTGGAGCTCGATCCCAGCGCCGAGCAGGTGCGCATCTTCGAGAAGCGGCGCGAGAGCCATCGCAAGAGCAGGGCATCCGCGCGCGCCATCCTGCGGCGGCCGACGGCGTCGTGGCGCGGCGAGCACATCAAGCTGCTGATCAATATCCAGCGCGTCGACGACCTCGATCACGCGGACGCGCAATATGCCGACGGCATCGGCCTGATGCGGACCGAATTCTTGCTCGCCGGTCGGAGCGAGCTACCGGACGAGGAAACCCAGTTCCAGGCCTATGATGCGGTCCTGCGCTGGGCCGGCCAGCGGCCGGTGACGATCCGCACCTTCGATGCCGGTGGCGACAAGCCGGTGCCCGGCTTCACGCTGGATGGCGAGGCCAATCCGTTCCTCGGCGTGCGCGGCCTGCGGCTGTGCCTGGCGCGGCCGGAGATTTTTGCCGTGCAGCTGCGCGCGCTGGCCCGCGCCGCGGTACGCGGCAATCTCAAGGTCATGTTCCCGATGGTGACCTCGGCCGACGAGCTCGAGGCGGGGCGGAAGCTGTTCGCCGATACCGTGCAGCGCTTGCAGGCGGACGGCATTGCCGCAATGCTTCCCGAACTGGGAATCATGGTCGAAGTCCCGGCGGCGGCCCTGGCGGTCTCGAGCTTCAAGGCCGCCTTCTTCTCGATCGGCTCGAACGATCTCGCGCAATATGTGCTGGCCTGCGATCGTTCCAACGGAGCTCTCGCCCCCCTGATGGATCCGCTGCATCCCGCAGTGCTCGAACTGATCGCGCGGACCGCGGAGCACGGCCGCCGCGCCGGCGTCAGCGTCAGCCTGTGCGGCGACATGGCGGGCGATTCGCGCTGTCTGCCCGCGCTTTTGAACTGCGGGCTGCGCGAATTGTCGGTGAACGCCTCGGCATTGGCGCAGATCAAGCAGACCATCGATCGGCTGAGCAGCGGAGGCAGTGTTGGCTGACACGGCGGCCGATGAAGCGCCCGAAGCCGGCGCGGTTGCGGTCTACAAGCGCATCTTCAAGGAAGTGCTGGAGAGCCGCCCGTCCGGCATGCGGCTGCGGCTGGCCCATGCCATCGGCAAGAACCGCAGCTTCGTCAGCCAGATCAGCAACCCGGCCTATCCGGTGCCGATCCCGGTGCAGCATCTCAACACGATCTTCGATGTCTGCCACTTCCCGCCGCAGGCCAAGACGGCCTTCTTGCGCGCCTATGCCCGCGCGCATCCGCGCCGCGTCGGCCGGCTCAGCGAAGGCTCGCATGAGCGGACGCTGACCCTGCATCTGCCGGATCTCGGCAGTTCCAAGCGCAATGCCGAGCTCGACGCGCTGCTGCAGGAGTTCACGCGGCGCCTGATTGCCGTCATGCGGGAAAAATAGGCGAAAACGCCGAACGAGGCGGGGAGGACACCATGAAGAAGTTCATCAATGCGGTCGACAACGTTCTCGCAGAGAGCCTCGACGGCTTTGCGGCCGCGCATGCCGATCTGGTCGCGCTGGGCGCCGAGCGCAAATTCGTTCGCCGCCGCGAGCTGAACCGCAGGAAGGTCGCGCTGGTCTCGGGCGGCGGCAGCGGGCATGAGCCGCTGCATGCCGGCTTCGTCGGCCACGGCATGCTGGATGCCGCCTGTCCCGGCCAGGTGTTCACCTCGCCGACGCCGGACCAGATCGTCGAGGCCGCGCAGGCGGTCGCGGGCGATGCCGGCGTGCTGTTCATCGTCAAGAACTATGCCGGCGATCGCATGAATTTCGAGATGGCGGACGAGATCGCCGAATGCCGCACCGCCACCATCGTGACCGACGACGATGTCGCGGTCGAGAAGTCGACCTACAGCATCGGCCGCCGCGGCGTCGCCGGCACGCTGGTCGTCGAAAAGATCGTCGGCGCGGCCGCTGAGAAGGGCGCCGATCTCGCGACCTGTGTGGCGCTCGGCGAGCGCGTCAACGCGCGGACGCGTTCGATGGGCGTGGCGCTGACCAGCTGCACGGTGCCTGCCGCTGGCACGCCGACCTTCGCGCTCGGTGCGGACGAGATGGAGGTGGGCGTCGGCATCCACGGCGAGCCGGGCCGCCGCCGTGTCAAGCTCGAAGCCGCCGACGCGATCGCGTCGGAAATGACGACCGCCATCGCCGACGATCTTGCGGCGCCCACGGGCTCCGAAGCCCTGCTGCTGGTCAACGGCTTCGGCGGCACGCCGACGATCGAGCTCTATCTGATGTACAATGCGGCGCGCCGCATGCTCGAGCAGCGCGGGCTGCGCATCGCGCGCTCGCTGGTCGGCAGCTACGTCACCTCGCTGGATATGGCCGGCTGCTCGCTCACGGTGAGCCTGCTCGATGCCGAGACGGCCGCGTTGTGGGACGACCCGGTCCGCACGGCAGCGTTGAAATGGTGATCGCGCCTCTCGAATCCTGAACCGAACCGTGACGAGCGGTCCGTTGAAGGCGTGTCAACGGAAGCGTGATCGCCGCAGCGAATCGCACTTCGGAAGCCTTACCAACGGGCCGTTTCCTGCATTATAAGATGCCTGGAGCCAGCCCGTTGAGTCGAGGGCCGGCGAACTCTGCTCAACAAGGCGCGTCGCGTGAGGAACCCGGAAGCTGTCGCCGCGATCGTGTCGGCCCTTCGACAGGCGCACGGGGACAATGTTGCGCGCGCCTTCCTCGCCGAGGGCGTCAGCCTTGCTGCGCTGATGGACGCGGTGTTTTCGCTTCCGATCAGGAATAGCGAGGCGGTCAGGACGATCGCCAGGGCGCTCGAATCCGGTGATTTTGTCATCTCGCCCGATATCGGGCCGCTTTGGCACGTCAAATATGTCTACAGCCAGCCCGGCTCGATGACCGTCGTCGACATGGTGGTGCTGACGCCGGACAGGACGTTCGCCAGCACCGAGATCTCGCTGCGGCTGCGCGCCTGAATCCGCCCCGCGACAGGCCGAGGTTATCGCCGATCTTCGTTCGCGGGGCGCACGGCCAAAACAGCGAAAACAACCCCATGCAAAGGAGCCGGGCGGTAGCCCGGTGTTCGATCCGGCATTCGTCACGGAACTTGACATGGCGGGCAAATCAGCGGTACTATTCTATTATTCCGAAATGATGCCGTGCCCCCGCGCGATTGGCGCGGCTGTAGCCGGATCCGATTGCTCTGCCGCGGCATGGAGCGATCATTCGCCTCATCAGGTTCCGCACCGGGGCATCGGTGCGCTCAATGATGGAACGAGGTCGGGAGGGAGTGGCTGAAACCCGGTGCAGACGCTATGGGATGGTCGAGATCATGTGAGACGTCAACTCTCGAGAAAATGGATGCCATCGCGCGGCTTTGAGGCGAATGCCCCGAAGATTCTTATTCAACGTTCAAGACCAGCATCAAGCCACCGCCGCCATTCTGCTCGGTGTTGTTATTCTCGGTGTGATGCGGGATATGACAATGCACGAGCCATTTGCCCGGCTTGCGCGCCGTCCAGATCACATCGTAACGCTGCCCTGGTCCGACATTGATTGTGTCGGCCTGGTAACGCGCGGTGTCACTCAGGGTCACCCCGTCAACCGCCACGACCTCGAAGGGGCCGCCGTGGATATGCATCGGGTGCACGAAATTGTTGTTGGTGCCAATGAACCTGACCTTGATGGTTTGACCGACCTTCATTGATATCGTGTCGGTCGCCGGATAGGCCTTGCCGTTGATGGTGAAATAGTTCGGCATCTCGCCTTCCATCAGCATCGCCGGGTAAGTGCGCCATTCGCGCTTCAGCCATTCCTGCAACTGGACGACATAGTCGAGATCGGCCGCGACTTCGGAGTTCGGATCTTTCGGCGCGATGATCAGCGCGCCATACAGCCCCAGCGCCTGTTGGCGATCCGGGCGATCATGGCTGTGATAGAAATAGGTTCCGTGCTGACCGACCTCGTACTCGTATGTGTACGAGCCACCCGGCGGAATCGGCGGCTGCGTAATCTCGGCCGGGCCGTCCATCGCGTTCGGTACGATCAGCCCGTGCCAGTGGACCGTCGTCGATTCCGGCAGATTGTTGTGGAAGTTGATCCGGACGTGATCGCCCTCGGTGAGTTGCAAGCGCGGCCCGGGGATCTGGCGGTTGTAGGCATAGGCGTCCACCGCGACATCGGGCAGGATGTTCCAGCGAATGACGGACGCATCGATATCGAACACTTTGACGCCGTTCTCGATCCGCGGCTCCAGCACCCGGTCGCCACGGGCGTCGGCTGGCGCCACATAGCCGACCTGCCGCGGCTTGACGGCCGCCATGTCCTTCATCGCATCGCCCGAGAGATCGAAAGTACCGATCATGCCCGGCGGCATGATCGCATCATCGACATCGTGCCCGCTCAGGCCGAGATTGACCGAGAAGCCCGGCAGGACCATTCCGGAGATCAGGAGCAATGACGTGACAGCGGCGAGGGCGGCCTGCTGTGCGATCGTTGCTTGTTTTTTCATGCCTCGGCCAGCCATCCCGCGGTGCTCTTGCCCGGCGCTCTGCTGTTCGCCGTGGCGATGCTGCTTGTGGTCTTGATGTGCGTGCTGCTGTTGCTTCGCATGCGGGCGCTCGGTCATCAGGCCGTGCTTGATGCCATTCTTGACCATCCAGACGTTAAAGGGATACGCGGTCGAGAATCCGACCATGACGCCAATTGACATCACGCCCCAGAAGACAAGCTCGAGCGGGTCCATCGCGCGCATGTCGCGGCCCATCATCAAGGTGCTCATCGTGGGGGCCATACCGGCCATCATCGCATTCATGCTGATGAACTCGGGCATGAAGCTCGCTTTGACATTGTCCCAGTAGCTGCCACCCATCATGCGTTTCATGAAGAGCGACTGGAAGACGAACAGGCCAAACGAGAACCCTGTCAGATACTCGACGATCAGGTCGACCCACATCGGCAGGGCAAGCGATGCGGTGATCACCGCCGCCAGGATGATACCGGTTGCGTCGCCCGCGACGCAATGGATCGTGCTGCCGACGCCCTGCTTCCATAAGGGAGCGGTGAATGCCTCATGCTCGCCCGGCCGCGGCTCCTTGTCCGTCAGGACATAGAGGAGAAGCCCGAACGGCCCCATGTAGAGCGTGATGAGAATGAAGCCCCATTTCATCACGGTAGGTTCGGGATTGCCAGCAAACTGATCGTAAGCGACGTACGCCGTCGAAGCGAAGGCGAGTGCGAACCACGATATCAGAAAATAGTCATAGGGCATTGCGATCATCGTGATCACTTTCCGGTCGGGGTCACTTCACTGTCGCAACTCGGCCCCCGGGGCTCATTCCTGAACTTGTCTCCCAGAAGCCCTTGGTCGTTGCGATATGGAGGCGCAGCGCAGACGGCCACGCCGACGGCCTCATCGGCTCAATCCGGCGAGCAGAACCAGAGTGTGCTCGGCGATCATTGCCTCTTCATCCGTGGGGATCCTCCGAACCTCGATCGGGCTACCGGGCGAGGAAATCGTGGTCGAGCCCCGCTCATTTTCAATCTCGTCGATTTCGATGCCGATCCAGCGAAGTCTCGCGCAGATATCGCCACGAATTCGCGAACTGTTCTCGCCGATGCCGCCGGTAAACACGAGAACATCAAGGCCGCCGAGGTTAGTCGCCATCACCGCAACGTACTCCGCCGTTCGCGCGCAGAACTGATCGACCGCCAGTTTCGAGTTAGGCTCGGTTGTCGCGAGAAGTGCCCTCATATCGGCGGAAATACCGGAGACGCCGAGCAATCCTGATCGACGATAAAGAATATCCTCGAGTTCCTGGACCGAGAGTCTGTTCGACTTCTGCAGGTAGAGCAGAACGCCCGGGTCAATGGCTCCGCACCGTGTCGCCATCATCAAGCCGTCCAGAGGCGTGAGGCTCATGCTCGTGTTGATGCTTCTGCCGTTCTGAAGCGCGCATACGCTCGATCCGTTGCCCAGGTGCGCGATGACAGTGCGCTGTTGGGGGGAGCGAAGTCGGGTAGCAACGTATTCGAACGAGAGGCCGTGAAATCCATATCGATGAATGCCGTCTCCGACGTCCGGAATTGGCAGCCGCTTGTAGACCGAGGGCATATCGCCGTGAAATGCAGTGTCGAAGCAGGCAATTTGCAAAAGGTCGGGACGCGCCTGTTGCAGGGCCCGAATCGGAGCAAGGCAGGCAGGTTGATGGAGTGGCGCCAGCGGCGTCAGCGCATCGAGCCGTTGCAGCACGTCGCCCTCGATCAGGGCGGGAGCGGAGAAGTGCGCGCCTCCGTGCACGACCCGGTGTCCGACCGCAGCCAGGACGTCCTTGCCGAGAATGGGTTGCAGCCGCGGAAGCAACGAGGAAATGGAATCAGCCTGGTCATCGGAGGCAGGCCGCGCTTGATCAAGTATCCGGCCCGCGGCATCCCTGATGGTGAACCCTGCACTCGCAGCATGCCGGTCGAAAAGCCCTCTGCAAATCAACGAGAGCCCAGGATCATCTCCATCGGCCCGATAGGCTGCGAACTTGATACTCGATGAGCCGGCGTTCAGAGCGAGAATTGCCTTGGCCATCACTCGTCCTGCCCGGAGATGGGACGCCAGCGCCAGTTCTGGATGTCCGGCATGTCCTCACCATGCTCGCGAATATAGCGGTGATGCTCGGTCAGCTTTGCCTCGCAGAGCTGTCGGATCGCGGTCGCCTTCGCCTGCAAGCCGGGAACGCGTTCGACCGCTTCTATCGCGAGATGAAAGCGGTCGAGCTCATTCATCACCACCATGTCGAATGGCGTGGTCGTGGTTCCCTTTTCCCGGTAGCCGCGCACGTGGATATTGTCATGGTTGGCGCGATTGTAGGTCAGGCGGTGGATCATATAGGGATAGCCGTGATAGGCGAAGATTACCGGTCGATCACGCGTAAACAGACGATCGAATTCCTTGTCGGAGAGGCCGTGCGGGTGCTGCTCGCGCGGCTGCAGCGTCATCAGGTCGACGACGTTGACGACGCGGATCTTCAGATCGGGCATCGCCTCGCGGAGCAGGCTGACCGCGGCCAGGGTCTCGAGCGTTGGAATGTCGCCGGCGCAGACCATGACCAGGTCTGGTTCATCGCTCCCCTCCGAGGTCGCCCATTGCCAGATACCAATGCCGTCCCTGCAGTGCGACTCAGCCTCCTGCATCGAGAGCCATTGCGGCGACGGCTGCTTCCCGGCGACGATGACATTGATACGATCGTAGGTGCGGAGACAGTGATCCGTGATGCAGAGCAAGGTGTTCGCATCGGGTGGAAAGTAGACGCGAACGATGTCGGCATCCTTGTTCGCGACGAGGTCGACGAAGCCCGGATCCTGATGCGTGAATCCATTATGATCCTGACGCCAGACATGCGAACTGAGCAGATAGTTCAACGATGCGATCGGTCGCCGCCAGGGCAGGCGGCGAGAGACCTCGAGCCATTTGGCATGCTGATTGAACATGGAATCGACGATGTGAACGAACGCTTCGTAGCAGTTGAAGAGACCGTGGCGTCCGGTCAGCAGGTAGCCCTCGAGCCAGCCCTGACACAGATGCTCGCTCAACACCTCCATGACGCGGCCATCGGGGGCAAGGCCCACGTCGAATGGCTCAATGTCTTCCATCCAGACGCGATCGGTGGCCTCGAAAACCGCGTCGAGCCGGTTCGAGGCGGTTTCGTCCGGCCCCATCAGTCGAAATGTCCTGTCCGCCGCATTCAGCCCGATGACATCACGGAGATAACCGCCCACGGTCCGCGTGGCCTCGCCGATTTGGGAGCCGGGCGACACGAGATCGACTGCGTAGCTGCGGTAATCTGGAAGCGTCAGCTTTCGTTTGAGGGTTCCGCCGTTGGCGTGCGGGTTGGCGCCCATCCGGCGCGGGCCCGCTGGTGCCAGCGCCTGAAGGTCGGCGCGCAGGCAGCCAGCCTCGTCGAACAATGCCTCGGGCCGGTAGCTCCGCATCCAGGTCTCGAGAATCCCGAGATGCGCGCGGTTGGTTCGGACCCCTTCGATGGGAACCTGATGCGCACGCCAAAAGCCTTCGATCTTCTTGCCATCGACTTCTTTCGGACCGGTCCATCCCTTCGGAGTGCGCAAGACCATCATCGGCCAGCGTGGGCGGCCTCCACGCTGGTGATCGCGGGCTCGATCCTGAATATCGCCGATGCAATCGAGCATCTCGTCGAGAGCCCGCGCCATCTTTGGATGCATGTCGTTGGGATCGCTGCCTTCGACAAAAAGCGGGTCATAGCCATACCCCTTGAGCAGATCCGCAATCTCTTCGTCGCGCATGCGCCCGAAAATCGTGGGGTTGGCTATTTTGTAGCCGTTGAGGTGCAGGATCGGGAGGACGGCGCCGTCATGCGCCGGGTTGAGGAATTTGTTCGAATGCCAGGATGCGGCGAGGGGACCGGTCTCGGCTTCCCCATCGCCGATCACGCAGGCAACGATGAGGTTCGGGTTATCAAAGGCCGCCCCGTAGGCATGCAGCAACGAATACCCGAGTTCGCCACCTTCATGGATAGATCCGGGCGTCTCGGGAGCGGCATGGCTCGGAATGCCGCCTGGAAACGAGAACTGCCGGAAGAGCTTTCGCAAGCCGTCCTTGTCACGCGTGATATCCGGATAGATTTCCGAATAGGTTCCTTCAAGGTAGGTGTTGGCGACCATGCCGGGTCCGCCGTGGCCCGGTCCGCAGATGTAGATCATGTCGAGATCGCGCGCCCTGATGACGCGATTGAGGTGCGCGTAGATGAAATTGAGCCCGGGCGTTGTCCCCCAATGCCCGAGCAGCCGTGGCTTGATGTGCTCGGGTTGCAGCGGCTCTCGCAGAAGCGGATTGTCCAGCAGATATATCTGACCGACGGATAGGTAGTTCGCTGCCTGCCAGTACTGGTCGAGTGCGGTCAGGTCGGCTTTGTCGAGTGGGCTGGCGTCCATCGGAAGCGTCCTTGGAGAAGCATCAGCAGGCCAATCTTAGACGATTGAACCGTTGCCTAGCGTCGACGCGCCCTCGTCCGGGCCGCCTTTTTTGCCGCGGCGGAGCGGCGCGCCGATCCTTTGGTCTTGGCTGCCTTGCGGGAGGCGGCCGAGCGCGCCGAGGCCGAGCGGTGCGACGCCGCCTGTCGTGCCTGTTTCGACAGTGCGGACCGCGATGCTGTGCGGTGGGGCTCCCGCTTCAGGGCGCGAGATACGGCACGCGAAGCACCGGGCCGGCGGCGGGGCTTCCGCTTGCCTTGACCTGCCTCATAGGCATATTCGGCGCTCTTGCGGGTTTTCGCCTTTGCCTTGCCCTTCTTGGGGGGCCGGAGCGGAACACCCGCGCGCCGCGCCTTGGACAAGCCGATTGCGATCGCCTGTTGCGGTGATCTCGCTCCGTGTTGCCCGCGCCGGACCTTGCGAATCTCCTCGTGCACGAACTCTCCGGCCTGGGTGGTTGCAGACTTGCCCTGGCGCCGGTCTTGCTTCGCCTTTTGAATTGTCCTGCGTTCTGGCATCGACGGTCTCCGCGTCTCATTGTGGGAATGATGCAATGTCGTTCAGATGACGGGCCGCTTGTCGCTGCGTAGTCCGTCGAGCACCCCGCGCTGAATATTCAGATGCGCCGCGACCAATTCGTGCGGCGTTCGGATGCCGGTGGATCTCGCGCATACGGCCAGCATCGACCTCGACAAGTGCCGCAGCGACGTCGGTCGAAATCGGAAAGTTGCGGGTGTCGGCGATGCGTACGCGGCCACCCGGCGACGCCATTGGCGGCAACTCCATCAACTTGAACACCATGTTTTGCCGCACATGCGCGCGCGCGCCATCGACGGCATCTTGTGCAAGCGGAGGCGGGACCTCACTCCGGAAGATGAACAGTTCCTCTCCGGGTATCCGATCGAAGGTCGGCGTGGGGAATCCGAGGTTTTCGGCCAGCCACCGCCGCCGGCCAGGATCATCCTTCGACTTGGAAATCTCATCTCGGAGCCTTGAGCATCGATACTGGCGGCGCGATCTGGCTCCAACTACAACACGGGGCACTCGTTCCTATGCTGGTTTCGGCCGGAGTACGGTGCGCACCGCGCCCATTAGTGGCCGGTCGTTGACGCGCCTGCTTGAGCAGGTTCCTCATGTTGAAACAAGCTGCGTTCCACTGTCTCTAACGATCGGGTCCGGAACGCCATGGTCATGCGCGATATTGGAACGGTCGAGGTTGCCGTCGCATTGATGCCGGGACACCATAATTGGTCCCCTATGATGCAACCCGACGTCCGGAAGGGCATGCCTTCTGTCAAACTGTCGCGCGACGAATTTGAGCGGCGGTATCGAAGTCGCTTCGTCGATCCTGCGTTCAAGCTGTTGACTCGGGAGGTCGATGCGATCGTCGCTGCGGCGTGGGACGGCTATAGTCATTCGCGCAAAGCGCCGGCGACGCGTCAAGCGGGGCCCGGGTTTGCCGATCCGTCCTATGAGATCGCGAACGACTGGCTGGTGGCACGGCAGGCGATCCTGGAGGCACAGCGCCGTCATGACAAGGTTGACGAGCCGATGCGTATTCTCATCGTCAACGGATCACCGCGCAGTGACCACACCTGTCCTGGTGAGATGTCGAAGACGTGGCGGCTTGTCGAATTGGCCGAGCCGGTCTTTCGGCAAATGGGTCTTGCCGTGGATATTCTGGACCTGTCGAGACTGACCTCGGAATTCGGCAAGCAGATCCATCCTTGCAAGTCCTGCGTCGCGACCGCGATGCCGCTTTGCCACTGGCCATGCAGCTGCTACCCGAACTATTCACTGGGGCAAACCGACGATTGGATGAACGACATCTATCCGCTTTGGGTGGCGGCCCACGGAATTCTCATCATTACACCGGTGAACTGGTACCACGCTCCCGCGGGCTTGAAGGCGATGATCGACCGGCTGGTCTGCGCCGACGGCGGAAATCCGGATCCGTCGTCGACGCACGGCAAGCGAGCTGATGAGGCCAAGGCGCTGGAGCTAAAAGGCTGGTCGTATCCGCGCCATCTGGCCGGCCGCCATTTCGGCCTCGTGGTCCATGGGGATAGCGTTGGCGCCGAGACGCTGCGTCGATCATTGTCAGATTGGCTCACCGACATGAGTCTCCTCTCGAGCGGGCGCACCGGTGAGGCGGACGGCTACGTCGGGTATATGGAACCCTACGCAACGTCACACCAGGCGCTCGACAGGGATGCTGCATTCCAGCAGGAGGTCGTGAACGTTGCCCGTGCGCTCGGAAACGCCGTGCAGCTCGCCCGCGCGGGCAAGCTGGAAAATCCAGGCGCGGATATCTCCGATCCGATTCCGAAGTGATGCTCCCGTCAAACCCGATCGGCGCCCGGACCGGGAAGGACGTCATCCGTCAGCGCTAGGGCTGCCCAGATCCGCCAGCCGATCCATAAACCTGACCTGTCGCATAGCTGGCGTCACCAGCAGCGAGCTGGACGTAGATCGATGCGAGCTCGGCGGGTTGGCCGGGACGACCGAGCGGCGTCTGGCCGCCGAACTGCTCGAGCTTCTCCATCGACGCGCCGCCGGAGACTTGCAGCGGGGTCCAGATCGGACCGGGCGCGACACCATTCACCCGGATTCCCTTCGAGCCGAGTTGCTTGGCCAGCGATTTCACATAGTTCATGGTTGCGGCTTTGGTCTGGGCATAGTCGTAGAGCTCGGGTGAAGGGTCGTAGGCCTGCTCCGAGGTCGTCCCAATGATGCATGCGCCGGGCTTCAAGTGAGGCAGCGCAGCCTTGATGATCCAGAACGGGGCGTAGACGTTGGTCTTCATCGTCGCGTCGAAGTCGTCGGATGAGACATCAAGGATGGACTCTCGTGACTGCTGGCGGGCAGCGTTACACACGACGATGTCGAGACCGCCCAACCCCTCGACGGCGCGCGCCACCAGCTCCTGACAGAAGGTCTCGCTCCTGATGTCGCCGGGGATCGCGAGGCCGCGACGGCCCGCCGCCTCGATCAGACCAATGACCTCCTGTGCGTCGGGCTGCTCGCTCGGGAAGTAGTTGATCGCAACGTCGGCGCCCTCGCGCGCAAACGCGATGGCCGCGGCCCGGCCCATGCCGGAATCGCCGCCGGTGATCAGCGCCTTGCGGCCTGCCAGCCGATCCGACCCCTTGTAGCTGGTCTCGCCGTGATCGGGACGGGGGTCCATCCGGCACGCAAGACCCGGCCATGGTTGCGACTGCTTCCGGAACGGTGGTTTCGGATGGAGGATGGTCGGGTCCGTCAAGCCTTCGTGCCCCGCTTCCGCTCCGCGCCGAAGACCGGTGTTGGCCGTGAGGGCCCGCCTCGGTCGCTGTTCTCCTATCGAGTCGGTCATGGACGCCTCGTGTCGTTATCGCGGAACCGGCAATGCGGCTTTGTCAATCGCTCGCTAATTCCCAGGCTGTTGAACCGTTCCTGTCGCACGAGCCGATCATCAGTCAGCCCATCGCGATAGGAACGTTTGACCATCGCCGACCTTGATTGGTCGATCCGTGAAGCTTTTGCCGGACATGCCAATGGTCACGTCCGCGGACGCAGTTCATCAAGGATAGATCATGACGAGGAAGCGGCTGAGCGAGACGCTCGAGGTCGAGCCCTATTCGGGACCGTCGGGTGGTTGGGGTTCGGTGCGATCGCTGGCGAACAGCCTCACGCGGGAGCATGTCCCGTTCAAAGGCAGCCGTGTTCTGTTCCAGCAGAACAAGACCGGCGGCTTTATGTGCGTGAGCTGCGCCTGGGCCAAGCCCGCAGACCCCCGTGTGTTCGAGTTCTGCGAGAACGGCGCCAAAGCCACGACATGGGAGATCACACACAAGCGCGTCACACCGGAATTTTTTGCGACAAGGACCGTGACCGAGCTCGAAAGTTGGGATGATCATCACCTCGAAGCCGCCGGCCGGTTGACCCATCCGATGCGTTGGGACGCGGGGACCGACAAATACGTGCCGGTCAGCTGGGAAGATGCCTTTGCCGAGATCGGGCGGGAACTGCGGGCGCTGCACCCGGATAGTGCGGTGTTCTACACCTCCGGCCGCGCCTCGCTCGAGGCGTCCTTCATGTATGGCCTGTTCGCGCGCGCCTACGGTACCAACAATCTGCCCGACAGCTCCAACATGTGTCACGAGACCAGTTCGGTGGCGCTGCCGGAGAGCATCGGTGTTCCGGTCGGCACTTGCACGCTGGACGATTTCTACCAGACCGACTGCATCTTCTTCTTCGGGCAGAATGTCGGCACGTCAAGTCCGCGCATGCTGCACCAGCTTCAGGACGCCACGCGGCGCGGCGTGCCGATCGTCACCTTCAACCCGCTGCGCGAGCGCGGGCTGGAGGAGTTCGTCAACCCGCAGGCACCCGGCGAGATGCTGGCCGACGCGCCGACCCGGATAAGCTCGCAATATCACCAGGTCAGGTCCAGGGGCGACACCGCCGCCATCGTGGGCATTGCGAAGGCGCTGCTGGCGCGGGAGGACCGCGCCGATCCGAAGGATCCTGTGATCGATTGGGCCTTCGTCAACGAGCACACCCACGGCTGGGACGATTTCGCTGAAGCTGTGAATCTGTGCGAATGGTCGGAGATCGAAAAACGATCCGGCCTGAAGCGGGATGCGCTCGAAGCGGCCGCCGCGGTATATGCGCAGGCCAAGGCCGTGATGTTCATCTACGGCATGGGCCTGACGCAGCACGAGCAAGGCGTCGAGACCGTGCAGACCCTGATCAACCTGGCGTTGATGCGCGGCAACATCGGAAAGCCCGGTGCCGGTATCACTCCGGTGCGCGGCCATTCCAACGTCCAGGGGCAACGGACCGTCGGCATCACCGAGAAGCCCTCGATGGTGCCGGCCGACAAGATCAAGCAGCAGTTCGGCTTCGCCGTGCCGGAAAATAGGGGTGTCACGACGGTCGAGGCCTGCGCCAAGGTGATCGATGGCTCGGTGCGGGCGATGGTGCTGCTCGGCGGCAATCTGGTCCGCGCCGTTCCGGAGCATCGGCTGGTCGAGCCGGCATGGCGCAAGCTGCGCCTGACCGTCAACATCCTGACCAAGCTCAACCGCTCCGCGCTGGTCCACGGCGAGGTGTCGTTCATTCTGCCGTGCCTCGGCCGTATCGAGTTCGATGAGCAGGCTAGCGGCCGGCAAGCGGTGGCGATGGAGGACTCGACCGGCTGCATGCATGGCTCCCGAGGCCAGGTGGCACCGGCCAGCCCGCATTTGCTGTCGGAGCCGAGGATCATCGCGGAACTGGCCAAGGCGGCGGCGCCAGGACGCTCGAGTATTCCTTGGGACGATTGGGTGGCCGATTACAGCCGGATCCGCGACGCGATCGCGGCGATCTATCCCGAGATCTTCCACGACTTCAACGCACGGCTCTGGCAACCCGGTGGTTTTCACCGGCCGCTCGCGGCGCGTCAACGGCAATGGAAGACGAAGACGGGGAAAGCCAATTTCGTTGTGCCGACGTCGCTCGCCAGCGATCCAAAGGCGGAAACGCGCGACCCCGACGTGGTGCAGTTGATCACGTTGCGCAGCAACGGCCAGTTCAACACGACGATCTACAGCTATGATGATCGGTTCCGCGGCATCTATGGCTCGCGCCAAGTCGTGTTGATGCACCCAAGGGACATCGACCGCTTTGCGCTGAGGGAAGGCGCGATGGTGACGCTGGCAACTGCGGCGAGCGATGGTGTGACACGAGAGGTTGGCGGGCTGCGCGTCGTGGCCTATGACATTCCACCGGGATGCATCGCCGGCTACTATCCCGAGTGCAATCCGCTGTTGCCGCTATGGCATCACGAGACGAAGGCGAAGACACCGGCGGCGAAATCGATCCCGGTGCGGGTGAGGGCGGATGCTCCTGCTGCCTGAGGTCCCTCAGACGTGGGCAAAGCCGTCAAAAAGCCCGTCTGCGTCGAGGCCTCCACTGCAAACGCGCAAGTGTAACCGGAGCGATCCGGCTTTGCCTGTGCGATGGGGCTTATTCGTGCTCTCCCCGGCGAGATTGGGCTTTGTTGCTGACCGCGTGTCCGCATAGGAACTTTGGCATGGCGGCCAGCTTGTCATGGCGAATTCGAGCTGAGGAGGCTTGCATGAACCAGCTGATCTATCTGGTGGGACTGATCGTCGTCATTCTCGCGATATTGTCGTTCTTCGGATTGCGGTAGGCGCATCATGAATAACGAGCGAGAGCTTGCCGCGTCGGCCGACCGCAGGACCGGCCTTCGGGTGCAATGGAGCCCCGTGTTCGCCGGTGCGCTGGTCGCAACGGCCCTGTCGGTGATCCTGATCGGATTTGGTGCGGCGCTCGGATTGGGCGTGAGTTCCAGCTCGCCGTCATGGCGTGACGCATCGGCGGCGCTTGCTCTGCTGTCCGGGCTGTATCTGATCCTGCAGGCGCTGGCCAGCTTCGGCGTCGGCGGCTATATCGCCGGCCGCGCGCACCGCATCATCGGAGCGACACCGTCCGACATGATCGAGGGCAGCGATGGATTGCATGGCCTGACAGCCTGGGCGATCGCTGTCATTCTGGGGACGACGATCGTGGCGCTGGTCGGCCTGTCCGCCGCGCGCCCAGTGGTCCAGAGCCGCCCCTCCGCGACGGCCGCGGAGCCGTTGCTGAGCACCGAGCTCGACCACCTGTATCGATCGGCGCGGCGTCCCGCCAATATCGACATCGGCTACGAGCGCGCGGAAGCCGGCCGCATTCTACTGACCAGTTCCGGCCATAGCGGGATCAGCGCCGAGGATCACAGCTATCTGATCCAGCAGGTTGCCGCCGCGACCGGGCTCGCCGCCGCCGAGGCTGAGAAGCGTGTCGACAGCGTCATTGGCGATGCCCGAACCGCCATCCAGCGGTCGCGGCGCAGTGCGGTGATCCTAGCATTCTCGATTGCCGCAGCGCTGCTGTTCGGCGCGGTCGCCGCCTGGGCCGCGGCCTGTGCGGGCGGCAGGCATCGCGACGGTGCCGCGCTGCCGGAGTGGATGGGCGGCAGGCCGACCACGGCTGTGCCGGTGGTCTGATGTAATTCGGTCTGCGCGATGTCTTTCTGTGATCAGTACTGCGGCGTCCTGTCCGCACGGCGTGCGCGATTGTGGTTGCGAGCCGGAATCGTTGGGATACCTATGAAAAGATCGAGGCCGCGGGATCGTCAGCACGATGCCTACCGACTCTAGCTCGCCTGCTCGGAGATGTGCCGGACGGAGGCTCACCTATATTGATACGTCCTGGATTACTGGGAAGTCATCGAGGCCATGGCGGAAGTCCGATCCGTATTCTCCTAGAGGCTATTCGGAAGTTGCAAGTTCAGTTCGTTGAACCCGCCAATTTCGACGATCTTTTCAATGTCGCGTAGCGTCACGAGCTGACCGTTGATGTCGAGAATGCCGCGAGACCGAAATGATTGGAGAACCCGGTTAACGTGCACCGTGCTCAAGCCGAGGGCCTCGGCAAGTTTCGCCTGCGTAACGGGGAAACGAAACTGATCCTCGGCGACCATATCGATCGCGGCGAGGCGCTGACGCAGTTCAGCGACAAGGTAAGCCATGCGCGCAGCGGCGGTGCGCGTGCCAAGGCTGACGATCCACTCACGAAACAGCACTGCGTCAATCAAGGTTTCTCGCCACAAGGCCTCGGCTACCGCAGGCCGGGCATCGATGACTTTCCTCAGGGCTCGATGCTCAATAAAGCCGACGCGCGCGTCCGTCAGCGTGGTCAGGTCATGATCCATTCTTTTGAGGAGCATTCCATGCAAATCCGGCATGTCGCCCGCAATGTGAAACGACAGGATTTGCCGTTTGCCACCGTCCGAGACTTTCGCGCGGTAGGAGAAGCCGCTCAACATGACGCAGCAATGGCTACTGATGCTGCCTTCCTGGACGATGGATGTCCCAGGGCCAAGCTCTTTGACGCTTGAGACGATTGAACGCAGAGCCACGATGTCCTCTTCGGCGAGAGCCGTATGAAGCCTGACCTTGCGGATCATCATATCAATTGGCATCTTCGGCTCCCCGCCCGTCGAACTCGGCAACTCTGAAGACTTGTATTGAACCGCCGCAGTTGTGGGATTTACATAAGTTAAGTTCGGAACCCTTACGTGCGAAAGGCGAGAATCCTGGCAGCCGGTAGATTGCGCGCGGCCTCCGGCGGCAGCTTAGGAACCCATCGCCTCGTCTGCGCTTCTGTTCCTATGGAGATCGACATGAATAGAAAGCCTGTGACGCAGGATTCCGGCCGCTCGAACGACTGGGGTTCACATGCGCAAACCGATAAACCCTGGAAAGGCAATCCCGAAAAGGAACAGCGCTCCGGAGACGAGAAGCCCGACTTGGAAAAATGGCATGAATCGAACACGCAATAGTGGACGAGAACAGAAGGGCTGGCCCAAGGGCAGCCTTTCACTTCGCGATCGTCAACGATAAGCCTGTGATCGACCAAACCGGTCAGCCGCTCGATGATTGTGGTTAGACCGTTGCGACGGCCGGTGAGGGCGGACCGGGAACTCGTGGTCGGAACGCATGGAGAAGACTGATGGATATGGGCCTGGAAATCATCTATGGCATCGCAGCTTTCGTTCTCCTCACAGCCTTGATTTTCGGAGTGCTGCAGTATCACTTCCGCAACAGACGGGCGGTGCAGACAGGAGATGAGGTCGTCCGCGAACGATACGAGCGGAACGAGACGTGAAGAGCAAGCCGTGCGATCGGCTAATGGAGAATCGTCAGTTCAGCTCAATCGGACTCAATCCAGCTCAATCGGAGCTGACGTAGTTGGCGCGCCAAAGCAGTGCGGCGGCGACGAGCGCGACGATTCCAGCGGCAATTGCAATCCACGCTACATAGTCGGCCATTGGTCCATCACCAGCGCTCTGCTCCGCGAGCCAATTCGCGAAGCGGAGCATGGAACATCGGGTAGCTAGAATTGTGCGTGTTGGGTCGTCGGCCGGGAGATCTGGCTCAGAGCCGCACCTGTGCCATCGTTCGGCTGGATTTGGGCGATATCTCCGAGCGCAATGATGCCGACCAGGCGCTTGTCACGGTCCAACACGGGCAGGCGTCGAACCTGGATCGCTCCCATGTTCTGCGCGATGTCCTCAATCTCCTGATCCTCGAAACAATACTTCACTTCAGCGGTCATGATGTCGCCGACCCGTGACTCCGGGCCGCGGCCCGTTCCGATGCCACGAACCGCGATATCACGATCGGTGATCATCCCGACCAGACGATCATCGTCGGCAACCGGCAGCATGCCAACTCCCAGCGTTCCCATGGCTTCGGCAACGTCGCGGAGCGTGTCGTCGGGAGTGCACAGCTGGACCTCGGACGTCATTGCGTCGGATATTTTCATGATCGCCTCTCCATTTGATTGGTGCGTACTGGCCCAACGAGGCGGTCCGGAGCGGCGTTCCTAACTCTGTGCGGCGTTTACTTGCCGTTCTCGGTGGCGACGCCGGTCAGGACGCCGAGCGGGGGCCGCATCAAGTCCATCACCGCGAACGGACCAGAACGCTTGGCTCCTATCGTCCGGCCGGCTGCGGGCCAGCCGAGCCAAGGAATTCGCGCAGGCGTTTCGCATCGGCCGGCGCCGCGCTTTTCTGGTCGTTGTCGAAATAGACATACACGTCGCATCCCTGCCTCTTCCAGCTCCGGATGCGCTTCGCCCACTCCGAAAGCTCGGCTGGCCTGTAGTGGCCGCGGTACTGTCCGCCTGGACCATGGCCGCGGACGTAGACGAAGTCGGCCGTGCGCCTCCAGGGCGCGGGTGCGTCGTGGTGATCGGATATGCACAGAGCGATGTTGCGTGCTGCCAAAGTCTTAAGGATGCGCGGCTCGTACCAGCTCGGGTGACGGAATTCAAAGGCGTAACGCCGTCGCCGTTTCAGCAATTTAAGGAACGACGCCAGGCGGTCGGCGTCAACCGTGAAATTCGGCGGCAGCTGAAACAGGATCGGGCCGGCCTTGTTGCGCAGCAACGACAGACGATCTTCCAACAATTCGAGACTGTTGATCGAGTTATCGGAGAGGCGCTTCCAGTGCGTGATGAACTTTGATGCCTTCCAGGCGAAGACGAAATCCTTATCGGTGGCTTCGCGCCAGGCCACGACCGCATTCTCCGTGGGCGTGCGATAGAAGACGCCATTGAGCTCCGTGGTCGGGAACTGGCGAGCGTAGTAGTCGAGTTGTCGCTTGAGCGGCAATCCCTCGGGAAAAAACGGACCGCGCCATGACCGATAGTGCCAGCCGGATGTACCAATCAGGATGCGCGCCATGCGATGATCTAACCTCCCGATCGAGCCATCGTCGAGGACTTGCTGATGCGTTTGCGCACGACAAGTTCAGCCGCGGCTGTGGTCAGCGTCGGTAGATGGCGCCGAAGATCAGCGCGACCAGCGCGAAAGCCGCGATCGTCGCGGAAAATGCGATGTCGGCGACGATCGTATCGGTGAGGCTCGACAACACGCCGACACCAATCACGGGCACCGCGTTGCCTATGAAGCAGCACACGAAATAGGTCGAGACGACGGCCGCGCGCTGGTCGGCGGGCGCGATCTGATTGACGACCTGAAGGCTGCCGCGATAACCCAGCCCGGCGGATACGGCCACGATGGTAGTCGCTGCCAGCATGACCCAAAGCGACGCGGAAACCTGAGCGATCACGATCGCCGCGGCTGCAGGGATCATCAGCGCGAGCGACCATAGCATCGAGGTCCGGCTGGCAAGCGTCTGGGTCGCCACGATGACCAGCGCAACGACAATGGCGAGTTCGAACAACAGTGCTCCGCCGGCAGCGCGGTTCTCGATATGAAGATCGTGCGAAAGAATCGCGGGCATCAATGAGGCATAGAAGCCGACCAGTGCCATCAAACCGAAGCCGGTGATGGCAGGAGCCACGAATTGCGCCTGGATCGTTCGCGGTAGCGCCAATTTCGGCCGCATCTCGATCTGGCCATGATCGGGATTCCGCACGGTCTCCTGGGTGAACCAGATCAGCACCGCAACCGCGCACGCCACCACGAGATAGATCACGAACGAGAGCTGCAGCGGCCACGGCGCGTACTGCGCCAGCAGCCCTGACAGCAGTGCAGCAATTCCGAGGCCGATGAAGTTGGTACTGGTGCCGATGGTGGCCGCGCGCCCCTTTTCGGCTTCGCCGACCAGTTCGGCGAGCCAGGCATTGCAGGTGCCGCTCGCAAGGCCGATGCCAAGCCCGCTGAGGACACGGCCGATATATAGCCAGGTGATACCGTCGGCAAACAGGAAGACCAAAGCGGCGACGATCAGCACCACGGTCGCAGACAATGCCGTCACCCGCCGGCCTGCGCGGTCGGAGACGCGACCGAACAACAGCAGCGCGGCGATATTGCCGATCGCATAGGCCGCATAGATGAGTGTCAGGGTGATCTGCGAGAAGCCAAAGGCCTTCTGATAGATCAGGTATAGCGGCGTGATCAGGGTACTGAGAGCGAAGGCCGTGCCAAGCAGCATGCCGACCGCGGCGAGCGCCGCGGTATGCCGGAGTTCCATTCGTTGGGTGCGCATGGCGTCGAGCTGCGCCATTCGAATTGCCTCACGAAGCCGGGATGGTAAGGCAATCCGTCATGTGGCCGTTCGTTCCAACCGAAACGACCGGCCACCGCCGGCCTGCTACTTCCGGTTCTTATTCAGGTCCTGCGCCATCGCGAGATGGTGCTGCAGTGTCGGCAGGGTCGTTCCGGCCCAGTCCTTCAGTTTCGAATCGTCGCCGCCCTTGGCGTAACGCTCGAACAGAGAGACTGCGTCCTTGTGGGCGCTGACCTGCATCGGATCATATTCGCTGGCGAAATCGTCCGGCTTGGTGTTGCGCAGCACGTCGAGTTTCTTCTGAGAGCTGTCGTCCAGGCCCGTCGGCAATGCCGTCTTCATCTCGCCGCTGACCAACCCCTTCAACTCGGTACTGGTCTTGGTATGGTCGGTCACCATCTGATCAGCGAATTTCTTCTCCGCGGCATTGCCCTTCTGCTGGGCGATCTTGGCTGCCTCAATCTCCAGCATATCGCTGGTCGCGGCTTCCTTGATGAAGTCTGCCGTCTTCGGTGCAACGCCAAGCACGGAATTGACGCCGGTCTTCTCGCTCACCGATTGCGCCAGCGCCGGCGGGGCCAGAGCACAGCACATTGCAAGAGCCATGATGGTTCTCTTCATCGCCCGCTCCTCAAGCCGCTTCGGCATTGATGGCGCTGACCGCGAGCTTGGTGAGCGTCTCATCGGTCTTCTTTTCCTCTGCCAGGGTCTGGTCGATGAGCTTGACGGCGTCCTTCATGCTGAGCCGGCCGGCCCAGGCCTTCAAAGTGCCGTAGCGGGCGATCTCGTAATGCTCGACCGCCTGGGCCGCCGAGAGCAGGCCTGCATCGAGCGCGGGCGTGTCGGCGTACTCCTCCATGATCTCCTTGCCTTCGTCGAGGATTCCTTCGATGGCATCGCACTTCTTGCCGCGCGCGGGCTTGCCCATCAGATCGAAGATCTGCTCGAGCCGCTCGATCTGTCCTTCCGTTTCGTCATGGTGCTTCTCGAAGGCAGCGCGCAGCTGGTCGGAATCGGCCGCCTTCGCCATGCGCGGCAGCGCCTTGAGGATCTGCTTCTCGGCGTAATAAATGTCCTTGAGGGTTTCGAGGAAAAGGGCGCTGAGGTCTTTCTCCGGCATAGCTCGCTCCGTGGGTTGGGGTGGTCCGGACGTCTCAACACGGTTGCGGAGAGCAAGTTCCTATCGCTGGTTGCGGCGCGACAAGGCGTCGCCGGGTCTCTCGGTTCGGCGTGGTACGAGGTCTCGCCTCGTTGCGAAGTCTTGCCGCAAGTCAGCTGCGGAACGAAGCTTCAGCGGGCCAGTTGGATGGTCTCATCTTTCAACGGAGAACCGCGATGGACTGGAATCGTGTCGAAGGCAACTGGAAGCAGATGAAGGGCAAGGTCAAGGAGCAATGGGGCAAGCTTACCGACGACGACCTCGACGTGATCGCCGGCAAGCAGGACCAGCTCGAAGGCCGTCTGCAGCAGCGCTACGGCTATGCAAAGGATCAGGCCGCAAGGGAAGTGAACGACTGGTATGGCCGCCAGAAATGGTGAGCATCGCATTCGGGGCCCCGCCTTGGCGGGGCCTCTGCGTACCATGCTGCCGAATTCGAGGCGCAGCTTGATACGGGGCGAGCGGCTGACCCGGCAAGTAACAGGCGTCGGCGGGCGCGCGCGGGCATGAAGGCGGGCATGAAGAATGGTCCGAAAGGAGTATCCCGACCAAGCCGCAGCATAGGAACCGGCGCAAGTGGCCCACGTTTGCCAAGGGTTGGGTGCGACGGGCTTCCCCCATGCAGCGTCGATCATTCCTGCTTTCGCTGGCAGCCTCCTTGGCGAGCACGACATCGCTGAGCCGGGCGGCTTTGATCCGCGATCACGTGCCCTGGGCTCCGCACCCGATGTCGGTGCCGACGATCGAGCCGCTGGGCCCCTGGCAATTCTTCACCGCCGACGAGGCGCGCGCTATGGAAGCGATCGTCGATCGGATCATTCCGCCGGATCCCGAGACACCAGGTGGCAAAGATGCTGGCTGCGCCGTGTTCATCGATCGTCAGCTTAAGGGCGCCTATGGCGCGAATGAGGGTCTATACATGCTCGGTCCCTACATCAAGGGCAGCAAGGAGCAGGGACCGCAATCGCAGACCCCGCATGCCGAGCTCTATCGCAAGGGACTGGCGGAGCTCGATGCTTTCTGCCGGTCAAGCCAGGGCGGCAGGCCATTTGCCGAGTTGAGCGCCGATCAGCAGGACGCGGTGCTCAAGAAGATTGAGGCCGGCGAGGCCAAGTTCGACGGTGTGGATGCGCAGGGGTTCTTCGACGCCCTATTGAAGGACGTGCCGGAAGGCTTCTTCTCGGATCCGATCCATGGCGGCAACCGCGACATGGTCGGCTGGAAGATGATCGGCTTTCCCGGCATCCGTTACGACTATCGCGACTGGGTGAAGCGGCACAACGAACGCTATCCCTATCCCCCCGTCGGCATTGCCGGCCGCGCCGACTGGACACCTGCAAAATCTTGAGCACCAACCATGGCCCGCAAGCTGCCAAGAAAGGATGTCGTGATCGTCGGTTTAGGGTGGACCGGCTCGATCATGGCCCACGAACTCGCCGAGGCCGGGCTCGACGTGGTGGCGATCGAGCGCGGCCCGTGGCGTAACACCGCGACCGATTTTCCGCCGGGTTATGCGGCGGACGAGCTGCGCTACCGCATCCGTCATGAGCTGTTCCTGCGTCCGGACCAAACCACCTTCACCTTCCGCAACAAGATGAACCAGACGGCGCTGCCGATCCGCAGCTGGGGCGCGTTCATGCCGCCGAATGGCGTCGGGGGCGGCGGCGTGCACTGGAATGCGGAGACCTGGCGGTTTCTGCCGTCGGATTTCGTGCTGCGCACGCATCTGACCGAGCGCTACGGTGCGAACTTCATGCCCGAGGATATGACGATCCAGGACTGGGGCGTCCCCTATGACGAGCTCGAGCCGCATTACGACAAGTTTGAGTATCTGTGTGGCACATCGGGGCAGGCTGGCAATGTCAAAGGCAAGATCATCGAGGGTGGCAATCCCTTCGAGGGACCGCGATCGAGGCCCTATCCAAATCCGCCGCAGGACCAGCCGTTCGGTGCCACGCTGTTCGCCAAGGCAGCCCGCGACCTCGGCTACAAGCCGTTCCCGCAGCCATCGGGCAACATGTCACGCGCCTACCAGAATCCGCTCGGAGTTCGGCTCGGACCCTGCACCTATTGCGGCTTCTGCGAATGGTTCGGCTGCGGCAACTATTCGAAGGCCTCGCCGCAGACAACGATCCTTCCGGCGCTGATCCGCAAGCCGAATTTTTCGGCGCGGGACAACAGCGAGGTGGTACGGATCGATCGCGACAGCTCGGGCAAACGCGCGACCGGCGTCACCTTCGTCGACACTGACGGCAACGAGTGGGAGCAGCCGGCTGACCTCGTGGTGTTGTCGGCCTATACGATCTTCAATGTGCAACTGCTCCTGCTGTCCGGGATTGGCAAACCCTACGATCCCAATGCCAAGAGCGGCGTGATCGGCCGCAACTTCACCCACCAGACCATCTCCGATGTCGTCAGCTTCTTCGACCCGGCAAGATTTATCTTCAATCCCTTCATCGCATCGGGTGCGATCGGGATGTGCATCGACGAATTCAACGGCGACAATTTCGATCACGGGCCGCATGGCTTCGTCGGCGGCGGCTATATGGGGCAGGTGCAGACCAACGGCCGGCCGATCGAGACCACCCCGGTGCCGCCGGGAACGCCGCTGTGGGGCGCGCAATGGAAGAAGGCGGTCAAGGAGAACTATCAGAGCGCCCTGAAGCCGGGCACCGGCGTGCACGGCAGCATGTACAGCTACCGCGATGTCTATGTCGATCTCGATCCGACCTACAAGGACCGCTTCGGCCGCCCGCTCGGGCGTATCACCATGGATTTCCATGACAACGAGATCAAGCAGAACAGGTTCTTGACCGACAAGTTTGCCGAGATATTCCAGGCGATGGGCGCCCGACAGGTGCACAAGGAGTACCGCAGAGGGCCTTACGACATCACGAAATATCAGACCACGCATCTGTGCGGCGGCGCGATCATGGGCACTGATCCTGCGACCAGCGCGTTGAACCGCTATTTGCAGAGCTGGGACGTGCCGAATCTGTTCGTGCTGGGCGCCAGCGCCTTTCCGCAGAACGCCGGCTACAATCCGACCGGCACGGTCGCGGCGCTGGCCTATTGGGCCGCGGACGCGATCCGCGGCAAGTATCTGAAGAGCCCGGGACAGTTGATCGATGCCTAGGCCGCCGCAACTCGCGCTGATGGCTGCTGCATTGGTGGCAAGCGGCGGAGCGGCGATTGGCGCGGGCTCGCAGGACTTTGCCGCCATCGAGCGCGGCCGTTATCTCGCCAATGCCGCCGATTGCGGCAGCTGCCACACCATGCCGGGCAGCGGACAGCCGTTCGCCGGCGGCCGACCGATCGAGACGCCATTCGGCGTACTGGTCGCGCCGAACATCACGCCGGACCGCGACACTGGCATCGGCGCCTGGAGCGATGCAGAATTCGATGCGGCGGTGCGACAGGGAATCCGCCGAGACGGCAAGAGGCTGTATCCGGCAATGCCGTATCCGTACTTCACCCGGATGTCGCGCCAGGACGTCAAGGACGTTCGCGCCTATCTTTCGACGATCGCACCGGCGCGCAATGCCGTTGCCAGCAACAAGCTGCCGTTTCCACTGAACATCAGGTTCATGATGGCCGCCTGGGACAGGCTGTACTTTGCGCCGGGTGAGTTTCACGGCGACCCTGCCAAATCGCAGGACTGGAATCGAGGCGCCTACCTGGTGCAGGGGCCGGGCCATTGCGGGGCCTGCCATACGCCCAAGACGCTGCTTGGCGGCGACAAGGCATCAGCGTCCTTGCAGGGCTATACGCTGCAAGGTTGGGTGGCACCCGACATTACCAGTGGAGAGGGGCCGCTTGCATCGTGGTCCGCGGACGATCTGGCGCAGTACCTCAAGACCGGCCACAATCGCTTTGCCGCGGCCGCCGGCCTGATGGGCGAGGTCGTCGATCTCTCGACCTCGAAGTTGAAGGACGAGGACGTCAAGGCGATGGCGACGTATCTCAAGGACGTCAGCGGACCCAAGGCCGCGGTGGACAGTTCGACTGACCAAAAGGTGCTTACGGCCGGCGGCGCGATCTATCAGGACCTCTGTTCGGCCTGTCACAAATCCGACGGCACCGGCGTGCCGAACCTGATCCCTGATCTCTCGCACGCGGCAACCGTCGACACCGGCGACCCGACGACCGTGTTGCGGGTGATCCTGCAGGGTGCGCAGAGCGTGGCGACCGATCGCGAGCCGACCGGGCCCGCGATGCCGGCGTTCGGCTGGCAGCTCAACAACGCGCAGGTCGCCGCCGTTGCCACCTATGTCCGCAACCATTTGGGCAAGGGGCCGGCCGTCAGCGAGGCACAGGCCAGGACGGAACGCGCGGCGCTGCAAGCCAGAACCAACTAATTCAGGTCCGGGTCAGGAAATCCATCAAGCCGAGCCATAGCAGGATGCCGAGCCAGAACAATCCGGCGCCGGCAAACAAAAGGGTCAGGGCGCCGCGATGTCGCAGCTCCATGAAGATGGCGGCGACCACGGCCGCCTTGGCGGTGCCGATCCCGATGGCGACGATTGCATTCGCGCTGCCGAGCGGAACATAGGCGATCGTCACGGTCAGTGCGAGCAGGCCAAGCAGGCCAAGCCATGCGGCGACCAGTGGGAGCGAGGGGCGGGATTGCGTCATGCGGTCGACCTTCCCGGCAGGTAGATCAGCGCAAACAAGAATATCCAGACGATGTCGACGAAATGCCAGTACAGTGCCGCGCTGTGCAGTGCCGCGCGATGCCGAGTCGAAGGGGCATTGCGGCAGAGCAGAGCGAGCACTGCCAACAGACCGATGCCGATGACCATATGGAGCGCGTGGATTGCGGTCGCGATGAAGTAGAAGATGAAGAACAGTTGAGCACCGTTTGCGAGGTCGCCTTTGAATTGGAAGTCGACACCCGGCACGAGGTGCTCCTCGTACTCGCCATGATACTCAAAGCCCTTGAGCGCGATGAAGGCGAGCCCGAGACAGATCGCGCCGGCGAGCAGCCCGGCGGCCAATCTTCGCGTCTCCGCCGAGAATATCTCGACGGCCCAGGCGACCAGAAAACTCGAGGTGAGCAGGATCGCGGTGTTGGCCGTTCCAACCGCGATCTCCGTGTGTCGACTGCCTGCCGCAAAGCCCTGTGGATAGGCGTGACGATAGACGAAATAGCTGAGCAGCAGGCCGCCGAACAGCAGAACCTCGGTCGCGATGAAGACCCACATGCCGAGTTCGGCGGACTCATCGCGATGGCTGACCGACGTGAACTGCGGTGCAAAGGCGGGACTCTCAGGCATTCTGCGGCTCCGCTTCGAACTTGCGGGAGTATTGATAGGGCGCACGTGTCACGACGGGCTGGACGTCGAAATTGTGCTCCGGCGGAGGCGACGAGGTCTGCCATTCGAGCCCCGGCGCGTCCCACGGATTTGCCGACGCGCGCGCGCCGAAGAAAACGGAATAGCCGAGATAGAACAGCGGCAGCAGATAGGCGGCGGCCAGGATGGTCGCGCCTCCCGACGACAATACGTTCCAGACCTGGAATTCCGGCGGATAGACATGATAACGCCGCGGCATGCCTTCCACGCCGAGGATGAATTGCGGGAAGAAGGTCAGATTGAATCCGAGGAAGATCAGGATTGCCGCGGCCCGCGCCAAGTACTCCGAATAGAGCCGGCCCGTGATCTTCGGCCACCAATAATGCAGCCCGCCGAAATAGGCCGTCACCATGCCGCCGACCATGATGTAGTGGAAGTGCGCGACCACGAAATAGGTATCGGTGGCGTGCACGTCGAAGGCAAGGCAGGCGAGGAACAGGCCGGTGAGCCCGCCGATCGTGAACAGACCGATGAAGGCGAGCGCATAGAGCATCGGCGCGTCAAACCGCAACGAGCCCTTGTGCAGCGTGGCGGTCCAGTTGAACACCTTGATCGCCGAGGGGACGGCGACGACGAAGCTCATGAAGGAGAATACGAGGCTTGCCAGCAGCGATTGCCCGGTCACGAACATGTGGTGGCCCCAGACCAGGAAGCCGAGCGCTGCGATCGCAAGGCTGGCCCAGGCCACGAATTTGTAGCCGAACACCTGCTTGCGAGAGAAACATGAGATCAACTCGTTGATCACGCCCATTCCGGGCAGGATCATGATGTAGACGGCGGGGTGCGAGTAGAACCAGAACAAATGTTGGAACAGCAACGGGTCGCCACCGATCCGCGGGTCGAAGAAGCCGACGCCGAAGAAGCGCTCGACCGCAATCAGCACCAGCGTGATCGCCAGTACCGGAGTGGCTAACACGAGGATCACCGACGTCGCGTAGAGGGACCAGAGAAACAGCGGCAGCCGGTACCAGGTCAATCCCGGCGCGCGCAGCCGGTGAATGGTGACAATGAAACTGAGCCCGGTCAGGATCGACGAGAAGCCCGCGATGAAGACGCCTGCTGCGGCGACCATGACGTAGCTGTTGGAATAGAGCGTCGAGAACGGAGTGTAGAAGGTCCATCCGGTATCGATGCCGCCGGCCAGGATCGCAAACAACGTCACGCTGCCGCCGAGCATGAAGATGTACCAGCTCAGCAGGTTCAGCCGTGGGAAGGCGAGGTCGCGCGCGCCGATCATCAGCGGCACGATGAAGTTGCCGAGCGTGTTGGGGATCGACGGGATCAGGAAGAACCACACCATGATGATGCCGTGCATGGTGAACAGGCGGTTGTATGTGTCGTCGCTGACGAGATCGGCCTGGGGCGTGGCAAGCTCGATCCGCATGGCGGTCGCTGCCGCGCCGCCGACGAAGAAGAAGAAGGTGAGGCTCGCGAAATAGAGGATCGCGATCCGCTTGTGGTCGGTGGTGAAGAACCACGAACGAAGCGTGTAGTGGACGGTGAGGTAATCGGGTTCGGTCATGGCACTCGACCCAGCGATTTGATGTAGAGGACCAGACGAAGCAACTGGTCCTCGGTGACCTTCCCCGCGAAAGACGGCATCAGGGGCTCGTAACCCGCGGCGATCTGGCTGCGGGGCAGCAGGATGGAATCGCGGATATATTTGTCGTCGGCAATCACAGTGCTGCCGTCGGACAGCGGCACCGGGCGTCCGTAAACCCCGTCCAGCTGCGGAGCATGGATCTTGCTGCCTGCGCTATGACAGCCGCTGCATCCGAGTTCGCGAAACAGGGCGCCGCCTTCATCCGCGAGCGGGCTCGCAGGCGCCTGCTGCGTGAGCCAGTCGGCGAACTCGACTTGCTCCATCACCACGATTTCGCCGGTCATTCCGGAATGCGCGCTGCCGCAATATTCGGCACAGAACAGGTGATAATGCCCGGCCTTCTGCGCGGTGAGTTCGAGGTCCTGATAGCGGCCGGGAACCACGTCGTGCTTCAGCCGGAGCGCGGGAACGAAGAAGCTGTGAATGACGTCCTGCGAGGCCATCACCAGCCGGATCGGCCGGTCGACCGGCATATGCAACACGTTGATCTCGGATTGGCCTCCGGGGTGTTGGACTTTCCACATCCACTGTTTGGCGACCACGAAAGCCGTCAGCTCGTCAGGTGGCCTGCGGTAGATTTCGAAGTAGACGCCGGCGCCCGAGACAAACAGCGCGAGAAAGCAGAGCAGGGACGCCGTGGTCCAGCTGACCTCCCAGTGCCAGCTCTTGGCCTCGTGGTTCTCGCGGTCGACCTCGTTGCCGGCGCGGTAGCGTACGCAGAACAGCGCTAGCAGGAAGAACAGCAGTCCCAGCACGAGCGCGCTGGCGATCAACAGGCCGGCGAACAGCAGATCGACGTCGCCGCCTTCCGGAGACACGCCGGGGTGCCAGAACGGAATCCACTGGCGCCACATGCTCAGGTCACCGCCGGTGACAAGGCGGAGAGATCGCAGTTCATGCGGTAGGCCATCCCGGCAGGCCCTTTCGCAGCAGCATCTCAATGGCGCGCTCGATCGGCACGCGCACGATCCCGCGGTCGCGATCGACCCAGCCATAGCTGCCGGTCATCTCGGCATCCTCACGGCGCGCGCGTTCGAGTTCGTCCGATGGGGTGACTTCGAGTGGCGGAGCGTTTGAGCTCAGTGCCGGCCGCGCGGCGGGACTGGCGTGGCGTAACGATTGCGGAAAGATCAGCGGCATTGCGATGGGAACAATCAGCACGAACGCACCCAGACCGGCTGCGATCCAGGCGACGGCATTGGTCGCGATGTCCGACCGTTCGAAGTCGAATCCGCTGGTCTGAGCCATGTTCCGGGTCCTAGCGCGCCCATGGTCAATGCCGAGCGGGCCCTGGCGTTCCTCGATTAGGAACCAATCGACGAAGCCGAGCTTGACGATCAGGTGCCCGCCAGCTGATCGGCCACGGATGGCTCAGCTCTTTTCACCCGCCGCCGATACGTGGATGCGGCTGTTCCTTGTCGGAAGTCTTTCGCTGATGGCCGGTGGCACGGTTGGCATCATTGGCTTCGCGCGGTCGTCCTACATGACCTCGACCGGCGTCCGCCCACGTCAGCCGGTGCCGTTCAGTCATCGCCACCACGCGGGCGAACTCGGGATCGATTGCCGCTACTGCCACAGCAATGTCGAGAGCGGCCCCCAGGCCGGTTTGCCACCGACGGAAACCTGCATGACCTGCCATTCGCAGATCTGGACCAACGCCCCCATGCTGGAACCGGTCCGGCAAAGCCTTGCCCGCCACACACCGATCCAATGGACGCGCGTCGCCAAGCTTCCGGACTACGTCTATTTCCGCCATGACATCCACATCGCCAAAGGCGTTGGATGCGCAGACTGTCACGGCCGAATCGATCAAATGGCGCTGACTTATCGCGCCAAGCCATTCACCATGGAGTTTTGCCTGGATTGTCATCGCGACCCGGCACCGAAGCTGCGGCCGCCGGAGCACATCACCGATATGGCATGGGTGCCGCCGACGGATGCTCGCGCCAAGGGCGAGACCATCGCGGCGCACGAAAAGATCCGCTTCGGCGAACTTACCCACTGCACGGTGTGTCACCGATGACGCGCAACGCCCGCCAATACCACAACCAGCCCATCGCGCCGGACGGTGGGCGGCGCCAGTGGTCGGGCATCGAGGAACTCTCTCACGATCCCGCGTTCCAGGCCTTCGTCGATGCCGAATATCCAGCCGCTCGGACATTCTCGCCGACCGCGCGGCGCGAGTTCCTCAAGCTGATGGGCGCATCCTTCGCGCTCGCCGGGCTCGCGGGCTGCGAGAAGAGTCCGTTCGTGGCGGCGCTACCCTATGTCGATCAACCCGACGACGCGACGATCGGAGTGCCGCGTCGCTACGCCACCGCTGTCGTCCTTGACGGCTATGCGCAGCCGGTGATCGCCACGACCTATTCGGGCCGGCCGACCAAGCTGGACGGCAATCCCGACCACCCCGTGACTGGCGGGCGAAGCGACATCTTCATGCAGAGCGCAGTGCTTGGGCTCTACGATCCCGACCGCGCCCAGGCTCCGACACGCCGCGGCGAACCGGTGAGCTGGAACGACGTGGTTGCGGCGGTCGGTGTCCTGCGCGAGGGGTTCAGCAAGGACGGAGGCGAGGGGCTGCGACTGCTGGCCGGTCCGATTACCTCGCCGACCCTGTTGCGACAGCTCGATGAATTGATGAAGCAATTTCCCAAGGCACGGCTTCATCTCCATGCTCCCGTCGCGACATCTCCCCAGCGATCGCTCGCCAACGCCGCTTATGGAAAGCCGTTAGACCTCCACTACGTGCTGGAACAATGCGACGTCATCGTTAGCCTCGACGATGATGTCCTCGGCCCCGGCCTCGACCAGGTGCGCAATGCGCGGGGCTGGGCAGCATCGCGGCATCGCTTTGGCGATCGTCCCGGCAATCGATTGCTCATGGCAGAAAGCGTGCCTTCGGCGACTGGCGCCATTGCTGCTGCCCGGCTGATCGCCGACGCCTCGCGTATGCCCGTTCTCGCGGAAGCGTTGGCGCACGCGCTTGGCGTTTCGGGCGCCGCCGCGGGCGAGATCACGGAACGTGAGCGCGACTGGATCAAGCGCGCGGCTGATGCCTGCGGCAATGCGCGCGGCAAATCCTTGATCGTCGCCGGCCCGGTCGCAGGACAGGCGGCAGCCATCTGGGTGGCAAGGATCAATGATGCTCTCGGCAATGCCGGGCAGACTCTGAAGTTCACAGAGCCGATTGCTGGTCCGGCGGACGCCGGGACGCTCACGGAGCTTGTCTCCGACATCGACGCTGGAAAAGTCCATTCGCTGATCGTGATCGATTGCAATGCGGCCTACAGTGCGCCCGGCGAGCTCAAGGCGGCGGAGGCGCTTCAGCGCGTCAGAACCTCGCTGCATCTCGGCTTGCAGCGCGATGAAACTGGCACGCTCTGCGAATGGCAACTGCCGATGGCGCATGCGCTGGAGAGCTGGAGCGACGCGCGTGCGGTCGATGGGACGACGACCATCATCCAGCCGGTGATCGCACCGTTCTACGACGTGAGAACCATCCACCAGATCATCGCGATGCTGCTCGGCGAGATCGATCCAGCTTCTGATGCCGCCGTCCGTGAAACCTGGCGGGCCAGATTCGGCGACACGTATTCGACGCGCTGGAAGCAGGCGCTGCATAATGGTTTCGTGCAGGGCGCAGCGTCCTTTGTGGACGCACGGCCGGCAAGTGGAACTGTTACCGCGCCCTTGCCGCATGGTGAAATCGATATCGTTTTCCGGCCTGATCCGACCATTTGGGATGGCCAGTATGCCAATATCGGCTGGCTGCAGGAGCTGCCGAAGCCGCTCACGACGGTTACCTGGAGCAATATTGTCGCGATCGCTCCCGATCTGGCGAGGCGCATCCCGGTCGCCAATGGCGATCACGTGGAGGTGCGAATTGGCGAGCGCAGTGTCACCGGTCCGGTCTGGATCATGCCGGGCCAGGCTGGCAATACGGTCGCGCTCTATCTCGGCTACGGCCGCACCCGGGCCGGGCGGGTTGGCGACGGTCTTGGTTACGATGCCTACCGGTTGCGGCCGGCGGATCAACTGTGGCTCGCCAGGGGCAGCTTGCGGAAGGTCGATGGGACCGAGACGCTCGCGGTGACGCAGCTGCACCACCGCATGGAAGGTTTCGATCTCGTTCGCGAAGTGGGCCCCGGCGAAGCAGTGAAGTCGTCGTCGTCCGAGCAGGCAAGCTTCTATCCGCAATGGGCGTCCTCGGAGAACGCATGGGGCATGGTGATCGATCTCGACGCCTGCATCGGCTGCAATGCCTGCGTGGCAGCCTGCACGGCTGAGAACAACGTGCCCGTCGTGGGGGCCGAGCAGGTCAAGGTTGGCCGCGAGATGCATTGGTTGCGGATCGCCCGGTACTATGACGGCAGCATCGATGAGCCAAAAAGCTATTTTCAGCCGGTGCCATGCATGCATTGCGAGGCCGCGCCCTGCGAGATGGGATGCCCGGTGCATGCGACCACGCACAGTCCGGAAGGGCTCAACCAGATGGTCTACAATCGTTGCATCGGCACAAGGACCTGTTCGAGCTATTGCCCCTACAAGGTGAGACGCTTCAACTTCTTCGACTACCGGGCGCCGGCGGATTCCCCGACTCAGGCCGCGCACAACCCCGAGGTGACGGTGCGCTCGCGCGGCGTGATGGAGAAGTGCACGTATTGCGTCCAGCGCATCGAGGCGGCCCATGTCACGGCCGATAGGGAGAGCCGTTCACTGCGCGACGGCGAGGTCGTGACCGCATGTCAGCAAGCCTGTCCGACCAAGGCGATCGTGTTCGGCGACATCAACGATCCCAATTCCGAGGTGGCGCGGCTGAAGCGCGATGGTCGGCACTATGCCCTGCTCGAAGAACTCGGTACCCGTCCCCGCACCACATATCTGGCGCGTTGGCGCGAGGACGGCTCTGGGAGCGGGCAGGGATGAGCGATCGTTCCGACATCCTGCCAAGGCGCCAGAGCATGGGGGGCATCGCCGACCAGCTCACTGGCATTCCGCTGCATTTTCCGGCGGAACGCCGCTGGGTGATCGCGATGGCGTTGGCGAGCGCTCTGCTGTTGCTGCTGGTGATCTCGGTGACCGAGCTGTTCACGCGTGGCGTCGGGATCTGGGGCATCAACATTCCTGTCAACTGGGCGTTTGCGATCCACAATTACGTCTGGTGGCTCGGCATCGGTCATGCCGGCACGCTGATCTCGGCGCTGCTGCTGCTGACCGGCAGCGAGTGGCGCAACTCGCTGAACCGCTTCGCGGAGACCATGACGCTGTTCGCGGTTGTCTGCGCCGGTATCTACCCGATCCTGCACCTTGGTCGACCCTGGTACGTCTACTGGATGTTTCCCTATCCCGCGACGATGGGGGTCTGGCCGCAGTTCCGCAGCCCGCTGGAATGGGACATCTGGGCGGTGCTGACCTATCTGACGGTCTCTCTGCTGTTCTGGTACACCGGGCTGATCCCGGACCTTGCCGCCGCGCGCGACCGCGCGACCAAACGGGGCTGGCAGATCTTCTTCGGCATCACGTCGCTCGGTTGGCGTGGCTCTGCCGTACATTGGCTGCGCTGGTCGCAGGCTTATCGGGTAACCGCGGCGCTCGCCGTGCCGCTGGTTGTGTCCGTTCACAGCGAGGTGTCGCTGCTGTTCGCAGCCGGGCAGATCCCGGGATGGCACTCGACGATCTTCCCGCCGTATTTCGTGCTGGGTGCCGCGTTCTCCGGCTTTGCAGTGGTCGCAATCATCGCTGTCGCGCTGCGCTCCTGGTTCGGGCTGCAAAACTTGGTCACCGACGATCATCTTGATGTGCTCGGCAAGGTCCTGCTCGCGACCGGGCTGATGACCGGTTACGGCTACGTGTTCGAGGTGTTCGATGCGCTCTACTCGGGCGAGGCGCACGAGATGCGGACGCTGCTGGACCGCGTCGCCGGTGTCTACGCCTGGACCTATTGGGGCGCCGTGCTGTTCAACTTCGTCCCACTGCAAGCGTTGTGGTGGAGCGGCGTGCGGCGCTCCGGTTGGGCGCTGCTCCTAATCTCGATCTCGGTTGCGGTCGGGATGTGGCTCGAGCGGGACATGATCCTGGTCACGAGCCTCTATCGCGACTTCCTGGTGTCGTCGTGGAGCAAGTTCACGCCGACCTTCTGGGACTGGTCGACTTATTTTGGCACGATCGGTCTGTTCTTGGTGCCGTTCCTGATCGCCGTGCGGCTGATCCCGATGATCTCGGTCTTCGAGACCAAGGAGCTCCTCCACGAGGAAAAGGCGGAGGCGCATCATGGCTGAGCGCGCCTACGGAATGCTCGGAGAGTTCGAGAGCCCGGAAGCGCTATTGACCGCCGCACGGCACGCGCGCGCCGCCGGCTATCGCAAGCTCGATGCATTTACGCCGTTTCCCGTCGAGGGCCTGGCGCGCATCCTGAATATCCCGCATCCCTGGATCTCCGTGGTCGGCCTGGTCGGCGCCTTTGCAGGAGCGGGCACCGCGCTCTTGATGCAGATTTTCGTCAGCTATGACTATCCCCTGAATGTCGGGGGCCGACCGATCTACGCGTTGTCGGCATTCGCCGTGGTCACATTCGAGCTGACTATCCTGTTCTCAGCACTTGCGATGGTGGTCGCCATGCTCTGCTGGAACGGCCTGCCGCGGCTCAACTATCCAGTCTTCTCGGCGTCGCGCTTCCACCTCGCCAGCAAGGACCGCTTCTTCCTTTGTATCAAGGGTGAGGACCCAATGTTCGACGACCGGGCGACTGCAGCGTTCCTGACCGGCGTAGGCGCGGCGTCGGTGGAGCGCGTGCCGCCATGATCAGGTCGGTGTTCACCGTCACGCTCGCCTTTGCCCTCGCGGCCTGCGACCAGAATATGGATGTGCAGCCGAAATACAGCGAGTATTCCCGGGCGCCACTGTTTCGTGGCAGCGTATTGCGTCCTGCTCCAGCCAACACCGTGGCGCGCGACGATCCGGAGCGGGAGAGGGCGGCGACGACCAAACCCGCACTATCGGCCGAACTGCTGGACCGGGGCCGGCAGCGATTTGCGATCTTCTGCTTGCCGTGCCACGGCGCGGGCGGCGACGGCGATGGCATCATCGTTCGTCGCGGGATGCCGCACCCGACCAGCTACCACGTCGACCGGTTGGTGGCGGCGGACGATCAGCACTTCTTCGACGTGATCACCAACGGCTATGGCGCGATGTACTCCTACGCCGCGCGCGTGCCAGCCCAGGACCGCTGGGCCATCGTGGCCTATCTCCGCGCCCTGCAGCTGAGCCGCCGTACTTCGATCGAAGACGTTCCGCCGGACGCGCGCGCCAAGCTCACGGGGCAGCCATGAGCATGCGCCGCGATATCAGGTCGATCGTTCTCGTCGTTACGGGATTGCCCCTGGTGACCGGCTTTATTCTCGATGGCCGTTCCACCGCATCGGCGTATCTCGTGGCGTGGGTGACGTGGGGTGCGGTTCCGATCGGAGCTCTGGCACTGTGGATGACCAGCTATCTGGTTCGTCGCGCCTGGACCGAAGCGCTGCACGCGCAATTTGTCGCCGCAGCGGGGTTGCTGCCAGTCATTGCCTTGGCGTCGGTGCCGGTCCTGCCTTTCATGAAGCAGATTTATCCGGCAATGGTCGATCCGAGCGGTTTGCCATCATTCAAGGCGCACTATCTTGCACCCTGGTTCCTCATATTGCGCGGCGCGATCTATTTTGGGCTCTGGATCGGGCTTGCGGTTTGGCTCCGCCGGGCATGGCGCGACGACGTCGCCATGGTGCGTGCGGCGTCGACCGGATTGGTCGTCTACGCCTTGACCGTATCGCTCGCCGGCATCGATTGGATGGAATCGCTCGAGCCGGAGTTTCATTCCTCGGTCTACGGCCTTCTTTATCTCAGCTTCACGCTGCTCAGCAGCTTTGCGTTTGTGCTCGGCGTCAGTCTGCTCGCGGGACGCCCGACGGGACGCAGCGCCGGCTATAGCGGACTGCTGCTCTCGCTGATCCTGCTGTGGGGTTACCTTCATGCCATGCAGTACATCGTGATCTGGTCGGGCAACATCCCGGACGAGGTGTCGTGGTATCAGGCCCGATCGGAGCAGGGCTGGCAATATCTGCTTGCTGCTGTGGCCTTCGGCCAGTTCGTGCTACCGTTCTTCGGCCTGCTGAGCGCGAGGGTTCGCTCCGATCCCCGCGCTCTGATGATGCTCTGCGGGTTGACCCTGCTGATGCGCTGCTGCGAAGCCACCATTCTAATTCTGCCGGCGATCCACGATATCGCGCCGCTGATGACGGCGCTGATGCTGCTCGCCGCGGTGCTCTTCATTGGAACGCTGCTCTGGCTGGCTTTCGACCGGGCGCTGGCCAATGAGGGTCGCCTCTTCAGCCCGGCTTGGGTGAGGCGCCACCCCGCCTGATCAGAAGGGCTACCAGCACCATGAGCGCGGCCATCGTGATCGTCACTGCGCCAGTCAGCATTCGCTGGATTGCCAGGGTATAGATGCCGGTTGCTGGATCGAAGCCGTAGCAGAGCAGGTGGGCCTGATCCGACCAGCTACCGACGTGGCCGCGGCCGGCCTCGACCAGCGCTAGTCGCAGAGTTCCGGGATCGATCGCGAGGCCGGACAGCGCGCGCGAGATGCGGCCCTCGGGCGTAACCACGAACGCGGCAACTGGGTGGGCGAATTGATCGCGTTCGCTATCATAACTCGTCCGAATATGGAAAGCTGCCAAGAGCTCGTTCACGCCGGCAGGAGTTCCTCGCAAGAATGTCGCATGGTCCGCGACCGCTCCGCGGGTGGTGATTTGCTCGGCTTTCATGGCTTGGGCGTCCGCGATCGTGTCCTTTGGGTCGAGGCCGAACACCACGAGCCGAAAATCGGCACCCGCCCGCAGTCCGGTATCGGCCAGCGCGTTAGATACAATCGACAGGAGCGGTCCGCAAAGCGTCGAGCAGGTGTAATCGGCGCTGACCCAAACGGTCGGCATCGCCTGCAACCATGCCCTAAGAGGCTTGGTGTAGTTCAGCTCATTCGTGAGCCCCATGTCGAGCGGCAATTGCTCGCCCGGTTTCGAGGAGACGCCCACCTGCTCCAACTGAGTTTCGTTGAGCGTGGCATGCGCGCTAGGCGCGAGGCTCGCGAGGGCAACGAACACTCCTGCGCAAATCCAGAGAACTGACGGTGTGGCTGGCCGACCGCGCATTGTGGTGAACCGCTCTCTCCCGTACGAGAAGCACGGATAGCCGAGATGGTTCCAGTGACACGCGCTTATATGCCTGGGACTCACGTATCCCGTTGCTACACCGACTGCGCGGATCTCATCCGCGCAGTCGGCGAGGCCGGCTTACTTGTGCTGGTTCTGTTGCGAGAACTGCGAGCTGTCCAGGCCAAGGTCGGCGACGGTCTGCCGGTCTAGCTGTCCAGTCGCTTGGCGCTGCTTGCTCTGCTGGAATTGCTTCACAGCATTTTCGGTTTCGTGGCCCCAACGGCCGTCGGTCCGGCCAGCCTTGAAGCCGTCCTTGTCGAGCGCCTGCTGAATCTGCCGAATCTCGCCCCGCGAAAGGCTGTCAGGCGAAATCATCTGGTCATTTTGGGCCGCTTGCCGCTGACCATTCTGCTGACTCGACTGGTTCTGAGCGTTCTCGCCGCTCTGGCGTTGCTGTCCGTTTTGGTTCTGCTGCATCTGCTTGCTTTGCTGTGGCTGCTGATTGTCGGATGCAGCGAAGGCGCCCGGAGCGCCCAAGACGGTGGTCGCGAGGAGCGCGACAGCGAACTTCTTCATGATGCTTCCTCTTCTTGAACACGACGTTTGCCCTTGCCGTTCAACGCGTGCAGAACGGGCGTGTTGCTGGAACACGGGCCAGGGCGAGATGAAAAAATCGTAACGTCCGAGGATCGGCGAAGGTCGCGCGCCGGCTTCGGAAACAGGAACAAACGAAGCGCGAGGAAGCTTGGTCCGAAGCAGAGGCCGCCGCTGTTCAAGAACGCGCAAATTTGAGGCTGTCATGCAGGCTCCAGATCGGCCCCTTGCTCACGATAAATCGGAACGTTGTCTCATTCAGATGCTGGCGTGCGCCGTCGCGGGGCTGGCTGGCGGCATTGCCGGCGTTGCGCTGGCGCGCCGATCGCGGCCGGCCGGGCGCGAGCCCAATCGACACACGCAGTTGGCGCAGCTCGATGGGACACCGGCGCGCCGCTACTATACCGGTTTCAACCCGCAACGCGCCGTCGCCATCTCCGATCTGCGCGCGATGAGCCATAAGCGGCTGCCGCGCTTTGCGCTCGAATATCTGGAAGGTGGGGCGCAGGATGAAGCCGCGATGGACGGCGAGCAGCGCGCCTTCGCCAATTGGCGCTTGATGCCTCGTACCCTGGTCGATGTCTCGCAGCGGACGCTTGCGACAGAGATCGGCGGTCGCTCAGCGGCGATGCCGCTGGTGGTCTCACCCACCGGGCTCAACGGCATCTTTCGCTCCCATGGGGATTGCATGCTGGCCCAGGCCGCGGCGCGTGCCGGCGTTCCGTTCGTGCAAAGCACGATGTCGAATGACACGATGGAAGAGGTGGCCCGCGCCGCGCCGGGCGTACGCCACTGGTGGCAGCTCTATGTTTTTGGCGGAGATGAAATCTGGCAGGAGCTGCTGCAGCGTGCCGACCAGGTGGGCTGCGAAGCGCTGGTGCTGACGACTAATGCGCAGATTTTTGGCGACCGCGAGTGGCAGCGCCGCAACCAGGTCGGAAAAGCGCGGCTGTCGTCGTCCGCGGCCCTCGAAAGTCTTGCGCACCCGCTGTGGCTCGCGCGGAACCCGCTGTCGCACGGGATTCCTAGCTTCGCCAACATCATCGACTTCGTGCCCAAAGACCAGCGCAGCTTCTTCGCGGCTTCCAACTGGGTGCGCGCCCATCAGCCGGCGTCGTTGAGCTGGGATACTGTCGCGAAGATACGGAGGCGCTGGAAGAAGCCGTTCATCCTCAAGGGACTGCTCTGTCTCGAGGACGTGCGCCGTGCGTGCGACAGTGGCGTGGATGGGATCGTGCTGAGCAGTCATGGCGGCCGGCAACTGGACTGGACGATTTCACCGCTCGATCTGCTACCGCTTGCGCGGGATGTCGTCGGGCACAAGATCGCACTTTACATGTCGGGTGGAGTGCGGAGAGGAACCGACCTGCTCAAGGCCTGCGCGTTAGGCGCCGACGCCGTTTGGGTCGGGCGCGCTCCTCTGTATGGCCTCTGTGCCGCTGGAACCTCAGGTGCTTTGCGTGCACTCGAAATCCTCCAATCGGAGGCGTTGGATGCAATGGGGCTGCTCGGTGCGAGTCGAATTGACGAACTCGGGCCGCATCTGCTGGCATATAGGGGACGGGTCACCTAAGACCGCCTTCACTGGCGAATGGTCAAGCTCGTGACCGGCTTCTACCACCGGTGCCGGGCCGGGAGCGCTCGACGCGAACGTGGACGGGCCAGCAGACCCGCCACCAAGAGCGCGGCGCCGCCTGCGACGACCGGAACGATCCGGGCGATCGTTCCTCGTATCAGAATCGCGTGATCTCGTGACTCGTCGCCAAAGCTGCCGCGGGTGCGATGCAGGTCACGGACGGGTTCCAACAGGTTGTCCTTTCGGTAGGGAACCACGGGAAATTTGGTCTGCTGCCCGTCGACCGTCGCATGTGCGAGATAGTGATCGAAAAGCGCTGGCGCCAGCATATTTGCAAGGATGACCACCAGCGTGCTGACGCCAATCCAATATTCCCGCGACGGGCGCAGAGCCGCGCGATAGAGCGCGTCTGCGATGACGTGCGGCTGGACGACCGGCGGGACCGGGCGGGGCTGATGCGCCATATGGGTGCGAGCCCAATCGAACTGCGGCGTGTTGACGGCCGGCAGCTCCACGATCGTGACATTGATGTGCGACCGCGCGTGGATGAGTTCGGCACGCAGCGAATTCGTGAAGCCGCGGATGGCATGCTTGGCGCCACTGTAGGCGGCTTGCAGCGGAATCCCCCGAAACGCCAGGGCGGAGCCGACCTGAACGATCGTGCCACGATTGCGCGGGCGCATGTGGCGCAAGGCGGCCATCGTGCCGTGGACGACACCAAGATAGGTGACATCGGTAACGCGCTGGAACTCGGCCGGCGTCACCTCCCACACCGGCGAGAAGACGGTGACCATCGCATCGTTGATCCAGATATCGATGGACCCGAAATGCTGCGCAATGGCATCAGCTGCCGCGAAGACCTGGTCGGCATCCGCAACGTCGGCCGACGCCACGAAGCCGCGGCCGCCCAGGCTCTCGATCTCTTCCTTCACGCCGTTCAGGGCAGCTTCGTCGCGGGCAATCAGACCGATCCTCGCGCCGGCGCGGGCGAATCGGTGCGCGGCAGCTCTTCCGACGCCTGCCGATGCGCCCGTTATCACGACTGTGCGATTTCGAAGCGCGCGCGACATCGGAATCATCACGCCTCCGGCCGGATGAGGGCGAGGCCGCTTTCCGGATCCTTTCGCTTGCGTAAGTGAGCGGGGCTTTCCGTAACGATGACTTCGAGCGTCGGCCGCACGTGCGCTTCACCGAGGTGTCCGACCATCGCGCTGCCGTCGTTCTTGCCGAGTACGACGTGAATGTGAAGTTCCGCCTCGCCGGACGGCCCCTCGGCGACGTCTCCGATCATGGAGGCGACTTCAACTTGTTCCGAGACCGGAATCCGCAAGTACTCCTTCTTGCTCCAGTCGAAGTACAGCAGGACGGCATCGCGGAAGGCACCGATGGCCGTGATTTGGGCCGCGCGCACCTTCTCGGCGGCAGCAAAACGTTTGAGCGACGCCATCACCTCCTCGTCGGTATCGAGGATAACCGCATAGGTCTTCTGTCCGCTGCTTTCATGCAAAAGCCTGTGTCGCATGTGCCGTCCTCCCGTTGCGAAGCCAACAGCGCACGGCAAGGAAGGGTTCCAGAAGCTCGGTGCCACTGCAGTTCACCGGAGGTCGCTAGGAACGCTCCTCGCCGCATTCTGTTTTCCGATCAGCGGGCGACTAGGAATGGAAGAAACCATGGCATCTCCGACTGCATCAGACGTGCTGGTCGAAACGCTGCTCGACTGGGGCGTGGACACCGTCTTTGGCATCCCCGGCGACGGTATCAATGGAATCATCGAAGCGCTGCGGACGCGTCAGGGCCAGATCAAGTTCGTTCAGGTGCGCCATGAGGAGGCGGCAGCATTCAATGCCTGCGCTTACGCGAAGTGGACCGGCCGTCTCGGCGTGTGCCTCGCAACGTCCGGCCCCGGCGGCATTCATCTCCTCAACGGTCTCTATGACGCCAAGCTCGATGGGCAGCCGGTACTTGCGATCACCGGACTGCAATTCCACGATCTGCTCCACACATTCACCCAGCAAGACGTGGAACTCGACAAGCTTTACATGGATGTCTGTGTCTACAACAGCCGCGTCATGGGGCCACAGCATGTCGAGAACGTGATGGAGCTGGCCTGTCGATCTGCGCTCGCCTATCGCGGTGTCGCGCATGTGACGGTCCCGGTCGACATGCAGTCTCAGCCCGTGAAGACCGCTAGAAAGTCGGAGCGCAATATCCCCCGTCATGTTTCCGACTTGATGGTCCATTCCGCACAGGCGCCGAGTGACGAGCAACTCGGCCGTGCCGCCGACATTCTCAACGCCGGCAAGAAGACGGCCATTCTCGCCGGCCGCGGCGCGCTTGACGCACGCAATGAGGTGTTGGCCGTGGCGGAGCGCCTCGGGGCGCCGGTGATCAAGCCGCTGCTGGGCAAAGGCGTAATCCCGGACGACAGTCCATTCTCGGCAGGAGGTATCGGTCTGCTCGGCACCAAGCCGGCACAGGAGGCGATTGAGGCCTGCGACACGCTGCTGATCGCCGGCAGCACGTTTCCCTATATTGAGTACTATCCCAAGCCCGGACAGGCGCAGGCGGTCCAAATCGAGCTTGATCCGAAGCGGATCGGTTTACGGTATCCCGTCGCAGCAGGTCTCGTCGGCGACACCGCCAAGTCCCTCCAGGCGCTGCTGCGCCGGCTGAACTATCGGGACGACCGCTCGTTCCTGGAGGAAGTCCAGAGTGGAATGAAGGAATGGACCCAGCTGATGACCGAGCGGGGCACCAGGGAAGACAAACCCATGAAGCCTGAGGTCGTCGCGCATGAGCTCAACAAGCTGCTGTCCGACGATGCGATCGTGACAACCGACTCCGGAACGATCACGACCTGGATCGCACGTCAGCTCGTAATACGTGGAAACATGATGTTCTCGTGCTCCGGCAATCTCGCGACCATGGCCTGCGGTTTGCCTTATGCGATTGCCGCCGCGGTCGCTCATCCGGGGCGGCAGGTTGTGGCCTTCGTCGGCGATGGCGGCCTCACCATGCTATTGGGCGAGCTCGCAACCTGCATGAAATATGGCCTCGATGTGAAGATCGTCGTGATCAAGAACAATACGCTCGGCCAGATCAAATGGGAGCAGATGGTGTTTCTGGGCAATCCGGAATACGTCTGCGATCTGCAACCTATCGACTTTGTTGCCGTGGCGCGCGGCTTCGGGCTCAATGCGTTTGGCGTCGACGACCCGAAGCGTTGTGGCGAAGTGTTGCATCAGGCCCTGAATACCCGTGGCCCAGTGCTGGTCGAAGCCACCGTCGATCCGCACGAGCCGCCGATGCCGCCCAAGGCGAGCATGAGCCAGCTCAAGAACCTCGCCGAATCGCTGGTTCGAGGCACCCCGGCAGGCGGGAAGATCGCCCTGACGGTGGCGTCCGACGTGGTCCGCGAGATCATCTGACCCGAACGCCGGCGACGAATACCGTACGCGTTCTGGTGCCCATGGCGGGGGATCCGGGGGCCATCGTGGCGATCGGCCGCCTAGTCAAATCTGCAACGCGCCTCGCCCTGTCGACGCGGGCGTGGCCTTGGCCGATGGCTATCTCGGTCGGGCCACGCGTTTCTGAGCACAGGAGGCTCGATGAGCCACACTCTGGAAATCGACCATCGCAAAGCGCGGGGCTCACAGCGGCGCATCGAGCGAACGCCGAGCGGCCGGATCACCAGCGAGGAAGTGGCGCCTCGCCCCCCAGGTCAATATGGGGACCTCGGCCGCGAACTCGCCGGTACAGTCGATGGAGAGGTGCGGTTCGATGCCGGCAGCCGAGCGCTTTATGCCACGGACGCATCGAACTATCGGCAGGTGCCGATCGGCGTGGTGATCCCGCGTTCGGCGGCGGCCGTCACCACAACTCTCGAGATTTGTCGCAAGTTCGACGCCCCGATCGTCATGCGCGGCGGTGGGACAAGTCTCGCCGGGCAGGGTTGCAACTTTGCAGTCCTGATCGACTGTTCGAAATACCTCAACCGCGTGATCTCAATCGATGAGGTTTCGCGGATTGCCGAGGTCGAGCCCGGGTGTATTCTCGATAATCTGCGCGCGACAGCCGAACGCCATCAACTCACTTTCGGACCCGATCCCGCAACGCACGACCACAACACGATCGGCGGCATGATCGGCAACAATTCGTGCGGCGTGCACTCGGTGATAGCGGGCCGGACCTCGGACAATGTCCATTCGCTGGATATCCTCACCTATGACGGCGTTCGCCTCGAGGTCGGCCCGACCAGCGAGGAGCAATTCCGCCAGCATCTCGCCGCAGGCGGACGCCGAGCAGAGATATTCCGGCAATTGGATGCATTTCGTGGCCGTTACCGCGATCTCATTCTGGCGAAGTATCCCAGAATTCCGCGCCGCGTGTCAGGATACGAAAATCTGGATGAGCTGATGCCGGAGCGCGGGTTCAACGTCGCGCGAGCGCTTGTCGGAACCGAGGGCACCTGTGCAATCGTCTTGCGCGCCGGGCTCAACCTGATGCCCAGCCCGGGATACCGTGTACTTGTCATCGTCGGCTTCGAGGACATCTATCTCGCGGCGGATGCCGTGACCGATATGTTGCCCTACAACCCGATCGGGCTGGAGGGGATCGACCGCTTGCTGGTCGAGTTCGTCCAGCGGAAGCATCTTCATCCTGAGAATGTGAAGGCGCTGCCGTCAGGAGGCGGCTGGCTGATCGCGGAGTTCGGGACCGACACGCGCGACGAAGCAACGGCGAAGGCCAATCCGCTGGCCGAGGAATTTCGGCGACGCGGGCACGCTACGAAGCTGGTAGCCGATCACAAGGAGCAGGCCAAGATCTGGGAAGTGCGGGAGGCGGCGCTGGCGGCGACCGCCCATGTGCCGAACTTTCCGGAATCGCATCCTGGCTGGGAGGATAGCGCCGTCCGGCGTGAAGACCTCGGCCGATATTTGCGCGAGCTCAAGACGCTCTTCCACAAGCACGGCTACGAAGCATCGGTTTATGGACATTTCGGCGATGGCCTCATCCATTGCCGCGTGCCGTTCGACCTGCGCACCGAGGCTGGCCTTGCCAACTGGCAGCGATTCCTCGACGAAGCCGCCGATCTCGTCGTTCGCTACGGAGGTTCGCTGTCTGGCGAGCACGGCGATGGCCAGGCTCGCGCTAGTTTGCTGGAGAAGATGTACGGGCCGGAACTGATGCAGGCGTTCCGGGAATTCAAGGCTATCTGGGATCCGTCGGGCAGGATGAATCCGGGCAAGGTGATTGATCCGTTCCCGCCGACCTCGAATTTGCGGATCGGGCCGAACTATCAGCCGCCCGATGTGTCCACCTACTTCTCCTACAGGGACGACCACAACAGCTTTGCGAAGGCGACGCGCCGATGCGTCGGCGTCGGGGCTTGCCGGCGCCGCGACAGCAACAAGAGCGTGATGTGTCCGAGCTACATGGCAACTAACGAGGAGAAACACTCGACACGAGGTCGCGCACGGCTGCTGTTCGAGATGCTGCATGGCGGACCTATCGACGACCTGTGGCGCAGCTCGGAGGTGGAGGAGGCGCTGGATCTTTGCCTTGGCTGCAAGGGCTGCAAGAGGGACTGCCCAGTGCAGGTCGATATGGCGACCTACAAGGCCGAATTCCGCGCGCATCACTACAAGGGGCGTATGCGTCCGCGCGCCGCCTATTCCATGGGGTTGATCCATCAATGGTCGCGGCTGGCAAGCACCATGCCTTGGTTGGTCAACACGGTGCTACAATCGCCAGGTCTATCAGCAGCGGCCAAATGGGCCGGAGGAATTTCGCCGCGACGCAGGATTCCAAGCTATGCTCGCCAATCCTTCGTCCAATGGTTTCAAGCCCGCGGTGAGCGAACCGGCAGCAACAGGGTCATGCTGTGGCCGGACACGTTCAACAATTATTTCAGGCCGCAAACCGCGATAGCGGCGACGCAGGTTCTGGAAGCGCTCGGATTCACAGTGACGATTCCGGACAAGATTCTGTGTTGCGGGCGGCCGCTCTACGATTGGGGTATGCTCGATCGTGCCAAGACGCTTTGGGAACGCACATTTGCGTCACTCGCGGCGGCTACGAGGGCAGGTATGCCGATCGTTGGCCTTGAACCGGCGTGCGTTAGCGCATTCCGTGATGAATTGCCGAACCTCTTTCCAGGCCACGAGCACGCCGGACGGCTGTCGCGGCAGATGCTATACTTCACCGAGTTCCTGGATCGCCACGTCTCGGGCGAGCAACTCGGCCGAATGTCAGGCGCGGCGCTGGTGCAGCTTCACTGCCATCATCACGCGGTGCTCACGCCGTCGGCAGAACGACACGTTCTCGATCACCTTGGATTGGATTATCAGATCATGAAGTCAGGATGCTGCGGAATGGCGGGAGCATTCGGATTCGAACGCGACAAGTACGACCTATCCGTCACTGCGGCCGAACGTGCCCTTTTGCCAAGGATCAGGAATGCGCCAAGTGGCACCTCAATTCTGGCCAACGGGTTCAGCTGCCGAGAGCAGATCGAGCAATGCACTGGCCGGAAGACGATGCACGTCGCGGAACTGTTGGCGAACTCGACTGGCGTATCCAGGCCGGTAGCATAATGTCGTCGGAGGTAGGATCCGGACTGAAACCATCCGAGCCGGAAATCCCTCGCGGTTCGATGTGGTGCCGATTCACACGTGCCGCCGTTCCTATCGTCGGCCTGCTCGCTGGACCCGCTTCATACTTGAATGCGTCCGGACGCAATGAGGCTCATGCTTTGCCGGTCCGCTCGAGGTTGTCGTCGCAACTCCAGCGAGAGTGCTGACGCTCCTGCTTCCAACTGGAGCGCGTGATGTGAAAACCCGACGAAGAGTCAAGCAGATCACCATTCGTCGACAAGGATTTCGCTCTCGTTCGGCGGGCTTGAGGATACCGAGCGCGAAACGGTGATACAGAGAATATGCTCTGCTGAACCCGCAGTGAGGGTTGATCGCATGCCGACGTTATCTTTGGCGCGCTGCATTTCTCTGGCTAAGTTATCACTAAGCGCTTGCAGCCGGCTTTCGAGTGCCACGGCTCTCCATCGTCTGTCGATCAACTCGGCTCGTAGCTGCCTGTTTCGGGCCAACACCGCTGCAGCAAGTTCGAGCAGCGGATTCCGGGATGGTAGGCGCAATTTTGGCCTGCAGACGATTTTGCGCGGCTGCCTCTTGTTTTTCAGGTGCTTGAGATAGCGGCCCACGACCGAGGCTTCGGTTCTGCCCAGAAGCCGGGCCACGCGGATCCATGTCAGCCCGTTTTCGCGCAGTTCGAGCAGTCGCCGCTCTTCTTCCGTTGACCAGTGCTTCGGCATGGTTTGTCCGCCCTTTGAAAGCGGCCGACCGTGTCGGTTCGCTGCGCGTTCTATAGCGATCCGCGCGCGCCAATTGCACCGGGAAGGTACGGGAATATCGCCTCGTCGCGGGAATGGCTGCATGCGGCCAATGCGCGCAGCGAAACGGCCTCAACACTTCTGGGGGCCGGAGGCCAGTGCTGAGGCCGTTGCCTGAACATCCGGGTTGAGGTGTTGGATACAGGCAACCTTGATTGATGCTGACCCAGAGAGTTCCCGCATTAGCATATTGGAGGCGCTCCAGAGACGTGAATTCCAATCGCTGCCGCGGATAGGGGCTAACCGGCCGTGCTTTCAGCCAAGCAACCTCGCTTCGTCGCTATGCGATCCTCGCGGGCCGCCGATCACGTCAGAAATCTCGGCGAGGTTCCCCAGCGCCATGGACGATTGCCCGCCGCGCCATCGTTCTCGCGAGCCATCTGCTCATTCCCTCGTTTGTTTTCCGATCGGCGCTCTCATTTGATAACCGTCGAACTGCATAATATGTTGAACTAACGGAGTTTTTTTCATCTTTTGCTGCGAGCTGCCATAACCTGATGCATGGCGATCCGTGCCTCTTTTACGCGAGGTAGTCGACCGCGCTTTGTTCTGTAGCACATAACCCTGCCGGGGGGACGGGCCGAGTGCAGCGTTCGGGCGGCGGCGGCCCAAGCATAGGGTTGCCCATCAAGCTCCCCTCAGACCTGCGTCAGAACGTTGCTGTGCTTCGGCAAGGCGTATCGTCGAGTAGGTGCGAATGGCAAATTCACCGGCCATTCCTGTTGGTTGTGAGTGCATGCACGCCCGTCAGCGCGGAGCAGAACTCGAAACCTCGTCGCCGTGTGGCTGCGGGATCGAATCATGGAGCGACGCGAATGACAGTTGCAGCCACTGTAGGGCAATGATCGTTGGACCGCTTTGGATTTTATTTTGCTTCATCAGTTGAATGGCTTGCCCGATCGGGCAGCGGACGACCTCAATGTCTTCGCCTTCGTACGATGCACCCGCCCGAACAGGCGCTGCACCGGCATCGATGTGAGCCAAGAAGAGCGTCATGACTTCGTCAGCCAGAGCTGGCGCCGGCAGGAAGTCGAATAGCCGCAACATCGACAACGGCGTGAGCCCGATCTCTTCGATGCACTCGCGTCGTGCTGCCGCCTCGAGCATCTCGTCGGGATCAACCCGACCAGCCACGATCTCGACCATCTCGCTGCGTCGGGTGGCGAGATGACCGCCGATCCGAAATTGACGGGTCAGAACGACTTCATCGCGCTCAAGGTCGAGCGCCAGCACGCCAACGACGCGACCGGAACGGAGTACGTCGCGTTCGAGCGGAAAGCCGGCTTCGGCGCTTCGCCGGTCTGCAATGGCAAATCGATGATAGTCGCGATAGCCGCGACCGATCAGCTGTGGAGAAGATACAGTGATCGATCGCGGTTCGCGGTCGCCGATCCAGACCGTCTCTGGCAGTGTCATTGATGACCGGCCAGGGTCAGTTGCGCCCGCCTGCGCCGTGCAGAGTTCGCCGACGGACGCGCGCTCACCAGCGCGGGAGAAGGTGTCGCCATGCGGAGCGAGAAGTAGGCAATCGTCGCCTGTAACCCCTCCTGCAATGTGACGCGTGGACGCCAGCCAAGCAATCGCTCGGCGGTTTCGATGACGGGCTTTCGGCGCTTGGGATCATCTTCCGGGAGCGATTCGAACCGCAGCGGCGAGGCCGACTGGGTACATGCAAGAACCGTTCGCGCGATGGCCTCGATGGTGATCTCCTGAGGATTGCCGAGGTTGCAAGGCCCTGTCACCGTTGACGGACTCTGCATCAGCATTTCGAGTCCCCTGACGAGATCGTCGATGAAGCAGAAGCTTCTCGTCTGGCGACCCTCACCGTAGATCGTGATCGGTTCGCCGCGCAGCGCCTGGACGATGAAATTCGAGACAACGCGTCCGTCATTCTCGAGCATGCGTGGTCCATAGGTGTTGAAGATGCGTGCGACCTTCACGTCTACACCATACGTCCGTTGGTAGTCGAACATCAGCGTCTCCGCCGCGCGTTTCCCTTCGTCGTAGCAGGCGCGGGGGCCGATCATGTTGACATGACCGACATAGCTTTCCGGTTGCGGATGCACCTCAGGGTCGCCATAGACTTCGCTGGTCGAAGCCTGCAGGATGCGCGCGGTCTTCTGTCGAGCCAACTCGAGTACATTCATGGTGCCGATGACGCATGTCTTCATGGTGCCGATCGGATCCCGCTGATAATGACGTGGCGAGGCCGGGCAGGCCAGGCTATAGATCTGGTCGACTTCCCCGGGAATGCTCAAGGCTTCGCGGACATCATGCTGGATGAAGTCAAACTTGGGATGATTCAGAAGCGGCTTGATGTTGTCGAGCGTTCCGGTGAAAAGATTGTCGACGCAGATCACGCGGTTTCCGCGCCGCAAGAGTGCGTCGCAAAGATGCGATCCGATAAAGCCGGCGCCACCCGTGATCAGCACGGTGCGTGAAGGCAGCACGCCCGGGATTTGTGCTTGGTACGTCAATTGATCCTCCTCAGATTTCGACGGCGTGCTTAGTACGGACGGCTGGTCGGTCGACCGGTCTCCGCCGACGCTGGGCAAGCGCATCCTGAAAATAGGATTCGAGCTGGCGTGCTCGATGTGTCGGGGTGTGCTCGCTTAGGATGCGCCGGCGTGCCCTTGCTCCGAGAGATCGGCGAGCGTCGTCCGGCATCTCGCGCAGGATCTCAATAACGTCGCTGGTGTCGTCAACGAGCAATATTTCGGTCTCCGGTTCCAGGATCGTCTCGATACCTGTCCAGCGATCTGAGATGATCGGCGTTCCGCACGCCGCTGCCTCGAAAAGCCGCACGCTAGGCGAAAAGCCGATGGCTCGCATGTCCGCGCGTGTGATGTTCAGCGTGAAGCGTTGCTCGGAGTAAAATCCCGCATGGAGGGAGGGAGCGAGATGATCGATCCGCGCGACGTTTTCCGGCCAACTGATGTCAGGATACTGCGAGCCGGCGACGACAAACTGCAAGTCCGGCATGGCATGGGCTGGGGCAATCAATAGCCGTTCGATCGACGGTTGACGGTCGAGGCTGTAAGTGCCGAGATAACCCAGTTCCCACTTCGGCTGCCGCTGCTGGCTCTGATAGATGTCAATGTCGGCGCTGCAATGGAGGACGCGCGCGAGCGGGCTGCCATATTCAGTCTCGACATGGCTTGGCACGTGGCCGCCGGTGAACGACAGATAAAGATCAAATCGCGGGATCAGCGCCGCGGAAAGATATGGCAGGCCTCGATCGAGCCCCGCGAGGGTAACAGGCGTATCAATATCGTAGAAGGCCGTTATACCCCGGGCGTAGGTCGTCACCCAATCCGCGACCGCGATGCCATTGGGAACGTACGATCCGACGATCACGAGGTCGGCGCTTTTGATAAGCTTGCCGAATCTGAATGCAAGGTCCGGCAGTGACTGATAGAGCTCAACGGACCAAGCCGACGGGTTGGCAAGGTCGCGATGTTCGCGATACCACGGCATGTCCCGTTCCAGGAACGTCACGCGATGATCGCGCTGCGCCAAGGCTTCGATCAGGGCGCGGTAGGTGGTGGCGTGACCGTTGCCCCAAGACGAAGTGACCGATAGTCCGATGACGACAATGCTGAGAGTCATTCCGCTGCCTCGATTCTCATCGTTCGTTCCGCAAAAAGAGTGTTGAACTGGCGCGCGCGCTGCCGATAAGTGTGGTGCGAAAGGATCCGGGCTCTGGCGCGAGAGGCGATTGCGCGCGCCTTATCGTTTGTTAGTGAGTCCAGGTGCTCGGCGACGGCGGCGCCGCTCGATGCGATCAGCACCTCGCGTTCCGGCTCCAGGAAGGTGTCGATGCCCTTCCAGTCGTCGGTAATCAGGCATGCGCCAGCGCCGGCCGCCTCGAAAATGCGTGTCGGCGGCGAGAAGCCATACCGCGCCATGCTCTCGCGATTGACGTTCAGCGTCGCGAGGCCGGAGCAGAAGAACGCGTTATGATCGCTGGTGCCGACGTGACCGACGCTGCGCACGTTGGCGGGTGTGTCCTTGTTGTCCCAGCCCGAGCCGCCCAGCACGAACTGCCTTGACGGCATGGCGCGCGCAACCTCGAGGAAGAAGCTGTCGATCCGTTGCTCCCGGTCGGGCAAGCGGTTCGCCAGCAGGCCGAGATCGCAGGCAAACCTCGGGCTCGCCGGCGCTGGAAAATGCGTCGACGTGTCCAGGGCATTGTAAATCGGAACGCAATCACGCGCACCGGCCGCGCGGTACGCGGCTACAACAGCGTCACCGCCGCCATAGGTCAGGACCAGGTCGTAATGCGGGATCACCTTGCGCAGATGATGGTGCGATTGCTGCGACATCGCATCGAGCGTCGCCGGCGCGTCGACGTCCCAATAAACACGAATCGCGCGGGACGGGATCTCGACGGCCGCATTCTCGAGTTCCTCATCGAACACGCCGACTCCACTTGCCTTGATCAGAAGGTCGGCGGACTGCGCGGCAGTCTCCAGCGAACTTTGCCATCCTTCGGACGTCGGCGGGTAAACCAGAACCTTGGCCCAAGGCGGGTCGGCGATGTCGCGATGCTGCTGGCGCTGGAAGGCGTCAGGTTCGAAGAACGTAATATCGTGACCGAGGGCTGCGAGTTCCTTGAGCAAGCCGCGGTAATAAGTGGCGGCGCCATTCCAGTAGGAAGAGACCAGGCTGGAGCCGAAGAAGCAGATTTTCATGTGAGCGCTCCTTCCCGCTGCGATTGGGCTACTTGCCGCCGAGGTCCGCGGATATGCTCGACAATGTCGAGCAGCTGAAGGACGCGATGGCGGCACGTATGCCGTTCTGCAATCACGTCAAGGCCTGAGTTCGCCATTGCCTGCGCGAGCGCCGGATCGTGCAGTAGCCCCTTTAGCGCTGCCTGCATTTGATCGCTTTTGGTCACGCTCAGGTAGCTGCCTTCCGGGAACAGGCCCTCGACGTCGCTCCAAGGCGCGGACACGATCGGAATGCCGCAGGCGAGCGCCTCGAACATCCGGATGGTCGGTATGCCAGGGAGCGCCTGCACGTAAGGGCCGCGCGGCACATGGACTGTTGCGCGTGCGGTGGCGAATGCCGCCGGCGCCCGATGCGCCGGCAACCAACCGCAATAGTCGATGCCGGTGGCCTCGATCACGCGCAGCGCGTCGCGCGAGTATCGAACGCCGTGAATTTCGCCGCGCAATCCGAGCTGGGATACCGGGGCAATCAGGAATTCGATGAGCTCGGCGGCCCGCTCGCCGTCTCCCCAGTTTCCGATCCAGATCACATCGTTCCGTCGTGCGATCTGCGGCATCGGCCGATAGAGCCTGGTGTCGGCGGCTTCGTGCCAGGTGAAAGCCCGATCAGCCCACCCGAGCCCGAGATAGATCTCCCGTAGGACTTCGCCAAAGGCTAGCACGCCATCGAAGCCGGACAGGTCGAAGCGGGCGAGTTCCTGCGGCGCGGTGACCGCGCGATGATGTGTGTCGTGAAACAGCAGGGTGTAGTCGCCCGTCAGGACACGATGCCGACCTATCGCTTTGGCCAGTTCGGGCGGATTCCACTCGTGAACAATCACCAGTCCCGCGCCATCGAGAGCGCCTTCGAGATCGAAGCCGGGATGATACTGCCTGATATCGACTCCGGGCAGCAGAGCGACCACTTCCTGGAAAGTCCGTTCGCCGCCGTCCTGAAGCGCGTTGACCCGGCTCCAGCCGTCGATCGGCTCGTAGACGACGACGTCGTGCCCGAGCGCATCGAGCTCGCGGGCGATTCCGCGGAGAAAATGCGCATTGCCGTTGTTCCAGCATGAGGTGAGTGCATGGCAAAACAAGACGCATTTCATGCCATCATCTCCAAGGCAGGCGAGTGGGGCTGGGCAATTCGAGCCGTCGGCAGAGCGGCATAGAGATCGTGATAGGCACCGGCCATTTGCGCCAACGAGTAACGCCGCGACCGCTCGTATGCTGCGTGTTGAAGTCGTGCGCGCCAATCGTAGTCGGCGCACAGCCGGCGCACCGTGCAATTGAGCTCGCGTTGATCTGCTGGATCGACGAAGAGAGCGGCGTCATCCCAGAGTTCGCGAAACGTCGGAATGTCCGAGAGAACCAGCGCGCAACCGGCCGAGGCAGCTTCGAGCGCCGCGAGGCCGAACGGTTCATAAAGCGCGAAACTTACAAAGATCGCGGCCTGCTTCATGCGCGCCTGCAACGCATCATAATCAAGCGACCCGAGCCAAATCGGGCCGGCCGGGACTTCGCTCAAGGTTGGACCGGCCATCAGCACCGGCCATTCCAATCCTCGTGCGAGCTCGACGACAGCCGAGAGGTTCTTGGCACGATCACAAAACCGTCCGGCGGCCAGCAGAAAGGCGCGCTTGGGTGTCGGCAGAGAGGTAGGCAGCGTGCCATTCCAGATCACGACGCCGGGGGCGCTTGGGCAGTAAAGCTCATGGATGACCTGCTGTAGTGCTCGGCTGGGGCTTACCCAGCTGTTCGCGGCATTAAGGCCCTGCCGGACTGCCCTGGTGTAATGCCGCCATGCCGGGTCATTGAGCCAAGCCGTATCGTTGCACGCGAGCGCCCACGAATTTGCGCAGGAATGCGCAACCACGATTGTCGGTGCCGTCCATTCGAACGAGGCCTCGCGGAAGCTGTTGAGGTGAATGACGTCGGGCCGGATATGCGATTCCAGACCGGCGAGCACGCGTTTGGCATTGGGTACGTCGATTCCGCCCGGGTCCTGCCATTCCAGCGCGAGATCGGTCTCGATCAGGTGAACGCGAAAGTCGCGCAACATGCGGCGCTGCTCGGGGCTCGGAGGCGGGCCCAGCGTGACGAGGTGGACATCCGCACCCATGCTGACCAATGCCGTGGCGAGCGTGCACGAAAAGCTCCAGACGCCGCCAACGGCATCGGTGGTCATCATAACCGTGAGGCACGAAGTCCGGGTCATGGCGCAACCTGCAGCTCGAGCGCGGCGAGCGGGACCGGACGTTCATCCTGGACGTCGCTGAACCGATCGAATATCGCGAGGTAGTGCTGGTGCGCTCGCTCCCAGGCGAAGTCGTCCGGCTCGCCCCAGAGCTTTCGGTAATCCGGCGAACCCGGATAAGGATAGATCGGCACTGGATCGTTGGCCCAGATGCCCGCATCCTGCATCTGCCGTCGCCAACGCTGCACGACCGGATCATCGTCTTCGGGCATCTCGATCAGGTTGGCCTGGACGAAGGGAACGTGTCGGCGCGCCTCGACCAGCCGGTCCGCCAGCTCTTCCGTTGTCATCTTGCAGTTCTTGGCCAGCGCCTCGCGGCCCTCCGGCGTCAGGCTCTCCACGCCAGCCTCGATCGACACGCAGCCGGCGCGACCGAGCAGCGCCAGCATCTCGGGCTTCCAGAGGTCGATCCGGGTCTGGATGCCGAACTTGATGCCGCGGGAGGTCAGCCCGTGCAGAAGTTCGGCGTTCGGCAGGAAGATCTCGTCGATAAAGTAGAGGTACTCGATCTCGTGCCGCCGCAGGCCGTCGATCTCGTCGAGAACCGTCGCGGCAGGACGCCGGCGATAAGCATTGCGGAAATTCTCCTTGGCGCAGAACGTGCAGTTGTAGGGGCAACCTCGCGAGGCCTCGACCTCGGCGCCGGGGCCGACCGGTTCCGCCTCGAAGCGGTGATGATGGTGATGGTGACTCTGGATCATCTCGGCCGGCCATCGCAGTGCGGGTTGGTCCTTGAAGGCGACCGCCTGCGGTCCGCCGTTGACCCGAACGGTTCTGCCGTCGAGGAAGCAGAGCCCCGCGAAATCCCGTTCACCGTTGGCAAGGCGCACCAATGCCTGCTCGCACTCGCCCATCACGACAATATCGACGCCGAGTTTGCGCAGCGCCGTCCTTGGCGTCGTCGATCCGTGCGGGCCGACGGCGACCAGTGTTGGCGCCAGACCGACCAGCGAGAGCAGCAGTTCCTGCGGGATGCGCAGCTCGGGCGGCGCACAGCGCCAGAAAAGATAGGTCGGAGCAGTGGTGACCGCGATCAGATCAGGCCTGAAGGCCCGGAGCTCGGCCTCGATGTCGCGATACGAAAGGTCGAACATTTGCGCATCGAGCAGCAGCGTCGGATGTCCGGCTTTGCGCAGGTAGTGGGCCGAGATGCCGAATTCGATCGGCAAGTGAGGCTGGCGACAGCCGAAATAGATGCTGCCGTCGAAATTCCAATTTGGATTGATCAGAGCGACACGGGTCATGCCGACGCCTCCTTGTGTGCGACGATTGGCCCGAACCGGCCGTCAAGCCAGGCGTGCAGCGACTGCAGGCCCTCGCGCAGCGGGACCTTTGGCGTCCAGCCCAACGCCTTGGAGAGCGCAGTGGTGTCAGTGACGTACCAGGGCTGGTCGCCGGGCCGCCAGTCGGCGAACCCGTATTCCACCTCACGGCCGATCAGCCGCGCGATCTCATCGATCAGTTCCAGGAGGCTTACCGCGTTGGCAGCGCCACCGCCGAGATTGAACACGCAGCCGTGAGTGATAGCGATCCGATCGAGCGCCGACAGCCAGGCCTCGGCGGCATCGCTGACGTGCAGCGCGTCGCGCACCTGATATCCGTCACCGTAGATCGTTAGGGCCCGGTTCTCGATCGCGCTTCTGAGGAAATGAGCGATCCAGCCCTGATCTTCGGTACCGAACTGCCGCGGCCCGTAGATGCAGCTCATCCGCATCACGACAGTTTGCAACCCGAACACCCGGGCGTAGTCGTGGACATACTGATCGGCGGTTCCTTTCGAGCAGCCGTACGGACTATAGAAATCGAGCGGCGCGCCTTCAGAGATGCCCTGCGCGAGGCCGTCGGCGACCGGCACGTAGCGCCGGTCCACGCGCGCAACGCCGCGCTCATCGCCAAGCTGGCCGTAGACCTTGTTCGTCGAAGCGAACAGGACAGGCGCTGCCGGATTGTGCAAGCGGACGGCCTCGAGCACGTTGACGGTTCCGCGCGCGTTCGTCTCGAAATCGCCCGCTGGATCGGACAGACTGTCGGTAACGGCCACTTGGCCCGCGAGGTGCAGCACGGCGCGCGCGTCACGAACGGCGTCGATGACGGGAATGGGATCGCGGATGTCGGCGACGACAATCTCAACCTGCCCACCATGTCGCGACTTGAGCCAATGCGCGTTTTCGCGAACGCCGACGCGGGCGAGATTGTCAAATACGGCAACGGAATCGCCGCGGGCGGCCAGGCGATCAGCAAGGTTGCAGCCGATGAAGCCGCAGCCGCCGGTTACCAACACGGGCTTGTTCTGTTGTGCGCCCATCATGCCACGAGGCCCCGGCGTGATAATTCTTCGCGAGCTCGCTCGGCATGATCGTCGGCGATCTGGTCGGCAAGATAACTGGACAGTTCGTCAAGGCCATCCTCGAAGGTGACGCTTGGCGTGAAGCGCAGCTCCGCAGCTGCCTTGCCGATATCTGCGAAGCAATGACGGATGTCACCGACACGATGTTTTCCGGTAATCTCGGGCGCGATATCGGTGCGCCCCATGACCTCGGCGAGGCTCTTTGCGACGGACAGGATTGTTCGGCTCTGACCTGAACCGATGTTGAAGATAGACGAAACGTGGTTCGACTCGAGCGCTAGACTGCAAGCTCGCGCCACGTCGCTAACATGAACAAAGTCGCGGCGCTGCAGTCCGTCCTCGAACACCAGGGGCGACCTGTTGTTAAGCAGCCTCGCGGCGAAGATCGCCAGAACGCCCGTGTAGGGATTAGATAGAGCCTGGCGCGGACCGAATACGTTGAAGAAGCGGAGTGCGACGGTCGGGATACCGTAGGCCTTTCCCGTGATCAGGCACATCCGTTCCTGCGCATACTTATTCAGGGCATAGATCGAGCTGAGGCATGGGGGCTTGGATTCGGGAGTAGGCACCGGCTCGAGGCTCCGGCCTGCGCCGTCTCGCAACTCCCATTCACCGTCGCGGAGCTGATTGATCGAGCGATCGCCGACGGCATGGGCGCCATGATCGACGACTCGATACAATCCCTCCCCGTAGACGCTCATCGAGGAAGCGACGACCAGACGCTCCACGGGGCACCGCGACAAAGCCTGGAGCAGCTGCGCCGTACCGAGCTCGTTGGTCCTGACATAGGACGCGATATCATACATGCTCTGACCGACGCCGACCGATGAAGCCAAATGCAGCACCTTGTCCACGCCTCGTAACGCGCGCTCAATGGCGCACCCATCCGTGATGTCGCCGACAATAAGGTCTGCGTCCTTGTTCAGGTAGGGCGGGCGTTCGCCATCCGCGCCATGGACCTGCGGCGACAGATTGTCCAGCAGCCGGACCTCGTGGCCTGCGGCAAGCAGCGCGTCGGCAGCATGCGAGCCGATAAACCCTGCGCCGCCAGTAATCAAAACACGAGTCATGCGCCGTTGCTCCCTATCCGGGATGAGGCCAGACCGCGTGTCTGGCCGGGAGATGAGAGTGGAAGCACGCTACGAAAATGGTCGGTTGACCGCGCGCCAATCACATTTGGAGGAAAGACGCCCGCGGAGGAATGTTTGTTCCTGCGAAATGTACAAACGATGCTTCGCCTAACCTGGATCAATAACCTTGGTGAAGCGCACGACGCGCAAGCTAGAATGCCGTGCCGTGTGTGACGGCAGGCAGGCCAAGATGGCGCGCAACGGTTGCTGCGATGTCCGAGAAGCCGGTGCGCCTGCCGATAACCATCGTCCGATCGTTCGCTCGCGCCAGGATCGGCACCTGCTCACGGGTATGGTCCGTCCCGCTCCAGGTGGGATCACAGCCGTGATCGGCAGTTATGATCAGCAGATCGTCGGCTTTCAGGCGCGCCAGCAATTCGGGCAGGCGACGGTCGAACTGTTCGAGTGCGGCGGCATATCCGGCGACATCACGTCGATGGCCGTAGAGCGTGTCGAAATCGACGAAATTTGCAAATAGCAGCCCGCCGTCCGAGAGATCGTTGATCGCATCCAGCGTGCAGTCGAACAGCGCATCGTTGCCGTCGCCGCGCTCGTTGCGGCCGGTGCCGCGGTGCGCGAAAATGTCGTCGATCTTGCCGATCGAAACGATATCACGGCCGTCATCGGTCGCAAAATCGAGAACCGTCCGTTCGGGCGGCGAGACGGAAAAATCGCGACGATGTGCTGTTCGCTTGAAGTGCGCGGCCGCTGGACCGACGAAGGGGCGGGCAATGACGCGGCCGATATTGAATCGGTCGACCAGGCGGCGAGCGACCGCGCACACATGATAGAGGCGCTCCAGCCCGAACGTCTGCTCATGGGCGGCAATCTGGAATACGCTGTCGGCAGACGTGTAGCAGATCGGCTCGCCGCTGCGCATGTGGCGCTCGCCAAGTTCGCGGATAATCTCCGTGCCAGAGGCATGACAGTTCCCAATGATGCCGCTAACGCCGGCTTCTTCGCAAAGACGCTCGACGAGGTCTTGTGGGAAGCATGGCTTGATCTTTGGAAAGTAGCCCCAGTCGAACGGAACCGGCACGCCGGCGATCTCCCAATGCCCCGAGGGTGTATCCTTGCCCTTCGAAAGCTCGCTGGCGCAGCCGAACATGGCAAGGGGATGGACCGGTCCGCCGAGCGCCGGCGGAATACGGCCAGTGGCGAGCCGACAGGCCTGACCCAGTCCCAACCCGACCAGATGCGGTATTGCAAGCGGACCTTTGCGAGCATCGTTGTCGGCCGTACCACGCGCGCAGGCTTCAGCGATGTGACCGACCGTATCGGCGCCGCCATCGCCATACAGCTCGGCATCGGGGCTCATCCCAATCCCGACCGAATCCATCACGAGGATTAGAGCACGCATATCGGCTTGCTTTCCGGATCTGCATTCACTGGGGGCGATGTTACACCGGTCCTCGCGCAATAGCGTTCGACCATCTGCGCGCAGAAGTCGGCGAACTCGTTCGCATCAAGGGGCGGACTGGTGTGGTGCGATGCGATGCCGCGATGTTCCGGTGTGAAGCAGAATGTCAGGGTAACGTCGAACTCGGCGAGCGTCTCCATCTGTCGGTCGAACCAGGCGAGCGCGCCGGGGCGAAAGCTATCGGCCCATGACAGCCCGGTTCGCAGATGTCTTACGCCGAGCCGGCGCATCCAGCTGGCCGCGTCCTCCAATCGGTGGTCCTCGAAGTGGAACCACTGACACAATCCCATAACCGGCGCGTATCGCTCATAGAGCTTGAGAGCCTGCTTGGGCGATCCATCCTCGCGCAGTAGGCCCATATGGAAATGCCTGTAGTAGGACGAGCCTTCCGCCTCCCTGTGCCGGGTTGTCGCTTCCCAGGTCGACGGCAGATCATACAGGCTGTACCAGTGAATGCGCGGCGTGCGGCCGATGAGCAGATCGGCGGTGCGCTCGAGGCCCCATGCCTGCACCTGCTCGGCGCCAAACGACGATACGCCCACTTCCGTTACCCAGACGGGAAGCGCGACGACTTCGGCCTGAATTTCGGAGAGCTTGCTCGGCCATTGGTCGATCTGCCAAAGATTCCAGTCCAACGGGAAGCCGTGCACCGCCACCGCATCGACCTGATCCAGCACGCCGCGCGCCTGCATGGAGCGCATGAAGCCGGGATCAATCGGCGATATGCCGCCGAGGACCCTCGGCAATGTGGGGTGCGCGCTCCGAATGGCCTTGCCCGCGGCGATGGCCAACTCGGCGAATCTTGTCCAATCCGGATCGAGCAATATGTCCCAATGCGATTTATTGTTTGGTTCGTTCCAAATCTTTGCCGCTTCGATCATCGCACGGCAGCCTCTTCTGAAAGGATACACCTCGCGGGCTCACGCTGTGCCAGCCGTTTGCAGAGGTAGACTTCATCCTCGGGATGGGCAGTGATCGAAAAGCCGGAACTGCGCAGCATGGCTTCCACGCAGGCGCGGTTCGGTATCCACCAGTTGGTAGGATCTTCGGCATATTTGTGCTCGATGAAGTGCAGCTTGGGATAGCCGGGCGAGTCGAACTGGTCGGTCGTCCAGAAGTCGTAGTCGCTGTCGATGTGATCGACGCCACTGTCGCCACGTTGCATGGACTGGAACAACAGCAGGTCAGCCGCGACGTGCTCGTGAATCATGTCAAGCGCGAGCAGTGGGTGCCTCAGGTGATACAAGACTCCCATGAAAATCACGAGATCGAATCTTTCGCGAAGCTGCCCGACGTCGTAGGCCGAGAGCCTGCGAAATTCGATATCGAGGCCAGTCACTTCAGCGGCAAAGCGTGCCTGCGCCAGGTATTCCTCGTCGGTATCGAGCCCGAGTACGCGCGCGGCGCCGCGGCGCTTCATTTCCAGCGCGTAGAACCCCGCATTGCAGCCGATGTCGAGGACGGTCTTGCCTTCGAGATTGTCGGGAATCACTTCGGCGAAGTGAAGCCACTTCACACGCGGATAGTCTCCAAGGAAATGCGACGGAGCGGTGCTGATCCCGTTGAGGTCGAGATTGTGGAACCACGGTCCAAGTGCATCGACTCGCTGTCGAATTTCTTCCAGAGAAAGCGGAGCACTCGTCATGCGGTTCCTCGTTTGTTGGTCGCTAATGGGTGTGGAGGTGGCCGACCATGGTCCGCGACTTCGATGGCGCCATTGGAAAGCAGCGCCATCGCCGTGCGGTAGCCGTTGACGGTCCCTACGTCGACATAAGCATCGCCAGCCTTCACCCCGACGCCGCGGCCGCCGGCCGCGAGGTAGGCGTTCACCAATGTCCCGAAATATTCGTCGCGACGATCGCGCAGTCCCCAAAGCTGCCGCAAGTCCCGAAACTTTGCCGCCGACATCCGAAAGGCGCCCCAGATCCAGTTGGTCGCCGCATCCGGACGCTTGACCTGGATCTCCTGGACCTGCTCGCCTTCGAGCACCACCGCATCGAAAAATTCCGGATGTTCGACAGGAAACAGAAGGAACGAGAGATCGACCTCAGGCAGCGCACGCAGCGCAGTCTTGGGAAACCAGATCGTGTCGGGTAAGCCGACCACGACGTCCTCGCGATCCCCGACCACAGTGCTCGCCCGGAAGACAGCGTCACACAAGCCCGATGCGTCGGGCTGGACGACATAGGCTAGCTGCGCAGTATGGTAGTGGTCGCCGAAATACTCGAGTATGTCGGATTTGCCGGGCGCAATGACGAAGCAGATCTTGTCGGCGCCTCCGAGGATCAGCCGTTCGACCAGATATTCCGCCACAGCGCAGGGACGATCCGCTCCGTTGTCATGCCGGCTCCCGACCGGCAGTAACTCCTTTGAAAACGCCAGCGGCTGGATACGGCTGCCGCGGCCGGCGGCCGGCACGATGCCCCACATGTCAGGCCTCCATAGGCTCGGGTTGATCAATCTCGCGTTGCGTCGCTTGCTCCAGCAAAGCGACCAACTCGCTTGCGCGCCGCTCCGACGAGTGTTGAGCCAAGACGCGTTCTCGGGCACGGCGAGCCATCCGCTGCAACTCGGAATCGTCCATGTCGAGCGCTGCGAGCACGTCGTGAGCGTCATGCCCGAGCAATATCTCGTCGCCCGGCGTCAAGAATTCGTCGATCCCCATCCAGGCGTCGCTGATGAGCGGTGCGCCGCAGGCGGCAGCTTCAAACAGCCGCCCCGACGGACACCAGCCCATCTCCGCCATCGCCCTGCGCGTGACGTTAAGCGTGAGGCGCGAGGATGCAAAGAACGGCGCGTGCTCCGAAGGAGGCAGATGACGAACGAAGAAGACATTCGGCGACCATGGGAAGTTTTCGGGATACTGTGCGCCGCCGATCAGGAACCGCAGATCCTGTCTCTTGCGCGCGGGAGTGACGAACAAATCCTCCAACACCCTCTGACGGTCTTCGGAATATGTTCCAAGATATGACAGGGCGGCGCGATAGTGCGGCTGGGGAGCCGCAGGGTGATGCACCTCGCCGTCAACGTGACCATAGAGCGGGCAAACCTTTTCGGCGCCCAACCGTCGCTGAAATTCCTCTAGTATCCGTGGACCGCCGGTGAAGCTCAGCACGAGCTTGAAACCTCGGAGGCCTGACGCTCCGATATAGGAAACGGGTTGTCCGGCGTTCAGCCGAGCCATGGTGATGGGCGTGTCCAGATCATAGAAGACGGGAAGCGCGCTCCCGTGCTGAAGGATCAAGTCGGTCGCCGCGATGGCATCCGGACAATAGGAGGTGACCACCGCGGCATCCGCATCCGACACGTCGCCGCGCGCGTGATCCTCGATCTCGGACCAGGACGAAAACAGCTCCAGGCGACCGCCGAGCAGTTCGAACATATCCCGGTTTGCCGCGTAGTAGGGCACGTCCCGCTCATAGAACACAACACTGTGACCGTGACGGGCGAGATACTTGCACAGGCCGCGCCAGAGGGTCGCATGGCCGTTGCCCCATGACGACGAGATCGTCAGGCCGAAGATCACGATCTTCACGCTGCCACCCCATCGTTGCTGTGGCCGACCTGAACGCGGTCCTCCTCGAGCGACAGTGTGCTGATGCTGGCCGGTTCGACTTTGATTGAGAGAAATTCGTCCAGCGAGAGGCCCTTGTAGTGAAGTAGTGCCGCCCGGATCGGCTCCGCGTGACTGACCAGGGCGATGGTCCCGGCAGGATCGTTCCGCAATCGGTCAAGATATGCGACGACCCGGGTTTGCAGCGCGCCCATGCTCTCGCCGCCTGGCGGGCGGTTTCTGCTGCGCTGGGTGTTCCACCGCAACCAGGCCGGATCGCTTTGCAGATCCGCGAATTGCTGCCCGGTCCATTCGCCGTAGTCGAGTTCGTCGACTTCAGAGGCAACCTCGACCCGCAAGCCCAGTGCGCCGCCCAAAACATTGGCCGATTGCCGGGCGCGGAGTTGAGGGCTCGAGCGGACGATGTCCGGTCGCGGGTGCATCAATTCGGCGCAATGTGCCATTTGGCGGCGCCCCAACAGGTCAAGCGATACTCCCGGCTGCCTGCCGCAGAGGTACCGCCCAAGCAGCGGGTGGTGGCCATGCCGGATAAGGTGAATGGTCTTCGCCATCAGTCACTGCCCCTCCTCGATAAAGGCACGCGTGCGCCGACGGGCCTCATCGTCGGTGAACTGCTGTGGAGGTGATTTCATGAAGTAGCTTGAAGGACCGGTCAGAGCCCCGGCGATCCCGCGGTCCATCGCGAGCTTGGCGCAGCGGACCGCGTCGATCACGACGCCTGCGGAATTTGGCGAGTCCCAGACCTCAAGTTTGACTTCGGCCGAAAGCGGAACGCCGCCGAACGTCGTTCCCTCGAGACGGATGAAGGCGAGCTTGCGGTCGGTCAGCCACGGGACATGATCGCTCGGACCGACATGAACATTGTCGGCATCCATCGGCACGTCGAATTGACTGGTGACGGCCTGGGTCTTCGAGATCTTCTTCGATATGAGCCGATCGCGTTCCAGCATATTCTTGAAGTCGGTATTGCCGCCGACATTCAGCTGGTACGTCCGGTCGAGCCGGACGCCTCGTTCGCGAAACAGATTGGCAAGGACGCGGTGCACGATCGTGGCGCCGACCTGGCTCTTGATGTCGTCGCCGATCAGCGGAAGGCCGGCTTCCTCGAAACGACGGCGCCAGGACGGGTTGGAGGCAATGAATACAGGAATGCAATTGACGAATCCGCAGCCCGCTCCGATTGCCTGTTCGGCATACCATTCACCGGCACGCTGCGAGCCGACCGGCAAATACGACACCAGCACATCCGTCCGCGATTTCATCAGGGTATCAACGACATCGACCGGCGGCGTGTGGTCCACTGGAATGTCGCCTTCGAGGTAGCGGCCAACCCCGTCGAGCAGCGGGCCCTTCTGGACGACGACGCCAGTCCGCTCGACATCGCAGAAGCGGTGCGTGTTGTTCGGGGCCGCTCCGATCGCGTCGGCCACATCGCGACCGATCTTGTTGCTGTTGACGTCAAACGCGGAACTGATCTCGATGTCGCTGATGTGATACCCACCGACGTTCGCATTCATCAGGCCGGGCACCGGCTCATTCGACTCGGCGCCTCTGTAATAGGCGAGGCCCTGCACGAGTGAGCTCGCGCAGTTGCCAACTCCAACGATGCCGACGCGAACGCGCCGCCGGTCCTGAAGGCGTGAATGCATCTGCGATGATCCTCCGGGAAGTTTGCACGAACGTAAGTACGTCGGCGAACGTACCGCAGGTATGTTCGTTCCTGAGTAGATCCCGTTGGGAGCGACAACATCGCGGCTCAGGCCGAATAAATCGAAATAGTTTAACTCAGGCTAGTGTCGGAAGCCCGCCAGATGGAACGATCTTCGTTCTGGATGAAGATGAAGAAGATGATGCTCCAGATGCGGGCAAGCACCTGCGCGTCCGCGGCAACTCGCTAAGAACAAAACGGACGAAGCGGCGTTGCGCCGAAGAGCCCGAGTTGAGTTATGTACTCCATCAAATCAGTAAGCACGCGAGATACGACCATGACGAAAAGCCATCCCAAGGCGGGAGAGCCTGAAGCCCACACCACCACAGACCACAACGCAATCCGGCACTGGGTGGAATCGCGGAGCGGCCGTCCGGCAACGGTGGAGGCGACCGAACGAGATGGTCATGCAGGAATCCTACGGATCGACTTCGATCCGCCGGACGAGGGACTCGACCGGATCGGCTGGGACGAATTCTTCCGCAAGTTCGACGAGGCTGACCTTGCGTTCCTTTATCAGGATCGCACCAAGGACGGAAAGACAAGCCGCTTTCACAAATTCGTTCGGCGCACCGGCGCCAAATGAGCGATGGCGTTACGCCATCCGATCGGTCACCCGGCGAGAAGCCGGGACAGGACTGGATCGATGCGATGCGCGCGGGCGATTTCGAGCGAGCGTGGACGATCAATGATCGCTACCTGCTGCAATTGTGGCGGTCTGACGTAGACAAGTACAGCGGACCGCGGCATTTGCAGCGAATCTGGCGGGGCGAGAAGTTGCGCGGCCAGAACGTTCTGGTTCGTTGCTATCACGGACTTGGCGACACAATTCAGTTCGTTCGCTTCATGCCGGCATTGCGCGCGGTTGCGCGCGAGGTGACGCTGTTATGCCAGCCGGCATTGCTTCCGGTTATCGCCCACGCCGATGGCGTCGATCGTGCTATCCCACTTCACGATGGTGGGCCGGACGCTGAATTCGATACCGATATCGAGATCATGGAGGTACCGCACGCGATCAGGGCCACCTGCAGCCAAATTGCCTTGCAGGGACCCTATCTGAGCCTGTCGCCGGGCCCTTCGGGATTTCGACGAAGCGGAAGCGGTCGATTGGCGGTGGGCTTGGTCTGGGAAGTGGGCGCCTGGGACAAGCGGAGAGAAATTCCAGTGTCCGAGCTGCGCCGTCTCGGCTCGTCCAATCTTGACCTGTACTCTTTGCAGCTGGGACCCGGCGCTGCGATGTCACGAGATATCGGCGCGCAGGACATCAGCACGGCGGATATTTGCTTGCTCGGCCGGCGGATAGCCCAGCTCGATCTGGTCGTTTGCGTCGACACGATGATCGCGCATCTTGCCGGCGCGCTCGGGCTCGAGGTGTGGGTGCTTCTGCATGCCGACTGCGACTGGCGCTGGCCTGCATCGGGTCAACGCTCCATCTGGTACCCGATGGCCAGGCTGTTTCGGCAGAGAAGGCCGGGCGATTGGGCGCCCGTTATCGAAGAAGTCCGGACTGCTCTATGTCAGCGCAGCGAGGCGGCGACAGCGACTGCATCGGCTGATCTTGCCGCCGGCGGCTCCGCCGGCTCGATCTCGTTGCACGCCGGCAACCGCAGATAGGCCGGATTAAATCCGGCCAGACGAACCAGGCCGTACCAGTTCGTGATCGTAATGGTCTTCGAATGCCATTGCAGCAGGTTGCTGCGGCGCAGCTCCTGAATGGTCCGGTTGGCGTGAACGGCCGATATGCCGCAGGCCGCCGCAAGTTCGGATTGCGTGAAGGGGGAAGGAATTCGCAAGTCTCTGGCCAGACCCACGGCGCGCAGCCGCGTGGCTATTTCGCAAATGAGATGTGCGACGCGTTCGAGCGCATCGCGGCTGCTCACGTTCAGGATCCAGTTCCGCGAATTCGCGGCATCGATCAGAATGAGCCGAAATAGCGAACGCGAGAGTGACGGCGAAAGTTCGGCCAGCTCCACGAAGAAGCGTTGAGGCACCGACGCGACGACGGCGGCACCAACCGTCACAAGATCGTAATCAATGCGGGGGTCGTGGATCGTGTAGAGATCCGGAACGTCGCCGGGGACATGGATCGAGATGATCCTGCCATCGCGCCCCTCGGGAACCTGCCAGCAGAGATATCCCTGCAGCAACAGGTGACAATGCGCTGGCAGCTCTCCTCTCCGCAGGAGTTGATGGCGAGAGCTGTAGTGGCCGATACTGCTCGGCATCCCAGCCAAGAAGTCGAGAGTATCGGACGATAGTTCGCCCAGACCCGCCAAACGATCGGCAAATCTTGAAAACGAGAATCCTGCTTGCATGGCGTCGCCCAGACTTGGCCTAGAAGTAAAGCTTAGCGAGTGCAGGGGGCCCGTCATTAACTTGGGACAATTGGTACAGCGCGATACAGCCAGAAAGCGGCGGGGAAGCGGCGCGCTGTAATCGAGGCAACCCTGGCGCAGAGTCCGCGGATTGAGCGAGCCGGAGCTTCGATGCGACGAAAACCTCAAGCAAAGTTGATTGCCGGCAGCTGGGCGCCGTCTCCGTGAAGCCGTCTCCGTGAACTTGTATGCCGTGCACCTCATGGCGGCCGGTTCTGCACTGGTTGCCGGAGGAGCTTAGTTGACATTGTCGTTGAACATGTTGCGGAAGGCGATTGCGACCGCCGGCGGCCCGGTTGCACCCTGCATCATGGCGATTTCACCCTGCTGCTCGTGACGGATGGCCTGCGCCATGATGCGGAGCCGGAAGTCGCCGCGGCTGCGCCATTCCTGGTCCGCCATTTTGACCGCGCCCTTGTGATGCAGCGTCATCATCTGCACGAACACTTCGTCGAACGCCTCGGGTGAGGCGTCGCGAACCTCTTGCAGTTGCTGGGCGGTCAGAAAGCCTGGCATTCGGGCGCGCTCGTCGCCCGTGCAGTCCGGCATTGAAGCCTCGAACCAGCTTTGCCACCAGCGTTCGAATATGCGGTTCTCGCCGGCCTGGCTCGCGACCATAAGTCTAGCGAGTGCCCGAAGATGGGGATCGCGGGCACGTTCGGCACCGAGCCGTGCAAGCTCGATACCCTGGGCATGATGGGTCGCCATATGGCGGATGTAGAGTTGATCCGCATCCAGATCGCCGCCGGCCCATGGAAGCTCGCGACCGGTCACACTGGCCAGCGCCGCGGAGGAAAGAATGATGACGAGGATGAGGGCTGCGGTAGCCCAGCTGCGGGCGAATTGCGCATCGCGAGCCGGCACATATCGGGCGGGCCAGCGCAGCCAAACGAACAGCGGATACATCACGGCTGAGGAGGCGTGAACCAGCAGCCCGATCCAGTAGGGTTGCTGAAGCGTGAAGAGCGGCTGGAAGAATGGGAACAGCGGGACCAGAACGAACCATTCCGCTGCGGACGATAGGATCGCCCAAGGCAGTGCCGCAAGCAGGATCTGCGTCGGTGTCAGGTGTGTGGTCCAACGGCCGAGCAGGCCAAAGAATACGACGGCCCAGGACAAGTCGGCCCATTGGTGAAAAGCAATGCCAACGAGGATCGCGCTCCATGACGGCTCCGGGCCGAGCACCCCGTCCCGTGCCGGGATCGCGGCAACCGTCATCCAGTCGACAGCGGCGTCGCGGCCAATCCTCGCGGCGGCCAACTGGCTGACGATAGTGGAGAAACTGCTGCTGATCAGGCCGAGCTCCACCGCGGCGAGCCAATGCGATTTATGGGCTGCGGCTGCCGTGTTTCGATTTGCCTCGGCCAATGCGGTCATCGGTCCGCTCTGTCTTGGCGTACGCCATGCGCACTTAGGATGATGCGGCCTTGGTACGCGATAGCATCTTCCGAGCCGAGTCCCTGGCACTCGCCAACCCCTTCGGGAAGCCGCTGCGATCCGGATACAGCCGGCGGCGCCCGCTTTGCGGCCGCCGCGTCGTTTCCCGTGCGCCGCGGTAGTCCAGCAAGGCGATGCCGCCAATCATCAGCAAGGCGAGCGCGACGTTGTGCTTCTTGGGATTGTCCCGTGTCATCGCCGACATCAATGCCGCGGCGTCGAGCCCATCTCCGGCGACCCGGCTCCACAGGCCGGCATTGCGGTCGATGGACAGCGACATGATGCCGCTGAAGATTTCCCGCAGACCGAACGCGCGCACCAAGGTTTCGTCCCCCTGCATGCCGAGGGGCCGCGTGATGCGGCGAGGCGCGAGCAGCTCGAGAGTACCGAGCCCGATGCTGAACCAGCCGAGTGAGCGCGCAAGACGGTCCGCCGGAGGAGCATGTCGCGGTCCACTGCGCACGATCTTCGGATCGCCCTTCGAGCGCATGATGTTGGCAACATAGTACATGGTGTCAGCTCTCGCTTTGGGTTCAGGGCTTCAGCACGACCTTGACGCAGCTGTCCTGCTTGTCACGGAAGAGCCTGTACATCTCGGGTCCGTGCTCGAGGTCGACGATGTGGGTAATGACGAAGGACGGGTCGATCTCGCCGTCGGCGATGCGGCGCAGCAGATCGTCGGTCCAGCGGCTGACATGGGTCTGACCGGTGCGGACCGTGAGCCCCTTGTTCATCAGGGCTCCCATCGGGATCTTGTCCGAGAAGCCGCTATAGACACCGGGAATCGAGATCACGCCGCCCGGCCGGCAGAGATAGATCATCTCGCGCAAAACATGGGGACGATCGCTCTCCAGCATCAGCATCTGCTTGGCGCGATCGAGGATTGTGTCCGGCTGCGACGGCATCACGTGGGATTCCATGCCAGTTGCATCGATGCACTTGTCCGGACCGCGGCCGTCGGTCAGCTCCTGCAATCGATCCATCACGCTTTCGGCCTTGAAGTCGACAATGGTCGCGCCGCCGGCCTCGGCCATGCTGAGCCGCTCCGGCACGCAATCGATCGCGATTACCTGGTTGGCGCCGAGCAGGATCGCGCTGCGGATCGCCATTTGGCCAACGGGACCGCAGCCCCAAATCGCAACCGTATCGGTCGGCTCGATGTCGCACTGCGCTGCGGCCTGCCAGCCGGTCGGGAAGATATCGCTGAGGAACAGTACCTGTTCGTCTGAGAGGCTCTCGGGAATCTTGATGTGCGTGGTGTCGGCAAAGGGAATGCGGAGGTATTCCGCTTGGCCGCCCGGATAGCCGCCGGTCAGGTGCGTGTAGCCGAACAGTCCCGCCGTGGTGTGGCCAAACACCTTTTCCGCCAGATGCCGCTTGCGGTTGGTGGTCTCGCATACGGAGAAATTGCCGCGTTTGCATTGCTCGCATTGGCCGCAGATGATGGTGAAGGGCACCACGACGCGATCGCCTTTTTTCAGCTTGCCGTCCACCGCGTCACCGGTCTCGACGACCTCACCCATCGTCTCGTGGCCCATGATGTCGCCGGGCAGCATGCCGGGGATGAAGTTGTGGAACAGGTGCAGGTCGGAGCCGCAGATCGCGCAGCTCGTGACCCTGATGATGGCGTCGCGCGGATCCTCGATCCGCGGATCGGTGACCTCGTCGCAGCGAATATCTTCCTTGCCGTGCCAAACCAGCGCCTTCATCTCTGCCTCCGGTCTGAATGATGAATTTCAAGTCGAACCGACAAAGTTGGTTGCTAGCGCTCGAGAAGTTTTGCAGCCGGTGATGGAAGGGACGGATAGGAACAAGCCGACTGTCGGCGATTTGAGCGAGCAACTCATTTGTTCGAGGATTGCTCATGTCAGCCGCACGTCAATTTGCTATCGTCACCGGCGCATCCACCGGTATCGGCCTGGAACTTGCCCGATGCTGCGCGCAGGCGGGCTTCGATCTCCTGATAGCCGCCGATGAGAACGCGATCGAAACGGCGGCTGCTGAGCTGCGGGGATTCGGTGGACAGGTGGATGCAGTGCTGGCGGATCTCTCGACGACGGAAGGGGTCGATCGTCTCTGTGCCGCCACGCAGGGCCGTCCGGTCGACGCTCTGCTGGCGAATGCCGGCGTCGGTCTCGGTCGCGCTTTCCTGGACCAGGATTTCAACGGCATCCGGCGGGTCATCGACACTAATATCACCGGAACGGTCTATCTCCTCCATTGCGTCGGCAACGAGATGCGCCGCCGGGATTCCGGCCGCATCCTGATCACCGGCTCAATCGCCGGCTTCATCCCCGGCAGCTTCCAGGCTGTCTACAATGGCTCCAAGGCGTTTCTCGACTCATTCTCTTTTGCGCTCCGGGAAGAATTGCGCGATACCCGCGTCACTGTAACCTGCCTGATGCCCGGTGCGACCGAGACGGAATTTTTCCGCCGCGCTGACATGATGGATACTAGCGTCGGCACCACGAAGAAGGACGATGCCGCAGATGTCGCCAGAGCCGGCTTCGATGCGATGATGAAGGGCGAGGGGGACGTCGTCACCGGCCTGAAAAATAAGCTGCAGTCGGCAGTTGCCGACATTACCCCCGCCGCCCTTCTTGCCAAGCAGCACCGCAAGATGGCGGAGCCGGGAACTGCCAAGAAGTAAGCTCCTATTGAGTGCCGGCCCGAACCAGCCTGGCGGCCTCGATCTCCGCAAGGATGGTTCTTCAAGGCGGTTGCGGCGAGCAGGTCTTGCCTTGTCGCCTATAGCAACCAGGATACAACGAGGCCGATGCTGGCCGTGAAAATGGCGGCCACGGTGACCCAGCTGAGCAGATTAAGCCAGAAGCTGTTGGTCTTATCTCCCATCAGCTCCCGATCGTTGGTGAGCAGCACGATGAACAAAAGCAGCGGTGGCGTCGAAAAGCCCTGTACGATGCCGGCATAGACCAGAGCCTTCATGGGATTAATGCCGAAACTGTTCAGCACGACGGCGAGCGTGGTGAAGCCAGCGATCAAGGCATAGAACGCCTTGGCTTCGCGAGGCCTCGCATGAAGGCTGCTTTTCCAGCCGATCGCTTGAGCGAGATCGTAGGCGGCTCCGGTCGTCATCACGGGAACAGCCAGGAAGCCGACCGCGATCACCCCTGTGGCGAACAGCACGGTCGCACCGCTGCCGGCCAATGGACGAAGTGCCTCCGCTGCTTGCGCCGCACTCTCGATATTGGTCTGTCCGACCTGATGCAGTGTCGCACCGGTCGATAGGATGATGAAGTACATGATAATATTCGAGAATACCATTCCGACGACGATGTCGCGCTGCGAGCGTGCGAGTTCGGCATCGCTCGCGCCGCGTCGCTCGGCTGTCCTGGTCTTGCCGGCGGCAATTTTTTCTTCAACCTCGACGTTGGATTGCCAGGTATAGAGATACGCCGACAGCGTGGTTCCGATGATGGCGACGAGGATCGAAAGAGAATCCCTGGTCAGTTCGACATGGGGCAGGAAGGTGCCGCGCAGGATCTCGGCCGGATCAGGCCTGGCGAGGATCGCTGACCCGGCATAAGCAAACAGCGAGAGCGCCAGCCATCTGAACACGTTGCGGATGAAGTCGTAGGAGCCGAACATCTGAAACAGCAGGATGATGCCGGCGATCGCGATCTCGGTCAGGAACGGCGGTATCGGCACAAAGATGTTCAGACAGGCCGCCATGCCAGCAATGTCGGCGGCGGCCTCAATGGTGTTTCCGATCAGCACGCCGATCAGCATCGGCCACAGCAGCCATTTCGGATAGCGTTCTCGGACGACCTGGAATAGCCCTTTGCCGGTGACTTGTCCCAGTTTGGAGGAGAGATAGACGACCGAGAACATCATCGGAAACGTGACGGGCGCCATCCAGAGCAGCGTGAGTCCGAACTGCGCGCCGGCACTGGCATAGGTCCCGATCGCAGAGCAATCGTCGTCGGCGGCGCCCGCCACGATGCCGAGCCCGAGGGCGCGGCGCCAGTTTGGGCGAGTTTTCTCGCTGTTGTCAGTCAAATCGGGACAGCCGGATCTAGACCGCCGACGTTCGGTCGGCACGCCGAGATCAGCGCGCGCGGTGCCCCGAAGTTCCTCACGGTGCCGATCGAAATCAAACAGCAAATAGGATCGAAATCTGCACGCTATCCTAACATACTTAAAATCATCTCCCGCAGTCTCGCGCTACCATCAAGGTCTATCCGTGAAGGCAGGGAGGCAGCGATGCTCGATAGCGAGACGGCGGCAGTGCTCCGCGCGGTGCTTGACGAGGTCTGCGGAGATGTGCCGCGGTCCGACACGAGCCGGCGGACCAGCGTAGCTTTCGGGTTGCTGCAAGCCGTGCACAATGGGCGGCCGTCTCTCGACGAGCTCCGGAGCGCTGGTAAAGCGGCGCTGCACTCCGCTCCCGGTAAGCGACGCTGACCAGGCATTTCCGTCTTCGCGCATGGGCAACAAGCAATTCGCGGCTCTTCCTTTCCGTCGACGCAAGGCTGACTTGTGCATCCTGCTGATCACGACAGGGCGCAAGCAGCGGTGGTCGGTCCCGAAGGGTTGGCCGAAGCGCGGCAAGCCGCAGCGCACCGCCGAGATCGAAGCCTTCGAGAAGGCGGGCGTGCTGGGTAGAGTGCGAGGAAAGCCGATCGGCCGCTACAGTCACAATAGCCGGAAGGGAAAGCGCAGGATTGCCTGCGACGTCCAGCTGTTCCCGATGAAAGTTCGCGCGCGAAAGCCTCGGTGGCCCGAGCGTGGGTAACGCGAAACCAAATGGCTGCCGGTAAAGCGGGCCGCAGCGCTGGTCCACAAATCTGAGCTGAGCCGGTTGATCGCGCGCTTTGCGCGCAACAAGTGGCGCAAATAGGGGCGCGGGAGACCGTCGGGCGCCTGCCACATCGGGGCGTCAGGCTCGACGCCATCCCTATTCAAGCCGTGGCTCGCTGAACTCGGCTGCCGACCCGTTAGGAACTTGAGCCGTTTTGCTCGGTTGGACGAGCATCGCCTCGAGAGAGTCAAGCATGCGTATCTATCTGTTCATCGCGGTCATGGCGCTTGCAATTTCAGGACTGACAAACGTCACCGTCGCCAATGCACGTGACTACCCATGGTGCGTGCAGGGAAGAGGCGTCGGATATCCCGGCGACTGCATGTACCAAACGCGCGCCCAATGTCTTGCATCGGCATCCGGAAGGAATGTGACATGCGGGGTTAACCCGCGCGCGGCGTTCGGTCAGCAGCGTCCGCGCTATCGAGATCGGTATTGATGTTCTGGTCTCGGCCGATCGGGATTAGCTGGAGCTCGTCTTCGGCCTCGATCGGCTTGCGAGACTGATGATAAACGGGCTCGACGTCTCTGCCGCTGAACGCCGGAGAAGACGCGCCGCAGCGGGTGATGGAGCGGTGACGGCAGCTAGCTTCGCCCCTCAGCAAGGAGATCGCCATGCCCTGCATTGGTCGAGGACAAGTCGCCATCTTGGCGGTGCTGATCGGATTGCTTGTGCTCGCCATCATGCTTGCGGTCGCCGGCTGGAATTCCGCAAGCTCAGCCGATATGACTCGTGCCGGATGGATGGCGATGGGCTTCGGAGTTTTCTTCTCCCTCGTCGTTGGTTGCGGCCTCATGGCGCTTATGTTCTTCAGCAGCAGGCGCGGTTATGACGATGAAGCCGCGAATCCATTCCGGGGCCATGAGTTCTCAGAGGAGAAATCTCCCGAGATGGCCGCTGATTCGCCTCGGAAACCGATCGACGGGCCGTCGGCCGATCGGAAGAGATAGGAGAGGGTGGGAATGCACTGACCGGTGATGCGATCCGTGTGGGGTTGTACGCGACGAACCGTGCCGGTCGCGTTCGCTTGGTCATCACACGCAACGACACGGCGTCCTGTCTCTTGCATAATCTTTGTGGCCGCCTTCATCACCAGATCCGCGTTGGCGTATTCGAGCACGATGATACTGCCGTCCCCTGCAAGGAGTCAGGGCTCACCACATTGATGGCGACAGCGGGCCTTCTGGCTCAAGCACAGAATCCTGAACAGGGCCCTCGTTTAACGCGGTAAAACGCCAGGACTGCTTCCACGCGAGCAGCCAGCGCGGTTCAGGCCGCCCACTGTATTGCAACCGGAAGTCGGTTCCCGCCTTATGCTATGTGAAGCGCCGCAAGCTTCGACGTCATGCGCGTTGGCGCCAGGGTGGTGCGGTGCCAGAGTCATGAATGGCGTCGCGTCTGGTATGGCCGCGTCTGATTTGCACGGCAGGAACGAGCCATCTGCACATGGTTTGATCTCGATGAGCAAATATTACTTCCATATCTCAAATGGCCACCCGTTTTATGACCCGGAAGGCGAGGAGCTGCCAAGCGACGAGGCAGCCTGGGAGGTTGCTGTGATGACCGTTCGGGATATCGATTCTAACCTGGATCTCGACCAGTCCAACCAGTGGTCGGTTGTGGTCACGCGCGAAGATACCCCGGTCTTCAGGATCGACGTCCGTGCCAAACGCATCGAGATCGAGCCCAGCTAGACGTTCGGTCGGGCGTGAATGATTGGCAATCTGCTGTGGCCCTCGATGAGAAGATGGGCCATGCGCTCGGTCGCCGATCGGTGCCTACATTGACGATCAATTCTCTGAAGATCGTTGCGCCGATCGTCTCGCGCCGCAACGCGTCCGCAACGTTTGGGCGCTGCCTGTTCCGGCAGCGTAGCGCATCGTGTGGTACGAAGCCCAGGATGCAGGGCGAGTGCTAGAAGCTCATGGTCCATGACGTTGAGGTGAGGACTTTCCAGATCGAGCATTTGGCCCGGAATCTGCAGCGGACAGCATCTGCCAGTGGCCATCGGGCGTCACCCTGGCGTTGAAGACGAATCTCAGGAAGGCGACGAGGCCATCTCTTCGATGAGAGAGTATTCCTGTGGCCGGCTGCCGTCGATAACCATCGTTCTCCGCGCAGCAAGCCCCTTTCTTGGACAGGAAGCTGCTGGAGAGCCCGATATCGGCCCGTCCGGAATGTTGGGAGCAGTCAGTCTCGTGATCAGAGCGCGCGAGGCTTGAAGCCCTCGCCGCGACGCATCGCCGCTGCGACACATCCTGCTGAAGGAAGCGCTCTTAGGAACGTCCGTACCCGAGAGATGTTGCTCGCTCTGGTCCAACACAGAGGAAGCGCTCAAATGAAAGTAGCGAAAATCGCTTTGGCAGCCGCAATCATCTTCGGGTCAATAGCCGCAGCAACCGCCCAAGGCGGCGGCGGGGGCGGTGGCGGTGCCGGCGGAGGCGGGGCCGGCGCCGGTGGCGGTGCCGGCGCGGGTGCAGGTGGCGCAGGCGCGGGCGGTGCAGGCGCCGGAGGCTCGGCTGGCGGCGCAGGCGGCGGTGACTCTCCGGCGGCAGCTACCGGTCAGGGTGCCTCGAGCAGCCCGCGCTCGGCGAACCCCGGAGCAACCATGAATGACACGAAGGAGCGCCGGGGACGCTGAGGGAGTTTGCCCGAGCCGGTTTTGAAGGCCGGCTCGGGATCTGTTGCGCAATCGGTCAGCGGCGGCCCAGGCGGGCGGGGCACCGCCGGACCGGTGCGGAGCCGTCGATAGCGTCGGACGTTGGTGCGATAAACCGGCGATCGGGCGTCCTCGAGCCAATCCGCGTGGTCTGGTGAAATCTGCACTGCCTGCATCCCTCGAGCCAATGGATCACCTGCTTCGGAAGCCTGGCATCGGCCATTTGCCCTGCTGTGCAGTCAAGCAGCGGGCGCGCAGGTTCGACGCAACAGCGCTCGCAAGCGCACGAAATAGACTGGGGCTCCGCCAAGCCCCGAACGTCAGCGTTTTCGTCTGACGTGCTCGCGCTGCCGTTCAACTTCCTCCGCGTCCTCGTCGTCGACTTCCATCAGGCGCGGATGTCCGCTCGCCCTTAATAGTTCGTCAAGCTTGGCGTGAATGGCTTGTGTGTCGCGATGCTCGGCTCGTTGGATGAGCAGTGTCATGCCCCATGTCGCCAGTGTGGCGAATGAATGCCATTCGAGGCCATTGCCAAACGCAATCCAGGCGATCGAGTACAGCACAAAGATGACGAAGGCGGCGGGCCGTGCCGTTGCTGTGCCTAGCGTGGTAAGCCAACCTTTAGCTGATGCAAAAGACATTCTGCGGGAACGTCGATTTGCTGGAGCGGTTCCAATGGGCGCCGAATCGGATTCGGCGGACGGATGCAGGAACGACCGTGGGGAGCCCGCGGTTGGTCAATTCCATCTTGGAGTGCGCCATGACCGATTTTCCCAAGTCGCCGTTTCCCCCTCAGAAGCAACCGATGCCGGGCTTGACCAGCAAGATGGACCCAAGGCCCGATCATGGCGAGGCGAGCTACAGGGGATCCGGCCGGCTTACCGGCTTCAAAGCGATCATCACGGGCGGCGATAGCGGAATTGGACGTGCGGTCGCGATCGCCTATGCGCGGGAGGGGGCGGATCTGGTGCTTGCCTATCTCGACGAGGACGAGGACGCTGCCGAGGTCAAGAGCCTGGTCGAAAGAGAGGGACGCAAGGCCGTGCTGATTTCCGGTGACGTTCGCAACGCCGAGCATTGTCGCGGCATCGTTCGCCGCGCCGTGGATGAATTGGGCGGGATCGACATTCTCGTCAACAACGCTGCGCATCAGGCGACATTCAAGGATATCGGCGACATCAGCGATGAAGAGTGGCAACGCACGTTCGAAACCAATATCCACGCCATGTTCTACCTGAGCAAGGCGGCCGTGCCTCACATGAAGCCCGGAGCCGCGATCATCAATACGGCTTCCGTCAATTCCGATATGCCAAACCCGATCCTGTTGGCTTATGCGACCACAAAGGGCGCCATTCAGAACTTCACCGGCGGACTTGCGCAAATGCTTGCAGCGAGGGGAATTCGGGTCAACGCGGTCGCGCCGGGTCCGATCTGGACACCGCTCATCCCATCCACGATGCCGGAAGAGGCGGTCAAGACGTTCGGCCAGCAAGTGCCGATGAAGCGCGCAGGGCAACCCGCCGAGCTCGCAACCGCGTACGTCATGCTCGCCGATCCGCTTTCGAGCTACACGTCGGGGACGACGGTGGCGGTCACCGGCGGCAAACCCTTCATATGAGAGCGATGCCGTTGCTGCCCGAAAGCGACGATCGGCGTGGCTGAAGTCATCAGCGCGCGAGAATGTCCTCGACGTGGGTGACCTATTTCGGTCTTTTCGGCTTCGCGCCGAGAAGGCCGAGGATGATCAGTGCGAGCCAGATTTCCGGCAGGATGAAGGGAATAAGTTTAAGCGACGAAGCCCACATCAATGCCCAACCGCCAACAAACATGCTTTCCGCCACGACCATTCGGCGGTCGATATGCGCGAGGCGAGCAACCAGTTCGTGCCACACCGCTGGCGCAGGATTGGGCTGACCCATGGCCGTTATCGCAACGTGTAGAGGAATGCGGCGATATCGCTCGCATCGTCCTGCGAAATACCCGAGCTCGGCATGGCGTTGCCGGGCAGCATTCTTTGCGGATCCTGAACCCAGAACGTCATGTTCTCGGGCGAGTTCTGGATGAATCCGGCGATATATGTCCTGGTGGCGATTCGTCGAAGCGAGGGGCCGACATTTCCGTCGGCGTTAGCGATTCCAGGAATTTCGTGGCAGCCACCGCATCCGTACCGTTTCACGAGATCTGCACCGCGGCGCGAACTGCCATTGAAATTTTCGGCACCCCACGCGGCAATGTTTCCGTACGCGGTCAAGGCTGATCCAAGGCAAAGCACAACGAGCAAGCGGCGCGCCGACATTGCGATCCTGCCGCCCATTGGGGGCTGCCATCGCGCGCTCACGGCTTTTGACCCGAACTGAATTTCTTGGTGCTGGACCAAGGATCGCTGGTCGAGACCTGCTCGGTCGGAACCTGCTCGATCTCGGGTGACAACGGTTCCGCGGAGAATGTGCGGCCCCAATGGCGGCTCGGTTCGTTGCTGATCTTGCCGATATAGGTGACCAGATCCCAGATCACCGTGTCCGGCAATACGGCGCCCCAGGCAGGCATGCCGTTCGGCCGTCCCTGGTAGATGGAAAGGTAGATGTTTTCCGGTTGCGAGCCGTAAGTGAAGATGTTGTTGCTGAGTGACGGGCCCATGCCACCGCCGCCATTTGCGGCGTGGCAGCCGACGCAGTTGAAGTTGACGAAATAGGTCATGCCGCGCTGCTCGGCCTTCGGATCACCCTGCATCGGGTTCTTGATCGTCGGGTTGCTTGGCTGAGCGCCCGGAAAGAGGTGGCTGACGGGCACCTGCATGAACACGCCAGGCCGGCCGTTGCCGACGCTTTGTCCGAAATCCGGGCGCGGAGAGACCGTGGGCGTTTGCGCTTCCTGCGATTGCGGCAGGCTCTGCTGGCCGATCGCGGCTTGGCTGCTCGCGAAAAGCAGGAATCCGCCAAGTGCGAGGACCGTCCGCATCAGCTAACCGCCTCCGGCGGAGGTTTGCGTCTCGACCAAGGGGACGCCGTAGCTGCGCAGCAGCGAGGTGATCTCCGGCCGATGCCCGTCGATGAATTCATTGAGGCGGTCTCGCAGCGCATGATCGCCCTTGCGTACGCCCATCGAAATCGAAAACTGGAACTGCTGCGGCGCAAATCGTTCGCCGTCCCGGACCGGGGTGACCATGAGTCTGACTGGCGATCCTTTGGCGAAGTAGCCGCCGAGCGGCCCCCACGCTGCGGCGACATCGATCTCGCCGCTTTCGACCGCCTCGATCAGGCGCGCGGGTGGATCGGCGTCGCGATAGTCGCCGTAGATCGAGTAGCCGCGAACATTGTCGACGATGCCCTGTTCGCCGAGTGCCTCGGCCGGAGGCGCATTGTTTCCGTCATCGCCAATCAAGTGAACCCCGATCCTCAACTGATGCAGTTTCGGATCGAGCAGCGATGCGACATCGAGATGCCGGTCCCGCCGCGTCACGAAGACGTAGGTCGAGCGGTAATACGGCTTCGTCGTCTCCGCCATTTCGAAGCGGTCCGGAACGCCGATCACGACGTCGCATTTTCCGGCCCTGAGCGTATTACGGATGAAGCCGCGGCGCTGCGCCCACCAGGTGTAGGAGAGCCGCATCCCGAATTGTTCGGCCATCATGGCGGCGAGCCTGTTCTCGAACCCCTGCTCCGCGCGATTGGAGAACGGCATATTGTTCGGATCGGCACACACGCGAAGCTCGCCAGCCTGCTCCGTAGCCGCGGCGGCAGTGCCGAGCGTAACGGCCAGGATCGTGCAAACACACTCAACGAGCCGGCGCATGACCGTTGTCCTGACCATTTGTGCCGCCGAGCTTGAACACGAGCAATTCGCTGCCGCCTGCGGTGTAGAACGGCAAATCCTGGGTGGCTCCCGTGAAGCCCAGCGCGCTGTTGCGCACCCGGGCATCGACCTCTGCGTTCGCGACCACCCCGGGCCAGCCGCCGACACCGGACAGGATCGCGATATACTGCTGCCCATCGGAGCCGCGGTAAGAGATGGGCTGGCCGATGAAGCCGGAGCCGGCGCGGAACTGCCAAAGCAGGTGACCGTCCTTCGCGTCCACAGCTTTGAAGAGCCGATCCATGGTGCCGTAGAAGGCGACGTCGCCGGCCGTGACGAGCGCGCCGCTCCACACCGGGAGACGCTCGTGAATCTCCCAGACCTTCTTCCGTGCAACGGGGTCCCAGGCCATGAACTCGCCGCGATAGCCGCCGGGCCCGGCATACATGTCGACGTCGGCACCGACATAAGGCGTGCCGGCGATGTAGCCGACCTGGGACGCCTTGAAGTTCATGCAGAGATGTTGATGCGGAACGTAGAGCAGCTTGGTTCGAGGCGACCAGGCGGTGGGCTGCCAATCCTTGGCGCCCGGCGACGCCGGGCAGATATCCTCAATGGTCTTGCCGAGCAGCGGCGTCTTGTCTTCGTTCGGTATGATCCGTCCCGACTTGAGGTCGACGCCCTTGTAGGCGTTGATGAGCTCATAGGCGTCGGCGGAAATCACCTCACCCGTGCTGCGGTCGATGACATACATGTAGCCGTTGCGGCCGGGGTGAATCAGCACCTTGCGCGTCTGCCCATTGATAGCGAGGTCGACCAAGACGTTCTCGTTGATCTCGTCGTGATCGAACAGGTCATGGGGATTGAGTTGATAGGCCCATTTGGCGTGCCCGGTGTCCGCATCGCGCGCGAAGATCGTGCTGCTCCAGAGATTGTCGCCGCTGCGCTGATTGGCATTCCAGGGGCTCGGGTTGGCGGTTCCGTAGTAGACGAGGTTGAGCTCCGGGTCGTAGGAGACCCAGCCCCACACGGTGCCGCCGCCGACCTGCCAGCGGTCCGCCGGCCAGCTCTTCACGCCAAGGTCCTTGTCCTTGAGATTGGCGTAGAATGGCTTGAAGTCGTCGCCGATCAGCACGTCCTTGTCCGGGCCGGTGGAGTAGGCGCGCCAGAAGATCGCGCCTGTGCTCTCGTCGAGCGCAGTGAGCCAGCCACGCACACCCATTTCGCCGCCGCTGTTGCCGACCAGGATCTTCCCCTTGGCGACGATCGGCGCCATCGTGATGGTCTCGCCCTTGTTGATTTCGCCGAGCTTCGTATGCCAGAGTTCCTTGCCCGTCTTGGCATCGATGGCCACGGTATGGTTGTCGAGCGTGTTGAGGAAAACCTTGTCATTGTCGTAGGCGAGGCCGCGGTTGACCACATCGCAGCAGGCAACGCCGGCCGCCGCCGGCTCTGGCTTCGGGGCATAGGACCACTTCAGCTCTCCGGTGGTGGCATCCAGCGCGAAGACGCGATTGGGATAAGGGCCTGCGTAGGGACCCACCACATACATCGTATTGTCGACGACAAGCGGAGCCGCCTCCTGACCGCGGTCAGCTCCCACCGAGAAAGTCCAGGCGAGCTGCAGGCGCGATGCGTTGCCCGCATTGATCTGATCGAGACCGCTATAGCGCGTGTTGGCGTAATCGCGCGCCGCCATCGGCCATTGTCCGGGATCCCTCATTCGGTTCTGCAGGTCGCTTTGCGCGAAAGCAAATGAGGTCCAGGCAGCGCAGACCATGCTCGCCGTTGCGACCAAGGCGCGGCGACCGTTCGTGTTTAACATAGGTGAAAGTCTCCACGGCGATGGAGGCCGGGTGCCGCGTTGCATTTCCGGTCACCGACGTACAAACGTTGCGCCTTGGCTTGGTTCCAAAAATGGCTTGGGTGGCTCAACGCACGACGTTTCCTGACACGCCCGCGCCGAGATCGACCGCAATCTGGTCTTCCTTGCCGTTGCACTTCGGATGACCGAAGCCCGAGGGGCTTTTGCCGTCCGGTCCGATATCGTAGATGATCGCGTCCTTCATGTTGGGACTGACGCCGGCAGGCACATGATCGAGGTCGAGCAGGTGGCGCACGCGCCAGGCGACGTTATGGTCTGCACACGAACTGTCTCCGCTGACGCCGAGCGCGCCCCCGATGCCGTTGCCGTCGTAGAGCGGCAATCCGCCGCCGAAGACGATGACACCGCCGATCGGCTTGCCGATCATCGGATCATGCTGCGTCCCGAAATCCTGGCTCTGGCCCGCATAGATCGTATCCGGAATTGGCGGATTACTCGACGCCGCACCGAATAGAAAGCCGCCGGGTTGTGCTCCGGTGTAGAGATTCGCGGTCGCCATCGCCTTGTCCTTCAGGCTGAACGCGTTCGCGGTGTTGGCCTTCTCCGCGGCGATGGCGCGGCTGCCCGGCCATTGATCGTCGGCCTTGTTGCCGCTGAATGCAACTGCGCAGACAACGCCCTGCCGGTTGACCACCGCGGCCCATTCATGATTGTCGAGCCCGCCATTGCTCGGCCCGCCCGAGGGCTTGACGCTTTTCTTCAGGATATCGGCCAGGTGGTCGTGATCGACCGGACAGGATGCGCCGGCACCCTGGGAGGGATCTTGCGCAACAGACTGTTTCGAGAGCAGGAGACCGGCAACTGATAAGGCTACTGCCCCCGTCCAAAGCTTGTTCACGTATCCTCCACGAGAGAAGACGTTGTAGGGATCACCTGCGAACGCTCGTCGGCAGGCCGCGTTCCTAACCGCCGGGGCGCATCGCGCAGCGTGCCGGAGACGCTCGCCGGTTGGAGCACGGTCAGCCAGCGATAGGCGAACAGCAGGGCCGCGCCGGTATAGAGAATGCCCATCGGGACCCACATCAGGATTCCAGCCAGTTGCTGATCCTCGAGCGGAGACAGGCCGAAATCGCCGGCGAGCGCGCCCTGGGTCGGCACCCAGACACGCGTCGATAAGGTCAGCAACGCGCCGAGCACGCCGGAATGCAGAACCGTCACGAAGAGACAGCCGATGCCGATGCCGTCACGCATCCGCTCGCTGCGCCCTCTCCCGCGTCCATAAAGCAGCACCGACCAGAACAGCAGCGCCGTGGCAAAGAAGCTGAGGTGCTGGAGGCGATGGATCGCGATATTCTCAAGCGCAAGCGTATAGAGCGGTGGCGCGTGCCAAATCCACAAGGCCAGCCCGTGCAGCGCGGTTGCGCTGACCGGGTGACCGAGAAACGCCCACATCGTCGCCAACGGAGCTGTGCTCAGCAGGCGGCCGGCGCGCCGAAGCGAGGGCGTCAAGCTCCACAGCAGCGGGCCGTTGGTCCGTGCATAGGCGATCAGCGGAGCGGCAACCAGCATCAGGAGCTCATGCTCGATCATGTGCGCCGTGAACAGCCGCTCGCCGAGCCAGTGAAGCGGAGAGGTCAAGGCAAGCGCCACGACCAGCCATCCGGTCCAGAATGCTGTCACCCGCCGGTATGTAACGCCGCGTCCGCCGCCGGCGCTCCGCCACAGCCGCTGTGTTCCGACGTAGTATGCAATACCCGCAAGATAGAGCGGGACCAGCAACCAAGGATCGTAGCTCCACAGCGCCGTCGGGTCCGATACGTCTGACAGTCCATGCGCCGAAGCAGACGATGGCAGCAGCGCTGGAAGCAGCAAGAGGCTCAACGTAAACATGGACTGATCATGAGCGCGGCAAGAAGCTGATCGGTGATGACGAGCGCGAACAGCACGCCGGTACCCACCCCGAGCCAGGCCATGAATGCTCTGGGACCACCGCCTGCGGCGTCGCTCCATTCGGTCCCGGCACCGCGACGCACCGCGCGAGCCGAGATCACGGTGCCGGCCAGCGATGCGAGCACCAGAAACGTGCTCAAGGCGATGCCGCCCCACTTCGCCTTCTCGCATGCGAGATGGGCGAGGGCGTAGACGGCCTGCAGATTGGCGGCCCAGGCGATGGGCCCGAGCGCTACGCCTGCCCAATAGAGCAATCTGGCATTGGCTTCATTGTCGGTCATAGCCGTGGCACCCAATCGAGCAACACATAGAGCGGCAGCCATGCGATCACGACAAAGTTCCAGTAGAACACGTTGTCGGTCACGTCACTGAAGCGGCGTGGCTTGGCGTGGGCCGTGAACATCAGGACGGCGAGCACGATCGTATCGCCGAGGTCGGTCGCAAGATGCGTGGTGTGCAGGCCCAGGATCAGCCAGACCACCGAGCCATACGCGGAGTTGTCCCAGCGGGTATTGAGGTGGGCGAACTCAAAGCCACGCAGGATCAAGAGCAGGATGCCGATCAGCGACATGACGACGAGCCAGACGCGCACTTTTTGGAGATCCTGCTGGTGCGCGACCCGATGGGTATACTGGTTGGGGATGATGCTGAGCAGGAAGACGATGGTTTCCGCCGTTCCGGGCCAGAGATCGGGCGGCGAAGCGCCGATCGGCCAACTCGGGTTGACGGCATAGAGATAGAGATAGGTGCCGATCGCAATGGCGAAGCCCATGCCTTCCAGCGCCATGAAGCTCATCGCGCCCCACCACGGTCCGCTTTGCGGGCCGAAGCCAAAGGTCGGCAGTTCTCCGACGTTGCGGATGACGATCTGCTTCATTCCTCGTCCTCTTTGCTGCCGGTCGGCCAGAACCAGCCGATCAAGGCGATCGCCATCGGCGGCGTTCCCCACAACACGGCCCACGGCGTGAAGATCGAGCCGATGAAGAAAATCGTCGTCGCGATCGCGGTGAGCAGCGGCCAAATGCTGGGTTCCGGCGACGCCTCACGTATTTGCGGCTCGGCCTCGGCGAGCGACGTCAGCAGCACCTCGCGGCGTTCCATGCTGAGGCCTGCGATGACCGGCAACGTGTCGGGGTCGGCCCATAGTGGATCGCGATGGGTCACGACAGGAATACGGTCGAAGTTCTGCGGTGGCGGGGGAGATGCCGTCGCCCACTCCAGAGTGGATGCATCCCAGGGGTTGTCGCTGGCCGGCATTCCCCTGCGGAGACTGTAGATCGCATTCGCGAGCAGCACCGCAAAGCTGAGCGCGAAGATCGCGGCGCCGATGCTCGACAGCAAATTCAGCCGATCCCAGCCCATTTCGGGCGTGTAGGTGTAGACCCGACGGGGCATCCCCATCAGGCCGAGAATATGCATTGGGAAAAACGCGATATTGAAGCCAAAGAAGGCAAGCCAGAAGTTCCAGCGGCCGAGCCGCTCGCTCAACATCCGGCCGCAGATCTTCGGAAACCAGTAGTAGACAGCCCCAATGAGCGGGAAGACGGCGCCGCCGATCAGGACATAATGGAAGTGGGCGACGACGAAATAAGTGTCGTGCACCTGGGTATCGATCGGTACCGACGCCACCATGATGCCGGAGAGTCCGCCAATCACGAAGATCGCGATGAACGCGAGCACGAACAGCAGTGGCGTCCGATACACCGGGCGGCCGTCCCATAATGTAGCGATCCAGCAGAATATCTGCAGGCCGCTCGGCACGGCGATCAACATGCTTGACGCGGTGAACAGGCCGGCCCCGAGCTGGGGCAGCCCGGTCACGAACATGTGGTGAACCCAAAGTCCGAACGACAGAAATCCCGTCGCGATCAGCGAGAGAACGATCGCGGGATAGCCGATCACGGGCCGGCGCGCGAAGGTGGCGAGGATCATCGACACCATGCCGGTTGCCGGAATGAAGATGATATAGACCTCCGGATGCCCGAAGAACCAGAACAAATGCTGCCACAACAGCACATTGCCTCCTGACGAAGGATCGTAGAAGCGAGTGCCGACCAGCCGATCGAGGATGAGCGAGGTGGATGCGACCATGATCGACGGCATCGCAAACATTACGAGGAAGGCCGTAACCAGCATCGCCCAGACAAAGAGCGGGATGCGGTCAAGCGTCATTCCGGGGGCGCGCTGCTTGAAGACGGTGACGATGATCTCGACGGCAACCGCGAGCGCTGCCACTTCCGTGAAGGTGATCATCTGGGCCCATACGTCGGCGCGCTTGGTTGGCGTGAACTGCAGACTGGAAAGCGGCGTGTAGGCAAACCAGCCGACGTCAGGACCGACGTTGAATGCAAAGGAGATCCAGAGGAAACAGCCGCCGAACAAGAACATCCAGTAGCTGAAGGCGTTGAGGCGCGGGAAAGCAATATTACGCGTGCCCACCATGAGCGGCACCAGGTAAACCGCGAAGGCTTCCATGACCGGCACGGCGAACAGGAACATCATCGTCGAGCCGTGCATCGTGAAGACCTGATTGTACAGGTCCGGCGAAAGCAGACGCTGCTCGGCAGCCGCCAGCTGAATACGCATCAAGATCGCGAGGAGTCCGCCGAGAACCAGGAAGGCGAATGCCGTCACGATGTAGCGTCGTCCGATAATCTTGTGATCAACCGACATGAGCGCGCCGATCGGTCCCGATGGCGTCCGCCAGATGCGCTCCAGTCGCGTTGCAAGTTGCAGCCCGTGGAGGGCATCGTCCCGCAGCTCTCTTTGCTCGACGGCCATGCTCATTTGAGCTGCTCCAGATACTGAATGATCGCGATCAGTTCTCCCGATTGCAGCGGCATCCTCGGCATCAGATTGCCGGGCTTGATGTGCTGCGGGTCGGCAATCCAGGCTCCCAGCGCCGCCGGCGTTTGCGGCAGCGTGCCCGCCGCTATCGTCGTTCGGCTCCCCACGTGGGTGAGGTCAGGACCCAATTGGCCGCCTGCCAGGGTGCCGCGAACGGCATGGCACAACGCGCATCCGCGGCCGCGAAACAGCTCTTCTCCCTGCTTGGCTAGCGTGTCGGTCGGGCTGGTTGCGCTCTGGTTCTCGTGCTCGCGCCAACGCTCGAATTCATCGGGCCGGAGCGCGATTGCCGCGAACGCCATATGGGCGTGTTGCAAGCCGCAGAATTCCGCGCATTGGCCGCGATAGGTGCCGGGATTTCTCGCCGTAAACTGGATTTCGTTGGTTTGTCCAGTGATCAGGTCCATCTTGCCGGTGAGGCTCGGCACCCAGAAGCTGTGGATGACGTCCGCCGACTCGAGCTCCACCTTGACTGGCTTGCCGACCGGAATGCGGATCTCGTTTGCCGTGGCGAAGCTGTTGTGTGGGCTGTCTGCCTCGTAATGAACCTCCCACCACCATTGATGAGCGACAATCCTGAGCTTCAGGGCTTCCTGGTTCGTGGCAAACAGGGTGCGTTGGCCGGCATAGCTTACGAAAGACAGGACGAGCACGATCAATGTGGTGGCAATGCCGAGCCCCAGAATGATGCGCCCGGCACCCATCTCAAAGGAAAAGCGGAGTTCGAGCGGCGCGTCTATGATGCGATTTCGGCGCAGCAGGCCGACCCCGAGAGCAGCAATGACGCAACTCCAGACTGCCCCGGACACCGCAAGAAAGATGATGAATGTGTGACGGATTTGCTCGGATTGGAGAGCTTGCGGGTCAAGTGCCGACTGCGAGCCGGCACAAGCAACGAGCGGCAACGCGACGGAGAGGAGAAGGCCGGATCGGACCCAGGCAGGCAGGCATGGGCACTCATTGAGCATGGTTGCCCGGGCGAACCGCCGGCTGCTACAAAGGTTCCTATGTCAGGCGCGGCGCATGCCGATCGTCACACCGGCCAGCCCTTGGTCGCGATGACGATCGCGACATCTGCCGCAGCCAACAGCAGCAGCACGAGCAAGGTCGCGATGATCGCGCCCGGCTCGGTCATCACCCGCAGCCCTTCGAGCATCGTGCGATCTCCCTTCCCTCAGTATCCCTCGGCCGGGCTCCTCGGACTCCCGGCCGCAGTACTCTCGTGAGCAAAAACCAGCGTGCCGGCTTATTCCGCCGGCTCGACCGCCGCGGGCATCTTCGCGACCGACATCAGCGAACGTGCCACCTGATTCAGCAACTGATCGGCGTTTTCTTCCTCTGCCAGTGACTTGGACAGGAGGCTGACGATAGCGCTATGGCGAAGTTGCTGGGCGAGATTGCGCGCTGTGGTATAGCCTGCCATCTCATAGTGCTCGACGCGTTGCGCGGCGCCGATCAGCGCAAGGTCGGCAGCGGCATTTTCCTTCTTTTCGCCTTCGCCAATGATTTCCTCTCCTTCTTCGATCAAGCCCATCATGCCCTTGCACGGCTTGGGGCGGGCCGACTTGCCGAGAAGCTCAAAGCACTCGTTGATGCGCTCGATCTGAGCTTCGGTCTCGGCGAGGTGCTGCTCGAACAGCTCGCGCAGCTGGTCGTAGCGGGCTGCCTGCGCCATTTTTGGGAGCGCTTTCGTCAATTGCTTTTCGGCGTGGAGAATGTCGCGAAGTTCGTCGATCAGGAGGTCGCCGAGACCAGCCTCATCGGCCGGCGGCGAGCTCTCCGTGACGACGGAGCTGGCGGGACCCGGTTCGCCAGCCTGGATGGCCGGGGACTCCGTGAATACCCAGTCGCCCCCCTCGTTCCACGGCCCCCGAGTGTCGATCTCGCCATGGTCGCCCGTACCGGTCGAATCGTTGAAGTACTGATTGACCAGACCGGGCGTCGGCGCGATGCGGCCGATGCTGAAAGGCGGCTTGCTCAAGCTTTCCAGGGCCAGCGAGAAGGCCTTCATGTGGGTGATCTCGCGGGTCATCAGAAACTGCAATGCGTCCTTGGTGCCGGCATCGTCGGTGAAATTGATCAGCCGCTCATAGTCGATCTTGGCGCGCGCCTCGGCGGCGATGTTGTTGCGCAGATCGACGTCCAGTTCGCCGGTGATCTTGAGATAGTCGGCGGTCCAGGCATTGCCTTGTGAATTGAACAGGTTGACCCCACCGCCGCCCGCGATCGCGATCAGCGGATCCGCCTCGGCCGCCTGGCGGTCGAATTTCGAGGGCTTGAGGTGCATGCGGGCAAGCGTGCCGACCACTTCCAGATGGCTGAGCTCCTCCGTGCCAATGTCCATCAGGAGGTCCTTGCGGTCCGGGTCCTCGCAGTTCAGACCCTGAATGGAATATTGCATGGCTGCTGCGAGTTCGCCGTTTGCGCCGCCGAACTGCTCGAGGAGCATGTTGCCAAAGCGGGGGTCGGGCTCGTCGACGCGAACGGTGAACATCAGCTTTTTGACGTGGTGATACATTGAGAACCTCAACTTCCTGAGCGGGGATCGGGTCCGAACGGCGGTGCCGCAGCGTTCGTTCCTATGGGAGGCCAAAGATAGATGCATGGCCGGATCGCGATCGCTCGTTGTTGTCGGTATTGCTACGCAGGTGTCGCCCATGGCTCGCCGGAGGTGAAACGAGTTCCTTCCAGCAACCCACGGTCTCGCGGCGCATCGTCCGGCCATCGCCGAGCAGGGTTCTGGCCGAAGGTCTCGGCGGCCGACAGACCGAACGCTCCCGCCTACAAAGGATGGAGCTCTTCGCCATGGCGAGCCAACTTCATCGTACAACCACGAGACGCAGCGCCATCATCTATAGCCGGCTGAGAGGTATGTTGCCGAGGCCGGGCGACGCATTGTTGAGCAGCAGCGAACCGAAGCTCGCTGAACGACCCCTTCGTGCATCCGTTGCAGGACGTCTACCACGCCGAGCGAAGCAGGGCCATTTCTCGGAAGGTTGCCCATCCCGATAGGCGCTGAGTTTTGCCAGGGCGGTACTCCGCGAGCCAACGGCGGCTGGCGCGATCCAGATCGGGAAAAAGACTAGCAACTTCTGCCGCGATGCCGAGTTGCCGAGGCAGGAGGACTTGCGCTCGGAGCTTTGTGAATGGCGGATGCTGTGACACTGCGGACAGCGGTCGATACCGCCTGGCACGTTTTCCGCGCCACCCACTCCGGAATCGATGACGCGGATCGTCGCCGATGCCTCCTCGAGCGTCATTTGCATGGAGGCTGGGAGACGCGCGACGGTGACGCCGAAGAACTCGCGAGCTTCGGATTGGCCTATCTTATGCGGCTTCCGGGGGATGAATGCTGAGGTGGCCGCAAGCGTTGCTTGAGAGCATTGTTGCCGGGACCGCGCGACCGGATTGGACGGCGTTCGCAATTTCTTCTGTGCTGTCCGGGATTTTCGTGATGACGGTGCGATCGGTGTTCGGAGCAGGTGACTGAATTCCTTGCCGGGTGAACCGGGGCTTCGGTTGGATCAGCCATCTGATACTCATCGCCCGGCATTGAATCGGTGACAATCAGCGGGGAATTTTGGTGGTTTCGATGCCGGTGCTCTCGTCAGTCCGTGCAGGTGGAGGCAGGGCGCCACGCTCATGGTAGGAAGAGCGGTCGAGGCCGCGATCATCGCAAAGAAGCGCCAATGGGACATGAGCCACCTCTGCAGAAAGAGACGCATTGAACCGCGCGCCGTTCCTCAGCAGCGCAATTGTCGACCTCGGTCGGGATTGCGATGGTTCGTGTGGCGAAGCGACCCAACGGCTCCGCGCGAGCGGATCTGGATCCTGCGCCTGCTAGTGTGCTGAATGGGAAGTTCGTGCGATTTCGCGCGGCGACCGCTTTCACGAACTTCGCATTCATAAAGCACACTAGAATCATAGGTTTGCTAGTGTCCTTATCCGAAGTTCGTTCCGAACCGCGGCAAATGATGCGAACGTCGGATTCGGGATACTAGACGACCGGCTGCTTGTCCCTGCGCAATGTCTCGATCACGGCCCGATCGATGTTCAGATGTGCCGCGACGAGCTCGGACGGGGTCAATGACATCCATTGCGCGAGCGAAACGTCTACAAAGCGGGGCGCCTTGAACAGTTCAAGGAAACGCAGCGGCTCGCTGCCGGTGTTTTCGATGAAGTGGCTCTTCGACATCGGGACGTAACCGACGTCGCCTGCGCGATAATCGAACGTCCGCGCCCTGGCTTCGGCGGCGAACACGGTCATCCGTGCCTGACCTGAGATGTAATATTGCCATTCATCGGCGTTCGGATGCCAATGCAGTTCACGCATATGGCCTGGATTGACCTCGACGAGTGCCGCGGCCACGTCGGTCGAGATCGGGAAGTTGCGGGCGTCGGCAATGCGGACAGTCCCGCCAGGTGATCGGGTCGGTGGCTGCTGAGTGAGGTGGAACACCATGTCGAGCGGCACCGCGCCGATGGGATCGCGCGCTGCGTCATCCTGCAGGGGCGGCGGTAGCTCTGCCTGGAAAATGAAGCGCTCCTGCTTGGGAATGTGGTCGAGCGCCTTCCTGTCGATAGCGAGGGTTTTGGCCAGCACCTCGGGATCATTGTGAGCGAAGAGATCCGTGATTGCAAAGGTACTGTCCTCGGAGAATTCGCCGTCGGGGAACGCCAGCAGGAATTCGCAACCCTCATCCGGCAGTCCCTGGATCGAGTGCGGAATGCCGGACGGGAAGTACCAGAGATCGCCAGCCGCGACGTCGGCGATGAAATTGTGGCCGTCGTTATCAACTGCCGTGACGCGTGCTCGCCCAGCCAGCATAAAGGCCCACTCGGCCTGCTTGTGCCAGTGCAGCTCGCGGACGCCTCCCGACGTCAGGCGCATGTTGACCCCGGCCATCGTGGTCGCGACCTTCAATTCCCGCTGAGTGACCTCGCGCGACCAGCCGCCTTCGCGGATCTTCACGTGCGCGTCAGCGAAAGAAAAGCTAAGTTCGGCATTGAGCCATGGTCGGTGGGCGGCGGTTGCAAAATGTTCGGGTTCTGCAGCGCGCGCTCTGGATTGCGCGGCCCGATGATCGGCGCGCCTTTGTTGCCGACCACGGGTTCATTGCGCTGCTGCGCTGAGGCTGCTGCCGTGGCACCGAGCACCGCGGCGGCGGCCAGCAGATATCTTCGGTCGGGATTGTTCATGGCACGCCCTCGTCAGCCGCACGTCAGCACGATCGTGCCGGCCGTGTGACCTCGTTCCAGAGTTTCCAGGGCCTGGCTTGCCAGTTCAAGCGGGAAGGTGGCCTGAATGTGCGGCTTCAGCTTGCCGCTGTCGGCCAGTTCCCCGATAGCAGCGAGCTCGTCGCCATCAGGCTCGACGGTGTAACGCATTGCCGTCACGCCGTGAGCCTTGGCCTGATCCTGTGAAGGTTCGGTCAAAGTCGATACCAGGCGTCCTCCCCTTTTGAGAAGCGGCCAGGACCGCTCGCGCGTCTCTCCGTCGATCAGGTCGAAGACCATATCGAGATCCTTCGCTATTTCTTCGAAGCGCTGCGTCTTATAATCGATCACCTTGTCGGCTCCGAGCGAGCGCGCGAAATCGACGTGCTCCGTTGAAACGGTCGTCAGCACGCGAGCCCCGTTCGCCTTGGCAAATTGAATCGCGAAATGGCCGACACCGCCGGATCCGCCATGATCAGGATGGATTCTCCGGCCTTTAGCTTCCCGTACCGAAATAGCCCCTGATGGGCGGTTTGGCCCGCGAGTGGAATAGCGGCGGAATGGAGATGGTCGAGCCCACGAGGTTTGTAAGCCACCGCTCGTTCGTCCAGGACAACCTGTTCGGCGTAACCGCCGCCAAACACCGGGACCATTCCAAAGACTTCGTCACCGGGGCGAAATTTCGTAACCTGGGCGCCGCAGCTGTCGACGATGCCATCGACGTCCCGCCCTGGCGTGTAGGGGAGGCGATCCTCCTTGACGGACGGATATCTGCCAGACCTGATCTTGAAATCGACGGGGTTGACACTTGCTGCCCGGACGGTGACCAGGATCTGGCGTGCATCGGGAGCTGATTGCTCGACGCAGTCGACGCGAAGCGCATCGTTGCCGCCGAATTGGTGAAATCGGATTTTGAGAGACTGTGCCATGTTGGCTGACGCTTCAATCCGGCACGAGTTCCTATCTCGGTGCTGATCGACGTCGGTCCACCAGGCGCCGGTTGCCTCGGTTAGGAACTGGATGCAAGCAGCTCGATTGATCAGAATACGGCAATCCAGGAGGCAGTACGGTAGGAACCGGACGTTCGCAAAATCATGCCGGTTGAGCTGCTGTGTGAGGCTTTCGAGTGTTGCTACACGAGTCAATTCGTCGATCCCGCGCTCGCACCTTCAGCATCAGCGCGATGCCTTCGTCGTCGCCGCCATACAGCAATACGTAGGCTCGCGCCGCGAGTTCGATGGAGACGGCGAATTTCAACAGCAGATGCTGAATATGTGGAGCTCGGCCGCAACGCACTGCTCGACGACGCCGTCGGCGCCGCTCTTGCCTATCCGAGCCAAAATGACGGGAGATATGACCGCAGAACGATCATCGAAGACCATCGTTTATGCCGCACTTGCCGGTAACGTTCTCGTCGCGGCCACCAAGATGGGCGCCGCAGCCTGGACCGGAAGCTCGGCGATGCTGAGCGAGGCTGTACACTCACTGGTCGACACGACCAATGAGGTGCTGTTGCTCTATGGCTACCATCGCGCGAGCCGCCCGCCCGACGAATCTCATCCGCTCGGCTATGGGCGCGAGTTGTATTTCTGGAGCTTCATCGTTGCGCTGCTGATATTCGCGCTCGGCGCCGGCGTATCGCTGTATCAGGGCGCTCTCCACGTCACCGCGCCCCAGCCGATTGAGGATCCCACGGTCAGCTTCGTCGTGCTCGGATTGTCGTTCCTTTTCGAGGGCGCTTCCTGGCTTTTTGCATTGCGCCGCTTTCGTTCGGACGCGCGGCTCGGCTGGTACGAGGCCTTCGTCCGCAGCAAGGACCCTCCCGCTTTCATGGTGCTGCTCGAAGACAGCGCTGCGCTGATCGGCATCGGGATTGCAGCTGCCGCGACTGCCGCAGCAGTGCTGCTGGCGCAGCCGGTCTGGGACGGCATTGGCTCGATCCTGATCGGAATTCTGCTCGGGGTCGCGTCGGTCGGGCTCGCCAGGGAGAGCAAGAGCCTCCTGATCGGCGAGCCCGCTCATTCGGAACTGTCACAGTCCATCCTCGATATTGCGCGACAGTCACCTGGCGTCCTTCGAGTCAACGGGCTGATGACTATGCAATTGTCGCCGGCCGAGATCGTCGCAGCGCTGAGCGTCGAGTTCGCGGACGACAAGCGCGCCGACGACATCGAGCGTTGCGTCATATCAATCGAAAACGAGGTCCGCAGACAGCACCCGAGCGTCTCGGCTCTGTTCATCAAACCCCAGACCAGCGCGAGGTATCACGCCCTTCGGACGGAGCGGCGGACAGTGAGGAGATGAACGCTTGCATCATGCTTAGGTTGACGCGAGGCAGCAGCCGCTAAGCGCTCTGAAGTCCAGCCGTGTCGGCGATGCGCGTAGATTCCTCCTAGCAGTCTTTGAGGCCATCGCCGACGCTGATGAACTCCTTTGCGATCCGGTCGAGCACGAATAGCGAGCCTTCGGCAACGCCGAAATAAGCACCGTGCAGCAGCATCTCGCCGCTCTCGACCCGCTCGCGGACGAACGGAAAGGTCATCAGGTTCTCCAGCGAGCGGAACACCGCAGCCTTCTCGATGCGGGTGACGAAATCCTGCATGCTCTCATGCGCGCGCTGCTCGACCACCTCGCCCGGCTTGATGAACATCTGCATCCATTTGCCGATGAAGTCGCCCGGCGTGAGCGGCTTGATCTTGTCGACGAAGGCGCGAATGCCGCCGCACTGGGCATGGCCCAGCACCACGATGTTCTTCACCTTCAGCACCGTTACGGCATATTCCAGCGCGGCCGAGACGCCGTGGGCGTTGGCGTCGGGCTGGTAGACCGGAACCAGATTGGCGATGTTGCGGACCACGAACAACTCGCCGGGACCGACGTCGAAGATCACCTCCGGAGAGACGCGAGAATCGCAGCAGCCGATCACCATGGTCTCGGGAGACTGGCCGCGCTCCGACAGATCCCGGTAGCGCGACTGTTCAGTCGGCAGCCGCTCGGTCGCGAAGGCAAGGTAACCGTCGATCAACTGCTTCGGAAAGGATTTCATGGCCTCTGACTAACCACATGCTCGTGTCCGCAGCAAGGCTGTCGCAGCTGAGCGGCGACAGCCCGCAGCGCGGCACCTGGAACCCACCCGAAGCCTCACGGTGCCCAAAACGTTGGTCGCCCTTCACCGATGACTACGGTGAGTACCTGAGGCCCTCAAGCAGACCGAGGGCCGGTATTCAAACTGAGATACCACGTACGTGGTCCAGCTGGTTTTCATCACATGCCTGATCGGGTCATCGGTCGGGCGGGGCACTAGTTCCTGGTCGTCGGATGACGCCCGCGCTTCACGCGTTCTGTGCCATCCTCACCTTCGGCCTAGATCCCGGAAATAAATCTCGGAGAACGAACCGGGCGCATCAGAACGTGATAAGGTTCTGCCCGTAGGCGGTGACGGCTGAGAGACCGAGCGCGCTGCCGCCTGCATTGGGAGGGCGTCATGGCTGGCTCGCTTCAGTCACGCTACCACGAGATGCAGCTTCGCCATCTGGGGCTAGCTGAAAGTCATGTCGTCCGAGGCGAACGACACATCGCTCAACAAGAGGAGCGGATTAGAAAAATGGCTAGCCAGGGTCTAAACGTAACGGACGCTAGAAAGATACTGGATAGCTTCTACGCAAGTCAGGCGTTGTTTATTCTGCACAGGGACGACATCCGCAAGGCGCTGAGAGAGTAAGGCGGCCTTGTCAGGTCCGCGTTAGCGGCGCGCGTGCCATCTTGCCCAATCAGCCGCGAGGCGGGCAGCCTCAACGCACGGCTCAACATGCAAAACGCGGCCGGACTCCTTCACGACCGATGACGAGCCAATGTTAGCCACGCAATCAGCGACCCGCCCAAGGTACTCTCATTATCCATCGCCTACGAAAGCGCGTAGAAGAAAAACGCTGAAAGCACCATGGTCCCGGGCAGCGTCAAAATCCAGGCTATCGCTATCCGCTGGAGTGCCGGCGGTTGCAGCCCCGCACCCGAGCCGACCATTGCCCCGGCGATTCCCGCAGTCACCACATGGGTCGTGCTCACCGGTAGACCTGTGAAACCGGCGGACGCGATCAGGATCGATGCCACTGCTTCAGCTGTTCCACCTTGCATGGGGCTCATCCTTACCCTCCCGATGCCTTCCCCTAGTGTCTTAACGATGCGCTTGTAGCCGATCATCGTGCCGGCGCCGAGGCACAGTGCACTCAGGATACGGACCCACCAAGGTGCATACTGTACAGCTAAGGTCAAACTATCGAGATAGGTTTTCGCTTGATGTCGCTGTGCATCCGTCACCGACTTCTTCTGTGCGATTGCACTCAGCTCTGCAATGACGACGTTGAACTGATGCCGCAGAGGAGCTCGCTCGTTCGACGGAATGGCGCCGATCGAACGCACATCTGTTAGGCTTCCACGAAGCTTTTGCGCACTATTGATGGCAGCTTCTCTCTGTTGATCGCCGACCTGCTGAAACAGCGCTATACTTTGCGGAAGAATCTGCAGCGATTGGGCGAGTTGTTCGCCGGAGACATATTCATTCAGCGCGTATGATTGCGGCATCAGGCCGATGATCGCCAGCATGATGAACCCGATGCTCTTCTGGCCATCGTTCGTCCCGTGAGCAAACGATACGCCCGTGCTCGTCACTACAAGCAACCCCCGCAGCCACCAGGTCGGCCGATTTCCGTCGATCGGCGCCTGATAAAGCTCGCGATTCGGTATGAGCCGGCAAATCACACGATACAAGGTGAATGAGAATCCGAACCCGAGTAGCGGCGATATCAATAGGGCGCTCAGAACGCCGCCAACTTGGTGCCAGTTCACTGCGCCTGTAAAGCTGTGTCCTTGAACGAATCCGTACTCCAGGGCAATGCCGATCAATGCTCCAACCAAAGCATGGGAGCTCGAGTTGGGAATGCCCAGCCACCAGGTCCCGACATTCCAGGTCAATGCGGCAAGCGTCAGCGCCACCAACATGCCTACAGCCAGCGCACCATCTGGCGGCGTCAAGACATCAGGTGGAATGATCTCGACCAACGCATAGGCGACGGCAATTCCACCGACTAGCACGCCGATAAAGTTCATCACGCCCGACCATAAGACGGCCTGGGTCGCTTTCAGGGAATGAGTGTAGATGACGGTGGCAACAGCATTCGCCGTGTCGTGAAAGCCGTTTGAAAACTCGAAGAACAGGACAAGGGCGAGGCACAATATGAGCAGCACGAAGAGCGCGGGCGAACCGGGGGTGAAGAATTCCAGCATAATCCTGCTCTATCTCGCGCAAATCGGGCGGCTGGCACTCGTTCGCAAGCCACGACGCCCGCCCAATCGCTCGTGTAAAGCCAGCCTGGGACGAAATGTTCCCTAGCCGATCGACTTTGGAACGATCTTCTTTGACAGCGTTGAATTGTCAGGAGGCCCCACTTGGACCATGGCCCGCAAGCCCGATGAAAATCCATCGCTTGGCCGTCGATGCAGAATCCTCGAGAAACGCCGGCTACACAAAATGGCGCGCTCGCCACATGCCTTCGTTCGCGGAAGTGTCGCCCTTTTCTACGAGCTTCTGTCCGAGCAGAATGAGCGGATTCCATCCGGTCCGGCGGTTTGGATTTGTGGGGATTGCCATAGCGGCAACCTCGGCCCGCTTGCGAACGCCGACGACGATGTCGAGATCGAGATTCGGGACCTCGACCAAACGGTCATCAGCAATCCCGCCTATGATCTGATCCGGTTGGCGCTTTCTTTGGCAATGGCCGCACGCGGATCGGACCTCCCGGGCATCGTGACGGAGAAGATGATCGAGCAGATGGTCGACGGATATCGCGACGCATTATCTGGAAAGTCGCGTCTGAAAGAGCGACCTCCAGCAATGCGGTTGGCGATGAAAGCCGCTGTCGCCGGTTCATGGAAGAAGCTGGCCAAACGATCGATTAGGGACGCCAAGCCAGATATTCCGCGTGGTCGATCCTTCTGGGATCTGTCGCGAAGAGAAGAGGGCGCGCTTCGCACTCTGATTTCATCGGAGGAAGTCGCTCGGCTCGCGACGCTTTTGCGGTCGCGAGAACGCAATTCCGACATCGCCTTGCTTGACGCAGCGTACTGGAGGAAGGGCTGCAGTTCGCTGGGCCTGTTTCGGAGCGCCGTATTGTTGGGAATCGATGGCGCGGACGATAGCAGTTTCTGCTTGCTGGACGTTAAGCAAGCGGCAAAGCCGGTCGCGCCTCGTAGCAAAGGGGCAAAGTTGCCGCACAACGACGCGGAGCGCGTTGTGGAGGGCGCCGGCAGGTTGTCACCATTTCTGGGTGGCCGAATGATTGCGGCCTCACTGCTGCGTCGAGACGTCTTTGTACGAGAGTTGTTGCCTCAGGACCTAAAGCTCGACATTGAGAGTCTCAAGCCGCCCGACGCGGTTCATGTCGGACGTTACCTGGCAGCGGTCGTCGGACGTGCGCATGCGCGCCAGATGGACCCTCTCACTCGCAGGAGCTGGCGAACGGAACTGGGCCGCGGCAGAAGCAAGTCGCTCAATGCACCTTCGTGGCTCTGGTCAAGCGTCCTCTCTCTCATTGCTCGGCATGAAACAGCGTATCTTGAGCACTGTCGCCGCTATGCAGAGTAGCCGGATCGTCAGCTCTGCTACGCAAGACGCTAAATCATCTCAATTGCATGACGTAGGCTAAAGAGCGTTTATAACCGTCAACCTAGCATCGCAAACCAACGGCGATCGCCGGTCGGCGTCATCGGCCTAAAGGGTAAATTGAGTAAGCGACCCGAAAAGGGCTAGGCGACAGGGGCTGAGCCTGGCTTTGCAGCCGAGCATCGCGACGTCACCGTCAAAGTGTCTGGCGCGCCAGTTCGTTCAAGAGATTGTCTCACCTATAAACCTAGGTTGTCGCCGATAATGTCGTAGCAAGCTACGCTCCTTAAAAAGGTGGAGAGTTGCCGCTCTCCCGTTTTAGACAAGGGTGCGGTATGACGAAAAAGCGAAATAGAGCTAAGCAAACAAAATCACTGCAGGATCGTCTCTCTGCGTTCGCCAGAGAGCTGGCTCAAACAGCGGCGACTATGCCGGCAGGTGTCGAGCGAGACAGTCTGCTGAAGCGAGCCCGCACAGCGGAAATAGCTGCAGACATTGATGATTGGGTTTCGTCGGCTGGGCTTCAGCCACCGATGCGATAGAGCTTGGAGTTTCTTTTCCTTCAGGATAGCCGCCGACGCATCGTGAGGCGGTTGGTTGAAGCGGCAGCAAACGTTCTCGGTGTCCAGCCGACGAGGCCATTGCAGTCTGTCTGGCGGACCTCAGCGCGGTCACGACGTTACGGGCGGAGCGGGGTCCTAAACCGGCTATTGCTGCGGCGGTTGGCCGTTCGAGGCCGAAACGCCGCCATCGACGGCCACGTTGGCGCCGGTCATGAAGCTCGCATCGTCGCTTGCGAGGAAAGCGATCACGGAGGCGATCTCGTCTGGTTCGCATACGCGGCCGAGCGGAATCCGCTCGGCGAACTTGGCCAGCAGTTCCTGGTCATCCATCATGTCGGCGGTCATTCCCGTTCGCGTCAGGGATGGACAAACCGCATTGACGCGCACGCCTCTCTTACCCAGATCCATCGCGAGAGCGCGCGTTAGATTGACCACCGCGCCCTTTGCCGCGTTGTACGGACTCATACCCCAGTCACCCCCGGTCCCTGACACCGAGGCGGTGTTCACTACCGAGCCCTTGGTCTTCTCCAAATGGGGCAGCGCTGCGCGGCAGCCGAAAAACACACCGTCTACGTCTGTCGCCATGACCTTGCGCCACTGATTGTTCGTGATGGTGCCAGGGTCTCCGCCTTCGTGAACGCCCGCGTTATTGACCAGGACGTCGAGCCGGCCGAAGTGCTTGATCGTCGTCGCCACCATCTCCTCCACGGCGTCCGGGTCAGAGACGTCTGCCGTGTGAGCCAGGACGCGGCCGAACCCAAGTTCTTTCGCGACGTCCGCGAGCTTCATCTCCTCGCGGTCAACAAGCACGGCGCTCGCGCCTTCGGATACAAAGCGGCGCGCGGCCGCTGCCCCGATGCCGGACGCCGCGCCCGTCACGATCACGACCTTTCCTTCGAAACGGCCGGTCATTCGGTCGTCCTTTCCGTCATCGGCTAGTCGTCATGGTTGAGATCCTTGCCTTTGCCAAGCCCAAGCGTCCCACCCTCCGCATGGACAAGATCGTGGTCCTGTCTTCGGTCTTGCCGGCGTCCTTGACGATCACGCGTCGCTCGCCGCGTTCCGTTTTCGAAGGCTTCAGCGATGTCGCGCTTTTGGGGGTTGATTGACATCTGTATCTTATCGCGGGGTATTGTGGCATACGCTGGCCCGGTCGGTCTGGGCGGGTGCGCCGTTCTCGGATGCCGATCATGCAAAAACGAGGCAAGAGCGTTTGCTATTTCTCTGTCGGCTGCCGCTGCTGCGAACAAGCGCTCCTGTGCGTCCCGCGGAAGGTCCGCCCAAACCGCCAGCGCGGCGTTGCCGAGCAAAGCAGTAAACCTGTTTTCATCCGGATGTGGCACCTCCGGTGGAACAGGCTGCTCATCGGGCTGCAGCATCGGCGTTTCCCGAGGCACTTCATTCGCAGCATCGATCGTTTCCAGGCGGCTCCCGCCGGCTTGGGCCGAGCCTTCATTCGCAAGTCTGCCATCACCTACGATCTCGGCGACGAATTGCTTGGCGGTTCCTACGAGAGTGTCCTTAACGCTCATCCACACTAAGCTCCGAATGATTGCGCGTGGCATGCAGGCCGTATCGTTGGCTGGCTGCCCATTACGGGGGCCGATATGTGCGGCAAGGATGACTCAAGCAGCGCGTTGATTGACGCTGCTCACGGCCAAATCGTTCAACCTCTTGTCCGTGGCCTTTTCCTCGTCGAGGGTTTCCTGGAGAATGGAAGCGTAGTCCTCTCGGCCCAGCTTCTTGGCCCACGCAATCAGCGATCCGTAGCGGGTGATCTCGTAGTGCTCGACAGCCTGGGCTGCGGCGATAAGTGCTGCGTCCAGCACCGTCTTGTCGTCGACATCGCCGGCTACGTCACTGGCTTCTTCCAGAATGCCATCGATCGCCGGGCAGTTCACCCCCTTCGCCTCGACACCGTGCATCTTGAAGACTCGTTCCAGTCGCATGATCTGGTTCTTCGTCTCGGCGAGATGAGTTTCAAACCCCTCCTTCAGAGATCGGTCGCCTGCCTTGTCGATCATGTCTGGGAGGTTCTTTATGATCTGCTGCTCTGCATAATAGATGTCCCGCAGCGTATGCACGAACAGGTCATCCAGCGATTTGATGTCTTTGGTGAAAAATCCCATTGCTTACTCCAATTGCTGAGCTTACGGGAGCAACGGTCGCAAACGATGCGCGTTCCAAACGACGGTGCGACAAATCCATCCAAGTTCCCCGGGCAGGGCAATCGCGTGTGGCTACGGCCCACGTCACGTCACGTGAGATAAGGTGTGTGTGATATTTCGGAATAATAGAACAATCTTGATTTGCCCGACATGTGAAGCGCCGTGTCGAATACCGGGATCCGCCTACCGGGACCCGCCGGCTCCTTTGCATGGGGTTGTTTTCGGTATTTTGGGGTGCGCCCTTCGGAGGCAGGTAATATGCGACAGCCCAGCATATGATAGCCAGCCCGCGGGGGCGTCATAGCACTCTAGGTGGCCCGGTTCGCGACTGAGAGCAAACGATCTGCCATAGGAACCAATGCAAGCTCCTGACGTTGCTGACGCTCTCGGCGCAGGGAGCTTACACTCTCGCGGACGAACTCAGGAGCTAACGTACTCCCTTCGTGTTCGCGACAGGGTACTCGCAAGACGTTACCCCATCACGGTTTTCGGATGTTGAAGCGCGCCACAATCCGGAAGTCGGAGCGATCCCGCTGTTAGCTCACCTTCGTGCGATCGGTGCTTCTCTGATCTCCGCATCGCCGGTTTCTGCATCGAACCCGGTGAGCGCTGCGCGCCGGGCTCGGCCGGCCAAATTGGGCTGAAGCGGCGCAGCAGTGTCCTGCGGTGTCTCTTGGGTGCCGACGAGAAGCCGGTTGTTGAGTGCCCAGATGGCAGCCTGGGTTCGATTTGTTGCGCCTATCTTCCGAAAAATCGCCTTAACATGAGCTTTGACGGTCGGCTCAGCAATTTGGAAGAAACGAGCGACGTGCTTGTTTGTGTCGCCTCGGACGATTCGTTCCAGTATTCCGGTCTCTCTTGCGGACAAGAGCGGCGCGGCGATGATCGACGCTTCTCGCTCCCAAACTGTTTCGTCTTGGTCGGCAAGCGAAGGCCGTCCGTCAGCGTTCGGCTTGGCCGAAGCCAGAGGCCAGAGGCGACCATCTATCACGATCAGATGTTCGTCCGTAATGGCATGAAGGCAGTTAACCAGAACGCTCGGAGCGACGCTGTTGAAGAGAGCTGCGTTGACACCAGCATCGAGTGCGCACGCCAGACAGTCGGCGCTGCGCTCGTCGGCGACCGCCACGATGAACGACAGCGGATAGAGCGCGCGTATCCGTTCGAAGATCTGATCACGCTTCTGTTCGACGCCGACTATAAAGAGGCTCGGTTCATCGCTCGGAACGGCGTTGAGTTCATCGAGCTCGATCCCCCAGCCGTGCGGCGAAAATCGGGTTCTTGAAAGTATGAGCCGAAGCCCCTCGCGAAAGAGACCATCAATTTGGAGGATAAACGTTGGTACTATCGCAGCGCTCGACATGTCCCATTATCCTCACGCAACCACCAAAGAGATTGACCGGATTACTTCAGGAACGCGCAATTGTTCTTAATACGTTTGGAGCGAAGAAATACCGGACATCGGACATGGTCCAATAACATAAGATAAAGCGAGCTACGGAACTGTCTAATTTTCTCGAAACCTGAAACGTATTCGAGACACTACGGCTAAATTGACCGCAAACTAGGCAACTGTCACCTTTAGCCCGGAACTAACACCAATGAACGTCCGGCGTGTTCCCTTGTTCCAAAAATGACGCTGGCTGCGCCTAACCCTGCAAATGCTCTGCATGACCTCTGGCGCTCACGCACGCGAACTAATTCGAGTCCGCGATTGTCTTTCGGAGCGCGTCGGCCAGATACTGCTGGCAGGCCGCACGTCATCGTCGCGGTCCGCTAGCCATGGATAACATCCGTGATCGGCAGCCAGGCGCCTTCCATCACCGTCGTCATACCCTTGTTCAACAAGGCAGACGTCGTTTTGCGCACGTTATGTTCGGCGGCTCGGCAGATTGACGTCGATTTTGAACTCATCATTGTTGACGACGGATCGACAGATGGTAGCGCAACCTTGGTGAAGGCGGCTCGCGTGCCGCATGTCCAGCTGATCCAGCAATCAAACGCTGGAGTTTCGGCCGCACGCAATTGTGGAATTAGAGCTGCCCGGGGGAAATGGGTCGCGCTCCTCGATGCAGATGATCTGTGGTCGCGGGATCATCTCGCGGGTCTTTGGTGGGCAACGCAAGGCGACAATGCTATCGCAGTCTTCAGCAATTTGCGGCTACAGAGCCGGGGCGGCGTTCCCCTGATCGACCCGGCCGTCCCTGCACAGAGGGTCGATGACTATTTCTCGTTTGCGCTTTCACATGGGTCGTATCCAGCTAGTTCAAGCTCCATCATGATCCGCCGAGACGAATTGCTGACGGCTGGACTGTTTGCAGAAGGCGTGTCGATGGGCGAGGACGTCGACATGTGGTGCAGGCTGGCGTGCCGGGGTCCGTTTCATTATAACGCTGTGCCGTCTGCGACGTACAATGACGCCGGTTCGCCATCACTTCGTGGTGGCTCCGGCAGGATATCGCGGCCTCCTTTTGCACAGCGCTTTTCCGATCTAATGCGTCAGCATGCCGTTCCGCACCGCCTGCATGAGTCCGGTAGGCGCTACGTGAATTTCCTCATGCTGGAGCACGCGCGCCAGCTACTGGATGCAGGCCTTTATGACGAGGCTCAGGCTATTCTCATTCATGACTGCATTCCCCGGTATGACCTGAGCCGATTTCTGAAGCGACTGGCGCGGACGACGATGATCGGACGTGCGCTGTTCGAGTCGCAAACGAAGGGCGGAGCTCTTGCCTGAGATTGCTGATGGTTGTTGTGCCGCTAGCGGCTGGTGCGATCCGTGTGTCGGCCGACGCGCGCTGTTGACCATAGGCGGTCAGCTCGGATCCATTGCGCTCGTCGGCCGCAGGCCAATGTAACAGCGGAACGTACGACCGAAATCGCGTGCAGCGGTGCCTGGGCGAGTTCCTTGAAGCCTATCAGGTCGCGGCCGACGACGTGCCAGGCGACCGCTAGCGGGAGCGAAAAAAGAGCGAACGCGAAGATGGCGCACACGAGCGGTGCCTTGAGACCGGCAATGGCAAGGTCGATCAAGCTGATTGTCAGCAGCATGATATTTGCCATCGCGAGTACGCCGAGGGGAGGAACTGCAAGATCTGCCGACAGTGCAAGCAGGCGGATATCGCGCGTTTTCATGGCATGCCGCACGATACGGGGCAGGTGGCTTTTTATCAGTCCAAGATGTCCATGGACCCAACGCTGCCTTTGCTGGGCTTGGCCTGGGCGTGCGTCTGGGAAGTAGCTGGTGACACGCACTTCTCGAAAGAAGCGAGCAGGATGGCCTTGGATCGCGAGCTCAAGTCCAAGAAAGATGTCTTCAGCCAAGTGCCCCGTTTCAAACAGCGCCGGGTTGATCAATGCCCAAGGCACGGCCATGCCCGTCCCATGGAGCTGGGATGGCAATCCAAGCCGAGAATAGCCGTCAGGACGAAGATCATTCTTGATGCGCCAGGCGAACTCGGCCAACCGCGGCCGCGGTCGACTGTCGGGATGCCCTTCCATGAGATCCAGGCACTGGATCGGCGCTCCGGCCGTTGCACAGGCTTGTGCCAACAGCCCAATGCCGTTCGAGCTGATTTGACAGTCAGCGTCGATGAATACGACGACCTGGGGAGGCGTCCGAGCCAGTAGTTGAAGGCCAGCTGCCAAGGCAAAGCCCTTCCCGCGTTGCTCGGCATTGCTTCGGATCAGGACTTCCGCCCCCGATTGGGCGGCAAGCTCCCCAGTACAATCGCTGCAATTATCTGCCACGACCAGCAACCGATCGCCCGGCGAAAGATCCTGCTTGAGGCAAGATAGCGTCGCCTCGATGCTCCGCTCTTCATTGTGCGCCGGCACCAATACTGCGACCGTGGGGCGATGCGCCGAGATTTCGAATGATCGAGCGTTCAAGAAGAACGTCGCTATCGCCTGCGTCGCGAACGCTGCCGTGAGAAGAGCCAGGAGGCCAGAGGCGATCTCCAGCGAAATGTTAAGGACCGAAAGCAGCATAGTATACCTGGTCAGGTCTCGCTAAACCCCATCGTCGGGACCGATCGCCTTCATGCGCTTTTCGGGATAAGCGCCCGCTCGTTCGACGTCATTTGACTTCGAAATCGAGGGGTCGGCTCGGCCAGCGGAAAGCAGATACTCGCAACCGTTAAGGCGCAGCATCTTTCTGATCTGCCGTCTTGAGGCCTCGACGGAAAATCCCCGGTTTATTCGGCGTCGGTAGCCATATGCAAGCAATAGCAGCCCCAGGAACGCGGCGTCGACGCCGGTGACACCGTCGAGGCAGACGACAAGATTGTCTTGGCCAACGCACGCTTTGGTCAGAGCTGAGCGTGCCGGCAGGATATTCTGCGCTGTCCACGCGCCGAAGAACTCGAGCACCTCGTCATTGCCGCGTCGATAATGCCTGACACGGGCCGTGGCCAGCTGTGTATCGGAAGGTCGGTGGATACGAGAGTAGATGAGCCAGGGGAGAACTTGGCGCAGCAAGACTTGGACCAGCGTCACAAGATCAAGTGCATAGCGGCTACAAAGCGCGGGCTGCTCCTTGATGCGCCAAAGCCATTCAATTCCGGCGCGACGAATGAGTTCGGGGGCGCGCTTCACGTCTCTTGCAACAAAGTTGATGGTCGCTCCGAGATTGCAGACGACGGGCGCCGTGAGCTGGCTCTCGTTGCGACTGAGCCACAGCATGCCCTTTCGCGCTCCCACCGAGACGACCAGAAGGTCTGGGGCGGCCGCGTTGATCGTCCTGAGGGTTTCCGGATCGCTCATCGATTCGACTGAGCCGAAACCCGGAGCGAGGGTGCCCGCACACAGGATCGCCGAGTTTGCTTCGTTGAGGCGCTCACGTACGCGGCAGCCGACGTCATCCGTCGCACCGAAAAAGAAAGCGCTCATGCGCTCGCCGCTTGCTCGGAGTGCATCGAACAGGTCAGATCCCGCGACGCGCTGTCGGACCGGAAGTCCGAGCAAGCGGGCGAGCCAGACGAGTGGCATCCCGTCGATGACGGAAAGATCGTTCGATAGCGCAGCATCCCTGAAGTTTGCATCCGAGCGGATCAGGCGCAGGAAGTTCGTATTGGGTGTGACCATATTGCAGCGGCGATCGCCCCTGATTGACGCAACAATCTGTCGTTTCGCTTCTTCCAGCGTTACTGCATCGCATAGCAATCCCTCGATGCAGACGACTTTCCGGGAGAAGTCGGGCAAGGGCGAATTCTGAAAGCCATTTTCGGCGGCCGATTGTGCTTGCAGCGCAGTACGCATCAGGCGTTGTCCACCGACCGCTGATAGAATGGCGCGCAAGCGCGGCGTGCGTTACTTGCAGCTTGCGCGGCCTCGTCGCTCATCTGGGAGGCAAGACGGAGTGTAGCCAAGCGGGCGCTTGGCTAGGGGGCTCTCAGGGATGGGTTCGCAAGCAATGCTGACTAGTTCGTGTCGAGACCGCGAGTATCTGGTCGAACTAATCCTGGAGCCTGGTGCCGGAACTGTGCTCGCGCAGGCGCCTTGTTGGCGGCGCTAGCCGCGATAGGTTCTCTCGCGCACGCTCTATGAGCACCTCCAAAAGGACTAGTTGCTTTGAAGCCGTTGCGGTGCCGCGGCGCATGTCCTCATCTCTTCAGTCACGACACGAGAGGCTGGGCGGAGGCATCGTACACGGGTGCGAATACAACGCCGCTAAATTGAACGAGAATGCCGAGCATGCGAAAGCCGATCGTCAAAGTTTGTATTTCGGCCGGCGCGATGATTGCTCTTGGTCTAGGGATCTGCGCCGGCGCCGTGATGGATGGCGGTCGCACGTCGCGACAAGCCCTTGATGCGAAGGATCGTCCGTCCCTAATCATGATGCCGGACCGGGAATTCTCGGCCACGAGTTATGTGCACGCCGGATTGCCACCGGATGCGCCGCGTGATTCACATTCGGATAAATGGGTAGCGGCACTCCAGAGCCAGATAAAGTCCCACTACGGCATTGCGTCGGTCAATATCGACCGCTATTCGCCGCCGCTTTATGTTGTTTCCCGCGATCAGCCAACGGTTCGGGTGCGGGCGGAGCGCGCAACCACTCCGAACTGGCAATTTGACCCGCTGCAAAGACAATGGGACAGCGTCCCGCTGCCCGTCGGATTTCGGCCTTCGAGTGGAACTGACGCGGAAGCTGTCGTCTATCAGCCGTCGACAGCGCGCTACTGGGAATTCTGGGGAATGGAACCGAGTGGGCGAAAAACGACCAACTCGGCGGGTGAGAGCGTGGACGAATGGCGGGCCTCGTGGGGCGGCAGGATCGATAACCTGGCGACCAGTCCGGGGTATTTCCCGACAACCGGTGATGGCTACAAGTTTGGTGCGACGGCAACGGGCCTCGCCTTGCTTGCGGGCTTGATCACCGTCGCGGAGCAGCGGCGCGGTGAGATCAATCATGCTCTTCATATCGCCCTGCCGCAAACGCGACGGTCGGTTTGGGTTGATCCCGCACAACGCACTGATGGCGAGGACGACGATCCCGACGCAATTCCGGAGGGCACAACGTTCCGAATCCCGAGCAGTGTCGATCTCGATGATCTCGATATGGATCCCTACGCGGCCATGTTGGCACGCGCCGCGCAGCGATACGGAATAGTCGTCCGCGATACAGCGGGTGCGGTCGTGTTTTACGCCGAAAACCCGCTCTCAAAGGGACCTGATCATCCCTACTATGGAATTGGCGGCATTTTGCAGTGCCCCAAAGGCTATGCCGTAGCCGCCTGCTATCCGGACGGCAATAACCGGCTTCGTGGCTTCCCGTGGCATCTGCTGGAAGCAATCCAGTCGAGACGACAGCAATGATGACTCGCTTGGCCGGCGGACGGAACAGGCAGGAGACGCATTAATGCTCGACGCTTCATCCAAAAATCGCACGTACGTCTTCGATCGCGTTGCTGACGCGCCAGGTCGGTCGGATGTCTGGCACGACGGGCTCGGACTCAAGATCGCAGTGTCAAAAATTCGTCAGGGTCGTCGATCGCTTCTGCGATTCATGCTCGCTGGCGCCATCATCGGAGGGTTGGCAGGCGTCGTTTATGGCGACATCAAGGCGCCGGTTTTCAGCGCGACTTCCGAACTACTCATTTCGAATACGACACTGCAAATGTCCGGACCTGATGCGGTCGTGACCCAGATCTTGGTCGAGAATTCGCTGATCCAGAGTGCAATTGAAATGCTGAGGTCCAGCAGAGTCCTTGGACGGGTGATCGACAAGGTTGGATTGGATGAGATTGAGAACATCTTGCCAAGATCCAGCCTGGAACAAGCCGTCGGCAGGATCAAATGGCCGCGAGCTCGCGACCTTCTGCAAACGTCGAATACCTCATCCGATGATGACCTATCAAACGACAAGCGGAGGCAGAGAGTGCTCGCGCGACTGAGGTCCGGCATGACGGTCACTCGTGTCGGAGCGAGCCTTATCATTTCTGTTCGGGCACGCGCGCGTAGCCGCGAAGAGGCATCGAGGCTGACGAACGAACTGGCGGCATCGTTTGTTCAGGAGCAGAACGATACCAGTGCGGTTGTCAGCACGAGCGCGGCGCTGCGGGAGCGCATCAAAGTGCTTGGTCCGACCGCGCGGATCATCAGCGAGGCTGTCCCCCCGACCTCCAGCGATGGGCTTCCGGCCGCGGTCGTTGTGCTCCTGGCGCCGATCATTGGCGCTGTGCTGGCGTGTGGGTTTGGGCTTGGCATTGCACTGTTCGATCGGCGCTTGCGCAGCACCGAGCAACTGGTTTCGTTGAGCTCGGTGGAATGCTTCGGCACTCTTCCGCGCATGAAAGATCCTCGATCCGGCCATTCCTACTCTACGTCGATCCTGCGACGAACGGTACTTCAACGCACCCGCTCGGCGGTACTCGAGACATCGAGCCAGCTTCCGCGTTTCGTAGGCGTCACGTCCTGCTTTTCCGGTGAAGGCAAGACCGTCGTGGCGAGCAACTGGGCTAGGTTCCTGGCAAATGACGGCTGTCGTGTACTGCTGGTCGATGCGGCGCAGTGGAACGGATTTGCTACCCCAAGGTCAGCGCCGCAGGTAGCCGGTTTGCACGAATTGCTGCGCGGGGAGGTTGCACCGGCAGACGCCATTCAGCCTGAGATCAGCCCGAATCTCGATCTTCTCCCGAGTGGGGACATGCTGGGCAACCTGGATATGCTCTGGGGAAACCTCGCCTACGCGATCGGTGCAGAGCGCGAGTGCGCCTATGACTGGATCATCCTGGATCTACCCGCGCTTGCCACGGCAGCCGACGTGCGGTCGGCCGGCCAGATCATCGACCATCTATTGGTCGTGGTGGAGTGGGGCCGCGCCTCCGAGGCCGAATTGAGCGATGCTCTTGGTTCACTAGGGCCGGTGCGGGAAAAGGTTTTTGGGACGATTCTCAACAAGGTTCCGCGAGAAGTGCTGCGGCTCGAGAATTTAAGCGGCAGGCAGGCGCAACAAAAGGCGTCGGCCAGATTCGGCCTTTAAGTATCGACAGGAGTGTGAATCATGCCGCGAAAGGCGCTTTTAATCGCTGTCGCGATCAACGTCGCCGTGATCCTTGCTATTCCGTCCGCATTTGCGCAAGCCTATAAGCTCGGCGCGTCGGATCGGGTAAAGATCAAGGTGCAGGAATGGCCTGATCTGACCGGCGAATATACCGTCGCCGCGGACGGTGCAATTGCCTTACCGTTGATCGGAGACGTTGATGCGGCGGGTCGGCGCCCGAACGATCTGGCGCGGGAGATCTCTGACCGGCTGCAACGTCGCTCCGAAGACTCCGAAAGACCGGTTACTGCGGTCGAGATCATTCAGTATAGACCGTTTTCCATCGTGGGTGATGTGCAGCGCCCAGGCCAATATCCCTATCGGCCTGGCCTGACGGTCCTTGGGGCGATCAGCATCGCCGGCGGATACTATCGGCCAGAATTTGGTCTCCTTCGCTTGGATCGCGATATGGCAATGGCCCAGGGAGAGCTCCGGACCCTGTCGATGAAGCAATATCGCCTGCTCGCACGCGAAGCCCGCCTAACGGCGGCGCTCGCTGGGCGCACGGATATCGTGGTCCCGCCGCAACTGGATCGGAAGGACAATCCGGAGATCTCCTCAATTCTCCAGGACGAGCGTTCGGCGCTCGAATTGGAGAACAATGCAGTCCGTTCGGAACAGGCGGAGTTCGAAAAACTCAAGGCTCTGTATGAGAGCGAGACCGAGTCGCTTCGAGGGCAAGTCAGCGCGTTGGCTCAGGAGAGGGACAGTACGCAGGAGCAGCTAAAGCAATTTCGTGCTCTTTCCGCCCGAGGTCTCGCCCTCGCGCCAACGGTCTTTTCGATGGAGCGGTCTCTCGCGCAGATCGTCAATGAGCAATTGACGATACAGACGAGCATCGTAAGGGCCCAGGAGAGTGTCGCGTTGGCGACGCGTCAACTTCACGAGCGGATGCAGGAGAGAATGAAGGCCGACACGCGGGACCTCGAACAAACGAGGGATAACATTGCGGAGGTGCGGGCGCGAATTAAGACGCAGGGCGATCTGCTTACCGAAGCGCAGATCGGTGCTCCGGCCGAAGCGAGGGAGCGCTTGGCGCAGAAGGATCGTCGCTCTGGCTTCACGCTGGTCCGGAGAACCGGTGATGCGACGGAAGAAATCGTGGCCGATGAAGCAGATCCCGTGCAGCCTGATGATATCATCAAGATTCCAACGATCCATTCTGCACCATATGAAGTGAGCCTTGAGTCATCGCCAAGCGAGAAGGCGCAGCGCTAGCTCGGCCGGGCAGGTCGCGCAGTGCCGGTCGAATGGACGGCTTCGGCGTTCATACGTGCAGCTGCGGGCGCCGCGCTCCTCAGCTCTGATGATGCTTTCGAGAAGCCTCTTGAGTGTAGTCGACGCCGGGCCGCCCGTATCCACATGCGCTCCCAATAGAACGTCGAGAAATGGGCCGCCAGCAACGTGATAACCAAGCCAACAGGCCGCTTCAGCAAGTAGCGCTGGTAGACATTGCCGTCGTTCCACCATCCATGTGCGGTGAGCGGATGAAAGATGTAGAGCGCATAAGAGATCGCAGCAACATAGGACAGGCTCTTGCTGCTGAGTATCCCGATGAGCGCGTTGGACGGTTGCGCAAGCGTCGCCCAGAGCAGTACGCCCGTAGCATAAGGCCGCAAGTATTGCAGCCAGCCAGCATCGGGGTGCGAACTCGTTGCCCATGAGACCGCCGCGACCACCCAAACGAGCGCGGCCTTCGAGTAGGGGAGCCGGTGCGTTGGCAGGGTGCCGACGCAGGCGCCGATGAGGATTTCATCGAGGCGCAGGTGGGTGGTCACCTCGATCGGCGCGGTGTACCAGATGCGAAGGGCCGTAATCGCGGCGCAGCAAGGCCAGACTGCGATCAGGCCCCTGCGCCCGCCAAGCGCCGCCAACACCGTCACAAGCACGTAGAAATGAACCTCAACGCATAGCGACCAAAGGTGCTCGGTGACCGGGATCATTCGATCAAGCCGGTAGTTGATGATGAACCCCAGATGACTGATCAGGGCTTGCCAGCCCAAACCAAAGACGCAGAACACGAATGCGATGTAGAGATATGCCAGCGGTAGGATCCGGGCGATGCGCCTCACGATGAAGTCGAGGATGTTCGTGGAGCGCAAGCTTCGAATGATCAGATAGCCGGAAAGAGCAAAGAACAGGCTCATGCCCATCGGTCCGGCGGTCGAATTCAGCGCGAGATGCTTTGGCCCGAGCGGAAGCAGATGAGCTGCCAGGACTAAGCCGATGCTGAGCGCGCGAAGCCCGTCAAGAGCCGGGGTTGCGTGCGCCGCGGTCGGAAGCCGCTGATTTGTCGAAGCCTGGGAGGCATCGGCGGCCGGATGCGGAGGGCGGCGGAGGAGATCCAGTCGGTCCTTGCGCTCGCGGCCGTGATCGCATTCGACGGACGGCCGGTCGTCCCGGGGCTTGGGCGCTCCGCTCGGTCCCGCAAAGATCATCCTCGATCCGTTTCGGGTGGTTGCGGCAGGATCCGTGGAAATGCGCTGATCCCCATGGAACGCGACAGGTCATCGATCAGGCTGCGAACATGATCCGACAGCTCGTGTCGAAGGAATGCGATCGCGGCGACCCAGATCGCGATCGAGATTGCGCTCGACCCCACAAATCCGAAGAGAACCTCGGCAGTGCTCTGGCCGAGGGTGTGACGAAAGACGAATGGAGCCGGAAGCGCCACGAGCGTGCTGGCAAAGCTGCGTCCCCAGGCCTTCAACAACCGCATCGGATCATACTCGATGACAGATCGCAGCAGAGCCAAATAGCAAATTGCAAAGAAGGCGCCGCTGATCGGCAGGCTCCAGATCGCTCCCTCGATTCCGAACGTCAGGCCGAAGCCGACCGCAGCGATGGAGAAAATGCAGACTGCGCCTTCGCAGGCAAAAAGTGCGCGCTGACGTCGCTTGACGATCAGGATATCGTAGTAGGGACCTGCCATCAGCGTCACGGCGTGGGCGATGGCGATCGGAATCATCATTCGGCCCGTGGAGCGCCATGCGTCTCCGTAGATTGTCCCGACAATGGGTTCGGCCCAAATCGCCAGCACGGCGTAGACCGGCCAAGCCAGTCCCGTCATTGCCTCAACAAATGATCCGTAGATCGGTGCCATATCGGCGCCGCGGCTCTCGCGCTCCGCAAGGTTCGGCAGCATGGGTCTTGTCATGCCCAGCACAAGACCATTTCTGACGAAGGAGACGAGATTCTGAGCTCGGGAAAACAGCGCGGTATTGGCGAGCCCGCCGGCTCGGCCGATCATTAGTTCCGGTCCAGATATTGTAGCGCTTCCAACGAGGAGGGTGGCGGAAGTCCAGCCTCCAAAGGTGAGCAGATGCCGCGTACCTGCAAGCGTCGGAGCCAAGCGCAAGCCGTCGGGCATGCAAGCAACGGTCATTGCTGCCGTGACTGCTGCGGACGTGAAATAGCCCCACGCCAGCGCATCGGCTCCATATCCGAGTTTTGCCAAAGTGATGGAAACGGCACTTTGACAGCTTGCGGCGACCAGGCCGACAGCAAGTAGAACGCCGAAGCGCATGGCGCGCATGAGCTGCATCGTCGCAGGAAAGGCGATGGCTGGACCGAGCTGGGCAAAGGCCAGAATCCGCAAGGAGCGGCCGACAGCTTCGTCGTCATAAAAATCGGTGAGAACAAAGCTCAGCCCCATCAATACCACTGTGAGACCAACGGCGATCGACAGGCTGAGACCGAAGGCCGCCCTCAACAGAGGCTTATCGAGCTGTGGTGCGCTGACGACATAGGATCCAAGCGCGGCATCCTTCAAATCAGCGACAGTGCCGGCGGCCGCTATGGCTATCGAATAGGATCCGGCCTGCCGTGGCGTGAGCAGGTGGGCGATTACAACGCCTGTTGCGAAAAACAGGAGAAGGGTTGCATTCTGCTGCAGGGCAGAATTCAGCATGGCCCGTCGCAGGCGCATCAACGAGCCTCGCTTTTCGTGCTGGACGCTGTGTTCGCCGGTAACCTTAGCCACCGCGAAATGTCCGCCGACGAGCTGCGCGCCTTCGTCGCCATGATTTGGACGACGGCGCTTCGACGTTTTCCATCCGGAGGCAGGACGCGAGCCGTCGACTGCCGGCGCGCGGCAAACAACGACGTCGCGAGGACCTCTGGCCGGAACCGGCCATTGGGGGCGATCCGCTCCCCCTCGACATCGAGCCGCCCAATGTACGGGCTCGGCAGAAAGCCGTGATCGAGAACATGTAGTTCCGGATCGCCGGTGAACAGCAGCTTGTAGCCGGAGGTGAGCGCCTGATCGGCGATCTCGGATGTGTAGGCTCCGTGGGGAAATGAAACGGCGTCGACCGGGCTGCCGCCGCATGGCGTGACGATTTCATTCAGCACTGCAAGGGGTTGATGAAGCTCGGCTGAAGGATTTGACGACAGGGGAAACGCCGTGTGCGTTTGTCCATGGGCGCCGATGGAAATCCCGTTCAGCACGAGAGTGACGATTTCTTCAGATGTTAGCATCTGGCGCGGGCACCTAATGCTTCGCAGATCGACCCCCGCTGCGGAAAGAGCCGTCTCGACCATCGCGCCTTCAAGCTCGGGACCGCGACGCACGATGTCCCAAACGAGACTGGTGTCGTTCGGATCATCGTTTGCACCAAGCAGAATCTGATACAAGGAGGCGACCTGCTGCTGACCGATCCGTCCAACCATGACGGCGGAGAGCAAGTCCTCGGTCCAGAGCCGCTCCTCGCGTCCGATCCGGTCTGAAGTGACGAAGATCGTGGCCGGCGTGCCGTGCTTTTGTAGCAACGGCAACGCGTAGTCGAAATTGTCGGCGAAACCATCATCGAATGTAAGCAGCAGGCTCCTCGCTGGAAGAGAGCGCTCCCGCCTCAGGGATCGTCTGACGTCGTCCAGCCCTACGATGGTGTAGTGGCGCTTGAAGAAGGCGAGACACCGATCGAAGGTCCGGTCGTCGAGCGTCCAAGGGGCAAGCGTTGTTTCCCAACGCGGATCGCTGCGCCGGAGGACGCGATGGAACGTGACGACCGTCAAGGTCTGCCGGTTACGAAGCCTGTGATAAAGCGGCAACGCCCCGATCCGGTAAAGGGTAGTTCGGACCATCTCGCGCAGAAGGTGACTCACCACGGATTGTCTCGCGTGTGCGGGGGCAGCCTTGTTGAATGTCGTCTGCGTTACTTTCACCAATCACCGCAGGTCTGCCTGACATCAGCGATAGTCCGCGGTGCGGCCGCAGCGTCAATGATCTGTCTGGACTAGTACGCAATTGTGCCGTCGGTTGGCCTGTCCAATGGGCACACGCCGCGTTAGTTGTTTGCGACGAGGGAGAAACCGGGGCGGCTCGACACTCAATCTCCGCAATCGGAACTGACCGGATTCGCCCTGGCGGGGCCCGCAGGCGTGAGGACGTCAGATGCAGACGCGTCAAATGATCGAACGGATTGTCCCCGGGCGGCTACGTCAAAGTGTCCGCGGACTGACCGGGGCGGTGTTCCACCAGAGCTCGCACCGCCGTCTTGCGGCTGAGCCGCAGCCCCCCAACCGTGATTACGAGATCGGTAGATGGGACTATCTCAACAATATCGAGGAGATGGCCCGCTACGCAGTAATTGCCGGCTACTGCCGGTATGACGGACGTGTGGCGAATGTGCTCGATCTTGGATGCGGTTCGGGCATTCTGCGGAATTGGTTCGGCCCGCTAACGAACATCGAGTATGTCGGCGTGGACATTTCCGACCGTGCGATCGAGGTCGCGAGACGGGCCTGGGCAGACCCGCGCACGACATTCGTTGCGAGCGACATCGCCACGTACACCCGCGGAGCGCAAGTTCGATACGATCATCCTCAATGAGGTCCTCTATTACTTCCAGCAGCCGGGAGAAATCCTGATCCGCTTTGGCAACTTCCTCGAGCCGAACGGATCCTTCCTCGTATCGCTTTGGGAATCCGACGACTCGCGGCGAGCGTGGAAGCGATCGGAAAGTCTGGTGGACGTGAAAGACAGTGTCCGGATCGCACACAGCTCCGGGGTGTCCTGGACTATCCGGGTTTGCCGACCGCGGAAGCGGCTGCATGAAGCGATCCATGGAGAGAGCCCAGCCTATGCGTCCGGTCATTCCAAGAACTGATCCACTTGTTCAGCCTGTGCCAATGGCGGAAAATGGTCGGCCGATCGTCCTGTATGTGATCAATCAATATCCCGCCGTGACGCACACTTTCATCAAGAGAGAGGTCCAGGCACTCGAGCGTTTGGGCGTTAAGGTCGTCCGCGTCGCGGCAAGAGCCGGCAAGACCTTGGTAGACCCCGGCGATATCGAGGAGGAATCCAGGACGACCTACCTGCTGCAGCGGCCGTTCGGCCTGCTGGGTGCGGTCGCTCAATCCCTTCTGCTGCATCCGCGACGCTTTGCGAGGGCATTGGCAGCGACCATGGGCTTGATGCGCCGGAGTGATCGTGGACCTTTGCTGCATCTGCTTTACTTCATCGAAGCGTGCGGAGTGGCCTCGCTTGTACGGCGAACCGGCGCTACACATATTCATGCTCACTTCGGAACCAATCCTGCCGAACTCGCGCTGCTCGCTGCCCGTCTTTCTGGCGTGACGTACAGCTTTACGGTCCACGGCTACGATGAATACGACAAGCCTGAATTCATCGGGTTGCGAATTAAGATCCGTGAAGCCGCGTTCGTCGCCGCCGTCAGCCATTACGGGAGGTCTCAACTCTACCGTTGGTGCGACCTTGCCGATCAGAATAAGATCAAGCTCGTTCGTTGCGGTTTAGATCGAAAGTTTTATGAGGCGGCCGACGAGGGAGCTGCCGATGCCGCGCGGCTCTTGTGTGTGGGCCGGCTATGCAGGGAGAAGGGTCAAAGCATTCTGATCCGGGCTGCAGCACTGGTGGCCGCTGCGGGCCACCGGTTTGAGCTGACAATCATTGGAGACGGAGAAGCGCGCCCTGAGCTCGAGGACCTCATTGTGGAGCTTGGGCTGTCTCGGTCGGTCCATCTGCTCGGCTGGTTGAGCAGCGCCGACGTTCGTCATGAAATGCTAAAAGCTCGAGCGGTTGTCGTGGCAAGCCTCGCGGAAAATCTGCCGGTAGTCATCATGGAAGCAATGGCGCTCAGGCGTCCGGTGCTGGCAACGCAAATCGCAGGCATTCCGGAGCTGGTGATCGCTCGCAAAACGGGCTGGATCGTTCCTTCGGGTTGCATTGAGGAGCTCGCCTCGGCGATGACGGAATGTCTCGTTGCCCAGCCTGAGACTTTGCGAGCCATGGGACATAGGTGCCGTGAGCGCGTCATGGCCTTGCACGATGTGGATCGAGAGGCGTCGGTGTTGGCACGTTTGTTCACACAGCAGCTATCGACGCGCAACGATTCCTTGATTCCGGAGCGATCGCTCAGGATAGCCACTCGATAGTACGACGCTGCTTGGGAAGTGACGCAATTGCGATGCCGGTTCGGCGAAACGACGTGAAGCGCACGTGGTTCCCATCGTGAACCAGAAGAACCACTGAAATTGCAAGTAATCAAGAAGATTGTCTGAATAGAAAACGATGAGATAGCCGAGACACAACAAGAGCATTGTGAAGGAGCCAGCGAAATCCCTGCCGATGGTCGAGACGAGCCTGTACATGATCGCAACCATCAGAAGAAGGAAGCTTGATAGTCCGACGATTCCCATTTCGAAGTAGATTTGCAGGAAAGCATTGTGGGGACCGATCCCCTCCTGTCCGTCTCCGCGCGCGAAGAAAAGAGGAAAGTAGGATTGATAGGATCCCAACCCGTAGCCGAATAGACCTGGGGGGTTGGAGGCCAGCCATTCAAGCGTGTCTTTCCACAACACTTCTCGCCACGCCATCGAGTTTAGATGCTCGTAAGCGCCATCGACGGCGCCGACCTCGAGATCGGCCAGGCGGTCAGAGATCCCCGGCAAGAAAAGCGAGGCCGGCACCACGAGCACGGCGAGGAGCCAGCGGCGGTCCACAACTATCGCATAGCCCGCGGTGAGGAGCAGTGCCGCGAGCCACGCGCTGCGGGTCTTGGTCAGCAGCAGCAAGAACAGCAGATAGAGCGCGTAGACGAACGTAGCCCGTCGCATTGGAGCCGAGATGCCGAATCCCGCAGAGCAATGCATGAAGAGAATGAGGGCGAGAACGCCGATGATGTAGAACGCGTAAATATTTGGATGCGTGAACGTGCTCTGAAGTCGCTGTGCCCCGGTCAGGATTGCGGGATTCGCCGCGAGTTCGACGAGCGCGTACATCGACGGTATCGCGGACGAGCTGAGCGCAATGGCGAGACACTGTGCCGCAATTCGCCGGTTCTTGACGAGCACATACGGAAGGGTGAAGGCGGCCCCGTAGGTCGCGAGGGCGAGAACGTTTCGTATGCCTGCGCTTAGATCCGTCGTTTGAAGGAGGGATATCGCGCTCGTAAGAAGCAGGCCGCCCCATCCGAGCAAGGTTGCAGAGAATGCAACGTTGGGAAGTTGGACGACGGCGATGAGCGCCATGGCAATCAATAGTGCGTTGATCGCTGCACCAGGCCCGGAATGCTCGCCAAGGCTGGCTTTTATAATATCAAACGCGCGATCGCAGGACGGTCGCAAAAGCATGACGGCCAGCATCATCTGGCGCAGGCCGATGACGCGCGTCAGGAGAAGTAGGGAACCGAATGCCGCCAGAATGATGGCTGTCACGGAGCTCCTGGGCCGACGCCACGCGATGGGATGGCGCTTCGTATCCGTCCGCGCGATGTGATGTCGATGCCGCCTCATTCAGTAGGGCGGTCTTGCCGGTCCCGCAAGCGTCCAAACGGATCGGCGTAGGCGCATCAGACCTAACACCGACGGAATCTCGCCATCCCGCGAACATCGACTGTATCGTCGTCATCGATGCGAGGTCTGTCTCTAGCCGGCGCTACGGGCGTGGGCGCCGAGCTGGAGCATCCGAGGGGAGCCGATCGGCATCCTTGATGCTTTGACAACCAACGCGACGATCTGGATGCGACAGCAGCCAGGAGGAATGGTCGTCGTTTCCATGCGAGGATCGGAATGCAATGGCCTAATGTCCTTGGCGCGTCTGGCGTGCTTGCCAGGCATCTCGCCCGTAACCACAGAGATCGGCGCGGTGTGATCCGTGGAGGAATTGCAGGTGAAGCCGATCGGTCGGATCCCTTCAAACCTCAGCGTAGTACGACGGGAGACGGGCGCCGTGATGGGCGTTCCCAAGATCTAAGGCTGAAGAGAGCAGGGACGTTCCGCAGCCGGATTGCGAGGGAGCGGGAGCAAATCGGCCCAAACTGCAGATTCAAAAGAGCGTTTGACCTGATAGTCGCGGCGTCGGCGCTTGTGATCCTGCTCTTGCCGATAATCATGATCGCGATAGCAGTGAAGATCGAGACTCGGGGGCCGATTTTATTTCGGCAATGGCGCGGGGGGCGTGGCGGCCAACGCTTTCAAATATTGAAGTTTCGGACGATGACGTGCATGGAGGACGGTGCACATGTTTGTCAGGCGCGCCCGGGCGATTCCCGCGTGACTCGGATTGGGCGAGTGCTGCGCAAGACGAGCCTGGACGAGCTTCCCCAACTCTTCAACGTTCTCTGGGGCGACATGTCAGTCGTTGGTCCAAGGCCGCACGCTCTTGTCCACGACGCGATGTATTCCAGGCTGATCACGAGGTACGCCTACCGTCACTCGGTGAGGCCGGGAATGACCGGATGGGCACAAGTGAATGGATGCAGAGGTGAGACGCGGGATTTGACGGCTATGGAGAAGCGAGTCGCCCGCGATCTCGCGTATATACGCCATTGGTCGTTTCGGCTTGATCTCGTCATCCTGGCGATGACGGTCAGAGAAGTCCTTCGGCCGAGGAATGCGTGCTGAATTGCAAGCGAAAGCCCGCCACATAAGCTTTTCGCGACTTCAACTGAACGGACGGACCGTTGTGCACGCTCGTGCAGCTGGATCTTTCGAGCTCCAAAAATAGGAGAACAAATCGAGGCAAAATTCGTGAGGTGTTTCAGTGGGATCTAAGATCGAGTCGTTTTTGGAACGAGATCGAGTCGTTCAAAAAAGGTGAAATCGAGTCGTTTTCAACGTGTCCGCACAAATCGCATCCGCTTGGTGGGCCCGGCAGGACTCGAACCTGCAACCAGACCGTTATGAGCGGCCGGCTCTAACCATTGAGCTACAGGCCCCGCCGCCTTGCGGGCCGCATGGTGCGGCCGGCAACGGTGCGGGCTCCGTTTACAGGCTGCGTCGGGTTTCGGCAATGCCGCCCCCGACCGGCCCGTGGCAGCCATCCACGCCTCAATCCACCGAGACGCCGGCGAAATCCACGACCTTGCGCCATTTCTCGGTCTCGTCGGCGACCAGTTTGCCGAATTCGGCCGGGGTCATCGGCTTCGGGATGCCGCCGACCTCGGCGAGGCGCGCCACCAGCTTGGGGTCCTTCAAGGCCTCGCCGACCGCCTTGTTGAGGATCTCGACGATCTCCGGCGGCGTGCCCTTCGGCGCCGAGATGCCGTAGAAGCCGACCGACTCGAAACCGGGAACGGTCTCGGCGATCGCCGGCACATCGGGCACACCCGGCCAGCGCTGCGGCGAGGTGACGCCGAGCGCGCGGACGCTGCCGCCGCGCGACTGCTCCAGCGCCGACGGCAGATTGTCGAAGATCAGCTGCACCTTGTTGGAGATGATGTCCGGAAAGGCGATCGCCGACCCGCGATACGGCACGTGCTGCATGTCGCACTTGGTCATCGCCTTGAACAATTCGGCCGACATGTGCACCGAGGTGCCGTTGCCGGATGACGCATAGGCGATCTTGCCGGGATTGGCCTTGCAATAGTCGATGAACTCCTGAACGGTCTTCACCGGCATCGCGTTCGAGACCACCAGCATGTTGGTGAGCTGCATGATGCTGGCGACCGGCGTGGTGTCGCGCAGGAAGTCGTAGGGCAGCTTCTTGTAGAGTGAGGTCGAAATCGCGTTGTTGGGCGCGACGAACAGCAGCGTGTAGCCGTCCGCCGGCGAGTTGATCGCGGCGGCGGCGGCGATGTTGCCGCCGGAGCCGGCGCGGTTCTCGACCACGAATTGCTGGCCGAGATGATCGGACAGCCACTGGCTCATGATGCGAGCGACGATGTCGACCGGGCCGCCGGCGGCAAAGCCGATCAGCCAGCGCACCGGACGATTCGGATAGTCGGCAGCGGAGGAGGGGGCAACCGAGGCAAGGCAGCAGATCAAACCAAGCAACGTAGCACGTGCGAACCGGAACATCGTCTCTCCCGTCATTTTCTTGTGACTGTTGCCGTCATGGTTTCACAAAACGCCGGCTTTGCCTACGACCCTGCCCGTGCGACGATAGTCGGGCTCATGTGCAATGCTTGAGGCCCGGGATGAAATTCGCTGTGATGATTTGCGCCGGCGCGCTGCTGCTCGCGGGCGGCGCGGCGGCGCAGGAGGGGGGCAGGACCATTTCCAAGGAAAGTTCGAAGACCACGATCAGTTTCGCCACCGCGACGCCGGGGGGCGGCTTTCCGCTCTATGGCGACGCGCTCGCCGAGGTCGTGAACGCGGCCGATCCGACGCTGTCGATCGAGCCGCGCAACACCAAGGGCTCCAACGAGAACATTCCGCTGCTCGAGGCCGGCAGCGTCGATATCGCAACGGTTGCGGGCGAACCGGCCTATGAGGCCTTCAAGGGCATCGGCCGGCCGCCGGCGACGAAACTGAAGATCCTCACCGCGATGTATTCGGCCCCGGGCATGTTCGTGGTCCGCGCCGACAGCCCGTACCGGACCATCCAGGACCTGGTTGGCCAATCGGTCGCGTTCGGGGCCAAGGGCTCCGGCATCCCGATCCTGTCGCGCTACATCCTCGACGGCATTGGGCTGAAGCAGGACGAGGATTTCAAATCGATCTATCTCGACCGCGCCGGCGATGGCCCTGCGATGCTGGAGGATGGCCGCGTCGCAGCACTTTGGGGCGCCGGGATCGGCTGGCCGAGCTTCACCAAGCTCGCCGAGAGTGCGGCCGGAGCGCGGTTCATCGCGCCGACCACGGAGGAGATCGCGCGCGTCCGCGCCAAGCACACTTTCCTGAAGCCGCTGACCATTCCGGCCGGCAGCTATCCGAAGCAGACCGAGGCAATCGCGTCGATCGGCTCGTGGAGCTACGTCCTGGTGCGCGAGACCTTGTCCGACGATGTCGCCTACCGGTTGGCGAAGACGCTGCATGGCGTCGAGGCGGAGTTCTGCAAGAAGCTCGCCCAGGCGTGCGAGACCACGGCGGCGAACACCGTCGCCGCGGCGCCCGACATCAATCTGATCCACCCCGGCGTGCTCAGATATTTCCGCGAGATCGGAGTGGCGAAGTGACATCAGCGGAGACGCTATCGCGTCTCAGCTGATGTCATTCCGGGGCGATGCGTCAGCATCGAACCCGGAATCTCGAGATTCCGGATATGGTCCTTCAGACCATTCCGGAATGACCGCTGCCCATCTTATTTCTTCACCATCGGACACGCCGGGTCCGGCGGGCCGAATGCGTCCTCGCCGGAGATCTTCGCCAGGATCTTGTAATAGTCCCATGGATATTTCGACTCGGCCGGGGTCTTGACCTGGACCAGCCAGAGATCGTGCACCATCAAATTGTCCTCGCGCAGCTTGCCGTTGCGGGCGAAGAAATCCTCGACCGGCTTCTCGCGCATCTTGGCCGCGACCTTGAGCGGATCGTCAGTGCCGCTGTCCTTGATCGCGTTCAGATAGGCGGTCACCGAGGAGTACACGCCGGCCTGCCACATCGTCGGCATCCGGTTCATCTTGGCGAAATAGCGCTTCGACCACTCACGGGTCTTGTCGTCCATGTCCCAGTAGAACGAGGTGGTCAGCAACAGGCCCTGGGCGGCCGACAGCCCGATCGAGTGGACATCGGTGATCAGAGCCAGCAGCGCCGCCATCTGCTGCCCGCCGGCGAACACGCCGAACTCGGCCGCGGTCTTGATCTCGTTGGTGTTGTTCGGCGGTCCGCCGGCGATGCCGATGATCTTGGCCTTGGAGGCCTGCGCCTGCAGGATGAAGGATGACAGATCGGGTGTCGCGAACGGCGGCCGCACCGCGCCGAGCACCTTGCCGCCGTTCTTGGTCACGATCGCGGAGGCGTCCTTCTCCAGCGAGTGGCCGAACGCGTAATCGTCGGTGATGAAGAACCAGCTGTCGCCGCCGCGCTTCACCACCTCCTGTGCGGTGCCGACCGCGAGTGCGCGGGTGTCGAACACCCACTGCATTGCATAGGGCGAGCAGAACTTGCCGTGGAAATCGGTCGCGCCGGTGGAGTGCGTGATGAACAGCTTCTTCTTCTCGTTGGCGATGTTCTGCACCGCGAGGCCGACCGCCGAGACCGGCACGTCGACGATCAGGTCGACCTGATCGACGTCGTACCAGCGCCGCGCGATGGTGGCGCCGATGTCGGGCTTGAGCTGGTGATCGCCGACGATCACCGTAACAGGCTTGCCGAGCACCTTGCCGCCGAAATCGTCGACCGCCATCTGGGCGGCGGTCACCGAGCCCTGTCCGGTCGGCGTCGAGGCCGGGCCGTTCATGTCGGTCAGCACGCCGATCTTGACGATGTCATCGGATACCTGCGCCGATGCGGCCGAGGAGGCCAGCAGCGCGGCTGCGAGCGTCCCGAACATGGCGAGTCTGGAGCCATTTCCGCTCCGATTGAATCGGAGCCGGGCTCCAGATTTTTGTTTTGACGCGTCTTCTTTACGCGAACCGGTATCCACGTCGCTTGAAAGCGCTCTGGTGGCGTTCATTCTGTCTCCCTCCTGAACTGGCGCATTGGCCATTATGATTGTCCCGGGCCTCTGGAACCCGGTTATATTAGTTTCTTTTGCAACTAGTTTGGGGTCCGCGTCAACGCGCCATCGGTCTAATGACGCGGTGGCGGACCGGCGCGAGGCGGTTTCTTTCGGGGCCGATTCGGTCCATAGCGGGCCATGGTCACTGCCCAGCGCTTTCCGGCTTCGCTTACCCCGCTCGATATGGCGCTGGCTGCCATGCTGCGCGACCTTGTGCCGGTCGAGCCGGTCGAGCTGCCGCCGGCCGATGCCTTGCGCTGCATTGCCGCCGAGATGCCGGCCCTGCGCTCCTATCCGCCGCAGGATGTCGCGGCCCGCGACGGTTGGGCGCTGCGCGCCGATGATCTGGTCGGCGCGTCCTCCTATGCGCCGCTGCCGCTGGCCGAACTCCCGGTCTGGGTCGAGGCAGGTGCTACGATGCCCGACGGCACCGACTGCGTGGTCGACGCCGATGCGGTCGACATCTCCGGTCCGCTGCCGCAGGTGCTCACTGAGGCGATCCCGGGGCAGGGCGTCCGGCGTGCCGGCAGCGATATTGCGGCGGGGCGCGACGTGGTTGCTGCGGGAGAGCCGCTGCTGCCGCGCGGTTTGCTGCTCGCGCGCGCGGCCGGGCTGGAGATGTTGCGCGTCCGGCGGCCGCGGCTGCGCATCGTCAATATCTCGAACGGTGAGCTGACCGCACAGCTGATCGCGGACACCGCGCGCCTCGCGGGCGCCGAAATCGTCTGCACCGAGGTGGCGCCAGATATGGCGGCGATCGCAGACGCGCTCGATACCGCAGGCTGCGATCTGATCGCCACAATCGGCGGCACCGGCGTCGGTCACACCGATGCGGCGGTGAATGCGGTGGCGACGCGCGGGACACTGATCGCGCATGGCATTGCCCTGCAACCCGGGCGGACTGCGGCAGCCGGCCGGATCGACGCGACGCCGGTCATCGCCTTGCCGGGCGCGCCGGATCAGGCCTTCGCGGCCTGGTGGGCAGTCGCGCTTCCCGTGCTTGACCGCCTGTCGGGCCGGCAGCCGCGCAAGACCCTGGCGCTGCCGCTGGAACGCAAGATCGCCTCCGGCGTCGGTATGGCGGAGGTCGTGCTGCTGACGCGTCGGCAGAGCCACTGGGCTGCGCTTGCGATCGCCGACCTGTCGCTCGATGCCATCGCGCGCGCCGAAGCCCTGCTGATTGTGCCCGGCTCCGCGGAAGGCTTCGCTGCGGGCACGGTCGTCGATGCCTATATGTTGCGGGAGTGAGTTCCCGAGATGACCCAACCGTTCACGCCGAAACCAAACCCGTCCGTCGAGCAGGACCAGTTCCTGACCATCCTGTCGCGCGAGGAAGCCATCGCGCACTTCGAGGCAGCGCTGTTCCCGCGGCAAATGCCGTCCGAGACGCGGCTGCTCGCCGATGCACTCGGCCGTGCGCTGGCGGAGGACGTGGTGGCGCCGATCGACGTGCCGCCGTTCGATCGCTCCAATGTCGACGGCTTTGCCGTACGCTCTGCCGATCTTGCGCGCGCCGGCGAGGGCGCGCCGGTGCAACTCGCGCTGAACGGCGAGACCATCTCGTGTGGCACCGCGCCGGCCCTGCCGGTGCTGCCGGGCACCGCGACCGCGATTGCGACCGGCGGCCCGGTGCCGCGCGGTGCGGATGCGATCGTGATGGTCGAGCACACCCAGCCAGCCGGCAAGGATGCCATCGAGGTCCGGCGCGCGGCGTCGCCCGGGCAGTTCGTGTCTTACGCCGGCTCCGACATCGCGCGCGGCGAGGCGCTGTTGCGCGCGGGAACGATGATCGGCTCGCGCGAGATCGGTATGCTCGCGGCCTGCGGCATCGCCGAAGTCGCCATGGTGCGCCGTCCGCACGTTGCGATCCTCTCGACCGGCGACGAACTGGTGCAGCCGGGTGAGCGGCTGCGGCCGGCCGCGATCTACGACACCAATGGCGCGATCGTTACCGCGGCGATCGCCGAAAATGGCGGCGACGCGTCGTTCCTTGGCGCGATCGCGGACAATGAGGCGATGCTCGAGGCCGCGATGCGCAAGGCTCTGGCGGACAGCGACATGCTGGTGCTGTCGGGCGGCACCTCGAAGGGCGCTGGCGACGTCTCGCACCGCATCATCGCAAAGCTCGGCAAGCCCGGCATCGTCGCGCATGGCGTGGCGCTGAAGCCGGGCAAGCCGCTGTGCCTTGCGGTCTGCGACGGCAAGCCGGTGATCATCCTGCCGGGCTTCCCGACCTCGGCGATGTTCACCTTCCACGACATGATCGTGCCGACGCTGCGGCGGATGGCCGGCCTGCCGCCACGGTCCGATGCCAAGGTCGCGGCGAAGGTGCCGGTGCGCATCGCCTCCGAACTCGGCCGCACCGAGTTCGTGATGGTGTCGTTGGTCGAAGGCGCCGACGGCCTGATCGCCTATCCGAGCGGCAAGGGTTCGGGCGCGATCACCTCGTTCGCGCAAGCCGACGGCTTCCTGAAGATCGAGGCGCTGGCCGACCACCTGGCGGCCGGCAGCGACGCCGAGGTGATCTTGTTCACGCCGCATGTGCGGGTGCCCGATCTTGTGATCGTCGGCAGCCATTGCACCGGGCTCGATCTCGTCACCGCACCGCTGGCGCATGCAGGCCTTGTGGTGCGTTCGATCGCGGTCGGCAGCCTCGGCGGGCTCGCGGCTGCCAAGCGCGGCGAATGCGATCTCGCGCCGATCCATCTGTTCGACGACAAGACCGAGACCTACAACGCGCCGTATCTCGCCGACGGCCTCGAACTGGTGCCGGGCTGGCGGCGCATGCAGGGCATCGTGTTCCGTAACGACGATGCGCGCTTTGCCGGCCTGAGTGCGGAGGAGGCGGTGCGCGCCGCGCTCGCCGATCCCGCCTGCATCATGGTCAACCGCAACCAGGGCGCCGGCACCCGCATCCTGATCGATCGCCTGCTGGGTGGCGTTCGGCCCGACGGCTACTGGAATCAGCCGCGCTCGCACAATGCGGTTGCGGCCGCGGTAGCGCAGCATCGCGCCGACTGGGGCATGACGATTGCGCCGGTCGCCGATGCCTCCGGGCTCGGCTTCATTCCGCTCGCCGAAGAGCATTACGACTTCGCGCTGGTCACGGCGCGCAAGCGGCGGCCCGCGGTGCAGGCGTTTCTCGACGCGTTGGCGTCGGAGGAAGGGCGGGCCGCGTTGACGAAGGCGGGCTTCAGGCCGGCGTAGTGGCGCGCGGCGCCAGATCCACCGCCGTCGTTCCGGCGAAGGCCGGGACCCATACGCCGCAGCGCTCGTTGTGAGTGGGACTCGTCATTGCAGCATTGTTCAGCAATTCGCGACTCCGCCCGAGGCGGCCTCACTCGTGCAGCTTGCGGTCCAGGAAGCCGACATAGGAATTGTCGGGGTCGAGCTTGACGGCGAGGCGAAGTGCGGCGCGGGCGGCGGAGGCGTCGCCGTCAGCGCTGGCCTTGTGCTCATCCAGGATCGCATTGGCGACGGTGCGCGCGGTGTTGAGGCGGGCCTCGTCGATGCGCGTGCCGGCGAGATAGGCTTCCAACGGTTCGCGCAGTCGCTTCAATTCATCGACGCTGATCGGGCTCAGCGGATACCAGTTGTAATATTCGAGGCGCGGCCGATCATCGGTCAGGGTCGGCACGTCCCCGACAAAGGCTGCGAGCTTTGCATCGGCGGCGATGAATGTCGCCAGAAAATCCTCGGGCTCGCCCAGGCCGTTTGCCGTCAGATCGTCAGCCACACCGGGCTTTGACATCCGCATCGCAAGCGTGCGCGGGTCGATCTGCAGGGGTTCGTCGGAGGCGATCGCCACGCCTTCCATTCTGGACGGCAGCCACAGCGAGACATGCTTGAACTGGCCCATCATGGCCTTGAGGATCATCTTCGGCAGGATGCCGCGATTGAAATCCAGCGGCACCCATTGCGCGAGCACGGCGCCGGGGCGCATCCGCTGCTTTGCCAGCGTATAGAATTCCTCGGTGTAGAGGTTGATGACGCCGGCGTCGTGCGGCGGCGGCGGCTCGAGAGTGATGACGTCGAAGCTTTCCTTGGTCCCGAGCAGGAAGTGGCGCCCGTCCGCCACGATCTGATGGACCTTGGGGTTCTGATGGAACTGCTTGTTGATCGGCACGAAACGCGGCGCGACTTCGAACACTGTCGAGGCCAGATCGACCGCGTCGATGGATTGCAATTCCCGGTGGGTGCTGATCGCGCCCACCGTGGTTCCGGTCCCGATGCAAATCACGACCGCGGTTTCGACCGGGCCCTGGTGCAGCAGGATCGGATAGTGGCCCATCGCGGCCATGTAGCGCCGGCCCTCGGGGCGATTGTTGGCGTAGCTCTTCGAATTCACCACCAGCTGCTGATAGGTGCCCGCCGCCTTCTCGCGATACTCGACCACCGCAAAAGTCGCCTGCTTGGTTTCGCGCAATTCGAGGACATCGCCGCCTTCGATCGCGGTCAGCACCCGCTGCAGATAATGCGGGGTGAGCAGCAGCAGCGATGCGGCGATGACGCTGGCGGCAATCGCTCCCTGCCGCCACAGGGTGCGTTGTTTCAGAAGATCCGGTTGCGACAAAGTCGTCGTAACAAACAGCAGGACGTTGAGGACGATCAATGCGGTGAGCGCGCCCTGGCTGCCCAGATAGGGGATCAGGAGAAACCCCGCCGCCAGCGAGCCCAGCACGCCGCCGATCGTGTTCAAGGCGTAGAGCGTGCCGATCCTGCGACCGAGCGCGCTCATCTGCATCACGGTCAGTTCGCTGGCCAGCGGAAAACTGATGCCGATCAGCGTGGTCGGCAGCAACAGGGCAATGGCACAAATGAGGAAGAATGGAACGTCACCGCCCAGCAGCTCCTGCACCTGGACCGGCAAGAGGCCCGATACGATCGGCGACAGTGTTACGCCGACGGTGCGCGCCTTGCCGAGGATTGCGACGGTCAGCGTGGCCGCAACTGCGATCAAGAGCTGTGTGACGGCGAAGTATCGCAGCAACTGATCCTTGCGCGGGGCGAGCAGCCTGGCGCAGATCAGGGCGCCGATCACCAGCCCCAGCAGGTAGACGCCGAGCATCCCTGAGAATGCGTAGACACTCGAGGTGCTGATATTGGTCAGGAAGCGGAACCAGACCACTTCATAGGCGATCGAGACAAAACCGGAGCATGCGAAGATCGCGATCAGGATCGACGTCCTGTCGTGTGCCGGCGCGGCGGTTGGCACCGGCGTGGTTGCCGCGACCGCAACGATCGGGCTTGCGCTGCGCGCAACCAGCAGGGCCACGCCGCCGACGCAGAGGTACAACGTCGCCGCAACCAGGCTCGATCCCGTGATGCCGCACAGGCCCATCAGGACAAAGCCAACGGTCAGGGTGCCAATGGCGGCGCCCAGGGTGTTGAAGCCGTAGAGCAGGCCGATGCGGTTGGCCAAATCGGTCTGCGTGCGGGTCAGGAATTTCACCAGGAAGGGCAGGGTCGCGCCCATCAGCATCGTCGGCAGCGACAGGATGGCGAGCGACAGCGCCACCATCAGCGGCAACCGGAATGGCGACTCCAGGTCCAGCATCGGCGACAGCCAGCCCACCCAAGTCGACCAATGCGACAGCAACGCCGTCACCGCCAGGGAAACGACGGCGAGCGCGAGTTCGAGAAAGCCGTAGATCGTTAGGGGGCGGCTGACCTTGTCGGCGATCCGGCCGCCGAGGGCGCTGCCCAGGGAGAGGCCGAAGAAGAAGCTTGCCACCGTGACGCTGACCGAGACGGTCGCGCTGCCCAGCACGAATTGCAGTTGCTTGAACCAGAGCACCTGAAGGATCAGGGATGCCGCGCCCGACGCCAAAAAGATCGCGGTGACCAGGACCCGGTCCCTGGCGCCCGTGGCGTCTCGCACAGCATCACGATTGAGCACTGATCGGATCTCCCGTTGACCGGGAGAACAGGTAAGGCAGATGCTGTTAATATTGCCTTATGGGGCGGCCATGGGATCCGCCGAATAACTCATTTATTTCATTGGGGTATCTGGATTCGGGTGGGGGTTCGAGCCCGCCGGCGCTGGATCATGGCAATCCGGCTCAGTGCCGCATGGCCGTTTCCACGAACTGCCGCACCGAACTCGGGACTTCATCGTATTCGACGAAACGGCGCCGCAGCTCGTCGGCGATATCGGTCGTGACGTCGCGCGACCATCCCTCGTTGGTATTGAAGGCCACGATGCGGACCGGCTGGCTGTACTGGTCATCCAGCAGGCGGCGGATCAGCGTTTTCCGGTCTGAGCCTTCCTCTTCGGTTTCGCACCAGGCACGGCCAAGCCGGCCGAAATCGTTCAGCACCAGATAGGTGTCGCGGTCGACTTGCTGCGGCACGATCGAAGGCGAGCGAGGCATGGATGATCCTCCAGTGCTGCACATTATCGTGTTCCGGCCGTCCCGCGCATTGGAAACTTCGAGGTATATCCGCTGGATAGCCGGTTGGTCGGTAACGTGGGGCGAAGGGCGACTGTTCTCCTGGAGCAAAGCGCTCCGTCGCTGGTTATCCCTGGTCACCGACATGAACCCGGTCGCGGGGCCGGTGGCTGAACGACTGATGGGGCTCCTACCCGTTCAGGGAGCGATGCGATGTCCAGAAGGCTTCGCTTTAGGAACACGACACTGGAAGAAGTGCTGGCAGCCGACACGCAACGCCCGCGGAAGCGAGTGCGCTGCAAACCCGCCAGAGAGGGTCGATCAGCAAGACCTGCCAGGCCCGGACGGCCGGTCGGTCAGCGGGCCGGGTGATCGCTGCAGGATAGCGAGCCGCGGGATGAGCCCCAATCGCGGCAGTCGGCACCTTGCTGCTCGTCGCCATCGGGCGGTTGCCGAGATTCACGCTCGTGCTGTGGTCGCATCTGCTCCACGAGCTTCCGAAGGCGCTCCACTAGGGGACCCAATCGCTCGTCACCCAGGCTGGCATGACATGGGCTCAACGCTGATATAAGCAGCATTGGACGCTAAGTGCCTTTGGAGACGCGCATGAAAGTGATTGGCCTCGCGGGATGGAGCGGTGCCGGCAAGACCACCCTGCTGTCGCGGGTGATCCCCCATCTGCTCGGGCAGGGCTTGCGGGTTTCCGTGATCAAGCATGCCCACCACGAATTCGACGTCGACTTGCCCGGCAAGGATTCCTGGGTGCACCGGCAGTCCGGCGCGACCGAGGTGCTGGTGTCCTCGACGCGGCGCTGGGCGCTGATGCACGAGCTGCGCGGCGCCGCCGAGCCGCGGCTGCCGGAATTGCTCGCCAAGATGGCGCCTGTCGATCTGGTCGTGGTTGAGGGCTTCAAGCGCGAGCCGGTCAACAAGATCGAGGTGTATCGCGCCGCCAATGGCAAGCCGCTGCTGTTTCCCGACGACCCGCGCGTGGTCGGGATCGCCAGCGATGTTGCCGTCGAGACCACGCTGCCGGTCGTGCATCTCGACGACACCGAGGATGTTGCCGAATTGATGCTGCGCGCCGCGATCCCGATCGACGACGTGCGTGCGTCGGCGCCCGTCGAAAGCTGAGCAGGTGGTGCGTTGACGATGCATGACGGCTTCGCCATGGTCGAACCATGACAACGACCAAGCTCGATCTCACCGGCCTGAAATGCCCGCTGCCCGCGCTGAAGACACGCAAGGCGCTCAGGGGCGTGACGGCGGGAAATTTCCTCGAAGTACATTGCACCGATCCGCTGTCGGTGATCGATATCCCGGCCCTGATCCAGGAGACCGGCGACAAGGTCGAGATCACCGAACGCAGCGATGTCCGGATCGTTTTCCTGATCGAGAAGATCAATGGAACGATAGATAAATCGAATGCTGCATCGCCGCGTACGGGCTAGATGCAGCTGAATATCTACCTTTTGCCTATCGACACCTATTTCCCCTTCTGCGCGAATTGATAATCTCCGCCGGGTCGTGCAGGTGAAGCTGTGCCCTGACGTGGGCATTTGGACGGACAAGGGCCGGCCTGCGTCCTGGTCGGGCTGCACGGCCAGGCATAACCGTTCGTATCGGGGGTTAGCATTTCCGACAATGCGCGTGGTTGGTCCCGGCGCATCGAGGGAATGTGCGGAGCAGCCGAGCCTACGGTTGCCGCAAGGGCTGAGACGGGATCGAAGACGCAGATGCGCCCGATGTAACGGCGGCTGCAGGGGAGGTTACAATGACGACGATGAGCAGCGCTGGACGCGTGTCTGCGGCAGGCGCAGGTTTCCTCGACAAGGAACACACGATCGCGACCGCCGGCTTCAACCGCTGGCTGGTGCCGCCGGCCGCGCTGTGCATCCATCTGTGCATCGGCATGGCCTACGGCTTCTCTGTGTTCTGGCTGCCGCTGTCGCGCGCGATCGGGCTGACCGCGCCGAAGGCGTGCCCGGATATTTCGCTGGTGCAGGAATTGTTCACCACAACCTGCGACTGGAAGGTCGCAAGCCTGGGGTGGATGTATACGCTGTTCTTCGTGCTGCTCGGCGTCTCCGCCGCGATCTGGGGCGGCTGGCTCGAGAAGGTCGGTCCGCGCAAGGCCGGCTTCGTCGCCGCGCTGTGCTGGGCCGGCGGTCTCGTGATCGGCGCACTGGGCGTCTACACGCATCAGCTCTGGCTGATGTGGCTCGGCTCCGGCGTGATCGGAGGTGTCGGCCTCGGCCTCGGCTACATCTCGCCGGTGTCGACGCTGGTGAAATGGTTCCCCGATCGTCGCGGCATGGCAACCGGCATGGCGATCATGGGCTTCGGCGGCGGCGCGATGATCGGCGCCCCGCTCGCCGATAAGCTGATGAACTATTTCAAGACCCCGACCTCGGTCGGCGTCTGGGAAACCTTCCTCGCCATGGGCGCGATCTACTTCGTGTTCATGATGATCGGTGCGTTCCGCTACCGCATTCCGCCGGCCGGCTGGCAGCCGGAGGGCTGGACGCCGCCGGCGAAAGCCAACGCGATGATCTCGAGCAAAAACGTCCATCTCGACAACGCGCACAAGACGCCGCAATTCTGGCTGATCTGGTGGGTGCTCTGCCTCAACGTGTCGGCCGGCATCGGCGTGATCGGCATGGCCTCGCCGATGTTGCAGGAGATCTTTGCGGGCAAGCTGATCGGGCTGCCCAATGTCGGCTTCAACCAGCTCGATGCCGGACAGAAGGCGCAGATCGCCGCGATCGCGGCGGGCTTTGCCGGATTGCTGTCGCTGTTCAACATCGGCGGCCGGTTCTTCTGGGCATCGCTGTCAGACAAGATCGGCCGCAAGAACACCTACTACACGTTCTTCATTCTCGGCATCGTGCTCTACGCCTTGGCGCCGACCTTTGCCGCAATGGGATCGAAGCTCCTGTTCGTGCTCGGCTTCGGCATCATCCTGTCGATGTATGGCGGCGGCTTCGCCACCGTGCCGGCCTATCTCGCCGACATGTTCGGCACACAGTTCGTCGGCGCCATCCATGGCCGTCTGCTGACGGCATGGTCGACCGCCGGCATCATCGGTCCTGTGGTGGTGAACTACATCCGTGAATTCCAGCTGGCCGCCGGCGTGCCGCGCGACCAGCTCTACAACACCACGATGTACATCCTGTGCGCCATGCTGATCGCCGGCCTGATCTGCAATTACCTGATCAAGCCGGTCGATCCGAAGTGGCACATGAGCGACGCCGAAGTCGCCAAGCTGCAGGATGCGAGCGCCAGCGCCGCGGCGGCCGGACCGCACGGCTCCTACGGCATCGGGTTTGGCGGGCTCGACGCCAAGGCCGCGCTGTTCTGGCTGTTCGTCGGCATTCCGCTGGCCTGGGGCGTCTACATGACGCTGCTCAGTGCGGTCAAAATCCTCTGATCGCAGACCGGTCGCGCGCGGGACATCTTGCGTCCCGCGTGCGACTGCGCCGGCATGTTCAATTCAACAGATAATCAAAGGGAATTTTCAGCCATGTTTCGTACCGCAAGCTGCGTTGTGGCCGCCTTGCTTCTCGCCGGCTCGCTGCACACCGCAGCAGCCCAGAGCACGACCGAGGCCAAGCCGTCGAAGGTCAAGATCACCATGCAGAAGCTGAAGGACATGAAGGCGAAGTGGAGCGCCAACAAGCCCAAGCTGAAGGCCTGCCGCAAAGAGGTGAAGCAGAAGGGCCTGACCGGCGACGATCGATGGTTCTACATCGAAGACTGCATGGGCAAGAGCTGAGCGTCACCGCTCCGCGTGCGCTGAACATGGAGTGGAGAGAGCACGCCGTGCGGCACCCCTCTCCCCAGCCCTCCCCTCTTGTCCGCCGAAGCCTCTTGGCGAAGGCGGATGCGGGGGAGGGCTGGGGAGAGAGGTGAGCCCCGGGCGAGATGATCAACGCGGAGCGTTATCCGCCGCGCTCACTCCGCCGCCGCAGACGTGGCCTTGGCGGGCTCCAGCGCGGCGGCGATTGCCTCGTCGACCCGTTCGAGCCAGATGAACTCGAGCTTGGCGCGGGCGCCGGCCGGGATGTCGTCGTAGTCGCGGTTGTTGCGCGCCGGCAGCATCACCCGGGTCAGGCCCGCGGCGGCGGCGGCGACCACCTTCTCCTTGATGCCGCCGACCGGAAGCACGAGACCGCGCAGCGAGATCTCGCCGGTCATCGCGGTGTCGCTGCGCACCGTGCGGTCGGTCAACAGCGAGGTGAGGGCGGTGAACATCGCGACGCCTGCGCTCGGGCCGTCCTTCGGTGTTGCACCGGCGGGGACGTGGACGTGGATGTCGCTTTTCTCGAACACGGCAGGATCGATGCCGAGCTGGGAGGCGCGGCTTTTCACCAGGGTCAGCGCGGCCTGCACGCTCTCGCGCATGACGTCACCGAGTTGTCCGGTGATCATCAGCCCGCCCTTGCCCGGCGTGCGCGAGGCCTCGATGAACAGGATGTCGCCGCCGACCGGGGTCCAGGCCAGCCCGGTGGCCACGCCGGGGATGCTGGTGCGCTGCGCGATCTCGTTCTCGAACCGGGGCTGGCCGAGCAGCGATGCGATGTCCTTCGGCGCGATGGTGACGTGGCTGGTGCTGCCCTCGGCGATCTGCACCGCGACATTGCGCAACACCTTGCCGATCTCGCGCTCCAGATTGCGGACGCCGGCCTCGCGGGTGTAGCTCTTGATGATCAGCCGCAGCGCATCCGGATCGATCTCGACCTGGTCGGCCTTGATGCCGTTGGCCTCGAGCTGGCGGCGCACCAGATAGCGCTTGGCGATCTCGAGCTTCTCATCCTCGGTGTAGCCGGGCAGGCTGATCAGCTCCATGCGGTCGAGCAGCGGGCCCGGCACGCCGTCGAGCATGTTGGCGGTAGCGATGAACACGACGCGCGACAGGTCGAACGGCACGCCGAGATAGTTGTCGCGGAAGGTCGAGTTCTGCTCGGGGTCGAGCACCTCGAGCATCGCCGCCGACGGATCGCCCTGGACACCGCGGCCCATCTTGTCGATCTCGTCCAGCATCATCACGCAATTGCGCGCGCCGGCCTTCTTGATCGCCTGGATGATGTTGCCGGGCAGCGCGCCGATATAGGTGCGGCGATGGCCGCGGATTTCGGCCTCGTCATGCACGCCGCCGAGCGAGACGCGAACGAACGGCCGCGACATCGCGCGCGCGATCGATTGGCCGAGCGAGGTCTTGCCGACGCCGGGGGGACCCAGGAAGCACAGGATCGGCGCCTTGCCGCCGGGCGCGAGCTTGCGCACCGCGAGATATTCGATGATGCGGCTCTTGATCTTCTCCAGGCCATAGTGGTCGTGGTCGAGGATCTTGCGCGCTTCGGCTATGTCGATCGGCTTCTCCTCCGGCAGGCTCCAGGGCAGGTCGATCAGCCAGTCGAGATAGCTGCGCACCATGCCGGCTTCGGCCGCCGCTTCCGGCATGCGTTCGTAGCGGCGCAGTTCCTTTTGCGCTTGGCCCTCGGCCTCCGGTGGCATCTTGGCATCGACAATCGCCTTGGTCAGTTCGGCGACCTCGGCGGCCTTGCCGTCGCCCTCGCCGAGCTGGCGCTGGATCGTCGCCATCTGCTCGCGCAGGATCGCCTCGCGCTGCCGCTCGTCGAACACCGCCTTGGTCTTCTGGCCGATCTCCTGGCTCAGCCGCAGCACCTCGATGCGCTCGGCGAGATGCCGCGAGACCTTGTCCATCCGCGCCACGAGATCGATGGTCTCCAGGATGTCCTGCTTCTCCGCCGGCTTGATGTCCATGTAGGAGGTCGCAAGGTCGGCGAGGGTCGCCGGCGACGTCGTGCCTTGCAGCGCAGCGATCAATTCGGGCGGCGTCTGCGGCAGCAATTGCGCGGCCTCCAGCGCCTGGCGCTGCAAATTGAGGAAGCGCGCCTCGATCTCGGGCGAGGTGGTGGTGGGCTCGGGGATCTGCAGCACGCGGGCGGCGAGGAACGGCGTGCCGGGCAGATAGTCGAGCACGCGCATGCGCTGCACGCCCTGGCAGACCAGATGATGGCTGTCGTCGGCGCCGGTGATGTAGCGCACGATGTTGGCGACGGTGCCGACACGGTAGAGCCCGTCCGGGCCGGGATCGTTGGTCTCGGGATCGCGTTGCAGCAGGATGCCGATTGGCCGCTGCTCGCGCACCGCCTGCTGGGCAGCGGCGATCGAGGTCGCACGCGCGATCGTGATCGGGATGATGACGTCCGGAAACAGCACGGTGTTGCGGACGGGGACGATGATCGTCGCATCGCTCGGGATTGGCGTCGAACTCGATGCCGGGCTTGAAACGTCTGATGCGGCCATGGCGAAATCCCCTCAGCTCGATTTTCCGAGCCGCAGGCCGACGCAGCCATGCGCGGCGAAGCGGCTGATGCTGTAGCGGCCCGTCGGCAGCGCGATGCGGCGCTCGAACCGGCCTTGCGGCAGTTCGAGGCGCAGGATGCGGGCGTTGCGGAGCTCGGCGGGCAAGGTGCGGCGGCCGGAGATCACCAGCGTGCCGCCGTCGAGCGCGGCCTCGACCTCGTCGGGATCGACCCCGGGTAGCGCGACCAGGATCAGGATCTCCTGCTCGGTCTCGATCACGTCCATGGGCGGTTCCCAGCTCGGCTCGCTGCTGCCCGCGCGCGGGTGGATGTTCAGGAAACTCTGGTGCAACCGTTCCGCCCGGGCGAGCGCCTCGATCGCGTCTGTCAACATCCAGTTGGTCTGATCTTTGGGCCGCATGGGTCGTCTCCACGTCGCATCGGGGGCGAGGTTACCGGTCTTGCCGCCGACCGTAAACCGGGCCCTCGCGTTGCCGATTGAGGGTAAAATTGTCCGTAATGTTGCGATTTGCGGCATCGCTGCGATGCGTCCGCCGCCTTCGGCGGCCGCTTATGCTGCGGCTATGCGACAGGGCTACGGGTCCTCTCGAATTCCTACGGCCTTCCCAGCATCTTCTGGTGTGACGCGGCGCTCGCGCGTGCCGCCAACAGATAGGTGGGACATGACCTTGCTCCAAGTACACGATGCCCGGCCGCACGGTTCGGCCGGCGCGATGCCCGCGATGTTCCGGCGGAGTATCCGGCGGATCGGTCTCGCCTTCAGAACGCTTCACCGCGCCATCGCTGCCGCCAAGATCCATCGGCTGCGCAACGAGCTGCTGCTGCATCGCGGGCATGACGATTGGGTGCGGACCCACATCGATGCCGGCGTGCCCGGTGGCGATGCCGAAAGGTATCCGCGCCCGCCGGTCGTGCTCGGCGAGAAGTGGGACTACTGAGATGCGCGCCGTGACATCGATCCGTTCGCTGCTGCGCAGCGCGGCAGAGGGGCTGCTCAAATTCCTCGCCTGGATCGGCGAGGAGCCGATCAGCACGTACCGGCCCGAGGCGCACTATATGCGCGGCCCGGGCCCGGCCTGGCGGGCCAAGCATCACGGGCATTAGCGATTCCGATCAAGTCGCCGGTTCACCTCGTCGCGTCAGGTGTTCGAGCAGATTCATCGGCAGCGGGAACACCACGGTCGAGGAGCGCTCGCCGGCAATGTCATGCAGCGCCGCGAAATATCGCAGCTGCATCGCCTGCGGCTCCTGGGCCAGGATCCGGCCGGCCTCGACCAGCTTCTCGGCCGCCTGCTGCTCGCCCATCGCGTTGATCACCTTGGCGCGCCGCAACCGCTCCGCCTCGGCCTGCTTGGCGATCGCCCGCACCATGGTTTCGTTGATGTCGATATCCTTGATCTCGACCCCGGTGACCTTGATGCCCCAGACGTCGGTCTGCCTGTCCAGCGTCTCCTGGATGTCGGCGTTCAGCTTGTCGCGCTCCGCCAGCATCTCGTCGAGCTCGTGCTTGCCGAGCACCGAGCGCAGCGTGGTCTGCGCCAGCTGGCTGGTCGCGGCCATGTAGTCGCTGACCTTGATGATGGCGCGTTCGGGATCGACTATGCGGAAGTAGAGCACGGCGTTGACCTTGACCGAGACGTTGTCGCGCGAAATCACATCCTGCGGCGGCACCACCTGGACCACCACCCTGAGATCGACCTTCACCAGCTGCTGCACCACCGGAATCAGGATGATGAGCCCCGGACCCTTCACCCCGGTGAAACGGCCGAGCGTGAAGATGACGCCGCGCTCGTATTCGCGCAGCACGCGCACCGCCTGGGTCAGGAAGACGATGATCAGCAACGCGATCGCCGCATAGGTGAAATAATCAAGCATCATGCTTTACCTCCTTCGCCGGCGGTGGCCGGCGCGCGCCGCACCACCAGCGTCAAATCGACAATGTTGGCGACCTCGACCGTCTCTCCGGCCTTGAATGCCTCGGTGCCGCGCGCCTGCCAGCGCTCGCCATTGGTGAAGACGTGACCTGTCGTCCCGGTCCAGTCGAGCACCTCGGCCGGCAGCCCGCGCATGGCCTGTGCGCCAACACGGAGTGGGCCGTTGCGTGCGCGGCGCAGCGCGCCGAGCACGACGAGAATGAGGCCTGCGAACATCGCCGCGACGATGCCGATCACCGACCACGACAAGCGGTATCCGGGCGCCTCGACCCGAAACAGCATGGCAGCCCCCAGCACGAAGGCGACGATGCCGCCTAGGCCGATCACCACCGTCGGGTTGAAGGCCTCGATCGCCAACAGCGCGATGCCGACCAGCATCAGAGCAAAACCGGCGTAGTTGATCGGCAGCATGTTCAGCGCGTAGAGGCCGAGCAGCAGGCAGATCGTCCCGACCACGCCGGGCGCCACGGCACCGGGCGACATGAACTCGAAGATCAGGCCGTAGATGCCGACCATCAGCAGGACGAAGGCGATGTTGGGGTCGGTGACGACCGCAAGCGCGCGTGCGAGCCAGGTGGGATCGATCGCCTCGATCACGGCGTCCCTGGTCGCCAGGCGCTGCGTCTTGCCGCCGGAAAGCTCCACGGTGCGGCCATCGACCTGCCTGAGCAGGTCGGCCGTATCATGGGCGATGAATTCGATGACATGGGCCTGCAATGCGGCGTTGGCGGAGAGGGTGGCGGCGTCGCGGACCGCTTTCTCGGCCCAGTCGGCATTGCGGCCGCGCAGTTCGGCGAGGCTGCGGATGAAGGCAACGGCATCGTTCGTCACCTTCGCCGTCATGGCATCTTTGGTTTCCGATACGCTGCCGCCGTCCTTCTCCTTGCCGCCCTTGTCCGGGGTGCTGCCCGGCAGGCCCGGCAGCGGGCCGCCGATCTGCACCGGCGTCGCGGCGCCGACATTGGTGCCGGGCGCCATGGCCGCGAGATGGGTCGCATAGAGGATGTAGGTCCCGGCGCTTGCGGCATGGGCGCCGGAGGGCGCAACGTAGCCGACGACGGGAACGGTCGAGGCCAGCACGTCGGTGATGATCTCGCGCATGCTGGTGCTGAGACCGCCCGGCGTGTTCAGGCGCAGGATGACGATTTCGGCGTGCCGCTCGGTCGCCTTGGCCAGGCCGTCCTTGACGTAGTTGGCCGATGCCGGGCCGATCGCGCCGTCGATCGAAATGGTCAGGGCAAGACGGTTGTTGTCCGCGGCTGCGCCGGGACCGATGGAAGCAACCAAGGCGACCAGGACGGTCGCCACAACGAGAGCCGCCTTGAGGGTCTGCACGGCAAGCACTCCCTTGCCGTGGATATGGGGCGCCGTCCGGGAACCTCAATATGGCGCGGTGTCACGGGCCCGTGCACTGATCTCATTGTGCATTGCGATGGCTTTGGCAAATCTCAGCGCGCGGCTGCAAGATACGCGTCGGCAAGCCCGACCATCGCCTGCGCGACCTCGGCCTTCGCCGGTCCGCCGAGCTGAACGATCGGCAGCCGGGTCGCCGGCTGGATGAACCCCAGCAGACCCAGCGCGAACTTCAACGCGGCGGGATGGTCGCGCTCCAGCAACGTTGCGAGCGGCACCAGGCGCTGGTGCAACTCACGCGCCTGATATGGCCGGCCCGCGCGGAAATGTCGGTGAACGGCCACGTACAGATCGGGTGCGATATTTGCCACGGTCGAGATGCAGCCGTCGCCGCCGGCCGCGAGCCAGGCGACCGATGATGCATCGTCCCCAGTCAACATGCGGAACGTCGCCGGCAGACGCGAGCGCAGGCGCACCATGCGCGCGACGTCACCGCTGCTGTCTCGCAATCCGATGAACGCCGGCACTGCTGCGAGCCCGAGCAGGGTCTCATCCGGAAGCCCCTTAACCGTCCGCTGCGGAATGTCGTGCAGGATCACGGGCAGCGTGGTGGCCGCTGCGACGGCGCGGAAATGCGCCGCCATGCCCTGCGGCATCGGCTTGTTGTAATAGGGCACGACCGACATGATGGCGTCGGCTCCGGCCGCCTCGGCGGCCTGCGCGAAGGTGACGGCTCGATCCGTCGCATTCGATCCGGCACCGGCAATGATGCGGACCCGCCTGCGCGCGACATGGGCGGCGGTGCGAACCAGTTGCACGCGCTCAGCCGGCTCCAGCGTCGCGCTTTCGCCCGCAGTCTCGCCGACCACCAGCGCCGTGGCGCCGGCCGCGATCTGGCGCTCGCACAGCCGGCCGAACGCCTCGGCATCGATCTCGTCGCGGTGGGTGAAGGGGGTCGGAAGATCCGGGATGAAGCCCGACAGCCAATCGGCCGTGTCAGCTTTCGCAGTCATGGGAGTGGCTCAGGCCACGCGGCTTGCGGGAAGCTTTGCGGTCTCGCCGCGCATATCGAGCTCGATCTCACGCGACAGCTCGACGATCATTTCGGGGTGCTGGCCGTTCTCGAACAGCGCGTATTTGACCGCCTGAGCGCGGTTGACGAACAGGCCCCCATAGAGGCCGTTCTGCTGCTGGGCGACCCACTGGCCGCGGCGGTTGCGGCCGATGAAGACAATACTGGACGCTGCGCTACACGAGGGAGGTTCGACGAGTTTCACTGACGTGGTCCTTGAGGTGGAATTCACGCGATCAATGTCTGTGTTACCGGATATGAAATCGAGCGTGAGCGGACAGCAACTTCATAGGGGCGGCATAGGATTTTCGGGTATGGTTCAGAGACCCTGGATCAGGCCGGTGCCGAGCGCGCACAACGCGACATAGGCGGTCATTTCGTCCCAATGATTGAGGTTCGCGGCAAACGGTACCTCGCGCTTGACGACGCCTACGAGTGCGCAGATCAGCGCCGACATCCACAGCAGCGTGACCAGGCCCTTGCCGAACCCAGCGCCGGCAAAGATGGCAAAGCCGATCATGATGGCGAGCCGGAAGCCGAACCGGACCATGACCTGGACCGATTGCAGCTGCCGCGGCAGTCGTTCGGTGTTCACGGCCGCGCCGCCATCAGCCGATATTGTCGACGAACAGCGGCTCGTAGAGCGTGCGGGTCTCACGGCGGACGGTCGGCACGCTGGTGCGATTCTCGGGCGCCGAGATCCGCTGCGCTTCGACGAATGCGCTGAGGATCGCGAGCGCGAGATCGGCATGGCGGGTCTCGATCGACTGGTCGAGCCAATCGGGCAACTCGCGCTCGCGCGACAACGCGCAGTGCCACTCGCCTTCGTCATAAACCAGGCGGCGGATCTGCCATTGCGGCAGTTCGAGATCGAGCAGCGCGATCGCGGCATCGGTCCAGGCGCCGGACTGGATCAGGCGCTCGACGCGCGAGGTCTTGGCGCTCTGCCCGACCGAGGGAAAGCGCCGGCAGGTCTGGCTGATGATGTCGGCCATGAACTCGGCCGTGACAGTGCAAGCGTCGCGCAGCCGTTCGCCGAGATCGGTCGAGGTGGTTTGGGATAGCACGGACATGGCATCATCTCGTCCTGGGTGCCAAAGCATTGGCCGCAGGCCCAAAATGGCCGGAGTGCTATTTGAAAACGAGACGAGGCGAGGGGCGGAGATATAGGGATTCCATAAAGACCTCGCTGTCGTCCCGCCCTCGCCGGGACGACGATTACGGAGGCACTTATACGATTCCTATAACGTCCTTATGCGTCACATCTCGAAAACCTATGCGCCGGATGGCACTTCACGGCGATCCGGTGCGGAGCACCTATACCGTCGCCCGTGCCCCTGGACGCATAGGAGTCTCTCATGATGGACATTCTCATGGCGGCGCTCGCGATCGGCTTCTTCGCGGCCGGCATCGGCTACGCCTACGCCTGCGAACGGCTGTAACGGAGGCGGCGATGATCTTCGATTACTCGCTCGCCGGCCTCGTCTCGCTCGGCCTGCTGTTCTACCTCACCTACGCGCTGCTGCGGCCGGAACGCTTCTAGGGCCGTCGATGTCAGCGCTTTGCACAATTCTGTTGGCCGACGCGGTGCTGACCGGGCTGCTGCTCGGCATGTTCGCGTCGCTGCTGCGCTTCGCACCCATTCGAAAGGTTTGACGCGATGACCGTCATCGGTTGGATTCAAATTATCCTGTTCTGCGTGATCGTGATCGCGCTGGTCAAACCGCTCGGCTGGTACATGACCCGCGTGTTCAACGGCGAGCATACCTTCCTCTCGCCCGCGCTGCGCCCGATCGAACGGGGCATTTACTGGGTCGGCGGCGTCGACGAGCGGCGCGAGCAGCATTGGCTGACCTACACGGTCGCCATGCTGCTGTTCCATGTCGGCGGCTTCGCGCTGATCTACGGCTTGATGCGGCTGCAGGCGGTGCTGCCGTTCAACCCGGCCGGACAGACCGCGGTGGCCGAAGATCTCTCCTTCAACACTGCCATCTCCTTCATCACCAACACCAACTGGCAGAACTACGGCGGCGAGAGCACGCTGTCCTATCTGGTCCAGATGCTTGGCCTGACCCACCAGAACTTCCTGTCGGCGGCAACCGGCATCGCGCTGGCGATGGCGCTGATCCGCGGCTTCACCCGTTCGTCGATGCGCACGGTCGGCAATTTCTGGGTCGATGTGACGCGCTGCACGCTCTATGTGCTGCTGCCGATCTGCATCGTCTACACGCTGTTTCTGGTCTGGCAGGGCATGCCGCAGACGCTCGGCGCCTATGTCGATGCCACCACGCTGGAGGGCGGCAAGCAGACCATCGCGCTCGGGCCGGTCGCCTCGCAGGTCGCGATCAAGATGCTCGGCACCAACGGCGGCGGATTCTTCAATGCCAACGCCGCGCATCCGTTCGAGAACCCGACCGCGCTGTCGAATCTGGTACAGATGGTTTCGATTTTCGCGCTCGGTGCGGCGATGACCAACGTGTTCGGCCGCATGGTCGGCAACGAGCGCCAGGGCTGGTCGATCTTCGCCGTGATGGGTATCCTGTTCGTCGCTGGCGTCGCCGTCACCTATTGGGCGGAAGCCAACGGCACCTCCCTCCTGCAGGCCTATGGCCTGATCGGCGGCAACATGGAGGGCAAGGAGGTCCGCTTCGGCATCGTCGCGTCCTCGTTGTTCGCCGTGATAACTACCGCTGCGTCCTGCGGCGCGGTCAACGCGATGCATGACAGCTTCACCGCGCTCGGCGGCATGATCCCGCTGATCAACATGCAGCTCGGCGAGGTCATCATCGGTGGCGTCGGTGCCGGCCTCTACGGCATGCTGCTGTTCGTCGTGCTGGCGATCTTCGTCGCCGGCCTGATGGTCGGCCGCACCCCGGAATATGTCGGCAAGAAGATCGAGGCGCGCGAGGTCAAGATGGCGATGCTCGCGATCCTGGTGCTGCCGTTGATGTATCTCGGCTGGACCGCGGTCGGCGTCGTGCTGCCGTCGGCGGTGGCCTCGATGGCCAATGCCGGTCCGCACGGATTCACCGAAGTGCTCTATGCCTTCACCTCAGCGACCGGCAATAACGGTTCGGCGTTCGCGGGCCTCACCGGCAACACGCTGTTCTACAATCTGACGCTGGCGTCCGCGATGTTCGTCGGCCGCTTCTTCATGATCGTGCCGGCGATGGCGATCGCGGGTTCGCTGGTCGAGAAGAAGTCGATCCCGGCCTCGGCCGGCACCTTCCCGACCACCGGCGGCCTGTTCGTCGGCCTCGTCATCGGCGTGATCCTGATCATCGGCGGTCTCACCTTCTTCCCGGCGCTGGCGCTCGGGCCGATCGTCGAGCACCTCGCCATGAACGCCAACACCCTGTTCTGATCTGATTTGTCCGGAGTGACATCCATGGAAACCACTAGACTGCAGAAGCAGGTGACGGCGTCGACCATGCTCGACCCCAAGATCCTGGTGCCGGCGATCAAATCGGCCTTCGTCAAGCTCGACCCGCGGCTGATGGCGAAGAACCCGGTGATGTTCGTGGTCGAGGTCGTGGCCGCGTTGACCACGGTCATCTTCGTGCGCGATCTCGTCACCGGCAGCGCCAACCTCGGCTTCACCTTCCAGATCATCCTCTGGCTCTGGTTCACGGTGCTGTTCGCCAACTTCGCCGAGGCCGTCGCCGAGGGTCGCGGCAAGGCGCAGGCGGAATCGCTGAAGAAGACCCGCACCGAAAGCCAGGCCAAGCTCCTGACCGGTACCGACCGCACCTATCGCATGGTGCCCGGCACCTCGCTGAAGGTCGGCGACATCGTGCTGGTCGAGGCCGGCGACAACATCCCGTCGGACGGCGAGGTGATCGAAGGCGTCGCCTCGGTCAACGAGGCGGCGATAACAGGTGAATCCGCGCCCGTGATCCGCGAGTCCGGCGGCGACCGTTCCGCGGTCACCGGCGGCACCCAGGTGCTGTCGGACTGGATCCGGGTCCGCATCACCGCGGCGCAGGGCTCGACCTTCATCGACCGCATGATCAAGCTCGTCGAAGGCGCCGAGCGGCAGAAGACGCCGAACGAGATCGCGCTCAACATCCTGCTCGCCGGCCTCACCATCATCTTCGTGTTCGCCACCGTGACGATCCCGAGCTATGCGGCCTATGCCGGCGGCTCGATCTCGGTCGTGGTGCTGGTGGCGCTGTTCGTGACGCTGATCCCGACCACGATCGGCGCGCTGCTGTCGGCGATCGGCATTGCCGGCATGGACCGCCTGGTGCGCTTCAACGTGCTGGCGATGTCCGGCCGCGCGGTGGAGGCCGCCGGCGACGTCGATACGCTCTTGTTGGACAAGACCGGCACCATCACGCTCGGCAACCGCCAGGCGACCGCGTTCCGTCCGATCCGCGGCATCTCCGAGCAGGACCTCGCCGACGCCGCGCAACTTGCCTCGCTGGCCGACGAGACGCCGGAAGGTCGCTCGATCGTGGTGCTTGCCAAGGAGAAATACGGCATCCGCGGCCGAGAGATGCATGAGCTTGCCGCAACCTTCGTTCCGTTCACCGCGCAGACCCGCATGAGCGGCATCGATGCCGGCGCAATGTCGGTTCGCAAGGGTGCGGTGGACGCCGTCCTCGCCTATGTCGACGGCGGCGCACCCCGCACGGTGGCCTCCGGGAATACCGTCCGGGCGGTCGCGGCGAACATGAGCCCCGAGGCGCGCGAAATCCAGGCGATTGCCGACGAGATCGCCAAGGCCGGCGGCACGCCGCTGGCGGTCGCCAAGGACGGCAAGCTGCTCGGCGTCGTGCACCTGAAGGATATCGTCAAGGGCGGCATCCGCGAGCGCTTCGCCGAACTGCGCCGGATGGGCATCCGCACCGTGATGATCACCGGCGACAACCCGATGACCGCGGCCGCGATCGCGGCCGAGGCTGGTGTCGACGACTTCCTGGCGCAGGCAACGCCTGAGGACAAGCTCAAGCTGATCCGCGATGAGCAGTCCAAGGGCAAGCTGGTCGCGATGTGCGGCGACGGCACCAACGACGCACCGGCGCTGGCGCAGGCCGATGTCGGCGTCGCCATGAACACCGGCACGCAGGCCGCCCGCGAGGCCGGCAACATGGTCGACCTCGATTCCAACCCGACCAAGCTGATCGAGGTGGTCGAGATCGGCAAGCAGCTGTTGATGACCCGCGGCGCGCTGACCACGTTCTCGATCGCCAACGACGTCGCAAAGTACTTTGCGATCATCCCGGCGATGTTCCTCGCGTTCTACCCGCAGCTCCAGGTGCTGAACGTGATGCACCTGGCGAGCCCGCAGAGCGCGATCCTGTCGGCGATCATCTTCAACGCGCTGATCATCATTGCGCTGATCCCGCTGGCGCTGAAGGGCGTCAAGTATCGCGCGGTCGGCGCCGGCGCGCTGCTCAGCCGCAACCTGATGATCTATGGCTTAGGCGGCATCATCATCCCGTTCATCGGCATCAAGGCGATCGACCTCATCGTCGCCGCCTTGGGCCTGGCGTAACCACAACCGTCATTGCGAGGAGCGAAGCGACGAAGCAATCCACCCATCCGTTATGCCGAACCATGGATTGCTTCGCTTCGCTCGCAATGACGAAAGAGACTTAGGAGACCTATCATGCTCAGAGAAATCCGTCCCGCCATCCTGGTGCTGGTGCTGCTGACCGCGATCACCGGCCTTGCCTATCCGCTCGCCATGACGGCGATCGCCGGCGTCATCTTTCCGAAGCAGGCACAAGGCAGCCTGATCGAGAAGGACGGCAAGGTGATCGGCTCCGCACTGATCGGGCAGGAGTTCAAGGAGGATAAATACTTCCACGGCCGGCCATCGGCGACGGTGGCGCCCGATCCGAGCGATGCTTCCAAGACCGTGCCGGCGCCCTACAATGCGGCCAATTCCGGCGGCTCCAATCTCGGCCCGACCAGCAAGGCGCTGAACGACCGGGTCAACGAGGATGTCGAGAAGCTGAAGGCGGAGAACCCGTCCGCCAGCGTACCGGTCGATCTCGTCACCACTTCGGCCAGCGGGCTCGATCCCGACATCTCGCCGGATGCGGCGCTGTTCCAGGTGCCACGTGTCGCCAAGGCGCGTAGCATGTCGGAGGATACGGTGCGCGAGCTGGTGGCGCAGAACACCCAGGGCCGCCTTGCCGGCGTGATCGGCGAGCCCCGCGTTAACGTTCTTGCGCTCAACCTGGCGCTCGACGCGGCAAAGGCGAAATAGGGGAGTAGGCCCGCTCTCGCAGGATGACTATATTGCGGTATGGCCAATCAGCGCGACCCCGATAAACGACCCTCGCCGGATGCGCTGCTGGAGGCGGCGCGCCGCGAGACCGATCGCGCTGGGCGACTGAAGATCTTCATCGGCGCCGCCCCCGGCGTCGGCAAGACCTACGAGATGCTCTCGAGCGCCCACGCTCGCCTCAAGGCGGGCGTCGACGTCGTGGTCGGCGTCGTCGAGACCCACGGACGGGTGGAGACCGAGGCGCTGCTCAGGGGTCTCGAAGTGATCCCGCGGAAGCGGCTGGGCTATCGCGACCAGACGCTCGAGGAGATGGACCTCGACGCCGTGATCGCGCGGCGGCCGCAGCTCGCGCTGGTCGATGAGCTCGCCCATACCAATGCGCCGGGCAGCCGGCATCCCAAGCGCTATCTCGACGTCGAGGAGCTGCTGTCGCACGGCATCGACGTCTACACCGCGATCAACATCCAGCACATCGAGAGCCTCAACGACGTCGTCGCGCAGATCACCCACGTGCGGGTGCGCGAAACCGTGCCGGACTCGGTGATCGATCGCGCCGATGCCATCGAGCTGATCGACCTGACGCCCGACGATCTGATCCAGCGGCTGAGGGAAGGCAAGGTCTATGTGCCCAAGCAGGCCGAGCGGGCGCTGGAGCATTACTTCTCGCCCGGCAATTTGACCGCGCTGCGCGAACTGGCGCTGCGCCGTACCGCCGAGCGGGTCGACGAGCAGCTGCTCAACCACATGCAGGCCAATGCGATCCAGGGTCCGTGGGCTGCTGGCGAACGCATCCTGGTTTGCCTAAGCGAGGATCCGCGCGCCGCAGGCCTCGTGCGCTACACCAAACGCCTCGCCGACCGGCTGCATGCGCAATGGACCGCGGTCAGCATCGAGACGCGGCGCAGCCTGCAATTGAGCGACGAGCAGCGCGACCGGCTTGCCGACACCATGCGGCTGGCGGAATCGCTCGGCGGCGAGGCGCTGACGCTGCCCGGTGTCGGCCGCCGCATCGCCGACGACGTCATCAATTTCGCTCAGGCCAACAACGTCACCCAGATCATCATCGGCAAGTCGACGCGCTCGCGCTGGTTCGAGCTGACGCATGGATCGGTCGTGCACGATCTGGTGCGCCGCGCCGGCAATATCAGCGTCAACGTGATCGCCGGCGACGAACTGCCGGTCGGCAAGGCGGCGGTGCAGACCGCGCAGCGGCAGGATCCGTTCAATCCGCGGCCCTATCTGATGGCGCTGCTGCTGACCGCGATCGGGCTCGGCGCGGCCAAGCTGATCCAGCCGTTCTTCGGCATCGAGAATGTCGACCTCGTGTTCATCACGGCCGTGGTCGGCGCCGCGGCGCGCTACGGGCTGTGGCCGTCGCTGCTGGCGAGCGTCGCGGCGTCGCTGTGCTACAATTTCTTCTTCCTGCCGCCGGTCTACACGTTCACGATCACCGACCCGACCAATGTCGCGGCGTTCTTCTTCTTCATGCTGATCGCGCTTTTGGTCTCCAACGTCGCGGCGCGGGTGCGGACTCAGGCCGACACGGCGATCGGCCGCGTCCGCACCACCGAATCGCTCTACGCCTTCAGCCGCAAGCTCGCCGGCACTGCGACGCTGGACGACGTGCTGTGGGCGACCGCCTACCAAATCGCGCTGATGCTCAAGGTCCGCGTGGTGCTGCTGCTGCCGGAGGGCGGCATGCTGACCGTCAAGAGCGGCTATCCGCCCGAGGACCAGCTCGATCAGGCCGATCTCGCGGCCGCCAACTGGGCCTGGGGCAACGATCGTCCTGCCGGCCGCGGCTCGGACACGCTGCCGGGCGGCAAGCGGCTGTTCCTGCCGATGCGCACCGGCCGGGGCCCGATCGGCGTGATCGGCATCGACGACGACCGCACCGGGCCGCTGTTGACGCCGGACCAGCGCCGGTTGCTCGACGCGCTGGTCGATCAGGGCGCGCTGGCGATCGAGCGCGTGCTGCTGGTCGAGGACATGGATCGCGTCAAGCGCACGGTGGAATCCGACCGTTTGCGCGGCGCGCTCCTGACCTCGATCTCGCACGATCTCAAGACGCCGCTGGCCTCGGTGCTCGGCTCGGCCTCGGCGCTGCGCGATCTCGGCGCGAACCTCAGCGACGCCCAGAAGCACGATCTGCTCGCCACCGTGATCGACGAGTCGGAGCGGCTCAATCGCTTCATCGCCAATCTGCTCGACATGACCAAGCTGGAATCTGGCGCGATCGTGCCCAACACCGCGCGGCACGATGTCGGGGAGATCGTCGGCAGCGCGCTGCGCCGCGCCGCCAAGATCCTGGTGCATCACCGTGTGTCGTTGGAACTCGCCACCGACCTGCCGATGCTGGAGCTCGACGCCGTGCTGTTCGAGCAGGTGCTGTTCAATTTGCTCGACAACGCCGCCAAATACGCCCCGTCGGACACCACGATCTCGATCCGCGGCACGCGCGACCGTGGCGCGGTCACGCTGCAGATCCTCGACGAGGGCAACGGCATTCCCGCCGCCGAGCTCGAAAGCGTGTTCGACAAATTCTATCGCGCAGAGAAGGGCGACCATGTCCGCCCCGGCACCGGCCTTGGGCTGGCGATCTCGCGCGGCTTCGTCGAGGCGATGCGCGGCACGATCGCGGCGGCCAACCGCTCCGACCGGAGCGGCGCCGTCATCACCATCCGCCTGCCGATCCCGGCGGACACCAACGCGCTGGACACTGCTGCATGAATGCGACGCCGATCAAGGTCCTGGTCATCGACGACGAGCCGCCGATCCGCAAGCTTTTGCGGATGGGGCTGAGCACGCAGGGCTACGATATTCTGGAAGCCTCCAACGGGAGAAACGCCCTGGAGCTGCTGGCCGAGGGGCCGGCGCTGATCATCCTCGATCTCGGACTGCCGGATATCCAGGGCCACGACCTCCTGCGGATGATCCGCGGTCGCAACGAGAGCGTCCCGATCGTGGTGCTGTCGAGCCGTGGCGACGAGGCCGGCAAGGTGCAGGCGCTCGATCTCGGCGCCGACGACTATCTCACAAAACCGTTCGGTATGGACGAATTGCTGGCGCGGCTGCGCGCGGCGCTGCGCCACCAGTTGCAGGTGCAGGGCGAGCGGCCGGTGTTCCGCTCCGGCGACCTCTCGGTCGATCTGGTGCGCCGGATCGTCAAGGTCGGCGACAAGGAGATCAAGCTGTCGCCGAAGGAATACGACCTGCTGCGGGTGCTGGTGCAGCACGCCGGCAAGGTGCTGACGCATCGCTTCCTGCTGAAGGAATTGTGGGACGAATTGACCGACGCGCAATATCTGCGCGTCTATGTGCGCCAGCTCCGCCAGAAGATCGAGGCCGATCCCGAACGTCCGCAATTCGTGCTGACCGAGACCGGCATCGGCTATCGGCTGCGCGGGCCGGACTAACGTGTGGCCCGGATGAGCCAATGGGTCGCGCGAACGCGCGCCCGATGACAGGCTCCGCGATATCCGGGGCATCTCCCCCACGTCGCTGCGCTCATGCGGGCTACGTTAGTGCCTCGTCCGACGACACCAAACGGAACTTTCGCTGCCATCGAGGCTTGTTTTCCCTCACCGGGAGAGGAGAACCCATGGCCAGAAAATATTCGCGAAAGGCATCGCGCGATGTCGAGGGCGCGATGAAGAAGCGCAAGGCCGGCACGCTGCGCAGCGGCCGCTCCAAGAAGAAGGTGAAGAGCCGCAAGCAGGCGATCGCGATCGGTTTGTCCGAGGCGCGCGCCAAGGGCAAGAAGGTACCGAAGAAGTCCTCCAAGAAGAAAGCGTCGAAGAAGCGCAAGACAGCGAAGAAGCGCAAGAGCTCGAAGAAGAAGTAACGGATGAATTGCATTCATCCGTCATTGCGAGGAGCGTAGCGACGAAGCAATCCATCCCTCCGCATATGGAGAGATGGATTGCCTCGATACGCTCGCAATGGCGAATCAGTTCACCCCGCCTTGCGCGACCGCGCACTCGACCGGTGCGTCTTCTTGGCGGCGCGGCGGTGCGAGGTCGGGCGGCGCGCGGTGGAGCGCGAGCGCCGGGCGCCGTGCTTCCCGCTTTTCAAGCTCTGCTGCAACGCATCCATCAGGTTGACCACATTGCTCGGCTTCTCCTCGCGTTCCGCGGCCTTGATCGGCTTGCCGGCGGCCTTGCGGCGGACCAGCGCCTTCAACGCGGTCTCGTATTCGTCCTTGAATTTCGACGGATCGAAATGTGCGGCCTTGCTGTCGAGGATGTGGCTCGCAAGCTCGATCATGTCCTTGGTCACTTTCGGGCTCTTGATGTCGTCGAAATAGTCGTCCACCTCGCGCACCTCGTAGGGGTAGCGCAGGGTGGTGCCGAGCATGCCCTTGTCGAGTGGCTCGATCGCGATCACGTGCTCGCGGTTGGTCAGCACGATGCGGGCCAGCGCGACCCGGTCCTGGTCCTTCATGGCGTCGCGGATCACCGCGAAGGCGTCGACTCCGGCCTTGCCGTCGGGCCGGATGTAGTAGGGGTGGTCAAGATAGCGCTTGTCGATCTCGCCCTCGGGCACGAAACTGTCGATGTCGATGGTGTGGTTGCTCTCGATCTCGACCGCCTCGAGTTCGTCCTTCTCGATCTCGACATATTTGCCCTTGCTCACCTCATAGCCGCGGCCTTTCTGGTCGCCCTCGACGACGTCGCCGGTCTCGCTGTCGACCATCTGTTGCTTCAGCCGGTTACCGGTGTCCCGGTTGATCATGTGGAAGCGGGTTTTCTCGACCGAGGTCGAGGCCGGATAGAGCGCCACCGGGCACGACACCAGCGAAAGTTTGAGCGTGCCTTTCCAGTAGGCGCGGGGAGCGGCCATGATCGTCTCCAAACAGCTTGAGTTTGGAACTTGAACGGATACCGTAGGTTTTGGTTCCTGAAGGCCGCACGGGGGCGGCGGCCATGATTTGCGCCGAGGCCTGCACGTGTCGCTGAGAAACCTCACCACCTATCGCAAGAAGCGCGACTTTGAGAAGACCAGCGAGCCGTCGGGCGAAGTCAAGGTCGCGCCAAGCAAGCAACGGCGTTTCGTGATCCAGAAGCATGATGCGACGCGCCTGCATTATGATTTCAGGCTGGAGTTCGACGGCGTCTTCAAGTCCTGGGCGGTGACGCGCGGGCCCTCGCTCGATCCGCATGACAAGCGGCTCGCGGTCGAGGTCGAGGACCATCCGCTCGACTACGGCGATTTCGAAGGCACGATTCCGGAGGGACAGTATGGCGGCGGCACCGTGCAGCTGTGGGATCGTGGCACCTGGGAATCGGACGATCCCGAGCGCGGCTTCAAGAAGGGCGACCTCAAGTTCACGCTGCATGGCGACAAGCTGCACGGCAGCTGGGTGCTGGTGCGGATGAAGAACGACCGCTTCGGCGGCAAGCGCACCAACTGGCTCTTGATCAAGCACCGCGACGAATATGCCGTGGAGGGTAACGGCGAGGCGATACTCGACGAGGATCGCTCGGTCGCATCGGGACGCTCGATGGACCAGATCGCCGCCGGCAAAGGCCGGGCGCCGAAGCCGTTCATGCTGGCCAAGGGGAACGGGAAGGCCAAGGCGGATGCGGTTTGGCAGTCCAATCACGGCATGGCCGCGGACGCGCGCGCCAAAACCAAGGCGCCGGCGCCGAAAGCGAAGTTGAAGGCGCGAAAGGCGACGTCGAAGCAGGTGTCGGAGATGCCAGATTTCGTCAAGCCGCAACTCTGCGCTGCGGTCGAGAGCCCGCCGAACGGCGCGGGCTGGTGCCACGAGATCAAGTTCGACGGTTATCGCGTGCAGCTCCGCGTCGAGGACGGCGAGGCCGTGCTGAAGACGCGCAAGGGGCTCGACTGGTCCGACAAGTTCGGTGCGATCGTGACGGAGGCAGGCAAGCTGCCGGACGTCCTGATCGACGGTGAGATCGTCGCGCTCGACAAGGACGGTATACCGCACTTCTCGACGCTGCAGGCGGCGCTGTCCGATGGCAAGACTGACCACCTGATCTTCTACGCGTTCGACCTGCTGTTTGCCGGCCACGAGGATCTGCGTCCGCTGCCGCTCGCCGAGCGCAAGGCGCGGCTCAAGAAATTGCTGGCGTCGCGCAAGGGCAAGAACCTCCTGATCCGCTATGTCGAGCATTTCGAGCAGCGCGGCGAGGCCGTGCTGGAGTCCGCGCGCGAGCTCAGCCTCGAAGGCATCGTTTCCAAGAAGCTCAACGGGACCTATCATTCCGGCCGTTCCGATGACTGGACCAAGGCCAAGATCCGCGCCGGCCATGAGGTGGTGATCGGCGGCTGGAAGACCACCAACGGCAAATTCCGCTCGCTGATGGCCGGCGTCTATCGCGACGATCATCTGGCCTTTGTCGGCATCGTCGGCACCGGCTTCGGCCAGGACACTGTCCGCCGCATCATGCCGGCGCTGAAGGCCGCGGCATCGGACACCAGCCCGTTCGGCGGCAAGGATGCGCCGAAGAAGACCCGCGACGTGCATTGGCTGAAGCCGGAGCTGGTCGCCGAGATCGAGTTCGCCGGCTGGACCGACGCCCGCAATATCCGTCAGGCTGCGTTCAAGGGCCTGCGCCAGGACAAGCCGGCGCACGAGGTCGAGGCCGAACGGCCGGTCGCAACCAACGTGGTGAAGCCGATGGCCAAAGGGAAATCGTCCGGAACGTCGGCCGGAAAATCGTCCGCCGAAGTCATGGGCGTCGCGATCTCGCATCCGGACAAGGCATTATGGCCGGACGCCGGCGACGGCGAGCCGGTGACCAAGCGCGATCTCGCGAATTATTTCGAGGCGGTCGGCGAATGGATGATCTCCTATCTGAAGGGACGCCCATGCTCGATCGTTCGTGCTCCTGACGGCATCAAGGGCGAAACCTTCTTCCAGCGCCACGCAATGGCCGGCACGTCGAAGCTGCTTAAGCTCGCCAAGGTGTCCGGTGACCGCAAACCGTATTTGCAGATCGACCAGATCGAGGGTCTCGCGGCGGTCGCGCAGCTCGGCGGCCTCGAGCTGCACCCGTGGAACTGCGCGCCTGACGCCTACGATACGCCAGGCCGCCTGGTTTTCGATCTTGATCCTGCGCCTGATGTGGCGTTCACCGAGGTGATCGACGCGGCCAAGGACATGCGCAAGCGACTGTCGGCTGTGGGCCTCGAAAGCTTCTGCAAGACCACGGGTGGCAAGGGTCTCCACGTCGTCACGCCGCTGACCGACGGCGCCAGGGACAAGGTGAGCTGGAAGGAGGCCAAGACATTCGCGCAGGCCGTCTGCCAGTGGATGGAGCAGGACGAGCCCGAGCGCTATCTGATCAACATGTCCAAGGCCAAACGGAAGGGCAAGATCTTCCTCGACTATTTGCGCAACGACCGGATGTCGACAGCGGTCGCGGTGCTGTCGCCGCGGGCGCGGCCGGGCGCCACGGTCTCGATGCCGCTGGCCTGGAGCCAGCTGCGCGGCAATCTCGATCCGAAGAAATTTACGGTACGGACCGTGCCGGCGCTGCTCGCCAAGACCAAGGCTTGGGACGGCTATGAGGATGCGGCATCGTCGATCAAGGCAGCGATGAAGAAGCTTGCGGGGAATTAGCAGATTGTGCCGCGGGCTTAGTTCGTCATACCCCGCGAAGGCGGGGTATTCAGCATGCCGCGGCTTGTCGGTTCGGCCGCTGCTGCCTCTGAAATACCGGATCACCCGCGAAAGCTTTCGCGGGTGATGACATCTCTATGTGAGTTGCTCCGTCGCGGGATGCTACAGCCGTCCCATCAGCAGCAGGATCAGCAGGATCACGATCACGAGGCCGAGGCCGCCGCCGCCGTAATAGCCGGTACCGTAGAACGGTCCGCCGCCGATGCCGCTGAAGCCACCGAGCAGTGCGATGACCAGAATGATAAGAATGATCGTTCCAATTGACATTGAGTCTCTCCTCAGCCCCGTGGGCTTATTGATCTCTGCCCTTCGGGGAGGGAAACAATTCGCAACTACGAAGGTTCCCCTTACGGCATAACGATAAACCTGTGTGATCTTCCGTTCAGGTTGGAACAGAACTACATCAGCGGAATCCATGGAGGAGTGCACTGCGATGTCGGCTCCGCTAATCGTCTCGATCCCTCACAGCCTCGGCCGCGACGAGGCCATGCGCCGCTTGAAGACGGGCCTGTCGCGCGCGGCCGCGAACGTGCCTGTCATGAGCGTTGATGAGGAGCACTGGGACAATAACCGCATGAACTTTCGTGTCCGCGCACTGGGGCAGGTCGCGGCCGGACACGTCGATGTCGAGGATACTCATGTGCGCCTGGAAGTTACGCTGCCATGGCTGCTGCAACGCTTTGCCGAAGTGGCACAGGCTGCCATCCAGAAGAGCGGGCAGTTGCTGCTGACCAAGCGTTGACCCGCGGTGCTAGCTGTGTGCGCGTGCACGCCTTGCGGCGTGCTTTGTTCCTGCCGCGGTCTTGGCCTTCAACACCGCGACCGGCAGTTTGGCGAACAGCGTCGAAAGCTGGAGCTTGCTGTCCCCGCCCGGCGGCGCGTATCCGCTCAGGTCGAGCTCGCCTTCAAACGCCTCAGGACGGGGCCAGCTGCGTCCGTCCTGCGTGAATGGCGCAAATGATTTCGTCACCGCGACGATAGCAGCCTCGCGGCCATGGCGCCGCGCGAAGGCGATGACATGATCGCGATGCGGGCCGTTGACCGTCAACGGCTCGTAGCCGCCGCTGGTGAAGATTTCGGCCAGCTCGTTGCGCAGCCGCAGCAGATGCCGCGTCCACGCGAATTTCAGCCGGCCGTCGCGCCAGCTCCGGGCCAGCGCATCCCAATCCGGTGCATCGAGCGCTGGAAGCATGTCCGCGCGTGCAGCAAAGTCGACCGGACGGCGGTTGTCCGGATCGACCAGCGAAAGATCCCAGCTTTCGGTGCCCTGGTAGAAATCCGGCACGCCCGGCATGGTCGCCTTCAGCGTGATCTGGCTGAGCGAGTTCAGCACGCCGATCAGCGCCGTGCGCCCGGCCAGCGTGTCGAGGGCGCCGAGAAACTCGGGTGAGATGTTGCGATCGAGGATCCGCGCGATGAATGTCTTCACGCCGGCCTCGTAAGGCTCGTGCGGATTGAGCCAGCTGGTTTCCTGCTTGCCCTCGCGCGCTGCCTTCAGCGCATAGGCCTGGATGCGTGCGCCCAGCGATGGGTCGTCCGGATCCCAGGCGCCGAGCAGGGCCTGATATAGCATGTATTCGAACGTCGCCGAGGGGGCGCGCATCTCGCCGTCCAGCACCAGATGCGGTGCGTTCAGCACCTTCCAGCGCGCCACCGCGCTGGTCCATTCGCCGGGGATTTCGGCAAGCGCCATGATGCGGGCGCGGGCGTCCTCGCCGCGCTTGGTGTCGTGGGTCGCGGTCGACGTCATACCGTGCGGCCAGTCGCGGGCGCGGGCCTGCATCATGGCGTGGAAGGTCTCGGGCGCGATCGCACTCGCCGCGGGATCGCCGCCGACCTCGTTGAGTGCCAGCAGGCGGTGATAGCGATAGAACGCCGTGTCCTCCAGCGACTTCGCCATCATCGGCCCGGTGAACTGCTGCACTTTCAGCGCGAAGCGCCGGACCCGCGGCGCGCTGTGCGGGGGACGGCCGGGCTTCAGCAGGTCCATGGTCAGGGCATCGCGCAGGAAGTCGAAGATGCCGTCGTCGGCGGCAAACCAGTCGGCGCGGGCGCGCTCGATGGTCTCGCTGATCAGCGTCCGATCATGCGCTGTCGGGCCGGAGGCGGTGAGATAGGTGCGATAGACCGGGAAATGCAGCACGTAGAGCTCGAGCGCCTGCCGCAGACTGTCGGCGGAGAAGTCGCGGGTCGAGTAATGTCCGCTGGCGATGCGCGCGACGAGCCGCGCCAGCACGGTGAATTCGCTGGTCAGCAAGGTCTCCAGCACGCGGCGCTTGGCGGCGCGCAGCACCGGCACGAGGTTCGGCGACTGGTTGCTGATTTGGCGCCAGATCTCGTTGAGCGGATCGAGGCCGGCGCCGTCGACCAGCACCTGGCTGATCGTGTTCATCCATTCATAGCCGGTGGTGCCGTGGACGCCGGCAAACTTCGTCAACTTCTCGTTCTCGCCGAGGATCTTCTCGATCACCATGTAGAACGGCCTGGCCTTGGCGCCCTGCGCCGAGCGGATCAGACGGCGCAGCCGCTGGAAGTACTGCGCGGGATCGCGCAGGCCGTCGATATGATCGAGCCGCAGGCCCTGCAGCCGGTCCTCCGCAATCAATCGCTTCACCAGGCTGTGGCTCGCCTCGAAGGTGGCGGCGTCCTCCACCCTGAGGCCCGCAAGCGTGTTGATGTCGAAGAAGCGCCGATAGTTGATGTCGCTTGAGGCAAGCCGCCAATGGCCGAGCTTGTAGTGCTGACGCTCCAGGAGATGATGCAGCGCCAGCGTCTGGGTGGGGCGATCCTCGCCGGCGCGATAGGCATTGAGCCCGCGCGCGATGAGCTCGGCGGCGCCCTCGATCGCCCGGATCGCCACCTTCAGCGCCGGCGCTTCCTTGCGGTTCGGGTGACGCAGCCCGCGATACCTGGCGGCGAGCTCGAGCAGCGCGCGCCCGGCCGCACTGTCTTCGGCGCCGGCCTCGCGGACGATGGTCCGCAGTACCTCGCCATATCGCTCCGGCGCGATCGGCAGGCGGTGCTCGAAATACCAGGCTGAAAAGCTGCCTTCGTCGGCATCGTAGCGCAGCTCGATCTCGCCGCGCTCCAGCGCCTGGCCGTAGGACGAGCCGAGGATCGGCAGCAGCACGCCGCCGCGCGCGCGATAGGGCAACTGATCCCAGTCGATGTCGAAGGAGACCGCGTGCGGCGACACCGGTCCCCATTCCAGCACGTCGAGCCACCACGGGTTGTCGGCGAAATGCACGCCGACATGGTTCGGCACGAAATCGAGGATCAGGCCGAGGTCGTTCTTCTTCAGCGCGTCACTGAGCCGCGCAAAGCCCTCCTCGCCGCCGAGCTCCGGATTGAACTTGGTGTGGTCGACGACGTCGTAGCCATGGGTCGATCCTTTGCGTGCCTTCATGAACGGCGAGGCATACACATGGCTGATGCCGAGCGCCTTCAGATACGGCGCCACCTGGGCTGCGGCATCGAAGTCGAAATCGGCAGTGAGTTGCAGTCGGTAGGTCGCGATCGGGATCGCCGGAGGCATTGTGCTATCCGATGTGCCAGCGTGCCGCCCAGGCGGGGAGGTCGCCCGACAACGCGCCGCCCCAGATCGCAGTTCCCTTCGGCTCCGGCGCTTCGGTGATGGCGCGATCCGATAGATTGGCGGTCAGCCGCAGCGTGCTGCCGTCCCCCATCTGCCAATGCGCCGTCAGAAGGTCGCCCGCCACGATGGCGTCGCCGAAACGCGCCCCTTGCAGCCGCGGCGCGATCTCTTGCCGCCGCACGGCGAGCAGGTCACGCACCAGCGCAAGCCGCGCGCGGCCCGGATCGTGCTCGCGCGCGGCCCAGTCAAGCACCGCCGACCGCACCGTCGCTTCGGCCAGCGGATCGGGAATCTCGTCGCCATATTTGGCGTAGGCCCAGGCGAATTCGCGGCGCCGCCCGGTGCGGACGGCGTTGGCGAGGTCGCCCTTGAAATCGCAGAAGAACGGGAAGGGCGTCGTGGCGCCCCATTCCTCGCCCATGAACAGCATCGGCGTGTTGGGTGCGATCAGCGTGACCGCCAGCGCCGCCTCGATCGCCTCGGGCTTTGCTATGCTTTCGAGCCGATCGCCGAGCGGCCGGTTGCCGATCTGGTCGTGGTTTTGCAGGAAGTTGATGAAGCAGGTCGGCGGCAGCGCGCCGCTCGGCTCGCCGCGCGCCTTGCCGCCCCAGAACTCCGAGATTTCGCCCTGATAGATGTAGCCGGACGACAGCGCGCGTGCGAGGTCCTGCTTCGTTGAGCGGTAGTCACCATAGTAGCCTTGCTCTTCGCCGGTCAGCAGCACGTGCCAGGCGTGATGATAATCGTCGTTCCACTGGCCACGGAATTTGCCGTCCGGCGGATCCTCGACTGCGTCGAGCAGGCTCGCAATGTTGTCGCCATTCTCCAGCACGAGGTTGATATGGCGACCGGTCTCGGCGGCGAGCTGGCCCGCGGCCCTGCTGAAATCATGCAGGATCGAGATTTCGCCGGCTTCGACGATGGTGTTGACCGCGTCGAACCGCAGCCCGTCGAAGCGATAGTCGTGCAGCCAGCTCACCACGCTGCCGACCGCAAAGGCCCGCACTTCGGGCACGCGGTAGTCGATCGCGCTGCCCCATGGCGTGTGCGCGTCGCTGAAGAAAGAGGGCGCATAGCGGCCGAGGTAATTCCCCTCCGGCCCGAAATGGTTGTAGACCACGTCGAGCATCACCATCAGCCCGCGCAGATGCGCCTCGTCGATCAGGGTCTTGAGGTCTTCAGGACGACCGTAGGCGCTGTCAGGCGCGTACCACAGCACGCCGTCATAGCCCCAGTTGCGCGAGCCTGCGAAATCCGCCAGCGGCATCAGTTCGAGTGCGGTGATGCCGGTTGCGACGAGATGATCGAGCTTGTCGATCATGGCGCGGTAGGTGCCCTCCGGCGTGAAGGTGCCGACATGGGCCTCGAGAACGACGCCCTCATGCCATGGACGTCCGCGCCAGTCGGTCGCGCGCCATTGGAAGGCGGCATGATCGATGACTTCGCCCGGGCCGAACACGTCGTCCGGCTGGAAGGCGGAGGCGGGATCGGGCGCGTCGACCTCGTCATCGATGCGGAATTTGTAACGCGAGCCGGCGCGGGCGCCCGGGATCTCGGCGACGTACCAGCCGGCCGCGTCGCGCGCCAGCGGGTGCGGCTTGTCTAGCAGCAGGTCGACGCGCTTTGCCGCCGGCGCCCACAGCCGGAAGCGCGTGCCATCGGGAGTGAGCTCAGGGCCGAAATGCTGGGTGCTCATGCGGAGCCTGCGAATGCCAGCACCGAGCGCGGCGGTGCGGTGGTGTCGGCGCCGGATGCAAACTGCTCGCCGGTCTGCTCGGTCTTGGTCGTGTTCAAAACCTGCTGCCAGCTGTTGTATTCGACCATCCTCGGCATCCTGAACACGATCTCCTGCGGCGCGGCGTTGAGCACGATAAAGATCGGCGCCTGTCCTTGTTCCATGGGACCGAGCACATAGGCGAGGAACCGGCTCTCCGGGAATTTCCAGTCGGATTCCTTCATCTCCTCCGCAGCTGGTGTCAGCCACAGCACGCCATAGCTGCCGTCCGTGCGACGGCCGTCGAGCCAGCTCTGGCAGCGGATCTGGCCGAAGCGCTGGCGCAGCGCAGTGAGGTGGCCGATGAAATCGGTCGCATCGTCGTCGGTGCCGAGATTGTCCCAACCGATCCAGCCGGTCTCATTGTCCTGGCAATAGGCGTTGTTGTTGCCGCCTTGCGTGTTGGCGACCTCGTCGCCGGCGAGGATCAGCGGCGTGCCCTGGGCGAGCAGCAGACAGGCCAGCGCGTTCTTCCTGAGCTGGCGGCGCAGCGCGATGATCGCGGGATCGTCGGTCGGGCCTTCATGGCCGCAATTGTTGCTGTGATTGTCGTTGGAGCCATCGCGATTGTCCTCGCCATTGGCCTCGTTGTGCTTCTCGTTGTAGCTGAACAGGTCGGCGAGGGTGAAGCCGTCATGCACCGTGATGTGGTTGATGCTGGCGCGGGTCGCGCGATTGTCGTGGTGAAACAGATCCGACGACGCGGTCATGCGGCCGGAGATGTCGCCGATCAGGCTGCCTTCGCCGCTCCAGTAGCGTCGCATCGCGCTGCGATAGCGGTCATTCCACTCCGACCATTGCGATGGAAAGGCGCCGACCTGGTAGCCGCCGAGGCCGAGGTCCCAGGGTTCGGCGACCATCTTCACCGTTGCCAATACCGGGTCCTGACGGATTGCGGCGAGGAAGGGATGGTTGCGCTCGAACCCGTTCGGCCCGCGCGCCAGGGTGGTGGCGAGATCGAAGCGGAAGCCGTCGACATGGCAGACCTCGACCCAGTAGCGCAGCGAATCCATCACCATCTGCAACACGCGCGGATGGGTGAGGTTGACCGAGCTGCCGCAGCCGGTGAAGTCGTCGTAGAAGCGCGGGTTCTCGCGGTTCAGCCAGTAATAGGAGGCGTTGTCGATCCCGCGAAAGCACAGCGTCGGGCCCATATGGTTGCCCTCGGCGGTGTGGTTGTAGACGACGTCGAGCAGCACCTCGATGCCGGCATCGTGCAGTCGCGCGACTGTTGTACGAAACGAGTCCAGCGCATTGTCCTGGGCGTAGCGCGCCTCCGGCGCGAAGAAGGCAATGGTGTTGTAGCCCCAGTAGTTCGAAAGCTTCTTCTCGACCAGGACGCGGTCGTCGATCAGGCCGTGGATCGGCAGCAACTCGATGGTCGTGACGCCGAGCCGCTTGAGGTGGTCGATCATCGCCGGCGACGACAGGCCGCCATAGGTGCCGCGCAGGTTCGGCGGCACGTCCTCGCGCTTCTGCGTCAGGCCCTTGACATGGGCCTCGTAGATGATGGTGTCGGACCAGGGAATCTGCGGCCGGATCTCACGCCGTCCCCAGTTGAAGGTCTCGTCGACCACGACCGCCTTCGGCATACCGCGCGCGTTGTCGCGCCGGTCGAACGAGAGGTCCTCGCGCGCGCTGCCGGTGCGGTAGGCGAAATGCGCGTCGCTCCACACCAGCCGGCCGGCGAGCCGCCTGGCGTAGGGATCGAGCAGCAGCTTGTTGGCGTTGAAGCGGTGGCCGCGCTCCGGCGCATACGGCCCCGAGACGCGATAGCCGTAGAGCTGGCCCGGCGAGACGTCGTTGAGATAGCAGTGCCAGACGTCCTCGGTGCGCTCCGGCATCGCGATCCGCTCGAGCTCGCGGCGGCCCTGGCCGTCGAACAGGCACAGCTCCACCTTCTCCGCATTGGCCGAGAACAGCGCGAAATTGGTGCCTCGGCCGTCCCAGCTTGCACCGAGCCGCGCGGACGTTCCTCCGGTCAGTCGCATCAATCAGCTTTCCGGTACGAGGAAGATCGCGGCCAGCGGCGGAATGGTGAGAGTCAGCTCGGGCGTGGCGCCGTCCGAAGCGCGGACCTCGCCGATATTGCCGACATTGCTGCCGCCGTAGTGGGAGGAATCCGAGTTGAGCACCTCATGCCACTTGCCGGCGAACGGCACGCGGACGCGGTAGTTGCGATAGACGTTGGGTGAGAAGTTTGCGACCACCAGGCAGCGGGCGCGCGCATCATTGCCCTTGCGGACCCAGGCGAACACATTGTTGTTGGCGTCGTCGGTGGTGACCCACTCGAAGCCGGCTTGGTCGCAGTCGAGCTCGTGCAGCGCCGGCAGCGCGCGGTAGAGCCGATTGAGATCGCGGACCAGGTTCTGGACGCCGCTGTGCCGCGGCTGTTGCAGCAGATGCCAATCGATCGAGTAGTCGTGGTTCCACTCGCGTTCCTGGCCGAACTCGCAGCCCATGAACATCAGCTTCTTGCCGGGGTGGCCGAACATGAAGCTGTAATAGACGCGCAGGTTTGCGAAGCGCTGCCAGTCGTCGCCCGGCATGCGGCCGAGGATCGAGCGCTTGCCGTGCACGACCTCGTCGTGGGACAGCGGCAGGATGAAGTTCTCCGAGAAGGCGTAGTGCAGGCCGAACAGGATATCGCCGTGATGGAATTTGCGGTGGATCGGATCCTTGCCGATGTATTTCAGCGTGTCGTGCATCCAGCCCATGTTCCACTTGTAGCCGAAGCCGAGCCCGCCATATTCGACCGGGCGCGACACCTGCGGCCATGCGGTGGATTCCTCCGCAGCGGTGGTCGCCTGCGGGAAATGCGCAAACAGCTCGGTGTTGAAGCGGCGCAGGAAGTCGATCGCCTCGATGTTCTCGCGGCCGCCATACTTGTTCGGAATCCAGCCGCCGGCGGGACGACTGTAGTCGAGATAGAGCATGGAGGCTACGGCATCGACGCGGAGCCCATCGATGCCGTAGCGATCGAGCCAGAACAGTGCGTTCGACACCAGGAAGTTGGTGACCTCGGTGCGCCCGTAATTGTAGATCAGCGTGCCCCAGTCGAGGTGGCGGCCCTGCAGCGGATTGGCGTGCTCGTACAGCGCGGTGCCGTCGAAATTGCCAAGACCATGCGGGTCGTCGGGGAAATGCCCGGGCACCCAGTCGAGCAGCACGGCAAGGCCGGCACCGTGGCAGGCGTCGATCAGCGCGGCGAAATCGTCCGGCGAGCCGAAGCGGCTGGTCGGCGCGAACATGCCGGTCGGCTGGTAGCCCCATGAGCCGTCGAACGGGTGCTCGGTGATGGGCAGGAATTCGACATGGGTAAAGCCCATGTCGCTGGCATAGGCCGGCAGCTGCTCGGCCATCTCGCGATAGGTCAGCCACTCGTTGCGGCCCTTGCGGCGCCACGAGCCGAGGTGCACCTCGTAAATCGACATCGGCGAGCTCAGCGCGTTGACGCGATCGGGCGCCGGGCGCGGATGCGGGATTTTGCGCTCGTCGATCACGATCGACGCGGTCTTCGGCCGCACCTCGGCGGCGAACGCGAGAGGATCGGACTTCAGGGGCAGATGCTGGCCGTTGCGTCCGATGATCTCGAACTTGTAGTGATCGCCGACGCGGGCGCGCGGAATGAACAGCTCCCAGTAGCCGGGACCGCGCACCCGCATCGGGTGACGCCGGCCATCCCAGAAATTGAAGTCGCCGACCACGCTGACCCGCCGCGCATTCGGCGCCAGCACCACGAAGCCGATGCCGTCGACGCCGTCGAGCGTCATCGGATGTGCGCCGAGCGTGTCGTAGACGCGCTGATGGGTACCTTCGCCGAGCAGATAGAGATCGAAATCGCTCAGGATCGGCGGAAAGCGGTAGGCGTCCTCCAGCTCGACGACGTTGTCACCGAAGCGGGCGCGGAGTTGGTAGCGGGTCGAGCCGTTCGGCAGGGGGCCCGCGAACAGGCCGGCATCATGGATCTGGGCCAGCGGTGCCGTCTCGCCATGCTCGCCGATCGCCTCGACATTGGTGGCATCAGGCAGGAAGGCGCGCACGACATTGCGATCCCCCTCGGCATGGAGGCCGAGATAGTGAAAGGGATCGGAGTGACGGCCCTCGATGATGGCATAGGCCTCGGCGGGCAGTTTGTTCATGCACCCTCATGCGGCTGTTGCGCCAGAATCCTTAACAGGCCGGTCAGCGGCACCCGCAGCCAATCCGGCCGGTTGGCCAGTTCATACTCGATCTCGTAGAAGGCTTTCTCAAGCAGGAAAAAGTTGAGCAGGCGGTCGGCCGCCTTGGCGTCGGCGGGCCACAGGCGTTGGCCGGCCATGGTCTCGCGATAGGCGGCCAGGAAGGCGTCGGCCGCCTGGTCGCGCCATTCGGCCAGAGCGAGACTCAGCCTGCCGCTCTCGTCGGGGGAGACCTTGAGGGCCCGTTCCAGTGCCGCCGTCGCCGCATAGTCGATCGAACGGATCAGGCCGGCGACGTCGCGTGCGGGTGGTGCCTTGCGGCGCCGCTCGGCGATGGTGCGGCCCGGCCCGCCGTCGAAATCGATGATGAAAACGTCGTCCTTGACCACCAGCAGCTGGCCGAGATGCAGGTCGCCGTGGTGACGGATGTTGAGCCCGTCGGTCTCGCGCGGCAGCAGCGCCTTGAGCCGCTCCGGCAGCGTGTCGTGCTGGGCCTGCAATTGATCGGCCAGCAGCCGGTCTGCCTCCTTCAGCGAGCTGCGGCGCTGCTTCAGCGTGTCGAACACGCGCTCGGCGCGTGCCATGATCTCATCGGTCCAGCGCTGCAGATCCTCGGGCTTGGTCGGCTCGGGCGCGAAGTCGGGCAGGTCGCGATTGCTGGCGAGCGCGATGTGCAGCTCGGCGAGGCGCTTTCCCGCATGCGCCATGTGGCGCAGCCAGGTGGCCTGATCGCCGTTCTCCTCCGGATGTTCGCTCGCCGCCAGCAGGCGCTGTCGCTCGATGAGGCGGTCGAGATGCGAGGCCGCGACGTTCCAGAGGTCGCCCTGGTTGACCACCATCGCATGCAGCACGGCGACGGCGCTGCGCTTGTCGCCTTCGACCAATTCGGAGGTGCCGAGCAAAGCCGGCGTATTCGGAAATGCGACCACTTCGGTGAGGAAGCGGCCCATCTCGATCTCCGGATTGATGCCGACTTCGAGCTTGCGGTAGATCTTGGTGACGTATTCATTGTCGACCAGCGCGGTCGAATGCGGCTGATCGTTCTCGAACACGCGAATCCGCTCCGGCTGCCGCACCGGCCGATCGGAGAACCGGCTGGTCGGCCGGAATTCGAGCTTCAGGCCCTGCTCGCCTTCGTCGACCGTGAGGTTTTCCCGCAAGTTCCGCAGGAACAGGCCGGTGAAGATCTGGTCGGTGGCGACGTCGAGCAGCGTGCCTTCGCGCGCGCCCTGGCGCACGGCGGCGAACGCGCGCGGATTGTAGCGCTCGCGGTCGAAGCGAACCCACTCGATCTGCATCGGCAGTACGTAGCGGCTGGTGGTGCCGCGCTGCGTGGTCTCGAAGAAGATCAGCCAGGGCCGGTTGTCGCCGACATCGCAGAACGGGATCGCCGAAACCAACGTCGGCTGGATCGCCTTGGCGGAATGCTCGGGATACCAGCGAGTACGAGCGAGATGGCCGGGCAGCACGTCGTGTTCGAACACGCCGCGCTCCCGCGCCAGCGAGGTCCAGGTCGAGTTGAGCGGCACCACCAGCGTCTCGAATTCCGGTACCGCGCGCGGCGTCACCGGCTCGGACTTGTCGCGTTCCTGCAACTCGAACCAGTAGAAGCCGTAGGGCGCGAGCGTGATCATGTAGGGCAGCTCGCCGATCGCCGGGAAGCGCGTGCGCCCGAGCATCTCGAGCGGAATGCGGTCCTTGAAGGCGGAGAGATCGAGCTCGGTCGCCTGCGCCGAGCGCGACAGATTGGCGACGCACAGGATCACCTCGCCCTGGTACTGCCTGACATAGGCCAGCACCGAGCGGTTCTCGGGACGGATGAAGGTCATGGTGCCGCGCCCGAACGCCAGCGTCGACTTGCGCACCGCGATGAGCCGCTTGGTCGCCGACAGCAGCGAGGACAGGCTGCGCGACTGCGCCTCGACATTGACCGACTCGTAGCCGTAGACCGGGTCCATGATCATCGGCGCGTAGAGCCGCGCCGGGTCGGCGCGCGAGAAGCCGCCATTGCGGTCCGGCGACCATTGCATCGGCGTGCGCACGCCGTTGCGGTCGCCGAGATAGATGTTGTCGCCCATGCCGATCTCGTCACCGTAATAGATGATCGGCGTGCCGGGGAACGACAGCAGCAGCGAGTTCATCAGCTCGATCTTGCGGCGGTCGTTGTCCATCAGCGGCGCAAGCCGGCGGCGGATGCCGACATTGATGCGGGCGCGCGGGTCGTTGGCATAGGTCGACCACAGATAGTCGCGCTCGACATCGGTGACCATTTCGAGCGTCAGCTCGTCGTGATTGCGCAGGAACAGCGCCCATTGGCACGCCGACGGGATGTCCGGCGTCTGCCTGAGGATGTCGGTGATCGGGAAGCGGTCTTCCTGGGCGATCGCCATGTAGATGCGGGGCATCAACGGGAAATGATAGGCCATGTGGCATTCGTCGCCATGGCCGAAATATTCCTGCACGTCCTCCGGCCATTGATTGGCTTCGGCCAGCAGGATCTTGCCCTTGGCATAGGCGTCGAGCTCCTGGCGCAGCCGCTTGATGATGGCATGCGTCTCCGGCAGGTTCTCGTTGTTGGTGCCGTCGCGCTCGCACAGATAGGGGATGGCGTCGAGCCGGAAGCCGTCGACGCCGGTGTCGAGCCAGCGCTTCATCACCTGCACGATGGCGCGCACCACGCGCGGATTGTCGAAGTTCAGGTCCGGCTGGTGTGAGAAGAAGCGGTGCCAGTAGAACTGGCCGGCCTCCGGATCCCAGGTCCAGTTCGACTTTTCCGTATCGGTGAAGATGATCCGCGTATCGAGGTACTTCTGGTCGGTGTCGCTCCAGACATACCAGCTGCGCGCGCTGGAATTCGGCGGGCTGCGGCGCGCGCGCTTGAACCAGGCGTGCTGGTCCGAGGTGTGGTTGACCACGAGCTCGGTGATGACGCGCAGGCCGCGCTTCTTGGCCTCCTGGATGAAGCGCTTGAAGTCCTTCATGGTCCCGAAATCGGGATTGATGTCGCCATAGTCGCCGATGTCGTAGCCGTCATCGCGGCCGGGCGAGGGATAGAACGGCAACAGCCACAGCGCCGTGACGCCGAGCTCCTGCAAATAGCCGAGCTTCTCCGTCAGCCCCGCGAAGTCGCCGATACCGTCATTGTTGCTGTCCGCGAACGCCTTGACGTGCAGCTGGTAGATGATCGCGTCCTTGTACCAGAGCTGGTCCGCGGTCTCGGTCGCGATCTTCACCTCGGTGTTGACGGAGGAGAAAACGTTCATGAGGGCTCCTTCAGGCGACACAGCGCAGCAGCAACGCGGGATCGCGCGCAGGATCGAGACGCAGGCGGATGCCTCCCCATTCGAGCGCATGACGCTCGCCGGTGACAAGGTCTTCCAGTTCCGTGACGGGGCGGCGGGCGTCCCCTTGGCCGACCATGACGTCGCCGAGCGGAAGCCAGACCTCACGCGGCTCGGCCGACAAGGCAATCGCAGTCGCGATCACATTGCCCTGATCGACCGCCTCCTTGACGAAGCCGATCACGCCGCCGTCATCGACGTTGATAAAGCGCAGATTGGCGAATTGTTGCAGGGCCGGATTGCCGCGCCTGATCCGGTTGAGCGCCGCAATGTAAGGCTTGATGTTCCCTGGCTCGTCCCAGTCGCGCACCCTGATCTCATACTTCTCCGAGTTGAGATATTCCTCGCGACCGGGGACCGGCGTGTGCTCGCGCAGCTCGAAACCGCTGTAAATGCCGTAGCTGCTTGACAGCGTCGCGGCCAGCGCGAGACGCGACTTGAACATCCAGGATTCGCCGCTTTGCAAATGGAAGGGCAGGATATCAGGTGTGTTGACGAAGAAATTCGGCCGAAAGAAGTCACGCTCGGGATAGGAGATCAACTCGCCGAGATACTGTTCGAGCTCGATGCGCTGGGTGCGCCAGGTGAAGTAGCTGTAGGATTGTGTGAAGCCGAGCTTGGCCAGGCCCTTCATCAGTTTCGGCCGCGCGAAGGTTTCCGCAAGGAACAGTACATCCGCGTCGCGGTCCTGCACCTCGCGGATCAGCCATTCCCAGAATGCCAGCGGCTTGGTGTGCGGATTGTCGACCCGGAAAATCTTGACGCCCTGCTCGACCCAGAACAGCACCACATCGCGCAGCGCGCGCCACAGCGCGGCGGCATCGTCGCAGCTGAAATCCGGATTGACGACATCGTCCCAGCGCTGGGGCGGATGTTCGGCCGTACGCACCGATCCGTCCGGTCGCCGCTTGAACCACTGGGGATGCTCGGTCAGCCAGGGGTGATCGGGCGAGCATTGCACGGCGAAATCGAGCGCGACCTCGAGGCCGTGCGACTGGCAGGCCGCAACGAAAGCGCGGAAATCGTCGAGCGTGCCGAGCTCCGGATGCACCCCGTCGTGGCCGCCCTCGGCCGAGCCGATCGCGTAGGGGCTGCCGGGATCGCCGGCCTGCGCGATCGCGGCATTGTTGCGGCCCTTGCGATGCGTCCGCCCGATCGGGTGGATCGGCGCCAGCAGCACGACGTCAAACCCCATCGCGGCAATGTCGGGCAGCCGCGCGATGCAATCGCTGAAGGTCGCATGCACGCCCGGTCGCTTGCCCTGGCTGCGCGGAAACATCTGGTACCACGCCCCGCTGCGCGCCCGCGGCCGGTCGGCGGTGAGGGGATAGAGCGGCGAGCGCATCAAATCGCGCCGGAACTGGCTGCCGGCCATCGCCTCGCGCAATTCCGGTGCCAGCAGCGCGCCCGGTTCGCCGCTCTGCAGATAGATTTCACACTGCCGGATGATCACGGCGGCTGCGGCGGGTCCCCCGGCCTGCGCCCGGGTCAGCATCCCCGCGCCTTCGACCGCGTCCAGCGTGTGGTCGCCGCCGTCGCGCTGCTTCTGCTCGAAGCGATGCCGCCAGCTGGCGAAGTCGTCGGTCCAGGCCTCGATCGCGTAGGTGTAGCGGCCGGGCCGGTCGGGCACGAAGGCACCGCCCCAGCGGTCGTCGCTATGCTGCGACATCGGCGCGACCTGCCACGCGTTGTCGCCGTCGTGCCGCCACACCAATGCCGCTGAAATCACGTCATGTCCGTCACGGTAGATGTCGGCCCACACCTCGACAGGTTCGCCTGCGATGCGCTTGACCGGAAAGCGGCCGCCGTCGACCGACGGGTAGACATCGGTGATATGAAAAGTGCCATGGGCACTCTCGACAGGCCGGAGAGTTTTGTTCACGGTGATGCCGCCATTGAATAAGCAAATGACGTCCCGACGCCGGGAAGGAGGCGCGCCAGACCCATATAGAAAGCCGCTCGCCGGGCATTGGTTCCCGGTGGGAACGCTTGATAGGGTAGAGCGTTGAACATCAACTATCCCTTTCCCGTATCTATACAATTTAGCAACGATCCCAATACCGTTGCGAGCAGACAGCGTGCCGAATGGACCTTTACGCCGAAGCCCAGACCCTGGGAATCCAGACCGAGTATATCGATGGGAGCGGTCACCGTCGTGTGACAACCCCGGAGGCGCTGACGGCGATCCTGGCGGCGCTGCCGCCCCAGACGCCGCGGCGGATCGTCACCGATCCCGTGGTCGTCAGAGGCGGCCAGGCTGCGCAAACGCAGCTTGCCGAGGCGGCGCAGCTTCCGGTGCAATGGAAGGTCATGAGCGGCGATGCGGTGCTCGCGCAAGGCGAGGCGCATGGGCGGAACGTTGCGTGGCCGTCCGGCCTCCCGGAGGGCGTGCACCGCTTGCTGCTGTCGGACGCATCGGGCAGCGAGCAGCTGCCGTTCCTGGTGGCGCCGGAGGGCGCGTTCGGCGGCACGTTCGATCGCTGCTGGGTGATCGCGGTGCAGCTCTACGGCGTGCGCTCCGCACGCAACTGGGGCATCGGCGACTTCACCGATCTGCAGTGGCTGCTCACATTCGCCCGGCAGCTCGGCGCCGACGGCATCGGGCTCAATCCGCTGCATGCGCTATTCGACGATCGGCCGGGCGACTGCAGTCCATATTCCCCGAGCAGCCGGCTGTTCCTCAACGCGCTCTATGTCGATGTCGAGAAGATTCCCGAATACCGCATCGATGCCGCGACGCAGGCCGCGCTGGCGCAGCTCCGTGGCCAAGACCTGGTCGACTATGTCGGCGTTGCGGCGTTGAAATGGCCCGCGCTGCGCGCGGCCTTCGCTGCCTTCAAGGCCAATCCCGGTCCCGGCCGCCGGCAGGATTTCGAGGCTTTTCGCAACGAGCAGGGCGCACTGCTGTCGCGCTTCGCCTGCTTCGAAACGATGCGGCACAAGTTCAACAAGCCGTGGTGGGAGTGGCCGGACGAATGGCGGCAACCCAGCGACGCGGCTTGCGCCAAATTGCGGGAGGCGCGCGACAGCGCCGCCGAGGTCGAGTTCGTCGAATTCGTGCAATGGACGGCGGAGCGCCAGCTCGGCGCCTGCCAGGCGCTGGCGCACAAGCTCGGCATGGGGGTCGGGCTCTATCTCGACGTCGCCGTCGGCGTGCAGTCGGATGGTTTCGACGCTTGGAATGAGCAGACTGCGATCTCGCGTCATCTCGGTGTCGGCGCGCCGCCGGACCCGCTCAACACGGCGGGCCAGGACTGGGGGCTGGCCGGCTTCAACGCCGCGGGCCTCGAACAGCGCTCGTTCGAGCCGTTCCGGCAGATGCTGCGCGCCTCGATGCACCATGCCGGCGCGATCAGGCTGGACCACGCTTTCGGGCTGAAGCGGCTTTATCTGGTGCCGCGCGGCTTCGGGCCGGCCAATGGCGCCTATGTGCTGATGCCGTTCGAGGCGCTGCTGGCGGCGACCGCGCAGGAAAGCACGGCCAGCCGCTGCGTCGTGATCGGCGAGGACCTTGGCACCGTGCCGCCGGGGTTCCGCGAGCAGATGAACGGCTGGGGCATCTGGTCCTACCTCGTGATGATGTTCGAGACCGACGACCAGGGCGTGTTCCGCAACGCCGACTATTATCTGCCGAACGCGCTGGTCACCTTCAACACCCACGACCTCTCGACCTATGCCGGCTGGCGCTCGTTCAGCGACCTCAAGACCAAGCGCGGACTCGGGATCGATCCCGGCGAGACCGACCAGGGGCGCTGGGACGCGCTCGGCCAGCTCGACGACGTGCTGCGCCGGCACGACATCCACAGCAATGATTTTGATTCGGTCGTGAGTTTCATGGCGCGGACGCGGTCGCGGATGCTGGCGGTGTCGATGGAGGATCTGCTCGGCATTGTCGAGCAGCCCAACATCCCAGGCACCGTCTACGAGCATCCGAACTGGAAACGCCGGCTCCCGATCCCGCTCGAGCAGCTCGCGTCGGCGATCGATATCGAGGCGCTGAAGCGCGCAACCCGCGAGCGGTTGCACGCGGGCTAATGCGGAGCATGGTGTGTGGCTTCCCGGATCGAAGACTATGGATTGATCGGCGATTGCGAGACCGCCGCGCTGGTCGGCCGCGACGGCTCGATCGACTGGCTGTGCTGGCCGGCGTTCGATTCCGAGGCGTGCTTCGCGGCGCTGCTCGGCACGTCGCGGAATGGCCGCTGGCTGCTGGCGCCGGCCGATGAGATCAAGCAGACCTCGCGCCGCTATCGGGACGACACGCTGATCCTGGAGACGCGGTTCGAGACCGCAAGCGGCGTGGTTGTGCTGACCGACTTCATGCCGCCGCGCGGCAACGCCTCCGACGTGGTGCGCCTCGTGCGCGGGATCAGCGGCCGCGTCAGGATGCACATGGAGCTGGTGATCCGCTTCGGCTACGGCGTCGATGTCCCCTGGGTGAAGAAGAATCCGGACGGCGAGGGGCTGTTGGCGATCTGCGGGCAGGACATGACCGTGCTGCGCACGCCGGTCGAAACCACAGGCAAGGACCTGACCACGATCGCCGATTTCGAGGTCGGCGAGGGCGACACCGTGCCGTTCATCCTGACCTACGGGGCGTCCTACCAGCCGCTGCCGGAGCCGATCGATCCCGAAGCGGCGCTGAAGGATACCGAGGATTACTGGAAGGAATGGTGCAGCCGTTCGACCTACGACAGCAGCTATCAGCGCGGCCTCGTGATGCGTTCGCTGATCACGCTGAAGGCGCTGACCTTCAGGCCGACCGGCGGCATCGTCGCGGCACCGACCACGTCACTGCCGGAAAAGCTCGGCGGCGCGCGCAACTGGGACTACCGCTTCTGCTGGCTGCGCGACGCCACCTTCACGCTGCTGGCGCTGATGAATTCGGGCTATACCGAGGAAGCGGCGGCCTGGCACAACTGGCTGCTGCGGGCGGTGGCCGGCGCGCCGGCCAACATGCAGATCATGTACGGTATCCTGGGGCAGCGCCGCTTGCTCGAATGGGAGGCCGGATGGCTGCCCGGCTATGAGGGAGCAACGCCGGTCCGCGTCGGCAACGCCGCCCATGCACAGCTTCAGCTCGACGTCTATGGCGAGCTGATCGACGCCTTCCACCAGTCTCGCATGGTCAAACTCAAGCTCGACGAGGAGAACTGGTCGCTGGAATGCACCGTCGTCAATCATCTCGCAGATGTCTGGGACCGGCCGGATCACGGCATCTGGGAGCGGCGCGGCGTTCCCAGGCACTACGTGTTCTCCAAGGTGATGTGCTGGGTCGCTTTCGATCGCGCCATCAAGAGCGCGGAGCGGTTCGGCTTCAAGGCGCCACTGGTCAAATGGCGGGTGCTGCGCGAGGCCATCCATCGCGACGTCTGCCGACGCGGCTTCGATCCCGACCTCAACAGCTTCGTCGAGAGCTATGGCTCGAAGCTGCTCGACGCCAGCCTCCTGCTGCTGCCGTCGGTCGGCTTCCTGCCGCCGGACGATCCGCGCATCCGCGCCACGATCGCGGCGGTCGAGCGCCACATGATGCGCGACGGCTTTGTGCTGCGGCACGATCCGCGCGAGGTGTCGGATGAAATCCAGCCGATCGAGGGCGCATTCCTGGCCTGCAGCCTGTGGCTTGCCGACGCCCATGTACTGGCGGGAGATCTCGACAAGGCGCAGACCATGTTCGACCGCGTGGTGGCGGTCGCAAACGATCTCGGACTGCTGGCGGAGGAGTTCGATTCCGGTGCCGGCCGCCAGACCGGCAACTTCCCGCAGGCGCTGACCCATATCGCGCTGATCAATACCGTGCACAATCTCAGCGCCGCCAGGACCCACGCCGAGAAGCCCGCGGTGCAGCGGTCGAGCTGATGGTGCCTTAGCGACCTGTCGTCAGCACCACGTCCATCGCGCGCGCGAAACCGTCACGCTCGTTGGTCTCGGTGACATGCGTGGCGCGCGCCTTGACGTCATCGCTGGCATTGCCCATCGCGAACGAGATCCCGCTTCGGGCGAACATCGGCAGGTCGTTCTGCATGTCGCCGATGGTGGCGACATTCTCCAGCGACACGCCGAGGCGTTTCGCGATGCCCTCGACGAAAGTGCCCTTGTCGTGGCCGGGCGGGGTGACGTCGAGATAATAGGTCTGCGAGCGGACCGCGGTCGCATCAGGGCCGACCATCTGCTGCATCTCAGCCTCGCAGCGTTGTAGCAGGGGCGCATCGGAACTCGCACCGACGATCTTGCAGGCCTGGTCGAGATAGGGGGTGAAATCGTCGACGATGGTCGGATCATGCTTGATCGCGCGCTTTTCGTGCGCGTTGTACTCGCCGTCCGGATTGCGGGTCAGCCAGCGGTCGTTGGTGAACAGCCAGATGTCGACGTCGCGCGCGCGAAGCAGATCGATGCTGCGCTTGGCCACGGCCGGCGGGATCACATGCTGCTCGAGCGGCCTCAATTGCGGATCGACGATCGACGAGCCGTTGAAGGCGCCGATCGGCAACTTGATCGCGAGCGGTGCAACCAGAAAGCCCATACCGATAGTCGGCCGGCTGGAGACGATGGTGAAGCCGACGCCGGCCTCATGCAGCCTGCGCACCGCCGTGAGGGCGCCATCGGTCAAGGTCTTGTCCTTGGTGAGCAGCGTGCCGTCGACATCGGATACGACAAGTGCGATGCGGGTCATGAGCGATCCAGTTTCAGTTGACTGACGATGTCTTCGACGATGCTGTCGATCGAACGGTCGATCGCGACCGTGATCGGGCGTTCGTCCGGCGTCGGCGGTTCCAGCGTCTTGAACTGGCTGGCGAGCAGGCCCGGCGGCATGAAATGGTCCTTGCGCGCGGCCAGCCGCGTGGCGATCAGCTCCTGCGTGCCGTCGAGGAAGATGATGCGGATATCGCGGCGGCCATGCACCAGGATGTCGCGATAGCTGCGCTTCAGCGCCGAGCAGGCGATCACGGCGCGCTCGCGGACGCCGCAAGTGCGGTCGATCTCGGCGGCGATCGCGCGCAGCCAGGGCCAGCGATCCTCGTCGGTGAGCGGCCGGCCGGAATGCATCTTCGCGACATTGCTCGGCGGATGAAAGCTGTCGCCATCCTCGAAGCGCCAGCCGATCCGGATCGCGAGGCGGTCGGCGATGGTGCTCTTGCCCGAGCCGGAGACGCCCATCACGACCAGGGCGCAGGGGTTCTGCCCGTCACCCAAGAAAGTCACCCAGCGAAATCATCCACGAAAATCCTCCGGCAGCGCGGCCTGATCGATCAGCCAGACGGTCTCGCCCAGCGATCGTGCGCGGTTTGCCGGCAGGTTCTCGCCTGCGAACAGGCGCGTCAAGATCGCGCGCTTGTTTTCGCCTGACACTTCGAACAGCATCTCGCGGCAGGAGGCGAGGGCAGGCAGGGTCAATGAGACCCGCGGCACGAACGGCTCGACATTGGCCTTGGGCACCCCGACCACCCAGCGCAGGGTTTCCTCGACTGCGGGATAACCTGGAAACAGCGAGGCGGTGTGGCCGTCCGGCCCCATTCCCATCAGCACCAGGTCGAACAGCGGCCGCGTCGGATCGAGGTGCTCGGCGCCGTAGAACGCCATCAGCTCGTTCTCGTACAGCGCCGCGCTGACGTCGGGATCCCTGAGATCGGCGGTGTCGGTTGCGATCGGGTGCACATTCGCCGCCGGCGCGCAGCGGTCGAGGAATGCCTGGCGCGCCATGCTCATATTGTGCAGTCTGTCCTTGCGCGGCACCAGCCGCTCGTCGCCGATGAACCAGTCGATGCGATCCCACGGAATCCGCCTGCGATAGTCCGGCGTCGCCAGCAGCTCGTAGAGCGCCTTGGGGCTGGAGCCGCCGGTGAGGCAGATCGCGATCCGCCCGGGATTCTGGTCGATCCGGGCGATCACCCGCTCGGCGGCGGTCTTCGCCAGGGCCGCCGGATCGGCGACCGTGATGATCCTGCGCTCGCCGCTCGTGGTCATGTCAGCCGAGCTTCCGCCAGCTGCGGCCGTCGCGGGTCAGCAGCGCGTTGGCGGCCTCCGGGCCTTCGGTGCCGGCCTTGTAGGGTTGCAGACCGCGTCCGCCAGCGCTCTTCCAGGCGTCGAGGAAGGGCTGCACCGCTTGCCATCCGGCCTCGACGCTGTCGGCGCGCTGGAACAGCAGATTGTCGCCGATCATGCAGTCATAGATCAGCGTCTCGTAACCGGTCGATGGCTCGGCCTTGAAGTAGTCCTTGTAGCGGAACTTCATCTCGACGCCATCGATGTTGATGGTCGGGCCCGGCACCTTGGTGTTGAACTGCAGCTCGATGCCTTCGGTCGGCTCGGTTGAGATGACCATGTAGTTCTGCGACAGGCGGTCGACCGCCGTATCGCGGAACATCGCGAACGGCGCCTGCTTGAACTTGATCGCGATCTCGGTGCGCTTGGTAGCCAGCGCCTTGCCGGTGCGCAGATAGAACGGCACGCTGGCCCAGCGCCAATTGTCGATGGTCAGCTTCAGCGCGGCATAGGTCTCGGTCGAGCTGTCGGGCCTGACATCCGGCGTCTTCAGATAGTCCTCGATCTCGGTGTCGCCGATCCGGCCGGCGCGATACTGGCCGCGCACCGAGTTGGACAACGCCTCCTGCTCGCTCTGGAGCTGGATCGCGCTCAGCACCTCGGCCTTTTCGGAGCGCACCGCATGGGCGTCGAACCGCGCCGGCGGCTCCATCGTCACCAGCGACAGCAGCTGGAACAGATGGTTCGGCACCATGTCACGCAGCGCGCCGGTGGCGTCATAGAAGCTGCCGCGATGACCGACGCCGAGCTTCTCGTCGACGGTGATCTGGACGTGGTCGATGTGGTTGCGATTCCAGATCGGCTCAAACATGCCGTTGGCAAAGCGCAGCACCAGGATGTTCTGCACCGTTTCCTTGCCGAGGTAATGGTCGATCCGGTAGATCTGATGCTCGTCCATCAGCTTCAGCAGCGCGGCGTTGAGCGCTCTGGCCGAAGGCAGATCGGTGCCGAACGGCTTTTCGATGATCAGCCGCCGCCAGGCGCCGTTCTCCTTCAGCATGCCGGTGCGGCCGAGCTGCTCGCTGATCGGCAGGAAGGCCTTCGGCGGGGTCGCAAGATAGAACAGACGGTTGCCGCCGGTACCGCGGGCCTTCTCGAGCTTGTCGAGCCGTTCGTTCATGGCATCGAAGGAAGGGGGATCGCTCGGATCGGCCTCGATCGCGGTGACGCATTCGAACAGGCGCGTGACGACCGCCTCGTCCACCGGGCGGGTGGCGAACTTTCGCAGTCCTTGTAGCAGGCTGTCTTTCATCTGGTCGCTCGACATGCCCTTGCGGGCGATGCCGACGACGCAGAATTTGTCCGGCAGCAGGTTGCCGGCGGCGAGATTGTAGAGCGCCGGGACGACCAGCCGGTGCGTCAGATCACCGGTGGCGCCGAAGATGATGAAGGAGCAGGGATCGGGTTTCTTCTGCACGTGACCTTCCGCGGTTATCTTCTAGATCATGATGCGTTTCCACAGAATCGCATCATGATCTCATCTCCTTGTTTGAGCATGAAAGCCGGCTTCCACTTTTCCGGATCATGCTCTAGACGTGTTTTCTTTACGCGAACCGGTGCCCACTTCGCTCGACAATGCTTCAAGTCAAGCCTTCTTCGGGGGCTCCTTGTGGCCGCCGAAACCTGCGCGCATCGCCGAGAGGATCTTCTCGGCGAAGGTGTGATCCTTGCGCGAGCGGAATCGGGTGTAGAGCGCGGCCGTCAGCACCTCGGCCGGCACCGCCTCGTCGACCGCGGCATTGACGGTCCAGCGGCCTTCGCCGGAATCCTCGACAAAGCCGGAGTAATTGTCGAGCGTGTGGTTCTGCGCCAGTGCGGACGCGGTAAGGTCGAGCAGCCAGGACGGGATCACGCTGCCGCGGCGCCAGACTTCGGCGATGTCGGCGATGTCGAGATCGAACCGATGGTCCGGCGGCAGCGCCTCGATATTGGCGTTCTTCAGGATGTCGAAGCCTTCGGCATAGGCCTGCATCAGGCCATATTCGATGCCGTTGTGGATCATCTTGACGAAATGCCCGGCGCCAACGGGACCGGCGTGGATGTAGCCCTGCTCGATGCGGTGATCGCGGCCGTCGCGGCCGTGGGTGCGCGGGATGTCGCCGATCCCGGGCGCCAGCGTCTTGAAGATCGGGTCGAGCCGGTCGACCACGCCCTTCTCGCCGCCGATCATCATGCAATAGCCGCGCTCGATGCCCCAGATGCCGCCGCTGGTGCCGACATCGACGTAGTGCAGCCCGCGCTCCCTGAGCGCCTTGCCGCGGCGGACGTCGTCCTGCCAGAAGGTGTTGCCGCCGTCGATGATCACGTCGCCGGGCTGCATCAGCTTTGCGAGCGCCTCGATGGTGGATTCGGTGATCTTGCCGGCCGGCAGCATCACCCAGGCGGTACGCGGCGCTTCCAGCTTGAGCACGAAATCCTCCAGCGACGAGGCGCCGGTGGCGTTGTCGGCGACCAGCGCCGCGACCGCCTTGGGGTCCTTGTCGTAGACCACGGCGGTGTGGCCGTTGCTCATCAGGCGGCGGACGATGTTGCCGCCCATCCGCCCGAGGCCGATCATGCCGAGTTGCATCGTGGCCTCCGTCAGTTCAGTGCAGCCGAGATCGCGGCATCGAGCGCCGCCAGCCCGGAGGTAAGGTCACCCTTGAGGTGCACGCGCAGCGCCCGGCGACCGCGCTCGGTGAGCACGTCGAAATCGCCGCGAGCCTGCGCCGCCTTGATCACGCCGAAGCTCGCCTTCTGGCCAGGCACCGCCAGGTCCTTTGGGTCGTCGGTCGTGAGCTGGAGGAACACGCCGCTGTCGGGGCCGCCCTTGTAGGCCTGTCCTGTCGAGTGCAGGAAGCGCGGGCCGAATTCGGCGCAGGTCGCAAGATGTTTTGCATCGCGGACCTTGAGACGCATCGCCTGCATGGCGTCCATGGTGTCACCGTCGCGCTCGATATAGGCGAGCAAAGCGACATAGTCGCCGCGGCCGGAGCGCGAGAGGTGGGCCTTGACCCAGGAACCGAGATCGCCATTGGCGCCGGCCTTGCGCAGCTCCTCGGCGTTCTGCGCATCGGTGTAGAGATCGACCCCGTCGGCCGATACCACCGGCTCTTCGGCCGGCAGTGATCCGGTCTTCTCGAATGCCGCCGTCAGCTCGCGGGTCTTGATCTTGGCCGCCTCGACGTCGGGCTGGTTGAACGGGTTGATGCCGAGGATCGAGCCCGCCACCGCGGTCGCGATCTCGAAACGGAAAAACTCCTGGCCGATATGGTCGATCGACTTCATGACGATCCGGACCACCGGATGGCCGGCGGCTTCGAGCGCGGCAAGCTTCGCCTCATGCGCGGCGTCGGTCTCGCTTTCGGTGCGCAGATCGATGAAGAAGCGGTCGTTGCCATAGACGCCGGGATCGCCGAGCGTCTCGCCCTCGATCGGGATCAGGCCCTTGCCGTCCTTGCCGGTCGATTCCGCGATCAGCTGCTCGGCCCAGGCGCCGAAATCGGCGACGTCGGGCGAGGCGAAGATCGTCACCTTGTCGCGGCCCTCGAGGCCCGCAATGCCCATCGCAAGCCCGAGCTGGACGCCCGGGTTTTCCTGCGGCGGCACGTCGGCGCCGCAGGAGCGCACCATGGCGAGCGTATGGCCGAGCAGGCTGCGGACATCGATGCCCGCGGCAGCCGCCGGCACCAGGCCGAACGGCGACAGCACGGAGTAGCGGCCGCCGATCGCAGGGTCGCCATAGAAGATGCGGGCAAAGCCCTGCTTGATCGCGATCTTCTGCAACGACGAGCCCGGATCGGTGACCGCGATGAAGCGGTGGCCGGCCTTGTCCTTGCCGATCGCCTTGGCGACCCGGTCGAAGAAATAGTCCTTCATGACGTTCGGCTCGGTGGTACCGCCGGATTTGGAGGAGACGATGAACAGCGTCTTGGCGATGTCGACATACTCCTCCATCGCGCGGACCTGCGCCGGATCGGTGGAGTCGAGCACGTGCAGCCGCGGGAAGCCGGACTTGTGCGGGAAGGTCTGGGCCAAGACCTCCGGTCCGAGGCTCGAGCCGCCCATGCCGAGCACAACGGCGTCGGTGAAGTTCTGGCCCTTCACGCGCTTGGCGAAATCCTCGTAGTCGGCGACGTCGGCGGAGGCGGCGCTGGTCAGCCAGCCCAGCCATTTGTCCTCGTCGTCGCCGGTCCAGACCGACTTGTCCTTGTGCCAGAGCCTGCGGATCTTGGCGGAGGTACGCCATTCCTCGGTGCTGTTCTCGACCGCCTTCGCGATGGTGGCGCCGAGCGCCAGCTTCTGGTGGTCGATGCCGCCGCCGAGCGAGGTGGCACGCTTGAAGGCAACCGCGCCGTACAGCTTGTCGGCGGCGTCTGCGAACAGCTTGACGCCGTCCTTGACCAGCTCCTCGGTGATCGCGTCGAGCGAGATGCCGGACTTCTCCAGCTGCTCCAGCACCTGGCGGGCGTCCGCGACGTTCTCCTCGAGGCTGTCGCGGAGCTTGCCATGGTCGCGGAAGGCGTCGAGGGTGGCCGGCGGCATGGTGTTGACGGTGTCGGGGCCGATCAGCTCCTCGACATAGAGCACGTCGCTGTAATCCTTGTTCTTGGTGCCGGTCGACGCCCACAACAGCCGCTGCGGCTTGGCGCCCTTGGCGGTGAGCTTGTCCCAGCGCGGGCCCGAGAACAGGCGCTTGTAGTCCTGATAGACGAGTTTTGCATTGGCGATCGCCACCTTGCCCTTGAGCGCGGCGAGGCGCTCCTTTTCATGCGGATCGTTGGCCTTTGCGATCTTCTCGTCGAGCTGTTTGTCGACGGCAGAGTCGATGCGGCTGACGAAGAAGCTCGCGACGCTTGCGACATGGGAGGGATCGCCGCCCTTGGCGACGTATTTTTCCAGGCCCTTGAGGTAGGCCTCGGCGACCTGGCGATAGACCTCCTGCGAGAACAGGAGCGTGATGTTGATGCTGATGCCTTCGCCGATCAGATACTCGATCGCCGGCAATCCCTCTGGCGTCGCCGGCACCTTGACCATCAGGTTCTTGCGGTGGACGTCTTTCCAGAGCCGCTCGGCCTCGGCGATCGTGCCCTTGGTGTCCATCGCCAGATAGGGCGACACTTCGAGGCTGACGAAGCCGTCGCCGCCATGGCTCTGGTCGTAGACCGGGCGCAGCACGTCGGCGGCGTGCTGAATATCGACGACGGCAAGATGCTCGAACAGGTCGGCAACCGAGCGGTCGCCCTTCTTCAGCGCCTGGCCGATCGCGCCGTCATATTCGTCCGAAGAGCCGATCGCCTTCTCGAAGATCGAGGGGTTGGACGTCACGCCTTTGACGCCGTCGGTCTCGATCAGCCGCTTCAGGTCGCCCTTGGCGACGAAGCCGCGGGCCAGGAAGTCCAGCCAGACGGCCTGGCGGTGATTTTCGAGTGCTTTGACGGGGTTCATGGGTGCCTGTTCTCGTTCGATCGAGGGTCGATTTTTGGGTTCCCGGGCAGCTTTCGGGGGCGGAGCGGGATTGTCAACATGACTGGGGGCCCGGGCGGAATATCAGCATTCCCAAGGGATAACGCCATTCACAACAGTTCGATCCCCTCGGATGCACCCCGAGCAGACCCCGATCTCAGCACATTTTTATGACGCGTTGCGCTGCGCGCCCGAACCTCAGGGACGCAGGTAGAGATAGCCCTGGGATTGCAGCTCGGCGAGCCGCACGACGCCGCCGCGCTCGGCGGCGACGAAGCCGGGAAGCAGGTCGGCAAGGCCGATGTTCTGCGATTTCATGGTGTTGCCGCAGGCGGCGAGCTCGATGCCATCCCGGCTGAACTGTCCGACATGCTTGGACAGGTCGGGGTTGGCTCCGGACGCATGAAACGCCTTCAGCGCCTGGCCGTGGACCACCAGCGCGATCGTCACATTGCCGGGACCGCCGACGCCCTCGAGATGGTTCTGGATATTGCCGATCACGAAACTGACCTTGTCGAGGTCGTCGAGGTGGTAGACCACCTTCAGCCTTTGCGGCGCTGTCTCGGTGGCAGCCTGCGCCTGTGGCGCCGCGAAGGCGGCACCGAGCGCGGAGAGCGTGCCCCACAGGATGCTGCGTCGATGCATGGCGTCCCTCGCGCGATCGTTGCTGATCTGATCAAGCCTATCACTTGTGGCGAAGCGCTGCGAGTTCCTTGCGGTCGGTCACAAGTTCGGCGCATTCGTTCAAGCCGGCGCGATCGAGACGAAACATCTTGTCGTCGGCGCCGGCGACCAGTTCTTCTTCCGCGTCATCGTCGGGCTTGTTGCGATTCCACATCCGGATGCTGGCGAGGCGTGCGATCGCGGATTTATCGTCCTTCGACAACGCCACGCTGATACCGCCGCCTTCACAATCGACGCCGCATTCGAAGCGGATGTCCTGTCCGGATTCGGTCGCGATCGCGTGGTTGCAGTAGCCGCTGGAGTCGAAATTGCCGGAGCGGTGACGGTAGGTGACACCAAGGCGGAACGAGTAGTTGGTGGTCTTGTCCTCCGGCGCGTCTTCGGCCTCGACCAGAAGCTTCATCGTGTTGACCTTCTGCTTCGGGTGCTGCGCGAGATGATTTGCATCGTAGCGCCGCACGAAGCAGGCGTAGGCTTTCGAGCCGGGCGGGCCGGCGAACATCCTGTTGTCGAAGGCGGCTGCCAGGCCCTGGTCGACCGCCTTGTCGACCTCCTCCTGCGCCTGGACGGCTGACGACGCGCCGGCACAGGCGGCGGCTGCGAGTGCGACAACTAGGAACGTTCGTTGCATGATCGGCCTTGGGAATATGCCGCGCTGTGAAGGTGTCATCTCTACAGCGCGGCAATGGTGCCGCGCGGAACTGCACGGGCTCGTTGCCTTAGTCGCGGCGAGAAGAAGGCGCGTTCAACGGCTTCTGAATGTTTGTTCATCCGAATCTGTGACGCGCGCATCTTGACGCCAAGGCTGGACGGTCACACGTTTTCAGGGAAGCCCAACGTTCATTTCGGACGGGGAAGTCGCCTCGGTCGGATGCCCGCTTCGGAAGCCTGTTCGGAGGCTTGGGCCCCGTTAAACCACGGATGTGGCGGAGGGGTTACAAACGTCAAAAACAGGCCGCCAACGGGGGATATTGATGAACCATTAAGCTTCCTGCCTGTTGATAAGGCAGAGGCTGCACGCGCCGTGCATTGCCGAAGTGAGTCGGTCGAGTGTCCAATAGACCCAGCGTGCCGACGCTGATTCGATCCTAGGACGCTCTTGTTACGACTCGTGTCAGTCGTGCGGCGATACATATCGTGGAGAGAGGGATCATGTACAACGATTCTTTGTTCAACGCCTTCGCAAGGTCGTTTGAAGCGCGAAGCCAGACCGACATGTCGATGGCCGAGTATCTGGAGTCGTGTCGAAGTGATCCGATGCGATACGCCAATGCGGCCGAGCGGTTACTAGCGGCAATCGGTGAGCCCCAGATGATCGACACGGCCAAGGACCCACGCCTTGGCCGTATCTTTTTGAACCGTACGATACGGTCGTATCCGGCCTTCGCCGGCTTCTACGGCATGGAAGACACGATCGAGCGCCTGGTCGGCTTCTTCCGCCACGCCGCGCAGGGCCTCGAAGAGCGCAAGCAGATCCTCTATCTGCTCGGGCCGGTCGGCGGCGGCAAGTCGTCGCTCGCCGAGCGCATCAAGGCGTTGATGGAAATCCATCCGATCTACGTGCTGAAGGCGGGCGACGAGCTGTCGCCGGTGTTCGAGAGCCCGCTCGGGCTGTTCGACCCCGAGCAGCTCGGGCCGATGATCGAGGAGAAGTACGGCATTCCGCGCCGCCGGCTGAGCGGGCTGATGTCGCCCTGGGCCTACAAGCGGCTCGAGGCGTTCGGCGGCGACATCTCGCAATTCCGCGTCGCGCGCATCCAGCCCTCTCGGCTGCGCCAGATCGCGGTTGCCAAGACCGAGCCCGGTGACGAGAACAATCAGGACATCTCCTCGCTGGTCGGCAAGGTCGACATCCGCAAGCTCGAGACCTATGCCCAGAACGATCCGGACGCCTACAGCTATTCCGGCGGCCTCAACCGCGCCAACCAGGGCGTGCTCGAGTTCGTCGAGATGTTCAAGGCGCCGATCAAGATGCTGCACCCGCTGCTGACCGCGACGCAGGAGGGCAATTACATCGGCACCGAGAACATCGGTGCGATTCCGTTCACCGGCATCATCCTTGCGCACTCCAACGAGGCTGAGTGGCAGAGCTTCAAGACCAACAAGAACAACGAGGCCTTCATCGACCGCATCTGCGTCATCAAGGTCCCGTACTGCCTGCGGGTCACCGAGGAGCAGAAGATCTACGAGAAGCTGATCCAGGGCTCCGAGCTCGCCGCCGCGCCCTGCGCGCCGGCCACGCTGGAAACGCTGGCCCGCTTCTCGGTGATGTCGCGGCTGCGCAAGCACGAGAACTCGACGCTGTTCGGCAAGATGCGGGTCTATGACGGCGAGAGCCTGAAGGAATCCGATCCGAAGGCGCGCAGCGTGCAGGAGTACAAGGACGCGGCCGGCGTCGACGAGGGCATGGACGGCGTCTCCACCCGCTTTGCCTTCAAGGTGCTGGCCTCGACCTTCAACCACGACACCACGGAGGTCGGCGCCGACGCGGTGCATCTGATGTATGTGCTGGAGATGGCGATCCGCCGCGAGCAGCTGCCCGACGAGACCGAGAAGCGCTATCTCGAATTCATCAAGGCCGATCTCGCGCCCCGTTATGCCGAGTTCATCGGCAACGAGATCCAGAAGGCATATCTGGAATCCTACGCCGACTACGGCCAGAACCTGTTCGACCGCTATGTCGACTACGCCGACGCCTGGATCGAGGATCAGGACTTCAAGGATCCCGACACCGGCCAGCTGATGAACCGGGAACTCCTGAACCAGGAGTTGACCAAGATCGAGAAACCGGCCGGCATCGCCAACCCGAAGGATTTCCGCAACGAGGTCGTCAAGTTCTCGCTGCGTTCGCGGGCGCACAATGGCGGCAAGAACCCGAGCTGGACCTCCTACGAAAAGGTTCGCGACGTGATCGAGAAGCGGATATTCTCGCAGGTCGAGGATCTGCTGCCGGTGATCTCGTTCGGTTCCAAGAAGGACGGCGAGACCGAGAAGAAGCATGGCGAGTTCGTCGAGCGGATGGTGGAGCGCGGCTATACCGAGCGCCAGGTCCGCCGGCTCGTCGAGTGGTACATGCGGGTGAAGCAGGCCGGCTGATGCACGATCCGGAAAGCCGGCAACAACCGGCCTTCCGTTCCGTCCAAGCAAGAATGCGATGCGACTCTGATCGCATCCGGCGCGAGGCAGATGCAAAGTGGTCATGCACATCGTCGATCGGCGGTTGAATCCGGGTAGCAAGAGCCTGGAGAACCGCCAGCGCTTCCTGCGGCGCGCCAAGGCGCTGGTGCAGGGGGCCGTCAAGAAGTCGTCGCAGGATCGGGACATCAAGGATGTCCTTGAAGGCGGCGAGGTGACTATCCCGCTGGACGGCATGGATGAGCCGCGGTTCCGGCGCGAAGGCGGCACCCGTGACATGGTGCTGCCCGGCAACAAGAAATTCGTCGAGGGCGACTGGTTGCAGCGCCCGAACCAGAGCGGCGCCAAGGGCTCCGGTGCGGGCGAGGGCGACAGCGAGGACGCTTTCCGCTTCGTGCTCAGCCGCGAGGAATTCGTCGACCTTTTCCTCGACGATCTCGAGCTGCCCGACCTCGCCAAGCGCAAGCTTGCGGAAACCGAGAGCGAGGGTATCCAGCGCGCCGGGTATGCGACCTCGGGCTCGCCCGCCAACATCTCGATCAGCCGTACGGTGAGCCGGGCGCTGGCACGACGCGTGGCGCTGCGCCGGCCGCGCAAGGACGACATCGAGGCCCTCGAGGCGGAGCTTGCGGAATGCGATGACGAGACGCGCCGCCGCGAACTGCTGGCGCTGCTCGAGGCGTTGAAGGCCAAGGCCAAGCGGATCCCGTTCATCGATCCGATCGACATCCGCTACCGCCGCTTCGAGACGGTGCCGAAGCCGGTGGCGCAGGCCGTGATGTTCTGCCTGATGGACGTCTCGGGCTCGATGTCCGAGCACATGAAGGACCTGGCGAAGCGGTTCTACATGCTGCTCTACGTGTTCCTGAAGCGGCGCTACAAGCATGTCGAGATCGTGTTCATCCGGCACACCGATCGCGCCGAGGAAGTGGACGAGGATACGTTCTTCCACGGGCCGGCCTCCGGCGGCACGCTGGTGTCGAGCGCACTGGTCGCGATGAACGACATCGTCCGCACCCGCTTCCGGCCCGCCGACTGGAACATCTACGCGGCCCAGGCCTCGGACGGCGACAACATGACCTCCGACAGCGGGATGACTGGGCTTCTCCTGACCGACAAGATCCTGCCGGTCTGCCAGTTCTTTGCCTATCTCGAGGTCGGCGAGGCCGCCAACTACACCTTCGACATGCCGGATTCCTCGCTCTGGACGCTCTATGAGCGTCTGCGCAACGAAGGCGCGCCGCTATCGATGCGCAAGGTGAGCGAGCGCGGCGAGATCTTCCCGGTGTTCCAGGACCTGTTCAAGCGCCGCACCACCAGTCAGGAAAGGGTATAGTTGATGGGGTCTTCCGGCGAACGGTTGTTCGAGGGCGCCGACTGGGATTTCCAGACGTTGCAGCGGATTCACGATGCCTGCGAGAAGATCGCGCGCACCGAGCTCGGGCTCGACGTCTATCCGAACCAGATCGAGGTGATCACGGCCGAGCAGATGCTCGACGCCTACTCCTCGGTCGGCATGCCGCTGTTCTACAAGCACTGGTCATTCGGCAAGCAGTTCGCCTTCCAGGAAGCGTCCTACCGCAAGGGCCTGATGGGTCTCGCCTATGAGATCGTGATCAATTCCTCGCCTTGCATCTCCTATCTGATGGAGGAGAACACGGCGACGATGCAGACGCTGGTGATCGCGCACGCGGCGTTCGGGCACAATCACTTCTTCAAGAACAACTATTTGTTCAAGCAGTGGACCGATGCCGACGGCATCCTCGACTATCTCGAATTCGCCAAGGGCTACATCGCGGCCTGCGAGGACCGCCATGGCCGCGAGACGGTGGAGCGGACGCTCGATGCCGCGCATGCGCTGATGTCGCATGGCGTCGACCGCTATCCCGGCAAGAAGACGCTCGATTTGCGTGCCGAGGAGAAGCGGGCCGGCGAGCGGCGGCAGCACGAGGAAGCCGTGTTCAACGATCTGTGGCGGACGGTGCCGAACACCAAGGCCAAGAGCAAGGCTACCCTCACCGCCGAGCGGCGCCGCGCGCTGCTCGGTCTGCCGCAGGAGAACATCCTCTATTTCCTCGAGAAGACCGCGCCGCGCCTGCAGGGTTGGCAACGCGAGCTCATCCGCATCGTGCGCCACATCGCACAATACTTCTATCCGCAGGGCCAGACCAAGGTGATGAACGAGGGCACCGCGACCTACGTCCATTACCGCATCTTGAATCGGCTGCATCAGCAGGGCCAGATCACCGACGGCAATTTCCTCGAATTCCTGCAGTCGCACACCAATGTGGTGTTCCAGCCGGAATTCGACGACCGACGCTATTCCGGCTTCAACCCCTACGCGCTCGGCTTTGCCATGATGCAGGACATCGAGCGGATCGTGAAGGACCCGGAAGACGAGGACCGCGACTGGTTCCCCGATATTGCCGGCAAGGGCGACGTCGAGGGCGTATTGCGCGAGATCTGGAGCAATTACCGCGACGAGAGCTTCATCAACCAGTTTCTCAGCCCGGCGCTGATCCGGCGCTTCCGCATGTTCCACCTGCACGACGATCCGGCCGAAAGCCAGGGGATCAAGGTCGATGCGATCCATGACGAACGCGGTTACCGCCGGGTGCGCCGCGAGCTGGCGCGGCAATACGACGTCGGCTTCGTCGACGCCAATATCGAGGTCGTCGACGTCGATCTCGACGGCGATCGCCGGCTGTTGCTGCGTCACACCACCGTGAAGGGCGCCCAGCTCAACGAGACCGACACGCGGCGCGTGCTGCAGCATCTCGCCGATCTATGGACCTACGACGTCGCGCTGACCGAAGTCGACGGCACCGACAAGGTGCTGAAGGAATACGTCGTCAGCCCGCGCGCGGCGGCGGTTGCGGCGTGAGGATGTCGCGTTCGCGGAGATGAGCGCGGCACAGGCCGCCGCGCGGAATGCAAGTCTCGCTCGGCGAACCTCTCGGCACATCTGCGAATTTTGAAGCTGCATCACGTTCCGCGAAAACGTGATGCAGGCATGCGGACATGGCACGGAGACGTTCTTGGTGATTGTCTGCGCGGGCGCGATGGATAATGTGCGCCGCGTCAAGAAAACCAAGAAAAGGATACGCTCTTGTCAACTCGCTCCCGCCTGGCGGGCCTGCTCGCCGTCACCGCCCTCACGGCCTCGTCGATCTCGCCATCCATCGCAGCCGAAGACGCGATCAAAATCGGAAACACCGCGCCCTATAGCGGCCCGGCATCGGCCTACGGCACCATCGCGCGGGCCGAAGCCGCGTATTTCCAGATGCTCAACGATCAGGGCGGCATCAACGGCCACAAGATCGAGTTCGAGAGTCTCGACGACGCCTATTCGCCGTCGAAGACGGTCGAGCAGACCCGCAAGCTGGTCGAGCAGGACGAGGTGCTCGCGATCTTCAGCGCGGTCGGCACCGCACCCAATATCTCGGTGCAGAAGTATCTCAACATCAAGCACGTGCCGCAGCTGTTCGTGTCGTCCGGCGCGACGCGGTGGAACGATCCGAAGCAATTTCCGTGGACGGTCGGCTTCAATCCGACCTACGAGCTCGAAGGCAAGCTCTACGCGAAGTACATCCTGAAGACCAAGCCGGATGCCAAGATCGCCGTCATCACGCCGAACGAGGACGCCGGCAAGGACTATCTCAGGGGCTTCAAGGACGGACTCGGCGAGCATGTCGGCCAGATCGTCGCGGAGACCACGTATCTCACGACCGATCCAACCATCGACTCCCAGATGGTGACGATGCGGGAGTCCGGCGCCGACGTGTTCTTCGCCGAGGCGACGCCGAAATTCGCGGCGCAAGCGCTGCGCAAGGCGGCGAGCATGGGCTGGAAGCCGCTCACCATCCTGCCGACCGTCTCCAACTCCGTCTCGGCGGTGCTCGAGCCGGCCGGGCTCGAGAACGTCATCGGTGTCGTGACCGGGCTCTATCTGAAGGACCCGACCGATCCGCGCTGGGCCGACGATCCCGCGCAGCAGGAGTTTTCCGCCTGGATGAAGAAGTATCAGCCGAATGCGAGCGCGGGCGATCTGTTCAACGTGCAGGGCTACACGGTCGCGCAGGTCATGGCGGCGGTGCTGAAGAACTGCAACGGCGATTACAGTCGCGACAACATCATCAAGCAGGCGACCAATCTGAAGCCGCTGGCACTGCCGATGCTGCTGCCGGGCATCAAGGTGCAGACCGAGCCCGACAATGTGACGCCGATCCGCCAGATCCAGATGGCGCGATTCGACGGCAAGTCCTGGGCGCTGTTCGGCGAGGTGCTGAGCGACAGGTAGCCGTCACGAACTCCGCTGTCGTCCCTGCGAAAGCAGGGAGGTGGATTCACACTCGAAGTGCAACACTTGAGAGAAGGCCTCGAGAGGGGTTTGGAAGTCAAGGCATTTGCGCGGGGTGTTGTTGTAGGCGTTGATCGACTGGCGGAGGCGGCGCGTCGGGAAGGTCGCGAGATCGGTTTTGCGTGGAATGAAGCGGCGCATCCGACCGATCGCATTCTCGATGCCGCCCTTCTGCCAGGGCGCGTGCGGATCGCAGAAGAAGGTCTCGATCGCGAGGCGGTGCAGCTCCAGGTGACAGGCGAACTCGGTCCCATTGTCGAAGGTAACGGTCTGGCACAGGCCTTCCGGCAAGGCAGCAAACAAGCGGACGAGATGACGGGCGATACCGCGCGCGAGCTTGCTGGCGATGCGGATGCCGAGCAGCAGGCGCGAGGTGCGCTCGTGCACGGTCAGGATCGCCTGACCGTATTTGGAGAACATCATCAGGTCGGCTTCCCAATGACCGGGGGCATTGCGATCGGCGGCCTCGATAGGCCGTTTGTTCAAGGAAACACGGCCTTCTATGAAGCTTGCGGGACTGCCGCCCTTCTTGCCGCGGTAGCCGCGTTTGCTCTTGCCGCGTGGCAGATAACGCCGCCAGCTGAAGTCCGAGGTGCGTCGGATCTGGGCGTATATGAAGCGGTAGATGGTCTCGTGGGAGATCACCTTGCGGCCGTGTTCGCGGGCCAGCCGGCCCGCGACCTGCTCGGGCGACCAGCCCCGACCAAGGCGCTCCAAGACCGCGCGGCGCAGGCCGGGCTCCCGTTCGAGGCGTACGCCCGTCCAGCGCCGCGCTCGCATCTGTTGCTGGGCATAGCTGGGTTTGTAGCCGACCTGGGCGCCAGAATTGCGGTTCAGCTCCCGAGAGATCGTTGATGGCGAGCGATCCAGAGCTGCCGCGATTTGCCGCACCGAGCTGCCATTGGCTGAAAGCCGGGCAATCTCGCATCGCTCGTCCAGGGATAGCTGCTCGTAACTCCGCCCCATCGCAACACCTCCTCAAGGAAGTGTTGCACTTCGTTTGTGAACTCAGGGGACCCATACGCCGTGCCCTCAGTTGTAAACGGGATTCGTTGTTCCAGCGCAGCTCGACAATCTGCATCGGTGGTTATGGGTCCCTGCTTTCGCAGGGACGACATAGAGCTTGTTGCACATCCCTGCCGCGTATTGTGACGGCGAGAATTCGAACTTACCGCAGGCTGGCGTTGATCTTGTCCAGCACGGCCGAGCCGGGGCAGAGCGCCTGTTCATCCAGCGTGTTGAGCGGCGTCTCGACGGTGTCGAGATGGGTATGCAGGTCTTCGGCGTCCGGATCGACGTAGAGCAGACCGGTGACGATCTGGCCCTTGGCCGCGTGCTTCTGCAGGAAGGTCTGGGCGCCGAGCCGATCGTGCGGATCGTAGTCGGCATCGAGCTTGCGCAGCGCGAGCCTGGAACCGTCATGCTGCTCGACCACCTGCACGGTGCCCGGCGCATAGTCGACGCTGATCGGATCGCGGCCGACCAGCACGTCGAGCCGGTTCACCGCGTCATTGTGCTCGCGAACATAGTCGAAGCTCTTGGTCGAACCGGCGTGATTGTTGAAGGCGATGCAGGGGCTGATCACGTCGATGAAGGACGCGCCCTTGTGCCGGATCGCAGCCGCGATCAACGGAACCAGTTGCGTCTTGTCGCCGGAGAAGCTGCGCGCCACGAAGGTGGCGCCGAGTTGCAGCGCGATCGCGACCAGGTCGATCGCGTTGTCGGTGTTGGTGACGCCCTTCTTGGACTTCGAGCCGCGGTCGGCGGTCGCCGAGAACTGGCCCTTGGTCAGGCCGTAAACGCCGTTGTTCTCGACGATGTAGGTCATGTTGACGGCGCGCCGGATCGAATGCGCGAACTGGCCGAAGCCGATCGAGGCTGAGTCGCCGTCGCCGGAGACGCCGAGATAGATCAGGTAGCGGTTGGCGAGGTTGGCGCCGGTCAAGACCGACGGCATGCGGCCGTGTACCGAGTTGAAGCCGTGCGAATTGCCGAGGAAATAGTCCGGGGTCTTCGACGAGCAGCCGATGCCGGAAATCTTCGCCACCCGGTGCGGCTCGATCGAGAGCTCGTAGCAGGCCTCGATGATCGAGGCGGTGATCGAATCGTGGCCGCAGCCGGCGCACAGGGTCGAGATCTTCCCCTCGTAGTCGCGATGGGTATAGCCCAGCTCGTTCTTCTTCAGGCCGGGATGATGAAACTTCGGCTTTGCAATGTACGTCATGTCACGGCCTTGCGGAGAGGGGTCACCTTGAGATGATCCTGGTGGTCGCCGATTGCGCCCGCGATGAAGCGAGCGGTGATCGGCGTGCCGTCATAGTGCAGGATCGGCACCAGCCTGACGGGATCGATGCCGTTCTCGTTGACGATCAGCTGGCGGAGCTGGCCGTCGCGGTTCTGCTCGACCACGTAGACGAAGTCGTGGTCGGCGATGAAGCTCGCGACGCTGGAGTGGAACGGGAAGGCGCGGATCCGCATGCGGTCGAGCTGGTGGCCGCGCGCCTCCAAAATCCCGATCGCCTCGTCCATCGCCGGCGAGGTCGAGCCGAAATACAGCACGCCGTATTTGGTCGGCTTGGCCGCATTGGCTTGCAGCGGCCGTGGCACCATGTCCTGCGCGGTCTCGAACTTGCGCACCAGGCGCTGCATGTTATCGGCGTAGACGGCGCCTTCCTCGGAATAGCGCGCGTAGCGGTCGCGCGAGGTGCCGCGGGTGAAGTAGGAGCCCTTGGTCGGATGCGTGCCGGGATAGGTGCGATAGGGGATGCCGTCGCCGTCGACGTCGAGATAGCGGCCGAAATCGCGGCCTTCTTCGAGCATCTCCGCCGTCATCACCTTGCCGCGGTCGTATTGCTTGGCGTCGTCCCATTTCAGCGGGCGGCACAGCCGGTGGTTCATGCCGATGTCGAGATCGAGCATCAGGAAGATCGTGGTCTGCAACCGCTCGGCGAGATCGAAGGCAGCGGCGGCGAACTCGAACGCCTCGGCCGGATCTTCCGGGAACAGCAGCACGTGCTTGGTGTCGCCGTGCGAAGCATAGGCACAGGCGATCACGTCGCATTGCTGGGTGCGGGTCGGCATGCCCGTGGAGGGGCCGGCGCGCTGGATGTTCATGATCACGGCCGGGATCTCGGCGAAATAGGACAGGCCGATGAACTCGGTCATCAGCGAGATGCCGGGACCCGATGTCGCGGTGAAGGCGCGCGCGCCGTTCCAGGAGGCGCCGATCACGATGCCGATCGAGGCGAGCTCGTCCTCGCCCTGCACGATGGCGTATTTCGCCTTGCCGGTCTCGGGGTCGTGGCGGTACTTCTTGCAGTGGCTGGTGAAGGCTTCCGCCACCGACGACGACGGCGTGATCGGATACCAGGCGCACACGGTGGCGCCGCCATAGACGGCGCCGAGCGCGGCGGCGCTGTTGCCTTCGATGAAGATGCGGTCGCCGACCTTGTCGGACTTCTTCACCCGCAGCCCGAGCGGGCTTTTCAGGTTCTGCAATGCCCAGTCGCGGCCGAGATGCAGCGCATGGACGTTGGAGGACAGCAGCTTCTCCTTGCCCTTGTACTGCTCGCCGATCAACTGTTCGACCAGCTTGGGATCAAGGTCGAGCAGCGCGCACAGCGCGCCGAGATAGATGATGTTCTTGAACAGCTGGCGCTGCCTGGGATCGGTGTAGGTCGAGTTGGTGATCGCGGTCAGCGGCACGCCGATGACGGTGATGTCCTCGCGAAATTTCGACGACGGCATCGGCTTGGTCGAATCGTAGAACAGATAGCCGCCGGGCTCGATCGAGGCGATGTCCTTGTCCCAGGTCTGCGGGTTCATCGCCACCATCATGTCGACGCCACCACGGGCGCCGAGATGGCCGTCCTCGGTGACGCGCACCTCGTACCAGGTCGGCAGGCCCTGGATGTTGGAGGGGAAGATGTTGCGTGGGCTGACCGGCACGCCGTGGCGCAGGATCGAACGCGCGAACAGCTCGTTGGCGGAAGCCGAGCCCGAACCGTTGACGTTGGCGAAGCGGACGACGAAGTCGTTTACGCTGCTGATCGGGCTTTGGACTGACATGTTGATCCCGCTTGAACCATATCGATAAGGTACTTCTGCATGTCCCAGGCGCCGGTCGGGCAGCGCTCGGCACACAGTCCGCAATGCAGGCAGACGTCTTCGTCCTTGACCATGACCCGGCCGGTCTTCAGGTCGCCGGAAACGTACAGCGCCTGGTCGTGATGCGGCGAGGGCGCCTTCAGGCGCTGCCGCAAATCATCCTCTTCGCCGTTCTGGGTGAAGCTGATGCAGTCCATCGGACAGATGTCGACGCAGGCGTCGCATTCGATGCAGAGCGGCGCGGCAAACACCGTCTGCACGTCGCAATTCAGGCAGCGCTGCGCTTCGCCGAGCGCGAGCTTGAGGTCGTAGCCGAGCTCGACCTCGGTGCGGATGTCCTTCAGCGCGACCACCTTGTCGCGATGCGGCACCTTGAACCGCTTGTCGGCGGAGATGTCGTTGTCGTAGCTCCACTCATGGATGCCCATCTTCTGGGAGGAGACGTGCACCTCGGGCAGCGGACGCTCGTTGATGTCCTCGCCGGACAGCATCTTGTGAATCGACAGCGCGGCATCATGGCCGTGCGCCACCGCCCAGATGATGTTCTTCGGGCCGAACGCCGCGTCGCCGCCGAAGAACACCTTCGGATTGGTCGAGACGAACGTCTTGGGATCGACCTTGGGCATGTGCCACTTGTCGAATTCGATGCCGCAATCGGCTTCGATCCAGGGGAACGCATTCTCCTGGCCGACCGCAACGAGCACGTCGTCGCAGGGGATTGTCTCGTCCGGCTCGCCCGAGGGCACCAGATTGCGCCGGCCCTTGGTGTCGTACTCGGCCCGCACCTTCTGGAAGGTGACGCCGATCAGCTTGCCGGCGACGTGCTTGAACGCCACCGGCACCATGTAGTTGAGGATCGGGATGTCCTCATGGATGGCGTCTTCCTTCTCCCACGGCGAGGCCTTCATCTCCTCGAAGCCGGAGCGGACCACCACCTTGACGGCCTCGCCGCCGAGGCGGCGCGCGGTGCGGCAGCAATCCATCGCGGTGTTGCCGCCGCCGAGCACGATGACGCGGCGGCCGATCTTGTCGACATGGCCGAACGACACGTTGGCCAGCCATTCGATGCCGATATGGATGTTGGCGGCGGCCTCCTTGCGGCCGGGAATGTCGAGCTCGCGGCCGCGCGGCGCGCCGCTGCCGACGAAGATCGCGTCGTAGTTCTCGGCGAGCAGCTGCTTCAGGCTGTCGACGCGTTGGCCGCCCTTGAACTCGACGCCGAGGCCCAGGATGTAGCCGGTCTCCTCGTCGATCACGCTGTCGGGCAGGCGGAATTTTGGAATCTGGCTGCGCATCATGCCGCCGGCCTTGGGATCGCCGTCGAACACGGTGCAGTGATAGCCGAGCGGCGCGAGATCGCGCGCGACGGCGAGCGAGGCGGGGCCGCCGCCGATCAGCGCGACGCGCTTGCCGTTCTTCGGCGCAGGCTTCGGCAGGCGATGCTTGATGTCGTCCTTGAAGTCGGCGGCGACGCGCTTCAGGCGGCAGATCGCGACCGGATTGTCCTCGACCCGGCCGCGGCGGCACGCGGGTTCGCACGGACGGTCGCAGGTGCGCCCGAGAATGCCGGGGAACACGTTGGACTTCCAATTGATCATGTAGGCGTCGCTGTAACGCCCCTCAGCAATCAACCGGATGTACTCGGGAACGGGGGTGTGTGCGGGGCAGGCCCATTGGCAATCGACTACTTTATGAAAGTAATCCGGCGCCGAGATATCAGTCGGTTTCATTCCTACCTTTGACCCGCGCGAAAATGCCTGACCGCGCGGCCTTATCGTTGACGACGAACGCTCATGTTGGCGTTGTTCTGGTTTTTGAATTGGATCATAGGCTTATCTTATTAGAGCCGTTCCAGAGAAGGCAAAGGCTAAATTGTCCGATCATCTGCTTTCGCGCGGCTGATGTGCGCTCAGCGTTAATCTCGATCGCGTTATGCGGCGGTGCAGCATGACTGCACCGCCAAGTCGTTTGTCAGCTCCGCGGCAGGTCGCTCTTCGCGATGTCCCACAACAGCCTGTAGACGCCGCTGGTGACCACCAGCGGCTTCAAGGCTGCGTTGCCGGTGATCGCTGACAAGGCAGCAGGCACCGCGCTGACGTCAGTGGCGTCGATCAGCACGAACCAGTCGCCGGCGCCGGGATCGGCCTTGTCGGCATCCGGTGTCAGCGGCTTCGACAGCACGGGATCGTTTTCCAGCAGGTGCATCGAGATGATGCCGTCGCGCGCGGCCGGATCGAGGTGTTCCCGCAATGCAGTGCGGAGTTTGTCGGCGCCATCGGCCGGCGGGCGCAGGCGGATGATGCCAAGCGCCGCGCCCCGGCCGACGCCGCGGCTGATCGTGATGCGGGCCACGCCGCGGATCATGTTCTGAAAGCGTGCGATGTTGGCCTTCGACCAGTCGGTCTGGTTGGCGAGCGCTTTGCGGTAGGCCGGGCTCTCGAGCACATCGAAGGTCGCGGTCGAATACAGGCTCAGATATTTCGGCTTGCCGTCATCGGCGACGTAGCGACGGGCTTCGAGGAATCCGTCGATCGCGACCCGTTCTTCAAGATGCTCGCGGTCGTACCAGCGGTTGAATTCAGCTTCGTGTAAGCTGTCGATATCCATCGAGGTCAGCAGCATGCCCTGTCCGGCGATTGGCATCGAGTGCTCCTTTTTTGCCTGTTTTATCTGCACAATATCGCTGACCCGCGCGGGCCAGGGAAGCCGGTTCCTGCTGCCCGGCAGCGTGCAGACCAAGGATTGCCACAATTGCCGCAATCCTGTTCAGCGCGCATTCACGGAAGTAGCATTTTCATCCGACACGCCCGTTTCCGGGAAGAAAAAAGGACAGCCGCCATGGCGCGAATTTTGTGGGCATTGATTGTCGGCCTGGTGTCGCTCGCGTCACTTCCCGCCCATGCGGAGGATCAGGAGAAGCGCCTCGCGCTCGTGGTTGGCAACGGCGCCTATCAGGCCGGCGCGCTGCAAACCGCCGCGAACGATGCCGGGTTGATCGCGCAGACCTTGCAGGCCGCCGGTTTCGACGTGGTCGGGGCGCGCGATCTCGATGCCGAGACGCTGCGCAAGTCGTTCCGCGATTTCATCCAGAAGGTGCAGGACGCGGGACCCAATGCGGTGGCCTTCGTCTATCTCTCCGGTTACGGCGTGCAGCTCACCGGCGAGAACTACTTCGTGCCGGTCGACGCCAAGATCGCCCGCGACACCGACGTGCCGGTCGAGGCGATCCGCATCTCGGATTACAGCCATCAGCTCTCGGCGCTGCCGATCAAGGCCGGCGTGATCGTGCTCGATGCAGCGCGCAGCAATCCCTTCGCCAAGGACGGCCAGCCGCTGGCCGGCGGTCTTGCGCTGGTCGATCCCGATCCGAAGATGCTGATCGCCTTCAATTCGGCGCCCGGCACCGTCGCGCCTGACGGTGCGCCGCCTTACGGGCCGTACGCGCAGGCGCTGGCGGAAATGATCCGCGCCGGCGGCCTGACCTTGCCCGAGGTGTTCGACCGCGTTCGCCTGCGCGTCAACGAAATGACCAAGGGCGCCGAGATCCCGTGGAACGCGCAGAAGGTCGATGCGCCCTTCATGTTCTTCGAACGCAAGCCGGATGCCCCGCCGCAGCAGGTCGATGCCGGACTGCGCAGCAAGCCGATCCGCGATTTCCCGGCGCAGGACGCCTATGCGGCGGCGCTCGAGCGCGACACGCTGCAAGGCTACGAGGATTATCTGCAGGCCTATCCGACCGATCCGCTGGCCAAGCGGGTGCGCGCGATCGTGGCGGCGCGGCGCGAGGCGATCACCTGGCGGCGCACCTACAATGCCGATACTCCCGATGCGTACTGGTCGTATCTGCGGCGCTATCCGCGCGGGCCGCACGCCTATGACGCCAGGCGCCGGCTCTCCTATCTCTCGGCCGCGCTGGAGCCGCCGCCGCAGTTCACGGCGCTCGACTACGACGTGCCGCCGCCGCCGCCCGACGAGATCGTCTATGTCGACCGTCCGGTGCTGTACTACAGCGATCCGGTGTTCGCCTTCGCGCCGCCGCCACCGCCGCCGGTGTTCTTCCTGCCGCCGCCGCCGCCGGACTTCGTGGTGCTGCCGCCGCCGCCGCCGCCGATCGGCCTGTTCGTGCTGCCGACGCCGTTCTTCGTGGCGATGCCGGCCTATGTCGCCGCGCCGGCCTATGTGGTGCCGCCGCAGAACAACATCGTGTTCAACAACATCCACAACACGACGGTGATCAACACGGTCATCAACAACCCGAACCCGACGCCGGCGCAGCTCCGTGCCGCCGGCGTGACGGCGGCGATGGGCGGTGCACCGGTCACCGCGGCACCGCAACTGCCGGCGGCGGCGGCGCAGCGCGCCAACCTCGCACCGCCGGCCGGTCGGCAAGGCGTCACGCCTGCGCAGGGCGCGGCGATGGGAGCGCCGGGCGCTGCACCGAACGCACCCGCCGCGCCGAACGCAGCGGCCGCGCCGAACGCGATGGGCGCACCGACTGCGCATACGCTGCCGGGCGCGAAGAATGGACCGCCGCTGCCGCAGTCGGCGACCGCGCCGGCCAATCCCGCGCAACAGCATGGCGCCGTGCAGCCGGGCACCACGCAACCCGGTACGACGCAGCCTGGCACTGCGCAATCCGGCGCAAAGCCGAACGCGCTGACGCCCGCCAAGCCTGCGACGGCGATGGCGCCTGCCAACGCGCAACCTGCTGCCCCGACCAAGCCCACCGCTGGCCCGGCGACAAACGCGCCGGCTTCGCCCGCGACCGCCGGCAAGCCGGAAAGGCAACAGCTCAACCGGGCCGCGACCGCGCCGACCGGCAATGTGAAGCCTGCCACGGCCCCGCCGCCGACGAACCGCGCGACATCGGTGCGGCCGACGCCGGCGGCGCGTCCGGCGCCCGCGCGTGCCGCGGTGTCGCCGCCGCCGGTCTCCCGGCCTGCGCCACAGCGGGCCGCCCCGCCGCCGCGCCCCGCACCTCCGCCGCCCCGCGCGGCAGCCGTTGCGCCACGTCCGGCACCCGCACCGGCGCCGCGCGCCGCGCCGCCCCCACCGCGGCCGGCGATGCAGGCGCAACGCGCGGCTCCGCCACCGCGGCCGGCGGCGCCGCCAAGGCCCGCGGCACGCGCCGCGCCGGCCTGTCCTCCCGGCAAGTGCAAACCCTGAGGGCATGACACCATGAGCCGAGCAGGTCAGCCTTCATGAGCATCACGGCCATACTCGGATCGCGGGCAGTCGCGAAACTGGTGATCGGTGCGATCGCGGGGCTGGTGGCGTTGCACCAGCCGGCGCGGGCGGCCGAACTCACGGCGCAGGACATCGCGCTGCTCGATCGCCTGACCTGGGGCGTCAGCGCCTCCAGCGCGGCGCATCTGCGCGAGATCGGCACCGAGCGCTGGTTGCAGGAGCAGTTGCATCCGGCCGCCTCCGTATTGCCGGCTGCCGTGCATGCGCAGATCGAGGCGATGCCGGACGTGCATCGCTTCCCGTTCGATATCGCGGTGACCTTCGACCTGCAGGCCAAGTCGGCCAACCAGGTCGCCGACCCGGAGCAGCGCCGGGCGGCGCAAACGGTGTTTCAGCAGGGGATGAACGATCGCGTCAAGCAGGCCGCCGCCCGCACCATCCTGCGCGCGCTCTATGCGCCGGATCAGCTCCGCGAGCGGATGACCTGGTTCTGGTACAACCACTTCAACGCGTTTCAGTACAAGGCCATGATCCGCGTGCTGATCGGCGACTATGAGGATCACGCGATCCGCGCCAACGCACTCGGCAAATTCCGCACCCTGCTGTCGGCGACGCTGCATCACCCGGTGATGCTGCGCTATCTCGACAATGCCGACAACGCGGCCGGCCACCTCAACGAGAACTACGCCCGCGAGATCATGGAGCTGCATACGATGGGCGTCGGATCCGGATACAGCCAGGCCGACGTCGAGGCGCTGGCGCGGATCCTCACGGGTGTCGGCGTCGACTTCGCATCGCAGGATCCCAAGCTGAAGCCGGAGCTGCAGTCCCAGCTCGTTCGGGAAGGCGGCTTCGAGTTCAATCCGGCGCGCCATGACTATGGCGACAAGACCTTCCTCGGCCATCAGATCAAGGGCCGGGGCCTCGCGGAGGTCGACGAAGCCCTCGACATCCTCTGTCATCACCCGGCAACCGCGGCGCACATCTCGAGGCAGCTCGCCACCTACTTCGTATCCGACAACCCGCCCGAGGCGCTGGTGCAGCGCATGGCACAGACCTTCCAGCAGACCGACGGGGATATCGCGGCCGTGATGTCGACGCTGGTGCATGCGCCGGAGTTCACCGCGACGCTGAAGGATGGCGCCAAGTTCAAGGATCCCGTGCTCTACGTGATCTCGGCCGTGCGGCTCGCTTACGACACCAAGGTCATCCTCAATACGATGCCGATCCAGGGCTGGCTCAACCGCCTGTCGGAAGGTCTGTTCAACCACGAGACGCCAGACGGCTACTCGATGCTGTCGACGGCCTGGAACGGCCCGGGGCAGATGATGCTGCGGTTCGAGATCGCGCGCGCGATCGGCTCGGGATCGGCCGGGCTGTTCAAGCCGAACGAGCCCAACGCGGTCGACCAGCCGGCGTTTCCGCAGGTCATGAACGGGCTCTATTTCAGCAATCTCAAGCAGACGCTGAGTCCGACCACGCTCGCCGCGCTCGATCAGGCGGTCTCGCCGCAGGACTGGAACACGCTCTTCCTGTCGTCACCCGAGTTCATGCACTGAAAGGGAGGTTCGCCAATGAACCGCCGTGAACTGATCAAGGCCTTCGCTGCGTCCGCTTCGCTCACCGTGGCCGGCCGGGTCTGGGCGGCGCCCGCGACCGATGCGCGCCTGCTCGTGGTGTTCCTGCGCGGCGCCTATGACGCCGCCAACGTGATCGCGCCGGTCGGCAGCGAGTTCTATTACGCCGCGCGCCCGACGCTTGCGGTCGCGCGGCCCGATGCCGGCAATCCGAATGCGGCTCTGACGCTCGACGCCGAATGGGGCCTGCATCCAAGCTTGCGCGATTCGATCCATCCGTTGTGGGCCAAGCGCGAGATCGCGTTCGTGCCGTTCGTCGGCACCAGCGACGACCTCTCGCGCAGTCATTTCGAGACCCAGGACACGATTGAGCTCGGCCAGGCCGTTGGCGGTGGCCGCGACTACCGCTCCGGCTTCATGAGCAGGCTGGCGCATGAACTGGCGCGGGTGAAGCCGATCGCCTTCACCGATCAGCTGCCGCTGATCTTCCGCGGCCAGACCCAGGTGCCGAACACCTCGATCGCAAGCGTCAGCAAGCCCGGCGTCGACGACCGCCAGGCGCAGCTGATCAAGGGGATGTACACGCAGGGCAGTCTCGCCAACTCGGTGTCGGAAGGCTTTCGTGTCCGCGACGACGTCTACAAATCCGTCTCCGAGGAGATGGCGGCGGCGAACCGCGGCGCGGTGTCGCCGCATGGCTTCGAGCTGTCGGCGCGGCGGATCGGGCACTTGATGCGCGAGCAGTTCAACCTCGGCTTCGTCGATGTCGGCGGCTGGGACACCCATGTCGCGCAAGGCGCGGCAACCGGCTATCTCGCCAACCGGCTCGGCGAACTGGGCCGCGGCCTTGCCGGCTTCGCCGAGGAGATCGGGCCTGCGATGTGGCGCGACACCGTCGTGGTCGTGATCTCCGAATTCGGCCGTACCTTCCGCGAGAACGGCAACCACGGCACCGATCACGGCCATGGCAGCATCTATTGGGTGATGGGCGGCGGCATCAATGGCGGGCGCATGGCCGGCGAGCAGGTCAAGGTCGCGGAAGCGACGCTGTTCCAGAACCGCGATTTTCCGGTTCTGACCGACTACAAGGCGTTCTTCGCCGGGCTGATCCAGCGCGTTTACGGCCTGCAGCAGGCAAGCCTCGAGCGCATCTTCCCCGGCATCAAGCCGAAGGATTTGAACCTGGTTTGAGGGGGCACTGACCAAAACAGCGAAACAACCCCATGCAAAGGAGCAGCCAGTATTAAAATACCTACTTGACACGTCGGGCAAATCAACGCTATTTTTCCACTATTCCGAAATCATTGCCAGGACAGCGCGCCCGGAACGACACGACAAAGGAGCTCACGCGGTCTCTGGGGCGCGTACTCATAAACTCGTCGCGTCCGCTCTTGTGCCAGAAGCTAACGTTGAAGCCGACGTAACCGCGGCCTCGTGTCATGAACGGAAGTTGCCGCGGTGGAAGAGCAGCGAAGCCAGTTCGTATGGGATTTCACGTCGGAACGGCGACTTCGCAATCAAGGCCTTCCGAACGCCAGTCAAAGCGCACCATACCGCCAAGTGGTTTGATGGTTCCTTCGATGAGGCGACTACCAAAGCCCTTGCGTTTTGGCGCACTTACGCTCGGACCACCCAATTCGGTCCAACGGAGCGCCAGTACTCCATCTTTGCTGCGCGACCACGTCAACCTAACATGGCCTTTCGCGTTAGATAGCGCTCCATACTTGGAAGCATTGGTTGCCAACTCATGCAAGACCACAGCAATCGCCTGCGCAGCGGTAGGTTCTAACATGGTTTGAAGACCGTCCATCCGAACCCGCGTGCCGTGTTCATCGAGATAAGGGGCGAGTTCCTGCCTGGCGATCGCCGAGACTTCAGCGCCTATCCACCGCGATTCAACAAACAGCGAGTGAACATTTGCCATCGCTTGGATGCGCCCGCTGATCACATCCTTGAGGCCTTCGGAAGTGTCGGACTGGGAAAGATTGATGATTGCCTGCACGTTTGAGAGGATGTTCTTGCTTCGGTGCTCCGCCTCGCGAGCGAGAATCCCGATCTGCTCCTGAGCCCGCTTCTGCTCGGTAATATCCCTCGCAATCTTCGATGCGCCAACGATGTTGCCATGGGCATCTTTGACGGGAGAGACAGTGAGCGAAACGACGATTGAGCTACCATCCTTCCGTCGGCGAACAGTCTCAAAGTGGTCTATCCGTTCACCACGTCGGATGCGCGTTAAAATGTCGCGTTCTTCGCTTAGTCGATCCTCCGGGATCACAAGCGTAATCGGCCGACCGATCGCCTCGGAGGCCGCATAGCCAAAGATGCGCTCGGCCCCCTTGTTCCAGCTCGTAATGATGCCGTCCAGATTCTTGCTGACGATCACGTCGTCGCTGGACTCAACTATAGAGGCCAGCAGATTGGCCAAGCGCTCGGCACGTTCCTTAGCCGGCTCGTTGACGAGAGGCCTGCGTTGAAGTCCCGGCTGGTCTTTGGATGTCAATGGGAAGTCCCAAAATGTAGGTGCTGCACTGCCGTTAGCAGCTAATCATAGCACCAAAAAGCCCTAAGGATCTCTGTTGGGGCAGCAGCGGAAGTCGACGTGAGCTTAGAACGGACGAGGTCCTCGACCGAGGCCCCATAATCCGCCTTTAACCAATGCAAAAGCTTCCAAGTCGTTCTCGACATTACCGTGCGCTCGGAATCGCCGGTGATTGTTATCGTCGACGTGGCGCAAATGGCAGAGGGCTCAATGGTTTGGAACGTTGTACCCCTCCTGCGGTTTGTCTGACAACATCCGAGGCGCCAACGATGGTCCCCCAAGAGCAGCTAAAGAGCGATAGGGTCAGGATTTTGCTCGTGGAGGACGAATGGTTAATCCGATCTGATGCAGCTGAGCAGCTTCGAAGCGCTGGGTTCGGGGTTGTTGAGGCAGCCACCGCAGATGATGCGATGGATTACATCTCATCAGGCGAACGGATCGACGCGCTCATAACCGACATTCGAATGCCAGGCACTCTTGATGGTCTTGATTTAGCTAGGAAATTGCGCGTCATGCAACCGATGCTGCTCATCCTCGTTGCCTCCGGAAGCACAGAACTGGAGGGCGCAGCGAGCCGCGTAGGTAGGTTCATCAGCAAGCCATACGATCCCAAGCAGATCGCAATGCTGATCGCGGAGATGCTCGGTCCTGCGCTGTAGTACGTATGCAAGCAGCAACTGTATTGATCGTCGAACATGACGTTCTCGTGCGGCATCCGCTGGCGGAGTACCTTCGCGAGTGCGGCTATCGCGTGGTGGAGGCAACGGACCACGATGAGGCGCGTGAATGCCTCGAAGGTGGCAAGCACAATATCGATGTTGCCTTGATCGACGCGGGTAGTCCCACCGGTTCCGGGTTTGCTCTTTCTGCCTGGATAAGGGGCAACCACCCGACTGTGAAGACGATGCTGGGAGCTACAGTCGGCAAAGTCCTCGCGTTAGCTGGCGATCTTTGCGAGGAGGGCCCGCAGGCGGCAAAGAAGCTGAACTATCGACCCGTGCTGGACCATATCCGTCAATTGTTAGCGACCCGAAAGCGGCCGTGAGTCCCCCAAGAACTTGTAGCGGAAATCGCCGCCAGCAGGCCGCTCGGAGTCAAAAGCCGTCGCCGCAAGCCGTCGTTTATGGGTACACGACCTAGGACAGCATCTCACCTATCTTTGCCGCCAGTTCTTCAATTTGAAAGGGCTTGCTTATCATCGCCATATTCGTTCCAAGGAAACCAGCTCGAATGGCGGCGTTTGCGGCATAGCCGGTGACGAACAGGATCGGCACCTTCGGATGATGCTTGCGAGCGACTTCAGCGAGCTGCCGGCCGTTCATGCCGGGCAGTCCAACATCGGAAATCATCATGTCTATCGGGCGGCCGCTTTCCAGCAGCTTGATTGCGGTGTCAGAATCAGGGGCTTCGATCGTTCCGTAACCCAGCTCCGAGAGCAGTTCGCCGATGAGAAGACGAACCGAAGGGTCGTCTTCGACAAGCAGAACGGGCTGACCGGCTCCCTGCGGAGACGCTTCATGATGAACGGTGGTCTCGACCGCGCTTTGATCCGCAGCCGGCAGGTAGATCTTCGCGGAGGTGCCCTGGCCCGGCGTCGAATGGATCCGGACCTGGCCGTTTGACTGCCGTGCAAACCCGTAGACCATCGATAGGCCGAGACCGGTGCCTTGCCCCACAGGCTTTGTCGTGAAGAAAGGATCAAAGACCTTTTCAATCAGGTCCGGCGTCATTCCGACACCGGTGTCCGAAACTGCCACGACCACGTAGCGGCCGGGCGAAATGCCTGGTCGAGACCTTGTATTTGTCGCGTCGAGGTCAACTACGGACGTCTCGACGGTAAGCTTGCCTCCGTCAGGCATCGCGTCTCGCGCGTTGATGGCGAGGTTTAGGATGGCGTTCTCGAGTTGATTTGCATCCACGATGGCGGCGGGCACGTCCTCGTTGGTTTCGATGGCGATCGAGATGTTCTCGTCCACCGTGTGATGTAGCAGGTCCGAGAGCGACCGGACGAGGGCATTGATATCGGTCGGTTTGCTGTCTAGAGATTGCCGGCGCGAGAAGGCAAGAAGCCGTGACGTCAGATTGGCAGCCCGATGCGCCGATGTACTCGCCGCGTCCATGAAGCGATTCAAGTCGTCAAACCGATTTGATGCAATGCGCCGTTTCATCAAATCGATGGCGCCGATGACGCCCGTCAGCATGTTGTTAAAGTCGTGCGCAATGCCTCCGGTGAGCTGGCCGACAGCTTCCATCTTCTGAGCTTGGATCAGCGCGGATTCTGCCCGCGACCGCTCTGCCGTCTCCTTGCGGAGATCGGCCAAGGCCTTCTCGAGCTCCGCGGTACGTTCGGCTACCTGCAGTTCGAGCGTCTCGGCGGCCTTTGCCAGCCGTTGCTGCGCGAGCTTTTGCTCGTTGATGTCGACGACGACGCTTATCGCCCCCATGATCGCGCCGTCTCTCAAGATTGGCACGCTGCTGATCCGGGTCCAGACCGGTCCCTCTGCCAAGCCCGTGTAGAGAAATTCGACCCCGGTCACATGTTCGCCCTGCAGCGCACGCGCGCTCGGGAAACGGCTTCGCGAGAGCGGAGACCCGTCGATGTCCTGCGCAAGCCATTCATGTTCTGCCCCAGGGTCGAAAGCGGGGCTTTTGCCGGACTTGGAAAAACGTCTGAATGCCGGATTGGAGAGCAGACCGGTTCCGGTCTTGTCAAGGAACATGACCCCGACCGGAAGATTGTCGAGCAGCGTTGTCAACCTCGCCCGCTGCGTGTCTAGCTCCGCGAGCTGGTCGCGCATCAGAAACTGTCGCTGTCGCGCCCGCATCGCCGACGTGATCGTACTCAGCAGGGATTCGCTGCTGAGTGGCCTCTCGAGCAAGACCACATTCGTCGCGCTTGGCGGCAGTTTTCGGCGGACGGCCTCATTCGGACGCTCGCGTCCCGCTCGTCGGCCGAATAGTAGAATGAACGGAATGTCCGACCATGCCGGTTGTGCCGTCAGGGCGGATTGCAGCGCCGACGTGTCAACGCCGAGTGCTTCCTCGGTCATCAGAATGACGCCCGCGTGCGCATCGACGAGTGGCGCGAGCTCGACGAAGCTTTCGCAGATCTTCGTATCGTACCCCTGGGACAGCAGTAGTCCCGATACGCTCTCCGCATCGCTGCCGTAAGGGGCGATGATCAGGACGCGATGGCCCTCAGCTGCTGTCCTATGCACCTGAACCGCGATCTTCCATGAGAGGATTGGTTGCGCCGGTGTATTCCGGTTTTCCGGTCAAGATGCCCCTGAACTCCGACAGAGGCTCGCCGACCCTCACGCCCCGGTCGTCGATGCGCATCTCGCGGATCGTATCTTCGTGCCTTCCGGACCTGCTTTTGACCACGGAGATGGCCTTCCTGATACGTCCTGCAGCCTCGAAAAACCGCAGAAGGATGACCGTGTCGGCCAGATAAGAAACATCCAAGCCATTCGTCTGCAGGTTTCCGAAGAAGCCGCTTTGGGGGTTGATCATCAGCGTCAGGACGCCGGACTGGCTCAGGTAGGACAGCAGTTCGTGAAGCTGCAGAATAAGTTGCTGCTCCTGCGGCATGGCGGCGACGTAGCCGCTGAGGCTGTCGATCATGAGGATCTTGATGGAGCGTTGTTGGACTTCCTTGATAACGTTGGCGGCAAACTCGCCCGGCGAAATCTCCGCAGGATCGATCTGCCGAACGACAAGCTGCTCCTTATCGATGCACGCTCGAAGATTGAGGCCCATGGCTTCCGCGCGCGCCAAAAGGGTGTCGATGCGCTCGTCGAATTGATAGACCGTCACCTTCTCTCCTCTCGCGCAAGCAGCAGCGAGGTATTGCAGCCCGAGAGTGGTTTTACCCGCGCCGGAGGGGCCGGTGATCAGAATTCCTGTGCCGCGCGCAGGGCCGCCATTCAGCAAGGCGTCAAGTTCCGGTATGCCGCTACGAACGCGTTCGTTCGAGTATTCGATTTCATGCTCGGCCGCGACCAGTCGAGGAAAAATATCCAGGCCGCCACGCCGAATGACGAAGTCATGAAATCCGGCGATGAAATCCACGCCTCGAAGCTTTTGAACCTGAAGCCGCCGCCGTGCCGCGCCAAAGTCCAGCGTCAGCCGCGACAGGGTAATGACGCCATGGCAAAGGCTATGTAAGTGATTGTCCGAATTGCCGCCTGATCCGGTGAAGTCGTCCACCAGCAGGACGGTCGTACTGAGACCGGAGAAAAATTGCTTCAGAACCAGAAGCTGCCGCCGATACCGGAGCGGATCCTGGGCGAGCAGCCGCATTTCGGAGAGACTGTCGAACACGACCCTGGTCGGCTTGATCTTCTCGACCTGCGCCTTGATGAGCTTGATCGTTTCTCCAAGCTCGATTTCCCAGCTATGGAGTATCGACTGATCTCTGCCCGGGCCGAGGACTTCGTCCGCAGCGCTCAGTTCAAAAATATCGATTCCGCCGAGATTCCAACCATGGGAGGCCGCGACGATTTCGAGCTCTTCCTTGGTTTCCGACAACGTGATGTAGAGCACCCGCTCGTTCTTGGATTGCCCGTCCTGGAGAAATTCGAGGGCGAGCGTTGTTTTGCCCGAACCGGGCGTTCCCTCGACAAGATACAAGCGGTTGCGGGGCAAGCCGCCACGAAGGACATAGTCCAAACCGGCGTTGCCGGTCGAAATGCGATTGCGTGTGTGATCCATGGCGCGTTTGGTAAATGGCTCAGTATTTGTCGTTCTGCACGAGACGGCAGAGGCAAAGGGCTGTTGCCAGATACGCCGCCCGCCGCCGATCAAAATGTTCACTAGTGAACACAACCACCGCCTCTGAAGGGTACGTCAGAGAAGACGATGCTGTTCAAACCCATGCTCCTGTCCTTCATTGTTCCTGGAACAGAACGCGCGCGACGGCGATTGGCTCCCTCAGACAAGGAACTCTATTTCGGCCATTCGGTCGGATAACAGCGGAACATTTTTCGTGGGGCCACCCATTCGGCAGGTGGGAGAGGGGCAGCCGGAATGTGGGGCAGCACATGAAATCGCACGGCCCGATCTTGTCGATTGCGCCGCCTGGCTTGTCACAATCCTGATTGGACAGAGAACGCCGCAAACGACCTTGCACCACAAACCCAACGGACCCGGACGAGCTCAGGTCGCCATCAAAGTCCAAGCAATGGGCTGCGCGGGCGATCAGTTTATGAGTGCGCGCGTAGTCATTGTCGCGCCGCCAAATCCGCGATCGCCTTCATCACGGCGTTGCGGATGCCGGGATCGTAGAGGATGTGGCCGGCGCCATCGATGATGCGGACTTCGCTGCCCGGCCAGCGCGCGGCGAGCGCGTGCGAGGTCGCGGGCGGGCACAGCAAATCGTAGCGGCCCTGCACCAGGATGCCGGGAATGCCGGCGAGCTGGCCGGCTTCCTCCATCAGCTGGTTCGGCCGCATGAAGCAGTCATTGGCGAAATAGTGCGCTTCCATGAACGGCGTCGAAGGCAGGGCGCCCGCTGCCTTGAGATCGAGCCGCGTCTGCTTCGGCGTGTGCTCCGACAGCACGCGTTCGGTGTCGTGCCAGGCGCGCGCGGCCGGTGCGTGCACGGCGGCATCGGGATCGAGGATGCGGCGATAATAGGCCGCAAGCGGCGCCGCGCGCTCGTCCGCGGGCAGGACGTTGAGGAAGTCTTCGAAGAGGGCGGGATAGAAGCGTGGCAGAGCGCGCAGAAAGACGTCGTCCAGCTCTTCGCTGGTGCCGAGGAAGGTCGCGCGCAGCACCAGGCCACTGACCCGTTCCGGATGAGCCTCTGCATAGGCCAGCGCCAGCGTTGCGCCCCAGGAGCCGCCGACCACCATCCAGCGCGCGAAGCCGAAATGTTCGCGGATCTTCTCCATGTCGGCGATCAAATGCTGCGTCGTGTTGTGGTCGCGGCTGCCCTTCGGCCGGCTGCGGCCGCAACCGCGCTGATCGAACAGCACGGCGTGAAAGCGCTCGGGATCGAACAGCCGGCGGTGGTCCGGCTGGCAGCCGCTGCCCGGGCCGCCATGCAGATAGACCGCCGGGATGCCGCCCTCGCGCCCGACGCTCTCGACGTGCAGGCTGTGGCCACAGCCGACATCAAGCCATTCCGACGTCAGCGGCGCAAACGGATCGCCGCGCCTCGCAGCCTTGCCGGCGTCGGCGTCAGGCGCCATGGGGGTTGTCCTGAGATTTATCCTGGTGTTCGTCCGTCTCCAGCGTGCCGCCGGCGAAGTTGCGATAGAGGAAGCGGTTCTGCGTGCCGGCGGATTCCCGCTCGGCCTGCTTGAAGATTTCCTCGTGCCGCGGCGACAATGCGCAGGCCGGGTCGGTATTGCCGGCGTCACCGGTCAGCGCAAAGGCCTGGCAGCGGCAGCCGCCGTAATCGACCTCACGGAATTCGCAGGACTTGCACGGCTCCGGCATCCAGCCGGTGCCGCGATAACGGTTGAAGGCCTCCGAGTTCTGCCAGATCCAGGCGATCGAATGGTTCGAGCGCACCGACTCGAATTCGAGCCCGGTGATGCTCTCGGCGGCGTGGCACGGCAGCACCTTGCCGGCCGGCGAGATGTTGAAGAACTGGCGGCCCCAACCGCCCATGCATTTCTTCGGCCGCAGCGCGTAATAGTCCGGCACCACATAATCGATCGCGAGCGTGCCCTTCAGGCGCGCCTGCGCTTCCTCGACGATCCGGCTGGTCTCCTCGATCTGCTCGACCGTCGGCATCAGCGCGGCGCGGTTCTTCAGCGCCCAGCCGTAATACTGCACATTGGCGACCTCGAGCCGGTCGGCGTCGAGATCGACCGCCATCTGGATGATGTCGGGCAGCTGATGCAGGTTCTGCCGGTGCATCACCGCATTCACCGTGAGCGGCAACTCCAACTCGCGGGTCCACTTCGCGACCTCGAGCTTCTTCTTGTGCGCGCCCTTCAGCCCTGCGACGCGATCGGCCACGGTGGGCTCGTTTGCCCTGGAAGCTGATCTGCACATGGCTGAGGCCGGCATCGGCCAGCGCCGACAGCTTGTCCTTGGTCAGCAGCACCGCCGAGGTGATCAGGTTGGAATAGAGCCCGACATCGGATGCGTGCTGCACCAGCTCGACGATGTCCTTGCGCGCGGTCGGCTCGCCGCCGGAGAAATGGACCTGGAGCACGCCGAGCTCGGCGAGCTCGCTCAGCACCTTCTTCCATTCCTCAGTCGTGAGCTCGGTCGAGCCGCGGTCGAGCTCGACCGGGTTGGAGCAGTACGGGCATTGCAGCGGGCAGCGGTGGGTGACCTCGAGGAGCACCGCGAGCGGGATGCCGTAGGTCTCGGCCGCCGAGCGAGCGCCTTCCAGCACCGCAAGCCCGTCGCTCGGGCCCGTCGTGATCTTGTTGTCGGCGAGCGTGTCACTCATGCCGTGCTCTCGCGCGCTTCGGTGAGAAAACCCTTGTCGGCCAGATCCTGCAGCATCGCGATCACGTCGGTCGCGATCGCCTCGCGTGGAGCGGCGTATTTCTCCGCGAGCTGGTCGACCATTTGGGCGACGCTGCGCACGCCGTCGCAGAGCTGCAGCACCTCGACCGCGATCTCGTCCGGCGCCAGCACGCGCTCCGGCGCCAGGATTACCCAGACCTGACGTGTCTCGTCGAATTTCAGCCTGGTATGCCGCGGCAGTTTCGGCCGGCTGGTCTCGCTGACGCTGATGTTGCGGCTGGCCATGATCGTGTCCTTAGCCCGCCTTCGGCACGAAGGCGCCGGGCGGAATCTGGCCGTCGACATACGCATGGTAGAGTGCGTCGAGCTGCACCCAGAGCACGTTGGTCTTGAAGATCAGCGCGTTGCAGACCGCCTCGCGCTCGGCCGGCGTTTTCGCATGCTGCTTGACGTAGTCCAGCGCGAAGCCGGCGTCGCGCGGCGCCTGGGTCAGGCGGCGGCTGAAATAGCTCATGATGTCGGGGTTGACGAAGTCGTAGTGCTTCAGCATCCCCGAGATGCGCTCCTCATGCAGGTTCGGCGCGAACAATTCGGTGAGCGAGGAGGCGATCGCCTCCAGCGGCGTGCGATCGCGGCAGAAATGCACATAGGCCTCCACGGCGAAGCGCGTCGCCGGCAGGATGCCTTCGGTGGATTCCACATAGGCGGTGTCGAGGCCGAGGCCTTCAGTCAGCTTCAGCCAGCGCTCGATGCCGCCTTCGTTGCCGAGGTCGCCGTCATGATCCTCGATGCGGTGGCGCCATTCGATCCGCGTGTTGCGGTCGCGGAAGCGCGAGATCACCATCGCGTCCTTCAGCGGGATCGTGCTCTGATAGTAGTAGCGGTTCAGCGCCCAGGCCTGGACCTGGCCCTTGTTGAGCTTGCCGCCGTGCAGCAGGCGGTGGAACGGATGCAGGCTGTGATAGCGCGTCGCACCGATCGTGCGCAGCGTGGCTTCCATCTCCTCGGCACTGTCGAGCGTAACGCCCTTGCCGATCGAGAGCGCGGTCATTCCGTTGGTGGGCACCACATTCACAGCACGATCTCCGTTCCGTCGGAGGGAATCTGCCAGCCCGCCTGTTCGGCCGCCTTGCGTTCGGCCGAGGTCCCAAGCAGTACCGGGTTGGAGTTGTTGATATGCAAAAACACTTTTCGTCCGATGTCGAGCCCGGCGAGGCTTGAGATCGCGCCCTGATCGCCGGACATCGCGATATGTCCCATGCCCTGGCCGGTCTTGTTGCCAAGCCCCCCCGCGATCAGCTCGTCGTCGCGCCACACCGTGCCGTCGAAGAACACCAGGGGCGCGCCCTTGAGCCGTTCTTTCAGGTCGTCGGTCACCCGGGCGCAGGCGGCCAGGAAGTAGAAGTATTTGCCGCTGCGCTTGTCCGCAATACGCAGACCGAGCGTATCGCCGACGCCGTCGGCGCCGGCTGGGTGCGCCTTGCCCTCGAGATACCAGGCGCCCTTGCCGGGAACCTCGAACGGCAGCACCTCGAGTCCGGACGGCGATCCGTCGGGCAAAGTGGGCTCGAAGGCCTGGTCGACCGCGATCGGCAGGCGGGCGACGTTCTTGTCGCTCAGCACGTTGAAGATGCTGTTGGAGCGCAAGATCGCCAGCACCCGCTCATGGGCGTAGATCGCAAATGGCGAGCCCTCGCGCATCGACAGCAGCCCGGCGACCGCATCGATCTCGCCATTGGTGAGGATGACGCCGGCGATCGGGCTGTGGCGCAGCGCGCCGGGCTTGGGATGCAGTTGCGGCGTCGCGGTGAATTGCTGGCGCAGATCGGGGGAGGCGTTGACCAGAAACCAGTGCGTACCGTCGCCGCTGACGGCGATCGAGGCTTGCGTGCTTTGCAATTCCGGATGGTCGCTTCGCGCCGTCCTGCACACGGCACAGCCGCAGTTCCACTGCGGAACGCCGCCACCCGCCGCGGCACCCAGGACGACGACACGAAGCATGATCCGTCCCCTGGAGAGTTTTTCTCGAACCCAGAAACGTTACGAGGTGGACCCCGGTTTTGAAACACACTCCCTTGTTCGGGAGCGCGTTACGCCCGGATGTCCACCTGCGCTAAAACGCTAAACGTGTAGTGGGCGCTGCCGCTTACTTGCGGGTGGCGCACATATACATGTTGATTTCCATGCCGACCGACACTTCGACGATCTTCGGTGCTTTCCAGGCCATTTGGCTCTCCTTGTTGCAACCGGACGAACTTTCCGCCCTAACGGGTAAACTACTGCGGTTCGAAAAGTTCGCCACTTAAATTTTTCGCAAGGAGCCCTGCGGAGCGGCATGCTGCACTGCGGAAGGCAATTCCGGCCCACTCACAAATTTGTGCGCGCCGTTCCCGTCAAAACCCGGTGCCATCAGACCTTTTTCCTGTTGTTCGCCACACGGTGAATGGTGATGTTGGATTAAGAAACAGGGGCCCGCGGTCCTCCCAAGGTCCTGGTGACTAAATTGTGCTTCCCCGCGACGGGAAGCGACTAACCGAGCCGAGTTCAGCCGATGCCACGCTATTTCTTCAATACCCGTATCGGCGACGAGCTGATTTCCGATCCCGACGGCGAGATCCTGCGGGATCCTGATCGTGCGTGGGAGATGGCGCGGGCGATGATTCGCGAGCTGCTCAAGACCGAGGGGGCCGATGGTGCGCTGCTCAGCGCGGTCATCGAGGTGACCGACGACGAGGGCGAGATCGTGCTGGAGTTTCCCTTCACCGAGGCGATGCTGGATCGCCCGGACCGCTCGATGACGAGGCACTGACGCACGCTGACCCGGCCGCCGCCTACAACCATGCGTTGGCCGATGTCAGTGATGTTTCCGATTGCAATTGTCCGGACAAATTCGCAAGACTATGAACGGAAAGCCGAACCGCGCCGGTCCACATTAATGGCGCAATCAACAACGGCTTCCACCCAGGGGAGATCATCATGAAAAAACGCTCGTTCGCACCACGCAGCCTGATGCTGGCGGGGGCCATGCTGGGGGCGTTCACGCTCTCTGCTGCGGCGCAACAGCCCGCGGCCGCGCCCGCCGCCGGTGCCGCGCCTGCCGCGCAGCCGCTGCCGCCGGGCTCGCCCATGATCGGCCGTCCGGACAATGAGGCCGCCGCCAAGCTTGCGCCGGTGGCGCCGCCGCCGCTGCCGGCCGCGCCCGACAAGCTGCCGCTCGCCAAGCTCAAGGTGCCGGCCGGTTTCAATGTCGAGGTCTATGCCGCAGGGATGGCCAATGCGCGCTCGCTGGCGCTCGGCGACAAGGGCACGGTGTTCGTCGGCAGCCGGCTCGTCGACAAGGTCTATGCGATCGTCAACAAGGACGGCAAACGCTCGGTCAAGGTGATCGCCTCCGGCCTCTATCGCCCGAACGGCGTCGCCTTCAAGGACGGCACGCTCTACATCGCCGAACTCTCGAAGGTCTCCAAGATCGACAAGATCGAGGACAATCTGGACAACCCGCCGAAGCCGACCGTGATCTACGACAAGCTGCCGAAGGACGAGGCGCATGGCTGGAAGTTCATCGCCGTCGGCCCCGACAACAAGCTCTATGTCCCGGTCGGCCAGCCCGGCAACAACGTGCTGCATGATGCCGATCACGGCCAGATCCGCCGCATGAATCTCGACGGCTCCGGCGCCGAGATCTACGCGCTCGGCGTGCGCAACTCGGTCGGCTTCGACTGGAATCCCGAGACCAAGCAGATGTACTTCACCGATAACGGCCGCGACTGGCTGTCGGAGACGGTGCCGGAAGACGAGCTCAACCGCGTCACCAAGGCGGGCGAGGATTTCGGCGCGCCGTATTGCTGGCAGGGCAACATCATCGACCAGGAGCTCGGCTGGGGTAAGTCCTGCAAGGACTATACCGCGCCGGTCGGCCTGATGGGCCCGCATACCGCTTCGCTCGGCATGCGCTTCTATACCGGGAGCATGTTCCCGAAGGCCTACAAGAACGTGATCTTCGTCGCGCGCCACGGCTCCTGGAACAAGTCGCAGAAGCAGGGCGGCGACGTCGTCGTCGTCAGGCTGAACAAGGACGGCACCGTGAAGTCGGTCGAGCCGTTCCTGACCGGCTTCCTCGAGGACAACAAATATGTCGGCCGCCCGGTCGACGTGATGCTGCTGAAGGACGGCTCGCTTTTGGTCTCCGACGACTGGAACGGCGCGGTCTATCGCGTCAGCTACGGCAAGCCGAAGGTCGCTAACCAGTAATTGAAAGTCGTCATCGTCATTGCGAGCGAAGCGAAGCAATCCATTTTTCCACGTGCGGAGAGATGGATTGCTTCGTCGCTTCGCTCCTCGCAATGACGGAATATGCCGGGAGCAGCCAATGTACAAAACCATCACCGTAGCGCTGGCATTGGCCTCAATCGCGTTTCCTGTCGGCGCCGAGACCATCCAGGAGCGCGCTGCGGCGTGCTTTGCCTGCCATGGCGAGCACGGCACGTCGGAGACCGAGAACACGCCCTCGCTCGGCGGCCAGCAGGCGCCCTATGCGCTGATCCAGCTCTTCATGTTTCGCGAGAAGCTCAGGGTGTTCGACCCGATGAACGAGATGGCGAAGCCGATGACCGACGACGATTTGCGCGCCTTCTCCGATTTCATCGCCACGCTGCCGAAACCGACGCCCCCCGCGGATGCCGGCGATCCCGCTAGAATCGCGCGCGGCCAGGCGCTGGCGCAGCAGAACCGCTGCAACAGCTGCCACAACACCGATTTTTCCGGCAAGGACAACGTCCCCCGCATCGCCAACCAGCGCGAGGACTACCTCGCCAAGACGCTGGCCGAATACAAGGACAACAGCCGCCACGGCTACGACGCCACCATGGCCGACGTGATGCAGACGGTGAGCAAGGAGCAGATCGGCGACCTTGCCTATTACATCGCACATGTCCGCTGAAACATCAGGCGGCGGCCCGCTGGCCTTGCTCTTCGTGTGGGGCTAAAACGCCTGCGTCATACGGAGTGTCTCATGCAGGATATTTGGCGTCTGTCGGCGGCCGAGCTCGCCTCCCTCATCAAATCGAAGAAGGTCTCGGCGAAGGAAGCCGCCGAGGCCGGGCTGGCCCGGCTCGACGCGGTCAATCCGAAGCTCAACGCGGTGGTCGATCACCGGCCGGACGACGTGCTGGCGCAGGCGGCCAAGATCGATGCGGCCATTGCGCGCGGCGAGGCGGTCGGGCCGCTTGCCGGCGTTCCCGTCACCATCAAGGTCAATGTCGACCAGGAGGGTTTTGCCACCACCAACGGGCTGAAGGCGCAGCGCGACCTGATCGCCAAGGTCGACAACCCCGTGGTCGCCAATCTGCGCAAGGCCGGCGCGGTGCTGCTCGGCCGCACCAATTGTCCGGCGGTGTCCTATCGCTGGTTCACCACCAACCTCATTCACGGCGACACCAAGAACCCGCGCGATCCCGGCATCACCCCGGGCGGCTCGTCGGGCGGCGCGGGCTCCGCGGTCGCGGCCGGCATCGGCCACATCGCGCACGGCACCGACATCGCCGGCTCGATCCGCTATCCGGCCTATGCCTGCGGCGTGCACGGCCTGCGGCCGAGCCTGGGCCGTATCCCGGCCTTTAACGCGGCATTGCCGGAGCGTCCGATCGGTCCGCAGATCAGCGCGGTGTCGGGCCCGCTGGCGCGCACCGTCAACGACCTGCGCATCTCGCTGGCGGCGATGTCGGCGCCGGATTATCGCGACCCCTGGTATGCGCCGGTGCCGCTCGAAGGACCAGCGCGCGAGAAGCGGGTTGCGATGTGTCTCAATCCCGACGGGCTCAACCCGGTGCCGGAAGTGGTCGCCGCGGTGGCCGATGCCGGCAAGCGCCTGCGCGATGCCGGCTGGATCGTCGAGGAGATCGCCGACACACCATCGCTACGCGAGGCGGCCGAGATCCAGACCCGGCTCTGGCTCGGTGACGGCTTTGAGGCCCAGCTCGCCTTCGCCGAGCGCGAGGGCGATCCCGGCGCGCTGGCCTGCCTGCGCGGCGTGCGCGCCCGGGTGCATCCGTTCGACCTGTCGCAGGCGCTGACCCGCCGCGCCACGCTGACCCGCGAATGGTTTACCTTCCTCGACAAATACCCGGTGCTGCTGATGCCGGTCTCCGGCGAGCTGCCGTTCCCCGATCATCTCGACCGCAAGGACGAGGCGTCATTCGCGCGGGTGTGGCACGCGCAGCTGCCGCAGATCGCGATCCCCTTCATGGGACTGCCGGGGCTTGTCGTCTCCACGGGCTTGGTGGGACGGATTCCGGTCGGCGTGCAGCTGGTCGCCGCCCGCTACCGCGAGGACCTCTGCCTTGCCGCGGGCGAGGCGGTCGAGGCCGGCGGCACGCCGTCCGCCGCCATTGATCCGGTGGCCTAACGTGACGACAGTCTACGATTTCACCGCAAAGTCGCTCGCCGGCGAGGACATGCCGCTGCGGCGATTCGAGGGGCAGGTGCTGCTGATCGTCAACACGGCAAGCGCCTGCGGGTTCACGCCGCAATACAAGGGCCTCCAGGAACTGTACGCCGGATTGTCGCCGCGCGGCTTTGCCGTGCTCGGCTTCCCCTGCAACCAGTTCGGCGCGCAGGAGCCGGGCGATGCGAAGCAGATCGCCACCTTCTGCGAGACCAATTACGCGGTGACGTTTCCGATGTTCGCCAAGATCGACGTCAATGGCAGTGCTGCGCATCCATTGTACGAACACCTGAAACGTGAGAAGTCGGGCCTGCTCGGGCCGGCGATCAAATGGAACTTCACCAAGTTCCTGGTCGATCGCGCCGGCAAGGTCGTGGCGCGGCATGCGCCGACCGCCCGGCCCGAAGGATTGAAGAAGGACATCGAGGCGCTGCTATGAGCGACGACAACACCAACGACCAATTCCCCGACCGCCTCTCGGTCGACCCGAACAGCCCGTATTACAACGCGGAGATCCTCGCGCGCGACGTCGGCATCCGCTTCAAGGGCGCCGAGAAGACCAATGTCGAGGAGTACTGCATCAGCGAAGGCTGGGTGCGGGTCACCGCCGGCAATGCCAAGGACCGTTACGGCAATCCGCTGACGATCAAGGTGCACGGCCCGGTCGAGCCGTATTTTAGGGATAAGGCGAAGTCCTGAGGCGCTTCCTCCGCGTTATTGCGAGCGAAGCGAAGCAATCCATCGCGCCGCAAGTTGAAATATGGATTGCTTCGTCGCTTCGCTCCTCGCAATGACGATGAGGCGGCAAGCCTAACTTTGAGAGCACAAGCATGTCCGTCCGTATCGTCGACGTCCGCGAGGTGACAAAGCCGATCTCCTCGCCGATCCGCAACGCCTATATCGACTTCACCAAGATGACCTCGAGCCTGGTTGCCGTGGTCACCGATGTGGTGCGCGACGGCAGGCGCGTGGTCGGCTACGGCTTCAATTCCAACGGCCGTTACGGGCAGGGCGGTCTGATCCGCGAGCGCTTTGCGCCGCGCCTCAAGGAAGCCGATCCGACATCGCTGCTTGACGCTACGGGCGACAATCTCGATCCGGACAAGATCTGGTCGACGCTGATGTCGAACGAGAAGCCGGGCGGCCATGGCGAGCGCTCGGTCGCGGTCGGCACCATCGACATGGCGGTGTGGGACGCAGTCGCGAAGATCGCCGGCAAGCCGCTGTTCCGATTGCTCGCCGAGCGCCATGGCGTCAGCGCCGATCCGCGCGTGTTCGTCTACGCCGCCGGCGGCTACTACTATCCGGGCAAGGACCTCGGGAGCTTGCGCAAGGAGATGCGCGGTTATCTCGACCGCGGCTACAATGTCGTCAAGATGAAGATCGGCGGCGCGCCGCTCGCCGAGGATCGTGCGCGCATCGAGGCGGTGCTGAAGGAGATCGGCAGCGCCGCGCAGCTCGCCGTCGACGCCAATGGCCGCTTCGATCTGGAGACCGCGATCGCCTACGCCAAGATGCTGCGGGAGTATCCGCTGTTCTGGTACGAGGAGGCCGGCGATCCCTTGGACTACGCGTTGCAGGCCGCGCTCGCCGAATTCTATCCCGGCCCGATGGCGACCGGCGAGAACCTGTTCAGCCATCAGGACGCGCGCAATTTGATCCGCTACGGCGGCATGCGGCCGGATCGCGACTGGCTGCAATTCGATTGCGCGCTGTCCTACGGGCTCTGCGAGTATCAGCGCACGCTCGCGGTGCTGAAGACCCACGGCTGGTCGCCGAGCCGCTGCATCCCGCATGGCGGCCACCAGATGTCGCTCAACATCGCAGCCGGCCTCGGCCTCGGCGGCAATGAGAGCTATCCCGATCTGTTCCAGCCCTATGGCGGCTTCCCGGATGGCGTGCGCGTCGAGAATGGCCACATCACGATGCCCGAGCTTCCCGGCATCGGCTTCGAGGGGAAGTCGGATCTCTACAAGGAGATGAAGGCGCTGGCGGAGTAGGGAGCGCGGTCACTGCGACGACGCTCCCTTTGTTCACCAAGCGAGGTTTGCGATCCTCGCTGAGCCGACCGCGTCAGTCGCAGACCCGCAAGGTGCGGATGCGCCAGCCGTAACGCGTGTGCACGCGGCGCCGGACGAGGTAGCAGCCGCCGCCATCGTAGGGATAGCCGTAATACGGATAGCCGTAATAGCCGGGTCCGTAGAAGCCGGGACCGAAGCCCCAGCCATAGCCGCGATAAAATCCGCCGCGATAGAAGCCGCCATGGAAGCCTCCGCCGCCATGGAAGCCGCGCGCCGAGGCCGCGTTGGCGGCAAGCATTGCGATCGAGGCCACGGCAACCACGAGGATCGCTTGGCGCAGCATTTTCAGTTTCAGCATTCCTTGTCGTCTCCCGTGCAGTGTCTCTTGCAATCTCGGTTGCGGATTCACGCGCTAGTACCCGATGCCGGGCGCGCCGAAGCGGTAGTTGATGCGCGCAGTGACGAGGTCGATGTCCTGGCTGATGTCCTCGTTGCGCGTATTGACGCCGAGATTGGCGGGAGCGACGCCGGTGAAGGCGACATTGCCGGTCCCCATGAAGAGATGATCGTATTCGAGCGCCAGCGACCAGTTCGGTGCGAAGCCGTATTCGAAGCCGACGCCGATGGCGCCGCCCCAGCGCGTGTCATTGGCCGTGCCGAGTTCGATGCCGGTTGCGTTCGACCAGCCGGAATATTGGTTGTCGGTGACGGCAGCGCCGCCCTTCACATAGAGCAGCGCGTTGTTCCAGGCATAGCCGATCTGACCGGTGAACAAGCCGAATGCATCGGTCTTGGTCTGGTTGGTGATGTTGGGAAACAGCAGGCTCTGGCTCGATCCGGAGATGTCGGCCCAGTTGCCCTGCGCTTCGACGCCGTACACCCACGATGCAGCCTGCCAGCGATAGCCGATCTGACCGCCGACCGTGCCGCCCGAATTGCTCGCGCAACCTTCGCCGACGCTTGGGCTCACCGGCGTGCCGAACAGAGCCGTGTTGTTCCAGCAATTCCTGTCCCATCCACCGCCGCCGTTGAGGCCGATGTAGAAGCCGCTCCAATCGTAGGCGGGCGAGACCAGCGCTGGCGCCTTGGTCGGCATATAGGTGCGCGGAGCGAGATCGGCTGCAAAGGCCGGCGTGCCGATTGCTGCGAGGCCGGCAATGCCGAGCAGAATTTTTTTCATGATGAAGTCCCCTGCGGTTACACGACCAACCCCGCAGGCGAGCATACGAAAAGCGCTGTCGATGTATCGTGAAATTGTCGCAAGCTCGATGAATGTCGGATTGTGAAACTGTTTCGCGTCGCGCGTGCTTGCGATGTCAGCGCGGTGTCAGGAATCGACTTCGAGGCTTGCGATTGCTGTCGTGAATTCTGCGCACGTCGTCGGCTGCGTTGAGATCAGTCAATCTGATCGTTGTCGCCAGCAGCAAAGCGCAATGTTCGAGACAAGCTTCGGACATGTGGGGGCCAGCGAAGCACGTTCGCGTTGACCCCGGTCGCAGGTCGAGCATCGACCGTCTTCGCTCTCGCACATCTTGTTCACCGCACGCGCGATGATCATGCCGGCATTGTCGAGACGCTCGTCGTGCATCTCTCCCAATGTCGTCGAGGCGATAGCGGCCATTCATGCTGATCCGGTTGGCGCGGGCGGCCCGGGCACCCGGCGGCGGCGGGTCCCGGAACATGTCCCGCTCGCCAAAAATTTTGAGCGTCGCTCAATTAATTATTGAACGTTGCTCATATTTACGTATACTCATTTGGGAAGGCGCCTTCCGGATCATCCGGGGAGGGCGCAGAAACCGGCCGCAAGGATAGCCGCATGCCATACTCAGCCAAGGATCTCCGGGACGCCGCCGATGCCGGGGTGATCAGCGCCGCCGACTTGGACCGCCTGCTGGCCTTCCTGGCGTGCAGCAGCTCGGCCAGCGAGGCCAGCCCGGCCGCCAAATTCGATGCCGCCCACGTGCTCTGGTACGCCGGTGCGCTGATCGTGATCGGCGCCATGGGCCTGTTCTCGACGTTGGCCTTCACCCAGATGGGCGGCCGGGCGCTCACGGCCTGCGCGATCGCCTACGCGGTCGGTTTCGCCGTGGCAGGGCACCACCTCTGGCACGACAGGAATCTGCGGGTTCCCGGCGGCCTGCTGATCGCGATCGCGGTCTCGATGGCGCCGCTCGCGGTGTATGGCATTCAGGACGAACTCGGCTGGTGGGGCAAGTTCGGCAAGCCCGGAACCGTGCAGGACTTCTACGTCTGGGTGAAGGGCAGCTGGATCTTCATGGAGACCGCCACCGTCGCCGCCGGCATCGTTGCGCTGCGCTCCTATCGCTTCGCTTTCATCGTCGCGATCATCTCGGTTGCGCTGTGGTTCATGTCGATGGATCTGGCGCCGTGGTTCAGCGGCACCGCCTATGCCGATTTCGAAATGCGGCGCCGGGTGTCGGTCTGGTTCGGTCTTGCCGTGCTCGCGGTGGCGTGGATCGTCGACTATCGCAGCCGCAACGGCGACTTTGCGTTCTGGCTGCATCTGTTCGGCCTGATGGCGTTCTGGGGCGGCATCAGCGCCTCCGAAGGCTCGACCGAACTCAGCAAGGCGGTCTATTGCCTGCTCAATGTCGGTCTCGTCATGATCGCCGTGATCCTGATGCGGCGTGCCTATGCGGTGTTCGGCGCGTTCGGCATCTGTCTCTATCTCGGCCATCTCGCCGACGTCGTGTTCAAGGACTCGCTGTGGTTCCCGTTCTCGCTGTCGCTGATCGGAATTGCCGTGATCGCCGCAGGCCTGCTCTACCATCGCAACGAGCGTACGATCACGGCCTGGATCGACGCGCATCTGCCGGCCGGGCTGCGGCCGCGATCCGCGACTGCGTGATGCCGGTCACTCATTAGAACCGCTACAATCGGAATTCCCACAACGCTTCGAGAATATCGAGCTCGGCATGAAGTAGGACATCAATCCGAAGCCAAGGCGCCGAACACTGCCCGTCATCCTGAGGAGCCGCGAAGCGGCGTCTCGAAGGATCGACGGCCACCGGCCGGGCCGTGCATCCTTCGAGACGCGGCCAAGAGGCCGCTCCTCAGGATGACGGGGTTGGAAAGCTCCCAGTCGTCGTTGCAATGACGGGAAGGGAGCGTCTTACCCCAGCCGCCTGTCCAGCAGCCGCCGGCCATCGCCCTTCAACAGCTTCTTCACCGCGCTCGAGGCGATCACCTCGCCGTTGTTGGCGTAGGCCTCGTGGTTCTTCTCGATGTCGTCGAGACGGTAGAGGTAGTTGACCATCACGCCGGCGGATTCGCGCAGTCCTTTGGGCGAGAGATCGCCGAGCCAATTGATCCGCTCCAGCCGCGCGCCATTGCCGAGATGGAAGCGGGCGACCGAATCGATCTGCCGGCCCTTCGGCGTGCGCGCCTTCAGGAAGTAGTAGGCGGCGAGCGGCTCCAGCACCCCGCGCAGCTGCGCGGCGAGCTCGGCGTTCTCGAACCAGTCCGGCTTGCCGAGGCTCTCCAGCAACTGGCGATCCTCGTCGGTGAGCGGCACGTCGTCGGCCTGCTTGACCCACTGCATGAAGCCCGGCACCGGCGACAGCGTGACGAAATTTTCGAGCTTGGGCAATTCGCGCCGCAGCTCTTCAACCACCTGCTTGATCAGGAAGCTGCCGAACGAGATGCCGCCGAGCCCACGCTGGGTGTTGGAGATCGAGTAGAACACCGCAGTGCGGGCCTTCTCGACCGGCACCGGCTCGCGCTCTTCGGCAAGCAGCGGCGCGATCGCGCCCGGAATGGCTTCGGTCAATGCGACCTCGACGAAGATCAGCGGCTCGTCGGCCAGCGCCGGATGGAAGAACGCGTAGCAGCGGCGATCCACCGGATCGATGCGGCGGCGCAGATCGTCCCAATCGCGAATCTCATGCACGGCCTCGTAGCGGATGATCTTCTCCAGAATATTGGCCGGCGACGACCAGTCTATCCTGCGCAGCACGAGAAATCCCCTGTTGAACCAGGACGAGAGCAGATGCACGACGTCGCGATCGAGCGCGGCGAGGTCCTTGTTGCCCTTCATCAGTGAAAGCAGATCCGAGCGGATCGACACCAGATCGCCGGTGCCGCCGGGCGCGCGGTTGAGCCGACGGATCAGTTCCTGACGGCGCGGCTCGGAGGCGAAATGGAGGTCGCTGGCATCGTCGCCATTGGCGTTGGCGCGCCAGGCGTCGATCGCCTGCGCCAGCCGGGCGTGATCGGGTCCGAAATCGCGCGCCAGCGTCTGGAAGAATGACAGCCGGCCGGCGGCATCGAGATGGTGGTAGCGGTCGAGCACTTCGCGTGCCATCGCGGTGCCGGAGGCTTCGCCGCGGCCGGACAGCAGCGCCTCGCACAATTCCAGCAGCTCGGACGCATCCTGCTTGTCATTGGCCGGGCTGGCGCGGCCGAGCAGGACGCGGCCGCGTTCGGAGATGGTCGAGAGCAGGTCGGAGAAGAAGGCATTGGCCATTTGCGGGTCGCATCCAGCAGGTCGTATTCAGTGAAGCCGGACCTTACACGGGATTTAAGGTCGGGAAGACTGCAATCAAGCGCATGGATCGTACGGAAATATGTCGCAGCGCGACAGCGGTATAATTCGTCATCGCTGCGCCCGGTGACAACTTCGGTTCACGCTTTCTCGCACGATTTCTCCGCGAATGCGGTCGGCGTCTTGCCGGTGACCTGGCGGAATGCATGGGAAAATGCCGGCACGCTGGCATAACCGAGGTCGGAGGCGACCTGCTTGACCGAGACATTGGCGTCGGTCGATAGCCGTTCGATCGCGGCCGCGATGCGCGCGCGCTGGCACCAGCTCTTGAAGGACAGTTGCGTCTCCAGCGAGAACAGCCGCGACAACGTCCGCGCCGAGGTGCCGACGGCGCGTGCCAGCGCATCGATCTCGTGATCCCCCGTCGGATCGGCCAGCACGATGTCGGCGGCGCGGCGGCAGCGCGGCTCCTGCGGCAGCGGGATGAAGGTTGCGGAATCCTCGGCCTGGTGCAGCTCCAGCATCACCAGCCTGATCAACAGCTCGGTGCGCTCGCGTCCGCAGGATGTATCGAACAGCGCGAGGATCGCCTGGTGCACCAGCGGCGACACCCGCACCACGAATTCATGGCCGAGACTGTCGCTGCGCCGCTCGCGCGCGAGCCAGGCCTGGTCGAAATACAGCGTCCGCATCTCGATGTCGGCGAGCACGTCGATTGCGTGCGGCAGCAGGGCAGGGACCCACACCGCGCGGTCCGGCGGTACCAGCCAGCGGCCCTTAGGCGTGGTCACCTGCATGGTGCCGGAGGCGGCATAGACCAGCTGCGCCTCGCGATGCATGTGCGGATCGAGCCGGACGCCCTTGCGGTAGTTGCGCGCGACCATGTGGACGCCATCACCGGTGACGCGCCGGTCGTCGTGGAGGGCTCTGATTGGCGGTTCGGCGATAGTCATTGGCGACATCCCGTCAGGACAAGCACCTATAACCTATTTCCGAGCAATTGAAGAATCGCGTGAGAGACGTGTCCATGAGTGGTCCAGGGAATAGCCCAAGGAATAGCCCGAGCAACAGTCCGAGCCGGGTGATCAGCTTCGTCAACGCCGGCCATTTCATCGACCACTACGCGATGCTGATTTTCGCCGCCGCCGTCATCATCATGGGACCGGCGCTCGGCATGGCCTATTCGGAACTGCTGCCCTACGCGACGCCCGGCTTCGTCGCCTTCGGCGCCGGCTCGCTCATTACCGGCTGGCTCGGCGATCGCTGGAGCCGCCGCCACATGATGGTGATCTTCTTCGTCGGCATCGGCCTGTCGATGATCTCGGTCGGCTTCGTGCAGGCGCCGCTGCAACTCGGCGCCGCGTTGCTTTCGATCGGCATCTTCGCCTCGATCTACCATCCGGTCGGCACCGCGATGATCGTGTCCTATGCCGAGAAGCTCGGCGCCCAGATGGGGATCAACGGCGTCTGGGGCAATCTCGGGGTTGCCTCGTCGGCGCTGGTCACCGGCGTGATCGGCCAGTATCTCGGCTGGCGCTGGGCCTTCATCGTGCCGGGCACGGTCACCGTGCTGATCGGCATCGCCTTTGCGATGACGGTGGTGCATGAGGATCGCAAGGGCTCCAGGCAGGCGGCCGCGCAGGTGCGCGTCGCCAAGGAGGACATGTGGCGGGTGGTGCTGTCGCTCTTGATCGTGGTGATCGCGATCTCGACCACGTTCAACGCGGTGACGGTGGCGCTGCCAAAGCTGTTCGCCGAACGGCTCGCGGACCTGACCAAGAGCCCGGCGCTGCTCGGGGTGATCGCGGCCGGGGTCTATGTGTTCGGCGCGATGACGCAGTACACGATCGGCAAGCTGCTCGACCGGCATTCGCTGAAGACGGTGGCGCTGCCGCTGTCGTTCATGCTGGCACCGTTCCTCTATCTCGCCGCGAGCCTGTCCAACCTGCCGCTGATCGTGGTTTCGATCGGCATCGTGATGGGCGCGTTCGGCCAGGTGACGGTGAACGACGCGATGGTCGGCAAGTACACGACCGAGGAATGGCGCTCGCGCGCCTATGCGGTGCGCTATTTCGTCGGCTTCACAGCGGCGGGCGCGTCGGTCGGCCTGGTGGCCTGGCTCTACGACCAGGGCGGCTTTTCGATGATGCTGCGAGCCTTCGCCGCGCTGTGCCTGCTGGCGATTGCGGCTGCGATCATCCTGCCGCGCGAGATCCGCACGCCCGCCACGCCAGGGGGCTGATACCGGGCGTTTTGCGGCGGTTACCGCCGAGACGATCCGCGCCTGCCCGGCCGCGGAGGCACGGCAATCCGTGACCTGGTCACGCTTCACGAACTTTGTCCCGAACCGCAGATGTGGTAGGTTTGGCCGTGCCTCGGGCACAAGGCGCCGGTTGCGCCGCGAGCACGCATGTGTGGAGCAGCCGGAGCGCCATGGGAGAGATTCGCGACTTCAAGTCAGGCCGTCCACAGCCTCCCCGCGATGCCGTGCCGCGGCGGCTCGCCGCGATCGTCGTCGGCGACATCGCCGGCTACAGCCGGCTGATGCAACTCGATGAAGAGGGCACCCACACCCGCGTCAAGCGGACCGAGCGCGATCTGATCGAGCCCACCATTGCCGAGCACCATGGCAAGCTGATCAAGACCACCGGCGACGGCTTCATCGCGATGTTCGACAGCCCGGTCGAGGCGGTCCGGTGCAGCATCGTGATCCAGCAGAACATGATCGGCCGCAACGCGGCGATCGCGCGGGATCAGTGGATCGAGTACCGGATCGGCGTCAACCTCGGCGACATTATCATCGAGTCCGACGATATCTATGGCGACGGCGTCAACGTGGCCTCGCGGCTGGAAGGGATCGCCGCGCCAGGCGACGTCTTCATCTCCGGCGGCATCTACGAGCAGATCAAGCACAAGATGGTCTGCGGCTACGAATCGCTCGGCGACAAGAAGGTGAAGAACATCACCGATCCGATCCGGGTCTACCGCGTGCTGCCGGACGCCGCCGCCTACCAGAGGACACGGCGGCGCCGCGAGTCCATCCTGCTGACGCTGCTCGGGCTGGCGATCGCGATCATCGCCGGCGGCGCGCTGTGGTACCTGCTCGCGCAACCGCGCAGCAAGCTGGTCGACCTGGCGAAGGCGCCGCCGTCATCGGCGGCATCGCCTGCCGTGCAGCAGCCGGCACCGGCACCGAGCCAGAGTTCAAGCCCGGTTCCGGCAGCACCGGTGCAGCAGGCCTCGCCGCAACCTGCGCCATCCGCGAGCCCCACCCCAGAGTTGCCGGAACCCGAGATGGTGTCGCTCAAGGGCGGCAGCTTCTCGATGGGCAGCAATGACGACCCGTCGGAGCGGCCGATCCGCAAGGTGGCGGTGAAGCCGTTCGCGATGGGCAAATATCCGGTCACCGTGCGGGAGTGGAATGCCTGCGCGGCGGCCAAGGCTTGCGGCGTCACGGCCGGCGGCAAGGACGATGTTCCGGTCACCAATGTGAGCTGGAGCGATGCGAAGCAATATGTCGCCTGGCTCGCCGAGCGAACCAAGAAGCCGTATCGGCTTCCGAGCGAAGCCGAATGGGAGTACGCGGCGCGCGGCGGAACCCAGTCGAAATACTGGTGGGGCGACCAGATGCAGCCGGGCCATGCCGGCTGCAAGGATTGCGGCGGTGATGCTGCCGCCGAACAGCCGGTCAAGGTCGGCAGCTTCAAGCCGAATCCGTTCGGTCTCTACGACATGGGCGGCGGGGTCGATCAATGGGTCGAGGATTGCTGGCACAGGAATTACCAGGGCGCGCCGGACGACGGCGCGGTCTGGACCGGCGGCGATTGCGGCTCCCATGTCATCCGCTCCGGCTCCTGGAAGAATGACGCGCGCTATGTGCGCCCGGCCAATCGCGACAATTACGACACCAATGTGCGCTACCCGACCCACGGTTTCCGGGTTGCGCTGTCGCCCTGAGCGGTCATCCGCGATCGCCGGGCTTCATGGAGGGGCTATGAGACGTGCAGGCCTGATCATGCTCGCTGCGGCACTGGCGTTGCTCGCTGCTCCCGCCGTCGCGCAAAACAAGCCGGCGGGCAAGGACGCCAAACTGTACTTCATCTGGCCGCGCAACGGCGCTGTTCTCAAGGGCTCGTTCGTGTGCCGCTTCGGGCTGCACAACATGGGTGTCACCCATGCCGGCGACGACTATCCGAACAGCGGCCATCACCATCTGCTGATCGATGTCGATGAGCCGCTCAATCCGAACGAGCCGATCCCGTCGGACAAGTCGCATCAGCACTTCGGCGCGGGCCAGACCGAGACGCAGCTCGATCTCGCGCCCGGCAAGCACACGCTCCAGCTGGTGCTGGGTGATGCCAAGCATTATCCCTTCAACCCGCCGGTCGTCTCCGAGAAGATCACGATCCGGGTCAAATAGGCCGATACGGATAGCTCCGTTGCGAGACCGGCGCTTGCACAGGGCGGCGCCGTGCGGTTTGGTGCGCGCCGGCCGGACGGCAAGACCGGCGTGGAGGACGTCCGATGTTGTCTCGACTGCTGCGTCTGGCCGGTCTCGTTCTGGGAGTGATTGTGATGGCCACATCCGCAAATGCCGACGCCCTGAAGGATCAGATCGCACCGACCGGCAAGCTCCGGGTCGCGATCGCGATCAGTCCGGCGGGCGGCGCCTTCTGGTCGACCAAAACCGACAACGGCTATGCCGGCGTTCCCGTCGATCTCGGCCGCGAGATGGCGGCGCAGCTCGGCGTTCCCGTCGAATATGTCGTGCACCAGAACTCCGGCCAAATCACCGACGCCGCGGCGAAGAACACTTGGGACGTCACCTTCCTGCCGAGGGATCCCGAGCGCGAAACCAGGATGACGTTCGGGCCGATCTACGAGGTCGCCGACGCCACCTACATCGTCAGGCCGGGCTCGAAGATCACCAATTTTGCAAGCCTCGACCAGGACGGCGTCAAGGTCGCTGCCGTCAACAACACCACGACGATGCGCGGCGCGATCGCCCATCTCAAACATGCCAAGGTCACGGGCTATCAGACCTATGACGAGATCTTCCATCTGTTGGAGAATGGCGAGGTGGACGCCTTCGCGCTGTCGCGCGATCAGCTCCTTGCGATGGCGAAGAAGATTCCGGGCTCCTGCGTTCTCGACGAGACCTTCAAGCAGACCGTCACCGCGGTCGCCGTCCCGCTCGACCATCCGCTCGCGGCGGCGTTCGTCAGCAAATTCATGACGGAAGCGATCGCCAACGGCACGCTGCGCAGGGCCTACGACAACAACGGCCTGAAGGACACGCCGGTTCGCACCGAGGTGAAGTAGGCCGGCGCGTATCGACCCTGCCTGACCTCCCTCCCCGTCATCCTGAGAGCTTGTGACGGATTCGGCTCCTGCGGAGTTTTTGGCGGCTGTTCGTCGCAGCAATTGGCAGGTTTGAGTTCGAGTTCGGCGATGACCCGTTGTTTAGGCTCTGGAGAGGCGGTTGCCTTGCAGGATGTTGTTGACGAGGGCGTACCAGAGCACGACGGCACGGACCTTTTCGATGCCGCGCACGGTCAATTGCCGCAGGTCCCAATTGCGCCAGCGGGCATGGATGCACTCGCAGATCGACCGGGACCTGTATCGGGCCTTGCCCTCTTTGCTCGCCATTCGCGCACGCCAGGCCAACACCCCCGGACCGTCGCCGCGCCGCGGTAGATAGGGATCGGTACCGTGCTTGGATTGAGTGGGCGGACAAAAGATATCGATGCCCTCGGCATAGGCCCATTCGATGTCCTCGGCACTGCCAAAGCCGCCATCGACGAGATGGTCCTTGGGCAACCCTCCGGGCCGCGCACGCTGCCGCTCCAGCATGGGACGCATCAGGCCGCGATCGGATCCGATGTTGCAAATTCTGGTGTCGACGACGATCTGCTCGCCGGCCACGCTCGTCACCTGCACGTTGTAGGCGGGGCGGAAGCCGCCGTTCGCCATCTTCATGACCCGTGCATAGGCGTCCGTCGTGGAGGCCCGCGGCTCCTTCGGCGTCTTGCCGTTGCCGCGACTTTCTTCGCGCTCCTTGCGCTGCTGCTTGATCTCGGCGAGCGCCGTCTGCGCCGCCTTCACCCGCGCGCTGCGTTCCCGCGCGGCCCGCTCCTTGGCTGCCCGGGCACGCTTATTGCTGGCGTCCGAGCGTGTGTCGACCTCGCGCTTGAGGTCTTCCACCACGGCCTCAGCCTGCGCCAAATGCTTATCCAGCGTCGCCTCGCGCCGGAACGAGGCCGCCCCGGCGCTGGCCCGGACCCGCATGCCATCCTGCGCCAAGGTCTCCAGATCGACGAGACCGGCCTTTGCCAACGCTGCCAGATGCTCACTGAGCAGTCGGTCAAGCAGATCGGCGTTGCCGACCCGGAAGTCCGCCAGCAGGTGATAGTTCACCGACACCCCGCCGCACAGCCAGCGATAGGCATCGTGGCTCTCGCACAGCCGCTCCAACGCCCGCGCGCTGCCAACGCCTTCGCTGGCGGCATAGAGCCACAGCGCCAGCAAAAGCCGGGGCGAGGTCGCGGGGTGACCGGGACGATCGCCGCGAGCCTTGATCCGGTCCTCCAACTCACTCAGATCAAGCTCTTCGACATAAGACCAGATCAGCCGCACCGGATGGTCTTCCCCGATCAGGCTCTCAATATCAACCGCTCGCAGCGCAATCTGGTCGCGCTGGGGCTCACGCAGCCGCGGAGCGCCGGGCAAGCCCGCTTCGACTGATGGCTTCGCCTGCTCCGGCAGGTCCCCAAACAACTCATCGGCAGCCAACATCACCTCCCGCGAATCCATCATCGCCAGAGAATCACACCGCGCCGGCTTTCGGCTATAATGCTCGCTGAAACCCCAAAAAAATCACACCCTCTGAGGTGCGAGCGCAGCGAGCCTCGAAGGATCGACGGCCACCAGCCGGGCCGTGCATCCTTCGAGACGCGCGGAGCCTGTCATCGGGCCGCGCTTTGCGCGGACCCGTTGGCGCTCCTCAGGATGACGGGGAGAGAGTGGCGCATTCGGCTTGGGCGACATCTGGGCATGCTGCATAATTCTGCGCCATTGCGCCGGCCGGTTCCCGTTCGGTCTATCTAAGTCATTGGATTAACGTAAGTTTTATGACCGGCCGGCGCTCCCTGCGGTTGGCATATCCATTGCTTTTGGTTCTAGCAGTCAACGACGACTGCCGTTCTCCGGATTGCCGAAGCCAGCGCTGGCCGCGGCGAGGGGACCAAGGCGCCCGGCCCGGGCGCCGCGAGCAATCGTTCAAGCCCCATCTCCCCGGACGGACGAGCATTTCAACCCACCCGCGTCGCTTCCGGCAGGCAACCGGCGCGGCCGAATTGCGCAAGGGGACTTTACGAATGGCCTATCTCGCACCGTCCGAATTCGTCACCAAGATGGTGGACGCCGGTGAATCCAAGATCTTCATGTCGACGCGCGACACCGTGATCCGCGCCTACATGGCCGGTGCGATCCTCGCGCTGGCCGCCTGGTTCGCCGTGACGATCAACGTCAACACCGGGCAGCCGCTGGTCGGCGCGTTGCTGTTTCCGGTCGGCTTCGTGATGCTCTATTTGCTGGGCTTCGATCTCCTGACCGGCGTGTTCGTGCTCTCGCCGCTCGCGCTGCTCGACAAGCGCCCCGGCGTCACGCTCGGCGGCGTGCTGCGCAACTGGGGCCTCGTCTTCATCGGCAATTTCGCCGGCGCGCTCACGGTGGCGTTCATGATGGCGTTCGTGACCACCTTCGGCTTCACGCAGGAGCCCGACAAGGTCGGCATGACCATCGGCAATGTCGGTGAGGCGCGAACGCTGGGCTACGCGGCGCACGGCGCGGCGGGCATGGCGACGCTGTTTATCCGCGGCATGCTCTGCAACTGGATGGTCTCCACGGGCGTGGTCGGCGCCATGATCTCGACCACAGTGCCCGGCAAGGTCATCGCGATGTGGATGCCGATCCTGGTGTTCTTCTACATGGTGTTCGAGCATTCGGTGGTGAACATGTTCCTGTTCCCGTCGGGACTGATGCTGCATGCCAAGTTCTCGATCATGGACTACCTGATCTGGAACGAGATCCCGACCGTGCTCGGCAACCTCGCCGGCGGCCTCGCCTTCACCGGGCTGACGCTCTACACCACGCATGTGAAGACGGCGCCGAAGCGCCAGCGTCTCGCGGCTTGATCCAGGCCCGCTGATGGGGCTCTCCTGTCACGGAGGGCCCCATTCGCTTTTTGGACGGACGATGCCGCGCGCACTGAAAATATCGGTCGGGCAATTCTCGGATCAGGGCCGCAAGGACACCAATCAGGATTTCCACGGCGTCTTGATCCCCGAGGAGCCGCTGCTCGGCCTGAAGGGCATCGCCGTGGTGCTGGCCGACGGCATCTCCTCGAGCAGCGTCAGCCGTGTCGCCGCCGAGTCCGCGGTCAAGAGCTTCCTGACCGACTACTACTGCACCTCGGAATCCTGGTCGGTGAAGACCTCGGCGCGGCGGGTGCTGGAGGCGACCAACTCCTGGCTGCACGCGCAGACGCGGCGCAGCCAGAACCCCTACGACAAGGACAAGGGCTACGTCTGCACGCTGAGCGCGCTCGTGATCCGCTCGACCACGGCGCATCTGTTCCATGTCGGCGACAGCAGGATCTACCGCGTCGCCGGCAACAGCCTGGAGCAATTGACCAACGACCACCGTGTCGTGATCTCCTCGCAGCAGAGCTATCTCGGCCGCGCGCTCGGCGTGAACCCGCAGCTCGAGATCGACTACCAGAACCTTCCGCTGGCGCGCGGCGACATCTTCCTGCTGGTGACCGACGGCATCTACGAGCATGTCCCGGCGCGCCAGCTGGCGAAGACGATCAGGGATGGCGCCGCCGATCTCGATGCGGCCGCGAAGTCGATCGTCGCGCAGGCCTACGACAACGGCAGTCCGGACAATCTCACCGCCCAGATCGTCCGGATCGACGAGTTGCCCGACGGCGATGCCAGCGAGGTGTTCGGCCAGCCGACCGAGCTGCCATTGCCGCCGCTGCTCGATGCACGGATGCTGTTCGACGGCTATCGCATCGTGCGCGAGCTGCATGCCTCGCACCGCAGCCACATCTATCTCGCTGTTGACGAGGACAGCGGCACCACGGTGACGATCAAGATCCCCTCGATCGACCTGCGCGACGATGCGGCCTATCTCAAGCGCTTCGTGATGGAGGAGTGGGTCGCCCGGCGGATCGACAGCCCGCATGTGCTGAAGCCGTTTCTGCCGCAGCGCAAGCGCAACTTCCTCTACGTTGCGATGGAATATATCGACGGTCAGACCCTGACGCAGTGGATGACTGACAATCCGGCGCCGGCGTTGGAGACGGTGCGCGACATCACCGAGCAGATCGCGAAGGGATTGCGCGCCTTCCATCGCAAGGAGATGCTGCACCAGGACGTCAGGCCCGACAACATCATGATCGACAGCACCGGCACGGTGAAGATCATCGATTTCGGCTCGACCCGGATTGCCGGCGTTGCCGAGGCTGTGCCGGCGGGCGTCGAGGACATTCTGGGCACCCAGCAATACACCGCGCCGGAGTATTTCCTGGGCGAGGGCGGCACCGCGCGCTCCGACCTGTTTTCGCTCGGCGTCGTCACCTATCAGATGCTGACCAGCCGCTTGCCCTATGGCGCACGGATCGCCCGTGCGCGGACGCGATCCGATTTCAACCGGCTGGTCTACCGTCCGGCCGCGCATCGCGGCCGCGATGTCCCCACCTGGGTTGACGGCGCGCTGGAGCGCGCCGTGCACGTCAACCCGCTCAAGCGCTACGAGAGCTTCTCCGAGTTCGTGTTCGACCTGCGCAATCCCAACGCCAAATATCTGACGACGTCGTCGACCCCGCTGATCGAACGCAACCCGGTGCTGTTCTGGAAGTCGACCACGCTGCTGCTGGCGCTCGTCGTGGTGCTGCTGCTGGCGTATGGTGCGCACCATTGGCGGTAGGGCGACAACCGCGCCAATCTATCCCCGTCATCCTGAGGAGCCGCGAAGCGGCGTCTCGAAGGATCGACGGCCCGGCTAGTGGCCGTGCATCCTTCGAGGCTCGCTTTGCTCGCACCTCAGGATGACGGCGAGAGAACGTGCGCGCACCTAATACGTCGCACCGCCTGCGATCGGATCCAGCCCGCTCTTGACCAGCGCGTCGCGGGCGTCTGGTGAGGCGAGGAAGCTGATCAGCGCCTTGCCGGCCTCAGGCTCTTTTGAAACCGTCGCGATCCCGGCGGAGAACACCGTGATCTTCTGCAACGGCTCCGGCAAGGGGCCGACGATGTCGATGCCGGCGACCGGTTTCAGCTCGGAAATCTGCTGCAAGCCGATCTCGGCCTCGCCCTTGGCGACGATCTCGCCGACCGGGGTCGCCGGGATCATCCGCGCCTTGTCCTTCATCTGGTCGGCGATGCCGAGCTTTGCGAACATCTCGGTCGAGACGTAGACGCCGCTGGCGCTGTCGGAATAGGCGACCGATTTCGCCGAAAGCAGCGCCTGCTTGACGCTGTCGGCCGAACCGATGTCCGGCTTCGGCGCGCCTGACTTCACCGCGATGCCGATCGGCGACTTCACGAGGTCGACGCGGCTGTCGGCCACCACCTTGCCCTGCTTGATCAGGTCACCGAGCGCATAGCCGACCATGATCAGCACGTCGGCCGGCTCGCCGCGCTCCAGCCGCACCGGAATGGCGTTGGTCGTGGTGCCCATCGACGGCCCGAAGGCGGTCGCCACCTTGTGCCCGGTCTTGCGCTCGAACTCCGGCACCAGCGCCTTGTAGGCCGCCGTCAGCCCGCCCGAGATCATGACATGGACTTCGGCGGCCGATGCGGCTGAGGCGAAGGCGAGGGCGCCGACAAAAGCGAGCGTGAGGGCACGGAAGGCGGTCGAGGCGCGCATGGAGTTTCTCCCTGGACGATTCTTGGCAAGCGGGGTCGTCGTGGCGGGAAGACTATAGCGCGGGCGGAGACGTGGCTAGCCGCCACTCGTCATTGCGAGGAGCGTAGCGACGAAGCAATCCACGCTTCCGCTGCGGGACCGATGGATTGCTTCGCTCCGCTCGCAATGACGGGGAAAGGGTGTCGCCTAGCCCTCACGAATTCACATGCACGAAATCGCGCAGCAGCGGATAGATTTCGTTGTTCCAGCGCTTGCCGGAGAACACGCCGTAATGGCCGACGCCGGCCTGCATGTGGTGCACCTTGCGATAGGTGCGCACGCCGGTGCAGAGGTCCTGCGCGGCGAGCGTCTGCCCGATCGAGCAGATGTCGTCCTTCTCGCCTTCCACCGTCATCAGGCCCATGCGCCGGATCGCCGCCGGGTTCACCGGGCGGCCGCGATGCATCAGCATGCCCTGCGGCAGCAGGTGCTCCTGGAACACGTCGCGCACGGTCTCGATGTAGAACTCCGCCGGCAGGTCCATGACGGCAAAATACTCGTCGTAGAAGGTCTTGATCACCTCGGCCTTGTCGGTCTCGCCCTTGGCGAGATGATCGGCGAGATCGATGTGCTGCTTGATGTGGCGCTCCAGATTCATCGACACGAACGCCGTGAGCTGCACGAAGCCGGGATAGACCTGACGCAGCGCGCCCTTGCACTGTACGGGGACGTAATTGATCAGATTGTCCTCGAACCATTTGATCGGCTTGCTCTTAGCGAACTCGTTGACCTTGGTCGGCTGGATCCGTGTGTCGATCGGCCCGGCCATCAGGGTCAGCGATGCCGGCCGCGCCGGATGGTTGTCTTCCGACATGATCGCGGCCGCCGCCAGCGCCGACACTGAAGGCTGGCAGATCGCCACCATATGCGCACGCGGGCCGAGCTGGCCGAGGAAGTCGATCAGGTGGTCGGTATAATCCTCGAGCCCGAAGCGGCCATCGCTGCGCGGGATGTCGCGCGGATTGTGCCAGTCGGTGATGTAGACGTCGTGGTCCTGCAGCAGCGTCTTCACGGTGCCGCGCAGCAGGGTGGCAAAATGGCCGGACATCGGCGCCACCAGCAGCAGCCGCGGCTGCTCCGGTCCGTCCACCTTCTTGAAGTGCAGCAGCGAGCCGAACGGCGTCGCATAGGCGACCTCCTCGGTCACCTGGTACTCCCTGTTGCCGGAGGTCACGCTACCGATGGCGTAGTCGGGGCGGGCATAGGTCAGGGTGGAGCGGGAGATCAGCTCGAGCGCGGCGGCGAGTCGGCCGAACGTCCGCTGCGAGGTGCCCCGCGGCACCAGATTGAGGTAGCGCAATGCCGCCGCGGCGCCGGTCCGCCACGGCGCAGTGAGGTCCATATGGTTCTGGTAGGCCTGGTACAGCATTGACATCATACGCATCCACCCGGTGGCCTGGTCTGCCAAGCAATATCGAGGCCAGAGGTGGGCCGACTGCCCGGCAAATTGGCACGTCGCTTGCTGCAAAAACGAACGGCTCCCGAGGGGCGCGGCGGTTGGACCGCTCGCAGGGTCCGGGAGCCAAGCATGCGTTCAGGCGTGAGGACACCGAAATGGCGAAGGCGACGCTCACCATCAGCAGCAAGAATTACTCGTCCTGGTCGCTGCGCGGCTGGTTGCTGGCCAAATTCGCCGGGCTGGAGTTCGACGAGGTGGTGACCGCGCCCGATGACCCCTCGGCGCGGGCCGAACTGCTGCTGCTGTCGTCGTCGATCCTGGTGCCCTGCCTGCGCCATGAGGGCGCAACCGTCTGGGACACGCTGGCGATCGGCGAGTACCTCAACGAGATCATGCCACATGCCGGGCTGTTGCCGGAAGACCGGATCCAGCGCGCGCATTGCCGCTCGATCTCGGGCGAAATCCATTCCGGCTTCACCACGCTGCGGTCCTCGCTCCCCGTCAATCTCAAGGGCCACTTCCCCGGCTTCAAGATCTGGTCGCGGGCGCAGGCCGATATCGAGCGCGTCTGCGCGATCTGGCGGGATTGCCTCGACAAGTCCGGCGGGCCATTCCTGTTCGGCGAACGCCGCACCATGGCGGATGCGATGTATGCGCCGGTGGTGACCCGCTTCATGACCTATGACGTCAAGCTCGATCCCGTCCTCGCGGCCTATGCCAGGACCATCATGGCGATGCCCGAGATGCAGGAATGGGTCGAGGCGGCGAAGGCCGAGCCGGCCGACGTCGAGGAGCTCGAGGTCGAATATTAGGCAGTGCGCCTCCGGCCTGCCTGGGCCGGCGGCTCAAGCTCCAGGCAAGCCTTGCTCAATCGACATGCCATCGGCGCCAGGCATCGGCGCCGCGCGGCGGGCGTGCCAGGCAGCGGCCGAGCGCAAATTCGGGCCTTGCCCCAGATGCTTCCGCCGCGACATCGGCACATCGCGGGACCGATCGCCGCGGCCCGACCGGGCTGGCAAGGATTTCGCATAGCAACAACCGAGCTGTGACCGCGACGATGCGACGCTGCCGAAAATTTGGACGCTGAGCCGCGCCGCGATCTCGCGAACACGAGAACCGTGGAGGCTTGAAATGAACCAGCACGCCGTCGTCAGCAAATTCTCCCACGTCAAACCCGGTGACACCGAGTTCAAGGGCGGAGGTCTGCGCGACTTCTTCCTGTATCGCGATCTCGGGATCGCCGATGCCACCGGCGGGCAGGTGATCTGCCACCTGGTCAAGGCCAATCCCGACATGCCGCCGGAAGAGGGCACCGGCTGGCACAAGCATCTGTGCGATTTTCAGATCGTCATCATGACCAAGGGCTGGGCCCGCTTCATGTACGAGGACAAGGAGACGCTGGTCGAGGCCGGCGACGTCATCCATCAGCGTCCCGGCATCACCCACTATCTGTTCGATTACTCGAAGGACATGGAATACCTCGAGATCGTCAGCCCCGCCGACTTCAAGACCGTGGATGTGCCGCCGGCGACCGAGACCGTGCCGCCGACCACGCCGTGGAAATGATCGTCAAGGAGGACGGAGAAAGGGATCGCGATGTCGTCTGCGGAGGAATTAACCCTTGTTGTCGGCCGCTGGCTGCGGCCGATCGTCATGCTTCTGTATGTGGTGCGCCGCGTCGGGCTGATGACCACATCTAGCCGTGAACAACGGAGTACGGCTCTCGATCAGTGATTCGGACGCGGTTCGTTCCATCCGCGTTCCAAATCTTAAAGCGCAGCGCGTGCGCGTCGCGTTTTGAAACAGCATGCATGGTCCCGAAGGACCATGCGCAACAACGGCGCCTCACGGGATCAGGCCAGCGGTTGCTTCTCGCGCGGCTTCCGCCAGGCGATGACGTTGGCCTCCAGCGCGCCACCTGTCGTGTCATTGCGCCATTGGCCGTCGACGAAGCGGCAGGCGAACGGTAGCTGATACGTCCCGCTGTGATCCTCACAAAGCACTTCCACGCGTTGTTCCGGCGAAGGTTCGCCATTGCCGTCGAATTGCGCCAACCGTTTTTCGCGCGTTGCCATGCGATCTGTCTCCACTGCCCAAGGTCGAGCCAAAAGGGGTCGAACCAAACAAAGTTCCGAAGGCCCCCGTCCCCACGAGTAGTCCCCGTAATGAGTGCAGCACACCGCTCGAATGCGGTTTCAGTGTGGTATGTCTGCCCGGCTTTCTGCGTCGCGAGCACAAAACTGTGAATGACGCATGTGATGGGGGGATGCCGATGATCGCGCGATTTGTCTTTGCCTTGCTCGTGCCGCTCGCACTCGCGCTGGTCGGAACCGCGCACGCGCAGGACATACCCGGCATCGAGATCTGCACCGTCGAGAAAACCATGGAGCGGCGCACCAGCTGCCTGCAGAGCAATGTCGATTTCCTGCAAAAGACGATCGGCAAGCTCACCACGGATCACCAACAGAAGCTCGACGCGGCCAACCGGCAGATCGCGAGCTTGCAGAGCATGGTGGCAAGCTTACAAAAGCTCGCCACCGATTTGCAGGCGGCGCAGGCCAAGCTGGCCGAGGATCTGAAGAAGAAAGCCGACGCGCCGCCGGCAAAGGAGGCCGCGCCTGCGGCAAAGGACGGGACGAAATAGTACACCGTCATTGCGAGCCACCCGCTCGGCGCGAAGCGCCGCCGGATGACAGGCTCCGCGAAGCAATCCATCGCTCAGCTTGCCGAGCCGTGGATTGCTTCGTCGCTTCGCTCCTCGCAATGACGGCGGAAAGAGCCGTGCACTCGTCACGCCACCCGATATGTCTCCATCACGTGGCGATCCGGCTCATAGCCGAGCCCGGAGCCCTGCGGCACGGCGACATGGCCGCTGGCGTCGACAGCGATGCGGTCGCCCCACAGGCAGGCGGGGCGCTTCATGAAGAACACCTCGATCAGGCCCGAGTCACGGATCGCCATCAGATGCAGCGTGGCGAGGAAGCCCGGCCCGAAATAGGGCGAGTGCGGAATCACCTGGACGCCGAACTCGTCGGCGAGCACGGCGACGCGCAGGAATTCGGTGACGCCGCCGACCTTGATCACCGACGGCTGCGCATGACTGACCGCGCCCGCGGTCATCATCTGGCGGAATTGATGCACGGTGCAGGCGTTCTCGCCGGCCGCGATATCGAGCCGGCCTTCTCTGCGCACCTCGGCGAGCGTGGCAAAATCTTCCGGCGGCCAGACCGGCTCCTCCAGAAACAGCGGCGCGGCCTGTTTGCAGTCGCGCGCGAACTGGATCGCCGCCGGCCCATCCAGCGGGCAGTTCATGTCGACCATCAGCGGCACGCCGGGGCCGATCGCCTCGCGCGCGGCTGACACCGCGGGCACGGTGCTCTCGTGCAGCTTGATCGCGGAGTAACCGAGCTTGATCGCCTTCTTGCATTCGGCGGCGATATGGGTCGGATTGCCGATCCGCATCAGGCTCGCATAGGCCGGGATCGTGCTGCGCTTGGCGCCGCCGATCAATTGATGCAGCGGCACGCCCTTCACCTTGCCGGCGAGATCCCACAGCGCGATGTCGAGCGCAGAGATCGCAAACATCGTGATGCCGTAGCGGCCGAACAGATGCAGATTGCGCTGGATCTGCTCCATCGCGGCAGGAATCTGGGCGGCATCGGGCACCTCGAGGCCGCGGGCCTGCGGCGCGATCATCTCGGCGACCGCCGTGCAGCTGGTCTTCGGACAGACATAGGCGAAGGCATCGCCCCAGCCGGTCAGGCCGGCATCGGTCGACACCTCGACCAGCACCATGTCGAGCGCGGAGATCGCGGACGCGCCCTGGCGGAAGCTTGCGGGGCCTGCGTCATAGGGAATACGGATATGGTGGGCGCGGACGTCGGTGATTTTCATTGTTGTTGTCCTTCCGATCGCAGGATGTGCCTTTGGGTCGCGATGGCCGGACACTCCGGCCTCAGTGCGGCGCCGGGCTGATCGGCCGGGTTCCGGCCATCGCAAATCTTCCTTGCGAAAATCTTGCGCGTGAATCGTGTCGAAGACGTGGATGCCCGGCGCGGTGCCGGGCATCATGAAGCCCAAAGTTGTGGCGGTGGGCCTTCAGATCATGATGCGCTTCCACGGAATCGCATCATGATCTCAACTCTTTGTTTGAGCATGATCTTTTCGGAAAACCGGTTTCCACTTTTCCGGATCATGCTCTAAGAGCTCTTCTCGCCGCTCATCACGGGGCCGAACCGCTCCCAGCTCTCGCCCTTGAAGCGCATCATCTGCAACTGCTCGATCGGCGCATAGTCGTCCGGCCCGGTCTTGATCTTGGTGCCGGGCAGATAGATGCCGATCTCGAAATTGAGGCTGGCTGCCTGCTTCATCAGGTTCTCGCGGGTGAGATTGTCGCCGCATTGCCGCAGCACCTGCTCGAGCCCCTTGGCGACACCGTAGCCGAACACGGTCGAGGCGTCGTCCTGATCGCCTTCGGGATACCATTTGGTCATGAAGCTGCGCCACTCGACCATGGCGGGATCGTTCTTCCACTCGGGGTCCTTGGGATCCTTGAGATACTGCGTGGACAGGATGCCCTGACTCGCCTCGTAGCCGGCCGGCTTCATCACGCCGCCGATCGAGACCGAGACGTTGGTCAGGAACTGCACCGGATGCCAGTCCAGCTCGGCGGCCTTCTTGATCGCCTGCGCCGCGAATTTCGGCGTCGCGATGTTGACGAAGATGTCGGGGTTGGCGCCCTTGATCTGCACGATCTGCGAATCCACCGTCGGCGACGAGGTCTCGTAGGAGGATTCGACGACGATCAGTTTCTTCGCCGCGTCGCCGAGCCCCTCATGCAGGCCGATCAGATAGTCCTTGCCGAAATCGTCGTTCTGGTAGAGCACGCCGATGGTCTTGCCGGGATATTTGTCCAGGATGTATTTGGCATAGATGCGCGCCTCGACCTGGTAGCTCGGCTGCCAGCCCATGGTCCACGGAAAATTCTTCGCATCGTTCCACTTGGCGGCGCCGGTGGAGACGAACAGCTGCGGCACCTTCTTGGCATTCATGTATTTCTGGATCGCCGTGTTGCCCGGCGTGCCCAGCGGATTGAAGATCAACAGCACCTCGTCGCTCTCGACCAGCTTGCGGGCCTGCTCGACCATCTTCGGCGGCGAGTAGGCGTCGTCATAGGAGATGAAATTGACCTTGCGGCCGTTGATGCCGCCTTCGCTGTTGAGCTTGTTGAAATAGGCCGCTTCCGTCTTGCCGATCGTGGCGTAGGCGGACGCCGGGCCGGAATAGGGCATGATGTTGCCGACCTTGATCTCGGTGTCGGTAGCGCCCGGATCGTATTTCTTCTGCGCGCTGGCGGCGGTTGCGACGGCGATCGTCAACAGCCCCGCAAGCGCCGCCGACTTGACGCGGTTGGCATAGCTCAAGCGTTGGTGGTGCATCATTGTCCTCCCTGACATGCTGGCCGCGGCTCGTGCAGTCTTGATTTTGGGCTGCTTGATGAGCCGTCGGATCGATGCAACTGCGAGTATGCACGATTGCATCATTGTTGCCAGCGACGGCTTTGGGCTAAAATTTCGCTGAGCGGAACCAGGGTTTCGCGGCTGTGCAGCAAGGATTGTCAAGCGCCGCAGGCCGCAACCATGCATGATGCCCGCGCTTTGCAGGAAAGCTGTCGTCCATGAATCCAGCCCAGAAGGCGCTCTGGTACATCGAAAGTCACCTCCGCAGGTCGCTGACGCTCGACGACATCGCGGCCGTTGCCGGCGTCTCGCGCTTCCATCTGGTGCGGGCGTTCGCGGAGGCGACCGGGTTCTCGGTGATGCGCTACGTGCGGGCGCGCCGTCTCAGCGAGGCCGCGCGCGAGCTCGCGGCCGGTGCGCCCGATATCCTCACGCTGGCGCTGGATGCGGATTACGGCTCCCACGAAGCGTTCACCCGCGCGTTCCGCGACCATTTCGGCGTCACGCCCGAAGCCGTGCGCGCGACCACGTGCCTGACCAAGCTCAAGCTGCAGGAGCCGATCACCATGATCTCGACCGCTCTCGACCACATCGATCCGCCACGCATCGCGACCGGTAAGGCGTTTCTCGTTGCCGGTGTCGGCGAGCGCTACAACCACGCCAATGACAGCACGGCCGGCATTCCGAACCAGTGGCATGGTTTCCACCAGCAATGCGCGCATATTCCGCGTCAGGTCGGCCGGGTCGTCTACGGGGTCTGCTGCAATGGCGATGACGCCGGCAATTTCGACTACATCGCCGGTGTCGAGGTCGCCGATTTCTCCGACCTGCCGCGCGAGTTCGCGTGCGTCCGGATTCCGGCGCAGAAATATGTGGTGTTCACCCATGCGGACCACATCTCGACCATCCGCCGCACCGTCAACACGATCTGGAACAGGTGGCTGCCGCAATCCGGCATGAAGGTCGCAGACGCGCCGAACTTCGAGCGCTACGACGAGAAATTCGACAAGAACACCGGCAATGGCGGGCTGGAGATCTGGGTGCCGGTGGAGGAGTAGGCGTTTCCTACCTCGTTTGATGCGCGTCCCCCTTGCTCGTCATTCCGGGGCTCGCGAAGCGAGAGACCGGAATCCATTAGGCCGCGGAGCAAGTGGAGCAATGGATTCCGGGTTCGCCGCTTTGCGGCGCCCCGGAATGACGGGGGAGAGGCGAATCGGATGGGTGGAGCGCAGCGATACCCATCATCGTGCCGCGGATACGGGTTGATGGGTTTCGCTTCGCTCTATCCATCCTACGGCTGGGTGCCTGTGGAGGAGGGGCCGCCGCGCTCACGCAGAGCGGTCGCGGCGCAGCCGCATCGAAAAGGTGAAGCGGTCGGCCGGGTGCACGGTCGCGGATATTTCGACGATGTTGCCCGTCTGATCCAGATAGCGCCTGACATGAAATAAAAGGATTATGTCCGGACATAAAAAATGCCGGCCGTCATCTTGGGAGGTTTCCATGCGCGCCACCGTTCCGACCGCCACGACGGTTCTCGACTCGATTCTGTTTCGTGACGCCTTCGGCACGCCGGTCATGCGCGAGATCTTCTCGGACTATTCGCTGATCTCCCGCTACGCCGAGGTCGAGATCGCGCTCGCCAGGGCGGAGGCGCGCTGCGGCGTCATTCCTTCGGATGCAGCCGATGAGATCGCAAGGCGGACCGACGTCGCGGCGCTCGATTTCGATCTGCTGCGCCAGGAAACCGACATCGTCGGCTACCCGATCCTGCCACTGGTGCATCAGATGGCAAAGCAATGCGGCGAAGCCGGCCGCTATGTGCATTGGGGCGCGACCACGCAGGACATCATGGACAGCGCCGTGATCCTGCAGGTCCGCGCCGGCCTTGAGATCATCGAGCAGGACATCTCGGAGCTGCGCAAGATCCTCGCGGATCTCTCGAAGCGGCATCGCGATACGCCGATGGCCGGCCGCACCCATCTGCAACAAGCGCTGCCGGTCACCTTCGGCTACAAATGCGCGATCTGGCTTGCGATGTTCGATCGCCACGCCGAACGGCTCGCGCAATTGAAGCCACGCGTGCTGGTCGGCCAGTTCGCCGGTGCCGCCGGCACGCTGGCGTCGCTGGGCGACAAAGGTCTCGAGGTTCAGCAGGCGCTCTGCGAAGAGCTCGGCCTCGGCGTGCCGGTGTCTACCTGGCATGTGGCGCGCGACGGGCTCGCCGAAGTCGTGAACTTCTTTGCGCTGGTGACCGGCTCGCTCGGCAAGATCGCGCTCGACATCATGATCATGGCCTCGACCGAATTCGCCGAACTCTATGAGCCGTTCGTGAAGGGCCGCGGCGCGTCCTCCACCATGCCGCAGAAACGCAATCCGATCTCGTCGGAGCTGATGCTGGCGGCCGCCAAGGGCGTGCGCCAGCACGCCGGCCTGATGCTCGACGCGACGATCCAGGATTTCGAGCGGGCGACCGGACCCTGGCACGCCGAATGGATGGCGATCCCGGAGAGCTTCGTGCTGACCGCCGGCGCCCTGCATCAGGCCAAGTTCGCGCTCGGCGGCCTGATCGTCGACGAGGCGCGGATGGCGACCAATCTCGACATCAGCCGCGGCCTGATCGTGGCGGAAGCGGTGATGATGGGTCTCGCGCCGCAGCTCGGGCGCCAGGACGCGCACGACGTCGTCTACGACGCCTGCCGTCGCGCCAACGAGCAGCACATCTCGCTTGCGGACGCGCTCGCGGCCGATCCGCGGATTTCCTCGCGCATCGACCGCGCGACGATCGAGCACCTGACCTCGCCGCGAAACTATCTCGGCCTTGCGCCCGAGATGGTCGACCGCGTGCTGGCGAGCGTGGCGCGCTGATCCGTGCCCGCCTCGCGGGCGCAGGGCGACGCGGCTTGAGCGGGGGCGGGAGACGTCAGCTCAGAGTCGCCCGATGCCGTACGACATACTCAGTGTCGTCCCTGCGAAAGCAGGGACCCATAACCACCAAGCGTGGTTGTTGCGCGATGCTGGAACGACGAGTCGCGTTCACCACACCCGCTGCGGAGTATGGGTCCCTGCTTTCGCAGGGACGACACAGTTGGTGTGGCGAGTTTAGTGCGATCTTGCCAGGCAGAACGCGACCACCTGTTCCAGCGCCGTCTTCATCGGTGACGACGGGAACAGCGCCAGCGCGTCGACGGCCATCGCGCCGTAATGCTGGGCGCGGCTGATGGTGTCTTCCAGCGCGCGGTGCTTGGTCATCAGTCCGATCGCGTGGTCGAGGTCGGCCGATCCGATCTCGCCGCGCTCGAGCGCGCGGATCCAGAATTGGCGCTCGGTGTCGTTGCCCCTGCGGAAGGCGAGCACCACCGGCAGCGTGATCTTGCCTTCGCGGAAATCGTCGCCGACATTCTTGCCGAGCTTGGCGGATTTGCCGCCATAGTCGAGCACGTCGTCGACGAGCTGGAAGGCGATGCCGAGATTCATGCCGACCGAGCGGCAGGCGGTCTGCTCGGCCTTCGGCCGGTTGGCGATCACGGGACCGACCTCGCAGGCGGCGGCGAACAGCTCCGCGGTCTTGCCGCGGATCACGGCGAGATATTCGTCCTCGGTGGTCGCGGTGTTCTTGGCGGCGGCGAGCTGCATCACCTCGCCCTCGGCGATGGTGGCGGCGGCCGCGGAGAGGATGTCGAGCGCGCGCAGCGAGCCGACCTCGACCATCATCCGGAAGGCCTGGCCGAGCAGGAAGTCGCCGACCAGCACGCTGGCCTCGTTGCCCCACAGCATCCGCGCGGACAATTTGCCGCGGCGCAGCTCGCTCTCGTCGACCACGTCGTCGTGCAGCAGGGTCGCGGTGTGCATGAACTCGACCGCGGCGGCGAGCTTGATATGGCCGTCGCCGCTGTAGTCGGCGAGCTGGGCCATCGCCAGCGTCAGGATCGGGCGCAGCCGTTTTCCCCCGGAGGAGATCAGATGGTTGGCGACCTCGGGGATCATGGTGACTTCGGAGCCGGTCCGCGAAATGATCGTCGCGTTGACGCGCTCCATGTCGGCGGCGACAAGTCCCACCAGCCCGTCGATCGAAGCATTGGACGGGCTTTCGAAGGGTACAATAACCGCCACGCTGGTCTCCAATTTTGCCGAATACGCATTATGCTCAGTGATAACAATAGAAACTGCGAAGGTTTGCGGCAAGGCCACGAAGTTGTTGACATGTGAGGCATTCGCTGCACTGCCGGGGCGACAGGAGAGCGTATTTTGCGGGAATTGGTACGGACCAATGACGTGGTGCTGGTCTCCGCCATCGGAGCGCTGCTCGACAGCGCTAACATCCATCATTTGGTTCTGGACCAGAACATGAGCATCATCGAGGGCTCGCTCGGCGTGCTGCCGCGGCGGATCCTGGTGCATGAGGACGACAACCACGAGGCCCGCCAGCTCCTGACCGACGCCGGCCTTGGTCATGAATTGCGGGCCGATGAGTAATTCGACCGCAGATGTCACCGAGGACGGTTTTCTCGGCGGGCAATTGCGGCTGCGCCAGCCCCGCAGCGGCCACCGCGCCGGCCATGACGCGATCCTGCTGGCCGCGGCGACACCGGCGCGCTCGGGTGAGCGCGTCGTCGATCTCGGCGCCGGGGTCGGTGCGGCCGGGCTCGCGGTGGCGCGGCGGGTGAGGGGGATCGATCTGGTCCTGGTCGAGATCGATCCTGGATTGGCCGAGCTGGCGCGGAATAACGCCGCCGCCAACGCGATCAAGGCCGACGTGATCGTGCTCGATGTCGAGGCCGGTGCCGCAGCCTTCGATGCGGCGGGCCTTGCGCCCGACAGTGCCGACGTTGTGCTGATGAACCCGCCGTTCAATGATGCCGACAGGCACCGCGCCTCGCCCGACGGTGTACGCCAGCGCGCCCATGTCGCGACCGCGACCACGCTGGCCAGCTGGGTCCACGCGGCGCGGCGGATCCTCAAGTCGAACGGGCAGCTTGCGCTGATCTGGCGTGCCGACGGGATCGCCGAAGTGCTGGCTGCGCTGGAGCGCGGCTTCGGCAGTCTCGAGATCCTGCCCGTTCACGGCGAGGCGGCGCGGCCTGCGATCCGAATCCTGGTGCGGGCGACCAAAGGCGGCCGGGCGCCGACGCGACTGCATGCCGCGCTGCTGCTCAATGAAGAGTCAGGGGTGCCCAATAAATGGGTGCAGGAGATCTTGGCTGGAAAGGGAGAATTGCCGCTGGCGCGGCGCTAGCGGACAGGCGAGCTGCCCGCGTGACTGGCACTAAATCACTGCGAAGCCGTTTCCGACTGGCGTTCCGGCGTCGAGGTGAAGCGAATCGCCATCAGCAACGTACCGATCAGCATAATCAGCAGATAGATCTTCATGATTTCCTCTCCGCCCGCGCGTTGCTTCCCCAATGGCAAAATGCAAAACGCGTTCCACGGAATCCAATGACAGTGGCGTGATAAAAAGTGGTTAATTCGAGGTAACGGCATGAGTGAACAAATAAGTGATCGCCAAGGCCATTCTGGAGCACATTCCGGAGGACGCTCGGGACTGCTCGAACGCGTGCAGGGAATGTTGCCGGCACGTTTCCGGCGCGGCACGGCGGTGGTGCCCGTCGTGCGGCTGTCGGGTGTGATCGGCGCGGTGACGCCGCTGCGGCCCGGCATGACGCTCTCGGGCGTTGCCAAGATGCTGGAGCGCGCCTTTGGCACGCGTAATGCCAAGGCGGTGGCGCTGGTGATCAATTCGCCGGGCGGCTCGCCGGTGCAGTCGCGCCAGATCTATCTGCGCATCCGGCAACTGGCGGCCGAGAAGAAGCTGCCGGTGCTGGTGTTCGCCGAGGATGTTGCAGCCTCCGGCGGCTACATGATCGCCTGCGCGGGCGATGAGATTTATTGCGACCCGTCCTCGATCCTCGGCTCGATCGGCGTGGTCGGCGGCAGCTTCGGCTTCCAGGAGGCGATCAAGAAGATCGGCGTCGAGCGGCGGCTGTACACGGCCGGCAGCCACAAGGCGATGCTCGATCCGTTCCTTCCCGAAAACCCCGACGACGTCGCCCGGCTGAAGACGATCCAGCGCGAGATCCATGCGACCTTCATCAACCTGGTGAAGCAGAGCCGCGGCAGCCGCCTGAAGGCCGCCGACGACGTGTTGTTCACCGGTGAATACTGGGCGGGCGAGACCGCGATCGGTCTCGGGCTTGCAGACAGCATCGGCGATCTCCGCTCCGTCTTGCGGGCCCGCTATGGCGAGAAGGTGCTGACCCCGGTGATCGCGCCCGCCAGCGGCGTGCTGTCCGGCCTGCTCGGCCGCAGAGCGCCGGGGGCGGGATCGCTGGCCGCGCTCGACGGCTTGGCCGGCTTGCCGGACGATCTGATCTCGGCGCTGGAAACACGGGCGATTTGGGCCAGATTCGGGCTCTGAACACGGGGATGTGAGCGCGCCATTTAGCCCCAGAACCGCGATTGCGGCGCAGCCTCGGTTGGGCGAGAATGCCTGCCATTGGGGGCCTGACCGACGTGAACGACAAGGATCGACCGATGCCGCCGCTGATTGCATTCGCAGGCGTCCTGGGTGGCCTGGCCGTGGTCCGCTGGGCATACAAGACGGCCGTCCGGATCAACCAGGAACTGGAAGAGGCGCGATTGTCCCGCGTGTCCGAGGCCACCCGTGCCAGCGAAATCAAGACCCTGCGCCGTGACCCCGTGACCGGGGCCTATCGCCCGGGCTAGCCACTCCTATCATTCCGGGTTCGCCTCTTCGAGGCGCCCCGGAATGACAAACGTCACCCCCATCGCCTTGATTCCATTGGCCGCCGCCGATACGGTCCCGCGCGTTTTCACACCCCCTCGCGAGATCGATTCCAACGATGGATGCCCTGCCTGACCACATGCGCCCGGAACGTTCGTTCCAGGGCTTCATCCTGGCTCTCCAGCGGTTCTGGGCCGAGCAGGGTTGCGTCATCCTGCAGCCCTACGACATGGAAATGGGCGCCGGCACCTTCCATCCCGCGACTACGCTGCGCGCGCTGGGGCCCAAGCCGTGGAACGCGGCCTATGTGCAGCCCTCGCGGCGGCCGAAGGACGGCCGCTATGGCGAAAACCCCAACCGGCTCCAGCACTACTACCAGTTCCAGGTGATCATGAAGCCGTCGCCGCCGAACCTTCAGGAATTGTACCTGAAGTCGCTGGCCGCGATCGGGATCGATTCGGCCATCCACGACATCCGCTTCGTCGAGGACGATTGGGAGAGCCCGACGCTGGGCGCCTGGGGCCTGGGCTGGGAATGCTGGTGCGACGGCATGGAGGTCTCGCAGTTCACCTACTTCCAGCAGGTCGCCGGCGTTGAATGCGCGCCGGTCGCGGGCGAGCTCACCTACGGGCTCGAGCGGCTCGCGATGTATGTGCAGGGCGTCGACCGCGTCTACGACCTCAACTTCAACGGGCGCGAGGGCGCCGAGAAGGTGACCTATGGCGACGTCTTCCTGCAGGCCGAGCAGGAATATTCGCGGCACAATTTCGAAGTTGCCGACACCGCGATGCTGTTCGAGCAGTTCAAAATGGCGGAAGAGGCCTGCCGCAAATATCTCGCCGCCGGCTGGCGCGACGGCAGCAACATGAAAGAACATCTGATGGCCTTGCCGGCCTACGACCAGTGCATCAAGGCGAGCCACGTCTTCAACCTGCTCGACGCTCGCGGCGTCATCTCGGTGACGGAGCGGCAGAGCTATATCGGGCGCGTGCGCGATCTGGCGAAAGCCTGCGGCGAGGCTTGGATCCACACTGAAACGGGCAGGGCGGTCTGATGCCCGATCTTCTCCTCGAACTGTTCTCCGAAGAAATCCCCGCGCGCATGCAGGCGAAGGCGGCGGACGATCTGCGCCGCATGGTGACCGACAGGCTCGTCGCCGAGGGCCTCGTCTATGAGGGTGCAAAAGCCTTCGCGACGCCGCGCCGCCTTGCACTGACCGTGCACGGCATTCCGGCGCGCCAGCCCGACCTGAAGACCGAACGTCGCGGCCCGAAGATCGGCGCCCCCGATGCGGCGGTGCAGGGCTTCCTGAAGGCGACCGGTCTCGCCTCGCTGGATGAAGCGAAGGTCCAGAAGGATGCAAAGGGCGATTTTTACATCGCGCTGATCGAAAAGCCCGGCCGCGCCGCGATCGACGTCATCGCCGAAATCCTGCCGGTGATCATCCGCACCTTCCCGTGGCCGAAGTCGATGCGCTGGGGCGAACGCTCGGCGAAATCAGGCTCGCTGTCCTGGGTCCGGCCGCTGCACTCGATCATCGCGACCTTTGGTCTTGAGACCGAGGAGCCCGATGTCGTGAAATTCTCGATCGACGGCATCGAAGCCGGGCAGACCACCTATGGCCACCGCTTCATGGCGCCGGGCGCGATTTCCGTTCGCCGCTTCGAGGATTACGAGGCCAAGCTGAAGGCCGCGAAAGTCATCCTCGATCCGCAGGCGCGCAAGGACATCATCGTCGCGGACGCCAAGGAGCTGGCGTTCGCGCAGGGCCTCGAACTGGTCGAGGACCAGGTCCTGGTCGACGAGGTCTCGGGCCTCGTCGAATGGCCTGTCGTGATGATGGGATCGTTCGAGAAGGAATTCTTGTCGATCCCGGATGAAGTGATCCGCGCCACCATCCGCAACAACCAGAAGTGCTTCGTCGTCCGGGATCCCAAGACGGGGAAATTGACCAACAAGTTCGTGTTGACCGCGAACATCGAGGCGCCCGACGGCGGCAAGACCATCGTCGCCGGCAATGAGCGCGTGATCCGTCCGCGGCTGAGCGACGCGAAATTCTTCTACGAGACCGATCTCAAGACCAAGCTGGAAGACCGGCTGCCGAAGTTCGAGCAGATCGTGTTCCACGAGAAGCTTGGCACCCAGGCTGCGCGCGTCAAGCGCATCGAGAAGCTCGCCGCCGAGATCGCGTCGCTGGTCGGCGCCGATGTCGAGAAGACCAAACGCGCCGCGCGCCTCGCCAAGGCGGATTTGCTGACCGAAGTGGTCGGCGAATTCCCCGAGTTGCAGGGCCTTATGGGGAAATACTACGCGCTGGCGCAGGGCGAGGATGCATCCGTCGCCGCGGCCAGCGAGGAACATTGGAAGCCGCAGGGGCCGACCGATCGCGTGCCGACCGATCCGGTCAGTGTCGCGGTGGCGCTGGCTGACAAGCTCGATACGCTCGCGGGATTCTGGTTGATCAATGAGAAGCCGACGGGATCGAAGGACCCGTTCGCGCTGCGCCGAGCGGCACTGGGCGCGATCAGGCTGATCGTCGAGAACACGTTGCGCCTGCCGATCCTGAAGGCGGCCAAATCCGCGTTGCTCGGACTGTCGGCCAAGGCCGATGCCGAAACGTTGCCGAACGATCTGCTCGCCTTCTTCGCCGATCGCCTGAAGGTTCAGCTTCGCGATCAGGGCGCGCGTCACGATCTCGTCGACGCCGTGTTCTCGCTCGGCGGCCAGGACGATCTCTTGCTCGTCGTTCGCCGCGTCGAGGCGCTCGGCAAATTCCTCGACAGCGACGACGGCAAGAACCTGCTCGCGGGCACAAAACGCGCCAGCAATATCCTCAGCATCGAGGAGAAGAAGGACAAGCGTGCGTTTGACGGCGCGCCTGACGCCGCGCTCTACAAGCTCGACGAAGAGAAGGCTCTGGCTGCGGCGATCGATCAGGTGAAGGCCGAGGCCTCCGCCGCTGTCGCGAAGGAAGACTTTGCCGCCGCGATGAGCGCTATGGCGAAGTTGCGTCCCGCGGTCGATGCGTTCTTCGACAAGGTCAAGGTCAACGACGAGGACACGAAAGTGCGTGAAAACCGCCTGAAGCTGCTCAACGAGATTCGCGCCGCAACCCGTGCGGTGGCGGATTTCTCCAGGATCGAAGGCTGACCGATGGACCACGCAACGCTCGCCGCTTACGACAAGGAAGCGGCGGTGTTTGCGCAGGACTGGCACGAGCAGCCGGCCCCTCGCGATCTGCAAGAGATCGTCGCGCGTTTCTTCATCAAGGGCGGCGCGACCGCCGATATCGGCTGCGGCAGCGGCCGCGAGGTCGCCTGGCTCAACGCCAATGGCTTCCCGGCCGAAGGTTTTGATGCCTCCGAGGGGCTGCTCGCGGAGGCTCGCGCCCGCTATCAGGCGCTGCGCTTTACTAGCGCCGAACTGCCCGCGCTATCCGGCATAGCCTCCAACAGCTTCGACAATGTGCTGTGCGAGACCGTGATCATGCATCTCGATCCCGCGCTGATCGCGCCGTCGGTCCGGCGCATGTTCGAACTCGTGAAGCCCGGCGGCGTGTTTTATCTGAGCTGGCGCGTCACCAGCGGCGACGATGCGCGCGATGCGCATGGCCGGCTGTACGCGGCGTTCGATACCGCGCTGGTGCGGACGGAGCTGACGAGCGCCGAATTGCTGCTCGATGCGGAGGTCGTCAGCGCCTCGTCCGGCAAGGTCATTCACCGGCTGGTCGCCAGCAAGGGGAGGCGATGATGGCGCGGCTCGCGACATGCGCTTGCGGGCGGCTTCGCGTCATCTGTCATGGCGAGCCGACCAGGGTATCGCTGTGCCATTGTCTGGAGTGTCAGAAGCGAACCGGCAGCACCTATGGTGTCGCCGCGTTCTTTCCTCGCGCGGACGTCGCGCCGCAGGGCGAGGCGCGGGAATACAGCCGCATCGGCGGCAGCGGGTCTCCAGTGTTTCATTTCTGCCCGAATTGCGGATCGTCGGTCTATTGGGAGCCCGGCCGTGCGCCGGACCTGATCGGCGTTGCGGTCGGCGCCTTCGCGGACCCGGATTTTCCCGCGCCGTCGCAGTCGGTCTTCACGCAGCGCCGCCACGCCTGGGTCGTCGACAGATAGGCCTCCGCCGCAGCGATGCGCGACGTTGGAAATACTTGGACACAATTTGCAATTTGTTAACCATGCCCTGCGAAGGTCCTGCCGGATCAACGATTTCTTAAGAAATCGCCCTCGCGCCAATGCAGGGATCGCCCCGATGACCTCGATCGGCACCACGCCCAATCCCTACGCCCAATATGGTTCGGCCTATGCGCGGGCGGCCGCGACGCCCTCGCTGGCGGCGACCTTGTCGGGCGACGGCACCGCCGGCGATCTGTCGGCGTCTCCGGCGTCGAACGCCGCAACCAACCTCACGCTGTCTGACGCCGCCCGTGCGCAGCTCGCCAAGACGTCGCTGCCCGACTTCGCGACGGTGACGAACGATGCGCGCACGACGCTCGACCGACTCTACACGGTGGCCGGCGTCAAGGCGCCGATCGTCGATGGCAAGACCACGATCGATCTCTCGACACTGGATCGTCGCGCGCTGTTCGCGATCTCGACCAACAATGGCGGCAAGTTCACGCCGGACGAGCAGGCGGTTGCCGCAGCCGAGCTGAAGCAGCGCTTCGACAAGGCCTTGGCGCCGTCGCTCGCGACCACGCGGCTGACCGGCGACTATAGCGTCAGCTACAAGGCGGCGCTCGACTATCTCGACGGCGCCAGCGACGAGGAAAAGGCCACCGCGACCTGGGCCAGCCAACGCGCCGCGGTGCTGAAAGGTGTTCAGGCGACGCAGCAGGATCCAAACACGGCGCCGACGGGAATGACCGGCGATCCGATCGCGGCTGCGTTGGCGGGAGCCACGACTCCCGCGACGGGGAGCACGCGCGACTTCTCCAGCGTGGCAAGCGACGTGCGCGCCTTCCTCGATCGGCAGAAGAGCGAGGCGGCGAAGAGCGGCAAGGAACTGGTGTACGATTCCAGGCGCAAGACGGGACAGCTCGCCGATCTGTCTTCGCTCGACAACCGCTCGCTGTCGGCAATCTCGCTGAACCAGGACAAGAAGTTCTCAGGCGAGGAAATTTTCGCGGCCAAGCAGGAGCTCAACACGCGGACGCGGCTTGCGGTGCTCGATGCGCTGAAGCAGAGCCAGACCGCCGGCGATCCGCGCCAGTTCTCACTCGGCATCCTCAAGCAATATTCCTCGATGAGCGCGGAGGAGCGCCAGGCCACCAACTGGACGCAGGATTTCCAGGACGCCGCGATCAAGAGCTACAAGTCGACCTCGACGCTGCTCTCGATTCTGAAGTCATAGGCCAGCACAATTCGTGCCGACAAAACAGAAGAGCCCCGCCTGGAGGGGAGGCCAGGCGGGGCTTTCTGGTCCGGTCGATCTGCGCGCAGATCCGCTTGCGCGGCGCCCGGACTGTTCGTTCAGGCGATCGTGCTGGATTTGCCCTAGTCGACCACCTGAACGATCCGTCGCGAACGCGGCTCGACCAGCACGGTCTCACCGTTCACGACGGTGTAGCGGAAGGGCGTCGCGCCGAACCGCTGCGGCACGTCATACGTGGTCACGCCGGCATCCGGCAGGATGGTGCCGACCACGACGCGATCCGGAATGGTGTAGTTCGGTACGCGCTCGCGCACGATGTATTCGCGGAATGCCGGACGCTGCTCGACCGCAATGCCCTCGTCATCCTCGACTGCAACCGGCGGGCCACCGCGGACGACGCCAACGGTCTGGGCCTGTGCGGCAACAGCCGGCACCGTGATCGCAGCAGCAACCGCTGCAACGGCAAGAATTCTGTTTCGCATGGCTCGCTCCATTCTTATGGCGCGCGCCGGCCTTCGCCGATGCGCACAGCGGGCCAATGCATCGGCGGCGGTGATGTTCCGGAAAAACTGCTGTCATATACGCGGCAATTTGGAGCAATTTTCGTGAGGTGCGGGAACTCCCGGGCCGTGCAGGCGTCTTGATGTGGGAACCCCCTCAGCGGATAAACTGCCGCTCGATTCGCTCCTCCAAAAACCGCCGGAGAAAACTTCAATGACCATCACCGCTGGGCATCTGCCTGCCATCGTGGCTCTGGTTGCAGGCGTCCTGATCCTGATCATGCCTCGGCTCCTCAACTACATCGTCGCGATCTATCTGATCTTCGTCGGGCTCGTCGGAATGGGCCTGCTGCGCTGGCTCCACCTGTAGCGGGAAAGCGGGGTTTCGCGGCTTGCGCGGAACCCCCCAAAATGGTGTAAGGCGCGCATCTTCGACCCCTCCTTCCGGATTGTTGTCTGACATGGCCAAAGCCGTCGCGAAGTCCAAGAAACCTGCTGCAAAAGCTGCTGGCAAAACAGCAGCGAAATCAAAGCCCTCCGCCGCCGCCCGCAAGGCTGCTCCGGCGCGCAAGGCGCTGACGAAGAGCGTCCCGAAGGCGGCGCCGAAAGCCGCCGCCAAACCGGCTGCAAAGCCCGCCAGCAAGGCGCCGGCGAAGGCGGCAGCCGCTCCGAAGAAGGCGGCCCCGGTTGCGATCAAGGCCGGCAAGTGGGTCTATACGTTCGGCGACGGCAAGGCCGAGGGCCAGGCGACGCTGCGCGACCTGCTCGGCGGCAAGGGCGCCAACCTCGCGGAAATGGCCAATCTCGGCCTTCCGGTGCCTCCCGGCTTCACGATTCCGACCTCGGTCTGCACCTATTTCTACGAGCACGACAAGACGTATCCGAAGGAATTGAAGGCGCAGGTTGAGAAGGCGCTCGACTATGTCGGCAAGCTGACCGGCAAGACCTTCGGCGACGCCAAGAACCCGCTGCTGGTGTCGGTGCGCTCGGGCGCGCGCGCCTCGATGCCGGGCATGATGGACACCGTGCTCAATCTCGGCCTCAACGACCGCACGGTCGAAGCGCTCGCCGAGCTCTCCGGCGACCGCCGCTTCGCCTATGACAGCTATCGCCGCTTCATCACGATGTATTCGGACGTGGTGCTCGGCTTCGAGCATCATCATTTCGAGGACATCCTCGACACCTTCAAGGACGGCCAGGGCTACTCGCTCGACACCGACCTGACCGGCGACGACTGGGTGGAACTGGTCGGCAAGTACAAGGAAGCCGTCGCCAAGGAGACCGGGCACGAGTTCCCGCAGGATCCGCACGACCAGCTGTGGGGTGCGATCGGCGCGGTGTTCTCATCCTGGATGAACGCGCGCGCGGTGACCTATCGCAAGCTGCACGACATCCCGGAATCCTGGGGCACCGCCGTCAACGTGCAGGCGATGGTGTTCGGCAACATGGGCGAGACCTCGGCGACCGGCGTTGCGTTCACCCGCAACCCCTCGACCGGCGAGAGCAAGCTGTACGGCGAGTTCCTGATCAACGCGCAGGGCGAGGACGTCGTTGCCGGCATCCGCACGCCGCAGGACATCACCGAGGAGGCGCGCCAGGAGAGCGGCTCCGACAAGCCGTCGATGGAAGCCGCGATGCCGGCTGCCTTCAAGGAGCTGACTCGGATCTACACGCTGCTCGAGAAGCACTACCGCGACATGCAGGACATGGAGTTCACGGTCGAGCAGGGCAAGCTGTGGATGCTGCAGACCCGCGGCGGCAAGCGCACCGCCAAGGCGGCGCTGCGGATCGCCGTCGAGCTCGCCAATGAGGGCCTGATCTCGCGCAACGACGCGGTGACGCGGATCGATCCGGCCTCGCTCGACCAGCTGCTGCACCCGACCATCGATCCCGCCGCCAAGCGCGACGTGATCGCGACCGGCCTGCCGGCATCGCCCGGTGCGGCCTCGGGCGAGATCGTGTTCTCCTCGGACGAAGCGGCCAAGCTGCAGGCCGACGGACGCAAGGTGATCCTGGTCCGCATCGAGACCAGCCCGGAAGACATCCACGGCATGCACGCCGCGGAAGGCATCCTCACCACCCGCGGCGGCATGACCTCGCACGCCGCGGTGGTCGCGCGCGGCATGGGCAAGCCCTGCGTCTCCGGCTGCGGCACCATCCGCGTCGATTACGGCCGCGGCACCATGAGCGTCGGTTCGCGCACCTTCAAGACCGGCGACGTCATCACCATCGACGGCTCGGTCGGGCAGGTGCTGGCCGGCCGCATGCCGATGATCGAGCCGGAACTGTCCGGCGAGTTCGGCACGCTGATGGGCTGGGCCGACGAGGTCCGCAAGCTCGGCGTCCGCGTCAACGGCGACACGCCCGATGACGCGCGCACCGCGGTGAAGTTCGGCGCCGAGGGCATCGGCCTCTGCCGCACCGAGCACATGTTCTTCGAGGAGACCCGCATCCGCACCGTGCGCGAGATGATCCTCTCCGAGGACGAGCAGTCGCGCCGTGCCGCGCTGTCGAAGCTCTTGCCGATGCAGCGCGCCGACTTCGTCGAGCTGTTCGAGATCATGAAGGGCCTGCCCGTCACGATCCGGCTTTTGGATCCTCCCCTCCATGAATTCCTGCCGCACACCCAGGCCGAGATCGAGGAAGTGGCGCGCGCCATGAACACCGATCCGCGCCGGCTCGCCGATCGTGCCCGCGAACTGTCCGAGTTCAACCCGATGCTCGGCTTCCGCGGCTGCCGTCTCGCGATCGCCTATCCGGAGATCGCCGAGATGCAGGCGCGCGCGATCTTCGAGGCCGCCGTCGAAGCCGGCAAGCGCACCGGCAAGCCGGTCGGGCTCGAGGTGATGGTGCCGCTGATCGCGACCAAGGCCGAGTTCGATCTGGTCAAGGCGCGGATCGATGCGACCGCCAACGCGGTGATCAAGGAAACCGGTGCCAAGCTGACCTATCAGGTCGGCACCATGATCGAGTTGCCGCGCGCCTGCCTGATGGCCGGCGAGGTGGCGGAGACCGCCGAGTTCTTCTCGTTCGGCACCAACGACCTGACGCAGACCACCTACGGCATCAGCCGCGACGACGCCGCGAGCTTCCTCGGCACCTATGTCGCCAAGGGCATCCTGGAGATCGATCCGTTCATCTCGGTCGATCGCGACGGCGTCGGCGAGCTCGTCAAGATCGGCGTGACGCGCGGCCGCAAGACGCGGCCGAGCCTCAAGGTCGGCATCTGCGGCGAGCATGGCGGCGATCCCGCCTCCGTCGCGTTCTGCCACGAGGTCGGGCTCGACTACGTCTCGTGCTCGCCCTACCGCGTGCCGATCGCGCGTCTCGCCGCAGCGCAGGCCGCGCTCGGCAAGGAGATCTCGAGCCAGGCGTAAGCGCTGAGGCCGGCATAGTCAGAAGCGACGTGATGCCCGGGCTCGTCCCGGGCATTTTTCGTTTGAGCGCTGCCGGAAGACATCGTCATTGCGAGCGAAGCGAAGCAATCCACCTCGCCACATGCGTCGAAGCATGGATTGCTTCGTCGCTTCGCTCCTCGCAATGACGATGGACCTGGCTAGGTAAGGATCTCTTCACCATCTCCGTTGACCTGACATTTACGACTTTCATGCGCCGCGCATTTACCAAGGCGCGCGATGCGGCGCGCGAAGACGCTGCGATCGCTTGAGTGTAGCGCCCGGGCAACGCCGATTAACTCCGCGGCAACCTAAACAAGTTAGCAACGGGAAAGGTCGAATTGCGCGGATGGACCGCGTTCGATGCACTCAGTAAGCGTTGCGTGAGCGTACGATGTTTGTGTCGCGTAACCAGCCGAAGGGCGCACGTCTCGCGCTCTTCGGTCTCGGTCTTGGCATCTTCGCCCTGATGCCGACCGAGATCGGATATCAGGATATTGCCTCGCTTCTGGCCCGGCAGCCCGGCGTCGCCGAGCGCTGGCAGAAGCGCGTCTTCGCCTCCGCCGTCGGCTCGATCCAGGTCGCGACCTACAGCTTCGGCCGTCCGATCGGAACCTCGGCGCCGCAGGATCCGCAGATCCTGCTCGCAAGGCTCGACAGTTCAAGCAGCGACATCACCGGCGCGGTGACGCGCAATCCGATCGCATCACCGCCGCCGCGCTACGCGGCATCGGATTTTCCCAAGGTCGATCGCACCCTGAAGGGCGATCGTCTCGTCGTCAGGCGCCCCGACCAGCTTGATCCCGCGCAGCCCGCGAACACCGCGCCGGCGAACGAGGATCCCGCGACCTCGAATGCGTCGGTCAAGGGCATGAAGACCGCAACCGCAATCGGTGGCCGCGGATCTGCCGACAACGCGCCGCTCGATCCGGAATTGCAGGAGGCGCTGCGTGCGCCGCCGCTGCCGCAATATGCCAAGCCGTCGCCGCAGCACTACGACGTGTCGATGTCGCTCGAGGCCAACCCGCTCGACGATCTGAAGCCTGCGCCGGCAACGCCCGCACCGGCGCCCGCCGATGCAGCGCACGAGCGCGATCCGTTCGCCTTCAAGACCGCGAGCCTGTTCTTCGGCTCGTCGCTCGGCACGCCCGAAAATCTCGAACGCTGGCAGCCCGGCGAGGCGCCGGTCGTCGTCGCGCCCGCAGTGCAGCCCGATCCCGACATGAAGGTGATGGCCTCGCTGCCTGTCGATGCCGACGGTCCGGTGAAGGCCGGCGAAATGGGCGAGAGCATCGCGCCGAAGGGCGAGGTCAACGCCGACGACCAGCACAGCAAGACGCCGGCGGAACGGCTCGGCCTGTTCGACGACAAGTCGCGCGCCAAGTCGGAGAAGTGTCTCGCCGAGGCGGTCTATTTCGAAGCGCGCGGCGAGGCGGTGCGCGGCCAGATCGCGGTTGCCCAGGTGGTGCTGAACCGCGCTTTCTCCGGCAAATACCCGGAGACGGTGTGCGGCGTGGTCTACCAGAACAAGAACCGGCACTACGCCTGCCAGTTCACCTTCGCCTGCGACAACATCCCCGACGTCGTCCGCGAGCCCGACATGTGGGACCGCGCCAGGAAGATCGCGAAGGCGATGCTCGACGGCAAATTGTGGCTGCCGGAAGTCGATCGCTCGACCCACTACCACGCCTATTGGGTGCGGCCGTCCTGGGTCAGCGAGATGAAAAAGATGTACAAGTTCGGCGTCCACACCTTCTATCGCCCGCGCGCCTGGGGCGACGGCAGCGACGCCCCGAGCTGGGGCAGCGCAGCCGAGACCGCCAAGATCTCGGCGCAACTCGCCGAGGCTGCCCAGAGCTCGGCCGAGCAGGCCAGCGCCAAGCGATAGGGCGCCAACTCCGGGGGCGATGTGCCCCGGAATGACGCCCGTCATCCTCTCGGATTCTGCAATGCAGCCCTGCGAGCGAATATTTTTCTCCTGTTTTTGTCCTGCCCCTCTTGGGGTTTTCATGCAGCTGCATTAACTCCCCGTAACGTTTCGCGGGGGCGGTTCCCCCGCCAGCCGCGGGGGAAGACAACATGGCTGTGACCACCGGGGATATCCGACCGACGTCCGGCAGCTGGCGCACGCCGCTCGTGATCATCGTCTGCGGCTGTGCGATCGCCCTGCTGAGTTTCGGCCCGCGCTCCAGCCTCGGCTTCTTCGTACAGCCGATGGGCCGCGAATTCGCCTGGGGCCGCGACGTGTTCGGCCTCGCCATCGCGCTGCAGAACCTGCTGTGGGGGCTCGGCCAGCCGATCGCGGGCGCGATTGCCGACCGCTTCGGCCTGCTGCGCGTCATGATCGTCGGCGCCTTGCTGTACGCCGCCGGCCTCTTGCTGATGCGTTACTCCACCACCTCGTTGTCGCTCGACATCAGCGCCGGCGTGCTGATCGGTTTCGGCCTGTCGGGCTCGTCGTTCAACCTCGTGCTGGCGGCGTTCAGCAAGCTGCTGCCGCCCGAGAAGCGCGGCTTCGCGCTTGGCGCCGGCACCGCGGCGGGCTCGTTCGGCCAGTTCCTGTTCGCGCCGTTCGGCGTTGCCCTGATCGACAATTTCGGCTGGCAGACTGCGCTCGTCGTGTTCAGCGCGCTGATGCTGTTGATCCTGCCGCTCTCGCTGGCGCTCGCGACGCCGCCGGCGGAGACGAAAGAGGCCGCGCCGGCCGATCAGCAATCGTTCAAGACCGCGCTGGCGGAGGCGTTCGGCCATCGCTCCTACGTGCTCCTGGTGCTCGGCTTCTTCACCTGCGGCTTCCAGCTTGCCTTCATCACCATTCACCTGCCGGCCTATCTGGCCGACCGCGGCATTGCGGCGACGACAGGCGGCTGGGTGGTCGCGGCGATCGGCCTGTTCAACATCATCGGCTCGCTCAGCGTCGGCTGGCTGCAGAACTACTTTCCGAAGCGCTATCTGCTGTCGGTGATCTACTTCACGCGCGCGCTGGCGACGGTTGCCTTCATCACGTTCCCGGTCACGCCGTTCTCGGCGATTGCCTTCGGCGCCGTGTCGGGGCTGCTGTGGCTGTCGAGCGTGCCGCCGACCTCGGCGCTGGTCGCGCTGATGTTCGGCACCCGCTGGTTCTCCACCCTCTATGGCTTCGCCTTTGTCAGCCATCAGGTCGGCGGTTTCCTTGGGGTCTGGCTCGGCGGCGTGGTGTTCGAGCAGTTCGGTTCCTACACGCCGATCTGGTGGCTGTCGGTGCTGTTCGGCATGCTCTCGGCGCTGATCAACCTGCCGATCGTCGAGGCGCCGGTCGCCCGCCCGGTTGCGCAGCCTGCCTGATGGGTTAAACACTCCTACGAAACCAAGATTACGGGGAGTGCGCATCGTGGCAACGTTCAAGGCAATCAGGATCGACAAGGCGGACAAGGGTACCACCGCCACGCTCACCCAATTCGACGACGCGGAATTGATGGACGGCGACGTCACCGTCCGCGTCGAATGGTCGACGCTGAACTACAAGGACGGCCTGGCGCTGACCGGCAAGGCGCCGGTGGTGCGCTGGTTTCCGATGATCGCCGGCATCGATTTCGCCGGCACGGTCGAGCAGTCCAGCCATCCCGACTGGAATGCGGGCGATAAGGTCGTCTGCAATGGCTGGGGCATGGGCGAGACCCATCTCGGCGCCTATGCCGAGAAGGCCCGCGTCAAGGGCGACTGGCTGGTGCGGCTGCCCGACGGCATCTCGGCGCGGGACGCGATGGCGGTCGGCACCGCGGGCTATACCGCGATGCTCTCGGTGCTGGCGCTGGAGAAGCACGGCCTGACCCCGAGGAGCGGCCCGGTGGTGGTCACTGGTGCCGCCGGCGGCGTCGGCTCGGTCGCAATCGCCGTGCTGTCGAAGCTCGGCTATCACGTAATCGCGTCGACCGGGCGGATGTCGGAGGCGGACTACCTCAAGGGGCTCGGCGCCACTGAAGTGATCGACCGCGCCGAACTGTCGGGTGCCCCGAAGGCGCTCGCCAAGGAGCGCTGGGCCGGTGGCGTCGACAGCGTTGGCTCGACCACGCTCGCCAACCTGCTGTCGATGACGAAATACGGTGGCGCCATCGCGGCCTGTGGCCTGGCGGCCGGTATGGACCTGCCGTCGTCGGTCGCGCCGTTCATTTTGCGCGGCGTGTGCCTTCTCGGCATCGATTCCGTGATGTGCCCGATCGAGCTTCGCCGGACCGCCTGGCGTCGCCTCGCCAGCGATCTGGACAAGGCAAAACTGGCTGATATCACTCACGAAATCGTTTTGGACGAAGTCGTGCCCTACGGCGCGAAAATCCTCGGCGGCGAGGTCCGCGGCCGCATCGTGGTAAAAATAGTCTGAGGACGTTCAGACTTTACCAACCAAGCTGCTCCAATGTTGCCACGGTTGGTATGGTAAGCAGCGGGTAAAGAGGCTTGCAGCATGATCCCGGGGGGCCGGGATTCCTCGCGCAGACGTCGAGAAGCGTCGGGTGCGGGGATCATGCTCACAAGGAGCGGGTGCCCGCGCTCGTTAGTGGAGTAGCTCATGCTTGCGCGTTTGGTGTTGGGGGCCGTCACGGCCGGAGCGATGGTCGTGCCGGCATTCGCGGGCATGATGAACGCAGATGAGGCCCGCAAGTTCGTCGCGGGCAAGGTGTTCGCCTTCACCTGTTTCGATGGCACCCGCGGCGCCGGCCGTATCCTCGATGATCTCGGCGCGGCAGGCTCGATCCAGTTCTCCGGCTCCGGTCCGATCCGCCACGTGCGCCTGCCCGGCAATACGCTGCAAATCCGCGGTCAGAGCGTTTGCGCGTCGCTCAAGGGCATCCCGTTCGAACCGTGCTTCAATCTCGACAAGCAGGATGACCGCACCTTCCGCGGCTCGGTCTCCGGCATGGGCTTCGCCTATTGCGATTTCCACCATCAGGGCGGCCAGCAGATGCTGATGGCGCGCGCGGCGGCGCGTCCGCGCTCGCTGCACCCGCGCACCCGATCCGCGGATGCCTCGCAGACCGAAGTGTCGCGCGTTGAGACGCCGCAGGTCGGCAGCGCGAAGCTTGAGCCGATCAAGGCCGAGCCGGCCAAGGCCGAGAGCGCGCCGGAATTGCGCCGCTCCACCGACTAATTTCTCATCTGCGCGCTAGCGGGAATAGCTGCCGAGCCGTAGTCATACGGATGGCGGCCTCCACGCGTTGATCGCTACTCAATACCTAGCGTCCGTCGAGACGCGGGATGGTGGGGACACCGATTTGAGCAGTCATATGGCGCAATATTTTTTCCGTATCAGTGATGGCGATTACGCTGGTGCGTCCGACCACGCGACGGAGTTCGAAAGCCGTGACGTGGCCTGGGCCGAGATGACCAAGGTCTGCGGCAATTTCCTTGGCAGCATTTCGCGCAACATGAAGCAAGACAGCGAATGGCACATGGAGCTGCTCGACGAGAGCCGCAAGCCGGTATTCAGGATTCGCCTGGTCGCCGAGTCAGTCGACTGAGGCGTTTGCCGATCAGGATAGCGAGTTCGATCCTCCGGTCTGCGGCGCAGGCGGCGCCGCGCGCCTGCGGAACAGGATCCGCTGATACAGCCAGCCGATCGCCACCAGTACGACGCCGAGGCACATGAACGACAGCGCCCGGTAGACACCGGTGAGTGTCGACATGTCGACCAGGAAGGCTTTCAGGATCGTCAGCCCGATCACCGCAGCGGATGCGAGCCGCGCGCGCTGCGAGTTGACGACGATGCCGATGCCGAGCAGCGCGACGCCGAACATCAGCCAGGCGATCGAATAGGTGTATTGCTCTGCACCCGTGGTCTCGCCGCGCGTCAGCACCGGTCCGTGATAGAGCCTGCGGATTTCGAACGTGACGTAAGCGAGCGCAAGCACCAGCGCGCCGGCAGCGATCGTGTTGGCATAGGCCGCGGGACGATGTCCCGCCACCGCGTAGGACAACAGCAACGCCAGCACGGCCGGCAGCGCATAGCCGAGCAGCAGCAGATTGATGAAGCTGCCGCCGACGTCCTGCCACCACAGCATCGGGTTCTCCAGCCCGAGCAAGCCGAACAGGCTGGCGAGCCCGGCGAAGGCGGTGAGCAGGACCGCGGCGACATTGTGCACGATGCTGCCGCTGCGCAGCCGCAGCCGCTCCAGTCCGATCGCCATCGCGAGCGTCACGCCCACTTGCAGTGCGACCTCGGTCAACCCGGCGCTCGCGTAATAGACATCGCCGCGATTGACCGCGTGGCGGATCTCCATGAAGGCGAGCAGCACCGTGAACAGGATCGCGGCGGACTCGACCATGCGCAGCGGGACGTCGTCGCCGTTGCGGCGCAGGAAATGGCCTCCCACCCAGAACGACAGCGCCGGCACGCCATAGCCCCACAACAGCCAGTTGAAGATCGGCGTGGTGCCGACGGCGTCGCCCGCGATCCGCGGCTCATAGCCGATGCGCAGCACGACGATGCCGGCCAGGATTGCAGCAAGCCAGCGCAGGAACGGGATCGGGCGTTGCACCGACAGCCAGGCCGTGCCCATCGACACCAGTGCCAGCGCGATGGTGAGCCAGCCCTTGTCGAGCGCAAAGGTCAGCGCCAGCGCCAGCGCCGCGAGGGCACCGGTCGCCGACAATGCGATCGAGGGCGACAGCTCTGGCCGCTCGCCGCGCCGGGTCAGCGCCTCGGTCGCCGCGGCGTAGGCCGCAGCCAGCAGCACGGCGAGGACCGCGAACGGGATCGAACGGTCGAGATGCGCGATCCGCGCATAGAGCGCGACCAAGAGCGCGATCGGCGTGAACACCGCCGCCGCGGCCCAGGTCACGGCGATCTTCGTGGTGGCAAAACGGAACTGTGCGAGGAAGCCCGCGATGCCAAAGGCAGCTGCGAACAGCGCCGCCGTGACGAGGTGCAGCGAGACCGAGCCGTCGGTCGCAGATGGGCCGATGCCCGGGATCGCGCCGCCCGGCAGCACCAGCATGTCGACATTGCGGCGAACTGCCCATTCGCCGAACACGATGAAGACGAAGGCCGACGCGGCAGCGATCGCACCGGCAGCCGCCGGCGCGCGCCAGGCGACGAAGAGGCTGCCCGCCGTCAGCAGCGCAAAGCCGATCATCGCGGTGTCGGCGTGCGCGCTGTTGAGTACGATCAGAACAGCGCCGAACAGATAGGCCGCGAGCGAGCCGGACGAGATCGGCTCGATCTCCTCGCCATCGCCGTCGGGGCCGAACATGAAGCCGCAGACCACCAGCAGCGCCGCCAGCACGAAGCCCGCGATGACGTGGAAAACATGCGGCGCGATCATCTCCGGCCCGCACTGCAGGCACGGCAAGGTCCACAGCAGCGCAAAGGCGATCGTCGTCACCGCAAGCCAGCGCCACAGCCGGATGCGGGCGAGGCCGAACGATGCCGCGGTGACGATGGCGAGGTAGACATAGAGCGACCAGAAGTCCGGCTTGTCGGAGGAGACCAGGATCGGCGTCACGAACGCGCCGACGATTCCGAGTCCAGCCAGCGCAGGCCCATGCAGCAGCGCCGCCGCCAGTGTGCCGAGCGCGACCATGCCGAGCAGGATGAAGGCGGTGGCCGGCGCGAGGAAATCATAGAGCGCGTAGGCGGCGTAGACCGTGGCGAAGGCCGCTGCGGTGCCGGCCGCGGTGAGGATCGCCGGAATGTTGGCGATCGGCAGCGCTGCGATGCTGGAGATGCTCTCCTGGCGCCGGGTCCATTCACCGGCGCCGAGCAGCGCCAGCGCGAACAATCCGCCGAGCATCGTGCGCACGCCGGGGCCGAGCAGCCCGGCCTCGATCGAATAGCGCACCATGAAGAAGCCGCCGAGCGCGAGCGTCAGGCCGCCGATCCACACCACCCAGCGGGTGCCGAGCGTCTCCTCGAAGCCGGGCGCAGGCGATGGCGGGGGCGGCGGTTCTGGTAGCGGCGGCGGCGCTGCGCCCACGGCCGGCTGTGCTTCCGGCTCGCTCGCAGCAGCCTCGGGAAGCGGCGGCGGTACGATCGGAGGCGCTGCGGGAAGCGTCTGCTCGAACGCCTCGAGCGGCGCCAGCGGCGGCGGCATCGCGGTTCGCGCGGCAGCACCGCCCGCGGCCTCGAGTGCATCCAGCCGGCGCTGCATGACCGCGATCTGGCCCAGCGCCTTGCGCGCGAAGATGATCGCGACGATGGCAATGACGAGTGTGAGGAAATCGAACGGCGAATCGAACATCGGGCCTCCGGCAGGACGCGCCGGACTTTTGGCCAGCCAGCGGCCCGTCGCAACCTAGTAGTGCACTTGGCAGGACCGGAAGTTCAAGCGATCGGGCGTGCGGGCCGTGCTATTCGAGATCGATGCGGAAGGGCCGGCCTTCGACGCTCATGCTGCCGGGGCCGATCGCATCGAGCGCGCGCAGCATCCGGCCCTCGCGGCCCAGCGCCTTGTCGGCGAGGCTGACGATCAGCCGGTTGGGCGCCGCGATCGGCGAGGCCGCGCGGATCAGCCGGGCGATCGACATCTCGTCGCGGTGCGGATTGAGCGCGCAGACGGTGGCGAATGCGCTCGCGGTCGAGCGGCTGATGCCGGCGTAGCAATGCACCACCATCGGTGCGCGGCGATCCCAGCCGCGCACGAAGCTCAGCACCCGTTCGATATGCGTCTCGTTCGGCGCGACGAAGCCGTCCATGCGTTCGACGATGTCGTCCATCGACACCTTCAGGTGGTTGTCCGGAAGCACGGAGGGCGGCCGCTGCACCTGATCGACATTGGCCATCACCGTCAGCACATGGCTGGCGCCGGTGGCACGAACCGTGTCGGAGAGCGCGGCAAGCGAGCAGACGTGAAGCATGATGGTCCTTAGCCGTCGGGTGCCGTGATTATAACGGCTGCTTGCGGACGGGCAAAGGCGGACGGCGTGATGCCGGATTGTTCGTTTTGCGGCGCAACCGCGGCAGGTCTTGCTGTGCTGCCTAAGGCGCGTGTAAGGCCTTGAAGCGTTCGAGGAACTGCTTTTCGGCCCGCGCAGCGGTCCATGGCGTCAGATAGTCGCGCTCGGTCGCTTCAGGCAACTCCGGATCGCGGCCGAACAGCCGCTTGGCTTCGGCTTGCGAAAATCCCGCCAGATGCGTCGCCTCCAGATAGGCGGCGCCGCGATCGGCGGCCTTGATCTGCTGGGTGATCTCGTCCGCCAGCACCGCAGGCAGGCCGAAGCGGATGTGGATCGCCGACAGCAGCCGCTTCTCCACCGCCTTGTATTCGCCCGCAAGCACCGCCTTGAACGGCGAGATCATGTCGCCGATGACATATTCCGGTGCGTCATGCAGCAGCGCGGCGAGCCGATGGCGGATGTCGACGCGCGGCATCTGCTGGCGCATCACGGCCTCGACCAGCAGCGTGTGCTGCGCCACCGAGAAGATGTGCGCGCCCGAGGTTTGGCCGTTCCAGCGTGCGACGCGCGCCAGTCCATGCGCGATGTCGACGATCTCGATATCGAGCGGCGACGGATCGAGCAGGTCGAGCCGGCGTCCGGACAACATCCGTTGCCAGGCGCGGCTGGCCTCCGTCGATCTGCGTGCCGTCATGTCTTCTTGAGCCGCGGGCTGCGGAGCTTGCCGCTGCAAGCCTCGTGGCAGAAGCAGGTGACGAGATGATCGTTGACCATGCCGGTCGCCTGCATGAAGGCGTAGACGATGGTCGGGCCGACGAATTTGAAGCCGCGCGCGCCGAGCTCCTTGGAGACCTTGACCGAGATCGGCGTCGAGGCCGGCACGCTCGCGGTGGTCTTGAACTGGTTGACCCTCGGCTTGCCGTCGACGAAATCCCACAGGAATTTCGAGAAGCCGGGGCCCTTCTCCATGATCTCGAGATACGACTTGGCGCTCGCGATCGTGCCTTCGATCTTGGCGCGGTTGCGCACGATGCCGGCGTCGTTCATCAGCGCATGCACCTTCTTGTCGGTGTAGCGCGCGATCTTCTCGGGCTGGAAATCGTCGAAGGCTTTGCGGAAATTGTCGCGCTTGCGCAGGATCGTGATCCAGGACAGGCCGGCCTGGAAACCGTCGAGGATCAGCTTTTCATAGAGCGCGCGGTCGTCATATTCCGGCACGCCCCATTCATTGTCGTGATAGGCGACGTAGAACGCATCGTCGCCCGGCCACGGACATCGCGTCTTGCCGTCGGGATGCAGTTGCGCGGTACGGCTCATGCGACGGTCTGCTTGGGTGTGATGCGGACAACGCTGGGGTCGGCGAGGTGGAGCGACAGGCCGCCCGCGGTCAGCGCCAGGCCGGCGTCGAGCGCATCGGCGACGCGATCGATGCGCACCAGCGCGAGGCCTTTATCGCCCGCGGTCGAGCCGATGGTGCCGACCTGCTTGTCGCCGGCCAGGATCGTTGCGCCGGCTTCGGGCGAGGGGCCATCGAGAATGATCTTCACCGTGCGGGTGCGCGCCGTGCCGCGGTGCTGCATGCGCGACACCACCTCCTGGCCGACATAGCAGCCCTTGTCGAAATCGACGCCGTTGAGTCGGTCCATGTTGGTCTCGTGCGGGAAGGCGTCGCCATACATGAAGTCGAGCCCGCCGCGCGGCACGCCGCTTGCGATCCGATGCGCCTCATAGGCGCTGGAGTCGACGAGATCGGCGCCGATCAGATCGGCGAGTTTCTGCTTCAACTCTTCCGGGATCAGGATGCGCCAGCCGAGCGCTGGGTTGCGCGGATCGGCGAAGGCAAGATCGGGGGTCGCCGCCGGCTCGCCATCCCAGGCGGCCAGCACGCCGAGGCTGTCGGAGAGGTTCTCGACCACGACCTTGGCGCGCAGCTTGTAGAAGCCGAGCTTGTCGGCGAGCCCCTTGGCGAGCGCACGCGGTGCGTCGATCAGGAAGCCTCCGCCATGGCCTGCGGGTATCTCGGTGATCAGGAAATCGACGATGATCTTGCCCTGCGGCGTCAGCAGCGCGCCGAACCGGGCCTGACCCGGCCGCAACTGTTCGACGTCGGTCGTAATGAGGCCGTTGAGGAAGTTGCGGGCGTCCTCGCCAGAGACCTTGATCACGCCCCGATCTGGAAGAAACGCTGCTTTCATTCGCAAAATTGGCTCTTTTTCCAAGTTCCTTGGGAAACGCGCAGGCTGCGGATATCCCCTGCCAAGCTAAGGCGCTAGAGTGCGCCGAACAAGGCCCGCGCGACATCCGAAAGCGGGCGCCGAGGACCGATGAATCAGCATTTTGACACCATTCTAAAATCCGGCACCGTGGTCAATCAGGACGGCGAGGGCGTCCGCGATGTCGGTATCGCGGGTGGCCGTATCGCCGCGATCGGCTCGCTCGGCCAGGCCTCGGCCGGCGAGGTGATCGACTGCAAAGGCCTGCACATCCTGCCCGGCGTGATGGACACCCAGGTGCATTTCCGCGAGCCCGGGCTGACGCAGAAGGAAGATCTCGAGACCGGCTCGCGCAGCGCCGTGATGGGTGGGGTCACCGCCGTGTTCGAGATGCCGAACACCAATCCGCTGACCGTCACCGAGGCGGCGTTCACCGACAAGATCAAGCGCGCGCATCATCGCATGCATTGCGATTTCGCGTTCTTCATCGGCGGCACCCGCGAGAACGTGCAGGACCTGCCGGAGTTCGAGCGCGCGCTGGGCTGCGCCGGCGTCAAGGTGTTCATCGGCTCCTCCACCGGCGCGCTTCTGGTCGAGGACGACGAGAGCCTGCGGCGGATCTTCCAGGTGATCAAGCGCCGCGCCGCGTTCCACGCCGAGGACGAATACCGCCTCAACGAGCGCAAGCCGCTGCGGATCGAGGGCGATCCGCGCTCGCATCCGGTGTGGCGCGACGAGACCGCAGCGCTGATGGCGACCGAGCGGCTGGTCAATCTTGCGCGCGAGACCGGCAAGCGCATTCATGTGCTGCATATCTCGACCAAGGAAGAGATCTTGTATCTGCGCGACCACAAGGATGTCGCCTCCTGCGAGGCGACGCCGCATCATCTCACCATGGCCGCGCCCGAGTGCTATGAGCGGCTGGGCACGCTGGCCCAGATGAACCCGCCGGTGCGCTCGGCCGACCATCGCGCCGGCATCTGGTACGGCATCGAGCAGGGCATCATCGACGTGCTCGGCTCGGATCACGCGCCGCATACGCTGGAGGAGAAGCAGAAGACCTATCCGGCCTCCCCGTCGGGCATGACCGGCGTGCAGACGCTGGTGCCGCTGATGCTCGATCACGTCAACGCCGGGCGGCTGTCGCTGGCCCGGTTCGTCGACCCTCACCAGCGCGGGTCCGGCGCGCCTCTACAACATCGCCTGCAAGGGCCGCATCGCGGCGGGCTACGATGCCGACTTCACCATCGTCGATCTCAAGCGTAGCGAGACCATCACCAACAAATGGATCGCCTCGCGCGCGGCCTGGACGCCCTATGACGGCGTGCGGGTGCAGGGCTGGCCGGTCGGCACCTTCGTGCGCGGCAAGCGGGTGATGTGGCAGGGCGAGGTGACCACGCCGTCCACCGGCGAGCCGGTCCGGTTCCTGGAGACGCTCAAACCGTAGCGGGTTTTACTGCCGGGCCAATGCCAGCGAGAATTCGCCGTTGCGCACCCGTGCGGGGAGGCCTTCGGCGAATTTTGCCACCGCGTCCTCGCCATAGGTCGTGACGAGCTCGGCCAGCGCCGCAAACAGGCTCGCCTGCGCGAGGCAGTCGCCATCGACGCCATCGTGACGCGCTTCCGCCCAGGCCTCGTTCAAATAGCCCAGTGCTGCCTGCTTCTGCTCGTGGTCGGGACGCGGGTCGTCTTGATGATGGGGGAAGGACGCTGGATGGCGCATGAAACTCTGCAAAATGAATGCGCGCGGTCCGAGGACCGAACCACTGCGACCCGTGAGGTGTATCACGCATGCGGGTACCGCCAAGGCCACTTCTTTCGAAAAGGTTAACGGGCGTTACGGCATTTAAAGGGGAATTCCGGCCATTCCCGCCGCCCTCAGCCGAATGAGCTGTGGATATGGTCCAGCAGCGCGCGTGGCGAGGCGCAGAGGTGGCTGGCGCCGGCCGCGGTCAGCTCCTCGGCCGTGCCGTAGCCATAGGTGACGCCGACGGCGCGGATGCCGTTGCGATTCGCCCCGATCACGTCGTGGCTGCGGTCGCCGATCATCACGGCCTTGGCCGGATCGGCCCCGGTCTGTTTCAGCGCGTAGGCGAGCAGGTCGACCTTGTTGACCCGGGTTCCATCGAACTCCGAACCGAACACGTGGTCGAAATGGAGGTTGAGCCCGAAATGGGCGACGATCCGGGTCGCGAACACGTGCGGCTTCGAGGTTGCCACGAACATGCGGCCGGGCCGTCCGCGCAACTCCGCCAGCACCTCGGCGATGTCAGGATAGACCGCGTTCTCGAACAGCCCGACATCGCCGAACCGCTCGCGGTAGAGCTCGACCGCGCGGTCGGCGAGCTCTTCGCCGCCGAGCAGCATCACAAAGCTCGCACGGAGCGGCGGCCCGATGCACCAGGTCAATTCATCCTGCGACGGAACCGGGCGGCCGAGCTTTTCCAGCGCATACTGGATCGAACCGGTGATGCCGGGCTTCGGGTCGGTCAGGGTGCCGTCGAGGTCGAAGAAGATCGCGCGGTCAGTTGGCATAACGGGCCGTCAGGTCGCGCGAGATCTTCGAGCCTTCCTCGATGTAGCGGCGGATCGCTACCGTGGCGGCGGGCGTGCAGGTCCGGTAGGTCTGCTGGAAGCCGTTATAGCCGCGGTTGAAGCCGGCGATCATCCGGGCGCGGCGGTCGCCGGACGGGGTCTCCGCGTCGATCAGCGCCTGCATCTCGTTGCGCCATTTGGCGCCCTCATTGGCGTTGCAGATGCTGCGCAGATAGTGCAGGGCGCCGAGGATCTCGGCCAGCCGCTGCAGGTCGCCGTCGAACGGCGCAGCCGCGTCCTGCGCCCGGGCGGGCGTCGCAAGGCATGCCGACATCAGGATCACAACGGCGAGAAAGGCTCTGATCATCAGGGGTTCCGGAATGGCCGTGGTATGCCCCCTCAATGCGCCCGAGGCAAGGCGGCAGGGCGCTCCAAAGCGCCCGAAAAGGCCATCAAACCAGCCGCCGGGCGGTCGCAATGACCTCGTGGAGGCTGCCGGTCACCTTGAGGTCGCCGATCTGCTCCGGGGCCAGCCATTTGAAATCGTCATGCTCGTCGTTCAGTACGGGCTCGCGGGAGGCCCAGCGCGCTGCGAAGGTCATGATCAAATAATGCCCGGTGCCGGGGCCGGTCGGCAGCACCTCGCGCCAGCCGGCAAGCCCCAGGATCTCGACCCTAAGACCGGTCTCCTCGTCGATCTCCCGGTGCAGCGCGGTGTGCAGCGTCTCGCCGAACTCGACCCGGCCGCCGGGCAGCGAATAGAAGCCCTTGCCGGGCGAGCGGGCGCGGCGCACCAGCAGCACCTTGCCGTCACGGAAGATCACGCCGGATACGGCGAGCTGCGGGCGGATCGGAGGTTCGGAAGAGGTCAAGGCAACAACCGGTTTTGAGCATGATCCGGAAACGTGGAGGCATATAGCCCGATATCTCAGGCGCCCGCCATGATCCGATCGACATCGGCCTCTGCGGCGCCGTTGATGACGCCGGCGGTCTGCATCACCAGCGGCTTGACCCAGACGATGGCCTGCTCGGCGAGCGCGACCCGGCTCTTGTCCTGCTGCAACTGCCGCATCGCGGCACCGACCTCGGTCAGGATCCTGGTCATGCTGTCGGTGAGCTGGTCGAATTCCGCCCGGATACCGGCGTTCGCCATCTCATAGGCCTCGATCGCGAGGTCACGCGCCTTGAAATTGGACGCGGTGAAATGCTCGGCATAGGACAGCGGCTGCCATTCCAGGAAATCGTCGGCGCATTCCGGCAGGTCCGGCACCATCTCCAGAAGCATGATGGCTTCGTTGAAGTGATTGAGGTAGTCGGTCGCAAGCCCGGTGCGGGGATTGATGTTGGCAGCGCGCAATTGCGCCGCCCGCGCCTCGTCGGGGTACGTCGGTCGCGGGGAAGAGCCCGCTATGGCGGCCGTTGAGGTCATTGATCGCAGTCTTTAACGCTCCAAGTTAAGGCAGAATAAACGGATACCACTCTGGACGGAATATGTGCGGACGCTTTGTCATAACCTCGCCGCCGGCGGCCTTGCGGGAGATGTTCGGCTATATCGAGCAGCCGAATTTTCCGCCACGGTATAATATTGCGCCGACCCAGCCGATCCCGGTGGTGCTGCTGCAGAATGGCGGCCGGCATTTTCAATTGATGCGCTGGGGCCTGATCCCGTCCTGGGTCAAGGACCCCAGAACCTTCTCGCTGTTGATCAACGCCCGCTCCGAGACCGTGCGGGAGAAGCCCGCCTTCAAGAATGCGATCAAGCGGCGCCGCGCGCTGATCCCGGCCGATGGCTATTACGAGTGGCACGATGCCGGCGGCCGCAAGCGGCCGTTCTTCATCCATCGCCGCGACGGCCATCCGACGGCCTTCGCAGCCCTTGCCGAGACCTGGATGGGGCCGAACGGAGAGGAGCAGGACACGGTCGCGATCGTCACCGCGCCGGCGAGCGCCGACCTCGCGCAGCTGCATCACCGCGTCCCGGTCACGATCCGCCCCGAGCAGTTCGCGCGCTGGCTCGACTGCCTGCCCAACGATGTCGACGACGTGATGCCGATGCTGAAGGGACCTGACGTCGGCGAATTCGCTTGGCACCAGGTCACGATGCGGGTCAACGCGGTTGCCAACGACGACGCGCAATTGCTGCTGCCGATGACCGCGGAAGAGATCGCGGCGGAGGACGCACCGGCAGCGAAGAAGGCCGCGCCAAGGAAGGCGGCTGTGCGTGAGGATGACGGGCAGGGGTCGTTGTTCTAGCGGCTGGCTGAGGCAGCGCCGTGCGATTTGGAGTTTCACGCACGTTTTCTCCACATCGTCGTCCTGGCGAACGCAGGCGCCCGATACTCTCCGTCGTCATTCCGGGGCGCGCGAAGCGAGAGCCCGGAATCCATTGCTCCACAGGCCCTGCGGCATGATGGATTCCGGGTTCTCGCTTCGCGAGCGACGGAATGACGGGTGAGGTGGCTACCCCTTCACGTGCGCCACGCCCTCGATCTCGATCAGCATCTTCGGATTGGGTAGCGCCACCACCACGCAGGTGGTGCGCGCGGGATACGGCGCGGGGCCGAATGCGCCGGCATAGAGTGCGTTCATCGCGGCGACGTCGCTGGCGCGGGTCAGCAGCACGTTGACCTTGACGAGATCGCGCGTCGTCGCGCCCGCCTCGGTCAGCACGCGCTTGAAATTGGTGACGACATTGGCGAACTGCGCCTCGAAGCTGTCGGGCAGCTCGCGGTTGGCGTCGAAGCCGGGAATGCCGGATATGAACAGCAAATCGCCGACGCGGGCGCCGAACGAGAGCGGCGGCGCCTGGACGCCGGGCGGAGGAGGGAAGTGCTTGATCTCTGTCATGAGGTCACCCGTCTGCGCGAGATGGAAGGGGAGAGGTTTCGATGATGTGCGGCGCGGCCGCCCGCCGGCGCCAGACCTCGTTGCCGAACATGCCGGCCAGCATCGCGACGACGAACACCACGATCGGCAGCGACAGCCCGGCGAGATTGACAAGTGCCGGCCCGGGGCAGATGCCGGCGAGGCCCCAGCCGATGCCGAACAGCACGGCACCGCCGACCAGCGGCGCATCGATGTCGTTGCGGTCGGGCCAGACGAAGCGCGCTGACAAGGCGGGCGCGGTGCGCTGCCGCGCGATCGCAAAGCCTGTGGCGGCCACCGCAACCGCGCCCGCCATCACGAAGACGAGCGTCGCATCCCAGGCGCCGAACAGGTCGAGGAAGCCGAGCACCTTCTGCGGATCGGTCATGCCGGAGATCAGAAGGCCCGCGCCGAAGATCAGGCCGCACGCGAAGCTTGCGAGAACCGGCATGGCTAGCCTCCTATCACATGTCTTGTGATCGCAACGGTTGCGATCGCCGCCGTCATGAAGATGAACGTCGCCGCGATCGAGCGGCCGGACAGCCGCGCGAAGCCGCAGACGCCGTGGCCCGAGGTGCAGCCGTTGCCCATGCGGGTGCCGAACCCGACCAGGAGGCCCGCGATCGCGATCACTGCGAGGCTTCCGTTCATCGCCGGCCGCGGCAGCGGCGCGCCGAACAGGGCCGCGACCAGCGGTGCCGCGATCAGCCCGGCGATGAATGCGATGCGCCAGCCCCGATCGCTGGTATCGGGCTGGAGCAGGCCGCCGGCGATGCCGGTAACCCCCGCGATTCGTCCGGTCAGCAGCATCAGGAGCGCCGCGGCAAGCCCGATCAGCGCGCCGCCGGCAAGGCCGGAAACTGGGGTAAAATTGTGCATCGGTGCGGGTCCCTGTTGCGCAAACTCCTCAGCGATGGCGCAAAGCGGTGGCCGCATATGCGCCAATGGTCGCGCGACTATAAGGGCGATGATAGACTCCGCGCGAACATGAACAAGCGCAATCCCGCGTGTTTTGCAGGCATTTCGACGTGCCGCCGCCCGGTCGGATTGCCGCGATTCGATCTGGAGAACTCCCCATGAGATTGTCATCCGCTGCCCGCGCCGTGCTGTTCGCGCTGGCGCTGCTCACCGGATCGTCCGCTGCGCTGGCCGACGAGGGCGCGGTGACGCTCGTCATCTTCAAGGGCGGCTGGGTGTTCGGCGGCTCCGCCGGCAAGGGCGTCCTGACCTTCCACGGCCAGACTTACGGGCTCACGGCCGGCGGGCTGGACTACGGCCTCGTGTTCGGCGGCTCGCAGACCACGTTGCAGGGCCGGGTGCGCAACATCCGCCGCGCCCAGGATATCGCCGGCGTCTATGCCGCGGCCGGCGTGGGCGTCGCGCTCGGCGCCGGGATGCGCGGCATCCTGCTCACCAACCAGAACGGCGCGGTGCTCGAACTGAGCGGCAAGCAGGTCGGCCTGATGGCCAATGTCGATCTCAGCGGGTTGGCGATCACGTTGAAGGAGTAGGACGCCGCCCGCCGCTTCGTCATTCCGGGGCTCGCGGAGCGAGAGCCCGGAATCCATTCATCCACTAACTGTGCAGCCCAATGGATTCCGGGCTCGCGCCAAGCGGCGCGCCCTCAGGTGCGCAATTGCGCACCGGGGAATGACGGAGAAGTCTGCGCCGTTCCATCCGGATATCTACGCGATCCATTCGGCGAGTTCGCGCCACGGCTGCAAGCTCCAATGGCCGGACGCCGCGCCCGATGGCGACGGCAGCACGAACACATCGGGAAATCCATTCATCGCCGGCTGCCTCCCGAGCGCAAGCGCGCTGGTCGGTTTGCCATAAAACAGGCTCGCCGCCTTTCTGCTGGTGAAGGCGATGGTCTTCGGCCGATATGTCTCGATCTTCGTCCTGAAGCCGATCACATCGAACGCGTCCCGCGCGATCTCATGATCCATCCCGGCGCCGGTCTTGCAGAGATCGGTGAAGCCGATGCCGAGTGCGAGCAAAGCCGCGAACTCGTCCGGCCGATAACGCCGCGGCGTGATTCCCGCCTCATGCAGCGCGCGCCAGAACCGGTTGCCGGGATGCGCGTAGTAATGTCCGACTGCGGCCGAGCGCGTGCTCGCCGCGGTGCCGACGAACACCAGGCGCAGATCGGCGCGGAGCTGGTCGGGGAGGCGGTGAAGATTGCTGTCGGGCATCGCAGCGCGGTACCAGTGGCCTTGCTTAGTCGAACTCGTCCTTCGGCAAACCCAGCTTCTCGACCAGGCTATGCAACAGCGCAAGCTGCCCCCTGGTGATTTTTCTGAACGCCTCGTTCAACGCAAACCAGCCGGCGCGATCCGCCTCGGGAAACTCCGCCAGCCGGCCCGACCGTGGCGGCCACTCCATTTTGAAGGTGTTGCTCCTGAACGCCGCAAGGTCGAAGTCGCCTTCGAAGGCCCAGGCGCTGACATGCTTGCCGCTGGGCTGCCTGAAGCTGCCAAGCGCGATGAAGGTGCCGACCGGCCGCTGTCCCGTTTCCTCCTCGAATTCGCGTTGCGCGGCGATCAGCGGATCTTCGCCTTCCTCGTGGAGGCCCTTGGGGGTGGACCATGCGCCGTCGTCCTTCCTCGCCCAGAACGGGCCGCCGGGATGCACCAGCAGCACCTCGAGGCCGTGCCTGCGGCGAAACATCAGGAGACCGGCGCTGCGCTGGGGCATGATCGATCCTGCAAGCTTGCCGCGATGCCAAAGCATGATCCGGAAAAGTGCGAAGCGGTTTTCCGAAAAGATCATGCTCAAACAGAGAAGCTAAAGCGCGATAACGATTCAACCAAATCTCATCGCGCTTTAACGCACCGGCTCCTTGATCTCGTCCTCGGCCGCGACCGCCTGCGCCGGCCCGGTCGCACGCACCATCAGGAACCGTCCCGAGAACGCCGTGCCGCGGATGCTCCAGCGACCGTCGATCTCGGTCGCGTCGGCATTGACCGCGCCTTCATAGTGGACGGTGTCATAGCCGTAACCAGCCGGCTCGTAGCGCTTGACGAACGTGACAGCGCTGCCGGAGCGGTGACCGGACAGCGAAGCGTTGTGGGTGCTGATCGGGCAGCCCGGCGCGACGCAAGGTTCGGTCACGCTGCCGCCGAGCGCGCCGCCGGCGTCGATCAGCGTCGCCAGGAACGTGACCATGCCGCTCGGCTGCACATAGCTGCCGTCCCAGACGCCGGTGAGGTTGTCGTCCATGTCGCTCGTCCGAATTTCCCGCGCGTTGAAAGGCAGGGATCGATGTGGCGCTTGCAGCGTCTCAACGCAAGTCGCATGCGCCGCGTCGCGGTTGCCTGCACAGGCAAAACGGTCTGTAATCCCTTCAAACAGATCAAGAAGACTATTGGAGCGATCCATGACGGGAGAGGCGAAAACCCATTTCGAGGTGATCGTGGTCGGCGCCGGCGTCGCGGGCATCTACCAGATCAAGCGGCTCGCCGATCTCGGCATCGATGCCACCGTGCTGGAAGCCGCGCCCGATCTCGGCGGCACCTGGTACTGGAACCGCTATCCCGGCTGCCGTTTCGACTCGGAGAGCTATACCTACGGCTTCTCGTTCTCGCGCGAGCTGCTCGACGAATGGCACTGGAAGGAGCGCTTCTCCGGCCAGCCCGAAAATCTGCGCTACCTCCACTACGTCGCCGACAAGTTCGACCTGCGCCAGCACATGCAGTTCAACCGCAAGGTCGAGACCATGGTCTTCGACGAGACGCGCGATCTCTGGCGATTGAGGATCAGTGACGGCCGCGAGCTGACCTGCCGCTTCGTGGTGCTCGCGATCGGGCTGCTGTCGGCGCCGACCATGCCGCGGTTGCCCGGGATCGAGGACTTCAAGGGACTTTCTTTCCACACTTACTATTGGCCGCACGAGCCGGTCGATCTCGCCGGCAAGAAGGTCGCCGTGATCGGCACCGGCGCCACCGGCATTCAGGTGATCGGCGAGATCGCCGACAAGGTCGGCCAGCTCACCGTGTTCCAGCGCCGGCCGAACTGGAGCGCGCCGCTCAACAACTCTGCGATCTCGGAAGCGGAGATGGCCGACATCCGCGCCCGCTACGACGAGATCTTCGCCGCCTGCGCGCTGACGCCGGGCAGTTTCGTCCATGGCCCCGACAAGCGCGGCTTCTACGAGGTGAGCCGCGAGGAGCGGCTGAAGCTGTGGGACAAGCTCTACGACGAGCCCGGCTTCGGCATCTGGCTCGCGAATTTCCGCGAGATTTTCATGGATGAAGCCGCCAATGCGGAATTGTCCGAGTACATCGCAGGCCGCATCCGCCAGCGCGTCAACGATCCGAAGGTCGCGGAGAAGCTGATCCCGCGGGATCACGGCTTCGGCGTGCAGCGCCTGCCGCTGGAGACCCGCTATTTCGAGGCCTATAACCGCGACAACGTCCACCTCGTCGACCTCTCCGAGACGCCGCTGGTCCGCGTCACCGAGACCGGTTTGCGCACCACGGCGCGCGACTATGCCTTCGACATCATCGTCTACGCCACCGGATTCGACGCCATCACCGGCGCCTACGACCTGATCGATATCCGCGGCGCCGGCGGCGAGAAGCTCGCCGACAAATGGAAGCACGCGCCGTCGACCTTCCTCGGCATGCTCGTGCACGGCTTCCCGAACCTCTTGATGCCGACCGGCCCGCAAAGCGCGTCGGCTTCGACGAACTTCCCGCGCGGCATCGAGAACGGCGTCAACTGGTGCACCAATCTGCTGCAATACATGTGGGACCGCGGCCTGACCCGCGCCGACGCCACGCTGGAAGCGCAAGAGCGCTGGACCGCGCATGTCGTCAAGATGTACGAGATCATGCTGATGCGCAAAGCCAAGGGCTGGTTCACCGGCTACAACTCCAACGTCCCGGGGCATGAAGAGGGGACGGTGCGGTACTTCGTCTACAACGGTGGCACGCCGAAGTTCTTGGGGATCATCAACGGCGTGGCGGAGAAGGGGTATCAGGAGATTGAGTTTGGCACGGGGGCGAGGCACGGCGCGCAGACAGCGCTTAGCGCGTCTGCGTAGTGTCATTGTTCGTAAGGGAAGCATCGGCAGATGGGTTCCCCCCCCTTGCGGGGGCGGGCTAGCGAGAGGGGCATACGCCGGCGTCCGTGGTACCCCTCTCTCCAACTCTCCCCCGCAAGGGGGGGAGAGAGCCCTCCCATCGTGCCCGCCTACCATAGTGGTTTATGCAACTCGGTCGCAGTAAGCTCTGTCGCAATGCCCAGCACCAAGCTTAACTTGACCGGGTCGCTGACTGACGTCGCAGCCAGAAGCTGAGACACCAAAATCGGCTAACGAGCGTTAGCAAGGCGGAGCAAGATGATTGTTGTCCCGATTCTGGCAATTGCGACGACTATTGCGGTCCTCTGGTCAGCTTACAAATTCCAGACAGCTTACGTCGCGCTCATTGACGTGTTGCCTTCGCAATTTCAGGATGGGTTGAATTCGAAGTTTGCCTTTTCGGAGTACATTCTTAGGCCAACGACGCCTTTGCCGACGCAGGCAGACTATGTGCAATCCCAAGTGGGCTCTTGCTTCGCTGCGCTCGGCATAGCGCTCCTTTGCTATCTTTACGAAAATCAGGTCGTTGGTGCGATTGTATTCGTGATGTTTCTCGCCTTTTCGTTTCTTACGATTAGATCTTGGAAGCTTTACCGCATGAATTGTAGTCTGCGACCGTTCCAAGATGAGGCGCGGTAGCATTTGGCCTGCATGCTGCAGTGGTACGTGGGGCGAATAGGAATCCAGGATGTCGCTTCGCATCCAGGCTCCATTGACAAAAAAGCCGGGCTTTCGCCCGGCTTCTCATTCGCAGATGGATGCCCGGGTCAGGCCCGGGCATGACGAGCGGTGAGGTCGAAGCCTCACAACACCCGATTGCTCTCCTTCACTTTGTCCGCGTCGAGATACAGGTTCTCGCCCATCTCCTTGAACTTGGCGCTCATCGTCGCCATGCCGTCCTCGATGGTGCCTGACATCGACGCTCCGACGCCGGTCGGGTCGTTGAGCGTCGCGGCGTAGTCGCGGACGTCCTGGGTGATCTTCATCGAGCAGAATTTCGGGCCGCACATCGAACAGAAATGCGCGACCTTGTGGGCTTCCTTCGGCAGGGTCTCGTCGTGGAAGTTCTTCGCGGTCTCGGGGTCGAGGCCGAGGTTGAACTGGTCCTGCCAGCGGAAGTCGAAGCGAGCACGTGACAGCGCGTCGTCGCGGAGTTGTGCAGCGGGGTGGCCCTTGGCGAGGTCTGAGGCGTGGGCCGCGATCTTGTAGGTGATGACGCCGACCTTGACGTCGTTGCGATCGGGCAGGCCGAGATGCTCCTTCGGCGTGACATAGCAGAGCATGGCGCAGCCGAACCAGCCGATCATCGCGGCACCGATGCCCGAGGTGATGTGGTCATAGCCCGGCGCGATGTCGGTGGTCAGCGGCCCGAGGGTGTAGAACGGCGCCTCGCCGCATTCCTTGAGCTGCTTGTCCATGTTGATCTTGATCTTGTGCATCGGCACGTGGCCGGGGCCCTCGATCATGACCTGGCAGCCCTTGTCCCACGCGATCTTCGTCAACTCGCCGAGCGTCTCCAGTTCGGCGAACTGGGCGCGGTCGTTGGCGTCGGCGATCGAGCCCGGGCGCAGGCCGTCGCCGAGCGAGAACGAGACATCGTATTTCCGCATCAGGTCGCAGATCTCGTCGAAATGGGTGTAGAGGAAGCTCTCCTTGTGATGCGCGAGGCACCACTTCGCCATGATCGAGCCGCCGCGCGACACGATGCCGGTGACGCGGTTGGCGGTGAGGTGGATATAGGCGAGGCGCACGCCGGCATGGATCGTGAAATAGTCGACGCCCTGTTCGCACTGCTCGATCAGGGTGTCCTTGTAGAGCTCCCAGGTCAGCTTGACGGGATCGCCGTCGCACTTCTCCAGCGCCTGATAGATCGGAACGGTGCCGATCGGCACCGGCGAGTTGCGCAAAATCCATTCGCGGGTGGTGTGGATGTTGCGGCCGGTCGAGAGGTCCATCACGGTGTCGGCGCCCCAGCGGATCGCCCACACCATCTTGTCGACCTCCTCCTCCACTGATGAGGTCACCGCCGAGTTGCCGATATTGGCGTTGATCTTGGTCAGGAAGTTGCGGCCGATGATCATCGGCTCGAGCTCGGCATGGTTGATGTTGGAGGGGATGATGGCGCGGCCGCGCGCGATCTCGTCGCGGACGAATTCCGGCGTGATGAAGGCAGGCACCGCGGCGCCAAAACTTTCACCGTCGGCAAGGGCTGCCTCGGCGCGTTCGAGCTGCTGCTTGCGGCCGAGATTCTCGCGTTCGGCGACGTAGATCATCTCCTTGGTGATGATGCCGGCGCGGGCGAATTCGAGCTGGGTGATCTTGTGGCCGTCGAGGCCGCGCAGCGGCGTGTGGTGCGCGGTGAACGCCTTGGCGGCGTGGGCTGCACCGACATTGCCGTTGTCCTCCGGCTTGATGGTGCGGCCCTCATACTCCTCGACGCCGCCGCGTTCCCTAACCCAGGCCAGCCGATTGCGCGGCAGGCCGGCATTGACGTCGATCGTGACGTCGGGATCGGTGTAGGGGCCCGAGGTGTCGTAGACCGGCAGGTTGGGCTCGCCGGCGCCTTCCGACAGGATGATCTCGCGCAGCGGCACGCGGAGATCGGGTGCGCTTGCGGGCGTCGCGAAGATCTTGCGCGAGGCGGGCAGCGCGCCTGTGGTGACGGCGGGGCGAGTGGTGTCGGGGTTGGAGCGGATGTTCATGAGGGATTCTCCGTTAGTTCGTTGGCAGCGCTGCGCGCGAGTTGAGTACCGCTGTCATCCCCGCGAAAGCGGGGATCCAGTATTCCAGAGGCCGCGGTGGGATACGGTGAAGCCGCGGCGTGCTGGATCGCCCGGTCAAGCCGGGCGATGACGGCAGGGGGTGTGGAACGAGAGTGTGCATCACGCGGCCTCCGCGCTAAGGCCGAGCCATTGCCGCACCCGCGCGTCGGGGTCCGCGTTCTGGGTGACGTCACTGACGACGGCGATCGACGAGGCGCCGGCGGCGAAGATCTCGGCTGATTGCTCGAACTTGATGCCGCCGATCGCGACAAGGGGAATGGCGCCGATCCGTTTCTTCCACTCGGTGATCTTCGCAATGCCCTGCGGCGCGAAGCGCATCGATTTCAGCGTCGTGAAGAAGATCGGGCCGAGCGCGACATAGTCCGGCTTGGCGGCGAGCGCGGTGGCGAGCTCGGCATCGTCATGGGTCGAGATACCGAGCGTGAGCTTGGCTTTGCGGATCTCGGCGAGGTCGGCTGCCGCGAGGTCTTCCTGGCCGAGATGCAGGTGCTCGGCGCCGGCAACGATCGCCGCGCGCCAGTAGTCGTTGACGACGAGTTTTGTGCCCGTGCCCCTGGTCACCACGAGCGCGTCGGTGACGATCTGCAACGCCCCGGAATCGTCGAGCTCTTTCGCGCGCAGCTGGATGGTGCCGACGCCGAGTTTTGTCAGTCGCTCGACCCATTGGACGCTGTCGACGACGGGATAGAATGGATCAGGATACGGCATGCCAGAACGGGGTCCCAACGACAGGGGTGGAGGGGGAGGCGAAGTCGCGCGCTTGCATCAGCCCGGCTTCGTAGGCGGTGCGGCCGGCCTCGACGCCGAAGCGGAAGGCATTGGCCATCGCCACGGGATCGTCGGCTTTTGCGATCGCGGTGTTGAGCAGCACGGCGTCATAGCCGAGCTCGAGCGCTTCGGCGGCGTGCGAAGGTGCGCCGAGCCCGGCGTCGACCACCAGGGTGATGTCGGGCAGGCGATCGCGCAGCAGTTTGAGTGCATCGCGGTTGGTGATGCCTTTTGCACTTCCGATCGGCGCGGCCCACGGCATCACCACCTTGCAGCCGGCCTCGACCAGGCGCGAGGCGACCGAGAAATCTTCGGTGCAGTAGGGAAACACCTCAAAGCCGTCCTTGACCAGGATGGTAGCGGCCTCGACAAGGCCGACCACGTCGGGCTGCAGTGTGTCGTTGTCGGCGATCACCTCGAGCTTGATCCAGGGCGTGCCGAACAATTCGCGCGCCAGCTTTGCAGTCGTTACCGCTTCGCGCACGCTGCGGCAGCCCGCGGTGTTCGGCAGCACGGTGACGCCGAGCTCGCGGATCAGCGCCCAGAACGCATCGCCGGTCTTGCCGCCCGCGGCCTCGCGCCGCAGCGACACCGTGACGATGCTGGCGCCGGACGCGCGGATCGCGTTCTGCATGATCGCGGGCGAGGGATACAGCGCCGTGCCGATCAGCAAGCGGGAGGGGAAGGATTTGCCGTAGAAGTTCACCATGTTCGAGGCGTCTCCTCAAATGTGGTCGTCATCCCCGCGCATGCGGGGATCCAGTATTCCAGAGGCCCTGCCGTCAACCGAGGAGCCGCGGCGTACTGGATCGCCCGGTCAAGCCGGGCGATGACGGCGGAGTAAAGGGCGCGATTGCGCGTCACATCACCCTCCCTGCCGCGGCGTGATGATCTCGATCTCGTCGCCGGCTTGAAGCCGCGTCTCGGCCCAGCGGCTCTTCGGCACCACGTCGTAATTCAGCGCGATCGCGAAATGGCTGCCCTCGTAGTCGAGCTCGGCCAAGAGCGCGTCGACGCTGGCTGCGTTGATCTCCCGCTGCTCGCCGTTGACAATTACACGCATTGGACGATCACACGCATTGCATCACCTCATTGTCGATTTCGCCGCGCGCGAGATAGGCGAGCGTCAGCTCGGCCAGCGCGGGCGCCAGCAGGAAGCCATGGCGGTAGAGTCCGTTCACCGTGATGCGTTCCTGCTCGATCCTGATTTTCGGCAGATTGTCCGGGAAGGCGGGCCTGAGCCCGGCGCCGAATTCGACGATGCGCGCCTCGCCGAACGCCGGGTGCACCACATAGGCGGCGCCGAGCAATTCCAGCGCCGAGCGCACGCTGACGCCGTTATCCTCGGCCTCGATCGAGGTCGCGCCCAGCATGAAGCGGCCGTCGCCGCGCGGGATCACGTAGAGCGGCCAGCGCGGATGGATCAGCCGCACCGGGCGCAACAGCTCGACCTCGGACGTCTCGATGATGATCATCTCGCCCTTGACGCCGCGCAGGCTCGGCTCGCGGTCGCGCGCGGCAAGCCCGCGGCAGTCGATCACGAGGCCGTCGAGATCATCGGCTTCCACGGCGCTGCCGAACCTGATGGTGCCGCCGGCCTTGGCGATCGCCGCATGGAGCTGCGGCAGCACGCGGCGCGGCTCGACATGGCCTTCCTCGGGATAGAACAGTCCCTCGCGGAAGCGGCCCTCGAGCGACGGCTCGAGCGCACTCACGGCCTGCGCGTCCAGCCTGCGGTAGCCGGTGGTGAGACGGGCGAAGCGCTCGAAATCGGTGCGGTCGCGCGGATGCGCCACCACCAGCGAGCCGTTGAACGCGGTTTGCGGAAAATGGTCGCGCCACAAATCGAGCGAGCGGATGCCAAGCCGCGAGATCACCGGCTCGGAGGCCTCCGCTTCGCACCACGGCGCCAGCATGCCGCCGGCCCAATGGCTTGTGGAGTCCGTCATCCCAGCGTCACTGCGCTCATGCAGGGTGACGGCACGTCCGGCCGCTGCGAGCAACAACGCATGCCAGGCGCCGGCTATCCCTGCGCCGATGATGGAGACGGGGGAATCCCCCCGCGGTCTTGACGTCTGGTACATCCCTGTCCCTTCGCCGGCATGACCCGGATCAGGTTCAAAGGGTCACCGCGGTCCCGAACTGATCGCCTGACGGCGACGCCCAAGCTTGCGGTATCTCAGCTCCTCCTTCGGAGCACCCCTCGGAACGGCTCTAATGTAGGCGGATGGGCCTCTGTGTCAACTTGTATGCCACGAGCGGGCGCGCCGTGGTGCCGCAGCTCCTCACACGAGGTTACAGCCGTAGGAACGCGTGATCTCGCCGCGGGGAGGGCCCGCAGCCGCGCCAAGCGCGTCAGCGCCGCGACAGGCTTACTTTTCGGCCTGTTCCGGCCTCGGCTCGGCGGTATCGGCCGTCACCTGATCCTGCTTCGCGAGCTCCTTCGGCGGTGCACCGGCGGCGCCATGCATCGCCTCTTTGAGGTGACCGCCGCGCTGCCGCTTTGCGACATAGTAATACCCGCCCGCGAAATAACGCACGGCTCGATCGAAATCGCCGTTGGCGGCACGATAGGCGCCGGCGAGGTATCTGACGCCGTATCGGAGGTTGGTCGCGGCGTCGCGCAGACCTTCGGCGGTACCGGTGTAGCCGACCCCGCGGGCGGTCGCGAGCTTGATCTGCATCATGCCGATGGCGCCGCCGCGCCCGATCAAATGCGGCTGGTACTTGCTCTCGCGGACGATGACGCGATGGACCAGCTCTTCCGGCACCAGATTGGCCTGCGCCTCGGCCGCCACCATCGCCTCGTATTGCGCGCGCGATTGCGCACTCGCGCCGGCGCAGGACGCAAGCCACGCAACGGCGGCAAGGCTGCTGACAGCAAGGCTGCTGACGGCAAGGCGGCTGAAGGTCTGAACGGTCTTCATCTCTGATACGCTCGGGTGGGTCAAACGCGCGTCGGTTCTGCGGTCTCATTGGTACGGCGAACGGGCAGGAATGTGGCAAAACCTTCGCATCAGCGGACGATCTGCGTCGGTGATTGTCCGGATGTGGGCGAGGCGGACGGCGCGCGTGCGCGGCGGATGCTTCAAATTGTCTGCTTCGATCGACTCAGCCGAGAATTGTTTTTCTTCCGATTTTCCCGATCGCGTTATGCCGCACGCTATCCACAGCAGTTTGTCGTGCAAACGACTCGACGAAGGTTTACACTTCTCGGCAAGGCAGCGCGCGTGTTGAGTCAGCACGTCTGTCCATTCCAGAGCACGCAAGAAACAACATTCGGGAGATGCGCCATGAATCGTCAAGATTCAGTCCGTCAGGACATTGGCTATATGCCTCGCGAAAATCCCTGCGCGCAATGCGGCAAGCCGATCGCCCGCCCCGATTGGGTCGAGCACAGCGAAGGCCGCACGTCTTATCTGTGGAATTGTCGCGCCTGCAATTACCGCTTCGAGGCGGTCGCGATCTACGACCACACGCAACTCACGCCGCTCGCCGCCTGAACGCTGCTCGCCTCGCCTGATCAGGCTGCGGTTCGCTGCGGCGGCTGCAACGGTTGCTGATGCGCCGGCAATTCGATCCGGACCACCAGCCCGTGCGGAGTGCGATCGTGCAGCGACAGCGTGCCGCCATGCGCGAGCACGATGGCGTTGGCGATCGACAGGCCGAGGCCGAAGCCTTCGGCTTCGTCCATGTTGCGCGCCTGGTCGCCGCGCACGAAAGGCTCCATCACGGTCGACTTGTGCGCATCCGAGATGCCGGGGCCGTCGTCCTCGATGTCGACGACGAGGCGGTCGGGCCTGACGTCGAGGCGAACGGTCACCTCGCCGCCGAAGCGCGCAGCATTGTCCACCAGATTGGTGATGCAGCGATGCAAATCGGCGGGCCGCGCGGTCGCCATCGCGTGCTGCGGGCCCTCGTAATTGACCTTGTGTCCCATGTCGACGAACTGGTCGGTGACGAGGTGCAGCGTGCTCGCGATGTCGACCAGCGTCATCTCCTCGAGCTTGCGGTCGTTGCGCAGGAACGACAGCACCGATTCCAGCATCGAGCGCATCTGGTCGAGGTCGCGCAGCATGCGGTGGCGATTGGTCTCGTCCTCGATGAATTCGGCGCGCAGTCGCATCCGCGTGATCGGCGTGCGCAGATCGTGGCTGATCGCGGCCAGCATCTTGGTGCGGTCGTCGATCAATGCGGTGATCCGCTCGCGCATCCGGTTCAGCGCCTTGGCGAGCGAGCGGATCTCCTCTGGCCCGCGCTCGGGCAGCGGAGCTTCGGCGCCGTTCAGGCTGAAGGTCTCGGCCGCCTTGACGAACGACGACAGCGGCGCGGTCAGCGCCCATGCCGCCCACAGGCCGAGCAGGGTGACGCTGATGACGGCGAACAGCACCGTCATCATCCACGGACCGCCCCAGAACGGCCGCATGTGCTGATCCGGCATCAGGTTGGCGGCGAACATCGCGCCGTCGGGCAGGCGGATCGCGACGCGGCGGATCTCGCTGTCATGCGGCGCAGAACCCGCCTCGCGCGGCAGCGAGAAGACGCGATAGCCGGCCCCGAGCCGGCGCAGCGCGTGCAGGCTCGGCGCGTCCGTCTCGGCGAGCGCGCCGGCGTCGGCCGGCAGGTCGCCGACCGCAAGCTGCGGGAATGCGCGGGCGATGTCGGCCTGGAGCCGCGGCCGCTCCGATGCCGGAGCATGCCCGAGCAGTTGCGCGGCGGCGGCGAGTTGGGTGTGCCAGCGATCCGACGCATCGGGCCGATCCGGGCGATGGATCAGGAAGGTGGCGGTGATGATCAGATGCAGCGCGACGATCGAGACGACGACCAGCGCCGCCATCTGGGCGCCGATCCCCCGCAGACTCAGCACGCGCAGCAGCTTCATGGTCAGTTGCTCGTCGCGGCAACCGCCTCCACCCTCGGAGTGAACACATAGCCGCCGGAACGCACCGTCTTGATCATGGTGGCTTCCTGCGGATCGGGCTCGATCTTGCGCCGGATACGGCTGACCAGCACGTCGATCGAACGCTCGAACGAGCCGGCGCTGCGGCCCTGCGTCAGGTCGAGCAGGCTGTCGCGCGACAGCACGCGGCCGGGCCGTTCGCAGAAGGTCCGCAGCAGGTCGAACTCGGCGCTGGTCATGGCGACGCGCGCGCCGTCGGGGTTGCGCAGCTCGCGCAAGCGGATGTCGATGCGCCAGCCGAGGAAAGTCAGCGTGGTCGCGCCCTCGATCGCGCTGGCGTTGCGCGCGGCGGCCTGCCGGCGCAGCACCGCGTTGATCCGCGCCAACAGCTCGCGCGGGTTGAACGGCTTTGCCAAATAATCGTCGGCGCCCATCTCGAGGCCGAGGATGCGGTCGACGTCCTCACCGCGCGCGGTCAGCATGATGATCGGCGTCTGCGACTCCGCGCGCACCTTGCGGCACAGGCTGAGGCCGTCCTCGCCGGGCAGCATGACATCGAGCACCAGCAGATCGACGCGGTGATCGGTCATCGCCTTGGCCATCTCGCGGCCGTCGGAGGCGGTCGTGACGTGGCAGGAATTGGTGCGGAGATATTTTGCGATGAGGGACCGCGTCTCGCGATCGTCCTCGACGACTAGGATATTGGGCGCAGCCTGGGTCATACCGATCTTTTGTCCGTGATTCGGGGAAAGCGGCTCAGGAATTTTGTTTCAGTGTGTTTCTAAGTCTTGCCCAGCCGATCGAGTTAAACAGGTCCCCGGCGGGGAGAAAAGTTAGCGTTCTGTCATCAAGCTAACGCGTTGATATCCGGGCCGAACTCCAACCGGCTCGGACCGGGAGGCGTGACGGCCAGGGCAGCCGGAAAAAGGCAAGGCTCGCTGTCATATCGGGGCCGGAACCCGTTTGCCCGGCGACGCGTTATTTCTCTTTCAAGCCAAGGTCCGGGCCATGGTCCGGGCCAAGTTTCGGGCAAGGGCTCAGATAAGGGCTCAGGTTGAGGAGGGTGAAATGGCTGTCGAGGTCAGGACAAGGCCGCATCAGCTGATTGCAAGCGACCGGGTTGAGGGGACCGCGGTGCGCCGCGCCAATGGCGACATGATCGGCCACATCGAGCGGCTGATGATCGACAAGATCTCGGGCAAGGTGTCATACGCGGTGCTGAGCTTCGGCGGTTTCCTCGGGATCGGAACCAACCTGATTCCGCTGCCGTGGGGCCGGTTGCACTATAACCCGAAGTTCGAGGCCTATGAACTCGACATCGAGGATGACGAGTTGAAGCGGGCGCCGTCGTTTCGCGCCGACAAGGATTTCGACTGGGGCGATCGCTCGCAGGAAGTCGAGCTGCATCGCTTCTATGGCGTGCCGCCCTATTGGGGCGGCTTCTGATCGCACGGCGACCGGCGCGCGCGGGATCGACGGATGTCGATCGCTGATGCCCGCTCGGGCGCGCGTGCATGCCGCGCGGTTCGCCGGGACGACTTAGTGAGCCAAACATCGTCACATCAGGGACTGCGCGTCCGGCGCAGTCGTGAGGCTCAACCGCAGCCTAGTTGAGATGCGGCGATCGCTTTCGTCAAGCACTGCAACGTCCCGTCTATCGAAAAGTTGCCGGTGCATGCTGCACCGTGACCGTGTTCCGTCATACCGGAGCGGCTTTTGAGCGCAGGCGCAATAGGAACGGTCGCTGACATCACGGGTTCTCCCAGCATCGATTGTGCGAACTGAGGAGAGCGCAACCATGTTGATCAAATCAATCATCGCCGGCGTTGCCGGCTCGGCTTTGCTTGCGACCGTCGCGGTCGCGCAAACGCCCGCCGACAAGACCGACAACAAGATGTCACCGCCGGCATCGACGGCGGCCACCTCGCCGAACACCTACAAGGGTGACTGGCGCGCGTCGAAGGTCGTCGGCCTTAGCGTCTACAACGACAGTAACGAGAGCGTCGGCTCGATCAATGATCTCCTGATGGACAAGGGCGGTGCCATTAAGGCGGTCGTGATCGGCGTCGGCGGTTTCCTGGGTGTCGGCGAGCACCTGGTCGCGGTGCCGATCGACAAGGTGAAGTTCGTCAACGAGCCGGTCGCCTATACCGGTGCTGCGAACACCGGCAGCACGAACAAGTCGACGACCACAACGGGCGCGGCCCCTGCGGCATCGTCCTCGAAGCCGAATCCCTGGTATCCGGATCACGCGGTGTTCAGCGCGACCAAGGATGAGCTGAAGGCGATGCCCGAGTTCAAGTACTCGACCGACTGACGCATAGCGCATGACGTGAAAGACAAGCGCGCCCGGTGATGCCGGGCGCGCTTTTGTTGCGCAGGCTTCACCGGCCGAGCTCGCGCAGGTAAGCCGCGCGGGCGGCGACGCCGGTGTGGGTGAAATCCGTGAACACCCCGTCGACGCCGAGACGGAAGAACTTCAGATATTCAAGGGCCGGATCGCCGTGGTAGTCGGCGGCGAGATATTTCTTCTCGTTGCGGAACGTGAAGACATGCACGAACAGGCCGAGCCTGTGCGCGTCGGCGATCACGCTGGTTGCGTCCTGCGTCCTGGCGTCCGCCGTCGAACCCTTGGTCGGCTTGCCGTCGGCGCTCTCGTCCGTCCAGGGCGAGATCTTGTACGGCACGATATAGGCCTTCCACGGACCGATGCCGTCGGCATAGGTCTTGATCTCGGCGAGGCCTTCCGGCGTCAGCATCGTATCGAAGGTGCGGCTGTCGCCCGCAACCGTCCAGTCGTAGGGGCGGGAATTGGCGATATTGTTGAGCAGCACCTTACCCGTCCTGAAGTCGACGCCGTTGCCGTCGATCAGCTGGACCTGCCGTGTTTCCAGTCCGTGGCTGCGCATGTATTTCAGGCTGCCGGGCTCGAAGCTCTGCACGATGATCGGCGCGTCCTTTGAATTGAGGCCGTTCTCCTTGATGATCTTGATCAGGGCGTCCTCGAGCGGACGGCTGCCGGGCGCGCCGCAGCCATTGGCGATCGCCTGGGCATTGTTCCAGGTCGGGTTCTTGGTTTCCGGATAGACCGAGATCGAACGTCCGGTCGCCTTGCTCTTGGCCTTGGCGATGTCGATGATGTCCTGGAAGCTGATGATCGGAAACTTGCCGTTGAACAGTTTCGGCCGCTCGTTGGCTGCATCATAGGTGGTGCCGGCGATCCAGGTTCTCAGCTCGGCCATGGTGAAATCGGTGATCGACCAGTCGTTGGTGTGATCATCGCTGTCGACGATCAGCGCCTTCAGCACCGACTTCGGATCGGCCGGATCGAGGAGGTCGGTGGGATATTCAGCCGGGCCGCTGGTCTGGGTTTGCACCCATTTCACCTTGACGCGGACGCCCGGCGTCGTGCGTTTGCGTTTGGCGACGTCCGCATTGGTCTTCGCCACTTCGGCAACGTTGGTGTTGTCGCCGAGCCATGGATTGTGGCGCGCCACCAGCACGCAATCCTTGGTCAGATGCAGGTCTTCTTCGAGCGAGTCGGTGCCGAGGTCGGCGGCGAGCTCGTACGAGGCTTCGGTCTCCTCGGGCACCAGGCCCGGCACACCGCGATGCCCGATCACCAGCGGCAGCTTGCCGTCGACGGTCAGGAACGGTTTGGCGCCTGAAGGTGCCGGGCCGGTTTGCGCCGACGCGATCGACGGCAGCAGGATCGCCAGGGCCGTCGCGCCGAGCAGCATCGCTCCAACATGCATCTTTCGTCGCGAACAAAACTGCTTCACGGCCAAGTCTCCATCTCCAGCCTGGCATCGGGTTGATGCCACGAGCGCCCGAACCGACCAGGGCTGACGCTGTTGTCTTCTTGTCTCAATCTCCTGACAAGCGGATGACTGAGGGGAAGCGCGATCCAAACGAAAGAGGATGTGGATCGATCGATCTTCCAAGCTCGATTTTCTGAGGTCGCCGTGCGCAATCGAATGCGTCGACGGTGCGGCACCTGGGACAAGAAGAGGACCTTGCGCCGGATCGAGCAGCGGGCACCGCTTCACCTCGCCCCGCGTGCGGGGAGAGGTCGGAATGCATCGTTAGATGCATTCCGGGTGAGGGGGAGCCTCCGCGAGCGCGGTTATCGACGTGTACGCGGAGACAGCCCCTCACCCCAACCCTCTCCCGGTAAGAACGGGGAGAGGGAGCGCAGCGGCGCGCGCGTCAGTTCGACTTCACCAGCGGGCAGCCGCCCTTGTCGAGCGGGCGGAAGGCTTCGTCGCCGGGCACGGTGGCGATCAGCTTGTAGAGGTCCCACTCGCCCTTGGATTCCTCGGGCTTCTTGGTTTCGAACAGGTACATGTCGTGCACCATGCGGCCGTCGATTCGGATATGGCCGTTCTTGGCGAAGAAGTCGTTGATCGGCGTCTTGCGCATCTGCTCCATCACCTTCGGCGCCTCGTCGGTGCCGATGGCTTCGATCGCCTTCAGGTAATGCATGGTTGCCGAATAGAGGCCGGCCTGGATCATGGTCGGCATGTGGCCGACCTTCTCGTTGAAGCGCTTCGAGAAGGCGCGGGTCTCGTCGTTCATGTCCCAGTAGAAGGCGTCGGTGACGATCAGGCCCTGCGTCGCCTTCAGGCCCAGTGCGTGGGTGTCGGTGATTTCCATCAGCAGCGCGATCAGCTTCTGGCCACCCTGCGCCAGGCCGAACTCGGCGGCCTGCTTCAGCGCGGTGGTGGTGTCGCCGCCGGCATTGGCCAGCGCCACGACCTTGGCCTTGGAGGCCTGCGCCTGCAGCAGGAAGGACGAGAAGTCCGACGAGTTGAGCGGATGGCGCACGTCGCCGAGCACCTTGCCGCCGCTCTCCTTGACGACGTTGGCGGCATCGCGCTCCAGTGCCATGCCGAAGGCATAGTCGGCGGTGACGAAGAACCAGGTGTCCTCGCCGCGCTTGACCATCGCCTTGCCCGCGACGTTCGACAGCGCATAGGTGTCGTAGGTCCAGTGCACGGTGTTGGGCGAGCATGCGGTGCCGGTGATGTCGGAGGAGCCGCCGCCGGAATTGATGTGGATCTTGTTCTTCTCGCGCGTCAGCGCCGAGATCGGCAGCGCGACCGATGAGGTCGGCACGTCGAGGATCGCATCGACCTTGTCGTTGTCGTACCAGTTGCGCGCAATGCCGACGCCGACGTCGGGCTTGTTCTGGTGGTCGGCCACCACGACCTGGATCGGCTTGCCCTTGACCTTGCCGCCGTAATCGGCGACCGCCATCTCGACGGCGGCGACCGAGCCCTTGCCGGTGGCGTCGGCATAGAGGCTCGACATGTCGGTGAGCACGCCGAGCTTGACGACGTCGTCGGAGATCTGGGCGTTGGCTGCGGTGCCGGAGACCGCGAGCGCGAAGCCGGCCGCCGCTGCGGCCAAGAGCGATTTCATCGAGTTTGTCTCCCTGACTTTTCGTTGGTTGCTTCCACGGGGCACCTTCTATCCGGTGCGGCAACCTGTCGCAAAGACGACTTTTTGGGCATATGGGCTGCCGCTACTCGATGAGCGGAAAGCTGTTGCCCTCGCCCCGCTGGCGCGGAGAGGGCAAGGCTACAGTGCCGGCAATGCGGTGACGGCGGCCTTGATGGTGCCGTCGGTCTCCACGATCACCCGCAGCGTCTTCGAATCGAACGCGATGTCGGCCAGGCGGATGCTGTTGACGTCGGCGTCGACGCGGATGCCTTCCTCGTTCTTCTGCAGGTCGGCGATGGCGGCGGCGATCTTGCGCTGGGCGTTGGCCGCGAACGGCTTCAGGTCGACGACCAGCCGGTCGGCCAGCGCCTGCTGCATGTGCGGGACCGCCGCGCGCGCGGCGGCGCCGAGCAGGCCGAACGCCGCCTCGGATTCCACCGCCAGCTCGACGTCGGCGAGCCGCAGCGTCTGCGCCGCCTGGTCGAGCCGGGGCCGGCCCCAGATATGCACGGTCGCCTCGGCGCCGAGCCCGAAGAAGCTCTTCTTCTCCTTGGCATGCACCAGAAGCGAGATCAAAAGCCGGTCGCCGGAGGCCGCGATGCTCGCGCTCTTGACGGTGACGTCGACCGGGCCGGAACCGTCCTCGGGGAAGGTCTTGCCCTTCAGCTGCGCCTCGACCAGCTGCGTCAGCGTGGTGAAGGACATGTCGACCGGCAGGCCGATCGCGATCTGGCTCGACATCGGCGGCACGATCGAGAGCTTGTCGGGGAACGGGCAGTTGGGCGTGGTCTGTGTTTCGGTGATCCGCGTCTCGGCCTCGATCCCCATCGTCAGGATCATCGAGGACGCATCGACCTTGGGCTGCGCCGCGATCGCGCGGATCGGCCGCAGCTCGAGCCACATCGGCGGCATCGATGCGGTGCCGCCGGTGCCTTGCAGCGGGAGCGAGCGGCAGGCCTTGGCCCATTGCGCGCGGGCGTTGTTCTGGAACACCGGGTCGTTGCGCAATCGTGCCTCGACCGCGGAGATCTGGTCGGCCACCGCCTTGTCGATCACCGGCTTGACCTGGGCCGGCACGTTGATGCGGACGCCGGCGGCCGACAGGCTGGTGTCGCCGAGATTGACCTGCGCCTGCAGGTTCGGCTCGATCCGCCAGGACGCGCCGAGCTTCGGCCGTGCGGTCAGGGTGACGTTGCCCTTGATGTCGGCATTGGCGTCGATGTTCTTGATGTTCACCGCGCCGATCTGCTTGGCGACGTTGCCGCCGAGCAGGCTGCCGAGTGCGTTACTGACGGCGCCCGTCGCCTTCGCCGACAGCGAGCCGGTGACCTTGAGCGTGCCGTTGATCGGGGTCGTCAGCGTCAGCACGTCCTGCGCGCCGGTGGCCGCGATCGGCCCGCGCGACGCGGTCCAGCCGATGTCGGCATTTTGCAGGATCTGTTGCACCGGATTGTCGGCCTTGCCGCCGAACGTCTTCGGCGCGCCGCGCTCGGCGGCGTCGCGGATCGCCGACAGCGCGACCGAGACCTGCGCCACGATCGTCGAGGACCGCGGCGCCTGCGGCAGCGGCGGCAGCTCGGCGAGCTGCGGCTTCTGCAGGGTGGCGCTCGGCGCGAGCCAGTCCATGGCCTTGAGACTGATTGCGAACGAGATCAGCACGACGGTGATGCCGAGTGCGATCGTTCTCGGATGCATCGGTAGACGCATCATTCCCCCGGATGAAAATCAATTTTGACGGGTTGTACAGGCCCGCCGACGAGGGCGCCAGTGTGGCGGGATCAAGCTGCTTCAGGGGCGGAAGCAGCCCGAATGTCCGGGTCACCTGGACGTTAACGATTGTGAACGCGGCAACGGCCCCGGTGGGGTGCCGGAGCCGTTGCCTGAGCCCTTGGAGGGGGCTTGGGGAAGTCGGTCTTGTTAGCGGACGGCCGAACCGAGGTCGGCGCGGCGGTCGGTCATCGGCAGCACGATCACCTTGGTGCCGACGCTGACCCGCGAATAGAGGTCGCTGACGTCCTCATTGGTGAGCCGCAGGCAGCCGGAGGAGACGTGGGTGCCGATCGTCTCCGGCGCGTTGGTGCCGTGGATGCGGTACACGGTGCCGCCGAGATACATGGCGCGGGCGCCGAGCGGGTTGCCGGGGCCGCCGGCCATGTGGCGCGGCAAATAGGGCTGGCGGGCGATCATTTCCGGCGGCGGGGTCCAATCCGGCCACTCCGCCTTCTTGGTGATGGTCTGGGTGCCCGACCAGGTGAAGCCGTCGCGGCCGACGCCGATGCCGTAGCGCATCGCCTGGCCGCCTCCGAGCACGAGATAGAGATAAGTGTGCGGGGTGTCGATGATGATGGTGCCGGGCGCCTCGCGCGTCGGATAGGCGACGACCTGGCGACGCAGCCGGGCGGGCAGTTCGACGGAGCGGTCTTCTTCCTGCGCCTGCGGCATCGACTGCACCGGCGGCTGCACGGCCTCGGTCGGCGGCGTCAGGATGAAGGGAAACATCGGCAGCGGCGCAGCCGCGGCGGAGTTCGCGAAAGCGACTGATCCAATCGCCAGCGCACCGAAGGCGGCGGCAGCGAGACGTGCGTTCAGCTTGACGGAATTGAACATTGTCGACCCCTGTTGTTTGCGCCCTGCGCGCCAGTTCCGGCGCGTCGTTGGATCAAAGCAGTACAGGGGAGGCGTTTCAGGACGTTTGCACCAAATCGCCAAAATGGTTTCGTGCCGTTAGGGTTTTGTTTCGTCCGTGTTTCGTCGCAGGGTTAAAAGCGGGTTGCCGGCACGCGGCGCGACCGCTCAGGGGTGGACGTATCCGGCTAGCCCGTCCCACAGCAGCTTGGCCGCGGTGATCACCAGAATGGCGTAGCAGGTCCGGTACAGCGCGCGCTGGTCGAGGCGTTCGTGCAGCCGCCATCCGGCCCAGACGCCGACCGGCACCGCCGGCACGCAGAGCGCCATCAGCAGCCACAGGCTGCGTGACGGAGTGCCGAGCACGAGCCAGGGACCTGCCTTAAGCAAGTTGCCGACCGTGAAGAACAGGCTGGTGGTGCCGGCATAGAGCGCCTTCGACATGCCGAGCGGCAATAGATAGATCGCAAGCGGCGGCCCGCCCGAATGCGCCACCATCGTGGTGACGCCGGAGGAGAGGCCGGCGAACGTCGCCTTGATCGTCGAGCGCGGACGCGGCTTGATCTCGCCGCCGCCGATGAACCACAGCGCGGCGAACACCAGCGTCACCGCGCCCATCACGATCTCGACCGCGTGCCGGTCGAGGTCGCGCAGCACGAAATAGCCGAGGCCGATGCCGATCACGAGCGCCGGCAGCAGCATCGCGAGGTCGACGCGCGACCAGGTGTTGGGCCGCCAGAACCGCAGCGCGGTGATGTCCATGACGACGAACAGCGGCGCCAGCAGCGCGCCCGCCGCGATCGGATCCATCGCCAGCGACAGCAGCGGGATGCCGACGATGGCAAAGCCGCCGCCGAATGCGCCCTTCATGAAGGCGATCAGGAAGACGCCGGCCAGCGCGATCGCGAGCACGAAGGGCGCGGGCAGGTCGGCGGTGATGGACGTGATCATGGTGTCGCGCGCGGCGTTGTGGTCGTACTCATACATGGCCACGCGCGCATCCAGGCGCAATCCAAACATTGCTCTCGGTACACATTGCTCTCGGTGCAATCGGCGTGCGCGCGCCTAGCCGGCGCGCATCCGCGGCAGGCCCGGCTTCTCGCTGTTGATCACCGCGCGGCGATCGGAGACGGCGTGGTGGAATTGCTCGAGCGTCAGCCCGATCACCGAGAGGTCGCCTTCCTCGATCGCGCCGTCGTCGTAGCAATCGAGCGCCTCGCGCAGCAGCGCGTCCGCGTCGCCCTGCATCGCCGCGAGCTCCTCCACTGTCTCGGCGCCGCGCACCCGCGAGATCAGTTTCAGCAGATTGTCGCGATGGACGATGTAGTGCTCGCGTTCGTTGCGCTTCATGTAGTGTCGCAGCCAGGCGCCGGCCGAACCGAGGCCGGAGATCAGCAGGATGCCGCCCCAGATGTAATCGGAGTATTTCTCCAGGAAGGTACGCTCGGTGCCGTCGATATAGGCCGCGGCGCCCTGATGCGCCGGAAGTGCTGCGTCCTTGTCGGTGTCCGGCTTCTCGATCTTGGCGGCCGCCGGCAGGTCGCGCGCGACCTGGAGCCGCTGCGTGAACAATTGCCGGTCGAGCGCGCCGACGGTCGATTCCTCCAGCGCGTGCTGCGCGATGATGAGGTGATTGACGCCGACGGTCTCGACCTTGTCCTCGGGCCGTGCCGGCGACGACGAGAAGATGCTGCCGGCGATCTCCTCGGACTCATAGCGCGGATGCTTCTGCGCGATCGCTTCCGAGACGTCGATCGGGAGGAACACCGGTTCGCCGCGCGCGGCCGCCGTCGCCGCGATCGCTTCCGCCGTCACCTTGCTGTCGAGCGGGCCGACGGTCATGTAGGCGTCGAGCGACGGATCGCGTGCGAGGTCGGCGACCTTGTTGACGGCGAACTGGCTGATCGTGACCTTGTCGGGATTGACGCCGGACTCGCTCAGGATCACGCGCAGCAGCGTGACGTTGGCCTGGGTGCTGCCGACCACGCCGACCTTGTGGCCGGCGAGATCGTCGATGGTCTTGATCTTCGCGGACCGCCGCTTGCCCTTCGCCCCCGCGGGCGCCCACAGCACGACGACATTCTTGCGCAGGATCGCAACCGACTCGGCGCTCGCCGGCAGATCGAGATCGCCGCGCACCACCGCGAGGTCGACCTTGTTCGCAGTGAACAGCGCGATGCTTTCGGCCGCGCCCTGCGTGGTCACCGGCTTCAGCCGCACCGAGCTGCCGCCATGCGCAAACGCCTGGGCGAAGCCCTGGACCAGCTTGACGTCCTCACTGCCGGTCGGGCCGACCGCGATCGACAGCGTCACCGGACGCAGCGCGTAGTACAGCGTGCCGGCGGCGATCGCGAACACGAGCATCCCGGTCGCGAGGATCAGGAGCGACGAGTTTCGCCGTCTGAGCCTGCGGCGCACCGTACCGGGATTTTCACTCTGCTCTGACATCTGATTGTCATCTTACACGAAAAACCGGCGGCCCACCGGGAAAAACAACCTAACATTTCGATGACGTCATACGTTTGAAACATCCATGTCAGAACGTCGTGCGAGCAGAATCAAGATTAACGATTTGGATCTCCTGCAATGCGCATACTCGTTGCGACCGATGCCTGGCATCCGCAAGTCAACGGCGTGGTCCGGACGCTGACGTCGCTTGCGCGCAGCGCCGAGACGCTCGGCGCCGAGATCGAATTCCTCACTCCCGACGGCTTCCGCTCGGTCGGCGTGCCGACATATCCCGGCCTGCGAATGGCGCTGCCGAACCGCCGCGAGATCGCGCGCCGGATCGAGGAGGCCGCGCCCGAGGCGATCCACATCGCCACCGAAGGACCGATCGGCTGGTCGGTGCGCGGCTATTGCCGGCGCAACAAGCTCGCCTTCACCACATCCTACACAACGCGCTTTCCGGAATATGTTTCCGTGCGCACCGGCATTCCGGACAGCGTCGGCTACGCGGTGCTGCGGCACTTCCATGCCGCCGGCTCGATGACGATGGTCGCGACCGACTCGCTGCGCTCAGAGCTTGCCGAGCGCGGCTTCCGCCGGCTCGGCTTCTGGACCCGCGGCGTCGACACCAGGATCTTCAATCCCGACCAGCCGGCGCTGCTCGACCTGCCGCGGCCGATCTTCATGACGATGGGCCGCGTCGCGGTGGAGAAGAATCTCGACGCCTTCCTGTCGCTCGACCTGCCGGGCTCCAAGGTCGTGGTCGGCGACGGGCCGCAACGGGCGGCCCTGCAACAGAAACATCCCGACGCGATTTTCCTCGGCGAGAAGAAGGGCCAGGACCTGACCTCGCACCTCGCCGCTGCCGACGTCTTCGTGTTTCCCAGCCTGACCGACACCTTCGGCGTCGTGCAGCTCGAGGCGCTGGCCTGCGGCACGCCGGTGGCGGCGTTCCCGGTCACCGGCCCGAAAGACGTGATTGCCAACCATCCGATCGGCGCGATCGACAACGATCTGCGCGCCGCCTGCCTGCGCGCGCTGAACATGTCGCGCGCCGACTGCCGCAATTTCGCGTTGGAGCGTTCCTGGGAAAACAGTGCGCGTCAGTTCATCGGCAATCTGGCCACGTTGCAGCCGAGCCGCGCGCCGCGGCCCGCACGCCGCGTCGCCGGCCGCAGTGCGGTTCCGAATTAACAGCTCAATCGAACGAAAGACGAGAGACTCTCTATGGCTGAAATCATCAAGCTGGGCGCCGACCGTTCCATGGACTTCGACCGCGAGACGGTCGAGCAGGCCTACGACCGCTGGGCGCCGATCTACGACCTCGTGTTCGGCGGCGTGTTCAGCAAGGGCCGGCAGGCTGCGATCCAGGCCACCAACAAGATCGGCGGCCGCGTGCTCGAGGTCGGCGTCGGCACCGGCATCTCGCTGCCGCTCTATAGCCCGAACGTGCGCATCTTCGGCACCGACATCTCGGAAGCCATGCTCGAGAAGGCCCGGAAGCGGGTTGCCGGGCAGGGCCTGAAGAATGTCGAGGGCCTCGCGGTGATGGACGCCGAGAAGCTCGAATTCCCCGAGAATTCGTTCGACGTGGTGATGGCGCAGTACGTGCTGTCGGCGGTGCCGAACCCGGAAGCCGCGCTCGACGAATTCGCCCGCGTGGTTCGTCCGGGCGGCGAATTGATCATCCTGACCCGCGTCAGCGCCGATGCCGGCGTCCGCCGCTTCATCGAGCAGAAGCTGCAGCCGGTGGTGCGCCCGCTCGGGTTCCGGACCGCCGAATTCGCCTGGTCGCGCTACACCAAGTGGCTGGCCGGCGCGCGCGGCATGGAGCTCGCGGAGCGCCGCCTGATCCCGCCGCTCGGCCATTTCTCGCTGGTCCGCTTCCGCAAGGCGGACGTCGCCAAGGCCGCCTGAGCGGCAGGCGGGCCCGGCCCGCCGGTCCTCCCGGATGAGGTCGCACAGTGCGCCGCAAAACCGGGAGGCTACGATCCTCTCCGCCTTATCCCGCAAATTTCGCCGGGATGAGGCGAAACCCTGCTCCGGTTGCGTCAAGGCGTCGCTCCGCATTGTCATATGTCATTATGATGATGTCACACGCGATACATCGAATCCCTGTAAATCCTGTCCCGAAAGATGTTGGGGGAACCAATGATCAAGAACTTCCTGCAAGAGCTGCGTACCCAGCGTTGGGATGACCATCGCTTCTACCATCACAGCCGGATCAACCAGAGCCTGCACTTCGTCAGCGCGCTGAGCTTCCTGTTCGCCTATGTGATGCTGTTCTTCGATCCGGTCGTGTCGGCGCTGGTCGGCTGGCTGGTCTCGATGACCTCGCGCCAGGCCGGTCACTTCTTCTTCGAGCCGAAAGGCTATGACCACGTCAACCAGGCGACCCACGAGCACAAGGAAGACATCAAGGTCGGCTACAATCTGCAGCGCAAGGTCGTGCTGATGGCGATCTGGGCGCTATCGCCGATGGTGCTGTACTTCGATCCGACCCTGTTCGGCCTGTTCAAGCCCTGGGTCACGATGGGCGACTTCACCCGTCAGGTCGCCAAGATCTGGCTCGTGGTCGGCATCGGCGGCCTGTTGTTCCGCACCATCCATCTGTTCTTCATCCGCGACGTCGAGACCGGCCTCGTCTGGATGACCAAGATCGTCACCGACCCGTTCAACGACCTGAAGCTCTATCACAAGGCGCCGCTGTTCCTGATGAAGGGCGAGCTGATCGATCCGGGTCTCGAGAAGCACGTCAAGCACGCCTGATCGTTGCTCCCAGCGTCAGCAAACTTGCGTCATGCCCGGGCTTGTCCCGGGCATCTCGGTCTTAAGAGCATCGTCATTCCGGGGCGATGCGCAGCATCGAACGCGGGATCTCGAGATTCCCCGATGCGCAGTGCGCATCTGTGGTCTGGTCCTTCGGACCATCCCGGAATGACGGTGCTAACAATGTCAACGAAAGCAGACTGGGTGGCCTCAGCTTGTAGCCCGGATGGAGCGCAGCGCAATCCGGGGCAACTCTCACCGTCTCCGCGACTGATCCCGGATTTCGCTTCGCTCCATCCGGGCGACGGGGCTACTTTGCATGGGGTTGTTCTGCGTTTTCTGGCCGGCACAGTGCGGAACGGCCTGAAAGGCGCAGTATGCTCAGCGCCCAAGCCTCACGGCGACCATCTCCTTGAGGATCTGCCGCTTGATGGTCTTGTTGGTGAGACCTTCCTTGTGCCACCACCAGCCGTCGCGCTTCATCTTTTCGGACGCGGCGACGAAACGGTTGGCAACCTCGGCGAAATCGGCGTCGGTGTAGTTCAGGGTGAAGATCAGGCGGCCGGTGCCGACCCAGCTCAGCGCCAGCCCCTCGGCGCGCAGATAGTATTGCAGCATCCAGTTGTAGCGGGACGGCTCGGTGTAATAGACGGTCCAGATCGACGAGATGTTGCCGACGCGAACCGGCAGGCCTGCGGCCGTGAGGCGGTCGTTGAGCGCCTTGGCGCGGCCGTTCCAGGTCTCGTCGAGCCCGTTGTAGATCGAGCGGAAGTTCGGGCTGGCGAGCCGGCTCAGGAATTCGTCCATCGCCGTCATCACATAGGGATGCGAGTTGAAGGTGCCGCGGGCAAAGCAGATGTCGGCCGGACGGTCGTCGCGGAAGCGCCGCATCAGGTCCTTGCGGCCGCAGACCACGCCGATCGGCAATCCGCCGGCCAGGCTCTTGCCGTAGGTCGCCATGTCGGCCTTGACGCCGAAATAGTCCTGGGCGCCGCCGGCGGCGAGGCGGAAGCCGACGAACACCTCGTCGAAGATCAGCACGATGCCGCGCTCGGTGCAGACTTCGCGCAGCTTTTTCAGCCAATCGGTGTAGGCGGCGCGGTCGTATTTGGAGGAGCGCGAGGAATCGACCAGCGCGGAATCGCCGGGCGCGTTGGAGTTCGGATGCAGCGCCTGCAACGGATTGACCAGCACGCAGGCGATATCCTTGCGGGTGCGCAGCACATGCAGGGTCTTCTCCGACATGTCGGCGAGCGTGTAGGTCTCGTGCGGCGACACCGGATTGCCGACGCCGGGCTGCACCTCGCCCCACCAGCCGTGATAGCTGCCGGCGAAGCGAACCAGATGGGTCCGCCTGGTGTGGTAGCGCGCAAGCCTCACCGCCTGCATCACCGCCTCGGTGCCGGACATGTGGAACGAGACCTCGTCGAGGCCGGAGAGCTCGCACAGCCGCTTCACATTGTCGGCAATGATCGGATGGTAGGGGCCGAGCACCGGGCCGAGCCCCTGCGCCCGCTTCTCACCCTCGGCGATGCACTCCTTGTAGAAGTCGTTGCCGAAGATGTTGACGCCGTAGGAGCCGGTCAGGTCGTAGGCCACATTGCCGTCGACGTCGGTCACGGTGACGCCGCTGGAGGCCTGCACGAAGGCCGAGGTGCCGAGATGCTCGCGCACCAGGCGGCTATACTGGAACGGCACCCGGTAGGTTTCGGTGAATTGCAGGTCGGAGATCCGCTCGGTCACCTCTGCGGTAAGCGCGCGGCCCTTCGAGTAGCGGTCCTGGTAGAGGCCGGCGAGGCGGAAGAAGCCGTCCTGTCGCTGCATCGCGATGTCCTTCGGCGCTCCGTCGGAGCAGAAGAACGCGTCGATGTCGAATTCGTAGTGCGGCACCATGCGCGCGACCATCTTGGACATTTTGGAATGTCCGGTCAGGGAGCGGTGCTTGGCCCGCGACAGCGCGAGGCGGGCCTGGATTTTGGGGAAAGCTGCGGCGGCGCCGGCAAGCGCGGCGGCGGACAGCGAGAGAATCGGAAGGGATGTTTCCATGACAGAAGCGCTAGCCTCGGCACCTAACAGATTCATGACAGTCAAGGGCCTGATCTCGGCATTCACCCAGCAGGAAGACCTCAATTTCCTGCTCACCAACCGGATTCCGCGGGCGGCGCTGACCCGTTTCATGGGCTGGTTCTCCAAGCTCGAGAACCCCCTGGTGCGCGACGCCTCGATCGCCTGCTGGAAGCTGTTCTCCGACCTCGATCTGTCGGAGGCGAAGAAGACCGAGTTCAGGAGCCTGCACGATTGCTTCACCCGCGAGCTCAAGCCCGGCCTGCGCCCGGCGGCGGCCGATCCCGCCATCATCGCGAGCCCGTCGGACGCGATCATCGGCGCGCATGGCCGGATCGAGGACGGGCAGTTGTTCCAGGTCAAGGGCGCGCCCTATTCGCTGCTCGACCTGCTCGGCGATCCCGCATTGGTGGAGCAGCACAAAAACGGCCGCTTCGTCACGCTGCGGCTGACGTCCAGCATGTATCACCGCTTCCACGCGCCCTATGACCTCGCGATCGACAAGGTGACATTCATTCATGGCGACGTCTGGAACGTCAATCCGATCGCGCTGAAGCGGATCGAGCGGCTGTTCTGCAAGAACGAACGCGCGGTGTTGCGCGGAAAGCTGCCGACCGGCGAGGCACTGACGCTGGTTCCGGTGGCGGCGATCCTGGTGGCCAGCCTCCGCCTGCACTTCCTCGACGTCACGCTGAACGCGCAGTCGCGCGGCCCGGTGGATTTCCCCTGTGACGTGCATGTGAAGAAGGGTGATGAGCTCGGCTGGTTCGAGCACGGCTCGACCATCATCGTGCTGGCGCCGGATCATTTCGAGTTCTGCGACAATGTCGCGGAAGGAACGCGGATCAAATGCGGCGAACCTTTGTTGCGCAAGCCCGCAATCTGATCGCACGCGCGCATCGGCTCAATGTTTGAGCATGAAAACCGATTTCCACTTTTCGAGATCATGCTTTAGAATGTCCGGGATCGTCGTGCGACGATCCTAAATCGCAAACCTGATGGACACGAGATGGCGCGGACGCCTGTTCTGGCGGCGGGAGGCATTGTGCTGCGGCGGGAGTCGCCGCCGCGCTTCGCCGTCGTGCGCCTGCGCAAGCGCAATGAATGGGTGTTGCCGAAGGGCAAGCTCGACGACGGTGAGACCGCGCGCGCCGCGGCCGAGCGCGAGGTGCTGGAGGAAACCGGTCATGCCGTCGACGTGCATGAATTCCTCGGCACGCTGGTCTATGATTCAGGTGGGCGCTCCAAGGTGGTGCACTACTGGCGCATGGATGCCGGCGGCAAGCCGGTGCGCGCGTTGATGAGCGACGTCAGGGAGGTGGACTGGCTGCCGCTCGACGACGCGCTCGATCGCCTGTCGCGCGGCTATGAGCGCGTGTTCCTGGAAAATGTCGGTCCGATCGCCTTGCAGGCCGCGGCAAACGCCGAGCGCGAACGGCGCGCGCGCCTGCGGCTTGCGGCTGCCGAGCGCCGCCGCGCACGCCTTGGCGCCGACGAGCCGATCGTTGACGTGCCCGAGGCCGGCGAGACGCCTGCCGTCGCCGATGTTGCCGCGCAAGCGCCCGTGGACGCCGAAGCGGCTGCAGAGCTGCCGGTCACGGCGGATACGTCCCATCTGGTGGAGATGCCGGCGGCGGATGCCGCATCGGATCAGCCGGTCATGGCGCCCGCGCACACCGCTGCCGAGGCCGGCAAGGCAGTCGAGCCCGAGCCTGTCGTGGAGCCGGCGGCACCCGAAGCGCTGCCGCCATCCGCGCGCACGATCGCGCCGGCTGTCACCGCCGTCCAACCGACCCCGCGCAAGAACCTGATCGAGCGCGTGCGCGACTGGCTGCGCCGCGCGGCGTGATCAGCCGCACATCTGACGTCGTGCGGTTGGCCGCCAGGCGTCAATGTCACGCTGCAAGGCCACGCAGTCGGCAACCCGCCGGGGCGAGCCCAGTTCACCGGCCAGAAGCCGCGCCGCATGAACCTCGGCCATGGCGCCGCGCGTGTCGCCACGCTCGAGCTGGAGCCTGGAAATCTGCAATCTCAGCCGTACGATCTGAACTCGCCCCTCAATGCTCGACCACAATTGGCGGGCGAGATGCAGATGCCGCATCGCCGCTTCATGATCCTGCCGGGACAGCGCGAGGATCGCCTGCGCTTCGTTGGTGAGTGCGCGGATCGAGGGCATCGGCCAGCGATCGGGATTTCCCGAAAGCTCGCAGATCAATGCCTTCGCCCGACCGCTCCGATTGGTGTGTGCGGCAACCAGCGCCAGATGCGCGAGCAGGATTCCCCGGCGTTGCAATGTCCACCAGGTCTTGCCGATCAAGCTCCGTTCGAGGCTTGCATAGGCGGCTTCGGCTTCGCCTCTTGCGAGCAGCAGCATGGCGCGGCCCGGCTCCGGACACCAGCCCAGCGTGTAGGCCCGGTCATAGGCTTCAAGTGCTGCGTCATCGTCACCGATCGCAGCCAGGATATCGCCCAGCACCCGATTGGCATCGCCCATCGACCACGGCGCATCGCTGGTCAGCCGCGCGAGCGCGTCCTGGATGCGCGCCAGCGCCTCGTCGAGCGAGCCCCGGATGCCGAGCACCTCGGAGCGGTGCAGCTGGCATGAACCCGTCAGTTCCATGCCGCTGCCCGAGCAGAAATTCTGGTAGCTCCGTGTCCACTGGTCGGCCCGTGCCCAATCTCCGAACATCCGGGCTGCCCAGAGTATGTTGCAGTAGAGGCTGCCGCCCATGATCGGGTCCAAATTGGTGCTGGACAGCGCAACGGCCGCAGCATGATCCTGATCGGCAAGTCCGCCATGCGTGTCGCCGAGACAGAGCCGATAGAAGCCGCGATAGGCCAGGCTCAGCGCCTCGATGTTGAGCGCGTCCTTGTATTTGACCGACGAATAGGCCGCGTCGGCCAATGCGAGCGCCTGTTCCGGCTCGCCGTCGAACGCAGCCAGTTTCGACTTCATCCATAGCAGCAGGGCCGTCGTTGCAGGATCGTCGATCCGCGAGGCCCAATCTTCGGCGCGCGCAAGCCAGCCCTTTCCGATCGCGGCCTGACCGCTCTCGAAATGCAGGCCCGAGAGCGCGATCGCGTCGACCGCGGCGCCGGCAGCGTCGCCGGCCTCGCTGCGCGCGGCGACCGCGCGAACCAGAATCGGAATGGCGGCCGTGGTCTTGCCGAGGCATTGCAGGGCAAGCGCCCAATTGTGCAAATCGTCGGCGTTCAGCCCGCCGTTTTCATCTGCGCTCGCGAACAGGGTTGCGGCTTGCAGCCACATTTGTCCGGCGGCTGCGCGGCGGGCAAGGCCGATTGCACCGATTGCACCGACGGCGGCATCGGCGCCCGCGTGGTCGATGCGTTCCGGCGGCCTGATCTCGGACTCGACGAAGAACCGATAGCCTTTGCCCGGCAGGTTCCGGATCGCGCCGTCCATGCCACCTTTGCGCAGCGCGGCGCGCAACGAACTCACCGCACGCTGCAGCGAGTTGTCGGTGACCGTTACATCGGGCCACACGGCGTCGAGGAGTTCGTCCTTGGAGATGACGCGGTCGCGGTGTCGAACGAGATAGACCAGCAGGTCGAACACACGTGGCTGCAAAGCGACCTCTTGACGCGCGCACAGCAGCACGCGTCCAGCTTCATCAAGCTCGAACAGTCCAAATGAGAATGCCATGTGTATAGGTCCGGGGTTTCCGGAAAAGGTTCAGGCAAAGATCAGACAATGATCAGCCCGCGGTAAGGACAGTTGGCGTTGACCGCGCCTATAGCTGAGCATGGCCGCGATCACCGCCGCCTGCTGTTCAACCGTCCCAACCGAGGGAGATTTCGATGGAACTCTATGTCATTCGCCGTCCGAGCGCCTGGACAGACATGAGCGAGCTCGAGCGCGCCGGCGCTACGTCCGCCAGGATCGGCGACGAGCAGATGCCGGACCGTGTCCGCTGGATCCGCAGCTATGTGGTGCATGAGGCAGATGGTCGCATCGGCACATTCTGCATCTACGAGGCGCGCGACGGCGACTCGATCCGGGACCATGCGCGCTGCGTCGGCATGCCGGGCGAGGAATTCTACAAGGTCGCGGCAACCGTCGTGGTGCGTGGCGATCCGGTCGAACCGCCCATTGCAGCCGAATGACGCCCGCGCGGGCGTCGCATGGTGCATCTCGGCCGAAGCACGATCCGGGGCGCCATCACACTTCGATCAAGGAAACGATGATGTCGATTTCATTCATGGAGTCCATTTCTAGTCCGGTGCGAAAGCATTTTTCCTTCCTGCTCTTGCGCATCCGCCGGCTCGTCAATCGATCGGTCGCAGGCATGCTCGAACATCGCGAACGGCAAGCCGACCGTTTGATGCCGCGCGAGCCCGGCGGCCGAAGGTCGAAGGCCGCAGGCAAAAGCTGCGCCCGGCCGATCATTCGAAGCGCAGTGCTCGGGCTGATGATCGCGGGTTTGTCCTCACCCGTGTTCACGCGAGCAGAGCAGCCTGTCGTTCGGAAAAACAGTCCAACCCTGGCGCAGCAGGCCGTTTGGTCTGAGCGGAGCAAGCGTGGCTGCAGGCATCGCTCGGATTGGACCGTTGTCGCCGCATCCAGCATCCCGGTCCTTCTCGGCTATCGCACCTAGCTCGCAGCACCTTGAAGTCATTGCACTGACACGATGCTTTCCAACGCAGGTCGCGGATTTTCGGTGAAGCCGTGAGCCGCACGACATTTTCAAAGGAGATGCACAATGAACGTTCAAGCCGAAATGCCCGTCGTCGATCTCGCCGCGGTCAAGGCGCGCCAGCAGGCCACCTGGAGTTCGGGGGACTACGCGATCGTCGGCACCACGCTTCAGATCGTCGGCGAGACGCTCTGCGAGGCCGTCGACCTGCGCAGCAATCAGATGGTGCTCGACGTCGCCGCCGGCAACGGCAACGCGACGCTGGCCGCGGCGCGGCGCTTTGCCGATGTGGTCTCGACCGACTATGTCGGCGCGCTGCTCGAGCGCGGGCGCGAGCGGGCGGCGGCGGAGCGTCTGCCCGTCACCTTCCAGGAAGCGGATGCGGAGAAGCTGCCGTTTGCCGATGCAAGCTTCGACGTCGTGTTGTCGACCTTCGGCGTCATGTTCGCCGCCGATCAGCAGCAGGCCGCCAATGAACTGCGCCGGGTCTGCCGCGTCAGTGGCAAGATCGGCCTTGCGAACTGGACGCCGGAAGGGTTCATCGGCCAGGTGTTCAGGACCATCGGCAAATATGTGCCGCCGGCCCCGGGCGTGAAGTCTCCCGCCCTGTGGGGCACCGAGGCGCATCTCGGCATGCTGTTCGGCCCGCAGGCGGCGGTCGATGCCAAGCGCAGGCACTTCAACTTCCGCTACAGGTCGCGGGAGCATTTCCTCGAGATCTTCCGCACCTATTACGGTCCGGTGCTGAAGGCCTTCGGCGCGATCGACACGGTCAAGCAGCAATTGCTCGCCACCGACATGTTCGCCCTGATGGATCAGTTCAATGTCGCCAAGGACGGGACGCTGGTCATTCCAAGCGAATATCTGGAGGCGGTGATCACCAGGCGGGGCTGACCTGCCGCTGTTCGTCGATCGGCGCCACATTCGTTTATCGACGCGATCGCTCAGTAATGTCGCTTATCCCTGGGCGGCGGCTTGGCCGCGCGCGGCGGCGGTGCGCGCCGTTGCGTCAAGCCGGGGCGTACCTGCACGACGGGCCGCTGCATGCCGGGACGCGCGCCCGGTGCGGCCTGCTGGATGCGGGGCCGCACCTCGCCGGGTGCCTGGGGCACCGGCTCCGCCGTGCCCTGTCGCGGCACGCCGGGTTGAGCCGCTGGTTGTCCCGGCTGGCGCACGCCGCCTGGCGCTGGCGTGCGTCCGGGCTGCAGACCGCCTTGACGTGCCGGCTGCTGTCCGCCGGGCTGCGTCGCGCCGCCCTGTCGTGCAGGCTGTTGCTGTCCCGCGGGCTGTTGTCCGGCCGGCGTCTGCAAACCGGGTGCGTGCGGCAAGGTGGTGCCGCCGGGCTGGCCGGGCAGCGCGTGCTGTGCGCCGCCTTGCTGTTGCGGGCCCGGCTGTTGCGACCCCTGCCGACCGGGCGTGCCCGGTTGCTGCGGCTGGCCGGGACGGTTTTGCTGGCCGGGCTGCGGCAACTGGCCCGGGCGGTTCTGCTGCTGACCCGGCTGCTGCGGGGCGTTGCGGTTCTGGCCCGGCAGGCCGTTCTGGCGTTGCGGGTTCGGCTGCACCGGCTGGCCGCGGTTCGGATAGGGCGCCGTCGGATTGGTCCTGCGGAAATCCGGATTGGCGCGGCGGAAGTCGCGCTGCTCGGTGACAACCTGACGGCCCAGCGTCTGCGCCGAATGCACCGCGCGCACAAAGCCTTGGTCGCGCGCGACCTGTTGCGGGGAGATCGTGAGCGGCACCGCCGCAAAGCGCGCGCCGCCGCTGCCTGGACGAATCGCAAAGCCGCTCGCGCCGCGCGTCAGCACGCCGAGCGAGGCGCCGCTGCGATCATTGACCTCGATGCGGCCGACATGCCCGTCGGCGTCGGGATAGAGCTTGATGCCGACATTGTTGCTGGTCGCGGTGGCGCCTTCCGGCACTTCGACGAGGCCGGTGGTGCCGCGGATGCCAAGCGTTGCGGTCGGCGTCGCGATCTTCATGTTGCCGGTCTTGGCGACCGCGGCGGCGACGAAGGCCGCCGTTCCCCTGGCGACGTTGAACAGCGCGCTGTTCTGCTGGCCGCCATCCTCGTAGACATAATTGTCGATCGTGATCCTGGCGTTGGCGCGCAGGTTGAACGTGGTGCCGTCGTTGAAGGTGATGCCGAGCGAGGAGGTCGCCGCTGTCGCGACGTCGTCATTGGCAAAGATGTCGTCGCGGATCTGCAGCGGCGTCGTGGTGTTGTTGCGCGTCACCGTGGCGGTTCCGGTCAGCGTCGCGACGTTGCCGATCGGCTCGGGCGCCGCGGCCGGGGCCGCGGGCGCAGGTGTTGCAGCCGTCGATGTTGCAGGCGCCGCCGGTGTCGCGCCCGGCGCCGGGGCCGGCGAGGGCGCAGTCTGCGCTTGCGCGAGCTGCGTCAGGTCCGGCGCGGCATTGGCCGTTGCATGCCAACCCATCGTGACGCCGGCTCCAAGCAGGAGCGCAAAGAGCAAGGTGCCGCGCATCACCATCGATTCCCGGGAGGCATTGGGGACCGGCAATTGAGCCGCGTCAGGCTGAATGCCGAATGAACGGTCCTGCCTTGTTGTCATGGCCCGCGGATACAAGCAAGCACCGCGCCCCCGTTGCCGGAAGCGCGGTGCTTGGTCGCCGTCGGGGTTTTGTCAGCCGCGCTTGTGAGGGGCGATGTTGAGCGGTTTCGTCGGCTTGGCCGCGGGCGCATAGCTTGCGGGCTGCGGAGCCGTTGCCGGCGGCACGTAGTGGAACACCGCCTTGCAGCCGTCGCTGAGCAGCGCGCGCTGGCGGACCATGCAGGCGGTGACGCGATCGACGTCGGGGATTTCCGAGCTGCACAGCCGCATCGCATCGCCGGTGCACATCTGCTGCTGCTCGTCGGTGTAGGCATAGGATGCCGAGGTCAACAGACCGAGCGTGAACGCGGTGGCGGCCAGCAGTTTGCCGTGACGAAATGCGGAAGCGATGAAAGCCATGATGTCCCCCTTGCGGTGATCGCGCCGAAGCAGCGCGTTGTCGAAGCCATCACTAGGGGGGCTTGGTTTCGCCAATTCTTCGTCGCCATGGCAAAATGGTTTCGTCGCGCGCCGGTTTGTTTCATGAACCACTCGCGGACGGTAACCCCTGCGCTGTGGCCAACGGCGCCGGACCGCCCTCCAGCGCGAGCACGGCCGCACGCTGGGCCTCGGGCATGGCGCGGATGCGGCGCCGCGCGGTGAGGCGCATCGCGGCAAAGCCGCCGACGAACACCACGATCTTGCTGACGATGCCGAAGATCGGCATCACGACGGCCCATGTCGTGATGGCGCAGGTCAGCGCGACGAAGGCGTTGACGGCGGCGGAGACGAACATCAACGCCGCCCAGGCATAGCCGACCTTGATGGCGACATCGGGCACGACCGTCCGCGCGATCTCGGGCAGATAGCGGTTGAGCCAGCCCGGCTTCAGCATCACGACGCCGACGATCGCGTAGATCACGCTCGGCTTGAACAGCACGAAGCGCGGGTCATTCGTGAGCAGGGTCGCGGTGCCGGCGGTGACCACCAGGAACAGGCTGAGCCATTCCATGGTGTCGATCCGCTTTCCGCGCACGATCTGGATGCCGATCCGCGCGACGCCGAAGGCGATGCCGACGCCGACCGCGAGCGCGGTGTTGTGTGTGAGCAGGAACAGACCGAGAAAGACAAGGGTCGATGCCAGGTCGAGGACCAGCAGCCTGGCCGCAGTGAGGAAACTCTTCATCGGTCGTTGCACTCCGCTTGCCATCTCAGGGCGCGACCAGCGCCCGCATCGGCACAATCAGGCAGATTGCATCGGCGCCGGCTCATCGAATTTCGAAATCGAGGAGCAAATTCTCAGCTCGAACGGGTGATTGCCACCTCGTTCGCAGCCTTTTGCGTGGCCATCGCCTGTCGCCGATACTCGGTCGGCGTCAGTCCGGTGTCCGCCTTGAAGGCGCGGTTGAACGGCGCCAGCGACTGGAACCCGGCATCGAGCGCGATCGTCAGCACCGGCACCTCGGCCTGATCGGGGTCGCCGAGCGCTGCCTTGGCCTCGTCGAGCCGGTAACGGTTGACGAAGGCGTTGAAGTTGCGGTGGCCGAGCCCGTCATTGATCAGCGTCCGCAACCGGTATTCCGGCATGCCAAGCCTGACGGCCAGGAGGCCGATGGTCAGCCCTTCCTGTCGGTAGGCCCGCTCGGTCGTCATGAGGTGCTTGAGACGGTGGAGCAGGGCACGGTCCGGAGCCGGCAGGTCGGCCGGCGCGAGCGATGCAGACACTCGGCTGGCTTGACCGCCGGAATCCGGTCCGGCGACGGCCGGCTGGTTCTCCGGCGGATCGAACAGCATCGTCCAGATCGACAGCAGCGCGAATGCGGCAAGGCCGAGTGCTCCGCTCAGTCCGATGGACCGGGTCGGAATCGCGGCGAGCCCGGCCACGGCCGCAAGGGTCATCTGGAGGCCGATGCCGATCACCAGTGCGATCAACATCCGGCCGCGTGCCGTTGTCGCGGCGATCCGCCATCCCTTGCTGATTTGCGTGATCCCCAGCACGGCGAAGACGATCGTCGCCAGTGCCAGCCCCCGGCCGCAGCTCCGCGCGAGATCAGGCCAGATCGTCCAGCAATTGTGGCTCACGACGCCAAGAACGGCGAGGATCGTCCACGCGGCCGCATGCCAGGGGCGCAGGGTAAAGCGCTCGTCGAACATCGTGCGCGCCCACAGCCAGAAAATCACCGGCGAGCCCATCGCGAAGGCGACGATTGGCGAGCTCCAGCCGAATGTCGATGCGGGAAAAAACGGTGCGGTGCTGATCGCGTAGGCCGCGCCGGCCACGCCCATGCTTGCGCCGAGGTTCGCGGCGCGATGCACTGCCGCGTAGCGCAGCAACAGCACCGCGCAAGCCACCAGGAACAGCGCGACCACCGCGCCGCGGAGACCGAGTTCAAGAGCCATCATTGCCATCGCAAGCCGCCCGCAGGTTCAAATCAACCGTGCGACGCTTATAGCGCGTCCGGCGATCCGCATGAAGCGACCACCGGATGACAATCAACTGGGCACCGCCACGCAGCATACTCGGTGTCGTCCCTGCGAAAGCAGGGACCCATACCCTGCGGCGGATGTGATGAACAAGACTCGTCGTTCCAGCATCGCGCAACAATGCCCATTCGTGATTATGGTTCCTGCTTTCCAGGGACGACAGTTGTGATGAGTTATGCCAAGCGGGTCGATCTCAGAGATCGAAACCCTAGCTGACTCGCTTCCAGGTCTGGCCGTCGCAGAACATGCCGCCGAAGGCGCAGCCCTGCACGCGCATCGCATTCGGGCCCTTCATCGCGATCGTCGAGTCGTAGTTGCGGCCGGAGTCGGGATCGTGGATGCGGCCGCTCCATTTGCTGCCGTCGGGCTTCATGTTGATCAGGATGCGCTCGTTGCTCTTCTCCGAATAGCCGCAGAGATTGGCGCCGCAGGCTTCGACGCGGACATTGCCCTTGTTCTCCTCGGTGGCCCAGACGCCGATCGGTCCGGTCGCCGGTGCCGGTGCGGCGGCAACTGGCGCGGTTTGCGGAGGCAGTGCAGGCTGTGCGGCGACCGGGGCCGGTGCGGGCGCAACGGGGGCCGCGTCGACCGGTGTCGGGGCCGCGGTCGCAACATTGGCCGGTGCCGCCGGGGGCGCAGGAGGCGGCGGGACGGCGGCAGTGGCTGGCTGCGGCCGCGGTGCGGCGGCCTGAACCGGTGCGGGAGCGGGCGGCGGCGCCGGGGGCGGTGTGTTTGACGACGCGACATCGTCATCATCATCGGATTTCGAGCCGAGATTCTTGCTGATGCCGCCGATCGTGCCGCTATAGCCCGGCGCGGAGACGCGGATGCAGGACAGCGCGCTGCAATTGCGCGGCGCCTCGACATGGACGCGCTGGCCATCGATCTCGAAGGTGATGCCGGTGCCGCCGGCATGCGCCGCGGTGGTGGCCATCAGCAGCGCGGCGATCGCAACGAGCTTCTTCATCTGAAATCTCCCTGGCATTTGGGCGGGGTGCAGCGATGGACCCGGACGCTACGCGGCCTCGGGAGCCTGTTCAGTGACCTGCATCACGTTGACGGCGCAGGCGGCTGGCCTGCCACGGTGACCGAGATCACTGCGCCGTCAGGATGCGCTGGAACGGCCGCATCTATAGCGAAGACAGCCGCCGCATCCGCTACGGGACGGTCGAATTGAAAGGCGCGGTCAGCATGCGGGTCGAGGCCTGCGCGATCGGCCGCTTCTACTGCACCGGCGCCGATTGAGTGCGCGTCTCGCATTCGCGGGCGCGTGTGATTGCCGGATCGAGCTCCTCGAAGTTTTGAGATCGGCACGGCGCTCTGCCTGACCCGTCATCCTGAGGAGGCGCGCAGCGCCGTCTCGAAGGATCGACGGCCGAGCTGCAAAATCGTCGCCGTCGACCCTTCGAGACGCGCGCGATGCGCGCTCCTCCAGCGACAAAGGCGAAGCCTTTGCGCGGGGGTGACGGTTTGGACAACGGAGGTTGTCCTTGAAAGCAAAGCGCCCGGCGTGCCTCCGCCGGGCGCTGAACTCATTGCCTGTCGTTTGGTCTAGAACACGCCGAGAATGATGGCGCCGACGAAGGCTAACGCGATGTACGCGGCCACAATGCTCAGCTTGCTCAGCAGAGGACTCGCGAAGTCCATTGGGAAACTCCCTCGGTTCACAACGCTGCCCGCATTAACGCCGAAGCTAGCAAGGGGTTTCCGAGTGAAAAAGTCAGCGCTGCTGTCCGGCCCCAAGTTCCCGAGCGATGCCGCATTGCGGTGCGCGGCTCAAACAGGCGCCGAATCAAGACGTTGAAGCGCCCGCAAATATATTCGCGGGCGGCGCGAATGGGGTTGCGTCGCTGCTCCCGCATTCGATCCGATCAGCCACAAATACGATTACGCCGTTCATCAATACGATCTGGAGTTGATTCGATGGGGCGGATGCGGGATGTCGAAACGCCTGGGGCATTCTCAATCACGATGAGAATCTCGATGAGCGCGAAGCAAGGATGGATCACCTCGCTCAGTCGCGAGCGCAGTCGCTCGGTCACACGTCAAGCGCAACTCGGAAGCGCGCTGCCCTTCCAGGTTCCAGCGCATGGTTAAGAACGCCTCAAACCAATCAGTCGAATCGCGTTGAAGAGTCTTTAATCAAATTCGCAGAACCTCCGCGCCATGACGCGTGGAGTTCGTTTGTATCTCGTCGGCTCCCTGGTCCTTGTGTCGCTTGCTGGTTGTGGCCGCGGTCTGTTCCAAACCGCCGAGCGCGAACCGTGGCGGGCCGAGGCCGAGGCCGCATGCCTGAAATCGGGCGCGGTCAAGGAAGGACCAGATCTGGTCCGCATCGATCCGATCACGGGCCCCGGCGTCTGCGGTGCCGAGTTCCCGCTCAAGGTCGCAGCGCTCGGTGAAGCCAGCTCGGCTTACGGATTTGCCGACGACAGCCTGCGTCCGCCGGCGTCGGTCGGCAACCAGCCGCGCTGGCCGATCAATCGTCAGCCCCAGACGCCCGCGCAGGCGCCGTATTCCGATCAGGCCGTCGGCCAGCCGAACTATGGCAGCCAGTCCAATGGACCGGTCTCGCTGTCCGCGCCCGGCGTTCCGCCGCAGCAGGGCGAGATCGACCTGCCGCCGGACGGCTCACCCGAAGCGAGCGGCGAGCGACCTTATTATCCGGGCCTGCCGCGCAATCCTCAGCGTGAGGGTGCGGCCGCGCCTTATTCACCGGCGCCGTATTCCCAGCAGCCTCTGGACGCACCGCCGCCGCGGCTCGGTCCGCCGAGCGGCAATCCGGTGGGGACGGTCGGCCCAGTCGCGGTGAAGCCGGCGGCGACGCTGGCGTGCCCGATCGTCTCGGTGCTCGAGCGCTGGCTCGCCGATTCCGTGCAGCCGGCGGCGCAGCGCTGGTTCGGCGCGCGCGTGGTCGAGATCAAGCAGATCTCGGCCTATTCCTGCCGCGGCATGAACGGCAATTCGCACGCGCATATTTCCGAGCACGCGTTCGGCAATGCGCTCGATATCGCAGCCTTCACGCTCGCCGATGGCCGCCGCATCTCGGTGAAGGATGGCTGGAAGGGATTGCCGGAAGAGCAGGGCTTCCTGCGCGATGTGCAGGCCGCCGCCTGCCAGCAATTCACCACGGTGCTGGCGCCGGGTTCCAACGTCTATCACTACGACCACATCCATGTGGATCTGATGCGCCGGGCCAGCCGGCGCCTGATCTGCCAGCCTGCCGCCGTCTCCGGCGAAGAGGTCGCGGCACGCGCCGGCGGCCGTAACCCCTATGCAACGCGCGAACCTTATGTCACAGGATCGCTTGGCGGCAGAAAGCCGGCTCCGCGGGGTAAAGCGGGGGTCAACGAAGAAGACGAATTCGCCGACGAATAGGACGCGTCTGATACCCGTATTTGTACTGGGTGACACCGTGCAAACGGTGGCCACTTTTATGTTGCATATGCTTCGAAGCCGGGGGCGCTCCCGGCTGATTTCCGGGGGATAGCTTTGCAAGACGCGCCGATCATTCTCGTCATCGAAGACGATCGTGATCTTCAGATGATGGTAGAGGACGCCCTGAAGGACGGCGGCTACGAGCCGGCGATCGCGGGTTCGGGCGAAGAAGCATTGACGCTGCTCAAGGCGTTCCGCACCAAATACTCCGCACTGGTCACCGACATCCGCCTGCTCGGCCGGCTCGACGGCTGGCGCGTCGCGCGCGGCGCCCGCGAAATCGATCCGTCGTTCCCGGTGCTCTACATCACCGGCGGCGGCGGCGACGAGTGGCCGACCAGGGGCGTGCCCGACAGCGTGCTGCTGAACAAGCCGTTCTCGCCCGACGAGCTGGTTGCGGCGGTGGCGAAGCTGCTCAAGAACGGCGCGCCGGCCTGACGTCCGCGCCGCTCAGGCAATCACGCCGGCCAGCCGTCTGATCGATCATCAACAGGGATATCAAGTCATGGCAGCAGCGAAGGTCGCACTCGTCACCGCAGGCGGCAGCGGCATGGGCGCGGCGGCGGCGCGCAAGCTCGCGGCCGATGGCTTTCACGTTGCGATCCTGTCGTCGTCGGGCAAGGGCGAAGCCCTGGCGGCCGAGCTCGGCGGCCTCGGCTTCACCGGCTCGAACCGCTCGAACGAGGATCTGAAGCGCGCCGTCGACGGGGTGATGGCGCGCTGGGGCCGCATCGATGCGCTGGTCAACAGCGCCGGCCACGGCCCGCGTGCCGGCGTGCTCGAATTGACCGACGAGCAGTGGCACACCGGCCTCGACGTCTACCTGATGAACGTGATCCGCCCGACGCGGCTGGTCGCACTGCACATGCAGGCGCAGAAATCGGGCGCGATCGTCAACATCTCGACCGCCTGGGCGTTCGAGCCGAGCGCGATGTTTCCGACCTCGGCGGTGTTCCGCGCCGGGCTCGCCGCGTTCACAAAACTGTTCACCGACAGCTACGCCGCCGACAATGTCCGCATGAACAATGTGCTGCCGGGCTGGATCGACAGCCTGCCGGCCACCGACGCGCGCCGCGACAGCGTGCCGATGAAGCGTTACGGCAAGGCCGAGGAGATCGCCGCGACCATCAGCTTTCTCGTGTCCGACGGCGCCGGCTACATCACCGGCCAGAACATCCGCGTCGATGGCGGTCTGATGCGGTCGATATAAAACACGACTGCGAATCCGTCATCCTGAGAGCTTGTGACGGATTCGGCTCCTGCGGAGTTTTTGGCGGCTGTTCGTCGCAGCAATTGGCAGGTTTGAGTTCGAGTTCGGCGATGACCCGTTGTTTAGGCTCTGGAGAGGCGGTTGCCTTGCAGGATGTTGTTGACGAGGGCGTACCAGAGCACGACGGCACGGACCTTTTCGATGCCGCGCACGGTCAATTGCCGCAGGTCCCAATTGCGCCAGCGGGCATGGATGCACTCGCAGATCGACCGGGACCTGTATCGGGCCTTGCCCTCTTCGCTCGCCATTCGCGCACGCCAGGCCAACACCCCCGGACCGTCGCCGCGCCGCGGTAGATAGGGATCGGTACCGTGCTTGGATTGAGTGGGCGGACAAAAGATATCGATGCCCTCGGCATAGGCCCATTCGATGTCCTCGGCACTGCCAAAGCCGCCATCGACGAGATGGTCCTTGGGCAACCCTCCGGGCCGCGCACGCTGCCGCTCCAGCATGGGACGCATCAGGCCGCGATCGGATCCGATGTTGCAAATTCTGGTGTCGACGACGATCTGCTCGCCGGCCACGCTCGTCACCTGCACGTTGTAGGCGGGGCGGAAGCCGCCGTTCGCCATCTTCATGACCCGTGCATAGGCGTCCGTCGTGGAGGCCCGCGGCTCCTTCGGCGTCTTGCCGTTGCCGCGACTTTCTTCGCGCTCCTTGCGCTGCTGCTTGATCTCGGCGAGCGCCGTCTGCGCCGCCTTCACCCGCGCGCTGCGTTCCCGCGCGGCCCGCTCCTTGGCTGCCCGGGCACGCTTATTGCTGGCGTCCGAGCGTGTGTCGACCTCGCGCTTGAGGTCTTCCACCACGGCCTCAGCCTGCGCCAAATGCTTATCCAGCGTCGCCTCGCGCCGGAACGAGGCGGCCCCGGCGCTGGCCCGGACCCGCATGCCATCCTGCGCCAAGGTCTCCAGATCGACGAGACCGGCCTTTGCCAACGCTGCCAGATGCTCACTGAGCAGTCGGTCAAGCAGATCGGCGTTGCCGACCCGGAAGTCTGCCAGCAGGTGATAGTTCACCGACACCCCGCCGCACAGCCAGCGATAGGCATCGTGGCTCTCGCACAGCCGCTCCAACGCCCGCGCGCTGCCAACGCCTTCGCTGGCGGCATAGAGCCACAGCGCCAGCAAAAGCCGGGGCGAGGTCGCGGGGTGACCGGGACGATCGCCGCGAGCCTTGATCCGGTCCTCCAACTCACTCAGATCAAGCTCTTCGACATAAGACCAGATCAGCCGCACCGGATGGTCTTCCCCGATCAGGCTCTCAATATCAACCGCTCGCAGCGCAATCTGGTCGCGCTGGGGCTCACGCAGCCGCGGAGCGCCGGGCAAGCCCGCTTCGACTGGTGGCTTCGCCTGCTCCGGCAGGTCCCCAAACAACTCATCGGCAGCCAACATCACCTCCCGCGAATCCATCATCGCCAGAGAATCACACCGCGCCGGCTTTCGGCTATAATGCTCGCTGAAACCCCAAAAAAATCACACCCTCTGAGGAGCGCGCTCTTGCGCGCGTCTCGAAGGATGCACGGCCCCCGATGCTGCAGTCGGGGCCGCCCACCCTTCGAGACGGCCGCTGCGCGGCCTCTTCAGGGTGACGGGTCTGAAGTCGAGCGCGCGACTTTGACATGCGTTGCCGCAACATGAACCGCACCACTTGCGTCCACACGCTGCGCATCCTGCTCCAGGGCGCGCACGTCACAATTGCGGCGACCTCAGATTGCGTTTGTCGTGATGACAAACCGAAAGGTCAGGGCTAGCCTTCCGTCAAATCAAAACAACCGGGAGGATTGCATGCCAGACGCAGCAGTTGCAGCACGCGCTTCGGACTCAACGCAGAGCGGAACCACGCAGCAGGTCGACGTCGCGGTGGTCGGTGCCGGTTTCGCCGGTCTCTATCTGCTGCATCGGTTGCGCAAGGCGGGCTTCTCAGCGGTGGCGCTCGAAGAAGGCGGCGACGTCGGCGGCACCTGGTACTGGAACCGATATCCGGGGGCGCGCTGCGACATCCAGACCATCGACTACAGCTACACCTTCGATCCCGAGCTCGATCAGGCCTGGACCTGGTCGGAGAAATACGCGACCCAGCCGGAGATCCTGCGCTATCTCGGCTTCGTCGCCGATCGCTACGATCTGCGCCGCGATATCCGCTTCGGCACCAAGGTCACGCAGGCGACCTGGGATGATGCGACGTCGCGCTGGCTGATCTCGACCAATAACGGCGCCAACGTCTCGTGCCGCTACTACATCATGGCGACCGGCTGCCTGTCGTCGCCGAAGCCGCCGGAGATCGACGGCGTCAAGGATTTCAAGGGCGAGATCTATTTCACCGGCCGCTGGCCGCACCAGGGTGTCGATCTCAAGGGCAAGCGCGTCGCCGTGATCGGCACCGGATCGTCGGGCATCCAGTCGATCCCGTTGATCGCCGAGCAGGCCGCGCAGCTCACCGTGTTCCAGCGCACGCCGAACTTCGCCCTGCCTGCCGGCAACGGCCCGGCGCCGGAGGATCGCAAGACCTATTTCGAAACCGACCGCGCCGCCTATCGCGAGCAGGCGCGCTGGTCGATGGCCGGCGTGCCCTATCCGCAGCAGACCGTGGTGAGCTGGCAATTGAGCGAAGCCGAGCGCCGCGAGCGGTTCGAGAAGGCGTGGGCGGCGGGCGATCTCGTCCACATCCTGACCCAGCTCTGGGCCGACCAGGCGGTCGATGTCGACGGCAACAAACTGGTGGCCGATCTGATCCGCGAGAAGATTGGCGCCGTGGTCAAGGATCCGGAGACCGCCGCCGCGCTGGCGCCGCACGATCATCCGTTCGGCGCCAAGCGTCCCTGCCTCGATACCAACTATTACGCGACCTACAACCGTCCGAACGTCACGCTGGTCAATCTGCGGCAGGAGCCGATCAAGGCGATCACCGCCGGCGGCATCTCGACCGACAAGCGCAGCTTCGATGTCGATATCATCGTGTTCGCCACCGGCTTCGACGCGATGACCGGCGCGATCATGGCGGTGCATCCGATCTCCGGCCGCGGCGGCAAGTCGCTGTCCGATGTCTGGGCGCATGGACCGCAGACCTATCTCGGCGTCACCGTCGCGGGTTTTCCCAACCTGTTCATGATCACCGGTCCCGGCAGCCCGTCGGTGCTGTCGAACATGGCGGTTTCGATCGAGCAGCATGTCGACTGGGTGGTCGAGCGGATCGCGGCGCTGCGCGACGCCGGCTTCACCGCGATGGAGGCGACCGAAACCGCGCAGGCCGGCTGGGAACGCCACATGGCCGACTGCGCGATGCTGACGCTGCACCGGCTCGCCAACACCTGGTACACGGGCGCCAACGTGCCCGGCAAGCCGCAGGGCGTGATGCCTTACACCGGCGGCGTCGGTCCGTATCGCAGCATCTGCAACGAGGTGGTCGGGCGCGGCATGCTCGGCTTCAGGCTCACGGGTCCTGGCGTTGCCGAGCAATGCAATGATGGCGAGGTGGTGCGGCTGCAGCCGGATGTGCAGCTGGTGCTCGGCATGCTGGCGGAGATGAACCTGCCGCCGATCGAGACGATGGGCGCGCAGGGCGCGCGCGACTTCCTCGCCGAGTTCAACAAGGGCCGTCCGTTCGGCCGGCCGGTCGGCGAGGTCGGCACCGGCATGCTGCAGGGCGCGGACGGTCCGCTGCCCTACAAACTGTACCGGCCGGCGACGCCGGGGCCGCATCCGATCGTGGTGTATTTCCACGGCGGTGGCTGGGTGCTCGGCGACGAGCTGTCGGACGATCCGTTCTGCCGCGATCTGTGCCGGCGCACCGGCATGATCATCGTCAGCGTCGGTTATCGCCACGCGCCGGAGCATCGCTTCCCGGCCGCGGCGGAGGACGGCTATGCGGCGACGCGCTGGATCGCGGCCCACACCGCCGAACTCGGCGGCAGGGCAGGGCCCGTGCTGGTCGCGGGCTGGAGTGCCGGCGGCAACATCGCGGCCGTCACCTGCCAGCTGGCGCGCGATCGCGGCGGGCCGGAGATCGCGGGCCAGCTGCTGATCTGCCCGGTCACCGACTCCTCCTTCGACCGGCAGTCCTACATCGACAACGCGGCCGGCTATTTCCTGACCCGCGGCCTGATGTTCTGGTTCTGGGACCTGTACTGCTCGCCGGCCGACCGTACCGATCCGCGTGTCGCGCCGCTGCGCGGCAAGCTCGAAGGCCTGCCGCCGGCATTCATCGCCACCGCGGAGTTCGATCCGCTGCGCGACGAGGGGGATGCCTATGGCGACGCGCTCGCCAAAGCCGGCGTCAAGGTCGAGCAGCTCAAGGGCAACGGCCACTTCCACTCGTCGTTCGTGATGGTCGACGTCATCATCACCGGCGTCGCCGGGCGGGTGAAGATGGCGAAGGCGCTGCGCCGCTTCGCCGGACTGCCCGAGGAGCTGGAGCAGGACAATTTCGCCGCGCCGCAGGTCAACGCCGCGGCGAACTAGAGATGGCGGGATCAGAACGGCGGCGCTAGCCGAGCTCGAACGTGGTGACGCCGAACACGCGACCGATCCGTAACGGTGGTATCGCGCCGGTGTACATCCGTGCGGTCTCGAACACCGGTGACAGCCCGAGGCCTTGCGCCAGCGCAACGGCGTCGCGATTGACCGCGGGGACATCGAGGAAGATGTCGCCGCCGCCCGCGCTCGCCAGCAATGCAGAGACAATGGCCTCGGCGCCGGCGCGGTCGTCGGCGACCAGCGAACCGATCTTGCAGCCGCTGCGGCACGGGCGGATCACGCCCCAGCCGGCGAGAGCGCCGTCGCGCATCAGCGCGCGTCCAATATGTCCCGGCGTATTGATCCAGGCGCGCAGGAAGGCCGGGCGCGGTGCCGGAAACACCGTGGCGTCGTCGGCCTCGATCAGCGCCATGGGCAGATCGGTCAGCGCGACGATGTTCGCGCTCGGCGCGGGCGGTGCGGCGACGCTGCCGCCGTAGCGCACATTGGCGTAGGCGAGCGTGAAGCCCGACTTCCGGTAGTTCGCCTGCTGCGCCGCCACGCCGTCGAGCCCGATCACGCGCGGGCGCGCATGCGCGACGGCCGCGTTCCAGATCTTCAGGCCATGGCCGCGGCCGCGCAGATCCGGACGCACGATGTAAAAGCCGAGAAAGGAAAACCGCGCGCCGTAATTGACGCAGGAGATCACCGCGGCCGGCTTGCCGTCGAGCTCGCCGATCAAGAAGCCCTGCGGGTCTTCGGCAGCGAAGCAGGGCGCATCGGCGAGACCGGGATTCCATCCCTCCGCCGCGGCCCAGTCGATCGCAAGCGCGATCTCGTCGGGGCGCATATGCCGGATGGTGAGGTCGCTCATGGTCGATGGTCTCGTCGTGCCGGAGTTATTGATCGTGCACATCGACGGCCGGAGAACAATCCCCCGTGGCGGTCTAAGGAGCCGACGTCCATCACCGTCATGCTGAGAGTGTGAATGTATTCAGCATCATCCTGGACGACGGCGTGGGGGAGGCTGCTCGCTTTAAATTCTCAGTCCGTCATGCTGAGGAGGCCGCACAGCGGCCGTCTCGAAGCGCGACGGCCACCAGCCGGGCCGCGCATGCTTCGAGGCTCGCTACGCGAGCACCTCAGCATGACGGGACGAAGAGTACGCTGGTCCGCGAAAAAAGCGTCGACCTCACCCGGCCTTCGGCCGGTACGCCGCAAAGAACACCCGCGTCGCGCTGTCGACCACGGTCGCGATCCGCTCCGGCGAGGGCGACGGATTGGCCTGGAAGATGAAAGCCTGGAACAACGTCGCCTGACACATCTGCATGAATTGCCAGGCCGCGAGCTGGGTGTCGTCGATCACGAGCTCGCCGAGCGCGGCGCGCGCCTCGAGATAGGCGGCGAAGCGGTCGACGGTGTGGGCGATCACATGGGTGTAGAACCGGCTGCCGAGCTCGGGCATCCGCTCGGCGATCGCCATCACGGTGCGGATCGCCGAGCCGCCGCCTGGGCGGCACAGCAGCGCGACATAGGCGCGGCCGAATTCGGGGAGGGTGGTGTCGACGTCGCGGGCCGGATCGAAGTTGAAGGCGACCTTGCCCTGTTCGAGCTTTTCCTCCTCGACGATCGCCGCGAACAGCCCGGCCTTGTCGGGGAAATACACGTAGAGCGTGCCCTTGGAGACGCCGGCGGCACGCGCGATCTCGCCCATGCTGGCGCCGTCAAAGCCGAGCTCCAGGAACACCTTACGGGCGCCGTCCAGGATCTGGCGGCGTTTCGAGGATTCCTCCTCGCCGATGGGCTGGAGGGAGGGGCGGGGCGCTGCAACCATTGATTTAGCTTCTCGGGAAAGAACTCAACCCAGAACGGGAAAGGGAAGAATCGAAGCCTTATAATCTATCCGATGGGAATGTAGATTGACCGAACCGTTCGGTCAATGGTATCCCTAGGGGTGACGATGCGCCGCACGGCCCTTATTCCGCCATCGCGGGCATCGAGTTTTTGGTGGGGAGCCTCGGCTATGGCCGCAGCACGGGATCAGGCTGCACGCATTGTTCGTTCCGAGCCTGAGATGGCCGAGGACGCGAAGGCGCGCGACGCATCCGCCGATCTCGGCGAGCAGGGCCGCGGTGACGAGGTCAAGCGTCCCGCCGAGGCGCCGCCCGCTGCTGCGCCAGAACAGCCGAAGGCTGCGCCCGCCGCCGCAGCACCGAAATCCGGCAAGCGCAGATTCGTGATGATGGGCGTGGTCGGCCTGCTCGCGCTCGCCGCCGCAAGCTATGCCACCTACTACCTGATGGTCGGGCGCTTCTACATCTCGACCGACGACGCCTATGTCCGCGCCAACAACACCATGCTCGGCGCGCGCGTCGCGGGCCACATCGCGGCGATCCTGCCCGGCGACAACGCGCTGGTGCGGGCCGGCGACGTGATCTTCCGGATCGATGACGGCGACTATCAGATTGCGGTCGATGCCGCGCGGACCCGGATCGCGACCCAGCAGGCGACCATCGAGCGCATCGGCCGCCAGGTCGGCGCCGCCGTCAGCGCCGTCGAGCAGGCGCAGGCCCAGCTGGTCTCCGCCCAGGCCGGCCTGAAGCGCGCCGATCTCGATTACGATCGCCAGCAGGCGCTGAGCACCAAGGGTTTTGCCTCGCGCGCCACCTTTGAAGTGTCCGAAGCCGGCCGCGACCAGGGCGCCGCCAGCGTGCGGTCCGCGCAGGCGGCCTATGATGCCGCCAAGGACAATGTCGAGGTGACCAAGGCGCAGCAAGCCGAGGCCCGCGCCCAGCTCGCCGAGTTGCAGACCCAGCTCGCCAAGGCCGAGCGCGATCTCGATTTCACCAAGGTGCGCGCACCGGTCGACGGCACCTTCTCCAACCGCCTGGTCAACACCGGCGACTACATCAATGTCGGCCAGCGGCTCGGCAATGTGGTGCCGCTCGACGGCGTCTTCATCGACGCAAACTACAAGGAGACGCAGCTCAAGCGGATCCGCACCGGCCAGCGGGTGACGATCAAGGTCGACGCCTACGGCTTCCGCAAGTTCACCGGCATCGTCGACAGCATCTCGCCGGCGGCGGGCTCGGTGTTCACGCTGCTGCCGCCCGACAATGCCACCGGCAACTTCACCAAGATCGTGCAGCGCCTGCCGGTCCGCATCCGCGTGCCCGCCAGCGTCGCCAGGCAAGGCCTGCTGCGCGCCGGCATGTCGGTCTACACCACGGTCGATACCCGCGAGGGTGCGGCCGATGCCGACGCCGACACCGATCTCGACTCGCCGATGATGATCCATCCGCAGTGATGCCTTGCGGCCTCGGACTCAGTCCGAAGCTCGGAGCCTGATGAGCCCATGGCCGACGCGACCACTGCTTCGCCCTCGATGATGACCGGCGCCTCCGAGTCCGAGCGGCTCCAGCCCAGGCGGGTGGTTGCGTTCATCATCATGGTGTTCGGCATGTTCATGTCGATCCTGGACATCCAGATCGTCTCGGCCTCGCTCACCGAGATTCAGGCCGGCCTGTCGGCATCGTCGACCGAAGTGTCGTGGGTGCAGACCGCCTATCTGATTGCCGAGGTGATCGCGATTCCGTTGTCGGGATTCCTGTCGCGCGCGCTCGGCACCAGGCTGCTGTTTGCGATCTCGGCGTTCGGCTTCACGGCGTCCAGCCTGCTGTGCGGCTTCGCCTCCTCGATCGAGCAGATGATCCTGTGGCGCGCGCTGCAGGGCTTTCTCGGCGCCGGCATGATCCCGACCGTGTTCGCCTCGGCCTACACCATCTTTCCGCGCTCCAAGTTCTACATCGTGGCGCCGATCATCGGCCTGGTGGCGACGCTGGCACCGACCGTTGGGCCGACGGTCGGCGGCTACATCACCGATCTGATGTCGTGGCACTGGCTGTTCTTCATCAACATCGTGCCCGGCGTCATCATCACGACCGGCGTGCTGATCCTGGTCGATTTCGACCAGCCGAACTTCGCGCTGCTCGAGCGCTTCGACTGGTGGGGCCTGATCTTCATGGGCGGCTTCCTCGGCTCGCTCGAATATGTCCTCGAAGAAGGCCCGCAATATGAATGGCTGCAGGACACCTCGGTGGCGGTCTGCGTCGCGATCTGTTTCGTGTCGGCGATCGCCTTCTTCTGGCGGGTCTTGACCGCGGAGGAGCCGATCGTCGATCTCTACGCCTTTTCCAACCGCAATTTCGCGGTCGGTTGCGTGCTGCAGTTCTGCATCGGCATCGGTCTGTACGGCCTGACCTACGTCTATCCGCGCTACCTCGCCGAGATCCGCGGCTACAGCGCGCTGATGATCGGCGAGACCATGTTCATCTCCGGCATCACGATGTTCTTCATGGCGCCGGTGGTGGGCCGGCTGATGCAGAAGGTCGATCTGCGCTACATCATCGCCTTCGGTCTCGTCACCTTCGCGCTCGGCTCCTGGCAGATGACCTGGATCACCCGCGAGTACGATTTCTACGAACTGCTGCTGCCGCAGGTGCTGCGCGGCATCGGCATGATGTGCGCGATGGTGCCGACCAACAATATCGCGCTCGCCACGCTGCCGCAGGATCGCGTCAAGAACGCCTCCGGCCTGTTCAACCTGATGCGCAACCTCGGCGGCGCGGTCGGGCTCGCCGTGATCAACGAGGTGCTCAACGATCGCACCGACCTGCACATCTCGCGATTGCAGGACCGCGTGACCTGGGGCAACGCGACGGCGGTCGAGACCCTCAACAACTTCGCCCAGCGCCTGCAGGGCATGGGCGACTCCACCCTGATGGCGATGAAGCAGCTGTCGCAGCTCGTGCACCGCCAGGCCCAGGTGATGAGCTACGGCGATGCCTTCTTCATGCTGTCGCTGTTCTACGTCGCGCTCAGCCTGCTGGTGCTGTTCGTCAACAAGCCGCCCTCGATGACCGCAGCCGGCGGCGACGCGCATTGAGGGCTTCGCCTTGCGCGCTGTGCGCCCGGTGGCGTGATCAGCGTTGCCTGATCGACACATTGACGCACTCACGCTTATGTCATCTTGCCAATCGCGCGTGATGCATTTATAAGCGGCGCATCGTTTCACGAACCGGGGAGATGCACATGATGTCGTTTGTTTCGCAGACCGTGCGCCCGCGTTCGATGCTGCTGGACGCGCTCGCGCACTAGGTCCCAGCGCTGATCGGGCCTGATCCCCGATCACCCAAACTTCCCAATACGTTATCGACAATTTCACGCGACACCCGCGGCCGGAGTCCGCCCGCACGTCGCCCCAGATGGAGCCGGCCGGCGCGATGTTCGCGTGGCCGGAATGTGTCATGAGCTCTCTCGAGACCAAGCGGCCGGCCGCGATCCGGATCGTCTTGCCATTCGTGTTCCGCCATTGGCTGGAGCAGCCGCTGCGCGCCACCGCCGTGACCGCCGGATTCCTCGGCGCGACCGCGGCCGATCTGTTCATGCCGGTGTTCTCCGGCCATCTGGTCGATGCCCTGACCGCGGGTTCGGCGGATGCCGCCGCGCGCCATGCGGCGATGCTGGCGTTCGGCGCCATCGTCGGGCTCGGTGCGCTGTCGCTGCTGCTGCGGCTCGTTGGCATCCAGACCATCGTGCCGTTCACGCTGAAGACGATGTCCGATGTCGGGCAGCAGGCCTTCATGCGCGTGCAGCGCTTCTCGACCGACTGGCACGCCAATTCGTTCGCCGGCTCGACCGTGCGCAAGGTCACGCGCGGCATGTGGGCGCTCGATTTGCTGAACGACACCATCCTGATGGCGCTGTTGCCGTCGGTCGTGGTGCTGCTCGGCTCGATGATCCTGCTCGGCGTGCACTGGCCACAGCTCGGCGCGGTGATCGCGGTCGGCTCGGTGATCTATGTCGCGATGACCATGGTGTTCCAGGTGCGCTATGTCGCGCCGGCCGCGCGCGTCTCCAATGCGTGGGACACCAAGGTCGGCGGCACGCTGGCTGATGCCTTGACCTGCAACGCGGTGGTGAAGTCGTTCGGCGCCGAGACGCGCGAGGACGTCAGGCTCGACGGCGTCATCAGCCGCTGGCGCCGGCGGGTGCGGCGGACCTGGCTGCGCTACAACCACACCTCGACGGCGCAGCTCGTGGTGCTGCTGTGCTTCCGTGCCTCGGTGATCGGCGGCGCGATCCTGCTGTGGGCGGCCGACCGCGCCACGCCGGGCGACGTCACCTATGTGCTGACCAGCTACTACATCATCCACGCGTACTTGCGGGATGTCGGCATGCACATCAACAACCTGCAGCGTTCGGTGAACGACATGGAGGAACTGGTGCAGATCCATGGCGAGCCGCTCGGCATTGTCGACGCGGTCGACGCCAAACCGATCGACATTCAGGGTGGCCGCATCGTGTTCGACGACGTCACCTTCCACTATGGCGGCCATCGCCGGCCGCTCTATGACGGGTTGTCGGTCGACATCGATGCCGGCGAGCGCGTCGGTCTGGTCGGGCGCTCCGGCTCCGGCAAGACGACGTTCGTCAAGCTGGTGCAGCGGCTCTACGACGTCACCGGTGGCAAAATCCTGATCGACGGTCAGGACATCGCCCAGGCGACGCAGCAATCACTGCGCAGCCAGATCGCGATCGTGCAGCAGGAGCCGATCCTGTTTCACCGCACGCTGGCGGAGAACATCGCCTATGGCCGGCCCGGCGCCAGCGGGGAGGCGATCGAGCAGGCGGCGCGGCTTGCCAATGCGCATGACTTCATCATGCGGCTGCCGAAGGGGTACGGCACGCTGGTGGGCGAGCGCGGCGTCACGCTGTCGGGCGGCGAGCGGCAGCGCGTGGCGCTGGCGCGCGCCTTCCTGGCCGATGCGCCGATCCTGATCCTGGACGAGGCGACCTCGAGCCTCGATTCGGAATCCGAGGCGCTGATCCAGCAGGCGATGGAACGGCTGATGAAGGGCCGCACCTCGATCGTGATCGCGCACCGGCTGTCGACCGTGCGCAGCATGGATCGCATCCTGGTGTTCGATCGCGGCGAGATCGTCGAGCAGGGCACGCATGAGGTGCTGGCCGCTCGCCCGGGCGGCATCTACCGCGGCCTGTTCGAGCGTCAGGCGACCGAGTTCGGACAGGCGGCGGCGGAGTAAGCGAGAGCGCGTGGCCGGCGGGCGATGTCCCGCCGGCCACGCGCCGGAATGGATACGACAATCGATTTCGAGAATGGAATTGAGATGAAGGATCTTACGCGCGGCTCCATTGTGGGTCACATACTGACCATGGCTCCTCCGATCGTGGTCGGCATGATCACGATCATGATCTGCCAGCTGGTCGACCTGTATTTTGTCGCCGGTCTCGGTGAGGCCGCCGTCGCCGGCGTGGCTGCGGCCGGCAACGCCGGTTTCCTGGTCAACGCGCTGATGCAGGTGCTGGGCGTCGGCACCGTCGCGCTGATCGCGCACGCGGTGGGACGCACCGATCGCGCCGACGCCAACCTCGTGTTCAACCAGTCGATGGTACTGTCGGTGCTGTGCGCCCTGTTGACGCTTGTTGCAGGCGTCGTGCTGTCCCGCCCTTACATGCGCTCGGTCGCGGCCGACCAGGCCACCATCGACGCGGGCACCACCTATTTGTTGTGGTTCATGCCGGCCCTGGCGCTGCAATTCCTCATTCAGGTGATGGCGTCCGCGCTGCGGGCGACCGGCATCGTGCGGCCCAGCATGCTGGTGCAGGCGGTCGCGGTCATCATCAACATCGCACTGGCGCCGGTGCTGATCGCCGGCTGGGGCACCGGTCACGCATTCGGGGTTGCCGGGGCGGGCCTGGCGAGCTCGATCGCCGTTCTGATCGGCGTGCTGATGCTGTTCGTGTATTTCCGCAAGCTGGAGCGTTATGTCGGGTTCGATCCCGCGCAATGGCGTCCGCAATTGCGGCAATGGACGCGGATCCTCAATGTCGGCCTGCCGGCCGGCGGCGAGTTCGCGCTGATCTTTGCCTGGATGGGCGTGATCTATTACGTGCTGCGCGATTTCGGGCCGGCAGCCCAGGCCGGGTTCGGCATCGGGACGCGCGTGCTCGGCCTGATCCAGATGCCGGCATTGGCGGTCGCGCTCGCCGCCGGACCGATCGCCGGCCAGAATTTCGGCGCCGGCAACGGCGCGCGCGTGCGGGAGACCTTCATCAAGGCGGTGTCGATCGGCACCATCGTGATGATCGTCTTCACCGTTCTCGCGCATTGGAAACCCGGGTTGTTGCTCGACGGCTTCTCGAACGATCGCGAGACCATGGCGGTCGCCGCCCAGTTCCTGCACTTCGTCTCCATGAACCTCGTCGCGCAGGGGTTGGTCTTCACCTGCAACAGCATGTTCCAGGGCCTCGGCAACACCAGGCCGGTGCTGCTGAGCTCGGTTGTGCGGCTCGTCACCTATGCGGTGCCGGTGATCTGGCTCTCGACGCGGCCCGGCTTCCGGATCGAGTATGTGTGGTACCTGTCGATCGTATCGACGTCGTTGCAGGCCGGTCTGAGCGTGTGGCTGCTGCGTCGCGAACTCAGCAAGCGTCTCGCGCCGCCGGCGCGCGACGTCGCGCCGGAACGCGCTGGTCTTGAGCCGGTCGGATGACCGGCTCAGCCAATTGGCGACCGCGGTTCATCATTTCGGCACCAGTCCGTTCCACACCAGCGCGACGCCGGACAGGAACAGCAGCACCAGCACGACATCGGAGAAATTGCGGTCGCTGAGCGCGTGATAGAGCCGTGAGCCGAGCCAGGCCCCGAGCAAGGTTCCCGGAAACGCGCAGGCAGTCAGCCAGATCAGCTCTGTCGTCACCAGGCCGCTTGCGATCTGGACCAGCAGCGCGGCCGCGAGGATGGTGAAGTTGAAGATCTGGAACACGCCGCGGCGCTGCTGCTTGCCCCAGCCGCGCACGCTCGCCCACAGGATCGGCAGCGGACCGGACAGTCCGGCGAGGCCGCCGAGGATGCCGCCGGCAAATCCGATCGCGCCGTCGGCCCATTTGCCGCCGAACGAAATCGACATCGGCTTGCGTTGCAGGAACAGCAGGGTCGGAAACACCAGCAGGAAGACGCCGATCGTCAGCTTGAAGACCTCGGGGTCGGCGCGGGCGATCAGCCAAATGCCGATCGGCACGCCGGCGAGGCCGCAGATCACGAACGGCCAGACCAGGCGGAAATCGATGCTCTTCCAGATCGACGGCAGCGTCGAGACCTGCGCGATGACCGAGCAGACCAGCACCAGCGGCACTGCGAGCGTCGGCGGCAGCACATAGAGCCAGATGCCGAGCGCCATCAGCGCGGTGCCGAAGCCGGCAAGGCCGGAGACGAAGCCGCCGGCAAGCGCGCCGAAGAACAGGACCGCGTAGCTTGCCGGGGTCAGTTGCATTCTCCCTTCATCGTCATTCCGGGGCGATGCGCAGCATCGAACCCGGAATCTCGAGATTCCCCGATGCGCCCTTGCGCATCTGAGGTCTGGTCCTTCGGACCATCCCGGAATGACGGACGTGTTTTGCCGCGACGTTTACACGACGGCAGCCGTGGGTACACTTCAAAATCGCGGCTCATCAACGATAATCGAAATGGAAGCATCACCATGACTGCGCATTCGCCCAAAACCTTTCTGGTCTGTCACGGCGCCTGGTCGGCGGGCTGGGCGTGGAAGAAGATGCATCCCTTGATGCAAGCCGCCGGGCACCGGCTGATCACGCCGAGCTACACCGGGCTCGGCGAGCGCACGCATCTCGCGCATCAGGGGCTCGACCTCGACGCGCATATCCAGGACATGCTCAACGTCATCTCATATGAAGATCTGCGCGACATCGTGCTGGTCGGCCATTCCTATGGCGGCATGGTCGCAACCGGCGTCGCCGACCGCGCGCGTGAGCGCATCGCGCAGATGATCTATATCGACGCCTTCGTGCCGCGCGATGGCCAGTCGCTGTTCGATCTCAACGAGGTGGCGATCGCCAACATGCGCGAGGCCGCCCGCAACAACGACGGCTGGCGCATCCCGCCGATGCCGACGCCGCCGGATACGTCTCCCGCCGACGTCGAATGGCTGACTGCGCGGCGCGTCGACATGCCGATCAAATGCTTCGAGCAGAAGTTGCGATTGAAGCACGGCGAGACCACCCTGCCGCGCAGCTACATCTACGCCACCCGGATCACGCCGGCGGATACGTTCGGGCAGTTCGCGAGGCGCACCAAGAACGAAGCCGGCTGGCGCTATCTCGAGATCGACGCCAGCCACTCGCCGAACGTCACCGCGCCGGAGGCGCTGATGGCGTTGATGCAGGAAATTGCAGCGTAGCGTCCGAGCCGCGCCGGCGCACTCACTTTTCTCCGTCGTCGTCCTTGAGGCGAATCCCCTCAGTCCGCAGAGCCGCAAAGAGCGCCGCGATATCTTCGGGCTCCATGTTGTTGGGGCACATTCCGTTGAGTTGCTCGGTCGTGATTGTGCCGCTGCTTTTGGCGATATCTCGTGCCTTCGCCATGATCTTCTGAAGGTCCATCTGCGATCCTCCGCGAGGGGCATTCTAGCAAACGGGACGCGATCGTGGTGTCCGATATGGCGAGGGGCCCGGCGTGTTGCGCCGAGCCCCTCATGGTCCATCTTCAAGACGCATTTTCTTCACGCGAATCGGAAATCCACTTCGCTCGAAAACGCTTTAGAATATCAGCCGGCCTGTAAGCCGGGTTCTGTAGGGCACCATTCTCGCGAATGGTACGCGACGGCCATTCCTCTGGGACAAGGCTTGCACCTTGCCTCGGGCAACCTACCCGGACAGCGGGCCTGACATCGCCCTGCGGTGTTATCGCGCGTGCGCGAACTAACCGCGTTGCCGTCCCTATTCGGTTTTGCTCCCGGTGTGGTTTGCCATGCCGTCTCCGTTGCCGGAAACGCGGTGCGCTCTTACCGCACCTTTTCACCCTTACTTCCTCCGGAGAGGGAGCGGTTCGTTCTCTGTGGCACTTTCCCTGGGGTCACCCCCGCCGGATGTTATCCGGCACCGCATGTCGATGGAGCCCGGACTTTCCTCCCCCGCGGCCTTTCGGCACTTGCGGGAGCGGCCGTCCGGCCGACTGACACCAACGGCATGGGCGTTTCCGCCCGATCCGTCAAGCGGATAACACCGGCCAAAACGGCCGAAATAAATTATCCTCAAGATGTCGTTTGGCCTGTCGCCCGTTCGACTGGGTGTCGGCGATCCAGCCGATCAAGAGGAGAGATGAGATGCAATATTTGCTGCTGATCTACCGGAGCGACGCGGAATATGGTCGTATGAGCGCCGACGACCGTAAGGCGGTGACGGCGGAATATGGGGCCTACACCCAGTCGATCATCCAGAGCGGCCACTTCAAGGCCGGCGACGGGCTGCAGCCGGTGTCGACCGCGACCACCGTGCGGGTTCGCGACGGCAAGACGCTGACGACCGACGGTCCGTTCGCCGAAACCCGCGAACAGCTCGGCGGCTATTATCTGGTCGAGGCCAAGGATCTCGACACCGCGCTTGGCCTGGCAGCCCGGATTCCCGGCGCCAAGACCGGCTCGATCGAAGTCCGGCCTGTCATGATCTACGACAAGTAACCTTATTGCTGTCATTCCGGGGCGTCGGAAGGACGAACCCGGAATCTCGAGGTTCCGGGCTCGCTCGCGCGACGGCGCGCGCGCCCCGGAACGACGGTTTCTCCGAAAGCTTCGGCATGACCCCGAGCCAGATCGAAAAGGTGTTTCGCGACGAGGCGGGCCGGGCGCTCGCGACGCTGATCCGTCTCGTCGGCGATTTCGATCTGGCCGAGGATGCGCTGCAGGATGCCTTCGCGGTGGCGCTGCAGCGCTGGCCGATCGGCGAATTCCCGTCCAATCCGCGGGCCTGGCTGGTCAATGTCGGCCGCAACAAGGCGATCGACCGGGTCCGCCGCGCCGTCAGCTTCCGCGGCAAGCAGCAGGAGCTGACGCATCAACTGCTGCTCGATGCGGAGGCCTCGCCCGAGCCGGCGGATGCGACGCTCGACGACGACATGCTGAGGCTGATCTTCACCTGCTGTCATCCGTCCTTTGCGCCCGAGGTGCAGGTCGCGCTGACCTTGCGCACGGTGTGCGGCCTGACGACCGTCGAGGTCGCGCGCGCATTCCTGGTCAGCGAGGACGCCATGGCGCAGCGGCTGCTGCGCGCCAAGCAGAAGATAAAACTCGCCGGCATTCCCTATCAGGTGCCGGAGCGCGAGGCGCTCGAACCGCGGTTGTCGGGCGTGCTCGCGGTGATCTACCTCGTCTTCACCGAAGGCTATGCCGCGACCGCGGGCGACGATCTGATGCGGCCGGATCTCGCGTGCGAGGCGATCCGGCTGGCGCGGCTGCTCGATGCGCTGATTCCGGGACGCGGCGGGATCAAGGGCCTGCTGGCGCTGATGCTGCTGCACGATGCGCGCCGCGCCGGCCGCCAGACCGCCGACGGCGACATCGTGCTGCTCGAAGAGCAGGACCGTTCGCTGTGGGATGTCCGGCAGATCGCCGAAGGCGTGCAGCTGGTCGAGGAGGCGCTGCGCATGCCGGGCCGGCCGCAATCCTATGCGGTGCAGGCCGCGATCGCCGCGCTGCATGCGCGGGCGCCGAGCTATGAGGATACTGACTGGCCGCAGATCGCCGGTCTTTACGAGGTGCTGCTGCGCATCAGCCCGTCGCCGGTGATCGAGCTCAACCACGCGGCCGCGGTGTCGATGGTCGACGGCCCGGCGCGCGCGCTCGATCTGATCGACGCGCTGGCCGCGCGCGGCACGTTGAAGGGATACGACCAGCTGCCCGCGGTGCGCGCCGATCTGCTGCGCCGCCTCGGCCGCAAGGACGACGCGCGGCAGGCGTATCTCGCGGCCACCGCCGCAACCCAGCTCGAGCCGTTGCGGCGGCTCTATGCCCGCAGGATCGCGGAGCTGGGGTGAGATCACCTCAGCCCGCGCGAGGTCGTGAGGACACGCAGCTCGGATCAGAGATCGTCAGCGTGCTGCGCGGCCTTGAACGTGCTCAGTACCCGGTCTTTGCCTTGGCGCCGCCGGACGCTTGCCCGGTCGTCGTTCCACTCGACATGCCGGTCGTGGTGCCGGGTGCCATCTTCTTCTGCGCATGATGGATCTTGTGGGTCTTGTGCATGGTCGACGTGGACTTGCCTTGTGTCGTCATAGCGGCTGCCGGAGCGGCGATCAGGCCAACGGCGACAGCTCCCGCGATCAGTGCTTTGAACATGGACGAATCTCCACTCGGACCGCCCCAAAAATAAGAAGACAGCGCGTCGCGAAAGGTTCCATCAGTGCATGCGCGATCGGCAGGAAAAAGGGGCACAGGGGCAACCTGATCTCATCCGTCATTGCGAGGAGCGAAGCGACGAAGCAATCCATCTGTCCGCGCAAGTGGCGGGATGGATTGCTTCGCGAAGCCTGTCATCGGGCACGCGTTCGCGCGACCCGTTGGCTCGCAATGATGGAAGAGAGAGCCTACCTCGCCGCATCCGGCGGCAGGCTCTCGAGCAGCGCGTACAACGTCGCCATGGTGGAACGGTCGGCGATCCCGTCGACGCGCTCGGGGCGGAAGTGACGCTGGAACGCGGTGACGACCTCCATGGTCGGGCCGTCGAACTTGCCGTTGGTCGGGATGTTGTAGCCGTAGCGGCGGAACGCGGCCTGCATGTTGGAGACGGCATCGCTGATCGCGCCGAGCTGCAGCGCGTCGCCGCGCACGATCGGTGCCGGTTGCACCCAATGCCCGACGCCGGAATTGGCCAGCGAGTGCCAGGGGAATTTCTCGCCGGGATCCTTCTTGCGGCCGGGCGCGACGTCGGAATGGCCGAGCACGCGATGCGCGACCACCTTGCGGCGAAGCATGATGCCGCGGCACAGCGCGATCACGGCCGCGATCTGGCGCAGCGGAAAATCCGGATAGCCCCAATCGTGACCGCGATTGACGATCTCGACGCCGATCGAGCAGGAGTTGATGTCGTCTTCGCCCGCCCAGGCCGAGACGCCGGCGTGCCAGGCGCGCTTGCTCTCCGGCACGCATTGCACGATGCGGCCGTCCTCGAGCACGATGTAGTGCGCCGAGACTTCGGTGCCGGCGGTGCAGAGCTGCGCGATCGCACCTTCGACGTCGGGCATCCCGGTGTAGTGCAGCACGATCATGTCGGGCTGCCGGCCGTTCGCGCGATCGCCGAAATTCACCGACGGGATCACATCGGAGGCAACGGAGGAATCGGGCGTGAACGTCTTCACGTCGGCCACGCCCTTCGGAACGGGAAGGACGCGCTGACGCTTCGAATCAGCGTTGCCGGATGAAGACGAACCAGAAGCCATACGAATCACTCAAACCCGAACCAGGAGAACGCATTTTGACATATGGATAAACAAATAGGCGTTTACTATTCCTTTACCGTGCGGGCCGCGCAATCGCCCCCGCCGGTTCCACGGGCTGCGACGATGCCCGAAGTGAAGGCGGAGGCTATCACTCGAATGCGGGTCAAAGTCGCGCGATTCCGCTAACCCTTCATCAACGTTTTCTTAACGTTAAGTGCCGTTACTGAGAGGTGAAGTGCCGAACCGGTTTCGGGGGACGGCCCACGGACGCTGAGCCTCGCTGTTGCGCGAAATCCCATGGAAACCCTCCCAATTCCGGTCGGATATCAGGACTTGCGGCCGAGCACGGGAGTTGGCGCTGGAATTGCGCGGCGGCTTCTTCACCGGAACGATCGGTCTGGAGCGTTTTCGAGCGAAGTGGATACCGGTTCGCGTGAAGAAAACGCGTCAAGGCAGGAATCCGGAGCCCCGTTCCGATCCAATCGGAACGGAAAGGGCTCCGGGCGCGAGGATTCGAGACGCAATGAGTCGGCGCGCAGCCAGCTTGCATGCCAGTTACGCGGCCCTGCCCGGGGACTGCGCATGAGCGAGCGTGCGCCGCGTCACATTTCGGTGCTGGGCCGCGAGGCGGTCGCTTATCTCGCGCCGCGCGCCGGCGGCATCTATGTCGACGCGACCTTCGGCGCCGGCGGCTACAGCCGCATGATCCTCGACGTCGCCGACACGCGCGTCATCGGCATCGACCGCGACCGCACCGCGATCACCGGCGGCTTCGATCTGGTCGACGGCGCCGGCGGCCGCCTGACGCTGGTCGAGGACCGCTTCTCAGACCTCGCCGAGGTCTGCGCGTCGCAGGGCGTCGACAAGGTCGACGGCGTCGTGATGGATGTCGGCGTCTCCTCGATGCAGCTCGACCAGGCCGAGCGCGGCTTTTCGTTTCGTCTCGGCGGCCCGCTCGACATGCGGATGGCCCAGAGCGGGGTGACCGCGGCCGACGTCGTCGCCACCGCCTCCGAGAAGCAGCTCGCCGACATCATCTATATCTTCGGCGAGGAGCGCCATTCGCGCAGCGTTGCGCGCGCCATCGTCGCCGCGCGCAAGGAGGCGCCGATCACGACGACCGGCGCGCTCGCCGACATCGTCGCGAAGGTCGTGCGCGCCAAGCCGAACGAGATCCATCCGGCGACGCGGACCTTTCAGGCGCTGCGCATCTTCGTCAATGAGGAGCTCGATGAGCTCTATCTGGCGCTCGCGGCCGCCGAGCGCGTGCTGAAGCCGGGCGGCCGGCTCGCGGTGGTCTCGTTCCATTCGCTGGAAGACCGCATCGTCAAGAACTTCCTCGCCGAGCGCGGCAAGGCCGCGGCCGGCTCGCGGCATCTGCCCGAGATCGCGCAGGCCGCGCCGAGCTTTCAGATCCTCACCAAGCGCCCGGTTGTGCCATCCGATGCGGAGATCGCGGCGAATCCGCGCGCGCGTTCCGCAAAACTGCGCGCGGCCGAGCGCACCGCGGCGCCGCCGCATGCGGACGACGAACTGCCGTCCTGGCCGCGTCTCGCCGACCTGAAGCGGGGAGGCTGACGATGCGCCTTCTCCATCTCCTCGTCATCGGCATGCTGATCTTCGCGGCGTCGTATGTCTATCGCATCAAGATGGAATCGACCGCGCGCGTCGAACGCGTGCTGCAGCTCAATGCGGAGATCCGCGAGCAGCGCAATGCGATCGCCACCTTGCGCGCCGAATGGGCCAAGCTCGATGCGCCGCTCAGGCTGCAGGGGCTTGCCGAGCGCCATCTGCCGCTGAAGCCGATCAACGCCAACCAGTATGATTCCCTGAAGAACCTGCCGGAACGGCCGCCGAGCTTCACGCGGCCCGGTTCGCGCGATCCGATCGGCGCCATGATCGACACCATCGAGGCCGCCGCCGCGCCCGACAGCACCACCGGATCGATCGACAAGCCGGCGACCGACCAGCCGGCCGCCGACCAGCCCGCGCCCACCGAGGACACCGAGCAGGGCGGGGGAGACCAGCAATGACGGGACCAGCCATGACCGATCCGGCACCCGCCAGCAAATCGGCCGCGAAATCCGCCGAGCCCTGGAGCCAGCGGCTGATCCGCACGCTGCTGTACGGCAGCAATGTCGACCGTGCCGCGAAGGCGCGCGCGCGCGTCGGCCTTGCGATCATCGCCTTTGCGGCGGTCTATTGCGTGCTGGCCGGACGTCTCGTGCTGTTCGCCGTCGGCGCCGACAGCCATAGCGCACGGCGCGCCGCCTCGCAGGACGCGATCGCAACGGCGCGGCCCGACATCACCGACCGCAACGGCGCCATTCTCGCGACCGACGTCAAGGCGCCGAGCCTGTTCGCCGAGCCGCGCCGCCTGATCGACAAGGACGAGGCGATCGAGCTTCTGACCGGGGCGCTGCCCGATCTCGACACCGGCGAGGTGCGCGACCGCCTGTCGTCGCGCAAGGGTTTCGTCTGGCTGAAGCGCGAGATCACGCCGAAGCAGCAGCTCGACATCCATCGCCTCGGCCTTCCCGGCGTCGGCTTCCTGCGCGAGAACAAGCGCGTCTACCCGACCGGCAACGAGGTCGCCCACCTGATCGGCCTGGTCAACATCGACAACCAGGGCATCGCCGGCATGGAGAAGTGGCTGGACAACAACGGTCTGGCCGATCTGCATCGCGCCGGCTTCGCCACCGACCGGCTGCAGAAGCCGGTGGAGCTGTCGGTCGATCTGCGCGTCGAGCACGCGCTGCGCGACGAACTGATCAAGGCCAAGGAGAAGTTCAAGGCCAAGGCGGCCTCCGGCCTCGTCTCCAACGTGCGCACCGGCGAGATCGTGGCGATGGTGTCGCTGCCGGATTTCGATCCGAACAATCCGAAGGAAGCGCACGATCCCGACCGCATCAACCGCCTGACCACGGGCGTCTACGAGATGGGCTCGACCTTCAAGGCGTTCACGCTGGCGATGGCGCTGGATAGCGGCCGGTTCGACCTCAACTCGATGTGGGATGCGCGCGGCCCGCTGCACTACGGCAAGTTCGCGATCCATGACGATCACAACATGGGCCGCATGATCAACATGAAGGAGGTGTTCTACTATTCCTCCAACATCGGCGCCGGCCGCATTGCGCTCGCGATGGGCGTCGACGCGCACAAGGCGTTCCTGCGCAAGATGGGGCAGCTCGAGCGGCTGCGCACCGAACTGCCGGAGAGCGCCTCGCCGATCGTGCCGAAGAAGTGGGGCGAATTGAACACCGTCACCATCTCGTTCGGCCACGGCATCGCGGTGGCGCCGCTGCAGGCGGTGATGGGCATCGACGCGCTGGTCAATGGCGGCTATCTGATCCCGCCGACCTTCCTGAAGCGCACCGAGCAGGAGGCGATGGCGCTGGCCAAGCGCGTCATCAAGCCGGAGACCTCGGACAAGATGCGCTATCTGATGCGGCTCAACGCCGAGGTCGGCACCGCCAAGAAGGCCGACGTCAAGGGCTACTATATCGGCGGCAAGACCGGCACCGCCGAGAAGGTCATCAACGGCCGCTACGCCAAGAAGCGCGTGCTCAACGCCTTCACCGCGATCCTGCCCGCCGACAATCCGAAATACCAGCTCCTGATCATGCTCGACGAGCCGCAGCCCCTGAAGGAGACCTATGGTTTCATCACCTCGGGCTGGAATGCGGTGCCGACCGGCGGCAACGTGATCGCCCGAATTGCGCCGCTTTTGGGCGTCGAACCGCGATTCGACCTGCCGCCGTCCGACCGCCTTATTCTTGCGGCATCGAGAGCAACCCAGTAAGGCGTAGTGTGACAGCATGATCCGGACCGGAACGGCCGCGTTAGCGCAAATTGCGAAGCGGTGTTCCGGATCGATCATGCTCAGATAACGGCGCCAGAACGGCGCCGGCCAGACTGGAAGATCATGAGACTTCGCGACCTCTTCAGCGCCGATGCCAGGATCGATCCAAAGGGCGATCGAAGTGCCGATGCCGTTGTCGTCGGCGGGCTTGCGGTCGATAGCCGCGCGGTGAAGCCGGGCGACCTGTTCTTTGCGCTGGCCGGCAGCAAGACCGACGGCGCGCGCTTCGTCGATGCGGCGATCGCCGCCGGCGCGGTCGCTATTGCCGGCGAGCATCCGCCGCAGGCGGCGCTCCGCGTGCCGTTTGTGACGACGCCCAATCCGCGCCGCGCGCTGGCGCTCGCCGCCGCGACATTCTATCCGCGCCAGCCCGCGACGATCGCGGCGGTGACCGGCACCAGCGGCAAGACCTCGGTCGCCGCGTTCACGCGCCAGATCTGGCAGCGGCTCGGTCATTCCTCCGCGAGCATCGGCACCATCGGTCTCGTCTCCGACAAGCGCACCGTCTACGGCTCGCTGACCACGCCGGATCCGATCGCGCTGCATCGCCAGCTCGACGAGATCGCCGGCGACGGCGTCACGCATCTGGCGTTCGAGGCCTCCTCGCACGGCCTGGACCAGTATCGCCTCGACGGCGTGCGCATCGCCGCCGGCGGCTTCACCAATCTGTCGCGCGACCACATGGACTATCATCCCGATGTCGCGCACTACCTGAACGCAAAACTCCGGCTGTTCCGCGACCTCGTCGCCGATGGCGGCGCGGCTGTGATCTCGGCCGATCATGATTGCTCGCCGGAGGTGATCGGCGCAGCGCGCGGGCGCGGCTTGCGCATCATCGCGGTCGGCCGCAACGCCGATGCCACGGATGGCATCAAGCTCACCGAGGCCGCGATCGAGGGTTTTGCGCAGAAGCTCGCGATCGCGCATCGCGGCCGCACCTACGCGATCCGGCTGCCGCTGGTCGGCGAATTCCAGATCGAGAACGCGCTGGTCGCCGCCGGTCTTGCGATCGGCACCGGCAGCGCGGCGGAAGACGTGTTCGGCAGCCTCGAACATCTCGAGGGCGCAAAGGGCCGGCTCGAATTCGTCGGCGAGCATAATGGCGCGCCGATCTTCGTCGATTACGCCCACAAGCCCGATGCGCTGGCCAAGGCGCTGCAGGCGCTGCGGCCTTACGCTCGCCGCAAGCTGGTCGTGGTCTTCGGCGCCGGTGGCGACCGTGACGCCGGCAAGCGTCCGATCATGGGCGCGATCGCCGCCGAGAATGCCGATCACATCATCGTCACCGACGACAACCCGCGCAGCGAGAAGCCCGAGGCGATCCGCGCCGCGATCATGGCGACCGCGAAGGGCGCGCGCGAGATCGGCGATCGCGCTGCGGCGATCCGCGCCGGCATTGCCGGCCTCGAGCCGGGCGATGCGCTGGTGGTCGCCGGCAAGGGCCACGAGGTCGGGCAGATCGTCGGCAACACGACGCTGCCGTTCAGCGATCATGAGGCGGTTGCCGCCGCGTTAGCAGCGGAGAGAAAATGAGCACGATGTTGTGGACCTCGGATGCGATGGCGGCGGCGATGCGTGCGGCGACGCAGGGCGCACTGCCGGAGGGCGTCACCGGCCTCTCGATCGACAGCCGCACCATTGCAAAGGGCGATGCGTATTTCGCGATCAAGGGCGAAGTCCATGATGGCCATGCCTTCGTCGAGGCGGCGCTGAAGGCCGGCGCCGGGCTCGCCGTGGTCGAGGCCGCGCAGCGCGAAAAATTTCCCGCTGATGCGCCGCTCTTGGTGGTCGACGACGTGCTCGCCGGCCTCGTCGACCTCGCCCATGCCTCGCGCACGCGGCTCAACGCGCAGATCATCGCGGTGACCGGTTCGGTCGGCAAGACCTCGACCAAGGAGGCGCTGCGCCGCGTGCTGTCGGCGCAGGGCGAGACCCATGCCTCGGTCGCATCCTTCAACAATCATTGGGGCGTGCCGCTGTCGCTGGCGCGCTGTCCGGCGAGTGCGCGCTTTGCGGTGTTCGAGATCGGCATGAATCATGCCGGCGAGATCACGCCGCTGGTCAAGATGGTGCGGCCGCATGTCGCCGTGATCACCACGGTCGAGCCGGTGCATCTGGAGTTCTTCGCCGGCATCGAGGCGATCGCCGACGCCAAGGCGGAGATCTTCTCCGGCGTCGAGCCCAATGGCGCCGTCGTGCTCAACCGCGACAACGGCCAGTTCGCGCGGTTGCAGCAGCAGGCCGAGAACGCCGGCATCGCGCGGATCGTCTCGTTCGGCACCGACAAGCGCGCCGAGGCGCGGCTGCTCGACCTCTCGCTGCACGCGACCTGCTCGGCGGTGCATGCCGATATTCTCGACCACGACATCACCTACAAGATCGGGATGCCCGGCCGCCACATGGCGATGAACTCGCTCGCGGTGCTCGCCGGGGCCGCGCTGCTCGGCGCCGATGTCGCGCGCGCGGCGCTGTCGCTGTCGCAGCTCGAGGCGCCGACCGGCCGCGGCCTCCGCCGCACGCTCGAGGTCGGCCATGGCGAGGCGACGCTGATCGACGAGAGCTACAACGCCAACCCGGCCTCGATGGGCGCAGCGCTCAACGTGCTCGGCCAGGCCAAGACCGGGCCGCACGGCCGCCGCATCGCCGTGCTCGGCGACATGCTCGAGCTCGGGCCGACCGGGCCCGAATTGCACCGCGGCCTCAATGAGGCCGTGACCGCCAACCGCATCGATCTCGTATATTGTTGTGGTCCGCTGATGCGGAATCTGTGGGATGCCCTTTCCACCGGCAAGCGGGGAGGCTATGCCGAGAGCTCGGCGGCGCTCGAAGCGCAGGCGGTCGCCGCGGTCCGTGCCGGTGACGTGATCATGGTGAAGGGCTCGCTCGGATCGAAGATGAAGCTCATTGTCAGCGCGCTGGAAAAACGCTTCCCCGACAAGGCCGCGCACGAAGAAGCGGTATAGGACTCCTTGAATGTTCTACTGGTTGATCGAACTGTCCAACACCGTTCCGGGGTTTGGGGCATTCCGCAGCGCACTGAACGTGTTCCGCTACATCACCTTCCGCACCGGCGGTGCGATGGTGACCGGCGCACTGTTCGTGTTCCTGTTCGGACCCTGGATCATCGATCATTTGCGGCTGCGGCAGGGTAAGGGCCAGCCGATCCGCACCGACGGTCCGCAGTCGCATCTGATCTCCAAGAAGGGCACGCCCACCATGGGCGGGCTGATGATCCTGTCCGGGCTCGTGGTGTCGACGCTGCTCTGGGCCAATCCGCTCAATCCCTATGTCTGGATCGTGCTGGCGGTGACGCTCGGCTTCGGCTTCGTCGGCTTCTATGACGATTATTTGAAGGTCACCAAGCAGTCACACTCCGGCTTCGCCGGCAAGCTGCGGCTCTTGATCGAGGCGGTGATCGGGCTCGCCGCCTGCTACGCGCTGGTCCGGCTCGGCCGCGACGTCTCGTCGACCTCGCTTGTGATTCCGTTCTTCAAGGACCTGGTGATCAATTTCGGCTGGTTCTTCGTGATCTTCGGCGCCTTCGTGATGGTCGGCGCCGGCAATGCGGTGAATCTCACCGACGGCCTCGACGGGCTTGCGATCGTGCCGGTCATGATCGCCGCCGCGAGCTTCGGCATGATCTCCTATCTCACCGGCAACGCGGTGTTCTCGGACTATCTGCAGATCAACTACGTCGCCGGCACCGGCGAACTGGCGGTGCTGTGCGGCGCGGTGCTCGGCGCAGGCCTCGGCTTCCTCTGGTTCAACGCGCCGCCGGCTTCGATCTTCATGGGCGACACCGGCTCGCTCGCGCTCGGCGGCATGCTGGGCGCAACCGCGGTTGCGGTGAAGCACGAGATCGTGCTCGCCGTGATCGGCGGCCTGTTCGTGCTGGAGGCGGTTTCCGTCATCGTCCAGGTCACCTCGTTCAAGCTGACCGGCAAGCGCGTGTTCCGGATGGCGCCGCTGCACCATCATTTCGAGCAGAAGGGCTGGACCGAGCCGCAGATCGTGATCCGGTTCTGGATCATCTCGGTGATGCTGGCACTCGCCGGCCTCTCAACACTGAAGTTGCGCTGATGGCTTGGCATCCCATTCACTGTCATTCCGGGGCTCGCGTAGCGAGAACCCGGAATCTCGAGATTCCGGATAACCGCTGCGCGGTTTCCGGAATGACGGGGAGATAACCATGATCCCGGTCACCTCCTTCTCCGGCAAGACGGTCGCGGTGTTCGGGCTCGGCGGCTCCGGGCTTGCGAGCTGCCACGCGCTGAAGGCTGGGGGCGCGGAGGTGATCGCGGCCGACGACAATGCCGACAACGTCGCCAGGGCGGCGCAGGCCGGCTTCACCACCGCGGATCTGCGTAACCTGTCGTGGACGAATTTCGCCGCGCTGATCCTGACCCCCGGCGCGCCGCTGACCCATCCGGCGCCGCATTGGAGCGTGCTGAAGGCGCGCGAGGCCGGTGTCGAGGTGATCGGTGACGTCGAACTGTTCTGCCGCGAGCGGCGCCGTCATGCGCCGAACGCGCCGTTCGTCGCCATCACCGGCACCAACGGAAAGTCGACCACCACGGCGCTGATCGCGCATCTCATGAAGGTCGCCGGCTACGACACCCAGATGGGCGGCAATATCGGCACCGCGATCCTGTCGCTGGAGCCGCCGCGGATGGGCCGCGTCCATGTCATCGAGATGTCGTCCTTCCAGATCGACCTCGCGCCGTCGCTCGATCCTTCGGTCGGCATCCTGATCAACATCAGCGAGGATCACATCGATCGCCACGGCACGCTGGAACACTACGCCGCGGTGAAGGAGCGGCTGGTCGCCGGCGTGCAGCAGGGCGGCACTGCGATTGTTGGTGTTGACGACATCTGGTGCCGCAACATCGCCGACCGGCTCGATCGCGCCGGCAAGCGCGTGGTGCGCATCTCGGTGAAGAACCCGCTGCCCGACGGCCTCTATGTCGAGCACGAGACCATCGTGCGCGCATCGGGCGCGGCGCGCAGCGAGGTCGCGCGGCTGGGCGGCATCGGCTCGCTGCGCGGCCTGCACAACGCGCAGAACGCAGCCTGCGCCGCGGCCTGCGCGCTGGCGATGGGCATCGCCACCGACGTGTTGCAGAATGGCTTGCGCAGCTTTCCGGGCCTCGCGCACCGCATGGAGCAGGTCGGCCGCCGCGGCAACGTGCTGTTCGTCAACGACTCCAAGGGCACCAATGCGGATGCCGCCGCGCATGCGCTGTCGTCGTTCGCCGACATCTACTGGATCGCCGGCGGCAAGCCGAAGGCCGGCGGCATCACCAGCCTGACGGAATATTTCCCGCGCATCCGCAAGGCCTATCTGATCGGTGAGGCGGCGGCGGAATTCTCCGGCACGCTCGGCGATCGCGTCCCGCATGATATGTCCGGCACGCTCGACGTCGCGATCGCCAGCGCCGCGCGCGATGCCGAGGCGTCGGGACTCGCGGAAGCCGTCGTGCTGCTGTCGCCGGCCTGCGCGTCGTTCGACCAGTACCGCAATTTCGAAATCCGCGGCACGGCGTTCCGCGACATCGTCCAGGCCCTGCCGGGCGTGAAGCCGGTGGTGTGACCACAATTCCCTCGTCATTCCCCGATGCGCAATTGCGCATCTGAGGGCGCGCCACTTGGCGCGAGGCCGGAATCCATCTGGCCGCATCACGTGTGGTGAAATGGATTCCGGGCTCTCGCTTCGCGAGCCCCGGAATGACGAAGGAGAGAGGGGCGCCCTTACATCTGAGTTGCCCGACGGCGCAAGCCCCCGCGACGAAAATATTTCGCTTTATCCGAAGAGCAACTCAGTGTATAAGTCCACCCGTCTCACCCGATCGAGGGGCGCTTCGCGATCGTCACGAACGCGGCGTGAGATGCGGTGGACGCCGATTGCGCAGTCGACGAATGCGCATGAAGCGGACGGCGAAATCGTGCAGGCCTGACGCCCTAGCGGTAGGTGTCTCTTCCGATTGCGCAAATGCGCGTTGTGAAGGCGGTGACAAAAAAGCCCAGTCTCGCCGGGGAGAGCACGTATAAGCCGTAAGCCATCGCGCAGGGAAAGCCGGGTTGTTTCCGGTTACACCTGTGGTCCTACCCCCGTGCTTTCTACCCATTGCACGGGGCCCATGGGTGCGATCGGCACCCGGCTTTCCCTGCGCCCTCTTCAAGGAGAGGGCGAAACGACAAGCAAAGCTCGGACAGATGTGTCGCGAGAATGCGAACTTGTGTTCCGTCGTCCTGAGGAGCCGCGAAGCGGCGTCTCGAAGGATCGACGGCCACCAGCCGGGCCGTTCATCCTTCGAGGCTCGCTCTGCTCGCACCTCCAGCGACAAAGGCGAAGCCTTTGCGCGGGGATGACGGTGCCAGCTCGAGGCCGCGGGCCCCAATCCACCTCCCTCAAAAGTTACCCAACCCGTTAACCCCTTGGAAACCATCCTGCGCCACCAATGGACGTTATCTCTGCCATCTGGGGACGCCCATGCTCGCCCGTGACCAACGCACCCCGTTCTCGGACTGGTGGTGGACTGTCGACAAGCTGCTGCTTGTGGCGATCGCCGCGTTGATGCTGGCCGGCGTCATCCTGTCGCTGGCGGCGAGCCCGCCGGTGGCGACCCGGATCGGGCTCGATCCGTTCCACTTCTTCAACCGCCACGTCATGTTCCTGGTGCCGTCGCTGATCGTGCTGATCGGCGTCTCGTTCATGACGCCGCGGCAGATCCGGCGCACCGCGCTGATCGTATTCGCAGTGTCGATCGCGCTGATCGTACTCACGCTCCTGGTCGGGCCCGAGGTCAAGGGCTCGCGGCGCTGGATCACCCTGCTCGGCGTCAATATCCAGGCCTCCGAGGCCGCCAAACCCGCCTTCGTGATCGTCGCGGCCTGGCTGTTTGCGGAATCGACAAAGCGGCCGGAGATGCCGGCGACCTCGATGGCGCTGGTGCTGCTGATGACGCTGGTCACGCTGCTGGTGATGGAGCCCGACTTCGGCCAGACCATGCTGATCCTCACGGTGTGGGGCGCGTTGTTCTTCATCGCGGGCATGCGGATGATCTGGGTGTTCGGGCTCGCCGGCGCCGCCGGCGCCGGCCTGTTCGGCGCCTATCTGCTGGTGCCGCACGTCGCCGGCCGCATCAAGCGCTTCATGAACCCCGCCTCGGGCGACACCTTCCAGGTCGACACCGCGATGGAGGCGTTCTGGAACGGCGGCTGGTTCGGTCTCGGCCCGGGCGAGGGAATTGCAAAACGCAGCCTCCCGGACAGCCACACCGACTTCGTGTTCGCGGTCGCGGCGGAGGAATTCGGCATCATCCTCTGCCTGATGTTGGTCGCGCTGTTCGGCTTCATCGTGATCCGCACGCTGACCCGGGCCTATGCCACCGAGGACATGTTCTCGCGCTTCGCGGCGTCGGGACTTGCGATCCTGTTCGGCGTGCAGGCGACCATCAACATGGCGGTCAATCTGCAACTGATCCCGGCCAAGGGCATGACGCTGCCGTTCATCTCCTATGGCGGCTCGTCCTTCGTGTCGCTCGCCTATGGCGTCGGCATGATGCTGGCGCTGACGCGGCAGCGGCCGCGCACCGAAATCGAATCGATGGAAGGCGCCAGCGCCCAGCGCGCCTACGCGTAGGTGACCCTTGTTGTCATTGCGAGGAGCGAAGCGACGACCTGTCCGCCGAAGCCTTGGCGAAGGCGGAAGCAATCCATCTCTCCGCTTTGCGGGGCTATGGATTGCTTCGCTTCGCTCGCAATGACGATGTAAAAGGCGGCCATGGACAACGCGCCCTTGATTCTGCTGGCGGCCGGTGGCACCGGCGGCCATCTGTTCCCGGCCGAAGCGCTCGCCGTGGAACTGATCCGGCGTGGCCTGCGGGTGCGGCTTGCCACCGACGGCCGTGCGCTGCGCTACTCCGGCCTGTTCGGCCGCGAAAGCATCGACCTGGTGCCGAGCGCCACCGTGCGCAGCCGCAACCCGATCTCGCTGGCGCAGACCGTGCTGATGCTCGGCTACGGCACCCTCATTGCCGCCAATCTGGTGCGCCGGCTGAAGCCCGCGGCCGTGGTCGGCTTCGGCGGCTACCCGACCTTGCCGCCGTTGGTGGCGGCGCGGATGCTCGGTGTTCCCGGCATCATCCACGACGCCAATGCGGTGCTCGGCCGCGCCAATCGTTTTCTCTCCGGCCGCGTCAACGCGATCGCGACCTCGCTGCCCGGCGTGCTCGATCGCGATCCCGCGCTGGCCGGCAAGGCGACCACGGTCGGCACGCCGATGCGGCCCGCGATCCTTGCCGCGGCTGCAGTGAAATACACGTCGCCCGAGGTGGACGGGCCGTTGCGCCTGCTCGTCGTCGGCGGCAGCCAGGGCGCGCGGGTGATGAGCGACATCGTGCCGCCGGCGCTCGAGAAGCTAGCGCCCGAACTGTGGAGCCGCCTGATCGTCACCCAGCAGGTGCGCGAGGAGGACATGGCGCGGGTCCGCGCGGTGTACGACCGGCTCAAGATCAATGCCGAGCTGGCGCCGTTCTTCGCCGACCTGCCGGCGCGCCTCGCCTCGAGCCAGCTGGTGATCTCGCGGTCCGGCGCCGGCACCATTGCCGAGCTCGCCGCGATCGGCCGGCCCTCGATCCTGGTGCCGCTGCCCGGCGCGATCGATCAGGACCAGTTCGCCAACGCCGGCGTGCTGTCGCAGGCCAACGGCGCGCTGCGCATCGCGCAGAGCGATTTTACGCCGGAGCGTCTCGCCGCCGAGATCTCGGCCTTCGCCGCGGAGCCTTCGAGGCTGACCGCGATGGCGCAGGCCGCGCGCGGCGTCGGCCGGCTCGATGCCGCCGAGCGGCTCGCCGATCTGGTTGCCAAGGTGGCCGGCATTTGATGCGCCAATCCGGCAGGACGCCGGGGGAGGGTTAGATCATGACGGATCTGCTGATCCACTCCGTCTCGGAGTTCTCGGACCTGATCCTCGAAGCGCTGCGTCTGGCGGAGGCGCGCGATGTGGTCGAGATCGGCGCCGAGTATGGCGGCATGTCGGCGCTGCTTGCCGATCACTGCCGGGCCCGCGGCGGCCGGCTCACCAGCATCGATCCCGCGCCGAAGCGCGCATTCCTCGATTGGGTGGCTGCCAATCCGGACGTGCGACACGTCGCAAAGCCGAGCCTCGACGCGTTCGGTGATCTGGATGCCGCCGACGCCTGGATCGTCGATGGCGATCACAACTGGTACACCGTCTATCACGAGCTCCGGCTGATCGAGGCGATCAGCCGCCGCGCCGGCAAGCCGGTCCTGGTCTTCCTGCACGATGTCGGCTGGCCTTGCGGCCGGCGCGACATGTATTACGCGCCCGAGCAGATTCCCGCAGCGTATCGTCATCCGCACAGTTTCAATGCCGGCGCCACGCTGGATCGTCCGGCGCTGGTCGAGGGCCGCGGATTTCGCGGCGCGGGCCTTGCCGCATTCGCAAACGCGTCCGGCGGCGCGCGCAACGGCGTGATGACCGCGATCGACGATTTCCTGAGCGAGGAGCTGGCGCAGGGCAGGGAGTTCGGCTTCGCCGAGATCCCCGCGGTGTTCGGCCTTGGCGTGCTGTTCGACATGAACGCCGCCTGGAGCGCACAGCTGGCCGAGCTCGTGCTGCCCTATCACCAGAACAAGCTGCTGCGCGTGCTCGAGGCCAACCGGCTGCGCAATTATCTTCGCGTCATCGAGATGCAGGACGAGTTCGCCGCGCGCGCTGCGCGGCCGGGAGCGGCGTAGCGCCCGGGCCGCCATGGAGACGTCCGTGTTGCCAGATATCAAGCACTGGCCGTTGGCCGACAACAGCGGCATTTCCGCGGCCGCGGAGTGGAAAAAGCCCTTGTCACGCACGGGAAAAGCGGGGCATCCAGTAGTCTGCGCCACCACCGATATGGGGCGCACAAAGAGGCCCAATCGTCCGTTCCGCAGCGAAGCCCGCACCGGTCGGATGATGATGTCAGGAACCGGATCATGAGACTGCCGCGCGAGATCGGACCCATTCACTTCGTCGGGATCGGCGGCATCGGCATGAGCGGCATCGCCGAGGTGCTGATCAATCTTGGCTACACCGTGCAGGGCTCCGACGCGTCGGACAATTACAACCTCGACCGGCTGCGCAAGAAGGGCGCCAAGATCTCGGTCGGCCACGCCGCCGAGAATGTCGATGGCGCCGATGTCGTCGTGGTCTCGACCGCGATCAAGCGCGACAATCCCGAGCTGATGGCGGCGCGCGCGCGGCGCATTCCCGTGGTGCGGCGCGCCGAGATGCTGGCGGAGTTGATGCGGCTGAAGAGCTGCGTCGCGATCGCCGGCACCCACGGCAAGACCACCACGACCACGATGGTCGCGACCTTGCTCGACGCCGGCGGGCTCGATCCGACCGTGATCAATGGCGGCATCATCAATGCCTACGGCTCCAACGCGCGGCTCGGGGCCGGCGACTGGATGGTGGTCGAGGCCGACGAGAGCGACGGCACCTTCCTGAAGCTGCCGTCCGACGTCGTCGTCGTCACCAATATCGATCCCGAGCATCTCGATCATTTCAAGACCTTCGAGGCGATCCAGGATGCGTTCCGCAATTTCATCGAGAACGTTCCGTTCTACGGCTTTGCCGTGATGTGCACCGATCATCCGGTGGTGCAGAGCCTGGTCGGCAAGATCGAGGATCGCCGCATCATCACCTACGGCCAGAATCCGCAGGCCGATGCGCAGCTGCTGGAGCTCACGCCGATGGGCGGCGGCTCGAAGTTCACCGTCGCGATCCGCGATCGCAAGTCAGGCACGACGCACGAGATCAAGGACATCACGCTGCCGATGCCGGGACGCCACAACGCGTCCAACGCGACGGCGGCGATCGCGGTCGCGCACCAGCTCGGCGTGTCCGACGACGTGATCCGCCAGGCGATGGCCGGCTTCGGCGGCGTGAAGCGACGCTTCACCAAGACCGGCGAGACCAACGGCATCACCGTGATCGACGACTACGGTCATCATCCGGTCGAGATCGCGGCGGTGCTGAAGGCGGCGCGGGAATCCACCAACGGCAAGATCGTCGCTGTGGTGCAGCCGCATCGCTACACCCGCCTGCAATCGCTGTTCGAGGAATTCTGCACCTGCTTCAACGACGCCGATGCGGTCGTGGTCGCCGAGGTCTATCCGGCCGGCGAGGCGCCGATCGCAGGTATCGACCGTGACCATTTCGCCGCCGGCCTGCGCGCCCACGGCCATCGCAACGTGGTGCCGCTGCCGAACGCCGGCGAACTCGCCAGCATCGTGCACGGCCTCGCCAAGTCCGGTGACCTCGTCGTCTGCCTCGGCGCCGGCAACATCACGCAATGGGCCTACGCACTGCCCGGCGAATTGAAGGCGCTGGGGTGATGATGGTCTCGTATCCATCCCCGTCATGGCCGGGCTTGTCCCGGCCATCCACGTCTTCACTGGACGATCGTGTCGTACAGATCGTCCCAGTTTGGATTCGCTGCAATGATTTTGCGGACCTTCCAGGCGCGAGGCCAATGCTTGATGGTATGTTCACGCTGGATAGCTGTGCGGATATCGTCGAATTGCTCGAAATAGACCAGCCGCTTCAAGTCGTAACGCTTGGTGAATCCATCGACGAATCCAGAACGATGCTCAAATGTCCGGCGGACGAGATCGCTCGTTACGCCGACGTAGAGCACGCCGTTCGGACGGTTGGTCAGAAAATAGATGTATCCCCCTGCCATGCGGAGATATTGCAAGACGTGGATGGCCGGGACAAGCCCGGCCATGACGGATGGAGGGGGTACGCATGACCTTCCCCGACATCACGCCCGGCCTCAAAGCCGCGATGCCGGAGCTGCGCGGGCGGCTGCTGGCGAACCAGTCGCTGGCGGAGCTGACCTGGTTTCGCGTCGGCGGTCCGGCGCAGGTGCTGTTCACGCCGGCGGATGAAGACGATCTCGCCTACTTCCTGAAGCGCCTGCCGCAGGAATTGCCGGTCTATGTCGTCGGCGTCGGCTCCAATCTGATCGTGCGCGACGCCGGCATGCCTGGTGTCGTGATCCGGCTCGCGCCGCGTGCGTTCGGCGAAACCAGTGCGGCCGGCGATGTCGTCACCGCCGGCGCCGCCGCGCTCGACAAGCGCGTCGCCGAAACGGCGGCGGCGGCTGATATCGGCGGCATGGAATTCTTGTTCGGCATTCCCGGCACGGTCGGCGGTGCGCTGCGCATGAACGCCGGCGCCAATGGCGGCGAGACCAAGGACGTGCTGATCGAGGCCACCGGCGTCGGTCGCGACGGCACCAAGCATGTGTTCGGCAATGCCGACATGAAGTTCGTCTATCGCAACAGCGGTGTCGATCCGTCGATCGTGTTCACCTCGGCGCGCTTTCGCGGCACGATCACCGATGCGGAGACGATCCGCGCCCGCATGAACGAGGTGCAGACCCATCGCGAGACCGCGCAGCCGATCCGCGAGAAGACCGGCGGCTCGACCTTCAAGAACCCGCCCGGCAACAGCGCCTGGAAGTTGATCGACGCCGCCGGCTGCCGCGGCCTCAAGGTCGGCGGCGCGCAGGTGTCGGAGATGCACTGCAATTTCCTGATCAACACCGGTAGCGCGACCGGGCACGACATCGAGACGCTCGGCGAGACGGTGCGCGAGCGGGTCAGGCAAACCAGCGGAATTGAGCTGCACTGGGAAATCAAGCGGATCGGGAATTCAACGGAGTCGTCATTCCGGGGCTCGCGAAGCGAGAACCCGGAATCCATCGCGCCGCAAGACAAGGGGTGAAATGGATTCCGGGCTCGCGCTCCACGCGCCCCGGAATGACGGGCGTAGCGAACGACAGGCAAAGAACATGCAGGTGACCATTCTGTTCGGCGGCACTAACAAGGAGCGGCTGGTCTCGGTGGCGAGCACGCAGGCGCTGCACCGCGCGCTGCCCGATGCGGAGCTCTGGTTCTGGGATGTCGACGACACCGTGCATGCGGTGACGTCCGAGAAGCTGCTCGGCCACACGCGGCCCTTCGAAGTCGACTTCAAGCCCGACGGTCGCGGCATCGCGCTCGACCAGGCGCTCGACAAAGCGCGCGCCGAGCGGCGTGTGCTGGTGTTCGGCCTGCACGGCGGCCGCGCCGAGAACGGCGAATTGCAGGCGATGTGCGAGATGCGCGGCGTCGCGTTCACCGGCTCCGGTTCGGCGTCGTCGCATCTGGCGTTCGACAAGCCGTCGGCGAAGCGCTTCGCCGCGATCGCGGGCCTCAACGCGCCGCAGGGCATTGCCGTCGACGAGATCGACGACGCCTTCGGGAAATACGGCAGGCTGATCGCAAAGCCGGCGAAGGACGGTTCGAGCTACGGGCTGATCTTCGTCAACGCCAAGCAGGATCTCGTCGCGGTCCGCAACGCCGCGAAGCACGAAGACTATCTGATCGAGCCGTTCGTCTCGGGCGTCGAGGCGACCTGCGGCGTGCTCGAGCAGTCCGACGGCAGGGTATTCGCGCTGCCGCCGATCGAGATCGTGCCGGGGGAGGGCGCGTTCGACTACACAGCCAAATACCTTCTGAAGTCGACCCAGGAGATCTGTCCCGGCCGCTTCGCGCCGGAGGTGACCACCGCGATCATGGACCACGCGCTGCGGGCGCACCGTGCCTTGTCCTGCACCGGCTACTCACGCAGCGATTTCATCGTGTCGGCCAATGGCCCGGTCTACCTCGAGACCAATACGCTGCCCGGGCTGACCGCGGCATCACTGTACCCTAAAGCCTTGAAAGCACAGGGCATCGCGTTTGCCGACTTCCTCAACGACCAGATCGCGCTCGCCCGCCGCCGCGCCGGAGGTTAAGGCCGATCGGGCGGGAAGGCGCTCGACTCGGCCGGATGGAACCCGGGGCCTGTTGCTAAAATGCTAACGGGTTCGCGGCAAAGTACTCAGAGCGTTGATCAAAATACACTCCAGGCTGAACTCATTTACCGTTTGTTTACCAGGAAGCCCGAAGGTTAACGCTGGCGGCGCATGTAGCGCTTGGCTGCCGGGGCGTGAGCTGTCGCGGATTACCGCTTCGAGGATCGCAACCAGGGAACAGGGGGCCACTCTAATCCCACCGGTCTAGCCGAGACGTGATGTGTGCCGGGACCCGCGGGGTTTGCGGGCACAACACGTGACGAGTTCGTGCAATGGATGGTGCAGGACGCCTCACCCGATCGCTGCGATCGCTGGGGCCCCAAGCTGACCTGAGAGCAGCCGCTATTGGAGCGGCGGTGCTGCTGCGCGAGTATGTCGGCGCCCATCTGGCGCGTCGCCGCCGCCGTCCCGCCAAGCAGCCGCAGCTGATCGATCGCGAGCCGCCGAATCGCTACATCCTGATGGTCGAACGCTATCTGCCGCGCCGCATCGGCCTGGTCGCGACGCTTGCGCTTCTGTTCGGCAGCCTCGGCTTCGGCATCGTCAAGGGCGGCCATGTCGAGGAGTTCACCACCGCGCTCAGCGACACCCGCAACGCGCTGGCCAATTCCGCGGGCTTCCGCATCACGACCGTCGGCATCAACGGCCGCAAGCAGCTGAGCCAGGACGAGGTGCTTGCGATCGGCGGCGTCAACGGCCGTTCCTCGCTGCTGTTCCTCGACGCCGATACCGTGCGCGCCAAGCTGAAGGCCAATCCCTGGATCGCGGACGCCACGATCCTCAAGCTCTATCCGGGCCGGCTGCAGATCGACATCGTCGAGCGCACCGCCTTCGCGCTGTGGCAGCAGAACGGCCGCCTGTCGGTGATCGCCTCCGACGGCGCGGTGCTGGAGCCTTACGTCACGCGCCGCTTCCTCAATCTGCCGCTGGTCGTGGGCAAGGGCGCCGACACCCGCGCGCAGGACTTCCTGGCGCTGCTCGACCGTTATCCGCAGGTGCGTTCGGTGACCAAGGCCGCGATCTTCGTCGGTGAGCGGCGCTGGAGCCTGCGTCTGAAGGACGGCCTCGACATCCGCCTGCCCGAGAACGATGTCGGCAATGCGCTCGCCGCACTCTCCAAGCTCGACAAGGACGAGAAGCTGTTCTCGCGCGACATTGTCGCCGTCGACATGCGGCTGCCCGATCGGCTGATCGTGCAATTGTCCGAGGAAGCCGGCAAGGCGCGCGACGAACTGTTCAAGGACAAGAAGTCCAAGAAGAAGGCCGGTGACAGCGCATGACCGGCCTCGACCGCAATTTGACCCCGAAGACCCGTCCGATGCAGAAGCGCACCGCGATGGTGGCTTCGCTCGACGTCGGCTCCAGCAAGATCGCCTGCATGATCGCGCGGCTCAAGCCGTCGCCGCCGAACGAGGCGCTGCGCGGCCGCACCCATGCGGTCGAATTGATCGGCTACAGCCAAATCCAGTCGCGCGGCGTCAAGGCCGGCGCCGTGGTCGACCTCGCCGAATGCGAGAAGGCGGTGCGCCATGCCGTGGCGCTGGCCGAGCGCATGGCCAAGGTCCGTGTCGAATCCGTCCTGCTGTCGGTCTCAGGCGGCCGGCAGCATGGCCAGCTGGTTGAGGCCGCGGCCGATATCCGCGGCGGCTCGGTGACCTCGGACGATATCAGCCGCGTCACCTCGGCCGGCATGCGGCATGCCGCCGGCGCCGGCCGCACCGTGCTGCACGCGCTGCCGGTCGGCTACGCGCTCGACGGCGTCAAGGGCATCCGCGATCCCCGGGGCATGGTGGCGCGCCAGTTCGGCGTCGACATGAACGTGGTGACGTCGGATGCCACGGTCGCCAAGAACCTGATGCTGGTGGTCGAGCGCTGCCATCTCAACGTCGAGGCCATGGCCTCGAGCCCCTATGTCGCAGGCCTCTCGGTGCTGACCGACGACGAAGCCGATCTCGGCGCAGCCGTTGTCGAGATGGGCGCGGGCTCGACCACGATCGCAACCTATTCCGGCGGCCGCCTCGTACATGCATCCGGATTTGCGCTCGGCGGGCAACACATCACGATGGATCTTGCGCGCGGCATCGGCGCGTGCATTGCGGACGCCGAGCGAATCAAGACTTTATACGGCACAGTGCTGACCGGCGGATCGGACTCGCGTGAGCTGATGTCCGTCCCTACTGCAGGCGACGATCGGGAGACACCGCAAATCGTGTCCCGCGCCACGATTGCGAACATTGTCCGGCATCGCGCCGAGGAGATTTTTGAAATGATCCGTGACCGGCTCGCGGATTCTCCCTTTGCGGCTGAGCCGAGGGCGCGCGTCGTGCTGAGCGGCGGTGCGTCGCAGCTCACCGGCACGGTCGAGCTCGCCACCCGCATTCTGAACCGTCAGGTCCGCATCGGCCGCCCGCTCGGCTTCGGCCGGCTGCCGAACGAGGCGAAGGGCGCCTCGTTCTCGGTGCCGACGGGCCTGCTGGTCTACCCGCAATACGCTCATCTTGAACATGTCGAACCGCGGCGCACGCGGCAGCTCCGGACAGGGACAGACGGTTACTTCGGAAAGGTCGGACGATGGCTTCGCGAGGGCTTCTGATGACCGCACCCCGGCTCATTGCATTTTCACCAGCTCCTGCGGCCAGCGGCCGGGGCGAACCAACGCGCGCATAATCGAGAGAGGCAACCATGGCACTCAATCTGACACCCCCTGACATCAGCGAGCTGAAACCGCGGATCACCGTCTTCGGCGTCGGCGGCGCGGGTGGTAATGCCGTCAACAACATGATCACCGCCGGGTTGCAGGGCGTCGACTTCGTCGTCGCCAACACCGACGCGCAGGCGCTGACGATGTCGAAGGCGCAGCGCATCATCCAGATGGGCACCCAGGTCACCCAGGGTCTCGGCGCCGGCTCGCAGCCCGATGTCGGCGCTGCGGCCGCGCAGGAAGTCATGGACGAGCTGCGCGATCACCTCACCGGCGCCAACATGGTGTTCGTCACCGCCGGCATGGGCGGCGGCACCGGCACCGGCGCCGCGCCCGTGATCGCCAAGGCCGCCCGCGAGATGGGGATCCTCACCGTCGGCGTGGTGACGAAGCCGTTCCACTTCGAAGGCCAGCGCCGCATGCGCACCGCCGAGCACGGCATTTCCGAGCTCCACAAGGTGGTCGACACGCTGCTGATCATCCCAAACCAGAACCTGTTCCGGGTCGCCAACGAGAAGACCACCTTTGCCGACGCGTTCGCGATGGCCGACCAGGTGCTGTACTCGGGCGTCGCCTGCATCACCGACCTGATGGTCAAGGAAGGCTTGATCAACCTCGACTTCGCCGACGTCCGCGCCGTGATGCGCGAGATGGGCAAGGCGATGATGGGCACCGGCGAGGCCACCGGGGAGAAGCGCGCGCTGACCGCAGCCGAAGCTGCGATCGCCAACCCGCTGATCGACGACTCGTCGATGAAGGGCGCCCGCGGCCTCCTGATCTCGATCACCGGCGGCAAGGACCTGACCCTGTTCGAGGTCGACGAAGCCGCGACCCGCATCCGCGAGGAGGTCGATGCCGACGCCAACATCATCGTCGGCGCCACCTTCGACGAATCGCTCGACGGCATCATTCGCGTCTCGGTGGTCGCAACCGGTATCGAGCAGGCCGCGATCGCCTCGCGTGCCCAGGCTCCCGCGCAGCAGTCGGGCGGTTCGCCCGAGAGCCGGCTGGCCGACCTGACCGCCCGCCTGCGCGCCGACAATCAGCGCATGGCCGAGCGGGCCCAGAAGCTGGAGCCGCCGACCGGCGTGACCGTTGCACCGATCGCAGCTCCTTCCGCAGCCCAGCAGCGCCCGGCCGTCGAGCGCGCCGCGCTGGCGGCGATCGCCGCGGCGGTTGCCCCGGATAGCGCACCCCAGGCTCCGATGCAGCCGGCGTCCTACGGTGATGTCACGGTGCGGCCGATTGCCCAGAAGCCCTCGTTGTTCCCGGACCACGAGGCGGCCAAGGCCGAGCAGCACGAGCAGATGCCGCCCGAGACCTTCATCCCGCAGGCAGCCGAGCGGTCGCCGGTGCGGGCCCCGCGAATGCCGAAATTCGAGGACCTGCCGATGCCGGCGCAGGCGGAAATCCGCCAGGCCAGCGGTGACGGCGAGGCGGAACACCCGCAGAAGACCCGGCTGTCGCTGCTGCAGCGGCTGGCCAATGTCGGCCTCGGCCGCCGCGACGAAGAAACCGAACCGCCGATCGCGGCCCGTGCCTCCGGTCCGGCGATGCCTGCGATGCCGGCGCTGCCCGAGCGCAAGCCGGCCCGCAGCGTCGCCCAGCAGATCTCGGCGAACGAATCGCCGGTATCGGAATATGCAAAGCGGCCCGCGCCGCAGGGGTTGGACGCACATGGCCGCCAGGCGCCTGTTGCCCCGGCGCCACAGGGTGACGACCATCTTGATATCCCGGCCTTCCTGCGCCGGCAGGCCAACTGAAGTTTGTTACAATCTTGGCGACAAAGAAGGCCTCGGCGGGGAACTGCCGGGGCCTTTTCCTTGTGGCGGGCAGGCGGTTCGGCTCGATAAACAAGCAACTGATTTTAAATGATTAATTATTCTTTGGATGATTGGATGGCGGCTCTCCGCCGGCCGTTTCCGCTGCGGCAATTTGGTTAAGCGCGGGCACGAATGCGGCAGAGATGGGGTAACAATCGGTAAACAAGCGTGAGTTGGCGCGGTTTAGGGCAATCACTATGGTCTGCCGGGACTTGGGGAGCTCAAGCGAGTCGGCCTTGGGGAAGTTTGGCCACTTGTATTGAGTGAAGTCGGGTAGTGGGCATTTTCGAATGAAGTTCAGCCGTCAAACAACGCTTCGGTCGCAAGCCACCGTGACTGGCGTGGGCGTTCATTCCGGTCTTCCTGTTAGTCTCACGCTGGGCCCTGCACCTGTTGATGCAGGTTTTATTTTTGTCCGCACCGGTCTTGACGGTACCGACCGCGAAGTGACCGCCACCGCCGACGCTGTGATCGCAACCGAGTTTGCGACGGTGCTCGGTGACCGCGAAGGGCCGCTGGTCTCGACCGCTGAGCATGTGCTTGCGGCGCTGCGCGGCATGGGCGTCGACAACGCCACCATCGAAATCGACGGGTCGGAAGTTCCGATCATGGACGGCAGTGCTGCCGCGTTTGTCGCAGCCATCGATCAGGCCGGCATCGTGACCCAGCCGGCGGTCCGCCGCTTCATCCAGGTGCTCAAACCGGTGCAGGTCAAGATCGGCGATGCGATGGGCGAACTGCGTCCGTTCGCCGGCGGCTTCCGCGCCGAAGTCGAGATCGATTTTACCAACAAGGTGATCGGCCGCCAGACCTATTCCTTCGATCTGTCGCCGGAAAGCTTCCGCCGCGAGGTCGCGCGTGCCCGCACCTTCGGCTGCATGAGCGACGTGGCACGGCTGTGGGGCGCGGGCTTCGCGCTCGGCGCCTCCTTCGACAACACCGTGGTGTTCGACGAGGCCCGCCTGCTCAATGCCGAGGGCCTGCGCTACGCCGACGAGTGCGCCCGCCACAAGGTGCTCGACGTGATCGGCGATCTGGCGCTGGCCGGCTTGCCGCTGCTCGGCAGCTACCGTTCGGTCCGGGGCGGCCACAAGCTGAACAACGCGGTGCTGAAGGCGCTGCTCGCCGACCGCAGCGCCTGGCGGGTGGTCGAATCGGAGACTGCGCGGCGGCCGGTCCGCGGCCATGTCGAGGCCGGTGCAGGCACCGTGGGTGGCCTCGTTGCCCCGGCCTACGGCCCGGACGTGTCCTGATCGCCCAGATCCTGATCGCCCAGCCGGTCGAGCCCAATTTCCGTAATAACCCCAGCAGGCTGTGTGCTTTGTCAGGCCGCCTTATTCCCGGCGGATTGGCTCCCTATTCGGTTGGTCCACGGTCATTTTTCGGTTAAACAGGCCTGCGGTTGCCTGATGCGGCACCAACGGCGCGAGAGATATTGCATCCATGACCGCGGTTCATGGGTGGAGTGGGGTCGCCGTTAACCGCATCACAGGCGTCAGGTTTTACAATTCATGTCGGCAATGCGTATGGCGCTCGAACCACGCTCCTCTTCTGACGTCTCCGGCCTGACCAAGGCCGCGCGCGCGCTGCGTTTCGCGGCGGGCCTGATCGTGCTGGCACTGCCGCTCTCAGGCTGCGGCACCGGCGCGCTGTGGGACAAGTTCATGGCCAAGGACGACACGTTCGTCGATGAGCCCGCGGACAAGCTCTACAATGAGGGCTTGTACATGATGAACGAGAAGAAGGACCTGAAGGCCGCCTCAAAGAAGTTCGAGGAAGTCGACCGTCAGCACCCCTATTCGGACTGGGCGCGCAAGTCGCTGTTGATGTCGGCCTATTCGTATTACCAGGCCGGCGACTATGACAGCTGCATCGGCTCCGCGACCCGCTACGTCACGCTGCATCCCGGCAGCCCGGACGCGTCCTACGCCCAGTATCTGATCGCGGCGTCGCATTTCGACCAGATCCCGGACATCTCGCGCGACCAGAGCCGCACCGAGAAGGCGATCGCCGCGCTCGAAGAAGTGGTGCGCAAATATCCGACCTCGGAATACGCCACCCAGGCCAAGAACAAGATCCAGGCCGCGCGCGACCAGCTCGCCGGCAAGGAGATGGCGGTCGGGCGCTACTATATCGAGAAGCGCGACTTCACCGCCGCGATCAACCGCTTCAAGACCGTGGTCACGCAGTACCAGACCACGCGCCATGTCGAAGAGGCGCTGTACCGGCTCACCGAGGCCTATATGGCGATCGGCATCGTCGGCGAGGCGCAGACCGCAGCCGCCGTGCTCGGCCACAATTTTCCGGACAGCCGCTGGTACAAGGACGCCTATAATCTAGTAAAGTCCGGCGGTCTCGAGCCGAGCGAGAATCAGGGATCCTGGATCAGCAGGACCTTCAAGAAGATAGGTCTCGGCTAGGAATTGTCCTCGCATGCTGGCCCGTCTGTCGATCCGTGACATCGTCCTGATCGAACGGCTTGATATCGAATTTTCCCGTGGTCTGGCGGTGCTGACCGGCGAAACCGGCGCCGGCAAATCCATCCTGCTCGATGCCTTTGCGCTGGCGCTCGGCGGCCGCGGCGATGCCGGCCTGGTTCGGCATGGCGCCGAGCAGGGGCAGGTCACCGCCACGTTTGACGTCCCGAAGGGCCACCCGGCGGCGAAAATCCTGGCCGAGAACGGCCTCGACGACACCGGTGAGATGATCCTGCGCCGCGTGCAGCTCGGCGACGGCCGCACCCGCGCCTTCATCAACGATCAGGCGATCAGCGTGCAGACCCTGAAGGCGGTCGGCGCGGTTCTGGTCGAGATCCACGGCCAGCACGACGAGCGCGCGCTGGTCGACGCCTCCACCCATCGCCAGCTGCTCGACGCCTTCGCCGGCCATGAGAAGGACGTCACGGCGCTGGAAGCGCTCTGGGATGTCAGGCGGACCGCCGCTACCGCGCTTGACGAGCATCGCGCCGGCATGGAGCGCGCGGCGCGCGAGGCCGACTATCTGCGCCACGCCTCGCAGGAGCTGAAGACGCTGGCGCCGAAGGAGGGCGAGGAGACCGAGCTCGCCAACCGCCGCACCACCATGATGCAGGGCGAGAAGGTCGCGACCGATCTGCGCGAGGCGCAGGAAGCGATCGGCGGCCCGCATTCGCCGGTGTCGGCGCTGTCGGCCGCAGTGCGGCGGCTGGAGCGTCGTGCCGCCAATGCGCCGGCGCTGATCGAGCCGGCGGTGAAGGCGATCGATATCGCGATCAACGCGCTGGAGGAGGCCGACCAGCATCTCCACGCCGCGCTGGCGGCGACCGATTTCGATCCGGCCGAACTCGAGCGCATCGAGGAGCGGCTGTTCGCGCTGCGCGCCGCCTCGCGCAAATATTCGACGCCGGTCGATTTGCTGGCGGCGCTGGCTGCGCAATACGCTGGTGACGTCGCGCTGATCGATGCCGGAGCCGACCAGCTCAAGAGGCTGGAAGCGGCCGCCGCGGAGGCCGACAAGCGCTACGCGGCTGCGGCCGCGAAACTGTCGGCGTCGCGGAGCAAGGCGGCCGAGACACTCAACAAGGCCGTCAATGCCGAGCTCGCGCCGCTCAAGCTCGAACGCGCCAAGTTCATGACCCAGGTCGAGAGCAATGCGGCGGCGCCGGGGCCGCAAGGCATCGACCGCGTCGAGTTCTGGGTGCAGACCAATCCGGGCACCAAGCCGGGACCGATGATGAAGGTCGCCTCCGGCGGCGAGCTGTCGCGCTTCCTGCTGGCGCTGAAGGTGGTGCTCGCCGATCGCGGCTCGGCGCCGACTTTGGTGTTCGACGAAATCGATACCGGCGTCGGCGGCGCGGTAGCAGACGCGATCGGATCGCGGCTGGCACGCCTTGCCGGCAAGGTGCAGGTGATGGCGGTGACGCATGCGCCGCAGGTCGCGGCTCGCGCCAGCCAGCATCTTTTGATCTCCAAGGATGCGCTCGACAAGGGCAAGCGCGTCGCCACCCGCGTCAACGCGCTCGCCGCCGACCATCGCCGCGAAGAGATCGCGCGCATGCTGGCCGGCGCCGAGATCACCGCGGAGGCGAGGGCCGCCGCGGAACGACTGCTCAGGGCGGCGAGTTAGTCGCCGATGGCCGCCAAAGCGAAGAAGGCACCGGTCGACGTCGACAAACTCACCAAGGCCCAGGCCAAGGTCGAGTTGATGCGGCTTGCGCTCGAGCTCGAAGGCCACGACAAGCGCTACTATCAGGACGACGCGCCCAGCGTCACCGACGCCGAATACGACGCGCTGCGGCAGCGTTACAATGCGATCGAGAAGCGTTTCCCCGAATTCGTCACCGCGGAATCGCCGTCGCGGAAGGTCGGCGCCGCGCCGTCGGGACGCTTCAAGAAGGTCCGCCATTCACTGCCGATGCTGTCGCTCGACAACGCGTTTGCCGAAGCCGACGTGGTCGACTTCGTCGGACGCATTGCGCGTTTCCTGAAGCTGCCGGACGACAAGATCGATTTTTCGGCCGAGCCGAAGATCGACGGGCTGTCAATGTCGCTGCGCTACGAGGGCGGCGAGCTCGTCACCGCGGCGACCCGCGGCGACGGCGCCGAGGGTGAGGACGTCACCGCCAACATCCGCACGCTAGAGGATGTGCCCGAGAGGCTCAAGGGCCGCAACGTGCCCGAGATCTGCGAGGTGCGCGGCGAGGTCTACATGACCAAGAAGGCGTTCCTCGCGCTCAACGAGCGGCAGAAAGCCGCCGGCGACACCGTCTTCGCCAATCCGCGCAACTCGGCGGCCGGTTCGCTGCGGCAGAAGGATCCGGGCATCACCGCTTCGCGACCGCTCGGCTTCTTCGCCTATGCCTGGGGCGAGATGAGCGCGATGCCGGAGGAGACCCAGACCGGCATGATCCACTGGTTCGAGCGCTGCGGCTTCAAGACCAATCCGCTGACCAGACTGTGTCACTCGGTCGAGGAGTTGATCGCCTTCCATCGCGAGATCGAGGAGCAGCGCGCCGAGCTCGACTACGACATCGACGGCGTCGTCTACAAGGTCGATCGCATCGACTGGCAGGAGCGGCTCGGCTTCGTGTCGCGCACGCCGCGCTGGGCGATCGCGCACAAATTCCCGGCCGAGCGCGCCATGACCGTGCTGCGCGACATCGAGATCCAGGTCGGACGCACCGGCTCGTTCACGCCGGTCGGCAAGCTCGAGCCGGTCGGCGTCGGCGGCGTGATCGTGCAGAACGTCACGCTGCACAATGAGGACTACATCAAGGGCATCGGCAACAAGGGCGAGGTGCTGCGCGAGGGGCGCGACATCAGGATCGGCGACACCGTGGTGATCCAGCGCGCCGGCGACGTGATCCCGCAGGTCGTCGACGTCGTGCTCGACAAGCGGCCGAAGAGCGCCAAGGAATTCCATTTTCCGAAGAAGTGCCCATGCCCGCTGCACACCGACGTGGTGCGCGAGGAGACCGCGACCGGCGAGGAGGGCTCGCGGCTGCGTTGCAGCGGCGAGTTCGCCTGTCCGTTCCAGAAGGTCGAGCATCTCATCCTGTTCGTGTCGCGCCGCGCCTTCGACATCGACGGCCTCGGCGTGAAGCAGCTGCAATATTTCTTCGACGAAGGCTGGGTCAAGGAACCCGCCGACATCTTCACGCTGCCGAAACGCAACGCGAAGCTGAAGCTCGAGGGGATCGAGGGCTACGGCGAGACCTCGGTGCGCAATCTGTTCGCCGCGATCGACAGCCGGCGCCGGATCGGGCTGGAGCGCTTCATCTATGCGCTCGGCATGCGCCATGTCGGCGAGACCACCGCGCTGGCGCTGGCGCGCGGCTACGGCTCGTGGGAGGCGTTCCACGAGGCCTGCCTCAAGGTCGCCAAGGGCGACGAGGACGCCATCGCCGAGATGGATGCGCTCGACCAGATCGGCGACACCGTGATCAAGAGCATCGCGGATTATTTCGGCGAGAGCCACAATCGCGGCATCGTCGAGCGGCTGACCGGGGAGCTCGACGAGATCATCGATGCCGAGAAGCCGAAGAGCAATTCGGCGGTCGCCGGCAAGACCGTGGTGTTCACCGGCTCGTTGGAAAAGATGACGCGGGACGAGGCCAAGGCAACCGCCGAGCGGCTGGGCGCCAAGGCGGCCGGTTCGGTCTCGAAGAAGACCGACTATGTCGTCGCGGGGCCGGGCGCCGGCTCGAAGCTCGCCGAAGCCCAGAAGCACGGCGTCCAGGTGCTGACCGAAGACGAGTGGCTGAAGCTGATCGGGGAGTGAGGGGCGCAGCATCGCGCCACATTCTCCACTGTCGTCCTCCGCGAAAGCGGGGGACCCAGTATTCCAGAGACAGTCATTTTTGGTCGATAGGTCGCGGCGTACCGGATCCCCCGCCTGCTGTTTAGACCGGACAGATCACTGACAGGTGTTCGGAGACATAGCTGACACGTCAAAATTGGCTGGATTGGTCGATTCGGGGGCGGTGCACGCCTCACATCATCCCCTGCTCATCCTCCTCGGCCTGCGCGATCAGTTCCTCGCTCACCACCACGTTCCGCCGCGGCACGATGAAGATCATGGTGCAGACGCAGGCGATCGAGATCGCTGTGATCGCCGATGTCAGCGGCAGCGTGGTGGTGGAGTGGCCGCCGAGATAGGCGCCGAACTGCGAGATCAGCGAGCCGATGCCCTGCTGCAGGAAGCCCATGGCGCCGGAGGCAGTGCCGGCGGCCTCGGGACGGATGCTGATGGCGCCGGCCGCGGAATTGGCCATCACGAAGGCATTGGCGATCATCACGATCATCTGGGTGCCGAACAGCCAGAGCGGGGCCTGGTTTGCTCCAGTGAAGCTCCAGAGCAGGTTCAGCAGGCTGCCGCCGAGCTGCAACGCGAGGCCGAACCAGATCAGTCGCTCCAGCGAGTGCCGCGGCGCGAACCGCACGCACAGCAAATTGCCGACGAAGTAGCCGAACCCGGTCATCGCGAACCACGCGCCATACTCGGCGCTGCTGCGGCCCATCTGGGTGACCACGATGTAGGGGCCGCCGCCGGCGAAGGCGAAGATGATCTGCGACGCCAGCACCTGGCACAGGAGATAGCCGACGAAGGCGCGGCTGTGCAGCAGCTTGCCGAGGTCGCCGCGAAAGCTCGAACTGTCGGCGCGGTCGCGGCGGGTCTCGGGCAGCGCCAGCGCGATGAAGACCGCGACGGCCAGCGACGCCGCGGTGATGAAATAGAGGATCGCGCGCCAGCCGAACGTGGTCTCCAGCAGGCCGCCGGTCAGCGGGCTCACCATCTGCGCGATCATCAGCGCGGCGACGACGAGGCTGATCATGGCGCCGACCCGCTCGCGCGGATAGAGATCGCGGATGATGGCGCGGCTGATCACCATGCCGCTGGCGCCGCCGAGCGCCTGGAAGAACCGCGCCGCGATCAGCTGCGGCAGGGTCTCGGCGAACACGGAACCGATGCCGGCCACCACCATCAGGCCGAGGCCCGCAAGCAGCACCGGCCGGCGGCCGAACTTGTCGGACAGCGGTCCCATGATCAGCTGCGACAGCGCGATGCCGACCATGTAGAGCGACACCGTCATCTGCGCGATCGAGATGTCACGGCCGAACGTGGTCGCGAGCACCGGCAGTGCCGGGACCAGCATGTAGAGCGAGATCGGCGCGATGCCCGTCATCACGACGAGCATCAGCAGCATGACCTTCGATGTCGCGATGTTGTCTTGAGTGTTGCCTTTGGCCGCGCCGGGCGGCTTGCCCATCACGCCGTGCATTCAGGTCCGTTTCCGCATTGTGGAACCACTTTAGCGTGCCCGTTTGCGCGGAATACGGGAGTTTCGGCATACGCCCATGCGATTTCGGGACACGCGGCGGCGATGTTTCGTCTCGCGCAATTAGGCCGCTGTGCCCGCAAACTCCGCTGTCGTCCTCCGCGCAAGCGGGGGACCCAGTATTCCAGAGGCAGGTGTTCTTGAGCCGACGGGCCGCGGCGTACTGGATCCCCCGCTTGCCGCCTTCGCTAAAGCTTCGGCGGGCGCAGCTCCTTCACCCCGGCGAAGCCTTGGCGAAGACGGGTCGCGGGAATGACACCGAACGTGAGGAGAGGGTGAACGTAAACGCGACGCCGCTACGTCAGCGCCGCCGTCGCCTCGTCGAGCCACAGCTTCGTGGCGTTGTCGTCGAGATGCGGGCGCACCGTGCGGGCGACCCGGGCGTGGTAGTCGTTGAGCCAGGCCAGCTCGCTTGGGCTCAGCATGCCGACCTCGATCAGGCGGCGATCGATCGGCGCGAGGGTCAGCGTCTCGAAGGCGTTGACCGGCTTCTCGGCGCCGGCGATGTCGGTGCCGATCACGAGCTCGAGGTTCTCGATCCGGATGCCGTAGGCGTCGGTCTTGTAGTAGCCGGGCTCGTTCGACAGGATCATGCCCCGCTTCAGCGGCGTGGTACCGAGCTTGGAGATCCGCGCCGGCCCTTCATGGACGCTGAGATAGCTGCCGACGCCGTGGCCGGTGCCGTGCTCGAAATCGATCCCGGCCTGCCAGAGATATTGCCGCGCCAGCGTGTCGAGCTGGGCGCCGGTGGTGCCGTCGGGGAAGACCGCGCGGGCGATCGCGATATGGCCGCGCAGCACCCGGGTGAAGCGATCGCGCATCTCGTCGGTCGGCTGGCCGATCGCGATGGTGCGGGTGACGTCGGTGGTGCCGTCCTGATATTGCGCACCGGAATCGATCAGCAAGAGATCGCCGGGCGCGATGCGGCGGTTGCTCTTGCGCGTCACGCGGTAATGCACGATGGCGCCGTTCGGCCCGGTGCCGGCGATGGTCGGGAACGAGACATCCTTCAGCGCGCCGGTCTGGCGGCGGAAGGTCTCCAGCGCCTCGACGGTGTCGATCTCGGTGAGGTGGCCGGAGGGCGCCTCGCGATCGATCCAGGCGAGGAAGCGGGTCAGCGCCACCGCGTCGCGCTGATGTGCGGTGCGCGTGCCCTCGATCTCGGTGATGTTCTTGACTGCCTTGAGCAGACTGACCGGATCATTGCCGCGCACCGGCTTGCCGCCGGCGCCCGCGATCAGGCGGCTGAGAGCGTCGGCCGCGGTCGCGCTGTCGAGCGCGATCGAGGCGCCGCGCTTGGCAAGCTCGGTGAGCTTTGGCGCCAGCGCCGCCGGCTCCTCGACATCGGCGGATTGTTCGAGATGGTCGCGGGTCGCGTTGGACAGCTTGCGGTGATCGATGAACACCAGCGGCCGGCCGTCCTTCGGCACCAGCGCGTAGGACAGCGGCAGCGGCGTATGCGAGACGTCGGCGCCGCGGATGTTGAAGGTCCAGGCCACCGCATGGCTGTCGGACAGCACCAGCGCATCGACGCCGAGCTTGGTGATTTCGAGCCGGATGCGCTTGAGCTTCTCGGCCTCGATTTCGCCGGAGAACTGCGTGCCGTGGATCGAAACCGGGCCGAGCGGCGGTGCCGGCCGCTCGTGCCAGATCGTATCGACCGGGTTGCCGTCGACGGCAACCAGCTCGGCGCCGGCCTTGGTGCAGGCCGCCGCCAGCCGTTCGGCTGCCGCAGAAGTGTGCAGCCACGGGTCAAATCCTAGGCGGTCGCCCGCCGCCAGGTGCCGGGTCAACCAGTGCTCCGGCGGCGGCTCGACCAGCGGCTCGACCTGCCAGGCCTTCCGGTCGACCTGCTTGCCGGCCTGCAGCGTATAGCGGCCGTCGACGAACAGGGCCGCGTCCTTGGCGAGCACGATCGCGATCCCGGCCGATCCGGTGAAGCCGGTCAGCCAGGCGAGCCGCTCCTCGGACGCCGCAACATATTCATTCTGCTGCTGGTCGGCGCGCGGAACCACAAATCCCGTCAGCTTGCGCCGTGCCAGTTCCTCGCGCAGCGCGCTCAAGCGTGCGGCCAGCGCCACGCCGCCTTCGGGCTCTTCGAACGTCTGGAAATGGGCTTCGAACATCGCTGTCGCACTCTTTTCGGGTCGAGCATGAGCTTCGCGCAGACGCGGCCAAGCTGACCACATTTTTGGCATAACTTCTGCTTGAAACATGGCATAGTAGAACTGACCGGACGATGTCCACTGCATCTCCCGGGTCAAGCGTACGGGGAGTGTCCAGGAGTGTCTCAACTCAACGGTGAGGAGATGCACGATGCCTGCATTCACGTTTGAGAAGATCTCGCCGCCGATCCCGCGCGGCCCGATCGCGCCGGTCGAACAGAAGCCGCGTGGCGTCATCGTCCAGATGCTGGACCGCTTTGTCGAGGCGCGTGCCCGGCGTGCCGCCAGTCAGGACAAGGTCGAGACGGCCGGCCGCGAGTCCACCGCACCCAAATAACCAGCCCGCAGATCGCGTCTACCGCTTGAGGACCGACGCCTTCACCACGGTCGCATTGACGACCCTTGTGCCGTCGAGTTCGCGCACGATCCGCTCGTCGGGCCCGACGGTCCCGAGATCGAATTCGCGCTCAGGCGTCAGCAGCGTCATGCGGTGACCGACGATGACGACGACGGTCATGTCGCGGGGCTCGCCGGAGATCGCCCATTGCATGAGCTGGTTGCGAAACGGCTCCCGACGCCAGGCGTCGGGGAAGCCCGGGTCGCACCGGACCTCGAGGCCGTCGTCGGATGTGGTCAGCACGAGCTTCGATCTGGAGGGCTTCCAGTGCTCCTCGAGCAACTCGTTGACCAGCCAGACGCAGCCGAACGCGCGGCATTCCGCCGGCCGGTCCAGATAGACCCGGCAGCCGCGCCCCGGCTTGCAATGTGGGCACCAAGCGTTGGCGGGCTTCGCCAGTTCGTCGATCGCCATCACCTTGCAGCAGAGCGTGCAGTCGCCGCACTGTCTGCCGGCGGCGGCCATTCACCTCACCGAGCGCAGCAGCAGGCTGCTCCAGCCCTCGATCTTGAGATGCCGCAGCGGCACCAGCCCGCGGGCGCGATAGGCGGCGATCACAGCCGGTGCCTGGTGGGTCAAGAGGCCGGAGAGGATGACCTGCGCCGATGATGCAAGCTGCCGCGCCATCGGCCCGGCCAGCTGCCGCAGCGGATTGGCGAGGATGTTGGCGAGCACGAGATCGAACGGTCCGTCCTCGGCAAACCGCGGCGACGCAAAGCCGGTGGCGCGGATCGCGTCGACCAGATGGCCGGCGCCGTTCAGCCGGGCATTCTCCTCCGCCACCCGCACCGAGGGCGGGTCGATGTCGCTGGCCAGCACCTTGCCGTGCAGCGCCTTGGCCGCGGCGATCCCCAGCACGCCGGTCCCGGTGCCGAGATCGAGCACCCGGCGAGGCTGATACGCTTTCAGCACGTGGTCGAGCAGCAGCAGGCAGCCGCGGGTGGTGCCGTGATGGCCGGTGCCGAAGGCGAGCGCCGCCTCGATCTCGATCCCGAGCTTGTTGGGCGGTATTCTGTGACGGTCGTGCTGGCCGTGGACGACGAAGCGGCCGGCGGCGACCGGGACAAGGTCCTCCAGGCTGGCCTTGACCCAGTCCTTGGCCTCCACGGTATCAAATACCAAAGTCGATGCGACATCCTGCCGCGTCACCTGGCCGACCAGCTCGCGCAGCAAGGTTTGGTCCGGCGGCTCGGCAAAATGGACCGTGACGTCCCAGCGACCGTCCGGCCGCTCGAAGGCCGCAAAAGCCGCCTGATCCTCGAAGAACAGCTCGGAAAGTGCGTCCACCACGCGCTTTGCGGTCGCTTCGTCAGGAAGGGTGATGCTGGCGCGATGCGTGGCTGGGGTCATCGCAGGCCCGTAGCGCGGATTTTGTTAAAATTTCAAGCACGATTCAGTCGAATATCGCAAGAATTGAGAGGTTCCCGGTTTAGACAACTTTAGATTTCACCGTAGTAGTACTGGCCCCGGAACAGGAACCTCCTGTTCCAAGCATCACAACTCAAGGGCAGGGCTGCTATGAGGGCTTTTTTCGTTAGGTTTTTGCAGGATGAATCCGGCGCGACCGCCATCGAATATGGACTGATCGCAACAGGCATCGCGATCGCCATCATCGCTGCGGTGAACGGCGTCGGCTCGTCGCTGAGCGGGACCTTCAATTCGATCAGCGGTTCGCTGAAGTAAGTTTCGTCGACGGCGTTCTCAAGGCAAGCACCGGGCAACGACGCCCGGTGTTTTTCTTTTTGCCGGTTGTCCACCGAGCCTTGCGCAGCTCGTCAACAGGGCATCACGCACGTTATCCGCGAGGTTGTTGGCCACTTCTGCACAGCCGGTCCACCACGGTGTCCTCTGGTTCTCCCGTCGGGGCACAGCATATCTGTCCATTGCGAACCCACAGCTTCGCAACAGGCCTGTCCACAGCTTGCCGCGCCGGGAGCGCGGCGCGTCGTTATGCGAACAGCGCGCGATGGTCGGCCAGGACCGCGCGCGCGGCGTTGTGGCCGGGGGCGCCCGTGACGCCGCCGCCGGGATGGGCGCCGGACCCGCAATGGTAGAGACCGCGGAGCGGGCCGCGGTAATCGGCATGGCCGAGCATCGGCCGCGCCGAGAACAGCTGGTTCAGCGTCAGCGCGCCATGGAAGATGTCGCCGCCGAGCAGGCCGAACTGCCGCTCGAGATCGAGCGGCGACAGGATCTGGCGGCCGATCACGCTGCCGGCGAAGCCCGGCGCGTAGCCGTCGACGGTTGCGATCATCAGGTCGGCCACCTCGTCGCGATAATCGTCCCATGATTTGCCGTCGGGCAGTTGCGGCGCCACATGCTGGCAGAACAGGCTCGCGACGTGCCGGCCCTGCGGGCTCAGGCTGTCGTCGAGCGTCGAGGGGATCAGCATCTCGACCACGGGTGCACGGCTCCAGCCGAATTCGCGCGCGTCGCGCCAGGCGCGATCCATGTAGCCGAGACTCGGCGCGATGATGATTCCGGCGGTGAGGTGATCGCCGGGACCGGGCAGCGCGGTGAACGAGGGCAGGGCATCAAGCGCCACGTTCATCCGGAACGTGCCGGAGCCGTTCTGCCATCGCGAGATGCGGCCGCGGAACTCGTCCGCCAGCGCAGCTTCGGGCACCAGGCGGGTGTATAGTAGCTTCGGATTGACGTTGGAGACGACGTATTTGGCGCGGATCGCCTCGCCATTGTCGAGGATAACCCCCAGCGCGCGATCCTTCTCGACGATCACCTCGCGGACACCGGCATCGGTTGCGATCTCGACGCCATGGCTGCGCGCGGCGCGCGCCATCGCCTGGGTGATCGCGCCCATGCCGCCGAGCGCGTGGCCCCAGACGCCTTTCTTGCCGTTCACCTCGCCGAACGCGTGGTGCAGCATCACATAGGCCGAGCCGGCCGCGTAGGGGCTGGCGTAGTTGCCGACGATGGCGTCGAAGCCGAACAGCGCCTTGACGAGGTCGTGCTCGAAACGCTCGTCGAGCATGTCGCCGGCCGAGCGCGTGAACAGGTCGAGCAGATTGCGCTGCTGCTCCAGCGTCAGCCGCCGCAGGATGTTGGCGGTGCCAAGCGCGTTGAAGGCCTCGCTCAGCGCGCCCAAGCCAAAACCCTCGACGAGGTTCGGCGGCGCGCGCAGCACGAATTGGCGCAGCACATCGGCGATGGCTTCGAGTTCCCCCGAGAACACGCCGATGGCGGCCGCGTCACGCGCGCTGAGTTTCGCGACCGATTGCTGGGTGCGGCCTTCGCCGGTCAGCAAATAGCTGCCATCGGGTGCGGGAAGGAAGTTCTGGGCGCGGCGCTCGACGATCCTGAGACCGTGATCGGCAAGTTTCAGGTCAGAAATGATTTGCGGATTGAGCAGGCTCACCGTGTAGGCGGCGACCGAATTGCGGAAGCCTGGATAGAACTCTTCAGTTACGGCGGCGCCGCCGACCACCTTGCGGCGTTCCACGACCTTCACCCGCAGCCCGGCCATCGCAAGATAGGCCGCGCAGGTGAGGCCGTTATGCCCCGCACCGATGATGACGACGTCTGTCTCGTTCATGTCCGCTTCAAGAAGGAGTGATTAGAGCATGATCCGGAAAAGTGGAAACCGGTTTTCCGAAAGGATCATGCTCAAGAAGAGATCCAGCGTGCTGTGGCGCCGCAGCGCCGCGTCGTCAAGTCCACGTGACCGCGGTTTCTTGTCCGTGATACTGCCATATGCTCAATTCAAGTCCTCCGGTGCGGTGCCGCCGGACCGTCCGCCTCCGGCGCCCGCCGGGTCCATGCCGGAGCCTTCATGACGTCTGAGCCGTCCGCCTCGCGAAACCGGCTGGTGCTGGTTGTCTACACCACCGCGATCTTCGTCTCAGCCCTGCTGCTGTTCTCGGTGCAGCCGCTGTTCACCAAGATGGTGCTGCCGCGGCTCGGCGGCTCGCCGGCGGTGTGGTCGGTGGCGATGGTGTTCTTCCAGTCGCTGCTGCTCGGCGGCTATGCCTATGCGCATCTCCTGATGAAGCTGAACAGCCGCATCGTGCCGATCGCAGTGCATCTGGTGCTGCTCGTCATCGCCTTGCTGACCTTGCCGCTGTCGATCAGGAGCGGCTGGGGCGAGCCGCCGAGTTCGGGCTACGCGCTCTGGCTGCTCGGCCTGTTCGCGGTCTCGATTGGGCTGCCGTTCTTCGCGCTCGCCGCCAACAATCCGCTGCTGCAGGCCTGGTTCGTGCGCACCGGTCATCCCAACGGCCCCGACCCGTATTTCCTCTACGCGTCTTCCAACATCGGCAGCTTCCTCGCGCTGTTGTCCTATCCGGTGCTGCTCGAGCCGATGTTCACGCTGCGCACCCAGAACCTGATCTGGACCGGCGGCTATGGCCTGCTGATCCTCCTGATCGCAGGTTGCGGCGTGCTGCTGTTGCGGTCGCCGGCCAATGCCGCCGCGCTCAACATGCCCCTTGATGATGCCGATGCGCCGGCGCCGTCCTGGGGTTCGCGCGCGCGTTGGATCTTCCTGGCCGCGGTGCCGTCCGGCCTCTTGATCGCGGTGACGGCGCATATCTCGACCGACGTCGCGGCGGCGCCGCTGCTGTGGGTGTTGCCGCTGTCGCAGTATTTGTTGACCTGGGTGCTGGTGTTCCAGTCGCGGCCGCTGCTGCCGCACAAAGGGATGTTGCTGGCGCAGCCGCTGGCGATTGCCGGCGTCGTGATCCTGCTCGCGGTCGGCGGCGAGCAGAACCTGCTGCTGACGCTCGGCGGTCATCAGCTCTGCTTCTTCATCATCGCGATGGCCTGTCACGGCGAACTCGCGCGCACCCGTCCGGCCGCGAAATATCTCACCGGCTTCTATGTCGCGCTGTCGTTCGGCGGCATGGTCGGCGGCCTGTTCGCCGGGCTGATTGCGCCCTTTACCTTCTCATGGGTCGCCGAATATCCGATCCTGCTGGCGCTCGCGGCGCTGTGCCGTCCCGGCAGCGCCGAGCGGCTGCCGCGCTGGGCCGCCTGGTACTGGCCGTTCCTTGCGGTGCTGGCGGTTGGGCTGATCGCGCCGAGCTATTCGGCCGGCGACATCTTCAACTGGTTCGACGACCACCGGGTCTGGGTGATCTCTGCGGTCGGCGTGCTCTCGGCGCTGCTCGCGCTCGCGCTCAACGCCAATCGCTGGAAGATCTTCGCCACCGTCGTCGTCGCGCTCCTAGTGCTGCGTGCCTATCCGTCCGACGACGGCCGCGTCGACACCGTGCGCAGCTTCTTCGGCGTGCACAAGATCGTGGTGACGCCGAACGGGCAGTATCACGTGCTGATGCACGGCACCACGATCCACGGCGCCGAGAAGTTCAAGAACGACGACGGCACGCCGGTCACCGGCAGGCCCGAACCGATCAGCTACTACCACAAGGACGGCGGCATCGGACGGGCGATATCAGCGATCCGGGAGCGCAAGGGCGCGCCGCTGAAGGTCGCGGTGATCGGGCTCGGCTCGGGCACGCTGACCTGTGCGTCGCAGCCCGGCGAGGACTGGCGCTTCTTCGAGATCGACCAGTCGATGGTCGATACCGCGCGGGACCCGAAATACTTCACCTACATCCAGAACTGCGAGCCGAACCTGAAGCCGGTGATCGGCGACGCGCGGCTGACCTTCGCCAAGGAGCCGGACGGCGTCTACGATCTCATCATCGTCGACGCCTATTCGTCGGACGCGATCCCGATCCATCTTGCGACCGAGGAGGCGATGGCGATCTACAAGCAGAAGCTGGCCCCGCAGGGCGCGGTGGTGATGCACGTCTCCAACCGACATCTCGAACTCGCCAGCGTCGTGGTCGGCATTGCCGACGCCAACGACATGAAGAGCTGGGTCTACAGCGAGGATTCCGGCCGCGACAACGAGTATATCTTCTCGACCTCGGTCGTGGTCTCCGCGCGCGAGGAGGCCGATGTCGGCAAACTCGCCTCGTCAGATTTGTGGACCGAGACCGAAGCCGACGAGAAGCAGCGGGTCTGGACCGACGACTACTCGAACGTGCTGGGCGCGGTCTACCGGCGCTTGCGCGACGGCGAGCAGTAGGCGCGAGCGACCTTGCCCTAGCGGTCCGCTGCCAGCAACCGGGCGATCTGGGGTTTGATGATTGCGGCAAACAGGCCGGGATCGTCGAATGCGCGTGCAGAGAGCATGGCGCCGTGGACCGATGCCATCAGCATGTGAGCCTCGTCTTGCGGCCGTTTGCCCAGCCGGAACACGCGTTGCTCTGCACCGGCCTGCAGCACCGATGTCAGCCAGCCCGCAAGGTGATGGAAGTGGCCGTGCACGCGCGTGGCGACCTCGTCCGGCAATATCGGCATCTCGCCGGCAAGCATCGCGCAGACGCAGAACGACAGAGAGGCGTCCTGAATGCACCCCTGCCAGAAGTTCACATAGGACTGCAACTGCTCGACAGGGTCGCCGGACTGCTCCTGAAGCGACCGCAGGCCCAGCTCCGTCTGCTGCCGGTAACGGTCGATCAGCGCCGAAACCAGTTCGGCCTTGGTCGGGAAGTGGTGGTGGATGCTCGCCTTCCGGATGCCGATCGCATCGGCGATGTCGGCATAGCTGAACCCGTTATAGCCCCCCGCGACGATGAGGGACTGCGCGACATCGAGGATCCGCTCTGAGGTCGAGATCATTGAGTTCATGCCGGCGCCTACCTTCCGGTAGGTAAGTTGTCAAGGCAGGACCAAACGCCCATTCGACACAAAAAGGTGTCCCGGCATGCGATTGACCCAAAGCACGCAGTTACCTACTAGTAGGTAGGTAAACATGGAGTCAATCGATGCAAAACCGACTTTCGGCCCAATCCAGCTGGCTGCAATCCTACTATTTCGGGCGCGCGATCTTCTCGATCGCCTGGGTTGCCGCCGCCGTTCTGTTCAGCGGGCAAGCGGGCCCGGCCGCGTTCCTGCTGGTGATCTATCCGGCATGGGACGCAACAGCCAATCTGGCTGATGCGCGGGTCAATGGCGGCTTGATCGCCAATCCATCTCAAGCGTTGAATGTCGTGGTCAGTGCAATCACGGCGCTCGCCGTGATCGCGGCGATCGGTCGCGATAGCTATGCCGTGTTGGCGGTGTTCGGGGTTTGGGCGATCCTGGCGGGTGTGCTGCAATTGGCCACCGGCGTCAGGCGCTGGCGCGAGTTCGGCGCGCAATGGGCGATGGTCCTGAGCGGTGCGCAGTCGGCCCTGGCCGGCGGCTACATGATCAGCCGATCGGTCGGCACGGTGGCGCCGACGATCCTCGACGTCGCTCCCTATGCCGGATTCGGCGCGTTCTATTTCCTGGTGTCGGCAATCTGGCTCGTCGCCACGGCTCGTCGCAGCGCGCGTGCATAATTGTGCGATAGCTATTTCTTCTCCGGCGGCGCTGCATTCGCTGAGGTGGGCGCCGCCGCTGCAATGAGCGGCATCGTCGGCGTGGTCTCGCCGGCATCCTCGTCGAGGAATTGCCCGACCCCGGCCTGGATCGACGACTTCGCGCTGTCGGGGCCGCGATCGCTGAGGTCGTTGTGATGGAATTCGGTCCGGACCACCTTGATGCCGAGCCGTGCGCAGGTTTCGTCGTCGGGCACGACGCCGGGATCGGCCTTGAACACCGGATCGCGGGAGCGGAACGAGAGGATCTTGATCCTGCCGTCGGTGATGAAGGGGACGCGCAGATTGTCCAGCGTCACGACTTTCTTGACGAGGTCGGGATGCTGCTTGGCGAAGAACATCGAGATGTCGCCGCCGTTGGAGTGGCCGATCAAGGTCAGCTGGCGATAGTTGGCATTCGGGTAGAGCTTCCTGAGCTCGTCGATCGCATACATGATGTTGAAGACGCCGCGATTGTACTGCATGCGGCGGCCGACATATTCCTCGCCGACCTTGGTGACCATCGGCGCATCGGTATCGAGATCGTGCTGAATGCTCACCACGAGGTAGCCGCGCGATGCGAACACATTGGTGAGGAAGGAGTACTCGGTGTTCTTCACGGTGTTGCCGTGGCTCAGGATCGCGACCGGCAGCTCGATCATCTCGGCCATCGCCTGCATTTGCCGGTCGCGCCGGACCGCGACCTCGACCGTGACGTTGCGGTCGTCGCGCAGCACGTCGTGGAACGTCAGCGTGGTGTGACTGATGGCCCATCTGTCCGTGGTGAAGTAGCCGGCCATCGCCATGATGCACAGGCAAAGGACAATGATGCCCCGTTTCATCTCGACCTCTGATCTTGCCCTAACTGACCCGCGCTTCCGGCCATCTCGTCCGGGCATTCCGCGTGAATCGGCCTTCAGAGGCCAGGCGGGCGCTTTTGCCGCCGAATATCGGGCCAATTTTACAATCAGATGACGGCGCGACGACCAGCCACGGCGCGCGCGGGCGCGGGCGCTTTGCAACGGTCACAAGCGGGTGAGGGGCGTGTGAACTGACGGCGCACGGCCTGGCGCCGCCAGCGGGCCAGTGTCTCAGTCCTGATAGTTGTTGCCGTAGGGGCCGCGCTCGTAATACGGCCGCGGCTGGTAATAGCCCTGCGGCGCCGGCGCATAGCCCTGATTGCCGTAGTATTGCTGCTGACCATAGGCCTGCGCGCCGTAGACGCGGCGGCTCGACGGCGGCGCCGGATAGCGCCGGTCAGTCGAGCTGCCGTCGGCTGGATAGATGTAGCCGTCGTCGACACGGGCCTGCGCCGGATATTCGCGCGGCTGCGGTGTCAGGACGACAGGGTCGCCGGCGGCGGCGGTGCCGTACTGTCCGTCAACTTGCTGCGGCGCGGAGCGAGCGACGGCGGTGCCATTACGCCCGCGCGGATTGCGCGCCAGCGCGACCTGGGACGAACCGGTCAGCGTCACCGTGGTGTTGAGCACGCCTTCCTTCTGGACCAGCGCGTAAAGCGTCGATGCGTTGTCGCGCGACAGCCGCACGCAGCCATGCGAGGCCGGAGTACCCAAGCGGTTCACCGAGTCGGTGCCGTGGATCGCGTGCCCGATCTTGGTGAAGAAGATCGAATGCGGCATCGGCGCGTCGTCGAATTCCTTGGAGTAGTGATCCTCTTCCATGCGGAAGGCGCGGAAGCTGCCGTTCGGCGTTTCGCGCGACGGGATGCCGGTCGACACCGGCCAGTGATAACGCGCCACGCCGTCGACCGCGACGGTCATCTGCTGATTGTCCTTGTCGATGGTGATATCGACCTTGGCCTGCGCGGCGCCGGCCGCAAGAAGCATCACGGACGTGAACGCAATGAGGAACGAACGCATTTACCTTTGGCCTCCAGGCCTGATCGCAAAGCCGCGGCTCTCCGTCCCCGGCAACCAATATGCATGGAATCCGAACTTGGTTCCAGTGGCGGACCCGCGCCATCGTTAATCCGGCGCGCGGCGCAAACAAGGCCGAAGCCGGGCCGGCCGGCCGCAGCGGGCTGACATTTTCGCGAGCAGACCGCGACGTCGCCCGCCGATTTGGCCGCCGCCGCGCAACCATTTGGCCGCATGGGCGTTTCATATTCCCGCCCGGCGGCGCAATCGCGTCGCGCATCAAGGAACCCAGATGAACACCACCAAGGTTAAGACCGCGGCCGCTATCCCAGCCGGCCTCTCCGCGCGGCTGTTGCTTGCGGCCGCTGCCTTCGCTTTGGCGCTGGCGGCAGCTCCTCATGCCGGCCATGCCCAGGGCATCGTCCGCGGAGCGCACGAGGGCGCCTATGAGGGCAATCGGATCGGCGGGCCGGTGGGCGGCGTGGTTGGCGGTGCCGTCGGCGCCAGTGTCGGCGGCGCCATGGGCGCGGTCAAGGGCGTGTTCGGCATCCCGGATCGCGGCTATCGCCGCGGCCACCGCTGCCGCGGCTATTACCGCCACGGTCATTTCCATTGCTATTGAGTGGCAAAGAACCCGTAGCCCGGATGGAGCGCAGCGAAATCCGGGACCGGTCTTGCCAGTCGCTCAAATTGTCCCGGATTACGCTGCGCTTCATCCGGGCTACAGGCTGGGCTACAAAGCGTCAATTCTTCAGCCGGTAGCCGGTCCTGAAGATCCAGGCCACGATCGCCATGCAGGCCACCAGAAATCCCGCGGTCATGCCGAGGCTGAGCCCGACGCTGACATCGGCGATCTCGTAAAAGCTCCAGCGGAAGCCCGATATCAGGTAGACCACCGGGTTGAACAGCGTGATGGTGCGCCAGCCCGACGGCAGCATGTTCACCGAGTAGAAGCTGCCGCCGAGGAAGGTCAACGGCGTCACCACCAGCATCGGGATCATCTGCAGCTTCTCGAAGCCGTCGGCCCAGATGCCGATGATGAAGCCGAACAGGCTGAAGGTGACGGCGGTCAGCACCAGGAAGGTCAGCATCCACACCGGGTGGGCGATGTGCAAAGGCACGAAAAGTCCCGCCGTCGCCAGGATGATCAGGCCGAGGATGATCGACTTGGTGGCGGCGGCGCCCACATAGCCGATCACGATCTCGAAATAGGAGATCGGCGCCGACAGGATCTCGTAGATCGTGCCGACGAATTTCGGGAAGTAGATGCCGAACGAGGCGTTCGTAATGCTCTGGGTCAGCACCGACAGCATCACCAGCCCCGGCACGATGAACGTGCCGTAGCTGACGCCCTCGACCTGGGTGATGCGCGAGCCGATCGCGGCGCCGAACACCACGAAATAGAGCGAGGTCGAGACCACCGGCGAGACGATGCTCTGCAGCAGCGTGCGCCAGGTGCGCGCCATTTCGAACAGATAGATGGCCCGGATTGCGCGGTAGTTCATGGCGCCCTCACGAGGCTGACGAAGATGTCTTCGAGGGAGCTCTGCTTCGTGTCGAGATCGGAAATGCGGATGCCGGCGTTGCGCAGATCGTTGAGCAGGCTAGTGATGCCGGTGCGGTCGCCCTTGGTGTCGTAATCGTAGGTCACCGCGTGGCCGTCGTCGGAGAGTTCGAGATTGTAGGCGGCGAGTGCGGGCGGAACGGCGTCAAGCTTGCCCTGCAGTTGCAGCGTCAGCTGCTTCTTGCCGAGCTTCTGCATCAAGGTCGCCTTGTCCTCGATCAGGATGATTTCGCCCTTGTTGATGACGCCGATGCGGTCGGCCATCTCCTCGGCTTCCTCGATGTAGTGCGTGGTCAGGATGATGGTGACGCCGGCCGCTTGCAGCGTGCGGACCACTTCCCACATGCCCTTGCGCAGTTCGACGTCGACGCCGGCGGTGGGTTCGTCGAGGAACAGGATCTGCGGCTCGTGCGACAGCGCCTTGGCGATCATCACGCGGCGTTTCATGCCGCCGGACAGCGTGATGATCTTGTTGTCCTTCTTGTCCCACAGCGAAAGATCCTTCAGCACCTTCTCGATGTGGGCGGGGTTCTTCGGCTTGCCGAACAGGCCGCGGCTGAAGCTGACGGTCGCCCACACCGATTCGAAGGCGTCGGTGTGCAACTCCTGTGGAACCAGCCCGATCATCGACCGCGCCGCGCGATAGTCCCTGATGATGTCGTGGCCACCGATCGCTATGCGGCCCTCGCTCGGATTGGCGATGCCGCAGATGATGCTGATCAGCGTGGTCTTGCCGGCGCCGTTCGGCCCGAGCAGCGCGAAGATCTCGCCGCGATTGATGTCCAGATTGATGCCCTTCAGCGCCTTGAAGCCGGAGCCATAGGTCTTCGAAAGATTGGATACGGAAATGATCGGCGACATGGAGGATCGGAAGCGTGAGAGAGGAGCGATGCGCGCGGATTGGAGTCCGGGCGGCGCGCGATGCGGGGTCAACCGCAGATAGGGACGCATAATCCGTTCTGCAATCACCCGGCAGGGCAGAAAAATCATTCTGCGGTGTGGCGGATAAGCCGCTCTAATGCCTCTTCGCGGGTTTCGCCGGCTTCTTGGCGGCCGCCGCGGGAGTGGGATGTGCGGGCGGTGCGGTGTCGGCGAGCTTGCCGACCAGCATGATCTGCACCTGGTTGTTGACGGGCGCGTTGGGGCGTGCGGGATCGAGCAATTGCTCTTCGCCGAGCCCGACCGACTGCAGGCGCTTCGGTGTGATCTTGAAGGTATTGACCAGGATGTCGCGGATCGCGTCGGCGCGCCGCTGGCTCAGCACCACGTTGTTCTCGCGCCGTCCGGTCGACTCGATGTGGCCGACGATCAGGAAGGTGTAGGGCAGCAGCGAGGACTGCGTCAGCGCATCGGCGATGCGTCCGACGGTCTGGTAGGAATCCGGCAGCACGATCGGCGTGTCGACGTCGAACGCGATGTCGGCATTGAACGTCGGCAGCTTGGTCAGATCAGGCGCGATCGGCGGGCGCTTCGAGGGCGGCGGCTCGTTCTTGGAGCGCGACTTCGATCGTTCGGCCGCCTGCTGGCGCAGCGCGGGGACATCGATCTCGGCGTCGCTCTCGTAATGATTCAGCTTGGCGATGACGTCGTCGCGCGTGATGGCGGTCTGCGCCTGCGCGGGCGCCATCGCCAGCAAGACGAGCGCACTCAACAGGCCCGAAAGGCCAGCGCTGCGCAGGCCTTGCGTCGGCAGCCGCATCATTGATACCCCGCGTCATTGATCGCCTGGGTGCAATTGCGGCTGAGGCCCTTGGCGCCGACCAGGCAGGGGACCGACTTGCTGGTCTCCTTGGTCGAGCCGCCGCAGACCTTGACGATCTCGCGGGTGCAGGCGTTGGCAACGGTGACGCGCGCCGCAATCCGCTTCTGGATCGCATCGAGGGTTGAGAAGTAGCTCTCCTTGCACTGCGGCGAGATCACGTCGCGGTTGCGCGACAGGCATTCCTTGAGGCGGGTGGAGTCGAGATTGACGCCGCGGCAGTTCGCGGTGATATCGGCGCCGCAGGCCTTGGCCAGCTGCGCTGCGGAATCGCCAAAGCTCATCGTCTCCGCGACCGCCAGCGACGGCGCGGTGAGCGCGATGACGAAAAGGAAAAACCCACCCCGGACCATGCGGCCATCTCAACCCGTGAATTCAACTGGGGTCAAGAGCTACGAACAGCGAAGCCGTCTCTGTCACACCCGTTCCACAAAGCTGTCGACCACCTTCTTCTCGCCGGCTTTTTCGAAGGCGATGGTCAGCTTGTTGCCGTCGATCTTCACCACATGGCCGTAGCCGAATTTCTGGTGAAACACCCGATCGTCCAGCGAAAATTCCGACGTCGTGCCGGTGGACTTCGCCACCAGCTCGCCCTCGATCACCATGGGGCCGCGCTTGGTGCGGCTGAAGCTGTCCGATGAAAACGACGACTGCCGCTCCTCGAAGCCGCCGCTACGGCCGCCGCCGCCACGGGTGCGGTTGGCCTGGGCACGCTGCCAGCCCGGCGTCGAGTAGCTCGAGCCGAATGATTCGAGGTTGTCGAAGCGCGAGGCGCCGTAGCCGCCGCTGCCGCCCCAGCCCGATCCGCCCTTGGATTCGGTGATCTCGACATTGTGCGCCGGCAGCTCGTCAAGGAAGCGCGACGGGATCGTGGTCGACCAGGTGCCATGGATGCGGCGGTTGGTGGCGAAATAGATTTTCGCGCGGCGGCGTGCCCGCGTGAGCCCGACATGGGCGAGGCGGCGCTCCTCCTCGAGCCCGGCGCGGCCCTGTTCGTCCAGCGTGCGCTGGCTCGGGAACAGGCCTTCCTCCCAGCCCGGCAGGAACACGTTGTCGAATTCCAGCCCCTTGGCCGAATGCAGCGTCATCAGCGACACCGCCTCGTCGCCGGCCTCGCCGTCGCGGTCCATCACCAGCGAGATATGTTCGAGAAACCCTTGCAGGTTCTCGAATTCCTCCATCGAACGGACCAGTTCCTTGAGGTTGTCGAGCCGGCCCGCGGCATCGGCCGAGCGGTCCTTCTGCCACATCTCGGTGTAGCCGCTCTCGTCGAGCACGATCTCGGCTAGCTCGGTGTGCGAGGTCACCTCGCGCTGGGCGCGCCAGCGGTCGAACTGCATCACGAGGTCGCGCAGGGAGCCGCGCGCCTTCGGCTTCAATTCGTCGGTCTCGACCACGGCGCGCGCCGCCTCGAACAGCGGAATGCGGCGCTTGCGGGCATGGTCGTGCAGCAGCTGCACGGTGGCATCGCCAAGGCCACGCTTCGGCACGTTGACGATGCGCTCGAAGGCGAGATCGTCGGCCGGTGAATTGATGGTGCGCAAATAGGCCAGCGCGTCGCGGATTTCGGCGCGCTCGTAGAAGCGGGGACCGCCGATCACGCGGTAGGGCAGGCCGAGTGTGACGAAGCGGTCTTCGAACTCGCGCATCTGGAACGAGGCGCGGACCAGGATGGCGACGTCGTTGAGATTCTCGCCGGACCGCTGCAGCTCCTCGAGCTCCTCGCCGATCGCGCGCGCTTCCTCTTCCGAATCCCAGGAGCCGGTGACGGTGACCTTTTCGCCGTCGACATCCTCGGTGCGCAGCGTCTTGCCAAGCCGGCCTTCATTGTGCGCGATCAGATGCGAAGCTGCGGCCAGGATGTGGCCGGTGGAGCGGTAATTGCGCTCGAGGCGGATGACTTTCGCGCCGGGGAAGTCGTGCTCGAAGCGCAGGATGTTGTCGACCTCGGCGCCGCGCCAGCCGTAGATCGACTGGTCGTCGTCGCCGACGCAGCAGATGTTCTTGAGGGGGGCATTCTCCGTCATTCCGGGATGCGCCGCAGGCGCAGACCCGGAATCTCGAGATGAGTCCTCTTCACCTCTAGATTCCGGGTTCGCATCTTCGATGCGCCCCGGAATGACGGGAGAGTTGGTTGCTCCCGGAATAATATCGGAGAGCGATCGCCCCGGTCGCGACGGCGCCTGCGACAGCAGGCGCAGCCACAGATACTGCGCGACGTTGGTGTCCTGATATTCGTCGACCAGGATGAACTTGAAGCGGTTCTGGTACTGCCGCAGCACATCGGGGTTCTCGCGGAACAGCCGGATGTTCTCAAGCAGCAGGTCGCCGAAATCGGCGGCATTGAGGATCTTCAGCCGCTCCTGATAGGTCGCGTAGATCTTGCCGCCCTTGCCGTTGCCGAACGAGGCGGCTTCGCCCGCGGGCACCTGCGACGGCGACAGCCCGCGATTCTTCCAGCTGTCGATCAGGCCGGCCAGCATCCGCGCCGGCCAGCGCTTGTCGTCGATGTTCTCGGCCTGCAGCAACTGCTTCAACAGCCGCACCTGGTCGTCGACATCGAGCACCGTGAAGTTGGATTTGAGCTGCACCAGCTCGGCGTGGATGCGCAGGATGCGGCCGCCGATCGAGTGGAAGGTGCCGAGCCACGGCATGCCCTCGACCGCCTGGCCCAGCATCTGGCCGAGCCGCAGCTTCATCTCGCGCGCCGCCTTGTTGGTGAAGGTCACCGACAGGATTTCCTGCGGCCGGGCGCGGCCCTGGCTCAGGATATGCGCGATGCGCGTGGTCAAGACCCGCGTCTTGCCGGTGCCGGCACCGGCCAGCACCAACACAGGACCGTCGAGCGTCTCGACTGCGTCGCGCTGCTCCGGATTGAGGCCCTGTAGATATTGCGGACCCGCCGCCGCCCGCGCACGCGCGGCGATGCCGCCAGCCACCGGCTGGTGCTCGGGAACGCCGTGATGGGGCAATTTGCTCGGCTCGGTCATTGGCGAATCGTCTCGGCCCCACGATGGCACCGCGGGACGGTGAAGGGGAGCCTTCTTAACAGGGGATTGAGGGGCATATAGGGCCTGTTCGGCCGTTTTGACAGGTTTTATCGCGGCCGACAGGAACGGTTTTGGCAGCAGTCCACACTCGACCAGGTTCCAAAACGCGGCCGAAATTTCGCGGTTTCGCGATCAGGAACCAGCATGTCTCCGCCGGATTGTTTCTTCAGTCATGTCGCCAGCACGAGCCGGCGCGAGGCAACAAAGCAGAGGTTTGATCATGTTGAGCTGGGTCGTCACATTCCTGGTCATCGCGTTGATCGCGGGCATTTTGGGCTTCGGCGGCATCGCCGGCGCCTCGATCGAAATCGCCAAGGCGATCTTCTTCATCGCCGTTATCCTGTTCCTGGTAACGGCTGTGCTTGGATTGGTGCGTGGCCGTACAAGGGTGTAGCAAGACACGAACTCACTTCTTCGCAGGCATCGCCACGTTGCGGCCGATGCCCTCGGGGCGCGGCACGCCCGCATAGCTATCCACAATCGCTTGCGCCCGGGCGCGGATATCCGGGGGAAACGGTGCCACCTTGCGCGCCTCCATGTCGATATGCAGCGTGAGGTTTTCCGAGGTCGCCGACAGCCAGCCCTCGGTGGCGTGGCGCAGCTCCTCGAACGTGTGCAGCCGCTTCTCGTCGGCGCCGAGCAGGAAGACCGAGACCTGCACGGGATCGCCGAGATGGATTTCCCGCAGGTACCGGACGTGGCATTCGGCGGTGAAGGTCGAGCAATGCCGCGCCTTCATGTAGGCCGGCCCGATGCCGAGTTGCAGCCACATCTCGTCGATGGCGCGGTCGAACATCACGTTGTAATAGGCCATGTTGAGATGGCCGTTGTAATCGATCCATTGCGGGTCGATCTGCATCACGGACGATTTGAACGGGGCTGATGGAAGCGGCATCTCGCTGGCGGCAGTCACTATGGTCATCTCCCATTCCCGGTTCGCTGGCGTTCGAGCATGAACTTTTTCAAGTCAGGCTCTCTTGACCCCTTATACAAGCTTTGCCACGGTCGGCTAAAGCCGGGAGGAATTTTGACGTGGCGACAACGATTTCGAGCAATTTGACGCGACCTGAGCCGGCGGCCCTGAAGCGCGCGATCGACGCGCTGGCGGCGCGGTTCGGCAACCGGCTCGTGACGTCGCAGGCGGTGCGCGAACAGCACGCCCATACCACCACGTGGCTGCCGAACCAGCCGCCGGACGCGGTCGTCACGGCGCAGGAAACCGCCGACATCCAGGACGTGGTGCGGATCTGCGCGGCCAACCGCGTGCCCGTCATCGCCTTCGGCACCGGAACGTCCTTGGAAGGGCAGGTCAACGCGCCCGCGGGCGGCGTCTGCATCGATCTGCGCGACATGAACAAGGTGCTCGCGGTGCATGCCGAGGACCTCGACTGCGTGATCCAGCCCGGCGTGACGCGGAAGGCGCTCAACGAGCATCTGCGCGACCAGGGCCTGTTCTTCCCGATCGATCCCGGCGCCGACGCCTCGCTCGGCGGCATGACCTCGACCCGCGCATCCGGCACCAACGCGGTGCGCTACGGCACCATGCGCGAGAACGTGCTGGCGCTGAAGGTGGTGCGCGGCGACGGCGAAATAATCACGACCGGCACCCGCGCCAAGAAGTCGTCGGCCGGTTACGACCTGACGCATCTGTTCGTCGGCGCCGAGGGCACGCTCGGCATCATCTCCGAGCTGACCATTCGCCTGCGCGGCATTCCCGACACGATCGCGGCTGCCGCATGTTCGTTCGAGACGGTGGCCGACGCCTGCCAGGCCACGATCCTCGCGATCCAGACCGGCATTCCGGTCGCCCGTATCGAGCTGCTCAATGCGGCGCAGGTGAAGGCCTGCAACAATTATTCGAAGCTGTCGCTGCCGGAGACGCCGTTGCTGCTGCTGGAATTCCACGGCAGCGAGGTCGAGGTCGCCGAGCAGTCGAAGAATTTCCGCGACATCGCTGCCGAATGCGGCGGCGGCGACTTCACCTGGACCACCAAGCCGGAAGATCGCACCAAGCTGTGGCAGGCCCGGCATGACGCCTACTGGTCCGTCAAGGCGCTGCGTCCCGGCGACAGCATCGGCGTCGTCGCAACCGACGTCTGCGTGCCGATCTCGCGGCTTGCCGACTGCGTGACCGAGACCGAGGACGATCTGAAGCGGCTCAACCTGCTGTCGCCGATCGTCGGCCATGTCGGCGACGGCAATTTCCACTGCTCGCTGCTCTGCGACGTCAACGACAAGGACGAGATGGCGCGGGGCGAGGAGTTCATGCACCGGCTGGTCGAGCGCGCGCAATCGATGGATGGCACCTGCACCGGCGAGCACGGCATCGGCCAGGGCAAGCAGAAATATCTGAAGGCCGAGCTCGGCCCCGAGGCGCTCGACGCGATGCGGGCGCTCAAGCTCGCGCTCGATCCGCACAACATTTTCAATCCCGGAAAGATTGTTCCAGCCGCCTGAGGCGTCGTCACGTCACGGAGGAGTCGTCAGCGGGCGAGCGCGGAACGTTCTTGCCTGCTATGTGTGACGCAGTGTGATCACGGCTTCCCGCTCCAGGCGCGCATTGCGCACGGAGCGGCCGGCCCGGTGTAACCTCAGCGCCATAGTTTGCCGGTTGCTCGGCGGCGGGCCGACTCTGTCGTTCACAGGTTGCACCAGGGCCAGCTATGATTGCCGCGCTTCGAGGTACGGCGATGTGGTTGTTCACCAAGACCAGGCGCAAGGACATCTGGGACGATCCGGTCGCGCAGCCGCTCGGCGACATCGAGGCTGCGCACAGGATCCGTGCGATTTGCCGCGATGCGGCCGGCTGCGCCGAGGCGATCGGCTCGCCCGGCAAACGTTCGCCGAAGCAGCAGCAGGTCGAGCGCGATCGCTACGAGCGTGCCGCCAAGGCCGCGATGGAGACCGCGATGAAGATCTCCGACGAGCTGGTGCGGGATTCCGCGGTGCGCGAGATCATCGGTCTGTGCATGAAGGCCAACAACATCAAGACCGGTCGTGCGCTGTTCCGCGCCATCCACGCGGGCTCGATCAAGGCGGAGGTGCTGAAGGAGCATCCGATGCTGGAGGAGGAGCAGTAGCCTGTAGCCCGGATGGAGCGGAAGCGAAATCCGGGAGATCGTGCCGCGCGGGAGATCCCGGATTACGCTGCGCTTCATCCGGGCTACGGCTTCATCAAATCTATACCTGCCCACCCAACGTGCGCACCGCCTCGTCGACGCTGTGGAAGACGTGGTCCCGCCGCAAGACATCGTAGAGGTCGAAGCGCTCGAATGCCTCCTGCGCGCGGGTGGATTCCAGCCGCGCCACGGCCACCGTCACGCCGTCATCGCGGCATTCGCGAAACAAATCGCGTAGCCCCTGCGCCGCGGTGAAATCGATCTCCACCATGCCGCTGGCCTCGATCACCAGCAGCCGCAGCTTCGGCGTCGCGGCGATGGTTTTGAGCACACCGCTGTGGAAGCCTTCCGCATTGAGGAACGACAGCGGCGCCTGCAAGCCGACCACGGCAATGCCGGGCTTGCGCTCGCCCGTGACGTGCGGGCCCGTCGGCCACCAGATCGTGGTGCCGGGTACGTGGACGAATTCGACCAGTTGGCCGCGTGTCGTGGTCCAGATGCCGTGCAGCAGCGACAGCGCGATGCCGACTGCGACGCCTTGCTCGATCGGCAGCACGATGATCGCGGCCGCGGTCGCCACCACCAGCAGGAATTCATAGAACGACTGGCGGAAGATCGCGACGATCTGCCTCACGCGGATGATCCGCAGCGCCACGAACAGCAGCACGCCGCCGAGCGCCGCATCGGGTACGTGCCGCAGCAGCGTCGCGCCGAATGCCAGCAGCATGAGCACGATGGCCGCGGCAAACAGCCCTGCGACCTGGGTGCGTCCGCCGGTCTCCGACACGATGCCGGTGCGCGGCGGACTGGCGTTGACGGGGAAGGCGCCGAACAGCCCGGACAACACGCTGCCGGCACCGGCGCCGAGGAAGTCGCGATCGACGTCGGCCGGCTTGTTTGGATCGGACAGGAACGAGCGCGTCGTCGCCGCGGTCTGCACCATGACGACGACCGCGATCAGGATCGCCAGCGACAGCAGCTTGATCCATCGCTCCGGCGCGATGTCGGGAAAGGAGGGCGTCGGCAGCGTGCCGGGCACGGTGCCGACCACCTTGACGCCCTTGGTCTCGAGATGGCCGGCGACCACAGCGATGGTGGCCGCGACAAGGCCGATCAGCGCACCCGGAATCCGCGCGCTGATCTTCTCCGATCCGGCGACCAGCGCCAGTACCCCGAGGCCGATCATCAGCGTATAGGGATTGGTCTGGCCGATTGTCTCGGTGAGCACCCCGAGCTTGTAGAGCGTCGGGCCGTCCGGCGTGGTCAGGCCGAGCACGCCAGGCAGCTGTGAGACCAGGATGTGGACTGAAATGCCGGCGAGGAAGCCGACCGTCACCGGCGTCGACAGCAGATTGGCGATCCAGCCGAGCTTGAACAGGCCGCCGGCGATCATGATGACGCCGACCATCAGCGCCAGCGCCACCGCAAACGCCTGATAGTCGGGCGAGCCGGCCGTCGCCATCAGCGCCAGCCCGCCGGCGAAGATCGGCGTGATGGTGGAGTCGGCGCCGCAGGACAGGAAACGGTTGGCGCCGAACATCGCAAAGCCGAGCGAGCCGGCCATGAAGGCGAAGAAGCCGATCTGCGGCGAGAAGCCGCCGAGCCGGGCGGTCGCCATCTGCTCCGGGATCGCGATCGCCGCCAGCGTCAATCCAGCGATCAAGTCACCCGGCAGGTCGCTCGGCTTGAACGCCCTGAGCGAGCGAAAGATCGGCCAGTTGGCGCGTGTCGGACGAGCGTCGGCCATCGGTCTCCCACGTGGACTGCGGCGATTCCCCGATAGTCCGACATCGCGCGGCCAAAAGCCAGCGGAGTTGGCAGTGTGGTGCGGAGGGGCTCGGCTAGTGCGGAGGCGCTGCCGTGATCGCCTTTCGGATCGCCGCCAGCGGCGCGCCGTCGTCGAAGGCGACGCCGTCGCCTTGCAGCGTGATGCCGAGGTCGCGCCACAATGCCGCGAGGTCGGGTGTCACCGGCATCGACCCCCATTCGTCGTGCAGCCGCTCCAGCACATCGACGCCGACGGCCTTGTCGGCGGTCGCGAGCACCCGTGCGATCGGCCAGTCCTTTTCGTGGTTGCCGCCGGCGGCGAGCACGCCGCGCATGGCAGCCTGCAACCCGAATCTGTTGCCGGTGCGCTTGCGGATCTCGACATCCGCGAACAGGCAGAACATCGCGCCGCCCCAGTATTTGCGGCCCCAGGTGTCGGTATTGTCGAGACCCTGGTCGCCGGCCTGCGGCAAGCCCTTGGGCATGTCGCGCATCATCGCCTGCCAGATGTCCTGCGCCATGAGATCGCCGGCCTGCACCCCGCGCGACCGGCTCGACATAGACTGCGAGCCCCTCCGACAGCCAGGCATAGCGGTCGTCGAGGTCGGGCAGGGCGGTGTGCACCATCTCGTGGACGATCACCCAGTCGCGCTTCAGATCGTCGGCGCCGGCGTCGCGGCCGACCAGCAGCAGCCGCAGCGAACTGATGGGAAACCGGCCATAATAGATCGAGACCGCGCGGGCGGAGGCCTTGATCCAGTCGAATATCCTGTCCTTGCGCAATGTCATCTCGCCGGCGGCAAAGGCGACATGGATGGTGCCGCCGGGCACGTCGAGATCGGTCTTCGGCAACCGGTCGAAGGCTTCGTAGGGCATGCCATTGCCGCGCATGAACTCCGACTGCGCCTCGACATGACAGGACGCGATGCCGAGGATGGTGGCGGCGACGAGCATCGCCGCGGCGATCACGCGATATGTCGAGATGCCTTTCATCGCGACCTGCCGCGTCCCTATTCGCGAATGGATGCCGCCGTCAGCAGTCCCGCGGTGATCCAGCCATGCAGATAGCCGGCGCCACGCGCCGCCGCATTGTCGGGATCGTCGTAGGTCGCAAGCATCTCGCAGAGCACGCCGAACGGAATGCCGCCGGAGGCTTCGTCCCACATCATCGCTTCCTCGGCCGGCAGCTCGCGGAACATCGGCGTGGTATCCTGGCGCCAGATCAGGAGGCGGGCGGGCTCGGCGAGCGTCTCCGCCTCGGGCGGCGTCTCGTCGTTCTTCAGTGCCATCCAGATCGCCGCCGCATTGGTTGACAGGTCGATCCGTGTAGCGCTCGGATGCGGCCGGAACACGAGGTCGTTCCAGATCTCGGGCGCGAAACAGGCCATGCTCTCCAGCGCGAGCACGGCGTCGTCGCCAGCATCGAAAGCGTCGTTCAACGCCTTCTCCAGCGCGGCAAGCTCGGTGAGCACGGGGTGGCTGCAGTAGGGTTCGGTGGACTTCAGGAAGTCCGGCAAGCCTTGCGAGAACCAGCGCAGGTTCGGATGCTCGGACGGCCGTGCCTTGACGTAGGCATGGCCCATGTCGTCGAACATCTCGTCGCCGAGAAAGCGGTGCAGCAGCTCGTGGTCATTGCGCATCGCCTCGATCAGCCGCGAGTCGTAGGCGTAGCGGTAAACCCCGAGCAGCGTCTCGCGCGTCTCCCGCGGGCTGTCGAGGATTTCCGACAGGATGCTCTCGTCGCTGGTGAGGATGGCGCGCTGAAACTCGCTCTGCTGGCGCGCGAGGTCGCTCATTGCGTCGGCGCTCTCGCGGGCAGGTTTTGCTCCGCGATCTCGCGGGTCCGCCTGACCTCGATCAGCAATTCGTCGAGCGGCGGGATGTTGTCGTCGCGTTCGATCATGGTCGAGACGCGTCCGAACCGTCGCAATGCCGCAACGTAGAGGTCCCAGACATCCTCGCACACCGGATGGTCGTGCGTATCGATGATGTGCGTCCCCATATGGCTGTGGCCGGCCATGTGGAATTGCACCACGCGATCGGCCGGAATGCCGTTGAGGAAGGCCATCGGATCATAGCCGTGGTTGAAGGCGCTGACATAGACATTGTTGATGTCGAACAGCAGCCAGCAGCCGGAGCGGCGCGACAGCTCGGAGAGGAATTCCCACTCCGTCATCTCGGAATTGTTGAACTGCACGTAAGTGGAGACGTTCTCGAGCACGATAGCACGGCCGAGGAAGTCCTGCACCAGTTGCACGCGGCTGACGACATGGTCGAGCGCCTCCTGCGTGTAGGGGATCGGGAGCAGATCGTGCAGATTCTTGCCGTGCACGCCGGTCCAGCACAGATGGTCGGACACCCATTTCGGCTGCACCCGCTTTGCGAGGTCCTTGAGGCCCTGCAAATAGTCGAAGTTCGGTGGCGCGGTGGACGCGATCGACAGCGAGACGCCGTGCATCACCACGGGATAGCGCTCGCAGATCCGGTCGAGGATGCGCAGCGGTTGGCCGCCGGGCAGCATGTAATTTTCGCTGATCACCTCGAACCAGTCGATCGGCGGATTGCTGTTGAGGATCTCGTCGTAATGCCGCGCACGCAGGCCGAGACCGAAGCCGAGGAAGGGCGGTCTGGCGGAAGTCGTCGGGCACTCCGCCGACGCGATCGGCCGGTCGGGCAATCGGCTCGCGACGTTCATGGCGCCTCCACATCACTGGCCCCGCTATCGCGGCGCCGACGTCTGAAATTATCACGAAAGCGGGGCCCGGCCTACACCGTGCCCCGCCGATCACGCGAGCTTGCCTCGGGCGATCAACCCTTGACGTAGGAGCCGCCGAGCTTGGCGCACTGCTTCTCGGTGCTCATCGAGAAGCCGGTGCCCTTGCAGGCATTCTGGCCCTTGCAGGCGTTGGCTCCGCCCTTGCAGGCGCTCTGGCCCTTGCAGGCATTGCCGGCCATGCACTTGCCCATGGCGGCGTTCGCGGGCGTCGAGGTGGTCGAAACCACGGAGCCGGCGAGGAACATGGTGGCCGCAGCGACGGCGAGCGTTGCGCCGGACTTCGAATTCAACTTCATGACGATCTCCTCGGTGGTTGTTTTGAATGCAGTCAGCGTGGCGCCGTGAGCATCCGATGATCGATCGATCCCCAGACCGCACAACGAGTGTTCGGAAAGCAGTCGGATCGCAGGAGGTGCTTGGCTTTGCTGCCGCGGTCCGAATGCTCGTCCGGAAACAGCTACGGGCCTCCGGCGATTTGGTTACACGGTTTCGGAAGAAAATTTTCGAACCGTCCAGCCGGGCGATGCATTCATGTCGCGCGGCGGCGATCTCTGGCGATTTCGTTGCGTTGCACAACGGGGTGGTCGTCAGTTCTGGGCGGCCCGCGCCGGCTTCAGCTTGGCCATCTGCCGCACATTGACCTCCAGTTCGGCGGCATTGAAGGCCGGAAACGAACAGATTCGGTTGCTGCAGGCGAAGGCTGCGGGCTCACCGAGGTCGGGATAGTCGACGTCTGCGTTGGGCAGCCTGCCCTCACGCAGGTCGAGCCATTCGAGCCGCTTGTACCGTGCGGGCAGGGCGCGCGCGACGACGTGCAGGGCCTGTGCACGGCTGTCGTCCTTGTGTCCGACGATCGTCACATGCGTCGGCTCGACTGCCAGTTCGTCATCGGCGAGCAGCACGCCGGGCAATGGACGCGGCATCTCGGCGGACGCGGCAGCGAGATAGCGCATCGCATGTGCGGCCTGTTCGCGGCTGCGCTCGTCGCCGGTGTAGCGATTGAGCATGTTCATGAAGCGCGCGACCTGGATCTGGTCGTCGATCAACTTGGCGGGCTTGGCGAATACGCCCGTCTGTCCCTCCGACGTCTTCGAGGTGAAGAAGCCGCCGGCCTCGTCGCGGAAGGTCGCGACAAAGTCGCCGGCCTTTGCCGCCGACGCCAGCCAGTCGCGATTGCCGGTCGCGGTGTAGAGATCGAGCAGGGCCTGTCCCATCGCGATGGTGTCGCCGAGGAAGGGGCCGCCGCGATCCTTGTCGCCATGGCGGAAGCCGCCAACCGGCAGCGCGCGATTGGCGAGCACCCATCGTGCCGCGCGCTCGGCAATCTCCAGGGCCTTCGGATCGTTGCTCGCGTCGTAGTAAGCGGCGAACCCGGAGATCGCCCACCCGTTCTCGCGTGCGTAGAGATTCTGGTCGATGCGCGGCTGACCAAGCTTGCGGCGCGCGGCATCCGCGAGAGCATAGTATGTGTGGCCGTCGACATCATGATTGAGATCGGCGTCCTGGCTGACATAGAAGGCGCCATCCGGGCTCAGCAGGAAATCCGTGAGGTAACGCGCGATATTGCGCGCGGACGCGAGATATTTCGGATCCTTCCATTGCGCATAGGCCTGGCTGTATTGCCGCAGATATTGCGACTGGAACGAGATGATCTTCTCGAAGTGCGGATGGCTCCAGGAGCCGGCCTCGGAATACTGGAACACGCCGCCCCACACCGGATCGATCAGCGCGATCGCGGCATTGAGCGTCTGCCTGGCGCGCTTTGTCGCCGTGGTGTCGCCCGCCTCGGCGCGGCTGATCGCAAGGTCGAGGCTGTCGGCGTCGATGTATTTCTGGTTCTCGCCCCAACCGCCGAGCTCGTCGTCGTAGGAGTCGTCGAACGTCTTGGTCAGTTTGGCGCGTTGCGCCTTGCTGAGAAAGGCCGACGCGCCGGGCTTGATCTCGAAGGCCTCCCCCACCGATGGGCCCGGCGAGGGATCGTCGATGATCGCCTTGAGCAGCGCCTGCATCCGTTCGGGCTCGATGTAGCCCCTGATCTTGGCGATCTCGGTGCCATCGGGTGCGAACACGATGGTGGCGGGCCAGCCCCAATCGCCGTAGCGGCTCGAAAGACCCGGATTGGCGTCCTGGTCGACGCGGACGGGGAGATATTTTGCCGACAGCAGGTCCTGCACCTTGCGATCGGCGTAGGTCGTTTTCTCCATCACGTGGCACCAGTGACACCACACCGCTTCGAGATCGAGAATGACGAAGCGCTTCTCGGTCGTCGCGCGCGCGAACAGATCGTCGCTCCAGTCGCTCCATGCCGGGCCGTCGGCCGCCGACGCAGGCGATGCGATCAGCAGGGTGAGAATGGCGGCAAGGCGAACGAACGACATGGCGAGCCCTCGGTCAGCGTGTGCTTGTGCCAGCTACGCATCGGGCAGCACCCTGGCTCGCCACGTCACGGGATTGTGAGGGCGCCTCTCAGATCGGCTCCTTCTGGCCCGCCGTCAGGTTGACCAGCAGGCGATCGAGCGAGGCGGCGCCGGGACCCGCAATCGCAAGCCACATGAAGGCCGCGAAATAGGTCGCTTCCTCGAACCCGAGCAGCGTCTCCAGCGAATCGACGTCGCCCCACTTCGCCGACTTGATCGCGACGATCATGACCACCGCGAGCATCGCGGCCGGGATGCGGGTGAACAGGCCGAAGATCAGCATCAGGCCGCCAAAATATTCGACGCCGGACACGAAGGGGGTGAGGAGGTTCGGGAACGGAATGCCCCAGCCGGCGAAGTTCTCGGTGACCTGGGCGAGGTTGTTGAGCTTGCCCCAGCCGGCCATCATGAAGGTGTAGCCGACGATGATCCGCATCAGCAGCGGACCGGCCCAGGCAAAATACGAAGCGATCCGCGCCGGCAGCAGTATCAGCAGGTTGACGATGAAATTCATGCGAAACCCTCCCGAATATCGCGACGCGCCGGTTGCGCCGGCGATCAGGACGAACGGCGCGAGCCAAGTTACGGCCGGGTCCTGGCAGGAGTTTCGCTGGCGATGGCCGGCTTGTTACGGGCCTAGCCGATGTTTTGCAGCGCCGGGAAGGTCTCCAGCAGCCAGACGCTGACGCTGGAGACCGCGCCGGTCAGGAAACCGATGCCCGTGACCACCATCAGCACGCCCATCACGCGTTCGACGGTGTCGAGATGACGTTTCATCCGCGCGAATAGTGAGGAGAACTGCTTGACCATGAAGGCCGCGAGCAGGAACGGGATGCCGAGCCCGGCGGAATAGATCGCAAGCAGGCCGGCGCCCTTGGTCACCGTGGCCTCCGCCGCCGCAATCGAGAGGATCGCGGCCAGGATCGGTCCGATGCACGGGGTCCAGCCGAAGGCGAATGCCAGGCCCATGACATAGGCGCCCCACAGCCCCACCGGCTTGGGCGCGGTCAGCCGCCCCTCGCGCATCAGGAGGCCGATCCGGGTGATGCCGAGGAAGTGCAGGCCCATGATGATGATGACGATGCCGGCCAGGATCGAGAGCTCGGCCGACCAGGCGCGCACCAGCCCGCCGACGATGGACGCGCTGGCGCCGAGCGCGACGAACACGGTGGAGAAGCCGAGCACGAACATCAGCGCCGCCGTCATCACCGCGCGCTTGGAGGCGGCGGTGGCGCCGTCCTGGTTGACCTGCTCGATGGTCGCCCCGGTCAGATAGATCAGATAGGGCGGCACCAGCGGCAGCACGCAGGGCGACAGGAAGCTGACCAGGCCGGCAATCAAGGCTGCCGGAATCGAGACGTCGTGCATCAATGAAACCTTCGCGGAATAACGGGTCTGTCTTGGCGTCTACGCCGCCAACAATCCAGAAGTTTCGGCCGCCAGGCATTCAACTATGGTCACAGGGTCGTGTGCGGGGGCGCGCTCACGCGTTGCGAGGAACGACGGTGAGGTGAGGACGCCGCTGAGGCTCCCTCCCCCGGCGGCCCGCAAGGGGAAGGGAACCGGTGCTTGCTTATGCGCCAATCATCGATGCGGATTTTTGACCCAAAGGGCACCACACATTCGCCGTCGTCCCCGCTTCGCCGGGACGACCACGGGAGAGAGTTGCTCACTCGTTACCGCTTGCGCGCGTCCCGTGGCGGCGGCGTCTCGAACTCGCGGCCGCGAATCCGCACCAGATCGTCGGCGGAATGCGCCAGCAGCACCACCGTGGCCGCGCGCGCGGCCTCGGCATCGCCGGCCACGATCGCGTCCAGCACCGCGCGGTGCTCGATCAGCGCCCGTGGACGGTGCGAGCCGGTTGCTGCGATCGTAAAACTCTGGCGCAGCGTGATCTCGAACATCTGGGCGATCGGCCAGAAGAATTCGTTGCGGGTCGCGAAATAGATCGCCTGGTGGAATTTGATATCGGCAGCGACGAAGGCCTCGTTGGTCTTCGCCGCGTCCATGCCGTCGCATCCGGCGCGGATGCGGGCGATGTCGTCGTCCCCGGCATGGGTCGCGGCCAGCGCTGCTGCCGCGGGCTCGACCGCGGAGCGCAGCTGGAACAGCTTGGCCAGATAGCGATCGATCTCGGCGCTCTCGAGGTGCCAGCGCAGCACGTCGGGGTCGAGTTGATTCCACTGCTCGGGCGGCCGCACCCTGGTGCCGCTCTTCGGCCGCGACTCGATCAGGCCCTTGCCGGTCAAAGTGCGCATGGCCTCGCGCACCACGGTGCGGCTGACGTCCATCATCTCGCAGATCTGCATTTCCGGCGGCAGCGTCTCGCCGACCCCGATCTCGCCGCGCACGATGCTGCTGCCGACCCGGTCGGTGACCTGGCTGTGCACACTCCGGCGCAACGCGTTGGTTGTCTGGAACATCGGAAGCCTCGCTGCGGTTGAAGCCTGCGCCGCTGCCGCGCTGCGCTCTTGCGCAACCGCAGCGCTTTTGTCATACATTATGACAAAAGCGCTGCCAAGCTGGCACCGACCGGCGGACGGCCAAGAGAACGCCAAGACCAACAAGATCCGTGACCAACAAGGTCCGTTCCTGGGGAGGAGCACCACCATGACATCGACGCGGGTAAGTCGCCGTATTCTGTTGCGGTCGTCGGTCACTGCCGCAGCGTGGCTTGCCGCCGCGCCCGCCATCATCGGCCGTGCCGAGGCCGCGGTCATGAAGCTGCGGTGCTCGTCGTCGCTCCCCAACGATCCCAAATACGCCAATGGCCGCGTCTACTACGACAATCTGGTCAAGAGCCTGAAGGCTAACGGGCTCGGCGAGCAGATCGAGGTCACGTTCTTCCCCGACAACCAGCTCGGCCAGGAAATCGACGTCATCAATTCGGTGAAGCTCGGGGTGATCGACCTGATGGTGTCGGGCTCGTCGATCTCGGCGAACCTCGTGCCGCTGGTCGGCACCTTCGACCTCGGCTACCTCTTCACCAGCTTCCAGCAGCAGACCAAGGCGTTCGACGCCGGCGCCGCCAAGCCGATCGAGGATGCGCTGCTCAAAGGCGGCAATATCCGTATCATCGCCTGGGCCTATAATTTCGGCGCGCGCAGCGTGCTGTCGAAGAAGCCGGTGAAGACGCCGGACGATCTCGCCGGCTTGAAGATCCGCACGCTGCCCAATCCGATCATCACCGAATGCCTGCGGCTGATGGGGGCGGCGGCGACGCCGCTGGCGTTCGGCGAGATCTATACCGCGCTGCAGGCCGGCGTGCTCGACGGTCTCGAGCACGATCCGCCGACCATCCTCGCCAGCAAGTTCTACGAGACCTCGAAGAGCTACGCCCTGACCCAGCACATCTTCTCGCCGCTCGCGGTCTATTTCAGCGACACCACCTTCAACCGCATGGATCCCAAACTGCGCGAGGGTTTCCTCGACGCGGCGAAGAAGGCCGCCGCCGACACCCGCACCCACGGCCTCGCGGTGGAGAAGGAGGCGCTGGCGTCGTTGGCTGAGAAGGGTGTCACGGTGGTCGAATGCGACAAGGAGGCGTTCCGCAAGCGCGTGCTGCCGCAGACCGACAATTTCATCAAGGCGCGGCCCGAGACGAAGGCCGTCGTCGATCTGATCCGTTCCACCCAGGCCTGAGGTTGGCGCATGTCAGTCGCCGCAGTCGCGACGAGAAATAGCACCGATCGGATCACGGCGCCGCTGCTCGCGCTCAGTGATGCGATCGCCGCGATCCTGCTCGCCGCCGATCTCGCGGTGGTCTGTGTCTCGGTGCTGGCCCGCTTCCTGTTCAACGCGCCGGTCGAGTGGTCGGACGACGTCGCCCGCGGGCTGATGGTCGGGTCGAGCTTCTTCGGGGCTGCGAGCGCGCTGGCGCGCAGCGAGAATCTCGGCGTCGCCTTCTTCATCGACATGTTGCCCCCGGGCGTGCGGCGGGTGGTCGACGCGGTCGGCGCACTGCTCGTCACCATCATTGCGGCCACCGTCGCGTTCAACGCCATCAAGATGGGCTGGCTGACCACCGGCCAGACCTCCGGCTCCGGCCTGCCGCTGGAGTGGACGTTTTATCCGATGGGTATCGGTGCGGCGTTCATGACGGTGTTCGCGTTCGAGACGTTCTGCGGCCGGCCGCTGCGCGACATGGCGGCAGGCATGGTCGCGACCGCCGTCATTGTCGGTCTTTATCTCGCGTGGGATGCATTCGCGCCGTCGTCGGTGCCGTCGTCGCAGACGTTGATGCTGATCGGCTTCTTCCTCACGCTGTTCGGCGGATTGCCGATCGGCTTTGCGCTGGCGCTGGCCGCGCTGATCTTCATCTGGGTCGAGGGCACGCTGCCCGGCGTGATCTTCGCCCAGCAGATGGCGCGCGGCATCGACAATTTCGTGCTGCTGGCGATCCCGTTCTTCATCCTGGTCGGCTATCTGATGGAAGCCAACGGCATGTCGGTCCGGCTGATCGAGCTGTTGCAGCGCGCGGTCGGTCGGATGCGCGGCGGCCTCAACGTCGTGATGGTGATGTCGATGGTGCTGTTCTCGGGCATCTCAGGCTCGAAGATGGCCGACGTCGCCGCTGTCGGTTCGGTGCTGATCCCGGCGGCGCGCCGCTCGCGGCAGAACCCGGGCGGCGCGGTGGCGCTGCTCGCGGCGTCCGCCGTGATGGCGGAGACCATTCCGCCCTGCATTAATTTGATCATCCTCGGCTTCGTCGCCAACCTCTCGATCGGCGGGCTGTTCGTCGCCGGCATGCTGCCGGCCGCGCTGATGGCGCTGGCGCTGATCGCGGTGTCCATCATCTTCGGCAAGCGTCCCGCCGCGAACGCGGAAGCGGAGCCGCGCGCCGCGGTGTCTGGATTGTGGACCGGCGCGATCGCCTCGTTCGGACTGATCTTCATGATCTTCTTCGGCTTCAAGAGCGGCTTTGCCACCGCGACCGAGATCTCGGCCTTTGCGGCGGTCTATGCCATCGCGGTCGGTAGCCTGCTGTTCCGCGAGCTCGGCGCGAGGAGCCTCGCGCACTGCTTCGTGCAATCGGCGGTTCGTTCGGGGCTGGTGCTGTTCATCGTCGCCGCGGCGCAGTCGCTCGCCTTCATCCTGACCTTGCAGCAGGTGCCGCATGCGGTCGGCGATCTCATGCTGGCGATCTCGGGCAGCCACGGCGTCTGGCTGTTCATGCTGCTGTCGATCCTGGTGCTGGTGGTGATGGGCTCGGTGCTCGAGGGCGCCGCGGCGCTGATCATCTTCGGCCCGCTGCTGCTGCCGGTCGCGGTCAAGCTCGGCATCGATCCTCTGCATTTCGGCGTCGTGCTTGTGATCGCGATGGGGCTCGGGCTGTTTGCGCCGCCGCTTGGCCTTGGGCTTTACGGCGCGTGCCTGATCGGCAATGTGCCGATCGAGCAGACCATCAAGCCGATCGCAGGCTATCTCGGGCTGCTGCTGCTGTGCCTGCTGGTGATCGCGTTCGTGCCCGCGATCAGCACGGCGTTGCCGCATGCGCTCGGCTATTAGGGAATAGAACCGTGAAGGTACTCCTCGCCCACACCCCGCAGATGCGCCGCGACTATTACGGCGAGCGCAGCCTGAACGGCCTGCGCGCGATCGCCGATGTCAGGCTGCACGAAGGTGACGAGGCGCTCGACGCGGCGGCGCTGATTGAAGCCGCCGCCGATGTCGACATCATCGTCGCCGATCGCACGACGCAGGGCTCCGGCGAGATATTCCCGCTTCTGCCAAGGCTGCGCGCCTTCGTGCGCTGCGCGGTCGATATCCGCAATATCGATGTGGCTGCCGCGTCCGCTGCCGGCGTGCTGGTGACGCAAGCGAGCGCCGGCTTCGTTCAGTCCGTTGCCGAGCTCGCGCTCGGCTTCATGGTCGATCTGTCGCGCGGCGTTTCGCGGGCGACCGCGGATTATCACGCGGGCAGGGCGCCCGAGGTCGTGATGGGGCGCCAGCTTGCGGGAAGCACGATCGGCATCATCGGCTATGGCAGCATCGGGCGCCATCTGGCCGAAATCGCCAAAGTCCTCGGCATGAACGTGCTGGTCGCCGATCCCTTCGCGACCGTTGAAGATACGGCGATCGCACACCTGCCGCTCGATGATCTGCTGGCGCGCGCGGACTTTGTCGTCTGCCTGGCGATCGCCAATGCGGAGACCGAGAACCTGATCGGGCAGGCGGAACTGGCGCAGATGCAGACGCACGCGTTCTTCATCAATCTGTCGCGCGGCAACCTCATCGACGAGGCGGCCCTTGCGGCCGCGCTGCGCGACGGTCGCATTGCCGGTGCCGCATTGGATGTCGGCCGCGCGCCCGACCAGATGCCGACGCCTGAGCTCGCCAAGCTCGGCAATGTGATCGCAACGCCGCATGTCGGCGGCCTGACGCCGCAAGCCATCGAGCATCAGTCGTCGGAGACCGTGCGCCAGGTCGCGAAGATCGTCGCCGGTGAGATCCCCGTCGGCGCGGTCAATGCCGCGCACTGGACGCGGCGGCCGCGGCCATGAAAGTTCGGCAATGCCTAATGCTATCGGAAGGGCTGGACAAGACCTTTGCACCCAGCTCAAACTTGAACCCGTAACCGCGGCCCAAGAGCGCGCGGATAATCAATGAACGGACGTCCCGCAGCAAACGACGGGCGCCGAGAGGGAAACAGGGAGTGCATCACATGGCCATCTCACGCCGTGACGTTTTATTGGGCAGCGCCGGTGCTCTCGGTGCCGCATCATTCTCCTTCCCGGCTCCTGCCATCGCGCAATCGGAACCGATCAAGATCGGTTGTCTCGCGGCGATCACCGGGCCGAGCTCGGCGCCGACGGTCGGCTTCAACCGCGGCGTCAACTTCGCGGTCGACGCTATCAATGGCGCCGGCGGCGTGAAGGGCCGCAAGATCGAGCTCGTGATGCGCGACACCCAGGGCGATCCGACCAAGGCGGTGAACGCCACGCAGGAGCTGATCAGCCAGGCCAAGGTTCACGCGATCTGGGGGCCGCTTAATTCGGGCGAGGCGCTGGCGACGACGCCGATCATGGCGCGCGCCAAGATGCCCGATTTGCATCCTTGTGTCGTCGAGACCCTGATCGATCCGGTCAAGTTCCCCAATGCGTTCCGCATCGCGCCGTCGAACAGCCAATGGGACGATGCGGTGCGCAATTATTGCCTGAAGATCCTCAAGGTGAAGAAGGTCGCCGTGATCGGCGACACCACCGGCTACGGCGTCACAGCGGTCGGTGCCTCGGTCGCGGCGTTCAAGAAGGACGGCGCTGAAGTCGTGTATCAGGCCAACATCGATTCCACCCAGCCCGACATGACGCCGGACATGCTGCGCGCCAAGAACACCGGCGCCGAGGCGATCGTGGTGTGGAGCGTCTCGACCGGCATGGAGGCGCGCATGTTCAACACCCGCGCCGCGATGAACTGGGACGTGCCCTTCGTCGGCCACCCCTCGATGGCGTCGGGCGAGCTCGCGAGCCTGGTTGCAAAACCGGAGAACTGGAAGAAGGTCTATGCGATCGGCTACAAGAGCTGCAGCTATGACAGCGCCGGTAAGCTGCCGCCGAAGAGCGAGGACCTGGTCGCGCGGCTGACCAAGGCCAATATCGCGCTGAACGATACGCTGTTGTGGTGGGTCGCCGGCGGCATCGACTGCATCGAATTGATCGCCAAGGCCGTCGCGGAAAGCGGCTCGACCGATAGCGCAGGGATCATCAAATACTGGAATTCGCTGTCGACCTATCCGGGCTATTTCGGCAACTACCGGTTCTCGCCAACCGAGCATAACGGTTACCTGACCGAAGAGATCGTGATGTCGGAATCGAGCACGGCGAAGAACGGCACCTTCGCGCTGGCGCCGGGGTATATATAGAAGGGCGAGGACGCAGCCGATGCTGGCCTCGATCCTTGCATCCGGTCTCGCGGCGGGCGCGATCTACGCGCTGGTCGGCGTCACCTATAACACGATGTTCTCGACCTCGCGGGTGATGAGCTTCACCGCCGGCCAGCTGGCGATGCTGGGCGGCGTGTTCGGTTCGATGTTCACGCTGAAGCTCGGCCTGCCGATCGCTGTCGGCTTCGTGCTGACGCTGGTCTGTTGCGCGATAATCGGTATCGTCACCGAATTCGTCGCGGTGCGGCCGGTGCTCAAGAGCCTCGACCAGCATCTTTACGTGCTCTCGACCTTGGCGGTCGCGCTGATGATCCAGCAGGTCACCGCGATCAAATGGGGCACCGAACCGCAGCCGTTTCCGCGCGTCGTAGGGCTAGGCGAGGGCGTGCTGGACGAGAAATTCTGGCTGCCGGTCGTTGCCTGCGCCGTCACCATCATCGGCCTCGAATATCTCTACCGCCGCACCCTGGTCGGCCGCGCGTTCCTGGCCATCGCGGAGGACAATTTCGCGGCGCGGGCGCTCGGTCTGCCGGAGCGCAATCTGCGCGTGGCGAGCTACGCGCTCGCCGGCGTGGTCGGCGGCATCGCCGGATTTTCCGGCGGGCAGTTGCTGCTCGCCTTCTTTGCCAACGGCGCGCTGCTCAACTTCTACGGCTTCGTGCCGGTGGCGCTGGGCGGGCTCGGCAACAACCGCGGCGCGATCATCGGCGGGCTCGCGCTCGGCCTGTTCCAGCAGGCGGCGAACTTCCTGGTCGGCGGCATCTTCTCCTCGGTCGCGGTGTTCACGCTGTTCATCGTGGTGCTGCTCGCAGCTCCCCAGGGACTGTTCGGCAGTTCGACCGCGCGGAGGGTGTGATGAGCTCGGTCGCTGCAACGCCGCCTCGAACCGACATCGGCGCATGGCGCGCCGCGCTGCCGCATATCCTGCCGTTCCTCGGCATTCTGGCGGCGGCGGTGCTGCTGCCGTTCGTCAGCAATGATTACTGGGTGCTGATCGGCACCCGCGCCGCGATCTACTGGGTGCTGGTGTCCGGCCTCAATCTGGTGGTCGGCTTCGCCGGCCATCTTGCGATCGGCTATGTCGCGCTGCTGACGCTCGGCGCTTATGCGACCAGCGTGCTGGTCGCCGGCAATGTGATGCCGGCCATTCCGGTGTTTGCCGCCCTGCCGATCGCAGGCCTGATCGGGGCGATCTTCGGCGTGATCGTCGGCCTGCCGGCCTTGCGCCTGCGCACCTTCTATTTCGCGATGTCGACCCTGGGCTTTGCGACCATCGTGACCCAGATCGCGCTGGCGTGGCAGAGCGTGACCGGCGGCGGCATCGGCATCACGGGTCCCGAATTTCCGGCGCCGTTCAATACGCCGTGGGGATTTTACGGCCTCTGCATCGGCTTCGCCGCGTTCACGACCTGGATGAGCGCCAATATCGCGCGCAGCCGCTTCGGCCGCGCCCTGATCGCGGTGCGCGACGCCGAGGTCGCGGCCGAGGCCAGCGGCATCTCCAAGCCGAACATGCTGATCGCGATCTTCCTGTTCGCCGGCGCGCTGGCGGCAATCGCCGGCGGATTGTTCGCGACGCTGCAAACCTACATCACGCCCGACGCCTTCACCTTCGATCTCTCGGTGCTGTTCTTCATCGCGATCCTGATTGGCGGCCGCGGCTCGATCCTCGGGCCGATGCTCGGCACCATCATCCTGACCATCCTGCCGGAGATCGCGGCGCCGCTAGCGTCCTGGTCGACCTTCCTCTACGCGGTGCTGTTGCTCCTGATCGTGCTGGTGATGCCCGGCGGGATCGCAGCGCTGCTCGATTTCCGTAACCGCCGTCCGCTCGCCAGCAACCGCGCCATCGTGCCGCGCCCGGCCGCACTCGCCGACATCGTGCGCCGCCGCGACGGCGGCAAGGCGTTGCAGCTGCGCGGCATCGCGCTCAGCTTCGGCAATGTGAAGGCGATCGACGGCCTCGATCTCGACGTCGCGCCCGGCCAGATCCACGGCCTGATCGGCCCGAACGGCAGCGGCAAGACCACGACGCTGAACGTGATCTCGGGCTATTACGCCGCGAAGGCCGGCACCATGACGCTTGGCGACGCGACGTTGCCCGCGGGCCAGCCGGTCAAGCGCGCCGCATGCGGCATCGCGCGCACCTTCCAGACGCCGCGGGTGATCGGCGAAGCCTCGGTGCTGGAGAACGTCATGATCGGCGGCTCGATCGAGGGCAGGGCCAATTTCGTCGAGGCGATGCTCGCGCTGCCGCGCAACGGCGTCGACGAGCGGATGCTCGCCGCCAAGGCCCGCGCGCTGCTCGGCGTCGTCGGCCTCGAGGCGCTCGCCGATGTGCGCGCCGACCGGCTGCAGCACAGCGAGCTGCGCTTCATCGAGATCGCGCGCGCCCTGATGCTCGATCCGGATTTCCTGCTGCTCGACGAGCCTGCGGCCGGCCTCTCCAATGACGAGATCGAGCGGCTCGCCACCTTGATCAAGGCGGTCAGCGGCCGCGGCACCGGCGTGCTGCTGGTCGAGCACCATGCCGATTTGATCTTCGACATCTGCCACCAGGTCACCGTGCTCAATCTCGGCCGCACGCTGGCGGCGGGCACGCCGGCGGAAATCCGCGTTCACAAGGAGGTCGTCAGTGCTTACCTCGGCGGCTGACCCCCTCCTTAAAGTGACCGCGCTGGAATCCGGCTACGGCAAGATCCGGGTGCTGCACGGCATCGACCTGACGATTGGCGCCGGCGAGGTGGTTGCGCTGCTCGGTCCCAACGGCGCCGGCAAGACCACGCTGCTCCGTGCGATGTCGGGCCTGTTGCCGGTCACTGCCGGGCAGGTCCGGTTCGGCGGCCGCGACATGACCAACGCCACGCCGCGCGATGCCGCGCGCGCCGGGCTCGTGCACGTGATCGAGGGACATCGCGTGTTCACGCAGATCTCGGTCACCGACAATCTGCTGCTCGCCGGCTACGACCTGCCGCGCGCGGAACGCGCCGTGCGCATCGAGGAGGCGTTGTCGTTCTTTCCCGAGATCGCCGAGAAGCGGCATGAGCGCGGCGGCGCGCTGTCGGGCGGGCAGCAGCAGATGCTGACGGTGGCCCAGGGCCTAGTCCGCCGTCCGCGGCTCCTGATGCTCGACGAGCCCTCGGCGGGGCTTTCCCCGGTGCTGGTCGATCGCGTCCTTAATGTGATCGGTCGGTTGCGCCAGCAGGGCACGTCCGTACTGCTGGTTGAGCAATTGCTGGAAAAGGCGCTGGCATCGGCCGATCGTGTCTACGCGCTGGTGCAGGGGGTGATCGCGCTGGAGGCGCCGACCGGCGAAAACGACCTGCCGCACCGGCTCGAACGCGCCTATTTCGGCCACGAGAGCCACGCCCTGGGCGCCTGAGGCCGCCATATCCCCGCCCCGCTTAAAGGTCAGGCTTGGTTAAAGGTAAGGCTTGGCGCTCGGCGCCGATTCTGGCTTCATGGGGCCTCATGCGGCAGGCCTGCCGATTGTGCTAGGATGCGCCGGAGCCAGCCAACGGACGGGGTATCGGGAAGGTGGTGTGAATGCTGTGCCCGGCCTGTCAGACAGACACCCTGGAAGAAGATGGCGTCTGCCGGTCGTGCCGCCTCAGCTTTACTTCCGTCTGTCTGAGTTGCGAGCATCCAAATCTCGAGAGCGCACGGTTCTGCGGGGCCTGCGGCGAGCGCCTGGACCAGCCCCAGCCGGTGGGCGAACGCAAGGTCGTCACCGTGATGTTTGCCGACATCGTCGGCTCGACCGAATTGATCGGGGACAATGATCCCGAGCTTGCGCTGGATCGCCTGCCGCCCGCCTTGGCGCGGATGGGTAATGCCGTCCGGCAGTTCGACGGCACCATCATGCGCAGCATGGGCGACGGGTTGATGGTGATCTTCGGCGTTCCGCACGCCCAGGAGGACCACGCCCTCCGTGCCTGCCAGGCGGCGCTCACCATGGTTCAGTCGTCTCGGGACAACGGTATCGTGCTGCGCGTCGGCATCCATTCCGGCGAGATCGTCGCGGGCGTGCCGGACAGGTTCACCAAGGAGCAGGGCGTCTATGGCGCCGCCGTGCATCTGGCGAGCCGGCTCGAGCATATGGCCCAGCCGGGCGACATCTGCGTCACGGAATCGACGTTCAAGCTGGTGCAGGCATCTTGCGATGCGCGTGCCCTCGGCCATCAGGACGTCAAGGGATTCCCGCGGCAGATCGGCGTCTACCGGCTGGTCGGAATGAAGCCGTCGCGCGCGCCGTTCCGGGATGCCGTGGTCGGCACCTATCGAGGGCGCGATGCCGAGCTCGCCATCCTCCATCAAGCGTTCGCGGGCGCCGAGCAGGGCGCCGGGAAGGTGATCGGAATTTCGGCGCCGCCCGGCATCGGCAAGAGCCGCCTGTGCTTCGAATTCGCGCGCGGCGCCAAGGAGCGTCTGGTGCCGGTGCAGGAGGCAAGCGCGTCGCCCTACGACCATTCCGGTCCGCTGCAACCGCTGCTGGAATTCTTCCGCAACTTCTTCCGGATCGCCTCGAGCGACGACGCCGAGACGGCGCGTGCCAAGGTCGCGGCACGGATCGAGTCCTCGGTCCCGCATTTGATGGAAGACGTGGCGCTGCTCGCCGACTTTCTCGGCATCCGCGACCCGCAATCGCCGGTGCCTGCGCTCGATCCGAAGACGCGGCACACGCGGCTGGTCAATCTCGTCGCGAGCCTCGTGCGCGACGGCACGCGCACGCCGTCGGTGATCATCATCGAGGACATCCACTGGCTCGACGAGGCGAGCATGGAGTTCGTCTCGGCGCTGGTCAATGTCGCGCATGTCAGCCGCGCCCTGATCATCCTCACCTACCGTCCGACCTATCAGGCGCCGTGGCAGGAGGGGCCGCAATTCCAGGAGTTGCGGCTTGACGAACTCCGCAACGAGGATATCTCCGCCCTGATCGCGGACTTGATTGGCGAGCATCCGTCCACGGCCGCAATTTCCGGCCGTATCGTCGAACGAAGCGGCGGGAATCCGTTCTTCGCGGAGGAGCTGGTCCGTTCGCTAATCGACAGTGGCGATCTCGCCGGCCGCCCCGGCCACTACGAGATGTCCGGGCAGGAGTCCGCCGAGACGCTGCCGACGACCGTGCAGACTGTGATCGGCGCGCGCATCGACCGTCTCGCGCCGATGGACAAGGAAGTGCTTCAGGTCGGCGCCACGATCGGACGGGAATTCCCGTTTTCGGTGCTGGCCGAAGTGGCACGCGCAAGCGACGACGAACTCGCCGGCATTCTCGGCCGATTGTCGCATCTCGAGTTGATCCAGGCGGTTGCGAGCGAGATCGAGCCCGACCGATACGCATTCCGCCATCCGCTGATCCAGGAGGTCGCCTATGCGATGCAGCTGCGCGGCCGCCGCGTCGAACTGCACCAGGCGGTCGCGGGTGCCCTGGAGCGATTCTACCAAAACCGGCTCGGCGAATATGCCAATCTGATCGCGTATCATTTCGAATCGGCCAAGGATTTCGGATCAGCCGCCAACTATCTGGCCCGCTCGGCGAGCTGGGTCGGTACGACCAATTCGCGGCTCGGGATGAAGTCGTGGCTCAAGGTCCGGCTGCTGCTGCAGTCGCTGCCGCGCTCGCCGGAAACCGATCGGCTGCGGATGCACGCGTCCGGTCAAGTGTTGATCCTTGGCTGGCGCGAAGGCATCAGCGCCGAGGAGGCTGCGCCGTTCTTCCGCGAGGCCATGGCTGCTGCACGGGACCTCAAGGACTCGCTCTGGGAGGTCCTGCTGCTTGCCGCCTTTGGCCGGGTCTCGGCCGGGACGGGCTCGGCCGACGAATATGTGCGGCAACTGCTGCAAGCGATCGAGGTCTCCGAGGACCCGAGCATCAGGACCATGATGCAGGTGTTCCTGTGCCAGGCCTACGGCTATGCCGGCAAGATGCGCGAAGCGCTCGCGGCCGGCGAGACCGCACTCCAGCACATCGCGAAGATCGAGAAGGCGCACGAAGCGCCGCTTGGCTTCAATGTGGAACGATGGGTTGAGGGCCTGCACGCGCGGCTGCTGGTGCGGACGGGGAACTTCGATGTTGCGCGGGAGAGCATTGCCCGACTGGTCGCCAGCGAGAGCGGCCATCCTGATCCGGCGGTCCTGTTCATCCCGCATCATGCCGGCGTCGAAATGGCCTGGCTGACGCAGGACGAAAAGCTTGCCGATTTTCACAGCTTGCGGATCGACGAGATCGCCAGGAGAAACGACACGCCCTATGTCGCGGTGTATGCGAGCGTCTGCCGCGGACTGGCGCTGTCGCTGGCGGGAGACCACGCTGCGGCGATCCAGAAGCTAGAATCGGCGATCCGGCTCGCGCGCGAGGCTTTCGCCGGCCTCGAATATGAAAGCGACATGCTGGCGCTGCTCGCCGAAATTCATCTGAAGAGCGGCAGCCACGGCGCGGCCTTCAGCGCGGCCGAACAGGGGATCGTGGTTGCGCGGGAGCGGCGGGCGCGGCTCGCCGAATGCCGCTTGACGCTGGTGCTGGCGCATGTGGTCAATGCGGACCGCCTGCGTTACCCGCAGTATCGGTTGAACGAGCTGCTCGCTCACGCGCGGAATCTCATCAAGGAGACCGGCGCCTCACCCTATGAGCGCCTGTTTCCGGTCGTGCAGTCGTCGTCCTGCGGACAAGAAGCGTGAATTCACGCATGCCGTAGTCGGTGACCACCTCGACGCGGCCCAATCGATTGCAAAACCCGATCCAGCGCTCCGGTGCAGTCCGATAAAGCCCCGCCTCGGTGCGGGCGTCGTCACGCGGCAGCATGAAGTTGACGGCGAATCCGATCCGGCTGCTGTCCCGGAGATCGGCAAGGATTGCCCCGACATAGGCTTCCCAATCCGCGACCGGATGACCGAGCCGGACGTTGAAGATCCCGCTTGCCAGCGAATAGTCGGCGAGCGCGCCGCACTGCGAACCCTCGGCAAAGCTGGCCTGCGTGCTGCCGGCCCAGCGGGCGCGGGCGGCCGCGATCATCGCCGGCGAAATGTCGATGCCGCGATAGGTCACTTCGGCATCGCCATGCCGCGTCGCCAGGAATTCCAGCAGCGCGCCGTAGCCGCAGCCGAAATCGTTCAGGCTGAACGGCCGCCTGAAATCGCACAGCTTCAGGAGCTGCACGAAGCGCAGGTTTTGCGAGAGCACGTTCGGCCAATCGACCCCGAGCGGGGTCGGACCATGGCGCTCCAGCGTTCCGGAATAGTAATCGCGGACCTTGGCGTGCGGGTCGAGCATCGCCGTGGTGTCAGGTTACTTCTTGTTGCGGACGGCGGCCTTGGGACGGTCGGCCCTGATCATCGGCATCGAGATCGTGAGAAAAACCAGAGCGGAATAGTTCAAGGCGCGATCGCCGGCCGTCACCCTCACGACGCCCTTCGGAGACTCCCCGGGGTGCGAGGTAAACTGCACCGCCAGCGGCTTGCTGCTCTCGAGATTGGCCTTCAGCGATGCGATGATCTGATCGTGTCCAGTCAGCTTCGTTGCCTTGCCGTCGACCGAGGCGCTCGTCTTCTTCAAGAGGCCCAGAAATCTGTAGAACCCCCTGCGATCCGCTTCGCCGACCGGCGCAATATTGAGCAGCTTGAAGGACGTCTCCAGCGAACGGTCCGGCGAGAAGACCTTGAACTCTTTCTGAAATTGAACCATTTCGCTCAGCGCTTCGCCGATAAGTCGGGAATTCATCTGCTGCAAAACGTTGGGGACGTAACTGTCGGCAACCAAACCACCCATTGTATTCCTCCTGAAAAGGCCATGATAACCCGCTTCCCGGCTTCCGGCTAGACGAGAGCGGATGGCTCACGGTTTACAATCACTGGTTTGCGCGGCTGTCTATGAATTGCTTCACAGAGTTGGCCGTGCATGATGCAAAGCCTGCGCTCTTCGTGAGCCGTCCCGTCCGGTCGGCTTCTTGTTCATCCCATTCGACAGTGCCTCCATGCGACTCCCCTTCTTCTACGGCTGGATCATCGTCGCGGTGACCTTTGTCACCATGGCGATCGGCGTCAACGCGCGCACGGCGTTCTCGCTGTTCTATCCCCCGATCATCTCCGAGTTCGGTTGGGAGCGCGGCGTCACGGCGGGGGCCTTCTCGTTCGGCTTTATCGCCTCGGGAATCGCAAGCCCGCTGATCGGCCGGCTGATGGATCGTCGCGGGCCGCGCGCGGTGATGGAGCTCGGCGTGCTGCTGATGGGTTCGGGCCTGCTGCTGGCGCCGCTGACCACGCAACCCTGGCACCTCTATCTCACCATCGGCGTGCTGGTCGGCTCCGGCAGCGTCTGCCTCGGCTATTCCGGCCAGTCGCTGTTCGTGCCGAACTGGTTCATCCGCCGCCGTGGCCTTGCGATCGGGCTCGCATTCGCCGGCGTCGGCATCGGTTCGGTGACGCTGCTGCCATGGGTCCAGCACATGATCGAGCACACCGGCTGGCGCACCGCCTGCACCGCGATGGGGATCGTGGTGCTGGTCGTGCTCGCGCCGATCAACCTGTTGCTGCGCAAGCGGCCGGAGGACATCGGCCTGCAACCGGACGGCGATGCCGCGCCGACGGCGACGTCGGCCAAGCCGGCATCGAACATCGTCGATCCGGCCTGGGCCGGCACCGACTGGACGCTGCCGCGTGCACTGCGCACGGCACGGTTCTGGTGGATCGCGATCGGCTATTTCTGCGGCCTGTACATCTGGTATGCGGTGCAGGTGCATCAGACCAAGTTCCTGCTCGACATCGGCTTCAGCTCCAATGTCGGCGTCTGGGCGCTTGGCGTCGTCAGCCTGCTCGGCATTCCCGGCCAGATCTGGCTCGGGCATCTTTCCGATCGCATCGGCCGCGAATGGGTGTGGGCGATCTCCTGCTTCGGCTTCGTGATCTGCTTTGCCGCGCTGGCTGCGCTGAAATACTGGCCGAGCATGGCGCTGATCTATCTGATGGTCTTCACCCAGGGCGCGCTCGGCTATGGCCTGACATCCGTGATGGGCCCGGTGGTGCTGGAGATCTTCCAGGGCAGGCACTACGGCAGCATTTTCGGCACCGTGATGCTGGCTGCGCTCGCCGGCGGTGCGGCCGGCCCCTGGATCACCGGCCAGCTCTATGATGTCTCGGGCAGCTATACCAGCGCGTTCCTGGTCGGGATCGCCGTCAGCCTGCTGTCGGCATTCGCGATCTGGCAGGCTTCGCCCCGCAAGGTCCGCGCCGTCGCCGGACAGGTGCACAAGATCGCCGCCTGAAGATCAGGCGGATGAAACGCCGATCGCGCGCTGCAGGTCGGTGATCGCACGCAGGCAGCTGTCGGCGGGCGTGGTGTCCGGATCGATCAGGCGATGCAGGCGGAAGCCGTCTTCCAGTGCCAGCACGATCGCGCCGGTCCAATCCGGATTGAGCCTGGGACTCCTGCCGCTGCTTTTCTGCGCGGTCGCGACGATGTCGGCGATCAGCTTGCGCCGGGCACGCAGCCGCTTGGCGAGCTCGGGCCGCCGCTTCTCGGCGCGCGCCACGAACAGGATCATCTCCATGTGCAGGAGAGGCGAGCGGCCGAGCGGGTCCTGCTGGCTGCGATCAACAGTGCGCAGCGCCTCCAGGAAGTCAGGCAGGTTGCTGTGCTTGGCGAGCAGGTCGAGATTGCGCCGGATCGACTGCTCGACGTGATCCTCGAGCATCGCGAAGATCAACTCGTCCTTGCTCTTGAAGTTCGAATAGAAGGCGCCGCGGCTGAAGCCCGCGGCGGCTGCGATCGCCTCGATGCTGGCGCCGCCGATGCCCTGTTCCTCGAACACCCGCGCCGCCGCCTCGAACAGCTTCTCGCAGGTGTCGTCTCGTGTCGGTCTGGTTCGAACCCTTGACATCGGCGCAGTTTAGGGCACAATGCAACTCAATACAATAGTGTATCGAGTTGCATTCGATGAAACGAAAATGGCCGCATCCGTGATGGTGCGGTCTTGAGGATGACACCAAGGCGCGCCAGGGTTTTAGGCACCGGTGCACGAGCGAACGAGGTCACCATGAACGAGCAAGTTCAGCCGGCGAGCGGCGATCCGCTTTTCAATCCACTGGCCCCCGAATTCATTCGCAATCCCTATCCGTATTACGAGCGGCTGCGCCGTCTCGATCCGATGCACGTCAACGCGCATGGCGCCTTCGTCGCCAGCCGCCATGCCGAGGCGAGCCTCGTGCTGCGCGACAAGCGGTTCGGCAAGGACTATGTCGAGCGTACGATCCGCCGCTACGGCCCCAAGATCATGGACGAGCCGGTCATTCGCAGCATGAGCCACTGGATGCTGCAGCAGGATCCGCCCGATCACACGCGGCTGCGCGGCCTTGTCGTCAAGGCGTTCACCGCGCGCCGCGTCGAGGACATGCGCCCGCGCATCCAGCACGTCGTCGACGAGACGCTCGACCGCATCATTCCGCAAGGAAGGATGGACCTGATCGAGGATTTCGCGTTCCGCCTCCCGGTCACGATCATCTGCGACATGCTCGGCATCCCGGAGGAGCATCGCGAGGCCTTCTATAACGGCTCGCGTGACGGCGGCCGGCTGCTGGAGCCGGTGCCGCTGACACCCGAGGAGATCAAGCAGGGCAACGCCGGCAATGCGATGGCGGCGATGTACTTCCATCAGCTGTTCGAGCTGCGGCGCAAGCAGCCCGGCGACGACCTCACCACGCAGCTGGTGCAGGCGGAGGAGGACGGCCAGAAGCTCACCAACGAGGAGCTCACCGGCAACATCATCCTGCTGTTCGGCGCCGGCCACGAGACCACCGTGAACCTGATCGGCAACGGGCTCCTCGCGCTGTTCCGCAACCCGGACCAGCTCGCGCTGCTCAAAGCCAATCCCGGCCTGATCACCAATGCGATCGAAGAGTTCCTGCGCTACGATTCCTCGGTGCAGATGACTGGCCGCGTCGCGCTGGAAGACATTGAGGATCTCGGCGGCAAGCGCATCCCGAAGGGCGAGAGCGTGCTGTGCCTGCTCGGCTCCGCCAATCACGATCCGGCGGTTTATCCCGACCATCCCGAGAAGCTCGATATCCAGCGGCCGAACGTGAAGCCGCTGTCGTTTGGCGGCGGCATCCATTTCTGCCTCGGTGCCCAGCTGGCGCGGATCGAGGCCGAAATCGCGATCTCGACCCTGCTGCGCCGGATCCCCGGCCTGCGGCTCGATGACGCGGAAAATCCGGAGTGGCGGCCGACCTTCGTGCTGCGCGGGCTGAAGCGGCTGCCGGCGAGCTGGTGACGTTCCCGGAAGGGGGCGGCCCTGCCGTGAAGCTGGCGCACGCACGCTTGAGCGGAAAACCACCGTCCGATTAACGTTGTAGCGGTAAAGCCGCTGTGACTTCGCCATACTTGTCTCTATATTTGGGTTGCTCCGGCCAAGGGTTGGCAAAGGTTCAGCATAAGGAGGCTGCCGCGGAGCGGGCTCAAAGGGAGACACCGTGCAGACGACGCTGCTCGGCCTGGCAATCGCGTTCATTCTTGCATTGGTGGCCGCGCTGGTCGGTCCGTATTTCGTTGACTGGAACCAGTTCAGGCCGCAGTTCGAGGAGGAAGCGTCCAAGATCATCGGCGCGCCGGTGCGCGTCGCCGGCAATCTCGACGCGCGTTTGCTCCCGGCGCCCTCGCTGCGGTTGAAAACCGTCAGCGTCGGCGGCACCAACGACCTCGGCAAGGTCCGGGCCGCCAGTCTCGATGTCGAGTTCAGCCTGAGCTCGCTGATGCGCGGCGAGGTGCGCGCCAACGAGCTCACCGTCAACGGCGTGTCGCTCGATCTCGGGCTCGATCCGAAGGGGCGGATCGACTGGTCGCCGTCGAGCGGCAGCTTCAATCTGGCCTCGCTGGCGATCGACCGGCTCAACCTGACCGGCCGCGTTGCGCTGCATGACGCCGCGAGCCACAGCACGCTGGAGCTGAATGACATCGCCTTCAGCGGCGACGTCCGCTCGCTGGCCGGCGCGATCCGTGGCGACGGCAACTTCATGTTCGACGGCAACCGCTATCCGTTTCGGATCTCGACGGGGCAAAGCGCCGATGGCAGCGGTACCCGCCTGCATTTCAACATCGATCCCGGGCAGCGGCCGGTGTCGGCCGATCTCGACGGCATCCTGACCTTCGAGGCCCGCACGCCGCGCTTCGAGGGGACGATGACGCTGGCGGGGACACCGGGCCAGCGCGGCGGCAGCGACCTGCCGCCCTGGCGGATCGCGACCAAGGTGAAATCGGATTATTCGGCGGCACGTCTCGACCAGATCGAGGTGAGCTATGGCGCCGAGGACGGCGCACTGAAGCTCACGGGCAACGGCGATCTCCGGTTCGGCGCGTCGCCGCTACTGCGCGCCTCGCTCACGGCGCGGCAGCTCGACGGCGACAAGTTCGCGGCCAAAGATGGCGCCAAGGACGGCAACAACGGCAATGTCGAGCCGGTGCGCGTGCTGCCGGCATTACGCGCGGTGTTGTCGGGCCTGCCGCAAAGTCCGATTCCGGCACAGATGGAGCTGACATTCGAGCAGATCATGCTCGGCGGGCGTCCGTTGCAGGACATCTCGGCCGAGCTGCAATCGGATGCCAAATCGTGGACCGTGCGCCGGCTGGAGTTTCGCGCGCCGGGATCGACGCGGGTCTCGATGAGCGGCGCCAGCGCGCAAGCCGGGGTCTCGAACAGCTTCAAGACCGCGCTCAATGTCGAATCGTCCGATCCCGATGCGTTGATGGGCTGGCTGCAGGGGCGGAGCGATGTCACCTATCGCAGCCAGAAGCCGCTGCGGCTGCGCGGCGATGTCACGGTGTCGCCGTCAGGCTTTTCGATCGATGCGATGAAGGCGGAGATCGAGAGCGGCACGCTCGAGGGCCGCGTCGCGGTCGCTCATCGCGATGCCGCGAACGGCTCCAGGGTCGAAGCCCAGTTGAAGGCGGAGCGGCTCGATCTCGATGCGACCGCTGCCTTGATCCATTCGCTGGCCGGTCCGCAGGCCGAATGGCCCGACGAGGCGCAGCTCTCGCTCGACGTCGGGCGTGCCATCTCCTCGGGGCAGGAATTGCGGCCGCTGCTGGCGAAGATCGCCTATAGCCAAAAGAGCATCGTGCTCGAGCGCGTGAAGATCGGTCAGCCCGACAATGTCACCCTTGACGGGAGCGGCAATTTCGACCGCGCCAATTCGACCGGCAAGCTCGCAGTCGACGCGAGCGCCGCCTCGCTTGGCCGGCTGGTCGCGGTCGTTCAGCCGTTCGCGCCGGCGCTGGCCGCGCGGCTTGGCGTGCTCCGCGCCGATGCCGGCCCGGTCCGTGCCAGGCTCGCGCTTGACCTTGGCAAGGGCAAGGCCGCCGATCGGGTCAGCGCGCGCGCGACGCTCGATCTCGACACGCCGCAGCTGAAGGGCAGTACGGTGATCTCGGCAACGCCGCAGGTGGCTGCGATCCGTGCGCTGGATGTCGATGTGCTTCGGCGCAACGAGGTGACGGCGGAAGCGAGGGTCTCGGCCAGCGAAGGCCGTGCCTTGCTGGCGCTGCTCGGGCTTGACCGCGTGGTTGCCGCCGGTGCGGGCGCGACCCAATTCGAGGGCACTGTGAGCGGCGCATGGCAGGCGCCGTTGCGACTGAAGGCACGGCTCTGGGGTGCCGGGCTCGACGCGGATGCGGAAGGCAGCGCGGAGCCGTGGTCCAAAGACCGAAGCAAGGATGGGGCAAGGGATGGGGCGAGCGAGAGCAAATCGAGCGTCAGCCTCCGCGTCCGCAGCGCCGACATCAGTCCGCTGCTCAATCTGAAATCATCGGATCCGGCAGCGAACATCCGTCTGTCGTCGAAGCTGACGCTCGCGGGCGACCGGCTGACCTTCGACGATCTCGACAGCATCGTCGCCGGTTCGCGGATGCGCGGCCGTCTGGCGCTGACGCTCGCCGATCAGAAGAGCATCGACGGCGAAATCGGCCTCGATCAGATCACGCTGGCGCCGATTTTCGCAGCCGCGATCGGTGCGGCCGGCCACGATGCGGCGGAGCCGCTCGGCACCGGGCTCACCAGCGCCTGGCGCGGCAAGGTCACGTTCGAGGCGCTGCACGGCCTGCTGCCGGGCGGCGCCGAGCTGCAGCCGGTCAGCGGCACGATCAGGTCGGACGGGCAGGCGCTGACCTTCGACGGCATCAAGGGCAAGATCGGCGGCGGCGAGGCGACCGCCTCGATCGATGCGCGACAGGGCGTCAACGGACTTGCATTGAACGCCAATGTGCAGCTGTCGGGCGTCGACGCGTCGGCGCTGCGCTATCGCAGTCTCGCGATGCCCAAGGCACGTGCTTCGATGCAGATGACGTTATTGACGCAGGGCCGTAGTGCCGCGGCGTTGACCGGTGCGATGTCCGGCAGCGGCATCGTGACGCTGGAGGGGCTGAACCTTCCGGGTCTCGATCCGCGTGCGTTCGACGTCGCGATCCGCGCCAGCGATTCCGGGCAGGCGACCGACGATGTCAAGCTGAGGCAGATCGTCGAACCGGCGCTCGCCGCCGGCGGGCTGTCGATCGCCTCGGCGCAAATTCCCTTCAACATCCGCGACGGCCGCATCCGTGTCGCGGCCACCACGCTTGCGGCCAACGGCGCCAACGCCATCGTGTCCGGCGGCTACGACATTCCGGCCGATCAGGCCGACATCCGCGCCGCACTGGCATCGACGCAGGTTGGCAACGCCAACAGTCGCCCGGAAATCCAGCTGCTTGCCGTGGGCACGCCCGACGGGCTGTCGCGCAGCATCGACATTGGCGCGTTGTCGTCGTGGCTTGCGGTGCGCGCGATCGACCGCGAGACCAGGCGGCTTGACGCGATCGAGCGCGGCGAACCGGCGCCGCCGCCGGCCCCTGCGGCGCTTTCGCCTACCATCGGTCCGGCGCCTGATGCGTCCAACCCAAATTCGGCGGCAGTGCCTTCGGCCAATCTGCCGGCGCCCGGCCCCGATCCGCGCCGCGTCCCTGCGAAGCCGAAGATCGTGGCACCGCGGCCGCCGATCGTCCCGCCGGTTGCCACCGCACCTGCCGTCGTGCCGCCCGCGCCGATTGCTGGCCAGCCCCAGGTGGCGCCGTTGCCGCCGCCGATCGAAGTCAAGCCGGCACCCGGTGCGGCCAGGCTGCGGCCGTTGCGCCCGCCGCTGTCGCTGACGCCGCAGGTCGCCAATCCGCCGCCGCGGCCGGCCATGCAAAACTGAAGCGCGCCTCAAGGCATCGCGGCTACCGGTTCGCGTGAAGAAACCGCGTCGAGCCGAGGCGGTTCACGACTGGTGCTGGAGAATATTGATCAGTCGGCCGAAGGGATCGCGGACGTAGAACCGCCGCACGCCCCACGGCTCGTCCGCCGGTCCATATTCGATCGCGATGCGGGCAGCTGTCATCCGGCGCAGGGCCTCGTCGAGATCGTCGACTTCGATCGAGAGATCGGGCACCGGCGTGCCGGAGCCACCTTCGGATGCGAAGCTGATTTGAACCTGCATCGTTTCGGATGAGCCGTAAGTCGCAACCCAACCGAAATCCATCAGCGACGCGAGGCCGAGGATGTCGCGATAGAACGACGTCGCTGCCGCAATGTCTGCTGTGGCAACGCTCGCGACGATGCGATTGACCTTCATGCGGAAGTCTGCGCGGTGGAGCGACCGTCTGCGCGATGGCGACGGTCGGAGAGGCGGTCAGGCCTGCTGGCGCGTATCGACCTGCTGCGGCCTGACATCCGTCGGCACGGCCGGCGTGGCGCGCGAGCGGAAGTAGTCGAGCACGAAAAGCCGGATCGCGGAGGACAGATTGCCCTGCTGACGGTTGCTGTCGATCTCGCCGACCAATTCCGACAGCGTCATGTTCCGCAGTCCGGAAATCTCCTTCATGCCGTTCCAGAAGGCCTCTTCGAGGCTGACGCTGGTCTTGTGGCCGGCAACCACGATCGAACGCTTAACGACGGGAGACTTCATGATGCGTCTCCACTTTCGATACGCTGCTGATTGAGAAGGTGCTGATTGAGAAGGTGCTGATCGAGCACACGCGCATTGCGCTCGTCGAGAAATTCGTCACGCGCGCGCTCGGATTTGGTGCGACCGAATAGCGCACGATTGGCTTCGGCCTGCTTGGCTGCTTGTTCGCGCTCACTGCGCTTCTTGAATCGTTTCAGGTTGACCACGTCGCCCATGCTCGTCGTCCTCAATCGTCCCCAAAGCGGAATTGGTGATGCATCGTGACGAAAGCAAGAGCGACTGCACTGCGCGCCCGGCTCGATATTCATCCCGAATCCCCATTTGATGCTTCTGATAGCATCAAAGAATCCGTTTCGCTCTGCGAAAACTAGACGTCTGTACCACGCGCCAGCGCAGAGCTGATAGGTAACGGGCCTTAGTCTTTAGGCGTTATGGTCCATAATTATATCACGCGCGCTGACCGTAATTATCCGGACATTGCGCGTCGCCCGTTCAGCCGGGGTGTGTCATTTTGTCCGGCTGCACGAGGCGATCAAATTCATCGGCAGACACAAATCCAAGCCGCAAAGCCTCTTCCTTCAGCGTCGTTCCGTGCGTATGCGCCGACTTGGCGACCTTGGCTGCGTTGTCGTAACCGATCTTCGGTGCGAGCGCGGTCACCAGCATCAGCGAGCGCTGCATCAGTTCGTTGATGCGCTTTTCGTCGGCGCGTATGCCGTCAACGCAATGCTCAGTAAATGAGCGGACAACGTCAGACAGCAACTGAATGGAATTTATCATACAATATGCCAAAACTGGCTTGTACACGTTGAGCTCGAAATGGCCCTGGCTGCCGGCAACGGTGATCGTGGTCTGATTGCCGAACACCTGGCAGCAGACCATCGTCATGGCTTCGCACTGGGTCGGGTTGACCTTGCCCGGCATGATCGACGAGCCCGGCTCGTTCTCCGGCAGGATCAGCTCGCCGAGACCGGAGCGCGGGCCGGAGCCGAGGAAGCGGATGTCGTTGGCGATCTTGAACAGCCCGGTCGCCACCGAGTTGATCGCGCCGTGCACCAGCACATAGGCGTCGTTGGAGGCCAGCGCCTCGAACTTGTTCGCCGCGCTGGTGAACGGCAGCCTGGTGATCTCGGCGACATGCTTCGCGAAGGCGTTGGCGAATTCCGGCTTCGAGTTGAGGCCGGTGCCGACGGCGGTGCCGCCCTGCGCCAGCGGAAACAGCTCCTTCACGGCGGTGTGCAAGCGCGCGATGCCGCTCTCGACCTGCGCGGCGTAGCCGGAGAATTCCTGGCCGAGCGTCAGCGGTGTCGCGTCCTGGGTATGCGTGCGTCCGATCTTCACGATCTTGGCGAACGCCTCCTGCTTCCGGTGCAGCGCCTGATGCAGCTCGGTGAGCGCGGGGATCAGGTCGGCGATGATGCGGCTTGCGGCCGCGATATGCATCGCGGTCGGGAACGAGTCGTTCGAGGACTGGCTCATGTTGACATGATCGTTCGGATGGATCGGCTGCTTGGCGCCGAGCTCGCCGCCGAGCATCTGGTTGGCGCGGTTGGCGATCACCTCGTTGACGTTCATGTTGGTCTGCGTGCCGGAGCCGGTCTGCCAGACGACCAGCGGAAAATGATCGTCGAGCTTGCCGTCGATCACTTCCTTCGCTGCGCCGGCAATGGCGTCGGCGCGGCGCGCATCGAGCTGGCCGAGTTCGCGATTGGTCTCGGCGGCCGCGAGCTTCACCATGGCAAGCGCGTGGACGATCGCGATCGGCATCCGATCGTGGCCGATCTTGAAATTCTGCCGCGAGCGTTCGGTCTGCGCGCCCCAGTAGCGGTCGGCGGGAACGTCGATCGGGCCGAAGCTGTCGGTCTCGCTGCGGGTGGCGGCGTTGGATGCTGTGGTCGATTGAGCCATGGATGCTCTCCGTTGCGTCATCAGAACGTGGCCCGGCAGGCCGCCGGGTTTTCCGGCCCGGCAACGCGACGGCGGCCGCGCGAAGGCACGTTCATTCATGCAGAGATAGTCCGCGATGACGATCTGTCATCCCGGTCCTCACCAACATCCTACAAGGTCGCGGAGTGAACTGCGCTTAGATTACTTCTTGCGGAAACGGTCGAGCCGCACCACCTCGGCGCCTTCGCTGGGCTTGTCGGGCTCCTGCTCGGTCTCGGCCGTCTCGGCCTCGACGCGGGCAGCAGGTGCGGGCAGGGGAGCGGCCGGCGCCGCAGCGGGAGCGGCCTCCTCGGACAGCGCGTCCGAGACGTCGAAGCGCAGATCGAACGGCGCGGACGGATCGAGGAAGCGGGTCACCGCGGCGAACGGCACGGTCAGCCGCTCCGGAATCCCGCCGAACGACAGGCCGACCTCGAAGCGATCCTCGGTCACCACCAGATCCCAGAACTGGTGCTGGAGGATGATGGTCATCTCTTCCGGATATTGGGCGAGCAGCCGGGGCGACAGCTTCACGCCGTCGCCATGCGACAGGAAGGTGATGTAGAAATGGTGCTCACCCGGCAGGCCATGCTCGGCGGCGTCGGACAGCACCCGGCGCAGCACCCCGCGCAGCGCATCGCGCGCCAGCACGTCATATCGGATGTGATCGGTCGCCATGGTGATCCTGTCGCTTCGAAAAATGGTCGGCAAGGCCGCGCCGGTCGATCCGACTCGCCCTTTTGGCGATATGCTACCCCGCCGGGAGCCGGAAATCAGCAGGGCTGGTGGCTGAAATGCGGGCGGACGCCCGATTGGAAATAAAGTGGAGGCTTCTGTTGCCAGGTGCCTCCGAACCCCGCCTAGCGGAGCTTAACCCGCTAGGACTTTAAGATGGTCTTTCAAACTGCGTTACGCAGCCTGAGCAACCGGAGCAAAGTTGTCGTTGGCAACTATTGCATTAGCCCGATAACGGCGGAACCATACCGAGAAAAAACACGCCCTTTACGCCCTCGTCGATCCTATTTCGCCCCCGCCAAAAGCCACCGAAACAAGGGTTTGGGATGGGTTTTGGTGGAGGCGCCGGGTACCGCCCCCGGGTCCGAATGGTTTATTGCGACGGCCATTTATTTCCATAGCCGGCGAACCGGCACCCCCAATATAGCGGCAAAGTCGTAGAAAAACAGAGCCGATTCAGGCCCTTTCGGCTGTGAAAACACACCAAATTGGGGTGGTCCGCCTCCGGGTGGCGTTCTAGCATCCGTCCATGCCTCCGGAATTCCCGCCGGTTGCCGCCCCGGCGCCGGATGCCTTCCGACCCATCGCCGCCCAACCAGCCCGGCCTGTTCGAGTTGTTCCTGGCGTTCGCCAAGATGTCGCTGGCCGGCTTCGGCGGGGTGCTGGTCTGGGCCCGGCGGTCGATCGTCGAGCAGCGCCGCTGGATGACGGCGGAGGAGTTCAACGAGACCCTCGCGCTGTGCCATTTCCTGCCGGGTCCGAACATCGTCAACCTGTCGGTCGTGTTTCGACGGGCTGGTCGGGCCATCGATGGTGATCGCGACCCATGCTGGCCGCGCTCTACGCCCGCTACGGCGATGGCGTCATGTTGCGCCGAACGCTTGCAGGCGTCGCCTGTGCCGCGGTCGGGCTGCTGTTTGCCGTCGTCCTCAAGATGATGAAGCCGCTGCTGAAGCGGCGTGATGTCGCAGGCCTCGTCATTCCATCAGCGGTCTTCGCTGTCGATCGGCCTGATGGCTGCCTCCGGCCTGATCGTGGCGCGGACATCAGACCAAAGTTGGATCGCGGTCCTGATCACCATTGTCGCAGCCGCGCTTGCATTTGCCACGCGGATCAATCCTTTGTGGATGTTGCTTGCCGGAGGTCTCCTGGGTTTCGCTGGCGTTGTCTGATGAAAATCGCTAGCAAGGCTTGCGGTCAACGCATCACAAGCCAAGCCATTCAATCAAAACGGGCGGGACAGCCCTGACGGGGGAAGCGAAGTCATGAGCGATACGCCGAGCGAGGCGCCGGTCAAATCGATCTTGCCGGAATGGATACGCGGCCCGCAGGACTTCATCGGCGGGCTCGCCATGGTCGCGGTTGCGCTGTTTGCGTTGTGGGCCTCGAGCGATCTGCAGGGCATGCACGGATTTTCGTTCGGTGCCGGGACTGCGCCGCGGATGTTTGCCGTGCTGCTGCTGCTGCTCGGCGGCGCCGTCGCGCTGATGGGCATTCTCAAGGACGGCCCTGACATCGCGGCCTATTCCTGGCGCGGCCCGTTGTTCGTGTCCGCAGCCATCGTGTTCTTCGCAGTCGCGATCCGGCCGCTCGGGCTCGTGGTCTCCGCCTTTGCCGCCTTCCTGATCGCGGCGCTCGGCTCGCACGAGACCAAATGGATCGAAGCCATCATTGTCGGTGCCTGCCTGACGATCGGCTGCGCGCTGCTGTTTCCTTATGTACTGGGACTTCCGATGCCGATGTTCCCGCGTTTCCTGATCCAGTGAGGGCGTGATGGAACTGTTTGCCAATCTCGCCCATGGTTTCGCGGTCGCCTTCTCGCCGATCAACCTTCTGATGTGTCTGATCGGTGCGCTGGTCGGCACGCTGGTCGGCGTGCTGCCGGGCATCGGCACCATCGCCACCGTCGCCATGCTGCTGCCGATCACCTTCGGCCTGCCGCCGGTTGGCGCGCTGATCATGCTCGCCGGCATCTATTACGGTGCGCAATATGGCGGGTCGACCACCTCGATCCTGGTCAATATTCCCGGCGAGGCGACCTCGGTGGTGACCGCGCTCGACGGCCACCAGATGGCCAGGCAGGGCCGCGCCGGTCCGGCACTCGCGATCGCAGCGATCGGCTCGTTCTTCGCCGGCTGCGTCGCGACCGTGCTGATCGCCGTGCTCGGCGCGCCGCTGACCAAGCTCGCGCTGGCGTTCGGTCCGGCCGAATATTTCTCGCTGATGGTGCTCGGCCTGATCTTTGCCGTGGTGCTCGCCAAGGGCTCGGTGCTGAAGGCGATCGCGATGATCGTGTTCGGCCTGCTGCTGTCGATGGTCGGCTCCGACATCGAGACCGGCGCCTCGCGCATGGCCTTCAACATCCCGGAACTTGCCGACGGCCTCGGCTTCGCCACCGTGGCGATGGGTGTGTTCGGCTTCGCGGAGATCATCCGCAACCTCGACCATGGCGCGGAGATGGACCGCAATCTGGTGCAGCAGAAGATCACCGGCCTGATGCCGACCAGGAAGGATCTGGCGGACTCCACGCCAGCGATCCTGCGCGGCACCGTGCTCGGCTCGATCCTCGGCATCCTGCCGGGCGGCGGCGCCGTGATCGCGTCGTTCGCGGCCTACACGCTGGAGAAGAAGCTGGCGAAGAATCCATCGCGGTTCGGCCGCGGCGCGATCGAGGGCGTGGCGGCGCCGGAAAGCGCCAACAATGCCGCGGCGCAGACCTCGTTCATCCCGCTGCTCACGCTGGGCATCCCGCCGAACGCGGTGATGGCGCTGATGGTCGGCGCGATGACCATTCATGGCATCGTGCCGGGCCCGCAGGTGATGCAGAAGCAGCCCGACCTGGTCTGGGGCATGATCGCCTCGATGTGGATCGGCAATTTGATGCTGATCATCATCAACCTGCCGCTGGTCGGCATCTGGGTCCGCCTGCTGCGCGTGCCGTACCGGCTGATGTTCCCTTCGATCGTGGTGTTCTGCGCGATCGGCATCTACTCGGTGAACAACGCGCCGGTCGACGTCGTTCTCGCCGGCGCGTTCGGTCTCATCGGCTACTGGCTGATCAAGCACGATTTCGAGCCGGCGCCGCTGCTGCTCGGCATGGTGCTGGGCCCGCTGATGGAGGAGAATCTGCGTCGCGCGCTACTGATCTCGCGCGGCGACTGGAGCGTGTTCGTCTCGCGGCCGCTGTCGGCGGTGCTGCTGGCGATCGCGGCAGGTCTCCTGGTGCTTGCCGTGTTGCCGACCTTGCGTGCGAAGCGCGACGAAGTGTTCGTGGAGTCCGAGGGCTAGAGCATGATCCGGAAAAGTGTAAAGCGGTTTTCCGGATAGATCATGCTCAAACAGGAAGCTCCGGCCCTGCGTCGGCGCGCCGCAGGCGGAAGTCGAATCGACACTCGATGTCGTCTCATGAAATGAAAATGCCGGCCGATTTGGCCGGCATTTTTATTGGTCAAACGTTCCCGGGAGGAATCGAGATGATGTCCATTCGCTCGCTTGCGGGCGCATGCCTGTCGGCATTTGCCGCGCTCGGTGCATTCGCCGTGCCGGCATCCGCGCAGAATTATCCGACCCGCACCATCACCATGATCGTGCCGTTCGCAGCCGGCGGTCCGACCGACGTCATCTCGCGCATCGTCACCGCGCATATGGCGCAGACGCTCGGCCAGAGCATCGTCATCGAGAATGTGGTCGGCGCCGGCGGCACCACGGCGACGACGCGCGCCGCACGCGCCGGCAATGACGGCTACACGCTGGTCACCGGACATATGGGCACGCACGCCGCGTCCGTGCCGCTCTATCCGAAGCTTGCCTATCACCCGGAAAAGGATTTCGAGCCGGTCGCGCTGCTCGCCGGCACGCCGATCCTGATCCTTGCCCGCAAGGATTTCCCGCCGAAGGATCTCAAGGAGTTCGTCGCCTACGTGAAGGCCAATGCCGAGAAGGTCAACGCCGCGCATGCCGGCATCGGCTCGGTGTCGCACGCCTCCTGCGAGCTGTTGAACTCGATCCTCGACATCAAGCCGGTCGGCGTGCCCTTCAACGGAACGGGACCTGCGATGAACGCGCTGGTCGCCGGCCAGGTCGATTACATGTGCGACCAGATCGTCAATGCGGTCCCGCAGATCAACGCCGGCACCATCAAGGCTTATGCGGTTGCGACCCCCGAGCGCAATCCGTCGCTGCCTGACGTGCCGACCACGAGGGAAGCCGGCCTGCCGACGTTCCAGGCCCAGGCCTGGAACGCGATTTTCGCGCCGAAGGGAACTTCGCCCGCCATCATCGCCACGCTGAATGGCGCGGCCATCAAGGCGCTCGACGACGACAATGTCCGCAAGCGCCTGCTCGAGCTCGGCAGCGTGATCCCGGCGCCCACCAGCCGCACGCCGGAGGCGCTCGCTGCCCTGGTCAAGGACGAGATCGCGAAGTGGACCCCGGTGCTGAAACCGGCAACTTAATCCAGCGCAAACAAGTGGATAGGCGAGGGGCGGAACGCGAGTTCCGCCCCTTGTCGTTTGCCGGGGGAGTGTTCATTTTTCAGGGTATAATCGGTGCGTTCAGCCGAATCAGCGTGTCGACCGGCGGCCCTCGCCGCTACATTCGCCGTTCTCTCGAAGCTCCGAAAAGACCGCCAAGAACCTGTCATGAACCAGTATCACGACCTGCTCGAACGCATCCTCGCCGATGGTGCGGAGAAGCACGACCGCACCGGCACCGGCACGCTGTCGATCTTCGGCCACCAGATGCGCTTCAACCTGTCGGCCGGCTTCCCGATGCTGACCACCAAGCGGCTGCCGCTGAAGGCGATCGTGCACGAGCTGCTCTGGTTCCTCGCCGGCGACACCAACATCAAATATCTCAACGACAACGGCGTCACGATCTGGGACGAATGGGCCGACGCCAATGGCGATCTCGGCCCGGTCTACGGGTCGCAATGGCGCTCCTGGCCCGCGCCCGATGGCCGCAGCATCGACCAGATTTCGAACGTGATCGAGATGATCAAGCGCAACCCGGATTCGCGGCGGCTGATCGTCAGCGCCTGGAATCCGGCCGAGGTGGACAAGATGGCGCTGCCGCCGTGCCACTGCCTGTTCCAGTTCTATGTGGCCAACGGCAAGCTCTCCTGCCAGCTCTATCAGCGCTCGGCCGACGTCTTCCTCGGCGTGCCCTTCAACATCGCCTCCTATGCGCTCCTGACCATGATGGTCGCGCAGGTGACCGGACTGAAGCCCGGCGATTTCGTTCACTCGCTCGGTGATGCGCATCTCTACTCGAACCATCTCGAGCAGGCGCGCCTGCAATTGACGCGGCCGACGCGGCCGCTGCCGACGATGGCGATCAACCCTGACGTGAAGGATATCTTCGCGTTCCGCTACGAGGACTTCAAACTCGAAGGCTACGACCCGCATCCGCACATCAAGGCCGAAGTCGCGGTCTGATGTCGCTGACCATCCGCCGCGCGCGCCCCGATGAGGCCGGACTGGTGCTCTCGCTGGTCCGCGAGCTCGCCGACTACGAAAAGCTTCTGCACGAGGTCCATGCCAGCGAGGCCGATATCGCCGAGGCGCTGTTCGGCGCCAGCCCGCGGCTTTATTGCGACATCGCGGAATGGAACGGCGAGCCGGCCGGCTTCGCCGTCTGGTTCGTCAATTTCTCGACCTTCGCCGGCCGCCACGGCATCTATCTCGAAGACCTGTTCGTGCGTCCGGCACTGCGCGGCAAGGGCATCGGCAAGGCGCTGCTGGTGCATCTGGCCAAGCAATGTCTCGCCAATGGCTGGTCGCGCCTGCAATGGGCGGTGCTCGACTGGAACGCGCCGTCGATCGCGTTCTACAAGTCGCTCGGTGCCGAGATGATGGACGAGTGGACGATTTGCCGCGTCTCCGGCGCGGCGCTGTCGGCGCTTGCGGAAGGGCCGCGCTGATGGAAGTCGTGCTCGTCGTCGCGGTCGCCGAGAACGGCGTGATCGGAAACAATAACGCAATTCCGTGGCGGCTGAAATCGGACCTGCGGCGCTTGAAGGCGATCACGCTGAACAAGCCGATCGTGATGGGACGCAAGACGTTCGAATCCCTGCCCAGGCCGCTGCCGGGGCGCACCAACATCGTGGTGACGCGCGATCCGAATTATCGCGCGCGCGGCGCCCTCGTCACGAACTCGTTCGAGAACGCGCGTGCAATTGCGCTTGGTGACGCGCTGCGGCGTTTCGCCACTGAAATCGCGATCATCGGGGGCGCGGAGATCTATGCGCAATGGATGGGCACGGCCGATCGCCTGGAGATCACCGAGGTCCACGCCCGGCCTGACGGCGATACACGGTTCGACAAGATCGACACCAAGGTGTGGGAGGAGGTCGCGCGCGTGCGGAATCCGGCAGGCCCGGACGACAGCGTCGACTTCTCCTATGTGACATATCGTCGGCGCGGCCAACGTTAACCAATGTTTGCATTGACAATTATGCCCCGGCGCATAGCTCGTCCGGCCAGGAAGCTTGCGTTGTAAGGGCCCTGACGGTCCCCTATAACCGGGCCGGACATTCGAGCCGGGGCGTCCCGTCCGGGCTTGCCGAGGAGATGTTTGATGCCGTGGAAAAATCAAGGCGGGGGGCCATGGGGCTCGGGTCCGAAAGGGCCGTGGGGCACGGGTCCGCAGTCAGCCGGGCCGAGGCCGCCGGATCTTGAGGATCTGCTGCGGCGCGGCCAGGACCGCCTCCAGCAGTGGCTGCCCGGCGGCCATTTCAGCGGCATGGGCATCGCGCTGGTGCTGGTTGCTGCGCTCGCGATCTGGTTTGCGACCGGCATCTTCCGCGTCCAGTCCGAGGAGCTCGGCGTCGTCATGCGCTTCGGCAAGTATGACCGCGATGCGCAGCCGGGCCTGCGCTATCACCTGCCATATCCGATCGAGACGGTGCTGCTGCCGAAGGCGCTGCGCGTCAACACGATCTCGATCGGCATGACCCTGATCGACGATCCCGCACGGCGCGGCCGCACCATGCGCGACGTGCCGGAAGAGAGCCTGATGCTGACCGGCGACGAAAACATCGTCGACGTCGACTTCACCGTGCTCTGGCGCATCAAGCCGGGCGGGGCCGGCGCGTATCTGTTCAACATCCAGAATCCGGAAGGCACCGTGAAGGCGGTTGCCGAAAGCGCGATGCGCGAGGTGATCGGTCGTTCGCAGATCCAGCCGATCCTGACCGGGGCGCGCAACGTCACCGAGCAGAACGTCCAGGAGCTGATGCAGAAGACGCTCGATACCTACAATGCGGGCATCCAGATCACGCAGGTGCAGATGCAGAAGGTCGATCCGCCGGCGCAGGTGATCGACGCGTTCCGCGACGTGCAGGCGGCACGCGCCGACCTCGAGCGCAAGCAGAACGAGGCGCAGACCTACGCCAACCGGATCGTGCCGGAAGCGCGCGGCCGTGCCGCGCAGATCCAGCAGGCCGCCGAAGGCTACAAGGAGCAGGCGGTCGCCGAGGCCAAGGGCCAGAGCGCGCGCTTCCTCAAGGTCTATGACGAGTACAAGAAGGCACCCGACGTGACGCGCGAGCGCATCTATCTGGAGACCATGGAAAAAGTGCTCGGCGGCTCCGAGAAGCTGGTTTACGACGGCGGCCAGGGCCAGAACATCGTGCCCTATCTTCCGCTCGGCGAGCTGACGACGAAGCGTCCGCCGGCACCGCCGACCACGACCGGCCAGCAGGGAGCCACCCGATGAGGTCCCCCGTCACCGGCATCCTGTCCCTGATCGTTCTCTTCATCGTTCTTGCCGTCGGCTACAGCTCGGTGTTCACCGTGCAGCAGACCGAGCAGACCATCGTGCTGCGGTTCGGCGAGCCGGTTGAGGTCGTCACCGATCCCGGCCTGCACTTCAAGGCGCCGTGGAATTCGGTGATCAATGTCGACAAGCGCATCCTCGATCTCGAAAATCCGTCGCAGGAAGTGATCGCCTCCGACCAGAAGCGACTCGTGGTCGACGCCTTTGCGCGCTATCGCATCAAGAATGCGCTGCGCTACTACACCAGCGTCGGGTCGATCCAGGCCGCCAATTTGCAGTTGACCACGCTCTTGAACGCGGCGCTGCGCCGCGTGCTCGGCGAGGTCAACTTCATCACGGTGGTGCGTGACGAACGCGAGAAGCTGATGTCGCGGATCCGCGAGCAGCTCGACAAGGAAGCCGACGGCTACGGCATCGAGGTTGTCGACGTCCGGATCCGCCGCGCCGACCTGCCGGAGCAGAACAGCCAGGCGGTCTATGACCGGATGAAGACCGAGCGTCAGCGCGAGGCGGCCGAGTTCCGTGCCCAGGGCGACCAGAAGGCGCAGGAAATCCGTTCCAAGGCCGACCGCGAAGCGACCGTGATCGTCGCCGAGGCGAACTCGGCGGCGGATCAGACCCGCGGTGCGGGCGATGCCGAGCGCAACCGCCTGTTCGCCGAAGCCTACGGCAAGGACAAGGACTTCTTCGCGTTCTACCGCTCGATGACGGCCTATGAGAACGGCCTCAAGCCCAACGACACGCGTTTCCTGTTGCGGCCGGACTCGGAATTCTTCAAATACTTCGGCAGTGCCAGCGGCAAGCCGCCTGAGGCGGCCGCCGCGGCGAAACAGTAACGTCACGACTTGAACGTAGCGCCTTGAACATCACGGCTTGGCAGCGACGCGGACAACGCGTCGCTGCCGTTTCAAGAATAACAACATCGTGCGGGGAGGTTGCCATCCGATGAGGTCAATAGCGTTCGGCGACTTCCTCATCGGGTTGGGAATCCTGTTCGTGCTCGAAGGCATCCTGTTCGCGGCAAGCCCTGCCTGGATGCGCCGGGCGATGAAGAGCGCGCTCGCCACGCCCGACAACGTCCTGCGGATCGTCGGCATCGGCTCGGCGGTCGCCGGGCTAATCCTGATCTGGGTGGTGCGGCGCTGAACATTGCCTGTTCCGCCGGGCAGATCGCGCCGGAATCAACATAATCGTGAGCCTCGCGCCGCCGGTTTTTCGCCGAAATGCCCGGCTGAGATGCTTGCGCCATATGCCCGTTCGGGCGCACTCTCTAACGAGCTAGTTTGAACCCGTTTGCCTGGAGAAACTCCGACATGATCGCTGCCAGACCAGCCCTGAGCCGCCGCCTCCGCATGATGGGGGCCGCGATCTCGATCGGTGCTGCGAGCATGCTGAGCTCCGTGCCGGCGTTCGCGCGCGGACCCGAGGGTATCGCCGACATCGCCGAGAAGGTGATCGACGCCGTCGTCAATATCTCGACCTCGCAGACCATCGAGGCCAAGAGCGGCGGCGCGATGCCGCAGCTGCCGCCGGGCTCGCCGTTCGAGGAATTCTTCGACGATTTCTTCAAGAACCGCCGCGGGCCGCCCGGCAAGGGCGGCGAGAAGGGCGGCGAGTTCCAGCCGCGCAAGACCAACTCGCTCGGCTCCGGCTTCATCGTCGACACCGCGGGGATCGTCGTCACCAACAATCACGTCATCGCCGACGCCGACGAGATCAACGTCATCCTCAACGACGGCACCAAGATCAAGGCCGAGCTGGTCGGCGTCGACAAGAAGACCGACCTTGCGGTGCTGAAGTTCAAGCCGCCGAAGCCGCTGACTGCGGTCAAGTTCGGTGACAGCGACAAGATCCGCCTCGGCGACTGGGTGGTCGCGATCGGCAACCCGTTCAGCCTCGGCGGCACGGTGACCGCGGGCATCGTCTCGGCCAAGAACCGCGACATCAGCCAGGGCCCGTATGACAGCTACATCCAGACCGACGCCGCGATCAATCGCGGCAATTCCGGCGGTCCGCTGTTCAACCTCGACGGCGAGGTGATCGGCGTCAACACGCTGATCATCTCTCCGACCGGCGGCTCGATCGGCCTCGGCTTTGCGGTGCCGTCGAAGACGGTGGCCGGCGTCGTCGACCAGTTGCAGAAGTTCGGCGAGCTGCGCCGCGGCTGGCTCGGTGTGCGCATCCAGCAGGTCACCGACGAGATCGCCGACAGCCTCAACATCAAGCCGGCGCGCGGCGCGCTGGTGGCCGGCATCGACGACAAGGGCCCGGCCAAGCCGGCCGGCATCGAGCCCGGCGACGTCGTCGTCAAGTTCGACGGCAAGGACGTCAAGGACCCGAAGGATCTGTCGCGCATCGTCGCCGACACCGCGGTCGGCAAGGAAGTCGACGTCGTCATCATCCGCAAGGGCAATGAGGAGACCCGCAAAGTCACGCTCGGCCGGCTCGAGGACACCGACAAGGTCCAGCAGGCCAACGCCAAGCCGAAGGACGACACTGCCGAGAAGCCGGTGACCCAGAAGGCGCTCGGTCTCGACCTGGCGGCGCTGAGCAAGGACCTGCGCACCAAATACAAGATCAAGGACAGCGTGAAGGGCGTTGTCGTCACCGGCGTCGACAATGCCTCCGATGCTGCCGAGAAGCGGCTGTCGGCCGGCGACGTCATCGTCGAGGTGGCGCAGGAGGCGGTGGCCAGTGCCGCCGACATCAAGAAGCGCGTCGACCAGCTAAAAAAGGACGGCAAGAAGTCCGTGCTGCTGCTGGTCTCCAACGGCGACGGCGAACTGCGCTTCGTCGCGTTGGGTGTGCAGTAAGGCAGAGCGGCGCCTCAGTCATAGAGTGTCATCCCCCGCGAAAGCGGGGGATCCAGTACGCCGCGGCCTCGCCATCTTCCATCGACGTCTCTGGAATGCTCGGTCCCCCGCTTTCGCGGGGGACGACAGGCTGCATGAGCCTTATCACGCCACGAACTCATCCCGCCGATAGCCCTGCGCATACAGCAGCGCGGTGAGATCGCCGTGGTCGATCCGGACTGCGGCGGCGGCCGCGACTGCCGGCTTGGCGTGATAGGCGACGCCGAGGCCCGCGGCCTGGATCATGCCGAGATCGTTGGCGCCGTCGCCCACCACCAGCGTGTCGATATCGTCGAGGTCGAAGGATTCGGTGAGCTCGATCAGGGTGGCGAGCTTGGTGGCGCGGCCGAGGATCGGCTCGACCACTTCGCCGGTCAGCTCGCCGTTCTCGACCTGCAACCGGTTGGCGCGGTTTTCCTGGAAGCCGACCTTGGCCGCGACCACCTGGGTGAACAGGGTGAAGCCGCCCGAGATGAGGCAGGTATAGGCGCCGTGCGCGCGCATGGTCATGGCCAGCTCGCGGCCGCCCGGCGTCAGCGTGATGCGTTTGTCGAGCACCTCGTCGACGACGCTGACCGGCAAGCCCTTGAGCAGCGCCACGCGCTCGCGCAGCGCCGGCTCGAACTCGATCTCGCCGCGCATCGCCCGCTCGGTGATGGCGGCGACATGGGCCTTCAGCCCGGCGAAGTCGGCGAGTTCGTCGATGCACTCCTGGCCGATCATGGTGGAATCCATGTCGGCCAGAAAAAGCTTCTTGCGCCGGCCGATCCGAGGCTGCACGACAATGTCGATCGGCAGGTCGCCACGGGCCTGGCGCAGCCGCGCTTCGACGGCCTTGATGTCGTCCCGGCTGGCCTCGCCGTCGGAATTCGGGCTCTCGAACGGGATGTCGACGGCGACCTCGTTGAACAGCCACTGCGCCGGGCCGGGTGAGGGCAGCGCGGCCCGCGCGCCGTCGACGATGGTGGAGTCGAGCGCGGGGCTTGCAGGATTGCAGATCAGCGTGGCAACGAGGGACATGCAGGCGGATTCGGGATTGTTGGACAAGGCAGTGCTTATCGCAGGGCCGACCGCCAGCGGCAAGTCGGCGCTGGCGCTAGCGCTCGCGCAGCGGACCGGCGGGGTTGTGATCAACACCGACTCGATGCAGGTCTATCGCGACCTCCGCATCATCACGGCGCGGCCGACCGTGAGCGAAGAGGCGCTGGTTCCGCACCGGCTCTACGGCCAAGTCGACGCCGGCGTGAATTTCTCCGCCGGCGCCTGGGTGGCGGATGCGACCAAGGCGCTCGGCGAGGCGCGTGCGGACAAGCGCCTGCCGATATTCATCGGCGGCTCCGGCCTGTATTTCAAGGCGCTGACGCGCGGCCTGTCGGCGGTGCCGCCGATTCCCTCCACTGTGCGCGACGATGTCCGCGCAAGGCTGGAGCAGCACGGCGTCGAGGCGCTGCATGCCGAGCTCGCCGCGCGCGATCCGGTGTCGGCCGAACGGCTGAAGCCGCGCGACCGCACCCGCATCGCCCGGGCGCTCGAGGTCGTCGAGGCCACCGGCCGGCCTTTGCCGGACTGGCATCGTGAGGGTCTGCCGCCGCTGCTGCCGCCTGGTGAATTCCATGCGCTGTTCCTCGCGCCGGACCGCGCGCAGCTCTATGCCCGGATCGACGCCCGGTTCGGCACGATGCTCGATGCGGGGGCGCTTAACGAGGTCGCGGCGCTGGCCGAGCGCGGGCTCGATCCGCTGCTGCCGGCGATGAAGGCCCATGGCGTGCCGGCGCTGATCCGGCACCTCAGGGGGGAGATCAGCCGGGAGGAGGCCGCCGAGATCGGACGGGCCGATACCCGCCATTACGCCAAGCGCCAGTTCACCTGGTTTCGCCACCAGCTGCCGGAATTCGAATGGGTGGCGCCGGAGGCGGCGACGGCGTGGCTGCAAGGACGGATCCGGTAGCCCGGATGGAGCGAAGCGCAATCCGGGGAATCTTACCCCAGGAAGCGCTCGCCCCGGATTTCGCTGCGCTCCATCCGGGCTACAAGAGGCCTCACGCCGCCACACGCCCGTCAGCCATGCGCGTTCGCCAGCGCAAAAACACTCGCCGAAGGGCCGGAACCCCGTTACACTTCAAAAATCGCGAAAGTGCTTGCCTTGCCTTGACATTCGGGCTTTGGCCGCTATGTTCGCGCAACCTTTGGGAAGACTGGGTCGTCTCGTGCGCAACATTATTACCAAACTGCTTATCGCCGTCGTACCCAGGCACACCGCCGGGGATGGCTAGCGGCCATCCAAATTCGGGCGGTGTGCATGGGGCCTCTGGGGCCCCTTTTTATTGCCTGAAGCCGAACTGACGAGAACTGACAAAAGCCGCGCAAAAACAAGCGCATCCGGAGCGAACCATGACCGACAAGAGCCACGATCCCAATCAGATGACCGGCGCCGCGATGATCGTGCGCGCGCTCATCGATCACGGCGTGCAGCATGTCTTCGGCTATCCCGGCGGTGCGGTGCTTCCGATCTACGACGAGATCTTCCAGCAGAGCGAGGTCGAGCACATCCTGGTCCGCCACGAGCAGGGCGCCGGCCACGCCGCCGAAGGCTATGCGCGTTCGACCGGCAAACCGGGCGTGGTGCTGGTGACGTCGGGGCCCGGCGCCACCAACATGGTGACGCCGCTGACCGACGCGCTGATGGATTCGATCCCGCTGGTCTGCATCACCGGCCAGGTGCCGACCCATCTGATCGGCAACGACGCCTTCCAGGAGTGCGACACCGTCGGCATCACGCGGCCCGCCACCAAGCACAACTGGCTGGTGCGCGACGTCAACGACCTCGCCAGGGTGCTGCACGAGGCCTTCTATGTCGCCACCACCGGCCGGCCCGGCCCGGTCGTGGTCGACGTGCCGAAGGACGTGCAGTTCGCCACCGGCACCTATCATCCGCCGCGCAAATCCGACGTGCACATCTCCTACACGCCGCGCGTCAAGGGCGATGCGACCCAGATCCGCAAGGCGGTGGCGATGCTCGCCAGCGCCAGGCGCCCCGTGATCTATTCCGGCGGCGGCGTGATCAATTCCGGTCCCGAGGCCTCGCAGCTGCTGCGCCAGCTGGTGGAGGCGACCGGCTTTCCGATCACCTCGACCCTGATGGGGCTCGGCGCCTATCCGGCATCGGGGCCGAACTGGCTCGGCATGCTGGGCATGCACGGCACCTACGAGGCCAACATGACCATGCATGATTGCGACGTCATGCTGTGCGTCGGCGCGCGCTTCGACGACCGCATCACCGGTCGCACCGACGCGTTCTCGCCCGGTTCCAAGAAGATCCACATCGACATCGATCCGTCCTCGATCAACAAGAACATCCGCGTCGACGTGCCGATCATCGGTGACTGCGGCAATGTGCTCGGCGACCTGTTGCAGGTGTTCAAGGCGGAAGCCAGGAAGCCGGACATCAAGGCGTGGTGGCAGCAGATCGCGCAATGGCGTGCGCGCAACTCGCTGTCGTACCGCAAGAACAACGATATCATCCTGCCGCAATACGCGATCCAGCGCCTGTTCGAGCTGACCCGCGGCAAGGACACCTACATCACGACCGAGGTCGGCCAGCACCAGATGTGGGCGGCGCAGTTCTTCGGCTTCGAGGAGCCGCACCGCTGGATGACCTCGGGCGGGCTCGGCACCATGGGCTACGGCCTGCCGGCCGCGGTCGGCGTCCAGGTGGCGCATCCGGACAGTCTGGTGATCGACATCGCCGGCGACGCCTCGGTGCAGATGACGATCCAGGAGATGTCGACGGCGGTGCAGTTCGAGCTGCCGATCAAGATATTCATCCTGAACAACCAGTACATGGGCATGGTGCGGCAGTGGCAGCAGCTGCTGCACGGCAACCGCCTGTCGCACTCGTATTCGGAGGCGCTGCCGGACTTCGTCAAGCTCGCCGACGCCTATGGCTGCGTCGGGCTGCAGGCGACCAAGCCGTCCGATCTCGACGGCGCGATCAAGGAGATGATCTCGATCAAGCGTCCGGTGCTGTTCGACTGCCGCGTCGCGGCGCTCGAGAACTGCTTCCCGATGATCCCGTCGGGCAAGGCGCACAACGAGATGCTGCTGCCGGAAGAAGCCACCGACGAGGCGACCGCGAAGGCGTTCTCCGGCGGCAAGGCGCTGGTGTGATGATGTACGACACAAACTCTAGCGTCATCGCCCGGCTTGACCGGGCGATCCAGTACGCCGCGGCAGCTCGATTGCTCTCGGGCGTTTCTGGAATACTGCATCCCCGCTTTCGCGGGGATGACGATAGAAAGAGCGGAACGACCGGAAGCCAAGATGTTTGACCTCAACGAGCTCGAGCGCGCGCACAGGATCGTCGGCGCCGCGGTGCCGGCGACGCCGGCATATGCGTGGCCGTTGCTGGCCGAGCGGCTCGGCACCGAGGTCGTGGTCAAGCATGAGAATCACACGCCGACCGGCGCCTTCAAGGTGCGCGGCGGCCTGGTCTATCTCGAGCGGCTGAAGCGCGAGCGGCCAGACGTGCCCGGCATCATCTCGGCGACACGCGGCAATCACGGCCAGAGCCTGGCGTTTGCCGCGGGCCGTCACGGCGTGCCGGCGACCATCTACGTGCCGCGCGGCAACTCGGTCGAGAAGAACCGTGCCATGCACGCGTTCGGCGCCGAGCTCGTCGAGCATGGCGAGGACTTCCAGGCCGCGCGCGAGGAGGCCGAGCGCCGCGCCCAGTTCGCCGGCCTGCACATGGTGCCGTCGTTCCACACCGACCTGGTGCTGGGTGTTGCGACCTACGCGCTCGAACTGTTCCGATCGGCGCCCGACCTCGACATTCTCTACGTGCCGATCGGGCAGGGCTCCGGCATCTCAGGCTGCATCATGGCGCGCGACCTGCTCGGATTGAAGGCCGAGATCGTCGGCGTGCAGTCGACCGAGGCGCCGTCCTACGCGCTGTCGTTTGCGGCCGGCAAGATCGTGAGCACCGCGACCAGCAACACGTTGGCCGACGGCATGGCGACGCGGATTCCGGACGCGGAAGCGTTCGCGCTGATCCAGAAGGGCGCCTCGCGCATCGTGCAGGTTACCGACGACGAGGTCGGCCAGGCGATCCGCGCCTACTGGACCGACACCCACAATCTCGCCGAGGGCGCGGGTGCCGCGGCGCTTGCAGCCGCGCTGCAGGAAAAGGCCAGGCTCGCCGGCAAGCGGGTCGGCCTGATCCTGAGCGGCGGCAATATCGATTTCGATCTGTTCCGGACCTGGATCGGGACGGATGCTGCGCCGGCCGCCCAGCGGGCGGTGGCGTGAACAGAATGTAAGGGGACGACCATGAACCAGCCCGCATCCGCCTACTTCCTCGAAGAGCGTCACGATCCGAACGAGACCCACACGCTGTCCGTCCTGGTGCAGAACGAGCCCGGCGTGCTCGCGCGCGTGATCGGGCTGTTCTCCGGCCGCGGCTACAACATCGAAAGCCTCACCGTCTCGGAGACCGAGAGCCAGAAACATCTCTCGCGGATCACCATCGTCACGACCGGCACGCCGATGGTGATCCAGCAGATCAAGCATCAGCTCGACCGCATGATCCCGGTCTACCGCGTCGTCGACATGACGCTGACCGGCAGCTCGATCGAGCGCGAGCTCGCGATGGTCAAGGTGCGGGGCGGCGGCGATCACCGCGTCGAAGCGCTGCGGCTGGCGGATGCGTTCCGCGCCCGGGTGATCGACGCCACGACCGAGAGCTTCGTGTTCGAGATCACGGGCAATTCGTCCAAGATCAGTCAGTTCATCGACCTGATGCGCCCGCTGGGGCTGGTCGAGGTGTCACGAACCGGGGTGGCCGCGATCACGCGTGGGCCGGAAGGGATGTGAACAATGTTGGCGCGCGACTGGTACTACACGCAACGGCGGCAGGTCGGTCTCGATACCGCGGTGGCCTCGATCTATGACGTCAGCGAGGACAGCGACGTCCGCGCCCGTCAGGCGCTGATTATGCTCGGCGTCAAGCCGGGCTGGCGGATCGCCGATATCGGCTGCGGCAACGGCGTGCTGGCGACCGAGGCGGCGCTGATGGGCGCCGAGGTCGACGCCATCGACATCTCGCCGGCGATGATCGGGCTGGCCGAAATCTACGCGCGCGACCGCAAGGCGAAGATCCGGACCCAGCCGGCCGGCTTGTTGTCCTTTGCCTATCAGCCGAACTCCTACGATCTGATCGTCAGCGAGTTCACGCTGCATCATCTGCCGGATTTCTGGAAGGCCGTGGCGCTGTCGCGGATATTCAACGCGCTGAAGCCCGGCGCGAACTTCTATCTGCGCGACATGGTGTTCGTCAGCATGCCCGACGGCGTCGATCGCGACGTCGAGGGCTGGGCCGATTTCTCGATCAAGAACCACGATTTCGAGCGCGAAAGCGTGATGACCCACATGCGCGACGAGTACTCGACCTTCGGCTGGGTGATGGAGCGCATGCTGACCGAGACCGGCTTCACGCTGGTCGCCGCCGACTATCACGCGCCGCTGCACGGCACCTATCTGCTGCGCAAGCCGAAGCCGGATGAACAGATCTGATCCCGACCGACGTAGCGAAACGGAAGCAAAAGAAGAACAACAATGAAGCCGGCCGATGTTGGCATCGCCGTCATGGTCGCGGTGATCTGGGGACTTGCGTTCGTCGCGAGCCGGATCGCGCTCGACGAGTTCTCGCCGGAGCTGATGACGACGCTGCGCTTCGCCGTCGCCGCGCTGCCGTGCCTGTTCCTGCGCAAACCCGGCGTGTCCTGGCCGCTGCTGATCGCAATCAGCTTCACGCTGTTCCTCGGCCAGTTCCTCGCGCAGGCCTTCGCGATCGCGCATGGCGTGCCGGTTGGCCTCTCCAGCGTGGTCGTGCAGAGCCAGGCGCTGTTCACCATTGCGTTCGCTGCGATCGCGTTCGGCGAGATGCCGACGCGGACGCAGGCGATCGGGGTGGCGATCGCCGCGTTCGGCTTGCTGATGATCTGCGGCACGGTCGGTTACGATTTCAGCGTCTCGGCCTTTGTCATTCTGATGGTCTGTCCGATCAGCTTCGCGATCGGAAATCTGTTGCTGCGGCAGGCGCACGCCGCGCCGATGTTCGACCTGTTTGCCTGGCTGTGCCTGTCGGCCGCCGTGCCGCTCGCGGTGCTGACCCTGATCAGCAACGGCCCGCAGCCGACCTGGCAGGCGCTGAGCCACATGTCGCTGACCGGGCTGACCTGCGTGCTCTGCCTCGGCGGCATCTCGACCAGCATCGCCTATTGGCTGTGGGGCCGCTTGCTGCGGGATTATCCGGCGGCGCAGGTGGTGCCGTTCGCGCTATTGGTGCCGTTCGTCGGCTCCGCCGCCTCCAGCATCGTGTTCGGTGAGAGGTTCGGGCCGCTGCGGCTCGCCGGCATGGTCACGGTGATCGCCGGCATTGCCGTGATGCTGCTGTCGAAGCGGCCAAAAGCGCTGCCGAAGGTCGCGTGAGGGCACCATGTCGAATTCGCTGCTGCTCGCCTTTATCGTGTTCGCCGTCGTGATGTTCTTCACGCCGGGCCCCAACAACATCATGCTGCTGTCGTCGGGGCTGACTTACGGCTTCCGCCGCACGGTGCCGCACATTGCCGGCATCACGGTGGGTTTCGCCTTCATGGTCGGCGCGGTGGGCGTCGGGCTCGGCGCGGTCTTCATCGCCTATCCGGTGCTGCAGACGATCCTCAAATATGGCGGCGTGGCCTATCTGGTCTATCTCGCCGCCGTCATCGCCATGGCCGCGCCGCCCTCGGCGGACGGCGATGACGAGTCCGGCCGCGGCCCGATGACTTTCTGGGGCGCGGCCATGTTCCAGTGGATCAATGCCAAGGGCTGGGTGATGGTGATCGGCACCATCACGGCCTATGCCGCGATTGCCGCCTTTCCCTGGAACATCGCGATCCAGGTCGGCCTGAGCCTGATCCTGGGAACGGTCTCCTGCATCGTCTGGGCCCTGTTCGGCACCGCCCTGCGGCCGGTCCTGACCTCGACCCGGGCGATCCGTGCCTTCAACGTCGTCATGGCCATCCTGCTCTTGGCCTCGCTCTACCCGGTCTTCATGGACGCATGATGCCGCACCGCGCCATGCGAGATGAGGGTTTCCCCTGAGGGGGAAAATGCTCTAGACAACGCCGGAAATTCGCGGGCGTCCGGCGGTTCTGACCTTCCGAAAGCCTGATTCATCGGCCGATTTTGGCCCCCTTCAAACGAGGAAACCACGATGCGAGTTTACTACGATCGCGATGCCGACCTGAACCTGATCAAGGGCAAAAAGGTCGCCATCGTCGGCTACGGCAGCCAGGGCCACGCCCACGCGCTCAACCTGAAGGATTCGGGCGTCAAGGACGTGGCGATCGCGCTGCGCAAGGGTTCGGCCTCGGCCAAGAAGGCCGAGAACGCCGGCTTCAAGGTGATGGAAGTCGCCGAAGCCGCCAAGTGGGCCGACCTCGTCATGATGCTGACCCCGGACGAATTGCAGGGCGACATCTATCGCGAGCACCTGCACGACAACATGAAGAAAGGCGCGGCGCTGGTGTTCGCCCACGGCCTCAACGTGCACTTCAACCTGCTCGATCCGCGCGCCGACCTCGACGTGCTGATGATCGCGCCGAAGGGCCCGGGCCACACCGTGCGCTCCGAATATCAGCGCGGCGGCGGCGTGCCCTGCCTGATCGCGATCGCCAAGGATTCGTCGGGCAACGCCCATGACCTCGGCCTCAGCTACGCCTCGGCGATCGGCGGCGGCCGCGCCGGCATCATCGAGACCACCTTCAAGGAGGAGTGCGAGACCGACCTGTTCGGCGAGCAGGTGGTGCTCTGCGGCGGCCTGGTCGAGCTGATCAAGGGCGGCTACGAGACGCTGGTCGAGGCCGGCTACGCGCCCGAGATGGCCTATTTCGAGTGCCTGCACGAAGTGAAGCTGATCGTCGACCTGATCTATGAAGGCGGCATCGCCAACATGAACTACTCGATCTCCAACACCGCCGAATACGGCGAGTACGTCACCGGTCCGCGTATCGTCACGGCCGAGACCAAGGCGGAGATGAAGCGCGTGCTGGCCGACATCCAGGGCGGCAAGTTCGCCCGCGACTGGATGCTGGAGAACAAGGTCAACCAGACCTCGTTCAAGGCGACCCGCGCCAAGCTCGCCGCCCATCCGATCGAGGAAGTCGGCGCCAAGCTGCGCGACATGATGCCCTGGATCAAGAAGGGCGCCCTGGTCGACAAGAGCAAGAACTGACAGGCGAAGCCTGTCATTCCGGGGCGGTCCGCAGGACCGAACCCGGAATCTCGCGGACGCATCAAATGAAAAAGGGTGGGCGCGTTGCCCACCCTTTTTCTTTGTCATGAAACGCGAGCGGCGGCTAACCGGCCGCCATCGGCTGCTTCTCGATCCTGTTGTGCAGCTGCCAGAACCGCACCGTGCGCTGCGCGGTTTCCAGCGACAGCCGCCGGTAATCGCGGTGCGCGATCTCCAGCGTCGCATGGTCGATGGTGTGCGGCAGCGGCCGCTTGCGCAGGATGGTTTCGACCGTCGGCCAGTTGAGCCGCGCCGAGCGGCACGGGATCAGCAGCAGGTCGGAGCGCAGCCCGAGCATCAGGCGTTCGATCATCGCGATCGGCATGTCGTTGAGCACGGCGAGCGAAACCGTGACCTCGTCGAACTTGCCCTGTTCGGCGAATTTGTAGACTGCCGCATCGTCGAGCTCGTTGAGCTGCTTCATCAGCTTGACCAGCTCTTCGGCGATGCCGTAGTTACGGCGCGGGGCCGCGGCCTCCTCCTGCGCGATGTCGTTCAGCACCTGGCTGATCTCCTCGCGCGCCCGGGGCGAGGCGATCGCGAGCAGGCGGGCGCGCACGGTATCCTTGGCACGTTGCAGCAGGTCGCGCAGCAGCTTGGCCGGAATGTCGATGCGCAGCCCGAGGATCTCGACCAGCTCGTCGTCGCCTTCGGCGCGCGCGACGATGCTGGAGTAACCGTTCTCGGAGAACTCGGCGCCGGCATTCTTGGCGAGGCGGCGGATCACCTTGTCCTCGCCGCGATCGATGATCACGTCGGTGACCGAAGAGGGCAGGTTTTCCCGCGCCGAGATCGCGTACAGATGGTCCTGGCCCTTGCTGCTGGCGATCTCGCGCAGCGCGGCGTTGGAGAGGCGGCTGGAGTGGGTCAGGACCTCGCCTGCGACGCCGATGTCGTCGTCCCAGGCCAGATGCTGAATCACCTCAAACGGCGCATAGTCGAGCGGCGCGAGCCGCTTGCTGAGCTCGGCGCGCGCACGCGTCTCGACGCGCGCGACCAAGAGGCACAACACGTCGTCGAACACCTTGACCTGTTCATCGTTGAGGCGGTCGCCGTCGTTCAGGAACAGATCGGTGACCTGCCGCAGCGTCTGCACGCGCTTGGCCGACGTCCCGTCCCGGACCGCATCCTCGAGTTCGGCAATAATCGATTGTGACGCCTGTTGCGCCATCGATGGGCAACCTTGTTTTTGTTGAATGACACCTGCCTGCACACCATGCAGGGCGCGGTGTTACACCTGCGTTAAGGTGGAACCCGGTGCAAATACGGGTGCATCGCATCCTTAACGAGCCGCGACCGGACATGATTCAATTCGCGGTTTGGACGCCGCCGCTGTGGCCGATACATTTAAGAGATTATTTAGGACGATGCGCGCAGCGCACCGGCGAAAATATCGATCGAGGCGGCGCGTTCGCGCTATTGCGTCGCCCCGAGGCGCCGTCGAGGACAGGCAAGATGAAAGGCGAGACCATCATGAGACCGATAACTTGGCCATCAGTGAGCCATCTTCCGGAGTCAGGACCCACGTCATGTCTGACGGAAAGAGCCAGGACGAACTGACCCAGCTTGCGGATGAGGCGCTGCGCGCCCAACCCGGCTGCGAGACCGCGCGGGTGCCGGCGGTCGCCGCGCTGCCCGATGCGCAGATCGGGCGCAACTGGGAGATTCCGAATGTGGTGCTCGGCGACAGCCTGATCAGCGATGTCGACCGCGCGGTGCTGTCGGTTCATCGCCGGCTCGGCCGCAAGTTTCACCTCGTTTAAGGTGGCCTGATCCTTAGCTCGCCTGTGCCTGACGTGGCGCGGGCCGCGCGGCCATGCTGATCATCCTGAGCGCGAACACGGCAGCGAGCGGCAGCAGGAACAGCGCATAGGACGGCATCTCGGGAATCCGCTTGCCGAACGAGATCATGAACTGCGCCAGCAGATAATAGCCGCCGACGAGATGCAGCCTGCGCCAGGCGTGCTGGCCGAGCAACGCTGCGCTGGGCCGGAACGAGGTCGCGGTGAGCGCGACGATCACGAGATAGCCGATGCCGCCGAAGATGTAGGACACGATCGAGGTCGCGGCCGCGAAACCCGGCGGATCGAGCATTGCGAATGCGGCGATCGCGACCGCATGGATGGCATGTGACGCTGCGAAGGTGACGCCGAGGTAACGGCGGTTGCGCCGCTGCCAGTGCGTCCAGGCGTTCGGCCAGAGCCGCGCCAGCGCCGCGGCGGAGAAGGCGAGGCAAAACAACAGCAGCGAGGTCCGTGCCGTGAACCGGATCACCATCCGCACGCCTTCGACCTCGAAATGCCGCATCCCCGCGATCCAGAGCGAAAGCCCGATCAGGGTCAGCGTGAGCAGGGCGAACAGCCGCCAGCCTTCGAACCAGGTATGACGCATCCGCATATCCAGCCTCCCTCGAGATGTAATCACCAGTTACATGCCGGTCGCCGGCGCGGCAATCCGTGTAATCGGCGCTTACATTCACAAGGGGGTGATGCTAGAGGAGGGCCGATGCGCCGCCCCTCCAAACCGCCGTCCGTCCGTCCGGCCAAGCCGCGTCGCGCCGCTGCGCGCGCGGCGGCGGCCAGGCCCTATCATCATGGCGACCTTCGCCGGGTCCTGATCGACGCCACCATGCAGCTGGTCGGCGAGGGCGGGCCGGAGGCAGTGAGTGTGCGCGAGGCCGCCCGCCGCGCCGGGGTGTCGCCCGGCGCCCCGTTCCGGCATTTCCCGAGCCGCGATGCCCTGATGAACGCGGTAGCCGAGGAGGCGCAGCGCCGCTTCCGCTTCGAGATCGAGATCGCGCTGGCCGATGCGCCGGCGGATCCGCTCGGCCGTTTCCGCTGCCTCGGGATCGCCTATCTGCGCTGGGCGATGAACAACCCGACCCATTTCGAGGTCATCTCCAGCCGCCGCTTCTTCGACCACGACCGCTCGGCCGGGGTGTCGAGCGACAATGCCGAGTTGATCGGCCTGACCGAACGCACGTTGGCTGAGGCCTTTTCGGCGGGGCAGCTCGTGGCGCGCGACCTGAAGCAAGTCCAGGTCGCCGGCCGCGCGCTGGTCTACGGCTTTGCGCGGATGCATATCGATGGGCATCTGCCGCGCTGGGGTGTCCGCGAAGCGGAGGTCGAGCGGATGGCCGCTGACATCGTCGACCTCTTCATTGCGGGCATTGCAAAGCCTGCGGTGAAGGTCTGAGGCAGGCCGCGCCAGCCTGGCGTGCACCGCGCGGGCAAATTCATTGCGCATTCATGACGATTCAATTACGGTTTTATGACATGGTGCAGACACCGGCTGTGCCGTGTGCCTCCTGGCCGTTGCCAGTCAAGGCCGTGGCATTGCGCCGGCTAGTATTGCGTCCCGCCCATGGCGCCCGCGCCTCAGCAAAACTCGTCCGTTGCCGCGCTCGCCGGCGGTCTCGCCGCGATCGGCATCTGGCGGTTGATGGCGGTCGCCGCACCGCATCTCGGCGCGCTGATCCTGATGCTGCGGACCGAGACCGATTTCGGCTCGCGGCTTTGCTTCCTGCTGACCTGGGGAATCCTCAACTGCCTGTTCATCGCGCTGCTGCGCCGGCCGGCGCTGTCGGGCGCGCTGTCGCTGACGCTGGTCGTGGTGCTGGTGCTGCTGTCGCGCTTCAAGCACGACGTGGTGCAGATGACCGCGAACTTCGTCGACCTGATGGTGATCGATCGCGACACCGCGGCGTTCCTGCTTACGATCTTCCCGAACCTGCGCTGGTCGATCATCGGCGCCGGCCTCGTCACGCTGCCGCTGATGTACGCGCTGTGGTGGCTCGATCCGTTCCGCATCCGCCGCCTGCCGGCCGCGGCCGCCTGCCTCGCCTGCACCGCCGCGCTCTCGGGCTATGCCTTCGCCTGGCCTGACGAAGCCTGGCGCGGCTATTACGACGACGGCTATCTGTCGAAATTCGCGCGCTCCGGTGTGACCGCGGTGTCCGACTTCGTCGCCTATGGTTTCATGGAGTCGGATCCGAGAGCGAGCGACCAGCTCAAGATGCCGCTGGTCGACGCCTGCCATCCCGCCGGACGCCGGCCGAACATCGTCATGATCCATGATGAATCAAGCTTCGACATCCGCGCCGCATCCGGCGTCAAGGTGCCGCCGGGCTATGGCAGTCAGTTCAAGTCCTATGACGGGATCGAGCGCAAATTCCTCGCCGAGAGCAATGGCGGGCCGAGCTGGTTCACAGAGTACAACGTGCTGGCGGGACTGTCCTCGCGCTCGTTCGGTCGATTTTCGTATTTCGTCACCCGGATCGCATCCGGTCGGGTCGAACGCGGCCTGCCGCTGGCGCTGCGCCGCTGCGGCTACGATACGCTGTCGCTCTATCCGGCGTTCGGCGCCTTCATGAGCGCGCGCAATTTCCAGACCACGGCCGGCATCCAGCATTTCTACGATGCGCATGATCTGCATGCCAAGGATGTCGAGCCCGACAGCTTCTTCTACGACAAGGCGCTGACGCTGATGGCGGACCAGAAGACATCGGGCACGCCGCTGTTCACCTTCGTCTATCTCGCCGCCAACCATTTTCCGTGGGAGACGAAATTCCGTCCCGATTTGCTGCCGGCGTGGAAACGGCCGGGCAATACGCCGGCGATCGACGAGTATCTGCGCCGGCAGACGATGAGTGCCAACGATTATGCCGGCTTCATCGCGGCGCTGAAGAAGAAGTTTCCGGCGCAGCCGTTCCTGATCGTGCGCTACGGCGATCATCAGCCGGAATTCTCGCCGCAACTGCTCGACCCCGAACTGGACGAGGCCGGAATCGGCAAGAAGCTGTTGGATTACGATCCGCGCTACTACGCGACCTATTACGCGATCGATGCCGTCAACTGCGAACCGGTGAAGAGCCCGGCGGTGATGGACACGATCGACGCCGCCTATCTGCCGCTGGTGATCCAGGAAGCCGCCGGCATTCCGCTCGATCCGTCATTCGAGGAGCAGAAGGCGATCATGCTCCGCTGCAACGGCGCGTTCTACTCCTGCAAGGACGGCGCAGAGGCGCGCCGCTTCAACCGCCTGTTGATCGACGCGGGGATCATCAAGGGGCTTTAGACTAACGTCGTTAGACGAAGGTCGTCGCGCGAAACCGCGTGCATTACTCATTTGTAATTACGTCGCCGAGATTTCGTCACGATTGTTGCGATGATCTGTCGCGCCGCTGCCACGATGTCCATCAGCGCGCAGCGTCAAATCAACCAATCCGGCCCTTCTTGCAGGAGTGTTTGCCCATGCGAGCGCTCGATGTCGCGCGCCTTGTCGCCGCCTTCGGACTTGCTGTTCCCCTCGCCATTCCTTCGGCCCATGCCGCAGAGCCGCCTCACGATATCAAGGGGCTCTACATGATGACGGATTATCCGGCCGTCACCGTCAGACCTGGTACCACGTCCAACATCTCGTTGCGTTTGCAGAACTACGATCTCGGTCCGCAGCGCTACAAGCTTTCGGTCGAGGGCGTGCCGGGCGGCTGGACCGCGACGCTGCTCGGCGGCGGTCAGCCGGTCGCAGCCGCGATGCCGGCGCCCGACTCCAGCGTGCCGCTGCAGCTTCGGCTCGACGTGCCCGCCAACGCGTCGCTCGCCGAGCAGACGTTGACGGTGAAGGCCGAAGGGCAGGGCAGCGAGGCAACGCTGCCGATCGTGGTCGCGCTCGCCAAGGAATTGCCGGCAAAACTGACGGTGTCGTCGAAGCTTCCCGAATTGCGCGGCAGCCCGAAATCGAACTTCGAGTACACGCTGACCATCAAGAACGACAGCGGCCGCAACCTGGTCGCAAGCTTTGCCGCGGCGGCGCCGCAAAATTTCGAGACCTCGTTCACCGAGGCCTACGGCACCCAGGAACTGTCATCGATCCCGATCGATGCCGGACAGTCCAAGGACATCAAGCTCAAGGTGCGGCCGCCGAGTGCGATCGATGCCGGACATTTTCCGGTCAAGGTCACGGTCAATGCGGAGGATGCGTCGGCGCAGACCGAGGTTGCGCTCGACGTCGCCGGCCAGCCGCAGCTTCAGCTCTCCGGCCGTGATGGCCTGCTGAGCGCGCGTGCCGTCGCTGCCGAGCAGAGCACGATCCCGGTCGTCGTCACCAACAGCGGCACCGCGCCGGCCGACAATATCGAGCTCGCCGCAACCGCGCCGAGCGGCTGGAAGGTCACGTTCCAGCCCGCCAGGATCGAGCGGCTGGTGCCGGGCAAGGACACCGAGGTTCAGGCGCTGGTGACGCCGAGCGACAAGTCGCTCGCAGGCGACTACCAGCTCGCGGTGCGCGCCACCTCGCGCGGCGAGACCGCATCGAGCCAGTTCCGCGTCACCGTCAGTACGTCCACTGTCTGGGGCATGGCGGGCGCAGGTGTGATCGGCGTCGCGCTGCTGTTGATGCTGGGTGCCGTTGCGAGGTTCGGACGGCGATGAGCGCGCAGCAGAACAACAGTGCTGCCGCGCGGCCGGAGGCCGTTATCGCAGCGCGCGATCTCACCAAGCGCTACGGCAAGACCAGTGTCGTCGACGCCATCAACTTCGATATCGCCAAGGGCGAGGTGTTCGGGCTGCTCGGCCCGAACGGTGCCGGCAAGACCACGACCATCCTGATGATGCTCGGGCTCACCGAGATCTCGGCCGGCCGGGTCAGCGTGCTCGGCTTCGATCCGGCGCGGCAGCCGTTGCAGGTCAAGCGGCGGGTCGGCTATCTGCCCGATGCCGTCGGCTTCTACGACCACCTGACTGCGGTGGAGAACCTCGCCTACGCGGCCAAGCTGATGGGACTCTCGATGGCCGAACGTTCGCGGCGGATCGCGGCGGCGCTGACCCGTGTGCGTCTGCTCGATGTCGCCGACAAGCGGGTCGCGACCTTCTCGCGCGGCATGCGGCAGCGGCTCGGGCTTGCCGAGATCATCGTCAAGCGCGCCGAGATCGCGATCCTCGACGAACCGACCTCGGGCCTCGACCCGCAGGCGACGATCGAATTCCTCGATCTGATCAGGGAGTTGAAGGCCGAGGGCATTACCGTGCTGCTGTCGTCGCACATGCTCGACCAGGTGCAGCGGGTCTGCGACCGCGTCGCGCTGTTCCGTGCCGGCAAGATCGCGATGATGGGCTCGGTGGCCGAGCTCTCGGTGCAGGTGCTGGGCGCAGGCTTCGTCGTCGAAGTCGAGGCCGACGGTGCCGGGATTGCCCGGCGGCTGGCGGCGATCCCGGGCGTCGGCAATGTCGAGACGCTGGCGGAAGACCGCTTCCGCATGACGGCCGACCGCGACGTGCGGGCCGATGCGGCGCGCGCGGTGGTCGCGGCCAATGGCGCCTTGCGGCGGCTCTCGGTCGACGAGCCGAGCCTTGAGGCGATCTACGCCCATTACTTCCAGGCCATCCCATCAGGAGGCGTGCGCGATGCGGCGTGAAGGTTCAGCATTCCAGGGCGTTGGCGCGGTCTTCGTCAAGGAGCTGTCGGACAACATCTCGAGCGTCCGCATGCTGATGCTCGAGCTTCTGATCGTGCTGACCGCGATGGCGGCGCTCTACGAGGCGATCGTCGCACTGCGCCAGAACACGGCGGAGGATCCATTCCTGCTGCTGCGCCTGTTCACCGTGAGCCAGGCGCCGCTGCCGTCCTTCGTCGCCGTCCTCGGCTTCCTGATCCCGCTGATGGCGATCGGGCTCGGCTTCGATCTGATCAACAGCGAGCACAACCGGCGCACGTTGTCGCGGATCCTGGCGCAGCCGATCTACCGCGATGCCCTGCTGCTCGGCAAATATCTCGCCGGGCTCGCGACCATCGCGATCAGCCTGACGGCGCTGTGGCTGCTGGTGATCGGGCTCGGCCTGATCTTCCTCGGCGTGCCGCCGGGCGGCGAGGAGATCGCCCGCTCGCTCGCCTTCCTGGTGATCGCGGTCTTCTATGCCGGCGTCTGGCTGTCGCTGGCGATGCTGCTTTCGATCGTGTTTCGCTCGCCGGCGACCGCGGCGCTGGTCGCGCTCGGCATCTGGCTGTTCCTGACCGTGCTGTGGCCGATGCTGGCGCCGGCGATCGCGCAGGCCATCGTGCCGCCGGATCCGCGCTTTGCCGCCCTCGGGCTCGATACGCCGGGCACGGCGATCTGGACCCAGCTGCTGCAGCGCTTCTCGCCGAATGACCTGTTCGGCGAGGCGATGCTGGCGGTGCTGTCGCCGACCACGCGCACGCTCGGCCCGGTGTTCCTCGACCAGATCCGAGGTGCGGTGATGGGCGCCCCGCTGCCGTTTGGCCAGAGCGTGATGATCGCCTGGCCGCAGACGGTCGGTCTGATCGCCTGCACCATCGTGCTGTTCGTCGCGGGCTACGTCCTGTTCCAGCGCCAAGAGGTCAGGGCGTAAGCCTGACGACGTCATTGCGAGCGGAGCGAAGCAATCCATCTGGCGGCAAGCGGAGAGATGGATTGCTTCGTCGCCATCGCTCCTCGCAGTGACGACGGGACTAGAGCGTTTTCGAGCGAGGTGGCTACCGGTTCGCGTAAAGAAAACGCGTCAAAACAAGAATCTAGAGCCCCGTTCCGATTCCATCGGAACGGAAAAGGCTCTAGCGTGGCCCGATCTTCTCCCAGAGCCAGCGCGCCACCGCGTCCGGCGACGATGATGCGTCATTGCCCGAGGCGCGCAAATTCGCCTCGCGCATCGCGGCGATGTCGATCTTGCCGAGCAGCGGCTGTAGCGCCGCCTTGAAGGCGTCGTCATCACGCCGCTGCGACGAAAGCAGCACGATCGCGTCATAGGGCGGGATGGCATGCCTGTTGTCCTCGAGCGTGACGAGGTCGTATTTCGCGATCAGCCCGTCGCTGGTGTAGCCCGCGATGACGTCGACCTCGCCGGAGGCGACCGCGGCATACATGAAGTCCGGCTGCATCTGGCGCTGGGCGCGGAAAGCCAGCCCATAGGCCTTCTGGATGCCGGCCCATTCCGGACGCGAGAAGAATTCATAGTCGCCGGCGATCGACATCGTCGCGGCGCGCGGTGCGAGGTCGGCGATCGAATGGATGCCGAGCTGATCGGCGCGCTTCCTCGGCATCACCAGCGCATAGGCATTCTCGAAGCCGAGCTCGCCGAACAGCGTGATGTCCTGCTTCGCCAGCGTCGTTTTCAGCTCGCTCAACAGCTCGGCACGCGGCTTGATGTCGGCATGGTGGAACTGGTTGGCCCACAGCGTGCCGGAATAGTCGACATAGACGTCGATATCGCCTGACGCGAGCGCGTCGAAGATCACGCTGGAGCCGAGGCCGGCGCGGGTCGTGGCCGGTAGCCCGGCCGCTTGCAGCCGCTGCGCCATCAGCGCCGACAGCACATATTGCTCGGTGAAGGTCTTGGCGCCGACCACATAGCGCGCATGCGGACGGGCGAGTGCGGGCACCAGCGTTGCGCCGATCAGGGCGGCGATGCCGAGCCCGCCGAGCGCGGTGCGGATGCGGCTCTGACTGCGCAGGCCGTTCTCGATCAGCGCCAGCAACTGGTCGACGACAAGTGCGAGCACGGCGGCGGCAAAGCAGCCGAACAGCACGAACACCCAGTTCTGGGTCTGCAGCCCGGCGAAGATGTAGTTGCCGAGGCTGGTCTGGCCGATCGGCGTCGACAGCGTCGCGGTGCCGATCACCCAGACCGCGGCGGTGCGGATTCCCGCCATCATCACCGGCAGCGCCAGCGGCAGCTCGACCATGGTGAGCGATTGCCGCGGCGTCATGCCGACACCTTCCGCGGCCTCCAGGACGGCGGGATCGACGCCCGACAGGCCGGTGATGGTGTTGCGCAGCACCGGCAGCATCGAATAGAGCGCGAGCGCCAGCACCGCCGGCAGGAAGCCGAAGGCGGAGAAGCTGAAGCCGAGCCACGCCGCGGTCAGCGCCGCGAGCGCCAGCAGCAGCGGGTAGAACAGCGCGAGCAGCGCGAGGCCGGGCACCGTCTGCACGATGCTGGCGAGCCCGAGCAGGGTGGTGCGCAGCACCGGCCGGTTGCGGGCGATGATGGCGAGCGGCAGGCTGACCAGCAGCCCGAGCGCCAGCGCCGACACGCTGACCCGCACATGACTGCCGAGATAGTCAGGCAGATGTGACAGCGCCTCGCGCCAGCGTGGATCGGCGAACAGGCTCATGCCGTGCCGTCCCGCGGCAGCAATGCGCCGAGCCGGTCCGCCTGTCGTCGCGGCGTGCGCATGAGCTCGCCGACATAGCCATCGGAGCTGGCCGAGAGGTCCGCCGGCGTGCCCTGGGCCAGTAGCCGGCCGCCATGCATGACCGCGACACGATCGGCCAGCAGCAATGCCTCGGTCATGTCGTGGGTGATCATGATTGTGGTCAGGCCGAGCTCGCGGTGCAGCGCGCGATAGTCGTCGCCGAGTGCGTCGCGGGTCAGCGGATCGAGCGCGCCGAACGGCTCGTCCATCAGCACGATGCGCGGCCTCGCGGCCAGTGCACGCGCGACGCCGACACGTTGGCGCTGACCGCCGGAGAGTTCGTGGGGGAGACGGTCGCGATAGTGCGCGCGATCGAGCCGCACCAGGTCGAGCAGCTCGTCGACGCGCGCCGCGACATCCGCTTGCGGCCAGCCGAGCAGTTTGGGCGTGATGCCGATATTGCCGGCAACGGTGAGATGCGGAAACAGCCCGGCACTCTGGAAGACATAGCCGATGCGGCGCCGCAGCAGGATCGGGTCGATGCGGCTGACATCCTCGCCCTCGATTGCGATCTGGCCGCGGTCGGCTTCGATCAGGCGGTTGGTGAGCCTGAGCAGCGTCGTCTTGCCGGACCCCGAGCCGCCGACAATGGCCAGCAATTCGCCCTCCGCCACGTCGAGCGAGACATCGTCGACCGCCACCACGCGACCATCGTCAAAACTCTTGCCGACATGCGCGTAGGCAATCAGCGGCGTTGCGGGCATTCCAGGGCGACCTCAGTCTCACGATCGTGAACGACAGTGATAGCCCATAAAACGGACTTTGACTCGAGGTGCAGGTGGTCGCACCTGCGGTTTCGCAAAATGGACATTGGCCTGCGGCGCGAACGCCGGCGCCGCGCGGCTGCCGTTCCAGTCGGACCCGTGAAGTGGATCAGCCCCTTTCGGGGCTGTGAGCACACATCACACTTCGTTCTTGGGGACGTATTTGCCCATGATGCACTTGTAACTCTGCAGGTGCCATTCGTGATACGGGCCCTTGGCGAGCCAGTCGGCGATGCCGATTTGGGCATTTACGGCGCAGGCGCCCATGGTGATGCCTGATTGGTCGCTGTTGGTGACGACCTTTTCCATGCAGAGCTGAGCATTGCAGAGGATGGCGACGAGCGTAACAAGCATGATGGTCTTTATCCGTAGAATTAACCCGGTCTGAATCGAATCATGCACGGTTCATGCCACTATCAGTGGGCCGGGCATCGCGGCCGGCAACACCGGTAAAGTACGGCGGGAGCCATTCGGTGCGTTCGGCAGCGCGTAGCCGCACGCCCGCAGATACGCTATACTCGTTGCCCAACTACGGCGTGAGATCGAGGGCGAACGAGGAACGTTGCGCGGTCGGGGGCTGCATCGATGATGACGTTACCTGAGTTGGCGGCAGGCGCTTTGGAGAAGTTCTTCGCCACGCATGTCAGCCGCACCTTCGGGGCTTCGCAAGCGCGCTTCGGCGAACTGCTGCCGGCCGCGGCGCGGATCGCGCTGGAATGCATCGGCAACAGCGATGCACTTTACCACAATGTCGAGCATACGATGCTGGTGACGCTGGCCGGGCACGACATCATTCGCGGCCGCGCGCTGCACACCCACGTCACCGCCGAGGATTACACCCACACCATCATCGCCTGCCTCACTCACGACATCGGCTATGTGCGCGGCCTGCTGAAGGGCGATGGTCCGGATGGGTACGTCATCGATGCCGCCGGCAACAAGGTGGTGCTGCCGCGTGGCTCGTCGGATGCCGGCCTGATGCCGTACCATGTCGATCGCTCGAAGCTGTATGTGCTCGACCGGCTCGAGGCCGTGCTCCCGCTCGATCGCGAGCGCGTCGCGCGCAACATCGAGGGCACGCGGTTTCCGGCGCCCGAAGGCCAGCAATATGACGACGAGGCCGCGATCGTCCGGGCGGCCGATTTCATCGGGCAGCTCGGTGATCCCAACTACATCAGGAAGGCCAACGCGCTCTATCACGAGTTCGAGGAAGTCGGCATCAACCGCCAGCTCGGATATGAATCGCCGGCCGATATCGTCGACCGTTATCCGCAATTCTACTGGAACATGGTTGCGCCGCACATCCAGGGCGCCATCAACTGTTTGAACATGACGGCAAGTGGCCGCCAGTGGATCGCCAATCTCTACAGCAACGTGTTCCGCGCCGAGCGCGAGGTGACGTTGTCCGGCCCGCAGATCTGATGCAAGACGGCCGGGCCGCGGCCTTTCAGCACGGGCTGTGGTGCGTTTCCCGCCGGTTTGCGGGGTCTCCACATTTAGGCCTGCTTCGTCGTTGCACAGTCCGTGGAAATCAGCGACCCTGAGTCCATGGACTTCCCGATTGACCGTGTTTTCGGCCGTTTCAGCATGATCTCCCGTTTCGCTCGATTGATTGCGGCTGCCGTCGTCTGCTGGCCCGCGCTCGCCGTCGCCGCGGGCCCGGTCTACGACGTCGATCTGTATGCGCTGATGTCGGGCACCTGCCGCAACGTGACCGTCGCGGGCCGCAGCTATAGCTGCAAGGCGGTCGCCTATTTCCACACCCTGCGCGGCCGTTCCGAATTCACCGTGGTGCTCGACGATCCCGCCGACAAGAGCCACATCGTCTCGTTCTCCGGCGAGAGCACCGAGCGCACCCAGGACAATCTGTTCGAGCTTTCGGTCGACCGGATGTTGCTGAAGTCGAGCGATCGCCCGCGCGTCGATGGCTTGCCGGTGCCGTTGGTCGAAATGTCGACGGGCTCCTGCCGCCAGGTCGGCAGTTTCATCACGCGGCAGGTGTCCACCGTCACCTGCGCCGCCACCGACCAGAACGGCAAGAAGTACGAGCTGAGCTTCGAGTCGGACGGCACGCCGATGACCTTGCGCCGGTTGCGGCAATCGGCTCTGCCGTCCGAACGGCAACGGGCGCGCCAGATCGCGCAGCTCGAATGCCGCCTCAAAGCGCGCGCCGCCCAGGTGCTGCCGCGGGACACGACGGCCTTCATGATCCGTTGTCTCGGTGAAGGCGACGGCAAGCCGGCCGACGAACGGCGATAGCCGTGTGCCCTGCGCTCAGGCTTGAGGAGAACGCGATGCGCTTGACACGCTTCATCGTCGCCGTGATCGGGGTCGGGCATTGCCGGGCCCGCTGCCGCGCAGATGTACGATCCGAACTATCCGGTGTGCCTGGAAGTCTATGGCGGCAGGCTGACGCCGGAATACATCGATTGCAGCTACACGTCGCTTCCGCAGTGCCAGGCAACGGCTTCGGGGCGCGCGGCGACATGCTCGGTCAATCCATTCTACAAGGGTCCAAGAAAGCCACCCAGGGAGCGGGGGCAAAGGCAGCGCCGGCCCGCCGATTAGCGGCTCGCGCATCGGGATGTTGCCCGCCTGCGATCGCCTGCATGGCTGTCGCGTCTCAGGTGCTGTTGACTAACTCCGGCGGTTGTGAGGAAACCCTGCAATGCCGAGGAGAGACCGATGTACCTGAAGCTGCTCGCGATCGCTGCATTTGCGGCCGCCCTGATTGGACCTGCCGCCGGGCAGGCCTATGACCCGAACTATCCGGTGTGCATGCAGGTCTTTCAAGGCAGGGCCGGAAACTACATCGATTGCAGCTTCACCTCGATCCCGCAGTGCCAGATGAGTGCGTCGGGCCGCGCCGCGATGTGCTCGGTGAATCCCTTTTTTGCGCCGCCGCTGCCTCCGAAGCGCCGGGTGCATCGCCATCGCCATCGCGCGCAGTGACGCGGGTGCGCGAGGCGCGTCGCTGTTGGACTATTCCGAACTGGTGCGCGAAGCGGGCCGGCAGATTTCGGTCTTGCTCGGCTATCAGGACGGCCTGCCCATCGCGTAAGGCTTCAGCACCGCGTAGAGGAAATCGTGCGTCGGCGTCGGGATGCCGAGCTTGCGGCCGAGCTCGACCACCTTGCCGTTCAGCCAGGGCAGTTCGAGCCGGTTGCCGCGCTCGAGGTCGAGCGCCATCGAGGCCTTCATCGCCGGCGGCGCATGACCGATGAAGGCGAGCACCTTCTCGAGCGCATCCGGCGGCAGCTTGATGCCGCTGGCGTGGGCGACCGCGATGGTCTCCTCGCAGGCCGACACGAACAGCGGGCGCAGATCGGGATCGTCGCGCAACCCGCCGATCGGCTGGCGCGTGACCGCGGTCATGCCGGCATTGGTGGCGAGGCCGACGAACTTCATCCACAGCTCGGTGTTGATCTGCTCGCTCAGCGTCGCATCGAAGCCGGCCGTCAGGCAGAGCTCGAGCAGCGCCTTGCCGCGCGGTGTGATGCGGCCGTCGAGCTCGCCGAAGATCATCCGCATGAAGCTGCCGACCTGGTTGATGACGCCGGGCCTGATGATCGAGGCGGAGATCTGCGCCACGCCGCCCATCACGGCGTTGGGTCCGAGGATCGGGATCAGCCGTTCGGGCGCATCGATGCCGTTCTGCAGCGGGATCACCGCGGTGTTCGGACCGACCATCGGCTTGATGTGTGCGCCGGCGCTTTCGACGTCCCACAGCTTGACGCAGAACAGCACGATGTCGACCGGGCCGACGCTGGCGGGATCGTCGGTCGCCTGGGTCGGCATCAAATGGCTTTCGCCACGGCCGCCCTGAACCTTCAGCCCCTCGCTGCGCATCGCGGCGAGATGGGCGCCGCGCGCGATAAAGGTGACGTCGGCCCCGGCATGCGCGAGCGCCGCACCAAAGCCGCCACCGACGCCGCCGGCCCCCACCACTGCGATCCGCATGATTGTCTCCTGATCCTGCGATTTGGCCGGCAGCCTCGACGATGTCGCGCCAATTCGCAACCCCGGTTGCGCGGTGCGCAACCCCGCTGCGCTGAAAACTGCGTGACCGCGGCCTTGGCCGTCTGCGCCATCTTCCTGCGTTGAACTTGCCGGCCCGAACCGCTAAGCCATTTCCGAAAATTCGGGGAGGAATGCGTGGCGATGACGGAGCCGACGGCGGTCGCACTTGACAATGCGACGGTGGCGTTTCGGTTGGCGGATGGACGGGTCTATACCGCGGTCGAGCAGGCCAATCTTGCGGTGGCGCATGGCGAGTTCGTCGCCATTGTCGGGCCGACCGGATGCGGAAAGTCGACGCTGCTCAACGTCACCGCGGGGCTGTTGAAACCCGCGTCCGGATCGGCGCGGATCTTCGACAAGCCGCTCGGCGGCCTCAACCGCGACGCCGGTTATCTGTTCCAGGCCGATGCGCTGTTCCCCTGGAAGACCGCGATCGACAATGTCGCGATCGGCCTCGAGATCAGGGGCACGCCGCGGAGTGAGGCGCTCGCTCGCGCGCAGCAATGGTTGACCTCGGTCGGGCTCGGCGCGTTCGCCAATCGCTATCCGCACATGCTGTCGGGCGGCCAGCGTAAGCGCGTGGCGCTCGCGCAAGTCCTGATCCGCGATCCGAAGATCCTCTTGATGGACGAGCCGTTCGGTCCGCTCGATGCCCAGACCCGGCAGATCATGGGCAACCTGCTGCTGGAATTGTGGACGGCCGACCGCAAGGCGGTGCTGTTCGTCACCCACGATCTCGAGGAGGCGATCGCGCTGGCCGACCGCGTCGTGATCATGTCGGCCGGTCCGTCTGCGCGCATCATCGGCGATTGGCGCATCACGCTGCCGCGGCCGCGCGACATCGCCGAGATCAGGATGGAAAAGGATTTCCACGCCCTGCACCGCGAGATCTGGGGCGTGCTGAAGGACGAGGTCATGAAAGGCTATGCGCAGTCGACACAGGCGGGGGCCGCCTGATGTCGCGCGTCACGCTGCTCTCCCTTCAGATTCTCGTCGCCGTCGTCACGCTGGCCTTGTGGCAGGTCTTTTCCACCGTGCCGGTGTTCGGCAAGGTGCTGCTGCCGCCGTTCTTCTTCTCCAACCCGGTCGACGTCTTCAGCCAGATCGTGAAATGGTTCTCGAGCGGGGTGATCTGGAAGCACCTTGCGATCACGCTGTGGGAGTCGATCCTGGCCTTCGTGATCGGCTCGGCCGGCGGCATCCTGGTCGGCTTCTGGTTCGCGCGGCAGCCGCGCGTCGCCGCGGTGTTCGACCCCTATGTGAAGATGGTCAACGCGCTGCCGCGCGTCGTGCTGGCGCCGATCTTCGCGCTGTGGTTCGGGCTCGGCGTCTGGTCCAAGGTCGCGCTCGGCGTGACGCTGGTGTTCTTCATCGTGTTTTTCAATGTCTACCAGGGCGTCAAGGAGGTGCCGGCCACGGTGCTCGACAATGGCCGCATGCTCGGCATGAACGAGCGGCAGCTGATGCGCCATGTCTACTGGCCCTCGGCGCTGTCCTGGATGTTCTCCTCGCTGCACACCTCGGTCGGCTTCGCGGTGGTCGGCGCCGTGGTCGGTGAATATCTCGGCTCGGCGGCCGGTCTCGGCTATCTGATCCAGCAGGCCGAAGGCGTGTTCGACGTCGCCGGCGTGTTTGCCGGCATGTTCGTGCTGTCGGCGTTCGTCATCCTGATCGACATGGGCGTGACGGTGGTGGAGAAGCGGCTGCTGGTCTGGCGGCCGACGGCGGCGGCGCGGGACTAGGGCCGCGAGATCAGGCTTCAGCGGCGGCGCTGATCGGCCCGGACATATTCGACTTGGTATGATGGCGAGGCGGCCCGGTGCGCAAACAATGTCCGCCACGACATCCGGCGCAGGCCGATCAGGCACAGGACGAGGGCCGCACCCGCGATCACGTCGATGAAGTAATGGCCGCCGATGGTGGGCGTCGAGGCGATCACCAGCAGGTTCAGCACGAGGAACACGGGGAATAGCAGCTTCATGCCCCTGCTGGCGTAGATCAGGATGACGGCCAGCGCAGTATGGAAGGATGGAAAGGTGATCAGACCGTTCACGTCCGCCAGCGGGATGCGCGTCATCTGACCGGCGCGAAGCGCGTTGAAATCGGCCAGGTGATAGGCGTCGGCGCGGGCGACGACGTCAAACTGGACCCAGGCGCTGACGGCGGGGAAGATCCACGAGATCGGAATCGCGACCAGCAGCGCCATCATGAACAGCCAGACGAACTCGCGCATCTGTTCGAACCGCTCGCACGCGCTCAGCGACACCAGCAGCACCGCGGTCTGCGCCAGGCAGCTATCGTATGCGGTATCGAGGATGCTCTTGATCGCGGGGTGTTTGTCGACCCAACTGAAATAGGCCGGCCAGTCCAGATACAACGCGGCGTCGATCGCGGCGAGCTGGCGATCGATCAACGGGAATTTCGAGGTGACCGTCAGATAGCTCAACACCGCGGCGACCGCGGTGAAGGCGATCAGTTGTGCGCATGCGATGGCGAGTTCGGCGATGCGTCGATCAGGCCTGAACCGGACGTAGACCAGCGCGAGCGACGCAACGATCACGAACATGACCGCCTTGGCAGGAGCGAGCGCGACCGACATTCCCGACATGCGCAGCCACACCAGGTCGATCACGGCAATGACGGCGATGACAAGCCACAAGGCCCGTGTCTCGATGACTTGACTGGTCATACGTCGTTACCCCGCTGCGTGGAAGCTGCATCGCATCTGCGCCTTAAGGTTGCATACCCTCATTCGTTAAAAATGCGGAGAATGCCGCGTTTGGCGATGCCGTGGTCGGCCTTCGGCGCGGGGATAATGGGGTGAAAGGCGGCCAGGCGATGGTTAACGGTTCTCGGCTGCGCGGAAACGTCGCTGCGGCGGCAACGATCAGGTCGGTTGATCAGCCGGCACAGCGTTGATCAGCCCACGGATCTTTTCCGTCACCTCCGGGTCGATCGGATTGTAGACGATCATGCTGAGGTCGGATCGGCCGTCGACCGCGAACGCCGAATATTCGAACTTGACTGTGCCCAGGACCGGGTGCCGGAGCTGCTTGACGCCCTCGCCATGCGCGCGCACGTCGTTGTCGCGCCACAGCGTCGCGAATTCCGGGCTGAGCCGGCAGAGCTCGTCGACGAACGGTTGCACTTCGGCGGCCGCGCCGGCGCGTGCCGCGTCGACCCTGAAGGCGCCGACCACGAAACGCGCCACGCTGGCCCAGTCGTGTTGCGCGGCGCGGACGCGCGGATCGAGGAACATGAAGCGCAGCACGTTGCGCTCGCGCGGCGGCAGCGATCCGTAGTCCGTCAGCATCACCGTCGCCGCCCGGTTCCAGGCGACGATGTCCCATATCGCGGTCCTGATCACGGCAGGTTGCGGCTCCAGCGCGTCGAGCACGCGTTGCAGCCGCGGCGTCACGCCTTCGCTTTTCTGGTAGCGCACCTCGGGTGTGCGGCCGAGGCCGAGCAGGAACAGATGCTCGCGCTCGACTTCGGTCAGCATCAGCGCACGCGCGATGCGGTCGAGCACGTCGGCCGAGGGCGCGCCGCCACGTCCTTGTTCGAGCCAGGTGTACCAGGTCGCGGAGATGTTGGCGCGCTGCGCCACTTCCTCGCGCCGCAGGCCCGGCGTGCGGCGCCGCTCCGGCGGAAAGCCGAATGTCGCCGGATCGAGCTTGCTGCGGCGGTCCTTCAGGTAAGCGCCGAGCAGATTCTCTTGCGTGAGCGGTTCGCTCATCCTGTTAGCCATTATACCATGATAAGGTCACTACTTTACCACGATAGCGCGGCGCCCCAGATTTGTCTTCAGAAAAACATGGAGACTTGCTGATGCGCGTGTTTGTCACTGGAGCCACCGGTTGGGTCGGCTCCGCCGTCACCAACGATCTGATCGCTGCCGGCCATCAGGTGCTCGGCATGACCCGATCCGACAAGGGCGCGGAAGCGCTCGCTGCCGCCGGTGCCGGGGTTCATTACGGAACGCTGGAAGATCTCGACAGCTTGAAGAGCGGCGCCGCGCAGGCCGATGCCGTGATCCACTGCGCGTTCAATCACGACTTTTCGAGGTTTGCGCAGAACTGCGCGGACGACCGGCGCGCGATCGAGACGCTGGGTCGCGTGCTCGAAGGCTCGACGCGTCCGCTGATCACCACCTCGGGCGTCGCGCGGGTGGCACAGGGCCGCGTCGCGACCGAAGAGGATCCGCCGATTCCGGTCTCCGAGGCCTATCCGCGTGCGTCCGAGGAAACGACGATGGCGCAAGCCGCGCGCGGCGTGCGTGCCGCGGTCGTGCGCCTGCCGCCCTCGGTGCATGGTCACGGCGATCATGGCTTCGTGCCGCGCCTCTTGGCATTTGCGCGCGAGAAGGGCGTCTCGGCCTATATCGGCGAGGGACAGAATCGCTGGCCCGGCGTGCATCGCCTCGACGCGGCACGCGTCTATCGGCTCGCGCTCGAGCGCGGCGTCGAAGGCGGCCCGTTCCATGCGGTCGCCGATGAGGGCGTGCCGTTCAAGGCGATCGCCGAGGTCATCGCCCGCCGGCTCAACGTTCCGCTGCTGTCGAAATCGCCGGAGGAGGCGGCCGAGCATTTCGGCATGTTCAGCAGGTTCGTCGCTTTCGATGTGCCGACCTCGAGCGCCCGAACGCGCGCGCGGCTCGACTGGCAGCCGCAGCAGGCGGGGCTGCTCGCCGACATCGATCATCCCGCTTATTTCGCACAATAAGCGGCGGAGCAAGAACCATGACAGAAGCCATGATGTCGCTTGCCGGCAAGCGCGTGATCGCAATCGGGGGATCGTCGGGGATCGGCTTCGCCGTCGCCGCGCTCGTGCAGGAGCGGGGCGCGCAGGTGGTGATTGCCTCCAGCAACCCGGCCAACGTCGATGCGGCGGTTGCGCGGCTGCCGGGATCATCAGGCACGACCGTCGATCTGCGCGACGAAGCCAGTGTGTCGCGCTTCTTCGACCAGGTCGGCAGCTTCGATCACCTCGCGATCACGGCAGGCGATCAAGGCCTCCCGGTGTTCGGTGCGACGCGCGATCTCGACCTCGCTGTCGCGCGCGAGGCTCTCAATCTTCGTTTCTGGGGCTCGCTCGCGGCGGTCAAGCACGCCAGCCGCGCGATCGCTGCGAATGGATCGATCACGCTGACCGGCGGCATGCTGGCGCATCGTCCGCAAAAGGCGATGCCGTTCGTGACCGCGGCGGCGGGCGCCATGGAGAGCCTGGCGCGCGGCCTTGCGGTCGATCTGGCGCCGGTGCGCGTCAATGCGGTGTGCCCGGGGCTCATCCTCACCGAGCGCGTCAGGCAGATGCCGGAGGAGCGGGTGCGTGGCTATGTGGCAGGCTTGCCATTGCCGCGCGCGGCATCGCCGAGCGAGGCGGCCACCGCCTATGTCTATCTGATGCTGAACAGCTACGTCACCGGGCAGACGCTTGCGGTCGATGGCGGCGGGCTGTTGGTGTGAGATCGTGACCCGCCGATGTCACGCATGCAAAGAGGCGGGTTACGGCTGCGCCTAACCCGCCCCTACGCAGGGAAGCATCCGGCTCAGAGCGGGAAGCACCGCATGTAGGCCGCGAACAGCTTCTCATCGCTGACGCTCACCAGCTCCGAGGCGATCGCGTCGGCAAGGTCGAGGTCGCGATTCTGCACGCGCAGCCATGCCGTTGTGTCGCCGGTGATGGTCAGGGTCGCCTCTCCGACATGCCGCCCCGGCACCACCTGAAGCTCCTTGCCCTTGATCGTGACCGTCATGTCCAGCGCGCTGGCTCCGGTGAAGCGCAGATGCGTCACGAGATCGAGGCCGCGCGCCCGGCCGCGCTGAAATCCGAGCGAGAGCGAGAAGATATAGGCCTGGATGCTGCCGGTATGGCGGCCGGACGTGACCTGCTGGACCTTCTTGTGCGGAAAGCGCCGGGTCACCGTGTCCTCGGCGTCGGTGTCCGGGATCACATAGACGAACTCGTCCTTGTCGATCAGCGGCTGCACCACGTCGGCGAAATGCGCCTCGCGATTGTCCAGAAACGGCCCGATCACGTCTTCGCCGGCCGGGCAGGCCGAGATGCAATAGGCCGCCTTGTAGCCCGGCTTGAACGACAGCGATTGCCAGACGTTCATCGTCTCGGTGCGCGGCACCCGGGCGCGATAATCGCTCGCGTCCTTCGCGTCCGCGACCTTCTCCACCCACTGCGCGAAGTTGCCGAGAAAGTCGTGATAATTGTGGGTGTGGCAGGACAGGAAATCGAAGCCGCCGTCCGGCTTGATGGCGCCGACCGGGCAGGCAGCGACGCACAATTTGCATTCCAGGCACGGATTATAATCGATCGGCCGGTCGTGGGCGTCGACCTCGCAGCCGAGCAGGATGGTGCCGAGCAGCACGAAGCTGCCGAATTTCGGGTGGATCACGCTGCGATGGATTCCCATCCGCCCGAGTCCGGCCTCGACTGCGATCGGCTTGTGCTGGACCATCATGATCCGCGGCAGGTCCATCTCCATCGGGAAGGCGGCGACCGAGTTGCAGGCCGGGATGCCGTGCTCGTCGAGCGCGCGAACGATGGCGCGGGCGGTTTCGTTGACGTGATCGTAGGTCGAGTGGAATTCCTCATTGGCGACCGACCGCGCCGGCGAGCGCACCGGCTCGCGGTTCATGTGGCAGACGATCGCGAGCAGGGAACGCGTCCGGCCGTAGACCTTGCGGATGAAGTCGCGCTGCGGCGCGATCGCGGCGCGTTCGAATTCGATGACGCCGACATCGTCGGCCCCGCAATTGCGCGCGATCTCCTTGATCAGCTCCGCCGACACCGGGAGGTCGGGGGCCGGCTGGCTGCTGCGCGCCCGCACAGCCCTGACCGTGGGGTGATCGTCGAGGCTCATGGTCCATGTTCTCTATAAATGACGATCATCATATTATGGAGCGAGCCGATACGAGGCAAGTGAATTATCTGTCAGTCGCCATGTAATGGAACTGGCGTCATGCGGGGAGACTTGCACATGCCCGGATGACGCTCATGCGCAACCCAGCGAAGTCAGCACCGTCATTCCCGCGCAAAGGCTTCGCCTTTGTCGCTGGGGGTGCGAGCGGAGCGAGCCTCGAAGGATGCACGGCCCAAGCTATGGCCGATTCATCCTTCGAGGCGCGCCCAGCCGCGCAAGAGCGCCGCCGGGCGCGCACCTCAGGATGACGGGGAAGGTCTGTTAAGTCCGGATCAATCCAGCAGCTTGGTATCGTCAGGCGCCTGCGGCGGCGTCTTGATCGCGATCGCCTTGAAGGCGCGGCCGTTCGGCTTGGTGCCGCCATGCGGCGTGCCCTTCGGGATCACGATCAAATCGCCCGGCTTCACCGTCACTTCCTTGTCGCCGAGCCAGACCGTGCCGGTGCCTTCCAGGATGAACTGCATCTCGTTGGTGTTGGGGTGCATGTGCTTCGGCACATTGCCGTCCTGGATCGAGACGGTGGCGCCGTCGGCCGAGACGAACATTTTCGAGCGGAAGCCGACCTTGTTGGCGTCGCCGAGCTTGTCGCCCTCCATCTCACCGGTGTGGATCACCTGCGCGGTGATGCTTTCGGCGGCGAGTGCCGGCCGCAGCAGATGGGTGACGCCGCAGCCGGCGGCGAAAGCGGCGGCAATCGACAGCGCGGTCGCAATCCGATTCATGAAAAACCTCCCTGATGTCTGCCTTGAAGCATTCTTGGTGCTTCTTCGGCGTTTTCTTGTAGTCGCGATGCTATGCCGCCGCCGCAGGCTTGACCAGCACCCGGAAAGTCGCCTTCTCAAGCCATGCCGGCTCCTCTATCTTGCCGGTCAATTCGATCGGAGGACGTCATGAACAAATGGCTTGGCAAGCTTGCCGGAACGCTGCTGACGCTGACCCTGTCCACGGGCCTTGCCGCGGCGCAAAGCAAGATCACCATCGCGGTCGGGGGCGGCGCCTGCCTTTGCTATCTGCCCACCGTGCTGGCCAAGCAGCTCGGCGAATATGACAAGGCCGGGCTTGCGGTCGAGTTGGTCGACCTCAAGGGCGGCTCGGATGCGCTGAAAGCCGTGCTCGGCGGCAGCGCCGACGTCGTCTCCGGTTATTTCGATCACTGCGTCAATCTCGCCGCCAAGAAGCAGGAGCTGCAGGCCTTCGTGGTCTATGACCGCTATCCCGGCCTCGTGCTGGTGGTGTCGCCGAAGCACACCGGCGAGATCAATTCGATCAAGGATCTTGCCGGCAAGAAGGTCGGCGTCAGCGCGCCGGGCTCCTCGACCGACTTCTTCCTGAAATACCTGTTGAAGAAGAACGGCCTCGATCCGGCCGGCACCGCCGTGATCGGCGTCGGCCTCGGCGCCACCGCGGTGGCCGCGATGGAGCAGGGCCAGATCGATGCCGCGGTGATGCTCGATCCCTCCGTCACTGTGTTGCAAGGCAGCCACGCCGACCTCAAGATCCTCAGCGATACCCGCACCCAGCACGACACGCTCGCGGTGTTCGGCGGCGAATATCCGGGCGGCGCGCTCTATTCGACCGCGGCATGGGTCAACGGCCACGACAAGGAGGTGCAGGCGCTGACCAATGCGATGATGGCGACGCTGGCCTGGATCCATTCGCATTCCGCCGAAGACATCATGGCCAAGATGCCGGAGGAGATCGTCGGCAAGAACAAGGACCTCTATCTGGCCGCGCTGAAGAACACGATCCCGATGTTCTCGGAAACCGGCAAGATGGACCCCAAGGGCGCCGAGGCCGTGCTCGCGGTGTTCAGCGAAGGCTCGCCCGAGGTCGCGAAGGCCGGCATCGACGTCACCAAGACCTACACCAACAAGTTCGTCGATCAGGTCAAGAAGACGACCGGAAGCGCGAAGTAAGTTCATAAAGACATGCAGTCCCCGCTGATTTGTCGCGTCACCGCGCTCGACCTCGCCTTGCAGCGGCGGCCCTGGCCGTTCGCCGACCAGCGGCGCGTCGAGATCGACGCGCATTTCGCCGAGCAGCAGCGGCTGAACCCGAACCTGTGGAACGGCCGCGTGCTGCTCGGGCGCGATCCGGTGTTTGCCGGCGAGCGGCTCAGCGCGAGCTATTTCGAGACCGATTTCGCAAGCTTCCTCGCCTGGCGCGACTGGGGATTCCCGGACAAGGAGATCTTCAACGGCTTCGGGATGGGCGCGCTGCTCTCGAGCGACGGCGCCTTCGTCTGCGGTGTGATGGGCGAGCAGACCGCGAATGCCGGACGGATCTATTTTCCTTCAGGCACCCCCGATCTCGACGACATCAGGGGCGAGACGGTCGATATCGCGGGCAGCGTGATGCGCGAACTCGAGGAAGAGACCGGGCTCATCGCAGCGGATTGCCATGCCGATAGTGACTGGCACTGCATCTACACCGGCGTTGCGCTGGCGATGATGCAGATCCTGCGCGTCGATATGCCAGGCGATGCGCTGCGTGCCCGGATCGAGGCCAATCTCGCACGGCAGGACAATCCCGAACTCGCCGGCATCCACCTGGTGCGCAGCCGCGCCGATCTTACCCCCGCCATGCCGCGCTTCGTCACCGCGTTCATCGAAACGCAGCTGCCGGCGTAGGGTGAGGCTCACTTGGGGGCGCGCGTGACTAACACCGTCCGTCATTGACGGCTCCCGACCAGGAGCAACGGCCGATCATTCGGCCACTTCAACGATCATCTCAACCTCAACAGCGTTGTTGAACGGAAGTCCCGCCATCCCGACAGCAGATCGCGCGTGCTTGCCGGCCGCATCGCCGAAGACCTCGACCATCAAATCGGAGAATCCGTTCACGACTTTCGGCTGCTCGCCAAACCCGTCGGCTGAATTGACCATCCCGAAGACCTTGACCACGCGCTTGACGCGATCGAGGCTCCCCAGTGCGACGCGCACTTTCGCCAGCATGATCAGGCCGACCTGACGGGCCGTGTCGTAGCCTTCCTGCACGGTGAGGTCCTTGCCCACCTTGCCCTTGTACTTCCAGTCCGCGGCCGGAGTGTTTCCTGCGAGGAAGAGCAGATTGCCGACCCGGACCGCATCGACGTAGTTGGCGACCGGTGTCGGAACGGGCGGCAGTGTGATGTTCAGCTCCTTCAGCCTGGCCTCGGCGGACGGCGAATTCTGCGCCAGCGCGCCCGACGAAGCGGCAATCCACGCTCCGAATCCAATCACGCACGCACCGAACCACAGGATGAGTCTCGCTCTGCAAAGCATATGAGTCATGTGTCGCCTCCAATGACAGCTACTTCGCAGCGCTCAGGATAAGGCAGAAATAGCAAAGCTGCCTTCCGTAGTTCTCCGGTCTGAAAAGTCGTCTCCGCTGGTTCGCCGAAACTTTGCGCAAGCCTGCGCCGTGGCGACGCAGCCATCGTGCTTGACATCACCGGCCGCGCCCCCTGTGATAGGGCGGAACGACAACAAGAAATGCAGTGCACAATCTCTGGGGAGGGATTCATGCCGGTCAGGAGGGTTGCCCGCTGGCTCGCGGGTCTGTCTGTCGTGGTTGCGGCGCTCGGCGTGGCCGCTGCCGCGCAGGCGCAGGATAAGAAGATCAAGATCGGCGTGATCTTCGACTTGACCGGCCCGCTGGCCGGCGGCGGCTCCGAGCTGCAATATACCGGCGTCAAGATCATGCTCGACCATTACGCCAAGACCGGCGTCGAGGGCTACAAGGTCGAGGCGGTCTATGCCGACGCGCAGAGCAAGCCTGATATCGCCATCAACGAGGCCGTTCGCCTGCTCGAGCAGGAGAAGGTCGACATGGTGATGGGCTTCTTCTCCTCGGCACAATGCGTGCCGGTGGCGGCCCGGGTCGACCAGATGAAGAAGTTCATGTGGATCACCACCTGCATCTCCTCGGGCGTGTTCGACGGCAAGAACTACAAATATGTGTTCCGCCCGCAGGCCGCCGGCAACCAATACGGCATGATGACGACCGAATTCATCGCGCAATATTCGCTGCCGAAGTTCGGCAAGGAGCCGAAGGACCTGCGCGTTGCCATCATCCATGAGGACGGCGCCTATGGCGTCGACGTCGCCAAGGGCAACGAGGCCGGCGCGAAGAAAGCTGGCTTCAACATCGTGCTCAAGGAAGGCTATTCGGCGACCGCGCCGGATTTGTCGGCGCTGATCACCAAGCTGAAGCGCGCCAAGCCGGACGTGATCTTCCACACCGGCTACAATCCGGACATAACCTTGCTGTTCCGCCAGGCGCGCGAGCAAGGCCTGAAATTCGGCGCCATCGTCGGCCACGGCGCGGGCTATGGCGTCTATGAGAAGCTCAAGGAAGGCCTCGGCGTCGACGCCAACTATCTGTTCAACACCGATCCGATCTCGATCTGGCTTGCCAATCAGAAGGACATGGATCCGAAGCTGCCGCCAGTCATCAAGATGGTCGGCGAGGAGTTCGACCGGTTGAAGCCCGGGGTGCCGATTCGCTCCGCCCATGTCGGCATCGGCGCGGCCAACGCCTATGTGTTCCTCGACGATGTGCTGCCGCGGGCGATCAAGACCTATGGCGGCGTCGACCCGGATGCGCTGCGCAAGGCCGCGCTCGACACCGACATTGCCGAGGGCGGCACCATGCTCGGCTACGGCGTGAAGTTCTACGGCGACGGCGAGCAGTATGCCGGGCAGAACGCGCGCTCGTTCCCGGTGGTGCTGCAATATATCGACGATAAATCCTATGTGGTGTGGCCGAAGAGCCAGATGCAGCGCGAGACCGTGCTGCCGCTGCCGGCCGGCACCACCTACAGCTATAAATAGCTCGCTCACGAAAGGGACTGCCGTGCTCGCCGTGGAAGGCCTGGTCAAGCGGTTTGGCGGCTTTCGCGCCGTCAACAATGTCTCGTTCCGCGTCGAGCAGGGCGAGATCCTCGGCCTGATCGGGCCGAACGGCTCGGGCAAGAGCACGATCTTCAACATGCTGTCGGGCACGCTGCCGCCGACCGAGGGCTCGATCCTGTTCGACGGCCGCGAGATCGCGGGCCTTGCCCCGCACCGGATCATCGTGGGCGGCATCGGCCGCACCTTCCAGATTCCGCGGCCGTTCCATCGGCTGAGCATTTTCGAGAACGTCGTGCTCGCCGGCTTCTACGGCCAGGGCCGCCACAGCCGCGCCAAGGCGGAGGAGGCAGCCGAGCGCGCACTGGCGATGGTCGGGCTGCCGACCGATCGTCACTCCAGCGTCGAGGGGCTCGGCGCCGCCGGGTTGAAGAAGCTCGAACTGGCAAAGGCGCTTGCCACCGGGCCAAAACTTTTGCTCGCCGACGAGAGCCTCGGCGGGCTCGACGAGACCGAGATGGACCAGGCCGCCGACATGCTGCGGCGGATCCGCGACGAACTCGGCGTCACCATCATCTGGGTCGAGCACATCATGGGCGTACTGATGCGCGTGGTCGATCGGGTCATGGTGCTCGATCATGGCGAGAAGATCGCCGAAGGCCTGCCGGCCGATGTCGCCGGCAATCCACGGGTGATCGAGGTCTATCTCGGCACCGATGCGGACGCGAGCATCGCGGCGGCCGCCGCCGCGCAGGCGCGCCGCCGGATCGGGGCGTGAGCGGCATGCTGGAACTGAAATCGATCGATGCGGGCTATGGCAGCTTCCAGGCGCTGTTCGACGTCAGCCTCGACGTCAAGGCGGGCGAGGCGGTCGGCGTGATTGGCCCGAACGGCGCCGGCAAGACCACGCTGATGCGCGTGATCTCCGGGCTGATCCGGCCGATCCGCGGCACCATCGCAATGGAAGGCAGCGACGTCGTGGCGACGCCTGCGCATCGCATCGTCAGCCTCGGCATCGCGCATGTGCCGGAAAACCGCCGGCTGTTTCCGCGGCTCACGGTCGCCGACAATTTGAAGATGGGTGCCTACATGCCCGCCGCCCGCGCGCATTACGCCGAGCGGCTGGAATTCGTGTTCGAACTGTTTCCGCGGCTGAAGGAGCGATTGCAGCAGATGGCCGGCACGATGTCGGGCGGCGAGCAGCAGATGTGCGCGATCGGCCGCGCGCTGATGTCGAACCCGAAACTGCTGCTGCTCGACGAGCCCTCGGCCGGGCTCGCGCCGGTCGTGGTGCAGCAGGTGTTCGAACTGGTCAAGCGCATCCGCGCCTCGGGGTTGACGGTCTTGATCGTCGAGCAGAACGTGCAGCAGGTGCTGCGCGTGGTCGACCGCGCCTATCTGCTGGAGGCAGGCAGCATCCGCGCCGCCGGCACGGCGGCGGAGCTCGCGGCGAGCGACACCATCAAGCAGGCGTATTTGGGGGTGTGAGGGATGATGATCGTGAATCGAGCCCGTGCGCCCACACAGTTTCCCGTCGTCCTGAGGTGCGAGCGGAGCGGCGTCTTCTCCCGTCATCCTGAGGAGCCGCGCAGCGGCGTCTCGAAGGATGCACGGCCCGGCTGGTGGCCGTCCATCCTTCGAGGCTCGCTCCGCTCGCGCCTCAGGATGACGGTCCTGCCAGATCAGCCAGACGACGCCACGGTCTAAGACAGAGCAACCATGCAATCCTTCCTCAACATCTTCGACATCTACCTGCTGGAAGCCGTCATCAACGGCATCCTGCTTGGCGGCGTGCTGGCGCTGTTGGCGCTCGGGCTCAATTTGATCTTCGGCGTCATCGACGTCACCTGGATCTGCTACGCCGAGCTGGTGATGATCGGCATGTACGGCATGTATTACCTCGTGCAGGTGTTCCATTTGCCGTATTGGGCCGCCGCGCCGCTCGTCATCCTCTTGGTGGCGCTGTTAGGGGCCGCGCTGCATTTCCTGGTGATCGCGCCGCTCTTGACCGCGCCGCCGATCAACCAGCTGCTCGCCACCGGCGGCGTGCTGTTCATCCTGCAGAGCTTCGCCACCGTCGCCTTCGGCATCGACTTCCGCAATCTCGGCATCCGCCTGCCGGTGCTGGCGCTCGGCGAGATGAATTTCAGTTACGCGCGGCTGCTGTCGTTTGCAGCGGCGCTGGTCGGCATGATCGGCGTCTATCTGTTCCTGACCCGGACCTTCACCGGCACCGCGATCCGCGCCATCGCGCAGGATCGCCAGATCATGCCGCTGATGGGCGTCGACCCCAAGCGGATCTATCTCGTCACCTCGGCGATCGGCGGCGGCCTTGCCGGGCTCGCCGCCTGCCTGCTGGTGCTGCAATATGACGTGCATCCGTTCGTCGGCCTGTCGTTCGGTCCGATCACGTTCCTGATCTGCGTGCTCGGCGGCCTCGGCAATTTCATCGGCGGCTTCATCGCCGCCTTCGTGTTCGCCGAGATCATCTCGCTCGGCGGCCTGTTCTCCGATCTCGAATGGGGCTACGTGCTGGCGTTCGCCTTCTTCATCGTGATGATGTTCATCCGGCCCGCGGGCCTGCTCGCGAGGCGCTCGTGAACAGCAAGCTCGCCGGCTGGATCATCGCGCTGCTTGCGCTGGTCGCGCTGCCGTTCCTGCATCGCGATCCCTATCATCTGCACGTGCTGGTGCTGATCCTGATCTGGTCGTTCGCCTACACCTCGTGGTCGATCATGGGCCGCTTCGGCCTGGTCTCGCTCGGCCATGGCGGCTTCATGGGCATCGGCGCCTATGTCACCGCGCTCTTGTGGAACCACCTCGGCGTGTCGCCCTGGATCGGCATTCCCCTGAGCATGGCGACCGCAGGCGTGCTCGCGCTGATCGTGGCCTATCCGTGCTTCCGCTTCCGCATCACCGGGCATTATTTCGTGCTGGTGACGCTGGCGCTGTCCGGCATCGTGCTGCAGGTCATCACCGCGACTCGCGACTATACCGGCGGTTCGCTCGGCTATACGCCGCAGCGCGCACCGAGCGGCAAGAGCCTGTTCGCGCTGCAATTCGACGACAAGACCACCTGGTACCTGATCGCGCTCGCGGTCTGGGTTTTGGGCCTCGTGATCTGGCGCGCGATCGACCGCAGCATGATCCGCCACGCCATGGAGGCGATCTCGGAGGACGAGGACGCCGCAGCCGCGGCCGGCGTCAACGTCACCGCCGAGAAGCTCAAGATCACCCTGATCAGCGCGCTGATGACCGCGCTCGCCGGCGCGCTGTACTGCCAGTACCAGATGTTCATCTCGCCCGACACGGTGAGCGGCATCGCGGTCTCGCTGCAGATGGTATTCGCGGCGATCGTCGGCGGGGTCTATGTCGCTTTGGGGCCGACGGTCGGCGCCGTCATCACCATCGTGCTGGCCGAGGTGCTGCGGATCTCGTTCGGCACCAAGGCGGTCGGCTGGGACAATCTGGTCTACGGCATCTTGCTGGTGCTGTTCATCATCTTCCTGCCCAAGGGCATTCTTGGTAGCGTGATCGACCGGACCAAATCGCCACGCAAGCCGTCGAGAGGCCATGAGCAACAAACCGTCCCCATCGCTCGCCGATGAACTGAAGCCCTACGTCGCGCCGTTCCGCTTCGATGGATCGGGCGAATTCCACCTGAAGTCGTATCCGACCGCCGAGAAGGGCGGCATCGACAAGGACGCCGGCGGCAAGATCATCGAAGCCAACCGCAAGCGGCTCAGCGACTACCAGGAGAGGCTCTACGCCCAGGACCGCTGGTCGCTGCTCCTGATCTTCCAGGGCATGGACGCCGCCGGCAAGGACTCGGCGATCAAGAGCGTGTTCGAGGGCGTCAATCCGCAGGGCTGCGAGGTCTCCTCGTTCAAGCAGCCCTCGACCAGGGAACTCGACCACGACTATATGTGGCGCGCGATGATCGCGCTGCCGGAGCGCGGCCGCATCGGCATCTTCAACCGCTCCTATTACGAGGAATGCCTGGTGGTGCGCGTGCATGCCGACGTGCTCGGCAAGCAGAAGATTCCGAAGAAGTTGGTGACCAAGAATATCTGGCGCCAGCGCTTCGAGGACATCTCCGCGATCGAGCGCTATCTGTCGCGCAACGGCACCGTGATCCTGAAGTTCTTCCTGCATGTCTCCAAGGAGGAGCAGCGCCAGCGCTTCCTCGACCGGCTCGAGGAGCCGGCCAAGAACTGGAAGTTCTCCATGGCCGACATTTCCGAGCGGCAGCTGTGGGCCAAATACCAGGCGGCCTATCAGGACATGATCCACCACACCGCGACCGCGGACGCGCCGTGGCACATCGTGCCCGCCGATCACAAATGGTTCGCCCGCGTCGTGATCGGCTCGACCATCGTCAATGCGCTCGACAAGCTCGATCTGAAATTCCCCGAGGTCGACAAGGCCGACCTGAGCGAATTCAAGCGCGTCCGCGCAGCGCTGGAGGCGGAAGGCAAGGGCACGGCGGAGAAGAAGGCGTCGAAGAAGTAGTAGCGACCATGGTCTGCCGCTCGCGCTTCAATACGTGAGGTGCGCACAGCTATCAGGCTCCCTCCCCCCTTGCGGGGCAGGGAACCCGGCCGCTCTGGGTGCGTCCCTTACGCGCTACCCCTTGCGCGACGGCATCCAGGCCGACAGCAGATAGAAGCCGATCGCGACGAGCAGGAGGTAGCGGAAGCCGAGCAAAGTCGAACACGACTCGGCGAGGCCGCCGATCACGGATCCCGCGATGTTGGATCCGAACGCCTGATCGGGATTGGCTTCGTCGCGGAAACTGCGGGCGAAGATCACGCCGGCGAAGAACATCGGGCCGAGCGCCAGCGCGCACGGGATCACGTAGCGCCAGACGATGCCGCCGCTGAGGAAGGTGTCGAGCGGCACCAGCACCGAGACGGCCAGCAGCAGCAACAGCCCGGCATAGTGCAGCGCCAGCCGGGTCGACGGCACCTTGATCACATAGAGATTGGCCGCGAGGATCAGCACGAGCGCGGTGAAGAACACCGCCGAGTTGACCAGCCATGTGCTGCCGAACAGCAGCGCCATCTGCACCACTGCCTTGGTTTCCAGCAGCATGAAGGCGGCACCGAGGAAGAACATCCGGCTGTTGGGCCGCCAGGCGCCCTTCGGCTTGAACAGATAGACGAGACCAAGCCCGAGCACGCCGAGCAGGATCATCGAGCGGATGGTCAGGTCGGGGATCAGCCGCCCGCTGACATAGAGGAACGGCCAGTCGTCGCTGGTCGATTGCTTGGCGCCCTCATTGTCGACCACGAGCTTTGCCGGCGCCAGCGGCACCCAGTCGCCATGCGTGGCGGCTGCCTTGTCCTTTGCCTTGTCCTGCGGCTTGTCGAAGCCGTCGATTGCCAGGTTCTCCGGTGGCACGCTGTTCAGCCAGAACGGGCCTCGGTCGCGGAACGCGGTGGAGATGCGCGGATTGCAGCCCGCGATGATGGTCGTGAAGCCGACCGCCTCCGACGAGGTCAGCGCTTCCTTGTAGGGCAGCGGCAGCACCAGCGGTTCGCAGCCGAACACCTGCTTGGCCATTGCGGCCACGCGTTGCACGATCCAGCCCTGACGATAGTAGTTGTACATCACGAAGATGCCGTCCTGCTTCAGCACGCGGCGGACGTCCTGGAATGCCTGCTCCGTGAACAAATAGCTTTCCAGGCGGATGTTGGCGTAGCCGCTGTGCAGGATCAGCGAGTCGACCAGCGCGTAGATGACGAGATCGTATTTGCGGTCGGTGGTGCGCAGGAAATGCCGGCCGTCGTCGAGATGCGGCACCACCCGCGGGTCCTGGTAGGGCTTGTCGGGATGGTTGTGGATGCCGATGTTCTGGATCACCGGATCGATCTCGACCGCGTCGATGCGCTCGACGCCGAAATGCAAGGCGTGCGCCAGGTCGTTGCCGGAGCCGGCGCCGATCACCATGACATCCTTGAACGGCGCGCCGCCGCTGTGCTTTTGCAGCAGGTGAATCAGCGAATAGGACGCGCCGCGTTCGGCGAACGGAATCATCTCCTGATGGCCGATGTTGTTGACGGTGATGATGTCGTTTGATTTGTTCCAGTCGACCGCATAGTACGGCGACCAGCGGAATTGATGGACGTCGGAATCGTCGACGCCGGTGTAAAGCCCGGTAAAGGCCAGCACGATGACGAGCGTCGCGAAACGCATGATCGACAGGCCCTTGTCCTGATAGAGCAGGTAGGCGATCCCGCCGAAGCTGACCAGGAACCAGACCACCGGCGGCGCCTGCGCGAACGACAGCAGCGAGAATCCGACGATGCCGGCGAGGCTGCCGCCGATATTCAGGGAGTAGCCGCCGACGCGGTCGGGATAGGCGTCAAAGGCGCGGCCCAGCGTCTGGCCGAGGCCGACGAACATCAGCGCGATCAGGACGAAGAACAGCCCGGCAATCGCCTCGATCGGCACGACGAATTGGGCAAGATCGGGCTTGCGCGCCTCGGTGCCGAAAAACACCTCCTGCGGCGAAGCCTGGTGACCGACATCGATCGCGAGCCCGCCCCAGTTGGAATACGTCACCATGATCAAGAAGACCGCGGCAAATGTCAGCAGCACGAGGCCCGGAAACAGCGCAAGCCAGTTGGTGCTGCGACGCGCGGCAAGGCAGCCGCAGGACATGCCGAGAAAGGACGCGAGCAGGACGACGTTGGTGAAGAACTGAAGGAAAACGACCTTGGCCGAAAACCAGCGGATGCAGGCCAGTTCGAGGAACAGGATCAGGAATCCGACGAGGAAGAGATTGAAGCCGGCTTGTCGCTGATTGAGCCCTTCGGCCATTTTCGTCGCAGGCATGATCCCCATATCTCCTTAACCATCATCGCTGAAGCGACGGCAGACTAGATTCAACCTGTTGAGCAAAGATTGATTTGTCCGGGCGCACGCGCCTTGGTTGTCGGTGGCGGCGGCACGAATGGGGCCATGGTGTATGACAGGTTTCGCTGCACGCGTGCCACGCAGCTTTGTCCGGTATCGACGGCCGATGGGGAGCCACCGGGTTAGGTGAGGAGAGCACCCCTCGGCGGCTCCCTAACCCTGCCCCGCAACGGGGGAAGGAACCCTTTCGTCGTGCGCCCCTCACGAGAGTGCTGGCGCGGGCGCGCCAGAGTCTTGGTGTTTGCCTTGGCGTCAGTCTTGGCGTTAGTCTTGGCGTTGCGCGGCAGCCTTTACGCCACAGCTTCTCCGAACACCATCTGCCAGCCCTTGCGGGTATCCATGTATTCCCGCACCTGCTTGATGCGGCCGTCCTGGACCACGAACACCAAGCAGTAGTCGTTATCGTAGGCGCGGCCGCCCGGCAGCGTCGCGCGCATGCGCTCCTCGACGATCACGCTGTTGCCGTCGGCGTGAACCGCGCGGAAGGTGATGTCGATCTCGGAGAACAGGCGGTGCATCTCGGTCGAGATGAAGCGGGCGATCGCATCCGCGCCAACCATGTGATCGGTATGATCGAGCGCGACCGCGGTGGCGTTGCGCCCCGGTGCGATCCATTCGGCGTCCGGCGCGAACAATGCGGCGATCTGGCCGGGGTCGCGGGTCCTGAAGGTCTGCCAGGCGTTGAGGACGATGTCCTTTGCAGTCGGGCTGGTCATTGCGATGTCTCCGGGGGATGGATGCAGGGTTGATCGATCGGCTCGATCTAGGTCAGCGCGGCGCGACGTGCTGGCCGGAATCGGACCTCATCACCGCCGGCCACTTTTCCTCATCGTATGATGCGCTAGTGTCCGGTCATGCTCAGCTTCGAGGTCTGCAACGCGGCGCGGCTGCGGCGCGACGCGCGCTATGACGGTCGCTTCTTCACCGCGGTGAAGACCACGCGGATCTATTGCCGCCCGGTCTGTCCGGTGAAGCATCCGCTGCCGCGCAACGTCACCTACTACCCGACCGCCGCCGCGGCCGAGGCGGCGGGCTATCGGCCATGCCTGCGCTGCCGTCCCGAAACCGCGCCATTCTGCCCGGCCTGGAACGGCACCCGTTCCACGGTTGCGCGCGCGCTGAAACTGATCGACGGCGGCGCGCTCGAGCGCGGTTCGGTCGCCGCATTGGCCGACCGGCTCGGCATCACCGCGCGCCATCTGGCGCGGCTGTTCGCGCGCCATGTCGGCGCCAGCCCGCAGCAGGTCGCGGCCACCCGCCGGGTGCAGCGCGCCAAGCGCCTGATCGATACCACCGACGAGGCGATGACCGAGATCGCCTTCCGCGCCGGCTTCGGCAGCGTCCGCCGTTTCAACGCCGCCTTCGCGACTCTCTATGGCCGCTCGCCGTCGAGCCTGCGCGCGAGCTCGCGCGGACGCAGGTGAGGGGGAGCAGTCGTAAGCCGCGTCGTCACTCGCGTAAGGTGAGCACGCCACTCAGGGGGAGGGAACCCATCTGCCGGTGCGTCCGTCACGCGCAGCGACGTCCAATCACCTCCGCCGGCTGCATATAGGTCAACCCCGCTGTCCCTCTTTACCCATTGCGGCGGCTTGCCATAATCGTCTAGAACGGCGGCGCTCAAGCGCTCCCGGCAACCAACCGTCAATGGTTTTGGCCGAGGATTTTGGCGCTCAACAGGGTCCGGCAATGCTGATTCGCGGCCAAATTGATGGGATTTCGAGGGAGGTGGCCAAGGCTACCGCCACGATCCCGGCCGGAACGCCCACCCTGCTTATTGGCGGCCTGCTTCTTACCTGCCCCTGAGGGCCGGCTGGGCGTCTGCGCCTGGGCACTCAGGGGTTTGTACGAGATCACCGGACCCTGATCATCGCCCAACCAATCGCTCGAAGCAGCAAATGACGGGCGCAAAAGCTCAAAGGAATTTCTGACATGGCCACCGCTGATAAGTCCGAGAAGGACCGCGTCATCATTTTCGACACCACCTTGCGCGACGGCGAGCAGTGCCCCGGCGCCACCATGACCTTCGAGGAGAAGCTCGAGGTCGCCGAGCTCCTGGATGATATGGGTGTCGACGTCATCGAGGCCGGCTTCCCGATCACCTCGGAAGGCGACTTCCAGGCGGTCAGCGAGATCGCCCGCCGCTCCAAGAACTCGGTGATCGCGGGCCTGTCCCGCGCCCATCCGGCCGACATCGATCGTTGCGCCGAAGCCGTCAAGTTCGCCCGCCGCGGCCGCGTCCACACCGTGATCGCGACCTCGCCGCTGCACATGCGGGTGAAGTTGAACAAGACCCCGGAGGAGGTCATCGAGACCTCGGTCGCGATGGTCGCCCGCGCCCGCAACCAGATCGACGACGTCGAATGGTCGGCCGAGGACGGCACCCGCAGCGAGATGGACTATCTGTGCCGGATCGTCGAAGCCGTCATCAAGGCCGGCGCCACCACGGTGAACATCCCTGACACGGTCGGCTACACCGTGCCGGAGGAATACACCCACTTCATGCGGACCCTGATCGAGCGGGTGCCGAACTCCGACAAGGCGATCTTCTCGGTGCACTGCCACAACGACCTCGGCATGGCGGTCGCCAACTCGCTGGCCGGCATCGTCGGCGGCGCGCGCCAGGTCGAGTGCACCGTCAACGGCATCGGCGAGCGCGCCGGCAATGCCGCGCTGGAAGAGATCGTGATGGCGATCAATGTGCGCAACGACAAGTTTCCGTACTGGAACAAGATCGACACCACGCAGCTGACCCGCGCCTCGAAGGTGGTGTCGGCCGCCACCTCGTTCCCGGTGCAGTACAACAAGGCGATCGTCGGCCGCAATGCGTTCGCCCATGAGAGCGGCATCCATCAGGACGGCGTGCTGAAGGACGCCTCGACCTACGAGATCATGCGGCCCGAGATGGTCGGGTTGAAGCAGTCGTCGCTGGTGCTCGGCAAGCATTCCGGCCGCCATGCCTTCATCCACAAGCTGGAGGAGATGGGCTACAAGCTCGGCGCCAACCAGCTGGAGGATGCCTTCACGCGGATGAAGGCGCTGGCCGACCGCAAGAAGGACATCTACGACGAGGACATCGAGGCGCTGGTCGATCAGGAGATGGCGGCCGCGCACGACCGCATCAAGCTGGCCTCGCTGACCGTGATCGCCGGCACCCATGGCCCGCAGCGCGCGACCATGAAGCTCGACGTCGATGGCCAGATCAAGATCGAGGAAGCCGAGGGCAACGGTCCGGTCGACGCCGTGTTCAACTGCATCAAGCGCCTGGTGCCGCACGAGGCCAAGCTCGAACTGTACCAGGTCCACGCGGTGACCGAAGGCACCGACGCGCAGGCCGAGGTCTCGGTGCGTCTCGCCCATGAAGGCCGTTCGATGACCGCGCGCGCCGCCGATCCGGACACGCTGGTCGCCTCCGCCAAGGCCTATCTCGGCGCCCTGAACAAGATCGTGATGAAGCGCCAGCGCGACGACGTCCCGGCCAAGGCCGCGGGCTGACGGTTCGCTGGATCACGCATTCGGAAACGCGGCGCCCCGGCGCCGCGTTTTTGTTTGAGGGCGTGCATCTTTCGAACCCGTCATCCTGAGGAGCGCGCAGCGCGTCTCGAAGGATGCACGGCCCAGCTCGTGGCCGTCGATGCTTCGAGACGGCCGCTTCGCGGCCTCCTCAGCATGACGGTGATAGATGGAGCGCGCTGATCGGGATTCCGTCATCCTGAGGAGCCGCGAAGCGGCGTCTCGAAGGATGCACGGCCGCGCTGCTTCAGTGCGTGACGGTCGCCTCGCGGACAGAACCGGGCCGTCGCCCTTCGAGGCTCGCTCCGCTCGCACCTCCAGCGACAAAGGCGACGCCTTTGCGCGGGGGTGACGGTGAGGGATTGTGTGCTGGCTATCGCTGCCGTCATTGCGAGTGGAGCGAAGCAATCCATCTCTCCGATCGCCGAGGCGCCGATGGCTTCGTCGCTTCGCTCATACCTCACAACGATGGCCATGGGGCAGGTCGGTTTGCAATAAAATCCGGTCTTATGCGTCATCGTTGGAATCCTATCCCAACAATTCCTCCGATCCCGCACTGCTTTGGAATCTTCCGCGGCATCCCCGGCGCTAACCTGCGCTGATCCCCGGGGACACCGCCCATGCCGATCTCCTCCGTCGCCGTCGACCTTCCACGCCCCGCCACGCCGGCTGAGACCGCGCTCACCCGCCGCGTCGACCTTACGACGCTTCGCCTGTTCGTCGCGGTCTGCGACGAGCAGAACCTGACCCGCGCGGCGCTGCGCCAGGGCATCGCGGCCTCTGCCGTCTCGAAGCGGATGAACGATTTCGAGCTGGCATTCGGCGTCACGCTGTTCAAGCGGCTCGCCAAGGGCATGGCGCTGACGCCGGCCGGCGAGGCGCTGCTGCATCACGCCCGGGTCACGCTGCTCAATGTCGAGAAGATCGCGGTCGAGCTGTCGGAATATTCGCAAGGCGTGCGCGGCCATGTCCGCATGCTCGCCAATCTTTCGGCGATCGTGCAGTATTTGCCCGAGGATCTCTCGGCTTTCTTCGCAGCGCATGAATTGCTGCGCGTCGATCTGCAGGAGCGGCCGAGCGGGCAGGTGGTGCGCGGCATCGAGGAGGGCGCGGCCGAACTCGGCATCTGCTCGGCCGAGGCCGACAGCCGCGCGCTCGAGGTTTTCCACTATCGCTACGACAATCTGGTGGTCGTGATGCGTCCGGACCACCCGCTGGCAGGCCGCGACACATTGCTGTTCACCGAGACGCTCGATTTCGACCAGATCGGCCTGCACACCGCCAGCTCGATCTATCTGCGCTCGCAATATGCAGCGACGCAGGCCGGCAAGACCATGCGGTTGCGCATCAATGTGCCCGGCTTCGATGCGGTCTGCCGCATGGTGCAGGCCAATATGGGGCTCGGCCTGATCCCCGATCGTGCCTTCCAGGTCATCGGCGCCGGCATGGGCCTTCGCGCGATCCCGCTGCGCGACGACTGGGGTCGGCGCGAGCTGAAGATCGTGGTCCGCGATGCCGCGCATCTGTCCGCAACCAGCCGTCTGATGCTGGACTATCTGCGCACGATCGAAACGGATCGGGGCGAGCGCCTTGGCGGGCGAGCCAGCTAGCACTTGCTCTCCTGCAAGCCCGCGCGCGGCAAGATTTCCACAACGTGAACACGTGTGCGGCGATCTGTCACAAGGGTGTTGCGATCGGCCCCGTATGACGAACCCATTCCGATTTTCAAGAATGGGGGGCTCATGTTCAAATCGATCGCCACGTCGCAAACCACCCACCGCGTCATTGTCCGGCGCCTGATCGCCGGGACGGCGCTCTCACCGCTGCTGTTTGCGGTCCATCCGGCGCTCGCGCAGACCGTCGGCAATCCGCATGAATTGCTGGTCAGCACCGCGGTCTATGCCGGCAAGCCGTCGACCGTCGTCGTGGGCCAAACCCTGCCGACCGGCGCGAAGGCGGTGGCCGACGGCGGCTATCCGGAGGTCTTCAACAACGTGTCCGTCGATTCGAACTTCGGCGTGACGGCGCCGGTGGTGATCAAGAAATTCCATCTGGAAGGCCACAGGCTTCGCGAAATCGGTGCGCTGAGCGTTCCGGCGGATGTGGCGGTGACGAGCTTCAGCTCGAAGTCGGAATTGTCGCTGCATTTGTCGCCCGACGGCAAGGCCGTGACGTTCATGGGCTATGACGCCGCGGTGAATCAGCTCGACATCTCCAACTCCAATTCGCCGAACCATGTCGATCCCACCAATCCGGACACCGGCGTGCATGCCCGCGTGGTGGCGGAGCTCGATTTCGACGGCTCGCTGCACCGGACCAAGGTGAACGTCTACAGCGGCGACAATGGCCGCGGCGCGATCCGCGCCAACAAGGTCAATGGCACCCAGGCCGACCAGTACTTCACGGTCGGCAATGCCGGCAACGGCAGCGGCATCCAGCCGGTGCTCGTCGTCAACGATACCGGCGTGCAGCTCGCGACGCCCGGTGTCGATGGGTCCGACACCGTGGTTGGCGTGCAGCAGGGAACGCCCGGCAGCAAGAACGGCTTCCAGTTCGGCTTCTCGGTTGCCCAGCTCGGCTTTGCGGTCGACAAATCCGGCAAGGACAACAATTTCCGCAGCCTCGCGATCTCCGGCAACACGCTCTACGTGACCAAGGGCAGCGGCAGCAACGGTATCAACACGGTCTATCAGGTCGGCCAGGCCGGCGTGCTGCCGACCCGCGATACCGCCGCGTCAACCACGTTCAGCATTCTTCCGGGCTTCCCGAACAATCCCGCGGCGAACTCCGGCGCCAACGGCTTCTATCCGTTCGGCATCTGGTTCGCCAATGCGACGACGCTCTATGTCGCCCAGGAAGGCGACGGCGTTCTGGCGGACGCGGCCACGTCGACGACCGCGGGCTTGCAGAAATGGGTCTATGCCAATGGCAGCTGGAGCCTCGCCTACACGCTGCAGAGGGGCTTGAGCCTCGGTGCGACCTATCACGTGAACGGATATCCGACCGATCCGGCGACCGGCGGCCTGCGCAACATCACCGGCCGCCTCAATCGCGACGGCACCGCGACGATCTTCGCGGTGACGTCGACGGTGGGCACTTCGGTCGAGCCCGGCGCCGATCCGAATTCGGTGGTCGCGATCACCGACAAGGTCGCGGCAACGCAGCTTCCCGCGTATGAAGCCTTCGACGTCGTCGCGGCGCCCGCATTCGGAATGGTCTACCGCGGCGTCTCGTTCGCGCCGGTCAATTGCGATGGCGACCACGGCCACATCAAGGACAATGGCCGTGGCCACGACAACGACCACGACGCGGACGACGTCTGCGGCCCGACCAGGATCGCCGCGGGGCATTGATTGACCGTGGAGCCCAGATCGGCTGCTCCGCTTGGACTTCGCCTGGATTAGTCTCGGCGCGATCGGCAGTTGCCGGTCGCGCCGAAGCGTTCAATGCGAACAGCCGCCTTAGCCGCCATCAAGTGCGGCGAGGCGGTCGGCTTCCGCGATGTCTTCCACGGTATTGGCATTGAAGAACGGGTCCAGCGGCTCGGTCGGCCATGCGACCGTCGCCAGCGGATAGCGCGCGGTCCAGCGGTCGATCTTGCGAATATCCTCCTCGACGAGCGCGTGGCGCAATTCGTTCCGCAGGCGCACGCTCCAGAGGCCGATCACCGGATGGGTCTGCCCGCCGGATGATGCGACCGCGAGCTCGGCATCCTCGGCCGCGCGCGCCTGCTCCAGACGTGTAACGAGATCGCGCGGCAGAAACGGGCAGTCACCCGCCGCGCTCAGCACCCAGTTCGCATCCGGCCGGTTGGCGGCAGTCCAATCGAGCGCGGCCAGGATGCCGGCGAGGGGGCCGGGAAAATCGGCGACATCGTCGGCGACGACCGGAAGGCCGAACGCGGCGAACCGCGCGGGGTCGCCATTGGCGTTGATGATCAGCCCGCCGCATTGCGGGGCGAGGCGGTCGATCACCCGTTGCAGGATGGTGCGGCCGGCGATCACGCGCATCGGCTTGTCGCCGCCGCCCATCCGCCGCGCGAGCCCGCCGGCCAGCAGCACGCCCGGGATCTCAGTCATTGTCGGTCTCGCCCTTGCGCTTGTGACGCATCGATTCCTCTTCGACATAGTCGAGGTTCTGGTCGTAGACGATCCGCTCCTCACCCGACAGCGCGATGAAGCGCTTGCCGCGGGCGCGCCCGACCAGCGTCAATCCGACCTGCCGTGCCAGATCGACGCCCCATGCCGTGAAGCCGGAGCGGGAGACCAGGATCGGGATGCCCATCCGCACCGTCTTGATCACCATCTCCGAGGTGAGCCGGCCGGTGGTGTAGAGGATCTTGTCGGCCGGATCGACATTGTGGCGATAGATCCAGCCCGCGATCTTGTCGACGGCATTGTGCCGGCCGACATCCTCGGTGTAGCAGACCGGCGTCGCCTCCTTGCACAGCACGCAGCCGTGGATGGCGCCGGCTTCCAGATAGAGCGACGGCATCGTGTTGATGGTGTGCGTCATCCGGTAGAGCCAGGAGGTGCGCAGTTCGGCCTTCGGCAGCGCGACCTTCTCGACGGCTTCGAGCAGGTCGCCGAACGCCGTGCCCTGGGCGCAGCCCGAGGTCTGCGTGCGCTTCTTCAGCTTGGCCTCGAAATTGGTGTGGTGCGCGGTGCGCACCACGACGACCTCGAGATCGTCGTCATATTCGACCTCGGTGACGACGTCGTCGTATTTCAGCATGTTCTGGTTCAAGAGGTAGCCGAGCGCGAGGTATTCGGGATAGTCGTTGATCGTCATCATGGTGACGATCTCCTGCGCGTTGAGGTACAGCGTCAACGGCCGCTCCACCGGCACCTTGATCTCGGTCCGCGCGCCGGTCTGATCGACGCCGACCACGCGCTCGGTCAGGCGCGGGTCGTCCGGATCAGGAACGATGATGGGAGCGGTGGTCTTCTCGGTCACAGGTCGCAGTCCCGATGGGTTCACATGGTGGCGAAGCTGGGGATATAAGCACGGTCGGAGACCGACTGGCCACTCTCCGCCGGCTTGCCGGAACCGGCATTGTTGGTCCGGCTTGAAGGATAACGCCGCAGTTCGCGATCCGGGTCGAACAAATCCTGTCGATGGCCGAGGACTAAGATCATGGCGCAGCTTTCGGACGACTGCTTCGCATTCGGCGGACCGATGATGTCGGTCGACGAAAGCCGTCGCGATCATCGCTGCGCGCGTCAAGCCGGTTGGCGAGACGGAGACCGTTGCGCTGGTTGACGCCGACGGGCGCATCCTGGCCGGCGACATCGCCGCGCCGCTGCCGCTGCCGCCGTTCATGAATTCCGCCGTCGACGGTTACGCGGTATCCGGCGCCGATGTGCCGGCGAGCGGCGAGCGCGCGTTCCCGGTCGCCGGGCGGGTGCAGGCGGGCGCGCCGGCGGCGCCCGCACGGCGCGGCCAGGCGGTGCGGATCTTCACCGGAGCGCCGATGCCCGACGGCACCGACACCGTGTTCATGCAGGAAGACGTGCGGATCGACGATGCCGGCAACGTGATCCTGCCGTCCGGCCTGAAGACCGGCGCCAATGTGCGTCCGGCCGGCGAGGACATCGCACGCGGCCATGTCGCGTTGGCGGCGGGCCGGCGCCTGCGCCCGCAGGACATCGCCGTTGCTGCGGCGTTCGGGCTCACCACGCTCGATGTGGTGCGGCGGCTGCGCGTCGGGGTATTCTCCACCGGCGATGAGCTGGCGGCGCCCGGGAGCGTGCGCAGCGAGGCACAGCTGTTCGATTCCAACCGCTTCATGCTGATGGCGATGTTGCGGCGGCTCGGTTGCGAGGTCGGCGATCTCGGCATCCTGCGCGACGAGCGGGCCGAACTTGCCGATGCGCTGAAGCAGGTTGCGCGGCGTTACGACCTGATCCTGACCACCGGCGGGGTCTCGACCGGCGAAGAGGACCACGTCAAGGCCGGCATCGAACAGGCCGGCTCGCTGGTACTATGGCGGATGGCGATCAAGCCCGGCCGGCCTGTGGCGATGGGCATCATCGACGGCACGCCGCTGATCGGTCTGCCCGGCAATCCCGTGGCGAGCTTCGTGACCTTTGTGCACGTCGTGCGGCCGACCGTGCTGGCGCTGTCGGGCGCGGTGCCGACGCCGTTGCTGCCGATGCCGGTGCGGGCCGCCTTCAGCTACAAGAAGAAGAGCGGGCGGCGCGAATATGTTCGCGCCTCGCTGCGCCGGGCGGCGGACGGTGCGCTGGAGGCGACCAAGTTTCCCCGCGAGGGCGCCGGCCTGCTGTCGTCGCTGGTCGAGACCGATGGGCTGATCGAGCTCGGCGAGGCCGTCGTGCGGGTCGAGCCGGGCGATGCCGTCGGCTTTCTCGGCTACGCCGATCTGCTGTGAGCGGATCGCGCGATTTGAAATTCAGATCGCTCGATAGGTAAACATTAACAATGGCCTGCGCGGCAACCCGACGCTGCTAGAGGCGTTCTAAATCTGCTTGCCTGTGGCATGCCAGTGAATAGAGTTGGATTGAACCGACGCTGTCAGTGCAAAGCGGAGTTCCAAGACCCGGTTTCAAGACGCGGTTTCAAAGACGCGGTTTCAAGGCGAGGATTCATGAGCCAAGGCGACGTTCACAAGGTTCGCGCGTTCGAGCATCCCGGGCAGGGCAGGAAGCGGGCGAAAGCCACGCCGAAGGGACGCCAGGTCGACCCGGTGGCCGCGCATGAGATCGAGGCGCTGCTCGCAGACCGGCCGCGACGGCGCGATATGCTGATCGAGTACCTGCATCTGATCCAGGACAAGTACCATCAGATCTCGGCGGCGCATCTGGCCGCGCTCGCCGACGAGATGAAGCTGTCCTTCGCCGAGGTGTTCGAGACCGCGACCTTCTATGCGCATTTCGACATCGTGAAGGAGGGCGAGCCGGATATCGCGCCGCTCACCGTGCGGGTCTGCGATTCCTTGACCTGCGCGATGCTCGGCGGCGAGCAGCTGCTCAGGGATCTTCAGTCCCGCGCCGGCCCCGGCATCCGCGTCGTGCGCGCGCCGTGCGTCGGCCGCTGCGACACCGCACCCGCGGCCGAGGTGGGCCACAACTTCGTCGATCATGCCACCGTCAGCACCGTGCTCGCGGCGGCAAAGAACGGCGACACCCATGTGCATCTTCCTTCTTACGTCGACTACGACGCCTATGTCGCCGGCGGCGGCTACCAGCTTCTGGCGCGGCTGCGCTCCGGCGAGCTGCCGCGCGAGGATCTGCTGAAGGCGCTCGACGATGCCTCGCTGCGCGGTCTCGGCGGCGCCGGTTTCCCGACCGGCCGCAAGTGGCGCGCCGTGCTCGGCGAACCCGGTCCGCGGCTGATGGCGGTCAACGGCGACGAAGGCGAGCCCGGCACCTTCAAGGACCGCTACTATCTCGAGACCGATCCGCATCGCTTCCTCGAGGGCATGCTGATCGGCGCCCGCGTGGTCGAGGCGCCAGACGTCTACATCTACATCCGCGACGAGTATCCGGCCTGCCGCGACATCCTCGCGCGCGAGATCGCCAAGCTCCCGCCGGGCGGTCCGGTGCTGCATCTGCGGCGCGGCGCCGGCGCCTATATCTGCGGCGAGGAATCCTCGCTGCTGGAATCGATCGAGGGCAAGCGCGGCCTGCCGCGGCACAAGCCGCCCTATCCGTTCCAGGTCGGGCTGTTCGGCCTGCCGACGCTGATCAACAACATCGAGACCTTGTGGTGGGTGCGCGATATCGTCGAGAAGGGCGCCGACTGGTGGAAGAGCCACGGCCGCAACGAGCGCCACGGCCTGCGCAGCTTCTCGGTGTCGGGTCGCGTCAAGCATCCCGGCGTCAAGCTCGCGCCGGCCGGCATTACGCTGCGCCAATTGATTGACGAGTTCTGCGGCGGCATGGCCGACGGCCACACACTGCAGGCCTATCTGCCGGGCGGCGCGTCCGGCGGCATCCTGCCGGCATCGATGGACGACATCCCGCTCGATTTCGGTACGCTGGAGAAATACGGCTGCTTCATCGGCTCGGCCGCCGTGGTCGTGCTCTCGCAGGCCGATGACGTCAGGGAGGCTGCGCTGAACCTGATGAAGTTCTTCGAGGACGAGAGCTGCGGGCAATGCACGCCGTGCCGCGCCGGAACCGAGAAGGCGGCGCTCTTGATGCAGCAGCCGGTCTGGAACAAGGAACTGCTCGACCAATTGAGCCAGGCGATGCGCGATGCGTCGATCTGCGGCCTCGGTCAGGCGGCGTCCAATCCGCTGACCTCAGTGATCAAGTATTTTCCGGACGGCTTTCGTCCGCAGCAAGCCGCCGAATAGGCGGGGCGAGTAGGGCGAATTTCGACGAGGATTTTGAATGAGCAAGGACAAGAACTCTCCGCCGCAGGGCTACGGTCACGACGCCAAGGGCGCGGCCGGAGGAAGCAATGCCCCAGATGGTCGCGTCACCGTCACGCACAGCGAGCCGATCGGCAAGGTCGGCGGAACGGGCGGCGGCCCGCAGATGATCCAGTTCGAACTCGACGGCCATCAGGTCGAGGCGCGGGCCGGCGAGACTATCTGGCAGGTCGCCAAGCGCCAGGGCACCGAGATCCCGCATCTCTGCTATTCGCCGGCGCCGGATTATCGACCGGACGGCAACTGCCGCGCCTGCATGGTCGAGATCGAAGGCGAGCGCGTGCTGGCGGCATCCTGCAAGCGGACGCCGACGGTCGGGATGAAGGTGAAGTCGGCGAGCCAGCGCGCGGTGGCGGCGCAGAAGATGGTGATGGAGCTGCTCGTCGCCGACCAGCCGGCGCGCGAGACCTCGCACGATCCGGATTCGAAATTCTGGCACTGGGCCGAGAAGACCGGCGTCACCGAAAGCCGCTTCCCGGCGACCGAGCGCTGGCGCGCCGACACCAGCCATCCGGCGATGCGCGTCAATCTCGACGCCTGCATCCAGTGCGGCCTGTGCGTGCGGGCGTGCCGCGAGGTGCAGGTCAACGACGTGATCGGCATGGCGTATCGCAATCACGACGCGAAGATCGTGTTCGACTTCGACGACCCGATGGGCGAATCCACCTGCGTCGCCTGCGGCGAGTGCGTGCAGGCCTGCCCGACCGGCGCGCTGATGCCGGCCGTGATGCTCGACGACAAGCAGACCCGCGTCACCTACCCGGACAGGAAGGTGGACTCGCTGTGCCCGTATTGCGGCGTCGGCTGCCAGGTCACCTACGAGGTCAAGGACGAGAAGGTGATCTACGCGGAAGGCCGCGATGGTCCCGCCAATCACAACCGGCTCTGCGTCAAGGGCCGCTTCGGTTTCGACTACATCCACCATCCCAATCGGCTGACCAAGCCGCTGGTGCGGCTGCCCGGCGTCAAGAAGGATGCCAACGACCAGGTCGACCCGGCCAATCCCTACACCCATTTCCGCGAGGCGACCTGGGACGAGGCGCTCGATCTCGCCGCCGCCGGCTTGCGCAAGATCCGCGACGAGAAGGGCGCCAAGGCGCTCGCCGGCTTCGGCTCGGCCAAGGGCTCCAATGAAGAGGCCTATCTGTTCCAGAAGCTGGTCCGCACCGGCTTCGGCTCCAACAATGTCGATCACTGCACGCGGCTGTGCCACGCCTCGTCGGTGGCGGCGCTGTTCGAGGGATTGAGCTCCGGCGCGGTATCGGCGCCGTTCGCGGCGGCCGCCGATGCCGAGGTGATCTGGGTGATCGGCGCCAATCCGACCGTGAACCATCCGGTCGCCGCGACCTACATCAAGAACGCCGCCAAGCGCGGCGCCAAGCTCTACGTGATGGACCCGCGCCGGCAGACGCTGTCGCGCCATGCCACCAAGCACCTCGCCTTCAAGCCGGGCAGCGACGTCGCGATGCTGAACGCGATGATCCACACCATCATCACCGAAGGCCTGACCGACGAGCAGTACATCGCCGGCTATACCGAGGGCTATGACGACCTCAAGGCCAAGATCCAGGAGTTCACGCCGGAACGCATGTCTCAGATCTGCGGCATTCCCGCCGAGACGCTGCGCGAGGTGGCGCGCGCCTATGCCCGCGCCAAGTCGTCGATCATCTTCTGGGGCATGGGCATCAGCCAGCATGTCCACGGCACCGACAATGCGCGCTGCCTGATCGCGCTGGCCTTGATCACCGGCCAGGTCGGCCGTCCCGGCACTGGGCTGCATCCGCTGCGCGGCCAGAACAACGTGCAGGGCGCCTCCGACGCCGGCCTGATCCCGATGTTCCTGCCGGACTACCAGCCGGTCGGCCGCGACGACATGCGCGGCGCGTTCGAGAAATTGTGGGGGCAAGAGCTCGATCCGGTGCGCGGGTTGACCGTGGTCGAGATCATGAACGCGATCCACGCCGGCGAAATCCACGGCATGTATGTCGAGGGCGAGAATCCCGCGATGTCGGACCCGGATTTGCAGCACGCGCGCGAGGCGCTGGCCAAGCTCGACCATCTCGTGGTGCAGGATCTGTTCGTCACCGAGACCGCGTTCCACGCCGACGTCATCCTGCCGGCCTCGGCGTTCGCCGAAAAATCCGGCTCCTTCACCAACACCGATCGCCGCGTGCAGCTGGCGCGCGAGGTGATCAAGCCGCCGGGCGATGCGCGGCAGGATCTCTGGATCATCCAGGAGATCGGCAAGCGGATGGGATTGCCGTGGAATTATGCCGGACCGGGCGAGGTCTTCACCGAGATGGCCGAGCTGATGCCGTCGCTGAAGAACATCACCTGGGAGCGCCTGCTGCGCGAGGGCGCGGTGACCTATCCGGTCGACGATCCCGACAAGCCCGGCAACGAGATCATCTTCACCACCGGCTTCCCGACCGCGAGCGGCCGCGGCAAGATCGTGCCGGCCAAGGTGATCCCGCCGGACGAGTTGCCCGACGACGAGTATCCGATGGTGCTGTCGACCGGACGCGTGCTCGAACATTGGCACACCGGCTCGATGACGCGCCGCGCCCAGGTGCTCGACCAGATCGAGCCCGAGGCGGTCGCGTTCATGACGCCGAAGGACATGCGCAAGAAGGGGCTCGCGCCCGGCGACTTCATCCGGCTCGAGACCCGCCGCGGCGCGGTAGAGGTCAAGGTGCGCGCCGATCGCGACGTGCCCGAGAACATGGTGTTCATGCCGTTCTGCTACGCCGAGGCGGCGGCGAACCTGTTGACCAATCCGGCGCTCGATCCGTTCGGCAAGATTCCGGAGTTCAAGTTCTGCGCGGTCCGCGCCGAGAAGATCGATATCCGGACCGCGGCCGAATAGCGGTCGCGGGACGGAATGGGAGCCGCTGCATTGACGACGCTCAAGGTCATCATCTCCGGCGGCTTTGCTGCGGTCTACCGGGAGGTGCTGCCCGAGTTCGAGCGAAGCACCGGCATCAAGGTGGAAACCGGCTCCGGCGCGTCGGAGGGGATCGGTCCGAAGACCATCCGGCACCAGCTTGCGCATGGCACCCAAGCGGATGTGGTGATCCTTTCGCGCGAGGGACTTCGCGCGCTGATCGAAGACGGTCGGATTCGTCCGGGGTCCGACGCCGGGCTGGCGACGGCGCCGCTGGCCGCCGCGGTTCGCACCGGCGATCGCAAGCCTGATATCAGCAGTGACCTCGCGCTCAGGAACGCCTTGATCGACGCGGGCCGAATAGTGGCGCCGAGCAGCACCATCGTTCGCGACAAAATCTTGCCGAAGCTGAACTTGCCGGACACGGTGCGGCTCACCCTCGAGGCGCGCGGTACCGAGGCGGCCGAAGCGCTGCGGGCAGGCAGGGCAAATTGCTCGATCGGGCCGACCAGCGAACTGGTTCAGGAGAGCGGCATCGAATTGGTCGGCCTGCTGCCTGCCGACCTCCAGCTGGTCCAGACCTTCACGGCCGCCATTGTCAACGACGCCAAAGCGCCGGAAGCGGCCAAGCGGCTGATCGATTTTCTGTCGTCGGACAGCGATCGCTTGCTTGCCGCCATCAAGCGGGCGGGCATGGAGCCGGCACGCGGCTGACCTGCCGCTGCTGAGAAGATGTGAAGCTTTGTCCTCATCCCCTGTTGTCGTCGCCCGGCTCGCCGCCTCCGCTAAAGCTTCGGCGTGCCAGGCACCTGTGGCCTCGTCGAAGCCTTGGCGGAGACGGGACCGGGCGACCCAGTGCGCCGCGGCTTATCGGCCAAGCACAGCCGTCTCTGGAATACTGGATCACCCGCATGCGCGAGTGATGCCACTGAGCAAGCTGAGTAAGTCAATTCCGTCACCCTGACGGAGACTTGCGGCTCAGTTGTTGCTCGGTGCCGCGCTCAGCGGCGCGCCGCCGGTCGAAATCGGACCTGACGGCTTTGGCGCCCGAACCGGCGGCTTGCGCGGCTTCGGGGCTGCTTGCGCCACGGGTGCATGCGGTTGTTCGGCCGCGGCCGGTGGCGGCACGGGAGCCGGGGCGGGACGCTGCAGCGCGTCGACCTTCGACGTCAGGGCCGCCAGTTGGTCGGTGATCGCTTTCAACTGCTCCTGTTGGTCGGCCACCGACTTGCCGAGCGCACCGACGTCATCCTCGAGCTTCTGCTGGGCGGCGAGCAGATCCGGCAGCGCCTCCTTGTCGGCCGCCGCCTTGTCGCCGGCCGCGGCGTTGCCGAGCGAGGGTACCAGCGGTGCGATTTGCGGCCAGGCGTAGACGCCGCCTGCGCCCGCAAGCGCCAGAATGACGACGATCAACAGGAACCACGGCCAGCGGCGGCGCGCGGCAGGATCCGGACTTGATGGCGCATGGCTGTGCCATGCCTGATCGGAATCGTGGGTCACCCATGCTTCCTAGTCTGCTTCGGCGACGGTTGCAATCGACGCCGAGTCTGACCACTTTGGCGTCCATGTCCCTTTCGTCCGGAGCCCCATTGGCGCCCACGCACACGTCCCAGCTTCTTGAGGAACTCGTCGCTCAAGCACCGGACGGCCCCGTCGACCTCGAATGGCTCCTCGGCAATCTGGACAAGCGGTCGTTCGGCCTGCTCCTGCTGCTGCTTGGGCTCTTGGTGATCATTCCCGGCGTCGCGACCATTGCGACGCTGGCGCTGCTGTTTCCGGCGGTCGAGATGATGCTTGGCCACAGCGCGCCGTCGTTTCCGCGTTTCATCTCGAAGCGGCAGTTCGACTTCAAGCGCTTCAAGCGGTTCACCGTGTTTGTCCGCCCGATGCTGCAGGCGATCGAGCGGATCAGCCGGCCGCGCTGGGATGCGCGCCGCGACGTGATCGACCGCCTCGTCGGGCTGGTGGTCTTTCTGCTGGCCTTTTCGGCCGGCTGGCCGCTGCCCCTGGTCAACGTCATTCCCGGAATGGTGGTCGTGCTGATCGCGATCGCATATCTGCAGGAGGACGGCCTGCTGCTGGCGGTTGCGATGGCGGCTGCGCTGATTTCCCTGGCCGGGCTCGGATGGACGCTCTGGGCCTCGTTCACCGCCGTGATGGCTTGGACGGGGCTGTGAGGGCGAGGGCAGTCCGGACTTAAGGGGTCGACATCCCCTGCGGGCATGATCATTATCTCGCCCGACGCCGCGGCAAACAGCGGCGCGAATGGGGAGAACACATGCGTTGCATCACGCTCGCGGCGATCGCCGCGCTCAGCCTTGTTTCCACCTCGGCGCTGCTCGCCGCCGACAAGAAATACGATCCCGGCGCCAGCGATACCGAAATCAAGATCGGGCAGACCATGCCCTACAGCGGTCCGGCCTCGGCCTACGGCACGCAGGGCAGGGCCGAAGCCGCCTACTGGAAGATGATCAACAGCCAAGGCGGCATCAACGGCCGCAAGATCACGCTGTTGAGCATGGACGACGGCTACAGCCCGCCGAAGACGGTGGAGCAGACGCGCAAGCTCGTCGAGCAGGATGAGATCCTTGCCGATATCGGTTCACTGGGCACGCCGACCAATTCGTCGATCCAAAAATATCTGAACGGCAAGAAGATCCCGCATCTCCTGATCTCCACCGGGGCCTCGAAGTGGAATGATCCGAAGGAGTTTCCCTGGACCACGCCGTTCTATCCGCCCTATGCGCAGGAAGCGAAGATCTATGGCAAGTACATCCTCAAGGAGCTGCCGAACGCGAAGGTCGGCGTGATCTATCAGAATGACGATTTCGGCAAGGACTATCTGAAGGGCTTCAAGGAGGCGCTGGGCGAGAAGGCCGGTCTCATCGTCAAGGAGCTCAGCTACGAGGTGACCGATCCCACGATTGATTCCCAGATCGTCAATCTGAAGGCCGCGGGCGCCGACGTGCTGATGACGATCACGACGCCGAAGTTCGGCGCGCAGGCGATCCGCAAGGTGGCCGATCTCGGCTGGAAGCCGACGCACTTCATCGTCTCGGTCGCGAGCTCGATCGGCGGCGTGCTCGAGCCTGCCGGCCTCGAAGCGTCCACCGGCCTGATGACGGCGCTCGCCACCAAGGTGGTCGGCGACCCGGCGTGGGATACCGACAAGGGCGTGCAGGACTATCTCGCCTTCATGAAGCAATGGTATCCCGAAGGCAATCCGATCGATGGCAGCAACCAGATCGGCTATCTCTCGGCGCAGTTCACCGCGATCATCCTGAAGAACTGCGGCGACGAGCTGACGCGCGAGAACCTGCTGAAGCAGGCAACCAACCTCAGCAAGGTCTCGCTGCCGTTGCTGCTGCCCGGCATCACGGTCTCGGTGTCGCCGACCGACTATTCGACCTTCGACACCTTCAAGCTCGCGAAGTTCGACGGCAAGACCTGGAAGTTCTTCGGCGAGAACATCAGCACCGCGTCGCGGTAAGGTGAGCGCCGGCCGTGCCGGTCGGCATATCGGGGCGCAGCCACCAACCGGCTGCGTCCCGACCCGGGCGTACCCGGCTGACATTTCCAGCCGATCAATCTTGAGGTAGCCTGTTGCCGGCTTGAACGCGACGGAGCCGCCATGCTCACGCTCTATTCCTATCCGCCATTGTTCGGCGTCGCCGACAACAATGGCTATGGGCTGAAGGTGTTCGCCTTTCTGAGGCTCGCGGGTGTGCCGTTCCGGCACGAGCACATTTTCGATGCCTCCAAGGCGCCGCGCCAGCAACTGCCCTATATCGTCGACGGCGATGACACCGTCGGCGACAGCGAGACCATCTTCGCCTATGTCACCGAAAAATATCGCGTGACACTGGACGCGGCGCTGACGCCGGCACAACGCACGACCAATCTCCTCGTCACCCGTACGCTCGACGATCTCTATTGGGTGATGTCCTATTCGCGCTGGCAGGACGAGCGCTACTGGCCCCAGTTCCGCGATGCGCTCAAGCGCGAGCATCCTGATCTCACCGACGACGGCCTGATGAAGGCCAAGGCGTTCAACGCCCAGCGCTACTACTATCAAGGCATCGGCCGCTTTGCGCCCGACGCCGCGATGGCCCGCGGGCTCGCCGATCTCGCGGCCCTCGCGAGCCTGATTCCGGCGCAAGGCTATCTGCATGGCGACAAACCGACCTCGATCGACGCCGGCATTTATGGATTCATTGCCAACATCTATTTCTACGACATCGCAACGCCGCTGAAGACATTCGTGGTCTCGCATGATGCCCTGGCACGACATTGCCGTGCCATCCATGCGGCCCTCGCCCTTTGATCCAGGCGCGACTGTCCTATCCGTGGAACTACGGTTCTTGATAAAGCGCCGACATTAGGGAACCATGCCTCCAGAGGGCCATGCAAAGGGCCCGCGCTCTGCGCGCAGGGAGGACGGTCGTGAGCGGACAAATGCATCCGGCGGCACCGCACCATCTGCCGTTCTTCGTTCCGGGTCCCGACGGCGCCGACACCCTGATGGTGGTGATGGGCATCTTCCTGGTCGCGACCATCCTGTATGTGGGCACGCTGTACTGGAAGCTGCACAGCCTGCCTGAGCGGATGGCGCACAAGTCGCAGAAGCTGCAGTTCGAGATCGTTGCCGTGCTCGGCCTGATCTCGCTGTTCACCCATATGCACGTCTTCTGGATCGCCGGCTTGCTGCTCGCGATGATCGACCTGCCGGATTTCAGCACGCCGCTGCGCACGATCGCGGGATCGGTGGAGCGGATTGCCGACGCCACGCCGCCGCGGCCCGCGCCGCTATCGGAGCCGGATGCAAGCTCCGCCGCAGAGGAGGGACAGGGCCATGCTTGAGCTTCTGCTGTGCTCCCTGTTCACGATCCTGCCGGACTATCTCTATCGCCGCTACCGGCAGGGCAAGCGCTTCGGTAAGGAGATCACCTTCTTTTCCGTGTGGCACGAGCTCAGATGGGGCATCACCGGCTGCCTGATGCTGACGATCGCGCTGATCACCATGATCTTCTACTACCATCCCTCCACCAATTCGGCGGCGATCTACTTCCGCACCGTGCCGATCCTGCCTGAAGTGGCCGGCCGAGTCGCCGAAGTGAATGTCGGCTACAGCGCCCCCGTGAAGATGGGCGATGTCCTGTTCAGGCTCGATCATTCGAAGCAGCAGGCCGCGCTGGAATCCGCGAAGCGCAAAGTCGCCGAGGTCGACGCGTCGCTGACCAGCGCGCGGGCCGATGTGGTCAAGGCCGAGGCCCAGGTCGGCGAGGCCCGGTCGCACTGGCAGCAGGCCAAGGACGAGCTGGACAGCAAGAGCGAATTGCAGCGCCGCAATCCCGGCATCGTGCCGCAGCGCGACATCGAGAAGCTGCAGGTCGCCGTCGATCAAAGACAGGCGGGCATCGACGCTGCGAGCGCGGCGCGGGAGACCGCGGCGCTGCGCGTCTCCACGCTGCTGCCCGCCGAGAAGGCGAGCGCCGAGGCCGCGATGGCGGAGGCGCAGGTCGATCTCGACAAGACCTATATTCGCGCCGGCGTCGACGGGCGGGTCGAGCAATTCACCTTGCGGACCGGCGACGTCGTCAATCAGATGATGCGCCCGGCCGGCATCTTGATCCCCGAGGGCGCCGGCCGGAGCGTGCTACAGGCCGGCTTTGGCCAGATCGAGGCCCAGGTCATGAAGCCCGGCATGATCGCCGAGGCGACCTGCATCTCGAAGCCCTGGGTGATCATTCCGCTCGTCGTCACCGGCGTGCAGGACTACATCGCCGCCGGTCAATTCCGCTCCGGCGAGCAACTGATCGATCCGCAAGCGCTGCGCCAGCCGGGTTCGATCCTGACATTCCTGGAGCCGCTCTATGCCGGCGGCCTCGAAGGCGTCACGCCGGGCTCCAGTTGCATCGTCAACGCCTACACCAGCAACCACGACGTGATCGCCGATCCGAAGACCGGCGCGCTCAAGGGCTTCGCCTTGCATGTCGTCGACGCGACCGGGCTGGTGCACGCGCTGCTGCTGCGCATCCAGGCCTTGCTGCTGCCGGTCAAGACACTGGTGCTGAGCGGCCACTGAGTTTGCCATGGCGGCTACCGGCCGCCCGGAAGTTTGTTTCATGCGGGGGACGGATAATGGCTCCTTTGCTCGATGAAATTCGCCGCAGCCCACTGCTCTGGATGCTGATCTTCGTTCCTGCCGTACTGGCGGCAGAACTCGTGGCCCCCTCCGCACATACCGCACTCTTCGTGCTGGCGGTGCTGGCGATCGTGCCGCTGGCCGCGCTGCTCAGTCACGCCACCGAGAGCGTCGCGGCCAGAACCGGCGATGCGATCGGCGGGTTGCTCAACGCGACATTGGGAAATTTGACCGAACTGATCATTGCCCTGGCAGCGCTTCATGCGGGCGAGTATCTGCTGGTGAAGGCGTCGATCGTCGGCGCCATCGTCACCAATTCGCTCTTCATGCTGGGCGGCTGCTTTCTGCTCGGGGGATTGCGCTACCCGATCCAGGAATTCAATCGTGCCGGCGCGCGGCTGCAGGCGGCCTTGCTGCTGCTGGCCTCGATCGCGCTGTTCGCTCCAGCGGCAATCGCCGAACGCGAGCTGGCGCAAGGTGATGCGGTGACCAGGAAGCTTAGCCTTGGCCTCGCGCTTCTGTTGATCGTTGCCTATGGACTTGGTTTGCTATTTTCGCTGCGGACGCACAAGGGTCTATTTGCGTCAGAGGACCATGGCGACCCGGAGCATGAAGCGAACTGGCCGATCCGGCTCGCGGTCGGTACGCTTGTCGCTGTCACCGTGCTGGTCGCCCTGGTCAGCGAGATATTCGTCGGATCCGTACAGAGCGCAGGACAGGCCCTGGGGATGAGCCCGGCCTTCATCGGCTTCATTGTTGTCTCGCTCGTCGGAGGAGCCGCAGAAATGGCCGTGGCATTTTCGGCGGCCGGCAAGAACCGGCTCGACATGAGTGTCGGCATCGCGCTCGGCAGCGCGTCCCAGATTGCTCTGTTTGTGGCGCCGGTGCTGGTGATCCTCAGCTATGTCATCGGTCCTGCGCCAATGGACTTGCAGTTCTGGCCGGGTGCGGTGGCGATGGTGCTGTTAGCGACCATTACCTGCGGCTTCATCACAAGCGGTGGCCGCTCCGCATGGTTCGTCGGCGTCATGCTGTTGTTGATCTATGCGATATTCGCGATGACGCTTTATGCGCTTCCGCCGGGCGCCGCGCGTTCATGAGCGGGCAGCCGGACAACGCGGTGGGCCGGGGAGACCTGACAGGCGGATGGGTCCGGCTTGTCGTTCCGGTGGTGTTTGCCTGCAGCGTTTTCGGACTGCTGGTCGAAGCCGCGGTGCCGCATCTGCTGCCTGAAAACGCCGTCACGGCGTCGGTGGGGGGCGTCGCCAAGGCGGGCGTATTCGCGATCTGGCTCTATCTGGCCTGGCGCATCGTCAAGACGCTGCAGGGCATCTACGGCCCTGACAGCGTTCACTACCTCGACCAGACACCGGTCTGGAGAATCCTGCTTCGGGTGACGGCAGCCTACGCCCTGGCGGCATTCTGCTTTGCCGTGATCTATACGGTTATCGTTCGTCGCGACACCGACGCTTTCTCCGCCCAGCTCACTCTCGGCAACGCGCTCTACTTCAGCATCGTGACGATGACGAGCACGGGGTACGGCGACATCTTTCCCAAATCGGGCTGGGCCAAGACGGCTGTGTGCGTGCAAATCATGTTTGGTGTCCTCTACAACGTGCTGTTCTTTTCCATCTTCGCAGGGCTCGCCGGGCGCAGGCGGGAAGGGTGACTCGGCGGCGACCGGTTTCGCGCCTGGCCCGTTGCTGATGTCGCCGCCGGCAGAGCTGTTGCCGATTGGACACGACGGGCAAATCAGCGAAACGCGTCAAGTGCCCGCGGCAAAAATATTTCGCTTTATCCGAAGCGCAACTCAGTGTATGGTCTGCGCGTCTCGCCCGATCGAGGGGCGCTTCGCGGTCGTCACGAACGCGGGTCGAGATGCGGTGGACGCCGAATGCGCAGTTGACGAACGCGCATGAGGCGGACGGCGAAATCGTGCAGGCCTGACGCCCTAGTGGTAGGTGTCTCTTCCGATTGCGCAATGCGCGTTGTGAAGACGGTGACAACAAAGCCAAGTCTCGCCGGGGAGAGCACGTATAAGCCGTAAGCCATCGCGCAGGGAAAGCCGGATTGCTCCGGTTACACCTGTGGTCCTACCCCCGAGCTTTCTACCCCATTGCTCGGGGCCCATGGGTGCGATCGGCACCCGGCTTTCCCTGCGCCCTCACCAACGGAGAGGGCGGAACGAAAGAGCAAAGCTCGGACAATTCATGTCGCGAGAATGCGAAGCTATATCCTCATCTACAACTGTCATCGCCCGGCTCGCCGCCTCCGCTGAAGCTTCGGCGAGCCCAAGACCGCAAGCCCCGTCGAAGCCTTGGCGAAGACGGGACCGGGCGATCCAGTACGCCGCGGCCTCTCGACTCAAGTACTGCCGTCTCTGGAATACTGGATCACCCGCTTTCGCGAGTGATGACACCGCGTGCTTGGCGATGGTCACCTATCCCAGCAATCCTGCGGTACCAGCATTCGCGCCCGGCGAATCCGCCATTGCCGAAACCCGCATTGACCGCATCGCCATGGCCGGGCACAGCGTGCGGGCGGTGTCATTGAACGGTCGCAAGAGCCGAAAGGAATACCGTCGCATCGGATTTTGCAGTGCAGCAACGGCGCAAATAGCCCCTGCTAAAGGGGCAATGGCAATCGTCGTGGCTTCTCTGTAATGGTGCGGCCGGATGTCTCGGGGCCGGAATTCGTGCTCCGCAATACGCGGGAGGAAACATGCGTAGATTCATATTGGCGGCGGCGTCGATCGCAGCTTTGAGCTTTGTCGGACCGGCCTCGGCGCAGGCGCCGATCGTTCTCAAATTCAGCCACGTGGTGGCCTCGGACACGCCGAAGGGCAAGGCGGCCGACAAGTTCAAGGAACTGGCCGAGAAGTACACCGGCGGCAAGGTGAAGGTCGAGGTCTACCCGAACTCGACGCTTTACAAGGACAAGGAAGAGCTCGAGGCGCTCCAGCTCGGCGCGGTCCAGATGCTGGCGCCGTCGAACTCGAAGTTCGGTCCGATCGGCATCAAGGAATTCGAAGTCTTCGATCTGCCCTACATCCTCCCGGACCTGAAATCGCTGCGCAAGGTGACCGACGGCCCGCTCGGCGCCCAGTTGCTCAAGAAGCTGGATTCCAAGGGCATGACCGGTCTCGCCTACTGGGACAACGGCTTCAAGCAGATGAGCGCGAACAAGAAGCTGGTCGCGCCTGCAGACTACAAGGGGCTCAAATTCCGCATCCAGTCGTCGAAGGTGCTGGAGGCCCAGTTCCGCGCGCTCGGCGCGATCCCGCAGGTGATGGCGTTCTCCGACGTCTACCAGGCGCTGCAGACCGGCGTGGTCGACGGCCAGGAGAACACCTGGTCGAACATCTACACCCAGAAAATGCATGAGGTGCAGAAGTACGCCACCGTCACCAATCACGGCTACATCGGCTACGTCGTGGTCGTAAACAAGAAGTTCTGGGACGGCCTGCCGGCCGATATCCGCGACGAGCTCTCCAAGGCGATGAAGGAAGCCACCGAGTTCGGCAACAACCAGTCCGCCAAGGAAAACGACGACGCGCTCGCCGAAATCAAGAAGGCCGGCAAGACCGAGATCATCTCGCTCACCCCCGAGCAGGACGAGGCGATGCGCAAGGCGATGATGCCGGTCTACAAGGACGTCGCTTCGCGGGTCGGTCAGCCGCTGATCGACGAATTCCTCAAGGAAACGGGCCGCAGCCCGATGAACTGAGGCGTGCCTTACCTCGCCCCGCTTGCGGGGAGAGGTCGGAATTCAAGCGCAGCTTGAATTCCGGGTGAGGGGGAGTCTCCGCCAGCGCAACTATCAACGTGCGCGAGGAAGAAGCCCCTCACCCTAACCCTCTCCCCGTAAGAACGGGGTGAGGGAGACAACGCTCTGGCCGCGGGGGGCGGCCATGACAGGGGAGATCAATGCTGCTGAAGATTCTGGACCGGCTCGAGGAAATCATCATCGCGAGCCTGATGGGGGCCGCGACGCTCCTGACCTTCGTCACGGTGGTGCATCGCTTCCTGGTCGACGTGCCCGTGCTCTATCCGTATTTGTTCGGCATCAACCTCGCCTGGTCGCAGGAACTGTGCATCTACATGTTCATCTGGATGGCGAAGTTCGGCGCCGCCTACGGCGTGCGCACCGGCATCCATGTCGGCGTCGACGTGCTGATCAACCGCCTCAATGATTTCTGGCGCAAGCGCACCATCACCTTCGGCCTGCTCGGCGGCGCGCTGTTCACCGCGATCGTCGGCACCATGGGCGCCAAGTTCGTGTTCGAGCTGATGCACACCGACCAGGTGTCACCCGACATGGAGATCCCGAGCTGGATCGTCTACGCCTGCATCCCGCTCGGCTCCTATCTGATGTGCTTCCGCTTCCTGCAGGTGTGCTGGACCTACTGGAAGACCGGCGAGCTGCCGCACCATGACGCCTCCCATGTCGACGGCGTCGAAACCAGCAAGACCGCGCCCGTCGCGCTTGGAGAAGCGTGATGAGCGCCGCATTGATTTTCGGACTGCTGTTTGCCCTGATGCTGACGGGCATGCCGATCTCGATTTCGCTCGGCCTGACCGTGCTGACCTTCCTGTTCACGATGACCGAGGTGCCGATCGAGAGCGTCGGGCTGAAGCTGTTTTCCGGCCTCGACAATTTCGGCATCATGGCGATCCCGTTCTTCATCCTGGCGGGCACCTTCCTGACCCGCGGCGGCGTCGCGCGGCGCATGATCGCGTTCACGACATCATTGGTCGGGCATCTGCCCCCGGCGGCCTTGGCTTGGCCGGCGTCGCGGCCTGCGCGATGTTCGCGGCGATCTCGGGTTCGAGCGTTGCAACCGTGGTCGCGATCGGCTCGATCATGATGCCGGCGATGGTCGATCACGGCTATCCGAAGCGGTTCGGCGTCGGCGTGATCTCGACCTCGGGCGCGCTCGGCATCCTGGTGCCGCCCTCGATCATCCTGGTGCTGTACGGCGTCTCGACCAACACCTCGATCGGTGCGCTGTTCATGGCCGGCATCGTGCCGGGCGTGCTGCTCGCGCTGATGCTGGCCGCGGTGACCTTCTTCGTCGCGCAGCGCAACGGCTACCCGAAGATGCCGCGCGCCACCATCGGCCAGCAGTTCACGGCGTTCCGTGAGAGCATCTGGGGCCTTCTGCTGATCGCGATCGTGCTCGGCGGCATCTATGGCGGCATCTTCACGCCGACCGAGGCCGCCGCGGTCGCCGCGACCTATGCCTTCTTCATCACCGTGTTCGTCTACAAGGAGCTGAAGCTCTCCGAAGTACCGAAGGTGCTGCTGCAGGCGGCGAGCATGAGCTCGATGCTGCTCTACATCATCACCAACGCGGTGCTGTTCTCGTTCCTGATGACGCATGAGCAGATCCCGCAGGAGATGGCGGCCTGGATCATCGACAAGAACTTCTCGGTCTGGATGTTCCTGCTCGTCGTCAACATCATCCTGCTGCTCGCCGGCAACGTGATGGATCCGTCATCGATCCTCTTGATCATGGCGCCGATCCTGTTTCCGTTGGCGACCAAGCTCGGCGTGCATCCGGTGCATCTGGGCATCCTGATGATCGTCAACACCGAGGTCGGGCTGTGCCATCCGCCGGTCGGACTCAATCTCTACATCGCGAGCAGTATCGCCAAGATGGGCATCAGCGAGATCACGATCTCTGTCTTGCCGTGGCTGTGCGCGATGCTGGTGTTCCTCGGCCTGATCACCTACGTGCCGGAGATCTCGCTGTGGCTGCCGCGGTTGTTGGGAATGATTTGACGCGCGCATGATCCGGAAAAATGAGAAGCGGTTTCCCTCGCGACAAACGCGGAGCGTTTGCGCGGAGATCATGCGCAAAAACAAACAAGAAATCCAACGCGCGAGCTCGCGCGCTGGATGTTTCTGATGGGCAATGGAACGGATTACATCTTGGCAAGAAAGCTCTCTCTGTCCAATCCGTAAGTTGAAGGCGGCACCGGGCAGCATCATCCTCAGGGAAACTTCAAAGGAGGTTTGGATGAAGAAAGTTCTGCTCGCCGGTCTCGCGGCACTCTCGATAGCCGGCTCGACTGCGGTCTATGCCCAGCATCGCCCCTGGTTTCATGGCCAGACACGGATGAGCCCGGAGGACCGGGCCGCATTCCTCGATGCGCGCATCGCTGCGGTGCACGCCGGGCTGAAGCTCAACGCTGATCAGGAGAAGCTGTGGCCGCCGGTCGAGACCGCGGTCCGCGAGTTCGCCAAGATGCGGCTCGATCGCGCCAATGCGCGGATGGCCGCGGAAAAGGCCGATGCCGACAAGGCGCAGAAGCCCGATGATCCGGTTGCGCGTCTGCGCGAGCGCGCCGACAACATGGCGGCGACCGCTACTTCGCTGAAGAAGATCGCCGATGCCGCCGACCCGCTCTACAAGACGCTCGACGACAACCAGAAGCGGCGCCTGACCATGCTCACCCACATGGAAGGCCGCGGTTTCGGTGCCGAGGGCTGGCGCCGCCACCGCCTCGAGCGTGGCATGGATCGCTGGGAGCGCGGCGGCCGCGACCATCATTTCGACCGCGACGACGGTCCGGACCAGGAGCGCTCCGGCCGGCTCTGAGCATTGGCCGCGAACAGCATCGCCAAGCCCATGAAAGGCCGCCGGAATCCGGCGGCCTTTCGGCTTGGTAAAAGTCGGGAAAACTTGCGCCAGCTTGCTGGACATCGCGGAATCGCTTTGCTAAACGACGGCCTCTCTTGCGAGGGTCATTTCCGGACAAGTTCCGGGCGCATAGCTCAGTTGGTAGAGCAGCTGACTCTTAATCAGCGGGTCCCAGGTTCGAGCCCTGGTGCGCCCACCAAGCTTTCAAAGCTTAGGTTCGCCCTCGTATCGGCCACGCCGGCCAGCAGTCGCGTCTGTTCGGACACCCTGGCTGCTTTTGTTGGCTTCCACATTTCCCGATCAGGCCGCATGCGCTTGCTGCGGATTGGCGTCGGCCGTTCCGCCCGACCACCATTCGGCAGCGGGATGAAGTTCGCCACGAACGGATCCGCAATCCCGTAAATCTGCCCCGCTCGCTTGAGCGGTGCGCGAGCTGTCATCATCCCAGCGCGGGGGGCCCTGCGGCGAGCGCGGTTGACAGGGCGAAGCGCCCACTTTAATCACTCGGCTAATTAATCAATTAATTAAGGTCCAAAACCCTAGGGAAAGAATCCGCCTGATGCTGGCCGGCCAAAGACATTCGAAGCTGCTTGCCCCGCTCGGGCGCGGCGTCGTTTGTCCAGGAGACCAGGCATTGACCGCGTCCACGCGGACCGGTCTCGAACAGGCCGACAACGGCCTCGTCCAGCAGGCCACAAGCTTTGTCGCGCATGCACGGCCCGGCACTACACGACCGCCGGCGCGGATCAACGCCCTCTGCGGCAAGCAGAGTGGGCTTCGTTCACCCGTACGAAAACATGAGGAGTGAGGCGTAAACGATGGGACGTCGATCTGAGGTACTGATGGCGCAAGATGCCGCCGGCACGGACAACCGGCGCGTGATCCAGGTGGTGTCGCGCGCATTCGACATCGTGCGTTGCTTCGAAGGTCGAAGCATACGCCTCGGCAATCGTGACATCGCCGATCGCTGCGGTCTGCCGCGATCGACGGTCTCCCGTCTGACGCTGACGCTGACCCAGATCGGCCAGTTGATCTATCTGCCGCAGGAGCAGAAATATGCGCTGGGTCCGCACGCCGCCGCGCCCGGCGCTCCGCTGTTTGCGGACAAGCCCGACTGTGCCGACGAGCGGCAGCGCGACAACGCGCAATCATCGATGCTGCGGGGGATCAATTCGCGCTTCGACTATTTCGACGATCAGCGCAGCGCGGTCGCCGAGCCGCTTGCGGTGACGCCACACCGCTGACATCCCGGCTCGTTCCGGGCAGGCGGCGCAGCGGAAGCGGCCATCGGCATCGGCACGGGCTCACAGCAACGAAGCATCCAAAGCAAGGGGAAACGCATGTCTGAGGCATACATCATCGACGCGGTGCGCACGCCGCGCGGCATCGGCAAGCCGGGCAAGGGCGCGCTGTCGCACCTGCATCCGCAGCAGCTGGCCGCGACCGTGCTCGGCGCGCTCAAGGAGCGCAACAAGCTCGATACCTCGACCGTCGACGACATCATCTGGTCGACCTCGACCCAGGAAGGCAAGCAGGGCGGCGATCTCGGACGCATGTCGGCGCTCGCGGCCGGCTACGACATCAACGCGAGCGGCACGACGCTGGATCGCTTCTGCGGCGGCGGCATCACCTCGGTGAACCTCGCGGCAGCCTCGGTCATGTCGGGGATGGAAGATTGCGTCATCGCCGGCGGCACCGAGATGATGAGCTATCAGCAGACCCTCGCCGCCGAGCGCTCCAAGGCGGGACAGCCGGCGCGGATGATGGGTTCGGGCAATCCGGCGCTCGACGAGATCCACCCGCAGTCGCACCAGGGCGTGTGCGGCGACGCCATCGCGACGCGCGAGGGGATCAGCCGAGAGGCCTGCGATGCGCTGGCGCTGACGAGCCAGCAGCGCGCCAAGCGGGCGATCGATGAAGGCCGCTTCGCCAAGTCGGTGATCCCCGTGCTCAACGACGACGGCAGCGTCGCCCTCAATCGGGAGGAATTCCCGCGCCCCGAGACCACCGCCGAAGGCCTGGCGTCGCTGAAGCCGAGCTTCGAGCAGCTTGCCGATTTCGATCTCGGCAACGGCGTGACCTTCAGGAAGCAGATCCAGCGCCGTTACCCGGGCCTCGAGTGGAAGGGCGTGCATCATGCCGGCAACAGCTCGGGTGTGGTGGATGGCGCAGCCGCGGTGCTGATCACGTCGAAGGAATATGCCGAGAAGCACGGCCTCAAGCCGCGCGGCCGCATCGTGGCCTATGCCAACCAGGGTGACGATCCGACCTTGATGCTCAACGCGCCGGTTCCGGCGGCCAAGAAGGTTCTCGCCAAGGCCGGCCTGACCAAGGACGACATCGACGTCTGGGAGATCAACGAGGCGTTCGCGGTTGTCGCCGAGAAGTTCATCCGCGACCTCGAGCTGGATCGCGAGAAGGTCAACATCAACGGCGGCTCGATCGCGCTCGGCCACCCGATCGGCGCAACCGGATCGATCCTGATCGGCACCGCGCTCGACGAGCTCGAGCGCAGCGGCGGTCGCTATGGTCTCGTCACCATGTGCGCCGCCGGCGGCATGGCGCCGGCCATCATCATCGAACGCATCTGATCGCGAAAGGACACTGCCATGAAACTCGATTCATCAGTCGCCGCCGTCGTCACCGGCGGCGCGTCCGGCCTCGGCGCAGCCACCGCGCGGGCGCTCGCCGCGCAAGGCGTCAAGGTCGCGATCTTCGACTTCAACGAAGACAAGGGCGAAGCCATCGCCAGGGAAATCGGCGGCGTGTTCTGCAAGGTCGACGTCACCTCCGACGAGCTGGTCGATGCGGGCTTCGCCAAGGCCCGCGCGGCACACGGCCAGGAACGCATCCTGGTGAACTGCGCCGGCACCGGCAATGCGGTGAAGACCGCCGGCCGCGACAAGAAGACCGGTGAGCCGACGCACTTCCCGATCGACGCCTTCAACCGCATCATCCAGATCAACCTGGTCGGCACCTTCCGCTGCATCGCCAAGTCGGCGCAGGGCATGCTGTCGCTGTCTCCGCTGGAGCACGGCGAGCGCGGTGCGGTCGTGAACACCGCTTCGGTCGCGGCCGAGGACGGCCAGATGGGGCAGGCGGCGTATTCGGCCTCCAAGGCCGGCGTCGTCGGCATGACCCTGCCGATCGCGCGCGATTTGATGGCTGAGGGCATCCGCGTCAACACCATCCTGCCGGGCATTTTCAACACGCCGCTGCTGCAGGGCGCGCCGGAGAACGTCAAGGCCGCGCTCAGCGCGTCGGTGCCGTTCCCGAAGCGTCTCGGCATGCCGGAGGAATATGCGCATCTGGCGCTGACCATGATCACCAACGGCTATTTCAACGGTGAAGACGTCCGCCTCGACGGCGCCATCCGCATGGCTCCGCGATAGGCGTCCGCGCGCGTAACAGGAGGCGAAAGCGATGTCCGAAGAAGCTCCGGTCCTCACTGAAGTCCGCGGACCGATCCTGATCATCACGCTGAACCGGCCGGAAGCCAAGAACGCAGCCAACCTCGCACTCTCCAAGGGCGTCGCTGCGGCGATAGACCGGCTCGATGCCGATGATGCGCTGAGCGTCGGCATCATCGCCGGTGCGGGCGGCACGTTCTGCTCGGGCATGGACCTCAAGGGGTTTTTGAAGGGCGAGCGGCCGTCGATCCCCGGCCGCGGCTTCGCCGGCCTCACCGAGGCGCCGCCGAAGAAGCCGCTGATCGCGGCGGTCGACGGCTACGCGCTCGCCGGCGGGATGGAGATCGCGCTGTCGTGCGACATGATCGTCGCCAACCGCAATGCCAAGTTCGGCATCCCCGAGGTGAAGCGCGGGCTGGCGGCTGCGGCCGGTGGCCTGATCCGCATGCCGCGGCAGATGCCGGTCCGTGTGGCGATGGAGTTCGCACTGACGGGCGAATTCTTCGGTGCCGAGCGTGCTCACCAACTCGGCATCATCAACCGCGTGACCGATGGCCCGGCGCTCGACGCCGCGCTCGAGCTTGCGGCCGCGATCGGTGCCAACGGCCCGCTCGCAGTCAGGGCCTCCAAGCAGGTGGTCGTCGAATCCCGGCTCTGGCCGGAAGACCAGATGTGGACGAGGCAGCAGGAGATCGTCGGTCCGGTCTTCGTCTCGGAGGATGCCCGCGAGGGCGCGGCGGCCTTCGCGGAAAAGCGCGCGCCGAACTGGAAGGGCAAGTAAGGCAGCGACTGTTTCGATGACGGAGCGCCGGTTTTGATTGCAGCAGAACCGGCGCTCCATTTTTTGCGAGTGCCCCGCCGCTCGCCGGCCGGCTTCCAAATCACGTGAGAGCGCTATTGGGTGAATAATGCGCAGCTTTACCGAAGATCAGGTCATCTTCCGCGACTCCTACCGCAAGTTCCTTGCGAGCGAGATCACGCCCCATATGGAGGAGTGGCGGGAGGCCGGCATCGTCGACCGCAGCGCGTTCAAGAAGGCCGGCGACCTCGGCTTCCTGATGATCTGGCCTGAAGAGAAGTATGGCGGAATGGGCGACGAGGACTTCCGCTACGAGCAGATCATCATCGAGGAGACCGCGCGTGCCGGCTGCAAGGGCTGGTTCAACACGCTGCACAGCCGCCTGGTCGGATCCTATTTCAAGCGCTTCGGCACCGAGGAGCAGCGCGATCGCTTCCTGCCGAAATGCGTCAGCGGCGAGACCATCCTGGCGATTGCGATGACCGAACCGGGCGCGGGCTCGGACCTCGCGGGCATGCGCACGACGGCGGAGGACAAGGGCGATCATTTCCTGCTCAACGGCTCGAAGACCTACATTTCCAACGGCATCAATTCCGACGTCGTGATCGTGGCGGCCAAGCTGGCAGGCGCCGAGAAGAAGCACGCGATGGTGCTCCTGATCGTCGAGCGCGGCATGGAAGGGTTCGAACGGGGCCGCAATCTGAAGAAGATGGGCATGCCGGCGCAGGACACCGCCGAGCTGTTCTTCCAGAATGTGAGGGTGCCCAAGGCCAACGTGCTGGGAGAGCCGGGCAGGGGCTTCTACTATCTCATGGAGGGTCTCGCCGAGGAGCGGCTGATCTCCGCGGTCGGATCGATTGCCAATGGCCGCAGGGCGTTCGATATCACGCGCGCTTACGTGATGGATCGCAAGCTGTTCGGCAGGCCGCTCGCCGAGCAGCAGAACACCCAGTTCCGCATGGCGGAGATGGATGCCGAGATCGATCTCGTGCAGGTCTATGTCGATCACTGCGTGGCCGAGCACAATGCGGGGCGGCTGACCAGCAATATGGGCGCCAAGGCCAAGATGATGTCCTCGGAAGTCGAGTGGAAGATGCTCGACCTCGGTGTGCAGCTGCACGGCGGCGCGGGCTACATGGATGAATATCCGATCAGCCGGATGTTCACCGATGCGCGCGTCAATCGGATCCTGGCGGGGAGCTCCGAAGTGATGCGGCTGATCATCGGCCGCGACGTCTTCTCGGAGCACTACAAGAGCATTCTGGATTAGCCGGTCGCCGCGTCAGACGATCTATCCAGCACCGGTCGCGCGTCAGCCGCGCGCCTGCCGCAGCGGCTCGCGCGCATGCTCCTTCGAGCGCATCAACGCATCGACGAAGATCGGCTCCCAGGAGCGGATGTGGCTGCGCAGCAGGGTCGGCAGCGCCTCGGTCTCGCCGGCGAGCGCGAGTTCGATCAGTTTGTAATGCTCCGGCACCGAGGCTTGCTGCCGCTCGTGGCCGGCGCGCGAGCTGATGCCGTAGAGCCGCATCTTGTCGCGCAGGCCCATCACCATCTCGGTCAGGAGCTCGTTGCCGGCGGCGGCGATGAACTCGCGATGATAGTTGCGGTCGGCTTCGAGATAGAGCTGGACGTCGTCGGTCTCGACCGCCCTCGCGATCTGATCGGCCCAGCCGCGCACCGCCGGTAGGTCCTTCGGCGGATTGGCGGCGACCAGCACGGCGGCGTGCAACTCCAGTACCTCGCGCATATCGAACAGATTGCGCAGCTCGGTCAGCGTCGGCTCCACCACCTTGAATCCGCGGTTGCGCATCGGCTCGACCAGGCCGCCGCGGCTGAGCTCGAGCAGCGCCTCGCGCACCGGCGTCGAGGAGACGCCGAGGCTCGCCGCGAGACTCGGCACAGAATACATCGTGCCGGGAAGGCTCTGCCCGGAAATGATCTCCGCGCGCACCCGCTGCAGCACCTGTTCGCGCAAATTCTGGTCCATGGGTGGTCGCAGCCGCCTCTCGCCGGGAACTCCGATTCGTCCCTGATTATTACTTAGCCTTGACGAGGACGGTAGCGTATGACGTAAATGTGTAACGCATTACAAGAATGCGTCACATGAGTTGACCTGACCACGAGGCAGCGGTGAAACAGCGGCTACCCGGCTATTGCACGCTTTGTCGTTCGCGCTGCGGTGCTGTCACCGTGGTCGAGGATGGGCGTCTCGTCGGCGTGGAGGTATTAAGTAACCACCCGACCGGTGGGGCGCTCTGTGCCAAGGGCCGGGCGGCACCGGAAATCGTCGGCAGCCCGCGCCGCCTGACCGTCCCGCTCAAGCGGACCCGCCCGCGCGACGCTGCCGATCCCGGCTGGGTCGAGGTGTCGTGGGACGAGGCGCTGACCGAGATCGCCGACCGGCTTGGCAGCATCCGCGCCGAGAGCGGCGCCGAGGCGGTGGCGTTCGGTGTCACCACGCCGAGCGGCACGCCGATGGTCGACAGCTTCGAGTGGGTCGAGCGCTTCATCCGCGGCTTCGGCAGTCCGAACCTGATCTACGCGGTCGAGATCTGCGGCTGGCACAAGGACTTCGCGCACGCGCTGACCTTCGGTCGCGGCATCGGCTTTCCCGATTACGACAATGCCGATGCGATCATCCTGTGGGGCCACAATCCGGCGCGCACCTGGCTCGCGCAAGCAACGCGAATCGCCGATGCGCGGCGGCGCGGTGCCAAGGTCGTCGTCGTCGATCCCAAGCCGAACGGCTCCGGCCAGCAGGCCGATCTCTGGCTGCGCATCCGTCCCGGTGCCGATGGCGCGCTTGCGATGGGCGCGATCCGCCACCTGATCGCGACCGGCAATTTCGATGCTGAGTTCGTCGACGCATGGACCAACGGATCGCTGCTGGTCGATCGCGCGACTGGCCGCTTCCTGCGCGCCGACATGTTGTGGCCGGATGGCACGTCTGATGCGTTCGTCCGTTTCGATGCGTCGGGCTCGCCGGTGCCTTGCGACACGCGCTATGCGCCGGAGGGCCGTGGCCGGTTGCGCGGCGCGCTGTCGATCCGTGCACGCGACGGGAGGATGATATCGGCGGCAACCGCGTTCGAACTGCTCGTCGAGCGCGCCGCGCCTTACACGCCGGCGCGCGTCGCGGAGCTGACCTGGCTTGATGTCGCTGATATCGACGCATTCAACGCGCTGCTCGCGAGCAGGCCGCGGCTTGCCTATCATTCCTGGACCGGCGTCGGCCAGCACACCAACGCCACCGCAATTGAGCGCGCGATCGCCGCGCTCTATGCGCTGACCGGCGCTTGCGATCGGCCCGGCGGCAATCGCTGGCCGGTGCCGCCGCCGACACGCCCGCTCAACGACTACAACATCCTGCCGCCGGAGCAGCAGGCCAAGGCGCTTGGCCTCGCCGAACTGCCGCTCGGTCCGCCGGCGAAGGGCTGGATCACGGCGCGCGATTTCAGCCGGGCCGTGCTCGAGGGCGAGCCTTACCGCGTGCGTGCGTTGGTTGCTTTCGGCACCAATTTTGTGGTCTCGCAGGGCCATTCGGAGCGCAACCGTGCGGCGCTGAACGCGTTGGAATTCCAGGTTCATATCGACATGTTCATGAACCCGACCGCGGAGAGCGCCGACTTCGTGCTGCCGGCCAGCACGCCGTGGGAGCGCGATGCGCTCAAGATCGGGTTCGAGATCACCCAGGAAGCCGTCGAGACCGTGCAGTTTCGCCCGCGCATGGTCGCGCCGGTCGGCGAGGTCAGGGCCGATTACGAGATCGCGGCTGCGCTCGCGCTCAAGCTCGGTATGGGCGACTTGTTCTTCGGCGGCGACATCGAGGCCGGCTGGAATTATCAGCTCGCGCCGCTCGGCATCGGCGTCGAGGATCTGCGCGAATATCCCGAAGGACGCCGCTTCCCGCAGGCCTTCCGCAATGAAAAATACGCCGTCACCCGAGAGGACGGCACGGTGGCCGGTTTCGCGACGCCGACCCGCCGGGTCGAGATCTATTCAGAGCTGATGCTGGGACACGGGCATGATCCTTTGCCCGATCACGTCGAACCGGTTGGTAGCCCGCTCACGGCAGCGGCGGACGAACGCTTTCCATTGGTGCTCTCCACCGCCAAGAGCGGTTGGTTCGTTCACTCCTCGCATCGGCATATCGCCTCGCTGCGGCGCAAGTCGCCGGACCCGGCGGTCGAGATCAGCCCGCAACTCGCCGCGCGGCGCGGGCTGGTCGAAGGCGACTGGGCCGTGGTCGAGACGCCGGGTGGTGCCGTGCGTCTGAAGGTGCGGCTCAATGCGGCGCTCGACGATCGCGTCGTCGTCGCCGAGTTCGGCTGGTGGGAAGATTGTCCGCCGCTCGGCCGCGATCGGTCAGCTGCGGCCGGCGTCCACACCCGGAACATCAACGCCGTGCTGCACGACGACGTGCGCGATCCCGTCAGCGGCTCGGTCCCGCTGCGCGCGATCGTCTGTGAGATCAGCCGCGATGCCGTGGCAAGCCGCGGCGTGTGGAGCGGCCAGCGGCGCTTCATGGTTGCCGCGCGCCGGGCCGAGGCCGACAACGTCATCGCTCTCAGCCTGCGGCCGCGTGACGGCGGTGCGCTGCCCGATTTCCTGCCGGGCCAGCATGTGATGATCTCGCTGCCCGGCACGACAGAGGCGCGGGCCTATTCGCTGACCGGATCGGGCGATCTGCCTGATGCGCTGTCGATCGCCGTGAAGGGGCGCTTCTCTGATGAAGCATGGAGCGACGACGCACCGTTCTTCATGCCGGATCGTCTGCATGGCCTTGCGGTCGGCGACGAGGTGTTGCTGGAGCCGCCGGGCGGCACCTTCACGCCGCCATTGAAGGGACCGCGGCCGCTGGTCTTCCTCGCAGCCGGCATCGGCATCACGCCGTTTGTCGGCTACCTCGAGACGCTGCAACATATCGCGCCGCAGGATCGTGTTGCCGAAATCCTGCTGCTGCATGGCTGCCGCAGCAGCCGCGAGCATCCGTTTGCACAGCGGCTTGCGGAGCTGGAAGCGAATACGCCGGGACTGACGCGGGTGACCTTCTTTTCCGCGCCGCTCGCGGGCGATCCGATCGAGTCGGATGCGCTGCGCAAGGGGCGGCTCGACCTTGAACAGGTCAAGCCGCTGACATCGTGCCGGCCGCTGGTCTACATCTGCGGCTCGCCGGACTTCGTCACGGCGCAGATTGCGGCCGTGGCGGCGCTCGGCGTGCCGCGCTTCGACATCTTCGCCGAGAGCTTCGTGTCGCCGCCCTCGGTGCCAACCAACCTTGCGCCGCGGACTGTCCGGCTTGCGAGCAGCAAGCAGAGCTTCTCCTGGGGACCGGAGCAGGGGACGCTGCTCGACGCCGCGACCGCGGCAGGCATTGCGCTGCCGAGCGGCTGCCGTGTCGGGCAATGCGAGAGCTGTGCGGTCGAGGTCGTCGATGGGCAATTCACCCATCTCGGCCCCGTCGATGGCAGCGAGGGCCAATGCCTCGCCTGCCAGGCCGTGCCGCTGACCGATCTGACGCTCGCACTTTGAATGACCAATCAGGATTGAAGACGAACCGCATCGCCGGAAGGGGATCAATTGATGACGAATGCTACGCACGATCAAACCGTGGACTTACGAAAACCGGTCGCGGACAACATCATCGCGCGCTTTTCGCAGGCCCTGGTGGCGTTTGCGGAGCGCTGGTTTCCGGATGCGTATGTCTTCGTGCTGATCGCGGTGATTGCGGTCGCCGCAGGCGCGATCCTGCATGGCGGTTCGCCGCTCGCCGTCAGCCGCGCGTTCGGCGACGGGTTCTGGAATCTGATCCCGTTCACGATGCAGATGGCGCTGGTCGCGATCGGCGGCTACGTCGTGGCGATGTCGCCGCCGGTCGCGGCCGTACTGACGCGGCTCGCGAGCGTGCCGAAGACCGGCCGCGGCGCGGTGGTGTTCGTCGGCGTGCTCAGCATCTTCCTCTCGCTGCTGAACTGGGGCCTCAGCCTGATCTTTTCCGGCCTGTTGGTGCGGGAGATCGCGCGGCGCACGGATATCCGGCTCGATTATCGGGCGGCCGGCGCGGCCGGTTATCTCGGGCTCGGCTGCGGCTTCACCCTCGGCATCACGTCGTCGGCCGCGCAGCTGCAGGCCAATGCCGGCAGCATCCCGGCGTCGCTGCTGCCGATCACCGGCGTGATCGGCTTCTCGGAGACCATCCTGACCTGGCAGAACATGGTCACCGTCGTGATGGTCACTGTGGTGTCGGCCGCGATCTGCTATTTCACGACGCCCGCGTCCGCGCAGGCCAAGACCGCGGAAGACCTCGGTGTCGCGCTCGGCGATGACCGCATCGAAGCCAGGAAGCCGGCCCGGCCGGGCGACTGGCTGGAATTCAGCCCGCTGCTGACCATCCTGATCGCGCTGCTTGCCGCCGGCTGGCTGTGGCAGACGTTCCAGTCGGGCAATCCGCTGATCACGCTGTCGGGGCTCAACACCTACAATTTCGTCTTCCTGATTCTCGGCATCGTATTGCATTGGCGGCCACGCAGCCTGGTCGAATCCTTCTCCAAGGCGATGCCGAGCGTCTCCGGCGTGCTGTTGCAGTTTCCGTTCTATGCCGGCGTCGCGCAGATCCTGACCAAGGTGCCGAACAGCAGCGGCACCACGCTGTCAGACACGATCGCGCACTGGTTCGTCGGCGCCTCCAGCAACTCGACGGTGTTCTCGTTTCTGGTCGGAATCTATTCGGCGCTGCTCGGCTTCTTCGTGCCGTCGGCCGGCGGCAAGTGGATCATCGAGGCGCCCTACATCATGAAGGCGGCCAACGACATCGGCGCCCATCTCGGCTGGACGGTCATGGTCTACAACATCGCCGAGACGCTGCCGAACTTCATCAACCCGTTCTGGATGTTGCCGCTGCTCGGCATTCTCGGCCTGAAGTCGAAGGATCTGATCGGCTACACCTCGGTGCAGTTCTTCATTCACTTCCCGATCGTGATGCTGCTGGCCGCGATCCTGATGGCGACCTTCACCTATCATCCGCCGATCCTGCCCTGAGCGGTGAGGGCCGGGCACCGCGAGGCACGGTGCCCGGCCAACGTTCCGCCAGTTCATGCCGTTCGCGCCCGGCATCATCAAAACTGTGCTGTTTTTCGGCCCGCGGCGAATGAGCTATCGCGCCGGGCCCTGATCTTTGGTCAGCCATTTCATTGACCGCCGCGCGGTTCGGCCGGATATTGATGCGCGATATCCGTGTTGTCCAAGGTCACCGCAATGAGACATATCCACCGCAGCTTGATGTGCGACATGCGACGCCGCATGCAGCACCGCTGCGTCTCGGCGGCGACCGGCGTCTGTTGTTAATCGCTTCGACAAATCCAAAGCACCCGACAATCAGACAGGACGCCGTCATTCGGCGATGGAGCACGCATGTCCCAAGCGCAAACATCCCAAGCTTACGTCATCGAAGTATCGGATCGCACCGCGGGTATCGTCGTCGGCGATAACAGCGGCTTCTGCTTCTTCTCTTCGGACCGCGCCTTCGATGGCCTCGACGGCGGGCATTTCGGCTCCGCCCGCGCCGCGGAGCGCGCGGTGAGGGCGCATTTGCAGCGCCGCCAGGCGCGCGGCCAGCCGTCATCGAACTCACGCAATATCTGAAAGACAACCTTTGAAAGGACTGTCATGACGACAAGACGTACCATTCTTGCGGCCGCGCTGGCATTGTCCGCATTCGCCGTCGCGCCGGCCCGGGCCGAAGACAAGCCGGCCGAGATCCGCATCGGCACGCAGAAAGGCGGCTTGTTTCCGGCCGTCCGCCAGCGTCACACCGTCGAGGACGCCTTCAAGCCGCTCGGCATCGAGGTGAAGTGGATCGACTTCCAGTTCGGGCCGCCGCTGCTCGAGGCGATCAATGTCGGCAGCGTCGATTTCGGGTTCGTCGGCGATACGCCGCCGATCTTCGCGCAGGCCGGCGCGGCCAAGATCGCGTACGTGGCGGCGGTGACCTCTGATGGCAGCAACCAGGCGATCATCGTGCCGGCGGACTCCCCGATCCGGACGCTCGCCGATCTCAAGGGCAAGCGCGTTGCGTTCGGCAAGGGCTCGAGCGCGCACAATCTGCTCGTCGCCGCGCTCGACAAGGCCGGCCTGTCCTGGAGCGACATCACGCCGACGCCGCTGGCGCCGGCGGACGCGACCGTCGCGTTCTCCCGGGGCATCGTCGACGCATGGTCGATCTGGGATCCCTATCTGGCGCTGGCGGAGATCAAGGACAAGGTCCGCGTGATCGCCTTCGACAAGGACGTGCACAAGCCGAACGCGTTCTACATCGCGGGATCGGACTTTGTTGCGAAGTATCCATCCATCGTCGCGAAGCTGAACTCCATCTTTGCCGCCGAAGGAAAATGGGCCGCCGATCACCGCGAGGAGGTGGCTCGTGCGCAGGCCGAGGCCACCGGCGTCGACATCGAGGCGGTCAGGCGCTTCGTCGCGCGCTCGAACTACCAGGTGGTGCCGGTCGACGCCGAGATCATCAGGAGCCAGCAGGCGATTGCCGACCGCTTCAAGGCGATCGGGCTGATCCCAAAGCCGATCAATGTTTCCGATATCGTCTGGAAATGGACACCCGGCTCGTGAGCCGATTTGGTGGCGTGGTCAGGAAGCCGCGGCGAGCGGCGGCGCGATCACTTGGGGCGCCTCGGGCGTCTGTGTCGTCGTCGTCGCGAGCTGGAAGCGGATGCCGTGCACGGAGACGGTCAGCGGGATGCCGCGGAAATCGTCGTGGAAGGCGCGGATCCGGCGTGCCAGCTCACCGGGGCTGATGCCGGCGGGAAGCTCGCACATGTCGCGGTACATCTGCCTTGTACTTTTGACGCCGCACCAAGCGATCTCCAGCTCGGCCAGCGGCGCCGGATTGCAGGCGAGATCGCGCGACATCCGCCAGAACAGATGGGCCAGCCGCACATAGGCGATCTGCTCAAGCCCGCGCACGCCGATCTTGTCGGGAATGATGAAGGACTCGACCCCGACGACGGGACCGGAATCGACGCGCGCGGCCATCACATGGGCCGTCGCGCCGAAGCTGCGCGCGCCGTCATAGAGCGCGAAATGCGCCGGCGCCCAGCCGGGATATTGCGGCGGGCCGGGGTGAAAATTATAGGCGCCGTGGCCGAGCGCCGTCAGAATGCTCTCCGGCACGATGACGCTGGTGGTGAAGGCGAGCAGCCGGGCTTCGCGCAACACCTCGGGCTCGATCGCGGCCAGTTCCTCAGCCGTCACCGCGCAGCGGAACGACAGCGCCGGGTTGTGCGCCTTCAACAGTTCGGTGAGCGCGAATTGCTGGTCGGCGACGCCGGTGAGAAGGATGATGGTCTTCATGATGCGGGTGTCCTTCTCTTGTTCGTTCTTTCCGTCCGTCAGCCGCGCTGCCCGGCCATGATGACGACGCTGCCGGCATCGCGGGATTGGCCTACGGTGCGGAACAGATCGGTCGGCAGCGTCTGCCACGGCGCGATCTCGATGATCCGGTTGTTGGCGCTCTTGGCTGCCGATTTCGCCGCGCGGATGTCGTCCTGCCAGGGGCAGAGCGCGAGTTCGAGCCGGCCGAAGCCGCCGCAATCGGCGGCGAATGCGCCGGTGACGGCCTCGATGCTGGCGGCCATCTCGCGCGCGTCGCTGGTCGCGATATCGCGCATGATCACGGTGATCGCATCGTTCGAGGCCGCCTGCGACGTGACCACGATCATGGCATCGCGGCCGCCGCTGCGGCTGGCGCGCCGCGCGGGCCGCAGCGCGACGCCGAATTCGGCGTCGGGACCGAGATCGCTGTTGTCGGTCGGCAGGTTGTGAACGATCGTGGTATGGCGGGGCGTGCCGGCGTCCTCGGCCGGTGCGTGGTATGAGCGCGGCAGCCAGGCGGTGTCGAGCGCCATCTGCGACGACGTCAGGCTCCAGGCCTGGTCGAGCAGGTAGCCGTCCCACACCGCGGGATAGGCGGTCGCGATGCGGTGCCAGGTGCGCAGCAGCGCTTCGGCGGCAGGCGAGCGGCCGAGATAGAGGGTGCGCGCCGACATCTCCCACCGGTTCCATTTGTGGAGCGCGACGTCGCAAGCGAGGTGGGACGGCAGCAGCGGCGGCTCGCTGAGTGTTGCATCGGCTTCGATGAAGAGCAGCGGCTCGTCGTGCGCCTCCCACACCCGCAGCATGAAGGCGGACTTGTCGGATGCGCTTATGTGCGCGCCGTCCGCGGTGTCGATCGGCACGATCTCGCTCGCGATCTGGAATTCGGCAAGCTTCTCGCGCAGCGCGCGGGCATGATCGTCGCCCAGGGCGCGCGGATAGCAGGTGACCACGCGCAGCGGGGCCTCGGAGCTTGCGCCTGCCTCGGGCGCGATCAGACGCCAGTTGAGGCCGCCCCACCACATCTCGTGCGGGCCATCGTAGCTTGGTCCGACGGTGCCGAAGTCGGTCAGCTTGGATTTCAGGAAATCGAACGCCGGGTTCTCGCCGAACGGAATGACGACCGCGCTGTCGGCGCGAAGCGACCGGTAGAGCATCTCGGCGGCGGGGCCGCTCGGCGGCTCGACGACGATGATGACGCCGTCATCCCGCGCCGGCACCGAGCCGGCCTGGTGGATCGACACACGCCCGAGCCGCTCGGACAGCCATGCCAGCCGCCGGCGCTGCGCCGCGCTCATCCGGATGCCGTTCGCCGCCAGCAATTGGTCGAAATTCGTCTGCAAGCCGTCCGCTTGCGCCGTGTCAGCCGAAATCATGCCCGCACTACCCCTCGTTAACCTTCTACGGGCGGGGCGGCCAGATCAGGCGGACAAATCAGCTGCCGTTGGTTGGCGGCGCGCCGTTACCCGCGCGCCAGGACAGCGTGGCCGAGGGGGCTCGGTTGCCGTCACGGGTCTCGACCGCGAGGATGCGGTCATGGTCGAGGGCGGTCAGCGCGATCGTGTAGATCGCAACGTCGTCCTCGAAGCCGTCGACCGGGATCAGCAGCATGCCGTCTTCGCTGGTGGCGCGGAACTGACGGCCGGTCCGCTCGATGCCGGCATCGGTGAGCCGTTCCCCGGCGATCGCCGTCAGGTTCGGACTGGCCGCAGCTTTCGCCGCGCTTTCACCGTACTGGACGGTGATGCCGTGAAGCAGCCCGTTGCGGGCAAGTTTCGGCAACGGCAGCGCGATGGTCGCAACCGCCATGCGGCGCGACAGTGGGATCCGCAGCCGAAGATCACCGAGCCCGGTATGATAGACGGTGATCGCCTCCAGCGACGCCTGGCCGTCCCGCCCGAACAGGCCGACCTGCAAGGTCCCGCAGTGCGACTCGCCGAACACGTTGGCGGGCAGGCGATTGGCGCCGAACAGCGTGTAGAGATAGGCGTGCGACGGTGACAACGCGGCAAAGCTGCCGGCCAGCCACATCGGCGGCGCCGGCGCCGTGCAGGCGGCCACGAGGCCGCGGGCGCTGATGCTATCATTGATGAAGTCGGCATCGAGCAGCGGCGCGAGCGCCTGGGTGCCGAGATTGACGTCATGCTTGATGCCGCCGAGCAGCACCAGTTCGTCATCGTCGGGCAGCAGCAGCAGGCGCCCGAGCACCGCGGCGGCCCAACGCGCGGCGACTATCGGGTCCGCGTCGGGCTGCAATGCATAGCGCGGCGCCAGCTCGCGGGCGCGCGATGCATAGGCGATCGTCCCGGACTGCACCTCGGTCGCCAGTGCGAGCTGGGCGGCGGGGCGCTGATCGCCCTCGCGCAGCACCTCGCCGCCGCGATAGTCGCGCGCCGATCCCTCCGCCGAACAGCAGAGCTGCTCCAGCAATGCGACGTTGCGGATCAGCATGCGCTTGACGTGCGGCGTGACGATGCGATCGGAGATCAGGCCTTCCGCGCTGTCGTCATCGGCGATATCGTCGAAGGCGTCGTCAAGCGTCAGCAGATAGGCGCCGTGCAGGCGGATGCGAATGCCCTCGCGATCGAAGATGCGCCGCAGCGACTTCTGCACGCTCGCCGAATAACCGAGATCGACCAGGATCAGGTCGGTACAGTGATCGAAGTCCGGGATCCGGGCGCGCAAATAGGTGAGCAGGCGGTCGCGCACGCCGGCCGCGATATCGGTGATCTCGCGCGGGTCCATCAGATCGGGCAGGGCGTCGGCGAGTTCGCGACCGCTCGCAATGCCGTCCGGATACCGGGCAAAGAAATTCATCACCGCAGGCGGCTGCACCTTGACGATATCGACAAAGGTCGGCGCGTCGATCTTGACGACACGGCTCAGCAGCTCGATCAGCGGCTCGAGCGTATCGGCGGATCCGACCAGGCTGACACGGCGATTGATCTCGATATAGGCGCCGGTCTCGCCATGGCCGGCCTGGCTCTCGCCATGGCCTGCCTGGCTCTCGCCATGGCTGGCCTGCCAGACGCGATGCGGCAGCAGACCGTCGCGGCCGAGGAATCCGATCGCCACGCGCGCGCCCGCGCGCACCAGCGCCGCACGCCGGGCCTCGATGAAGGCGTCGAACGCCGCCATGACGGGGCCGAGCACGGTCACGCCGAGGCTGAAGGCTGGCGAATGCTCAGCGCTCCGCGCCGCCACCGCACGCCGCAGCGTACGGGCGCCGCGATCGAGTCGCGACGGCTGATCGGGACACAGCAGTTCGTACATCGCTGTTTCGCGCTGAAACTTCGAGGCCAGCGCCGCGCTGGCCTGCGGATAGTAGCGCGGGCGAATGCCGTGACGGCGCGCGCCCTTGATATCAGCGTCGTGATTGTCGCCGACATGAAACGAGCTCGCCGCATCGACGCCTTGCTCGGCGAGATAGGCCTCGAACAGCGCTTCGCTCTTGCTGCTGCCGTGATCGCAGGATGCGTAGAGGAAATCCCAGCTCAGCCCGGGACTGCAGCTGCGCAGCAGTTGCGAAAGCTGCTCGGTGCTCCAGTAGGTGTCGGAGATGAAGCCGACGCGAAAGCCGCCGCACTTCATGTCTAGATATTGCTCGAGCATTTCCGGATTGGCGCGGCACAGCTCGAGCTCGGCTTGGAATTCGATTCGCGCGAGATCCTGCAATGCGTCGCGCTTCAGGCCGAACAGCCTGAACGGAAAGTACTTATAGATATCGGCGATGCGCACTTCAGTGGAGCCGTTGCGCTCCAGCGCGAGCTTGCGCGCGCGCGCCTCAGCCTGGATTCGATGCTGAACGAAACTGACGGACATATTCGGAAATTTTTCAGCAATGCGAGAAAGCTGAAAAACCCTTTCAAATACGCCATCTGGCGCCGTGCAGGCGCGCAGCAGAAATGTATCGAAAACATCGAATGAACATGCAGAAACATTCTGCGCCCGACGCGTCGCGTCGACCGTCATGATCGTCATGCGCAAAATTCCCGCCAGTCCTCATGCGTTGAACGCGTGCATGAGACAAATCAGGCGCGTCGGTTCAAAAAAGTTGATGCGGGATTCGAAAACGCGCGCTTCGCGACTGACAGATTCAAAAAATCCGATAACGTCGAAATGGTGATTCGGAAAAAATTGCCTAGTCGCAATCGTCGAATGCAAGATGGCGACCAACGGCAATGGATCACTCGCATGCTCCGCGCATGCACGTGTTCGCGTGGCGTTAGTTGATGTGACAACAGCGTTTTCCGGCGCGACGAACTTTTCCGCGGGCATGCGAGGCGATGCTGAACGACTGCTCCATTTTCCGTAGAATTGCCGGTTGCGCCTTCGCGCGGCGGCAGCTTTTGCCGGGCGGTCGGCAAAAAGATCCAGCTAAGCGCTTGAAAAATAACGAAAAAAGTTCGCCTGGTTTGCCTGGCGCCTCCGTTCAACGCTCAGAAGCCGCATGGGATGTGTGCCAGCGGCGTTGGTTGGAGAGCGGCGGATGAGTTACGCGCTTGATGTGATGGCAGCGGTCGAGGTGGAGGCCACGACGGTCGCGGCTGCGCCGGTCGAAGCGGCGGCTCCCTGGAGCAACGTCCCCACGGTTGCCGATGCGGGCCCGCTCGACACCGTCGAGATCCAGGACGAGGACAAGGAACTGCTCGACCGCCTCGCCGCCGGCGACGAGGCGGCGTTTCGTGCTCTGGTCGAACGCCATGTCGATCGCGCCTACGCGATCGCGCTGCGCATCGTCGGTAACGCGGCCGACGCCGAAGACGTGGTGCAGGACACGATGCTCAAGGTGTGGACGCATCGCGGCCGCTGGCAGCACGGCCGTGCCAAGTTCTCGACCTGGCTCTATCGCGTCGTCAGCAACCGTTGCATCGATCTGCGCCGCAAGCCGCGCACCGAGAACGTCGATGTCGTGCCCGAGGTCGCCGACACGCAGCTCGACGCCTCGACCGTCATCGAGCGCAACGAAATCGGCAATCTTCTGGAGCTCGCGATGCAGCGCCTGCCGGAGCAGCAGCGCGTCGCGGTGATCCTCTCCTACCACGAGAACATGAGCAACGGCGAGATCGCCGACGTGATGGACACGACCGTCGCGGCGGTCGAATCGCTCTTGAAGCGCGGGCGGCAACAGCTGCGCGAGATGCTCAAGCGGCACGAGCGGGACCTGCGCGGCGCGTTTACCGACTGCTAACCATAAATTTCGGCTTCTGAAGATTTCGCGCCTGACCACCGGCGGCCGACCCGTTTGATCGGGCGGACGGGGGCTGGATCCGCGTCACCTCTCTTCTTCCCGATGCGGCATGCCATGCCCCATCATCACAGGAGCTACTCATGCCCGCAATTTCCACCAACACCGCCGCGAACTCCGCGGTCCGTTACCTCAACATCAACTCGCAGCAGGAAACCAGCGCGCTGTCGAAGCTGTCGAGCGGCTCGCGCATCACCTCGGCTTCCGACGACGCCGCCGGCCTCGCGATCTCGACCCGCATCTCTTCCGACATCACGACGCTGCAGCAGGCCGCCACCAACGCGGCGCAGGCGACCTCGATCCTGCAGACCGCCGACGGCGGCGCCTCCAACATCTCGGACATCCTGGCCCGCATGAAGTCGCTGGCTTCGGAGTCCGCGTCCGGCACCGTGGCTGACTCCAGCCGCGCCTACATCAACTCGGAATTCACGCAGCTCAAGGGCGAAATCGACTCGATCGCCAGCGGCACCCGCTACAGCAGCCAGAGCTTGCTCGACGGTTCGAGCGTGTTCTCCTCGGGCGTCTCGGTGCTGGTCGGCTCGACCTCGGCCGACACCATCACGATCACCTTGACCAGCCTGACGGCGTCCTCGCTCGGCGTCACCTCGCTCGACGTCTCGAGCCTCTCGACCGCCACCAGCGCGATGTCGGCGCTCGACAGCGCGATCGACACCGTGTCGTCCGCCCGCGCCGAGATCGGTGCCCAGGAATCGCGCTTCAACTTCAGCGCCGACTCGATCTCGACCCAGACCCAGAACCTGCAGTCCGCCAACTCGGCGATCAAGGACGTCGATATCGCCGCCGAGCAGGCGACGCTGTCCTCGGCCGAAGTGAAGACCCAGGCCGCGGTTTCGGCGGAAACGGCGGCGAACCAGATGCCGCAGTACCTGCTGAAGCTGCTCGGCTAATTCGACAGACAGATCGGGCCGGCATGATGCCGGCCCGATTCCTATTGCGGCGGAAGTGTCGACATGACGGTTAGCAGCGCCACCTCGAGCAGCACATCCAGCACGACGTCGCCCAGTTCTGCCAGCACGGTGACAACCACCGGCACGACCAATTCGACCAGTATCGATTGGGATGCCCTGATCGAAGCCGAGGTCAACGCCAAGCTCACGCAGGCGACCACGATCACGACGTCGATCACCGCCAACCAGGCCAAGATCACCGCCTACCAATCGCTGCAGACGGAATTGTCGACGCTGGCCACCGGGCTGTCGTCGCTCAGCACCTCGATCATCAATTCGATCGCGACCAACGCATTTGCCACGCGCTCGGCGACGATTTCGTCGACCGGCGACGTCAGCGCCTCCTCGGCGCTCAACTTGAGCGTCAACAGCGGCTCGGCGACCGGCGATCATACGCTCCAGATCAGCCAGCTGGCGACCGCGCAGAAAGTGATCGGCTCCACGCAGTCGAGCTCGTCGACGGCGCTGGGCCTCGCCGGCACGTTCTCGCTCGGCTTGGCCGGCGGCACCAGCACGGCGATCTCGATTACCAGCGGCATGTCGATGCAGGATGTCGTCGACACCATCAATGCGCAGACCTCGACCACCAATGTCCAGGCCTCGATCGTCCAGGTCTCGAGCGGGTCCTACGAGATGGTGCTGACCGGGACCCAGGACGCTGCCGACATCACCTATTCGTCGACGTCGGGCGACGATATCCTGAACAAGCTCGGCGTCACCGACACGTCGGGGGCCTTCACCGACGTGCTGCAGAAGTCGCAGTCCGCGCAGTTCACGCTCGATGGCATCGCGCTCACCCGCAATACCAACGATATCTCCGACGTTCTGACCGGCGTCACCTTCGACCTGCTGCAGCCGACGCCGAGCGGCACCAGCCTGAACATCAGCATCCAGACCGACACCAGCCAGATCACGAGTGCGTTGCAGACCTTCGTCACCAACTACAACGCGTTTCGCGATCAGGTGATCGCGCAGTCCGCGCAGAATTCCGACGGCACCGCCGCATCGACCGCAGTGCTGTTCGGCGACAGCACGATGCGCGATATCATGACCCAGCTCCAGCAGGTGCTGAGCGGGACCGTGAACGGCATGACGATGGCCGATCTCGGCCTGTCCTTCAACGAGAACAACGAGCTGCAGCTCGATACGGGTACGCTGTCGACGGTGCTGACGCAAAATCTGGCCGGTGTGACCAAACTGCTGTCGGCGCAGACCACCACCTCGTCCAGCCAGCTCAGCGTGGTCAATACCGGCACGTCCCCGCAATCCTTCACGCTCGACGTGACCGTGGATTCGACCGGCACGCTGAGCGGGGCCTCGGTCGGCGGCGACAGCTCCGGCTTTTCGATTGTCGGCAACTCCATTATCGGCAACGCGGGCACGATCTATGCCGGCATGGCATTCACCTATACCGGCTCGACCTCGCAATCGATCACCGTGTCGTCGACCTCCGGTCTTGCGACGCAGATCTATCAACTCGCGCAGACCAATTCCGGGACCAGCGGTCAGCTGCAAACCTTGATCACCAATTTGCAGTCGCGCGACACCGAGCTGCAATCCCAGGTCAATGACATTCAGAGCAATGCAGCGACGTTCAAGGCGCAGCTGCAGCTTCAATACGCCAACTATCAGGCCGCCATCGAAAGCGCGAACAACACGCTGGGCTACCTGAGTGCCCTCCTGAACGCATCATCGAGTAAATAATGACCCAGAATGCCACGGCCTACCTCGCCAACAATGCCTATCGATCCGCCGCGGTGGCGGTGCCGCCGTTGAAGGCGGTGGTGATGCTGTGCGATGGCGCCATCACCTTCCTGCAGAAGGCGCTGGATGCGCACGAGGCGAAGCGCTTCGAGGAAGGGCACGCCTATCTGACGCGGGCGACCGCGATCCTGCGCGGACTGAGCCACCATCTCGACGTCACCCGCGGCGGCGCGATGGCCGATCGCCTGTTCCGGACCTACAATGCCCTGATCATGGCATGCCTGCGCTCCTACGGCCGGCCGCACGCCAGGGAGAATTTCCGGCGCATCATCGCCAGCCTGACTGAGCTTCGCGACGCCTGGACATATGTCGAGGCGACCGCCGGCAAGGCGGCCAAGGCCAAGACGCTCGACAAGACGCTCGAATCGGCCGCCGGCCGCTGAGCGGGCGAATCGGCCGGCGAACCGGTTTCGCCGGGAGGGGGCAGGGCGCCAGGGCGGGCGTCCTGTTGGGGAAAAAGGCCGCCCGGTGAGCACCATGCTGGACCTGACGGACCGGCGGCGGAAATTGATTTCCGCCGTCCCGCGAATGCTTTATGACAGCCTTGGCGACGAGGCTGGATCTGCGCGCGGGATGGACGTTGCGACATTCGAAGACCTGATCGACCGGCTGGGGGAGGATCTGTCCCGCTGGCCCGATGATCAGCGTCTTGCCGCCGTCCAACTGCTGGCCTCCTCGGCCGAGGCGCGGACGCTCTATGAAGAGGCCAGCGCGGTGCGGCGGGCCCTTGCGGCACCGCCGGTTCGCGCACCCAAGGGGCTTGTCGACCGCATCACGGCCGCAGCGGCGAAACTGCCCCAACAGGCGCCTCCCGAGCCGGCTTCGGAGCCGGCTGCGCCCGAAGACCAGCCAAACGATGCGCAAGCTGCGGGCGAATCCGCGCCGCAAGGCAAGGTGCTGCCCGCGCTGTTGCTGGCGCTGTGCCTGTTGCCCGCGCTGACGCCGCCGGCATTGCTGTTCGGCGAGCCGGATCTGCCGATCAACCTTTCGCTCTAGGCTCTCTGCGTTTGCCCGATGACGACGCCGCGCGTTTCCGTGGCGGGTCGCTGGCGACCCTTTGCGAGCTCTGAGGAGCGCCTTATGGCCGTTGGCCGATCGGCAAATTCTGCCGATTAATCAAGTGATTCCACCGAGATGAATCCGCGCCTGAATTCGGCGCGTCATCCGTTTTATCTGCGAACGACTTCACGACCCCAATGTTCCAACGCGTTCCGTCGCACTGACCCGCGACGAAGAGAGCCTTGTCATGACCGTTTCCTCGGCAACCTCTGCTGCAACCTCCGCCGCCTCGAGTTCATCGTCGAGCTCATCGTCGACCGCGTCGATGGGAATGAGCTCGACCGATTTCCTCAATTTGCTGGTCAGCGAGCTGCAGAACCAGGACCCGCTGAATGCCACCAGCACGACCGACTTCATCAATCAGCTCACCTCCTACGCCAACTTCACCGAGCAGCAGTCGACCAACGCCAGCATGACGTCGCTGGCGAGCTCGTTCTCGAGCCTCGTGACGCTCAACTCGGTCAACTACATCGGTCACACCGTCGAGGCGAAGACGAATACGGCGGAGCTGACCAACGGCTCGGCGACGTTCGGCTACTCGCTGACCTCGGCCGCGTCCAACGTCGCGATCACGATCCAGGACTCCTCGGGCAACACGGTATGGAGCGGCAAGGGGACCGGAAACGCCGGCTCCAACAGCTTCACCTGGAACGGCCAGACCACGAACGGCACGCAGCTCAGCAATGGCGGCCAGTACACCATCCAGGTGACCGCGACCGACTCCGCCGGCAATTCGCTGCTCAGCTACACCACGATGACGGGAACGGTGACCGGGATCGATGCCTCCGGCTCGACGCCGTCGCTGCTCGTGAACGGCGTCTCGGTCAGCGCCGCCAACATCATCGGCGTCACGTCCTGATTGCTTCCGGAGTATTATCATGAGTCTCACTGGTGCACTTTCCTCGGCGATCTCGGCGCTCAATGCGCAGAGCCAGTCGCTGGCAATGATTTCCGACAACATCTCCAACGCCGACACCACCGGTTACAAGACCACGTCGGCGATGTTCGAGGATCTGGTGACGGCGTCGAACAGCGCCACCTCGTACACGTCCGGCGGCGTCACGGTGTCCGGCCGCGCCAATATCACCCAGCAGGGCTTGCTGGCCGCGACGACCAACGCCACCGACGTTGCGATCCAGGGCAGCGGCTTCTTTGTCACCACCAACGCGACGACCGGCGGCACGACTTCCTATACGCGCAACGGTGCGTTCACCACCGACAATCTGGGTTACCTCGTCAACAACGGCAATTACCTCGAAGGCTGGCGTACCGACGCCGACGGCAACATCATCGGCAATGCCTCTGCCGCGAGCCTTGGGCCGATCAATACCCAGGTGGCCTCCACCAGCGGCAGCGCCACCACCAAGACCACGGTCGCGGCGAACCTGCCGGCCGATGCCGCCGTCGGCGCGACCTTCAACAGCTCGATGACGGTCTACGATTCGCTGGGTACGGCGAGCACGATCCAGATCGACTGGAAGAAGACCGCCGACAATACCTGGCAGGCCAGCTTCGAGCAGCCCAAGCTCGCGTCGGACTCCACCACGGCAAGTGCCAACGCGATCACTGATACGGTGGATATCACCTTCAATGCCGACGGCTCGCTCGCCTCGACAAACCCGAGCCCGCCGACCATCTCGATCACCGGATGGAAGGACGGCGCAGCCGACAGCTCCACCGCCAACGGTACCGCCATCACGCTCAATCTCGGTACGGCCGGCAAGACCGATGGCCTCACACAGTATTCGTCGGGCCAGACCACGCCAGCCGTCGATCTCACCAGCATCACCTCGGACGGTCTGCCGTACGGCAAGCTGAGCAGCATCGCGATCGGAAAGGGCGGCGTGGTCGACGCCACCTACTCCAACGGTCAGACCATCGCGATCTACAAGATTGCGGTTGCGACCTTCAGCGACCCTAACGGATTGAGCGCGGCCAGCGACGGCATGTATTCCGCGACGGCGGCCTCCGGCAACGCCACGCTGCAGACCTCGGGCAGCAACGGCGCCGGGACGATCTACGGCAGCGAGCTGGAATCGAGCACCACCGACACCAGCGGCCAGTTCTCCAACATGATCTCGGCGCAGCAGGCCTATTCGGCGGCGTCGCAGGTGATCACCACCGTCGACAAGATGTTCGATACGCTGATCTCCGCGGTGTCGCGATGATGACCGACAACAACAATGACCGCCTGCTGGTCAGGCTTCGGCGGCTGAAGGCGAAGGCCGCTGCGGTCCAGCCGAACGACCGGGCGCAGCTCATCGCTTTGCTCGACGATATCGGAACATTGCGCGACTTGCTGATGCGCGAATGCGCGCGGCTCGACCAGGAATTCAACCGGGCCACCGCCCGGATAACCGCGATCGCCGCATACGGGCGCAGCGCACAATCGGTTCGCGACCTGCGCCGCGGACACTAGCTTGAACGGGAGTGATGACATGACACCGGAACGCAACATCAAGATCAATCCCGCGGGCAATGACGAACGCGCCAGGTCGTTGATCGCATTGATCGACAATCTGATCGCGATCGTGAACGAGGAGAACGTCGAGCTCGCCAAGGGCCTGCCGGCCTCGCGGCTGAAGCAGGTCGATGAGAAGAACCGCCTCGCCATCCTGTTCGAGCAGTGCGTGGCCGAGGCGGTCGGCAAGGCCGCCAATCTCAACGTCCAGGACCGCGCGCTGCGCGAGCAGCTGATGGACCGGATCCTGAAGCTTAGGGTCGCAATGGACGAGAACGTGATGCGGCTGCGCGCGGCGATCGATGCCAGCAACCGCCGGATCGAGGCGATCATGCAGGCGATCCGCGAGCAGATCGCCAACGTATCGCCTTATGGGGCCGGCGGCCGTCGCGTTACGCCCGCGATGTCCTATGGCACCAACGTGCGGGCCTGATCGGGCCAGCGCCGGAGGGAGTAGGCCGTGTCGTCGCTCGATATCGCACGAAGCATCGCATTCAGCGGGCTGTCAGCCACGCAGGTGCAGATCAGCATAGCCTCGGCCAACATCTCCAATGCCGACACCAAGGGCTATACCGAGAAGACCGCAAACCAGAGCAGCAGCGTTACCGCTGGTGTCGGCACCGGCGTCACGATCACGGGGATTACCAGCTCGGTCGACAAGCTGCTGCTGAAGTCTCTGGTCAGCGCCGATTCCGATCTCGGTGCCGCCGACACCAACAACAACTATCTGACCGAGCTTCAGCAGCTCTATGGCTCGACCTCGAGCTCGGACAGCTCGACGACAGGCACCTCGCTGGCGAACACGATCGCGGCTTTCGAGTCGGCGTTGTCGTCGCTGGCGAGCACGCCGAGCAGCGCGTCGTTGCAGGCGAACGCCGTCAGTGCGCTGAACGCGGTCACCGACCAGCTGCAGCAGACCTCGAGCGGGATCCAGAAGCTGCGCTCCAACGCCGACCAGGACATCGCGTCGTCGGTCACCGACATCAATTCCGATCTGCAGCAGATCTCGGACCTCAACAAGCAGATCAAGCAGGAAGCCGCCGCAGGCCAGCCGACCGCCGATCTCGAGGACCAGCGCAACAGCGCGTTGCAGGACCTCGCATCGCAAATGAACGTGAGCTACTTCACCAACTCGAGCGGCGACGTGCAGGTCTATACCGGCTCGGGACAGGCCCTGGTCGACAGCACGGCGCATCCATTGAGCTACACGCCGGCGTCCAGTGTCACGGCGGCGACGACCTACGCCGCGGGATCGGCGACGAGCGGCTTCAGCGCGATCACCGTCAACGGGGTCGACATCACCTCGCAGATCACGTCCGGCAAGGTCAGTGCACTGATCACGTTGCGCGACCAGACGCTGCCGGCCGCGCAGTCGCAGCTCGACGAGCTCGCTCAGCAGCTGACCGCGACCGTCAACGCCGTCTCCAACCAGGGCACATCGTTGCCGCCGCCGGCGACCTTGACCGGAACCGCGACCGTGAGCAATTCGACGCCGTTGTCGGCGACTGGCACGGTGCGGATTGCGGTTACGGACAAGAGCGGCAATCTGGTGTCCTACAAGGATCTCGATCTCGCGTCCGATACCACGGTCAGCGCGCTCGTCAACGATATCAACAGCAAGGTGCCCGGCGTCACGGCTTCGCTCGATGCCAACGGACATTTGACGATCTCGGCGAACGGCTCCGGTTACGGCGTCGCCATCAACGAGATGACGAGCTCGGTCGGCAGTCCAGCCGAGGGATTTTCGGACTATTTCGGGCTCAACGACCTGATCACCGGGACCAGCGCCTCCGATATCGCGGTGCGCAGCGACATCCTCAACGGCACGTCGGCGCTGCCGACCGCGACGCTCGGTGCGTCATCGACGCTGACGACCGGAAACTCGGTGCTGTCGCCCGGCTCGGCGACGGTGATCAACGCGCTCTCGAGCGCCCTGACGGGATCGACCAATTTCGCGATGGCGGGCGGGCTCGGCGCCACCACCGGCTCGTTCACCGACTATGCGGCTGCGATCGTCGCCAACGTCGCCGGCAAGGCGACCCAGGCGTCGTCGACCTACACGGCCAAGCAGACGGCGCAGTCGACCTATGCGAATTCGCTGTCGTCGCAATCCGGCGTCAACATCGACCAGGAAAGCGCCAATCTAAGTGCCTTGCAGAACAAATACGCCGCCGCGTCCCAGATCATCACGGCCATCAACGCCATGTTCTCGGCGCTGATGACCGCGATGACCGCAAGCTGAGTGTGAGACCGTCGTCATGTTGATGCGTGTTGCCACCTTCGCGCAGTCGGACCAGATGATCACGAGCGCGCTGCGGCTGCAGGCGGCGATGGCCAACGAGCAGGTGCAGGAATCTTCCGGGATGCAATCGGAGGATTTCGGCGGCTACGGATCCGGCGCCGGGCGCGTGATCAATCTGCAGGTCTCGGTGACGCGCGCCCAGTCCTATATCGACGCCGCCAATCTCGCCGACAACAAGGTGCAGGCGATGTATTCGGCGGTCGGCTCGGTGACCGACATCATCACCCAGCTGCGCACCCAGCTCAGCGCGGCCACCACCGGGAGCAGCACGGCGACGGCATCGGTGATCAACTATGCCCAGCAGGCCATGGCGCAGATGCAGGGACTGCTCAACACCCAGTATGACGGCGAATACGTCTTCAGCGGAGCCCGCACCGACACCGCCCCGGTGGACATGTCGACCTTCGGCACCGGCACCGGCTCGCTGACGACATCGGACACCAGCTACTACAAGGGCGACAGCGAGATCGCGACCGTGCGCGTCTCCGACAGCCAGTCGGTGTCCTATGGCGTCACCGCGGATAATCCGGCGTTCGAGCAGGTCATGCGGCTGTTGAAATATGTCGGCAACAGCTCGAGCCTGTCGTCGAGCGATATCTCGCAGGCGCTCGACCTCGCCAGCACCGCGCTGGATGCGACGTCGACGGTGCAGGCCAAGCTCTCGACCGCGGCGTCGCAGATCGAGACCGGCAGCACCGACCAGAGCGACTACCAGAACTTCGCCAAGACCCTGTCGACGGACCTCACCAGCGTCGACGTCGCCGCGGTGACGGCGCAGCTGTCGACCTATCAGGCCCAGCTGACGGCGTCCTATTCGGCGATCTCCAAGATCCAGAGCATGAACCTGGCGAGCTACCTGCGGTAGTCGCCGGCATCACCGGTTCAGGATCTTCAGCCAGACATCGCCGAGGACGATCGGCTCGCGCGGCGCGAGCCAGGTGAGGCCGGCGGCCTTGCCGAGCTCGGCGATGGCGCCCTTGGCTTGCAGATCGGCGAGCGCCTTGTTGACGGCCTCCAGCAGCGCCTTGTCGGTGTCGAGCGCGACGTAACCGCGGTTGGCGCCGATCGGATAGTAATAGCCGGAGGCGGCGATCTTGGTGTCCGGATGCTCGGCGCGGTAGGCGTCGAAGCGGCGCAGGTCGAGCAGCGTGGCGTCGTATTCGCCGCGCTCGAGTTCGCCCAGCAGGTCGCTGCGGCCGGGAACCAGGTGGGTGATGTCCTCGATCAGCCTGCCCTTGTCGAACGTCATCAGGATGGCATCGCCGAGCGTGCCGCTTTCGATCGTCAGGCGAAGGCCGGCGAGGTCGCCGATATCGGTGATCTTGCGCTGTTTCGCTTTCGGCCCGAGCACGACGGTCATCGGCGAATAGATGTAGGGCTGGCTCGGCACCAGCACCCCGATCGGAATCCGCCGGCGGCGATCGTCGCGCGTCGCGCCGTCGAAGTCCGGCAGCTTGGCGGTCGTGACGCCGGGCACCTTCAGCGAGTCGGTGGTGAGGGCGTAGCCGCCGACCAGCGCGCAGCGGCCGTCCGACAGCAGCGCGTTGGCTTCGAGCGCCGGGCTCGAATCCTCGTCGAGCTTGCTCTCGAACCACTGGATCTTGAGCGGCCGCCCGAGCCGCTCGGCAACCGCTTGCGCGAGCGCGACGTCGAAGCCGGCATCCGGCTTGCCGCGATGATGCGCCGATAGCGGCGGCAGATCCTCGTCGAGGCACACCTTGAGCGGCGCGTCGCCGGCATGTGCCGCCGCCGTCATCGCAAGCAGCAGGGCTGCCGCTGTGCCCGCGAGGATTGCTCTCATTGCGGCCTCCGGGTCACCAGGAAGGCCCAGACGTCGGCGATCTCCTGCTCGCTCAGGATGTCGAGCCAGGGCGGCATCTTGCCGTTCTTGCCTTGCTTCACGGTGGTCACGAAGCGCGTCTTGTCGTCGGGAAATGCGCGCAAATCCGGCGTGATGGTTCCGGAATTGACCATGTTGGGTCCATGGCAATGCGAGCAATTCTTGGCGTAGATGACCTTGCCCTGGTCGGCCTGACCCTCAAGGTCGATTGCACTGGGTTGCTGTGCGGCCGCCGGGATCAATATGATCAAGGTCGCCGCGACGGCGGCGAAGATCGCCGCCGTCAACAGGGATACGCGTTCAGTCACGTGTGCTCCGCGCTCAGTTCTTGACCGCGAAAACCCACAGCGAGCCGCCGGGTGGCACCTTGGCAAGCCGCTCGTCGCCGGAGAACAGCGAATAGACGCCGCCATAGCCCGAGGTGACGGCGACATACTGCACGCCGTCCTGCTGCCAGGTGATGGGTTGTCCTTCGATGCCCGAGCCGGTCTGGAATTGCCAGAGCTTCTTGCCGGTGTCGGCGTCGAACGCCTCGAATTCGCCGGTCAGCTGACCGGAGAACACCACGCCGCCGGCCGTGGAGAGCACGCCGGAGAAGCGCGGAATGTCGCTCGGCGCTTCCCACTTCGCTTTGCCGGTCATCGGATCGATCGCCTTGAGATGGCCGCGCGGTCCGGTGCCCCATTCCCAGGGATCGGTGAGGTCCATGCCGAGATACCATTCGCCCTGCTTGAACGTCACCGGCTCGGCCTTGTAGTGGCCGCCGAAGGCGAGCGTGTTGGCATAGGCGAGGCCGGTCTGCGGATTGAACGACATCGGCTCCCAGTTCTTGCCGCCGAGGATCGATGGGTAGACCGTGACCTTCTTGCCGTCACGCGCATCCTTGGAGACGTCGGTCTCGATCGGGCGGCCGGTCTTCATGTCGATGCCGGTGGCCCAGTTGACGTTCACATAGGGATTGGCCGCGAGCAGCTTGCCGTTGGTGCGATCGAGCACGTAGAAGAAGCCATTGCGGTTGGCATCCATCAGCACCTTGGTCGGCTTGCCCTCGACGTTCATGTCGGCGAGGACCATCTCGGCCACCGAGTCATAGTCGAACGGATTGTTCGGCGAGAACTGGTAGTGCCACTTGATCTTGCCGGTCTTCGGGTCGAGTGCGAGCACCGAGCAGGTGTAGAGGTTGTCGCCGGGACGCACCGCCGAGTTGAACGGGCCCGGATTGCCGATGCCCCAATACACCGTGTTCAGTTCGGCATCATAGGAGCCGGTGATCCAGGTCGAGCCGCCGCCCAGCTTCCAGGTGTCGCCCTTCCAGGTGTCGCCACCGGGCTCGTCCGGGGTCGGGATCGAGTAGGTCCGCCAGAGTTGCTTGCCGGTGGCCGGATCCCAGCCGTCGATGAAGCCGCGGGTGCCGAATTCGGCGCCCGAGATGCCGGTGATCACGACGCCGTCGGCGACCAAGGGCGCCACCGTCATCGAGTAGCCTTCCTTGATGTCGGCGGCCTTCTGGCGCCACAGCTCCTTGCCGGTCTTGGCATCGAGCGCGATCACATTGGCGTCGAGGGTGGTGCGGAACACCTTGCCGTCATACAGCGCGGCGCCGCGATTGATGATGCCGCAGCAGACGATCCGCGGTGTCTCGGCGGGATACTCGACCTTGGTCTTCCAGATCTGCTTGCCGGTCTTGGCGTCGACCGCAATCGTCGCGTTGTGCGTCGTGACGTAAAGGACGCCCTGGTAGACGAGCGGCTGCGATTCCTCGCTGCGGTCGTCGTTCAAACTGTAATTCCAGACCGGCACCAGATTCTTGACGGTGTCCTTGTTGATCTGGTTCAGCGTCGAAAAGCGCTGAAGATTGTAACCCATTCCATAATTGAGAACGTTCGAAGTATCGGTCGCCCCTTTGACCAACTGCTCGTTGGTCTGGGCGCTTGCACCATACGATGCAAGAATCACGAGGCTTGCGGCCAGCGCAATGCGTCTCATCCTATCCTCCCAATGAACCTTTTTCTGCACGCCTATTCCTGACGTTGCGGGCGGAACCATCCGCCTGAAACCAAAACGGGTCAATACGAAAACGTGAACGAACCCCAGCCAAGCTCGGGAGGCTGGTTGAGCTCGTCAGGTTTTTCGCAAATGCGTCCGTGGCTTACCGTCGTGTGGAATACTCAACACCAGGCGGGACCGTCGCTATGTCGCAGTGCGAAGCGTTCGATCAGCTTGACGGCGCATGCGGACACGCACTCGGCCGCGGCTTGGTGCCGCGCTTGTCCGGCGGCACATTGCAGTTGTCGATGCGCTGCTCGTCGGTCCATTTGCGCCCGAGCCGCTCCTTGCCGGTGAGGGTGCGATGCTGGACCGCATCCATTGTCGGGGCGGGGGCCGCGTTCTGCGCGGACACCGGCGCGATCAGGATCAGTGCGACGAGTGAGCCCAATGTGGTCCTGTCAATCTCGCTCATGGGTCGCCTCGCTGATCCCCGGTGCAATGCAATCTGCCGAATGCCAGACATGATCCGTGAGACAATCGCTTTCCACCCGAAACCCGACACGGTCTGCCGCCTCCTTGACGGGTAGGCAGCTTCGTCGGAACTGCTATGGTGGGTTCGACGCAGGGCAGGCTCCGTTTCTTGTCTTGACGGGAGTTTCGGCAGGAGCGGCTCTCAAAGGAGACCTATGATGATTTCGCGCCGATCGCTTGCTTTGAGTTTGGCCATGGCCGCCCTCGCGGGTCCCGCTTTGGCGGCATCCGGCAGTCGCAACGCGCTGAAGATGCTCGACCCCGACAATGACGGCACGGTCGATCTTGCCGAAGCGAAGAAGGCTGCCGCCGATTTGTTCGCGAAGCTCGATCCCGATCATGACGGCACGCTCGACGTGCGCGAGTTGCACGGACGGCTCACCGCGAAAGAACTCAAGATGGCTGATCCGGATCACGACGGCACCTTGACGCTCGACGAATACCTCGCGGTGGTCGAGCAGCGCTTCAAGGCCGCCGATCCCGACAGTGACGGAACGCTGGACGCGAAAGAGCTGAAGTCGCGGGCCGGCCGGGCCCTGCTGCGTCTGCTTAAATAGCCGCGTTGCCGGCGAGTCCGGCTGGGCGGATCCCGGATATCGATGCTGGATTCCGCGCATAACAAAAAAAGTTGCGATTTCGCTCTTGGGCAAGACCGGCGCGGCGCAATCGGGTTTGCTTATCGATGCGCCGCTGCCCGGCAGCCGGAAAATGCCTGACAGATCAGTGTCGGGATTTCCCGGCCGTCTCAAGGCCGGGCAGGCGTCAGCGAGCCGTCGTCCGTGTCGGCATGTCCAGCAGCGAAGTCGGGTTCCGACCAGCCCAGCTTGCGCCCTGGAAAAGCCAGTCTTAGTTTGCCGCGCGGCGCGAGGCTTGCGCCAACTTTACCTTGGGAGAAGGAAATGGCCTGGAAAACACCGAAGATCGTCGAAGTGCCGGTGGGCATGGAAATCAACATGTACGCCTGCGCAGCGCGCAAGTAACATCACCTGACGACCTGCCGCGGCTTCGATGGCATACGCCGTCGAGGCCGTGGCAGTGTCGGCGGGTCTTTCGATCCCCGGGCGCCTGTCGAACAGACCGCGCCGGCGCGCAAAGCTGGTCTGAACCGGCTTCGGCGATCCCGCCAACAAGAAATCGCTCAACCGTCATTGCCCGATCGCGCTGCCAATGCCTGGTCCGCGCGGTTCGCTGCTTGTGTAGCGAAACCGGGTCCAGCTCGTCACGCGCCTTGCACGTGTTCAGGCGCGGCTCTTGAAGCGCGCATATCGAAGCGCGAGGGTCGGCAGCACCAGCAGACTAAGCGCCATCGAGGTCATCAGGCCCCCCAGGATCACGATCGCCATCGGGCCCTCGATCTCGCGTCCCGGTTCTCCCGCGCCGATCGCCAGCGGCAGCAATCCGAGGCCGGTCACGAGCGACGTCATCAGGATCGGGACGAGCCGATCGGCTGCGCCCTCGATCACGGTATCCAGTCCCCACACACGACCGTCGACCAGCACGAGGTGCTCATAGTGCGAGATCATGAGGATCGAGTTGCGCAGCGTGATTCCGAACAGCGTGACGAAGCCGACCATCGATCCCAGTGAAAGCAGGCCGCCGGTCAGCGCCAATGCGAACACGCCGCCGACAAAGGCGAACGGCAGGTTGATCAGGACCAGCAACAAATTTCGCCAATGGCCGGTCACCATCGCGAGCAGAACGACGATGCCTGTCCCGGCCAGCAAGGAGTTGACGATGAGATCGTGCCGCGACCGGGCCTGAGCCTCGGCCGCCCCGGCAAATTCCACACGGGCGCCGGGCGGCAGCGTGACCTCGCGAGCCAGCTTGCGTTTGGCGGCGGCCACGAAGGATTCGAGATCGCGTCCGCTGACGTTGGCCGTCACGGTCTGAACGCGCTGCGCATTGAGATGCTGGATCTGATAGCGGCCCGACGTCTCGTAGACGTCGGCGATCTGCTTCAGCTGAATGTAGGCGCCGCTCGGCGTGCGCACCGGCAGGTCACCGATCTGGGTGAGCCGGGCGCGGTCGTACGCGTCGAGGATCACGATGACATTGAAGACGGCATTGCCTTCGTAGCCCTGGCCGACGACGTCGCCCTGATAGGCGGTCCGAATCAGTTCGAGCACTTCGACCGCATCGAGCCCCCAGCGTTGCAGGTCGGTCGGGCGCAGCGTCACATTGACCTGCGGCATACCCGATGGGGTTCGTTGCTGGACGTCGGCGGCACCGCCGACTTCATCCAGTTCTCGCGCGGCGTCGCGTGCCGCGCGCTCGAGCGCATCGAGATCGGGTCCGTAGATGTTGACCACCACCGCCGCGCTGAAGCCGGAGACGGTCTCCTCGACGCGTTCCGTCAGGTAGGTCTTGCTCGAGAAGGAAACCCCGGGGAAGTCGGCAAGCGCGGTTCTGATGCGCGCTTCTGCCGCGGATTGTGCCTTGCCCGAGAGCCCCGGCTCCAGGTCGACCTCGAACTCGCTGGAATGCGGACCGACCGTGTCGATGCCGGCTTCGGCCCGGCCGGCATGCTGCGCCACCCGGCGTACACCCGGGATTTTCAGCAGCGTATCCGTCATCAGCTTGCCGATGCGAAGCGATTCGTCGAGCGAGGTGCCGGGAATCGCGGAGACGTGCAGGATCAGATGGCCTTCCCGCAGATCCGGCAGGAACGTCCCGCCGAAGAAAGGCAGCATCGCCGCGCCGGCGATCGTCAAAGCGGCGGCTGACGTCATCACCAGCTTCGGGTAACGGCCGATACGGCGCAGCAAGGCCTGGTAGTAGCGACGAGACCACCGCACCGCAGGCGGTTCATGCAGGCGCCGTTCGCCGGTCTTCCCGACGAGGAGCAGCATGGAGAGCGCCGGCGTCACCGTAAGCGCGACCGCGAGCGAGGCGAGCACGGCGAAGATGTAGGCGATGCCCAGCGGGCCGAACAGGCGGCCGGCAATGCCGGGGAGCGTCAGGATCGGGAGGAAGACCAGCAGCACCGCAAATGTCGCATAGGCAACGGCGGTACGCACTTCGAGGAAGGCGTCGAGCACGACGCGAACCTCGGATCTCGGCACCGTTGCCCGGCGGTTTTCACGCAAGCGGCGCACGACATTCTCGACGCCGATCACGGCGTCATCGACGACTTCGCCGATCGCGATTGCAAGGCCGCCCAGCGTCATGGTGTTGAGCGTTTCACCCATCCATTGCAGCGCGAGCACGGCCGCGATCAACGACAGGGGGATGGCCGTGCAGCTGATGATCGAGGTGCGCCAGTCGAACAGAAATAGAAAGAGAACGACGACCACGAGCACGCCGCCGATCAACAGGGCGTTGAGCACGTTCTCGGTCGCCGCGTCGATGAAATTGGCAGGGCGGAAGATGTCCGCCTGGAGTCGAACTCCGTCGGCTTCAAGGCCCGGTCGCAGCTCTTGCAGCGCGGCTTCGGTGCGCGTGGTGACCTCTCGTGTATTGGCGCCGTATTGCTGGCTCACCATGAGCATGATGCCCGGCACGCCGTCGATCAGGGCGGCCCCGATCGGCGGCTCGGGCGCGGTCACGACGGTCGCAACGTCGCCGAGAACCACGCTAGCACCGCCTTCGTGCAGAAGCACGGTGCGGGCCAGCTGCTCGGGCGTCAGAGACTGGCCCTGGGTTTGCAGCGTGATGCGCTGATTGGCGGTATCGATGAAGCCGGCGCCCCGCACGCCGGTGGCCTTGCGCGCAGCGGCCAGTACATCATTCAGGCCGACCTTGAACCGGATCAGGTCGTCGGGGCGGACCTGCACTTGCAGAGACCTGACATCCTTGCCGTAGGTGGCGACCTGGGCGACGCCCGGTACGGCCAGAAGCCGTCTTGATACGGTCCAGTCCGCAATGGTGCGCAGATCCATCAGCGAGCGCTTGTCGGACGTCAGGCCGATGACCAGCACCGTGCCGGCCAGCGGGGTCAAGGGCGTCATCGACGGCGGCTGCACGCCCTGCGGGAGCCGCGCGGCCACCACGGCAAGGCGCTCCGTCACCAATTGCCGCGCCCGGTAGATATCGCTACCCGGCTGGAAGACGACCGTCACCACCGAGAGGCCCTGGATCGACGACGAGCGCAGGCTTTCGACGCCGGCCAGGCCGTTGATCGACGTTTCGATCGGTTGGGTGACCAGAAGCTCGACATGCTCCGGGCTGAGGCCGGGGGCTTCGGTCTGGATCGTAACCTGAGGCGGAGCGAATTCGGGGAAGACGCCGTATTTGGCTTCGCCGAGCGCGAACAGGCCATAGCCCAGCAGCGCCAACGACAACGCGAGCACGATGCCGCGGAAGCGGATGGCGAACGCGACAAGAGCGGCTTGCGGGCCTGACCTGCTGGCGCCGATGCCGTCAGTCATTGTCATCGCCGCCCCGAAGCTGGCTCTTGGCCTCCTCGGACAGCAAGACCTGCGCGCCCCGCATCACGATTTCGGATCCCGACGGGATGTCCCGGACGACGTAGTCATCATCCGAGACCGGCTGATCGGTGCTGATCGGAAGCCGCCGGAAGCTGTCGGAGCTCACGCGCAGGTAAACCCAGGATCGGCCCTGCCATCGCACGATCGCGGTATCTTCGATGAACACGCCCTCATACGTGTTGCCGGATGGCACATAGACTGTCGTGTTCATGCCGGGCAACAGGCCGCTGTCGCCCGGCGCCGAGAAGAAATAACTCAGTCCCTGAACGCGGGGGTCGGTGCGTGTTGCCGGCGAGACGTACTGAAGATCGATATTCGCATTTCGTGTCGGCGCCTGCGCCAGAGCCGTTCCAGGAGTCCCGGTGACGCTCACGCCGGGCGGCAGCGTCACCTGGACCAGAAACTGATCGCGTTCGATCAGCCTGACAACGGCGGGCGAGCGCTCGACGATGCCGCGGCCGATCACCGGCCCCCATTCCTGCTGCGCCGTCGCCGCCAGCGTCCGGAGCTGCGATTCCGCGGCGGCAAGCGCGGCCTTGTCGGTCCGCAACGTTCCCTCCGCAGTTTCGGCTTCCTTTCTCGGCAGCGCGGCGGAGTCGACCAGGTTCTTGGTCCGGTCGAACGCGCTCTTCGCGACTTCGAGCTTGGCCTGCGCGGTCTGGAGCTGCGCCTGTGCGTTGGCGTAGCTGTTGGTGAGCTCGGTGATGCGGGAGATGTCCAGCACGGCGCCGTATGCGTGGAATTGCTCGGGATGCGGAGCGGCTTCCAGAACCGCGGTTTCGAGTCCGATCTGTCCCTGCTGGCTGGGCGTCAGCTTGACCACGGCCTGGTCGCTGTTTGCGGTGCGGGAGGGCTCGGTACGGCCCGAATCCGATTTATCCGGTTGGGGCTCCGCAGCAGCACGCCGGACTTGACCCGTGAGAGGCCAAGCGCCTGCGGCGAGCGCCAGCAAGCACACAGCGATCGCGGCGCCACGCCAGAAGGTTTCCGTAAGAGCCATCAGCCTGTTAGCAGTTGTGAGGAACCAGCTTATTGACGAAATGAACTGGCGGCAAGGCGCCGGTCTTACGGCTGCCGGCTCGGACCAGGTCGACGTTCTAGCGGGGCCGTGACCGCCTGGTTCCGCTCGATCTCGCACGGCGTTGAAACTTCCGGCTGCTGCGGGCGTAGCGCTTATGTTATCTTTTGACGACGCCCGCGAGGTTTCATGCATGAACCCGATTGATCTGATTGTCACTGTATGTGCCGTGCTGTCGCCCGCCACCTGCGAGGAGCAGCATCTGGTGTTCAACTGGAGCGGCTCGCTGCAGCAATGCGCCATGGCCGCGCCGCCGTACATCGCGCAATGGGTCGGCGAACATCCGAAATGGACTGCGGTGCGATGGCGCTGCGAATATCCGCACACCAATGATCGTGCGAGCACGGGCGGCGAACCGCCGGCCGGTTAGCTCCTTATTTGTTGCAATCCCTGAGATCCTTGTCGGAGACCGAAAACACGGCGTCCGCCTTGATCTCGATGTCGCGGGCGACGCACTGCTTGCCGCCGCTGTAGCCGACCCTGGCATCGTAGCGGCCAGGCTCCACGCCGGTAATGCGCAGGCGCTCGTCGTGGTCGACTTCCTTGTCCTTGTCGTTCAGCGTCTGGTTGGGGCCCCACTCATTCTTGCCGGCCGGCGACAGCTCGAAGCTCGAGATCGTCGCGCTGGTCAGATTCCACAACCGAATGCCCTTGCCCTTGCTTTGGGCGAGCACGGTTGCCGGCAGCACCAGCAACGCAACACCAACAGCGATCAACGCGCGCGACATCCGATCTCTCCCTACCGCTTTCGTCCAAGGATGACGGCGTCTCACATATTTGCAAGGTCCAACTGTGAGAGCTGCCGCTTGATTTCGCCGATCTCGGCCTCGCCGCGCACAGCGCGCGGCGCGGCGATGGTTTCGACGTGAAGGATCCGCGCCGGCCGCGGCGATAGGAAGAACAGGCGGTCGCCGAGGCGGACGGCATCGTCGAGATCGTGGGTGACCAGCAGCGTCATCATCTTCCGGCTGGCCACCAGCGTGGCGATCTGGTCGCGCAGCCGCCCCGCCAGCGCATTGTCGAGCGAGGCCAGCGGCTCGTCGAGGATCAGGAAATCCGGTTCGATGGCGAAGGCGCGCGCCAGCGCGACGCGGCGCGCGAGGCCGAGCGACAACTCGCCGGGAAAGTGGTTGCTGTGCGCGCCCAGTTCGAGCACTTCGAACAGCGCGGATAGCGTGTCGGCATCGACATCAGGTGCAGCGAGCCGCACGTTCTCCTCGACGGTGCGCCAGGGCAATAGCCTCGGCTCCTGGAACACCATGCCAAGGCGCATGCCGGGCGAGCGCGTGACGTGGCCCTGGTAGTTGCCATCGAGTCCGGCGAAAATCCGGAGCAGGGTGCTCTTGCCGCAGCCGGATGGGCCGAACAGCACGCCAACCTCGCCGGCGTTCAAGGTGAAGGTGATGGTGTCGAGCACGTCGTGCCGCTTGCCGGCTGCGCTCGCAAAACTCTTGCCTGAAATATTGACCTCAAGCTGCACGGAGCCGCCACCGGGTTAGCCTGGTTTCAAACGGCTGCACCATCAGGGTCTCGATGATGAGCACGACGCCGGCAAAGCTCAGCGAATAGGCGAGCAGCAGGGGAATGTCGAACAGCTGGAAGGCGACACCGATCTCGAAGCCGACGCCGTTGGGGCGGCCGAGATATTCGGCGACCAGCACGATCTTCCAGACCAGCGAGAGCCCGGAGCGCGCCGCCGCCGCGATATAGGGTGCAAGCTGCGGCAGGACCACATGCCGGAAGGCGCGGCCGCGCGGAATGGCGAAGGCGGTCGCCATCTCGTCGAGCGCGGGATCGAGCGCGCGGGCGCCCTCGCGGAGCGTGACGACGGCGGTCGGCAGCTTGTTGATGGCGATCGCCGCGATCGCCGCGACCTCGGTCAAGCCGGCCCAGATATAGGCCAGCACGATGACGACGAGCGCCGGCAAATTGAGCAGAAGGATCAGCCAGGGATCGCCGAGGCGATTGGCGAGCGAGACGCGGCCCATCAGATAGCCGATCGCCGAGCCGAGTGCCATTGCAAGCGTGAAGGCCAGCGCGACACGGGCGAGCGTTGCGCCGAGATTGACGAACAACGCCCCCGATCGTGCCTCGGCTGCGAGCACCGACAGCACCGCCGGTGGGGCCGGCAGCTTGGCATCGCCGATCACGAGCGAGGCAATCCACCAGGTCGCGATGAACAGTGCGAAGGACAATAGACGCAGCACCGCTAGTCTCCCGGGATCGCTTGGTAGAACGTGCCGGGATCGAGTTCGGTCGCGGTGCCGACCAGATCACGCCCGCCGAGTTGCGCCAGCACCCGGTACAGCACGCGTGCATCGGCTTCTTCGTCCGCGATCGGACGCCGCGGGATCCCCTCGCGGTAGCGGTCTCGGTAGGCGTGCAGCGTCGCCGGATCCTGCGCGCCGGTCAGTGGCGCGATGGTGTCCCATTCGGCATCCGAGGTCGCCAGAATCTCTTTCGCGGCACGCGTCACGGCGATGAAGCGGGCCACCAGGTCCTTGTTGGCGTTGGCCCAGGTTTCGTCGAAGACATAGCCGATCATCGCGATGCGGCCCTTGCTGCCCAGCTTTTTCAGCACGTCTTCCATGCCGGCAAGACGGCGAAAACCCCTGGCTTCAAGCGCGGCGCAGAAATTCCAGTAGTTGAGCGTCGCGTCCATCTCACCGTCGAGGGTCTTGGCGGCGAGCAGCGGCGGCGCGCCGTAGACGATGCTCGCCTGCGACTTCAGGTCGACGCCGTCCTGCTTCAATGCGGCCTGCAGCAGCAGCCAGTTCTTGTCGATCGCGCCGCCGGCAACCGCAAGCTTCCGCCCCTTGAGGTCGGCGAGCGTCTTGAGCGGCGAGGCGGCCGGGACCATCACGGCGCCCAGCGCGCTCGAATAGGGATAGAATTGCAGCCTGGCGCCGAGCGAGCGCTCGCGCGACACCCAGGGCCAGTCCGACACCATCACGTCGGCCGTGCCGGAGCGCAGCGCGATCTTGCCGGCCTCGGGGCTGGCGAGCTCGACGACGTCGATCGACAGATTGGCCTTCTTGTCGAGACCGTGGGAGCGAATGACGGCCAGTTCCCAGGCCAGCGTTCCGGTCTTCTGCGCTGCAACGCGGACGGTCTCCGCATTGCACGAGGTGCCGAACTGCATGACCGCCAGAACTGCCGCAGCCAACACCGTGCGTACAGAGATGATCATCGTTTCTTGCGCCACTTCCCCGAATGTTTTCTTTTCTGATCAATCTCCATAGCATAGCTTGCGGAAAGAGAAGAGGAAGCAGGACCATGGCAGGAGCTGGCATGCTACGACCGATTGTCGCCGTCCTGGCGCTCGCCGGTACCGCCATCGGCGTGCGGGCCCAGGAGATCAATGACTATCCGACCTCGGCGCGGGCGGAATATGTGTTCGGCTGCATGAAGGCCAATGGCGAATCCCGGCAGTCGATCGAGCAATGTTCCTGCTCGATCGATGTGGTCGCCTCGATCATCCCCTATGACCGCTACGTCACCGCCGAGACCGTGCTGAGCATGGCGCAGGTGCGCGGCAATCTGGGCGGTCAGTTCCGCTCCTCGGAGCAGGCCGCCAATGCGCTCAACGACCTCAGGCGCGCGCAGGCCGAGGCTGAAGTCAGGTGCTTCTGAAGTCAGGTGCTTCTAAAGTCTATCGGCAGATAGCGGGCAGGTCAGGTCCCGGGATTCTCGACCTTCCATTCGTGCTCGAAGACGTGCCCTTCGGTGTCCTTGGCTTCGGCGCGGAAACGCTTGGCGCCATTCGAGACGTAGGTGAAGCGGATATTGGGATCCTCGGAAATCGAGATGCCGCCCTCCATCGCCAGCACCGGGCTGTCGTCCTGCCAGATGTGCAGCTCGTTGACGAAGAAGGCCGGGATATAGAGCTGCGTGACCTGGTCCATCTGCAGGCCTGAATTGTTCGGATGCCCGATCATGATCTGGGCGTCCCGCGTGCTGCTCGCCGGCCCCTGTTCGGATCTGGTGAATTGCCGGTAGCGCATCTGGCCAAGCCGGTTGTTTGCTTCCTCGACATTCTTGCCGGCCGGTGCCGAGCAGCCGCCGGAGGCTTTGACATAGACCTTGCTGACATAGAGCTTTCCGTCGCTGAGCTCCGCGACGGCGTGAACGTTGGTGTAGTTGTTGACCCGGACGCGGGTCGAGATCTCGGTGACGTTGGCGTCCGGTCCAAGCGTGAACCTGGCGGCCATCGGCGCCGGGTTCTCGTCGATCACGAGCGTGATCGCGACGACGCGGCGACTGTCGCTGGGCTGAAGCTTGCTGCGCAGCGTCACCGGCACGATCGCGGCATCTTCCGCCCGCGACGGCATCTCGATGCCGATGACGTCGTTGCCGTCATTCATCGGGCGGTTGCTGAAGATGTCCTGGACCAGGCCCGGCCAGGGATCATAGGTCTCTGCCGCGGACGCAGCCGGTGTGCCCAGCGCGATCGTGAAGAGGCTGGCGATGCAGAGCAGGCGGGCGCGATGTCCGGTCATGTTCGCGAAATCCTGTGCGAGCCGCGTCATTATAGGACCAACGGCTACTCCCATTCAATTTCCGAAAATGCTGCAGTTGCGTTGCGGGCGTTGTAATCGTCGAACAACTGCCAGCGCGGCCGCTCGGCCTCCGCTGCATGCTCGGCCGCGGCCGTGATCGGCTTGCCGCTCTTGACCAGGGCGCGAACGTCCGCGGCCAGCGTCTCAAGATAACGCCGCTCGTCGGCGAGCCCCGCAGGCCAGGCGCTCACGGGTCCGTGACCGGGAACCACGCGCTCGGCGGGAATGGCCGCGAGGTCGTCGAGCGCACGCAGCCAGCCCTTGAGGCTGCCGTCGACCACGGGAATGTGGACCAGGAACACCATGTCGCCCGCGAACAGGGTGCTGGTCTGCGCGTCGAAGACGGTGAGGTCGTTGTCGCTATGGGCAGGCGGCCAGGCCTTCAAGGTCAGGCTTCGTCCGCCGAGGTCGAGCTGAAGCGTGTCCTCGACCAGCACGGTCGGCGGAATGATCTTCACCTCGTCGATCAAGGCGTCGCCCATCGTCCGGCGAAAGCCGTCGAGATAGAATTGCCCGCGTGCCGCCAGCGCGCGGGGCAGCATCTTGTGGCCGACGAAACGGGTCCCGTCACCGACGAACGCCGCGTTGCCGAAGCTGTGGTCCGGATGCGCGTGGGTATTGATCACGTAGCGGATCGGCTTGTCGGTGTGACTGCGGACCGCGGCGAGCAATTGCCGGCCTTCGCGAACGCTGCCGCCGGTATCGACGACCGCAACCGCGCTGTCGCCGATCACGAATCCGATATTGGCGATGGCACCTTCATTCTCGCGCGTCATCAAGGAGGTGACCCCGCTGTGAACGAAGATTCCGGGCGCGACTTCGCTCACAGGCAATTCCGCCTCTTGCGCCCACGCTATGGTCGGCGTCCAAAGCACCAGGAGCAGCGCAAGCACCGATCCGCCATGAACCATGTTTCCGCCTCAGTTTCTCCGGAGCGCGCGATCGATGTCGCCGCGCGCCAGTGTGCGCTGCAGCAAGCAACGCGGCGCAATCGCGATGATTATTCCTGTTGCACGTCATGGTGCGCCGGGCAATTGGTGGATCGCGGCGATCGATCCGATCACGAGGAGACGACGTAATGAGAATTGTCGGATGCCGTCCTGTTCTGCTCGCGGTTGCCGGCCTGATCGCAAGCCTCGCCGGCGGCGATATCTCGCGCGCGCAGATCAATGATCAGGGCGAACTCTCGATCGAGCTGGTCGACGCCAAGGTGCTGCGCATTTGCGCCGATCCGCGCAACCTGCCGTTCTCGAACGAGAAGGGCGAGGGGTTTGAGAACAAGATCGGCGAGCTGTTTGCCGAGAAGCTGCAGAAGAAGCTCGACTACATGTTCTTTCCGCAGGCGACCGGCTTCGTGCGGATGACGCTCGCGGCGCATCGCTGCGACGTGATCATGGGCTTTCCGCAGGGCGATGACCTCGCCCAAGGCACCAATCCGTATTACCGCACGGCCTATGCGCTGGTGACCAAGGCGGGCGGCGAGCTCGATCAGGTCACGACGCTCGAGGACGAGCGGCTGAAGGGCAAGCATATCGGCATCGTTGCGGGAACGCCGCCCGCCACCAACATGGCCGCCGCCGGCCTGATGGGCAATGCGAAGCCCTATCCGCTGATGATCGACACCCGCTACGATTCGTCGGCCCAGGCCATGATGGACGATCTTGCCAAGGGCGAGATCGATGCCGGCATCCTGTGGGGACCGATGGCGGGCTTCTATGCCAAGAAGGCGAACCCGCCGCTGCACATTACGCCGCTGGTGAAGGAGACGACCGGACCGAAGCTGGTCTATCGCATCGGCATGGGCGTGCGCGGGTCCGATCAGAACTGGAAGCGGCAGCTCAACCGCCTGATCCAGGAGAACCAGCCGGCGATCAACAAGATCCTGCTTGATTACGGCGTGCCGCTGCTCGACGAGAACGACCGTCCGATCGGTCCGGAGAGCGCGACCAAGTCGCCATGATCCGCCTCGCGGCGATGTTTGCGGTGATGTTGGTCGCCGCTTCGCCTGTCCGCGCGCAGGACCCGCCTCCAGAGCCGGAAGGTTATCGCACCGAGGATTACCGTGCGCCAGTGCCGACATCGCTTGCCGGCGCACGCGTGCTCACGACTGCGGAGGCGGAAGCGATCTGGCGCGACAAATCAGGCGCTTTCGTCGACGTGCTGCCGCGCGCACCGAAGCCGAATCTTCCCGCCGGCACGGTGTGGCGCGAGCGGCCGCATCGCAACATCCCCGGCAGCATCTGGCTGCCCGACACCGGCTACGGCAAGCTCGCCGCATCGACCGAAGATTATCTGCGACGCGGTCTGGTCCGCGCCTCCGGCGGCGACACGGCAAAATTGCTCGTGATCTACTGCCAGGAAAGTTGCTGGATGTCGTGGAACGCGGCCAAGCGCGTGCTGTCCTACGGCTACCGCAACGTGGCGTGGTATCCGGAGGGGACCGACGGCTGGGGGCGCGCCAAATTGCCGCTGGCGGAATCGGAACCCGAGCCGCGCGAGGGCGAGCATTGAGCCCGTCCTCACACGTCATCCCGGTTATTTTTGCTTGTCGAGCTTGTTGATGGTCTTGCCGCCATCGTTGTCTGAGGTGGTGAACGTCACCTTGTCGCCGGCGTGGAAGTCCTCCAGCGACAATCCCTTGGGTACCTTGTATTCCTGCATCGCGCCGCCGGCCGCGCCCACCGTTCCGCTTTGCGTCTGCTGGAGCGAGATGGTTCCGCTCAATCGGTCAATCTTGGTGACGATTCCGGTCATCGGTTGCTGGGCCAAAGCCGCTGAGGTGATCAGGCTCGCGGCCGCGAGGCTGGTCATGACGATCTTGGCTGCTCTCATCGAGGTCTCCCAACTTCAGATATAGTTGGAGTCAACGAGCGGAGAGCGCAGTTGGTTCCGCAACAGCGCGGCCCAAAAGAGCGCGTCGGGATGCGTATCTGTCATCACCGGGGGCAAGCCTTAGTCCAGCTCCTGCTGGATGGTGCGACTGAGCGCAAACAGCCGCTGATCGATCGCGGTCGGCACCTCGCAGACGAACTTCACCACGCGCCCGCGGTCTTCGAAGATCCGCGTTTCCCAGACCAGCTGATTGCCGAGCTCGTCGACCTTGGCCTGGTCCGGCGGGGTGGCGTCCTGCAGCTTTTGCAGCGCGAGCGTATCGTCGCGGATCTTTTCCGCGGCCTCGCGCTGCTTGCGCATCACGCGCTCGAGCCCGTTCATGACCGAGGCGCGCTGGCCGTTGAGCGTATCGAACAGGCCTGCGAACAGCAGCTTTCCGGCATTGGCCTTGTCGGCCGCGGAGGCTTGCAGGAACTCGGTGATCTCCTTCTGCGCGTCCTCCAGCGGAACGCGGCGCGCGGCAAGCTTGGTCGCGAGCGCGCTGACCTTCGGATCGTCCCGCCATTTGGTCTCGGCATCGCCGAGCGGCGGGCCGGCCCACACCGCGGCGAGCGAGATTTCCGGCACCTTGGCCTGTTGGCAGGGCCAGTCCGGATAACGCGGGTCGGCAGCCGATGCGTCCTGGTTCGACAGAACCATCGCGAGCAGCGCGCCCAGTGCCATGCGCCAGATCGTCATGCCTCGCCTCCGCCGGGACCGCGGCGCACCAGGCCGCGCGATGGATCGTAAGCCAGGATCGCGCCGATCATGAACACCACCGTGCAGCCGCCGACCACCGCGAGGGAGACCCAGTTCATCTTGCCGTACAGCGCAAACCGGATCAGCTCCACCGCATGGGTGAACGGATTGCACTGGCAGACATAATACAGCATCGGGCTGCCTTCCTGCACCCGCCAGAGCGGGTAGAGGGCCGACGATGCGAAGAACATCGGGAAGATGACAAAGTTCATCACACCGGCGAAGTTTTCGAGCTGCTTGATGCTGGCCGAGATCAGCATGCCCAAGGCGCCGAGCATCAGGCCCGACAGCACCAGCGCCGGCAGCACCGTGAGATAGCCGACGGTCGGCGGCGTGATGTCCCAGAACCAGGCGATCAGCAGGAAGGCGTAGACCTGGAGCAGCGAGACGGCCGTGCCGGCGAGCAGCTTGCAGAACAAGAGATAGCCGCGCGGCAGCGGGCTGACCAGCAACGTCCGCATGTTGCCCATCTCGCGGTCGTAGACCATCGACAGCGAGGATTGCATGCCGTTGAACAGCTGGATCATCGCCATCAGGCCGGGCGCGATATAGACCTCGTAGAGGATGTAGGTCTCATAGGGCGGGATGATCGAGATGCCGAGCACCTGGCGGAAGCCGGCGGCGAAGATGAACAGCCAGACCAGCGGCCTGACCAGCGCCGAGACGAAGCGCTCGCGCTGATGCAGGAAACGCAGCGCCTCGCGCCACACGATGCCGTTCAGGCAGACGATGTATTCCGACGGCGAGAAGCCGCTGCGCTCGGGCGTGACCGTCGTGCTGCTCATGTGGGCGGCTTTCCGGTAAGGGTGGCCGTTCCGGTCAGGCGCATGAACGCGGTGTTGACGTCCTGGGCGCCGGCATCGGCGATCACGCGCGCCATCGCCCCGTGCGCCAGCATCCGGCCCTGATGCAGCACCACGAGGTCGTCGCCCGGCATGATCTCGTCGAACAGATGCGTCGCCCACAGCACGCCGATGCCTTGTTCGGTGACGAGCTGGCGGACATGGTCGAGGATGTCGGCGCGCGCCTTGACGTCGAGCCCGACGGTGGCTTCGTCGAGCAGCAGCAGCCGAGGCCGATGCAGCAGCGCGCGGGCGATCTCGAGCCGCCGCATCTGCCCCCCCGAGAGATCGCGCACCTTGCTGCCGGCGCGGTCGGCAAGCCCGATGCGGGTGAGCACCTCGGCGCTGCGCAGCCGCGCCTCGCGCCGCGAGATGCCGTGCAGCGCGGCGTGATAGAGCAGGTTTTGCGTCAGCGAGAGATCGAGATCGAGCGTGCGCGGCTGGAACACGACACCCATCAGCCGCAGCGCTTCACCCGGTGTCCGGCTGATGTCGTGGCCGAAGATCTTGATCTGGCCGTTCTGGATGCCGAACAGCCGCGTCACCAGCGAGAACAACGTGCTCTTGCCGGCGCCATTGAGGCCGAGCAGCGCGGTGAAGCTTGCCGGCTGAACCGTGAAATTGACGTCGATCAGGGCGCGTCGCGGACCGTAGCTGTGGCTGACATTGCCGATCGACAATGCCGGCTGCACCGCCGCTACAGGGCCTGTATCCGGCGACGGCTGGCTCGCGATATGGGCGTCGGTTGCGGTCATGGCTGCGCGATCGTGATCCCCCAGGGCAGTTCGCCGACCTGAATGGTCTTGATCACCTTCTGGGATGCGACATCGATCACCGAGACGTCGTTGGAGACGCCGTTGGTGACCATCAGATATTTCTCGTCCGGCGTGAAATCCATGTGCCAGACCCGCTGGCCGACCAGGAGATATTTGAGCACCTTGTGGGTCGCGCCGTCGACGACCGCGACGCGGTTGGCGGGTCCGAGCGCGACGAACGCGGTCTTGCCGTCCTTGGTCATGCCGATGCCGACCGGCTGGATCGCCTCGTTGCGCAGGCCTGGGATCTCGAAGGTGATCTTGCCGGTGACCTCGTGCTTGACTGGATCGATGATCGACACCGTGCCGCCGATCTCGGAGGATACCCACAATTCGGAGCCGTCGCGCTTGAACTGGGCGAAACGGGGCCGCGAATCGACCAGCACATTGGCGACGATCTGGCGCGTCGACGTATCGATGAAATGCGCCATGTTGGTGGTCTCGGACGTGTTGATCAGGATCTTGCCGTCCGGGCTGATCGTCATGCCCTCAGGCTCGACGCCGACCTGGATGTCGCCGATCCGGGCGCGCTTCTCGAGATCGATCACGGTGACCGTGTTGTCGTTCTCGTTGGCGACATACATGGTCTTGCCGGCCGCATCCTGGGTGAACAGTTCCGGGTCGGGGCCGGAGGGCAGGGTGTCGACGATCTCCTGGGTCTTGGTGTCGATCACCTGGATGGTGTCGTCGTCGCCGACCGCGACCATGACGAACTTGCCGTCGCGCGAGAACTCGATGCCGCGCGGCCGCTGGCCGACCTTGATGGTCTTTGTCACCGTCCAGCTGGTGGTGTCGATCACCGTGACGGTGTTGCCCTTTTCGTTGGAGACATAGGCAACGAAGGCGGACGCCGGTGTCGCGGCAAGCCAAACGAGCATCCCGGTCAACAGACAGCGGCGCCACATACGTTTCATCTCCCTCACTGCAGCTTGCATTTCGTTTCGGGCCGGTCAACTCCGAGCGTGTCGAGCTCGGAGACCTGGTGCAGGAAACCTTCCTGCGGCGAGACCGAAACGACCATACGACCATCGGCCAGCAGGATCGGCTGACGGAGCTGCCAATTCCAGTCGCGCAGGGTCAACCGCGTGCCCTTGAAGGCGGCGATCGAGAAATCCTTGCCTTTGAGGAAGGCGATGACCTTCTTGGGATCGCCCGAATTGGTGCGGGAAGTGGCTTCGCCGATCATGCGCGCGGCGGTCCAGGCCTGCATGTCGAGCGCGGTCATGCGGCGCATGTTCAGCTTGACGAAGCGGTTCTGAATCTGGACCGCGCCCCATTGGTCATGCGCCGCGTCCCAGCTGGTCGGCACCAGGCCCGCCGAGCCCGCGACGGGCCGCGGGTCCCAGGTCCGGTAAGGGAGATAGTTCGCGAACACCTCGCTCTCGTCGGCGGCGACCAGTACGTCGTAGGCCGGCGCCTGCTGGGTGAACACCGGCATCTGGCGCTGGATCAGCGTCACGCCGGAGTCGGTGCGGCGGGCGCCGCCGGTGTCCTCGAAGGTCCGTTCCTGGACGATCTTGGCGCCAAACCGCGTGGCAGCGCGACGCAGCGCATCGGCGTAGAGCTTGTCCTGATCATGCGAGCCCGTCACCAGCAGCCAACGCTTCCACTGCTTCCACACCAGGTACTGGCCGAGCGCGTCCGCCAGCATCGAGCGGGTCGGCGCGACATGGATGACGTTGGCGCGGCAGTCCTGCTCGCGCAGCCGGTCGTCGATCGCACCCGCGTTCAGCAGCACGGTGCCGCGATCGCGCAATGCGTCGGCGACCTTGAGCAGGGCATCGGCGGGCAGATCGGTGATGATGTAGTCGTTGCGGCCGGCGAGATCGGCCGCGGCCTTGGCGACATCGTCGCTGTCCTTGACCTTGACCTCGTCGAGCGTGAAGCGCTGGTTGAGGAACTTGCCGGTCGTATTGTTGTCCTCGATCGCAAGCCGCGCGCCGGCGATGCCGTCGTTGTCGGCCGGTTGCTCGACCAGCGAGAGCGTCGATTTGACGCCGGCATGGCCGAGATAGCCGATATGGATCTCGACGGGACCAGCCGCCAGCGCTCCGGTCGCCATCATGCTGAGCGCGATCGTGCCGATCAGCCATCGGAACATAACTCCTCCCGCAGTCTTTCCTCACTCGGCATGGCACTATCGAAAGCTTCCGCTTTTCTGGCCAAGCGTTGATGTGCAAGATGCCGGAATTGGCCTGGCTTGCAACCCCGCTTTTTGTCGTTGCAAGGTTACATATTCGATTGGTTCACAATCATGAGATCAGGCTTTGCATGAGATCAGGATTTGCATGAGATCAGCGTTCGTCGTCGTATCTTTGCTGGTGATGTCTGCGGCGGTCCGCGCCGAGCCGCCCAAGCTTGCGGTGTTCGACTTCGAGATGATCGATACAAGCCTGCAAGGGGAAGTGAACGGGCCGCGGACCGACGAGCAGGCACGGCTGCTGCGGGCCGGCGATCAGGTCCGCAAGGAGCTTGCGGACTCCGGCAAGTTCCGGGTGCTCGATATCGCGCCCGTCAATGTTGCGGCGCACGGCAGCAATCTTCAGGCCTGCGGCGGCTGCGACGTGAAGCTGGCCGGCCAGCTCGGCGCTGACCTTGCGATGACCGGCGTGGTGCAGAAGGTCTCCAACCTGATCCTCAACATCAATCTCTATCTGCGCGACGTGCACACCGGGCAATTGGTGGCGGCCGCGAGCGCCGACATGCGCGGCAACACCGACGAATCCTGGTCGCGGGCCACCGATTACCTCGTGCGCAACCGCCTGCTCGCGCCGAACTACGGCCTGCCGCAGGCCCGATAGATCAGCCCTTCGCTCGCAATAGCGTTGATGGAGCGACACCAGTTTAGCCCCGTGACCCTGAGGAGCGCGCCCTTGCGCGCGTCTCGAAGGGTCGACGGCCACCAGCCGGGCCGTGCATCCTTCGAGACGCCGCTGCGCGGCTCCTCAGGATGACGGATACTCACACTTCGCGCGGGGAACGCTCAAGCCTTCAGCCGTGCGGCGTGCCAGCGCAGGTGATCGGCCATGAAGGTCGAGATGAAGTAGTAGCTGTGGTCGTAGCCCGGCTGACGCCGCAAAGTGAGCGGGATGCCGGCCTTCTCGCAGGCGGCTTTCAACAGCTCGGGCCGCAGCTGCTCGGCAAGGAAGCCGTCGGCATCGCCGTAATCGACCAGCAGGTCCGAGAAGCGGGCGCCGTCCTCGATCAGCGCGACCGCGTCGTGCTTGCGCCATGCCTGTTTGTTGTTGCCGAGATAGCCGCCGAGCGCCTTGTTGCCCCACGGCACCTGCGACGGCGCCACGATCGGCGCAAACGCGCTGGCCGCGCGATAGCGATCGGGATAGGTCAACGCGACCGTCAGCGCGCCATGGCCGCCCATGGAGTGACCGAGGATCGATTGCCGCGTCGTGTCGACCGGGAAATGCTCGGCGATCAGCTTGGGCAATTCCTCGGTGACGTAGCTCCACATCCGGTAATTGGTCGCGAACGGCGGTTCGGTCGCATCGACATAGAAGCCTGCGCCGAGGCCGAAATCATATGCATTGGCGGGATCGCCGGGAACGCCTTCGCCGCGCGGGCTGGTGTCGGGCGCAACGAAGATCAGGCCGAGCTCGGCGCAGGCCTGGCGGAATTCACCCTTTTCGGTGACGTTGGTGTGGGTGCAGGTCAGGCCTGAGAGATAGGTGACCACAGGCAATTTGGCGCCGGCCGCGTGTTCCGGGACGAACACCGAGAAGGTCATGTCGGTCTTGGTCTCGCGGCTCGGATGGCGGTAAACACCTTGCGTACCGCCATGCGACTTGTTCTGGGAAACCGTCTGCATTGCCATATTCCTCTCGGTTGGAGTGCAGCGTCAGGCGACGCCACTCTCGATCGCTAGGCGCACCAGCTCGGCCGACGTGCGCACGCCAAGCTTCTGGCGCATGATCGATGACGTGTTCGCGACCGTCTTGTATGACGAATGCACCAGCCAGGCGATCTCCGACAGGCTCTTGCCGGAACTGAGCAGGCGCAGGATCTCCATCTCGCGCGAGGTCAGCTTGGACAGCGGGTTTTGCGCAAAGCCCGGCCGCGCAAACGCGACGTTGCGTGCGATCGCCGGCGGCAGATAGACGCCGCCATTGCCGACTTCGCGCACCGCCTCGACCAGATCGTTGGGATCGCCGGTCTTCGAAACGTAGCCCTTGGCGCCGATGTCGATGGCGCGGGCGGCGAACACCGGGTCGTCGTTCATGCTGAACATGATGAGGCGTGCGGATGCATCGCGCGTCAGGATGCGGCGCGCCAGCTCGAAGCCGGAGACGGTCGGCAGGTTGATGTCGATCACGCAGAGATCGGGTTTGTCTGCGACAAACGCGCGCTCGCCGCTTTCGGCATCCGCGGCTTCGAGCAGGGTGATCCCGGGATCGTCGGCGAACACGGTGCGGCAACCGGAGGCAACGATGGGATGATCATCAACGATCAGAATGCGCATGGCATTGTTCCGGCGACCTGCTTCTGTTCACTCATCGTCTCATCGGCTTGCACGAAGAACACCTCGGTTCCGGCCGGTTGTGCACCTCGCATGGGATTGCGATAGGGTGCGATTAGATAGCCGGGCAAATTTGGCTGTCAACGATCCTCTCGGAGGAGGGATCGCGGTCGGGGGCAACGTCATGTGGCAAAAGCTATCCTTGCGCGCACGGATCAACCTGCTGCTGGCGCTGATCTTGGCGCTTGGGCTGGGCATCAATATTGCGCGGCTCGTGCTCGAAGCAGGTCCGCGCGTCCAGGCCGAGGACCAGAGCGTGATCCGGCTGGCGCGCGAGTTCGTCGCGACGATCGTGGCCGGTCTCGACGAGGCACCGGACCCCGATGCGCGGCTCGACCAGATCGTCCAGGACCTGAGCCGGCTGCGTCACGTCAGCATCACGCGACAGGATGGCGCGACCGCCAAGTCCACCGAACGGCCCGAGGACGCCGATGGTTTGCGCGCCGCGCCGGAATGGTTCGTCGCGCTGGTCCATCCCGAGCAGACCTCGGTGCGGGTGCCGATCTCGGTTCACGGCAAGCCGCAATCGCTTGTCATCACTTCGCATCCAGACGACGAAATCGCCGAGATCTGGGATGGCATCGTCACCCAGCTCGAGGTGGGCTCCGCGATCGCGGTGGCGCTGCTGCTGGTCACCATGCTGGTGGTCGGCCGCGCGCTGGCGCCGCTGGAGGCGCTGTCGCAGGCCATGACCGGCATCGAGGCCGGCGATTACGACGCGCGCGTCGAGCCTGGCGGGTCGCCGGAACTGGCCGCGATCTGTGCCAAACTGAACCATCTGGCGGCGACACTGGGCGAAGCCGTGGATAGCAAGCGGCTGCTGGCCGAACGCGCGGTGTCGCTGCAGGATTCCGAGCGCAAGGAAATCGCGCGCGAACTGCACGATGAGTTCGGGCCCTATCTGTTCGCCCTGCGTGCGCATGCCGGCGCGCTGACCCGGCTGGCGGAGGTCGAACAGCCCGATCCGGCGGCGCTGCGCAAGCACGGCAACGCCATCCTCGAGCAGGTCAATGCGCTGCAGCAGTTCACCCGCCGCATCCTGGAGCGATTGCGGCCGGTCGGATTGGCCGAGCTCGGACTTGCGGAGGCGCTCGGCGCGCTGGTGCGGATGTGGAGCGAAACCCACCCGGAGGTGGAGATCGACAGCAACGTATCGCCCGAGCTCGGCGATACCGGCGAGATGGCCGATCTGACGATCTATCGCATCGTCCAGGAAGCGCTCACCAACGTGTTCCGCCACGCCGGCGCGACTTCGGTCGATATCACGATCGAACCTGCGGAGCGGCAGGCGGGCGCGCGCGGCAGCCGCGGCTGCGCGCTGGTGCGGGTCCGCGACAATGGCCGCGGCTTGCTCGCCGATCACCGGCTTGGCCGCGGTTTGACCGGCATGCAGGAGCGAATCCTCGCGCTCGGCGGCACGCTCAAGATCGATTCCGCCGATGATGGTGTGACGGTCGAGGCGCTGGTGCCGAAGGCCGTGCGCGCTTAGCCCGGTGACCGCGGCCAATAGGTGAAGGCGGCCCAGGCCAGCGCCAGTGCGCCGGCGATCCAGAGCGTGACGATCGCGATCATGCCGGCCCGGCTGATCGGGCGCTGCAAGATGGCTGCGGCCTTAGTGCGGGATTCCGCCATGACCTCGTCCGGAATCAGCGAAAGCGCAAGCCAGATGCCGAGCGGCAGCAGGATCAGGTCGTCGAGATAGCCGAGCACCGGGATGAAATCCGGTATCAGGTCGATCGGCGAGAGCGCATAGGCCGCAATGGCGATTGCAAGGGCCTTTGCGTACCACGGTACGCGTGGATCGCGCGATGCTAGGTAGAGCGCAACGCTGTCACGCTTGAGGTTGCGCGCCCAAAGCCTGATCGAAGACAGCTTGAGTGAGGAGAGTTTGAAGGCCGACAGCATGGCGCCTGCACGCCAGACGGAAGCGCTACTCCAGCACCACATCCACCGGTATGCCGCCGTGCAGACCCTTGTGGACGGAGGAGGGCGCGATGCCGAAATACTTCCGGAAGACGCGGCTGAAATGCGAGGAGCTCGAGAAGCCCCATGAGAACGCGACATCGGTGATGGTCTTGCCGTTCTGGGATTCCAGCTCCTGCCGGCAATTCTGCAGCCGTGCCTTCCAGATGTAGTCGCTGACAGTCATGCCGCGATCGCTGAACAGCATATGCAGATAGCGCTTGGAGCAGCCCAGCGCCGCGGAAATGCGGTCGATGCAAAGATCGGGATCGCGCAGGTGCTCGCGGATGAAGCCCTGGGCCCGCACATAGGTCGCCTCGGCGCTGCCGCGATCGAACATCGCGCCGGTCTCGCGCAGCGGCAGCAGCAGCAGGTCGATCAGCGCATCGGCGACGCCGACCGCGTTGACCGGGGTCAGCGTCGGCGCCTCGCCGAACGCAGCATGGACGAAATCATAGGCGATGCGGCCGGTGCCGTTGCGCGCCGACAGCTTGCACGGCGCCATCTTGGAGAGCTGGAAGCCGCGCTCCTTGAGCAGGTCCTTTGGAACGATGACAACCTCATGACGCGTCAGGGACGGGCTGATGATCGTGTGCGGACACGACACGTCATAGGCGAAGCAGTCGCCCGGCATGATGTCGAAGTGCAGACCGTCCTGCTCGAAATGCGAGACGCCATGGGTCTGGAAGACGATCTTGATGTAGGGATGCTCGCTCAGCTTAATGCGCGAGAGCGCATGGGCGATGCGATGCTGGCTTGCCTCGATCTGGCACAACTTCAGCCGCGACACGGTGGTGTAGTTGATCCGGCCTTCAAGCGAGGATCCTTCCAGCGCATCGACGTCGAACTGACCGCAGAGGTCAGTGAGCGCATCCGACCAGCGCTGGATCTGACGCTTGGGCGTCAATCCGTTCGTGCTGAGTGAATGGACTGTATCGGACATCTTTCCAGCCACCGATTCGATCCCCAACGTGACTGCCAACAGAGCTTAGGTCTGGTCCGGGATGATGCGCCTTCTCCCTGATTCTGAACTGCTTAGGGAGGCGACGGGACATCTTCCCGGTGAATGTCGGGTGATCCTCCGACTTAGTTCTGGGCTCGTCAAGCGCAACCTTAGCACGCGTCAAACTGGCGCTCGAACGGCGTCAGCCGCGATTGATGCCCTGCAACATGAAGCAACCCTTGCTGCCAATTCCGACCGGGGCTGGAAAAATCTCATGAAGGTTCGCTTCTGAGCAAACGGCTCTTCTCTTTTGGGCAAGTCAGCCGGATTCGATCGGACTACGACTGGGGTACCAAAATGGAAGAAGTGGGGCCGTTTCGGCGGAAACCCTTGAGCTCTTGAACCTGGGAGGAAATCCACGATGCGCAAGCTGCTATACGCGACCAGCCTTGGGGCAATGGCGGTGTTCGCCGCCGGAGCTGCCACTGCCAATGACGAACTCCACAAGATGGCGCAGAACCCGAAAGACTGGGTGATGCCGACCGGCGATTACTCCAATCAGCGTTACTCGAAGCTGAATCAGATCAACGCCCAGAACGTCGGAAAGTTGCAGGTCGCCTGGACGTTTTCGACCGGCGTGCTGCGCGGCCACGAGGGCGGTCCGCTGATCATCGGCAACATGATGTACGTCCATACGCCGTTCCCGAACAAGGTCTACGCTATTGACCTTTCGAAGGACAACCAGATCGTCTGGAAGTACGAGCCGAAGCAGGATCCGAACGTCATTCCGGTGATGTGCTGCGATACCGTCAATCGCGGCGTCGCCTACGGTGACGGCAAGATCTTCCTGCACCAGGCCGACACCACGCTGGTCGCGCTCGATGCCAAGACCGGCAAGGTGGAGTGGAGCGTCAAGAACGGCGATCCGAGCAAGGGCTCGACCGGCACCTCCGCACCGATGGTGATCAAGGACAAGGTCCTGATCGGTATCTCCGGCGGCGAGTTCGGCGTGCAGGCGCATATGAGCGCCTACGACATCAAGACCGGCAAGCTGGTCTGGCGCGGCTTCTCGGAAGGTCCGGATGATCAGATCCTGGTCGACGACAAGACCACCGAGCTCGGCAAGCCGGTCGGCAAGGACTCGAGCCTGAAGACGTGGCAAGGCGATCAGTGGAAGATCGGCGGCGGCGCGACCTGGGGCTGGATCTCCTACGATCCCGAACTGAACCTCGTGTACTACGGATCGGGCAACCCCTCGACCTGGAATCCGAAGCAGCGGCCCGGCGACAACAAGTGGTCGATGACGATCTGGGCGCGTAACCCGGACACCGGCGTCGCCAAGTGGGTCTACCAGATGACGCCCCATGACGAATGGGACTATGACGGCATCAACGAGATGATCCTTTCGGATCAGTCGATCGATGGCAAGCCGCGTAAGCTCCTGACCCACTTCGATCGTAACGGCCTCGGCTACACCCTCGATCGCGCCACCGGCGAACTGCTGGTCGCCGAGAAGTACGATCCGAAGGTGAACTGGACCTCCGGCGTCGACATGAAGAAGGACTCGCCGACCTATGGTCGTCCGAAGGTTCTTGACGCAGCGTCGACCGACAAGGCCGGCGAGGACGTCAACGTCAAGGGCATCTGCCCGGCAGCGCTCGGCTCGAAGGACGAGCAGCCGGCGGCTTACTCGCCCGACACGCAGCTGTTCTACGTGCCGACCAACCACGTCTGCATGGACTACGAACCGTTCAAGGTGAGCTACACCGCAGGTCAGCCCTATGTCGGCGCGACGCTGTCGATGTATCCGCCTCCCGGTGAGACCAACATGGGCAACTTCATTGCCTGGGACGGCAAGACCGGCAAGATCGTCTGGTCGAACAAGGAGCAGTTCTCGGTCTGGTCGGGTGCACTCGCGACCGCCGGCGGCGTGGTGTTCTACGGCACGCTGGAAGGCTACCTGAAGGCTGTCGACGCCAAGACGGGCAAGGAGCTCTACAAGTTCAAGACCCCGTCCGGCATCATCGGCAACGTCACCACCTACGAGAACAACGGCAAGCAGTATGTCGCAGTTCTGTCGGGTGTTGGCGGTTGGGCAGGCATCGGCCTCGCGGCTGGTCTGACCGATCCGACGGCCGGCCTCGGTGCAGTCGGCGGCTATGCCGCGCTGAGCAACTACACCGCGCTCGGTGGAACGCTCACCGTGTTCTCGCTGCCGCAGCAGTGAGCTGAGCGACCTCGTTCCGGCGCATGGAGCGAACTCCATGCGCCGGTCCGTCTTCAATCTGCACGCGAGGATATGCTTTTGCGTAAGATCTGGTTTGTGACTGCTGCGATCTTGGTCGTGGCAATGGGCGGAGTTGCCTCCGCCGAGGATGTGGGTGATCCGACCGCCGTCAAGAACGAAGACGGCAAATGGCTCGACAAGGATGGAAACCCGACGTTCAAGGTTACGGCCGACGGCACGGTGGACTGGTACACCTACTCGGGCTACCGCCGCTATCATTCGGAGTGCCACGTCTGCCATGGACCCGATGGCATGGGCTCGACTTATGCGCCGGCATTGAAGGATTCGCTGAAGACCATGAGCTATCCCGACTTCATGGGCATCGTTGCGAGCGGACGCAAGAACGTGTCCACGGCGCAGGAGAATGTGATGCCGGCGTTCGGCGATAACCCGAACGTTGCCTGCTACATGGACGACCTCTATGTGTACCTGCGCGCCCGCGCCAACGATGCGGTTGGGCGCGTTCGACCGGCCAAGCACGAAGACAAGTCGGAAGCCTACGGCAAGGCCGAAGACGCCTGCATGGGCAACAAGAAGTGAGCGTGACCGGCGCGAATGGCAACCTGTTTGACGTTTAGTGGAGACCAAGATGAAGACCCGCGCCGCAGTCGCATTTGAAGCAAAGAAGCCGCTCGAGATCGTCGAGCTCGACCTGGAAGGCCCCAAGGCCGGCGAGGTCCTCGTCGAGATCAAGGCGACCGGCATCTGCCACACCGATGCCTACACGCTGGACGGCTTCGACAGCGAAGGCATCTTCCCCTCGGTGCTCGGCCACGAAGGCGCCGGCATCGTTCGCGAGGTCGGCGCCGGCGTGACGTCGGTGAAGCCGGGCGATCACGTGATCCCGCTCTACACGCCGGAATGCCGGCAGTGCAAAAGCTGCCTGAGCCAGAAGACCAACCTCTGCACCGCGATCCGCGCGACGCAGGGCAAGGGCGTGATGCCGGACGGCACCTCGCGCTTCAGCTACAAGGGCAAGCCGGTGTTCCACTACATGGGCTGCTCGACCTTCTCGAACTTCACCGTGCTGCCCGAGATCGCGGTGGCCAAGATTCGCGAGGACGCGCCGTTCGACAAGAGCTGCTATATCGGTTGCGGCGTCACCACCGGCGTCGGTGCGGTCGTCAACACCGCCAAGGTGACGCCGGGCTCCAACGTCGTCGTGTTCGGCCTCGGCGGCATCGGCCTCAACGTGATCCAGGGTGCCAAGATGGTCGGTGCCGACAAGATCGTTGGCGTCGACATCAACGACTCCAAGGAAGCCTGGGGCAAGCAGTTCGGCATGACGCATTTCGTCAACCCGACCAAGCTGCAGGGCGACATCGTCCAGCATCTGGTCGGCCTGACCGACGGCGGCGCCGACTACACCTTCGACTGCACCGGCAACACCACCGTGATGCGCCAGGCGCTGGAAGCCTGTCACCGCGGTTGGGGCGTCTCGGTGGTGATCGGCGTCGCGGAATCCGGCAAGGAGATCGCAACGCGTCCGTTCCAGCTCGTCACCGGGCGGGTCTGGAAGGGCACCGCGTTCGGCGGCGCGCGCGGCCGCACCGACGTGCCGAAGATCGTCGACTGGTACATGGGCGGAAAGATCCAGATCGATCCGATGATCACCCATGTGCTGAAGCTCGAGGAGATCAACAAGGGCTTCGACCTGATGCACGAGGGAAAATCGATCCGTTCGGTCGTCGTATTCTGAAATCAAAACACCAAGCACTAGGAGGATAGGTCAATGACTGTTCATATCCACCCGTCGGTCGACAATGGCGTCAAGCAAGGCTCCGGCAGTTTTGCCGGCGGCACGCTGGTCTGCAAATGCGCGGACAAGAAGGTCAAGGTCGGGGTCAAGGGCGACGTCGCCCACAACCACGCCTGCGGCTGCACCAAGTGCTGGAAGCCGTCGGGCGCCACCTTCTCGGTGGTCGCGGTGGTGCCGCGCGAGAACGTCACCGTGCTGGAGAACGGCGACAAGCTGAAGATCGTAGACAGCGCGGCGGTGATCCAGCGCCACGCCTGCACCGGCTGCGGCACCCACATGTACGGCCGGATCGAGAACAAGGGCCATCCGTTCTACGGCCTCGACTTCATCCACCCCGAGCTGTTCCAGGAGTCCGGCTCGGCGGCTCCGGGATTTGCCGCCTTCGTGTCGTCGGTGATCGAATCCGGCGTCAAGCCGGCCGATATGGCCGGGATCAGGTCGCGGCTGAAGGAGCTTGGGCTCGAGCCTTACGACTGCCTGTCGCCGCCGCTGATGGACGCGATCGCCACCCACGTGGCGAAGTCCAAGGCGGCCTAAACAAGGCTGCCTAAACAAGGCGGCGTAAAGAAGAGGGCGGCCTAAGGAAGAGGCAGCCGACAGCCGCGGCCTGATGGCCGGGCCCTGAAGAGATCCTGCGCCGGCAGCGGGCCTGCCGGCGAGGGATATGCTGGTAGTACCCGTGACCTTGAACCTTGCATGCCCTGCGGGCGACCACAGGGCATGCGTTTTATTTTCCGCCTTGCCCTCGTCCTTTCCCCGATCCTGGTCCTCTCGCACGCCCGCGCGGCATCGCCGGAGGACCGCTACATCGCCGCGCGCGACGCCGCGATCGCCAAATTCGCCAAGCTGTCGAACGACAACAAGATCGACGAGGCTGCCGACAAGGCCGAGGCGGCCGCGCGCGACGGGCTGAAGGCCCAGCTGGCGGCCATTCTGGCCGAGCCGTCGCGACCCGGCTTTGCACCCGCCCAGCTCAATCTCGATACTCTATATAAGGGCGACATGGGGTTCGGCATGCTGGACGGCCTGCGCTTCGATGCCGACACCGGCCGCGACGGCACCAGGATCGGCGAAAAGCGCGCCGACGGCAGTTTCGTCGAGCCCAAGGCCCATATCGTCGTCACCACCGAGGCCCTGTTCACCCGCTGGCTGCATGAGCACAAGACCTGGTGGGACAAGGCCAGCAAGAACGTGCCGCAACAGGTCGAAGCGGCGCTGAAGTTCGAAGGCCTCTACACCCAGGCGATCTCGACCGATGCCGCGGTGATCAATTTCAACGCGCTGACGGTCACCAAGCCGGCGTCGGCCAGTCTGACTTACGGCTTCCTGGCCGGCCGCACCCAGGATTCGACGCCCGAGGCCGCCGACGAGGTGTTTGTCGCTGTTCTCGCCAACGGCAAGTTCTATATCGCCTATGGCGAGATCGAGCCGACGGTGAAAGTCCCGGCGTGTACGGCGATCCATGCCGACTACAACAAGAAAGCCGACGATGCGGCCGACAAGCTCGCGCGCAAGCAGATCACTAGGAAGGAATATGACAAGCTCGGCGACCTGCGCCAGCAGGGCGACGACGCCTTCAAGCGCTGCTTCGTTCAGCAGGCGCCACAGCAGCCGGCTTTCACTGAGGCCACGAAGCAGGCCCAGGCGCTGCTTGATGCGGCGATCGGAAGGTAGTGCAGGCGGTGATTTGATCGGCTGACCGTCCGACCCTATCTTCCCTGGAAAGTCCTGCATCCCGGGGAGACGCCATGACGACCGCCATCAGCCCGTTTCGCATCGACGTCAGCGACGATGTCCTCGAGGATCTCCGCTTCAGGCTGCGCCGGACCCGCTGGCCGGAGGCCGAGCTGGTCTCCGACTGGAGCCAGGGCGCGCCGCTCACATGGATCAAGGACGTCTGCCACTATTGGGCCGAGAGCTATGATTGGCGGCAGCGCGAGGCGCGGCTCAACCGCTTCAGCCAGTTCACCACCGAGATCGACGGGCTCGACATCCACTTCATCCATGTCCGCTCCAAGCATCCGGAGGCGCGGCCATTGATCATCACCCATGGCTGGCCGGGATCGGTGGTCGAATTCCACAAGGTGATCGAACCACTGACCGATCCGACGGCGCATGGCGGCAGCGCGACCGACGCCTTCCATGTGGTGTGCCCGTCATTGCCTGGCTTCGGCTTCTCGGCCAAGCCCTCGGCGACGGGCTGGGGCGTCGACCGGATCGCAAAAGCCTGGGCCGTCCTGATGCAGCGGCTCGGCTACGCCAGCTATTTCGCGCAAGGCGGCGACTGGGGCTCGGCGGTCACGACCGCGATCGGCGGGCAGGACGCGGCACATTGCGGCGGCATCCATATCACGCTTGCGATGTCGACGCGGCCCAATGTCGAGGGCCAGCCGACGCCGGAAGAGACCCGCGCGCTCGACGGCATCAAATATTACGCCGACTGGGATTCCGGCTATTCGAAGCAGCAGTCCACCCGGCCGCAAACGCTCGGCTACGGCCTGACGGATTCGCCGAGCGGGCAGGCGGCCTGGATCCTGGAGAAATTCTGGGCCTGGACCGATTGCGACGGGCATCCGGAAAACATCCTGAGCCGCGACGAACTGCTCGACAATGTCATGCTGTACTGGGTCACCGCGACGGCTGCGTCGTCGGCGCGGCTCTACTGGGAAAGCTTTGGGCCGGGCAAGCGAACCCCGCACAAGGTCGCCGTGCCGACCGGCGTTGCCGTATTCCCCAAGGAGATCGTCACGCCGGTCCGCAAATGGATGGAGACCAACTTCACCAACATCCAGCACTGGAGCGAGATGCCGAAGGGCGGACATTTCTCGGCGTTCGAACAGCCCGAGCTGTTCGTCGGCGAGGTGCGGAAGTTTTTCGGCACGCTGCGCTGAAGACAGAAGCTGCGGAGGGTAGAGCGACTTGTCCGCCGTAGCTCGAAGAGGAAGGCGGAAGCGATACCCATCATCTGTCCCGTGGGCGAGGTCGATGGGTTTAGCTGCGTAGGATGGGTGGAGCGAAGCGATACCCATCGTTCTCGCCTCGAATCTGAGTTGATGGGTATCGCTTCCGCCTTCGCTCTTCGAGCTACGGCGGACAAGTCGCTCCACCCATCCTACAGGCCATGAACTACAGCAGTCCCCGATAAATCCCCGGCGCGGAGCCGTCGATGGCCACCGCGCCGACCGCCTTCTCATAGAATTCGGCCGGCCCGACGCCGCCGATGATGGCGTAGCCGAAGCCCTGGTGCTTCATGTCCTCGAGACAGGCGAACAGCAGTGCCTTGCCGATTCCAACCTGTTGCGCTTTCGGCGCGACGCCGGTCGGACCGAAGAAGTTGCGGCAGGCCGCGTCGTAGCAGGCGAATCCCACGATTGTCTTGTGCTGGGTCGCGATGAAGCACGATACCGGCTGGCGGCTGAACGCGACATCGGTCTCGCTCGCCCATGCCTCGCTGAATGTCTCGCGCACCCAGGCTGTGACCTTGTGCTTTTCGGGCGCGAGCGCCCGGCGCATGACGATTCCACCCTGCTGCAATCGATCATAGGCGGGCCGGGAATCGGGCAGGGCGTAGAGCTTGACGAGCATGTCCATCCGGCAAGCTTAGTTGAAAACGCGCCCGGTGGGCAAATCTCGCAAGAGCAATGGAGGCGCAGGACTACCACTTCCGCTGCTGCTTGTTCGAACCCCTGTTCGATGCCTTGGCCTCGCGTGCAATTGCCCAAAAATACCCGCCGCAGAATGCAACGATCGCAACAATCACGCTGGCGGCGATAAGCTCTTGCATGTCCGCGGTTCTCCAAGTAGACCTATCTCGGTTACGTGGGAATTATACCCACGAATTGTTCGCGTAAAGCGGAAATCGGTTTCGGGACGTTAACGAGGCGGAGCGAGTGCATGGTGAGGGTTACAGCGGACAGGCGTCTTCGGGCCATCGCAGCTCTCGTGGTGCTTGCAGCCGTCGGTTCGGCGCAAGCGGCTCGCACCTCCGATAAATCCGACGCCGGCGACACCGTCTCGATTCCAGTCGACTCGCGGCACCAGACCTCCGCGATGGATGGTGCGGTGCGGGCAGTCCCGCTCCCCAAGGGCGCTTCCGCGATCAGCGAGACTTACGGAGACTGGATCGTCAAATGCCAGCTCGACGGCGGTGCCAAGCTGTGCACGCTCGGGCAGACACAGCTTTCCAAGGAGACCAATCAGCAGATCTTCGCCATCGAGCTGATCGCCAGGGAGGGAAAAGCCGAAGGCAACATCTTGATGCCGTTCGGGCTGAAGTTCGACGCCGGCGCCGTCCTCAAGCTCGACGGCAAGGATCTGGAACAGACACGTTTCTCGACGTGTACGGCGCAAGGCTGCCTGCTTCCGGTCTCGTTTCCGACTGCCGTGACCGATACCATCAGCAAGGCGAAGACGCTCACCGTCGCTGCGCAGAACATCAGCAATGGGCAGGCTGTCGTCTTTAATGTTCCCCTCAACGGTTTTGCTGCAGCGCTGGAGCGCACCATCCAGCTTGGCAGCTGACCGCCTGGCGCCAGGTCTGCGTTCAGCCCCGGTTCACCCGGCCGGCATATTGTCGCGTTGCCGCGATCCGAATCTCTGAACCCACTTGCGGCTGGACAGAGGAGATTAGCGTGATCGCTCGATTGCTTGCCGCCGGAGCACTGTTGGCGGCGCTCTGGTCGGCGGATGCGCGCGCGCAAGGCGCCTCTGTCGGTGTCAATGTCATCAATCCCTATGTGCTCAGCGTTGCCGATCAGGACGCGATGCTGGCCCACATCCACACCGCCGGCGTGCGGGTGATCCGTGCCAGCCTGACGCTCGACGCCAAGGGCGTCGATTTCGCCGAGCGGGCGGCACAACACGGTCTCAGCGTGGAGTGGCTGATCTATCATTTCGGCGGCTACGATCCGTTCGGCAAAAAGCCGTTGTCTGCCGCGGACCCGCAGCAGTTCCGCGAGACCTTCGCGCCAATCCTCGCGGCGATCGAAGCCAAGGGCATCACCCTTGCCGCGTTCGAGCTCGGCAACGAGATCAACCTCTCCGGCACCAATCCGGAGTTCGTGGCCCGGCACGGCAATGCGCGGCAGCTCAGCCTGGACGACCTCGATCATGACCCGGAGGGCAAGCAGATCGCCAAGGGCTTCCTGCAATATCTCAAGGTGATGGCGGTGCTGAAGGATGTGCGGGACCACTCCACGCTGAACCGGCACACGCCGATCACCACCGCAGGCCTCGGGACCTACGACCAGGACGATGGCCCGCTGCCGAACTGGGCCAAGGGGGATGTCGTTGGCATCAACACCACGCTGCGCTTCATGCGTGCGCACGGTCTCGATACGCTGGTGGATGCGTATGGCATCCATGTCTATCCGGACAATCATGAAGGGACGGCGATCAGCGCGGCGCGCAAGGCCAAGCTTGCCAAATACGATCTCGCCGAATGCCGGCCGCCGGGCGGCCTAGCGGGCAAGCCATGCTGGATCACCGAATGGGGGCTCAACAACAACGCCGCGAATTGCCCGCTCGATGACGCGAGCCGCGCCCGCGTGACCCGCGAGATGATGGGCGACTTCGCGCCTTATGCACAACGCGGCAGCCTCGCCGGGCTTGTCTATTTCGCCTGGACCGGCACGCCCGGCTCACCGCCGCTGTCGAGCGCGCTGTGGCGCTGCGGTGCGATGTCCGAGAGCGGCAAGGTGGCTCTCGACGCGCAGTTGCTGAAGTAGACTGTGCGGCATGACACGGTGGCGTGGTCACCACACTTGCATCGTGCGAAGATTCCGAGCCAACCTGGTACGGGCTGTTAGCGAATTTCATCCGGCAGAGGCGTATCGGCTGGCCGCCGTGAAACCTTCGCGCTGTTCGGCGAAGAGGTGATCCCGCAATTGCCGCGCGCGCAGATCGACCGATCGCGTGCAAGGCTCAATATCGGGGCTGATGGAGGCACCTGCGACAAATCACCCCGACGGGCAAATCAGTGCTTCCGTCGTCGGGCAAATCAGTGATCCAATTCCGTCCGTCTCACCCGACACGAGGGGCGCTTCGCGGTCGTCACGAACGTGGGTCGAGATGCGGTGGACGCCGATTGCGCAACTGACGAGTGCGCATGAGGCGGACGGCGAAATCGTGCAGGCCTGACGCCCTAGTGGCAGGTGTCTTTTCCGATTGCGCAATGCGCGTTGCGAAGACGGTGACAACAAAGCCAAGTCTCGCCGGGGAGAGCACGTATAAGCCGTAAGCCATCGCGCAGGGAAAGCCGGATTGCTCCGGTTACACCTGTGGTCCTACCCCCCGTGCTTTCTACCCATTGCACGGGGCCCATGGGTGCGATCGGCACCCGGCTTTCCCTGCGCCCTCACCAACGGAGAGGGCGGAACGAGAAGCAAGACTCGGACAAATCATGTCGCGAGAATGCAAAACTGCGTCCTCATCCACAACTGTCATCGCCCGGCTCGCCGCCTCCGCTAAAGCTTCGGCGCGCCACGGACTGCTTGCCTCGTCGAAGCCTTGGCGTAGACGGGACCGGGCGATCCAGTACGCCGCGGCTTCTCGACTCAAGCACCGCTGTCTCTGGAATACTGGATCACCCGGTCAAGCCGGGTGATGACACCACGTTGTTGGGAATCTTGTGGCGAGAAACACCTGTCGTCCCGGCTTTTGCCGAGACAACCAATGTTGCGGAGGCGACATTTGCAAACGCGACAACTACAAATACCACGCCAGTACCGCCTTGAGCCGGGCGTTCTCGATCACCGGCAGTGCGACCATCTGGTCGAGGCCGGAGGCGCGCGCCGATGTTGCCGCAATCGATTCATCCTGCTTCAGATGTTCGGTGAGCGCGGGCATGCCGGTCGCCCATGCGCCGCCGATGCTGCCTTCGCCTCGTCGGATCGTCGTCGTTGCATAGAGTTTGGCGAGATCGGATTGCTCGCTGCAATCGCCGGCGCGGAACAGCAGCGCCGAGCGCTGCTCGTTCGGCACCCAGATCTCGAACCGGCGGGCGATCGGTGTCGCCTGGGCCGACAGGAATGTCACCACCCAGGTCTGATCGCCGATGGTGTAGGGAATGCCGACGCCGCAATTGATGCCGATCTCGGATGCGTCCTCCCAGCGCAGGAAACTCCTGGAATTGTGCAGGTCCTTGATGATCAGCGGCATGCCCGCCTTCCAGGTCCGGCCGGGCAGACCGAAGCCGCGCGGGAATTTGGTGTGACGCGAGTTGAACTCGAACATGTCGGCGGTGCCGTAGTAGCCGTCGACCAGCGCCATCTCGTGGGATCTGTCGGGGTCGTTGTGCCAGAGCTCGATCGCGCCGACATGCTTCCTGTCGTCGCCGCAAAGCAGGACCATCACCGCCATCAGAAATTCGCCGGCGAACACCGGAAGCGCGACACCGCAGGTCAGGCCGGCTTCGATCGCCTCGTCGGCTCGCTTGAAACAGGAGTTGGCGAATTCGGTCAGGATGACCGGATGGCGGCTGGCCCAGGCCTTGCCGGGAAGGCCCTCGTCATAGGCGAACAACGCGTTCTCGCTGACGGCGTTGAACTCCGCGAACTCGCTACTGGAGAGGCTGCCGCCGAATTCGAGCCGCGTCCGCGTTCGATCGGGCACCCACAGTTCAACAACGCGAATGAAGGTCTTCATCGCACGCACCTGCCGCCTCGCTGTCGACTAGCATCGGTGAAGTCACGGCAAAACGTGCGCTCAAATTGCGGGCAAGCGCCGCCCAAAGTTGATGCGAAGGCCCGATTTCGTCTCAGTTCCGATACGACGGATCGGCCCGGTCGAGCTTGCGCAGCAGCGCCGGCCAGGCGAGTTCGCCGTTGCGCGCGGCACGCCCGGGCTTCGGCAGCATCCGCTCATAGGTGTCCTCGAGGATGCACAGCGGCGGATAGAAGGGTCGTAGTCGAATTCGAGACGGTTGATGCCTTACGGCCGGTACCTGCTGCCGAGCGCAGACGCGATCGACTCCGGATTTCTGATCCGCTCAACCAGCATATCGATGCGGTCGCCGCCCCAGAACAGTTCGCCGTTGAATACCATGCTGGGCACGCCGAACACGCCGAGTGCCTCGGCCTCGTCGATGATGCGATCGTGCTCGGCGCGGGCAGGGCCGTGCACATAGGCCTTGAATGCTTTGGCGGAGCCGCCGATCGCGGCGATCACGCCGGAGATCGCCGCGAGGTCGTCGATCTCGAGCTCGTGATTCCAGAACCTGTGGAACACCGTGTCGTGATACGGCCGGAACAGCCCGTGACGCTGCGCGAACAGCATCCCGGCGCTGGCGTAGAACGCGTCGTAGATGCGGCGCGGGCCCTTCATGGTCAGCCCCTGTGCGTTGGCGAACCGCCGCGCGTCCATGTAGGAGTAGCGCACCTTGCGCCAGAAGTGCGGCGTGCGCGCCTCCACCGTGCCCATGAATTCGGGAATGCGCAGCGTGTAGGGCAGCCATTCCAGTTCGACGCCGCAGGCCTCTTCGAGCTCGAACAGCCGCTTGTTGGCGACATAGGCATAAGGAGATTTGTAGTCGGTGTAGATTCGGACCTTCGGCTTTTCCATCAACGTTCCTCGTCGCGTCAGAGCAATTGTTCCCGATCCCGCACGATGGCGCAATGCGGCGGGGCGACAGAGGGACGATGCGCAAACGAGTGGGCCCCGGTGCAGTCAAGCATCGCGGGGCCCTGCTACTTCGTTTTAGCGAAGGATCTCTGGTTTGGACCAGTGGTGTTTCGGGACCTAAAAGCGCTTGGCCTTTGCGCTCTCGTCCTGCGGATATGTTCAGATTGTCGGCGGTACACGCGGCTAGCAGCTGCTATCAGCCTCAACGTGCACCGAGACCTTGCCGCTGAGCAAGGTCACTGGCTTGCGCCGGTGGCGTCATGCTCCTCTCCAAGAGTGGGCCGACGGACGTCTGTCCGCTTCTGCTGCCTGGCGGCCGATCCCATAATCGTCCGTCAATTCCTGCGACGCGAGGAGCAGGCGCTCCAGCACCCCAACAGGTGCAGTCGGCGAAATGCTGCGGCAGTTATGGCCGCCTGTCAAGTTAACGAGCCAGGGAATTCAGGTCAGGATCCCTGTCGCGACCTGGTCTGTCGATACGCGGTGAGGTCCGGATCGTGCGTCATTTTCCAGTAGTCGACGAACCGCCACGGCATCGCCGAGAACACCCGGCCGCTGCTGTTGCGGTAGTAGGTCGTCATGCCCGGATGCGTCCAGATCAATTGTTCATGCTCGGCATCGACGTTGCGGATGTACGCATCATGCGCGTCGGGATGCACGTCGATCGCGGCGATGTCGTTCTCGATCATCTCGACGAGGCAGGCGGAGATGTAACGGCTCTGGCATTCCGACTGGAAGATCACGCTGCCGCCATGCGCCGGCCCCGAGTTGGGTCCGAGCATCAGAAACAGATTGGGGAAGTCAGGCACGGTGAGGCCGAGATACGCGGTCGGATTGTCGTGGCCCCAGACCTGCTTGAGGTTCTTGCCCTCGCGCCCGGTGATGTTGAGACGCGCCGCCATTTCCGAGACCTTGAAGCCGGTCGAGATCACGATGACGTCGTGCCGCCGCGATGTGCCGTCGGCCGTGACGATGCCGTCTGCCGCGAAATGATCGATCTTGTCGGTGACCAGCTCGACATTCGGCTTGGTCAGCGTCTTGAACCAGTTGTTGTCGAGCAGGATGCGCTTGCCGTAGGGCGGATAGGTCGGCATGCACTTCTCGATCAAATCGGGGCGATCCTTCAGCTCGGAGCGGATGAAGTCGGCCAGTTCCTGGCGATGCCGGTCGTTGCCCTTGTTGACGGCGCGCTCGGGATGCGGCCAGGCCGGGTCCTTGCGCAGGAAAGGCAGCAGCCCGTCGCCGTAGCGCCAGAACATGTTGAAGCGATACCACTGCACATAGAACGGCACATGGGCCAGCAGCCACTGCGCGCCCTCGGTGATCGGATCGGAATAGCCCTTCACCGGGCGCGCCCATTGCGCGGTGCGCTGGTAGACGGTGACCGAGGCGACGCGGTCGGCGATCGATGGCACCAGCTGCATCGCGGTCGCGCCGGTGCCGATCACCGCGACATGCCTGCCGTCGAGCTTGATGTCGTCGGACCACAGCGCCGAATGAACCTTGAGGCCGGTGAATTTCTCGTCTCCCGCAAAGCGGGCGGGCAGGGGATCGTTGAGTTGGCCGATCGCGCTGACCAGCGCGGTGGACTCGAAGCTCTCTTCGCCGCTGGCGGTCCTCAGCGTCGAGATCCAGCGCTGCCTGCGTTCGTCCCAGCGCGAGGCGACGAGCTCGGTCGAGAGGCGGACATGCTCGCGGATGTCGTATTCGCGGACGACCTTCAGCAAATAGTCGAGCAGCTCCTGACGCTGTGCGAAATAGCGCGTCCACGGATTGCGGGCGCCGAACGAGAACGAATAGGAATGGTTCGGCGTATCGACGCCGCAGCCGGGATAGCGGTTGACGTACCAGGTGCCGCCGATCTCGTCCTGCTTCTCGACGATGGTGTAGGGGATGCCGAGCCGTCCGAGCGCGACGCCGAGCGCGATCGCGCATACCCCGGCGCCGACGATCAGCACATGCTGCTGCGCCAGCTTTGCGTCGGACGGAGGCGTGCGCCAGCGCGCATCGCGCGGGACGAAGCCCATCTCCTCCCGCATCAGCGGCGCATACTCCGGGGTGACGTTCTCGCCGAGCGTCGCGCGCATCATCCTCAGCATCAGCTCATCGCCGGGATCGGTGATGGCTGGCTTCGGCGTGCCGTTGGCGAACAGGTTCAGCACGGCGGCGCGGATTTCGTCCTGGATCTCCTTCGGCACGCCGGCGTCCGGATCGGGGATCAGGCGCACGTCGCGCTTCGGCTTGTAGGGCGGCTCGAGCCACTTCTCGTCGCCGGTCATGTGCACCAGCACCATCAGCAACACACGGATGTCGCCCTCGGCGATGGCGGAGGACAGATCGAGGTGTTTGCGCGGAAGCTCGATATTCATGCCTCGTCCTTAGCTCGCTGGTGCGTCGGGCAGACCGCCATAGGCGGCCCAGGTGGTGCCCGCGATGTAGCCGGCGTCGACCGGCAGGTTGATGCCGGTGATGCCGCTGCTCTGCGGCGAGAGCAGCCAGGCGATCGCCTGCGCCACCTCGACCGGCTCGACCAGCCGGTTCATCGCGGTCGGGCGCGCCAGCTGATCCTTGTTCAGCGCGCCCGATGCGATGCCGGCCTCGAGCGCGGCCGTGCGTGTGAAGCCCGGCGACACCACGTTGACCCGCACGCCCGCGCGGCCCCATTCGGCGGCGAGCGTCTGCGTGATCTGGATGACGCCGGCCTTCGCTGCGGTATAGGCGTGGATCGGACCCGACGTCATGCCGGCCACCGAGGCGACGTTGACGATCGCACCATGCCGCCGCTTCGCCATGCCGATTCCGACGCTGCGTGCGACCAGAAAGGTGCCACGCAAGTCGATATTGACCTCGCGGTCCCACTGCTCCATCCGCACCCGCTCGATCGTGTGCATCTTGCCGAACACGCCGGCCGCGTTGACCAGGCCCGTGATCGGCCCGTGCGCCTTCTCGATGTCGGCGACGCCCGTGACCACGGCGCTCTCGCTCGCGACGTCGAACGGCGCCGGCCAGAGGATGGCGGTCGTGCCGACCAGCGGTTCGGGCGCGATATCGACGATGACGACGCGGTGTCCCTGATCGGCGAGCAGCGTCGCGGTCGCCGCGCCGATGCCGCGGCTGCCGCCGGTGACGAGGATGGTGCCGTCAGCGCTCATGACTTCTTTCCCTTGTCGCTGGTGGTGAACAGGCCGCGGGTGACCAGCTTTTGGTAAGCCGTGATCACGTAGTCGGGCACGGCGGTAACGCCTTGCTCGGAATAGGAATAGCGCCGGCTGAGATAACCGCGCGCACCCATCAGCACCTGGACGATGGCCTCGAATTCCTCGTCGCTGAAATTGTTGGTGGCTCCCGCGGTCCGCGCGCGCTGCAGGATCCGGACATAGGCGTTCGAGATATTGTCGAAGTGCTTCTGATAGCCGATCGGCGCGAAGAACTCGGCTTCGTTCAGGATACGGAGAAACTCCGGCACCTTGCGGATGAAATCGAAGAAGGCGCTGAAGCGCTCCACCTCCTGCCGGGCTTCGCTGGCGGTGCCGGTGCGGGCATGGATGAAGCGGACCATGTCGAGGCCGATCTTCGGCAGCAACTGGTCGAGCAGTTCCTGGCGGTTCTCGAAATGATTGTAGAAGGTGCCCTGCGCGACGCCGGCGGCCTCGGTGATGCGCGCCACCGAGGCTTCGGCATAGCCGTATTTGCCGACGATTTTGGTCGCGGCGTCGAAGATCTTCTGCTTGGTCCAGGCGTTGCGCTCGACCCGGTTGAGCTTTGTCACTTTGGCGGATGTCGCTTGTGTCATGCGTTAGCCTCGAGTTCGGCGCGGAGCACGCGTTTGAGCACCTTGCCGGATGGATTGCGCGGCAGGCTGTCGCGGAGGATCAACTGCCGCGGCACCTTGAAGCTAGCTAGCCTTGTCCGGCAGAAATCGGTGAGATCGGGCAGATCGAGCTTGGCGTCATCGGCCAGCACCACGATGGCGACGGGCTTTTCGCCCCAGCGCGCATCCGCCAAGCCGATCACCGCGACCTCGCGCACCCCGGGCATCTCGTGGATGACGCGCTCGACCTCGGAGGAGGCGATGTTCTCGCCGCCGGAGATGATCATGTCCTTCTTGCGGTCGGTCAGATAGAGGAAGCCGTCGTCGTCGAGGTAGCCGATATCGCCGGTGCGGAACCAGTCGCCGAAGAAGGCGGCCGCGGTCTTCTCCGGATCCTTCCAGTAGCCCTGCGTGACCTTCGGGCCGCGCAGGCAGATCTCGCCATTCTGGCCGGCGGGCAGGCGTTTGCCGGCATTGTCGCGGATCTCGATCTCGACATGGGCGATGGCGCGACCGGTCGAACCGATCTTCTCGATCTCGCGTCCTGCTTCCATGAAGGTGTCGCCGCCGCAGCTTTCGGTGAGGCCGTAGGCATCGATGTAGCGCGCATTCAAAAAATAATCCGAGAAGGCACGGATGCGGGCTTCCGGCGTCTTCTCACCGCCGCCGATCGCCCATCGCAGGCTGGAGACGTCGTAGCGGTCGCGGTTCGGGCAGGTGAGGAGAGCCGTGGTCATGACCGGCGCGAACCACGCCGCGTTGAGCTTCTCGCGTTCGATCGCGGCGAGCGCCGGTTCGGCTTCGAAGGTGCGGTGGATGCACAGCATGCCGCCATGCCAGAGCACGGCGATGCCGGGCAGGTCGAGCGCTCCGACATGATAGAGCGGTCCGACGACAAGCAGCCGCGTCCCGGCGTTCAATCCCAGCACCAGCGTCTGGTCGGCGGATTTCCAATAGATGTTCTCGTAGCTGAGCATCACCCCCTTGGGACGATCGGTCGTGCCCGAGGTGTACATCAGCCGCATCAGGTCGCGCGGCTGCCGCACATGTATCGGCGCCGGCGCGATATCGGGCTCGAGGTTGGTGATGCTGGACTGCGCGACTTCATCGAGAAGTACGACGGGCGCATCGCCGGCCGCGATTGCCGCCAGCTCCTCGTCGGCGCCCAGCAGGCGCGCGCCGGCATTGCCGACGATGTAGCCGACCTCATTGGCTGACAGGCGATAGTTGATCGGCAGGAATATCGCGCCGATATGGCTGGTCGCGAACACCAGTTCGAGAAAGGCGGTGCTGTTCTTCATCAGGACGGCGACCACGTCGCCCGGCGCAATCCCGCGTGCGGCGAGCCAGCCTCCGACCTGGCGGATGCGCAGATCAAATTCGGCGTAGGAGACGTCCTCGCCGCGATATTTCAGCGCACAACGGTCCGGAGTCCGCCTGGCATGAAATGCGATGAAGCTGGAAAGATTGATCATTTGCCGCTCGTCGGGCCGATTCCGGCGCCGTTTTCGCCCTAGGTGAATTATGAGTCGTAATTCATATCTGGCTTGACGTCACCCCCCTTGCTCTGAAAACATCTCGGCCATGGAGACGAAACGATCTCCGACAGGGCTTTTGGGAACGCGAACCCGACAGGGAGGGGAACGATGACGAGGACCCGGAAACCGGGCATCAGCCGGCGTTCGACGCTTGCGCTGATGGGCGCCGGTGCAATGACTTTTGCCGCGCCATGGGTGGCGCGTGCGCAAGCCAAGACGATCAAGATCGGCATGCCGACCATTCTGTCGGGCCGCGTCGCGCAGCTCGGAACGTCCTCGCGCAACGCGGTGATGCTCGAAGTCGAGAAGGTCAATGCCGCCGGCGGCCTGGCCGGGCGGCAGATCGAGATGGTGATCCGCGACTCCAAGGGACAGCCGCAGGAAGCCGCGCGGATCGCGCGCGAGCTCGTCAACACCGACGGCTGCGAGATGCTGCTCGACGGCGAGGCATCGTCGGGATCGTTCGCGGTTCACGAGGTGGCGCGCGATCTCGGCGTGCTCTGCATCCACACCTGCTCGGAAGCCTCGTCGCTGACGGCCGATCCCAAGCAGCACATCCCGAACGCGTTCCGCTGCGTGCGGCAGGGCATTCATGATTCGATCGTCGGTGCCGGCTACGCGGCAGGGATCGCCAAGGCCAAGGGCCTGAAGAAATGGGCGACCTGTTCGCCCGACTATGCCTATGGCCGCGACACCACCGGCGAATTCGTGCTATACCTGAAGAAGTTCGCGCCCGATGTCGAGATCATCAGCGAGTCCTGGCCAAAACTGTTCCAGCCCGATTACACCGAGGTGGTGACCAAGATCCTGCAGGCCAAGCCGCAGGCGATGTATTCCTGCCTGTGGGGCGGCGATCTCACCTCCTACATCGATCAGGCCAACATCTACGCGTTGTTCACCCAGATGGAAGTGTTCGCGGTCAACATGGCCGACTACACCGCGCTCACCGTGGTGAAGAATCTGCCCAAGGGCATCCACTCCGGCGACCGCTACATCAAGACCTTTCCGGCGACGCCGGAGAATGCGGCCTGGGGCGACGCCTACAAGGCGAAGTACGGCGAGTACCCGACCAACTGGTCGTGGCAGAACGCAACCGCGGTGATGTTCCTCAACGAGGCCGTCAAGAAGGCGAATTCGACCGATGGCAAGAAGGTCGCGGAGGCTCTCACCGGGCTCACCATCAAGTGCCCGTTCGGCGCCGACGGCACCGTCACCATGCGCGCCGATGATCACACGCTGGTCGGCTATGCGATCGGCTGGGGCACCACGATCCCGCAGGAGCCCTACGTTCCCGACGTCAAGGCCGGTGACTGGAAGACCATCTTCGAGCTCGAAGCCGAGTGGAAGAAGAGCAAGGGCTACACCTGATCCGCCTGCGAGGCGGAGGCACTCGGCTGCCTCCGCCTTCGATCTGATGTTGATCGCGCGCCGGCGTTGCGGCCCGCCGTAATGGAAGATTCTCGTGGACCTCGACGCGCTCGCCAGTTGCTTCGCCAGCCCTGCCTGCCTGGTGACACAGACCACCAGCGGCCTGATCATCGGCATGCTGCTGTTCCTCGTCGCCGTCGGGCTGACGCTGATCTTCGGCGTGCTCAAGGTGGTCAATTTCAGCCACGGCGCCTTCTATATGTTCGGCGCTTATTTCGCGATGACGGCCTACCAGCTCACCGGCAGCTTTGCGCTGGCGATCCTGAGCGGCGCTGTGGGCACGGCGATCCTCGGCCTGATCTTCGAGCGCGTGTTCATGAGCCGCGTCTACGGCCGCGATGTGCTGATGCAGCTTTTGGTGTGCTACGCTTTCGTGCTGATCTTCGACGATGTCGTCCGCATGATCTGGGGGCCAGAGTTCAAGTCGATGGGCATGCCGGCCGCATTCCAGGTCCCGCCGCTGTTCATCGCCGGCGGCGTGGTGCCGCCATATTATCTGCTGCTGATCGGCGTGGCACTCGCCGCTGCGGTGGTTCTCGGGCTGGGGTTGGCGCGTTCCCGAATCGGCAAGGTGATCCGCGCGGCCGCCCACAATCCCGGGATGGTGTCGGCGCTCGGCATCAACACCGGGCTGATCTATGGCGGCGTGTTCGCGCTCGGCGGCATGCTGGCCGGATTGGCAGGCGCGCTGGCGGCGCCGGTGCGCTCGCTGACGCCGGGCATGGGCTTCTCTGTCCTGATCGAGTCCTTCATCGTGACCGTGATCGGCGGCATGGGCTCGATCCTCGGCGCGTTGATCGGCGCGCTGCTGATCGGCCTGATCCGCTCGTTCGGATCCCTCGGCTTCCCGCTGTTCACCGAAGGGCTGATGTATCTCTTCATGGTGATCGTGCTGGTGTCGCGTCCAACCGGCCTGTTCGGCAAGGAGGTCGCATGACCGAGTTGCAGGCCGGGCAGCAGGCGCAACCGCTCGAGGTGCCCCGGATCGACGCCAGGCCGCAGCGCTATCGCGATCTTCTGATCGCGCTCGCGGCGTTCGTCCTGCTCGCGCTGCTGCCGGTGCTGTTCGGCAGCAAGCAATTGCTGGATTTCGTGATCCGCTGCGCCGCGTACGGCTTGTTCGCGACCTCGCTCAACCTCTTGGTCGGCTACACCGGACTGATCTCATTCGGTCACGGCATGTTCTTCGGCCTCGGTGCTTATGGCTTTGGCCTCATGATGCAGAAGACCGGCGTCGCGATCCCGGTCGCTTTCGCTGCCACGCTGGCAATGACCTTTGTCGTCGCCGTCGTGATCGGTGCGATCTGCGTGCGGCTGAAGGAAATCTACTTCGCCTTCGTCACGCTGGCGTTCCAGATGCTGATCCATTCCACCATCCTGTCGTGGCAGTCACTGACCGGCGGTGACCAGGGGTTGCGCGGCGGCATTCCGCGGCCGCCGTTCCTCGGTATCGATCTCTCGAACCATCTGCATCTCTACATCGCGAGCTGTGCGCTGCTGGTGATCGGGCTGTTTCTGATGCGCCAGATTGCGCAGTCGCCATTCGGCTACACACTGCGCATGATCCGCGACAATGCCACGCGGGCGAGCTTCGTCGGCATCGATGTCTGGCGGGCGAAGCTGACCATCTTCGTGCTGGCGGCGCTGTTTGCTGCGACCGGCGGCATGATCATGGCGCTGTTCGTCTCGGGCGCCTATCCCGAATTCGCCTATTGGACGATGTCGGGCGAGGGCATCTTCATCAACATGCTCGGCGGCGTGACCACCTTCCTCGGGCCGATGGTCGGCACCATGCTGTTCTTGATCCTCAATGACACGGTTACCCGCCTGACCGAGTACCACGGCATCGTGCTCGGCATCGTGATCCTGTTCTTTGCCATCGGCTTGCGCAAAGGACTGATGGACTTCGTCGTCGAATGGTTCGCGCAGCGACGCGGCGAGGAGCGCGGTTAGCCATGCTGGAAATTCGCGGGATTTCGAAATCCTTTGGCGGCGTCAAGGCGACCGACAACGTCTCGCTCGACTTTGCCGATGGTTCGCTTACCGCCGTGATCGGCCCCAACGGAGCCGGCAAGAGCACCTTCTTCAACCTGATCACCGGCGCGCTGCGGCCCGATGCCGGCCAGATCCTGCTCGACGGTGTCGACTTGGCGGGCAAGTCCCCGCCGGAGATCGTGCGCCACGGCATCGGCCGCGCCTTCCAGGTGGCGAGCATCTTCCCGTCGCTGACGGTCGAGGAGACGATGCTGGCTGCGGTCTGTGCCGATCAGCGCCGCGCCGGCGTGATGCATCGCCGCTTCCCGTTGGCCGAGACGCGCGACCGCGCCGAACATGCCATGGAGCTGCTCGGCCTCGCCGGCAAGCGCAACAGGACCGCAGCGACGCTGTCGCATGGCGACCAGAAGCTGCTCGATATCGCGCTCGCACTGGTGCTCGATCCCAAGGTGCTGCTGCTCGACGAGCCGACCGCGGGCATGGGGACCGAAGAGCGCTGGCGCATGATCGACAAGGTGCGCGAGCTCTGGGAGACGCAGAAGATCACCGTCGTATTCATCGAGCACGACATGGATATCGTGTTCAAAATCGCGCCGCGGATCGTCGTGCTCTGCTACGGCCGGATCCTGGCCACCGGAACGCCGGACGCGATCCGCAGGAACGAGGCCGTCATCGAAGCCTATCTCGGCAGCGACGATCACGCGGGAGCGGTGGCATGAGCGCGCAGCCCGTGGTGCAGGTCGAAGACCTCGATGTTTACTATGGCACCAGCCAGATTCTGTTCGGCGTCGGCCTCTCCGTGCGGAAAGGCGAGACCATGGCGCTGCTCGGCCGCAACGGCGCCGGCAAGTCGACCACCATGAAAGCGATCATGGGGCTGGCGCCGGCACGCCGCGGCAAAGTCACCTTGCGCGGCCTAGTGGTATCCGGGATGCGCCCGCATCACATCGCACGGGCCGGTCTCGGTTTCGTGCCGGAAGACCGCCAGATCTTCCCCGAGCATACCGTCGAGGACAACCTCGTGATCGGCCAGAAGAAGGGGCCTGATGGCGAGGACGAGTGGTCGATCCGCCGGGTCTATGACGTGTTTCCGCTGCTGGAGCCGTTGCGGTCCCGGATCGCCGGACGACTGTCCGGCGGCGAGCAGCAGATGCTGGCGATCGCCCGCACGCTGATGGGCAATCCGGTGCTGCTGCTGCTGGACGAGCCGAGCGAGGGACTGGCGCCGATCATCGTGCAGCGTATTGGCGAGCTGCTGCGGCAGCTTCGCGGCACCGGCGCCACAGTCTTGATCGCCGAGCAGAACATGCATTTTTGCCTTGGCCTTGCGAGCCACGCGACGGTTATCGACAAGGGACAGATCGTCTACACATCCTCCATCGAAGAGCTGAAGGCCAACGACAACATCCGGCAGCGCTATCTCGCGCTGTAGGGGCCTTCGAAGCTAACGGGAGGACAAATGGCGAGCGAACGCAAGCAGGCGCCGACGCATGAGGCGCCCTATCGCGGGCTGAAGGTGCTCGATTTCGGGCAGGGCATCGCCTCGCCCTATTGTGCGATGCTGCTCGGGGTGTATGGCGCCGACGTCATCAAGGTCGAGCCGCCGGAGGGCGACTGGTCGCGTTATCTCGGCACGACCTACGGTAATCACACCACGCTATCGGCGGTCTACAATCGCGGCAAACGCAGCCTGTGTCTCGACATGAAGCACAAGGACGGCATTGCGATCGCGCAGAAGCTGGCGCGCGAGGCGGACGTGCTGATCGAAGGATTTCGGCCTGGGGTCGCGGAGCGGCTGGGGCTCGGCTATGAGCGCCTGTCTCGCGACAATCCGGGCCTTGTCTATCTCTCGGTCAGCGGCTTCGGGCAGAGCGGACCTTATTCAAAGCGGCCCGGCTCGGATTCGGTGGCGCAGGCGTTTTCGGGGCTGGTCTCGATCAATGTCGGTACCGACGGGGTGCCGCATCGGGTCGGCACCACGATCTCCGACGTCGTCACCGGCGTCTATGCATTCCAGGCCATCGCCACGACGCTGTTCGCGCGAGCGACGGTCGGCACCGGCCGCTGGATCGATGTCAATCTCTGCCAGTCGACGTCCGCGCTGCTCGGCCACAAGGTCGCGGAGTTTATTCTTGAAGGCGGTGCGCCGAGGGCGCTCAATGTGCCGGCCGGCACCTACCAGACGAAGGACGGCTGGATGATGGTGACGCTGGTGAACGAGCCGCAGTACAAGCGGCTGTGCGGTGCGGTCGGCCGCGAGGATCTCGCCAGTGATCCGCGCTTCGCCGATTTCGCCCGGCGTGCCGATGCCGCCGACACGCTGATCCCGCTATTACGCGAGGTGTTCCTGACCGAGGCGACGGAGACGTGGCTGACCCGGCTGCACGCCGCCGATATCATCGCGGAGCGGATTCTTAATCCTGGCGAATGGCTGCGCAACGCCCATGTCGAGGCGACCAGGGCGTCGGTGCGCCAGGATACGCCGGGCATCGGCGCGGTGTACTCGCCGCGCACGCCGGGGATCGCGAGCCTGTCCGAGGATCATCTTTGTCCGGCGCCAGACATCGGGCAGGATAGCCGAGCCGTGCTGATCGAGGCCGGATTTGGCCCGGCCGAGATCGATGTCCTGCTGCTGTCCGGCGCTGTGCGGCAAGCCAGGAGCTGACGGGAGGCAGATCATGAGCAAGGAACTCGTCCGTTACTCGGTCACCGGCCAGATCGCGGAGATCGTGCTGGATCGCGCGCCGGTCAATGCGCTCAGTATCCCTCTGATCGACGTATTGCTGGCGGCTTTGGCGAAGGCGCGCGATGATGATGCCGTGCGCGCTGTCATCATCAGCAGCGCCCACAAGGTGTTTTGCGCCGGCCTCGACCTCGACATCGTCAGGGGCAAGCCCGCGATCGAGACCAAAAAATTCCTGGAGCGGCTCTATTTCGCGCTGAACGATACGCAGTACCGCATCGGCAAGCCGACGCTTGCCGCGATCGACGGTGCGGTGCGGGCCGGCGGCATGACGATCGCAATCTCTTGCGACATGATCATCGCGGGCGACAGCTCGACCTTCGGCTATCCCGAGATCGACGTCGGCCTGATCCCCGCGATCCATTTCGTGCAGCTGCCGCGGCTGGTCGGCAAGCACCAGGCGTTCGGCCCGTTGTTCCTCGGCGAGCCCTTCGATGCGGCAACCGCTTTTCGCATGGGCTTGCTCAGCGAAGTTGTTCCGAAAGGCACCGCGCTCGCGCGCGCCCGCGAGATCGCGCGCAAGCTCGCAGCCAAGTCACCAATCGTGATGAAGATCGGCCGCGACGCCTTCATGCGCGCGGTCGATGCCGATTTCCGTCGTTCGGTCGAGAACACGGCGGAAAGCTTCGTGGTGGTCGCCTCGACGGAGGACTGCCAGGAAGGGCTGAATGCGTTCGTCGAGAAGCGGACGCCCAACTACAAGGGACGGTAAATGGCTGGATTGTATTTCGAGGAGTTCGAGATCGGGCAGGAATTCCATCACGCGTTCAGCCGGACCGTGACGGAAATGGACAACACCATGTTCAGTTTGCTGACCATGAACCCGCAGCCGCTGCACCTCGATGCGCATTTCGCCGAGAAGACCGAGTTCGGCCAGCGGCTGTTCAACAGCCTCTATACGCTCGGCATCATGATCGGCATGAGCGTCTACGACACGACGTTGGGAACCACGGTCGGCAATCTCGGCATGACCGACGTCAAGTTTCCAAGGCCGGTGTTCCACGGCGATACTTTGAAGGCGCACACGAAGATCATCGGCAAGCGCGCCAGCAAGTCGCGGCCCACCCAGGGCATCGTCGAGTTCGAGCACACCATGACCAATCAGCGCGGCGAGGTGGTGGCGAGCTGCCGCCGTACCGGGCTGATGCACTGCAAGCCAAAGGCATAGACGATGCGATCGTTCCTGTTCGTTCCCGGCGACAGCACCCGGAAATATGAGAGCGCCAAGAAGACCGCGGCCGACGCGCTGATCCTCGACCTCGAGGACTCCATCGCGCCGGACCAGAAGGTGGCCGCGCGCGCGATCACGCGCGAGATGCTCGATGCGCGCAATCCGGGCCAGACGATGTATGTCCGCGTCAATGCGTTTGACACGGATCTGACACTGGGGGATCTGGCCGCCGTGATGCCAGGGAAGCCTGACGGAATCGTGCTGCCGAAATGCGCAGGTGCCGCCGACGTCAACAAGCTGGCGCTCTATCTCGACGCGTTCGAGGCCGCCTCCGGGATCGCGCAGGGCACCACGCGGATCGTCACGGTCGCAACCGAGACGGCGCGCGCGGTCCTGAAGATCCTCGACTTCGAGAACATGAGCCCGCGACTGTGGGGCATGATGTGGGGCGCGGAAGATCTTGCGGCGTCGCTCGGCGCAACCCGCAACCGCACCGGCGGCCGCTATCACTCACCCTTCATCCTGGCTCGCGATCTCTGTTTGATCGGCGCGGCCGCTGCCGGCGTGGTCGCGATCGACACCATCGCCACCGACATCAATGATCTCGACGCGCTGAAGGCGGAGGCGATCGCAGCGCGGCAGGACGGCTTCCTCGCCAAGGCCGTGATCCATCCCAAGCATGTCGATGTCGTCAACGCGGCCTTCATGCCGACCGACGAGGAGATCGCCTGGTCGGAGCGGGTGATTGCCGCATTCGCCGACAATCCAACCGGGGTCGCCAAGATGGACGGCAAGATGCTGGACAAGCCGCATCTGCGCGCCGCCCAGAAGATCCTGGCGTCGCGGCGGACATAGTCCGCGGTCAGGCACCCTCGCAAGGCGACGGCGAGCCGGTCAGACCGCGGGAAACTCCAGCTCGAAGGCGACGCCGTGGCTTAAGGGCAAGAGACGGATCGAGCCGCCATGGGTCTCCATCACGGCTTGCGCGATCGCGAGCCCCATGCCGGTGCCGCCGCTGTCGCGACGAGTGGTGAAGAACGCCTCGAAGATCTTGTCGCGGTTGGCGTCGGAGATCGGGGTGCCGTCATTGCGCACCGTCATCCGGATACGGGAAGCGTCGCCGCTGGCTTCGATCTGGACGGCTGTCGCATGGTGGCGGAATGCGTTGTCGGCCAGATGCGCCAGCACGATCAGGGCCTTCTCGCCGGACATCCCGATCGAGCGCTCGAGGCAACCGCTGGCCGCGATGGTGCGGCCGGGAAAGCGGCGCCTCAAGGTTTCGATGACGGTGGAGAGCAGGGCCTGCTCGTTCTGCGGTACGCTCTCCGCACGCGCCAGCTCGCGCAGCCGCTGGCTCATCGCATCGAGCCGCTCGACGTCGCCAAGGATGTTCGAGATGAAGCTTTGTTGCTCGGATCGTGTCAGCGTATCCGACTTGCCTTGCAGCGAATCCTGCAGCAGTTCGGCTGCGCCCCGGATCGACGTCAGCGGCGATTTCAATTCGTGCGTCAGGTGAGTCGAGAAGGTGGCGATGTAGTCGGAGCGGCGCGACAGCTGCTGGGCCATGTCGAGAAAGCTGTCGGAGAGCTGAGCGAGCTCACGGGTGCCATAGTGCTGTAACGGCTGGAAGGCGTTGCGGTCGCCGCGGCCGATCCGCACGGCGCGATCGACGAGCTCGCGCATCGGACGCGTCACAGTGCGTGAGAACATCAGCCCGATCGCAACCGTGGCCAGCAGCACGGCCAGCGTGGCGAGCAGAAACTTGCCGCGCTCCTGATAGAGATGCTCGAAGATGTTGCTCGGCGTCCGCGAGGTGTAGATCACGCCGGCAACGTGGTCGTTGACGATCACCGGCATCGCGGAGAAGACGTGAACGCCGACGCCGCGGCTGATCGAATAGATCGGCGGCGGAGGCTTGTCGGGCATGCGGATGCGCAAAGCGGCGCTGTACTGGCCGCCCAGCGCGGCGGTCACCTCCTCGATGTGGGCAAGCGACTGTCCGACCTCCTGGCGGCCGGCGATCACCACGCCTTGCGGATCGAGGATCCGGAAACCCGCCAGCGTCACCTTCTGGGTCTCGAGGATGATGGGCATCAACCGGGCACCGATCTCGACGTAGGCCGGATCCGCGGGTTTTGCCGCCGGCTGCGCATCGGGCCGTCGCCGCAGCAGATCGTTGCCGGCGAGGTCGAGCGCCGGCCGGATCGGGGTGACCTGGTCGCCGGGATCCGGCAGTGCTTCCGGCGGCACCGCAGCGCCGAGCGGTATGCCCTTGTCGAGCCGGGCCTGCACGTCCCGCGCATAGATCGCAGCCAGCACGCGGCTCTGGGCAATCAGCTCGGCCTGGGTTTGGTGAATCAGCTGGTTGTCGTAGAGGCGAAAGAAGAACAGCCCCATCAGCGGCAGCACGGCGACCAGCGCGAGCACGGTGAAGATCACGAAGCTGAGCGACGGTCGCCATTTCCGGTCGGCGCGGAAGGATGTCATGCCTGCGGCTCGCAGCGCCCGAGCCTGAAGCCGACGCCGTGCACGGTTTCGATGACATTGTCGCACTTCGCGGCGGCGAGTTTCGCCCTGATGTTGCGGATATGGCTGTCGATCGTGCGGTCGGAGACCTGGATATTGAGCTGGTATGCAGCGCTCATGATCTGGTCGCGGTTGAACACCGCCACTGGCCGCGTCAGGAAGGCGCGCAGGATCCCGAATTCGATCGCGGTGAGATGAAGCGCGGTGCCGGCGAACGTCGCGACGTGCTGCTCGGGATCGATCGAAAGCCGTCCCCGGGAGAGCACGGTCGCCTCCGACGTCACGCTCCCCGCGCGCGGCGTCAGCCGCCGCAGGATCACGTTGATCCGCGCGACCAGCTCGCGCGGGCTGAACGGCTTGGTCACATAGTCGTCGCCGCCGATCTCGAGGCCGAGTACACGGTCGATCTCCTCGTCGCGGGCGGAGAGGAACAGGATCGGCACGTCGGACGATTTGCGGATCTCGCGGCAGACGTCGAGGCCGTCGAACTCCGGCATACCGATGTCAAGCACGATCAGGTCCGGCCGCTCGCCGGCAAACCGGGCCAACGCGTCCTTGCCGTCGCGCGCTTCGGTTACGCTCATGCCGGCTTTCCTGAGGGCGACACGGATCACCTCGCGGATATGTGGGTCATCGTCGACAACGAGAATGCGGTGGGTCAATGGGATCTCCGAATGCGGCGTTCTGGCCACGCCTTACCCTCGCTTGATGCAATTGTTCTACAAGGCAACTGCCGCGAGAGACAAGAACGGATCGGCGTCATGGTGGTCGGGTGAAGGTCCGCGCGGGTTCATTGGTCGCGAGCAGATGATATCCGGCCCGCAGCCTGGCGAAGGTGAGCTGTGTGTGTGCAGCGGGCGAGAGCGCGATCAGCAGGAGTTCAGGATTTTTATGCAGATTGCGTGCAGGGTGGGGGTTGCCGGCTCGCGTCGGCGAATCTCGTCTGATACGGACGAACCCGATCGAGCTCTTCAGTCCATCGTGGTCCCCATGCAAATCAGCAAATGCGTCGGCATTACCCTGCTCTGGATCGCAGGCCTCGTTCTCGTCTTCGCGGGCGTCAACACCAACGACCCGTATCTGGTCCCGCTGCGTGGGGCAGGCAATCTCCTCCTCGTGGCCATCAGCGGTGCCGTCGTGCTCCTGCTGGTTCGCTGCGGCGCTTGGCGCTGGCGGGCGTGGATGGGCCGGCTTCTGGTGATGCTATGGTGCCTGCCACCGCTCGCGATGCTGGCCGCGTACGGTGTGTTCGAGCTGCGCAAGCTGTGCGTTCTCCAGACCGAACCGGTGCTCGCGCGGTCGCTTGGGCGGCACTTCATCGTTGGTTACCGATCGTTTGACGAAGTCGCGCCGCTGGCCGAGAACGGGTTCGTTGCGGGGATCTATGTAACGCGGCGCAACATTGTGGGCAGGACGGCTAACGCCTTGAAGGCGGAGATCGCTACCCTGCAGGCCAAGCGGCGTGCGGCGGGACTGCCGCCGTTGACGGTCGCGACCGATCAGGAGGGTGGCATCGTTTCGCACCTCGCGCCGCCATTGACGAGGCTGCCCGCGCTGGCCTCGCTCGCCGACCTGCCGCCGGATCAACAAAAAGCAAAAGCCGAGGAGTTCGGCCGCATCCATGGCCGCGACCTGGCGTCGCTCGGCATCAACCTGAACTTTGCGCCGGTGCTCGACCTGCGTCCGGAGGCCAAGCACAACCGGTTCGATTTCAATACGCTGATCGATCAGCGGGCGATCTCCGACGATCCGGCCAAGGTGAGCGCGATCGCAAGGGCGTACATTGATGGCCTCGAGTCCGCGGGTGTGAACGCCACCGTGAAGCACTTTCCCGGATTAGGCCGGGTGCGCGCGGACACGCATCATTTCACGGCCGATCTCGATACGCCGCTCGGCGAGCTCGAGACGACCGACTGGCGTCCGTTCCGTGACGTGTTGGCAACGACCGGCGCGCGCCTGATGGTCGGGCACGTGGCGGTGACTGCGCTCGATCCCGGACGGCCTGCGTCGCATTCGAAGGCCGTCGTCGATGGGCTGATCCGAAAGACCTGGAACTATCAGGGGATCGTCATGACGGATGATCTGGTGATGGGCGCGATCTATCAGCACGATGTCTGCACCGCGGTCGTGGAGGCGTTGAACGCCGGCGTCGATCTGCTGCTGGTCGCCTATGATGGGCTGCAATTTTACCGGCTGTTCGCCTGCGCCACCGATGCCGCTGCACGCGGCGGCCTCGATGCCGCGATGTTGCGCGACAGCGAGACGCGGCTCAGGCGCGCGATGCTGATCGACTAGGAGACGGATGTCAGGAATGCGCGCCGACGGCCGATTTGTTGTCCTGCTGCTTCGACCAGGAGACATAGTAGGCGACGGCGGTCATCGCTGCGATACCGGCGATGCTGACCGCGACCTGCCTCGTCAGCGAGTAGGGGCCGGTGATCAGGATCAGGTGTGCAGCAAAGGAGAGGAACACGCCTGCGCAGAACACGGCCAACCATTCCTCGCCGCATTTGATCACCGGCTGCAGGGCATAGGATCGCAGGTATTCACAGTCGCGCGGCACCATCCAGGTGAACAGGAAGGTCAGGGCCAGGAAATGCAGGATGCGGTGCGGCGCGACTTCCTCCCGATCGTTCTGCAGGAGCACGTCGCTCAGCCCGCTCGGCATCATCTGCGCGAGCGCCGGGATCTCGCTGCTGGAGACGATCGTCAGCGCAAACAGCAGATACAGCAACGCCGTGGCGCGCAGCGCCGGAATGGCCTGCATCGCGCGGATCGTCGGCGCGTGGCGCGTACCGATGAGCGCGAGCCAGCCGCCCATCACGAACAACAATTGCCAGCAGAACGGATTGAGATACCAGGCTCCATACGTCGATGATGTCAGGTTCCAGTCGAGGACACGGGCGGTTGCGTAGAGGGCAACGGATCCGAGAAGCGTCGCGTTGGGGACGTACAGCAGCCCGAACACGACGACCGGCTGAAAGGCCATCAGGGCAATGGTCAGTTGCAGCACGTCGAGATTGAGCGGCTTGGCCTGCAGGAACAAGCCGTAGATCAGAGTCCGGATCGGGTGATCGATAAAGCCGGTGATGTTGAATTCGCTGATGATCTCGGGCGCTGCGGTTCGTGCGGCGACGTAACTGATCAACTCGACATAGATCACGAACAGCACGACATAGGCCGCATAGAGCTGCCATACGCGCTTGAAGATGCGGGTTGCGGCCACCAGGAAGCCGCGCTCGTGCGCCATCCTGGCATAGAAGAGCGTCACGGCGTAGCCGCCGACGAAGACAAACAGGTCGGTCGCACCGCTGAAGCCGAAATTGCGCATGGTCAGTGTGCTGACGACGTTGTGCGGAACATGGTCGAGGAACAGAAACCAGTTCGCAATGCCAAGCAGCAGCGCGATCCTGAGATCGCCATCGGCTCGCGCGATCTCGGGATTTAATGTCGAGGTCATCTGAAGCTGAAATCTGCTGGCGCGAGAAAACGAAGCGGCAATCTAAAGGGAACCCGTGCCCGGTCCGAGTAGACTCTGCGTGAACCCTATCTAATCCGTTTCGGGTTCCGGCCAAGTGGTCGGTTCAAGAAAGATCACGTTTTCGCAATCACCAACTGAGCGGTCTCACACGGCTCGTGCTTGCGCCGGTCGCGCGCGTGATCCAACGCATTGGCTTGCAGGTCCGCGCCGGTCGGGGGGATGCTCGGCAGGGCGGCCTCCGCAAGGATGTCGTCCGTGACGTCCTCGACCGAGCGCTCGGCAATCTCGTGGATGAAGCTAATGTTTGTGTATTCCCGCGACGCGACCCGGGAAACGATCTCTCGCCGCGTCAGTTCGGGATCGACGATCGCTTCGCGGCCACGGCGGCCATAGTCGATCATCACGACAAAATACTGCATTTGCCTGGAAGTTCGATGCGTTCACTTGCACCGACCATTATTTCCGATAATCGGAATATTGTCAAGGAAAAATGCCGATAATCGGAATTCAGGTGGCGGGGCGCTGACCGATTCGGCGGCGAGGCGCCCGAATCGATCAGCCCGGTCCCAAAACGGCGCCTATTTCTCGGACGATCGGCCACCCTTGGAGGCCGATTTGCGGCCCTTGGCCGCCGTCTTGCCGCGCAGCCGCTCGATTTGGCCACGGGGCAGGGTGACGCAGATTTCGCCGATCCATTCGAGCTTTACGCCGTTGATCGGCTTGGCGTTGAAGCTCTTGAGGTTGACGGTGCCGGACGAGCTGCCGCGTTCGATCGTCTTCAGATAGCGCTCGCCGCTCTTCAGCCGGACCGCAGCTTCCTCTCCGTAGAAGCTCGACAGCGGATAGCGCTGTTCGCGGTATACCACGATCACGTCGCCGTTCTCGTATTTGGGCAGCATCGAATCGCCCGAAACCTCGAAAGCGACGGTCTCCTCGGTCATCGGGAATGGAAGCTCGATCTCGCCGAGCCCCTCCGGCGGGACCTGCTCGAGCTCCGGCTGGATCGAGGCGCCGGCGCCGACCCGGCCCACGATCGGCACCGAGTTCAGCTCCAGATATTCCATGATCGGAGCGATCTCCGATGCCTTGATCAGGCGTATTCCCGACAGGATTTCGGACACCGCCCCGGCCCGAACCCCCATTGCGCGGGCAAGCCCGCCCTTGCTCTTCCCGGTCTTTTCCAGTGCTCGTTCGATCAGTGCAGCGTCCAGCATGTTTCATCCTCTCCAAGCCTGGACACATAATACCGTTACGATTATCAGAATTCAAGCTTGACTTTTTCTTCGGAATATCGGAAGGTGTCCGAGGCGCCGGCGAACTGACAGAAATGGGAATCTGGAATGGAAATGATGAATTGGCTGCCCGAGCATTCGGCAGCCTTGGAGGACCTGCGCGCCCGCGGCTTGTCCTATTCGGAAATCGCTGACAGGATCAACGAATCCTTCAATACCGCCTACACACGCAATGCGACCCTCAGCCGAGCGCAACGCATGGGGTTGGCGGGCCTCGATCGGCCCGAACCGTCCCTGCCCGGACGCCTCGATCCACCCAAGCCGTCCTCGCCGGAGCTTCCGGGGATCGAGCGGCTGCGCGAAGGACGGGCCGAACCGAAGCCGGATCCGATTCGCTGGCCGAAGATGTTCGCCGACACGGCGGAGTTGCCTCCGCTTCGTTGCGCTGCGGTCACGCCTCGGCATCTTTCACTGCTCGATCTCAAACCGGGCGATTGCCGCTATCCCTATGGCGGGGATGCCGACGGCGAGGTCATGACCTTCTGCGGTCATCCAAGCCACTCGGGCTCGAGCTACTGCACCCCGCATCTTGACCTCAGCCGCGATCCCGACGCTTCGGCGAAGCCTGTCCTGAACGATGCCTGGCTTCGAGCCGTCGGAGCCATCTGAGCAATTCGTTTCTCGACCGCCAGGACGTCGGTCCGCATTCCGCAAACTGCGACCGCGCGGAACACGCTGCGCGTTCATCATCAGATATCAGGAGGTCACCAATGCCGCGCGCAAAACGCCACAAACCGTACGATCCCGCCAGAACGCATGATCGACGCTCGACGGATCTGCCCTTCAATGCCGAGGTGGCGACCGTCGAGGTCGACGATCCGCTTGCGCTCGAGCTGGGTGATAAAGTCGTTGCGTTTCGCTCGATACGCAACGATCCGCTCGGCCGGTTGCATGCGCACCGACAGATCGACGACGCGCAGTATCGGAGCGGTCGGGCTTTCCAGAACGACTGGGAGAAGGCCGAGCGCGGCCCGCGTGCCGTGGATACCACGCGTGAGTACGTTGATGGCGGCCGGCAACGTGAGCCGATCACGGAGGGACAGCGCCAGGCGGCCTTGCGTTTGAACCGCGCCGAGCATGAACTTGGCGCCGACGGATCGGCGTTGGTGCACGACGTCCTGATCCTCGGCATGACCATGGAGCAGGTCGGGCAGCGGCGCGGGCTGCGCACGCAGCGCTGGCACGACTATTTCGCGCGGCGTCTCAAGGAATGCCTGGATCGGCTGGCGTTGATGTACGGGCTTGCCACGGCGAACAAGGTTCCCGCGAAGGGCCGGTAATGCTGATGTAAGGCAATGCGACCACGTGCCGGTTGCCGCGAAGGTAGCCGGTACATCACACTGCAAGACTGTGCTTTGCCTCACACTCAATCCTTGCCTGTGATCGCGATGTGCTCCGTCATGTTGTGCGGAAGATGGTCGACAGTGGCGCGGACTCTCATGTAACTTCGCTCGCGTCGACGATCAGCCTGCATTCGGGTGCAACATGCTTGCCTCTTCGGCAGGCAATGGTCCGGTACAACCATAAGGGAGTTCGCAGCGGCTACGCCCGCCTACATCTCATCCAGCATCGCGAACATCACGAGCAACGTGGGTCGATGCCGGCGCGGAGTCCGATCAACACCACCCAAGGAGAAGCGACCGATGAATCACACTGGAAACTGCTTTTGCGGCGCCGTCGAACTCAAGGTCACGGGGGAGCCCGAGGCGATGGGCTACTGTCACTGTCGTTCATGCCGCTCCTGGTCCGGCGGTCCGGTGAATGCATTCAGTCTCTGGAAGCCCGGGGCGGTCGAGGTCACCAAGGGCGCCGATCATATCGCGACATTCGAGAAGACCGCGATGAGCCAGCGCAAATATTGCAGCAAGTGTGGCGGTCACCTGATGACCAACCACCCGACGCTTGGGCTCGTCGACGTGTTCACGGCGACGATTCCGACGCTGAAATTCAGCCCCGGCGTTCACGTCAATTATTCCGAGGCGGTGTTGCCGATCCGCGACGGTCTGCCCAAGCTGAAGGATTTTCCCGCCGAGTTTGGCGGCTCGGGCGAGGTGATCGCCGAATAGCGCGACGGTCGTTCTCGACGACGAGAGCGGGGGGCGACGGAGCGTCGCCACCCGCCCATGTATCCTCATTCCATCGGCCGGACTCCGCGACATGTCCGCTGTCCGGCAATTTCCTCGACATTGGGCTGGTTCGGCTTGTCGGTGCCCCTACGCTACAGGGGCCGTCTTGGCCGACCGGAGCCATGTCAGACGAAGGTCCCGCCCTGCAAAATCCGGGTTTGGCCTTGGTGACAGGCTTCCGCTAAAAGGCAAGCGGTGTCAGCGTTGGTAGCAGCCATCGTATTTCGCCTGACAAAATAAATAGAGGAAGCGTCAGATCATGGCCCGACCAGAACTGCCTGGGCGCACGCCGCGCGGGGAAGGACTTCCGACGGCGCTCGACGGCCTGCTGGTTGTCGACTTCACCCGCGTCGTCGCAGGCCCGGCCTGCACGCAAACCCTGGCCGACTTCGGCGCCGAGGTCATCAAGATCGAGAATCCGGATGGCGGTGACGACACGCGCGCCTACGAGCACGCCGAAATCGGCGGCGAAAGTGCGGCGTATCTCAGCCTCAACCGCAACAAGCGCGGCATCGCCCTCGATTTCAACAATCCGGCCGGGCTAGACGTCGCGCGCGCGTTGATTGCCAAGGCCGACGTCGTGGTGGAGAATTTCTCCGGCGGCGTGATGAAGAAGTTCGGTCTCGATTATGCGTCGGTGGCGCCGGCCAATCCGCGGCTGGTCTATTGCTCGATCTCTGCCTACGGCCGCAAAGGCGATTTCGCGCTACGTCCAGGTTTTGACCCGATCACGCAGGCCGAAAGCGGCTTCATGTCGCTCAACGGCTTTCCCGATGGCGAGCCGGTGCGCACCGGTCCGCCGATCGTCGACATGGCAACGGGCATGTCGGCCTGTAACGCCATCCTGCTGGCGTTGATTGCGCGCGACCGGCTCGGTCGCGGCCAGCAGGTCGAGGTCGCCTTGATCGACACCGCGGTGTCGATGACCGGTTTCTACGGCATGGCCTATCTCATCAACGGCAACAATCCCGGCCGTTTCGGCAACTCCCCGAACGGCTCGCCGACCGTCGGCGTCTACCGGGCATCCGATGGTCCGCTTTACATGGCTTGCGCCAATGACCGGCTCTATCGCCGTCTGGTGACCGAGGTGTTGGAGCGTCCGGACCTTATTACCGACCCCGAATTTGCGCACCGGAAGAATCGGACCGCCAACAAGGAGAAGCTGCGCGCCATCCTTGCCAGCGTGTTTGCAAGCGACACGCTCGAGCATTGGATGGCGAAGATGAAGAAGGCCAACATTCCGGTTGGCTATCTCCGCACGGTCGAGGAGGGGTTCAATGCGCCCGAGGTGCGCGACCGTCACCGACTGAGCAAGATCGCGCATCCAACCGCCGGTTCGATTCCGAACATCGAGCAGCCGGTCAGTATGAGCCTGACCCCGACGGTCGATCCCGTTGCGGCGCCACTGCTCGGCCAGCACACGCGGGGTGTGCTGGGCAAGACGCTTGGCTACGACGATCGGCGCATCGCTGCATTGGCGGAGGCAGGCGCGTTCGGCAAGGCAGGAAACACCGGCTAGAGCCTTTCCCGCTCCGACGGAATCGGAGCGGGGCTCTAGTTCTTGTTTTGACGCATTTTCTTTACGCGAACCGGTTTCCACTTCGCTCGAAATATCTAGCCACGTCGCCGGCCTGCATCGAAGATCAAATATTCGCAAACCAAACTGACCGTAGGCGAGAGCAACGGCTCTCGCCTCGCGGGACGTCGTTCAGACGCCATGGGGCCCGGTGCGCGCCAGCGGCCTCCAGCCGGAATTGGCCCGATTCGGGACCTCAGTTCGGCTTGCTGCGCAAGTTGTTCCTTGGCATACCTTCAACCTCCTCGGGCTCCGCTCGATCAATTTCGAGGCGCGCCATCCGAAGTATGAGGGTTGCCGTGGTCAGGCCGAGGCGTTCGGCCTCTTGCGCTGCGGTGTCGACCTTCTGGGCCAAGCCTTCACGTTTACCTGGGTATGCCATTCGTAATCCTCACTTAAGGTGCGAGATGAAAAATCCCACATATGTTGCAGAGCAGCAGAAGAAGCTCGGAGCTCCATCGAGCGAAACGCTGGAAAGCCTGCGACTGCTGAAGGCCTTCCTTCGACTTGCGCCCGACCAGCGTTCCGAGGTCATCGAGCTGGTCGAACGTTTGGCGGTTGAACCGCCGGGCGATCCCTCACTGTCCTGAGGTGCTCGCAATCTCTCCTGTGGGTCAGTGGTTCAATGGTTTGGCGGGCGGCTGGATCGCGATCACGTAGATTGCGCCGCCCTCCAACGCCTCGGATTGATGCCGGGTGCCGGCTGGCAGCAGGATGGTGTCACCGGCACCGACCACCCGCTCGCCGCCATCCCAGATGAAGTTCAGCCTGCCGCTGATGATCATCAGGATTTCATCGACCGGATGGGTATGGAAATGATGCACTTTGCCGGCCGCATCGTGCTGCAGCTCGACCGAGCCCTGTGCCGGAAGCAGGTTCAGGATCTCCGGATCGATGGCAAGTTCGGTCTTCGTGCCTGCGATGATCTGGGTCATGCTGCCTGTTCCTTGTTTGCGATCGGGGGCGTCTTGTTCTGCGCGAGCTTGGCGAAGGGACATCCGGTGCTCGCGGTGTTATCGTCGTGCAGGAAGTACTGCAGGTATTCGCGGCCGTCGCTCGCGCCGTAACGGCCGAGGAGCGGGGAGGGGCTTGCGCTGTCGTACGGGATCAAGCGCTTTCGCACCTCGGCGAACGCGGCGTTCGCCGCCTTTTCCGTCCCGAGGATTTTCTCGAACACCCAGCGCGGCTGGAACGTGAGCATGAACGCGCTGGATCGCCGGCTCTGGCGCATCACATGCGCAGGCGTCGTGCAGACCACGAAGATCGGCTCGCCCGCAAACGAGAACTCCCACATCGGGTGGTCGATCTGCTCGGGAATCTCTGATGGCCATGGGTTCTTGTCCAGCCGTGCGAGCTGGTCGAGCGTCAGCCACATCTTGCGATAATAGGCGTCGAGCGTCTGTACCGGGCGGGGCCGCGTGAACACGATCAGCGAGGTGTTGGGACCGAACGAGCGCGCCTCCGACACGTATTGCCCAAGTTGCTCGCCGAGCACCGCGACATCATACGGATCGAGGAAGAGATAGCGGAGCTGATCCTGGCGATGTCCGGTCACCCCGAACACGCAAGGGAACGGCCTTGCCTCGCTGCTCATCTGGGCTTCAAACTCGGAGAACATCACGCTCTGCCAACTGCTGACCGGAAAGCTTGACGCAACTTCGCCTTTTCTCAAGAACAAGCGCTCCATAACACCCCCCACACTCATAACGACACTAACGAGCTATCAACTTGCTTCTCATCACCAGCGGCCCGGCAATGCCCGGCAACGACATGAGAAGCAGAATGACGATCAAGGCGCTGTAGCCGCCGTCGCCGATCGCGGCCGTGTTGTGCACGGCGTCGGTTCCCGAGGCGTGGCTCGCGGCAAGCATTGCGAAGCCAATGATGGGCTGCGCGACGCCGGCGAAGATCCCGGCGGCAGTGGTGTTCACGGAGGCACCGACGCCGATGAGGTCCGCGGTGTAGAGCTTCTTGACGCATTTCAGCACCAGCGGGACGGTGCCGCCGGCGACGAGGCCCAGGGCCGTGAACACAACGGTGACGTAGGCGAGACCAAATGTCTGCGCGATCGGCGGCAGCAGCATTGCGATCAGCAGCATGCGCAAGGCGCAGATGCCGATCAGCGCGCGGTCGAGTGCGGCTGCGGCACGATCGGCGACGTGACCGAGGAAGATCGAGCCGAGCGCGTTGCCGATCATGAAGGCGAGCAGCGGCGTTCCAGCCGCCGTCGGCGAGATATGGAAGAAATGAGCGACCATCGGAATGCCCCAGACGCCCGACAACGTCGTCACCACCGCGAAGTGCGATGCAAACGTCATTGCGCAACCCCAATTCGCGACATGGGTCAGCGCTTGCCGCGCAGCCAGCACGACGCTCTTCAGTGTCTTGTTGCTGTGTGAGGCCGGATCGGGCTTGAGCGCGAGCTTGGCGAAGGCGAGGTTGGCAAGTCCGATGCAGGCGATGAACAGGAAGCAGGCCCGCCAGCCGAATCCCGAGACGGCGGCGGCGAGCGGCGTGGTCGCAATCACGCCTCCGACATAGCCGGAGACCTGCGAGATGCCCGACATCATGCCGAACCGCTCGTCGGCGAAGCTCTGCGCCACCAGCTTCAAGAGTGCGGTGAAGACCAGCGCATCGCCGCAGGCGACGATCAGGCGCGCGGCAAAGACGTCGAGCAGGTTCGGCGCCAGCGCGAATGCGGCGCTGCCGAGCGAAGAGGCAATCATGCTGACGAGGACGACGCGCTTGACGCCGTAGCGATCGACCAGAAGTCCGGCCGGGATCTGCATCAATGTGTAACCCCAGAAATAGCTCGAGGCCAGCATCGCAACACCGGCTGCATCGGTGTTGAAATCGCGCATGAAGCTGAGGCTTACCGACTGTGGCGACACGCGTTGCAGGAAGGCGATGGCGTAGGCGATCGCCACCGCCGTCCATGCGAGATAGGCGCGATCGGTGAAGCGCGACGTCGGGGCGTAAACCGCTTGTTGTCCGAGCATCGACATCACACCCTCGCGTAACCGACCGAGAACAGCGCATCCGCTGAATTCGGAATCTTGCGCGACATCGCAGCATCGACCAGCGATGCGGTGCCGTGATAGGCCTGCCGATGGTGTTTAATGTGGCCGTAAGCGCCGCGCATGATCATGTCCGGCAGTTCGAGCGGCTTGCCTGGATAGAGCGAGGTGCACATCTCGACACAGGCGGCCTGCAATGCAGGATCCTGCGCATCATCGAGCAATGATGGGGACACTTTTTCGCAAATCTTAGCGTTCGCGGCCCAGACGATCGGATTGCGGGTACGCCAGCCGTAGAGCACGTTGCCGTCGGGTCGCTCAGTTGCGCCCGAACATTTCAGGACTTCCGATGTGAAGAAGCCGTAGAAGCCGCGGCCCTGGTGCGCCGGCAGCACTTCGGTGCCGCTTCGATAGATTCCAAGTCCGGCCGACATCTGCAGGACGCGGTAGACCGAGAAAGCCACGAGGCCGGATCCGTCACAGACGAGGATCAGGCTGTACTTCTTGTCGAACGGCGAAGAGCTTGCTGTCCAGTGCGGCTCGGTAGCCTGCCAGTTGACGGCAATGATGCCGTTCATGGCGTCCATCAGCGGCTGACGGTCGCAGGCTTCGATCCGGGAGGCGTCGGGTAGACTGTAGATCGCGTAGTCCGTCCAAGGCGATCTGATCGCCTCATATCCGCTGCCCAGATGTCGCGACATGGCAGAACTCCAACATTCCATCGCGAGCTATACATGGCAGCCTCGAATGGCTTAAAGGACAATATGCCCTCGAAAACTGCCAAACCGCGCCGGCCTGAGGCGCGCGACCAGAAAGCCCCGCGGCGGATCGCGATCGTCGCCTTTCCGGGCGTCACCTTGCTTGACATCTCGGGGCCGGCGCAGGTGTTCGCAGAGCTGGAGGCGATCGAGCTACCCGGGCCGGACTACGCGCTGTCCTATCTGTCGGCCTCGGGAGGCCTGGTGCCGACCGACGTCGGCATGATGATCGACACGGCGCCGATCGCCAGCCTTGCGCCTGCCGAGGTCGACACGCTGGTGATCCCCGGCGGGCCGGGCATCTGGAAGATCCGCAACGACGCCGAGTTGATGAACTGGATCGTGGGGACGTTGCCGAAGGCGCGCCGGATCGCGTCGGTCTGTCTCGGCGCCTTTGCCCTGGCCTGGACCGGAATCCTGGACGGCAAGCGTGCTGCAACGCACTGGCGCTATTGTCCCCGTCTGCAGGACAGCTTCCCCAACATCCGTGTCGAGCCCAACGCGATCTTCGTCAAGGACGGACATGTCTGGTCGTCGGCAGGGGTCAGCGCCGGCATCGATCTGGCGCTCGCCATGATCGAGGAGGATTTCGGCCACACCATCGCGCTCGATGTCGCGCGCAGGCTTGTGGTGTTTCTGAAGCGGCCCGGCGGTCAGAGCCAGTTTTCGACCGTCCTTGCCGCCCAGGCATCGGACGTCGAGGGCCGCTTCAGCGCGCTGCACGCCTGGATCATCGAGAACATCACTGATGACCTCAAGGTGGAGACCCTCGCGGAAAAGGCCGGGATGACGCCACGAACCTTTGCGCGGACCTATGTCAGCCGCACCGGCATGACGCCGGCAAGCGGCGTCGAGGCGCTGCGCGTGGAGACTGCGCGCTTGCTGCTCGAAAGCCGTCAGATCGGTGGCGTCGTCGAGGTCGCCAAGCGCGCGGGGTTTGGCGACGACGAACGCATGCGGAGGGCCTTCCTGCGCCACCTCGGCGTGTCGCCGACCGAGTACCGAAACCGGTTCTCGGGCAGCTAGCTCGCCTCAGGCGAGCTTGGTTCGGATGCGGGCGCTTCGCGCCGCAAGCGGATCTATCCCACAAGCGAATAGCTGGCCTTCGTTCGCCGGATTCGTCGCTCCAGTGGTAGCTTTTCCGGTTTGTCTGCGGCTATTGTGCCGGCCAAATCGGGAGAAGAAACACCATGAATGACGGGACCCCCATTCGACAGGCGCGCAATGTCGAACTCGGCGCCAGCGGCGAGGAATTCCAGAACCTGCACGAATTCGCGCAAAAGGCCCGCGCCAGGCTGAACCAGAACGCATGGGACTATATCGTCGGCGCCTCCGAAACCGAGACCACGATGCGCCGCAACAGAATGGCGCTCGACGAGATCGCGTTCCGGCCGCGCGTCCTTCGCAATGTCATCAATATCGATCCCTCCACCGAGGTCTTCGGGCGCAAGCTCAGGCTTCCCGTAATGATCGCCCCGGTCGGCGCGCTTGAGATCTTCGATCCGGATGCCGGCGCGGCCGTTGCGCGCGGTGTGGGAACGTTCGGCGCGGCGCACATGCTGAGCTCGGTGTCGGAGCCCGGGCTCGAGAACACCGCCAAGGCGGCGCCTGACGCCTTGCGTATCTTCCAGCTCTATGTGCGCGGCGACGACGCGTTCGTCGAGGATGTGGTCAGCCGCACCATCGACAATGGCTACGCCGCGTTCTGCCTCACCGTGGACACCGCTCATTACAGCCGCCGCGAGCGCGACATCGCCAAGCGCTATGTCCGCGAAAGCCGCATCCGCGCCACCGGCGGCGACTTCCAGAAAGGCCTGGAATGGCGGACGGTGAAGTTGATCAAGGACAAGTTCAAGATTCCGCTGATCCTCAAGGGGATCGCCACCGCCGAAGACGCAAGGATCGCCGTCGATCACGGGGTCGACTGGATCTACGTCTCAAACCATGGCGGGCGCCAGCTCGACCACGGCCGCGGGTCCATGCACGTGCTGCCCGAGATCGTTCAGGCCGTCGCCGGCCGTGCCAAGATCATGGTCGATGGCTCGATCTGCCGCGGCACCGACATCGTGAAGGCCATCATCTCGGGCGCTGACCTGGTCGGGATCGGCCGATTGCAGTGCTGGGCGCTGGCCGCAGCCGGCGAGGCCGGCATCGTGCGGATGCTTGAATTGCTGGAGGATGAGGTGATCCGTTGCCTTGGGCTGCTCGGCGTCACCAGCTTCGCCGAACTGGACAAGACCTATCTGCATCCGGCGGTGCCGACCAATCCGCCAAGCGTGTTCAGCGCATTCCCACTGCTGGATATCGAGCCCTACCGCTACTGACCGACTGCGAGAGGCATGACGCGATCGGAGGCGGGGCTGCCGTGCCGAACGACTGAGCGCGCCGGCAGCTTAGCGCGCGTTCAGGAAGCTTTCGCCGGCATTGCAGGGCGTGCACTGATAGGTCAGGACGTCGTAGACTTGGTCGCGCGGCTCGATCAGGGCGAGCCGCATTTGCGTGCCGCACTTCATGCACGGCATCTCGATGCTGGTCTTGAATCGGGTGCAGGTCGGTGTCGGACGAACGGCGCGCAGCATCGGATCCCCTTATTCCCCAAGAGACGCGAACGCGACCAACAACGAGGTCGAATCACTATGCCACAGTGCTGACACGATTGGAATCGGCTGGGGGACGATCCGGCCTCAGCTAGGCAATTTTTCCTCGATCCGGGCGCTGACGCCGTCACGATCTATGCTAACGTAAGCGAACGCTTGTTTCAGGGGGGCGCGATCATGATTGAGCCGAAGCTGCAAGTTCCCGCCGAGTTGCGCGATCTCGCGGAAAAGACCATCGACCAGGCCGAACAGGCCTTCAGCCTGTTCTTTGATGCCGCGAGCAAGTCGATGACGGCGATGCCGGGCACGGGGACCGAGATTTCCAAACAGGCGCTGTCGTTCACCGAGCAGAACATGAAGGCGGCGTTTGAGCATGCGCGCAAACTGGTGCACGCGACCGATCTGCAGGAAGCGATGCGGATCCAGTCGGAGTTCCTGCGCAGCCAGTTCACCAATGCCGGTGAGCATATGCGCCAGATCAGCGGAAGCGTGATGTCCGCAACCAAGGACGCGGCGAAAGGCAAGTTCTAGGACGCGCCTAGCGCCGGCGCGCGACAGCGACGCCGAGCAGAAACGCGACGAACAGGCTCGCGAGTGGCGCTTTGCGCGTGACCGCACTGACCGTGGCGAGGGCTCCGCCAGGCCGGCGCGAGGTCGCGATTGCGTCGCTGAGGCGATCGGCCGCCGCTCGAAGTCCGTCCGACACCTCCGTGATGGTGCGCGAAACATCCGTCGCGGTGTCGATCGCGCGCTCACCGAGCGTGGGCTGAAGTGGGGACTCGGGCGTTTCGGTGCTCATGTGGCGTGCTGCTGTTTGACTGGTCAGGTGAGTGCCGTCCCTGGTCTCCGTGCACTCGCGTGTTCTGAATGGCGGGTGACGGCCACGTATCGTGCAAATTCAGCAGTTGTGGATTGGTTCCATCGGCATGCCTCGCTTTCTCATCGGGGAACCGGAAACTTGTGCGCAGGTCGGGGCTTGTCTCCATGGAGGAGACGATGATGACAATGCATGCGCATGGGATAGCGGATCGCCGTTCGACCGAGCATCGAAGCCGGCACGGCGGCGCGCCGCTGCTGGTTGCGGCTGCGGTTGCGATCCTTGGCGTGCTGGGCATGCTGGTCGTCGACCACGGTCCGTGGAGTAAGCCGAAGGTGCAGCCGGCCGCCTCCGCGAACTACTCAACGACCGGTGAGGCAGCACGCGCTGCTGGTGCAAGGGTGATGCCGACCGAGCCAAAGGCGCCGATTGAGCCTGCTCCGCTTGGTCCCAAGCCCGCTCAACCAGCTAACCCGATCCCTGCGCAATAGTGCGAGGCGTCGACGCACCCGGTGCACGGTGCGGGAATTGATTCGTCGGACCAATCAGCGGCACAAAATCATCGCCGGTGGTCAGCGCACGCTGACGAGCATGCCCCAGACCGCGGCGAATCCGGCACCGACGAGAACCAGCACCGGACTGTCGCAGAAGATGCTGCCGTACTGGCACATGGTGGTACCGAGCGAACCGATCTGATGATGGCCCGCGGCATAGAACAGGCCGGACAGGACCGCGAGCACGGCAGCAACGAAATACATCGACGCGTCCTCCTTGCAATCGAACTGCGGCGCGGGTCGACCGACGCGAGCCAAAACTGTCCTGAGTCGATCCAAATTGTGAGCTGCTTTGTCCCCTTGACGCGTCGGGCAACTCAGCGGCACACTGACATCATCGCAACAAGCATAAGGCGATCGGCGCCAGCTCGTATTGCGATTTCCGGATCAAACTCGGACTTTCGATCAAGGCGGTTTCTCACCGTCGAAGCCGACGCATCACATTTTACCGATCGCATTCAGCTCGCAAAAAGGGTTTGACACGTCGGGCAACTCAGGGGCATAATCCGAAAATCAGAAATTGTTGAGCCCGCGCGGAGCAATCCGCGGCGGGCTTTTTGTTTGCCGTTTCACCAATCGGACGGCGGCCGCACCGTCACGACGCCACATCCTCCCACCCTATCGCCTGAGCGTCGCATGCGTGCCGCCGTCCGAACCCGTTGAAACAAGTACGAATTGGCCGGTGCGCGCGAACGTGCCGGCCCTGCGGCGCGGCGCAAGCCGGCGCCGCCCGCGGCCCCATTCGTCCGGGATAAGGTTCGCGCCCCAAAGATCGCCGCCGCTGCGCGATCTGCCGCACATTCATTCCATGCCGCATCGCGCGTGATTGGCCGATCGATGGGGGTACATGACCGCTCATCTGATATCGCTCGCGCTCTTCTGCACAAAAAATCCTGAACCATGCGCAACAAATGCTCGGGTCGATAGACGCTTCCGGCTGCATTTTCGCATAACTTTAGACGGCAGATACGTACCTCTGATTTTCTCTTGGTGAACCTCGGGTGTCCTTCAGGATCATTTGGTTCATCAATCAGCGGTTGGGTGATGGCTTATCAAAATCGCTTCCGCGGGGACGATACATGGATGCCGAGCAGATATTCAACGCACTACCTCTGATCAATCATATTTCTACACTTGCCACCATAGGGCTCGTGTTTCCAACGTATTTTCTTCACCTTCGACCTGCGACTTATAGAGTGATCTTGTCTTTGGGCATCACTTTTGCCCTTGTGAGGTTGGCAGCAGAGATCACGGTTGCAATCTTCATCGCGCCGTATCTGCTGGTTTGGACCTTTCCGCCATTCACTGTCGCGCTGATTGGAATATTGGTCCGGATAGCGCGCGTGAACCGCGTGAGTGTGTGGAGCACCGTAGTCCTGGCGTGCGCCATTATCGATTGGGCGCAACTTGCCGGTCTGGTCTGGGTGCTTTCATAAGTGTTACCAGCCGATCCCGCCGGCTGCCAAAAAGAGGCCGTCCATGAATTATCTTCCGTCATATAGCAAGAAAATTCTGGCTGACATTCAATCGATGGCGCCGCAGATTAACGCTGCAGCAGCAAAATACGGAGTGCCTGCCGAAGCGATTGCCGGAAGTTTAGCTCAGGAGCTACTCGATCGAACCGCAAGCTACGGGAACGAGGTAAGGGCAGTTGGTTCATCTCTCAACGCATATAAGTTTCTTGCCGACGCGTATGCGGTCGGCGTGGTAACGAACCCTCTCGACCCGAAGCGCGGCGCTTCCGACCATATCCTCAGTCGATACAACGTCGCTCCAAATGCGATAACGGTCGGAGCGGATTATCGAAAAAAATGGGAAAACCCTCTACTTACCGACTTTGGCGCGGCAGGAATCAAGTTTCACAACGCCATTCAAGCGATTCTCAAGAATCCAGACGATCCCGCCTTTGCGCCTTATGCGAATAATCTATTTTCCGCAGGCGTCGCTTTGCAGAACGGCAACGACAAAGCTCTATTGGCATCAACGATGGCCGCATATTTGCGGCATGGTCTCGGCGTTTATCAATCCAACATGAGCGTCAATGGCGACCCGACAACGGGGATCAATGCCTGGAATGGTTTGAGCCCGGAGTTGCAACGCGCACTGCTTGTTCAGTTCTATAAGCAAGGTCCGACCCCGGAGCGGGTGCTGAGAAGCAAGTGGAGTGCTGCGCAGCACGGTATTCCCTATGTTCCGCAGATTGGCGCTGACGGTGCGGGTGCGACTTGTCTGGCAAACCAGGCCGCGGTGGCGCAGGCGTTAGCTGACGGACCGGCCGACTTTGCAGACCGCTGGAGCGCGGTGCCGGCATCTGCTGCGAGGGGCGGCGTGGCCCAGTCGCTCGCGGCGTCACCTGACGATGTTTCGCAGGAGGAGACGACCAAGAGAGCGGCTATTCGGCGCCTGGTCCGCGTACCGGTTGCACGCGAGGGCCGGATTGCATTCGACGCTGGCGCGCCTGCCGTGCCGTTCGTTCCGTCGGCGTCAATCGCGCCTTTCGGCCGGTCCGCGACATTCGACGAGCGGTTTTCCGTTCCCTCGGCGCTGGTGGGCACGCCGTCGGTCTCGACGAGACCGGCTAGCCTGCTCAGTGGACAGCCTATGCGATATCTGCCGCCCTCGGTGTTTGGCATTCCGAACGATTCCGGTGCTCCGGAGACGGGTCTTAGTGATTGGCTGGCCAGCCTGATCCGGCCACGTCCTCGTCAGTGACCGTCGGGGCCGACCATCGCAGCAAGGCGGTGAGTTGGCGCGCATGCGGTTTGCCCTATCGGCAGCAGCCGCGTCGATCTTGAAAATTTCCACCGCAAACATTGACGAGCCGCTGTAGCTGCTGGCGCATCACATTTTACCGATCGCATTCAGCTCGCAAAAAGGGTTTGACACGTCGGGCAACTCAGGGGCATAATCCGAAAATCAGAAATTGTTGAGCCCGCGCGGAGCAATCCGCGGCGGGCTTTTTGTTTGCCGTTTCACCAATCGGACGGCGGCCGCACCGTCACGACGCCACATCCTCCCAGCCCGTCGCCCGAGCGTCGCAAGCGTGCCGCCGTCCGAACCCGTTGAAACAAGTACGAATTGGCCGGTACGCGCGAACGCACCGGTCCTGCGGCGCGGCGCAAGCCGGCGCCGTCCGCGGCCCCATTCGTCAGGGATAAGGTTCGCGCCCCAAAAGATCGCCGCCCGTTGCGCGATCCGCCGCACATTCATTCCATGGCCGCATCGCGCGCCGACGGCCAATCAACGAGGCTTGCATGACCGCCTATCTGATATCGCTCGCGCTCGTGGGCCTGATCGCCATTGCATTGTTGGAGGCGGCATGAACGCCGAGATTATCAAGTTCATTCCGCGCCCACGCCGGGATCGCGAGCAGACGGACTTTCCGACGATTGCATTCCGCTCGGCACTCCCCGGCCCCGAGCCGGACCACGCCGACACGGCGCCGAGCGAATATCTGCCGTCCGATTGGCAGGAGAAGTGACGTGGCGAAGACGATCACGCAAATCCGTTCGCTTGCGCGAAGCCATACGCGAAGTGCGCTCAACGCCCTGGTCGGCGTGATGCGATCGACCAGCGCAACTCCCGCCGCCCGCGTCTCCGCCGCCAATGCCATCCTCGACCGTGGCTGGGGCAAAGCGCCGCCGGCGACCGAAGACGGCGACGACGGAGCGATCGAGCTTGTGCACCGCATCGAGAGGATCATCGTTGAGCCCGAGGAGGTCGAGGGCGAGGATGCCTGAGAGCTGCGGCGGCAGTTCACCCAATCCCAACGAATCGCTCGAGTTGCTTTTGTCGAGGGTCTCTCCGAAACGTTCGATCACGTCATCAAGAAACCCGGATCGCTATCGGGCGCACTCGCGGCATCGTGTGCTCGGTTCAATCCCCGGACCATGACGCAGACTGTCTGCGCGAGGGCATTGCCGCCGTAGACGGGCTCACGGTCATCGTCAACAGTCCGTCGCGACCGTTGCGCTCATGACGATGAGGAATACTTTACAAAGGAGACCTGAATTGAATGTGCAAGACATCATAAACATGATGCTGCCTCCGATTGATGGTCGCAACGGACATGTCACGTGACGATCGGGCGATTTCGGCGCCGGAGTAACCGAAGGGCGACATCCACCATCGACGATCCCCATATCGGCGTCGACATGAATTATTTCGGACCAACGCAGTGATTCGCGCAGCTTGGCACCGCGCCCAGATTCTGTTCCAAGCGATTCCGATTTCGCGAGCCGGTTCGATGCCAAAAGGCATATGCCGGGATCGACTCTGTCGTCGCAGCCGCCCTATGACACGCAGTCGTTCGCTGCGCTACCTGACGATGTCTCGCTGGAAGAAACTAGCGAGAGGGCTGCTGTTCGGCGTCTGGTACGTATTCCGGCCACAGCTCAAGCTGCTTTTGATGGCGGGGTGCCGGCCGTGCCGTTTGCTCCGGTACCTTCGATCGCCCCTCGCGGCCGGCCCGCGACGTTCGACGAACGGTTTCGGCATTCTCGTCGCCGGCGGATACGCCGTCGGCCTCGACGAGGCCGCTGAGCCCGTTAAGTGGGCAGCCGATGCGATACCTGCCGCCGTCGGTGCTTGGCTTTCCGGACAATTCCGACGTTCCGGAGACGGATTTCGATGACTGGCTTGCCGGCCTGATCAGGCCGCGCGCGTCAATGACAATTCACGGCTGACGGTCGCAGCAATGTAACCGCCTGGCGCGCAAGCGGCCTTGCCTTATCGAGAGCAGCCTTGTCGATCCTGAAAATTCCAACCGCAAAAGTGTTCGAGCCGCTGTTGCGGCCGGCGCGTTACAAAGGCGCATTCGGTGGCCGAGGATCAGGAAAATCTCACTTCTTCGGCGAACTCCTGGTCGAGATATGCCAGGCCGAGCGCGGTACGCTGGCCGTTTGCATCCGCGAGGCGCAGCGGACGCTGGCGCAATCCTCGAAGCGGCTGATCGAAGGCAAAATCGCGTCGCTTGGCGTCGGCCAGGGATTCAAGCTCTACTCCGACAAGATCGCGACGCCCGGCGATGGCGTGATCATCTTCCGCGGCATGAAGGATCATACGGCCGATTCCATCAAAAGCCTCGAAGGGTTCAAGGTCGCGTGGGTCGATGAAGCGCAGTCGCTGAGTGCGCACAGCCTCGCGCTGCTGCGGCCGACGATCCGCGCGCCGGGTTCGGAACTGTGGGCGAGCTGGAATCCGCGGCGCAAGTCGGACGCGATCGACGACTTTCTGCGTGCGCGCAAGCCGCCGGGATCCACCGTCGTCAACGCGAGCTGGCGAGACAATCCGTGGTTTCCGGCGGTGCTTGAGGAGGAGCGCCGCACCGACCTATCACTGTATCCGGATCGTTACAGCCACATCTGGGAAGGAGATTACGTGCAGGCGTTCGAGGGCGCTTATTTCGCGGCGATGCTGTCGCAGGCGCGCAAGGATGGGCGCATCGGCAAAGTGGTCGCAGATCCGCTGCTGCCGCTGCGTGCCTTCATCGACATCGGCGGCGCCGGCGCTGCCGCTGACGCCTTCACGATCTGGGTGGTTCAGTGGACCGGCGGCGAGATCAGGATCCTGGATTACTATGAAAGCGTCGGCCAGGTGCTCGCCTATCACGTGAACTGGTTGCGCTCGCGCGGCTATCAGGACGCGATCCTCTATCTGCCGCATGACGGCATGGCTACCAACAATATCACGGGCAAGCGCTACGAGGATCATTTGCGCGAGGCCGGCTTCGCCGTCGAGCCGCCGGTGAAGAACCAGGGGCGCGGCGCGGCCATGATGCGGATCGAGGCGCTGCGCAGGCTTGGGCCGCAGCTCTGGTGGAACGAGGCGACGACGGAAGCCGGCCGCGACGCGATCGGCTTCTATCACGAGCGCAAGGACGAGGTGCGGAACGTCGGGCTCGGCCCGGAGCACGATTGGTCAAGCCACGCCGCCGACGCGCTCGGCCTGATGGCGATCTGCTACGAGGCGCCGGGCAGGGCAGGGAGCTTCAACCGGAGAATCCGCTATCGGGATCAAGGGTGGGTGTGAGGTGGTAGAGCCTGCGCGCTGCGTGCGTCGAGTTGCGCGTTGGTACTATCTGCTTGCCTGTTCGAACGGGGTGCGTGATGATCGGAATTCTGCGGCTCCAGCCGCGGGTGATATCTTGCTTGGCAAACGGCCGCTGAGGTGAACCGCTCATGAGTCTATTTTGGCGCGCTGCGTGGGGTATCCTAGCGCTTGTAGAGGTTTCTACCGTTACTCTGGCTGCCGATGATCACCGCAGCTATGAGCAGATGAGAACATGGTGCTCGGGCGACGCCGAAACCAATAATGACATCATACAAGGCTGCAGCGCGCTGATCGCGGCCAGGCGCGAAGATCAGAGCGACATGGCGCGGACGTTTTATAACCGCGGGCTTGGTTACTATAGAAACGGCCAATACGATCTGTCGATCCAGGATTACGACGAGGCGCTTCGCTTGGTCCCGAACAATTCCGATGCCTTGAACAACCGTGGTCGAGCCTACTACGCCAAAAAGAAGTACGCCGAGGCCATTCGTGACTTTGACGAAGCGATTCGCCTGAGACCGGACGACGCTGAGATTTTCGTCAATCGTGGAATTACATACAACGGTCAGGGCCGGCATGATCGCGCAATTCAGGACTTTGATGAAGCTATTCGTCTACGGCCGGGCTTCGTCGCGGCTTTGAACAACCGCGGCATCGCCTACTACAATAAACGCCAGTTTGATCGCGCCATTCAAGACTACGACGAAGCGCTACGTCTCGACCCTGACTACGCTAACGCGTTTAATAGCCGCGGAACTGCTTACGCGGCCAAGGAAGATTTCAGTCGCGCGATTCAGGATTTTGATGCAGCGATCCGCCTGAGACCCAGCTTCCGCGAGGCAATAGACAACCGTGGAAAGGCTCTCGTGAAGGAAAAGCCGGAGTAGAGGCCATGGCAGATGTGCTGATGGATTGCAGCAGTTGGACAGGAGAGGAATTAGGAATTGGCTGGCTACCGGATAAATGAAGAGGGATTTGGCAAGAGATTTTCTCCGTTTGGGCCGTCCCCCTCGATCGAGTTGCAGACAGATTGGCCGATGGATCCTTGATCCGTGATGCTTATCAAGCTCCTTTCAACGAGACGCTTCAGGGCCGGCTCCTGAACTATCTTCTGCGACTGGGGATCGATCAAGCCGTTAATCAGATCAACAGTTCAGGCAATCCCGTTCGCGGCGCCGGACAGGTCTTCGGCGATGGTCCAGCGATTGGCAGCTCACCCGACCTCTCGCAGAGTCGATTTTTGACGCTTGGCTCCAATGAGCAGTCGGGTGGTTCGGCGCCTGACGTCCTCGACAAGAACTTCCGCTATCTCGGTCGAAGTCCTGCGCGCAATCCATAGATCAGCTTTTCGGTCGTGCTGTTCCGGTTGACTCGTTCGGCCGGCTGGCCGCGGTCGTTTGATCTGCCCGCCAGAGAAGCGGTGCTTATTGAGGTTTCTTCTGAGCATTGATGTATGCTTTCGGAGTGGCCGCAGGACGAAATTGCGGCCGGCGTCGTGAGTACCGGGATACATCGCCGCTATTTCGACGGACCGGGTGCTGCCTTCCGTGGTGTGCAGCTTCAGATGACGGCAACTGGTTGATGCGTTTGTTCCGAACCACCGACGCCGGCTGATTGCGGTTGAGTTCGCTGCATTAGTGCCGAAAGCGATCTCAGATACTCAGCTTTTCCATCGAGCGCCGTTGCATGCAGCGATCGGCGTTTGGAATGCTGCCCCTATTTGCACCCACATACGAAGGTTTTCATCAATGGCAAAAATGTCGACCTCCGACCTCAAGGCGATGCTCGCTTCCGAAAAGGCCGATGCGCTCGCGGCACTGTCCGCGGCGCGGCTCGCCGAGGAGCGGGCCGATGCGATGGACTACTATCTCGGCGACATGCGCAAGGACATGCCGGCGCAGGACGGCCGTTCGCGGGCGGTCTCGACCGATGTCGCCGATACCATCGAGGGGCTGATGCCCTCGCTGATGGATATCTTCGCTGGCTCCGACGAAGTCGTGCGCTTCGAGCCGGTCGGCCCGGAGGACGAGGCCGCCGCGCAGCAGGAGACCGACTACGTCAACCACGTCTTCATGCAGCAGAACCCCGGCTTCATGACGCTGTACTCTTTCATCAAGGACGCCCTGCTGTCGAAGGTCGGCGTCGTCAAGGTGTGGTGGGAAGAACGCGAGGAAGAGAGCCGGGAAACCTACTACGACCTCACCGATGATCAGTTTGCGCTGCTGGCGCAAGCGGTCATGGAGTCAAACGGCGCCATGAAGATCGTCGAGCATACCGTGCGCGACGCGACTGAGGATGCAGGGCCGGAGTCGACGAGCTGACAGCGCCTTTCCCGGGCTCAGGCGGCTCCGCCGAGCATGACGATGGCCCTGACGCACCGGGGGTGCGTGGCGGTTCACATCTTGAGGTATGAGAAGAAGGCGGCAATCAAAATGAAACCACCAACGCCCCATCCAATCATCATGCGATCGTTTTGCCGCGCTTGCCGATAGTAGACCTTGCCAAGCTCGGTAAGACGGGCCGGGTCAATCGCCGTGGCCTGAATTCTGAATTCGCCGCCCACAGGCGTGATGGATTTGACGTCTCCGCGACCCCAGTAGGTCTCTCCAGGCGCGAGATTGTTCAGTACTCGGCGGGTCAGATTCAGGCCACGACCGGCAAAGAAGATCAGTCCGCAAAACCAAAGCACGACAAGGCTGCCTGCCAGATAAATCATTCAGCGTCTCTTGCGTTCATTCTGTCCACCGCCGGGCCCCGTGGGCTGCGCCATGCGCGCCCGATCGCTTTGCGGGGTCGGCTACCGGTACACCATCATAAGTTATCCGCGCGAGGACTGCTACCCAAGGAGAATACGTGGCGCAATCGGATAGAAAAGTGCGATGGCCGGATGGATTTTCGTTGTCCTGGACGCCGTCGCTTCCCCGCATCGGTCAGATAGGAATCGGAGGAAGCTATTACTGGAGCCCGGGTTCTGACACGGCTCCGTCGGTGACACTCACCGGCATGTATGGCCGCGGACGGGATGTGTGGCGGCTTGGGCCCCCTCTTGCCAGTTTCAATGGGGGGCTGGTCTTTCGCAGGGGTGGAATGAGCTCTGCCGACTCGCTGGGATACGGAACGACCACAAACGTGTCCACCGGACTGCCGTCGCTGACGCTCAATACGAGTATTCCGGATGAGAACGGCGTCCCTCTGCCAGCAAAGAACAAGGTTTCGTCCATCGAGGCCGGCTTGAGCAACTCGATCGGCGCTTCGCGGTCATTCACCTACACGACGACGCCGCAACAGATCGCCGACGTCTTGACGAAGTATGGATTGGCCGCTGCCAAGAAGGGAGCGCAGTACCTCGACCCGGTTTCGCCCGCCATGGGTCCGAATGACGAACTCTCGCAATTCCAACGAAGTCTGCATAGCGGAGCAGGTTCTGTCGGCGCTCCCAGCGAAGCGCCGGTCAGGTATCTCGGCCGCAGCGAGCAAGCTCCGCTCGCGGGCAGCATGCGAGACTGGCCGACATCGATTGTACCGGCCGCAACGTCGAGCCCGGCGGCAATATCATCACGGCCGGGTGGTTTGTACGGACTGTTGCTCGATTATCTCTCGGCAGATCGTTGAAGCGCGCGCTGTCCCAAAAGGATAGCAGGTATATCGAAGTCTTTTGACGCAAGAAATCAAGGGCCCTGCCAAGCGACTTGTGACGTGGCCCTTCAACCTGGCTCTGCCGCGCTTAGGCTGCCCCACACTCCATCACACAGGCTCAATGAAATGGCTGTTCCCCTGCTTCCGGGGCCGGCGGCGCCGCCGCTTGGCTCGACCCTCACGCATGACGTCACCATCGTCACCACGCGAAAACTCGCGCAGGCGAGGGTGATGGGTGTCCCGCCGGAGGAATTCGGCATCGAGCGCGGTGCGCGCAGCATCGCCGATTGCAACTACTGCTTCCACGAAGTCGTCACGAAGACCGAGGGGCAATTGATTGCCGAAGGCTTCGATGCCGCGCAGATCAAGTCGCTGAACGACTATACCGGCTATGCCAACATCGAAACGCTGGCCCGTGACACTGCCGACGAGCATTTCGGCCCGGGCGCCGGCGCGATCAACACAGCGGTGCGGCTGGTGCGGATCACCGAGCACTATGTGCGGATGGACTATGAAGGCAACGGCCGTCCATGCCTGTACCAGGTGATCACCGGTGGCGACCAGAGCGAGATCCTGCGCAAGGACGGACGCGACTGCATCACGGCGTTCGACGCCATTCCGTTCGCAGCGACGACGCCGGTCCCGATGACGCACCGCTTCTTCGGCCGCTCGATCGCCGATCTCGTGATGCCATTGCAGCGGGAGAAGACCGCGCTGAAGCGTGGCGCGCTGGACAACCTCTACCTGCACAACAATCCGCGCGTCGAGGTGGCCGAGAGCAATGCCGGTCCCAACACGCTCGACGATCTCCTCGTCTCGCGGCCGGGCGGCGTGGTGCGGACCAAGACGGCGGGCGGCCTGAACTGGCAGGTGGTGCCTGATATCACGACGTCGATCTATCCGATGATGCAGTACATCGACGCCGAGCTCGAAAGCCGCACCGGGCTCAGCCGCCAGTCGCAAGGGATCGATGCGAATGCGCTGCAGAACCAGTCCGCAACTGCGGTGGCCCAGGTCTTCTCGGCCTCGCAGATGCGGGTCAAGCTGATCGCGCGGATCATGGCCGAGGGCGTGCGCGACATCTTCGCGCTGCTGCATGGCACGATCCGCAAGCACGGCCAGCAGCAGCAGACCGTGCGGCTGCGCAATGCCTGGATCACGGTCGATCCGCGCAACTGGAAGTCCCGCGACGACATGACGATCAATGTCGGCCTCGGGACCGGCGGCAAAGCGCAGCAATTCGCCCAGGTGATGGCGCTCGCCAATGTGCAGAAGGAGCTGATCGCCGGCGGCAAGCTCAACATGGTCGGCGACCGCGAGCTCTACAACACCGCTGTCGAGCTGACCCGGATCATGGGCCACAAGAACCCGAGCCGGTTCTTCAACGATCCGACCGCCATCAATCCGCAGACTGGCCAGCTGTTGCATCCGCCGCCGGCGCCACTGGCGCCGCGGCCAGATCCGCGGGTCCTGGCGCTGCAAGCCAAGGCGCAAGCCGATCAGCTCGCGGTTGCCCACCGCGCGCAGGTCGAGCAGCAGAAGGCACAGGCCGATGCGATCCACCAAAAGCTCAAGGCGGAAGGCGAGATCGAGCTGGCCAAGATCAAGGCCGAGCTCAACGCGCAGATCAAGCTGTTCGACGCGCATCTGAAGGCCGCGACCGAAGCGCGAAAATCGGATCGCCCCTCTATGCCGGGCGCGCGGAAGGCCAGGGACGGCCACCATTATGTCCCGGACCCCCGCCGTCCGGGCAAACATTTGCTGGTCGTCCACCATGGCTGATTACTCGCTGGTGCCGGTCGACTATCAGCCGAGCTTCGACAGTTACGCGCTTGTGCCGGTCGATTACGATCCCTTCGCCGGCGATGGTGGGACGCAGCAGGCGCAGGCTCAGCCAGCGCCAACGCAGGGACAACAGGCAGACGCCAAACCGACTCAGATCCAATCGCAAAGCTTGCGACAACCCGCGCCGTCGGCTCAGCCAGAGCCAAGTGGTGGTTCGAGTTCGCCATTCGTGAAGTTCCTTAATCAGCTAGCTGATCCCGAGCGCGCTGAATCGGAACAGGTGGTTGACCTGGTGCAGAATCATCCCACTGCCGCAAAGATTGCGGGGACGATTGGACTCGGTTCGGTGCTGCTTCCGCCGCTGGCAATGGCGGGTGCCGGGGCTCTCGGCTTATTGGGAGCCGGTGCGGGAGAATCCGCGGTTGCTAGTGGGCTCGCCGGGTCAGCAGTCTCGGGGGCAGGCCGGGTTGCAGCGAGCACCGCGGCCAGACAAGCCATCAGCGAAGCAGAAGCCACGTTGCCCAACGGAATAACGCGACAGGAGTTTGGACGACTTGCCGGTTTCGAAAACAGCCTGGGGAATTCGAGCCGGGCTTCCACCGAAGCGACTGCCGAAATAATATCCAGGCTCAAAGCGGCTGGCATTACCCAACGATCTGTTGCTGCGTTCCAGAACTTTTATGAAAATGCAGCGCGCGAAGTACCGTCCAACACGTCGGCAGCTCACCGAGCAGCCCTGCTGGCAAACATCTTGAGGAGCTTCCAATGACGGATATGACCATGGAGTATGTCATACATAACAAGAATCCCGAGCCGTTGACGGTGATCGTGGAGCCTTGGGCTGAGGAGGTTGTTCTTTCACCGGATTCTCGACTGCTGCTGACGATCCTTTACGACAGCGCGGGTTTGCTCGACACGGTGATGGGTCCCAACTATCTCATTGTATGGCTTTGGGGGGGATGTCGGGTGAAGCTTGCCGTGGATGGCAAGGATCTAACTTCACCATGGCATCTAACTCCATCTCCCTGATTAGGCGGGTCAGCGAAATCGCTTATTCTCGCCGGCAATTACGTGCACAAGGAGCTGGTCGCCGGCGGTAAGCTCAACATGGTCGGCGGCTGCGAGCTCTACGACACCGCCGTCAAATTGACCCGGATCATGGGGCACAAGAACCCGAGCCGGTTCTTCAACGACCCGACCGCGGTCAATCCGCAGACCGGCCAGCTGTTGCATCCGCCGCCGGCGCCACCGGTGCCGCCGCCCGATCCGCGCGTTATGGCGCTGCAGGCCAAGGCGCAGGCCGACTAGCTTGCGGTCGTCCATCGTGCGCAAGTCGAGCAGCAAAAGGCACAGGCCGATGCGATCCATCAGAAGCTCGAGGCCGAGGCCGAGATTGAGCTGGTCGACGCGCAGATCAAAGTGTTCGACGCGCATCTGAAGGCGGCGACGGAAGCGTGAAAATCAGAACGCGCTCCCGTGTCCGGTGCGCTAAAGGCAAGGGACGGCCACCACTATGTTCCGGACCCGAAGCGGCCCGGCAAGTTCCTAATGGTGGTTCACCATGTCTGATTTTTTCTTGGTGCCCGTCGACCATCAGCCGGATTTTGGAGATGTTGCGCTCCTTCCCGTTGACCACGATCCGTTCGCTGGGGACGACATGGGCCAACCAGCCGGACCACGACCGGAAGGGCAACTCCAGCCGCCTGCGCCAGGCAAGACGGCGCCAATGGTCGTATCGCCGAGCGGCGCCAAAGGATTCGGATTCCGCGAGTGATGTCGTTCCGAACCGGATCGCCGTACGCGATCCAACTGCGCCGCTGATGTCCCCTCCGGGCAAGCCGCACTTCGATTGGTCTGATTACTATGGGCCGACCGGCGAATTGAAGGCCGCGACCTATACGCCCACGTAGCGCATCGGATATCTCGCAGCGGATGCGCTCATTGGTCTAGGCATGCAGCCGCATACAGCCAACGACCTGGCTTCACGCATTGGCAATGTGCTCGGTCTAACACCGCTTGGCGTGGTCGGCTCAGCGCTTGACCTCATCGACGCGAAGCGCCGCGATGATCTGCCCGGAGCTGTCGCGGCGGCAGCCGGAATGATACCGGGTGCAAAAGGCGGGGGGCGCGCGGCGAAAGCTTGGGATTCGGAACGTGGATCCGCAATCGGTACGGCCTTTGGCGAGGCAATGACAAATTGATACTTTCGGCTTGTGGCTTCCGATGCCATCCCGAGGATGCCTCGATGAAGATTATCGAGGCGGTGTGGCAAGCTCAGCACAAATAGTGCCTGCGACAGTCCCAGGTGAGGTGATCGCCATAGGTGCGCGCGCAGATCGATGTTGCGATCGCCGGCGTCAGCCACGACGAGTTGGGCCGTGAGGGCCGATGATATGCTGCTTGAACCTGTTGAACACGATCCCTTTGATGGAGAACGTTCGCAATGACGATTGCTGATGAGTCGAGACTCGATCAGGCCGTAGGCCGGGGTGTGAGGGCCGAACGCCTTCTTGCCGACGAGTTGCTGGTCGAGGCATTTTCAACCCTCGAGAATGCCTACACGACCGCGTGGCGATCCACGACGATCGATGATGCGTCCGGCCGCGAGAAGCTGTTCCTCGCCATCAACGTGGTTGGGAAGGTGCGCGATCACCTGACCGCTGTAGTCACCAATGGCAAGCTGGCGAAGGCCGAGCTGACAGAACTGGCCCAGACGGCGGAGCGGAGGAAGCGGTTCAGTATCCTGTGAGCCGGTGATCGCTTGCTCGTCAGAAATCAGTTCTGATCGATCCTTGTCGATCTCCCTGCGGCAGTTCTGACCGTCCGCAAAACCACGCCTGCAAGATCATCACAATGCGAGCCTGCAATCGATCCGACGTGGCATGCGACGCCGGGGCACGACAGGATAAGCGCCGACGGCGGCGCAATGGACATCCCGATCTAGGGACTGCTATCGGACGCGGAAGAAAAAAGATGTCACGCGTATTGACACGTCGGGCAACTCACTAGCATAATCTCACCATCGAAAATTTTGAGCCCGCGCCGGACAGCCGTCGCGGGCTTTTCCATGACGCCGACCCTGCGGACACGCAGGCGCCACGGCGGAGACGAGGGCGGGCCGAACCGGAAGCGAGCTTCCGCGCCATCGCGCAGCCCGAGCGCTCGACCACCGAAAACCATCACATCAAGACCATCACGTCCGTTCATCACGATGACGAACGCGTCCGCCAATGGCGGTGCGGCCGCATGCGTTGCCGGACAGCACAAGGACCAACACATGGCTCTGCCAACCAACACGGTGACGACCTACCAGGCGATCGGCAACCGTGAAGACCTCAGCGATATGATCTATCGCATCGATCCGACCGATACCCCGTTCATGAGCGGCGTCGACAAGGAGAAGGCCTCTGCCGTCAACCATGAATGGCAGACCCAGGCGCTGGCGCCGGCCTCGAACGCCAACGCCCAGCTCGAAGGCGACGATCCCACCGCCAACGCGCTGGTGCCGACCGTCCGGCTCGGCAACCTCTGCCAGATCTCCTACAAAATGGCGCAGGTGTCGGGCACCCAGCAGGCGGTCGACCATGCCGGCCGCGACAACGAGCTCGCCTACCAGGAGATGCTGCGCGGTCTCGAGTTGAAGCGCGACATCGAGACGATCCTGGTCGGCAGCAGCCAGGCCAAGGCAGCCGGTTCGACCAGCACGCCGCGCAAGACAGCATCGGTGCTGTCGTGGATCGTGAGCAATACGTCGAAGGGGACGGCCGGCGGCGCCGCCGATCCGGCGGCAGCCGACGGTACCGGCACGCGGACCGATGGCACCCAGCTGGCGTTCACGGAAGTGCGGCTGAAAACGGTGCTGTCGTCGATCTGGACCAATGGCGGCAAGCCCGGCACCATCATGACCGGTGCGTTCAACAAGCAGGTGTTCTCGACCTTCACCGGCCGCTCCACTGCGATCGAAGAGGCCAAGTCGAAGAAGATCGTGGCTTCGGTCGATGCCTATGAGTCCGACTTTGGCAAGCTGAAGGTCGTCGCCAACCGCTTCCAGCGGCCGCGTGACGTCTTGGTGCTCGAGATGGACAAGTGGGCCGTTGCCTATCTCAACGGGCGCAACATGATCTCGATTCCGCTGGCGAAGACTGGCGATTCCGATCGGCGCCAGGTGCTCGCCGAATATGCGCTGGTCGCGCGTAACGAGAAAGCCTCCGGCGGCGTGTTCGACAACACCACGTCCTAAACCCGGTCATTGCGCCCCGGCGGGCAACTTCGGTTGCCCGCTTTCCCCTTGCCTCAGGAGGCCTTCATGCCACTTCCCGGTAATCACACCCTCAATACCGAACATCTGACGGCCTATACGCCGTCATGCGGTGCGGCTCCCGTTGCCGCCTATATTCGTGTTCCCTTTCGTTGCCGTGTGCTGAAAGCGACCGGAATTCTGGGCGGCGCCATCACCACGGCCGACGGCACCGTCACGGTCGCGGCCAACGGCAATTCGCTGGCGACCATCGCAGTGCCTCAGGCCGGATCGGCTGCAGGGCAATTGTTCTCGGCGGTCCCGCCCTCGCCGACATATCTCAACGAAGACGACGTCGTCGTGCTGACGCCGTCAGGCGCGTCCGGTGCCGCCGTTCCGATGCACTTTTCTCTGTCGGTGAGGACGGCCTGATGTCATTCTTTCCCAAGCAGCCGGCGTCGCGCATTGGTGTCACGCAGACGATCGCCTACGACTCCAGCGTCGGAACCGCCAACGCATTCGGTGCCGAGACCTACCAGCTGCGCCTGGTCGCCAATTCAGCCTGTTGCTATCGAATTGGCGACGGTGCCCAGACCGCGACGACCACCGATGCATTCCTGCCTGCGAACGTCGTCGAATATGTCATCGTCAGCCCCGGGCAGCGGATTGCAGCGATCAAGGCGGCGACCAATGGTCTGGTCACGGCAACCGCCGGCACGCTCTGGATCGCGGAGATGTCATGATGGATGGCATCCTGATTCGAGCGCATCTCGACAGCAACGGTCGCGACCTTGCAATCGAGCACGTCCAGGATGTCGAACCGATCCTGCAATGGAATCATGAGGCGCGACGTGACCAGCAGCGCAGCGAATGGAGCCGGCACGTCGCGCGGATCCCGAACGTGATCTACGTCAAGTGGCTCAACGAGGAGCACGCCAGAGGCAACCTGTCGGTCCGGATGTTCTCGCCCGAGTTTGACGCCATTGTGCAGCGCAAGCTCGACGATCCCGAATGGGCCTATCTGCGCACCGATCGACCGAAGCTGCAGGCCGGATGGACGGCGGGGGTATCGTGACACAAATCGTGGACTATGCCTCACTGCAGGCGGCGGTGACGGAGTATCTCGCGCGAGATCAGGATACGGTCCTGATCGCGCGGATTCCGACCTTCATCCAGCTCTCCGAAGCCAAGCTCAGCCGCGAGCTCTTCGTCCGCCAGATGGAGCAGCGCGCCATTGCGGTCATTGACCTCACCTCCGACGAGCCCGAGTTCATCGCGCTGCCGACCGACTTCCAGTCAATGCGCAGGATGCGGCTATCGAGTGCGGCTGGCAAGCCGTGGCTCGAGTTCAAGTCGGGTACGCAGCTCGACGAATATCGGTTCGGCATATCGGACGTCGCGGGGCAGCCCCGATACTTCACGATCTTCGGCAACGAGATCGAGATCGCGCCGACGCCCGACAAGGCCTACACGGTCGAGATGGTGTATCGGCGGGTGGTCCCGCCGCTCGCCAGCAACGATCCAAACTGGTTGCTGTCGATCGCGCCGGACTTGTACCTCTATGGCGCCCTGCTGGAGGCCGCTCCTTACTTGAAAGACGACGCGCGCATCCAGACCTGGGCGCTCGGCTTCTCGGCCGCGCTCAGCAGTCTCAACAATCTGGGCCTGACCTCGACCTTCAACGCCGGGCCGATGACCGTTCGCGCGTCCGGTCAGATCATCTAGGAACGACAAGCATGGCAGCCTTCAACAAATTCAACTGTTTCGTGCAAGACGTCGCCAACGCGCTGCACGACATGAAGACCGGGACAGCGCAGGTCTACAAAGTCTATCTCACCAATGCGCCGCCTGCCGCGAGCAATACCGTCTACAACGTGCCCGCCGACCTTGCGGCCGGTAACGGCTATTTGGCCGGCGGAACGTCGATCGGCACGATCGCGGGATCGCAGACCTCGGGAACGTTCAGGTTCTTTGGCGCAACAAATCCGGCATGGACGGCAGCCGGCGGATCGATCGGTCCGTTTCAATATGCCGTCCTCTACAATTCGACGTCTTCAACCAAACCCTTGATCGGGTGGTGGGACTACGGCACCGGCCTTGTGCTCACCAACGGCAACACATTCACGGTTGCCCTCGACCAGATCAACGGCGTCCTGACGATTACCTGATATGGCAGCATTTCTCGACGCGTGCAGATTTTCGCCATCGACGGGTGGCACCGCCGACTGGCTGGTTGCCGGTCCGGTAGGTGGATACGTGACGCCCACGGTGGCAGGAGCTGTCAACGGCCGCGCATATAAGTATCGCGCGGAAAGTGCTGACCTCTCCCAATGGGAGCTCGGCGAAGGTACCTGGAACGCCTCGACCGGCGTTCTGTCTCGAACCACGGTGTTGCTCAATTCGTCGGGAACGACGTCGAAGGTCAATTTCACCGTATCGCCACAGGTTGCCGTGGTTGCGCTCAAGGAGGATTTGATCTCGCTCGACGAGGCAAACGCATTTTCGGCGGTCCAGCAGGCTCAAGCGCGCGCAAATATTGCCGCAATCGGCAGACTGAACCTTGTGATGATTACCTCATCTGGCACCTACACTCCTTCTGCGAATCTGCTCGGTGCGCTGGTCGAATGCGTCGGCGGAGGCGGCGGCGGTGCGGGCGCGAGTGGGGCTGGCGCGTCCGGCTATCTTCTGATCGCCGCCGGGGGCGGCGCTGGCGGCCGGTCGATCAAGTTTCTGACCGCGGCGCAAATCGGCACATCGCAAACCGTCACCGTTGGAGCCGGTGGAGCAGCGAGCGCTGCGGCTGCTAGCGGCAATGCCGGTGGTGCAACCAGCTTCGGTTCATTTTGCGTCGCGGCCGGCGGTAGCGGTAGCAGCGTGATCTCGACCGCGGCGATGACTTCGCCGGGATTGGGCGGGGCGGCTGGCAGCGGTGTCGGGGATTTCAAGTTCAGTGGCTCTTCCGGTGGCGGCGGTCACTACCAGTCAATGGGCGCCGTAACGAGCATCGTGATGACAAAAGGTAAGGGGGCCGACAGTCCGTACGGCCAAGGCGGTGCGGAAGTCATCGGCAATGGCAGCGGGTACGCTGCGAACGGGCTCAGCGCCAGCGGCTATGGCGCTGGCGGCAGCGGTGCTCTTTCAAACCAGCAAGCTTCCACCAATGTTGGCGGCGGTGCCGGCTCTCCCGGCTTGATCCTCGTGACGGAGTTCCTGGCGGCATGACGGGATTCATTATTGAGACACGGCGCAGCGTCGCTGCCGGTTGGCTGGCAGAGGCGCGCTAGCAAATGTCACTGCTCGGGTTCGATGCAATCGGACGTCTCGCTCTGGGGCAGATGCGCGTAAGCGGATCGAATGTCCTGGTCGGCGGGACTGGATCCTACATCGTTGGAAGGAATGCGGCGATCTTCGGTCTTGGTGAGACGGCGTGGACGGCTGGCTACGCGATCGCCGCCAATGCCGCGGCCCTTAGCTCCAAGTTGAATGGAGGTGCGGGAAATTACAATGAGAGCGGCGCCGCTGCTCTGCTCTCCATCGGCGTAGCGTCAAGCGGAACGAACTATGCCGTCACCGGCAATTCCGTGAAGACCACAATGATGCTCAGCGTCGGCGTAGGGAGCTACATTGTCGCCTACGATGGCGTAGCCGGAGCTGTTGCCCTGAACGCCGGATCGGTCGCGTACCAAGTCATCGGGAAGGCTGCCGCGCTGAGCCGAGACTATGTGAATTGGTGGCCGGCCGAACCGATAGCTAGCAACTGGGTTGGCGAGACAGCTCCGTCTCCTGCGTGGGGGACGAGTGCGACGATCCCGCCTTCCTGGATTGCGGCCGTTCCGATGGGTTCGGCCTGGACGCCCCAGGCTGCGCCGGCGAGCAACTGGACTGCTGAGTCCGACCAAGAAATTCCGGATCCAGTTGCGAACTAACCCTGCTTTGCACGAAGCGGTGGGATGTTGACGTCGCCGGACGCACAGTTCGCCATGCCGTCCGTCCGATACTCAGGAGATATTGAATCATGCCTCTGCTTGCGACCGGCGAGTATCGCCCCGATGTCAGCGACTATGAGGGCCAGGCCACGCGCAACATCCTCAACGTGATTCCGCGTGGCGATGGATACGGACCCTTCCCGAGCCTGTCGGCTTACACGGCACCGTTGCCGGCCGCTTGCAGGGGCGCCTTCTACGCGCTGAAGTCCGACGGCACCGTGGTCACCTTCGCAGGAACCAGCAACAAGCTGTACAAACTCAACAATACCGATTTCAGCTGGACCGATGTGTCGTCAGGTGGCGGGACCTACAGTGCGCTGAGCGCCAACGCGCAGTGGCAATTCGCGCAGACTGGAAACTTTGTTTTCGCGACACAGGCCAACGTAACCTTGCAGATGTTCGACCTGTCGTCGGCCTCGACGTTTGGCAACGCACTGGGCTCGCCGCCGCAGGCTGCCTATATCGGGGTCGTCGGCCGGTTCCTGGTGCTGTCCGGACTGCTATCGAACCCTTACCGGATTCAGTGGTCCGGGCTGAACAATTTCAACGCGGCCGATAGCTGGACCAGCGGCATCAAGTCCTCCGACTTCCAGGATTTCCCCGATGGCGGCATTGTTCGCGGCGTTGCCGGCGGTGAGGCGGGCATCATCTTTCAGGATCAAGCGATCCGGCGGATGTCCTACGTGCCGGGTTCGCCGATCGTGTTCCAGATCGATCGTATCACGCAGGACAAGGGGCTCTACGCGCCATACTCGATCATCCGGGCCGGCGAGCGCATCTTCTTCTATGCGGGGCAGGGCTTTCACAAGATCGAGCCGGGCGGTGTGCCGGAGCAGATCGGCCGCGAGAAGGTCGACCGGACGTTTCTGGCGGATCTCGACAAGGGCAATCTGCAGCTGTTCATGGGTGCCGCCGATCCGCGCAGCACGCGCGTGTACTGGGCCTACAAATCGGTCTCCGGCGCCGTCGGAAATACCTATGACAAGCTGCTCGGCTACGATTTTCTGCTCGATCGCTTCTTTCCCGTCTCGATGACTGGAGAGTATCTGCTGGGCGTCTCGCAGACCGGCCTGACGCTGGAGAACCTCGATACGATCTCGTCCTCGATCGACGCCATGACATTGAGCCTCGATGCCTATGCCACGGCTGTGCAGCCTGAAATCGGCAGTTCAACAATTCCCATGTGCTCGGCTTCTTCCGCGGCCAGAATCTGGAGGCGACGCTGGAAAGCGCGGAGCAGGGCAGCGACGAAAACCGGATCTCCATCCGCGGCTTCCGGCCGATTACCGACGCGTCGACGCTGTACGGCTCCGTCTCGTCCCGCGATACGCCTTTCGCGCCTGCGGTCCCAGGTACCGAGGTTCTCGTGAACACCAGGACCGGACGTTGCGACATGATGCAGGATACGCGCTATTCGCGCTTCAAGGTGCGGATCCCTGCGGCAACGCAATGGACCTTCTGCGCCGGCGTCGTGCCCGATGTCATCGCGAGCGGCACACTATGACTGCGTACGTTCCGGGCGTTACCGAGACTGATCTGAAGAAGATCGTACTCGCCATCCAGGGCCTGGCCTCCGGCCGCTCGAATGCAGTCGGCACGGTGACGCTCACAACGGGCGCATCGACGACGACCGTCTCGACGCCGAACGCCGCAACGGGTTCGACGCCGATCCTGACGCCAGCTTCGGCAAATGCTGCGACGGAGCTCGGCAACGGCACGCTCTACGTCAGCGCCGTGGCGAACGGATCGTTCACGATCACGCATGCGAGTTCGGCGACGGCGGGGCGGACGTTTTTGTTCGCAGTGCTGGGTTAAACCTGACAAAGCGTCCGCAGCCGCATTCGTGCCGGTACGTCATCATGGGCAATCAACAGACTCATACCTTGAGCGATCTATCTACGCGCGACGCAGTGCCGCGCGTCAATGATGGATGGCGCTCTCATTTCAGCGAGGAAAGTTAATCAATGGCTCCACCACTTAGACTCGGCCTTGGCGTGTTTGGAAGGCGACTCCCCTTTCCACCTCCGCCGACTTTCGGACCATCCAATTCAACTCAGCAAATTCCGATGCCGTCGATGCCGCCGATACCCGACAGTTTGCGCTACGCATGGATCGCGGCCACGCTCTTGCCACGGCTCCAGCGACAATGGATGACGGGCCAGCCCTTGATCGATAGCGATGATGTTGCATCGCTGCTGCGTCACTTTGGCAATTCAGTCAGCAGTCCAGACGCGTCGAAGCGCGACACTGGTGGGGACCAGCCGCCGTATCAGCCACCAGGTCAACCAGCAGGTCTGCTTGGTTTAATTTTGAAGCACCGGCAACTTCGGCAGTCGGATTCCGGCGACGAGAGCGCGAGTTCATCGAGCTCGTCCAACCAAAATACTCGAGAACTTGTACGCGTTCCGACCACTGTGCCGTCCATCGCTCAGCAGGGGGCGCGCAACAAGAGTGCTTCCGGTGGTTCGGGGCGGGGTAACAACGGCGGCAAACGGGTGGGCGGAGGCGACGACGACGATTACTGTCTGAGCCGGAAGTACGAGGAAGAAAATGAGTGTCACCAACGATGGCAGGATGGCGAGTTTGCTCATCCAGATCATTACGATGGGTGCAAACAGCGAGCTGTCACGCGATGGGATATGTGCAATAGGAACCGAGGCCGACCGGCGCCCTCCGAACCTCCGCGGTGGAGTCCCGCTCTCGACGAGGAAATCTACATCAACCCGAGTCGATAAACTCCAGTAACTGTTTGCTCGTAATCGTTTCGTCGAGTTGACAGCAGACTGAGCGTTTGTTTCGATTGGGCGAGCCTCGCGACGGTGTTGCGCTTGTGGTGACTGGACCGACTAAAACATTTGAAGATGTGGACGAATGGATCAAGCGCCTACGGCGTGCGAAACCGCTCGGTCAGGTCATTCGCGCCGTTGGGGAAAGGTTGGCGACGGCGGAAGGAGATTATTATCGTTTTCTGGGCGGTGAACTGGTCTTGCTTCTGCGCGAAGCGGGACGAAATCTAGATGCTTTGGTGATCCTCGATGAACTTCTGGGGCGCTTCCCGAGTGATATACGTTCTGCAATCAGCAAGGCAACCATCTACTTCTACTCTCTTAACCAAGCAGAACAGGCCCTGATTTGGATAAATGTCGCGCTAGGTCACGCAAATCATGCAGGTCGCTTCCGAAGAGAAGGGCTTGGCGAAAAGGCTCGGATACTCCTAGAGCTCGGCCGAGGTGAGGAGCTATCAGATGTGCTCGAAGAAATCATGGCTGTGCAAATCGCCGCAGACGAACCGGACGTTGGTCGCGAACGAGACTTCGTGGATCGTGCCCCGCCCGGACTTATTCGGAAGAAAGTTCTCGATCGCTATAATGAGTTTCGTCCAAGACGCGCCGGAGATGGCTCAGCTGACGAGCCGCTACCGTTCGGGGACTCGGACGATGAAAGCTGAAATGTAACGAACGTGGCCCATGATGGTGTGTCGGTTATCATCCTCGCTCGTTTGCGTTCCTCCGTGGCATGTCCGCACGATTTGGCCTCATGCCATACCACTGCTGCGGCCAGCTTGTCGCCGGACGACGCTCAACGCGTTCGTTGACATTGAAACGGACATTCTTACCGGGCGCGGTCTCCTGTGGCTCGCCTGGGATGGCAAAGCAATAGCGGCGGCCGCTACCACAGTCCTCATCAATTCCGACATCGGTAAAGTCTGCGTCATCACTGCATGCGGCGGCACCGGCATGATGCGCTGGCTGCCGCTGCTCGAGGGGATCGAGGCCTATGCGAGAGAGGAGGGCTGCGTACGCGTGAGGATCTACGGTCGCAAAGGCTGGCTGCGCGTGCTCGATGGCTATCGTGAGAAGCATGTCATCATGGACAAGGAGATCGCGGTTTAGCTGTCGGTCTCGGCGATTTCGATATTGCCGAGGGCTTGACATTGTTCACTATTTGTTCATAGGTTGATTACTAAGCCTATGGATGCATGTGCAGGTTCAGTTGGATGCGGTTTCTTCTGGCATGGGTTTTCGTGTTGTTGTCCTGGCCGTCATACGCTGCCAGCGAGGAGTTTCCGGCTCCACTTCGCGGGTTATGGGGCGAAACCAAGGAGACATGCGATTATTGGAAAGTGCACACTGCAGCCGATGTTCGCGGCGACCACCGTTGGCTTAGAATATCTGCCAAGGGTGTGTTTGGCTCCACCGAAGGGCGCTTTCTGAGAGAGGTCGCTGGCCAGGCGCCGGCCGGCGCGACCGCTGAGATTGCAGCCGAAATGCAGACTTTGGATGCAAAAGGGGCAATCGTCCTTCTCACCCTTTCCGCTGACGGCCACCTGCGTGAGACTTTGCTCGGTGAGGGTCGTCGCGAAATCGGAACATATCAGCGATGTTGATGAGTGTGTCGGCGCGGCTTCCCCCGATTGATCATCCCGAAACGATCCGATCCTTCTGACAGGCGCCGTCATGCGAACTATCCTGCTGTGTCTTTTGCTTTTGCTGCTGTGCGCATCTGCCGCCGGTGCGGCTGACGAGATTCCGATGGAAATGCGGGGCTATTGGGCTGACAAGCAGGCGACTTGTGATATTCTGAAGAACAGGGGACCCGGATCGCTCCGTGCCGACGAACACTGGCTGAAGATAACGGCAACCGATGTCCTGGGCTCTACGCAAGGACGCTTCTTTCGTGAATTGCCGATCAACGACATGAGCGTTCCGTCGACGACGCGATCCGTTGCTATCCAGGTATTTGCAGACATTCATCTCATGTCAGAACTCGCATTGACTCGTGATGGCCGGCTCATCGAACGAATTGTCGATGCCCGCGGCGCTGGAACATATCGGAGATGTTGACCGGGGCATTTCACCCAATCTGAGATGATTTCCAGAAAAGCGGCCGAGACATTGCGAAGTACGATGATGCGAATTGCTTTGATATCTGTGTTTTTCTTGGCTGCTTGTTCGCCGATTTTGGCCGCTGAAGCCGAATTTCCATCGGAATTCCGTGGATTTTGGGTGGATGATCAAGCCACTTGCGATCTTTTGAAAAAGGCCTCTCCCGCGGATCTTCGTGACGGCCAGCGATGGCTGAAGATTGCGGCAACGGACATCCTCGGTACTACGCAAGGACGCTTGCTGCGGGAGATTCCAGCGCCTCGCGCGCCCGTAAAAAAGTCATTCGAGTTTCAGATTGCCGATGACATGGGACTGATTGCTCAACTGACCTTTCTTGGCAGGGGGCTCAGCGAGACTGTGACCGGAGGTCATGCGCATCGGCGGTATTTCAAGTGCTTCTGACCTTCCTACGGGGAAAGCTCGCCCGCGCCGCCGGCTAATTGTGATCCCATAACCGACGATCTCGCTGAGGTCATCGAGAGATGACTCCCATGCGAGTTGTTAGACACGCGGCCGCTGCCGGCTGGCGGGCGACCCGCGCCTTATTGTTCCCTGCCTTTCGTATCATTTCACGGAGCCTTCCTGCATGAGTAGCCGCGACCGTTTCGATTTTGAGACTTCCCCAGATCACGGCGTCCTCGGGCTGCTCCGCTCGTTTCGCGCGATGATGGAGCAGGCAACAGACCAGGATGGTACCAATCGTGGCACCCGTTCTTTCGACGAGTCAACCTACGGCTCTTCGCTCTACCAACCCGAACCCATGGGCATCATAGGAAGGCTGCAGGAGTTACAGCAGGCGCAAAGTGGCTATCAGCCGAAACAGCCGGCCATGGTTCCGCAAAAGTACGAGCTCGCGCAAGCAATCACAAACGCTAGCCGGAATCTCGGCATCGATCCGCATGATCTCGCGACAGCCATCTCCTATGAGACCGGAGGTACATTCAACCACAACCTCTGGGGTGGCAGTGGAGGAAAGTATCTAGGGTTGATTCAGTTCGGGCCGGAGGAGCAGACCAAATACGGGGTCAAGGAAGGTCAATCCATCACAGAGCAAATGCGGGCGGTGGAGAAATTTTTGCGCGATCGCGGTCTGACGCCGGGTAGCGGTCTGCTCGATATCTATTCGACCATCAATACGGGTAGCCCCGGCCACTACGGTCTGAGTGACGCCGGCAAAGGCGGGGCTCCTGGTACGGTCAAGGATAAGGTCAATACGCAGATGGGCGGCCATATGAACAAGGCTGCGGTGTTGTTGAAGCAGTATGATGCAGTTCGGCCCAGATACTCGGTGCCGGGGCCCTTTCCGCAACAAGCGCAGCCAATCTTTCCTCGACCGCCTGGCGTGTCGCCGACAGGACGCCGAGCTGGCGATCCATCAGTACCGACCTCATCGCGAGCGGATGCCGGCCTCGCGAACCAGCAGGGTCCCGAGGTGCGCTCGCCTTTGGGATTGGTGAGCGGGAAGCCGATGCAGTTCCTGCCGGTGCCCGTCTTCGACATGCGCCAATAGATCTATCCACCGTCCACCTGCCGTGAGAACTCGCCGGACGCCTGCATCTTGATGCAGTGCGGCCGCACATGCCCGTCAATTCTATCATGAAAGGAAGACACCCAATGGGCGGACAATCGTCATCGACCCAAACGCAGCAATCGCAGACGGCGCCTTGGACCGCTGCGCAGCCGATGTTGCAGGGTATCCTGAATCAGCTCGGCTCCGGCCTGAACAACACCGGGCTGACGACAGCGGAGAGCGGCGCACTCAACACGCTGCAGAGCAACGCTGCGGCAGGCAATCCGTACGCGGGGCAGATCGGAGGCTATGCGCAATCGCTCCTGAACGGCGGCGGCGCAAATGCACAAGCCGGAAACGTGCAGGACAATCTTGCCACCTTGCAGCGGCAGCTCACGCCCTACGCCAACGGCAGCATGATTGGAAACAATCCGGCGCTGGCGGCACAGCTGGCGCAGATCCAGAGCGACGTCGGCAACAGCGTGAATTCGCAGTTCGCCGCAGCAGGCCGTGACCTCAGTGGCGCCAACCAGATGGCCTATGGGCGCGGGGTCGCTGCGGCCGAGGCCCCCGTGATCGCCGCGCAGTACAACCAGGATGTCGCCAACCAGCTCAATGCCGCGAATGCGCTCTACGGCGCTGGCAACACCACCGCAAATACGCTGAGCGGCATGCAGCAGAACTATCTCACCAACCAGGGGCAAGGCGTCACGGCGGCACAATCTGCGCTCGATGCACAGAACTACGGTGCCAACGCAACGCTGGCCGCGGAGGCGCAGCGGCGCGGCATTCCGGTGCAGGCACTGAGCCTGCTGGCGCAGATCGGCGTGCCGATCGCGCAACTGGGCCAGCAGAGCAACGGGACTACGAATACCACTCAGCAAATGTCCGGGGCACAGCAGTTCGGGGCGATTGCCAACGGCATCGGCAGCCTGTTCAAATTTACGCCGTCCGACAGGCGGCTGAAGGAAGATATCGCGGCCGTCGGCACGCTGTTTGATGGGACGCCCGTCTACGGCTATCGCTACAGGGGCGCGCCCGCCTACCACATCGGCCTCATGGCGCAGGATGTGGAGCGGACCTCACCGCATGCTGTGCTTGAGATTAACGGCTACAAGGCTGTCGACTATCGCGCAGCGACCGAAGCCTCGCGCAAGCTCGGCGAGGCACGCTGATGGGGTTGTTTGATGACTACCTGAAGTTTGATCCAGCGCAGTTTGAGGCGGGCGGGGGCTTGTACGGCCGCCTGGCTTCCCTGCAGCCGCAGCTGAGTTTCGATCAGCCCACGCAAGGATCGCCGTTTCCGTCCGTCTCAGGTGCAACGGCGCTGACCCCGCCCGCAAGTAAGCGAGACGCGGCTCCGACAGACGGAGCAAGCGCCCCCGGCGCACCTCAAATGCCTTCGAGCTGGCCAAGCGATGATGAGCAGACGCTCAACATGCGTATCGGTGACTACTGGATGCCGCAGTTCGGCCGCGCGGAGCCTCCCGCGCCGGCCGTCGCGCCGACATTCGGAGATCGGTTGAATGCCGGTTTCCAGAGCTGGGCACATACGCCACTTGGGAATCCGTTCGCGGGCCTCGCGAACGGCATCACCGGATTTAGCACAGGCCAACGTTCGATCGAACGGACTGGTCAACCCGCGGAGGACGGCCTTGACGACCAAGGCAGGCCAGCACTGCGAATTGGGCCCGCGCCAGGCTTCGGCGTTAATCAGCGGAGGAAAGGTTTGAAGAATGGCCGATGAAGCAAGCAACGATCTGACCGGCGCGGCCCACGATCTCGCAATGGGCGGCTACAAGCCAATGCCGGACCGAACGCCGAACGAGGAAGAGGCGATTGGTAGCGACACGGCGTCCCTTCGCGAGGCGGCGGAGAAGATCTCCGACCAGCCAGAGAACGTGGTTGTCAGACAATATCGGGACGCGGAAGGGAAGCCCGCTGCGGCGAACGAGGCAGTGACGCTGCGGCGCGCAAGCCGCGACTACGCGGCTGCGGTCGCAGCCGAGAAGCTGATTGCCGAAGGCGAGGATGCCGAATGGCTGGCCGGGCATGTCGACGCGTTGCGTGCGGAAGCGCTCGCAAGGAATCCTGAGGCCGCTGAGTTCTACGGCTTTGACCTGCCCGAAGCCGACGCCGATGGGGCCCAGCGGAGCAAGCGCGAAGTCGGGGCGCAAGATGCCGACCCCGGTCCCGGTGACTCCGGCGAAGGTCTCGATCCCGCTTTGGCGAGAGCGTTGGAGCATCCTCAAGTGCGCCAGGCGATCGATGAGGAGATTGCGGAGACACACAAGATCCGGCAGGGCTACCTCGATACCCTTGCGGGCGCAACCCAAATCGCACAGGCGAGCTTCATCAACCAATTTCCTGAGCTCGTTGGCGTCCCCGTCGAGAGCCTACCTGGCGTCCTCGAACAGATGTCACGGCAGGAACCAGCCAGGTTTGCGCGCGTTCAGAGCGCGATCGCGGCAACGGATCAGCTTCTCGCGCAGCATCATCTGGAGAGCCAACGGCAGGCCGAGGCCGCGTATCGCTCCTTTCACGCGCATGCGAAATCAGAGGACGCGCGCTTTGACGCGATGCTGAAGGGCGAGCCGGTTGAAACCCAGCGCGCCGTAATGCAAGAGATCATCGCCTCGGCCAAGGCGAGCGGAATCGAGCATTCCGAGTTGACGCATTTACTCAACACCGAGCCGCTGATGCGCAACGCGGTATTTCAGCGGATGATGTACGATGCCGGAAAATATCGCCTGATGATGAAGGCGAAAGATTCCGTCACGGCCAGGTCACTCCCGCCGGTGCAGCGGCCCGGCGCCGCGGCGTCGCGCGGCGAGCGCGATGACGTGGACCTTCGGACGCTCAATGCAAGGCTTTCGAGCACCGGAGATATCAAGGATGCTGTTGCGCTCTATCATGCCCGGAAATCCATCAGGCGGTGATCTCACGGCGTTTGCGATTGCCGATCCTTTAACTGAGGTCTTCAAATGACAGATGATCGAGACTCTCTCGACCACGCAGAATCCTTTACAGAAAAAGCGAGCGGCCTGCCGGCCACCGTTAGCGAGATCGCCGATAACTTTGCCCTTTATGGACTGCGCAAGCGCGTGGTCGCCCTGGATCGGCTCGACGCGGAGCTCGGCAGAGAGATCGATTCAGGTTCGCATAGCCTTCGGCGCCACGTGCGCCTGCAGGAACTGCGGCGGAAGATGACCGATCTCCATCATGCCTTGCGCAGGGCGAAGCGTTGAAGCCGGTGGTGCTCAATCCTGTGTTGGCGACGCTCGCGCAAGCTCGTCTGCGCGCTGCTCCTATTTTTGTCCGTTGGTGCGAATTGCATGATGTGGCCCCGTGTCCCGCAACGCCGGCTGTCGTTGCTCGGTTTGTGACCGACTGCGCATCTCTCGGCATCGCGCGGCTATGGCCGGCGCTGCAGGATATCTCGAAGTTGCATGTGTCGGCAGGGCTCGCGGATCCCACGCTTGGAGGTCCAGCCGCCGCGGCTATCGCCGATCTCGCTGGAATTGAGCCACCCAGGTCCTGGCCGGGCGATCGCAAGAAGCGCTTTCGGTCACTGCCCTGCGACCTGCAGATGTTCATCGCAGCCCACGAAGCGCGCCGCGAGAAAGCATTGCGGCGCGCTCAAAATGAGGCGGCCGTGGCGCTGAAGCGACTTGAATTGCTGCAACGATCGTCTCGAACCGAGTCAGAAAGGACACACGATGAAGCCAGCCCGCACGCCCCCAATTGAAAGCCGCATCACCGAGCTTCGTGCCGAAATTGAAGCCATCATTGATGCGCGTGCGCAGACGGTCGCCAGGGAAAGCCCGGGCGTGCCTATCGGTGTGGTCCGCAACCTCTTGATCGCGCGCGCGCCTGCTTGTCCTTGTGCGCAGTATCTCCAGCTCGGTCGCGCTGAGTAACAGTGGCATGGCGGCTCATCAGACGATGAGCCGGCCTCGTGAATTTCAACAAGGGAACGTATCATGACGCTCTTCAAATGGTCGCGGGTTGCGGCCTCGGATGCGACCGCTGACAGCTCGATCAATTGGCAGGAAGGTCAGGCGCCGTCGAGTGTCAACGACTCCGCGCGCGCAATGATGGCGGCGACCGCCAAGTATCGCGACGACATCGCCGGCGCGATCGTCACGAGCGGATCTAGCACATCTTATGCGTTATCGAGCTACCAGCAATTCGACAGCTTCACGAACATGAACGGTGCGATGATTGCCTTCGCGCCGCACATCACAAACGGCGGGACATCCGTCATCAACGTGGATGGGCTAGGTGCCCGTCCGCTGAGAACCGGACCCGGTGTCGAACTGCAGGCCGGCGTCATCATCCAGGGTACGCCGTACGCTGCGACCTACAACAACTCCGACGCGGTCTGGTACCTGCATGGCTTTTTCGGCAATCCGTACAACGTGCCGCTTGCGGCAGGCATGGACTACTGGGCTCCCACTGCGCCGAACAGCTCCTTTGTTTTCCCAATCGGACAGGCCATTTCGCGCACGACGTATGCGACGCTGTTTTCGCTCTTTGGAACACTTTACGGGGCTGGCGATGGTTCGACCACATTCAATCTGCCAGACAAGCGTGGGCGAGCTTCAGTTGCAGCAGACGCCGGCGCTGGGCGCATTTCGGGGGCCAGCTTCGGCAGTGTGGCTCTTAGTGGAACGGGTGGGGTCGAAACACAAACTCTTGTTACGGCAAACCTACCACCCTACTCCCCTTCTGGATCGGTATCCAGCACAAGTTCTACTACTGTCGGCGTGTCAATTATTTTCCAACCTTCGTCCGGGTCTACACCACAACTTTTGGCGCCGGTGAATGGTGGCAACGCAGGGAATAGCGCGACTTCTGTTGCCGTCACCACATCATCAGTCTTTAGCGGGAACCCTCAGGGAGGAACGAGCACACCATTGTCCAACGTCCAACCCTCGATTGTTTGTAACTACATCATGCGGGTCATTTAACAGCCCAAAGCGGATTTGAGCCGAGTCAGGATGGTATTGAGCCATACGGCTTGCGCCGTAGGGGTAAGGTGCACTCCGTCAATCGTTTTTCGGTCGAGGATCGAGATCGGAGATCGAATGTCGATAAACTGTCGGCCGGCGTAACCCTGGATGATCTGGTTTATTTCAGTAGACGATTTGGCGTCGAATTGCTCGGCCGCGACGCCAGATTCAAGAGGAGGGATACCTGCAAACAGAACGACATCAGAGCGTGCGCTTATCGCCTTTGAGAGAAAGCGATAACGGTCTGGAAATTCGACGATGCTTTCCGGAGTTGAATCGTTAGTTCCAATCCCAATGACAAAGGCCGCGGCCTTGAGATCGAGGCGTCTGATAGCAAGTGCATATTGATAAGTGGTTGCGCCGCCTATGCCCGCATTCACGACACGGTGCCCGCAGACTTCGGCTGGCAACAAGGCAGACTCGACGATGCTGTCGCCGCCAAAAACGATAGGTGATGGTCCGGCCTGTGCAAGCTGGCTCCGGATGGCGAACAATCTGGCTTCTAGGTGATCGTGCGCGCTAGCGGTAGATGTCGACAGCGCGAGGATCAACATTAGGATGCGGAACATGCGCATTACTACCACTACCATCCTTAAGAGAGCAACCTAAGCCGCCTACGGGCGGCTTCTTCTTTGGAGATATCATGATTGATCTCGTTGCCCTAAAGGTGGCAAATGCGGTTCGCTGGACAAAAGGAGAGCCGACTAGAAATTTCTCTGTTGCTGCTAAGAAGCTCATCGGTCCCGATGCAAAGGTCCGTTATCAGGCAGTCTCAGCCAAGACCGGCGTTCCCTGGTTCTTCATCGCGGTCGTGCATGAGCGGGAGGCTTCCCAGAACTGGAACACCCAGCTTGGGCAGGGTGACCCGCTCGGAAGCGTCTCGATCCACGTTCCGAAGGGAAGAGGCCCGTTCAAGACCTGGGAGGACGGCGCCTATGATGCACTGGTTAATTGCGCTCCCTACGCCGCCAGAAACAAGGACTGGTCGATCGGTGGCACGCTGACGATGCTCGAACAATATAACGGGCTCGGCTATGCCGCCCGCGGCAAGCCATCGCCATATATCTGGTCCGGCACTGACCAATACGTGTCGGGCAAGTACGTCCGGGATGGGGTCTACGATCCCAACGTAGTGGACCGCCAGCTAGGCTGCGCAGGTCTGTTGTTCGCGATGATGCAGCTCGATCCAACGATCACATTCTCCGGGGCGAAGACTATCCCCGCAAAAGGGCCGCCTACGCCGGCAGCGAAACCGCCCCCGGGCGCTCCGTCCATCACTACTCCCGCCAAAGGCTCCATCGGAGCCTTTTTTGTTGCTCTATTCAAATCTCTCTTCGGAAGGAAATGACGATGCTCTGGCTTTTCCTGATTTTGCCCGGACTGCTCTGCGCGTATTTCATTTTGCTGCGACCGATTCTGCACGCGATTCCCGCCCTCAAGTCCTTCTACGATGAGGCCGATACATTCTGGGGCAAGGCCTGGGCGCTGACCGGACGATCGGTGACGGTGGCGTGGAGCCTGTTCCTGACCGGTGTGGGAGCTGTCTTTCAGTGGCTTGATCCAATCGCCTCCGCCTTTGGCGATCCCGACCTTAAGGCCCAGGTCATGGAGGCGTTGAAGGACAATCCTCGATATCTCGCTTACACGATGATCGGAATATCGACGATTACGATCGTCGCGCGGCTGCGGTCGGTGGGAAAGAGCTGATCGATGTGGATGGCCATTCTTTCCTTCCTTGGTGGTCCGGTCATCAAGGGCCTGATCGATGCTTATCAGGCCAAGCTGAAAGCCGGCAACATCGACAGCAAGATCGCTGCCGATCTGGCTGCAGGCGAGATCGCAGCACAGAGCGCCGAGATACAGGCGCAAGGTCAACTCAAGATCGCCGAGATCGGCCACCCCTGGGAGCCCGAGAAACTAGCCTTCTACGTGACATTGGTTTTCTTTGCCAAATGCGTCATCTGGGACAAGGTTCTTGGTCTTGGCACCACGCCGCAGCTTACGGGCGACGTAAGCACTTGGGCCGGCATGATCATGGGCTTCTATTTTGGAAAGCGCACGTTCGAGAATGTCGCACGCATCATTCGACGGTGACGGGATGCACGAGGCTGATGTCAAAGCAATCGTGATGGAAACGCTGATCGAACAAGATCGGGTGCGAAGGAGCGATATCGACGCCGTAGTGGTCAAGACTATTGCGACTGTCTTGACTTCATTCGGCTTTGAAGAGGGAGACCGACGCGAGCTGCGCGCGGATTTTCAGCACCTCCGGCGTTGGCGACGAAGCGTCGAGCAGGCGCAGAGTTATACCTTCAAAGCGGTCATTACCGTGATCGCTACTGGCTTTGTCGGCGCGATTTGGTTGGGCATCAAGGCCACGCTCGGGAAATAACTCGCCTTGGCCCCGCGTTCGAGGACAGACGTCCCATATCGTGGATCTAGGCGGCTCAGCTGGCAATATGACTCTCGAGGTGCGGTAATGTATCGGATACGTGAGGTTGATCCGCAGGAGGATGAAATCGAAGATTCGCTTGTCGAGCTTCATCGGCTGACTTTTTGCGACGGGACCCGCGTGCCTGACTTCGAGCAGGGATATTGGTGGATCGCATTCCGAGGAGCCAGTCCGATCGCATTCGCGGGCGTCGTGCCTTCAACACATGTCACAAATGCTGGATATCTGTGTCGGGTCGGCGTCGCTATGCCGCACTGCGGTCATGGTCTGCAACTGCGCCTTACACGCGCGTTGGAAGCGCGAGGGCGGCGGGCCGGCTGGAAAACGATCGTCTCGGATACGACCGACAACTGTATCTCGGCCAATAACTTTATCAGGCTGGGGTATCGGCTCTTCGACCCCGTCGCGCCGTGGGCGTGGCAGCACTCGCTGTATTGGCGGAAGGATCTTGTCTAGCCTCTGTGCGGTGGGCGAACTGATAATATGCAATGACGTGGAGCGCCCGGTGGCCGAATAGGCCGCCGGGCGCTTTTGCGTTCCCGGGCCGCAACTGCACGGTTCGGCGAGCGGCTGTTGCCGCAACCGCGATCCCCGATCGTTGATTTAGCCGGATGTAGCCTTGCGCGCCTTGATCTCTGGTGATCGAACGATAAACTAAGCCGCACAGCTCGATCGCACGCGCAAAACGTCCTGGAGATCGAACGAAGGAAGAGACCATGGTGGAGGTTGGCCGCGGGCTCGACGCGAAGGTGCCGCCAGGCCCAGACGTAGAGCGCTGTGCTGTCATGGTTGCGCGGGCCATGGCGCTTGTTCCGGCCTTGCGTGAGCGGGCGCAGCGAACTGAAGAGTTGCGCCGCCTGCCGCCGGAGACCGAACGAGAACTGCAGGATAGTGGCCTTTTCCGGATCCTGCAGCCCAAGCGCTTCGGAGGCAGCGAACTCGACTATGTTGCCTTGGTCGATTGCGCCGACGCGCTGGGGCAGGGCGATGCTTCGGTTGCCTGGAACTTTGCCAATCTTGCAAGTCATCACTGGATGCTGGGGATGTTCGCGCCCGAGGCGCAGGCTGCGGTGTGGGGCGAAAATCCAGAAGCGCTGATCGCGTCTTCCTTTGTCTTCCCGGCGGGCCGTGCCAGGAAGACAACTGGCGGATATGTGCTGACCGGCCATTGGCCGTTCTCGTCCGGCGTGGAAGCCTGCGGATGGAACATGCTTGCGAGCGTGGTTGCCTCGGATGATGAGGCCGACGGTGTCGAGTATCGGCTATTCCTGTTGAACCGACGGGATTACAGCATCGACGATACCTGGAATGCGGCTGGCCTGCGCGGAACTGGATCGAACGATGTGCGGGTGGCCGACGCATTCGTTCCCGAGCATATGACGGTGGCCGTCAGCGATCTTGCCGGAGGTGCGACACCAGGCAGCGTCGTCAATTCGAATGCACTTTACAAGCTTCCGGTCTTTTCGTTGTTTCCCTACGTGCTGTCCGGAGTCGGACTGGGAAACTCTCAGGCCTGTCTTGACGATTATGTCGAGATCGCGCGACACCGCGCATCGACATACAACCGGGCCAAGATCGGGGACCTGCAGAGCACACAGATCAAGATCGCCGAGGCGTCGGCGAAGATAGATGCCGCGCGGCTTATCATGCGTGCGAACTGCGTTGAAGTGCTAGCGCAAGTCCGGCGCGGCGAGATCCCGAGTATTGCACAAAAGACGAAGCTGCGGCGCGATGGGGCGTTCACGGTCAATCTGTGTACTGAAGCGGTGTCGCTTCTGTTTGCCGCGAGCGGGGCACGCAGCCTGTTCACCTCTGGGGCGCTGCAGCGTCAATTCCGCGATGCGCATGCGGTAAACGCTCATCTCGCCTTCAATTTTGATGCGGCGGGCACCAATTATGGGCGGGTGGCTCTCGGGCTGCCGTCTGAAAACCTGACACTCTGAGCCTCGCTGGATGTCCGACTCACCCAAACATCCAACGGATCCGGCCAATGAGCTCGCAACCGGCAGTTCGACGATCGACCCGCGTGACTTCCGCAATGCGCTCGGTACGTTTGCGACCGGTGTGACGATCGTCACCGCGATGTCTGCCGAAGGACGGCCGTACGGTATCACATGCAATTCATTCGCGTCAGTGTCGCTCAACCCGCCGCTCGTGCTGTGGAGCCTGGGTATTTTCTCGCAGGGGCTGCCGATCTTCCAGAATGCCACTCATTTCACGGTCAACGTGCTTGGCGCGTCCCAGCAGGCGCTGGCGACGCAGTTTGCCAGATCGTCGGGTGACAAGTTCGCCGGAGTGAGCTGGACGGCAGGTCTCGGGAACGCTCCCGTGCTGGCCGATGTGGTTGCGAATTTTCAATGCCGTGCGGCCAACCGCTACTACGGTGGCGATCACGTTATTTTCCTGGGAGCGGTCGAGGCATACGCGTACAACCGGAACAATCCGCTGTTGTTCGCGCACGGAGCTTTCGGCCGGTTCCTGGCAGACGATGGTAGCAAGCCATCATGAATCGAACGTCGGCCAAGCGAGTTCAAGTCAAGCAGAGGCGACTATCAGCCGACGATCGCCGCAGTGAATTCGTCGCCAAGGCAACCGAGCTCTTTGCGGAGGAGGGATTTGGCGGCGGCACGCGTACGCTCGCTCGCAAGCTCGGTGTGACGCAGCCGCTGCTTTATCGATACTTTCCAAGCAAGGACGATCTCATCAAGGAGGTTTACCGCAAGGTATATCTTGAACCGCTTGAAATCGGCTGGGAGAAATTGCTGTCGGATCGGTCGCGACCGCTCCGCGTGCGGCTGCAGGAATTCTACGAGATCTATACGGACGCGATCTTCAACCGGAAGTGGCTAAGGATCTATCTTTATTCGGGCCTGAAAGGTCTGGATATCAATCGGTGGTATGTTGGCATGGTCAAGGACAAGATCCTGACTCGTATCCTCAGGGAATGCCGTCACGAGGCCGGCCTTGCGACGCAAAGTAAACCCACCGCCGCCGAGCTGGAGCTGGCCTGGGTGTTCCACGGCGGCATCTTCTACTATGGCGTACGCAAGTACATCTACGAGGCGCCTGTCCTGGAGGATAAGGCGCAGATGATCAGTGATGCGCTGGATATCTTTCTCGCGGGATTTGAGAGGATGGCGGAAGTCGCAACCGACCGTCGACGGGCGCCGATCAAGGTCGTCGGCTGAACCGCTCTATGTCGTCGCCATCTGGCCCCGATACCAATCGCCGATCTCGCTTGCCGTCATCAGCGCTACGGCGTCGTGACCGACCACGTAATCGAGCAAGGCTTCAAGGTACTTGATTCGATGTGGTACCCCGGTGATGTAGGGATGCACCGATATTGCCATGATCCGCGCGTTCTCTGCGCCTTCGAGATACAGCCGATCGAACTGATCGGTGCAGCGCGTCAGGAACTGCTCCGACGGAAGATGCTGTAGCGCGTGAATGACGATGTCATTGGTCTCAACGGAATATGGAATCGTCGTTACGATTCCGTGCGGCGTGGCGATATCCTGCGGCAGATCGTCCATCACCCAGTCCGCCACGTATTCGATCCCGTTGAGACGCAGGAGATCGAGCGTCTCCTCGGTCTCGGTCAAGCCCGGGCTTTCCCATGATCGCGGTGCCTTGCCGGTGAATTCTGCAATGGTGTCGACCGCGCGCTTGATTGCATCCGCCTGGTTCTCCAGCTTGTGCATCGGGCCCTGGACAAATCCATGACCCATGAATTCGAACCCGGCCTCGAGCGCTGCCGACGCCACGCGCGGATAGCTGTTGCAGACGTTGGCATTCGCTGCGAGCGTCACCGGTATCTTTCGATCGGTGAATGCCTTGAATTGACGCCAGAAGCCGGCGCGCATACCGTATTCATGCCAGGACCAATTCGGCACGTCAGGCAGCAGGGGCTGGCCCATTGGTGGGCTCAGCACGGTACGCGGCATCGCATTTCCGATGCGCCATTCCTCGACATTGAGGATAAACCAGACGGCAAGCTTCTTGCCGCCAGGCAGCGTCAGTTTCGGCCGGTCGACCTGTGCCTGGTACGGAATGCGATCAGTAAAGGCCATGTCGGAACTCCCTGGATCACGCTGCTGATCCGGCGCCTGCGGCATTAATGCGTGGCATGACCTTCTCGGCCATCAGGATCATCGATTGACGACCAAGCTCGCGATCCTTCCAGTCCTTGCCGGCATAGAGCAGAGTTCCGAAGGGGCCGGTTTCCTCCTGGAACGCGAGTAGTTGATCGGTCACGCTTTCGGGTGTGCCGTAGATGATCAGCTTGTCGCAGATCGAATCCAGCGTAATTTCAGCATCTGGTTGGTCGCGCCGTGTCTTGAACAGCTCGAGCCGTCCGCTGCGTTTCAGTTTCGTGAACAGCTGATGATAATAGTAGACATAGGGGCTGTCCGATGACGTGGCATAGGCCCGCGCAGTTGCAGCGTCCTTTGCCACGAACACGCTCTTGGCAACGCGCCAATTGGCGATGTTCGCGGTCCGGTCCACGCGCTCGCACCCCTCTACATATTTAGGCCAATGGCTCTTCACCCAGGCGGGCATCAGGAAGTTTGCCGAGATCGGATCCCAGCCGCGTGCCGCGGCTTCCGTGACGCCCTTTGAGAACGGCGCAACCGCGGTCACTACGATCGGCGGGTGCGGGGTCTGCAGGGGACGCGCTACGATTCCTTGGCCGATATCCTCGATCAGAGTCTTCTTGACCGAGACATTCCAGTACTTGCCTTGCAAATCATAGGGCGGCTTGCCGGCCCAGATATCGAGAACCTGATTGATGGCTTCGAGGAACATTGCATTGCGATCGGCATCGAGATTGCCGAAGATTTCCGCGTCTGACAGCAAGCCGCCGGGACTTATGCCAAATATGAAACGGCCATCGAGCATGTGATCGAGCATGGCGACGGATGCGGCGACGGTTGCCGGATGGGTGTTCGGCATGTTGATGGTGCCGGTTCCAAGCTTGATCTGTTTGGTCGCGGCCGCGAGCCAGGCGATGAAGGCGATGCTGGATGTGATGTTCTCGGCCTTGTCGGTGAGATGCTCACCGACATAGGCCTCGCTGTACCCGAGCTCGTCGGCGAGCAGGAACGCTTCACGATCCTCCCGGAGCGATTGCCGCCAATCCTTATCGAGAGGATGGATCGGCATCGTAAAGAACCCGAGCTTCATGATCCGCCTCCCTGCGTTGGACTTTATTTGGCTAGGAACCTGCGTCCATCCCGCTACGAAGACAAGTCCCGCCGAGCAAATAATCACTCGATAAACAAACTTGACCTTTGATCGGGGCGGCCCTCTAATCGGGCAAACCAAAATTGGGCCCGGGAGGCCACGCCCACATGAAAGCTGCGGCTTTCGCCTACGCCCGCGCGACCAGCGTCGTGAATGCGCTGGAGCTGCTTGCCGCGCATGGCGACAGGGCGAAGGTTCTGTCGGGTGGCCAGAGCCTGATGCCGGCGATGAATCTGCGGCTGTTATCCCCGGACATTCTGGTCGATATCGGTGGCCTTGCCGAGTTGCGCGGCGTCGCGGTGAGGGGAGATCTGCTGGTCATTGGCGCGCTGACCCGGCATGTCGACCTGCTCAATTCGCCGGAGGTTGCGCTGCACGCTCCGCTGCTGCGCGATGCGGTTGCGCAAGTTGCTCATCCCGCAATTCGTAATCGGGGAACGATCGGCGGCAGCCTGGCCCATGCCGATCCTGCGTCGGAGCTGCCGGCCTGCGTTGTTGTGCTTGACGCCTCGATCGTTGTTCGCGGGCCTCGCGGCGAGCGCCGGATTTCTGCCACCGCATTTTTCAACGGCATCTACGACACGGCGCTGGCGCCGGACGAATTGCTGGTCGCGGTCGAGGTGCCGGTCGCAGGGCTCGGCGCGGCATTTTTCTTTCACGAATATGCCCGGCGGCATGGTGACTATGCGCTCGTTGGTCTCGCCGCTCGCGCTGTGATCGCGGGCGATCGGTTCGCGGAGCTTCGGCTCGGCTACTTTGCGGTTGGTGATCGGCCGCTGCTCGCAGCGGCCGCCGACAAATTGATCAATGTATCCGTGACCCCAGCCTTGCTCGCGGAGGCAACGGCCGCTTTGGCCGACGAACTCAATCCGCAGGAAGATCAGCAGGCCAGCCCGGCCATGCGCCGACATCTCGCCGCGGTCTTGCTCCGGCGCTGCGTGGCCGCGTTGCTCGCGCGACCCGAACTCGGGGTGACCTCGTGAACGCTCCGATACCGGTCTCGCTGTTGGTCAACGGCGAAGCCGTCGATGCATTCGTCTTGCCGCGGCTCAGTCTTGCTGACTTCCTGCGGGAAAACCTGAAGCTGACCGGAACTCACGTCGGTTGCGAGCACGGCGTGTGTGGTGCCTGCACGGTCCGGATCGACGGTGAGATCGTTCGCTCCTGCCTGATGCTGGCGGTCCAGGCGCAGAGCGCCTCAGTCGAGACGATCGAGGGGCTGTCCGACAGCGGCGAAATCGCCGATCTTCAGGCGGCCTTTCGCGCGCGCAATGCTTTGCAGTGCGGTTATTGCACGCCCGGGATGCTGATGACAGCGCAGGACCTGCTGAAGCATACCCTCATGCCTGATCGCCAAGCGATCCGCGAGCACCTATCCGGCAATTATTGCCGCTGCACCGGCTATCAGGCCATTGTGGACGCAGTGGAGGCGACAGCCAGGACGCGCGCGGAGCGGTCGGCATGACGGTGACACCTGCGCCAGCAGAAACGCTTTCGGTGCTCGATCGCCCGAATTCCTATATCGGCAAGACGGTGCCACGGCCGAACCTCGACCGGCTGCTGCAAGGGCGCGGGCAATATGTCAGCGACCTGGAATTGCCGCGGATGGCGCACGCGGTTTTCCTGCGATCACCGTATGCCCACGCCAGGATCGTGGCGATCGATGTCGACGCAGCCAGGCGCATGCCCGGCGTCACTTCCATCGTCACGGGGCGTGAGCTTGAGGCTGTCATCACGCCGTGGGTCGGCGTGCTCTCGCATTTGAAGGGACTGAAATCGGCGCCGCAACACGCGATCGCGGTCGACCGGGTCTGCTGGCAGGGGGAGGCCGTTGCGGCGATCGTGGCAAGTAGCCGCGCGGCGGCTGAAGATGCCATGGAGCATATCTCCGTCGACTACGAGGAGCTCGAGGCAGTCACGGACATGCGCACGGCGCTCGATCCGGCAACCCCGGTCATCCACCCCTCGCTCGGCGACAATCTTGCCTTCGAGCGAACGCTCGAGGCCGGCGGCGTCGACCATGCCTTGTCGGAGTCCGAGGTGGTCGAGGCCGATTTCGTCTTCGGGCGCCACACCGGCGTGACGCTCGAACCGCGGGCCGTTGTTGCCGACTGGAATGCGGCCGAGGCGCGGCTCACGATCTATCAGGGTACGCAGGCGCCCCATATGGTGCAGAACATCGCGGGCCCTGCATCTCGGATTGAGGGAGGCGCAGGTCCGGGTGGTCTGCAAGGATGTCGGCGGCTCGTTCGGCGTCAAGGTCCACATTTACGCCGACGAAATGGCGACCTACGCACTGGCCAAGCTGCTGCGGCGGCCGATCAAATTCGTGGCCGACCGCGTCGAAAGCTTCAACACGGACATTCACGCCCGCGATCACCGATGCCGGGGACGGATCGGCGTCAGGCCGGACGGCACCATCACGGCTTTCGAGATCGACGACCTGACGGGGATCGGGCCCTATTCGATGTACCCGCGCACCAGCGCCATCGAGGCCAACCAGGTGGTCAACCTTGTCGGTGGCCCCTATGTCACACCGAACTATCGGGCGCGGGCGCGGGTCGTCTTCCAGAACAAGAACGTGATGTGCCAGTACCGGGCGGTCGGGCACCCGATCGCCTGTTCGGTCACCGAAGGCCTGGTCGATCTTGCCGCAGCCAAGATCGGCATGGACCCCGTTGAGATCCGCCGGCGCAATTTGATTCCCGACGATGCCTATCCCTGTGCATCGCCTTCCGGCATGAAGTTCGAACAGCTTTCGCATCACGCCTCGCTGGCCAAGCTCCTCCAGATGATGGACTACGACGGATTGCGCGCCGAACAAGCGGACTTGCGCGCCGGGAATGTGCATCGCGGCATCGGAATCGCCAGCTTCATCGAGGTGACCAATCCCAGTGCTGCCTTTTACGGCGTCGGTGGCGCGAAAATCTCGTCGCAGGATGGTGTCGCGGTCAGGCTCGACGCGCAGGGATCGGTGATCTGCCAGACCAGCATTACCGAGCAGGGGCAAGGGTCGGAATCGCTGACCGCCCAGATCGTGGGCAGCGTGCTTGGTGTCTCGATGGACCGGGTCCGCGTGACCCTGGGCGACACCGACCATACGCCATATGGCGGCGGCACCTGGGCTTCGCGCGGCGCCGGCATCGGCGGCGAAGCCGCGTTGCAGGCAGCTAAGGTTCTGCGCCGGAATATTCTCGATGTCGCGGCTGCCATCCTGCAATCGACGCCGGCCGGCCTCGATATCGTCAACAACAGCATCGTCAATGCCAGCGACGGCGTGCCACGCATGGAGCTGAACGAGCTGGCGCGGATCGTTTATTTCCGGCCAGACACCCTTCCGCCCGGGATCCAGCCCGAGTTGATGGCGACCCGGCATTTCGTTCCGCGCCAGTATCCCTTTGCATTCACCAACGGCGTGCAGGCCTCATGGCTCGAGGTCGACACCGACACCGGGTTCGTGACGCTGCTCAAGCACTGGGTTGTCGAAGACTGCGGAACCATCATCAACCCGCAACTGGTCGATGAGCAGATCCGGGGTGGGGTCGTGCAAGGGCTCGGCGCGGCGCTGTTCGAGAAGTGCATCTATGACGAACGCGGTCAGCTGACCAACGCCAACATGGCGGATTACCTGGTCCCGATGTCCGGCGAGATGCCAGATATCGAGATCGGACACGTGGTGTCTCCGACGCAAGAATCCGAGCTGGGAGCCAAAGGGGCGGGTGAGGCGGGCACGGCTGGCGCGGCAGCTGCGGTCGCCAATGCGGTTAACGACGCGCTGCGGCCGTTTGGCACGATAATTACCGAGATTCCGCTGACGCCCCGGGTTATTCTGACGGCCTTGGGACGAATCTGAGGTGGAGAAGTTTCGGGCAAGGACAATACGCTAAGCAAAACACAGACAGTTCTTGGGGAGGAATAGTCATGACGAGCAAGGTCACCAAAGCCGGATCGGTATCGCGGCGTCGTCTGCTGACGACGGCAAGTGCCGGCGCCGCTCTCGCCGTCTCACCGTTGCGCATCAATCTGCTGCGGGCCGAGGAAGCTCCCATCAAGGTCGGCTTCCCCGTTCCCTTGACCGGCCCGTATGGTGCCGAGGCGCAGGACCAGGTGCGGGCTGGCCAGCTTGCCATCGCCCAGTTCAATGACGCCGGCGGTCTCAACGGCCGCAAGGCCGAACTCGTCGTGCGCGACGACAAGCTCAATCCTGGTGAAGCGGCGACGCGGACACTGGAGTTGGTCGAGAAGGAGAAGGTGAATTTCGTCGTCGGCAGCCTGTCGGCCGCGGTTCAGCTCGCGATCAACAACGTCACCAAGGAGCGCGGCGTCATCTTCAATTCGATCAGCCAGTCGGACGCCATCAATGAGGCGGCGGACTTCAGCAAGTACACCTTCCACGAGGCGTTGAACCCGCATATGACGTCGGGCGCGGTCGGCCGTTACGCCTTCGCTAAATTTGGCAAGAAGGTTGCGTTCCTTACCGCGGACTACGCCTATGGCCACGAGATGGTTCGCGGCTTCCTCGAGGTCGGCAAAGAATTTAACATCGAGAATCTCGGTGATATCCGCCATCCGCTGGGAACGACGGACTTCTCCACGCTGCTGCCTCGTCTTCAGGCGCTGAAGCCCGATATTCTCTTCATCAGCAATTTCGGACGGGACCAGCAGATCGCCCTGAAGCAGGCGACCGATTTCGGCATCAAGAAATCGATCCAGATCATCGCGCCGCTGCTGTCGCATGCCAGCCGCGTCGCAGCGGGCCCGCAGGCATTCGACGGCGTCGTCGGCGGCTGCTCGTTCTACTGGGGCATCGAGGACAAGTTCGCTTCCACCAAGGCGTTCAACGAAGCTTTCCGCAAGATGTACGACGGCAAGTTGCCGACCGATTATGGCGCGCTCGGCTATGGTGGCGTCCGGACAGTGCTTGAGGCGGTCAAGAGCGCGGGCAGCGTGGAGACCGACAAGGTCGTCGCGGCATTGGAAGCCCTGAAGTACGATTATTACAAGGGACCGCAATACTACCGCAAATGCGATCATCAGTCAGTGCAATCGGTGCTCGTGATCAAGTCGAAGTCCAAGGACATGAAGAACGAGTCCGATGTGTTCGAGGTCCTTTCGACCGAAGAGCCCAACGAGAAGTACCTGCGCAGCTGCGAAGCCCTTGGTCACAAAAGCTGAGCGATACGACGACGCGCGCCGGTAGCGGTGCGCTTCGTCCGAGGGGCACAAATGGCGGGCCTGAGCTTCGATCTGATTGCGTTGCAACTGTTCGCCGGGCTGGCGCTTGGTGCGATCTACGTGCTGTTTGCGATCGGGCTCTCGCTGATCTTCGGGATGCTGACGGTCGTCAACTTCGCCCATGGCGCGTTCTACATGGTCGGCGCCTATGTCGGGCTTTATCTGGTCTCGATCGGGGGTAATTTCTGGATCTGTCTCGTGGCTGTGCCGATCCTGATCGGCCTGTTTGGCCTCGCGGTCGAGCGCGTGCTGATCCGGCCGCTCTACGGTCGCGGCATCGATTATCCGCTGCTGCTGACCTTCGGGTTGAGCTACGTGATGGTCGAATGCGTGCGCATCGCCTTCGGCAAGACTGGCTATCCCTTCGATACGCCGGAGGTCTTGCAAGGCGCCGTCAACATCGGTGTCGGCTATTTCCCGCTCTACCGTCTGTTTGTGATTGGAGCGACGGCCGTCGTCCTGCTGGCGCTCTGGCTGTTCCTGGAGAAAACCAGCTTCGGGCTCGTTATCCGCGCCGGCGCGCGCGATCCGCAGATCGTCCGCGTCCTTGGGGTCGATGTTTCCAGGGTCTGGTTGATCGTGTTCGGGATCGGTACGGCGATTGCGGGCCTTGCCGGGCTGTTGGCTGCTCCACTTCAGGGCGTTATTCCGGAGATGGGGGGCACCATCCTCGCCGAAGCTTTCGTCGTGACGGTGGTCGGAGGGATGGGGTCGATCGGCGGCGCCGTCCTTGCAGGCCTGCTGGTCGGTGTGGTGGTCAGCATCACTTCGCTGTTTGCACCCGAGATGGCCAAGGTTTCGATCTTTGCCCTGATGGCGATCGTTCTGATCGTGCGTCCCCAAGGGTTCTTCGGCCGCGCCGGATTGATGAGCTGAGCCCGGCATGACCGAAACGATTCAATCGATCAAACAGCCTCCTGCCACGACGGTCAGCTGGTACGAGTTCGCAACGCGGCATCGCGCCAGCATCGTGGCTGCGGTGATCCTGGTTTTCCCGTTGGTGATGCCGTTCACGGCGCTCGCCGTGAACATCCTGATCTATGGGCTCTACGCGCTCGGCTTCAACCTTGTGTTCGGCTATCTGGGCCTTCTGTCGTTTGGTCATGCGGCGCTGTTCGGGACTGGTGCCTATCTCTGCGGCATCGCCATCGTGCATTTTGGCTGGCCATGGTATGCGGCGATCGCTGCCGGCATCGCGGGTGGCCTGCTCATGGCGCTGCTGATTGGCGTGCTCGCGATCAGGACCCGCGGCATCTACTTCGCCATGGTCACGATGGCGCTGTCGCAATGCGTCTACTATCTGTTCTACCAGGCGGTTGACCTGACCGGCGGCGAGAACGGGCTTCGCGGCATCAATGTCCGCACCATCGATCTGTTTGGCTTGCGGATCGACTTCATCAATCCGATGATCCGGTACTACGTCATTGCGGCTTTCGTGATCGCCGCATTTTTCGTGATGTCGCGCATTCTTGCCTCGCCGTTCGGTGCCGTCATTGAAGCGGTGCGGGAGAACGAGATGCGCGCCCGTGCCTCGGGCTATGACGTGACCCTGACACGCTTGCTGACCTTCATTTTATCTGGCGGCTTCTGCGGCCTTGCTGGTGCTTTGCAGGCCTTGCATCTGTCGATCGTTCCGATCGAGATCCTGCACTATGAGACTTCGGGACTTGTCGTGATGATCGCTCTGCTCGGCGGGATGGGGACATTCTTCGGGCCGATGATCGGCGCGGCGGTTTTCCTGGTCCTGGAGAATATCGTCTCCGTGTGGACGGTTCACTGGCAACTGATCGTTGGCGCCATCTTCATTGCATGCGTGCTGTTCTTCCCCGCCGGCATCTGGGGCACGCTGATCGCGCGAGGCAAGCGATGACCGCCGCAGCAAACCAAGCCGGCGAGATCATTCTGCGCACCAGTGGCGTCGGCAAGACGTTCGGCAAGTTTGTCGCGCTGAACAACATCTCGGCCGAGTTTTCCAGGGGGGCGATCACCTCCATCATCGGTCCGAACGGGGCCGGAAAGAGCACCTATTTCAATTTGCTGTGCGGCGCTTTTCCGCCCACGAAGGGTAGCGTCGAGTTCGAGGGCAGGGACGTCACCGGCCTGCCGCAGCATCGCTTTGCTCACATGGGGATCGCAAAGTCCTTCCAGATCACCAGCGTGTTTCCGCAGCTCACGACGCGTGAGAACATCCGCGTCGGCCTGCAGGCTCTGGTGTCGCGATACGACCTCTGGCGGCCTCGCGCGCGCCTGACCGAACTGGTCGAGCGGGCGGACGAGCTGCTGGCTCTGGTCGGGTTGTGGGACTCCCGGGACCGCGCCGCCAGGACGCTGGCCCATGGCGAGCAGCGTGCGCTGGAGATTGGCATGGCGCTTGCCAGCCAACCCCGTTTGCTGCTGCTGGACGAACCGACGGCCGGCATGAGCCCGGAAGAAACCCGGACCATGATGGATCTGATCGTCAAGCTCGCCAAGGAGCGCACCGTCATCCTCGTCGAGCACAAGATGAAGCTGGTGCTCGGGATCAGCGATCGCATCCTGGTTCTGCACCACGGGGAACTGCTCGCCGAGGGAACGCCGCACGAGGTCCGGCAGAACGAGGCAGTGAAGCGCGTCTATCTCGGCCAGCGGGAGCATTGACGAATGCTGCAGATCAGCCAGCTCAATGCCTGGTATGGCGCAAGCCACGCGCTGCAGGACATCAGTCTCGAGGTGATCAGCGGCGAGATCGTCTGTCTGATCGGCCGCAATGGCGCCGGCAAGACGACGACGCTGAAATCGATCATGGGCTTGATGGGGCGGACGCGCGGCTCGGTCAGCTTCAAGGGCGAAGAGCTGCTGAATCGGCCGGCGCATGTGCGCTTCGCGTTGGGGCTCGCCTATGTCCCCGAAGAGCGGCGGATCGTGCAGGGGTTGTCGGTGCGAGAGAATTTGCGGCTCGGGCTGGTAGCGTCAAAGCAGAAGAAGCGGGAAGCCGAGTTGATCGACGAGATTTCCGTGATCTTCCCGCGGCTCGCCGAACGCATGGATCAGGAGGCGGTCACGATGTCCGGCGGCGAGCAGCAGATGCTGGCGATCGCGCGCGCGATGATCGCAAAGCCCGACCTGATCATGCTGGATGAACCGTCGGAGGGCATCATGCCCGTCCTGGTCGACGAGATGTTCGAGCTGTTCCGCAGCATGAAGGCGCAGGGAACGACGGTTCTGCTGGTTGAGCAGAACGTCGAGCTTGCGCTTGGTATCGCCGATCGTGCCTACGTCCTTGATCAGGGGGCGGTGGTGCACCAGGCGTCGGCGCAGGAGTTGTTGGCCGACGACGAGGTCAAGGAGCGCTACTGTTCGGTGTGAACCGGATCAGTGCTCCTGCGTCCGCACGATAGGCTTCATTCGGCAGCGCTCGCGATCGCGCCGGCCTTGCGATTGGTCAGCACGACCTTGATCGCGTCGTCGACGCGATCCCGCGCATATCTCAACGCGGTCGGCAGGTCGCCCAGCGGAAACGTATGCGTGTGGATCTTGGTCGCATCGAACCGCTTCGCCGCCATCAATTCCATCGCGCGATGGGTCGCGCTTTTGCCTTCGCCGCGGATGCCGTAGGCGTAGATGTTGTTTCGCACGAGATGCGCGATGTCCAGCGTCGCGGCCTCGTGCGGGAAGGCGGCCAGACAGATCTTGCCGCCACGATTGGTCATGTGAATGGCCTGGTTGAGTGTCGCTTCGGTGCCGGCGCATTCGACGACGTAGTCAGCACCGATCCCCCCTGTAAGTTGCTTCACCACCGCAACGGCGTCTTCGTCGTTGATGTTGATGACGCGATCGGCTCCCAATTCTCTGCCGATCGCGAGCCGCTTGTTGCGCGTGCCGGTCAGGATCACCGGGCTCGCGCCAAGCGCCTTGGCCACGGCAACTGCGAGAAGTCCGATCGGTCCTGGGCCGATCACCCCGACGCTCTCGCCGGCCACCAATCCCCCCAATTCCGTCAAGCCATACATCGACGTCCCGGCGGTCACCACGAGCGTCGCTTCCGCATCGCTCATGGTCTCCGGGACGCGTGCCAGCGTATTGATGTGATTGACCGCGTATTCGGCGAATCCGCCGTCGGTCGTGAAGCCGTTGGCGCGGTGACCCTTCTCCGGCTTTCCATAGTTGAGACAGGATGTGTACATGCCCTGGCGGCAGCGTTTGCATTGGCCGCAGCCGGCGTGGATTTCGACGCTGACCCGCTCGCCGATCCTGAACTCGTCCACATCAGGGCCGAGCGCGGCGACTGTGCCCATGTACTCGTGACCCGGCGTGAAATTCTTGTTGAAGGGCTGGCCGCCCTGAATGCTGGCCGGCGACCCGGCATGGATGATCTCGAGATCGGTGGCGCAGATTGCAACCGCGTCGATCCGGACCAGAACCTCGGCACGCGACGGGATCGGCGTTGGCTTTTCGCGAAGCATGAGCTCGTCGGGGTCGCCGAGGACCCAAGCTTTCATCAGGTCGGGGACGGGAAGGTCGGGCGATGTCTTGACGCCGGTTGGCTGGTACATGGGCGCTTCCTCTTTTGGCTGGCAGCCTAGCCCGAAATGACCGGCGGCGACGAGCGTCCCATCGTTGGCTTCGCATTTGCTGCACGGCAGCGAGCGCGTCGCAAAACCGTCATGCGCGATCTATACTTGGTCGCTCCGTTGATGTTGAAATCCGCATTGCATCCTCTCCCAGACCGGAGCCTCCCATGAAGACCGTCCGCCTTGTCCTTGCGTTGCTGGCGCTGACACTGATCGCGCCGTGGCAATCCGCCAAGGCGGCCGACGTGATCTGCTACAACTGCCCGCCGGAGTGGGCCGATTGGGCCTCGATGCTGAAGGCAATCAAGGCGGACCTCGACTACGACATCCCGCACGACAACAAGAATTCCGGCCAGGCACTGGCCCAGATCCTGGCCGAGAAGAGCAATCCGGTCGGCGATATCGGCTATTTCGGCGTGACCTTCGGTATGAAAGCCAAGGCGCAGGATGCGCTTGAGCCCTACAAGCCGGCGCATTGGGACCAGGTCCCCGCCGGCCTGAAGGATCCGGACGGCTATTGGACCACGATCCACTCCGGCACGCTCGGCCTGTTCGTGAACAAGGACGCGCTCGGCGGCAAGCCGGTGCCGGCCTGCTGGAAGGACCTCCTGAAGCCCGACTACAAGGGCATGGTCGGCTACCTCGATCCGTCGTCGGCGGCGGTCGGCTATGTCGGCGCGGTCGCGGTCAACCTGGCGCTCGGCGGCTCACCCAGCAATTTCGATCCCGCGATCAACTTCTTCAAGGAGCTGCGCAAGAACGATCCGATCGTGCCCAAGCAGACGTCGTATGCCCGTGTCGTCTCCGGTGAGATGCCGATCCTGTTCGACTACGACTTCAACGCCTATCGCGCGAAATATTCGGAGAAGGGCAACTTCGAGTTTGTGATTCCCTGCGAGGGTTCGGTGGTGTTTCCCTATGTTGTCGGTCTCGTGAAGAACGCGCCCGACAAGGAGAAGGCCAAGAAGGTGATGGACTATCTCTTGTCCGACAAGGGACAGGCGATCTGGACCAATGCCCATCTGCGTCCGGCCCGCCCGATCGAACTGCCGGCGTCCGTGAAGGGCAAATTCCTCCCCGACAGCGACTACGCCCGCGCCAAGAGCGTCGATTGGGGCGAGATGGAAAACGTGCAAAAAGCCTTCGTCGACCGCTATCTCGCCGAGGTCCGCTGAGGCAATATGGTGCTTCTCGCGGGGCACCATTCTTCCGATGTCGCAAAAATCCTTCGTTTGGCTCTGCCTGCTGCCGCTTGCGGTCGTGACCACGGCCTTCTTCCTGCTGCCGATGGCGCGCCTGGTGGTCGCAGGGGCTGAAGGGCCGCACGGGCTCGCCGGATATCTCGCCATCCTGACGGAAGGCCGCTATCGCGCGACGTTGATCAACACCGTGCTGCTGGCGGCGGCAACCACGGTCGTCACGCTGATCGTGGCGACGATTGCCGGAATGTTCCTGCAGCGGCACCGCTTTCCCGGCCGCGCCGTGCTGATCGCGATGCTGACCTTTCCGCTGGCGTTTCCCGGCGTTGTGGTCGGCTTCATGATCATCCTGCTGGCGGGGCGGCAAGGGCTGATCGGCGATCTCTCGAATCGGATTTTTGGCGAGAAGTTCGTCTTCGCCTATTCGATCTACGGGCTCTTCCTCGGCTATCTCTACTTCTCGATCCCGCGCGTGATCCTGACCATCATGGCCGCCGTGCAGAAGCTCGACGTCGGCCTCGAGGAGGCCGCGCGGTCGCTTGGCGCCAGCCCCTGGGCGGTGCAGCGCGACGTCGTGCTGCCGGCGCTGGCGCCGGCTTTCGTCGCCTCCGGCGCGATCGCGTTTGCGACCGCGATGGGCGCCTTCGGCACTGCCTTCACGCTGGCAACGAACATCGACGTGCTGCCGATGCTGATCTACACCGAGTTCACGCTGGCCGCCAACTTCGCGACCTCGGCGGCGTTGTCGGTGGGGCTTGGCCTGATCACCTGGCTCATCCTCGCGCTCGCCCGCACCTTCAGCGGCAGCGCGGTCGCGGCGGCCGGGTGAGCGCATGCGCGACCGCCTGATCTTCACCGGCCAGTTCGTCTTCACGCTGCTCGTTGCGGCATTCCTGGTGGTGCCCGCCGGGCTTTCGATTTCCGCCGGCGTCACCGTCAATTATTTCCGCGGCATCCAATCCGGCGTGACCCTGCAATGGGTCGCGCAGGTCTGGGAGCTCTATGCCGGTACCATCCTGCTCTCCTTCGTGATCGCATTCGCGACACTTGCGGTCACGCTGTTCGCCGGTGTCCCCGCGGCCTATGCCTTGCATACGCGTGGAGGCCGGCTCGCCCGCATCGCCGAGGAGATCATCACGCTGCCGCTGGCGATCCCCGGGCTTGCGATCGCCCTTGCATTGCTGCTGACCTATGGCGGCTTTGGCGACCTCCGCCGTTCCTGGCTCTTCATCCTGGTTGGCCATGTGATCTTCACCATGCCGTTCATGGTGCGGTCAGTGATGGCGGTGTTTGCGACGGTGGATATCAAGACGCTCGACGAAGGCGCCGCTTCGCTGGGAGCGTCGCCCTGGCGGCGCTTCTGCGACGTCATCGTGCCGAACGCGCTGCCGGGAATTCTCGCCGGCGCATTGATGGTGGTCACGCTGTCGCTCGGTGAATTCAATCTGACCTGGATGCTGCATACGCCGTTGACGAAGACGCTGCCGATCGGGCTCGCCGACAGCTACGCCTCGATGCGGCTCGAAGTGGCCTCGGCCTACACGCTGATCTTCTTCGTGATGATCATTCCGCTCTTGGTCGCGATGCAACTGCTGGCCGACAAGGATCACAAGCGATGAGTACGGCCGGTCACGGTGCAGCGGTGCGGATCGAGGCGTGCGGCAAGACTTTTGCCGACGGCACCCGCGCGCTCGATCCCGCAACCCTCGACATCTCGCGCGGCGAAACGCTGGTGTTGCTTGGCCCGTCAGGCTGCGGCAAGACCACAATGCTGCGCATCATCGCGGGCCTCGAGTTGCCGGATGCGGGCGGCAAGGTCCTGTTCGACGGCAAGGACATGACCTCGGTCCCGATCGAGCGGCGCAATGTCGGGATGGTGTTTCAGTCCTACGCCCTGTTCCCCAACATGACGGTGGCGGACAACATCGCCTATGGTTTGAAGATCCGCGGCGTCGCCAGGGACGAGCGCACCGCGCGCGTCGCCGACCTGGTGGCTCTGACCAACATCACGGGATTGGAAAACCGCCGCATCGAGCAGCTTTCGGGCGGCCAGCGTCAGCGCGTCGCGCTGGCGCGTGCGGTTGCGATCCGGCCCGGCATCTTGCTGCTCGACGAGCCTTTGACCGCGCTTGATGCCGCCCTGCGGGACCGGCTGCGGAGCGAGCTCAACCGGCTGCTGCGCGCACTTGGCATCACGACGATCTATGTCACCCACGATCAGGCCGAAGCCATGGAATTGGGCGACCGTGTTGTCGTGATGCGGAAGGGCGCGATCGCCCAGATCGGCACGCCGCGCGAGGTCTACTTTGCGCCGAAGGATCGGTTCGTCGCGGAGTTCATCGGCGCGGCGAATATCGTGGAGGCGCCGATCGAGAACGGCGTCTTGATCCTGCCCGGCGGGCGCTTGCCGATCGAAGGTGGCGCGACGACTGCGAACGCGACCGTGATGATCCGCCCCGAAACCATTCTCGTGGTGGACGCCGGCGCAGGGCAGCTCTCGGGAACCGTCGATGCCGTCAGCTTCATTGGCGACCGGCAGCGAATTGTCGTGAGCGCTGCGTCGAGCAAGCCGCTCAATGTCGACGCGCCCAATACGATCCAGGCCAAGGTCGGCGATCGCGTAGGGCTTTCGATCGCGCCCGACGCGCTTCGTCTTCTGCCTTCCGAACCCTGAGAATTATCGATGCCGTCGAAACCAGTCCTGATCGCGCAAATATCCGACCTCCACATCAAGCCGCCGGGAGCGTTGGCCTATGGCCGGGTCGATACCGCGAAGGCGCTTGAACGCTGTATTGCTGCGCTCAACGCATTTGCGCCGGCCCCCGATTTCGTCGTCATCTCCGGCGACCTCGTGGACACGCCCTCAGTCGAGGAATACGACTATCTGAAGCGCTTGCTCGCGCCGCTGCGCGTTCCGTTTGCCGGAATTCCCGGCAATCACGACTCGCGTGAGTGGATGCGCGCCGCGTTTCCAGCCGCGCGCTATGTCCACGCAGCGGGTCCGCTCGACCAGAAGATCGAGGTCAACGGGCTCGATCTTCTGCTGCTGGATTCAAGCGTCGCCGGCAAGCCGCACGGCATGCTGGAAGCGTCCACGCTGCAATGGCTGGATGCGGCGTTGGCGACCGGGGACGGCCGGCCGGCGCTGCTTTTCCTGCATCACCCGCCATTTAAGGGCGGCATCTGGCATATGGACCGGCAGGATCTCTTCAATGCCGACGCGTTGGCGGAAATCGTCAGGCGTCACCCGCGAGTGCGGTTGATCGGCTGCGGGCATGTCCACCGAGCCATGCTGACGACCTTTGCCGGGCTCCCCGTGACACTATGCCCTGCGCCGAACCACGCGGTCGACCTGGACCTTGGCCAGCTTCGGGAGCCGTCGTTCAAGGTGGAACCGGCTGCCTTTCACCTGCACACTTGGTTTCCCGGACAGGACTTCGGACAGCTGGTCACGCACCAGCTCCCGATCGGCCAGTTTGACGGGCCGCATCCGTTCTTTGGGCCGGACGGCAAGCTGCTGTGAGTCGGCTCGAACGGGGCGTCAAGCAGCGGTCGCCGGCTGCAATTGAGCGTTGTAAAGGAACATATTTATTCCAAATTGTACTTTGGATGCCCGCTATCCCGATGCCACCGGCCCGGACCTTTTGTTGCTGTAGGCCGCTGGCGGGGTTATAGTCGTCCCACTTTCATTGATCGATGGCCTCGTCGGTGCCCGCGCTGCTGGCGCACCGATCGAGCGCAACATATTCAGTCTGGATCAATATGACCGGTGCGCTCCCCATAGAACGAACTGCCGGTGCGCCGTCGTTTTCCAACAACAAGCTGTCGGTGCTGCGCAAGCATCCCTATTTCGCCGATCTCGAGCCCGAGGCATTCGATCAGCTCTGTCGCTATGCCAAGCACATCACGCTGAAGCGCGGCACGACGATCTTCTCCAAGGGCGATCCCGGCACCAGCCTGATTGCGGTGATTTCGGGCACGGTGAAGATCAGCATCTCGTCGCCGGACGGCCGCAATGCGATTCTGAACCTGATCGAGGCCGGAGAGATCTTCGGCGAGATCGCGCTGCTCGACGGCTTGTCGCGGACCGCCGACGCCACCGCCAACACCAATTGCGAGCTGTTCGTCATCGACCGGCGCGAGTTCATTCCGTTCGTGCGCAGCCAGCCGACACTGGCGATGAAGTTCATCGAGCTGCTGTGCGCGCGGTTGCGCTGGACCAGCGACCAGGTCGAGCAGGTGATCCTCCAGGACTTGCCCGGCCGTCTGGCGAGCGCGCTGCTGCGTCTCAGCGACAAGCACAAGCCGCAGGGGCGCACCATCTCGATCACCCAGCAGGAGATCAGCGAGATGGTCGGCATGACCCGCGAGAGCATCAACAAGCAGCTCCGCGCCTGGGCGACCCGCGGCTGGGTCAGGCTCGAGCATGGTGCGATCGTCGTGCTGAAGCCCGAGTCGCTGCAAGAGCTGGTCGACGCCGGGGCCGATGACGGGGAATAGCCGCTGCGGCGGCTCGGCCCGTCCGGGTCTCACGAAACGGTGAACCCGACAAAGCTTGTGAAACCATTCACATCGGTCTTGCGTGCCCTGCGGTAAGTGAACCCTCGGTGGATCACATCCGCAATGTGGAGGAATCCATGCAGGGCTCGTTCGACAATCGACGGCAGGACCCGGAGCGCAACTACCAAAGCTTCAGCTTCAAGCTGATCGCTTTGCCGGTACTGGTGATCGTTGCACTGATCGGGATGCTGGTCAGTCACCCCTCGGCGGTCACATGGGTATCGGACGCGGCGCAAGCGGAGTTCGCCGGAACTGAGGCCGTCTACGCCGATCCGGTGCCCAACGTCGCGGAGCTGGCGCCCACGGTTCAGCCGCGCAATCAGATGCGGACGGTGAGGGCCAACTGATCGTCGACACCGTCGTCGCGCGCCATGGCGCGACGACGACGGTTCAAACCTCACGCCGCAACACCGAGCAGCTTTGCCGCAGTCCGGCCGAGAATGTTGGCCTTGTCGTCGTCGCTCAGCGACGCGCAGGCGAAGATGTGGTCGACCGGCGCCAGTTGCCACGGATAGGGATAGTCGCTGCCCAGCACGATCTGGCCGGCGCCAACCTGGGCAGCGAGATGTCGGATCGCCTCGGGCGTGAAGATCAGCGAGTCGAAATAGATCTGCTTGAGGTATTCGGTCGGCGCCTTCTGCAGCTTGATCTCCGGATTGCATCCCTTCGGTCCGACCAGGCACGGATGGTCCGAGCGATCGGCGTAAGACGGGAGATAGCCGCCGCCATGCGCGGCAATGATCTTCAATCTCGGGAAGCGGTCGAGCGTGCCCTCGAAGATCAGGTGCGAGAGTGCGATCGTGGTCTCGAGCGGATTGCCGATCGTGTTGCCGAGCCAGCCATTGCCTGACAGCCGCTTGTTGAGCTCGGGCACGCCCTGCGGATGGATGAACAGGGGAGCGCCGAGTTCCTCGGCCTTGGCCCATACCGGGTGAAACCTGGGATCGGAGAATTCCACGCCGTCGACGACACCGCCGATCGCCGCACCCTTCAGGCCCTGCTTCTTGACCGCGGTCTCGAGCTCCTGGACCGCAAGGTCCGGCGCCTGCAACGTCAGCGAGGCGAAGGCGGCGAAGCGCTCGGGTTTCGAGGCGCAGAGTTCGGCGAGCTTTTCGTTCTGGATCTTCACGATCTTGCCCGCTAGATCGCGATCGCGGTCGTACCAGAACGGATTGATCGAGAGCACTTCCATGTCGACGGCCTGCGAATCCATCGCAGCGAGACGTTTGTCGATCTCGAGGAAGGCCTCGGCGGCGCCGTTGACCGGCGGCAGTTGATATTTTCCGGCGTCGGCGCCGAGCAGGGCGCCCGCCTCGCGGAAGTGGCAATGCGAATGAATGTCGATGGTCTTGACGCGCTTGCCGCCGACGCTGACCGGCAACTTCTGGCGCGCTTGCTGCGCGCTCGCGTTGTGGACGAGCCCACAGCCGCAGAACACGATGCCGGCCGCCGCCGCTGTGCCCGCTTTCAGGAAATCCCGCCTTGTGCTCATGACGATCGCCTCCCTGTCGTTTTGTTGTGGGCGGGGAGCGTAGGGATGCCGGCGAGCGGTCGCAAGATCGCACGCTGCGCGTGCCGCGCAATGTTGATCTGCTCAGACCGGCTTGACCCGGCCTTTTTCGATGATGTCAGCGCAATGCTGACGGGTTTGCCGCGCTTGTGCAAGATGTCGCTCGCGCTCAGTGCAGGACCTGGAGCTGCCGGGGCAACCATAGCGAGATTTCGGGGAGATAGGTCACGCACATCAGGACAAAGAACATCACCGCGTAGAACGGCCAGATCTTGCGCATGACCTGCTCGATCGTGACCTTGCCGACCGCACAGCCGACAAAGAGGATCGCGCCGACCGGCGGGTGGCAGAGGCCGATGCCGAGATTGAGCAGCATGATCATGCCGAAATGAACCGGATCGACGCCGAAATTCTTCATGACCGGCAACAGGATTGGCGTCGCGATCAGGATCGACGGCGCCATGTCGACGAGCGTGCCGAGCACCAGCAGCAGGACGTTGATCAGAAGCAGGATGACGTATTTGTTGTCTGAGATCGACAGAAAGAAAGCGGTCATCTTGGCCGGCATCTGGGTCAGCGCCATGATGTAGCCGACGCTGGAGGCACAGGCGATCAGCGTCATCACCATTGCGACCGTGCGGAGCGTGCGATGCAGCAGCACCGGCAAGTCGCGCCAGCGATAGTCGCGGTAGATGAACATGGTGACGAAGAACGCCCAGATGCAGGCGACGGCGCCGGCTTCGATGGCGGTGAAGATGCCGCCGAGAATGCCGCCCAGGATGATGACGAGGGTGATGAGGCCCCAGCCCGCATCGATCGCGATCCGGATCGCATCCTTGGCCGGCACGGTCTGGCCATGCGGATGCTTCTCGCGATAGGCGACCGCAAGGCACAGGATGATCAGCGAGAAGCCGAGCAGCAGCCCCGGGAATACGCCGGCCATGAACAGGGCGCTGATCGAGATCGTCCCGCCCGTCGCAAGCGAATAGAGCACCGCATTGTGGCTCGGCGGCACCAGCAGCGCCTGCACCGACGAAGTGATCGTCAGATTGGTCGCGAACACCCGTGGATAGCCGTTCGCTTCCATCTGCGGGATCATCACCGAGCCAATCGCGGATGTGTCGGCGACCGCCGATCCCGAGATGCCGCTCAGGAATGTCGTCGCCAGCACGTTGACGATCGAGAGGCCGCCACGCAGCCGGGTCAGCCCGACCAGCACGTCGGCGAACGCAACCAGCCGCCGGGCCATGCCGCCCTCCGCCATGATCGCGCCGGCCAGCACGAAGAACGGAATCGTAAGCATCGCGACCTTGCTGACGCCGTCGGATATCTTCAGCATCACCGCTTCCAGCGGAATGCCGATCCACAAGGCGCCAACGATCGCCGCCATCGCCAGCGAGTAGGCGATCGGCATGCCGATCAGGAAACAGAGCAACATGGTCGCGAGCAGGATGGAAATATCCATGGTTGCTTCCCGTGATCAGTCGATCGATGCGTCGCGATGCGGGCCGATCGGATCGGGCGGTGCGCCCAGAAAAATCCGCTCGATGATGAAAAGCAGCAGGCAGCCGCCGCCGATCGGGATCGGAAGATAGGTGACACCGACCGACAGCGACGGGAAATCGGCGATCGTGTTGTACCAGGTCACCTCGACGAGCCGGGCGCCCCAGATGATCATGAACAGCGCGATGAGCCCCATCAGCAGCTGGACGACCAGATCCACGACGTTGCGCAGCGGGTCAGGCAGCTTGCCGGCGAAATATCCGACGTTCATGTGCAGGTTGAGCCGATAGCCCGCGGCCGCGCCGATGAACGTGACGACGATGGTGAGCAACACCGCGAGCGGTTCGGGCCAGGATGCGGCGCTGTTCAGCACATACCGGGTGAACACCGCCCAGGGGATGACCGCTGAAATCAGCACCAGCGCCGCACAGCCCGTGATGACGCAGGTGAGATACAAATAGTCCATCGCGCGGCGATATGATCCGGCCATGACCTTGTCCTGTCAGATGTCGATGTCCTGTGTGACGTGGAGTCAGGCCGACTGGATACGCCCGATCATGTCCTGGTATTTCGGGCCGTATTTGTCCCACACTGGCTTGACCGCGTTCTGGAATGGCGTCTTGTCGGCGATCTCGATGATCTCGCACCCGGCGGCTTTCGCCTTGTCCATCGCCTGCTGCTCATAGGTGTTCCAGAGGCCGCGCTCTTCCATCTGCGCCTCGCGGGCAAGCTTCTTGATCAGCGTCTGGTCATTGGCTGACAGCGCAGACCAGGCTCGCTTCGAGAACACCAGCAGTTCGGGAACGATCAAATGCTCAGTGAGTGAGAAGTGCTTCGCTGCGGTGTAATGATTGCTGAACACGTAGCTCGGAGGGTTGTTCTCGGCGCCGTCGATGACGCCGGTCTGCAGCGCGCTGAACACCTGATCGTAGCCCATCGCGACTCCGTTGCCGCCGAGCGCATTCATCATGTCGATGAAGATCGGATTGCCTATGACGCGGAACTTGAGGCCCTTGATGTCGGCGATCGTCTTGATCGCGCGCTTGGTGTTGTAGAGGCTGCGGGCTCCGGAGTTCATCCAGCACAGCGCGACAAGGCCGGCGTTTGGGCTCGCCGTGATCTTGTCCAGCAGCTCCTGGCCGATCGGGCCGTCCATCATCCGCTCCGCATGCGCCATGTTCTTGAACAGGAACGGCATGTTGACGACGTTGATGTCGTCGACGATGGGTCCGATCGAGCCCGCGCTGACGCGCAGCATCTGGATCGCGCCGATCTGGGTCTGCTCGATGGTTTCCTTCTCGCCGCCGAGCTGCATCGAGGGGAACATCTGCACCGACAGGCGGCCGTTGGTCGCTTCCGCGAGCTTCTTGCCGAGATTTTCCGTCGCGACCACGGTCGGGTAGCCGGGCGGCTGGACGTCGGACGCCTTGAACACGGCCTTCGACTGCGCGAAGGTCGGGCTCGCCGCGACCGCGCCCAGGCCGGCTGCGATCTTGATCACTTCGCGGCGGTTGAGCCCGCCATCGCGGTGCTGCGCTCGATCGGTAGCGTTCATGTTGTTTCCTTCCAAAACTGCCTGGCCGGAGTCTCCGGCCGCGGTCATGCCGGCTCGCTTCGCTGATCGAAGAATTCCGGATTGTTGTGCCGGGTAGCCGAGATGTCGGCCAGCAGCCGTTCGAGATGGGTGACCATTGCGGCGCCGGCGCGCACCGCGTCATGCGCCTCGATCGCGGTCATGACGGCCTCATGCTCCGCGATGACCTCGGCCATCCGCCCGCGTTGCGGCAGGGTCAGGCGTCGGAAGCGGTCGACGTGGACCTTGACCTGCAGGATCAGCTTCCAGATGCCGGGATGCCCGGCGACGTCGGCGATGGCTGCGTGAAAGGCCTCGTCGGCCTGATGGAATGCCTCGCGATCTCCGGCCATGTCGGCCTCGCGTTGGCGTTCGAGGATCGCGTGCAGGCCGAGGATTTGGCTGGCGCTGGCGCGCTCTGTCGCCATCCGCGTCATGGTTTCCTCCAGCGACCTGCGGACGATGATCGCCTCGGGCAGGGCGGCGAGCGGGATGCGCGACACGAAGATGCCGGATTGCGGGAAGATCTCGACCAGGCCCTCGTCCGACAGCCGCAGGATGGCCTCCCGCACCGGTGTCCGGCTCACGCCATAGGAACGAGCGATTTCGGTCTCGAGGATCGGGTCGCCCGGCTTGCGCTGCAACGAGACGAGCTCGGCTCGCAGCTCGGCATAGATCCGCGCGGCCGCCGTCGCGGTCCGCGGGCGGCCGGTCCGCCTATGGCCGGCGATGTTGCGGAGCTGCGGCTTTTTCGGCGAGCGCGCGGGCATTGTTGCTCCCAGAATTGATATATTAGTATATGAACTCATCGTCGAAGGCAAACGCGCATCGTTCGCGTCTCGGGAGGTCCCATGACCGACTACCGCAAGCTGTTTGATCTCACCGGCAAGACCGCCGTGGTGTTGGGCGCCGCCTCTGGTATTGGCAAATCCTCGGCTGAAGCGCTGGCGTCGCTCGGCGCGCGCGTGCTGTGCGCCGATCGCACACAGGAAGGCGCCGATGCGGCGGCTGCTGCGATCCGCGCGCAGGGCGGATCGGCCTCGGCCGCTACCTGCGATGCCGCCGATCGTGCCGACGTCGAGGCCTTGGCGGCGAGGGCGCTGGCGGAATTTCAGCGCGTCGACATCGCGGTGACGACGCCGGGGCTGAACATCCGCAAGACCATCATCGATTATACCGAGGAGGACCTCGACCGCGTCATCAATCTCAACATCAAGGGCACGGTCTGGTTCTTCCAGGCGTTCGGCCGCATCATGGTCGCGCAGCAGGGCGGCAGCCTGATCGCCTGCTCCTCGGTGCGCGCGGTGACGATCGAGCCGGGGCTTGCGGTCTATGGCTCGACCAAGGCCGCGATCGGTCTTCTGGTGAAGGGCTTCGCATCCGAGGTGGGGCGATCCGGCGTCCGCGTCAACGCGATCGCGCCGAGCATCGCGGAGACCGCGCTGACCGGCCCATTCAAGCAGCGGCCCGATATCTACAATCTCTATGCCGGCCACACCGTGTTCAACCGCTGGAGCAGCGCCGACGAGGTCGCCACCGCCGTCGCTTACCTCGCCTCCGATGCGGCGAGCTATGTCAGTGGCAGCACGCTGTTCGTCGATGGTGGCTGGACCGCGGTCGATGGACCGCCAACGGGCCTCACGCAGCTGGCGCGCTGAAAGGCGAGTCCGAGTCAGCCGGAGACGAAGCCAGCCTGATTGCGCAGCTTCGACGTCTCCGGCGAGGTCAGCAGCGCGATCAGGCGTTGCGCCTGCGATGCAGCCATCGCCTGCGTCGCAACGGCGGCGGTGTACATGGTCGCGAGCCCGCATCCCGGCGGCAAGGTGGCCGACAGCACGACGCCACTGGTACTGATGATCTCGGTGGTTTGCGTGCAGCCGATCGACCGCCGGTCGCTTGACTCGGCCAGATGCCGCATCGCCGTAGCGCCGTTGGGAAAGATCTTTAGCCGATCGGCGACGACATCGGCGATGTCGAGTTGTGCAAGCACCTTGGCGACGTGAATGCCGGCGGTTGAAGCCTTGATATCCGGCACGAAGATCGCGTCAGCATCGAGCAGCACCGTGCGCAGGCCGGCTGCATCCTCGGGGCGCGCCGGCGGATCGCCTGCGCGGACCGCCAGCGCGGTTTCGACGCGGCCGATGTCGGCGATCGACGACCGCACGACAAGCCCTTCATCGGCCAGTGTCGCGATCAGGGCCGCGGTGAGGATGACGATGTCGGTCGGAACACCGGCGCGCAGTCTGTCGGCCATGGCGCCGACCGCGCCGAAATCGCCGCCAACGACGAAGCCGGTTTCGGCTTCGAATGCTGGTCCGAGGCTGCGCACCAGGCCCTGCGCCGCGCCTCCGCTCAGGATGTTCAACGTCTTCATGCGTACCGTTCCATTGGCGTTGCCGTTGTCCGTCTATTGGTTCTTGTCGAACCGTTTGACGACGTCTGCCCACTTCACGATATCGGCGCGCAGGAATTGGTCGAACGCCTCCGGCGTCATTTGCATCGGCACCGCGCCTTGCGCGGCCCAGAGGTTCTCGACGTCCGGCCGCTTGATCGCTGCATTCACGGCTGCGTTCAGCTTGTCGATGATCGGCTTCGGTGTCCGTGCCGGCGCCATCAGGCCGAGCCAGATCGTCGCCTCGTATCCGGCAACGCCAGCCTCGATCACCGTGGGAACGCCCGACAGCACTGCTGAACGAGTCTTTCCGGTCGTTGCCAGCGCCCGCACCTGGTTTTCGGCGACATTCGGCGCCATTGCGGGAACGGCATCGATCATCATCTGGACCTGGCCGCCGATGATGCCGCTGCGGGCTTCACCACTGTTGCGATAGGGCACGTGCACGGTGTCGATTCCGGCCATGGCTTTGAACAATTCGCCGGCCATGTGATACGGCGTGCCCTGGCCGGACGAAGCATAGTTCAGCTTTCCGGGCTGCGCCTTTGCCAGCGCGATGAATTCCTGCAGCGTCTTCGCCGGCACGGCGGGGTGGACCACGATCACGAGATCCGACGTGTTCAGCGATGCGATCGGCGTCAGGTCGCGCATCAGCTCATATTTGCGCTGCGGCACCAACGACTCATTCGCGGTCTGGGTATTCGACATCGTCAGCAGGGTGTAGCCGTCGGCCGGCGCCTTCGCGACCTCGAGCGTGCCGATCACGCCGCCGGCGCCGGTGCGGTTCTCGACCACGAAGGGCTGGCCGAGGCCTTCCTGCAGGATGTTGCCGATCTGTCGCGCCACGACATCTGCCGGTCCGCCGGGGCCGAAGGGAACGATGATCCTGACCGGTCGCGCAGGGTAGTCTTCAGCATCCGCATGCGAGCTCGAGATAGACATGCTCAGCAACGCGGCGACAAACACCAAGGCGCACCGAAAGCCCGCCATTGATCGCTTCCCCCAACTTTAGTCTTGTTTCTTGGCGAGAAGTCTAGCTGCAACCTGAAGCGTCTGTCGACGACAGACTCCGTTCTCGCGCATCGGAATGAGGGCGGGAGGACGGTGTACTTAAACTTCGCCACTGAGTGCGGGAATCATATGAGGAAACATCCTGGGCTGTCGCGCCGCGAAATGCTGAAGGGCACCGGTGCCGTGCTGGCAGGGGCCGCCTTTTCAACCCGCGTGATGGCCGCCGCGCCACCCGCGGAACCAGTGACGCCGACATTGATCGCGGCGGCGAAGAAAGAGGGGCAGGTCGTCTACTACACCTCGACCGATCTGCCAGTCGCCGAGAAGCTGGCGAGGGCGTTCGAAGCGAAATATCCCGAGATCTCCGTGCGCGTCGAACGCACCGGCGCCGAGCGTGTGTTCCAGCGGATCGGCCAGGAATATGCCAGCAACATTCACGCTGTCGACGTCGTCAACTCCTCCGATGCCGCGCATTTCATCGTGTGGAAGCGGGACGGCATTCTGGCGCCCTATGTCCCGGAGGAGGTCGCACGATTCTATCCGGAGGAGCATCGCGATGCCGACGGTCAGTTCGCAAGCTTCCGGGTCTGGCTGTCGATCATTGCCTACAATACCAGCCTCGTGAAGGCCGAGGAGGCGCCGAAGAGCTTTGCCGATCTGCTCGATCCGAAATGGAAGGGCAAGATCGTGAAGGGGCATCCCGGCTATAGCGGCACCATCATGACTGCGACCTACCAGATGCAGCGCGATCTCGGCTGGAGCTTCTTCGAGCAGCTCGCCAAGCAGAACATCATGCAGGTGCAGTCCTCGACCGATCCGCCGAAGAAGCTCGATCTCGGCGAGCGCGCTGTCATGGCCGACGGCAACGAGTACAACATCTTCCAGATGAAGGAGATGGGCCGCCCGGTCGAGCCGGTCTATGCCACCGAGGGATCACCGCTGATCGTTGGCCCGAATGGTGTCTTCAAGGACTGTCCGCATCCGAATGCCGCCAGGCTGTTCCAGTCCTTCGCGCTCGGCCGCGAGGGGCAGCAGCTCAACATCGAGATCGGCGGCCTCAGGTCCGTCCACGCGCAGGTCCCGGAGAAGGCCGGACGCAAGCCGCTGAAGGACATCAAGACGATGAAGGATGATCCTGCCGCGGTGGAGCGGGAAGGGGACGCGATCAAGTCGCACTACACTCGCATCTTCCGCGTTTGACCGACGGGGCGAGCGGATCGCAGTCCGGTCTCGGCGCCTGCCGCATGGCTCATGCCCGGTTTTCGCCCGGACTGGGCAATAATGCCCCTCGGCGGAGGCGATATTTGATGTTACCAATTTGGCATGAACCAGCATGCCAAGGTCGACATCCGCCATTCCACCTGCCCGCACGACTGCCCGTCGGCATGTGCGCTCGACGTCGAAGTCATCGAGGGCCGCTCGATCGGCAGGGTCCGCGGCTCCAAGCAGCAGAGCTATACAGCCGGCGTGGTCTGCGCCAAGGTCGCACGCTACGCCGAGCGGATCCATCATGCCGAACGGCTGATATATCCGATGCGCCGGACCGGGCCGAAGGGCTCCGGCCAGTTCGCGCGGATTTCCTGGGACGAGGCGCTGGACGAGATCGCGGCGCGCTTCAACGCCGCCGAGCGGGAGTTCGGCGCCGAATCGGTCTGGCCCTACTACTACGCCGGCACGATGGGGCTCGTGATGCGCGACGGCCTCAACCGACTGTCGCATGTGAAGAAGTATTCGCGCTTCTACGGCACGATCTGCGCAACCATCGCGCGCATCGGCTTTGCCGCCGGGACCGGCAAGATCGCCGGCGTCGACCCGCGCGAGATGGGCGTGTCCGATCTCATCGTGATCTGGGGCACCAATCCGGTGAACACCCAGGTCAACGTGATGACGCATGCCTCGCGCGCGCGGAAGGAGCGCGGCGCCAAGATCGCGGCGGTCGACGTCTACAACAACGAGACCATGAAGCAGGCCGACATCAAGATCCTGCTGCGGCCGGGGACCGACGGCGCCTTCGCCTGCGCTGTGATGCATGTGCTGTTCCGTGAGGGATTTGCCGATCGCGAGTACCTTGCACGCTACACCGATTGCCCCGACGAGTTGGAAGCACATCTGAAGACCCGGACGCCGGAATGGGCCTCGGCGATCTCGGGCGTGCCGGTCGAGGAGATCGAGGCATTCGCGCGGCTGGTCGGACAGACCCAGCGCTCGTTCTTCCGTCTTGGCTACGGCTTCACCCGCAGCCGTAACGGCGCCGCGCAGATGCACGCGGCGCTGTGCATTCCCGCGGTCACCGGTGCCTGGCAATATGAGGGCGGCGGTGCGTTCTTCAACAATGCCGGGATCTGGCGCTTCGACGAGTCGATCATCGAGGGCCACGACGCGATCGATCCCTCGACGCGGGTGCTCGATCAGTCACAGATCGGCCGGATCCTGACCGGCGATGCCGAAGCGTTGAAGGGCGGCGGGCCGGTCAAGGCGATGCTGATCCAGAACACCAATCCGATGACGGTGGCGCCCGAGCAGGCGCTGGTGCGCCAGGGCTTTGCCCGCGAGGATCTGTTCGTCGCGGTGCACGAGCAGTTCATGACCGAGACGGCGCGGATGGCCGATATCGTGCTGCCGGCGACGATGTTCATGGAGCACGACGACCTCTATTACGGCGGCGGTCATCAGCACATCTCGGTCGGCCCGAAGCTGATCGATCCGCCGGGCGAGTGCCGTTCCAACCACGAGGTGCTGCAGGGGCTCGGCCGCCGTCTCAACGCCGTGCATCCCGGCTTCGACATGACGGCGCGCGAATTGATCGACGCGACGCTGCAAAAGAGCGGGCATGGCGATATCGCGACGCTCGAGGCCGAGCTGTGGCGCGACCTGCAACCCGATTTCCGCACCTCGCACTATCTCGACGGCTTTGCCCACGCCGACAAGAAGTTCCACTTCAAGGTGGATTGGGGCAAGGTGCCGGTCGGAACCGGCGGGCTGCTGGGCGCATGGGACAAGATGCCCTCGCTGCCCGACCACTGGACCATCATCGAGGAGGCGGACGCGCAGCATCCGTTCCGGCTGGCGACGTCGCCCTCGCGCAGCTTCCTCAACACCAGCTTCAACGAAACACCGTCGTCGCAGGCCCGCGAGGGCGCGCCGACCGTGATGATCCATCCCGACGATGCGGTCGCGCTGTCGATCGCCGACGGCGAGGCCGTCACGCTCGGCAACATGCGCGGCGAGACCACGCTGACCGCAAAGCTGTTCGATGGCGTGCGCCGCGGCGTGCTGATCGCCGAGTCGATCCATCCGAACAAGGCCCATATCGGCGGCCGCGGCATCAACATGCTGACCGGGGCGGAGGCCGTCGCACCGCTCGGCGGTGCCGCGTTCCACGACAACAAGGTCTGGATCAGGAAGGCGTCTGCGGGCGCCTGAATCGTGCTTGCAGTCGGCGCCGATCCTGCCGCAAATGTGGGCTGACAACAGCACACAGGCACAAACAGGCAGGAAACATGACCGACAACAGCGTTCTCTTGGAAAAGCGCGGGCAGGCCTTCTGGATCACCATCAACCGCCCGGACAAGCGCAACGCGCTCAATGCCGGCGTGATCGCCGGCATCGCGAAGGGCTATCGCGAGGCGCATGACGACAAGGACGTGCGCGTCATCGTGCTGACCGGCGCCGGCGACAAGGCGTTCTGCGCCGGTGCCGATCTGCAGAACAGCGGCGCGGCGTTCTCGATGGATTTCTCGCGGCCCAATGTCGACTACGCCGACCTGTTGCGGCTGTCGCAGAGCGCCACAAAACCCGCGATCGCGCGGGTCGGCGGCGTCTGCATGGCCGGCGGCATGGGCCTGTTGTGCATGACCGACATGGCGGTCGCCGCCGATGGCGTGATCTTCGGCCTGCCCGAGGTGAAGGTCGGCGTGTTTCCGATGCAGGTGCTGAGCCTGCTGCAGTCGATCGCGCCCGCGCGTCTGATCAACGAATGGGCGCTGACCGGCGAGCCGTTCGACGCTAGGGCTGCCCAGGCCGCGGGCCTGCTCAACTACGTGGTGCCGGCGGCCGAGCTCGACGCCAAGGTCGATTGGCTGATCGGCCGCATCGTCGACAAGTCGCCGACCGCGATCCGGCGCGGCAAATACGCGATGCGCGCGATCGCCTCGATGTCGTTCGATGAAAGCATCGCCTACACCGAAAGCCAGATCGCGCTGCTCGCGATGACCGAGGACGCCAAGGAAGGCCTCAAGGCTTTCGGCGAGAAGCGCAAGCCGACCTGGACCGGCCGTTGAGGCATCGCCGTGCCGCTTCAGCCGCCCGCATGCGGCCGCCGCAGGCGCGCACTATCAAAACATGGGAAACAACCCCATGCAAAGGAGCCGACGCGGCCAACGTTCGACAAGGCAGCTTGACACGTCGGGCAAATCAGGGGTAAGTTTCTAATATTCCGAAAATTTTGCGCTCGGCTCGCCCGATCGCGTATCAGCCCGCGTTGGCCTTCAGGCCGGCGGCCTCGATGCCGGCGAGGGCACAGATCTCGTCATTGTCGGAGGTGTCGCCACTGACGCCGACGGCGCCGAGCAGGGCGGTGCCGTCCATGATCAGCACGCCGCCGGGAACCGGCACCAGCCGGCCCTGCGCCAGCGTGTTCACGGAATCGATGAAATAGGCCTGCTCCTGCGCGCGCTGGAACAGCGCCCGCGATCCCATGCCGAGCGCCAGCGCGCCATAGGCCTTGCCATGGGCGATCTCGGCCCGCATCAGGCTGGTGCCGTCCTGGGCTGCCGTCACCTTTACCGCACCGCGCGCGTCGAGGATGGTGACGACCAGCGGCTTCAGCTTCTTCTCGACACCCTTGGCGAGCGCGGCATCCAGGATCTTGCGGGCGGTGTCGAGGGTGAGCTCAGCCATGGGCCTCTTCCTTTGTTGGCAATGATGGGTCGGATTTCGATGTCGCACGTTTCAGGCTCATCGCCAATACGCTGGCGACATGCAGCGGCGTGCGGCCGCTGCCGTCCTTGATCTGATGCCGGCACGAGGTGCCGTCGGCCACGATCAGCGTGTCCTGATCGGCGCCGCGCACCGCAGGGAGTAGCGACAGCTCGGCCATCTCGATCGAGGCCTGGTAGGTATCGGCGCCATAGCCGAACGCGCCGGCCATGCCGCAGCAACTCGACTCGATAGTTTTGACCTCGAGCCCCGGGACCAGCCGCAGCACCTTCTCCACCGGCTTGAACGCGCCGAAAGATTTTTGGTGGCAGTGGCCGTGCACGACAGCCTTGCTCGCGACCGCGCCGAGCGGCAGGGCGAGGCGCCCGGCTTCCGCCTCGCGCACCAGGAATTCCTCGAACAGCAGCGCGTGCGCGCTGACGGCCTTTGCGGCGCCATCCGATCGCAGCGACAGCAGCTCGTCGCGCAGCGTCAAGAGGCAGCTCGGCTCCAGGCCGATGATCGGCACGCCGCGTGCCGCGAACGGTGCGTAGGTTGCAACCAGCCGGCCGAGCTCGGCGCGGGCCTGCTCAACCAGTCCGGCCGACAGGAAGGTGCGCCCGCAGCACGGCGGACGGGCGCCATCCGATGGTCTCGGCAGATGGACGCGATAGCCGCCGGCAACGAGCACCTCGAGTGCAGCGTCGAGATTCTCCCGCTCATAGCCGCGGTTGAACGTATCGGCGAACAGCACCACTTCGCGGCCATCCGGCGGGCCGAGCACCTCGGCATCGGGCCGGAAGGTGTCGCGGCGAAATTCCGGCAGCGCGCGTTTGGCGCTGATGCCGGCGATTTTCTCGAACAGCGCGCGCAGCAGCGGGCTGCGGTTGCGCCAGTTCGCGATCGGCGCAAGGCGCGAGGCGAGATCGACATAGCGCGGCAGATAGCCGACCAGCCGGTCGCGCAGCGACAGGCCTTGCGTCGCGGCGCGTGCCGCCAGCACCTCGATCTTCATCTTGGCCATGTCGACGCCGGTCGGGCATTCGTGGCGGCACGCCTTGCAGGAGACGCAGAGTTTCAGCGTCTCCACCATCGCGTCGGAGGCGAGCGCATCGGGCCCGAGCTGGCCCGAGATCGCGAGCCGCAGCGTGTTGGCGCGGCCGCGGGTGACGTCCTTTTCATTGCGGGTCGCACGATAGGACGGACACATCACGCCGCCTTCGAGCTTGCGGCAGGCGCCGTTGTTGTTGCACATCTCGACGGCGCCCTGGAAGCCGCCGCCGGCGCCGGGATACGCCGACCAGTCGAGCACCGTCTTCATTTCACCGACGCGATAGTCCGGCGAGAAACGGAACAGCGAGCGGTCGTCCATTTTCGGCGGATCGACGATCTTGCCCGGGTTGAGCGTGTTGGTCGGATCGAAGCGCTGCTTGACCTCGCGGAAATCGGCGACGATGCGCGCGCCGAACATGGTCTCGTGGAATTCCGAGCGCACCAGGCCGTCGCCGTGCTCGCCGGAATGCGAGCCCTTGTATTCGCGCACCATCGCGAAGGCTTCCTCGGCAATGGCGCGCATTGCCTTGACGTCCTTCTCAAGCTTGAGGTTGAGCACCGGGCGCACATGGAGGCAGCCCTCGGAGGCGTGCGCATACATCGTGCCGCGGGTGCCGTGCTTGGCGAACACGGCATTGAGCCGCTCGGTGTAGTCGGCGAGATGCGGCAGCGGCACCGCGCAGTCCTCGACGAACGAGACCGGCTTGCCTTCCTGCTTCATCGACATCATGACATTGAGGCCGGCGGCGCGGAAATCGGCGATGCCGGTCTGCAGCGCGGGCTCGACGATCTCGACCACGCCGCCCCATTTGCGCTGCGGCTTGTCCCAGCCGAAGCCGAGGTCGCCCATCAGTTCGCCGAGCTGCTTCAGGCGGGCGAGATTGTCGGCCTGATCCTCTTCCGCGAATTCGACCACCAGGATGGCGTCGGGATCGCCGCGCACGGCCGCCGAGATGATCGGCTGGAACATCGCGATCTCGCGCCCCAGCGCGATCATGGTGCGATCGACCAGCTCGACGGCAATGGGCCGCAGCTTGACCAGATGCTGGGCTGCATCCATCGCTTCATAGAAGCTGCCGAAATGGCAGACGCCGAGCGCCTTGTTGCGGATCACGGGCCACAGCTTGAGCTCGACCTGCGTGGTGAAGGCCAGCGTCCCCTCGGAGCCGACCAACAGATGCGCCATGTTGTTCGGCGCGTTGCGCGGCACCAGCGCATCGAGGTTATAGCCGCCGACGCGGCGCTGCACCTTGGGGAATTTGTCCGCGATTTCGGCGGCCTCGCGCTCGCCGAGATCGAGCATCTCGCGAAACAGCTTCAATCCGCTGTCGGACGCATTGATCCGCGTCAGATCGCGCGGCACCTCGCCGAAATGCAGCAGCGTGCCGTCGGCGAGCGCGGCGTCCATCGACAGCGTGTTGTCGCGCATCGTGCCGTAGCGCAGCGAGCGGCCACCGCAGGAATTGTTGCCGGCCATGCCGCCGATCGTGGCGCGCGACGCTGTGGAGACGTCGACCGGAAACCACAGCCCGTGCTTTTTCAGCTGGCGGTTGAGGTCATCGAGCACGATGCCGGGCTCGACCACGCAGGTGCGGGCCTCGACGTCGAGCGAGACGATCCGGTTCAGGTGCTTGGAGAGATCGACCACGATGCCGTCATTGACGGTCTGGCCGCATTGCGAGGTGCCGCCGCCGCGCGGGGTCACGATCCGCCCGGCGTCGCGGACGATCGACAGCGTCCGCAGCGCCTCGTCAACGGTGCGGGGCACCACCACGCCGGCGGGCATGATCTGGTAGAACGAGGCGTCGGTCGCGTAGCGGCCGCGGTTGAAGGCGTCGAAGAAAATGTCGCCGGTCAGTTCGGAGCGCAGGCGCTGTTCGAGCGAGGAGACGTTCTTCATCCCAGATCCGATGTGATCCACGGCGCGTGGCGGGCGTGCCTGCTCATGGATTATGCATTTTCTCGACGTGAGAATTATATTATGAATTCAGAATGGGCAAGGATTGCGATCTCGTCGCGCTCCCCCAGGCTCACCCCTAGTCGCCCTGGGGCGTCGTTTCCAGGTCGGCGTCCTGACCTTCGGCGAGGTGATCGATCGCGGCGGACCGCTTGTTGCGAAGATGCTGGAACAGGATATCGCTGAGCTCGCTCGCCGCGCGGCGGCGTAGCGCATCGAGGATCGCCTCGTGCTCGCGCATCGCCTCGCCCCAACGCTGCCGCTTGCGGGCGAAATTGGCGGAATAGCGCACCCGGCGGATCCGGCCGGCGAAGTTGGCGTAGGTCGTCTTCAGCGTACCGTTGCGCGCCGCCGCGACGATGCTCTCGTGGATCTGCTGGTTGATCTGGAAATAGCCGTGCATGTCGCGATGCAGGTAGTGGCCGTACATTTCGTAGTGCAGCCGCTCGATCGCGGCGATTTCCTCGTCGGTGATCAGCTCGCAGGCCAGCCGTCCAGCGAGGCTCTCCAGCCCTGCCATCACGTCGAACAGCTCCTCGAGGTCGCGCTGGCTGAGCTGGCGTACCCGTGCGCCGCGATTGGGCAGCAGTTCGATCAGGCCCTCGGCGGCCAGCACCTTGAGCGCCTCGCGCAGCGGGGTCCTGGAGATCCCGAGCATTTCGCAGAGCTGCCGTTCCGGAACGCGGGCGCCCTCGGGGATGTTGCCTTCCACCACGTAGTCGCGCAGCCGCAGCAGCACCTCGCCGTGCAGTGAGGCCTCCTGGCGGTCGCTGCCATTGCCGGCGGTGGGCGGGGTGATCGGAACCCCGGTCTCGGGAATCGCGGATTTCATATTCTGAACAATAATTTGGCGGCGCGGTCGCGTCGATCTCCGTAATCGAATACCAAAATTCGATTGAAAAGACAAAAAATGAATGCAAAAAGACTTCCCGAAGGGTCGAATTCCGGCGATTAGGAGGATCTCATGCATCAAGGGCGCCATTTTCTGCAGATTCCCGGGCCGAGCCCCGTCCCCGATCGCATTCTCCGCGCGATGGACATGCCGGTCATCGACCACCGCAGCGCCGAATTCGGCGAGCTCGGCCGGACGGTGCTGGAGGGCAGCGCCAGGATCTTCCAGACCAAAGGCCCGGTGGTGATCTTCCCGTCGTCCGGGACGGGCACCTGGGAAGCCGCGATCGTCAACACGCTGTCGCCTGGCGACAAGGTCCTGATGGTCGAGACCGGCCACTTCGCCACGCTGTGGCGGCAGCTCGCCGGCCGGTTCGGCATCGAGGTCGACTTCCTCCCCGGCGACTGGCGCCGCGGCGCCGACCCCGCCCGGATCGAAGCCAAACTCGCCGATGACACTGCGCACAGCATCAAGGCGGTGATGGTGGTCCACAACGAGACCTCGACCGGCGCGACCAGCCGGATCGCGGATATCCGTGCCGCCATCGACCGCACCGCGCATCCGGCGCTTTTGATGGTCGACACCATCTCCTCGCTCGGCTCGGTCGATTACCGGCACGACGAATGGAAGGTCGACGTCAGCGTCAGCTGCTCGCAGAAGGGTTTCATGCTGCCGCCCGGCCTCGGCTTCAACGCGATCTCGGACAAGGCCCGCGCCGCGTCGCGCAGCAACAAGATGCCGCGCTCCTATTTCGACTGGGAGGAGATGCTGAAGCCGAACGCCAAGGGCTTCTTCCCCTACACGCCGGCGACCAACCTGCTCTACGGGTTGCGCGAAGCCATCGCGATGCTGCTGGAGGAAGGCCTCGACAAGGTGTTCGCGCGTCACCAGCGGCTGGCCGCCGCGACGCGGGCTGCCGTCAACCAATGGGGCCTCGAGGTGCTGTGCCAGGAGCCTTCGGAGTTCTCGCCGGTGCTGACCGCGGTGTTGATGCCGCCCGGCCATGACGCCGATCAGTATCGCAAGGTCGTGCTCGAGAATTTCAACATGTCGCTCGGCTCTGGCCTGTCCAAGGTCGCCGGCAAGGTGTTCCGCATCGGTCACCTCGGCGAGTGCAACGAGCTGACCTTGCTTGGCGCGCTCACCGGCGTCGAGATGGGCTTGTCGATCGCCGGCGTCCCGCACCGCGCGGGCGGTGTCGAGGCCGCGATGAAGATTCTCGAGCAGCGCGATCAGCGCAACGCGTCGCATCTGAAGGTGGTCGGCACCTAGCTCTTGTTGAGCATGATCTCTTCGGACAACCGCCTCGCGCTTGTCCGGATCATGCTTTGGCAGCCGGCGTCAGCAAGCTCAAAAAAGTCGCGGAGGGGAGGGGATATGAGGCTTCGGTTCAAGGCCACCCATGTCGTGTTGGCCATGCTCTGCGTGATGTATTTCATCACCTATGTGGACCGGGTGAACATCGGCACTGCGGCCGGCGACATCCAGAAGGAGCTGGGTCTCTCCAACACCCAGCTCGGCCTGGTGTTCTCGGCTTTCGCCTATCCGTATCTGCTGTTCCAGGTGATCGGCGGCTGGGTCGGCGATCGCTTTGGACCACGTCAGACCTTGTTCTGGTGCGGCATGATCTGGGCGGCGGCGACCATCATGACGGGCTTCGTCCATGGTCTTGCCGCGCTGTTCGTCGCGCGCTTTGCGCTCGGGTTCGGCGAAGGCGCGACGTTCCCGACCGCGACGCGCGCCATGCAGTACTGGACGCCGGCCAACCGGCGCGGCTTCGCACAAGGTTTGACGCATTCGTTCGCGCGGCTCGGCAACGCCATCACCCCGCCGGTGGTCGCGCTCCTGATCCTGTGGCTGACCTGGCGCGGCGCGTTCGTCGCGCTCGGCATCGTCAGTCTGATCTGGGGCATCGTGTGGGTCTGGTACTTCCGCAACGAGCCGCGGGAGCACGGCGCGATCACCGCAGCCGAGCTCGCGACATTGCCGCCGCGGCCTAAAGGCGAGCGGCCGAAGGTGCCATGGGGACCGCTGCTGCAGCGGATGTGGCCGGTGACCTTGACCTATTTCTGCTACGGCTGGTGCCTGTGGCTTTACCTCAACTGGCTGCCGCTGTTCTTCAAGAACAACTACAGCCTGGATCTGAAGAACTCGGCGCTGTTCGCATCCGGCGTGTTCTTTGCCGGGGTGATCGGCGACAGCATCGGCGGCGTCATCTCCGACCGCATCCTCGAACGCACCGGCAACGTGCGGCTGGCGCGGCTCAGCGTAACCATCGTGGGCTTTGCCGGCGCACTGCTGTCGCTGATGCCGATCCTGTTCGTTCACGACATCACGGTGGTCGCGCTCTGCCTGTCGGCCGGCTTCTTCTGCGCCGAGCTGGTGATCGGCCCGATGTGGTCGATCCCGATGGACATCGCACCGAAATATTCCGGCACCGCCGCGGGGCTCATGAACACCGGCTCGGCCTTCGCGGCCATCGTCTCGCCGCTGGTTGCAGGCTTCGTGATCGACGCCACCGGCAACTGGTACCTGCCGTTCCTGATGTCGATGGGCCTGTTGCTGCTCGGCGGCTTCTCGGCGTTCCTGATGCACCCCGAGCGGCCGTTCGAGGAGACCGGCGAACTGGTGGCGCCGGGCAAGGTGGTGGCCGCCGAATGAGGGGCTGCCGGCCGTCAGATATGCATGACGGCCTCCCGACGGGCCTAGGACAAACCCGGCGAATAGTGATATGCGAGCGGCTTACCAAGACCAAGGCAAGACCGGGAAAGACGCTCATGACCGTGCATACTGGAAGGCATTTTCTGCAGATTCCGGGACCGACCAACGTGCCGGACCGGGTGTTGCGGGCCATGGATATGCCGACCATGGACCATCGCGGCGCCGAATTCGCCGAGATCGGCTTCGCCGTGATGTCGGCGATGCAGCGCGTGTTCCGCACCAAGCAGCCCGTGATCATCTACCCGTCGTCCGGGACCGGCGCCTGGGAGGCCGCGATCGTCAACACGCTGCAGCCGGGCGACAAGGTCTTGATGTGCGAGACCGGGCAGTTCGCGGTGCTGTGGCACGGCATTGCCGACAAGTTCAAGCTCGACGTCGACTTCATTGCGGGCGACTGGCGCCACGGCGCCGACCTCGAGCAGATCGAGGCCAGGCTCGCCGCCGACAAGGCGCACAAGATCAAGGCCGTCTGCGTGGTCCATAATGAGACCTCGACCGCCTGCGTCACCTATCCGCGCGACGTGCGCAAGATCCTCGACACGCTGAAGCATCCGGCGCTGCTGATGGTCGACACCATCTCCGGTCTCGGTTCGCTGGAATACGAGCACGACGCCTGGGGCATCGACGTCTCGATCGCCGGCTCCCAGAAGGGGCTGATGCTGCCGCCCGGCCTCGGCTTCAACGCCGTATCGGAGAAGGCGCTGGCGGTGGCCAGGGCGAATCCGGGCATGCGCTCCTACTGGGACTGGCAGGAGGTCATCAACATCAACAAGGCCGGCACCTGGCCGTACACCCCCGCCACCAACTTGCTGTTCGGCCTGCGCGAGGCCGTCAAGATGCTGGAGGAGGAGGGGCTGGAGAACGTGTTCGCCCGCCACAAGCGCCACAGCGAAGCGACCCGCGCTGCGATCAAGGTCTGGGGTCTGGAAACGCAGTGTCAGGAGCAGGGCGCGCATTCGCCGGCGCTGACCGCCGTGCGGGTACCTGACGGCCACGACGCCGATCACTTCCGCAAGGTCGTGCTGGATAATTTCGACATGTCGCTCGGCACCGGCCTCAACAAGGTCAAGGGCAAGGTGTTCCGGATCGGCCATATCGGTCACTTCAACGATCTGATGCTGATGGGCACGCTGTCCGGCGTTGAGATGGGGCTTGATCTGGCCAAGGTGCCGCATCGCGGCGGCGGCGTGCTGGCGGCGATGGAGGTCCTGAAGGGCCGCGACGTCGCGCAGGCCTCGAAGGTCGCCTGAATATCAAATCGTAACCAACAGAAAGAGCGAGACATGAACGCGCCCGTGGCACCGACCGAAGACCTGATCTACTCCGTCGAGGACGGCATCGCGCGCATCACGTTCAACCGGCCGCAGGCCCGCAATGCGCTGACCTTTGCGATGTACGAGCAGATGGCTTCGATCTGCGAGAGCATCAATCAGGATCATCAGATCAAGGCGCTGATCATGACCGGCGCCGGCGACAAGGCGTTCGCCTCCGGCACCGACATCTCCCAGTTCCGGGCGTTCAAGACCGCGCAGGATGCGCTGGACTACGAGGCGCGGATTGACCGCGTGCTGGGCACGCTCGAACAGTGCCGCGTGCCGGTGATCGCGGCCATCGCCGGCGCCTGCACCGGCGGCGGCGCCGGCATCGCCGCCTGCTGCGACATCCGCATCGGCACCGAGGCGACGCGGATCGGCTTCCCGATCGCACGCACGCTCGGCAACTGCCTGTCGATGTCCAACATCTCGCGGCTGGTGTCGCTGATCGGCCCGGCGCGGACCAAGGACCTGATCTTCAAGGCACGGCTGGTCGAGGCGCCGGAAGCGCTGGCCCTCGGGCTGTTGAACGAGGTCGTGCCCGATGTGGAGACCTTGCAGCGCCGCGCCAACGAGACCGCGAAGCTCGTCGCCGGCCATGCGCCGATCACGCTCGAGGTGACCAAGGAAGCGGTGCGCCGCATCCGCCGCACGCTGTCGCGCGAGGAAGGCGAAGACCTGATCCTGCGCGCCTACATGAGCGAGGATTTCCGCGAAGGCATGGACGCCTTCCTCAACAAGCGCGCGCCGAACTTCAAGGGCAAGTAGCGGCTGCGAGAGGCTCTGGGCGCGCGGGGCTCTCCGTCGCCATTCGCCGGTGCGCAATTGCGCACCTGAGGACGTGCGAAGCACGAGCCCAGAATCCATCGCAGCAAACTCGGTGTCGTCCCTGCGAAAGCAGGGACCCATAGCCACCGATGCCGGTTGGTTTGCTGCGCTGTGGGCCACAGCTTGCTTCAACAACACAGCCCTATGGTTATGGGTCCCTGCTTTTGCAGGGACGACAGCGGATAAGCGGCGCGCTTTTGCCCACTCTACCCGGTCTGCTCCTCGCAACGTTGCACCCCACCTCATTCCAAAGTCATACGCCATGCGACGGTTCGGCGGCTTGAACTCACCCTCATTCTCGGCACAATGATGCACGCGCTCCGCTTCGCAGATTTTGCCAAGCCGAACAAATAGATAGGGAAGAAACACGTGGGACAGATTGTAAAAACCACGGCTGCAATCGCGGCCCTCTTGCTGAGCACGCCGGCGTTTGCCGGCTGGGAGCCGAGCAAGCCGGTCGAGATCGTGGTTGCGGCCGGCGCCGGCGGTGCCTCCGACCAGATGGCGCGCATGATGCAGGCGGCGATCCAGAAGAACAATCTGATGAAGCAGCCGATGGTGGTGTCGCTGAAGGGCGGCGCGTCGGGCGCGGAAGCGCTGATGTACATGAAGTCGAGCGAAGGCGATCCCAACAAGGTGCTGATCGCCTATTCGCTGATCTACATGCTGCCGCTGTCGGCCAAGATTCCGTTCAACTGGCGTGACCTCACGCCGGTGTCGGTAATCGCGCTCGACCAGTTCGTGCTGTGGGACAACACCGCGGGTCCGAAGACCGTGAAGGAGTTCATCGATGCTGCCAAGGCGGCAAGCGCGCCCTTCAAGATGGGCGGCACCGGCTCCAAGCGCGAGGATCACGTGCTGACCGTGTTCATGGAGCAGAAGACCGGCGCGAAATTCTCCTATCTGCCGTACAAGTCCGGCGGTGAGGCTGCGACCCAGCTGGTCGGCGGTCACACCGAATCCAACGTCAACAATCCCAGCGAGAATCTCGAAGTCTGGCGCGCCGGCCAGGTCCGCGCGCTCTGCGTGTTCGACAAGGAGCGGATCTCCTACAAGACCAAGGTCACCGACACGCAGTCCTGGAACGATATCCCGACCTGCAAGGAAGAGGGGCTGGACGTGCAGTACCTGATGCTGCGTGCGATGTTCCTGCCGGGCAAGGTCACGCAGGAGCAGCAGGCGTTCTATGTCGACCTGTTCCAGAAGGTGACGCAGACGCCGGAATACAAGGACTACATGGAGAAGCAGGCGCTGAAGCCGATCTTCCTCACCGGCAAGGACATGGTCGAATTCCTCGAGGATGACGACAAGCAGAATGCCTCGCTGATGAACGCGGCGGGCTTCGTCGCGAAGTAAGGTTGCGGCCGTGAACCTTCCGTCATCCCGGGTTCGATGCTTTCGCATCGCCCCGGAATGACGGAGCAAATGGCCAGCGACGCTGGCCCGACGTACGCTGCGCATCCCTCGTTGCTTTACCTTCCGCCCGGAAACGCCTTGCATCGCGCGGCTGCGCCATCGATATTGCGCCGCATGATGCCGCCGTTGCGGGAGCGTGAGGAGCGATCATGACCAAGGCCGTTCTCGGAATCATCGGCGGATCCGGCATCTACGATTTGCCGGGCCTGGAAAATGTCCGCGACGAGCCGATCCCGAGCCCATGGGGTGAACCATCCGCGACGCTGCGCCGTGGCGAGATCGCCGGATTGCCGATCGTGTTCCTGCCGCGGCACGGCCCGGGGCACGCGCTGTCGCCGTCCGACATCAATTATCGCGCCAATATCGACGTGCTGAAGCGGGCGGGGGTCACCGACCTGGTCGCGCTGTCCGCCTGCGGCTCATTCAAGGAAGAACTGCCGCCGGGCACCTTCGTGCTGGTCGACCAGTTCGTCGATCGCACCCATAAGCGCGAGAGCTCGTTCTTCGGCAGAGGCTGCGTCGCGCATGTCTCGATGGCGCATCCGGTGTCGCCGCTGCTGGTGAAGCATCTCGCGGCCGCCGCCGAAGCCGAGCGCATCGCATTCGCGCGCGGCGGCACCTACCTCTGCATGGAAGGGCCGCAATTCTCCTCGCTTGCGGAGAGCCTGACCTACAAGGCGCAGGGCTATTCGGTGATCGGCATGACCAACATGCCGGAAGCCAAGCTCGCCCGCGAGGCCGAGATCTGCTACGCCAGCGTGGCAATGGTCACCGATTTCGACTGCTGGCATCCGGCGCATGATGCGGTGACGGTGCAGGACATCATCCGCGTGCTGAATTCGAACGCCGAGAAGGCCAAGGCGCTGGTGGCGCGGCTGGCGCGGGATTTCCCGCGCGACCACGAGCCCTGTCCGATCGGCTCGGACCGCGCGCTGGACACCGCGCTGATCACGGCGCCCACGGCGCGCGATCCGCAGCTGCTTGCCAAGCTCGATGCGGTCGCCGGACGGGTGTTGCAGTCATGAAGGTCGACGGGCGCCATTTCCGCAGCATCTGGCTCGAGCCCGACGGCTGGTCGGTCGGCGCGATCGATCAGCGCCGGTTGCCGCATGAATTCGTCGTTGCGAAGATCACGACGGCGGACGAGGCCGGCGAGGCCATCAGCTCGATGCTGGTCCGCGGCGCGCCGCTGATCGGCGCGACCGCGGCCTACGGCATGGCGCTGGCGATGCGCGCCGATGCTTCCGACGCCGCGCTCGATCGCGCCGGCAAGATGCTGGCCGCGACCCGGCCGACCGCGATCAATCTGAAATGGGCAATCGACGAGATGCAGCGCGCGCTCGCCCCGGTCGCGATGTCGGCGCGGGCGGATGCGGCCTATGCCCGCGCCCGCGCAATCGCCGACGAGGATGTCGAGATCAACCGCGAGATCGGCCGCCATGGGCTCGGCCTGATCGAACAAATCGCAGCGACCAAGAAGCCGGGCGAGCCGGTCAACGTGCTGACGCATTGCAATGCCGGCTGGCTTGCAACCGTCGATTGGGGAACGGCGACGTCACCAATCTACCAGGCGCATGATCGCGGTATCCCGGTCCATGTCTGGGTCGACGAGACGCGGCCGCGCAATCAGGGTGCCTCGCTCACCGCCTGGGAGCTCGGCCATCACGGCGTGCCGCACACCGTGATCCCCGACAACACCGGCGGCCATCTGATGCAGCATCGCATGGTCGATCTCGCGATCGTCGGCACCGACCGCGTCGCCGCCAATGGTGACGTCTGCAACAAGATCGGCACCTATCTGAAAGCGCTCGCGGCGCACGACAATGGCGTGCCGTTCTATGTCGCGCTGCCGTCGCCGACCATCGACTTTAGTATCGATGACGGCATCAGGCAAATTCCGATCGAGCAGCGTGCGGCCAGCGAGGTCACGCACCTGACCGGGCGGACGGCGGACGGACGGATCGAGACCGTGCGCGTGGTTCCGGACGGCTCTGGCGTCGTCAATTTCGGCTTCGATGTGACGCCGGCGCGGCTGGTGTCGGGATTGATCACCGAGCGCGGCGTGCTCGATGCGAATCGTGCTGCACTTGCGAGCGCGTTTCCCGAACGATCCAGTTAGCTGAAGGCTGCATTGACGGTGATTGCATCTGCGCGCTATCCCCATCGTTGCCCTCGCAACCCGGACCGTCCAGTCCATGTCCAACACCGAACTTGAGATCGTCGTCGACGATCCGACCGCGCCTGAAGAGAATTCCCCGGCCGTCGTCTCCACCGGCGTCGTCGATGTCGTCGTCTCGTTGCTGTTGCTTGCGCTGGCAGTGGTGCTGGGCTGGGACAATTGGCGCACCGGCGCCTCGTGGGATTCGACCGGACCGCAGCCGGGCTATTTTCCGTTCTATCTTTCGGTGATCCTCGGCGCCGCCAGCCTCTATGGGCTGGGTGCCGCCTTCGTGTCGCGCCGGGAAGCTGCCGAGACCTTTGTCACCCGCGCCCAGCTGCGCCGCGTGATGGCGGTGTTCGTGCCGACCTTCCTGTTCTGCCTCGCCACCCAGTATCTCGGCCTCTATGTCGCGAGCTTTCTCCTGATCGCGGGCTTCATGCGCCTGGTCGGCAAGATCGCGCTGTGGAAGTCGCTGCTGACCGCCTTCATCTTCACCGCCGCGATGTTCGTGACCTTCGACATCGCATTCGACGTCATCATGCCGAAGGGGCCGCTCGAAGCGGCCTTCGGGTACTGAGCGATCGACAGGATCTCGAGACATGGAAGCTTTCGGTCTCCTGCTGCATGGTTTCGCCGTCCTTTTGACGTGGAAGACGCTGCTGTTGATGATGGTCGGCCTCGTGCTCGGCATCTTCGTCGGCGTGCTGCCGGGGCTCGGCGGCCCGAACGGCGTCGCGATCCTGCTGCCGCTGACCTTCACGATGGACCCGACATCGGCCATCGTGATGCTGTCGTGCATCTACTGGGGCGCGCTGTTCGGCGGTGCCATCACCTCGATCCTGTTCAACATCCCCGGCGAAGCCTGGTCGGTCGCGACCACCTTCGACGGCTATCCGATGGCGCAGCAGGGCCGGGCGGCCGAAGCGCTCACCGCGGCGTTCACCTCGTCGTTCATCGGTTCGCTGGTCGCGGTGCTGCTGATCACCTTCCTGGCGCCGATGATCTCGTCATTCGCGCTGAAGTTCGGCCCGCCGGAATTCTTCGCGGTCTATCTGCTGACGTTCTGCTCGTTCGTCGGCCTCGGCCGCGAAGCCAAGCACAAGACCGTCATCTCGATGTCGCTTGGGTTGCTGCTCGCCGGCGTCGGCATGGACACGGTGTCCGGTCAGCTGCGCATGACCTTCGGCTCGGCCGAGCTGTTGCGCGGCATCAACTTCCTCGTCGCCGTGATCGGCCTGTTCGGCATCAGCGAGATCCTGCTGACGATGGAGGAGCGCCTCGCGCTCCGCGGACATGCCGCCGGCATCTCGCTGCGCGTGGTGCTGTCGGTGTGGAAGGACCTGCCGAAATACTGGGTGACGCTGCTGCGCTCCTCGGTGATCGGTTGCTGGCTCGGCATTACGCCGGGCGGCGCGATCGCGGCCTCATTCATGGGCTACAATCTGGCAAAACGCTTTTCCAAGGATCAGGAAAGTTTTGGCAAGGGCCGCATCGAAGGCGTGTTCGCGCCGGAGACCGCCGCCCACGCCTCGGGTACCTCGGCGCTGCTGCCGATGCTTGCGCTCGGCATTCCAGGCTCAGGGACTGCCGCGATCCTGCTCGGCGGCCTGATGGTGTGGGGCCTCAACCCGGGCCCGCTGCTGTTCGTCGAGCACAAGGATTTCGTCTGGGGCCTGATCGCCTCGATGTACCTCGGCAATGTCGTCGGCCTCGTGCTGGTGCTGACCACCGTGCCGATCTTCGCCTCGATCCTGCGCGTGCCGTTCGCGGCGGTGGCGCCGATGATCGTGGTGTCCTGCGCGATCGGCGCCTATGCGATCCAGAATGCGATGTTCGACATCTGGCTGATGCTGGGCTTCGGCGTCGTCGGCTATGTCTTCAAGAAGATCGGCATTCCGCTTGCGCCGTTCACGCTGGCATTGGTGCTCGGCAGCCGCGCCGAGGACGCGTTCCGGCTCTCGATGATCGGCTCCGGCGGCGACATGAAGGTGTTCTGGTCGAACGGCCTCGTCGGCAGCATCACGACATTGGCGATCGTGCTGCTGTTCTGGCCGGTGATCGATCGGGCCTTTGCCGGCGTCGCAGGTCTGCTACGGCCGGCAAAGGCGTGAGGTTCCAGAGCGTTTTCGAGCGAAGTGGACACCGGTTCGCGAAGACAAGAATTTGGCGTTCCGTTCCGATGTGATAGGAGCAGAGCTCTAGTCTAGACTAGACGACCTTGCGCTGGCGCAGCTCGGCGATCTCGTCACTGCCGAAGCCGAACTCGGCCAGCACTTGCTCAGTCTGCTCGCCGAATTCAGGAGGCCGCGCCACCATCTTGCTCGGCGTCCGCGACAGCGTCACCGGCTGGCTGACCAGCTGGATATGCCGGTTCTCGTCGTTCGGCACGTGCTGGGCCATGCCGAGATGCTTGACCTGGGCGTCCTCGAACATCTGGTCGATCGAGTAGATCGGCCCGCACGGCACGCCGGCGGCGTTGAGTTCCTGCACCCAGGTCTCGGTCGACTTCTTTTCGGTGAGCGCGTTGATCCGCGCATTCAGCGCGTCACGGTTCTTCGAGCGCGCCGGCGCGGTGGCGTAGTCGGGGTCGGCGATCAAGTCGGGCGCGCCGATCGCCTGGGCGCAGCGCTCCCAAATCCGCCCGCCTGTGGTGGCGATGTTGATGTAGCCGTCGGAGGTCTTGAACACGCCGGTCGGGATCGAGGTCGGATGGTTGTTGCCGGCCTGCTTGGCGACTTCCTTCTCCATCAGCCAGCGCGCCGCCTGGAAATCCAGCATGAAGATCTGCGCCTGCAGCAGCGAGGTCTGCACCCACTGCCCTTCGCCGGAGACGTCACGTTCCAGCAGCGCGGTGAGGATGCCGAGCGCGCAGAACAGGCCCGCGGTGAGGTCGGCGACGGGAATGCCGACCCGCATCGGGCCTTGGCCGGGCGCGCCGGTCACCGACATCAGGCCGCCCATGCCCTGCGCGATCTGATCGAAGCCAGGGCGCTTGTGATAGGGGCCGTCCTGGCCGAAGCCGGAGATGCTGCCGTAGACGATCTTCGGATTGATCTTGCGGATGCTCTCATAGTCGATGCCGAGCTTGCCCTTCACATCCGGGCGAAAGTTCTCGACGATGACGTCGGCCTGCTCGGCCAGCCGCTTGAACACCTCGAGCCCCTTGGGGTCTTTGAGGTTCAGCGTCATCGCGCGCTTGTTGCGATGCAGGTTCTGGAAGTCGGAGCCGCCGCGGGGACCGCCCGGCTGCTCGCCGCCGCCGTCCTCCAGCAGCGCATCGATCTTGATGACGTTGGCACCCCAATCGGCGAGCTGGCGCACGCAGGTCGGCCCGGAGCGGACCCGGGTCAAGTCCAGCACGGTGAAACGGGACAGGGCTTGGGATGCGCGGGGAAAGGGCATTGAGACACCTCTTGTTTGGCGGGCCGCTGTGGGGGCTATTGCTCATCTGCCATAGACAATTTGGCAGGTCTTTCCAACTGTTACCCGGATAACAAAGTGCCGGAAACGAACAGTCACGGTTCCGTGCGGACCGCTCTGCATAAGGTGCGATTCGCGCCTGCCCACACCTGAGCATCCGTCCGTCGTCCGCCAACTCTCGACAATCACGCTTCTGGCTGCTAGCCCGTCGCCCGACCGAATGGGTTTTGCCCTTATGGAAGAGGGACTTGAGGCGTTTCGACGTGATGGACCGAAAGCGGGCATGGCAGTGAAGAGAGGTCCGTCCCATCTGCTCGGCAATTCGGCGTGGAACGCGACCGCTTTTGCGGTCGCGGTGCTGCTCAATCTGGCGATTCTCCCATTCGTGATTTTCCGGCTCGGCCTCGCCGCATTCGGTGTTGCGGGGCTGGTAACCGCCTGTGTCGCGCCGGCGCTGATGTTCAGCAATGCGCTGGGTCTTTCGACGGCGCGCGAGCTTGCGCAACGGCTGCAACTGTCCGATCGCGACGACGCACGGCGCTTCTTCGCCACCGCCCTGGCGCTCGCCATCGCCGGAGGCGGCCTGATCGCGGCCTTGCTGATCCTCGCCGGTGCGCCGCTGGCGCGACTGGGATTTCACCTCGGCGGCCCGGCCGGCGACGATCTCGGGCTTGCCTTCACCCTGGCCGGTGCCGGCTGGCTGTGCCAGTGCCTGTTCGCGGTGTTTCTCTCGCTGTTCACGGCGCGCCAGGACTATCGGCGGATCGCCGCGATCAGCATCACGGGCACGGTGGTGACGACGATGTCGATGCTGCTGTTCATCCCATACGCGCCGCGCGCCTCGACCTTCCTCGGCTGCCAGGCGCTGGGCTTCGCAACGAATCTGCTGATGGCCTTCGCCTGGTCGCGACATGCGATCAGCGACTGGCTCGCGCCGCCGACGCTCGACCGCGGCGCGCTGCGTGCGCTGGTCAAGCTTGGTGGCTGGCAGGTCGCGGCACAAAGCGGAGCGCTGTTCGCAGGCCAGGCGGACCGCTATTTGCTCGGCGCGCTGCTGCAACCGCAATTCGTCGGCTTCTACAGCGTCGCGCAGCGGCTGGAGGAGGCGGTCTATATCGGCGTCTTGAAGATCGGCGAGATCCTGTTCCCGTTCTTCAGCACGCTGCAAAAGGAAGACGATGATCGCAAGGTCGATTTGCTGCTTCGCTCGTCCTGGATTCTCAACGTGCTCGCCGCGAGCGCGCTGGGCGGCCTGATCCCGGTCGCGGGCGCGCTGCTTTATCGATGGACCGGTGCCGAGGTCGCCGCCGAGGCGCAGCTGGTGCTGGTGGTGCTTGCGATCAGCGGGATATTGGGCTCGAGCGCCAATGTGTTTGCGTTCTATCTGCTGTCGCAGGGACGTTCCAGTTTCAACGCGCTGATCTCGCTCGTCACGGGCACCTTCACGCTGGCGACCAGCGCCATCGCATTGCCGTATTTCGGCTGGCAGGCCGCCGGTTGGAGCTCCTGTGTCGGCATGGTCGCGCAGATGGTGATCACGGTGCTGCTGCTGCGGCGAACCTTCAGGCTTTCGGGGATGTGGTCACGGATGCTGCACTTCGTCCTGATCCCGCTCGGCACCGGTGTCGCCATAGCGTTGGCGCTGCGCTCGCAGCTCGGCCATATGTCATTCGACCACGCGCCGTCATGGTGGTATGTGGTCTCGCTCTACGGCGTGTCGGCGGCGGTGATCTTTGTCGCCGCTGTCGCCGTGTCTCAGCTGGGTCCCTATCGCGCCGTCTGCTGGCGCGATCTCCGCATCGTCATCACTCGCTTCTTGCCCTTCAAGGCCGCCTAGACATGTGTGGTATCGCAGGCATCGTCAATCTTCGGGGCAATCCCGTCGAGCCGGCCGAGATCTCGCGGCTGACCAGCCTGATCGCGCATCGCGGGCCGTTCGGCGAGGGCACCTGGTTCAACGCCAAGCGAAACGTCGCCTTCGGCCATCGCCGGCTCGCCATCATCGATCCCGGCGAGGGCGGCTATCAGCCGATGGCATCGGGCGATGGCCGCCATGTGATCGTCTACAATGGCGAGATCTACAACTTCCTCGAGCTGCGCCGCGAGCTTGAGGCGAAGGGCGCGGTGTTCCGCAGCCAGTCCGACACCGAAGTGATCCTCGCTGCCTGGCAGGCCTGGGGCGAAGACATGCTGCTGCGCTTCAACGGCATGTGGGCGCTGGCGATCTACGACACCGTCACGGATGATCTGTTCCTTGCGCGGGACCGCTTCGGCATCAAGCCGATGCTGTACGCGTTAACGTCCGAGCGCTTCGTGTTCGCATCCGAGCAGCGGGCGCTGGCGCGGAGCGGGCTGGTCGAGACGTCGCTCGATATCGACGTGGCGCGGCGATTGTTGCTTGACCCGTTCGGGATCGAAGGCAGCGAGCGGACGCTGTTCTCGCAACTCCGTCGCCTGCAGGGCGGTCACTGCATGTGGCTGCGCCAGGGGCGGGCGCAGGTGCGCCGCTGGTGGCGGACCGTGGATCACCTGCCTGTGATCCCGAACAGCGAGGCCGACCGCGTCGGGCGCTTTCGCGAGCTGTTTCACGAGTCCGTTGCGCTCCGCATGCGCAGCGACGTTCCGATCGGGACCTGCCTGTCCGGCGGCTTCGATTCGTCCGCGGTGATCTGCGCGATGGCGAGCCATGAGAAGGCCGGCATGGGACCGCGCGACTCGACAGCCTGGCGGCACGCCTTTGTCGCGACCTTTCCCGGCGCCAGCAATGACGAGCGGCCGATGGCGGAGGAAGCGGCCGCGTGGGCCGATGTGGCGCCGAGCTTTCTCGAAATCGGGCGCTCCGACGCGCTCACCGACCTCGACCGCATCCTCGACGACAATGACGACGTCTATATCGGGCTGCCGAGCGCGCCCTGGCTGATCTATCGCGAGCTGCGCCGCCAGAACGTCACCGTGTCGCTTGATGGCCACGGCGCGGATGAATTGATGGGCGCTTATTTGCAGGAAGGGCAGTCGGCCGCATTCAAGATCCGCAACGCGGCGGCCGCGCTCACGTCCCGATCGCAACTCGCACAGCGCGGCCTCGACTTCCTGCGCGCGCAGATGATCAGGCGCCAGGGGCACTATTTCCTGCGCGGAGGGCTGACGGCGATGCCGGCGCCGCTGCCGCTGGTTGCCGAGGGTGATGAGTTGCCTGATACATGGGGTGCGCTGAACCGGCGGCTCTACCGCATGTTCCACTCGACCACCCTGCCCACCATCCTGCGCAATTTCGATCGGCTTTCGATGGCGCACGGGATCGAGGTCCGTATGCCGTTCATGGACTGGCGGCTGGTGACCTATACGATGGCGCTGCCGGAAACCAGCAAATCGGCCGATGGCATGACCAAGGTGGTGGCGCGGCAGGCGATGGCGAATTTGATGCCCGAAAGCATCCGCACCGCGCGCCGCAAGGTCGGCTTCAATTCACCGATGCCGGAATGGCTGAACGGTCCGTTGGCGGGCTGGACCACGGAATTGCTCGATCGGAAGGTTCCGGCATTCGCCGAGTTCGTCGACGAGACGCCGCTGCGGAAAGTGGTCGGTCGCTTGACGGCGTCGCAAGGCTGGGATTGGGAATCGGTCGGCCGGATCTGGCCGTATCTGAACATGAAATGGATGTTGGCGAGGACCGCGTAACCGATGCGCCTGTTCCAGAATAGCGGTCTCTATCCGTCCTATCTGCCGCGGCTGAATCAGCTCGCGGCAAAGGCATCGACCTTCGCCGCGCGCCGCGACGTTTTCCTGCATGACCGCTTTGGCGCGGCGCATTTCCTCAAGCCGGTGCTCGACGGTGCGCCGGAAGCTTTTTTCACCAATGCAGACGACGACGTGCTGCAGCGCCAATGGGCCCGTGAGCAGGGCATGCAGGGGACGCCGACGTTGGAGGCGATTCTGCTCGCGCAGATCGAGCATCACAGGACCGAGGTGTTCTACAATCTCGATCCGGTGCGTTATCCCAGTGCATTCGTCGCCAAGCTTCCCGGCTGTGTGAAGAAGACGCTGTGCTGGCGCGCGGCGCCCTCGGGAAACGCCGACCTGAGCGCCTATGGCGCGGTGCTTGGAAACTTCCCCTCGATCCTCGAAGCCTGGCGCGGCAAGGGCTGCCGGGCGGAGCTGTTCTTCCCCGCGATCGATCCTGTCATGGCGCAGTATGGCAACGGCGAACGGCCGATCGACGTGGCGTTTGTCGGCGGATATTCGCGGCACCATAGTGCGCGCGGCCGGACGCTCGAACAGGTCGCGGCGCTGGCGGCTGACCGCAACATCGTATTCTGCCTCGATGCCTCGCGGCTGACGCGGCTTGCCGAAAGCGCGGTCGGGCGATTGCTGCCGCTGGGGAAGCACCGCCGCCCCGACGTCATCGCGCGCATCGCAAGGACGCCGCTGTTCGGCCGGGACCTCTACGAGCTGTTCGGGTCGGCGAAGATCGTGCTCAACGGCGCCATCGACATGGCCGGCAACGATCGCGGCAACATGCGCTGCTTCGAGGCGATGGGCTGCGGCTCGCTGCTGGTGTCCGATGCCGGCAACTATCCGGAGGCGATGCAGGATGGTGTCACCATGCGCACCTATGACGCGCCCGAAAGGGCCGTCGAGGCGATTTCAAGCAGCCTGCGGGATTGGCCGCAATGGGTCGGGATCGCCGCGTCCGGCCGGAGCCGCGTGCAGGAGACTTACAGCAAGGCCTCGCAATGGGCACAGTTTATCGATCTCGTCGCGCGGATTGAGCCGTAACAGAGCGTTTCGAGCGAAGTGGGTGGCGGTTGGCGTGAAGAAAACGCGCAAAAGCGAGATTCTAGAGCCCGTTCCGATTCCATCGGACCGGAAAAGGCTCTACACGGGGGCACAGAGCCGGCCAGCGGGCGGGCGATCGGGCCGGAATGATGTCTGCAAGTGACTTGATCTATCAATTGAAATGGATGGCGGACGGACTGGCCGTGCCGTTGTTCAGGATGCGGCCGCGGCCGTTCGGCCCGGGCTATCAGACGGTCAAACGCGACACCATCACCGCGGCGATCGACGGCGGCCTGCTTCAGGCGGGAAAGGAGCTTCCGCCCGGCTACGGCATCGCGATGGATGAGCGCGTGGTGGAATATCCCTGGGTCTACGGCCGATTGAAAGATGTCGGCAAGATGCTGGATGCGGGATCGACCTTCAACCATGACTTCCTGCTGCGGCGTCCGCCGCTGCGCGGCGCGGATCTCACCATCATGACGCTGGCGCCGGAGCGGCGTTGCTACTGGCATGATGGTTATTCCTATGTGTTCGGCGATCTCCGCAAGACGATGTTCGGCGATCATGTCTTCCACACGGTCGCCAGCATTTCGACGATCGAGCACATCGGGCTCGACAATCAGATGCTGTACACGGGCGATCCGCGCGATGCCGAGACCGATCGGGATGGTTTCGTCCCGGCGGTGAAGGAGTTCAAGCGCATTCTCAAGCCCGGCGGGACGTGCCTGATCTCCGTGCCGTTCGGCAAGCGCGACAATCTCGGTTGGTATCAGGTGTTCGATCTTGCCATGATCGAGCGGATTATCGAGGCATTCGGCGCGACATCGCACCATGTCGACTATTTCGGCTATTCGCGACAAGGCTGGTCGCGCCAGAGTGCCGAGGCGCTCGCCGACGCCACCGTTTTCGACATCCATACCGGCAAGGGGCAGGGCGACGACCTTGCGGCGTCGTCGCGCGCGGTCGCCTGCCTGCAGTTGACCGCATGAATATCGATTACCTGATCCAACGTCTGATCGGTCGCGCGACGTGCCGTCTGCAAGCCGACGCGGCGCTCGGCCGCTCCGCCAGGATCAGGAACATCCGCGGCGATGCCGACAAGATCGTCGTCGGCCGCAACAGCCGCATCCTCGGGGAGCTCCTGACCTTCGCGCATGGCGGGGAGATCCGGATCGGCGAGTGGTGCTACGTCGGCGAAGGCACCCGGATCTGGTCGGCGGCCTTGATCGAGATCGGCAACCGCGTCCTGATCTCGCATTCGGCGAATGTGTTCGACAATCTCACCCATCCGCTGCGGACGGCGGAGCGGCACCGGCAGGTGCAGCAGATTTTCACGCGCGGCCATCCGAGCGACATCTCGCTCGACGAAAGCCCGGTGAGGATTTGCGATGATGCCTGGATCGGCGCGGCTGCGATGGTGTTGCGCGGGGTGACGGTCGGGCAGGGCGCCATCGTCGCGGCCGGCGCGGTCGTCACAAGGGATGTCGCGCCGTTTACGATCGTGGCCGGCAATCCGGCCGTGCTGGTGAGGGAGCTTGGCGCCGATGAACGGTGAGCGCAAGTTTACCACCTGGGAGGAAGCGGTGGTCTGGCTGCGCAATCAGCCCGACCAGCGCCAGCTCGTGCTCGACGCATTCTACGACGATCCGCTGGCCGAAGCCGCTGAACGCTATTTCCAGAGCTCCGAGTGGCGGGCGGTCTCAGCGCTGCTGGCCGGCCGGTCTGGTGCCGCGCTCGACGTCGGCGCCGGCCGCGGCATTGCAAGCTACGCGCTCGCCCGCAGCGGCTTTGCGGTGACCGCGCTCGAGCCGGATCCCAGCGCGATCGTGGGAGGGGCGGCGATCCGCAGCCTGGCGCAGCAGGCGCAACTGCCGATCGAGGTGGTCGAGGAGTTTTCCGAGCGGCTGCCGTTCGCCGATGCGACGTTCGATGTGGTTTTTGCCCGGGCCGTGCTGCATCACACGCGCGATCTCGAAGGTGCCTGTCGGGAGATGTTTCGCGTGTTGCGGCCCGGCGGCATGCTGATCGCGGCGCGCGAGCACGTCATCAGCAAGGAGGCGGATCTTCCCCAGTTCCTTGCGCAGCATCCGCTGCATCACCTCTACGGCGGCGAACATGCCTTCCTGCTCGATCGCTATACCGGCGCGCTGGCCACCGCCGGATTTTCGAAGATCGACACGCTGGCGCCGCTGCAAAGTCCGATCAACCTGTTTCCCTACACGCTCGAGACGCTGAAGGCTGCGATCGTGACCAAGTTGTCGCAAAGGATTCCGGCAGCGCCGTTGTGGCGGACCGCATTTGCGTCACGCCTTGTGTTCGGCTCGCTGCTGTCGATGGCCGAGCGCTTCGACAATCGGCCGGGCCGGCTGTACTCCTTTGTCTGTCACAAGGCTTGAGCGATGATCGTCTGGGTCACCGGCGCGAACGGGTTCATCGGCCGCCATCTCGTGCATGAGTTGTCAGGCGCCGGCCATGCGGTGCACGGCGTCGGGCACGGCGCGCTCGACGCGACGGAAGCCCGCCGGCTCGGCTTGCAGAGCTGGATCAACGGCGAGATCGACGCGGCCAATCTCAACGCCCTTGCGGCAGCGCACGGGCTGCCGACGCATGTCTTTCATCTGGCCGGCGGCTCCTCCGTCGGCATCTCGATCGAGCGGCCGTTCGAGGATTTTTCGCGGACGGTCGCGAGCACGGCGCGGCTGCTCGAATGGCTGCGCGGATCCGCGCCTGACTGCGCGCTGATCGCGGCGTCGAGCGCGGCCGTGTACGGCGCCGACCATGCCGGGCCGATCGCTGAAAGTGCTGTCCCGACTCCGATGTCCCCCTATGGGCAGCACAAATTCATGATGGAGCAGCTGTGCCGGAGCTACGCGCAGTCGTTTGGCATGCATTGCACGATCGTGCGGCTGTTCTCGGTCTATGGCCCCAATCTGCGCAAGCAGTTGCTGTGGGACATCTGCTCGCGGCTGGAGGCCCAGCAACCCGTGCTGACGCTTGGCGGGAGCGGCCAGGAAATCCGCGACTGGACCGACGCTCGCGATGTCGCAAGGCTGCTTGCCAAAGTCGCGGAAGCGTCGTCGCAGCAGAATTTCCGCGTCATCAATGGCGGTTCGGGCCGCGGCACGAGCGTTGCCGATATCGCCGCGCTCCTGATCAAGCAGTGGGGCGGCAATACGGTTGTACGGCACTCCGGCATCAGCCGGCCCGGCGATCCCGTCAGCCTGCTGGCCGACGATACAATGCTCCGCGAAATCGGATTCGATTGGCGCATTCCGCTCGACCAGGGTATCGCCGACTATGTGGCTTGGTTCAAAGGACATGCTTCGTGATGCCGCGCCCATTGCGGTTCGCGTTTGGTCACATTTCGCGACGGCTTTGGGCCGGCGGGTTTAATTATCAACGCAACCTGTTCGCGGCGCTCGACCGGTTTCTGCCCGGCGAGTTCACTCCGGTCGTGTTTGCGGGGACCGGGGCCGATGCGAACGAACTCGCAGAGTTTGCCGCGATACCCGGCGTCGAGGTCGTCAGGTCCGAGGCATTCGACGGACAGCCGGGTCTGGCTTCAGCGCTCGCGCTTGGTCTGGACCGGGGAGCCGCGGCGGCGTTTCGCTCCGCACGCATCGATGTCGTCGTTGAAGCCGCGCGCTTCTTCGGCTGGCGGTTGGCGATCCCAACGGTGGCCTGGATCCCGGATCTGCAACACCGTTCGCTGCCTCAGCTGTTTCCGACGACGGCGCGCTGGCGCCGCGAGATCGGCTTTCGCGTTCAGATGGCGTCCGGGCGAACCATCATGCTGAGCAGCGAGAGCGCCTTGCGCGATTTCAGGGCCTACTACCCGCACGCCAAGAGCCGCGTCAGCGTCGTACGCTTCGCGACCCAGCCGCCGGCTGCGTTCCTGAATACGGAACCGTCGGACGTGATCGCGACCTATAGCCTGCCGCAGAACTATTTCTATCTGCCCAATCAGTTCTACCGCCACAAGAACCATCAGCTCGTCGTCGACGCGTTGACGATCCTGAAACGTCGTGGGGTCGATGTCGTGGTCTGCGCATCGGGCAGCACGGAGGATCGGCGCGAGCCCGGTTATTACGATCTGGTCAATTCCGAGATCAAACGCCGCGGCCTCGAGGCGCATTTCCGGCACCTCGGCGTGATCCCGTTGCCCCATGTCTACGCCCTGCTGCGAGCCTCAACCGCGCTGCTCAACCCGTCGCGCTTCGAGGGTTGGAGCACGACGGTGGAGGAGGCGAAGTCATTCGGCGTTCAGATGATCCTGTCCGACATCGACGTACACCGCGAGCAAACCTCAGGCGCCGCCCGCTATTTCGGCGTCGATGATCCGAATGCGCTGGCCGACCACCTTGCGGAGGCTTCGCAGCAAGCGCGCGGGCTCGTCATTCGGAACGTCGTTCCGCATCAGGACGAGCGCGTCCGCGCATTCGCGGCCAGTTTTGCCGCCACCATGCGAGAGGCTGCCGGTCAGGATGTCGATGCGCCGATCGAAAGATAGTCGAGCAGCGGATCGCGCGGGCGCGCGCTGACCCCTGAGGTTGACGTTCATCGCGTGAACAGGGTAGAGGAGAGCGCAGGCGCTGGGCCGGATGTCGTGCCGCAGCGGCCGGAATGCGCGTCCTGTCGAATTGTCCACGAAACCCAGACCATGCAGGTTAGTCCCACGTGTGCGGCATATTCGGCCTAGTCGCCAAGAACGGGCTCGTTGATGCTGACCAAGTCGATCGACTGACCGATCTGGTCGCTCACCGCGGGCCGGACGGGCGCGGGGTCAGGGTCAATGGCAAGGTCGGGCTGGGGCACCGGCGACTGGCCATCATCGATTTGACCGACGACGGCGCGCAGCCGATGCGCGACAGGCTGCTGCCGATCTGGATCACCTACAATGGCGAGATCTACAATTATCTCGAACTGCGCGCAGAGCTTGAAGCGCTCGGCCACGTCTTCCACACGGCGTCGGACACCGAGGTCTTGCTCACGGCCTATGTCCATTGGGGCGAAAGCTGCCTCGAGCATTTCAACGGCATGTGGTCGTTTGCGATTCATGACGAGCGTGACAATACGCTGTTCTGCGCGCGTGATCGCTTCGGTGTGAAGCCCTTCTACTTTGTCGACACGGCAAACCAGTTCGCCTTCGGTTCGGAGATTCGCCAGTTGCTGCCGTTGATCGGGCGCGCCGTCGCCGACGACGAACTTGTCAGGGACTTTCTCGTCTGCGGCCTCAGCGACCATACCGATCGGACCTTCTTCAAGGGTATCGAGAAGCTGGCCCCTGGACACAAGATGCGCGTCGATCTGGCAACGGGCCGGATCAAGATCGAGCGCTATTATTCGCTGGCGCCGCGTTCGGCCGTGGCCGACGAGCAGCAAGCCGCCAGCTCGCTGGCGGAGCTGCTCGATGACGCGACGCGTCTGCGTTTGCGCTCGGACGTTCGGGTCGGTACCTGCCTGTCGGGCGGACTGGACAGTTCCAGCGTCGCGACGCTGGCGGCCCGGCGCTATGCCTCATCCTCCAACGATCGCTTCTTTGCCATCACGGCGGTCAGCGAGCAGGCGGAGAACAACGAGGAGGCATACGCGGCCGACGTCGTCGCAAAGGCCGAGCTGAACTGGTTGCGTACCAAGCCGAGCTATCAGGATTTCGCGTCGACCGCGGAGGCCCTGCTCGAGGTGCAGGAAGAGCCGTTCGGCGGCCCCTCGATCATGATGCAATACGAGGTGATGAAGACCGCGCGCGCCAACGGCGTCATCGTGCTGCTCGACGGTCAGGGCGGTGACGAGACGCTGCTGGGCTATCACCGCTATTATGCGGCCTGGCTGCGCGACCAGCTGGCTCGCTCCGGCGTCGGGGGATTCTTGTCCGCCTTTAGCGCGGCCACGCAGGCCGGCGTTTCGGCTCAACGGTTGCTGATGTACCTGTTTGGCGCCAGCTCGGCGGCGCTGCGGAACGCATATTACCGCTGGCAATACGCCTTCCTGAAGAGCCCGGAACTGCCGGAATGTCTTCGCCGTTTTGCGCGAGAGACGAGAGATGCGCAGCAAATGCAGGTGCTGGAGATCACCGAAACCAACCTGCCGATGCTGCTGCGTTTCGAGGACAAGAACTCGATGCGGTTTGGTATCGAGACCCGGTTGCCGTTCCTCGATTACCGCTTTGTCGAGTTTGCGTTGAGCCTGCCGACGCGCATCAAATTGAACAAGGGCTGGACGAAATGGCCGCTCCGTGCAGCGATGCAGGACGCGCTTCCGGCCAGCATCTCCTGGCGCAAGGACAAGATCGGCTTTGCAGCACCCGACCGGCTCTGGCTCAGCCGACACTCGCCGGCGATGTATGAAAAGGTTGTCGGCAGCGCCCTGCTTGCCCGCTACGCCGACATGGCTGCGGTGAAGAAGAAATTCCACCGGCTCGATCTTGGAATGCGCTGGCGGCTTTATTGCGTCGCGCTTTGGGGTGAACGCTTCCGGGTCGGATCTCCATGAAGATTTGCATGTTGTCGAGTGTCCATGCGGCCGATGACATTCGAATCGTTGAGAAGGAAGCGCGCAGCCTCTCCGAAGCCGGCCACGACGTGACCGTCGTGGCACGGTCACCTTGCCCGAGCGATCCGGGCCGCATCGATTTCAGATTGATCGAGATGCCGCCGGCTGCCCGCTGGAAGCGCCCGTGGGTCACGGGCCGAGCGGCCTTTGCCCTCGCGCGGGCGGCCAGCGCAGACGTCGTGCAATTCCACGATCCGGAGCTGATCCCGTTCGCGCTGCGGCTCAAGAGCCGAAACTGCAAGGTGGTCTACGACGTCCACGAGGATGTGCCCGCGGACATCTATTCCAAGCGGTGGATCTGGCCCTGGATGCGGCCGCTCGTCTCGCGCGGAATGGAATTGGCGGAACGCTACGCCGCCAGCCGTTTCAACGCCATCGTCGCGGCGACGCCGGCTATTGCCGATCGCTTTCGCAGCTATGGTGCTGCCGTCATGCTGGTGCGCAACACCGTGCGACTGGACGAATTCATTGAGCCTGGGCCGACGACACAACGGCGACGCCAGGCGGTCTACGTTGGCCGCACCAGCTTCGATCGCGGGCTGGTCGAAATGGTTGAAGCATGTGCCGCGGTGCGTCTGCCGCTGGTGCTGGCGGGAACAATCGGTCGCGAGGAACAAGCCTGGCTTGAGAAATCAACTGCCGACGTGTCATACAGGGGCAGGCTGGGACGTGGTGAGATCGCGAAGCTGCTGAACGAGAGTCTCATCGGCCTCAACCTGCTATTGCCTGAACCGAATTATTTGCTCTCACTTCCAACCAAGCTGTTTGAATATATGGCTGCCGGCCTACCTGTCATTTCAAGTGATCTGCCGAAATCCAAGGAGATCGTGGAGGCGGCCGGGTGCGGATTCGTCGTGTCGCTCGACGATCGCGCGGCGCTGCTGGACTGCCTGTCCAGGCTCGCGGACGACCGGCAGCTCGCGATCGGAATGGGACTGGCGGGACGGGCCGCGGTGACCCGGAATTTCAACTGGCAGCACGACGCGGCGGAACTCATCGAGCTCTACCGGCGACTTGGTTCGCTCGGGGCGGCGGCATGAACATCTGGCTGCTGCATCCCTTTGCCGGAGGCCCTGGCCTCGGGCGTCACTATCGTCCGTTCTGGCTGGCAGACGCCTGGGGCAAGATGGGGCACCGGGTGGTGATCGTCAGCGCCGCCTTTCACCACCTGCACAGGCAGCCGCGCGTTCCGGGGCCGCAGCGGATCAATGACGTCGACTTCTGGTTTCTCGACACGCCGCGCTATGGCCATGGCAGCCTGGGACGGCTGCGGAACAATCTGAGCTTTGCGCCGGCTTTCCGTTCGGCGGCATCTGCAATCGCGGCGCAGTTCGGCGAGCCGGACCTGATGATTGCGTCGAGCCCGCATCTGTTCTTCGTCTCAGCGGCCGGTCAAGTCGCGCGACAATTCGGGACGCGGTTCTGGCTCGAGGTCCGCGACCTCTGGCCGGAAAGCATCGTCGCGCTTGGCATGACGCCGGCATGGCATCCGCTGATGAAGGTGCTCGGCTGGAAGGAGCGCGCCGCCTATCGTACGGCGGATCGCGTGATCTGCCTGTTGGCCGGAGCGGAAGCTCATATGCGGGCGCGTGGCTTGCCCGCGGGCAAGTTCCTGTGGATCCCCAACGGAGTTTCCGACGGCGAAATTCAGAGCGCGCTGACCATCGAGGCTCTCGGCCATCCCCTGGTCGACCGCATCAATCTGCTGCACCAGCGGGGCAGGCGCGTCGTGCTTTACGCCGGCGGCATGGGCCCGCCGAACGCCGTGGAGGCCATTCTCGACGCCGCTTCGATCCTCGGTAAATCAAACCCCGAGATCCATTTCGTGATGATCGGTTCCGGCACCTCGAAGGAGGCGCTGAAACAGCGGGCGGCTGCGCTCGCCAATGTGGAGTTTCACGATGAGGTCGATCGGGCGGTCGTGCACAGCATGCTGCACGCGTCCGATTGCGCGGTGGTCGCCTTCCACAACAACGCGCTCTATCACCACGGCATCAGCCCGAACAAGCTGTTCGACTACTGCCTGTTCGCACCGCGCAGTGTCATTGCCTGTGAGGAGCGGGCGCTGACCGGGCTCGAGGATCTGGTGACCGCGCGATGCGCGCCTGATGATGCCGACGCGCTTGCCGCATCCCTGCGCGCTGCCCTCGACGACCCGGCGCGTCCGCGGGCCGATCGGGTGGCCGTGGCGCGGCGGTACAGCTATTCAACGCTCGCGGCGCAATACTTGGCCGAGTTGCCCGATAAGGCCTGAAGTGTGACCATCGCGTCACATGTGTCAGATGTAAATCCCTTTGTAATCAATTGGTTGAAGCGTTCATGGCATGAACGAATTTGCTTGACGTTCATCGAGTGAACGCGGTATCAGCCTGCTCCAGTGGGGACAGGCGTGATGGCAAGCACTCTGCCGACGGATGAGAATGACAGCGACCGGCTGGTGCTCGGCTTGCTCACCTCGCTCGAGGCGGATGGTGCGCAATCGCAGCGGCACATCGCGGCCGAATTGGGCGTCGCGCTCGGCCTAGTCAATGCCTACCTGAAGCGGGCGATCAAGAAGGGCTTCGTCAAGGTCGGCTCGGCGCCGGCGCGGCGCTATGCCTACTATCTCACCCCGCAGGGCTTCTCCGAGAAATCGCGACTGACCGTCCAGTTCCTCACGGACTCCTTTTCGCTGTTCCGCAAGGCGAAGGAGGAATACGGCCGGCTGTTTGAACGCGCGCAGGCGCGTGGCTTCAGGCGGGTCGTGCTCGCCGGACAATCGGACCTCTGCGAGATCGCGATCCTGTGTGCGGTCGATGGGCCGATTTCGGTGCTTGCCATCGTTGATCCCGATGCGACAGCGACCCGCTTCATCGGGGTCAAGGTGGTCTCCTCCTATGCGCTGGTGGACGAGCCGTTCGATGCGGTGGTGGTGACCCATTTGACGGCCGCTCGAACCGTCTTCGACCAGGCGGTTGGCAATTTCGGCGCAGACAAGGTGCTCGCGCCGGAGCTACTGGGCTTGCGTCCCAAGCAGCCGCAGGGAGCGTGATGGCGATGCAGCCCGGGTCCCGCTGGTATGTCGTGCAGACACAAGTCAATGCCGAAGCAAAAGCGGCGGCCGGCCTCGTGCGACAGGGGTTCTCCACCTACCTTCCGCGTTATCAGCGGCGCCGCAGTCATGCGCGGAAGATCGAGCTCGTCGCCCGGCCGCTATTCCCGCGCTATCTGTTTGTCGCGATCGATGTCGCGGCACAGCGCTGGCGCGCCATTCAATCGACGCTCGGCGTTTCACATCTCGTCTGCGTCGGCGATCGGCCCGCGGCAGTTGAAAATGCCGTTATCGATGCGCTGAAATCGCGCGAGGACGAGGCCGGATTCATCGCCCTTGCGCGCAGGCCGGCGTTCTCGCCTGGCGATGCGGTTCGCATTGTCGAGGGTGCATTCGTCGACAGTCTTGCGCTTGTGGAGGACGCCAGCGATCACCATCGCGTGGCCGTTCTGTTGAACCTGTTGGGCCGCAAGGTCCGCGTTCTTGTCGGGGCGGATCTGATCGCCGCGGCTTGAGCGCGTCTGCCGCCTTGCGGGGCGTATTGGAGTTTTTTGCTCGGGTGTGACGCGCGATTCACCCCGAGTGCGGTAGCTTGCCTGAAGCAAGCCAAGAGTTCGAAGAGGGAGATTTCATGACCAATTATGCGCTGATCGGTGCAGCCGGCTACATCGCGCCACGGCACATGCGGGCGATGGCCGATACCGGCGGCAAGCTCGCGGTGGCCTACGATCCCAACGACTCCGTCGGAATCATGGACAGCCATTTCCCCGACGCCGAGTTCTTTACCGAATTCGAGTTGTTCGATCGCCATGTCGGCGCGTTGCAGCGCGACGGCAAGAAGCTCGACTACATGACGATCTGCTCGCCGAACTACCTTCACGACGCGCACTGCCGGTTTGCGCTCCGCGCCGGGGTCGATGCGATCTGCGAAAAGCCGCTGGTGCTCAATCCCGGCGACATCGACGGATTGGCAGCCATCGAGCGCGACACCGGCCGGCGGATCTCCACCATTCTGCAATTGCGCCTGCATCCGGCGATCATCGCGCTTCGCGACCGCTTCGCCAACTCGCAGAAGCGCCACAAGGTCGAGCTCACCTACATCACCTCGCGCGGGCGCTGGTATCACGCCTCCTGGAAGGGCGCTGAAGACCGGTCCGGTGGCGTGGCGACCAACATCGGGGTGCACTTCTTCGACATGTTGAGCTTCGTGTTCGGACCGGCCAGCCGCAACGAGGCGCACTTGCGCGAGGCGGAGCGGGCGGCAGGCTCGCTGGAGTGCGAGCGCGCCGACGTCAGCTGGTTCCTGTCGCTCGACCGCAACGACCTGCCGGAGAGCGTAAAGGGCAAGAAGACGACCTTCCGCTCCATCACCGTCGATGGCGAAGAGGTCGAGTTCTCCGAAGGGTTCACCGATCTCCACACGCGAAGCTATGAGGAGATCATTGCCGGCCGCGGATTCAGGCTGGACGAAGTCCGTCCCTCGATCGATATCGTGTCCACGTTCCGCCATGCACCGATCGTTCGGAGCAATGGCGTTCACGCCTTTGCCCAGAAGGCGATGCACAAATGAGCGAGATGCGCGAGGATCCGCGCTTCCCGGGCGTATTGATCCATCAATCGAGCTACGTCGACGATGGCGCTGTGCTCGGACGCGGCACCAAGGTCTGGCACTTTTGTCACATTCTGTCGCGCACGGTGATTGGCGAGAATTGCTCGATCGGCCAGAACGTGATGATCGGTCCGAACGTCAGGATCGGAAATGGCTGCAAGATCCAGAACAACGTCTCGATCTATGATGGCGTGGAGCTTGCGGACGACGTATTTTGCGGCCCGAGCTGCGTCTTCACCAACGTCAACAATCCGCGCGCCGATGTGTCGCGGAAGGATGAGTTTCGCAAGACGCCGATCGGGCGCGGCGTCAGCATCGGCGCCAATGCGACGATTGTCTGTGGGCATTCGCTCGGCGAATACTGCTTCATCGGGGCCGGTTCGGTGATCACGAAGGATGTTGCTGCGTTTGCATTGATGGCGGGAAATCCCGCAAGACGGATCGGCTGGATGAGCAGGGCCGGCGAGCGGCTCGGCAACGATCTGAAGTGCCCGCGATCCGGCGAAGCTTACGTTGAAATTGACGGCCTTCTCAAACAGAAGCACTAGGTCAGCGTTTTTTCAAACCAACCTTCAGTTAGTCCAGATGATTCCAGTCACCCATCCGGTCTCTCCGCTCACTGCGGTCGACGCGCCCAATCTCAAGCGTCTCAACTTTCTGCTGCTCTGCGATTTCATGCCGGGCAGCGCCTCCACGATTATCGACCACGTCATGGGCCTGAAGGAGTTCTCCAGGCACTCGATCCAGATCTTCAACTCGCGGGGCGACGTCTCCAGCCTGCTTGAGCTCGACCGGTTTGACGGTGTCATCATCCACTATTCTCTCGTCGCCTGCATGGACACCTATATTGGTCCCAATCTGCGGGCAGCCATCTGCAGGTTCAAGGGGTTGAAGGCAGCCTTCATCCAGGACGAGTATCGCTGGATCAACGACACGATGGCCGCATTCCGGCAGCTCGGCATCCATATCCTGTTCAGTGTCGTCCCGCAGGAGATCATGGACGACTACTATCCGCAGGATCGGCTGCCGAATGTCGTCCGGGAAACCGTGCTCACCGGCTACGTGCCGGGCGAATTGCTCGACAGGAAGGTGCCGCGTCTCGAGGATCGTTCCATCGATGTCGGCTACCGTGCGCGAAAGGTTCCCGACTGGCTGGGGAGCTTCGCCCAGGAGAAATGGCTGATAGCCGGTCGGTTTGAGGCGGATGCCGCCCCGTACGGACTGACCTGCGACATGTCCACGCGCGAGGAAGACCGCATCTACGGCGAGAACTGGATCAATTTCCTTGCCAACTGCAAGGCCGTCCTCGGCACCGAAAGTGGCGCCAGCGTCTGCGACTTCACCGGCGAGATTCAGCGCAATGTGGATCAACATCTGGCCCGCGATCCGTCGGCGAGCTTTGAAACGCTGCGCGATCTCTATTTCAAGGATGAGGACAATCGCGTCATTCTTGCCGTCATCTCGCCGCGATGCTTCGAGGCGGCAGCGCTGCGGACATTGATGATCCTGTACGAGGGCACCTATTCCGGCAGGCTTGAGCCCTGGCGACACTATGTGCCGCTGAAAAAGGATCATTCCAACATGGCCGAGGTCATCGAGGTGCTGCGCGATCCGGTACGGGCGCAGGAGATTGTTGATCGGGCCTATCGTGAGGTTGCGCTCAATCCCGACAACAGCTTCGATGCAATGGTCCGTCAGGTCGATCGCGCTATCGACCGTCGGTATCAGCCCGAAATGGCGGCAACGAAGCGGTGTTATGCCGAAGGGGAGCTTGTCACGTTGCTCGAGCGCGAAAAGCGCCGCGCGCGACGCCGGGAGTTTGTGCAGAAGGTGATGCGGAAGGCGAAGCAGATGGTGCGCCACCGTCTGGTCGTCATCGCGAAGGTCGTTGCAGCGAATGGCGTCATCCACGTGGCGCGTTTGACGCCGGGGCCGCTCCGTCGTTGGGCGAAACGGATCGTGTTGCGCCACACGAGAATTCGTCGGCTGATCGGGATTGATGCGTGACAGTTGCCGTCCCACGGTGCCGGGTGCAGGGTTAATCTTCGATCGTGCGCATCCTTATCCTGCACGAACTCGACGATCTTGGCTCGGCGCGGCGTACGTCGATCAATCACGCGTTCGCACTCGTCAAATATGCTCCTCAGCACGAATATACGCTGCATAGCGCACGCCAACCCGTCACTGCGCGCCTCCGCGAGCAGGTCTTCGACGCGATCATTCTCGACACCACCTTTCTGTGCTGGAGGTGGGCGAGGCCGAAATCGCTGTGGCTGGACCGGATCCTCGATGCCTACGACTTCGTCGCGAAATCGGATGCGATCAAGGTGGCGCTGCCCCAGGACGAATACGACCATGCCGAGATACTCGACAACTGGCTCTCGGACTGGAAAGTCGATCTCATCTATTCCGTCTGCTACGATCAACATGCGGAGTTTTATCCTCGCGCGCGAAAGCATGCCCGGGTGCTCGAGGCGCTTACCGGATACGTCGACGACGCCGACATCGGCCTGATGCAGCGCTTTGCGGTACCGTTCGGGGACCGGGAGATCGACGTCGGCTATCGGGCCAGGGCGCTGCCGGCCTATTTCGGAAGAATTGGCCAGCTGAAGACCGAATTGGGTGACCGCTTCCGCTCCAGCATGACCGATCGCCGGCTGAAGCTCGATATCTCGACACAGGCGCGCGACGCGCTCGTCGGCGACGCCTGGCTCCGGTTCCTGGGCAACAGCAAGTTCACCCTGGGCTGCGAGAGCGGAAGTTCGCTCCTGGACGCCAGAGGGGAAATCAGGGAATGCGTCGAGCGGCGGCTGCAGCGTAATCCGGCGGCCAGCTTCGAGGAACTTGAGCAGGCCTGCTTTCCCGGCCAGGACATGAGGAATGTCTATACCGCGGCGGGTCCGCGGCTGTTCGAGGCGGCGATCGCGCGGTCCTGTCAGATACTGACGCCAGGCAATTACGCCGGTGCCCTGAAGGCGGGAGAGCACTACATCGCGCTCGCGCCTGATTGCTCGAATGCCGAAGACGTCTATGAGCAGATGCAGGACCAGGACGCCAATATGGCGCGGATCGAGGCATGTTACCGCGCTTTGGTCGAGAACCCGAAGTTCCGCTATGGGAATTTCGTGGCAGGTCTGCTAGCGGAAGTCCGTGATGCTGCGGGCAGGAAGGGGCGGTCACTCCCCGATTGCGGCACCTCAACCGGTGCGGTAACAGACGAGCTTTCCTTGCGGGAATCGTTTACCCGCGCCGTTCTTCGCGCGCATCAGCATCACATCGAGGATGTGAAGGAAATCAGGTTGCTACCCAATTTCGTTCACACAGTTGTCGTTACGCTTGTCCGCCAGATGCTGTCACTCGCGCGCAGAATTCGCGGATAGCTTTAGTGTCTTTGCAGCGATCTTGAATATCGAGGTTCTCTGAATTCATGTGTGGCATTGCAGGATTTGCATCTCTGTCCGGTCATTCCGTCGCAAGGCGCGTCGCGTCGCTCAATGCGATGAGCAGCCTGATCGCTCATCGCGGGCCAGATGGCTTGGGGCAATGGAGCGATGACGGCGGAAGCGTCGGGCTGGTGCACCGCCGGCTTGCGATCATCGATTTGTCGCCTGCCGGCGCCCAGCCGATGAAGGGGGCCAACGGCACCGTGATTTCCTACAACGGGGAAATCTACAACTTCATCGAGCTTCGCGAGCAACTCGCGGACGGCTGGACGTTCCAATCCCATTCGGACACCGAGGTGATCCTCGCCGCCTACGCCAAATGGGGCGAGCGCTGCGTCGATCATCTGCGCGGGATGTTCGCCTTCGCGATCTGGGATAATAGGAACAAGAAGCTGTTTGCCGCGCGCGATCGCTTCGGGATCAAGCCGTTCTACTACACGGTGCAACAGGGGGTCTTCTACTTCGCGTCGGAGGCCAAGGCGCTGCTGCCGTTCCTGAGCGACATCCAAACCGACGCCGATGCGCTGAGCGAGTATCTCACGTTCCAGTACACGATCGGCAAGAAGACCCTGTTCAAGGGAATATCGGCGCTGCTGCCCGGCCATCTGCTTCGGCTCGAAGGCGGCGACGTCGTGACGTCCCGCTACTGGGACGTGCAGTACGATGTCGATTTCGATCGCAGTCCGAGCTACTTCGAGCGGCGCTTCACCGAACTGCTGTCCGACTCGATGCAGGTGCATTTGCGCTCCGACGTTCCGGTCGGCGGTTACGTCTCGGGCGGTCTCGACTCCAGCCTCGTCGCGCTGATGGCCTCCAAGCTGGATCACCGCAGCCGTGACGCATTCCACGGCCGCTTTCTCGAATTTCCAGGCTATGACGAGAGCGGCTACGCCAAGACGGTGACCGATCTGGCGGACATGTCGCTCCACATGGTCGACATCACCGCGGCCGATTTCCGCGACAGCATCGGCGACGTGATCTACCATCTGGATTTTCCGGTCGCCGGGCCGGGTTCGTTTCCGCAATACATGGTGTCCGCGCTCGCGGCCAAGAACGTCAAGGTCGTGCTCGGCGGGCAGGGCGGCGACGAGCTGCTTGGCGGCTATGCGCGGTATCTGGTCGCCTACTTCGAGCAATGCATCAAGGCGGCGATCGATGGTACCTACCAGAGCGGCCACTACGTGGTGACGATCGAGTCGATCGTGCCCAATCTCGGCCTGCTGCGCGAATACAAGCCGATGATCAAGGAATTCTGGCGCGCCGGCCTGTTCGAGGATCTTGATCGGAGGTACTTCCGCCTAGTCGATCGTTCGACCGACATGGTCGGTGAGGTCGATTGGAGTGCGCTGAACAAGGAGGCGGTGTTCGACTCCTTCCGCGCGATCTTCAACAACCAGGACAATGTGCGGAAGGAAGCCTATTTCGACAAGATGACGCACTTCGACTTCAAGTGCCTGTTGCCGGCGCTGCTTCACGTCGAGGATCGGATGAGCATGGCGCACGGCCTGGAGAGCCGCGTGCCGCTGCTGGATCATCCGCTGGTGGAGTTTCTCGCGACCGTGCCGGCCGACGTGAAGTTCATGGGCGGTCAGATGAAGCAGCTCATGAAGACCGCTTATCGCGACACACTTCCCAATCTGCTGCTGCAGCGGCGAGACAAGATGGGCTTCCCGGTGCCGCTGAAGGAATGGTTTGACGGCGAGCTCAAGGACTTCGTGCTCGACATCTTTGGCGAACAGCGTTCGAAGCATCGGCCGTTCTTCAACAGCGATGTCGTGCTCTCCAGCTTCGGCGGGCAATCCCGCTTCTCTCGAAAGACCTGGGGTCTCCTCAGTCTGGAGCTCTGGCATCAACGGTTTCATGACCGGGCGGCTGAGTTCCGTGCGATGGTCAAGGCTTAAACTTCTCAATCTGGATGGTGGCTATGAAGATTTTTGTGACCGGCGGTGCCGGGCAGGTTGGATCGACTGTCATTGACATGCTGCTGTCGCGCGGCGACACGGTGGTTGCGATCGACAATTATGCGACCGGTCGGGCCGACAACCTCACCAAGCATGAAGATCTGACCTTGGTCGAGGACACGATCGCGAACGCCGCGGTGGTCGACCAGCTATTCTCGGATTTCCGGCCCGAGGTCGTCATCCATACCGCGGCGTCCTACAAGGATCCCGAGGACTGGAGCAGCGATGCGCTGGTGAATGCGGTCGGCACCGCCAATATCGCGAAGGCCTGCAAGACCTTCGGCGTATCCCGCCTGATCTACTTCCAGACCGCGCTCTGCTACGGCACCAAGCCGCTGCAGTCCCCGATTCCGCTCGACCATCCGATTAACCCGGTCAATTCCAGCTACGCGATCTCGAAGACCGCCGGCGAGCACTACGTGCAGTTCTCCGGGGTCGAATGGGTGACGTTCCGCCTGGCCAACGTGATCGGGCCGCGCAACGTGTCGGGACCGCTGCCGATCTTCTACGGACGTCTGGCCAAGGGACAGAAGTGCTTCGTCACTCCGGCGCGCCGCGACTTCTGCTACGCGGGCGACCTTGCCCGCGTCGTCGTCAAGGCCGCCGATGGTGTAGGCCGCGGCACCTATCACTTCTCGTCGGGCAAGGATGTCGCGATCAAGGAGCTCTACGATTCCGTGGTGCGGGCGATGAAGATCAATGATTATCCGGAGCCGGAAGTGAAGCCGCTCGGCCCGGACGATGCGCCTTCGATCCTGCTCGACCCGTCACGCACATTCAAGGATTTCGGTACCGTCGAATTCACCTCGCTCGATGAGATCGCTCGGCTGTCGGTCGAGCGCTGGGAGAAGGAAGGAGTCGTCGGCGGCTATACGCACCTGAAGGAAGCGCGTGCGGAAATCCGCACCTGATCGGAACAGCGACATGCGCATCATCATCACCGGCGGCGCGGGCTGCCTCGGCTCGAACCTGATCGAACACTGGCTGCCGCAGGGCCACGAGATCCTCGTGATCGACAATTTCGCCACCGGCAAGCGCGAGGTCGTGCCCGCGCTTCCCGGCCTGACCTTGATCGAGGGCTCGATCGCCGATCGGGATCTCGTCACCTCGGCGTTCGAGAAGTTCCGGCCGACGCATGTCGTGCATTCGGCGGCGTCCTACAAGGATCCGGCGAATTGGCGGGAAGACGTCGTAACCAACGTCGATGGCACCGTGAACGTGATTGACGCGGCACGTGCCGCCGGCGCGAGCCGGATCCTGAATTTTCAGACCGTGCTGTGCTACGGGCGGCCCGAAACCACGCCGATCCCGGTCGAGCACCCGCTGCGGCCGTTCACCAGCTACGGAATCTCGAAGGTTGCGGGCGAGCAGTATCTGGCGATGAGCGGCCTGCCCTACATGTCGTTGCGGCTTGCGAACGTGACCGGTCCCCGTCTGGCGATCGGTCCGATCCCGACCTTCTACAAGCGCCTGAAGGCCGGGCAGGGCTGCTTCTGCAGCGACGCGCAGCGCGACTTCCTCGATATGTCCGACTTCCTCGCTGCGGTCGACCTCGCGATGGCCGAGCAGGCGCCGACCGGCGTCTTTAACGTCTCGAGCGGGATCGGCCACTCGATCAAGGAAATCTACGACCTCGTGCGGGCCCACCTTGGGCTGCCGGCCGATCCCGACGTGAAGGTGGTGCCGGTGGGCGACGACGACGTACCGTCGGTCGTTCCGGACCCAAGCCGGACCCGCGAGCGTCTCGGATGGCAGGCCAAGGTGCCCTTCGATGAGACCATTCGTCGTCTGCTTGCGTGGTACGACGCCCATGGCGTGAGCGACGTTTACAGTCACCTGGCAGCACCCAAGAGCTGATCATGAAGTCTTTTAATGGATCGACCATTCTCGTCGTCGGCGGGGCCGGATTCGTCGGCTCAAATCTCGTGCGGCTGTTGCTCGAGCAGGCGCCGACCAAGGTCATCGTTGTCGACAATCTGCTGTCGGCCGACGCCTCGAACGTGCCGCCCGATCCGCGGATTCAGTTCGTCTCGCGTCCGATCACCGACGATGCCGTGCTTGCCGCACTGCCCGACGATCTCGACTTTGCCTTCCATCTTGCGTGCTTCCACGGCAACCAGTCGTCGATCGCAGATCCAATGGCGGATCACGACAACAACACGCTGACCAGCCTGAAGCTGTTCGAAAGGCTCAAGGACATCCGCTCGCTGCAGAAGGTGGTGTATGCCGCAGCCGGCTGTGCGGTGGCCGAGAAGACCTTCGAAGGCGCTTCGGCGACAAAGGAGGATGCTCCGGTCTCGCTGTATCACGACAGTCCGTATTCGATCTCCAAGCTGATCGGCGAGATGTACGGCAACTACTATTTCACCCGCTACAAGCTGCCGTTCGTGAAAGCACGGTTCCAGAACGTCTACGGACCGGGCGAAATTCTGGGTGCTGGTCGCTGGCGCGGCACCGTTCACACGGTTTGGCGGAACGTCACCCCGACCTTCATCTGGAAGGCGCTGCACGACGAAGCGCTGCCGGTCGAGAATGGCGGAATCGCGTCTCGCGACTTCATCTTCGTCGAGGACATGGCGCGCGGCTTGATGGCTTGCGCCCTGTCGGGTGATCCCGGCGAGATCTACAATCTCGCCTCGGGCGTCGAGACCAGCATTCTTGAACTGGCGAAGCGGGTGAATTCGATCACCGGCAACAAGACCCCGATCGCGCTCACGCCGGCACGCGACTGGGACCGGTCGGGCCAGCGTTTCGGCGATCCGGCGAAGGCGCGCGAGAAGCTCGGCTTCGTTGCAAGCGTGGCGCATGAGGATGGCCTTAGGCGGACCATCGCCTGGACGCAGGAAAACCGCCGCCGCATCCTCGGCTGCATGCGCAATCACGTGACCCACGTGCCCGACGTCGCGAAGTATTCCTGATGTCGATCAAGATCCTCACTGTGGTCGGCGCGCGACCGCAGTTCATCAAGGCCGCTGCGGTCAGCCGGGCGATCCGTGAAACGGATGGCTTGGCGGAGGTGATGATTCACACCGGGCAGCATTTCGACGCCAACATGTCCGATCTGTTCTTCGAGGAACTGGCGATCCCGAAGCCGAAGCATCATCTGGACATCAATGGCGGTGGTCACGGCGACATGACCGGGCGGATGCTGATGGAAATCGAGCCGATCCTGCTTGCCGAAAAGCCGGATTGGGTGGTGGTGTACGGCGACACCAATTCGACGCTGGCCGGTTCGCTCGCCGCGGCCAAGATCCACATTCCGGTTGCCCATGTCGAAGCCGGGCTGCGTTCCTTCAACCGGCGGATGCCGGAAGAGCTGAACCGCATCGTGACGGATCATCTCTCGACGCTTCACCTCTGCCCGACGGCGACGGCGATCGCGAATCTGGCAGCAGAGGGCGTGGTCAAGGGCGTACATCACGTCGGCGACGTGATGTACGACGCTACGCTGTTCGCGCTGGAGAAGGCCGAGGGCAGCTCCACGATCCTGACCGAGTTGCAGTTGCAGACGAAGCGATACGCGCTCGCAACCGTGCACCGCGCGGAGAATACGGATGATCCGGAGCGGCTCCGCGAGGTCGTTCAATTCCTGCTGGAGCAGTCGCGCGGGCGCACCGTGGTGCTGCCGTTGCATCCGCGCACCCGCGCCGCGGCCTCGCGGCTGGGCGTGAGCCTTGACGGGCTGCGCATCATCGACCCGGTCGGCTATCTCGACATGGCAAAGCTGCTGCATCACGCCACTGACGTCTACACGGACTCCGGCGGCCTGCAGAAGGAAGCCTATTTTCATCGGGTGCCGTGCGTGACGCTGCGTGATGAAACCGAGTGGACCGAGACGGTCGAAAACGGCTGGAACCGGCTCTGGAAAGGACCGGCGCATCTGGCGCGGAACGACATCACAGACTACGGGGAGGGCCAGGCGGCTTTCGCGATCGCGGAGCTGCTGCGGGCCCAGGCCCCACTGCATGCAGCAGGCTGAGACCATAGCCGACGGGGTTCGCACCTGTGGGCAGCACGGCGGTCGTCCCGGCGTCCGACACTCATCTTAACCTTGCCGCGAGCTCGACATTGTCCGCTCGCGGTGAAGCGTAAAACTCCAGTCCAAGAGGTCAGCCTTGGAAGTCAATGGCAAGAAGTTCCTCGTCATCGGCGGAGCCGGATTGATCGGCTCGCATGCAGTCGAGCAGCTCGCGAAGCACGACGTCGGCGAGATCGTGATCTACGACAATTTCGCGCGCGGCTCCCTCGAGAATCTCGACCGGATTCTCAGCGATCCACGGGTCAAGATATTCGAGGCGGGCGGCGATGTCTGCCAATCCGACATCCTCGATGCCGCGATGAAGGGCAAGGATGGCGTGTTCCACTTTGCCGCGCTGTGGCTGCTGCAATGTCATGAATTTCCGCGAGCGGCGTTCGACACCAACATCCGTGGCACGTTCAACGTGCTCGAAGCCTGCGTCGCGAACCGGATCAAACGTCTGGTCTATTCGTCGTCGGCATCGGTCTATGGTGACGCCATCGAAGAACCGATGACCGAGGATCATCCGTTCAACAACAAGAACTTCTACGGAGCGACCAAGATCGCCGGTGAGGCGATGGCCACCGCATTCTGTCATCGCTACGGCCTGCCCGCGGTCGGCCTGCGCTACATGAACGTCTACGGGCCGAGGCAGGACTATCAGGGCGCCTATATCGCGGTTATCATGAAGATGCTCGACGCGATCGATCGCGGCGAAGGGCCGACGATCCTGGGAGATGGCTCGGAAGCGTTCGACTTTGTGTCGGTGCTTGATTGCGCGCGCGCAAATATCTGCGCGATGTCGGCCGATACGGTTGCGCGCTATTACAATGTCGGAACGGGCGAGCGCACCTCGCTCAAGGAACTCGCGGAAATGCTGCTGCAGCTGACCGGGTCGAACCAGCCGATCCAATATGCGCCGCGCAGCAATGCGACGTTCGTGCGCAATCGAGTCGGCTCCACCAAGCGTGCAGCCGACGAAATCGGCTTCACCGCCGAGATCGATTTGCGCGAAGGCCTGCAGATGCTGATCGAATGGCGGTCGAGGCATCGCGCGGGAGTCGAGCGGCGCCGCGCCAAGGCTGGCATTGAGTAAACCCCTGCGGTCCGAGGTCAAGCGGATTTAGACATGTGCGGCGTCGCGGGCATTCTTAACCTCGATGGGCGGCCGGTGTCGCCGGATGTGCTGCGTGCAATGACGCAGGCGATCGCGCATCGTGGCCCTGACGGCGAAGGCCATTGGATCGACGGTTCGATCGGTCTCGGGCATCGCCGGCTGGCGATCATCGATCTGAGCCCGACCGGCGCGCAGCCGATGCATACCGCCGACGGCCGGTCTGTGATTTCGTACAATGGCGAGATCTACAATTATCGGGAGCTCCGCGCCGAGCTCGAAGCGCAGGGACATGTCTTCAGGTCGACCAGCGATACCGAAGTCCTGCTGCAGGCGATCGCGACTTGGGGGCTTGGTGCCCTGCAGCGCTTCAACGGCATGTTCGCCTTCGCGCTGTGGGACCGCAAGGAACGCAGGCTTACGCTTGCCCGGGATCGCTACGGGATCAAGCCGCTGTACTATTGGTTCGGCGGCAACCAGTTGCTGTTTGCATCGGAATCGAAGGCGTTTCGTGCCGCTCCAAACTTCGACGCGCAGCTCGATTCCGAGGGCTTGCTGGAATACTTCACATTCCAGAATTTCTTCACGGACCGGACCCTGCTCAAGGGTGTCCGCATTCTTCCGGCAGGCTGCTATCTAAGCATATCGTCTGAGGATGCGCCCGGAACGCAGCCACGACCGACGCGATACTGGGATTACAATTTTCATGAGCCGGAAACCGCCCGGTCGGAGGCGGACTATCAGGATGAGCTCGACCATCTGATTCAGCAGGCGGTGAAGCGGCAACTGGTGTCCGACGTGGACATCGGCGCGTATCTGTCGGGCGGAATGGACTCAGGCACGGTCACAGCGATCGCGGCGCAGTCACTGAGCTACATGCGCACGTTCACCTGCGGCTTCGACCTGAGCTCCGTGTCCGGTATCGAGCTTTACTACGACGAGCGCGCGGCGTCGGAGCGAATGTCGTATCTGTTTCGTACCGAACACTACGAAATGGTGCTCAAGTCCGGTGACATGGAGCGCGTGCTGCCGAAGCTGGCATGGCATCTGGAAGAGCCGCGCGTTGGACAGAGCTATCCGAACTACTACGTCGCTCAGCTCGCCAGCAAGTTCAACAAGGTCGTCCTTGCAGGAACCGGCGGCGATGAGATCTTCGGCGGCTATCCCTGGCGTTATTACCGGGCGGTCGTCAACCAGAGCTTCGAGGAGTACATCGACAAGTACTACGAGTACTGGCAACGGCTGATGCCCAACGATGTGCTGAAGCGTGTCTTCGCTCCGGTCTGGAGCGACGTGCAGGGCGTATCGACCCGCGATATCTTCAGGGACATGTTCAATCAGCACGCCGAGCGTCTGACCCGTCCGGAGGATTACGTCAATCATTCGCTCTATCTGGAAGCCAAGACGTTTCTCCATGGCTTGTTGACCATGGAAGACAAGCTGTCGATGGCGCATTCGCTCGAGACGCGCGTGCCGTTCCTCGATAACGATCTCGTCGACTTTGCCATGAAGCTTCCGGTCCGGATGAAGCTCGGCAAGCTCGATGAAGTCGTGGCCTTGGACGAAAACGAGCTGGGCAGGAAAACGGCCAGGTACTTTCAGAAGGCCCGTGATGGCAAGATGCTGTTGCGAAACGTGATGCAGCAGCACATCCCCCAGGAAGTCGTGGAACGCGAGAAGCAAGGCTTCTCTGGTCCTGACGCAAGCTGGTTCAAGGGTCAGAGCATCGACTTCGTCCGCAGCGTCCTGTTCGATGATCAGGCGAAGATCTATAGCTATCTCGATCCCAAGCCGATTAGGGAGCTGGTCGATGATCACCTCAACGGCCGGGAGAACCGCAGACTGCTGATTTGGTCGCTGATCAACGTTGAATACGCGTTGCGTGCACATGTTGAGAACCGCGGGTGATATCCCAGCAGAGCCGCGAGCAATTTCCCGCGCGATCTCAACAAAGACAAATTGTCGGATCGATGTGTGTAGAGCTGAGTCGTCGCCAACGCCCGGATGCTGTACCGCCGATGCCGAGTTGATCTTCCGATCTCGGAGCCGACCGACTTGCCTCACCTAAAGTGCCGGCTGAGGACATCAGCTCCTTGATCCGGAGTAGCCGGCTGGCCATCTGTAATCCAGATGTTTGCAGGGTCGCTCGGCCCCACGAAAGGTCGCCAGTTTTGAAGTCGTTGATGACTACCATTCCGTTCAACGTGGTACGCCGCGCGAAGAAGTGGAAGGATACCCTACGGACCGCACGTTCGGAGTCGAAGGCAGAGGTTGACGCGATGCGCGTCCTTCGCGCCAAAGATGCCGTGATCACGGGTATGAAGCCGTTTGGTGGGACTTACGCTTCCGTCCTGTTCCGAATGGTGGGCACCAGGTCTCGCCGCTTGCGGCTATTGCCGATCCGCGCGTCGACTTCGGTTACGTTGCTCCAGGTTAGAGCGGACCTTCCGGCAGATCTGGTTGCACTTGTACCGAACAAATCCGAATTACGGGAGTGGGCCCGGGATACGGCCCTCGAGTGGAAGCTGGCCGAGTGCATATCCGGCGATCCCCAGTCTCGCGACGATCGTTGGTCGGAGAAGAGCTGTCTCGCTGTGCGCGCGTTGATCGCTTCGTCGACGCGCGACAACGAATTGGTGTGGAGGACCTTGATCACCTCTGATCAAGCAACCGGTGGCGCAGGGAGTTTAACGGCCTGGCCCCTCGGATTCCGGCCGGAGCAGGCCAATCCTGACGTTCGCCGCCGTCGGCTGATGATCGCGCTTGGTCTTGCTTTCCCTAAAAGCCTGATGGCGCTGCACCATATCGAAGCCGCGGGGCAGCCGCCCACCCTCAATCCGCCTTATGGCGAGGAGCCGATTCGAGACGTTCCGCGGCCTGAGAGGGATCCTGCCGTTCCCCGCCGCCGTTCGGTTCTCTTCGTCAATCCGAGCTATTACAACTTTCACTTTCTGGCCGGCTCGTTGCGCAAGCGTGGCTGGGATGCCGTGTCGATGGCGATCATTGACCCGAACTCCGACTACGCCCAGCATTTCCACGGCCACGATTGGAACCTGTTCGAAGCGGACGCCAACAAACAGCAACAGGTCTTGCGTGAGCGATTCCAGGAAGCGGCCGAGCGATTTGACATGTTTCATTTCGCCGGCGTAGGGACGCTGTCGTTCTTTCCCTACAACTATGACGACATCTCGAAAAATCACGACAGCATCCCTTGGGATGTGCTGGAACTGAAGCGACGCGGCGCGAAGATCGCCTACAGCATCACGGGATGCCATGACTTGATCACGCAAACGGGCTTCGAGGCCTGGAGCCCCGGAATGTGCCCGAAATGCGCCTGGCGCGAGCGGCCCGAGATCTGTTCCGATCATCGCATGTCTGCCTGGGGCTGGAAGGTCCGGCAACTGGCGGATCTGATCTGCATCGAGACCGATCCCCCGCTCGATTTCCGGGATGCGGCGGCTGTTTTTCGCGAGCCGCTCACCTTTGCTGTCGATCCCGAGTTCTGGGACCCGGAACTTGGGAGGACAATTCCCGTGCCCGAATTGTGGCGCGAGCCCAAGGCCGACGGTGAAATCCTGATCTATCACTCGGTCGGCAATTATGAGATGCGCACCCGCCAGGGCGTCAACGTCAAGGGGACCGGCGCGGTCGTTGCTGCGATCGATCGGCTGAAGGCGGAGGGGCATCCGGTCCGGTTGCTATTCCGCAAGGACGTGCCGAGCGCCGACAATCGTTGGATGCTCGCACAAGCCGACATCATCGTCGATCAGCTCAACTATGGCCGCTATGGCGCCACTGCGCGCGAAGGCATGATGCTCGGGCGTCCCGTCGTTGGTCGGGTCAACAAGGTCGAGGCACGCGGTCTGCCCGCCGTCCAGGCCATTGCCGAGTGTCCGATCGTCGACGCGTCGGAGGAAACCATCTACGAGGTGCTGCGGGGCCTGGTGGCCGATCCGGGCGAACGCGCCCGCATCGGCGCCACGAGCCGCGCGCACGCGGAGCGCTGGTGGTCCAGGGACGTATTGGCCGAACGCTATGAACGGGTTTACGACCACCTGCATCGGCATGGCCGGCCTCCCGCGACGCTAGAGTAAGAGCGAATGGCTTCGCAGAATATCGGGCATTCCGGATTGGATCTGGCGGATCGCCACGTCCTGCTGACGGGCGCAACCGGGTTCGTTGGCTCCCGCCTGCTGAGCCTGCTGCAGGGCAGGGGAGCGTCCGTAACGGCGTTGATCAGGCCGGGAACGCAGCTGGCGCGTTCCAGCAATGTGCGCATCGTGGAAGCCGATCTGTCGGGTAATTTTTCATCTGACCTGCAACAGGTCGGTCGGATCGATGCAATCATTCACCTTGCGCAAGCAGGCGGCTGGAAGGAGTTTCCCCGGCAGACAGGCGCGATAGCCGCGGTTTCGATCGCCGCTGCCGCACGCTTGGCGGAATACGGGGTCGGTCATGGCGCTCGCCAATTCGTCCTGGCCTCTTCCGGCGGAATCTATGGACCATCCGCGCATGCATTGAACGAGGATGCGCCCATTCGACCGACTAATGAGCTGGGCTTCTATCTTCAGGCGAAGGTGTCCGCTGAAACGCTGCTGCGCTGTTTTGAGCCGCATTTTGTCGTCTCACGCCTCAGATATTTCTTTGTCTACGGTCCAGGACAAAGTAGGGAATTTCTCATTGCCCGGATCAGGGGGGCCATTGCGCGCGGAGAGCCGATCCGCCTTGCCAAGTCCTGCGGCCCACGCCTCAACCCGATCTTTCTCGACGATGCAGCACAGGCGACTATCGCGGCGTTGGAGCTCAAGGAGTCTCATGCCATCAATGTCGCCGGCCCCGAGGTCGCGTCGCTTCAGGAAATTGCAGAGATGATTGCGAGCGCGTCGAATCATCGTTTCACGATCGAAACCGTCGACAAGCAGCCTGAAGATTATGTCGGCGCGATCGACCGAATGGTGCAATTGCTCGGGCCGCCGGCGACCGGACTCAGAGACGGGCTATCGCGCGCGGGCCAGTTCTAGAAAGCTTGAACACTCATGGATTGGCTGAGAGCGCCTTGGCGCGATGTCGTCATCGACGAAAATGAAGATCTTTTCGATCCCACGTTTGACTACCCCGAAGGGCATGCCAGCGCCGTCGAATTCGGTCGAATCAATGAAATGCTCATTTCGCCCGACTCCGGCCTGCCACTTCATTTCAATGGATTGGCTCTAACGACGGGGGCAGGCGAATCGTTTCCGATCGAGGACAAGTTGCCGGTCCTCTTGCCGCAGGCTGCGCGACATTTCTGCGATCTGCCGATCGAGACCTTGTCGATCGGATCGATAAAGAACGCCTTTGACCAGTATCTATACTTGTGCGCGATCAAAAACGCGGTCGGCGAGCCAAATACGCCGTTGCAGGACCATTGGTATAGGCGCCATCTGTTCCGCTCCCGAAGCCTCGTCGCAACAGCCCAGGGCCTTGTACTCGACGTCGGTTGCGACAACCCGGACTTGAGCCGCCGCTTGTTTCCGGCCTCTTGCGAATATCTTGGGATCGAACCGTCGCTCGGCAGACGCGACCACTTTCGGGTCGTCGGGATGGCCGAATTCCTTCCGTTCGCCAGCGATACTTTCGATTGTGTCGCGTTCCTGACCAGCCTCGATCACGTTCTCGACCACCACACGGCCATAACCGAAGCGGCGCGCGTGCTGAGGCCGGGGGGAAAGCTTTATCTGGCAACCCTGATCTGGACGGAACGCGCCGAGCTCTATCGAGACTCGATCCATTTTCATCACTTCCGCGACTATGAGATTCAAGGTGCCTTGAGAGGATTTTCAGTTGCTCGCATCAAGAGATATGGCTGGAAGGGTGATCCGCATCGCTTCGGCATCTATCTCGAAGCGACCAAACAGTAGACCTGCGACGACATGCAAGGCTGTTCGATGCTTTCAGAGTCTCTGATGGTTCTGACATTCGATATCGACTGGGCGCCGGACTGGATGATCGACGACATTGCCGAGCGCGTGATCGAGGCGAACGTCCGCGCAACCTGGTTTGCAACCCATCAGAGCGCGGCGGTTTCCCGGCTGCTGGGCAATCCTTTGTTTGAAGTCGGAGTGCATCCAAATTTTCTCGCCGGCAGCACGCAGGGGGCAACTCCGGATGAAGTGCTCCAGACCATGCGGAGATGGTTCGACGCGGCAACTGTCGTGCGGACGCATTCGCTCCATCAGTCGGAGCGGCTGCTTCAGTTGATGGCTGATACCTACGGCTTCAAAGTGGATTGTTCGATCTATTTGCCTCTGACGCGCGACGTCAGGCCGCACAAGCTTCGCTACAGCCCCGGCGGAGCCGAACTCGTCCGCATCCCGCATGTCTTCCAGGACAACATGTTCATGATCGCCGGACACAAGTGGTCGGCAGAGCCGGGATGGCTGCGCTCGCCGGGTCTCAAGGTCCTGAATTTTCACCCGGTGCATGCGTGGCTGAACTCGAACGGTGTGGCGGTCTATGAGGCGCTCAAGTCGAGCAGACCGCTTCCGCAGTGGCGGCGAAGCGATCTGAGTCCTGCCAGCAGAACACAACCCGGAACTGGCTGGTTCCTCGACCAGTGCCTGGCCCGTCTGCGCTGCGCCCAGTCGTTCACAATCTCGGAAGTTGCCGCCCCGTGGGATCAATCGTCCGGCGACACCGAGATCGGAGGTGCGTCGTGACCCGCAAGCTCAGGATCGGCGTGATCGGTCGAACCGAGATGCTGTTCGAGGCGGCGCGACGAATCCACGATGCTGGGCATGACATTCCGATCGTCGCCACGTGCCGGGCATCGGGCCATGAATTGAAGAAGGAAGCCGACTACGAGAGATGGGCTGCGGACATCGGCGCCCGCTTCCTGCTCGGTTCGCGACTTGACCAGCCAGACACAATCGCGGCGCTGCAGGATGCGCGCTGCGATGCCGCGATTTCGATGAATTGGGTCGGTCTGATACCGCCGGTTGTCCGAGCCCAGTTCACCCATGGAATTTTCAATTCTCATCCGGGTGATCTGCCTCGCTTCAAGGGCAATGCGTGTCCGAATTGGGCGATATTGCTCGGTGAGGAACGTATCGGTTTGACGATCCATCAAATGTCGGACGGACTGGATGCCGGACCGGTCGCTGCAAAGTCCTTTCTTCCGATCGATGCCGAGACCACGATCGCCGATGTCTACGACTGGCTGCGACTTGAAGTGCCGGTTCAGTTCTCGAACCTGATCGGGACCGTGGCACAAGGTAATCTCAGCCTGGCACCGCAGCCGACCAGCCCGGAACTTGGTCTGCGATGTTATCCGAGACGCGCGTCGGATGGGCGGATCGATTGGGCGCAGTCTGCCCAGACCATCTCGCGGCTTGTTCGCGCTTCCGGACGGCCATTTGAGGGCGCCTTCACCATGCTCGAAGGCGATACGAAAGTTCTGGTCTGGGGCGCGCGCGTAGAGGCGCATCGCGAGCCATTTGTTGCGGTGCCCGGACAGGTCGTCCATACCGCGGCCGGCGATCCCGTCATTGCGACCGGCGACGGGCTATTGAGGCTGACGGATCTGGAGCTGGACGGCACCGTCACAACGAAGAGCGCGAAGCAGTTCGTTTTGAGCTCTCTTCGTAACCGGCTGATCTGAACCAGATAGGATTGACTATCGATGTTGTCCGATCGTCAGCATGAACTGGAATTCGTGGACTTCACCGAGGCAAGCTATCGGGATTTGCTTCGGCTCGCCAAGGCATCCTATCGGTTCGTTGATTTTTCGACGGCCGGTGCCAGCCGCACGATCCTTTGGCGCCACGACTGTGACGCCTCGATGCATCGCGCCTTGAAACTTGCGGAGATCGAAGCTGAGGAGGGCGTCAAGGCGACATATTTCCTGTTTCCGAGGTGTCTCTACTATAATCTGATGTCGGCAGACGTGGCTCAGTGTGTACGCAGGATAAGGTCGCTGGGGCACGACATCGCGCGCTGCATTTCGATCCGACATATTACGGACAGACGCTGCGAGGGCCGGCCTTGCTGCAGGCAATAACCCGTGAGCGCGATTTGATCGCCGGTGAATTCGGTTCGCAGCCCCTGGCGATCAGTTTCCATCTGTTCGGCATTCTCGATCCGTCCGAACTCGAGGACGATATCATCGCCGGCATGGTCAACGCGTATGGCCGCTCGCTGAGGGCAAGCTATGGCTATGTATCGGATAGCAATGGCGTCTGGCGCCACCGGCGCCTCAAGACCGTGCTCGAGCAGGCGACGGATGAGCGGCTGCAGGTGCTTACGCATCCGGAGTGGTGGACCCCCGAAGTCATGCCGCCGCGGGAGAGGTTGCAAAGAGCCATTGACGGCTACGCGAGCGCGATGGGTCGCTGGTACGACGAGATCACAGCCACGCATGATCGTCCGAACATCCGGTGATCGGCGGGGCTGGACGAACATTCATCGTGTCGCTTGCTGGTCGAGTAAGGATTTTCTGTGCTGCACCGGGTTGTTCTGCTAACTGTCTTCGAGGGAGATGATCTTGCTCGCCTGAATGCGATACTGGCCGAGGTCGGCTGCGAAGTCGTCGTGGCTCGCGCCTTGGCCGATCTGGAAAAGGTGGAGTTCGATCAACGCACCACGCTGCTGGCGTTCGGCACCGGGGTGATTGTTCCGGCGGCGCTGCTCAAATCCATGTCGCGGCCGGCGTATAATCTCCACGCGGCGTCGCCGGCGTTTCCTGGACGGGATCCGCACCATTTTGCTGTTTACGCCGGGGCGACCCGCTACGGGGCGACGCTGCATGTGATGACAGCGAGCGTCGATGCGGGTCCAATCGTTGCGACGGAGCTGTTCGACGTGCCGGAAGCCATCAAGCCTGGTGAGCTGCTCCGGTTGGCAAACGCCGCGGGAGTTCGGTTGATCGAGGCGAACGCACGCTTGATCTGTGCCGAGCAACCGATGCCACCTTTGGCCGACATGGCCTGGGGGCAGCCCAAACATACCCGCGCCGATTTCCTGGCCGCGTGTCGCATTCCAGCCGATATCTCGGAGGCCGAGTTCGCACGCCGGTTCCGGGCGTTCGACGGCGAGATGTACGACAATCTAACCGTGGAAATTCAAGGCTGGACTTTTCGCATCGACAAGAAGAAAGGCCGCAACTGTTGAGCCGGTGAGAACCACCCCGGACCTGCGCAATAGCCGTTGGATTCGGTTGCGCCTTGAGCTAGACGACGAGCCGGCCGTTTGGCGTCCCCAATGGACGTGTATCGGACAGCGAATCGGCAGGCGGTCTCCGCCTACAGAAATGAATGCGTACTTCGATCTCGAAAATGTTTGAACACCCGTTCACTGACTTTACAGCTGATTGTCGGCACCGGCGGCGCACGAAGGCATGATGTCGCGGGCCGTTGCGATCACCTGTCAGGGTGTCTCGAAGAGCTTTGCACTTGTCGACGGCGGCAGCGCCTGGCGACTGGCATTTGGACTGCGTGGTGATGTCCCTCATTTCACGGCGCTGGAGGACGTCAGCTTCGATGTGCCCAAAGGCCAGTTCCTCGGGGTGCTCGGCCGCAACGGGGCCGGCAAGTCGACACTGCTTCGGGTCATCGGCGGCGTTTACGCGCCGGATTCCGGCCGGGTCGCAGTGCACGGGGCCATGTCGGGCCTCTATGAGCTAGGCCTCGTTGGCAATCCGGAGCTCACGGGGCGACAATACGCCGATCGGCTGTTGACCGTGCATGGGTTTTCGCCCGGCGAGCGCGCGGCAATGATCTTGGATATTCACGACTTCTCCGAACTTGGAGATCGGTTCGAGGATCCGGTGCTGACATATTCGGCCGGGATGAGCGCGCGGCTCTATTTCTCGACCGCGACCGCCGGGCAATACGAAGTCTATCTGCTCGACGAGGTGCTTGCGGTCGGCGATCAGCATTTTCAGTCGAAGTGCTGGCGGCGATTGCGCGAACGGGTCTCAGGCGGGGCATCGGGTGTCCTCGTGACGCACGATTGGTCGGCGATTGTGCGCCTGTGCGAAACGGCGCACGTGCTGGACCGCGGCAAGGTGGTTTTTTCCGGGCCGGCAGAGCGTGCCGTGCGGCGCTATCTCTACGGCGAGCAGGCTAAATCGACCTACCGGGACGGCATCGCGCGCTTCGCGAGCGCGCCGGTCTATCCGCGCACGATCATGACGGGAACGGATTTCAGCCTTGAGGCCAAGGTCGAGATCCTCGCCCGGGCGGAGGTAGGTGTGGTGGTGGCGGTCGAGCGCCTCCAGCCGGCCTACGGCTGGGAGACCGGGCTGATGTCGCGCCGGACCACGCCTGTCGGCGAAGAGCCGGGGCGCTACGCGTTCAGCGTCGATATTCCGGCGCTACCGCTGCCGCCAGGCAGCTATCAGATCAGTATGCACCTTGTGATGCCGGACCCACACAATTCGACGGTCAAGATTGTCCTCGACGGCTTCAGCTGGCTCGACGGCAACGGGCTCGAGCTCGGCGTCGAGGGGGTGGACGGGCGCGGTTTCAGTCTGCCGGCCGAGTGGAAAGTGGTCGGTTGATGCGCGCGGCAATTCGGGTGAAGGACGTCAGCAAAGTGTTTGCGCTTGCCGACCATGGCGGCGGCCCCGTGTCGCTGATCGAGGCGCTGCGCACCGGCAGGCGCGAAATCACGACGCGTCATGTGCAGGCGCTCGACCAGATCAGCTTTGAGGTGGCTGAGGGCGAACGCGTCGGCATCATCGGCCGCAACGGTGCCGGCAAGACGACGCTGCTTTCAATCATTGCGGGGCTGACAGAGCCGACCTCGGGCTCCGTCGAGGTCGACGGCGACCTGCACGCGATGCTTACCGTGGGCGCAGTGTTGCGCGAGGACATGAGCGGCCGCGACAACATTTTCCTCGACGCTGCCGTGCATGGCCGCAGCCGTCAGCAGATCGATCAAGTCGCCGATGAAATCATCGCGTTCGCCGAACTCGGTGAATTCATCGATCGCCCGGTGCGAACCTATTCTTCGGGAATGAAGGCCCGTCTCGCGTTCTCGATGGGCGCGTTCATCAATCCCGACATTCTCGTCATCGACGAGACGCTCTCGGTCGGCGATGCCTTCTTCGCGGCCAAGGCGACGCGGCGCATGCAGGAAGTCGCGGCCAGCGGCCGTATTGTCATCGTCGTGAGTCACGGCTTGGGTTCGATCGTGGAAATGTGCTCACGATGCCTCTGGCTCGACGGCGGCAGGCTCGTCATGGACGGCTCGCCCCAGGTCGTCACCAAGGCCTATGAGGCCGCCGTGCGCGAGGCGGATGAAGCGGAGCTGATGCGCAAGTTTGAAGGGCGCTTGGTGAGTAGGGCCGCACCGCTTCATCCGCTTCAGCTCGATGCCGTCGAAATCATTCAACGCGGAGACGCATGCAAGGCGACCGCGCTTGCGATGGTGCCGTTGGCGATCGTGGTGCGGGGCCGGATCGATCCGGCCCGGCCAACGCATGATCTCGAGCTTGTTCTGACACGGGTCGACGGACGACTGGTCTGGCGGCGGCGTCTTGGAGAGGTGGGCAAGGCGCTGCCGGCGTCGGGACCCTTCACGGTCACCATCAATATGGATCCCTTCGTGCTGGGAGCCGATCTGTATCGCTTCGATGTTGCGCTTCTCGGTCAGGGATGCGACGGGGAAGTCACGTCGCGCGTGCTGGAGGTCATCGACGAGGAAGGGCAAGTCGGTGGGCGTCCGCTGATCTTCTATCCTCCGCGGATCGCCGCGCGACGCCTTGAGGATGTCAAGACATGATGCTGGCGGGTTTTGATCGGCGAGACCTCGGCATGCTGAACAATTTGTTCCGCATGACGCTGGGCGACCGTTATCTGGGGTCGGCGCTGGGCCTGGTGTGGGCGGTGCTGTCGCCGCTGATGCTGATGTGCATTTTCACGTTCGTGTTCACGGTGGTTTTTCCAGGACGGTTGCCAGGGCGTACCGGCGCCTTGCCGTACGTGATCTGGCTGCTCAGCGGCTACGGGCCGTGGCTCGCGATCAGTGAAGGCTTGTCGGCGGCAACGACGTCCGTGGTCGGAAATGCCGGTGTCGTGAAGAACATTGCCTTCAAGTCGGAGTTGTTGCCGATGGTGGGCGCCCTGATGGGGATCGTGCCGCTCGTCGTCGCGTTCGCCATCATATTCACCTTGCAGGTCGTTTCAGGCGAGATGCCGGGTCCGGGTTATCTGGCGCTGCCGCTGATCGTGGCCCTGCACATCCTGTTCGTGTCGGGGCTGGGATTATTCCTGGGCGCGCTGAACGTCTTTGTGCGGGATACCGCCCTGGCGCTGCCGAATGTGCTCACCGTCCTGCTGTTCGCCTCTCCGATCTTCTACCCACTGTCGTCCTATCCGGATTTCATTCGGCCCGTTCTGCAATTCAACCCGTTCTATGTCATCGCGGAGTGCTACCGCATGGCTGTCGTGGACGGGGCGATGCCGAGCCTTTGGATGATCTGTTATCTCGCAGTGGTTGGCGCGGCGGCCTTCTGGGCCGGGCTGTGGTGGTTCCGCCGGCTCAAATCGTTCTTCGATACGCGGCTGTAGCGAGTGTCTTGCGATGGGGTGCCTCGTTGCGATCCATCAACCCAACTTCTTTCCGTGGCTCGGATACTTTGACAAGATCCGGCGAGCAGACGTGTTCGTGCTGCTCGATGCCGTCGATTATCCGCGCTCGGGATCGGGCGGCATGGGTTCGTGGTCGAACAGGGTACGAATTGCGATCCAGGGCGAGGCGCGCTGGGCCACCTGTCCGGTCCGTCGGCTGCCCTTCGGGGCACCCATCAATGCCGCGGAGATCGACGACGGCCGGCCCTGGCGTCGCAAGATGATTGCGACGCTGCGGGCAAGTTACGGCAAGGCGCCTCACTTTGGCGAGGCGATGGCGCTGCTGCAGCCCCTGATCGAGCAGCATGAAACGAACCTCGCCGCATTCAACATCGCGGCCATTAAGGCGATCGCGGAGCACCTCGGCTTTGCGACGAGATTTCAGCGGCAGTCCGAGCTGCCGCATGCAGGCAAGGCGACGGAACTGCTGATATCGCTCGTCAAAGCGGTCGGCGGGGATGCTTACCTTGCCGGCGGCGGTGCCGGAGGCTATCAGCAGGACGGCCTGTTCCAGGAACACGGCATCCGTCTGGTAAACCAGGGTTTCGTGCCCCTGCGCTATGGCCCGGACGAGGCCTTCATTCCGGGCCTTTCCGTGATCGACTATTTGATGTGGGACGGGTGGCCGGCAACGGCGGGTGGACGGGCTTGAGAGCCGCTCCTGCCAGGGGCAAGGGCCACGACTGGCCCTGCTTTTGGGGCTTGTCGGAGGGGGGCGGGGCGTCTATGCAACCGTCGCCAAAGGCGCTCGACCTTGCGGATTTTTCGGCACGCTGATTTGAACACACAACACACCTATGAGCGTTAGACATGAATACCGAACTCATCGATAGGCTGGACCGCAAGACCGCCAAGATTGGCATCGTGGGCTTGGGCTATGTCGGCCTGCCGCTCATGCTTCGCTACAGCGAGGTCGGTTACAAGGTTGTTGGCTTTGATATCGACCAGGCCAAGGTCGATGCACTTCGGGCCGGGCGTTCCTACATCGAACATATTTCGAGCGACAGCATCAAGGGAGCAACCGAGCTCGGCTTCGAGCCGACCACGGATTTCTCGCGTGCGAAAGAGGTCGACGCGTTGATCCTCTGCGTCCCGACCCCGCTCAACAAATATCGCGAGCCGGATCTCAGCTTCGTGCTGAATACGACGGAGTCGCTGCTGCCATATCTCCACCGGGGGATGGTGCTGTCGCTCGAAAGCACGACCTATCCGGGCACGACCGAGGAGGAGCTGAAGCCGCGTATCGAGAAGTGCGGCTTCACCGTCGGCCGCGACATCTTTCTCGTCTTCTCGCCGGAACGCGAAGACCCCGGCAACCAGAATTTTTCGACCCGGTCGATCCCGAAGGTTTGCGGCGGTTGCACCCCCGCCTGTCTCGAGGCCGGTATCGCCCTCTATCGCCAGGTGATCGACAAGGTCGTTCCCGTCAGCTCGACGCAGGCCGCCGAGTTGACCAAGCTGCTGGAGAACATCCATCGTTCGGTGAACATCGGCCTCGTCAACGAAATGAAGATGGTCGCCGACAAGATGGGGATCGATATTCACGAGGTGATCCGCGCCGCGGCGACCAAGCCGTTCGGGTTCGTTCCGTACTATCCCGGTCCCGGCATCGGCGGCCACTGCATTCCGATCGACCCGTTCTACCTGACCTGGAAGGCGCGGGAATATGGGATGCACACGCGTTTCATCGAGCTCGCCGGTGAGATCAATTCCTCGATGCCGGACTACGTGGTGTCGAAGATCTCGCTGGCCCTCAATCAGCGACACAAGTCGATCAGCGGCAGCTCGATCCTGGTTCTCGGGATCGCCTACAAGAAGAACGTCGATGACGTTCGCGAATCGCCTTCGGTCCTCCTGATGGAAAGGCTTCGCGATCTCGGCGCCAAGATCGCCTACAGCGATCCGCACGTCCCCGCCTTCCCGAAAATGCGAGCGCATTCGTTCGACCTGTCGAGTGTCGCGCTCACCGAGGATAATCTGCGGCGCTTCGACTGTGTCCTGCTCGCGACCGATCACGACAAGTTCGACTATCAACTGCTCGGCGCGCATGCTCCGCTGCTGGTCGACTGCCGTGGCAAGTTCCCGCAGCCGGCAGACAACATCATTCGCGCGTAGGCGTACCGGCTGCCCTCGCAGCCGGTGCGGTCTGTTGAAGAGCGGTGGCCGCTGCGTTCGGAGCGCTAGCCGGCGTGCGCCTCTTGCAGATGTTCGGTTAGCGTGGCGGTCGATGCGGTCTTCCGATCGAAGGCCGACCGCGGTGTAACGTACCAGAGCAGGAAGAGCAGCACGGTGCCGTTGGTCAGCAGTGCTGTCGAGAGCGGTACGTTGAGGAGAACTTGAGGCAGGAGCCCGGCGGATAGCAGTACGAATTGCGACGGCAAGCCGGACGACAGGCGATTTCCGAGTGCGATGATCAGGCCGCAGCCCAGCGCGGACAGCGGGGCAAGCACAAGGCCGACCGAAGCGATTCCTTCGGTGGCGAACAGCGAAGCATTGAAGGCCCCGAGATCGTAGGCTTTGGCCATCACAGCCCATATCGGCTCGTCGTAGGCGCACGGGACCACGAGCTTCACCACGTTGATCTGGCAGAAATGGGTCAGCGGGTGCGCGGAGAAGTAGTTGTTGTAAACCTCGAGGGCGAGCGAGGGGATGGCGATCATCCTGTTGTTGACGGTACCGAAATAGACCATCCCGGGCTTGAAAGGAACCAGGCCAATCTTGACCAGGCCGAACAGGATCGCGCCAATCAGGACGGGCACGAAGAACGAAAGGATCGTAGCGACCCTGGCCTCGGCCAGCTTGCAGATGAGCGCGAGAAACAGCAGCCAGACCGGCGCGAACAGCGCCATCTTGGTCAGCATGATCGGGTAGAACAGAAGCATCAGAAGCAGCGCGATGCCGGCCTGCCAGAACCGCTTGCTGGTAACGAAGCAGGCAAAGGCGAGCGGCAGCAGCGCATTTGAGGCGATCCAGGTCGCGTATCGCAAGGCGCCCGGTAGCGCCACCTCCGCGCGGTATTTGTACATCTCCGAGAGGTCGACAAGCTTGAGATTGTACAGAGAACCGACGCCGATGATGACCGCTGAGACGAGCAAGATAACGGACGGCATCATGTGAAAGGCGCGTTCCGGCATCACGACAACTTGCCGCATGGGCGCGGTGATGAGCAGCGCAGGGGCGAGGAACGCAAATGCCGACAGCACGATCGAGACGAGCGCCAGGCGGTGATCGTAATCAAGCAGTGAAAATTCGATCAGCCAGAGATATCCAAGCACCATGACGTAGAAGTAGAAGCCGACCAGGTATCCGAAGCTGAAGCGACCGATTGCGAACACGATCACGACCGGGCTGAACGCCAGGACATTCACGATTGCAGCCGCAAGATGCGACTTGTCGAAGCCGATGATGCCTGGAAAGGATTCGGTGACCGTGATGCAGTAGAGCGAGATGCAGCACACCACGATGTGGGCATAAGCGAGCAGGGCAAGTTTCGCCTGGCGCCAACCGAAACCAGGCTCCAGCTCAATAGCGCGATCGTTCATTCTCATCTACCGCCGTATCGGCTGTGCGTTTGGACTGGTTCGCTGTTGATTTCGTATCGGCAGACCATCCCTACACGATCGCCAACCGATGTCCCCTCTTGGGTCAAGGACATGGCACGACATAGGGAAGACGACAAGAATTATGCTTGTGCTTCATTCTATTATTCCTGCCCAAGAGCGCAAATGCGTCTTGCTCCTTCGGGGGCACCACGCGCCCGTTACCGGGCGGCGCGTTTGCCGAACCGCGGGCCTCTGATAGACTATTGGGATAATTGCACAGGCGGGATTGGATGAAGGGCATCATTCTTGCTGGTGGTACCGGGTCGCGCCTCTACCCGGTGACGACCGTGGTTTCGAAGCAGCTCCTGCCGATATTCGACAAGCCGATGATCTATTATCCGCTGTCGACCTTGATGCTGAGCGGCATCCGCCAGATTCTGATTATCTCCACGCCACAGGATCAGCCATTGTTTCGCCGATTGTTGGGCGACGGCTCGGATTTCGGCCTCAAGCTGGAGTATGCCAGCCAGGATCATCCGCGCGGGCTTGCCGATGCCTTCATTGTCGGGCGCGATTTCGTCGCTGACGACAACGTCGCCTTGATCCTCGGCGACAATCTCTTCTTCGGTCATGGACTCCCTGAAATGCTGGCGCGCGCCGCCGCGAGAGTCTCGGGGGCCACGATTTTCGGCTATGTCGCCAAGCGCGCTCAGGACTACGGTGTCGTCGAGCTCGACGCGGATGGAAAGGCGATCTCGATCGAGGAGAAGCCGCGGCGGCCAAAATCCAATCTCGCGGTGACGGGTCTGTACTTCTACGACAACGACGTGCTGAAGATTGCGTCCTCGATCAGGCCCTCGCCCAGAGGCGAACTGGAAATCACGGACGTCAATCGCGCCTACATGAATCGCGGCGATCTGCATGTCGAGGTTTTGGGACGCGGCTTCGCGTGGCTGGACACCGGGACGCACGCCTCGCTGGTCGAAGCGAGTCATTTTGTCCAAATTCTCGAGCAGCGCCAGGGCCTGCGGATTGCGTGTCCGGAAGAGATCGCGCTGAGGCTCGGCTACATCTCGCTCGAGGCATTTCGTAGCGCCGCACTTCGTAATGCGAAGAGCAGCTATGGCGAGTATCTTCTGTCGATCTATGATCTGTTCGCAAATTCCAGGCCGTCGAACTGAGGTCGGGGCCAGTGCTGCCTAGCAGAGCAACTATCTTTGTCACCGGGGGAGCCGGCTTCATTGGCTCTGCCGTCATACGCCGTTTGCTGGCCTGCACCGACGCTTCGATTGTCAATGTTGACAAGATGACCTACGCGTCCAGCCTTCACTCGGTACCGTCGGCAGCCGGCAGCGAACGCTACGTTATCTCGCAAACGGATATCTGCAACGGCCCGGACTTGCGCAGGTTGTTCGATCATTACCGGCCTCAGGCGGTCATCCATCTTGCTGCGGAAAGCCATGTCGATCGCTCGATCGACGCTCCCAGCGATTTCATTCAGACCAATGTTGTGGGTACCTTCACGCTGCTGCAGGAGTCCCTCCGCTACTGGCGCGCGTCGGACCCTGCCGAGCGCGACGCATTCCGGCTCGTTCATGTCTCGACGGACGAGGTGTTCGGCACGCTGGGGATCGATGGCCATTTCGTGGAGACGAGCCCCTACGCGCCGAATTCGCCTTATTCGGCCAGCAAGGCCGCTTCCGATCATCTCGTACGTGCGTGGCACGAGACCTACGAACTACCGACCCTAGTGACAAATTGCTCCAACAACTATGGACCCTTTCAGTTTCCCGAGAAGCTGATCCCTCACATGATCATCCGGGGATTGGCCGACGAGGCGCTGCCTGTTTACGGCGACGGTCAGCACGTCCGTGACTGGCTGTATGTCGAGGATCATGCGGACGCGTTGATCCGCGTTCTTCAGCACGGGAGAGTGGGGGACACCTACAATATTGGCGGCAGGAGCGAGCGAACGAATCTCGAGGTCGTGGAACTGCTCTGTGCACTGCTCGATCAGGCCAAGGGAGCCGAGGCGGGCGCGCACAAGCGCCTGATCTCGTTCGTCAGGGACCGTCCGGGTCATGATCGCCGCTATGCCATCGATCCATCCAAGATCGAGCGGGACCTCGGTTGGAACCCGCAAGAGAGTTTCGAAACTGGCATCAGGAAGACGGTATATTGGTACCTTAATAATAGGCCTTGGTGGGACGAGATTCTGCGGCGAGGCTACCAAGCCCAGCGGTTGGGATAGCAGACGCGCTTCGGAGCTCGCGGGGCTTTGGTTGTTGGCAGAACGAGCAATACCGGATATTCGGCGTCGGATGCGTCGGGACACATTCCTTGGCTGAAGCAGGTAGGGGCCGCAATGACTGAAACTCAACAGGCGATCGACGCGGCCAATGCGGCGTTCTGGGACGAATTGTGCGGCTCCGCGGCCGCGCGGGCGTGGGGGATCACCGATTCCTCGATGGAGTCGCTGCGTCGCTACGACGAGAATTATTTCCAGTTCTATCCGTATCTCGAGAAATACATCGATTGGAAGTCGATGCGCGGCAAGCGCGTGCTCGAGATCGGGCTTGGTTACGGCAGCGTCTCGCAGAAGATCGCGGAGAGCGGCGCGGACTTCACCGGCCTCGATATCGCTGCGAATCCGTGCACGATGGTCAATCACCGGATCGCGCAGAGCGGGCTGAAGGGCAGGGCCGTTCAAGGCAGCATCCTCAGCAACTCGCTTCCCGACAATTCGTTTGATGCGGTCGTCGCGATCGGCTGCCTGCATCATACTGGCAACCTTGCTGCCGCGATCGCGGCCTGCCGCCGGCTGTTGGTGCCGGGCGGACGCCTCATCGGCATGGTTTATTACGCCTACTCCTATCGGCAGTTCGTGCTCGAGCCGAAGCGAGCGCTCCGCTATATGATGCGTGAACTCGGAGGCTATCGGGGGACCTTCCGCGACGGCGAAACGGGCGCCTATGATAAAACGCAGGACGGTTCGCTCGCGCCGGCGACCGAGTTCATCTCGGCCAGGTCTCTGCGGACGCTCTGTGCGGGATTTTCGAATTTTCAGGCCACTCCCGAGAACGCCGATCAGGAGCGCCCATTCACACGATGGAAGCGTCCTCAGCTCCTTGCCTCGCCAATTCCGCGGTACTGCGGACTCGACATCTATTGGAGCTGCAACAAGTCGGGCGCCTGAGCCAAATGTCCTGGTTTGAGGCCGCAAATTTCGAGACTGATCGGTTGCGCAGGCTAGGACGCGATGATGGCGCCAGCCTAGCGGCGGGTTTGGCGCATGGCCTTGCCTAATCCCGAGTTTTCCGGGTAATGGACCTTACCGCGTGGCCGCAAGGCCGCTTGTTCCCTCGGCTCTTCGGCCGGCCGCAACGGTCGGCCACGAGACAAGACAGGGCCTGTGCATGATCAGATTTGGCCTGCTCGGATGCGGGCGTATCGCCAAGCGTCATTCCGATCTCCTGGGTGGCAATCACATCGCCGGGGCGAGCCTGGTCGCGGTCTGCGATCCGATTCGCGCGCGCGCCGATGCGGTTGCCGGCAAGTTCGGCGTCCCGGCCCATTGCGACATGGACGAGTTCCTGGCGCGCAAGGATATCGATGCGGTTGCCGTCTTGACGCCGAGCGGGCTGCATCCCGCGCATGTGATCGCCTGCGCCAAAGCCGGCAAGCACGTCGTGGTCGAGAAGCCGATGGCGCTGCGGCTGCAGGACGCCGACGACATGATCCGGGCCTGCGACGAGGCCGGCGTCAAGATGTTCATCGTCAAGCAGAACCGCTTCAACGTGCCGGTGGTCAAGGCGCGCGAGGCGCTCGATGCCGGCCGCTTCGGCAAGCTGATCCTGGGGACCGTGCGGGTGCGCTGGTGCCGCGACCAGGCCTATTACGACCAGGACGATTGGCGCGGCACCTGGGCCTATGACGGCGGCGTGCTGACCAATCAGGCCAGCCACCATGTCGACATGCTGGAGTGGTTCTTCGGCGACGTCGTCAGCGTGCATGCACGCGCGGCGACGGCGCTCGCCCACATCGAAACCGAGGACACGGCGGTCGCGACGCTCAAGTTCCGCAACGGCGCGCTCGGCATCATCGAGGCGACCACCGCGGCGCGTCCGACCGATCTCGAGGGCTCGCTGTCGATCCTCGGCGAAAAGGGCACGGTCGAGATTTCCGGTTTCGCCGTCAACCAGATCCGGCACTGGCGCTTCGTCAATGAGCTGCCGTCGGACAAGGACGTGGTGGAGAAGTTCTCGGTCAACCCGCCCAACGTCTACGGCTTCGGCCATCAGGCCTACTATCATCACGTGGTCGATTGCCTGGAGAACCAGCGCGCGGCGCTGGTCGACGGGCTCGAGGGCCGCAAGAGCCTGGAGCTGATTTCGGCGCTCTATGAATCGATCGAGACCGGCGAGGAGGTCGCGCTGCGCTTCACGCCGCGGCTGAGCCGGCTGGGTGTCGTTTCGTGAATCGGCCGGACGTGCATCAGGCTAGCGTCCGTGACGTCGCGTTCGGCGAACGCGTCAAGATCGTCGAGCCCTGCAATCTCTATGGCTGCACGCTCGGCGACGATTGCTTCGTCGGGCCGTTCACCGAGATCCAGAAGGGCGTGGTGGTGGGCGCGCGCACCCGCGTGCAGTCGCATGCCTTCGTCTGCGAACTGGTCACCATCGGCGAGGACTGCTTCGTTGGCCACGGTGTGATGTTCGTCAACGACACGTTCTCCACGGGCGGCCCGGCGCGCGGACGCAAGGAGCTGTGGCGCGAGACCGTGATCGGCAACCGCGTGTCGGTCGGCTCCAACGCCACGATCATGCCGGTCAGGATCGCCGACGACGTCGTCATCGGTGCGGGATCGGTTGTGACCAAGGACATCACGACGCCGGGCACATATGCCGGCAATCCGGCGCGCCGGCTGCTGGCGAGCCAATAGGGCAATAGGGGAATATCGATGGCTGTGCCGTATGCCGACCTGCAATTGCAGTACCAGTCCATCAAGGGCGAGATCGATGCGGCGATCGCCGGCGTGATCCGCGACAACGCCTTCATCCGCGGCGGCTATGTCGACGCCTTCGAGCGCGAATTCGCCGCGGCCGCGGAGGTCGCGCATTGCGTCTCCTGCGCCAACGGCACCGACGCGCTCTATCTCGCGATGCGGGCGCTGAAGGTGAAGCCGGGCGACGAGGTGATCACGACGGCGCATTCCTGGATATCGACCGCGGCGATGATCACCCATTCCGGCGCCACCGTCGTGTTCTGCGACACTGATGATGCGACGTTCACGATCGATCCCGCAGCGATCGAGGCGGCGATCACGCCGCGCACGGTCGGCATCATCCCGGTGCATCTCTACGGCCAGCCCGCGGACATGGACGCGATCATGGCGATCGCGCAGAAGCACAAGCTCTGGGTGATCGAGGATTGCGCCCAGGCCCATCTCGCGCGCTACAAGGGCCGCATGGTCGGCACGTTCGGCGAGGCCGCAACCTATTCGTTCTATCCCGGCAAGAATCTCGGCGCGATGGGCGACGCCGGCGCGGTCGTCACCAATGACAAGGCGCTGGCCGAGCAGATGGCCATGCTGGCGCGCCATGGCGGGCTGGTGAAGCACCAGCACAACACCGAGGGCGTCAACAGCCGGCTCGACGGCATGCAGGCCGCGATCTTGTCGGCCAAGCTGCCGCATCTCGCCGCCTGGACCGAAGCCCGGCAGGCCGCCGCCGAAGTCTATGATGCCGGCCTCAACCAGATCGAGGACGTCGTGGTGCCTGAGGTCGCGCCGGGGCGCAGCCACGTCTATCATCTCTACACGATCAGACATCCACGCCGCGACGCGCTCGCCGCCCATCTCAACGCCAACGGCGTGCAGACCGCGATCAACTATCCCACCGCGTTGCCGTTCCTGCCGGCCTATGCGCGCTTCGACCACCGGCCGGAGCAATTCCCGAACGCGCATCGCGATCAGGGCCGGATTCTCTCGCTGCCGATGTTCGCCGAGATCACGCGCGAGCAGCAGGACGAGGTGATCGAGCTGGTCCGAAGGTTCTGATCTCGATCCTGGCCTCGCGCCTCGCGCGGCGCTCAGCTGCGTTGCAACAGAGGCTTCAGGAACAGCTCCAGATTGGGGCCTGCGAACAGGTATCCCTTCAGACCGGCGGCGCGCGCCGCCTCGAGATCCCTCGGCTGGTCGCCGACCAGGAAGCTGCGTCCGACATCGACCGGGAAACGCTCCAGCAGATCATTGATCATGCCCGGCGAGGGTTTGCGGCGATGGCTGTCCTGCCGATACTGCTCAACGGTCCCCTCAGGATGGAACGGGCAGTACTCGAAGGCGTCGATATAGGCGCCGATCTTGCCGAGCTCAGCCGCCATCCAGTCGTGGAGCTGCTGGACGTGTGCTTCCTCATAGAGACCTCGTGCAACGCCGGACTGATTGGTCACGACAAATGCATAGTAGCCCTGGTCGTTGACAGCCTTCACTGCCTCGCGCGCGCCGTCGATCCAGATCAATCTGTGACTCTCGAACAGGAAGCCGATGTCCCTGTTCAAGACGCCGTCCCGATCGAAGAAAACCGCCGGTCGTCGCGGCTGATTCGTTGAAGCGCTGCTCATGAGCTGATGATCCGTTCGTCTCCACGCGGCATGAGCCTGCTCAATAGTTCACAATGCCGCGCGCGACAAATGCGGATCGATCACGCTTCGGGTGATTTCGACGGTTATCGCTCGTCTGCGATCACCTTGCCGTCGTTCGGCAGCGAGCCGCTACCGACCAGCTCGACAGCCCCGCCGAGTTTCGTCACGGCACGCAGTGTTGCCGCAACCTCATTCAACAGGGCCGCCGGCGCTGAGGCACATTCGGCCCGCAGCGTCATCGCATCAGCCTCGCCGGCGCGCGTGACCACGAGACGCAGCCGTCCGAGCTCGGGATGGCGCTTGCCGATCTCGGCGATCTGCTCGGGTCGTACGAACATGCCCTTGACCTTGGTGGTCTGGTCGGCGCGGCCCATCCAGCCCTTGATCCGCATGTTGGTGCGTCCGCACGGGCTCGCGCCGGGCAGGGCGGCCGTCAGATCGCCGAGCGCGAGGCGGATCCAGGGATGGTGCGGATCGAGCGAGGTCACCACGATCTCGCCGACGTCGCCGGACGCGACGGGATCGCCGGTGCCGGGCTTGACGATCTCCAGGATCAAATCCTCATTGACCGTCATTCCCTCGCGCGCCGGCGTCTCGAACGCGATCAGGCCGAGGTCGGCCGTGCCGAACGCTTGATAGGCCTCGACGCCGCGCGACTTCATCTCCTCCTGCAGCGATTTCGGAAATGCGGCGCCCGAGACCAGAGCGCGCTTGATCGAGGAGACGTCGCGGCCGGCGCTGGCCGCGGCGTCGAGCAGGATTTTCAGGAAATCCGGCGTGCCGCTATAGCCGATCGGGCGATAGGCCTCGATCAGCTCGAATTGCTGCTCGGTATTCCCCGGGCCCGCCGGGATCACCGCGCAGCCGAGTGCCCGTGCCGACACGTCGAAGATGAAGCCGCCGGGGGTCAGGTGATAGCTGAAGGTGTTCAGCACCACATCTCCCTCGCGAAAGCCGGCCGCAAACAGCGCCCGCGCGCCGCGCCAGGGGTCCGCCTGGCGGCCTTCGGGTTCAAAGATCGGTCCGGGCGAGGTGAACAGCCGGGCGAACGAGCCGGGCTTGTCGGCCACGAATCCGCCGAATGGCGGCGCCGCCTTGTGCAGGGCCGGCAGTTCCGACTTGCGCAGCACCGGCAGCCCCGCCAGCGCTTCGCGGCTGGTGATGGAGGCAGGGTCGATGCCCCTGAGCAGGTTGGCGTAGGCAGGCGCCGCTATCGCCTTGCCCAGCACCTCCGGCAGGCGGGCGAACAGCGCGGCCTCGCGCGCGGCCGGATCGCGCGTTTCAAGGGCATCGTAATGGTCGGTCATGTCAGGTCCTTGAGAGGATGTGCGCAGGTTGCGTGCCGGTCCGCCCGTGCTATCAGACGGTGACCGCTGACAGTGGGACGGTTCCAGGAAGCACGATGGCTGAGGCAGAGAGCGTTGCGGCGGACGGGGCCGCCGATGTCGTCGCGAGATTGAAGCGCCGCATCATCGACCAGGCGCTGCCGCTGTGGTCGACCACCGGCTGGGACGGCACCGCCGGCGGCTTCGTCGACCGGTTGCGTCAGGATGGGACAGCTGATCACGCGGCGCCGCGCCGGGTCATGGTGCAGGCGCGCCAGATTTATTGCTACGCCAAGGCGGCCCAGCTGGGCTGGTATCCGGACGGGCGCGCGATCGCGCTGGAGGGGCTGGACTACCTGCTGGCCAAGGCCAAGGCGCCCGACGGCCGGCCGGGCTTCGTCTACAGCCTGACCGCGGAAGGCAGCGTGCTCGACCCGCTGCGCGACACCTATGGCCATGCCTTCATCCTGCTCGCGCTGGCGACCGTCTATGGCCTCGAGCAGGACGCGCAGGTCCGCGCCGAGATCGATGCGCTGCTGGCGTTTCTCGATACGCAGCTGCGCTCGTCCCATGGCGGTTTTCACGAGGGCTTGCCGCCGTCGATGCCGCGCCGGCAGAACCCGCAGATGCATCTGTTCGAGGCGATGATCGCCTGCTTCGACGCGACCCACGATCTGTCGTTCCAGAACCGCGCCGGCGATTTCTTCGCGCTGTTCCTGGCCAATCTCTACGACAAGCAGACGCGCACCCTCGGCGAATATTTCGAGGAGGACTGGTCGAAGATCCCGCCGGTCAGCGTCGAGCCGGGGCACCTCGCGGAGTGGATCTGGCTGCTGAAGGGATTTGAGCGCATCACCGGCTGCCCCACCGGGCGCCCGCGCGGCGAACTGCTGGCCTCGGCGTTGCGCTATCGCGACGCCGCCACCGGCTGCCTTGTCGACGAGGGCGATGCCGAGGGCAACATTCGCCGCCACACCAGGCGGCTGTGGCCGCAGAGCGAGCTGGCGAAAGCCTGGACGGCGCAGGCGGAGTCGGGCGAAGCCGGCGCCGCGGACGAGGCGCGCGCGGCGCTGGTGCTGCTGGAGCGGCATTATCTCAGCCATCCGGTGGCCGGCGGCTGGTACGACCAGTTCGACCGTGACGGCAATTCGCTGGTCGCCACGATCCCGGCGTCGTCGTTCTACCATGTGCTCTGCGCGGTCACCGAAGCCGAGCAGGTGCTCGGCTAGAACCGTCTTGATGGCTGCAAGCGCTTTCTGCACGCGAACTGGTCCTCAACTCCGCGCGAAAAGCGCGCCATGGCCTCACAGCCAGCGCTTGCGCCGCTTGAAGCTCTTCAAATTCTTGAAGCTCTTGCGCTGGTCGCCGGCGCCGCCGAGGTAGAACTCCTTGACGTCCTCATTGTCGCGCAGCTCGTCGGCGGAGCCGTCGAGCACCACCTTGCCCTGTTCCATGATGTAGCCGTGGCTCGCGACCGACAGCGCGGCGCGCGCGTTCTGCTCGACCAAGAGGATCGTGACGCCGAGATCGCGGTTGATCTCCTTGATGATCGCGAATACTTCCTTGACCAGCAGCGGCGACAGCCCCATCGACGGCTCGTCCATCAGGATCATCTTCGGGCGTGCCATCAGCGCACGACCGATCGCAAGCATCTGCTGCTCGCCGCCGGAGAGATAGCCGGCGAGCCCGGTGCGCTCCTTCAGGCGCGGGAAATATTTGAACACCATGTCGATATCATCAGAGACCTCGCCGTCGCGCCGGGTGAAGGCGCCGAGCCGCAGATTCTCCAGCGACGTCATGTCGGCGACGATGCGGCGGCCCTCCATCACCTGGAAGATGCCGCGGCGGACGATCTTGTCCGGATCGATGCCGTTGATGCGCTGGCCCTCAAACAGGATCTCGCCGCGGGTGACCTCGCCATCCTCGGTCTTGAGCAGGCCGGAGATCGCCTTCAGCGTGGTCGACTTGCCGGCGCCGTTGGCGCCGAGCAGCGCCACGATCGCGCCCTTCGGCACCCCGAGGCTGAGGCCGCGCAGCACCAGGATGACGTCGTCATAGACGACCTCGATGTTGTTGACGCTGAGCAGCGGCGGCGGCGGGACGGCCGTCGGCACCGGGCGGGTGGCTTCGAGGGTTTCGTTCATCTCGATTATTCTCCGCTGTCGTCACCCGCGCCTCGTGCGCAACAGCGCAGTAGAGCGGGTGACCCAGTATTCCAGAGGCGCCAGAGACCAAACGAGAGGCCGCGGCGTACTGGATCCCCCGCTTTCGGGGGGATGACGATTGTTGTCGAGGCTGCGCTGGTGCCGGCCTCACGACCTCACCAGCCAAACCATTCCGGCTTGCGCGGCAGTTCGACGGTCTTCACCTTCTCGAGCTTGATCGTGCCCTTGGCCATCAGGTCGTTGATGTCGCCATCGGTCGCGCCCGAGACCTTCGAGCGATAGAGATCGACCTTCGTGGTCGGGCGGTGATCTTTCTCCGTCCAGGTCGAGGGATTGCAGACGCCGTCCATGCCTGCCGGCACCCAGTCCTTCTTCTGGTAAAAGCCCTTGGCGACGTTCTCGCCGGTAGCGCCGCCATTCTTGACGGCCCAGTCGAGCGCTTCCTTCAGATAGAGCGCGCTGCAGACCGCGGCGATGTAGTGCACGGGCCGATAGACCTTGCCCGACGGGTCGGACATCTTGGAGATCTCCATCACCGTCTTCATGCCGGGCGCGTTGCCGCCCCAGCTCACCGCCGTGCGCAACGGGAAGATGACGCCGTCGGCTGCATCGCCGGCGGTCTTCGCCGCATTCTCATCCATGCCCCAGACATTGCCGAGGAACTGAACGTCGACGCCGGCGGTCTTGCAGGCCTTCAGCACCGAGATGTTCGAGGCCGCCGTGTTGCCGAGATAGGCATAGTTCGCGCCGGAGCTCTTCAGGCTGAGGCATTGTGCCGAGTAGTCGCCGGGCGAGAGCGCGAACACCAGCGGCGGCAGCACTTCGAAGCCGAGCTCGGTCGCAAGCGCTTCGCCGGCCGCCTTGGGGGCGTTCGGATAGGGATGGTTGGCGCCCATATGAACGAATTTCGGCTTGCCCGGCTTGCCCTTTGACTTCCAGTCCTCGGCGGCCCAGGTCAGCATTGCGCGCATCGAGTCCGAATAGCTCGGACCATAGAAGAAATTATACGGTGCGGGCTTGGCCTTGCCGCTGGTGCCTTCCGGATCGGTCAGCGCGGCCGCATAGGAGCCGGAGATGTCCGGGATCTTGTCCTGCGCCAGAAAGCCGGTGAGGGCTTCGGTGTCTGCCGTGCCCCAGCCCATGATTGCGGCGACCTTGCCGTCGGGCGCCGACCACTTCTTGTACAGCGCGATCGCGCGCGGAACCTGGTAGCCGTAGTCGTTGCTGTCGACATTGAGCTGTTTGCCGCCGATGCCGCCGTTCTTGTTGACCCAGGCAAACGTATCGGCGACGCCCTGGCCATAGGGCGTGCCGACGTCGGAGGTGCCGCCGGAGAGGTCCTGCAGATGGCCGATGGCGATCTGCGCCTGTGCGGTGGCGGCTGCGCTGCTGATCAGCAGCGCGAGGGAGACCGAGCTCAAAAGGGATCTAATCGTCATTGTTGTTTCCTCCTGCTTATTCGTTGAACCGAATTTGAGTTGCTCGATGCGTCAGTGCGAGAACGGATAAAGCTTCCAGTAGGCCTTGATCTGCCGCCAGCGATGCGCGAGGCCATCAGGCTCGAACATCAGGAAGCCGATGATGATCAGGCCGATCGCGATCTCGCGCAGGAAGGTGATGTTGTTGTTGAGCTGCAGCGCCTTGTCGATGGCGCCGCCCTTCAGCCAGGCGCTCAGCCACTCCATCGATTCCGGCAGCAGCACCACGAAGGCCGTGCCCATCAGCGTGCCCATCACCGAGCCGGTGCCGCCGATGATGACCATGGCGAGGAACAGCACCGAGCGCTCGATACCAAAGCCTTCCTGGGACACGACGAGCTGATAATGCGCATAGAGCGCGCCCGCGATGCCGGCAAAGAACGCGGCCAGCCCGAACGACAGCGTCCGGTACTTGGTCAGGTTGATGCCCATGATCTCGGCGGAGAGATAGTGGTCGCGGATCGCGACCAGCGCGCGGCCGTCGCGGGTGCGCATCAGGTTGGTGACGAGCAGATAGCTGACCACCATGTAGGCGAGCACGACGTAGAAATACTGCCGGTCGCCGCGCAGGGTGTAGCCGAAGATCGAGAAAGGGTTGGCGCTGGCCGGCACGGAGCCGCCCGAGAACCATTCGGCGCGCGAGAAGAAGTCGAGCAGGATGTACTGCGCGGCGAGCGTCGCGATGACGAGGTAGAGCCCTTTCAGCCGCGCCGCCGGCACGCCGAAGATCAGACCGACCAGCGCTGTGATCACGCCGGCGAGGGGGATGGCGAAGAACACCGGGATCGGCGCGTTGTTGGAGATGTAGGCCGAGGTGAAGGCGCCGAACAGGAAGAACGCGGCATGGCCGATCGAGATCTGACCGGTGAAGCCGACCAGGACGTTGAGACCGAGGGCCGCGATCGCGAAGATGCCGATCTGGATCGCGATCGAGAGCAGGTAATTGGACAGCAGCATCGGCGCGAAGCAGGCGAGCACGATGCCGAGGATCGCGAAATTGCGGCTGGTCGCGGTCGGGAAGATGGTGGTGTCGGCCGCATAGCTGGTGCGGAAATCGCCTGACGGAATGAGGGTGCTCGTTGCCATGGGGCTCTATTGTGCTCCCTGCCGGAGTGAAGTCATCGTCACGCCCCTTTTTGTCTGGGCATGGTCGTTTCCGAAAACCGGTTTCCACTTTTCGGCGACCATGCCTAGACCCGCTCGATGTCCTTGGTGCCGAACAGGCCGTACGGCTTGATCATCAGGATGATGATCAGGACGTAGAACGGCGCAATCTCGTAGAGATTGCCCCAGTGCAGATACTGGCTGTCGACATATTGGGCGACGTTTTCCAACAGTCCGATGATGATGCCGCCGAGCACGGCGCCGCCGACCGAGTCGAGCCCGCCGAGGATGGCGGCCGGAAACACCTTGATGCCGTAGGCGGAGAGGCCGGACGATACGCCGTTGACCACCGCGACCACGACGCCGGCGACTGCCGAGACCGTGGCCGAAATCGCCCAGGCCATCGCGAACACGCTCTTCACGGAGATGCCGAGCGACTGCGCGACCTGCTGGTTGAAGGCGGTGGCGCGCATCGCAAGGCCGTATTTGGAGGCGCGGAAGAACCAGGCCATGCCGACCATCATGGCGAGCGAGACCACGAGGCTCATGACATAGACGGTCTGGATCTGCAGCCCGAACAGGCTGACTGACTGGCTCTGGAAGATATGCGGGAACGGCTGCGGGTTGACGCCGAAGATCCACTTCAGCGCGGCCTGGAACACCGTCGAGAGTCCGATCGTCACCATGATGACCGAGATGATCGGCTCGCCGATCATCGGACGCAGGATCACGACCTGGATCGCGATGCCGAAGATGAACATGAACACCAGCGTGATCGGCATGCCGATCCAGAACGGTAGCTGGTATTTGGTCAGCAATGCCCAGCACACCCAGGCGCCGACCAGCAGCAGCTCTCCTTGCGCGAAATTCACGACCTGCGTCGCCTTGTAGATCAGCACGAACGACATGGCGACCACGCCATAAAGCGTGCCGACCACGAGGCCGTTGACGATCAGCTGGATCAGGAACTGGGTGTTCATGGGGTGTGGTAGCTCCGGACTGCGGCGGCTGCACCCTCTCCCCTTGTGGGAGAGGGTGGCTTCGCAAAGCGAAGCCGGGTGAGGGGTTGTCTCCGCATCGGGATTGTGGAGAGAGGACCCCTCACCGAAGCGAGTTCGTGTCTACCGGCAGTGCAGCCCTCTTCCACAAGGGGAGAGGGCGCATCAACTGCCATCGCTTGAGGCTGTCTCATTCCGCGGCCTCCGCGATGGCCGCGCGGCCGAGATCGACGACCTCGAGCGTGGTGCGGACGCGCTGCGTGGAGCCGTCCTGGAAGCGGATCACGGTGTCGACCGGGATTTTGGCCTTGCCGCGGTAGATCGCCTCGATGATGTCGGCGTATTTCTCGTTGATCACGCCGCGGCGGACTTTCCGGGTGCGCGTCAGCTCGCCGTCGTCGGCATCGAGCTCCTTGTACAGCAGCAGGAAGCGCGAGATGCGTTGCGCCGGCGGCAGGGTGGCGTTGACCGTCTCGACCTCTTTCTTCAGCAGCGCATAGACCTCGGGGCGCGAGGACAGGTCGGTGTAGGTCGTGAACGAGATCCGGTTCTTCTCGGCCCATTTCGAGATGATCGAGTAGCGGATGCAGATCATTGCGGCGAGCGCGTCGCGGCCGGCGCCGAGCACGACCGCCTCGGCGACATAGGGCGAGAACTTCAGCTTGTTCTCGATATATTGCGGCGAGAAACGCTCGCCGCGCGAGGTCTCGGCGAGATCCTTGATGCGGTCGATCACCACGAGCTGCCGGTTGTCGTTGTAGTAGCCGGCGTCGCCCGAATGCATCCAGCCGTCCTTGATGTCGGCGGCCGAGGCGTCCGGGTTCTTGTAATAGCCGTGGAACATGTTGGGGTGCCGCACCACGATCTCGCCGACGCCGTTGACGTCGGGATTGTCGATGCGGATCTCGATGTTGTCGGCCATCGGCACGCCTGTCGTGTCGGGGTCGACTTTGCCCGCGGGATGCAGCGTGTAGGCGCCGAGCAGCTCGGTCTGGCCATACAGTGTCCGCAGCGGCACGCCCATCGCCTGGAAGAACTTGAAGGTATCCGGCCCGAGCGCCGCGCCGCCGGTCGCCGCCGAGCGCAGCCGGGTGAAGCCAAGCCGGTCGCGCAGCGCGCGGAACAGGAGCTGGTCGGCGAAAACAGAGCGCTTGCCCTCGGCGAGCGCCGCAAGCCCGGTCTTCATGCCGAGCTCGTAGAGGCGCTGCTTGAACGGCGAGGCATCCATTACGCCGGCACGGACGTCGGCCGCGATCGATTCCCAGACCCGCGGCGCGAACAGCACGAAGGTCGGTGCGATCTCGCGGAAGTCGTGCATCATGGTGTCGGGCTCTTCGACGAAATTGACCTTCATCCGGGAGAGCAGCGCTTTGCCCAGTGCGTAGATCTGCTCCATGATCCAGGGCAGCGGCAGCACCGAGACATATTCGTCGTCCGGCCCTTTCGGATCGAAGGCAAGATAGGTCGCGCAGTGCCGCAGCACGCGTCCGGCCGAAAGCATCGCGAGCTTCGGGTTGGCCGTCGTGCCCGAGGTGGTGCAGAGGATCGCGACGTCCTCGCCATCAGTGGCGTCGACCAGCCGGTCGTACAGGCCAGGCTCGCGCGCGGCGCGGTCGCGGCCGAGTTCGACGAGCTTGTTCGCCTCCATCAGGCGCGGATCGTCGTATTTGCGCATGCCGCGCGGGTCGGAATAGATGATGTGCTTGAGATGCGGCACCCGGTCGGCAAGGCCGAGCAGCTTGTCGACCTGCTCCTCGTCCTCCGCGAACACCAGCTTGGCCTCGCCATAGGTCAGGAGGTAGGCGGCTTCCTCGTCCAGCACGTCGCGGTAAAGGCCGAGGCTCAACGCGCCGATGGCGTGGCTAGCGATCTCGGCGGCGACCCAATCCGGCCGGTTGTCGCCGATGATGCCGATCACGTCGCCGCGGCCGAGGCCGAGTTCGACCATGCCGAGCGCGAAATCACGGGTGCGCGTCTGGTGGTCGTTCCAGGTGAATTCACGCCACAGCCCGAAATCCTTCTCGCGCAGCGCGATTTCGTTGCCGTGCTCCCTGGCGTTGAGGCGCAGCATCTTGGGGAAGGTGTCGGCCTGCGCGGCCCGACCGGCATAGTCCATCATGCCGCGCTCTCCCGCACCGCCGGCTTGTCGTCCGGATCGACCAGTGCCTCGTCCTCTTCGCCGAGATAGGCGCGCTTGACGTGGGGGTCGGCGAGCACGGTGGCCGGATCGCCCTCGGCGATCTTGCGGCCGAAATCGAGCACCATGACGCGGTGGGAAATGTCCATCACGACGCCCATGTCGTGCTCGATCATCATCACCGTCATGCCGAACTCTTCGTTGAGATCGACGATGTAGCGCGCCATGTCTTCCTTCTCTTCGAAGTTCATTCCGGCCATCGGCTCGTCGAGCAGGATCAGTTGCGGCTCGAGCGCCATCGCGCGGGCGAGCTCGACGCGCTTGCGCAGGCCGTAGGGCAGGGTGCCGGCGGTCGCCTTGCGGACCGACTGCAGGTCGAGGAAGTCGATGATTTCCTCGACCTTGCGGCGGTGCTCCAGCTCCTCGCGGCGGGCGCCGGTCAGCCAGTACAGCGAGCCCGTGATGAAATTGTTCTTCAGGAGGTGATGGCGGCCGACCATGATGTTGTCGAGCACGCTCATGTGGTGGAACAACGCGAGGTTCTGAAAGGTCCGGCCGATGCCGAGCCGGGGCCGTGCGTTCGGGGTGAGGCCGGTGATGTCCTGGCCACGGTAGAACAGCTGGCCTTCGGTGGGGCGGTAGCGGCCGGAGATGCAGTTGACGATCGAGGTCTTGCCGGCGCCGTTCGGGCCGATGATGGAGAACAGCTCGCCCTCGTTGACGCCGAAGCTCACCTCGGTCAACGCGCGGACGCCGCCAAAGCGCAATGAGACTCCGCGCACCTCGAGACTGTTGGCCACCCTGTTCCCTCCAGATACGGGCGCTTTGGTGCGCTCTTTATCTTTCGCTTCGATCTTGCCTCGATCTTATACGGGCCGCCGAAGGGAGACCATCCGACTAATGATGCCGGCGTTCGGGAGCATCGCTTGCCCCGATCGCCTGCATCATGCGCGGTAACGCCGCAGCCTGCCTGCAAGCCCGTCTCTCGCGTCGTCCGCTGTCCGCGATCCATCGAGGAGCGGCGCGCGGCGTTACGCGAGGTGGCTCTGAATACGAGAAAGCGATAGGTTGAATTGTCATGTGCCCGACAATTGGCCAGGAATTTTCGCTGGCATTCCAGGAGGCGGGTTCCTGACTTTGCGCACGACTTGGCGTACGGCATTGCTGCGGTGCAATATCGTGTCCGGTCTTTGGGGTGGGGTGCCGTCGCTAGAATGATCGCTGCTGATTACCTGAAGCGCATCGCGGCCTGGTCGCGCGAACTGAGCGAGCACGAAATCGAAATCGCGCGCGCCGGCATTTCCGAGAAATCCTACCGCGCCAACGAATTCATCTTCATGCGGGGCGACAACTTCCAGTATTGGACCGGCATCGTGACCGGGCTGGCGCGCATGGGCATCGTCTCGCGCGGCGGCAAGGCCGCGAGCTTCGCAGGCCTCACCGCCGGCGCGTGGTTCGGCGAGGGCACCGTCCTCAAGAACGAGACGCGGCGCTACGACGTGGTCGCGCTGCGCGACACGCGGCTGGCGATGATGGACCGTCGGACCTTCGTCTGGCTGTTCGAGAACAGCGTCGGCTTCAACCGCTTCCTGGTGGGACAGCTCAACGAACGGCTCGGCCAGTTCATCGCGCTGCTCGAATATGGCCGCACGCTGGACGCAACCGCGCGTCTGGCGCGCTCGATCGCCTCGCTGTTCAATCCGATTCTCTACCCCGAACTCACCCTGCACCTCGAGATCACCCAGGAGGAGATCGGGGCGCTGTCGGGAATCTCCCGCCAGAACGCCAACCAGTGCCTGAAGCGGCTCGAGCGCGAGGGGCTGCTGCGGCTCGAATATGGCGGGGTGACGATCATCGAGCTCGACCGGCTGCGCCACTATGGGGAGTGACCGGCGCCGGGGCCGGACCGAGCCGTTTTCGGATGCTCTAAAGTCCTGATCTTTCAAATGATTAAGCCATTAGACTTGGAGCGGGCCGGATGCTACAGACCGCCCTCGTCGGGACCGCGCGGGTTTCGCGCTCTCTGGAGATGACATGGCGGTTCAAGGTTCGGCGGCTCAGGACTCAAGGCGGCGCGTTGCGCTGATCACCGGCGTGACCGGGCAGGACGGCGCGTATCTCGCCGAATATCTGCTCGGGCTCGGCTACACCGTGCACGGGATCAAGCGTCGTTCGTCCTCGTTCAACACCGCGCGCGTCGACCATCTCTACCAGGACCCGCATATCGGCAACGTGCCGTTCCTGATGCACTACGGCGACATGACCGATTCGACCAATCTGATCCGCCTGGTGCAGCAGATCCGGCCGACCGAGATCTACAACCTCGCGGCCCAAAGCCACGTCCAGGTCAGTTTCGAGAGCCCGGAATACACTGCCAACGCGGACGCGATCGGCGTGCTGCGGCTGCTCGAGGCGATCCGCATCCTCGGCATGGAAAAGGAGACCCGGTTCTACCAGGCCTCGACCTCGGAGCTTTACGGCCTCGTGCAGGAAGTGCCGCAGAAGGAGACCACGCCGTTCTATCCGCGCTCGCCCTACGGCGTCGCCAAGCTCTACGGCTACTGGATCACGGTGAACTACCGTGAGGCCTATGGCATGTTCGCCAGCAACGGCATCCTGTTCAACCACGAGAGCCCGATCCGCGGCGAGACCTTCGTGACGCGGAAGATCACGCGCGGCGTCGCCCGCATCGAGCTCGGACTGGACAGCAAGCTCTATCTCGGCAATCTCGATGCCAAGCGCGACTGGGGCCACGCCCGCGACTATGTCGAGGGCATGCACCGGATCCTGCAGGTCGACGAGCCCGGCGATTTCGTGCTTGCGACCGGCGAGACGCGGTCGGTCCGCGAATTCGTCGAGCTGGCGTTTGCGGAGGTCGGCCGCAGCATCGAATGGCGCGGCAAGGGCATCGAGGAGGTCGGTCTCGACAAGGCCACCGGCAACACGCTGGTGCAGATCGATCCGACCTACTTCCGTCCGACCGAGGTCGATCTCTTGATCGGCGACGCCAGCAAGGCGCGCGCCACGCTCGGCTGGGCGCCGAAGACGTCGTTCGTGCAACTGGTGAAGGAAATGGTCGCCGGCGATCTCGTCGAGGCCAGGCAGGATGCGGCCAATGCCAAGCACGGCGTTTGAACTCAAAGGCAAGACGGTTTTCGTTGCCGGCCATCGCGGCATGGTCGGCTCGGCGCTGATGCGTCGGCTGTCGCGCGAAGACACCGATCTGCTGACGATATCGCGCAGCGAGGTCGATCTGCGCGACCAGGCTGCGGTCCATGGCTGGTTTGCCGCCAAGCGGCCGCAGGCGGTGTTTCTTGCCGCCGCCAAGGTCGGCGGCATCGTTGCCAACAACACGCTGCGGGCCGAATTCCTCTACGACAATCTGGCGATCGCAACCAACGTGATCCAGGCGGCTCACGCCAATGGCTGCGAGAAGCTGATGTTCTTCGGCTCGTCCTGCATCTATCCGCGCCTGGCGGCGCAGCCGCTGCGCGAGGATTCGATGCTGACCGGCCCGCTGGAGCCGACCAACGAGCCCTATGCGATCGCCAAGATCGCCGGCATCAAGATGGCCGAGGCCTATCGCAGCCAGTATGGCTCGGACTTCATCAGCGTGATGCCGACCAATCTCTACGGTCCCGGCGACAATTACCATCCTGAATACAGCCACGTCGTCGCGGCGCTGATCCGCCGTTTCCATGAGGCCAAGGTCTCCGGCGCCGGCAATGTCGTGGTGTGGGGCACCGGCACGCCTCGCCGCGAATTCCTCTATGTCGACGATCTCGCCGACGCCTGCATCCATCTGATGAAGACCTACTCCTCGCCGGAACTGGTCAACATCGGTACTGGCGAGGACATCACCATTGCCGAATTCGCCCGCGTGGTTGCCGCCACGGTCGGCTATCGCGGCGAGATCAGCTTCGACACCTCGCGCCCGGACGGCACGCCGCGCAAGCTGCTTGACGTCGGCCGGCTCACCAAGCTCGGCTGGCGCGCCTCGACCTCGCTCGAGGATGGTATCAAGCGCGCGTACCAAGCCTATCTGAGCGAAACCAAGCAGGCGGCTGAGTAGTTTCGACTGCCTCCACGCCGTCATTGCGAGCGGAGCGAAGCAATCCATTGCGCCGCGTAGACGTGGATTGCTTCGCTCCTCGCAATGACGCCTGTTGCGGCTACTTGGCAGCGCGTGGCGGCGCCTTTGCCAACGCCACCGCCATCGCCGAGATCAGCGGCTTCATGAAGAACGCATCGTTCGCCGGATAAATATCGGTGGGCAGACCATAGGCCTTCAACTCGTCCGATACCACCGGCCCGACGGACGCGATCGGCGTCTGCTTCAGCCCCTCGCGCAATTGCGCCTCGCATTTGTGTGCCTGCGCCACCTCGATCAGGCGGCGAACCTGGCCCGAACTGGTCAGCGCGATGGCGTCGATGCGGCCCTGCGCCATCTCCCCGATCGCGGTGACGATGTTGGCGTCGGCGGCTTGCGCGTCATAGACATAGGGCAGCACCGGATCGACCTCGGCGCCCTGCGCCTCGATCGCGCCGATCAGGGTGGCGTGGTCCTTGTCCGGATAGAGCTGCAAGCCGAGCCGATGTCCTCTCAGGTCGAGCTTCGACAGCATCTCGGCGACGCCTTCCGAGGTCGGCTTCTCGGTCGTCATCTGCGGCTCCAGTCCGATCTCGCGCAGCGCCCGGCCAGGCTTGGGGCCGCGGGCGAATTTGCGCGCGTTGCCGAGGCTGCCGACAAACTCCGCCTCGACCCCGATCCGGCGCACAACCTTCATCAGCCGGCGCAGGCCTTCCCCCGTCATCAGCACGAGGTCGTCGAACGGCCGCTCGACGACGCGGCGGATCCAGGCCTCGATCGGGGCCGGATCCGGCGCGTCGTGGATGGTGAACATCGGGCATTGCAGCACGTCGGCGCCCTGCTCGGCGAGCAGGCGGGAAAACTGCGCTTCCTCGCGCGTCTCGAGGATCAGGATGCGGTAGCCGTTCAGCCGGTCAGCCATGATGGTCCTTAAACTAACATTGCCGTCATTTGTTCGATTTGAACCCTGCGGCGGGATTGGCGCAAGGCCGCCCCCGGTGATAGACGAGGGCCGAAAATGACTGTTCCACTCATCTGCTCAAGCTTTGGTCAATTGGCATGCCCGACCATCAATTTGTTCTGACCCTGTCCTGTCCCGACCGGCCCGGGATCGTTTCCGCGGTCTCGACCTTCCTCGCGCATAACGGCCAGAACATCCTGGACGCCCAGCAGTTCGACGATATGGAGACCGGCAAGTTCTTCATGCGCGTGGTGTTCACCGCCGCCGACCTCGCGGTCGGGCTGTCGGCGCTGCAAACCGGTTTTGCCGCGATCGCCGAACGCTTCGGCATGGACTGGCAGATGCGCGATCGCGCCAGCCGCCGCCGGGTGATGCTGCTGGTGTCGAAGTCCGATCACTGCCTGGTCGACATCCTCTATCGCTGGCGCACCGGCGAGCTCGAGATGATCCCCACCGCGATCGTTTCCAATCACCCGCGCGAGACCTATGGCTCGCTCGATTTCGGCGATATCCCGTTCCATCATCTGCCGGTGACCAAAGAGACCAAGCGCCAGCAGGAAGACGCGGTGTGGAAGCTCGCCCAGGACACCCAGACCGACCTCGTGGTGCTGGCCCGCTACATGCAGATCCTGTCCGACGAGATGTCGGCGCGGCTGTCGGGCCGTTGCATCAACATCCATCATTCCTTCCTGCCGGGCTTCAAGGGCGCCAAGCCCTACCACCAGGCCCATGAGCGCGGCGTCAAGCTGATCGGCGCCACCGCGCATTACGTCACCAGCGATCTCGACGAGGGGCCGATCATCGACCAGGACGTCGAGCGCATCAGCCATCGCGACACGCCCGAAGATCTCGTGCGCAAGGGCCGCGATATCGAGCGCCGCGTGCTGGCGCGCGCGATCCGCTACCACCTCGCCGACCGCGTCATCCTCAACGGGCGCAAGACCGTGGTATTCGTGGACTGATTCGCGGTTCAAGCCGCCGCCACAACGCGGTGTAGACTTCGCGGCCCGATCCGACGCTCAGTGGGCAGCGTCCTGCGCCGGCGCTGCCGGCTTGGACGTGTCGTCGCCCCGCTCGGCCGCCGGCATCAGGCGCTTGCGTTCGCGCTCCTGCATGAACTTGTCGTATTCCGGCGTGCCCGCCCGCGGCGGCGCGTCTGCGGGCAGACCGCCGGCCCAGGCCGGAATGTAGTCGGCCATCCCGGCCGAGAGCTTCTGGTTCATGGTGCTGCATCCTCCGAGCGCGCAGGCCACGAGCGCGAGGGCAGTCAGGACAGGGATCGGGCGGATGAGGATCGGCATTGGCGGCAGGATACAGCCCTGGTCTTTATGGATGATGATCGCGGCAGCGACCGTTCGGCTGCAATTGTGCTTGTTTGTTGACACTGCGACGTTGTTTGTACGATCGTACAAATGAATCGAGCCGGGAGGCGTTGCGAGCGCGTGACCGGTTTCGTGGAGACATTGAGTTTTGCGAGACCGCTTTGGTATCATGATACTTTCGCTCGTGACCTGGTCGGACCTCGTCGCGCGCGACACACGTCGATCGTCCGATTGACAGAGGGCGCGGGGAGACGCCTTGTCGCGCGACATGCTTGGGTTATGGAAGGCACGAGCCGGGGACCAGGGCTCGATACAGAAGAATGGAAGGGGGAGGGATGTCGATGTTCAATCGTCGCAAAATGTTGCTGTGGGCCGCCGCCTCGGCGGTGCTTCCGGTGTGCGCCAGCGTGCCCGCGCAGGCGGACGACGCCGTCAAGATTGGCCTGATCCTGCCGATGACCGGCGGCCAGGCCTCGACCGGCAAGCAGATCGATAACGCCATCAAGCTCTATATGCAGCAGAAGGGCGACACCGTCGCCGGCAAGAAGATCGAGATCATCTTGAAGGACGACGCCGCGGTGCCCGACAACACCAAGCGGCTCGCACAGGAACTGATCGTCAACGACAAGGTCAATTTCATCGCCGGCTTCGGCGTGACGCCCGCGGCGCTTGCCGCGGCGCCGCTGGCGACGCAGGCCAAGATCCCGGAAGTCGTGATGGCGGCCGGCACTTCGATCATCACCGAGCGCTCGCCCTATATCGTGCGCACCAGCTTCACGCTGGCGCAGTCCTCCACCATCATCGGCGACTGGGCGGTCAAGAACGGCATCAAGAAGGTCGCGACGCTGACCTCCGATTACGCGCCCGGCAACGACGCGCTGACCTTCTTCAAGCAGCACTTCACCGCCGGCGGCGGCGAGATCGTGGAAGAGGTCAAGGTCCCGCTCGCCAATCCCGATTTCGCGCCGTTCCTGCAGCGCATGAAGGATGCCAAGCCCGACGCGATGTTCGTGTTCGTGCCGGCGGGGCAGGGCGGCAACTTCATGAAGCAATATGCCGAGCGCGGGCTCGACAAGAGCGGCATCAAGGTGATCGGCCCCGGCGACGTGATGGACGACGACCTGCTCAACAACATGGGCGATGCCGCGCTTGGCGCAGTGACGGCGCATCTTTATTCTGCGGCGCATCCGTCCGCAATGAACAAGGATTTCGTCGCCGCCTACAAGAAGGCGTTCGGCAACCGTCCGGGCTTCATGGCGGTCAGCGGCTATGACGGCATCCATTTGATCTACGAGGCGCTGAAGAAGACGGGTGGCGCGACCGACGGCGACAAGCTGATCGAGGCGATGAAGGGCATGAAGTGGGAAAGCCCGCGCGGCCCGATCTCGATCGACCCGGAAACCCGCGACATCGTCCAGAACATCTACATCCGCAAGGTCGAGAAGGTCGATGGCGAGCTTTACAATGTCGAGTTCGCGACCTTCGAGGCCGTCAAGGATTCCGGCAAGACCAAGAAGTGACGCGCGAAGCTCCGCCTCCCTCCACGTCATCGCCGGACAAGCCGGCCATGACGTTCCACGCGACGTGGTGTCCTTTGCGTCCTCTCGGCTGAGCTGACTTGATGGCCTCAATCCTCACCAATTTGTTCGACGGCGTCGCTTACGGCATGCTGCTGTTCGTGCTGGCCTGCGGGCTTGCGGTGACGCTCGGGCTGATGAACTTCGTCAATCTCGCGCACGGCGCCTTCGCGATGGCCGGCGGCTATATCTGCGCCGTGCTGGTCAACAATTCTGGTTGGCCGTTCTTCGCCGCGCTGCCGCTCGCCTTTGTCGGCAGCGCCGTGATCGGCATCGCGCTGGAGCGCACGCTTTACCGCCATCTCTATAGCCGCAGCCATCTCGATCAGGTGCTGTTCTCGATCGGTCTGGTGTTCATGTCGGTCGCGGCGGTCGATTACATCATGGGATCGTCGCGGGTCTTCATCAAGCTGCCGGCGGCGCTGGAGGGCCAGATCGACCTGTTCGGCGTCGGCATCGGCCGGTACCGGCTGATGATCGTCGTGATCTGCGGCCTGCTCACGCTGGCGCTGCAACTGATCCTGGCGAAAACCCGATTCGGCAGCCGCCTGCGCGCCGCGGTCGACGATCCGCGTGCCGCGATCGGGCTCGGCATCAACGTGCCGCAGGTGTTCGCCTTCACCTTTGCGTTCGGTTGCGGCCTCGCTGGTCTCGGCGGCGCGCTGAGTGCGGAGATCCTCGGGCTCGATCCGTACTTCCCGCTGAAGTTCATGATCTACTTCCTGATCGTGGTGACCGTCGGCGGATCGTCCTCGATCACCGGGCCGTTCCTGGCCTCACTGCTGCTCGGGATTGCCGACGTCGCCGGCAAATACTACGTGCCGAAGGTCGGCCCCTTCGTGATCTACACCGTTATGATCGTGATCCTGCTCTGGCGCCCGAACGGCCTGTTCGGCCGCACCGTGGCGCGGTGAGGCCGTCATGACCGCGCTGTCCGACGTATCCACTCATGCGATGGCCACCGCGCGCTGGCGGGTCAGCGAGATCGCGTTCTGGGTGCTGGCGCTGGCCTGCGCCTTCATGTTCCCGTCGCGCTACCTGATCATGACCGACATCGTGCGGCTCGGCCTGTTCGCGCTGTCGCTCGACCTGATCCTCGGCTATGCCGGCATCGTTTCGCTCGGCCATGCAGCGTTCTTCGGCGTCGGCGCCTATTCGGCCGGGCTGCTGGCGCTACATGGCATCATCAACGAGCCGGTCATCGCGCTGGTCGCCGCTGGCCTCGTCGCGGCGGTGCTCGGCTTCCTGACCAGCTTCCTGGTCATCCGCGGCGTCGATCTGACACGCCTGATGGTGACGCTCGGCATCGCGCTGCTGCTGGAAGCGCTCGCCGAACGGTTTTCCAACATCACCGGCGGCACCGACGGTCTGCAGGGCATCGAGATGCAGCCGATCCTCGGGCTGTTCGCCTTCGACATGTTCGGCAAGACCGGGTTGTTCTACTCGCTGATCGTGCTGTTCATCCTGTTCCTGCTCGCCCGCCGCGTCGTGCATTCACCGTTCGGCCTGTCGCTGCGCGCGATCAAAAACAATCCGCTGCGCGCGGCCGCGATCGGCGTGCCGGTCAACCGCCGCCTGATCTCGGTCTATACGCTCGCCGCGTTCTATGCCGGGATCGCCGGCGCGCTGTTCACCCAGACCACGGCACTCGCCTCGCTCGACGTGTTTTCGTTCGAGCGCTCGGCCGATCTGATGCTGGTGCTGGTGATCGGCGGCACCGGCTATCTCTATGGCGGCCTGATCGGCGCCGTCGTGTTCAAGATGCTGCAGGAGCTGTTTCAGAGCATCACCCCGCAATACTGGCTGTTCTGGATCGGCCTCGTGCTGGTCGTGATCGTGCTGGTCGGCCGCGCGCGGATCCATCGCTGGGTGCTGTTCGTGCCGAACCTGATCATCCGCCAGTTCGCGGGCCGCAAGTCGGCTGTCGCGGTGCCCGAGGGTGATGCGTCATGACGGTGGCGCTCGAGACCCGCAATCTCGAAAAATCCTTCGGCGGTCTTCGCGTCACCCGCGACCTGTCGCTGAAGGTGATGCAGGGCGCCCGCCACGCGCTGATTGGGCCGAACGGTGCGGGCAAGACCACCGTCATCAACCAGCTCACCGGCGTGCTGACGCCGAACAGCGGGCAGATCCTGCTCGAAGGACACGACATTACGGGCCTCTCCGTGCACAGACGGGTGCTGCGCGGGCTGTCGCGCACCTTCCAGATCAACCAGCTCTATGCCGACCTGACCCCGCTCGAGACCATCGGGCTTGCGGTGTCCGAGCGAATGGGCCGCGGAGGGGACTGGTGGCGCCCGATGGGGACACACGACGACGTCAATGCCGAGATCGCCGAGATCCTGTCGCGCTTCCATCTGCTCGACGTGATGACCGAGCTCACCTCGACGCTGCCTTACGGCAAGCAGCGCCTGCTCGAGATCGCAGTTGCGATCGCTGCCAAGCCACGGGTGCTGCTGCTCGATGAGCCCGCCGCCGGCGTGCCCGAAAGCGAGCGCCACGATATCCTGACGGCGGTCGCGGCACTGCCGCGCGATGTCACCGTGCTGCTGATCGAGCACGACATGGATCTCGTGTTCTCCTTCGCCGACCGCATCTCGGTGCTGGTCAATGGCGGCCTGCTCACCGAGGGCGCACCCGACGAGGTCGCGCGCGATCCGCAGGTGCGGGCGGTCTATCTCGGCGAGGCCGCCGATGCCTGATCCCCTCTCCATCCAGGGCCTGCGCGCCGGGTACGGTGAGGCCATGGTGCTGCCCGACATGTCGCTAACGCTTGCAGAGGGCCAGGTGCTCGCGGTGCTCGGCCGCAACGGCACCGGCAAGACCACGCTGATCAATGCGATCATAGGCATCGTCAGACGCTTCAGTGGCAGCGTCGCGCTCGCAGGCCATGACATCACGGCGATGCGGCCGGACCAGCGCGCCCGGGCCGGGATCGGCTGGGTGCCGCAGGAGCGCAACATCTTCCGCTCGTTGACGGTGGAAGAGAACATGACCGCGGTGGCGCAGCCCGGGCCGTGGACGGTGGAGCGGGTGTACGAGATGTTTCCGCGGCTGAAGGAGCGGCGCGGCAATTTCGGCAACCAGCTGTCCGGCGGCGAGCAGCAGATGCTGGCGATCGGCCGCGCGCTGACGCTGAACCCGAAAGTGCTGCTGCTCGACGAGCCGACCGAAGGCCTCGCGCCGATCATCGTTGAGGAATTGTTAAAGGCGATCGGAACCATCACGCGCTCTGGCGGAATCTGCTCGATCATTGTGGAACAGAACGCGCAAAAGATTCTGGGGCTCGCCGACCGCGTTGTGATATTGGAACGCGGCACCATCGTGCACGATGCCGCGAGCACCGCGTTGAAGGCCGATCCGTCCATCCTCGAGCGCCATCTCGGCGTCTCCGGGGCCAAAGCACATTAGAAACGTTCGGGAGTTGATCATGCAGCGAACCAAGCCTCCGTTCCGCGCCGACGAGGTCGGCAGCCTGTTGCGGCCGCCGAAGATCAAGGAGGCCCGCGCCAAACTGGAGAAGGGCGAGATTTCGGCCGACGAGCTGCGCAAGATCGAGGACATGGAGATCGAGAAGGTCGTGCACAAGCAGGCCTCGGTCGGCCTCAAGCTTGCGACTGACGGCGAGTTCCGCCGCTCCTGGTGGCACTTCGACTTCCTCAGCCATCTGACCGGCTGTGAACTGTTTCATCCCGACATGGGCATCCAGTTCGCAGGCGTGCAGACCCGGCACGACGCCATCAGGGTGATCGGCAAGCTCGATTTCTCCGATCAGCACCCGATGCTCGATCATTTCAGGTTCCTGAAGAAATACGCCGACCAGGCCCATGTCACGCCGAAGATGACGATCCCTTCGCCGGCCGTGCTGCACTTCCGCGGCGGCCGCAAGTTGATCTCGAAGGAGGTCTATCCGGACCTCGAGGAATTCTATCAGGATCTCGGCAAGACCTACCGCAAAGCGGTGAAGGCGTTCTACGATGCAGGCTGCCGCTATCTGCAATTCGACGACACGGTGTGGGCCTATCTGTGCTCGCCGGAGGAACTGCAGAAGTCGCGCGACCGCGGCGACAATCCCGACGGCCTGCAGGAGATCTACGCGCGTGTCATCAACTACGCGATCGCCGATCGGCCGTCCGACATGGTGATCACCACGCATGTCTGCCGCGGCAACTTCCGCTCGACCTGGATCTCCTCCGGTGGTTACGAGCCGGTCGCCGAGACCATGCTCGGAGGCACCAATTACGACGGGTATTTCCTCGAATATGATTCCGATCGCGCCGGCGGCTTCGAGCCGCTGCGCTTCCTGCCCAAGGGCAACAAGGTCGTGGTGGTCGGCGTCATCACCTCCAAGTTCGGCGAGCTCGAGAAGAAGGACGACATCAAGCGGCGGCTGGAGGAGGCATCGAAGTTCGCCCCGCTCGAGCAGCTCGCGGTGTCGCCACAATGCGGCTTCGCCTCGACCGAGGAAGGCAACATCCTCTCCGAGGAAGAGCAGTGGGCCAAGCTGCGGCTCGCCGTCGAAGTCGCGAACGAGGTGTGGGGCAAGTGACGCGCTAGCGTCATCCCGGGGCACGCAAAGCGCGAACCCGTGATCTCGAGATTCCGGGTTCGATGCTTCGCATCGCCCCGGAATGACGCTGTCTCTTGTACCGTCACTGCTCCGCCAGATACACCTCGCCGAGCAGCGAGGAGTTCGACCAAGGCACCTGCTTGCCCTTGGTCGCGGCGACGACCTCGGCGCGGACCCGCGTCAGCATCTGCTGCACCTCAAGGCCGGGCGTGCCGACATGGCGCGACAGCGCTGCCGAGAACGGGCTGTTGGCGCCTTCGCCGTCGAGCGCGATCTGGCCCGGCGCGGTCGCGAACGCGATTAGCGTGCCGGCGCCGAGCGTCGAGCCGGATCCGAGCGTCGCGGGCGCGGCAAGGCCGGAGCCGGCCTCGATGCCGCGGCTCGGGCCTGCGGAGGCCAGCTGCGGCGCCATCGGATTGTTGCGGCAGGCATCGAGGATCAGGATGTTGGTGCGGATCTGATCGTCGAGGCCGGCCATGATGGTGTCCATGTCGACCATCGCGTCCGTCATGCGGCTTCCTGCCTTGAACTCGATATCGACCGGCACGAGGTAGTTGCTGCCGTCGACCTGCACGCCGTGACCTGCGTAGTAGACCACCGCGATTTGCGCCCGCGCCGCCTCGCGCAGGAAATCGTGGATCGTCGTCTGCATCGCATAGCGATCGAGGTCGAGCCCTTCGGTGACGGTGAAGCCAATCTCACGCAGGCTCCTGGCGATGGCGCGCGCGTCGTTCGGCGGATTGGGCAGCGCCTTCACATGCGCATAGCCGCCGTTGCCGATCACCAGCGCGACGCGCCGGCCGGTTGTGGCGGCCTGCATGCGCGCTGCGGGGGCGGCTGGTGCAGCGGTGGGCGCCGGCGGTGCGGGAGCTGGGCTGCTCTCGGCGGCAGGTGACGATGCCGTCTTGCGCGGCGCCGCGTCGGCCTCCTTGAGCAGCGCGAGCCGCACCTTGGCGGTGGCCTGGTTGGCCTTGCTGCCGGCATCGGAGGAGGCGCCCTCGAGAACCGCGGCGTAATCCTCCTTGGCATGCGCGGCGTCGCCGTTGGCCTCATAGGCGAGGCCGCGCTGGGTATAGGCTGAGATCAGCACGCTGCCTGGCGGCGTCATGATGTTGGCTGGCGCCTTCGCCTTCGCCAGTCGGATCGCTTCCGTGGTGTCCGCGATCGCGCGTGCGATGTCGCCCTTGGCCCGCCAGATCACGGCGCGGCTGATGAGTGGTTGCGGCAGCGACGGGTCGATGCGCACGGCCTCGTTGATGTCGGCAAGCGCGCCGTCGAGATCGCCGAGCGCCTGCTTCGATGAGCCGCGGTTCTGGTAGGAAAACGCCGACTTCGGGCCCGCCTTGATCGCGGCGTCGTAGTCGGCGATCGCCTTGGCATAGTCGCCCTTGCCGCGATAGGCGTTGCCGCGGTTGTGAAAGATGATGCCGCTTGGCGGCCCCATGCGCAGCGCGTCGTTGAAGTCGGCGATCGCGATGTCGTACTCGCCCTTGTCGTAATAGGCCGACCCGCGCAAATTGTAGACGGCGGTGCTGGGCTTGAGGCGCAACGCCTCGGTGGCGTCAGCGATCACCTGCGCATAGTTGCCCTTCTTGTTCCAGCCGACCGCGCGCCAGAAATGGATGGTGGCGAGCTTCTCGCCGGAAAATACCTTCAACGCGATGATCTTGGTGCAGGCGTCGATCATCTGGTCGGCGGGCGTGGTGTCGGTCGTGCAGAGAGGGCCGAGCTGGGCGCGCGTCTGGGCGAAATTGGGCGCCGCCCACAGCAGGGCGGCAAGCAGGCAGGGAATCAGGAGCAGGCGGCGCATCGGTCATCCCCGCGGTGAGCGGTCATGGTGATCGGCGACGGCGAGGCGGTTGAAACGGCGGTCCAGGTGCAATCCATGACTGTTTGGTGATGGAGCCGCGGAGGGGGTTCAATTGGTGGGAAAATGGTGGTAACACGCCGTCACGCACGATCTCTGCCCACGTTTGTCCCACTCACCGCTGCCCACACCGCCGTCCGCCCTTGGCCCCATGAAGAACGACGAAATCCTCAGTCAGATCACGGATTTCTGCCGCCGTTCCGACATGGCGGAGACGACGTTCGGCCGCCGTGCCGTCAACGACGGCAAGCTGGTGCACCGGTTGCGCGAGGGCAAGCGCATCACCATCGACACGCTCGACCGCATCAACGGCTTCATCGCGACGTCCACGCCGGGCGGTGTGGCGCCGCCGCGCGGCCTCGTGGTGCCGCCGGAAAAGCGCGATCCGCGGGGCAATTTCCGGTTCTTCGAGAATCGCCAGCGCTATTTGCTGTTCGTGCACACCTGCAGCGAGAAGCGGGTGATCGCCGACCGGGTGGCGCTGGAACTGGCCGCGATCCACCCCCGGCCGCCGGCGCTGCGGGTATTCGATGCCGGGATGGGCGACGGCACCGTGTTGGCGCGGGTCCTGCGTGCCATGCATGGCCGCTTCCCACATATGCCGTTCTATGTCGCCGGCAAGGAACTGAGCCTCGAGGACGTCCGTCTCACCCTCGACAAGGTCCCCGACCGCCTGTTCGAGCATCCGGCCAGCGTCTTCGTCTTCACCAACATGTACTACGCCGAGGCACCCTGGCTGACGCCGAAGAATTCCGCGGCCGCCGCCAGCATGATCTGGCATGAGGTGGCCTTGCGGGGTGCGTCCTCTGGGGAATTCGAGGCCCAGATCGCCGAACTCGGCCCATTCCTTGAGCAGAACTGGCGAGCGAATCTGAGCCCCGGCAATGCGATGCCGATCTATGAGCGGCCGGTGGCGCTGGTGCTGTATCGGGATGATCACCGCTTCCTGCTCGATTCCATCATTCCGCGGGCCGGCCGCACCGAGGCTAATTTCGATCTCGTGATCGCCTCGCAGCCCTACCGCGCCAAATCCTCGGTGAACTTCCGCGCCAAGCGGATCATCGCGCCGCTCGCCCGCGCGCTGCGCGGCGGCGGACGGTTGATAGGAATCCACTCCCACGGCGGCGATCCCGGGCTCGAAATGATTCAAGCGGTGTGGCCCGGAGAAAATCCTTTCGCCGTCAGCCGCCATGAGATACTGCGCGCCGTGAAATACGAGTTGGGCTCCGCCGGACGCGAGCTGAACTTCAACGCCTACGCCGATAACCGTTCGATCTTTCGATATGATATGGAAGCGCTGCCCAATGAGGTGACCGGCTCGATCGGAACCTCGACGGCCTTTGCGGCGTGGAATGCGGCGGTATATGTCGCGCAGATCGAAGACGAGCGGTTGACCGAAACGACCGAAAACGGACGAGCTCTCGAGGCCACACGCGAGGTTCTCCGCAAACACAACGGGCTGTGGTTCTACGACGAATCCTACGTCATCTCACGGCGACGAGACTGACATTCCGGGGACATATTCACCAACCAACGTCGGACTTCGACGAAACAAGGGGTTTAGTTGATGCGCGCGTCTTATCTCTTCACCAGCGAGTCGGTCTCCGAAGGCCATCCGGACAAGGTCTGCGATCGTATCTCCGATGAGATCGTCGACCTGTTCTACCGCGAGGGACCGAAAGCGGGCATCGACCCGTGGCAGATCCGCGCTGCCTGCGAAACGCTCGCGACCACCAACAAGGTGGTGATCGCCGGCGAAACGCGCGGCCCGAGCTCGGTCACCAATGAGCAGATCGAGAGCGTCGTTCGCAACGCGATCAAGGACATCGGCTACGAGCAGGACGGCTTCCACTGGAAGAACTGCGACATCGAGATCCTGCTGCATCCGCAGTCGGCCGACATCGCGCAGGGCGTCGACGCGCTGCAGCCGGGCGAGGTCAAGGAAGAGGGCGCTGGCGACCAGGGCATCATGTTCGGTTATGCCACCAACGAGACGCCGGACCTGATGCCGGCGCCGATCTTCTATGCCCACAAGATCCTGCGCCTGATCTCCGAAGCGCGCCACTCCGGCAAGGAGAAGGTGCTCGGTCCGGACTCCAAGAGCCAGGTCACCGTGCAGTATGAAAACGGCAAGCCGGTCGGCGTCCGCGAGATCGTGGTCTCGCACCAGCATCTGGTCGAGGACCTCACCTCGAAGCAGATCCGTGACATCGTCGAGCCCTATGTGCGCGAGGCGCTGCCGCAGGAGTGGATCAGCAACAAGACGATCTGGCACATCAATCCGACCGGCAAGTTCTTCATCGGCGGTCCCGACGGCGATTCCGGCCTGACCGGTCGCAAGATCATCGTCGACACCTATGGCGGCGCGGCTCCGCATGGCGGCGGCGCGTTCTCCGGCAAGGATCCGACCAAGGTCGACCGCTCGGCCGCCTATGCCGCGCGCTACGTCGCCAAGAACATCGTCGCGGCCGGTCTCGCCGACCGCTGCACGCTGCAGCTCGCCTACGCAATCGGCGTGGCGCGCCCGCTGTCGATCTACATCGACACCCACGGCACCGGTAAGGTGTCGGAGGATCAGCTCGAGAAGGCGGCAGCCAAGGCGATGGATCTGACGCCGCGCGGCATCCGCACCCATCTCGACCTCAACCGCCCGATCTACGCGCGCACCTCGGCCTATGGTCATTTCGGCCGCACGCCCGACAATGAGGGCGGCTTCTCCTGGGAGAAGACCGATCTCGTCGAACAGCTCAAGCGCGCGCTCTGACTTGCGTCATTCCGGGGCGCTCGCGGGAGCGAGCGAACCCGGAATCCTTATCCATCACCTCGAGCTTCCGGGTTCGCCTCTTTGAGGGGTCCCGGAATGACCAATTCAACAACAGGACGCTCACATGAACGCCCCCACGAAGCCCGGCTTCACCGACTACATCGTCAAGGACATTGCGCTCGCCGATTTCGGCCGCAAGGAGATCTCGCTGGCCGAGACCGAGATGCCCGGCCTGATGGCCACCCGCGAAGAATTCGGCCCCAAGCAGCCGCTGAAGGGCGCGCGCATCGCGGGCTCGCTGCACATGACGATCCAGACCGCCGTGCTGATCGAGACGCTGGCCGCGCTCGGCGCCGATATCCGCTGGGTTTCCTGCAACATCTATTCGACCCAGGATCATGCCGCCGCCGCGATTGCGGCTGCCGGCATTCCGGTGTTCGCGATCAAAGGCGAGACGCTGACCGAGTACTGGGACTACACCGCCAAGCTGTTCGACTGGCACGGCGGCGGCACGCCAAACATGATCCTCGATGACGGCGGCGACGCCACCATGCTGGTGCATGCCGGCGTGCGCGCCGAGCAGGGCGATACCGCATTCCTCGACAAGCCGGGCTCGGAAGAAGAGGAGATCTTCTACGCGCTGGTGAAGCGCCTGCTGAAGGAGAAGCCGAAGGGCTACTTCGCCGAGATCGCCAAGAACATCAAGGGCGTGTCGGAAGAGACCACCACGGGCGTGCATCGCCTGTACGAGATGGCCAACAAGGGCACGCTGCTGTTCCCGGCGATCAACGTCAACGACAGCGTCACCAAGTCGAAGTTCGACAACCTCTATGGTTGCCGCGAGTCGCTGGTCGACGGCATCCGCCGCGGTACCGATGTGATGCTGTCGGGCAAGGTCGCAATGGTCGCGGGCTTCGGCGATGTCGGCAAGGGTTCGGCGGCCTCGCTGCGCCAGGCCGGCTGCCGCGTCATGGTCTCCGAAGTCGATCCGATCTGCGCGTTGCAGGCGGCGATGGAAGGCTATGAGGTCGTGACCATGGAAGATGCCGCGCCGCGCGCCGACATCTTCGTCACCGCCACCGGCAACAAGGACATCATCACCATCGAGCACATGCGCGCGATGAAGGATCGCGCCATCGTCTGCAACATCGGCCACTTCGACAACGAGATTCAGATCGCTTCGCTCCGCAATCTGAAGTGGACCAACATCAAGCCGCAGGTCGACGAGATCGAATTCCCCGACAAGCACCGCATCATCCTCTTGTCGGAGGGCCGCCTCGTGAACCTCGGCAATGCGATGGGCCACCCGTCCTTCGTGATGTCGGCATCGTTCACCAACCAGACGCTGGCGCAGATCGAGCTGTTCGCCAACAACAAGGACGGCAAGTACGCCAAGAAGGTTTACGTGCTGCCGAAGACGCTCGACGAGAAGGTCGCCCGCCTGCACCTCGCCAAGATCGGCGTCAAGCTGACCGAGCTGCGCAAGGACCAGGCCGATTATATCGGCGTCAAGCAGGAAGGTCCCTACAAGTCGGATCACTACCGCTATTGAGCTGCGGTCATTGCGATCGATCACGTGAGAAGCCCCGGCATCGTCCGGGGCTTTTTGCTGCGGGCGCGTTTATCGCCCACGGCGTGAAGCCAACACTCTCAGCTGAACTTGAACATGCCCGCGTTCAGTTGTGCGGGTGCCTCGCCGATCAGCCACACCGCGTTGCCTGCGGCGTCGGTAATGATGGTGGTGTTGATGCCGGCCGCGTAGAATTCGGCAGCCTGGACGTCTGCGAACGAATGCAGTGAGGTACCTGCGAAATCGACGAAGTCGTTGACGCCGCCGGCGTTGAAGTCCTCGACGACCATCACTTCGGTATCGGACGCCTTGTCGTTGAGGTTGAAGGTGTCGCTGCCGCCGCCGCCCCAGGCGTAGTCGACGCCGCCACCGCCGGTGATATCGTCCGCACCCGAGCCCATCAGAAAGACGTCGACGCCGGTGCCGCCGGTGACGGTGTCCCCGCCGTTCGAGCCGTAAACGTAGTTCTGGCCGGAGCCGCCGTAGATCAGATTGCCGTCGGTTTCGCCCGACGAGATGAAAATGTTCAGACCCGAGCCGCCATACATCGTGTCGACGCCGGCGCCGCCATAGAAGTAGTTGGTGCCGGCGCCGCCGAACAGATAATCGGCGCCGTCGCCGCCATACATCACATTGACGTCGCTGGCCGACGTGCCGCCCGCGCCAACCAGTGTGTCATTGCCGCTGCCGCCGAACAGATAGTTGAAGCCGGTGCCGCCATAGATCACGTCATCGCCGTCTTCGCCGAGCAATACGTCGTTGCCGTTGCCGCCGCTCAAAACGTCAGCGTCGGCGCCGGCGTAGATGTAGTCGTTACCGTCGCCGCCGTCGATGGTATCGAAGCCGGCGCCCGCAACGATGATGTCGTTGCCTGCGCCGCTGGAGATCAGGTCGTTTGATGCCGTTCCATAGAGCGAGTCCGCACCAACCGTGCCGTACATGGTGTCGTCGGCGTAGCCACGGACGCTGTATCCGAGGTCCTTCAGCACTCCGAGATCGAGCGATGAAACGACGTATTGGTAGTCGTCGAAGAACACGATCCCATTCATCAGATCCAGCGTGAGCGGGTCCGTGACTGTTGATGGCGAAGCGTTGAAGTCGGATTGCTGATTGCCGAAGTGATAGTAGTTTTCCCCGTCGTTGCTGTCCGTCGTCAGCGGTACCGGGCCGCCATACGCGGCCTCCGCATGCGCACCGATGAAATAGGCCAGCGATCCGGACTTCTGGATAAAAGTGTCAAAGGTCGATTCATAGTTGCTGGGGAGTTGACCGCTCTGGCTGTACCAGCCCGTCATCCCGAACCCGTGCATCACCTCGTGCAGGAACACGTCGATCGGGTTGAGCTTGTTGTACGGGACCTGACTACTCGGACTCAGACCGTAGTCCAGATCGAGATATTGCAGATAGGAGGTGTCGACATCGATGGTGATGTCGCTCGTCGTGCCGCTGAGGTGTTGTCCCGTCGTCAGTTCGTACTGGCTCGAAGGCTCATAGACGTCGAAGCCGCCGTTGGTTCCGACATAATAGGACGACGTCGGCCCGCCATCTGCCCGCCCCACGGCGGTGGTCGTAATATTGAGGTCGACAACAAGATTGCCGATGCCGCCGATATAGTCCTGCCAGACGCTTAGCGCCTGTTGCAGGTCGTAAACCAGGGCCGAATCCGTCGCCGCTCCAGCGCTACCGCTGAGCTGAACAGTATAAGTCCAAGCCATTTCCTACCCCTCAGTAAAATCGTCCGCCCGATCCAACCGCCCGTTGCAAGATGCATTTGAATAATTTCGCTTTATCGACGCTTGATACCACTTTTAGTTGATCCGAGGCGAAAAAACTCGCTCGGCCCGCGGAATTTTCGGGGGGCGTTCGGCGCGGAAAAGCCCGCCTAAAAAATCTTTAGCTCACGATCGAGAGGTTCGCGGCCGTGACGGTTCCGGTGTTGGGGGCCTAGCGCGGGGCACTCGCAAGGCTCAACAACGAGCGGTAACATTTACTAGCGGCTCCGGCGCGGATCAAGCCGGGCGTTGCAGATGCCGTCTGGGCCCGAAGCATTCAGCTGAACTTGAACATGCTGCCGTCCAGTTGTTCCGGAGCGACGCCGGTCAGCCAGACCGCGTTGCCTGCGGCGTCGGTGATGATGGTGGTGTTGGTACCGGCCACGTAGAATGACGCCGCCTGGACATCGGCGAAGGAGTGCAGCGACGTGCCAGCGAAATTGATCAGGTCGTTGACGCCGCCGGCATTCAAGTCCTGGATCACCATCACCTCGGACGTCGAATCGTTGAGGGTGAAGGTATCGCTGCCGCCGCCGCCCGAGGCATAATCAACGCCGCCGCCGCCCGTGATGCTGTCGTTGCCGGAACCCATCAGGAAAACGTCAACGCCGGTGCCGCCGGTGACGGTGTCGCCGCCGTTCGAGCCATAGACATAGTTCTGGCCGGTGCCGCCATAGATGACATTGCCGTCGCTCTCGCCCGACGAGATGAAGATGTTGAGACCGGATCCGCCGTACATGGTGTCGACGCCGGCGCCGCCGTAAAAATAGTTGGTGCCGGCGCCGCCATACAGCAGATCGGCACCATCGCCGCCGTACATCACGTTGACGTCGCTGGGAGCCGCGCCGCCCGAGCCGTTCAGAATATCATTGCCGTTGCCGCCATAGAGATAGTTGAAGCCGGTGCCGCCGTAGAGCACGTCGTTGCCGTCTTCGCCAAGCAGCACGTCGAGCCCTGCATCGCCGAACAGCGTATCGTTGCCGGCGCCGGCATAGAAATAATCATTGCCGTCGCCGCCATAGCCGATGTCGTCACCGCCCTGGCCGACAAGAACATCGTTGCCACTGTAGCCATACAGCGTGTCCGCGCCGGCGTGGCCGTAGATCAGGTCGTTCGAGATGCTGCCGACCGCGGTCGGCTGCGTGGCGGTCGCGTAAAACGTCGTGGTGTTGCGATCGTCGTAGATCGATTCCTGCAAGGTGTCGGCGAAGCCGGGCTGGTGCTGCTCCCAGACGATCTGCTCGCGTCCGTCGCCATACATGGCGATCGCGGCCGCGCCGATTGCCGACGTGCTGTTCGAGGCTGTCGTCACCGTGCTGGCGTCACCAAGCGATCCGTTGCTTGCGATGTGGTAGCGGCTGACCGCCGTGACCCCAACGATCGCGTCGTTGGCGCTGTAGGTCACCGTCACGCCGCCGTCGCTCGCCGCGGCTGCGTCGATTGAATTGATGAAATAGCCGGTGCCGACACGTCGATCTGCAGCGCCGGCGCGACCGCCGTGCCCGTCGCGTCAAACACCTGCACATCGATCACGGGGTTGAGGGCAGCGATGATCGAGTTCGTGTAGTCCCGCACCAGCGCGAAGCCGCCGCCGGAGAGCGCGACGACCTTGTCGTAGCCGACCGAGGCGCTGGGCCCGGGCGCGGTCGACAAGGTCATCTCCGATCCGACCGCAACGCCGGCCGAGGTGTAGATCTGCGCTTCGACATTGGCGCCGCTGATCCAGCTGACCAGGATGTTGCCATTGGTGAGCGTCGTCGCCGAAGGGGTGGTCTGGCTCCCGGCGGTCGTCGTGTTGACCGCAAACTCGGAACCGATCTTGTTACCGGCGGCATCGAACAGCTGGGCGTTGATGCCCGAGCCGGAGCCGTCGCCGCCGACGCCGCCCGGTAGAGGGGAAATGGCATCTTGCCAGACCGCAAGAAATCCGCCGCCTGCCACGGCCGTAATCGTTGCGTTGGTTTGGTTGCCCGCGGTGGTATTGAGCTTGATTTCCGCCCCGACGGTGCCGTCTGGCGCGACAATCTTCGCGAACACGTCGGTCCGCAGCGTGCCCGTGTTGTAGGATCCGTAAGTGTAGGAAACGGCGACCGATCCAGTGGAGAGCGCGGTCACGCCAGGCGACGAAACGACCGAGCCGATCAAGGTCGGACTGTAAGAACTGCTGGTGATCGTGATCGGGGTCCCGAACGTATTGCCGAGCGGATCGACCCGTTGCAGAGCGATGGATCGGTAGCTGAGGTCAGGGAAGTTGGCATAGCCACCTTGCATGTAGACCATCGCCATCTGGTCGTTGCCGATGGCGGCGAGCACAGGTGCATCGAGGTTGTTGGACCCGTTATCGGTGCCGTTGACAGGAGGATTGGGCTGCACGCTCGCGATCAGTACGGGGTTTCGCCATACGCTTCCCATCGCTTGATCCTCCACCTTCCCTGACATTTGCAATCGACGCGCAGTTTCCAGTGATTTTCGGTTCCGGCAAGTGCCGATGCCCGAGATCCTGGCCAAAGCGTCTGCGACCTATCGTCGTCAAGCTGAACGCAATGTTGTCTTCATGCCAGGCTCTGGAATCATGTTGCGGTTGCGAGTGCACCGCAGCGCATAGTCGCAAGCTTGCGGCCGACGAGACTACCCACCCGAGCTCGTGGCGCTGCCGTGAGCTGGTCCGCAGATCGACCAGGCGAATTCCGCGACAATCGTCGTGCAGATGAGCGTTGACTCGCGTAAATCCTCTCGCTTAGATTGTTTCCATATTTACTATTTCGTTAATATTGGAAAAGGGGAGGGGGAACTCATTGCCGGTCCAGGTCGGCTGAACGCGCCCCGATTGGATTTTCGTCACCTGATCAACTCAACGCACTAACTGAGCGGCAGCTCTTTCGCTGCTGCACTGCTGTCGTTTTTGCTCTCACGCTCTGTTTAGCCAATCGGCGTTTCCCGCTTCGTTTCTCCTGCCGAGATCTGGATTCTGCCGACTACTCGCATTGCACAACGACTTTTTTGACCACGCAAGGGGATTATATCATGGCGACATTTACAGGCACGTCAGGCAACGACACCGTAACCGGAACACCCAACGGCTCGAACACGAATGACACGCTGCTGGGACTTGCCGGCAATGACACGCTGATCGGCGGCGATGGCGCCGACTCCCTGGACGGCGGAACCGGGATAGACTTTGCATCCTACATCGACTCCAGCGTCGGCATTAAAGCGAGCCTGGCAAACCCAGCCGTCAATACGGGTTTTGCGGCCGGTGACACCTATACATCGATCGAAGGCCTGATCGGCAGCAACTTCAACGACACCCTGATCGGCAATGGAAACACCTCTTACCTGCAGGGCGGGTTGGGGGCCGACTCGATCATCGGCGGCTCGGCCAATGACTATGCCGACTACGCCAATTCATCCGCCGGGCTTGTGGTCGACCTCGCCGATCCCACCCAGAACACCGGCGAAGCAGCCGGCGATACTTACTCCAACATCTCCAAGATCAGAGGCTCGGCCTTCAACGACACGCTGATCGGCGACTCCAACAACAATACGTTGCGCGGCGGCGCCGGAGCCGACGTGCTCAACGGCGGTGCCGGCTTCGACTTCGCTTCCTATTCAGACTCGGGCGTCGGCATCACGGCAGACCTCGCAGACCCGACCCAGAATACGGGCGAAGCGGCCGGCGACACCTATATCTCGATCGAAGGATTGCGCGGCAGCGACTTCAACGATCATCTGGTCGGTGATTCCGGAATTAACTTCCTGCAGGGCGGTCTCGGAGCCGATACGCTGGATGGCGGCGCCGGCTTTGACTATGCCGACTATTTCAATGCAACGACCGGGGTCGTTGCCGATCTGGCGAACTCCGCGCTGAATACCGGAGAAGCCGCCGGAGACGTCTACATCTCGATCGAAGCGATCAGAGGCAGTGCATTCAACGATACGCTGATCGGCGACGCCAACAACAACTTCCTGCGCGGTGGCGCCGGCGCGGACTCGCTTGATGGCGGAGCGGGGTACGACTACGCCGACTACGGCAATGCGGCCACGGGCATTGTGGCCGACCTAGCCGATCCCACCCAGAACACCGGTGAAGCTGCCGGCGACACATACACCTCGATCGAAGGCATCCAGGGAGGTAACTTCAACGACACCCTGATCGGCGACGGAGGCAACAACAACCTGCGAGGCGGCCTCGGCGCCGACTCGCTCGTCGGCGGCGCCGGCACGGACTACGCGGACTACGGCAATGCGGCGACGGCGCTGGTCGTCAGTCTTGCAAATCCGGCCAGCAATACCGGCGAGGCCGCGGGCGATACGTATAGCTCGATCGAAGGCATTATCGGCTCGGCCTTCAACGACACGCTGACCGGAGACGGCGGTGACAACAATCTGCGTGGTGGCGCAGGTGCCGACGCGCTCGATGGCGGAGCCGGCAACGACGTTGCGGAGTATGTCAACGCCGCGGCCGGCGTGCTGGCCAGCCTGGCCAATCCGGCCTCGAACACCGGCGACGCTGCCGGCGATACCTACACCTCGATCGAAGGACTGAGAGGGTCGAATTTCAACGATACCTTGATCGGTGACGGCGGCGACAATCTGCTCGACGGTATCGGCGGCGCAGATTCGCTCGTCGGCGGTGCCGGCAATGATACCTACATTCTCGACAATCCCGGCGACACCATCACCGAGAATGTGGGCGAGGGCACCGACACGGCAGTGATCGTCGGTAACTTCAACTACACGCTCGCTGCCAACGTTGAAAACCTCGCGATCGCGACGTCCAACAATGTCTCGGGTACCGGCAACGCGCTCGCCAATTTCATCACGGGCGGCGCAGGCAACAACACGCTGGACGGCGGGGCCGGTGCGGACACGATGGCCGGCGGGCTGGGCAACGACACCTATTACGTCGACGATCCCGGCGACGTGGTGGTCGAAAACACCGGTGAAGGCACCGACACTGTTCACACCACGATCAACTACAGCCTGACCGCCAACGTCGAGAATCTGATCCTGGACGGTTCGGGCAATCTTTTCGGCACCGGCAACGCGCTGAACAACGTCCTGACGGGCAATGCCGGCAATAACTCGCTTTACGGCGGTGACGGCAATGATACCGCGACCGGTGGCGCCGGAAACGACGTGCTCGTTCTCGGCAATGGCGACGACTATGGCGATGCCGGCGACGGCAACGACTATATCTATGCCGGCGCCGGCAATGACGTCCTGATCGGCGGCAACGGCCTCGACGTGTTGCTGGGAGAGGACGGCAATGATGTGCTCTATGGAGGCGCCGGCTTCAACTATCTGTTTGGCGGGGCCGGCACCGATACCTTGATCGGCTCGGGTGGGACCGGCGGAAGCGATGTCAACGTGATGTTTGGCGGTGATGGCACCGACTATCTCTATGGCGGGAACAGCACCAACTACTTCTACGGCGGCGCAGGCGTCGACACCATGTACGGCGGCTCGGGCCTGAACATCTTCATCTCGTCGGGCGAGGCCGACGGCAATGTCATCTACGGCGGTTCGGGCCAGAACTACGTCTATGGCTCCAACGGCGGCGATACGGTGACCGGCGGCAGCGGCGTCGACGTGTTCCTGATGGGCAGCGGCAACGATGTCATCAGCGGTGGCGGCGGCGTTGACTACGCCTGGGGCGGTGGTGGCTCCGATACGTTCGTGATCAGCGACGCCTCTTCGGAGGTCATGGTCGTCCAGGACTTCAATACGGGCGGCGTGAATGACTTCGTGAACTTTGCAGGGACATCGCTGCATTCGTTTGCCGACGTACAGGCGGCCGAGACCTACGTTGCCGGGATCAACACCACGATCATCACCGATGCTGCCGGCAGTGCGGTCTGGCTGATCGGCGTGGCGCCGGCACAGCTCGATGCGAGCATGTTCAAGTTCAGTTGAGAATTGAGACCGGGCCCTGATCTCCGGAGTTTTGACTGCAATACGCTCCAAAGAAGGCCGCCGGTTGAGGCGGCCTTCTCATTTGTGATCCCGTTCCCGGGGGTCGGTGCGGTGAAGCTGCGAGCAGGACAGCCGGCTGCCGGATTATCGTTTGCTCGCGGAAGGCGTCGCGTGCGGGTTGGGCAAGAGCCTGAGAACGCCACACTTGGCGAGAATCATCACCGTTCTGTCGACGACATCGCGCGGGATGTCGGGTGTGTGTTTAACCAGTTCCGACATCGACAATGATGGACCATGCTTTTCAAATGCGTTGACGATGCCGTCCACGGCCTGCGGCCTGGTCAGTGTCTGTGCGGCACGACCGATGCTTTCGGCTGATAGCCTGCGTTGCACTTCCTTGCGGTCCACGCCATCGCCAAGCGCGAACGCACATGCGCCCTCGAGCGTTCGGGTCGGATAGCCGTTGAACATGGTGTATGGATTGAGCCGGTCCGGACGAACCATTCCGGCCGGAACTGTGCCTTCGACTTTGCTTCGCCTGCGGTCGGCGAGTTCGGTCCACAGCTGGCGATACAGCTTCATGATCTGCGACCAGTCATAATGATCGCGCGCGCGCTTCTGCCCCACCGCGCCCATCTGTCGCCGCAGATCGGGATTGGCAAAGAGTGCGGCATAGGCGGCTGCTGCGGCGGGAATGTCGACGGCGATCATTGCGCTCGTCAGTGCCGTGTAGGTATCGTAGTTGTCGAAGCCGAAGTCTGCCCGCTCGACCAGGAATTCGGCCGAACCGGGTGGCAGGGTGAACGTTGGTACCCGGAAGCCATCGGTGCCGTGACGGATGGTCTCTTTGTAGCCATTCCAGTCCGACACCACGACCGGCAGTCCGGCGGCCATTGCCTCGACCGGCGTAAGCCCGAACGTTTCCTGAAAATTGTCGGCAAGCGAGGTGAAAATGTCTCCTGCCGCCCATGCGGCCCTGAGGTCCTTGGGCTTGCGTCCGTCGACAAAGATGCGTCGCAGCGATGGGCCGAATTCCGAGCACTCGCGGACAAAGAGCTGCTCGGTGGCGTCCTTGCCGAACCAACCCGCCAGCACCAGCACGACCCTATGCCCCTTGCTGGCCTGTTCCGCAGCCAGCAGCATCGGAACATGGTGGGCCTTGGCGTGGAAAGACAGCCGTCCAACGTAGAGCAAGACGATCTCATCGTCGTCGATGCCCAGCATCTGCCTGGCGCGCTGCCGTTCGCCATCGCGAAACGTGAAGTCGGCGCAGTTCACCCCGAGCGGGATAACCGGAAGCTGCGGGATCGGCATGCGCCGCGCGCCGAGCCTCGCCTTCAGGAACGCGGCCTGTGCCGAGAGCAACTGGTCAACGCTTTTGTGCACCGCGAGCGAGGTGCAGATCACGGCATCCCAATGCTCGAGTGGACTGAGGGGCATCGACGACAGCATGCCCATCGCGACATGTGTCATCGTCGTGTGCGTGATGCCGCACAGGCTGTAGGCGCGGGGCGAATGCCGCGCCCGTCGCCAGGCATACTGGCTGAGGCCGGGATCGGGCAGATACAGCAACCCCGGTTCGCCAAGCCGTCGGTGCGCCGGCGGCGGCAGCCATTCGATGGTGGTGGCATCCGATCCGGAGCGCCGGATGTCGGTCGCGAACTGGTCGACGAATTCCCGCTTTGGCGTGTAGCAGAACAGCCGTTCCGGTTTCTCGCGCGCGAGCGCCTTAAGAAATCCGGCGCCAGCGGCCTGGCGTCCCATGATTCGCTTATCGCCAAGCGAGTAGGCTTCGGGAAGATACGAGATCGCGGCAGTCGGAAACGACATCTGGTTATCCAAAATAAATTAAACCGGAGATTGATATCAGGAGAGGGCAAGATATTGGAACCCGTTTTCTTTTTGCAATCTCCTTGAACCTGCAACCTGCGAGCGATAGCGTGGTTGGCCAAGACCGTGTTAGCGTATCAGTCTATTGCAGGTCTGGCCTCCGCGGCCATTTTGTCGGGGTGACGTCAACGCTGCGTCGCCGGATATTTTCAGCGGGCTCGACCAAGAGCCCGGATATTGACGGAGCTGTTCCATGGTGCGTAGCGACATGGCCTTCTGGTCGGTCGAACCAAGTGTGAGCGCGACCACATTAATCGGCGATGATTTCCTCTATTGTTAGCAGGCAAGACAGGCTCCGGGACTCTGTTGCCGAGCCGCGTGCACTGTTCCAAGCCGGACCGCACATCTTCGCAACTCCGGCACTTGGTGCCAACGCCGGTCACCCAGCTCCACCGCCGGCTTTGGAAGTTAAGGTAGGTGTTTTTTCGTTTCCATTGAACCTCGCACCCAGCGCCGATACCAAAACAGTTGGATGCTAGGTTAACGGCTTATTTTTACGCCCGGCCTCTCGAGGCCGGTTCGTCGGGCAGCTCTTAATTTTATTCTGCTGCTGCCTTCGTGTTTTTTGGCTGGCTCGACCGAGAGCCCATATTGACGGAGACATTCTATGCCCGTGTTTTACGGCGACAGCACTGACAACAGCGTCAGCTCCACAGCTGGTTATGACTCACTCTACGGCGGCCAGGGCAACGACACGCTGGGTAGCAGCATCGTCGGTTTCGACTACTGGGAAGGCGGCCAAGGTAACGACTACCTGTACGCCCTGTGGACAAGTCCTGCTTGGGGCAACTTCTATGGCGGCGACGGAAATGACTGGATCCAGGGCGGCAATAGCGCCGTCGTTCAGCAGGAGTACGGTGGCGCCGGCGACGACTATATCAACGATGATACGTTCGGCCTAACCACTCAGGCCCACATAATCGACGGCGGTGCCGGCCGAGACGCACTGTATGGTTCGAATGGTAACGATACGATCTTCGGCGGCGACGGCAATGACAGCGGCGCCAATATCGTGGCCGCCGGCATCAGTGTCGCGCCTGGTCTGTACGGCGGTGCGGGTGACGATGTGCTGGCAGGCGGCGGTGGCGATGACCTGTTGTTCGGCGGCGACGGCAACGATCTGACGTACGGCGGCGACGGCAACGACACGTCATATGGCGGCAATGGCAACGATACGATGGTCGGCAACGACGGCGTCGATCTGATCGAAGGCGATGCCGGCGACGACTGGATCTATTTGAGCGCTGGCAATCTCAGCAACGCCTATGGCGGAGCGGGCAACGACGTCCTGATCGCCACCCAGGGTTCGGTGGTCGAGAACGGCGACGACGGCAACGACGTCCTGTACGGTGCCAAGGGCAATGATTATCTCTACGGCGGCAACGGCGACGACACCATGTACGGGGGTGACGGCGTCGACGTGCTTCTCGGCGGTGCCGGCAACGACTATTTCGATGGCGGCCAAGGCGTGAACTACTACTTCGGCGGCGGCGGCAACAACACGTTCGTCTCCAACGACGTGCCGAGCGTCCAGGTGGTCCAGGACTTCAACGCGGCCACCGATACCGTGCAGTTCAATGGTTCCGGCTTCACCTCGTTCGCGGACGTGCTGTCGCATTCCTTCCAGAACGGCGCGTACTTCGTCATCCAGGTCGACAGCGACACTGCGGTCTGGCTGAATGGGGCTACCGCATCGACGGTCACGGCGTCGAATTTCTCGATTGTCAGTTAACGCGAAATGGCCCGGGAGTACTCTCCCGGGCCCTTTTCGCGGCCGCAACCGGAGCTGGATGGTCCACGACCCCCGGTTTCAGACCGAAAGCGCCCGTCCGCTCTCGAAGCGGCCGGGCGCGGAGTGTTTCTCACCGTGTTTTTGCGGAGGTGGCTGCGGTGGGGGTGTCAATTGCAGGGGCCGGCCCAGGCAATCTATGATGGCCGGCAGAGGTTCAGGGGATGTTTGATTTTTTGAAGAAGAAGGTATCCCTCAGCCGGGCTGTCGAGGTCGGCTGGACGCTTGATACCACCAAGGCCACCTTCATCTGGGAGGCGCCGAGCCGGCTCACCCGGGAAGAGAAGCGCACCTCGCACGCCAAGAGCGTGTCGTTCTGCCCTGCCGTGATCGATCACGACTCGCGGATATTCCAGGTCAATTGCCCCGTCGACATTCAGATCCGTATCGAACTCGATCCGAAGACCAACGAGCCACGGCTCCGCAGTACGGCGGGCGACATGGCCACGATCCGGCCCAAGGCGCTTGCGGAACTGGTCCGGCTCAATTCCCCAAAGGAATGGCGGCATCCCAAGCGGCCGATTCTGCAAATTGCGAGCCCCTACATCTTCCTGGCCGATGAACTCGCCTACATGATGCAGTTGCCCGCTTTCAATCACTACTATTCGACGCCGTTGCCGGGCGTCATGATCGGCGGCCGACTGCCGATCCATATCTGGCCGCGTCCGATGATGTGGGCGTTCGAATGGCACGATATCAGCAAAGAGCTGGTGTTGAAGCGCGGCGACCCGTGGTTCTACGTTCGCTTCGAATTCCAGGATCCGACCCGGCCCGTTCGTCTGGTCGAGGCGGACATGACGCCACAGCTGCGCGAGTACATGCAGGGCGTATCCTCGGTGACCAACTATGTCAGCCGGACCTATTCATTGTTCGAGACCGCCAGATCGCGGCGGCCGAAGACGTTGCTTATTGAGAAGCAGCGCTAGGAAAATCATTTCAAACCGAACATCAGATCATGCGCGTTCTTTTCATTCACCAGAACTTTCCGGCGCAGTTCAGACACATCGCGCAGCTCTTGAAAAAGTCCGGCGACGACGTCCTGGCGCTCTGCGATAGTCGTAACACCAGGCCGGAAATCGTGCCGGTCCGGCGCTACCGCTTCAATGAAGCGAATATTGGCAAGCCCTCTCCGCTAGCGGCTTCCTTCTCGCAACACGTGGTGCGTGGACGGCATGCCGCCGACGAAATGCTGAAGTTGAGGGATCAAGGGTACGTTCCCGATCTCGTCTTCGGCCATGTCGGATGGGGCGAAGCGCTCGCGGTGCGCGACGTCTGGCCGTCGGCGAAGCTCGCGGTCCACGCCGAGTTCTATTATTCGGCCGACGGGGCCAATATCGGTTTCGATCCCGAGTTCCGCGCGACGTTGACGTTCAACGAACGCTATGCCGCGCGCCTGAACAACGCGCCGATCCTGCTCTCGATGGCCGACGCCGACGCCGCGGTCGCTCCGACGGAGTGGCAAAGGGCGCGATATCCCTCGCATCTGCAATCGAAGATCCAGGTGCTGCACGAGGGCATCGACACCGACGTCGTGGCACCCGATCCGGCAGCGACCTTCGTGCTGCCGAACGGCCGGACGCTCGGCGCCAAGGACGAAGTCATTACCTTCGTCAACCGCAATCTCGAACCCTACCGGGGTTATCATATTTTCATGCGATCGCTGCCGGCGATCCTCGCGGAGCGAAAGAACGCCCAGGTGGTGATCGTGGGAGGCGATGGCGCGTCCTATGGACCGCGGCCGCGGGACGGCCGCAGCTGGAAAAACATCTTCCTGGAAGAGGTCCGGGATTCGCTGCCGCTCGATCGGGTGCATTTCGTCGGATCGATCCCGTACGACAGATTCGTCGCGCTGATGCAGATATCGAGCGCGCACCTCTATCTGACCTATCCGTTCGTGCTGTCCTGGTCGATGCTGGAGGCGATGAGCGCCGGCGCGCTGGTGATCGCCTCGAAGACGGCGCCCGTCGAAGAGGTGATCGTCGACGGCGAGAACGGACTGCTGGTCAATTTCTTTGACGCGGAACGGCTCGCCGAGCTCACGATCGAGGCGCTGGCGGCGCCGTCGCGGTTTCAGGGCCTGCGGAAAGCTGCGCGCCGCACCATCGTCGATCGGTACGATCTGAAGCGGCGCTGCCTGCCGGAATGGATGGAATTTGTTCGACAGTTCGATCCGGCCAGGCCCGGCAAACCGGCAAGAGCAAGCGTCGAACGGGTCCTTGGTGTTGAAAGCGGTATTGCGGTGGTAGCAAGGGATAGTCATGACGTTGCAATCAGCAATCCGCGATGACGACGCTCCGGCGTCGGTCGAAAAGGTCGACACGGGCCTGTATTCCGTGGCGCTGGTGGCGGGCTATTTCCGCATCGCCGCCGATCCGCGGCAGCTCGGCCACGAACTGGGGCTGGCCGGACGGATGGCCGAGTCCGCGGACCTCGTTGCGGCCGCAAAACGTCTGGAGTTGAAGGCGCGCTGGATCACCAACGCCACGGCGAAGCGTCTGACAAGGTGTCCGTTGCCGGCCATTATCGGACTCAAGGAAGGCGGCTTCCTGGTGCTCGCGCCCGGCGCCAAGACCGGCCAGTTCCGTCTGGCCGACCCTGTGCGGCGCGCCACCGCCGAAGTCGATCTCGAGCAATTGTCCCAGCAATGGAACGGCGAGATCGTGCTGGTCACGCGGCGGGCCGGCGGCGCCGGCATCGATCCGAAGACGTTCGGATTCAGCTGGTTCCTGCCGTCGATCTGGCGTTACCGGCGCGTGCTCTCGCACGTCTTGCTGGCCTCGTTCTTTGTGCAGATATTCGGCCTGATCACGCCGCTGTTCTTCCAGCTCGTGGTCGACAAGGTGCTCGTTCACAAGGCGATGTCGACGTTGATCGTGCTGGTCGTAGGCATGGTGTCGCTCGGCCTGTTCGAGGCGACGCTGCAATACCTTCGGACCTATGCCCTGAGCCATACCACCAACCGCATCGATGTCGAACTCGGGCGGCGGCTGTTCCATCATCTGTTCCGGCTTCCGATCGCCTATTTCGAGACCCGTGCAACAGGCCAGACGATCGCGCGCGTGCGCGAGCTCGAGACCATCAGGAACTTCCTCACCGGCCAGGGACTGACGTCGCTTCTCGACCTGTTCTTCACCTTTGTCTTCGTCGGTGTCCTGTTCCTCTATTCCGTGCCATTGACGCTCGTCGTGCTGGCGACGCTGCCGCTCTACATCCTCATCGCGGGCCTGATCCGCCCGTTTCTGCGCGAGAAGATCCGGGAGAAATTCAATCGCGGCGCACGTAGCCAGCAATTCCTGGTCGAGTCGATCGTCGGCGCGCTGACGCTCAAGGCCGCCAGTGTCGAGCCGATCATGCAGGCGGAGTGGGAAGACCGGCTGGCCGCGTATGTACGCACATCCTTCGAAGCGTCGATGCTGGGCTCCCTCGGGCAGAATCTGATCCAGTATGTCGGCAGGCTCACCACGGCGATGATCCTGCTATTTGGCGCGCAGGCGGTGATCTCCGGGTCGATGACGGTCGGCGAATTGATCGCCTTCAACATGATCTCGAGCCAGGTCCTGCAGCCGATCTTGCGGCTGTCGCAACTGTGGCAGGATTTGCAGCAGGTTCAGGTGTCGGTCGAACGACTGGGCGACATTCTCAACACGCCGGTCGAGCCGATTCCGGCAAGCCTGCCGACGCTGCCGCCACCGAAAGGCGATATCGAGTTGCGCGAGGTCTCGTTCCGCTATCAGCCTGGCCGCCCCGAGGTTCTGCGCAACGTCTCGCTGCGGTTGAAGGCCGGCGAAGTGATCGGGATCGTCGGGCCATCAGGCTCGGGCAAGTCGACGTTGACCAAGCTGATTCAGCGGCTCTATCTGCCGGAGCGTGGCCAGGTTCTGCTCGATGGCGTGGACGTGGCGCAACTCGACCCGAGCTGGCTGCGCCGGCAGATCGGAGTCGTGCTGCAGGAAAACCTGCTGTTCAACCGGACGATTCACGAGAACATCGCGCTGGCCAACCCCGCCATGACGCGTGCGCAGGTGATGCACGTCGCGCGTCTGGGCGGTGCGGACGAGTTCATCGGTGCGCTGCCGCAAGGCTATGACACGATGATCGAGGAGCGCGGCAGCAACCTCTCGGGGGGGCAGCGTCAACGCATCGCCATCGCCCGAGCGCTTGCGACCAACCCGCGGATCCTGATCCTCGACGAAGCGACAAGCGCGCTCGATTACGAGAGCGAACGCATCATCCAGAACAACATGCGCGCCATCACCAAGGGGCGTACCGTCATCATCATCGCGCACCGACTCGCCGCGGTGCGGCCGTGCAACCGGATCATCGGCATGTCCGACGGGAAGATCGTCGAGCAGGGAAATCACGACCAACTGATTGCAAACAGCGGCAGCCTTTACGCGCGTCTGTGGTCGCTGCAGAATGATTGGACAAAGTGATGGGCAAGGACGTCACGCCGGTTCGCCAGGCTCTCTTTCCGTTCAAGTCGGACGTTCGCGGTCCCGACCGCGAGTTCCTGCCGTCCGCGCTCGAAATCCTGGAAACTCCTGCGTCGCCGGTCAAGGTGGCGCTGATGCTCACGATCTGCGCATTCGTGGCAGCGGCGCTTGCCTGGTCGGTGTTCGGCAAGCTGGACGTGCATGCCGTGGCGCTCGGTAAGATCGTTCCGTCCGGCCAAACCAAGTTCATCCAGCCTTTCGATCCGGGTACCGTGGTCTCGCTGTCTGTGACCAACGGAATGCATGTCGAGCCCGGGCAGGAGTTGATGACATTTGATGCCGCCGAGGCAGAGGCCGAGGCCAGGCGGCAAAGCGAGGCGGCGAGCGCGCTTCGCGCGGAGGTCGCGCGGCGGAAAGTGGCGATCGATCAGGCCAAGGCCTGGCCGCTCAAGCCGCTGCTTCCGGTTACCGAGATCGAATGGCAGGACGATGTACCGCCCGGTTTCCGCGGCCGTGAGACGCGTGTCCTGGCGGCGGACGTGTCCCAGCTCGCCGAGACGCTCGGGACGCTGGAGAAGCAGATCGCGCAGAAGCACGCGACCCGAGAACGTCTGAACATGAGCATCGCCTATCAGACCGAACTGATCAAAACACTGCAGGACCGCGTGGCGGTTCGCGAGGCATCACTCAAGCTCGAGGTCGGCACCAAGATCAACCTGTTTGATGCGCTGGAGTCGCTGGACAAGTCACGATCGTCGCTTGCCAGCGACAAGGGCCAGCTGCTCGAGACCGAGGCCGCGATCGCCGAACTGGGAGCCGAGAAGGACAAGGATCTCGCGACTTTCATCGCTGACAACAGCACGAAGCTTGCCGACGCCGAGAAGAAGCTCGACGACGCCGTGCAGCAATATGCCAAGGCCAATACCAAGCTGGCCCGCACCAAACTGCTTGCCCCGACCTCCGGAACCGTACAGGGGCTTGCCGTCACCACGCTCGGCCAGGTGGTCACCACCGGCCAGCAGCTCCTCAGCATCGTCCCGGACGGCGGGAAACTGCAGGCCGAGGTCTACGTCTCGAACACCGATATCGGGTTCGTCAAAGTCGGCCAGGACGTCGTGGTCAAGGTCGATACCTTCCCGTTCACCCGCTTCGGATCGCTGCACGGCAAGGTCATCAACGTGGCCAATGATGCGATCGATGAACAGACCGCTCGACGCCAGCAGGCCAATCCGACCAGCACCGTGAATGCGATGGCAAACCAGCCGGGCGCGCCGGGGCAGCCGCAGAATTTCGTCTTCCTCGTCACTATAGCGCTGGAGGAGACGGCGATGAAGATCGATGATGCCATCATCCCGCTCACGCCGGGCATGACCCTGACCGCCGAAGTCAAGACCGACAATCGCCGCATCATCAGCTATCTGCTCTCGCCGCTTACAAAGGTTACGTCCGAGGCCTTCAGGGAGCGCTGAGCCAATACTCCCTCCGCTCCGCATGCAGCATAACGAGAAGGCCTTCTCCCGACCGGAGGGGGCAGCCTCCATCAGCTTGATGTCTGCACCGTGCTGTGTCCGAGTTGCCGCGAGATATCGCCGGCACAGCTGCGCAGGGCGGTTGCGATCGCGCTGTCCCAGCCCGCGTCGAAGGTGCCTTCCGGGCCCATCGCGGTGATGACCAGCGCGACGTGGCCGGCGTGATCGAACACCGGCGCGGCGAAGGCGTTGACGCCGGGCAGGGGATCGCCGATCGCGCGTGCAAGGCCGCGGCTGCGGACCTCGGCGAGCAGCTCCGTGATCTTGGCGCCGGCGGTCTCACGCTTCGGATTGAAGCCGACGCCGAGGCGGTCGAGGCCGCTGTCGAGCGCGGTCCTGATCGCGTTCGGCGGCATGAAGGCGGCGAAGGCCCGGCCGGTCGCGGTCTCCAATAGCGCGACCACCGACCCGACGCGCATCGCGATGTGCACGGGATGGCTCGGCTCCTCGAGCCGCACCACGGTCGCGCCGTGGGTGCCCCACACCGACAGCGACACTGCGTGATTGATGCTGTCGGCAAGGGCGGCGATGCGCGGCGTTGCGATCCGCACCGCGGACTGCCGGCGCAGGCTGATCAGCCCGAGCTCGAGCGCCAATGCACCGATCTCGTAACGGCCGGTGGTCTCGTCCTGTTCGATCAGGCCGATGCGGGAAAAGCTGACGAGATAGGGATGGGCCTTGGCCGGTGGCATGCCGGCCTCGCGCGCGAGATCGCGCAGCATCATCGGCTCGCCGCTGCGCGCGAGCGCGCGAAGCAATTCTCCGCCGACCTCGATCGACTGTATGCCGCGGCTTTCTCTGGCCATGTGCCCCTGTTCGCGTTCGTGCTGTCGCAATTAGCAGGAAACCATGCCGTCCGCGAGACGCGTGACGGCACCACAATCCTGGCGCACTGCATCCGTCTTTCTCCGTCATCCTGAGGAGCCGCGAAGCGGCGTCTCGAAGGATGCACGGCCACAGTCGGGCCGTCGACCCTTCGAGACGGCCGCGTTGCGGCCTCCTCAGGGCGACGGGAGTCGGTTCATGCTGCGTTTCGCTCCTCCATTGCACCCGCGAGGTGCTTGCCCGCGATATAGCCGAAGGTCAGCGCGGGGCCGAGCGTGATGCCGGCGCCGGGATAGTTGCCGCCCATGATGCTCGCCATGTCGTTGCCGGCCGCATAGAGGCCCTCGATCGGCTGGCCGTCGGCGTCGAGCGCACGGGCATTGGCGTCGGTCCGGATTCCGGCATAGGTGCCGAGATCCCCGATCACCATCTTGATGGCGTAGAACGGCCCGTGCTGAATCGGCGCGATGCAGGGATTGGGCCCGTGCAATGCGTCGCCCTGGTAGCGGTTGTAGGCGCGTGAGCCCTTGCCGAAGGCGGGATCCCGCCCTTCGGCCGCGGTCATGTTGAACTCGGCGACTGTTGCCTCGAGGGCTTTTGCATCGATGCCGGTCTGCGCGGCAAGCTCCGCGAGCGTCGCGCCGCGTTTCAGGTAACCGGTCTTGAGATGATGGCCGAGCGGCATCGGCCGCGGCGGCACGCAGCCGAGGCCGTATTTGCGCAGCGTCGCATGATTGCATACGAGGTGCGCTGCGATCTCCTCGCCAGGCTTCGCCGCCTTGATCATCGCCTGCACGAAGTCGTGGTAGGAATTGCCTTCATTGGCAAAGCGCTTGCCGTCGGCCATCACGGCGATCACGCCGGGCTTGGCGCGGTCGATGAAATGCGGCATCACGCCCTTCGAGCCGTCCTTGCGCGTGGTGACCGAGACCGGCACCCAGGCCGCAGCATTCGGCAGCGAATCGTCGATGCGGCCGCCGGCGGATTCCGCAAGCCGCAGGCCGTCGCCGGTGTTGCCGGGCGGGCCCGGCGAATAATGCTCTTTTCCGGTGGGCGCATGCGGAAACATCTTCTGCCGCCGTGCGACGTCGTGCGGGAAGCCGCCGCAGGCGAGCACGACGCCACGCCTCGCGTCGACGCGGATGGCACGGCCCTCGCGCACGACCACCGCGCCGCGCACCACGCCGTTCTCGACGATCAATTCGCGCACCGGCGAGTTGAGCCAGAGCGGGATCTTGAGGTCGAAGGCGGATTTCGCCAGCCGTCCGGCCAGCGCATTGCCGTTGGTCAGGGTCATGCCGCGGCCGTTGCGCATCACGTCGATGGCGTGCTTCGACAATCGCTTGGCGACATAGGCCGCCGAGCTCAGCGACCGCGTCGCGCGCATGAAATGCACGATCTCCTTGCCGGAGCCGAGCATCATGCCGAACACGGTGAGCTCGGGCAGGGGGCTGCCGAGATCCTTGAGGGCCGGCCCAAGCTCGTGGGCATCGAATGGCCGCGTCACCATCGAGCGGCCGCCCTGCGCGCCGCCGGGTGCTTCGGCGTGATAGTCCGGGAAGGTCAGCGGCATGTCGAAGCGAACCGCGGTGCTGGTCGTGAAGAAGTCGACCGCCTTCGGTCCTTCGGTCAGGAACGCATCGACGCGCGCGGCATCGAAGCTGTTGCCGGCCTCGTGGCGCAGATAGGTTTTGGCCTGGTCAGGGCTTTCCTCGATGCCCCAGGCCTTGGCCAGCGAGGTGCCGGGAATCCACAGCCAGCCGCCGGAGCGCGCGGTGGTGCCGCCGAAGCGTGGCTCCTTCTCGACGACGAGGACCTTCAGTCCGTGATGGCCGGCGGTGACCGCCGCCGACAGCCCGGCGCAGCCGGAGCCGACGACCAGCGCGTCGCATTCATAGGTTTCTTCGTGGGCCACGCGATCGATCCTATTTCTTGAGCAGCGGGCACTTCGACTCGGAGACCGGACGGAAGGCGTCCTCGCCCTTCACCGTCTTGATGATGTCAAGATAGTCCCACGGCTCCTTAGATTCCGAGGGCTTCTTCACCTTGGCCAGATACATGTCGCGGATCACGCGGCCGTCCTCGCGCAGCTTGCCGCCATGCACGAAGGTGTCCTCGATCGGCAGCTCGCGCATCTTGGCCATCACCGCCTTGGGATCATCGGTGCCGGCGGCCTGGATCGCCTTCAAATAGTGCAGCACCGAGCCGTAGACGCCGGTCTGGATCATGGTCGGCATCACGTTGGTGCGGGCGAAGAATTTCTTCGACCAGGCGCGGGTCTTCTCGTCCATGTTCCAGTAGGACGCCGTCGTCATGTAGGTGCCTTGCGCGGCGTTGAGGCCGATCGCATGCACGTCGGTGTCGAACATCAGGAGGCCGACCAGCTTCTGGCCGCCCCGCACGAGGCCGAACTCGCCGGACTGCTTGATCGAATTGTCGGTGTCCTGGCCGGCATTGGCGAATGCCACTACATCGGCCTTCGAGCTCTGCGCCTGCAGTGCAAAGGAGGAGAAGTCGGCGGTGTTGGTCGGATGCTTGACGCCCCCGAGCACCTTGCCGCCCATCTCGTTGATGAAGCGCGTCGCATCCTTCTCGAGCTGCTGGCCGAAAGCGTAGTCCGCGGTGATGAAGTACCAGGACTTGCCGCCTTCCGCGATCACCGCCGACGCCGTCACCTTCGAAAGCGCGTAGGTGTCGTAGGTAAAGTGCACGGTGTTGGGGCTGCACAGCTCGTCGGTCAGCGAGCTCGCGCCGGGACCGGACAACAGCGCAATCTTGTTGCGCTCGCGCACCATGTTGTGCACGGCGATCGCGATACCGGAGTTGGGAATGTCGACGACGGCGTCGACCTTGGTGTTGTCGAACCAGCCGCGCACGATCTGGACCCCGACGTCGGTCTTCATCTGGTGGTCGGCGGAGATGATCTCGATCGGCTTGCCGAGCACGGTCGGGCCGAATTCCTCCACCGCCATCTTGGCCGCCTCGACCGAACCGGGACCGGAATTGTCGCGTCCCCAGCTCGACAGGTCGGTCAGCACGCCGATGCGCACGACGTCATCGGAAATCTGGGCGTGCGCGGCCGTGGTCATCGCCGCGAGAATGGCTGCCGCCAACAAATGTCTCATCATTCCTCCCTGGATGTCCGCATCTTCGGCGGTTCATCTTACGATTAGGAATTATCTAATAAGTTTGTCAATGGCAAATCATCGTGTGGGAATGTTGCCACAAGATACTTCTTCGAATGAGGCGGTGCTTCACATTTGGTGAGTAGACGCTTACATGGCTCATCCGGGATGGCACGGCAGCAGGCTTTCGGCTCGCGCCAGAGCTTGCTGAAGTACCAAGTTACTATGAAACAGGGGATTTTCGCGGAACGGTAGCGCGCTTCGCCGCCCTGACTGAGCCACCCGTCACGGGGGAAGGCTGCAGGGGGCGGCGCATCAAGGGCGTCGGCGGGCTGCGATCATAGACGGATCATGTTGAGACAGCTCTTCGCGCCGCAGCTCGTCATTCTTTACGTGCTGGTGGCCTCCACACTCTACGTCCACTTCCGCGGCAAGCAGCGGCTCCGCTTCGCCCGCCAGCTCGGCGATCACTCGACCTATCTCGCGCCCTACAATGTGCTGATGTATGCGGGCTCCGCGGTGCCCAACACGCCGGTGATTCCGGTCGAGCAGTTTCCCGAGCTCAAAATGCTCTCCGACAATTGGCAGACGATCCGTGACGAGGCTACGCGGCTGTTCGACGAGGGCTTCATCCGCGCCGCCGCCAAGAACAACGACTGGGGCTTCTATTCGTTCTTCAAGAGCGGCTGGAAGCGATTCTACCTGAAATGGTACGACGACTTCCTGCCGTCGGCGCGCACGCTGTGCCCGCAGACGGTGGAGCTCTTGAACTCGATCCCGAACGTGCACGGCGCGATGTTCGCGATGCTGCCGCCCGGCGGCAAGCTCGGTGCGCATCGCGACCCCTTCGCCGGCTCGCTGCGCTATCACCTCGGCCTCGTCACGCCGAACTCGAATGAGTGCTGCATTCTCGTCGACGGCGTCGAATGCGTCTGGCGCGACGGCGAGGCCTTCATGTTCGACGAGACTTTCATCCACAGCGCCGAGAACAAGACCGACGTCAACCGCATCATCCTGTTCTGCGACGTCGAGCGTCCGATGAAGTATGGCTTCATGACCCGCATCAACCGCTGGGTCAGCCACAACATCGTCAAGGCGTCGGCGACCCAGAACGTCGACGGTGAGCATGTCGGCGCGCTGAACAAGGTGTTCGGGAAGCTCTACGAGATCCATCTCGCCAGCCGCAAGGTCAAGGAATGGAATCGGAACGTATATTACACGCTCAAATATTCCGCGACCGCGCTGATCCTCGGCCTGATCGTGATGTCGGCGCTGCGCTGATCGCCGCGGCGTTGCCACGTTGAAAGCAAAAGCCCCGGAGCATGCTCCGGGGCTTTTGTCTGCGGGATAAGCTGCGCGGCGCAGCAGCGTCAGTCGCGCTCGAAAACCTTGGCGCCGGGGTAGACGCGCCGGGCGTACGCGACCACCCACTCCCGGTCCTGGGTCTCCAGGAACGGCGTTCGGATCTTGCACGACCCGATGATGAGGTGCCACAGGCCGTCCAGCTTCTGAATGTTGACGATCATCGGAGTGTTCCTCGTAGATCCCGCGTTCCAGGTGGCATTTGCTTGTCGCGATCGTTTCGCGACTCACGCTTCGGAGCAGTGATCCCGATCACGGAACTCATGCGCATCCGTTGACGTAGCTGCGAGTTTAAGAATCGCCTGCCACCGCTCAACTGTACACGCGTCAGCACAGGACATCACAACGAATGAGAACGGCATACCAAGGTATGTTGTGGACGCGCCGATCCTCATGCCGCGGTGACGTCGAATGCGCGCTGATGTGAATGCGTAAGATGCGGTAGGGCGGATTAGCGAAGCGCAATCCGCCCTACGATTTCTCCGCTGCCTGTTCGGAATTACGGTTCCCGATTCGCGCCGACGCCGAGTGAGCCGATGGCGTCGGCCGCGGCATCCATGTCGGCCGCCGTGATCGGCTGGTCGACGATGAACAGATAGCATCCGGCCGAGACGACGCCGATCAGGGCGCCGACGACCAGCGCCGGCACGAACGAACCGGTCGTCTGCACGATCAGGCCGGTCACGGTCGGCGCCAGCGCGCCGCCGAGATAGCCGCCGAAATTCTGCACCGAGCCGATCGAGGCGGTGCAATTGGTCGGGACCGCGACCGAGCTCAGAGCCCAGGCGCAGGTGCTGGTCACATAGACCAGGAACAGCGAGATCGAGATGAAGGCGATCGCCAGCGCGTTGCTCTCGACATAGGCCGCGGCCACCGTGCACGCGGCTGTGCCGAGCAGGGCGATCGCGGCCGGATAGCGCCGGCTCCGCAGCGGCTCGACGCCGTGCCGCACCAGGAAATCGGCGATGTATCCGCCGAGCACGCCGCCGACCACGCCGCAGGCGAACGGCACCGCGGCGGCCCATCCCGTGTACTTCACGCTCATATGGCGTTCGATCTCGAGATAACCCGGCAGCCAAGCGGTGTAGATCCAGGTCAGGTAGATGCAGCCGAAATAGCCGAAGATCATGCCCCAAGTGGTGCGGAAGCGGAACAGAAGCGACCAGTCGCGGAATGTGACCTTGGTGCGCCCGCCGGGCGGATCGGCTTGCGTCCGGTAGGCATTCTCCTGCGCGGTGAGCGCGACCTGCTCGGGATTGCGATAGAGCAGGTACCAGCAGGCGGCGACGACAAGGCCGGCGACGCCCATGATCACGAACATCGCGCGCCAGCCGAAGGTCAGCATCAGGTAGGTCAGCAGCGGTACGGCGATCGCGGTGCCGAGCGATGATGCGCAATTGAACACGCCGGTGGCAAGCCCGCGGTCACGCTGATTGAACCAGTCGCGGACCACGCGCGCGCCGGTCGGAAATTGCGGGGCTTCGCCGATTCCGAGCAGGACGCGGGCGCCGAAGAACTGGCCGAAATTCTGCACCAGCCCGCCGACGAGCTGCGCCAGCGACCACAGGCTGAGGCCCATGGTGAGCAGCAGGCGCGGGCCGAGCCGGTCGACCATCGCGCCGGTGGGGAGCTGCGAGAACGCGTAGGCCCAGAGGAACGCCGAAAGCAGATAACCCATGTCCGCAATGGACAATCCGAGTTCCTCGCGGATCAGCGGATTGGCCACCGCAAGCGTCGCGCGATCAATGTAGTTGACGACCCCGGCAACGACCAGCAGAGCCAGCGCGACGCGCTGAATCGATTTCAGACGTGGCGTCGCAAACTGCATTCCCGACATGATTCGTTTTTCCTCACCTGTTGTTTTGCCGGACAGTATCGGCGCAGCTGGCGTCGAACCAGAACGGAAGTTGCCAAGCCTGCGTTGCGATTTCGACATGGACGACATGTTGCTCGCGGTCCTGATCGCCTCTCCGCTACGACCATCGGTCTCGCGCTCGCGATGATGTGATTAGCAACCATGCAACGTTCCACAGGCGCATCGCAGCCGGCGCACGCAATCCGGGCATCGGTGCCGGCTTCATCGCACTGTCATCAGTGGCTGCGAGGCAACCGGCGCGGCCTCATGGCTTGACAAGAGCTGGCGAGCCGGGGTTCGGGTTCCGGTCGCTGGCGTCGAAGTGCTACAGTGCCGCTGACCTCCGTAGCGAAAGGCCTTGTCATGTCCGAGTCCACTGCAGATTTCGCCACCACCGCGCTGAGCGGCTATGAGCTGCTCGCCGACCCGCAGTTGAACAAGGGCACGGCGTTTTCCGAGGCCGAGCGCGAGGCATTCGACCTGCATGGCCTGCTGCCGCCCAACATCCTGACGCTGGACGAGCAGGTCTCGCGCCGTCTCGAGGCGTTGCGCGGCTACGAGACCGACATCGAGCGTTATGCCTTTCTGCGTGAATTGCAGGACACCAACGAGACGCTGTTCTACGCGCTCCTGGTCGGCAACTTGGAAGAGCTGCTGCCGATCGTCTACACGCCGACCGTCGGCGAGGGCTGCCAAAAATTCAGCCGGCTGTTTCGCAAGCCGCGCGGGCTGTTCCTCAGCATTCCTCACCAGCACCGGATCGACCGCATTTTCGCCCATCCGCGCTTCGATCACGTCGAGGCGATCGTCGTCACCGACGGCGAGCGGATTCTCGGCCTCGGCGACCAGGGCGCCGGCGGCATGGGCATCCCGATCGGCAAGCTCGCACTCTATACCGGCTGCGGCGGCCTGCATCCGGCGACGACGCTGCCGATCATGCTCGATGTCGGCACCGACAATCCGGACTGCCTGGCCGATCCGCTTTATATCGGCTGGCGCAACGAGCGCGTCCGCGGCCAGCAATATGATGACTTCATAGAGGCATTCGTCTCGGCCGTGATCAAGCGCTGGCCGCGCGTGCTGTTGCAGTGGGAGGATTTCGCCAAGAACAACGCGACGCGCATGCTCGAGCGCTATCGCGACCGGCTCCTCACCTTCAACGACGACATCCAGGGCACCGCGGCGGTGGCGACCGGCGCCTTGCTTTCCGCGATCAACGTCACCGGTGTGCCGCTGACCGAGCAGCGCGTCGCCGTGCTTGGCGCCGGCTCGGCCGGCTGCGGCATCGCCAGCCTGATCCGTGCCGCGATGATTGATGCCGGGCTGTCGGAGAGCGAGGCCGCAAAACGCTTCTTCATGGTCGACCGCGACGGGCTGCTGCTCGAAGGCATGAGCGGGCTCGCGCCGTTCCAGCTGCCGTTCGTCCAAAACAAGGAGGCGATCGCCGGCTGGCAGCTCAGCCATCCCGACAAGATCGCGCTGCTCGACGTCGTGCGCAACGCCAAGCCGACGGTCCTGATCGGCGTCTCCGGCCAGGCCGGCGCGTTCTCCGAGCCGATCGTGCGCGCGATGGCCGAGTGCAACAAGCGGCCGGTGATCTTCCCGCTGTCCAATCCGACGTCGCGCGAGGAGGCAACGCCTTCCGACATCGAAGCCTGGACCGAGGGGCGGGCGCTGATCGGCGTCGGCAGCCCGTTCCCGCCGATCATGCGCGACGGCGTGCGCTTCAAGGTCGACCAGACCAACAACTCCTACATCTTCCCGGGCGTTGGCGTCGGCGCGCTCGCGGTGGGCGCCAGCCGGGTCAGCGACGGGATGTTCATGGCGGCCGCCAAGGCATTGGCCAGCGCCTCGCCGGCGCGCAACAACCCGAAGCACAATCTGCTGCCGCCGGTCAGCGCGCTGCGCGAAGTCTCACAGACCGTTGCGCTCGCGGTGGCGTTGCAGGCGCACAAGGAAGGGCTCGCCAAGGATATTCCGATCGACCAGGTCGAAGCCCGCATCCAGGCCAAGGTCTGGACCCCGCGCTACGTACCGCATCGGCGCAGCGTGGCGGGCTGACGAGTAGCGCCATCCGTCGCGTATTGGCGCGATATGCGTCGGCTCAGAAATCCGCGTGTCCAAAGGGAGCGGTGAACCTTCGACGCCGCTCCTGCTCAACCTATTCGCATCAGGCGTTAGCGAAGCCAATTCCCGCTGGTCAGCGTGCCGCTTTGCTCCAGCGGCGGCGCCACCTTCACGACCGCGCTGCCGGTGGCACCGTCGCGCAGCAGTGTGAACTTCACCTCCTGGCCGATGCGGGCGAGGCCGATTAGATTGCGGAGCTGCGCCGCGGTGCGGATCGGGCGGTCGTCGGCCATGGTGATGACGTCGCCTTTGCGCAATCCGGCCCGCTCTGCCGGCGAATCCGCCGCGATTTCGGCGATCACGGCGCCTTCGGTGCGGCCCCTGTTGCTGGACGGATGGAGGTCCCGCAGCGCAACTCCAATCCGGCCACGCTCGACCCGTCCCGTGGCGATGATCTGCTCCATCACGCGCCGTGCCATGTTGACCGGGATCGCAAATCCGATTCCGACATTGCCACCGGCCGGCGAGATGATCGCCGAGTTGATGCCGATCAGCTCGCCGCGCAAATTGACCAGCGCGCCGCCGGAATTGCCGGGATTGATCGCTGCATCGGTCTGGATGAAATCCTCATACCCCTGCTTGCCTAGCCCGGTGCGCCCCAGCGCGCTGACGAGGCCCGAGGTCACGGTCTGGCCGAGGCCGAACGGATTGCCGATCGCGAGTACGAAGTCGCCGACCTCCAGTGCGTCGCTATCGCCGAGCGGCAGCGCCTTGAGTCCGCCAGGATCCTGGATCCGCAATACGGCGACATCGGTCGGCGGGTCGCGCCCGACCACCTTGGCGGAGAACTGACGGCCGTCCTTGGTCGTGATCTGGACGACCGAGGTGCCTTCGACCACATGATTGTTTGTCAGCACATAGCCGCGCTGCGCGTCGACGATCACACCCGACCCGGTGGCGTTGACCTCCTTCTCGATCTGCTTCGGGATGTCGAAGAACTCACGGAAGACCGGGTCACGGTAGAGCGGGTTGTCCTCGCGAATCCGGCCGTGCACGGAGATGTTGACGACGGCCGGGGTGATCTGGCGGACCAGGGGCGCCAATGTCGGGACCGAACCGCCGGTCCTGAGATCCGGGATCTGGCCCGCGGCAGGACTGGTCGCCGACAGCACCAGCAGCAAGACTCCGATCGAGAATGAACGCATGCGAGCCATCTTCGTCACCCCGTTTTTCGCGTAGGTTCGAATTTGGAAAACTTTGTGGCCGCGCGGCAAATGCTCGCCTCGACGCCTTATCCGGCAATGGCTCGACTAAAGTTTTAGCCGTTGCGTTCCCTTCAGTTGGAACTTCCGGTCCGCCGTATCGTTTGCGTTCAAACGACCCAAACGGTCAAAAATTCATCCGGGGGCTTGTCCAAGGGAGACGCCCCCATGGCAATATTTGGCCCATCAATTGGCCTCGACGCCAGCCAGCTCACGCCATCCGAACACCAGCTCCAGCTGCGCCGTGCGGTGATCGCCTCCACGGTCGGGACCGCGATCGAGTGGTATGACTTCTTCCTCTACAGCACCGTCACCGGCCTGGTGTTCGCAAAACTGTTCTTTCCGCATTCCGACCCCTGGGTCGGTACGCTGGAGGCATTCGCGATCTATGCGGTCGGCTTCGTCGCGCGCCCGATCGGCGCCGCGATCTTCGGGCATTATGGCGACCGCATCGGCCGCAAGTCGACCCTGATCGCGACGCTGCTGCTGATGGGCCTTGCGACCGCTGCGGTCGCATTGGTGCCGACCTATTCCAGCATCGGCATCTGGGGCGCGGTGATCCTCACCGTGCTGCGCTTCATCCAGGGCGTCGGCGTCGGTGGCGAATGGGGCGGCTCGGTGCTGATGTCGATGGAGTGGGCGCGCAATGATCGCTCCCGCGGCCTGGTCGCGTCATGGCCGCAGTTCGGCGTGCCCTGCGGGCTGTTCCTCGCCAACCTTGCCGTGCTGGCGTTCAGCCAGATGTCGGGCGAGCAGTTCCTGGCCTGGGGCTGGCGCATTCCGTTCGCGCTCAGCATCGTTCTGGTCGGAGTCGGTCTCTATATCCGGCTCGGCATTCTGGAAACGCCCGTGTTCAGCAAGCTGCTGGCCGAGCGCCAGCTCGACCGCACACCGATGCTGACCGTCATCCGCGATCATCCAAAGGAGATCCTGCTGTCCGCCTTCGCGCGGATGGCCGAACAGGCGCCGTTCTATATCTTCACCGCTTTCGTGTTTTCCTACGGCATCGGCACGCTGCACGTGTCGCGCGACTTCCTGCTGACCGCCGTGCTCTCGGCCTCGGTGCTGTCGTTCGTCTCGATCCCGGTGTTCGGGCACCTGTCCGACCAGATCGGCCGCAAGAACATGTACATGATCGGCGCGGTCGTGACCGGAATTTTCGGCTTCATCTATTTCGCAATGCTCAACACCGGATCGGCGGCGATCATCTTCCTTGCGATCGTGTTGTCGCTGATCCCGCACGACATGATGTACGGGCCGCAGGCCGCCCTGATCGCCGAGAGCTTCACCGGACGGCTGCGTTACAGCGGCGCCTCGCTCGGTTACCAGCTCGCATCTGTCATCGCCGGCGGACCGGCGCCGCTGATCGCGGCCTGGCTGTTCGGCAGCTATCATTCGGCAACCGCAATCGCGATCTATGTCGCGCTCTGCGCCGTCATCACGCTGGTCGCGACCGCGCTGATGACCGACTACACCGGCAAGGACATCAATGCCGCAGCCGCGCACCGGCGGTGAGTTCGAGACAGCAAGGGAGAAGACGATGGTGAAATGGCGCAAGGAATCGGCACTCGATCTCTACAACCTCGTCGCGGCGATCTTCCTGCTCGCTGCGCCGTGGCTGTTCGCACACGCCAACCCGACGGCCGCGATCGATCTCAGGATCAGTGGCGCCGCGATCGCGATCATGTCGCTGGCGGCGATCGCAGCGTTCTCAATCTGGGAGGAATGGATCAACCTGGTCGTCGGATGCTGGCTGATCGTCTCGCCCTGGCTGCTCGGCTTCACCCACACCCGCGCGATGCATTTTGCCATTGCGGCGGGTGCGGTAGTCGCGTTCATGGCGCTGCTCGAGCTGTGGCTCGAGTACGAGAAGACGCATCTCGGGTCGGCAGCGTCGCAGGCCACAGCAAAGCATTAGAAGCTAGCAGCCGCGGCAGATGCCTCTGATCTTCCGATCGACGATCGCGTCTTCCTGATCGATGGTCTGCTGCGACGCCGCTGCCGCGGGGATGTCGGCGGCGCGCGGCTGGCGATGGCCGACCGGCGCCGACCATGGCCGCGTCGCCGTCTCGTTTGATGCGTAGGCGCTAGGCTCCTGCACCGATACCTGTGCGAAGCAAGCTGTCGCCATTGTCGCAGACAGGATTGCGGCCAGGCCAACCTGCCTGCCAAGCCGCCGACAATTGCTCATGAGAATCTCCATACCGTCATCGCCGCGCTTGCAGGCGGCCCTGATGAAATGGAGTGCCTCTGTCGTTCCGATATTCCCGCTCGATGCGCGTGATGAAGCGCTCTCGGTTCGGTGATCGCACGTGATGAAATAATGATAGGGCGATGACGCTCCCTAGTCACAGGAGCCGAGCTTGGTCGGCTTCACCCATTGCGGAGAAACCCAATGACCAAATTGACCCTCGTGACGGTTGCTCTGGTTGCGGCAGCTGCGTATTCGGCTCAGGCGTCCGCCGCCGGCAGCAATGCTGCGGCGCGGCGCGCCCATGCTCAGGCGACGACACCGGTCAGCAGCAAGACCACCGATTGCGTGCGGGCGCCGAACGTCGGCTCGTTCGCAACCGCGCCCTTCACCGAACCGCCCTGCATGCCCGGCACGATGCGCTGAGTACACGCCGCGCAAAGCCCCGGACCTTTGGTCCGGGGTTTCCGGGACGATACAAGGGCGTCGGGAAGGGGCCGGGATTGAGCGTGACCCGCCTCACAGCCAGGCTGATGCGATCGTGTGACGACTGCGGCGTCGGAGCTGGTGCATGGTGCCCGGCCCGAGTTCAAGGAGACGTCGCATGACACGCAATTCGCTTCTTGCCTTCGTTGCCGTTGTCGCGTTCGGCGTGACCGCGCTGAACTCCGCGCAGGCGGGCAGACTTCCCATGGCGCCGCCGAAGAATGTGGGCGCGAAACTGCCCCCGGGCGGCTCGGGCGGCCCGCATCGTCAGCCGATCGATCCGTCGCCGGGCCTCGGAAGTGGTTATAGCGGCGACAGTGCCGGTGGCAGCGGAGGCGGCGGATATTTGGGCGACCCCAATCATCCCGGCCATGAGCAATTCTGAAAAAGCAAACGGCCCCGAACCAGGTTCGGGGCCGCAGCCTGATGATGAGGCGAATCCGGGGTCTATTCCGGCTTGCCGATCGTCACAGTGAGCTTGCCGACGCCGTCGACGCCGCATTCGAGCTTGTCGCCGACCTGCAGCTGCGAGACGCCCGCGGGCGTGCCGGTCATGATGAGGTCGCCGGCGGCGAGCTTCACCTGCTGCGACAGCTGCCAGATGATCTCAGGCACGTTCCAGATCAATTCGGTGAGGTCGCCCTTCTGGGCTTCCTTGCCGTTGACGGTGAGCCAGATCTTGCCCGCGGTCGGGTGACCGATCTTGGAAGCCGGCTGGATCGCGGAGCAGGGCGCCGAATAGTCGAACGACTTGCCGACCTCCCAGGGCCGCTCCTTCTTGCGCGAGGCGATCTGCAGGTCGCGGCGGGTCAGGTCGATGCCGACCGCATAGCCGTAGACATGCTCGAGCGCCTTGTCGGCGGGAATGTTCAGCCCGCCGCTCTTCATCGCCACGACCAGCTCGACCTCGTGATGCAGGTCCTTGGTCAGCGGCGGATAGGGGATCGTCGCACCATCAGGCACCAGCATGTCGGCATGCTTGCCGAAGAAGAACGGCGGCGCGCGCTCGTCATTGCCCATCTCCCTGATATGCTCGAGATAGTTGCGTCCGACGCACCAGATGCGGCGGACCGGATAGGTGCCGGATTCGCCGACAACGGGAAGCGAGGGCTGCGGGGGAAGCGGAATGACGGTGGAAGCGGCGTTCATGAACGGGTCCCGAAGGGTTGAAGGAGGCAGCGCGGGCCGTGTTTACGCGGTTACGGCGCTGGGGGCTAGGGGCTGCGGCTGCACCAGACGCAGATGTGAGGCGAGCTTTCCGCCGGGTGTGCCCATCGCTGGCCGGCGGTGATGCCGATGCGGAAATGGCTTTCCCTCGGCGTTGCGCTGGTCGCAGCGGTCCTGGTCGCCGCCGCCGTCCGTTTCTTTGTGATCACCCCGGAACGGATCGACCGCGGGCAGAACAAGGTCCAGCACGTGGCCGTGGACATCGCGCCCGCCGCACAGGCCCTGCAGGCGAGCCTCGATGTGGCGGACATGCATGCCGATAGCCTGTTGTGGAAGCGCGACCTGCTCGCGCGATCCGACCGCGGCCATATCGACCTGCCCCGCCTGATCGAGGGGCATTACGCACTGCAAGTGTTCTCGTCGGTGACCAAGTCGCCGAAGGGCCAGAACTACGACGCCAATGGCGGCGACAGCGACACGATCACGAACCTCGCGATCATCGATCTGCAACCGCCGCGGACCTGGTTCTCGCTGCTGCAGCGCTCGCTGTGGCATGCCGAGAAACTGCAAGGCTTCGCCGAGCAGTCGGCCGGGCGGCTTCGCGTGATCAGGACACCGGCCGATATCGATCGCCTGCTTGCCGACCGCACCAGCGGCGCGACGGTGGTCGGCGGCATGCTGTCGATCGAGGGCTTGCATGATCTCGAGGGCAAGATCGAGAATCTCGACGTACTCTACGCCGCCGGCTTCAGGATGGCCGGCCTCGCGCATTTCTTCGACAATGATGTCGCGGGCTCGATGCATGGCGTCGCCAAGGGCGGCCTGACGCCGCTCGGCCGCCGGGTGGTGCAGCGGATGGAGGCGATCGGCATGATCGTCGACCTCGCCCATGCCAGCCACGCGGCGGTTGCCGACGTGCTGGCGATGGCAACACGACCGGTTGTGTCAAGCCATGGCGGTGTTCAGGCGACCTGCAAGATCAACCGCAATCTCACCGACGACGAAGTCAGGGGCATTGCGCGTACCGGCGGTGTGGTCGGCATCGGTTTCTGGCAAGGGGCGGTGTGCTCGCTCGATCCGAGCAATGTCGCTAAGGCGATCGCCCATGTCCGCGACCTGGTCGGGATCGACCATGTCGGCCTCGGCTCGGATTTCGACGGCTCGACCACCACGGGCTTTGATGCCGGCGGGATCGTCGCCGTCACCCAGGCGCTGATGTCGCGCGGATTCTCCGATGACGACGTCCGCAAGGTGATGGGCGGCAACGTCCTGCGCGTGCTGCGCGCAGGCCTTGTCGCCAAGGACGACAGGCAATGAGCCTCAGCCGGTGGCGCTGATCGGCGCCAGTGCCAGCGGCGACGGGTCGTGATGGTGCTGCAGGCGGAAGAACGAGGCGTAGCGGCCGCCGCGGCGCAGCAGCTCCTCATGCCGCCCGCGCTCGACGATCGTGCCCCCCTCGACCACCAGGATCGCATCGGCATGCATGATGGTGTGCAGGCGGTGCGCGATCACGATCGTGGTGCGGCCCTGGCAGAGATGCTCGATCGCCTCCTGCACCTGCTTCTCGGATTCCGAGTCGAGCGCGGCGGTGGCCTCGTCTAGCAGGATGATCGGCGCGTTCTTGATCAGCGCGCGGGCGACCGCGATGCGCTGGCGCTGGCCGCCGGACAGCTGCGTGCCGTGCTCGCCGACCGGCGTATCGTAGCCGAGCGGGAAGCTCATGATGAAGTCGTGCGCGCAGGCCGCCTTGGCGGCGTCGATGATCTCGGCCTCGGTGGCGCCCTGCTTGCCGAAGGCGATGTTGGCGCGGATGGTGTCGCGGAACAGATAGACGTCCTGGCCGACATAGGCGGTCTGCTGGCGCAGCGACTTGCGCGAGACCGACAGGATCGACTGGCCGTCGATCAGGATCTCGCCCTCGCGCGTCTCGTAGAAGCGCAGCAGCAGTGCGAGCACCGTCGACTTGCCGCCGCCGGAGGGGCCGACCAATGCGGTGACCTTGCCGGGCTCGGCTGTGAAGCTCATGTGGTTCAGCACCGGCTCGCTCGGCCGGTAGGCGAAGCCGACATCGCGCAGCTCGATCCGCGCGTCGGACAGTTTCAGCGCCGGCTTGTCGTCGTCGGCTTGCTCGCTTGCCGGGCTGTCGACCACCTCGAGCAGCATGCGCGCGCCGACCAGCTGGCTGTTGAGATCGATATTGAGCCGCGCCAGCCGCTTGGCCGGCTCGGTCGCCATCAGGAAGGCGGTCAGGAAGGTGAAGAACTGGCCCGGCGTCGAACCGAGCGCCACCACGCTGTAGCCGCCATACATCAGACAGCCGGCGACCGCGAAGCCGCCGAGCATCTCCATCAGCGGGTTGGAGCGGTTGGCGACATGCGCCATCTTGTTGGCGTTGCGCTCGACGATCGCGATGTTCTCGTCGATACGCTGCTGCATGGCATCTTCCAGCGTGAACGCCTTCACGGTGCGGATGCCCTGCAGCGATTCCTGCATCGTCTCCATGATGTCGGCGGTGCCGGTGAACTGGTTATAGGCAAGGCCCTTGATCCGCTTCACCAGCTTGCGCAGCACCAGCATCGCCGGCGGCACCGCGACGAGTCCGATGAACGACATCAGCGGGTCCTGCCAGACCATGACCGCGACCATGCTGATCAGCATCAGGAAGTCGCGGCCGATCGCATTGACCAGCATGTTGAGCACGTCGGTGATCGACTTGGCGCCGGCGGTGAGCCGCGCCAGGAACTCCGACGAGTGCCGCTGCGAGAAGAAGCCGATGCTCTCGCTCATCAGCTTGGCGAACAATTGCCGCTGGTTCCGCGCCAGGATGGCGTTGCTGATCTTCGACAGGATCACCATGTGGCCGTAGGTCGCCACGCCCTTGATGAACAGCAGGATCACCGTGATCCCGGCGAACATCGCGATGCCGGGGATGTTCTTGTCGACATAGGCTTGGTTGATGACTTGGCCGAGCACGTAGGTGGCGCCGGCTGTCGCGCCGGCCGCCACAGCCATCAGGGCGAACGCCGTCAGATAGCGCCGCCAGTAGATGATCCCCTGCTCCGTGACCAGGCGGCGAATCAGGATCGCCGCGCCATAGGGATCGTCGGTAATCTTCTTTGGAAACTGAGCCATCCGCGTTCCATTGACGGCGGGTAGCGCCGGCCGTCAGGTTGCGGTCCTCCTTGCCCGCTTGGCGGGGCTTTTTCAAGTCCAATAACGACTTGATAACGGCTTGATTTTTAGGCCGATTCTGCCTGTCGCGCGGCGCCGCCGCGCTCCCGGAACAGCTTCTCCTCCCAGGCCAGCGCGTGGCTCGCGATGGTCTCGAGATCATCATACCGCGGGGTCCAGTCGAGAACTGAGCGGATCCGCGCCGTATCGGCCACCATGGTCATGATGTCGCCGGGCCGGCGTCCGGCGTAGGCGACCGCGAAATTGCGCATCGAAACCCGGCGCACCGCCTCGATGGTCTCGAGCACGGAATAGCCGCGGCCATAGCCGCAATTCATCGTGGCCGATTGCCCGCCGCCGCGCAGATAGGACAACGCCGAGCGATGCGCCTCGACCAGGTCGCTGACATGGATGAAGTCGCGCACGCAGCTGCCGTCCTGGGTCGGATAGTCGGTGCCGAACACGTCGATCTTGGCGCGCTGGCCGGTCGCGGCCTCGACCGCGATCTTGAGCAGATGGGTGGCGCCGATGGTGGAAAGGCCGACACGGCCCTTCGGGTCGGCGCCGGCGACGTTGAAGTAGCGCAGCACGACGTAGCTCATGCCATGGGCGGAGGCGACGTCGTGCAGCATGATCTCGGTCATCAATTTCGATGAGCCATAGGGCGACAGCGGCCGGGTCGGCGCGATCTCGGGCACCGGCACCTGGTCCGGATTGCCGTAGACCGCCGCGGTCGAGGAGAAGATGAAGCGACTGATGCCGCCCTTCACCGCCGCATTGAGCAGGCTGCGCGTCGTCATGGTGTTGTTGCGGTAATAGCCCAGCGGATCGCGCATCGAGTCCGGCACCACGACGGAGCCGGCGAAATGGATGATGCTGTCGATGCCGTGCTGTGCGATCACGCCCTCGACCAGGTTCTCGTCGCCGGCATCGCCGATGAACAGCGGAACAGCTTCGGGCAGGAACGCGGAGAAGCCGGTGGAGAGATTGTCGATCACGACGACGCTCTCGCCGGCATCGACCAGCGCATGAACCATGTGACTTCCGATATAGCCGGCACCGCCGGTCACGAGCACGGTCATGGTGAGAGCTCTCCCGATATCTTTAACCGACGATGCTAACGGGAGTGCGGTGAAGAGGGGGTTTCGCCGCGGCCGAACTGGCCACTATGCTTAATGTTGCGTATAGGAACTGGCACGAAACGGAGACTTGCGTGCCGATCGAGAACACAGCAGCCGGCGAGCTTGAGCTCATCGTGCCCAATCTGCATCGACGCTATTCGGGTGTCACCGCGACCAACCGCATGGTCGCGCCGAAGCTTGCCAAGATGTTTCGCGCGGCCTGGCTCGGCTCGCATCGCCCCGACGGCATCGACGCGATCGGATTTGCCGATCTGATGCGGCTGTGGCGGCGCGCACGGCCCGTGATCTGGCACGCGCGTCGCAATGACGAGATGATCGCAGGCCTCGTGCTGCGCGCGCTCGGCTGGCCGCTGAAACTGCTGTTCACGTCAGCGGCGCAACGTCATCACACCTGGCTGACGCGCTGGCTGATCCGCAACATGGATGCGATCATCGCCACCAGCCCGCTGTCGGCCTCGTACCTGAAGCGCGAGGCGACGGTGGTGATGCACGGCGTCGACACCGATCGTTATGCGCCGCCGGCCGATCGGGCCGCAGCCTTTGCCGAGAGCGGATTGCCGGGGCGCTATGCGATCGGCTGCTTCGGACGGGTGCGCGCGCAGAAGGGCAGCGATGTCTTTGTCGAAGCGATGTGCAGGCTTTTGCCGCGCTATCCCGATTTCACCGCAATCATCGTCGGCGCGGTGGTGCCGGAGCAACTGGCCTTTGCCAACGAGCTGAAGCGGAAGATCGAGGCCGCCGGGCTGCAATCGCGCATCGTCGTCACGGGGGAATTGCCGATCGAGGAGGTCGTGCGCTGGTATCAGCGGCTGACGATCTATGCCTTCACCTCGCGCAACGAAGGCTTTGGCCTGACCCTGATCGAGGCGATGTCGGCGGGCGCCGCGCTGGTGGCGGCGCGGGCGGGCGCCGCCGAATTCGTCGTCGAGGATGGCGCCACCGGCGTGCTGATTCCGCCGGGCGATGCGGACGCCTTGACAGCGGCGCTCGAGCCCTTGATGCGTGATCCGGCATCTGCCGTGGCCATGGGCGCGCGGGCGCGGCAACGAGTTGTGGATAAGTTCAGCCTCGATGCCGAGGCGAACGCGATCGCTGCGGTCTATCGCACGCTGATCTGAGCCAGCACGCGCTGCGCGAGCTCCACGACCTCTTCGGGCGCGATGCTGCGCATGCAGCGATGGTCGTTCATGGTGCAGACCGTGCGCTGGCACGGCTGGCACGAAGGCTTGCTTTTGGTCACCACCGTCTCGGCGAGGCCATTGAGCGGAGCCCAGAGATGGGGATCGGTCGGGCCGAAAATGCCCATGGTCGGGGTGCCGATCGCGGCCGCGATGTGCATCAACCCGGAGTCGTTGGTGATGGCGACGCTGGCCGCGGCCATCGCCAGCGCGCCGTTGCGCAAATCGGTTCCGGTGAGGTCGCGGACCCGCGGGCCGCCGATCGCCACGATCTCCTGCGCCATCGCGTTCTCGCCGGGGCCGCCGACCACCCAGACCTCGAAACCGCGTTCGGCGAACAGCCGCGCGGCTTCCGGGTAATAGGTCCAGCGCTTCGAAACGCCGACCGAGCCGGGGCCGAGCGCGATGGCCGGACCGTTGCCGAGGCCGTTGGCCTGCCGCCAGCGCCCGATCTCGTCTGCCGGAACCCGAAGCTGCGGCACCGGCCATTCGGGCGGACGGGCCGCGCCCTCAGGCAGCGCCAGGATCGCGTTCTTGTCGATGAAGCGCGGCTGCTGCTTTTCGCCCCAGCGCATCGCGTTGATCAGGCCGAACCGGGCCTCGCCGAAGAAGCCGATCCGCTCGGGAATCCCCGCCAACGCTGGCGCGATCGCCGCCTTCCAGGTGCGCGGCAGCACCAGCGCGGTGGCGTAGTTGCGCTTGCGCAGTTCAGCGGCGAGCGAGCGCTGCCGGCCGAGGGCAAGCCGGCTGCGCGGCAGGTCGGACACGATCCCGGCCCGGACCCCGGGCATGTAGTCCACCAGCGGGGCGCATTGGCGGGTGGTCAGCAGATCGACCGGCCGGTTGGGCCAGCGCTTGCGCAGCACCCGGACCACGGTGTGGCCGCGCACGAAATCGCCGATCCAAACATAGGGTACGACGAGGATCGGTCTGGTATCCTCGGTGTCCTGTGTTTCGATGTCAGATATTGAATCAATATTCATTTCTAAATAGGCCAAAGCCGGACCGGGCGCGGCCCAGTCGGTAACCGGTTCGCGATGAGAGGTAAAGCCGTCGTTGCCTGTGGCGCGGGAGTGGGGCAAAGCTGGCGGCTGGCAAAGGAATCTGGCGGGATTTCATCATGTTTCTGGTAACCGGGGGCGCCGGTTTTATCGGGTCGAACGTCGTGGCCGCGTTGAATGACGCCGGCCGCAGCGACGTCGCGGTCTGCGACATTCTTGGGGACGACGGCAAGTGGCGGAACCTGGCCAAGCGCCAGATCGCCGATTTTGTGCCGCCGGGCGAGTTGATGGCCTGGCTGCAGGGCCGTCGGCTGGATGCCATCCTCCATCTCGGCGCGATCTCGTCGACCACCGCGACCGATGGTGATGCGGTCATGGAAGCCAATTTCAGGACACCGCTACGTCTTCTCGACTGGTGCACCGCGACCGCAACCCCGCTGATCTATGCTTCCTCGGCCGCGACCTATGGCGACGGCGAGCAGGGGTTTGACGACGATGGATCGGTCGACGCGCTCAAGCGGCTGCGGCCGATGAACCTCTATGGCTGGAGCAAGAACCTGTTCGATCTCGCGGTTGCCGAGCGCGTGGCGAAGCGCGAACCGCTGCCGCCACAATGGGCCGGGCTGAAATTCTTCAACGTGTTCGGCCCCAACGAATATCACAAGGGCCCGATGATGAGCGTGCTGGCGCGCCGCTTCGACGACATCCGGGCGGGCCGCGTCGTGCAGCTGTTCAAGTCGCATCGCGAGGGCATCGCCGACGGCGACCAGCGCCGCGACTTCATCTATGTCGACGACGTCGTGCGGGTGATGATGTGGCTGATCGCGACGCCGCGGGTCTCCGGCCTGTTCAACGTCGGCACCGGCCAGGCGCGCAGCTTCAAGGATCTGATCGTCTCGGCCTATGGCGCGCTCGGGCTTTCGCCGAACATCCAGTATGTCGACATGCCCGAGCAGATTCGCGGCAGTTACCAGTACTTCACCGAGAGCGTCGTCGATCGCCTCGCGCGCGCCGGATACAATGGCGGTTTCACACGGTTGGAAGACGCGGTCGGGGCCTATGTGAAAGGCTTTCTCGATCGTGCCGATCGCTATCGCTAGAGCGGATGACTGATGTTCGATTTTGAAACGATCTCGCGTGCCATGTCGGGCCAGACCGTGCTCTGCGTCGGCGATCTCATGCTCGACGAATTCGTCTATGGCGACGTATCGCGGATCTCGCCGGAGGCGCCGGCACCGGTGATCGCGGTTCGGCGCAGCGAGACCAATATCGGCGGCGCCGGCAACGTCGCGCGCAATATCGCTTCGCTCGGCGGCCGCTGCATCTTCGTCGGCCTGATCGGCGAGGATGCCGCCGGCACGATGCTGTCAGAGGCGTTGGCGAAGGAGGCCGGGATCGAGACCGTGCTGGTGCGTGACACTGCGCGTCCGACCACGCGCAAGGTGCGCTTCGTCTCCGAACAGTTCTCGACCCACATGCTGCGCTCCGATTGGGAGCTCGCCGCGCCGGCCGCGCCCGCGATCGAACAGCAGCTGATCGACGCGATCCTGCCGTGCCTCGCGCGTGCCGATATCGTGCTGCTGTCCGACTATGCCAAGGGCGTGCTCACCGCGCGCGTGATCCGCAACGTGATCGATGCCGCGCGCCAGGCTGGCAAGCGCGTGATCGTCGATCCCAAGAGCGCCAATCTGGCGATCTATCGCGGCGCGACCGTGCTGACGCCGAATCGCAAGGAATTCGCCGAGGCGACCCGCAGCCGCGCCGACAGCCAGGACAGCATCGCGCAGGCTGCGCCCGACGCGATGTATCTCGCCGATTGCGAGGCGATGCTGGTGACGCAGGGCGAGCGCGGCATGACGCTGGTGACGCGGGACGGCGGCTCGATCCATGTGCCGGCGCTACCGGTCAAGGTGCGCGACGTCTCCGGGGCTGGCGATACCGTTGCCGCGGCGCTGGCGCTTGCGCTGGCGGGCGGTGCCGATTGGGAAGCCGCGCTGCGGATCGCGAGCGCTGCAGCCGCGGTCGCAGTCGGCAAGACCGGCACAGCGATCGTCAAGTCCGATGAGTTGCGGCGCCGGATCCTGCCGCATGCCTCGCTGGTGGCCGAGGAGAAGATCGTTCCGGCCGGCGGTGACATCGACGCGCATCTTGCGGAATGGCGCCGGCGGGATCTGCGCATCGGCTTCACCAATGGCTGTTTCGACATCCTGCATCCCGGACACGTCAAGGTGCTGACCGCCGCGCGCGGCGCCTGCGACCGCCTGATCGTCGGCCTGAACAGCGACGCCTCGGTGAAGCGGCTGAAGGGCGAGGGGCGTCCGGTGCAGAACGAGCGCGCCCGCGCCGAGGTGCTGGCGGCGCTGGAGGCCGTCGATCTCGTCGCCATTTTCGAGGAGGACACGCCGATCAACCTGGTCACCAAGGTGCGGCCGAGCGTGCTGGTCAAGGGCGGCGACTATACCCGCGAGCAGGTGGTTGGCCACGAGATCGTCGAGGCCGCCGGCGGCGAGGTGGTGCTGGTCGAGATCCTGGCCGGCCACAGCACGACCTCGCTGGTGGCCCGCGCCCGCGAGGGCAAGGCGTGAGCGCGAGCGTGGCATCCCCGGCAGGCGCCGCGGCGTGCCCGGCGTGGCGCGATCCGGCGCGCTGGCAGGCCACGACCGACGTGGTCGCGGTGCTGATCGCGCTGTCGCTGCCGTGGTCGACCTCGCTGGTCGGCATCTTCGGCGTCGTGCTCTTGATCGCGATCGCGCCGACGGTCGACCTGAAGGCGTTCTGGGCGCTGCTGCAACGGCCGATCTGCGTGGCGCCGATCGCGCTGTTCTGTCTCGCGCTAACAGGCACGCTGTGGTCCGACGCCGCCTGGGGGGCGCGATTGTATGCGGTCGGGCCGACCGCGAAGCTCTTGGTGCTTCCGGTCCTGCTCTATCATTTCCAGCGCTCGACCCGCGGCACCTGGGTGTTCGCGGCCTTCGTCGTGTCCTGCACGCTGTTGATGCTGATGTCCTGGCTGGTGCTTGCCTATCCGCATCTCGCGCTGCGGGCGCCGGCTCCGGGCGAGCAGGGCGTCTTCGTCAAGAACTACATCGACCAGAGCCAGGAATTCACCCTGTGCGCGGTCGGGCTGGCCTATCCGATCGTGATGCTGCTGCGGGCCAAGCGCGTCCGGCCGGCGGTGCTGTTGATCGCGGTTGCGCTCAGCCTGTTCGCCAACTTGGCGATGGTGGTGGTGTCGCGGACGGCGTTGGTGACGGTTCCGATTATGTTCGCGGTGTTCGCGCTGCTCCATCTGCGCTGGCGCAGCATCGTCCTGATCCTGTGCGCGGCCGCCGCGGCGTCCGTGGTGGCGTGGTACGCATCGCCACAACTGCGCTGGACGGCCGAGTCGTTCCAGCGCGACTACAAGCTCTACATGGAGCGCAATGAGCCGACCTCGCTCGGTCTGCGGCTCGAATTCTGGCGAAAGTCGCTCGGATTCTTCGCCGAGGCTCCGGTCATCGGCCACGGCACCGGAGCGACGCGAGGACTGTTCGAGCGCGTCGCGACCGGCGGCGTGAGGGAAGCCTCAAGCGAAGTGATCGGCAACCCGCACAATCAGACGTTGAACGTCGCCGTGCAGTGGGGCATTGTGGGTGTGGCGATCCTGTACGCGATGTGGCTGCTGCACCTGGTGCTGTTCCGCGGCGACGGTCTCGTCAATTGGATTGGACTTCTCGTCGTGGTGCAGAATATTTCAAGTTCGTTGTTTAATTCACACATCTTCGACTTTCACGAAGGCTGGATGTATGTGCTGGGCGTCGGGGTTGCCGGCGGCATGGCGTTGAAGGGGCGAGCGGGGGCCGATATGGAACCCGGGCCTCCGATCCGTCCGTGATCGCTGGCAAGGGCCCTGCAGATACGCTATCAGCCTGCCAATGTCCCATCGCGAATTCCCAGTTGCCGGCAACCCGTCCATTAGATGACGCGTCTTTCACAACTTACCCTGCGCAACTTCCTGATCCTGGCGCATGACGCTCTGGCGACGACGTTTGCGTTGCTGGCGAGCTTCTACCTGCGTTTCGAAGGCAGCCTGCTCACCGATCGACTGCCGCATCTGCTGCGCATTCTGCCCTGGTTCGTGCTGTTCAGCGTTGTCGTCAGCTATTTCTCCAATCTGACCACCGCGAAATGGCGTTTCACCTCGCTGCCGGACGCGGTGAATATCCTGCGGGTCGCCGCGGTGCTGACGCTGGCGCTGGTCGTGCTGGACTACGTCTACTTCTTCAAGGGAGCGAACTCGCACAGTCCGGTGTTCCTCGGCCGGATCACGATCGTCCTGTTCTTCTTCCTCGAGGTGTTCGCGCTGAGCGCGCTGCGGCTCGGTTATCGTTATTTCCGTTACTCGCGCACGCGCCTGCACGCCCGCTCCGACAACGCCGCGCCGGCGCTGCTGGTCGGACGCACCGCCGATGCGGAAGTCGTGCTGCGCGGCATCGAGAACGGCGCCATCAAGCGGCTCTGGCCGGTCGGCGTGCTGTCGCCGTCGGCCGCGGATCGCGGCCAGATGATCCGCAACATTCCGGTGGTCGGCGGCGTCGACGACATCGAGGCCGTGATTCGCGATTTCGAGAGCCGCCAGCGGCCGATCAAGCGCGTGGTCATGACACCCTCGGCCTTTGAGCCGGACGCGCATCCGGAAAGCGTGCTGATGCGCGCCAGACGGCTCGGCCTGATGGTCAGCCGGCTGCCGTCGCTGGAGGGCGGCGACGCGCCGCGGCTCACCAATGTCGCGGTCGAAGATCTGCTGCTGCGCCCAAGCCAGAAGATCGACTACGCGCGACTCGAGACGCTGGTGAAGGGTAAGTCCGTCATCGTGACCGGCGGCGGCGGCTCGATCGGCGCGGAAATCTGCGAGCGGGTTGCGACTTTCGGGGCGGCGCGCCTCCTGGTGGTCGAGAACTCGGAGCCGGCGCTCTATGCGGTGACCGAGGCGCTGGCTGCGCGCGACAGCGGGCCCGAGATCGAAGGGCGGATCGCCGACATCCGGGATCGCGAGCGCATCACGCGCCTGATGAGCGAGTTCAAGCCCGACATCGTGTTCCATGCCGCGGCGCTCAAGCATGTGCCGATCCTGGAGCGTGACTGGAGCGAGGGGGTCAAGACCAACATCTTCGGGTCCGTGAACGTGGCCGATGCAGCGCGTGCCGCGGGCGCGAGCGCGATGGTGATGATCTCGACCGACAAGGCGATCGAGCCGGTGTCGATGCTCGGCCTGACCAAGCGTTTCGCCGAGATGTATTGCCAGGCGCTGGACCACGACCTGATGACCGAGGCCAAGGGCAAGCCGCACATGCGGTTGATCTCGGTGCGGTTCGGCAACGTGCTGGCGTCCAACGGATCGGTGGTGCCGAAATTCAAGGCGCAGATCGAGGCCGGCGGGCCGATCACGGTGACCCATGCGGACATGGTTCGTTACTTCATGACGATCCGCGAAGCCTGCGATCTCGTGATCACCGCGGCGACGCACGCCATGACGCCGGCGCGGCCCGACGTCTCGGTCTATGTGCTGAACATGGGCCAGCCGGTGAAGATCGTCGATCTCGCCGAGCGGATGATCCGCCTGTCGGGCCTGCAACCGGGCGTCGACGTCGAGATCGTGTTCAGTGGCATCCGGCCCGGCGAGCGGCTGAACGAGATCCTGTTCGCGAGCCAGGAGCCGACGCTCGAGATCGGCGTCGCCGGCGTGATGGCGGCCAAGCCGAACCAGCCGCCGATGTCGACGCTGCGCAAGTGGCTCGCGGCGCTGGAGGATGCGATCGAGCGAGACGATCGAGTGACCATCCGCGCCGTGCTGCAGGATGCCGTGCCCGAGTTCGGATCGAATGCCGCCTGACCGCGCCGTCCTGCGGAGGATAGGGCAGGACTATTTCGAAAGCTATTGATGCCTCATTCTCGAAAAGTCGTGGTCGTCAGCCAGCATTATCCGCCGGACCACAGCACGACCGCCGCGATCATGGCCGCGATCGCCGAACGGATCGCGCAGGAGACGGACGTGATGGTGGTCTCGGGGATGCCAGGCTCGGCGCGCGCGCCGGAGGCCGGACGACCTGTCGTCGTCGAGATCAGAAATTGGCTGCCGGGCAAGGCGGCGCTGGTCAAGCGCGCGCTCGCCGAGGCGCTGTTCACCGGCAGAATCTTTTTCGCGCTGTTGTCGCGGCTCAAGCGCGGCGATGTCGCGCTGACGGTGACCGCCCCGTTTGCGCTGCCCTATGCGGTCGCCGCCGCGGCACGGTTGAAGGGCGCGAAGTCGGCGCTGATCCTGCACGACCTGTTTCCCGATGTGCTCGTGATGGCCGGGCTGCTGCGGCCAGCCTCGCTGGTAGCGCGGGCGATGCGCGCGATCAACGCGCTGATGTTCCGTGCATTGAACATCGTCATCGTGATCGGCCGCGATGCCGAGAAGTTGCTGCTGCGCTATGGCGGCATGACACAGGACAAGATCAGGTTCATCCCGAACTGGGCTACGCTTGCCCCGGGCAATCGTCCCGTCAGCCCCGACAATCCGTTTCGCAAGGCGATCGGCGCCCGTTTCGTGGTCGGCCTGTCCGGCAATCTGGGCTTCACCCACGATCCGGACATCGTCTTTAACGCAGCGCAGCTGTTGCGCCACGAGAGCGACATCCATTTCCTGCTCTCGGGCTGGGGTATGGGCTTTGCGCGATTGAAAGAGATGCAAGCCGCGGCGCAGCTTGCCAACGTCACGCTGGTCGAGCGTGTCGCCGACGGCGAACTGGACGCGTTGCTGTCCAGCGCGGACGTCTGGCTCATTCCCTATCGCAAGGACGTCGCCGGCGTGTCGGTGCCGAGCCGGTTCTACAACCTGCTTGCGGCCGGCCGGCCCGTCATCCTGGTCTCCGAGCCCGAGGCCGAGGCGGCGCTGACCGTCAGCGAAAACCGGCTGGGCTGGGTGGTCACTCCGGGCAGACCGGATCAACTCGCCGACGCCATCCGCCTAGCGTCGCGATCGCAGGACGCTGCGATGGCCGAGCGCGCCGTCGCGGCCGCGCGGACCTTCAGTCCGGAGCGGGCGCTGGCGAGCTATGCCGCGCTGGTTGCGGAGCTGCTATCCAATCGCGAAGTGGAGCGCACGGCATGAGCGATGGTCGGCGGACGGTACTGGTGACGGGTGCCAGCGGCTTTGTCGGTCGCCATGTGGTGCCCGCGCTGACGCGCAATGGCTGGATGGTGCGCAGCGCGGTGCGAACCACGCCGCAAGACGCCAACGACGTGGCGATCGGCTCGCTCAGTCCAGCCACCGATTGGCGCGCCGCTCTCGACGGCGTCGACGTCGTTGTTCATCTTGCGGCCCGCGTTCACCAGCAGTCCGACGAGCAGGCGATCGAGCTTTACCGCAATGTCAATATCGAAGGCACGCTGCATCTGGCGCGTGCCGCGGCCGCGGCGGGTGTCCGGGATTTCATTTTCGTCAGCACGATCCTGGTGCACGGGCGTAGCAATTACGGGCGCCCGCCATTTCGCGAGGACGATGTCCTGACGCCCCGCGGCCTCTATGGAAACTCGAAGGCCGCTGCCGAAGTCGGCTTGAAGGAAATTGCGCCAGGCAGCGGCATGAGGGTGACCGTGATCCGGCCGCCGTTGATCTACGGGGCCGGTGCCAAGGGAAATTTCGCCTTGCTCAAGCGCGCGGTGATCAATCGCTTGCCGCTTCCGCTCGCCTACGTCAAGAATCGTCGCGCGTTCGTGTCGGCGGAGAACTTGGCGTCGTTCATCCTGCACCGGTTGTCGCATCCAGGGAACGATTACGACGTGTTTCTAGTGGCCGATCGCGAGCAGGTCTCGACGCGGGAGTTCGTTGAGCGCCTTGCCCGCGCGGCAGAAACCTCGCCGCGCCTGTTCTGGCTGCCGCCGCCGCTGTTGAAGGTGTCGCTCACGATGAGCGGGCGCAAGGAGGCCTATGACAGCCTGTACGCCTCGCTTGAACTTGATCTCTCCAAGATCGCGGGCACTGGTTGGCGGCAGCCACTGAGCCTCGACGAGGGACTGAAGCGCGCGCTGCGCAAAACGGAAGCCTGACCTGATCAGAGCGGCCGCGAGAACCGCCGCAGCTGCCAGCTGACGGCGAGCACGCCGGCCAGCAGCAGCGCGATATCAGCGGCGAGGGAGTTGAGGGCGACCGAAGCGAATGCGAGCAGCGCCAGCACCAGGTTGAGCGCGAAGACCTCGCCGACGACGCGCCATACCGTGAAGCCGTTGTCGGTCGCCCGCTGATAGAAGTGCGAGCGATGCGCGGCCCAGAACGGTTCGCGTCGCGCCATGCGGCGAATCAGCGTGACCGTCGCATCCGTCAAATAATACAACGGCAGCAGCAGCGCGGCGGCGAACTGCTGATGCAAGGCGAGCTCGAGCAGGCACCAGCCGAGCAGCAGGCCGATCGGCAGACTGCCGACATCGCCGAGGAAGATCTTCGCGACCGGCCGGTTGAACGGCGCGAAACCGAGCAGCGCCCCGCACAGCGCCGCCGCGACCAGCGCGGCTGCAGCCGGGACCTGGCCGAAGCAGCCGAGCAGGGCGACCGCGACCGTGATCGGTACGGCCTCGGCTGCCGTCATCAAATCGAGCCCGTCCATGAAGTTGACGAGGTTCACGAACCAGAGGCCGGCGATCAGCAGCAGGCCGCGTTCAAGCCAGAGCGGGACAGCCGGAACCAGCCTGAGGTCGCCAGGTGCCGACAGCACCACGGCCGCGACGGCGGCGGCCTGCAACAACAGCCGCGGCACGACCGGCAGCGAGCGGATGTCGTCGGCAAAGCCCACCACGGCGATGAACAGGCAGGCTGCGAACACGATGAACGGGATCGTCAGGTCCGGCGATCCGGCGAGCGCGATGACGATCCCGCCCGCCAGCAGCGTGGCAACCGTGACCGCGATGCCGGCGCCCTGCGGCGTTGGAATGCGGTGCGACGACCGCGCATTCGGCTTCGCCAGTGCGACACGCAGCAGCAGTGGCCGTGTCGCCCGGATCAGGATAGCGGAGATCGACGCGGCCATAACCGCGGCGATCAACGACAGGAGGATTTCGAAATGGCTCATCGTGGTCCGGTTATTGCGATCCCGGGACTTCGATCGGCTCGGCGCCCTTGGCGGCCTTTTCCGGGCTTGCGATCCACACCAGTCCGCCAAACACGCCGACCACGAACGAGACCGCGCCGAACAGCAGCGAGATGTTGACGCCCTCATTGGCGATCAATCCGGCATAGCCGAAGGCCAGTGCCATCGTGGCCTCGCGCACGCCCCAGCCCGCGATCGAGATCGGCATCATGGTGATCAGCATCACCGGCGGCAGCAGCTGGAAGATCTCGCCGAAGGTGACGGGGGCGGCGATCGACTTCACCACGCACCAGCCGATCACGACGGTCACCACGTGGATGGCGATCGAGAGAGTCGCGACCCACAATCCGTGCTGGCGGCTGAACAACACCCGGTTCGTGATCACGGCGCAGGCGTGGATGTGATGCGTTGCCCACCAGCGTTTCAGCCACGACCACGGCAACACGCCGATCAGCAGGAAACCAAATCCGGCCGCGAGCGCGGCGAGGTCGAGCAGCAGCAAGGCGGTCCAGCCGTGGAAGTCGGAAATCAGCCGATAGCTCCAGGGCAGGGCGGCAGCGATCACGACGGCCAGCGCGATCAGTCCGATCGCGCGGTCGACGAAGATCGAATAGGTTGCGGCGCGCCAGCCCGCACCGGCACGCGCGACCAGCCACAGCCGCACGGCGTCGCCGCCGATCGAGGAGGGCAGGGTCTGATTGAAGAAGGTGCCGATCACGTTATAACGCATCGCCTGCCCGGTCTGCAGCGGCGCGCCGCACTCTACGCTGATCTCGCGCCAGCGCAGCACCCCGAGGAAGATCTGCAGGAACGTGACCGCAATCGCCAGGCCGAGCCAGCCCAAGCTCTCGGCCTGGATCCGGGAGGCGAGGTCATGCAGATTGACCTTGCGCAGCGAGAAATACAGCAGCGCAGCCGAGATCAGGATCTTGACGGTCGAAAGCAGGATTCGGCGCATTTCCGTTCGCGCTGCAAGGTTTCAGGATGTGTCAAAAACAGCGCAAACCGCTTTCGCGCGCCCAAATTCGCCGCCTTGGTATGGTTTCCGCACCGATCTGGCAATACCCGTAGTGGTCCCTATTGCGGCAGGCGCGAAGGGATGGCTAAACAGGCCGGAACGGGGGGCGGCCAGCCGCTCGCCGGGAGGTTACAAGACCGGTAAAATCCGACCAGACGCGTGGGGGCGCGTGACTGCCCGGATAATGCTTCCCAGGTAACAGGGCCGCCAGCCGCGGCGGCCGGGCCAATTTGGTGTCCGTCCGCGGATGGACACCGCAGGCCTTGCACGACAGGACTTGAGGCATCGATGGATCGACGAATTATTCCCCTGATCATGTGCGGCGGTGCGGGCACCCGGCTGTGGCCGGCGTCACGCGAGGTGCATCCGAAGCAGTTCCTGTCGCTGTTCGGGGCGCGCTCGACCTTCCAGGAGACGCTGCTGCGGGTCTCCGATGCCGGCCTGTTCGAGCGGCCGATCGTGATCACCAACGAGGCCTATCGCTTCATGGTGCTGGAGCAGCTGGCCGAGATCGGCCGCGAAGCTGATGTGTTGCTGGAGCCGATGCGCCGCGACTCGGGGCCGGCGATCGCGGCCGGGGCGGCGTTCGCGCAAAGCCGCGACAGCGAAGCCATCGTGCTGGCGCTCGCCGCCGACCACCTGGTGCGGGATACGTCGGCCTTCGCCGCCGCGTGCCGCGGCGGCCTGGTGGCCGCGGAAGCCGGCCGCATCGTGACCTTCGGCGTCAAGCCGGAACGGCCCGCCACCGAATACGGCTACATCAATCCGGGCGAGGTGGTCGCGGGCGAAGTGCGCGCGGTGGCGAAATTCGTCGAGAAGCCGGATGGCGCAACTGCAGCCGGCTATATCGATGCGGGTTATCTTTGGAACAGCGGCAACTTCATGTTCCGCGCCGGCGTGCTGCTCGACGAGTATCGCAATGTCGATGCGGACAGCGTTGCCGCGGTGGAGCAGTCGGTTGTGTCCGCGACGCGCGACCTCGGGTTCTACAAGCTTGACGCCGCGGCCTTCGGCGCGGCGAAGGCGATCTCGATCGACTATGCCGTCATGGAGAAGACAGCCCATGCCGCGGTGGTGCCGGTGGCGTGCGGCTGGTCCGACATCGGCTCGTGGCGCCAGGTCTGGGAACTCTCCGACAAGGACGGCCAGGGCAATGCGGCACGCGGCGCAGCGGTGTTCGAAGACTCCCGCAATTGCAACGTCTCGACCGATCGTGCGCTGGTCGCGCTCGAAGGCGTCGACGATCTCGTCGTGGTCGCGACCCAGGACGCCGTGCTGGTGTCGCGCCAGAACGACGCCAACGGGTTGAAGCGGCTGGTCGCGAAATTGAAGGTGGCGGCGCCTAAGGTGACCGAGGACCACATCAAGGTGCATCGGCCGTGGGGCTCCTATCAGTCGGTCGACAATGGCGACCGCCACCAGGTCAAGCGCATCATCGTCAAGCCGGGCGGGCGGCTCTCCTTGCAGAAGCACCATCACCGCTCCGAGCACTGGATCGTGGTGCGCGGGACCGCGCAGGTCACCGTCAACGAGCTGATCAAGACAGTGCACGAGAACGAGTCGATCTACATCCCGATCGGCGCGGTGCACCGGCTGGAGAATCCCGGGAAGATTCAGCTGGAGCTGATCGAGGTGCAGACTGGCAGCTATTTCGGCGAGGACGACATCATTCGCATCGAGGACGACTATCAGCGCACCTGAGGTCGAGCTGGTCCCCGCGCTCGGAATTGAGCCGCGGGCGATGTAACTCTTTGAATCAAAACGTGTCCGGATTTCGTTGTTGGCATTCGCCACATTTGTGACGCCGTGCTATAGCGGCTGCCAACGAAGCGGGGTGATTTGCGCCGAAGGGCAGATCGGGAAGAGGGGCCTGGGTGCTGATTCCCTCGGAGCCGGTGTGGCTCCCCGAGGAGCCGGGACAACCGCCAGAACGTTACTTGGGGTCTACGATATGAATGCAAAAGTGTCCGCAGCCGGCGCGAAGGCCGATATCGGCCGCGCCTTGCGCGTCGGTGTGATCGGCGCGGGCGTGATGGGCAGCAACCATGCCCGCGTGCTGGCCGGACTGCCCGGCGTCCTGCTGATCGGCATCGTCGATCCGCTTCCGGAGCACCGCACCCGCGCCATCGACCTGGTCGGCTGCCGCGCCTTTGAAACCCTCGATCAGCTATTCGCAGAGGGCATCGATGCGGTGACGATCGCGGCTCCCACCCATCTGCATCACGAGATCGCGCTCGCCTGCATCGCGCGCAACATCCACATCCTGGTCGAGAAGCCGGTCGCATCCACCGTCGAGGAAGGCCGCGAGATCGTCGCGGCCGCCGCGCGCGCCGGCGTCACGCTGATGGTCGGCCATGTCGAGCGTTTCAATCCGGCGGTTGCCGCGATCAAGCAGGCGATCTCGGGCGAGGACATCCTGTCGATCGGCATCACCCGGGTCGGCCCGTTCCCGCCGCGGATGTCCAATGTCGGCGTCGTGATCGACCTCGCCGTGCACGACATCGACCTGATCCGCTGGTTCACCGAGTCCGACATCGTCGAGGTGCAGCCGCAGCTTTCCAGCGCGGTCGCGGAGCGTGAGGACATCGCGCTGCTGCAATTCCGCACCGCTTCCGGCGTGCTCGCCCACATCAACACCAACTGGCTGACGCCGTTCAAGGCACGCAACGTCACGGTCGCGACCCGCGGCAAATACGTGATGGGTGATCTGCTCACCCGCCAGGTCACCGAATGCTTCGGCTTCAAGCCGGACGGCAGCTATTCGATGCGTCATCTGCCGGTCGGCCACGACGAGCCGTTGCGCGCCGAGCTGATCGCCTTCCTCGATGCCGTGCGCTGCGGCAAGCTGCCGGCTGTGTCCGGCGACGAGGGCGTCGCCAGCCTCGAAATCGCGATCCGCTGCCTGGAATCGCCGGCGCGGCCTGCCGCCTCGACGATCCGCAAGGGACCGCGCCGCATCGCCGGCTGATCGTCCGTTCACCGGCTGTCTGTCATTCACTCAACACGTGCAAAGAGTTTCCATGAACCAGCATATGCAGCTTGAGCCCATTCCCTTCATCGATATCTCCGCGCAGCGCCGGCGGCTCGGCAAGTCGATCGATGACGCGGTTGCGCGCGTGCTCGATCACTGCCAGTTCATCAACGGTCCGGAAGTCACCGCGCTGGAGAAGGCGCTGGCGGACTATACCGGCGCCAAGCATGTGGTGAGCTGCGCCAGCGGCACCGACGCGCTGCTGATGGTGTTGATGGCGAAGAATGTCGGACCGGGCGATGCGGTGCTGTGCCCGACCTTCACCTTCTGTGCGACCGGCGAGGTCGTGACGCTGACCGGCGCGACGCCGGTGTTCGTCGATGTCGACGAAGAGACCTTCAACATCGATGTCAGCTCGCTGAAGCGCGGCATCGCGACGGCGCGGGCGCGCGGGCTGAAGCCGGTGGCCGTGATCCCGGTCGATCTGTTCGGCCAGAGCGCCGACCACGATGCGATCGCTGCGGTCGCCGAGGCCGAGGGGCTTTTCGTACTTGACGATGCCGCGCAGGGTTTTGGCGCCACCTACAAGAACCGCAGGCTCGGCACCTTCGGGCTCGCGACCGGAACCAGCTTCTTCCCGGCCAAGCCGCTCGGCTGTTTCGGCGACGGCGGCGCAATCTTCACCGACGACGAGGAACTCGCGCGCACGCTGCGCAGCATCCGCGTCCACGGCCAGGGCTCGGACAAGTACGACAATGTGCGGCTCGGCCTCACCGCGCGGCTCGACACCATGCAGGCGGCGATCCTGCTCGAGAAGCTGAAGATCTTCGACGACGAGATCGCCGCACGCAACAAGGTCGCGGAACGCTATTCGCGCGCGCTCGGCAACCTCGTCGCGGTGCCGCGCGTTGCCCCGGGCTGTACCTCGGTGTGGGCCCAGTACACCATCCGCCTGTCCGAGGGCATCGATCGCGACGCCTTCGCGGCCGCGCTGAAGGCGCAGGGCGTTCCGACCATGATCTACTATCCGAAGTCGGTGCACCAGCAGACGGCCTACAGCCACTATCCGGTTGCCGATGGCGGCCTGCCGGTCAGCGAACGGTTGTCGAAGGACGTCATCGCCCTGCCGATGCACCCCTATCTCGACGAGGCGGCGCAGGACCGCGTCATCGCGGCTGTGCGCAGCGCGCTTTCGGCCTGATAGGTCATTTTGACGTAGGGTGATGATGCGCTAGAAGCAGCCATGCTTGGGCGCATCTTCACCGTCGGCGGCTATACCTTGCTATCGCGGGTCACCGGATTCGCGCGCGACATCATGCTCGCGGCGATCCTCGGCGCCGGACCGGTCGCCGACGCCTTTTTCGTGGCGCTGCGGCTGCCGAATCATTTCCGCGCGATCTTTGCTGAAGGCGCCTTCAACGCCGCCTTCGTGCCGGCCTACGCCCATGTCCATGGCGAGCGGGGAGAGGCGTCGGCGCGGCTGTTCGCCGACCGCATCTTCACGCTGCTGTTCGCCTCGCAGGTGATCCTGCTGGTGGTGGCGATGGCCTTCATGCCGCAGGCGATGAGCATCCTCGCGCCGGGCTTCACCGAGGACGCCGAGCAGCGCAAGCTCGCGATCGAGTTGACGCGGATCACCTTTCCCTATCTGCTGCTGATCACGCTGGTGACGTTGTATGGCGGCATGCTCAATGTGATGCATCGCTTCGCCAGCGCCGCGGCAGCGCCGATCTTCCTCAACCTCGCGATGATGATGACGCTGGCGCTCGCAGCGTTCTTCCCGAGCGCCGGCCATGCCGCGGCTTGGGGCGTGCTGATCTCGGGCTTCCTGCAATTTGTCCTGCTCGCCGGCGACCTCGCACGCCATGGCGGCCTGCCGCGGTTCGCGCCGTTGAAGCTCGACGAGGACGTCCGCGGCTTTTTCCGCGCACTGGGGCCGGCGACGCTGGGCTCGATGGGAACTCAGGTCGCGCTGTTTGCAGATACCATCATCGCGACCTTCCTGCCTGCGGGCGCGCTGTCGGCGCTGTATTACGCTGACCGCCTCAATCAATTGCCGATCGGCGTGATCGGGATTGCGATCGGCACCGTGTTGCTGCCGGAGATGTCGCGGCGCCTGACCGCCGACGATCACACAGGTGCCATGGCGGCGCAGCGCCGCGCGTTCGATTTCACGCTGCTGTTCTCGGTGCCGTTCGTGGCGGCATTCCTGACGGTTGCCGATCCGATCATGCGCGCGATGTTTGCCCGCGGCGCGTTCTCGAAGGCCGATGCCGCCAGCGCCGGCGCCACGCTCGCGGCCTATGCGGTCGGGCTCATTCCCTTCGTGATGATCCGTAGCGCGGTCGCGACCTTCTATGCCCGCAAGGATACCGCCACGCCCGTCAAGGCGGCGCTGACCGGCGTCGCGGTCAACGTCGCGCTGAAGATCGCGCTGGTCGGCACGCTGGCGCAGGTCGGACTGGCGCTCGCGACCGCAGTCGGCGCCTGGGTCAATCTCTTGCTGGTGCTGATGTTTGCCGTCCGCCGTGGCTATCTCGCGCTCGATCGCACGCTGATCCGCTCGTTCGCCACCTTCGGGCTGTGCGGCGTGCTGCTGGCGCTCGCGCTGTGGCTGACCTCGCATTTCGCCTATGTGTGGTTTGCCCCGATGCGGTTCTTCCGCGACGAGATGATCCTGCTGCTGCTGATCGTGGTCGGCGTCTTCGTCTACGGCTTCCTGATCCTCACGCTGTTCGGCCGCGGCTGGCTGTTTGCCCTTCGACGCGTATAGTTTTACCTGTCAAATCAAATGCATAGGAGCCGGCTGTGCGATGACGCCGCGTGCGGCGGAAAGCGGTTTGCGCTTCGCGGACAACCACGCCAATATGCACGCAAACAACCAAGCCAATTGGAGAGACGATGGCAGCTCCCATCAAATTCGGCGTCGGACAAAGTGTGCGGCGCAAGGAGGACGACGCGCTGATTCGCGGCAAGGGCCGCTATACCGACGACCTCGCACCGTCTCCCGCACTGCACGCGCTGGTGCTGCGCTCGCCGCATGCGCACGCGACCTACACGATCGATGCCGGCAAGGCCCGCGGCATGCCCGGCGTGGCGCTGATCCTGACCGCGGCCGATGTCGCCGAGCTCGGCGGGCTGCCGTGCCTGTTCAATCTCGAAACCGATCCGTTCATCGCGCCGCCTTATCCGATCCTCGCCAGGGATGAGGTGCGCCATGTCGGCGACGCCATCGCCTTCGTGGTCGCCGACACCGTCGATCATGCCCGTGATGCGATCGAGGCGATCGACGTCAAGTGGACGCCGCTGCCGGCGGTGGCTGGCCTGATCAATGCAGTGAAGAAGGATGCGCCGCAGGTCTGGCCGGACAAGCCCGGTAATGTGCTGTTCGACGTCTCGATCGGCGACAAGGGCGCTGCTGAGGCCGCGTTCGCCAAGGCCCATGCGGTGGCCGAAATCACGATCGTCAACCCGCGCGTCATCACCAATTTCATGGAGACGCGCGCGGCGGTCGCCGAATACGACGCCAAGAAGGATCATCTGACGCTGACGATCGGCAGCCAGGGCAGCCATCGTCTGCGCGAGATCCTCTGCGACATGATCCTGAAGATGCCGAAGGAGAACATGCGGGTGATCTGCCCGGATGTCGGCGGCGGCTTCGGCACCAAGCTGTTTCCCTATCGCGAATATGCGCTGATCTCGGTCGCGGCGCGCAAGCTCAAGAAGAGCGTCAAATGGACCGCCGAGCGCTCCGACCATTTCATGGGCGACGCGCAGGGCCGCGACAACCTCACCACCGCGAAGATGGCACTTGCCGAGGACGGCAAATTCCTCGGCATGGATGTCGACCTGATGGGCGACATGGGCGCCTATCTCTCGACCTTTGCGCCCTACATCCCGCATGGCGGCGCCGGCATGCTGCCGGGGCTCTATGACATTCAGGCCTTCCACTGCCGTGTCCGCACCGTGTTCACCAACACGGTGCCGGTCGATGCCTATCGCGGCGCCGGCCGTCCCGAAGCCGCCTATGTGATCGAGCGGCTGGTCGATGCGGCCGCGCGAAAACTCGGCATGACGCCGGACGCGATCCGGCGCAAGAACTTCATCCCGCCGAAGTCGCTGCCCTACACGACCGCGACCGGCAAGGTCTACGACTCCGGTGACTTCGTCGCGCATATGAAGCGCGCCATGGAGATCGCCAACTGGAAGGAGTTTTCCAAGCGCGCCAAGGCGGCCAAGAAGGATGGCTTGGTGCGCGGCATCGGCATGGCGAGCTATGTCGAGGTCTGCGGCACGATGGGCGAGGAAACCGCCAATGTGGCGCTCGATCCCAATGGCGACATCTCGGTCCTGATCGGCACGCAGTCGAGCGGGCAGGGCCACCAGACCGCCTATGCGCAGATCGTCGCCGAGCAGTTCGGCGTGCCGCCGGAGCGCGTCCATGTGTTGCAGGGTGACACCGACAAGATTGCGACCGGGCTCGGCACCGGCGGCTCGGCCTCGATTCCGTCGGGCGGCGTCAGCGTTCAGCGGGCGACGCATGAACTCGGCAACAAGCTGAAGGAGCTCGCGGCGCAGGCGCTGGAAGCCGGCACCGGCGATCTTGAAATCGCCGACGGCCGCATCCGCATCGCCGGCACCGACCGCTCGGTCAGCTTCGCCGATCTCGCCAAGCGTCCCGGTGGCGATACGTCGAAGATGAATGCAAGCGCGACGTTTGCCAGCGCCGACGGCACCTATCCGAACGGCACGCATCTCGCCGAAGTCGAGATCGATCCCGCCATCGGCATCATCAAGATCGTCAGCTACGTCATCGTTGACGATTTCGGCGTCACGCTCAATCCGCTGATGCTCGCGGGCCAGGTCCATGGCGGCGCGATGCAGGGCATCGGGCAGGCGCTGATGGAGCAGGCGGTGTACAGCCCGACCGACGGCCAGCTCGTCACCGGCACCTTCATGGACTATGCGATGCCGCGCGCTTCCGACGGGCCGTCCTTCGTGTTCGAGACCCACAACGTGCCCTGCACCACCAATCCGATGGGCGTGAAGGGCGCAGGCGAGGCCGGCGCGATCGGCTCGTGCCCGGCGGTCGTCAACGCGATCGTCGAGGGCCTGCATCGTGAATACGGCATCGACCACATCGACATGCCGGCCACGCCGGAACGGGTCTGGATCGCGATTCGCGAGGCGCAGCGCCGCCATAATCTCTGATAAATTGTCGCAGGCGGAATGAAGATTCCGCCTGCGGTGTTTTGCAAACCAGGCCGGCCGCGTACCTGCGGACCGGGACAGCGGAATTGAGGGGTTTTGCCGATGAAGCGGATTGTCGTCGTTGTCGCGATGCTGGCGTTCGGTGCCGGTGCAGTCGTTGCACAGCAGGATCAAGTCAAGAAGACCCAGGCCATGATGAAGGACAATGGCAAGAATGCGGGTGCGCTGTCGGCGATCATCAAGGGCGAAAAGCCCTACGACCAGGCGACCGTCAATGCCGCGCTGGCCCAGTTCGAGGATACCGCCAAGCAGCTTCCGACGCTGTTCCCCGAGAGCATGAAAGGCGTCAAGCTGGAAGGCGATTACGCCCCTTCGCCGAAAATCTGGGAAGACAAGGCGGGCTTCGCGCAGCAGTCCGCGAGCTTCGCGAAGGTCGTCACCGATGCCAAGGGCAAGATCAAGGACGTCGATACACTGAAGGCCGAGCTGGGCGTGATCGGCAAGCAGTGCGGCGGCTGCCACGAGACCTATCGCGTCAAGAAGGGCTGATCGCCATTCCATCAACGAAAAGGGCGGACGCTTTAGGGCGTCCACCCTTTTTTGTGTCGGCCGTTTCTGTTGGCGTTGCGTCGCGAACGATTACTTCGTCACCTGGCCGCGGATCTCGCCGCCAGGGTTGGCCGCGGTGTGGACGTTGACATAGTACTTGCCGGCGAGCAGATCGGCGGCCTGCGCATCGGTCAGCGTGGCGCTGCCTTCGACCGGGCTCGACGTCGCGTTCGGGATCGCGACCGCGACACCGGAATTCTTGCCGGCCTCGGCGGGACCGTGGAAATGCGCCGCCGTGGCCGGGCCTGACAGGCCGGAATAGGTCAGTTTCCAGCTGAGTTTCTTGCTGGCCGCGTCGTAGTCGATATCGGCAGTGCCGGTGCCGGCGCTGGTGTTGGCAGGCACTTCGGACTTGCCGTCCAGTTTGGCGTGCAGCTTCTCGGCGAAGGCCGGACCGGCGAGGGCGACGGCAGCACCGAGTGTCAGCGTGGCAAGCAAGGTCTTGTTTGGCATGGTTCTCTCCCCTTTGACGTCACAGGACGGTTGCAGTTTCTTCAACAGCGGGTTTGCCGAATTATTCCCAAAATGATCGTGAGCTGCGGCAAATTTGATGAGAGCTTGTACGACGGGTTGTCATCATAGTGGTTGATATGCTGACGCGACCAATGACGGATCGGTGAATGTTGCGACGAATTCTTCTCCTTGCCGGCCTCGCCAGCATCATCGGCCTCAGTGTGTACTGGTGGCTGACCATCCCCGCGACCGTTGCTGCGAGCGCGCTGCCCGCCTACCAGCCCAACCTGGCCAACGGCCTCACAACGTTCAACGCGGGAGGATGTTCCTCCTGCCACGCCGTGCCGAAGCAGGACGACCGCACCAGATTGGGCGGCGGGCTCGCGATCCCGTCGCCGTTCGGCACCTTCTACGCGCCGAACATCTCGCCGGATCCGAACGACGGCATCGGCCGCTGGAGCGAGGCCGATTTCGTCACCGCGGTCATGAAGGGGACCTCGCCGTCAGGTACGCACTATTTCCCTGCGTTTCCTTACACGTCGTATCAGCACGCCAGGGTCAATGACGTGCGCGACCTGTTCGCCTATCTGAAGACCCTGCCGCCGGTTGCCGGCAAGGTGCGCGACCATGATTTGCCGTTCCCCTTCAACATCAGGCGGAATGTCGGGGTCTGGAAATTCCTGTTCATGGACGACAAGCCGTTCATCGCGGACGCAAGCCGCTCGGCGCAGTGGTATCGTGGGGCCTATCTGGTCAACAGCTTCGGCCATTGCGCCGAATGTCATAGCCCGCGGAATTTTCTCGGCGGCATCATCACCGCGCAGCGCTTCGCCGGCGGCCCGAATCCGGAAGGCGAAGGCTGGGTGCCCAACATCACGCCGAGGGGTATCGCGGACTGGAGCGCAAAGGATGTCGCCTATTTCCTCGAGAGCGGGCAGACGCCGGACGGCGACAGCGCCGGCGGATCGATGGTGCGCGTGATCCGCAACACCTCGCAGCTCTCATCAAGTGATCGCGACGCGATCGCCGACTACATCAAGTCGCTGCCGCCGGTCGAGGGGCCGCCGAAGCCGACGAAGCCCGAGAAGAAGCCCTAGCAGCGGGTTCCTGTTTGAGCATGATCCGCTCGGAAAGCCGCTTCGCACTTTACCGGATCATGCTCTACTTCGCGCCGAACGCCTTGAAGGTTATGATGGTGAGGGTGTCCTGGATGCCCGGGATCACCTGAACCTTCTCGTTGATGAAATGGCCGATGTCGGTGTCGTGGTCGACATAGAACTTGACCAGGAGGTCGTAATTGCCCGCGGTGGAATAGATCTCGGACGCAATCTCGGCTTCCGCCAGCGCGTTGGCGACGGTGTAGGACTGGCCGAGCTTGCATTTGATCTGGACGAAGAAAGGAACCATCAAAGTCGTCTCCGGGGTTTTGGCCGACTATAGGCCAAAAACCGGCGGCCAAGGCAAGGGGACAGGAAGGGGCAAGGCAACGGCAACTCAAGGCCAACGCGCGGCAAAGTCAGGCGAACTTGCTGCCGGTGCGCGGCCGGGCTAGGACAGGCCATGGTCCCAATTGTCACGATCTTATTCGTCTCGACCGCCGGTGTCGCACGATGACGCCGATCGCGCTCACCATTGCGGGCTCGGATTCCTCCGGCGGGGCGGGTATCCAGGCCGACCTCAAGAGCTTCGCGGCGCTCGGGGTCTATGGCGCCTCCGCGATCACGGCGCTGACCGCGCAGAACACCACCGGGGTCAGCGGCATCCATCCGGTGCCGGCGGCATTCGTCACCGCCCAGCTTGATGCGGTGTTCTCCGACCTCGATGTCGGTGCGGTCAAGATCGGCATGGTGGCGCAAACTGAGACCATCGCTGCGATCGCCGAAGGGCTGACGCGCTGGGCGCCGCGCCACGTCGTGCTCGATCCGGTGATGGTCGCAACCTCAGGCGATCGGCTGCTGGCCGCCGAGGCGGTCGATGCGCTGAAGTCCATGCTGTTTCCACTGGCCTCGCTGATCACGCCGAACCTGCCGGAAGCGGCGGCGCTTTTGAACGAGCCGGTCGCCTCGACCGAAGCCGATGTCGAGCGGCAGGGCAAGCGATTGCTGGCGATGGGATGTCGCGCGGTGCTGGTCAAGGGTGGCCACAGACATGGTGCTGACAGCATCGACTATCTGATCGACGCCGAGCGCAGCATCGCGCTGTCGGCGCCGCGCGTCGCGACGGCAAACACGCATGGCACCGGTTGCTCGCTGTCGTCGGCGATCGCGGCAGGACTCGCGAAGGGTGAGACGATGGAGACTGCCGTGCGTCATGCCAAGGCCTGGATCACGGACGCGATCGCCGCCGCCGATCGTTTTGCCGTCGGCCACGGCCATGGGCCGGTGCATCATTTTCACAATTACTACTGATTGCCTGTAGCCCGGATGAAGCGCAGCGCAATCCGGGAATGAACCCTCCGCGCGCGAAGGCCCCGGATTACGCTCGTTTGCAACGGTGAAGCCCGTCATTGCGAGGAGCGTCAGCGACGAAGCAATCCATATCCCCGCTTGCGAGGCGATGGATTGCTTCGCTTCGCTCGCAATGACGGTGGACGAGAGCTCCCGTGCATTTCCGTAATGCCCGTTCCACACAGCGGCGACCGCCCGTGTCGCCAGATTGTCGCACGCCGCTGTTATCCGCATTGGAGGGGCGTACTGCTGATTCTCGTTAACTGTTTGTGGGGCCTTGGGTCGCGGGGATCGTCATCGCCTTGTCACAGGAATCTGTTAGGTGCACAGGCATGGGAAGTGACTCCTTGAGTGAAGAAAGCCCCGAGCGGCGCTTTCGCACTTTGTTTATCTCCGATGTCCATCTCGGAGCCCGCGGTTCGCAAGCCGACCGTCTGCTGGACTTCCTCCGCTCTCACGATGCCGACACGATCTACCTGGTTGGTGATATCGTGGACGGCTGGGCGCTGAAGTCGAACTGGTACTGGCCACAGACCCACAACGATTTCGTGCAGAAGATGCTGCGCAAGGCGCGCAAGGGCGCCAAGGTGATCTACGTCCCGGGCAACCACGACGAGTTCCTGCGCAAATATTACGGCACGCATTTCGGCGGCATCGATGTGGTGGAGAACACCGTTCACACCGGCGCCGACGGCAAGCGCTACCTCGTGATCCACGGCGACATCTTCGATCTCGTGGTGCAGAACGCGCGCTGGCTCGCCCATCTCGGCGACAAGGCCTACGACTTCGCGATCCAGATGAACCGCTTCGTCAACTTCTTCCGCAAGATGTTCGGCGTGCCCTATTGGTCGCTATCGCAATGGGCCAAGCTGAAGGTCAAGAAGGCGGTGAACTATATCGGCGCGTTCGAGGCGACATTGGCGGGAGAGGCGCGGCGTCACGGCTGCGACGGCGTGATCTGCGGACACATCCACTACGCGACGATTCATGACGAGCACGGCATCCGCTACATGAATTGCGGCGACTGGGTGGAGAGCTGCACCGCGCTCGCCGAGCATGAGGACGGCCATTTCGAGATCATCACCTGGACCGATCCGGTGCGCCGGATCGCGCCCGTTCCGCGAGTGACGGCACGCGCTGCATGACGCATATCCTGGTCGCGACCGATGCGTGGCATCCCCAGGTCAACGGGGTTGTCCGCACGCTGACCATGATGGCGCAGGCGGCGAAATCGCTCGGCGTCGAGGTGAGCTTCCTGACGCCGGACGAGTTCCGCACCTTCGCGATGCCGAGCTACCGCGATCTGCGGCTGGCGCTGCCCTACCAGGCCAAGGTCGCGAGCCTGATCGAGGCGGCCAAGCCCGACAGCATCCATATCGCGACCGAGGGCCCGATCGGGCTCTCGGTGCGCCGCTATTGCCGCAAGCACGGCCTGCCGTTCACGACTAGCTTCCATACCCGCTTTCCGGAATACGTGTCAGCACGCACGCCGGTCCCGGAGGCCTGGGTGTGGCGCGCGCTGCGCTGGTTCCACCGGCCAAGCCGGGCAGTGATGGCCGCGACCCCGGCCCTGGCGGCCGAGCTGCGCCAGCGCGGCTTCCGCAACGTGGTGCTGTGGTCGCGTGGCGTCGACACCGCTCTGTTCCATCCGCGCGACGTCGATCTCTGCCTGCCGCAGCCGGTCTATCTCAGCGTCGGCCGGGTGGCGGTGGAGAAGAACCTCGAGGCATTCCTCGATCTCGACCTGCCCGGCACCAAGGTCGTGGTCGGCGACGGCCCGGCGCGGGCGGCGCTGGAGCGGAAATATCCGGACGCCGTTTTCCTCGGCGCCCGCCATGGGGAAGAATTGGCTGAGATCTACGCCGCGGCCGATGTGTTCGTTTTCCCGAGCCGCACCGATGCGTTCGGTTTGGTGCTGCTCGAGGCGTTGGCGAGCGGCCTGCCGGTTGCCGCTTTTCCGGTCACCGGTCCTCGCGACGTGATCGGCGCGGCGCCGGTCGGCGTGCTCGACGACGATCTGCACCACGCCTGCCTCGAGGCACTCAGCATTCCGCGCCAGGCCTGCGTCGATTTTGCCGCGCTCCACACCTGGCAGGCGTCGGCCCGGGTGTTCATCGATCGCTGCATGAATGTCCGCCCCGCGCCGCCGGACGGTGAGGGGGAGGCATTGGAATTCGGTGCCGGAGAGCATCATTTTGCGGCATTGCCGGCGAGCCACCAAACCTCACGCTAAAGCGTCTTGCCGGGCTGCCTGCCGGCGCGATACAAATTGCGGATGACGGACACCGTTCTAAATCCACCCGTCGCTGCCGCGGACATTGATGCCGCCGCAAGGGTGGTCGCGCCGTTCGCGGTGCGCACGCCGCTGCTGACCTTTCCCGTTCTCAACGAACGCGTCGGGAGCCGGGTCTTCCTCAAGCCCGAGATGTTGCAGCGGACCGGATCGTTCAAGTTCCGCGGCGCCTTCAACAAGCTCGCCTCGATCCCACAGGACAAGCGGAGCAGCGGCGTCGTGGCGTTCTCCTCGGGCAACCATGCCCAGGGCGTGGCCGCGGCGGCGAAGATCCTCAACATGCAGGCGACCATCGTGATGCCTGCGGACTCGCCGCTCACCAAGCGCGAGCGGACCAAGTCCTACGGCGCAGAGGTCGTGCTGTACGATCGCGATCGCGACGACCGTGCGGCGATCGCCAGCGGCATCGCCAGCAAGCGTGGCGCGACGCTCGTGCCTCCCTATGACGATCCCTTGGTGATCGCGGGCCAGGGCACCGCCGGCCGCGAGATCGCCGAGGACATGGCCGCGCTCGGGCTTGTGCCCGACATCGTCGTGGCGCCGGCTTCCGGCGGCGGCCTGATCGCCGGTGTCGCCACCGCGGTGAAGGTCAAGTATCCGCAGGCCCAGGTGATCGTCGCCGAGCCCGCGGGCTACGACGATCATGCCTTGTCGCTCAAGGTCGGCCATCGCGAAGCGCATGCGGTTGCGCCGCGCACCATCTGCGACGCGCTGATGGCGATGATGCCGGGCGAGCTGACCTTCGCCATCAACAGCAAGCTGCTGGCAAACGGCGTCAGCGCCTCCGACGACGAGGTCGGTGCCGCCGTCGCGTTTGCCTATCGCGAGCTGAAGCTCGTGGTCGAGCCGGGTGGCGCAATCGGTCTCGCCGCGCTGCTGGCGGGCCGGATCGACGCCAAAGGCAAGAACGTCGTCATCGTGCTCTCCGGCGGCAATGTCGATGCCGACCTGTTCGCGAAGCTCGTCGCCTGAGATCAGCAGTTTGAAAAGAAGGGGGCAGGGCGGTGGTCGCACTGCCTCCGTTTCGTTGTGCTGCGGATCAGTGCCTGAACCCGCCACCGTGGCCGCCGCCGATTCCGCCGACGTGCGAGCCTGATGAACCCGAATGGAAGGCCGTATGGCTGCCGCCTGATCTCATCCGGTTGACTGGCATGCTCTGCCGCTCGGTGCGGACATGCTGCCTGCCGTTGCCTTTCATGACGGGGTTCGACGTGTTGCTGCCGGCATTCGTCGCAGGAAGGTTTGCGACTTTGCTCTTGCCGATCGAGCCCGGCATGCCGACCGGCTTCGCGCCGGGCGCGGGCATGGTCGCGATCTTTCCGGTCGCGCCTTGCGCGCCAGTATTGATCGGCCGGAAGGCCTGACGACTCGAAAGCCGCGTGAACTGCATCAGCGGGATTGCTTTCGGCTGCGCTTGCAGCTTCAGGGCCTGTTGCGCGTAGGGGCTGTTGCTAAAGTTGTCATGGAAGGTCTTGTAGGCGAACGGCGTGTTGGCGAGCACCGCCTTGTGCCAGGCCGCGACCTGCATCCAGTTGGTCAGCAGGAAGCGGATGCGGTCACACAGCGGATCGCGCGGATAGAGCCGGATGAATTCCTCATAATAGTCCGGCCGGCCCTCCGACAGCACGAAGTCATAGGCCTGGCGCACCGAGCGGTTCGGCAGGTTCGACGCCATCTGCACCACCGGGCCATTCGCCGGCGCGCGCGCCGCCGCCATCGCGGTGTCGCCGAAGAAAGTGAAATCGGAGGTCAGCGACGAGCTTTCCCACGGCGTCTGCCGGCCGTCGGTTGCCGAGTTGACCTCGAGGCGAACGCGCTTGAACAGCTGCTCGATCGGCAGATTGGGCTGGCGCGCCAGGCGCAGGAAGGCGTTGGTGTAAGGGCTGTGGCCGTCGTTGCTGCCGTCCTGCGCTTCCATGCCGGGCGCGGTCGAATAGCCGACGATCGAGCCGCTCGGCGCGTCAACGACGGCAAGGCCGCGGCCGGCATCGTTGACGTCAGGGAACGGGTTGTTGCGGCAGGCATCGAGCACCACGATGCGCATCCGGCTCGGGATGTTCTCGAGCGTGCCCATCACGTCGACGAGGCGCACCGAATTGCCGTCGAGATCGGACGGCGTCGCGATCCTGGCGTCGACCGGAATCAGATAGTTCTCGCCGGCGAGCTGCACGCCGTGGCCGGCGTAATAGATCATCGCGACCGTGTTGGGGCCGCGCGCGGCGACCTTGTCGGAAAAGTCCCGCAACACCTTCACCATGTCGCCCTGCCTGAGGTCGGTCGCGGCGATCACCTCGAAGCCGGCCGCGTTCAACAGCTCGGCCATCGACTGCGCGTCGTTGCCGGGATTGGCGAGCTTCGGTGCGTTCTGATAGTTGGCATTGCCGATCACCAGTGCGACGCGCTGCTCGGCTCCGCGCAACGCAGCGGGCGTCGTGCCAGCCGGCATCGCCGGTGACGCGGCTTGATCGACGGATTGCGCCGGCGCCTGCGCAGCATTGCCGACGGTGATGTTGCCGCTCTCGGCAATTCCTGCGCGGGGCGCAGCAAGGCTGAACAGGCCGAGCAATGCGGCCGATATCATCATCGATGTCAGGCGGACCATGGCGCACTCCTAGGCTGATCCCGGTGCGGGACCCGGTCGTGGGAGGCTAGGCGTAGATGCGGCCGCGGTACGTGAGCTGGGTCACGCAACGGAGGTGCGCGGTTGGAGATCGTCCGCGCTTACGAAAAGAACGCGATCTTCTCGGCCTGGCTCATGCGGCGGATCGGCGCGAGCGGGTCGTTGGCTGCGACATTCGGCTTCTTCAACAGGCCGCTCGCGATGATGGTCGAGCCGAGCGAGACTTCCGCTGCGGGCGCGGCGGCAGCCTCGACGGCGGGCGGGAGAGGCGGCGGCACGGGAGCCGGCGCTTCGGCAACGGCTGCGACCGCGACCGGTGCGGGCTCGACCTTGATCTCGGCCTTGATCTCAACCTTGGGCTCGGGCGCCGGTGCAGGCTCGGGCTGAATGGCGGGTGCCATCATTTCGGGCTCGGCCGCCATCGCCTCCGCGACGCGCATCTCCTCGGCTGCGCGCATCTCCTCTGCGATCGCCTCTTCGTCGATCGGATCGGGCGCGCCCATCTCCATCGCGATCAGGTCGAGCACCGCTTCGTCCTGGGCGTCGGCGGCGGCCTCGTCGGTGACGCGGGCAAGCTCTGCGGCTTCGGCTTCGGCCAGTGCGGCTTCAGCCTTGATCCAGGCTTCGCTCGGCTGCGGCGCAGCGGCTGGGGCCGGCTCAGCGGGGGGTATTGTAGCAGGCTCCTGAGCCGGCGCTGGCGGCGTGGCGGCCATCGTGGCTTCCGGGGGCGCACTATCGGCGGCGGCGCTTTCGGCCACCGGTGGCGGCGAGGGAGCAGCTGCGGGCGGCTCCGCGACCGGTGCCTCGGCCACAACAGGTTCGGCCGCGGGCGTCGCCTTGTCCGGATCGAACTCGCCGAGCCGGCGGGCCAGCGCCGCGAAGGCGGTCTCCAGCACGGCCTTGGCGTCATCAATCGACACCTCGGCGGCGCCGGCCTCGATCGCGCTGGCCTGCGAATCGATGATGTCGCAGATCCGGCCGTCATTGCCGATCTCGCGCAGCCGCCAGGAGATTTCGCGAATCACGCGCACGCCCTTGCGCACCGGCGCGAGGTTCTGTTCGAAGCTGATGCCGTCAAGCGCTGAGATGGCGGAGGCCTGGGCAGCCTCGATCGCGCCGCGCAGGGCGGCCAGCGTCTGGGCCAGCTGCTCGTCCCTGATCGCCGCGGCGGCGGCCTGCCGCTGCGCGCTGAGGCTTTCCTCGATCCGCGCCACCGCATCGAGCACCATGCGCGTGTCGGCATTGCGGTTGCGCTTGGCGTATTCGCCGAGGAACCAGCGGCCCCGCGACGTCTCCATGAAGGCCGCGCTGATCGCAGCATAATCCTCCTCGCTCGGCAGGGCCGCGCGGGCGGATATCGGCGACAGGGCGAATGCTTCTTCGGCCATCACAATCTCTCCGCGCAAATCACTGCGCGTTGGGTTAACGATCATCACGATATCGCGCGAATCGCAATTGAATTGATGTCTTCCGAATCACAAATCCCCATTGCAGCAAAGGTTGCATCGCGGCGATTCGCGCGCAGCCTCGCGGCATTCTATGCCACGCTGTTCGGGATGACCGGGGTTCACTTGCCGTTTTTCACGGTGTGGCTGAAGGCGATCGGCATCGATGCCACCTGGATCGGCATCATCACCGCGGTGCCGCCGGTGACGCGCTTCACCGTGCTGCCGCTGGTCACCGCCACGGCGGAGCGGCGCCAGATGCTGCGCGGCGCGATCATTGCCACGGGATTCGCCACCGCGTTCGGCTTTGCGGTGATCGGCACCCAGCACCACCCATTCGTGCTGCTCGCGGTCTATGCGCTGACCTGCTGCGTCTGGACGCCGATGGTGCCGTTGACCGACGCCTATGCGCTGCGCGGCGTCAGGCAGTTCGGCCTCAATTACGGACCGTTGCGGCTGTGGGGCTCGGCGGCCTTCGCGGTCTGCGCGCTGATCAGCGGGTTCCTGCTGCGCTATGTCGCCGAGGTCGATCTGATCTGGATCATCACGGCCATGACCCTGCTTGGCGCGCTGGTCGGGCTGACCTTGCGGCCGCTCGGTCGTCCAGTGACCTCAGTCGCGCATGCGATCGGCGCGCCGAAGTTGCTGCGCAATCCGACCTTCCTCGCGATCATCGTGTCCTCAGCGCTGATCCAGGGCAGCCATGGCGCCTATTACATCTTCGCATCGATCGCCTGGCAGCAGGCCGGGCTGAGCGGGCTGACCATTGCGGTTCTCTGGGTGCTCGGCGTCCTCGCCGAGATCGTGCTGTTTGCGGCCTCGCCGCGCTTCACGCTGCCGTCGGCGGTGCTGGTGATGATCGCGGCCGCCAGCGCCGTGGCGCGCTGGGCGATCACCGCGCAGGAGCCGCCGCTTGCAGTGCTTGCCGTAGTCCAGCTCGGACACGGGTTGAGTTTCGGCCTGACGCAGGTCGGCGTCATGGGCCTGATGGTGCAGCATGTGCCGGGGCACGTGATGGCGCGCGCGCAAGGCTATCTCACCGCCTGCGGCGGCATCGTCGCGAGCACCACGGCGATCGTCAGCGGCATGGTCTATGCGCGCTTCGGCCTCGGTGTCTACGACATGATGGCCGTGATGGCGGCGATCGGCGGGCTGGTGATGTGGCTGGCGCGTCGACGCCTATCCCATCAGCCCCAGAGTGCGGCGTCGGGCGGATAGACCAGGCTGCCCTCGTAGCGCAGGCCGTTGTCGCGGTCGCTGGCCAGCAGCAGCGGGCCGTCGAGATCGACGAAGCGTGCGGCTTGCGCGATCAGCATCGCCGGTGCCATCGCGAGCGAGGTCGCGACCATGCAGCCGATCATGATCTCGAAGCCGAGTGCACGGGCGACATCCGCCATCGCCAGCGCCTCGGTCAGTCCGCCGGTCTTGTCGAGCTTGATGTTGACCGCATCATAGCGGCCGCGCAGGCCTTGCAGCGAGTTGCGGTCATGCACGCTCTCGTCGGCGCACACCGCAACCGGGCGCTTGATCCGCGCCAGTGCCTCGTCCTTGCCCGCCGGCAGCGGCTGCTCGATCAGCGTGACGCCGGCATCGGCGCAGGCTGCGAGATTGGCGGCGAGGTTGTCGTCCGTCCAGGCTTCATTGGCGTCGACGATCAATTCGGAGGCCGGCGCGGCCTTGCGCACGGCAGCGATCCGCGCGCCGTCGCCATCGCCGCCAAGCTTGATCTTGAGCAGCGCGCGATGCGCGGCCTTGGCGGTGGCTTCCGCCATCGCCTCGGGCGTTCCGAGCGAGATCGTATAGGCGGTGGTACGCGGTTCCGGCGCCGGCCGGCCGAGCAGGTTCCAGATTCGCTGGCCGGCGCGTTTGGCCTGGAGGTCCGCCAGCGCGCAGTCCAGCGCGTTGCGGGCGGCGCCGGCGGGCATGCGAGCCTGCAGGGCGATCCGGCCCATGCCGTTGGCGAGCAGCCCCTGCATGGCCTGGATCGCCTCCAACGTCGCCTCGGGCGTTTCGCCGTAGCGCGGGTAGGGCACGCATTCGCCGCGGCCGATGAAGCCGCCCTGGCTCACCTCGGCCACCACAACCACCGCCTCGGTCTTGGCGCCTCGGCTGATCGTGAACGTCCCCGCGATCGGCCAGCGCTCGATCCGCGCGTTCAGGGAAATCGCTCCTTGTGGGGTGGAAGTCATTTTAAAGTCTACTATTTCCTGAACCGTAGCTTGCGAGCTGCAACCAACTATGGCTGGTTAGTGGCAGATTCGACAAGCCGATCCGGCAAGCCGCCGGAGATCTGCGTGAGCGGCGGCCAACCGGCTTGAGGGGTAGGCAAAAGGTGAGCGGCGACCCGACACTGGAGCGGATAGCCCAAGGCGAAGGACTGGCGCTGTGCGCGGCGGGCAACTGGACCGCCCGCTTTGCTCCCGCGCTCGAGCGGATCGTGTCCGACGCCGAGAAGCTGCGCGGCAGCCGTCCCCACATCTTCATCGACGTGTCGCAGGTCGCGAGCCTCGACACCTTCGGCGCCTGGCTGATCGAGCGGCTGCGCCGCAGCCTCAGCGATCCCAGCGCGGAAGCCGAGATCGCGGGCCTGTCGGCGAATTATTCCAGCCTGGTCGACGAGGTCCGGCGCGTCGGCCCGGCGCCCAGGGTCGTCAGCGATCCGCTGTCGATCACGGGCATGCTCGAGCAGATCGGGCGCACCGTGGCCGGCATCGGCGGCACCATCATCGGCCTGGTCGACATGCTCGGCGCGGTGATCGCCGCGGCGGGCCACGTGCTGATCCATCCGCGCAGCTTCCGCCTGACCTCGACGGTGCATCACCTCGAGCAGGTGTGCTGGCGCGCGGTGCCGATCGTGGTGCTGATCACCTTCCTGATCGGCTGCATCATCTCGCAGCAGGGCATCTTCCACTTCCGCAGGTTCGGCGCCGACATCTTCGTGGTCGACATGCTGGGCGTGCTGGTGCTGCGTGAGATCGGCGTGCTCCTGGTCGCGATCATGGTCGCGGGCCGCTCCGGCTCGGCCTATACCGCCGAGCTCGGCTCGATGAAGATGCGCGAGGAGATCGACGCGCTGCGCACCATGGGCTTCGATCCGATCGAGGTGCTGATCCTGCCGCGCATGCTGGCGCTGGTCCTGGCGCTGCCGATCCTGGCCTTCCTCGGCGCGATGGCGGCGCTCTATGGCGGCGGTCTCGTCGCCTGGCTCTATGGCGGCGTCGATCCGGAGGCCTTCCTGCTCCGCCTTCGTGATGCCATATCGATCGACCATTTCATCGTCGGCATGGTCAAGGCGCCTGTCATGGCGGCGGTGATCGGCATCGTCGCCTGCGTCGAAGGGCTGGCGGTACAGGGTTCGGCGGAATCGCTCGGACAGCACACCACCGCATCGGTGGTGAAAGGGATCTTCTTCGTGATCGTGATGGACGGCGTGTTCGCGATCTTCTTCGCCTCGATCGGGATGTGACCATGGCGGAAGAGGACATCGACGCCATCATTCGGGTCCGCGACATCACCGTGCAATTCGGCAAGACGCGCGTGCTCGACGGCCTCAACCTCGACGTCAAGCGCGGCGAGATCCTCGGCTTCGTCGGCCCCTCGGGCGCCGGCAAATCGGTGCTGACGCGCACCATCATCGGCCTGGTGCCGAAAGTCTCCGGCCGCATCGAGGTGTTCGGCGTCGATCTCGATGCCGCGAGCTCGTCGCAGCGCCGCGCCGTGGAGCGGCGCTGGGGCATCCTGTTCCAGCAGGGCGCGCTGTTCTCCTCGCTCACGGTCCGCCAGAACATCCAGTTTCCGGCGCGCGAATATCTGCGCGTCTCGCAGCGGCTGCTCGACGAGATCATGGTGGCGAAGCTCGTGATGGTCGGCTTGAAGCCCGAAGTCGCCGATCGCTATCCGTCCGAACTGTCCGGCGGCATGATCAAGCGCGTCGCGCTGGCGCGCGCGCTCGCGCTCGATCCGGAGCTGGTGTTTCTCGACGAGCCGACATCGGGCCTCGATCCGATCGGCGCCGGCGATTTCGACGAGCTGGTGCGCACCCTGCAGCGCACTTTGGGGCTGACCGTTTTCATGGTAACCCACGATCTCGACAGTCTTTACACCGCGTGCGACCGTATCGCCGTTTTAGGAAACGGTAAGATCATTGCTGCAGGATCGATCGCCGACATGAAGGCATCGCAGCATCCCTGGCTGCAGCAATATTTCAACGGCAAGCGCGCCCGTGCCGTTGTGGCCTAGCCCATGATCCCGAAACTGGAGACCGGTTGTCCGACGAGATCATGCGCCAACAGCAATTCGACGGGCTCGAGCGCAGGCCGGCTGCGCGAGAGCCCAACAGTGATTAACGCGAGCAATTGATGGAAACGCGGGCGAACTACGTCTTGATCGGTGCTTTCACGCTGGCGGTGATCGCCGCGGCGTTCGGCTTCGTGCTGTGGTTCCAGAGCCTGCACACCACCAAGCAGCGCAGTCCGCTGCGGGTGATCTTCGAGGGGCCGGCGTCGGGCCTGCGCAATGGCGGCAATGTCAATTTTAACGGTATTCGAATAGGGGAAGTCGTCTCGGTGAAGCTCGACAATCCGCGCCGCGTGATCGCGCTGGCGATGATCGAGAACACCGCACCGCTGCGCAAGGACACCCTGGTCGGTCTCGAATTCCAGGGCCTCACCGGTGTCGCCGCGATCTCGCTGAAGGGCGGCGAGGAGGCCGCCCCGCCGGTGCCGCTGGACGAGGACGGCATCCCGGTCCTGACCGCCGACCCCAATGCGCTGCAGGACGTCACCGAGGCGATCCGCGCCACCCTGCAGAACGTCAACCGCATCGTCGCCGACAATCAGCAGTCGGTGAAGAACTCGCTGAAGAATCTCGAGGTCTTCACCGAGGCCTTGGCGCGCAACTCGGAGAAGATCGACAACGTCATGCTCAAGGTCGACGGCGTGATGGGCAAGGCCGACAATCTGATGCTGGGCCTCAACGCGATCGCCGGCGGCAACAATGGCAGCGAGCTGAACCTGATGGTGAAGTCGATCCGCGAGCTCGCCGACAACATCGACAAGCGCTCCAATCTCCTGATCAACGACGGCCGCCGCACGCTGGCCGACATCAGCCGCGCCGTGAACAATTTCGACCGTAATCCGAGCCGGGTGATCTTCGGCGGCAGCAACAACGCCGCCCCCGAGCCCGCACCGGCCCCGGCGGCGCCCGGGCCGCGCCGGCGGCAGTGACGTAGCATCGTCATTGCGAGGAGCGCTAGCGACGAAGCAATCCATTGCTCCGCAAGCGGCGAAATGGATTGCTTCGCTTCGCTCGCAATGACGATAGTTGGCGCCAGCGCGGTATCGCAGATGCGCAGTCTGCGGATCGGTTAGCCCAAACAAAAACGGAGACCTCTCGGTCTCCGTTTTTCGTTCGCTATTCGCAACTCGTGAGTTCTACCCCAGCCGTCCCGCGGCGTGCGCGAGCAGGGTGTAGACCAGCCCGGTCTCCGAGGTCAGGTGACCGGCCAGCTCCTGCTGGCCGCGGCCGTCGCGGGCGACTTCATCGAGCAGACGCTCGAACTCCGCGATGTAGCGGTCGACCGTCTGCTTGAAGCCGCGGTCGGCGCGATACTTGCGGGCCACCTCGTCGAAGGCCTTCTGGCCGGCCGGCGTGTACAGGCGCTTGCTGAACGCCTTGTTCTCGCCGCGCTGGTAGCGGTCCCACATCTCGGCGGCCAGCGTGCGGTCCATCAGCCGGCCGATGTCGAGCGACAGCGACTCCAGCGGATTGGCGGCCGGCTGCTGCGGCTGCTGCTGACGCGGGCGCTGCTGCGCGTCGCGGCCCTGCGGGGCAGGCGGCGGCGCATCGCTGCGGTTGAGCAGGTCGGACAGCCAGCCGTCGCCGTTGTTGGGGCCCGCCGGGCTGACCGACGGGGCCTCGGTGCGGCGCGAGCTCGCCATGCCGAGGTCGGGCGGCGGCAGCGTCGAAGCGCTGTTGCCATTGTCCCGCATCCGTGCGTCGTCCCGCATCCGCAGGTCGGCGCGGCCGCCAGCGGCGGCAGCCATCACCGGCTCCTCGTGGCGGACGCTGGCGCGGTTGGTCGAGACCACGTCGAGGCCGCGGCCGTGATGGGCGACGATGCGGTTCAGCTCGGCGAGCGCCTCGATCTGGTCGACGATCACCTTGCGCATCTGCGCGGTGTTCTCGGCGGCTTCCTGCGGCATCTCGAGCACGCCGCGGCGCAGCTCGTTGCGGGTGGCCTCGAGCTCGCTGTGCATCTCGCTCGCCATCTGCTTCATCGCCGTGACCATCGCGGAGAACTTCTCCGTCGATTCCTTGAACATCGCATCGGTCTCGGCGTTGCTCTGCTGGTAGAGCTCGTTCATCGCGTCGACGGTCTGCTGACGCTCGTTCTCGGCCGCCTGGCGCACCGCCTCGAACTGCCGGCTGATCGCAGCCGAGCCGGCGCCGGCGGTCTCCGCCACCACGCGCGCGATATCGCGGGCGCGCTCCTCGGCCGCGCCGAGCGATTCATCGAGCAGCCCGGTGAAGCGCGACAGCCGCTGGTCGAGATCGGTGGTGCGCAGGTCGATGGTGGTGACCAGCGCTTCCAGCGCCTCCTTGCGTTCGCTGACGGAAGCCGTCGTCGAGCGGTTGGCCTGTTCGACCACGGCAGCCGCCTCGATCAGCGCCTTGCCATGGGTCTCGAACTGGCTCGACAGTGCGCCGAGATCCTCCAGCGCCTTGCCGGTCTTGCTGTTGAACACCGTCAGCTGGTCTTCCAGCGTCTGGGTCGCCACGCCGTTGCGCGAGGTGACGTCGTTCATGGCGGACACGAAGTCGGCCACCCGGGTCACCAGCGCGCGCTCCAGCGAGTTGAGGTTGTCGTGGGCGCCGGTCAACACTTCCTGCAGCAGGATGTTGCCCTCGCGCAGCCGCTCGAACAGCGCGACCGTGTCGGTGCGCAGGATCTTGCTGGTCTCCTGCATCTCGGTGACGGCCGAGATCGAGACCTGGCGCGACTGGTCGATTGCGGCGCGCGAGGCCTGCTCGAGCTCCTTGAGCGACTTGGCCACGGCGCCGGTCGCCTGATCCCCGGCCGAGGTGATGTTGCGGGCGACATCGCCGCCATGCGCCGCCATCGACTGCGAGAAGGCGAGGCCGCGGGTTTCGATCGCCTTCAACGCGTCTGCCGTGGCGCGATCCATGTCGGCCGACAGCTGCGTGGTCTTGGCGGTCAGCGCCTCGACCAGCGAGCCGCGGCGGCCGTCGACCATCTGCGACAGGCGCTCGGTCTGCTGCTGCACATAGGTGACGATCTCGTCGGTCTTGCCGGTCATCGCCGAGCCGAATGCGCTGGTCGCGGACAGCACCGAACGCTCGATGTCGGCGGAAGTCGTCTTGACCTTGGTCGAGACCTCGTTGGACATCGTGATCAATGCGGCCTGGGCGTTCTGCGCCGAGGTCTGGATGTTGTCGGTGGTCTTGGCCGTGACCGAGCCCAGCGCGCGCTCGATATCGGTCGAGAGCGTGCGGATCTGGGCGGCGGCATCAGCCGAGGTCGCCGCAAACGAGCTCTGGGCCTCGCGGGCGCTGCCCAGGATGGTCTGCGCGGTCTCCGCGCTGGTCGTGGTCAGCGAGCGCTCGATCTCGACGGAGATCGCGCGCATCTGGGCTGCCGCTTCGGTGGAGGTTGCCACGAACGAGGTCTGGGCATCGCGGGCGCTGCCGAGGATCGACTGGGCGGTGTTGGTGCCGACCGACGTCAGGGTACGCTCGACATCGGCTGCCAGCGACTTGACGTGGTTGGCAGCTTCCGTGGAGGCGGTGACCAGGGTGTTCTGCGCCTCGCGGGCGCCGGCGGTCAGCACCTCGACGGTGCCCGAGCCTGCCATCGACAGCGCACGCTGGATGTCGGAGGCGAGCGCCGACACCTTGCTTGCAACGTCGGTCGAGGCATTGACCAGTGTGCTCTGGGCTTCACGCGCGCCGGCGGTGATCGATTCCGCGGTGGCGGAGCCGGCCATCGACAGCGAGCGTTCCATGTCGGCGGCCAGTGTCCGGACCAGATCGGTGGCTTCGGTGGATGCGCCTGCCAGCGTGCTCTGGGCCTCGCGGGCCGCGGCGACGATGGCTTCGGCGGTTGCGGAGCCGGCCATCGACAGCGAGCGTTCGATGTCGGCCGACAGCGTGCGGACCAGATTGGTGGCGTCGGTCGACGCGCCGGCCAGCGTGCTCTGGGCCTCGCGAGCGGAGGCGACGACGGCTTCCGCGGTCGCGGTGCCGGCGGTCGAGAGCGAGTGCTGCATGTCGGCCGCGAGCGTGCGGACCAGGTTGGCGGCTTCGGTGGATGCGCCGGCCAGCGTGCTCTGGGCCTCGCGGGCGGAGGCGACGACGGCTTCCGCGGTCGCGGTGCCGGCCATCGACAGCGAGCGCTCGACGTCGCTGGCGAGCGACTTGACCTGACCCGTGACGTCGGTCGACGTCGCGATCAGCGTGGTCTGGGCCTCGCGGGCACCGGTCATGATCGCTTCGGCCGCGGCGGAGCCGGACATCGACAGCGACTGCTCGACGTCGGCCGCGAGCGACTTGACCTGGCTTGCGGCTTCGACCGAGGCGGAGACCAGCGTGGTCTGCGCGTCGCGGGCGCCGGACAGCACGGAGGCTGCGGTGGCACTGCCGGCGGCCTGCAGCGTGCGCTCGACATCCTCCGACAGCGCCTTGATCTGCGAAGCGACGTCTCCGGAGGCGGAGACCAGCGACACCTGGGCGTCGCGGGCGCTGGTGAGGATCGAGTTGGCCGCGGAGGTGCCGACGGCGGTCAGCACGCCCTCGACCTCGGCCGAGCTCAGCTTGAGCTGGTTGCCGACGTCGGCGGACACGGTGAGCAGCGCCTGCTGCGCGGTGCGCGCGCCGGTCTGGATGGTTTCGCTGGTGTTGACCACGAGATTGGTCAGCGAACGCTCGGCGTCCTCGACATGGGACTTGATGCTCGACGACAACAGCTCGGCGCGGGACATCAGGTCCTCGCTGGCCTGGCGGCCGCTGCTCTCGATGCGGCCGGCGACGGCCTCGACGCGCGAGCCCAGGAGGTCCTCGAACTGCGCGACGCGGGTGTCGATGTCGCTCGCGATGACGCCGACGCGGCTCTCGATGCCCTGCTGGATGTCGGCGAAGCGCGCCGAGATGGTGTCGGTCAGGTTCGAGCTATGGCCACTGATGGTCTCGACCAGGCGGGTGTTGTGACCGTTGATGGTGTCGGCGAGGCGGGTGCTGTGGCCGTTGATGGTGTCGACCAGGCGGATGCTGTGGCCGTCGATGGTCTCGGTGACGCCGTTGATACGGTGGTCGACCGCGGCGATCGCCTGCGCGGTGCCTTCGGTCAGGGTCGTGGTGAGCAGGCCGAGGCGCGAGTCGATCGAATGGATCGCCTGGGTGGCGCCTTCGGTCAGCTGGGTCGCGAGCGTGCCGAGATGGCCATCGATGGTGTCGGTGACCGACTTGGCGCGGCTCTCGAAGGTGACTTCGAGCGTCTTCATGCGGCCGTCGATCGCCTCATCCAGCGACTGCAGGCGGCCGTCGAACGAGCCGATCCTGCTGGCGAGCGAACTGTCGAACGACGACAGCTTGTCGGTCAGCGAGGCGTCGAGATTGCTGACGCGGCTGCCGAGCGTGGTCTCGAACTGCAGCAGGCGCTGGTCGAGCGAGGCGGTGATCTCGCCGCTATTGCTGGTGACGCGATGGTCGAAGGTGTCGACATAGGTCTTCAAGCTGTCGGCGATGTCCTGGGTGCGCTGGCCCATGCGCTCGACGATATCGCCGCCGAAGGTCTTCACCGTGCGGTCGAATTCGGAGATATGGCGGGTGATCAGCGCGCCGAGCGTGCCGGAGTCGCGGGCGAATTTCTCGGCGAGCTCGCTGCCGTGGTTCTTCACCAGGTCGTCGAACGCGCTCATCTGCAGCGACAGCGAGTCATGCGCGGTCTCGGTCTGGCCCACCACCTTGGCGACCAGCGAATTGACGGTGACGTCGAGCGCCTCGCTCGCCTTGTCGCCCGATGTCATGATCTGGCCGGCGAGGCGGTTGCCGGCGTCGTCGATCTTGCTGACGAGGTCGTTGCTGCGCAGCTCGAGCTCGAGCAGCAGCGAGTCTGCCGAGTTCTTCAGGGAGTCGTGCACCTCTTCGGTGCGGTCGGAGATGCCATCGACAATCGCAGACGAGCGCTGCTCGAACTCGCCGGTGATGCGGTCGATGCGCTCGTTCAGCATCTCGTGGACGCGATCGGCCAGGTCGACGAATTCGTCATGGACGTGGCCGGTCTTGAAGTTGAGGCTGGTGGTGAGCCGTTCCGATGCATCGAGCACCGCGCGCGTGGTCTCGGCGCTGGCTTCCTCGAGGCGGTCGAGCAGGTCGCCGCCGCGCTCGCCGAGCGCGAGGATCATGTTGTCGCCGGCATGGCTCAGCGCAGTCGTGATGTGCTGGCCGCGCTCTTCCAGCGCGCCGGTGATGCTCTTGGCGACCTCGTCGACGCGCGAGGCGATTGCGTCCGAGATCAGCGCGATGTCGTGGCGCAGGTCGATCTGCACGCCGGAGATCGCGCTGCGCACCTGCTCGGCCTGGCCGACCAGATTGTCGCGCTGATGGGCGATGTCCTGCAGCAGCGCGCGGATGCGCACCTCATTGTCGGAATAGGCGCGTTCCAGCGCAGCGACCTCGTTGGCAACCAAGGTCTCGAGTTCGCCGGCGCGCGCGATCGCGCGCTCGACGCCGTCGCCCATCGCCGCGACCTCGCGGCGGATCGCCTGGCCGACCGTCACCATGGAATCGGCGGCGGCGTTCTCCGGCTCGGAGAAGCGCATCGCGACCTGCGCCATCGATTGCGCGATCATCTGCATGCGCTGGCCGTGCGAGGCGAGGCTGGCGAGATAGTAGAACAGCAGGATCGGAACGGCGAACAGCGCAGCGAGGCCGGCGAGCACCAGCACGCCGGTGCCCTGGGCCATCGAGGCCTGCAGCGCCGGCCAGAACGCGATGGTGAGGATGACGCCGCCGAGCAGCCAGGCGCCGGAGCAGACGAAGAACAGCGTGAAGGCGTTGCGGGCGCGGCCTCCCTGCAACGTTTGCAGCATCTGGCCGATGCTCTCGCGGTCGTCATTGGCGGCGCGGCGCGGCGCGCGCGGTTCCTCGATCGGCTCGAACGCCGAACGTTCGGGAGTCGGACGCTGATCGAACGATGTCGCTGAAAAATCCGGAGCTGACGACGGCAGGCTGGGCGGCGTGGCGCCTTCATTGTGGGGGCTGCGGTTCTCCGCGCCCTGTTCGCTGATGTTGAGGGCTTCCTGGATGGCAGAAAGCGCGACTTCGGTGGGATCTTTGACCTTCTTGGGAGTGTTCGCCATGTTCAGTCTGAGCCCTCTCACTATTTACGCGTCGGCGAGCCTGCGATCGTCCCCACGCATGCTCGAAGCCGGTGCCCACAAGCGGAGCGCAAGCGCCCCCTCGGCGGCTTGTCCGCTACATCCGCAAACATCCTATGGGGAGAGTGATGCGAATGAAATGCTTGCGATTAATACTTTCTTAATCATCGTTAACAGCTTTGCGCCATAAGGCCTTATGGGTACTCGAAATTCCCGCCGCAGCACGCCGATTGTGTCCGGAAATTGTCCAGAATCAGGCGGTTTTGCCGATCATCCCGACAACAATCCGTTAACCAGTTTCGTGATTGGCTGGGCCAACGATCCGCCGGCCAGGGCCGGGCGGAGACGACAGGGACAGGCCATGCCGCTTCATCTCGAACGGGTTGAATGGACACAATCGCCGCCGCTCGCCCCCGGCGACGGCCCGATCGACGTCGAGCACCTCCAGCGCATGACCTTGGGCGACCCGGAGCTCGAACGGGAGGTGCTGGCGATGTTCTCGACCCAGTCGGCCCGGATTCTCGGGGAGCTGGCCGCACTGCCGGCGGAGGCTGCGACCCACGCCCACACCCTGAAGGGATCGGCGCGGGCGATCGGCGCCTTTGGCGTCGCCGAGGCCGCCGCCCGGCTGGAAACCGCGCTGACGGCCGGTTCCGATCCGGCCCAGCCGCTGGCCGCGCTCGGGACCGCGATCGCCGAGGCGCGGACCGCGATCGAGCTGATTCTGGGCCGATCCTAGGCTCCAGCCATCTCCACAGGCCGGCCAGGAGACTTGCCGGCCGGGCTGACAGCTTTTCGGTCTCCGCGCTAGCGCTGCGCGGACCGACCCGTTATACGACTGCCGGGACCTTTCCATCCATCGTCCGGCGCATTCCGGCAGCACGAGCAATCATGGCCAAAATCCACTTTATCGACCATTCCGGCGAGAAACGCTCCATTGATATCGAGAACGGCGCGACGGTGATGGAAGGCGCGATCCGCAACGCCATTCCCGGCATTGAAGCCGAATGCGGCGGCGCCTGCGCCTGTGCGACCTGCCATGTCTATGTCGATGAAGCCTGGCGCGAGAAGGTCGGCGCGCCGTCTCCGATGGAAGAGGACATGCTGGATTTCGGCTTCGACGTGCGTCCGAATTCGCGGCTGTCCTGCCAGATCAAGGTCACCGACGAGCTCGACGGACTGGTCGTGTCGACGCCCGAGCGGCAGGCCTAGAGTTTTTCGGTTCTGATCGAATCAGAACCGAGCTCTCGCTTTTTGCTTTGACGCGTTTGCTTCACGCGAACCGGCGTCCACTTCGCTCGAAAACGCTTCTATTCGCCGTCCGGATTCACACCGCGACGGACCCAGCGGCGGAAGTTCTCCTTGACCTCCGCCGGCAGCGGTGTCGGCCTGCGCGTGGCCTCATCGATCATCACGGTGATCGCCTTTGCCGACGCCACGCAGCGTCCTTCCGAGAACACCACCTGATCGAAGGTGGTCGATGTCCGTCCGAACTTGACGAGGCCGAGCCCGAGCTCGATCCGGCCCGGCCAGTGCAACTCGGCGCGGAAATGGATGTCGAGGCGCACCATGATCCAGCCAAGCCCTGCCGGCATCAGCCCCATGGTCCGATCCTTCACCAGCGTGACGCGGCCGGTTTCGAAATAGCTCGCATACACCGCATTGTTGACGTGCCCGTTGGGGTCGAGATCGGCAAAGCGCACATTGTCGGACAGCCGATAGGGGAAGTCTTCCAGGCGCGGCGCATCGTCAGCACGGACAGGGGCATTCACGAGGGGGATCTCCGTCGGTTTGCCGTCCATACAGCCGAGTTGCGCAGGCTCGGCAAGGGGTTGCCGCGCCAGCCGCTGTCCCTATTATGCATGTCCCGATCCGGCCCATGCTTGGCTGGACAGGCGAGAACCGTGCAGTCGATCTCAACTGAAAAGAAGCGGACATGAGCGAAGCGATCAAGACCGATGTGCTGATTATTGGCGCGGGCCCCTGCGGGTTGTTCGCCGTGTTTGAACTGGGCCTGCTCGACATGAAGGTGCATCTGGTCGACATCCTCGACAAGATCGGCGGGCAGTGCGCCGAGCTTTATCCGGAGAAGCCGATCTACGATATTCCCGGCATTCCGCTGGTCACCGGCCAGGGCCTCACCGACCAGCTGCTGGAGCAGATCAAGCCGTTCGGCCCGACCTTCCATCTCAACGAGATGGTGGAGAGCATCGAGAAGATCGGCGATCCCTTGTTCCGCGTGAAGACCGATGCCGGCAAGGAGTTCGAAGCCAAGGTGGTGGTGATCTCGGCCGGCGGCGGCTCGTTCCAGCCGAAGCGGCCGCCGGTGCCCGGCATCGAGGCCTATGAAGGCACTTCGGTGTTCTATGCCGTGCGCAAGATGGAGCAGTTCCGCGACAAGAACATCCTGATCGTCGGCGGCGGTGATTCAGCGCTCGACTGGACGCTCAACCTGCATCCGATCGCCAAGCGCATCACGCTCTTGCACCGGCGCGACGATTTCCGCGCGGCGCCGCACAGCGTCGAGCAGATGCGCACGCTGGTCGCCGACGGCAAGATGGACCTCAGGATCGGGCAGGTCACCGGGCTCGAAGGCGCCAACGGTCAGCTCTCGGGCGCCGCGCTGAAGGGCAACGACAATGCGCTGTCGACGATCGCCTGCGATACGATGCTGCCGTTCTTCGGGCTCACCATGAAGCTCGGCCCGGTGGCGAACTGGGGCGTCGCGCTGGAGAACAATCTGGTGCCGGTCGACACCGCGGCGTTCGAGACCAACGTCTCAGGCATCTTCGCGATCGGCGACATCAACACCTATCCGGGCAAGCTGAAGCTCATTCTCTCCGGCTTCCACGAAGGCGCGCTGATGGCGCAGAAGGCGCATCGCTACGTCTATCCGGACAAGCGGCTGGTGTTCCAGTACACAACCTCGTCATCAAGTTTGCAGAAGAAGCTTGGCGTGAACTGATTCCGCTCCGACAGCGACCAATGCCGGGGGCACGGGTCAGTTCCTGCGCGGGGCGGGTACTGGAACACTCCGCGAAATGGCCGTAGTCTGCGGCTATTCGGGGTCGTCGATTGATCAGGTGATGATGATGCGGAACACGCTGTCCAGACTTCGGCTGATCCTTGCGATCGCCACGGCCTTTGCGCTGGCGGCTCCGCTTGCCGCCTCGGCGGCCGAGCTGTCGGCAGCCGGCCTCTGGCAGAAGATCGAGGACGGCAAGCCGGAGGGCTGGTTCCTGGTGGTCGAGCGCAACGGCGTGTACGAGGGCATGATCGCGAAGATGTTCGCATCGCCCGACGATCCGCCCAATCCTGTCTGCTCGAAATGCACCGACGATCGCAAGGATATGCCGTGGCTCGGCATTCCCCTGATCCGCGACATGAAGCGCAACGGGCTCGCCTATGAGGGCGGCAACGTGCTCGATCCGCGCAATGGCAAGATCTACAAGGCCAAGATGACGCTGAGCGCCGATGGGCAGACGCTGACCATGCGCGGCTATCTCGGCATCTCGCTGTTCGGCAAGGACGAGGTCTGGACCCGGCTGCCGGACACCGCGATGGCGCAGCTCGATCCTGCGATCGTCGCGAAGTATCTGCCGGCGCAGGCCGCCGCGGTGAAACAGCCGCCGCCACAGCCGCTGAAGAAGCGGTAAGGTTCGCTCTCGATCTTGTTCGCCGTACTCCGGCACGCGGCCTGCACCCACGAACGACTTCAGGTCGCGCGATTGAAGGCTGCGGCGGAATCCGCAACAATCTGGCCGGCGATCTCGTCGGCCCGCCAGCAGCGGACCGCGTGTCCGTCGGGACGCGTTTCAAGCGATGGCGCGGGCGCGCGACGGCAGACCGCCTCGGCATGACGACAGCGCGGATTGAACGCGCAGCCGTCCGGCGGATTCAGCGGACTGGGCGGCTCGCCCCTCGTGGTCGCAAGCGGTGCGCGGCGCAGCGGATCGGGAATCGCCGAGATCAGGGTTTGCGTATAGGGGTGCGCCGGCCGTTCGAAGATTTCGCGCCAGTCGCCGCTCTCCACGATGCGGCCGAGATACATGACCGCGACCCGGTCGCTCATGTGCTCGACGACGCCGAGGTCATGGCTGATCATGATGTAGGAGAGGCCGAGCGTTTCCTTCAACTCCAGCAGCAGATTGATGATCTGGGCCCGGATCGAGACGTCGAGCGCCGATACCGGCTCGTCGCAGATGACGATCCTGGGATTGAGGATCAGTGCGCGGGCGATGCCGATGCGCTGGCGCTGGCCGCCGGAGAATTCATGCGGGTAGCGGCCGGCTTGCTCGGGCCGCAGGCCGACCTGCCTCAGCATCGCCTCGATGCGTCCGTCGATCTCGCTTTTGGCCGTCACGCCGTGCAGCCGCAGCGGCGCCTCGAGCGTGCGACGAACGCTCTGGCGCGGATTGAGCGAGGCGTAGGGATCCTGAAACACGATCTGGACGATGCGGGCCAATGCCATGCGATCGAGCGATTGACCGCCGGTGACGACCTGGCCGTCGAGCACGATCCGGCCGCGCGTCGGCGTCTGCAGGCCAAGGATCGACAGCGCGACCGTCGACTTGCCGCAGCCGGATTCGCCGACCAGACCGAGGCATTCGCCGCGCTTCAGCTCGAGATCGACGCCGTCGACCGCACGCAACAGTCGCCGCCCGCCGCCTCGCAAGCCGCCCCCGATCGGATAATGGACCGCGAGATCCTCGACGCGGAGGATGACATCGTCGCTGGAGCCGTGCGCTGCGTCATGCATGGTGATGGCACCTGACGAGCCCGCCGTCGCCGAGCTGTGTCGTCTCCGGCGCGGTGGTCCGGCAGATCTCGGTCGCCTGCGTGCAACGCGGATTGAACCGGCAGCCGGCCGGGAAATCCGCGATCGCCGGCACGACGCCCGCGATCTCCTTGAGCTTGCTCCGGCCGAGTGCTGCACGCGTGCCGAGCCGCGGCAGCGAGTCGACCAGGCCTTTGGTGTAGGGATGCGCGGATGCGCGGAACAGCGCGTCCGAGCCGCGCTCCTCGACAATGCGGCCGGCATACATCACCGCGACGCGGCGGCAGACATTGGCGACCAGGCCGAGATCGTGGCTGATCATCAGGATCGCGGTGCCGCGCTCGGCACATAAATTCCGCATCAACTCGATGATCTCCGCCTGCACGGTCACGTCAAGCGCGGTCGTCGGCTCGTCGGCGATCAGGAGATCGGGCCCGCATGCGAGCGCGATGGCGATCATCACGCGCTGACGCATGCCGCCCGAAAGCTGGTGCGGGTAATCCCTCACCCTGCGCTCGGGCGCCGGGACGCGGACGCTCGCCAGTGCCTCGACGGCGAGCCGGTCGGCGTCACGCCAGCTCTTGCCCTGATGCAGCACGAACATTTCCGCGATCTGCCGGCCGATCGGCGAGACCGGATTGAGCGCCGTCATCGGCTCCTGGAAGATCATGGCGATGCGGTTGCCGCGCAGCGTGCGTTGCTCGGCCGCCGGAAGGTCCTGGATCTCGCGGCCGTCGAAGCGGATCGCGCCGGCACCGAGCGAAAGCGGCCGGCGCAACAGCCCGATCAACGCGAGCGCCGTTATGCTCTTGCCGCAGCCGGATTCGCCGACGAGGCCGAACGTCTCGCCGCGATCGATGCGGAATGAAACCCCCTCGACCGCCGCAATCCGGCGCGCCCCGTCGTCGAGGTCGATGCGCAGGTTCTCGACTTCGATCAAGGGAGGGGCCGTCATGTGCGCCGGCTCCGCGATTGTGGATCGAGGATATCGCGCAGGCCGTCGCCGAGCAGGTTGAGGCCGAGCACCGTCAGGAAGATGGCGAGGCCCGGGAAAACCGAGAGCCACGGTGCCGTGGTGATCTGGTCGCGGGCCTCCGACAGCATGCTGCCCCAGCTCGGATAGGGTGGGCGGATGCCGAGGCCGAGAAACGAAAGCGCGGCTTCCGCCAATATCGCGCCGCCCATGCCCAGCGTGCTGATGACGATGATGGGGCCGAGCATGTTGGGCAGCAGCTGCGTGATCATGATGCGCAGATCGCCGTAGCCCAGCACCTTTGCCGCCTGCACATAGCCCTGGCTCTTGAGCGACAAGGCCGACGCCCGTGCGATCCGGCACGAGAACGACCAGTTGGTCAGCCCGAGCGCGATCAGGAGGCTGGTCAGGCCGGGTCCAAGCACCGCCATGATGGCGAGCGCGAAGATCAGCGAGGGGATCGCGAGCATCAGATTGGTCAGGGCGTTGACGACATCGTCCCACCAGCTGCCCCAATAGCCGGCGGTCAGACCCAACGTCACGCCGATCACGCTGTTGACGAGCTGCGAGACGATGCCGACCGTCAGCGAGATGCGTGCGCCGTGCACGACGCGGGAATAGATATCGCGCCCCTGCGCATCGGTGCCGAACCACCAGATCCAGTTCGGCGGCTCTTCCGCATTCATCAAATTGGCACCCATGACTGGATCGGTGTGCGCCAGCCAGGGCGCGAACAGGCCGACGAAGATCGCAAGCGCGAACAGCACCCCGCCGATGATCGTGCTGGTGCCAAGCTTCATGCGTATCTGATCCTGGGATCGATCACGCCGTAGAGCAGGTCGATCAACGTATTGACCGCGAGAAAGAACAGCACCACGACGAGAATGGTGCCTTGCACGGCCGGGATGTCGCGCTGCAGGACGCTGTCGACCAGCAGCGAGCCGATGCCGGGCCAAGAGAACAGTTTCTCGACCACCACCGCTTGGCCCATCACGACGCCGAATTGCAGGCCGATCACCGTGAGGATGATGACGAGCGCATTGCGCATCACGTGCCAGGTCACGACCCGGGTTTCGCTCATGCCCTTTGAGCGCGCGGTCCGGACGAAATCCGCGGTCATGATCTCGAGCACCGCGGCCCGCGTCGTCCGCGCCAGCAGCGCCATCGGCGAGACGCCGAGGGTCACGGCGGGCAGCAACAGGTATTTCAGCCCGCCGTCGCCATAGCCGAAACTCGGCAGCCAGCCGAGCTTCAATGCAAACAGATACATCAGCAGCAGCCCGAGCCAGAACTTGGCCATCGAAAGGCCGGACACCGCCAGCACCATCGAAACCGTGTCGACGATGCTGCCCGGCCGCAGCGCGGCGACGAAGCCGAGCGGGACGCCGACCGCGATCGCAAATGCCAGCGCCGCGAAGATCAATTGCAGCGTCGGCCACATCCGTTTCGCGATCATGGTTGTGACCGGCTCACGGGTCCGGAACGAGGTCCCGAAATCACCCGTCGTGAGCCGACCGATATAGGAGCCGAAACGGACGTAGACGGGATCGTCGAGGCCGAGCTGCTTCTTCATGCGTTCCACGACCTGCGGGTCAGTCGGACCGCGGCCGTCGTCGCCCATGCTCGACGCGATGCTGCCCGGCACGATGCTGAACAGCACGAAGATCAGCAGCACGACGGCCAGCACGGTCGGAATGGTCTGCAGCACTCGGCGGATCGCGAAGGACAGCATTGGACGTTTTCCTCACTCCCTCCGTCGTTGCTCGCGATGGAGGGAGCGCAATGGCACTGTCACTTCGCCGGCGAGGTGTCGTCGACCCAGAGGTCTTCGACGTTCTGATGGGTCAGTTCCGTCGCGTCCAGCTGAATGCCCTTGAGCCAGGGCTGCACCGCCATGACGGCCTTGTTGTAGTTGAAGAACCAGATCGGCGCTTCCTCCTGGAGCAGCGCGTTGGCCTTTTGCAGCAGCTGGGTGCGCTTTGCGGCGTCGTCGGTCTGCCCGGCCGCATCGATCAGCTTGTCGAAGTCGGCGTTCTTGAAGGTCGTGTAGTTGCAGGCCGATTGCGGCGTCGCCGAGTGAAAGCATTTCAGCGCGGCCTGCGGATCCGGGCCGGTCGCCTGGGAATAGATGAAGGCCTGGAAGTCGCCCTTGCGAATGACTTCGGCCAGCACCGCGGTCTCGACCTGCTTGACCTTCACCTTGATGCCGACCTTGTCCAGCATCGGGATGGCGGCTTCGACGATCGGCAGGCCCCAGCTTTCATTCTGGCTGGTGGTCCATTCGAACTCGAAGCCGTTGGGATAGCCCGCGTCTGCAAGCAATTGCTTGGCCTTCGCGGGATCGTAGGGGTAGGGCTTCATCGCCTTGTCGTAGGCGGGCGAGGTCAAAGGCAGCCAGCTGGTGGCGCGATAGGCCTTGCCCTTGACCAGCTTGCTGATGATCAGATCGGCATCGATCGCGTAGTTGATGGCCTGCCGGACCCGCTTGTCGGAGAACGGCTTGAACATCGGATTCATCCCCATATAGCGCGTGAACACCTCGGCGACCTCGACGATGGTGCCCTTGAGGTCGGGGTCGGCCTGATAGGCGACATATTGCGCGGGCCCGAGCACCGAGGTATCGATCTCCTTGTTGCGGAAGGCGACATCGCGCGCCGCGGCTTCACCCATCAGCGAGATCACGATCCTGTCGGCATAGGGCTTGCCGGGCTTGTAGAACCGGTCCCATCGGTCCAGCACGATGCGCGATCCCGGCACGTGCTCGACGAATTTGAACGGACCAAGACCGATCGGCTTCTGGATGAAGCTCTCTTTCGCCGCCTCATCAGCGGGATAGATCGAGGTCAGCGCGGTGAAGAAATAGAAGGCGGGATCGACCTTCTCGGTCAGCTTCATTTCGAGGGTGAAGTCGTCGATCTTCTTCAGGCCGGAGATTTCCTTGGCCTGGCCCTTCTCGACCTCGGCGGCGCCCTCGATCACGCGGACAAAGCGTGCGCCGGGATAGGCCTTGGTGCCGTCCATGATGCGGTTGTAGGACCAGATGATGTCGTCGGCCGTCATCTTGCGGCCGTTGTGGAAATAGGCGTCGTCGCGCAGCTTGAAGGTATGGATGAGACCTCCGCCCGAGACGGTGACCTCCTTGGCGAGTTCCAGAACCGGTTTGCCTTCGGCTGAGTCCCAGATGTAGAGCGAGCGGTGCAGGGCCTTGGCGTAGATCTCGTCCTGGGCGCGCGGTGTGGTGTGGATGTCCATGCTGGTGAAGCTTGAGCCGTAGGGCGCCGTCATCCTGATGGTGCCGCCCTTGCGCGGAGTCTGGGCCTCCGCCGCGCCCGATAGGGCCAGTGCCAATCCGGCCACGATCGCAATCCGCCTGAACATCATGCTTCCCCAACTGGAATATCGATCAGCGAGTTGACCACTCGCAGCACGTCAAGCGCAAGGCACACGTTCGGTGGTGATGGCGATCGGCTCCAATAGGTGTGGAACGCTCAACGCCAGCGCCGGACGACCATCGGGAGCCCGGCGAATGAAAAGCATGGGGTGGGGGACCGTGCGTATCCAGAGTTGCAACGGCAGAACGCACGCTGCAGTTGAATCAGCCGCGCTCACCTCTTTGGTCTGCAAATGGACGGTAATTAAGTAATTGCGATTGAATGAAATTTGGCCGGCGGATCACCGCTTCAGCGCTGCTGCGGCGGAGTCGGCAGCGGGGCGACCGGCTCGGAAATCACCTCTGGCACCGCGGTGTTCAACTGCAGAACGTTGGCGGCGGCCGGCACCGCGGCATCGGCCATCGCCGCATGGCCTTCGGCAGTCGGGTGCACCGCGCCACCATACACCGCCGACAGGATGCCCCATGTCGCATCGTGGATGTCGGTTGGCTGCATCGAGGACGGCAGGCCCTGCGGGTAGGTCATCGCGGCGAAGTAGCTGTCATTGGCGTCGCGGATCCAGCGCGCACGCGGCAGATAGGCGCGGTATTCGCCGGCGCTGCGGCCGCATTTCAGCGGCTGGTTGGCGGCGGCGACGATATCGGATTCGAAGCTGTCGCCATTGGCGGCGAAGCAGTCGCGGTCGAACTCCGGATCGCTCGAGGCGCGCGCGCAGAAGCCGTGGCTTGCGAATGCATCCTGATGCGCATCGACGAAGGTCATGCGGTCGGCGCGCGGATTGCGGCAGATGATGCCGGACTGGCACTGCGCGAGCGCCTTGATCTGCGGCAGGAACTCGTTCTGCACGAAGCCCGAGACCTCGGCGAGCCGCCGCGGGTCGGCGTTGAAGGCGGGATGAATCTCGAAGCCGGCGCGGCCGCCAGGGCACGGCGTGCCGCCATTGGCCAGCGCCGGGTTGGCATAGGCGGTATAGATCACGTGCGAGAGGTCGCCGCCGACCAGCGGCTTCAGCGCCTCGCGCAGCTTGGCAAAGCCGGCCGGCAGGTCGCGCGCCAGTGCCGAGCGGGCATCATCGACGCTGGCGAGCGACCCGCCCTGGCTGAACAGCGTGCGTTCGGTCGGGGTGTCGACGATCACGTTGGCGACGAGGCCGGAGAAGTAGATGTCGTTGGCGCCGATCGACAGCAGCACGAGGTCGAGCGTGCGGTCCGGCTGGCGGCGCTTGGCGGCGGCGAGCGCGGTGCGCAGCTCGGCGATCTGGCCGTTGACGGTGCCCGAGCAGGTGTTGGCGGTCTTGGTCGGGAGGCATTCGCGCGCCTGCTGCGAGCCGAGCAGGCCGTCGGCGATGCTGGCGCCGGTGCAGGCCAGCGGCAGATAGGTCACCGCGATGTGCGGATATTGCACGGCGAGCGCAAGCGCGGTGCGGGTCTGATAGCTGTAGAGCGAGCGGTGGCAGGCCGAGTTGAGCCACAGCGCGCTCTGGCGCTGCCAGTTGGTCAGGGTATCCGGCGCCTCGCAGGCACGGCCGCCTTTGTAGCCGGCGCGGCTCGGCCGGTAATATTGCGCGCCGCCGAGATAGGAGCGGAAGCAGAACCCTTCGTCGGAGAGCGCAATGGCGCGGTCGGGATTGCCTTCGCCGGATGCGATGCTGTCGCCAAGGCCGGCGATCAGCAAGTCACGCACCGCGATCTGGGTCGTGACGCGCTGGTTGGCTTCGGCGCCGCTCGCGACGTCGACGGTCGCGACCGTGGTGCGGCCGTAGCGGACCCGCAGATTGACCGGCTCGGCGCAGTCGAAGGTCTGGGATTGCGGTCCGTCGCCGTCGTCGAACGACCAGGCGCAGGTGGCGCCGACCGGAACCGGGCCGGTGAGCCGCACGGTGATCGGGTGATCGATCGGCGTCAGATAGCTTTCCTTGACGTTGTCGCGGGTGCAGGGCTCGTTGACGCGGCCCTGCAGGTCGATGCAGAGCCGGTTGACCGTGTTGCGCGCCCAGCCGCGGCCGTCGCTCTGCAGTTCCAGCGCCTGTTCCGAGGCCAGCACGCTGCGGCCGAGCCCGCTTTCGACATGCAGGCGGAAGTCGCGTTCCTCGCGGAACAGGCGGAAGCGGTTGCGGACCTCCCAGGAGATCTGCAGCTGGCTGTCGTCCTGCGCCTCGGCGGCCGAGGCGAGTATCCCCGCCAGCGCGCTGCCGAGCAGCACGCTGCAGACCGTCACACGAAACGAAAATCGAACCAAAAAGCCAATCATGGCGCGGTTTGACGCGAGCGGTACGGCGAAAATAAGAGAAGCGGCTGCGGGGGGATCGAAAATCCGGGATCGAGTGAGCGGGATGCGGGCCGACGACGTTGCCTGTTACCGTTTCAGCTGCCTGATCCGCTGCTGCCGGCTTTCGATCGGTTGCCGCACGGTCGCCGAGGCCGTGCAGGCCTGGCTTAATCGCTTTCGTTCCTGCCAGGGCTGCACCACGTTGAGCCAGAGCTCGCGCATGCCCATGATCGAGATCGAGATCCCGAACGGGATCAGGAAATAGAGGATGCGGAACACGACCAGCGTCGCCAGCAATTGTTCCTTGCTGAACTCCGGCAGCGCCACCAGCATCGCCGCATCGAACACGCCGATCGAGCCGGGGGCGTGACTGGCGAAGCCGAGCAGCGTCGCCAGGATGAACACGACCGCCAGCGAGACGAAGTCGATATGCGGCTCGGTCGGCATCAACAGGTACATCGCAAGCGCACAGAAGCCGAGATCGACCACGCCGATCATGATCTGCAGCAGCGTCAGCTTGGCTGACGGCAGCACCACCTTCCAGCCGTTCTGGCCGAGCTCGCGGCGCTTCTCGCCGGTCAAGAGCCAGACGAAATAGGCGCCGATGCCGGCAAGGCAGCCGAGCGCGATCAGCCGGTTCATCGCCGGCGGCAGCAGGTCCATCGCCGATGCCGCCGCGGGGTGCCAGGCCATGCCGAAGCCGAGCACGAACAGATTGCCGAGCCAGAAGGTCAGGCCGGACAGAAAGCAGATCTTGGCGACGTCGATCGCGGAGAGGCCGTAATCGGAATAGATCCGGAAGCGGATCGCGCCGCCGGTAAAGACGGTGGCGCCGATATTGTGACCGATCGTGTAGCTGGTGAAGCTCGACAGCGCTGCGATGCGGTAGGGGACGTGGGTCTTGCCGATCGTGCGCAACGCGAAGAAGTCATAGAAGGTCAGCGTGCAGAACGCTCCGACCACGCAGAGCGCCGCCAGCGCGATCCGGTGCGGCGCGATGTCGGTCAGCGCGGTGAGGATGACACCGGTGTCGACGCCTTTCAGGGTGTGGACGAGCGACATGATCGCCAGCGCGATGATCAATACACTCGCGGCGATCCCGAGCCGTTTCCAGCCGATCTTTTCCTTGAAACCACGCCCAAGCGTGGTCAGCAGCCGAAGCATTCATCCTCCCGGCGGGGCGGCAATTTCAGTGGGACCCGGTCACGGACGGCGACGGGTGACGGGCAAACGCACCGTACGCGATGACCCATAAGGCAAAACCGATGCGTTGTGCAGCCCTTGACAAGCCAAGCTTCGACCCTCGTCCAGCGCCATTGTCATACTGGCTACATATGTTCTCGCTCTGCGGAATGTGAGTCGCAGACGTGGGGTCCGCTATGACGGAACGACTGCATGTTCCATCGTTCCCAGCGATTTCATCGGTATTTTTGCCGATTTTGTGGTCGTCTCGGCACTGTCGCGGGCAGCTGGCGCACAGCGAATGGACGATATGCATCGGCATGGGACGTCAGCGCCCGCGCTGGCGTTTACCAAAGTGTGAAGTCGATCCGCGTCCACGCATGATCCGGCTGTGGAGTGCGGGCCGGGACGCGGCGCGCCGGAGCCGGTCCGTAGGTCTATTGAGGCAAAACGCCGCGCAAGGTGGCGACGGCCCAGCCAGCGTCGACCATGACACACTTCGATCATTGGCGAAGTGTTTCATAGAAACGAAGGTCTATCTCTCGCATTGGTCGCCCAGAGCGAGGACAAGAGCATGCAACAGACATTCCTGAACCTCCGGCGCACGCCGGACGAGCGCGCGGCGTCCGATCCACAAAGGACCGGGCTTGCGGCGACATTGACGCTCGCCGCGATGAGCCTCGGTTACGGCGTCGTGCAGCTTGACGTCACCATCGTCAACACTGCGCTCAATGCCATCGGCGCCTCGCTCGGCGGCGGGGTTGCCGAACTGCAATGGGTGGTCAGCGCCTACACAATCGCCTTTGCCGCCTTCATCCTGACCGCGGGTGCGCTCGGTGACCGGATCGGCGCCAAGCGCGTCTTCATGGCGGGCTTTGCGATCTTCACCGCGGCATCGGTTGCGTGCGCGGTCGCGCCAGATGCGGTGACACTGATTGCCGCGCGCTGCGTGCAGGGGCTGGCCGCGGCCATCCTGGTGCCGAACTCGCTGGCGCTGCTGCGCCACGCCTATGCGGACGACAAGGCGCGCGGACGCGCGGTCGGCGTCTGGGCTGCCGGCGCGAGCCTTGCGCTGACCGCGGGCCCGTTTGTCGGCGGCGGACTGATTACGCTGGTCGGTTGGCGTGCGATCTTCCTGGTCAATCTGCCGATCGGCTTGGCCGGCCTCTGGCTCGCCTGGCGTTTTGCCGACGAAACCACCCGCCATCAGCAGCACCGGCTCGATCTGCCGGGGCAGCTCGCCGCGATTGCCGCGCTCGGCACTTTGGCCGGCGCGCTCATCGAAGGCGGCGCGCTCGGCTGGGACAGCCCGTTCGTGGTCGCAGGCTTCGTTCTCGCCGCGATCTTCTCCGTGCTGTTCATCTGGCAAGAGGCGCGCGCGCCGCAGCCGATGCTGCCGCTCTCGCTGTTCAGCCGTCGGATGTTCGCGCTGACCTCGCTGGTCGGTCTTCTGGTGAATGTGGCGTTCTACGGACTGATCTTCGTGCTCAGCCTCTACTTCCAGCAGATCAACGGGCTGTCGGCGTTTGCGACCGGTCTGGCGTTCGTGCCGATGCTCGGCGCGGTGCTGCCCGCCAACCTGATCGCGCCGCATCTCGCGGAGCGGATCGGCGCGCCGGCGGCGATCGCGCTTGGCGCCGCGGTCTCCGCCGCCGGTTGTCTGGCACTGCTGTTCATCAGCCCCGGCACGAGCTATCCCGCGATCTGTCTGCAACTCGTCGCGATCAGCGGCGGCCTCGGCCTGCTGGTGCCGCCCCTGACATCGACATTGCTCGGCAGTGCTGAGCCGCGGCACGCCGGCATCGCGGCCGGGGTGCTGAATGCGACCCGGCAGACCGGCAGCGTGCTCGGCGTCGCGTTGTTCGGCTCCCTGGTCGGCCGGTCCGCGGCCTTCATCGCCGGCCTGCATGTGGCACTCGTGATCTCCACCGGCGTGTTGCTTGCCGCCGCCGCGCTGATCTGGATCGGCGCATCATCACAAGCGCGGCAATGAGCCAGGCCGTCGTTGCGCGGTCGCGGCGCGGCATTTAACCTTGCACCGTCGAGGGCTGTCGCCGAGGGGGCCGATCAGATGTCTGCGCCAATCGACCGTCGTCTGTTGCTGCGCCGCGCCGCCATGCTCGGCGCCTCGCTGCCATTTGCCAACCTGACCGGTTCGGCGCGCGCAGGAGCACCCGGTCTGATCGCGCGCCGGGTATTCTTCGACAATCCCGATTACATCAACGTCCGCCTTAGCCCCGACGGGACGCAGCTCGCCTGGGTTGCGCCGCTCGACGGCGTGAACAATCTCTGGATCGCGCCGCTGTCCGACCTCAAGGCGGCGCGGCCGGTCACCCGCGTCACCGACCGCAACATCTCGAACGTGTATCGCTGGGCCCATACCAACCGCCATCTGGTGTTCTTTCGCGAGCGCGACGGTGACGAGAACTGGCGCGCCGCCAGCGTCGACGTCACGGACGGCAAGATCGTGCCGCTGACGCCGGAGGCCGGCGTCAAGTCGTTCGTGCAGGAATCCGATCGCAAGTTTCCCGACGAGATGCTGCTGCAGCACAACCAGCGCGACAAGCGATATTTCGATCTGTACCGCGTCAACATCGTGACCGGCGCAAGCGTGCTCGTTTACGAGAATCCGGACTATGCCGGCCTGGTTACCGACAGCGCATTCCAGTTGCGCATCGCCACGCGGCTGGCCGCCGATGGCTCTGCCGAAGTGTTCGAGCGTCGTCCGGACGGCAGCTGGGCGCCGTTCGCGACGGTGCCGATTGCCGATACCGACACGACGCACATCCTCGATTTCAGCGAGGACGGCAACACGATGTACCTGATCGACTCGCGGGGCCGCGACAAGGCGGCGTTCTTCGCGCTCGACATGGCGACGCGCCAGACCACGCTGCTCGCCGCCGACGAAGACGCCGACATCGTGCGCGCGATCTTCGACGAGCACCGCCGGCCGATCGCGGCATTGGCGGTCACCGACCGGGTCCGCTGGCACGCCATCGATCCGGGCGTCAGCCAGAATCTCGCCGATCTGACTCGGCACGGCGCCGGCGACATCAGCTTCGTCAGCAACAGCGACGATCTGCGGCTCGGCAGCATCTACTACGAGCGCGATACCGAGAGCGGCGAATACGCGCTGCTCGACCGCAAGACGCGCGAGGTGCACAAGCTGTTCACCCAGCGCCGCGCACTCGACGGCCTGGCGTTACGCAAGCTGGAACCGGTGGTGATCCCCGCGCGCGATGGCCTGCGCCTCAACTGCTACCTGACCCGGCCGGTCGAGGCCGAAGCCGGCCGCGTGCCGCTGGTGCTGGTGATCCATGGCGGTCCTTACTACCGCGACAGCTGGGGCTTCAGCCCGGTCCATCAATGGCTCGCCAGCCGCGGCTATGCGGTGCTTGCCGTCAACTATCGCGGTTCGACCGGCTTCGGCAAAGCCTTCGTCACCGCGGCCGACCACGAATGGGGCGGCAAGATGCATGACGATTTGATCGACGCGGTCGATTGGGCGATCGCGCAAGGCATCGCCGATCCGAAGCGCGTCGGCTTCTTCGGCGGCAGCTATGGCGGCTATTCGGCGCTGGTGGCCGCGACCAAGACGCCCGACGTCTTCGCCTGCATCGTGGATCTGTTCGGCATCTCCAATCTGGTCACATTCATGGCGACGATCCCGCCCTACTGGGGCCCGTGGATCAGCGTCTGGAAAAACCGGCTCGGCGATCCCGACACCGAGGCCGGCCGCGCGTTCCTGGTCGAACGTTCGCCGCTGACCCACATCGATCGCGCCACCAAGCCGATCCTGATCGCCCAGGGCATGCGCGACGTGAGGGTCGTGGCTGCCGAGTCCGAGCAGATGGTCAATGCGCTCAAGCAGCGTGGCGTGCCGGTGACCTACGTCACATTCGCCGACGAGGGGCACGGCTTCGTGCGGCCGGAAAATCGGCTCGCCTTTTATGGTGTCACCGAAGCATTCCTCGCCAAGCACCTTGGCGGTCGTTGCCAGCCGATTGGCAATGACTTCGCGGGTTCGTCGCTCAAGGTCGAGACCGGAGCCGAACTGGTGCCCGGGCTGCGCGGCTGAGACGGATCGCGCCGCTCGAAAGCGTCCTAGTCCTTGCGCAGGGCGAAATAGGCGCCGCAGAACGCCATCACGGCGCCGAGGCACAGCGCGGCGAGGCCGGCGACCACGGCGGAAATGGTCGAGACCGTGCTCGGCGCCGAGGCGGCCTGGCCGGCGCCCGCCAGCATCAGCACGCCGACGACGATCAGGAACTGTCGCATCCGCTGCGGGATCTGGCCGGCGACCGCGCTGTGCATCAGATTGGCGGTGAAGTAGCCGCCGGAAAACCCGACGGATGCGATCAGCCACCAGGCGATCGCCGCGCCGGCCGGCATGAATTCGCGGGTATCGGAGCGCCACAGGCCGCCGAGATCGAGCCCGTAGCGCGCGCCGAGCATATGCACGGCAAGCGCCAGCAGCACGCCGGATATCATAGCGCCGCCGAGGATGAGGTAGCGTGGAAAATAGGTCGTCTCGGGCATGGCCCGCTTGTAGGATAAGCCCGACCTTCCGCGCAAGCGCGCGGATACGCTCGATCAGGTGGAACGGCGGATTGCCAACAACGTTGCAGGACCGGTCGGAGGCAGGCGAGGGCACAGCGGTGCGCTATGCGTACAAGGCCTCGTTGATCGGCTCGGCGCACCAGTTCGAACTGACCGAGGACGGGCTGGCGTGGCGGATCGCCGGCCGGTCCGGCGTCTGGGACTACGCCGACATCTCCGCCGTGAAGCTGTCCTATCGCCCGGTCTCGATGCAGCAGCAACGGTTTCGCGCCGACATCGACAACGCCAAAGGCGGTCGAATCGCGATTCTCTCGACCACCTGGCAGACCGCGACGCTGGTGGCGCCGCAGGGCCATCTCTATCGCGACTTCATCGTCGCGCTGCATCGTAGGATGCAGGCGGCCGGCAGCACGGCCCGGCTGGTCGGAGGGCTCGGGCCGAAGACATACACCGCCGCGCTGGCGCTGCTGGCCTGCCTTGCGGTGGCAATGCTCGGCTTGCTGCTGATGGCGCTATGGACCGCGAACTGGATGGGTGCGCTGTTCCTGGTCGGCTTTGCCGCGCTGTTCACCTGGCAGGTCGGCGGCTTCGTCACCCGCAACCATCCGCGGCGCTACAGTTTCGATCGGTTGCCCGATGCGCTGCTGCCGAAGGTCACCCGCAATCAAGCGCAATGAAGCAGCGCTTCGCGCGACCGACTGTAAGCGGGCTGTAAGCAACACGCTGTAATATTAGCGCCTGATTTGCTTTCAGCTGGAGTGTCAGATGACAATCCGGACCCCCATTCTGGCTCTATGCCTCATCCTCTTGAGCATGCATCCGGCTCTCTCCAAGGGCAGCGTGGGCAACAAGCATGATCCGCTTGATCACCATCACATCGACAATCTGCCCGTCGATGTGCGGCAATACGTTGCCGGGATTTGCAAGGGGGCGCCTGTCGCGCAGCACGACTTCGCGACCTACTCGCCGCAGGAGAAGCGCTGGCGGATCAACCTCGAATATCTGCAGTGCGGCGTGATCGGAGAGTATCGCAGAGGCGACCAGTGCCTCGATGTCGACTTCGTTGCCGAGGGCACGCATTTTCGTCTCGCTCGAAAGACGTACGCCGCCTGCGGTTATTGATGTTGGTGCTGCGTTCCGAAGGCCAACTCGGAGTGCAGATGCGATGTCACTCCGTCGAATCGAAATCCTCTTCGGTCGCGCTCAGCATGCCGGCAAGCGTGCGCAGGCCGAGATCGAGCTGCTCCATCGGCGGCGCGGCAAGCGCGAGCCGCACCGCATTGGGCGCATGGCCCGGCGTGGCGGCGAAGGTGGTCGACGGCGTCAGCGCGATGTCGCGGCGCGCTGCCGCCGCGACCAGGGTCTGCGAGCGCCAGTGCGGCGGCAAGGTCAGCCAGAGGTGATAGGATTTCGGGTTGGTCTGGATCTCGAAATCGGCCAGATGCTTCGCCGCGATCTGCTGGCGGCGGCCGGCGTCGATCCGCTTCAGCCGTGACAATTCGGCGGCGGTGCCGTCGGCCATCAGCCGCTGCCCCGCCGCGAAGGCGTAGCCCGACGCGGTCCAGCCGCCCGAGCGCACCGCGGCCATGACGCTCTCGCGCAGCCGCGGCGGCGAGACGATGAAGCCGAGCGCGAGGCCCGGCGCGACCTTCTTCGACAGGCTGTCGAGCACGATGCAGCTGTCCGGCGCCAGCGACGCCAGCGGCACCTCGTCATCGAGGAAGCCGTAGACGCCATCCTCGATGATGACGAGGCCGAGCTTCTCCACCACGCGCAACAGCTCGGCGCGACGCTCGGCCGGCATCGTGATGCTGAGCGGGTTCTGGATCGTGGGCTGGACATAGATCGCGGACAGATGCGCCTCGCGATGCGCCTTCTGCACCGCGTCCGGGCGGACGCCGTGCTCGTCCATCGCAAGCGGCACCAGCGAGACACCGAGCCGCGCGGCGATGCCCTTCACGAAGGGATAGGTCAGCGCCTCGACGCCGCAGCGTCCGCCTGATGGCACAACAGCGGCGAGCGCGGCGGCGATGCATTGCCGGCCATTGGCGGTGAACACGATCTGATCCGGATTCGGCGACCAGCTCTTGCGTGCGAGGAATTCGGCGGAGATCGTCCGCGCCGCCCGGGTGCCGAAACTGGTGGCCGGCCGCAGCGCGCCTTCGAGCACCTCGGGCCGCTCGAGCCCTTCCAGGCTCTTGGCGATCATCGTCGCCTGGTGCGGCAGCAGGGGATAGTTGAATTCGAGGTCGATGCGGGCGCCGCGCGGCTCGGGCGGGGCCACATTGCCGCGGCGCGCTTCACCGGACACGAAGGTGCCGCGGCCGACCTCGCCGACCACCAGCCCGCGCCGCAACAGCTCGGTGTAGACCCGGCTCGCGGTCGAGACCGCGATGTTGCGGTCATAGGCGAAATGACGCTGCGGCGGCAGGCGGTCGCCGGCCTTTAGCGCGCCGCTGGCGATCTCGGCGGCCACCGCATCCGCCAGCTTCAGATATTCGAACCGGGACATTATTGCACCGAGAACAATGTTTCGCTTGCTCCGAGCAATGTACCGGATCATTTAAGGGGAAACAAGCCCATGATTGTACCGAGGAGCGCGAAAGCAACCCGAGGTGATGACGGCGCGGCTGCGAAATGGCATTTGCGTCAACGGCACAGCTTTGCCGTCTGGGCATAGAAGGAGATAGACGATGACGACGGTAACCTCAACCGCCCCTACGCCCGCGCGGTCCAGCATGCGCGGCGGATTGCTCCGATTGCTCCGACTGACGGGCGATGCGCTGGCGGGCCATTGGATGCGCCGCGAGGCGATCAAGACGCTGCGCCAGCTCGACGACCGGACGCTGCGCGACATCGGAATCTCGCGCTGTCAGATCGAGACCGCCGTCACCGGCGATCTCGATCTGGAACTGGTGCGGGTGCGTTAGGCTGCTGCTGCTGCGCTGGCGCGTGATCCGGAAAACGACGCAGCGGTTTTTCGTGCTCAAACAACGAGCTCGGCGCCGGTTTGCAGCATTCACCGAAACTACACCAAAGAAGCGGAAGAGCCCCGGTTTGTGATCTGCGTCGCTGCAAGGTTGTGACGCGCTATGCTAGCGTATTCGCCGCGTACGCTAGCGTGGTAGTTGGGGACCGATGGCCGCTCGCAAATTGTCGCAAGGGCAGGCCCCGACCCGGGAAGCGCGTCGCCGCTGGCACGAGGAGCGGTCGCTGCGCTGTGCGATCAGGCTCGCCCGCATGGGCTACTGGGAATCGCAGAGCGCCACCGCGACCGAATTCTGGATATCGCCGGAGCTAGCTGCCTTCTACCAATTCGAGACGGTCGACGGCTTCGTCTCCATCGCTGAGGTGCGCGAGCGCTATCTGCCTGAAAGCCGCAAGGTTCTGGAGTCGCATTACGCGGCCTGCTGGGCGGAGGGGCGGCCCTATGCCGTGCAGACGCGGCTGCGCGGCTCCGACGGCAGCCTGCTCGACTGCGTGGTGCATGGCGAGCCGGACTTCGACGCGCGTGGTCAGGTCCGGCGCGTGTCCGGCATTGTTCGCGACGTCACCGAGGAGACCTCCGCGCTGCGGCGCCTGGCGGAGAGCGAGCAGCGGCTGGCCGATTTTGTCTCGACCGCCTCGGATTGGTGCTGGGAAAGCGATGCCGAGCATCGCCTGCTGCCTTATCCCAAATCGCTCGCCGGCAATGCCGCCTTCCAGACGGTGGCCGCCGGCCGCAAGGCGCGCTGGGAACTGGCCTATGCGCCGGAGGACGCGGAGGCCATGGCGCAGCACCGCGCCGACATGGAGGCCCGTCGCCCTTTTCGCGACTTCACCTATACGCTGATCGGCCAGGACGGCTCGCGCGTCAGCATCTGCACCAGCGGCAAGCCGATCTACGCCGATGATGGCAGCTTCCGCGGTTATCGCGGCACGTCGAGCGACATCACCCAGCTCCGCGCGGCCAAGGCGCTGCTCGACCAGCGCACGCGGGCGCTGGAGGAAGCCCACCGCCTCGGCAAGATCGGCACCTGGAGCTACCGGCTGGACACCGGCCGCACGGTCTGGGCGCCCGAGCTCTACCAGCTGCTCGGCTTTGCGCCCGGCACGTTCGAGCCGACCGATGCGAGCATGAAGCCCTATTTCCTGGACGGCGACGCCGAGCGCTTCCGCGAGGTGCAGAAGCGGGTGCTGCGCAGCCGCAGGACCGAGGCCACCGACCTGCGTGTGCTGCACGCAGACGGCACGGCGCGCGATCTGGCCGTGATCTGCAAGGCGGAGGTCGCCCACGACAAGGTGATCGGCATCATCGGCACCGTGCAGGACGTCACCGAGCGCAAGGAGGCCGAGCGCCAGCTCGAGCAGCTCGCCTACAGCGATCCCCTGACCGGTCTTGCCAATCGCGCGCTGTTCAAGCGCCAGCTCGCCAGCCTGATCGAGGGCTGCGCGCCGGGCAGCCGCGGCGGCGCGCTGCTGCTGATCGACCTCGATCGCTTCAAGGAGGTCAATGATTCCCTCGGCCATGCCGCCGGCGACGAATTGCTGATCCGGGTGGCGGCCGCGTTGCGGCAGGAATTGGGGCCGCGCGCCTTCATCGCCCGGCTCGGCGGCGACGAATTCGCCGTGCTGGCCGACGGATACGGCGCGTCCGACACCGCGCTGACCGGGCTTGCCGATCGGCTCATCGGCAAGCTCTCCGCCCCGGTCGAACTCATCGAGGGCGAGGCCTTTGTCGGCGCCACTATCGGCATCGCCCGCTTGCCGGAGCATGGCACGACGGCGGAAACCGCCATGCGCAATGCGGATCTCGCGCTCTACATGGCCAAGGAGGCCGGGCGCGGCCGGGCGCAATTGTTCGAGCCGGTCTACGCCCAGGCGGTCGATGAGCGGCTCGATCTCGGCCGGCATCTGCGCCACGCCGTCGAGGCCGGCGCGCTCGAGGCGCATTACCAGCCGCAGCTGGACCTGAAGACCGGCCGCGTCACCGGCTTCGAGGCGCTGCTGCGCTGGAGCCATCCCGAGCGCGGCCCGATCTCGCCGGCGGAGTTCATCCCGATCGCCGAAAGCTCCGGGCTGATCGTCGATCTCGGCCTGTGGGTGCTGCGCGAGGCCTGCCGGCAGGGCCGCGCCTGGCTCGATGCCGGGCTGCCGCCACGCTCCGTCTCGGTCAACGTCTCGCCGGCGCAGATCTGGAACGTGGATTTCGAGGCGGCGGTCGCGGCCGTGCTGGCAGAGACCGGCTTTCCGGCGAAGCTGCTCTGCCTGGAGCTGACCGAAAGCCTGTTCGTCGATCACACCGAGCAGCGGATCAGCCGCACGCTGACGGCGCTCTCCGACCTCGGCGCCCGGCTGGCGCTGGACGATTTCGGCTCGGGCTATTCCTCGCTCGGCTATCTGACACGGCTGCCGTTCGACTGCCTGAAGGTCGACCGCGCCTTCGTGGACGGCATTTCCAGCGCGCCGGAGAAGCGCAAGCTGCTCGGCGGCATCATCGCGCTGTCGCACGGGCTCGGCATGACCGTGGTGGCGGAGGGCGCCGAATTGCCGGCCGAAGTGGATGTGCTCGGCACCCTCAATTGCGACCTGGTGCAGGGCTTCGTGTTCTCGCCGCCGATCGCAGCCGACCAGGCGCCGCTGGTCGCCGCCTCGATCGAGCGCGAGGCGCGCCGGACCGAGCCGAAACAGAATCGCGGCTAGGCGAACAACGGGTGGGATCCAATGTATATTCGCCAGATTGTTTTCGCCGTCGTGCTGCTCGGCGGTTTGGTTCGGTTCGGGCCTGCCACAGCTGAAGACGGCTTCCCAGCCGCGGAGTGGGAGCATGTCACCCCTGCAGAGTTGGGCTGGTCGGAGACCGTATTGGCCCAGGCGCGATCCTTTTCAGATCAACTTCGCTCGAGCGCGGTTGTGATCGTTCAGCACGGAAAGGTGGTGGCGGAGTGGGGCAATACGACGAAGCCGATGGAAGTCGCTTCAGTCCGCAAGAGCCTGCTCAGCGCCCTGATCGGCATCGCTGTGTCGGATCACCTGATCAATCTCGACAGCACGCTTGGCGAACTCGGCATCGACGATAATCCGCCCGGCCTGAGCGGGAGCGAGAAGGGCGCGACGGTGCGCGAACTCGTCGAAGCGCGTTCCGGGGTCTACCACGCAGCGCTCTACGAGACGCCGGACATGGCCAAGATGCGACCGCCGCGCGGCAGCCACCCGCCCGGCACCTTCTGGTACTACAACAATTGGGACTTCAACGCGCTCGGCACGATCTACGAACACGCAACCGGAAGCGGCATCTTCGAGGCGCTCGACCAAAAGATAGCAAAGCCAATCGGCATGCAGGACTACCGGCAACAGGATGGCAGCTACGTCCGCGGCGAAGCGTCTATCCACCCCGCCTATGAGATCCGCATGAGCGCACGGGACTTGGCGCGTTTCGCACTTCTCTATCTGCACAACGGCAATTGGGCCGGACACCAGATCGTGCCGCGGGAGTGGGTGGAAGAGAGCACGCGTGGCTATTCGAGAGCGGCGTTCGGGCCGGGCTATGGCTATCTCTGGTGGACCGGCTTTCTGGGCGGTGCCGTTGCGCCTACGGTGACTTTGCCCGAGGGCAGCTTTTGGGCCGAAGGTCAAGGTGGCCAATACGCCTTGGTCGTGCCCGCGCTCGATCTCGTCGTGGTGCATCGTGTCGACCGCGACACGCCCTACACCGAACCTTCCATGCGTAGTTTTGCCAGGCTCTTCTGGCTGATCCTGAAGGCCGAGGGTTATGATCCCGGGCCCGATGCCTCGCTCACCGCAGCGACCGGCGAACGACCGACAGGGGAGACCTTGGCCGCAAAACTCCGGGGCAGGACGATCAGCTTCGGTCCCAAGCTCAGGGATGGTCCGCGCACAATGCGATTCGATCCCGACGGCCGGATGACCTATACGCACCGGGACGAGGCCCTTGAACCTGCGGCCGGGACATGGACGGTCGCGGAGGACAAGCTCTGTATCCTCAACCCGGGTGCCAGACGTCGCTGCTACATTCCAGTGCTGAACGGTGAACAGATCGAGTTGTTCGACCAGCTTGGCGTTATGCAAATCGCCGGGGTGGTGCTGCCTCAGTGATCTGCATGCAACAGTCGGCTCGCTGTGTCCGCTTTTCGGCGCATAGCGACCATCGCGCCTTCGGTCAGCATTTCATCGAGCCTGACCGCCGAGATTAGGTTCCGGCGCTGTCAGTCGCAAAAAAAATTTGGGCAGGCCCTTGAAGGGCATTTTTTCGATTCCCAAGTCGGTTGCCGCCGAGCCGGTTCTGGACGCTGGTCGCCGAGGCCGAGGAAGTCGAAGCCCGCGACAGCGGCGCCGGCGAGGCACTGCTGATCAGGCCATCCGCAACGATGGCCGGCTCACGTTTGAAGGAGAAAGGAGAGACACACCAGGAGACCCAAGATGAGCAGACGCATGCAAACTCGATCGCGCAAAAGCGGGACGGCTGTACTGCATTGGCTCATGTTCGTCCTCAGCTTTCTGACGATCGGATGGATCAGCTTCGTACCGACAGGAGGATGAGATGACCAGGAATCGAAAACCCGTCTCCGCTGCCCGGGAGACCTTCAGCCGTAGCCGGAGATTTATTGCCGGCGCCTTCGCATTGGCGATGTTGTCGCCGACCGGCGCCATCGCCATGGACAGCACGCCCAAAGTGACGTCCGATCGAGCCGGCCATGCACTGCCGCTCCCACCCGTCCGCTATCTCGATTCGATGCGCTGGATGGATTGGAAGCCGGACGCACCGCTGCTCAAGGTCGACACCCTGCTGCTGCCGGACAGCAGCCACCCCGGCATGTTCCGCCTTCCCTGGGATGACGAGCGGGACCCGCCCCGCGTCAGCTGAAGTCGACGAGGCCGGAATGTCCCAGCCTGCATCGTGGCCGCCCGCATCGCAGGGCGGGCGGCCGCTTCCAGCTTAAAAAAATCAAAGGAGGCCCTTGAAAGAACCGCAGATCTTGACCGCAGTCACAGCATCGGGACGTCGGGTGTGGGCGCAGGGCGCCCGCACCGCCCCGTATCAACAGGAGAACAAACCCGTACCGACAGGAGAAGAAACATGGCTATTCGTGATCTCATTCCCTGGACAAAGAACCAGGAGCTTGCGCCCGTGCGCGATACCTACGATCCGTTCATGACGTTGCATCGGGAGATGAATCGTCTGTTTGACGATGTGTTTCGCGGCTTCGGCGGCACCAGCCCGCTCATGGAGGGCCGCTTCGGCTGGCCAAGGCTCGAGCTGAACGATGGCGACAAGAACCTGACCATCTCGGCGGAGCTGCCCGGCATGACCGAGAAGGACGTCCAGGTCGAAATTGCCAATGGCGTCCTGACCATCCGCGGTGAGAAGAAGGCCGAACGCAACGGCGAGGGGAAGTACTTCACCGAGCGCTATTATGGCTCTTTCGAGCGCCAGATCCCGCTTGAGGGCGTGCACGAGGACAAGGCGGAGGCGTCGTTCAAGAACGGCGTCCTGACGATCTCCTTGCCGAAATCCGACAAGCCGCGAGAAGGCGTCAAGCGCGTCGCAGTCAACGCCCATTAAAGCGCGACGAGATTGCGTTGAATCGTCTTCGCGCTTTTGCCTCGAGCTGATCTTCGCGCAAACGCGTTCCGCGTTTGTCGCAAGGGAGAACCGTTCGACACTTTTCCGGATCGTGCTCCAAGCCAAATCAACGCGGGCGGCGCCGAAGACGCCGCCCGCATTGCTGCTTGCGTTCATGGTGAGGGGCATCGCCATGCGCGGTGCACGTGCCGCAATCCTCACCGGTGCAACCGAGCCCAGCGGAAAGTTTTTCGGCGTTTGTTAACGAAAGCCGGAGGCGCCGGGCCAGCGCCAACGGTCTTCAGAAAATTTTCTGCGTCCCTCTTGAAACCAAAAGCGACTTTGCTAATTTTTTAGTCGCCACCGAATGGTGGCGTCCGGGCGCCGCATGGGCCCGGGCAGTGAGACGGGCACCGGTCGTGTCCGGTGCCGCTCGTATCCATCTTGCTCTTAGGAGGATTTGGCTATGCGCACTTACGACTTCTCTCCCTTGTGGCGCTCGACCGTCGGCTTCGACCGCCTGTTTGACCTCGCGGAAATGGCCCAACGGGCCGGCGAGGACAATTATCCCCCCTACAATATCGAACGGCTGGCGGAGGACCGCTATCAGATTTCGCTGGCGGTTGCCGGGTTTGCGCCAAGCGATATCACGATCACGGCCGAGCAGAACGTGGTCACGATCGAAGGCAGCAAGTCCGACAAGGCCGAGCGGGACTTCCTGTATCGCGGCATCTCGACCCGCAACTTCAGGCGCCAGTTCAATCTGGCGGACTATGTTCAGGTCAAGAGCGCCGCGTTCGACAACGGCCTGCTCAAGATCGAGCTGGTCCGGGAGATCCCGGAAGCCATGAAGCCGCGCCGGATCGCGATCAACGGCGTGCCGGCCGACAACGTCCAGAAGCTGGAAGCCAAGGCAGCCTAGCAAGGCAGCCTAGTCAGGGCTCAGATTGGCGGCCGCGCGACGCGCCGCGCGGCTGCCGCTCGTCGTCAATGAAAAGGAGGATACCATGCGGCCGACGACCGCCGACGACAATGTTTTCGACTTCAACGCGCTGCTTCATCCCGGCACGGTCTTCGAGCACCCGAAGGACGTGGTGAATCACCCCGTCCTGACAACCGGCGAGAAGAGGGCAATTCTGGCGTCCTGGGCGTCGGATGCCTCCGCAATCGCATCTTGCCCCTCGATGCGCTCGCCTGCCGGACTGAAGAAGCCGGTTTCGATCGACGAGATCCTCGAAGCGCTGTGCGAGCTCGATGGCGGTCCCCGGAATTCTCCCGGAGGCAAGCCCTGCCGATTGCGCTCTACCGAACGTGCCATCGCTGCCTGAGGCGGGGAGGTCGGACCATGCTCGAAGCGAACCTGCAACGGCTGCGCGCGCATCAAAGGAATATCGACCGCTATCGCAGGCTGCTGGCAACGCGTCTCTCGGATCTTGAGCGCTCCTATGTCGAGCGCCGATTGAGCGAAGAGCAGGCTTCCGCGGCGGAACTTCTGCGAGAGACGTTCCCCGAGCGCCTCTCCGCGCTGCTGCCGAGGATCGAGGGACGAACGACAACGCTTGAAATGGCCGCGCTGCTGAACCCGGCCGGCGCGTTCGCTCATCCCATGGACGTCGTCGACGACTGCGATCTGACACGGTACGAGAAGCGGGCAATCCTGTCCTCCTGGGCGGCAAACGCTTGCGCGATTCCGGGACCAAGCCAGTCCGTTCAGGATAATTCCGTCAGCTTCGACGATATCCTTGACGCCTTGCACCGTGTGGAGCCGGAACCCGAGCCGGCCGCCGATCACGGCAAGGGATCTGGCCGTCACAAGGGGCGCGATGGTCCGGACGGTCTTTCCATGGACGCCTAAGAAGCTCCGAGGGGCAGAATGTGAGCCGCCGGCTCCTTTGCATGGGGTTGTTCCTCGATATTTGGGCAGAGCCGCCAGCGGCGGCTCCATGGCCCACCCCATTAGTGCCGCACCACCAGCACCGAGCATTTGGCATAGCGCACCACGTGCCCGGCATTCGAGCCGAGGAAGTAGGTGCGCATCGCCGGCCGGTGCGAGGTCATCACGATCAAATCGGCCTTCATGTTTGCGGCCTCTTCGAGGATCTCGTGATAGATGCCGCCCTGGCGGACCACGCCGGAGATGCGCCCGGGCGCGATGCCGGATTCGCGCGCGACGATGGCAAGCGCTTCTTCCGACGTTTCACGCTGCTGGCTGTCGAAATCCGCCGGGACGTATTCGGCGAGCATCACCGGTGTCATCGGCAGCACGTTGAGCAGGCGCACCGCGCCGTTCCAGGTTTGCGACAACGTTGCAGCGGTTGCGATCGCCGGCTTCGCCAGATCGGTATCGGCGAGGTCGATCGGCACGAGAATGGACTTGTACATCTGCGCCTCCTGTCCGCGATTGGTCTGGAGCCGTTTAGTCCCTGTGCCGGGACGCGCGCCTTCTTCTTCGTTGCATCGACGCGAACCGGTCCCCCTGTCGCGCGGAATTCAATATAGCATGACGGAACCGCGCTGTCCGCTCGCGTCAGTTGCGCGAGGCCAGCTTCAACAGTTTCGGACTGACGAACAGCACGAGCTTGCCGCGCCGGAACGAGACCTCATTCCAGTCGTCGGTCGCGAAGTCGAACACGGCAAGCCCCGAGGTGGGCAGGTTGTCGGCGAGCGCGCGCTTGGCGGCCTCCTCGCCGCTGCCGGTCAGCGTCAAGGCGAGCTCGTGCATGCCGGGGTTGTGGCCGATCAGCAGCAGCCGCTTCGGATCGGTGACGGACGCCATCCGGATCGCGGTCAGCAGTTGCGCCGGATCGGCGCCGTAGAGGTCCGGCACGAATTCGACTTTCGGCGCAGGTCCCGCACCCTTCAGTGCGTCGCGCACGATCTCCCAGGTCTGCGTGGTGCGGACCGCCGGCGATACCAGTGCCAGGTTGGGCAGAGGCGGATGGCGGGCGATCCAGCCGCCGATCTCCGCCGCATCGCGGTGGCCGCGCTCGTCGAGGCGACGGTCCTGGTCCTGCCCTGACGGCGCGTCGGTTTCGGTCTTGGCGTGACGCAGCAGCAGCAAACGGCGCATGAACTTCCATTCTCGATTCGGTCTGGTCGAATTAATTCTACAGGCTCATGCCCTGGACAAGGTGACAAGCGCCGCAGCGGTTCGTAAGAAACGCCATGAGCGAGACTTCCACAAGTGCGGCGGACGGCCCCGACGAGGCGGCCTCGGCGTTCCGCGACCGCCTGGCGTTCGACCTCGACGTCGACATTTGCGTGGTCGGGGCGGGGTTGGCCGGCCTGACCGTGGCGCGCGAGGCGGCGCGGCTTGGCGCCAGCGTCGCCGTGCTCGAGGCCCGCCAGGTCGGCTGGAACGCCTCCGGCCATCATCTCGGAACTGTGATGCCGGGCTATGGCCTGCCGATATCGGATGTGATCGAGCGCGTCGGCCTCGACAATGCCCGCGAATTGTGGGCGCTGTCCAAAGAAGGCGCCGACTATGTCCGCGCCACCGCCACCGAGGATCTGATCCCCGGCATCAAGGCGAGCGACGGCGCGCTGGAAGTCTCCAACGTCGATATCGGCGAGGCGCTGATCAGCCGGTTGCAGACGCTGGGCGAGGATTTTGCCACCGAGGTCGAAGGCTGGCAGGTCGATCGCGTGCGCAGCGTGCTCAGGACCGGCCGCTACTTCCACGGCATCTATTACCCCAGGGCGTTGCAGATCGACGGCCGCAAATATGTCCACGGGCTCGCCGCGCTAGCCGTGCGGACAGGCGTGCGGATCTTCGAGGAGACGCCGGTCGTCAGCATCGATTTCTCGGGCATCCGCAAACGCATCGTGACGCCGACGGCGCGGCTGCGCGCCAACCACATTGTCCTCGCCGGCAATGTCCATCTCGGTTCGCCGCTGAAGCGCTTGTCCGATACGCTGCTGCCGGTGTGGCGCTACGCGGCATTGACCGAGCCGCTCGGTGAACGGCTGGCGGAGACCATCGCCTTTCCCGGCTCGGTCGTCGACAGCGACGGCATCGACCATTTCCGCGTCGTCGACGGCGATCGCCTGTTGTGGGCCAGTCCGGAAACCACCTGGAATGCGCGGCCGAAGCGGCTCAGCGCGGCGGTGCAGCGCCGCATCGCCACGGTGTTTCCGCAGCTCGGCAAGGTTCCGGTCGCCGATGTGTTCGGCGGCGCGGTCGGCGTCACCGTGCACGGCATGCCGCAGATCGGACAATTGCGCCGAGGCCTGTGGGTGGCGAGCGGCTTCGGCCGGCAGGGGCTCAGCACCTCGGCGCTCGCGGGCCAGTTGATCGCACGCAGTATCCTGTGGGGCGACGACCGCTGGCGGTTGTTCTCGCCGTTCGAACTGGTCTGGGCCGGCGGCACCACCGGCCGCGTTGCCGGGCATTTCGTCAGCCTGTGGACGAGGGGCGCTTCCTCCGTGGCGGGCGTCCTGGCGCGCTACCGCGAGGGGGCGCGCGCCAGGGAGGAGGCCCGTGAGGCGCGGCTCGCCGAGGCCAATCTCAAGGCGGGAACCCGGGGACCGGCGCCCCGTCGCCCGCCGGGGGCCGCGATGCGGCCGGCGGCCCCGCCTGCGCCCCGGCCGGTCGAGGACGATGAGCCGCGGTATCCTCGCGCCTCGCAAGAAAGTGAGCGGATCACCGACGGGCGGATGTAACGTCCAGCGACGGGGTTCGTATTTGTTGACGAGCCCGTTCGGCCCGACTTGGCCGCCCGCATCGGAGATGATTGATGATCGATCGCCGTATCCTGCTTGCTTCCGTCGCCAGCCTGCTGAGCTTCGCCGCCTTCCGCTGGCTGCGCGCCTCGCCGGCCGAGGCCTCTGATAACAAGGCCGCCGAGAAATTCGAGATCGAGAAGACCGACGCCGAGTGGAAGGCGCAGCTGACGCCGCAGCAATACGAGATCCTGCGCAACCAGGGTACCGAGCGGCCGGGATCGAGTCCGCTGCTCAAGGAGCACCGCAAGGGCACCTTCGCCTGCGCCGGCTGCGACCTGCCGTTGTTCTCGTCCGAGACCAAGTATGAGAGCGGCACCGGCTGGCCGAGCTTCTGGAAGCCGCTGGAGAATGCGGTCGGCACCACGTCGGACCGCACCTTCGGCATGGTGCGCACCGAGGTGCACTGCCGCCGTTGCGGTGGCCATCTCGGCCACGTGTTCGACGACGGCCCGAAGCCGACCGGACTGCGCTACTGCATGGACGGCTTTGCGCTGGTGTTTCACCCGGCCGCGCCCTCGGCGACCTGACGAGTACCGCCATCTTCAGCCAGGGAGCGCGGGTCACGACAGCGCTCCGTCCCGGCAATTGTTGCCTGCCCGGCAATTGTGCCCCGGTTAAACGGCCGGGGCTTTTTTTTCAAGCGCATGATTTTGTTACGGTTCGTTTCCTGGCACGACCCTTGCGACGTGCTCCGCCGATGCGGCCACCTGCTGATTGCCAGCCGCCGGGATTAGAATTGGAGAACATGTCATGGGTATCTTCGGCGCACTTACGACCGCGGTCGGTGGCTTGCGCGCAGGGTCGTACGCGCTCGAGAACATCTCCGGCAACATCGCCAACTCGCAGACCACGGCCTTCAAGCGCATCGATACCTCCTTTCTCGATCTCGTCCCGCAGACCGCGTTGACCGCGCAGCTCGCCGGCGGCGTCACCGCGCAGTCGCGCTCGACCAACTCGGTGCAGGGCGACGTGCAGTCGGCCTCGGTCGCGACCTTCATGGCGATCAACGGCAACGGCTTCTTCGCAGTGCAGAAGCCCGGCAGCTTCACCGACGGTTCGCCGGTGTTCGACGGCGTCGACCGCTACACCCGCCGCGGCGATTTCCAGCTCAACAAGGACGGCTATCTGGTCAACGGCGCCGGCTACTATCTCGAGGGCGTGCCGATCGACCCGACCACCGGCAACCCCTCGGGCTCCTCGCCGCAGGTGCTGCGGTTCAAGAACGACTTCCTGCCGGCGCAGCAGACCACCAAGATCGACTATCGCGCCAACCTCGCATCCTATCCGCTGACCACCTCGCACGATACCTCGGTGCCCGGCTCCGAGCTGATCCGGCCGGGCGCGTTCAGCAGCGGACATAACCCGCTGGTGCTGGGCACGCCGGCCGCGCCCTATACCGATTCCTCCGTCACCGGCACCGCGCAGAACAACAAGGCGACGCCGTCGGTCGCCAACACCGCCGCGACCCTGCTGTCGGGCGCTGCGGGCACCGACTCGATCAATACCAATTTCAGCGCCGGCTCCGCCGGTCCGCCCGTGGTGCCGGCCGATACCATCACGGTCAACGGCACCGTCATCACCTTCGTGGCTTCGGGCGCGACCGGCAACCAGCTCAACGTCACCGACAGCATCGGAACGCTGCTCGCCAAGATCGACGCGATCACCGGCACCGCGACGCCATCGACCATCAGCGGCGGCAAGATCACCCTGCATTCCGGCACGTCGTCGGACCTCAACGTGACGAGCTCGAACTCGACGGCGCTCGCGGCGCTCGGCTTCACCGGCTCGGCGGTCGCGACCCGCGGCGGCGGCGGCACCGTCGGCACCGGCCAGGTGGTCGGCAACGACAACTCGACCTTCCTGAACGAATCCGTCTCGGGCGGCGCCGTCACCGCCTACGACGTCTCGGGCGCACCGGTGAACCTGCAATTCCGCTGGGCCAAGACCGACAGCTCCTCGCTGGGCGCCGGACATACCGATACCTGGAACCTGTTCTATCAGGTCGACCCCAACGCCACCGGCACGCAGGTCTCCTGGCAGAACGCCAACGTCAACTTCACCTTCGCCTCGAACGGTCAGATGTCGCCGGCGATCTCGTCGGTCACCCTCAACAATGCCGTCGTCAACGGCGTCTCGCTCGGCAACCCCGTGATCAATTTCGGCTCCGGCGGCGTGACCCAGTTCGCGGATGCCAATGGCAACGTCCAGGTCAACCAGATCCAGCAGGACGGCTTTCCGGCCGGCCAGCTGCAATCGGTCAGCGTCTCGACCAACGGCCGCATCGTCGGCAACTACACCAACGGCCGCAACATCGACCTCGCGGAAATTTCGGTCGCGACCTTCAACGGCACCAACTTCCTCAAGCGCATCGACGGCGGCGCGTTCGAGGCGACCGACGAATCCGGCGCGGCGTTGTTCGGCAAGGCCGGCACCATCGTCGGTTCGTCGCTCGAGAGCTCGAACACCGACATTGCGGACGAGTTCACCAAGCTGATCGTGACTCAGCAGGCCTATTCGGCCAACACCAAGGTGATCACGACGACCAATTCGATGGTGCAGGATCTCCTGAACGTGGTGCGCTGAGCGCATCATTGACGCACGCGTGAAGCAGTAAAGGCGAGTACACAGCATGGGTTTGAGCCAAGCCCTTTCCACCGCGATGTCGGGCCTGCGCGCGACGCAGGCCTCGCTCTCGCTCGTCTCCTCGAACGTCGCCAACGCGGAGACGCCCGGCTACGTCAGGAAGACGCTGAACCAGACCGCCGGCACCACCGGCCAGTTCGGCTCGAGCGTCCTGATCACCGGCGTCAACCGCCAGCTCGACGAATTCCTGCAGACCCAGCTTCGCACCGAGACGTCGGGTGCCGCCTATGCCGACGTCCGCTCGCAATTCCTGGCCAATCTGCAGGGCGTGTACGGCAATCCCGACACCACCGGTACCATCGAGGATGCCTACAACAAATTCCTGACCGCGCTGCAGGGGCTGTCGACCAGCCCGGACTCGCAGTCGGCGCGCATCGGTGTCGTCAACGCCGCGCAATCGATGGCGCAGCAGCTCAATGCGACCTCGCAGGGCATCCAGACGTTGCGCGCCAATGCCGAAGCCGGCATCAGCGACTCCATCAATACCGCAAACAATGCGATGCAGCAGATCGCGCGCCTCAATGTGCAGCTGGCGGCCAATAGCGGCGCGACCGATGCGTCGACTGCGGCGTTGCTCGATCAGCGCGATCGCTACGTCACGCAGCTTTCGCAGCTGATGGACATCCGCACCGTCACCAACGGCCAGAACCAGGTGTCAGTGTTCACCAATTCCGGCGTGCAGCTGGTCGGCACCGAGGCGGCGACGCTCAGCTTCAATGCCCAGGGCACGATGACGCCCAACACGCTGTACAACACCGACCCGACCAAGAGCACCGTCGGCACCATCACCATCACGTTCCCGCATGGCGGCACCTACGACATGGTGTCGACCAACTCGATCCGCTCCGGCAAGATCGCGGCCTATCTCGAGCTGCGCGACAACACGCTGGCGCAGGCCCAGACCCAGATCGACCAGTTCGCCGCCGCGATGTCGAGCGCGCTGTCGGATAAGACCACCGCGGGGACGGCGGCCACGGCGGGGGCGCAGTCCGGCTTCGACCTCGATCTTTCGGGGCTGCAGAACGGCAACACCATCCACGTCTCCTACAAGGACAACACCACCGGGCTGACGCACAATCTGTCGATCATCCGCGTCGACGATCCGAGCGTGCTGCCGCTGAGCAATACCGCGACAGTCGATCCGAACGACGAGGTGCTGGGCGTGGATTTCTCCGGCGGCATGAGCTCGGTGCTGGCACAGCTCAACGGTGCGCTCGGCGGAACCGGCCTGCAATTCTCCAATCCCTCGGGATCGACCCTGCGCGTGCTCGACGACGGCGCCGCCAACAAGGCCGACGTGACCGCAGCCTCGGTCACCTCGACGGTCTCGTCGCTGACGTCGGGCGATCCGCAGCTGCCGTTGTTCACCGACAATGGCGGGCTCTACACCGGTGCGATCACCGCGAACGGCACCCAGTCGACCGGCCTTGCCGCACGGATCAGCGTCAACACCGCACTGGTCGGCGATCCCTCGCGCATGGTCGTGTACTCGACCAATCCGCAGACCCCGGCCGGCGACACCACGCGGGCCAACCTCATCCTGAACCAGCTGTCGAACGCATCGTACAGCTATTCGCCGCAGACCGGCCTCGGCACGTCGGGCGCGCCGTTCACCGGCACGCTGCTGAACTTTGCCAAGCAGTTCATCAGCCAGCAGGGCGAATCGGCGACCGCCGCCAAGCAACTGGCCGACGGTCAGGACGTCGTGCTGAATACGCTGCAAACCAAGATGGACTCGACCTCCGGCGTCAACATGGACGAGGAGATGGCGCATCTGCTCTCGCTGCAGAACGCCTATTCGGCCAATGCGCGCGTGATGTCGTCGATCAAGCAGATGTACGACGCGCTGCTGCAGCTCACGTGAGGGTAACATGTCGATCGACGGCGTAAGCGGCAGAACATCCTATATCGGCACCACGATCCTCAACCTGCGCAGTCAGCTCAACGACCTGACGACGCAACTCGCGACCGGCAAGGTCTCGACGACCTATGCGGGGCAGGGGCTTGATCGCGGCTTCGCGCTCAGCCTGCGCGCCCAGATCAGCAGCATCAACGCGTTCTCCGACACTGCCACCAATCTCAACACGCGTCTGAATGTCGCCAACCTCACCTTGCAGGGGTTGTCCGATGTCGGCACCCAGGTGAAGAACGCGGCGACCACGGCGACGCTGACGCTTAACAACAATGGCCAGACCTCGGGCCAGATCACGGCGCAGGCCGCCTTTGCCAACGCAGTCGCGATGCTGAACAGCCAGTCCGGCGACCGCTATTTGTTCTCCGGCCGCGCGATGGATACGCCAGCCACGGTCTCCGCCGACACGATGTTGAAGGGCACGGCAACCCAGGCCGGTCTCACCCAACTCATCAATGAGCGCAAGCAGGCCGATCAGGGCGCCAATTTGATGGGGCGCCTGAGCGTCTCGTCGCCGCCGGCGACCACGACGGTGACCAGCGTCGCCGAGGACGGCTCGCCGTTCGGGCTGAAGCTGCTGTCGGTGCAATCGTCATTGACCGGTGCTACCGTGACGCAGCCGACCGGCGCGCCGAAATCCGCCTCGGTCGATCTCGGCGCCGTCAATCCGAAGGATGGCGACAAGATCACGTTCAATTTCACGCTGCCCGACGGTACCACCGATGCGATTGAGCTGACGGCGACGACGACGAACCCGCCGCCGACCGGCTCGTTCCTGATCGGCGCCGACACCACGGCGACGACGGCCAACTTGCAGTCGACGCTGACCTCCTCGATCAAGACGTTGAGCGACACCTCGCTGGTCGCAGCCTCCGCGGTGGCAGCGTCCAACAACTTCTTCAATCCGGTCGCGACCGTCTCAGGCGCCGCCGTCAACAACCACAACACGCCGCCGGCGCCGATCTCAGGCGCCACGGCGCTTTCGGGCGCGGCAGGCACCGACTCGCTGTCGACGGGCTTCGCGGCCGGTGACACCATCACGGTGAACGGCACCCCGATCACCTTCGTGGCTTCGGGCGCCACCGGCAACCAGGTCAACATCACCGACAGCGTGCAGACGCTGATGGCGAAGATCGACCAGATCAGCGGCACCAAGAACCCGTCGACCATCAGCAATGGCGTGATCACCTTGCACGGCGCCGACGGCGAGAGCCTCTCGATCTCGAGCTCGAATACCGCTGCGCTCGGCGCGCTCGGCATCGCCAACAACACCACCGCGGCCCCGGCGCCGCTCAGGGTCGGCGGACCGCCGTTCGACACCGCCACCAGCCTGGTCGCGGGCACGCCCGACAACACCGTCTACTGGTACACCGGCGAGAACGGCGCGGGATCGGCGCGCGGCACCGCGGTCGCGCAGGTCGATCAATCGATCACCGTGCAATATGGCGCCCGCGCCAACGAGCAGGCGTTCCGCTATCTGCTGCAGAACGTCGCGGTGTATGCCGCGGTCACCACCAATGCCAGCAACCCGAATGCGAGCGCGCAGGTGACGGCGCTGGCGCAGCGCGTCAGCGGGAATCTTGCCCCGCAGAACGGCCAGCAGCAGATCCAGGATGTGCAGGCCGAGTTCGCCGGCGCGCAGACCGCGACCAAGGCCGCCACCGATCGCCAGACCCAGCTCAAGGGCATGGCGGAGACGATGCTGGACTCGGTCGAAGGCGTCAATCAGGACGAGGTCGCGACCAAGATCCTGGCGCTGCAGACCAGCCTGCAGGCGTCGTACCAGACGACGTCGATGCTGTATCAGACCACGCTGCTGAAATATCTGCCGATCAGCTGATCGCGCACCGCCCATCTCCAGCCAGCAAAAAGGCCTCCTCGCGGAGGCCTTTTTCGATGCGACGAGCGGATGCGCTACGCGCTCTTGCGGGTCTCATCCTGAGTGGCGCGCGCGCTTTCCAGCAGCTTCTCCTCATGCGCGATCAGCTTCTTGGATTCCTTCAGCGCGTGATAGAGGTCGCCGTTGAGGATGAAGTTGTTGACGCTCTCGATGAACGGCCAGGCGCTCGGCATCGCGGTGATGATGTCGCGCACCAGGCTGAAATAGGTCGGGTGGTGCGCCATCGGGTCCGGCGACAGATACATCAGCTGCACCGCGAGATAGATCAGCTTCGCCGGGGTGTCTGCGGTCTCCGGCGTCAGGATATCCTTCTCGCGCAGGATCGGGATGCGGTCGCCGTCGATCAGCAGGCGGGCGCGCTGATCGGTGTTGGTGATCACGCAATTGCCGACGATGATGCGCTCGTTCGGTTTGAGTTCGACCTTCAGGGCCATGACCGTTCTCCTTTGCCGGCAGTCGCGCGATGTCGCAGCTAGCGGAACATGTTCGGCGCTGCTTAGCAGCCGCCGTCGCGGCCCCGGGGCCGATGCGACAGCGATCCTTTCCCATGATGGTTAATGCTTGGTGAACATGGGGCGGGCGCAGGGATCGGCGTGCGGCCGGAATCGGTAGTTCTCTCAGTCGTTTTCGCGGCGAATCTCGCCTGATGGCGACAATTTTATTCTTCTGCATTTGTCTCAAATGCGGTTCCGAAGATTTCTGTTTCCTTCGCGGGCTTGAACGCAGGATCGGCCATCCGCCCGATCAGAAAGGATCGGCGCGGCATTTTCCTCAGTTTCACACCAGAAAGGTATGAAAATGTCCGATATCATTCTCTCGTCCTCCGTTCGCCAGAACCTCCTCTCCCTCCAGTCCACCGCCGATCTGCTCTCCACCACGCAGAACCGCCTTGCCACCGGCAAGAAGGTCAACACGGCGCTCGACAACCCGACCAACTTCTTCACCGCACAGTCGCTCGACAACCGCGCCAGCGACATCAACAACCTGCTCGACGGCATCGGCAACGGCGTGCAGGTGCTGCAGGCTGCCAACACCGGCATCACCTCGCTGCAGAAGCTGGTCGATTCCGCGAAATCGATTGCCAACCAGGTGCTGCAGAGCCCGACGGGCTACACCACCAGGTCGCAGGTCACCTCGACCGCGGCGCTCGGCGGCACGGCGGCCAACCTGGTCGACGGCACCACGATCAAGAGCGGCGACGTGCTGGCGATCGCGGCTTCGGCCGGTCAGCCCGCCTTCAGCTTCACCTTCGGTGCGAGCAGCTCGCTGGCGCAGCTGAACACGGCGCTGTCGGCCAGCAACCTGACGGCGAGCCTTGACAGCTCCAACAAGCTCGTCATCACCACGACCAATGACGCGGCGTCCTCGACGATCGGTGCGACGACCTTCACCAACACCGGCGGCGGCACCGCAACGTTCAGCGCAGCCGGCACCGCTCCGGTTGCCGACTCCGCCTCGCAGTCGGCGCGCGCGGCGCTGGTGCAGCAGTACAACAACACCATCTCGCAGATCACGACCACGGCGCAGGATGCGTCGTTCAACGGCATCAACCTGCTGAACGGCGACAGCCTGAAGCTGACCTTCAACGAGACCGGCAAGTCCACGCTGAGCATCACCGGCGTGACCTTCAGCGCTTCCGGCCTCGGTCTGAAGTCGCTGACCGCCGGCACCGACTTCCTCGACAACAACTCGGCGAACAGCGTGATCGCGTCGCTGAGTTCGGCGAGCTCGGCGTTGCGCAGCGAAGCCTCGACGCTGGGTTCGAACCTCTCGATCGTGCAGATCCGTCAGGATTTCTCCAAGAACCTGATCAACGTGCTGCAGACCGGTTCGTCGAATCTGACGCTGGCCGACACCAACGAGGAAGCGGCCAACAGCCAGGCGCTGTCGACCCGCCAGTCGATCGCGGTCTCCGCGCTCGCGCTCGCCAACCAGAGCCAGCAGAGCGTGCTGCAGCTGCTCCGCTAAGCGCAACGACAAGCTCTTCAGGAACGGCGGGGGAAACCCCGCCGTTTTTGTTTGTCTCCGGGATATTACGGTATCTTTCCGCATCGTCAGAATGACGCATTTCGTAACGGCTGCTAACCATATTTAAAGGCGGCGGATGCATAAATATCGGGCGCTAGAATTGCGTCTCCGCGGCTCGAGAAATCCGCATCCCACCGAGGTCATTAATGTCGAATGCAGCCCAGGCCTACGCCCGTACGTCCACGACGACGGCGTCCCCACGTGAAATCGAAGCGCAGGCGCTCCTGAAGGCGGCCCGTCAGTTGCAGGAAGTCCAGACCAATTGGAACGGTGCCGACAAGGCGCTCGATCATGCATTGCTGTTCAACCGCCGGCTGTGGTCGATCTTCCTCAGCGCGGCGCAGGGCGACGACAATCCGCAGCCACTCGAGGTGCGGCAGAACATCGCCAACATCGGCGTGTTCGTGATGAAGCAGACCGTCGACATCCAGATGAATCCGGACCCGGCGAAGCTGAAGTCGCTGATCGACATCAACTGCAATCTCGCCGCCGGCCTCTCCGGCCGCGCCTGATCGACCGGTTCGCGCGGGAGGCCTCGACATGGCCGACGTATTGAGCATCCTGTCGGCCAACTACAAAGCTGCCGGCCTGACGGTTCCGTCAAAGACGCCCTATGTGGCCGTCGATCCGAAACTCTATGAGGGCAGCTGGAGCGGCAAGTACGCCAACAACAAGTCGTTCAGCATCTCGGTGTCGAACGTCGATGGCTTCCGCGCCAAGGTGCACTACCAGAGCGACGGCACCAGCAAGTATCAGGACGTGCTGATCAAGGACGGCGCGTTCCGGATCGGCGATACCAAGTTCTCGCTGGTGCAGCAGGGGACGGCGCTGATCGCCAATGTCGTCACCGATCCGGCCACCGGATCGACCTATCTCGACAAGGCCTACGCCACGCAGAAGACCTGAGGTTACGTTGGTTCGCTCGCGTTCTAAGCGCGGCGGTCGGTCGCGTTGGCGCGCGTCGGCGCGTCCTTGCTGAGATCGAGCGTGTGGAAATAGGCGCGGCGGCGCAAGACGGCTTCTTCCGGAAACTGCCTCACCACCAGGTTGGTACGATTGTCGACCACCTGATAGACCACGGCGCGCGCGTCGCGGTCGATGATGACCTGGTCGGTGACAGATGGAGCCTGGTTCGAAAGCGACGCATTGGCGGCATTGGGGTCGATCGTGACGCGCACGCTCGGCTCCGGAGCGGTGACGCTCTGGCTCGCGGGCAATTCGGTCTTCACCGCCTTCTGCGCCGTATCGCTCACGGGAGTGATCATCGGCGCTGCGACCGGTGCCCCCACCGGCTTGATGTTGAAATCTGTACTCATGGCAGCCTCGTAGTGCACAGGCACTCGTTTGCTTGAGTCAAATCCCAACCCCTCACGATCCGCAACTCTACGGGGAACCTCTCAATAGGGTGTTAGAAAACACGCTGAACGGCGCGCTGCCGCCGCCGCGCCGAATTGAGCTAAATTGTCGGCGTATGCGCGTCAGAGCGTGCGGCTGACCGCGATCGGCGTCATGTTGCGCGGGCCCGGCGCTGCGCGCTGGCCGTTCGCGGTGTAGGTGTTCGGGATGTTGCGCCGCTGCACCTCGGCATTGACGCCGCGCACGATGCCTTCGGAGACCGCATGCGCGGTCGCAAGCACGGTCAGATTGACCTGCAGCATGGCGCGGAACGTCTCGTGATGCCGCCGCAGCGTCGCCAGCAATTCGGGATCGCTCTGCGCCAGCATCTTCTGCATCGATTTCAGGTGCTCGACCGCCAGCATGTAGCGCCGCGACAGTTCCGACTTCTGCGCCTCGAGCCGCATGCCCTCGCGGATCTTGCCGGCGCGGACGAATTCGGTTTCCTGCTCGACGACGGCAAGCAGCCCGCTCATCACGTCGGTCAGCTCATTGGCGAGCCGGGCGACGTCGGGCGGCGTCGACGTCGCGCCCCGCGCGGCGGGGGTGGATGCTGGCCGGTGCTGTGGACGCTGGTTCATCGCGCTGCTCCTTGAAACCGAATTAGCTCTTGCCCGCCTGCTGCAGGATCAGCGAGCGGAACACTTCGTTGGAAATGCCGACGCCGCCGGCCTTGGCGAAGTTCTTCGAATATTCGTCGGTCAGCATCGAGCGCCACGGGCCGGTGCCGACCGTGTCGCCGTAGGGGCCTTCGCCCTTCAGGCCGGTGGTCATCTGCGAGAACATCGAGTTCAGGAACATCGATTCGAAGTCGGTCGCGGTCGCTTTCGCCTTGGCGAGCTGCTGCGGCGTCACCTTTTTGATCGCGTCCTGCAGCACGGGATCGGGGCGGCCGTTGAACATCGGCATCAAGGCCTTGTTCGGCATGCTGCCGGTGGTGCTGTTGATCAGGCTCGCCATCACATCACCTCGATGTCGGCTTCGATGGCGCCGGCGGCCTTGATCGCTTGCAGGATGCTGATCAGGTCGCGCGGTCCGATGCCGAGGCCGTTGAGGCCGTCGACGAGCTGCTGCAGCGAGACGCCGTTTCTGACGAGCGCAAATTTCTTGCCGTCCTCGCTGACGCCGACGCTGGTGCGCGGTGTCACGACCGTTCGGCCGCGCGACAGCGGATTGGGCTGGCTGACCTGCGGGGCTTCCGAGATCGTGACGGTGAGGTTGCCCTGGGCCACCGCGACCGTCGCGACGCGCACGTCGCGGCCCATCACGATGATGCCGGAGCGCTCGTCGATCACGATCTTCGCGACGAGATCGGGGTCGACCTGCAACTGCTCGATCTCGGTCAGGAAGGCAACGACGTTGCCCTTGAACTCCGGTGGGATCGAAAGCTGGACGGTGGAAGGATCGATCGGCTCGGCGGTCTTGACCCCGAGATAGTCGTTGACCGCGGCCGCAATCCGCTTCGCGGTGGTGAAGTCTGCGTTGCGCAGCGCGAGCCGCACATTCGGCAGGCGATTGAGCGCGAATTCGATCTCGCGCTCGATGATGGCGCCGTTGGCGATCCGGCCGACCGTCGGTACGCCGCGGACCACGCTGGCGGCGGCGCCTTCGGCTGCGAAGCCTGCGACCGCGACCGATCCCTGTGCCACTGCGTAGACATTGCCGTCGGCGCCGAGCAGGGGGGTGACGAGCAGGGTGCCGCCCTGCAGGTTCTTGGCGTCGCCGAGCGCGGAGACGGTGACGTCCATCCGCGTGCCCTGGGTTCCGAACGCCGGCAGGTTGCCGGTGACCATCACGGCGGCGACGTTGCCGGTGCGGATGGTGGCGCCGCGGATGTTGACGCCCATGCGCTCGAGCATCGCCTGCAGCGATTGCTTGGTGAAGGGGATGTTGTTGAGCGTATCGCCGGTGCCGTTGAGGCCGACCACGAGGCCGTAGCCGATCAACTGGTTCTGACGCACGCCCTCGATATTGGCGAGATCCTTGATCCGCGACGTCGCGGCCGCCGGCATGACGGAAGCCGCCAGCGCCAGCAACGCGGCGCAGGCCACTCCGACCAGATTTGCGATGCGGATGCCGGGCATCCCGATGCTCCCCTCGAACTTCAACGCGCGGATCGCGCGACACTCCCATGACGGCGATCCGCCATTAACCATGCGAGCTGCGTGCCACGTCGTTTCGACGGGGCAATGAATTGATATATTTATCGAAATTGTCGGGTCGCCATTTGGCTCGGGTTGGCCAGGCAGCGCGAAACTGCCGTGTGGGCTGCAGAAATTGCCGGGTCGTTTACGTGTCGTTAACCATAAAACGGCGATGCTCGGCCCATTCAGGCCTGCGGGATCATCCAGATGCGCATCTACGGACCGAATGGCACCACGCTTGGCACGTCGACCAGCTCGACGCGGCGCACCTCGGGAAGCGGCTTCGCGCTGCCGGATGCGACCACCGCGCAGGAAGAGGTCCGTTCCACCACTGCGCCGAAGGCCGCGGCCAGCCTCGACGCGCTGCTCGCGCTGCAGGGCGTCGAAGATCCGACCGAACGCCGCAAGCGCTCGGTCGCCCGCGGCAAGGGCGCGCTCGACGTGCTCGACGCGCTCAAGCTCGGATTGCTGTCCGGCAATTTCGATTCCTCCACCGTGAACCGGCTGCGCGACGCCGCCGCGAGCCTGAAGGAATCCTCCGGCGATCCCGGCCTCGATGCCGTGCTGAGCGAGATCGAATTGCGCGTCGAAGTCGAACTCGCCAAGGCCGGGCAATACTAGGCTCCTTTCGATCAGCCAACTTCTCTCGAGCCCTTAGCGCCTCGGGCCGCCAGCGCCTCAGGCCGCCAGTGCCTTGCGCTGCGTGTCGTAGCGGCGCTGCGCGGCCAGCACCTCCTTCAGATTCTGCTCGGCCCAGTCGCGCAGCGGATCGACTGCTTCGGCGAGCGTCAGCCCGAGCGGCGTGATCGAATACTCCACAGTGACCGGAACGGTTGCGATCGCGCGGCGGCGCAGCAGCCCGTCGCGCTCGAGGCTCTTCAACACCTGCGACAGCATCTTCTGCGAGATGCCCTCGATGGCGCGGCGCAGCTGGTTGAAGCGCATCGGCTCGCTGCGCAGCAGCAGCAGGATCAGCACCGCCCATTTGTCGCCGACCCGGTCGAGGATCTGGCGCGTCGGGCAATTGGCGGCATAGGCGTCCGGCTTCAGGCTGGCGGCTTTCATCGGGTTACTCCGGCGTAATCAGGTGAGACAAGAGTGCCTTCTTCACACCTACATCCATTTCGCTATCTAGTCACCATTGGAAACTATCAATCGGAGACTAGAATGAAGATCGCCATCGCCGGTGCGTCCGGCCAGGCCGGCTCGCGCCTCACCGCGGAACTCGCCCGCCGCGGCCATGCCGTCACCGCCATCGCCCGCAACCCGGAGAAGATCGCGGTGCTGCCGAACGTCACGGCCAAGAAGGGCGACGTGAACGACCAGGCCGGATTGGCGGCGCTGTGGGCCGGCCATGATGCCGCGATCAGTTCCGTCCATTTCACCGTCAGCGATCCGGTCAAGCTGATCGGGGCAGCCAAGGCGTCCGGGGTCGGCCGCTATCTCGTGGTCGGCGGCGCCGGCAGCCTCGAGGTGGCGCCCGGCGTCCGCCTGGTGACCACCCCGAACTTCCCGGCCCAGTACAAGGCCGAAGCGACCAAAGGGGCCGAATTCCTCGACCTGCTGCGCCAGGAAAAGGACTTGAACTGGACCTTTTTGTCGCCCTCGGCGCTGTTCGTGCCGGGCGAGCGGACCGGCAAGTTCCGCCTCGGCACCGACCGGCTCCTGACCGCGGCCGACGGGAAAAGCTCGATCTCGTTCGAGGATTTCGCAGTCGCACTCGCCGACGAAATCGAGCGCCCGGCCCATATCCGGCAGCGCTTTACGGTCGGCTATTAAGGGGGAGGGGCGGCCCCCAGGCAGGGCGGATAAGTTTGCCTGTGCAAGGCCTTGGGGGCACCCCGGCTTTCGCGGTGGCAGATATTGTCTGTCACATGGCGTGGCTATATAAGGCGCCGCGCAGAGGGGTTTTGTTCCCTCCGCCAGACAGGGACATGGCTGCCTTTGGAAAAGCTGAAGAACTACCGGCCGACTGAAAAAGAGCCTTTCATGAATGAGCGGCAGCGCGAATATTTCCGCGCCAAGCTGCTGGCCTGGAAGGACGAGATCCTCCGCGAATCGAAGATCACGCTGCAGACGTTGCAGGAAGAGAACGTCAACCACCCCGACCTCGCGGACCGAGCTTCCTCGGAAACCGACCGCGCGATCGAACTCCGTGCCCGCGATCGTCAGCGCAAGCTGATCTCCAAGATCGACGCGGCGCTCCAGCGCATCGAAGACAACACCTACGGCTATTGCGAAGAGACTGGTGACCCGATCTCGCTGAAGCGGCTCGAAGCTCGCCCGATCGCGACGCTGTCGGTCGAGGCGCAGGAACGCCACGAGAAGCGCGAGAAGGTCTATCGCGACGAATAGTGGCGGGTGACCACCACCGATTGATCCCGGCGCGCACCGGTTGTAGGTTCGCGCCGCCATGATGACACGCATTCTCGACATCGCCTCGGTGTTCTTCCTGGGCTGATCTGGTTTCCGCAAGGAAACACGCTTCCACGGCGAAGCGCTGATCGTCCCCCTGAGCTTGGGCTCGCGGGATTCCAGTGAACCGAATGAACCGGCCAGGTTCCGCGCAGCGCGGACCATCGATGGCTGGCGACAGTTTGAGAGACAATCATGACCGATCGAGACGACGCGCGCGCGCTGAGCGGCGCGCAAATCGAGCAATTCATCGAACAGGGCTTTGTCAGGATCGACAACGCCTTTCCCCGCGAACTCGCCGATGCCGGCCGCGCCATCATGTGGCGCGACCTGCCGTGCAGCGAGTACGATGCTTCGAGCTGGACCCAGCCGGTGATCCGCTTGCCGGGATATGGCGGCACGCCGTTCCGCGAGGCGATCAACACGCCGGTGCTGTATCGCGCCTTCGACCAGATCGTCGGTCCCGGCCGCTGGTCTCCGCGGCACGACATCGGGACCTTCCCGGTGCGTTTCCCGCATCCGGATGATCCGGGCGATGCCGGCTGGCATGTCGACGTCAGCTTCCCCGGCGACGATTGCGATCCGGACGAGCGGAGCGATTTCTCCGCTTGGCGGGTCAACGTCAACTCGCGCGGCCGCGCGCTGTTGATGCTGTTCCTGTTCTCCGATGTCGGCGAGGACGATGCGCCGACCCGGATCAGGGTCGGCTCGCATGGTCCGATGGCGCGCTACCTCGCACCGGCGGGCGAGGCGGGACGCGCGCGCATGGACCTCGCGCAGATGGGCGCCGATTGCGAGCTCGCACTGGCGACGGGGGAGGCCGGCACCGTCTATTTGTGCCATCCGTTCCTGGTGCACGCCGCGCAAATCCATCGGGGCAAGCGGCCGCGCTTCATGGCACAGCCCGCGCTCAGCCCCGGTGAGCCGTATCGGCTCACGCGTGACGATGGTGCCTACTCGCCGGTCGAGATCGCGATCCGTCAGGCGCTCGACATGGGTTGACCGCGTACCGTTCCGAAGGCGAGACGACATTCAGGCCAATCCGGCCTCGAGTGCCGTCTCGCTCGCCTCCGTCTGACGGCGCGGGCCGTAGGTCTTCGACCACACCAGCAATTCGCGGAACGCCGGCGTCAGGCTCCAGGCCGAATCCGTCAGCTCGTATGCGACCTGCAGCGGCTTCTCGGCGAGCACCTTGCGCGCCACCAGGCCGTCGCGCTCGAGCTCGCGCAGCTGCGCGGTCAGCATGTGCTGGGTGATCGGCACCAGCGCGCGGCGCAGCGCGCCGAACCGCACGCCACCATGCATCAGCGTGAACAGGATCTCGAGCTTCCATTTGCCCCCGAGCGAGCGGATCGCGTGCTTGAACTCGATCAAAAGGCTCGGGTCGGTCGGGCAGCTCTCGCATTCACTGCCGTCACACAGTTCGCTGGTATTGTTTTCCATACCGGTCTCGAATTTCATTCTACTTGTCCAACGTCAGATAGTGACCAGATGCGGGCTGTGCAGGGTGGGCGGCGCAATGTCCGGTCCCGCCGAACCATCAGGAGGGCGAGGACATGAGCACGGTTTTGGTCACAGGCGGTTCGGGTTTCATCGGCGTGCATACCATCCTGCAACTGCTCGCCGACGGGCATGCGGTGCGAACCACGGTGCGCAATCCGGATCGCAGCAACGACGTGATCGCGATGCTGCGCGAAGGCGGCGCGCTGACGGCCGACCGGGTCGGCTTCGTCACCGCCGACCTGCTGCGCGATGACGGCTGGCGCGAGGCGGCCGCAAGGTGCGATTACGTGCTGCATGTCGCATCGCCGCTTGGCGCTCACCTGCCGGAGGACGAGAACGAGCTGATCGTGCCGGCACGGGAAGGCACGCTGCGGGTGCTGCGCGCGGCGCGCGATGCCGGCGTCAAACGCGTCGTCGTCACATCGTCGTTCGCAGCGATCGGCTATGGCCACCCGCCGCAAGCCAAGCCGTTCGATGAGACCGTGTGGTCCAATCTGGATGGCCCCGACGTGCAGGCCTATCCGAAATCCAAGACGCTGGCCGAGCGCGCCGCCTGGGATTTCATCGCCCGCGAAGGAGGTGGCCTCGAGCTTGCGGTGGTCAATCCGACCGCGGTGTTCGGCCCGGCGCTTGGTGCCGATTTCTCGGAGTCGATCGGCATCATCAAGGCGCTGCTCGACGGCGCGATGCCGGCGGTGCCACGGATCCATTTCGGCCTGGTCGACGTGCGCGATGTCGCCGACCTGCATCTGCGCGCCATGACATCGCCCAAGGCCAAGGGCGAACGGTTCCTCGCGGTCGCCGGCGAGACCATGTCGGTGTTGCAGGTCGCCCGGCTGCTGCGCAGAAAGCTCGGCAGCAAGGCGCGGCGGGTGCCGCGGTTCCAGGCGCCGGACTGGATGATGCGGCTGGCCGCGCGGCGCAATCCGTTGGCCCGCGCGGCGCTGCCATTGCTCGGCAAGGTGCGCCGCTCGACCAGCGCCAAGGCGCAAAGTCTGCTCGGCTGGCGGCCGCGCGGCAATGAGGAGATGCTGGTCGCCACCGCCGAGAGCCTGATCAGGCTGGGTCTGGTCAAGGCCTGACGGCGGCTCCCGCCCAGCGTGCTTGCCAGACGCGTCGGCGAGTGCTGAATTGCCGTGAGCAGACGCTGGCGCCAACGCGCCGCCGAGAACATCAGGGAGGCTGCGCAGATGGATCGGGTCCTCGCGGCCGCAAAGGCGATCGCCAACGCGCGCCGCAACCGTACGCCGCTCAAGGCGCTTCCGAAAGACGTCGTGCCGCTCGACGAGGCCGAAGGCTATCAGGTGCAGTACGCGCTGCACGATCTGTTGCAGCCGCAGGTCGGCAGCCTTGTCGGCTACAAGATCGGCTGCACCAGCGCGGTGATGCAGGAGTACATCAACATTCCGCATCCCTGCGGCGGCGGCATATTCGAGAAAGTGGTGCATGACAGCGGCGTGCGGCTGCCGGCGGCCGACTTCGTCCATGTCGGCGTCGAGTGCGAGATCGCGGTGCGGCTGGCGCGCAACCTGGCGCCGAGCGAAGCGCCGTTCACCGCCGAATGGGTGGCGGAGGCGATCGAGGCCTATCATCCCGCGATCGAGATCGTCGACGACCGCTACGTCAAATGGGAGACGCTGGGCGCGCCGACATTGATCGCCGACGACTTCTTCGCTGCCGGCTGCGTGCTCGGCGAAGCCGTGCCGCGCATCACCGTGCCCGATCTGCGCGCGGTCAGCGGGCGCGCGATGGTCAACGGCAACGAGGAAGGGCGCGGCACCGGCGCCGACGTGCTCGGCCATCCCCACAACGCGCTCGCCTGGCTCGCCAATCATCTCGCCACCGAGGGCCGCGGCCTGCATGCCGGCCAGATCGTGATGACCGGCAGCCTGGTCAAAACGATCTGGCTGAAGGCGGGCGATGCGGTCGTGATGGAGCTCGACAGCCTCGGCAAGGTGGAAGCGACGTTTACGTGACTGTTCATGTCCTTCGCGATGGTCACTGGTCTCCCGGCTCACTGTCCGCGCACATCCGAACCGTGCCGTCCCACAACGCGCTCACCGCGTCGAACGGCACGGTCACCCTGGCATATTTGCGCTTGAACCAGACGCCGACCTCGAAGCCGTCCTCGGTCACCACGAGGCGATCGAACTCGTGCTGCAGGATGATGGTGATCTCCTCGGGGTATCTCTCGACCACGGCGGCGGGCAGTTTCACGCCGCGCGCCCTGGTCGCGAAGGTGATGTTGACCGGCCGGTCCTCCGCGGCGCGGCGCAGCGACGCCCTCATCTCGATCCGCTTCGTCGCGGTGTTGCACGGCTCGGCGTCGGCATGCGCCGTCAATGACGCCGCCAGCAGCAGCACTCCCGCGATCCCGGCGCACCGGCGCCACATCCGCTTCTCCATGTCGCTCACGCGATGTCGTTCCTGGCTTCAGTGGCCGCGGGCTGCGCCGAGGTTCAAATCGCCGGCCGCTTGGCGTCCGAGACGAGTTCGACCTTGCCGTCGACCAGCCGGTAGACCGCGCCGACGATCCTGAGCTTGCCCTGGTCGACCGCGGCGCTGAGGATCGGCGTCGCCGATCTGAGCTTCGCGACATTGTCGATCACGTTCTGCCGGATGGCGTTGGTGAGCCGGTCGCCCGGGCCGCCCTCGGTCGCCTTCACAGCCGGCGCGATCGCGGTGACCAGCGAGGGCAGATGTCCGGGCAGGGTGATGTTGTCCTTCAGCGACTTGATCGCGGCGTCGACCGCGCCGCAGTTGTCATGGCCGAGCACCATGAACAGCGGCACGCCGAGCACGGACTGCGCATATTCCAGGCTCGCGATCGTCTCGTTGCTGGCGAAATTGCCGGCGACGCGGCAGACGAACAGGTCGCCGCGCCCGGTGTCGAAGGCATATTCCGGTGCGATGCGGGAGTCCGCGCAACTCAGGATGCCCGCGAATGGATTCTGTCCGCCGGCGAGCGCTTCGCGCTCGTGCTTGAAATCATGCCGCCGCGACACGCCTTCGACGTAGCGCAGATTGCCCTTCAGCAGCCGGTCGAGCGCCGCATCGGGCGACACCACGTTCTGCGGCTTCGGCGGCGGCGTTGTCTCCTTGGCTGTCGCAGGCGGCGCAAAGGCAAGACTGGCCGCGGTGCAGGCCGCCGCGGCGAGGAAGCGCCGCCGCGAGGTCTGGCTGGGAGGAATGACGTCGCAGAGCTGGCACATCAAGGTTCTCCGTGAACAAGGACCGCATCCGCGCAATATGTGTAGGTCATGGGCGGCGCCGCCGCAACGACCCGCCGCACACACACCATCGTCGTCCTGGTGGCCCCGGCGTCGCGCAACGATTGAGAATTGGGGTAATGGGTCCTGGCCTTCGCCAGGACGACGGTGAGGGTGTTTCTCGCTTCAAGATGCCCAACAACGCGGCGTCATCACCCGCGAAAGCGGGTGATCCAGTATTCCAGAGGCGACTGTGCTTGAGCCGAGAAGCCGCGGCGTACTGGATCGCCCGGTCCCGTCTTCGCCAAGGCTTCGACGGGGCTTGCGGTCTTGGGCTCGCCGAAGCTTCAGCGGAGGCGGCGAGCCGGGCGATGACAGTTGTAGATGAGGATACAGTTTCGCATTCTCGCGACATGAATTGTCCGAGCTTTGCTTGTCGTTTCGCCCTCTCCGTTGGTGAGGGCGCAGGGAAAGCCGGGTGCCGATCGCACCCATGGGCCCCGTGCAATAGGTAGAAAGCACGGGGGGTAGGACCACAGGTGTAACCGGAGCAATCCGGCTTTCCCTGCGCGATGGGTTACGGCTTATACGTGCTCTCCCCGGCGAGACTTGGCTTTGTTGTCACCGTCTTCGCAACGCGCATTTGCGCAATCGGAAGAGACACCTACCGCTAGGGCGTCAGGCCTGCACGATTTCGCCGTCCGCCTCATGCGCGTTCGTCAACTGCGCATTCGGCGTCCACCGCATCTCGACCCGCGTTCGTGACGACCGCGAAGCGCCCCTCGATCGGGTGAGACGGGGAATTCATACACCGAGTTGTGCTTCGGATAAAGCGAAATATTTTTGTGCGAACGGATTGACAGATTTTGCTGAGTTGCCCGTCGGGCAAAATGGTCGCGGTGAATAACCTGTGGGTTATGGAATGTCGTGGCCGTCATGTTCCAGGACTGGGGCCGCAGAATTGGCCGATCTTTGACCAAAGTGGTGCGGTCGTGAAAGTTCTCCATTGACTCATTCATAGCCAGCTGGTTATACGTAGATCCATAACCGATGGGTTATTGATCAATGCCGGATGCTCATGACGTGCTGTTTCGAACGCTCGCCGACCCGACCCGCCGGGCGATCTTCGAGCGCCTGTGCCGCGAGGGCGAGCAGACCGTCGGCGCGCTGACGGCGCGGGCCAGGATCTCGCAGCCGGCGGTGTCGAAACATCTCGGCGTGCTGAAGCAGGCGGGGCTGGTGCGCGACCGCCATGAAGGGCGGCAGACGCACTACAGCGCGCAACTCGGCGCGCTGGCGCCGCTGATCGACTGGACCAGCCAGATGGCGGGCTTCTGGCAGAACCGGTTCGACCACCTCGAAGATCTCCTCAAAAGGATGGACCAATGACCAACACCAGCCGTGAGACGCGCGCCGCAGTCGTCGAGCGCGAATTTCCCCATCCGCCGGAAAAGCTCTGGCGCGCGCTGACGCAACCGCATCTGATGGAGGAGTGGCTGATGAAGAACGACTTCAAGCCTGAGGTCGGGCACAGCTTCAATCTGCGCGGCGAGTGGGGCGGGGTGCTGGACTGCAAGGTGCTCGCGGTCGAGCCGCACCGGACGCTGTCCTACACCTGGAATTTCGCGCACGAGGATGCCGCCTACAATCTCGAGAGCGTGGTGGTGTTCACGCTGACGCCGACGGCGAAGGGCACCCATCTGCGCGTCGAGCAGTCCGGCTTCCAGCCGCATCAGAAGCAGGCCTATGGCGGCGCCCATGCCGGTTGGAAGCAGTTCCTCGAGAAGCTCGATCAGCTGATGACGCGCGAGGGCTGACACCCGCGCTCTCTCTCGTCATTGCGAGCCAACGGGTCGGCGCGCAGCGCCGCCCGATGACAGGCTCCGCGAAGCAATCCATCGTGCCGCATATGCGGATAGATGGATTGCTTCCGCCTTCGCCAAGGCTTCGGCGGACAAGTCGTCGCTTCGCTCCTCGCAATGACGCTTTACTCAAAACCCACCACAGGAGACCCCATGAACTGGAACAACTGGATCAGGCAATTTCACCGCTGGCTCTCGATCGCCTTCACGGTTGCCGTGATCATCAACATCGTCGCCATGGTGCTGCAGCAGCAGGCGACCTGGATCGGCCTGCTGGCCCTGTTCCCGCTGATCCCTATGCTGCTCAGCGGCCTGTATCTGTTCGCGTTGCCCTATCTGGCACCGCGGCGGGGATCGACCTCGGGCTCACAAGCGTGATGTCCCGGCATCCCAAATATGATTGCATAGGGCAGGCGGGGGACGCGAGGCAGACATGACGGCATCGGAACGGATCGACCGGATGATCGAGGATCTCACCGACTGGCGCGGCAAGACGCTCGCCGGCCTGCGCAAGAGCATCCTCGCCGCCGATCCTGAAATCATCGAAGAATGGAAGTGGATGGGCAGCCCGGTGTGGTCGCGCGACGGCATCATCGCGGTCGGCAACGCCCACAAGGGCAAGGTGAAGCTGACCTTCATGTATGGCGCGCAACTACCGGATCCGGACAAGCTGTTCAACGCCGGCTTCGAGGGCAATGTGCGGCGCGCGATCGATCTGTTCGAGGGCGACACAATCAACGCCCCCGCGCTGAAAGCGCTCATTCGCGCCGCGATCGCGCTCAACCAGGCCAAGTCCAGCAAATCTGCGAAGAAGCCGGCGAAGACATCGGCGAAGAAGCCGGCCGCCGGAATCCGTGCGGCCGCCAAGAAAAAAGCGTGAGCCGCGCCGGTATGCGTCAGTTCCCGCATGTCGCTTCGCTCATGCGGGCTACGAGGTCATCGCGGCTATAAGGTCATCGCATGCACGTAGGCCTATCATGCCTTGGTATGCACAATCACCGGACCCGCAACCGCGGTGGCTTGCCCGACCAGCAACGGGCCGAGATTGTCGTCGATCCAGGCCAGTGCGCGGCGGTTGGCTTCCTCGGCGCCGGCATGGTTGTTGAAGACGCTGATCGCGGTGACGGTATCGTCGCCGGCATAGACGACGTAATAGGCCATGAAGCCTTCGACGTCGCTGATGATCGGAATTGCGCCTTCCTTGATCCGGCGCGCGAGTTCTTCGGCGCTCCCGGTCTTCGCCTTGGCGTGACGGATGGCGGCATACATGCGTTCCTCCTTCCGGCTGCATCGATCGTGCTGCGCTTCGCGCTGGATCATGATGCGTTTCCACGGAATCGCATCATGATCTCATCTCTTTGTTTGAGCATGATCTCCGCGCAAACGCCGTTGGCGTTTGTCGCGAGGGAAAACCGGTTTCCACTTTTCCGGATCATGCTCTAGCGCGGATCGTACGCCCGACCGGACGGAGATGCCATCGGGATTGCGGCTACATCAGCCGAAACGCCGGGTCACGATCGGCGTGCGGCGGTCGGTGAGCTTGGGCAACCGCGCCACATCCGCGCGCGTCGTCGTGGTCCTCGGCCCGGGAGCGGGCTCCGGCTCGTGCTGTTGCAGAAACAAGGTGGCTTCGAACAGCACGCCGGGGGCCTCTTTGGCCGTGCCGGAGCACACCGCCCGGTTGCCGTTGAAGATGCCGGTCAGCCGCGCCTCGACCTCATCGCATCCGAACACGGTGGTGAACGGGCCGTCGGCATATCGGTGCGTCGTCAGCACCGCCGTGAAGCGGTCCTCATCGAGCTGATAGCTGCCGCCATAGGTGAACATGGCGTCGCCGCCGCTGATCTTGCCGTTCGCCAGCCGGACTATTCCGGTGCCTTCGCCGTTCGGCGTCCGGAACCACGCCGCATATTGTCCGTCTCTTTGCATGACTGTCATACAAATAGAAAACCCTGCGTTGTCCCCTAGCTACGTTGCAAGCGATGAGACTTCTACTGCGGGTTGTTGCAAGGGTTAACGAACCGAGAAGGCGATCGCGCGACTTGCGCGCAGAGGTATCGGACTGGTGAGTGGCGATCGTTCGCGTGCACGGCACCGGTCACAACAAGCCACGGCCCCCGCCAGGGGAGCTGACGAGGGCCGTGTCGGTACACCGCGCCGCGCCTAGGTTCGCGACGAGATGTGGGAGCTCGGAAAGTCTTAACTAGGCATGATCCGCTTCCGAAAACCGGTTTCCACTTTGCGCTAACGCGGCCCTTCGGGTCGAGATCATGCCATTAGAACGGCAGCAGCACGTCGAGGACCTGTTGACCGTAGCGCGGCTGCTGGACGTCGGTGATCTGGCCGCGGCCGCCATAGGCGATGCGGGCCTGGGCGATCTTCGAGGAGTCGATGGTGTTGTCGCTCTGGATGTCCTCCGGACGCACGATGCCGGCCACGATCAGCTCGCGGATTTCATAGTTGACGCGAATCTCCTGCTTGCCCTCGACCACCAGATTGCCGTTCGGCAGCAACTGGGTGACGACGGCGGCGACGTTGGTCTGCAACGCTTCCTGGCGGTTCACCGAGCCCTTGCCGTCGCTGGAGGCGGTCGAGTCGGCGGTCAGGATGCGGCCCGGCAGGATCTTGTTCGCCTGCGTGATGGTCTGCGAGCCCAGGAAATTGGTGACCCCGGAGTCTTCCGTGTTGGTGCGGCTGCGCTGGGTTTCGTTGGCGATCGCGGCCTTGTCGGTGATGTTCACCGTGATGGTCAGGATGTCGCCGACGCGCGCGGCGCGCTGGTCCTTGAAGAAGGCGCGCGAGCCGCTGCGCCACAGCGAGTTCGGGCTGTAGGAGGCGACCTCGGGCTTCGGCATCGGCATCTGCACCGGCTTGTAGCCGGGCTGCGTGGTCGGGTTCTCGATTTCCGTCAGCTTCGGCTTTTCACCGATCTGGGACAGGCGGTCGATCGACGAGCAACCGCTGGCGATCGTTCCGAGTGCGAAGAGCGCACCGGTCAGGACGAGGCGGTTGATACGGTACTGGGACATGAACTTTACTCGGCGTTTGGTGCGACTGAACTCAGCTTGACGGGAGCGGAAGTGGACGAGGTGGCGTCGGCGTCAGGCGCGGCGCGCGGGGTCGCGACCGAGATCGAGACCTCGCCGCGGCCGGTGACGACGCCGGAGACGGCACGCTTGGACTGCAAATTCATCACGCTGACGACGTCGCCCTCGGCGCCGCCATCCATCGCCTTGCCGCGGATCGTGAGATAGATGCCGGCGGCGCGATAGATCAGCGTGACGTTCTGGTCGCGGGTGACGAGATCGGGTTTCGCCATGTCGGCTGTGCGCAACGCCTGGCCGGCGCGGAGCTGGCGGCGCATCTGCATGCCGATGGTGCCGTCACGCGCCGCCGCGTCGTTGCCGATGTCGGCCTTCGGACGGCGCTCGACCATCACGTCGGAGGCCTTCAGCACGTCGCCGCGCTCGACATTGCGGGTCAGCACGGCGGCCTCGATGGTCTCGATCGCGGTGCCGGTAAGGCGCATCTTGTAGGGCGCCGTGCCGGCGTCGTTGCCGATCTCGAAGGTCACGTCGAAGCGCGTCGAGCGCGCGTCGTAGCGCACGGCAACCGGCTGCATGGTGCCGGTATTGGTGGCCTCGAGCCTGAGGTCGCCGGGGTCGCGATCGAAGGTCAACGCGATGTCGCCGGCCCTGCCGAGGCCGTGGCGGCCCTCCAGCGCGCGCGACACCTGCTGCTCGATCTCCTTGTTGTCGATGGTGCGCGCGAGCCGCGTGACGGTGATCTCCTTCAGCTCGCGGGTGTCGACGCCGATCACCTGGTGGGTGCGCAGCACGTTGAGCACCTGCGCGACCGGCAGCGTGCCCGTGGTGCCGAGGTCGGGCGCGCGGTAGACCGCGATGCTGCCGGCGCTGCCGGCATTGTCGATGAGGTCGCCGACCCGCACGATGTCGTCCGCGACCGTGATGCTGGCGCGCAGCGTCGGCACCGCGATGGTCTCGCTGCGGCTTTGCGCGGCTGATGGTGCCACGGTGACCGCGAGGAGCGCGGCTGCGATCAGGAGGGAGCGGGCGATCATCGCGATCATCCTCAGCGGAACAGGTTGGAGGTCGACTGCATCATCTGGTCGGCGGCCGAGACCACCTTCGAGTTCATCTCGTAGGCGCGCTGCGCTGCGATCAGGTCGGAGATTTCCGAAACCACCTCGACATTGGCCTGTTCGAGGTTGCTCTGCTGCAGGTCGCCATAGCCGTCGGTGTTGGCGGTGCCGTCCTGCGGCTGGCCGGAGGCCGGCGTTTCCTGGAACAAATTGTCGCCGATCGGCATCAGCCCGGCCTTGTTGATGAAGCGGGTCAGGCCGATCGTGCCGATCGTGGTCGATGCGGTCTGGCCCGGCAGCGTCACCGAAACCTGGCCCTGCGCATTGATGGTGAGGCCGGAGGCGTTCTGCGGGATCGTGATCGTCGGCTGCAGCAGATTGCCCTGCGCGTTGACGATGCGGCCCTGGTTGTCCATCTGGAACGAGCCGTCGCGGGTGTAGGTGAAGGTGCCGTCCGGCATCAGGATCTTGAAGAAGCCTTCGCCGCGGATCGCGATGTCGAGATCGTTGCCGGTCGGCGACAGCGTGCCCTGGGTCATCATGCGTGGCGTGCCGACGGTCTTGACGCCGCCGCCGAGGTCGATGCCCATCGGCATGATGGTGTTCTGGTCGGAGGCCTGCGCGCCGACCCGGCGCACGTGATCGTAGATCAGGTCCTGGAACGCGGCGCGCTGCTTCTTGTAGCCGGTGGTGCGCAGGTTCGCGATGTTGTTGGAGATCACCTGAACCGAGAGTTCCTGTGCCGCCATTCCGGTCGCAGCCGTATAAAGTGCGCGCATCGGTCAGTCCCCCGGATCAGTTCGGCACGTCGGCGAGCTTCTCGATCGCCGATTTGTGCAGGTCGCTCTGCTGCTGCAACAGCGAGGCGATTTGGGTGTAGGTCCGCGTGATCTCGATCATGCGGCTCATCTCGACGACGGAATTGACGTTCGACTTCTCGATGAAGCCCTGGCGGATCTGGGACTTGGTGTCCGGCTGCGGCTGCGCGCCTTCGCCCGGCGCGTAGAGATTGGAGCCTTCCTTGAGCAGGCGCTGGGCCTGCGCGAACGAGACCAGGCGCAGCTTGCCGCGGATCGAATCGAGGCGGGACGTGCCCTCGAGCACGCTGATGTTGCCGTCGGGGGCGATGTTGACGTCGTGATCGGTCTGCTGGAAGGTGATCGGGCCGGAGGTGCCGAGCACCTGATAGCCGGACGCGGTGACCAGCTGGCCGCGATTGTTGATCTGCAGATTGCCTTCGCGGGTGTAGCGCTCACCGCCCGGCGTCTGCACCACCAGGAAGGCGTTGCCGTCGATCGCGACGTCGAGCGGGTTCTTGGTCTCTTCGGTCGGGCCCTGCGAGAAGTCGTGGAAGGTGGCGCGGTCCTGCACGAAGGAGACGCGGCGGTCGGTGCCCGCGAAATTGTCCTCATGCGCGTTCGAGGACAGGTATTCCGCAAACAGCGACTGATCGGCCTTGTAGCCGTTGGTGTTCATGTTCGCGATGTTGTTGGACACGACATCCATCTGCCGTTCCAGCACCATCTGCTTCGATAGTCCGACCAGAAGCGTATTCTGCATCGGTGGTTCTCCCCTGTGAGGTGATCCGGATGCAGGTTCTCCCAAACCTTCACGCCGGACCGTCGGTAACCATTGGGTTCTCCCAAACCCTCGGGCCACGCCAGCCTCTCAGCGAAAGCCGTGCCAACTTGGAATAGTCAGATGTTTGAATGGCTTAGGTGTTTGTCCGGAGCCGGCGCAGGGCGGCAGAAAGGTCTTGTTGACCATGTTTGCCCGGCAGTTTTTTCCTAGTGGATGGTAAATCCTAAGCTTCCGTTAACCATTATTACCGTAGCGTTGCCGGCAGTGGGGCGCGTGCGCGCCGGCGGCCTTTGTATCGCGTCTTCAAGCCAAAGCTGGGGCAAATCGCGTTCGCATCCTCTGGGATGAAGCGGGCGGACGATGGCGGACGAGGAAAAGACGGACAGCGGCGAGGGCGCGGCCGCTCCGAAGAAGGGCAAGCTCAAGCTGATCATTGCCGTCGCAGGCCTCCTCGTGCTCGGCGCGGGCGCCGGCGGCTGGTTCTTCTTCATGCGCGGCCACGGCGAGGAGCAGCACGCCGAAGCGCCGCCGCCGAAGCCGCCAAGCTTCGTCGACGTGCCCGACATGCTGGTCAATCTGGTCGGCGCGCCCGGCGAGCGCGTGCAATATCTCAAGCTGAAGCTGGTGCTCGAGATCAAGGAAGAGAAGCAGGTCGAGGCGATCAAGCCGGCGCTGCCGCGCGTCACCGACCTGTTCCAGACCTATATGCGCGAGCTGCGCCCGAGCGATCTCAACGGCTCGGCCGGCTTGTTCCGCCTCAAGGAGGAGCTGACCAAGCGCGTCAACCTCGCGCTGGCGCCCAACCAGGTCAACGCGGTGCTGTTCAAGGAAGTCGTGATCCAGTGACGGGGTGGATGTAAAGCCATGGCCGGCAACGACCAGATGGACCAGGACGCCATTGCGGCCCAATGGGAAGCCTCGCTCGATTCCGAGGATCCCGCGGCGGCCGCGGCGGAGGCCGCCAAGAACGAGCTCACCGAGAACATGGCGCTGCAATGGGCCGCCATGGTCGAGGACGGCAGCCGCGATTTCGGCGGCAAGAATACCAATGGCGAGCGGGTGCTGTCGCAGGAGGAGATCGACAATCTCCTCGGCTTCACGGTCGGCGATGTCAGCCTCGACGATCATTCCGGCATCCGCGCCATCATCGATTCCGCGATGGTGTCCTACGAGCGTCTGCCGATGCTCGAGATCGTGTTCGACCGCCTGGTGCGGTTGATGACGACGTCGTTGCGCAACTTCACCTCCGACAACGTCGAGGTCTCGCTCGATCGCATCACCTCGGTGCGGTTCGGCGACTACATGAACTCGATCCCGCTGCCGGCGGTGCTTTCCGTGTTCAAGGCGGAGGAGTGGGAGAATTTCGGCCTCGCCATGGTCGATTCCAACCTGATCTATTCGATGATCGACGTGCTGCTCGGTGGCCGCCGCGGCCAGACCCAGCTCAAGATCGAGGGCCGGCCCTACACCACGATCGAGACCAATCTGGTGAAGCGGCTGGTCGAGGTGGTGCTGTCGGATGCCGAGCAGGCGTTCCGGCCGCTGTCGCCGGTGACCTTCACCATCGACCGGCTCGAGACCAATCCGCGGTTTGCCGCGATCTCTCGCCCGGCCAATGCCGCGATCCTGGTGCGGCTGCGCATTGACATGGAAGACCGCGGCGGCAACGTCGAATTGCTGCTGCCCTACGCCACCATCGAACCGATCCGCAACGTGCTGTTGCAGATGTTCATGGGTGAAAAATTCGGCCGCGATCCGATCTGGGAAGGCCATTTCGCCACCGAGGTGGCGCAGGCCGAGATTTCGGTCGACGCGGTGCTGTACGAGGCCGACATCCCGCTGAAGGAACTGATGAAGCTCAAGGTCGGCGATACGCTGCCGCTGGACATCCGCTCCGACGCGCTGGTCTCGGTCCGTTGCGGCAACGTCACGCTAACGGAAGGCCGCATGGGCCGCGTCGGCGACCGGGTCGCGATCCGCGTCACCAAGAATTTGCGTAAACCCCAAACCACCTTCGCGATGTTCGAGAAGGCGGACGAGCGGACCAAGATGATGGAGGCACCATGAGTCATGTGCTTGGACTGGCAATCGAGAGTCTGGTAGCCGTGCTGCTGATGCTCACCATCGGCTATTGCTGGCTGCTCAACAAGCGGCTGCAGCGGCTGAAGGCGGACGAGCATTCGCTGAAGGCGACGATCGCCGAACTGATCACCGCGACCGAGATCGCCGAGCGGGCGATCGGCGGCCTGAAGCACGCGGTGCGCGACGTCAACGAGAACCTCGGCAACCAGCTCGACGCAGCGACGCAGATGTCGGCGCAGCTGAAGAACCAACTCGCGGAAGGCGATGGCGTGGTGCGCCGGCTCTCCAAGATCGCGCTCGCCGCGCGGCCGGCCGAGCCCGCCGCGCGCGCGCCGGCAGCGGCCGCCGCTGCACCGGCCGCGCCGGCGCCCAGGGTTTCGGCCGCGCGCGCAGTGGCCGCGGCGGCTGAAGCCTTCACCGAGCGCAGGAGGGCCGGCGGCCTCGCTGCATGAAGTTGCTTCGTGACATCAGAGTGATGCCCGTGGTGCTGGTGGCGATCTTCGGCCTGATGGTGCTGAAGGTTGCGGGCCTCGTGCTCGATGGCGGTTACGTCTTTGCCGAGGACGCGCCAGCCGGCCCCTCCTGGGCGCAGCAGAACTTCAACTTCCCCGGCGCCAGCAAGGCGGTGGTTGACAGCAGGTCGAAGGCCGATCCTGGCGACATCACGGGATCGGTCGAGCACAAGGATGCCAAGAAGGACGAGGCACCGAAGCCCGTCGCCCCGGCGGCGGAGCTGGCCAAGCCCGACGGTGTGCCGGTCAATCTGGACGCGCCGCCGCAGGTCTCGGCGTCCGAGCGCGCGATCCTGGAACGGCTGCAGGCGCGCCGTCAGGAGCTCGAGCAGCGCGCGCGCGAGGTCGATATCCGCGAAGGCCTGTTGAAGACGGCCGAGAAGCGCATCGAGGCCAAGGTCGAGGAAGCCAAGGCCAACGATGCCAAGGCCAATGCCGATGCGGCGGCCAAGGCGGAAGCCGAGGCGGCGCGCTTCAAGGGCATCGTCACCATGTACGAGAACATGAAGCCGAAGGACGCCGCCAAGGTGTTCGACCGGCTCGAGATGGGCGTGCTCTACCAGATCGCCTCGCAGATCCAGCCGCGCAAGATGTCCGACATCCTCGGCCTGATGCAGCCCGAGGCGGCCGAACGCCTCACCGTCGAACTCGCCCGCCGCGCCGGCGGCGACAAGTCGGCCTCGACAGACGATCTCCCCAAGATCGAAGGCAAGATGCTCGCGCCGAAGACCAATTGAGGGGGCGTTGGCCCTTCACGATCGTCATTCCGGGGCTCGCAGAGCGAGAACCCGGAATCCATTCATCCAGAAAGCCTGCGGGCCAATGGATTCCGAGCTCGCACCAAGGGGCGCGCGCCGGAATGACGGACCTGCAAAACATTACGTACCCTCCGTATTCGCAATCCGTTGTCGTTAACAGCTCCTTAACGCCGCCCGATCCAAGATCGGGACGCGTGGGCGAGGGCGCTTTGCGCTGATATGGCTTGAGTCCGAGAAGACGTTTCGAGATGGCGCGAACGGCTGCCGCTGGAACATGGTCGCTAGGCCGCGCCTGGGCGCGGACCGCACGGCTATGCCTGCTCGCCACCGGCCTTGCTCTCACCACCCTGACATATTCGACCGCGGCGCGGGCCGAAGACCCGGTGCCGGGTGAGGCGACATTCTCTGCCGCGAACGGCTATGCAAGGCTGGTGCTGAAGCTGAAGGAGGATGTCGAATCGGAGGTCACGACCGCCGGCTCGATCATCGTGATCCGCTTCAAGCGGCCGGTCGATATCCCCGTCGAGCAAGTGTCCGATGCGGTGCCCGATTACGTCGGCGCTGCCCGCCGCGATCCGGATGGTTCGGCGATCCGTCTGTCGCTGGCGCGCCGCGTCACCGTCAACACCATGACCGCCGGCGAACGCATCTTCGTCGACTTCCTGCCCGACAGCTGGACCGGCCCGCCGCCGTCGCTGCCGCAGGAGGTGATCCGGGAACTTGCGGAGCGCGCCCGTGCTGCGGAGCGGTTGCTGCGCATCCAGCGCGCGGCCGACGCCGCCAAGAAGAAACCCCCGATCCGGGTCCGCGCGCTGGTGCAGCCGACCTTCGTGCGTTTCGTGTTCGAGGTTCCCGACGGGGTCAGCGTCTCCTCGGTGCTGAACGAGCAGAAGCTGACGCTGTCCTTCAACTCCGTCCTGACCTTCGATCTTGCCGACGCCAAGGTCGCCGCGCCGCCGAACGTCGCTTCGATCAGCGCGCGCGCCGATACCGACACCTCGGCGGTCGATGTCACGCTGATCGGCGATGTCGACGTGCATTCGTTCCGCGACGAGAAGAACTACATCGTCGATGTCGCCTTCCAGCAGAACGAGCAACAGCAGGCGGCCAAGCCTCCGCTGAGCTCGCTGCTGCCCACGCCGCGCGGCAAGAAGGGCACTGCTGCGATCGCGCCGGTCACATCGGAAAGCATTGCGCAGCAAGCCAGGATCGAGATCAAGCCCGAGCAAGCCAAAGCGGAGCCGGTGAAATCCGAGCCGGCGCAATCCGAGCCGGTCAAATCAGAGCAGGCCACACCCGAGCAACCCGTCGCGGCGCCTGCCAAAACCGACGCGCCGCGATCCGAGCTGCCCAATGCCGAGCTGCCGAAGATCGCAGCGGCCCCGGCGGCCGACGTCGAGACTGCGGCCGCGCCGGCCGCATCGCGCGAGGGCAGCGCCGGCGCTGCGGAGCAGCAGACCAAGCCGACCGCGAGCGAAGCGCCGAAGCCGGCGCCCACTGTCGCAGCCGCGCCGGTGATGGACGCGCCGAAGCCTGATGCTGTGCCGTCGCCTGCCGCAGCTCGCGCCAGCGCCGCTCCTGCGGTCGACGCCCAGCGCGACAGCGACGGGCTGCGGGTGACCTTCTCATTCCCGGGTGCAACGCCGGCGGCGTTGTTCCGCCGCGCCGACACGGTGTGGATGGTGTTCGACACGGCTGATGCGATCGATGTCGATCCGATCCGCGCCAAGGGCGGCGCGCTGATCTCCGATGTCAGCCGGATTGCGCTGGACAAGGGGCAGGCGGTGCGCTTCCGCCTCAACCGGCCGCAGATGCCGTCGCTGGAAAGCGACGACCGCTCGCGCGGTGTGAGCTGGACGCTGACCTTTGCCGACCGGGTGCAGAAGCCGCCGCTGCCGCTCACGGTGATGCGCAACATCTCGGAGCCCTCGCTCGCCAATGTCAGCGTGCCGCTCGCCAATCCCGGCCTGCTGCACAAACTGGTCGATCCCGATGCCGGCGATACGCTCTGGGTCGTGACCGCGCCGCCGCCGACCCGCGGCATCATCAAGCGGCAGGACTTCGTCGAGCTGTCGCTCTTGGAATCGATCCACGGCGTCGTGGTTCATCCGAATGCGGATGACGTCAAGGCCGAGGTCGGCGCCGACAAGGTGATGCTGGGCCGGCCCGGCGGCCTGACGCTGTCGTCGGCCGACGTCGCCGCCGAGCGCGCCACCGCGGCGGTGAAGCCGCTGTTCGATCCGGACGAGTGGCGCAGGAACCAGTCGGAGAATTTCCTCAAGCAGCTCGACGGCCTGATCGGCGCGATGTCGACCGCCAATGCCGAGCAGCTGCCGCAGGCGCGGCTCGATCTTGCCGAATTCTACATGGCGCGGGGCATGTACCAGGAAGCCCACGGCGTCGCCAATCTGATCCTGTCCGAGAGCAAGCGCGGCAGCGAGACGGCGTCCGTGGTGATGGTGCACGCGGTCGCCAGCATCCTGATCGGGCACCCGGAGCGCGGGATCAAGGATCTCGCCAATCCCGTGATCGGCAACGGTTATGATTCCCAATTGTGGAAAGGGCTCGCCTTCGCCCGCGAGGGCAAATGGCCCGAGGCGCGCGAGAAATTCAAGAATGCCGAATTCGCGGTCGCGACGTTGCCGCCGGACCTGCAGCGCATCGTCACCATGGACTCGATGAAGGCCTCGCTCGAGGTCAAGGACTATGCCGGCGCCGCGCGTCGCAAGAGCGATCTCGATGTGGTCGGCGTCCCCGATGCGCTCAAGCCTGCGGCGGCCGTGCTGCGCGGCCGGCTCGCCGAGGCGCTCGGCCAGGAGAAAGATGCGCTCGACGCCTACCGCTTCGCCGCCAATTCGGCCGACCGCCAGGCCGCCGCCGAGGGCAAGCTGCTCGAGACGCTGCTCAAGCAGAAGCGCGGCGAGATCGGCCGCGACGATGTGCTGAAAGAGCTCGAGCTGCTGTCGATGATGTGGCGCGGCGACAATATCGAGCTGAAGACGCTCTATGAGCTGTCGAAGATCTATGTGGAGAGCGCGCGCTATGCCGACGCCTTCGCGGTGACGCGTGCGGCGACCCGGCTGCAACCGAACGCGCCGGAATCGCGCCAGGCGCAGGATGCCGCCTCGGCGCTGTTCGTGCAGCTCTATCTCGGTCCGAAGGGCGACGAGATGGCGCCGATCGATGCGCTCGGCACCTTCTACGAATATCGCGAGCTGACGCCGATCGGCCGCCGCGGCGACGAGATGATCCGCCGGCTCGCCGACCGTCTCGTCGGCGTCGATCTGCTCGACCAGGCCGCCGACCTGCTGCAATACCAGGTCGACAAGCGGCTCGAAGGTGCGGCGCGCGCCCAGGTCGCCGCGCGGCTTGCGATGGTCTATCTGATGAACCGCAAGCCCGACCGCGCCATCGGCGCGCTGCGATCGACCCGGATCGCGGACCTCTCCGGCGAGTTGCGCCAGCAGCGGCTGCTGCTCGAGGCGCGCGCGCAGAGCGACGTCGGCCGCCATGACCTCGCGCTCGACATCATCTCCAACATCACCGGCCGCGAGGCGATCCGGCTGCGGTCGGACATCTACTGGGCGTCGCGGCATTGGCGCGAGGCCTCCGAGCAGATCGAGCTCTATTACGGCGACCGCTGGCGCGACTTCACCCCGCTCAATGCGAGCGAGAAGGCCGACGTCATCCGCGCCGTGGTGGGCTACGCGCTCGCCGAGGATGCCATCGGGCTGTCCCGGTTCCGCGAGAAATACGCGCCGCTGATGTCCGGCGATGCCGACAGGCTGGCGTTCGATGCGGCCAGCAAGCCGGTCGCGACCTCGAGCGCCGAATTCGCCCAGATCGCGCGGATGGCCGCCAGCGTCGACACGCTCGACGGCTTCATCCGCGAGATGAAGACCCGCTTCCCCGACGCCACCGCCCGCGCGCCGCTGCCCGATCCGGTCACGACCGGATCGGTGCCCGACAAGCCGCAGGCCGCGCCGGTGAGCGCGCGGCCGGCGATCAAAAGCGAGCGCCGCGCCAGCGCGGCGCAGTGACGGCGTGGCAGCTTACGGTCCGGGCGTCACCCACGCGGTTGAGATGATCCCCTTCGCGTCGAGCGCGATACGCCAGTGTGCGGCGCCGTTGGCGTGCTTCACGCTGTAGACATCTTCGCCTTGCTCGCCGACACCGAGAAAGCGGATCGACCGGATATTGCCGAGGTCCGCGAGGGGCTGAAGCCACTGCATCTGCTTGCGGGTGGCCGCCGCCAGCGCCGGGCTCATCTCGGTGTAATCGGGATTCCCCGATGCGATTCCATCGATCAGGCGATGAAGCGCAGCCTCGGTTCCCGGACTAGCCGACTGGTTCTTGACGCGCTCCGCCGTCTGATCGGCGATCTTCGTTGCCGTCGCGGCGTCGATACGCGCCATGGCAATGTCGTTGCCGTTCTGATGCAGAACCAGCGAACTGGCGCGTCCGTCCGGTCCGACAACGAAGCTGACCTGCGCATCGACAATCTTGGCGAAGAATTCGGTTGCGCTCGCCGCAAAGAACCGCACCGAGCGCTGTCCGGTGAGTTGCATCACCAGATGATGTCCATCGGGCGTCACCGTGAATACGGCGCGGTCGTTGAGCTGGTAGAATCCGGAATAGCTGTCGAATGTTGCTGGATCGACGGCGATCTCCTGTCTGGCCGCGATCGGAGGCGATTCTCCAGCGGGGTCTGCAGCCTGGGCCGACATGCTTGGCGGCCCGGCGGCCTGGATCCGCGCTGCCAGCGTGTTCCAGTCGCGTTGACCGAACAATCTGGCGATCAGCTCCAGGCTGTCACTGTGGGTGAGGGGGATCGATTTGGCGGCCAGCGCTTCGCGCAGCGTCTGCGCCATGGCCTTGGCATCACGGAAGTCGCGCATGGGGTCAACCTTTGCATCGACGAACGGAAAAGCGTCAGGGGCTTGCGTTGCTGACCCGTTCGTGCGGGCAAAGGAAGCCTGAAACTGGCTTGATACATTCACCGTTCCCGGGCGGGGTGCAAGCGGCGGGTAGTATCGACCCGGTGGAATGTTCGCCGGAGCGGTGCGATTTGTCAATTGCAAGAGGCCGTGATCGCGCTCGTCCTCTCGACATTCCGCCGCCAAATCGGCAACCATGGCTGATGTCGCCAGCCGGGAGGACGTCGTCACATGAGCAAGCCGATCAAGACCGAAGCCGAACTGATCGCGATGGCGCGGGATGAGCTGAAGGTCCACGCCGATTGTCCCGATGGCATCGACATCTCCGTGCTGCGCGACGGCGACAGCTGGGAATTCCGCGCCAGCGCCAGCGAGGCCACGGTGGCAAGGCCCGGCTATCCCGAATGCGTGGCGATGCTGGTGCAGATCGGCGACCACCTCAGCAAGCAGTATGACGTGAAAGGTTAGCGGCTGCCGCGAAGCAGGGGAGGGGCGATGGACCGCATCGACGCCATGAGGGTCTTCGTCGCGGCGGTCGACGAGGGCAGCCTTGCCGGTGCGGGACGGAAGCTGCGGCGCTCGCCGGCGGCGGTCAGCCGGGCGATCGCCTTCCTCGAGCATCATGTCGGCGCCGAGCTGCTCCATCGCACCACGCGGTCGCTGAAGCTGAGCGATGCCGGACAGCGCTATGCCGTGGCGTGCCGCCGTATTCTCAGCGAGCTCGAGGAGGCCGACATCTCGGCCGGCGGCGAGCGGGCTGCGCCGCGCGGCACGCTGACCATCACGGCGCCGGTCGTCGTCGGCGAGGACGTGCTACGGCCGGTGCTCGATGCGTTCATGACGGACTATCCCGCCGTGGCGGTGCGGCTTGTGATGCTCGATCGCACCGTCAACCTGATCGACGAGGGCATCGACGTTGCGCTGCGCATCGCCCATCTCGCCGATTCCAGTTTCATCGCGATCAAGGTTGGGGAGGTTCGCCGCGTGGTCGCGGCCTCGCCCGGCTATCTCGCGCAGCACCCGGTGATCGGCGAGCCTGGTGATCTCGCGAAACACCAGATCATCGCGATGACGCATTTCGGGCTCGAATCCTGGAGCTTTCCTCCGGCCGCGAAGTCGAAGGTCGCGCGCGCGGTGCAGTTCGCGCCGCGGCTAGTTGTCAACACGGTGCGGGCCGCGGTCGCTTCGGCCAGCGAAGGGCATGGCATCACGCGGCTGTTCTCGTACCACCTCGCCGAGGAAATCCGTGACGGGCGGCTGCAGATCCTGCTTGCTGGCGACGAGCCTCCGCCGCTGCCGGTGCATCTCTTGGCGCCGCAGGGTCGCTTCGACGTGCCGAAGGTGCGCGCCTTTGTCGATTTCGCAACGCCGCGGCTGAAGCGCTATTTCGAGCGGCTGTCCCGCGAGGCCAGCCGGGCCAGTCGTTCGCGCCGCGGAAGAGTGTCTGCCGAATAGCGTGCATTCGCACGAAAATCGGTTCTATCTAGTTTGCTCTCCATCGAGGCGGCGCTGGGTCGCTTCAGCAGCAGATGGAGAGAGACCATGGGTGCAGAGCAAAAGGTCGCAATCGTCACCGGGGCGTCGCAGGGCCTCGGGGAGGCGATCGTCAAGGGCTATCGCGACCGCAACTATCGCGTCGTCGCCAACTCCCGCAGCATCAAGCCGTCGACTGACAATGACGTGCTAGCCGTCGCCGGCGACATCGGCGATCCCGAAGTGGCCGACCGTATCGTCAAGCAGGCGCTTGGGCGCTTCGGCCGCATCGACACGCTGGTCAACAATGCCGGCATCTTTATCGCCAAGCCGTTCACCGACTATGCCGATCAGGATTACGCCTCGATCCTGGCCACCAATCTTAACGGTTTCTTCTACATCACCCGCCGCGTCGCGAAGGAGATGGTGAAGCAGGGCTCCGGGCACATCGTGCAGATCACGACCAGCCTGGTCGATCATGCCAACAGCAATGTTCCCTCGGTGCTGGCCTCGCTGACCAAGGGCGGCCTGAATGCCGCGACAAAGTCGCTCGCGATCGAATATGCCGCCAGGGGCATCCGCGTGAATGCGGTGGCGCCCGGCGTGATCAAGACGCCGATGCACGCATCGGAGACTCACGATTTCCTGGCCAAGCTGCATCCGGTCGGCCGCATGGGCGAGATGAAGGACGTCGTCGACGCGGTGCTGTTTCTGGAAGCCGCAGGCTTCGTCACCGGCGAAATCCTGCATGTCGACGGCGGCCAGAGCGCCGGTCACTGACGAGCGCGATGGCCTTGGCCCAAGCGAAACGAGCATCTCTCCCCGATCGGGAGAGATGCGGTGATCGCTGCAACCGATTGCTGCGATCGCAACTAATCATTTTTCACGAATGGCCGGAGGGCCTACTGCGATGTCCATGTCAACCAATGTCGATCGTGACAGGCGCCATCACGCCGGGCCGCAGCGCGATACAGGCGGGCCGCTGTGGCTGTTCGCCGTCGCGGGGCTGTGCGCCTCACTGGTCGGGCTTGGGCTCGCGCGTTTTGCCTATACGCCGCTGATCCCGGCACTGATCGCTGCAAAGTGGTTCACGCCGGCGGAAGCGGTCTATCTCGGCGCCGCCAACCTGGCCGGCTATCTCGCCGGTGCGCTGATCGCCCGCGACCTCGGCGCGCGGATCGGCTCGGTATGGGCGCTGCGCGGCATGATGGGGCTCGCCGCGATCACCTGCTTCGCCTGCGCGGTACCGATCTCCTTCATCTGGTTCTTCGGCCTCCGTTTCCTCGCCGGCATCAGCGGCGGCGTGATCATGGTGCTGGCGGCGACCGCGATCCTGCCGCATACCGCCCCCAGCAAGCGTGGCCTGATCGGCGGCGTGATCTTCGCCGGCGTCGGCCTCGGCGTCGCGGCGTCCGGCACGTTGGTGCCGCTGTTGCTGCAGCAGGGCGTCAAGCAAGCCTGGTATGGTCTTGGCGTATTGTCGGCGCTGCTGACCGCGATCAGCTGGAAGGCGTGGCCGACGGACGTGCCTGCCGCGCATGGTGCAGCCGAGCCGCACGTGGTGTCGCATGGCACGCGCTCGCCGCTGGTGATCGCGTTGTGCGTGGAGTACGGCCTCAACGCGCTGGCGCTGGTGCCGCACATGGTGTTCCTGGTCGATTTCGTCGCCCGCGGTCTCGGGCAGGGGATTCCTGCGGGATCGTATTACTGGGTGCTGTACGGCATCGGCGCCGTGGTCGGGCCGCTCTTGACCGGACATCTCGCCGATCGCGCCGGCTTCGCTGCGGCGTTGCGCGTGGCGTTCCTGATCGAGGCCGTCGCGGTCGCGATCCCTGCTGTGACCACGTCGCCTGCCGCGCTGATCGCGTCGAGCCTGATCGTCGGCGGTTTCACACCCGGCATCGTGCCGCTGGTGATCGGCCGCATCCACGAACTGATCCCGCATTCGGCCGTGAGCCAGCGCTCCGCCTGGGCGCAGGCCACCACCACCTTCGCGCTGTTCCAGGCGGCTGGCGCCTATGGCCTGTCCTGGCTGTTCGCGCGCAGCGGCGGCGACTACGCGCTGCTGTTCGTGATCGGCGCGGCGGGCGTGGCCACGGCACTGGCGCTCGAACTGGTCAGCGCCGTCGCCCTGGGCCGTAAGTCGCGCTAACCGCGCAGCGAATTCGTCAACACAGCGACGAGGCGGTCGACATCGGCCTCGTCGTTGAAGACGTGCGGCGAGATCCGCATCCGCCCCAGCCGCAGCGCGACGTGGATGTTCTCGGCGGCGAGCCGCGCGATCAACTCCTTCGGAATGCCGCCGGCCATGCCGAGGCTCAGGATATGCGGCGCGCGCAGGCTCGGCGCCAGCATGTTGAGGTTGAGATCACGGACGCCATCGGCGATCCGCTGGTTCAGCATCGCGAGCCGCGCGCTGACGGCCGCGGCACCCCATTCCGCCATCATCTCCATGCCGATCGAGGCCATTTCGAGGGTGATGAAATGATCGCGCTCGCCCATGTCGTAGCGGCGGGCGTTGTCGACATAGCCGAGATCGCCGAAATAGACCGGGTTCTCGGAATTGACGTCACGGCGGCCGGCGGAGGTCTGCTCCAGCGGCACACCGTTCTGATGACGTTTGGCAACATAGAGAAAGGCGCGGCCGTAGGGGCCGATCAGCCATTTGTAGGTCGGGAAGATCACCGCATCCGGATCAAGTCGTCTCACATCCATCGCCACGACGCCGACGCTCTGAGTCGCATCGATGACGAACATTGCGCCGTGCCGCTGCAGCGCCGCCTGGATCCTGTCGACGTCGATCAAGCCGCCGTCCGACCAGTGCACCGACGAGATCGAGGCAAGGCCGACCGGCGGGGCGCCTGGTCGCTCGATCGTTGCCAGCACCGCCGACGTCCAGTCGCCGTCGGCGGGCTGCCGCACGGTGTCGACGACAAAACCCTGCGCCTCGGCGCGGACGTGCCATTCCAGCACCGGCGAGGAGTGATCGTTCTCCAGCACCACGACGCGGGTGCCGCGCGGAATCGTCAGCGCTTTCGCCACGGTCGCTATGCCGTAGCTGATCGCCGGGATCAGTGCGATGTCGTTCGCATCGGCGTTGATCAGGCGTGCCGCCGCGGCGCGGGCGCGTTCATGCTGGCGGCCGGCGAAGCCGGCATCGATCGTCCAGGGCTGGCCCTTGCGTCCGACCGCGGCGCGGCCGGCGTCGAGCGTCTTCAGCGGCAGCGGGCTGTAGGATGCCGAGTTCAGGTAGCAGACCTCGCGAGGAATCTCGAACAGATGGCGCTGGGAGGGAAGCATGTGGTCTCGTGGCTGGGATTGCTGATGATGTCGCGGTGGGGAGCGCTCGGCTCACCCATCATACTGGTCAGGCCCCATCGCCCATGGCGCCTGGTCGTAGCCGTTGGCGAAGGTGCGGTTGGTCTGCGCCGGATTGCGGTTGACCAGCGGCCGCAGATACATCGGATGCGTCGCGCTGCGCACCTCGTGCTCGATCGTGAACAGATGCCGGCCATTGGCGGGATCGACGATGTCGCAGAAGCGATACTGATACTGGTTGTCCTCGCGCGAGACCAGATTGCGCTCGCGCAGCCGCTTGTAGGGGCCCGAGAAATCCGCGATGTAGATCTGGACGTGATGGCCGTCGAACTCGCCCTGCGCTTCGTCGCTCTCGCGGAATTGCAGATACTGGTCCTTGCCGACTTTTGCCCGCGCGACGACCCCGTCGCCGTTCACAACGCGGGCCGGGATGCCCATGATCTCCGGATAGAACCGGCTGATCGCCTCGGCGGTGCCGCGCGGCACGGCGAATTCGACATAGGGCATGCCGAGCGCGATGCGGCCGAACCGCTTCGCGTCGGGTTCGTAGCAGCGCAGGCGGTTGCCCCAGGGGCAAATGGCCTCGACGTGATCGTTGTGCTCGCGATAACTGAACGCGGTGCCTTCGAGCTTGGGCGCGACTGCGGCAAGCCGCTGGAGCAAGGCCTGCCGTCCGGCGATCACGATGCCGGTGTGACCGCGCAGCACCTGCGGCTTGCCGCTCGGCAGATGAAACTGGCTGCGGCCGGCATTCACCCACATGTTGCTGTCGGAGACCATCAGATAGGGATCGCGGGTCAGCCCGATGCCGGCCACATAGAACAGCGTGGCGAGGCGCTGGTCGGGCACCTGCACGTTGACATGCTCGAGATGGATGGCGTTGCCGAGATCTTCTGCGGCGCGGTCGAATGGCTGCTGCACGGCACGGCTCCCTGGATGCGATGCCGCGCATGATAGTGCAACGGCACGGCCGATCCAGCCGACGGGCCATGAATGTTTCGCAGGGCGCTACCCCCCGTAACTCTGCACCAGGCTGCCGGCGACCAAGGCCCAGCCGTCGACCAGCACGAAGAAGATCAGCTTGAACGGCAGCGAGACCACCACCGGCGGCAGCATCATCATGCCCATCGACATCAGGACCGAGGCGACCACGAGGTCGATGATCAGGAACGGCAGGAACAACAGGAAGCCGATCTCGAAGGCGCGCTTCAGCTCGGAGATCATGAAGGCCGGCACCAGGATGCGCAGCGACATCTCCTCGGGCGTCGCCGGCGGCGGCTCGCCGGAGAGATCCATGAACAGCTTCAGGTCCTTCTCGCGCACGTTCTTCTGCATGAAGCCGCGCAGCGGCACCGAAGCGCGCTGCAAGGCCTCCTCGACGCCGATCTGGTTGGCGACCAGCGGCTTGATGCCGTCGTCATAGGATTTCTGCAGCACCGGCTCCATCACGAAGGCGGTGAGGAACATCGCCAGCGCGATCATCACCGAGTTCGGCGGCGCGGTGGCGGTGCCGAGCGCGGTGCGCAGCAGCGACAGCACCACCACGATGCGCGTGAACGACGTCATCATGACCAGGATCGACGGCGCGATCGACAGCACCGTGAGCAGCGCGATCAGCTGGATCGCGCGCTCGGTCACGCCGCCATTGCCGCCGCCGAGGTTGATGCTGATGTCCTGCGCCATCGCCGGACCAGCGAAGGATCCGGCGGCGATCAGGACAGCGATGAAAAAAACTCTACGCGGGACTGTCCCCGATCTCACGAAGGATTCTTCGGTCGGCCGAGCAGCGAGGCCATCTCGTCCTCGAGATTCTCGAAGCCGCTCTTCGGTCCGCCTGCGGGCGGGGCGGGCGGCTCGCTGCGCGGGGCACGCACCGGCGGCGCCTCGGGCGCAACCGGCGGCGCGACGGTTTCGCCGGCGCCGGTCGGGCGGCGCAGCGCCGCCTCGAGTCGCTGCGCCATCTCGGCGAGATTGGCATCGGCATTCGATGCCGGCGGCGGAGGCGGAGGTGACTGGGTTGCAACCGGCGGCGCAGCCGGGGGAGGCGGCGGCGTCACGGCGCGCTCGGGCGCGCGCAGCGGCGGCGGTGCCTTCGGCGGCTCGGCCGCGCGCGGCGGGCGCGGGATGGCAGGCTCGGAGCGCGGCGGCAGGCGCGGCGGCATCGGATCGGGCCGCGGCTCGCCGCGCTCGGGCGTGAAGCCGGCAAGCGGATCGCTGCGACGCTCGGCCAGCGGCGGCGGGGGCCGGCGCAGTTCGTCGGCAAAGGAGGGGCGCGCCGGACGCGGCGCCGGCTCAGGCTCGGGAAGCTCGAACGCGTCGGAGCGGGCGGCTTCGCTCTCGTTCCAGGCCGCATCCGGCAGCGGTGCTGCGCGCGGCAGCGCAGCCTCGGGCGCAACTGCGGGGCGGCTCGACATCTGATCGCGGCCGGGCATGGCCCGCACAATGTTCGGCTCGACGACGATGTCGGTCGGGCCGCCGATCATCAGCAGATGCTCGATATTGTCGCGGCGGACCAGCACCAGGCGGCGGCGGCCGTCGACGGCGGCGGCGTCGATCACCGCCAGGCGCGGCATGCGGCCACGGTTGGCATTGGCGCCGAGGCGGTTTCCGGCGAAGCGGCGAACGAGCCATGCGGTGACGCCGATCAGCGCCAGCACGACAACGAATGCCAAGACGAATGTAATGACCTGCATATTGGAGTCCCCGGCCATCGTGGCCTTCCTCAGCTTCCGCCATCAACGAGCGCGGATTGATAGATGTGGTTTGCGCCAGCGAATCGCGCCCGAGATTCGCCTTATTTCTTAATTCCCAGCGGCTTGCAGCCCATTGTTCTATTAATAAACCAAGAATCGCTTGTCCCAAAACGACTTCTCAGCGCCCCACGCTGTCTTGGTTTGTGCTGGTTAACGCAGCATTCGTGGCGAAAATGCGCTCGCCGGCCGCCGTTGCGGCGTTCTCCACGGCTCCATCGGATATTTTAACCACCCGTTAACCATACACCGGGCAAATTCTGCCTACCTCGGAAGGCCCATGGGCGTCCAAGAGGTTAACGGAGCCGCCGCGATGGCCATGAACGATCTCCCGATCCTGTCGGCGTTGCGCACCAAGATGCAGTGGCATCAGGAGCGCCAGCGGGTGCTCGCCGAGAACATTTCCAATTCCGACACGCCGAACTTCCGGCCGCGCGACCTGGTCGAGCCGACGTTCGACAAGGGCGGCGCAACCGTCGGCGCCGGCATGGGGACGCTGCCGATGATGCAGACCAGCGCCACCCATATGGCGGCGTCCGGCGCGCCGGACACTTTCGACAATGATCGCGGCAGGAGCGGGTTCCAGACCCGCCCGGCCGGCAACGCGGTCAATCTCGAGGAGCAGATGCTGAAAGTGTCGGCCAACCAGATGGACTTCGCCGCCGCCACCTCGCTCTACAGCAAGAGCCTGCATCTGCTGAAGACCGCGATCGGCAAGGGCTAGGCCATTTAACGGCGGCGGGAGGATCCCATGGCAGACGGAACAAGCGATTTCGCCCGCTCGATGAGCATCGCGACCTCTGGCCTGCGGGCGCAGGCGGGGCGGATGCGGGTGATCTCGGAAAATATCGCCAACGCCGATTCGACCGCGCAGACCGCGGGCGGCGATCCCTATCGCCGCAAGGTGCCGACCTTCTCCTCGGCGCTCGATCGCACGCTCGACGCCCAGGTCGTGACGCTCGGCCGGATTCGCCCCGACCAGTCGTCATTCCGCGTCAAGCACGAGCCGGGCAATCCGGCAGCGGACGCCTCCGGCAACGTCAAATATCCGAACGTCAATGCGATGGTCGAAATGACCGACATGCGCGACGCCCAGCGCTCCTACGAGGCGAACCTCAACATCATCAGCGCGACGCGGCGGATGATCCAGCGCACGCTCGACATCCTCAAGTCCTGACGCAACAAGAACAGGGAACGTAACTCATGGCTACACCGACAGTCGCCGCCAATGCCTATGCCAGCCTCGCCAGGATGATGGAGCGCGGCGGCGCCGAGAAGGCCGGGCTGGGCGGGCAGGCCGTCGCCGGCCCGTCGTTCAGCGCGCTGCTGAAGGACTCGGTCGGCAGCGTGCTGGAAGCGGGCAAGAAATCCGACGCGCAGACCATGGCGATGGCCTCGGGCAAGGCCAATGTGATGGACGTGGTGACCGCGGTCGCCGACACCGACGTTGCGGTGTCGACGCTGGTCTCGGTCCGCGATCGCGTAATCCAGGCTTACGAAGACATCATGAAGATGCCGATTTGACGACGGTGTCATTCCGGGATGGTCCGAAGGACCAGAACCCGGAATCTCGAGATTCCGGGTTCGCTTCGCGCCCCGGAATGACTGAACAACCAGCAAGCGAGAATCCAAAATGACCGGCCCTGAAACTCTCGACGTGGCGCGCGATGCGATCTGGACCATCGTGGTGGTGTCGTCGCCCCTGATGGTGGTCGGCCTGGTGGTCGGCGTCGTGGTGTCGCTGTTCCAGGCGCTGACCCAGATCCAGGAGCAGACGCTGGTCTTCGTGCCGAAGATCCTCGCGATCTTCGTCACATTGCTGCTGGCGCTGCCGTTCATGGCGGACTCGCTTAGTAGCCACATGATGCGGATTTCATCGCGAATCATCGGCGGTTGATGCACTAATGCCGCGGTCATGCGCATCGATGTCTCCCTGCTGCCGGCGCTGGCCGCAATCTTCGTGCTGGTCTTCGCGCGCGTGGGCGCGATGGTGATGCTGCTGCCCGGTTTCGGCGAGAGCAACATCCCGGCGCGGGTCAAGCTGTCGATCGCGCTGCTGCTGACGCTGATCATCCTGCCGCTGCATCGCAACGCCTACCATGTCGACCTGACGTCGATCTCCGCGCTCGGCGTCCTGATGGTGCATGAGCTCATCATCGGCATCGTGCTCGGCGCCACCGCGCGGGTGACGCTGTCGGCGCTCAACGTCGCGGGCTCGGTGATCGCCCAGCAGCTCGGCCTCGGCTTCGTCACCGCCGTCGATCCGACCCAGGGCCAGCAGGGCCAGATCGTCGGCAACTTTCTCACCATCCTCGGCCTGACGCTGCTGTTCGCCACCGACAGCCACTATCTCGTGATCGCGGCGCTGAGCGAGAGCTACCGGATCTTCTCGCCCGGCGAGATCATGCCGACCGGCGACGTCGCCGCGCTCGCGACCTCGGCCTTCTCCGCCGCCTTCAAGATCGGCCTGCAGCTGTCGGCGCCGTTCCTGGTGTTCGGCCTCGTCTTCAACATCGGGCTCGGCGTGTTGGCGCGGCTGATGCCGCAGATGCAGGTCTATTTCGTCGGCGTGCCGCTCTCGATCATGGTCGGCTTCCTGATCTTCGCCGCCGTGCTCGCGGCGATGATGAGCACCTATTTCGACTACTTCAACGGCGTCATGCGCCAGCTCGCTCCGATGAACTAATCAGGAGCAGAAATGGCCGACGATACCGAAGACAAAACAGAAGACCCTACGCAAAAACGCCTCGACGAAGCCCTCGAGAAAGGCGACGTCGTCAAGAGCCAGGAGGTCAACACCTGGTTCATGATCGCCGGCGCCACGCTGGTGCTGTCGACCTTCGCTGGCTCGATCGGGGGCGGCATCTTGATGCCGCTGCGCAACCTGATCGCCAATTCATGGATGATCCGCACCGACGGTGCCGGCCTGCTGCAGCTGACCCAGACGCTTGGCTACGCCGTGGTCGCTGCGATCGGCGTGCCGTTCCTGATGCTGGCGCTGGCCGCGGTCGCCGGCAACATGATCCAGCATCAGCTGGTGTGGTCGGGCGAGCAACTGAAGCCGAAATTCTCCAAGATCTCGCCGGCCGCCGGCTTCAAGCGGCTGTTCGGCAAGCAGGCCGTGGCGAACTTCCTGAAGGGCCTGTTCAAGCTGATCGCGCTCGGCGCCGTGATGGTCATGGTGCTGTGGCCCGATCGGATGCGGATGGAATCGTTCCTGCGGGTCGACCCGGCCGAGCTGCTGCCCGCCATCACCGGCATGACCGTGCACCTGATGGCGGCGGTGGTCGCGATCCTCGCCGCGGTTGCGATCGCCGACTACTTCTTCCAGTACCGGACCTGGTACGAGCGTCACAAGATGTCGCTGCAGGAGATGAAGGAGGAGTTCAAGCAGTCGGAAGGCGACCCGCACGTCAAGGGCAGGATCAAGCAGTTGCGGGTCCAGCGCGCCAGGAAGCGCATGATGGCCCAGGTTCCGAAGGCCTCGGTGATCATCACCAACCCGACCCACTATTCGGTGGCGCTGGCCTATGACCGCAGCATGTCGGCGCCGATCTGCGTCGCCAAGGGCGTCGACGTCCTCGCGTTCAAGATCAGGGAGATCGCCAAGGCGCACGACATTCCGATCGTGGAGAACGTGCCGCTGGCCCGGGCGCTCTATGCGACCGTCGACATCGACAAGGAAATCCCGGTCGAGCACTATCATGCGGTTGCCGAAATCATCGGCTACGTGATGCGGCTGAGGCGCGGCCTGTCCGGCCAGCGTAAGTAAAAGGGCGGAAAACCGCTTGAAATGCGCGTAACTTGCGAAATTGCCGCCTGATGGACTTGCGTTTTCGGGTCCGATTCAGGCACTCAGGTGCGAGGTGGCCGGCCGGTCGCCTTCGTGATGCAGACGAGCCATGTCTCTCCAGATGACCGCCGATAGCAACGATCCTCCTGCGGCCGAGCCGTTCGTGGCCCACGGGCCGGCGCGGCGCAGCGGCAGCATCCTGCTGGTGCTGCTGGTCGCGGCCGGCATCGTCGCGGTGGCGGTCTGGCTCGTGATCATCGGCCGCAGCCAGGCGCAACCCTACATCCTCGGTGTGCTGGCGCTGCTCGCCACCGTCGGGGTTTTCAACCTATTCGCCCTTGCCGCCGGCATCATCCGCTTCTCCGACCGCGCGACCGACGACCCGGTGATGGCGCGGATCGCCGACCAGGCCCAGGAAGGCCTCGTCGTCACCGACTCCCGCGGCCACGTGGTCTATTCCAACGCCGCCTATTTGACGCTGACCGGTGCGGCCGGGCCGCAGGACGTCCGTCCGGTCGAGCGCGTCTTCATCGGCAACCCCGACGTCTCCGAGGCGGTGTTCCGCCTCCTGAAGGCCGCACGCGAGGGCAAGCGGCAGCAGGAGGAGGTCCGCATCGCCGGCCATGAGGCCGGGCAAGGTGGTGCACAGGGCCGCTGGCTGCGGTTGCGCGTCCGGCCGCTCGGCGAGGGCAAGCGCGACGCGAAATACGCGGTGTGGTCGATCGCCGACATCACGCGCGACCGCGAGCGCCAGGAAGACGTGTTCCAGGAGCTGCGGCACGCGATCGAATATCTCGACCACGCGCCGTGCGGCTTCTTCTCGGTCAATCCGGCCGGCGAGATCGCCTATGTCAACGCCACGCTCGCCAACTGGCTGGATTACGATCTGGCCGAAATCGGTTCGGGCGGCCTGAAACTGACCGACATCGTCTCGGGCGATGGCGCGGCCTTGCTGACCTCAATCGCGGCGGTGCCGGGCGAGGTCAAGACCGAGGTGTTCGACATCGACCTGCGGATGCGCGGCGGCAAGACCGTGCCGGTCCGGCTCTATCACAAGCTCGCCTTCGGCGCCGACGGCGCGGCGGGCGCCTCGCGCACGCTGGTGATCAGCCGCGCCCGCGACGAGCGTTCCGATCCGGAGCGCGCCGCCGAGGTGCGCTTCATGCGCTTCTTCGACCATACGCCGATGGCGATCGCGACCGTCGATCGCGGCGGCAACGTGGTCGGCGCCAATGCGCGCTACGCCAAGCTGGCGCAGAGCCTGAACGGCGACGGCGGCGCCGCCAGGTCGATCTTCCGCGCGGTCAATCCGCGCGACCGCGGCCTCCTGATCGCCGCCATCAACCAGGCCGCCGAGGGGCAGGGCGATATCGCGCCGGTCGAGGTGATGCTCGACGGCCCCAAGGAGCGCTTCGCCCAGTTCTTCGTCACGACCATCGAGAAGGACGAGCGCGACGCCGAGACCGCGATCGTCTACATGCTCGAGATCACCGAGCGGCGCGCGCTGGAAAACCAGATCAACCAGTCGCAGAAGATGGAGATGGTCGGCCAGCTCGCCGGCGGCATCGCGCACGACTTCAACAACGTGCTCTCCGCCATCATGATGGCCAACGACTTCCTGCTGAACGCGCACAAGCCGACCGACCCGTCGTTCCAGGACATCATGCAGATCAAGCAGAACGCCACCCGCGCCGCGACGCTGGTGCGGCAGCTGCTGGCGTTCTCGCGCCGCCAGACGCTGCGGCCGCAGGTGCTGGATCTCGGCGACGCCTTGAGCGACCTCACCATGCTGCTGCGCCGGCTGATCGGCGAGAAGGTCAAGCTCGACTTGGTGCATGGCCGCGACCTGTGGCCGGTGAAGGTCGACGTCTCGCAGTTCGAGCAGGTCGTGGTCAATCTCGCGGTCAACGCGCGCGACGCGATGCCCGACGGCGGCAAGCTCACCATCCGCACCGCCAACGTGCCGACCGAGGAAGCCGCTCAGCTTGCCAACAAGGGCATGCCGGCCGCGGATTATGTGAAGATCGAGATTGCTGACACCGGCACCGGCATTCCGCACGAGATCATCGACAAGATCTTCGAGCCGTTCTTCTCGACCAAGGAGGTCGGCAAGGGCACAGGCCTCGGCCTGTCCACCGTGTACGGCATCGTCAAGCAGACCGGCGGTTTCGTCTATGTCGATTCCGTGCCGGGTGGCGGCACCACGTTCCGCATCTACCTGCCGCGGCATCGCCAGGAACAGGAGATCGCGCAGGAGGTCGCATCCGGGGTGCAGGCCGGCAACGGTGCGTCGAAGGAAGTCTCCGCTGCCGAGGCGGCCAAGCCGAAGCCCGATCTCACCGGGCAGGGCACCATCCTGCTGGTCGAGGACGAGGACGGCCTGCGCTCGCTCAATGCGCGCGGCCTGCGCTCGCGCGGCTACAGCGTGATCGAGGCGGCCAACGGCGTCGAGGCGCTGGAAGCGTTCGAGGAGAAGAACGGCGCGGTCGATCTCGTCGTCTCCGACGTCGTGATGCCGGAGATGGACGGCCCGACGCTGCTCAAGGAAATGCGCGGTCGCAATCCGGAGCTGAAGATCATCTTCGTCTCCGGCTACGCCGAGGACGCCTTCGAGAAGAGCCTGCCGGAAAACCAGCAATTTGCGTTCCTGCCGAAACCGTTCACGCTGACGCAGCTGGTCGCCGCGGTGAAGGAAACCATGACCGCGAACTAGGGCGTGTGCTCATAAACGTCGGCTTCCAGTCGTAGAGCGGAAGTTGCCCAGCTCGGTCGTGATCGGCGGCTTTTGACCCTTTGCGGAAGTCGCAACCGCTTTATTCATCGTTTGGTACGCCGATCTTTTCGGTTGATCGACCGATGCTGCGCAACCTATCATTAGTCAGGATGAAAACAGCTCGCACTTCCACTTTGATCGCCCTGCTGCTCTCCGCTATGACGGCCGCGGCACTGCTGCTGATTAATCCTCCAAAGGCATGCCCCGGCTGGCACTTGCGCCATTCTTCAACCTCCTTATGGGAGGCGCTGGCGGTGTGGACAGCTCCAATATTAGCGTTCCACTGTTTCATTGTGGTTCGATGGGATTGGTGCTTGCGCAGAGCGGCTGAAAAGGACCAACTAGCCTTGGTACCCGTTGAGTACATTCTAATTCGGATGTGCCTCATGGGAGCAGCGGCTTCTCAGCTTCCCGTGTTTTTGGTTCTTGACTGCGTCGGAAAGTAACCACAGCGACTTAGACGCGCTTGGTTGGCAACATTGTCCGCAGTTGGCCCAAAACCGACAAGCCATCGTCATGCGGCGATGTCAGGTTTTCGAGGTAAATCCGCCATGGCCAATTTATGAGGACGCGCCCTAGCTATACGTCGAGGCGCATGCGCTTTGGCTTCTCGCAGGTGCGAGGCGAAATTCCGGCGCGGCTACGGTTGAACCGAAACCTCGTCCCGCGCTAGGACGCGCCGTCGCATCCACAAGGACCATAGTGTCACATCGCCGCGACCGAGGGCCGCAGCCGCAGTTCCCGTTTCCCGCTTCACTTTTATCAGGCCCTGCCCATCTTAGGGGCGTTTCCCCATGCCGGGGAATCCTTTGAGGAAACCAACATGAATTTCTCGCAACGCACGCGTGGAATTGTTCGGGCGATCGCCGTCGCGATGGCGCTGGCGCTGCCCGTGATGATGACCGTTTCGGCGGCCGACGCCCGCGTTGGCGGTGGCGGCTCGCGCGGCTCGCGGACGTTCTCCGCGCCGCCCTCGACCAACACCGCACCGGGCTCGGTTGCGCCGCTGAACCGGACCTTCAGCCAGCCCGGTAGCCCGGGCATGAGCTCGCCGGCGGCGGCGAATTCCGGCGGCCTGTTCGGCCGCGGCGGAATGGGCCGTGGTCTGCTCGGCGGCCTGGCCGCGGGTTTCCTTGGCGCCGGCCTGTTCGGCATGCTGTTCGGCGGCGGCCTGTTCTCGGGCCTCGGCGGCCTGTCGTCGATGCTCGGCCTGTTGCTGCAGATCGGCCTGATCGTGCTCGTGGTCCGGCTCGCGATGTCGTGGTGGCAGCGCCGCAATCAGCCGGCCGCTGCTTACGCGGGCGGACCCGATGTCGGCCCGGGCCCGCAGGCCAACGCCCGCTCGGGCTTCGGCTTTGGCCTCGGCGGCGGATCGAACGCGCCGGTCGAGATCGCGCCCGCCGACTACGAGACCTTCGAGCGGCTGCTCGGCGAGATCCAGGCTGCGTGGTCGAACGAGGACATTGCGAAGCTGCACACGCTCGCGACGCCGGAGATGGTGTCGTACTTCTCCAGGGATCTCGAGGACAACAAGGCGCGCAACGTCACCAACAAGACGTCCAACGTGAAGCTCCTGCAGGGCGATCTGGCGGAAGCCTGGCGCGAAGGCGACAGCGAATATGCGACGGTCGCGATGCGCTATTCGCTGGTCGACACCATGCTCGAGCGCGGCACCGGCCGCCAGCTCAGCGGCGGGCAGCCGGAGGAGGTCACCGAGGTCTGGACCTTCGTGCGCCAGCGCGGCGGCAATTGGGAGCTCTCGGCGATCCAGCAGACCAACTGATCGCTGGTCCGAGATGACGGACAAGGCGCCGCGGCTTGGTCCGCGGCGCTTTTGTTTTGCGCGCTTCATTCGCGTGTCGCGGCACTGGCGGCGATGGCCTGCCGGCCGACTTCGCGGCGAATTGAGGCGGCAGTACGGGGGCAGTCAGAACGTCTGCGCGTGTATGCCCGTCATTGCGAGGAGCGATAGCGACGAAGCAATCCATCTGTCCACATATGCCGCACGATGGATTGCTTCGCGGAGCCTGTCATCGGGCGCGGGTTCGCGCGGCCCGTTGGCTCGCAATGACGGAAGGCGCTCAGGCCTTCTTGCGCTTGGTCGTCTTCTTGACGGCCTTCTTGGCCGCCTTCTTTTTCTTCGCTGCTTTCTTCGCCGCGAAGTAGGCCCCGACCTTCTTCGAGGAATGTCCGACCTCGTCGACCGCCGCCTTCAGCCGGGCAGGGGTTACCTTGAACTTCTTCGACCAGTAGCGGACCTCGTAGGGCTGGCTGAGCGCGATCAGCGCGCGGTCGGCGGCCTTGTGGCGCTGCTCCCTGAAATGGGCTTCCACCTTCCTGGCTGAATGGCCGACCTTCTTGACCGCGGCCTTGAGCTTGGCCGGCGTGACCTTGAACTTCTTGGACCAGTACGCAACTTCGTAGGACTCGCTCAACGCGATCAGAGCGCGATCGCGTGCGCCCCGCTTCTTCTTGTTGTCCGCCATCAGATGATCCTTCGTCGAAGATTCCACGTTGGAACCTTAGCAGTCGCCGCGCGGTTCGCACAGGCGGACTGCGCGAGGTGGACGATCTGACGACGGCGCGGCTACGATCGACCTTGCGCGAACCGATGCGGTGAAGTTTTTGGAGATAAGTCCATGCACTATCAGCTTTACTACTGGCCGATGATCCAGGGGCGCGGCGAATATGTCCGTCTCGCGCTCGAGGATGCGGGCGCGGATTATACCGATGTCGCGCGGGCCAAGGGCGGCACCGGCGCCATGATGAAGATGATGGACGCGCACAAGGGCACGCCGCCGTTCGCGCCGCCGTTCCTCAAGGCAGGCCAGCTCGTGATCGGGCAAACCGCCAACATCCTGCTCTATCTCGGCGTGCGCCATGGCCTGGCGCCGAAAGCTGAAGGCGGAAAGCTCTGGGTGCATCAGCTGCAGCTGACGATCGCGGATTTCGTGCTGGAGATCCACGACACCCATCATCCGCTCGGCCCGTCGCTGTATTATGAAGACCAGAAGGCGCCGGCGAAGAAGCGCACGGAAGAGTTCTGGAAATCGCGGGTGCCGAAATATCTCGGCTATTTCGAGGATCTGGTCGCGGCGAATGGCGGCGCGTTCGTCACCGGCCGCAGGCTGACCTATGTCGACCTGTCGCTGTTCCAGATCGTGGAAGGACTGCGCTACGCGTTTCCAAAGCGCATGGCGGCATATGAGAAGAAGGTTCCGCGCCTGATCGCGCTCCGCGATCGCGTCGCCGAGCGGCCGAACATCAAGGCCTATCTGGCGAGCGCGCGGCGGATCCCGTTCAACGAGGAGGGGATTTTCCGGCGCTACAAGGCGCTGGATTTGTGATCGCCGTCATTCCGGGGCGCGAAGCGAACCCGGAATCTCGCGCCACAATCTCTGGATTGCGGGTTCACGCTCCGCGTGCCCCGGAATGACTGCTTCGCAGTCACCGGCTCTTGCCGTCCACCGGCGTCATCTTGATCTTCGACAGATCGATGCCGTCGATGCAGCTGACATTCAGCGCCACGATGTCGCTGCCGTCGGGCTTGTTGCCGCGCGCGAACACGTCGACGCCGCAATCGACGCAGAGCTGGTGGCGGATGGCGTGGCGGTTGAAGAGATATTCCTTCAGGTTCTCGGCGCCGGCGCGGAGCTGGAAGCTCGTTGGCGGCATGAATACGAAATGCAGGCCCTTCTTGGTGCAGATCGAGCAGTTGCAGGCGGTGACCATGGCCATGTCGGTGGTGCATTCGAAGCGGACCTGGCCGCAATGGCAGCCGCCGGTGTAGATCTTGCTCTCTGCCATGATCGCTCCTCACCACAGCCCGGGCACGAGGCGGTAGCGCACCCGTGCCGTATAATCGGCATAGCCTGACAATCCCGCCACCAGCGTGCGCTCCTCGATCCGGGTGCGGAACGCGAACATCGCGAAGAACACCGGCACGAAGGCCAGACCCCACCAGGAGCCGAGCGTCAGCGGCACGCCGATGAAGAACAGCATCACGCTCGTATACATGGGGTGGCGGACCAGCGCGTAGGGCCCGGTCGAGATCACGTGATGGTCGCGCTCGCTCTGCACCTTCACGACCGGTGCCGCGAACGAGTTGGTGCGGAACACCCACAGGATCAGCCCGGTCGAGAGCAGGTACAGCGCGAGGCCAAGCACGATCAGCGCCACGCCGGCATTGGCGCCGCCAAAACGGCGGTCGAGCCCCATCGCGATGAACCACAGCACCGCAATGACCAGGAAGGCCAGCATGAAGCGCTTGTCTTCGGTCGGCTGGCCCTCACGTGCGGTGAGCCGCATGCGCTCGGCCAGGAGGCCGGGATCGACCTTGGCGAGCCACAGCCCGCAGGCCGGGCCGATCAGCGCCGAGGCGATCAGATAGGCCCACGCGCCGGGCCAGTGCAGCGTGCCGGCGGAGGCAAACAGCAGCGCGGCCATGGCGATGACGAAGAAGGTGTTTTGCACGAGGAGCTTTGCGATCATGGGCGGCTCCGTGAGTCCGGCCGCGATTATCGCACCCTTTTCCCGGCAGGCATGCGGCCCCGATCATCAACTTTCGGAGCCGGTGAGGTGTTCCTGGGGCGCGGTCGCATCGCACCTCAATTGACAATCGTATAAGTAATTGCTTATATATCTGCATGACCGCAGCCATGCAGCTGACCAATGTGCTCAAAACCCTCGCGGACCCGACGCGGCGCGCGGTGTTCGAGCGGATCATCCGCGAAGGCGAGATCGCCGCGACCGGGCTGGTGCAGGGCTCCAAGGTGTCGCAGCCGGCGGTGTCGCAACATCTGCGCGCGTTGCGTGACGCCGGGCTGGTCGCCGAGCGGCGCGAGGGCCGGCACATCCACTACCGCGTCGCGCCGAAGGGGCTCAGTCCGCTGATCGACTGGCTCGCCCACTACGAGACGTTCTGGGCCGAGCGCTTCGCCAATCTGGAGAAATTGTTGAAGGAGAGTGAGTGATGAGCGAGACGCACGCGATCACGGTCGAGAAGGTGCTGCCCTATGCCGCCGACAGAATCTGGCGGACGCTGACCACGAGCGAACTGCTGATGAAATGGCTGATGCCGAACGATTTTCAGCCGCGCGTCGGACACCGCTTCAACTTCCGCACCAAGCCGATCGGCGACTGGGACGGCGTCGTGCATTGCGAGGTGCTGGATTGCGATCCGCCGCGCCTGCTGCGCTATTCCTGGAAGGGCGGCGCCGATACCAATCCGCAATACGGCTCGAAGCTCGACTCGGTGGTCACCTGGACGCTGACGCCGGTCGACGGCGGCACGCAGGTCCGCATGGTGCATGACGGCTTCGTCTTCCCCGGCAACCGCTTCGCCTTCGACATGATGAGCCCGGGCTGGGGCAAGATCGTCGACGCGATCGGCCGGGTCACCGGCGAGGGCTGATCACTCGTTGTTGCCGCGACGGACCGTGATCGAGGCATCGGTCCTGTTGCGCGTGCATTCGAGATTGAGGCGGCGATAGCGCATGGTGATGGTGTTGCCGCGCAGAATGCCCATCCGCTTCAGGCAGCGCGAGGTGCCGGTGGTGGCGTCGTCCTTCGGCACGGTGAAGATCAGTGCGGTGGCCGAGCCGACCAGATTGAAGAACTCCGGCTTCATCTTGCGATCGGTCTTGGCATAGAGCTCGATCGCATAGTCCTTGCCACGGCAGCCGAGCGACAATTCCTTCGCCGCCGGGTGTGTGAGGTAGGTGATGTTGGCGGCGCTGAAATTGACCTTCAGGCCGTCGATCTGGCCGGCGAGTTGCTTGGCGATATCCACGCAGGGGTCGGCATGCGCGGGCGCGGCGACAAGAGCCGTGGCTAGCGCGATCAGCGCGGCCGGCAGGGTGGAGCGGATGCTGAAAGCGCGTCGGCGCAACGGTGCTGTCACGAAATACCCCCGCGGTATGAATATACGCGAAGCTACATGCAGGCTCCCGCGCGGCGCGTCAACATCGCCAGTCAGGACGGGCACTTGCCGTCCTGCGCCTTGGAGGCGCCGGCGGCGCGGCGCTCGCAATCATTGCCATAGCTCTTGCCGTCGCAGCCGCACACCGGCTTGAAGATCTTGTTGCAGATCGTCGGCCGGAACGCGCAGCTGCCGGACTGGTCGGCACGGCCGCATTGCCCCGGCTTGAACTGGCAGAACTGGCCGCGACTGCTGCATTGCAGGCCGGCAAGGCCGCCGCAGGACCTGCCGAGGCGCGCGGCATCGGCGCCGCCCGGGAGCGCGACCAGCAGGGCCAGCGCCGCAAACCGGATCACAAGCGCTGTCTTCATGAAGGTCTCCTGGTGGCTTCCCCGGCCGATTGGCGGTGTGCTGCGCGTTGTGGCAATCCGAGATCACGGTGGCATGAAACCTAGCATATGGATTGCCGGTCCCGCGCATGGCTGGAAGGCAGCCGGCTTCCCTTTCCTTTGCCCGAAAAAGGCTTAGAACGGCTCTACATTGCCGGCGGCCCCGCGGCCGGACCGGCCTTTCGAACCCGGCCTGCAAGCCCAAAGAGCAGCTCATGAACGCCCCCTCCGCCTTCCCCGACCAGCAGAAGCCCGTTCCGCCCTACAAGCACACGCCCTTGTTCCCGCTGGGTGCCGACACCACGCCCTACAAGAAGGTGACGAGCGAGGGCGTCCGGGTCGAGAAGGTCTTGGGCAAGGACATGCTGGTGGTGTCGCGCGAGGCGCTGCGGGCGCTCTCCGAGGCGGCGTTCGGCGACATCAACCACTATCTGCGGCCGGGCCACCTGAAGCAGCTGCGCTCGATCCTCGAGGACAAGGAAGCCAGCGACAACGACAAGTTCGTCGCCTTCGATTTCCTCAAGAACGCCAACATCGCGGCCGGCGGCGTGCTGCCGATGTGCCAGGACACCGGCACCGCGATCATCATGGGCAAGAAGGGCTGCAACGTCATCACCGACGGCGAGGACGAGGCCGCGTTGTCCGAAGGCGCACGCGACGCCTATCTGCGCCGCAATCTGCGCTACTCGCAGGTGGCTCCCTTGTCGATGTATGAGGAGAAGAACACCGCCAACAACATGCCGGCGCAGTGCGAGATCTACGCCGAGGGTGACGACGCCTACAAGTTCATGTTCATGGCCAAGGGCGGCGGCAGCGCCAACAAGAGCTTCCTGTTCCAGGCGACGCCCTCGGTCTTGACCAAGGACCGGCTGCTGGCGTTCCTAAAGGAGAAGGTGCTGACGCTCGGCACCGCGGCGTGCCCGCCGTATCACCTTGCGATCGTGATCGGCGGCACCTCGGCCGAGCTCTGCATGAAGACCGTGAAGCTCGCCTCGGCGCGCTATCTCGATGCGTTGCCGACCCACGGCTCGCCCGACGGCAATGCGTTCCGCGATCTCGAGATGGAGCAGGAAATCCTCAAGATGACGCAAAGCCTGGGGGTGGGCGCGCAGTTCGGCGGCAAGTATTTCTGCCACGACGTGCGCGTGATCCGGATGCCGCGCCACGGCGCCTCGCTGCCGATCGGGCTCGGCGTGTCCTGTTCGGCGGACCGCCAGGTGCTCGGCAAGATCACCAAGGACGGTGTCTATCTCGAGGAGCTCGAGCACAACCCGGCGCAGTATCTGCCCGCGGTCGAACAGTCGCTCGGCGGCGAGGTGGTCAAGATCGACCTCAACAAGCCGATGAAGGAGATCTTGGCGACGTTGTCGCAATATCCGATCAAGACCCGCGTCTCGATGACCGGCACCATGATCGTCGCGCGCGACTCCGCCCACGCCAAGCTGCGCGAGCGGCTGGAGAAGGGCGAGCCGCTGCCGGATTATTTCAAGAACCATCCGGTCTACTACGCCGGCCCCGCCAAGACGCCCGAGGGCTATGCCTCCGGCGCGTTCGGCCCGACCACCGCGGGCCGCATGGATTCCTTTGTCGACCAGTTCCAGGCCGCCGGCGGCTCGATGGTGATGGTCGCCAAGGGCAACCGCGCGGTCGCGGTGCGCGAGGCCTGCAAGAACCACGGCGGCTTCTATCTCGGCTCGATCGGCGGCGCGGCGGCGAACCTCGCCGAGCACTGCATCAAGAAGGTCGAGGTGGTCGAGTATCCGGAGCTCGGTATGGAAGCGATCTGGCGCATCGAAGTGGTCGATTTCCCGGCCTTCATCATCATCGATGACAAGGGCAACGACTTCTTCAAGGAATTGAACCTGGGTTGAGGGTGTTAGGCCTCGACGGATTCTCCAGAGGCTGGGTCGCCGTCAGCATCGACGGCGACCAGCGTACGATTTCCTTTCATGGCGACATTGCGGACGCGTTGTCGCGTCCGTTCGACCGTGCCGGGATCGATATCCCGATCGGCATGACCGACGACGGCGAACGCGGCTGCGACCGTCTCGCGCGCGAGCGCCTGCGGCCGCACACCTCGCGCGTCTTCACCGGTGCGCGGCGCTGGCTGTGGCAGGAGTTCGACGATCCCGACGCAGCGAATCGTGAAGCGCAACGCCGCGGCCAGACCTGCGTCTCGCGCCAGCTCTGGCACCTCGGCAAGAAGATCATGGAGGTCGATAGGTTCGTCCGCGCGGACCCCTCGCGCGACATCCGCGAGGTGCATCCCGAGCTGGTGTTCCTGCTGCTGAACGCGGGGGTGCCGCTGCCGCGCAAGAAGTCGGAGGAGGGCGATGCGCTGCGTTGCAGGCTGCTGAAGCGAGCGGGCCTTCGCGAGATCGATCGCTGGCTCACCGTCGCGCGGATCGGCAGCGGTGCGAAGCGCGACGATGTGCTGGATGCCTGCGCGGTGGCGCTCGCGGCCCATCAACCGAACGGCTGCGTTCCCGAGGGACAGCAGCCGCTGGATGCGCATGATCTGCCGATGCAGATCTGGTTCTAGACCGGTTTGCTTACGCCCGCGTGCCGGTGAAGGGGAAGCTGCCCATCGGGCCGATGCCCATCTCGCCGGAGATGCCGTCGCCGGCGACCTTGCCGGTGAATTCGAGCGTCAGCGGCATCGGGTTGGTGATGGAGACCTTCCAGGAGACGTCGTCGCCGTTCACGGTGCCGTCGAAGATTTCGGTGGAGTTGCCCTCGGCGCCCTGCGTGCCGGTGAGCGTGCCGCCGGAGCTTGCCAGCGACAGCGTCGCCTTGCGCTCGCCCATCGGCGTCGTCATCGTCAGATTCCAGTTTCCGTCCACCGCCATCGATGTCTCCCCTCGAGGTGAAAAGCGTGCGCGGCGGTATAGCCCATCTTGCCGCGCGCGCCTAGTTCGCGGCTAGCGACGATCAGGCGCGGGCGGTGGCGCGCAGCCGGCTGCCGACCAGGACGCGGAACGCGACGTACTGGATCGCGAAGGCCGCGATCTTCGCACCAAGTAGCACCACCGACACGTAGAACGCCCACAGCTTCATGTCGCCGGTCGCCGCGGTCGCGATGGTGCCGGCGGCGAGGATGAACATCAACCCGGCCCAGGCATAGCCGGCGAGGGTGGCGTATTCCGGAATGGTCTCGGTCACGATCGGCGGCAGATAGCGCAGCATCCAGCCGCGCTTCAGCATGATCGCGCCGATCGCGATGTGGCCGATCGCGGGCTTGGCCAGCACGAAGCGCGGATCGTTGGTGACGAGCGTCGCGCCGCCCAGCACGATCACCAGGCCAAGGCTTGCCCAGGTCATGTAGCCGAGCGCCTGTCCCCTGACGCGTGCATACAGCACTTGCGCGATTGCACCCGCGATCGCAACGCCGGTGGCGATCAGCACATTGTCGGTGGCGAGATAGACCACCAGGAAGACGATGGTGGAGAGGAAGTCGCTCGCGAGCCTGGCAAATACGCTCTTCATCGTGGTGGTTTCCGTTTCCTCGGGGCGGTGATTGCTTTGGTGTTGTGACCTTAGCGGTCAGTGCGACGGCAACGCGCCGGCCGGCGGCGCGCCGTCCTTGGCCATGCGATATTGCGGATACCAGCGGGTGAAGCCGACCGCGGCGTTGCGCGCCGCAAAGGCGATCAGCAGGCCGGTCCACAGCGGCAGGGCGGGTACGTAGAGCACCGCGATGTTGCCGATCAACATCAACAGCGTCGCGGCGGCCCAGGCGCCGGTGATCAGATAATTGGCATTGAGGAAGCCAGGCTGCTTCGCGATCTCGGCATCGACCTGCTCGAGCGCATATTGCCGCGTGAAGGGATGGCCGATCAGGATCGAGCCGAGCGACACCACGAGCATGCCGACATCGACCGCGATCTTCACCGCGATGCTGCTCGGCGTCGCGTCGACGAAGGTGAGGTAGCAGCCGACTGCGGTGAACACGATGACCGAGCCGACACCGAGGATCTTGATGCTGCGGCCGCGCGCGATATCGAACGCGATGACGGCAAGGCAGATCAGGGCGGCGCAGAGCAGGCTCGCCACGGCCGAGGTCACCAGCATCAGCGTGGCAAAGGCGCCGTAGGGAGCGAGGATCAGGAAGATCGTCATGGTGAGCCTCGAAGGCTGATCTTTACATCGTAAAGATACCCTAGAGGTGGGCAACGGGAGCGTCAAGCGAAATCTTTACAGTGTCAAAATCGTGATGCGGTCTGCAAAAATCATGAAACGTCAATGCTCTGCGGGTGCGATGAGTGGCTATCGATTTCTCCGCGTCGTCATGGCCGGGCTTGTCCCGGCCATCCACGCCTTGCTGCAAGCGGCGAGAAAGACGTGGATGCCCGGCACGGGGCCGGGCATGAAGATTGGAGAGACTGATGCTCTTACGTCTGAGACGATCGGCAGCTACCGCGCTCCGACCCAATTGCCGTGGAATCCATCCGGCACCCGGTGGCCGAGATGGACCAGAGCGGCCGGGCCTGCCTCGACATCCTGCGCGTTGAACACGGCGAGGTCGCTGCGGTTCTCGCGGGCGCGCCAGACCACCGCGAGCAGCCAGCCGTCGCCTTCAGCCGCGTCCGCGCTGCGTTCGACGAACACCGGCTCGGAGATGGTATCGCCGGCGGGCAGGAGATAATGGCCGACCCGCTTGCCACGGCCGTCGACATGCACGATGCCGGACAGCGCACCGAACATCGGTAGGTCAGGGTTGGCGCAGGCGTACCAGCCGTGATGGCTGGCAAATCCGGCGCGACGATCGTCGATGCGGGGGAATTCGCCGGTGAGGTCGTCGAGATAGGTTTGCGTGAAGCGGTCGGTATTCCCTGAGAGGTCGAAAGTCCAGCGGCAATAGCGCGCGCGGTTATTCTTCGGGTCGGTTGGCGAGCCGTCGGGATGGTTGAACAGCGGCGCTTCCTCGAACTGCATCACGTCGGCGATGATGCGGTTGCCGTCGTCCCACGCGTTCATGACGTGGAAGACGTAGCAGGTCTCGGCGCGGAACCAGACGATGTCCTTTGACGAACCGCTCCGCTTCATCACGCCGACATAGGCGCCTTTGTCCGGCTCCCAGGCGTAGGGCGCCTGTCCCTTCATCGCGCGCTGCATGCTGCCTGATATCGGCAGGATCGGAAACAGCACGTGGTTCTCGGTGACGATGAAGTCGTGCACCATGCTGGCATAGGGCGCCTCGAAGCGCTCGAACCGGCTCACCACGCCGGACGAGTTCACCGCACCGAATGACAGCGCCGGGGTCAGCGGACCCGCAGCGTTGTAGCCGAAGAACACCATCTCGCCGGTGACCGGGTCGATCTTGGGATGCGCGGTGAAGGGGCCGGAGATCGCGCCCTGGTAGTCGCAATAACCGAGGCGAGTGAGCGTGCCGGGGTCGATCTCGGTCGGCAAATGGCTCTCGACCAGCGCGAGCAGCTTGCCGCCGTGGTAGATGATGTTGGTGTTGGCGACGCAGCCATCGGTCGTGATGTCGGCGGGAGCGTCCGGCAGCTTGCGGCCGAAGCCGCCAAACAGCGCGCGGCCGGCGTCGTGCTCGGCCTGCCATTTCGCGGTGCGGACCCAGCGGTTGCGGTAGCTGGCGCGGCCGTTCTCGAGATGGAAGGCGTGCAGCATGCCGTCGCCGACGAACCAGTGCGCGCCCGGCACATCGAATTGCGGATTGGGGCCGTTGCGATAGAGCGTGCCGTTCAGCTCGCGCGGCAATTCGCCCGAGATCTTTGGGAATGGCGCATCGGCTTCGAACGGGATCGGCGCCAGATTGGTCCGCGCCGCGGTGGATGTGACCTGGTCGAGCATTCCGATCTCCCTGCATTATGATCTTTACATCGTAAAGATACCAGTAGGGACGGCACCGTCGGTCGTCAAGCAAAATCTTTACAGTGTAAAAATTGCGACCTATAACGGCCGCATGGCAAGATTATCCAAGGAAAACAAGGCGACACGGCCGGCGCGGGCTCCGGCCCGCCGGGTTGCGCGTGGAGCCTCCGATCGTCCGGCGCCGCGGCGCGGGGCCACCGACGCGCCGTATCATCATGGCGACCTGCACGAGGCGCTATTGAGAGCCGCCGAGCGCGTGCTCGAGCGTGACGGACTGGCGGGGCTGACCCTGCGTGCGGTGGCACGCGAAGCCGGCGTGTCGCACGCCGCGCCCACGCATCATTTCGGCGATCTCACCGGTTTGCTCAGCGAACTCGCAGCGATCGGTTTCCGGCAATTCGGCCAGGCGATGGCGGCGGCTGACGCTTCGGCGGCGACACCGCCCGAAAAGGGCGTGGCGAGCGCCAAGGCGTACGTCGCCTATGCGCAGGCGCATCCCGGCATGTATGGGCTGATGTTCCGCAGCGAGCGGCTCGATCATTCGCGGCCATCGCTGCACGAGGCGTCGGAGGCCTCATTCGCAGGGCTGACCCGCGGCGTCGGCGCCAGCCGGCATGAGCAGATCTCCAAGGAGCAGCTTACGCTGGATCAGGCGGCCGCGATCGCATCGGCCTGGTCGCTGGTGCATGGCTTCACCATGCTGCTGCTCGATGGGCGCCTCAAGACCATTCTGGACCGGGCGCCCGAGGGCACATCCGTGGAAGCGCTCTTGACCGCGATGCTGCGATTGTCCGCGGGCCGCTCGGCGCGGCCCTAGCATGATCCGGAAAAGTGCGAAGCGGTTTTCCGAAAAGATCATGCTCAAACAAAGAGCCAAGGCGCGATGACGATTCAGCGTAATCTCGTCGCGCTTTAGCGTTTCGTCAGCGACGTGGTGCGCCCGCTCTGGCCGACCGTCTTGACCTGATCCGCACCGCATTTGAAATCGCGGGCGAAATCGTCGGCGGCCTGACGCGCCAGCGCGTTGGCGTTGGAATTGGCAGCGACATCGACATAGGCGACATGGCAGACCTCGCCCGGCGGCAGCCGCGTCACCGCGAGCATCGCGCGCGGCACCGGGCCGCCGCGCTTGTCCTGCTCGCTGTTGTCGGCGATCTGCCAGCGCTGGATGATCGCAAACGGCTTGCGGTCGGCGGCACGCCATTCGACGGTATCGCCGGTCGAACTGAACGGGCCGAACCACGCCTGCGCCGCCGGTTCCCTGGCCGCGGCCGCCCGATTTCGGCCGACCGAGACCACTTCGCGCAGGTCACCCTCGCTGATCAGCACCACAAGGCCGGATTTTCCCGGGCAAATCCGCGTGGTGCCGCCGTCCTCTTGATTGGGCCTGCCGATCACGCGGCAGGCTTTCGGCGCGGTAGAGGTGTAGCTGCTGCTGATCGTCTCGGCGCCGGCCTGGCCAGGATTTGCACCGGCAAGCGCCATCGCGACTGTTGCAAAAGCAAGGTATTTCATCGGGGGAAACCTGCGATCCGGGCGTTACTTTGTGTCTGACATATGCAATCTGGGGAAGGTTCAACAGACACGCGGGAAACACCTGACAGGCGCGCGGAATCGTCCTAGAAGGGCGGCTTCGCAACTTCTGTCGCGTGCACTCTAGCGTGCCGTAGCCTCGATCGTCATGCCCGCATCATTATCGCACAAGCCCTATCGCGTCGGCCGCTCCCGTACCGGCCTCGGCCTTTTCGCCACCAAGCCGATCAAGAAAGGCACCAAGATCATCCGCTATTTCGGGCCGTTGCTCGACTCGAAGAAGAAGGATGAGGACGCGATCGAGAACAAATATCTGTTCGAGCTCACCAACCGCTGGACCATCGACGGCTCGATCCGCGAGAACATCGCCCGCTACATCAATCATGCCTGCCGGCCGAACGCGGAATCCGACGTCAAACCCCGAAAGCGCAAGGTGTTCATCCGCGCCATCAAGGACATCGAGCCGGGCGACGAGATCAACTACGATTACGGAACCGACTATTTCAAAGCCTATCTGAAGCCGATCGGCTGCAAGTGCGATTCCTGCGAGAAGAAGCGCAAGAAGCAGCGCGCCGAGGCGAGGGCGGAGCGCGCGCGGCTGAAGGAAAAGGCCGAACGGAAAGCCAGGCGCGAGGCCGAGAAGCTCGCAGAGAAGCGCGCCAAGCAGCGGAAGGCCAAGGCGACGAAGACTGCGAAAGCCAACGGCAGGGGCGGCAACGGCAAGACCCTGAACGGCAAGGCGTTGAACGACAAGCACCTCAACGGCCACAGCCTGACGGCCGCGGCCGGCAAGCGGGTGGCGCCGTCAAAGCGCGCTACCGCGCGCGTGCTGCAGGCCTGAGTTACGACCGATCCGGTCGACGACGGTCATGATGCGCGCGCTGGATGGCGCGTGGGACGTGGCAGATAGGCGCACTCGGCGAGCGTAGTCCCATCCAACTCGCGCATGAAGGCCTCACGGGCGGCCGCGAGCCTCGCCTTCAGCCGGCAGCGCGGCAGCAGCAGGCAATCGCCGCCATCATCCCTGAAACATTCGACCAGCGGGCTGCCGCCTTCCAGCGCGCGCACCACTTGCCCGAGGGTGATGGTCTCCGCCGGCCGTGCCAGCGAAAATCCGCCGCCGGCGCCGCGCTGGGTCGCGATGAAACCGCCGTCGGCGAGGTCGCGCACCACCTTGGCGAGGTGATTGCGGGAAATGCCGAACTCGGCCGCGATCTCGCTGGTGGCAAATGAGCGATCCGGCTCGCCGGCCAGCCGCATCAGGGCGCGGAGCGCAAAATCCGTGAACGAAGTCAGGCGCATGGAAGCCCTTCGCAATCAGCACTTGGCGGATCAGCTATAGCAGTCTAAATAGGCATTTGAAATACCTATTTAGGATGTGAGCGATGACAGGAGCAGAGCGCCGCGAGCAGATCACCGCCGAGATTGTCGCGCGGACCGGGATCACCGAGGCCATGATCGAGCAACTGGTGCACGGCTTCTACGCCAAGGTCCGCCAGGACCCGATGATCGGGCCGGTGTTCGAGGCCAGGATCTCAGATTGGGAGCCGCATCTGGCCCAGATGTGCGCGTTCTGGTCCTCGGTCGCGCTGATGACCGGGCGCTATCACGGTACGCCGATGGTCAAGCACATGCCGCTGCCGATCGATGCCGCGCATTTCGACCGCTGGCTGGAACTGTTCGAGGCGGCCGCGCATGAGCTGTGCCCGCCGGTCGCGGCGGTTCATTTCATCGATCGCGCGCGGCGCATTGCCTCGAGCCTGGAGATGGGCGTTGCCAGCGGACAGGGCGTGATGCTGGGGGTGGGGGGAGCGTTACAGGCGAAGCGAAGCGGGAGCTGTGCAGTAAGGTCGAACTCCGACCCGTCATTGCGAGGCGCGAAGCGACGAAGCAATCCATCCTTCCGCACATGCGGCTCGATGGATTGCTTCGCTTCGCTCGCAAAGACGTTGCGGTTACGCCGTCAGCACGCCTTCGCTCCTCCGCAACCCGACATATTGCAGTTCGGCGAACACGCCGGTGGCGATCGCCTGGGCGAGGATCACGATGGTGCCGAGCAAATTCGGCGACACCGCGCCCGACAGCAGCAGCGCGATGCTGGCCAGCGTCCAGGCCGCGTTGCCGGCGACCACGAGGATCACGGGTCCTTTCGGCAGCGCGGTTCGCGATCCGAGCCAGCCGACCAGCGCGGTGTAGGCGATCAGGAACAGCCCGGTCTCGCGCAGCAGCGCCTCAGGCAGGCCGAGCAGCGAGGCCAGCGCGCCGGCATCGAGCAGCATCGCGATGGCGGACACGCCGCTGAACACGGCATCGGCGAGCAAGGCGCGGCGCAGCAGCTGGGACGAATGGATCATGGCAGTGGTCTCCTTGGGTTGGATGGATTGGTCAGCGGAACAGGGCCTGCAGCTGACGCCACAGGCGGAGCGGGCACAGTGCCTTGCCGACCCTCATCTCGGCCGCATAGACCTGCGCGAACACGAACACGCCGGTCGCGTGCACGAGCGGCTGGGGCATGTTGAGCGAGCGCGCGAGGAGCCATGTGGCCAAATGGACCAGCCACGGGATCAGGACGGCGAAGGCGCGGATAAGGGACAGCATCAGCATGGTCATCTCCTGTGCCGTGGAAGATGAGCCGGCCTGCGCGCCAATTCGATTACCTCAGGCGTAATGGAACGGGCGAATTCCGCATGGTAGGTTTTGCACCATGAACGCACATGCATCCATGGCGCGGGCCGAGCCCGCAAAACCCGTCCTGATCGGCGAGCACCTGCGCGAATGGCGGCAGCGCCGCCATCTCAGCCAGCTCGACCTCGCCGTCGATGCCGAGATCTCGGCGCGACATTTGAGCTTCGTCGAGACCGGCCGCTCGGCGCCGTCGCGCGACATGGTCCTCAAACTGGCGGAGCGCCTCGACGTGCCCCTACGCGAACGCAACGTGCTGCTGGTGGCCGCGGGTTTCGCGCCCGCATTTCCGCAACGCTCGCTGGAGGATCCCGCGCTGAAATCGGCGCGCGAGGCGATCAACCTGGTGCTGAAGGCGCACGAGCCGAATCCGGCGCTGGCCTATGACCGGCACTGGAATCTGGTCTCCGCCAACCGCATGGTGGCGCCATTGCTGGAGGGCGTCCCGCAGCGGCTGCTCGGCCAGCCCTTCAATATCCTCAGGCTTGCCTTTCACCCGGAGGGCCTCGCACCGCGCACCGTGAATCTCGCGGAATGGGCCGCGCACCTTCTGGAGCGGCTGCATCGGCAATGCGAGGCCACCGCCGATCCGGAGCTGCTGAAGCTCTATCAGGACCTGAAGTCCTATCCGATCCCGGCGCGCTCGGCCCCGATCACGACCGACAACAACGTCGCGCTTCCGTTCAAGCTCCGCCTCAATGGCGAGATCCTCAGCTTCATTTCGACCACCATGGTGTTCGGCACGCCGGTCGACATCACGCTGCAGGAACTGGCACTGGAGACCTTCTTTCCGGCCGATGAGCCGACCGCCGAGCGGATGCGGCAGATGGCAGCCAGTATGAAATAGCGGCTTGTCTCGGGGCGCTTTCGGCCTACCTTTGGGGTTCCAATTTTGCCGGGAACCCTGCCATGAGCGATCTGAAGCCGCTTCGCCTCGACATCGTCTCCGACGTCGTCTGCCCCTGGTGCTACATCGGCAAGCACCGCATCGAGGACGCGCTGAAGCTGGTGCCCGATGTGCCGGTCGAGGTGCACTGGCGGCCGTTCTTCCTCAACAATTGGGTGCCGCGCGAGGGCATCAGCCGCGACGAATACCTCACCGCGAAATTCGGCTCGGTCGAGGCCTATAAGGGCATCGCCGGCCGCGTGGTCGCCGCCGCCAGCGAGGAGGGGCTGACCTACCATCCCGAACTCGTCAAGCGCCAGCCCAACACGATCGACTGCCATCGCCTGATCCACTGGGCCGAGGCCAAGGGCAAGGCGGCCGAGATGAAGCAACGGCTGATGGAGCTGTACTTCCGCGACGGCGGCGATCTCACCGACACCGATGTGCTGGTGCAGGCAGCCGCCGATGTCGGGCTCGACGCCGACGGCGTGCGCAAGCGCCTGGCCACCGACGAGGATGTCGCCCTGGTCTCGGCGCAGGCCCAGGAGGCCGCCGAGAAGGGCATCTCCGGCGTGCCGACCTTCGTGTTCGCGCAGAAATACGCGGTGTCCGGCGCCCAGCCGGCCGAGCAGCTCGCCCGCGCCATCCGCCAGGTCTCGGCCGAGATCAACGCACAGGCGGCGGAGTAGTCCGCGATCATTTTCAAAGCCCGGCTCGCGCCGGGCTTTTTCGTTTGCCCTCTCACCCATCGGAAACAAATCAGGAAAGACCACCATGATCTATGAGCTGCGCACCTACACGGTACGTCCGGGCACCGTCGGCGAGATGGTGAAGGCCGCGAGCACGATCTCGCGCGATATCCGCGGCGACAATTTCGGCAAGCTGGAAGGCTACTGGATCACCGAGATCGGGCCGCTCAATCAGGTCATGCACATGTGGAGCTACGCCGACCTCAACGAGCGGTCCCGGTTGCGCGCAGAGCTTTCCAAAAATCCGCGCTGGACCGGCGAGTACATTCCGGCGATCCGTCCGCTCCTGGTGCGCCAGGAAGTCCGGCTGCTGAATGCGATCATTCCGCCGGTGGCGCCGGCCACCAAGGGCAACATCTACGAATTCCGCAACTATCGCGCCAAGCCGCTCGGCGGCGTCAAGCAATGGCTCGACCTGTTCACCGGCGTGATGCCGGAGCGCGAGAAATACTCCAAGATCGTGGGCCTCTGGCAAACCGATGCCGGACAGCCCAACGAGGTCTGTCACATCTGGGCCTATCCCGATCTCAACGCCCGCGCCGCGGCGCGCGGTGGAGCGATGAAGGATCCGGCCTGGCTGGAATTCCTGAGCAAGGGTACGCAGCTGCTGGAAGAGATGCACTCGACCATCATGCTGCCGGCGCCGCACTCGCCATTGCAGTAAGGCGACGACGGTCGCGCTGTTGCAGGCTGCGGCGACGTCGAGACCCCCGGCAGAAAGCCTCACCCGATGTTTCCATCGGATGAGGCTTTCCAGGCAAGGGCATGCACTGCCTGAGAAACAGCGCACCGCAACGCTAGTGAGGCCGGCTGACACCAACCTGACGGCGACATCCAGTTGCTTTTTGATGTAGCTGTATGGCTACGAAAAGGTAAATCGCTGGCCGCGCTGATCAGGCAGCGCGCCGGCGGCGGATCAAGCGGACGGCGCTGCGCGCGGCTTCATAGCCGAACCTGTTCAGGGCCAGCGCGGCATGGATGGCGGTGACCAGCGGATCGCGGCGCCGCAGCGGCAGCAGCACGTCGCCGATCGCAAACCGGCCGCGCCAGAGCGGGTCGATCATGGGGTGGCCGGGCGCCGCGGTGGAATCGGCTGAGTTGATCGTGGGGTCGGCGCAAAGGTGCCGCGTGAGCTCCAACGTCAATTGCGTGCCAGGCGAATGCTTCGCGAAGCGCTCGTCGATGCCGATCTTGAAGAAGAAGGCGCGATCCTGGTGGCGGACCACGATGCCGGCTGCGACCGCCGTGCCGCCGGCATGCAGTGTGACGATCTCGCAGCGTCCGCACTCGGCCATCGCCAATGTCGCGCGGCGGATGAAGGTCGCATCGCCGGCATGCTGGCTGAGCGCCGTGCCGCGCTGGCCCTTCCAGCCGCCGGCTTCGAGGGCAAGGAAGATCTCGAGCGCCGCGGCGATTGCCCGCGGCGTGCGGGCGACATCGAAGCGCACCGCGCCGTGGTCGCCCAGGCGATGGCGCTGGCGGCGCAGCTCCTTCAGCTTCTTGGGCCCGAGCGCGTCGCGCAGCAATTCGTCGGCGTCACGCGTCGCATCGAGCTGTGCGCGCTGCCAGGCGCTCAGCAGGCGCGGCTCCAACCCGTCTTGTGCGAGCACCGTGCGGATCGCCGCCATCGCCGGGCCTTCGAGCGACATGGTGCGCAGGATCAGCGCGTGCGCGCCCGCATCGCGGGCCTGCTGCAACATCTTGCCGGCCGCCTGCTCGGCGGCGTCGCGGTCGAGCAGCGGCGTGCACAGCGTGCCGTAGGGTTCGGCGCCGACCACCGCGGGCAGCGGAAGGTGGTAGATCCGCCGCATCGGGATCACCGGCAACAGCCCGATCAACTGTCCGGCATCGCCGGTGGCGCTGAGCAGCGATGCGCCGGTGCGGCCGCGCGCCGAGGCATCGACCGCCAATTCCCAATCCGCCTGGTAATAGCCATTGGGCTCGATCGCGCGCTCGGCAAGCGCACGCCATGCGCCGACCGGCGCGCCTGACAGCGGCGGCAACGCGCGGTCGCCCGTGGCATCCTTGCGCGATGCACGGCGGATCATTGCCCGGTCAGCTATATCGGCCACGTCCCTGTTTCCCCGGCGCGTCCGCACGGCAGCTCAGCCTGCGTTCGTCAGGGGGCAACGCTAGGGCAAAGAGATGGAAAATGCCGTTGAGGTCACCGGGCAATTTGAGCGGTCACGTTAACGCAGCGTTCAGCATATGGCGGACGGCACGCCCGCGCTTTGGCGGTGACCGACCAGCCATCGGCTGCACGAACAGCGCACCGCCCGGAACGCCTGTCGTCCGGATCATTCTTGCACCACCGGTGTGCGCACATGCGCACTGAGCGGCCGATGCGGGCGCGCCTAGCTGCAAGGTCTCCGGACGATCCGGGTGCGCAAAGCAAAGGAAACTGACATGTCGAGATTGGACGGCAAGGTCGCGGTGATCAGCGGCGGCAACAGCGGCATCGGGCTCGCCATCGCACAGCGCTTCGCAAAGGAAGGCGCGGATATATTCGTCTTCGGCAGGCGCAAGGACGAACTCGACAAGGCGGCAAAGCTGATCGGCGGCGGTGTCACCGCGATCCAGGCGGATGCGTCCAGGCTCGACGATCTCGACCGTGTCGCCGGGACGGTTCGCCAGGCGAAGGGCAGGGTCGACGTGGTCGTGTCCAACGCCGGCTTCACCGAACAGGTGCCGCTGCGTGAGATCACGGAGGAGCACTACGACCGCACGTTCAACCTGATGGCCAAGGGGCCGCTGTTCCTGGTGCAGAAGATGCTGCCGATGATGGCTGGCGGCGGATCGATCATCCTGGTGTCCTCGGCCATGCACTATATGGGCCTCGCGAACCACTCGACCTATGCCGCCACCAAGGCGGCGGTGCGTTCGTATGTCCGGACCTGGGCGGCCGAGTTCAAGGACAGCGGCATCCGCGCCAACCTGCTCAGCCCGGGGCCCGTCGACACGCCGATCATGGATTCCCAGGCGTCGACGCCCGAGCAAGCCGCCGCGATCCGCAAGATGTACGCCAACTACACGCCGATGCTGCGGATCGGGCGTCCCGAGGAATTGGCGGCGGCGGCCGTCTTCCTCGCGTCGGACGAAAGCTCGTTCATGACGGGCTCCGACATGGTCGTCGACGGCGGCGTCAGCAACGTCTGAACGGGTTTCCCGCAACGATCGGACGGGCCTGCATGACATGCGCCATCAGGCTTGGCCGGCGCATGCCGACATCTCGGGCTAAGGCTTGGTGCTGCGTGGCGTGTCCGCCGCGACGGTGCTCTCGACCGGCTCGTAAGTCTCGGTCACGCAATTGTCGTCGGCCTCGACCTGGCGGCGATCGAAGATCGCGCCTTCATTGATGAAGACGCGATAGGTTTGCGTCCCGAGCGGCTTGCCGATGACCGACGTCAGCTCGGCACGCACGCAGGCGGTCCAGCCGGTGCCGCGCGGATCGTGCAGCGGCGTGGAGACGCGCACATGGGTCGGCTGCGAGCCGGCGGTGAACACCGAGTCCAGTTTGCCGGCAACCAGCCGTTTGACATCCGGAGGCGTCTCGAGCGGCGCCGGTTCGGTGGCCTTGACCCGCAACGCCTCCGGCCACACCGCGTGGCTGTCCGCCAGCCCGCAGCCGCTCAATATGATGGCGGCGCCGGCCAGCAGCGCCGCCAGTTTTACTGGTCCCTGTCCCATCCCGCGAATTTAATGTACCGCTGCCAAGATTGCGCCCCCCTGGTGGCGCTGTATTCGCGTTACGCGACGCTTTGTCGATCAACAAATGTCGAGCGACACGTTATCGTCGGGGTAGAGGTATTGCCGGATGTTTCCGCGGCTGCGGGGGAGAGAGATGGACATGAAAAGCTTCACGGTTGCTGCCGTCATCCTGGCGCTGATCGCGACGCCTACCCTGGCCCAGGGCCGGCGAGGCGGCGGCGGGGGCGATGCGAAGACGGAGCAGAAGCCCAAGGTCGACGAGAAGGCCTACAAGGCCGCGCTCGATCGTATCCCCGAACCCAAGGAGAAATACGATCCCTGGGGCGTCACCAAACCGGCCACCGACCCGGCCAAGAAGCCGAAATAGAGCCGGACGCCGCAGTTTCTTACAGGTCCATCATCCGTAGCCGCAGATTGCCGCGCGGCATGAACCTTCACCTGATGGCGTCAGACCCATCTCCGATGTCATGTCGGAGGCCGCCATGTTGCGCCGTTCGCTCCTCAGCCTGCTCGTTCCCGCCGCGATCCTGTTCAGCGCGGCGCCGGCATCGGCGGAAAGCCGGCTGGCGCTGGTGATCGGGCAGTCGGCCTACAAGTCGGTGCCCGCGCTGCCCAATCCGGCCAACGACGCCAAGGCCATGTCGCAGATGCTCACCGATGCCGGGTTTGCGGTGACGACGGCATCGGATCTGTCGCAGGACGAGATGCGCACCCGGATCAGCGACTTTGCCGGCGAGGTGGCGGCGAAGGGCGCCGATACCGTGGCGCTGGTGTTCTACGCCGGGCACGGCCTGCAAATCGATGGCGAGAACTATCTGGTGCCGGTCGACGTCGATCCGAAGCGCGAGGCCGACATCCCGATCCAGGCGGTTCGCCTCAACGACATCCTCAACACGCTGACCTCGGTGCCGAGCCGGATGCGCATCGTGCTGCTCGATGCCTGCCGCAACAATCCGTTCCCGGAGCTCAGCAAGACCGCGGGGCATGGCCTTGCCATCGTCGATGCCAGGATCGGCGCGCCCGGCACCTTCGTGTCGTTCTCGACCTCGCCGGGGGCGGAAGCCGAGGACGGCAGCGGCGCCAACAGTCCGTATACGACCGCGTTGCTGGCGACCGCGAAGCAGCCGGGGATTGCGATCGAGGACATCTTCAAGCGGGTTCGGCTCGCGGTGAACAAGGCGACCGACGGCCGCCAGACGCCGTGGGACTCCTCGTCGCTCACCGACGACTTCCGCTTCATCGCGGCGACGGCGGATGCGCCAGCGCCCGCGGCCACTCCGACGCCGACGCCGGCGGTGGCCAACCGCACCGTCGACGAATGGAAGCGCGAGTTGCAGGGCAAGCCGATCGAGACTGCGAACGAATTGATGGTGATCGACGGCACCGACGAATCCTATGAGGCCTTCGCCGCGATCTTCGCCGGCACGCCGCGCGGCCTGCAGGCGCGCGACTGGCTCGACCGGCATCGCCGCATGGTGGCGTGGAACAACGCCATCATCGCCAATACGGCGGCAGCCTATCGCAGCTTCCTCGTGCAGTATCCTGACAGCGACCTGACGGCGACCGCGCGCAAGATGATCGAGCGGCTGCGCTACCGTCCCGACCTGACGCCGGCTGCGGCGATCAGCGTGCCCGCGACCAATGTCGCGCTGGCGGCGCCGACCTGTCCCTGCAATGCCGCGCCGCCGCCGCAGCAGAAGGCCGCCGTCGCGCCGGCCAAGAATCGTGTCGAGCAGCGTGTCGAGAAGCGTGCCGAGCCCGATCCGCCGCGGCGCGCCGGCAAGCGGCCGCCGCGCGTCGTGGTCGAGGACGACGTCGTGGTGGTACGCCGTCCGCCGCCGGCGGTGGTCTATGAACCCGTCGGACCGCCGAGCGGAATCGGGATCGGCATCGGCGGCGGTGGCTATCGCGGCAATTATGGCGGCGGCTATCGCAGGGGTGGATACTGACGCGCCGATCGCGTAAACGCTTTCCCCGCATGAGATGCGCCGTTCGCATCTCGCGGGAGGACGCAATGCGATCCCTGTTTGGCCTGCTCGCCGCGCTGCTGTGCATGCAGCCGGCGCTCGCCTGGGAGTATTGGGGCGGCGATCGCGGCGGCACGCGCTTCTCGCCGCTGACGCAGATCACGACAGACAATGTCGGCACGCTGGTGCGCGGCTGGGACTTCCGCACCGGCGATCTCGACGCGCGCCCGCCCGCGGTGATGAAGCGCACCAAGTTCGAGGCGACGCCGCTGTTCGTCGAGGACAGCCTGATCTTCTGCACGCCGTTCAACGAGGTGATCGCGCTCGATCCCGGCACCGGCGCGCCAAAATGGCGGTTCGATCCGAAGATCAGCATGGGTCAGCGACCGGCCAACCGCTTCGTCTGCCGCGGCGTCGCGCACTGGACCGACGATCGTGCGGCTGAAGGCGCGGCCTGCAAGTCGCGCATCTTCACCGGCACCAATGACACGCGCCTGATCGCGCTCGATGCCAAAACCGGCAAGCCTTGCGCCGATTTCGGCAATGGCGGCGAGATCAAGATCGACGCCGGGATGAAGCTGGAATGGCCGGGCGAATTTCAGATCACCTCGGCGCCGGTGACCGGGCACGGGGTGGTCGTGGTCGGATCGGCGATCGGCGACAACCGGCGGGTCGATGCGCCGCTCGGCGCGGTGCGCGCGTTCGATGCGCGGACCGGTCAGCCGCGCTGGACCTTCGATCCACTGGTGCATAACGGGATCGAGGCCGGTCACAGCAATGTCTGGGCGCCGATGTCGGTGGACGAGGAGCGCGGCCTGGTGTTCCTGCCGACGACATCGCCCAGTCCGGACTTCTGGGGCGGCAAGCGTCCCGGCAATGACGAGCACGCCAATTCCGTCGTCGCGCTGCGGATCGAGACCGGTGAGCTGGTCTGGGCATTCCAGACCGTGCATCATGACGTCTGGGATTACGACCTGCCGGCGCAGCCGACGCTGGCGCGGATCGACACCGGCAACGGCCCGCGCGACGTCGTGATCCAGCCGACCAAGCAGGGCTTTGTGTTCGTGCTCGACCGCGACAGCGGCAAGCCGGTGTGGCCGGTCGAGGAGCGCCCGGTGCCGCAGAACGGTGCCGAGGGCGAGCAACTGTCGCCGACGCAGCCGTTCCCGACCCATGTGCCGCCGTTGCTGACGCAGCGGATGACGGCCGACGACGTCGCAGGCCTGCTGCCGGGCGTCGGCAACCCGGCGTGCGACAAGCTGCTCGCGCAATCCCGCAACGAAGGACTTTACACGCCGCCGTCGACGCAAGGCACGATCGTCTATCCGATGACCGGTGGCGGCGTGAACTGGGGCAGCGCGGCGTTCGATCCGGTCAACCAGATCCTGTTCGCCAATGTCAGCCATGCCGCGCATGTCGTCACGCTGATTCCGCGCGACCAGGCCAAGGGCTTCAATCCGCCGCCCGGCCATGAATTCGGCCAGCAGGAGGGCGCGCCGTTCGCGATGTCGCGGGCGCTGGCGATGACGCCGGTCGGGACGCCCTGCAACAAGCCGCCATGGGGCGAGACCGTGGCGGTCGATCTGAAGGTCGGCAAGATCCTCTGGCATTCCTCGGTCGGCACCAGCGAGGATGTCGCGCCGCTCGGCATCGCGCTCAATACCGGCACGCCGCTGGTCAATGGCGTCGCGATCACTGCCGGCGGCGTGCTGTTCACCGGCGCGATGGACGCTTATCTGCGCGCGTTCGATGTCAAGTCGGGCCGGCAATTGTGGCTCGGCCGGCTTCCGGTGCCGGGCGTCGCCAATCCGATGACCTATCTCTGGAAGGGCGAGCAGTATGTCGTGATCGGCGCCGGCGGCCATTCCGAGGCCGGCACGTCGATCGGGGACAGCGTGGTGGCGTTTCGCCTGCCGCGGCCGGGCGAGGGCGCCTCGCTGTGGACGCGCCTGATCGATCGCCCCGGCGGGCGGTTTGCTGCCAAGGCTGTGGCCGCCGGTCTCGTACTCGTCGCCCTCGTAGCGTTGCTGTGGCGCTGGCGGAGCCGCCGCTCGCGATCCGCCTAGGTGCTCCCTGCTGGATGGGCGCGCCGCCAAAACAGCGAAAACAACCCCATGCAAAGGAGCCGGCGGCTGCCGGCGTCCGAAAAGCAACTTGACACGTCGGGCAACTCAGGATAGTTTTCTAATATTCCGAAATGATGCAGCCATCGCCTCGATCGGTGCCGAAGAGCGGAAGTTTCGCCCTTAGCCTTTCGCAGCGGGTGCGGGCGGCACGGGCAGAATGATTTCGGAAGCGATCTTCCAGTCCTTCCCGATGCGAAGCCAATTGATGATCATGAGAAATGGCCTGGCTGTTCCATCCTGTCCCGCATAGGAGACCGTGATGTTCATTGGCACATACGACTCGGCAACGTCGCGCGTCAGGCCGACGACCCGGAACCTCGAATAATCCGGCTCCAGCACCACCGGACCCGAGGTGCCGATGTCATGCAGCTTCTGATCAATCGCCTCGTTGCCCCAAAAGCCGGCCCAGTTTCCCTCGGATTGAATCGCACTCTTGGCCACCAACAGGGCCGAGGGCGATTGCCAGAACATCCCGTGCAGAGCCTTGAAATCGTGATTGTTGGCCAGCTCCATCAACTTGCCGAACTTTGACCTGATCGCATCGATGGTTGCAGCATCCAGCGGATCGTTCCTGGCGGCGGGAGCGGATGCAGCAGCTCCCATGGAAAGAGCGAAGGCAATGAGGGTGGAGGCAAGTGTCTTGTACATGAAGGAATGCCGTTTTGGATGTCTGTATCGCATCATGCTGACGCACTTCGCGCGCCGCGGTTGATGTGAGTTGTTCATTTCGATCGACCGGAGCCGTCAGCAGGACGTTCAGCTTGCGCACTCGCGCAGCAAGTCCGTGATTTTCGTGTCGAGGGCCCGGGCGACAGCAAGGGCTTCCGAACTGCCGCAACCCGCCAAATAGCTCTCCATCTTGTCATAAGAGACGTGCACGCCGTCGGCACGCTCATCAACGAGCACTGTGACTGGAGCGTAGGATCCGGCATCGGGGACGTGTTTGACCATCTCTTTCATGATGAGTGGATTGCCGACCACAAATCGCATGATCCTGGCTGTCTTGGATCCGGATTCGCGGCGTAGAATGTCGCCAAGGTCGAATTGTGCGAATAGCATCAGCTCCGTCCGGCCGAGGCCACGTCGCACAACGCGCTCCAAATCCTGGAAGGACGTTGTCGCCCTCGTCTCCTCGAAAAATTCGACAATGTCCGGCTGCCCGACTGCGGACTTGAAGGCGGCCACGACAGCGTCGAATGGTTTCGAGCTCGTGAGGCTGAATCGTTCGATCTCGATTTTGGCGATTGTCATTTTGTCCTCTGTTGCAAGTGCATTCGGCGGCGTCGTAACGCGCCGGGATCATGCCGTGGCGGGCTGCGCGTCCAAAAAGGTCCTGACGTGGCTGACGAACAGCTCGTGGTGCTGAAACAGCGCGCCGTGACCTGAATCGGGATAAAGGATCAACTGCGCGTTGCTGAGCTCCTTGAACATCGCGTAGGCATTGTTCGCGGGCAGCATGGTGTCGTGGCTGCCGCTGACCACGAGAACCGGCTGACTGATGGCGCGCAGGATGGCGTGTCCGGGATCAGGTGTGGCACACCAGGTAATCAACGCCTTGGCCTGCGGATCGGTGACCGCGCGGCCGTTGTCGGTGTCCCGATCGTCCTTGCGCACTTTCGTCCTTTGCAGGAAGGCCAAGCCGAAGGATCGGCTGGCGGACGAATTCGTGAAGAACAGCGGCAGGCGGGGGTCCGGCGCATCAGTCTGGGAAAACGCTTCCTGCAGAACCGCCAACAAATGTTCCTCTCCGCCTTTCGGCGCAGTACCGACGAGTATGAGCTTGCGGACAAGCTGTCCGTGCTCGGCGGCGATCTGCTGAGCGACGCACCCGCCGAGGGAAAAGCCCAGCAGATCCACCTCGACAAGGCCGAGCGAGTTGATGAAATCGACCGCGTCCCGTGCCATCGCCTCGACATTGTCGGGCGTTTGGCCGGTCGAGCGGCCGACCCCGGCATTGTCGAAGGCGATCACGGGCCGCGCGGCGGCCAGAGCGTTGACGATGGCGGGATCCCAGGCATCGATGTTGCCGGAGAAGTGCTGCAGAAGAACCAGCGGCGTTCCGGTCGCGGGGCCGAGACGGCGATACGCAAAGCGGATTCCGTTGCCTTCGATGTAAAGAGTCGGCGCCGTTTCGAGCGTGGCGGCGTCCTGGTTCGCGATTCCAGGTTGAGTCATGTCATCCTCTGGATATTGAGAATCGAATGAGGTCGGTATGGCGCCAAGACCTGGCGGTCTGAGCTTTCCCCCGAGTGAGCGCGTGCGCTCCCGACGCGGAAGCGCCGGGAGCGGCGCCGTCACTTCGCGAGCGCGGCCTTTTCGATGGCCTCGGCGACTTGCTTGGCATGGACGACGAGCGAGGCGTGGCTGCCGGCGACTTCCGTCGTCTGAGCCTTGATCCGGGCTGCGAACGACTTCTGGGCCTCGGGCGCGAGGACTTTGTCCTTCGTGCTGATGACATAGAAGGTCGGCTTGTCGTGCCAGGCCGCAATGGTGACCGGGGCTTCAAACGCAACGTGGTTCAACGGGAGCTGCGAGTTGGCGAGGTGCGCGGCGATTTCCGGAGGAAGGTCCGCCGCGACGGCCGATGGAAACACTTTGGGGTCGATGTAGAGATCGCCCTTCGCGTCAGGATGGATCGCATTGCCGCCTTCGGTCGGCGGCCCTGCCTTTGCGAGCGACGCAAGGGATTCACCCACGTCAGGCGCGAAGGCGGACACATACACCAGCGCCGAAACCTTGGGATCGTTGCCCGCTTGCGTGATCACCACGCCGCCCCAGGAGTGACCGACCAGCACGGTTCTGCCGTCCTGCTTCGCGAGCGCCTGTTTGGTGACATCGACGTCGGCCGCGAGCGAAGTGAGCGGATTTTCCACGAGCGTGACGTGATAGCCCTTTTTGGTGAGGATATCGGCGACGGGCTGCCAGCTCGTCTGGTCCACGAAAGCTCCGTGTACCAGCACGATGTTGTGGGCTGCTCCCCTCGGCAGTTCGGCCGAATTGGCGGAGCCGACCAATGTCGATCCGGCCAGAAGCACAGTGGCGGCTGAAAGAAGGATATTTCGCATCGATTGTTCCTGTAGGCGTGTCGGACCAACAGAGTCCGGAGGAATGAACAGGCGTTTCCACTGAGGTCGCGGTTCTTCCATCTGCCGTCGGCGAAATGGTTGCCGCACGTGACGTCGGCCCGCCACGACATGACCTAATCCGCAGTCATTCCGGACGATAGGGATCAATCGTCCGAGTGTTGTGTCGGATCGTCCACCCCGTTAATCTCGACAGAATGGATATCCTCGCTCAAGTGCTCGATCGCGTTCGTCTCGGAGGGACGCTGCTGTTTCACTTCGAGCTCGGCCATCCCTGGCATCTTGAGCTGCCGGCGCGCCCCTACGCGCTGTTTCACTATGTCAGCCGTGGATCGGCGACCCTCGCGGTCGAGCAGCGTCAAGAAATCCAGATGACCGAGGGCGATCTTGTCGTGATTACACGCGGCGCGCCCCATGTGTTTTATTCGGACCGCAAGGCGAAGCCTTTGCGCATCATCGATATCGATCGGGCGTCGTCGCGATTTGGCGTCATTCGTCACGGCGGTCGTGTCAAGCCGCACGCGACCATGATCTGCGGCAATTTCACGGTGTCGCGGCCACTATTTGGCAGCGTGCTGGAGCTGCTGCCGCCAGTACTGCTGCTGAAGCCGACGACGGACGGTGGTTGGCGCGAAGCGATCCTGCGCCGCATGGTCAGCGAGTCTGCGCTTGAGCGTCCCGGCCAGCGGGTCGCGCTTTCACGACTGACGGAAGTGCTGTTTGTCGAGGTACTCCGAAGCTGGATCTCGTCTCTCAGCCCCGGACAAGGCGGCTGGCTCGGGGCCATTTCCGACCCCCATATCGGACCGGCGCTCAAGCTGATTCACGAAAGCCCGGAGCGGCCCTGGACCTTGAGTGATCTTGGCCGTCGCGTCGGGCTCGGCCGCTCGGCGTTTTCGGCGCGCTTTAGCAAGCTCGTCGGTCAATCCATGCAGCGTTATGTAATCGAACGCCGGATGGCAGAAGCCGCCTTCCTGCTCGAAACCAGCGATGAGTCCATCGCGCGGATTGCGAGCCGGGTCGGCTACGAGACCGCGGCGGCATTCTCGAAGCTGTTTCAGCGGCATCATGGAGAGTCGCCGGGCCGTTACCGGGCCGCTCGGCGCGCTGACGGCGGCCGCACGCCGCTGGACGGCTCGGAATTGCAGGTTTCCGATTGATCTCGACAACGCCGTGTGGACTCCAAATCCGGGATGTCGCTTCCGAGAGGCATGCGGACACCCGGCACATACGCTCGCAAGCGGAAGCGCTGGGATCGGCGGCCACCAGCCGGGCCGATTCATCCTTCGAGACGCCGTACTATGCACGGCTCCTCAGGATGACGGTGATGGGTGTTGCGGTTGTCTGATTTCAACTGTCAAACAGCTTGCTCGGTGTCATCAACCGCGCATGCGGGTGATCCAGTATTCCAGAGACTGTCGTGCTTGAGCCGACAGGCCGCGGCGTACTGGGGCGCCCGGTCTCGTCTCCGCCAAGGCGTCGCCTCGGCGTCTTATCCCGGCAGCATCGCGAACGCGCTCGACACCATCGCCACCGGCTTGTTGTCGGTGCCGGAGGAGAGCGTGACGCGGCCGAAGCTCATGGTGCGGCCGAGCCGGACCACGCGGGCGTCGGCCAGCACGTCGGAGGCGGTCACTGCGCGCATGAAATGCGTGGTCTGGTCGACCGTCGTCATCGGGCGATAGCCCTTGTTGGCGGCGAGATTGGCCAGCACCATCGCGGTGTCGGCGAACGCCATCAGCGCCTGGCCGCAGACGATGCCGCCATTGCGGCACAGCCGCTCGGAAAACGGCATGCGCAGGATGGCGCCGGGCTGCCAGTCGGGATCGCCGCCGGCGGGGGCTGCGATGTCGAATTGCTCGACCGACAGATTGAGGTCCTGCACCCATGGCGCAAAGACGTCGCCGAGCACGCGCTTCGCGTCGTCGATCCCGAATTCATTGGCCTGCTGCATGATGTCCCGTTTCCTCTCTTGTTGCTCGTCTTTTTCCAGCACTCAGTATCGCTGTGATGTGAATCGCACTCGGTTGTCATTGCGAGGAGCGACAGCGACGAAGCAATCCATGCCTACGCATGTGCGGGCAGATGGATTGCTTCGCTTCGCTCGCAATGACGATGGTAGATACCGTGACCTAGTTGGCCGTGACATGCACGCCCGGCCGCTTGCCGTCATTCCATTTGCCGTCGATCGCGCGTTCGATCTGGGCGGCGAGCTGCAACAATAGCCCGTCATCGGCCTGCTTGCCGATCGCCTGGATGCCGAGCGGCAGGCCGTGCTCGTTGGTCGCGAGCGGCAGCGAGATCGCGGGGATGCCGCAGAGATTGGCCAGCGGCGTGAAGGCGAAATTGCGCCAGAGATTGCCGAACCAGTCCAGCACCGACGGGTTGTCGCTGATGGTGAGATATTCCGTGGTGCCGACCTTCGGCGTCGGCAGCGCCGTGATCGGCGTCAGGATGATGTCCCAATCCTCGAAGAAGGCGCCGAAGCCGCGCGCGGTGGTGTTGAACACCGCCTGCATGCGGGCGCGGTCGGCGAAGCTGAAGTCGCGGCCGTGCTCCCAAATGCGGATGTTGATCGGCTCGATCAGCTCCGCCGGCGGCCGCTCCAGTCCGCGCGCGGCAAGCATGTTGCCGATCACGACGGCGAAATTGCTGATGTAGCAGCTGGTCTGCGCCGCGAAGGCTTGCGTGTAGTCGATCGCCGGCAGCGCGTAATCGACCTGGTGGCCGAGGCCTTCGAGGAAGCGTCCGACCCGCGCGAGCTCGGCTGCGATATGCGGCGTCGCGCGATAGTCGCCCCATGTGTGCGACAGCGCGATCCTGAGCCGGCCGGGGTCGCGCTTGATCATCGCGGCATATGGCTCAGGCGGTGCCCAGAACGGCATGAACTCGCCGGGCGCGGGGCCGCGGCAGGCGTCGACGAAGGCCGCGGTGTCGCGCACCGAGCGCGACTGGCAGCCCTGGATCGAGACGAGGCCAGTGAGATCGGACAGATGCGGCGCGAGCGAGAACACGCCGCGCGACACTTTCAGTCCGATATTGCCGTTGACGCCGGCCGGAATCCGGATCGAGCCGCCGCCGTCGGTCGCATGTGCGATCGGGACCGCGCGCCGGCGGCGACCATCGCCGCGCTGCCGGCCGACGAGCCGCAGGTGGTGTAGTCGGTGTTCCAGGGATTGCGCGTGACATAGATCGCGGGGTTCTCGGCCGAGCTGCAAACCCCGAACTCCGGCGTCGTGGTCCGCCCGATCAGATTGAGGCCGGCCTTGCGCAGCTTCGTGGTCAGGAAGGTGTCGGCCGCGGCGCGGTTGCCGCGCATCATCAGCGAGCCCATCTCCTGCAGCCGTCCCTGCATGGTCGGGCCGAGATCCTTCATCAGGAAGGGCAGGCCGGCGAACGGCCCGTTGAGATCGGCGCCGTCGCGCGCGGGATCGGCGATCACGTCGTCGAACAGCTCGACCACGCCGGAGAGCGCGGGATCGACCTTGGCGACCGCGGCGGCGGCTTGCGACGCCAGCTCCCGCGGCGTCAGCTCGCCACGCCGGACGCGCTCGGCGAGCGCCGTTCCGTCATGCCGCGTCCATTCGTCCCAGCTCATCGCCAAAGTCATGTCGTCGATTCCTTTTCTGCTTTGTTGCGGAGTGTAATTTGCGCGGCCGCCCGGTCAAACCGTTGCGCGGCGGCGGCGCTCCGGCACGCTCGCGCTGCCTTCCGACGCGCTTGCGCTGCGTTCCGAAGCGGCTTGCGCTGCGTCCCGACGTGCGTGCGCTGCCTTGCAAACGCCGTGCCCGGCATGAAAATGCCCCAGTTTGGGCGCCCAATCGCCCTTCGTCAGTGGTGTGGGGGCGTACATGGTCCGCAGGTTGGTGTTGCTCGGCGGCGTGATTGCGATCGGATTGGCGCTCAGTGGCTGCACGCGCTGCGGTCCGGTCTGGGACGACTGGATGCAGTCGCCGAAATCCTGCAAGTCGGACAACCTCTAGGGCAGCGACAGCCAGCTTGGCCGGACATGCTTGGCCAGACATGTGCTTGGCGACGGCTTTCCGGCGGTGATATACCGCGGACGAAAATGCAAGGAGCGTTCTCATGAGAGTTTTGTGCGCAGTCGCGGTTGCGGTGCTGCTGTCGGCGCCGGCCTATGCGCAGATGCCGAACATCAATCTGATGCCTGAGGTCAAGACCAAGACCCAGGAAGAGAAGGACCAGGACGCGGTCAATCAGAGGGCCTACAAGGACTCGCTCAGCAAGATTCCCGACGCCAAGGGATCGTCCGATCCGTGGGGCGTGGTGCGCAGCGACGCGCCGAAGGCGGCGGCCCATCCTCCCGCCAAGCCGAAGACCAAGACCGGAAGCTCGGCGCAGCCAGGCCCGACCACGCAGCGCAGCCAGTAAGCGCCGTTCGGGCCGGCCTCGACGGTCTGGCACGGACTCGGATTCTCCCGGCACCGCGCCTATATTGGGAGCGTCGTCAGTTGGTCCGGAGTTGCGGCAATGGTGTTTCGTCCGCGCGATCTCGCCAGCCGGATGGCCGCCCGGCGCAAGCCGGATGACGGCTTCCTGCGCGAGACCTTCAGCCTGCCACGCGATCAGGCCCGCCTGCGGGCGCGTGCCTTCCTCAAGCGCTATCCGAAGGCGGCCTATATGAGCGCCGTCGAGAGCTGGCGCGAGCTGCCCGGCGGCGACATCGAGTTCACGATGCGGCGGCTGGCCAGCGCGGACTGACAGTGCCTGGGCGGAGCGGACCGGCACGGCGTCAGCTCGCCCGGCAGATTGCGCCTCACTCCCCGTCGCTGCGGCCGCGGGTCTGTTCGCGCCCGAGGTTGTTCAGCTCGCGATCGATCCGCAGCTGCACGCGGCGGACCGCCAGCAAGTCGAGTTTCGCCTCGGTCTTGCCTGTGAAGACCCGGTCCCCGATCTGGAAGCGCCATGTCCAGACCCCGGCTATCAGCTGGGTGATGGTGAATTCGATGCCCCTGTGGATCATCTGGAACAATCCCGCGAATCAAAGGCAATCATCGATACTTAAAACCATAGGTTGTATTAATCTCTAACAATCGTCAAACGTTAATATGAGATAAAATGCCCGTCCGGGCGGCGTCGCAGACCCTGCGGGCGGACCGATCCGTCGGCTGGACGGTGTCGCCGCTGCGCAGCGCCCCGGCTGCATTGCCGGGCAGGCCAACGTTACGAACACTGGCGCAAGCTGAGTCTTCCGCGAAGGCTACGTAGTTTTTTTGGGCGTCAGGAGGGGTACCAAGGTAGTATGCAGATTGTGCCAGACCATGGTCGGCGCGTGTATAACATCTTGATGGTGCAACTATTTTTCGGACGTGCTTGGGTGGCATGCCATCCGGAACTTTGTTCTTGCCCGGAGAACTACGGATCGCGGCGGGGCAGGAGTCCGACGACTAGCTACGGCCGGTGCGCAGGTTGTGACACGGGGGCGATGGCCACGAAAGGCGCTGGGCCGAAAGAGGCCGGACAATGTCTGTCAGAGGGAGCCGCCGCGTGCGGAGGCGCGATCTCGCGATCGCTTTCACGGCCAGAACAGATGGCGTCCCATGGAAAATGATGGGGCCAGAACATTTACTCTATCGCCTCAGTAGTCCTACCGAGAACATCAACCAAGCCTCGGTTTCCGTTCGCTTAATCCGCGCCAGGACACTTCGGAAATCAACCCCGGAGACAGTGCCTTGACGGCATCCGGCGTTTACGCGTCCGAAAGAACATATTGCGAACATAGAACAAACGTGGTACGAGGTTTCCTATCAACAACGCATTCCATTCGACCTCATCGCCCGTTTGTCCCGCTAGCGAATCCCCGCCATAAGGAGCACATCCCAAATGTCCGCCACCGCACTGCGTATCGTCGAAGGATCCTCCATGGACAAGTCCAAGGCCCTCTCAGCCGCGCTCTCCCAGATCGAGCGTCAGTTCGGCAAGGGCTCGGTGATGAAGCTCGGCAAGAACGACCGCTCGATGGATGTCGAGACGGTGTCCTCGGGGTCGCTCGGGCTCGATATCGCGCTTGGCGTCGGCGGCCTGCCGAAGGGGCGCATCGTCGAGATCTACGGGCCGGAATCCTCAGGGAAAACCACGCTGGCGCTGCACACGGTGGCGGAAGGCCAGAAGAAGGGCGGCATCTGCGCCTTCATTGACGCCGAACATGCGCTCGATCCGGTCTATGCGCGCAAGCTCGGCGTCAACATCGACGAGCTCCTGATCTCGCAGCCGGACACCGGCGAGCAGGCGCTGGAAATCTGCGACACGCTGGTGCGCTCCGGTGCGGTCGACGTGCTGGTGGTCGATTCAGTCGCGGCGCTGGTGCCGAAGGCCGAGCTCGAGGGTGAGATGGGCGACGCGCTGCCCGGCCTGCAGGCCCGCCTGATGAGCCAGGCGCTGCGCAAGCTCACCGCCTCGATCAACAAGTCGAACACGATGGTGATCTTCATCAACCAGATCCGCATGAAGATCGGCGTGATGTACGGTTCGCCCGAAACCACCACCGGCGGCAACGCGCTGAAGTTCTATGCCTCGGTCCGCCTCGACATCCGCCGCATCGGCGCGATCAAGGAGCGTGACGAGGTGGTCGGCAACACCACCCGCGTCAAGGTGGTGAAGAACAAGCTGGCGCCGCCCTTCAAGCAGGTCGAGTTCGACATCATGTACGGCGAGGGCGTCTCCAAGATGGGCGAGATCCTCGACCTCGGCGTCAAGGCCGGCCTCGTCGAGAAATCGGGTGCCTGGTTCTCCTATGACAGCCAGCGGCTCGGCCAGGGACGCGAGAATTCGAAGGCGTTCCTGCGCGCCAACCCCGATATCACCACCAAGATCGAAGCCGCGATCCGGCAGAATTCCGGCCTGATCTCCGAGCAGATCCTCGCCGGCACACCGGAGCGCGACGCCGACGGCGAGGAGCCGACGGAGGAGTAAGCTTTAAAGCTCCAAGATTTCGCTGCAAGCGGGCGCTGAGGACGTTGAGTTGCCGACGTCTTCGGCGCCTGTTTGGTTTTGGTGCCAGTGTTCAGTGAGTTGGATCGATGAAGCGTCTGATCTTCCATCCGGGCTCGATCTGAACCGCGCAGGTCTCGGCGAGACCAAGCCGGGTGTGCTTTCGAGTGAGCTGTACAGGGAACGCGGCGTGTTCGATTTTCAAGAAGCAGACCTGATGCTGGATGGACTCGCCTATTGTCGATCGCCGGTCCTCGCTGGATTCCGGCAGAGATCCAAGGAGCGGATGATTGGAAGGCCCACCGAGAAAGATCGCTGCACAGCCGGCTGTCGGTGACCGATTTCGGCCAGGAAGTGCTGGATGGCGAGCTGGACTTCAGCCAGTACAACTCGATCCATCGCTGGTGGGGTGGCACGGAGTTGACCAACGACCGGCTGTGGCGCTGGGACGCGAAGAGCCGCGCCTTGGTCACGCCGTAGGCTTGATCCGCGCGGCGCCGGCAGGCGTCACTCGTCCCTACGCCAGCGCCTTTTCCCGGCTGCCGATCAGCGCCCGCAAATCCTCCGTCACCGCGACCGACTGATGGGTCTTCTGGTCGGTGGCGACCCAGATGATCTCGCCGGTGGCGCGCAAATCATCGGAGCCCTTGGCGAAGATCGCGAGCGCAAGGTTGATCGAGGAGCGGCCGATCCTGGCGACGCGGACGCAGACCTCGATGTCCTCGTCGAAGCGGATCGGGGCCTTGTACTCGACCACCGATTTCACGGTGTGGAAGTCGACGCCGGTCCGCGCCACCTCGCCGAGATAGTCGTAGCCGAGCGCGCGGAAATACTCGGTGATCGCGGTGTCGAAATAGGTGAGGTAATGGGCGTTGAACACCACGGCCTGCGCGTCGACCTCGGAATAGCGGACGCGAAACGGGAAATGAAACCAGAAGTCCTCGCGCATGCTTCCTCCTGCCGCGGCGTTGCTCGCCGTCGTTCGCCCACGGACAAGCGCGCCTTATGAAAACCGGGCTGCAGGATGGGCAGAGCCAACGGAGCCGCGCCCGTTGGCTCTGCCCATCCTTGATCGTTGCCCGCGCTTACTCCGCCGCCTGCGCGTAATCCTCGACCGGCGGGCACGAGCACACCAGGTTGCGATCGCCGTAGACATTGTCGACGCGCCCGACCGGGCTCCAGTATTTGTCGGACCGCGACACGCCCGCGGGGAAGCAGCCCTCGGCGCGGGTGTAGGCCCGCTCCCACACATCGTCGGCGATGTCGTGCACGGTGTGCGGGGCGTGGCGCAGCGGCGAGGCGTCGATGGTCCAGCGGCCCTTCTCGACCTCCGCGATTTCGTTGCGGATCGCGATCATGGCATCGCAGAAGCGGTCGATCTCGAACTTGGATTCCGATTCGGTCGGTTCGATCATCAGCGTGCCCGCCACCGGGAAGCTCATGGTCGGCGCGTGGAAGCCGTAGTCGATCAGCCGCTTGGCGATGTCGTCCACCGTGACGCCGCTGCTCGTCTTCAGCCCGCGCGGGTCGACGATGCACTCATGGGCGACACGGCCGCGCTCGTTGCGATACAGCACCGGAAAGTGCGGCTGCAGCCGTGCGGCGATGTAATTGGCGTTGAGGATCGCGACCTCGGTGGCGCGGGTGAGACCTTCGCCGCCCATCATCAGGATGTAGATGTAGGAGATGGTCAGGATCGACGCCGAGCCGAACGGCGCGGCTGACACCGGGCCGATGGCGTGCGCATTTGCGCCGTCGGTTGCGGGATGACCCGGTAGATAGGGCGCGAGATGCGCCTTGACGCCGATCGGGCCCATGCCGGGGCCGCCGCCGCCATGCGGGATGCAGAAGGTCTTGTGCAGGTTGAGATGACTGACATCGGCGCCGTAATCGCCGGGCCGCGACAGCCCGACCTGCGCATTCATGTTGGCGCCGTCGAGATAAACCTGACCGCCATGCGCATGCACGATGTCGCAGATCTCGCGGATATGCTCCTCGAACACGCCGTGGGTCGACGGATAGGTGATCATCACGGCGGCGAGATTGGCCGAATGCTTCTCCGCCTTGGCGCGGAGGTCATTGACGTCGACGTCGCCGCGCGCGTCGCACGCCACCACCACGACATCCATGCCGACCATCGCGGCCGAGGCCGGATTGGTGCCGTGCGCGGAGGAGGGGATCAAGCACACCTTGCGGTGCGGCTCGCCGCGCGCGAGGTGATAGCCCCGGATCGCCAGCAACCCGGCATATTCGCCCTGCGCCCCGGAGTTCGGCTGCAACGACACCGCGTCATAGCCGGTGATGTCGCACAGCCACTGCTCCAGCCGCTTGAACAGCGCGTGATAGCCCTTGGCCTGATCCGCGGGCGCGAACGGATGCAGATTGCCGAACGCCGGCCAGGTCAGCGGGATCATCTCGGTGGTGGCGTTGAGCTTCATCGTGCACGAGCCAAGCGGGATCATCGCGCGGTCGAGCGCGAGGTCGCGATCGCTGAGCTTGCGCATGTAGCGCAGCAGTTCGGTCTCCGAGCGATGCGTGTTGAACACCGGGTGGGTGAGGAAGGCGCTGGTGCGCCGCAGCTCCTTCGGCAGCGCCTCGTGCGCCGCCGCTTCGATTTCGGCAAAGCTGAGCTTGCCGCCGAACACGCGCCACACCGCCTCGACGGTCTCCGGCGTCGTGGTCTCGTCGAGCGCGATGCCGAGCGTGGTCGTACCGATGCGCAGATTGATCCGCTCCGCCTGCGCGCGGGCGACGATCTCGATCTGCCTGGCACCGGCCTCGATCGTTACGGTGTCGAAGAACGCCTCGCTGGTCGGCGTAAAGCCGAGCTTGCGCAGGCCTGCGGCCAGCACGGTGGCGCGCCGATGCACGCCGCGAGCGATATGGGTCAGGCCCTCGGGGCCGTGATAGACCGCATACATCGAGGCGATCACGGCGAGCAGCACCTGCGCCGTGCAGATGTTGGAGGTCGCCTTCTCGCGGCGGATATGCTGCTCGCGGGTTTGCAGCGCCAGGCGATAGGCGGGTAGCCCGCGCGAATCCACTGACAGCCCGACGATGCGGCCGGGCAGCGAGCGCTTCAGCGTGTCGCGCACCGCCATGTAGGCGGCGTGCGGTCCGCCATAGCCCATCGGCACGCCGAACCGCTGCGCCGAGCCGATCGCGATGTCGGCGCCGAGCTCGCCGGGCGAGGTCAGCAGCGTCAGCGACAGCAGGTCGGCGGCGACGATCGCCAGCGCGCCCTTGGCGCGCAGCGATGCGATCGCAGGCCGGAGGTCGCGTACCGCGCCCGACGTTCCCGGATATTGCAACAGCGCGCCGAGCACGTCGGCCTTGTCGAGCTCGGTGAGGGGATCGCCGACGACCAGCGCCCAGCCCAAGGGGGCCGCGCGCGTGCGCATCACCGCGAGCGTCTGCGGATGCACCTCCTTGTCGACGAAGAACACCTTTGCTTTCACCTGCGAATGGCGCTCGGCGAGCGCCATCGCTTCAGCGGCGGCGGTCGCCTCGTCGAGCAGCGAGGCGTTGGCGACGTCGAGCCCGGTGAGGTCGCAGATCATGGTCTGGTAGTTGAACAGCGCTTCCAGCCGGCCCTGGCTGATCTCCGGCTGATACGGCGTATAGGCGGTGTACCAGGCCGGGTTCTCCAGGATGTTGCGCTGGATCACCGCCGGCAGGATGGTGCCGGAATAGCCCTGGCCGATCAGCGACGTGAACACCTGGTTCTGCGCGGCGAGCTCGCTCATATGCGCGAGCGCCTCGGTCTCGCTCAGCGCGCGGCCGAGATCGAGCGGCGCCTTCTGGCGGATCGACGCCGGCAGCGTCTCGTTCATCAGCGCTTGCAGGCTCGCGGCGCCCACCGTCTCCAGCATTGCGTTGACGTCGCGCGGTGACGGTCCGATGTGGCGGCGGACGAAATCGGTGACGGCTTCGTTGATCGGCTTGAAGGGCGCGTTCATGACGGGGTCCTCGTTGTCAGCCGTCATACCCCGCAAAAGCGGGGTATCCAGTACGCCGGGACAGCAGTGGTTAAGCTGAAGGGCCGCGGCGTACTGGGTCGCCCGATCAAGTCGGGCGATGACAGGGAGTGTGTGGTCGCAATCTGCTTCATTCTCTCAGGCGGTGTGCGCGGCGTAGGCGGCTTCATCCATCAGGCCGCCGAGCTCGCCCTTGTCTGATATCTTCAGCTTGAAGAACCAGGCCTTGCCGCCGGCATCCGAATTGACCAGCGCGGGATCGGCCGTGAGCGCCTCGTTGACCTCGACCACTTCGCCGGTGATCGGCGCATAGACGTCGGAGGCGGCCTTGACGGATTCGACGACGGCGGCGGCCTCGGCCTTTTTCAGGCTGCGGCCGATCTTGGGCAGTTCGACGAACACCACGTCGCCGAGCTGCGATTGCGCATAATCGGTAATCCCGATCGTGGCGACATCGCCCTCGATGCGGAGCCATTCGTGGTCGGACGTGTACAGCGTCGTCATGGGGATCGATCCTTCAGCGTTTGTAGGTATTGGGGATGAAGGGCGTTGCGGCGACTTTCAGCGGCAGCCGCTGGCCGCGCACTTCGGCGAAAACGGTGGTGCCGAGCGCGGAGAGGGCGGTCGGCAGATAGCCCATCGCAACCGGCGCATTGAGGCTCGGGCCGAAGCCGCCCGAGGTCACCTTGCCGATCTGCTCGGTCGAGCTGGCGTCGGCAAACAGCGCGGCGCCTTCGCGCACCGGCGCACGGCCATCGGGCCTTAAGCCGACGCGGCGGCGGGTGGCGCCATCAGCGAATTGCGCGAGGATCTTGTCGGCGCCGGGAAAGCCGCCGGCGCGGGCGCCGCCGCTGCGGCGGACCTTCTGCACCGACCATTCCAGCGCGCCTTCGACCGGCGTGGTGGTGGTGTCGATATCGTGACCGTAGAGGCAGAGCCCGGCTTCGAGCCGCAGGCTGTCGCGCGCGCCGAGCCCGATCGGCAGCACGTCGGGATTGTCGAGCAGCGCGGTGACCAGGGCTTCCGCCTTGTCCGCGGGTACTGAAATCTCAAAGCCGTCCTCGCCGGTGTAACCGGAGCGCGAGACGAAGCAGTCGATCTCGGCGACGCGGCGCGGGCCGGCGTCCATGAATTTCATCGAACTGACATCTAGACAAAGCTTTGCCAGTGCCGCTTCCGCTTTCGGCCCCTGCAGCGCGATCAGCGCGCGGTCGGCCAGCGACACGATCTCGCAGCTGTCGGAAAGATTCGCTCGCAGATGCGCCTCGTCCGCGTCCTTGCAGGCGGCGTTGACCACCAGGAATAGATGATCGCCGAAATTCGCCACCATCAAATCGTCGAGCAGGCCGCCGTCCTTGTTGGTGAATTGCGCGTAGCGCTGCCGTCCCGGCGCGATGCCGACGATGTCCTGCGGCACCAGTTTTTCCAGCGCGAGCGCCGCGTCTGCGATCTTGCCGGATTTGGCCTTCAGCACGAGCTGTCCCATGTGGGACACGTCGAACAGACCGGCGTCCTTGCGGGTGTGCAAATGCTCCCTCAGCACGCCGGCCGTGTATTGCACCGGCATGTCATAGCCGGCGAACGGCACCATCTTGGCGCCGCGCGCCAGATGCAGCGCGTGCAGCGGGGTCTGTTTCAGCGGGGAAGTTTCGCGCACAAGCATCACAGGGCCCTCGCGGTTCCCGCCGGGGACCTATTTCCCCTTGAGAAACCTGCAGAAAGCCCCATCTGTCGCTGTGCCTGAGAGTATTATCCCGTCGGCGGACGCAATCGGGGAGAACCCCAGCGCCTCTTTCCAGATGTCAGACGTCACGCGGTCCTTTTGCCTGAGAGTTTCCGGGGCGGTTGCTCCTTCGGCGCCGGCCCAGGACAGGGCCAGTCTCTCCCGACGTGACTACTTACAGGTAGGACCAAAACACGGCCCCGCCAAGGCTGTCAACGCACCCGGACGACTATCAACGGGCTTTGTGCTGTTGCGGCAAGCCCATGATCCGGCTGCACAGTTTCTGGACACCGCAGCTGGCAATGTCTAAAAGCGTTCGGCCGGAAAATGACGCCTTTTTGCGGCTGGCCGGCCCCTTTTTCCGATTGGATGAACATGAGCAGCGTCAACGACATCAGGTCGACATTTCTGAACTTCTTCAAGGCGAACGGCCACGAGATCGTGGCCTCGTCGCCGCTGGTGCCGCGCAACGACCCGACCCTGATGTTCACCAATGCCGGCATGGTGCAGTTCAAGAACGTCTTCACCGGCGTCGAGAAGCGCGGCTATCAGCGCGCCACGACGTCGCAGAAATGCGTGCGCGCCGGCGGCAAGCATAACGACCTCGACAATGTCGGCTACACCGCGCGCCATCTCACCTTCTTCGAGATGCTCGGCAACTTCTCGTTCGGCGACTACTTCAAGGAGCGCGCGATCGAGCTCGCCTGGAATCTGATCACCAGGGATTTCGGGCTGAAGAAGGACAAGCTGCTGGTCACGGTCTACCACACCGACGACGAGGCGGCCGGCTACTGGAAGAAGATCGCGGGCTTCTCGGACGACCGCATCATCCGCATCCCGACCTCGGACAATTTCTGGGCGATGGGCGATACCGGTCCCTGCGGTCCGTGCTCCGAGATCTTCATCGATCGCGGCGAGCACATCTGGGGCGGACCTCCGGGTAGCCCCGAGGAGGACGGCGATCGCTTCCTCGAGTTCTGGAATCTGGTGTTCATGCAATACGAGCAGGTGACGAAGGAGGAGCGCGTGGCGCTGCCGCGCCCCTCGATCGACACCGGCATGGGCCTCGAGCGCATGGCCTGCATCCTGCAGGGCGTCGAGAGCGTGTTCGAGACCGATCTGTTCCGCCATCTGATCGACGCAGCCTCGTCGGCGCTCGGCCATGAGCCGAACGCGCAGAACGTCGCGTCGTATCGCGTCATCGCCGACCATCTGCGCTCGTCGGCGTTCCTGATCGCCGACGGCGTGCTGCCGTCGAATGAGGGCCGCGGCTACGTGCTGCGCCGGATCATGCGCCGTGCGATGCGCCACGCGCAGCTCCTGGGCGCGAGCGAGCCGCTGATGCATCGCCTGGTCTGGGCGCTGGTCCGCGAGATGGGCCAGGCCTATCCGGACCTGGTGCGCGCGGAAAAGCTGATCGAGGAGACGCTGCAGCTCGAAGAGACCCGATTTCGCAAGACGCTGGTGCGCGGACTGTCGATCCTCGACGAGAAGAGCGCCGGCCTGAAGAAGGGCGACATGTTCGACGGCGACACCGCGTTCACGCTGTACGATACCTATGGTTTCCCGCTCGACCTGACGCAGGACGCGCTGAAGTCGCGCGGCATCAGCGTCGACCAGGCGGCGTTCACCGACGCGATGGAGCGCCAGCGCGAGAAGGCGCGCGCCTCCTGGGCCGGCTCCGGCGAGGCGGCGACCGAGACCATCTGGTTCCCGCTGCGCGAGAAGCTCGGCGCTACCGAATTCCTCGGCTATGAGACCGAGAGCGCGGAAGGCGTGGTGACGGCGCTGGTCAAGGACGGTGCCGAGGTCGATGGCCTCAAGGCCGGCGAGAGCGGCGCGATCGTGCTGAACCAGACCCCGTTCTATGCGGAGTCCGGCGGTCAGGTCGGCGACATCGGCGTGCTCACCGGCGAGGGCGTCAAGTTCCGCGTCACCGACATGCAGAAGAAGGCCGGCGATCTGTTCGTGCATGTCGGCACGGTGGAGCAGGGCACGCTGAAGGCCGGCACCGCGCTGCAGCTCGAGGTCGACCACGCGCGCCGCTCGGCGATCCGCGCCAACCATTCGGCGACCCATCTGTTGCATGAGGCGCTGCGCCAGGTGCTCGGCGATCACATCGCCCAGCGCGGCTCGCTGGTCGCGCCCGATCGCCTGCGCTTCGATTTCGTGCATCCGAAGCCGATCACGCCGGAAGAGCTCGCCTGCGTCGAGGACATCGCCAACGAGGTCGTGCTCGAGAATGACGAGGTGACGACCCGCGTGATGGCCGTCGACGACGCCCGCGAGGCCGGTGCGCGCGCGCTGTTTGGCGAGAAATACGGCGATGAAGTCCGCGTCGTCTCGATGGGCAAGAGCGCCCGCGAGCACGGTCAGAACGCGCTCGGCTGGTCGGTCGAGCTCTGCGGCGGCACCCATGTCCGCCGCACCGGCGACATCGGCCTGATCTCGGTGACCAGCGAGAGCGCGGTCGCCTCCGGCGTGCGCCGCATCGAGGCGCTGACCGGACGTCACGCGCGCAAGCACGCCAACGACACCATGGCGCTGGCGAAGAGCGCGGCGGCCGAGCTGCGCACCTCGATCGAGGACGTCCCGGCGCGCATCACGGCCCTGATGGAAGAGCGCAAGAAGCTCGAGCGCGACCTGTCGGATGCCAGGAAGAAGCTCGCGATGGGCGGCGGTAGCGGTGCGTCGAACGGCGCGGCGTCCGGTGTCCGCGAGGTCGGCAACGTCAAGCTGCTGGCGCGTGCGGTCGAGGGCGTCGAGACCAAGGATCTGAAGAGCCTGGTCGACGACGGCAAAAAGCAAATCGGCTCGGGCGTCGTCGCGATCGTCGGCGTCACCGAGGACGGCAAGGCCGGCATCGTGGTCGGCGTCACCGCCGACTTGACCTCGCGCTTCAACGCGGTCGAGCTGGTCCGCAAGGGCTCCGAGGTGCTCGGCGGCAAGGGCGGCGGCGGCCGGCCCGACATGGCGCAGGCCGGCGGTCCCGACGGCGCCAAGGCCGATGCCGCGCTGTCGGCGATCGAACAGGCCATGACTCAACAGGCATCGGCCGGCGCCTGACGGAGAGGCTGATCGTGGCGACGGCTCCGCTCAAGCCTACGATCAGCGATCCCCGGCTGCGCGACCGTCTTTACGAGTTGCTTGAACGCGATGACCTGCCGCATTCCGGCGGTTCGCGGTTTGCCGGGATCATCGTCGCCATCATCGCGGTCGACGTGCTGGCGGCGATCCTGGTCTCGGTGCCCGAGATCGACGCGCAGTTCGGCTGGGCGCTCGCCTCGATCGAGATCGCGGCGGTGGCGGCCTTCGCGCTGGAATATGCCGCCCGGCTCTGGAGCGTGGTCGGCCACTCCCTGCGCGACATGACGGCGTTGCAGGCACGGCGCGAATACGCCTTCTCGGCGCTCGGCATGATCGACCTGCTCGCCTTCCTGCCGTCGGCCATTGCGCTCGCGATCGGCGACAGGACCGCGCTGGTGCTGTTCGGCATGCTGCCGTTTCTCAAGCTGGTGCGCTATTCGACCGCGATGCGCTCGCTGCTGGCGGCGCTGCATGCGGAGCGGCGCACGCTGTTCGGCTGCGTCGTGATCCTGACCGGGGCGGTGCTGCTGTTCGCCTCGCTGCTCTATGCCATCGAGCACAAGGTGCAGCCGGACAAGTTCGGCACCATGCCGCAGGCGATGTGGTGGGCAATCGTGACGCTCGGCACCGTCGGGTATGGCGACGTCGTTCCGGTGACGCCGCTCGGGCGGATCGTCACCGTGGTTGCGATCGTGGTCGGCTTTGCGATGATCGCGCTGCCGGTCGCGATCATCTCGACCGCGTTCGCCGACGAGGTCCGGCGCCGCGACTTCGTCGTGACCTGGGGCATGCTGGCGCGGGTGCCGCTGTTCTCGCATCTCAATGCCGCCGATATCGCCGACATCATGCGGCTGTTGCGGTCGCAGACCATCGAGGCCGGAGAGGTGCTGGTGCGGCGCGGCGATGCAGCCTCATCGATGTATTTCATCACCGCGGGCGAGGTCGAGATCGACCTGCCGAGTCAGCGGGTGCGCCTTGCCGACGGCACGTTCTTCGGCGAGATCGCGCTGCTGCGCAGGACCAATCGCTCCGGCACGGTGACGGCGACGCGCAAGACCAAGCTCCTGTTGCTCGATGCGCAGGACTTCCACGCCCTGATCGAGCGCATGCCGGCACTCTCCGCCCATGTCCGCGAGACCGCGGAAGCGCGGCTTGCCGATCCGCTCGCGGCTGGTGGCGACTTGGCGGCCGCGGAGATCGCGCAAGCGCCGCGCGAGACCGACGGCGGGATCCGGGATTAGTCGCGGCGCAGGAACACGTAGTCGGCAGAATACGCCGCGCTCTTCAGCGCGCCGGCCTTGTCGCAGGCGCCGCTGAGTTCGCCGCCCGAGGTGTTGATCCGCTGCACGGTGGCGACGCTGGAGAACAGGCCATTGCCGCGGTGGGCGATCACCTCGAGCTTCAGCCAGGGGATATCCGCAGCCGTTGCGCCAGGTGCGCTGCCGGCGGTGCGGGCGGTCACTGCGCTGCCGTCGACATGCTCCCAATTCGGGCCCGCATAGTGCCGGCCGACCGTGCGGCCATCGGCGATCAGGGTCGCGACCGGCTCGCGGAACGACCAGGCGAGCTTGCCGCCGGTGACCGGCTTGCACTCATAGAGCTGCGCGCCCTCGGCATGGACGGTGAGGACCGGAGATTCGCCGGGCGCCGCGACGGCGTCGGGCAGCGGATCGGCGGCGAGGGCCGCCGATCCTGATAGCAGGATAGATGCGAGCGCCGCGGCTCTGACAAGGGCCATGATCTGCGCTCGCTGCTGTCGTCCGGGGACGGCGGGCTTAGCCCGCCATGGCCTTCACGAGGTTGTCGGACACCTTGTCGAGGAATCCAGTGGTCGAGAGCCAGCGCTGATCGGCGCCGACCAGGAGCGCGAGGTCCTTGGTCATGTAGCCCTCCTCGACGGTCGCGACGCAGACCTTCTCCAGGGTGGTGGCGAACTTCGCCAGTTCCGGATTGTTGTCGAGCTTGGCGCGATGGGCAAGGCCACGGGTCCAGGCGAAGATCGACGCGATCGAGTTGGTCGAGGTCTCCTTGCCCTTCTGGTGCTCGCGGTAGTGGCGGGTCACGGTGCCGTGGGCGGCTTCGGCTTCCACCGTCTTGCCGTCCGGGGTGAGCAGCACCGAGGTCATCAGGCCGAGCGAGCCGTAGCCCTGGGCCACGGTGTCGGACTGCACGTCGCCGTCATAGTTCTTACAGGCCCAGACATAGCCGCCGGACCATTTCAGCGCCGAGGCCACCATGTCGTCGATCAGGCGGTGCTCGTAAGTCAGGCCCTTGGCCTCGAATTCCTTCTTGAACTCGCGGTCGTAGATGTCCTGGAAGATGTCCTTGAAGCGGCCGTCATAGACCTTCAGAATCGTGTTCTTGGTCGAGAGGTAGACCGGGTAGTTGCGCAGCAGGCCGTAGTTCAGCGAGGCGCGGGCGAAATCGATGATCGAGTCGTCGAGATTGTACATCTCCATCGCGACGCCGGCGCCGGGCGCCTTGAACACTTCGCGCTCGATCACGGTGCCGTCCTCGCCGACGAATTTCAGCGACAGCGTGCCCTTGCCCGGGAATTTGATGTCGGTGGCGCGGTACTGGTCGCCATAGGCGTGGCGGCCGATGATGATCGGCTTGGTCCAGCCGGGCACCAGGCGCGGCACGTTCTTGCAGATGATCGGCTCGCGGAAGATCACGCCGCCGAGGATGTTGCGGATGGTGCCGTTCGGCGACTTCCACATCTGCTTCAGGCCGAACTCCTTCACCCGGGCCTCGTCGGGGGTGATGGTGGCGCATTTGACGCCGACGCCGACCTTCTTGATGGCCTCCGCCGCGTCGATGGTCACCTGGTCGTTGGTCTCATCGCGGTATTCCATGCCCAGATCGAAATACAGCAGTTCGACATCCAGGAACGGGTTGATCAGCTTGTCCTTGATGTACTGCCAGATGATCCGGGTCATCTCGTCGCCATCGAGCTCGACGACGGGATTGGATACCTTGATTTTTGCCATGACGGAGAGGCCCTCTTGGGAACAGCGCGCTTTTGACGGCGGGATGGTGGAATACGCCTGCGCTATAGCACCGCCCGGGGGCGGGCGGAAGCGGACCGGTTATGCACTTTAAGCCCATCTTTTAGCCTAAAATGCCGCCTGCGTGGCCGTCCCTGCGACGATGTACCAGGTCACGAACAGGCCCGCGATCAGGGCCCCCGGCAGGCTCGATCCGGTCCGCCGCCAGGTGAAGGTCGCGATCACGGCGACGATCGCGAGCAGCGGCACGAACTGGATCGCGACGATGGTCGAGAGCGGCACGAAACCGGGGTCCGGGATCGGGTTGAACAGCTTTCCGCTCAGCCACAGCGTGCCGTATTGCAGCGCCAGCAACACGATGAAACCGAGCGTCAGGGCCAGGATGTTGGTCAGGTACAGCGCGCCGCGCGGCGTATCCATGGTCGAGAAATTCCGGTGCAGCACGTGCAGCGCCACGACGAAAAACGCCGTGAACGGAATCAGATAGATCAGGAAGATGAGGAATTGCTTCGCGCTCATCAACTTGAGTGCGACGATCCAGAACCGGAAGTCGATCTTGAAGGCGAGGTCGGCGAGCCAGAGCGCGGCGTAACCCACCGCAACCGACGCCAGCGCGATCACGATGGATTGACCGACGAGGCCCGCCCGGCTGGCGCGCTTCGGCGCGAACCGCATCAGGGCCAGTGTGATCAGGAGGTTGATAATAGCCCAGACCAGGATCTGGTTGGTGATGCCCTGCGGCAGGAATGCGCTCGGGGTGACGAAGGTGCCGCCCAGTGCAAAGGCCGGGTAGTAGGTCAGCGCCGGGATGAAGGCCGACAGGATGAACGCCGCGGTCCAGCGCCGGCCGCTCGCCGCCTGATGCGGCGGCATGGTGCCGTCGGCGACCGCGGGCAGACGCAGGCGGGAGAACGCCAGTGCTTCAAGCAGCCCGTCGAACGTTCCGATCACGAGCGCGATGAAACCGATAAGGGCGATCAGCGTGCCGATCTCCTTGCGGAACCAGATCTGGTCGTCGACCGGACGCGGTGTGCCGCCCTTCAGGGTCTTGGCGAACCAGTCGAGGCTGTAGCCGATCGCCTCATGCGAGATGTGCTCGGCCGGATGGGTCATCGCCGGCGTGTACAGCGCCCGTGCGGTGCCATTGGCCGGATCGCCATAGACCTTGCCCGGCTCGACCGCGCCCTGGGTGCCGAACAGCGCCCAGAGCTTCGGGCTGGTGGTGACGTCGCGGGCGAGGTCGACGCCCCACATCAGGGTGGAGAATTCCTCATACTGCGCGAACACCAGTGCGGTGTTGCGCGGCCACGACGTCGTGCCCTCGGCGGCGAACGGCTTGCCGGTGGAGGAGCCTTCCAGCACCATCGACTTGTAGTCATTGGGCATCGCTGCGGCGGCGGCGAGCACGGTCCAGCCGCCCATCGAATGGCCTTCGAGACCGATGTTCTCCTTGTCGACGAATGGAAGGCTGCGGAGATAGGCGAGGCCGTCAGGTCCGCCAAAGCCGTTGGCGAAGGAGGGCGGGTCGCTGTAGCCATGGCCGGTCTGGTCGAGCGCCAGCACGACGTAGCCGCGGCGGGCGAACTCGATGGCGAAGCCGTCCTGGGTCTCGCGCGAATTGATGTAGCCGTGGACGGCGAGGACGCCGGGCGCCGGGATCTGCGCCGTCGCATTGGCCGGGACGTAGAGCAGGGCGCTCATGGTGTTGCCCTTGGCGCCCTTGAACCTGACATCCTCGATCCGGATGCCGCCTGCCGTCTGAGTAAAGTGCGCGAGCAGGCCCCCCGCCACGATCAAGATCAGGCCCACAATCGCCAGCGTCCATCTGCCCCGCATCGTCGTCCCCCCAAAGTGCTTCAATCCAACTGCCTCGCCGTTCAACCGGCGTCTCAAGCGTGCCTTTACAGCTTCGCTTTGGTTGTGGTTGATAGCCTATCCGAAGGCGAAGCGCGCGCAAGCCGCGGCCCTCATGTTCTGCGATCGGGATTCCGATTGAGGATTCGCAATCGCCGCTAACCCTGTTATCTGCTTGGAGAAATTGGTTCCGCGCAAAACCGGTGCAAAGCTGGTTGCGGGCCCCTGGATAAGGTTTTGAATCAGCCGCCTCGGAAGCTGATTCAAAATCTTCAGATCTTGAATCAGAAAGTGAAGTGAGATGTCCGGCACCGACAAGACCAAGGCAGGGCACGACCTTGCCGGTCCCGTCGTCATCCTGGTCGAGCCGCAGCTTGGCGAGAACATCGGCATGGCCGCGCGCGCGATGGGCAACTTCGCGCTGAGCCGGATGCGCATCGTCAACCCGCGCGACGGCTGGCCGAACATCGCCGCACAGCGCGCGGCCGCCGGTGCCGACCACATCATCGGCTCCGTCGAATTGTTCGACACCGTCGAGCAGGCGATCGCCGACCTCACGCTGGTGTTCGCCACCACCGCGCGCGCCCACGACCAAGCCAAGCCCGTGGTCGGGCCGGAAAGCGCGGCGACCGAGATCGCCCGCCATGTCGCATCCGGTGGCGGCGCCGGCATCCTGTTCGGGCGGGAGCGCTCCGGCCTGACCAATGAGGAGGTCGCGCTCGCCAACCGCATCATCACCTATCCGGTCAATCCGGGCTTCGCCTCGCTCAACCTGGCGCAGGCGGTGCTGTTGATGGGCTATGAATGGTTCAAGCTCTCGACCGCCGGGGCGCTGCCGTTTGCGATGCCGGAGCGGTCTGAGCCGGCTTCCCAGCACCAGATGCAGGCGTTCTTCGACAACCTTGTCGCCGAGCTCGACAAGGTCGAGTTCCTGCGTCCGGCCGAGAAGCGCGACACCATGCTGGTCAACTTGCGCAACATCTTCACCCGGATGGATCCGACCAAGCAGGACATGCACACGCTGCACGGCGTGGTGATGGCGATCGCCGAGGGCCGCAAGGGCCCCGCCAAGGGCGGCGTGCTCGACGGCGCCCAGGCGACACGGCTCCGCGCGCTGCTCGCCGAACAGGGCGGCGGCGGCGCGACCGCCGACAATTCCAGCACGGTGCGCGGCCTCGCCCGGCTGCTCCGCCGCAACCCGACCGATGCCGAGCGGATCCTGTGGCAGGCGCTGACCCGCGACCGCCGCTTCGCCGGCCAGTTCAAGCGCCAGACCCCGGTTGGCCGCCACATCCCCGACTTCGTCTCCTTCGTGCACCGGACCGCGATCGAACTGGTCAATCCGAACGAAAGCGAGGCCATCGGCACCGATCGCGCCAAGCGCAGAGCCTGGCTCGAGGCGCGCGACTACCGGGTGGTCGATATGCAGGTGGCCGACATCGAGCGCGACCTCGACGCCGAGCTGGCGCGGCTGGAGGCGGCGCTGCGGCAGGGGCGGTGAAGCGTCTTGTTCGGTGTCATCATTCGCCACGGGTCTCGCCTTCGGCACGCCCGATGACAGGCTCCAGCGCTTGGTGAGCTGACATCGCGGCCGTGATGTGTTGCCATACGCGCCACACGAACCGACAGGGTGGAGACGATGGCGAAGCAATTGGAAGGCAAGGTCGCGGCCGTGACCGGCGCGGCATCGGGTATTGGACTTGCGAGCAGCGAGGCGATGCTGGCGGCCGGCGCTCGCGTGGTGATGGTCGACCGCGACGCGGCCGCGCTGCAAGCCCTCGCCGGCAAGCATGGCGACGCGGTGGTCCCGCTGGTGCTCGACCTGCTGGATCCAAAGGCCTGCGCGAGCCTGCTGCCGCAGGTGCTCGAAAAGGCCGGCCAGCTCGACATCCTGCACGCCAATGCCGGCATCTATGTCGGCGGCGACCTCGTCGATGCCGATACCAATGCGATCGACCGGATGCTGAACCTCAACGTCAATGTCGTGATGAAGAACGTGCACGACGTGCTGCCGCACATGATCGCACGCGGTACGGGCGACATCATCGTGACGAGCTCGCTCGCCGCGCATTTCCCGACGCCGTGGGAGCCGGTCTATGCGTCGTCGAAATGGGCGATCAACTGCTTCGTCCAGACGGTGCGGCGCCAGGTGTTCAAGCACGGCATCCGCGTCGGCTCGATCTCGCCGGGGCCCGTGATCAGCGCGCTGCTCGCCGACTGGCCGGCGGAGAAGCTCGCGGAGGCCAAGGCGGCGGGCAGCTTGCTCGGGGCGAGCGACGTCGCCGAGGTTGTGATGTTCATGCTGACCCGGCCGCGCGGCATGACCATCCGTGACGTCGTGATGCTGCCGACGAATTTCGATCTGTAGAGCGGCGTTTCTGCCGTCATTGCTTCGCTGCGCTCGCAATGATGTGACAAATCGTCGGCAAGTCGGACTAGACCGCCTCGAGCTCGGTCGCGCGCTTGGCCTTCTTCACCTTGGCCGGCGCGAACAGATTGCCGGCGGCAAGGCCGGCGGTGTCGGCGACGGTGGGGTCACACGACACCATGGCGGCGACGATGGCGCCGTCGATCAGAAGCGCGAGTTGATGCGCCAGCACGGCGGGCTCCGCCGCGCCCATCTCGCCGGCCAGCTTCTCGATATGCGCCAGCACCACCTTCTTGTGCTTCAGCGCGATGTTGCGGAACTGCTTGGCGTCTTTGTCGTGCTCGGCGACCGCATTGATGAAGGGACAGCCGTAGAAACGTTCCTCGGCGAACCATGTCTTCAGGGCAGGGAAGATCCGCGCCAGCTTGGTCTGCGGATCGCCGCCGCCGGCCTCGATCGCGCCGATGAACCATTCGCGCCACTGGCGGCCTTCGCTCTCCAGCACGGCGTGCACCAGATTGGTCTTCGAGCCGAACAATTTGTAGAGCGTGGTCTTCGCGGTTCCAGCCTCATCGATGATCGCATCGATGCCCGTGGCGTTGATGCCGTTCTTGCAGAACAAATGCGTCGCCGCACTGAGCAGGCGCCCGCGTGCGGATTCATCGTCGCCGGCGGCGAACGCTGCGGTTTTTTTCTTGGTGAGCGATTTGACCATGCGCGGCAGTAAATCGGAGCGCGGCTAAATCATCAAGCCGCATCTTCACGGGGCGGTCATGTGCGCTGCCTTGCGCTCAAAGTAATCGCAGCCCACGCAGCATTTGCTTGGCGATTGAGCAGGGCGGCGCTGGTCAATCCGCAGGCAGGCCCGCTTAAGCGCCTCTGCGATTTCACCTTTTGATTTGGCGCGGGACTGGCACGGCTTATGCAGGAAACAGACCGTTCGGTATCCTGACCATTTCCATCGCTCCCAGGGAGAAAACTGATGACCGCTGTCGCTCAAAAAACCGCTCTGACCGGCTGCCTCGCGCCGATCGACAAAGGCGGGCTCGAGCAGCTCATTGCCAACGGCAAGGCCAATCCGAAGGTGATCAAGACCTTGAAGTGCAAGACGGTGGCCGAGGGCAAGTTCCGTCACGCCAACTACATCCGCAACCTTGCGCCCTACATCGTCGACGAGCCGCCGGGCCTGCTCGGCGACGACACCGCGCCCAATCCCTCCGAAGCCTCGCTCGCGGCGCTCGGCTCCTGCCTTGCGGTCGGCCTGCACGCCAACGCCGTGCATCGCGGCTGGATCGTCAACAAGCTCGAGCTCGAGCTCGAGGGCGACCTCAACATCACCGCGGTGTGGGGCACCGGCGACGTCAGCGAGAAGCCGGTCGGCTTCACCGATGTGCGCGTCAAGGTCGATATGGAATGCGAGGGCGTCCCGAGGAGCGAGATCGATGCGCTGGTGGCGCATGTGAAGAAGTGGTCGCCGGTCGCCAACACCTTCACCCGCCCCGTCAATCTCGAGGTCAGCGCGTAAAGCTCGGACCGGCAATTCAAGGTGCGGAGACTATCCATGGGTTCACTGGCTTTATCGCGGGTCGCAGCTCAAGATCCCGCACCGACGATAGCGGACGAGGTCGCGCGCCTCGCCCGCCAGGAGCTGGCGCCGCTCGCATCGGCGATCGACGCCGGCACGGTCTATCCGGCCGAATTCCTGCGCCGGCTCGGCGAGGTCGGCGCGTGGAACAGCCACGTGCCGCAGGAGGGCCCCGCCGATTTGCGCTGCGCCATCCAGTCGATGGCCGCGATCGGCGAGGTCTGCGGCGCCACCGCCTTCATGGCGTGGTGCCAGAATACGCTGGTCTGGTACGCGGCGAACTCCACCAACATGAAGCTCGCCGCCCGGTTCGGCGATTGCTTTTCCAGCGGGCGCCGGCTCGGCGGCACGGGGCTGTCCAACCCGATGAAGAGCTTCTTCGGCATCGAGCGGCTGAAGCTGAAAGGCCGCAAGGTCGACGGCGGCTACATCGTGCGCGGCGCGTTGCCCTGGGTGTCGAATCTCGGGCCAGACCATTACTTCGGCACGATCTTCGAGCGCGAGGATGACGACGGCACGAGCGAGCAGGGGCGGACGGTCATGTTCCTCGCCGACTGCGCCGATCCCGCGATCACGCTGACGCCGTGCAAGCCGTTCCTGGCGATGGACGGCACCGGCACCTACAGCGTCCAGTTCCGCGATGCCTTCGTGCCGGACGAATTGATCCTGGCCGAGCCGGCCGCACCGTTCGTCAGGAAGATCCGCGCCGGCTTCATCCTGCTGCAGGTCGGCATGGGCCTCGGCCTGATGAAGGATTGCATCAACATCATGGACGAGGTCCACGCGCCGCTGGGTCACGTCAACCGCTATCTGCCGCAGCAGCCGCTGCAATTCCGCGAGCTCTATGCCGAGTTCGAGAAGGAGGCGATGACGCTGGCGCGCGATCCCTACAATGCCGATGACAGCTACTGGCGCCGCGTCGTCGCGCTGCGGCTGCGCATTGGCGACGCCAGCGTCGCGGTCGCGCATGCCGCGATGCTCCATTGCGGCGCGCGCGGCTATCTGATGAGCCACCGCGCCCAGCGCCGGCTGCGCGAGGCCTATTTCGTCGCCATCGTCACGCCCGCCACCAAGCAGCTGCGCAAGATGCTCGCGGATGGGTGAAGCATGATCCGGAAAAGTGGAGACCGGTTTTCCCTCGCGACAAACGCGGAACGCGTTTGCGCGGAGATCATGCCCAAACAAGTTCGGGACCACCAAGACTAGCAACCACGCAACAGGAGAGAGCCATGACGGACGTTCTGATCACCGCCGGCGAACTTGCCGAGCTCGTCAAGAAAGAACCGTGTGTCATCATCGACACGCGGAATCCGGATGCCTATGCTGCGGGCCATCTGCCCGGCGCCGTCAATGTGCACGATATCTTCACGTTCCTTGCGACCTCGACCCCGGAGGGCATCCACGAGTTGAAGACCAAGTTCGCCGACGCCTTCGGTGCGGCCGGTCTCTCCGGCAAGGAGACCGCCGTGATCTACGAGCAGTCGATGAATTCCGGCTTCGGCCAGTCCTGCCGCGGCTATTATCTGCTGACCATGCTCGGCTATCCCAAGGTCAAGGTGCTGCATGGCGGCTTCGATGCCTGGAAGGCGGCGGACCTGCCGGTCACCACCGACGTTGCCGTGCCGGTGAAGGCCGGCTTTGCGATCGTGCCGGAGGCCGGCGAGATCATGATCGACGCCAAAACGATGCTGGCCGCGGTCGGCAAGCCCGGCGTTGCGATCCTCGACGTGCGCGACGTCGACGAGTGGATCGGCGAAAGCTCCTCCCCCTACGGCAAGGATTTCTGCCCGCGCAAGGGCCGCATTCCCGGCGCGGTGTGGCTCGAATGGTACCGCATGATGAAGCCGACCGGCGAAGGCCCGCGCTTCAAGTCGAAGGACGAGATCCTTGCCGAATGCGCCACCGTCGGCATCTCGCAGACCACGCCGGTCTATCTCTATTGCTTCAAGGGGGCGCGCGCCTCGAACACTTTCCTGGCGCTGAAGAACGCCGGCGTGAAGGACGTGCGGATGTATTTCGGCTCCTGGAACGAGTGGTCGCGCGACCCGTCGCTGCCGATCGATGAAGGCCTGCCGACATCTGCCGTCGTGACCGGCAAGGCGGCATAGAACCTGCATGTTTGGCGGCGTCCGGCGGCGCAAAACGCAACCGGACGCCGATCGATGAACCGGATCGCGGAGCTCTCCGCGTTTCGGTGCGACAATGGGGCGCAGCATGTCCACGTCAGACGATCCCTTCGACGCCGATCGTGATCTTTCACGATCCGGCTGCGCCTGCGGCCGGCACCGCTCGGCGGCCGAGCACGAGCATGCCGCGGGCACGCTGCGCTGCGAGCCTGTTCTGAGCGAACAGCAGCGTTACGAGGGCATCGTCGCCTCGGCAGTGATGCGGGCGGTGTTTCCGCAAGACATCGCGCGCCGCGCGTTCCTGAAATCGGTCGGGGCGGCGACCGCGCTCGCCGCGCTGTCGCAGGTCTTTCCGATCAAGACCGCGACGGAGGCGTTCGCCGATGCCGGTCCGCCGGAGAAAAAGGACCTCAAGATCGGCTTCATCCCGATCACCTGCGCGACTCCGATCATCATGGCGGCGCCGCTCGGCTTCTATGCCAAGCAGGGCCTCAACGTTGAGGTGGTAAAGACCGCCGGCTGGGCTGTCATTCGCGACAAGACCATCAACAAGGAATACGACGCCGCCCATATGCTGGCGCCGATGCCGATCGCGATCTCGCTGGGGCTCGGCGCCAATGCGATCCCGTTCACGGTGCCCGCGATCGAGAACATCAACGGGCAGGGCATCACGCTAGCGATGAAGCACAGGGATCGGCGCGATCCGAAGGACTGGAAGGGCATGAAGTTCGCCATTCCGTTCGACTATTCCATGCACAATTATTTGCTGCGCTATTATCTCGCCGAGCACGGGCTCGATCCGGATACCGACGTGCAGCTCCGCTCGGTGCCGCCGCCGGAAATGGTCGCCAATCTGCGCGCCGACAACATCGACGGCTTCCTCGCGCCCGACAATATCTGCCAGCGCGCGATCTATGACGGTGTCGGCTTCCTGCACATCCTCTCCAAGGAGATCTGGGACGGTCATCCCTGCTGCAGCTTTGCGGCGAGCCGCGAGTTCATCACCACGGCGCCGAATTCCTTCGCCGCGCTGACCCGCGCGATCGTCGATGCCACCGGTTATGCGGCGAAGGCCGAGAATCGCAAGCAGATCGCGGAAGCGATCGCGCCGGCCAACTATATCAACGCGCCGGTGACGGTGCTGGAGCAGGTGTTGACCGGCACCTATGCCGACGGGCTCGGCGGCGTGAAGACCGATCCGAAGCGCGTCGATTTCGATCCGTTCCCCTGGCAATCCTTTGCGGTGTGGATGCTGACCCAGATGAAGCGCTGGGGCCAGATCAAGGGCGACGTCGACTACAAAGCGGTTGCCGAGCAGGTGTATCTCGCCACCGACACCAAGAAGGTGATGGCCGAGATGGGCCTTTCGCCGCCGCCGACCGCCTACAAATCGTTCTCGGTGATGGGCAAGAGTTTCGATCCGGCCAAGCCCGACGATTATCTGGCGAGCTTCAAGATCAGGAAGTCGTCGTGAGGAGAGCAAGTCTATCCACAGCGTCGACCCTGCGAAAGCAGGGACCCATAACCACGACCGCTAGCAATTGTGCACGGTGTCTCCCGACGTGCTCCATCGAAGGGCCGCGGCGTATGGGTCCCTGCTTTCGCAGGGACGACGGGCGGAGGGAGTTCGCGCAATGACGCTTTCCCTCCGTCTCCGCGCCGCCATCGTCTCGCTTGCACTGCTCGCCGCCTTCCTCGGTGCCTGGCACCTCGCGACCCGCAGCACGGGTGCGGCTGCGAACATGAGCCCTGAATACGCCAAGCTGATGGGGCTGACGGCGACCCAGGGCAAGTCGGCGATGCCGGGACCATTAGATGTCGGCGCGAAACTGTGGGAGCACCTGAAGCGGCCGTTCTACGATAACGGGCCAAACGACAAGGGGCTCGGCATCCAGCTCGCCTATTCGATCGGCCGGGTCGGGCTCGGCTATCTGATCGCGGTCATCGTTGCGATCCCGCTCGGCTTCACGATCGGGATGTCGCCTTTGATCAGCAAGGCGCTCGATCCCTTCATCCAGGTGCTGAAGCCGATCTCGCCACTGGCCTGGATGCCGCTGGCGCTCTACACCATCAAGGATTCCTCGATCTCGGCGATCTTCGTCATCTTCATCTGCTCGGTGTGGCCGATGCTGCTCAACACCGCGTTCGGGGTCGCAAGCGTCCGCAAGGAATGGATCAACGTCGCGCGCACGCTCGAGGTCGGCACCGTCAGGCGCGCCTTTACCGTGATCCTGCCGGCGGCGGCGCCGACGATCCTGACCGGCATGCGGATCTCGATCGGGATCGCCTGGCTCGTGATCGTGGCCGCCGAGATGCTCGTCGGCGGCACCGGCATCGGCTATTTCGTCTGGAACGAGTGGAACAATCTGTCGATCACCAATGTGATCATCGCGATCCTCCTGATCGGCCTTGTCGGCATGCTGCTCGACCAGGTGCTGGCGCGCTTCACGCGCATGGTGACGTTTCCGGAGTAGCGATGACCGACAAGTTCATCTCCATCGAGGGCATTGCGCGGCGCTATCCCGGCGCCGGCGGCGGCATCACCACCGTGTTCGAGAATTTCTGGCTGTCGATGGCGCGCGGCGAGTTCGGCTGCGTGATCGGCCATTCCGGCTGCGGCAAGACCACCGTGCTGAACATCCTCGCCGGCCTCGACAAGCCGAGCGAGGGCACCGTGATCGTCGACGGGCAGGGCATCGAGGGCACCAGCCTCGACCGCGCCGTGATCTTCCAGAGCCACGCGCTGCTGCCGTGGCGCACCGTGCTCGGCAACGTCGCCTACGCCGTCAGCTCGAAATGGCGCAAATGGGACCGCGCACGCGTGAAGGCTCACGCCGAGAGGTTCATCGATCTGGTCGGGCTGACCGGCTCCGAGCACAAGCATCCGTCGGAATTGTCTGGCGGCATGAAGCAGCGCGTCGGCATCGCGCGGGCGCTGTCGATCACGCCGAAGATCATGCTGATGGACGAGCCGTTTTCGGCGCTCGACGCGCTGACCCGCGGCACGCTCCAGGACGAGGTACGGCGCATCTGTCTCGAGACCGGACAGACCACGTTCATGATCACCCATGACGTCGACGAGGCGATCTTCCTCGCCGACAAGATCTTCCTGATGACCAACGGCCCCGGCGCCGTGCTGGCCGAGATCGTCGAGAATCCGCTGCCGAAGGATCGCGGCCGCATCGATCTGCACCGCCATCCCTACTATTATGCGCTGCGCAACCATATCGTCGATTTCCTGGTCAGCCGCAGCAAGAGCTTTGCGACCGAGGCGACCGGACACGATCCGCGCCACGTGCCTGTGGTGCGGCCCGGCGTCGGCGAGCCGGTGATCGTCTCGCCGCCGCGCGTCGTCGAACCCAATCCCGCGCAGAGCGCTGCGCGCTGAAGCCCAAAGGAGGAAACCCCATGAAACGCGAAGACCTCACCGAGAAGCTGCTCGACATCAAGCGCGAGAAGGGCTGGAGCTGGAAGCACATCTGCGAAAAGATCGGCGGCTATTCCGAAGTCCTGATCGTCGGCGCGATCCTCGGCCAGATGAAGCTGACAAAACCGCAGGCGGCCAATGCCGGCGAGCTGTTCGGGCTGTCGAAGGCCGAGATCGCGATGCTCAACGAGGTGCCGATGCGCGGCACCGGCACGCCGATGCCGCCGACCGATCCCCTGATCTACCGCTTCTACGAGATGGTGATGGTCAACGGCCCGGCCTGGAAGGCGCTGATCGAGGAGGAGTTCGGCGACGGCATCATGTCGGCGATCGACTTCGACATGGCGATGGAACGCGTCGCCAACCCCAAGGGCGACCGCGTCAAGATCACCATGAGCGGCAAGTTCCTGCCGTACAAATATTACGGCGCCAGCGGCAATGTGCCGGAATACGGCTTCAAGGAAGAGTAAGCGGGCGAATGGCGAATAGCCAATAGCGAATGGAATTTCTTCCACTCGCTATTCGCTACCCACTATTCGTCCTTCTACAAAATTGTGCCCGGCGTGTAGCGCGCGGCGTCCGGCTTGGCCTTGGCCAGCGCCTCGACCTGCTCGGCGAAGTGATCGACCTGGGCGGCGGCGTCGCCGGAGTTGGCGCGGCCCTGGTCGAGCACGGCCTTGAGCTCGGCTTCGCTCAAGCCGAGACGCGGATCGGCGGCGAGGCGCTGCAGCAGATCGTTCTGCACGATCTTACCGGTGCGCAGGTCGCCGATGGCCGCGACGGCATGTTCCTTGATCGCCTCGTGGGCACCCTCGCGGCCGGCGCCCTTCTTCACCGCTTCCATCATCACAGTGGTGGTCAGCAGGAACGGCAGATAGCGCTTCAGCTCGGTTTCGACGACAGCCTCGAATACCTCCATCTGGTCGAGCACGGTCAGCAACGTCTCGAGCAGCCCGTCCATGGCAAGGAAGGCATCGGGCAGCATGACGCGGCGGACCACCGAGCAGGAGACGTCGCCTTCGTTCCACTGATCGCCGGCGAGGCCTGCGGCCATCGCGAGATAGCCCTTCAGGATCACATGCAGGCCGTTAATGCGCTCGCAGGAGCGGCTGTTCATCTTGTGCGGCATGGCCGAGGAGCCGACCTGGCCCTTGGCAAAGCCTTCGCTGGCAAGTTCGTGGCCGGCCATCAGGCGGATGGTCTTGGCGAAGTTGCCGGGGCCGCTGGCGAGCTCGGTGAGCACGCTGACCGCGCGGAAATCGAGGCTGCGCGGATAGACCTGGCCGACGGCATCGAGCGCTTTGGGCAGACCGAGGTGAACGAGGATGCGCTGTTCCAGCGCCCGCGCCTTGCCGGCGTCGCCATTGAACAAGGTGATCTGGTCGAGACGGGTGCCGACCGCGCCCTTCAGGCCGCGCGCCGGATAGGTCTGCAGCACGTTGACCAGGCTCTGATGCGCCAGCAGCATCTCCTCGCCGGACATGGCGATGCGCTTGCCGAGCGTTGTGACCTGTGCGGCCACGTTGTGGGTGCGCGCGGTGAACGGAATGTCGCGCAGTTGCTTCGCACGCCTGGCAAAGCGAATGAGCGCGGCAATGCTCTTGGTCTCGACCAGCTGCAGGGCGCGGTAGACCTGGAGCTGCTCGACGTTCTCGGTGAGGTCGCGGCTGGTCATGCCCTTGTGCAGGTGCTCGTGACCGGCCAGATCGCAGAACTCCTCGATGCGCGCCTTGACGTCGTGGCGGGTGATCCGCTCGCGCTGCATGATGGACTTGAGGTTGATCTGGTCCTTCACCCGCTCGTAGCTTTCGATCACGCCATCCGGAACCGGAATGCCGAGATCGCGCTGGCCCTTCAGCACGGCGATCCAGTAGTCGCGTTCGAGCCGGACCTTGCCTTCGCCACTCCAGATGGCGCGCATGGCGGGTGAGGCGTAACGTTCGGCGAGGACGTTGGAAATGTGATCTTGGGACATGATCCCGCTCTCTTGGCATTGCCGGAGGCTGGCCGCAAGCCGCAAGCTGTCATGAATCGTCAGGTCTGATAGCGCCTTGGCCGGACTTGCGGTGCTGGCCCCACCATACCAGATTCTCGAAAGCGCCGCCTCTGGCGATCCCAGGCGGTGCCCGCATGCTCAGGGCTTGTCGTCGGCGCTCCCCGTCGTGGCGGTCAGGTCATGCCTGACCGGCCGCAAACATATCCCTCATCTCCTTCACCGGCGCCATGTCGCGGACGAAGCTGAACGCGCCCTGATCCTTCATCTCGCGGGCGCAGCGCAGGAAGGCGGCGAGCGCGTGGCGCTCCATCGCGCCGCCGACGCTGACGCGCTTGACGCCGGCGGCGGATAGTTGCTCGAGCGTCAAGGTCGGATCGGCAAAGCCCATCACGAGGTTGAACGGCTTCTTGACCGACGACACCACGGTCTTGATGGTGCCGAGGTCGTAGAGGCCCGGCGAATACAGCACATCGGCGCCGGCCGCCTCGAACGCCTGCAGCCGCTTGATAGTGTCGTCAAGGTCCTTGCGTCCCCAGAGGAAGTTCTCCGCCCGCGCCGTCAGCGTGAACGGGAAGGGCAGGGCCCGCGCCGCCTCGACGGCGGCCTGCACCCGCTCGACCGCGAGCGAGAACTCGTAAATCGGATGCTCGCGGTTGCCGGTCGAGTCCTCGATCGAGCCGCCGACCACGCCGGCTTCGGCCGCGCGCGCGATCGCCTTTGCCGCGGTCTTGGGATCGTCGGCGCCGCAATTCTCCAGATCGGCGTTGACCGGCAGGTCGGTGGCCTCTGCGATCACCCGGCAATTGTCGATGATGGCATCGAGGCTGACGCCGGATTGCCCGAGCGTGTTGGCGAGCCCGAGGCTGGTGGTCGCGAGCGCCTCGAACCCCATCGCCGCCAGCAGCTTCGCCGTTCCGGCATCCCACGGATTCGGAATGATGAAGGCGCCGGGCCGCTGATGCAACTCGCGAAACCGTGCTGCCTTGTCTGCCTGGGTGCGCATGTGAACTCCTGATGGTTGAAAAAGCGACTGAGACCTAGCGATAGGGCGGTTTCGGCCATCAGACAAATTTGTTATTTCTCTCACTGTCATCAGCTTTTTGCATGAGGCCGGAGATGGACAGCGACGCGCTCAACACGTTCCTGGTGGTGCACCGGCGCGGCGGGATCTCCAATGCCGCGAAAGCGCTGCATCGCTCGCAGCCGGCGATTTCCCGGCGCATCGCGCTGCTCGAGCAGGAGCTCGGCGTGCCGTTGTTCGAGCGGATCGCGGGCAAGACGCGGCTGAGCGATGCCGGTCGGGTGATGGTGCCCTATGCCGAACGCGCGGTGGCGGCAGCGCAGGACGCCGAGAATGCGGTGCGGGCGCTCCTGCGCGACAATTCCGGCCCGGTGGCGCTGGCGGTGACCGGTACGCTCGCCGGCGGGCGGCTGTCGAAGGTGCTGAAGCGCTTTGCCCGCCAGCATCCGGACGTCGCGCTGACCTTGCGTACCGCGACCAGCGCCGAGGTCAGCGATTTGATCCGGCGCGGCGAGGCCACGATCGGGCTGCGCTACGACCGCGACCGTTCAGGCGAGCTCGATTGCGAGGCGCTGCTTGCCGAGCCGCTCGGCGTGGTCTGCGCGCCGGACCATCCGCTGGCCGGACGCAAGGTCGGCAAGCTCGCCGATCTCAGGGATGAGCGCTGGATCGCTTTTCCCGAAGTGCCGGGACGCCGCGAGATCACCGCCTCGCACGTGTTCGCGTTGTTCCTGACGCACGGGCTCGGCGAGATCGCCTGGACGCCGGTCGACAGCCTGACGGCGCAGAAGCGGCTGGTGGAGGCCGGGCTCGGGATCGCGCTATTGTCGCAGAGCAATGCAGCGGAGGAATTGCGCGCGGCGACGCTGGCGACGATCCGCGTCGGCAATCTCACCGCCAGTCACGAGGTGGTCGCGGTGACGCGGCATGGCGGCTTCCTCAGCGCCGCGTCACGCCGTCTGCTCGACATCATTCGTAAGGAGTTTTCAAGAAGGCGAATGGCCAATCGCGAATAGCGAACGGATGCCCAATTCGCCATTCGCCACACCCCATTCGCCGGGTTCAGCTTCCCGCCTTGACCTGGGCCACCGCCACGGCCAGCAGCTCGTCCATCTTGGCGCGGATGTCGCGCTCGGTCGCGGCCTGGCCCTTGGCGGCGAGGTCCTTCAGCACCTTGTGCAGCACGTCGTTGTCGCCGGCTTCCTCGAAGTCGGCGGCGACCACCTCCTTGGCATAGGCGTTGGCGGCATCGCCTGCGATTCCGAGCTTTTCGGCGGCCCACAGGCCAAGCAGCTTGTTCCGGCGCGCCTCAGCCTTGAACTTCAGCTCCTCGTCGAGGGCGAACTTCTTCTCGAAACCTTCCTCGCGCTTGTTGAATTCGTTCATGGCCGAAGTTCCAATCCCCTGCTGAATGGCGGGTGATCCGCGCGTTGCGGCAGCCCCGATGCCTGCCTAGATAGGGGGGACGAATCGGCAAGACAACGAGCCGTTAAGCCGCAGGCAGAACAGGCGGAATCGGCCCTTTTTGATAGGGCGGTATAAGTGCCCCGAGGCGGGCACAATCGATTGTGCTGGATGGCCCAATCGGATAGGTTGCCCGCAGGCATGGTTCTTGTTCTGTTTCCAGTGGATTGTTCGGGTTCCAGGCCTCCGCGGCAGCTCCGTCGTGGGTCGTAACCCAAGTCATCCGGAGCACCCAAATCCATGGATTTCAACAAAACACGGTACATCCCAATGAGCCGTCGACGCCGTATTTATGAAGGCAAGGCCAAGGTGCTTTACGAAGGCCCCGAGCCGGGAACCCTGATCCAGCACTTCAAGGACGACGCGACCGCGTTCAATGCCAAGAAACACCAGGTGATCGAGGGCAAGGGCGTCCTCAACAACCGGATTTCGGAGTACCTGTTTCAGCACCTCAACGACATCGGGGTGCCGACCCACTTCATCCGCCGTCTCAACATGCGCGAGCAGCTGATTCGCGAGGTCGAGATCGTGCCGCTCGAGGTGGTGGTGCGGAACGTCGCCGCCGGCTCGCTGTCGCAGCGGCTCGGGATCGAGGAGGGCACCCAGCTGCCGCGCTCGATCATCGAGTTCTATTACAAGAACGACCAGCTCAACGACCCCATGGTGTCGGAAGAGCACATCACCGCCTTCGGCTGGGCGACGCCGCAGGAGATCGACGACATCATGGCGCTCGCCATCCGCGTCAACGACTTCCTCACCGGCCTCTTCCTCGGCATCGGCATCCGCCTCGTCGACTTCAAGATGGAGTGCGGCCGGCTGTTCGAGAACGAGATGATGCGGATCATCGTCGCCGACGAGATCTCGCCGGACTCCTGCCGGCTGTGGGACATCAAGTCGAACGAGAAGCTCGACAAGGACCGCTTCCGCCGGGATCTCGGCGGCCTGCTCGAGGCCTATACCGAAGTGGCCAAGCGGCTCGGCATCCTGATCGAAAATGAACGGCCGGCCGGCAGCGGTCCCGTGCTGGTGAAGAGTTAAGAGGCAATCGTGAAGGCACGTGTGACTGTGACATTGAAGTCGGGCATCCTCGATCCGCAGGGCAAGGCGATCGAGGGCGCGCTGAAATCGCTCGGCGTCGACGGCGTCGCCAGCGTTCGCCAGGGCAAGGTGTTCGACATCGAGCTCGCCGCGACCGACAAGGCCAAGGCGGAGGCAGCGCTGAAAGCCGCCGCCGACAAGCTGTTGGCGAATACCGTGATCGAGAATTACCGGGTCGAGGTCCTGAGCTAACGGGGCGAGCCAGATGATGTCAGCCGCTCCCGTCTCTCTTGGCAGCTCTCTTGGCAGTGACCGGACGATAGCCCGATTGTTGTTGGGCGGTTTGCTGACGGCTGCCGGGATCGCCGGTGCTTCGGCTCAGGCGCCGGCGCCGTCGGCGACCACGCAGCGGCCGCCGTTTGCAGTCAGCGGCTGGCGTTACGAGCGTCGCGCCGACACGCATCTGTTCCGCTGCGAGCAAGCGCAATGCGGAGCGGGTTCCAAGGTCAGCTACCGGGTGTACACCGGCGGAAATCAGATGACGCTCGATCAATTCCGTGACGGGCAGAACCAGATCATCAAGGCGCTGGAACAGCGGACGCCCGGACAGCGGATCACGCTGCTCGGTGTTGACGGCGACAAGGGCTCCGCGGTGCCGCGCATGTACAAGGCACGGCGCCTCACCGTGACGCCCAGCGGCGCAAGCGAGTATCAGGTCAACGGCCTGCTGTTTGGCGGCCAGGGCTCCGCCAGCCTGATCAGTTCGGCGCACGACGAGAAGGCCAGCAACGACAATTACGCAAGATTTGCCGCCGCAGTTAAGCTCGCGCTGGCACCCAAAACCAGGTGACGAAATGAAATCAGCCGTCCTCGTCTTTCCCGGCATCAACCGCGAGCGCGACATGGCGCGCGCGCTGAAACTCGCATCCGGCAACGAGACTGCGATGGTCTGGCACGCCGAGACCGCGCTGCCGAAAGGCACCGACCTCGTGGTGGTGCCCGGCGGCTTCTCCTATGGCGACTACCTGCGCTGCGGCGCGATCGCGGCGCGCGCGCCCGTGATGGACGCGGTGCGCGACTTCGCAGCCAAGGGTGGCCTCGTGCTCGGCGTCTGCAATGGCTTCCAGATCCTCTGCGAATCCGGCCTGCTGCCGGGCGTGCTGATGCGCAACGCCGGGCTGAAATTCGTCTGCCGCGACGTGCATATGAAGGTCGAGCGCTCCGACACGCCGTTCACCCGCGGCTACAATGCGGGCCAGGTGATCCGCGTGCCGGTGGCGCATGGCGAGGGCAACTACGAAGCCGACGAGGAGACGCTGAAGCGGCTCGAAGGCGACGGCCGGGTGCTGTACCGCTACTGCTCTGCCGACGGCGTGGTCGACGAGGCCTCGAACTTCAACGGCGCCGCGCATTCGATCGCCGGGATCGTCAACGAGCGCGGCAATGTGCTCGGCATGATGCCGCATCCGGAAAACCACGTCGAAGAGATCATGGGCTGCACCGACGGCCGCGGCCTGTTCGCAGGCCTGGTCCAGCAGTTCGAAAAGGCGGCGTAACGGAAATGCTGGGGCGGTGGTGCCTTGCCGCGGCCGCGGTACTCGTTTTCGCGACGGCAGTTCACGCTCAAGATTCCTCGAAGCCGGACTTCCCGAAACGCCCGATCACGATGATCGTGCCGTTCACGGCCGGCGGCACCTCCGACGTGATCGCCCGCGCGGTCGCCGACCAGATGAGCGCTGCGCTCGGCCAGACCATCATCATCGAGAATGTCGGCGGCGCCGGCGGCTCGACGGCGCTGACCCGCGCGGCCCGCGCCGAGCCGGACGGTTACACGATTGCGATCGGCAATGCCGGCACCAACGCCGCGACCTACACGATCTATCCGAAACTGTCGTTCACGCCTGACTCCTTTGCGCCGATCGCCGTGGTGGCGAAAACCTTCGGCATCGTCGCGCTGCGCAAGGATTTCCCGGCCAAGGACCTCAAGGACTTCATCGACTACGCCAGGAAGAATCCGGGCAAGGTCAATCTCGGCCATGCCGGCGTCGGCTCCTCGAACTACCTGATCTGCAAGAGCTTCGTGCATGCCGCCGGGATCGACGTGCAATTGATCGGCTATCGCGGCGCGGCGCTCGCGCTGACGGATGCGATCGGCAGCCAGATCGACGGCGTCTGCGATGCCGCGGCCTCGGTGTCGCAGGCGATCGACGACAAGCTCGTGAAGGCGGTGGTGGTCGGCTCGACCGTGCGGCTCGCCTCGCTGCCGGAACTGCCGACCTCGGCCGAAGCCGGATTGCCGGAGTTCGAGGCGCAGGGCTGGAACGGCCTGTTCGCACCGAAGGGCACGCCTCCGGAAATTATCGCCAAGTTGAATGCTGCCGCGCGCAGCGCAGTCGCGAGCGAAGCGGTGAAGAAACGCTTCGTCGACCTGTCGACGGTTGCGCCCGATGCCGATGAGCTTGCACCCGAGGTGCTGCAGCAACTGGTGACCCGCGACGTCGCGAAATACCGCGCGCTGCTGGCAGACGACAAGAAGTAGCAAGTCGTCCTCGCTGCGTTGGCTCTGCCTCGAGGCGGTCGCCGAGGCGGCAGGCTTGCGTCGCCAGGTTGGCCTGAAACTTGCTGGTGGTCTCCTGATCGTCGGACGGGAGCTGCATCATGCTCATTCGCAAGGCTTACTGCACGATAGCGCTCCTGTGCGCGCTGCTGACGTGGCGTTCAGCTGCGGCCGAGACCACGCTGCGCATCGCCATGACGGCGTCCGATATCCCGACGGCAACCGGGCTGCCGAATAACGGCTTCGAAGGCATGCGCTTTCTCGGCTATCCGATCTTTGAGGGTCTGGTGCTGTGGAATCTGACCGGGACCGACCGCTTGGCCACTTTGCGTCCCGGACTCGCGGAGAAATGGGAACAGGACCCCGCCGACAGCAAGACCTGGATTTTCCATCTGCGCCAGGGCGTCAAATTCCACGATGGTACCGACTTCAATGCCGATGCCGTGATCTGGAATCTCGATCGCTACTTCAACAGCGAGAGCCCGCAATTTGAACCGCCGAGCTCGGCGATGTCGCGGGCGCGGGTCCCGGTGATGGGCAGTTACCGGAAGATCGACGACGCAACGGTGGCGATCACGACGACGAAGCCGGCATCCTATTTTCCCTATATGGCGGTCTATCTTCTGTTCACCTCGCCCGCGTCATTCGAAAAGGCCGGCCGCGACTGGGCCAAGGTCGCGACGTTGCCGGCTGCCGGCACCGGGCCGTTCCGCATCACCAGGATTGTGCCGCGGCAAGAGGCAGACCTGGCGCGCTGGGACAAATATTGGGACACGAGCAAGATCGCGAAGGTCGACAACGTCGTGTTGCTGCCGATCCCCGAGGCCAATTCGCGGTTGGCCGCCTTGCGCGCCGGCCAGGTCGACTGGATCGAAGTGCCGCCGGCCGATGGCATCGACTCGCTGAAATCCGCCGGCTTCACTATTACCACCGGTTCCTATCCGCATGTCTGGCCGTGGTTCTACAACATCGGCGCCGCCAACAGCCCGTTCAAGGATGTCAGGGTTCGCCAAGCCCTGAACTACTGCATCGATCGGGACGGGCTGGTGTCCCTGCTCAACGGGACCGCAGAGCCGTCGGTCGGCTGGCTCAAGGTCAGCGATCCCGATTTCGGCGCGCCGGCCAACCGCTACAAATTCGATCCGACCAAAGGCAAGGCGCTGCTTGCCGAGGCCGGTTACACGCCGGCAAAGCCCTTGGGGTTCAAGGTGCTGATCTCGAACTCAGGCTCGGGGCAGATGCTGCCGCTGCCGATGAACGAATTCCTCCAGCAGAACCTGAAGGAAGCCTGCGGGGTCAATGTGGAATTCGACGTGATCGAATGGCAGGTGCTCTTGACCGCGGCCCGGGCCACGCCCGACAGCCCAAATTTGCGGGGCGCGATGGCGCTCAATATCAGCTCGCCTTCGTCGGACGCCGGCGTGATGGCGCGCTATTTCCTGGCTGCCAATTTTTCTCCGAACGGATTCAATTTCGAGCAATGGAAGGACGACGAGTTCGAAGCCGCACTCAGGACGATTTCGGAAGCGACCGATCCGAAAGTGATCTCGGCGGCCTATCGCAAGGCGCATGAGCGCCTCGTCGACGACCCGCCCTGGCTCTATATTGTCCACGATCTGAACCCTCGCGCGATGAGTCCGAAGGTGAAGGGTTTTGTGTCGCCCCAGTCGTGGTTCGTCGACCTCACGCTGGTCAGCATGCAATAAGCCGGAATCCGGTATCGTCGCCCGCATGCTCGCGCCATGGCGCAAGGAGCATGAACCCGATCCGTTTCGTCCGCGACCAATGCAGGGTAGTCGCTGCCGCTTCACGATCTCTTCACGCTAGCGCCGCCGGGGTAACAACCGGGGATTGTCGCGACGTGCCGGGCGCGTTATGACGGTGGCGACTTTGGATGGTCTGTCCGGCTCGCTGGGATCCTTGATGCCTGTTGCATTGGTCATATTGCTGCTCGACATCTCGCTGATCTATCACGCCTCGCGCACCGGGCGCTTGCAGCCCTGGGCCTTCATCATCCTGATGGTGCCGCTGATCGGCGCACTCGCCTACATCGTCGTCGAGCTCGTTCCGGAATGGTGGGGCGGGCCGGGTGCCGCGCAGGCACGCAAGCGCGTCGCCAACCGGCTCGATCCGGAGAAGCGCTATCGCGAATTGTCCGACCGGCTCGCGACGTCGGATACGATCGCCAACCGCGCGGCGCTCGCCGCCGAATGCCACTCCATCGGGCGCTTCGAGGAGGCCGAGGGCCATTACGACCACGTGCTGGGGCTGCCGCAAGGCGACGATCCGGCTTACGCGCTGGCCAAGGCGCAGGCCCAGTTCGCCCGCAAGCAGCCCGCCGAGGCGCTGGCGACACTCGATGCCTTGCGCGAGCGCTGGCCCGATTTCGAATCCGCCGAGGGGCATCTGCTCTACGCCCGTGCGCTCGCCGAGATCGGCCGGCTCGACGAGGCGCTGGAGGAATACCAGGCGGTGTCGCAGTATTTCCCCGGCGCCGAGGCGCGGGTCCGCTACGGCCTTCTGCTACAGCTGGTCGGCCGCACCGCCGAGGCGCGCATGGTGTTCAACGAGCTGCTGATCCAGATGCGGCGTGCGCCGAAATATCTGCGCGACGCGCAGGCCGAGTGGCTCTCGATCGCCGAGAAGCAATTGTCGACCTAGCTTGTCACTTCCGTGCTCCAAACCCGCGTTAGACTCAAGCAAAGGCGATCAGGTCAACGAGGTAGTGCGCCAGCACGACCGGCCAAATCGCACCTGACCGCCGATACATCACCATCAGAAGAATGCCGATTGTCGCGGCGAGCAGGACGTTTCCGATCCCGGCCCACCAGTGATAGGCACCGAACATGAGCGATGTGACCAGGACGGCAAGCGTCCGGTCGCCCAGATAGGGCTGCGCGACGCTCCGAAGGCATCGCCTGAAAATGATCTCTTCGCTGGCCGCTACCAACGCGAGGCCGAACACAAGGTCGAAACCGTAAAGCCAGCCGGTCGGGTGCGGATACACGCCGACGACAGTCGCCGGAAACTCTGTATCGATCAGGCGCCGCGGCCACTGACCCAGACGCTCCAGCAGCGAAAGTCCCGCGATCCAGAGCCCGAGTTCAAGGAGGGCGATTCGATTTTGCTGCCGCCCAAAGGCAACACTTCGTGCCGCGGGAATCATCGCGAGGATGGCCAAAGCGGCTATCCGGCCGACATAGTCCCAACCCAGCCAGCTCGCTGCATGGTGTTGATGCAGCCGCATGAGTTGGGATGCAAAGAGCGGGATCAACGCGAGTGCAAACCACCAGAGATCGGACGCGCGATCAGCCTTCGAGTCGCCAAAGGTGTCCGGCGAACGATTTTCCATGTTCGACCTCTAACGGGACGCGCCCCGACAGACTTGCGGTCAACTACCTCACATTCGCGCAATCTGTGTCAATCGGGCGATGACTGCGTCCCGGCAATTCCAAGTCTGCGCGAATTCAGCTTCAACGGCCGCGCAATCGTCTCAACCACCGCTTCACCACTTCGCCTGGCACCGTCATCGCGGCGACGCCGGCCATGACCAGCACGAGGCCGAGCACCAGGTTCGACGGCACGGATTCGCCGAGCAGGATCACCGACAGCGCGACGCCGATCGGAATCCGCAAGTAACCCTGCGCATTGGTCGTGAGCGTGCCGAGCCGCGTCAGGCACATGTAGAACAGCATCAGGCCGAATGCGCTGGAGAAGATGCCCATTACGACGGTGGCGACCAGCGCCTGGGTGGTCGGGTGCAGCGTCCAGGGATGGTCGACGATCAGCGCGACCGGCAGCAGCACGGTGCCGCCGAAAAGCAGCGAACCGGCTGCGACCACCATCGGGTCGTAGTCCGACAGCCGGAGCCCGAAGATCGTGGCGCAGGCGAACGAGACGGTGGCGAGCAGGATCGCGATCTCGGCGACAATTTCCCTGCCGAAGCCCGAGAGCGCGTCGAGGCCGATGATCGCGACCGTGCCGGCGAGGCCGAGGATCGCGCCGACCAGCTTGAGTAGCGAGGCCGGCTCGTGCCGCGTGATTGTCCAGGTGATGAGGAAGGCGAAGATCGGCGTGGTCGAGGCCAGCACCACGGTGTTGGACGCCGGTACGTAAAGCTGCGCCCAGGTGATCACCAGAAACGGGATCGTGGAGTTGATGGTCTGTTGGAAGGCGAACAGCTTCCAGGCCTTGATGTCGGTCGGGATGCGGATGCCGCGCAGCCGCAGCACGATGAGCAGGAAGGCGGCCGCGACCAGCGAACGCGCCGAGATGAAGGTGACCGGCGGGATCGAGCCGAGCCCGATCTTGGTCAGCGGATAAGTCGAGCTCCAGCAGCAGGCCAGCGCCAGCAGCAGCGCATAGTCGCGCCAGCCGCGCGCGCCCGGCGCTAAGGTGGACGGAGGAGGCGTGATCGCGGGAGCCGTCACGCCGGCTGTCTTGCCCGTCCGGTTCAGCATGATCTCCGCGCAAACGCGTTCCGCGTCTGTCGCGAGCGAAAACCGCCTCGCACTTTTCCGGATCTTGCTCTGATTGTGCTCTGCGGCACCTTGATTGGCTCCCTCCGCGCATCGGCGCGCGATGGAGCGAATGTAGCTTGGCCGTGGGGCCAACGGCTAGGGGCGGTTCAGACGGAAAACGTGATGGATGCCGGCCCGGCGCCCATCACGCGGAATTTGCGCGCGCTGCCTGCGCGGGACTTCGCCGGCGCAGCACTCGCTCAGCACCTCGCCGTCGACGTAATGCGGCGTCACGCGCTCGGCTGCGCCGTCGTTTTATGCTTCACCCGCTTGATGGTGCCGGAGAAGGTGAACACTGCGCGCGTACCCGCGCGCAGTGTGCCGCGCAGGAAAATGAGCGATCCGCCCGCGCGCGTGATCTCGCCGTCGCATTCGATCAGCTCGCCCTCGCGTGCTGCGTCGAGGAACTCGCATGAGAAACCGACCGTGACGCCTTGCCCCTGCAACTCGGAGGCTGCAAGCGCGAACAGGCAGTAGTCGGCGAAGGTCATGAAGCAGCCGCCGTGGACATTGCCGGCGCCGTTGAGGTGCTTCCGGGCGACCCGAAAGGCGCACCTGATGCGGCCGTCCTCGTCCATGCGGTGGTAAAACGGGCCAGTATGGGTCTCGAAATTGTCCCTCGTCCAGGTTCGCCAGCCGGCGAATTCGCCCTCGGTTTCGACGTGCAGGTCGGGGCGGCGATTGAATGCGGTCTCTGGCGCGGTCTTGACGAGCTCGTTCACGAAATCTGGCCTTCAATTAGCGGGTTCGGGTCCTTAAATCCGATCCATCCCCATTGTGCAAATCCGGGTAGCAAATTCCGGGCCGCGTCCAGCCGCCGCAAAGCTCTGGACAGCCCGGAAATGCCCCGTAAAAGGCCTTTTCGCCCCCGTTCGATCTACCTATTAAGGGTCCCATGACCGCGCCCAAGAACGAGCCTAAGAACGAACCGAAGATCACCCCCGAACTCGTCGCCGCCCACGGGCTGAAGCCGGACGAGTACGAGCGCATCCTGAAGCTGATCGGGCGAGTTCCGACCTTCACCGAGCTCGGCATCTTCTCGGCGATGTGGAACGAGCATTGCTCGTACAAGTCGTCCCGGATCCATCTGCGCGGCCTGCCGACCAAGGCCCCCTGGGTGATCCAGGGCCCCGGCGAGAATGCCGGCGTGATCGATATCGGCGACGGCCAGGCGGTGGTCTTCAAGATGGAGAGCCACAACCATCCGAGCTATATCGAGCCCTATCAGGGGGCGACCACCGGCGTCGGCGGCATCCTGCGCGACGTCTTCACCATGGGCGCGCGCCCGATCGCCTGCCTGAACGCGCTGAGCTTCGGGGCGCCCGAGCACCCGAAGACCCGGCATCTGGTGTCCGGCGTGGTCGCCGGCGTCGGCGGCTACGGCAATTCGTTCGGGGTGCCGACGGTCGGCGGCCAGGTCCGCTTCCACACCCGCTATGACGGCAACATCCTGGTCAACGCGATGGCGGTGGGCCTCGCCAGAGCTGACAAGATCTTCTACGCGGCGGCCTCCGGCGTGAACATGCCGATCGTCTATCTCGGCTCCAAGACCGGCCGCGACGGCATCCATGGCGCCTCGATGGCCTCGGCCGAGTTCGACGATGCCTCCGAGGAGAAGCGGCCGACCGTGCAGGTCGGCGACCCCTTCGCCGAGAAGCTGCTGCTCGAAGCCTGCCTCGAGATCATGGCAGCCGATTGCGTCGTCGCGATCCAGGACATGGGCGCAGCCGGCCTGACCTGCTCGGCGGTCGAGATGGGCGCCAAGGGCGATCTCGGCGTCGACCTCCATCTCGACGCGGTGCCGACCCGCGAGACCGGCATGAGCGCCTACGAGATGATGCTCTCAGAGAGCCAGGAGCGCATGCTCATGGTGCTCAAGCCCGAAAAGGAGCAGGAGGCCGAGGCGATCTTCCGCAAATGGGGGCTCGATTTCGCGATCGTCGGCTACACCACGCCGACCAAACGCTTCGTCGTCAAGCATGGCGGCGACGTGATGGCCGATCTGCCGATCAAGGAGCTCGGGGACGAGGCGCCGGTCTATGACCGTCCGCATGTCGCATCGGGCGCGCTGCCGGTGATCCGTGGCCAGGACGTCAAGCCGCCGCTCGGCATCGCCGACGCGTTGACCAAGCTGATCGGCACGCCCGAACTGTGCTCGAAGCGCTGGGTCTGGGAGCAGTACGACCACGTCATCCTCGGCAACACCATGCAGCGCCCCGGCGGCGATGCCGCGGTGGTGCGCGTCGAGGACGGGCCGAAGGGGCTTGCGCTCACCGTCGACGTCACGCCGCGCTATTGCGAGGCCGATCCGTTCGAGGGCGGCAAGCAGGCAGTGGCCGAAGCCTGGCGCAACATCACCGCGGTCGGCGGCCGGCCACTCGCGATCACCGACAATCTCAATTTCGGCAATCCGGAGCGGCCCGAGATCATGGGCCAGTTCGTCGGCTGCCTGAAAGGAATTGCGGAAGCCTGTATCGCGCTGGACTTCCCGGTCGTATCCGGCAACGTCTCGCTCTACAACGAGACCAACGGCCGTGGCATCCTGCCGACACCCTCGATCGGCGGCGTCGGCGTGCTCGACGACTTCACCAAGTCGGCGACACTGGCATTCAAGGCGGCGGGCGAGGCGATTCTCCTGGTCGGAGACACCCAGGGCTGGCTCGGCCAGTCGGTTTACCTGCGCGATGTCTGCGGCCGCGAGGAGGGCTCTCCGCCGCCGGTCGATCTCGCCACCGAGAAGCGCAATGGCGACGTGGTGCGCGGCATGATCCGCGCCGGCACCGCGACTGCGGTGCATGACGTGTCCGACGGCGGGCTCCTGATCGCGCTGGCCGAGATGGCGATCGCAAGCGGTATCGGCGCGCAGCTCCTGGCGGCGCCGTCCTCGATCGTGCCGCATGCCTATTGGTATGGCGAGGATCAGGCGCGCTACATCGTCACCGTGCCGGCTGCCGACGCAGGCCTCGTGCTGGCGAAGATGAAGGGCGCCGGCGTGCCCTGCGCGCGGATCGGCACCACCGGCGGCGATGCGATTGCGGTCGCGGGCGAGGCGCCGGTTGCGGTCGAAAGCCTGTCGCGCGCCTTCGAGCATTGGCTGCCGAACTACATGAGCGGCACCGCTGCCTGATCCGGCAGGATCAGCGTCACAACGCAACGACCTCAATAGCGCGATGATTCCATCATCGCGCTATTATCTTTTGTTCAACCGCGATGCCTGCGGATCGCGTCAGGTCGCGCTGCGAACCGCGCGCCAGGCAAAGATGATGATGCAGGCGCCGATGAAGCCGGCGATGAGATAGCTGAGCCAGCCGCCGCCGAGCGACACGCCGAGCAGACCCAACAGCCAGTTCGCCAGCGCCGCGCCGACGATGCCGAGGATGATGTTCATGAAGATGCCGGTTCCGGACTTCATGAACATCTCGGCGAGCCAGCCGGCCAAGCCGCCGACGATGATGGCGGCGATCCATCCAACTTGAGGGTCGTTCATCTGAGGACGCTCCTTGAGGTCATGCAGTCCGCCCAGCATACCCGAGAATCACCCGGCGGCATGTGACCAATGGCAGGTTGTGCGCAACTTGTCGGCCGCGATCCTGCCGTCAGTCTCGCCGCTTGGGGCCTGTCGTTGATCAGCCCGGCGCGGCAGCACGTGAGAGCGTCGCCGCGAAGGGAAACTACAGCACGTATTTGGCGCCCGGCAGCTTGCGCAGCACGGTGGTGAGGGCCCAGCTCAGGGCCACGGTGGCGAAGAACGCGATCGCGGCCTTTGCGATCGCCGGCAGCTCCATGTCGAACAGCCAGTATTGCAGCCACAGCACGATCGGATAGTGCACCAGGAACATGCCGTAGGCGTCGCCCTGCATGCGGTCGAGCAGCGTCGGCCCCGGCGCTTTCGATTGCAAGAAGTAGGCCAGGATCGCGAACAGGATCGAGGCGCTGAACAGCACGTAGAAGCTGCCGTAGATCGCGAGATACCAGGCGGGCAGCGGATCGGGATTACCGATGATCCCCCGCTTGATGTAGATCATCACCCACATCATCGCGTAGGGGATCAGCGTGACGCCGGTCCAGAACCAGCGCCGCTCGGTCAGCCGTCCGTGCGCGCTGAGCACGCCGCTCTCGAAGTTCGCCGCCCCGACGCCCGCGCCGACGAAGAAATAGCAGGCATACAGCAGCACGCGGCTCGCCTGCACCGAAAACGGTCCGAACTCGAACCAGTAGTTCTGGCCATAGCTGACCAGCATCGGCAGGTAGGCGGCGGCGCTGACCACGACCAGGAACAGCCAGAACTTCGAGGGACGTTCAAATCCCTTGATCGACAGACGGTTGATCGGATCGAGCAGACGCGACGACACCCGGTACAGCAGGCTCGCGGTCAGGTCGAAGGTCATCAGGACATAGACGAACCAGATCGGGCCGCTCGGCCAGGGCCCGGCGGTTACGGTCTTCCACCAGAACTCGGAGAAGGTCAGATCCGGTGTCGCGCGCAGCGCGATCGCGTAATAGGCGATCGGAATCACGGTGACCGCGCAGACCACGAAGGGCAGGCCGAGCCGCAGCAGGCGGTCGCGCAGGAAGATCAGCCACGGCTTGTGGCCGAGCCCGGGCCAGACGAACAGCCCCGACAGGAAGAAGAACATCGCCATGAAGAAGCTGTCGGTGGCGAGCACCACGCAGTCGAAGCCGATCCACGACGTCGGGTCGGTGTGCCCGAAATAGGTGTAGGGAATCACGGCGTGGTGCAGCAGCACGACCAGCGTCAGGAAGGTGCGTGCACGGTCGAGGGCGACATTGCGCTTGTGGAGCTTCGGTGCTGCCTGGACGTCGACGGCCGGAGCCGCGTGAGCAATCGATTTCATGGTGCCCCCAGCCGGGTCTGCAGCCTGATGTTGCAATCGGGAACTCGATTCAGCAAGGCCCAATCGGCCCGTTTCCGTGGTGTCGAGGTCGGTCATCTCAATGCGTTTGTTTCGTTTTGGAACCGGGCTCGCAAGCCGGCGTTATCGGGCGGACGCGCAAACCGCGCGCGCGGTTGTTGGAGCAAGCAATGACACTGCTGAAATGGGCGTTGATCTTCCTGGTCGTCTCGATCATCGCGGGCTTGCTCGGCTTCACCGGCATCTCAGCCGCCTCAGCCGACATCGCGCGCTTCCTGTTCTACGTGTTCGTCGTGATCTTCCTGGTGCTGCTGATCCTCGGGCTCACGATCTTCAGGGCGTAGCGGCGATGCTGCTGCAACGAGTGCTGTCATTCCGGGGCGCGAAGCGAAACCCAATGCGCGATTGCGCATTGTGGAATCTCGAGATTCCGGGTCCGATGCTTGCGCATCGTCCCGGAATGACGATGTTGATTTACGCCACTTCCTCGATCTTCACCTTGTCCGGATAGAAGGCGAGGTGGCCGGCGATCTCGGTCATCGCCGGAAAGGGCTCCTCATAGGTCCAGATCGCATTGTCCAGCGTCTTGCCGTTGGCCTTGATGCTGAAATAGTTCGCATCCCCCTTGTAGGGGCAATGCGTGGTCCGCTCGGTGCGGGTCAAAAGCGCCATATTGGCGTCCTGCCGGGGGATATATTGCACGGCCGGATAGCTCGCTTCCTTCAGGGTCAGCGCATGGCTGGTCTCGGCGATCACGACGCCGTCGGCGGTGACGCGGACGCGCCTGGCATTGGGTGTGATCGTGATCGGATGGTCGGGGCCGGGGAGCTTCATGATTCTGCGCCTCTTCTGGTCATTTCGGCGTGATGGCTTGTGACCGATTGATGCAGGTTTAAATCGCTGGGAATGGGGATATAGTGTGCGACAGGATGACCTAGAAGACCTCAGGCGCTAGGTTTTTACCTGCATGGCTGCCGGGCCAGCGATGATTCGAACGACCCTGATGGAGGTGGACTGGGATGCCGATGGACGCCCGTGATATCGAATCGATGATCAAGGCAGCGATTCCCGATGCCGAGGTGACGATCCGTGATCTGGCCGGCGACGGCGACCACTACGCGGCCACTGTCATATCCGAGTCATTCCGCGGCAAGTCCCGCGTCCAGCAGCATCAGATCGTCTACCAGTCGCTGAAGGGCCAGATGGGCGGCGTGCTGCATGCGCTGGCGCTGCAGACCGGGGTGCCGGGCGGCTAGGCCCTCAAGGCCGGCGGGCGGGGGCCTCGAGCGATGGCAGACAATCCGCGTGGCGCGATGTTTCGCGTCATCGTGCCGAACCAGCACAGCCGCGTCACCAATGCCGAGCTGTTCTTCGACCTCGTCTTCGTCTTTGCCGTCACGCAGCTGTCGCACACGCTGCTGCATCACTTCACCGCGCTGGGCGCGGTGCAGGTCACGCTGCTGTTCCTCGCGGTGTGGTGGGTGTGGGTTTACACCACCTGGGTCACCAACTGGCTCGATCCCGAGCTGACGCCGGTCCGCTTGCTGCTGTTCGTGCTGATGCTGGGCGGGCTATTGCTGTCGACCTCGATCCCGACTGCCTTCGAGGGGCGCGGGCTGTGGTTTGCCGGGACCTATGCCGCGATGCAGGTCGGCCGCACCGCGTTCTGGCTGCTGGCGACGCCGCGGCGCCGCACGGCGGTGCGCCACAATGCGATCCGCATCCTGACCTGGCTGTCCGGCTCGGCGGTGCTGTGGGTTCTCGGCGGCTTCGCCGAGCACGAGACGCGGATGTGGCTGTGGATCGCGGCGCTGGCCATCGAATATGTCGCGCCCGCGCTGCGGTTCTGGACTCCCAGGCTCGGCTTCTCCTCGATGGAGGCGTGGTCGGTCGAGGGCGGCCATATGGCCGAGCGCTGCGCCGGCTTCATCATCATCGCGCTCGGCGAGGCGATCGTGGTCGACGGCGCGACCTTCGCCGAGCTGACCTGGACGCCGGAGAATGTCGCAGCCTTCCTCTCGGCGCTGGTCGGCAGTATCGCGATGTGGTGGATCTATTTCCACAAGGGTGCCGAGGCCGGCTCGGAGATGATCTCCAAGTCCGAGGAATCCGGCCGTGTGGCGCGGATCGCCTACACCTATCTGCACATGCCGATCGTCGGCGGCATCATCCTGACCGCGGTCGCCGACGAGCTGGTGCTGAAGCACCCTGGCGGCCATACCGACCTCAAGACGATCGTGAGCTCGGTTGGCGGCCCCGCGCTGTTCCTGGTCGGGACCATCCTGTTCAAATATGTCATCCGCAATTTCCTGCAGCTCTCGCATGGCGTCGGCATCGTCGCGCTGGCGATAACAGCCTACTTTGCGCATGACCTGTCGCCGTTGACGCTCTCGATCGTCACCACCGCGATCATGATCGTGGTCGCGGCATGGGAATCGATCTCGCTGCGGTCGACCGGGGGAGAGGAATAGCGGTGGCCGCTACCCGTGTCCGGCCGTGGCCACGCGGTGCTGCCAATAGACAAACAGCGGCGCCCCGATCACTTCGAGCACGGTGAAGCCCACGAATGGCAGCGGCGGGATGCCGACCATCGCTATCGACAGCAGCCGGCCGATGCCGCCGAGGAAGATGCCGCCCCACACCATGCGGAACAGCACGCTCTCGCTTTCGATGCGCGGCACCAGCCAGAGCAAAGCGAGGCCGAGACCGAGCCAGACCCCGCCGAAGAAGCGCAGATTGCTGTCGAGCACCGGCAGCGCCGGCACGCCCGAGGAGGCATAGAGCGGATCGCTGACGCCGAGCATGGTGATGATGCCGGTCAGGATCGGGACGAGGGCGAGCGCCGCCGTCGCAATCTGCAGCGCGCGCCGGCCCATGATTGTGTCCCGTCCGGGTTAGGCGTCAGTCCGCGACCAGCGCGTGCACCGAGAACATCGTGTCGGCGTCGGTCCAGCTGTTGCGCACCGTCCAGCCCGCGCTGCGGGCCAGCGCGGTGAAGCGCTCGAGCGAATATTTGTAGCTGTTCTCGGTGTGGATGCTCTCGCCTGGACGGAACGCGAAGGTGTTGCCGAGGATCCGCACGGTCTGTGCCTTGCGGCTGATCAAATGCATCTCGATGCGGTGGCGGTCGCGGTTGTAGATCGAACGATGGGTGAAGCCCGAGAGGTCGAAATTGCCGCCGAGCTCGCGGTTGATCCGCACCAGCACATTGAGATTGAAGCGCGCGGTGACGCCGGCCGCGTCGTTATAGGCGTCGTACAGCACGCGCTCGTCCTTCTCGAGGTCGACGCCGATGATCATCTGCGCGCCGTGGCCGAGGATCTGGCGCGCGCTGCGCAGGAAGGCCAGGGCCTCGCTCGGCTCGAAATTGCCGAGTGTCGAGCCTGGGAAGAAGCCGACCTTCGGCATCGCGGCGACGGCATCTGGCAGCGCGAACGGCGCGGTGAAATCGGCCGCGACCGGATAGATGCCGAGACCGGGGAAATCCCTGCGCAGGCCGTCGGCCTGGGCCTTCAGGAAATCTCCGGATATGTCGACCGGCACATAGGCTGCGAATTCGCAATGCTCGAGCAGCAGGCGCACCTTGGTGGTGGCGCCGGCGCCGAACTCGACCAGTGCCGCGCCGTCCGGGATGATCGCGGCGATCTCGTCGCCGCGGTCGCGCAGGATGCCGAGCTCGGTGCGGGTCGGGTAGTATTCCGGCAGCACGGTGATCTGCTCGAACAGCTCCGAGCCGGTGGCGTCATAGAAATATTTCGGCGACAGCCGTTTCGGGTGACGGGCGAGGTCGCCGATCACATCGTCGGCAAACGCCGAGGTCGCTTCGTCGAACGGATACGCTTTGGCCGAAGCGGCGGCATGCACATTCATGATACTCTCCTGAACGCGCTGACCGGCGCGCACTTGATGTCGACAGGACTAGATCAGGCGTAGTCGGCGAGGCGTAACCCCGTGAATTGCCAGCGATGGTGCGGGTAGAAGAAGTTGCGATAGGTGACGCGGCTGTGACCTGCCGGCGTTGCCAGCGACGAGCCGCGCAGCACCAGCTGGTTGACCATGAACTTGCCGTTGTATTCACCGAGCGCGCCTTCGATCGCGCGGTAGCCCGGGTAGGGCGAGTAAGAGCTGCGGGTCCACTGCCAGACGATGCCGTAGGCATCGTTGAGCAGTCCGGCGCGCGCTGCGACCTCCCATTCCATCTCGGTCGGCAGATGCTTGCCGGCCCAGCGGGCGAAGGCGTCGGCCTCGTAGTAGCTGACGTGGCAGACCGGGGCCTGCGGATCGATTGCTTGCAGGCCGCCCAGCGTCATGATCTTCCATTCGCCGTCGATCTCGCGCCAATGGCCGGGCGCCTGCCAGCCCTCGTTGCTGACGGTAGCGAAGCCATCCATCAGCCACAGCGTGGCGGTGGAGTAGCCGCCGTCCTTCATGAAGGCGAGCCAGTCGGCATTGCTGACGAGGTTTTTCGCAAGCTTGACCGGGCCGACCAGCGCGCGATGCGCGGGCTTCTCATTGTCGAAATGGAAGCTGTCGTCGGCATGGCCGACGGTGTGGATGCCTTCATTGAGCGTCACCCATTCGTCCGTGCCGCGGTGCGACGCCGGGAAGCGCCAGGCCGGATCGTAGGCCGGCGGGATCGGGTTCTGCGCGAACGCGTGCAGGATGTCGGTGTAGATCAACTCCTGATGCTGCTGCTCGTGATTGAGGCCGACCTCGACCAGCGGCACCAGCGCTTCGAGCTTTTCCAACGTAGCGGTCTGGAAGAATTTCACCACCTCCGCGTCGACATGGCGGCGGTAGGCGGTGACTTCGTCTGATGTCGGGCGCGTCAGATGGCCGCGCTGGTGGCGGGCATGTCGGGGGCCGGCGCTGACGTAATAGGAATTGAACAGATAGGCGTAGTCCGGGTGGAATGGCGTGTAGCCTTTGACGTGCTCGCCGAGCAGAAACTGCTCGAAGAACCAGGTCGTATGGGCGCGGTGCCACTTGGCGGGGCTCGCATCCGGCATCGACTGGATCAGCTGGTCTTCGGGGGACAGCGGCGCGACGCGGCGCTCGGTCTCATCGCGGACCGCGCGGTAGGCGTCGACCAGCCGCTCCGCGAGCGGCCCGGATTCGGAGGAAAGTGACGGGGAGGCCGCAGAAAGGGCGGTCGCGGCAGAGGCTGGTTTCGTCACGAGGGTCTCCGATTCGAGGGGAGAACGTTGCTTCGGCAATCTGGTTCCTGGCGGACAGTTCGTCCTAGATAGGGGCTCCGTTACGGGAAAAAAGCCTCCCCCGTCATGATATTGGGCCCGTCAGATAATCCCGGCGCCTTTTGGGGCCCCGTCCAGCCCCCGCCGAATGCCAGATTTCCGCCATTTTGCTTTGGATGCACAATGGTTTGAGCTACATATATAGCCAGTCACGGGTTAGAAGGGCGGGCCGGCCCGTCAAGGCCTGAGAGCGCCGCCCACGCAAGGAAGCGAAAATGAGCATCGAGCAATTCATCGACAACGAAGTGAAGTCGAACGACGTCGTGCTGTTCATGAAGGGCACGCCGCAATTCCCGCAGTGCGGGTTTTCCGGTCAGGTCGTGCAGATCCTCGACCACATCGGTGTCGGCTACAAAGGCCTCAACGTTCTCGAATCCACCGAGCTGCGCAACGGCATCAAGGTCTATTCGAACTGGCCGACGATTCCGCAGCTCTATGTGAAGGGCGAGTTCGTCGGCGGTTGCGATATCATCCGCGAGATGTTCCAGGCCGGTGAATTGCAGCAGCTGTTTGCCGACAAGGGCATCCCGGTCGACGTAGCTGCCTGACCTTGACCGCGCGCCGGATCGGCAAGGCGCGGCTCGACGTCATCGTTACCGACATCACGACGCTCCGCGTTGAGGCCATCGTCAACGCGGCCAATTCATCGCTGCTCGGCGGCGGCGGCGTCGACGGCGCGATCCATCGTGCCGCGGGCCCCGAGTTGCTCGCCGAGTGCCGCACGCTGCACGGCTGCAAGACGGGTGATGCCAAAATCACCAGGGGTTACCGGCTCCCGGCCGGACATGTGATCCATGCGGTCGGCCCCATCTGGCACGGCGGCACCCAGAACGAGGATGCGCTGCTCGCATCGTGCTATCGCCGCGGCATCGAGCTGTGCCACGCCAACCAGCTCGCTTCCATTGCATTTCCCGCCATCTCGACCGGCGTCTATCACTTCCCGCCGGACCGCGCCGCCGGCATTGCGGTCAAGTCAGTGGTCGATGCCCTGGCGGCCGCACCCGGCGTTACGCAGGTGATCTTCTGCTGCTTCTCGGCCCCGAGCGGCGAGCTCCATCAGGAGGTCCTGGACGGCTTTGGCAGCCCTTGTGCCTGATGATACCGCCGCTACACTTCTCCGTGATTTCCGGAGAGGGATAGTTCGAATGCATTCATTTCGTTTGATGTGCGCGGCCGCCGTCGCCGCGGCGGCGCTCGCGGCGCCGGTGGCGCGCGCCGAAGGCAGCTATGAGATCCCGGCGGGCGCGCATTTCAACCCCGACAAGCTCGCCAAGATCAGCGAGTTCTTCAAGAACGAGGTCGCGACCGGAAAGATTCCCGGCGCCATCGTCCTGATCCAGCAGCACGGCAAGCCGGTCTATCACGAGGCCTTCGGCGTGCAGGATGTGGTCAGCAAGGTGCCGATCACGGACAAGACCATCTTCCGCCTGGCTTCGATGTCCAAGTCGATCACCGCCGTGGCCTCGATGCAGCTGCTGGAGGAGGGCAAATACAAGCTCGACGATCCCGTCTCGAAATACATTCCCTCCTTTGCCGACATGAAGGTCGGGGTCGAGAAGAAGGCCGAGGACGGCACCAAGACGCTCGAGCTGGTGCCGTTGAAGCGGCCGATCACGATCCTCGATCTGATGACGCATACGTCCGGCATCACCTACGGCTTCTATGGCGACAGCCTGGTCCGCAAGGCCTACAAGGCAGCCGATATCTATGGCGGCGATTTCGATCTCGCTGAATTCGCCGAGCGGATCGCCAAGCTGCCTCTGCACAACCAGCCCGGTGCGCTCTGGCAATACGGCCATTCCACCGACATCCTGGCGCGCGTGATGGAGATTACCACCGGCGAGAAGCTCTCGACGATCGAGCAGGAAAGGCTGCTCGGCCCGCTCGGCATGAAGGACACCGGCTTCTTCGTCACCGATCCCGAGAAGCAGAAGCTGATGGCCGAGCCGATGCCGAACGACAGCGATTTCCGGGTCGGCCGGGTCAACGATCCGACCAAGGTCAAGAAATGGGAGTCCGCCAGCGGCGGCATGGTCTCGACCATGGCGGACTATTCGCGCTTCGCCCAGATGCTGCTCAACGGCGGCACGCTCGACGGCAAGACCATCATGAAGCCCGAGACGTTCAAGGAGCTGACCACCGACCGTGTCGGCCCGGGCTCCGGCGTCGAGCGCGACTATTTCTACTTCCCCGGCGACGGCTTCGGCTTCGGGCTCGGGATTGCGGTGCGCACCGATCCGGGCAATGCGAAGCCGCCGCCGCCCGGCGACCTCGGCGAGCTGAAATGGGACGGCGCCAGCGGCTGCTACTATGTCATCGACCGCAAGCAGGACTTCTTCTTCGTCCTCTTGGAGCAGACGCCGAGCGAGCGCCAGCGCATCCAGCGAACGTTGAAGCAGCTCGTTTATGAAGCCATGGAGAACTGATATGCGCGGGTGCTGCGCGATCGTCGCGGCGCTCGTGCTCGCGTGCGCAACGGTTGCGGAGGCCGGCTCCGCGGGTCCGGCCGCGCACAGCTTCTCGGCGGAAGGCCTCGCCAAGGTCTCCGACTATGTCAGGAACGAGATCGCGACCGGAAAGATTCCCGGCGCGATCCTGCTGCTGCAGCAGCACGGCAAGCCGGTCTACTACCAGAATTTCGGGGTTCGCGACGTCGCAACGGAATTGTCGATGAGCGCGGACACCATCTTCCGCCTCTACTCGATGTCGAAGCCGATCACGACTGTGATCGCGATGATGCTGGTGGAGGAAGGCAAGCTCGCCCTCAGCGATCCCGTGTCGAAATACATCCCGGCCTTCGCCGACATGAAGGTCGGCGTGGAGAAGCGCGGCGACGAGGGCAAGCCGATGATGGCGCTGGAGCCGCTCAAGCGGCCCGTCACCATCGAGGATCTGATGCGTCACACCGCGGGCCTGCCCTACGGCTATTATGGCGGCGGCGTCGTGAACAAGACCTACGCCGATGCCGGCCTGTTCAATAGCAATCCCGACAACGCCGAGTTCGTGGCGCGGCTCACCGCGCTGCCGCTTGCCGAGCAACCCGGCACGCAATGGGACTACGGCCATTCCACCGATGTGCTCGGCCGCATCATCGAGGTGATAACGGGAAAGTCCCTGTTTCAGGTCGAGAAGGAGCGGCTGCTCGGCCCGCTCGGCATGACCGAGACCGCGTTCTATGTCGCCGACCCCACGAAATGGCCGCTGATCGCCGAGCCGATGCCGGCGGATCGCATCATCAGTCCGGTCGCTGACGTCAGCGACCCGCGCCGGCCGCTGCGGCGGGAATCCGGCGGCGGCGGCATGGTCGGCACCATCGGAGACTACGCGCGCTTCTCGCAGATGCTGTTGAGCGGCGGCCTCTATGACGGGCGGCGCTACCTGAAGCCGGAGACCATCGCGCTGATGGCGCGGGACCATATCGGCCCGGAAACCGGCATCGTGCGCGACAAGAACTACTATCCCGGTCCGAACTCCGGGTTCGGCCTCGGCTTCGCGGTCCGCACCTCGGTGCCGGCGAATACGGACTGGCCTTTGGGCGAGTACCGCTGGGACGGTGTCGGCGGCACCTTCTTCTTCATCGACCCCGCCGACGATCTGTTCGGCATCTTCATGGTGCAGACGCCATCACAGCGCGGCCGGATCCAGCAGGAGCTGAAGACGCTGATCTACCAGGCGATGGGGCGGTAATTCGGATAGGACCATCCTCTCGTCATTGCGAGGAGCGATAGCGACGAAGCAATCCATCGCTCCGCGTGCACGGACAGGTGGATTGCTTCGCTTCGCTCGCAATGACGAGCTGATACTACGCCGCGCGCACGATATCCCTGACGTGACCGATCGCTTCCTCGATCATCGCCGCGGTGACGTCGAGATGCGTGCAGGCCCTGATCCGGCCGTCCATCATCGCCAGCGTCACGCCGCGCTTGCGCAGCTCGGCGACCATCTTGTCGCCCGACACGCCGGCGCCGTCCGGCTTGAAGAACACGAGGTTGGTCTCCGGTGCCTGCACCGCGATGCCGTTGATCTGCGACAGTCCGCGGGCCAGCGCCCGGGCATTGGCGTGATCGTCGGCGAGGCGCTCGACATGATGATCGAGCGCGTAGATGCAGGCAGCGGCGCAGACGCCGGACTGCCGCATCGAGCCGCCGAGCCGCTGTTTCCAGCGCCAGACGTCGTCGATGAACGCTTTGGTGCCGGCGATGACGCCGCCGATCGGCGCGCCGAGGCCCTTGGAGAAATCGATCCAGGCCGAATCCCAGCCCGCCGTCATGTCGCGCGGCGAGATGCCGGAGGCAACCGTGGCGTTGAGCAGCCGCGCGCCGTCCATGTGGGTCACCAGCCCATGGGCCTTGGCGATGCCCGCGATCTCGTCGAGCGCAGCCTTCTTCCAGATCGTGCCGCCGCCGATATTGGCGGTCTGCTCGACGCTGACGAGCACCTGCGGCGGCTGATAGCGGGTGCGCGGATGCAGCGCGGCGCGGAACGTCTCCGGCGTGAACTGGCCGTCATCGCCGTGTAGCTGCGTGATCTGGAAGCCGCCGAGCGCGGCATGCGCGCCGCCCTCGCGCGCGATGATATGCGCAGTCGCGTGCGCCAGGATCTCGTCGCCGGGGCGGCAAGTGGCCAGCGTCGCGGCGACGTTGCACATCGTGCCCGACGGCATGAAGACGGCGGCTTCCTTGCCGAGCAGATCGGCGACGCGGGCGCAGAGCTCGTTGGTGGTCGGATCGTCGCCGACCTGCTCGTCGCCGACCTCCGCTTTGGCCATCGCCTCGCGCATTGCCGGCGTCGGTTTGGTCTGGGTGTCCGACAGCAGGTTGATGCGGACGGTGGCCGCTTTCGGATCGGGCCGGGCGGGGGTGTAGTGCATGGCTTACCTCATCGCACCGCGACGCCGCCGCTGCGGGTGCGGCGCGGTTCACGCTAGGCTATAGGTTTTCGGGCGGCGTGGCGAAACCGCAAAATGATAATTTCGTTTGGCGTCACGCGGTAATCGATAGGTAAGGGTACGGTGTCGCTGCAAGTCGACGGACGCCGGAGCGACTTGTCGCGCGTCCCGCATAAGGCCGCTCCTGCAGCAGGCCGACGAGAGCGAGGACGCGATCGCGGACGTTCACTTCGCCCTGAGGCGATTGTTCCCCAACGTATGAAAGAGCGCGGTCGATCTGCGCCAGCGCGCGTCTCGTATAGCGAACGTTCACAGCCCGTGCTTGGTCCACATGGCACGGACTTCCTCGGCCGTCGCCAGTTCGCCCCGGGCAATTTCGGCATCGGCCTCGGCCAGATCGGTCTCTTCTTCAGCCGTCAGCTGGAGCGGCGGCTGGTCGACGCCGGCGAGTTGCAGCATGATTTGCGCAAGGTCGTCCTGCTCCGTATCCGGCAGGCTTGAAACGGTATCAAAGGCTTGTTCGAGCAACCGGGTCATCGACAGGATTCCCTCGTGGCGGGCACTGCGCCGCCCACCGAGTATATCATCATCCCTTAGCCAAACAAAAAGGCCCCGGCAAAACCGGGGCCTTTCTGAACTCGCATGCGTGATGTGATCAGCGCGAATAGAATTCGACGATCAGATGCGGCTCCATCTGCACCGGGAACGGCACGTCCGAGAGGCCGGGGGTGCGCGTGAACTTCGCGGTCATCTTGGAGTGATCGACCTCGATGAAGTCGGGCACGTCACGCTCGGGCAGCTGGCTGGCTTCCAGCACCGGGGTGAGCTGCTTGGAGGATTCCTTGACCTCGATGGTGTCGCCGATCTTCAGCTTGTAGCTGCCGATGTTGACCTTGCGGCCGTTCACCTTGATGTGGCCGTGGTTGATGAACTGGCGCGCGGCGAACATCGTGGAGACGAACTTGGCGCGATAGACCACGGTGTCGAGACGACGCTCCAACAGGCCGATCAGATTTTCGCCGGTGTCGCCCTTCAGGCGGCTCGCCTCGACATAGATGCCGTGGAACTGGCGCTCGGAAATGTTGGCGTAGTAGCCCTTGAGCTTCTGCTTGGCGCGGAGCTGCACGCCGAAGTCGGAGAGCTTGCCCTTGCGGCGCTGGCCGTGCTGGCCGGGGCCGTATTCGCGGCGGTTCACGGGGCTCTTCGGGCGGCCCCAGATATTCTGGCCCATGCGGCGATCGATCTTGTACTTCGCCTCACTGCGCTTTGTCATCGCGTCCTCTTGGTATAGCCGTCGCCATCCAGCGCCCGGCGTTTTGTCAGTCCAGGGTTTGAGGAGACGCGCCCTCCTGTGTACCGGCCCAAAGGCCCGTACCGACAGGTCCGCCTCGAAAGCTCGGGGAGAACCACGGGTCGCGAAACGCTTCGCGGGCCGAAACCGGCCCGCGAGCAAGGGTGGTCTTAAGGAGAAAGTCCGGTCCTGTCAAACAAAACGCGGGGCATTTCGGGTCGAATCGGCGCCAAAATCGGCCTGTTTTGCCGCCTTACAGGCGGTTTCCGGCCGTCCGGACCGGCCTGGCATCGGCCTGCGGCCCGATCGCGGCCAATTCCGCGGCGATTTCGCCGCCCAGCACCTGCTCGAGCCGGGTCATGGTCTGGGCGATCAGGGCGGCATCACAGACCAGATGGTCCCAGCGCAGCACCACGTCGACCGTGTGATCCGGCTTGATCACGCCATAGCTCAGCAGGAAGGGGCCCGGGCTCAGCGCGTGCAGTTCGCCGGGACCATAGGCTGCGACCGAGGTCACGCCAAAGCTGCCGCAGAAATTGGCGCGCTGCCGGCCGAAATTCATTCCGATCGCCCAGGCCAGGCGGCGCAGCGGAAGCGGCAGGCGCGTCACACAGAGCGTCTTGCGGAACGAGGGGATTTCGTGCAGCGGTGCGGTCTTGGCGCGCCGGATCAGCGCGTCGACATCGGTGAGCGCCATCGCGTCGGCGCCGCGCACGCGCTCGAACAGCACGCATTCCTCACCCTTCTCAACCCGCGCAATCGCCACCATGCCGACGCTGCACGGCAGCTCGTACAGGCAAGGCCACGGCCATTTGACATGCAGCGTGCGGAGCATCGGCTCGGTCTTGGCAACCAGCGCGAAGGCCTTGACGAAGATGGCGGCCCAGCCGGGTGCCTGCGCCATGCGTGCGCGCGCCTCGACGACGGCACGGACGTTCAGTGTGCGGGTGAGGGAGACGAACGGCACGCCGGCCGACGCGTGCATGAGGTCGGCGACGAGGCGGCGCGGCAATGAGATCTGACGAAATTTACCGCGCATCCGTTCGGTTCATATCCCTGCAAACAGGCAGAAAATCAAAGGCCCGGCGAACTGAAATTGTTGCTCGCCGCACCTGAAACTAACATGAACCAAACTGATCGGAGGTCCATTTGGTTCGGCTCAAGGCGCTGGTTTTGCCAGGGGCTCTCCGGCCTTGACCACGTAGACCCCAAGCACCTTGAGCGACTTGTCGCCGGACGTCTTGGCGTCGTGCACCGCACCTTCCGGGATTTGGTAGGAATCGCCAGCCTTTAGCTTCAAAGGCGGCTTGCCGTCGATCAGAAGCTCGAGCTCGCCTTCGAGCACATAGCCGGTTTCGACGCCGGGATGGCTGTGGCGCCCCGACGCACCCCCGGTCGGAACCTCGGCAATCGCCGTGACCGTGTTGTAGCCCGCCGGAAAATCGACCTTCTGCAGCGGGGTTCGCTTGATGCCGCTTTGTTGCGCCACAGCAGCGCCGGCACCGGCAAAGGCAATCACGGTGAGACCAAGCAGCAATTTCCTGAACATGCATTTCCTCCCCAACCGGCGGAAGTCTAGCAGCGCGGAATCGCGGCGAAAAGCACATGATGTGTGATGTGGGCTTCCGACATTGGGATTAGTCCGTTCATCAAATCGCGCAGGCATTGTGGAATTATGCGCGGCAGCGCTTACACGGAGCTTACAAGCTGTTTAGGCAATTGCAGCGCGGGCCGTTTGGTCTGTCGCGGGCGCGATGCCGAACGTTCACGAACCTGACCGGAACCTGTTCGCAATTGAACGGCGGAGCGCGCCGGCGACGATCGGCGCCTACCGCCTGATCCCCGCGAAGGCGGCTGTGATGCCGCGCTGGAACAGCGACCAGTCGAAGCCGAGCGCAAGCGCGAGGTAGCCGCGGTCGATCATCGCATTGGCCTGGTCTGCGGTGCGCGCGACGCCGCCGATCGGCACGCCGCTCTTCATGATGCCTTGCTCGGCGCGCTGCATCAAGGCGACCACCTCGGGATCGTCGGGCAGGCCGCGCTTGTTGATCGAAGTGGCGAGATCGCCGGGACCGATCACCGCGAGGTCGATGCCGGGCGTTGCCATGATCTCGTCGATGCGGTTCACGGCATCGACATGCTCGATCGTGATCATGCAGATCATGTCGTCGTCGGCGGTCGCCATATAGTCGTTCATCGAGACACCCCAGCGGAACGGCGCATGAAACGGGCCCCAGAGCCGGTCGCCGTTCGGCGGGTAGCGCACGCTGCGCACGGCCTTCTCGGCATCACCGCGGTCGAGGATCATCGGGAAGTTGATGCCGAGCGCGCCGAGATCCATCGGCGCCTTCGCGAGGTGCGGCTCATTGGCTGATATCCGCGCCATCGGCACGCAGGGCGTGCCCGACGTGGCGACGATCATCGCATGCGCGGTGCCGAGGTCGATCGGGCCGTGCTCGAGATCGACGATAATCCAGTCCAGCGACTGCGCCATGATCTGCACGGTCTGGATGCTCGGAATGGTCGCGATCGCGCCGAAGGTCGGGCGCTTGTCGCGCCACTGTTTTCGCAATCGATTGAGCGGCGTCAGCGGGGCTGTGGTCACGTGCGGTCTCCTTCGAAGGAGAGCAGAGGCTAGCAGCGCGTTGTGACCGCGAAAAGCATCAGGCTGGGACGCGGCCCCCGAAGAACGGCGTCAGCGCCGCAGTCAGCGCGTGCGGACGTTTCGAGGTGAAGATCATCTCGGCGCCGGCTTCATCGCTCTCCGTGCCGGCCGGCCCGAGCAGATCGGCGACGCGACGGGCGATCGCCGGCGCCGGATCGATCCAGTCGACCGGCCACGGCGCGAGCCGCGACAGCCGTTCCAGCAGCAGCGGATAATGCGTGCAGGCCAGCACGACGGTGTCGGTGCGCGCGGGATCATTCGGGCCGTCGCCGACGAAGCAGGGTGCGAGCTCGGCCGCGATATCCTCGTCGCGCACGCTCGTGCCGCTGAGGGCTGCTTCCGCCAGCGAGGCGAGCTCGCCGGAGCCGACCAGCGTCACCTCGCAGCCCTGAGCGAAATCCGAGATCAGCTTGCGGGTATATTCCCGCTTCACGGTGCCCCTGGTGCCGAGCACCGAGACGCGCCGTGTCTTCGAGGAGGCGCAGGCCGGCTTGATCGCCGGCACGGTGCCGACGAAGGGCAGGCGGTAAGCGTCGCGCAAATGCGACATCACCAGGGTGGATGCCGTGTTGCAGGCGATCACGACGAGGTCGGGCGCGTGGGCTGCGATCAGCTCGCCGACCAGCGGCACCACGCGGGCGATGATCTCGTCCTCGCCGTGGTGGCCATAGGGGAAGAAGGCATCGTCGGCGACATAGACATAATGCGCGTCAGGCCGGGCGCGGACAACCTCGCGCAGCACGGTGAGGCCGCCGAGGCCGGAATCGAACACGAGGATGGTCGGGGGAGTGGACACGCGGAAAGTCTATCCGAAGCAGGGTTACCATTCAGTTGTTTTTGCCTGCCCGGGCTTTGCGGCCGACAAAAGGCGGTGAGGCCGGGAATTTCATATGGCCTTGGCCAATACCTGCAAGTATCACGGCAAACTATTGCTGCGACATGCGAAATCCAAACAGGGCCAAATCCACCATGATCCGCAATACCGCCGCGAGTTGGGGCTCGCTCGCCCGCGCCTTCCACTGGGTGCTGGGCATCACCATCATCGGCATGCTGGGCTATGGCTGGTGGATGAACCACATCCCGGCGCGGGCGGACAAGTTCTTCTACCGGTCGATCCACGCCGATATCGGCTATCTGGTGCTGCTGCTGACGGTGCTGCGGCTCATCTGGCGCGGCGTCAATCCGACGCCGGCGCTGCCGGCCGAGATGCCCTCCTGGCAGCGGATCGCCGCCCGCGTCAGCCACGGCGCGCTTTATGCCGTCACCATCCTGGTAGCGATGCTGGGCTGGGCCCATTCCGGCTCCCGCGCCCAGGACTATTCGAGCTTCTTCGGCCTGTTCCACGTGCCCCAGATCACCTCGCCCGACAAGGCGGCGGCGGATGCCTATGAGGGGCGTCACATCTTCTTCGCCTATGTCTTGCTGGCGCTGATCGTGCTGCACCTCGCCGCGGTCGCCTACCATCACTTCGTGAGGCGCGACCGCGTCGCGGGGCGGATGGTGGGGGCGAACCCCGCCGACCGCGCGGCTTAGCCCGCCGGCATCTGCTTCTCGACCAGCCGCACCCAGTAGGACGCGCCATGGCCGAGGATGTTGTCGTTGAACTTGTAGGCGGGGTGGTGGCACATCGGGCCGTCGCCCATGCCGAGGAACACGAACGCGCCGGGGCGCGCCTCCAGCATGAACGCAAAATCCTCGGCACCCATGACAGGCACCAGATTGTCGTTGACGCGGTCGGCGCCGACCACATCGCGGGCGATCTCGGCTGCGATGCCGGCCTCGCGGGCATGGTTCAGCGTCACCGGATACATCCGCCCGTAGTCTGTCTCGGCCGATCCGCCATAGGCCTTGGCGATGCTGGAGGCGACCTCGCCGATCCGGCGCTCGACCATATCGCGCACACCGGGATCCAGCGTGCGCACGGTGCCGCCCAGCGTCACGGTCTCCGGGATCACGTTGAACGCGCTGCCGGCCTCGAACATGGTGATCGAGATCACCGCCGATTTCAGCGGATCGAGATTGCGCGACACGATCGATTGCAGCGCATTGATGATCTGGGCGCCGATCAGCACGCTGTCGATCGCCTCGTGCGGCGCAGCGCCGGCGTGGCCGCCCTTGCCGTGCACGGTGATCTTCAGCGTGTCCGATGAGGCCAGCATCGGGCCCGGCGTGGTCGCGAAATAGCCCTCGGGCAGGCCGGGCATGTTGTGCAGGCCGTACACCTCCTGGATGCCCCAGCGCGTCATCAGCCCGTCGTCGACCATCGCCTTGCCGCCGGCGCCGCCTTCCTCGGCGGGCTGGAAGATCACGACCGCGGTGCCGTCGAAATTGCGCGTCTCGGTGAGATATTTCGCAGCGCCCAGCAGCATCGCGGTGTGGCCATCATGGCCGCAGGCGTGCATCTTGCCGGGGACCTTCGAGGCGTAGGCGACACCCGAGGCTTCCACGATCGGCAGCGCGTCCATGTCGGCGCGCAGCCCGATGGTCTTGCCTGACGTCGACTTGCGCCCCCGGATCACGCCGACCACGCCGGTGCGCCCAATTCCGGTCACCACCTCGTCGCAGCCGAACTCGCGCAGCCTGTCGGCGACGATGCCGGCGGTGCGGTGCACCTCATAGAGCAGTTCGGGATTCTCGTGGAAGTCATGGCGCCAGGCGGCCATTTCATCCGAGAGAGCGGCAACGCGATTGACGATGGGCATGGGGAGCGTCCGTTTCTTGTGATTGCGCAGGGCGGGTCAGCGTAGCGTAACCCGCGAACTTGTCGCGGGGCAATGGCGGGGTCGCTATCGGAGGTCCGTAGCCCGGATGGAGCGCAGCGCAATCCGGGATCGTTCCTCATGCGCGGTCCCCGGATTGCACTGCGCTTCATCCGGGCTACAGGACCGGCCTACAAATTCGCCAGCCCGCATTCGACCGCGAGGCGGACCAGTTGGGCGTCGGTCCGTAGGCCGGTCTTGGCCTTGATCAGATAATGGTAGTTCTGCACGGTCTTGGTGCTGAGGTTGAGATTGGCGGCGATCTGCTCCTTGGTGTGGCCTGCCGCGAACTGCCGGAGGATCTCGATCTCGCGCTCGCCGAGCTGGTCGAGCGCCGATTCGGTCGGCACCAGGCTCTCGAGCGCGAGCACCCGCGCGACGTCGTCGCTCATCGCGTGCTCGCCGCGCGCCACCGAGCGGATCGCTGCGATCAATTCGGCCGGCTCGCTGCCCTTGGTGACGAAGCCGCTGGCTCCGGCGCCGAACGCCGCCTTCACCTGGGCCGCCTCGCTGTGCATGCTGAAGACGAGGATGCGGGCATCGGCGTCGCGCGCGCGGATGTTGCGGATCGCCTCCAGCCCGCTCGCGCCCGGCATCGAGATGTCCATCACGACCACGTCAGGCTGGTGCGATTTGAAGGCGCGATAGGCATTGGCGGCGTTGTCGGCCTCGGCGACGACGCGGAAATCGTCCTGATGTTCGAGCACGCGGCGATAGCCCTGGCGGACGACGGGATGATCGTCCACCAGCAGGATCGAGATGCTTCGAGCCGTCACGGTCGTCGTCTCAGGCCGCGAGCGGGATCGTGGCGGCGACGCTGACGCCGCGGCTGGCGCGCGCGATCGACAATGAGCCGCCGAGCGCGGCGACGCGCTCGCTGACGCCGGTGAGGCCGAAGCCCGCCGATTGCGCCACCTTGGCGGCATCGCCGCCGCCGTCGTCCTCGACCCGCACCAGCAGTGCATTCTCGGTTCCGGTCCGCCGCTCGATCCGCAGCACGATCTCGCGCGCTGAGCTGTGGCGCAGCGCGTTGGTCAGGCACTCCTGCGCGACGCGATAGGCTGTGGCGGCGACCGTGCCGCTGATGTCGGCAAGATCGCCTTGCAGATCGAGCTGGATCATCGGCTGCGCCGTGCGCGACCGCCAGCTGTCGACCAGATCGACCAGGCTGGCCTCCAGCCCGAGCTCCTCGGCCGGCGGGTGACGCAAGCGGTCCAGCGTGTCGCGCAGGCAGGCCATGATGCGGCGCGTTGCCTGCGAGATCATCCGCGCGTCCTGCGCAATCTCGGTGCCGGCGGCGTATTTGTCGCCGGAGCTCGCCTCGATCGTGTTGGCGAAGGCGAGGATCGCAGTGAGGTTCTGACCGAACTCGTCGTGCAGCTCGCGCGCCAGCGTGCGGCGTTCGTCGCTGCGAATTTCGAGCAACCGCCGGGTCAGCACCGTGCGCTCCTTCTCGGCCTGCGCGAGGCGGTCGCCGAGATCGCCGACGGCGCGTCCGATCATCGCGAGCTCCATCGAGCGGACGCGCGGCAGCGGGGTCCGGTACTCGCCGTCGGCCATGCGCCGCAGCGCGGACACGATCGAGCGGGCAGGCGCCAGCGTGTGCGCGATCGCCAGCGAGGCGAGCAGCGCGATGGCGAGCGCCATCAGCAGCGCGACATGGATGTTGTCCAGGATGTGCTGCCAGGCGAGCGCGATCGCAGCGGCCGGATCGGCGATGGCGCGGACGGTTCCTGCGGTCGCGGCGCGGGCGCTGATCGGTCGCTCGACGGTGGCGTGATCGCCGAGCACCATCTGGACAAGATCGGCGAACCAGCGCGGCGGCGCCTTGCCGATCCCCTTGCTCTGGCCGCACAGCGGCTTCTCGAATGCACCGGCCGGTTCGAACTGCACGCAGATCCCGGGCGCGATCAGGCCCATGGTTTCGATGGTGCGCCAGTCCGGCGCCGGCAGCAATTGCTCGCGCATCCGGTTGCTGCGCAGCAGCAATTCGCGCCAGTACAGCGCCTCGAGCGATTGTGAGACCCGCTCGGCGGACGCCTCGGTGGCGCGATCGACGCTGCGATAGGCGTCGATCGTGGCCCAGACGGTCGCTGCGCCAAGGCACAGTGCGACGATGACGAGCAGGCGGGCGACCAGTTCAAGCACGAGGCGCATGCGATCACTCCACGGCCAGCAAACGAGAGCGAGATGCTAGCAGCAGCGGTATTCCCCGCCAATCGCAAGCATGCCAAGCTATGCAGGTCGGGAAATTTGCCCGACCAAATCTGGGCAGATGTCTTTGGACGGCGCCGGCCGGCTCTGCTCTAACGGCGGATGAGGCCCGCGCGGAGCCTCATGGAACAGTCGGCACAGGGAGCTCACGCAGCATGGACGCCAAGGTCGAAGCTGCGGCCGCATCGGCCGGCACGGATACGGCGGAGCGCAGCGTCCTGCTGCTCTGGATGATCTTCACCGGTCTCTCGATCTTCGCCGCCTTCCTGCTATGGCGCTACGGGCTGATCCGTCTCATGGTCAGTTCCGACCGCACCTACATTTCCAGCGTCATCGCGGTGCTCTACATCGTCACCTGCATCCATTGCTTCTGGCGGACGCGGGCGATCGCGCGGGAAGGTGAGGTGGCGCGGTCCTGCCGCGCGATCCTCGCTGCGCCTGACGGCGCCAAGGCGTTGGCATCGGATGCGCGCGGCCTGCCGCGCGGGCTCGTCACCGATCACATCAAGAGCCTGGTGCAGAAGGCCGATGCGCAGGCCAAAGGCCGGATCGACCAGACCCTGCTGCTGCGCACGCTGGCCGACCGCCTGCGCGGCTCCAACGGTTTTGGCGCCTTCGTCTCCGACACGCTGATGAAGCTCGGCCTGCTCGGCACCATCATCGGCTTCATCATCATGCTGGCGCCGATCGCTTCGCTCGATGCCGCCGACAAGGTCGCGATGAAATCGTCGATGGGCCTGATGAGCGACGGCATGGCGGTCGCGATGTACACCACGCTGGCCGGGCTGATCGGATCGATCCTGGTCCGGATCCAGTACTACATGCTGGATTCCGCGACCCAGCGGGTGTTTTCCGATGCCGTCGTGCTGACCGAGACGCATGTCACGCCGGCTCTCGAACGCCGCCTTGGTACCACGCCATGATGGACGAGTTCGGGCTCTATCCGCGTGAGGAATCTTTCGACCCCCTTGGTGTCATGCTGTTCAAGGCGCTGCAGGTGATCGCCTTCCTGTTCTTCCTGGCGCTGCTTGCGGTGTCGCCGGACTCCAAGGAGGGCAAGATCGAATCCAAGGCGGAGTTCATCATCACGATGGACTGGCCCGACAACCATCCCGACGATCTCGACCTGTTCGTGCAGGATCCGGCCGGCAACATCGCCTGGTACCGGCATCGCGAAGCCGGCTTTCTGACGCTCGACCGCGACGATCGCGGCGGCGCCAACGACTTCATCGTGGTCAACGGCAAGAAGATCGCTTCCCCGATCCGCGAGGAGATCGTCACCTTGCGCGGCATCGTCGCCGGCGAATACACCGTCAACGTCTCGCATTTCCAGGCCACCACCGGCGAGCCGGTGCAGGCCAACATCAAGGTGCAGAAGCTCAATCCGACCGCGCAGGTGATCTTCGACGACAAGCTGACGGTCGATCACACCGGCGACGAGAAGACTGCGGTCAGGTTTCGTCTCGACGCCGAGGGCAAGGTGATCAACGTCGACCGGAGGCCGAAATCGCTGCTCGAGACCTTCCGCAGCAGCTGGCGCAACGGCGCCGACCTCGATCCGAACACCGGCGTTCCGAAATCCGGCGTCAGGGTGCTCCGCAATGATTAGCTTGCAGTCAGTGATCCTCACCATCGCGGTGGCTTACGCGGTGATCGGTGCGTTGCTCCTGATCGTGCTGGTCTATGCGCGGCTGCACTGGTCGCTGAAGGCCGTCGTGATCGTCGTGACCAGCGCGTTCTATTTCGTCAGCTTCGGCGGGATGCGCGGCCTGCTCGGCTGGGCCTCCGCGGAAAAGCTGCCGGCCAACTTCAAGCTGCTGTCGACGCGGATCGTGGAGCCGCACACGCTGGAGGGAGATCCGGGCTCGATCTATCTCTGGGTTGAGGAGCTCGACGAAGACAACCGGCCGAGCGCCGTCCCGCGCGCCTTCCGCATTCCCTACAGCGACGCGCTGGCGGAGCAGACCCACACCGCCGACAACGAGATCAAGGCCGGCCATCCGCAGGGCGGGCGGGCGGCGGATTTCGGCGGCGGCGACGGGACCCTCACGGACTTCGTCCGGGAGTACATCACCCCGAAGACGATCGTGGAGACCACCGGCGGCGATTCCACCACGGGGACGTTCGTCGCCCCGCCGGCCGGTGCACAGGGATCGGTCTTCACGCCGCTGCCGCCGCCCCGGATGCCGCCCAAGGACGAGCAGCGGTAGGAGCCGCACCGCTGGCAGGATGGCACAAAAATAGGGATCGCCAATAATCAGTCAGCGGGATGGACAGTAGTCACCCGGAATTCCTCAATCGCCTGAACGGTGTATCTTGGGGCTAACCGGGGCTAGATTTTATCCCGAAGCCATTTTTCCCGGCAAAGGGGCCGCTGCGTGAGGCGGCCCCTTTCGATTCCGGCGGCCCTGTTCCGGGACCGTCACGCGGCCTCAGAGCACCGTCATGAAGGCGATCGCGAGGACCATCAGCCAGCCGACAATGACCAGCGACAGCACCGCGCCGGCGGTGATCTTGGCGATTTCCTTGAAGGTCTCTGGCCGATCCATGCACGCCTCTCCCGGGTGGCCGAAGGAGACATAGGCACGGTCCGGCGGATCGCCCGGCTGCTCAGAGAACGGTGTAGCGCGCCATAGGCCGGGCGGCCGTAGGGCCCGGTGGGCCGGGCCGCATAGCTGTCATCTCGCAAAGTTTGTCTGACAGATATTGAAATCTGTCAGCGAGATGGTGTATATAATCTCCAGCCCAAAGGGAGGAGGGCGCCCAGCGGCTGTTTCCGGCGTTTTGGCCGGGACAACCGGACTTCAATTTGATTACCTCGAAGGACTACCTCCATGACGATAGAAATCTTTCAATTGACCGCCCAGATTCAACAGTGGCTCAACCTTCGCGTCGCCCGCCATTTGGCTGCCCAGGCTGCCAAGTTCACCCGCGGGCAGGACAGCGATAACCAGACGGTAAGCGCATGAACGAGGCGGTGGTTTTGACACCCGAGCGGATCCTCGAGGCAACTGAGGATGTCTTGAGACGCTACGGGTTGACCAAGGCCACCGTTGTCGACGTGGCCCGTGCGCTGGATGTCAGCCACGGCAGCGTCTACCGCCATTTCCCCAGCAAGGCCTCGCTGCGCGACGCAGTCGCCAAACGCTGGCTCGACCGTGCCAATGAGCCGCTGTGCAAGATCGCGGCCGGCGACGGCCCGGCGCCGGAGCGGCTGGAGCAATGGCTGCGCACCGCCTTCACCATCAAGCAGAAGAAGGTCTGCGACGATCCCGAGATGTTCGCGACCTACCTGGCGCTGGCACAGGGTGCGCGCGAAGTGGTGGAAGCCTACAAGGACAAGCAGGTCGATCTGATCGCGAAAATCCTGTCCGACGGCGTCGCGCAGGGCGTGTTCGAGATCGACAACGTCAAGGCGACGGCGCGCGCCGTGTTCGACGCCACCGTTCGCTATCATCATCCGGCACATGCCGAGGAATGGGCCAAGCCGGAATGCCCGTCGCGGATCGACGCCTTGATCGCCCTGCTGCTGCGGGGCGTGCAGGTGTGCAAGCACTAGCATTCTCTCACAGCAGAGCAAACGGCACCCCTCTCCCTTGCGGCCCCCTTGCGAGGGAGGGTTGGGGAGACGGGTGAGCCCCGAGTCGCGACGGAAAGATTCCGCGCGCTCGCGCCGACTGGCTTTTCGCCGATGCCTTCGGCCCGATTGCGAGCCGGGGGCGGCGTGTGCTTGATATCGGCAGGGATCAGTCACGCGGACCACGATGCGGCTTGCACTCTTCGCCGATATTCATGCCAACCGGCAGGCCTTTGCGGCCTGCCTCGACGCTGCGCGGGCGCGCGGCGCCGAGCGGCTGATCTGCCTCGGAGACATCGTCGGCTACGGCGCCGATCCCGAATGGGCCGTCGAAACCGTGATGGACCTGGTCGCCAACGGCGCGATCGCGGTGCGCGGCAATCATGACAATGCGATCGGCGTTCCCAGCGACGGCATGAACGCCGATGCCCAGGCCGCCATCGACTGGACCCGCGGCCGGCTCAGCGGCGAGCAGAAGCAGTTCCTGGCCGAGCTTCCGATATCGCGGCAGGAGGACAACCGGCTCTACGTGCATTCGGAGGCCTCCGATCCGACCAAATGGCGCTATGTCCGCGACACTGCGGACGCCGCGCGCAGCATGATGGCGACCGAGCAGCAGATCACCTTCTGCGGCCACATCCATCGCCCCGGCCTCTATTCGATGTCCTCGACCGCGAAGATGACGAGCTTCGTTCCGACCTCGGGCATAGCGGTGCAATTGCTGCCGGGGCGGCGCTGGCTTGCGGTGCTCGGCTCGGTCGGCCAGCCGCGCGACGGCGATCCGGCGGCGTCGTTTGCGATGTTCGACACCGCGAACCGCGAGATCACCTATCATCGGGTGCCCTACGACGTCGCGACCGCCGCGGCGCGGATCAAGGCCGGCGGCCTGCCGCCCTGGCTGGCCGACCGCCTGCCGCTCGGCAGGTGACGCCGGTGGTGGCGCTGACGATGCAACCGGGCGCCGTGCTCGATGGCTTCACCATCGGCGAGCGCGTGCACCGCGGCGGCATGGCGACTTTGTGGACCGTCACACATCCCGGCATCAATGTGCCGCTTTTGATGAAGGTGCCGCTGACCTCGGAGGGCGAGGACCCGGCCGCCATCGTCAGCTTCGAGATGGAGCAGATGATCCTGCCGCGGCTGTCGGGTCCGCACGTGCCGGCCTGTTTCGGCACCGGCGACTTCGAGCGCCAGGCCTATGTGGTGATGGAGCGCATCCGCGGACAAACGCTCTACAAGCGGCTCGACGACCTGCCGCTGCCGCATGAGGAGGTCAGGGCGATCGGCGGCAAGGTGGCGACCGCGCTCGCCAGCCTGCACCGGCAGAACGTTATCCATCACGACATCAAGCCGAGCAGCGTCATGTTCCGCGAGCGCGGCGAGGCGGTGCTGATCGATTACGGTCTGTCGCACCACCAGCATCTGCCCGATTTGTTGCAGGAGGAGTTTCGCCTGCCTTACGGCACCGCGCCCTACATGGCGCCGGAACGTCTGCTCGGCGTGCGCGACGATCCCCGCAGCGATCTGTTTTCGCTCGGCGTGCTGCTGTATTTCTTCACCACCGGCGTCCGCCCGTTCGGCGAGAGCGAGACCCTGCGCGGCATGCGCCGGCGGCTGTGGCGCGATCCCACTCCGCCGCGCGGGCTCAGGCCGGACTATCCGCCGTGGCTGCAGGAGATCGTGCTGCGGTGTCTCGAAATCGATCCGGCCGCGCGCTATCCGACCGCGGCGCAGCTCGCCTTCGATCTCGGCCATCCCGAGCAGGTCAAGCTGACGGCGCGGGCGCAGCGGATCAAGCGCGATCCGCTCATGACCGTTTGGCGCCGCCGCTTCAATCTCGGCGCGGCGCCGCCGCAGCCGAAGTCCAACGTCGCGGTGCAGCTCGCCTCGAGCCCGATCGTCGCGGTCGCGCTGGATATCGGCGATGACGCCGAGGCGCTGAACGAGACCATCCGCACCACCGCCGAGCAGGTGCTGTCGACCTCGCCGTCGGCGCGGCTCGCCTGCATCAACGTGCTGAAGCTCAATCGGCTGGCGATCGACCGCAGCCATGACGAGCAGGGCCAGAACAAGCATGTCGACCGCCTGGTGGCGCTCCAGCACTGGGCGCGGCCGTTCAGGCTCGAGGAGGGCCGGTTGACCGTGCATGTGCTGGAGGCGATCGATCCCGCGGCCGCCATCCTGGAATTCGCCGCGGTCAACCTGGTCGATCACATCATCATCGGCGCGCGGCAGGATTCGCTGCGGCGCGCGCTGCTCGGCAGCGTGTCCGCCAAGGTCGCCGCCGAAGCGCCGTGCACGGTGACCGTGGTGCGGCCGTCGCGGCTGACGCCGGCGACGGATGCAGGTGATGAGGCGGCGGACCCGGCAGCGAATGCCGCGGCCACGCCGCCCGCAGTTTTTTAGCTGCGCCGGATCATTAGATCGCTTCGCCGCGTGCCTCGGCCGCGGCATGGCGGATCGCCGCGATGTTGGTCTTGTAGGCCTCGACCGTGCCGCCCTTGAACACGGCAGATCCGGCGACAAAGGCATTGGCGCCGGCGGCGGCGAGCTGGCCGGCAACGTCGGGCGCAACTCCGCCATCGACCTCGATATCGATCGGACGGCCCGCGACCATCGCCCTGACGTCGGAGACCTTGCCGATCGCCGAGCGGATGAAGGCCTGGCCGCCGAAGCCGGGATTGACCGACATGACCAGCACGAGGTCGATCAGGTCGAGCACATATTCGATCGCGCTCGCCGGCGTTGCCGGATTGAGCGAGACGCCGGCCTTCTTGCCGAGCGCGCGGATCGCCTGCAGCGAGCGATGCAAATGCGGGCCGGCTTCGGCATGCACGGTGATGTGGTCGCAGCCCGCCTTGGCGAACGCCTCCAGATAGGGATCGCAGGGCGAGATCATCAGATGGGCATCGAAGATCTTCTTGGTGTGCGGCCGCATCGCCTTGATGACGTCGGGGCCATAAGAGATGTTGGGGACAAAATGTCCGTCCATCACGTCGAGATGGATCCAGTCGGCGCCGGCCTGGTCGACGGCGCGGACCTCCTCGCCGAGCTTTGAGAAATCCGACGCCAGGATCGACGGAGCGATAACGAGGGGACGCGGGGTGAATGACTGAGTCATGTCAGCAGTTCCGGAAGACGAGCAGGGGGCGACGGGTGATCCCGCCTAACATGCGCCGCCGTGGCGGGCAATGCGAGCGGATCGGACGGCGGGGCCGGAAAATTCTGCCGCCGGCGGCAGCTCTTGCCGGGTACGCGGAACCGCTCCCGATGCGCCAATCCCTGGTTTTATTGGGTTTTTGCCATGGCACGCGGCTTGCTGCGCCACCGACAAGCGTTTGAGCCGCCAGGCGCGGCCCTGTTGGAGTATTGCCATGTTATTTGCAATTGGCGCTGCGTCGTCGGCCATTGATCTGCTGAGCTCGCTGATGTCGTCGAAGTCGACGGCCCAGACCGGCAGCTCCAGCCAGACTAGCCAGTCGAGCGGCCTGTTCGATCTTTCGACCACGACATCGACCTCGACCGGCAGCAGCAGCGCCGGATCGAGCTCGAGCACACCGCAGATTTCGCCGCTGACGATGAGCGCGCTGCTCGATGCGCAGAGCCAGTCGGCTTCGACCGGCACGGCTTCAACCAGCACCGCTCCGACCAGCCGGTCGGCCGCGCTGCAGGACCTGTTCTCGCAGATCGACGCCGACGGCAACGGCCAGATCACCAAGACCGAATTCGAGAACGCGCTCGGCGCCGGCGGCACCAACACCGCGCAGGCCGACGACGTGTTCGCCAAGCTCGATACCAATGGCGACGGCACCGTCAGCCTCGACGAGATGTCGCAGGCGTTGAAAGGCCACGGCGGCGGCCATCATCATCACATGGCGAGCGGCTCGACCGACGGATCCGGCTCCAGCAGCGGTGCGGGCGGATCGGGCTCCGATCCCCTGATGCAGGCGCTGGACGGCGCCACCTCGACCTCGGTGACCAACAGCGACGGTTCGACCACCACCACCACGACCTATGCCGACGGCTCCAAGGTGTCGATGACGACGCCGGCCTCGGCGTCCAGCACCAGTGGCACGTCTTCGTCTTCGTCCTCGGCCGGCAGCAACGCGACATCGTCCTATAATTTCATCGAGCAGTTGATCCAGCGCCAAGCGCAGGCGATCTCCGCGCAGGCTTCGTCGTCGGTTTCCGTAAGCGCTTAGGACGTATCGGCTACTACTCGTCATTGCGAGGAGCGTAGCGACGAAGCAATCCATGTCTCGGCAAGCGGCGCGATGGATTGCTTCGCTTCGCCCGCAATGACGATCGTACAAGCTCTTCGCCTAACCGAACCGATCCCGCCAGCTCGGCAGCGCGTCGGGGAAGGGCAGCGCGGTGGCTGAATGGACGCCGCGGGCGATCGCGCGCGCCACCGTGTTGGCCGCGATCGCCCCGAGCTTGGTGAGCCCGAACAGCGGATCGATCGGCCTGACGCCGGTCGCGGCGGCAAACACCACATCGCCATCGAGCGGGGCGTGCACCGGATAGATCGCGCGCGCCATGCCGGTCTGCGCGATCATCGCAAGCCGCCGCGCCTGCGGCTTTGTCAGTTGCGCGTCGGTCACGACCACGACCAGCGTGGTGTTCTCGGCAGCGCTGGCATCCGCGCCGCCTTTCAGCCGCGGCTTCAGCATGTCCGGCGTGAACGCCGGCGGCAGGCCGCGCCCGCCGAACTCGCTACCGACCTCGAACGGTGCGGCCCAGAACCACGGACCGCCGCCGACCGTGACGCTGCCGACCGCGTTGACCACCGCGAGCGCCGCGACCTTGATGCCGTCGTCGGTCACATCAGACGCCGAGCCGAGGCCGCCCTTCAGATTGGCCGTGGTGGCGCCCATGCCGGCGCCGACGCTGCCGAGCGCGAAGTCATTGGCCGCCGCATTTGCCGCCGCGTAGCCGAGGTCGCGATAGGGCGGGAAGCGGCCCCACGCCTTGTTGCCGCCGTTGAGCAGGTCGAAGCAGATCGCGCCGGGCACGATCGGGATCACCGCATCGCGAATGCGAAAGCCGCGGCCGCGCTCGGCGAGCCATGCCTGCACGCCGCCGGCAGCGTCGAGCCCGAGCGCGGAGCCGCCGGACAGCGTGATGGCGTCGATCGCCTCGACGACATTGTGCGGCGACAGCAGCGCGTCCTCGCGGGTGCCAGGCCCTCCGCCGCGGACATCGATCGAGGCCACCGCCGGCCGCTCGAACAGGATGGCGGTGACGCCGGAGGCGATCACCGCGTCGTCGGCGTGGCCGACGCTGACGCCGGCAATATCGGTGAGAAGGTCTTTCACGATTCCGTCCATGCGCCTGCTGTCCGACCGATCCGGTATAGCAGCCGCGGTACCAGAGCAAAACGCCCCGGCGGACCGGGGCGCCTTATCCTGTAGCGTCATTGCGAGCCACCCGGTCGGCGCGAAGCGCCGCCGGATGACAGGCTCCGCGAAGCAATCCACAGTGGCCGTGCGGAAAGATGGATTGCTTCGTCGCTGTCGCTCCTCGCAATGACGGGAGGGCTTATTAGGAGCCCTTCGGGTTGATCTCGGTGTAGTTGCCCTTGGCGTCCCACTTGTAGACGACATAGTCGATCGCCTTGATGTCGCCCTTGGCGTCGAAGGCCATCTTGCCGAGCACGGTGTCCCACTCGCCGGCCTTGATGGTGTCCATCACCTTCTTGGCGTCGGTGGTGCCGGCCTTGGCGACGGCCTGGGTCCACACCTGCATCGCAGCGTAGGTGTAGAGCGTGTAGCCTTCGGGGTCGATGTTCTTGCTCTTGAACTTCTCGACGATCGCCTTCGCGGTCGGCTTGTTGCGCGGATCGGGGCCGAAGGTGAACAGCGTGCCTTCGGCGGCCGGGCCGGTGATCGAAGCGAACTCCTTGTCGTTCATGGCGTCGCCCGCCATCAGCACGGTCTGCAGGCCCTGGTCGCGCATCTGACGCAGGATCAGGCCGGCTTCCTGATGGTAGCCGCCGACATAGACCAGATCGATGTTGTCGCGCTTCAGGCGCGAGACGATCGAATTGAAGTCCTTGTCGCCCTTATTGTAGGACTCGAACATCTTCTCCTGGAAGCCGGCCTTGTTCAGTGCCTTCTTGGTCTCGTCGGCGAGGCCTTTGCCGTAGGTGGTCTTGTCGTTCAGGATCGCGACGTTCTTGCCCTTGTAGTTCTTCATGATGTAGTCGGCGGCGACCAGGCCCTGCTGGTCGTCACGGCCGCAGACGCGCGCCACGTTCCAGAGCTTGCGCTCGGTGAACAGCGGGTTGGTCGAGGCCGGGGTGATCTGCAGCACGTTGGCGTCGGCATAGGCCTCGGAGGCGGGGATCGACGACGACGAGCAGAAATGGCCGGCGACGAACGGGATCTTCGACGAGCCGATTTTTTCCGCGATCGAGCGCGCCTGCTTCGGATCGCAGGCGTCGTCATCGGCTTCCAGCGCGAGCTTCTTGCCGAGCACGCCGCCGGCGGCGTTGATGTCGGCGACGGCCTGCTCGGCGCCGTTCTTCATCTGCCGGCCAAAAGCGGATTCGGAGCCCGTCATCGGACCCGCGACTGCGATTGTGATATCTTGCGCGAACGCGCTCGCCGACAATGCGAACGAAGCGCCCAATGCCAGGCCGATCAGCTTCAGTGATTTCATGAGACGTCCCTCGTGGTCGTTGCCTCTTGCGGAAGGACCCGGCACGCCGGGCTCCAAAACCGTCGGCATTCTCGGCTGATTTCGCAGCGAAGTCACCGGCAATTTTCAGGCAAATCGACGCGACATCCTGCTAACGGCAGCGGCACGGAACGTGCAGCCAGCCGTGACGGCTACCCATGGCGGCCGCCTTCCAGATAGGCGGCGCGGATTTCCGGGCGCTGCAGCAATTCGTTGCCGGTTCCGGTTAGCGTGATCAGGCCGTTGACCATGACATAGCCGCGGTGCGCGAGCTTCAGCGCGTGGTTGGCGTTCTGCTCGACGATCAGGACGGTGAGGCCGTCCTGCCGGTTCAACGTGCGGATGGCGTCGAAGATCTGCCGCGCGATCAGCGGCGCCAGGCCGAGCGACGGTTCGTCCAGCATCAAGAGGCGCGGCCGGCTCATCAGCGCGCGGCCGATCGCGAGCATCTGCTGCTCGCCGCCGGACAGCGTACCGCCGCGCTGCGCGATGCGTTCCTTCAGCCGCGGAAACAGCGCGAACACCCGCTCCAGCCCGGCTCCGCGCTCGCCTTCCGTGCATTCGGTCGCATCGGCGCCCATCTGCAGGTTCTCCGCGACGCTCATGCGCGGAAAGATCCGCCTTCCCTCGGGCGATTGCGCGATGCGCAGCCGCGCGATCTCGTGGGTCGGCACGCCGGTGATGTCGTGGCCATCATATTCGATGCTGCCGGCGCGGGCGCGCGGCCGGCCGAAGATCGTCATCATCAGCGTCGACTTGCCGGCGCCGTTGGCGCCGATCAGGGCGACAATCTCCCCTCGATTGATCTCGATATCGACGCCCTTCAGTGCCTCGATCTTGCCATACGCCGCACGCACGCCGCGCACCGCGAGCAGGGGAGTGGTTGCCTGTGCCGCGCTCACGTGCCGCTCTCCATCACGGCGATGGCCTCTTCCTCGTCGGCGCCGAGATAGGCGGCGATCACCTTGGGATCGTCGCGCACCGTCTGCGGCGTGCCTTCGGCGATCTTGACGCCGTAGTCCATGACCACGACGTGATCGGAGATTTCCATCACGACCGACATGTCGTGCTCGATCAGGAGGATCGAGGTGCCCTGTTCGTTGCGGATCGACAGCAGGAGCTCGTTGAGCCCGCCGCTCTCGCGCGCGTTCAGCCCAGCCGCCGGCTCGTCGAGACAGAGCAGGGCGGGCTCGGTGCACATCGCGCGTGCGATCTCGAGCCTGCGCTGGTCGCCATAGGGCAGATTGCCCGCGGCATCGTCGGCGCGGTCGAGCAGGCCGACGCGGTCGAGCCAGGACCGCGCCAGATCGATCGCGCGCCTTTCGGCCTCGCGCCACGACGGCAGGCCGAGCAGCCCCAGCACGGTGAGCCCCGAGGCGCGCAACAGCGCGTTGTGCTGGGCGACCATGAGGTTCTCCAGCGCGGTCATGCCGGGAAACAGCCGGATGTTCTGGAAGGTGCGCGCCACCTTGGCCTGCTTGGAGATGCGGAAATCGTTCAGCCGCTCGAGCTGGATGCTGCGGCCGTCATCGTGGGCCAGGCGGATCGCGCCGCCGCTCGGCCGGTAGAAGCCGGTGATGCAGTTGAAGACGGTGGTCTTGCCGGCGCCGTTCGGCCCGATCAGCGCGGTGATCTTGCGCCGCTCGGCGGTGAAGGAGAGCTCGTTGACCGCGACGATGCCGCCGAAGCGCATCATCAGGCGGTCGACGCTGAGGATGGGGTCGCCGCTCATCCATGGCCCTCCTTGACGAGGTCGGACGAGATCGCCTGGTTGCGTTCCAGATACACGGTGGGCGCGCGATGGCCGATCAGCCCGCGCGGCCGCCAGATCATCAGCAGCACCATGGCGATGCCGAACACCAGCATGCGGTACTGATCGAGGCCGCGGAACAGCTCGAAGCCGCCGATCATGGTCAGTGCGGCCAGCGCGACGCCGAGTTGCGAGCCCATGCCGCCGAGCACGACGATCGCGAGCACCAGCGCCGATTCCTGGAAGGTGAAGGATTCCGGGCTGATGAAGCCCTGCCGTGTGGCGAAGAAGGCGCCGGCGAAGCCGCCGAACATCGCACCGGTCGCGAACGCCGTCAGCTTGGTGGTCGTGGTGTTGATGCCGAGCGCGCGGCAGGCGACCTCGTCCTCGCGCAGGGCCTCCCAGGCGCGGCCGATCGGCAGCCGCCGCAGCCGGATCGTCACCCAGTTGGTGAGCAGCGCCATGGCCAGGATCAGATAGAACAGGAACACCAGGCGATGGGTCGGTGAGAATTCGATGCCGAGCCGGGCGGCGAGCCCGTCATCGCCCGGCGTCAGGGGAATGCCGAACAGGGTTGGACGCGGAATCCCCGAGACGCCGTTGGGGCCGCCGGTCAGGCTCTGCCAGTTGATGATGACCAGGCGGATGATCTCGCCGAAGGCGAGCGTCACGATCGCCAGATAATCGCCGCGCAGCCGCAGCACCGGGAAGCCGAGCAGCACGCCCCAGAACGCCGCCAGGATGCCGGCCAGCGGCAGGCAGACCCAGAACGACAATCCGAAATTGGTCGCCAGCAGCGCGTAGGAATAGGCGCCGACCGCGTAGAACGCGACATAGCCGAGGTCGAGCAGGCCGGCGAGGCCGACCACGACGTTCAACCCCCAGCCCAGCATCACATAGGTCAGGACCAGGATCGACAAATCGAGAATGTAGCGCTGGTTGTAGAAGATGACCGGCACGAGGAAGGTGAACACCAGGAGCGCCGGCGCCAGCCAGCGACCGGCGAACGCCATCGCCGATTGCACCGGCTTGGGCACGATGCTGTCCTTGTCGACCGGCCCCCACCACTGCCGCAGCAGCTCGACGATGATGCTGCCGCCGAACACGGTGCCGACGAGGGCGGCGAGATCGCCGAACCGGGTCCAGTAGATCAGGCCGCCTTGCGGTCCGGCCTCGGTCCGGATGCCGATCATCAGCGAGAACAGCACCAGCGCGACGAGAGCGCTGATCAGGGCTTTCTTGAGAATGAAGGCGCTGCCCGAGGGCTGCGCGGCGTGCGAGGGGCGGGCTGAGGTCGCGCTCACGAAGTGCCTGTCAGACTTTTTCGACTTCGGGACGGCCAAGCAGGCCGGTCGGCATGAAGATCAGCACCACGATCAGGATCGAGAACGCGGCGACGTCCTTGTACTCGACCGAGAAATAGGCCGACCAGAACGTCTCGATCAGGCCGATCGCGAGCCCGCCGAGCATGGCGCCCGGCAGCGAGCCGATGCCGCCGAGCACCGCGGCCGTGAACGCCTTGATGCCGGCGACGAAGCCCATGAAGAAATCGACCAGGCCGTAATATAGCAGGTACATCATGCCGGCGACGGCGGCGAGCGCGGCACCGATCACGAAGGTCATCGAGATGGTGCGGTCGACGTCCACCCCGAGCAGCGCCGCCATGGTCTGATCCTGCTCGCAGGCGCGCATGTCGCGGCCGAGCCTTGTGCGCGAGACCAGCCAGGTGAACAGCGCCAGCACCACGATGGTGGCGAGCACGACCATGATCTGGATGTTGGAGAGCTGCACGGCAAAGCCTTGCGAGCCTTCATGCAGCGTGTAGCCGCCGGTGATGATCGGCGGCACCGGCTTGACCCGCGCGCCCTGCGACACCTGCGAGAAGTTGGTGAGCACGAACGACATGCCGATCGCCGACAGCATCGGCGCCAGGCGGAACGAATGGCGCAAACGGCCGGTAGGCGATGCGCTCGATGGTCCAGCCATAGAGCGCCGTGATCGCCATCGAGACCAGCAGCACGATCAAGAGGATCACGGGGATCGCGGTGAGGCCGAGCGACACCAGCACCAGGAACGAGATCAGCGCGATGAAGCCGCCGATCATGAAGATGTCGCCATGGGCGAAATTGATCATGCCGACGATGCCGTAGACCATTGTGTAGCCGATGGCGATCAGGCCATAGATCGAGCCGAGCACGAGGCCGTTGATCAGTTGCTGGGCGAAATAATCCATGCGCTGCCGTTAGTCCCCACTTCGCTCGAAAACGCGACGTCCGAGTGACGCGGCGAGGGCCCCCGGCAGCCTGATCCGTCGCGTCGTGTCATTTTCTAACAGCGGAACCCCGGCGGCGGCAACAGCGTGGCAGCAGCAGAAACGGCTTGTACATAACTAGTTTGGCGGGTGCGGTTCCGATGTCACAGGGCCGACACGGCGTTGCCCTGCAATGATCACGCCGGAACCGGTGTTCCCCGAGCAACCGCGCTCCGGAGGGTGTGTTGTCCCCAGCCTGATGAAAGCGAAGGAGTATTCGCATGAGCAATCAGAACCAGAAGCCGGGCCAGCAAGGCCAGCAGCCTGGTCAGAAGCCAGGCCAGCAGCAGCAGGGTGGCGGGCAGAAGCCCGGCCAGCAGCAGCAGGATCCGGGCCGGCAGGGCCAGACCCCCGATCGGGAGCGCTAACCCGGAGACGTCGAGCAAGAGACGCTAGCAAGGGAAATGTTAGCATGAGCAGTTCCAGAAGGGTCTCGCCGGAAGGCGGGACCTTTCTTTTTGCGCGGTTTTGGCACGGCGCCGGCCATCCGCGGACAATCCCCAGCCGATTAAGGTAAACAAAGGGTTTAAATTGCCGCCGGCAATTGATCGGCGTTACCTCGCAGGCTGAACCGTCGCCGACCTGAAAGGCGCCGGAGAGAAACGGGAAGCGGCAATGTCGAACACTTGGCGGATCAGCTCCTTCAACGGCGCGCTGCTCGCGGCCTATTTCATTCCGGTCTGGACCATCATCGCCTTCAGCATCATGGTGTCGCCGATCCACGGCCTCTATGAGCGGCCGAGCGTGTCGATCGCGCTCTATGCCAGCGACTATCTGCACCTCGGCAAGATGGCGACGGTGCGGCTCGCATGGCTGTTGGCGCTGGCGCGGATCACGGTGGTGGCGTTCTTCGCGGTTTTCCTCGCGATGGCGGCGTTCTCGCCGCTGCGCCAGAAGAGCAGCGGTAGCGACGAGGCGCTTGCGGTCGCGCTCTGCCTCGGCAGCGTGCTGAGCTTCGCCAGCATGATGATGGCCTCCAAGGTCGGCGAGGTCGAAGCGATGCGCATGCATGCGTCAGAGCTTTTGATGCTGCTCGGCACCGCGATCGTGATGCTGTTCGAGACCTCGCCGAAGCGCGCGGCGGAAGCTCCTGCCGCCGAGGCAATCGCGCCGGCAGGCGAGTTATCCCTTCAGCAGCCCTAGTTCGGCAATGATCGCGCCGGCTTCCTTGACGGCGTGATTGGCGGCGGGCACGCCGCAATAGATCGCCTGCTGCAGCAGGATCTCCTTGATGTCGTCGGGCGTGAAGTCGCCTTCGCTGAGGGCGGCGCGCACATGCAGGCGGAACTCGTCCCACTGGCCGAGCGCGACCATGGTGCCGATCACAAGCACGCGGCGGGTGCGGTGATCGAAATGCGGCCGGGTCCAGATGTCGCCCCACGCATAGCGGGTGATCAGGTCCTGGAAGTCGGTATTGAACGCGTTGCGGTTTGTGATTGACTTGTCGACCCATTCATTGCCCAGCACCTTGCGGCGCTGTGCCATGCCGTCGTCGCGGCGCTGATTGTCGTCCATGGATGTCTCCTCTCGAAACCGTAGCCCGGATGGAGCGGCGCAATCCGGGGTTTCAGCGTTCGCCGGAAACGATCTGTCCCGGATTTCGCTTCGCTGCATCCGGGCTACGCAGGTGTTGCCATTAGCGTTGCGTCAGGAAGCCGACCACGGCTTCGGTGAAGGCGTGCGACTGCTCGATATTGGAAATATGCGCCGCATCGAGCAGCGTCATGCTGGCGCCGGGAATGCCGCTGCGGATCATTTCACCCGCCGACACCGGGGTTGCCATGTCCTGCTTGCCTGCGATCACCAGCGTCGGGCTCTTGATCCTGGGCAGCAGCGCGCGCTGGTCGAGCGTCGACAGCGCCTCGCAGCAGGCGAGATAGCCCTCGACGGGGGAGGCGATCAGCATCGCCTTCATGCGGGCCGTAGTCTCGGGCTCGCGCTCGCGGAAGTCGGCGGTCAGCCAGCCCGCGATCACGGTGTCGGCGACCGCGGCGATGCCGCCTTGCTTCACCGCCTTGATGCGGTTCAGCCAGTTGGTCGGATCGGGGTAATAGCAGGCGGTGTTGGAAAGGATGATCTTGCCAAATCGTTCGGGCGCGTTGGCCCCTAACCATTGCCCGACCATGCCGCCCATCGACAGGCCGCACCAATGCACTTTCCCGATGTTGAGGTCGTCGAGGATCGCGAGCACGTCGCGGCCGAACCGCTCCATGGAGTAGGGCCCGGCCGGCACGCCGGACTTCCCGTGACCGCGGCGATCGTAGCGGATGACGCGGAACATCTGCGTCAGCGCCGGCATCTGCGGCTCCCACATCTGCAAGGTGCAGCCGAGCGAGTTCGACAGCATCAAGGTCGGTCCGCCGTCGCGGCCGTCCACCTGGACGTTGAGCAGGCATCCGTCGGCGTTGATCATCGGCATTGCGTTGTCCCTCTCGTCATGCGCGTGCCGGGGCAACTCCGGCAGCGACATCGTCGCTATTTATCGTCAAGTGAAGCCAGCAGGCGATCGATCAGCGCCTGCGAGGCACCCTGATAGGCCATCGGTTCGAACACTTCCGCTATTCGCTTGGCGTCGAGATGCGCGGTGACCTTCGCATCCGCAGCCAGCACCTCGCGCAAATGCTTCTTGTCGGCCACCGCTTTCTTGCTCGCGGCCTCGACCAGATGGTGAGCGTCGCTCTTGCCGATCTTGTCGGCGAGCGCAAAGGTGACGGCTTCCGCCATGATCAGCCCATGGGTCGCATCGAGATTGACTCGCATTCGCGCCGCGTCGACCTCGAGCCCTTCGGCGAGGTCGACGATCGCGGCAAGCGCGCCGGAGGTCACCAGCATCAAGCCCGGCAAGGTCGGCCATTCCGCGTGCCACGGTCCGGCGCTGCGCTCATGGTCCTGCACCTGCGCGGCGAAGATCGTCGCGGCGAGGTTCGGCGCCATGGTCGCAGCGCCCAGCGCGCTCGCGGCGGCGACCGGGTTGCGCTTGTGCGGCATGGTGGAGGAGCCGCCGCGGCCGGCGCCCGCCGGCTCGAAGGCCTCGCCGACATCGGTCTGCATCAGCAGCGAGACGTCGCGCGCGATCTTGCCGCAGCTGCCGACGAGGATCGCGAACACGGAGGCGGCCTCGGCGATGCGGTCGCGGTGGGTGTGCCAGGGCGCGTCGGGCAGGGGCAAGTCGAGCTCTTTCGCCAATGCTGCCGCAACCGCGAGACCCTTGTCGCCCAGCGCGGCGAGCGTGCCGGCGGCGCCGCCGAATTGCAGGGCCAGCGTCTCGCGGCGCAGGCGCAGCAAGCGCTTGCGGGAGCGGTCCAAAGCTGCGGCATATTCGGCGAGCTTCAGCCCCAACGGCATCGGCAGCGCATGCTGCAACCAGGTCCGCGCCACCATCGCGGTGTTGCGATGGGCGCGGGCAAGGTCGGCAAAACCCGCAATGGCGCGGTCAAGGTCGGCGAGCAGCGCATCGATGCCGGCGCGCAGCGACAGCATGGTCGCGGTATCAATGACGTCCTGGCTGGTCGCACCCCAATGCACGTAACGCGCGGCCTCGGCATCCGCCCTGGCGACATCGGCGGTCAGCGCCTTCACCAGCGGGATCGCCAGATTGCCGGATCGCGTCGCGGCATCAGCCAGCGCGGCGAGGTCGAATGATTCGGCCTTGCAGGCCGCGGCGATCGGTCCCGCGCTGGCCGCGGGAATCACGCCGCAGGCCGCCTCAGCGCGGGCCAGCGCGGCCTCGAAATCCAGCATGTTCTGCAGGGTGGCTAAATCGTCGCACACCGCGCGCATCGCGGCGCTCGACAGCATCGGCGCAAGCAGGGGAGAAAGGGCTGTACTCATGGCGCGCGACCTAACCACTCCCGGGCGCCGCTGCCAATGCCCGTCGCTGCCTGCATTTTCGACAGCGCGGATCGCGCGAATTCGTGAACGGCGGGATTGGCTTGCTGCGGTTGCGAATATGCATCGCTCATCCTCCGAAGGTGCCCTTTCCTTTGCGGCCCGGCTGCTTTACTTGGGGAAAAGGTTCTAGCGATCGAGGAGGTCCCCCCATGGCCATGACAATGACCGGCGAAGTCCAGCTTGCAGCGCCGCGCCAGGCTGTGTGGGACAAGCTCAACGATCCCGACGTGTTGAAGGCCTGCATTCCCGGCTGCGAAGAGCTGGAGAAGACCGACGAGGGCGGCTTCCGTGCCACCGCCAAGATGAAGGTCGGGCCGGTCTCCGCTCGCTTCAAGGGCAAGGTCACATTGAGCGATCTCGATCCGCCCAACGGCTACAAGATCTCGGGCGAAGGCGAGGGCGGGGTCGCCGGCTTCGCCAAGGGCGGCGCCACCGTGGGCCTCGCCGACAAGGATGGCGGCACGCTTTTGAGCTACAACGTGGAGGCGCAGATCGGCGGCAAGCTCGCGCAACTCGGCCAGCGCCTGATCAATGGCGCCGCCAAGAAGCTGGCCGACGAATTTTTTGCAAATTTCGCCAAGGCGGTGCAGGGTTAGTCTTGTCTTCAGGCTGGATGATCGAGGTCTGGCCGAGTCTTTCGGCGCCAAGTCTTCCCGCTATGTCCTGGATGGGTGGCTCGAAAGGTTGCCCATCGTGGGGCGCGCCCATATTATGCCGTCTGGAATGATTTTAAACCGCCTGCTTCGCCGATATGCGGTGGGGCAGATAAGAGAGTGCTGATGGCCAAGATTTCAATGATCGTGAACGGCAATCCCGTTAACGCCAATGTCGACCCCCGTACCCTTCTGGTCCAGTTTCTGCGCGAAAACCTGCGCCTGACCGGTACCCATGTCGGCTGCGACACCTCGCAGTGCGGCGCCTGCGTCGTGCATCTGGACGGCAAGGCGGTGAAGTCCTGCACGACGCTTGCAGTGATGGCCGACGGTCATGAGGTCAAGACCATCGAGGGGCTGGCGGCGGACGGCGCGCCGCTGCATCCGATGCAGGAGGCCTTCCGCGAGCATCATGGCCTGCAATGCGGCTTCTGCACGCCGGGCATGATCATGACCGCCGTCGACCTGGTGCATCGCAAGGGCCACGATCTCTCCGACGAGGTGATCCGCGAGGAGCTGGAAGGCAATCTGTGCCGCTGCACCGGCTACCAGAACATCGTCGCTTCGATCGCCGCCGGCGCCAAGGCGATGGCGAAATCGGATCTCGCCTAATCAGCAATTCGTCGCGGCAAGCGATCAGGACATTCCAATGTACGAATTCAAATATCATCGTCCCGGCACCGTGCGGCAGGCCGCCAATCTGCTGGTGAAGAACGAGGACGCCAAGCTGATTGCCGGCGGTCACACGCTGGTGCCGGTGATGAAGCAGCGGCTCGCGAGCCCGCCGCATCTGGTCGACCTCTCCCACATCGAAGGTCTCGATACGATCGAGATGAAGGGCCGCTCGCTGGTGATCGGCGCCACCGCCAAGCACGCCGAGGTCGCGAACTCCGCTGTTGTTGGCGAGGCGATCCCGGCGCTGGCCGAGCTCGCGGGCCTGATCGGCGATCCCGCCGTGCGCCATCGCGGCACCATCGGCGGCTCGCTCGCCAACAACGATCCGACCGCCGACTATCCGGCCGCGGTGCTGGCGCTGGGCGCGACCATCGTCACCAACAAGCGCCGCCTCAAGGCTGAGGAGTTTTTCCAGGGCCTGTTCTCGACCGCGCTGGAGGCCGACGAGATCATCACCAAGGTGATGTTCCCGCTGCCGAAGAAGGCGGCCTATGTCAAGTTCCGCAACCAGGCCTCGCGTTACGCGTTGGTCGGTGTGTTCGTGGCCCGGCGTCCGTCCGATGTCCGCGTGGCGGTCACTGGTGCGGGCTCCGACGGCGTGTTCCGCGCCACCGCGTTCGAGGAGGCCTTGAAGAAGCGCTTCTCCCACAAGGTGCTCGACGGCATCGCGGTTGGCCCCGAAGGGCTGAACAGTGACCTGCACGGCAGTGCGGAATACCGCGCGCATCTGATCGGCGTTTTGACGCGCAGGGCGGTGGAAGCCGCCAACGCCAAGGACTAAATCGAACGACTAGATCCAAGGGACTAGATACGATCTGGACCTCTAGGACTAGATCCAAGACCTAGCCCAAGGCGCGATGTTGCTAACCCCTGTTCGAAGACTGGCTGTTCCATGAGTGCATCGGCGTTACCCACTTCCGTCGATGCGCTCGAGGGCCTGTTGACGTCGCGCGGCTACCTTGCCGAACGGTCGCTCGCGACCGTGACCTATCTCGCGCTGCGGATGGGCCGGCCGCTGTTCCTCGAAGGCGAGGCCGGCGTCGGCAAGACCGAGATCGCGAAGGTGCTGTCCGCCGCACTCGGGCGCAAGCTGATCCGCCTGCAATGCTATGAAGGCCTCGACGTCGCCTCCGCGGTCTATGAGTGGAGCAGCGCGGCGCAGATGATCGCGATCCGTCTGGCGGAAGCCTCCGGCGATACCGATCGCGACCAGCTCGCCAGCGACATCTTTGCCGAGCGCTTCCTGATCAAGCGGCCGCTGCTGCAGGCGCTGGAGCCCGATGTCGCGGGGCCGCCGGTGCTTTTGATCGACGAGCTCGACCGCGCCGACGAGGCGTTCGAGGCGTATCTGTTGGAAATCCTCAGCGACTTCCAGGTCACGATCCCCGAGCTCGGCACGGTGAAGGCGCCGGCGCCGCCGATCGTGATCATCACCTCGAACCGCACCCGCGAGATCCACGACGCGCTGAAGCGGCGCTGCCTCTATCATTGGGTCGACTATCCCTCGGCCGAGCGCGAGCTTGCGATCGTCAAGTCGCGGGTGCCGAACATTTCCGCAAAGCTGTCGCAGCAGGTGGTCCGCTTCGTGCAGGCGCTGCGCAACCAGGATTTCTACAAGTCGCCTGGCGTCGCCGAGACCATCGACTGGGCCACGGCGCTGTCCGAGCTCGACGCCCGCTCGCTGACGCCGCAGGTGGTCGGCGACACGCTGGGTGCGCTGCTCAAATATCAGGACGACATCGCGCGCATGCAGGGCGATGCGTTGCAGAAGACATTGAAGGACGCGACGAGCGAGACGTAAATCGCGCCGGAAAAAAGGCTCGTCATTCCGGGGCGCGCCACTTGGCGCGAGCCCGGAATCCATCGGGCCGCGTTGACGTAGAAGAATGGATTCCGGGCCCGCGCTGCGCGCGTCCCGGAATGACGGGAGTGGATAGTTCGATGGCGATCAACCACCTCGCGCCTCCGACCGGCCACATGGCCGATAACGTAATCGGCTTTGCCCGCGCGCTGCGGGCGGCCGGGCTGCCGGTGGGGCCGGGCTCGGTGATCGATGCGCTCGACGCGCTGCAGCTGATCGAGGTCGGCAACCGCTCCGATTTCTACGCCACGCTGGAGGCGATCTTCGTCAAGCGCCACGAGCATGCGCTGATCTTCCGCCAGGCCTTCATGCTGTTCTTCCGCGCCGCCGAGGAGTGGAAGAGCATGCTGGATTCGGTGCCGCTGCCTGACCACGCCAGGAAGAAGCCGCCGCCGGCCTCGCGCCGGGTCCAGGAGGCGATGGCGCAGCCGGCCAAGACCGAGGAGCGGCCGCAGGCCCAGGAGCAGGAGCTGAAGCTCTCGGTCTCCGACAAGGAGATCCTGCAGAAGAAGGATTTTGCGCAGATGACCGCGGCGGAGATCGCCGAGGTGACGCGCGAGATCGCGCAGATGCGGCTGCCGCAGGCCGAGCTCGTCACCCGCCGCTATCAGCCGGACGCGCGCGGTCTGCGGCTCGACATGCGCCGCACCGTGCGCAACTCGCTGCGCACCGGCGGCGAGATCATCGATATCAGGAAGCTCGGCCGGATCGAGAAGCCGGCGCCGATCGTGGCGCTGCTCGATATCTCCGGCTCGATGAGCGAATACACCCGCCTGTTCCTGCACTTCCTGCATGCCATCACCGACTACCGCAAGCGGGTCTCGGTGTTCCTGTTCGGCACCCGCCTGACCAATGTGACGCGGGCGTTACGTGCGCGTGACCCGGACGAGGCGCTGGCGAGCTGCTCGTCCTCGGTGGAGGACTGGGCCGGCGGTACCCGGATCGCCACCTCGCTGCACAGCTTCAACCAGCTCTGGGCCCGCCGGGTGCTCGGGCAGGGCGCCATCGTCCTCCTTATATCCGATGGACTAGAACGGGAGGCGGATGCCAAACTGGCCTTCGAGATGGACCGTTTGCACCGCTCCTGCCGCCGCCTGATCTGGCTTAACCCGCTGCTGCGCTACTCCGGCTTCGAGGCCAAGGCGCAGGGCATCAAAATGATGCTGCCCCACGTTGACGAATTTCGCCCGGTGCATAACTTGACGTCCATCAAGGGCTTGATCGGCGCGCTGTCATCCCCGCCGCCGGCGCACCACCGCAGCCTGATCCGATCCGTGGCCTGAGGGAGGTTTCCATGCTGAACCGCGACGAAGACATCCTGCAGGCCGCCGAGACCTGGCAGAAACAGGGCCATGGCGTGGCGCTCGCCACCGTGGTCGAGACCTGGGGCTCGGCGCCGCGCCCAGCCGGATCGAGCCTCGTCATCAATGACGACGGCACGTTTCTGGGCTCGGTCTCCGGCGGCTGCGTCGAGGGCGCGGTCGTGACCGAAGCACTCGACGTGATCGCGAGCGGCCAGCCCAAGATGCTCGAATTCGGCGTTGCCGACGAGACGGCCTGGAATGTCGGCCTGTCCTGCGGCGGCACCATCCGCGTCTTCGTCGAGAAGGTCGGCTAGCCGTGAAACTCGAGATCCTCAAAGAGCTGAACGCCGAGCGCGCCGCGCGCCGTCCGGTCATCATCGTCACCGACACCGCCAATGGCGATCAGCGACTGGTCAAGGCCGCCGACATCGCCGCCGATCCGCTGCGCGCTGAACTTGCGAAGCAGCTTCGGATGGGCAAGAGCGGCAATGTCGAGGTTGCGGGCAAGAAGCTGTTCCTCAACGTCTACGCACCGACCGCAAAGCTCGTGATCATCGGCGCGGTCCATATCAGCCAGGCGCTGGCGCCGCTGGCGCGTGCGCTCGACTATGACGTCACGGTGGTCGATCCGCGCACGGCGTTCGCGAGCCCCGAGCGTTTCCCCGACGTGCCGCTGGTCGCCGAATGGCCCGACGTCGCGCTGCCGCCGCTCAATGTCGATCACTACACCGCCTTCGTCGCGGTGACGCACGATCCCAAGATCGACGATCCGGCGCTGCTGCACGCCTTCGACCGCGACTGCTTCTATATCGGCGCGCTGGGATCGCGGAAGACCCATGCCAAGCGCGCCGAGCGGCTGCGTGCGCAGGGCGCCAAGGACAGCGACATCGCGCGCATCCACGCGCCGATCGGGCTCGACATCGGCGCGGTGTCGCCGTCGGAGATCGCGGTCGCGATCATGGCCGAGATCACCGCACAGCTGCGTCTGCCTCCCAAAGAAAAAGAGGAAGCGGCATGAAGTTCGGTCCCGCCAGTCCGGCCGACGCGATTGGCGGCGTCACCGTGCATACGCTCCGCCAGGGCGCGCTGGTGCTCAAGAAAGGCACCACGATCGGCCCTGAGGAAGTCGAGGCGCTGACCAGGGCCGGCGTCAAGGACGTCGTCGTGGTGCGCCTGGAGGAGGGTGACGTCTCCGAGGACGAAGCCGCCGCCAGCATCGCGCAGGCGGTGGCGGGCGAGGGCGTCAATGTCGAGCGCGCCTTTACCGGCCGCGCCAATCTGTTCGCGGCACGCCCCGGCGTGCTGGTGGTCGACCGCGCCGCGGTCGATCGCATCAACGGCGTCGACGAGGCCATCACCTTCGCCACCCTCGCGGCCTACAAGCCGGTGGTCGAAGGCGAGATGATCGCGACCGTCAAGCTGATTCCGTTCGGCGTCGAGGGGCGGTTGCGCGACGCCGCCGTCGCGGTTGCGGGCAAGGACGCGCTGCGGATCGCGCCTTATGTGATCAAGAAGGTCGGCGTGGTCTCGACCTTGCTGCCGGGCCTTGCGCCCAAGGTGATCGACAAGACGCTGCGCGTCACCGCCGAGCGTCTGGCGCCGGCCGGTGCCACCATCATCGCCGAACGCCGCGTGCCGCATGACGAAACGGTGCTGGCCGGCGCGATCAAGGAATTGCTCGGCCTCGGCGCCGAGCTCGTCATCGTGTTCGGCGCATCTGCGATCGCCGACCGCCGCGATGTGATCCCCGCCGCGATCGCCGAGATCGGCGGCGCCGTCGAGCATTTCGGCATGCCGGTCGATCCCGGCAATCTGCTGTTGATCGGCAGCGCCGGCGGCGTGCCGGTGTTGGGCGCGCCGGGCTGCGCGCGTTCGCCGGTCGAGAACGGCTTTGACTGGGTGCTGATGCGGCTGCTCGCCGGCATCAAGGTGACGCGGTCGGATCTCACCGCCATGGGCGTCGGCGGCCTGTTGATGGAAATCGTGACGCGGCCGCAGCCGCGCACCGTGCCGGACACCGAAGGCAACCGCAACGTCGCCGCGATCGTGCTCGCCGCCGGCCGCTCGACCCGGATGGGCGGTCCGAACAAACTGCTCGCCGAGCTCGACGGCAAGAAGCTCGCGCGCGTCGTCGCCGAGCAGGCGCTGGCCTCGAAGGCCTCCGAGGTGATCGTCGTCACCGGGCATCAGGCCGATCTGGTCGAGCAGGCGCTTGATGGCCTCAAGGTTAAATTCGTCCGCAATCCCGATTTCGCCGGCGGCATTGCCAGCTCGGTGAAAGCTGGCATCGCGGCGGTCTCCGACAGCGCCGACGGCGCGATCGTCTGCCTCGGCGACATGCCGCTGATCGATGCCAAGCTGATCGATCGCATGATCGAGACCTTTGCGCCCGACCGCGGCCACCTGATCGCGGTGCCGGTCAGCGAGGGCCGCCGCGGCAATCCGGTGCTGTGGTCGCGGCGCTTCTTCAAGGAGCTGATGACGCTCGACGGCGACATCGGCGCCCGCCATCTGATCGCCAAGCATGCCGAGGTGGTCGCCGAGGTCCCGGTCGAAGGCGACAGCGCCTTCCTCGACATCGATACGCCGCAGGCGCTGGAAGCCGCGCGGCGGGGGTAGCTCTATCCGCCGTCAACCCGTCATTCACCATCTGGAAACGACCCCTGCGTACAGTCCGCGGCGGACTTGGGGGATTTCCAGTGATCATTTCGACCGCCGCCGCGCAGCGCCGCGCGCTGACGATTCTTGTTCTGACGTTGCTGCTCGGCGCCACGCGTTTCTCCGTGGAAACCTTCGTCCCCAAGGCACACGCGGCCGGCGCGTTCGCAGTCGGCAAATGCGGGGCCTATGGCCAGGCCTATGATTATCAGGCCGAGGGCGCGGCGCGTGCCGCTGCGCTGAAGCAGTGCAAGGGCGATTGCACCGCCGTCACCATGAAGCGCGCCTGTGCCGCGCTCGCGATCGACATGAAAAATCCCTGCGGTGCCCATGGCTATGCGGTGGCGCCACGGATCTCGAGCTCGCTCAATGCCGCGACCAAGAAGTGCTACGACTATGGCGGCAAGGAATGCGTGATCCGCGCCTGGGCCTGCGACGCGAAGGGGTAGCGGGACGACCCCGAGCCGCCCTCAGACCGCACCGTAGAAGTGTCGATATTGCCACGCGGCGTCGCGCTGCAATTGGTCTTCGGACCACGATTGGTCTTTGAACCGAGTGACCGACATCGGTGATAGATCGACAGGCGGCTTGCCGTCCACGATCCAGGCCGCAAGCGCCTCACCGACGGCCGGCGAGATCGACAGACCGGCGACGTTGCACCCGCTTGCAAAATAGAAGCCCTTCACGCCGGCGGCTGGGCCAAGAATATGATGGCCGTCGGCGGTCATCGTCGGAATGCCGCCGCGAAATTCCCGCACCTTGGCAGTTTGCAGGAACGGCAACTGATCCTTCACATCGTCGGCGGCCGCATGAAGCACGCCGATGTCGAGCGGCATGTCCTTGACATCGAAGCCGGTCCCAAGCTTCTCCATATCGAAGAAGCGCGGTGTTTCCTCATAGACTCCCCAAAGGAAGCCGCCCTGACACGGGCGCGCATACACTGCGGCATCCATGATGCGGACCATCGGCAAGTCGGCGCGCGCGCCATCGAGAGGTTCGGTCACGATCAATTGCTGCCGGGTCGGCACCAGCGGCACGCGAATTCCGCTTGCTTCCGCGACCTGCCGCGTCCACGCACCGGCCGCATCGACAACGATCGGGCTTTCAATGACGCCGTTCGCCGTGGTCACGCCGATCGCGTTGCCGCCGACGATGTTGACGGCCCGTACGTCGGTGTTCGGCAGCAAGGTTGCACCGTGGATCGCCGCGGCCCTGGCGAAACCGATCGCAACCTGGGCCGGGTCGAAATACCGGTCGTCACCGATCCGCATCGCCGCGACGACGCCGGTCGGCTGCAAAAATGGATTGAGACGGTTCGCCTGCTCCGGAGAGATCAGCTCGACATCGAGGCCCGCCCGACGGCCGCGCTCGAAGTCGTCCTTGATTATTTCGGCGTCCTGCGGCCGCCGGGCAATCTTCAGGCTGCCCGAATGCACCCAGTCGAGCGGCTGGCCGGTCTCCTCCGTGAACGCTTCGATCTTGCGGCAAGCGTCCTTGATGAGACCAATCATCAGGTCGCTCTTGCGCGCGCAGCTCACCATGCCTGCGGCGCGGGGCGAGGTCTGCGATCCGATCTCATGCTTGTCGACAAGGGCGACGCCGAGACCTCCACGCTTGCTCAAGTAATAGGCTGTGGCCGCGCCCAATCCGCCCGAACCAATAACAACAACATCGGCTTTGCTGATCATGATGCAATGCCTCAAATATGCTGTGATAATCGAAAGCCCGTAGCCTACTACGCGATGCGGGAACTGACCATCGCTTTCGGTGGCTGCAGGAAACTAACGTCGGCGCCTTGCAGGCAGATGAGGGATGCACCGTCAGAGGTGGTGTGTCGCCACCCTGCGAATAGATTTATCGCATGCAGTTCGACACCAAGATCGCGGTCGTGATCCGCACCGACCTGGAAGTCTGGCAGAAGCTCAACGTGGCGTCGTTTCTGGCCGGTGGCATCGCGGCGTCCTTTCCCGAATGTATCGGCGAGAATTACCAGGACGGCTCGGGGACGAGATATCTCTCCCTGATCGGCCAGCCGATCCTGATCTACGGCGCTGACCGTGCGCAGCTGTCGCGGGCACTGGAGCGAGCGCTGGCGCGTGAGGTGAAGCCTGCGCTGTACACCGAGGACATGTTCAAGACCACGCACGACGCCGCAAATCGCGAGGCGGTGAGGGCGGTTGCGCGCGCCGAGCTCAATCTGGTCGGCCTCGCCTTTCGCGCCGAGCGCAAGGTGGTCGACAAGGTGCTCGATGGGCTGAAGTTTCATACGTAGCGGGCCAACTCTCCCCGCCGTCATTCCGGGGCTCGCGAAGCGAGAGCCCCGAATCCATTGATCCAGGAATTATGCGGCGCGATGGATTCCGGGCTCGCGCTACGCGCGCCCCGGAATGACGAAGAGGGGCCGTCGAACCCAGGGTGCGATCAGCCTGGCTTTTGCGCCCTCTGACCGACAGACGGGCCAAATAACCAGCAAACCCTGGCCTTTAGCTTGCGAAAGCGCGGTCGCATGCCCGCATCCCGGAACCGCCCCCACAACAGGAACGTCCGCAGGCACCACGCGTTTCCCTTCATTGAGTTGACAATGACTGACCAGTCAGTCATATTGTGACCATGACAAAGCACAGTACAAGAACGACCCGCACCCAGCCCGCCAAGCGCCGGACCACGATCCGCGCCGCCGCGGCGAGGATTCCGAAGGTGACCTCGGCAGAGCTGGCCGAGCCGAAGCCGCCGGCGAACCGCGCCGGGAAATCGGCGGAGCGGCGCGCTGCGATCATCGAGGCGGCGATGGATGAGTTCATCGCGCGCGGCTTTGCCGCGACCCGGCTCGACGACGTCGCCAAGCGGGCCGGCGTCGCGAAGGGCACGCTCTACCTCTATTTCAAGGACAAGGAGTCGATGTTCGAGGAGCTGATCCGCACCGCACTGGTGCCGCTGATCAGCCGCATGACGGCGCCGCCGACCATCACCGGTCCGGTGCGCGACGCGGTCGAGGGCTTTGCCGAGACCTTTATGCGCGAGGTGGTGGCGACCCGGCGCGGCGACATCATTCGTCTCATCGTCTCGGAAGGGCCGCGCTTTCCGGCGATCGCCGATTTCTATTTCCGCGAGGTGGTGTCGAAAGGCCTGGCCGGCATGAAGGCGCTGGTCCAGCTCGCGATCACGCGCGGCGAGATCAAGCACCGCGAGCTCGGCGATTTCCCGCAGCTGGTCGTCGCGCCCGCGATCGTCGCGGTGATCTGGCAGAGCCTGTTTGCCCGGCACGCGCCGCTCGACGGACTCGCGATGTTCAAGGTGCATCTCGATCTGATCTTCGGCGAACGGAGGAAGACATGACCGCGTCGCGCATGATGAAGCTCGTGGCCGTCGTCGCGCTGGCGACGGCGCTCGCCGGCTGCAAGGAGAAGCGCGATCCCGGCTTCCAGGGTTGGGTCGAGGCCGACATGATCTTCGTCAGCCCGGACGAATCCGGCCGCGTCACCAAGCTCAACGTGCGCGAGGGCGACGAGGTCAAGCCCGGCGATCTGCTCTATTCGGTCGATGACGATCTGCAGCGCGCCGATCTCAACCAGAACAACGCGACCTTGGCCAACGCCCAGCAGAGCTACGACCGTGCGGCCTCGCTGCGCGGCACCGGTGCCGGCACCCAGGCCAATCTCGATTCCGCGATCTCGGCGCTGCGCGTCGCGGAGGCGCGCGTCGTCACCTCGCAGACGCGGCTCGACCGCCGCAAGGGCTTTGCGCCGATCGCAGGCTCGATCCAGCAGATCTATTTCCGCGAGGGTGAGTTGGTGCAGGCACAGCGCCCGGTGCTGTCGATCATGCCGCCCGGCAACATGAAGCTGCGTTTCTTCGTGCCGGAGGCCGAGCTGCCGAAGCTTGCGCTCGGCGATGAGGTGCGGGTGACCTGCGACAATTGCGCTGCCGATCTCACCGCCAAGATCTATTTCATCGCCACCACCGCGGAGTACACGCCGCCGGTCATCTACAGTCTCGATGAGCGCAACAAGCTGGTCTACCTGATCCAGGCGCGGCCGAGCCGTCCCGATGTCTTGCGGGTCGGCCAGCCGATCAGCATCTACCTCAATCCCAAGACGCCGGTGGCGGAGCGCAGATGAACGGCGGCCCCACCAGCACGCAGCCCGATGCACCGTCCATCGCGATCGATGTGAAGGGCCTGACCAAATCGTTCGGCGGACGCGAGGTGGTTCACGACCTGTCGATGCAGGTCAAACGCGGCTCGATCTATGGCTTCCTCGGCCCCAACGGCAGCGGCAAGACCACGACCATCCGCATCCTGTGCGGACTGCTGACGCCGGACAGCGGCGAGGGCACCTGCCTCGGCTATGATATCCGGCGCGATGCCGACAAGATCAAGCGCAAGGTCGGCTACATGACGCAGCGCTTCAGCCTCTACCAGGATCTCTCGGTGCGCGAGAATCTGGAGTTCGTCGCGCGGCTCTACGGCATGCCGGATGCGCGCGGCGCGGCGGCCGACATGATCGCGCGGATCGGGCTGAAGGGCCGCGAGGAGCAACTCGCCGCCAATCTCTCCGGCGGCTGGAAGCAGCGGCTCGCGCTCGGCGCCTGCACGCTGCCCAATCCGCAACTGCTGCTGCTGGACGAGCCGACCGCCGGCGTCGATCCCAAGGCGCGGCGCGACTTCTGGAACGAGATCCACGCGCTCGCCGCCGAAGGCCTCACCGTGCTGGTCTCGACCCATTACATGGACGAGGCCGAGCGCTGTCACGAGATCGCCTATATCGCCTATGGCCATCTGCTGGCCCACGGTACGGTGGACGAGGTGATCGCAGCCTCCGCGCTGTCGACCTGGACGGTGACGGGCGAGGATTTCAACGGCCTGATGGCCGAGCTTACCGGCAAGCCCGGCGTCGACATGGTGGCGCCGTTCGGCACCAGCCTGCACGTGTCCGGGCGCGACAGAGCGGCGCTGGAGGCTGCGATCGCGCCGTATCGCGATAATTCGAAATGGCACTGGCAGCCGAGCGAACCGTCGCTCGAAGATGTCTTCATCGACTTGATGGGGCGCTCCAAAGATAACTTTCAGGGATAGTTTCCGATGAGCACAACGGACACGATCCACAATGGCGAGGAAAGGGAGCCGGCATTCGGCTTCTGGCGGCGCAGCTATGCGATGCTGGTCAAGGAGTTTATTCAGCTCCGCCGCGACCGCGTCTCTTTCGCCATGATCATCATGCTGCCGGTGATGCAGCTCACGCTGTTCGGTTACGCCATCAACACCACGCCGCGCAATCTGCCGACCGCGGTGCTGACCCAGGAGGACACCGATCTCGGGCGTTCGATCCTGAAGGCGATGGAGAATACCGCCTATTTCCATTTCGTCCGCGAGGTCCACACCGTCGAGGCGTTCGACGAGCTCCTGCAATCCGGCAAGGTTCTGTTCGGCGTCGAGATCCCGCGCGGCTTCGAGCGCGCGGTGCGGCGCGGCGACCGGCCCGCGCTGCTGGTCGCGGCCGATGCGACCGATCCGGTGGCGTCGGGCACGGCGCTCGGCACGCTCGGGCCGCTGGTGCAGACCGCGCTGGCGCATGACCTTCACATCGGCGATCCCCCCGACATGCCGTTCGAGATCCGTGCCCATGCCCGTTACAACCCGGCGGCGGATTCGCGCCTCAACATCGTGCCCGGCCTGGTCGGGACCATCCTGACCATGACCATGCTGATCTTCACCGCGCTGTCGGTGACGCGCGAGATCGAGCGCGGCACCATGGAGAGCCTGCTGTCGATGCCGATCAAGCCGGTCGAGGTGATGTTCGGCAAGATCATCCCCTATGTGCTGGTCGGCTTCATCCAGGCCACGCTGATCATCGCGATCGGAATCCTGCTGTTCGGCGTGCCGGTGCTCGGCAGCCTCACGCTGCTGGCGCTGCTGACCACGCTGTTCATCACCACCAATCTGTCGATCGGCTACACCTTCTCGACCATCGTGCAGAACCAGCTGCAGGCGATGCAGCTCTCGATGATGTTCTTCCTGCCGAGCATCCTGTTGTCCGGATTCATGTTTCCGTTCGCCGGCATGCCGGTCTGGGCGCAATATATCGGCGAGGGGCTGCCGCTGACCCATTTCGTGCGCATCGTCCGCGCCATCATGCTGAAGGGCGCGGCGATGCAAAACCTGCAATACGACAGCATCGCGCTGGTCGCGCTGATGTTGTTCGCCATGACGATTGCCGTGACGCGCTTCCGCCGCACGCTCGATTGAGGCTATGATGGCTGCTGTTTGTTCATCGTCATTCCGGGGCGCCTCGAAGAGGCGAACCCGGAATCTCGAGATTCCGGGTTCGATGCTTCGCATCGCCCCGGAATGACAGGGGTTGGATATTGAAGGAATTTCCAGACAAAGAAAGCGCAGCGGTCGACACGACCGTATCCGCCGATTTCCGTCATGCCCTGATGCGCGAGGTGATGACCACCGAGCTGCTCCGCATCAAGGTGCTGATCGGCACCGCTGCCGCGCTCGGGGCGATCAGTCTGCTGGTGTATTTCTTCGCGCCCGAGGCGGTCAGCCGCGTCTGGCACGGCAACCTCAGCCCGGTCTACGTCTTCTACGTCATCGTGCCGCTGATTGTATTCGAGCTCTGGGTGCATGGCGCGATCCGATGGCATATGCGCAAGGGACGCGATCTGCCGGTGATCCGGCGCTACATCGGTGTGCTGGTGGAGACGTCGCTGCCGACCGTCGTGCTGGCTCTGCACATGAACAGCATGGGCCCGCAGGAGGCGCTCGGCTTCGTGGCGCCGCTGGTCTATTTCGTCTTCATCATCCTGTCGACGCTGCGGCTCGACTTCTGGCTCTCGACCTTCACCGGCTTCGTCGCGGCGACCGAGCTGTTCTACATGGCGGTGTTCTTCCACACGGCCGGCGGCGGCGAGGCCGAAACCAGCATCTACTATCACGCCGCGCGCAGCACGATCATCCTGATCTGCGGTCTCCTCGCCGGCGCGGTCGGCATGCAGCTGCGCCGCCAGTTCGAGGCCAGTATTGCCGCCGGCACGGCGCGCGACCGCATCACCAACCTGTTCGGTCAGCACGTCTCGCCGCAGGTGGTCGAGCGGCTGATGACGGAGGGCGCTTCGACCGCGAGCGACATCCGCCGCGTTGCCGTGATGTTCGTCGATTTCCGCAGCTTCACCGCGGGCGCGCGCACCCGCTCGCCGCAGGAGGTGGTGGATCGGCTCGACGGTGCCTTTGCCGTGCTGGTCGATATCCTCGATCGCCATGGCGGCATCGTGAACAAGTTTCTCGGCGATGGCTTTCTCGCGTTGTTCGGCGCTCCGTTCGAGACCGGCGACGCCGCGCATCAGGCGGTCGCCGCCGCGCGCGAGATGCTGGCCGCCAATGAGCGCACCAACGCGGCGTCGAGCTGGCCGCTGCGCATCGGCATCGGCATCCATATCGGCGAGGTCGTCGCCGGCAATATCGGCTCGCCGCGGCGCAAGGAATACACCGTGATCGGCGACACCGTGAACTTCGCCGCGCGGCTCGAGGCGCTCAACAAGGAGCTCGGCTCGCAATTCCTGATCTCGTCCGCGGTGCGCGAGGCACTCGGCGACGACTGCACCGACGCCGTCTCGCGCGGCGAGATCCCGGTGCGGGGTTACGAGCACCCGGTGCCGGTCTGGCAATTGGGGTAAAACGTCCTTTCACTTGAGGTAATAAAGTAGCGATTGACGGGGCATCATAGAGTCATATAGATGACTAGATGAATTCAGCCCTCGACGACCGCCTGCCGCGCTACCAGCGTCTTCGCGACGATCTCGCGGCACGCATCAATCGCAATGAATGGCGGCCCGGAGACCTGATCCCCTCCGAAGCCGAGCTCGGCGCGCATTACGGCGTCGCCATCGGCACCGTGCGCAAGGCGATCGATCAGCTCGTCAGCGACGGTGTGCTGGAGCGCCAACAGGGCCGCGGCACCTTCGTGCGCCGTGCGCGCTTCAACTCCTCGCTGTTCCGCTTCTTCCGCTTCCAGTCCGAGAGCGGCGAGCGCCGCGTGCCGCAGAGCCGCATCCTGCGCCGCAAGGCGGTGCCGGCGACCTCGGCTGTCGCATCGGCGCTGCGCATTGCCGTCGGCGAACCCGTCATCAGCCTGTCGCGCCTGCGGCTGATCGACGACGTGCCGCTGCTCGCGGAAGAAATCTGGCTGCAACGATCGCGCTTCGAGGCGATCCTGGCGCTCGCGACCGCCGAGTTCGGCGACTTGCTCTATCCGCTCTACGAGGATCGCTGCGGCCAGGTCGTGGTCTCGGCCGATGAAATCCTCACGGTCGAGATCGCGACGGAGATGCAATCGCGCCTGCTGCGGCTCGAGGCCAATGCGCCGCTGATCGTGATCGAGCGTCTTGCGTTCGACCTGGAGCGGCGGCCGATCGAATGGCGCCGCTCACGCGGGCCGGCGAATCGCTTCCGCTACCACGCCGAGATCAGATGACGGCGGCGATCAATTAAAACAACACAAGACATTTCAGGGAGGAATGATGGCAAACTGGTACAGCGAATGCTCGCCGCTCGAGCGGCGCACCTTCTGGGCAAGCTTTGGCGGCTGGGGCCTCGACGCGCTCGACGTCCAGATGTTCAGCCTCGCGATTCCAGCGCTGATCACCGCATTCGCCATCAGCAAGGCCGACGCCGGTCTGCTCGGCTCGGTCACGCTGTTCTTCGGCGCGTTCGGCGGCTGGCTCGGCGGCGCGCTCGGTGATCGCTTCGGGCGGGTGAAGGCGCTGCAGATCACGGTCGCGACCTTCGCGCTCGCGACCTTCGCCTCCGCCTTCGCGATGAACTACATCCAGCTCGTGGTGCTGAAGGCCATTCAAGGCGTCGGCTTCGGCGCCGAATGGGCCTGCGGCGCGGTGCTGATGGCGGAGATCATTCGCGCCGAGCATCGCGGCAAGGCGCTTGGCGCCGTGCAGAGCGCCTGGGCGGTCGGCTGGGGCGCGGCGGTGCTGCTCTCGGCCCTGGTCTTCACCACTGCGCCGGCCGATATCGCCTGGCGCGTCCTGTTCGCGGTCGGCCTGATCCCGGCGCTGCTGATTCTCTACATCCGTCGCGGATTGAAGGAGCCGCCGCGCACCGTGCCGCGCGAGGCCGAGCCGCCATTCTTCGCGACGCTCGCCGGAATCTTTCACCGCGACGTGCTGCGCTCGACGCTGATCGGCGGCCTGTTCGGCATCGGCGCCCATGGCGGCTATGCGGCGCTGACGACATTCCTGCCGACGTATTTGCGCGAGGTGCGGCATCTCTCGGTGCTCGGCTCCAGCGCCTATCTTGCCGTCATCATCGTCGCGTTCTTCTGCGGCTGCGTGGTCTCGGGGATCATCAGCGACCGGATCGGACGGCGCGCCAATGTGACGCTGTTCGCAGCCGCCTGCGTCGTGACGGTGCTGGTCTACATCTTCGCGCCGCTCTCCAACTCGCAGATGCTGGTGCTCGGCTTCCCGCTCGGGTTCTTCTCGGCCGGCATTCCCGCCAGCATGGCGGCGCTGTTCAGCCAGCTCTATCCCGCCGGCGTCCGCGGCACCGGTGTCGGCTTCTGCTACAATTTCGGCCGCATCGTCTCCGCGGCGTTTCCCTTCCTGGTCGGCTATCTCAGCGACCATATCGGTCTTGGTGCCGCGATCGGCATCGACGCGGCGTTCGCCTATTCGCTGGTGCTGATCGCCGTGCTGATGCTGCCGGAAACCCGCGGCAAGGTCTTCGAGCAGGCCGCTGCCACACGCGCGTGATGATGAGGAATGATCATGACATCGGACCAACACGGGTTGACGCGGCGCCGGTTTGCCGCGGGAGTGGTTGCCGCGCTGTCGGCGGGCGGATTGGCGAGCAGGGTGAAGGCTGAGATGCCGAAATTGGCGATCGATACCCACGCCCACGTTTTCCATCGCGGGCTGAAGCTCGCGCCGGGCCGCCGCTATGCGCCCGACTACGACGCGCCGCTCGCGCTCTATCTGCAGCAGCTCGACCGGAACGGCATCACCAATGGCGTGCTGGTGCAGCCGAGCTTTCTCGGCACCGACAATTCCTATCTGGTCGAGTGCCTCAAGGCGACCAGTGGCCGGCTGCGCGGCATTGCCGTGGTCGATCCTACGGTTCCGGCGGAAGAGCTTCGTGAGCTCGACCGTGCCGGCGTCGCCGGCATCCGTCTCAATCTGGTCGGCCAGACGCTGCCCGATCTGACATCGCCGGAATGGACGGCGCTGCTGGGCGAGATCAGGACGCTCGACTGGCAGGTCGAGATCCAGCGCAACGCCAGCGATCTAGCGGCGCTTGCACCAAAGCTGCTCGATCAGGGTGTCAAGGTCGTGTTCGATCACTTCGGCTTGCCCGATCCGAAGCTCGGCATCGACGATCCCGGATTCCAGTCGGTGCTCAAGCTTGGCGCGACGCGCAATATCTGGGTCAAGATCTCGGCGCCGTACCGCAACGGCGCGGCCGGCGAGGCGTTCGCGAAGCAGGCCTATCCGCTGCTGCGCAAAGCCTATGGTGTCGATCGGCTATTGTGGGGCAGCGATTGGCCGCACACCCAATTCGAGACGACGCAGAGCTACGCGAAGAACCGCAAATTCCTCGACGAACTCGTCACCGATGCGGATGAGCGCGCCGGCGTGCTTGCGTCGCCGCGGGCACTGTTTCGCTTCTAGCTCGCGAGCGATTGTACCGAGTGCTCTGATGGGCGTCGTTGCAGCCGTGCTACGATGACGCCATCGGTCGCAGATGACCGGAGCACAAGGACACGCAAGATGCAGCGGCGCTATATCACTGTCGACGTTTTCACCGACCGCGCCTTCGGCGGCAATCCGCTCGCCGTGGTGCTCGACGCCGAAGGCCTCTCGACCGCGCAGATGCAGGCGATCGCGACCGAATTCAACTATTCCGAGACGACCTTCGTGCTGCCGCCGCAGGACCAGGCCAACGACGCTCAGGTGCGCATCTTCACGGTACGCTCGGAAATTCCGTTTGCCGGCCATCCCAACGTCGGCACCGCCTTCGTGCTGGCGAGCCAGGCGGCGAAGCTGCCGGCGCAGCTGAGGTTCGAGGAGAAGGCGGGCCTTGTGCCGGTCAAAATCCTGTCGGATGGCGGCAGGGTTGTCGGTGCCGAGTTGACGGCGCCGCAGCCGCTGCAGCGAACCACCGAAGTGAGCGCCGCCGCAGCCGCCGCGTGCCTGTCGCTGTCGGCGGATGACGTGACAACCGATCGGCATGTGCCGCAGGTGGTCTCGGTCGGCCTGCCGTTCCTGGTGGTGGAGATCGCCTCGCGCGAGGCGGTCAAGCGCGCGCGGCCCGATGCCGCGGCGTTCGCCAGGGTGCTGGCCGAGATCGGCCGCGACGTCGTCTATTTCTACACCCGTGACATTCCGGCGAGTGAGCAGCCGCTCGACTTGCAGGCACGCATGTTCCATCCGGGCGCCAGCGGCCTATCCGAAGATCCCGCCACCGGCAGCGCGACCGCGGCTTGCGCGGCGCTGCTCGCCGACATCGATTCCGCGCGCGACGGCGAGTTGCGGCTGCGGATCGGGCAGGGCGTCGACATGGGCCGGCCCAGCCTTCTGCTGACGCGGGTGCAGAAGCAAGGCGGCGCGATCGCCTCGGTGCATGTCGGCGGCGGCTGCGTGAAGATGATGGAGGGGACGATAAACGTCGCGGGCGAGAGAGGCTAGACCATCTGCGGCGCAGCCAAATTCTCGATCTTGACGCCGTCGCGCTCCTCGATGATCTCGGCGATCCAGCGGCGGTGGCAGTGTTCGTGGTCGCGCTCGTAGCAGAGGATGCAGACCGGGCCGGATTTCTTCACCAGCGCCGACAGCTCGTCGAGCTCTTCCTTGGCCTGCACTGTCTTGAGGTGCGCCGAATAGATCTTATGGAGCAGCGCATAGTGTCCGCTGCGCGCCGCCTCTCGGCCGCTCTTCGGCGTGCCGAGGCCGCGCAGATGGACGTAGCCGATGCCGCGCTCGTCGAGGCCTGCGGCGAGCTGGGTCTTGGAGAAGCCTGGACGGCGCGAGGAGGCGACGGCGCGTACGTCGACCAAGAGCTTGACGCCGGCCTGCTGGAGTTCGTCGAGCACCGCCTTGGACGGCGTCTGCTCGTAGCCGATGGTGAACAGCTTCTTCGCCTTCGCCATCGCCAAGCCTTCACTTCACCCGTTCGATCAGTTCCATCGCGCCGGCGGGCGCGCGCACCTTACCCTCGTGGATCACGTAGGCGAACACGTCGCGCGGCGTCTTTTTCGGCGTCGATTTGTCGACCTTCGGCAAATCGACCGGCTCGCCGCCGCCGGCCCAGTCCTGGAACCGCTTGGCCCAGGCGTCGAGCTGCTTCGGCGGATAGCAGGTCTTCAATTCGTCGTTGCCCTTCTGTAGCCGGGCATAAACAAAGTCACTCGCGACGTCAGCAATCGCCGGATATTTGCCGTGCTCGGCAAACACCACCGGCACCTCGTGCTCGCGAATGAGGGCGATGAATTCGGGCACCTTGAAGCTGTCGTGGCGCACCTCGACCACATGGCGCAGCGCGCGGCCGTCGAGCTTGCGCGGCAAGAGCTCGAGGAACTTGCCGAAATCGGCGCCATCGAACTTCTTGGTCGGCGCGAACTGCCAGAGCACCGGGCCGAGCCGGTCCCTCAATTCCAGCACGCCCGAGTCATAGAACCGCTTCACCGAATCGCCGGCCTCGGCGAGCACGCGGCGGTTGGTGGCGAAGCGTGGCCCCTTCAGCGAGAAGATGAAGCCGTCGGGCACTTCGCTGGCCCATTTGCGAAAGCTCTCCGGCTTCTGCGAGCCGTAATAGGTGCCGTTGATCTCGATCGAGGTCAGCTTCGACGCGGCGTAGGACAGCTCTTTCGCCTGCGCGAGCTTCTCCGGATAGAACACCCCGCGCCACGGCTCGAAGGTCCAGCCGCCGATGCCGATATAGATGTTGCCTGCATCCGTCTTGGTCGTCTTGGTGTCTGTAGTCTTGGTTTCTGTAGTCTTGGCGTCTGTCTTGGTCGAATTGGTGGGAGCTTTGGCCACGACTGCACTCATCGTGAGGGGGGAGAGACAGAGAGTAGTCAAAATAATCGTGATTGGCCAGTTTGCCAGATGTGCGCGGCGGTGCTTATCGTGATCGCCGGTGTTGGCTAGGATGCCGAAAAACGGGAGAACAACAATGCGCATGCTGGTTGCGGCCGCCCTCTTGATGACGTGCTCGGCTGCCATATTGTCGGCTGCAATGGCCGATGAGGTCGACGACGCGCACAAGCTCGCGATCACCGGCCGCGACGCCTACTGGAATTGCCTCGCGCGCGAATATCCCCGCGACAGCAACAAGGCGATGTCCGATCAGGAGTTCACTTCGCTGATCGCCAATGTCTGTCCCTCGGAGCGGCAGAATTTTCGGGTGTCGCTGATCGACTTCCTGTCGCTGCAATTTCCGAAACAGGATGCCGACGCCAACCTGACCACCGCCAACCGCGCGATCGAGCTGGCGCAGAAGGACATCGTCACCGCCTTCACCCGGCGCAAGGCCGCGGCGAAATAGGTTCCCGAATCCTGTTGCGGCCGGCCGATTTTTGATATCAATCCGCGCAGGCGAGGGGATGATCGGCATGCGCTCACAATCGACGGCAGGCTTCCTGGGTGCAGTGGTCGCGGCGATCGCGCTGGCGGCGGCGTTCATCTATGGGCCGTCGCCGAGCCAGCTCCGCAACCCGACCCCACCCGCCGCGGCGCAGCCGCAGGTGGCTCCCGCCGCCGAGGCCGCGCCGGCGGCCCCGGCGCCACGCGGCCCGGTGATCCGGGAAGTCCCGAACAACTAACGCCACCCGCCCCCTTGCAAACCGCATGGGGGCTTCCTATCTGGCTCATAACGGCGACGTTGCAGCTTTGAGGGCTCCGGCGCTGGGACGACCACGACAATGTCGGCTGCGCCGGATGTACGCGCGCCCCTTGTTCGTGGTCGTTGGCATTTTCGGGGGTATTTGCCCCGTTTTCCCGCCTTCCAGGACCGCGTTTGGGCCGCTCTGCCTTGGCAGCGGGAGAGGCTGCGGCTATACGCTGGCGCTCATGAATCAAGCCATCAAGCCGGGCCCTGAAACCTCCGCGCAGGCAGCAAGTCTGCCGCAGCTTTCGGTGGTCGTCCCGACCTTCAACGAACGCGACAATGTCACGGTGCTGTACCGCCGGCTTGACGCGATCCTGAAGGACGTGCCTTGGGAGGTCATCTTCGTCGACGACAATTCGCCAGACGGAACCTGGGACGTGGTGCGGGCGCTGGCGCGCAAGGATTCCCGCGTCCGCTGCATCCGCCGGGTCGGCCGGCGTGGCCTGTCCGGCGCCTGCATCGAGGGCATCCTGGCCTCGAGCGCGCCCTATGCGGCGGTCATGGATGCCGACCTGCAACACGACGAGACCCAGCTGCCGAAGATGGTGGCGTTGCTGCAGCGCGGCGAGGCCGAGCTCGTGGTCGGCAGCCGCTACATCGAGGGCTACAAGGCCGACGGCTTCAACAAGCAGCGCGCCGGCGCCAGCGCGTTCGCGACCGAGATCGCGCGCCGCGCGCTGCAGGTCGAGATCGCCGATCCGATGAGCGGCTTCTTCATGATCCGCCGCGACCGCTTCGAGCAGCTCGCGCCGCAGCTCTCGACCCAGGGCTTCAAGATCCTGCTCGACCTGGTGGCGACCGCGCAGGGCAAGCTGCGCGCGGTCGAAATTCCCTACACGTTTGGCGCCCGCCAGCATGGCGAGAGCAAGCTCGACTCGATGGTCGCGCTCGACTTCCTCGGCCTGGTGCTGGCCAAGCTGACCAACGACCTGATCTCGCTGCGCTTCATCCTGTTCGCGGCAGTCGGCGGGCTCGGCCTGCTGGTGCATCTGACGGTGCTGTTCATCGCGCTGGAATTGTTCAAGGCGCCGTTCCCGGAGGCCCAGGCCGCCGGCGCGATCGTCGCGATGACCAGCAACTTCATCCTCAACAATTTCCTGACCTACCGCGACCAGCGGCTGAAGGGTTTCGGCATCCTGCGCGGCCTCTTGCTGTTCTATCTGGTGTGCAGCGTCGGCCTGCTTGCCAATGTCGGCGTCGCGTTCTCGGTCTACGACCAAGAGCCGATCTGGTGGCTTGCGGGCGCAGCCGGCGCGCTGATGGGCGTGGTCTGGAACTACGCGATGTCCGGGCTGTTCGTCTGGCGCAAGCGATGACGGTGGCATGAACGCGAGCGAGGCGCGGCTGGCGGGGAACACCGCGCTTGCGGTGTGTGCGCTGGTCGTGTTGCGGCTGGCCGCCGCCGCATGGACGCCGCTGACCTTCGACGAAGCCTATTACTGGATGTGGTCGAAGTCGCTGGCCGGCGGCTATTACGACCATCCGCCGATGGTCGCGGTGGTGATCCGGCTTGGCACCATGATCGCGGGCGACACGCCGTTCGGCGTCAGGCTGGTGTCGATCCTGCTCGCGCTGCCGATGAGCTGGGCGATCTACCGGGCTGCCGAGCTTCTGTTCGGCGGCCAGCGCGTCGCCGCGAGTGCGACGATCCTGCTCAATGCCACGCTGATGGCCGCGGTCGGCACGCTGATCGTGACGCCGGATGCGCCGCTGCTGGTTGCGGCGAGCTTCCTGCTGTATGCGCTCGCCAGGGTGCTGGAGAGCGGCCGTGGCGCCTGGTGGCTTGCGGTCGGCGCCAGCGCCGGCGCGGCGCTGCTGTCGAAATACACCGCATTGTTCTTCGGCCCGGCGATCCTGATCTGGCTTGCCATGGTGCCGAAGCTGCGGCGCTGGTTTCTCTCGCCATGGCTCTATCTCGGCGGCCTGGTCGCGGCCGGCCTGTTCGCGCCGGTCATCCTCTGGAATGCCGATCATCAGTGGGTGTCGTTCATCAAGCAGATGGGCCGCGCCCGGATCGAGGATTTCCGGCCGACCTACATCGCCGAGCTGATCCCGACGCAGTTTGCGTTCGCGACGCCTTTGGTCTTCATCCTCGGCGTGATGGGGCTTTATGCGCTCTCACGGCGCCGCGCCGGCGCGATGCCTGCGCGCGTGCTGGTCAACACGATGTTCTGGACCATCGTGGTCTACTTCACCTGGCATGCCCTGCATGCGCGGGTCGAGGCGAATTGGTTTGCGCCGGTCTATCCAGCCTTTGCGTTGGCGGCCGCGGTCGCCGCGATCCAGGTGCAATGGGCGCCCCGCGAGCAACGCACGATCGATTTCTGCCGGCGCTGGGCCGCGCCGACGGGCGTCGTGCTATTCGCGCTGCTGATCGTGCAGGCCAACACCGGTTTGCTCTCGGGTTACCGCCGCGATGCCACCGTGCGCAGCGTCGGTGTCGGCTGGCAACAACTCGCGAGCGAGATCGAGGCGGCGCGCGTACGGACCGGCGCCACGTGCGTGCTGGCGCCGGACTACGGCACCACCGGCTGGCTGGCGTTCTATCTCCCCAAGGGCAGCTGCGTCGCCCAGCAGGGTCAGCGCATTCGCTGGGTCAACATGCCGGAGCCGAGCCCGGCGCAGCTGTCGGGCAAGCTATTGTATGTGCATGAGGTCGATCAGGCGATGCCGGCCTCGGTGCGCGACAATTTCGCCCATTTCGCGACGGTGGGCGAGGCCAAGCGGATGCGCGGGCCGTTGGTTGTCGAGACCTACGTGCTTGATCTGCTTGAAGGTGCCAAGGGCGAGGTGTTTGACCGTTCGCCGCCGCCGGAACTGCAGTAGTCGCGCGCAGCGCGTTGCGCATCGAAGCGTTCGAGTGGCGACAATCAGGAGGCGTTTCTTGCAAAACCCCCGCGCGATTACGGGGCGATCGGCAAGGAAATTCTCCCTCGGATTTATCTCGGCATGCGACGGCGGAGCGGCGTGCCGGAATGTCCCATCGTGGGACAAAAAAGCCGTTTTGGCGGTCCAATGTCATCTTAAAAAAGCCCTACGCCACAGGCACTTCCCGCGTTGCAGGGGATCGCATCCGGTTAAGTCGCATTTAACTAAAAGTCGCCTTAATGGCCGTCTGTGCCCCCTGCGCGACGGTGTGCCGAAACGTCGTTCGGCAGATCCAGTGTGGGGACAAAGGTGGACCTGTTTTGAGCGCCGGGCGTATGGGTACGAGTGCGAGTGCGAGTGCGAGTGCGTATGTTCTTGGGGCGCCGAGCCGCAAGAAATCCTCCCGAAAAATCCTCCCGCAGCACTTCTTTGGCAGCGCGGCCGTCGCGGCGCTGGTGCTTGGCTGCGCCTGGACCGTCTACGCCAACATCTTCGCGGCGAGCGTCTATCCGTCGGTCGGCAATGCGTCGTTCGATGCGCCGGTGGTGAAGCGGCCCGTCGCGGTCGCAACCCGCCCGGCACCTGCCTTCAACGAGGTGTTCGCGTCGGTGACGCCGGCACCGGCGGCTCCGGCAAGGACGGAGGTTGCGACGTCGGACGCCGCGGCACCTTCGCTTATGTTTAACGATCGGTTTGCAGCCGCCTCGCCCGAGGGCGTCGCGTCCAGCGTCGTGGCCGATGCCGCACCGCAGATCGACCCGATCAAGCAGGCCGCCGCGCCCAAGGTCGTTGCAGCGGCGAGGGCGGTGGCCACGGCAGAACTCGCCGAGACATCGAAGCCGCTGCCGGCGCCGAAGTCGGTCGAGTCCGCCAAGAAGCAAGCCGCCGCCAATTTGCAGGTGGCACTCAACGATCCCACCGCCAACGTTCAGCCCAAGGGGGCCGAAAAGAGCGCTGATGCGAAGCCGGCCGAGGCCAAGCAGGCCGCGAAATCCGGCGGCGTTCGCGACATGGCGGCGCGCGCCAAGGCCGCGGTGATGTCGATCGCCTCGAGCGAGCGGCAGACCATGGTCGAGAAGCTGTGGGGCAAGCGCGAGTCGAGCGGCGGACTGCTCTCCTTCGCGTCCGCCGATGCCAATGTCACCGGCAGCATCCCCTCGACGCTGGACCAGAACCCGATGCTCGGCGGCTCGCCGCCTTACGACCGCCAGACCGCGGTTTACGACATCTCTGCCCGGACCGTGTATCTGCCCGACGGCACGCGGCTCGAGGCGCATTCGGGTCTCGGCGCCCGGCTCGACGATCCCAGGTCCTCGCACCTGAAGATGGTTGGCGTGACGCCGCCGCACATTTACGAGCTGAAGCCGCGCGAGGCGCTGTTCCACGGCGTGCCGGCGCTGCGCCTCAATCCGATCGGCGGCGAGGGCAAGATCTTCAACCGTGTCGGCCTGCTCGCGCACACCTTCATGCTCGGCCCGAACGGCGACTCCAACGGTTGCGTCTCGTTCAAGGATTACTACGCATTCCTCGACGCCTATCGTAACAAGGGCATCCGCCGTCTCGCGGTGCTGGCGCGGATTCAGTAAGGCAGGGCGGCCGATGCGCGGGCCTCACGCCGCCGCGGCCGGCGCCGATCTGGAACTGGAGGCCGTTGTCGCTATACTGCACTGATCCAGGGGAGTCCCGACTCGACAACGGATCTGGTGCAAAGCGAACATGTCTCCGACGTCCGCCATCGAAACTCCACCGTCGATCACGACCGAAGCGTTCACCGATGCTGCGGCCGCCGTTGCCCGTCTCGAAGAGATCTACGAGCGCAACACCGGTTTCCTGCGCAGCCGCTTCGAGGCCTATGTCAATGGCGCCGTGATCACGACACGGGTGCGCGCGCATTATCCGTTCGTCCGCATCACAACCTCGTCGCATGCACGGCTTGATTCCCGGCTTGCCTACGGCTTCGTCGCAGGGCCCGGCATCCATGAGACCAGCATCACCCGGCCGGATATTTTCCGGACCTACCTCACCGAGCAGATCGGACTGCTGATCAAGAACCATGGCGTGGCGGTCGAGATCGGCGAGTCCGGCGAGCCGATACCGATCCACTTTGCTTACCGGCGCGACATCAATATCGAGGCGGCGCTGACCATCGCCGACAGCTCAGCGTTCACCCGGTCGCTGCGCGACATCTTCGATACGCCGGATCTCGCCGCGATGGATGATGCGATCGCCGACGGGACGTTCGAGCTGACGCCCGGAACACCGGAGCCGCTTGCCTTGTTCCGTGCGGCGCGGGTCGATTACTCCTTGCGCCGGCTCTATCACTACACCGGCACCGATCCCGAGCATTTCCAGAATTTCGTGATCTTCACCAACTACCAGTTCTATGTCGATGCCTTCGCGCAATCGAGCCTGCAACGTCTCGCCTTGGGTGAGCAGGACATCGAGGCGTTCGTCGCGCCGGGTAATGTGATCACGCGCAGCGCGCGGCTCGGCGGCGGCACGACAGGGATGGCATCCGAGCGCGTCCCGCAGATGCCGGCGTTTCATCTCGTCGAGCCCGGCTATCGCGGCATCACCCTGATCAATATCGGGATCGGTCCGTCCAATGCGCGCAACATCACCGATCATGTCGCGGTGCTGCGGCCGCATGCCTGGCTGATGATCGGGCATTGTGCGGGCTTACGCAACACGCAGCGGCTCGGCGACTACGTGCTGGCCCACGGCTATGTCCGCGAGGATCACGTGCTCGATCACGAGCTGCCGCTGTGGGTGCCGATCCCCGCGCTCGCGGAGATGCAGGTCGCGCTTGAGGAGGCGGTCGGCGAGGTGACCGGGCTCACCGGCTTCGAGCTCAAGCGGCTGATGCGCACCGGCACGGTCGCCAGCGTCGACAACCGCAACTGGGAGATCAGCGGGCCGCAGGTGATCCGGCGGATGTCGCAGTCGCGCTCGATCGCGCTCGACATGGAATCGGCGACGATCGCCGCCAATGGCTATCGCTTCCGCGTGCCCTACGGCACGCTGCTCTGTGTCTCCGACAAGCCGCTGCACGGCGAGATCAAGCTGGCGGGGATGGCGAGCGAATTCTATCGCCAGCGCGTCGGCCAGCATCTCCAGATCGGGCTGAAGGCGCTGGAGCGGCTCAAGCAGCAGGAGTCCGAACGGCTGCATTCGCGCAAGCTGCGCAGCTTCGCCGAGGTTGCGTTTCAGTAGAGCATGATCCGGAAAAGTGCGAAGCGGTTTTCCGATAAGATCATGCTCAAACATAAGCTAAAGCGCGGACGCGCGGCGTCACGCCGCAACGCTCTTCCACAATTGTGTCTCGATGCCGACCGCGGCCTTGACCTGCGGCCGCGCCTGGATGCGCGAGAGATAGGCAGCCAGTGACGGCCATTGCGCGACGTCGACACCGGCGGCGCGGAGCAGCAGCAGGGCCCAGGCGAGGTGCGCGTCCGCGACCGTGAAGCGGTCACCGACCAGAAATTCGCGGTGGGCGAGATGCTCCGACGGTACCGATAGGGTCTGGCCGATCCTGGCGCGCGGTTTGGCAAGCGATGCGTCGTCCTTGTACCAGAAGGTCGGAAACAGAAAGCCTTTGTGGATCTCGGTGCCGATGAAGCTCAGCCATTCCTGCAACCGATAGCGATCCGGATCGCCCGGTTGCGGTGCCAGGCCGCGTTCGGGCTTCAGGTCCGCGATGTATTGCAGGACAGCCGCGCTCTCGGTCAGGCGTTCGCCGTTCTCGAGCACTAGCACCGGGACTGCGCCCTTCGGTGCGACCACGCGGAAGTCGCAGTCGTCCTCCAGCACCTTTTTGGTCCAGAGCTGGACCATGTGGTAGCGCGCCTCGATTCCGGCTTCCATCAGCGCGATCCGGCTGGCCAGCGAGCAGGCCATCGGCGAGAAATAGAGCTCGAGCATGGCGATGTCTCTCAGCCGAGGGCGTTGCCGCGGGCGATGATCGCGAAGCGGTCGGACAGCTCGGCCAGCGCGACGTCGTGGACGAGTTTTGCGGCGATCGTGCCGCCTTTGCCGTCGGGCAGGTCGCGGGTGGCGCAGCTGTCGGCGTCGATGGTGGTGCGGAAGCCGAGATCGAGCGCGGCGCGGGCGGTCGAGCTGACGCACATATGGGTCATGAAGCCGGTGAGCACGAGCTCCTTGCGGCCGGTCGCAACAAGCTGCGCGTTGAGGTCGGTGCCGGCGAATGCGTTCGGCAATTGCTTCTCGATCACGATCTCGCCCGGCCGCGGCGCCAATGGTGCGACGATCGCGCCACGCTCCGCGCTGCGGTCGAACAGGCCTCCCGGCGCTCCCTTGTGGGCGATGTGGATGATCTTGGCGCCGCTTTCCCGCGCGCGGTTGAGCAACGCGGCGGCGCGCGCGATCGCCGGATTGGCGTCCGGCAAGGCCAGGGGACCGGCGAGATATTCGTTCTGGATGTCGATGAGCACCAGGCAGCTGTCGCCGAGGCGGGGCGGGGTGAGGTCGATACCGGCAAGCTGCATCAGCGTTTTGGCGGCGGTCATGGTCCTGATATCTCCGGCGGATGTGTGTTGCGAAAATATAGCGTAGACCCGCCTGCCGTTATGCAGGGATATTGCAGCCGGTGGCTGCGTTATTGCAGGCACGCCCGGTGCGATGTAGCCTGCCGCCATGAACTGGGACGACCTTCGCATCATCGCGGCCGTCAGGGACGAGGGTACCTATGCCGGCGCCAGCGCGCGGCTGCGGATCGACGAAACCACGGTCGGCCGCCGGCTGGCGCGGATCGAACGCGCGCTCGGGCTGCGGCTGTTCGAGGCGGCCGACGGCGTCCGCAGGCCGACCCGGCAATGCGACGTCGTGCTCGCGCATATCCAAGCGATGGCCGCGCATGCCGAGGAGATCGGCCGGATCGGCGAAAGCCTGCCGGGTCCGGTCGGCCGCCTGCGCATCGCCTCTACCAACGCGATCGCGGAGGAGGTGCTGGCGCCGCGCGCGAGCGCGTTGTTGCGCGCCAATCCCGGCCTCACGCTGCAATTCCTGACCTCGAGCGACAATGTCAAATTCTCGCGCTGGGAAGCCGATCTCGCGATCCGCCTGCGCAAGCCCGACAAGGGCGACTTTGCGATCTCGAAGCTTGCGGAGGTCAGGCTGTATTTCTTCCAGCCGGTCGCGGCGCCGGCGGGCGAGGCGGTGACATGCGCCTATCCGGACGAGCTCGGCGCTATACCGGAGATGCAGTTCCTGCGCGCCAAGCGGCTGCGGGCGCGCTGCGTCACCGACAATGTCCGCATCATCCACAAACTGATCCAGTCGCATCACGCGGTCGGCGTGCTGCCGGAGCATAGTTGTGTCGACCTGCTGACCGACCGCCGGCTGCGCGCGACGCTGCTCCCGAAGCGGCGCGACGTCTGGCTGCTGGTGCAAAACCATCTCAAGCGCGACGCGGCGACCCGCGTCACCATCGACTGGCTACGCGGTTGCTTCCAGGACGTCGCGCGCAGCGGGTGAGGTGGCGGCAGTCTCTCCACCCGTCATTCCGGGGCGCGCGAAGCGCGAGCCCGGAATCCATTTCTCCGCAAGCGATGCGGCCTGATGGATTCCGGGCTCTCGCTTCGCGAGCCCCGGAATGACGAGGTCACAGGGGGCGCCACTTCGCACAACGCCACGAAAAAATCACACGCGGCCCTCTTGCAACCCGGACGTGCTTCGTTTATTAGCCCGCTCCTTCGCTTCGGCCATGGGTTCGGGCTCGCTGAGATCCCGACTGGCGCGTGCCGCTCTGCGGTGTCGTGTTCCGCCGAAATGAAGATCACGAGAATGAAGCTCATAGGCGAGCGTCGGGGCTGAAACCCCGAAGGTACCGGTTCGAATCCGATCTTCTCTCAAAGGATAGCTCAGTTAGGTAGAGCAGGTGACTACGAATCATCATGTCGCGGGTTCAATTCCCGCTCCAAGCGCTCCGTTCAGCCTGAAAAGCTGATACCTCTGAAGGGGACCGGACGCGCGCTTCAGTCGCAGTCCGGCCGTCTTGCCGCAAGGCTCTTCGTCCGAACATCGACACTGTGAGACCGGCTTTGCGCCGCGGTGGATACCGCTTGCGCCGATGCCGGGTGGCTCCGCTCGGCCGCGCGACCTTTGTCGCGCGAACGCGCGCGTGCGCCCGTCATTGCGCAAGCTCAAGCCACGGCCCGCTTGGCTGACAGGAAGCCGCGTTCGCGTCCTCACGTCCTTTGCAAAACCGAAACCCGCTCTCCGGCCCATGGGCCTGAGCGCAACACTGGAGGCGTGCCAATGACTTGGCATATCTTGACGACCAAGTTGACGGTGAAGGATGGCGAGCGCGCGTTGCTGACGCGTGACGGCCGGCTGACGCAGGTGCTCGGTCCCGGACGTCACCGCCTGTTCGATCCCTTGCATGGGCTCAAGGCCGAGCTGTTCGGCGTCGTGCGGAGCGAATTCCCTGAGGATCGCTATGCGGTGATCAAGGCCGCGCGGCCCGATCTGGCCGACGAGCTGTTCGAGGCGATCGAGACCCGCGCGAACGAGATCGCGATCGTCAGCCTCGACGGCCGACCCGTTCAGCTGATGACGCCCTGGCAGACGCGCGTGTACTGGAAGGTCGCGACGTCGGTCGAGGTCGAGCGCATCGACGTGACGGATGACATCAGGGTCACGGCGCGCCATCTTGCGATGATCCAGCCCAACCGGGCCGGCGTCATCACCGAGGCGCTGGTCGAGAACCACGAGGCCGGTCTGCTTACCGTCGAGGGCAAGCTCGTCGAGCGGCTCGCGCCCGGCCGGCACGCGTTCTGGATCGCGGGCCGCAAGATCGAGGTCAAGCGCCTCGACCTGCGTCCCCAGGCGATCGAGATCACGGCGCAGGAGATGCTGACCAAGGATCGCATCGCGCTGCGCGTGACGCTGACCGCGTTCCGCCGGATCGTCGATCCCGAGCGGGTCGTGGCAACGGTGCCCGACGTGGATGCGTGGCTGTATCGTTTGGTGCAGTTCGCGATCCGCGAGGCGGTGGCCGGCCGTACGCTCGACGAGGTGCTGTCTGCGAAAACCGCGCTCGACGAGGAGCTTCGGGACTACGTCCGCGGGCGTGTCGCGGAGTCCGGCGTCGAGGTCACCGAGCTCGGCGTCAAGGACGTGATCCTGCCCGGCGAGATCCGCGAGCTGGTCAACAAGGTGGTGGAAGCGGAGCGGGTCGCGAAGGCCAACCTGATCCGCCGGCAGGAGGAGACCGCGGCGACGCGTTCGCTCCTGAACACTGCCAAGCTGATGGAGGAGAACCCTCTGCTGCTGCGGCTCAAGGAGCTGGAGTCGCTCGAGCGTCTGGTCGAGAAGGTCGGCCGCATCGACCTGCATGCCGGCGACGGCCAGGGCCTCGATGCGCTGCTGACCAAGCTGGTCCGCCTCAAGGCGCCCGAGAGCGCGTAACAAGAAGGGGCCGCCCACGGGCGGCCCTTCGATTTCGTCATTCCGGGGCGCGACGAAGTCGCGAGCCCGGAATCCATTCATCCAATGTGTCCGGCGGCGATTTCGGGGTACAAATCGATCCACTGGGGATTTTTTTCTTCAATCAATCTGATCTTCCAATCTCGTCGCCACTTCTTCAATTCCTTTTCACGCGCGATCGCCGTCAGTGCATCATCGTAGACCTCGAACCAGACGAGCTTGTCGACGGCGTATCGTTTCGTGAAGCCGGCAACTGCCTTGCTCTTATGCTCATGGATGCGACGAACGACGTCGTTCGTCACGCCGAGATAGAGCGTACCGTATTTATCGCTAGCGAGGAGATAGACGTAATAGGCCATGAGCAAGCGGGGGAATGGATTCCGGGCTCGGCGCTGCGCGCCGCCCTGGAATGACGAGGGAGTTTTGCCCGGCTCCGGGGGTAAGGCAACAGGGACTGTTACTCCCCTCAAAAACAAAAACCCCGGCATCGCTGCCGGGGTTTTGCATTTCGTGGATTGCCTTGAGTGGCCGGACCTTAGAAGTCCATGCCGCCCATGCCGCCGCCCGGAGGCATCGCGGGGCCGCCGGCGTTCTTCTTCGGCAGCTCGGCAACCATGGCTTCCGTGGTGATCAGGAGCGCAGCAACCGAGGCCGCGTTCTGGATCGCGGTACGGACGACCTTGGTCGGGTCGATGATGCCCTTCTTGACCAGGTCGGCGTAGTCGCCGGTCTGGGAGTCGAAGCCGTGATTGTAGGTCTTGTTCTCCAGGATCTTGCCGACGATGACGGAGCCGTCCTCACCGGCGTTGATCGCGATCTGGCGAGCCGGAGCCGACAGCGCCTTGCGCACGATCTCGACGCCGGTCTTCTGGTCGTCGTTCTTGGTGCGCAGGCCCTTGAGCTGCTCGGAGGCACGGAGCAGGGCGACGCCGCCGCCCGGGACGATGCCTTCCTCGACAGCCGCACGGGTCGCATGCATCGCGTCATCAACGCGATCCTTGCGCTCCTTCACCTCGACTTCGGTCGCGCCGCCGACGCGGATCACCGCGACGCCGCCTGCGAGCTTGGCGAGACGCTCCTGCAGCTTCTCGCGGTCGTAGTCCGAGGTGGTCTCCTCGATCTGCGCCTTGATCTGGGCAACGCGGGCGTCGATGTCGGCCTTCTTGCCGGCGCCGTTGACGATCGTGGTGTTTTCCTTGTCGATCATCACTTTCTTGGCGCGGCCGAGCATCTGCAGCGTGACGTTCTCGAGCTTGATGCCGAGGTCTTCCGAGATGGCCTGGCCGCCGGTCAGGATCGCGATGTCCTGCAGCATGGCCTTGCGGCGATCGCCGAAGCCCGGAGCCTTGACGGCCGCGACCTTCAGGCCGCCACGCAGGCGGTTGACGACGAGGGTGGCGAGGGCTTCGCCTTCGACGTCTTCAGCGACGATGACCAGCGGCTTGCCGGTCTGCACCACGGCCTCGAGCAGCGGCAGCAGCTCGTTCAGTGAGGAGAGCTTCTTCTCGTTGATGAGGATGTAGGCGTCGTCCATCTCGACGCGCATCTTGTCGGCGTTGGTGACGAAGTAGGGCGAGATGTAGCCGCGGTCGAACTGCATGCCCTCGACGACGTCGAGCTCGGTCTCGAGCGACTTGGCTTCCTCGACCGTGATCACGCCCTCGTTGCCGACCTTCTTCATGGCGTCGGCGAGGAACTTGCCGATCTCGGCATCGCCGTTGGCCGAAATGGTGCCGACCTGGGCGATCTCCTCGTTCGAGGTGACCTTCTTCGAGTTCTTCTGGAGGTCGGCCACGACGGCCTCGACCGCGAGGTCGATACCGCGCTTCAGATCCATCGGGTTCATGCCGGCGGCGACCGACTTGGCGCCTTCCTTAACGATCGCCTGGGCGAGCACGGTCGCTGTGGTGGTGCCGTCGCCGGCCGCGTCAGCGGACTTGGAGGCGACTTCGCGCACCATCTGGGCGCCCATGTTCTCGAACTTGTCCTCGAGCTCGATCTCCTTGGCGACGGTGACGCCGTCCTTGGTGATGCGGGGAGCGCCGAACGACTTCTCGAGCACCACGTTGCGGCCCTTCGGACCGAGCGTGACCTTCACCGCGTTGGCGAGAACGTCGACGCCGCGCAGCATCTTGTCGCGCGCCTCGACGGAGAATTTGACTTCTTTAGCTGCCATCTGAGTTTTTCCTTGCGAGATTTAACCTGGGAGGGAGGGGGCGCTTAGGCCGCCTTCTTCTTGGAAGCGGGGACGTCGAGCACGCCCATGATGTCGCTTTCCTTCATGATCAGCAGGTCTTCGCCGTCGATCTTGACCTCGGTGCCCGACCACTTGCCGAACAGGACGCGATCGCCGACCTTGACGTCGATGGGGGTCAGCTTGCCAGTCTCATCGCGGCCGCCGGGGCCAACTGCGACGACTTCGCCCTGCGAGGGCTTTTCCTTGGCACTGTCCGGAATGATGATGCCGCCAGCGGTCTTCTCTTCGGCGTCGATACGCTTGACCACGACGCGGTCGTGAAGCGGACGGAATTTCATGCAGTCCTCCTAAACATTTGCAGATGCTGTAGATTTTTGGAGTGTTAGCAGTCCAGCCCAGCGAGTGCCAGACTGGCTGCGCAGGACATAGGCCAAGCCTTGACGGCGGGCAAGAGCCTCTAGCAGAAAAATTGGCACTCGTAAGTGTCGGCTGCCAGCAGGATGCCGAGATCATTTCGGCATGCTTAATGCCGCGCCGAGAGACCGGCGGGGCTATTAGCAGATGCGGTAAGCTGCTGCCAACGCACGAAATTTCAACAACCTATTAAACATTTGGGCTTGAGATGAGTTAGTCGCGTGCGTCACATTTCTCTCATGTGAGCGCATCCATGGCCGGTGGTCCGGCGGGGAGGTCGGCCACCATGTGAATGCGCTCCGTCACAGGAGGTTGGCATGGTCTCGCGAGTTGGTGGGGGTGTTTCCGACGATTTCCGGAAGCAGTTGCTGGGGTACGGGCTGACGACGGCGCAAATCCTCTATCGGATGCCGGATCACCCCTCATTGCTGCAGACCTATGTCTGGCAGAACTACGACCTGTTTCCGAAATTTCCGGCGCTGCAGGATTTCCTCGCCTTCTGGCAGCAGAAGCTCGAGGGCCCGCTGTTCTCGGTGACGGTGGCGCATTCCAAGCTGGTCAAGCCGGCCGAGCTGCGCGCAGTCGACGGCGTCTTTCGGCTGCATTGAAGATCAGTAGCTGAGGATTAGGGTGGGGAAAGCGACAGCGTGCCCACCATCGCGAGCACGCCTGGAATGGCGGGCACGGCGTTCACGCGCCTTTGCCCGCCCTACGTTGCGAGACTTGTGTTAGCTTCCTGCCATCAAGCACGACGGGAGGCGAACAATGGCCAAGAAGACGGCATCGAGATCCGCAGCCAAGACCGCGGTGAAGAAGAAATGGACCGGGCTCGGCGCCGGCGCCAAAAAATCATCCGCGCGCAAGACCATCAAGTCCAAGGGCCGCGTCTCGGCGGCGAAGAAGAGCGCGCCGAAATCACCGAGCAAGGCGCGGCCGAAGCAGCGCGTCTCGATCAGCCATCACCGCGAAGAGGATTTCAAGGCCGACGGACTGCGCGCCTACGCCAAGTATCGCGACCTCGGCATATCGGCAGCCTCGCATGGCCTCGCGCAGGCGCATGTGATCCGGTTGCAGGGACCGTGCAATCCGGATGAAGTGTCGAAGCTGCACTTCCACGATGTCGACTTCCAGATGGTCTATGTGCTCAAGGGCTGGGTGAAGACCTACATGGACGGCGAGGGCGAGACGCTGATGAAAGAAGGCAGCGCCTGGACCCAGCCGCCGCGTATCAAGCACATGATCCTGGATTATTCCGATGACGTCGAACTGCTGGAGGTGATCCTGCCGGCCGAGTTCAAGACGGTGGAGTTGAAGGCCTGATCGTCATTCCCCGGTGCGCAATTGCGCACCTGAGGGCGCGCGCAGCGCGAGCCCAGAATCCATTCTTCCACTTGGTTTGCGGCCCGATGGATTCCGGGTTCTCGCTTCGCGAGCCCTCAGGTGCGCAATTGCGCACCGGGGAATGACGGGGAACTCACAGCCTCTGGACGCTCACCTCCGCCAGCGCCTCGAAGATCGCCGGCGTGCGTTCCAGGCGCGCGATGGTTCGCGCGCCTTCGAGGGCGGCGACCAAGGCGGCTGCGGTTGAGGATGCGCGCGCGGGAGTGAAACCGCACCCCCTGAAATGCTCCGCGATGATCTCGGTCGAATCGACAAATCCGCGCGCCACCCGTTTTGTCAGCTCGGCATCGAGCGCGGGCAGCTCATTCGCCAGATTTTGCATCAGACATCCATACTGGAAATCAGAGGCGACCATTTCGGCGGCGAATGTGCGGAAAATCTCAAGAACAAACTTCAGGGCATCGCCCGCCGTGTTCGCCGAGATGTCCCGCAACACAGCCATTCTGCTTGCGACGTAATGATCGATCGCTTCTTCCGCGAGCTGCGCCTTGCCGCGCGGAAAGTGAAAGTAGAACGATCCCTTGGGCGCACCGCTCTCTGCAATGATCTGGGTCAATCCAGTCGCGGTGTAGCCCTGGATGCGAAACAGCCGTTCGGCCGTGGCAATCGCGCGCGCGCGGGCGTCAGTCTTACGTGGCATGCCGTCAAGATAAACCGTTTCGCTTGACGTCGCTATGGTGATCGCCATACTATGGCGATCACCATAGAAGAGGTCCAGTGATGCCCCTCGACCGAATCCGAAGCCAGAGAGCGTCCCGACGAGCCGTCCTGGCGATGGGGGCGGCCGGCCTGGTCGCGGCCTCGCTTCGAGCGGCCCGCGCAAACCCCACAGGAGGAGCTGACTTGACCCAACCAACCTACGGCGAGGGAACGCTTCCCAAGGGTGTCCGCTCGCGCATGATCCACGGGGTCAACGGCCTCGATGTCCATCTTCTCGAAGCCGGTTGCGAAAGCCCCGGCCGGCCGCTGGCTCTGCTGCTGCACGGCTTTCCGGACTTGGCTTTCGGCTGGCGGCACCTGATCCCAATCCTGGCTGACGCCGGCTACCATGTCGTGGCGCCCGATCAGCGCGGTTTTGGCCGTACCACCGGTTGGGTGAACGACTATGACGCCCCGCTGCAGCCGTTCAGCCTCTTGAACATGACGCGCGACGCCCTCGGCTTGGTTTCGGCGCTGGGGTATCGGCGCACGGCAATGCTGGTCGGACACGACTTCGGCTCGCCCGTGGCTGCCTATTGCGCGCTCGCCCGACCTGACGTCTTTCCCTCGGTGGTGCTGATGAGCGCCCCGTTCCCCGGACCGCCTTCGTTTCCGTTCAACATTGCGGACAGCGCGCCATCGCCGGCTCAGCCGAACACTGAAAATCAAAAGCTCGCGGACGCGCTGGCGGCGCTCGATCCGCCGAGACAGCATTATCAGCAATACCTGAGCTCACGGGCGGCGAACGATGACCTGTGGCATCCCCCTCAAGGTCTACACGCGTTTCTTCGCGCATTCTTCCACGTCAAGAGCGCTGACTGGCCCGGAAACAAGCCGCATCCGTTGCAGGCGCCAACCGCCCCTGAACTTGCACAGATGCCGACCTATTACGTGATGGATCTCGGCAAGACGATGTCCCAGACCGTCGCTCCATTCCAGCCTTCTGCCGCCGAAGCCTCGGCCTGCAAATGGCTCACCGAGCCGGAGCTTGGCGTCTACACCGAGGAGTATGGCCGCACCGGGTTTCAAGGTGCCCTCATGGCTTATCGTGTCTTCTCCGATCCTGACCTGAACGCTGAGTTGCGCCTGTTCTCGGGCAGGACGATCGATGTCCCGTCGCTGTTCATCGGCGGGACGAGCGATTGGGGCACCTACGCGGCGCCGGGCACGCTCGATCTGATGAGGACGAAGGCGACGACGCGGATGCGTGACATCGAACTGATCGACGGCGCCGGTCACTGGATCCAGCAGGAGCAGCCGGATCGGCTCGGCGCACTGCTGCTCGCCTTCATCAAGGAGGCGGGTGGGGCGGATCACGCCAGCCGCTAAGTCGGTGACGTCATCGCCCCCACGATCGCGCCCATCAGGCAGGTCGTCAGCGTGCCCGACACGATCGACTTCAGCCCGAGCGCATTGATCTCGTCGCGCCGCCCGGGCGCCATGATGCCGAGGCCGCCGATCATGATGCCGAGGCTCGCGAAGTTGGCGAAGCCGCACATCGCATAGAGCATGATCAGCCGCGAGCGCGGATCGAGCGCGTCGGGACCGAGCTTCGACAGATCGACATAGGCGATCAGCTCGTTCAACACGGTCTTGGTGCCCATCAGGCTTCCCGCGGTGATCGCCTGCGGCCACGGCAGGCCCATCAGCCAGCACACCGGCGCCATCACGTAGCCGAGCAGCCGTTGCAGCGAGATTTTCGCGCCGCCGATCTCCGGCAGCAGGCCGATGATCTTGTTGGCGAGATAGACCAGCGCGACCAGCACCAGCAGCATCGCGATGATGTTCATCAGGAGCTCTAGCCCGGCGGCCGTGCCCTTCACGATGGCGTCCATCGTCGACGACACCTGGATATCGGGATTGTCGAGCGATCCGCCGGTGCGCTTGTCCGTCGTCTCCGGCACCATGATCAGGCTCACTAAAATCGCGGCCGGCGCGCCCAGCACCGAGGCGATGACGAAATGCGCGGCGGCATCGGGGATCAGCGGCGCCAGCAGCGTCGCGTAGAGCACCAGCACGGTGCCGGCGATCCCGGCCATGCCGCCGGTCATCACCAGAAACAATTCGCTGCGGGTGAGCTGCGCCAGATAGGGCCGGATGAACAGCGGGGCTTCCACCATGCCGAGGAAGATGTTGGCCGCGGTCGAGAGCCCGACCGCGCCGCCGACGCCGAGCGTGCGCTCCAGGATCCAGGCCATGCCGCGCACCACAGGCGGCAGCACCCGCCAATAGAACAGCAGCGTCGTCAGCACGCTCATGACCAGCACGATCGGCAACGCCTGGAAGGCGAGGATGAAGTCCGATCCCGGTGCCTTGGGATCGAACGGCGCCGGGCCGCCGCCGACATAGCCGAACACGAAGGCCGTGCCGGCGCGCGTCGCGGCGGCAATGGTCCCGACCGCATCGTTGATCGCGCCGAACGCCTGCGTCACCAGCGGCACCTTGATCAGCACCAGTGCGGTGACGATGGTGACGACGAGGCCGATCGCCGCCTGCCGCAGCGATACGAGGCTCCGATTCTCGCTCAGCGCCCAGGCGATCACGAGCAACGCCACCACGCCGAACGCCGATTGCAACTGCAGCATCACGCCCCCAAGAACCCGCGCGCAATTATGGGCAGGGGCTTCGCGCAGCGCAATGCTGTTGCGCGTTCTCCGTCCCACCATTGACAAGTTGCAGGCGCTCGGCCACGCCATCATCCATGTCCTCCGCCACGCCGGCCCGCGCCCGCGATCTGCTCGGCCACAGACCCTTCCTGTTCTTCCTGTCGTCGCGCAGCCTGTCGCGCTTCTCCAGCCAGATCGGCGCGGTGGCGATCGGCTGGCAGATCTATGATCTGACCGGCAGCGCGTTCGACCTCGGCATGGTCGGCCTGGTGCAGTTCCTGCCGACCGCGCTGCTGGTGTTCGTCGCCGGTCACGCCGCCGATCGCTTCGAGCGCAAGCGCGTGGTGCAGGCCTGCCAGGTCGCGGAAGCGCTGACCGCATTGTTTCTCGCCGGAAGCACGTTTGCCGGCACCATCTCCGAGATCCAGATCTTCGTCGCGACCTTCGTGCTCGGCATCGCCGGCGCGTTCGAGAGCCCGGCGACCGCCGCGCTGCTGCCGTTGATCGCGCCGCAGGGATCGTTGCAGCGGGCGACCGCGATCTCGAGCGGCGCGGCCCAGGTCGCGACCATCACCGGTCCCGCGCTCGGCGGCTTTGCCTATGCGCTGATGCCGAGCGCGCCTTACGGGATCATGATGGTGTTCTGGCTGTTCGGCGCGCTGCTCACCGGCGGCATCGGCCGCTTGCAGCAGGCGCCGGTGAAGAACGGCGGCTCGTCGGACGATCTGTTTGCCGGCGTCACCTTCGTGCGCCGCAATCCCGCGATCCTCGGTACCATCTCGCTCGATCTGTTCGCGGTGCTGTTCGGCGGCGTCACCGCGCTGCTGCCGATCTATGCGCGCGACATCCTGCAGACCGGCCCGCTCGGCCTCGGCATCCTGCGCGCCGCGCCCGCGGTCGGCGCACTGCTCATGACGATGGTGTTGGCGCGGCACACCATCAACAGCCGCGTGGGATTGCGCATGTTCCAGGCGGTGATCGTGTTCGGCGTCGCCACCGTGGTGTTCGCGCTGTCGCACTGGATGTGGCTGTCGGCACTGGCGCTCGCGGTGCTCGGTGCCGCCGACACGATCAGCGTCGTGATCCGCTTCTCGCTGGTGCAGCTCGCCACGCCCGACGAGATGCGCGGCCGTGTCGGCGCGGTCAATTTCCTGTTCATCAATGCCTCGAACCAGCTCGGCCAGTTCGAGAGCGGCGTCACCGCGGCGTTGCTCGGCGCCGTGCCGTCAGCCGTACTCGGCGGCGTCGCCACGGTCGCGGTCGCGCTGCTCTGGATGAAGCTGTTCCCGACGCTGCGGCATGTCGAGAAGCTGGAGTAGGGGCGCCGCTCTTGCCACCCGTCATTGCGAGGAGCGAAGCGACGAAGCAATCCATTTTTCCCCGCGGGGATGCATGGATTGCTTCGCTTCGCTCGCAATGACGGTGATTGTGGCTAGAGTTCTGGATTGCACCTCGCCCCGCTTGCGGGGAGAGGTCGACGCGAAGCGGCGGGTGAGGGGACCCTCCGCGAGTTCGTCTCTCACCGTCCTCATGGAGACTTGCCCTCGCCGACCTTCCCCCGGCGCGCACAAAATTTCGGAATAATGGAAAATACAGCTGAGTTGCCCGACGTGTCAAGGTGCCCTATCGGGCGCTGGCAGCCGCCGGCTCCTTTGCATGGGGTTGTTTTCCATGTTTTGGCCGCGCCCCTGCGACGGCATCGCCGGGACGAGCCCAGCCATGCCGTCGCGTAGCCCTGGCGCAAGCGGGGAGCAGGGGAAGATCAGCCCCGGCCGACGAACGGCATCTTGGTGGCCATGACGGTCATGAACAGCACGTTGGCGTCGAGCGGCAGGCCGGCCATGTACGCGACGGCGTCGCCGACCGCCTTGGCGTCCATGCGCGGCTCGTGCTTGGTGGTGCCGTCCGGCTGCAGCACGCCGGGGCCGTTGACCATGCGGTCGGTCATCGGGGTCGCGGCGTTGCCGATATCGACTTGGCCGACCGCGATGTCATACATCCGGCCGTCGAGGTTTGAGGCCTTGGTCAGGCCGGTGATGGCGTGCTTGGTCGAGGTGTAGGCCGCCGAGAACGGCCGCGGTGCATGCGCCGAGATCGAGCCGTTGTTGATGATGCGGCCGCCGCGCGGGGTCTGGTCCTTCATGATGCGGAAGGCGTGCTGGGTGCACAGGAACGGCGCGGTGAGGTTGGTGTTGACCACGGCCTGCCACTGCTCGAGCGGCAGGTCCTCGAAATGCACCGGCGGCGCGCCCATGCCGGCATTGTTGAACAGCACGTCGAGCCGGCCGTAGGTCGCCTTCACCTTGTCGAACAGGGCGGCGATCGCGGCCGGGTCGGCCATGTCGGCGGTGACGCACAGGCTCTTGCCGGCGGGGCCGAGCTTGGCGGTCTCCTCCAGCATCTCCAGGCGGCGCCCGACCAGCACCACGGTGTAGCCCTTGTCCATCAGAGCGAGCGACGCGGCGCGTCCAACGCCGGTGCCGGCACCGGTCACGAGTGCGATCTTGCTGGTTGCCTCAGTCATCTCCGAGTTTCCTCTTACTTGGTTTTTGCTTCGGTTTCGTTCTTGTAGGGCGGGCGTGGAATGTTCTGGTGCGCGGCGCGCAGCGCCGCCGACCAGCGCGAGCGCAGATCGTGGAAATAGGGCTCGCCGGCCTCGATGCGGTGGTTGAGATCGGCCACGCAGGCGTCGGCGCGCACCACCAGCACGTCGATCGGCAGGCCGACGCCGAGATTGGATCGCATCGTCGAATCCATCGAGATCAGTCCGGTCTTGAGCGCCTCGTAGAGTTCGACGTCGTAATGCATGGCGCGGTCGAGCACCGGCTTGCCGTATTTGTGCTCGCCGATCTGCAAGTAGGGCGTGTCGGTGGTGCATTCGATGAAGTTGCCGGCGGTGTAGACCATGAACAGGCGCATCCGCGAGCCCTGGATCTGGCCGCCGAACAGGAACGAGACGTCGAAGGAGATGTCCTCGGAGCGCAGCGCGTCGCCCTCGGTGGCATGCACCGAGCGGATCGCGCGGCCGATCCGCTGCGCCGCCTGGAACATGGTCGGCGCATTCATCAGCGTCTCGAGCTCGCCGGTGTCCGGATTTTCCATGCCCTCGGTCAGGGTCGACAGGACAGACTGGCTGATCGCGAGATTGCCGGCGCTGGCGATCGCCATGATGCGCTCGCCGGGCTTTTCGAAGATGTGCAGCTTGCGGAAAGTCGAGACGTTGTCGAGGCCGGCATTGGTGCGGGTATCGGCGATCATGACGAGGCCGTCGCGCACCAGAATTCCGCAGCAATAGGTCATTTCCGGTCCCCAACGATCCGCATGTCTCGGCGGGGAAACGTGTAGCCAATTTCGCGGATGCATCCAACCCCAATTCCCCGGGAACGCTGCGCGTTCCGGAGCAAGGCGGTCAGGAGTCCAGCGTTGGTCCCCGTGCATCGACCAGGAACGCCTCGTCCACTGGGACGCCGAGCCCGGTGACCAGCCGGTTGGTCTCGGCAGCCATGCCGACGATCGCGAGCATTTCGTGATACTCGGCCTCGGTCATGCCTTTGGCGCGGGCGGCCGCGGTGTGCGAGTGAATGCAGTAGCTGCAGCCATGGGCGATCGAGACGGCGACATAGAGCATCTCCTTGACCTTCGGATCGAGCGCGCCCGGTGCCATGACTTGTTTGATGCTCTCCCAGGTCCGCCGCAAGGTCTTCGGGTCATGCGCGAGCGCACGCCAGAAATTGTTGATGAAGTCCGACTTCCGCGTCGTGCGGATGTCGTCAAACACGGCGCGGGCGTCCGCCGAGAGTTCATTGTCTGAAAGGAGTTTCACGGTTGCCATCGCTTATCTCGCTGGTCGGGTGCGGAGCCGCGATCATAGCATGCTCGCATCATGGTCATATCGGGTGCACCGCAGGGCCAGCCCGCGATTGCAAGGTGCAGGCGGAACAAGGAGGGATCACGCGAGCGCGCGCTTCTTGGCTCGCTTCAGCGGCACATGGCTGGAGAGCGCCATCCCTTGCAGGTCGCGCAAGATTCGTTCGCTGTTTGGCTCTATGAGCGCCCTAAGCTGCTCGAAGCAGTCCTTGTATTTACGTGACGAGATTTCATCGTCCTGGTCTGGCCATGGATTCTGGATGTTTCCGGGCTTGCCGAAATACTCTCCGATCGTGTGCGTCTTGGATTCTGGAAAATACTGTTTGTAGTCTGCGCTGGCGCACAGGATGAGATCGGCTTCGTCCGCCAGGGCGGGGTAGCGTTTTCTCACGCGATGGTTCTCGAGAATGTCTTCCCCGAACGCCTTGCTTACGATCGAACGCGCACTCTTTGATGCGCCTTGTCTTTCGCCAAAGATCGCGGCCAGGGACATGACGCTGAGGTCGAACGGCAGCGTACGCCCCTTGAAGGCGTTGAGCAGGATGGCCTTGCTCATGGCGCACCGGCACGTGCCGCCGTGGCTGACGAAGACAACGAGCTTCTCGGAAGGGCGTTTCGCGAGCCCCTGGTCGCGCAGCCATTCGACAACGGCCTTTGTGGTGGTCTTCTTTACGTTCTTCGGATCGAACGTTCGATACAGGTGGCCAAGCAGATCGGTAGGCAGGCTTGCAAGAGTGCGATCTTTCAGCAGCAGGACACCGGCCTTGCGTGCGAGCATGTAACCTGTCTCGATGAGCACATTCTTGTTGATGCCGGACTTGGTCCGGTCATCGACAATCGCGATGGCGTGGGAACAGGAATCCATGTCTTTCTGCAGGCTTTCCCACAGGGTCGCCGCGCTCTGTCGATCGTCGGCGCGGACCGTTGCGATGCCATAGCGATCGAGAACGTCACCAATGGTGTCCGCCAGAATCTTGTAGGTCGGCGTGAGGGCAAACGGCATGATCAGGAAGACGCGATGTCCGGTGCCGACCATGTGTGAGAAGTTGGCGTCTCGCAACATGCCACGTCTCCTTGTGCCGACGATCGAATTGGCGTCGGCTTTCCAGGAAATCCACCTCTGTCTTTAACCGAGGGATGGTCGCCGGGCAACTTAGGATTGCGATTGGCTCTGCCACTGTCCGGGACGTCCGGCCTGGTCGACCTTGACCGCGACCGTCAGCGTCTCGTTGCCGCCGCCATAGCGGGTGCCGCGGACAGGGGCGGCGCCGAGATAGTCGAGGCCGATCGCGACGCGGGCATGGGCGTCCGTGGTGCAGATGCCGTTGGCGGCATCGAAGCCGACCCAGCCCAAGTCTGGCACGAAGGCCTCCGCCCAGGCGTGACCGGCCTGCTGGTTCACCATGCCGTCGGAGCGCAGGAAGTGACCGGAGACGAAGCGCGCCGGAACGCCGCCGGCACGCGCGCAGGCGATCAGGATGTGGGCGTAGTCCTGGCAGACACCGCGCTTCAGCGCGAACGCCTCGGAGGCCGAGGTGGCGCTGTTGGTCGGGTCCTCGTCGAAGGTCATATGCTCGTAGATCTGCACCATCAACGCATGCAGGAAGCCGAGCACGTCGCTGTCGGCCTCCGTGCGCAGCTCGCGCACGAACGCCGTCATCGCCGGGTTGAGGTCGGTCAGCGGCGTGGGGCGCAGGAACAGGCTCGGCGGAAACCGCTCGTCGCTACCCTTCAGCACGCCGCCGGTGTCTTGGGTCTCGACCAGGCCTTCGCAATGGATCGTGAGGTCGGTGATCGAACCGTGCGTCAGCACATGGGTGACGTTGCCGAAGGCGTCCTCATGGGTGTCGAGCCGGGAATCGGTCGAGACGTCGATCTGCCAGTCGGCGACATACTGGCCGTCATGGCTACCCGGCGTCATCCGCAGAATCTGGATCACGCCCGAGGCCGCCGGCTCGTAGCGATAGGTGGTGGTATGGGCAATCCGCAGGCGCATGTCGCGTTTCCAGTAGGTCAGATCGGAGCTGGCAGCAACGGTATTTTACCTCTCCCATCGGGAGAGGTCGAATTGCGAAGCAATTCGGGTGAGGGGCTAAGCTCCCTCGATAGACCGAACTCCCTCACCCGGATCGCAAAACGCGATCCGACCTCGCCCTTCGGGAGAGGTGAAGACAGTGCCCGCGGACGGTGCCGATTTCACGACTTTTACTCTAGATCAGATACTGCTTGGTGATGATCTCACCCAGCCTGGAGTTATCCGCGATGAATTCCTGGATGAACTCGTGCACGCCGTGCTGGAAGATGTCGTCCATGTGGCTGTGCTCGAGCCGGTTCCTGATGCCGCGGGCGTGACGCTGGGAAGCGCCCTGGCGGCCATAGGCGACGCCGATCTGGTCCAGATTGCGCACCAGGTTGCTGTAGCAGCTCGCAAGCGAGCGCGGCAGCGTGTCGTTGAGGATCAACAGGTCGGCGATCAACCAGGGTTTCAGGGTTTCCCGGTAGACCCAGTGATAGGCCGTGGTGGCCGACACCGAGCGCAGGATCGAGGTCCACTGGTAGTAATCCAGCGGGCCACCGACATGCTCCTCCTCCGGCAACAGCACATGATACTTCACGTCGAGAATGCGGGCAGTGTTGTCGGCGCGCTCGAGATGCACGCCGAGCCGCGAGAACCAGTAGGCGTCGTTGCGCAGCATGGTGCGATAGGCCGAGCCGTCGAAGCGCAGCGAGGTCTCCTGCACGAAGCGCAAGAATTTCGCCAGCTCCTCGCGGCTGCCGGTGCCGCCCTTGCTCCAGACGGCCTGCAACTCGATCCACGCCGAGTTGATGGTGTCCCACATCTCCGACGTCAGCGCTGTGCGGACCGAGCGCGAGTTGAGCCGTGCCGCCTCGATGCAGTTCTTGATCGAGGAGGGGTTCTCCGAGGAGAAGGAGAGATATTCGACGACGTTCTGCTGGTTGGCTTCCTGGTAGTGATCGTAGAACGCTGCGCCGACTCCGGCGGTGAGCAGCGCGGAATCCCACTCATTGGTTTTGCCGACATAGGCCGCCGGCAGCGCGGTGACGCGCAGCGTGGCGTCGATCGTGCGCGCGAGATATTCGGCGCGTTCGACGTAACGGGCCAGCCAGAACAGGTTTTCAGCGGTGCGCGACAGCATGCTTTCAACTACTCACTCAGTATCCAGGTGTCCTTGGTGCCGCCGCCCTGGCTCGAATTGACCACCAGCGAGCCTTCCTTCAGCGCCACCCGCGTCAACCCGCCGGGCACGATGGTGGTGTGGCTGGAGCCGGTCAGCACGAACGGACGGAGGTCGACATGGCGCGGCGCGAGACCCTTGTCGGTGCAGGTCGGGCAGGTCGACAGCGCCAGCGTCGGCTGGGCGATGAAGCCCTCCGGCTCGCGCTTCAGCTTGTCGCGGAACGCCTCGATGGTCGCCTTGGTGGCGGCCGGCCCGATCAGCATGCCGTAGCCGCCCGAGCCGTGCACCTCCTTGACCACGAGGTCGGCGAGGTTGTCGAGCACGTAAGACAGATCCTGGGCTTCGCGGCAGCGCCAGGTCTGCACGTTCTTCAGGATCGGCTCCTCGCTGAGATAGAACTTCACGATGTCGGGCATGTAGGAATAGATCGCCTTGTCGTCGGCGATGCCGGTGCCGACCGCATTGGCGAGCGTGATGTTGCCGGCGGCGTAGGCCGACATCAGCCCGGGCACGCCGAGTGCGGAATCCGGACGGAAGGTGAGGGGATCGAGGAAATCGTCGTCGACGCGGCGGTAGATCACGTCGACCCGCTTCAGCCCCTCCGTGGTGCGCATGAACACCTCGTCGTTCTTGACGATGAGATCGCGCCCTTCGACCAGCTCGATGCCGAGCTTGTCGGCCAGGAACGAGTGCTCGTAATAGGCGGAGTTGTAGACGCCGGGTGTCATCAGCGCGACCGTCGGTTCGGCGGAGGCGCTGTGCGGCGCCACCGACCGCAGCGCCGACAGCAACTCGTCCGGATAGCGCTCGACCGGTGCCACGCGGTGCCGCGCGAACAGGTCGGGAAACAGCCGCATCATGATCTCGCGGTTTTCCAGCATGTAGGACACGCCGGACGGCGTCCGCGCATTGTCCTCCAGCACGATGAAATTGTCCGGATCGGTGCGGATGATGTCGATGCCGGCGATGTGGACATAGATGTCGTGCGGCACGTCCTGGCCGTTCATCTCCGGACGGAATACCGGATTCTGGAAGATCAGGTCTTCGGGGATGACGTTGGCGCGCAGGATGTCGCGGCCGTGATAGACGTCCTTGAGGAACATGTTGAGCGCGAGCACGCGCTGCTTCAGGCCCTTTTCCAGCAACGTCCACTCGGTTGCGGACATGATGCGCGGAATGACGTCGAACGGGATCAGCCGCTCCTGGGCTTCGGAATCGCCATAGACCGCGAAGGTGATGCCGATCCGGCGGAACAACAGCTCCGCTTCCTGGCGTCGATATTCGAGCGCATCCGGCGGCGTCTCTTTGAGCCAGCGGGAGAGCTCCTGGTAGGCCGGGCGAAGGTCCTCGCCGAGGCCGTTCATCTCATCGAACGCGACTGCCATATATCCCGACTGCCCTCCCAAGCCATGTGACACAGTGCATGACTTGATGGGATGGTAGCAAGGGGCGGGCCAGCGCGATATGCATTGGCCTGTGGCATTTGCTAAGGGTGAGGCGGAAGGCCTGCCCGAAAAACCGGCTGAGGTCTGCTTAATTCGGCGGCAAAACCCCGTGACATCAAGGCATTGGATCGGCAATGTCAGGGGATCAAGTTAGGGAATGAGACCATGAGCGAGATCGTCACGGCGGGGATATTGGTGATCGGAGACGAGATCCTGTCCGGCCGGACCAAGGACAAGAATATCGGCTTCATCGCCGAATACCTGACCAATATCGGCATCGACCTCAAGGAGGTCCGCGTCGTCGCCGACGAGGAGGCCGACATCGTCGCCGCCCTTGACGCGCTGCGGCATAGGTACACCTACGTATTCACGACGGGCGGCATCGGGCCGACCCATGACGACATCACCGCCGACAGCGTGGCGAAGGCGTTCGGCGTCGATATCCACCATCACCCCGAGGTGGTGGCGCGGTTCAGGGAGCGCTGGAGCGAGCAGGACCTCAACGAGGCGCGGCTGCGGATGGCCCGGGTGCCCGACGGTGCCGAGCTGATCCAGAGCGCGACCATCCTGGCGCCGGGCTTCAAGCTCGGTAATGTCATCGTGATGGCCGGCATCCCGACCATCATGCAGGCGATGATGGACATCGTGGCGCCGACCCTGAAATCCGGGGTGCGGATGCTGTCGGACTCGGTCCGCGCCGACGCGCGCGAGGGCGATATCGGCGGCCCGCTGCGGGCGATCGCGGAGGCGAATCCCGACACCATCATCGGCAGCTATCCGTTCCAGGACGAGAATCAGAAGCCGAACACCAATCTGGTGGTCCGCTCGCGCGATCCGGAGAAGCTTGCCGCGGCGATGGCCGCGGTGAAGGAGATGCTGAAGCAGGTGCAAGCCGCGCAGAAGAAGCCGGCGGGTTGAAGCGATATGGTCGAGCGAAATTCTGAACCGAGTGCGCAGGAACGGGCCGGCAGGCCGTTCCCGGTCTCGTGGGATCAATTCCATCGGGACTGCCGGGCGCTGACCTGGCGGCTGAATGAAGTGGGCCCGTTCCATGCGGTGGTCGCGATCACCCGCGGCGGGCTGGTGCCGGCAGCGATCGTGGCGCGCGAGCTCGGCTTGCGGGTGATCGATACGGTCTGCGTTGCCAGCTACGATCATGACAAGCAGGGCGACCTGAAAGTGCTCAAGGGCATTTCGGAGCAGACCGCCAAGCTCGGCGGCGGCACCGGCAAGGGGCTGTTGATCGTCGATGACCTCGTCGATACCGGCAAGACCGGCAAGCTGGTGCGCGAGATGCTGCCCGACGCCCATTTCGCAACCGTCTACGCCAAGCCCAAGGGCCGGCCGCTGGTCGACACCTACATCACCGAGGTGTCGCAGGACACCTGGATCTTCTTCCCCTGGGATACCGCGCTGTCGTTCCAGCCGCCGATCAGGGATGGGGCGGCGTGAGCTTGCCGTCATTCCGGGGCGCGAAGACGCGAACCCGGAATCTCGAGAGTCCGGGTCTGGCCCTTCGGACCATCCCGGAATGACGTGATGGACATCGGACTCGCGCCATGCCCCTGCAGAACCGCGTCGCTCCGTCAGGCGACATCGTCGCCACACACCATCGCGGCACCTTCACCGGCAACCGCGGCATCATCCACGATCCCGCGACACGGACGCTGTTGAACAAGCGCTGGTCGTCGCCGGCGTGGCTCACTTGCGTCTGCGAGTTCAGGGGACGGCGGCGTGAGGTGATGCGCCGGCAGAGCTGGACCGAGCTGTTCTTTCTCGATGAAGCGACCGCGTTCGCGGCCGGACACCGGCCCTGCTTCTACTGCCGCCGCGACGACGCCAACCGGTTTCGCGCCGCATGGGAGCAAGGCAACTCCACGAGCGATCTCAGCGCCAAGGCGATGGATGCGGTGCTGCACGCCGAGCGGCTCGACCGCGGCAGGAAGCGGCTGCATCCGTTGCCGTTGCCGCTCGCCGAACTTCCCGATGGCACGATGGTGCTGGCGAACGGCGAGAGCTTTCTCGTTACGGCCGGCACCACGTTGCGCTGGTCCTTTGCCGGTTACAGCCGGGCCGACGTAGCGGAGGCCGCGATGCTGCTGACGCCGCCGTCGACCGTCCGTGCATTTCAGTCCGGCTATCGGCCGGTGCTGCATCCGAGCGCGGCGGCTGCGCTTGGCTGAGCCGCCGTCGCTGTGCTTACGCCAGCCGCTGCCGCGCCAGCTTCGCGCCCGCACCGAGCGCGATCAGCTTGGCTTCGGCAATATCCCGCCGCATCGGCGCCATGCCGCAATTGGTGGTCGCGATGATGTTGGCCTTCGGCACGTGCTTGGCGACCGCCTCGATCACCTTGACGACATCTTCCGCGGTCTCGATTTCGTCGCTGGCGACGTCGATCACGCCGGCCTGCACGATCTTGCCGGGGAGGGCGGCGAGCAGCTCGATCGGCACCTTCGAATTGCGGCATTCGATCGCGACCTGCTGGATCGTGCTCTTGTCGATGACCGGAAAGGTCTCCTCGTACTGCCGCCACTCGCCGCCGAGCGTCTGCTTCCAGTCGGTGTTGGCCTTGATGCCGTAGCCGTAGCAGATGTGCACGGCGGTCGCGCAAGTGAGCCCCTCGGCGGCGCGCTCCAGCGCCTTGATGCCCCAGTCGCGCACCTCGTCCATGTAGACGTTGAACGCAGGCTCGTCGAACTGGATCATGTCGACGCCGTCGGCCTCCAACGCTTTTGCCTCTTGATTCAACAACTCGGCAAAGGCGAACGCCATCTTGACGCGGTCGCCGTAATATTGGTCGGCGATGGTATCGATGATTGTCATGGGACCTGGCAGGGTGAACTTCAGCCGATTCCTGGTATGGGCGCGCGCGGCACGCGCCTCGCCCTCATGGACGCGGCCCTTGAGCTGCAACGGCGCGACCACCTGCGGGACCATTGCCTTATAGCGGTCCTTGCGGATGCCCATCTCGACCTTGTGGGCAAAATCGATACCCTCGATCCGCTCTAGAAAGCCGTGCACGAAGTGCTGGCGCGCCTGCTCGCCCTCGGTGACGATGTCGACGCCGGCATCCTCCTGCAGCTTGACCGCAAGCACCGTGGCGTCGCGCTTGGCGCGGGCGAGCTCGGCGCCCTCCGACTTCCACGGTGCCCACAGCATGTTCGGCTCGGCGAGCCATTCCGGCTTCGGCAGCGAGCCTGCGATCGTGGTTGGAAACAGCATGGGTGCCTCCCGACGGGTTCTGATTGAGCGCCTGTGTGCCATGTCCTAGAGTGGAGGTACAGAACAACAAAAGTCTTTGTGATGGGAATAGGGACGCCGATGATCGACCTGCACTACGCGCCGACGCCGAATGGCTGGAAGATCTCGATCATGCTGGAGGAACTGGGGCTGCCCTATCAGGTGATCCCGGTGAACATCCGCGCCGGGGAGCAGTTTCGGCCCGAATTCCTGGCGATCAGTCCGAACAACCGCATCCCCGCGATCGTCGACCATCAGCCGGCCGACGGCGGCGGGCCGTTCTCGGTGTTCGAGACCGGCGCGATCCTGATCTATCTCGCCGACAAGACCGGCCGCTTCCTGTCCAGGGAGCTGCGTGCGCGGTCGAACGTCATCCAATGGGTGATGTGGCAGATGGGCGGCCTCGGGCCGATGCTCGGCCAGCACGGCCATTTCGCACTCTATGCCGCCGAGAAGATTCCCTATGCGATCGAGCGCTACCGCGACGAGACTGCGCGGCTCTATGGCGTGCTCGACCGTCAGCTCGGCAAGACCGGCGCCTATATCGCAGGCCCCGATTATTCGATCGCCGATATCGCCTGCTTCCCCTGGACCATGACCCACAAGGCGCAGGGTCTCACCCTCGACGATTACCCGAACATCAAGCGGTGGTACGCGACCGTGCGGGCGCGGCCACAGGTGCAGGCAGGGCTTGCGATCGGAAAATTCGTCAAGGAGCCGTTCGACGAGGAATCCCGCAAGAACATGTTCGGCCAGCGCGCGAAGGAGCTTGTCGAGAAGAAATGATTCGCTGTCATTCCGGGGCGGCGCGGAGCGACGAGCCCGGAATCCATAACCACCATCGTGAGTATGGATTCCGGGCTCGCGCCGAGCGGCGCGCCCCGGAATGACGAAACTGAGACCACAACACAAGGAAACGCCATGATCGAATTCTTCTTCGACTGTTCCAGCCCGTGGACTTACCTCGCCTGGCACAACATCCAGCCGCTCGCGAAGGAGTTCGACGTTGATATCGCCTGGCGACCGATCCTGGTCGGCGGCATCTTCAACACCGTCAATCCGTCGGTCTACGCCCAGCGTGAGAAGCCGGTGCCGCTGAAGGCGCGCTACATGAAGAAGGATCTCGCCGACTGGGCGCGCTCGGCGGGGCTTGCGATCAAGATGCCGCCGACGGTGTTTCCGGTGAACAGCGTCAAGGCCATGCGCGGCTGCATCCTTCTCGGCAACGAGAAAATGGTGCCGTTCGCGCGCGCGGTGTTCGAGGCCTATTGGGGCGATGACAAGGACATCTCGCAGGATGCGGTGCTGAGCGAGATCTGCACCAGGCTCGGGATCGACCCGGCGCAGTTCTTCGCCGGCATCGGCGACCAGGCGATCAAGGATCAGCTCAAGGCCAACACCGAGGAGGTGATGGCGCGCGGCGGTTTCGGCTCGCCCACGATCTATCTCGACAAGACCGACATGTATTTCGGCAACGACCGCCTGCCGCTGATCCGCGAGGCGCTGGCCCGCCTCAAGGCGCGAGCCGCCTGATGCCGAAAGCCGTCGTTTGCCGCGAGCTCGGGCCGCCCGAGCGCCTTCAACTGGAGACCTTCGCCTCGGTGCCGTTGCAGCCGGGGCAGGTGCGCGTTGCGATCCGCGCCGCGGGGATCAATTTCCCCGACATCCTGATGGCCGCCGGCGAGTACCAGCTCAAGCCGCCGCTGCCCTTCACGCCGGGCTCGGAAGCCGCCGGCGATGTCGTCGAGGTCAATGGGGCATCCGGTGTCTCCGTCGGCGACAGGGTGATCGTCAAGATGCGGTTCGGCGCCTATTGCGACGAGACTGTCGCGGTGCCGTCGCAACTCGTGCCGGTGCCGTCGACCTTCGACTATGCGGAAGGCGCGACCTTTCTTGCCGCGCACGGCACCGCATATCATGCGCTGATCGACCGCGGGCAGATCAAGCCGGGCGAGGTGCTGCTGGTGCATGGCGCCGGCGGCGGCGTCGGACTTGCCGCGGTCGAGATCGGCAAGCTGCTCGGCGCCACCGTGATCGCGGCGGCCTCCAGCGAGGAGAAGCTTGCGATCGCGAAACAACGTGGCGCGGATCATCTCGTGCTCTATGCGCGCGAGCCGTTCCGTGATGCGGTCAAGCGCCTCACCGACGGCCGCGGCGCCGATGTCGTGTTCGATCCGGTCGGCGGCGAGGTGTTCGAGAACTCGATGCGCTGCATCAACTGGGGCGCGCGGATTCTCGTCGTCGGCTTCACCGGCGGCATCGGTCTCGCCCGCACCAATCTGTTGATGATCAAGAGCGCGAGCGTGCTCGGCGTTCGCGCCGGCGAGGCGGTGCGCAAGGATCCGGCGCTCGGCGAGGTCAGGTTCAAGGCGCTGAGCGAATGGGCCGAGGCCGGCCGGGTGCGGCCAAATATCTCACACCGGCTGCCGCTGGAGGACTACGCGAAAGCGATGCGGCTGTTGATTGAACGCAAGGCGATCGGGCGGGTGGCGCTAATCACTCGGTAGAACTACGTCCTTTGCACGCGTTCTGCGCAGCGCCTGCCAAAAACTTCGGCGGCGCCGCCGCAGGGCTTTTTTACCAATCGGATGTAGGCATGATCCAACCGGGGGTTGAATCATGTTGAAGAACACCAGGATACTCTATCGCATTGCGTTCTCCGCCTTGCTGCCGCTGATCGCGTTTGCGGCGCTGGCAATCTACGACATCTCGGCGAAATGGTCGGTTCGTTCAGACATCGCCCGGATGCAGCCGGTCGCCGAGGGCGTCGGCAGGCTCAGCCGGTTGGTGCACGAGCTGCAGCGCGAGCGCGGCCTGTCGTCGGCCTATCTCGGCAGCAAAGGCGCGCAGATGCGCGGCGAGCTTGGTGAGCAGCGCAAGCGCACCGATGCGGAGCGGACGACCGCCGAGTCAGCGCTCGTGGATCTCAAACAGTCGGGAACCGGGGATCTGGCCGCGGCCGCGCAGGCGGCGCAAGATGCCATCGGTCAGCTCGGCCAACGCCGCACCGACATCGATGGGCTCGCGATCACGCCACCGGCGGCGGTCGGTTACTTGACCGATACGATCGGCCGACTGATCACGGTGATCACCGGCATTGCGAAGCTCAGCGGCGACGACGAGATTTCGAAATCTATCGCCGCCTATGCCAATCTGATCGAAGGCAAGGAGCGCGCCGGGCAGGAGCGTGCTGCCGTCGCCGGCGGCATCGCTGCGGGCCACTTCGAGCCGCAGCTCTACGTCCGCGCGGTTGGACTTGCGGCGGCCCAGGAGAGTTTCTTCAGTGCGTTCCGCGCCGTCGCGTCGCGGGAGGCGCGAGAGCTGTTCACCCGAACGCTGTCGGGCGGCGCCATCGATACATTCAATGCCATGCGCAAGACGGTGGAGCAGGGCGGGCTCGCGGGCGACTTAAAGTCGCTCGACAGCAAATCCTGGTTCGACGCCGCCACCGTCCGGATCGATATGCTCAAGACGGTCGAGGACGGCCTTGCCGTCGAATTGTCGCGCCTGATGGCCGACAAGAAGACAGAGGCGACCATGAGCCTCGGCGTTGTCGCCGGAATGATGCTGCTGGCGCTGCTTGCGGGATCGCTCGCCGTGCTGGCGATGGCACGCAGCATCACTGTGCCGATCAACACGCTGGCCGGCAACATGACCGGGCTGGCGGAAGGACATCTCGATCTCGAGGTCGACGCCACCGATCGCGGCGACGAGATCGGCGTGATGGCGCGCGCGGTGCGGTTCTTCAAGGAAAGCATGATCCGCTCCGCCGAGCTCGCCGCGAAGGATAGTGAGGCCGCCAACCAGCGCGCGGCCCGCGTTGCGCGCGTCGACGACCTCACCAACCGGTTCCACGATGACATCGGTACGGTCATCGACGCGGTGATATCGGCGTCGGCCCAGCTCGAGGCGACGGCTGCGCTGATGAGCCGCAGCGCCGGCGAGACCAGCGAGCAGGCCGCCAATGTTGCCGGCGCGACGCAGGCAGCGTCCAGCAACATGCAGACGGTCGCTGCTGCAACCGAGCAGTTGTCGGGCTCGGTCGGCGAGATCGGGCGGCAGGTGACGCAGTCGGCGCAGATCGCGCAGCGTGCCGCAGCCGACGGGCGGCGCACCAATGAGACGGTGCAGGGGCTGTCCGCCGCGGCGGAGAAAATCGGCGACGTCGTCAAGCTGATCAGCGAGATCGCGAGCCAGACCAATCTGCTGGCGCTCAACGCCACCATCGAGGCGGCCCGCGCCGGTGACGCCGGCCGCGGCTTTGCCGTTGTCGCCGCCGAGGTCAAGACGCTAGCAGAACAGACCGCGAAAGCGACCGACGATATCCGGGCGCAGATCGGCGCGATCCAGGCGACGTCAGGCGACGTCGTGACCGCGATCCGGAGCATGACGGTCACGATCGACGAGATCAACGAGATCGCCTCATCGATCGCAAGCGCGGTTGAAGAGCAGGGCGCGGCGACCCAGGAGATCGCGCGCAATGTTCAGCATGCGGCCAAGGGCACCGGCGACATCTCGGCCAATATCGGCGCAGTCACAGGCGCGGCGGAAGAATCGGGAGCGGCTGCGGGCCAGGTGCTTGAGGCTTCCCAGGACCTGTCGCGCCAGTCGGCGCGGATGCGGGGCCACGTCGAGAGCTTCATCGGCAGCATCAGGGCCGCCTGATCAGCGCATCCTTGCGAACGTCCCGTCTCGCAAGAAGGCAATCGTCTGCGCGATCGCCTCGTGGTTGCGCACCAGCCAGGGGTGCGAGGTGCGGATCACGATGTGATCGGCCATGCCGTCGAGCCTGGTGTTGGCGACCGACACCCTTCCGTCATGCGGCCGCGGCAGGCCGATCGACGTGATCGGATAGACCGAGCGGTTGCCGGCGATGATGCCGGCCTCATAATCGATCGGCGGCAGCAGTGCGCTGGTCGCGGCATCGCGGCGGGTGACGAGCTGCTGGCCGGCCGGGCCGAAGAAGGCGCGATAGGGGGCGAGGTTCTTCAGGCGGTCTGCGATCTCGCTGCCGCCGTTCGGTGTGCCCAGCATCACGACGCGGCCGAGCCGCGTGGGGCGATGCCGTGCCAGATAGACGCGGGCCAGAAGGCCACCCATCGAATGGCAGACGACATGCACGGCGCCATCGAGGTTCCGCGCGAAGCGATCGAGCGGCGGGTGGATGTCCTCGGCCAGCGCATCGAGCGGCTTGCGCCGGCTGTCATAGTCGAGATTGAGGGTGGCGAAGCCGGCGTCGTTGAGTGCCAGCTCCATCCTGCGAAACGAACGCGCCGTCCTGCTGATGCCGTGCAGCAGGACGACGCCGTCAGATGGTGACGCCGCGTGACGCCGTTCGCTCACTTATAGTCGCGCTCCTGCCACCATGGGAAATAGTCCGGCATGTCGGACGAGACCTTGTTCTTGAACTGCGCCGGGCGCTTTTCCAGGAACGACACCACGCCTTCCTTGACGTCCTCGGAGCGGCCGCGGGCATAGATGCCGCGGCTGTCGACCTTGTGCGCTTCCATCGGATCGTCGGCGCCCATCATGCGCCACATCATCTGGCGGATCAGCGCCACCGAAACCGGCGCGGTCTTGGCCGCGAACTCCTTGGCGAGCGCGCGCGCGGTCGGCAGCAGCTCGTCCGGCGGCACCACCTTGCTGACCAGCCGGCCGGCGAGCGCTTCCTGCGCCGGGAACACGCGGCCCGAGTAGCACCACTCCAGCGCCTGCGAGATGCCGACGATGCGCGGCAGGAACCAGCTCGAAGCGGCCTCCGGCACGATGCCGCGCTGGGAGAACACGAAGCCGAAGCGCGCGGCTTCGGAGGCAATGCGGATATCCATCGCGAGCTGCATGGTGACGCCGATGCCGACCGCCGGGCCGTTCACCGCGGCGATCACGGGCTTCAGGCACTTGAATATCCGCAGCGTCACCTGGCCGCCGCCGTCGCGGACCTGCGGATCGCTGTAGTCGACGCTGCCGTCGGCGTTGCGCTTGACCGGGCCGCGCCGCGCGTCGCGGTCGAACGTATTGGCGCCGGAGGAGAGATCGGCGCCGGCGCAGAAGCCGCGGCCTTCGCCGGTCACGATGATCGCCCTGACGTCGTCGTCCTTGTCGGCCTTGTCGAACGCGTCGATCAGCTCCTGCTGCATCGTGGCGTTGAAGGCGTTGAGCTTGTCGGGCCGGTTCAGCGTGATGGTCAGGATCTGCTCGGCGACCTCGTACTTGATCGTCTCATACGCCATGGGGATGATTTCCTCTCGGTTTTCTTGAATGAACGGCGCTGGCGCGCGTCTCCATTCAGTTAACCCGGCAATCATCCCTTGTGAAGAAGTCGGATGCGCGAGGTTGGCTCCGCGCATCCGCACTTGCGTTGAGGCGCTACTTCTTCGGTGGCGCGGGCCACGGCTTCTGCGGGCCGCGCAGGCCTTCGAATGCCTTGCCCATGCCGAGCACGCCGATGTCGTCGAACCGGCGGCCGATGATCTGGACGCCGATCGGAAAGCCCTTCTTGTCGTAGCCGGCGTTGATCGACAGCGCCGGATTTTCCGACATATTCCACGGCACGGTAAAGCAGATGTGCTCGAACGGCTTCGCGGGGTCGTTGAGTGGTGCTGCAAACTCCGCCGGGAAGTTCACCACCGGCGACACCGGCGAGATCACATAGTCGACCTCACAGAACAGTTTTGCGGCGGCCGCGCGGATCGCCATCGTCTGGTTGAAGCCGCGCACCACATCGACGCCGGAGAGTTTGGCGCCGGCCTCGGCCCAGTTGAGGATGTAGGGCAGGGTCTTGCCGCGCTCGGCCTCGGACAATTTCGACAGCTCGTCCCAGGTCCGCGCCCGCCAGAAATTATCGAGGCCTTCGAGCATCTCGGGCGTCAGGATGCCGTCGATCTCAGTGATCACGGCGCCGGCGGACTCGAACGCCTTGGCCGCCTTGACCACGACCTCGCGGACTTCCTTCTCGACCTTCTGGCCGGATCCGGCATCGAGCATCAGCCCGATACGCAGCTTGCGCGGCGACTTCTCCAGCGCCTTCCAGTTCACTTCCAGCGCCGGCAGGCTCATGCCGTCGCGGCGGTCGGGGCGCGACAGCACGCTCATCATCAGCGCGGCGTCGTCGACGGTGCGGGTCATCGGCCCGGCGACGCGGCCGACATAGGGCGGGTCGATCGGCACGCGGCCGAGGCTCGGCTTCAGCGCGACGAGGCCGCACCAGGAGGCCGGCAGCCGCACCGAGCCGCCGATGTCGGTGCCGAGATGCAGCGGCCCGTAGCCGGCGGCGCCGGCCGCGCCAGCGCCGGCGCTCGAACCGCCGGGGTTCTTGCTGACATCCCAGGGATTGCGGGTCAGGGGATGGAACGACGACAGCCCGGACGACAGCATGCCGTAATCTGGCATCGTGGTCTTGGAGAAGATCACGCAGCCGGCTTCGCGCAACCGCGCGGCGGGTGGCGCATCCTTTTCCGCAGGCGTGAGCTTGACGCTCGCAGCACCCAGCGGCACCGGCTGGCCCTTGGTCGCGACGTTGTCCTTGATGGTGACGGGCACGCCGTCGAGCGTGCCGGCCGGCTCGGCCTGCTGCCAGCGCTCGGTCGACGCCTTGGCGACTTTGCGCGCTCCATCCGGGTCGTACAGGTAGAGCGCCTTGATGTGCGGCTCCCAGGTCGCGACCTGGGAGATGATTTCCTCCAGCACCTCGGAGGGCGAGAACTGCTTGGCACGATAGCCGGCGAGCAGGTCGACGGCGGAGAGATCGTGCAGCGATGTGATGGCGTCCGCTTTCGGCTTATGCATGCGCACCTACCGGCATGCGTTTCTCGATGATGCGCGCGAACATGCTGGCGCCGATCGGCAGGATCTTGTCGTCGAGAACGTAACCGGGATTGTGCACGGGCACTGAACCATCGTGGCCGACCCAGAAATACGCACCGGGAACAGCCTGCATCATGTCTGCGAAATCCTCGCTGCCCATCTTGGGCGTCGAGCGGGTGATCACCTTGGCCGGATCAACCACAGTTCGCGCGACGTCCTCGACCACGCGGGACTGCTCTTCCTGATTGACCAGCACGCTGAAGCCGTCGCGGATCTCGACCGAGATCTCGGCGCCATACGCGGCGGCAAAGCCGGCAGCGATCTCGCGCATGCGCTTGCGGATCAGCGCGCGGATCTCCTCGGAGAAGCAGCGCACCGTGCCGCACATCCAGGCGTCGCCGGGAATGACGTTGTAGGCCGAACCGGAATGGATCTGGGTGATCGACAGCACCGCAGCCTGCAGCGGATCGACGTTGCGGCTGACGATCGACTGCAACGCCTGTCCGAGCGTCATGGCGATCACCACCGCGTCCTTGGAGCGCTCCGGCATCGCGCCATGGGCGCCATAGCCCTGGATCCTAATGTCGAAGAAGTCGGCTGCGGCCATCGCCGGGCCCGGCAGGATCGCGATCTCGCCATGGTTGAGGTCGGGCGCGTTGTGCAGGCCGTAGACCTCGTCGCAGGGGAACTGCTTGAACAGGCCGTCCTTGATCATGGCGCGCGCGCCGCCGAGGCCTTCCTCGGCCGGCTGGAAGATGAAGTGCACGGTGCCGTCGAAATTGCGGGTCTCGGCGAGATAACGCGCCGAGCCGAGCAGCATCGTGGTGTGGCCGTCATGGCCGCAGCCATGGAAGCGGCCGGGAATGGTCGAGCGCCACTTCAGGTTGGTGTTCTCTTCCATCGGCAGCGCGTCCATGTCGGCGCGCAGGCCGATCTTCTTGGTGCTGTTGCCCTTGCCCTTGAGCACGCCGACCACGCCGGTCCCGCCGAGGCCGCGATGCACTTCGATGCCCCAGCTCGTCAGCTTCTCGGCGACGATGCCCGACGTCCGCACCTCCTCGAAGCCGATCTCGGGATGCGCATGCAGATCCCGTCTGATGGCGGTGAGTTCGTCGGCAAAACTGTCGATGCGCTCAATGGTCGGCATGGTCTCTATCCGTTTGTGCGTGATGGGGAGGCGGGTGTGAAAGTCGGGCCGTTAGGCTTGATACGAATGCCCGGCCGCAAATGTTTCCACGGCAGCGTGGCGGGATCGGCGGGCATCGGCCCGGGCGCGGCGCAGATCAGCAGCTTTTCGGCGATCGGCTCGAAATCGGCGCGGAAATGCACCGAGCTCTTGTTGACCAGGATCTTCTGCGTGGTCGGCTCGATGCCGACATAGCGGTACATCGCCTGGTCCGCAAGCTGCGCCTTGTAGGAGCCGACCACCACGCGCACGTCGCCGATCCGCAGGCAGGCCGAAGGTCCCATATCCATGTCGCGGCCGCCGTAGAATGGCCCCGGCGCGACGAACCGGCCGTCGGAAAGCTTCTCGACGAGGAAGGTCTCGCGGTAAGGCGCATCGCCCGGAATACCGGACTTGCCGCCGAGATCGAGCGTGACCGTCGCACCGACGCCGGCCGCGTGCGCCGCGCGCGCCGATTGCGGGTCGCAGATCACGCCGGTGGCGGCACTTGCTCCGTTGCGCACCAGCGCACGCAGCATGCCCGTGGTGTCGGAATTGCCGCCGGCGCCGGGATTGTCCTGGGTATCGGCGATCACGATCGGCTTCGACGCCGATGCCGCTAGCTTCATCGCCAGCCGCACGCCCTCGTCGGGCGTATGGATCGGGCCGTCGAAATCGTTCTCGTGGCTTTCGACCAGCGCGGCGATGCTGTCGGCGGCGGCGTCGGCATCGGCCTGGGTCCGGCCATAGGCGAATACGCTCGGGCCGCAGTCCCTGATATCGGCGGCGGGAAAGCCGAACGCAAACGACAGCGTCGGAACCGCGTCGCTCTCGAGCGCCGCAAGCTTCTGATAGATGCCCTTGGCCGGCTGGTCGTTGGTGCATTGCCAGCTGATCGCGATCAGGAACGGCAGCTGCCGGAACGCCTTGGCGAGACGTTGCCCGGATTTGAGCAACAGGGCCAAATGCCTGGCGCAGGCGCGGCCGGTGTCGGCCATGTCGACATGCGGATAGGTGCGGTAGGCGATCAGTGCATCGGCATGTTCGATCATCTCGGGCGAGACGTTCGCATGCAGATCGAGGCTCGCAACCAGCGGAACGTCCTTGCCGATCGCCTTGCGCACGCGGGCGAGGACTTCGCCTTCGCCGTCGTCATAGTGCTCGGTCACCATGGCGCCGTGCAGGTCGAGATAGACGCCATCGATCGGCCCGGCGGCGACGATGCCGTCGACCATGTCCTTGACGATCCGCTCGAAGGCATCCTTCGTCACATGTGCCGACGGGGTCGCGCCGGTCGCAATCGTCGGCACCAGCTCCCAGCCATTGGCTTCCGCCGCCTCGACAAAGCCGGCGAGGCCGGCATTGATGTTGCGCATCACCTTGAGCACCTCGGCGCCGCGCGTCATCGACGGCCAGCCGCCGCCATGCACGAAGTCGTCATAGGTTGCCTTCGTCGGTGCGAAGGTGTTGGTCTCGTGCAGGAAGCCGCCAACGGCAATGCGGGTCATCAAGTTGGTCTCGATACGTTTCTTCGATCAAGGTGCGACTGGAATGGTTCGCACCACGATCCGGCCTCGTTGGTTGGAGCGCGATCTTTCGGGAAAACCAGTGCCCACCTTCCAGGTCATGCTCTCGCGCGCGACGTTAAGCGTGTCGTCGCGCCAAGCGCAAGCCGCGGAGCACTGCCGGATTTGCATGCCCTCAGCGCAGTCCGTCATTGCGAGCGGAGCGCCGTGGTGGCCCGGATGAAGCGAAGCGCAATCCGGGGACCTGCGCGCCGGATCGATCGCCCCGGATTTCGCGGAGCCTGTCATCGGGCGCGCGTTCGCGCGACCCGTTGGCTCCATCCGGGCTACGGGACAATTAAAGACCTAGGCCGTTGCCACAATGGCTTCCGAAACGGGACGGAAGTTCGCAAAATCCCAGCCGCGGCCCGGCGCCGCATCGAGCAGCGCGCGGGTGTAGGCCTGCTGCGGGTTGGTCAGCACCTCCGCCGCCGGTCCCTGTTCCACGACACGGCCGCGCTGCATCACGGCGACGTCGTCGCAGATCTGGGCGGCGACGCGCAAATCATGCGTGATGAACAGCAGCGCGATGCCCAGCCGCCGCTGGATTTCGTCGAGCAGCTCCAGAACCTGCGCCTGCACCGAGACGTCGAGCGCGGACACCGCTTCGTCCGCCACCAGCACGTCGGGATCGAGCGCCAGCGCACGTGCGATCGCGATGCGCTGGCGCTGGCCGCCGGAGAACTGGTGCGGGTAGCGCGAGATCGCGTCGGGCGGCAAATGGACCAGCTCGAGCAGCTCGCGGGCCCGTGCCAGCGCATCCTTGCGCGGCATGCCGTAATTGATCGGGCCCTCCGCGATGCTCTCGCCGACGGTGACGCGCGGATTGAGCGAGCGGTAGGGGTCCTGGAAGATGATCTGGATCTTCTGGCGATGCGGCTGCAACAGCCGCCGCGACAGCTCGGAGATCTCGCGGCCGGCAAGCCGCACGCCGCCGGAGGTCGGATCGATCAGGCGGACGATGCAGCGCGCCACCGTGGATTTTCCGGAGCCGCTTTCGCCGACGATGCCGAGCGTGCGGCCCTTGCGCAGCGTCAGCGTGACGTTGCTGGCGGCGGAGACCTCGCGGGCCTTGCCGTACAGCGAGCGCTCCCGGTAGACCTTGCTGAGCTCGTTGGCTTCCAGCACCACCGGCTCTTTCGTGTCGGGGCGTGGCGCGCGCGGCACGAGGCTCGGCACCGAGGACAGGAGGTTGCGGGTGTACTCCATCTTCGGCGTGCGCAGCACCTCCTGCAGCGGGCCGGCCTCGACCAGCCTTCCGTGGCGCATCACCGCGACGCGGTCGGCGATCTCCGCCACCACGCCCATGTCGTGGGTGATGAACAGAACAGCGGTGCCGTGATCGCGTTGCAGGTCGCGGATCAGCGTGAGGATCTGCTTCTGGGTAGTAACGTCAAGTGCCGTGGTCGGCTCGTCGGCGATCAGGAGCTTCGGTTCCAGAACCAGCGCCATCGCGATCATGATGCGCTGGCGCTGGCCGCCGGAGAGGCGGTGAGGGTAGGAGGAGAAGATGCGCTGCACGTCTGGCAGCCGCACATGCTCCATCATTGCCAAAATCTTCTGGCGCCGCGCGCGGGCGTCGAGATCGGTATGAGCGCGCAGCACCTCGTCGATCTGGCGTCCGACCGGCACGACAGGATTGAGCGCGGTCATCGGCTCCTGGAAGATCATCGCCATCCGCGTGGCGCGCAACTGGCGCAGCCGCCGGTCGGTGGCGGTCAGCAGCTCCTCGCCGACCAGTTTGACGCTGCCGCCCGACGGCACCAGCGTGCCCTTCTGCAACAGGCCCATCGTGGTCAGGGAGGTCACCGACTTGCCCGAGCCGCTTTCGCCGACCAGGCACAGCGTCTCGCCCTCGTGCACCCTTAGCGAGAGGTCGTCGATGATACGGTGCGCATCGGCCTTGCGGCCGAGGCCGACGACGAGGTTGTTGATGTCGAGGACGACGTTGGTCATGTCAGGCTCTCTTGGCGCGGCTGTGAGGAGCGAAGCAACGGGAACTATCCAATGTCATTCCGGGATGGTGCGCCAGCACCAGACCCGGAATCTCGAGATTCCCCGATGCGCACTGCGCATCTGAGGTTCGATGCTTCGCATCGCCCCGCAATGACGGCTTCAGAAGCGCTGAAGCCGTCACTTGCCCTCACGCTGCTTCATGCGGGGATCGAGCGCGTCGCGGGCGGCGTCGCCGATCAGATTGATGCTGAGAATGGCGATCGAGAGCAGCAGTCCCGGCCAGAAGATCAGCGACGGCTTGACCTGGAAGAAGGCGCGGCCCTCGGCCATGATGTTGCCCCAGGTCGGCGTTTCCGGCGAGATGCCGGCGCCGAGGAACGACAGGATCGCCTCGGTCAGGATCGCGGATGCGCAGACATAGGTGCCTTGCACGATCAGCGGCGCGATCGTGTTCGGCATCAGATGCCGCCACATGATCTTGGGCAGGCTGGAGCCGAGCGAGATCGCGGCCTCGACATAGGGCTCCTCGCGTGCGGTCAGCACCACCGAGCGCACCAGCCGCGCCACCCGCGGGATCTCGGGGATGGTGATCGCGACCATCACGGTCCAGATGCTGGCGCCGGACAGCGACACCACGGCGATCGCAAGCAGGATGGCGGGAATCGCCATCAGGCCGTCCATCACGCGCATCATCACCGCATCGACCCAGCGGAAGAAGCCGGCGACCAGGCCGATCACGAGCCCGATGGCGATCGAGCAGACGGCGGCGCCGAGCCCGATCACCAGCGAGATCCGCGCGCCGTAGATGACGCGCGACAACAGGTCGCGTCCATAGGCGTCGGTGCCGAGCAGATATTGCGCGCTCGACGGCTTCAGTCGCTGCGACGGCGTCAGCAAGAGTGGATCATGCGGCGCAAGGAGCGGCGCGAAGATCGCCATCAGGATGATGAGGGCAAGACAGATCGTCGCAACCGCGATGATCGGCGTCGAGGTCAGGAAGCCGAACTTGACGCGGAACGGCCGGGTGACGGGAATCGAGGCTTCGGGAAGGGTTTCGATCGCCATTGCTCAGTACCGGATACGAGGATCGAGCAGGGTGTAGGCGACGTCGATCAAGAGATTGACTGCGACATAGATGCCCGACGTCAACAAGATCATCGCCTGGATCACCGGATAGTCGCGCGCCAGCACCGCGTCGACGGTGAGGCGGCCGATGCCGGGCAGGTTGAACACGCTTTCGGTGACGACGACGCCGGAGATCAAGAGCGCGAAGCCGGAGCCGATCACGGTGATGACCGGGACCGCGGCGTTGCGCAGCGCATGGCGCAGCAGCACGCCGGTCTCGCCGATGCCCTTGGCGCGCGCGGTGCGGACGTAGTCCTCACCCAACACGTCAAGCATCGAGGCCCGCGTCATGCGCGCGATCAGCGCGACATAGATGAAGGAGAGGGTGCAGGTCGGCAGGATGATGCGTTCGAAGAACGGACCGAAGCCGGCCGAGATGCTCTTGAAGCCCTGCACCGGGACCCAGCGGAACGGGTAGATCGCAAACACCTGGATCAGCACATAGCCGATCACGAACACCGGCACCGAGAAGCCGAGCACCGACAGCCCCATCACGCAGCGGTCGATCCAGGTGCCGTGCTTCCATGCCGCAATGACGCCGAGCGGCACTGCGACCAGGATCGAGAGGATGATGGTGGCGAGCGCGACCGAGATCGACGGTTCGAGGCGCGGGCCGATCATCTCGAGGATCGGCTTGTTCGAGATCAGCGAGACGCCGAGGTCGCCATGCAGCAGCTTCGCGACCCAGGTGTAGAACTGGATGTAGATCGGCTCGTTGAGACCGAGCGAGGTCCGGATGCGTTCAAGCTGTTCCGGCGTCGCATTGTCGCCGGCGAGGATGGCGGCGGGGTCGCCCGGCGTCAGCCGCAGCAGCAGGAACACGAACAGGGCCACCACGCCCATCACGGGAATGGCGGCGAGGATGCGGCGAAGCAGATATCCGAGCAAATTGGATCCGTTGGGTTGTGGTCGATGAAGTCCCCAGCGGGACCGTTGCACACCGGACCGTAGCACAGATGGTAGCAAACACAGGGTAGAAGTTGAGCAAGTCCCGTGCCATCGGTGCTGCGGTTTTTGCGGTGCAGCTAGTCGGTCCTGCTGGTGTGATTAGTCCTCCGATGACGTGCGAAGCAGTCCACTGGAAGGTGGATTGATTTCAGCCTTGCGAGCATTGGCAGGTACATCGTCGAGCCCGCGACCGAACGCCGGCGCCATCGGCGGCGTATCGAGATCGCGCCAGTCGTCGATCGCGCCTGCGACCATCTGCGCGGTCGCGGCGGATAGCGTCCAGCCGAGATGACCGTGGCCGGTGTTGTAGAACACGCCTGGAATCCGGCCGGCGCGCACCACCGGCATCATGTTCGGCATCATCGGACGCAGCCCCGCCCACGGCACGACTTTGGATGTATCGACCCCGGGGAAATGATGGCGCACCCAATCCACCAGCGGCTGGATGCGGTCGGCCCTGATATCGCGGTTGAAGCCGTTGAACTCGGCGGTGCCGGCAATGCGGAAGCGGTCGGCGCCGAGCCTGCTGGTGACGATCTTGGCGGCTTCGTCGAGCAGACTGACGGTCGGCGCGGCGTCCCGGCTTTGCGGCGCATCGAGCTGCACCGTGATCGAATAGCCCTTCACCGGATAGACGTTGACGCGGTCGTTGAGTAAGCCCGCGAAGCGGCGGCTCGCCACGCCCGCGCAAATCACGAGGCCGTCGGCCTGCAATTCGTGCCGCGTCGCGGGCTCGGCATCGTGCGACGCGGTTTCGTTCCAGCCGATGCGGAAGCCGTCGTCGCCGCGCGCGACCGTGTCGACGTCGGCCTCATGGATGAAGCTCGCGCCGCGCCGCGCACAAGCCTCGGCGAGGCCGCGCGTGAACTTGTGGATATCGCCGGTGGCGTCGGACGGCGTGAAGAAGCCACCATAGCAGGCGGTTTGCAGCGCGGGTTCGATGCTGCGGATCTCGTCCGGTGTCACCGGCCGGCGGTCGAGCCCGCCTTGCTGCAGCAAGGTGTTGACCCGCAGGCCTGCCTCGAAGCCGGCCTTGTCGTGATAGACGTGCAGGATGCCGCGGCGTTCGAGATCGAAGGCGATGTTCTCGCGCTCGGCGATCGAGAACAGATGCTTGCGCGCTTCGATGGCGAGCCGCGTGGTCTCGATGGTGTTGCTGCGATAGCGCGCGATGCCACCGACGAACTCGCCGATCCAGGAATATTTGTGCCAGCTCGGCTTCGGGTTCATCAAGAGCGGCGCGTCGCTTCTCAGCATCCAGCGCAGCCCCTTGAGAATGGTCGCCGCGCTGTTCCAGACTTCGGCGTTGCTGGCGGACAACTGTCCGCCATTGGCGAATGAGGTTTCCATCGCGGCGTAGCGATGCCTGTCGAGCACAGTCACCTTGTAGCCGCGTTCGAGCAGGGCATAGGCCGTCGTCACGCCGGTGATGCCGGCGCCAATGATCGCAATGTGAGGCATGATGGTCTTCAGGCTCCCGTGTTGTTAGAGTCGCCGAACCACCGGTGAAACCGGGTGTTTCGACGCCCCATCTGTCACGGTACCTGAGAGCTTGATCCGCACCGGGCCGGGGCCCGGACGCGAACTATCCCCTTCGGTGGACGTCACGGCCCTTGATCTGCGGCCATGTCCGTCTCTCTCCAGATCGTCCTGACGATACAGTCCTTTTGCCTGAGAGTTTCCGGGGCGGTTGCTCCATCGGCGCCGAAGCTGACAACACGAATGTTGTCGCCTCGATCTCTCCCGCATCGTCGCGTTGGACGGCCGGACCGTAGGCGAAGCCTTAAAATTGGACAAGGCTAAATTTCGATCCGGCAGTGCCAACGTGTTGTGCAGTGCAATCAGTCCAGCGTCGCCAGCAGCGCCGCCATCAGGCGGCCGCGCTCGGCCAGGCTGTCGACCTCGATATGCTCGTTGAGCGTATGTGCATCGGCGCCGCGAACGCCGAGACCATCGAGCGTGGGGATGCCCATCGCACCGGTGAAGTTGCCGTCCGATCCACCGCCGGCGCTGCCGTGCGGAAGATCGAGGCCCATCCCGGCCGCAAGGCCCTTTGCCTTTTCGTATAGAGCCATGGTGCCGGCATCCGGCTCCCACACCGGGCGCGTGACGCCGCGCGTCACCTTGAAGGTTACGTCGTTGGCGGTGCCGGACAGCGCCAGCATGCGTTCGACGCCGCGATCGAGATCGGCCTGCCGCTTGGCCATGCTGAGCGCTTCGCCGGTGCAGGTCGTGGCGACGCAATTGACCCACTGGCCGCCATGCACGATGCCGACCGAGAAGGTGCAGTCCTCGGTGGTCATGCCGTCGATGGCGATGATTTGACGGGCCATTTCGCGGATCGCGGAGCGGCCGGAGGACAGCGTCGCGCCGGCATGGCTCGGCTTGCCGGTGGCTTCCAGATTGAAGCGCGCGATCGCGTAGCGGCCGGTGACGACACCGTTGTTCGGCCGGCCGGGCTCCGGCACCAGCACATATTTGTTGCGCGCGGCTTCCGCCTCGATGATGTCGCGCGTCGACGGTGTGCCGACCTCTTCATCGGGTGTGAACAGCACGGTGATCGGCAACGGCGTCGTGAAGGACGCGCGGGCCAATTGCCTGATGGCCTCGATCGACAGATAGTTGCCGCCCTTCATGTCGAAGATGCCGGGCCCGAAGCATTTGTTGCCTTCGCGGCGCCATTTGAGCTTCTCAATGGTGCCGACCGGGTGCACGGTGTCGAGATGGCCTGATATCAGGATGCCGGGCTGACCCTGCTTCGGATGCGGAAAGCGGGCGCGGACGCAGCCGGCAAAGCCCTGGCGTCCGGCGATGCGTTCGATCGTCGCACCCATGACCGCCATCTCGCGCGCGGCGAGATCGAGCATGCGCTCGACCGCAGCCGCGTCCCAGGTCGGGCTCTCGCATTCCACCCAGCTGCGCAGGCCCTGCAGCATCGCTTCGGAGTCAAAGGGGAGATTGGCGGGGTTCATCGTTGTTCTCTCTTGTTGTTCTGACGGCGCCGGCATCGCGCGGCGCTCACGAAAATCTCCGCCGACGATTTTGTAAAGCCAAAATCCGGCCCGCGGCCTCATTCGTTTGTGTACGTCCGATCCGGATCGAAACCGATTGACGCGCTTGGCGCTTGGTGCAAGTCTCGATTTCACAAGCCATACAGCATGTTAGTTCGCCTAAATAACGGACCGCATGCATAACGAATAAGCCGGCTTTGACCAGTTACACGTCAGGAGAGATTTGCATGTTCCCTATCTCGCGTTGGAAACGCCGCACGCTCGCGGCTGCGTTGTCGGCGCTTGCGCTGTCATTCGCACCGCAGGAATTGTCGTTTGCGCCGCAGGCGATGGCCGCGGACAAGACCATCACCGCGGTGATGCATTCGGACCTGCGCGTCATCGATCCGATTCTAACCACAGCCTATATCACGCGCGACCACGGCTACATGATCTACGACACGCTGCTGGCGACGGATGCCAACTTCAAGATCCAGCCGCAGATGGCGGACTGGAAGGTCTCCGACAAGCTCACCTACACGTTCACGCTGCGCGACGGCCTGAAGTGGCACGATGGAGCGCCGGTGACGGCCGAAGACTGCGTCGCTTCGCTGAAGCGCTGGGCCAAGGTCGACGGCATGGGCCAGAAGCTGATGGACTTCACGGCGAGCATCGAAGCCACCGACGCAAAGACGATCACGCTGAAGCTGAAGGAACCCTACGGCCTCGTGCTGGAGTCGATCGGCAAGCCGTCGTCGCGCGTCGCGTTCATGATGCCGAAGCGGCTGGCCGAAACGCCGCCGGACAAGCCGATTCCGGAGCAGATCGGTTCGGGCCCTTTCAAGTTCGTGCAGGCTGAATTCCAGCCGGGCGTGAAGGCGGTCTACGTCAAGAACAAGGATTACGTGCCGCGTAAGGAGCCGGCAAGCTGGACCGCGGGCGGCAAGGTGGTGAAGGTCGACCGCGTCGAGTGGGTCACGATGGCCGACGCCCAGACCGCGATGAATGCGCTGCAGTCCGGCGATATTGATTTCCTGGAGAACCCGTCGCTTGACACGCTATCGGTCCTGGAAGCCGACAAGGACATCAAGATCGATACGCTGAACAAGGCCGGTTTCCAGACGCTGGGCCGCATGAACTTCCTCTACCCGCCCTTCGACAACATCAAGGTTCGCCAGGCGGCACTGTTGGCGATCAACCAGAAGCAGGTGCTCGACGCGCTGATCGGCAATCCCAAATATTACAAGACCTGCGTCGCGTTCTTCATCTGTGATACTCCGTTCGCGACCGATGTCGGCGGCGAGACGTTGTTGAAGGGCGGCGACATGGCGGCGGCCAAGAAGGCGCTCGCCGAGTCGGGCTATGACGGCACGCCCGTCGTCATCATGGCGCCCGGCGACGTCACCACGCTCAAGGCGCAGCCGATTGTCGTCGCCCAGCAGCTGCGCGACGCCGGCTTCAAAGTCGACCTGCAAGCGACCGACTGGCAGACTGTCGTGACCCGCCGCGCCAGCCAGAAGCCGCCGAAGGAGGGCGGCTGGAACATGTTCTTCACCAACTGGGTCAGCGCCGACGTCTCCAACCCGATCGCCAATCTCTCGATTGGCGGGCAGGGCAAGAATGGCGGCTGGTTCGGCTGGGCCGAGGACGCCAAGATCGAGAAGCTGAAGGATGCCTTCGTTCGCGCGTCTTCGCTCGACGAGCAGAAGAAGATCGCGGCCGATATTCAGAAGGAAGCCTACGAGCAGGTCATCTACATTCCGCTCGGCCAGTATCAGGGACCGAGCGCCTGGCGGAAGTCGCTGACCGGCGTGCTCGACGGCCCGGCAACGCCGATCTTCTGGAACATCGACAAGTCCGAGTAAGCCTCGGCTCGACGCAAAACAAATGGCCGGGGCTCGTCCCGGCCATTTTTCTTTGCGACAGCTAATTGGCGTGGCCTGATCTCACGCCGCTCGGACTGGACAAGCTGGTGAGCTGCGTCTGCCCGGTGCCGGCGCCGTTGATCCAGACTGCGGCCCCCGCGGCAAGTGCCAGCAATCCGTACACCATGATCACGCCGCGAATCCATCGCCGGTAGATCGCGCGCTCGTCGGGCGTTGCGTCACGGAATTGCTGTACATTGAGCCCGTTGCTGCAATGGGCCGCGTCGTCACCGTGTTCGAGATTGGAGGCGCCATGATCGCGCGCCTTTGCAATCGCCATCGCCGATCTCCGGGCAAAATTGATGTCGAAATGCCGCGGCCACGACATGCGCGGCCGGAATTTCCAATGCGCGAAGGCTACACCCCGTGGCGATCGCGGCGTGTGAACCCCGCCACAATCGGACAACACGATGAGGTGATGCGAGCATCGCAATACCGCATGTGCCTGCGCAGGCGGTTTGGCCACAGCATTGGCATGCCAGCTCTGCTGGACGCGCCTTAAGGTTCTCGTCAGTATTGCGCCGTAACGTGACAGTCTGTGTACGTACCCCCGACCGGTTCATGGCCGACGACCCCACCAGGCCCGCACCAGCCAACGCGCACCAGCCAATGCCAACCGACGAGCGGCGTGCCGGCTCGCGTCGCCGCGTCCTCAAGTCGGGGGCGATCGAATTCGGCAGCGAGGCGATCCCCTGCACGGTCCGCAATCTCTCGCCTCAAGGTGCTTGCATCGAGGTCAACTCGCCGCTGTGGTTTCCCGATCGCTTCGTCCTCGCCATCGACGGCGAGCGCCACAGCTGCCGGGTGATGTGGAAGAAGGAGCGGCGGATCGGACTGGGGTTTGATTGATGCTGGCGGGCAGCCATCGCTGACGAAGAAGTTGCCGGGCTTGCCAAGCCGCAGCTCGCGAAGCGAGCGAAGGCTGGTGCGGGCGGTGGGACTCGAACCCACACGACGTTGCCATCGAGGGATTTTAAGTCCCTTGCGTCTACCAGTTCCGCCACGTCCGCGTTGCGCCAGGCGCGCGGATTTCTAGCGCGTTTGGGCGCGGAGTGGAATTGTCATTATCCGGTGCTAACAGGTGAGCTTTCAAAGGCTTAAGCTTGCGGCCTGCGATTCCATTTGCGTCGGCCGCGCCGCATTGGGATAAGCAGCGCGCCGCCGCGATTGAGCCTCAATCCGGACACCGGTGGCTGCTTTAGGCAATCTCAACACTGTCCGACTAAGAAAGCCGAATGTCCGTTCGTTTCCCAAGCCGCCCAAATCCGTTGCGCGCGGCAGCCATCGTTACGCTGCTCGTCTCGGCCGCGGCGGTTTCCGGCTGCGCGCAGATCGGCGACAATGTGCCGTCGGCATTTGCCGATCCCGCCAAATACGAACTGTATGACTGCAAGCAGCTCGAGGCCGAGCGCACGGGCCTCAAGTCCCGTGCGACGGAGCAGGAAAGGCTGATGGCCAAGGCGGAGACCGGCGTCGGCGGTACCGTGGTCTCGGAGATGGTCTATCGCAACGAGCTGATCTCGATCCACTCCCAGCAGAAGCTTGCGGAAGAGGCCTGGCGCAAGGGCAAGTGCCACGAAGCCCCGCCGGACACCCCGCCGGCCGCGCCCGTAGCCCCCACGCCGGCGCCGAAGGGCCCTCGCGCACCGCGCGGCCTCGTCCACTGAGATCGGCGCTTCGGGCGCGTTGGCGCGCAGGGCACGATCGCTCAGGCGCGCCAGTCGTAGATCCAGTCCTGCCGCGCCAGCATGCGCTCCGGTCCGATGGCGCGGATCGCGAGATCGCGCGCGATCGCCGCGGCTCCGCTCAAATGATAGATGCGGCCCTGCTGCCGAGCCATGCGCTGCACCCTCGCCACGCGCGCGCGCCGCATCTGCGCGTAGCGCTTCAGCGCGGCGGAAATATTTCCGGTGTTCTCACCGGTGCTGTCGCTCAGCGCCTTGGCGAGCACGGCGGCATCCTCGATCGCCATGCCGGCGCCTTGGGCGGCAAACGGCAACATGGCATGCGCGGCGTCGCCGAGCAGCGTCACCGCGCCTTCGCTCCAGCGGCCGATATGGGGCAGGGTGAACAGCGCCCATTTGCGCCAGCCGTCGACTGCGCCGATCAGCATCCGCGCCGTGGCGGGCCAGCGCGCAGTGGCGAACGCGCGCTTGATCTCGTTGATGTCGCCGGGCGCACTCCAGCCCGGCCGGTTCCAGGTGCCGGACACGATCGCGACCACATTGATCTGGCGTCCGGCCGAGATCGGATAGGCGACGAGATGGGCGTCCGGCCCCATCCACAGCTGCACGCGCGGCGCGGTGTATTCACGCGGCAGGGCGGTTGCGTCCAGCGTGCCGCGCCAGGCGATCAGGCCGGAGAATTGCGGTTGTACATCCGGAAACAAATGTCCGCGCACCGACGACCAGATGCCGTCGGCGCCGATCAGCGCGACGGCCAATTCCTCCTGCCGTGAATTGCCGCGGCGCTGCATGACCGTCAGGCCCTTGGCGTGCTTGGTCACGTCCTCGAACTGGCAGCCGAGCCGCAGCTCGATATCGGGATGGTCGTTGACGGCGGCCTGCAACGCGGCCTGCAAATCGGCGCGGTGGATCACCCAATAGGGCGCGCCGGCGCGGAACTCGGCCGCCTGGCCGAGCGGCATCCGGGCGATCTCGCCGCCGGCCCGCGCGCTCAGGATGGTGACGGATTCAGGCGTGACCGCGCGCCGCGCCAACGGTTCCTTGAGCCCGAGCTCGACCAGGATGCGGCTGGCATTGGGAGAGAGCTGGAGGCCGGCGCCGGCTTCCTCGAGCCGCTCGGCCTTCTCCAGCACCACGACGCGAAAGCCTTGTGCCGCCAAGGTCAGCGACGCCGTCAGTCCTCCGATCCCGGCACCGGCAACGATGACGGTTCGCGTCAGCGCCACGGACCGGTCAGGCGACTTTGTCTTTCAGCACGCATTCCGGCGGGCGTGCTTCGCCGGCAGCGAGGTCGGGCGCGAAGCGATAGAGCGTCGAGCAGTACGGGCAGATGATCTCGTTGTCGTTGCCGAGGTCGAGGAACACGTGCGGATGGTCGAACGGAGGATTGGCGCCCACGCACATGAACTCCTGCGATCCGATCTCGATCACCGAGACACCGGCATCGTTATGGAAGTGCGGGACGACGTGGTCGGACATATTCTCACCTTGATGGCAACGACGGGCAGACGCAAACAGCATGCGGCATCGCGAAATGCCGCGCACCATACTGGCGGGAACGGTTGATTCCTAGAGCCCCGATGGCTCATTTGCTCATGCAAATTCGACACAATCTTGTCGTCCCAGAGAAGCCCTTCTTTGGTCGGAGCCGTTGTGTCTCAAAAACGGCACACTATGTCCAAAGCGGCTTGAACAAGGCGAATAAAACTAGAGGTTTTCAGCGGGATGAACGGGGTCCGCCTCAGTTTCGCGGTGGTCGGCCTGGCGGCAAGCGCCGCCGTCGGCGCAGCCATTTGGCCGCATGCCCGTGACGCCGGCACCGTGCTCGCTGTGCGGGACGATCCCGCGGCGCTTGCCGACATCAGGCTCAATTCCGTTCTGCGCAACAACCCGGCGTTGATCTCGGACAATATCGAGGCGGCACTCGCCGCAGGCGACGCTGACCTTGCGGTGAGCTTCGTCGCGCTCGCGGGCGACAAGAACATCGCGCTCAGTGACGAACTCACCAAGCGTGTCGATGATGCGCGCGCCGAGCAATCATCCACCACGCATTTCGCCAAGGGATTCGCCACCGGCCTCGTGACCGGCAATGCCGACGACGTCGCAAGCCTGTCCGGCACCGTCGCGGGCGACCTGTTCGTGTTCGGCGACGTCAGGGATGTGGTGCGCGAGGGCAAGCACCTCGTGATGGGCGAGGACACCGACCAGCTGGTGCTCGGCCTTGCGGCCGCCGGGCTCGCCGTGACCGCGGCGACGTATGTCTCGGTCGGCGGCGCTGCGCCGCTGCGCGCCGGGCTGACGCTGGTCAAGGACACGCGTAAGGCCGGACGGCTGAGCGAGGGCATGATCGCATGGGCCGGTCGCTCGACCCGCGACGTCGTCGACCAGCCGGCGCTGCGCGAGGCGGTCGCCTCCGGCTCGGTGCTGCGGCCGATGGAAACTGCAACCGCGATCCGCGCGGCATTCCGCGCCGAGAAGGCCGGCGCGCTGGTGCGCACCGCCAAGGATGTTGGACGCATTGGTGAGGCGGCCGGGGTTCGCGCGGCGCGGGACACGCTCAAGGTCGCGGAGAACCCACAGGAGATCGCGCGCGCGGCCCGCATCGCCGAGGTGAAGGGTGGGCAGACCCGCGCCATCATCAAGCTGCTCGGCCGCGGCGCGCTGCTGCTCGCGGCCGGTGCATTCGACCTCTCCATGTGGCTGTTCGGCGCGCTGCTTGCGCTGTTCGGCTTGCTGTCGTCGATCAAGGCCACCACCGAGCGGACCACCGCGTGGTGGCTCAGACGAAGCAAGGCGTTGCGCCTGAAGCGGCAGATGGCTGCGCAGGCAACGCTGGCGAGTATGCCCGCCCAAGGGTAGGGTTGCGGTCGCCTGTCGATCGCCAATCGAAAATCTCAAGAAACAATCCCAAGAAACAATCCCAAGCAACGACGGAATGCATGATGCCGAGTTTCCACCACGGCGATGTTGAAATTGCCTATATCGACGAAGGCGCAGGCGAACCGATCGTGCTCGTGCACGGCTTTGCCTCGAGCAAGAACGTCAACTGGATCTATCCGACCTGGGTGTCGGATCTCGTCAAGGCCGGCCGTCGCGTCATCGCGCTCGACAATCGCGGCCACGGCGAGTCCGCCAAGCTCTACGACGCCGCGCAGTACGAGATCGCGATCATGGCAAGCGACGTGATCGCGCTGATGGATCATCTCGGAATCGCGCGCGCCGACATCATGGGCTATTCGCTGGGCTCGCGGATGACAGCGATCCTGGCGCGCGAACATTCCGATCGGGTGCGCTCGGCGATCCTCGGTGGCATCGGCATCGGGCTGATCGAGGGCGGCGGTCCGGGCGAGAACGTCGCGCTGGCGCTGGAGGCGCCGTCGCTCGATGATGTCACCGATCCGGTCGGCCGCACCTTTCGCGCCTTTGCCGATCAGACCCGTTCCGATCGCCGCGCGCTCGCGGCCTGCCTGCGCGGCTCGCGCCGGCTGATGACGCGCGAGGAGGCCGCTGGGATCGGCGTGCCGGTGCTGATCGCGGTCGGCAGCAAGGATGAGATCGCGGGTTCGGCGTCAGCGCTCGGCCGGGTCATTCTGGGGTCGGAGGTGCTCGACATTCCGAACCGCGATCATATGCGCGCGGTCGGCGACAAGGTCTACAAGACCGGGGTCATCGACTTCCTGTCGCGGCGGAAGTAGTTCGTCGTCGTTCTCGTCATCCCTGGCCAAGGCACGCGCGGCTGCGATCAGCACCACGAAGGTCGCAACCCAGACCAGGCGCGCGCCGTAGCGATCGTGCGGACCCGAGATCACGCCGCAGACGACGGCATTGCCGAGCAAAGCGAGCGTGACGGTGCCCGCCAGTGCCGTGATGTCGTCGCACCGCCGCTGCCACAGTCCGCGGCCGAACAGCAGCACGACCAGCAGCATCGAGGCCAGCGCGACCGGCACGTGGATGCGGTTGATCGCGGTGAAGTCGAGATGCCATTTTTGTTGTCGCGCCGCGCGCATCGGCGCGACCTGCGCGGGAATGTAGCGCTCGATGATCCCATAGGTATGCGGGATCCAGCCGTTGGTGCCTTCGCCGGTCGCGACATGCATCAGCTGGTCGGCGGTTGCCTTCAGCGCCGCCGTGGCCTGCCATGCCGGATATTCGGCCAGGGAACGCTGCACGATGTATCCCATCTCGTCGTTCAGTCCCTGGAAGCGGCCGAGCGTGTTGAACATGCTGTGGCCCCACAGGAAGTCGTCGGCGGTCGGCGGCAACTCGTTGCGATAGGGACAGAGCTTCAACTTCTCCTTCGCGCAATGGTCGCGCAGATATTGCGTGACGATGCCATCCTGCAGCATGCGGCCGAAGGCGACGCCGATGCCGCCGGGCGTCCAGGCGAGCTGTCCGGACAGCGCAAAATTAGCCGCCAGCAGCATCGCCGCGCCCGCAACGATGGTCAGGCTGCCTTGCACGAGGCTTGCGACCGGGATGCGCCGGCCGAGCCACGGACGCAGCATCCAGCCGACGCAGCACAGGCCGAGCAGCACGGCGAGCGTCGCGCTGTGGGTTGCGGCCGAGAATGCGGTGAAGCCGAACAGCACCGCTTTCTCCGGCGTCGCGATCCTGTCGCCGCAGAGCACGAGGATGAAGAGCGCGAGCACCGACAGGCCGGCGAAGATGTCGGTCAGCAGCATGCTGGCAAGCCAGGGCAGCGCGGTGGTGGCGATCAGCGCAAGGCTGATCGCGATCAGCCGGACCGGCCGGGCGAGGTCGAGCACGCGCAGCGTCAGCTGCAGGATCCACAGCGTCGCCAGCGTCTGGACACCGAGGTTGAGCCAGAAGCCCGATGTCTCGCCGAGATGGAGGTAGATGCCGAACACGGTGGACCGGCTTGGCACCAGATAGCCCTCATACCAGCGGGCCAGATAGCCGCCGGTATCCCATTGGAGCAGCGGATAGCCGTTCCAGAAGGCAGGGGCGAGCAGGAGGAGGGGGATGGCAATGGTGGCGATCCAGACCGACCGTGCATCGGTCAGGCGGGCGCCCAAACTTCGGGTATTGATGATGTTTCCCCCTTTATTGGGGCTGACCATGCCCAAAACCACACTGGCGACGAAATCCGCCAATAGTTGCAGAAGCACGGCTTGATTTCGGCAAAATCCCGACCAACTCCCCTAGACGCCGGTCCGGGGACGTTCGGCTGGGGTTTACCGTACCGAGCCTTCCCGGGACGCGCTGGGTCCATCGTGCTATAACGCACATCAGAACAACCGAATTGCGAGAGCAGCCATGGCAGTTCATCAGGTCAATCCGCAGGGGGGCAAGCTGGCGGCGCTCGATCCGATCTGGGATCGGATCCGCGGCGAGGCGGAAGACATCCTGCGGCGCGAGCCGGAGCTCGCATCCTTCATCTATGCGACCGTGCTGCATCATGAGCGCCTGGAAGATTCGGTGGTCCATCGCATCGCAGAACGGCTCGATCACGCCGCGCTGTCGGGCGACCTGATCCGCCAGACCTATGGCGAGGCTTTGCGCGACGAGCCCGACATCGGCAACGCCTTCCGCGCCGACCTCGTCGCGGTCTATGACCGCGATCCGGCGACCTCGCGCTTCATCGATCCATTGCTTTACTTCAAGGGCTTCCACGCGTTGCAGACACATCGTCTCGCACACTGGCTCTATCAGAACGGCCGCAAGGATTTTGCGTTCTACCTGCAGAGCCGCTCGTCGGCGGTGTTCCAGACCGACATCAATCCGGCGGCCCGGATCGGCCGCGGCATCTTCCTCGATCACGCCACCGGTTTCGTCTGCGGCGAGACCGCCGTCATCGACGACGACGTCTCGATCCTGCATGGCGTCACGCTCGGCGGCACCGGCAAGGAGAACGAGGATCGCCATCCGAAGATCCGCCACGGCGTGCTGATCGGCGCCGGCGCCAAGATCCTCGGCAATATCGAGATCGGTCATTGCGCGCGCATCGCGGCGGGCTCCGTCGTGGTCAAGCCTGTTCCGCACAACGTCACGGTCGCGGGCGTGCCGGCGAAAATCGTCGGCGAAGCCGGCTGTGCCGAGCCGTCGCGCACCATGGATCAGATGCTCAACGCGATCGGGCTTTGATTTCGTTCGCTTTCTGATCGGCCGCGCATTTTTGCGTGTGCGCAACATCACGTCGCCAAGCCTGAAAAGGCTCTGGCGATCTTCGGCGTCTCGTCCTAAAACTCCCCCGAAAATCATCGACCCGATTGGAGACGGCCGTGGACGTTCAGGAAGTCAGGAAGCTCGACGCGTATCTGAAGCGCGTGTTCAGCAATCCCAAGATCCGCGTGGTGCCGCGGCCCAAGAAGGACGACTCGGCCGAAGTCTATATCGGCGAGGAGTTCATCGGGGTGCTGTTCGTCGACGACGAGGACGATGATCGCTCGTTCCAGTTCCAGATGGCCATCCTGGAAGAAGATCTGGCCGAGTAAGGGCTGGGCAGCCTCAGATCGTCATTGCAGGGACCGACGATCCTTCGATGGACAGGTCGCTCCCCCGCAATGACGGAGTTACCCCTTCGCGCTGTGCATTTGCGCGGAAAGGCGATCCATCGCGGTGGCGATGTCGCGCCATTGTGCGAGCCAGCTGCGCGGAAAGCGGAAGATCAGATCGGCGCCCTCGATGCGCCGTTCACTCAGGCACATGCCGGGCGTCGACGTATCGCGCGTGCAGCGTGCGATCAGCTGCGGCTCGGCCGCGCTGAACAGGTCCTCGCCGCCATAGGGCGTGCCGTCGCGGAACGCATGCGCGGTCAGGCCGTCGTCGGTCGTCGCGCGCTCGTCGAGATAGCGCGGATAGATCGTGCGCACGCGCATGTCGGGCGCGAGTGAATCGTGATGCGCCGAGATCGACACGAAGATCCGGTCGATCGGCTGCACCTTGTCCTCGACGGTATCGGCACTGTAGTGCTTCGGCGCGCTGGGCGCCTCCAGCGACGGGTAGAGGAAGCTCAGATCGACGCGTTCCTGCGGCCCGGAATGGCGCTGGATCTTCATGCGCACCGCCATGGTCGGCACGTTGAACAGCGTGCCGCCGACGCTCACCGGCAGCCGCGACGGATCGCTTGCCGGCACGGTGGTGTAGGTCGGCCACAACAGATAGGCGACGAGCGCAATCGCGCTGGCCGCGATGACGGCCGAGGCGATGATCGGAACGAGATGCGCGCGCGGGTTGCGGCGGGTATCGCGGGCGAGGTGCTGGGCCGTCGAGAGAAGCGTCATGAACGAGGCAAAGACCAGGTCGAGGGTGGCCGAATCATCTGCCGAATATGCCACGTGGTGAGGAATTTCCGTACGATTCCAATGGAATCCCTCATTGAATCGCCATGCGCAAACGCCGCCTCGGACGCGCTCGATTAACCTTTCCTTAAGGATGATGTGGCGGCCGGCGGCCAATTCTGCGAAGCAGGCGGGAGTGGCCTGTAGCGTTGCGGAAGTTCCGATGTCGCCCGATACCCTGAATTCGCTGTTCTCTCTGTTCATCGGCTTCGCGCTCGCCGGCGCACTGGCCAGCGGCTATCAGGCGATGGCGGAGCGCCCGGCAGGCTTCGGCCTGCTGCAGGAGGGCGTGGCGCCGAAGACCTTTGCCGCGGTCCCGTTCCTGGTCTTCGCCGCACCGTTCATCATCATGCGCAACACGCTGCGCGGCGCGCGCATCGAACGCCGCCGCTTCGAGTTCGTGATGATGGCAACCGTCATCTCCGGCTTCTGGAGCCTGATGTCCGGCACCTTCTTCATGATGACGTTGCGCGCTGCGGGCGTGTTCGGTTGACCGGTCACGATCCGCGCCCGGATCATGGCTGCACTTGCTTGAATCAACATCCGTCGCTGTGCCAAGGTCGTCCGGACGAGAGCTTCGGTTCTGGTCGAATCAGAACACGCAGCTCCGGATTTTCGTTTTGACGCGTTTTCTTCACGCGAACCGGCGTCCACTTCGCTCGAAAACGCTCCAGGGAGACATCCATGGCGATCTACGAACTCGACGGGCAGGGGCCCGATCTTCCCGCTGACGGCAGCACCTTCATCGCCGACAATGCCGTTGTGATCGGCAAGGTCCGCCTCCGGCCGAGAGCGAGCGTCTGGTTCGGCGCGGTCGTGCGCGGCGACAATGAGTGGATCGAGATCGGCGAGGGCTCGAACGTTCAGGACAATTCGACCCTGCACGTCGATCCTGGCTTTCCGCTGACCATCGGCAACAACGTCACGATCGGCCACAATGCGATCGTGCACGGCTGCACGCTGGAAGACGGCGTGTTGATCGGCATGGGATCGATCGTGATGAACGGCGCGCGCATCCGGCGCGGCAGCGTGGTCGGCGCCGGCTCGGTCATCACCGAGGGCAAGGAGTTTCCGGAAAACTCCCTGATCATCGGCGCGCCGGCGCGCGCGGTGCGGACACTCGACGCCGCGCAGGCCGAGGCGCTGTCGCGGCCGGCGAAATCCTACGCGATCAGGGGTCCGCAGTACAAAGCCGGACTGAAGAAGATCGGCTGATCTTTCAGCGCTTGCGGCCCTGCTTGCGTGCGCCTTTCGGTGCTGCGCGTGGCTTCGCTGCTTCCTGCGGTCTCGCTGCTTCCTGAAGTTTTGCGCTCTTGCGCAGCGCATCTCTCAGGTCGATCGGGATACCGTGCTTCTTGAGGAGGTCGGCGAAAGCCTCGTCGGCGAGCTCCTGCAAGGTCGCCATGCGGTCGCGGCCGAGCTGCTTCAGCTTGTCGAACGTGTCGTCGTCGAACTCGATCAGCTTGCGCAATTTGCATTGCTCCCAAACTGTATTGCTCCAGCGCCCCGGGGAACCGGCGTTTTGCGGTCTCGTTGGTATCGGAAAGGGAGCATTGCCATGCACAAATTATCCATCACCACTGCACTCGCGACAATTGCGATTGTGTTGGCGCCCGCGGTTGCCGTCGCCCAGGGGACCGAGAGCGGCGCCGGGACCGGCGGCCCGTCATCGGCCGGCCCGACATCACCGCAGACCACGTCACCGCCAGCCGGGACCAACACTGCCGGCACCGCGCAATCCTCCGGCGGCCCCAACACTGGCAAAGGCATGACCACCGGCTCAGCAACGACGACAGAGAGCGTCGACAAAGCGATCGCTGACGAGAACAAGGAAGTCGATCGTCGGACCAAAGGCATCTGCCGCGGCTGTTAACCTTTGAGGCCGGGACCTTGATGAACACGGGTCGCGCAGAAGTGAGCGCGACATTGCCGCGCGGCCGAAGCCTCGGTCCTACATTGGGTTAGCATGCGCGGGACGCGGCGGATGAGGCTTACAACGACAAGCCTTGGAAAGAGGAGTAACGGGTGATGTTGCGTAAGACGATGATTGCCTTGCTGGCGACGGCATCGGCTGCCCTGTTCACGGTCGACGCCGCGTCGGCACGCGGCGGCTTCGGCGGTGGCGGATTCCACGGAGGCGGTGGCTTCCGCGGCGGCGGCGGTTTCGGCGGCTTCCATGGTGGTGCATTCCGCGCCATGGGGGCAGGCGGTGGCTTCCGTTCGGCTGCGATCGGCGGCGGCTGGGCTGGCCGCGGCTGGCATGGTGGCGGCGGCTGGCACGGTGGCTACTATCGGCGCGGCTGGGGCTACGGCTATCCGCTCGCCGCGGCTGCGATCGGCTTCGGGCTCGGCTATGGCGCTTACGACTACTATGACGGCTACTACGGCAATCCGTACTATGCCGGCTATGGCTATGACGACGGCTATGGCTATGGTGACGGAGGCTGCTACATCGTGCGCCGCAGCGTGATGACGCCGTATGGCTGGCGCGTCCGGCACGTGCAGGTTTGCAACTGAGCCATCCGCTGACGCATGGCCGTTCCATTCGATCGCCATGCTGATGGTCTTGCAATGATCGGCGCGGCCGGTGTTTCGATGCCCCGCGACCGCGTCGGAGGTCGCGCACTGGTATGCAGCTTGCTTATGCCTTGCAGCAGTATGCTTTGCAGCAGTTGGTGCGTGAACCCGTCGCGACAACAAATGGCCCGGCTGCGTTTGGAGCCGGGCCCTTAGAGGGCCTCAGAGATGCTGACCATTCCTGATCTGACATTGCTGTTCATGGTGGTTGTTTCGAGTCTTGCCATTGCGTTGATCTATATGCTCCACGAGCTCGAGCCGAAGCTTGCGCGGCTGCGGCTGCGGGGCAATCGCGTGTTGCGCGATCGCAGCAAATAGGCCGGCCACGCCGGCTGAGATTCGGATTTGGTGGGGACCGTGAGACGTGCCGCGCCGCTGACGGCATCCGCGCAATCCGATCCCGTGAGCCGAGGCCCAAAAAAGAAGCCCAAAAAACAAGGCCGTCGACGTAGTATACCGTCAACGACCTTGCCAGCCCCGGATATTGAAATCGGCTCACGCCATCCGGTCATTGAAGGATGACTCGGATTCGAAGGCCGATATGTGAACCAGTTCACAGAGTCCGGATTAATTCACGCTAACGGGCACTCATGCGAGGCTGTCGCGGCTGGCCTGGAGTTCCGAAAGTTCCACCTTAGCTGCTGATCTTGTTCGGGAATTGGCGCAATTTGATGGCCGACCGATCGCTGCGCCGGCGGCACGCAAGATTGTCAGCCGCGCGACCGGTGGCGTTTCCGGTTGGCGCTCCTTGTGGCCTTCGAGCGCTTGCGCGGCTCGGGTTCGGCGGCCGGCTCGTTGGCCTGTGCGCTTGCCAGCGACTGGCGCAGACCCTCGACCTGTTCGGTCAATGCGGCGACCTGGTCGGCGAGCCTCTTGGCGTCGGCCTGTTGCAGGGCGAACTGCTTGCGCATGGTCAGCAGCTGGTCCTGCACTTCCTGCAACTGATCGATGGATTCCTGCTGGGTCACCTCCATTCCCTTGGTCTTTTCCACCAGGGCCTCGGAGACTTGCGCGGTGCGCGCCTGCAATTGACGGGCGGCGACCATCCGGTCGGTCTCGGGAACGTTGCCGCTGAAGCTGCGCCACAGCGCGATCGAGCCGATGCCGAACAGCACGAGCACCAGCGCCACGGCGCCGATCGCGATCGGCTGCACGCCGGTCAGGCTGCTGGCTTGCGCATTCCGGGGGGCAAGTTCGACCATGCGACCAGAACCGGATGTTCAATTGAAAGGTTCCGAATAGCACAACCGCGACGTCGGCAAAACCCCCGGGGATTCAAGCAGGTGGCGCGGGAAGTGCAAAAATAGCCGCAAATTCCGCGGCTGCTGCCCCAAAACGGGACTGTCCGATATGCGCGCGGTCAGCGCGTCGGCGCGATCAGGCCGACCCTCATGTCCTTCGCCAGATAGGCGCAGGCGCCGTCGGCAAGCACACGGCCATCGGCGATGCCCAGCACCAGACGTCCGCGCCGGACCTGGCGCACGTCGACCTGATAGCGCACCAGCCTGACATCAGGCGTGATGTGCCCTCTGAACTTGACCTCGCCGACCCCAAGCGCCCGGCCTTTGCCCGGCGAGCCCGACCAGCCCAGCCAGAAGCCGATGATCTGCCACATGGCATCGAGCCCGAGACAGCCCGGCATCACGGGATCGCCGGCAAAGTGACAGGCGAAGAACCAGTGCTCGGGCGCAATGTCGAGCTCGCCGGCGACATGGCCCTTGCCGAAGGCGCCGCCGTCGCTGCTGATCTCGGTGATGCGATCCATCATCAGCATCGGTGGCGCCGGCAATTGCGCATTGCCGGGACCGAAATAGCCGCCCTCGCTCGAGCGCAGCAGATCCGGCTTGCCGTAGGACGATTGCGGCGTGTGAAAATCGTGCGGATTGAACAAGATGGCCATCGACCTTGGAGTTGTAGCTGAACGTTAGGGACGGCTGCGCCGCATGGCCTTTGAGTTCGCCGGCGGAGCCTCCGCAGGCAGGCGCAGCGCCGCGGCCATGAAGGTCCAGATGTCGTCGGTGAGGACGGCCGGATCGGGGCGACGTTCGTCGGTCAGCGCGCCGATCAATGCCTGTCGGATGCCACCGATCATCAACGCGATGGTGAGATGCGGGTCGATGTCGGTGGCGACGATCCCGTCGCGCTGTGCCGCCTCGAGCATCCGCGCCCCGGCTGCGAGTTGTCGGGCGGTGAATGCGGTCTCGACATCCAGCACCTCGGGTGCTCGGCTCAGCGGTCCGATCACGAGCGGAGCGAATGGATGCTCGTAGTGAAACGCGACATAGGCGCCGATCCGGGCCTTCTCTCTGGCCCCCCAGTCCGCCGTCGGCAGCCTGGCGCCGCCGAACGCTGCCTGATCGAGCTGCTCGTAGAACGTCTCGACGACCGCGGCGATCAGGCCGGCTTTCGATCCGAAGTGGTGATAGGCGAGCCCGACCGAGGCCCGCGCTCGCCTGGCGACGGCCTGCATCTCGAGATGCCCGAGCCCCTCGATCAGTTCGTCCTGGGCCGCGGCGAGCAGCCGGTCCCGCGTTCCAGCGGTGGCAACGGTCATGGTTCATCCAAGTCTGAATTGAATTCAATTCAAACGCTCGAATGCTAGGATGTCAAGCGAGATGGCGCGAACCGGGCGATTGGACGGATAGGCGGGCAATGGCGTTTGCGATCAAGGCCGAGATTTCTGATCCGCGGGCGAAAGCGTTCGCCTTCAATGCGCAGAAGACCATGTACGGCAAGCTCATCGCCGCCGGCGACATCGTGTTCCGGTTCGCGAGCGAGAATGAGAGCGGCAAGGACCTGATCGCGCGCGGGGTCATGACGTCGGCCGCACCGGTGGCGCGCAAGCCCGATATCGAAAGGCAAACGCCGCGCGTCAGCATCGCGCTGAGGCGCGTCGCGTTGGCGACGCGTCCATTGGGACGCGACGAGTTGAAGCCCTTCAAGGATTGGAACGAGCTCTATCGACAGGCCACCAACAAGATCGTTGGCATCACCGACGAGACGGCGGCATTTCTCGATCGCTTCTTTTGAAGCTGAGCTCGCGATTTCGCATCATCAACGTGAGAACAAGGCAGATCTGCTGTTAGTATTGGAATAGCTTCCTTCACGCCAGCGTCATTCGAAGGTTCTAATGGCGTCTGCGTGCTGCAATTGGGTTTGCAGTCCCGTCCGACCTGCGGTTAGGATGCAGGCCGTTTTGCTATTTTTTTCAAAAAGCTTTTGAAGCGCACCTTGCTAGGTTCGCGATAATTAAACTGGGGGATTCGACAGTGGCGGGCAAAATTCTGTTGCCATTTTTCATCGCGTACGTGCTGGGCTGCCTTTTCACGATTGGCGTGTTCTACCGCGACCGCGAGCACCCGATGGGCATCAAGCAAATCATATGCACGATCATCTGGCCGATCTGGTGGCCTGTCGCGGCCGGTTTCGGTCCGATGCTCGACGCCATCGATCAGACAATGACGGCGACAGATGGGCGAAAGAGCATTTCGTTTGCGCTGGGACTGTTCGCCGTCGGACACTCCCTGTCGACGGGCTGGACCGATTGCGGTGGAGTCGTTGCATGCACCGGAGTGGTCTTGAAGAGCGCTGCGATGTTCTTTCCACCGCTGAACTTCGGCTATGTCACCTGGCTCGTTTCGCAATTCGCATAGGGAACGGCGTTCGCCTGCGTGGCGCGCCGGATTAGCGCTGCGCAAATGCGTTGTCGTGCCCCGCAAAAAGTTGCGGCCAGGCTTTGGGGGAAGCCTGGCCGCGCGCGAACCGGTCTGGGACGGGGAGGGGTGGGGATGTGACCGGGTCGCGAACTCGGAATTCCCTGTTCTGCTCAGCGCGAGCTTGCGGTTGAAACTGCGGGGCGGTTGTCGCCGAGCGAGACCCATACATTCGGATCGCTCTGCGATTGCCGCTTGACGAAGCGGTAGCCGGTCTCGGTCCAGGCGACGATGCTCTCGTTCTGGTTATCGAGCACGAACTCGCCCTTGTCGGTCTTCACCGTGAGCACCGCGTGGCCTTCGCCCTTCTTGTCGCGGACCACCGTGATCAACAGCGCCTCGCGGGGCCAGCCGGCGTCCATCAGCATCTTGCGCTTCAGGAGCACGTAGTCCTCGCAGTCGCCGTAGCCGTCAGTCGGCAACGACCATTTCTCGATCACGCCCCAATGATCCATGTCGGTCATCGGCTTGATGGATTCGTTGACCCACTTGTTGACCCGCACGAGGTCGCGCCAGGCGGTCTGCGACAACACGACGTCGCGTGGTTGCGTCTTGCCGCCGCGGCACTCGGTCGGATTGTCGGCGCAGAATTCGACCCAGCCGATCGGCGAACGCGCGACGTCCCCCAGGCTGGCATAAACCACGTCGCCGGCCTTGGCCGACACGCACGTCGCAAACAGGATGGCGGCAACCGCCAAACCTTTCCCCTGTCCCCTGAACCCAAACATCGTGGCCCCCGTTCTTCTTGTTGGGTCCACGTTTCGCACAAAGTTTTTTCGCCGCCGCTAAATGTGCAAAGTAGATTTGACGCGAATACTGGTAAAAGCTGCGGCGAATTCGAACTGTACTTGAATCGAATTCGCGTAAAATTTGAAACAACTGCAATTTATTCAAGTTTTACGTATTAACCCGGCAAGCCCTGCGCCGGCGCGGTCCGTTGCGTCAAACATGCCGGCCGTTAACCGCCGATTTCACCGGGCCAAACGGATCGAAGGCGGCCACCGGTGTACCGGAGGCCGCCTTCGCGGGCTGAAAGCAGGGGTCTTGAGCGGTTTTTCGCTTTACCTTGCGGTAACGCTCTCTTCGAGGGTTTCCGCGGACTGCTCGTGGACGAACTCGAGCGCGAAGCCTTCCTCGAGATTTCGCACCACGCGCGCCTGCACCCGGCCGAGCATGACCAGCGATTTCAGCGGCGGGCGGTTCTCGGCGGCGATCGCAGCACCGGACAAGGAAAGGTCGATGATGCGGCAGGTCATCCGCGTGCCGTCTTCCTGGGTGAGCAGGGCGATCGGGTTGCGCGGCACGATACGGTCGTGGCGGCGATCCTCGGGCAAATTGAGGATGTCGCGGTTGGCGAGCCAGGTCAGCTGGGCGGCGAGCTTGTCACGCTTGCGTGCAGTGGCGCCGATCGTCATCGCAAAGCCGTTGTCGATGATGCGGGTGATGCGGCCCTCGACGCGGCCGATATGATCGAGATACGCGATCACGCGGTCGCCGACATTGCCGATGCCGGGGGCCAGCAGCGCGAGGCCGCCCGGGGACATGTTGATAATCTGGCAGGGAAACTCGCGCCGGTCGGGCAGCATGTAGCGGCCGAGCAGGTGCACCTTGACGCGTTGAAAGCGCCGCCGCTCCTCGGCTACGGGGACGACGGTAGTTTTCTTCTGTGCAAACGACATCACACCAAACCTGGCCACCGTCCATTCGGAGCCCCGACGACCGTAAGGCTGATAGGGTTAACAGGGCGTTACGGTTGAGGCGGGGAACCCGTACACGGTGCAAGTGAAGCAAGCGAAGTTCACATGCACCGCATCCAGGGGCGTTAGGCACATTCGCATGCAGCCTCGGGTTCTCCGAACCATCGCGCAGCGGCTTGCGCAATCTCCTCCAGATCCGGCTCGATGTCTGTGGCCCAAGCCACAAAGCCGTCGGGGCGCACCAGCACCGCGCGCAAGCCCAGCCGATCCCTGGCATCGCTCGCGACATAGCTGATCCGCCCACGCCAGCGATCGGCGAGCGCTTGCAGGGGAGCACGCGGGTCGAAGTCCAGCAGCAGGCCGCGTCCATCTCGAAGCAACTCGCCGAGCCTCGTCCCGCCGGCGAGCTCGAAGTCGGGTGCGCTGCGGCCTGTCAACGGATGACGGCCGCCGAGATCGTAGCGCAGCGAAACGCCCCACACGCGCTCGGCAAAATATGTGGCGCCGTCCGATGTCGCGATCAGATCGCGCATGATGGCTTCGAGCGCGCGCGAACTGCGGCTCGGCCGCATCAGCGCGACCTGGGCGCGCGACCAGTCGAGAATTTGCGCGCCGACCGGATGCCGCTCACGCCAATAGCTGTCGAGCAAATCCGCCGGCGCGTCGCCACGGATCGTGGCGGCGAGCTTCCAGCCGAGGTTCATCGCGTCGCCGAGCCCGAGGTTGAGCCCCTGACCGCCGAGGGGCGAATGAATGTGCGCGGCGTCGCCGGCGAGCAGCACGCGCCCTCTGCGGTAGGCCGTCGCCTGGCAGGCGCGATCCGTCCAGGTGGTGGCGAGCTGCAGCGCCGTCAAGGTCACGTCGGTGCCGGAGACGCGGCGCAGCACCGTCTGCACATGCTCCCGCGTGATCGGCTGGGTGCGGTGGAAGACGCCACCGTCGAAATCGACCATCGCGATCGTGCCGGGCTGCGCATACGTGTACATGCCCGATGGCGTGTAATGGCGGCCGACGCGAAGCTTGTCCGGATCTGATATCTCGACCTCGACCGAATAGCCGGTGAACTCGGGATCGGTGCCGGCGAACTCGAGGCCGGCAGTCTTGCGCACCGTGCTGCGGCCGCCGTCGCAACCGACCAGCCAGCGTCCGTGGAACGTCTCGCCACCGGCGTGAACGATCACGCCATCATCAGATTGTTCAAACGTCTCGACGCCGAGGCCGCGTCTGATCTCAACTCCCATCGCGATCGCGCGCGCGGCCAGTGTGGATTCGAGCGACTCGATGTCGACCGCCATGCTGGTGCCGGCCGGACCGGGCAGGCGAAACGGCCATTTCGAGCTGTCGATGTCATCGTGGTAGAACTGGATGCCGGCGAAATGGCCCGCCGGGCGGCGCGGCTGTTGCTCCCAATGCGCGGCGCCGGGTGTGCCGTTCGCACGCCGCTGCGGCGCGATGTCCTCCAGCATCCCGCGACGATCGAGCGCTTCGATGGTGGGTGCCGAAAGGCCACGCATGCCGAACGGCAGCCGCTTCAGCGGCGACCGCGGGTCGGCGGCCTGCTCCAGCACCAGCACCGACAGCCCCGCGAGCCGCAACTCGCAGGCAAGCAGCAGGCCGACGGGGCCGGCACCGGCGATCACGACATGATCGGGGAGGGGGTGGTGATTCTGCATGAACTGCTCCTGCGTCGTTGTTCGGCCGGAGCGGTTCGTCGGGTTGAGAACCACACGGACGAACAATGGGCGCCTGGACAGCGCCCGGTGTTCGTCGTGGGGACCTCTCGCATTGCGCAGGAGACCAGAGCTTTCGCTTCCGACACGATTTCGGTGCGAAAGGACTTGGGCTTACCAAACCAAGTCTGCCTTTTCCGACGCTGCTGCTATAGCGACGAGGCGCCTGGTCTGCAATGGCGATCTGGCGTGCGGATGACGGAAACAATGCGCAGCTGCTATGTCGCAGCGACCGCAACCGGATCGCCGTCGATGCGGCGTGAACCCGGGCGCGGCGCAAGGTTGTCCGGGGTCTTGATGTTGCGCGCGAGGCCCGCGGCCTCGAACGCCTTGATCAGCCACCAGCCAAGATCGATCTGGCCCGGCAGCAGCCCGAGCTTCGCCGAGCCCGGATAGGCATGGTGATTGTTGTGCCAGCTCTCGCCCATGCTGATCAGCCCGGCGATACCGATATTGTAGCCCTGGGCTGCGACGCCGTCGATGATCCAGGTCTGTCCGCCCCTGCGATGCGAATAGTGACCGATCAGCCAGTGACCGGTGACGCAGACCGCGACCCGCACGCAGATTCCCCACACCAGCCAGCTCCACGAGCCGATCGCAAAAAACAACATCGCCCAGGGCAATTGCTGCCACATCCAGGTTCGCTCGACGAACGCATAGAAGCGGTCGTCGGCGAGCCGCGGTTCGAGCCGGAAGGCCGGCGGGTGTTTCAGCGCGAGCGTGCAGTGCATTTGCCACCAGGCATCGCGCCAGAAGCCGGCAGCGTGGCGGGAATAGGCGTGGCATGCCGCCTGGCGCTGAGCCCAGTCGCGGTGATCGTGCAGCCGCACCATGCCGTAGGGGCCGGCCATCCCGACCAGCGTGCCGAGATAGACGCAGAGCCGCTCGAGCCACAGCGGACAGTCGAAGCTCGCATGAATCAGGCGCCGGTGCATGCCGACCGAATGCCCGAAGCACAGCGTGATCGCGCTGGTCACGATGAACAGTGCGAATGCGCTCCACGAGAACAGCGGTGGACCGAAGATGATCGCGACCGTGGTCATGCTGCCGAGCCACAGCGACTTCGCCGGCGCCCATTGGACGCGCCCGTCCACCGGGTCGGTGCCGTCGTCCGCGAAGATTCGTTCCGACCCGGGTTGCAGTTTCATTCCATTGCCTGACGTTGCACCGCAGGTTGGAATGGAGCCGCCGTTGCTGTCAATCCGCCACGCACGTCCGCCATGTCGCAGCCAAAAGCGACATCGTGAAAGAGCGCGGCGGCGTTATTTGGCTTCGGCGTCCACCGCTGGCTCGACGGTCACCGCTTTCAGGACCTTCCGTTTCGCCGCGCGGATCTCGAGCTGCAGGGGCGGCTGGTAGGACCCGCTCGGCGGCTCGAACATGAAGCCATGGTGCCCATCGCCCTTGTTGAGCTTGAGAAGATCATTGCGGAACCGATCGGCGACGACTTCGGCGACGAGCTCGCCGTTGACGTAGATGTCGATCGGGACCCGCTTGTCGGGATGCTGGTTGTACAGCGCCCAGCCGGCGATCCTCGTTTCATTGAAGACGTCGACATGGCCGCTGATCTCGCCATACAGGCTCTCGATGCCGGCTTCGATCACCTCGAGGTCGCTGCGGTAGATCGATCGCGTCAAGTCGAAGCTGAAATGCGCCGTATCGACGCATTGGTCGAGCAGGCTCTGCCGATGCTCTTTCATGCGTTGCAGCGTGTCGAGCTCTCCCAGCTTGACGTACATGCCAACGATGCCTTCGATACCAGGATTCATGATGTCGGTCCCCGCAATGCTACAAGCCTATCCGCCTCGGGCTGCGTTCACAATCGATGCTTCCTTGCGATGCTTCCGCGCGGAAAAATACTCCCGTCAGGATCTGACGCATCGCGCACGCCTTCATGACAGGCCTTCATGACATCCCGATATGACATCCTGATCGTCCTGACCTAAGGTCGGTGCGGCCGAGCCCGGCCCAACGACAAGGACAGGGAGGACGAACCGATGGAGCAGATCCGCGTCTGCACGCATGAAGGACCTGGAGCCAAGCCTGTAATCCGGACCGTGCCATGGCCGCATATCGGCAAAAAGGCGGCCTTGATCAAGGTCGGTGCCTGCGGCGTCTGTGGAACCGATCTGCACATTTTGAAGGGACATTGGCCGAAGCCGCTGCCCTGGCCGTTCACGCTCGGCCATGAGCTCGGCGGCGTGATCGTCGAATGCGGGCCGGAATTCACCGAGGACTTCATGAGCAAACCGCTCAAGGTCGGATCCAAAGTGATGATCCCGCCGCTGATGCCGTGCGGCCGCTGCTATTACTGCATCCACTATCCCGCGAGCGCCAACAAGTGCCTGACGCCGGTGTATTACGGCCGCTATCTCGGCTTCGACAAACCGCCGCACATGTGGGGCGGCTGGGCCGAATATGTCTATGTCGATCTCGACATGCTGCCGGGCACCAAGATCTACAAACTGCCCGACGACATGTCGCTGCGGCTCGGCGCGCTCTCCGAGCCCCTGACCTCCTGCATCCGCGCCTTCAACCGCGCCACCCGCGCCGGCGGTTTCTCCTGGGGCGACACGGTGGTGATCCAGGGCTCCGGGCCGATCGGCATCCTCGCGGTTGCCGCGGCCCAGGAGATGGGGGCAGGGCGCGTGATCTGCGTCGGCGCGCCGGAGACGCCGCGCCTCGTGCTCGCCCGAAAATTCGGTGCCGAGGCGACCGTCGATATCGAGCGGCACGACACAGCGGAGCAGCGCATCAAGGCGGTGCGCGACATCGTCGGCGGCTTCGGCGCCGATCTCGTGATGGACTGCTCGGGCCATCCGACGGCTGGTCCCGAGGGCATCGAGATGCTGCGCGACGGCGGCACCTATGTCGAGATGGGCCAGTTCACCGATGCCGGCTCGATCAACACGTCGTGGCACCGCATCTGCACCAAGGACCTCAACGTGCTCGGCTCCTGGGGCTTTACCGGCAACGATCTGCCGCTCGGCGTCGAGATGCTCTACCGCACGCGCAACAAATATCCCTGGCTCGACATGCAGACGATCTATCCGTTCACCGAGGACGGCGTCGCGCAGGCGGTCGCGGACGCGATGGCGATGAAGACGGTGAAGTCGACCATCGTGCCATGGCCGGAGCTGGTCGAGTGAGGCCAGCACGTGGGAGTGCCGCATTTCCTGTTGCAGTGCTCCCAAGGGAATAGCGGCCGGGTGCTGCCGATCCTGCTCTGATATCACTCGCCGGGAAGACTACCCGGCGCTAACATCTGATCATGCAATCGAACCGCGTGCCGCCGAGCGCAACGTTTGCGCGGGGAAACCTGTCCGAGGATTTCGCGCTGTTCCGAACGCTCAGCGCGGAGCAGCGGCGGGTCGCCTTTGGCGCCATGACCCGGCGCGACCTCGTGCGCGGCGAGCTGCTGGTCGAGCAGGGCGGCGCGTCCGACGCATTGTTCCTGGTGCTGCACGGCGCGCTCGCGGTGTACCGAACCGATCATTCTGAGCCGATTGCCGAGCTTCGCGCCGGCGAGCTGGTCGGCGAGATCGGCTTCTTCGCCAACATCCCGCGCACCGCCAATGTGATCGCGATCCGCGACAGCAGCGTGCTGGTGTTGACGCGCGCAGCCTATGCGCGGCTTGTCCAGGAAACGCCCGGGATCGTCGAGGCGTTGCTTGCCGCGCTGGCCCAGCGGTTTGCCGTCCAGACCGCGCGCCTTTTGCCGCTTCGGGCGTCGCCGAAGGCGCGCACCGTCGCGCTGATTGCGGGCGGACGCGAGCCGGTGCCTGCCGGCTTCGAGCAGCGCCTGCGCCGTAGCCTTGCCGCTGCGGGGGCCGAGATCGTCGATCTCGCGCGCGTCCAGGCGATGTTTCCCGGCCGCGCGCTGGACGCTTCCGAGGTGGCCGACTGGCTCAACCGGATCGAGTATGACGCGCCGCTGGTGGCTTATTTCGGCGGCGCCGACGCATCGGAATGGGCAAGAAAGACCATTCGCCAGGCCGACCTCGTGGTATTGGCCTGCCGGGGCGATGCGCCTGCGCCCGACCTGACCGAGATCGAAAGCGTCGCCTGCGCCGTGCATCCGGCGTCGGCGCGCCGCCTGGTTCGTGTTCATGATGTCAGGCATCACGAGGTCGGCGGCACCGCGGCGTGGCTGGCAAGGCTGCCTTGCTACATGCACCACCATGTCGCGCTCGAGGACCAGATCGATATCGACAGCCTGGTGCGCTTCCTGTGCGGTCGCGCCGTCGGGTTCGTCGCCGGCGGCGGCGGCAGCCTCGGCACCGCGCATGTCGGAATCTACAAGGCGTTTCGCGAGCGCGGCGCGATGTTCGATATCTTTGTCGGGACCAGCGTCGGCTCGGCGATGGCGGCGGGTTTTGCCAAGAATTACGACGCCGAGCATCTCGAGCGCGGCACACACGAGATCTTCGTCTCCAGCCGCAGCTTCCGTCGTCCGACCTGGCCGCGCTACGCGCTGCTGGACCACAAGGCGTTCGATGCGGCGCTGGCCGAGCAGTATGGCCAGCATTGCCGGATCGAGGATTGCTGGCGGCCATTCGCGGCGGTGGCGACCAATCTGTCGACCCACAGTCTCGAATTGATCCGCACCGGGCTGCTCTGGCAGGCGGTGCGGGCATCGAGCGCGATCCCCGGCCTGCTGCCGCCGTTCTACACCAGGGACGGTTCGATGCTGGTGGACGGCTGCCTCGTCGACAACGTTCCGCTGGCGCAGATGCACCAGCTGAAGAGCGGCCCGAACCTGGTGGTGCATTTCGGCGAGCCGGCGACCGAGATGTTCGAGGTCGACTATGCCGCGCTGCCGGGGCGGCTTGAGCTGCTCGCCTCGCTGCTAACGCCATTCCGGCGGAAATCGCTTCCGGCAGCTCCAAGTGCCGTCAACGTGCTGTGGCGCAGCCTCGTCGCGCATCAGCGCTACGATACGTTGCCGACCACGCCGCTCGACATGGTGATGCGCCCGCCGACGCCCGACGGCATCGACGTGACCGATTTCGATCGCCACCAGGAAATCTTCGAATCCTCCTACCGCTGGGCGCAGCAGAGCATTGCTGCCTCGGAGGCCGCGCATCACCCGGCCATTGCGGCCATCGTCGCGTCGGCCACGGGGACGGAGTTGACCGCAGACGCGAGCGCGGGTCACGCGACAGCGGCGGCGGTTTCGCAACAGGCCCGCGTCGGCTGAACGGCTTGCAGACGGCGGCGAAGTCGACCATCGTGCCGGACGGAAATCCGGAGAACACGATGCCTTTCAATTTGATTCTGCGCGGCGGACGGGTGATCGACCCGTCGCAAAAGCTCGATGCGGTGACCGACGTCGCCTTCGCCGGCGGCAAGGTCGCCGCGGTCGGCCGCGAGCTGAAGGCCGATCCCGCGACCGAGGTCCGCGACGTGTCGGGGCTGATCGTCTCGCCGGGGATCATCGACCTGCACACCCATGTCTATTGGGGCGGCACCTCGCTCGGCATCGACGCCGAGGAATTCTGCCGCAATTCCGGCGTCACCACCTCGGTCGACACCGGCAGCGCCGGTCCCGGCAATTTCGCCGGCTTCCGCAAGCATGTGATCGAGCCGAGCCAGGTCCGCATCCTGGCCTATCTGCACGTTTCGCATGCCGGCATCTTCGGCTTCTCGGACCGCGTGATGGTCGGGGAGAGCGAAGAGCTGCGGCTGATGAACCCGGTCGACGCCGCGCGCGTCGCCGACGAGAACCGCGACCTGATCGTCGGCATCAAGGTCCGGGTCGGGCTGCACGCGTCCGGCACGTCCGGGCTGGTGCCGTTCGAGATCGCGCTCGAGGTCGCGGAGCAGGTCGGCATGCCCCTGATGGCGCATATCGACCATCCGCCGCCGAGCTATGAGGAGGTGCTGGCGCGGCTGCGCCAGGGCGACGTGCTGACCCATGCCTTCCGCCCGTTCCCCAACACGCCGGCGACCGCGCAGGGCACGGTGAAAAGGAGCGTGCTGGAGGCGCGCGAGCGCGGCGTGCTGTTCGACATCGGCCACGGCAAGGGCTCGTTCGCGTTCAAGACCGCGCGCGCGATGCTCGCCAACGGCTTCTATCCGGACACCATCTCCTCCGACATCCACCAGCTCTGCATCAACGGCCCGGCCTTCGACCAGGTGACGACGATGTCGAAATTCCTCTGCATGGGGATGTCGCTACCCGACGTGATCGCGGCATCCACCGTCAATGCCGCGACGGCGCTGCGGCGGCCGGAGCTCGGCAGCCTCAAGCCGGGCAGCGTCGGCGACGCCACGCTGCTCTCGATCAGGGAAGGCCAGTTCGACTATGTCGACGTGGTCGGCGAACATCTCACGGGCGACCGCAAGATCGCTTCCGAAGGCGTCGTGATCGGCGGCCGCTGGTGGCATCCGAGGTAGGGTGCGCGCTCAAAGCATCGGCCTTGCCCTCAAAAGGTGACGTCGAAGCTAGTCTTGATCAATGTTGGTTCAGGGCCAAGAGCGGACGTCCCGCACGCTTCCCAATCGCTTGAAAGTGCGGTCATATGGAGTTCGGTGACGAGGCGCCTTGCGCCGACGGTGTCCGCTTGCACGGGGAGAATGCGCGTGAAGGAATTGGCTGGAAAGACCGCGTTCGTGACCGGTGCAGCGTCGGGCATTGGATTGGGGATCGCGACCGCTCTCGCCCAGGCGGGGGCGAAAGTCATGCTTTGCGATATTGAGGACGCGGCGTTGTCCGCGGCGCTCGAGCAACTGAGGCGCACCAATGCCGATGTCGACGGCGTGAAAGCGGACGTCTCACTCAAGGCCGAACTCGTGGCGGCTGCCGAAGCCACGACGGCCCGCTACGGCAAGGTGCATATCCTCGTCAACAACGCGGGCGTCGGCGGCGGTGGGCCTTATGGCACCTGGACCGACGCGTCCTGGAATTGGACTCTGGGCGTCAACCTGATGGCGACCATTTGGGGGATCGAGATTTTCGGGCCGTTGATCGAACGGCACGGCGAGGGTGGACAGATCGTCAATACGGCCTCGCTCGCTGGCCTGATTTCAGGGGGAAGCACGGCCTACAACGTTTCGAAGTATGGCGTCGTCGCGCTGTCCGAGGGACTGCGACCCGAACTCGCGCCCCGCGGGATCGGCGTATCGGTGCTGTGTCCCGGGTTCATCCGCACGCAAATCGTGAACTCAGGGCGCAACCTCCCCAAGCGCTTCGAGGGGGCGGTCCGTCCCTTGCCGACGTCGGGCCCAATTGCCGAGCAGATCAATCTGCTCCGGCAACGCATCTCAGAGGGCATCGATCCCATGTATGTCGGTGAACTCGTCCGCGAAGGCATCGAAAACGACTGGCCCTACATCTTCACCGACCTCGAATTCGAGCCGGTGGTCGACATGCGCTTCGCCGCGATCAAGCAAGGCTTTGACCATATCCGCGGGCGTAACCCGAAGCATTGAGCAATGCAGATCTCAATCAGGGAAGGCGAGTTCGATTATGGACGTGGTCGGCGAACACCTGACCGGCGGCCGTAAGGTCGCATCCGAAGGCGTCGTGATCGACGGCCGCTGGTGGCACCCGGGGTAGGGCGCGTGCTCATAGCGCGCGCGGTCCGCTTTGCCCTCAAAAGGCGAGGTCGAAATTGGTCCGAATGAACGCTTCCACGGGCCAGAAGCGATCATTGAGCGATTTCTGGCCCGATTGGCGCGAACGATTTCAAGACGCGTCAGCGGGCTTTCGCCGCTGCAGATCGAACTGCGTTTTGATAGTCGCCGAGAAGTTTGGGATCTTCGATTGATCCGTGATGATGCATCTGTCGCCAGCGCCCATCGATCAGTTGAAAGATGCGACTCGTGCGAATATTTAGATTTTTTTCGACATCACCGTCACGATAGGTACCGCGCTCACGCCCAACAGCCCAGAATACATCGCCCGCGCGGTGTATGGTGTAGTCCCAAAATACAACGTGAACGTCCGCCGGACTCCTGAAGACTCCTTCATACATCACGTGCGGCTGATCTGCTCCCCGCCGAATGCCTCCGAGAGGATTATCGATCGCAACCTCATCGGAATGAGCAAAGTTATCGTCAATCATCTTCAGATCACGAGTATTGAAGCCGCGGTAGAACTGAGCCAATGCCTGTTCGGGCTGGCTCAGGTCTCCAAGATCTTCGTTACCCGTAATGGGTTCTTGTATCGGTTTCGTCTGAGCTTCGGCGGCGGCTACGGATATCGAAATCCCTCCTAGATTAGCTGCCAAACCGAATAGTGCCAAAGCGTGCAGGCCTCTGCCGAATAGCTTGGCCGACATGGCTCTCTCCTGTTCCAGAATAGCGTTGCCTCTGTATCGACTTCCGGACTGCGGCGCACAGGCGAATGTGTGGATGGCCTATTAGTGCGATAGGTTCGCCTTGGCTTGCTGCGGCGTGATAGCGACTGTCAGCGTGCACTCGCGCCGCCGAGAATGGTAATGAATCACGCCATCTGTGCGGGGCCCATCATGGCAGCCGCCGCAGGTCATAGCCAAAGTCTAGCACTTTTCGACCGGCTTGCTCGGAAAAAGGCCTGATGCGTGGTGCCTTAGTAGGCTCAAAAGCCATCGATGACGACCGATCCTGGTAACTGCCACTTCCCTCAGAGGCAGACCTCGAGTCCCAATTATCGCGTAAATCATTCGCGTGCGAATGATGGGCAATTGCAACAGCGCCGTCGCGCGAAACGAGGCGCGGAGTCGTGCGAAAGGACACGCGTCAAGGCGGCGAGCCGGTGCGTTGGCTCTGCTTCAATCGAAGCCCATGCTGCTCTAATCGGCGACGATTGGCCCGAACGGCTCCCATCGTTCGCCGCTGAAGCGCATCATGCGGAACTCCTTGATCACACGATAGTCGGCGCGGCTGGTGTTGATGGCAAGTCCGGGCAGCAGCAGGTCGAGCGTGACGTTGTGCAGGCTGGCGGCCTGGCGCATGACGTTGTCGCGCGAGACGTCGTCGCCGCATTGTTGCAGCACGCGCACCAGCAACTCGGCGGCGCTATAGCCGTAGGTTGTGAAGATGCTCTTTCGGTCGCCCTCCGGATAGTACGACGCCATGAAGGCGGTCCATTTCTTCATACCTGCGTCGTCGGCCCAGCTCGGGTCGGCGGCCTCCTTGAACGAGCTCGCCGAGATCAACCCCTTGGCGTTCTCAAGTCCCGCGGGCGCCAGCACCGCGTCGATCGAGGACGAGCCGACGCCCAGCATGTGTATCGGCTTCCAGCCGAGCTCCGCCGCCTTGCGGATCGCCTGGGCGGCGAACTTCGGCGCCGCCATGTCGATCAGCACGTTGACGCCGGCTGCCTTGAGCCGCACCACCTGCGAGTCGATGGTCGGGTCCGTCATTTCGTAAGGCGCTTCGGACGCAACCATCAGCGCGGCCTTTGCGCCGAGTCCGTCCTTCAAGCCGGCGAGATAGTCCTTGCCGCTTTCGTCATTCTGGTAGAGCAGGCCGATTCTGGCGTCCGGATAATTGTCGAGGATGAACCGCGCGTAGACGCGAATTTCGGTCCGCAGGTTTGGCGCGAATCCCATGGTCCATGGAAAGTCGGCGGCGTCTTCGAAACGCGTCGAGCGACCGCCCACGAACAGCTGCGGGATGCGACGGTCGTTGAGATATTTCTGAACGGCGACGTTGGAGGCGGTGCCGGGCGTCTGGAAGGTGAACAGCACCTCGTCGCCTTCGACAAGCTTGCGGGTCTGTTCGACGGCCTTCGGTGGGGTGCCGGCATCGTCATAGGAGATCAGCTTGATCTTGCGCCCGTTGATGCCACCGTGGTCGTTGATCATCCGGAAATAGGCGGCCTGGAGCTTGCCGATGACCGAGACTGACGACGCCGGCCCGCTATAGGGCATGGTCTGACCGATCCTGATCTCGGTGTCGCTGGCGCCGGGATCGTATTTGCGGCCTTCGGCGAACAGCTCGGTCGCGGCGAACAGACCGAGGCTGATGATCGCTACGCCGATTGTCGGTTTGCACCAGCCCTTGCGCATCGCGCGGCTCCGCGGTCGGCGGTCATGGGGACGAGTCATCAAGGGCACCGGGTTGTGGCAGGCGGGGTCCGACCGTCGACCAGGCGCCGCGCCGGCCGTTGGTTGCCTGCTGCCGCGCAGGCATTCCCTTGTGATCGAATCTGCGTGCTTCCATGCCGGTTCTCGCGACCGCCGGTTCAGCGAGCAGAATCCATAGCATTCACGCCGCACACGGTCTCGCAATGTCGTCGGGCGTTTTGCCCGACGTGGCGTAGGCATATTCCTGACTGATGAGCGAGCCACGTTCCTGTCCGGCGGGGGTTCTTCGCCTGGGAGGTCGCGCTCCTTGTGGAGCGCGATTTCGGAATATTGGAAATGTACCCCTGAGTTGCCCGACGTGTCAAGCTGCCCTGTCGTGCTGCTTTGTCGAACTTCGGCAGCCGCCGGCTCCTTTGCATGGGGTTGTTTTCGACATTTTTGATTTTGGCTGTGCGCGGCTGCGGCTATTCGGTCTTGTCGATGTTCCAGAACACCGGCGGCACAGGGCCTTCCAGCACGCCGGTGAGCGATTTGCGCCAGGCGCTCGCGGCGCGGAACTGGCCGAGCGGGATATAGATCACCTGTTCATAGGCTTGCTTCTGAATCTCGACTGCGAGCTTCTTCTGCTCCTCGGGCGACGTCGCGCGGGCGTAGGCGTCGCGCAACTGCTCGAGCCTGGCGTCCTCGGGCCAGCCGAACCAGGCGCGCTTGCCGTTGGCGGCGATCAAATTGTTGCCGACCGGATTCATCACCTCGGTGGCGCCGGTGAAGGTGAAGAACATGTTCCAGCCGCCGTCCTTGGGCGGCTTCTGGCTGGCGCGACGGCTCACCAGGGTCTGCCAGTCCATCACCTGCGCGTCGACGTTGAAGCCGGCCTCGCGCAGCTTCTGTGCCGTCACGGTCGGCGGCCCCTTCAGCGTCTGGTTGTCGCCGGGGATCATGATCACGACCGGCGTGCCGTCATACCCCGAGGCCGCCAGCGCCTTCTTCGCTTCCGCCATGCCGTTGCCCTTGATCAGCGTCTCCGCACCGGCGTCGCTGGCTAGCGGTGTGTTGCAGGCGAAATAGGCGCCGCAGATCTCGTAGAATTTCGGGTTGCCGATGGTGGCGTCGAGCACGTCCTTCTGGTTCAGCGCCAGGAACGCGGCACGGCGGATCTTGGGGTTGTCGAACGGCGGATGTAGGAAATTCATCCGGCCTTCGATCTGGAAGCCGAACTTGTTCAGTACGCCGACGGACAGATCGGAGTTGGCCTCGAGGATCGGCAGCAGGTCGACCGACGGCTGTTCCAGGAAATCGACGTCGCCGGATTGCAGCGCGTTGATCGCGGTCTGCGCGTCGGGCATCGTCACCCATTCGACGCGATCGACCTTCGCGATCTTGCCGCCCGACAGCCAATCCGGCTTCTCCTTGCGCGGCAGATAGTCGGCGTTGCGCTCATACACTGCCTTGACGCCGGGCTGGAATTCGGCCGTCACGAATTTGAACGGGCCGGAGCCGACCTGCTCGGCGATCTGCTTGCCGGGCGGCGTCTCCGCCAACCGTTTCGGCATCATGAAGGCGACATAGGAGGACGGCTTTGCCAGCGTCTCCAGCACCAGGCCGTAGGGCTCCCTGAGCTTGAGCACGATCGTCTTCGCCCCGCTGGTCTCGAGCGATGCGGTGAATTCAGCCAGCTTCTGCGCCCCGCCGTCGACCGTGCCCCAGCGCTTCAGCGAAGCAACGCAGTCCTCGGAGGTGACCGGCGCGCCGTCGTGCCATTTCAGGCCGTCGCGCAGCGTGAAGGTGTAGCTGAGCTTGTCGTCCGAGACGGTCCAGTCCGCCATCTGCGGCCTGACCTTGAAGGCTGAATCGATGCCGAGCAGCGTGTCGTAGACCATGTAGCCATGGTCGCGGGTGATGTAGGCGGTGGTGAAACCGGGATCGATGATGCGCAGGTCCGAATGCATCACGGCCGTGATTGTCTTGCCCTTGGCCGCGGCGAGGGCGCGCGACGAAAGCATCGCCGGGGCTGCGATCACAGGCGGCACGCTGGCCGCGAGCTTGAGGAGCGTTCTGCGCGAAACATCGACCATTCGCCGTCTCCCGATTTGTCGTTGCGCCGGCACACGCATGCCACAGCGACCGGCATGCTTCACCAATCCGCTGGCTAAAGCAAGCAAGGGCCGGGCCATCACAAACCGATCCGGCTGCGACATTGCGCTGCGTAAGCGTTTACTGCTTGAGGGCGTAGCCGAGCAGGCGTTCGTTCTCGCCGAGCTTCTCGCAATCCGCCGCGTTCGAGGCGAAGTGCGATTGTTCCCGCGCGCTGTAGCATTGGTACAGCGGAAGCGTTTCGGGGCGCGCTTGCGCATAGACCCAGCCGGCGGTGCGCAGCCGGTGATAGGCGCGGGATTCGCAAAAGCCTTTCTCCGCCAGCAGATGATCGGGATGGCCAGGGCGCTCACTGACGCAATCTTCCAACTCCGTCGTCGGCGCGTCGGCATGGGCTGTCGTCATCAGATAGCCGGATCGCGCTTCGAGCCGGTACGCGCTACCGTTGCCGGGAACGGGTCCCGTGGTGGACCAGCGGTCGTGCAGCCCTGAATTGTACCAGCGCGCGAGCTGCACGCCGACCTGCGCGCCGGACGGCGTGTCGCTGCGCGTCACTTCGATCGGCCTGAACACCAGATAGTGGTCCGCATGCCCGCCGCCCGGCGGCGACCAGGCGTGCACCAGCATCCATGTGTTGGAGAGCTGGTTGCCGCCATTGGTGGCGTCGAGCAGCACGGGGTAGGTGACGAGTTCCGACGGCGCCGGGCGCTGCCAGACGCCGGGATCAAGGGCCAGCAGCGGCTCCGGCATCGCCTTGAGCGTCACGTGATCACGGGTCAGGAACAGGCCGAGGCCGCCCGGGACCCAGCCGGTCAATATGAGCTCGTCGCTCGTCGTCCAACGCGCGACGCTGACGCCTGAGCCTGCCATCAGCCGCGTAGCCTCGCCGCCGAGCCCGGGCTGGTCCCAGCGGCCATCGAAAAATTTGCTCCATTTGCCCGGCGCGGGATCCGTCACCGGCGCCCGCGCGACGATCAGCCCGGCATCGCGCGGCCGGAAGCAGTAGGCGTAGAAGAAGCCGTCATGCGCATCGACCGCGGTGCAGTCGCCTTCGCCGGTGTTCTTGCCCGGTGTCGGACGGTCGGTGCCGGTGATGATCTGGCCGAGGCTCTTCCAGGTCAGCCCGTCGTCGGCCGAGGTCGCCAGCGCCATCGACTTGTGGGTCTGGCCCGCCGGATAATTGCACGCAGTTTCGTCATGGATGAAGCCGAGCACGCTCGTGCCGCGGCGCTCCGCATGGTTCAGCCATTGCCCGCAGGAATCGACACTGCCGGGTGGACCCGGCCGCAACACCACGCGGGCGGGGCCTGCCATGGCCGACGGCCGGGCGCCATCGATCGCGCGGGTCTCGCCATGGGCGTCGAAGCCGCGAAAGCGGCCGTTCGGCAGCGCGATCTCGTTGAACCGGTTGTCGGCGATATCGGCCGCGGGGCCGCGGACGATGGTGGGGGTGCCGACCCGGATGCGGATGCAGGTGACGCAGACGTCATTGCTCGCCGCTGCGGCGCCTGAACGTTCCGCTGCCGCCCAAACCATCAGCATGGCGGCGAGGGCGATGACCCACGGCCGGCACTGGCCGCGGACGGATGAGCGACACTGCATGTCGCATGATGGCGCGCGCAGATGAGGGATTTGTGCCGCGCGCAACACTATCGCGTGATCGCACAGTGCGCGGCCGCGGCGCGCCGCTTCGACGCCGCGCAAGCGCGCATCCTGCATAGGAGCCTGCGCTTCCTGCCACACCTCGCAGGCTGTTCGGACCCCGATCCGCCGTGTAGGCTCACTATCCTGCCGGCCAGCAATAAGGCCACATCCCGGAAATTCAGGGGAACAAGCAGTCGAGGGAGACCGGAAGAACAGCCATGACCGATATCCGATACGTAGCACCGCGCACGCTTGATGAAGCGATTGGCGCATTTGCTGCCGCCGGAAGTGCCGCCCGCATTATGGCAGGGGGCACCGATTTGTTGGTGCAAATGCGCTCCGGCCTGGTGCGGCCGGGATTGATCGTCGACATCAAGAAGATCGGCGAGATGACCGAGATCACCGAGACCGCCGATGGCGGTTTTCGCGTCGGCGCCGCCGTTTCCGGCATGGCGCTCGCCGAGCACGCGCGCTTCGGCAAGGTGTGGCCCGGCGTGCTCGAGGCCGTGAACCTGATCGGCTCCAAGCAGGTGCAGGGCCGGGCCTCCGCCGGCGGCAATCTCTGCAACGGCTCGCCCGCCGGCGACAGCGTGCCGGCGATGATCGCAGCTGGTGCGGTCGTCACCGTGCAGGGGCCGAACGGCCGCCGTGAGATGAAGGTCGAGGACGTGCCGGCCGGACCGGGACGGACCAATCTGAAGCACGGCGAGATTCTCATCAGCTTCACCTTGCCACCGCGGCCCAAAGGCTCGGGCGACGCTTATCTGCGGATGATCCCACGCACCGAGATGGACATCGCCGTGGTCGGTATCGGCGTCAGCCTGACCCTGAAGGATGGTGTCTGCACCGCGGCCCGCGTCGGTCTCGGCGCGGTGGCGCCGACCGCGCTTTTGGTCGCGTCGGCCGCGCAAGCGCTCGTCGGCTCGAAGCTCGACGATGCCGCACTCGAAGCAGCCAGCTCTGCATGTCGCGCCGCCTGCCGTCCGATCGACGACAAGCGCGGCACCATCGCCTACCGGACCAAAACCGCCGGCGTGCTGCTCAAGCGCACCGCTGCGATCGCCGCCCAGCGCGCGGGAGGACACTAGCACCATGCCGAAACTGCACGTCACCACCTCCGTCAACGGCGAGCCGGTCGAATTCCTGTGCGAGCCGTATGAGACCATGCTCGACGCCCTGCGCGGGCAATTGGGGCTCACCGGCTCCAAGGAGGGCTGCGCGTCCGGCGATTGCGGCGCCTGCTCGATCACCCTCGACGGCCGGCTGGTCTGCTCCTGCCTGATGCTGGCGGCCGAAGCCGAGGGCCACGAGATCCGGACGATCGAGGGCATGGCCAAGGGCGACAGGCTGCATCCCTTGCAGCAGAAATTCCTCGAGCACGCCGCACTCCAGTGCGGCATCTGCACCTCGGGCATGCTGGTCGCCTCCGAGGCGCTGCTCGCCAAGAACTCCAATCCGACCGAAGAGGAAGTCCGCTTCTGGCTCGCCGGCAATCTGTGCCGGTGCACTGGTTACGACAAGATCGTCCGCGCGGTGATGGAGACCGCGGCTGAAATGCGGGAGGCACGCGCATGAACGTCGTCAACAACAAATGGATCGGCCAGCGCACCATCCGGCCCGATGGCGTCGACAAGGTTACCGGGCGCGCGGCGTTTGCCGCCGACACCACCATGCCCGGCATGATCTGGGGCAAGGTGCTGCGCAGCCCGCATCCGCATGCCCGCATCAAGTCGATCAACACCGCCAGGGCCGAGGCGCTGCCCGGCGTCAAGGCGGTGGTCACCGCGCGTGACATCGTCGATTTCCCGATCGAGAAGGGCGCCCTGATGCTCGGCATTCAGGATATGCGCTGGATGTGCCGCAACGTGATGGCGCGCGACAAGGCGCTATTCCCCGGCCATCCCGTTGCCGCCGTCGCCGCGACCACCGAGGCGATCGCCGCCGAAGCCTGCAAGCTGATCGAGGTCGACTACGAGGTGCTGCCCTGGGCGATCGAGATAGACAACGCGCTGAAGGCTGATGCGCCGATCCTGCACGAGTTCAACAAGTTCGACGGCAAGCCGTCGAACATCATGGGCCGTATCGAGTCCAAGAAGGGCGACATCGCGCAAGGCTTCAAGGAAGCCGATGTCGTGATCGAGCGCTCCTTCACGACGCGCCCGGTGCACCAGGGCTATATCGAGCCGCATGCCTGCCTGATCTCGGTTGCGGCCGACGGCAAGACCACGATCTGGTCGTCGAGCCAGGGCCAGTTCATGGTGCGCGCGATGACCTCGATGCTGACCGGCATCCCGCAGAGCGACATTCGTGCCATTCCCGCCGAGATCGGCGGCGGCTTTGGCGGCAAGACCATCGTCTATCTCGAGCCGCTCGCGACCTTGCTTGCCAAGAAATCCGGCCGCCCGGTCAAGATGGTGATGACCCGCGAGGAGGTGATGCGCGCGACGGGACCGACCTCGGGCTCCAAAAGCACGGTGAAGATCGGCGCCAGAAAGGACGGCATCATCGTCGCCGCCCACGGCAGCTTCTATCTACAGGCCGGGGCCTTCCCGGGCTCGCCGATCCGCGGCGCGGTCGGGTGCAGCTTCGCTCCTTATGACATTCCGCATGTGCTGTCGGAAGGTTTTGACGTCTGCTCCAACCGCTCCAAGGTCGCGGCCTATCGCGCGCCCGGCGCGCCGATCGGCGCCTATGCGGTGGAATGCGTGCTCGACGAACTCGCGGAAGCGCTCAAGATGGATCCGCTGGCGCTGCGTTTGAAGAACGCGGCCAAGGAAGGCACCAAGGCGGCGCACGGCCCGGTGTTCCCGCGCATCGGCTATATCGAGACGCTGCAAGCCGCACAGAACCATCCGCATTATGCGGCGCCGCTCGGCCAGTATCAGGGCAGGGGCGTCGCTAGCGGCTTCTGGTTCAATGCCGGCGGTGAATCCTCAGCCCAAGTCAACATCACCGAGGACGGCAATGTCGTCGTCACGACGGGGCACCCCGACATCGGCGGCTCGCGCGCCGGCATCGCCAACATCTGCGCCGAATTGCTCGGCATCGACTACAAGCGCGTCTCCGTGATCATCGGCGATACGCAAACGGTCGGCTTCTCCAACCTGACCGGCGGCAGCCGCGTGCTGTTCGCCTCCTCGATGGTGGTGACGCAGGCGGCCGACAAGGTGATCGCGACCTTGCGCGAGCGCGCCGCCAAGATCTGGGAGATCGATCCGGAAGCCGTGAAGTGGGAGAACGGCGCCGCGCATCCGGTCAGCCCGAATGCCGGCCAGTTCGAGCCGCTGACGCTCGCCGACCTCGCCGAGAAGGCGCCGTCGCAGGGCGGCCCGATCGGCGCCAGCGTGCAGCTCAACACCCAAGGTGCGGAAGGCGGCTTCGGTACGCATATCTGCGACGTCGAGGTCGATGTCGAGCTCGGAATCGTGCGCGTGATCCGCTACACCGCCGTGCAGGATGTCGGCCGGGCCGTGCATCCGAGCTATGTCGAGGGGCAACTGCAGGGCGGCGTCGCGCAGGGCATCGGCTGGGCGCTGAACGAGGAGTACATCTACAACAAGGACGGCAAGGTCGATAATCCCGGCTTCCTCGACTATCGCATGCCTGTCTGCTCCGACCTGCCGATGCTCGACTGCGCCTTGGTCGAAGTGCCGAACCCGAAGCATCCGCAGGGCGTCAAGGGCGTCGGCGAGGTGCCGCTGGTGCCGGTCATGGCCGCGGTCGCCAACGCCGTCCACAACGCGCTCGGCAAGCGCTTCTACAGCCTGCCGATGTCGCCGCCGAAGGTGTCGGCGGTGCTGGACGCGCCGACGCAGCAGGCCGCGGAATAAGAGTAGGGCGGATTAGGCGAAAGCCGTAATCCGCCGTCTATCCGCGCATTGTGTTGCGGCGGGTTACGCTTCGCTAACCCGCCCTACGGTTCTGAGCATCAGGCTCACCGCGACGGATGAGGATGACCCAGCCCGACGAGCTGTCCGCCTACATGATCTTCAGCCGCAACGATTGGGCGGCGTTACGCGACAGCACATCGCTGACGCTGTCGGACGCCGATCTCGCGGCGCTTCGCGGTCTGAATGGGCCGATCACATCAGCCGAAGTCAGCGACGTGTATCTGCCGCTGATGCGCCTGCTGAACCTGCATTTCTCGGCGGCGCGCAATCTGATGCAGGTCAAGGCGGAATTCCTCGGCCGGCCGGCCCGCCGTTCTCCCTACATCGTCGCGTTGGCCGGCAGCGTCGGTGTCGGCAAGAGCACCTTTGCGCGCGTGCTGTGCGCGCTGCTGGCTGGCTGGGCAGATCACCCGCGGGTCGAGCTGGTGACGACCGACGGATTCCTGCACGCCAACCGCGTCCTCGAGGAGCGCGGCCTGATGCGGCGCAAGGGTTTTCCGGACAGCTACGATCTGCCGCGGATGCTGCGCTTCCTCGCGGCCGCCAAGGCGGGCGAAGGGGAGCTCGAGCTGCCGGTGTACTCGCATCTGATCGGCGATATCCTGCCATCGGAACGTCAGGTCGTCCGGCAGCCGGATATCCTGGTGTTCGAGGGCCTCAACGTGCTCTTGGCGCGCGGCACGGCGCCGGTGGTGGTCTCGGATTTCTTCGACTTCTCGATCTATCTCGATGCCGATGAGGCCGACATCCAGTCCTGGTATGTCGAGCGCTTTCTCAAGCTGCAGCCGACCGCGTTCCGGAATCCGGCGTCCTATTTCCACCACTACAGGGACCTGCCGCCCAGCGACGCGCGCGAGGTTGCCGAGCGGCTGTGGCGCGAGCATCATCGCGCCAATCTCAGGGAGAACATTCTCCCGACGCGGACGCGGGCCGACGTCGTGCTGCGCAAGCGCGCCGACCATTCGATCGGCGAGGTCTGGTTGCGGGAGACCTAGTAGGTAGGGCGGATTAGCCGAAGGCGAAATCCGCCGTCTTTCCGCGGATCGAGCCGCGGCGGGTTACGGTTTCGCCTAACCCGCCCTACGTCTCCGTCGTTATTTCAACTCCTTCCCCAATTGCGCGAACACCGTCTCGCAGGTCATTAGATCCAGATGCCCGCCGCCGGCGTTCTTGAAGAAGGTGATGTCGCTATCCGACTGCCGGCCGGCGACCTTGCCGCTGGCGAGATCGTAGTGATCGCCGAGCACGTCGCTTTCCTTGATCGCGCCGCTGGCGATCGGGGCCAGGATGTCGCCGACGCCGTCGAAGGCGGATTCGCGGCGGTCGACGAAGATACGCGAACGCCGGGCCGCCTCGTCGTCGGACTCGCGGGTCTCGGGGGTGAAGCCGCCGACCAGGTCGAGATGGGTGCCGGGCCGCAAATTGGCGCCCTTGACCAGCGGCTCGCGCGAGCGGGTGCAGGTGGTGATGATGTCGGCCTCGGGCGTTGCGGCATCGAGATCGGTGACGGCTTCGGCGGCGATGCCGTCGCCCTCAAGCAGCGTGGCGAGTTCTTGCGCGCGCTCCACCGTCCGGTTCCAGACCCGCACCCGCTTCAACTGCGGCCGCACCGTGCGGTGGCCGCGCACCAGCCAGCGCGCCATTTCGCCGGCGCCGACCACCAGCAGCGTCTCGGCATCCGGCCGGGCCAAATGCTTGGCGCCGAGCGCGGAGTCCGCGGCGGTCTTCCAATGGGTGATCTCGGCGGCATCCATCACCGCGAGCGGCTGGCCATTGTTGCCGTCGAACAGCACGCAGACCGCCTGCACGGCCGGCAGCTTGCCGTCGGCGAGGTTGCCCGGGAAGCTGGTGTAGAGCTTGGTCATCATGAAGCGTCCGGCATCGACGGCGCTGCGCGTCACCAGCTGCTGGCCCCTGTCGTCGCCGAGATAGCCGTCGCGCACCGCGATCTTGGGCCGGCGGTGCGCGGCCTCGATCGCCGCGATCAGGATCGGAAAGCTCAGGACGCGGTTGACCTCGCTGTCGTCGACAAAATGCACTTGTCTCTCTCCCCCGGGCGCCGCTGCGCTCCGCCTCGGGCGCACCCGGCGCGCCAGAAACGGTCCGGACTGGATAGCGCCTTGGCAGGGCCAGTCAACCGGACATGCACCGCGTCCCTTGCTATCCTACGCACCTGATTCTCTCGCAGGTCTCCGCAAGCCGTGGTCGCATTCGTCGTCGCCGTCCTGATCTTCATCCTGCTGAGCGGCGCCGCGCTTGGGACCATGGCGATCCATGTCCGGTTCGCCGACCATCACCGCAGCGACGAGACCAACACCTCGGTGCGGCTGGTCGCGACGCTGTTCTTCACCATGCCGTCGCTGCTGCTCGGCCTGATGATGAACAACTCGGCCAACACCTATGTGGCGGTCGACCGCAATCTGCATGTGTTCGCCACCGACCTCATCCTGCTCGATCGCAGCCTGCGGCCGCTCGGGCCGAGCGCCGACGAGCCGCGCAGGCGGCTGCTCGCCTATGTCGAGCAGGTGCTCAAGGATGTGCCGATCTCGCGGGCGAACGAGGTGTCCGAACATCTGCTCGACGAGGTCGGCACCAGCCTCCGCGAGCTGCGGTTCGACGACGAGCAGAAGGTCGCGCTGTAGAACGACGCGCGGTCGGTCTATCGCCAGGCGGTGCAGCAGCGCTGGACCTTCGTCGAGCAGTCCGACGGTTCGTTCCCGTCGCCGCTGATCTGCATCCTGGTCGGCTGGCTGACGCTGATGTTCGCCACCCTCGGCTTTCGCGCGCCGCGCAACGCGGTCGTGATCTCGACCTATGTCGCCGCGGCGGCGCTGGTCTCGGCCGCGATCTATCTGATCCTGGAAATGAGCACGCCGTTCTCCGGCCCGATCCAGATTTCCGACCGCCCGCTGGTGCGTGTGGTCGAGGAGATCAGGCGGTAGCCGTCGGTATCGGCATGCGCTTCCGGTTTTTGTCTACCGCGTTCGCGGGCAGAAGGATCGGTTTGCTTCGCTCGCGATGACGGCAGGAGGATCAGCGAAAAAGTGCCTGTGACGCAGTGACTTATCCGCCCTATGATCGTGCCTGGGCCGACGAGGGCACCTTCACGCCCTGCGCTTCAGCGCCATGCCCATGCTGATCCAGCTCACACCGGCGCAGATCAGGTCGACGCTGAGGAAGATGCCGAGCACGTAGAGGCTCGACACCGGCCAGCGCGCCAGGATCATGGCGCCGAGCACCAGCGTGATCAGGCCTGATATTGCGACCATGCCCCACGGCGCTTCCGAGTTCATGCCGAAGGCCAGGAAGATGCGGACGATGCCGGAGACGACGAGGGCGATGCCGAGGAACAGCGTCAGCGTCGCCGCGCCGAGCAGCGGGTTCTCGAACGTGATGAAGCCCGCGACGACATAGAGCGCGCCGAGCAGCAGCCAGAACAGAAACTTGCCCCACGTCTTGAACTGGAACGCATTCACGATCTCGGCGGCGCCCGCGACGATCATCATGGCGCCAACGAACAGCACGCTGACGACGGTGGCGAAGAAGACGCTGCCGAAGGCGAGAACGCCCGCGATCAGGTAGATCACGCCGAGGGCAACGATCCAGCCCCACTTGGCGCGAAGGTGGGCAAGCCCGGATCCGAGGCTATGAGGAGGTGTGGCGGGCGAGCTGGACGCTGTAGACATCGTATCGCTCCCGAATGCTTGGCCAAACCATGCTACCATAGGTCAAGGCACGGAAAAAGACAGCTGCCTCGATGGCACGAAATGCATGCTGGCACCAAACGCGCCGCGACACGTTGATTCAAATCAATCGGTCTGTTGCCGCGCAGCATTCGTTCGGCGACTGCCGGTCTGCATCAGGCGAAGACTGTCCGGATTGACCTGCAGATCGTCCGGATCGCGCATCCACAGAGGAGGTCGACATGCCCACGACGCACGACAAGGACCACGTCTACAAGATCCTCGAACTGGTCGGATCATCGGACAAGAGTATCGAGGCGGCGATCGAGAACGCGGTGAGCCGCGCCTCGAAGACGATCCGCGAGATGAAATGGTTCGAGGTGGTGCAGACCCGGGGCCACATCGAGGGCGGCAAGGTCGCGCACTACCAGGTGACGCTGCGGGTCGGCTTCACGCTGGAGTAGAGTGCGGGCGGCACGTTCACGGTAGAGCGCAGCTAATCCCATCCTCAACCGTCATCGCCCGGCTTGACCGGGCGATCCAGTACGCCGCGACTTCTCGGCTCAAGCACTGCTGCCTCTGGAATACTGGATCACCCGCTTTCGCGGGTGATGACAGCGCGTTGTTTGATATCTTGAATCGAGAACCATCCTCATCGTCGTCCTGGCGAAAGCAAGGGGACCCATTACCCCACATGGTCATTGTAAAAAACGATCCTGGAACGACGAGTCCCGTTCACAACAACGCTGCGGCGTATGGGTCCTGGCTTTTCGCCGGGAAGACGATTGAAAAAGCGCCTACGCCCCCATCACCGCCGCGACAGCGGTGCGGGCGGCGGCGGCGTGGTCGAGCCGGCGGCGAGCGAGCGTTGCACCATCACGGTGTCGGACCAGCGGCCGTAGCGATAGGCGACACCCGGCAAATGACCGACGCGGGCGAAGCCGAAGCGGTCGTGCAACGCGAGCGAGGCCGCATTGTCGCTGTCGATGTAGCCGATCATCTGGCGGAAGCCGGCGGCGGCGCAGGTGTCGACCAATTCCTGCAACAGCTTGCCGCCGACGCCCTGGCCGGTGAAGCGGTGGTGAATATAGATCGAATGCTTCACCGTGTAGCGATAGGCCGGGCGCTTGCGGAACTGGACCACATAGGCGTAGCCGACCACTTCGCCGTCGCAAACCGCGACGAGGTGGGGCAGGCGGGTGCTGCGCAGGTTCTTGCGGCGGTCGCGCAGATCGTCGGGCTCCGGCGTGCCGCTGTCGTCCACGCTCTCCTCGATGCCGTGGCGGATATGGTGGCGGTAAATCGACAGCATCGCATCGACGTCGTTGTCGCGCGAGGCGCGGACGGTGATCTTGTGATCATTCTCCATTGCGTTGCGTCCGTTCGTCTATTCGGACACTACATAGGTGTAGAAGCGGACGCGGCCGGATTCATCGATCTCCTTGTAGATGCCCTGCACCTCGACCTCGAAGCCGGGGAAGGCGTTGAAGCTCGCCTCGAACATCTTGAGGTAATCGATCATCGGCTTGCTGCGTTCCGACAGCCGCTCGCCGGGCACGATGGTGGCGATCCCCGGCGGATAGACCACGAACGGCGTCGCGGCGATGCGGCCGAAGATCTGGTCGATCGGCAGGTAGTCGACGTCGTTGCGGATCAGATATTGCGCCGCCTGGCGCGGCGACATCGCGATCTCGGGGAGATGCTCGGGCAGGAATTGCTTGGCCTGTAGCATGCTGACGTTGCCGTCGCGGAAGAAGCGATGCATGTCGCCGCAGAGATCGCGCAGCCGCACCCCGGTGTAGCGTTGCGGACGGCGGCGGAAGAATTCCGGGATGACGTCCTCGACCAGCGCGTTGTCGTCGTGCAGCTTCTTGAAGGCGACGAGCCCGGATACCAGCGTGCCGGCCTTGCTGGCCTCGACGCCGGGCGTCAGCAGGAACAGCAGGGAGTTGAGGTCGTTCTTCTCGGCAACGATCTGGTTCTCGCGCAGATATTGCGCCACGATCGGCGCGGGGATGCCGTGATCGGCATAGGCGCCGGTGGCGTGATCGAAGCCCGGCGTCAACAAAGTGAGCTTGTTCGGGTCGGTCATGGCAAAGCTGTCCGTCAGCTCGGGGAAGCCGTGCCAGGTTTCGCCCGGACTGAGCTGCCAGTAGGACGGATTGGTCGCGAGCTGATCGGTCGAGATCGTCTCCCAGGCGACGTTGTGGACGCCGCCTTCGCGGGCGACATCGGGGATCTTCACCCGGTCCGGCACGAACGGCTCGAAGAACCAGCGCCGTTCCGCGCGCGTCTCCTTCTCCTCGAACTCGCGCTTCACCGCGCGGATCTTCTTGCGCAGCTCGATGCCGAGCCGGATCGTGTCGTCCCACAGCACCTCGCCGGAGCGCCCCTTCATCATCTGTGCGCCGACGTCGAGCGAGGCGAAGATCGGATAGAACGGCGAGGTCGAGGCGTGCTGCATGAAGCTTTCGTTGAAGCGGCGGTGCTCGACCCGGCGCTTCTGGCCCTTGATGTGGCGGTCGCGGATGTGGATCTGCGAGGCCTGCGAGAAGCTCGCGAGCTGCTTGTGGGTGGATTGGGTGGCGATGATGCCGGGCGCCTCGGGGCCGAGATTGGCGAGCCCCATCGCGAAGCGGCCGGCATAGATCGGGTGGAATTTCATGAAGCCGGCCCAGGCCTCGTCGAACAGGATGTAGTCGCAGAGATGGCCGATCCGCTTCAGGATCATCTCGGCCGAGTGGATGGTGCCGTCATAGGTGCACTGCTCGACCACCGCGACGCGGAACGGGCGCTCCTTCTTCCAGGCATTCTCGTCCTTGACCAGCGGGTGCTTGCGGATGTGGTCGCGCAGCGTGCCCTCATCGAGCAGGTCCCAGCGCATCGGGCCGATCAGGCCCCAGGCGTTGCGCACGGTCGGCACATAAACCGGGACGCCGCCGCCGATCAAAAGCGCGCCGTGATGGGCGGCCTTGTGGTTGTTGCGGTCGAACAGCACGAGGTCGCCGTCGGTGACCAACGATCCCAACGCGACCTTGTTGGAGGTCGACGTGCCGTTGAGCACGAAATAGGTCTTCTCGGCGCCGAAGATCCGCGCCGCTTCCTTCTGCGCCTTCAGCGCCGGCCCCTCATGGGTGAGCAGGTCGCCGAGATCGAGCACGGAATTGTCGAGGTCGTCGCGGAACACGGCTTCGCCGAGATGCTCGACGAACACCCGGCCGATCGGGCTGCGGCTGTAGAACACGCCGCCATTGTGGCCCGGACAGGTCCAAAGCTGGTTGCCTTCCTCGGCATAGTCGACCAGCGCGCCGAAGAACGGCGTCTTCAGGTTCTCGGCATACTGCTTGAGCCTGGAGATCAGGTTCTTGGCGATGAAGGGCGGGGTTTCCTCGGACAGGAACACGTAGCCGTCGATGAAATCCAGCACCTCGACCGGCAGGTCCTCGAACCGCTTGCGGCGGATCAGCAGGATGATCGGGAAGTCGAGGCCGCGCCGGCGCATCAGGTTGATCAGGGCCGCGGTCTTGCCCTCAAGACCCTTCTTGCCCCAGTCGACCACCATGCAGCCGATCGCGGCATCGGTCTGCACCGCGATTTCGGCATCTTCCAGCTTGCGGGCGCGCACCACCTCGAAGCCGGAGCGCTCGATCTCGGTGATGATCTGGTTGAATCGGATGCCTTCGAGGTCGTCGGCCTCGAAAACCGGCGCTGCGAACAGGAAGTTGAAGCGTTTGAAATAGTCCATGCGTGTCCCCGAACTGGTCCGGCGCTGACGTGTCGGCACAATTCATGACAAACAGATGACAACGGGAGGCGCAGGATATCGAATTGGTTTTTCGGCGCCTCGTCGCTCAGGGCGCGGCCGCCGCGCTCATGCCGGTCGAAGCGGCAAAGACCCGCCGCAAAAGCGGACGTGCGACCAGCGCGGCTCAAGGGCAGCCCCCGGATGAGCGACAGCGACGTCCGGGGTCGTTCCCCCCGCACGTCGCTCCGCTCATGCGCGCTACACGACGCGCTCAGTACACGAGGTTCGTGCCCGGCGGCTTCTCCAGCGCCGCCGCCAGCGTCCGATACTCCTCGCAGTCTGTGCCGCAGATCTCGGCGATCCGGCTCAGATGATACTGCGCCTGGTCGCGGTTGCCCTGTTCGATCTGCCAGAGGCCGTAGTAGTTCCAGGTCAGCACGTGGTTCGGGTCGGCCTTCAGCGCGCGCTCGTACCAGACTTGCGACTGCTTGTAGTCGCCGAGCTTGCGGTAGGAGTAACCGATCAGATTGGCGACGTTCGGATGATCGTCGTTGCCGAGCGCGTGCAACTGATCGATCGCGGCGGCGTAGTCGTTGCGTTCGTAGATCGTCGCATAGGCCGCGCGATAGCCCTCGCGGAATGCCGGGTCGTCGAAGCTCGATTGCTTCGCGGGCTTCTTGACCCGGTGCGTGGTCTTTCTGCCCTTCTCCTGGGGATAGGCCGGCGCGGGAGTGCTGTAGCTCGACCCGTAGAGTTCTCCGCCGCCTGCTCCTCCGCCGCCACCACCACCGCCGCCGGCGGCGAGGGTGGTGTGCGGTGGGAACAGGACGATCGGTGCCGTCAGAATTGACGCAAGCGTTGCCAGCTTCATCGGCGACTTGATCATACGCACCTCCCGATTCGACGTGAATAGTCGTTGGTCTGAAGCACTAACTCCCGATCGCGAGAGACATTCCGCGCGTTCTGAAAAATTGTTGCCGGTGCGGCAATCGCCCTGTCGCTTCCGGACCTCGCGCTTGCATGCCGGCCGAGCATCGAACAGCGGATTCGAAACTAACATCGGTGTTAGAATGTACCCGACCTCAACGGCTATCCGGACACGCCGCGCGACAAGGACGATCGATGATGAAGAAGGACCTCGCCGAGATCTACCGAAGCTACATCGCCTGTCTGAATCGGCAGGATTGGCCGCGGCTCGGTCAGTTCGTCGGCGACGACGTGTGCCACAACGGCCGGCGGATCGGCTTGTCCGGCTATCGCGCGATGCTGGAGCAGGATTATTGCGACATCCCTGACCTTCGCTTCAACATCGCGCTGCTGATCGCAGATGTGTCCCATGTCGCGAGCAGGCTGGCGTTCGACTGTTCGCCGACGGCGACGTTCCTCGGTCTCAACGTCAACGGCAGACGCGTCGCCTTTGCCGAGAACGTGTTCTACCAATTCCGCGATGGCAAGATCGTGGAAGTGTGGTCGGTGATCGACAAGGCGGCAATCGAGGCGCAATTGGCGCGAACCTGCGGATGACCGGCCGCAGCCCGGATTGCCAACGGGTCGATCGAACGCGCGGCGGCGTCCAGCAGCGCGGTCACAGGTCGCTATAGGTCGGCGCCGGCGGAAGGATGCGGGCGACAAGCGGCAAGGCGTTTCTCCACAGCACGCAGTCCCGCTGGCGCGCGGGGAGCTCTTTCGCGAGTTGATGGATTTGCGCGCGGGAGACCATGCTTCGCTCGCAACGAAATGGTCGCAGCGGCACGCGCCCGATATAGTTCAAGAAGATCGCGTAGCGGTCGCGCCTGATCGCCGGCATCCCGCGGTGGTAGAATGACGCGGTGTCGGAGAATATGACAGTGCCGCGTTTTCCGGTGCATGTGACAACGTCACGAGCCATGTCGAAATCGGGCAGGGTTTCTTCCAACTGGTGCTGGGTCAACTCCGGAAACCTCCCGCTGGGCAAATGGTCGTACGCGGGAATCCGGCGCCGCAAGACCTGGAAGGGGCCGTTGCCTTCGTCCACGTCGTGAATGTAGACGGCAATCTTGAGCATTCGACGATCTTCGCCGTCGCGATGCCAGAGACGGACGCCGTTCTCGCGTCCGTCGGCAAGCGTGAAAAAGATGTTGATGCCGTCGTAACCGACCGGCACGCCGAGATAGTTCTCGGCAATGTCGAGCAGCCGACCATGGAGTCCCCAGTGGTAGATTTGGCGATGAGCCATGATGGCGTCTGCTCCGGCCTGAAAGGATCGCCGGAGGGGCAAATGTTGTCGCTCAAGCGCGTCGGCCTGTTGCAGGAAATGCTCCGTACCCGGAAGGTTCAATTGCTCCAGTGACGTGACGAAAACGCCGCTGGTCCTCAGTCCCTCGACAATTGCCTGGTCGTTCCCGCCGATCGCGGGGACATGTCGCGCGTATTGCTGCTTTGTCTTTTCGTAGCTGGCGTCGAGGCGGGAGGCGACCTGTGGTAACGCGACGATGCGGCAACCGAGACCTGCCGGCACTTCAAGAAACTTGTTCACGCTGGAATTCAGGACACGCCGGAAATAGCTCATTTGCACGTGACGCCGTGGAAAGTCCGGAGATGATACCGTTCGCTTTCCGGTAGCGGAAGCCGGAAAAATATTTCTAAGATTGCACGGTTGCGTGAATTGCGCGGCGATATCCGGCTTTGGTTGCCGCTATTTGCGTTCCAGATGCCAAGCGCCGTCCCAATCGGCCGGCGGCGGATTGAGGCGGAAATCCCGGACGCGTGCCTGCATCGCCAGCGACGGTCCGTCGCCCGGCACGGCGGCCAGCGCGGCGGAGAAGGCTTGGTCGGCATCGTCCCAGCGCTGCGCGCGATAGGCGGCGAGACCATCGGCGTAATGCCGCCGCAACTCGGCCTGCGCCGGCGTCAGCTCGTCCTTCTTGCCGATGATCTCGAACACGGCGACCGGCTGGGTCTGGCCGACCACGACGAGGCGGTCGATCTCGCGCAGCTCGATGGCCGCGGTGCAGGCCGCGGCGGTGGCGTCCGAGATCAGGCTGCGGCTGCCGTAGAACTTGTTGGCGCCTTCCAGCCGCGAGGCGAGGTTCACGGTGTCGCCCAGCACGGTGTAACTCATCATGAATTCGGAACCGATGCTGCCAACCAGCGCCTCGCCGGTCGCGATCCCGATCCGGATGTCGCAGTCGGCGGGGATCGCGCGCACGCCGAGCAATTCGGGCAGATCCTTGCGCAGCTTGTTGACCTGGCCGATCATGTCGATGGCGGCAAGCGCCGCCAGATGGGTCTGCTCGGCCTCCTCGACGAAGGGGGCACCCCAATATGCCATGATGGCGTCGCCGATATATTTGTCGATGATGCCGCGATGCGCATGGACCGGCGCGGACATCGTCGACAGATAGAGGTTCATGATCTTGACGAGGCCGCTCGGGGTCACGCCTTCGCTCAGGTGGGTGAAACCCTTCATGTCGCAGAACATCACCGTCATGACGCGGCGCTGGCCTTCGGTGGCGGCGATCGCCGGCTGCTCGAGCAGGCCCTCGGCGATCCGCGGATTGATGTAGCGGCCGAAGGTCTCGCGGATGCGCTGGTTGTGGCGCAGCGTCTCGATCATGCGGTTGAAAGCGGCCGAGAGCTGGCCGATCTCGTCCTGGGTCGTGATGGCGATGGCGCCATCGAGGCGCCCGGCCTCGACCTCGCGGGTGCTCTCGAGCAGGCGCATCACCGGACGGGTGATGCCGCTGCCGACCAGCATCGCGAACACGAAGCCGAGGATCGCGGCAATCGCGGTGACGACGCCGGAGATGATGATCGCCCGCTGCTGGGCACTCATCACCTTGGCTGCGGCAGATGCGACCTGCGCCAGCATGTCGGTGCGGATGCTCTCGATCCGGTTGTTGAAATCGTCGCGCAGGGCGTCGGCGCGGAGCGTGGTCGCTTTCGCGGCCGCGAACTCCTGGGCATCGAGTTGCTCGAGCAGCGTCTTGTTCTCTGCGTTGAGGCGCATCAGCAGGTCGTTGACGGCGTTGTCGATGCGGTCATCGAGACGTCCGAGCGCAGCATTGTCTGATGGCGTCGAGGGATCGGCGATGATCGCATCGATCAGCACGCGCGCGGCGTCGGCCTCGCGCTTGATGGTCGGCTCGATCTCGTCGAACGTCCTGCGCGCCGCCGCGTAGCCGCCGTCCTCGCCCGGCGCCTGCATCTTCGCCATCATCATCCGGCGCATCGCCAGCGACCGCTCCAGCGAGCGGATGTTGACGCGGGCGAGGTGGCCGTAGGCGGGGATGTAGCGGTTGGTGAGCTCGTCGAGGAGATGGCCGACCTGGCCCGCCATCACCATGGACAGCAGCGAGGTGATCACCGCGAGGACGATCAGTCCCGCGGCGATGCCGACGATCTTCTGCCTGATCGAATTCCGAAACATGCCGAGCCCCGCCGCAGCTGCAATGAGCGGGTCACTCCCGCTGTGGCGGCCCAACAGCTAATAGAGTTCCACAGCGCGCGGCGCAAGCGACCGGTCCACGCCATTCCGCCGGCGGGTGGGTGGGGGCGGTTAGCGCAGCCCTTCGTAGACCATCAGGCCGCGCGCGATCGCGAGCTTGCGCAGGGTCCGCGGCACGAACCGCTCCTGGGGATGCAGGTAGCGCCACGAGGTCAGTACCAAATCGTGCAGCCTCGTGACGTCCTCCTCGAACGGGGCGAGCAGGCCGGTCAGGCTTGCCGGCATATGGACGCGGGCAGTGAACGGCAGCAGCAGCAATTCAAGATGCGCCTTGGCGCCGGCCTCGGTCGTGGCGGTGATGCCGGCGATGGCCGGCAGGGTCTCTTCGACGACGCAGGTGATGATGTCCTCGATCTCGCCGCGGCTCTCGCCGCTGAACAGCGCCGAAAAGCTCTGGTTCTTGAGGTCGCAGCCGAGCAGGGCGGAGGTGCGGGTGCCGGCAACGCGGAACGGGAAGCGGGTCTCGCCGTCATAGGACAGCACGAAGATGTCGGACAGCAGCTCGCGCACCGCGGACGGCTCGAACTCACTCCGGTCAGGTGCGCGTGCGGTACCGCGCTTCGCATTCCAATAAGCGAAGTATTCGCGGCTGGAGCTGTGCTTCATCTAATGAACCTTGCCCGGCACCTGTCTCGGCGGGACACATCTGTCCCGGTTTTGCTCAGACGCCTTCCCTTCTCTGTTGTGCAGGGAAGGCTGTGCAGCGTCCATGCCGTGGCCGCGGTTTGGGCGGCTTATCGGCAGCTTTGTGTTGTTAACGTAAATTTAACTATGTCCTTGGCGTAGGCGGAACCTGCGCGTAGGGTCCGCGCGTTCCCGTTCGCTGGCTGCCCCAAGCGCCGGCGTGGTTGGTACACAGGCGGCGTCAAACAGTTTGGTCACCGTGCGGGGAGGGGTGGGGATGGTCTCCCGATCCCTCTGGGGCATGACAAGGCCAGCCGAGCAGGGAGGGTGTTCTCAGCACCCTCCCTTTTCTTTGGTTTCTATTCCAGTATCGCGGCGACAGCCGGTGTCCGATTTCGGGATTGTGCACTTGCACAGGGGCGTGAAAGCCGCCTATCTCTGGCTTCACAGTCGCATTCGAGGTCGCCGACCCCTTGGACTCCCATCCCGAATCCCCGCTCGCGCCGCCGCCGGAGGCGCCGCGTGAGCCGATCCTGACCCTGCCGCCGGCGCTCACCGCCTACATCCTGCTGATCGCGGTGATCCATCTGCGGGTGCTGCTGCCGCCGGAGCTGGAGAACTGGACCATCGACGTGTTCGGCTTCATCCCGAAGCGCTACGATTCGACGCTGCTCGACATCACCTTCCCGGGCGGGGACGGAGCCAAGGTCTGGAGCTTCGTCACCTATTCGCTGCTGCATGCCAACCTCACCCATATCGGCTTCAATGTGCTGTGGCTGCTGCCGTTCGGCAGCGCGCTGGCGCGGCGCTTCGGCGCGGTGCGCTTCTTCGTCTTCATGGCGGTGACGGCGGCGGCCGGCGCGCTCGCGCATCTGTTGACCCATGAGCACGCGATCGCGCCGATGATCGGCGCATCGGCGTCGGTGTCGGGGACGATGGCGGCGGCGATGCGCTTCGCCTTCGTCAAGGGCAGCTTCCTGTCGTTCAACCGCGGCGATGCCGAGGCGGCGGCCAGGGTGCCTGCGCTGTCGCTGTGGCGGGCGCTGCGCAACGGTCGGGTGCTCGCCTTCCTGGCGATCTGGTTCGGCGTCAACATCCTGTTCGGCGCCACGTCGCTGTCGCTCGGAGGTGAGGACACGGTCGTCGCCTGGCAGGCCCACATCGGCGGCTTCCTCGCCGGGCTGTTGCTGTTCTCGCTGTTCGATCCGATCCCGCGCGCGCGAGACGATGCTGCAGATGCGTCGTCGGTGGATCACTCCGGCCGCGTCTGATCGCCGCTTGCGGCTCGGATCGAATTCCTCCATCATCTTTGCGACGCAGAAACAAAGCGGGCCGACACATCGAGCCCAGCTACTGCCGCGCCCCCGGAACCGAAATCGGCGCGGAACTGTTGATTGAAGACTCTGGCGAACAGGCGCGATCCCGTCGAAGCGGGGCGCGAGCGGATTCAGGGAGGCGACAATGACGGTACGTTCCATTCTCGATGCAAAGGGCCATCAGGTCATGAGCGTCGCGCCCGACGCGAAGCTGTCGGCCGCGGTCAAGCTGCTCGGCGAGCGCAAGATCGGCGCGGTGCTGGTGATGGAGCAGGGCCGGATGGAAGGCATCCTATCCGAGCGCGACATCGTCCGCGTGCTCGCGGAGCGGGGCGCGGGCGCGCTGGATGAGCCGGTGAGCGCGGTCATGACCAGGAAGGTCGTGAGCTGCCGCCAGTCCGATACGGTCAGCGGCATCATGGAGATGATGACGACAGGCAAGTTCCGCCATCTCCCGGTGGTCGAGGACGGCAAGGTGGTCGGGCTGATCTCGATCGGCGACATCGTCAAGAGCCGCGTGCAGGAATATGAGCGCGAGCAGGAAGCACTGCGCGACTACATCAAGACCGCCTGAGACTATTTCCCGGTGCTGCCCGCGCCGCTCGACGGCGGGGCCAGGATGTCGATCGCTTCCTCGATCGCGCCGATGGCGCGTTCGGCGGCGCGGATGCCGTGTGCGATCAGGTCGTCGGCGCGGTGGAAGTCGAACCAGCCGATCTGCCCGACCCGCGGCGAGATCAGCATGTCAGGCGGATCGCCGGCGAGGCGCGCGCGGGTGATGCGGTCCTGCATGATGTTGAAAGCGTCGACCATGACGCTGGAGATGCCGGGCCGGGTGGCGCTGCCGAAAAACTCTCGCTTCACGGTGCGTTCGGCCGAGAAGAACCGGCCAAAGCGGCGCTTCGGCGGCTCCGCCTCCAGCTCTGCCTCGGCGGTCACCGCGACCGTGACCTCCGGCGTCGGCACCGCGCCGTGATTGTAGATCGTGGTCGAATGCGCGAACACGTCGCTGGAGAGGTTCGCCGCAATGACGATCTCTGCGCCGAGTGCGCGTGCGGCCGAGACCGGCACCGGGTTGACCAGCGCGCCGTCGACCAGCCAGCGATCACCGATCAGCACCGGCGCGAAGATGCCGGGCAGGGCGTAGGAGGCGCGCATGGCATCGACCAGGGGACCTTGGGTCAACCAGATCTCGTGGCCCGTGCGCACCTCGGTCGCGACGCTCGCGAACTTGACCGGGAGATCCTCGATCATGGATTTTCCCAGCGCCGCCTCGATCTCGGCGGCCAGCTTGGCGCCGCCGATCAGGCCGGAGCCGTTGAGGCGGATGTCGAGATAGCCGAGCACGCTGCGCGGCTGCAGGCCGCGGGCCCATTTCTCCAGCGTTTCGATATGGCCGGCCGCATAGGCGCCGCCGACCACCGAGCCGATCGAGGTGCCGACGACCACATTGGGGACGATGCCATGGGCGAGCAGGGTCTTGATGATACCGATATGGGCAAAGCCGCGCGCGGCGCCGCCGCCGAGCGCGAGCCCAATCACCGGTCGGCGAACCGATCCCAGTCCGACCTTGTCGGGGCCGTCGGAGCTCTTGTGGCCTCGGCCCATCCAGCTATCCAACACGACAAATCTCCTGCCAGCGCGAGACTAGGCGGCGCGGTTTGGCTGCGCCAGCGTCGTCCATCTTCATGGTTATTCCCCAGAGGCATGATTCATGCCCCGGTGGTCCGCGGTAGGCAGGGAATGTGACTGGACCGCGACGCCAAGGCTGGCCCAAGGCTAACATTGGCTTGATCGGGCGGTTCCAAACCAGGGCGTGCGCCGGCAGGACCGTGACAAACCCTTGGACGCTCCCCGGACGAAGGCTTGAATTTGCCGCGTTTTCGTTGAAAAGCATGGTGATGACTTCGAGGGGCAACGGCATCGGCGGATGCGGGCGGGGCATGCGGCTTCGTCCGCTATTGGCGCTTGCGGCATTTTTGCTCGCCATGATCCCTGCTTCCGTATCGGCGCAGTTCTTCAGCGACCGGCCGCCCCCGATCCCGCCGGCTTCGGTGCCGGAGGTACCGACCGGCCCGGCGCTCAACCTGGCGCCGCCGTCCGGGGCCGGTTCGGGGCCGGTTCTGCCCGGTCCGCTGAGCCAGCCGACCATCGTCCAGCCCTCGATTGCGACCGTGCCGCCGGTGACCTCGCCGGCCGGATCCCCGACCGCAGGCCAGGCGGTGCTGGCGCTGACGGCGCGGTACGGCAAGGACCTGCCGGTCATCAATGCCGGGTTGGTCTGGCGGGTGTTCGCCGACAAGCCTGACGACAACGGCACCTACAAGCTGATCCGCGAGGAGCGCGGGGCGACGCCCAACCTCGTGCTGCCGCCCGGCAACTACGTGGTCCATGTCGCGCTCGGCCTCGTCAGCGCGGTGCGCGCCGTCAGCCTGAAGTCGGAGACCGATCGCGAGTCCTTTGTGCTGCCGGCCGGAGGCCTGCGGATCGAAGGCCGGGTCGGCTCGAGCAAGATCCCGGCCAACCAGATTTCGTTCGCGATCTACAAGGGCAGCCAGTTCGACGGCTCGGACCGCGGCCCATTGGTGCCCAACGTGTCCGCCGGCGACGTCGCGCTGCTGCCGGAGGGCACCTACTACATCGTCTCCAACTATGGCGATGCCAACTCGGTGGTGCGCTCCGACATCCGCGTCGCGGCGGGCAAGCTGACCGACGTCACCGTCACCCATCGCGCCGCGGTCATCACGCTCAAGCTGGTCAGCGAGAAGGGCGGCGAGGCGCTCGCCAACACCGCGTGGTCGGTGATCACGCCGGGCGGCGACGTGATCAAGGAATCGATCGGCGCGTTCCCGCGCGTCGTGCTGTCCGAAGGCGAGTATCGTGCGATCGCCAAGAACGAGGGCAAGGTGTTCGAGCGTCCGTTCAACGTCGTCAACGGCGTCGATGGCGAAGTCGAGGTCGTGGCGCGCTGAGGTCCGGCCGGGTTGCATTTCATGCAACCGTCATAGTCTCTAACGCCAACTAACCATCGCGCAAAGTTGAGCCGTCATAATCGCTCGCGATGACGCGCGGCCGCACTATTTTTACATGGCATTAAGCGGCGGCATGACTTGGATGCCACGGGGACTACGTTTGCGTGGGGCGCGCCATGGTCATGGCCAACAAGAAATCAAAGACATCGGCCAAGTTCAATTCAGAGATGTTCGCCGACGTTCCGGTGCTGCAACGCAAGTGGCAGGCCGCGGTTCGTCCCGGCGAGAAGCTGCCGCACTATGAGGACGTGATGCTCGGCAGCCTCGGCCGGCTCGCGGATCACATCGTGTTGCTGCGCGACGTCGATGGCGTGCTGTGCGCGTCCCATACCGGCCGCTACGTCCAGAGCTGGCTGAACGACGAACGCTGGGACATTCCGCTCAGCGCGCTGCCGCCGGACTGCGCCACCGCGCTGAGCGAAGCCGCCGCAAACGCGCGCGCGAACTGCCGGCCCTATCTTGCCTCGGCGCATTGCGTGCGCGATGGCCTGGTGCGGACCTTCGACGTGCTGGCGCTGCCGACGCGGTCGCGCTGGGGCGGTATCCTGGTCGGCGTCTACGTCAACGAGCGCAATGCGCAGTACAATCTTCTCGATACGATCTTCTCGGCCACCGACGAAGGCGTGCTGTCGCTCGCCGCGGTCCGCGACGCGCAGGGCGAGCCGGCCGATTTTCAGGTCGTGCATCTCAACCAGGGCGCCGCAAGGCTGCTGATGCAGCCGGCGACCGAATTGCTGTGGCGCAGACTCAGCGCCGGCGGCAATCCGCTGGCGGCGCCTGTGGTGATGGACCGTCTGCGCGGATTTGTCGGCAGCGGGCCCGGCGGGCAGTTCGAGATCGACAGCGGCGATCGCTGCCTGCGGCTCGGCGTCACGGCGTTCGGCGACATGCTGTCGCTCACGGTCTCCGACGTCACCGCGCTGAAGCAGCGCGAGGTGTCGTTCCGCCTGCTGTTCGAGAACAACCCGATGCCGATGTGGGTGTTCGACGCCGGCACGATGGAATTCCTCAGCGTCAACGACGCGGCCGTCCAGCACTATGGCTACAGCCGGGAGAGATTTCTCGGCATGACGCTGCGCGAGATTTGGCCCGTGGACGAGTGGAGCGTGCACAGCGCCGCGCTGCGCGAAATCGGCGACGTCTATCAATCGAGCCGCGATTGGCGGCACATCAGGGCCGACGGTACCGAGATCCATGTGCTGACCTTCGGACGCAAGGTGGCGTTCGAGGGGCGCGACGGCTATCTGGTCGCGGTGGTCGACATCACCGAGCGCCGCGCCGCCGAAGCGCGGATCGCGCATATGGCGCACCATGACGGCCTCACCAATTTGCCGAACCGCGACTTCTACCAGCAGCGCCTCGGCGAGGCGCTGGAGCGCGGCCGCTCCGGCAACAAGCGCGTCGCTGTGATGTGCGTCGACCTCGACCTGTTCAAGAACGTCAACGACTCCTTCGGGCATCCGATGGGCGACCGGCTGCTCAAGCTGGTGGCGGAGCGGCTGCGCGAGGCGGTTCGCGACGACAATGTGGCGGCGCGGCTCGGCGGCGACGAGTTCGCGATCGTGCTGGCCGACGACGTTTCGCCGAACGAGGCCAGCGCCTTCGCCGAACGGCTGATCGATGCCCTGAGCGCACCCTACAATATCGACGGGCTCGAAGTCGTGGTCGGCGCCAGCATCGGGATCGCACTGTCGCCGGGCGACGGCACGAGCTCGGAAGAACTGATGCGCAATGCCGATATGGCACTGTACCGCGCCAAGGCCGAGGGCGGCGGCGTGCACCACTTCTTCGAGCCGGAGATGGATCAGCAGGCGCAGAAGCGCCGCGACATGGAGCGCGACCTGCGCGCGGCGTTCAACAACGGCGAATTCGAGCTGCACTACCAGCCGCTGGTGGACATCGCAGCCGACCGCATCTCGGGCTTCGAGTCATTGCTGCGCTGGCGGCATCCGCAGAAGGGCATGGTCTCGCCCGCGGAGTTCATCCCGGTTGCCGAAGACATCGGCCTGATCGTAGCCCTCGGCGAGTGGGTGCTGCGCGAGGCCTGCGCCGAGGCGATGAAGTGGCCGGCCGACGTCAAGGTCGCAGTCAACCTGTCGCCGGTCCAGTTCCGCAGCCGCAATCTGGTCCAGGCCGTGATCTCGGCACTGGCGCATTCCGGTCTGCCGGCGCGCCGGCTCGAGCTCGAGATCACCGAGTCGGTTTTTCTCGCCGAGACCGAAGCCAACCTCGCGATCCTGCATCAGCTGCGCGAGCTCGGCGTCAGCATCTCGATGGACGATTTCGGCACCGGCTATTCCTCGCTGAGCTATCTGCGCAGCTTCCCGTTCGACAAGATCAAGATCGACCGCTCCTTCGTCAAGGACCTGGCGCAGCGCTCCGACTGCGTCGCGATCGTGCGCGCGATCTCCGGCCTCGGCCGCAGCCTCAAGATCACCACGACCGCGGAAGGCGTCGAGACGACCGACCAGCTCGACTGGCTGCGCGCCGAAGGCTGCAATGAGGTGCAGGGCTTCCTGTTCAGCGCCGCAAGGCCCGGACACGAGATCGCGGCCTTGTTGACCCGATTTGCGGAGCGCGCGTCGAAGGCGGCATAGCTGCGCGATGACGGCTTCGTAGCCCGGGTGAGCGAAGCGACACCCGGGAACGAGGGTCCCGCTACAAGGTCGCGCCCAGTCTAAAACCGCGTCACGATATCCGACAGCGCCGGGCGCGGGCGGTCCTCGCTCGGCTTGGTCGGCCGGCCGATGTGGATCAGCCCGGCGAGCTTCTCGTCCGGCTTGAGGCCGAGGCCGTCGAGCACGTCGCGGTCGAAGGCGAACCAGCCGGTCAGCCAGCAGGCGCCGTAGCCGAGCGCGGTGGCTGCGGTGACGATGTTCATCGCGCTCGCACCGGCCGACAATTCCTGCTCCCACGGCGGCACCTTGGGGTGCGGCTTGGTGAAGGAGACCACGCCGATCACCAGCGGCGCGTCGGTCAGCCGTTTCTTCTCGACCTCGATATCGGAGGCCGGCGCGCCCGGGTTCTTGCGGGCGAAGACTCTTGCGATCACGTCGCCGGCGCGTGCGCGGGCATCGCCCTCGAACACGATGAAGCGCCAGGGGGCGAGCTTGCCGTGATCGGGCACGCGCGCGCCGATCGTCAGGATGGTTTCGAGCTCGGCCGCGGACGGGCCCGGGCCGGTCATCTCGCGCGGTTTCATCGAGCGGCGTGTCTTCAGGAGTTCAATGGCATCGGGCACGGAAATGTCCTTCAAGGGGAGTCGTGCCCCCAAGATGGGGGCACGACCAAGCCTGCGAAAGCCAGTTTAGACCGATTATGAAGATCAGGCGGCGGATCGCGCCTGCTTCACGTCCGGCGGCGTCGCTTCATCCACCAGCGCGGCGATCGCCTCACTGGTCGGCATCACGGTCTGGCGCTCGCTGCCGAGGCGGCGGACCGAGACCGAATGGGTCTCGGCTTCCTTCTTGCCGACGACGAGCAGGGCCGGGATCTTGGCCAGCGAATGCTCGCGGACCTTGTAGTTGATCTTCTCGTTGCGCAGGTCGATCTCGACCCGCAAGCCCGCGCGGCGCGCCGCCGCCGCCACCACCTTGGCGTACTCGTCGCCTTCGGAGGTGATGGTCGTGACCACGACCTGCGTCGGCGCCAGCCAGAGCGGGAAGTTGCCGGCATAGTGCTCGATCAGGATGCCGATGAAGCGCTCCATCGAGCCGCAAATCGCGCGATGCACCATGACCGGTGCCTTCTTCGAGCCGTCGTGATCGATGTAGAACGCGCCGAACCGCTCCGGCAGGTTGAAGTCGACCTGGGTGGTGCCGCACTGCCAGTCGCGGCCGATCGCGTCGCGCAGCACATATTCGAACTTCGGCCCGTAGAACGCGCCTTCGCCGGGATTGATCTCGGTCCGGATCCGGTTGCTGCCCTTGGCCTTGATCTCCGACAGCACGGTGGCCATCACTCGCTCGGCGTGATCCCACATCTCGTCGGTGCCGACCCGCTTCTCCGGACGCGTCGAGAGCTTGACCGTGAGCTCGCCATCGAAGCCGAAATCGGCGTAGGTCGACAGGATCAGATCGTTGATCTTGAGACACTCCTCGGCGAGCTGCTGTTCGGTGCAGAACACATGGGCGTCGTCCTGGGTGAAGCCGCGCACCCGCATCAGACCGTGCATCGCGCCCGACGGCTCGTAGCGATGCACGACGCCGAACTCGGCGAGCCGCAGCGGCAGATCGCGGTAGCTTTTCAGCCCGTGCTTGAAGATCTGGACATGGCCCGGGCAGTTCATCGGTTTCAGCGCGAACCAGCGCTTGTCCTCGGCCTCGTCGCCGGCGGATTGCGCCGCGAACATGTTCTCGCGGTACCAGTCCCAGTGGCCCGAGGTCTCCCACAGCACCTTGTCGAGGATCTGCGGGGCGTTGACCTCGTTGTAGTCGCCGAGCAGCCGGCGCCGCATATAGGCGATCAGCTGCTGGAAGATGGTCCAGCCCTTCGGATGCCAGAACACCACGCCGGGGCCTTCCTCCTGGAAGTGGAACAGGTCGAGCTCGCGGCCGAGCTTGCGGTGGTCGCGCTTCTCGGCCTCCTCGATCTGCCTGAGATAGGCGTCGAGGTCTTCCTGCTTGGCGAACGCCGTGCCGTAGATGCGGGTCAGCATCGGATTGTTGGAATCGCCGCGCCAGTAGGCGCCGGCCACCTTCATCAGCTTGAAGGCGTTGCCGACCTTGCCGGTCGAGGTCATGTGCGGCCCGCGGCAGAGATCGAACCAGTCTCCCTGGAAGTAGATCTTGATCGGCTCGTTGCCGGGAATCGCGTCGACCAGCTCGACCTTGAAGGCCTCGCCCTTGTCGCGGAACACCTGTTTTGTTTTTTCGCGATCCCAAACCTCTTTCGTAAAGGGCTTGTCGCGTGCGATGATCTCGCGCATCCGCTTCTCGATCGCGGCGAAATCTTCCGGAGTGAACGGCTCGTTGCGGTAGAAGTCGTAGTAGAAGCCGTTCTCGATCACCGGACCGATCGTGACCTGGGTGCCCGGCCACAGCGACTGCACGGCCTCCGCCAGCACATGCGCGGCATCGTGCCGGATCAGTTCCAGCGCGCGCGGGTCTTCGCGGCCGATCAGTTCGATTTTGGCGTCGGCTTCGATCGGGTCGTTGAGGTCGGCGAGCGTGCCGTCGAGCGCCATCGCGACGGTGCGCTTGGCGAGCGAGGGCGAAATGCCCTTGGCGATGTCGAGGCCGGTGGTCCCTTTCGGGAAATCGCGCCTCGCTCCATCAGGGAAGGTGAGGGCGATCTTGTTCACAGGTTCTGCGGGCTTGAGGTTAGAGAGGCTGTATTGGAATCCGGATTCGGATTTGGGTGGCGTATCGGCCATGATGTCTCCTGTAGCTCACTCCTGCGAACGAGCGCAGGTAAGCGGAAAGCAGCGGTATAGCAGGGGATTTGACGCCTGCAATCCGGCAATATCAAGAAAATGGGCCGCCGGCCGCGCGGAATCGAGGCAGGCTCGCCTGCATCCGGGGCCGGCGAGCGTTGCGACGCTGCCGATCATCGTCTAACGTCCGGCGTCCATTTTCCGCCATCGCGCGATCCGCAAGGTTCATGTTTTCCCGTCTCCTGTTTTTCGTGGCGTTGCTTCTGATCCCGGGGACCTTGCGGGCGGAAGACACCCCGGTCGAGAAGGCCGGATTTGCGAAGAAGCTGACCGTCTATCTCGCCAAGGGACCGCCGAATGCTTGCGGCGCCGGTTGCGATCGCTGGATCGCGATCGAAGGCGAGATCGATCGGGAAGCCGCGCAGCGGATTCGCAGCTTCCTTTTTCCCATCAAGGACAGGCAGCTTCCGATCTATCTGCATTCGCCGGGCGGAAACGTCGAGCAGTCCTATGGGATCGCGCGGTTTCTGCGCGCACACAAGGCGATCGCCCGGATCGGCCGGACCACCGTGCCGGCCTGCTCCAAGGGCACGCAGGTCGATGCCGCCTGCCTGAAGATCAAGGCTGCGAAGGGCGAGGTCGAGGCCGAACTCACCACGCGCAACGCGATGTGCGTGTCAGCCTGCGCCTATCTGTTCCTGGGTGCGACCAACCGCGAGGTGGCGCCAGATTCGGTGGTCGGCGTCCACAATTCCAAGCTGATGTTCGTCGTCCACGGGCATCCATCTGCGCAGGTCGTCGCGGACTTCAGGCGGCGCGAGATGGTGAGCGCCGATCGCGATCGCGACCAGTTCCTGGCTGCGATGGGAATCAGTCATGAGCTCAGCGAACTGATCCGGAGCGTGAAGTTCGAGAACCTGCACGTGCTGACGCGGCCGGAGCTCTATCGATTTGGCATCGATACGCGGCCGCTGCCGGAAACGCTCTGGGCGGTGGAGAAGGAAGCGCGGCCCTATGTCCGCAAGATCGCGCAGGAGAAGAAGGGCGACGGCAGCGCATTCCGCATGATGGAGTGGCGGCTGTTCTGCGAGAACGGGGATCGCGGGCGGTTGATGTTCGTGCGCGAGTTCGACGAGGGCACTGCGGGCAAGAGCACGGTGGTGATGATGGCCGGCGCCGCCAAGACCGTGGCATTCGGCAGAGTGCCGGCGCGGTTTGGCAAATATGAGGTGTGGAGCGATTCGGTATCCTCGGACGCCGTCAAGGCGATGCTGGCGGCCCCGCATCTGCAGGTCGGCGAAAGTACGCTGGTGTCGGATGCCAAGTCGGACGGCAAGTCGGACGCTAAGTCCGATACCAAGTCCGACCCGCAGCCGAGCTTCGCGAAATTTGATATCGACACCACCGGGCTGGAGCAAGGATGGACGCAACTGCTGGCGTCGTGTCCGGCGGCGGTCGTCCGCCCGAAGCCTGCCGGCCCGTTTCCGCCGGTTGTTGTGTCGCCGAGCGTCAATGCGGCGCCGGTCGCGTCGCCCTCGCCATAGGCGCAAGAGGCGCCAAGTGATCACGTGCCATGCATTTAGATGCAGTTGCATTGATCTCGGAGTCTGCTAACACCGCGGCGTGAAACGCTTCGCTCCCACCGCATTGATGCTCGGCAACATCGTCACCGGCTGCTCGGTGCTGGCGCCGGCAGGCATGCTGGCGGAGTTGTCGGACGGGCTCGGCGTCACGATCCACACCGCGGGTCTTCTGATCACCTTCGGCGCCATCGTGCTGTGCGTGGGCTCGCCGGTGACCGCGTGGCTGACCAGCCGGCTCGAACGGCGCGCGTTGCTGACGGCGACGCTCTTGGTGCTGATGCTGACCAATGCGGCATCGGCCTTCGCGCCTGATTACAATAGTCTCCTGATCATTCGCCTGGTCATGCTCGCGGTCGGCGTGCTCTACACGCCGCAGGCGGCCGGCACTGCGGCGCTGATCGTGCCGGTGGAGAAGCGCGGCAGCACGATCGCCTACATCTTCCTCGGCTGGTCGCTTGCGGCTGCGATCGGGCTGCCGTTGATCACCTTCATCGCCAGCCGTTACGGCTTTCGCACGACCTATGGCGCGATCGCATTGACCGGGCTCGTGAGCTCGCTGCTGCTGTGGTGGCGGCTGCCCGGCAAGTTGCAAGGCGCGCCAGTCGACTTGCGGACCTGGGCCGAGCTCGGTCGCAATCCGACCGTCATCCTGCTGCTGTCGGTGACGACGTTGCAGATGTCCGGCCAGTTCGTGGTGTTCACCTTCATGGGGCCGCTGCTCGCCAAGCTGACCGGCGCCAATGCGGACGCCATCAGCATCGTGTTCGCGCTCTACGGCATCTTCGGCTTCGTCGGCATCGCGATCGCAACCCGCATCGTGGATTCCTGGGGCGCATGGAAGACGTCGGTGCTGTTCACCGCGATGCTGCTCGCCGGCGTCGCCGGCTGGGCGCTGAGCGCCGGCGCCTATGCACTGATGGCGGCCTCGGTTGCGGTGTGGGGGCTCGGCTTCGCGTCGACCAATTCGATGCAGCAGGTGCGCTTGGTCGGTGCCGCTCCGTCGCTCGCCTCGGCATCGGTCTCGCTCAATACCTCGGTGCTGTATATCGGCCAGGCTATCGGATCTGCGATCGGCGGATTGCTGTTCGCGCGCGAATGGCTGTATGGGGCGGGCTACGTGGCCACGGCCTTCGTTGCGGCGGCCCTGGTGGTGGTGGTCATCACACGGCCGCGCGCGGTGCGCACTGCCGCGGCCGAGTGAGCATGTGCCTCACCACTTCACGCTCTGGCTCGGCACGATGAATGCAGTCGTGCTCGGCTTGCTCGAATTGTGGGTGAAGTAGCCGTAGGCACCGACGATCAAGACGAGCAGGGCTAGCACCGCCAGCAAATCGATCTGCCGAGGATCATGACCATTGTGGCTGATTTTCCAGCGCATTGTTGTTTCCTCCCCAAAGGGGACCCCGAGGGCAGAGCAACAATGTGCAAGGTATCGCCACAGTTCCGCCGGACCAGCAATGCGCGCTGCGCTTGGAAGCGCCGCAGCAATCGATCAGGCGTCGTTGACGCCACGCCAGCGGCCGTAGCGCCAGGGCAGATACCAGTGCGCGCCCGGTGGCTTGGCCGCCGGTACGTTATCGATCCCCGACGTGCCCCACGGCTGGCAGCGCAGCAGCCGCGCCAGCGTCATCCATCCGCCGCCCCACAATCCGAAGCGCTCGATCGCCTCGTCGGCATAGACCGAGCAGGTCGGCAGATGCCGGCAGTTGTAGCCGATCAGCGGCGACAGTGTGTGCCGGTAAATCCAGATCAGGGCGCGGCCGAAATTGCGCGGCAAGCGGCGCGCGCTAGTGGCACAGTCCATGCTTCGCGGATGGGGGGAAGTTGAATGATCTGTCGACGGCATACGCAAGTATGTACGTAATCTTGCGGGGGTTCCAAGCGAAGGAACTGTTCAATTGCAGATATTTACGCCACAGTTCGTGATTATTGCACAGCGCAAATGGCGCTGCAGCGAGGGGCCTATGGACGGTCCAGGTCAGCAGCGCTACCGTTCCCATAACGCGCCGATGACGGAATCGTGGCGCAGTGCCATGGGGCCATTGCCACCGCTCGCATCACCAGGGCTCGGGGGAAGGAACCAAATTGAGGCTCGTTAAGTCGCTCTCGTTGCGCAGTTGGGCGCTCACCGGCGCCGTAGCTCTTTGCTTCGCAGTATCAGGCGCCGTCACGACGGCGGGAAGTTCCGCACGGGCGAGCTCCACCCTCGAAGAGCGCAAGCTGCCGATGAAGTTCAGCTGGGTCGCGTGCCAGCCGAATTGCCGGGGCTGGGTATCGGCGGTCGGTATCATCACCGCCGACAGCCCCAAGGACTTCGACGAGTTCGCGCGCAGCCGCCAGCTCAACGGCGCCACCATCGTGCTCGACTCCAGCGGCGGCTCGGTCAACGACGCGATCGCGCTCGGCCGCCGCTTCCGCGGTCTCGGTGCGCTGACCACCGTCGGCACCAGCGTCGTCAATCAGGCCGCGCAGGGCGACCGCGCCAGCGTGCTGCCGGATGCCTATTGCGAGTCGATGTGCGTGTTCCTGCTGTTGTCCGGCAAGACCCGCTACGTGCCACCGGCTGCCCATGTCCGCGTGCATCAGATCTGGATGGGCGACCGCGCCGACGACGCCAAGGCCGCAAGCTACACCGCACAGGACCTGATGATCGTCGAGCGCGATATCGGGCGCCTTGCCAAATACACCTTCGACATGGGCGGAGCCGGCGAGCTGCTGTCGCTCGCGCTCAGCGTACCGCCATGGGAAGACCTGCACGAATTGTCGGCGGCCGAATTGCGGCTGACCAATCTCGTCACCACGGATGCGGTTGCCGACGTGCTGCCGCGGCAGGACAATGCAACCCCCGTTGCCGAAGCGAAGCCGAAGAACAACGATCGCTTCGTGAGCAGCGCGATGGAGGGTGAGGCGTTGCCGCAGACCGCAAAGGCGACCAAGACCGCGGAGGCCGTCGCGCGGACCGGCGGCACCGCAGCGCCGGCGCCGGCCCAGCCGTCTCAGTAAATTCAGTCTGGCGACGGGCTTACGCCGGCTGCTTTGCCTTGGCCTCGATCTGGCCGATCGCGTCGACCACAGCATCGAAGGTCAACAGCGTCGAGGCATGACGAGCCTTGTAGTCGCGTACCGGCTCGAGCAGCGCGATGTCGGCCCATTTGCCGCCCTGCGGGGGCTGGCCATTTTCCTTCAGCATCTTGCGAACGGTCTCGCGCAAGTCGCGCAACTCGTCGGCGGTGGAGCCCACCACGTGGCTCGCCATGATCGAGGAGGAGGCCTGGCCGAGCGCGCAGGCCTTCACGTCATGGGCGAAGTCGGTCACCACTGGACCGTCCATCTTGAGGTCGACCTTGACGGTCGAACCGCACAATTTCGAGTGCGCGGTGGCGCTGGCGTCGGGGTCGGCGAGCCGTCCGAGGCGCGGAATATTGCCGGCCAACTCGATGATCCGCTTGTTGTAAATGTCGTTCAGCATGGGGACAGAAGCCTGGTTCCGGCCGAGCCGGGCGCTCTTGGCGGCTGGGTTTCACCGTCCTATATATGGACGGCAGCGCCGGAAACATAGCCCGGCCATGCAACCACCGCGGCCCACATACGCCACGATGGTGCGACAAGAATGGGACTCAGGCGCCCGGCGGGTTCAATGATCCGCCCCGTCTGCCCGGTGACACATCCGGACCTGCGGCAGATGCCAGGGCCGGTCGAACGGAGAAGACATGGACGCCTTGATCAAACCGATTCGCCCCAACAAGCCGGCTGACGCCAAGACATCTGACGTTAAGTCCAGCGAGCTCGACCCTTCAGAATTCATGGCGGCGGCCGTCCGTGCCGACCAGCCGCGCCCGTCGCGGGCGGAAGCCGAGGACGCCGTCAAGACGCTGCTCGCCTATATCGGCGAGAACACCGGCCGCGAGGGCCTGCTCGACACGCCCCGCCGCGTCGTCGAGGCCTATGACGAGCTCTATCAGGGCTACCATCAGTGCCCGGCCGAGGTGCTCAACCGCACCTTCGGCGAGACCGCCGGCTACGACGATTTCGTGCTGGTGCGCGACATCGAGTTCACCTCGCAATGCGAACATCACATGATGCCGTTCTATGGCAAGGCGCATATCGCCTATACGCCGGTGGAGCGCGTCGTGGGCTTGTCCAAGCTGGCGCGGCTGACCGACATCTTCGCGCGTCGTCTGCAGACCCAGGAGCATCTCACCGCGCAGATTGCCGCGGTGATCGACGAGGTGCTGAAGCCGCGCGGCGTTGCGGTGCTGATCGAGGCGGAGCATACCTGCATGTCGGTGCGCGGAGTCGCCAAGCATGGCGCGTCGACCTTCACCAGCCGGTTCACCGGCATGTTTCGCGACAATCCAGCGGAGCAGCAGCGTTTCCTGTCCCTGGTGCGAGGACCGAACCGGTAACCTCGCACTGTCCTGAGCGAGGTTCTCCGTGTCCGCATCGACCCACGATCACGATCGCGAAGAGGGGCTGGCGTTCCAGCCCAAATTCGACGCGACCGGTCTTGTGACCTGCGTCGCGACCGATGCCGCGACCGGCGAGGTGCTGATGGTCGCGCACATGAACGACGAAGCCCTGCGCAAGACCATCGCGACCGGCGAAGGCTGGTACTTCAGCCGTTCGCGCAATGCGCTGTGGCGCAAGGGCGAAAGCTCGGGCCAGACACAGCGCGTGGTCGAGATCCGGATGGATTGCGATCAGGATGCGGTGTGGATCAAGGTCGAGCAGATCGGCGCCGCCTGCCACACCGGACGGCGCTCCTGCTTCTATCGCGCGGTGAAGGGCGAGGGCGGCGAGATCAGCCTGTCCTTTGTCGATGCCGATCGGCTGTTCGATCCGGCGCAGGTCTATCGGACGTAACAGCGGCCGCCGACTTGCTCGGGATAGCCGTTCTTAACGCCGCGTTAACCATAATTACGGCAGGTTAACGGGATGTGGGTGCCGATTGCCGGCACCCGGCAAGGCACCCGGACAGATGGCGGTCGACCTCTCCATTGCGACGGCTTCGGCAGGTGTCGATCCGTCGCGCCTGAAGGTCGCGAGCTCGATCAAGCAGGCGGCCGCGACCACCGGCACGAGCTTCGAATACCTGCTCACCACCGCGAAGATGGAATCCAATTTCAATCCGCGGGCCGGCGCCACCACCTCGTCGGCGCATGGGCTTTATCAGTTCATCGACCAGACCTGGCTCGGCACCGTCAAGGAAGCCGGGAGCCAGCTCGGCTACGGCCAATATGCCGACGCCATCACCAGGAATTCCGACGGCAGTTATTCGGTCAGCGATCCCTCCGCACGGAGCGCGGTGATGAAGCTGCGCGACGATCCGGATGCGGCGTCGTCGATGGCGGCGGTGCTGACGCAATCCAACAGCTTCAAGCTCACCGGCACGCTCGGCCGTCGTCCGACCGATGCCGAGCTGTACATGGCGCATTTCATGGGCGTCGGCGGTGCCGGCAAGCTGATCTCGAGCGCCGAGGACAGCCCGAGCGCCAATGCGGCGACGATGTTCCCGAAGGCGGCGGCGGCGAACCAGTCGATCTTCTACGACAAGTCGGGCAGCGCGCGCAGCGTCAGCCAGGTCTATTCGGTGCTGACCACGCGCTACGCCGCGGCGGCGAATTCGACCGACACCCGCACCGCCTACGCCGCGGCGGGCGGCGGCGATACCATGAGCCCGTACGCGATCGCAAGCGCGGCGCCGACACAGGCGCCGGCCACCGACACCGCGTCGTTCCTCTCGAGCTTCCCGAGTGCCCGAACGGTCACGCCGACCGGTGCGGGCGCGACTTCCGCATCGACGCAGTCGGCGCCGGCCTTCCGCTCGCTCTACCAGGTCGGCGACCGCTCGGAGCCGATCTCGCCCGCGGTGCAGGAACTGTGGGGCAATTCCGGCTCGCTGACGGCGTCGGCGACGCCAAAGGTCCGCGCGCCCGGGCGGCTCGATCTGTTCAGCGATCCCAGCGGCAGCTACAGCAGCAGTTAGCTGATCGGATCAGCCCCGCTATCAACCGATTCCAAAATACCGAAGAACAACCCCATGCAAAGGAGCCGGCGCGGGTCGTCGTCGGCCGAATGACGACTTGACATGTCGGGCAAATCAGCGCCACACTTCCATTATTCCGAAATTGTGCAAACGTCCTACCGTTGGCGCCGAGCCCCGGGGGCGAGCCGTCTTAACGAAACGTCAATAATCCCAAACGTTTATGGTGAACCCTTTGTTAAGCGTCATGGTTTATTTTTCCTTGTAGTGGCGTCGTATGTCGATGCCGTTTCGTTGCGTAAGCCGGCAGGACCATGATCGTTCGGCAGTTCATTAGTTGGATTAGGACCGCTCCGGCAGGCGAGCGGGCAGAGGCGACGCGGGCGTTGGCCCGGGCCTGGCTCATTTCAGATCTCACCGAGGACGACCGCATCGCGGCCGAAGGCGCGCTGCTGATGCTGCTCGACGACCCGTCGCCGCTGGTGCGCCAGGCGATGGCCGAGGTGTTCGCCCACAGCACGGAGGCGCCGGCCGCGATCGTGCAGGCGCTGTCGGCCGATCAGCCGGCGATCGCGCTGCCGGTGCTGGAGCATTCGCCGCTCCTGATCGATGCCGACCTGGTCGACATCGTCGCGACTGGCTCCGACGAGATGCAATGCGCGATCGCGCGCCGGATCAATCTGCCGGCCTCGGTTGCAGCGGCGATCGCCGAGGTCGGTTCGGCCGCGGCCGCGCTCGAGCTGATCGAGAATCCCCATGCGGGCCTGGCGCCGTTCTCCTGGGACCGCATCGTCGAACGCCACGGCCATCTCGCGGCCATCAGGGAATCGATGCTGGCGCTGGAAGACCTGCCGTCCGCGACGCGGCTGGCGCTGGTCGCAAAGCTCTCCGATACGCTGGCGCAATTCGTCGTGGCGCGAAACTGGCTCGGCGCCGATCGCGCCGACCGCATTGCCGGCGAGGCCAAGGAGCGCTCGACGGTGAACATCGCCGCGCGCGCCTTCGGCGACGACATGCAGAATCTGATCACGCATCTGCGCGCCACCGGTCAACTCACCGCCGGGCTGATCCTGCGCGCGCTGCTCTCCGGCAATCTCGATCTGTTCGGAGCTGCGCTCGCCGAACTGTCCGGGCTGCCCTATGGCCGCGTCTCCGCGCTGCTGAACGACCGCGGCGGCAACGGCTTGCAGGCGCTGCTGCGCCGCGCCGGCCTGCCGGAATCCACTTACGCCGCGTTCCGCGTCGCACTCGAGGCCAGCCATGAGGTCGGCTATGTCGACAGCGGCGACGGCGCGGCGCGACTGCATCGCCGCATGGTCGAGCGCGTGCTGACCCGTTGCGAGACCGATCATTCGGCGGCCGAGCCGCTGTTGATCCTGCTGCGCCGCTTCGCGACGGAATCGGCTCGCGAGGACGCGCGGATGTTCTGCGAGGAGCTCGCCGCCGAAGACGCGATCGCAGTGCTGCCCCACGACGACGATCTCATCGCGGCCTGAGAGGGCCGCGTTTCCAGCAAATGATAGATGTTTGAGAGGCTGCCGTAACGCGGGCAGCCGGCAGCAGCGCTATTCGCCGGGCACGATGCTCGGCGCGAGGATGGCCTCGAGATGCTCGGGCCGGTCGCGGTTGGCGTGGGTCAGGAATTCATCGGCGATGCCGCGGAGCTGCTTGCTCAGCACGCCGGCGACAACAGCAGTGTCGAGCTTGGTGCGGTTGCGCACGATCGCCTGCACGGCGTTGATGTGATGGGCAATCAATTGAGACGGCACCGCGGAAAGATCCGGCGCGTGCTCGATGATGCGGCACAGGCTCTCGGCCGCCGCCGCAGCGGAGGGATAGCCGAACGTCGCGGCATCGCCCTTGATGTCGTGCGCGGCGCGGAACAGTTCCTCGCGGGTCTTGTCGTTGAAGCCCTCGCGCAGCACGGTGGCATGGGCGGCGGAGAGGCGGTCGGCCTCGATCGTCATCCATTCCTTGAACTCGCCCGACAGCCCGGCGAGCGCCTTTTCGGCGCGGCCCACGGGATCGTCGAGATCGCTTTCGGGGACGCGCAGCAGCATCTTGCGCAGCGGGTTCGGCTGCGTGATCACGTGGTGCGTGCCGAAGCTCTTGACCTCGATCGTCCCAGGTTTGTCTTTCGCCATGGCGATATCCTAAATAGACGAGCGCGCCTTTTCGAGCAGCGACGGCTGTTGCAGCACCTCGACCTCGCCGCTGCCGCGGCGCTCGGGGCCAATGTAAGTGTTGGTGGTGTTGCGGCGGCGGTCGGGGCCGAAATAGGTCTTGGTCTTGATGAACGGGCGCGGATTGGCGACCACGTTCATGATGCGCTGGTAGAGGCCCTTGGCCGAGATCGGCTTGGCCAGGAATTCGGTGACGCCGGCATCGCGCGCCACGGTGACGCGGCGCTTCTCGGAATGGCCGGTCAGCATGATGATCGGCGCGTAGGGATTGCCCTTGGATTCCGGCTGCCGGATCATCTGCGCGAGCTCGAGCCCGTCGAAGATCGGCATCGACCAGTCGGTGATCACGATGTCGGGCACATAGTGCGTGTACATCTCGAGCGCGGTGGCGCCGTCCTCGGCCTCATAGACTTCGCGCGCGCCGAACGAATGCAGGAGCGTCCGCAGGATGCGGCGCATGTGCGGATTGTCGTCGCAAATCAAGAACCGCAGCTTGTTGAAATCAATGCGATACATGGTCCGGTCCCGAAGGGGCATACCGGGCCAAACGCGGTATTACCCGACGTTAACCATATCCCGCCCGGAGTTAATGATTGGTTGCCGCAAGGGAGCAGGAGCGGCGCGCGGCACCGTCAGTAGCCGAACTGCTCGCGCAGGATGCGCTCTTCCAGCGAGTGGCCGGGATCGAACAGCATCCGCATCGCGATCGTCTTGTCGGAGAGGATCTCGACCCGGCGGACGTCGCGCACCTCGTCATGGTCGGCGACCGCGGCGACCGGGCGCTTCTCGCCCTCGATCACCTCGATCACCACGAAGGCGGAGTTCGGCAGCAGCGCGCCGCGCCAACGCCGCGGCCGGAACGCGCTGATCGGGGTCATCGCCAGGAGCGCCGCATTGATCGGCAGGATCGGGCCCTGGGCCGAGAGGTTATAGGCGGTCGATCCGGCCGGCGTCGCCACCAGGATGCCGTCGGCCATCAGCTCGGGCATCCGCTCGTGCTCGTCGATCAGGATGCGCAGCTTGGCGACCTGGTAGGTCTGCCGGAACAGCGCCACCTCGTTGATGGCGTGATGCAGATGCACGGCGCCGTGGATGTCGGTCGCGCGCATCAGAAGCGGATTGATCAGCGACTCCCGCGCGGCGGCAAGCCGGGTGCGCAGATCATGCGTCGAATATTCGTTCATCAGGAAGCCGACGGTGCCGCGATGCATGCCGTAGATCGGCTTGTTGCTGCGCATGTTGGCGTGCAGCGTCTGCAGCATCAAGCCGTCGCCGCCGAGCGCAACCACGACATCGGCATCGGCCGGGAGATGGTTGCCGTACATTGCGGTCAGCTCAACCAGCGCGGTCTGCGCTTCCGCGCTCGCACTGGCGACAAAGGCGATCTTGTCATACCGCTTGGGGCTAGCCATCGCTCACGAACTCGTTTGGCCCGGAATACGCCGCGCTCGTCTATACATCCCCGGCGACCTTGTCGAGATGGTCCGGGAACGAACCACATGCCATACCGGTGTCGCCAAGCTACCGCAGTTTAAGGGTGGAATGCGTAAACGCCGGCCCAGGGAGTGAACAGCATGGCTAACAGTTTTGCGACACGGCTCGCCGCGGCGTTGTTGGTGGCCTGCCTCGCAACCGCTGTGAGGGCCGAGGACGAGGCCCCGCAGCCATCGCCGTCGCCGAGTGTGCAGATGCCAAACGGTCAGAACCCGAGCAGCCAGAACCCAGGCGGCCAGAAGGGGCGGGCCGGGCGCGGCGAGACGGGGGCTGGCGCCAACGCGCCGGCCAACGCATCGACCGCCGAGCAACACCGCCTGCCGCCGGATTCCACCACGAAGCAATCGGTGGCGCTGCCTGGTCGTACGCTGACCTTCAGCGCGACCGCGGGCTCGATCCGCGTGTTCGACGACAAGGGCGAACCGCTCGCCGACATCGCCTACACCTCCTACCAGCTCGACGGCGCCGACAAGGCGAACCGCCCGGTGACGTTCCTGTTCAACGGCGGTCCGGGCTCCGCGTCGGCCTGGCTGCAATTCGGCAATGTCGGGCCGTGGCGGCTGTCGTTCGATGGCGATGGCGCGGTGTCCTCGGCCTCGCCCGATCTGCAACCCAATGCCGACACCTGGCTCGATTTCACCGATCTCGTCTTCATCGATCCGGTCGGCACCGGCTACAGCCGCTTCGTCACCACGTCCGAGGAGGCGCGCAAGCGTTTCTTCAGCGTCGATGGCGATGCCAATTCGGTCGCGCTGGTGATCCGCCGCTGGCTGGAGAAATACGACCGGCTGACCTCGCCGAAATATGTCACCGGCGAGAGCTATGGCGGCATTCGCGGGCCCAAGGTGGTGCGCAATCTGCAAATGCAGCAGGGCGTCGGCCCGCGCGGCCTGGTGTTGATCTCGCCGGTGCTGGATTTCCGCGAATACACCGGATCGAGCATCCTGCAATATGTCGCGAGCCTGCCGACCATGACGGCGGTCGCACGCCAGGCCAATGGACCGGTGACGCGCGAGGATCTCGCCGACGTCGAACGCTATGCGCAAGGCGATTTCCTGCTCGATCTCATCAAGGGGCAGGCCGACACCGAGGCCACCACGCGGCTCGCCGACAAGGTCGCAAGCTTGACCGGGATCGATCAGGCGGTGAGCCGCCGGCTCGCCGGCCGGTTCGACATCGGCGAATTCCGCCGCGAGTTCGATCGCAAGAACGGCAAGGTGACCGGTCGCTACGACGCCTCGGTCGAGGGTTTCGATCCCTATCCGGATTCGAGCTACTTCCATTTCAACGACCCCTCCGGCGATCCCCTGATGGCGCCGCTGACCAGCGCCGCGGTCGACCTCACCACGCGCAAACTGAACTGGCGGCCGGACGGCTCCTATCAGCTGCTCAGCGAAAGCGTGAACAAGGCATGGGAGTTCGGCCATGGCATCAATCCGGCGGAGTCGGTGACGCAGCTGCGCCAGATGCTGGCGCTAGATCCGAAGCTGAAACTCTTGATCGGCCACGGCCTGTTCGATCTCGCAACGCCATACTTCGCCTCGAAGATCATCCTCGATCAATTGCCCGCCTTCGCGGGTCCGAGCCGCACCCGGCTCGTGGTCTATCCCGGAGGCCACATGTTCTACTCCCGCGACGGCTCCCGCCAGGCATTCCGCAAGGAGGTCGAGGCGCTGATGCGGTGAGAGGGGTCTGGCGAGTTAGCGAGGATGGTTCTCGATTGCATGGCCACCACCGCCGGTGTCATCACCCGCGAAAGGTCGTGCTTGAGCCGAGGGGCCGCGGCGTACTGGATCGCCCGGTCCCGTCTTCGCCAAGGCTTCGACGGGCTTGCGGTCTTGGGCTCGCCGAAGCTTCAGCGGAGGCGGCGAGCCGGGCGATGACAGCTGAAGACGAGGACAGCTTCGCGTTCTCGCGACATGATTAGCCATAGGTCTCCACGATGAAGTCGATCAGTGCCCGCAGCTTTGGCGTCATCTTGCGGTGCTTCGGCCACAGGATCTGGCGCGCGCGGGCCTGTGTCGTGTAGTTCGGCAGCAGCACCTGGAGCCGGCCCGCGGCGATGTCGTCGGCCAGCAGCTCGTCGCGCATCAGCACGATGCCGGCGCCGGCGAGCGCCGCGTAGCGGATGCCGAACGCGCTGTTGATGAACAGGCGGCTCGTGACATCGACATGCACTTCGCCTTGCGGCCCGAGGAAGCTCCATCGCTGCCCGTCGGACCACCCGGGATAACGCAGGCATTCATGGTGCGCGAGGTCAGCCGGATGGATCGGCGTGCCGCGTTCGGCGAGATAGCCGGGCGCGGCGCACACCACGGCCGTGTAGGGCGACAGCGAGCGCGACATCATGCTGGAGTCGGTCAGCGTGCCGACGCGGATCGCGGCATCGAGCCCTTCCTCGAGCAGGTCGACCATCCTGTCGCTGAGGATGAGGTCGACCGACACTTCCGGATATCGCTTCATGAAGCGGACCAGCGCGGGCGCCAGGCTGTACGATCCGAAGGCGACCGAGGTCGCCACGCGCAGCTTGCCGCGCGGCGCGCTCAGAGCCTCCTCGACCAGCGCATCGCCGGCCTCGGCCTGCTCCAGCAGCTGCTTGCAATGATCGAGATAGCTGCGGCCGAGCTCGGTGAGGCCCTGTCGTCGCGTCGACCGGTTGATCAATTGCGAACCGAGCCGGTCCTCGAGAAAACGGATATGCTTGCCGATCATGGTCGGCGACATCCGCAATTCCTTGGCAGCCGCGGTGAAGGAGCCGAGATCCGCGACGCGGGCGAACACGGACATGCTGGTCAGTCGATCCATGATTATAAACCAATGGTTATTTCATTGTGGACCAAAGCGCCGCTTATGAGGCGTAAGATTTCTATTTATTACCATAAGTGAGCAATCGGCGCGATGATGCATTCGACTGCTTCGAAATACCGCCGAATTCGCCCCGAGGGACGCGATCCCGCGCGAGGGCTCGAACCAGGACAGGAGTGTCAGGATGCCTTTCCAGATCACGATCAACGGGACCAGTCATCAGGTCGATGCCGACGGCGACACGCCGCTGCTGTGGGTGCTGCGCGACGTGCTCGGCATGACCGGCACCAAGTTCGGCTGCGGCATGGCGCTGTGCGGTGCCTGCACGGTGCATCTCGATGACGCCGCGGTGCGCTCCTGCATCACGACGATCGACAGCATCGGCGACTCCAAGATCACGACCATCGAGGCGGTCGGCGGCACGCCGGCCGGCAGGAAGATCCAGGACGCATGGCTCGCGCATGAGGTGCCGCAATGCGGCTACTGCCAGTCAGGGCAGATCATGTCGGCGGCGGCCTTGCTGGCCGGCAAGCCGAAGCCGACCGATGCGGATATCGACGATGCGATGTCGGGCAACATCTGCCGCTGCGGCACCTATGTGCGCATTCGCGAAGCCATCAAGCAGGCCGCGCAGTCGGGAGGTTGAGCCATGACGCTGATGGACAATTTGTCAGAGCGCGCCACCGACCTGTCGCGGCGCAACTTCCTTCGCGCCGGCGCGATCGCCGGCGGCGGCCTGCTGCTCAGCGTGAGCCTGCCGTTCGCGGGCCGTGAGAGCGAGGCCGCGGCCGCCGACGGCTTCGCGCCGAACGCCTTCATTCGGATCGGCGGCGACGGCAAGGTCGTGTTGACCATGCCCTATGTCGAGATGGGGCAGGGCACCTACACCTCGATCCCGATGCTGATCGCCGAGGAGCTCGAGATCGGACTGACGCAGGTGCAGCTCGAGCACGCGCCGCCGAGCGACAAGCTCTACGCCAACCCGTTGCTCGGCGTGCAGGCTACCGGCAACTCCAACGCGATGCGCGGCGCCTGGCAGCCGATGCGGAAAGCCGGCGCCACCGCGAAGGCGATGCTGGTCGCAGCCGCGGCGAAGCGCTGGAACGTCGAGCCCGCCTCCTGCCGCGCCGAGAACGGCGAGGTGCATCACGCGGCCTCGGGACGCAAGTTGAGTTATGGCGAGCTCGCGGCCGATGCGGCGCAGATGCCGGTGCCGGAGAACGTGACGCTGAAGCGCCCGGCCGAGTTCAGGCTGATCGGCACGCCGGCCAAGCGGCTCGATACGCCCTCGAAGATCAACGGCACGGCGGTCTACGGCATCGACGCGCGTCCACCCGGCGTGAAGATCGCGACGCTGGCACAGTCGCCGGTGTTCGGCGGACGGGTGAAGCGCGTGGACGACGCGGCGGCAAAAGCCGTCAACGGCGTGCGCCAGATCGTGAAGCTCGATGACGCAGTCGCCGTGGTGGCCGATCACATGGGCGCGGCGAAGAAAGGTCTAGCGGCGCTCACGGTCGAGTGGGACGAGGGACCCCACGCCAGGCTCGCCACGGCGGATATCGCGCGCGAGCTCGAAGCCGCCACCACGAAGCCGGGCGCGGTCGCGCAAAATATCGGCGATGCCGACAAGGCGATGGCAGCTGCCGCGACCAAGGTCGAGGCCACCTATCAGCTGCCGTTCCTCGCCCATGCCACGATGGAGCCGATGAACTGCACCGTGCATGTTCGTGCCGATGGGTGCGAGATCTGGGTCGGCAACCAGGCGCTTTCGCGGGTGCAGGCGGTGGCCGCGAAGATGCTGGACCTGCCGCCGGAGAAGGTGGTGGTGCACAATCATTTGCTGGGCGGCGGCTTTGGCCGCAGGCTCGAGGTCGATGGCGTCATTCGCGCCGTGCAGGTCGCCAAGCAGGTCGATGCGCCGGTCAAGCTGGTGTGGACCCGCGAGGAGGACATTCAGCACGACATGTACCGGCCGTACTGGTGTGACCGGATTTCGGTCGGGCTCGATGCATCCGGCAAGCCGGTCGCGTGGAACAATCGCTTTGCCGGCTCGTCCGTGCTGGCGCGCTGGGCGCCGCCGGCGTTCCGCAACGGTCTCGATCCCGACACGACGGAAGGCGCGATCGATCTCGTCTACGACATCCCGAACTTCCACGTCGAATATGTCCGGGTCGAACCACCCGGCATTCCGACTGCGTTCTGGCGCAGCGTCGGGCCGTCGCACAACGTGTTCGTCACCGAGAGCGTGATCGACGAAATGGCGGCGGCGGCCAAGCAGGATCCGGTCGACTACCGCAAGGCGTTGCTCGGCAAGTCGCCGCGCGCCAGGGCAGCACTCGAACTGGCGGCGGCCAAGGCCGGCTGGGGCGGCGCGCTGCCGGCCGGCCGGGGACGCGGGGTGTCGCTGCAATTCGTGTTCGGCAGCTACCTCGCGCAGGTTGCCGAGGTCGAGGTGGCCAAGGACGGCTCGGTCCGCGTCCACCGCGTCGTCTGCGCGATGGACTGCGGCACCGTGGTCAATCCCGACACGGTGCAGGCGCAGCTGCAGAGCGGCATCAATTTCGGCGTCACCGCCGCGCTCTATGGCGACATCACGCTGAAGGACGGTCGCGTCGAGCAGAGCAATTTCGACAGCTACCAGATGCTGCGCATCGATCAGGCCCCGGCCATCGAGGTCCATATCGTGCCGAGCACCGAGCCGCCCGGCGGCATGGGCGAGACCGGGACATCGGGCATCGTGCCCGCCATCAGCAACGCGATCTTCGCAGCCACCGGCAAGCGGCTGCGCAAGATGCCGGTCGATCCGGCGGTGTTGAAGCAGGCCTGAGGCGCAGCAGTGGCGCGATCGTGAAGTCGCACGGATTTGCAGGTTCCGCTGATCCGTGCGACAAGCGGGCATGCATCTGAGGCGGCTCGCCAATCTCTGGATTCTGTTGCTAGTCGCGGCCGGGCTGTTGCTCGCGCCCGTGGCGCCAGCGTTTGCCCGGATGATGCCGGATGCCTCGGCCGCCGCGATGCCGGCCGATCATGCCATGTCAGATCATGACATGTCCGGGCCGGCAATGGCCGACAACATGCCGTGCTGTCCGGACCAAACCAGGAGCAAGGGCTGCGGAGATTGTCCGTTTCTCGCGCTCTGCATGCTGAGCGTTCCGCTGCCTGTGCCAGCCGGCACGGCGTCGCTGGTCAAGCGTGATCCGCAGCTGAGCCGGTTCGCCGCGCGTGACGATCGTTTGCTCGACGATCTCGGCGCCAAGCCTCCCGATCATCCACCTCGAACCCTGGTCTGAGGGGCGCGCAAGCGCCAGATCGCTGACGCGTGCGCCGATGGCGCGCGTGGCGTCGCATGCCGCCGACGCGGTTCATCAGACCTATCGAGGATCACACCAATGAAGTTTTTCCAGCTCGCGCGCGCCGCTGCGGCCGCGCTGATCGGCGTTGCCCTGGCCGGCGCACCTGCCCACGCCGAGATCAAGAACTACGAATTCCAGCTCGTGCAGCCGACCGTCAAGGCCGGCGCCGATCGCATCGTGACGGTGCGGCTGGTCGACAAGACCACCGGGAAGGCCGTGCCCGACGCGGTCATCTTCTCGACCCGGCTCGACATGGCGCCGGACGGCATGCAGGAGATGGCCACCAAGGTGACGCCGATGCCGGGCACTGAGCCCGGCACCTACCGGTTCAAGGCGACCTTCGGCATGGCCGGCCGCTGGCAATTGTCGCTCGGCGCCAAGGTGCAGGGCGAGACTGGCTCGGTCGAGAACAAGCTCGTCGTCACGGCCGAGAAATGAGCCGCCTCATCTGGTCCGGCGCTGCCGCTGCGATCGTTGCAGCGGCAGGCGCCGCATGGGTCGGCCACGGCCTGCCGCCGCGGCCGGCGACCGCTGTCATCGTCTCCGCCGCGCATGCGGCGGAGAGCGCCGCGCCGAGCTATTACCGCGATCCCGACGGCAAGCCGTTTTATTCGGCGACGCCAAAACAGACGTCCGACGGGCGTGACTATCTGCCGGTCTATCCGGATGCCGACAGCGAGGCCGGTGAGCCTGCGCAGCCGGCGGAGGTGAAGGCCGCGAAGGCCGAGCGCAAGGTCAAATATTACCGTAACCCGATGGGCCTTCCCGATACCTCGCCGGTGCCGAAGAAGGATTCCATGGGGATGGACTACATCCCCGCCTACGACGGCGAGGACAGCGACGATGGTTCGATCACGCTGTCGCCGGGCAAGATCCAGCGCACCGGCGTCGCGTCGGAAGCCGCGCAGATGCGCCGCATCCGCACGCTGGTCCGGGCGCCCGGCACGATCCAGCTCGACGAGCGTCGCGTCTCCGTCATCGCGATGCGCGCCGAGAGTTATGTGCAGAAGGTCGCCGACGTCACCACCGGCAGTCGGGTGGCGAAGGGCCAGCCGCTGATGGAGATCTACAGCCCGGCGATCTCGTCCGCCGCGGCCGAATATGTCGCGACCATCAGCTCGAAGGCGACCGCCGGCGTCGAGCCCTATGGGCGCGGCTCCAAGCAGCGGCTGACCAACCTCGACGTCCCCGAACCTGTCATCGCCGAGATGGAGAAGAACCGCACCGTTCCGCTCGCGATCCAGTGGCTGTCGCCGCGCGACGGCGTCGTGTTGCAGCGTGCGGCGGTCGAGGGCATGCGGGCGCAGCCCGGCGACGTGCTGTTCCGGATCGCCGACGTGTCGGTGGTGTGGGCGCTTGTCGATGTCGCCGAGCGCGACCTCGGCAGCATCGTGGTCGGGCAGCAGGTCACAGTCCGCGCGCGCAGCTATCCGGGCCGCAGCTACACCGGCCGGATCAGCGTGATCTATCCGCTGGTCAACAAGGAGACGCGCACCGCGCGGGTGCGGATCGAGTTGCAGAATGCCGATCTCGCGCTGCTTCCGGACATGTATGTCGACGCCGAGATCGACACCGGCAGTGCGGCGCCGGTGCTCACCGTGGCCGACAACTCCATCCTCGACACCGGGAGCCGGCAGACTGTGCTGCTCGACCGCGGCAACGGCCGCTTCGAGCCGCGCGAAGTCAAGCTCGGGCGGCGCGGCGAGGGCTATGTCGAAATCCGCGACGGGATCGCGGAGGGCGACGCGGTGGTCACGTCGGCGACCTTCCTGATCGATGCCGAAAGCAATTTGAAGGCGGCGATCAAGGGCTTTGCCGAAGCCGGCACGAAGCAGGCGGCAAGCGAGGGCGGGATGACGGCTGGAGGCAAGCCATGATCGCCCGCGTTATCGCCTGGTCGGCGCGCAATCTGCTGCTGGTGCTGTTCGGCACTGGCTTTGCGGCGGCCGCCGGCCTCTATGCGCTGGTGCATCTGCCGCTCGATGCGATCCCAGATCTCTCCGATACCCAGGTCATCGTCTACACCGAATATCCCGGCCAGGCGCCGCAGGTGATCGAGGACCAGGTCACCTATCCCCTGACCACGGCGATGCTGACGGTGCCGAAGTCGAAGGTCGTGCGCGGCTTCTCGTTCTTCGGCGTCTCTTTCGTCTATGTCATCTTCGAGGACGGCACCGATATCTACTGGGCGCGCTCACGCGTGCTCGAATTCCTCAACGGCGCCGCGGCGCGGCTGCCGGCCGGTGTGTCGCCGACCATCGGTCCCGACGCGACCGGGGTCGGCTGGGTCTACCAATATGCTGTCATGTCGAAGCAGCTCAATTTGGCCGATACGCGCACCATCCAGGACTGGAATTTGAAATTCGCGCTGGCCAGGGCGGAAGGCGTCGCCGAGGTCGCGAGCGTCGGCGGCTTCGTCAAGCAGTACAACGTGATCCTCGATCCGCAGCGGATGCGCGACCGCGGCATCACCATGCAGCGGATGCGCGATGCGATCCGCGCCAGCAATGCCGATGTCGGCGGCCGCACCGTCGAGCTCTCCGAGTTCGAATATGTCATCCGCGGCAAGGGCTATTTGAAGGACATCAACGACCTCGGCAATATCGTGCTGAAGGCCGACAACGGCACGCCGGTGCTGCTGCGCGACGTCGCGCGCGTCGAGCTCGGCCCCGACGAGCGGCGCGGCATCGCCGAGCTCAACGGCGAGGGCGAGGTCGCCAGCGGCATCGTGCTGCAACGCTTCGGCGTCAACGCGCTCGACGTGATCGAGAACGTCAAGAAGCGCTTCAAGGAGATCGCAACCAGCCTGCCGACATCGGTCGAGATCGTGCCGGTCTATGACCGCTCCAATTTGATCTATGCGGCGATCGAGACGCTGAAGCGCACACTGCTCGAGGAGAGCGTCGTGGTCGCGCTGGTCTGCATCGTATTCCTGCTGCATGTCCGCAGCGCGCTAGTCGCGATCCTGATGCTGCCGGTCGGCGTGCTGATGGCGTTCGGCGCGATGAAGTTTTTCGGCATCGGCTCCAACATCATGAGCCTCGGCGGCATCGCGATCGCGATCGGCGCCATGATCGATGCGGCGATCGTGATGATCGAGAACGCGCACAAGCATCTGGAGCGGGCCGAGCCGGGCCGGTCGCGGGTCGCGATCCTGATCGAGGCCGCGGCGGAAGTCGGACCGGCGCTGTTCTTCAGCCTGCTGATCATCACCGTGTCGTTCATGCCGATCTTCACGCTGGAATCGCAGGAGGGGCGGCTGTTCGCGCCGCTCGCCTTCACCAAGACGTTCGCGATGGCGGCGGCGGCGCTGCTGTCGGTGACGCTGGTGCCGGCGCTGATGGTGATCTTCGTCCGCGGCAGGATCATCCCCGAGCATAGGAATCCGATCAACCGCTTCCTGATCTGGATCTACCGTCCCGTCATCAACGGCGTGCTGCGGGCCAAGAGCTTGGTGATCCTGCTCGCGCTCGGTGCCATCGCCGTCTCGGTCTGGCCGGCGCGGCAACTCGGCACCGAGTTCATGCCCGACCTCAACGAGGGCACGCTGCTCTATATGCCGACCACGCTGCCGGGCATTTCGGTGACCAAGGCGGCGGAGTTGTTGCAGATGCAGGATCGGATCATCCGGAGCTTTCCGGAGGTCGGCTCGGTCTACGGCAAGGCCGGCCGCGCGGCGACTGCGACCGATCCGGCGCCGTCGGAGATGTTCGAGACCGTCGTCAACCTCAAGCCGAAGGAGCAATGGCGCAAGGGCCTCACGCTCGACGGCCTGATCGCCGCGATGGACAAGGCGCTGCAATTCCCCGGCGTCTCCAATGCCTGGACCATGCCGATCAAGGCGCGCATCGACATGCTGTCGACTGGCATCCGCACCCCCGTCGGCGTCAAGGTGATCGGTCCCGATCTCACTGTGATCGACAAGCTCGCCCGCCAGGTCGAGCAGGTCGTGAAGGGCGTGCCCGGCACCTCGTCGGCCTATGCCGAGCGCAGCCTCGGCGGCTACTATCTCGAGATCACGCCGAACCGCGAGGCGCTGGCGCGCTACGGCATCGCGGTGCAGGACGTGCAGGACACCATTGCGACCGCGCTCGGCGGCCAGAGCGTGACCACGACGGTCGAGGGACGCCAGCGCTTCACCGTCAACATGCGCTATCCGCGCGACCTGCGCGACAATCCCACCGCGATCGCCAGCGACATCCTGGTGCCGATGCCGGCCGGCGGCGCGGTGCCGCTCGGCGAGGTCGCCGATATCAAACCGGCGCGCGGGCCGACCCTGATCCGGACCGAGAACGGGCAACTCGCGACCTACATCTATGTCGACATCCGCGATCGCGATCTCGGCGGCTATGTCGCGGATGCGCAGCGCGCGGTGCAGGCCGGCGTGCAGTTTCCGCCCGGCACCTATCTGGTCTGGAGCGGGCAATACGAATATCTCGAACGCGCCACGGCGCGGCTCAGGATCGTGGTGCCGGTGACGCTTCTGATCATCTTCCTGTTGCTCTATCTCAACTTCCGCTCGGTGGCGGAGACCATGATCGTGATGCTGTCGCTGCCGTTCGCGCTGGTCGGCGGGTTCTGGCTGATGTGGGTGCTCGGCTTCAACCTGTCGGTCGCCGTCGCGGTCGGCTTCATCGCGCTCGCCGGCGTCGCCGCCGAGACCGGCGTCGTGATGCTGATCTACCTCAACCACGCGCTGGCCGAGATCACGGCGCGTCGCGCCGCCGAGGGACGGCCAGTCGATCGCGACGATCTCAATCGCGCGATCATCGAAGGCGCGGTCGAGCGGGTGCGGCCGAAGATGATGACGGTGGTCGCCATCATGGCCGGGCTGTTGCCGATCATGTGGAGCACCGGCACCGGTTCCGAGATCATGCAGCGCATCGCGGTGCCTGTCATCGGCGGCATGATCTCGTCGACCCTGCTGACGCTGATCGTGATTCCCGCGATCTTCGCCGTGGTGAAGGGGATCGAGATCCGGGCCAAGGTTCCCGAACCAGAGGCCGCTGTGGCCGCCGTGCGACAGCAAGCACGGTTGTGATCGGAACACGAAGCCTGCTTGCGATTTGGGCTGGATGAACGATACCCTTAGGGGGTATGTATTGATTTGCGGTAGCTTGCGGCGCGGATGAATCGGAGCGATCGGGCGGGTGTTGGTGCGGTTGAACAGGCGAGGGCGGGTGCGGGCGGGATGTTCCATCATCCTGGCCTATCTGTTCTGCGTGATCGCGCCGCCATTTGCGCTGGCATTCGGGGCGCCGTTTCCATGCCTGACCGACGAGGTCCAGCCGGCCGTCGCGGTGCACATGCATGATGCCGCGATGCCGATGGCACATGCCGAGCATGTCGCGCATGATCATGCCGCCCACGATCATGGCGGCATGCACATGCATCACGCGGACGATGGTGCTCAACCCGCAACGCACAGCCACGACGGCAAGAACATGCCGGGCCCGTGCTGCGCCTTGATGTGCGTATCGGCGCTGCCGGCCGATCTTCCCCTGGTCGCCGGTCCCTTGCACCCGATCGCGACCCGTCTCGCCGAGGCCATTCAGAGCCTGCGCAGCGAGGCGCCGGCGCTACTCTATCGTCCCCCCATCGCCTGATCCTGAGCTGACATCGTGGCTGCGCCGCGGGCTCGCGTGCGCATGCCTGTGATTCACTGATGATCGGGACAGACCCATGTTTTCGCATCTCGGGGCGAGGCTCGCCGCCGTAGCCACGCAGCGTGGCCGGCGCGCGCTACCCACATTCGTGCCGCGGATCGCCGCCGTCATGCTCGCGGCCGCGCCGCTCGCCGGCTGCATCGCCGATGGACGGCCGGTCGCCGTCGCGGGCGATCCGGCAAATCCGTCGGCGCGCACGGCCGGTGTCGGCTACCGCTCGACGATTGCGCCTTACGAAAGCCTGCGTCCGGCGACGCCGCTACCCTGGCGCGAGCGCAATGACGGCGTGACGCCGCCGGCCAAATCGGACCGGTAGGAGGGCGCCATGCGACATCTGGCCATTGCGCCGATCCTGCTGCTGACATCCGCGCTCGCGGGCTGCGCGTCGTTCTCGCCCGACACCGGCATGGGCGTGGTCTCCGAAGTGACGGAGAGGGCGATCGGCAAGGACGTCGCCTTCGTGCGTTCCGCGGACGAGGCCGCGACCACCGATGCCCTAGTGAAGCGGCTGCTGGCGCGCAATTTGACGGCGGATGCCGCCGTGCAGGTCGCGCTGTTGAACAACAAGGGTTTGCAGGCGGCCTATAACGAGCTGGCGCTGGCGGAGACCGACCTGGTCGCCGACAGCCTGCCGCCGAACCCGACCTTCTCGTTACAGCGCATCACCGGCAACGGCGCCAGCGAGGTCGAGCGGCAGGTGGTCGGCGACATCCTGGCGCTGGCGACGCTGCCGGTCCGCTCCGAGATCGCACGCGAGCGTTTCCGGCAGGCGCAGCTCAAGGCCGCGCTCGCCACCCTGCGGCTCGCCGCCGAGGTCCGGCGCAGCCACGTTGCCGCGGTCGCCGCCAACGAGACGGTCGCGCTGCTGACGGATGCGAAGGCGACCGCGGAGTCGACTGCGCAACTTGCAAAAAAGCTCGGCGAGACCGGCGGCATGAACAAGCTCGACCAGACCCGCGAGCAGGTGTTCTACGCCGAGATCACGGCTGACCTCGCCAGCGCGCGGCAGAACGCGGCGAGCGCGCGCGAGCGGCTGGCGCGCCTGCTCGGATTGTGGGACGGCGATCTCGGCTTCCGGATTGCGGACCGGCTGCCGTTGCTGCCGAAGCGGCCACTGCAACAGCCGTCGATCGAGGTCGCCGCGGTCGGTCACCGCGTCGATCTGCAGATCGCGCGGATGGAAATCATAGCCCTCGCCAAGGCGCTCGATCTCACCGAGGCGACCCGCTTCGTCACGCTGCTCGACGTCGCCGGCATCGACAGGCGGACGCAGGATCCCGAAGGCCCACCGTTCAGGGAACGCGGCTTCGACGTCCAGTTCCAGATCCCGATTTTCGATGGCGGCGAGGTGCGGGTCCGGCAGGCGGCCGAGACCTACCGGCAGGCGATGAACCGCCTGACCGAGAAGGCGATCAACGTCCGCTCCGAGGCGCGCGACGCCTACCGCGTCTACCGCTCGACCTACGACATCGCGCGCCACTACCAGCGCGAGGTGCTGCCGCTGCGGCAGATCATCACCGAGGAGATGCAGCTGCGCTTCTCCAGCATGCAGGTCGACGTGTTCGCGCTGCTGACCGAAGCGCGGCAGCGGCTCGCCTCGCTGCGCGCGGCGATCGACGCCAGGCGTGACTTCTGGCTGGCGCAATCCGATCTGCAAACCGCGATCAACGGCGGCGGTTCGGCCGGCGCAGCATCGGCACCATCGTCCGTCGCTTCGGCCGCACCCGCCGCCAGCGATCATTGAATGGAGACAACACGATGTTCTCACGGCGTGGATTTCTCGGCAGCGCGGCGCTGGTGACGGCGAGCGCAGTCACCGGCCGGGTGCAGGCCGCTGCCATCCCGGAAGCACCAACCATGGACAAGGCGGTGACGCAGCCGCCGCTGCATCCGACCAGCGGGCCCGACTACCGGCCCGTGGTCACGCTCAACGGCTGGACGCTGCCGTGGCGGATGAACGGCGACTGGAAGGAATTCCATCTCGTCGCCGAGCCCGTGGTGCGCGAATTCGCCGACGGCATGAAGGCCAATCTCTGGGGCTATAACGGCCAGGCGCCGGGCCCGACCATCGAGGCGGTCGAGGGCGACAAGGTGCGCATCTTCGTCACCAACAAATTGCCGGAGCACACCACGGTGCACTGGCACGGCATGATCGTGCCGGCAGGCATGGACGGTGTCGGCGGTCTCAACCAGCCGCACATCAAGCCGGGCAAGACCTTCGTCTACGAGTTCGAGCTCAAGCACAGCGGGACCTTCATGTACCATCCCCATTCCGACGAGATGGTGCAGATGGCGATGGGCATGATGGGGATGTTCATCGTGCACCCGCGCGACCCGGCATTCCGCCCGGTCGACCGCGACTTCGTCTTCATCATGAGCAGCTACCTGATCGACCCTGGCACGTACCTGCCGAAGGTCAACGAGATGACCGACTTCAACATGTGGACCTGGAACAGCCGGGTCTATCCCGGCATCGATCCGATGCCGATCCGGCTCGGCGACAGGATCCGGGTGCGGATCGGCAACCTGACCATGACCAACCATCCGATCCATGTGCACGGGCACAATTTCAGGGTGACCTGCACCGACGGCGGCTGGGTGCCGGAGAGTGCGCAATATCCGGAGACCACGACCGACGTGCCGGTCGGTGCGGTCAGGGCCTTCGACATGCTCGCCGACAATCCGGGCGACTGGGCGTTCCACTGCCACAAGTCGCACCACACCATGAACGCGATGGGTCACGACGTCAGGAATTTCATCGGCGTGTCGCGGCAGGATCTCGCGAAGGTGGTCGGCAAGCTCGCGCCTGACGCCATGGTGATGGGATCGACCGGGATGGCGATGGGCAACATGGAGATGCCCGCGCCCGACAACACGCTGCCGATGATGACCGGCATCGGGCCGTTCGGGTCGATCGAGATGGGCGGCATGTTCACGGTGATGAAGATCCGCGAGGGGCTCGGCCGCGACGATTACAGCGATCCCGGTCCCTACAATTATCCGCCGGGCACCGTTGCCTACGAGGTCGACGCGCCGGCCGCCGAGCCCGCGCGGCAGCCACCGGCCGCGCCCGAGCGAAACGCCAAGCCATCGATGAGGGGAATGAAGATGTAGCGGATCACGCCCATCGCCCACGAACAACACGCAGCAAATCAAAAATGGAGACTCCAGTGAAGAACATCACCACGATCGGCATCGCGCTCGCTGCGCTGTCGCTCACCGCCGTGCCGTCGCGCGGCCACGAAAAGCACGATCACCAATCCTATTCGGCGGGCGAGCCCGGCGATCCCGGCAAGCCGTCGCGCACGGTCGAGATCGAGATGAAGGAGATGGAGTTCACGCCGTTCCGCGTCGAGGTCAAGCGCGGCGAGCAGATCCGATTCGTGATCAGGAATGCCGGCACCGAGGATCACGAATTCCTGCTGGCGACCACCGCGGAGAATTTGAAGCATGCGGAGGTGATGAAGAAGCATCCGCACATGGAGCACGACGATCCGAACGGCGTTCGCGTGGCGCCGAAGAAGAGCGCGGAGATCGTCTGGAAGTTCACCAAGGCCGGGACGTTCGAATATGCCTGCCTGATCCCCGATCACCGCGAGTACGGGATGACCGGCCGCGTCATCGTGAAATGAAACCAGCAACGAGAAGGACGACAATGATGAACAGGATGATCCGGATTGCAGGCGCTGGCGCCGCCGCGCTGGCGCTGACGCTGGGCGCGACGTTCGCGCAGGCCGCAGCGATCAACGGCGAGGTCAAGAAGATCGACGAGGGCGCGGGCAAGATCACGCTCAAGCACGGCCCGGCCAGGAGCCTCGGCATGGATGAGCCGATGACCATGGTCTACCGGGTCAAGGATCCCGCGCTGCTCAAGCAGGTGAAGGTCGGCGACAAGGTCAAGTTCGAAGCCCAGGAAGGCGACGGCGGCTACACCGTCACGGCGATCCAGAAGACGAAGTGAGGCGATGACCGGGGTCGCGGCGTTCGGCGCGCGATGCCGGTCGCACTGTTCGCAAGCCGATCATCGGCCGCCACACGCGGCATCGCCGCAGCATTGTCCGTTCGCCTGGACCGGAGGGCACGGCACCGAGCCGTAGGAGCAGAACACGCAGCAATCGCCGGCCTTGGGCTTGAGGCGAATGCCGCAGTCCGCGCAGTCGTAGAAGAACTGGCAGGCGTCGGTCGGCATGGTCTCGGCCTTGGCGAAGCCGCAGGCCGGGCAGGTCAGGGTGGAGAGCAGTTGCATGTTGGCTTCGTGGACTCCGGTTGAGCCGTCCCCGCCGGGGCGATCCGCCGCCGGTGATTGATATTAACTCTGCCGCGCCGGCGATGCGCCGGCGTTGGAACGCGATCGGTCGTGGCGCGTTGCTGTGCATTGTCGATGTGCAGAAGGCTCCCCATGACAGTCAACGCGGCGATACTGATGGCGGCTCTGGTGCTGTCGGGAACCGTGTTGGCGCAGAGCTCCGGCCCTTCGGCCGGGACCGGGCAGGCCACCAAATTGACCACCACCGGCCAGGCGCTGAACGACACAGGGAAGACGGGCGAGGGCGCGCCGCCGATCGAGCGGGCCGCGCGCCCGGCAAGGCCGGCGGACACCGCCGATGGCGGCACGGTCGGCACGAGCCTTCCGCAGAAGCCGGACCGGCGCCTCGAGCACTACCCGTAACTATCTGCAATCGTTCGTATTCTTTGGAACTCTTCTTGATTAAACACCTCCCGAAGCGGTGCGACGCGCCACTGTCTTGATCCTGTCACGCCAGGTCGGTTAGCCCAGCGTTCTGATTGAATGCGATGGGCTGGTCATGGCCGGGGCGAGCCGGGCGCAGGTTCTTGGACAGGTTCTTGGACAGCTCCTTGGGATGGATCGGCAGATCGGCCGCGTGCTGGTCGTCCTAGCGGTTGCGCAGATCGTCGGCTGGGGCACGCTTGGCCTGCCGGCGATTGCCGGCCACCGGATTGCGGCCGATCTCCACCTTTCGCTGCCGCTGGTGTTCGGCGGCACCTCGACGCTCTACGTAACCATGGGCCTGTGCGGCCCGCTGCTGGTGGAACCGTTCCGGCGGGTCGGCGCGCGGCGGGTGATGATGACCGGCAGCGCGGTCGCCGCGCTCGGGTTCATCGCTCTCGCCTGCGCGCATGACGCGGCGGGTTACTTCATCGCCTGGACGATACTTGGGATGGCCGGAAGCGCGGCGCTGAGCACGGCCGCCTACATCATGCTGAACGAGTGGCCGGGCGGAACGCGAAGAGTGCGATCGGTGCGCAGTGGCGCGGGCGACGATCCCGCTGGTGTTCTACGACAAGAGTGCGTTCGCCAAGACGACCTCGCATATCGCGTTGCCGCTCAACCTGATCTCGGCGGCCTCGCCGCCGGCGCTCGCCTATCTGCTGACCCGGTTCGGCAGCAACGCCGTGCTGGAGCTCGCCTTCGCCTGTTCGGTCGGCGCGCTGGTCATGGTCGCCATTCTCGGCCGCCGGCGCGAGGTCGGGATCGCCGCCGGATCGTGAGAAACCGTCGCATCCGGGCACGGTTCTTGCTTCGTGAGAGTTGCATGACGCAAGAGGTTGTGATGACCCGCATGCGCATCGGCTTTGTCGGCTTCGGCGAGGCAGCGCAGTGCTTCGCCGCCCACCTCGCAAGCAAGGACGGTGCGGCGCCGTTGGTGTTTTGCGAGGGCAACACCAATCGTCCGCCGTATTCGGATGCGTTCCGGGGCATGGCGTCCGCCTGCGGGGTCGAACTGGTCGACAGCCTGCCAGCGCTGATGGCGCGCGCCGACATCGTGTTCTCGGCGGTCGTGGTCGCGACGGCCGCGCCAGTGGGCCAAGCCATCGCCAGCCTGGTTCGGCCTGACATGCTGGTGGTCGACGTCAACGCGTCCACGCCGAGGATCAAGCGATCAGTCGGCGAGGCCGTGGCGGCGAATGGTGGCGCCTATGTCGATGCCAATCTGATGGGCGCGGTCAGCATCTATGGCGCGGCAGTGCCGCTGTACTGCTCGGGCAACGGCGCCGCGCGCTTTGCCGAGGCGTTCGCGCCGCTGGGCTTTACGATCGAGCTTGCCGGCCCGGAGGCCGGCACCGCGGCAGCGGTGAAGATGCTGCGCAGCGTCGTGACGAAGGGCATGGAGGCGCTGATCGTGGAAGCGCTGACCGCAGCCTCGCTCGCGGGGGTTCGCAGCGAAGCGCTGCGCGGCATTTGCGAACCGATGGACGCGACGCGCTACAGCAAATTCGTCGACATGTGCGTGCGCACCGATGTGCTGCACGCCGAGCGCCGTGCCGTGGAGATGGACGGCGTCGCGGAGGGGCTGCGGGAAATCGGCCTGCTACCGATCATGACCGAAGCGACTGCCGCGCGGCTCAGGACATCGGCGCGGCTCGGCCTGCGCGACGATTTCGCGGCGCGTCCGTCTTACAGCGCCGACGATGTGCTCGATGCCTATGCTGCGCGAGCGGCCACTAGCTCCCAAGATGGCTAGAGCGCAGCGAAACCCATCACCTTCGATCAGCGCGGAGGCATGATGGGTATCGCTTCCGCCTTCGCTCTTCGAGCTACGGCGGACAAGTCGCTCCACCTACGCTGCAACGGCTGCAAAAAAACCGGCGTGGTCGTTGTGACCACGCCGGCTCGATTGGGGAGACGGTCGACCGTTCAGTAAACCAGGCCGGTGCCCGGGGGCTTCTCCAGCGCTGCGGCGAGCGAGCGGTATTCGTCGCTGTTGGTGCCGGCGAGCTGGGCGATGCGGTTCAGGTGATACTGCGCCTGGTCGCGGTTGCCCTGTTCGACCTGCCAGAGGCCGTAATACTGCCAGGTGCGAACATGGGCCGGGTCGGCCTTCAGCGCGCGCTCGTACCAGATCTGCGAGACCTTGTAGTCGCCGAGCTTGCGATAGGAGTAGCCGATCAGGTTGGCGACGTCGGCACGGTCGTCCTGGCCGAGCGCCTTCAGCTGCTCGATCGCGGCGGTGTAATCGTGCTTGTCGTAGATCGTGGTATAGGCTGCGCGATAGCCGGCCAGGAACTTCTGATCGTCGATCGCGGAGCTCTTGTCCTTCTTCGCCTTCTTGCCCTTGCTGCCGCTGTCGGAAGCCGGCGGCGAGGGATTGTCGCTGCCCGCGGCATAGGCCGAGACGACCGGCGCGGCGGCGAGGGTCATCGAGAGCACTGCGAGGCCCAAAATTTTCCAACGAAACTGCGGCGTCTTGCTCATTCCTGGTTGCTCCTGATCGTTCCTGATCGTGCTCGGCAATCCTACACCGAAGCCTGATGACTTGAACACCCAGGGGTGCAGAACATTCCCGGCCGAATCCACGATTGCGTGATGTCGGCGAGCGGCCGGCCGCAGCGGCAACATGACCAAGATGTCATTCACATGAATGAATTCCGTCCATGCCCTTCAGAACGGGTTCAGTGCGTGACCCCTAAGTTCGCATGCATTGATCGGTGAGGCCGACCATCCGGCCGGAGACCTCTCGATCCCGCAGAGGAGGACCACCATGTTGAAGACGATTTCCGCCGCGCTGCTCGCCATGTCCGTGATCGCAGCGCCCGCGCTGGCCGCCGAGACCGGCAAGACCGCAACCCCCGCGCCGGCGACCACGACCGCCCCGGCGACCAAGGCTGCCCCCGTCGTCAAGAGCGAGCAGCTGCCCGCGAAGGTGCGCAACGCCAACGCCCGGATGCACCACAAGCACTATCGCCATCACCGCCACCACAAGCACATGGGCATGCTGAAGGTGAAGTCGCCGAAGCACGCGACCAAGCACGCCTCCAAGCACATTCCGGCCAAGGTCGCCACCAAGCACGTCGTGCCGGCCAAGCGCGGCTGATCAGCGCGACTGAACCTGATCCGAGGGACGTAGTTCGATCCACATTGCCCCGCTGCTTCCTTTGGATGCAGAACCGGCCCGCTTGTCCATTGCTTCCCCAATGGCGGCGGGCCGGAGTGCGTTTCGGTATTGGCTGAGACCCGGACGCCGGTCGTTTCTGTTCAGGAATAACCGAGTTGCGAATTCCCTTTCGTCACCCGCCGGTCTATGAGACGCGGCCGGGGCAACATGAAACAGCTGACTTTGCGGACTGCATCACGACTGGCGGCAATCCTGCTGCTCTCGATCCCGCTGGCCGGCTGCCTCACCAGCGACGATGGCGGCGGGCCGACCACCTTCACCGATGACCGCGGCGTCGCCAACCAGCCGTTCCCGGACCGTTACCGCGAGCAGATCCTCGCCTTCATGCGGACCTACCTGAACAACCCGGTCGGAGTCCGCGAGGCCGCGATTGCCGATCCGGCGCAGCGCACGGTCGGCGGCCGGCTGCGCTACGTGGTGTGCCTGCGCTACAGCGCGAAGGACGCCGACGGCAATTACCGGCCGGCCCGGGAGCACGGCGTCATGTTCGTCGACGGCCGGCTCGACCGCATCCTCGACAATGCCGCCGAACAGTGCGCCGGCGCGTCCTACGCGGCATTTCCGGAACTGGAGAAGATGGCGCGCTAAAACCGCGGTGGCTGGTCGCAACCCTGACCGGCGGCCTGATCGAAACGTTAGCGAACTCCGATCACTTTTCGCGGAGCGTTGAACTTCAACTTAGCCGTTTGCGACTTACATGCAGCCGAAATGCGGCTGCTTAACCGGTGAAAAAACCTTCTGTGCCAGGGAACAAACGGGCGTTGTTGCGACCCCGTCACAGCTTGGAAACATCACAGGTCCGGCATTGCCCCAAAGCAACCTAATTGGCGTCACGTTGTTTGGCTTAACAGCGCAGCGTTCGTAACGGGGATCAGAGATGAAGAAGTTTTTGCTCGGCACAGTCGCGCTGGCCGCCCTTGCGGGCCCGGCGTTTGCGGCTGACATGCCGGCCCGCACCTATACCAAGGCACCGCCGCCGTATACCGCACCGGCGCTCGTCTACAACTGGACCGGCTTCTACATCGGCGGCCATGTCGGCGGCGCGTTCACCGACGGCAACAATCTGATGGGCAGCGACGCGCGCTTCATGGGTGGCGTGCAGGGCGGCTTCGACTATCAGTTCGCCCCCAACTGGGTGATGGGCATCGAGGCGCAGTACTCCTGGCTGCCGAGCTCCTCGAACAACGGCCTGACATTCCCCGCCGGAACCGTGGTGACCGGCAACACCGACCAGCTCGGTTCGGTGACCGGCCGGCTCGGCTATACCTGGGGTCCGGCGCTGCTCTACGCTAAGGGCGGCTACGCCTGGCGCGACAACAACAACATCACGGCCTCGGTCGGCGGCGTGCCGACGGCCTTCACGACCGACGGCGGCCACAAGGATGGCTACACGGTCGGTGCCGGCCTGGAATACATGTTCGCCCCGAACTGGTCGGCGAAGGCCGAGTACCAGTACTACAATTTCGGCAAAACCACCTTCACCAGCGGTCCGGCCGACATCGTCGGCGCGAGCTTCCGGAACGACGAACATACCGTCAAGCTCGGGGTCAACTACCGCTTCGGCTGGGGCGGCCCGGTGGGTTCCCGCTACTGATCGTATCTCATCGAGATCGAAAGGCCGGCCTTCGGGCCGGCCTTTTTCGTTGGCCTGGCATTTTTTTTGGCCTGACGCTTGCTTGTTCAGCCGCTATTCACGCCTGATCGTGCAATGCAAAAAATAATTCCTGCATTGCACGGAACTTTCATCGTGATGCGTTATTATGGGAACGCCGGGGCTGGTGGACAAACAAACATGCGTAGTTTTGCGTTAGGGCTGATCCTCTCTGCGGTCGCTGTACCGTGCGTTGCCCAGACTGTCCTTAAATCCGAACCTTTGTCGCTCGCGCCCTATGAGGTCGTGCTGGTGCAGGATGCGTCCTGCACGGCGGGCAAGGTGCTCAAGGTGACGGGCGCGATCCGGGGTCTGCATCGGCGGAAGATTTGCGTGTCGCTCGCCGCCGAGCAGGCTTCGCTGGCGACGGCGACGCCGTAGGCAAGCGGACCGCATTTTCGGCATCCGGCCCGCCATGCGGGACCGGCCGGAGCAGCATCGTCAGTTCAACCGCGGCTCCAGGCGCGCCTCGCGATCGGCATCGGCCTTGTTCTTGACCGGATCCTCGTTCGGCTCGAGCTGGCAGGCCCGGATCTCGTAGTCATTATCCAGCACCGGGCGGGGCGAGGACTTTTCCTCTTCCGAGACCGTATCCACCACCAGCCCGGATTTCCTGGCAAGCTTCCAGACGTCGGCCTCGGTCGGATACGCCTTGCTCAGCTTGGCGTCTTGATAGAACAGCGCATACGGCATTCGTCGTTTCCCCAAACAACCCACGACAACGCCACCGGTGGCCCCGGGTTTCCTCAGAGCTCGCCGTTGCGATCACGGAACCGTGAATGATGATTCCAGGCAAGCATCTGAAAATATTGAGTCATTTCGGCCCTTTCGCGAAGGGCCCTGAGTCCTTAATGAGCGGTAAACCCCGGAAAAAAGAATCCCCGGGACTCTCCGGGTAGAATCGCCGGATGTTTCCTTCCATGAGAGCGATCCACCAGCCCCCCTACGAACGCGTGCAACTCGCGCTTGCGGTTGTGCTGCTCGCAGCCTGCGCCGCGAACGTGGCGCTGGTCTGGTCGTGGCTTTGACTCTCGCTTTCCCGGCTCCAGCCAAAATCCGTATGTAGCGGTCCGCGCGAAAATGCCGTGGCCGCGCGACGCCGGCGCCGATTGACGGCTCCCGCATTCCTTCCATCATTGCCGGAGAACGACCCGCTCGGCGGCCGTCGGAGGGAGCTGATATGATCGAAACGCTGAAGCAACGGGTCAATGGCGACGCCGGCCTGGTGCGGCGGGGCCGCTTCCTCACGACGACATTCCTGCTCGAGATCGGCAAGACCGCCTGGCTGATCGCGATCCATGAGGGCCGGATCGTCGCGGTGACCAAGGGGCCGTTCGTGATGCCGTCGTCGTCCTTCGCGCTGCGCACCTCGGAGGAGGAGTGGGGCAAGTTCTGTGAACAGCGGCCGCCGCCGGGCTCCAACGACCTGATGGCGCTGATCAAGCGCCGCGTGCTGAGGGCCGAGGGCGAGTTGCAGATCTTCATGGCGAACCTGCGATACTTCAAGGAGGCGCTCGGCAAGCTGCGCGGCGAGGGAGCGGCGGCATGAGCGCCAAATTCGAGCCGATCGTCGGCCGCTACATGCAGCTCGAGCTGTCCGGCCGTCTGCACCGCGTCTATGTCGAGGAGGCGGGCGAAGGCACGCCGCTGCTCTGCCTGCACACCGCGGGCGCCGACGGGCGGCAATATCGCGGCCTGATGAACGACCCACGCGTGACGCGCAATCATCGCGTCATCGCCTTCGACATGCCCTGGCACGGCAAGTCGTCGCCGCCGCAAGGCTGGCACGACGAGGAGTACCAACTGACCTCGGCGCAATACACCGCGATGATCCTAGCCGTGATCGACGCGCTCGATCTCGACAGGCCGATCGCGATCGGCTGCTCGATCGGCGGCCGGATCGCGCTGCATCTCGCGCTCGAGCATCCCGAGCGCTTCCGCGCCATCATCGGCCTGCAGGCCGGCGCGCATGTCGATCCCTATTACGATCTGAATTTCCTGCACCGGCCGGACGTCCATGGCGGCGAGGTGGCTGCTGCCATCGTCTCTGGGCTGGTCGGGCCCGACGCGCCCGACAGCGAGCGGTGGGAGACGCTGTGGCACTACATGCAAGGCGGCCCCGGCGTGTTCAAGGGCGATCTCTATTTCTACAAGATCGACGGCGACATCCGCGCCCGCATAGCCGAGATCGACACGAAACGCTGCCCGCTGTTCCTGCTGTCGGGCGAATACGATTATTCCTGCACGCCGGAGGAGACGCTGGCGGTGGCGAACAGCATCGCCGGAGCTGAGGCCACGATCATGAAAGGCCTCGGCCATTTCCCGATGAGCGAAAACCCCGGCGAGTTCTTGAAATACCTGTTGCCGGTGCTGGAGAAGATCGGCGGGCGCTAAACCGCCCTCGACCTCAGGCGCTTCGGTATGACAGACTGCGTATCGTCACGAAACGATTGCGCTGGAGGTCTCGATGCTTCCGAAAGCTGAAGCGGCATATTTCGCGATTGCCGACATCTCCGGCTATACCAACTTCCTCGCAGCGGTCGAGCTCGACCACGCGCAGGATATCATCGCCGATTTCATGGATGTGGTGGTGAAGGGGCTGCGCCCGCCATTTCGTCTCGCCAAGTTCGAGGGCGACGCCGCATTCGTCTACGCGACCGGGACCATCGACGGCTCGCTGCTGCAGGACGCGATCGAGGGCGCCTATTTCAAATTCCGCCGGCGCCTGCGCGACGTCCGCCAGGCCTCGACCTGCGAGTGCAAGGCCTGCGTTGCGATGGGCGATCTCGATTTCAAATTCGTGATCCATCACGGCGAGATGGTGAAGCAGAAGATGGGCGGCCGGGAGGAGCTTGCCGGCCGCGACGTCATCCTGGTCCACCGGCTGCTCAAGAACAGCGTCGGCGAGAAGCTCGGCGGCCGCGCCTACGTGCTCTACAGCGATGCGGCGATCCGCGCCATGGGCGTCGATCCGGCGGCGCAGGGGCTGATCCCGCATCAGGAGACCATCGACATCATCGGCGACGTGACGCTGTGGGCGCGCGACCTCGAAGCGGCGTGGCAGCAGGACGACGCGCAGGTCCGGATGGAGGTGACGCGCGACGATGCCTACGCGATCCTCGAATTCGACATCGCCGCGCCCCGGCAGACGGTGTGGGAGTTCATCACCGTGCCCGGGCAATGGCAGAAATGGTGGGACGCCGACGACATCGTCGAGGAGTCGGGCAAGGGGCGGCGCGGGGTCGGCACCAAAAATCATTGCGCCCACGGCAACCATACCAATGTCGAGGAAACGCTCGACTGGCGTCCGGTCGATTATTTCACGGTCGGGATCACGCTGCCGGTGCCCGGCGCGCCGCGCATCATCATGACCCGGGCCGTTCTGGAACGCCCGGACGGGACGTCGCGTTTCGAGCTACGGATCGCCAGGCCGAAGCCGAAGGACAAGGCGTTCCTCGACGGCGCCGCGGCCAAATTCGCCGAACGCATGACCCAGGCGATCGCCAGCTTGCGATCGATGACGGAAGGCAGGCAGCCTGCCGGCGACGCCCTGGAGGAGCCGGCGCTGACGCGACCAAGCGGGCGCTTCCTGACCGAGCCGGTGAAATCGGGCGCGCAGGGCTGAGGTCGGCAGACGGTAGGGACGAAGGAATGCCGGTTACTTGCCGGAGCGCGGCAGCTCGCTGTTGTCGCGGATCGCAGCGCGGACCTTGGCCATGGTCGTGGTGCAATATTCCTCGCGCTCCCTGAGGAAGCGCTGCTGCTGGGCGCGGAAATTCGCAACCCGCTCCCGCACCTCGGATCCGAAGTCGCCGCTGATGTCGAGTCTTGCGAATTGCGGCGGCTGCGCCGGGGGCGGCGGGACCTCGACGACCGTCACTGCCAAAGGCGGCGGCGCAGCGGGCAGCCCCTCGAGCACGGTCGGCACCGGAAGCGGGGACGGCGTCACCATCCGGGTCTCGGCCGCCGGCTTGATCTCCAGGGCGGCCTTCATCTCCAGAAGGGTCGTCTCGTCCACGGCCGGCTTGTGATCCAGGCTGGGCTTGGCCTCGGCCGTGGCCGCCGCGGCGGCGGGCGGCGGGGCAGGCGCCACTGGCGTGGCCGTCCGTGGGGCAGGCGTCGGCAGCCCGGCGTCGGGCAGCTTGCCCTTCACCGACTGTACGAAAGCCATTGTCTGCGCGATCAGGAGATCGCGTTCCTTCATCCACTTCATGGCGCACCTTGAGCGCGCGGATTCCAGCAAAGCAACCGCGCGGAATCAAGCACTCGCCATCGTGATGGTTGACGAAGACGCCTGTTTCACAGGTGCGGTGACATATTTGTGACAATCGCGCGGTACGTCGGGCAGTCAGCGCTGGCGGGGATTGGTGTTCGGGACGAACGGGGTACCGACGATCCGGACTGGGGTCTGCCCGCTAGCCGATGCCTGATTCGCCGCCGGCGGTGGTGCCGCGTTTGCCGGCGCGGGCGCTGGATCGAGCAGGGCGACGATGCCGGCCGCGGCCATGCTGAGCAGCGTGAAACTGCCCAGAAGCAGCAGATTGCGGTTGGCTTCGCGGACCCTCATGCGCAGAAAATCGCGTGAGAGGGCATAATGTTCCGAACAAATCCTCAGGCATTTTCGCGCAGATTTGGTCCCGCGCTAAAGTAGTGGGTCGGAGCGGCGAGCCGCCTAGTGAGCAGTCGCCTCGGCGGGCGCGCGTTCAGTGCTGCGCGCCTCGATCAGGTCGGCGTAGCGGCCGTACTCCTCGGCCATTTCCAGCAGCTTCTCGCGCACCGCGGCGTCGGTGACCTGGCGGGCCAGCCGCCGCGCCTGATCGGACTGGAAGCGGTAATGTGCTGTGTCGGACATCGTCGGCTCCTCACACATGTGTAAGGGCCGTCCGGCAAAAGGTTCACCAGAGGAAGCGGTTCATTGCAGGGTCTGGGACCGATCGGTCGGCGTGGCGCCGACCGCGCCCGCCCGGTCCTCGCGGACCTCGACCTCGAACCATCCCATCTCCTTCAGCTCGCGCGCCTTCTTCTCGGCCGCGTCTTCGCTGTCGCGCTTCAGCACGATCTGGCTGGTGCCGTCCCGGGCAAGGATCAAATAGGTCATTGGCTGATGTCCCATCCGACATTCTGCATACCGCGTTTCGGGCTGCAAGAACAGAAACAAGGCACGGCATGGGTGATGCTACGGGAAGGATCCCACGATTCCTGCCAAGGGAGGGCGGCGGGCGCGACCCTGGACCGGAGGTTGCGCAACGGGACAGTTCACCATGGCGCAGACCGTGATCGATTGCGCGCTCGAGGTGGCACAGTCTGCACTGCGGGCACGCGCGATCGATGACGTGAAACGTCGGCTGAAGACCGGAATAATACGGCTCTCTCCGTCCTTGTGGGCAATCAAGCGAAGCGCTTTGATTGAATCGCAACGACGTGTTCGGATTGGACCTGGGGACGACGCACGGCGTGAGCCACAAGAAGCTGGATGGAGGACTCGATGCCCAGGCACTTCGGTTTGAAGGCAACATCGACCGCAGGACGGTCGGCGTTCACGGGATCATCAGGGGATTTGCAGCAGCGGACTGCGTCGGCAGCGGCATCGAAGAATCTGGTGCCGGAGGTCGCGCCGGCGTCAAAGCACACTTCGGCGGATTCGGAGCTGCCGTATTCGCCTGCGAGCTGGCGCGGCTGCCGCGGCCGGCGGTCGATCTCGGCTGACTGACAATCCGCGCGGCGCGGCTGGCCGGTCTTATGGCTGGGACGGCTCGTGCTTCTTCTCGCGCTTGAAGTCCATGCGCGCGATGCGTTCGTCGATCTGTCGATTCAGCCGCTCGTCCTGCAGCGTGTCCTTCCTGAACAGCCCGCCGTGCAGCCGATAGGCGAGCAGCAGCAGGACAACAGCACCACCCACGAGATAGTAGGACCAGTCCATCGTCGTCAGAACCGTGCCTTGGCGGCCTCGTTGCCGGGATCAAGCAAGCTTAGGGCGGTTTGCGGCGCCTTGTCCAACGCCATCCTCGGCCACGCCTGCCGAACATTGTTTCGAAACATCAACGGGATGTGACAACGATGCGACGCGAAGCGCGCTGGTCAGCGCTAGCGGCAGCTCAATGGGTGCCCGCGAGGATGATCAGATTGTTGTAGACCGGCGTCGCGATGAAGGCGACCACATAGGCCATCTGGCGTTCGCTCTTGCCGCGCCAAAGCATCCACATCACGAGATAGGTCAGGCCCAGCTTGGCGATCAGCCACCATTCGCCCAGCCACTCCTGGGTGAACCGCATGAACGGGTTGAGCTCACCCATTCCGCGCTGCAATATCTCATTGGTGGTGATGAGATCCGAGTAACCCATCAGCAGGGCGCAGACCAACAGCGTTGCCTTCAGCAAAGACGTCCGTGCCCGCAGCTGCTGTTCCGTCATCAGGTGTTCGCCCGAATCTGTTTGTGGCTCCCGGTTCCCAATCTTGCGGAACCTTTGCGGTGAGTGCAAGCCTCAAAGCTTGGGGCGAGGCTTGGCCTTGGTTCTGGCTCTGCCGCACCAAGTCTGCTATGCGAGCGCGCAAATCACGCCATTTCGCCGGCTTAGCTCAGCGGTAGAGCAGCAGTTTTGTAAACTGAAGGTCGGGGGTTCAATCCCCTCAGCCGGCACCAGCTTTCGATGCTGGCTCAGGCGTGGCGCCCGCTCGGCTCGGCCAGAGCATTTCGCCTCCGGCCGGACGGCAAAAAGGCGGCCCGAAGGCCGCCCCTTGCATCGCTGCACGTTCGCCTGAGCTATTGGCAGGGGTGCCGGAGGCCGTCGCTGCCGCGGAACCAGGTGCCGGGGGTGCAGGCAAGGCCGTTCTGCCGCGCATATTCCTCGCTGCCCATCGGGGCGCCGCGATAATAGTCGGGACCGCCGAACGGGGCGGTGGCGATCGCAGCCGCGGTGCCGACCGCGCCGCCGACCACGCCGGCGGCGACGTCGGCCGGGCCGGGATCATAACGATTGTAGCTGTCTTGCCAGCTCGGGTTCTGCCAGTCGCGATCGCGCCGGTAGGCGCGGTGATGATACGCGGTCGCGGTGGTGCCCGGTGTCATTGTCTGGCATCGGGCGTCCGGTGTGGCATTGGAGCAGCGCACGGCGGTGCCGATGGCCTGTTGCGCCATCGCGGGGCCGGCCATGGCTGTCGCGAGCAGGGCTGCCGCACCAAGAATTTTCAGTTGTGTCATGCAAGATCTCCTCTCGTCATCGTGGTGAGCTAATCTCGCTGTGCCGCGCCTGTTCCGGCGCAGCCTTGCCCCGCGTTCAAACCAGTGTGAAGTTCCGGTCGCGCGCGCATGATGCGTTCCGGATCACGGTCGATTTTGTTTGAGCATGATCCGTATCGGAAAACCGGTGCCCATTTTTCCGGATCATGCTGCTTTTGACGAGAATTGCATGCACACAGGTGACATCGACTACGCCGGCGGCGACGCCAATCTGCGCGGCTATCTCGCATTCAACGACCGCGGCGCAAAGCGTCCGGGCGTGCTGGTGTTCCACGAGGGACTCGGGCTCGGCGATTTCGCGATGGAGCGGGCGCGCAGGCTTGCCGCGCACGGCTATGTCGCGTTCGCGGCCGACATGTTCGGCGATCGGCGACAGGCTGCCGATCTGCCGCAGGCGATGGCGCTGATCGGCGAGTTGCGCACCGATGCGGCGAAACTCCGCGCCCGGGCGCGCGCCGCGCTTGCGACACTTACCGCACTGCCCGAGGTCGATGCCACCAGATGTGCGGCGATCGGCTTCTGCTTCGGCGGCACCGTTGCGCTCGAGCTCGCGCGCGATGGCGCCGAGCTCAAGGCCGTCGTCAGCTTCCACGGCGTGCTCTCGACCACGCAGCCTGCGGCGGAAGGTCGGGTGAAAGCGAGCGTGCTGGTATTGACCGGCGCCGACGATCCGTTGGCGCCGCCCGATCAGGTCACCGCGTTCGAGAGCGAGATGCGCGCCGGCAAGGTTGCCGACTGGCAGGTGATCAGCTACGGCAACACGCTGCATGGCTTCACCAATCCGACCGCGGACGGCTCGATCATGAAGTCGGCGCTCTACGATGCGCGGGCCGATCGCCGCTCCTGGGCGGCGATGCAGGGCCTGTTTGACGAGGTGCTTGTCTGAGGATGCGCTGGCCTGACAAGATCAGCGATCTGGTGTTTGATCTGTCGTCACGCGCCGGCGCGGAGGGTTGATGTTCGGAATCTTGAGTCTTGGTTTTCTGCTCGGCATGCAGCATGCGCTGGAGCCGGATCACATCGCAGCCGTGTCCAGCATCGCCGCGCGCCGCACCCATGTCGGTGACATCGTCAAGCACGGCCTGACCTGGGGTCTCGGCCACACGCTCACGCTGTTCATCTTTGCCGGTGCGGCGATTCTGCTCGGGCGCGCGATTCCGGAAACGGTCGCGGCGCCGATCGAGACCGCGGTCGGCATCATGCTGGTCGGCCTCGGCGCCCATGTCTGGTGGCGGCTGTGGAGCGACCGCGTGCACTTCCACACCCATTCGCATGGCGACGGTGCCACGCATTTCCACGCCCACAGCCATGCCGGCGAGACCCTGCCGCACGTCCGCGCCGCGCACAGCCATGCGCACGGCTTCCGCTGGCGCACGCTGCTGGTCGGCCTGATGCACGGCATGGCGGGCTCGGCGGCCTTGCTGGTGCTGACCGTGTCGCAAGCCCCGAATCCTGCTGTTGGCCTCGGCTATGTCGCGCTATTCGGTATCGGCTCGATGATCGGTATGGGCGTGCTGTCCAGCGTGATTGCGGTGCCTCTGGCGGCCTCGGCACGCTGGCTGACCTGGGCCAATCGCGGCCTGCAGGTGGCGGTCGGCGCGGTCACGATCGCGATCGGCATTCATTCGATCATCGAGAACGCCTTCGCCTGACGCACAGGTGCTTACCGGGCGGCCGTTAACGATTTCTGATCCCACCCGGCTGCATTGACCGGATGCCGATGCTTACGCGTTAGGCTTACCGCCAGTTTGGCCCGCGTCCTTAACCCTTCCGCCAAGCCATTGGATTAGGCTGCGGATGGAACAATTCGGGACGGCTGGGTGAACATGCGCGCAAGTCTTGCGCTGGCGATATTGGCTGCGATGACCTCGACGGCGCTGGCCGGCGGCGGCTTCGACATCGTCGTGCCCTCGCGGCCCGGCGTACCCATCATCATCAACGGCGTCGACGCCTCCTATGCGGTGGTCGAAAGTGCGATGGGGCTCGCCCGCAACGACTCGATGGTGCCGACCGTCTATGGCGGCCGCCCGATCGATCCCGAGCCGAATGTCGGCCATTATTATCCGAGCCTCGGCCGCATGCCGGGCTACGGTCGGCTCGAGATCGAGCCGCCGGCCAACCGCAAGCTGCCCAAGCCGGCCGAGAGCTATCACGAATCATGGTCGGCGCACTCCGCGCCGCTGCCGGCGCAGTCCAACGTGCCGGTCGATCCGCCGCCGGTGATCTACGCGCCCGAGTTCAATGGGCCGCGGCCGTTGCCGGGGCCGCCGATGCGGTCACCGCGACCGAGAGGCCCCTAAATCGAGCCCTCAGGCAGAGGGCCCTTCATAGCCACCAAGAGCTACGCGACGAACAGAGAGACCTACAGGCAAGATCTACAGGAGAGAGTAATGCGTCAAATGATCAAGGGACTGATTGCGGCCGTGGCCGTCATGGTGACCGCGCCCGCAATGGCGTGCGGCTTCAACCCGTGCGGCTATTCCGCGCCCGTCGTGAATTACGGCTGCGGCGGCTGCGGTGGCTATAGCGGTTACGGCGGTTATGGTTACGGCGCGGTCGAGCGTCTGCCCGACCCGGATGCGGCCTATCCCAGCGCGCCGCAGCAGTACTATTACGTCAACCAGGGCCCGACCTATACCGGCCCGGGCAATTGGGCCCCGCGTCCGTATTACCGCGAAGGCTACGGCCGCCCGTATTACGGCTATCGCCACTATGGCTACCGTCATTACGGCTACCGCCATCACTACGGCTACCGCCCGCACTATGGCTATCGCTACGGCTACGCGCCGCATCGCTACGGCCATCCGGTGCTGCGCCGCTACTACTGATCCGATCATCGGTTCGAGAGATCAGCGCCCGTTCGCTCACGCGAGCGGGCGCTTTCGTTCACATCAGCCCGAGCCGGCTCGCGCCGATATAGAGCGCGAGCACGCAGGCGTTCGACACGTTCAAGCTCTTGATCTCGCCGGGCATGTCGAGGCGGGCGACGACGCGGCAGGTGTCGCGGGTCAATTGGCGCAGGCCCTTGCCCTCGGCGCCGAGCACCAGCGCGAGCGGCGCTTGCAGCGGAACCTTGCCGAGATCCTCGGTGCCCTCGCTGTCGAGGCCGACGGTCTGGAAGCCGCGCTCGTTCAGTTCGGTCAGCGCGCGCGCCAGGTTCTGCACCGTGACAACAGGCACCAGCTCGAGCGCGCCGGAGGCGGACTTCGCCAGCACGCCGGTCGCTTCCGGGCTGTGGCGCGCAGTGGTGACGATCGCCTTCACCGCGAAGGCCGCGGCCGAGCGCAGGATGGCGCCGACATTGTGCGGGTCGGTGATCTGGTCGAGCACCAGCACGATGCCCTCCAGCGCCAGCGTGTCGATGCCGGGCGAGGGCAGGGGATCGGCCTCCGCCAGCAGGCCCTGATGCACGGCATCGGGAGTGAGGCGGCGGTCGATATCGCCGGGCCGGACCAGCTCCGGCGTGACGCGGGTGGCGATGTTTTCGTCGGCGAGGCGCTTGGCGGCGTTCTCGGTGAGGTAAAGCTTGCGGATCTGGCGGTCCGGGTTGGCCAGCGCCGCCGCCACCGTGTGCCAGCCATATAGAATCACCGGTCCGTCGGAACCGGATTCGCGCTCCCGGCGGCCGGGCGGGCGGCCGAATTTCGGCCCTTTTTGGAAGGGCTTACCGCCCTTGCCTCGGAAATTGGGTTTGCGGTCGCGCTCGCTCATGTGAGGCTTGTGTCATTGATATCGCGGAATGGCAATTTAACCGGCAAATTGGGCGCCCGCTTGGTTGACTTTGGGGACCGCCTTCGCCCATAAACGCGCCCGACCGCGTACCCGCTTCGGGGCTGACGCGGTTATCAGCGTCATTTCGATGACCCGGTCCGCCGCCACTCGCGCGGCCGGTCTGATGCTGTTGGACGGGGGAGTGTCCCGAGTGGCAAAGGGAGCTGACTGTAAATCAGCCGCCTCATGGCTTCGCAGGTTCGAGTCCTGCCTCCCCCACCAGCCTTCGCTCGCTTCGCGAGCTACGGCTAGGCAAGCCAGCAAGATTCCATCGTAGCGAAGTGAGCGAAGGCGGGCTGTACCCGTCATTGCCACTCTGTCTCGCTTCGCGAGCTACGGCTAGGCAAGCCAGCAAGATTGTCTGATCAGAACGCGCCGGGAGGCGCCGCCGTCGATCCGGATATTCTGGCCGGTGATGTAGCCCGCCTGCGCCGAGCGCGGAGGCGCGCAGGTTGCAATCAGATGCCGGGCGCCAGTCCGACCAGCCCGATCTTGACGCGACGGTTATGGCGGCCCTTGTTGTCGATCTTCAGCACCCGGACGAGGCGCGATCCTCCGGTGGAGGGCAGATGGGTGCCGCCGCAGGCCTGCCGATCGAGGCCGGCGATCTCGACGATGCGGATCTTGCCGTCTAGTGTCGGCGGCGGCGCAACGCTGCGGGTCCTGATCAGCCCATGCTGATCGATGGCATCGTCGATCGGCATGTAGCTGTCGCTAACCGCCAGGTCCTGGCGGATCGCATCGTTGATCGGGCCGTCGAGCGCGCGCAGGCGCTCATTGTCGGCGTCCGGCAGGTCGAAGTCCATGCGGGCCGTGCCGTCCGGATTCATCTGCACGCCGGTGACCAATGCACCGTTGAACTGCTGGTAGACGATGGCGTTGAGCAGGTGCGTGCCGGTGTGGAGCTCGCGCATCATCTGGCGGAACTCGGGATCGACCACGGCTTCGACGCTGCCCGAGGGCTCAACCGGATTGGCCAGCAGGATCCAGATTCCTCCACCAGAGGAGGGTTCGAAGCCGGTGACGGCGGCCTCTCCACCGTTCCAGCGGATGGAGCCCTTGTCCGGCAATTGGCCGCCGCCGCCGGTGAAAAACGGCAACTCCGCCAGCATGACGCGGCCCGGCTCGGCCCTGATGACGCAGGTCTCGAGCGTCAGCGTGTCCGGATGTTCATGGTAGAAGAACCGCGACATGCGATGTGCACCTTGAGCTTGTTCGAATTCGATCACGCCTATCTCGGATGCAGCCGCGCCGTTGTATTGGCAAAAATTGCGGGTTCGTCATGTCGGCCCGCGGCGCGGGCATATTGCCGGGGTGTGATGCCGTAGCAGCGCTTGAAATGATGGGTGAAGGCCGCCTGGTCGTAGAAGCCGCAGACGATCGCGGTATGGGCGATGGCATCGCCCCTCGCGAGGTGATCGCAGGCGCGCGCCAGGCGGATCTGAGTCAGATAGGCGTGCGGCGTCAATGATACCGTCCGCTTGAACAGGCCGATCAGCTGAAACGGCGTCAGCCCGACCTGGTCCGCCAGATCGTCGAGCGTCAGGTGCTCGCCATAGCGATCCTGCATAATCGCATCGACCGATGCGAGCAGGCTTCGATCCTTCGGGGCTGCAGGCGGCGGCGGATTGCCGTCGGCGTGGCGCTCGAACAGCGTCGCGAACCCCTCCAGGAACAGCGCGCGGGTGCGGAGGCGGTCGGTGCCGCGTTCGAGTTCGCGGTGCAGGCGCAGCAAGCGGCCGATCAGGTCCGCGTCGCCGAACTCGTTGCGGCAGAAATAGCCGGGCCGGTCAGTGCCGAGCCCGCGGGTGAGATCGTCGATCGCGCGCTTCGGCACGTAAAATGCGCGATAGCGCCATTCGCTGCTGCGGCCCATCCAGCCCGAATGAGGTTCGCCGGGATTGAAGACCAGCAATTTGGAGGTCTGGGCGCGGCCGACCACGCCGCGGCTCTTGATCTCGGCGCCGCCGGATTCGGTTGCGGCCACCACGAAGCCGTCGTGAACGTGAGGTGCGAATTCCTGGGTCGTGAAATCGGCGCACATCAGCGACAGGCCGGGCATCGCCGGGTCGTTCCAGTAGCGCGCGGTATTGTGGGGATCGGGGCGGGCCATGGCCGATGCTCGCTTTGAGCCCGGGATCGGGCGCTGTTTCGACGCTCCGGCAAATACTTGCCGGAGTCAACTATCTTGTCCATCCGGCTCAATGCAATTTTTGCCAATACGCGCGGCGCGGCGGCACCCTAGTCTCGCGCGTGAGGCCGGAGATCAGGGCGCGGTTCGAAGGAGAGAGCTAGCAATGATCGCACGATTGTGGTGTGGCCGCGCCGATGCGCGAGATGCGCCTGACTATCTCAGGCACGTCGCCGAAACGGTGTTCCCACAGCTGCAGCAGATACGCGGATATCGCGGCGCCGAGCTATTGAACCGGACCCTCGGCGACAAGGTCGAGTTTCTGGCCGTGACCTACTGGGCATCAGCTGACGACATCAAGCAGTTCGCCGGAAGCAATATCGATGTCGCCAAGATCGAGCCGCGCGCGCACGAGCTTTTGTCTGACTACGATTCCTTTGCGCGGCATTATGAGCTCGTCCATCGCGCCGGCGATCCTGGCCGGGCAACCGGTGAATGACCTTGCCGGGCAAAGGCTGAACGGCTCTGAGGAAAGGAGATTCATCGTGCAATTTCTCGTGCTGGCCCATGACGGGACCGACAAGGACGCCAAGGCCCGCCGCCTCGCGGTGCGCCCGGCGCACTTTGCGGGCATCAAGCCGATGGTCGAGTGCGGCGAGCTGCGCGCGGCCGGTGCCATCCTCGACGCCGCCGGCGACATGATCGGATCGGTTATTCTTGCAGAGTTTCCGTCTCGTGCGGATCTCGACGCGTGGCTGGCCCGCGAGCCCTATGTCACGGAGAACGTCTGGCACACCGTCGAGATACGGCCATTCCGGCTTGCCGTGCTCGACGGCAGGATCACGCCGTGAAGCGGCGCGCGTGAACCGATCCCATTCCCTTGCCTAGGTGCCCGCCGGATCGTCGCGCTTTTGCTTTCCGGCCCATGCCATGAACGGGTAAGCCAGAAGAGCCAGATAACCCGGAGGCATCGGATGATCGACGCCGAACGTCTGCGGCTTCTGGCCTTTCGGGAGATGGATGCTTCCAAACAGCACATCGTAGAACGAGAACAGTCCGGCGAAATTCTTGTCTCTGGCCTGCTGTTCGCTGCTGTGGTGCCAGTGGTGGAATTCCGGCGACACCAGCACGTGGCGCAGAGGTCCGTAGCTCAGGCGCACATTGGCGTGCGCGAGCCACGCCTGCCAGGAATAGATGAGAACGTAACTCCCGATCGCTTCGACGGAGAAACCGAGCGCGAACAGCGGAAACAGCGAACCGGCCTTCATGAAGATCACATCGAGCGGGTGCTGGTGAACCGCAGCGAGCCAGTCCAGTTCTTCGACGGCGTGATGCACGGAATGAATCTGCCACATCGCCGGCACGGCATGCAGGATGCGGTGGGTCCAGTAGACGCCGAGATCCCCGATCAGGAGCGCAAGAAGCACTTGAACCAGATAGGGAAGGTCGGCAACCGCCTGCTTCACAGCCGAAGGCACGATCAATTGATTCACCAGCGTGGCCACGGCGACGACGACGATCACGCCGACCAGCACCAGCCACCCGTTGAGAAACAGGAAGCCCATATCGGTCAGCAGACCGCGCCTGAAGATCTTCTGAGGCCGCGCACTGAACAGTCGCTCAAGCGGCAGGAAGATCAAAAGTACCAGCAACAGAAGCTGATATTGTTTCAATAACTCGTGCATTCAAATGGCCACCTGAAATGGCGGCAGCCTACCACCCGGGCCCCGGATATCGTCAATCGGAAAGCGGGCCCAAGAAGAATTCCGGCCGCAAGAGCGTTAATCGGCATCCCCGTGTCGTTACGGGGATGAAGGATGGCCGCGAGCCCGGCTGGTTTTCGCCGCTCACTCCATCCGCGCAAACAGCTCCACCAGCGTCTCGCGCAGCCAGCGCTGCGCGGGAACCGTGTCGTTGCGCTGGTGCCAGAACAGGCTGACGATGCGCGGCGGCGCCGGCAGCGGCACCGGCATCGCGTGCAGATGCGGCGCGTGGCGGGACTGCGCGCTGAGATCGCGTGGCAGCACGGCGATCAGGTCGGACTGGCGCACGATCTCGTAGGCGGCGTTGTAGTGATTGACCGTCGTGACCAGGTTGCGCGACAGCCCGCGCGAGGCGAGGAACTGGTCGTAGGTCGGCAGCGTCTTGCCGGCGAGGCTGACATCGACATGCTTGGCGTTGAGGAAGCTGCGGGCATTGAGCCGCTTCCTGTTCGCGAGCGGATGGTCCCGCCGCATCATGCAGGCATACTCCACGGTCCACAGCGAGCGTGAGCGGATCGCGGCCGGAGGCTGCTGCGCCTCGTTGACATAGACGCTCAGCACGCAATCGACCCGGTTGTCCTCGAGCCGGTCGCCGATCTCCAGGATGGTGTTGGGCAGCGTGTGGATGCGCGCGGAGGGCGCCATCTCACCAAAACGATTGAGCAGCCGCGGCATCACCAGCGAGGACACATAATCCGACATTGACAGGCTGAATTCGGCCTCGGTGCGCCGCGGATCGAAGGCGTCCTCGTCGAGCGCGTGGCGGACATGCTCCAGCGCATCGCCGATCGGTTGCCACAGCGCCGCCGCGCGCTGCGTCGGGCGGATGCCGCTCGCCGTGCGCACGAACAGGGGATCGCCGAGCGCGTCGCGCAGCCTCGCCAGCGCGTTGCTGACCGCGGGCTGGGTCATCGTCAGCGCGCTCGCGGCGCGCGTCACGCTGCCCTCGGTCATCAGCGCCTCGAAGACTTTCAGCAGGTTGAGGTCGAGGGTGCGGAAGGACACGGCAAATATTCACAGTGGTGATGTACTAGATAACGATTATAAATTATTCCCATAATATTGATTTGTCTATCATTCCGCTCGCCGACCCCGTGGCGCGTGCCGACCGCGGAGGCGGAGGGGGCTTTCATGTCGATGATCTCGGCGCGCATCGAGCGCCTGCCGTTCGCACGTTTCCATGTGCACCTGCTGCTGATGGGTGGCCTCGGCTATCTGTTCGACGCGATGGATGCCGCGGTGCTGGCGTTCATCCTGCCGGTGCTGCGCACCGCCTGGGGGCTGACCAATGTCGAGACCGGCGTGCTCGGCAGCAGCACCTTCGTCGGCTATCTCTTTGGCGCGCTGCTGGCGGGGACGCTGGGCGATCTGATCGGCCGCCGCGCGGTGATGATGTCGGCGCTGGCGCTCTACAGCGCGGCCTCGCTGGTCAGTGCGGCAGTGGACAGCTGGCCGGCGTTCTTTGCCGCGCGCGTCGTCGCCGGCATGGGCACCGGGGCGGAGAGCGCGATCATCGCGCCATATCTCGCGGAGTTCGTGGCGCGGCGTTACCGCGGCGCCTTCACCGGCGCGCTGGCGGGCTTCTTCTCGTTCGGCTTCGTCGCCGCCGCTCTGCTCGGCTATTTCATCGTGCCGGCCTATGAGAACGGCTGGCGCATCGTGCTTGTGATCACGGCGGTGCCGGTCGTGATGTTGCTGTGGTGGCGGAGATCGCTGCCGGAATCGCCGCGCTGGCTGGAAAGCCGGGGCAGGGTGCGGGAAGCCGAGGCGGTACTCGACAAGGTCGAGGCAAGCTTTGCGCGCGAGGGCCGCGTGCTGGCGCCGCCGGTCGCAGAGCCGGCCGCACCTGCCGTCTCGTCGGGAACGCTCGTGAGCAATTTCGCCGCGCTCTTGGCCGGCCGCCAGGCCCGCATCACCACCATGACCTGGATCATGTGGCTGTCGATCACCTTCAGCTACTACTCCTTCTTCGTCTGGATTCCCGGCCTGCTGGTCCAGAACGGCATGAGCATCACCAAGAGCTTTGGCTATTCGCTGGCGATGTATTGCGCGCAGGTGCCGGGCTATTTCACCGCCGCGTTCTTCAATGAGCGGATCGGGCGGCAGGCGACGATCGCGACCTATATGCTGCTCGGCGGCGTCAGCGCGCTCGGGCTCGCCTTTGCCAAGAGCGATGGCGAGATCATGACGGCCGGGCTGCTGCTGTCGTTCTTCATGAACGGCACCTATGCCGGCGTCTATGCCTACACGGCCGAGGTGTTTCCCACCTCGATCCGGACCACCGGGGCCGGGCTCGCATCCGCGATCGGCCGCATCGGCGCGATCGCAGCCCCCATCCTGGTCGGCTACCTCTATCCGAACTTCGGCTTTGCCGGCGTGTTCGGCGTCACCACGAGCGTGCTGTTGATCGGCGCGTTGACCGTCGTGCTGATGGGCGTGCCGACCCGCAATCGATCGCTGGAAGACATCGCAAGCGAAGCCGTGTGATCACGCGGGCTGCGTCCTGACAGGAGACCCTTATGACAAGTATCCTCTTCAAGAATGCCGCGCTGCTCGATCCGCTGCGGCCCGACCTCCTCGAAGGCCACCACGTGCTGGTCGAGGACCGCCTGATCAAGGAGGTCTCCGACCGTCCGATCGATGCGTCGGCCGATCGCGTCATCGACCTCAGGGGCAAGACCCTGATGCCCGGCCTGATCGACCTGCATGTGCATGCGGTGGCGGTCGAGCTCGATCTGTCGCAGCAGGCCCGGATGGCCAACGTGCTGGTGACATTGCGCTCGACCATGCTGTTGCGCGGCATGCTGAAGCGCGGCTTCACCACCGTCCGCGATGCCGGCGGCGCCGGCTATGCGCTGAAGCAGGCGATCGACACCGGTCTCACTGACGGGCCGCGGCTCTTCGTCTCCGGCCGCGCGCTGAGCCAGACCGGCGGGCACGGCGACGGGAGGGCCCGCTCGGATTATCTGGCCGATCCGACCTGCTCCTGCTGCGTGCGGGTCGGCGCCATCGCGCGCGTCGTCGACGGCGTCGATGCGGTGCGCAAGGCGGTGCGCGAGGAGCTGCAGATGGGCGCCGACCAGATCAAGATCATGGCCTCCGGCGGCGTCGCCTCGCCGACCGATCCGATCGGTGCCTATGGTTATTCGGAGGACGAGATCCGCGCCATCGTTGCGGAGGCGAAGGCGCGGCACACCTATGTGCTGGCGCACGCCTACACCGCGGAGGCGATCGAGCGCGCCATCCGCTGCGGCGTGCGCACCATCGAGCACGGCAATCTGGTCGACCTGCCGACCGCGCGGCTGATGGCCGAGCAGGGCGCCTATGCGGTGCCGACGCTTGTCACCTACGAGGCGTTGGCCAATGAGGGCGCGAAGTACGGCCTGCCTGCGGCGAGCGTCGCCAAGATCGCCGAGGTGCGCGATGCCGGCCTGCGCTCGCTCGCGATTTACCGCGAGGCCGGCGTCAAGATGGGTTACGGCTCTGATCTGCTCGGACCGTCGCACCGTTTGCAGAGCGACGAGTTCCGGATCCGCGCCGAACTGCTCGGCCCGCAGGCGGTGATCGCCAGCGCGACCATGATCGGCGCCGAGGTGCTCGGCATGGAAGGCAAGCTCGGCCGGATCGCGCCGGAGGCGTTCGCCGATCTGCTGGTGGTGGAGGGCAATCCGCTGCGCGATGTGTCGTGCCTGCTCGGCCAGGGCGAGCACATCCCGCTGGTCATGAAGGCCGGCAAAGCCGAGGTCGACCGGCTGGTCGGGTAGGGCAGGCTCGCCGGCCCAGCGCTCCCGTCATCAGCGCGTCACGCGGCGCACGGCTGTGCCGATTTCACACGATCACGATGCCGCTGGCAGCGTTGACGTTGCCGCGGGGAAGCACGACATATCGGCCTGCCAACCCGCCGCTCCGGAGCCAGCCATGAACGCGCCCAACATCGATTCCGTCACGCCGCAGTCCGACGGCGACGTTGTGGCCTGGCTGACCAACGAGACCCGCGACCAGCGCTTCATCGACAACATCTTCGCCGAGCTGTGCATCCGGTTGCAGAACACGGGCGTTCCCATCAAGCGGGCGACGATGAATCTCCTGATCCAGCATCCGCAATGGCTCGGCGCCCGGATCATCTGGACCGACGGCAAGCGCGAGGCCGAGATCTCGCGGGTCGACTACGAGGTCAGGGAGCGCTCGGAATATATCGGCAGCTCCGTCTACGAAATCCAGGAGGGCGCCGCGGAAGTCCGCGAGCGGCTCGAGGCGCCCGGCCGGCAGCACGCGCTCTACGACGAGATGCGAGCGCAGGGCCTGACCGACTATGTGGCGTGGCCGCTGCTGCATACGCTCGGCAAGCGCCATGTCGTGACGTTTGCGACCGACCGTCCCGGCGGCTTCGATGATGCCCACGTCGCCCGCCTGAAGCAGGTGCTGCCGGTGCTGGCGCTGGTCAGCGAGATCCGGATGAAGAACCGCCTGGCGCGGACGCTGCTCGAGACCTATGTCGGCACCCATGCCGGCGAGATGATCCTGGCCGGCGCGACGCGGCGCGGCAGCGGCACCACGGTGCGCGCCGCGATCATGATCTGCGACCTCAGGGATTTCACCCGGATCTCGGATAGCTGGCCGCGCGACGACGTAATCGATCTCTTGAACGACTATTTCGACGCGATGTCGGAGCCGATCGCGCGGCATGGCGGCGAGATCCTGAAATTCATCGGCGACGGGCTGCTCGCGATCTTCCCGCTCAGCGACCCCAACGCCTGCGCCAACCTGCTGCGCGCGGTGTCCGAGGCGCGCGAGGCGATGGCGGCGCTGAGCGAGAAGAACAGCATGATGGGCCGGGCGCCGATGAACTACGGGATCGGCGTCCATGTCGGCGATGTCATGTACGGCAATATCGGATCGCGCAGCCGGCTCGACTTCACCGTGATCGGCCCTGCGGTGAACATGGCTTCGCGGCTCGAAGCCCTCACCAAGCAGCTCGGAAGAAACGTGCTGCTGTCGCGCGCCTTCGCCGACCTCGTCGCGCGCGATGTCGCGCTTGAACATGTCGGCGAGCATGCGGTGCGCGGCTTCAGCGAGCCGATCGAGCTGTTTGCCTATCGGGGGTGAGGGCTCGTCGGCGGCGCAGCCCGCTCGACGAACCCCTTGGCGAGGGCGTGATAGACGCCTTCCTTGCAGATCAGCTTCGAACTCGCATGGGCGATCAGGGCCGCGGCCATCAAAGGGACGACCATCGCGTGATTGTCGGTCATCTCGGTGACGATCACGAAGGCCGTGATCGGGGCCTGAACCACGCCGGCGAAATACGAGACCATGCCGAGCAGCATGATGGCGGGTAGCGGCGCACCGTGAAACAGCGACGCGATGTTGGAGCCTATTCCGGCGCCGACCGCGAGCGAGGGCGCGAAGATGCCGCCCGGCATGCCGCTGATCGAGGCAAAGATCGTCGCGAGGAATTTCCACACGCTGAAGCTCGCCGGCAGTTGCGAGCCGGCCTCGAGTGCGGCTTTGACCTGCTGATATCCGGTGCCGTAGATCGCACCGTCCGACGCGATCCCGCAAATCGCCGCGGCCAATCCGCAGATCGCGGCAAAGCCGACCGGGTAGCGCTTGACCGCGCGCCCGACCGGATTGGCGAATCCGCGCGCCATTGCGATCAGGATGCGGCTGAACAGGCCGCCGGCCAGACCTCCGGCCACGCCGCAGAGCGGCACCGCGAGCCAGTCGATGCCGTTGCGCAACATGGTCGCGCTGGTGCCGAAATACGTGTAGTTGCCCATCAGCGCGAGCGAGGTCAGGCCAGCCGCGATCACCGCGCCGATGATCAGGCTGGAGGTTCGCGTCTCGAAGGCGCGGCTCATCTCCTCGATGCCGAACACGATGCCGGCAAGCGGGGTGTTGAAGGCCGCCGCGACACCGGCGGCCGCGCCGGCCAGGATCAGGCCGGGCTGGCGGCGGGGCGAGAAGCGGCCGAGCGCGAACATGATCGACGCGCCGATCTGCACCGTCGGTCCCTCGCGTCCGACCGAGGCGCCGCAGAGCAGGCCGAGCAGGGTCAGCAGGATCTTGCCGATCGCAATGCGCAGCGAAACCAGGTTTTCGCGCGCGGTCTGGTCGGTCAGGTTGCGCGCGGCGATCGCCTGCGGGATGCCGCTGCCTTGCGCGTTCTGAAAGAAGCGGTTGGTCAGGAAGACCGAGAGGGCGAAGCCTGCGGGCGTCAGCACCAGCGCGGCATAACGGAGATGCGAGACCAGCGCGGAGAAGGCGGCCTGCGCGAGGTCGGCGAGCTGCGCGAGCGCGACCGCCGCCGCACCGACCGCGATGCCGCCCAGCAGGAAGATCGCGCGGCGTTGCCAGCGCGCGGAGACAATTTTGAATAGCCGCCTGTGGCGGTTGGAGGGGAAGATCATTCCAACGGTATTCTGGCTGACGACGTGGTCCGGTACGGACCGATCACGTCATTCCTAGCACGCGTCGCCTGGGTGCGAAGCTCAAGAAATCAGCAGGGAATGCCGAGGCAGCCGCCAGCTGCCAAAGCCCGCGGCGGCAAGGCACCCGCCGTCTATCGTCGGCGTTGCTGCTTTCTCGGAAACAGCCGATCACGGATGTAGCGCGAGGTTGCCGTCAGGCGGAGGCCGCGCGGCTTCTGCCAGGCGGCGCGGTCGATCTCCTTCTTGTCGCCGATCGCCAGCCGTCCCTTGGCGTTCTTGGCGATGAAGATCGCATCGCTCATCCTGCGGCCGGAGCGCTTGTTCTTGGCCGTGACTTCCTTCCAGAGGCTGAGCCGGCCGAGTTTGAGCTTCGGCAGCTCTTCCTTGATCTCGCGCTTCAGACAGTCCTTGCCGGTCTCGCGCGCGCGCCTGCGGCCGCCGGGGAACATCCACAGCCCGTCAGATCGGCGTCGAACCAGAAGAACCTTGCCGCGCTTCGCGGCAACCAGCTTGGAGGACTTGGTCATGGACAGCGCAATGATAGAAACAGAATCGACTCCATTCTAACTTGTCTACCAGACTAGACAAGTTCGCTGACATATCGTTCCACAGCCATGTGTCGGCTGTTTGTCCGCGTTGCCAACGAATGAGGCCGCCAGCTGTGACGCTCTGTCGCGATGCCTGCTCAGCTTCGCGGTGTTGCTCGCAGTGGGGCGCTCACAATGATCCGGCACGATGTCCGAAGCGTCTCGCTGAATTGGTCAGCACGCCGGTTCCTGCGGCAGGAACTGGTCTGCTCGCGTTCGGATGACGATGATCGGTGACGTCTCCGCTTGACTTGACTGCTTGACTCCATGTTCTTGTTTTGTTCTAATTGCCCTCCACCGTGAATAGGAGGTCGTCATGGACAACCGTATCAGCGAAATTCGCAGGCAGATCAGAGCGCTGCGCGTCAGCATGCTCGAGGCCGAAGCCATCATGCGCCAGCAGATCGACCGGGATGAGGACTGCGCTTTCGTCGCCGGCGACCTGCTGAAGATGCGCCTGGTGATGAGCCGTCTGGTCGAGGAGCGGGGCAGGCTCGGCGACCGCGAGCCGATCGTCGTGCATGCAAGCGTTGCCGCGCGCCGGCGCGCCGCGGCACCGATCTTCGTTCGCGCGGCGAAGCGAGAGCTGGTCGCCGGCGAAGCGCGTGCGTGACGACGCGGTCAGGATGCAACAGCTGCGCGCCGAGCTGCGCGCACTCGACTCATCGGTGATTCAGCTCAGGCGGGCCGGGCGCGACAGCGCATCCGCGCAGCTGTTGCTGTCGCGCAAGCGCGCCGAGCTCGATGACGTGATCTGCCGGAGGAAAGATGAGAGAGCCGCTTCGGTATTTCCACGACAGCGATGATCACGCGCCCTGGATCAAGGCGCTGGCCGAGGTCCGGCACATGGCGACGCGGGAAGGCTGGTGCTTTCACCACGTGCAGGCGATCATCGTGGCGATCGACCAATATGCCGAGGCCGCACTCGGCAACCGCGAGTTCTTCCTCAACCGCCCGCAGACCGTTGGTCCGATCAGGCGAGGCGACGTGCCTTAGCGGCGTCTTGCGAGCGGGCAGGGCGGTCGGGCATCTCGATAACCGCCTCTGTGCTGCTGGCTCACGGCAGCACATCGGCCGGATGCTTGTCGCGATGCTCGACATACTCGACGCGCGTCTGGTCCGGATGCACCACCAGCATGTTACGGCCGGTCGGTACCGGCTTGGGCCCGTCCAGGATCTTTGCGCCGACGCCGGGCAGATGTGCGGCGAAGGCGTCGATGTCGTCGACCATGAATGTCAGGTGCGTCGCCGTGAACGGGTTCAGGCTCTGTTCGGTTCCGGCAATGAACAGGATCGAGGCGACCTGCGCGAGCCTCAGGTTATACTCCGGATAGTCGAAGCGAAGCCGCGCCGTCTGGCCGATCAAGTTCTCGTGGAACGTAACGGCCTGATCCAGCTCCTCCAACGGCAGGTAGCGCCTCGCCAGGATGTTGAGTACCTTCATTATGGAGCCCTCACGTCTTCATCTGTTGCGGCGGTCACGATCCGGTCAATCGTCGCGACAAGGCGCGGCGCCGCGTGCGCAGCGTCGCAATCGCACGATCGATCTGGTCGAGCTTGTCCTGCATCACCGCCGAGCAGCTGACGCGCGCACGTCCGCCGCCATCAAGTGCGGCCAGAAGATTGCGCAGCTCCCGCGTCGAGAAGCCCGAGGCGATCAGGTCTCGCACCCAGCCGGCGCGTTCGATCTCCGACGCCGAATAGCTGCGATAGCCGTTCGACGTCCGGCGCGGCACGATGAGCCCCGCCGCTTCATAATGCCGAAGCGCCCGGGCACTCACGCCAAGATGACGGGCCGCTTCCTGAATCCTCATCGCAATCTCCTGTCGAAGCCCGGCCTAGCACCTTGTCATTAACGTTAATGTCAAGCGCCGTGTTGCCAAGGCAGTTGCGCGCGGCCCGGCCAGGCCGCGCCGGTCGCCTTCCAGGGGCAGGCCGAAATGCCCGGGGTTCGCGTGGTCTGGCCGGGATGGCCAATCCGCCGCGGCCGACATATCGTGACGGTTCGCGGCCGAATCTGAGGCGGATCGTTCATCGCCGGGTCATGTCGATCCGGCCATCGTCGGCGCCGCGCCCGCGGGGGCGGCGGCACATTTTTTCGGAGGAGGTTTCGGATGATCAGGGGCTGGCAGATTGCGGCGTCGGCGCTCGCCACCGTCGTGATGGTTGCAACGCTGGGCACGGAGGCGAAAGCGGCGCAGTGCGGCAACGGGCCCGGCGGGTTCGAAGCGTGGAAGGAGCAATTCGCCGGCGAGGCGAGAGCCAAGGGCGTCGGCGCCACCGCGATCGACGCGCTGATGCAGGCGCATTACGCCAGCGCGACGATCGCCGCGGATCGCGGCCAGCGCAGCTTCGGCCTCTCGCTCGAGCAGTTCATGGCCAAGCGCGGATCTGCGACCATCGTGGCGCGCGGCCGTTCGCTGAAGCAGTCGCAGGCGGCGATGTTCGCCTCGATCCAGCAGCGCTACGGCGTGCCGCCGGGACCGCTGATCGCGATCTGGGGCATGGAGAGCGGCTTCGGCAGCCAGCGCGGCAACCAGAACATGCTGTCGTCGATCGCGACCCTGGCCTATGACTGCCGCCGTCCGGAGTTCTTCACCGAGCAGCTCTATGCCGCGCTGAAGCTGATCGACCGCGGCAGCCTGTCCGGCAGCACCCGCGGCTCGATGCATGGCGAGATCGGCCAGACCCAGTTCATGCCGAAGAACGTGCTGGCCTATGGGGTCGGCAATCTCGACGTCGCCGCCAATGCGCTGGCCTCGACGGCGAACTTCCTGCGTGCCAACGGCTGGCGCGCCGGCGCCGGCTATCAGCCCGGGGAACCCAATTTCGCGGCGATCGAGGCATGGAACGCGGCAGGGGTCTATCAGAAGGCGATCGCCATCATGGGACGGCAGATCGACGGTCAATGAGCGCAGCAAACGCGTTCATTCCAGGTTCCTTCACCCCCTGTTAAGGCAACGGCGCCGAGAATCGCGTGCGGTGAAACGGAGCAGGTGGAGACAGGCTCCATGCTCAAGAACGGCACCTATGCGGCGTGGTTTCGCACGTCGCTCGCTGACGGCACCGGCATCGTCCACGTGGCCGACGGCAGGCTGTGGGGCAGCGATGCCATCATGCTTTACAGCGGCACCTATGAGGTCGACGGCGAACGCTTCTCCGCGGTTCTCACCACAAGGCGGCATTCCGAAGGGCATGCGACCGTGTTCGGCACCGACGATCTCGTGGTGCGGCTCGAGGGTGTCTTCAGCGGCGCGATCGCGACCTGCACCGGCAGGGCCGATGCCGTGCCCGATCTCGCTTTCGAGGTGACGCTGATGCCGAGCCAGGACGTGCCGCCGGAGCCGCCGCCGGATTTGCCGCTGCCGAAGTTCGACCCGAGCAAATTGCCGAAGCTGCCGAAACGCTCCAGCCGCTGAAACAACTTTGTTTAAGCATGATCTCCGCGCAAACGCCGCTGGCGTTTGTCGCGAGGGAAAACCGCTTCGCACTTTTCCGGATCATGCTCTACGCGTCGCTCGGGCCTGCGGTCTCGGGAAACGCCGCGCCCGGGATAAAGAGCTTCAGCGCGCGGATTTCGTAGACGGCCGAGGGGTTGACGCTGCGCAGGTCGCGCGCCGCCGCGATCGCCTCCGCTTCGTCGGCGCAGTCGATCACATAGAAGCCGAGCAATTGCTCCTTGGTTTCCGCGAACGGTCCGTCGATCACGACGCCATGGCCGGGCCCGCGCAGCGTGCTGGCCTTGCGGGTCTCGCCGAGCCGGGCCGCCGGGCCGAGCCGGCCTTTCAGCCGTTGGTGGACCTCGCGCAGGCCGCTCATTACGGCTGCGTCCTGTTCGGCGTTCCACGCCTGGACTTCGGCTTCGACGTGGTAGGCCAGGATGGCATAAAGCATCGCGTGAGCTCCTGATTTGTGGTGCGGCAGCCCGAAGGACGTCTCAAAGCCACCCACGCCGACATTCATATGTCGCCGATCGGATGGTTTTGTGCTGCGACAAGCTATCCCGCGGGCGCCTAAGGCATGATCCGGAAAAGTGCGAAGCGGTTTTCCCTCGCGACAAACGCCAAAGGCGTTTGCGCGGAGATCATGCCCAAACGAGGGAGCTAAAGCGCAATGACGATTCAATCAAATCTCATCCCGCTATGGTCGCGCGGAACCGACCGGCAAAAAGGCGCGGCGGAATCGCTTCCGCCGCGCCCCCGATATTGATGTCTCGCTGGTCCAGGGCTGAGAGCGCCCCGATGCCAGGCTGATTACTCAGCGCCTAGCGGGCGATCCCAGCGAGGTGACAGCGCTTGAGACAAGACACTGGATCACCTCCTTTCTTTGTTGATGGGACGATCAATATAGGCAGCGAATCCGCCGCTGTTAAGGCCTGCGTCCGCTCCATCTGCGCCAGGAACCGGCAGGATTGCGCCGAAATATTCTCGTTGACCGGCGCGCAGGGACCCAGGTCGAGGCAGTTGAGGCCGCCGCCCGGCCGTGTTAGGGGAACGCGAGATGCGGGTGTAGCTCAATGGTAGAGCAGCAGCCTTCCAAGCTGAATACGAGGGTTCGATTCCCTTCACCCGCTCCATTCCATTAAGTATCTATTTTAAAAGCCGTTTCGCGAACTTGCCCGCGCGAAAGGTCGTCGTTTTGAAGAATATCATACAACGCGCGTACAACGACCGATTGCGAACTCGTACAACGACTCAGGCTTGAGCTTTCTCGATCAGGTCGCCCAATGGTCGCAAGCAGCGCGAGGCGACGTTGATAGGAGCCCCGGGGGGCACCTTGATCAAATCCAAACCGAGGCATGCGCTGTCCTGTTGGCCAGATGCGCATTGAGCGTTTCGTCCTCATCCCCGTGGAATGCAAATGCGCATGTTCATGGGCTGGCCGTGGGATGGGATGACTGTGCAACCTCTCGCGAGCGGCCTGGTGAGGCCGGATAGCCTTAGGAACGATCGCGGTTCGGACCACGTTCGATATCTTGCTGTTCTTGCTTCGACGCCGATGGGCGCGTGCTGGATAGCTTTGCAACAGGCCTCGAACGGGTGGGAGGCGCTGTTAGCCTTGCGCGTCGCATAGTTGCAGGCAACGGACTTGCTCTGCCGCGGCCATTTGCTGGCCGACGTCGCGGCGATCATCGGCTCGCTGGACATCGTTTTGGGGAGATTGATCGATAAGCGCGAAAGGAGATCGCCATGCCGCAGATCGCGTTCGACCAGCAGCCGGTCACGCAAATCACGATCATCGAATCTGAACCGGAAAAGCAGGCGGAAGCATTATCACTGATGACGGAGCGCGCTCGCTTCATGCAGCGTCAGCCAGGTTTCATCTCGATCAGCCTGCATCGCAGCCTCGACGGACGCCGGATCGTGAATTACGTCCAGTGGCAAAGCCGCGACCTGCTGCGGGCCGCGCACCAATCGCCGGAATTCCGCAAGGCGTGGGGCCGGTTCGAACGACTTGCCGACGACATCGATCCTCATCTGTACGAGGTCACCGAGATACTTGCCGAATGATGGTGAGATGATTGCGGCCAACGGCGTGCCGTCCAGGCCACAGGGCACATTGGCGATAGCCGGGCCGAGATCGCGAATTGACGGGCGTGGATGGGCCGCAGCGCCGGCTTCGGGCCGGCGACGATCTCGAGATCGACGGTCGGATCGCCGTTCGTCATGGACTGACGGACAGGCAGATCGACGTCGTCATCGCGGGTAGCCTGATCGACTGGCGCAGAAGTGAGTCTCGCGCCCGCCGGGCGGTTCGTGACGATGGCGCGAGAGGCCGTTCGGCTGACGTCGACACGGCCGAGGGCAGGACGGCGCGATGGAGGCACTGACCGGCGGCATTCGCCGTCCGGATCGTTTGCTCGGACTGGTGGTGACTCGTGGCTACCGAAGTTGAACTCAAGCTTGCCACATCGAAGACGGGTCTGCGAAGGCTGCGGGCGCTGCCGTGGCTCAAGAAGATGGCGGGCGATAATGTCGAGCGGCGACAACTCGTCTCAACCTATTTCGATACGCCCGATCTTGCGTTGCGTCGGCACGACGCCAGTTTGCGTGTTCGCCGTATCGGCGAACGACGGCTGCAAACCGTCAAAGCGAACGCGATCGAGCCGATGGCACGATCGGAGTGGGAGGCGGAGATCGATCGCGACCAGCCAAGGCTTGAACTGATACGCGACACCGCCCTGGCACCCATTTTCACCAGTGCGATCGCCCACCATCTGCAGCCCATCTTCGAGACCTCCGTTGAACGAACTGCGATGGCGTTGAAGGTCGGCCACAGCGATATCGAACTCGCGCTCGACGAGGGACGCGTCGCGACCGTGGACGACAGTGTCGAGATCGCCGAGATCGAGATCGAGCTGAAGCAGGGCGAACGACGCGATATCGCGCGGCTGGCGAGAAGGCTTGCACGAGAGGCTTCTATTACCTTCGGTGCTCGTGCCAAGGCCGAGCGGGGCTACGCGCTGATGGAAGAGACGGTCAATGCTCCGGTATTTGACGAAGCGATCGCGCTTGCTCCGCAGGCGACGGTGGCCGATGCCTTCTCCGTCATCGGTTTTTCCTGTCTTCGCGAGGTCGCGGGCAACGAGCTCGCGGTGCGCCAAGGCGACGGCGAAGGGATCCACCGGATGCGCGTCGGCGTGCGCCGCTTGCGTGCGGCGCTCTCGTTGTTCAAGGACGTGCTGCAAGGCGCCGAAACCAGAGGCATCAAGAAGGAGCTGAAATGGCTGGCCGCGCAACTCGGACCGGGCCGCGACACGGACGTGTTTGTCAGCAAGACGGTTGCTCCATATCTCGAACGCCACCCGAACAGTGGCGAATTCGAGGTCTTGGCACACGATCTCGAAAAGGCACGCAGTGCAGGTTTCGTCCAGGCGCGAGCCGCCGTTGAGGGCGATCGGTTTCGCCGCCTGTTGCTTGACTGTGCGCTATGGTTCATCGATGGCGAATGGCGCAACGACAAGGATGATCTTGGGCGCATGCTGCGAGAGCGGCCGGTCCGACCGTTTGCGGAGCAAGAGCTCGAGAGGAGAACGCGCAAGGTCGTCAAGCGGGCGCGACGGCTCCGGCGGCTGGATGCGATGCAACGCCACAAGCTCAGGATCGCGGTGAAAAAGCTGCGCTATGGGCACGAATTCTTTGCAAGCCTCCATCCAGGCGACCGCCGGCGCAAAGCACGACACAAGATCGATCGCGGCCTCAAGGCGTTGCAGGGGGCGCTGGGCAGTCTCAATGACATCCGCGTGCATATGTCCTGGGCGCATGATTTCGCGCGAGCCAATGCCGCTTCGCGCAAGGCGTTCGCCGTCGGCTATCTCACGGGCCGCGAGGAGGTTGACGCCGGCGACGCCCTAGCCGAGGCGGTTGCCGCGGCCAAGCAACTGAAGAAGCTCATGTGAGCGAGGCCTCAAGCTGCCTTGGAAAGAAAAGAGGCCGCCCAAGAAGGCAAGCTCTTCGTGGACAGTTCGGAGGTCGGGAGATCACTTGCTCACCACTACGCGCCGCCAAGCGCGGCGTGGGCGTTCAACGTGCTTCGACCTATTGCTTGTGCGGGCTGTCGGCGGACTGCCGCTCCCGCATCGATCGAAGATAGTGCTCGGCGTGCTGAAGATAGTTTTCAGCCGCCACAAGGTCGCCCCTCAATGCCGTGGTGCGGGCCAGATCGAGATAGCGTTGATAGGCATTCTTCGCATTCTGCGACTGTCTCGCTACTTGGGCCTTACCTTTCCATGATCGTCTTCTTGGCATCGGTAATCACCGGAGTCAGGGGCGGTCGGGGCTATGAGCCGGTAACCCGCCATGCGGACCTCGTCTGAGTGCAACATGGCAGTCAACGTTTGCGTACTAAAAACGGTCCTGTTGAATCCGGTGTGGACTGGTGCCTGCTGCACCTGGAATATGTCCAAAGCATCAAAAGTGATGGCTGCAAGGGCGATAGCCATATTCCGCAGAGCAGCAGGGTTCCCTAGAGCGCGCGCAACCCCAGCGCCGCTGAGGAGTTAACTCGGATCATCCGCGAACATCATTCGGCGAGGACGAGTGCCATGCGTTCGATTCTGATCGTGGAAGACGAGTATTTTATTGCTGAAGACTGTGCGTCGCTCGCGCGCAAGGCGGGCTTCCTGGTCGTGGGCCCCTTCAACTCGGTTGAGGAAGCGCGACAACATACGGCGTCGGCTTCGGGGGCACTGATTGACATCAACGTCAATGGTATGTCGACCTACAGGTTGATCGACGAACTCCTCGATATGGGGAAGCCGGTCGCGCTCTACACCGGGTATGATCGGCGCACACTGCCGGAGAAGTATGCGGATGTCCCCATGGTCACAAAGCCGCACAATTGTGCGGAAGCCATAGAGACACTCCGCACGCAGATGAACTGAGCGCGCGAGTAGGTTTGCCGGCAACGGACGCGCAGAACGTAGCCTTTGCAAACAGCCTGCGGGTTTCTTCGCGAAGCGGAGAAACCGCGGCGCAGGTTCCGCCGTTTTACTTGGATGCCTGATAACAGCCGGTTCCCGCGGGCGCCGATGACACTGCTCTTTCAAACCCGTCTCATCCACCTGTCCGACAGGATGGTCGCGCACGACGCTGCGATCATCGATCAAACCAGAGCGATCATAGCGCGGTCGCTGAGGCTCCTCAGGACGTGTCAGCCGGGAACATTTCTCGGTGATCAGCGCCTTCCTGTTCCCCGGGAGGGGGCGAGGGACCTGCCCGAGGAGGAGCAGCCGTAAACCCGGAATCCGGCACCAAGAATAGACCGGCGTCCGGTCGGTCCGGTTCTCGCTTTCCGGTGTGGCGTCGCACTGTCACCGGTCTTGGCTCCGCGCCGCCATCGTCCGGATGCGCGATCGCGGGCAAGCTCACCGTCGCAGGATCGCACGGGCCAGTCCATCAGCCATGGCGTGGACATCGATTGGCTTTTCGAATAGCGGCACGTGCGCAAATTCGGCACCAACGACAATCCTGTCGTAGCCGGATGTGAATACGATCGGCACGGACCGCGCCAGCAGTTCGCGTGCGACCGGATAGATCATTTCACCGCGAATGTTCGCATCAAGGACGGCACCGTCGATGACGCCGTCGGCATGCAAGATGCGGCTGGCATCATCGATCGCTCCGACGGGACCTGCGATGACGGCCCCGAGCGCTTGGAACGCGCGGTCGATATCGTCGGCGAGGAAATATTCGTCCTCGACGACGAGGATGCGGCGCCCGGCCAGCAATGGCAAATCGCGCAACTGCGCTACAGATTCCGACATATCAACCAACATATCCGTCGGGAATGACCGCAAAATTGGAACATAGGGCGAAAGCCCACCTTGTTGCAAATGAGATCGACAAGGTCAGGTTCCATGCACAATCATGACATCATCGTCATCGGTGGTTCGGCCGGGGCGACGGCGCCGTTGCGAGATATTCTCGGCCGGCTGCCGGCTGATTTGCCGGCCGCGATCTTCGTCGTATTGCACATACCTGCGCATGGTATCGGCATTCTTTCCACGGTTGCGAGCGCGGCCGGCAAGCTGCCGGTCCGGCAGGCGGAAAGCGGCATGGTGATCGAAAACGGCCATGTCTATCTGGCCGCGCCAGACCATCATCTCTTGATCCACGACGGCCACATTGTGCTTGGACGTGGGCCCCGCGAGAATCTGGTACGGCCCGCGATCGATCCCTTGTTCCGCTCTGCGGCGTTGCATTATGGAGCGCGCGTTATCGGCGTGGTGTTGAGCGGGCTGTTGTCCGACGGGGCGTCCGGACTGTCCGTAATCAAGCGTTGCGGCGGGCTTGCCCTGGTCCAGGACCCGAAGGACGCGATTTCCGATGAAATGCCGTTGCGGGCTCTGGAAGCGACCACGGTTGATCTCTGCGTCCCGGGGGCGCGGCTTGGCGATGTGCTTTCCGATCTGGTTCGGGAGCAGGCGGGCGCATCCCTCCCGATCCCGCCGGAGATCGAGCTGGAGGTCCAGATTGCTGCCGGGGAACGCGTCGGCAGCGATACCCTGGCCAACGTCGCCGATCCCGCGCCGCTGACCTGTCCGGGTTGCGGGGGTGTCCTCTCAGAACTCAAGGCGGGCCATCCGCTGCGCTTTCGCTGCCAGGTCGGCCATGCCTATACCGCCGATGCGCTCGCCAAGGAGCAGGAAAGCCGGGTCGATGAGGCCCTTCGAGTCGCGCTGCGGATCATTGGGGAGCGCGCCGAACTCGTACAGCGGATGGCGGACGATGGCCGCCAAAGCGGACGCCTGGCAGTGGCCGAAATGTATGACGCCCGCGCCGCCGAATACCGCGAATATGCCGATATGATCCGCCGGGTCGTGCTACAATCGCTCGATCCCAAGCCGCCGACGCGGAAGGAACGGTGATGGCGATCGCCGATCACGCGAACTGGGTCGAAATGTTGCGGCTCGAGCAAGCGCTCCTGGTGAAGGCGGACCTCGACATTGAGGACGGCTGGACACGTGTCCGAAATCAGCAGGATCTTCTGGATTGGCTGCGGATGGCCGGCCATAATACCGAGCAGGCCGAGCGTCTGGTCTCTTTGCTCAAGCAAACCCTGGTCGAGTGGGAGCGGCATCGCACCCTGATCGTGCAACGGGTGGCATATCTCGAGGGCAAGGTTACGTCGCCTTAGCACCGGGTGGAGGAAGCAAGTGACCGCCCAGCTCCGGATTCGGACGCCTGTTCGACACCCGGTCGGCCGAGCCGGCGTGTTCCGGCGCGGACCCCATTCAGCGACCGGCGGAGCTCCCAGGATCCAGCGATGGATTCCTGCTTATTCTCATTGGGATAGGGCCAAATTCTGCTATCAAAGGTAGGTGCGGGGCGAGGCCCCACGGAAGAACGGAAGCCGCTGCTATCATGGATGATGTCGGGCAAACGCAGACCGAAGACGGGGAGCGCCGGTCCAAGGCGCCGCTGATCGTGGGGGTGGGCGCCTCGGCTGCCGCCCTCAACAGCATCGAGCGGTTTTTCTCCAAGCTGAGGCTCAATCCTGACCAGGCCATCGTGCTTGTGATGCAGTACAGGGATGCCGTGGAAGACGCACGGTTGCGTGCCGTTTTGCAGCGGGAAAGTGCAGAGCTGTCCGAAATCAAGGATGGGACGGTCGCCCAAGGCGGCGTGATCCACCTTTGCCCGGCCGACATGATCACGACACTTCACGGCGACCGCTTCGTCGTGAGGCCGGCGGCGCAGGCCCACGGCGAGCGGGCGACCATCGACAGCTTTCTGGTATCGCTGGCGGAAGAGCGCGCCGAGCAATCGATCGGCGTTGTGCTGGCCGGCACGGGCGGCGACGGCACCCTGGGCGTGGCAACGTTGAAAGACCACGGCGGCCTGGCGATCGCTGAACGCATCGCCAACGCCCCGTCCGACCAGCACGAGGAAGGCAACTCGGCCGCGGCAATCGCCGATTTCGTGTTGCCCGCCGACGAGATTCCGGAACACATCGAGGTCTACGCCCGCCATCTGCGCCGACTTGACGAGAAACAGGGCTTCGACGAAGTCCTCGCGGCCGCGGCAAATTCGCTCGCGCGGATCGCAGATATTCTCCGCAACAAGACCGGCAACGACTTCCACGGCTACAAGCAGAACACCTTCCTGCGGCGCGTCCAGCGCCGCATGCAGGTGGTGCAGATCGACGAAATCTCAACCTATGTCGATTTCCTCAGGAACGACAAGGACGAGGCGCAGCATCTCTTCAACGACCTTCTGATCGGCGTGACCGAATTCTTCCGCGACAAGAAGGAATTCGATGTCTTGGAAACGCAGGTCATCCCGAAAATTTTCGAAGGAAAGGGAGCAGGCCAGCAGGTGCGCCTTTGGGTGCTGGGTTGTGCCACCGGTGAGGAGGCCTATTCGATCGGCATTCTGCTGCGCGAGCACATGGCCGGTCTGGACTCCGTGCCCCAGGTCCAGATCTTCGCGACCGATATCGACGGACGTGCGCTCGCCGCGGCGCGCGTCGGGCGCTATCGCACCAGTATCGAAAACGACATGTCTCCGGAGCGGCTGGCGCGCTGGTTCGTGCGGGAGGGTGATACCTATTGCGTCGTGAAGGAGTTGCGCGAGATGTGCATCTTCTCGCAGCACAACGTGATCAAGGACGCGCCGTTCTCCAAGCTCGACCTGATTTCGTGCCGCAACCTTCTCATCTACCTTAACGCAGAACTTCAGAACCGCGTGATCCCGCTGTTCCACTTTGCCCTGCTGCCGGACCGGTTCCTGTTCTTGGGCAATTCCGAGAATGTCACCCGGCATCCGAAGTTGTTTGCACCGGTCGACCGTCGCGCGCGCATTTTCAGGAAGCTCGAGACCGGGACCCGGCTTCCGCCGGAATTTCCCATCACGACGGCCGCCGGACGGGCCACCGTCGACATCCCGCCTGTACGCGCCCTGGGTCCGGATGTCGGCCTCGAGCGCCGCGCCCAACGCATCGCCGAGCGCTATGCGCCGGCCTATGTGATTACCGACGACAGCTTCCACATCCTGCACTTTTCCGGACGGACCGGCCGCTATATCGAGCCGACCGCAGGTACCGCGACGCTTGATTTGCTTCAACTTGTGCATCGTGATCTCAGGCTTGAACTGCGCACGGCGCTGGGACGCGCAGCCGAAACCAATGAAACCGCGCATGCCGAGCATGTGCAGCTCGGTGTCAACGGGCATCGCGTGTTGGTCGATATCACGATCGAGCCGATCCAGGACGGCCCCGCCAGCCAGCGCAATTTCGTCGTCCTGTTCAAGGATGGTCCGATCCGGGCCGTGGAGCATGCCGAAAATAATCCCAACGTCCAAATCAGGACCGAGCATGTCGAGCGGCTCGAGAGCGAACTGCGTGCCATCCGCGAGCGGCTACAGGCCACGATCGAGGAGCTCGAAAGCACCAACGAGGAACTGAAGTCCTCCAACGAGGAATATCAGTCGCTCAATGAAGAGCTGCAATCCGCCAACGAGGAGCTGGAAACCTCGCGTGAGGAATTGCAGTCGGTCAATGAGGAGCTGACCACGGTCAACGGCGAACTGGCGCATCGCGTGCAGGAACTGACCCGCGCCACCAGCGACCTGAAGAACTTCCTCGAAAGCACGCAGATCGCAACGGTCTTCCTGGACAACGATCTGAAGGTGATGAATTTCACGCCTGCGATCACCCAGTTGCTGCATCTCGTCGAAACCGACGTCGGCCGCCCGATCGCGCATATCAAGGCGCGTATTCCGATCGAGGAGCTTTATGAGGACGTGCGGCGCGTGCTGCGGACGCTTGCCAGCGCCGAGCGCGAGCTGACGGCGCCCGACAGCGGGACACGCTATATCGTGCGTATCCTGCCGTACCGAAGCATCGATAACTTCATCGCCGGCGTCGTGATCACCTTCATCGACGTCACTGCGATCACCCGGGCGGAAGAGCGGCAACGGCTGCTGCTCGCCGAGCTCCAGCACAGGGTCCGCAACACGCTCGGCGTGGTGCGTTCGATCGCTCGTCGATCGGCCGAGACCAGCTCGAGCGTCGAAGAATATTCATCGCACCTCGACGGCCGCCTCAACGCTTTCGCGCGGACCCAGTCGCTGGTGACTCGTGATCCGGAAAGTGGCGTCGATCTCGAATATCTCGTGGTCGAGGAACTGCTCGCCTACAATGCCCATGAAGGCGAACAGCTCCAGGTTTCCGGGCCGCCGTCCGGTGCGATTGCAACCCAAGGCGGCCGAGACCTTTGCGCTGGCGATCCATGAACTTGCAACCAATGCATTGAAGTACGGGGCATTGAGCCAGGCGACGGGCCGCATCGATGTTTCATGGCGCTTCGACGGCGATTCGGATCCGCAACAGCTCATGTTCGATTGGCGCGAGCGAGGGGGGCCCGCGGTCTCGTCGCCTCGTCGCAAGGGATTCGGATCGGAATTGCTGGAGCGCACGCTGGCGTTCGAGTTCAAGGGCAAGACCACGCTGGCGTTCAATTCGTCGGGACTTCACGCCACGATCGCCATTCCGATGAGCGCGCGGGTCGTCCATACCCCGAACATGGGGAGCTAGATGCATCCCCCGATCATCGAAGGGAATCTCGCGCAGCCGGTGATCCGGCGGCTCAGCGCCTTGCGGCAAATGTCGGAGCAGGGAATCGCATTGCTGCAGCAGGCGATCCGGGATGGGCTGCGGCGAGCCGGAGCCGGCGAGGACCTGATCAGCGAGGGCGATGCCGTTGACGGTGTCAGGATCATCCTGTCGGGCTGGCTCTGCCGCTACAAGACGCTCGCGGACGGCCGCCGCCAGATCGTGAGCTTCATCCTGCCGGGCGATACCTGCGATGCCTGCGTCTACCTTTTGTCGGTGATGGATCATTCCATCGGTACACTAACGCCGGTCAGCTATGCCGAGATCAAGCGCGATGCGTTCGAGCGGTTGTTGGCGGGCAACCGTTCGCTCGCCGAGGCCATGTGGTGCGAAACCATGGTCAACAGCGCGGTCCAACGCGAATGGACGGTCAATGTCGGGCGGCGTGTTGCGCTGGAACGGGTTGCGCATGTCCTGTGCGAGCTCCACGAACGACTGCTGCCGGTCGGAATGGTCGATGACAATTCCTATGCATTCCCGGTGACGCAAATGGACTTGGCCGACGCGACCGGCCTGTCCGTGGTTCATGTCAATCGAACCCTGCAAGAGCTGCGTAGTTCGGGGCTGATCGTGTTGCGGGACCGGACACTTACGATAAACGACCTGAAGGCCTTGCAGGATATGGCTCTCTTCACGTCCGATTACCTGCATACCAAGCGTCGCGACTAAGCGTATCGCGCAGGCAGCCGATCGGCCTCCTGCTTGCGTAACCGTCGTGTAACTGCAGCTCTTCTTGCCTGGCCGGCATACGCCGATCCCGGACCCTCATCGCGGCTGGACGAACGTGCCATCGGTCGAGCGGCGTCGCCGAGCCCAAATTCGACGACAGCCTTAACATACGTGAAGTCGAGGACCGCCCTTTGCGGCTAGCGTGTAACCTGGCATGAGCGGCAGGAGAGGCGGGAATGATCGACGAACGGACGGCCGCTGTGCTTCGCGCGGTGCTCGATGAAACCTGCGCAGCATTGTCCCGATTCGATAGCGCAACGAGGACATGCGTTGCCTCGAGCCTGCTGGAGGCGGTGCGTCGAGGCAGTCCGTCGATCGAAGAGCTGAGGATCGTGGCCAGGGATGCGCTTCATGCCGCTCCGGCATATGGCGCCAACGAGCAAGCGCGCACGGAAAGACGGCTGATTTTGCGTCGCGCATTTACAAAGGCTAATGCCGGAACCGGCGCGAAGGTGCAGCCTGACATTCGTTGACAGTCGCCTTAACCGGCGTCGGCTCAACTCAGAACGCCGCAAAGGACCCCAGCTCCCACCCCTGAGCTGGGGTCGTTTTTCCTGCTGTTGGATTGCAGCCTGAAACGGCAGCGTTACGGCGACCTGACATGTAAGCGCGCCGCCGTGAGCCTGTGTCGACGAGCCGATGCGCTGGACTAGGAACTTCGGCATCCCGTCAAAATTGTCACGACGGCAATCAGGGAGACCCGGATGGCAGAGCTTTTCATCATGGATCAGACAGGCGACACCCGCTACGAATTTGATCCCGCCGATCGCGAGCAGTTGACCCGGGCCGAGACGCGCTTCGGTGAGCTGATATCGGAAGGCTACACGGCGGCGGCAAGGCGAGCGGACGGGGAGACCGTGCTCGTGCGATCGCTGGATCCGGCCGCAAAGGAAACCTTGTTCTACCCAAGGCTTGTGGGCGGCTGATCGCATGACGGTCCGTTCGCGCAATGCGGCGGTTCTTGGGGCACTCCGGCGCAACGTCGGAACGCTATGGGCGACGTTGCGAGCGGTACGAGATCGGTGGCAGGCCTATGAGAGGAAGGAGGCCCGCGGGATTGCGCTACTCTCGCGATGGCTCACGTCCGAGCAACGGTCAGAATTCGAACGATACAAGCGCTTCGACGTGATCGGCTCCGACTCCGGCAAGCGGTACCGCATTTGCTATGGGACCTCGACCAATGTCTACGAAATAGACAACACAGGCAGTGTCGCCGTGGGGTGGTGTTTTCGGCCCATCGGTTCGCTGGTGGCGGGCGATGTGATGCTTGCCCAGAAGATCGCATTGGAAACCAACGAGCGTGCGACCATCATGGTGGCCAAGCCGTTTCCGAGCTCCATACCGCCGCGTTCCGATCTGCTTCCGGCCCGTTAGACTTGTGGCGCACTTTGGTTCCGCAATCGCGCGTCTGAGCCGCTTCGCGGCCCTAGGAACTCGATTTCGCAGGCGTCGTTGACGATTTTTCGGAGACGCGCAATGCAGCAGGAAGTACAGACGCAAGAGGTCGCCGGGACCACGACGCGTGCAGCCAATCCAGTGTCGACAGCCCGGATCGCGATGCATCCGATTCATCCGATGCTGGTGCCGTTTCCGATCGTGTGCTTCACCGGCGCGCTGGTCACCGATATCGCCTATTGGAGCACGGCCGAGATGATGTGGGCCGACTTTTCGGCCTGGCTGCTGTTCGCCGGGCTGATCATCGGCGGCCTTGCGGCGATCGCCGGCCTGATCGACTTCCTGGGCGATCGCCGGATCCGCCGCCTGGCGTATTCCTGGTACCACATGGCCGGCAACGTCGTGGTGATGCTGCTCGCGCTGTTCAACGCATTGGTTCACAGCCGCGATGCCTGGACGTCGGTCGTTCCGGCCGGGCTTGTGCTGTCTGCGCTGACTGTCCTCGTCATGCTGTTCACGGGCTGGCTCGGCGGGGCGATGGTCCATCGCTACAGGATTGGAGTTATCGACTGATGCGGATCGTACCAATCAACGGCAGCCATATCGGGCTTGCGGTCACGCTCGGCATGGCGCTCTGCGTCGCGGGTTGTAGCAAGGAGACGGCGCCCGATCCGAAAACCCAGGTCGGTGCCCGTCCCGATCTGCCGGCGCAGCAGCAATATCTGCTGCCGCCGATGCATATCGCGTCCGTGGTCGGATGGCAGCAGGGTGAAAAGCCGAAAGTGCCGGATACCCTGCAGATCAACGCGCTTGCCACGGGTTTGCAGCATCCGCGGTCGCTCTACGTTCTTCCCAACGGCGATATTCTGGTTGTTGAATCCAAGGCACCGGGGACCGAGCCGATCAAGCGTCCGAAGGACTTCATCATGAAGTGGGTGGAGTCGTGGGCGACCTCCGGCGGTGATACCGGCGCCAGCAACCGGATCACGCTGCTGCGTGACACCAACGGTGACGGCAAGCCGGAGGTGCAGGGCGTGTTCCTGGATCACCTCAACTCGCCGTTCGGCATCGCATTGGTCGGCAACGACCTCTACGTGGCGAACACCGATGCGATCGTTCGATATCCGTATCACGAGGGCGACACCAAGATCACGGCGCCGGGGCAGACGCTGACGGCGCTGCCCGGCGGGCCGATCGATCATCACTGGACCAAAAGTCTGGTTGCGAGCCCCGACGGCTCGCTGCTCTATGTCGGTATCGGCTCCAACAGCAACATCACAGAGAACGGAATCGAGGCGGAGAAGAACCGGGCAGCGATCCTCGAAGTCGATCGGGCCACGGGGCGCTGGCGAATCTTTGCGAGCGGCCTGCGCAACCCGAACGGCCTGACCTTCGAGCCGCAAAGCCATGCGCTGTGGGCCGTCGTCAACGAACGGGACGAGCTCGGCCCGAACCTCGTGCCCGATTACCTGACGTCCGTGAAGGATGGAGCCTTCTATGGCTGGCCCTACAGCTATTTCGGCCAGAATGTCGATCCGCGGGTGCAGCCGCAACGGCCCGACCTGGTCGCCAAGGCCGTCGTTCCGGATTACGCGCTGAGCTCGCACGTGGCGCCATTGGGGCTCGCATTCTACACCGGCGATGGACTGCCGGCGTCCTATCGTGGTGGCGCCTTTGTCGGCGAGCACGGCAGCTGGAACCGGCCGCAGCTCAACGGCTACAAGGTCGTTTTCGTGCCGTTCGCTGACGGCCATCCGAACGGGCCAGCGCAGGATGTCGTGACCGGTTTCCTGAACGAGAACGAGAAATCCCGCGGTCGCCCCGTAGGACTGGCGATCGACAAGTCCGGTGCATTGCTGATCGCGGACGACGTCGGCAACACCGTATGGCGCGTGTCGGCCTCCGGCCGGCTCTGACGGTGCACACGGCCGGCGCCGGACCGGGCCGGTCGCTGCGGACCATCGATTTGGAGAACGGCATGAACGACAGCACGATCAAGAAAGTCTCCCAAGCCACCGCTCCGAAAGGCGCGATGGGACAGACTTATCTCGCATCCGGCAAGCGCGTCGCGATGCGGCTTTGGGACAATGAGCAGCCTCAACAGAGTGCCGTCGAGCAACGGGATTACGAGACGGTCGGATATGTCATGGCCGGCGTGGCTGAACTCATGCTCGAGGGGCAGACCGTCCGCTTGCAGAAGGGGGATTCCTGGCTCGTCCCTGCAAGCTCGAAGCACAGCTACCGCATTATCGAGCCCTTCACCGCGATCGAAGCCACGGCACCGCCCGAGCAGGTCCATGGTCGGGACGAAGCCCAGTCATAGGGAGGCATTCATCGATGCTCGAAGAGAAGCTGAAGGACTCCATCGTCGCCGAACTGAAACGGCAGGCCGCGAACCACCCGGATCGTCTTCGCGTGCAGAGCTCTCCGGAATTGTCGGTGAACGGTGAGATCGATCTGGACGCGCTCGCGATGGTAATCGCGGGCGCGGTCGCAGGGGGGCCTTGAACACATCGTGGCAGGAAAGACGTTGACGTTTCTGCTCGTCAGGAGGTGCCGATGAGGGGAATACCGATAACGCGGGATTCCGGTCGTTCCAGCGATTGGGGCTCGCACGCACAGACCAACACGCCATGGAAGGGGCATCCGGAGAAAGAACAGCGCTCCGGCGAGCATAGGCCTGATCTGGAGAAATGGCAGGAATCAAATACGCACTGATCCGCGGAGAATACTGGATGCCCGGATATTACTTCCACCTCGTGAACGGTGAGCGCGTGATCGATTCAATGGGCCGGCCGGTCGCCGATCGGGATCAGGCCATCGCGATCGCAAGACGTCTCGCCATCGATCTTGCCGCGGAACGACAGGAATGCCTGGGTGCTGGGTATTCCGTCTCGGTGACCGATGGCGCAGCGCACGAAATCCATCGCGAGAGCATCGACAGCGCCGGGAAGAGCGGATGAATCGTTGTCACGCCGGTGACAAGGTCGCCTTTCTTGAGAATCGTGCCCCCGCCGATGAATCCGACGCCGGTCAGGATGCCGAGCGGAAGGCGCATGAGATCCATCTCGACAAACGAGGTTGAGCCTTTTCCGTCGACACTGAGCAGGAGGTTTGCTTGAATCATCGACAGTGAGGCGGCAAGCCCGACCAGGATTGTGGTTCTCAAGCCAGCGGCATGTCCACGGACACCGCGGTCAAAGCCGATGATCGCGCCAGCCAGAACTGTCACAGCGAGGCGGATGGCGATGTCTGGCCAGGTTGGATGAAGCGGCATGTTGCTGCGCGGCCAAATGGAAACGGCCCCGGCACCATTGGGGGCCGTGGGGGCCAGTGCCAGGGCCGTCCGCCTGCAGAAGGGTCGAAACCGAGCAAGCAACCCACGATGTGCTCGGCCTCGTGGCTCCGCATTCACTTATGTGAATCGGCGCGACCGGCCTCCCACGGTCGACGTCAAGACGCCGCTGCGCTCGACGGGTCTCTAGCCGAGCCACAATGCGGGGGCATCAGCGGCGCTTCGGTTGAGTGCGGCCCATCAAGGACATTTTGCCGACTGGATGTGAGGTGCCCGGGGAAGCCAGCCATGTGTCGATGCGCAACGCCGTTTCGGCCTGATGGGCCTTGCGCAGGAGCATGCTTTGCTCCGTTCCGGGCGGCAACCCGCGCGCCAATTCGCGCAGGCGTCCCATTTCCTGCGCCAGTCGATGAGCTAGCGACGTTGGCTGTTTGAATCGGCGTCGCCGTTTCACCATCATCGTCCATCTCGCCATTTTCGATCGTAGACGTTTTAGCGCGCACTGTGTCGCCACGCGTTAACTTAAGTAAAAGGGCTATGCCTTGCTGCGGAGCCGACAAGCGATCGCTGTGCCGATCGACGATCGCCATTTCGTTCTGTACCGGAACGTAGCGGTCGCCCTGGACAGCTGCTCTAACGTTCGATCGAGCCGGTTCGTCTGATCTTGTTTTGCAAGAGGAGGATGCCGTAGAGCAAAGCTTCGGCGGTCGGCGGACACCCCGGGACGTAGATGTCTACCGGTACGATTCGATCGCAGCCGCGAACGACAGAGTAGGAAAAGTGATAGTATCCGCCGCCATTGGCGCAGGACCCCATCGAGATGACGTAGCGCGGCTCCGGCATCTGATCGTAGACTTTGCGCAGGGCCGGCGCCATCTTGTTGCAGAGCGTTCCCGACACGATCATCACATCCGACTGTCGTGGGGACGCGCGAGGTGCGGCTCCGAAACGTTCAATGTCATATCTTGGCATCGAGACCTGCATTTGCTCGATGGCACAACAAGCGAGCCCAAACGTCATCCACATCAGGGAGCCGGATCGAGCCCAGGTCACGAGATCGTCGAGCGGGGCGATGAAAAAGCCGCGGTCTCCCAGATTTTCCTGCACACTGCCAAAATCCCTCACGGAAAACCTCCTGGCTCGGGTAGCAATTGCGGGAGGTAATCTCCGCCGGCTAGGGACGTTCCTAGGCCTTGTCCGGTGCGGTATCCGTTGCTTGGGAAGCTCTCGCTCTTCGCGCGACGAGGGTGGCTGTCCCGGGTTGTGGCAAGTGGGCTGGATGCGAGGCGCGTCAGCTTCCAGGCCAATGGCTTCATCCAAAACGGACCAGTTGGCTATAGTCGGTCCACCCGCCAGTTCTGCGCTGGCCGGCCGCCAACCCGGAATCAGGCAATCGAAGACTTCTTCCGCAAGCGATTCAGTCTTACTCGGGAAAGACGTGTTTTCGACACAGGCTTATCTGGATAGACTCATAAAGTTAGTCAGGATGGCGTTTTTCGCGGCATCTTAGGCTCAGTTCGACCTTGGCCGGACATCACTTGCGGCAACGCCTCGGATTCGTCCGGACAATGGCGCTACGGTTCATTCGGACGGGGCATCCCGCATTTTGAACTAAGCGCGGGATCGCCGAGACTTACGTCGGTAGGCTGCTGGAGGATTGCGACATGCCTGACTGGTTTCTCGCGCCGATCTGCGTGGTCGGGTTGGTCGGCTTCATCTGGTTCGCGTTTCGGCAGGGCTTCAAGGTGAAGCCTGACGAGGACAAGCGCGACCCTCCGACGTTGCCGCTTGGGCCGGACGGCTCGTGGCGCTAGGGGCCGCGTTGCCTACGGCATGGCGCTTGGCGATCTCGCGACGCCGGCCGACATCGCGAGCGAAGGGGCGGCCGAACTCCCGATCTTCCGGAATGTAAAGCCCCCGATTGTTTCAAGGTGATAGCCCTTTTGGGGCATGTTCCAGCCGCACGTCTTGTGCAAGCTAAGGCTACCGGGATTTTGCATTTCCTTCCTGGGGCTAGAGCCAACGCCGCCCGCAAATATTTCAAACGAGCGCCGTTGTGCTGATGAGAACCACCGCCCCATCACAGCATCCTGCTCCCGCGTGCGGAGGCGGCCATAAGGCACATGCCCACGAGCGAAGCGATCATCACCGTCGCCTTGTTGGTGATCTTCGCGCTCGTGATCTGGTATGGCGCCATACCGTAAGGACACGGATAAAATCGGCGCAGGATGCGCGCTGGGCTCAGGGCTTCGGAGAACCACTGATCTCGATCGCGGCGTCGCCGGCTAGTCGAGAGCCGTCCAGCTTCGCAAGCCGTCGATGCTGTGAAACCCGTCGGCCGCGTAGCAGCGGATCGAGGGCAGGAAGGCCTGCGTCATCTCGGCGAGCGCATGCCCCGGACCGAGGTCCAGCACCCGCGTGATCCCCAGTTCGGAGAGCGCCGTCAGCGTCGCTGCCCAGTCGATCGGTTGCGCGACCTGGCGTGCGAGCATCGCTGTCGCACGGCTTGGCGTGAAGATGCGCTCACCATCGCCACCCGCGAGCAGGATGCGCCGACCCGAGATGGGAAAGCGCTTGCCGGCGTCGAGCGCCTGGCGCAGCGGCTCGCTGGCCTGCTCAAGGCGTGACGTGTGCGAAGCGATTTTCACGGCGAGAAGCCCGCTGCGCGCGCCCGCTGTTGCGGCCTCTTCGCAGAGCGCGATCACATCCGGCTCGGCGCCGCCGACCACGAACAGGAGGTCCGGATTTTTGATCGCGATCTCGCAGCGGTGTTTTTCGAGCAGCCGGTCGAGCGTGGCCCCGTCGAGCCCGCGGACATAGCCGAGGCGGCCGTCCGGTCCCGCGGCGCTGTCCATCAGCCGTGCGCGAATCTCGGTCAGCCGCAAGGCCTCGTCGGCGGTCCAGATTCCGGCAATGCTCCAGGCCGCCATCTCGCCGACGCTGTAGCCGGTGACGGCGGTCTCCCGCGTGAGCAGGTCGCCGAGGCAGGCATGGATCGCGAGCGCCGATGTGACGGTCAGGATCTGGCTGACGCGATTGGCGGACAGTTGGTCGGCGCTTGCTGCCCTGACCAGCGTCCGCGGGTCCTCGCCGAGACAGGCCGTTGCGGCGGCAAATACCGGCTCCGCCGCAGGCTGACCGTCGACCAGATCGAAGATCGTGTCGGAGAGGGTGCCTTGTCCGCCGCAGATCAATGCAAGCATCAGCGTTCCAGCCGATCGATGAACAGCGCCATGGCCAACAGGTCGGCCGAGCCGCCGGGGCTCAGATTACGCGCCACGAATGCGCGATGAATGTTGGTGGCGCGCGCGCGCCAGCCACAGGATCCGACGCCTCCGCTGGCCAGAAATGCCGATGCGCTGGCTTGCGCGAAATGCAATCCTTCCGCGCCGCCACGATGCAGGAGATTGGTATCGGCGACGTCGGCGATCAGCGTCATGCAGGTCTGAACCCGTGCCGCTTCCTCATCATGTGGTGCCAGCGTCCGCGCCGCATGCAGGGCGGGAAGGGCGATGTCATAGACGGAGCGGAAGCCACCTGCTGCTTCCGATCGGGCGCCGCCGGCACCGTGGCGGCGTGCGGCCACCGCGCCATGGCTGCGCAGCGAGACCGGGCCGGAGAGGATCGCATCGCCCCAACGTTGCGATACCAGTTCGCCCAGCGACTTGCGGATGCCGAGCGCGCCGCGATATCCGGCTGCGGCGCACAGCAGGCCCAGTCCGAAGATCGCGCCGCGGTGGGTGTTGACGCCGGAGGTCGCAGCCATCATGGCGCGTTCCGCGGCAACTCCGATGGCGCGCAACCGGTTCATGCCGGCACCCTCGGCGCCGGCGGCCGCCAGATCGCGGAAGAAGGGCGCCAGCGTGTCGGCGCTCAGGCACAGCAGCGCGGCGTCCATATCCCCGTGCGCGCCGTTGTCGACATGGCTGACCAGCCCCGGCTTCGGATAGGTCGCGACCTCGAGCTTCAGGCACAGCGCGGCAAGCCGACCGATCTGCTCCGCATCAGCCTCCCGTCGCGGCCGTGATTGCCATTTCAGCGCGGCGTTCACGACGTCCGCCCCGACAGAAACGCTGCGCGCGTCGCGCCGGTGACGCCGTCAGGGCCCTTCACGACAACTTCGTCCTCGTCGCTGCCGGTCAGTTCGCGCCACTGCACACCGCCGGCGCAACCGACGATCTCGCCGTCGAGCCGCATCGGCGCCTGCGCTGCAATCGCAGCGATGTCGGACGGCAGGCTCTGCGCCTGCCGCGCTGACGCCAGCGGCCAGAGCAGATCGAGGTCTGAATTGTCCGACAGATAGGGCAGCCCGGTGAGATGCTGCCACGCCAGGCTGCCGAAGGTTCGGGTCTCCGGCACAAGCCGGACGAGGTGTGCGATCGTCTCGCGCCACTGCGTCGGCGCTGTGGCGGCGGCATCGGCGAGCAGGGGCGGCGGGGCGGATGCGACGATGTCGCCGGGCGCGAGCGCCAGCGCAAGGCGTCGTTTGCCGTGGCTCGGTGGCAGCGGCAGGCCGAGCGGAATCATGCCCGCCCCATCGCTGCAAGCCGGCCGCCGGACGATGAGCGGACGATCCGCGCGCGCCCATTCTGCGATGATCGGTTCAACGGCGAGTTCGGGATAGCGGCGCATCGCTGCGCTCCATCCCGCGGCCGAGACCTTCACCATGGTGTGGCGATCCAATGCGTCAGCCATGTTGCATCTCCTGCGGCGCGGACGCTGCGAGCGTCACGACGCGGTCGGCGATTTCTGCAGCCTTTCGCCGTCCGCCGCGCTCGGCACCGAGCCGGCCGCGCGGGTCCGGTCCTTGCGGACGCTCGAGGATCGCGGCGAGCTGCGGCGCCAACGGCGCGTGCTCGTCCAGGACCGCCTGAATGCCGCCGGTCTGCACCATGTTCTCGAGGCCCGGAGCGAACACCGGGGTCGCTTCCGCCTTGGCCTTGAGCACGTCGATCGGAAGCTTGGTGACCCGCGCCATCGACGGCAGATCCATCACCGCGGGATGCGCGGCGGGCAGCGCGACCAGCGTGCCGGCTGCGAGGGCGGTGGCGATGAACGCGCCGGCTGCGCTGCCGCCGTAGAGCAGGGCGACGGTGCGGTGTCCTTCCGCTTCCGCCAGCATCAAGGCCTTGGCGAGATGCGCCAAATATTCGCTGAGGCCGAGCAGTTCGTCGCGCCGGCTCATGCGTTGGCTCGACGAATCCACCAGGAGCAGAATCGGCGCGCGATCGCCTGATTTGACGATCTCGAGCACACGCCTTGCCAGCACAATCGCCTCGTCGACGCCGAGCGGCTGTCCCTGGGTCATGCCGAGCACGTGGACCGGGCCTGCACCGGGAAGGATCGCCGATCCCGCAATCATCGCGCCGCTGATGTCGATGTTGCTGCCGTTCGGGAACAGGCCGGCCAGGATGTCATCGAGCGTCATCGGCGTTCTCCCTGTTGGTCGCCGCGCGAAGAAATGCGTCGGTCGGAAGCGCGGGGATGTCGGCCGGCTGGTCGATGCCGAGCACCTGCCAGATCTCGACCGCGTCCTTGGCCGCGCCGAAGCGTTGCAGCCGTCGCTCCAGGCGTGTCTGCTCGGCGTCGAGAACAGCCAAACTGCAACCGCGTGTGACCTCGAGCGCGTCGATCACAGCCCGGCGAAACGCCAATGCCTCGTCGTCGACGAATATGTCGGCGCCGCCGATCAGGTAGCGGTGCTTGCCGCCCATGGTGCGCCAGACCAGCGCGCGGTCGCGCGAGTCGAACTCCTCAATGCCCCTGTTGGTCTCGATCACCTCGGGGCCGCTGACGCTGATCCGGCCCTGTTCGGAGACGATCAGGCGCGAGCAGGTGCCGGCGATCAGGCTGCCGCCGCCATAGCATCCGGCGCGGCCGCCGATCACACCGATCACGCTGACGCCGGCGCGCCGCGCCTCGATGATCGCGCGCATGATCTCCGCGATGGCGAGCTCGCCGGCATTGGCTTCCTGAAGCCGCACGCCTCCGGTGTCGAACAGGATCAGCACGTCCTGCTGAAGCGCACGCGCGGCGCGCAACAGACCGGTCAGTTTGGCGCCATGCACCTCGCCGAAGGCGCCGCCCATGAAGCGTCCTTCCTGTGCCGCGACCAGCACCGGCGAGCCGTCGAGGCGGCCGCGCCCGACGACGATGCCGTCGTCGAACTGCTCAGGCAGGTCGAAGATCGAAAGATGCGGGCTGATCTCGCGCTGCTCGGGGCCGATAAACTCGGCAAAGCTGCCGGGATCGAGCAGCGCATCAATGCGCTGCCGGGCGCTCGCCTCGTACCAGCTCAGCGAATCCGTGTTGGCAGTGGCTGCGGTCATCGTTCCGGCTCCTCGATCTTGCGGACGCCCTGGGCGAGGCGCAGCGCGACCGTGTCGGGCCGGGCGCCGCCGTCATTGATGGAGATGCGCAGGCCGCCGGCAGGGCGGCGGGCCGCGAAATCGCGAACCACGGCGTCCCAGACCGCGCCGAAGCCGTGGGCTGCGGTCGTGATGTCGATCATGCAGCTGTCGGCGGGTGCTGCGCGTTCCAGCAGCACCTCGAGATTGCCGGAGGCGACGACGCCGACGATCGCCTGCATGCGGGTGCCACCGGCGCGTTTCGGGGCGGATAGTCGGAAGCTGAGCGTTTCCATGCAAAACTCCTCACCAATTGCGAAAGCGGCTGGGCGGACGATAGAGTCCGCCGGACGCCAGCATGAGATCCTTGATTGAGCGGGCGGCGAGCAGGCGGCGATCGGCGTCGAGCGGATCGATGCCGAGATCTTCCGGGCGCCGGATCACGCCGCGCGCGCGCAGCTTCTCGACCAGCCTGGAATCGCGGGCGCGGCCGATGTCGGTGTAGCCGGCAACACCGCGGATCGCCTGCTCGCGCTCGTCCTTGTCCCGGCACATCAGGAGGTTGGCGATGCCTTCCTCGGTGACGATGTGGGTGACGTCGTCGGCGTAGACCATGACGGGCGCGAGATCGAGCTTGAGCGCGCTTGCCAGTTCCAACGCGTCGAGCCGCTCGACGAACAGCGGGGCGTTGCGCTCGCCGAAGGTCTCGCCGATCTGCACCACCAGCTTGCGGCCGCGGCGCAGCGCGGCATCGGAATCCGGCGCGGCCTCGGCGCCGGCCTTGAGCCAGGGTTCGCTCGGGGTGGCGGCGGCCGCGCGGGTCGGAGCCCATGTTCGGCGCACCGCCGAAGCCCGCGATGCGGCTGGACGTCACCGTCGAGCTGTGGCCCTCGAGGTCGATCTGCAGGGTCGATCCGATGAACATGTCGCAGGCATAGAGGCCTGCGGTCTGGCAGAACGCGCGATTGGAGCGCAGCGAGCCGTCCGGTCCGGTGAAGAACACGTCGGGGCGCGCCGCGACATAATCCTCCATGCCGACCTCCGATCCGAAGCAATGGATCTGCTCGACCCATCCGGCTTCGATCGCCGGAATCATCGTGGGATGCGGATTGAGCGCGAAGTGGGTGCAGACCTTGCCCTTGAGGCCGAGCTTCTCGCCATAGGTCGGCAGCAGCAATTCGATCGCGGCGGTGTTGAAGCCGATGCCGTGATTGAGCCGGCGCACGCCGTAGGGCGCGTAGATGCCCTTGATGGCGAGCATCGCGGTCAGGATCTGGGTCTCGGTGATCGCCGCCGGATCGCGCGTGAACAGGGGCTCGACATAGAACGGCCGGCGGGCTTCGACCACGAAATGCACGAGGTCGCCGGGGATATCGACCCGCGGCACCTTGTCGACGATCTCGGTGACCTGGGCCACGACGAGGCCGTTCTTGTAGCTGGTCGCCTCGACCACCGTCGGTGTGTCTTCGGTGTTCGGCCCGGTATAGAGGTTGCCGTCCTTGTCGGCGCTGACGGCTGCGATCAGCGCGACGTTCGGCGTCAGATCGATGAAGTAGCGCGCGAACAGCTCGAGATAGGTATGGACGGCGCCGAGCTCGATCTTGCCGCCGAACAGCATCCGCGCCATGCGCGCCGATTGCGGGCCCGAATAGGAGAAGTCGAGCCGCCGCGCGATGCCCTTCTCGAAGATGTCGAGGTGGGACGGCAGCACCACGCCCGACTGCACCATGTGGAGATCGCTGATCTCGGCAGGGTCCAGGTCTGCGAGCGCCGAGGCGAGGATGTCGGCCTGCTTCTGGTTGTCACCCTCGAGGCACACCCGATCACCTGACCGGATCACTGCGTTCAGGAACGCAGGCAGCCGCGGGATCGGGACGATCTTTCCGTCGGCGTGCCGCCGACCGGCGGCGAGGCGCTCGCGCAGCGCGGCCTTTTGCATACCCCAATCGCTCATTTCGGGCTCCTCGGCATGCGAGATGGGCTTCGATGCCGATCAATGTATGCGTATTGCGTCGCTCTGTCAATTAATGTATACGATAATCAATAAGCGACGGATATTCGCATACACAGGAGGAAATTCACGATGCGAATGCATACGAAGCGTCCAAGTCCTGCTGCCGGCGCCCTGCTCACCGCGGGGAGGCGCCCGTGACCATTTCCGGTGTCGCGCTGCTCGCGATCTGCACCCTGCTGGGAGGCTTCCTGGGCGACCTGCTCGGCGTCGCCCTCGGCGTGAAGGCCAATGTCGGCGGCGTCGGCATTGCGATGATTTTTCTGATCGCGGCCCGGCTCTGGCTGGTGCGCCGCAAGCTGCTCAGCCACGGGCTCAAGACCGGCGTCGAGTTCTGGGGCAGCTTCTACATTCCGATCGTGGTCGCCATGGCCGCGCAGCAGAACGTCGTCGCCGCAGCGAAGGGCGGTCCGATCGTCATCATCGCCGGCGCCGGTGCCGTCGCGGTGTGCTTCGCGATGGTCGCCCTGATCGGCCGGCTCAGCGGCCGGGTCGAGACGATGGACGAGATCGAGGCGCGCGAGGCCGAGACGCTTGCCGCGCCGGTGCCTCAGTTCAAGTCCGGGAGGATCGCATGACCATGCTGTCTCACGTGCTCGTCGCGAATTCGCTGATCACCGCGTTCGCCGCGGTCGGGATCCTGATGTGGATCTCCGGAGCGATCTCGAAATATTTCACCTTCGGGCGCATTCACGGCTCGGCGATCGCGATCATGCTGGGGCTCGCGCTGGCCTTTCTCGGTGGCCTCTTCACCGGCGGCGAGAAGGGCGTCGCCGACCTGCCGGCGCTGGCCGGGATCGGGTTGATGGGCGGCGCGATGCTGCGCGACTTTGCCATCGTTGCCACCGCCTTCGAGGTCGACGTCGTGCATGCGCGCAAGGCCGGCGTGATCGGCGCGGTCGCGCTCGGCCTGGGAACCGTGGTCCCGTTCATTCTCGGCGTTCTCGTCGCCGCGGCGTTTGGCTACACTGATGCCGAATCATTGACGACGATCGGTGCCGGCGCGGTCACCTACATTGTGGGACCGGTCACCGGGGCGGCCATCGGTGCATCCTCGCCGGTTATCGCCCTTTCGATTGCGACCGGTGTGTTCAAGGCGGTGATCGTGATGATCGGCACGCCGTTCGTCGCCAGGATGATCGGCCTCGACAATCCGCGCAGCGCCATGGTGTTCGGCGGATTGATGGGGACGGTCAGCGGGGTTTCCGGAGGGCTCGCCGCGACCGACCGGCGGCTGGTGCCATACGGGGCGTTGACGGCGACGTTCCATACGGGATTGGGATGCCTGGTCGCGCCGTCTGTCCTTTACTTCGCGGTGCGCGCGATCACAGGAGGCTAAATGGCAGGTTTGCTCAAGGTCGCGACCGATCCGGAAGACGATGGGGGATTGCTCTCCGATCGGATCCGGAACGCGTTGACCGACGAGATCGCGTCGGGCGCGCTGGTTGCCGGTTCGGCCCTGGAGGAGCAGCAGCTCGCCGATCGCTTTGGCGCCTCCCGCACGCCGGTGCGGGAGGCGCTTCGCCAGCTCGTGGTCAGCGGCCTGGTCGAGGTGCGCGGCCGCCGCGGCCTGGTCGTGGCGCGGATGACGCCCGAGCGCATCATGGACATGTTCGAGACCAGCGCCGAGGTTGAGGCGATGTGCGTCAGGCTTGCGACCTATCGCATGACCCCGCTCGAGCGCAGCCATCTGATCGAGCTCCACGAATCCTCGCGGGCGATGGTCGAGGCGAATGACGTCGATGCCTATGATGCGTTCAACCGGCAATTCCATGAATGCATCTACAGCGCGACGCATAACTCGTTCATGGCGGAGCAGGCGCAGGACGTGCGTGCGCGGCTCAGCGCCTTCCGCCGGACGCAATTGCGGCAGGGCGACCGTATCCGCAAGTCGCGGGATGAGCACGACGCCATCATGCAGGCGATCGCGGAAGGCGATGGCGAGACCGCATCACGCAGGATGCGTGCGCACATGCTGAACGCCGCAGCGGCGCTGCGACGCTATATCGATGATCGCCTCAGGCCCGTCGATGGGCCTGCGGCCGATAACGCCTGAGCGTAGCGGTACCGAATGAACATGCAATCCATCGAGCTCCGGCGCCTGTTGCCCGCGGATGCGGCGCTCTATCGCGACATCCGCCTCGAAGCGCTGCGCATGAGTCCGGAGGCGTTCGGCAGCGCCTATGAGACGGAGAGCGTGCACCCCGTCGAATGGTTCGCGGAGCGGCTGACGCGCGGCGCGGTGATCCTCGGCGCGTTCCGGGGCGACGAAATCGCAGGGATCGTCGGCTTCGTGGCGGCGGAAGGGCCGAAGCAACGGCACAAGGGCGCGCTGGTCAGCATGTATGTGCGGCCGGCGGCGCGGCGCGGCGGTGTCGGCCGGCTTCTGGTCGAAGCCGCGCTCGAACTTGCAGCTGAAACGGTCGAGCTGGTGCAGCTCGTCGTCGTGAAGGGCAACGAGCCGGCGGTTCGGCTCTACGAGAGCATGGGTTTCGTCGCGTACGGGCTGGAGCAGCGCGCGTTGAAGATCGACGGCCGCTACTACGACGATATCCTGATGGCGAAGGATCTGCCATGCCGAAGATCGACCTGACAAACGTGCCGGAACGCAAGGGGACCGGCTATCCGGCCGAGTTCGCCGCGTTGTCCGCGGAGCGGGTGCGGCAACGGCTCGGCGATGCCGGCGGGCTCGCCGATTTCGGCGTCAATCTGATGCGGTTGCCGCCCGGCAACTGGTCGAGCCAGCGCCACTGGCATTCGGACGAGGACGAGTTCGTCTATGTGCTCGCGGGCGAGCTGGTGCTGGTGGAGGACGGCGGCGAGACGGTGCTGCGCGCCGGCGATTGCGCGGCATTTCCGAAAAACTCCGGCAACGGGCATCACATGATCAACAGGTCGCAGATGACGGCGACCTATCTCGAAGTCGGCTCGCGTTCGCGCGCCGATGTCATCACCTGCTCCGATATTGACATGATGAGCCCGAGCTCCGACGGCCGCTTCCTGCACAAGGACGGGACGCCTTACGACAGATCCTGAACCGCGGCTGGCTCCCACGCTGTGAAATCGGGCGTTGCGGATTGGCCGGCGGAGGGTCAATCTTCCGCAAGGGAGCGCGCCACGATGGCGGAATGGTATTTCATCTGGATCGACGGCCCGCGCGGGCCTGAGCCGCAGAAATGGTCGTCGGACGCGCTGTGGGGGCAGGTGGCGCGTCAGGACATTATTGTCCGGTTTCCGTTGAGCGATCGCGAGGCCGGATTGTCGCTCGACCAGCTGGCGCGGCTGCACCCGGTGCCGCAGTGATCCGATGCGAAGACGTCAAACCACCAGAGCTGGTTGCGCACATGCGATCACCTCACGCGGTGCAGTATGTGCTGCATCGCGCTCTGCCTGCGTTAGCGTATCGAGAACGCTCATGCGCAAAAATGTAGCACGAATCGCAGGAAGCCGAGTTCCCGACGTTCAATCGCTGGCAGCGCGCGACGAAGCATGAAACAATGCCGCAAAAATCACGATGGGAGAAAACTTGATGTCGTTCGAGCGGGAGTTGCATGGCGTCGTTGCGTGCCGGTCGGTTAAGTGCAGCTCATGGATCGCGTTGCCATTATTCTGCCTGATCGGCACGTTCGGAGTGATGCCCAACGCCGTCGCGAACGAATCCCTGGCAATTGTGGATGCGCGCGTACCGGCGGTCGACAAAGCGGGCGGGGACCTTCCCTTGACGATGACGATCAAGAATGAGGCAGACAGCGCCGACGCGCTGCTCCGTGTCCGTTGTCCGGTGGCGAATTTTTCCGAACGTCACACCGTCGATCGCGGCGAAGGCACACCAGCCATGCGTTCGATTCCGAACATTCCGGTGCCTGCAAAGGCTACGCTCGAGTTGAAGCGCGACGGCTATCACGTCATGCTGCTGCAGTTGCGTCAGGTGCTCGCTCCCGGCGAGACGTTCAAATGCGCGATCGTTTTTCAGAAAGCAGGAACCATCGAGACGGAGGTAACGGTCCAGAAGTGACCCAAGACAAGTAACTCAAGACAAGTAACTCAAGACAAGTAACTCAAGACAAGTGACTGGGAATGCGGCGGGTGGCACAGCCAATCGCCGGGACTCAAGGCTTCTCGCGCGATCGCCCGTATGTGACGGGCGATACGATCAATGAAGAATGCTGGATCCGGAGGAAATACATCCATGACAAGGTTGAATTGGGTAAAATCTCATATGCTCGCGGCGGCCGTAGCATCCGCAGCGACCTTGGCGGGCTCTTTCGCGCTCGCCGACGACGTCAACCAGGATCGCCTGCTCAATGCTGACAAGGAAGCAGGCAACTGGCTGCACCATCACAAGAACTATTCGGCGACCCGCTTCTCGTCGCTGACCGACATCAACAAGGATAACGTCAAGAACCTGAAGGTCGCCTGGACCATGGCGCTTGGCGGCGTCGAGGGCGGTGGAATCTGGTCGCATGGCGGCCTGGAGGGAACGCCGATCGTCGAGAACGGGTTCATGTACGTCACCGACGGCTGGGGCTCGGTCTACAAGATCGATGCGCATGGCGGCAAAGGCGTGCTGGTCTGGAAGATGGATCCCAAGACCGACCACGACTGGGCCGGCGCGGTGGCCTGCTGCGGCGTCGACAACCGCGGCGTCGCGTTGTGGAACAACCTCGTCATCTCGCACACGCTCGACGGCCGCCTGATCGCGACCAACAAGGAGACTGGGCAGGTCGCCTGGCAGCGTCAGGTCGCCGATCCCGACAAGGGCGAGGTGATCACCGGCGCTCCGCTGATCGTCAAGGACAAGGCGATTTCGGGCGTGGCCGGTGCGGAATACGGCATTCGCGGCTGGATCGCCGCCACCGACCTGAACAGCCAGAAGGAAGTCTGGCGCACCCACACCATCCCGGGCAAGGATGAGGCGGGGGCGGAGACCTGGAAGGACGACAAGAACGCCAAGGCGAGCGGCGGCGGCTCGACCTGGGTCACCGGCAGCTACGACCCCTCGACCAACACCATTGTCTGGGGCGTCGGCAATCCCGGACCGGACTGGGATAATGAATACCGGCCCGGCGACAACCTCTATACCGACTCGTCGCTTGGTCTCGACGCCGACACCGGCAAGATCAAGTGGCACTACCAGCACACGCCGAACGATCCCTACGACTATGACAGCGTGGCGGAGAACGTGCTGGTCGACGTTCCCGGTCCGAACAACACGACGCTGAAGCTCGCGCTCGAGGCCGACCGCAACGGCTTTGCCTACGCGGTCGATCGCAACAGCGGCAAGTTCGTCTGGGGGTTGCCCTTCGTCAAGAAGGTGACCTGGACCAAGGGGCTCGATCCCGAGTCCGGCAAGCCGGTGGAGTACGATCCGAAGCAGGGCGTGCAGAAGTACAATGCGTCGGTCACGCCGAGCCGCACCAACAAGGAAACGGATATCTGCCCCGGCAACATGGGCGGCAAGAACTGGCCGCCGACCGCGTATAATCCGAACCTGAAGCTCTGGTACATCCCGGTGATCGAGAGCTGCAACCACATCAAGGTCGAGGAGATGACGCCGGACAAGGTGAAGGCGCGCGAGTTCTTCACCGGCGGCGGGCCGAGCCAGAACGTCAAGATCACCGGCAGCGTGACCGCGATCGACGTCACCACCGGCAAGGTGGCAGGGAAGGCGGAGACGCAATTCCCGAACCTCGGCGGCATCCTGGCGACGCCTGACCTGGTGTTCTCCGGACAGCCGTCCGGCGAGGTGATCGCCTACGACGCGAAGTCGCTGCAGCAGCTCTGGCAGTTCAACACCGGCGGTGGCGTCAACGCGCCCCCGATCACGTTCTCGGTGGACGGCAAGCAGTATGTCGCGATCCTGGTCGGCCTCGGCGGAGCCTGGGACAAGTGGTTCATCGATGCCACCCCCGAGCTGAAGCGGATGCAGCCGGGCTCGATGCTCTACGTGTTCGCCCTTTGACGTCGCAAGCGCGGGAGGCTCCGAAACGGAGTCTCCCGCGTTCGATTTGGCCGAGAGAAGAAACAAGACACATGAAGCAAAACTGGCTGGTTGGCGCGTGGCTCGGCTGCGCGCTGGTAATGGGATTCGTGGCGACGGCGCAGGCCCAGTCGGCGAGCGATCCGACCGATGCGGGCAAGGCGGTGTTCAAGCGCGGCAATTGCATGGGTTGCCACAAATGGCACGGCAACGGCGGCGGCGGTTATGGCGGCGACGCGCTGTCGCTGCGCAAGACCGAGCTGACGCGCGAGCAGATCATCGAGACCGTGACATGCGGGCGGCCGGGCACCGGCATGCCGTTCTTCGTGCGCGGCTCCTACGACACCACGAAATGCTACGAGATGAGCCGACAGGACGTCGCCGACCGCATGCCGCCGGAGGCGAACGTGTTCCTGCGGCCGAACGAGATCGAGGCGGTCGCCGACTACGTGCTCGCCCACGTCAAGGGCAAGGGCGAGCCGAACTACGACGAATGCATCACCTTCTTCGGCGACGGCTCGCGCGTCTGCAACATCTACAAGGAGGCCGGCCATGCCGCCGCGCCGTCCGACCCAAGCGAGAAGGCAAAGCCATGAGCAAGCAGAGATCGACAATTCGTGGTTTGGTTTTTGCTGCGTCCGTCACGGCCGCGGTGCCGGCGATGGCGACCGCGGGAGACCTGCGCGACATCAATGTCGGCATGGCGATTTCAAGCGTTCCGGACGCCGGCTACATCAACCTGACCTGCGCCGGCGAGAAGACCACCCACCGACTGGCGGAATGGGCGCAATGGTCGAACTGCCCGGAAGGGCCGGACCAGCTGCGCGGCATTCGCTTCGAGTATGATCGCGAGACCGCGCACGAAGGCACCATGGTCGCCGGCCATCCCGCGATCCTGACGGTGATGATCGACAAGGATGCCAAGATCGCCGCGCTGACCATCGAGACCGATCCGAAGGCGCGGCTCTATCTGCGCAAGAAGGCGTTCCTGCTCGGCCTGCAAGCGAAGTCGCGCTACGGCGAGGACGGCTGGAGCTGCGTCGAGGCGAAGCCGGGCGCCGACAAGCAGGAGGTCGGCGGAGTCTTCGTCGACGAGACATGCAGCAAGACCACCGACGGCCGGACCGTCGAGATCGAGCGGCATCTCTATCGCGAGCCGAACAAGGAGCTCAAGGACATGACCGACGAGACCCGGATCACCATCCGCCGCGCGGGGTCTTAGGTTATTCTTACTGCGCCACAAGCGCCTTTCCGCTGATCCTGAGCGACTGTGAACCAATCCAGCCGTCATTGCGAGCGAAGCGAAGCAATCCATCTGCCCGCAGACGCGGTTGGATGGATTGCTTCGTCGCTATCGCTCCTCGCAATGACGACGGAAGCCTAATGCCGCGCCAGCAGCACCACGACGATCAGCGCCAGGATCGCGCATAGCACCTTCCAGAACGTCACGGGATCGCGGTCGTGCAGCGATTTGCGGGTGGCGACGGCGGGGCCGGCCCAGGTCGCGCCGTTTTCCAGCTCATGCGCGAACTCGATGGCGTCGCCGAAGCGTTGCGCGGGCTCGACGCTGAGCGCCTTGCCGATCACGGCATCGAGCCAGGCCGGCAGGTCCGGCCGGTAGCGTGACAGCGGTGCCGGCTTGCCGAACCGCGGCCGCGAGAACGGCTCGATCTCGCCGAACGGATAGTTCGCGGTGAACATGCGATACACCGTGACGCCGAGCGCGAACAGATCCGACGCCTCGTCGCCGGCGTTGCCGCCGAACAGCTCGGGCGCCATGTAGCTTGCGGTGCCCGGGATGTCCTCGGCGGGAAAATCCTCCAAGAGCGGCACGCGCGCGACGCCGAGGTCGACCAGGCGCAGCCCGCCGTCTTTCAGCAGGATCACATTGTCCGGCTTGATGTCGCGATGGATGATGCCGGCGCGGTGCAGCGCCGTCACGGCGCGCACCAGCTTGGTTGCGATCGCGATACCCTCGGTCAGCGACAGCCGCGGCGCGCGGCTGAGCCGCTGCTCCAGCGTCTCGCCCTCATAGAGCGGCATCGCCGAATAGAGCCTGGTCTGGCGCTCCGCCGGCACCTCGATGATCTCGCCGATCCACAGGCTGCGCACGCGCGCGGCAACCCAGGCCTCGCGCACGAAGGCGAGGCGATAGGAGCCTTCGCTTGCGACCCGCGGATGCGGAAATTTCAGCACCACCTCGCGGCCGGCGCGCGTGTCGACGGCCTTGAACAGGCGGCTGTAGCGCCCGTCGGACAGCACGTCGCCGAGCGCAAAATCGTCGATCACCTCGCCGCTCTCCGGCAGGTCGAGGATCGGCAGCGTCGCGATCGCGTGGGTGAGGTCGTCGCGATCCGCCGGCGGCAGGTCGACGACGTCGAGCACCAGCGCCGTCGTGTTGTCGCTGCTGCCGGCCGCGAGCGCGGCATCGACGATACTGCGCGCCGATTCGTCCGGCGGCGTGCGCTCCTCGAGCAGCTGCTGGAGGCGGGGATCGCCGATCGCGCCATGAACGCCGTCGCTGCAGATCAGGAGACGGTCATGTTGCCGAAGTCCGACCGAGGTGGTGTCGAAGCGGGCGAATTCCTCGAAGCCGATGGCGCGGCTCAGCATGTGGGCGAGGTCGCCGCGGCCGGCGATGTGATCCTGGGTCAGGCGTTCCAGCCGCCCCTCGCTCAGACGATAGGCGCGGGTGTCGCCGATATGGATCACATGGCATTGCCGCCGCGACAGGATGATCGAGGAGAACGCGCAGGCCATGCCGCTGCGCGCGACATCGACGCGGCCCTGGCCGTAGATCCAGCTGTTGGCGGCTTCCAGCGCCCGCGCGGCACGGCGGCGGACGCCGAGCGTCTCCGGCAGCGAATAATAGGCGTCGATGAAGCTGCGGACCGCGACCTCCGCAGCCTCGCGTCCGCCCTTGTGGCCGCCGACGCCGTCGGCGACCGCGGCGACCACGTCGCGATGCAGTGTGCCCGGCTGGCCGAGGCAGGCCGCGACGTAATCCTCATTGGCGGCGCGCTTGCCGGTCTCGCTGGCAAAGCCGAAGCGAACGCCGAGATCCCTTTGCAGATCGCGCTGCAATGCCACGTCCGGGCCCGTCCTCTCCGGAGCGGGCGATCAGACGCGCGCTCCCGACACCGCGCCCCAGGTGGTGCGCCAGCGGACCTTGACCATGGCAAGTCCGATGAAGCCAAGCAACGCCAGGGCGCCGAAGAACAGGAAGCCGGCGCCGAACCCGCCGGTCATGCCATTGGCGTAACCGAGCGTCTGCGCCAGGAAGAAGCCGCCGACGCCGCCGGCGCAGCCGACCAGCCCGGTCATCAGGCCGATCTCGTGGCGGAAGCGCAACGGGATCAGCTGGAACACCGCGCCATTGCCCATGCCGAGCGCCAGCACGCCGATCGAGAACAGCAGCACCGAGACCCAGGCGATCCGCGGCAGCTCGGTCAGCGCCCAGCCGGCCTGCGTCGGCGCGGTCGGGCCCTCCGGCATGAAGGCGATCACCAGATAGGCGGCGACCACGACGCCGAACAGGATCGACAGTGAACGAATGCCGCCGATGCGGTCCGCGATCATGCCGCCGACCGGGCGAAAGCCCGAACCGAACGCGACGATCAGCGCGACCAGCATGCCGGCCGCCACGCCCGAGACGTGATACTGCACGGTGAAATACAGCGGCAACGCGTTGGCGAGGCCGACGAAGCCGCCGAAGGTGATGAAGTAGAAGAACATGAACCAGCGGCTGTCGGAATCCTTCAAGAGCGCGCCATAGGCCTTCAGCGAGATCGGCTTGCGCTCGCCCGGCGCGTCCTTGGCCGCGACCGCATAATAGGCGAGCACCATCAGCATCGGGATCAACAGGCAGCCGAACACGGCCTGCCAGCCCCAATGTTCGGCGATGCTCGGGGCCAGCAGCGTGTCGAGCACGACGCCCATGTTGCCGGCACCGGCGATCCCCATCACCACGCCCTGATATTGCGGCGGATACCAGCGGCTCGCCTGGGGCAGGGCGACCGCGAACGAGGCGCCGCCGACGCCGAGCGCAAGCCCGAACAGCTCGATCGCGAGCTTGCTGGTCAATCCGAAATGCCAGACCGACGCGGTCGCTGCGATCACGATGAGCTGGGCGATGATGCCGGTGCGCTTGGCGCCGATGATGTCGGCGAGAATGCCCATCGGCACGCGCAGCAGCGCGCCGGCGAGCACGGGAATCGCGACCAGAGTGAACTTCTCGTTCACCGCCAGATTCATATCGCGTGCGATGTAGACGATCAGCGGCCCGAGCGCGACCCACGCCATGAAACTGATGTCGAAATACAGGAACGCAGCGAGCAGGGTCGGCCAGTGACCTGCCTTCTTGAACTCGGCTAGCTTCATCGCACACGTCTCGCGGTGATGCGGCAGAGGCAGCCGCTGAACAGCGGCCATCCCGGGCGCAGATAAAATCGAATGTGGGTGAATGCATGAGTGCGCTCGTCGTTGAGACGCACTCCGTCAACTACAGAGGTCAGCAATTACCGTGCCATCGAATCGATCGCGTCGCTTTGCCTTGCAGTCGCAAGACGTTGCAAAGAGATCGCGGACCGCGTTCGGTGCGCGCGATTGGCGTGGCTCGCAGCAAGGGCCGCCGCGCAAACGCGCACCCTGATGCTTTCTTGTGCGATGCGCCATGTGCGCGCGATGGCACATCGATCGCGGGTTCGCGATCGTCACCACGGCCGCAGATGCTGTGCTGCACAAGAGATCATCGGCGTGGCTAAAAAATCGGCCAGCTGCGGTCGCGCCGCGCGGCCGGCCAGATTCGAGGTCGCCAGAAACCCATTGATTTTGCAGCGAGATTCGTCCGCCGCGAACTGGCACGCGTTTTGAATATCAGTCAATAACGGAACATCGATCGTCATTGAGGACGGTCTGCGCCCGCGGCTGGGCTTCCTAACAACTCCAAACCTGATCGGTGTCGATCGACGACGCGCGCCGCGTCGCTGAGCACCGTCGTCGGAATTGAAAGGCAGACCATGCTCGACAAAGTGACCAAGCAGAAGCTCGTGGTGATCGGCAACGGGATGGCCGGCATCCGCACCGTGGAGGCGCTGCTCGAACGCGCGCCCGATCTCTACGACATCACCGTGTTCGGCTCCGAGCCCTACGGCAATTACAACCGCATCCTGCTGTCGCCGGTGCTCGCCGGCGAGAAGACCGTCGACGACATCATGCTCAATACCGTCGACTGGTACGAGGACAACAACATCACGCTGCGCAAGGGCGAGACGATCTCGATGATCGATCGCCGGACCTGCGAAGTCGTCACCGACGCCGGCGATCGCGTGCCCTATGACCGGCTGCTGATCGCGACCGGCTCGAATCCGATCATGCTGCCACTGCCCGGCAAGGACCTGCCGGGCGTGATCGGCTTCCGCGACATCTATGATGTCGATCGCATGATCAAGGCCTCGACCGACTATCGCAACGCGGTCGTGATCGGCGGCGGCCTGCTCGGCCTCGAAGCCGCCAACGGGCTGATGAAGCGCGGCATGAACGTCACGGTCGTGCATCTGCTCGACACCCTGATGGAGCGCCAGCTCGATCCGGTCGCCGGCGGCCTCCTGCGCAAGTCGCTGGAAGAGCGCGGCATGGTGTTCAAGATGCCGGCGCAGACCCAGGCGATCCTGGGCGAGGAGCGCGTCACCGGCGTGCGCTTCGGCGACGGCACCGAGCTAGCGGCCGATCTCGTGGTGATGGCGGTCGGCATCCGCCCGAATTTCGAGCTCGCCAAGAAGGCCGGGCTCTATTGCGAGCGCGGCATCGTCGTCTCCGACACCATGCAGACCTATGACGGCCGCATCTACGCGGTCGGCGAGTGCGTGCAGCATCGCCGCCAGGTCTACGGCCTGGTGGCGCCGCTGTTCGAGCAGGCCAAGGTCTGCGCCAACCATCTCGCGATGAAGGGCTTTGCCACCTATGACGGCTCGGTCACCTCGACCAAGCTGAAGGTCACCGGCATCGACCTGTTCTCGGCCGGCGACTTCGCGCCGGGGCCGGACAAGGAGGAGATCGTGCTGCAGGACGCCAACCGCGGCGTCTACAAGCGCATCATCCTGAAGGACAAGAAGATCGTCGGCGCGGTGCTCTACGGCGACACCATCGACGGTCCCTGGTACTTCCAGCATCTGCGCGACGGCACCGACGTCTCGCATATGCGCGAGCGCCTGGTGTTCGGCGCCGCCAATCTCGGCGACGGCGGCGTCAGCGGCCAGAACTCGGTCGCCGCGATGAGCGACGAGACCGAGATCTGCGGCTGCAACGGCGTCTGCAAGGGCGCGATCGTCAAGGCGATCTCGGAGAAGAAGCTGTTCACGCTCGACGACGTCCGCGCCCATACCAAGGCGTCGTCGTCCTGCGGCTCCTGCACCGGCCTGGTCGAGCAGGTGCTGGCGTTCACGCTCGGCGGCGACTATTCGGCGGCGCCGAAGGTCAAGCCGCTGTGCAAATGCACCGATCACAGCCATGACGACGTCCGCCGCGTCATCGTCGAGCAGCAGCTCAAGACCATTCCGGCCGTGATGCGCTTCATGGAGTGGAAGACCCTGAACGGCTGCCATTCCTGCCGTCCGGCGCTGAACTACTATCTGCTCGCGACCTGGCCCGGCGAATATCGCGACGACCAGCAGTCGCGCTTCATCAACGAGCGCGTCCACGCCAACATCCAGAAGGACGGCACCTATTCGGTGGTGCCGCGGATGTGGGGCGGCGTCACCACGCCGAGCGAGCTGCGCGCCATCGCCGATGTCGCCGAGAAGTTCAACATCCCGACCGTGAAGGTCACCGGCGGCCAGCGCATCGATTTGCTCGGCGTCAAGAAGGAGGACCTGCCGGCGGTGTGGGCCGATCTCAACGACGCCGGCATGGTGTCGGGCCACGCCTACGCCAAGGGCCTGCGCACGGTGAAGACCTGCGTCGGCTCCGAATGGTGCCGCTTCGGCACCCAGGATTCCACCGGTCTCGGCGTCAAACTCGAGAAATTCATGTGGGGCTCCTGGACCCCGGCCAAGGTCAAGCTCGGCGTCTCCGGCTGCCCGCGCAACTGTGCGGAAGCGACCTGCAAGGACGTCGGCGTGGTCTGCGTCGATTCCGGCTACGAGATCCATTTCGCCGGCGCCGCCGGCCTGCACATCAAGGGCACCGAGTTTCTGACCAAGGTCGAGACCGAGGACGAGACGCTCGAGGTGATCGTGGCGCTGACCCAGCTTTATCGCGAGGAGGGCTGGTATCTCGAGCGCATGTACAAATGGTGCGACCGCGTCGGTCTCGAGCAGATCCGGAAGCGGGTGGTCGACGACGTCGCGAACCGCAAGGCGCTGTTCGCCCGTTTCGCCTATTCGCAGCAGTTCGCGCAGACCGATCCGTGGGCCGAGCGCGCCAGCCACGGCGTCGACCGCAACGAGTTCGCGCCTCTCGCCGAATTGGAGCTCGCATGACCAGCTGGATCGAAATCGGCGCGCTCGACGACATTCCGCGGCTCGGCTCGCGCGTGGTGCGCACCCCTGGCGGCAACATCGCGGTGTTCCGCACCGAGAGCGACGAGGTGTTCGCGCTCGACGACCGCTGCCCGCACAAGGGCGGGCCGCTGTCGCAGGGCATCGTGCACAACAAGCGCGTGACCTGTCCGCTGCATAATTTCGTCATCGAGCTGGCCACTGGCCAGGCGGTCGCGCCCGACGAGGGCTGCACGCATACCCATCCGGCCAAGGTCGAGAACGGCGTGGTCTGGCTGGCGGTGCGGCAGGCGGCTGCGGTGAGCTGAGCGGTCAGGGAACGAAGCGGCAATGCCGGTCAAGACCACGTGTCCCTATTGCGGTGTCGGCTGTGGCGTCATCGCGTCAAAGGACGCGGCGGGCACTGTCCGGGTCGAAGGCGACAAGGAGCATCCGGCCAATTTCGGCCGGCTCTGCAGCAAGGGCTCGGCGCTCGCCGAGACCATCGATCTCGACGGGCGCTTGCTCGAACCAATGGTGGATGGCGCGCCGGCGGCGTGGGACGACGCGCTCGATCGCGTCGCCGACGGCTATAGCCGGATCATCCGCGAGCACGGGCCCGACGCGGTCGCGTTCTATGTCTCCGGCCAGCTCCTGACCGAGGACTATTACGTCATCAACAAGCTCGCCAAGGGTTTTGTCGGCACCGCCAATATCGACACCAATTCGCGGCTGTGCATGGCCTCCAGCGTCGCCGGTCACAAACGCGCGTTCGGCAGCGATACCGTGCCGGGCTGCTACGAGGACCTCGAGCAGGCCGAGCTTCTGGTGCTGGTCGGCTCCAACGCCGCCTGGTGCCATCCGATCCTGCACCAGCGCATGCTGGCGGCCAAGGAGAAGAACCCGGCGTGCAAGATCGTGGTGATCGATCCGCGCCGCACCGCGACCTGCGAGGGCGCCGATCTGCATCTGCCGCTGCGCTCGGGCAGCGATTCCGTGCTGTTCAACGGGCTGTTCGCCTTTCTGGCCGGCAGCAATGCGGTCGATCGCGCCTTTGTCGGCAATTGCACGACCGGGATCGTCGATGCGCTCAAGCAGGTCGGCGGGCAGAGCCTGGCGCAGACCGCTGCGACCTGCGGCCTGACCGAAGGCGCGGTCGGATTGTTTTTCGACTGGTTCACCAAGACCGAGCGCGTCGTCACGCTGTATTCGCAGGGCATCAACCAGTCATCGAGCGGCGTCGACAAGGTCAACGCCATCATCAACTGCCATCTCCTGACGGGGCGCATCGGCCGTCCCGGCATGGGGCCGTTCTCGCTGACCGGGCAGCCCAATGCGATGGGCGGCCGCGAGGTCGGCGGGCTCGCCAACCAGCTCGCCGCGCATATGGAGCTCGAGAATCCCTCGCATCGCGAGCTGGTGCAACGGTTCTGGCGCGCGCCCGTGATTGCGGAGAAGGGCGGGCTGAAGGCGGTCGACATGTTCGACGCGATCGCCGACGGCCGCATCAAGGCGGTGTGGATCATCTCGACCAATCCGGTGGTGAGCCTGCCGGATGCCGACCGCGCCCGCGCCGCGCTCGAGGCCTGCGAGCTCGTCGTGGTGACGGACTGCATGCGCGATACCGACACCACGCGGCTTGCCGACGTGCTGTTGCCGGCGCTGGCGTGGGGCGAGAAGGACGGCACCGTCACCAATTCCGAGCGGCGGATCTCGCGGCAGCGGCCGTTCCTGGCGGCGCCGGGCGAGGCGCGCGCCGACTGGCGCATCATCTGCGACGTTGCGCAACGCATGGGATATTCCGGCTTCGGCTACGCGTCGGCCGCCGAGGTGTTCCGCGAGCATGCCGAATTGTCGGGCTTCGAGAATGACGGCAAGCGCGATTTCGACATCTCGGCGCTGGCTGGGCTCGACGACGACGGCTATGACGCGCTGGCGCCGATGCAGTGGCCGGTGACGTCGGAGCATCCTTCCGGCACGCCGCGGATGTTCGAGAGCCAGCAATTCTTCACGCCCGACCGCAAGGCGCGGTTCGTGCCGGTCGCGCCGCGCGCGGCGCGCAACGCCACCAGCCGCGACTTTCCGCTGGTGCTCAACACCGGCCGTATCAGAGATCAGTGGCACACCATGACCCGGACTGGAAAAACCGGACGGCTGCTGTCGCATATCTTCGAGCCTTATGCCGAATTCCATCCCGAGGATGCACGCCAGGCCGGCCTGCAGAACGAAGGGCTGGTGCGGCTGACCAGCAGCTGGGGCGAGATGATCGCGCGCGTCGTGGTCAGCGCCGACCAGCGCCGCGGCTGCGTGTTCGTGCCGATGCACTGGAACGAGGAGTTCGCCGGCGAGGGCCGCGTCAACGCGCTGGTCAACCCAGCGGTTGATCCCTTGTCCGGCCAGCCGGAATCCAAGCACACGCCGGTCAAGGCCGATCCCTACGCGCCGCAATGGCACGCCTTCATCCTGAGCCGCGGTGCGATCAAGCGTCCGGCGTCAGGCTACTGGGTTTACGGCAAGGCCGGCGATGGCACGCGGCTGGAGCTCGCGCTAGATGCCCGCCCGGAGAGCTGGCGCGACTGGGCAAGGACGCAGCTCGGCCTCGACGGCGTCGAGATCGAATGGATCGCCTATCGCGATCCCGCGGCGGGACGCTTCCGTTACGCGGCAGTGCGCGACGGCCGGCTCGAGGGCTGCGTCTTCATCGCGCCCGATCACGCGCTGCCGTCGCGGGCCTGGCTGACCGGGCTGTTTGCCGAACAGCAGCTCTCGGCCAACGCGCGGATGTCGCTGCTGGCGGGACGGCCGTTCGGCGCGGGCGAGGATGTCGGCCCGATCGTCTGCTCCTGCTTCAGCGTCGGGCGGCACCAGATCACAGCCGAGATCAAGAAGGGCGCCGCCAGCGTCGAGGCGATCGGCCGCTGCCTGAAGGCCGGCACCAATTGCGGTGGCTGCAAGCCCGAGATCGGCAAGCTGATCGGGGCCACCGCCCAACCGCGGCAGGCGATCGCGTCCTGATTTCCGCTGCCGGTACGAAGCACGCGAGCATGATCTCTTCGGAAACCGCTTCGCACTTTTCCGGATCACGCGCTAACAGCCGCGGCAGATGCTCTTCAGCTTGCTGTTGAGCAGGCGGTCCTCCTCGTCGGAGGCTGCCTTGGTATAGGCATCGTTGCCATGGCGCTTGTCGTCGGCAAATCCGCCGCCGCGACTGCCGCCGCCGGCATGCATGCCGTGGCTGTGGCCGCCGCCATGGCCGTGGCCGCCGCGCGCCTCGGCGGGCGGCATCGCGGCCGCAACCAATGTCAGCAGTCCGACCGTCATGATCGTCCGCATCGCGTCCTCCTCCTCGTCGCGGCAGGATAGCGCCGGCGCTGAGACAAATCGGTGTCGGCGATCTTCACAATTTCGCGTGGCGGCAGGACGGGGCAGGGCCGGTTCCGGCCGGTGCGCCGCACATAGGCCGCCCGGAGATGGCTTCATGCCGACAATGCAGTGCTCGCGACAGCAAAATGGTGTATCGGCAAGCGCTGGCGGCCGCGAACACGGGCAGGGCCCGGTCCGGCGCCGGACAATCAAGATTGAGCAAGAAATCGGAGGAATGCTTCATGTCGGCTCTGCCACTCTCGGGCATCAAAGTTCTCGACCTGACGCGGGTGCTCGCGGGCCCGCTGTCGGCCCAGATGCTGGCGGATCTCGGCGCCGAGGTGATCAAGATCGAGCGGCCCGGCGGCGGCGATGACGCCCGCGCCTTTGGCCCGCCCTATCTCAAAGATCCCGAGGGCAAGGCGAACAACAACAACTCGTTCTACCTCTGCGCCAACCGCAACAAGAAGTCCGTCACCGTCAACATCGCCAAGCCCGAAGGGCAGGCGATCATCCGCGAACTGGCCAAGTCGGTCGACGTGATGATGGAGAACTACAAGGTCGGCGACCTCAAGCGCTACGGCCTCGACTACGACACCATCAAGCAGATCAACCCCGGCATCATCTATTGTTCGGTCACCGGCTTCGGCCAGACCGGCCCCTATGCCACGCGTGCCGGCTATGACGCGATCCTGCAGGCGATGGGCGGGCTGATGAGCGTCACCGGCCATATCGACGGCGAGCCCGGCGCGGGCCCGATGAAGGTCGGCCCCTCGATCGTCGACTACATGACCGGCATGAACACCTCGATCGGCATTTTGTCGGCGCTCTACCATCGCGACGCCAACAACGGCGAAGGGCAGCATGTCGACGTCTGCCTGTTCGACACCGTGATCGCCTCGCTGTCGCACTGGCTCCAGATCTATCTTGTCAACGGCAACATGCCGCCGCGCCGCGGCACCTGGGGCAATGGCGGCATGCCGGCCGGCGTGTTCCGCTGCACCGACGGCGAGCTGATGCTGGTGGTCGGCAATGACGGCCAGTTCCAGCGCACCTGCGCGGTGCTCGGCGAACCCGAGCTTGCCAACGACAAGCGCTTCGTCAAGAACAACGACCGCGTCGTGCACGGCAAGGAGATCATGGCGATCTTCGCCGGCCTGTTCCTGAAGCAGCCGGTGGCCTATTGGCTGGAGAAGCTCGAGGAGGCCGGCGTGCCGTCCGGCCCGATCAACAACTTCGAGCAGGTGTTCAGCGATCCACACGTGCAGTCGCGCGGCATGCGGGTGAAGGTCGACCATCCCTTCGAGCCGAACCTGTCGCTGATCCGCAACGCGCTGACCTTCTCGGGCACCCCGATCACCGACTACCGCGCCCCGCCGCTGCTCGGCGCCGACACCAAGGACGTGCTGGCGACCATCGGCTATGATGAGGCCAAGGTCGAAGGCCTGAAGGCGCAGGGGATTTTGTAGGAGTAGGATTCGAAACCGCGCGCGCTGCAGTTTTCCCGTCATCCTGAGAGAGTGTGAATGTATTCAGTGTCGTCCTGGCTTTCGCCAGCACGATGACGTGGGGGGCCGCTCACTACAATTTCTCAGACCGTCATCCTGAGGAGCGCGTAGCGCGTCTCGAAGGATGCGCGGCCCGGCTGGTGGCGGTCGATCCTTCGAGACGGCCGCTGCGCGGCCTCCTCAGGATGACGGTGATAGAGCAATCGGGTTCAGCACACTTCGACCTGTATCGAAGCATCATTGACACCAGCCTGCTAGATTGGCGCCATCGATCCCTCATCGCAGGTGCCAATCATGAAACGGGAAGTGATCCGCGTCGAACCGATCTCGAGCTGGCTGGAGCGCTGGAAGGCGCCGGCGTCCGCGGTCACCCGCGCCGGCAACATGGTGTTCGTCTCCGGCCTGCCGCCGTTCGATCCGGCAACCGGCGAGATCGCGGCCGGCGCATCGATCGAGCGGCAGAGCGAGCTCGTCATGGAGCAGCTCAAACAGTGCCTCGCGGTCGCCGGCGCCTCGTTCGACAATGTGATGAAGTGCAACATCTTCTGCACCTCGGCAAAACACTTCGCGACCTTCAACGCGATCTACCGCAGATATTTCGCTGACGAGCTGCCGGCGCGGATCTTCGTCTGCATCCCGGAATGGACCGGGCCGTTCGACATCGAGATCGACTGCATCGCGATGGTGTAGGCGGCTCTTACAAATCCTGCCGCGTCAGCCGGCCGTGCACCAGCACCGGCCGCGCGGCCGGCTTGCTCGGCGCGTCGCCCATCGTCAGCGCCATCACCGATACCGTGACCACCCGATCGACGATTGCGCGGACGTCGTCGAGATCGCATTTGCCTTCCGACAGCCGCAGCAGGCGTTCCTTCTCGCGGATGGTGTGGTGCGCCATCGCGAGCGCGAAGTGCAGGCCCCAATACAGTTCGGTATCGTCGCGGCCCGGCATCGCGCGGCGCATCGCGGGCGGCGAACTTGCGCAAATGATCGACCTCGCGGTTCTTGATGCGGCGGATCGGCGGCACCGATTCGATCGAGGCGCGGATCATGAAGCGTGCTGCGGTCGAGCCCTCGCGGTCCGGCCCGAGGCAGCCGCGCAGAGTGGGGCCGACGAGGGCGCGCATGATGTCCTCGATCGCGGCGCGGCCGCCGCCTGCTTCTTCCGCCGCCTTCAATTCATTGAGGCGTTCGCGGTTGGTCTGGATGCTGCGGGTGACGAACAGCTCCGCGATCAATTCGTCCTTGGAGCCGAAATGATAATTCACCGCCGCAAGGTTGACGTTCGCCTCCGCGACGATGTCGCGCAGCGTGACATCGCCGAAGCCGCGATCGGCATAGAGCCGTTCGGCGGCGGCGAGAATGGCGGATCGGGTGTGATCGCTGGCCATGGCTGAGAGCCTTTCCGTTATTCCGCGGCGCGATGCGCCGGAACGACGAAGACGACAGGGAGTTGCATTTCAAACATTTGTATGAAACTATCGTTTGAAGAGCCGGAAATGTCAATCCGCAGATCGCGGGGCGGCGTTCTGGCACACCAGCGCCATCCGTCCGCGAACGCCCTTGCGAGCCGCGGGGGCGGGGCGGACAATGTTGTTCAAAAGGCCAAGACCCAAACGGCCCAAGTCTAGGAAACGAGGAGCGTCCCATGGATTTCACGATGTCGCCCAAGCAGAAGGAATGGCTGGAGCGCGTTCAGGCTTTCATGAAAACGCACGTCCGCCCGGCGGTGCCGATCTATGAGAAGCAGGACGCCGAAGGGCCGCGCTGGAAGGTGATCCCGGTCCTCGAGGACCTGAAGAAGAAGGCGAAGGCCGAAGGGCTCTGGAACATGTTCATGCCGCCGTCCTCGCATGAGGATGACGAATTCCACGGCGCGGGACTGACCAATCTCGAATACGCGCTGCTGTCGGAAGAGATGGGCCACATCTCCTGGGCCTCGGAAGTGTTCAACTGCTCCGCGCCCGATACCGGCAACATGGAAGTGTTCATCCGCTACGGCACCAAGGAGCAGAAGCGCAAATGGCTGCGCCCGCTGATGGACGGCGAGATCCGCTCCGCCTTCCTGATGACCGAGCCGGCGGTGGCGTCCTCCGATGCCACCAACATCGAGACCCGGATCGAGAAGGACGGCGATCACTACGTCATCAACGGCCGCAAATGGTGGTCGTCGGGCGTCGGCGATCCCCGTTGCAAGATCGCGATCCTGATGGGCAAGACCGACTTCAACGCCGCCAAGCATCAGCAGCAGTCGCAGATCCTGGTGCCGCTCGATACCCCCGGCATCAAGGTCGAGAAGATGCTGCCGGTGTTCGGCTTCGACGACGCGCCGCACGGCCATGCCCAGGTGCTGCTGGAGAACGTCCGCGTGCCGAAGGAGAACATCCTGCTCGGCGAGGGCCGCGGCTTCGAGATCGCGCAGGGCCGTCTCGGCCCGGGCCGCATCCATCACTGCATGCGCACCATCGGCCAGGCCGAAGAGGCGCTGGAGAAAATGGTGAAGCGGCTCGCCTCGCGCACCGCGTTCGGCAAGAAGATCATCGAGCATTCGGTCTGGGAGCAGCGCATCGGCGAGGCCCGCACCGACATCGAGATGAACCGTCTGCTCTGCCTCAAGGCCGCCGACATGATGGACAAGGTCGGCAACAAGACCGCGCAGGCCGAGATCGCGATGATCAAGGTCGCAGCGCCCAACATGGCGCTGAAGATCATCGACCAGGCGATCCAGGCGTTCGGCGGCGGCGGCGTCTCCGACGACGCCGGGCTCGCGCGCGCCTATGCCCACATCCGCACGCTCCGTCTCGCCGACGGTCCGGACGAGGTGCATAATCGCGCCATTGCCAGGCTCGAAGTTCGGAAGTATGCAAACACGTCACATTGAGCATGATGCGGAACGCATGGCGTTCGCGCGCACATCGTGCTCAGAATGAAAAAGACAAATCAGGCTGGCTGGCCAGCCTGATCGCGGGAGCGCCCAACGCGCTCCCTGAAAAATCGAGTTGAGGGAGCGTCATCGTGGCGGACGGCGTCAGGAAAGACGAGGAATTTTCCGGAACACGGGAAGTCGAGGAGCGCCATCGTGTCAACGAGGCGAACCTCGATGCCTGGATGAAGCAGCACGTCGAGGGCTATCAGGGTCCGCTCAAGGTCCTGCAGTTCAAGGGTGGCCAGTCCAACCCGACCTACAAGCTCGAAACCCCCGGCCGCAACTATGTGATGCGCCGCCGGCCGTTCGGTAAACTGTTGCCGTCGGCTCATGCGGTGGATCGCGAGTTCCGCGTCATCGCGGCGCTCGGCAAGCAGAACTTCCCGGTCGCCAAAGCCTACGCGCTGTGCACCGACGATGCGGTGATCGGCTCGGCCTTCTACATCATGTCGATGGAGGAAGGGCGGGTATTCTGGGATCCGACGCTGCCGAGCCAGCAGCCGGACGCGCGCCGGAAAATCTTCACCAGCAAGATCGAGACGCTGGCCAAGCTGCACGTCCTCGATCCCGAGAAGATCGGCCTCGGCGATTTCGGCAAGCCCGGCAATTATTTTGCGCGCCAGGTCGATCGCTGGACCAAGCAGTACCGCGCGTCCGAGACGCAGCACATTCCGGAATTCGAGAAGCTCGCCGAGTGGCTGCCGAAGACGGTGCCCGAGCAGAAGCGGGTCTCGGTCGTGCACGGCGACTATCGCCTCGACAACATGATCTTCCACGCCACCGAGCCGCGGGTGCAGGCGGTGCTGGACTGGGAATTGTCGACGCTCGGCGATCCCATGGCCGACTTCACCTATCTGTTGATGCAGTGGACCATGCCGGGCCTCGCCAATGCCGATCTCAAGGCGTTGAACATCCCGAGCCAGGACGAGGCCGCGCAGATCTATTGCAACGTCACCGGCATGGCCGTGCCGGATCTCAACTGGTACTTCTCCTACAATCTGTTCCGCCTCGCCGGCATCACGCAGGGCATCGCGGGCCGCGTCCGCGACGGCACCGCCGCGAATGCCAAGGCCCTCGAATCGGCCGCGCGCACCGTGCCGCTGTCGAAGGCGTCATGGGAATACGCGCAGAAGGCCGGCGCGGTCTGATCCGACAAAGCGGCGCGATCCACAGGGGTCGCGCCGCTGTTGCGGGCTGCGGCATGTTTCCACACTGTAGTCATCTGTGACTTGAGTTCGCTGCGCCGCTTTGGCAATTCAGTCCGATCGATATTTCCCGCCTGGTCCTGATCGGACATTTTCGTTTTGCCCCTCTCTTCGAATCTACGCGGCAGCCTGTTCATGGCTGCGGCCATGGCCAGCTTCACGGTCAACGACACCATCACCAAGGCGGTGGCGGCGGAGCTCAATATCGGGGAGATCCTGCTGGTCCGCGGCCTGGTCGCGATGGTGCTGGTCGCGGCGCTCGCGTGGTACCGCGATGCGCTGCGTAGCTTCAGCGCGCTACTGATCTGGCCGGTCGGCCTGCGCGTGCTCGGCGAGATCGGCGGCACGCTGACCTATCTCTCGGCGATCGCGCAGATCCCGCTCGCCAATGCGTCGGCGATCTTCCAGGCGCTGCCGCTCGTGATCACGCTCGGCGCGGCGCTGGTGTTCGGCGAGCCGGTCGGCTGGCGGCGCTGGCTTGCGATCGCGGCCGGCTTCATCGGCGTGCTGGTGATCGTCCGTCCCGGTGCAGAAGGCTTCAGCCAGGCGTCGCTGCTGGCGCTGGCCTCGGTCGGCTTCTGCGCGGTGCGCGATCTCGCCACCCGCCGCATCCCGAAGCAATTGCCGACCGTGTTCATCACGCTGCTCACGACTGTCACGGTGACGACGGCCGGCGCCGCCGTACTGGTGCCGCTCGGCGGCTGGAAGGCGCCGTCCGGCCAGGCGCTCGGCCTGCTCACACTCGCCGCGGTCCTGATCCTGATCGGTTATCAGTGCATCATCGTGTCGCTGCGCACGGGCGACATCTCGGCGGTGGCGCCGTTCCGTTACACCGCGCTGCCATGGGCGATGCTGACCGGCTATCTCGCCTTCGGCCATAAGCCCGACGGTGCGATGCTAGCCGGCGCCGCGATCATCGTGGCCTCCGGCCTCTATGCCTTCTACCGCGAGCGCAAGCGCGACAAGCTCCGCCCCGCCGCAACGGGACCGGGCCTGCCGCCGGATGGGCTGTAGGGAATTTGTAGGGCGGATACTGCGTCACACGCGCTGTTTTCGGCCGATTCTGAGAAGCCGTGAACGAATCTAGCCGTCATTGCGAGCGAAGCGAAGCAATCCATCGGTCCGCAAACGCGGTTGGATGGATTGCTTCGTCGCTTTCGCTCCTCGCAATGACGGCGGAGGCAGAATTATGACGCAGTAAGACTAATCCGCCCTACACGTCCAGCCTCACTTCGCGCAATGCGCAATCAGCCTGGCGACGAAATCTCCGCAGGCCTCGAGCTGCGACATCTCGACGAACTCATCCGGCGTATGCGCCTGCGCGATCGAGCCGGGGCCGACCACCACCGACGGCACGTCGGCCATGCTCACGAACAGGCTGGCCTCGGTGCCGAAGGCGACCTTGGCGTGGTCGTTGCGGCCGGCAAACTGCTTGGCGAGAGTGACGATCGGCGCGTCGGCCGCGGTGTCGAGCGCGGGGTAATCGAGGATCTCCTCGAAGTCGATGCCGCAATCCGGATGCCGCGCGCGCATCTTTGGTTCGATCTCGGCCTTCGCCCAGGCGACGATCGCATCGGTGACCTCGCGCGACTCGGTGATCCCGATGCCGCGGCATTCGAAATCCACCGTGCAGTGATCGGGCACGATGTTCAGCGCGGCGCCACCATGCACGACGCTGGTCAGCAGCGTGGAGTGCGGCACGTCGTAGAGACTGTCGCGCTCGCGCTTCGCGGCAAGCTGCCCGGCGCGGCGGCGGATCTCGGCGATCAGGTCGGCCGCGTACTCGATGGCGTTGACGCCGTCGGGCGCGATCGAGGAGTGTCGCGCGAGCCCGCGGAAGGTGGCGCGCACGCCGTGCTTGCCCTTGTGCCCGATGATCACCTGCATCTGGGTCGGCTCGCCGACGAAGCAGCCGAGCGGCCGGATCGGCTTGCGCGCGACCTCGCGCAGCATCGGCCGCACGCCGACGCAGCCGATCTCCTCGTCATAGGAGATCGCAAGATTGATCGGCGTCTTCAGGTCGGTCGCGAGCATTTCCGGCACCATCGCGAGACACACCGCGACAAAGCCCTTCATGTCGGTGGTGCCGCGGCCGTACAGCCGGCCGTCGCGCTCGACCAGTTCGAACGGGTCGTGGCTCCAGTCCTGTCCCGCGACCGGCACGACGTCGGTATGCCCCGATAGAGCAAGCCCGGCCTTGTCATCGGGGCCGATCGTCACCCACAGCGAGGACTTCTGTCCGGTGTCGTCGACAATGCGCTGGCTGCCGACGCCAAGCGCGGCGAGATAGCGCTCGATGTAGTCGATCAGAGGCAGGTTGCTGCGGTCACTGATGGTGTCGAAGGCGACGAGGTCGGCCAATAGCTTGCGGATACGGTCGGAACGTGGATTTTGCATTGCCTGTTCGTTTGCCGGGAGTGTGTTGGGAATTGCGACGGCGATCTTGCCAGCGAAGTATAACAGCTGGTTTGCCTGCCGGGTCCAAGCAATATCCGGGCCGGGACCGGGGGCGTTGCGCGGCGATAGCGACAGACCTGCGAAGCCGGACCGGTGTTGCTCATTCGACACGACGGGCAACTCAGCAAAACCTGTCAATCCTGCCCAGCAAAAATAATTCGGTTTATCGTAATGACAACTCGGTGTATGGTGTACCCGTCTCACCCGACACGAGGGGCGCTTCGCGGTCGTCACGAACGCGGGTCGAGATGCGGTGGACGCTGCGCGTGGCCTGACGAGAGCACGCAAGGCGGACGGCGAAATCGTGCAGGCCTGACGCCCTAGCGGTAGGTGTCTCTTCCGATTGCGCAAATGCGCGTTGTGAAGACGGTGACAACAAAGCCAAGTCTCGCCGGGGAGAGCACGTATAAGCCGTAAGCCATCGCGCAGGGAAAGCCGGATTGCTCCGGTTACACCTGTGGTCCTACCCCCGTGCTTTCTACCCCATTGCTCGGGGCCCATGGGTGCGATCGGCACCCGGCTTTCCCTGCGCCCTCTTCGAGAAGAGGGCGGAACGAAATGCAAAGCTCGGGCAATTCATGTCGCGAGAACGCGAAGCTATATCCCCACCACTACTGTCATCGCCCGGCTCGATGTTTAGACCGGAGACATGGCTGACGCCTGTTCCGACACATCACTGACAGGTCTGCCATTGGTCAAGTCGATTGATGCGACCTGCCAGCTGGCGAAGAAGATTCCGTAGTTGCCGTCGCGGTTGAGCGGTCTGATCGCAAGAGGCTCGCCGCAGAAGGCTTGCGGGACTTTCCACATCTGCCCCCGGAAGGCGACGTAGCTCCGTGTCGAGGAGACGATGCGAACGATCTCTCCGGTATCGTATTCGACCTTCGGAACACGGTTCGGCATGGCGCGAGAACTCGGCCGGTAGCGGTCGGCTGGGACAGCCATGCCGAGCGCCTCGTGAGGCCGCTCCAAATTGTAGAGTGTGCGCCAGCTATCCAGGGCACGCTGGACTTCCGGCAAAGTGCGGAACGAGCGCAGGGCAAACACTTCCGCTTTCAAACTGCGATGGAAGCGCTCGTTCTTGCCGCGGCCCTGCGGGTGACACGGCCTGGCATGCACCACATGGATGCCGAGCTTGAGCAGCCAGACCTTCAGCGCGGTCCAGCGAGCGCCGGACGTATCGCCCCAGGGCGAGCCGTTGTCGATGTAAAAGGCGTCCGGTAGGCCATAGCGGCGAAAGGTATCGGTCAGATGCTTCTGCACGTTGGGGCGCTGCTCATTGGCACATGCCTTCAGGCACAGAGCATAGCGCGAGTGATCGTCCACCATGGTCAGCGGATGGCACCGCGTCCCGTTGCCGAGAGGCATGTGGCCCTTGAAGTCCATCTGCCACAGCTGATTGGGAGCCTCCTTCTCAAAGCGATGGCCTGGCGGACCGGGCGGTGCCTTCTCACTCGGCTTGATCCGCTCATGTCGGCACAGGATCCGATGCACCGTAGAGGCCACTGGCACAGCTTGCCCGTCCCGCTTCAGGCAATGGGCGATCTTGCGCGCTCCCCAGGCCGGATGCTTGTCGCGGACCGCCACCACCTGCGCCTCCAGCGCGATCGCACTGCGCTTGGGCATCGTCTTCGGTCGACGGGACTGATTGGCCAGTTCCCGATCGCCGGCATGCCACCGCCTCAGCCACTTGTAGCCGACATCAGGACTGATCCCAAAGCGCCGGCACAGCTCTCGCCGGTTCGCGCCTTCCTGCAGAGCAAGCCGCACAAACTCTCGTCGCTGATCCATCACTGACACCTCGCTCCACGGCATGGACGGCTCCCGAATCGACCAATCCAGCCAATTTTGACGTGTCAGCTATGTCTCCGAACACCTGTCAGTGATCTGTCCGGTCTAAACACTCGACCGGGCGATCCAGTACGCCGCGGCTTCTCGGCTCAAGCACCGCCGTCTCTGGAATACTGGATCACCCGGTCAAGCCGGGTGATGACACCGAAAGCGTGGCAATTGAATCGAGACTGATCTTCATCGTCGTCCCGGCGAAGACCGGGACCCGTTACCCCAAATGCGCATTGTTGGGCGACGCCGGGGCCACAAATCTCGTTCACAACGGAATGCGGTGGTTATGGGTCCCGGCCCCCGTGCGCAATTGCGCACTCGGCCGGGACGACGGTGGTAGGCGCCGCTGTCGCGTGATCCGGAATCGGCACCGCGAACGGAGAGCACCCCTGCTAGATCGGCTTGCCCGTATACGGCATCGAGGCGGTGAGGCCGCCGTCGACCGGAATCGCTTGGCCGTTGACGTAGGATGCTTCGTCGCTTGCCAGGAACAATCCCATCGCGGCGAGCTCGTGCGGCTGGCCGGGGCGCTTCAGCGGATTGAGCTGGCCGATCTTGTCCTGGGTGCCGCGCTCCTTGGCGCGGTCGAACACCGGCTTGGTCATGCCGGTTTCGATCAGGCCGGGGCAGATCGCATTGATGCGCACGCCGGTGCCGGAGAGCGAGTAGGCGGTGGTCTGCACCAGGCTGATGACGCCGGCCTTGCTCGCGCCATAGGGATGTCCGCTGGCGCCGGACTTCAGGCCCGCGACCGAGGCCGTGCAGACGATCGAGCCATGGCCCTGCCTGGTCATGTGCGGGATCGAATGCTTGATCGCGAGGAACGGGCCGATCAGATTGACGCGCAGCACTTCCTGCCAATGTTCCGGCGTCTGGTCGGCGAGCGGCACGAGGCCGCCGCTCACGCCGGCATTGGCCCAGATCGCATCGAGCTTGCCGTAAGTCGAGACCGCCTTCTCGATGAAGGCCTTCACGTCGCTCTCCGATCCGGCATCGGCGGTGACGGCCTCAATGGTGCCGCCGGCGTCGCGCACCAGTTTTGCGGTTTCGTTGACGCCGTCGCTGCGATCGACCGCGATCAGCTTGGCACCTTCCCTGGTGAACAGCAGCGACGCCGCGCGGCCGATGCCGCTGCCGGCGCCGGTGATGATGACGGATTTGCCTTCGAGGCGGCCCATAGGTTTCTCCCTGTTCACGTGATCCTCCGTGCGTCTGCCGCGCGACGGAATTCAAACAAAATTTCAAACGTCCGATGCACTTGAGACGAGGTGCGGCGTGACGTACAGCGTGACGGGACACTATTGAAGGGCTCATCCGATGTCCAATCCAGAGAAGCCTGACGTGACGGTGACGCGGTGGTGGTGGGTTCGTCACGCGCCGGTGCGCAGCGACGGCGGCAACATCTACGGGCAGGAGGATATCGACTGCGACACCGGTGACGTCGAAGTGTTCGAGGCGGTCGCAAAGATGCTGCCGCGCAATGCCGTGTGGTATTCGAGCAATCTGAAGCGCACGCACAAGACCGCTGATGCGATCTGGGCCGCCGGTTATCCGAAGCCCGGCAGCATGACGCAGGAGCGCGACTTCGCCGAGCTGCATCTCGGACGCTGGCAGGGCATGAACCGCGCCGCCTTCCTCGCCAGTCGTCCGCCGGGCAATCTCTGGTTCGCCGACGTCAACGAGCCGGCCCCCGGCGGCGAGAGTTTCATGGATCTCTACACCCGCGTCTGCCGCACCATCGTGCGGATCACCGCTGCGGAGGCCGGCAAGGACATCATCGCGGTCGGCCATGGCGGCGTGATCCGGGCCGCGGTCGGTCTTGCGCTGGGCGGCCAGCCGGACCGTGGCCTGTCGTTCGACATCGACAATGTCTCGGTGACGCGGCTCGATCACATCGCGGCGCCCAACGTGTCGACCTGGCGGCTGCCGATGGTCAACCAGCAGCCCTGGATCGCCGATCCCCGCCACGCCGCGATGCATCAGCCGTCCGGGCCCGAGGTGCGGCCGGCGGGCAAGCTCGCGTGATGACGCTATCGCAACACGACAACGCTGCTTAAGCTCAAAATAGAATTCAAACACCTTACATCAGGGAGAAAACCATGACCTTGTTCGACATGAAGGGAAAAGTCGCCGTCATCACCGGCTCGACGCGCGGCATCGGACGTGCGATCGCCGAGCGGATGGCCGAGCACGGCGCCAAGGTGGTGATCTCCTCGCGCAAGGCCGACGTCTGCGAGCAGGTCGCGAGCGAGATCAACGACACTTACGGCAAGGGCACCGCGGTTGCGATCGCGGCCAACATCTCGTCGAAGGAAAATCTGCAGAACCTGGTCGATGAGAGCAACCGCGCCTTCGGCAAGATCGACGTGCTGGTCTGCAACGCGGCATCCAATCCCTACTATGGCCCGCTCGCCGGCATCTCCGACGATCAGTTCCGGAAAATCCTCGACAACAACATCGTCGCCAACAACTGGCTGATTTCGATGGTGGTGCCGCAGATGATCGAGCGCAAGGACGGCTCCATCATCATTGTCTCCTCGATCGGTGGATTGAAGGGCTCGACCATCCTCGGCGCCTACGCGATCTCCAAGGCCGCCGACATGCAGCTCGCGCGCAACCTCGCGTGCGAATACGGCAAGCACAACATCCGCGTGAACTGCATCGCGCCCGGCCTGATCAAGACCGATTTCGCCAAGGCGCTGTGGGACAATCCCGACAATCTGAAGGCCTCGACCGCACGCTCGCCGCTGCTGCGGATCGGCGTGCCGGACGAGATCGCCGGCGCCGCGGTGCTCATGGGCTCGCGCGCCGGCGACTTCATGACCGGCCAGACCGTCGTGATCGACGGTGGCGCGACGATCAGCTGACGCGTGTTGGTGCGCAAAGCGCGCCATACCTTCAACTCGTCATCACCCGCGAAAGCGGGTGATCCAGTACGCCGAGGCCTCTCGGTTCATCACGACTGCCGCGGCGTACTGGATGCCCCGCATCCGCGGGGCATGACAATGTTGGACGTGGAGCGAGGCGTATCCGCCTCACTCCACCGCGGCGTACACCCCGTTCCGCACCAGCGAGCGGGTGTATTCGCGCTGGCCGGGGCCTTGCATCATGAAGACCGCGATCAGGTCTTCGCTCGGATCGATCCAGAAGAACGTGCCGGCCATGCCGCTCCAGAAATATTGGCCGACCGAGCCGGAGAACGGCGCGATGCCCTGCTGGGTGCGCACTGCGAATCCGAGACCGAAGCTGTGGCCGGGCGACACCAAGGTGCCCTGGACCTTGACGCCGGCGCCAAGGTGATCGGAGGCCATGAAGGCAAGCGTCTTGCGGCCGATGATCCTGGTGCCGTCGAGTGTGCCGCCGTTGAGCAGCATCTGCGCGAAGCGGGCATAGTCCATCGTGGTCGACACCAGCCCGCCGCCGCCGGATTCCATCGCCGGCTTCTCCAGCATGTTGAACAGCTGCACCTTCTCGTTGGTCCAGGGATCGTTGGCAAACGCCTCGGCGAGCCGGCCGGCATTGGCTTCGGCGGTGTGGAAGGCGGTCTCGTTCATTTGCAGCGGCGCGAGGATGCGCTCAGTCAGGAACGCGCCGAGCGTCTTCCCGCTGACGACCTCGATGATGCGGCCGAGGATGTCGGTGGAGCGGCTGTAGTTCCACTCGGCGCCAGGCTGGCAGACCAGCGGCATGGCGGCGAGCATGGTGGCGTGCTCGGCATTGGTGATCTTGCGGCTGCGCAGCCGCGACTGCTTGTAGAGCTCCTGCACCGGGCCGCTGCCGGTGTGGTCATAGGTCAAACCCGAGGTGTGGCGCAGCAGGTCCTGGATCGTCATCTGCCGCTGCACGGGAACGAGCTCGAGCTTGCCGTTATGCTCGACGCCGACCTTGGTCTCGGCGAACTCCGGAATGAACTTTGCGACGGGATCGTCGAGCAGGAAGTGGCCGTCCTCCAAGAGCTGCATGATGCCGACCGAGACGATCGGCTTGGTCATCGAGAAGATGCGGAAGATCGAGTCATGGGTCATCGGTGCCGCGGCGGTCGGGCTTTGCCGGCCGATGGCCTCGAACCAGCCGATCTGGCCGCGGCGGGCCACCAGCACGGTGAAGCCGGGCGCGGTTCCCTTGTCGACCTCGCGCTTGAAGGTGTCGGACATCGCCTGCAGCCGCGTGCTCGACAGCCCGATCGAGTCGGGCTTGGCGAGGGGAAGGGACGGGGTGGTTGGGCTGGCGGCGTGCTTGGTGGCGGTCTGGACGTTCATGGTCTCTCCCTGGTTCTTGATTCTTGCGGCGTGGCGCCGACGCGGGGTGATCGCCGAACTTTGGCGCAGAAGTTTTGCAATGAACAGAAGCTTCACCGCTTCGCCCTTGCAAACCGGCCATGCCCTGTGCTTGAAACGGCGCGAACCGGCGGCGACGCCGGTTCCCTGCAGGAGTGTAGCTCAATTGGTAGAGCACCGGTCTCCAAAACCGGGGGTCGCAGGTTCGAGCCCTGCCACTCCTGCCAGCTTTTAGCTAATAATTTGAATGTCTTGGCCGAGGTCTTGGACCCCGGCCATGATCGTTCTCAGCTATTTGATCAGCGGGCAGCCGCCGTCCTTCATCGGCCGGAACGCCTGATCGCCGGGCACCTCGGCGAGCACCTTGTAGTAATCCCACGGCGCCTTCGATTCCTCGGGCTTCTTGACCTCGAACAGGAACATCGAGTGCACCATGCGGCCGTCCTCGCGCACCACGCCGTTGTCGGTGAAGGCGTCGCGCACCGGGGTCGCGCGCATCTTGGCCAAGACCGGCTTGGTCTCCCTGGTGCCGGCGGCCTTCACCGCATTGAGGTAGTGCAGGGTGGCGCTGTAGGTCGCGGCCTGGTTCATGGTCGGCGTCCGCTTCATGCGCTCGAAGAAGCGCTTGCCGAAGGCGCGGGTGCGGTCGTTGAGGTCCCAGTAGTAGGCCTCGGTGATGATCAGGCCCTGCGCGAGCTTCAGCCCGAGGCTGTGGATGTCGGAGATGAACATCACGACGCCGGCGAGGTTCTGCCCGCCGGCGACGACGCCGAATTCGGCGGCCTGCTTGATCGCGTTGATGGTATCGCCGCCGCCATTGGCGAGGCCGATGATCTTGGCCTTCGACGCCTGCGCCTGCAGCAGGAAAGACGAAAAATCCGGCGTGTTGAGCGGATGCCGCGCGCTGCCGACCACCTTGCCGCCGGCGGCACGGACCACGTCGCCGGTGTCGCGCTCGATCGAGTGGCCGAACAGATAGTCGGCGGTGATGAAGAACCAGGTGTCCCCGCCGTTCTTCACGATCGCGCTGCCGACGGTGTGGGCGTTGGCGTAGGTGTCGTAGGTCCAGTGCAGCGTGTAGGGCGAGCACGATTTGCCGGTGATGTCGGAGCTCGCCGCATCCGTCACGATCATGATCTTCTCGAACTGCTTCGACATCTCCATGCCGGAGAGCGCGGTCGCCGAGGTCGGCATGTCGATGATCATGTCGACGCCCTCGGCCTCGTACCATTTGCGGGTGATGGTGGCGGCGACGTCGGCCTTGTTGAGGGGATCGGCGGTGACGAGCTCGATCGGCTTGCCGAACATCGAGCCGCCGAACTCCTCGATCGCCATCTTGGTGGCCTCGACGTTCCCGGCGCCGCCGATGTCGGAATAGACCGACTGGAAATCGGTCAGCACGCCGATCTTGAGCGGCGTCTGCTGCGCAAGCGCGGGCCCCGCCAGCATGGCGGCGAGCAGCCCGGCCGCGGACAGACTCGTTGCGATGGATCTCATGACGATGGACCTCCCCGGATGTTCTTATCTGTTTGTCCGACAAAGCTAGGTTTGCCCGGTTCCGGTGTCAATTCTGGCCAGCGTGGTGCGACAATCCGGCCGAAAATGACGCATTTGACGCTCGAACAGCCTTCGCCTACACTTTGTCCGACAAACGACAATCGGGAGCCCAAAGTGGCCGCCACGCCGCTGTTCCGCCGGATCGATGTCGCGCCGGCCTATCAAAAGGTCGCCGACGCGATCGAACGCGAGATCATCAACGGCCGGATCAAGCCGGGCGAGCCGATCGGCACCGAGCAGCAGCTGGTCGAACAGTTCGGCGTCAACCGCTCGACGGTGCGCGAAGGCATTCGCGTGCTCGAGGAGGGCGGGCTGATCCGCCGCGATTCCAGCCGCCGATTGCAGGCCTGCCTGCCGCGCTACAACAAGCTCGCCACGCGATTGTCGCGCGCGCTGATCCTGCACGAGGTCACGTTCCGCGAGTTGTTCGAGACCTCGATGACGCTGGAGGTCGCAAGCGTTGAGGGCGCGGTGGAGCGCGCGACCGACGAGAACATCGCCGAGCTCGCCGGCAATCTCGCGCGCAGCGCGGATGTGGTCGGCGATCCCGCCGGTCTCGCCGAGCTCGATGCGGAATTCCATGTGCTGATGGCCAAGGCTTCGCAGAATCGCGTGTTGCAGCTCGCCCGCGAGCCGGCCGCGCAGCTGTTCTTCCCGACCACCGAGATGATCGTCGGTGGCGTGCCTGAGGGCGGCGCCCGGCTTGTCGAGGCGCATCGCCACATCCTCGAGGCGATCAGGCGGCGCGACAGGGAGGCCGGCGTGCTGTGGACGCGGCGGCACTTGCAGGACTGGCGGCGCGGCTTCGAGAAGATCGCCTCGCTCGATCGCTCGGTCGAGCACACCTACATGGAACACGCCTACGCGGCGCGGCAGTAGCGGCGGCGCGGCGACAACGAGACAACGACAAAAAGCACATTCGGGAGGGACAAATGAGCGACAACATCGCAGCAACCATCCAGCGCGCCCGCGAGCACAGTATCGGCGATCTGCTGCGCCGGTCGGCCAAGCGCTATCCCGACAAGACCGCGCTGATCTGCGGCGAGGTGAGATGGACCTTTGCGGAGATGGACGCGATCTGCAACCGGCTGGGACGCGGCTTGCTCGCGCTCGGCGTCGCGAAGGGCGATCGCATCGCGGTGCTGTCGCGCAATTCGCACGGCTTCGCCGCGCTGCGCTTCGCCGTGGCGCGAATCGGCGCCATCCTGGTTCCGATCAACTTCATGCTCAATCCCGACGAGATCAATTTCATCCTCGCCAATTCCGGTGCCAAGCTGCTCGCGGTCGGGCCCGATTTCGTCGAGACGGCGCACGCTGCGGCCGCCAAGGGCTCGGCGGTCGAAACCCTGATCTGGTTGCCGGGCGAGGATCCGGCCACAGCACCCGAAGGCATCACGACCTTCGACAGCCTCCTGCACGGCGACGCCTCGGCGCCGGATGCCTCGGTCGACAGCCGCGATCCCGCGCAGATCATCTACACCAGTGGCACGGAGTCGCTGCCGAAGGGCGCGATCCTCACCCATGAAGCCGTGATGTGGCAGTATGTCAGTTGCATCATCGACGGCGGCATGGCGACCGACGACATCGTGCTGCACGCGCTGCCGCTCTATCATTGCGCGCAGCTCGACGTGTTCCTGGGGCCCGCGATCTATCTCGGCGCCACCAGTCTCATCACCGGCAAGCCGGTGCCGGACAATGTCCTGGCGCTGATCGCGGCGCACAAGATCAACTCGTTCTTCGCGCCGCCGACGATCTGGATCGCGATGCTGCGCTCGCCCGCTTTCGACCGCACCGATCTGTCGACGCTGCGCAAGGGCTATTACGGCGCCTCGATCATGCCTGTCGAGGTGCTGCTCGAATTGCAGCGCCGGCTGCCCGAGGTGAAGTTCTGGAATTTCTACGGCCAGACCGAGATCGCGCCGCTCGCGACCGTGCTGTCGCCTGATGACCAGCTGCCGAACGCTGGCTCCGCCGGCAAGCCTGCGATCAATGTCGAGACGCGGGTGGTCAGGCCAGACATGACCGACGTTGCGGTCGGGGAGGTCGGCGAGATCGTGCACCGTTCGCCGCATCTGTTGTCCGGCTACTACAACGATCCGGCCAAGACGGCGGCGGCGTTTGCCGGCGGCTGGTTTCATTCCGGCGATCTCGCAACCGTCGATGCCGGCGGCTACATCACGGTCGTCGATCGCGTGAAGGACATGATCAAGAGCGGCGGCGAGAATGTCGCAAGCCGCGAGGTCGAGGAGACGATCTATCGGCTGCCTGGAGTGTCGGAAGTCGCGGTGGTCGGGCTGCCCGATCCGCGCTGGATCGAGGCGGTGACCGCGATCGTCGTGGTGAAGGCCGGCCACAACCTCGATGCCGAGGCCGTCATCACGCACTGCGCGGCGTCGATGGCCCACTTCAAGGTGCCGAAGCGGATCATCTTCGTGGAGAGCCTGCCGAAGAATCCGAGCGGCAAGCTGCTGAAGCGCGAGCTGCGGCAGCGCTATGTCGGCGGTGCCACGCTGGATCAGGCGGTGCAGAAGAGCTTCGCGGGATAACGCCTTGCTATTGGCCGGCCGTCGCGGGCGCCTTGTCCGACCATTCCGGCGGCAAGCCAAGTTTCCCGGCTGCCATGCCGACCAGGCCGGGATTGCGGCCGAACGCCTCGCAGGCCGCGTATTTCGGCTTGCCGCCGAGCGAGGCGCCGAGCTTGTCGAACGACGGCAGCTCCGGCGCCTTGCCGAATGGCGTCGCGCCGGTGACGACGAGTTTGCTGAAGTCCTCGCTGAATGAGGAGGCGAGATCGTAGGCGTCGCCGGCGCTGGAGACCATCGGCGAGTTGGTGAATGAATTGGCGCCGCGGGCCCAGATCATCGCCGCCTGCTGGCGGCTGGCCTGGTCGCGCACTTCGGCCTCGACCGTCAGGCTGCCAAGCCCGACCGGCAAGCGCGGCACCGGTATCGGCACGCCCGCGCCGAGTGCGGTCGGCAGGAAGCTCACCACCTTGGAGGCGCCCGCCGCGACCTCGTCCGTGGGCGCCGCCTGCGTGACCAGCGCGTGCGCGGTCAGATCGGCGGGCTGATCGGGGCCAACGACCTGAAGCCGATCGCTGAGGCCGACGCAGAGCGTCCGGTCGATCGCGTTGGCGACCAGGTGCCGCTGCTCTGGCGAAAGTGTCGGCGAAGCTGACTGCGCGAACGTCGTCGGGACGATCCGCACGGTCTTCGCGGCAAGCACGTCGTCCTTGTTGACGCGAACCAGCGATTTCGCCAGCAAACCATCGGACTGCGCAAGATTGTCGTAGGATGCCAATGATCCGCCCCGTGTCATCGGTGCGCTGGCGCAGCCCGACAACAGGATCATCGCAAGCGCCGCACCGGCAAGTGAGACCGATGGATCGGGCTTGCCATCGCGTCGCGCCGGGCCCGTGCTCTGCGCAGCAGCGGCAGCGCCCGGCGGAAACTCCACTTTCATATCACCCCTCGAACGATCGCGCACCCCACGAACGATCGCAGGCACGATAGAGCAGGGCCGCCGAGGTCGGGATTAAGAGATATTAAGTCAGATGTAGGCCGCGAAACCCCGCGACCTATTTGGGCCACATTTGGCCGCGCACGCTTAACAAAACGCAATATTTGCGCGCTGCGCAGCCGCGGCAGACGCCTCTAAAATCCCGTGATGCAAATCCTGGAAGACGATCTCGTGACCTTCCCCGTCGCCAATGCACGCATCCTCTGCGTCGAGGACGACGGCGATATCGCGCGCATGCTGGCCGAGGTGCTCGAGGACAACGGCTTCGAGCCGGTGCTGGTTGGTTCCGGCGCGGAGATGGACGGGCTACTCAAGCGCCAGAGCTTTGACCTCATCCTGCTCGACGTGATGTTGCCGGGTGAGGATGGATTGAGCATCTGCCGGCGCCTGCGCACCTCGTCCTCTATACCGATCATCATGGTGACGGCGCGGAGCGAGGACATCGACCGCATCCTCGGCCTCGAGCTCGGTGCCGACGACTATGTCACCAAGCCCTTCAACTCGCGCGAGGTGGTGGCCCGCATCCGTGCGTTGCTACGCCGTGTCGAGAGCGGCTCGGCGTCGCGCTCCCGACCGCGTCCCATGACCTTCGCCGGATGGCGCATCAATCCCACCACGCGCGAACTGCATGACCCCGCTGGCGTCCGGATCACGCTGACCGGCGCCGAATTCGACCTGTTGCTGACGTTCTGCCGCAACCCGGGACGGGTGCTGTCACGCGAGCAACTGATCGAGCAGGCCTTCGGCGGCCTGATCGCATCGGTCGAGCGCAGCGTCGACGTTCATATCAGCCGCATCAGGCAGAAGATCGAACCGGATCCGAAGGACCGCTCCATGATCAAGACGGTGCGGCTCGGCGGCTACCAGTTCACGCCGGCGGTCGAGCAGATATGATGGGATGGGCGCAGCGGCTGATGCCGCGCAGCGTCGCTGCGCAACTCATGAGCCTCGTCGCGCTCTCCGAATTGGTCGGCATCACGCTCGCTGCGGTGACCGTCATTTTTCTGTTCGATTCTCCCTCGATCACCGACACGCAGAAGTTTCTTGCGGGCCGGGTCGCGGAGCTCACGCAGCTTGTGCGGTCCTCGAAGACGCCGGCCGATGCGGATGACCTGCTCGCCGCAGCCAGGCGCGGCGGTCTCGACGTCCGGCGCGTCGCCTTGAGCGAACTCGTGCCTCGAACCGCCGCAGAGACGCGGCCGTTTTCCATGAGAGCGTTTCGGCAACTGGCGGCCGAGCCCGGAATTGAGTTGCTGGAAGACCTGCGCCATCCGGCAGGCTCGTCGTCGCAGGTGATCGTGAGGCTCGACGACGGCAACGCGTTGATGGCCGACGTCGCGGTCAAGGGCGGCCTCTGGTCCACTCTGGTCCGCCCGGTCGCCGCGGGGGCGATCATCGTGTTGATCTCCATGCTGCTGCTGTCGATCTATGCGGTGCGCTGGGTGATCGCGCCGCTGGCGGACGTCGCGCGCGCCGCGACCTCGTTCGGCCGCTCGCCGCGGGCTCCCGAGGTGCTGCGGCGGCGTGGTCCGCTCGAGATCGCCCTGGTCGCCGACGCCCTGAACGAGATGCGCACCCGGATCCGCGCGCTGCTCGACGACCGCACCCGGATGCTGGCCGCAATCAGTCACGACCTGCGGACGCCGCTGACCCGACTCAGGCTGCGCGCCGAGCGCGTCGGCGACGATGACCTGCGCCCGGCGATGCTGGGCGATGTCGCCAAGATGACGCGCATGATCAATGAGACGCTGGAGTATCTCCGCGAGGATGCGCGCTCGGAGGCGGTCTCGTGCATCGACCTGCCGAGTTTCCTGCAGACCATCTGTTCGGAGTTCGCCGATACCGGCCACGCGGTATCTTATGCGGGGCCGGCGCGCTTGCCTTATGCCTGCCGGCCCCGCGCGCTGTCGCGCGCCGTCACCAATATCGTGGAGAACGCGGTCAAGCACGGCAGCACGGTCATGGTGGCGCTGCGGCCCACGGCATCCGACCACATCGAGATCGAGGTGGTTGACGACGGACCCGGCATTCCGCCGGCGCTGCGCGACAAGGTGTTCGAGCCCTTCTTCAAGGCAGACAGCGCACGGCAGGACAGCAGCGGCTTCGGGCTCGGGCTGTCGATTGCACAGGATATCGCCAAGCGCCACGGGGGCCGCATCGAACTGAATCCGGGAGAGCCGAGCGGATTGCGGGTCTCGCTGCTGCTGCCGCCGAAGCCCGTCTTGGCCTAGGCGGGGCAAGCTTCGCGCGCGCCCCTGGCTAAGTCCTTGATTTCAGGTGGCCCGTTCCGTCCGAGCGAAAGCCGGCCGGGCCGGGCGCGACCCCGGCGACCTTGACGTTTGGCCGATCCCGCAGTAGATACCCGGCACTCGCAGCCGGCCCGCTTTGATGGCGGATATCCGGCGCGGCCTAATTCCCCGAACATTCGAGCTCGTCTATCGGCTCAACCTTCCAAACGAGGGCTGGGTCCGCAAGGTCGGCTGTTCGGATTCCTTGAAACGTTGCAATCGTCCGGAGACGGACGCGGATCTCACGATGGCTTTCAGCCCGTTCAAATTCCTGCAGGAAGTGCGCTCGGAGACCGCCAAGGTCACCTGGCCGACGCGCCGCGAGACGACCATCACCACCATCATGGTGTTCGTGATGGTGGCGCTGGCCTCGATCTTCTTCTTCGCCGCGGATCAGATCATCCGCTATCTCATCACCCTGATACTGGGCATCCACTGATGAGCATGGGAACTCAATTGATGGACAAGCGCTGGTACATCGTTCACGCCTATTCGAACTTCGAGAAGAAGGTCGCGGAATCGATCCGCGAGCAGGCCAAGCAGCGCGGGCTGGAAGAGCTGTTCGAGCAGGTGCTGGTGCCGACCGAGAAGGTCACCGAGGTGCGCCGCGGCCGCAAGATCGACGCCGAGCGCAAGTTCTTCCCGGGCTATGTGCTGGTGAAGATGAAGCTGACCGACGAGGCGTTCCATCTGATCAAGAACACCCCGAAGGTGACCGGCTTCCTCGGCGCGGAAAACAAGCCGATGCCGATCTCGGAATCCGAGGCGATGCGGATCCTGCACCAGGTGCAGGAGGGTGTGGAGCGTCCGAAGGCGTCGGTGTCGTTCGAAATCGGCGAGAATGTGCGCGTGGCCGACGGCCCGTTCGCCTCGTTCTCGGGCGTGGTGGAAGAAATCGACGAGGCGCGCTCGCGCGTGAAGGTCGCGGTGTCGATCTTCGGCCGCGCGACCCCGGTGGAACTGGAATTCGGTCAGGTCGAAAAGGTGGTCTGACCGGACGGCGTGGGGTATATGCCCCGCGTCAATTGAGAGGCCGTGGGAGGGAGGAGGCGGTCGCCAGCCCCTTCAACCGAACCACGGAACCTGAAACCGCCGGCCCCGTCCGGCACAACAGGAGTGATAAATGGCAAAGAAAGTGACCGGATACCTGAAGCTTCAGGTCCCGGCCGGTGCGGCGAATCCTTCGCCCCCGATCGGTCCCGCGCTTGGTCAGCGCGGTCTGAACATCATGGAGTTCTGCAAGGCGTTCAACGCGCAGACCCAGAAGGAAGAGAAGAACACCCCGATCCCGGTGATCATCACCATCTATGCGGACCGGTCCTTCACCTTCGAGATGAAGACCCCTCCGATGTCCTACTTCCTCAAGCAGGCTGCCAAGATCCAGTCCGGATCGAAGGCGCCGGGCCGCGACAAGGCCGGCCAGGTGACCAAGGCGCAGGTGCGCGAGATCGCCGAGAAGAAGATGAAGGACTTGAATTGCGACACCATCGAATCGGCCATGAAGATGGTCGAGGGCTCTGCCCGCTCGATGGGTCTGGAAGTTGCGGGGTAACGGGCCATGGCAATCGGAAAGCGTTTGAAGAAGGCCCGCGAGGGCGTCGATCGCGAGAAGCTCTATCCGCTCGCGGATGCCATCAAGATGGTCAAGGAGCGTGCCAAGTCGAAGTTCGACGAGACGATCGAGATCGCGATCAATCTCGGCGTCGACCCGCGCCACGCCGACCAGATGGTCCGCGGCGTCGTCAACCTGCCGAACGGCACCGGCCGCACGCTGCGCGTCGGCGTGTTCGCCCGCGGCGCCAAGGCTGAGGAAGCCAAGGCCGCCGGAGCCGACGTCGTCGGTGCCGAAGACCTGGTCGAGAAGGTGCAGGGCGGTGCGATCGATTTCGATCGTTGTATCGCCACCCCCGACATGATGCCGCTGGTCGGCCGCCTCGGTAAGGTGCTCGGCCCGCGCGGCATGATGCCGAACCCGAAGATCGGCACCGTGACCATGGACGTCGCCAACGCCGTGAAGGGCGCCAAGGGCGGCTCGGTCGAGTTCCGCGTCGAGAAGGCCGGCATCGTGCAGGCCGGCATCGGCAAGGCCTCGTTCTCCGAGGACAAGCTGGTCGAGAACGTCAAGGCGCTGGCCGACGCCGTCTCCAAGGCGAAGCCGGCGGGTTCCAAGGGCACCTACATCCAGCGCGTTGCGGTGTCCTCCACCATGGGCCCGGGCGTGAAGGTCGAGCCGGGCACCATCCTCGGCTGAGGCCTTCGAGCGTGACGAGATAAAGAGGGGCGGGATCGGGCAACCGGTTCCGCCCTTTTTTTTTGCCAAAGCGCGAAGCAGCTGCCGGTTCGCGTGAAGATGCGTGTCAAGACAATGTCTGAAGCCTCTCGCAGGGAATAAGAACAATGCCCGATAAGGTCCTGGTCTATTCGCGCTTTCCCAAGGCCCAACTGATCCGCTTCGGCGAGCGCTATGAGCTGTTGAACGCAGCCGGCAAGCGGCTGGACGAAGCTTTCCCGGCGGCCGAGCTCGCCGACGTCAGGGCCATGATCACCGCGGGTGGCACGTCGCTCCGAGGCGAGGCCATGGATATGCTGCCGCAGCTCGGCGCGATCGTCTGCTACGGCACCGGCTATGACGGCGTCGACCTCGCCGCCGCCGCCCGCCGTGGCATCGTGGTCGGCCACAGTCCGGGTGCCAATGCGGCCTCCGTCGCCGACACGGCGGTCACCTTGATGCTGGCGTCGGTGCGGCGGCTCTTGGTGGCTGACAATTATGTCCGCAGCGGCGATTGGGCCGGGGCAAAGCCCTCGCCGATGATGCGGCCGCAGGCCGGCATGCGCGGCCGCAAGGTCGGCGTCTACGGCATGGGGGAGATCGGCCGCAAGATCGCCGCCCGCGTCGCGGCGTTCGAGACCGAGGTCGGCTATTTCAGCCGCTCGAAGCACGACGTGCCCTATCACTACCTGCCGACGCTGGAGGCGCTCGCCGATTGGTGCAGCGTATTGATGGTCGCCGTGCGCGCCGGCGCCGAGACCGAGCATGCGGTCAACGCCGATATCCTGCGCCGGCTCGGCAGCGACGGCTTTATCGTCAACATCTCGCGCGGGTCCGTCTTCGACGAGACCGCGCTGGTCGCGGCACTGACCGATGGGACAATCGCCGGCGCCGGCCTCGACGTGTTCGCCCAGGAGCCGCATCCGCCCGGCGCGCTGACGGCGCTGCCGAATGTCGTGCTGTCGCCGCATCTCGGCGGCCACACCCTGGAATCGCACGTCGCGATGCAGGACTGCGTGCTCGCCAATCTCGACGCGTTCTTTGCCGGCAAGCCGCTGCCATATAAGGTGGGCGGCACCTGAGCGCTGGCGGTTAGGGCCTCGGAACCGGTTCCCGGGCGCCCTATGAATTTGGTCCAATATTTGCTCTTGGCAAGCCGGGCAGGACCGGCTACATAGCGCCTTCCGGGCGTGCTGGCACTTGCTGGCATGTCCGTGCTCGCATTCCGAAAACCTGAGATGATAGGAGATCATTCCTTTCCGCATGCCCGCAAGGATGCTCGAAAGGAAGGAGACCCGTCGCCTCTGAACGGAATGGGAGCAGGGGCCTTCAGCATGCTGAAGCGCCTCGATCCTGTCCAAGACTGCAGGCGCCCGCGAGAACTTCGTGTTTTCAACGGCTTAATCGCATGGCCTGCATAGACGGGTGAAGACCGGATTTTGCGCTCCACGTCGCGACCCGTCGCGGCTGGGAAGCTGGTTTGGTTCGAACCTCGACAGCCCATGGCCGCAAGGCTCTGGGAGGGCAGGCTTCTAGATGTCGTCTTGCCCGGCATGTCCGAAGGGTCTTGTACCCTGCGGATCAGGTTTAGGGCGGGACGATGGGTGCAACCCGGCGGTCCCGACCTTCGCGGAAAGGCCGCCAACCGGAAAGAGCTTGCTGTGGAACGAGCGGCAAAAAAAGAGTCGGTCGAACAACTTAACGAGGTCTTCAAGACCACGTCGGTTGCGATCGTTGCTCATTATTCCGGCCTCACTGTGGCCCAGATGCAGAAGCTGCGCATGCAGATGAAGCAGGCGGGTGCGTCGGTGAAGGTCTCGAAGAACCGTCTCGCCAAAATTGCTCTTGAAGGCACTGACGTCGCTGCCATCGGCTCCCTGCTGAAGGGGCCGACCGTGATCGCTACCTCGAACGATCCGGTTGCGGCGCCAAAGGTTGCCATCGAATTCGCCAAGGCGAACGAGAAGTTCGTCATCCTCGGCGGCTCGATGGGTAAAACCGTCCTGAATGTCGACAGCGTGAAGGCGCTTGCCTCACTGCCGTCGCTCGACGAACTGCGCGGCAAGATCGTTGGCCTCATCGTGGCGCCGGCGACCAAGCTTGCTCAGCTCTCCAACGCGCCCGCGGCCAAGCTCGCACGCGTCATTCAGGCTCATGCCTCAAAGGGCGAAGCGGCCTGACCCCTTCGCTAATCTCAAACCTGGTTCGAACCAAACGTTTAAGGAACTGAACAATGGCTGATCTGCAGAAAATCGTCGACGACCTCTCGAGCCTCACCGTGCTCGAAGCGGCCGAACTCGCCAAGCTCCTCGAAGAAAAGTGGGGCGTGTCCGCCGCTGCCGCCGTCGCGGTTGCCGGCCCGGCTGCTGGTGGCGCTGCCGCTGCTCCGGCTGAAGAGAAGACCGACTTCACCGTCGTGCTGGCCTCGGCCGGCGACAAGAAGATCGAAGTCATCAAGGAAGTCCGCGCCATCACCGGCCTGGGCCTGAAGGAAGCCAAGGACCTCGTCGAAGGCGCTCCGAAGCCCGTCAAGGAAGGCGTCAACAAGGAAGAAGCCGACAAGATCAAGGCCCAGCTCGAGAAGGCTGGCGCCAAGGTCGAGCTCAAGTAATACGCGATCCGGGAGCGCCTCTGGGCGCTCCCGGGCCATGCAAACGCCGTGCGACAGGTTGTCGCGTGGCGCGTTGGACACAAAAAAGTGTGGGGATCCGTGGACTTAACCCTCGAATCTCCTTTATTGCCATCCCATATCGGGTTGGCAGCGGAAAAACACGGTAGGCGGCGGGGGCGGCAGGGTCCCTGGCGGAAGCCGTTGGGAGACAGTCAGATTTCGGGCTTTTTCAGTCCGTAAAGCGGAGCGTTTGGACGAGCGGGTGCAGTGATGCGCCCCGCGCGTCGTTTTGCGTTTTGGAGGCAATGGGGGCCGGGCCGGGGATTTAATTCCTGACTTTGCGCTTCGTTCCTTCGGGACGATTCGAAATTCAACCCGGGGCCGATGGCAGTCGCTCCCGGAAGGTTCGCCCCACAAAGGCGACGAAAATGAGAGGCCACGATGGCGCAGCAGACATTCACCGGTCGCAAACGCGTACGCAAGTTTTTCGGTCACATCAAGGAAGTCGCCGAGATGCCGAACCTCATCGAGGTTCAGAAGGCGTCCTATGACCAGTTCCTGATGGTCGACGAGCCGGCCGGCGGTCGCCTCGATGAGGGCCTGCAGGCGGTGTTCCGCTCGGTGTTCCCGATCTCGGACTTCTCCGGCACCTCGATGCTGGAATTCGTGCGCTACGAGTTCGAGCAGCCGAAATATGACGTCGACGAGTGCCGCCAGCGCGGCATGACCTTCGCTGCGCCGCTCAAGGTGACGCTGCGCCTCATCGTGTTCGATATCGATGAGGAAACCGGCGCCAAGTCGGTCAAGGACATCAAGGAGCAGGACGTCTACATGGGCGATATCCCGCTCATGACGATGAACGGCACCTTCGTCGTCAACGGCACCGAACGCGTCATCGTCTCGCAGATGCACCGTTCGCCCGGCGTGTTCTTCGACCACGACAAGGGCAAGACCCATTCGTCCGGCAAGCTGTTGTTTGCCGCGCGCGTGATTCCGTATCGCGGTTCCTGGCTCGACATCGAGTTCGACGCCAAGGACATCGTGTTCGCGCGCATCGACCGCCGCCGCAAGATTCCCGTGACCTCGCTGATGTACGCGCTCGGTCTCGACGGCGAGCAGATCCTGTCGACCTTCTACAAGAAGATCACCTACAAGCGGACCAAGGACGGATGGCGCGTGCCGTTCGATGCCAACCGCTTCCGCGGCTATTCGACCGTCAACGACCTGATCGACGCCGACACCGGCAAGGTGGTGCTCGAGGCCGGCAAGAAGCTGACCGTGCGCCAGGCGCGCCAGTTGCAGGAGAAGGGCCTCAAGGCGCTGCGGATGTCGGACGAGGAACTCGTCGGCAACTATCTTGCCGAGGACCTCGTCAACCCGAAGACCGGCGAGATCTACGCCGAGGCCGGCGAGGAGATCACCGAGAAGTCGCTCAAGGTGCTGAACGAGCAGGGCTACAAGGACCTGCCGCTGCTCGACATCGACCACGTCAATGTCGGCGCCTACATCCGCAACACGCTGTCGGCCGACAAGAACATGACGCGCGAGGACGCGCTGTTCGACATCTACCGCGTGATGCGTCCGGGCGAGCCGCCGACGCTGGATTCGGCGCAGGCGATGTTCCAGTCGCTGTTCTTCGATGCCGAGCGCTACGACCTCTCCGCGGTCGGCCGCGTCAAGATGAACATGCGCCTCGAGCTCGATGCGCCCGACACCCATCGCACGCTGCGCAAGGAAGACATCCTGGCGGTGATCAAGACGCTGGTCGACCTGCGCGACGGCAAGGGCGAGATCGACGACATCGACCACCTCGGCAACCGCCGGGTGCGCTCGGTCGGCGAGCTGATGGAGAACCAGTACCGGATCGGCCTGCTCCGCATGGAGCGCGCGATCAAGGAGCGCATGTCGAGCGTCGATATCGACACCGTGATGCCGCAGGACCTGATCAACGCCAAGCCCGCGGCCGCCGCGGTGCGCGAGTTCTTCGGTTCCTCGCAGCTGTCGCAGTTCATGGACCAGACCAACCCGCTGTCGGAGATCACCCACAAGCGGCGGCTGTCGGCGCTCGGCCCGGGCGGTCTGACCCGCGAGCGAGCCGGCTTCGAAGTCCGCGACGTGCATCCGACGCATTACGGCCGTATCTGCCCGATTGAGACGCCGGAAGGTCCGAACATCGGCCTGATCAACTCGCTGGCGACGTTCGCGCGCGTCAACAAGTACGGCTTCGTCGAGACGCCCTATCGCAAGATCAAGGACGGCCGGGTCACCGACGAGGTGGTCTATCTGTCGGCGATGGAAGAGGGCCGCTATCGCGTCGCGCAGGCCAACGTGCCGCTCGACGCCAAGGGTCGCTTCACCGACGATCTGGTGGTCTGCCGTCACGCCGGCGAAGTGCTGCCGGTGACGCCGGACAAGGTCGACTACATGGACGTGTCGCCGAAGCAGCTGGTTTCGGTCGCCGCGGCGCTGATCCCGTTCCTCGAGAACGACGACGCCAACCGCGCGCTGATGGGCTCGAACATGCAGCGCCAGGCGGTGCCGCTGGTTCGCGCCGAGGCGCCGTTCGTCGGCACCGGCATGGAAGGCGTGGTCGCCCGTGACTCCGGCGCGGCGATTGCCGCGCGCCGCTCGGGCGTGATCGACCAGATCGACGCCACCCGCGTCGTGATCCGCGCCACCGAGGATCTCGATCCGACCAAGTCGGGCGTCGATATCTACCGGCTGATGAAGTACCAGCGCTCCAACCAGTCGACCTGCATCAACCAGCGTCCGCTGGTGAAGGTCGGCGACATCGTCAAGAAGGGCGACATCATCGCTGACGGTCCGTCGACCGATCTCGGCGAACTCGCGCTCGGCCGCAACGTGCTGGTCGCGTTCATGCCGTGGAACGGCTACAACTTCGAAGACTCGATCCTGCTCTCCGAGCGGATCGTGAAGGACGACGTCTTCACCTCGATCCATATCGAGGAGTTCGAGGTGATGGCCCGCGACACCAAGCTCGGGCCCGAGGAAATCACCCGCGACATTCCGAACGTCTCGGAAGAAGCGCTGAAGAACCTCGACGAAGCCGGTATCGTCTACATCGGTGCGGAAGTCCGCGCCGGCGACATCCTGGTCGGCAAGATCACGCCGAAGGGCGAGAGCCCGATGACGCCGGAAGAGAAGCTGCTGCGCGCCATCTTCGGCGAGAAGGCCTCCGACGTCCGCGACACCTCGCTGCGGGTGCCTCCGGGCGTGCAGGGCACCATCGTGGAAGTCCGCGTGTTCAACCGCCACGGCGTCGACAAGGACGAGCGTGCGCTGGCGATCGAGCGGGAAGAGATCGAGCGTCTGGCCAAGGACCGCGACGACGAGCAGGCGATCCTGGACCGCAACGTCTACAACCGTCTCGCCGAGCTCCTGGAGAACCGCCAGGGCATCGCCGGCCCGAAGGGCTTCAAGAAGGACACCAAGATCACCCGTGCGGTGCTCGACGAGTATCCGAAGTCGCAGTGGTGGCTGTTCGCCTCGCCGAACGACAAGCTGATGGCCGAGATCGAGGCCATGCGGAAGCAGTACGACGAGTCGAAGAAGGGCCTCGAGCAGCGCTTCCTCGACAAGGTCGAGAAGCTGCAGCGTGGCGACGAGCTGCCGCCCGGCGTGATGAAGATGGTCAAGGTCTTCGTCGCGGTGAAGCGCAAGATCCAGCCCGGCGACAAGATGGCCGGCCGTCACGGCAACAAGGGCGTGGTGTCGAAGATCGTGCCGATCGAGGACATGCCGTTCCTCGAGGACGGCACCCATGCCGACATCGTGCTCAATCCGCTCGGCGTGCCGTCGCGCATGAACGTCGGTCAGATCCTCGAGACCCATCTCGGTTGGGCCTGCGCCGGCCTCGGCAAGCGCATCGGCCAGACCATCGACGCCTACTATCAGAAGCAGGATCTCAAGCCGTTGCGCGAGACCCTGAAGAAGATCTACGGCGAGGATGAAACCATCAAGTCGCTGAACGACAACGAGCTGGTCGAACTCGGCCGCAATCTGAGCCACGGCGTGCCGATCGCGACGCCGGTGTTCGACGGCGCCAAGGAAGCCGACATCGAGGAGATGCTGAAGCTCGCGGGCTTCGACGCCTCCGGCCAGTCGACCGTCTATGACGGCCGCACCGGCGATGCGTTCGATCGCAAGGTGACGATGGGCTACATCTACATGCTCAAGCTGCACCATCTCGTGGACGACAAGATCCACGCGCGTTCGATCGGTCCGTACTCGCTCGTGACCCAGCAGCCGCTGGGCGGCAAGGCGCAGTTCGGCGGCCAGCGCTTCGGCGAAATGGAGGTCTGGGCGCTGGAAGCCTACGGCGCCGCCTACACGCTGCAGGAGATGCTGACCGTGAAGTCGGACGACGTCGCGGGCCGTACCAAGGTGTACGAGGCAATCGTGCGCGGCGACGACACCTTCGAGGCCGGCATTCCGGAATCGTTCAACGTGCTGGTCAAGGAAATGCGCTCGCTCGGCCTCAACGTCGACCTGCACAATTCCAAGGTGGGACCGGCGCCGACGTCGGAAGCCGCCGAGTAACGCTTGTGATTGACGCCCGGCGCGCAAGCGCCGGGCCTTCGCGCCCCGCCCGGACGTTGAGTGGGGTGCGCGCTGAATAAAACTTTCGAATTTGCTGCCGGTGACGATCGGCACGCGAGGAGAAGACCATGAATCAAGAGATTATGAATCTTTTCAATCCGACGACGCCGGCCCAGGTCTTCGACCAGATCCGGATTTCGATCGCGTCTCCGGAGAAGATTCTGTCCTGGTCCTACGGCGAGATCAAGAAGCCGGAGACCATCAACTACCGTACCTTCAAGCCGGAGCGCGACGGCCTGTTCTGCGCGCGCATCTTCGGGCCGATCAAGGACTACGAGTGCTTGTGCGGCAAGTATAAGCGGATGAAGTACAAGGGCATCATCTGCGAGAAGTGCTCGGTCGAGGTGACGCTGTCGCGCGTCCGGCGCGAGCGCATGGGCCATATCGAGCTGGCAGCTCCCGTTGCCCACATCTGGTTCCTGAAGTCGCTGCCGTCGCGCATCGGCCTTCTGCTCGACATGACGCTGAAGGATCTCGAGCGGATCCTGTACTTCGAATACTACGTCGTGCTCGAGCCGGGTCTGACTGCGCTGAAGGACCGTCAGCTGCTGTCGGAAGACGAGTATCTGAAGGCCCAGGACGAATACGGCCAGGACAGCTTCACCGCCATGATCGGCGCCGAGGCGATCCGCGAGCTGCTGAAGGGTCTCGAGCTCGAGAAGCTCGAGGCGACGCTGCGTGCCGACATGGCGGAGACCGACTCCGACATCAAGCACAAGAAGCTCGCCAAGCGTCTGAAGATCGTCGAGGCCTTCCGCGTCTCCGGCAACAAGCCGGAATGGATGATCATGACGGTGGTTCCGGTGATTCCGCCGGACCTGCGTCCGCTGGTGCCGCTCGACGGCGGCCGGTTCGCGACCTCGGACCTCAACGACCTGTATCGCCGCGTCATCAACCGCAACAACCGCCTGAAGCGGCTGATGGAGCTGCGCGCGCCCGACATCATCATCCGCAACGAAAAGCGCATGCTGCAGGAGGCCGTCGACGCGCTGTTCGACAACGGCCGCCGCGGCCGCGTCATCACCGGCGCCAACAAGAGGCCCTTGAAGTCGCTCGCCGACATGCTGAAGGGCAAGCAGGGCCGGTTCCGCCAGAACCTGCTCGGCAAGCGCGTCGACTATTCGGGCCGTTCGGTGATCGTGGTCGGTCCCGAGCTGCGCCTGCATCAGTGCGGCCTGCCGAAGAAGATGGCGCTCGAGCTGTTCAAGCCGTTCATCTACTCGCGGCTCGACGCCAAGGGCCTGTCCACCACGGTGAAGCAGGCCAAGAAGCTGGTCGAGAAGGAGCGTCCGGAGGTCTGGGATATCCTCGACGAGGTGATCCGCGAGCATCCGGTGCTGCTCAACCGCGCGCCGACGCTGCATCGCCTGGGCATCCAGGCGTTCGAGCCGGTGCTGATCGAAGGCAAGGCGATCCAGTTGCATCCGCTGGTCTGCGCCGCCTTCAACGCCGACTTCGACGGCGACCAGATGGCCGTGCACGTTCCGCTGTCGCTCGAAGCGCAGCTGGAAGCGCGCGTCCTGATGATGTCGACCAACAACATCCTGCATCCGGCGAACGGCCAGCCGATCATCGTGCCGTCGCAGGACATCGTGCTCGGCCTCTACTACGTCTCGATCATGCGCGAAGGCCTGCCCGGCGAAGGCAAGATCTTCGGCGACATGGCCGAGCTCGAGCACGCCCTGCATTCGAAGGTCATCCACCTCCACACCAAGATCAAGTACCGGTGGGAAGGCATGGACGAGGAAGGCAAGATGTCGAAGCGGTGGATCGAAACCACCGCCGGCCGCGTCATGCTCGGCAATCTGCTGCCGAAGAGCACCAAGATCTCGTACGACATCATCAACAAGCTGATGACCAAGCGCGAGATCTCCGGCGTGATCGACCAGGTCTACCGTCACTGCGGTCAGAAGGAGACTGTGATCTTCTGCGACCGCATCATGGCGCTCGGCTTCTACAACGCCTTCAAGGCGGGCATCTCGTTCGGCAAGGACGACATGGTCGTGCCGGCGTCGAAGTGGAAGATCGTGGACCAGACCCGTACGCTGGCGAAGGATTTCGAGCAGCAGTACAATGACGGCCTGATCACCCATGGCGAGAAGTACAACAAGGTCGTCGACGCCTGGTCGAAGGCCGGTGAAGAAGTCGCCAAGGCGATGATGAAGGAGATCTCGTCCACCAAGAAGACGGCGGCGGGCGCGGATGCCGACATCAACTCGATCTACATGATGGCGCACTCCGGTGCGCGTGGTTCGCCGGCCCAGATGCGCCAGCTCGCCGGCATGCGCGGCCTGATGGCCAAGCCGTCGGGCGAGATCATCGAGACGCCGATCATTTCCAACTTCAAGGAAGGTCTGTCGGTGCTCGAGTACTTCAACTCGACCCACGGCGCCCGCAAGGGCCTCGCGGACACCGCGTTGAAGACCGCGAACTCGGGCTACCTGACCCGCCGTCTGGTCGACGTCGCGCAGGACTGCATCATCACGCAGACCGATTGCGGCACCACGCTCGGCATCAAGATGCGCGCCATCGTCGACGCCGGCACCGTGGTCGCCTCGCTCGGCTCGCGCATCCTGGGCCGCGTGGCCTGCGATGACGTGCGCGATCCCGCCACCAACGAGGTCGTCGTCAAGCGCGACACGTTGATGGAGGAGAGCCACGTCGACGCGATCCAGCAGGCCGGCATCCAGGAAGTGAAGATCCGTTCGGCACTGACGTGCGAGCTGATCAACGGCATCTGCGCCAAGTGCTACGGCCGCGACCTGGCCCGCGGCACCCCGGTCAACCACGGTGAGGCCGTCGGCGTCATCGCGGCGCAGTCGATCGGTGAGCCCGGCACGCAGCTGACGATGCGCACGTTCCACATCGGCGGCGCCGCCCAGCTCAACGAGCAGTCGTTCGTCGAATCGAACTTCGACGGCAAGATCGTGATCAAGAACAAGGCCATCGCCCGCAACAGCGAAGGCAGCCTGGTCGCGATGGTCCGCAACATGGTCGTTGCGATCGTCGATGCCGACGGCACCGAGCGTGCAACCCACCGTATCCAGTACGGTTCGAAGATGCATGTCGACGAAGGCGACATGGTCAAGCGTGGCCAGCGCATCGCCGAGTGGGATCCCTATACCCGCCCGGTGCTGAGCGAAGTCGAGGGTACGATCGGTTTCGAGGATCTGGTGGAAGGCCAGTCGATCTCGGAAACGCTCGACGAATCGACCGGTATCGCCAAGCGCGTGGTCATCGACTGGCGCACGACGCGCGGCGGTTCGGACCTGCGCCCGGCCATCGTGGTCAAGGGCAAGGACGGCAAGGTGATGAAGCTCGCGCGTGGCGGCGATGCCCGCTACATGCTGTCGGTCGACGCCATTCTGTCGGTCGACATCGGCGGCAAGGTGATGCCCGGCGACATCCTGGCGCGTATCTCGACCGAGAGCGCCAAGACGCGTGACATCACCGGCGGTCTGCCGCGGGTGGCGGAACTGTTCGAGGCTCGCAAGCCGAAGGATGCGGCGATCATCGCGGAGACCGCGGGAACGATCCGCTTCGGCCGCGACTACAAGAACAAGCGCCGCATCTCGATCGAGCCGATGGACAAGACCGAGGAGCCGCGCGAGTACCTGATCCCGAAGGGCAAGCACATCCACCTTCAGGACGGCGACATCGTCGAAAAGGGCGATTTCATCGTCGAAGGCAATCCGGCGCCGCACGACATCCTGGCGATCAAGGGCATCGAGGAGCTCGCTGCCTATCTGGTCAACGAAATCCAGGAGGTCTACCGGTTGCAGGGCGTGCTCATCAACGACAAGCACATCGAGGTGATTGTCCGTCAGATGCTGCAGAAGGTCGAGGTCACCGACCAGGGCGACACCGACATGATCTCGGGCGAGCAGGTCGACAAGATCGAGTTCGACGCGCTCAACACCAAGGCCAAGGAGGAGGGCAAGAAGCCCGCCACGGGTACGCCGGTTCTGCTCGGCATCACTAAGGCGAGCTTGCAGACCCGCTCGTTCTTCTCGGCGGCGTCGTTCCAGGAGACCACGCGCGTGCTCACCGAGGCTGCCGTCAACGGCAAGATCGACCCGCTCGAAGGCCTCAAGGAGAACGTCATTGTCGGCCGCCTGATCCCGGCCGGCACCGGCGCCTCGATGGCGCGGATCCGCGAAGTCGCGGTCAAGCGCGACAAGCTGATCCTCGACGAGCGCGAGAAGCAGCAGGCGGCGATCGTGCCGACGGCTCCGGAAGCCGAGCCGCTGGCGCTGCCGCCCGCGGAATAGGCATCCGCAAGACTACGGATATGGCGAGAAGGCCGGCGCTTAGCCGGCCTTTTTGCTGCTTTCTTTCCCTGCTGCGGTGCAGGGACGCAGTTTGTTCATCTTTCCTTCAGGCAAAAAAGTGCCTTTGCTAGGGTGACTTAGACCGGCCGTTTGGCTCGCGCCGGAGACGACGGAATCGATATGCTCGACTTGGCTATTGTAGGCGGCGGCCCCGGGGGGCTGATGAGCGCCTGGTATTTGAAGCGCAAACTCGGCGACCTCTGCCGCATCACCATCTTCGAGGCGTCGAACCGCCTCGGCGGCAAGATCGTCACGCGCAAATTCGACAGCGCGCCTGCGATGTATGAGGCCGGCGTTGCCGAGATCTATGACTACTCGATGACGGGTCCGGACCCGCTGCGCGAGCTGATCCAGCATTTCGGGCTGCAGACGATCCCGATGGATGCCGAGCAGGTGCAGCTCGACGGCGAGCTGCTGGCCGACGTTCCCGGCATGCGCCGCAAATACGGGGCGAAGACCGCGGCCGCGATCGAGGCGTTCCGCAAGCGCTGCACCGAGCTGGTGTCGCCGATCGAATATTACGAAGGCGTCGGATCCCACGACAACGAGCATCCGTGGGCCTACAAGACCGCCGAGCAGGTCCTCGACGAGGAGGTCGAGGACGCGACCGCCAAGCGGTTCTTCAAGGTGATGGCGCGCTCCGATCTCGCGACCGAGAGCCACAACACCAACGGCCTCAACGCGCTGAAGAACTACGTGATGGACGTCGACGGTTATATCGGCCTGTATTCGATCCAGAACGGCAACGAGCAGCTGATCGATTGCCTGCGCTCCGAAGTCAATGCCGACATCCAGCTCAACCATCGCGTGCTCAAGGTCGGCAAGACCGAGCAGGGCCGCTACCAGCTCAACATGATGAACGGCAAGGGGCCGGAGACGCGCGACTTCGACCTCGTGCTGGTGTGCCTGCCGCACTCCTGGCTCGCGACCATGCGCTGGGACGGCGAAGAGCTGCGCAAGTCGATGGTCAAGCACGTCGCCTATTTCGACCGGCCGGCGCATTATCTGCGCGTCTCGATCCTGTTCGACGAGCCGTTCTGGGGCGAGAAGATCCCGGGCGCCTGGTTCATGTCGGAAGCGTTCGGCGGCTGCTGCGTCTACAACGAGGGCGCGCGCCACGACGTCGGCAGGCACGGCGTGCTGAACTGGCTGATCGCGGGCTCCGATGCGCTGGCCTTCGCAAATCTCTCCGACCAGGAGCTGATCGACGCCGCGTTGAAGTCGCTGCCGGCCTCGCTCGGCGATGCCCGCGAGCACTTCCTCGAGGGCAAGATCCATCGCTGGCTGTCCTCGGTCAACGCGCTGCCGGGCGGCCTGCCGGTGCGCGACGTCATGACCAACCATCGCCCCGAGCCGAAACAGCATCCCGGCATCGTGGTCGTCGGCGACTATCTGTTCGATTCGACGCTGAACGGGCTGCTGGATTCTTCCGATGCCGCGACCGACATCGTCGTCACCGAGATGATGCGGCTGCGCCGCGCCCGCGCGCAGGACGAGGGCGCGCGGTCCGACAAGATCGACCGCAGCTATTTCGAGAACTATCGCGGCGCCGGCCCCTACAGCGAAGTCTGGCGCGACTTCACCGACCCGGCCTATCTGACCGACCTGATCAAGACCGTGTGGGGCAGGGCGAAGGGCTACAAGCTGCTGATCGCCGGCTCGGCCAGCGGCGAGCTGATCGGCGCGCTGCGCGAGCGCGGCATCGATGCCTGGGGCATCGAGAACAACCGCTACATCCACGGCAAGACGCCGAAGGCGCTGAGGAAGTACAACAAGCTCGGTTCGATCGCCGACATGCCATTCAAGGACAACGAGTTCGACTTCGTGTTCGAGACCTCGCTGTGCCATCTCGGCGAGAAGCAGGTGGTGCGCGGCGTCCGCGAGCTCAACCGCGTGGTCAAGACCGGCGTCGTGTTCGCGTCAGTGACCTCGGACATGGCGCCGGCGGTGATCGATCGCTACGACCTGTTGCGCGGGGTGAAGAAGCTCGGCACCTGGTGGGAGTGGTCGGAACTGTTCTTCGGCAACGGCTTCGACCTGTCGATGCACCGCCGCGACTGCACCGACGCGTTGTGGACGCTGACGCTGGCCGCCAACAAGGGGCCGGGGCAGTGGTACGCCGACTCCGACAGCCTGCGCTATTCGTTCTTCGACAAGGTCGAGTCCGACCTCGACGACTAGCGGCAACGATCGACGGCTCTGACGCAAGCGATCGACCTTGCGTCAACCAACTGTAAGGCTGCGACAGCGCGTCCTCGCGATCGTGGGGCGGTGCGGCCGTTCCAAACGCTTTGCCGAATTCATCCTGATCGCATAGGATCGCGCCGCGGCGCTCGCCGCCTGCGGTTTCGATTTGCGGTCATGCCGGCCGTGGAGCATCGGTTGGTTTCATGGCGCCAAGACCTCCTGCATCAAGGCCTCCTGCATCGGACGATCCGAATCGACCGGCTGACGATCCCGAGCTGAAGAAGAAGCCCGTAGCCGTGGCCGGTCCGCCCGCGGCGGCGGCCTCCGCGAAGCCGGCCGCGGCTCCGGCTGACGACGACGAAGATGACGAGGACGAGGACGACGAGTTCGAGCTCGATGACGATGATGACGACGAGGATCTCGTCGTCTACACCGCCAAGGAAGCCGCCGGCGCGCTCTCCACGATCTTCGGCTTCATCAGGCCGATCCTGGCGAATTACCGGAAGCCGTTCGCTTTCGTCGCCTTCGGCGTGCTGGTCGAGACGTTGTTCAACGTCATCATGCCGCTCAGCCTGAAATTCCTGATCGACGATGCGCTCGGCGAGGAGGATTTCGGGGCCCTCTACAAGATCCTCGGCGTGCTTGCGGTGGCCGGCATCGTCACCTCGATCATCGCGGTCTGGTACGAGCGCTGGGATGCGCGGCTTGCCGCCGGCATCATCGCCGACGTCCGGACCCGGATCTTCGAGCACGTCCAGAACCTGCCGTCGGCCTATTTCGCGCGCACCAAGCGCGGCGAGATCCTGTCGCGCTTCTCGATCGACCTTTCTGCCTTCGAGGGCTCGGTCAAGACCTTCGCCAACAGCGCGGCGCTGCCGGGCCTCGAACTGATCGCCGGCATCATCCTGATGCTGTTCCTGAACTGGCAGCTCGCCGCGGTCGCGCTGCTGGTGTTTCCGATCACGCTGATCGGGCCGCGGATCCTGACGCCGAAGGCGGTGCAGGCCAATTACGAGCAGAAGCTGAACGAAGCCGCGCTGCTCGGCACCGTGCAGGAGAACGTCGCCGCGCAAGCGGTGGTGAAGGCGTTCAACCTGCAACGCCGGGCGCTCGGCTGGTTCACGCTGCGCAACCGCGACGTCCGCGCCAAGGCCGCCTCGGCGATGTTCCTGTCGACCATGGTGGAGCGCACCGTCACCATCGCGGTGCTGCTGCTGCACCTCGTGGTGCTGGCGATCGGCGCCTATCTCGCCACCAAGGGCCAGATCACGGTCGGCACCTTCGTGACCTTCGAGAGCGCATTCTGGGAGGTGTCGTATAACATCGCCCATCTCATGCACTTCATCCCGGTGTCGATCTCGTCGGCGGCGGCGGTGCGGCACATCCAGGAACTGCTCGACGAGCCGACCCGCGGCGCCGACCGTCCCGGGGCGCCGGACTTGCCGCGGATCACCAACGACATCTCGTTCGACCGCGTCACCTTCCAGTATGAGGGAGCGCAGACGCCGGTGCTCGACAATCTCAGCCTCAAGCTCAAGGCCGGCAAGAGCATTGCGATCGTCGGCCCCAGCGGCTCCGGCAAGAGCACGCTGATCAACCTGATCCTGCGGCTCTACGTGCCGGACGAAGGCCGCGTCGCCATCGACGGCGTCGACATCCGCCGGGTGACGCGCGAGTCGCTGCGGGCCAACATGGCGGTGGTGTTCCAGGAGAACATGCTGTTCAACATGTCGATCCGCGAGAACATCCGGCTCGGCAAGGAAGGCGCCACCGACGCGGAAGTCGAGGACGCCGCGAAGAAGGCCGAGATCCATCGCTACATCATGAGCCTGCCGCAACGCTACGACACGCCGGTCGGCGAGCGCGGCGATACGCTGTCGGGCGGGCAGCGGCAGCGCATCGCGATCGCGCGCGCGATCATCCGCAACCCGTCGGTGCTGCTGCTCGACGAGGCCACCTCGGCGCTCGACCAGACCACCGAAGCCGCGATCAACCGCACGCTGCTCAAGGTCGCCGAAGGCCGCACCATGATCTGGTCGACGCACCGCCTGACCTCGGTGGTCGAGATGGACGAGATCATCGTGATATCCGGCGGCCGGGCGATCGAGCGCGGCTCGCACCAGGAACTGCTGGCCCGCAACGGCGTCTACCGCAAGCTGTGGGACGACCAGGGCCTCTCGCATCATGACGCGGACGACGAGGATGACGCCGACGCGGATGATGACGATGATGATGAAGAAGACGAGGACGAAGACGAGGAGGCGTGACGCCCGCGGTGCGGATGCGCAGCGCCTGATGATCTCGTCTTACGCCCGGTCCGCGGCGTGCGGACGTTGCCGGAATTGATTGGCCGGTCGGGTCGCTGCCGGCGCCGGCGGGCCGTGCAGCCGGCGCAACCAGCCCCGGCCGAGATAGCCGAGGAAACGCGCCCAGCGCTGGGCCTGCCAGTACGGCGTGGTGCCGATCGACACCTGCCGGAAATCGAACGCCTTGGCATTCGACCAGGCGTCGCATTCGGTCTTGACCGAATCGTCGTAGAACGCGGTGATCTTCTCCTCGCCCATGCCGTCGGTGGCGAGCCAGGTCGGGATGTGGACGTTGCAGAGCTGGGCCACGTCGGTGAACACCTTGTCGGTCCCGGTGCCGGTGACCGGGCAGGTGCTGGCGAAGGCGTCGCCGACCAGCACGACGCCGGCCTGCCGATAGCCGGTGCTGACATAGACGTCGGCGGGCCTGATCTTGATGTCGCCGGCAATGCCGAATTCGCCGGTCAATCGGCGCAGCCGCGGCAGCGCGGCGTTCAGCGTCTCGACCGGATTGCGCCGCATCGCCCGCAGCCAGGGATCGTCGGCCGGGCGGTAGGTGAAGAGGTTGGCGCGCATCCGGTTTCCGACCGGAAACAGCGTGATGTACGGGATGAGGTCGCTTGGCCGCTCCGAAAAATAGGTCATGGCCGCGAACGGGAAGGCGGGGCGGCCGACGGGGACGAAATCGAACCCGAGCGAGATCGAGTGGCAGTGGCTGGTGACCAGCCGTTCGATGCCGAGCATCCGGCGCAGCCCGACATTCAGGCCGTTGGCGAGCACGATGAGGCGCGCCGAGATCTCCTCGCCACCAGCGAGCACGATCTTCTGCCGCTCGGAGCTGGTCGCGACCTCGACCACCTTGTCGCAGACGAATTCCGCCGACCCCGCGATTTCGGCCCGGATCGCCGCGATCAGGTCGTCGTACATGATGCCGTATTGCCGGCTCGGCTGCCGATCGAGCAGGTGGCCGAATCGCGCGATCCAGTTCTCGCCGTCCAGCGTCGCCGAACGGAGCACGGATTCGGCCAGCCCGGTCCTGGCGAACCGCGCAAGCTGGAGGTCGCCGCCGATCTTTTCGACGCGGAAATCGAATGGATAGACCTGGTGAGGGTCGATCAGGAGGCTCGGTATCCCGGCACGGCCGAGCATGGCGGCTGCGGTCGAGCCCGCAAGACCTCCGCCGATGATCGCGATGTCGGTGTACCGCATGAGAGCTTTCCGTGGCCGTGACCGCGATTTTTGCGCTGCGAATGGCAAATAAAGGCTTAGTTTCGAAGTTTGCCTTCGGGACTAAGTTGGGGAGAGTTGTTTCTATTCTTATTTTACCCGGATGAAATATGATTCCGCTGATAGGCCGGAGATTCGGATTGGAGCGAGGGGAGGCGTGGCGGCTGCCACATTTCGCCTTGCCCCGAGCGTCGGAGAAATGCGAAATCCGCAAGTGCCAGAGGCATTTCTTTGCTTGTCGTTTTGCTTGACTTCACTATCTCTCGATTATACAAGGCGCCCACTTAACGACAGGCGGTGAGCTCGCCAGCGTCGGAACGGAACACCCCGAAGGCCCTTTTTCAGGAGCCGGACGGGCACCAACCTCGACGAATGCCGCTCAAACGCTGTCGATGATAGCTAGGCAATGCCAGGACGATATTGGTTCTCTTGAGCTCGTCCTCTTGAGATTGATTTCGGATGCATGACCTCGGTGGCGGACTGAACAGCGAACGCTGATCGGTTCGGGATCGCGGTCCTCTGTGGCGTCGAAGCGCTTTCCGCTCAGCGATGAGTGGTTGGCGCGATTTCGCTTTGCGCGGGTATTTGATTCGCGTCGAGCGGGCCGTACGGGACGGCTTTTCCCGAGAAGAATTGGCGCAGCCATTCAAGGCTTCGCGAACTAAAGGGTGAAGGCTACATGCCGACGATCAACCAGCTGATCGCAAAACCGCGTGAAGTGCAGAAGTCGCGTAAGAAGGTGCCGGCGCTGCAGCAGTCGCCGCAGAAGCGCGGCGTGTGCACGCGCGTCTACACCACGACCCCGAAGAAGCCGAACTCGGCGCTTCGCAAGGTCGCCAAGGTGCGCCTGACCAACGGCTTCGAGGTGATCGGCTACATCCCGGGTGAAGGCCATAACCTGCAGGAGCACTCGGTGGTCATGATCCGCGGCGGTCGCGTCAAGGACTTGCCCGGCGTGCGCTACCACATCCTCCGCGGCGTGCTGGATACCCAGGGCGTCAAGAACCGTAAGCAGCGCCGTTCGAAGTACGGCGCAAAGCGTCCGAAGTAAGCGGGAAACGATCAGATGTCGCGTCGCCACTCTGCTGAGAAGCGTGAAGTTCTTCCGGATCCGAAGTTCGGGAACGTCATCATTACGAAGTTCATGAACTCGGTGATGTACGCCGGGAAGAAGTCGGTCGCCGAAAACATCGTCTACGGTGCGCTCGGCATGATCGAAGCCAAGACCAAGCAGCCGCCGCTCGGCGTGTTCGAGCAGGCGCTCGAGAACGTCATGCCGACCATCGAGGTCCGTTCCCGCCGCGTCGGCGGCGCGACCTACCAGGTTCCGGTCGAAGTGCGTTCGGTGCGCCGTCAGGCGCTCGGCATCCGCTGGCTGATCTCGGCCGCCCGCGAGCGCAACGAGAAGACCATGACGGAGCGTCTCTCGGCGGAGCTGCTCGACGCCTCGAACAATCGCGGCAACGCCGTCAAGAAGCGCGAAGACGTGCACCGGATGGCGGAAGCCAACCGCGCGTTCTCGCACTATCGCTGGTAAGGCGAATAACGGAATTTAAGGAACAGTCTCATGCCCCGCCAACATGCCATCGAGGACTACCGCAACTTCGGTATCATGGCGCATATCGACGCCGGCAAGACCACGACCACCGAACGCATCCTGTATTACACCGGCAAGAGCCACAAGATCGGCGAAGTGCACGAAGGTGCCGCGACGATGGACTGGATGGAGCAGGAGCAGGAGCGTGGCATCACGATCACCTCGGCTGCGACCACCGCGTTCTGGAACGGCAAGCGCCTGAACATCATCGACACCCCCGGCCACGTCGACTTCACCATTGAAGTCGAGCGTTCGCTGCGCGTGCTCGACGGCGCCGTTTGCGTTCTCGACTCCAACCAGGGCGTCGAGCCGCAGACCGAGACCGTCTGGCGCCAGGGCGACAAGTACAAGGTTCCGCGCATCGTCTTCGCCAACAAGATGGACAAGACCGGCGCCGACTTTTTCAAATGCCTGTCCGACATCGTCGACCGCCTCGGCGCCAAGCCGATCGCGATCCAGCTTCCGATCGGCGCCGAGAGCAACTTCAAGGGTCTCGTCGACCTCGTGAAGATGAAGGGCGTCATCTGGAACGATGAATCGCTCGGCGCCAAGTTCGACTATGTCGACATTCCGGAAGATCTGGTCGAGCAGGCCAAGGAATACCGCGAGAAGATGGTGGAAGCCGCCGTCGAGCTCGACGACGACGCCATGGCCGCCTATCTCGACGGCAAGGAGCCGGACGAGGCGACCCTGAAGCGCCTGATCCGCAAGGCCGTGCTGACCGGCGCGTTCTACCCGGTGCTGTGCGGCTCCGCGTTCAAGAACAAGGGCGTGCAGCCGCTGCTCGACGCCGTCGTCGACTATCTGCCGTCGCCGATCGACGTGCCCGCGATCAAGGGCACCGATGAGGACGGTAACGAAGTCGTACGCAAGGCGGACGACAAGGAGCCGCTGGCGCTGCTCGCGTTCAAGATCATGGACGACCCGTTCGTCGGCACCATCACGTTCTGCCGCATCTATTCCGGCGTTCTGCAGTCGGGCACCGGCGTGGTGAACTCGACCCGCGAGAAGAAGGAACGTATCGGCCGCATGCTGCTGATGCATGCGAACAACCGCGAAGACATCAAGGAAGCCTATGCCGGCGACATCGTCGCGCTGGCGGGCCTGAAGGAAGCGCGCACCGGCGACACGCTGTGCGATCCCGACAAGCCGGTCATCCTCGAGAAAATGGAATTCCCGGAGCCGGTGATCGAGATCGCGATCGAGCCGAAGTCGAAGGCCGACCAGGAAAAGCTCGGCGTGGCGCTGGCCAAGCTCGCGGCGGAGGATCCGTCGTTCCGCGTGTCGACCGACACCGAGTCCGGCCAGACCATCCTCAAGGGCATGGGCGAACTGCATCTCGACATCAAGGTCGACATCCTCAAGCGTACCTACAAGGTCGACGCCAACATCGGCGCGCCGCAGGTGGCGTTCCGTGAGCGCGTCACCAAGAAGGCCGAAGTCAAGTACACGCACAAGAAGCAGACCGGCGGTACCGGTCAGTTCGCCGAAGTGTCGATCGTCGTCGAGCCGAACGAGCCCGGCAAGGGCTATGAGTTCGAATCGAAGATCGTCGGCGGTGCGGTGCCGAAGGAATACATCCCCGGCGTCGAAAAGGGCCTCAACAGCGTGATGGGCTCCGGCGTGGTCGCCGGCTTCCCGGTGGTGGACGTCAAGGTGCAGCTGGTCGACGGCAAGTACCACGACGTCGACTCCTCGGCGCTGGCGTTCGAAATCGCGTCGCGGGCTGCGTTCCGCGAGGCGCTGACGAAGGGCAAGTCCGTTCTGCTCGAGCCGATCATGAAGGTCGAGGTCGTGACCCCGGAAGACTACACCGGTTCGGTCATCGGCGACCTGAATTCCCGGCGCGGCCAGATCCAGGGCCAAGACATGCGCGGCAACGCCAACGTCATCAATGCGATGGTGCCGCTCATGAACATGTTCGGTTACGTGAACAACCTGCGCTCGATGAGCCAGGGGCGCGCGACCTTCACCATGCAGTTCGATCACTACGCCGAAGCTCCGGCGAACGTGTCGGCTGAAGTCCAGAAGAAGTTTGCCTGATTGTCGTTGATGGCAGTCAACGATTGAACGGAGAGTCAAATGGCCAAAGCTAAATTCGAGCGTAACAAGCCCCACTGCAACATCGGCACCATCGGTCACGTCGACCATGGCAAGACCTCGCTGACCGCAGCGATCACCAAGGTGCTCGCAGAAACCGGCGGCGCGACGTTCACCGCCTACGACCAGATCGACAAGGCGCCGGAAGAGAAGGCGCGCGGCATCACGATCTCGACCGCTCACGTCGAGTACGAGACGCAGAACCGCCACTACGCTCACGTCGATTGCCCCGGCCACGCCGACTACGTGAAGAACATGATCACCGGCGCTGCCCAGATGGACGGCGCGATCCTGGTCGTGTCGGCTGCTGACGGCCCGATGCCGCAGACCCGCGAGCACATCCTGCTCGCCCGCCAGGTCGGCGTGCCCGCGCTGGTCGTGTTCCTCAACAAGTGCGACATGGTCGACGATCCGGAGCTGCTCGAGCTCGTCGAGATGGAAGTCCGCGAGCTGCTCTCGAAGTACGAATTTCCGGGCGACGACATTCCGATCATCAAGGGCTCGGCGCTCGCCGCCCTCGAAGACAAGGACAAGAAGCTCGGCCACGACGCCATCCTCGAGCTGATGCGCAATGTCGACGAGTACATCCCGCAACCGGAGCGTCCGATCGACCAGCCGTTCCTGATGCCGGTTGAAGACGTGTTCTCGATCTCGGGCCGCGGCACCGTCGTCACCGGCCGTGTCGAGCGCGGCGTGATCAAGGTCGGCGAGGAAATCGAAATCGTCGGTATCCGCGACACCCAGAAGACCATCGTCACCGGCGTCGAAATGTTCCGCAAGCTGCTCGATCAGGGCCAGGCCGGCGACAACATCGGTGCGCTGCTCCGCGGCACCAAGCGCGAGGAAGTCGAGCGTGGCCAGGTGCTGTGCAAGCCCGGTTCGGTCAAGCCGCACACCAAGTTCAAGGCTGAGGCCTACATCCTCACCAAGGAAGAGGGCGGTCGTCACACCCCGTTCTTCACCAACTACCGTCCGCAGTTCTACTTCCGCACCACCGACGTGACCGGTGTCGTGCATCTGCCGGAAGGCACCGAGATGGTGATGCCGGGCGACAACATCGCGATGGAAGTGCACCTGATCGTGCCGATCGCGATGGAAGAGAAGCTGCGCTTCGCGATCCGCGAAGGCGGCCGCACCGTCGGCGCCGGCGTCGTCGCCGCGATCATCGAGTAACTACGCGAATAGGGAATGGCGAGTAGCGGGTGGGTCACCATTCGCTATTCGCTACTCGCCACTCACTAAAGAAAGAATACGGCAATGAACGGCCAAAATATTCGCATCCGTCTCAAGGCGTTCGACCATCGAATCCTCGATACGTCGACCCGCGAGATCGTGAACACGGCGAAGCGCACCGGTGCGCAGGTTCGCGGACCGATTCCGCTGCCGACCCGCATCGAGAAGTTCACCGTCAACCGTTCGCCGCACGTTGACAAGAAGAGCCGCGAGCAATTCGAGATGCGCACCCACAAGCGCCTCCTCGACATTGTCGACCCGACCCCGCAGACCGTCGATGCGCTGATGAAGCTCGACCTGGCCGCCGGTGTCGACGTCGAGATCAAGCTCTAAGGTTTTGGATTTTTACGTCCGCCGCTTGCGGACAGAAAGACAGGAAGCACGCCGATGCGCTCCGGAGTGATCGCACAAAAGGTCGGGATGACGCGGGTCTTTACGGAGACCGGCGAACATATCCCTGTGACCGTGCTGAAGTTGGGCAACTGCCAGGTGCTGGGCCACCGCACGACCGAGAAGAACGGCTATGTCGCGCTTCAGCTCGGCTCGGGCGCCCGCAAGACCGTGTACATGCCCAAGGCCGAACGCGGCCAGTTCGCGGTCGCCAAGGTCGAGCCGAAGCGCAAGGTCGCCGAGTTCCGCGTGTCCGAGGACGCGCTGATCCCGGTCGGCGCGGAAATCCAGGCGGACCATTTCGTGGTCGGCCAGTTCGTCGACGTGACCGGCACCTCGATCGGTAAGGGCTTCGCCGGCGGCATGAAGCGCTGGAATTTCGGCGGTCTGCGCGCCACCCACGGTGTGTCGATCTCGCACCGTTCGATCGGTTCGACCGGTGGCCGTCAGGACCCCGGCAAGACCTGGAAGAACAAGAAGATGCCCGGCCACATGGGCGTCGACCGCATCACCACGCTCAATCTGCGCGTGGTGCAGACCGACGTCGAGCGCGGCCTGATCCTCGTCGAAGGCGCCGTTCCCGGCTCCAAGGGCGGCTGGATCTCGGTGCGCGACGCCGTCAAGAAGCCGCTGCCGAAGGAAGCCCCGAAGCCCGGCAAGTTCAAGGTTGCCGGCGGCGAGGCTGTCGAGGCTGCGGCCGAGAAGGAGGGCGCGTGAGATGGAACTGAAAGTCACGACCCTTGAAGGCAAGGACGCCGGATCCGTTCAGCTCTCTGACGCGATCTTCGGCCTGGAGCCGCGCGCCGACCTCATCCAGCGCTGCGTGCAGTGGCAGCTGAACAAGCGTCAGGCCGGCACCCACAAGGCCCAGGGCCGCGCCGACGTCTGGCGCACCGGCAAGAAGATGTACAAGCAGAAGGGCACCGGCGGCGCCCGTCACGGCTCGGCCCGCGTGCCGCAGTTCCGCGGCGGTGGCCGTGCGTTCGGTCCGGTGGTTCGCTCCCATGCGACCGACCTGCCGAAGAAGGTGCGCGCGCTGGCGCTCAAGCATGCGCTGTCGGCCAAGGCCAAGGACGGCGGGTTGATCGTGATCGACAACGCCGCGCTCGAGGCCGCCAAGACCAAGGCGCTGCTCGGTCACTTCTCCGGCCTCGGGCTCACCAACGCGCTGATCATCGACGGCGCCGAGCTCAACGCCGGTTTCGCGACCGCGGCCCGCAACATCCCGAACATCGACGTGCTGCCGATCCAGGGCATCAACGTCTACGACATTCTCCGCCGCCACAAGCTGGTGCTGACCAAGGCTGCGGTTGATGCGCTGGAGGCGCGCTTCAAATGAAGAACATCGACCCGCGCCATTACGACGTGATCGTCGCTCCTGTCGTGACCGAAAAGGCGACGCTCGCCTCCGAGCACAACAAGGTGCTGTTCAAGGTCGCCAGCAAGGCGACCAAGCCGCAGATCAAGGAAGCGGTCGAGAAGCTGTTCGACGTCAAGGTGAAGAGCGTCAACACCCTCGTTCGCAAGGGCAAGACCAAGGTGTTCCGCGGCAATCTCGGCTCGCAGTCGGACACCAAGCGCGCGATCGTGACCCTGGAAGAGGGCCACCGCATCGACGTGACTACCGGACTATAAGGCGCAACGACGATGGCATTGAAAACCTACAATCCCACGACGCCGGGCCAGCGCCAGCTGGTCATGGTCGATCGTTCGGCGCTCTACAAGGGCAAGCCGGTGAAGACCCTGACCGAGGGCAAGCTCGGTAATGGCGGTCGCAACAACACCGGTCGCATCACCGTGCGTTTCCGCGGCGGCGGCCACAAGAAGGCCTACCGCACCGTCGACTTCCGCCGCGACAAGGTGGACGTGCCGGCGGTCGTGGAGCGGCTCGAATACGATCCGAACCGCACCGCGTTCATCGCGCTGATCAAGTATCAGGACGGCGAGCTGGCCTACATCCTGGCGCCGCAGCGTCTGGCGGCGGGCGACACCGTCGTCGCCGGCAACTATGTCGACGTCAAGCCGGGCAACGTCATGCCGCTCGGCAACATGCCGGTCGGCACCATCGTGCACAACATCGAGCTGAAGATCGGCAAGGGCGGTCAGCTGGCGCGTTCCGCCGGCACCTACGCCCAGATCGTCGGCCGCGACCAGGACTACGTCATCGTCCGCCTGAACTCGGGCGAGCAGCGTCTGGTGCACGGCCGTTGCCGCGGCACGATCGGCGCGGTCTCGAACCCGGACCACATGAACATCTCGATCGGCAAGGCCGGTCGTACCCGCTGGCTCGGCTGGCGTCCGCACAACCGCGGCGTCGTCATGAACCCGATCGACCATCCGCACGGCGGTGGTGAAGGTCGTACCTCGGGCGGTCGTCACCCGGTTACTCCGTGGGGCAAGCCGACCAAGGGCAAGAAGACCCGCACCAACAAGTCGACCAACAAATTCATTCTCCTCAGCCGCCACAAGCGGAAGAAGTAAGGAACGCCGGACATGGTTCGTTCAGTCTGGAAAGGCCCGTTCGTCGAGGGTTCTCTGCTCAAGAAGGCAGATGCCGCCCGCGCGTCCGGCCGTCACGACGTCATCAAGATCTGGAGCCGCCGCTCCACCATCCTGCCGCAGTTCGTCGGCCTGACCTTCGGTGTCTACAACGGCCAGAAGCATGTGCCGGTGGCGATCAACGAGGAAATGGTGGGTCACAAGTTCGGCGAGTTCTCGCCGACCCGGACCTTCCACGGCCACTCGGGCGACAAGAAAGCCAAGAAGGCTTGAGGAATAGACGATGAGCAAACCAAAGCGCGAACGTAGCCTCGCGGACAATGAGGCCAAGGCCGTCGCCCGCATGCTGCGCGTCAGCCCGCAGAAGCTGAACCTGGTGGCGCAGCTGATCCGCGGCCGCAAGGCGTCCGCTGCGCTCGCCGACCTGCAGTTCTCGCGCAAGCGGATCGCGGTCGACGTCAAGAAGTGCCTGGAATCGGCGATCGCCAACGCCGAGAACAACCATGACCTCGATGTCGACGATCTCGTCGTTGCCGAGGCGCATGTCGGCAACGGCATCGTGATGAAGCGTTTTGCTCCGCGCGGCCGTGGCCGTTCGGGCCGTGTGTTCAAACCGTTCTCGCACCTGACCATCGTGGTTCGTCAGGTCGAGGCCGAGGCAAGCGCCTAAGAAGGGCGCAGGAGAAGACGATGGGTCAAAAGATCAATCCAATCGGGCTGCGTCTCGGCATCAACCGGACCTGGGACTCCCGTTGGTTCGCCGGCAAGCAGGAATACGGCAAGCTCCTGCACGAGGACGTCAAGATCCGCGAGATCCTGCACAAGGAGCTCAAGCAGGCGGCTGTCGCCCGCATCGTGATCGAGCGTCCGCACAAGAAGTGCCGCGTGACGATCCACTCGGCCCGTCCGGGCGTCGTGATCGGCAAGAAGGGCGCCGACATCGACAAGCTGCGCAAGAAGGTTGCCGACATCACCTCGTCGGACGTCGTGATCAACATCGTCGAGATCCGCAAGCCGGAGCTCGACGCGACCCTGGTCGCCGAATCGATCGCCCAGCAGCTCGAGCGCCGCGTTGCGTTCCGCCGCGCCATGAAGCGTGCCGTGCAGTCGGCGATGCGTCTCGGCGCCGAGGGCATCCGCATCAACTGCTCGGGCCGTCTCGGCGGCGCCGAAATCGCGCGCATGGAGTGGTATCGCGAAGGTCGCGTGCCGCTGCACACCCTGCGCGCCGACGTCGACTACGGCGTTGCCACCGCGTTCACGACCTTCGGCACCTGCGGCGTCAAGGTCTGGATCTTCAAGGGCGAGATCCTCGAGCACGATCCGATGGCCCAGGACAAGAAGATGGCCGAAGGCGACAACACGCCGCGTTCGCGCCGCGACGCCGCTTGAGGCAAAGCAGGAATTTGAGGGCTTAAAGCCATGATGCAACCTAAGAAAACGAAGTTCCGGAAGGCGCATAAGGGCCGTATCCACGGCGTTGCGACCTCTGGCGCGACGTTGGCGTTCGGCCAGTTCGGCCTGAAGGCGATGGAGCCTGAGCGCGTCACCGCCCGTCAGATCGAAGCCGCCCGCCGCGCGCTGACCCGTCACATGAAGCGCGCCGGCCGCGTCTGGATCCGCGTGTTCCCGGACGTGCCGGTGTCGAAGAAGCCCGCCGAAGTCCGCATGGGCTCCGGCAAGGGTGCGCCGGAATTGTGGGTGGTCCGGATCAAGCCGGGCCGCGTGATGTTCGAGATCGACGGCGTGCCGGTGCAGACCGCCAAGGAAGCACTGTCGCTCGCCGCCGCCAAGCTGCCGATCAAGACGCGCTTCGTCGCGCGCATTGCGGAGTAATCGCCATGGCCGAGATGAAAGTTGAAGACATTCGCGCGATGAGCGACGACCAGCGGGAAGACGCGGTCCTGAACCTGAAGAAGGAACGCTTCAACCTGCGTTTCCAGCGCGCCACCGGGCAGCTGGAGAACACCTCGCGGATGCGGGAAGCCCGCCGCGATATCGCTCGTATCAAGACCATCGCCGCGCAGCTGCGCGCGAAGAAGAAGTAAGGGGCCGCTATGCCGAAACGTACTCTGCAGGGCGTGGTCGTCAGCGACAAGCAAGCCAAGACGATCGTGGTGCGCGTCGATCGCCGCTTCACCCACCCGATCTACAAGAAGACGATCCGCCGTTCCAAGAACTACCACGCGCACGACGAGAACAACCAGTTCAAGCCGGGCGACATGGTCTGGATCGAGGAATCGAAGCCGATCTCGAAGCTGAAGCGCTGGACCGTGGTCCGGGGCGAACACAAGAAAACGGCCTGATTTCTTCGGCCTGGCCGAAGTACTTCAGGGAAATTTTGAGCGCGCTAAAGCGCAGAAAGAGGACGAGGTGCATCAATGATTCAGATGCAGACCAACCTCGACGTGGCCGATAATTCTGGCGCACGCCGTGTCATGTGCATCAAGGTTCTTGGAGGTTCCAAGCGCCGCTATGCCACCGTGGGCGACGTTATCGTTGTGTCGATCAAGGAAGCCATTCCGCGTGGCAAGGTGAAGAAGGGCGACGTTATGAAGGCCGTCGTGGTCCGGGTCCGCAAGGACATCCGCCGCGCCGACGGTTCGGTGATCCGTTTCGACCGCAACGCCGCCGTGCTGATCAACAATCAGTCCGAGCCGGTCGGCACCCGTATCTTCGGGCCGGTGCCGCGCGAGCTGCGCGCCAAGAACCACATGAAGATCATTTCGCTCGCGCCGGAGGTGCTGTGATGGCTGCCAAGATCCGCAAGGGCGACAAGGTGATGGTGCTCACCGGCCGCGACAAGGGTCGCACCGGCGAGGTGTTCGAGGTGCGTCCGGACGAGAACAAGGCGCTGGTTCGCGGCATCAACATGGTGAAGCGTCACCAGAAGCAGAGCCAGACCCAGGAAGGCGGCATCATCTCCAAGGAGGCGCCGATCCACCTGTCCAACATTGCGTATGTCGGCAAGGACGGCAAGCCGACCCGCATTGGGTTCAAGATTCAGGCCGATGGCAAGAAGGTTCGTGTTGCCAAGAGCTCGGGAGCAGAGATCGATGGCTGATACCGCTTACATTCCGCGCCTGCGCACGGAGTACGACAAGAAGATCCGCGGCATGATGACCGAGAAGTTCGGTTATGCCAACGTGATGCAGGTGCCGCGGCTCGACAAGGTCGTGCTGAACATGGGCGTTGGCGATTCCGTCAACGACCGCAAGAAGGCCGAGACCGCCGCCGCCGAGCTGACCCAGATCGCCGGCCAGAAGGCGATCGTGACCTATTCGCGGATCGCGATCGCGACCTTCAAGCTGCGTGAGAACCAGCCGATCGGCTGCAAGGTCACGCTGCGCAAGGCCCATATGTACGAGTTCATCGACCGCCTGGTGAACGTGGCGCTGCCCCGCGTCCGTGACTTCCGCGGCCTGAACCCGAAGAGCTTCGACGGCCGCGGCAACTATTCGCTCGGCATCAAGGAGCACATCATTTTCCCCGAGATCGACTTCGACAAGGTCTCGGAAGCGCGTGGCATGGACATCACGGTCTGCACCACCGCCAAGACCGACGACGAGGCGCGCGCCTTGTTGACCGCTTTCAATTTCCCGTTCCGGCAGTGAGTAGCTGAGCCAAAGCCACTCAAACGCGGATACCCAGGAGCCAAGCATGGCAAAGAAGAGTTCAGTCGAGAAGAACAACCGGCGCAAGCGGATGGCGAAGAACGCCGGCCCGCGCCGCGAGAAGCTGAAGGCGATCATCGCCGACAAGACCAAGCCGATGGAAGAGCGCTTCGCGGCGACGCTGAAGCTCGCCGAGATGCCGCGCAACTCGTCGCCGACGCGGATCCGCAACCGTTGCGAGCTGACCGGGCGTCCGCGCTCGAACTATCGCAAGAACAAGCTCTCGCGCATCGCGCTGCGTGAACTCGGCTCCAAGGGCCTGGTTCCCGGCCTCGTGAAGTCGAGCTGGTAAGGGGAGGGTCGGAACCATGTCTACGCACGATCCGATCAGCGATCTCATCACCCGCATCCGCAACGCGCAGATGCGTTCGAAGTCCAAGGTCTCGAGCCCGGGCTCGAAGATGCGCGCCAACGTGCTCGAAGTGCTGAAGTCCGAGGGTTACATCCGCGGCTACGCCAGCGTCGAGCATGCCTCGGGCCGCAGCGAGCTCGAGATCGAGCTGAAGTATTTCGACGGCGAGCCCGTCATCCGCGAGATCGAGCGGGTGTCGAAGCCGGGCCGCCGCGTTTACGCCTCGGTGAAGAACCTGCCGCGCGTGAACAACGGTCTCGGCATTTCGGTGTTGTCGACGCCGAAGGGGATCATGGCTGACCACGAGGCGCGCGACGCCAACGTGGGCGGCGAAGTTCTCTTCACGGTGTTCTGAGGAAGGATTTTACGATGTCACGTATCGGCAAGCGGCCGGTGGCGATCCCGTCGGGTGTGACGGCGACCGTCGAGGGCCAGACGGTGAAGGTGAAGGGGCCGAAGGGCCAGCTTCAGTTCGTCGTGCATGACGACGTCGAGGTGAAGTTCGAGAACGGCCAGGTCAAGGTCGCTCCGCGCGTCAAGACCAACCGCGCGCAGGCGATGTACGGCACCGCGCGCGCGCAGGTCGCCAACCTCGTCGAGGGCGTCACCAAGGGCTTCGAGAAGAAGCTCGAGATCACCGGCGTCGGCTACCGCGCCGCGATGCAGGGCAAGAACCTGCAGCTCGCGCTCGGCTACAGCCACGACGTGGTCTACGCGATCCCGGAAGGCATCACCATCGCGGTGCCGAAGCCGACCGAGATCACGATCACCGGCAACGATCCGCAGCGCGTCGGCCAGGTCGCCGCCGAGATCCGCGCCTACCGTCCGCCGGAGCCCTACAAGGGCAAGGGCGTGAAGTACGCCAACGAATTCATCTTCCGCAAGGAAGGCAAGAAGAAGTAACGGAGCCGGTCATGTCACTCAAGGTTACGAATGCCCGGCGCAAGCAGCGCGTGCGCCTTGCAATTCGCCGCTCGGCTGGCGGCCGTCCGCGGCTGTCGGTGTTCCGCTCGTCCAAGCACATCTACGCCCAGGTCATCGACGACCAGAAGGGCGAGACGCTGGCGTCCGCCTCGTCGCTGGAGAAGACCATGCGCGACGCCGGCAAGACCGGCGCCGACATCGATGCGGCGAAGGCGGTCGGCAAGCTGCTCGCCGAGCGCGCGGCGCAGAAGGGTGTCAAGGAAGTCGTGTTCGATCGCGGCGCCTACATCTATCACGGGCGCGTCAAGGCGCTCGCGGATGCGGCGCGTGAAGGCGGATTGAGCTTCTAAACGAATCGAACGATTACAAGGAAAGAGGCTTCGGGCCTCCTAGAGATTGGAAAACACCATGGCAGGTGAACGCGAACGCGGCGGACGCGAACGGAGCAGGGAGCGCGAGGAGCGCGACAGCGAGTTCGTCGACAAGCTCGTCCACATCAATCGCGTGGCGAAGGTCGTCAAGGGCGGCAAGCGCTTCGGCTTTGCGGCGCTGGTCGTGATCGGCGATCAGAAGGGCCGGGTCGGTTTCGGCCACGGCAAGGCGCGCGAAGTGCCGGAAGCGATCCGCAAGGCGACCGAATCGGCGAAGCGCAACCTGACTCGCGTCGCGCTGCGCGAAGGCCGCACGCTGCATCACGACATCGCCGGCCGTCATGGCGCCGGCCGCGTCTATCTGCGTGCCGCTCCGGCCGGTACCGGCATCATCGCCGGCGGCCCGATGCGCGCGGTGTTCGAGACGCTCGGCATCCAGGACGTGGTGGCGAAGTCGATCGGCTCGTCGAATCCCTACAACATGGTTCGCGCGACCTTCGACGCGCTGAAGCATCAGGATTCGCCGCGCTCGGTGGCTGCGCGCCGCAACATCAAGGTCTCCACCCTGCAGTCGCGCCGCGTCGGCGGCGACGCTGAAGCGGTGGCGGAATAACCCCGCGCGACCAGCGCTTTCTGGAGTTCAAGACGATGGCCAAGGCCAGCAAGACGATCAAGGTCGAGCAGACCGGCAGCGCGATCCGCCGCCATCACTCGCAGCGTTCGACGCTGATCGGCCTCAAGCTCAACAAGATCGGCCGGGTTGCCGAGCTGCAGGACACCCCTGAAGTTCGCGGCATGATCAGCAAGGTTCAGCATCTCGTCCGCGTCGTCGGCGAGTAAGCAGAGATAAGGAGAAGGGCGATGAAGCTCAGCGATATCGCCGACAACGCCGGCTCGCGCAAGAAGCGCATGCGTGTCGGCCGTGGCATCGGTTCCGGCAAGGGCAAGACCTCGGGCCGCGGCGGCAAGGGCCAGACCGCGCGTTCGGGCGTCCGCATCAAGGGTTTCGAAGGCGGCCAGATGCCGATGCATCGCCGTCTGCCGAAGCGCGGCTTCAACAACATCTTCCGGCTCGACTTCGCCGAGATCAATCTCGACCGTCTGCAGGAAGCGATCGACAATAAGCTGGTCGATGCGGGCGCGACGGTGAACGTCGAGACGCTGGTCAAGGCCGGCGTGCTGCGCCGCGCCAAGGACGGCCTGCGGCTGCTGCTCGGCCGCGGCGAAATCAAGGCCAAGCTGACCATCGAAGTGCACGGCGCTTCCAAGTCGGCCATTGCCGCGGTCGAGAAGGCCGGCGGCTCGGTCAAGATCCTGGCCCCCGCCAAGGAAGAAGGCGAAGCCGCGTAACATCTGCGTCATTGCCCGCGGCCTGCGCGGGCAATCCGCAGATCGAATGATGGACTTATCGAGGCCGAGCACCAGATAATGTCCGGTGTCTGCCGACCACCCCAACAGAACGAGTTCTCGGGGCGGTGGGCATAGGGGGCTCCGGGAGAAAGCCGAACATGGTCTCAGCAGCCGAACAACTCGCAGCCAACCTCAATTTCGGATCTCTGGCGAAAGCCGACGAGCTGAAGAAGCGCATCTGGTTCACGCTGGGTGCGCTGCTTGTTTATCGGCTGGGCACCTACATCCCGCTGCCGGGCATCGATCCCAACATCTGGGAGCAGGTGTTCCGCAGCCAGTCCGGCGGCATCCTCGGCATGTTCAACATGTTCGCCGGCGGCGGCATCCACCGCATGGCGATCTTCGCGCTCAACATCATGCCGTACATCTCGGCATCGATCATCGTGCAGCTGTTGACCACCGTGTCGCCGCAGCTCGAGGCGCTGAAGAAGGAAGGCGAGGCGGGCCGCAAGACGCTGAACCAGTACACCCGCTATCTGACGGTGATCCTGGCGCTGTTCCAGTCCTACGGTATCGCGATCGGCCTCGAAGGCGCCGGCAATGTCGTCAGCGACCCCGGCATGTTCTTCCGGATCTCGACCGCGATCACGCTGACCGGCGGCACCATGTTCCTGATGTGGCTCGGCGAGCAGATCACCTCGCGCGGCATCGGCAACGGCATCTCGCTGATCATCCTGTCCGGCATCGTCGCCGAGCTGCCGTCGGCACTCGCCAACATGCTGGAACTCGGCCGCCAGGGCGCGATGTCGACCGGCCTGATCCTGATCGTCATCGTGATGGCGGTCGCGGTGATCGCCTTCATCGTGTTCATGGAACGCGCCCAGCGCCGGCTGCTGATCCAGTATCCGAAGCGCCAGGTCGGCAACAAGATGTTCGAGGGCCAGTCCTCGCATCTGCCGCTCAAGCTCAATACCTCCGGCGTGATTCCGCCGATCTTCGCCTCGTCGCTGCTGCTGCTGCCGACCACGGTTGCGAACTTCAACGCCGGCAAGGGTCCGGAGTGGTTCCAGTGGCTCACCACCCAGCTCAGCCACGGCCGCCCGCTGTTCCTGCTGCTCTATCTGGCGCTGATCGTGTTCTTCGCCTTCTTCTACACCGCGATCGTGTTCAACCCGACCGAGACCGCGGACAATCTCAAGAAGCATGGCGGCTTCATCCCGGGCATCCGGCCCGGTGAGCGCACCGCGGAATACATCGACTACGTGCTGTCGCGCATCACGGTGCTCGGTGCGATCTATCTGGCGATCGTCTGCCTGATTCCCGAAATTCTGATTTCCTACGCTTCGGTCCCGTTCTACTTTGGCGGCACCTCGCTCCTGATCGTCGTCAGCGTGACGATGGATACGGTGTCGCAGGTGCAGGGCTATCTGCTCGCTCATCAGTATGAAGGGCTGATCAGGAAGTCGAAGCTCAGGGGAGGCCGCCGCCGCTGATCGCGGCGCGGCGCCAAACTCAAAACACAGGTGTGCGGACGTCGCCCACCTAGCCGGGGGGCGAAACAGATATGAGATTGATCCTTTTGGGGCCGCCGGGCTCGGGCAAGGGAACCCAGGCGCAGCGGCTGGTGCACCGGCACGGCATCGTTCAGCTCTCGACCGGCGAGATGCTGCGCGCAGCGGTTGCCGCAGGCACCCCGGTCGGCTTGCAGGCCAAGGAGATCATGGCCAATGGCGGCCTGGTGCCCGACGAGGTGGTGGTGGGAATCATCGCCGACCGGATCGAGGAGCCCGACGCCAAGAAGGGTTTCATCCTGGACGGTTTCCCGCGCACCGTGCCGCAGGCCGAGGCGCTCGACGAGCTGCTGCGGAAGAAGCACCTCAAGCTCGACGCCGTCGTCGAGCTGCGCGTCAACGAGAGCGCGCTGCTCGCCCGCGTCGAGAAGCGTGCCGAAGAGACCCGCGCCCGCGGCGAGGAAGTCCGCCTCGACGACACGCCGGAAGTGCTGACCAAGCGGCTGGCGCAGTACCGCTCGCTGACGGAACCGCTGATTCACTATTACTCGGAGCGGCGGAAGCTTTTGACGGTCGATGGCATGATGACCATCGAGCACGTCACCCGCGAGATCAACCGGATCCTGACCGCGCTCGGCGCGCTGGAACCCCGGGAACACGAGGATCACGCCCCCAAGGCGGCCAAGAAGGCCGCCAAGACGGTGAAGAAGACAGCGAAGAAACCGGCCAAGAAGGCAGCCAAGGCGGCCCAAAAAGCCGCAAAGCCTGCTCGGAAGGCCGCCAAGGCGCCCTCCAAGGCCAAAGCGGCCAAGAAGGCTGCCGGGAAGACTGCCAAGAAAGCCCCAAAGAAGGCCGCTCGCGCGGCGAACGCCCGGAAGGGGGCAAAGACCGCCAAAAAGGCCGCAAAAAGCTCACGAAAAAGCGAGCTAAACGCTAGGAGCGGTTGACGAAACCGACATGAATCCTTTAATAAGCCCCGCATCCAAGTGGATAGTTTTATGACGATGCCGGGCCCCAAAGGACATGAGGGGTGGGCGTCGTGTTCGCGTTTGTGGACACAAGCCCGCAAGTAGCAAGAACTTGAGAAGCCCGTATCCGTGATGGAGCGGCGACAGGAGAGAAGTCCGTGGCCCGTATTGCCGGCGTCAACATTCCGACCAACAAGCGCGTGCTGATCGCGCTTCAGTACATCCATGGCATCGGCCAGAAGAACGCGGCCGACATCATGGAGAAGGTGAAGATCCCGGTGGACCGTCGCGTCAATCAGTTGACCGACCAGGAGGTCCTCCAGATCCGCGAAGTCATCGACCGCGACTATCTGGTCGAGGGCGACCTCCGTCGCGAGGTCGGCATCAACATCAAGCGGCTGATGGACCTCGGCTGCTATCGCGGCCTGCGTCACCGCCGCGGTCTGCCGGTCCGCGGCCAGCGCACCCACACCAATGCGCGCACGCGCAAGGGGCCGGCCAAGGCGATCGCCGGCAAGAAGAAGTAAGTTTTGCGAATTGCAGGTGGGGGGTAGCGAATCGAAATTCGCTACTCGCTATTTGCGTTTTGAGGTGTAGCCGCTGGCACTACGGCGGCGTTGAGATCACAGGAAAGGTTTGAAATGGGCAAGGAAGCCACCCGCGTACGCCGCCGCGAACGCAAGAACATCGCCTCCGGCATCGCGCACGTGAATTCGTCGTTCAACAACACGACCATCACCATCACCGACGCGCAGGGCAACACCATCGCCTGGTCGTCGGCCGGCACGATGGGCTTCAAGGGCTCGCGCAAGTCGACCCCCTATGCCGCGCAGGTCGCGGCCGAAGACGTCTCCAAGAAAGCGCAGGAACACGGCATGCGCACGCTGGAGGTTGAAGTGGCCGGCCCGGGTTCGGGCCGTGAGTCGGCGCTGCGCGCGCTGCAGGCTGCGGGCTTCACCGTCACCTCGATCCGCGACGTGACCACGATCCCGCACAATGGCTGCCGTCCGCGCAAGCGTCGGCGCGTTTGATCTGTAAGTCGCGGGCGGCCCTTGGCCGCCCTGCGATGGTTTTTGGAATTGACCGCGCGGACTGATCCGCGATCTCCAACGCCAGGCTCGGCCATTCGCGTGGCCCGAACGACCGGCAAAGGGTGAAAAAGTGACGATCCAGAAAAATTGGCAAGAACTCATTCGACCGAACAAGCTGCAGGTGACGCCGGGCTCGGACGCGAGCCGGTTCGCCACCGTGGTCGCCGAGCCGCTCGAGCGTGGCTTCGGCCAGACGCTCGGCAACGCGCTGCGCCGCATCCTGCTGTCCTCGCTGCAGGGCGCCGCGGTGCAGTCGGTGCACATCGATGGCGTGCTGCACGAGTTCTCCTCGATCGCCGGTGTCCGTGAAGACGTCACCGACATCGTGCTCAACATCAAGGACATCTCGATCAAGATGCAGGGCGAAGGCCCGAAGCGCATGGTCGTGAAGAAGCAGGGCCCGGGCGCCGTCACCGCCGGCGACATCCAGACCGTCGGCGACGTCACCGTGCTCAACCCCGACCTGCAGCTCTGCACGCTGGACGACGGCGCCGAGATCCGCATGGAGTTCACGGTCACGACCGGCAAGGGCTACGTCGCCGCCGAGCGCAATCGGCCCGAGGATGCGCCGATCGGCCTGATCCCGGTCGACAGCCTGTTCTCGCCGGTCCGCAAGGTGTCCTACAAGGTCGAGAACACCCGTGAGGGCCAGATCCTCGACTACGACAAGCTGACCATGACGATCGAGACCAACGGCGCGATCACGCCGGAGGACGCGGTGGCCTATGCCGCGCGCATCCTGCAGGATCAGCTCAACGTGTTCGTCAACTTCGAAGAGCCGCGCAAGGAAGTCACGCAGGAGATCATCCCCGATCTCGCGTTCAATCCGGCGTTCCTCAAGAAGGTCGACGAGCTCGAGCTGTCGGTGCGTTCGGCAAACTGCCTGAAGAACGACAACATCGTCTATATCGGCGACCTCGTGCAGAAGTCGGAAGCGGAAATGCTCCGCACCCCGAACTTCGGCCGCAAGTCGCTGAACGAGATCAAGGAAGTGCTGGCCCAGATGGGTCTGCACCTCGGCATGGAAGTGCCGGGCTGGCCGCCGGAGAACATCGACGAGCTCGCCAAGCGCTTCGAGGATCATTACTGAGCGAATTGGGAGTGGCGAATAGCGAATAGAACACCATTCGCTACTCGCCATTCGCTATTCGCTGTCTTGGGCGAACGCGGGATGCCCACCTGCACTTGTCGCTGAACCACCGCGACAGAATTGAAGAAGGAAGAAGTCAATGCGTCACGGCAAGGTTCATCGGAAACTCAACCGCACCGCCGAGCACCGGCGTGCGATGTTCGCCAACATGGCGGCCGCACTGATCAAGCACGAGCAGATCGTCACCACGCTGCCGAAGGCCAAGGAGCTGCGGCCGATCGTCGAGAAGCTCGTCACCCTCGGCAAGAAGGGCGGGCTGTCGCTGCGCCGCCAGGCGATCTCGGAGCTGCGCGACCTCGACCAGGTCAAGAAGCTGTTCGACACGCTGGCGACCCGCTACAAGGACCGCCAGGGCGGCTACACCCGCATCATCAAGGCCGGCTTCCGCTACGGCGACAACGCACCGATGGCCGTGATCGAGTTCGTCGATCGCGACGTCGACGCCAAGGGCCAGGACTCGGGTCCCGCCCAGGACAAAGAAGCCGAGGCGGCGTAAGCCGGTCTACGAGCCAAGGTTTGAAAGCGGCGCCTTCGGGCGCCGTTTTTGTTTGGTCAGGAGAAATGGCTCTCTCCCCGCGGTCGTCCTGGCGAAGGCCAGGACCCATAACCCCAACAGCTCATTGTTGACGCTGGGGCCACGTTCCCGCTCACCATCGAAGGCGGTGGTAATGGGTCCCCTGAGTTCACAAACGAAGTGCAACACTTCCTTGAGGAGGTGTTGCGATGGGGCGGAGTTACGAGCAGCTATCCCTGGACGAGCGATGCGAGATTGCCCGGCTTTCAGCCAATGGCAGCTCGGTGCGGCAAATCGCGGCAGCTCTGGATCGCTCGCCATCAACGATCTCTCGGGAGCTGAACCGCAATTCTGGCGCCCAGGTCGGCTACAAACCCAGCTATGCCCAGCAACAGATGCGAGCGCGGCGCTGGACGGGCGTACGCCTCGAACGGGAGCCCGGCCTGCGCCGCGCGGTCTTGGAGCGCCTTGGTCGGGGCTGGTCGCCCGAGCAGGTCGCGGGCCGGCTGGCCCGCGAACACGGCCGCAAGGTGATCTCCCACGAGACCATCTACCGCTTCATATACGCCCAGATCCGACGCACCTCGGACTTCAGCTGGCGGCGTTATCTGCCACGCGGCAAGAGCAAACGCGGCTACCGCGGCAAGAAGGGCGGCAGTCCCGCAAGCTTCATAGAAGGCCGTGTTTCCTTGAACAAACGGCCTATCGAGGCCGCCGATCGCAATGCCCCCGGTCATTGGGAAGCCGACCTGATGATGTTCTCCAAATACGGTCAGGCGATCCTGACCGTGCACGAGCGCACCTCGCGCCTGCTGCTCGGCATCCGCATCGCCAGCAAGCTCGCGCGCGGTATCGCCCGTCATCTCGTCCGCTTGTTTGCTGCCTTGCCGGAAGGCCTGTGCCAGACCGTTACCTTCGACAATGGGACCGAGTTCGCCTGTCACCTGGAGCTGCACCGCCTCGCGATCGAGACCTTCTTCTGCGATCCGCACGCGCCCTGGCAGAAGGGCGGCATCGAGAATGCGATCGGTCGGATGCGCCGCTTCATTCCACGCAAAACCGATCTCGCGACCTTCCCGACGCGCCGCCTCCGCCAGTCGATCAACGCCTACAACAACACCCCGCGCAAATGCCTTGACTTCCAAACCCCTCTCGAGGCCTTCTCTCAAGTGTTGCACTTCGAGTGTGAATCCACCTCCTGGCCTTCGCCAGAACGACCTCGCTGTGGCATGTTCCTCACGCGTCGGTGAGATGCAATTGCGATGCATCATGCCGCGCCCGATATCTCCGTCACCATCAATGGAGATGAAGTCATGAAAATCGACCTTTCCGGAAAGACTGCGCTGGTGACCGGCTCGACCGCGGGCATCGGCAACGCCATCGCCAGGGGGCTGGCAGGAACCGGCGCCGAGGTCGTGGTCAACGGCCGCGGTCAGGCCAAGGTCGATGCAGCGGTCGCCGCGGTCGCGAAGACCGTGCCCGGCGCCAAGGTCCGCGGCATCGCCGCCGACGTCTCGACCGCGGAGGGATGCAAGACGCTGCTCGCGGCGCTGCCCGAGGTCGACATCCTCGTCAACAATGCCGGCATCTTCGAGCCGAAGGGCTTCTTCGATATTCCCGATGAGGACTGGAGCCGCTTCTACGACGTCAATGTGATGTCGGGCGTGCGGCTGTCGCGCGGCTACATGCAGGGCATGCTGAAGCGCAACTGGGGCCGCATCGTCTTCATCTCCTCGGAATCGGGCCTCAACATCCCGACCGAGATGATCCACTACGGCATGACCAAGACGGCGCAGCTTGCGATCGCGCGCGGGCTTGCCGAGCTGACCAAGGGCACCGCGGTCACCGTCAACTCCGTGCTGCCCGGACCCACCATGTCGGAAGGCGTCGAGACCTTCATCAAGGACCTCGCCAGGCAGAACGGGCAGTCGGTCGAGGAGGCGGCCTCCAACTTCGTCAAGCAGCACCGGCCGACCTCGCTGTTGCAGCGCCTTGCCAGCACCGAGGAGATCGCCAACCTCGTGGTCTATGTCTGCTCCAAGCAGGCCTCCGCGACCAACGGCGCCGCGCTGCGCGCCGAAGGCGGCATCGTCAATACCATCGCGTGAGGCCGCATGCCGGCCTATGTGATCTCGGAAGTCGAGATACGGGACGCTGCCGCGTTCGAGGTCTATCGCACGCTGGCGGCGAAGACCATCGAACAGTATGGCGGGCGTTACATCGTGCGCGGCGGCGGCGCCGAACTGGCGGAGGGCGGTCCGCCGCCGAAGACAATCATCATCGTCGAATTTCCGACGATGGCGCGTCTGCGCGAATGGTACGCGTCCGCGGAGTACGCGGAAGCGCTCAAGCATCGGTGGACGGCGCTGGAGCGGCGGCTGCTGTTTGTCGAGGGCGTGCCGCCGGTTTAGCTATCCCTTCGCTCCGTCCAGGAACTCGCTGAACCCCGCGGGACGGTAGGGGCCGAAGCAGATCTGCTCCAGCACGCCGATTCCGGTCTCGCCGCCCTGGCTGGCGCGCACCACCTGCTGCACGTGGACGTTCTCGCGGGCCAGCGGGTCGAGCGTCAGGGGATCGAACGACTCGCCGCCGATTTCGAGCTCGCCCTTCCACATGCCCTGGCCCCATTGCGGATGGCCGTAGCCGAGGCCCTTCATCTGGAATTTGAGGATCGGGTCGAGCGCGATGGTCGTGGTGTGGCCGTCGATGTCGACCAGGTCGATTTCGGCCGAGCGCGCCAGCCGCGTCTTTGGCACATAGGTGACGCGATGCCGTGCGGTCGCCATGCGGCGATCGAGGCCGTCGATGACGCCGGGGATCTCGGCCTCGCTGCGGTAGAGCGGCGCGGTGATGCCTTCGCGGACCAGCGCCTCGCCCTGCGTGCCGTCGAAGAAGATGGCGTGCGAGATGTGGTCGTCCCAGACCAGTGGCGCCCACAGGAAGAACACGCTCGGCAGCGGCATCGGCGCGCCGCCGACGTCGCGCTCGCCGACATTGCGTACGCCCCAGGAGCGATCCTTGGTGCCGTAGCATGTCTGATCGTCGACCTTGATCTCGGCGTCGGGGTGGCGGATGACGCCGCTCCAGCGGCCGAACTGGTCGAACCGGGTCGCATCCATCGCGCGGCGGTCGCCCGACCACAGCGTCTGGCGCGCTTCCTGGATCGCGGCCGTGCGTGCGGAAAAGGTCAGGTCGCAGGCTAGGCCGGTCGCATTGTCGTCGAGCACGACGCGGGTCCGCAGCATCGGTTCGAGCACCTCGAGCCGGAACGGGCCGACCTGCATCTCGGTGCGCTCGAGCGGCGCGCGCCGCGAGCCGTAGAAGCAGTGCTGCCGTCCGCCGCGCTCGACGACACTGAAGGCGCAGTCGAGAATCCTGCGGTGCGGGTAGATCGCAATCCCGATGCCGAAATAATACGCGCCGTCGGCGGTGTAGCCGTTGAACCAGGTCCGGTCATAGACATTGCGGTCGCTGGTCGAGGGAACCGCGATCGGCTCGGGCGTCTGGTGGATGGGGAAGTCGTCCAGTTTGTTGAGCACGCGATCCCTTTCGATGTCTTGACGCGGTTTCCTCACGCGAACCGCTTCAGTCCTGCCAATATGCAAAACTGTCGTGGTCGAGCGCTTGCGCGCAGGCGCCGCGGGTCATCTTCAGGAACAGCGCGTCGCCGCGCTCGGAGCGCTGCACACTGAGCGCCGAGACCACGCCCATCATGATGCCATGCAGCGTGTAGCGCCGGTAATCCCGCCAGCATTGATCCCAGCCGTAGTCGCGCACGCCGCGCCGGATCAGCTCGGAATGATAGAGCCGCACCAGATCGGATTCATGCAATCGCCGTTCGGCTGGATCGATTCCGGCCGACAGGAAATAGGCGACGTCGACCATCCCGGGCCCCACCGTCAGCGTCTGCCAATCCAGCGTCGCCATCGGACGGCTGTTGCCGCGGACGTCGAACAGCATGTTGTCGAGCCGGAAGTCCGCATGTTGCAGGGTTCGCGGCACCGATCGATCGGCCTGATAGCGCGGGATCGCGTCCGGAAGCCGATCGATCAGATCGAGGAATTCGGGCTCGATCACGCCGCGATAGCGCTCCTTGTAGTGGCCGATAATGCCGGGCAGCACCGCGCGCAGGTCCTTGCGCCGGCTGGCAGCAACCGTGAAGCATTGCACGGCATCGAGCGTCGGATCGTTCCAGCGTGGCGCGTGCAACGCGGCGGCCTCACGGATCGCGGTCTGGCAGTCCGCGATTGTGCATCCGGCGAGCTGGTCGCCCGGGCGTGCGGGGGCCAGATCTTCCAGGATCAGCGTAAAATCGTCGGTGGCCGGATCGATTTCGGCGAGGATCGGCCGCGGGGTGTGAATGGCAACCGTTGTTGCCAGCTCGCGATAGAACGCGACCTCGCGGACGTAAAGCGTGTGCGCGGAACCGGAATGGCGGCTGTCGGGATCTGCGGCCGGGAATTTGCCGACCACGCTCGCGGGCGCATTCGGCTCACAACCGTCATAGCTCAGGTGAAATCGATAGCTGTCGCCCACGAGGCCGTTGCCGACCGGATTGCACACGAGATCAGTGACCCTGACCTGGTCGATCGCACCGCCCGTGCGCAGCACCCGCGTCATCCACTCCGGATCGATCCGCGACGGATCGGCCGTGAGCAAACGCATCGGTTTCCTCCCATCCCCGTGAGCGTCACCACCGTTCCAGCCACGCTTTGCATCGGCCGGATTGAAGACGGGGTGATCGTTGCGCAAATCATACAGGCGCCGGCGGCTTTGGCAAAAGCCACAAGCAGGCCTGTGGGGAAGTCATGTAGGGCGGCTTGGCTGCGCCTACCGCGCTGCAGCCGATTCTCCACAGATCCTGCGGCCCAGCCGTCATTGCGAGCCACCCGATCGGCGCGAAGCGCCGCCGGATGACAGGCTCCGCGAAGCAATCCATCTGCCCGCAAACGCGGTTGGATGGATTGCTTCGTCGCTATCGCTCCTCGCAATGACGACGGGGGCAGAACCATGACGCAGTAGGCCCAATCCACCCACCGCAGCGGGGGCTACCAGCCCTCCAGCACAATCTTGCCACGCGACTTGCCGCTCTCCAGCAGCGCGTGGGCGCGCTTGAGGTTGGCGGCGTTGATGGTGCCGAAGGTCTGGTCGAGCGTGGTGCGCAGCACGCCCTTGTCGATGAGGTCGGCAACGTCGTTGAGCAGGTGATGCTGCGCGATCATGTCCGGCGTCTGGAACGAGGAGCGCGTGAACATCGATTCCCAGTGCACCGACACCGCCTTGCCCTTGAACACGGCGACGTTGAATTCGGCGGGATCATCGATCAGGCCGAACTTGCCTTGCGGCGCGATGAAGTCGGCGATCGACTTGTAGTGTTGGTCGGTGAAGGTGAGGCTGGCGACCAGGCCGACCGGCGCCAGCTTCAACGTCTCGATTTGCTCCTTCATCGGCTGCGAGTGGTCGATCACCGCATGTGCGCCGAGATCGCGACACCACTTCTGCGACTCCGGCCGCGTCGCGGTTGCGACAACGGTGAGGCCGGTGAGGCGGCGGGCAAGCTGGATCAGGATCGAGCCGACGCCGCCGGCGCCGCCGATGATCAACAGCGTGCGCGGATCGAGGCTCTTGCCGGGTACGGCGCCGAGCCGGTCGAACAGCAGCTCCCAGGCGGTGATCGAGGTCAGCGGCAGGGCAGCGGCCTGCGCGAACGACAGCGAGGCCGGCTTGTTGCCGACGATGCGCTCGTCGACCAGGTGAAATTCCGAATTGGTGCCCTGGCGCTGGATCGAGCCCGCGTAGAACACCTCGTCGCCCGGCTTGAACAGCGACACGTCGGGTCCGACGGCGTCGACCACGCCGGCCGCATCGAAGCCGAGGATCTTGTAGCTCCCGTCGGTCGGCGCCGCGCGCTTGCGCACCTTGTAGTCGACCGGGTTGGCCGAGATCGCCTTCACCGCGACGCGGATGTCGCGTCCCTTCGGTTCGGGCTTGGCGATCTCGAAATCGACGAGCGACTCCGCCGCCTCGATCGGCAGCGACTTCTGGTATCCGACGGCCTTCATGTTGGTCTCCGTGATGGGCGATTGCCTGCCGTGATACCTGTCGCGCTGGCGTCCTTTTGGCAAGTACTGTAAAATCAGGGAACTAGTCACTGTTTGTATACTATTGGGAAAATACCGATGAAACGGAAGAATTTTGCCCGCCGGCCGGGCTGCGCGGTCGAGGCGGCGCTCGACCTGATCGACGGTAAATGGAAGGGCGTGATCCTCTATCACTTGCAGGCCGGCACCCAGCGCTTCGGCGAGCTGCGGCGGCGGATGCCCGGCATCACGCAACGCATGCTGACCAAGCAGCTGCGGGCGCTCGAGGACGACGGCCTCGTGATCCGCAAGGTCTATGCCGAGGTGCCGCCGCGGGTCGAATACACGCTGTCCGAACTCGGCGAGAGCCTGCGCCCGGTGATCGATATTCTGAAAGCCTGGGGCGAGGGCCATCAGGAGCGGCTGTCCTGTGCGCCGGCGCCGGAGGTCGTGGTGAAGAAGAAGCGCGCGGCTTAGCACTCCAAAACGAAACGGCCGGAGCAATGCCCCGGCCGTCTGTTTGTTAGCGACAGATCACACTGCCTCAGAACGCGACCTGCGTGCGCAGCGCGACCGCGTCGAATTTCGACCCGGCATCCGCGCTCGACGTCGCGGAAGCCTGCTTGGCGACGTCGCCGTGCAGATAGTTCAGCATGAAGCGAACGTTGTTGTTGACGTACCAGTTCAGCGCGGCGGTGTAGACGGTCTGCCGTCCACCGGCGACGCCGACCGCCTGGCCGACCTGGTCGTTGAGGTTCATCGTGCTGACGCGGCCGGCGATTTCCCAGGCGCCGATGCCGCCGCCGGCGAGCGAGACCGGATCGTGCGGCTTGATTCCGCTATAGGAGGCCGTCGCCGCATTGTAGGCGTGGTTCTCGCCGGTCAGCACGTAGCCGACCTGCGCGTAGCCGCCGTCGAATTTCAGGCTCGGCGCGCCGAACGGCGGCAGGCCGGTATTCGCGGAGCGGTCGACGTTGAACCAGTAGTACTCGCCCTGGGCGATCAACGGGCCATAGGTCGCCGCCGCCTCGACGCCGTAGACCTGGGCGCCGGAGACATTGGCGATCGCGCCGGTCGAGATCAGCGTCGTCGGATCGATGCGCAGCTCGGGCCGGTCGCTCAGCGTGAGCGTCTGCGCCTGCGTCAGCTGGTTGCGCGGCGGCTGCACCAGCCATTCCGCGTCGGCGCCGATATGCACCGAATAGTTCTTGCCGCTGATCGGATTGCCGGCGACGCGGACGACGCCGCCATACTGCTCGGAGGTGCCGGCCGGCGAGGCCGACGAGGCGGAGTGGATCGCGCCGGTGGTCGGTCCGGTGACGTAGCCGCCGATCCAGAGCTGGTCGTTCCACCAGCGGGTGCCGGCGCCGGAGCGGAAGTCGCCGGCGGCGATGTTCTGCGCGATGATGCCGACCGAGGCGCGCTCCATGAACAGGATGTCGTTGGAGCTGGTGGCTTCGTCGAGCGTCCACGGGATATCCATGATGCCGCCTTCGATCGCCATCTTGCCGCCGAACGGCTTGAAGCCGGTGTAGCTCAGATAGGCGTTCTCGATGCCGGAGGTGCCGCCGCCGGGCAGCGATCCCGCTGCCGCGCCGCCGAAGCCGTCGGACGAGCCGCCGAAGTCGTAGATCAACGCGTAATTCCAGTCGCCGAGGAATTTGCCGACGATGCCGATGCGCGCGCGGCGCACGTTCTCGCCGCTGTCGAGCTTCTGCGGCGAGGTGGCTGCGGTGTTCGGCCGATAGTCGTAGCCGCCGACATCCCAGTGCACGCGACTGGTGATCGCGACGCAGTTCTGTTCGTCCGCGGTGCAGATCGTCGGCCGGTTGTTCGGCATCGTCACCACGACGCCCGACGGCGCGACCGGGCCCTTCACCGGGATCGCGGCGTTGGCGCTTGCGACGCGCGCGGCCTTCGCATCGGTTGCCTTGGCATCGGCCGCCTTCGCGTTGGCGTTCGCGCTGGCCGCGGTCGCGGTGTTGGCATTGGTCTGCTTCTGAAGTTTATCGAGCTTCTGCTCGAGCATCTTCAGCTGCTGCTTGAGCAGCGCGATCTCCGCGTCGCTGCCGCCTCCGGCCGATTGCGAATAGGCCGGCGAGGCGGCGAGCGCCCCGGCCAGCCCGATGGCGATGGCACCAAGTTTTGTTGCACCCATTGTGCACCCCTGTTGTGTTTTGAAGTCCCCACTCACTCACCGAGACGTCCTAGGAGTCGAACGTGACTGACGCACGACAGCGATTTCGAGCCTCGCAGTTCCGCTTGTTGTCCGCAGGCAACAAGCGGCGCGGCGCAGTGAGATGACAGCCATCATAGAAGCCTGGCGGCGCGCTTCAACGCGGCGGCCAGGGGTTTTGCACCGGTCCGGCAGGGGCGGTTTATCCGGTCGGGCGCCCTTCATTTGCCCGGCGAACGCGCCTATATTCCGGCGTTTCCTCGAGAGGTGAGAATGCTCCGACCCGTCCGTTTTGCTGCCATATCCGCCCTGTGCACATTGGCTTTCATGGGGATTCTATCCCCGGCCGCAGCCCAGGACCGCCGCGTGCCGTCCTCGCAGGCCGAACTGCAATTATCCTATGCGCCGATCGTGCAGCGGGTGCAGCCGGCGGTGGTCAATGTCTACGCCGCCAAGATGGTGCAGAACCGCAATCCGTTCCTGGACGATCCGATCTTCCGCCGCTTTTTCGGCGTGCCCGGGCAGCAGCCCGAGCAGATGCAGCGCTCGCTCGGCTCCGGCGTGATGGTCGATGCGTCCGGCCTCGTGGTCACAAACAATCACGTGATCGAGGGCGCCGACCAGGTCAAGGTCTCGCTCGCCGACAAGCGCGAATATGAGGCCGAGATCGTGCTGAAGGACAGCCGCACCGACCTTGCGGTGCTCAGGCTGAAGGAGACCAACAAGGAGAAGTTCGCAACGCTCGACTTCGCCAATTCCGACCAGCTGCAGGTCGGCGACGTCGTGCTCGCGATCGGCAACCCGTTCGGCGTCGGCCAGACCGTGACGCACGGCATCATCTCGGCGCTGGCGCGTACTCAAGTCGGGATCACGGATTATCAATTCTTCATTCAGACCGACGCCGCGATCAATCCCGGCAATTCGGGCGGTGCGCTGGTCGACATGACCGGCCGGCTCGCCGGCATCAACACCGCGATCTTCTCGCGCTCCGGCGGCTCGCAGGGCATCGGCTTTGCGATCCCGGCCAACATGGTGCGCGTGGTGGTGGCCTCCGCCAAGAGCGGCGGCAAGAATGTGAAGCGGCCATGGCTCGGCGCGCGGCTGCAAGCGGTCACGCCGGAGATCGCGGAGACGCTGGGGCTGAAGTTGCCGTCCGGTGCGCTGGTCGCCAACGTCGCGCCGAACAGCCCGGCGGCGAAGGCCGGGCTCAAACTGTCCGACCTGATCGTCGGGATCGACGGGACGCCGGTCGACGATCCCAACGCCTTCGACTACCGCTTCGCCACCCGTCCGCTCGGCGGCAGCGCCGAGATCGAGGTGCAGCGTGCCGGCAAGCCGGTGAAGCTGACCGTGCCGCTGGAGACCGCGCCCGACACCAACCGCGACGAGATCGTGCTGACCGCGCGCTCGCCGTTCCAGGGCGCACGGGTCGCCAACATCTCGCCGGCGCTCGCCGATGAGCTGCATCTCGATGCCGGCGCCGAGGGCGTTGTCGTCACCGAGCTCGCCGATGACGGCACCGCCGCCAATGTCGGCTTCCAGAAGGGCGACATCATTCTGGCGGTCAACAATGAGAAGATCGTGCGCACCAGCGATCTCGAGAAGGTATCGAAGGCAGGCTCGCGGATCTGGCGCATCACGCTGGTGCGCGGCGGCCAGCAGATCAACGTGACGCTCGGCGGATGAGCCCAAAGAGACCGCGCGACGCGCCGAACCTGTTCGCTGCGGCGGGGATGGAGCAGGACGCGCCACACCCGCTGCCGGACCGGCTGCGCCCGCGCACGCTGGCCGACGTCGTCGGGCAGGATCACATCCTCGGCCCCGACGGCGCGCTGACCCGCATGCTGGAGACGCGCACCTTGGGCTCGCTGGTGTTCTGGGGACCGCCCGGCACCGGCAAGACCACCGTGGCGCGGCTGCTCGCCGACGCCACCGAATTGCATTTCGAGCAGATCTCCGCGGTGTTCTCCGGCGTCGCCGATCTGAAGAAGGCGTTCGATGCCGCGCGTGCCCGCCGCGAGACCGGCAAGGGCACCCTGCTGTTCGTCGACGAGGTGCACCGGTTCAACCGCGCGCAGCAGGATTCCTTCCTGCCCGTGATGGAGGACGGCACCGTGGTGCTGGTCGGCGCCACCACGGAGAACCCGTCGTTCGAGCTCAACGCGGCGCTGCTGTCGCGCGCCCGGGTGCTGGTGTTTCATTCGCTCGATACCGCGGCGATCGAGCGGCTGTTCGCGAATGCCGAGAAGATCGAGGGCAAGGCCCTGCCGCTCGATGCGGAGGCACGCGCCGTGCTGGTGCGCATGGCCGACGGCGACGGCCGCGCCTCGCTGACATTGGCCGAAGAGGTCTGGCGCGCCGCGCGGAAGGGCGAGGTGTTCAACGCCGAGCAGTTGCAGGCGATCCTGCAACGCCGCGCGCCGATCTACGACAAATCGGCCGACGGCCACTACAATCTGATCTCGGCGCTGCATAAGTCGGTGCGCGGCTCCGATCCGGATGCGGCGCTGTATTATCTCGCGCGCATGTTCGACGCCGGCGAGGATCCGCTGTTCCTGGCGCGACGCGTGGTACGCATGGCGGTCGAGGATATCGGCCTGGCCGATCCGCAGGCGCTGGCGGTCTGCAACGCCGCCAAGGATGCCTATGATTTCCTCGGCTCGCCGGAAGGCGAGCTCGCGATCGCACAGGCGGTGGTCTATCTCGCCACCGCGCCGAAATCGAACGCGGTCTACACCGCGTTCGGTGCGGCGATGCAGACCGCCAAGCAGGGCGGCTCGCTGTTGCCGCCGAAGCACATCCTGAATTCGCCGACCAAGCTGATGAAGTCGGAGGGCTATGGCTCCGGCTATCAATACGATCACGACGCACCCGACGCGTTCTCCGGCCAGGACTATTTCCCGGAAGCGCTCGGCCGCCAGACCTTCTACGATCCGCCCGACCGCGGCTTCGAGCGCGAGATCAGGAAACGGCTGGATTATTGGCAGCGGCTGCGCAAGGAGCGCGGCGGCTAGCGCTTCACTTCACCAACTGGGCGGCCGCACTTCACCAACTGGGTGCCCGCCAGCGCCGCTATCGAAGGTCTCATTGCGGGGGGCGCCCCCATCGCTTGCCGCAGCCGGCGCGACCATGGCCGATGTTGCGCCGGAATTGTACCGATTTCGCCGTGACGATTCGCGGCATTTGCGCTAGGCACAATGCAGGTCTGGAGCCGAAACACCATCATGAGCCGCCGCATCAAGAGAACCACATCGCCGGGCGATCGCGCCAAAGGGCGCGACAAGGGCCGTGACCGTGCCGGCGAACACGGCAAGGATCGCAGCAAGGATCGCAGCAAGGGCGGATCGGCACAACGCGGCCGCAAGCCGGACGATCGCAAAGCTGACCGCAAGTCGGGCGACCGTCCGTTCGCGCACCGTGCGCCGGGAAAGCCGCCGCGCTTTGCCGAGCCGCGCCGCGACCGCGGGGAGCGGGTCGAGCCCGCCGCCGCGAAGCCCGCGGCCGAGCAGCTCTTGCCGACCAAGGTGCAGACCGTCGTCGTTACCGCTGACGAGAACGGCATGCGCGTCGACCGCTTCCTCGAGGCGCGGTTTCCCGGCCTGTCGTTCTCCCACATCCAGCGCATCGTCCGGAAAGGCGAGCTTCGCGTCAACGGCAAGCGCGCCGATTCCAAGGACCGGCTGGAGGAAGGCCAGAGCGTGCGGATCCCGCCGCTGCGGCTCGATACGCCGAAGACGGTCGGTACGCTCTCGGAGGCCGAGGCGAAGACGCTGCAGGCGCTGAAGGAGATGACGCTGTACGAGGACGACGACGTGCTGGTGCTGAACAAGCCGGCCGGTCTCGCCGTGCAGGGCGGCTCCGGCATGACGCGCCATGTCGACCAGATGCTGGAGGTGATGCGCGATGCCAAGGGGCAGAAGCCGCGGCTGGTGCATCGCATCGACCGCGAGACCTCCGGCTGCCTCTTGATCGCCAAGACGCGCTTCGCTGCATCGTTCCTCACCGGCGCCTTCCGCCACCGCTCCGCGCGAAAAATCTACTGGGCGCTGGTCGCCGGCGTGCCGAAGCCGAAGCAGGGCCGCATCTCGACCTACCTCGCCAAGGAGGAGAGCGAGGAGGACAGCATCATGCGGATCGCCGAGCATGGTGACGAAGGCGCCAGCCACGCCGTGACCTATTACGCCGTGGTCGAGGCTTCCGCGACCAAGCTCGCCTGGGTGTCGCTCAAGCCGGTGACCGGCCGCACCCATCAATTGCGCGCGCACATGGCGCATATCGATCACGCCATCGTCGGCGACCCCAAATATTTCAACAAGGAGAACTGGCAGCTGCCCGGTGGCCTGCAAAACCGGCTGCATCTGCTCGCCCGCCGCATCGTGATCCCGCACCCGCGCGGCGGCGTGATCGATGTCAGCGCGCCGTTGCCGCCGCACATGCTGCAATCCTGGAATCTACTCGGGCTCGAGGCCGATCGCTTCGACCCGATCGAGAACGCGCCCGAGGAGTGACGAGGCGGGCGCGCTGCCCCAATATCCCTCGCGCACAGCAAGAACGATCAAACCGCGCCGCACACAGCCTCTATGGTGCCGCGCGCCGGACCGTTGCCGGCGTGCAATCCTGAAAGAGGCTGTCCATGACCGGGATCCGGCTACGCGTCGCGCTTGTTCTCATTGCCTTGGTCGCCACGACGGCGACTTCAGATGCCGAAACCATGGTGCTCCGCGGCGGCACGCTTTACGCATCGGCCGATGCGGCGGCGCTGCCGGATGCGGTGATCGTGATATCGGACGGCGTCATCAGCGCGGTCGGCAAATCAGGCGAGGTCACGGCGCCCCCGGATGCGCGCGTGATCGATTGCAGCGGCAAGACCATCGTCGCCGGGTTCTGGAACAGCCATGTGCATTTCACGGAGCGTGTCTGGCACAACGCCGGCGCAGCGCCGGCCGCGGTGCTGACACAGCACATGCAGGAGATGCTGACGCGGTGGGGGTTCACCACGGTCTGGGATCTCGGCTCCGATCCAAACGACACGTTGCCGCTGCGCAAGCGCATCGCGGCGGGCGAGGTCGCGGGTCCGACCATCCTGCTCGCCGGCAACATTTTTCCGAAGGGAGGCCATCCCGTCTACGTCCCGAGCGAGGTGCAACTGCCCGAGGTCGCGACGCCGGAGGAGGCCGCAAAATGGGCGCGCGACTGGCTCGCGATAGGCGAGGACGGCATCAAGCTGTTCACCGGCGCGTTCATGGGCGACAAGCCTGTCATCAACATGGATCCCGCGATTGCCAAGGCGGCCGTCGACGTCGCGCATGCGCAGGGCCGCCCGGTGTTCGCGCACCCGCAGAACAAGGTCGGCGTCGAGACGGTGATCGCATCCGATGTCGACGTGCTTGCGCACACCACGCCGAGCGAGCGCGCCTACACCGACGACCAGCTGGCGCGGTTCAAGGCGCAGGGCACGGCGCTCATTCCGACGCTCGGGCTGTTCACCACCGTCGTGCTCGATCCCAACGTCACCAACCGTCTGATTGCTGCGACCGTCAACCAGCTCAAGCAGTTCTCCGACAACGGCGGCACGGTGCTGTTCGGCACCGATGTCGGCTTCACGACGCAGTACGATACCACGCAGGAAGTCCGGCTGATGCACCGGGTGCTGTCGGAGCGCCAGGTGCTGGCGTCGCTGACCACCAATCCGGCGCGGTTCTTCAAGGCGGCGAAGAAGGGCAAGGTCGAGCAGGGCTTTGACGCCGATCTCGTGGTGCTCGACGGCGATCCACTCGCCGACGTCGGCAATCTCGCGAAGGTGAGCACGACGATCCGCGCCGGCCACGTGATCTATCAGAAGCCGTAACGGCCGGCGGGGACACTTCAACGGCAGCTTGGACGCATTCGGCAGTCACGCGAACCATTGCCGCCCAGTCGGGAATCCGTAGCTCGATGAGCCAACGGGTCGCGCGAACGCGCGCCCGATGACAGGCTCCGCGACATCCGGGAAAGCCCGTTCCCGTCTATCGCTGCGCTCATGCGGCCTCCACGCCAATCGCAAGCCCGACAAAACGAAATCCGCCGGCCTTTCGGGCCGGCGGATCGTTAGGTTGCGAGGTGCGGTCGTCAGTTGTTCCAGTTACCGCCCCGATCGTTGCCGTCGCCATCGTGATGATGATGGCCGCCGCCGTCGAAGTCGAAGAAGTCGAAGAGATCGCTGAGCGCCGGGCTGTTGACCGGAACATAGGGATTGCCGGGCGCCGTGACCGGATTCGGGTAGTTGTCGCGGCTGCGGTTGGTGATCGGCTCCAGGCGCCAGTTCCGCTCGATGAATTTGATGATCGAGACGTGATCGGCATATTCATGCGAGATGTGGCCCTGCCGCGCGAACGGCGACACCACGATCAGCGGAATGCGGGTGCCGTCGCCGAAATAGTCGAGCGGCTGCACATAGCCGGAATCGAAGTATCCGCCGCCTTCGTCGAAGGTGATGAAGATCGCGGTGTCCTTGGCGTAGTCCGAGGCCTGGACCTGGTCGACGATCTTCTTGGCGAAGCCCTCGAACAGATTGAGCTTGGACGACGACGGGTGACCGTCGGTGAAGCCGCTCGGCTTGACGATGGAGACCGCCGGCAGCGAGTGCTTGGAGAGGTCGGAGTACAGATCAACCGAGTCCTTGATGTGGGCTGCGACCTGTTCCGGATGCGACATGATCGAGGTGTCGTACTGGAACGGATTGCAGATGTTGCAGTACTCGTCGGCGGTCGGGCCGGCGACGCCCCAGTTGAGCTGGTAGGGATCGTTGACGTAGTTGTTCCACTGGTCGCCGTAATACTTCCAGGAGATGTTGCGCTCGTTCAGGCTGTCGCCGATGCTCTTGCGGGTGGACGGCGGGATCGTGAACGGCGTGTTCGACGGATTGGTGTCGGTGTAGGCGTTCTTGCCGTTGCCGAAATAGCCGGGATTGTAGTTGTTCAACAGATAATAGTGGCCCGGTTCGCAATTCGCGTTGATCCGGATGTTCTTCAGATAGTCGAGGATCGGCTTGACGCCGGGCTGGGTCGGATCCGAGCAGTCGCTGTAGGAGCCGCCGCCGGACACCGGGCTGGTCTGGTAGGGCGGGGGATAGCCGCCATTGCCGCCGGCGCCGTAGCCGTCCTCGGTGTACCAGTTGTTGGTGCCGGAAGCCGGATTCGGATTCTCGATCTGATGGACGATGCCGGCGTCCGGCGTGCCGCCGAACACTTGCGTGCCGTTCGGCGGCACCGCGGCGTTGCCGTAGGTGTCGCTGAAGTAGATCATGTCGGCATGACCGAGCATGATGTGGTTGGCGCCGGTGCCGCCGTTGACGGACTGGTGGAAGTTGTCGCTCATCGCATATTTCTGTGCCAGCGAGGTGAAGTAGGGCACGTCGCCCTTCTGCACATTGTAGAAGCCGAGCGCCGTCGAACCCTCGCCGGTGGTCGTCGCAGTCGGCGAATACTCGGTGGAGAAGTTGGAGGGCTGCGTCGCGCCGTTGGCGCCGGCGCCGACGGTCACTTCAACCCAGGCGAACAGGTTGCCGCCGCAGCCCGACGGATTGTCGCGGCTGGCCGCCGAGTGGTTGCAGTTCAGCTGCTGCCACATCTGGTAGAAGCGATGCACCGGGCTCGCCGAATAGGAGTCGTAGGGCATCGCCTCGCCGTTGGTGAGCTGGAACGGGCCGGCCGGCAGCGCGCTGACATTGGTGATGCGCTGGTCGGGGGTCTGCGAGGTCTGGCCGGTGCCGCCGGACAGCAGGTATTGGTAGTATTCGGACGGCAGGCCGGATTCCGACTGCTGCGCAAGCGCAAGCGACGCCTCGCAGCTGGTGATCGGCGAGCTGCCGCATTGGTTCGGGATGTAGGAGACCTTGGGGCCGCCGACCAGCGGCGCCGGCAGCTGGTCCTTGGGGAAGTTCTGCTTCGGCGGGCTCAGCAGGAACGCATCGTTCGGGCCGTTATCCATCGCCGCCTGCTGGTGCGCCCTTTCGAAGTTCGGACCGGGAATCGCGTTCTTGTTGGCGTCGAGCTTGACGATGCCCTGCGAGAGCAGGTTGAACACGCTTTCGCCGGAACGCTGCGGCACGTAGGTCGCGAACACATGGTCGAAGCTGCGGTTCTCGCCGACGATGACGATCACGTGCTTGATCGGGGTCCGGGTTTCGTGTCCGCCACCATGGTGATTCCAGTCTTCCGCAAGCACCGGGCCGGCGGTGAACTGACCCAGCGCCAGCGCGCTGAGGGTGAGGCGGCATCCCTGCAGCCAACGTGACTTGTGCCTGTCGCGCATTAAAGCTCTCCTTTTTGCTCGTTGAGCGGCTTGGTGGAACTTGCGGTGTCTCGCGGCACGACCTTGATCCGTCCCATCATGCCGCCGTCCTCATGCTCGAGGACGTGGCAGTGGTAGACGAAGGTGCCGACGATGTTGGGATCGCGGAAATCCATGCGCAGGCGCACGCTCGGATATTTCAGCATCCGGCCGTTGTAGTAGGGGACGTTGACGGTATCGCGCAGGAACGGCTCGTTGACCGCGACGCCGGACCAGTCGAGCAGCTGGAAGTGCAGCTGGTGGATATGGAAATCATGCAGCTCCATCGAGCGGTTCTCGATGATCCAGTCCTCGACGTCGCCCTGTCTCACGGTGATGTCGGGACTATCGGATTGCGGATCGAACGGCTTCGGGGTCTCGCCGTCGACCGTCATGAAGAACTTGGTCGGGCTGTTCGGATCGTTCGGGTTCTCCGGCTGTTCGGAGAAGAACAATTTTCGCACCCGCACCGGCGCGACGTTGCCGACCCAGGGCCGCTCCGGCCGCGGCATCGGCTCGGCATGCGCAGGCAGCGCGGCCTGCGGCGCGGCGGCATCCGCTGAGGCAGTGATGGCAACCAGCGCGCGATTGGGATCGTTCTCGCCGGCGGGCCCGGTGTCGACCGCACGCGTCACCAGCAATGCCTGTGAGCCGGCCGGCGGTCCTTCGACGATGAACTCGGCGCGCGAGCCCGGCGGCAGGCCGATATGGTTGACCCACTGCACCGGCGGCGACGGGCTGCCCTGGAATTGCAACGGCATGCCGTCGAGGGCGACGATGCCGATCTGCTGCGGTGCGCGGCCGACCAACAAAGCGAGGTTGAGATAGGTGATCGCGGAGGCGTTCAGCACGCGCCAGAGCTGCCGCTCGCCCGGCTTCATCTTCAACTGGGCCGGCGGATAGTTCGGATAGGGCACCGGCACGAAGTTGACCGAGAGATCCTTCGACGGCTTGCCGAAGCCGGTGCCGGAGTTGGCGACATCGCCGTCATTGTCGAGCTGGCTCTTGGTCATGACCGGCTCGAATCTCGACGGCGGCGCGTCGGGATTGACGAGGTCCTGGTCGCGGATCACCAGCACGCGCTCGGGCAGGCCAGCGAGCTGCGGATCGGCGCGCTCGATGCCTTCGATGATGATGGTGCCGGAGGCACCGCCGAGCACTTGCGTCTTGCTGAAGCCGTGCAGATGCGGGTGATACCAATAGAGTCCGGGCGGCGCGTCGTCCGGAATCCGCAGGCGGTATTCGAACGGCGCATCGTCGGGCTGAATCGAGGTCTTCAGCACATCATCCTGATGGCAGACCGGCGGCACTGTCAGTCCGTGGAAGTGCAGATTGGTCGAGATCGGCGTCATCGCGCCGCTTGCGCAGGCATCGACCTTCGGCCTGGTCGTGCAGATCGGCGCGCCCGCGAGAGGCTTGTCGATCGCAGGCGTGGCTGTATCGAGATCGACGAGGTCGTTCTTGAAATGGATGACGAGCTGATCGCCGGGCTTCAGCCGCAGCGTCGGCGACGGCTTGCCGTCCGGCGTCAGGTAGCAATAGCGGCTCGCTCCATCGGCCAGCTTCTCGTCGTGGATGCCGAGGTCGGTTTCGAGCACGCCGTCGCGGCTGCGCAATTCGCCGGGCTCGTTGATCGTGCTGCCGGGGTCGGGGCGGGCACAGACGTCCGGTTGTGCTCGCGGCGCATCCTGCAGGCCGGTTGCACCGAACAAGGCCGTCACGCCGCTCGCAGCGAGCCCGAGGCATGCCGCAGCGATGACACAACACACGGTCGAAAGTCGTCGCGCCACGCCGCCCCGCTTATGCGCCGCCACGCGTGCGCAAGCGCGCGACCGGCGTCACGGGTGACGTCAGTTCACGTCTTGCGACCGCAGGGGTCGGCAAATGCTTCTGTTTGGTATCGGAAAGCTAGCGGCGCGTTGTTGCCGAAATCTGGCAAGTATTTAACACGCAGATGACAGAAACTTGCGGCACTTCGACGCAGAAGTGCGCGCAACGTTCAAACCTGCTGAGCGATCAATCGGATGGCCCATTCACCGACTGAATTGCGGAGATACGGAGACGCGCAGGCAATAGGCAGAAATTTTTTCAGCAACGATGATGCCGTCGCGTGCATCCCTGCCGACGACGAACAAATTCCAGCAAGCGGCCGCGTGATTCCACGGCCGCGACCTCTCGCTATCCCGCGACAGCGGTTGGCAGGAACTTTGCGTCTTGCTCGGCAGGCTCGCTCAGTTCGTTCTCCCATTTCGCAACGACGGCGGTTGCGACGCCATTGCCGATGACATTGGTCATCGTCCGTCCCATGTCGAGAAAGGCGTCGATTCCGATCAGCAACACCAGGCCGCCGGCCGGCAGGCCGAAGGTGGGGAGGGTGGCGGCGGCCACGACCAGCGAGGCGCGCGGCACGCCGGCGATGCCCTTGCTGGTGATCATCAGCAGCAGCAGCATCGCGATCTGGGTCGTGATCGGCATCTCGATGTTGAAGGCCTGGGCGACGAACAGCGCGGCGAAGGTCTGATACATCATCGAACCGTCGAGGTTGAACGAATAGCCGAGCGGCAGCACGAAGCCGGTGATCCGCTCCGATACGCCGAACTTCATCAGCTGCTCGATCATCTTCGGGAAGGCGGCCTCGCTGCTCGAGGTCGAGAACGCGATCATCATCGGCTGCCGCAGCAGGCGCAGCAGGTTCCTGATCGACCCGCCGAGCACGACGCTGCCCGCGCCGATGATGATCACCCAGAGCACCAGCAGGCCGAAGTAGAAGGCGCTGACGAACTTGCCATAGGTGACGAGCACGCCAAGTCCCTGCGTGGTGATGACCGCGGCCATCGCGGCGAACACGCCGACGGGCGCAAAGCGCATGACATAGTCGGTGAATTTCAGCATCACAGGAACGATCTGATCGATCGACCGCGCGATGTCGGGGGCAAGCGTGCCTTTGACCGCACTCAGCGCAAACCCGAAGAACATCGAAAACACCAGGATCTGCAGCACCTCGTTGCCGGCCATCGCCTGGACCACACTGATCGGGAAGACGTGGGCGGCGAAATCCTTGATGTTCAGGGCGCCGGTCTGGACGTTGGCGGTGGCATTGGCGTCGGGCAGCGTAAGACCGAGGCCGTGCCCCGGCTGCAGCAGGTTCGCGAGCACCAGACCGACCGTCAGCGACGCCACCGACGCCGTGATGAACCAGGCCAGCGATTTGACTGCGATGCGTCCCACCGCGCCTCCGCTGGCGCCGAGGCTGGAAATGCCGGAGACGATGGTGGCGAACACCAGCGGCGCGATGATCATTTTGATCATGCGCAGGAAGATGTCGGAGATGATGGCGAAATAGCCGGCGATCGCCTTGGCTTGTTCCGGGCTCGCGAGAGCATTGCACGCGTAACCCACGGCGATACCCAGCAACAGGCTGACCATGATGTACGTGGTCAGCTTGCTCGAAGTCTGGACTCTGCTGCCTGCCTGCATGACGTGATCCTGCGCCACCGGAGAGTTGCCGCATCCGAGCTGTGGCGCGCCTTCCGGCGTCTCGGGGTGCCGCTGAATTGAATGGACAGTCGAATAGGCTAGCCTAGCTTGGACAAGACGGCCGCACGCGCCTGGGTCGATGGCGCGTTGCGGGCACGGATGGCCTCGATCAGACGGTCGATGTCTTCAGTGGTGTTGAACATGCCGAGCGACACGCGGATGCCGTCGCGCTCCGGCGAGATGCGGATGCCGTTCCGGGTGAAGTAGTCCAGCCAGTCGGCCGCCGGCAACGCGATGACATAGATGTGCGGCGCGCGATGCTGCCGCGCGCGCGGGCCGATCAGGCCGATCCCGAGCCGATCGAGGCGCTCGATCAGGTAATCGCCGAGCTCGAAGCAATGCTGCTGGATGTTCTCGAGTCCGATCTGGTTGATGAGGTCGATCGCCGCGCCCAGGGCCTGGACCGCCGGCAGGTTGAAATTGCCGAGCTCGAAGCGGCCCGCGGTCGCTGATAGTGCCATGTTGTCCGCGCTAGCGATGAAATCGAGCGGCGGCTCGGCGAGACTGGCTGCCGCAAGGTAGGCCGGCTGCAGCTCGGTCCGTGTCGCATCCCAGTAGAGCAGGCCGAGGCCTTGCGGCACCAGCAGGCCCTTGTGCGTGCCGGAGCCGATGAAGGTGGCCTTCATGGTCTTGGCGTCGATCGGCACCACGCCGATGCCCTGCATCACGTCGACGACAAAGTAGAGCGAATGCTGTGCGCAGAGTTCGCCGACGCTCTCGACGTCGAAGCGATGGCCGGCGTGAAAGGTGACCTGCGACATCGAGATCGCCCGTGTCCGCTCGTCGATATGCGGCCGGAAGCTGTCCGCATCCACCACGTCGGTCATCGGGATGAACACGATCTCGACGCCCTTCTTGCGCAAATTGAGGAAGGCGTAGGCGTTGTTGGGATGATCGCCATGGATCATCAGCACCTTGTCGCCGGCCCGCAGTGGCAGCGCATTGGCGGCGATGTTCATGCTCTCGGAGGTGTTCTTGGTGAACGCGATCTCGCGCGGCTTGACGCCGAGGAAATTGGCGACCTTGGCGCGGGTCTCCTCGAGGCGATTGAGCCAGACCTGCTTCGGGCCGGCGTTTTCGAAGCTCTCCGACAGGAAGCGTTCATACGCCTCCTTCACCGGACGGGAGAGCGGCGTCTGAAAGCCGCTGTCGAGGTAGACCACGCGCTCGGCGGCCGGGAAGGCCTTGCGAACGGCCGAGATGTCATAGTGCTGGCGCATGATCACTCCGGTGGCTCTGGGCAGGGCAAGACGTTCCGCCGGACGGGCCGGCGGCGCGATCAGGTCTGACGTCGCAAAGTGGACTTGGCGTGCGCTGCCTCAATCGTGGTCAGCGCAATCAACTGCCTCAAGGATACACAGGATTGGCGTAAGATCGATCACTAATTCGAAAAACGAGAGAATTTATTCCGAAAAATGAGAATATGCGAAATGTTCTTCATGATCCTGTAGAATGGTCTCGGACAGCAGCGTTGCCGCCTCCTGCAACGGGGCGATGAAGGCGTCGAGCCCGGCGAAGCCGACGCGTGCCGCCGGCACCGAAACACCGAGGCATGCGATCAGGTCGCCGTCCGGCGAGACGATCGGCACGGCGCAGCCGACGACGCCCTGTACGAATTCCTCGTTGGTCTTGGCCCAGCCCCTGCGCCGCGTCTCCTCGAGTAACGCCAACAGCGCGTCGGGATCGGCGATGGTGGTCGGGGTGTAGCGCACGAGGGGGAGCGACTGCACCAGCCGCTGGCGGATCTTGGCGGGCAGACGGCTCATGTAGATCTTGCCGGTCGACGTGCAGTGCAGCGGCGCCGCTTCACCCGGATTGAACTGTAGCGCTTGCTGTTGCTTGGAGCGAACGCTGTCGACATAGACCACGACGTTGTCGCGGACGACGCCGATCTCGCATTGCTCGCCGATGCGATCAGCCACCGCACTCAGCACCGCGTGCCGGCGCACGGTGCGAAACGCGGCGCCGATCGTCTTGGCGGCGAGCGTCACGAGCTTGCTTCCGACCACGTAGCGCTTGGTGCCGAGCGCCTTCTGGATCAGGCCTCGCGCTTCGAGATTGCCGATCAGCCGGTGCGCCGTCGGAAGCGGAAGGGACAACGCGGCCGCGATCTCGGCAGCCGACAAGGCCTTCTTCTGTTCGGCAACGAAGCTCAGGATCGCGATCGCCCGATCCAGTGGCCCGTCGTTGGAGCTGTCAGGTTCGTTGGCCACGATCCATTCCTCTGATGTCGCCCCCACAGCTTTACAGCAACGCAAACCGAAAGGCTTGTTCCGAAATCGCACGATGTGGGCGTCGATCGCGGCCGACTGCCATCTACCGTCTGAACTGCGCCAGAAACATCCGCAATGAATCGTGCGGGCTCTCGACGTCCGAGATCACCCAGCCGTCGGGGCCGTTGACGACGATGAAGTTGAGCGTGACGTTGCGGCCCTGGTTGTCGAACGTGACGGTCAGGTAGGTCCTGTCGAACTGCCGGCGCAGGATCGCGATCGAGACGGCGCCGAGCTGCCAGGCCGGGCTCTGCACCAGGAAATCATAGGGCGCATCGTGCGGGGCGGACCACGCCGCGCGCAGGCCGGACTCGAAGAACTGCCGCGCCGTCGCCTCGTCGCGCGGCAGCCCGGCTGAATGCTCCGCGCTGCCCTTGCCGTAATGGGCGTAGACGTTGCGGATCAGGGATTCCGGCGAGCGGAACCCGGCACCGGCGGTAGTGGCGGCGAAAACCGCCGCAACCAGTGAGAAACCCGCAAGGAATTTGCCGCGTCCCATCAGCTTTATTTGCCGTTGCCGCTGACATATCTTGCAGGGAAATCCCTCCGAACGAAAGCCTGCCGGCGCAATGCGCGAACTCTTCGAAGACGTCCCCGACCAAGCTCCGCTCGATCCGCAGCAGGCGGTGCGGCGCCACATCCGCACGCCGCAGCGCAAGCGGTTCTACACCAGCGCCGGTGTCACTGAAGCCGATGGCGGATTCTCGGTCACGCTCGACGGCAAGCAGATCCGCTCGCCCTCCGGCAAGCCGATCGTGGTGCCCACGCGTGCTCTCGCGGATACGGCCGCAGCGGAATGGAATGCGCAAGGCGAGACCATCGATCCCACCACCATGCCGCTGACGCGGCTTGCCAACAGCGTGATCGAGGGCGTGATCGATCGCGTCGACGAGGTCGCCGACGATGCGGCAAAATTCCTCGGCAGCGATCTGCTGTTCTATCGCGCCGGCTACCCCGACACCCTGGTGGCGCGCGAGGCCCAGCATTGGGATCCGATCCTGTTCTGGGCCGCGGACGCGCTCGGCGCCCATTTCGTGATGGCGGAGGGGGTCATGCATGTCGGCCAGCCCGAACCCGCGATCAAGGCCGCGCGCGCCGCGTTCCCGACTGATCCATGGTCGGTTGCCGCACTCCATGTGGTGACGACGCTGACCGGCTCGGCGCTGCTGGCGTTGGCGCTGGCGCATGGTGTCCGCGACGAGGACCAGATCTGGGCGGCAGCCCATGTCGACGAGGACTGGAATATCGAGAAATGGGGCGTCGACGAGGAGGTCGCTCAGCGCCGCGCCGCCCGCCTGGTCGATTTCAAGGCCGCCGCCGGCGTCCTCAGGGAGCTCAGGCCGGCGACCGGTTAACGAGACCTTTACGGCGCCGGGCTAGCCTGCGGCACGTTCCTCGCGCCCGGCCGAGACCCCCGACATGGCAATTGCCGTCAATCCCGTGCTGCCTGTGCTCGCCTCGAAGGAGGCGGACGGCGTTGCGCCCGATCTCACGCTCGAGACCGGCAGCGTCGTCAACGCGCAGGTGCTGAAGGTCTTGTCCGCCGATCTGGTGCGGATCGTGATTGCGAGCCTCGCGATCGACGTCCAGACCGAGGTGCCGCTGCAACAGGGCCAGACCCTGCAACTCGCGGTGTCGCAGAGCAATGACGGCGGCGTCCGCCTGCAACTGGTCGGACCGGGCGCGGACACCGGCGATGCGGTGCAGCTGTCGCCCCAGGCGGCCAACGCCACGTCAGCCGCTCAGCCTGCCGCCACGGCACCGAGGATTGCACTGACGCCGCTGGAGCGCGTCACGATCACCGCGACGGCGCAGCACGCGGCCACGGTGCAGGGCAGCCAGGCGCCGCTGTTTGCCAATCTCACCGCGGTCGCGACAGCCAATCTGCCGCCCAAACTACAGGCTGCGATCGCGCAGGTGCTGGCGCAGCAGACCAGCCTCGACGGGACTTTGAGCGGCGATGCCGTCAAGGCGGGCTTCCAGAAATCCGGCCTGCTGCTCGAGGCGACGCTCGCCGCGGGCGTCACGCCACCAGCCGGCAGCGCGCCCGATCTGAAGGCCGCGCTGATCGTGCTGCGCCAGGCGCTGACCTCGCTCGGCGCCGGGGATGCCGCAAACCCGGCGTCCGCGCCACCACCGCCGCAACCGGCGCTGCCCAGCGTCGGCACGGCGCCGAGCATCGTGCCGCCGGATACGCCCGGCCTCGAGGTTCAGGAGATCCTGCTGCCGCAGGCCCGCGTGCCGGTCGCCGAGGATGTGACGCGCACCGCCACGGGGCTCGCGGGCGCGCTCGCGGACGCGCTCGATGCCGGCCCGTCATCGGGCGGCGCGCTCAATCTGATCCAGGAAGCGCTGCACGAGCTCGGCAATCCGGCACGGCAGGGCACCGCGCCGCGGGAGATGCTGCCGGGCGATATGCCCGCACGCGGCAGCACGCCGCCACCGCCGTTTCACGGCGCGCTGCCGTCGGCGCAGGCCGTCGCCGAGCCGTCGATTGCGCAGGGCACGCCGCTCGCGACCGCGGCCCATCGTCTTCTGGAAAACACCGACGCCGCGCTGGCGCGGCAGACGCTGCTGCAGGTCGCGTCGCTGCCGGGCCATGGCGATGCCGCGCACGCGCAGCTCGACGCTCTGGTGCCGCGCTGGAATTTCGAGATCCCGTTCCTGACCCAGCAGGGCACGGCGATGGCGCAGTTCGAGATTTCCCGCGACGGCGGCGGCAACGAGGCCGAAGCCGCCAAGCGGGTGTGGCGGGCGCGCTTCACGCTCGACGTCGAGCCGGCCGGGCCGGTGCACGCGCTGGTCTCGCTGAACGGCGAGCGCACCTCGGTGCGGATGTGGGCCGAGCGTCCCTCGACCGCCGCGCAGTTGCGCGCCGGCGCCTCCGAACTCAGCCAGGCGCTGACCAGGGCCGAGCTCGTGCCCGGCGACATCGAGATCCGCGACGGCAGCCCGCCGCAACCGGCGCCGGCGCGCGCCGGCCATTTCCTGGACCGCGCATCATGAGCGAGACGCAGAACCAGCTCGCGGTCGCGCTGCATTACGACCATGCCGGCGCGCCGCGCGTGGTCGCCAAAGGCAAGGGCGCGATCGGCGCCAAGATCATCGAAGTCGCCAAGGCCAACGATATCCCGATCGAGGAGAATGAGGTCCTGGCCGCCGCGCTCTCCAATGTCGAGCTCGGCGACGAGATTCCGGCCGAGCTCTACAAGGCCGTCGCCGAGGTCTTGGTGTTCGTACTGCGGATGTCGGGCCGGGCGCGGTAGCGATCGCGCGTCAGACGAGAGCCTTCTTGCCATCCTTTCACCACGATGGCATCCACCATCGTCGCCAACCCGAACCAGATCAGGTCTCCCGTGATCCATCGCCGCCATGCGCTCGGTCTGCTTGCTGCCGCGGGCATCCTGCCGTCGCGCAGCTTCGCCAACGTATCCTACCAGCGCAGCGAGTTTCGCGAGGATTTGCAGAAGCGGTTCTTCGATCTCGGCACTGAGGGCACCTTCGTCGGCTACAAGATCGACGACTATCTGATCATCGCAAGCGACAAGACCCGCTCGGGCGAGGGCAAGTTGCCGGCCTCGACCTTCAAGATCCCGAACGCGCTGATCGCGCTCGAGACCGGCGTGGTGCAGGACCCCGACAAGGACGTCTTCAAATGGGACGGCACGACCCGCAGCATCGAGGCCTGGAACAAGGATCACACGCTGCGCTCGGCGCTCGCGGTGTCGGCCTTTCCGGTGTTCCAGGAGATCGCCCGCCGGATCGGCGAGGAGCGGATGAAGAAGTATGTCGACATCATCGACTACGGCAACCGCGACATCGGCGGCGGCATCGACCGGTTCTGGGTCTCGGGCAATTTGCGGATCGATCCGGTGCAGCAGATCGACTTCCTCGACCGGCTGCGCCGCGGCGTGCTGCCGGTCGGCAAGCGCAGCCAGCAGCTGGTGTGCGACATCCTGCCGGTGACGAAGGTCGGCGACGCCGTCATCCGCGCCAAGACCGGCCTGACCGACAAGGAGCATGGCTCGCTGGGATGGCTGGTCGGCTGGAGCGAGAAGGGCAATGACGTCACCGTGTTCGCGATGAACATGGACTGCAAGACCCAGGCGCAGATCGACGCGCGGATGAGCGTGACGCAGCAATGCCTCACCGATATCGTCGCGTTGTGACGAGCTGACCTGCGTTCCCAACGGCTGGTGACCGCCGCTGCGCTCGACTAGCATCCTCCAATAAAATCAAGCGGAGGAAATCATGCATTCGGCAACAGTCTGGCTCTCGTCGCTGACGCTGGCCGCAGCCGGCGGCTGGCTCGCGGCCACGACGTTCTCGGCACCGGCAACCAGCAAGGAGCCGCGCTTCCCGCAGCTCACGATGGATCAGCTCAACGATCTGCAGAAGCCGCTCGGCGAGCAGATCATGAAGGTGTCGAGCGTCGGAATCGGCGGGCCCTACAATCCGATCATCCGCAGCCCGGTGCTCGGCCAACGCCTGTACGATCTGTTCTACTATCTGCGCTGGCAGACCTCGGTGCCCACGCGGCTCAACGAATTCGCGATCCTGATCATCGGCCGGCAGTGGCGCTCGCAGGTCGAATGGTTCGCGCATGCGCCGCTGGCGGCCAAGGCCGGCCTGTCGACCGACGTGATCGCCGAGCTCAAGGCCGGCAACCGGCCGTCGAAAATGGCCGACGACGAGGCCGTCGTGTACGACTTCGTCACCGAGCTGACCACGACCAAGAAGGTGTCCGACGAGACCTATGCGCGGGCGAAAAAGATCTTCAACGATCAGCAGATCGTCGATCTCACCGCGCTCGCCGGCAATTACGTGATGGTCGCGATGATCCTGGCGATGGCCGAGGAGACCGTGCCGCCCGGCAAGGAGGAGCCGTTCAAGGTCGGGGAGAAGTAGGGTGCTGCCCCCACTTCACCTCGCCCCGCTTGCGGGGAGAGGTCGGAACGCATCGTAGATGCGGTCCGGGTGAGGGGGAGTCTCCGCGAATGCAGCTATTACCGTGTTTGCGGAGACAGCCCCTCACCCCAACCCTCTAAGAGCAAGCTTCGCTTGTCTCGACCCCGTAAGAACGGGACGAGGGAGTAGAGCGCCGTCGCGGTAGCCATCACCGCCCGATCGCCCGCTGCAACGCCGGCATCAGCTTCGGGTCGCGGCATTGCGCGACGTTGAAGCGCATGAAGCCGGTGGCCGATTGCGTGGTCGAGAACACGTTGCCCGGCGCCAGCACGATGTTGTCGGCGAGCGCGGCGCGTGCCACGTCGGCGGAGTCGCAGCCGTCGGGCAGGCGGCACCAGAGCTGGAAGCCGCCGCGCGGCATCAGCCACGGCTCGATGCCGATGCGCTGCAATTTCTCGCCGACGTCGCGGCGGGCGCGCACGAGCCGCCGGCGCAGCTCCTCGACATGCTTGCGGTAGAAGCCGGTCGCGAGCACGCTGGCGATGATCTCGGTCGCGACCGCGCAGGGGCCGCCGAACCCGGTCGCGACCTGCAGATCGACCAGCTGCTCGATCCAGTCGGCGCGCGCCGCGATGAAGCCGCAGCGCAACGACGCCGAAAGCGTCTTGGAGAAGCTGCCGATCCGGATCACGCGGTTCAGCCCGTCGAGCGCCGCGAGCCGCGCCGACGGCTCCGGCTCGAAATCGGCGAAGATGTCGTCCTCGACGATGGTGAGATCGCAGGCGGTGGCGGAATTCAGCACGCGGTGCGCGGTCTGCGGCGACATCGTCGCCCCGGTCGGATTGTGCAGCCCGGACACGGTGATGTAGAGCCGCGGCCGCTCGGCCTCGAGCACCGCCTCGAAGCTTGCAACATTGGGGCCCGCCGGGGTGTAGGGCACGCTGACCAGCTTGACCTGATGGGCGCGCAGCAGCGCGCGGAAATTGAAATAGCAGGGATCGTCGACCAGCACCGTGTCGCCGGGCCGCAGCAGGAAGCGGCAGATCAGGTCGATCGCCTGGGTGCCGGACATCGTCAGCAGCACCTGCTCGGGCGATACGTCGAGGCCCTCGTCGGCGAACCGCGCCATCAGCGTGCGGCGCAGGGCCAGCGAGCCGCGCGTCGCGCCGTAATCGGCAAGCACCGCGTCCTCGGCCCGCGCCAGGCCGCGGAACGCGCGCCGCAGCGCCTCGGTCGGCATCCAGTCGGCGGGCAACCAGCCGCAGCCCGGCTTCAGCGCGCCGCTCGCCGCATCGAGCGATTGCCGCGACACCCAGAACGGATCGACGGCGCGGTCGCGCTGCGGCTGGTCCTTGGCCAGCGACAGCGGCGGCAGCGCCGCGGACGAGACATAGAAGCCTGAGCCCGGCCGGGCCCGGATCAGGCCTTCGGCGGCGAGCCGGTCATAGGCCTCGACCACGGTCGAGGGCGAGACGCCCATGGTCGCGGCAAAGCTGCGGATCGAGGGCAGGCGGTCGCTGGCGGCGAGCGTGCGGCTCGCGATCCTGGCGCGGATCGCGTTCATCACGTCGGTGGTCCGCCTCGCCTTCGGCGCCAAAATAGCGCGATCGTTGGATGGTTGCCGCAAGTGTATGCCTACCTTTACCCATACAGCTTGGCGATATTGTACTGATCCGTGACTGCCTTGGCCAGTCCGTCGCCGCTATCCTCGCCCGCGAAAGTCGAGGTGTGCGATGAGCGATTCGAAGACGTTGTCGGGCAAGTCATTGTCGGGAAAGTCATTGTCGGAAACGTCTTGGGCGGGCGAGGGGAGCGGCGGCGCGTCGCTGGAGGGCTGGGGCAGCGGCCTGCTCGGCGTGATCATCTTCAGCGGCTCGCTGCCGGCGACCCGTGTCGCGGTGGCCGGGTTCTCGCCGCTGTTCCTGACCTCGGCCCGCGCCGCGATCGCGGCGCTGCTGGGGGCCGTGCTGCTCGCGGTGCTGCGGCAGCCCTGGCCGCAACGGCGCGACCTGGTGTCGCTGACGACAGTGGCGCTCGGCGTCGTGATCGGCTTTCCGCTGCTGACGGCGCTCGCGCTTCAGCACATCACCTCGGCGCATTCGATCGTGTTCATCGGGCTGTTGCCGCTGTCGACCGCGATCTTCGGCGTGCTGCGCGGCGGCGAGCGGCCGAGGCCAAAATTCTGGCTGTTCTCCGGCGTCGGCAGCGCCACGGTCGCAGCCTTCGCGTTGTCGGGCGGCGGATCGGCGTCGCTCACCGGCGACCTGCTGATGGTCGCGGCGATCATCGTCTGCGGCCTCGGCTATGCCGAGGGGGCTGCGCTGTCGCGCCGGCTCGGCGGCTGGCAGGTGATCTCCTGGGCGCTGGTGCTCTCGGCGCCGGTGGTGCTCGTGATGACCGTCATGACGCTGCCGCCGAGCTGGCAGGGCATCGGCGCGCCGGCTTGGCTCGGGCTCGGCTATGTCTCGATCTTCAGCATGCTGGTCGGCTTCATGTTCTGGTACCGCGGCCTTGTGCGCGGCGGCATCGCCAGCGTCGGCCAGTTGCAGCTCTTGCAGCCGTTCTTCGGCCTCGCGCTGGCCGGGCTGCTGCTGCACGAGCCGGTGCCGTGGTCGATGATGGCAGCGACCATGCTGGTCGTCGTCTGCGTGGTGTTCGCGCGCCGCTTCGCCTGACGGCTGTTTCTCCTCAGGCGGGATCCTGTGCCTTGCCGATTCGCCCGAGATGGGTGTAGCCGAACCCGGCATAGTATTTCAGCCCGTAGCCGAGCGCGCGGTCGATCCCGATATGGGCGAGCCAGATCATCGCGATCGAGAGCACCAGCGGGCCTTCGCCGGCAAAACCCAGCGTCATCAGCGCCACCGGCGCCAGATAGGTGTGGGCGGCATTGTAGGCGATGGCGCCGGCGCGCGGGCTGATCAGGTAGGCGGCGAAGCTGATATCCGGCACCAGGAACAGCAGCACATAGACCAGCCAGGAGCCCTCCCACTTGTAATAGAGCACGGTCATCCCGACGAACAGCACCAGCCCTTCCAGCCGGAGGAGGGTGCGGACCCCGCCGGTCGCAGCGCCGGTCTCGGCCGTGGTCGTGTCAGTCATCGCTGTCTCCCCAGATGTCGGAAAATCCTACCGTTTTTGCGCCCCACGGCATGATCCGGAAAAGTGCGAAGCGGTTTTCCGAAGAGATCATGCCCAAACAAGGAGCTAAAGCGCCATTCACTCGATTCCATCGCGCTTTAGCCGCCCACAAGCGGCTTTCCGGTTCCGAAATGGCCGTGCTAAAGCTATTTCCGAACCAAACGGACCCCCGGCTGGCGCCGGGACGCGAACTGTAGCTAACACGGGCGGAAACAAATGAAAGACATCCTCGACACCCTCGAAGAGCGGCGCGCCGGCGCCAAATTGGGCGGCGGCGAAAAGCGCATCGAGGCGCAGCATGCCCGCGGCAAGCTGACCGCCCGCGAGCGGATCGAGCTGTTGCTGGACAAGGGCTCGTTCGAGGAATTCGACATGTTCGTCGAGCACCGCTCGATCGAGTTCGGCATGGAGAAGAGCAAGATTCCCGGCGACGGCGTCGTCACCGGCTGGGGCACGGTCAATGGCCGCAAGACGTTTGTCTTTGCCAAGGATTTTACCGTGTTCGGCGGCTCGCTGTCCGAAACCCATGCGCTGAAGATCACAAAGCTTCAGGACATGGCGATGAAGGCGAGGGCGCCGATCATCGGCCTCTATGACGCCGGCGGCGCGCGCATCCAGGAGGGCGTCGCTGCCTTGGCAGGTTATTCCTACGTGTTCCGCCGCAACGTCATTGCCTCGGGCGTGATCCCGCAGATCTCCGTCATCATGGGCCCCTGCGCCGGCGGCGACGTCTACTCGCCCGCGATGACCGACTTCATCTTCATGGTGAAGAACACCTCTTACATGTTCGTCACCGGCCCCGACGTGGTGAAGACCGTCACCAACGAGGTGGTGACCGCGGAGGAACTCGGCGGCGCCTCGGTGCATGCGACGCGCTCCTCGATTGCCGACGGCGCGTTCGAGAACGACGTCGACGCGCTCTTGCAGATGCGCCGGCTGATCGACTTCCTGCCGTCGAACAACACCGACGGCGTGCCGGAATGGCCGAGCTTCGACGATGTCGGCCGCCTCGGCATGTCCTTGGACACGCTGATCCCCGACAATCCGAACAAGCCCTACGACATGAAGGAATTGATCCTGAAGGTCGTCGACGAGGGCGACTTCTTCGAGATCTCGGAGACCTTCGCCAAGAACATCGTCACCGGCTTCGGCCGCATCGCCGGCCGCACCGTGGGCTTCGTCGCCAACCAGCCGATGGTGCTGGCGGGCGTGCTCGACTCCGACGCCTCGCGCAAGGCCGCGCGCTTCGTGCGGTTCTGCGATGCCTTCAACATCCCGATCGTCACCTTCGTCGATGTGCCGGGCTTCCTGCCCGGAACCGCGCAGGAATATGGCGGGCTGATCAAGCACGGCGCCAAGCTGCTGTTCGCCTATTCGCAGTGCACGGTGCCGCTCGTCACCATCATCACCCGCAAGGCCTATGGCGGCGCCTTCGACGTGATGGCGTCGAAGGAGATCGGCGCCGACATGAACTACGCCTGGCCGACCGCCCAGATCGCCGTGATGGGCGCCAAGGGCGCGGTGGAGATCATCTTCCGCAGTGACATCGGCGACCCCGACAAGATCGCGGCGCGCACCAAGGAATACGAAGACCGCTTCCTGTCCCCCTTCATCGCCGCCGAGCGCGGCTACATCGACGACGTCATCATGCCGCATTCGACGAGGAAGCGGATCGCGCGGGCGCTGGCGATGCTCAGGGATAAGAAGGTGGAGATCCCGGCGAAGAAGCACGACAATTTGCCGTTGTGACGGCAGCGTAGGGTGGGTTAGTACTACTGCGTCACAAGCGCTCTTTCAGCCGATCCTGAGAGGCCGTGAACGAATCCAGCCGTCATTGCGAGCGAAGCGAAGCAATCCATCGGCCCGCAAACGCGGTTGGATGGATTGCTTCGTCGCTATCGCTCCTCGCAATGACGGCGGAGGCAGAATTATGACGCAGTAAGATTAGCGCAAGCGTAACCCGCCATCTTCGTCCGCACGATCCGCGGCGGGTTACGGCTTCGCCTGACCCGCCCTACCAACCGAAGTGGACCTCAATCCATTCGCGCCCTTTTATCCGGAAACGGGCGGACAATCCGTGACGGCAGGCAGGACGAACTGGTTGAAGATGGCGTTCGGGATGAGATGGGTATCGAAGGCGTTCACGACGACAACGAGATCGAGCCTGGGCAGGATGAAAAGGCGCTGGCCGCCAGCGCCGAACCCGGCAATCCAGGTCAGGTCGCGACCGTGCAGCAGGGAACGGCCGAGCCACCATTGATAGCCATAGTAGACGCCCACGTGCCCTCCGGCGTTGACGCGGGGCTTGGTCGACTCGGCGATCCACGCGGCGGGCACGACCTGTCTGCCGTTCCAGCGTCCATCATCCGCGACGAGTTGGCCAAGCTTGGCGAGGTCGCGCGGCCGCAGTCGCAATCCGGCAAAGGCCGCAAGTTCGGAGCTGCCAGTAAAGGTCAGCCACTCGACGTCGGTGATGCATAGCGGTTCGAAAAGCTTCTCGCGGGCATAGACATCGATCCTTTGGCCGACGCTCTTGGCAAGGGCCGCAGCGAGCAGGCTGGTGGCGCCGCCGCTATAGTTGAACAGGACGCCGGGCGGTAGCGCCATCCGCTGCTGCAGAACATAGCGATAGGGATCCTGCGCTTCGAGCAGATGCCGTTCGTTGTTCGCCTGGCTTTTCCAGCCGCGCGCCTCGTCCCAGCGCAGGCCATGCGACATGGTGAGCAGGTGCCGGAACGTGATCCGCGCGTTCTTGGCTGTACGAAGATCGGCATATTCGGGGAAGTAGTCGATCAGTGAGGAATCGAGTGGCGGAAATTGTCCGTCGCTCACGGCGCGGCCGATGAGCAGCGAGGTCACGCTTTTCGTGATGGAGCGGATGTCGTGCTTCGTTTCCGGCGAAAACTGAACGGGTGCAGACCACTCCATCCACCGCCGTTCCCGGCCGGAGAAATAGCGCTCGAACACCAGCTTGCCGCGCCGCACGATGACAACGGCGTGAACATTACGCTTGGGCCATTGCTTGAGAAACGCGTCGAGCGCCGAGAGCCGGTCGGCATCGAAGTCGACCTCGGCGGGAGCCGCAACGGCCCATCCGTCGTCAAGCGTTGCGCAGGCTAGCATCGATTTGAGCCCCGATCGGATGGCGTGCTTGTGAGCGTAGCGGTTCCTTGCGAAAATGAACATGGCGGGTTACGGCTTCCGCCGTTGCCTGACCCGCTCTGCAGGGTTCGAATCCGATGACTGAAGACGATCCGACCGACGAGATTTCCGACATCGAGGCGCAGATCGAGGAACTGGCCGAAAGCGCCGAACGATCGCGGCGGATCATTCTCGGCTCGAAGGTCGCAATCGCCGGTGGGTTCGCATTGCTGGCGATCGCGCTGATCGGCCTGTTCGGGGCAGGGCAGACCGCAGCGCTCGGATCGATCGCGCTGGTGCTCGGCGGTATCGTGTCGCTCGGATCGAATGTCAGCACCTTGCGGCAGACCGAGGCCGCGATCAGCACCGCCGAGGCGCGTCGTGCGCGGCTGATCGGCAATATCGATCTTCGGCTCGTGCATGATGCGCCGCTAAAGTTGATGTGAGGCAAAGGCTGTAGCCCGGATGAGCCAACGGGTCGCCCGAACGCGCGCCCGATGATAGGCTCCGCGATATCCGGGGCCGTTCTAACGCTCGGCGAGCATCGCCCCGCATATCGCTTCGCTCATGCGGGCTACATGCTTCGCTCACTACTCTCCGTCATTTCCGGGGCTCGCCGTAGGCGAGAGCCCGGAATCCATTGGGCCGCAAAGCGTGTGGGGCAATGGATTCCGGCTCATGCTTCGCACGCCCTGGAATGACGGGTGGAGTGCGCGTGCCCTGCGACATATTAACCCGACGGGCAAAATTCCGCTTCGCGTTTCACCCAACTCAGATGTTCAATATGCGTGTCTCACCCGATCGAGGGGCGCTGCGCATCGTCAGGAGTGTTGCGGTGAGATGCGGTGGACGCCGATTGCGCAACTGACGAGTGCGCGATCGGGCGGACGGCGAAATCGTGCAGGCCTGACACCCTAGTGGCAGGTGTCTTTCCCATTGCGCATTTGCGCGTGCGGAGACGGTGACAACAAAGCCAAGTCTCGCCGGGGTGAGCACGTATAAGCTGTAAGCCATCGCGCAGGGAAAGCCGGATTGCTCCGGTTACACCTGTGGTCCTACCCCCGTGCTTTCTACCCTTTTGCACGGGGCCCATGGGTGCGATCGGCACCCGGCTTTCCCTGCGCCCTCTGCTCGCAGAGCGGCGAAACCAAACGCAAAGCTCGGGCGAAACGCGCCGCGAGAATGCGGACGCTTACTCTCAATGCTGTTTGAGATGTGAATCGGAATCTGACCCCGTCATTGCGAGCGGAGCGAAGCAATCCATCATTCAGCGCATGCGGAGGGATGGATTGCTTCGTCGCTTCGCTCCTCGCAATGACGTGGAGAGAGAGACGCTTCCCCGTCATCCTGAGGAGCCGCGAAGCGGCGTCTCAAAGGATCGACGGCCCGGCTGGTGGCCGTGCATCCTTCGAGACGCGCTTCGCGCTCCTCAGGATAACGGTATTGGCAGCGGTGCGCGTGGCTAGCTCGAAGCCAGCGGCACGTAGTCGTATTCGCCGGCGCCTTGCAGGATCGGGAACGTCAGCGACGAGGTGCCGGCGTTGGTGACGAGGTGCGGGCGGGTCGGGCGGACGGTTGTGTGACATCACAACGTCGGCAACCCATCGAGTTCCGTCAAACGTGACTGCGCGGTTCAGCAAGCGTTCAGGTCGTGGCGAAAAAACTCACTGACTTGGTCGGTCCATTCTAGCAACAAAGGGAAACTCTCATGGAACGCAGGGATTTTCTGAAGATCGCCTTCGGTGTCGTCGCCGGCGCCGCGACGTTCGCCGCAACGGCGCAGGCGGCGCCGCTCGCGCCGCTTCCCCTCGATCAGGATGCACGATCGCCCGCGGGCAACGATGCGCATCCCGCCGTCACCACCGGCGACGAGGTCGATCGGCTGAAGCCCGAGCAGGTGCGCTGGCATCACGGCCACCGCCGCTGGCATCACCGGCATTGGCACCACCGGCATTGGGGCTGGCGCCGCCGCCACTGGCGCCGGCATCATCATTGGCGCCGCTGGTGATTGAACCGGCTGATATCCGCGCGAGACGTCGTTTCAAGTGCAGTGGTTTCAACGAAGAGGATTGCTCATGAAAATTGTTGCTGCGTCGGTGCTTGCGCTTGGCCTTGGTCTGGCGGCGATGTCTGCATCACAGGCCATGCCGATCGCGCCGCTCGATCCGGCCCAGGCCGCATCGGACAACACCATCCGCGTTGCCGGCGGCTGCGGCCCGGGTTGGCATCGCGGGCCCTATGGCGGCTGCCGTCCGATGTACAATTGCCCGCCGGGCTGGCACTCGGGCCCATTCGGCCGCCGCTGCTTCCCCAATTGGTGAGCCTTTGACCGCGGCAGGCGTTAGCGTGCCTGCCGCGGTCATCACATAAGAAAAACCCCGCGCGAGGCGGGGTTTTGTTTGCTCGCAATGTGCCGCGATCAGATCGGGCGGCAACGGCCGTAGCGCCAGGCGAAGCCATAGGGGCAGGCGCGCACGCGCGGCGCCACCACGACCGGGCCGGGTGCGACGACAACTGGGCGCTCAACCACGACCGGGCCGGGCGCAACGACGACGGGACCGCGATTCCTGACGCAGCCGCCATAGGGCCCGCGATGCCAGCCCGGGCCGCAGCCACCGGCAGCATCAGCGGCACTGATGCCGGCGAAAGCGGTCGTCACCAAGACTGCTGCTGTAAAAAGATACTTCATGTCTTCTCCTTTTATTTGGGCCGCGCTGCGGCACCGCAACAAACTTTAGATTACCGATTCGCCCGGCCGGATCATTGCAGAAGCCGTGCCCGATGTCGCCGACGTTAGTGTTGCGGGCTGAATGCGACATGAATGTTGCAGCTCACACCTGCGTCAGTGCGCCGCAACCATGCGCGGCATCGTTTCGAAATATTTCGCAGGCGCGGGCACGACGGAGCGCATCGCGACGCGGACACAAAAATATCGGAGAACGAAACAAGTGAGAACGAAACAAGTAAGACTGTGACATCGCGCGCGAGCGCGCCGACGCTCATGGGAGCGCGCGACCTTATTCGCCGGCGCCGAACAGCGCCGCGAACCGCTTCTCGCCGTTGCGCGAGAAATTCACCACGCGGTTGCCGGGCGTCGCATCGCGCACGGCCCATTTCAATGCGGTGAAGCGGTCCATCATCGCAGCACCCAGCGTGCCGGCGAGATGGTGCCGTCGCTCGCTCCAGTCGAGACAGGCCTTGCACACCGGACGGCGCGGATGCGTCAGCGCATCGGCGTCGATCTGCAGCTCCTCCGCCATGAAGCGCTTGCCTTCGCCGGTCAGCTCGATCGCCTGCTTGCTCTGGCGCACCAGCTTCTGCCGCTTCATGCTGTCGAGCATCTGAACGCCGAGATCGCCGGCGAGATGGTCGTAGCAGATGCGGGCGCGGCGCAGCGCCGGATCCTTCGGCCCGGTGCGCACGCGCATATGGCCGGCGCGGGCGGCGATGCCCTGCAACCCTTCGAGCACGTCGGCGACGTCGGGATCGGAGAGGCGATAGTAGCGGTGGCGGCCCTGCTTCTCGGGCTCGATCAGCCCGCCGGCCTCGAGCTTGGCGAGATGCGAACTCGCGGTCTGCGGCGTGATGCCGGCCTCCTGCGCCAGCTCGCTCGCGGTCAGCGCGCGGCCGGTCATCAGCGCAGTCAGCATGTTGCAGCGTGCGGGATCACCGACCAGAGCGGCGATCCGGGAGATGTCGGGTCCTGCTTTCATAGTTCGATGATAGCCGAAGCATCGATGGCGGGCAAGCGGGTAGTCTTCACCGTGCCGTCATTGCGAGGCGCTCGCGACAAAATTGCAAAGCAATTTTGCGCTGAAGCGCCGAAGCAATCCATCGTCCCGCATATGTGGAGCGATCGATTGCCTCGCTGCGCTCGCAATGACGATCAAATGGAGGATAATCAAGTGACCATCACCGTCTTCATCCGCTACCAGCTCGATCCGTTCAAACGCGCGATGTTCGAGGAGTATTCGCGGAACTGGCTGTCGATCATCCCGCGCTGCGGCGGCGATCTCATCGGCTACTGGATGCCGCATGAGGGCACCAACAATATCGGCTTCGCGCTGATCTCGTTCGAAAGCCTCGCCGCCTATGAGACCTATCGCGCGCGGCTGCGCCAGGACAAGGAAGCCATGGCGAACTTCAACTTCGCGGAAGAAAACCGCTTCATCCTCGCCGAAGAGCGGACATTTCTGCGCAAGGTCGAGCTATAATGGTGCCATAACAACAACGAGCGGAGGCGCCCATGATCGCCGTGATCTTCGAAGTCTGGCCGAAGCCGGACGAGCGGCAACACTATTTCGACCTCGCCGCCGAGCTGAAGCCGATCCTGCAGGAGATCGACGGCTTCATCTCGGTCGAGCGGTTCGAGAGCATCACCGAGCCGGGCAAGTTCGTGTCGCTGTCGTTCTTCCGCGACGAGGCCGCGGTGGAAGCCTGGCGCAACACCGTCGAGCATCGCCGCACCCAGGCCAGGGGCCGCGCGCGGATTTTTGACAACTATCGCCTGCGCGTTGCGAGCGTGATCAGGGATTACGGACTGAACGAGCGCGAGCAGGCGCCGAAAGACAGTCGCGCGGCGCATGAGCCGCACTAGCGTCTGGACGCATGCGTGCCTATCTGTGCGCGGCCAACGACATCAGGGAGCGACCCATGCCACTGCCAACTGCTGACAAACGAGCCGCCTTCAAGAAGCTGCATGAGAGCGGGTGCTTCATCATCCCGAACCCGTTCGATGTCGGCAGCGCCCGTGCCTTGCAACATCTCGGCTTCAAGGCGCTGGCCTCGACCAGCGCGGGCTTCGCCTGGACCATCGCCAAGGCCGACAACCGCGTGACCGTCGATGACGTCTGCAATCATCTGACCGCGGTGTGCGCGGCGGTCGATATTCCCGTCAATGCGGATTTCGAGGGCGGCTTCGCTGTCGAGCCCGACAAGGTCGCCGTCAATGTCGCGCGTGGCGTCAAGACCGGCGTCGCCGGGCTCTCGATTGAGGACTCCACCGGAGACGCCGCCAACCCGCTGTTCGAGCACAAACTGGCGGTCGAGCGCATCCGGGCGGCGCGCAAGGCGATCGATGCCGATCACAGCGGCGTGCTGCTCACCGGCCGCTGCGAGGCATTCCTGTGGGGCAAGAAGGATCTCAACCTGGTGATCGAGCGGCTGCAGGCCTATTCCGAAGCCGGCGCCGACGTTTTGTATGCGCCGGGCATCTCGACCAGGGACGATATCGTCGCTGTCGTGAAGGCGGTGGCGCCGAAGCCCGTCAATCTCCTGGTCGGGGGTGGGTCCGATCTGACGCTGCAAACGGTTGCCGATCTCGGCGTGCGCCGGATCAGCGTCGGCGGCGCGCTGGCGCGGATGGCCTGGACCGGCGTCATGAAGGCGGCGAAGGAGATGGCTGAGAAGGGCACCTTCACCGAATTCGCCAATGGCTATCCCGGCGGCGAGCTCAACAGGATGTTCAAGTAGACCGCGCGTAAAAAGCAGCGGGCCATCTCGGCCCGCCGCTTCTCCACTCACGCCAAGCGAGCGAGTTACTTCTTGTCGCCCGTCGAATCGGTCGGTGCCGCCGAGCGGTCGATCTCTTGTCCGGTCGGCTTGTTCTGCGAAGGGGACGCCGGCTGGGCCGGCGCCGCGCCGGTCGTCATGCCGGGTTGGCTGTTCGGCTTCGGCGTCACGTCGCGCATGCCGGGAGGCGGCGCGGCCGGGTTGGCCGGTTGTGCCTGCTGCGCGGTCTGCGTCGATGGCGTGGTGCCGGCCTCGTGCACCGACGTATTGTTCAAGCCGTAGAACAGCGCACCGAGCACCACGGCCACCGCAACTGCGAACATTGCGATCTTGGTGGTGCTGGCCGGTCCCTCCTGGAGTTCCGGATCCGGTTGCAGCTCATTGTCCAAGCTGTTGAAGCGCGCCTGACGGCGGACTTCGTCATCGGTCAGGTTGGCGCGATACGGATCGTCAGGGTTGTAAGCCATTGCAAAGTTCCTCCGTTAGCACCTCAAGCTCAACGCAGGGGACAATGGCTGGCGCGCGAGGATGTTCCGCGTCAATGTTGCAACCTGTTCACGATGGAACCCGCGATTCCCGGTTCCGACCTGCTTGATGAGGCGTTTTCGATGTGGACCATGCCGCCCACCGATTCGGTGCTGCACGTGCTCTCCTTCATCGCGGTGGCGGCGCAGTCGATGACGGCGGCGCTGGCGGCCGGCAGGCGCAGCATGGATTGGGCCGGCGTCTGCATGCTCGGGGCGATCACCGCGCTCGGCGGCGGCACCATCCGCGACGTGCTGCTCGGGCATTATCCGCTGCTCTGGGTCGCGCAGCCGGTCTACCTGGCAATCGCAGCCGCCGGCGCCTTCGCCACCATCCTGCTGGCGCGGCTGGTGGTCAGGCTCAATCTCGCCTTCCTGGTGCTCGATGCGATCGGGCTCGTGGTGTTCACCATGGCCGGCTGCGACGTGGCCTGGCAGGTCGATGCCTCGCTGCCGATCGTGATCGTCTCGGGCATGATCACCGGCTGCGCCGGCGGCGTGCTGCGCGACATCCTCTGCAACGAGGTGCCGCTGCTGTTCCGCAGCGAGCTCTACGCCAGCGTCTCCGTGGTGACGGGACTGTTCTATGCGACCGCGTTCGGACTGAACCTCAACCCTCCGGTCTGGACCCTGCTGACCTTCGCGATCGGACTGACCTTCCGGATGCTCGCGATCCGCTACAAATGGGAGATGCCGAAATTCGTGTTCTCGGGCCAGGACCGCTGAGCGGATATTTCGCCGCCCGCGCCTTCATTTCGCTGTCCGCGCCTTGGCGACCTCGTCCGCCGTCACGGCAGGCGCGACGTTGCCCCAGGAGTTGCGGATGTAGGTCGCAACGTCGGCGATCTCCTGGTCGGTGAGCTTCGGATAGGCCGGCATCGAGCCTGAATTGGGCGCGCGTGGCGTGGTCACGGTCTGTGCACCGTCGAGGATGATGCGCAGCGTGCTCGCCGGATTGGCCGATTGCAGATTGGCATTGCCGGGCAGCGGCGGATAGATTCGTGGGCTCCCCGAGCCGTCGAGCTCATGGCAGGCCACGCAGGCGCCGCGATAGATGCGCTCGCCGTCGCTCATCTGCGCCGGCGAGGGCGCCGTGACCTCCGGCTCCGGCGCGCCGGCCGGCAGGCCCTTCAGATAGGCGGCGATCGCGCGCACATCGGCGTCGCTCATCTTCGAGGTCGAATTGAGCACCACCTCGGACATCAAGGGGCCGGCGTGGCTGTGCGCATTGCGGCCGCTCTGCAGATATTCGGCGATGTCGTCGGCGCTCCATGTCTTCAGCCCGCTGCGCGCGGCGCCGTCGAGCCGGGGCGCGAACATGCCCTGGACCATGCTGCCACTGAGCGCCCGGCCGCGCTCGTCGGCGCCGAAGGCATTCTTCGGCGTATGGCAGGCGCCGCAATGGCCGAGGGCTTCGACCAAATAGCGGCCGCGATTCCATTCCGCGCCCTTGCTCTGGTCGGGCTGGATGATGCCTGGCGTGAAGAACAGCGCATTCCACGCCCGCATCAGCACGCGGTAGCACAGCGGCCAGCGCAACTGCGGCGGCGGCGCCCTGTTGCTGACCGGCGCCAACGTCGCGAGGTAGGCGCGGATCGCCAGGATGTCGTCGCGGATCAGCTTCGTGAAGTACGGGTAGGGGAAGGCGGGATAATAATGCTTTCCGTTCGGTGCGACACCCATCCGCAGTGCACGGACAAAGTCGTCGTCGCTCCAGCCGCCGATGCCGGTATCGCGGTCAGGGGTGAGGTTCGGCGAGAATACCGCGCCGAACGGCGTGTCGATCCGCTTGCCGCCGGCGAACGGCTTGGCCGGGTCGGCGGTGTGGCAGCTCGCGCAGTCGCCGGCGATGATCAGCGCCTTGCCGCGGGCAATGACGTCGTCGGTCGATGCGGCGGCACATTCGCGCGCCGCGAACGCACTGCACAACAGCAGGCCGGCCAGAATCGCACCCGTCGTTCGATGTCGTCGCCGCATCCATTCACCTTCCGCACCTTTCCGGTCCACAAGACGCGTCACGCCATTTCGCCGCGGGCCTGTCCTGCGACAGAAATCGAAACGGCCCTCCGATATTCCCGGCACGAAATTGCGATTTTTGGGCGACGGGCTCGGTCGCCCAGAATTGTGCTGCGCGGGCCGGAAAATCCGACATAGACTGGTTCTAACAAGCTCGGATGACTAGCTAAAAAGCAGCCGTCGCGGCCAGCGCAAAGAGGGCTAAATGGGAATCAACCAAGGGCCTATCAGCCTCGACCAGAAGTACACCCAAGGCACCGGCCACGTCTTCATGACCGGCATCCAGGCGCTGGTCCGCCTGCCCATGGCGCAGATCAGACGCGACCGCGCCGCAGGCCTCAACACGGCGGGCTTCATCTCCGGCTATCGCGGTTCCCCCCTCGGCGGCTACGACCAGCAGCTGTTCGCCGCCCGCAAGCATCTCGAGCAGTACAACATCAAATTCCAGCCCGGCGTGAACGAGGATCTCGCGGCCACCGCGATCTGGGGTTCGCAGCAGCTCGGCCTGTCGTCCGGCGCCAAATATGATGGCGCGGTCGGCATCTGGTACGGCAAGGGCCCGGGTGTCGACCGCTGCGGCGACGTTTTCCGCCACGGCAATGCCGCGGGCTCCGCCAAGCATGGCGGCGTGCTCTGCCTAGCCGGCGACGACCACGGCGCCAAGTCCTCCACCGTCCCGCATCAGTCCGACCACGCCTTCATCTCCGCGCTGATGCCCTACCTCTATCCCTCCAGCATCCATGAAATGATCGAGATGGGCCTCTTGGGTATCGCGATGTCGCGCTACTCGGGCTGCTGGGTCGGCATGAAGGTGATCACCGAAACGGTCGAGACCACGGCCGAGATCGACCTCACCGACGAGATGACGCCGTTCATCATCCCGGCCGATTTCGAGCTGCCGCCGGGCGGCCTCAACATCCGCTGGCCCGACGACCGCTTCGAGCAGGACCGCCGGTTGCAGGACTACAAGGGCTTTGCCGCGATCGCCTTTGCCCGCGCCAACAAGGTCAACCGCATCACGATGGATTCGCCGAACGCGCGCTACGGCATCATGGCGTCCGGCAAGAGCTACGAGGACATCCGTCAGGCGCTGCGCGAGCTCGGTATCACGCCTGAGATCGCCGCCAAGATCGGGCTGCGCCTCTACAAGATCGGCATGCCCTGGCCGCTGGAGCCGGAAGGCGTGCGCAACTTCGCCGTCGGCCTCGAGGAGATCTTCATCGTCGAGGAGCGCCGCGAGATCGTCGAGAACCAGGTCAAGCAGGAGCTGTTCAACTGGCGCGACGATGTCCGCCCGCGCATCGTCGGCAAGATGGACGATCACGACAAGCGCTTCCTGACCTTCGCCGCCGAGCTCAGCGTGGCCTCGCTTGCGAGCTCGCTCACCGAACGTCTGCTTCGACTGAATCTCAACCCTGAAATCGCCGAGATGCTGCGTGCCAAGGCGGATTGGTTCAACGGCCGCCAGTCGAGCCAGATGCAGGCGACGGCGCCGGTCAGCCGCACGCCGTATTTCTGCTCGGGCTGCCCGCACAACACCTCGACCAAGGTGCCGGAAGGCAGCCGCGCGCTCGGCGGCATCGGCTGTCACTTCATGGCGCTGTGGATGAACCGCTCGACCGAAACGTTCACTCATATGGGCGGCGAGGGCGTGCCGTGGGTCGGCATCGCGCCGTTCACCAACGAGAACCACATCTTCGCCAATCTCGGCGACGGCACGTACTTCCACTCCGGCATTCTGGCGATCCGCCAGTCGATCGCCTCCAAGGCCAACATCACTTACAAGATCCTCTACAATGACGCGGTCGCCATGACCGGCGGCCAGCGCCATGACGGCGATCTGTCGCCGCAGCAGATCACTTTCCAGCTGCATGCTGAAGGCATTCGGGAGATCTACCTGGTCTCGGAAAACCCGAGTGCCTATCCGGCCGACACCATCGCGCCCGGCGTCAAGCTGTTCCATCGCGACGAGCTCGAGAACGTCCAGAAGATGTGCCGCGACACCAAGGGCACCTCGGCGATCGTGTTCGTGCAGACCTGCGCCGCCGAGAAGCGCCGTCGCCGCAAGCGCGGCCAGATGGAGGATCCGGCGCGCCGTGTATTGATCAATCCTGCGGTCTGCGAAGGCTGTGGCGACTGCTCGGTGCAGTCGAACTGCATCTCGGTCGAGCCGCTGGAGACGGAACTGGGGCGCAAGCGCACCATCAACCAGTCGACCTGCAACAAGGACTATTCCTGCGTGAAGGGCTTTTGCCCGTCCTTCGTCACGGTCGATGGCGGCACCCTCAAGCGTCGCGCGCCGGCTGAACTCGGCGATATCGGCGCCTTGCCGGAGCCGGCCTCGAAGCCCGCGCTCGACCGGCCCTACAACATCGCGGTCGGCGGCGTCGGCGGCACCGGCGTGCTGACGATCGGCGCGCTGCTCGGCATGGCCGCGCATATCGAGGGCAAGGCCTCGATGATCCTCGACATGTCCGGCCTCGCGCAGAAGGGCGGCGCGGTGCTCAGCCACGTCCGGCTCTCCGAGCACACGGCAGACGTGACCTGCTCGCGCATCGTGACCGGCACGGCCGATCTGGTGCTCGCCGCCGACGAGGTCGTGGCGGTGTCGAAGGACACCATCACGCTGTGCGATCCGAGCCGCACCGTCGGCATCATCAACAGCCACATCATCCCGACCGCGGATTTCATCCTCAACCGCGACTTCAACTTCCAGAGCCGCAAGGTCAACAGCGTGCTGGAGACCGAGCTGCGCAAGGACTCCGCGTTCTTCGATTTCACCAAGCCGGCCGAAGCGCTGCTCGGTGACAGCATTGCCACCAACATTATGGTGATGGGCTATGCCTATCAGCGCGGGTTGCTGCCGCTGTCGGCGGACTCGATCCAGCAGGCGATCGAGGTCAACGGCGTCTCGATCAAGATGAACACGCAGGCGTTCCAGCTCGGGCGCCTCGCTGCCGCCGATCCGGCGCGGCTCGCCGCGATGATGAAGGGGCAGGATGATGACGCAGCACCGGTCAAGTCGCTGGAGGCGATGTCGCTCGACGAGATCGTCACCCATCGCATGGCGCTTCTGACCGACTATCAGAACGGACGTTTGGCCAAGCGCTATCGCAAGCTGGTCGACCAGGTCCGCGACGCCGCCACCAAGGGCGGCTATGGCGAGGCGCTGCCGCGCGCGGTCGCGATCAACTACGCAAAACTGCTGGCCTACAAGGACGAGTATGAGGTGGCGCGGCTGTTCACCGACGGCCGCTTCGAGAAGCAGCTGCGCGACCAGTTCGAGGGCGAGTTCAAGTTCAATTTCAATCTGGCGCCGCCGATCCTCGGCGGTGGGCTCGACGCGCAGGGTCGCCCGAAGAAGCGGGCTTTCGGTTCGTGGATGATGTCGGCCTTCAGGGTGCTGGCGCGATTCCGCTTCCTGCGCGGCACGCCGCTCGACATCTTCGGCTACAGCGCCGACCGCAAGCTCGAGCGCGATCTGATCGCGGGCTATGAGAAGGATGTCGCGACGGTGCTGAACCTGCTGTCGCCGCTCAATCACGACATCGCGGTCGAACTGCTGTCGTTGCCGGATCGCATCCGCGGCTACGGCCCGGTGAAGGAGAAGGCGGTCAAGGAAGCAAAGGTTCGCTACGCGCAACTCGCCGCCGACCTCGCCAATCCGCCGCCCGCGCCACGGCAGCTGGCGGCGGAGTAGGTACGGCGAAGCTGCGTAGCGAAGCGTAACCCACCATTCGTCGCCACGCGCTGATGCGATAGCGGGTTACACCTTCGGCTAACCCCACCCTCCGATTTCCGAGGTTGCGGACTCAGTCTCGCCTGACGGAATATTTCCGCGCTTGCCAAGGTCGCGTCGCCGGTTCAGAAAAACGCTGGAGCGAGGAACGCCAGCGGAGAGCGATTTGACCATCAAGGGCAAGGCCTACATTGCCGGGATCTACGAACATCCCACCCGGCATGCGCCGGATAAATCAACAGCACAGCTTCACGCCGAGGTCGCCAAGGGCGCGATCGAGGATGCCGGGCTCACCAAGGACGACATCGACGGCTATTTCTGCGCCGGCGACGCGCCGGGCGGGCTGTGGCCGATGGTCGACTATCTCGGCCTCAACACCAGGAAGCTGCGTCACATCGACTCCACCGAGACCGGTGGCTGCTCCTATCTGATCCATCTCGGCCATGCCGCCGAGGCGATCGCCGCCGGCAAATGCTCGGTCGCGCTGGTCACGCTGGCGGGCAAGCCGCGCACCGGTCCGATGCCGCCGCGCGCGTCCGGCGCCGAGGCCGATTTCGAATCCGCCTACGGGGCTACCACGCACAATGCCTACGGCATGTGTGCCATGCGCCATATGCACGACTACGGCACCACCTCCGAGCAGCTCGCCTGGATCAAGGTCGCGGCCTCGCATCATGCGCAATACAATCCGCATGCGATGCTGAAGGAGGTCGTCACCGTCGAGGACGTCTTGAACTCGCCGATGATCTCGGATCCGCTGCACCGGATGGACTGCTGCGTCGTCACCGACGGCGGCGGTGCGATGATCGTCACCACGCCCGAAATCGCCAGGAGCCTGAAGAAGCCGCTGGTGCGCCTGATCGGCCACGGCGAGGCGGCGAAGGGCCCGCGCGGCGGCAAGGATCTCGACCTGACATACTCCGCCGGCGTGTGGTCCGGTCCGCGCGCCTTCGAAGAGGCGGGCGTGACGCCGAAGGACATCAAGTACGCCTCGATCTACGACAGCTTCACCATCACGGTGCTGATGCAACTCGAGGATCTCGGCTTCTGCAAGAAGGGCGAGGGCGGCAAGTTCGTCGCCGACGGCAATCTGATCTCGGGCGTCGGCAAGCTGCCGTTCAACACCGACGGCGGCGGCCTGTGCAGCAACCATCCGGTCAATCGCGGCGGCATGACCAAGATCCTCGAAGCTGTGCGCCAGTTGCGCGGCGAGGCGCATCCGAAGGTGCAGGTGAAGAACTGCGACCTCGCGATCGCCCACGGCACCGGCGGTCTGCTCGGCGTTCGCCACGCCGCCTCAACCTGCATTCTGGAGCGTGCGTGATGTCTGAAGCCAAGAAGTACAATGCCCCGGTGACCAACCCGGAGAGCGCGCCGTTCTGGGAAGCGGCGAAGGCCGGCAAGTTCATGATCAAGCGCTGCAACACCTGCGGCGAGGCGCATTACTTCCCGCGCGCGATCTGCCCGTTCTGCTTCTCCGACAAGACGGTGTGGGAGGAGTCGAGCGGCGAGGCCACGGTCTACACCTACAGCCTGATGCGGAAGTCGCCGACCGGCCCCTATGCGATCGCCTATGTGACGCTGAAGGAAGGTCCGTCGCTGCAGACCAATATCGTCGATTGCGATCTGGAGACGGTGAAGATCGGCCAGAAGGTCAAGGTGGTGTGGAAGCCGACCGACGGCGCCCCGCTGCCGTTCTTCACGCCGGCCTGATTATTACCCTCTCCCCTTGTGGGAGAGGGTGCCTTCGCTGGAAGCGAAGGCGGGTGAGGGGTGTCTCTCCGCGAAAAGAGCCTATCTGCGGCGCGAACCCCTCACCGAAGCGAGTTTGTGAAAGCGTCGGTGTAGCCCTCTCCCACAAGGGGAGAGGGCGCAGCAATGGGCACCGCGTCGTAGAGAAGGTTCGGGGAGAAACAACAATGCCGATCGTGTACGAACAGCTGATGGCCTTGAAAAATCTCGGCCAGAAATACAGCTACACCGACCGCGACGTGATGCTCTATGCCTATGGCATCGGCCTCGGCGCCGATCCGATGGACGAGAGGGAACTCGCCTTCGTCAATGAGGGCACACTAACGCCGCGCCCGCTGAAGGTAGTGCCGACATTTGCGTCGGTCGCGGCCTGGGGCGCCGGTCCCGGCGAGATGAACCTCAATCGGGTGATGGTGGTCGACGGCGAGCGCGACATCACCTTCCACAAGCCGTTCGCGACCGCGGCCCACATCACGGCGGACTCGACCGTGCTCGACGTGTTCGACAAGGGCAAGGACAAGGGCGCGGTGATCCGCCACCAGACCGTGCTCAGGGACGAGAAGGGCGACAAGCTCGCGACCCTCGTCGCGTCGCGCTTCGCCCGCGGCGATGGCGGCTTCGGCGGCCCGTCGGACGGCCAGCCCGAGCCGCACAAGGTGCCGGAGCGCGCGCCGGACCAGGTGGTCGACATCACGACGCGGCCGGACCAGGCGCTGCTCTACCGCTTGTGCGGCGACCGCAACCCGCTGCACTCCGATCCGGAGTTCGCCAAGAAGGCCGGCTTCCCGCGGCCGATCCTGCACGGCATGTGCACCTACGGCATCACCTGCCGCGGTGTGTTGCAGACCTATGCCGACTACGATCCCTCAGCCTTTAAGCAGCACGCGGCGCGGTTCTCCTCGCCGGTGTTTCCCGGCGAGACCGTGACCATGGAGCTGTGGAAGGACGGCAATGTGGTGTCGTTCGAGGCCAAGGTGAAATCGCGCGGCGTCACTGTGATCAAGAGCGGCAAGACGGTGCTGGCGTAGCAACACGCGCCGGCCGTCGACTCCCTCGCCCCGCGCTTGCGGGGAGAGGGTGGGGTGAGGGGCTCTCACCGCGAGCTGTGACTGTGGTGAGACCGGTACCCCCTCACCCGGATCGCAAGGGCGATCCGACCTCTCCCCGCAGGCGGGGCGAGGTGAAGAAAAAAGAACAACACGGAGAAAACGACCATGGGATTACTCGACGGCAAGGTGGCGCTGATCACGGGCGCGGGCGGCGGACTGGGTGAGGCCTACGCAAAGCTGTTTGCGCGCGAGGGCGCGGCTGTCGTGGTCAACGATCTCGGCGGACCGCGCGACGGCTCAGGCTCCGACCAGTCGATGGCCGACAAGGTGGTCGATGCGATCAAGGCCGAGGGCGGCCGCGCGGTCGCCAACGGCGCCGACATCTCGACCATGGCCGGCGGCCAGTCGGTGTTCGACGATGCCATCAAGCATTTCGGCCGCGCCGACATCCTGGTCAACAATGCCGGCATCCTGCTCGACGAGACCTTCCACAAGGCCAAGGAAGCCAACTGGGACAAGGTGCTGAAGGTGCATCTCAAGGGCACCTTCTGCTGCACCCAGCCGGTGTTCAAATGGATGCGCGACAATGGCGGCGGCGTCATCGTCAACACGTCGTCGACCTCAGGGCTGATCGGCAATTTCGGCCAGACCAATTACGGCGCCGCCAAGGGCGGCATCTGGGGCCTCTCCAACGTATTGGCGATCGAGGGCCGCAAGTACAACATCCGGATCTGGACCCTGGCGCCGGGCGCGCTGACCCGCATGACTGCCGATCTGCCGCGCTACAAGGAGAACCCCGGTGCGGCGCTCGGGCCGGACGGCATCGCGCCGGCCGTGCTCTACATGGTCAGCGATCTCTCCGGCGACCAGACCGGCAAGGTTCTCGGCGTCTCCGGCCCGCGCGGCGTCCGCGAGATGCGGATGATGGAAATGGAGGGCTGGAAGCCGCCATTTACCGGCTGGAAGGCCGAGGACATCGTCGCCCACGCCAAGGAGATCTTCTTCTCCGAGGAGCAGATCAAGATGGGCGCGCGGCGGTTTTAGATGCTAAACGTCGTTCCGGGGCGCGCATAGCGCGAACCCTCAGGTGCGCAATTGCGCACCGAGAACCTCGAGATTCCGGGCTCGATGCTGACGCATCGCCCCGGAATGACGGACAAGAGGATAGCCATGACCAAACTCACCGCCCAGGCCGCCGGCACCTTCGCCATCGCGCCGACCCCGTTCTTCGATGACGGCCGCATCGACGAGGCATCGATCGACCGGCTGACCGATTTCTATACCGAGGTCGGCTGCGACGGTGTCACGGTGCTGGGCATCCTGGGCGAGGCGCCAAAACTCGATGCCGCCGAGGCGGAGCAGGTCGCGCTGCGCTTCGTCAAGCGCGCCAAGAAGCTGCAGGTGATCGTCGGCGTCTCGGCGCCGGGCTTTGCCACGATGCGCTCGCTGGCCAGGAAGTCGATGGATGCCGGCGCCGCCGGCGTCATGATCGCGCCGCCGCCGCATCTGCGCACCGACGACCAGATCATCGGATACTTCAAGCAGGCGCAGGAAGCGATCGGCGACGACATTCCCTGGGTGCTGCAGGACTATCCGCTGACGCTCACCGTGGTGTTCACGCCCGCCGTGATCCGCAAGATCGTGATGGATTCGCCGTCCTGCGTGATGCTCAAGCACGAGGACTGGCCGGGTCTCGAGAAGATCTCGACCTTGCGCAATTTCCAGAAGGACGGCTCGCTGCGGCCGCTGTCGATCCTGGTCGGCAATGGCGGCCTGTTCCTTGATTTCGAGATGGAGCGCGGCGCTGACGGGGCGATGACGGGCTACGCCTTCCCCGAGCTGCTGATCGACGTCGTCAATCTGTCGAAGGCGGGAAAACGCGATGCGGCGCATGATCTGTTCGACGCGCATCTGCCGCTGATCCGCTACGAGCAGCAGCCCGGCGTCGGTCTCACCGTGCGCAAATACGTGCTGCAGAAGCGCGGCATCATCTCCTCCAGCGCCCAGCGCAAGCCGGGTGCCGTGATCACGCCGCAGGCGAGGGCAGAGGTCGATTATCTGCTGTCTCGCGTGGCGCGGGTCGACCGCCGCGCCAATCTGCAACCGCAATCCAGTGCAGCAGGATAATAATGACCGAGATCGTTGCCCCGCGCCTTGCCTCGACCGTGCTGCTGCTGCGTGACGGCAGCCGCCGCGAGATCGAGGTCTTCATGATGGTTCGCCATCACCAGATCGAGTTCAACTCGGGCGCGCTGGTGTTTCCGGGCGGCAGCGTCGACAAGAACGACAAGGAGATCGCCGCCGATCCCACGCTCTATTCGGGCGGCGCAGGGCTCGACGGCGACGCGCTCGGGTTCCGGATCGCTGCGATCCGCGAAACCTTCGAGGAGAGCGGCATCCTGCTGGCGCGGCCGAAAGGCTCGACGGATCTGGTCGACGCGGGGCGTGCCAGCGAGATCGCGACCGCGCATCGGACCGCGCTGAACGAAGGCAAGATCAGCTTCCTCAAGGTGCTCACAGACAACGGCATGGTGCTCGCGCTCGACGAGCTCGTACCCTATGCGCACTGGATCACGCCGGAGGGCATGCCGAAGCGTTTCGACACCTGGTTCTTCCTCGCGGCCGCGCCGCCCGAGCAGCTCGGCGCCCATGACGGCAAGGAATCCACCGACTCAATCTGGGTGTCGCCTCGCGAGGCGCTGGAAGGCGGCGAGACCGGCCGCTTCAAGCTGCCGTTCCCGACCACACGCAATTTGATCAAGCTCGGCAAGCAGCCGAACGTTGGCGCCGCGCTCGCCGACAGCGCGGGCAAGTCGATCGTCGCCGTGATGCCGGTGATGACCAAGACCGCCACCGGCCGCCAGCTCCGCATCCCCAGGGAAGCGGGCTATGACGGCGAGGTGTTCGACGTCGGCGCGATGGGGTAGGTCCGTCCTCGGACAGACCCGTCATCCCCGCGCAAAGGCTTCGCCTTTGTCGCTGGAGGTGCGCGCTCTTGCGCGCCTCGAAGGATCGACGGCCCGGCTGGTGGCCGTCGACCCTTCGAGGCTCGCTCCGCTCGCACCTCAGGGGACGGATCACTCTCTTCACACTTCGGCCTATATCGAAATATCATCAACTCCGGCGATGTAGTTTCCGTTTCACCGAGACGGAATCCTCAGCCCAATGACCACGACCCCACGCCAGCCCAACATGGCCTTCGAGCTGGCCTTGCTGCTCGCGCTCGCGAGCCTGTGGGGCGGCTCCTATACCTTGATCAAGCTCGGCGTGGCGACCATTCCGCCGATTACGCTGATCGCGGCGCGCACCGCGATCGCGGGGCTGCTGCTGCTCGTCATCATGCGGATGCGCGGCGTCTCGATGCCGGGGGATGGCATGACCTGGCGCCGCTTCATCTTCCAGGCCTGCCTCAACAGCGTGATCCCGTGGACGCTGATCGCCTGGGGCGAGCGCTACGTCGATGCCGGGCTCGCCACCATCCTCAATTCGGCCTCGCCGATCTTCACCTTCCTGTTCACGGCTGCGATCACCCGCCATGAGGCCGCCAGCCCGCGCAAGCTGTTCGGGGTGATCGCGGGCATGGCCGGCATCTGCCTGATCGTCGGGGTCGACGCCTTCCGCGATCTCGGACAAGGCATGGTGGCCGAGGTGGCGATCGTTGCCGCCACGATCTGCTACGCCTGTGCCGCGATCTTCAGCCGCGGCTTCAAGGGGCTCGACCCAATGGCGCCGGCTGCGGGCTCGCTGCTCGCGGGTGCCGCGATCCTGATCCCGCTCAGCCTCGCGGTCGAACAGCCCTGGACGCTGGCGCCATCGATCAGCTCGCTGCTCGCCTTGCTGGCGCTGGCGGTGTTCTCGACCGCGATCGCCTTCGCGATCTACTTCCGCCTGATCCAGACCCTGGGCTCGGTCGGAACCACCGCGCAGGCTTACTTGCGGGTGCCGATCGGGGTCGCGCTCAGCGTGACGTTTCTCGGCGAACGACTCAGCCCCATGGCGTGGATCGGGCTCGCCTGCGTCGTGATCGGCGTCGCCGCGATGACGATTCCGGTGCGAAGGATCGCCACAGTCTGACGTCATCGCCGCGATGGCGATTCCGGTGCGGACGACTGCCACGGCCTGAAGTTTCGACTTCCGAGACAGCACCAAGCAGCCGCCGGACGATGCTTGCCGCCCTGTACCGGAATCGGTCACCGGCGGCCGCGGGGTGACACCGGTCACACCGGCCGGCCGGGCCCGTCAGCATGTTTACCCAAACCCCGTAATTTCCCGTATATTGAGGTGCATTGGACCCCCGGCCTTGATGACATGACCGCTGAATTGCCGCCGAATTCGCAAGCGCCGCGTGCGTTCTCCCTCTCGATCGGCCAACTGACGTTCGGCAGCTTCCTGCTGGTGCTGGCTGTGATTATCATCACATCCACTGCCAGCGTGATCGCGATCCGCCACATCGATACGACCTTTGCCGAGCTGCAGCGGCTGCAAAGCGTCGGCGACATCGCCGAGGATATCGACCGCCGCACCAACGAGCTGCGGCTGGCGGCGCGGGACTTCGTCACCGAGCCCGGCAACCAGTCGGCCCAGGTCGCGCAGGCGGCCCAGTCGCTGAGCGAGATCCTGAAGAAGACCCGGATTGAGCTCGCGCCCGAGCAGCAGGACATGATCGACGGCGTCACGCAGCGGCTGGCGACCTATCGCAACGGGATCGAGCGGATCTCGGCGCTGCTCAGCCGTCGCGCCGAGATCGTCGCCGGGCTGCCGCCGCTGCGCGATGCGTTCGACCGCGCGGTCGCCGCGAGCAATGATGCGGCGCTGGCCAACGCGCTGTCGCAGGTCCAGAGCGGCATTGCGACTGCTTTGTTGGCGCACAACACGTCCGCTGCCGAGCACGCCGCCCAGAGCATGCGGGCGATGACCATCGCCGATCCCGCCCTGCGCAGCGCCGTCGACAATTATGCCGAGGCGATCAGCGCGATCGCGGTCCGCGAGGGCCAGATCGCCGACATCGACCGCGAGGTGCTCGGCGCCGAAGGCGTGTTGATTCAGAAGGTCACCGAGCTGTTGCGCGAGCTCAGCTCCCGTCGCGGCCATGTGCTGTCGCGCGATTTTGCGCGGACGCTGGCTGAAGCCAAATGGCAGAGCATCGTGCTCGGCACGGCGGGCGTGCTGATCGGGCTGTTCGCCGCGGTGCTGGTGGTTCGCCGCACGGTCCGGCCGCTCGCACGGATCGCAGGCTCGATCCGCAAGGTCGCGGGCGGCGAGAAGAGCGCCTTCATCCCCGGCGCCGACCTCGACAACGAGATCGGCGACATCGCGCGCGCCGCCGAGGTGTTCCGCCAGACCCTGGTCGACGCCGACAGCGCGCGCGAGGCGGCGCTGCGCGCGCTCGCCGAACAGCGGCTCGCCGAGGAGAGCTACCACAAGCTGTTCGAGGCGTCGGTCGAGGGCATCTACGTCACGACGCCGGGCGGCACGCTGCTCAACGCCAATCCGGCGCTGGCGCGGATGATGGGCTATGCCACGCCGCAGGACCTGATCAAGGGCATCGACGATATCGCCACCACCGTCTATGTCGATCCGGCGGCGCGCGAGCAATACATGCAGTTGATGCAGCGCGACGGCACGGTGCGCGACTACGAGTATCAGGTGCGCTCGAGCGACGGCACGGTGCTGTGGCTGTCGGATTCCGCGACCGTGGTGCGCAACGACGAGGGTGAGGTGGTGCGCTACGAGGGTACGGTGCGCGACATCACCGACCAGAAGCGTGCCGAAGATGCGATCGCCGAAGGCCGACGCTTGCTCCAGATGGTGATCGACACGGTGCCCGCCGTCATCAACGTCAAGGACCACGAGCTGCGCTACGTGCTGATGAACCGCTACATGGCGGGCATCTTCGGCATCGAGCCGCAGGACGCGATCGGGCAGACCACCGCCGAGCTGATGGCGCGCTACGGCGCGGCCAAGACCGACGAGAACGACAAGCGGGTGCTGTCGGCGCGGCGGGAGCTCGGCTTCTACGAAGAAGAGTACAAGGACGCCGCCGGCAACATGCGGCAATGGCTGGTCAACAAGCTGCCGATCCTGGACTCGCAGGGCGACATCGAGAACATCGTCACGGTCGCGCTCGATATCGGCGAACGCAAGCGCTCCGAGCAGGAGATGCGCAAGGCGAGGGATTCGGCGGAGGCGGCGCTGCGCAATCTCCGGGAAACCCAGAATTCGCTGATCGAGGCCGAGAAGCTCGCCGCGCTCGGCCGCCTGGTGGCCGGCGTCGCGCATGAGGTCAACAACCCCGTCGGCATCAGCCTGACGGTGGCGTCCGCGCTGGAGCGCAAGACCGCGAATTTCGCCGCCCAGGTCGAGCGCGGCGACCTCAGGCGCTCGAGCCTCAACGACTTCCTCAACACCGCGCGGGATGCCTCCTCGCAGCTGGTCGCCAATCTGAACCGCGCCGCGGAGCTCATCCAGTCGTTCAAGCAGGTCGCCGCCGACCGCAACTATTCGGATCAGCGCACCTTCGATCTCGGCGACCTCACCGAGCAGGTGGTGATGAGTTTGCGGCCCGGCTTGCGCAAGCACAATCTGACGCTCAACGTCGATTGCGAGCCGAACCTGATCATGAACTCCTATCCCGGACCGTATGGCCAGGTGCTGACCAATCTGTTCCTCAACGCGGTCGCGCATGCGTTCCCGGACGGCAAGGCCGGCGAGGTCGAGATCCAGGTGCACGCCTCCGGCAACGACTATGTCGAGGTGATCTTCGCCGACAATGGCTGCGGCATGAGCCTGGACGTCCGCCGCCGCGCCTTCGATCCGTTCTTCACGACGCGGCGCGACCAGGGCGGCACCGGGCTTGGCCTGCACATCGTCTACAGCATCGTCACCACGCGCCTCGGCGGCCGGCTCTCTCTCGATTCCGCCCCGGGCAACGGCACCCGGATCCAGATGATCCTGCCGCGCGTCGCGCCGCTGGAGCAGGCCGCGGAGTAGGGCGCGACGCCTTGCGGGCTCCTCAGGATGACGGGCTGATAGCTTTGGGTGCTAATTGATATCCGCGAGCCAGTGCAGCGTTGCGCCGAAGATCAGGCTCGCCTTGCCGACCAGCGCGGTTCCACTCATGTTGCCGCGGGTGTCGGTGAAGGTGCCGGACACGCCGATGCCGACCGGTGCCGGTCCGCCGAACAGCGGGTTGTCGGTGTCGCGCGGCGTGGTGTGGCGTTGCACGAGGATCTCGCCCTTGAACACGTCGCCCTTCACCGTGTAGCTGCCGGTGTAATACAGATAGGCGTCGCCGCCCAGAATCTGGCCGTCGCGGAAAAGAATCACTCCGCTGCCCTTGCCGACGCGTCCGTCCAGCAGGGTAACGTGGATTGAGTACAGCCCGTTCTTCATAATGTCCCATGGCCGGCTGCCGTGCCCGCAGCAATCCGGGTTGGTTTTTTATGCCAAAGCGAGCAACCTCGTGCAATGCGGCAGGTTGATTCCGGGGGTATCCGGAGTGACCATGAACCCTCGGTTCCTGCCAGGCGGTGTGACGGCGCGATGACAGCGGACCGTGCGCGCGAATCGAACTGGCCCGCGAAATGCATAGCTCTGGTTGCACTGGCCGGTGGTGCTGGAGCAACATAAATGACTGACAGGATGGAAGCTGGCGGCCGCTCGGCGGGCCGGTATGACGATCCCGGAACTTCGACCCGCCGTCGCAAACGTCGGATACGAGTGGCTTTGCCGCTTGGTCTGGTTGCGTTTGCATCGGTCGCCGCGGCGCAGCTGGCGCAGGCGCGCGATCCCGACGGCCGCTACGCCAATTCGCCGCTCAAGGAATGGTTCGACAGTCTGCGCAGCGGCAAGGGACCGTGCTGCTCCGATGCCGACGGCAGTGCGGTCAGCGATGTCGATTGGGAATCCAAAGACGGACACTATCGCGTGCGCCTCGAAGGGGCCTGGATCGACGTCCCCGACGAAGCCGTGGTCACCGAGCCCAACCGCGCCGGCCGCGCCATGGTGTGGCCGATCAAGAGCTACATGGGCGTGACGATCCGCTGCTTCATGCCGGGCAGCATGACGTAACGCTAGACGCGGCCAGATCCGCGTCATCCCTGCGCAAAGGTGATGCCTTTGCGCGGGGATGACGCGGAGAGATCTCACGCATACTTCTTGTCGCGCTCGAGCAGTTCGATCGAGATGCCCTGCGGTCCGCGGATGAAGCAGATCCGCACGCCGGGGCGGATCGTGGTCGGCTCCTTGGTGAACTCGACGCCCTTGGCCTTGATCTCGGCCGCGACCGCGTCGATGTCCTTCACCGTCAGTCCGAAATGATCGAGCCCCTGATAGGGCGTCACCGGCGGCGCGTTGACGCCGTCGCCCTGCGTCACCTCGGCGATGAAGACCTTGGCGCCGCCGAGCTGGACGTCGATGCGGCCGGGCCCACGGATGATCTCGCCGCCGAGAATGTCGCGCAGCCAGGTCGCGGTGGCCTCGGGATCGGGACTGCGCAGATGGACGTGGTCCCAGGTGACGACGGGCATTGCGAAACTCCTTGTTGTTCTCGCGCGGTTTGGGAACGCGGCACTCGCTCTCGGGCGGCGCGAATTTAGCGATCGGCCGCCTGGGATGCCATCCCTCCGCCCGAGCAATCGCAAGATTGTCGTCCCGGGATGAAACCATTCCGATGGTCGGCGATTGTTCTCGCGTGGCCGCTCGACCTGCGGCCGTCTCTACAGACCTGCTTTATGGGTGGCGGCGCAATCGGGCGTCGAGGGTGAGGGCACGACGATGCGGATCGGCCTGGCGTCGTTTCGAAGGGTGGCCGCCGGACGTCAGGGCGGCTTCTACGCCAGCCTGCTGCTGCCGTTGATCGCGCTCGCCGGGATTGGTGCCTGGTTCATGCTGCCCGAGCCCAGCGACGCCGGCGACCACGATGCCTCGCCGGTGTCACCCGCCATCGTCCGCAGCGCGGCGGACGCGCCCGCCCAGACTGCCAAGGATGCGCCCAAGGATTCGCCCAGGGACGCGCGCAAGGATGCGCCGGCCACAGCCGCAGATGAGCCGGCCACGGTCGGCGTGGCCACAGCGCAGCCGGCCGAGGAGACGAGGCCGTCCGCGCCGGGCGTCGAGCGGTCGCCGCTCGACAAGCTGCGGATCGCCTCGCAATCTTTTCAGCGCGGTGGGCTGGGTTCGAAGGCGCTGGTCACCTTGACGCTGCGCAACGCCAATGATTTCGCGGTCAAGGATATCGAGATCGCCTGCGCCTTCATCCGTCGGGACGGCAGCCCCATGACCGAGCGGAAGCGGCTGATCCCGGATACCATCGGCATGAGGAGCCGCAAGACCTATCCCCGGATGTTAATCGGGTTCGTCAATGTTAACGCGAACAAGGCGAAATGTACGGTCGTGACCGCCAGTCGCGCCTAAACCCTGCATCTCGAAAAAGTGACTGGGAATTGACTTCCCGGGTGAACCGCAACGGCGAGGCAGGAACTAACTAATAAGCCGACCGTTAGAGAACGACCCGGAAGCGCGGGATGGCGACTATCCGGGTGATCATGCGCAGACGACGATTTCGCCCGCGCGATGACTGATGTCGTCGCGCCGAGATGAACCGCGCCCGGTGCGCGGGGGGAGCTACCAAGATGCCTGTGGCGCGTTATTTCCTGTATGTTGGTGGCGTGCTGCTGGCGCTGCTCTTCGTCGTCAACGCCGTGGTGCCGCAGGAGGCCACGATTCCCGGCCCAAGCCAGACCGTCTCGTCGCCGGGCGTCGACAAGACCATGGTGCGCATCAGGTCGGCTCAGAAATTGCCGGAGCGGGTGGTGTATGACACCAGCCTGCCGACCATCGTGCCGGCGCAGGTCAATGCGGTTGCCGCAGCGGCCCCGTCGGTTGCCGGCGACGCGCAGGCCCGCGTCCGCAACACATTTGCCGAGTTCATCCCGCCGGAAAAGGCTGACGCGAACAAGGTCGTGGCCGAGGCGAAGCCGGTTCAGGCCCAGCCGCAGGCACCCAAGAAGCGCAAGGTCGCGCGTTACCATGCCCATCCGCAGCAGCCGATGCGGCTGGCCCAGCCCGGCATGTATCAGCCCTACCGTGTCGCGCAGCAGCAGCCGCGCATGGGCTTCTTCGGCGGCTTCGGCACCTGGTAGCAGGGCCGCTTCGGCAATCGACACGCCGCCGCAAACACTTGCGGCGGCATTTTCATGTGTCGATCGGCGCGCCTAGCGCGGCAGGCGCGGAATCTTGTCGGCGAAGCCGTTGTAGCAGGTCAGCCGCTCGTCCTCTTCCTTCACGAAGCGGCATTCGTTGACGCCCTTGGCAGGGGTGGCCGTCGGCTTCGGCTGCGGCTTGAAGATCTCGTCGTAGCAGATCAGCCGCTCCTTGGTGGCGTCGTCGATGTCCTGACAGGCCTGGAGCTTCTGCGCCACCGATTGCGGCTTGCCGGCAGCGGGCGGCTTCTCGCCCTTCCTGGCGGCCTGCTTCTTGCCGACCTGGACCAGCGGCTTGTCGCCGACCATCGGCTGCGTCGCCGCCGCCGGCTTGTCGGCGGGCGCTGGGGCTGGAGTGGTGCCTTGAGCAAGCGCGGCAGCCGGGCAGAGGAGCGCCAGCGCGAGGATGATATGTCTCATGGTGAAAATGTCCGAAATGGGCGTGATGACCGGAAGGATGGCGCCGGGGATCGGAAAAGCCCGGCAAGCGCCGAGGCTTATCGCAAGTCTTGCCCGAATCCTACCCCCAGACGCGATCCGTGCTGCACCGATCCACCGGGCAAATACGGGCAAATCGTCGCTTTGCGGCAGCCAGGAAGCGCCAAGGGATATCAGCCAGGGGAGCATGATTTGCCTTTGCCGGGCGGGGCGGCTATGACCACGCCATCTGCGCGACTGGCGCTTGGATGGACCACCATCGGGGAGCGCAGAGACTGAACGCCGCGCGCCTGGGCACCGCTTCGAAACGGAGGTGCCATGACGGCGAAACTTCTCGATGGGCATGCCCATGCCCGGATTGTCATCGACAAAATTGCCAGTGAACTTGACCGGCTGCCGCGCGCGCCGGGGCTTGCGGTCGTGCTGGTCGGCTGCGACCCGGCGAGCCAGATCTATGTGCAGAGCAAGGTCAGGATGGCCGAGCGGCTCGGCCTGCACGGCGCGGTCGAACGCCTGCCGGACGATTGCAGCGAGGCCGATCTGCTGGCCAGGATCGAGGGGCTCAATGCGCGCGACGATATCGACGGCATCCTGATCCAGCTGCCGCTGCCGGCGCATATCGACGCGCTGCGCGTGATGGCGGCGGTCGATCCCGCGAAGGATGTCGACGGCCTGCACGCGCTGAACGCCGGCCGGCTGTTTCACGGCGACGATGCGCTGGTGCCGTGCACGCCGCTCGGCTGCCTCCGGCTGATCAAGTCGATTCGACCGGATCTCACCGGCGCTCATGCCGTGGTGATCGGCAGCTCCAATATCGTCGGCAAGCCGATGGCCGCGCTGCTGCTGCAGGAGCAGGCGACCGTGACACAGACCCACATCCACACCCGCGGCATCAGCCGGATCTGCCGTCAGGCCGATATCCTGGTCAGCGCGGTAGGCAAGGCGGGCCTGGTGCGCGGCGACTGGATCAAGCCGCAGGCCATCGTGATCGACGTCGGCACCACGCGCGTCGAGAAGCCGGACGGCGGCTACGCGGTGCGCGGCGACGTCTCCTTCGAGGAAGCGGTGCAGGTCGCCGGTGCGATCACGCCGGTGCCGCGCGGCGTCGGCCCGATGACCATCGCCTGCCTGATGGAGAACACGGTGAAGGCCGCCACGGCGAGGGTGAAGGCGAGGGCGGCGCGGCCGCATTAGCGCAGGATGCTCGGAGCGATGCGCGAGCGGTCGGTGCTGCTCGCGTCTCGTGGCTCCGCTTGGATATTCCGTGCGCGAAGTTGATGACCTCGCAGGTAATGGAAAGCCTGCAGCATTGGTCTATCGTCGCGCGACACACGGAGGCGCACGATGCTGTATGCGGAAGATCTCACCGAGGGAATGACCTTCAAGCTTGGCCGCTACACCATCGGCGAGGCCGAAATCCTCGAGTTCGCCGGGAAATATGATCCGGTGCCGATCCACACCGATCCCGTCGCGGCTGCGGCGGGTCCGTTCGGCGGCCTGATCGCAAGCGGCTTCAACACCATTGCGATCTATCAGCGGCTGGCCGTGGAGGCGATCTGGAGCAAGGTGGCGGGCATCGTCGGACGGAGCTTCGAGATACGCCTGCCGAGCCCGGTACGCCCGGGAGCCACGCTGACTGGCCAATCGGAGATCCAGAAGATCACCATCAGGCCGGAGCGGCGCGATGCCGTCGTGATCTTCAAGACCGAGCTGGTCAACGACGAGCAGCGGCCGGTTCTTGTCCTCGTGCTCGACGCGCTGATCCACATGCGGCCGGCGGAGCGGGAGCGGGCATAGGTTTCGCCCGGATTGGTCTGGCCGCTCCGCAATGCCGCGGCTACCATGGCAAACCTGCGGCCGAACTGAAGCGCATCTTTGATGCTGCCGCGTCTGGCCGCCGGAGCATTCGGTTCGACGATGTGCGCGGACGTGAAAAGCAACAGGCAGAAGCGCGGGGAAATCGACGCGAAACGGCGCAAGGCCGACGAATGGCTGCGCCTGCAGGCGCAGAAGGCTGCCGAGCAGCGTCGCCAGCGCGACTACAAGATCGCGCTGGCGCGCGACGAGGTTGCCGTGCTGACGAGCGCGCTTGCGCCCTCGAACAGCTATTCGACACCCGATTTCGTCTTGCGGGGCACCTATCGGCCCGAGCCCTTCGTCTGCAAGGACTGCGGCGTGGCCGAGGTCTGGACGCCGTTGCAGCAGAAATGGTGGTACGAGACCGCCAAGGGTGACGTGTTCACCAAGGCCGTGCGCTGCCGGGCCTGCCGCACCAAGGAGCGCGCACGCAAATCCGCCGCGCGCCGCGTGCATCTGGATGGGCTCGCCGGGAAGAAGAAGTCTTCCGCCACATGAGTGGCGGGCAGGTGTGACGCCGCGCCGCACCTCTCACGTCGATGCACCGGGAACCCGCGCGCCTGCGGTCAATGCGTCGCGCGGGCGGAACGTTTCGTGGCCTGATCGGTTCGAGACCTTGAAGCCCCCAGACGCGGGGTGCGGGCCGGGAGGAGCCAGCCAGGGAAACATTCAGGGCCGGAACCAAAAGAAGGAGCAGCGGATGAAGCTTAATTCCACCCAAGTCAAACAGACCATGACGCAACTGAACGCGCAGGTGCTTCCGGATGATCATCCCGCCGTGGCGCAACTCAACAGCGTGTTCGGCGAGCACACGTTCTTCGTCGATACCAGCGGCCTCAAGGTGCTCGAACCCGCGCAGAGCTCCGACATGTCAGGACAGACCGGCGAGGTGGTGAGCCTTGCCGAATGGAGCGACCCGGAGCTGACATCGCTGCGGCCGCACGAGCCCGAGCCGACCGGCGTGCTCATCGCGCTCGAACCCAGCAAGCACTAAGTGAAGCAACGTCGACGATCGGCTCTCTTGATGGTGACAGTCTCCGACGTCTCCTCAAGAGGTGCCGAAAGTCACATGGCAAATCAGCGCCGCCTGCGTATGCATCGGTTCGGGGTGGGTATCCAGGCGGTGAGGGGCAGATGGGGATTGTGCGGCGCTGGAGCCCTGACGAGGATGACAAGCTCAGAGAGCTCGCCAGGGCCGGCAAGAATGCACTGGAGATCAGCAACGAACTGACCCGTAGCGCATCGGCGGTGCGTCGACGCGCCGAGGTGCTGTCCGTCCTTATCATGGCCAAGGCGTTTCGCGCCCGCCCGTCGCATGTCGCGACCCATCTCGAGCGGGTCGCGATCGACGCGATCCGCAACCGCCGTTCGTTTCCCGCGGGCGTCGGCCCGAGCACCATTGCCGGAATGATCGAGAAGGGCTGGATCGTCCCGGAGTTGGGCCGTCGATACCGCGTCACCGATGCCGGCACGGAGGCGGTGCGGCGGAAGATTCCGAGCGGCTGAAGTCAGCGCAGCAACGGTTCGCGCCAGATTATTTGAGTTCGTCTGCGAGATTTCGCGCCCGAGACGGCTATCCCATCCGTTCAATCGTCGGAGGCGCGACGACCGGGGTCTCCGCGTGTCCCTCCAGCCGCCCGTGTGATTACGCCGATGCTCACCGCCCAGTTTGCTCCAGCCGACCGGTACCAGCGTTTCACCGATCTTGCGCCGTTCGTTCGCGAGGCGATCGGCACCATCGCGGCGTTGACCCCGGCACAGCGGCTGGATGTGGAATTCCTCGAACGGGAGTTCATCCCTGCGCTGGGGCTCAATGACGAGCTGCTGCGCGAGCAGCCGCCCGAGCTTGCGCCGTATTTCGGCAGGGGCCTCCACCTCTGGCAGTATCCGAGCCAGCTCGCGCCCTATCTGGCCTGGCTTGCGCGCAACGCCTCCGGCGTTTCCTCCTACATGGAGATCGGCTGCCGCTGGGGCGGCATGTTCATCCTGGTTACGGAATGGCTCAGGACCAGCGGTGCCGACCTCAAGACCGTGATCGCGCTCGATCCGATCGCGCCGACGCCGTTCATCTCGACCTATTTCGATCTGCTGCAACAGCAGGCCGCTGTCGAGCCGATCTACATACAGGACTTTTCAACCTCGCCGCTGGTCGCGGCGCATGTCGAGCAGCTGAAGCCCGACCTCGTCTTCATCGACGGCGATCACAGCCTGCGCGGCGCGTTGCAGGATCACCTGCTGGTGCGCACGCATGCCGGCATCATCGTGCATCACGACATCCATTCCCAGGCCTGCCCGGATACGACACTGCTCTGGACGGCGTTGAAGCAGTTCGAGGCGCCGAGCTTCGATATGGTCGAGTTCACCAGCCAGTATCCGTCCGTCAACGGCTCGTTCCTCGGCATCGGCGCCATGAAGCGCCGACAAGCGCAGCCGTAGGAACGGAGAAGCCGGGCGATCGTGCGATCGCGACGTCGCCGGCCGCTAACCCAGATTCAATTTGCCCTTGTCGCCGCCGGCCCAGGCCAGGGTCTTCGGGTCCATCACGCGGAACCAGAGCCACGGGATCGCGGCGAGCCCGAACATGCCGGTGTAGCCGTTCGGCAGCCGCGGGATGTCGTCGAAATCGCGCAGCGATTGGTAGGGCCGCATCGGGTTGGCGTGATGATCCGAATGGCGTTGCAGATGGAACGTCATCAGGTTCGAGACGATGTGGTTGGTGTTCCAGGAGTGGCGCGGCTCGACTGCCTGATAGCGGCCGTTCGGCAGCTTCTCGCGCAACAGCCCGTAGTGCTCGACATAATTGGCCTGGGTCAGCGCGTACCAGCCGAGGAAGTGGTGCGCGACGATGAACGGCGCGACCTTCCAGCCGAACAGCGCGATCAGGACGGCGGCGACGACGAGCGTCAGCGCAAAGCCCTGCAGGATCTCGTTGTCGACCGACCATACCGGCTCGCCGCGCCGCGTCAGCCGTTCGGCCTCGTTGCGCCAGCCGCGCCTGAAGGCGCCCGGCAGCTCGCGGGTTGCGAAGGCATAGATCGATTCACCGAACCGCGCGCTGGCTGGATCTTCGGGGGTCGCGACCCAGGTGTGATGACCGCGATTGTGCTCGACGCGGAAATGCGCGTAACCGACCGCGCAGTTGGCGAGCATGCCGAACAGGATGTTGAGCCGGTCGGCCTTGTGGCCGAGCTCGTGCCCGATGAGGAGCGCGCCGCCATTGATGGTGCCGACGCCGAGCAGCAGCGCGACGTAGGACCACCACGGCAATTCCTGGGTGCCGAAGAAGGCGATCAGGGCGACGTAGTTGATCCAGGGAAACACCACGGTGATGCGCGCAAGCCGCAGGTAATAGGGATCGGCCTCCATCGCGGCGACGACTTCCGCCGGGGGATTGTGGGTATCCTCGCCGAACACGACGTCGAGCAGCGGGATCAGGATGAAGATGAAGACGAAGGGGATCAGCGTCACCAGCGGATCGTGCGTCTGCAGATACCACCAGTAGGACAGCAGCGGGATCAGCGGCGGGATGAATGACAGCATCCACAGATAGCGCTTGCCGTCCCGGTATTCGACCGGTTCGCCGGCCGCATTGGTGCCTTTGAAGATCATCGCATTCCCTCCAGCATCGCTTCGAGTCGGCATTCGCCGTTGTTGTGCGGAGCATGCCGCGAGGCAGGCCTGCGCCGCCAGTTCCCAACAGGCCAAATTTGTGGCATTTTGCGCCAAGCCTGTTCGGCCGGACGTTCGCGAGGGAGGGTGCCGACACAATGCAGGGATCGGAGGCCGATGCCCTTCGCACGCCGGTGTCCGCGGCCTACGCACGGGCGCTGGTGCGCACCTTCGGCAAGACGCGGAGCGAGCGCGACGAGCTGCTGGCCGGCACGGCAATCCAGCAGGATGCGCTCGACCAGCCCGGCGCGCACATGCCGGTGTCGTCGCTGGTGATGCTCGCCGCCAATATCACGCGGCTGCATGGCGAGCTGTGGCCGCTGTCGGCCGCGGCGGTGTGGTCGACGTCGCTGCAAGGGGCACTCGACGTCGCGACCCGGACGGCGCCGACCATCGAAGGCGCGTTGAGCATCGGCGCACGCTTCGGGTCGACCCGCGCGCCTTTCATCCGCAACCGACTGCGCCGGACCGCGCGCGCAATCCAGATCGAGATTACGCCTGCCGTTGCGATGGACGACCCGCTCTGGCGCGCCGTGGCGCTGGCAGTGAGCCTCAACGTGCACGCGGTGTATGTGCAGCTGCTCGAGGACGCGATCGGGCAGGCGACGCTTGAATTTCCCTGGGCTCCGCCCGCCGGCGCCGAGCGGCTGGCGCCGCATTTTGCCTGCGCGGTGAAGTTCAACGCGGCCGCCTTCCGCTTCGATGTGCCGAAGGAGCTTTGCGGTCGGGCGTCGCCGTTTGCCGATCCGGAATTGCAGGCCAAGGCGATCGAAGCGCTCGAGGCGATCGAGAGGCCGCGCTCGGATGCCGAGGCGCTGACGCGGGCCGTCGAGAACCTGATCGCATCGCGCCTGCCGCATCGCCTCGGCGAGGAAGAGGCCGCGCGCCTGATCGGCACCTCGCGCCGCACCCTGGTGCGGCGGCTCGCGGAGGCCGACGTCGCCTTCCGCCCGCTGCTCGACGCCGTGCTGCGCGAGCGCGCGAAGGCGATGCTCGCGGCAGGCACCCAGTCACGCGACGAGATGGCGGCGGCGCTGGGCTACACGGATGCGACGAGCTTCAGCCGGGCGTGCCGGCGGTGGTTTGGGGAGAGGGCCGCGCGGGGATAGCAGGCCGCGGTTCGCGCGGGCCCGAAACCTCGCGGACAGCACGCGGAACGAGCTACGCCGGTCCCCTCAATGCGTATGCAGGGCGTCGTAGGCGTGGGCACAAAACACGGCGGCGCTGAGCAGCAGCAGCGCGACAATGGTCACTTCCATCATGACACTTCCCCGCAATTTCTTTGATTATTTGGGGGAGGCTAGCGGCCAAATGTTTCCGCCCGGTTTCGTCGGCTGCTGAAAATGGTTTCGTGGCCTGCCGTCTGACCAATGGCGCGCTCGGAGAGATTCGAACTCCCGACCCTCGGAATCGAAATCCGATGCTCTATCCAGCTGAGCTACGAGCGCGTTGCGGGTCGATTATCAGACTTGCGCTGACAGGGCCAGCCGGGACGCCTTAGCGTCCCGTTGCCCCATCGGCCTGCCGCGGGACCTCAGAAGCAGGGATGCCGGCGGCGGTCCTGGCCGATATAGGCGGCCGAGCCCTGGTAGCACTTGTTGGTCGACGGGCCGTCGTAATAGGCGAAGCTGCCCGGGGACGGGCCGGGGCCGTAATTGTGCAGGTAGCTGATGTGGTAGGGCAGGCCGTAATAAGCGTGCCGGTAGTGGTGATGCCGGTGGTGCGGATAGACCGTGAGGTCGGCGGCAACTGCGGGGGTCAGGGCCGGGACGGCCAGGGAAACAGTCAGGACGAGCGCGGCGAAAAGTTTGGTCTTGGTCATTGGCGGCCTCCGGGCATTCACGCTGGAATCGGCTTCTCGGCCGGTCCCAAGCCATCATTTAACCCGGAATCGGGGCCGAAAGCTGCGGGAAATCAGCCACAGCGCGCCAAATTTTGCCTTTTTGCGGATGCTTAACGGATTGCCAACACAGTCCGGCCAGAGTCTTGCGGTCAGGTCCGCCCGGGCCGTCTTTCCCTCGGTTTAGAACATTTCATGCGCATCACGCCCCTTGTCGCCCTGCTGCTCTCGGTCCTGGCGGTCACGCCGGCACGGGCCGTGCTGCACATCACGCGCGATCATGGCGGCTATGTCGAGGAATACAAGGCCAAGTACAAGCAGATCCGCGACCGCCGCGAGCGCGTCGTGATCGACGGCATCTGCAACTCGGCCTGCACGCTGGTGTTCGGCATCGTGCCGTTGAACAAGATCTGCGTGACGCCGAAGGCCAGCATCGGCTTCCACCAGGCCTATTACGACAAGGCCTTCACCTTCGGCATCAAGGTCACCAGCCTCGAGGGCACATCCGACCTGATGTCCTATTATCCCGATACGGTGAAGGACTGGATCCGCCGCAATGGCGGGCTGACCACCGAGATGAAGAAGATCAAGAACGGGGTCGATCTCTGGAAGATCGTCGATCCCTGTCCGGAAGAGTGGTAGGCGCGGGCGCCCTCGGGATCTCCCTCAGCTCTTTGCCTTAAGTCTTGGGCCTGACGTCGCCGCCCGACACCAGCAGCACCGAGGCCTTCGCCTTGCCGAGCACGGCGGCCGCGACGCTGCCGAAATTCAATCTGTCGCCCTGGATGCGGTCGACGCCGATCACGACCAGGTCGGCCCCGCTTGCTGTGATCTCCTGCAAGATGGCGACCTCGGGCGCGGTGTTGGCGCGCAGCCGGGTCGCGACATTGATGTCGTAGCGCGCCGCGGTCGCCGCGATGTCCTTCAGGATCGCTTCCTCCGGCGCCAGCGACATGCTGGGGCTGGAGCGGCGGGCGCCCCTGTCGCGGGTGGTCGAGACATAGACCACCTGCAACGGTTCGCTGGCGAGACGCGCCAGCGCGATCGCGACCTCGGCGCCGCGCCGCGAGACGTTGCTGCCCGAGACCGGCACCAGGATTTTGCGCGCATTCGCCGCCGGCTCGTCTGCGTGTACGCCCTTGGCGGCGGCGATCGCCAGCGGGCCGTCGAACCCGGAGGTCAGCTCATTGATCCGCCGGTCGAAGCCGCCATCGGGGCCCGCGACCGCGTCCATGCCGACCACGAGCAGGTCAAAGCCCTTTTTGGCTTCCTCGGCGATCGCCTCCGCCACCGTCTCTTCGGGCGCGCGGCTGATGACGTCGACATTGCCGCCGCCGTCGGCGTCGGCCTCGGCGCTGGCCTCGGCGCTGATCTTGGCCGCGTTGATCACCGTGGCCTCCGGGCTCTCCGCGTCGGTATGGTTCTGCTCCGGCAGCTTGGCATGCGCCCCGACATGCAGCACCGTGATCGGCAGCCCGCGGCCGCCGGCGAGCAGCCCGGCAAGATGCGCGGCGAATTTCGCGTTGGTGCTTTGGTCGACCGCGAGCAGCAGCCGCTCGAGATTGGCGACGAAGCCGCGCTGCTCATATTCCTCGCGCTCCAGCCGTTCCTTCTCCTCCTTGCCGAGCGGCAGCCGCATCAGCGCGTTGCGCAGCATCGGCGGCATCGCCATGGTGGTCAGGATCGCCATGGTCACGATCATCGAGAACAGGGTCTGGCTCAGCACGCCCATCGACAGGCCGATGGTTGCGATGATCACCTCGGTCGAGCCGCGCGCGTTCATGCCGCTCGCCAGCGCATAGGATTCCTGCCGGGTCAGCCCGCCCAGCGCGCCGCCGGCAAAGGCACCGCCGAACTTGCCGATGCTCGCGATCAGGATCAGCGCGGCGGTGAGCGCCAGCACCGACGGATCCTTCAGCACGGTGAGGTCGGCGCTCAGCCCGGCGAGCCCGAAGAACACCGGCATGAACAGGCTGGAGATCAGCCCGCGCAGCCGCTCGTCGATCTGCCGGGTCAGGATCGGGGATTCCCCGACCAGCACACCGGCGATGAAGGCGCCGAGCACGGTATGCACGCCGATCAGATGCGTGATGCCAGCCATCCCGCTCATCAGGAGCAGGATTGCGGTAATGACCGCCGCCGACGAGACCAGATTGTCGTTGGCCCAGCGGATCAGCCGGAACACCAGCCGGCGGCCGATCGTGAAGCTGACGGCGAGGAAGGCGAGGGTGCCGAACAGCGCCTGCGCGACCGACAGCACATCGAGCGTGCCGCGCGAGGCGAGGCTGAAGATGACGGCGATGATGATCCAGCCGATGGTGTCGTCGATGATCGCGCTGGCGACAATGATCTGGCCGACATTGCGGCGCATGAAGTTCATCTCGCGCACCACGACGGCGACGATCTTCACCGAGGAGATCGACAGCGCGGTGCCGAGGAACAGCGCGGCGATCAACCGCGCCTCGGGGTGCGGCAGCAGGCTCTGCGGCAAGACTTCGCCGAGCGCAAAGCCGCAGGCGAACGGCACCGCGATGCCCGCGATCGAGATCGTCATCGCCGCGCGGCCGACCTTGCGCACCAGCTTGAGGTCGGTCTCCATGCCGGTCAGCAGGAGCAGCAGCAGGATGCCGATCTGCGCGATGCCGTCGATCAGCGCCTTCTGCTCGCCGGACGGCGGAAAGACGACGTCATGGGCTGACGGCCATAGCCAGCCGAACAGCGAGGGGCCGAGCAACAGGCCGCCGAGCAGTTCGCCGATCACGGAGGGTTGGCCGATCCGCTGCATCAACTCGCCGAGGCCGCGGCCGACTGCGATCAGCAGCGCGATCTGGACGAGCAGGATGAACTCGGACGGCTTGCCCGCTTTGCCGCCTTCGGCGCCGGCTACCGTGACGGTCGCAAGCAGGATGATGACCGCCCAGATCGTCGGTTGAAGCCGCCGCCTGCGGATCGCCATTGCCTCTCCGATTCCGAACATTCCAGCGCGGCTCGCTCCACCCCTGGCCGCGTGCGGTCAACGCCGGCTTTCCGAAAGCGATCCACCAGCGGTCATTTTTGGAACCGACGGCGCGCGCAGTTCGTTTTGCTCACGATGCGTTCATCCTCATGATGCGATGATCTTCATGAGCGAGCCTGACCGCCGAGCGGTCTTGGCTCAGCTCGCGCGCACGGGAGGCTGTGATGGCAACCAGATCCAATCTTTCGAAGGCAGAACTGGCACGGACCGTTGCCGGTGCCGCGTCAGCGTTGGTGCTGAGCGCGCTCGCTTTGTTCGTCGCCGCGCACCACCTGAGCGGCAGCTAAGGGGCGGCGTGTCCGCCAATGACGGGCAATCCTGAAGTCAGGCAATCACCAGAGCACGAAAGTCCCGATCAGGAGGCCGGCCGCAAATGCCCAAAGCCCGAGGGTGCACGCCGAGATGACCCGGGCGAAATTGCGCAGATCGACGTCTTGCATCGCAGTGCGGGATTGATGCGGCACTTGCAGGCACCCCCTGCGGTCGCAGCCTTTGGCTGTCGCTGCCAGCAGGCTGTTCCCGGGAGGTGCCCAAATGAAGGCAATCAGCGGTGGCATCGATCACGGATTTGCGAGGTGCCGTCCCAACGCCCGGTATTTGCTGTCTATTCCTCGTCGTCATCAGGCTCGACGACCTCGAACCTGGAGCGGCTGAAGCGACCCAATCCGCCGAGCTCGTAGTAACCGTCACGTTCGATATCCCTGGTCACGTCATAGACGCGGCCGAGCGCGAGCGTGTCCCGCTGTAGGGTGTTGTCGACGCAGCGAACGCGAAAATACTTGCCGGTTTCGGCCATACGCTCATCCTGGATTGTTGGTCTGGTTGCCGTTACGTGTTGCGCGATCGCAAGCGGCATCCCGGCCGTCGGCCGATCACGAAATTTCCTTCGGCAGGTTCCACTCGGGCGCGGGGGTGCACACTTCACCGTCGCCGGGAATCTGCTTCATGTGATAGCCGGCCGGAATCACCATGCCCGGCGCCTCGTCCGCGACCGGAACGTCGAAGATCAGGCCGGACGTCAACGCATGCTCCCAAGCCTGCTTCTCCGTCGGAAAAGCCTCGTCGATTTGCCGGTCACGATCGAACAGCGCATAGGGCATCGGGTATCCTCGATGCGGGCGGCTCGCGTGTCGCCAGCCTGCGTGTCAAAAACGCCTGGGCGCCGGGTGGCGTTCCTAAATCGGGCAGGTCAGGACGGGAGAGACGTTGCTGTACCATGCAGCTCAGGTTCGTCCGGCATGGCAGCGCAGCCTCGGGAACCGGAAGCCCCGCGCAGGGAATGGATTTTGACGTCCCGAACCGCTAGGTAAGTCGACAATCCCGGCCGTCACACCAATTGGCGTCACCTCATGCTGATCACATTGCTTCTCGCTTTGATCCTGCTGTTCGCGCTATGCGGACGCGTGTCCTACCAGATGGGTTTTCGTGACGGACTCGAGCAAGGCTTGACCGATTCCTATCAGCTCTACGCGACGAGAGCAGACGCCGCCAATGACGGGCGGCCCGGCGAGCAAGAGCCCGGCAAGGTGCCGTTCAGGATTTCATCCAGCGCGCGTGTCCTGATCGGATCAGCTTTTTTTGCGCTGGTGTCGAGCGCTGCGCTTTATCTGGTTCCTGCGAGCCCGCTCGATCCGAGTCTGATCCGCGGTGCCTTCCGCCTCTACAAGGGACATGCGTATCTCATCCCCGTCAAATATGTCGACGGCGCGCTCGAGGCCGCCCGGCTGTATGAGGACGACAAGCTGCTCGGCCCGGCAAACAGCGTCCAGCAGGAGATCATCGACAAGGGAGCTGGCCGCTTCGCGTTCTATCGGGATACCTGGAACTATTTCGGTCCCGCCCTGATGTTCTCGACAAGCGACAATAGCGACCCGAACACCAACGGCAGGAAGTATCACCTCAGGTGATGGGGAGGCCGCCGCTGCCCGGCAGATGGTGTCGCTGCCAAAATATCGAAAACAACCCCATGCAAAGGAGCCGTCGGCTTGCCGGCTTGCGACATGGCCACCTGACATGTCGGGCAATCAGCGGCATAGTCTATTATCCAGAAATTGCTCGGGCGTGCCTCACCCTGCGCTATGACGCACGCGGCGCTATGAGATGTGGCCGCAGCCGTCTGTGATTGCCCGCGTTCGCGGGGCGACAATGTGCTTGGCGCGCGCGTCCACAACCTCCGCCGAACTTCGCGATTGCCGGCTGCCTCATGTTCGGGCAATGACAGCAGGCAATGAACAAGAGCTTCGAGGAAACTGCCGCTCGTCTGGCGCCGGCGATCTTTGTCGTGCTGTGGAGCACGGGATTCATCGGCACCAAATACGTCATCAACAATGCCGATCCGCTGACCTACCTGGCGATCCGGATGGCGCTCGTGGTGGTGGTGATGGCTGTCATCGCCGGGGTGGCGCAGCCGAAATGGCCGGACCGGGCCGGCATCTTCCATAGCGCGGTGGCCGGCATCCTGGTGCACGGCTTTTATCTCGGCGGCACCGCGATTGCGATCGCGCATTCGATTCCGGCCGGGCTCTCGGCGCTGATCCCGGGCCTGCAACCGATCCTGACCTCGACCATCGCCAACCGCTGGCTCGGCGAGCGTGTCACGCCGCTGCAATGGGGCGGGCTGGTGCTCGGCCTCGCCGGCGTCGTGCTGATCCTGCACAACCGTCCGATGACGGGCGAGGCGGGCTGGGGCTGGCTTGCCTCAGGCGTCTCGCTGATCTCGATCACGCTCGGCACGCTCTATCAGCGCCGCTACTGCAATGCGATCGACTGGCGCGCCGGCAATCTGGTGCAGTACGTCGCGGTGACGATCTTCTTCGGCATCGGCGCGTGGCTGTTCGAGAGCAATGTCGTGCATTGGACCAGCGAGTTCGTGCTGGCGCTGGCCTGGCTGGTGTTCGCGCTGTCGATCGGCTCGATCGGGCTGTTGTACTGGCTGATCCGGCACCATGCCGCGACCTCCGTCGCGAGCCTGTTCTACCTGGTGCCGGCGGTGACGGCGCTGATGGCCTATGTGCTGTTCGGCGAGAAGCTCGACGCAGTCGCGATTGCCGGCATGGCCGCCTGCGCCGCGGCGGTGCTGCTGGTCAATCGCCGCGCCTAATCTTCGCATAAGCCGCAAGCGCCCGCTCGCGGCCTTGCTTGTGATCGACGATCGGCTGCGGGTAGGTCTTGCCGAGCTCGACGCCGGCGCTGGCGAGTTCGATCGGCGTCGCGGTCCAGGGCTGATGGACCAGGTTGTCGGGGAGCTGCGCCAGTTCCGGCACCCAGCGCCTGACATAGGCGCCGTCGGGATCGAACTTCTCGCCCTGCAGGACCGGATTGAAGACGCGGAAATAGGGCGCGGCATCGGCGCCGGAGCCGGCGACCCATTGCCAGTTCGCCGGGTTGGAGCCGGCATCAGCATCGACCAGCGTGTCCCAGAACCATTGCTCGCCAGCGCGCCAGTCGATCAGCAGATGCTTGACCAGGAACGAGGCCACCACCATCCGCACCCGATTGTGCATCACGCCGGCGTGCCAGAGCTCGCGCATGCCGGCGTCGACGATCGGGTAGCCGGTCAGGCCGCGCTGCCATGCCTTCAATGCACTGGCGTCTCGTTTCCACGGAAAGGCGTCGAAATGCGCCTGCAAATTCTGCTCGGCGAGGTCAGGAACGTCGAACAGGAGATGGCGGCAGAACTCGCGCCAGCCGAGCTCGCTGAGGAACTTGTCGATGTCGCCGGCCAGACGTGGGTGCTCGGCGGCGGCGAAGCGCGCGGCGTGCCAAATCTGTCGCGGGCTGATCTCGCCGAAGCGCAGATGCGGCGACAGGCGCGAGGTGCCGTCGCGGTCGGGTCGGTCGCGGTCATCGGTGTAGCCGCGGATGCCGTCGTCGAGAAAGGCCTTCAGCCGGGCTTGGGCCGCAGCTTCGCCCGGTGTCCAGGTCTCGCGCAGGCCGCCGGCCCAATCGGGCCGGGTCGGCTCAAGCTGCCAATCGTCGAGGTCTTCGCTCGCGACGCCGCCGATCGATGTTAGCTGCTTCGGTGCTGGCAGCGATTTGGGCGGATCGCCGAGCCCCTGCACGCGCCGCCAGAATGGCGTGAACACGCGCAGGCCGCGGTTGTCCTTGTTGCGGATCGCGTTGGGTTCGATCAACAAGTCGCCCGGCAAAATTTGCGAGTCTATGCCATCACTTGCGAGCGCCGATTCAACGTCGGCGGCAACCGCTTGATGCGGCGCCTGCGCGATGTGGTTCCAGAACACGGCGCTGGCATTGGTTTTGCGCGCCAGCGTGGTGATCACGGAGGCGGCCGGTCCGGTGCGCAGCACCAGCTGCCCACCGATTGCCTCAAGGCTCTTGCTGAGCGCGCGCAGCGACTGCGCCAGCCACCAGCGCGTCGCACCCCCGAGGAGACGCGCGGCCGGAACTCTCAGAGCGCGGCTAGCTTCGTCACGAACGTAGAGGCCAACCACGGGAGCGCCGCGGCTGGCTGCCTCGTGCAGGGCCGGGTGGTCCGACAGCCGCAGATCGTCGCGGAACCAGACGATAACGGGCTGTGTCCTTGCCACTCGACCTCGTCGTTCCGGCCGTTACTTCGGCTGCGGCACGATGCGGATATAAGGCTTCGGCTCTTTCCAGCCCTGCGGATAGATCGTCTTGGCCTCGTCGTTGTTGACGGAGCCCGCGATGATCACATCCTCACCCTGCTTCCAGTCGGCCGGGGTGGCGACGCGATGCTTGGCGGTGAGCTGCAGCGAGTCGATCGAGCGCAGGATCTCGTGGAAGTTCCGACCCGTGGTCATCGGATAGACCATCACGAGCTTGATCTTCTTGTCGGGGCCAATGATGAAGACGTTACGGACGGTCTGGTTGTCGGCGGCGGTGCGGGTGAGGGGATCGCCCGAGGTCGAGGCCGGCAGCATGTCGTAGAGCTTCGACACGTTGAAATCGGTGTCGCCGATCATCGGGTAGTTCGGCGCGGCGCCCTGGGTCTCCTTGATGTCCTCGGACCATTTGGCGTGGCGATCCACCGGGTCGACCGACAGGCCCATCAGCTTGACGCCGCGCTTGTCAAATTCGGGCTTCAGGCGGGCCAGCGCGCCGAGCTCGGTGGTGCAGACCGGGGTGAAGTCCTTCGGATGGGAGAACAAAAGCGCCCAGCTGCTGCCGATCCAGTCATGGAACTTGATCTTTCCTTCGGTCGTCTCGGCTTCGAAGTCGGGGGCGACAGCGCCAATCTGAAGTGCCATGATGTTACCTCATCCCTTTGAAGTTGCGGATAAATTTGTATTTGAGGTGGTCTGTTCCAGTATAGGACGCGAAAAGGCTTAAGTGAACGGGTTCTGAAAAAAGGTGAAACATTTCTCCTTTGGGGTGGAATTCCAAGCAACTTGTTTTGATCCAGGCCGCTGCGGCGAAATATCAACTGCGGCACAAAAGCTTGGAAATGCCTAGATAAAGCCGCTTATCGCCGTCATCACGCCGGCCTCGACGACCCCTTGGGTGCTATAGGACTGAACCGTGACAGCTTCCAAAGCGACCAAATAGCAACCATCTAAAAATCTCGGAACCCAAGTTCCGAATCGTTAACCACTCGTTTACGCCCGCATGGAAAAGCTGGCCTGAGATAGCAATTGAAAGCTCCCACAATGTCTACCCCAAGTACCAAGACCGCTGAGGCTCTCAGCGGTGCGTTGCATCCATCCTGCCGCAAGACCGCCGCCCATGCGCTGACCATCGTGCGCGACGGCGTCATCACCGGCGAAGGCCCGACCACCAAGGGCCGCATCCATTTCTCCCGCTCCCTCGATGCCGATGACGCTGCCTGGTGCGCGCGTATCCTGACGGCGGCCGCGGTCGAGCATCAGCCGGTCAGCCGGGCCGAGATCGAGGCGCTGTTCGCGATCAACGAGGCGGCTGCCGAGCGCAGCGATGGCGGCCGGTTCGACGACCTGCTCGCCAAGGCGATCGCCCACCATGCCGCCTCCGAGTCCGGCCTGCCGGTGCCGCCGCGCACGGTGGCGCTGTCGGCGGACACCGAGATCGATCGCTGGGCGCCGACGCAGGGCGCCAAGATCGACACCAAAGTCCTGGAGTGGATCGCGGGCCGGATGCGCGGCCAGCGCCGCACCGGCCGTGCACTGGCTGCAATGGTGGCGACGCTGGTCGGCGCCGCGGCACTGCCGCTCGCGACCCAGCTGCCCAACGTGTTCGACATCGGGATGATGTAATCATCCCGAACGAAACGGCTTCAAGCGGAGGCGGCGGGGATCACTTCCCCGCCGTTTTCTGTTTGCCGTCGCTCTCCTCGAGCCCGAGCGTCCGCCCCGGGAACCCGGCGACGTCGAAATACCGGGTCGAGAGCACGCGCTGGAATTTCAGCACCGTGCGCAGCCCGTTGGCCGACGCCTTCTTCGATACCAGCGTGCCCTCGGCCATCTTCGGCACGATGCCGTTCGGCAGCGCTTCCGACATCACCCGGCCGATCAGTCCGCCGTTGTTCGGCGCGCGCAGGCCGAGCAATTGCGCCGCGGTCATGCCGACGTCGGCGTTGCTGACCGGCAGCGGATCGACATAGCCCGCCTTGAAGTCGGGGCCGATCGCGGCGGTGAAGTTGTAGGTATCGCCGCGGCTGAAGCTGCCATGCATGCCCTGGCCCTGGCGCAGCACGGTGTCGGCGATCTGCACCGAGCAGTTGGTCGGGATCGGGCAGCCGCTCGACCAGGAGCGGAAGTTGACCACGATCGACGGGTTCGGCGTCACCGCCTTGCCCTTCAGATTGAGGTTCGACATCGGCAGCGTGCCGGGGAAATTGCCGAGCTTGTCGTCCACGAAGAGGCCGCTGACATAGTCCTGCTCGAGCAGCGCCTTGATGACGCGGTCGGCGAGCTTCTTGTCGCGGTTCGGCAGGTAGATCAGGTCCGAGCCGCCATTGGTCGCGATCACGACGTCGGGCTTGGTGGGATCCTGGCCGAGCACGCCGTTGCCGGCCTTCGGATGGGCGTTGTCGGCGACCTTGGCATTCTTGTCGTTGGGGTCGAACAGCGGCAGGTCCAGCGCCTTGGCGAGATCGATCGCCAAAAAGCCCATCGGCAGGAAATCCTTCGGCGTGTCGTCATAGGCGATCTTGGCCGAGGGGCTGGTCTTGCTCTCCTTCGAGATCGTCGAGAAGCCGTGGTCGGAGGAGACCATGATGTTGGTGGTGGCGGACAGCCCGAGTTCGTCGAGCGCCTTGCGCAGCTGGGCGAGGTTGTTGTCGGCATTCTTGATGCCGGCCATCGAGGTCGGGCCGTTGATGGCGGGGGTGATGGTGTTGAGGCTGTCGCCGGTGTTGTGCTGGCTGCCGTCCGGATCGCGCGACCAGAACACCAGCACGAACGGCTTGTTGCGCGCCTTGAACATCGGCAGCACCACCTTGGTCGCGACATCGGCCATGTAGGCCTGCTGGGCGACGTTGGCGACCGTGGTGCCGGGTGTCTTGGCGTCACCGGCCTTGGCGTTATCGCCGCGGCTCGGCGTGGCGAGCGGCAGCCCGGCCTTGGTCAACGCGTCCTTCATCTCGTCGGAGAGCGGCACGCCGGTCTTGCCGCCGGTGGAATCGTCGATCACGATCGTGTTCTTACCGCGATCGGTGTGATCGAACAGCAGGGTCGGGCCGACCTTGCCGATGGCGGCGGTGCTGAAACCCTGGCCGCGGGCCATCTTCAGCAGCGTCTCCTCGTTGAGATAGTCGCCGTTGAAGTGATCGTCGATATCGGCGAGCACCGCGTCGTTCTCGATGAACGGCACCACGGTGTCGCCGGCCGGCACCGAGGTGTAGCCGGTAAAGATCGTGTTGGAGAAGGTGCCGGTGTCGCCGAGATAATGGCCGGTCGACAGTGCCGAGCTGTTCGCCATCGTGAAGGTCGGGAACAGCGAATGTGAGTTCTTGAAGTAGACGCCCTTGTCGCGGATCTCGGCCATCGCCGGCGCCGTCTCCGGCGTCACGATGCCGCCGCGCAGGCCGTCGGGGACGAACAGGATCAGGTTGCGGGGCTTTGCATTTTGCGCCGAGGCGGCTCCCATTGAGAGCGCGATCATGCTCGCGGACAGCAATGTAATGGCACGACGCATCTTGTTATTCCCCCTGATGAAGCCCCGCGGCAGCCCGCCGCAGCCTTCGTTTAGTTTTGCCATATGACAGAATTGTTACAGCACCGGTTCGGCGCTGCAACTGCCGGATTTTCCTTGGCACTGCCGGTCAACATATCCTCATTCCGCCGGCTGAATCGCGGTCCTCTCATTCTGCGCAGCGCTGCCGACATGGCCGTACCGTGCATAGAGCGCGGGCAGCACGGCGAGCGTCAGCAGGGTCGCGCTGATCAGGCCCCCGATCACCACGGTGGCGAGCGGCTTCTGCACCTCGGCGCCGGTGCCGGTGGCGAAGGCCATCGGCACGAAGCCGAGCGAGGCCACCAGCGCCGTCATCACCACCGGCCGGAAGCGGGTGAGGGCGCCTTGCTCGATGGCGTCACGAAGCGGCACGCCTTGCTCGCGCAATTGCCGCACGAAGCTCAGCATCACGAGCCCGTTCAGTACGGCAACGCCCGACAGTGCGATGAAGCCGACTGCCGCCGAGATCGAGAACGGCATGCCGCGCAGCCAGAGCGCCGCGATGCCGCCGGTGAGCGCCAGCGGCACCGCGCTGAACACCAGGAGCGCGTCGCGCACGGACCCCATCGCCGCCAGCAGCAACAGGAAGATCATGGCAAAGCAGGCCGGCACCACGACGACAAGGCGCCGGCGCGCCGCGGCGAGATTCTCGGATTGGCCGCCCCAGGTCATCCAGTAGCCCGGCGGCAGCTTGACCGCTTGCGCGACTTTCGTCTGTGCTTCCTCGACCATCGAGCCGAGATCGCGGCCGCGGACATTGGCCGTCACCACGATGCGGCGCTTGCCGTTCTCGCGGCTGATCTGGTTCGGTCCTTCGGTGAAGGAGAACTGCGCCACGCGGTTCAGCGGCAGGCTCTGCACCGGCGAGCTCGGCGTTGCCTTCGGCAAGGCGACCGGCAGATTGCTCAGCGCCTCGAGATCGGAGCGCACGCTCTTCGGCAGTCGCACCACGATGTCGAAGCTGCGATCGCCCTCGTAGACGACGCCGGCATCCTGGCCGCCGACCGCGGCACCGATCACATCATGGACTTCGGAGACGCTGAGGCCTCGCCGGGCGATCGCCGCCTTGTCGACCTTGATCTCGAGCACGGGGAGGCCGCTCGCCTGTTCGACCTTGACGTCGGTCGCGCCGCGCACGCCGCGCAATGCGGCCGCGATCTGGTTGGCAGCCTTCTGCATCGGCTCGAACTCGTCGCCGAACACCTTGACGGCGATGTCGCCGCGAACGCCGGCGAGCAGTTCGTTGAAACGCATCTGGATCGGCTGGGTGAATTCGTAGACGTTGCCGGGCAGCCGGCCGACTGCTTTCGAGATGTCCTCGATCAATTGCTCCTTGGTCAGCGATGGATCCGGCCACTGCGCGCGCGGCTTCAGGATGATGAAGGTGTCGGAGGCGTTCGGCGGCATCGGGTCGCTCGCCACTTCCGCGGTGCCGGTCTTCGAGAACACGAACGACACCTGCGGGAAGTGGCTGACGGCCTTCTCGACCGAGAGCTGCATCGCCTGCGACTGCGACAGCGCGGTGCTCGGAATCCTCAGCGCGTGCATCGCGATGTTCTTCTCATCGAGCGAGGGGATGAACTCCTGGCCGAGACGGAAGAAGGCCAACAGCGCGGCGGCGAACAGCACGACCGCCACCGCGATCACGGGAACGGGCGTCGTCACCGCATGCCGCAGCAGCGGGCTGTAGCAGCGCTTCAGCGCGGCGACCAGCCAGTTTTCCTTCTCCTGCACGCGGCCGGTGATGCCGATCGCGATCAGCGCCGGTACCAGCGTCAGCGACAGCACGAAGGCGGCGGCGAGCGCGAGGATCACGGTCAGCGCCATCGGCTCGAACATCTTGCCCTCGACGCCGGTGAAGGTGAGCAGCGGCACATAGACCAGGAGGATGATGGCCTGGCCGTAGAGGCTCGGCTGCACCATCTCGACGGCGGAGGTGCGCACCGTCGCCAGCCGTTCGTCGCGCGTCAGGATGCGGCCGAGCGTATGCTGCTTCTCGGCGAGGTGACGCAGGCTGTTCTCGGTGATGATCACGGCGCCATCGACGATCAGGCCGAAATCCAGCGCGCCGAGGCTCATCAGATTGGCGCTGATCCGCCCCTGCCACATGCCGATGGCAGTCATCAGCATCGCGATCGGGATCACCAGCGCGGTGATCAGCGCCGCCCGGAAGTTACCGAGAAGGACAAAGAGCACCGCGATCACCAGCAGCGCGCCTTCAGAGAGGTTGCGCGCCACGGTGCCGATGGTCGCATCGACCAATTGGGTGCGGTCCAGCACAGTCTCGACCTTGATGCCTGCCGGCAAGGATGGCGTGATCGCACGCAGCCTGGCGTCGACCGCGGCCGACACGGTGCGGCTGTTGGCGCCGATCAGCATCAGTGCGGTGCCGACCACGACCTCGCGGCCGTTCTCGCTGGCGCTGCCGGTGCGGGTCTCGCCGCCGATCGACAGCGTGGCGAGGTCGCGGATCCGGACCGGGACGCCGCCGCGCGTGGTGACGACGACGGCGCCGAGCTCCTCGATATTCTCGAGCCGGCCGCCGGAGCGCACCACGAAGCCTTCGCCGTTGCGCTCGATATAGCGCGCGCCGCGGCTGACATTGTTGCTCTCGATCGCCTTGGCGACGTCGGCAAAGGTGAGGCCGAGCGCGATCAGCTTCGCGGCATCGGGATGGACTTGGTACTGCTTGAGATAGCCGCCGATCGAATCGACGCCGGCGACACCCGGCACCATCTTGATCTGCGGCTTGATGATCCAGTCCTGCACCGTGCGCAGATAGGCGTCCTTCTCGACCTCGCTGTGCAGCACCTGGCCGTCCGCCGTCAGGAAGCGGCCGTCGCTTTGCAGGCCCGGCGCGCCGTCGGTCTCGACCTTGTCGCCGGAGTAATGGACGGTCCACATGTAGATCTCGCCGAGACCTGTCGAGGTCGGGCCGATCCGCGGCTCGATGCCTTGCGGCAGGCGCGCGCGCACTTCGGTGAGGCGTTCGCCGACCTGCTGGCGGGCGAAATAGATGTCGGTCGATTCGCTGAACACCGCCGTGATTTGCGAGAAGCCGTTGCGGGACAGCGAGCGCGTGCTCTCCAGTCCCGGTGCGCCGGCGAGCGCCGTTTCGATCGGGAAGGTGATCTGCTTCTCGATCTCGGCCGGCGACAGCGCCGGCGCCACGGTGTTGATCTGGACCTGCTTGTTGGTGATGTCGGGCACCGCCTCGATCGGCAGCTTGGTCAATGCCAGGCCGCCGATGAACATCAGGATCGCCGCCAGCGTGACGACAACCCAACGCCGCTGGATCGCGAGAGCGATGATGCGCTCAATCATGGCCGTGCTCCGCCTCGTCCTTCTCGACCTCGGCCTTCAGCGTAAAGGTGTTCTGCACCGCGATGGCCTCGCCGGCGGCGAGGCCGGTGACGATCTCGATGTCGTCGTCGTCCTCGCGTCCGGTGCGCACCGACCGCGCCTCGAAGCCGTCGGCATCGCGCACGAACACGGTCGGTGTCCCCTTGATGGTTTGAAGTGCGTTCTTCGGGATGATGACGGTCGACGGCGCGCCTGACAGCGGGACCTCCGCGGTGACGAAGGTACCGGGCTTCCAGCGGTGATCCTTGTTGGGCATGGTCGCGATCACGCGGGCGTTGCGGGTCTCGCGGTCGAGCAGGGGGCTGACGAAGATCACGCCGGCGCTCGCTTCGTCCTCGGTGCCGATGGCGCGGATCTTGACCGACACGCCTTCGCGGACTGCGTTGATATCCTCCGGCGAAACCGCCAGGTCGACCCAGATGTCGTCGAGATTGACGATGACGTAGAGCTCGCTCTCCTGGCCTTCGCGCCCGATCAACCCTCCGAGATCGACGCGCCGCTCGGACACCCGGCCGCTGATCGGCGCGCGCAGGAACTGGGTGCGCAGGCTCTCCGGCGGCTGGTTCGGCAGATCGGCGATCTCGCTTTCCGACAGGCCGAGCGCAAACAGCTTCTGCCGCGCGCCGTCGAGCTTGATCTGGGCGTCGTTCGCGCTCAACCGCGTGCGCAGGAACTCGTTTTCCGAGACGATGCGGCTCTCGACCAGGGTCTTCTGCCTGATGTAGAGCGTCTGCTGCAGATCGTTGGTGAGCCGTGTGGCGAGATATTCGCTCTTGGCATCGGCGACCTCGCGGCTTTCGATGGCGGCGACGATCTCGCCTTTCTCGACGACGTCGCCGAGACGCTTGCGCAGTTCCGTGACGGTGGCGAGCACGCGGACCGAGACGCGGCCGATATGGTCGGCGTCGGGGATCAGCGATCCCGGCGCGAGGAAATGCCGCTTCAGCATGCCGCCGCTGGTTTGCGCAAGCGTGATGCCGGCTTCGCGAATCTGGTCTTCGCCCAGCTCGATATGTCCGGGAGCCTCATGCTTGGCTTCGGCCTTCTGCGGGCTCTCGGACGCGGCCTCAAGCGTCGTGGCCGGGAACTTGACCGGCCAGCCGATCCCTCCGGCCGCGAGCAATACCAGTGCAATGCCGGCGGTCACGCCGGCGAAAAATAGAACAATCCGTTTCATGTGCGCCTCTCCGCAGCGCCGGCCAATGGCCGTGCGCTGTCGCGACATCGATCTGTGCGGAAGCATGCGTGCTGCCCAAGGGCAGCCGCGCACGGCCGGTCATGCCGACCGGATCAGGCGCGGGGTGGTTTGAAGGGAGAGAGGCGCTCGGCCGATGCCGGCAACTCGATGCTGCTGTCCGCGTAGCGGTGCGGCGCATAGGCGATCGGGAATGCGGTTTCCTGCGGAGCGACCGAGGCGACGTGCGTCAGGCAGTGATCGCCGTGCAGTGAGGCCGGATGTGCGGGGGCTTTGCCGCCGGTGTCCTTGATCGACTGTGCGATCGAGAAGACAGGACCTGCATCGTCATCGTCGTCGGAGGTCCAGCCGTGGAAGAACGACAGCACGAGCGCAACCGAGATCAGCCCCGCAAGCAGGCTGCGCCAACGGCGCGGTCCCGCTGTGCGAGAAGATTGAATCATGGTGCGCGAAGCGGCCATGGCGCCTACTTAGCGCCGTGACCGCGTGCATTCAAGTTCGCCACCGCGACAGATTGGCCGTGGATACTATAACGTTACACGCCCTCGGCGGTTCGGCGCAGCAACCACCGGCGCGCGGCGACCACGGCCCAGATCGCCTCAACCAGGCCGAACGGCCAGGCGCCCTGCAGGAAACCGTAGGCCGAGCCCAGCGCGCACGACACCGCAAAGGCCAGGATGAACCAGGGGCTGCGATCTTCGGCCGCGTAGCAGACCAGCATCATGGTGACGGCGAACAATCCGAACAGCGTCAGCGCATCCATCGCGCGCTTGAACCCTTGTTGTAATACTGTTGATATCTGAGCATGCTTGGGACGGAATATCCATCCAGCGTCGCCGCTGCTCGAAAAGGACCGCCCATGAAGCGCTTGCATGTCCACGTCGCCGTCAAGGACATCCCGCAATCGGTCGGCTTCTACTCGGCGCTGTTCGGGGCCGAGCCCACAGTGGTCAAATCCGACTATGCCAAATGGATGCTTATCTTGTAGCCCGGATGAAGCGCAGCGAAATCCGGGCGCGCGCTAACCGCGGACACGGCTCCCCGGATTGCGCGGAGCCTGTCATCGGGCGCGCATTGGCGCGACCCGTTGACTTCATCCGGGCTACCCGGCAGCCGTCGCGTCGGCGCAACCGGCTACCGCTGTAAGCAAACGCTTAATGCCTGCGACATATTATCCCGGCGTCGACTCCCCTCCGTGCTAACAGCCCCTTAACCATGCGGCTTTTGCCACTCAAGGATCCTGAGCGGTCCTGGCGTCATATCAAGGCACAATGGAAGAAGGACGCTGAAGGCGTCGGAGAGGATTTTGCCACTTTCGGCGGCATTGCCGCCTTCGAGGCGCTGACCGCCAGGGAGGGGGACAGCCAGGGTCTGTATTACCTGACCGACGGAGAGCGGGTCCATGCGGTCTGCCAGGTCCGCCGCCTGTTGATGAGCCGGTATACGGCGCCGGCGCTCAGCGCGCGCTTCGTCAATGTGTCCCCCATCTACGATCTCGGCCTCGCCGGGACCGCCGACTACGCGCAAATGCTCGTGGCGCTGTTCTCCGGCGTCGTCTGGCTGTCGCGCGATGCGTTGTCGGCCAACCACATCCGCTTTCTCCTGAAGTCTCCGGGCGACTCGCAATTCTTCGCAGCACTCAAGGCGGTGACGCCGTTCTCGCCATTCTCGAAATTCACCATCGACGGCGCGCTGATCGAGTGCAGCCTGAAGGAGGCGGCGGCATAGGCTGTGGCAGTCGTCTCCTGACGATCGTCCTGCCGATCGCGCTCGTGTGCGCATTCGCCTTAACCGTCCGATAACTGATTTTCCTAACGACCCCTTGGGTTGTGCTCCCTTAGAAGGGCACCCACAGGGGCAGGAAAATGTCGGTTGTCCAAACGAGCAGCGTGACGCCGGATCACCGGCGGCTGTCGATCAAAGGTGTGTCGCGTGCCACGCGGATGAGGGCCGTTCAGTGGCTCGTCCTGAGTGCCGCGCTATTGGTGCTCGCGATCACGCTTGGCACCGGCTACCTCGCGCTGCAGTTCCGCGAACGCGCGCTGGAGGTGTCGGAACGCGAGCTCAACAACACCGCGCTGTTGCTGTCGCGGCATTTCGACCAGCAGCTCAGCGACCTCCAGCATGTCCACGACGACATCCTGAATTATCTGCGATCGGAGCAGGTCGAGACCGCCGATCAGTTCGAGAAAAGCATGTCGCTGCTTAGCGCGCACGAGATGCTGCGCACGCGGCTGGCAGCGCTGCCGCATGTCGGCGGGCTCAATCTGTTCAACGCCAAGGGATGGCTGATCAACTCGTCCGAGATGTGGCCGGTGCCCGACATCAGCATCGCTGACCGGCGCTACTTCAAGGAATTCACGTCGGGACGGCCGACATCGCCCGTGATCGTCGAGCCCGCGATGAGCAAGGTGACGGGCAACTGGACCACGGTCTTTGCCCGCAAGATCACCGGGCGCAACGGCGAGATCATCGGCTTTGCGAGCCGCGGCGTCGAGCCCAGCCATTTCGAGGATTTCGTGGCCTCGCTGGCGCTGAACGGCGACACCGTGATCTCGATGATCCATCGCGATGGCACCATCATCGCGCGCTATCCGCAGGATGCGAGCGTGGTCGGCAGCAACATCACCGACCAGTCGCTGTTCCGCAAGATCATCGGCCTCGGCGGCAACACGTCCGGGCGGTTCATCGGCGCCGCCGGCGAGGAGAATG